>NZ_CP060416.1:0-5038687 GCF_014298095.1 Serratia sp. JUb9 | reverse complement strand
TCAGAACGCCGCAACCCCTAATTTCAAAAAACTTTTCAACTGCGTTATTTTTCAGCAAAAGGGGCTAAAAAGCGCATTTTTACATCACTTTTTCCGACAAACAGCCATAAAACCCCGCGCTCAGTAGAGTAAAATAAGAGTAACGACGTAAGCCAAGGACCCGCAGCCATGCAATTAAATGCTCAACAACAGGCCGCACAACGCAATCTTTCTTATTTACTGGCAGAAAAACTCGGCCAACAGATTCTGGCCGGCGAATTTAAAGCGGGCAGCATTCTGCCCGGTGAAATGGAGCTGGGAGAAACATTTGGCGTCAGCCGCACCGCCGTACGGGAAGCGGTAAAAATATTGGCGGCCAAAGGCATGCTGCTGCCGCGACCGCGTATCGGGACGCGGGTGATGCCGCAAAATCATTGGAACTTCCTCGACCAGGAGCTGCTGACCTGGTGGATGACGCGGGAAAACTTCGATCAGGTCATGCAGCACTTCCTTATTCTGCGTACGTCGCTGGAGCCGCAGGCCTGTTCACTGGCCGCCATACAGGCTGACGGTGAACAAAGAGCGCAGTTGACGGCGCTGATGGCGGAAATGCGCGCCCTGCACGATGATTTTGACCGCGAACGCTGGATACAGGTGGACACGCAATACCACCAGCTAATTTACGCTTCCAGCGGCAACCCTTTCCTGATCTCGTTCTCTAATCTGTTCAGTTCCGTATACCAGAGCTATTTCAGGGCGATAACCAATAATGAGGTGATCAAGCTGCAGCAGCACCAGGATATTGTCGACGCCATCCTGGCCAAAGACGCCCAGGCCGCCTTTAAGGCATGCCAGACTCTGTTAGGCGAAAAAAATCCTTCTTCTATATAGAAGAAGGGATTTACCCAGGATTAAGCAGGAAAATAATGACGAAAAACGCACGCAGTATGGCAGGGTTGCCTTGGATCGCCGCTATGGCGTTCTTTATGCAGGCGCTGGACGCCACCATTCTCAACACCGCCTTACCGGCGATCGCCCATAGTCTGGAACGTTCGCCGCTGGCCATGCAGTCGGCGGTCATCAGCTATACCCTGACCGTCGCCATGCTTATTCCGGTGAGCGGCTGGCTGGCCGACCGCTTCGGCACGCGGCGGGTGTTTATCTTCGCCGTTTCGCTGTTTACGCTGGGATCATTATTGTGTGCGCTCTCTCCCAGCCTTAGTTTCCTGGTCATGTCCCGCGTTATTCAGGGCGTCGGCGGAGCGATGATGATGCCGGTGGCGCGGTTGGCGCTACTGCGCGCCTATCCGCGCAGCCAACTATTGCCGGTACTCAATTTTGTCACCATGCCCGGTCTGGTGGGGCCGATCCTCGGCCCGATGCTCGGCGGCTGGCTGGTGACCTACGCCACCTGGCACTGGATTTTCCTGATTAATATCCCTATCGGCCTGCTCGGCATTTTTTATGCGCGCAAATATATGCCGGATTTCACCACGCCAAAACGGCCGTTTGATTTCCTCGGCTTTATGCTGTTCGGTTTAAGTCTGGTGATGATATCCACCGGCCTGGAGCTGTTCGGCGAACGCGTGCTGGCCAGTTATATCTCGCTGGGCGTATTTTTAGGCGGGTTTGTGATGCTGGCAGGCTATATCGCCCATGCCCGTCGTCGTACGCAGCCGTTGATTGGCCTGGATTTATTCAAGACACGCACATTCTCTGTCGGCATTGCCGGCAACGTAGCCTCACGCCTTGGCACCGGCTGTATTCCCTTTTTGATGCCGCTGATGCTGCAGGTTGGCTTCGGTTACTCGGCGATTATTGCCGGCTGTATGATGGCGCCGACCGCCATCGGCTCGCTGCTGGCTAAATCGACCGTGTCTCAGGTGCTGCGCTGGTTCGGTTACCGCAGTACGCTGATTGGCGTTACGGTGATTATCGGCGTGTTGATTGCGCAGTTTGCGCTGCAAAGCCCGGGGATGCCGCTGTGGCTGCTGATTATTCCGCTATTTTTACTGGGGATGGCGATGTCGACCCAGTTTACGGCGATGAATACCATCAGCCTGGGCGATCTGAGCGACGCCAACGCCAGCTCAGGCAACAGCGTGCTGGCGGTAACCCAGCAGCTTTCCATCAGTTTCGGCGTGGCAGTCAGCGCGGCGGTGTTGCGCTTTTATGATTCACTGTCGCTGGGCACCATTATCGACCACTTCCACTATACCTTTATTACCATGGGTATCGTCAGCGCCGTCTCCGCGCTGGTCTTTATGCTGCTGCGCAAAAAAGACGGTCGCAATTTGATCACCGGCAAGGAGAAACGCGCCAAAGTCAGTTGAGTTGGCCGACCGAGGCGCGCTCCACCAGCTCCGGGGTCAACACCATCACCTGTGCCGCACGCTGTGGGTTCTGCAGGCGATTGATCAACGCATCGATCGCCAGCTCTCCCAGAGAGTCTTTCGGCTGATGAATGGTGCTTAACGGCGGCGCCAGATATTTCGCCAGTTCTATATCGTCATACCCCATCACCGCCATATCCTGCGGCACGCGCAGCCCGGCCTGGAACAGCGCCTGATACACGCCGACCGCCACCGCGTCATTACCGGCAAACACCGCATGCGGCGGTGCCGGCAAGGCAAGCAGTTGCTGCATGGCGCGAACGCCACCTTCAAACTCAAAGTCACAATGCACTTCATAGCCCGCTGGGATCGGCAATCCTGCCTGCCGCATCGCGCGGCGGTAACCTTCCAGACGGTTGCACGCGGTGGTTTTATCCTGCGGCCCGGCAATACAGGCAATCTGCCGGTAGCCGCGGGCGATCAGATGTTGCGTAGCCATTTCACCACCGAGCAGCGAGTTGTCCTGAATAATGTCATTCGCCCCTTCAAAAGGCGCCCAGTCCATCATCACAATGGGCAGTGACGGATAACGGCTCAGGTTCGCCGGCGACGGCCGATGGTTTTCGGTGCACATGACCAACAGGCCGTCGACGCGTTTTTGCAACAGCGTTTCCATGCTGCGGTTCATCCGCGCCGCATCTTCCTCGGTGTTACACAGAATCAGGCTATAGCCACGTTCGTAACAGCTGCGTTCCACGCCGCGCACCACTTCGGCGTAAAACGGGTTATTGCTGGCGGTCACCAGCATACCGATGGTATGCGTCTGTTTGAGCTTCAGGCTGCGCGCCAGCGCCGAAGGCGCATAGTTCAGCTGCTCAACCGCCGCCATCACTTTGTCTCGCACCGCATCGCTGACAAAACGGTTGTTATTAATGACGTGCGACACGGTTGAGGTTGATACGCCCGCCAAACGGGCGACATCTTTCATGGTGGCCAAAAACTTACTCCTGCCGTTGCAAAAAGGCGTCTATCTCTTCACGCCAGGGCACGGAAGGCTGCGCACCCGGACGCGTGACGGCGATCGCCGCGGCGGCATGGCCGAAACGTACGGCCTCCAGCATCGTTTTACCTTCCAGCAGCGCCGTCAGCAGCGCGCCGTTAAAGGTATCGCCGGCGGCGATGGTGTCAACCGCCTCAACCTTAAAGGCCGGTACCAATTTGCCCTCACCGCGTTCGCTCAACCACACGCCGCGGCTGCCGAGTGTAATCAGCACCGTATCAATGCCTTTTTGATGCAGCGCCTGTGCCGCACGCGCGGCATCCTGTTCATTGCCCACCGCAATACCGGTCAGACGCTCGGCTTCGGTTTCATTGGGCGTGATCATATCCAGCATCGCCAGCAGCTCGTCCGGCAGTTCACGCGCCGGCGCCGGATTGAGGATCACCCGCGTCTGATGCTGTTTGGCCAGGTGCGCAGCGGCGATCACCGTATCGAGCGGTGATTCAAGCTGCATCAGCACGGCATCGGCATCGATCACCCGCTGCTGATAGCTCGCCAGATAGTCCGGCGTCAATGCCGCATTGGCTCCGGCATCAATGCCGATCACGTTTTCACCTTCGCCATTGACGAAGATAAGCGCCACGCCGGTGGTGCAGTTTTCAACGGCTTCGATGGATTGCGTATCAACGCGATCGGTCGCCAGTTGCCGGCGAACCCGTTCGCCAACGTCGTCGGCGCCCACGCAGGCAATAAAGGCAATATCGGCGCCGCTGCGGCCAGCGGCCACCGCCTGGTTAGCCCCTTTGCCGCCGAACGCCACCTTATACTGTTTCCCGATCACCGTTTCGCCCGGGCGGGGAAATTGCTCAATATTAAGGATATGGTCGGCATTGATGCTGCCCAGCACCACCAGTTTTCCTGTTTCCATCGCATGGATTCCTTTAACTGCACGCCATCGGCACGTCTGTTCCGATGGCGCGGGTATGACTCTTATTGGGTGACCAGTTTCAAATCAACCGGAATGGTTGCCGCCACTTTTTCGCCTTTCAGCACTTTATCCGCGGTTTCTACGCCGATAACGCCGATTTGATCGGGACGCTGCGCCACCGTTGCCGCCAGCTTACCGCTCTCAACTGCTTTAACGCCGTCGGCGGTGCCGTCAAAGCCGACGACGATTACGTCGCTTTTCCCGGCGGTTTGCAGCGCGCGCAGTGCGCCCAGCGCCATTTCATCGTTCTGAGCGAACACCGCCTGCACGTCCGGGTGCGCCGTCAGCAGGTTCTGCATCACGTTCAGCCCCTTGGTGCGGTCGAAATCCGCTGGTTGGCTGCCCAGCAGCTTAAACTTGTGCTGCGCCTGCGACTGTTTGAAGCCTTCACCACGCTCACGGGCGGCAGAAGTGCCGGCAATGCCCTCCAACTGGATCACTTTGGCGTCCGCACCGACTTTGTCGGCAATAAAGTCGCCGGCCATTTTACCGCCGACGCGGTTATCGGACGCGATATGGCTGACCACCTCGCCTTTGGACGCCACGCGATCCAGCGTAATGACCGGAATTTTCGCCTGGTTGGCCATTTTAATCGCATTACCGACCGCATCGGAATCTGTCGGGTTGATCAACAGCATTTTTGGATTCTGCACCATCAGATCCTGCACATTGGCCAACTCTTTCGCCGGGTTATTCTGCGAATCCAGCACCACCAGCTTATAACCCAGCTTGTTGGCTTCCTGCTGCGCGCCATCCTTCATCGACACGAAGAACGGGTTATTCAGCGTGGAGACCACCAGCGCGATGGTGTCTTTCGCCAACGCATTGGCGCTCAGGGTAGCGCTGAGCGCCACCGCGGAAACCAGCATCGTTACTTTTTTCATTTTCATGGTCATTATTCCTGTAGGGGAGGTTACTTGTTGCTTTTATTGTCTACCAGTACCGCCAGCAGTATCACCACCGCCTTGACGATCATTTGGTAGTAGGAAGAAACACCCAGCAGATTCAGTCCGTTATTCAGGAAGCCGAGGATCAGCGCGCCGATCAGGGTGCCGACGATACGCCCCTTGCCGCCGGCCAGGCTGGTGCCGCCCAGTACTACGGCGGCGATGGCGTCCAGTTCATAACCGGTGCCGGCGGTAGGCTGCGCCGAAGACAGGCGTGCAACTTCAATCACCCCGGCCAGCGCCGCCAGCAGGCCACACAGTGAATACACGATGATTTTGACCCGACCTACGCTGATACCGGACAGGCGCGTCGCCGCTTCATTGCCTCCCAGCGCGTAGATGTAGCGGCCCAGACGGGTATGTTGCAGTATGTACCAGACGGCAATAAACACCATCGCCATAATCCAGATCGGCGTAGGCACGCCCAGCGGACGGCCGATGCCGAACCAGCCAAACGCGTCGGCCACATCGGTAAAGCCGGTATTCACCGGGCTGCCGTTGGTGTAAACCATGGTGACGCCGCGCAGCAGCAGCATCATCACCAAAGTGGCGATAAACGCCTGCACCTTACCTTTGGCGACGATAACGCCGGTACAGGCGCCGACCGCGGCCCCCAGCGCCAGCGCCGCAGCAACCGCCACCAGCGCGTTGACTTCCAGGCCGACGATCGAGGCCGCCACCGCGCCGGTTAGCGCCAGCAGCGATCCCACCGACAGATCGATGCCGGAGGTCAGGATCACCAGCGTCATCCCTACCGCCATGATGGCGTTGACCGAGGTCTGCTGCAGAATGTTAAACAGGTTATTGAGCGTGAAAAAGTTCGGGCTCATGGACGACACCACGGCGATCAGCACCAGCAGCGCAATCAGCGACTTCTGTTCCAACAGCCATTCTTTACTGAACCAGCGCTTGGTTGCGATAGTCTGAGAACTCATAGTTAATTACTCCTGCTTTGCGCCGTATTGCTTGCCGACGGCCGCGGCCATCAACGCTTCCTGAGTGGCCTGCTCAATCGGGAACTCACCGCTGATGTGGCCTTCATGCATCACCAGTACGCGATCGCTCATCCCTAACACTTCCGGCATCTCCGAAGACACCAGAATGATGCTGAGCCCTTCTTGCTTGAACTGGTTGATAAGCTGGTAAATCTCTTTTTTCGCCCCGACGTCGACGCCGCGCGTCGGTTCATCAAGGATCAGTACCTTAGGCCGCGTCATCAGCCCGCGGGCAATCGCCACCTTCTGCTGATTGCCGCCGGAAAGCAGGCCAATCGGCTGCTCCATTGACGGGGTTTTGATGTTAAACAGGCGAATAAAATCCCCTACCGCCTGCCGTTCCTCAGCCTGTTTCAGGCTGCCACCGGTGCGGCTGAAATAGCGCAGCGCGGTCAATGACATGTTTTCTTTGACCGACATGCCGAGCACCAGGCCGTCGCGCTTGCGGTCTTCGGAAATATAAACGATGCCGTTTGCCAGCCCGTCCTGCGGCGAACGGCACAACACTTCGCGGCCGTCCAGCCGCACGCTGCCGCTCTTGCGCGTCGCCGCGCCGTAGAGGATTTTCATTAATTCGGTACGGCCGGCGCCCATCAGCCCGGCAACGCCAAGAATTTCGCCGCGATACAGGGTGAAACTGACATCATGCACGCCGGGGCCAGACAACTGGCTGACTTCCAGCCGTTTGTTGCCGCGCGGCAGGTTCAGCCTCGGGTATTGGTCTTCCAGTTTACGGCCAACCATCATTTCAATCAGCCGCTCTTCCTGCAGCTCATTCACCGGCCGCTCGGCGATAAACTGGCCGTCGCGGAAGATGGTAACGTCATCACAGACCTCGAAAATCTCTTTCATCCGGTGCGAGATATACACAATGCCGCAGCCTGCCGCTTTCAGTTCATTGATCACCTTAAATAAGGAGGCGGTCTCGGTATCGGTCAGCGCGTCGGTAGGCTCATCCATAATGATCACCTGCGACTCAAAGCTCAGCACCTTGGCGATTTCCACCATCTGCTGATCGCCAATCGACAGTTCCCCCACCAGACGGTGGCTGCTGTAACGCAGATTAAGACGCTGAAGCAACTTGTCAGCCTCGGCGTACATGCGTTTCCAGTCGATACGGCCAAAGCGGTTAACGAATTCGCGGCCGAGAAAGATGTTCTCCGCAATGGTCAACTGCGGGATCAGGTTCAGCTCCTGATGAATAATGCCGATGCCCGCATCCTGTGACGCTTTCGGCCCGTGAAACGCCACCTCTTTACCGAGGAAACGCACGCTGCCGGCATCTTTGCTGTAGATGCCGGTCAACACTTTCATCATGGTGGATTTGCCGGCGCCGTTTTCGCCCACCAGCGCCATCACCCTGCCGGGGTACACGCTGAGCGCCGCCCCGGACAGCGCCTTCACGCCGGGAAACGCCTTATCTATCCCGGTCAGTTGCAATAAAGGTTGCATAAATACCTCAGAAAGTTACGCCGGCGCACAGGATAATGTTCGCATAGGGCGAACATTCCCCGCTGCGAATCACCGCCCGGCTGTGCCCGGTTTGCGCTTTGAAATCGCCGTGGCTGATATAGCGCACGCTGATGGTATTTCCCTGCTGCTGCCCCAACTGCGTCAGTTGCGCCAACAGAGCGCTATGGAGCGAGGGGTTTTGCGTGACGAGCTCTTCGGCCAACATGGCACTTTCCACCTGCATTTCCTGCGTGACCGCAGTAAACAGCTGTAAAAAAGTCGGCACGCCGGCCATCAGCGCCACATCGATACGCTCAACGCCGGCCGGGATCGGCAAACCGGCGTCACACAGGGTGAGCTGGTCGGTATGGCCGAGACGGGAAACCGCCGCGGAGATGTCGGCATTAAGCAGCACGCCTTTTTTCATTTCTTTCGCTCCACTTATTCTTTACCAGCGAAACGTTTCGCTTGTCGTGGAGTGTAAAAAAACAACAAAGGAAGGCAACCGACATAGCGTGGAAATGTGATCGCTATCGAAACGTTTCGATATCAGCACGGCAACGCAGGTAAAAAAGAAGGGGCGCCGCATGCGACGCCCCCGAGAGAAGAGATAACGGAACCTTATATTTCGACCTGCGTTCCCAGCTCGATAACCCGGTTCGGCGGAATTTCAAACTGATCCGGCGCCCGCAGCGCATTACGGCTGAGCGCAATAAACAGCTTACCGCGCAAGAACAGATACCACGGCCGTTTGCTCAACAGCAGCGATTCATGCGACATAAAGAATGAGGTTTCCATCATACGGCACGGTAAACCCTCCAGGCCGCAGCGGTGGAACACCTCCTCGACGTTCGGCGTTTCTCGCCAGCCGTAGCTGGCGACCACGCGCCAGAAGGTCGGCGACAGCTGCTCAATGGTGACCCGCCGGACATTATGGACGTACGGCGCATCTTCGGTACGCAGCGTCAGCAGCACCACACGCTCATGCAGCACCTTGTTATGTTTGAGGTTGTGCAGCAGCGCAAACGGGATCACGTTGGTGGCGCGCGACATAAACACCGCGGTGCCCGGCACCCGCACCGGCGGCGATTTCTCCAGCGAGGCGATCAGCGCCTCCAGGGAGTTGCCGTGCTCATGCATACGGCGCAGCAGGCGAAAACGTTCGCTCTTCCAGGTGGTCATGACGATAAACATCATCAGGCCGATGGTCAGCGGCAACCAGCCGCCGGAGAACAGCTTCAGCGCGTTGGCAGAGAACATCGGCACATCAATCAGCAACAGAGCTATCAATATGCCCACCGCCAGGAAGCGATTCAGGTGCCAGTTTTTAATCGCCACCGAGGTCACCAGAATGCTGGTCAGCACCATGGTGCCGGTTACCGCAATGCCGTAGGCCGCAGCCAGATTGCTCGAATGTTCAAAGCTGACGATCACCAGCACCACCGAGATATACAGCAGCCAGTTAATCACCGGGATATAGATTTGGCCGGACTCCATTTCCGAGGTATGGATAATGCGCATCGGCGGCAGATAGCCCAGACGCACCGCCTGACGGGTTAAGGAGAAGACGCCGGAGATCACCGCCTGCGAGGCGATCACCGTCGCCAGCGTGGCCAAAATCAGCAGAGGAATCAGCGCCCAGTCCGGCGCCAGCAGAAAGAACGGGTTTTTGATCGCTTCCGGGTTCTTTAACAGCAGCGCGCCCTGGCCAAAATAGTTCAGCACCAGCGACGGCAACACCACGGTGAACCAGGCCAGACGAATAGGGAATTTACCGAAGTGGCCCATATCGGCGTACAGCGCCTCAACGCCGGTAATCGACAGCACCACCGCCCCCAGGGCAAAGAACGACACTTTCTTATATTCGAAGAAGAAGTTCAGCGCCCATTTCGGGTTCAGCGCCTGCAGCACCTCCGGGTTATCGATGATGCTGCGCACGCCGAGCAGCGCCAGGGTCAGGAACCAGATCAGCATTACCGGAGCAAACAGTTTGCCCACGCTGCCGGTACCGTGCTTTTGAATAATAAACAGCAGCGTCAGCACCAGAATCGCCAGCGGAACAATATAGGGATCCAGCGCCGGCGCGGCGATTTCCAGACCTTCGATCGCTGACATCACCGAGATCGCCGGGGTGATCACCACCTCGCCGTAAAAGAAGCTGCCGCCAATCAGGCCGAGTATCACCAGCACCGCCGTGGCGCGCGCCGAGGTATTGCGCCCGGCCAGCGACATCAGCGTCAAGATACCGCCTTCACCGGCGTTGTCCGCCCGCATTACGTAGGTGAGGTATTTCAGCGAGACAATAATGACCAGCATCCAGAAAATCAGCGACAGGAAGCCAAACACCACATCGGGCCGGACATCAAAACCATAATGACCTGAAAAACACTCTCTCAGGGTATAAAGCGGGCTGGTGCCAATATCGCCATACACCACGCCGATAGCCGCCAAGGTTACCGCCGCCAGGGACTGCTTACGTTCTGTGCTCATAATTCGTTTTCTTGATTAGAACAACCGTTAGCGCTGCATCCGCCAAGACGGGCTCCAAGATCCATTACGTCCACTAAAAACCGCACAGTATGCACGAATTCCTTAGGTTGCCTACTCTATAAAATGTCTCAGAAAAACGACAAAGTGTGAGCAAACAATACATTTGATAATAGAAAGTTTTGGCTAATCAACCAGCTATACCATTAAAAATGATGGTGGTTTATCATCGCCCATTCGGACAAGATTGGCTAATTTATCTCGGACAACGCGAAAAATCTTATGGCGTCTTCATCACTACTGGCAGAACGAATTTCCCGGCTCAGCAGCGCGCTTGAGAGCGGCCTTTATGAACGTCAGGAAGCCATCCGGCTCTGCCTGCTGGCGGCGTTAAGCGGCGAAAGCGTATTTCTGCTCGGGCCGCCGGGTATTGCAAAAAGTCTGATCGCCCGCCGCCTCAAATTCGCCTTCCGCCATGCCCGCTCCTTTGAATACCTGATGACCCGCTTCTCCACGCCGGAGGAAGTATTCGGCCCGCTCTCCATTCAGGCGCTCAAAGACGAAGGGCGCTACCAGCGCCTGACCGACGGCTACCTGCCGGAAGCGGAAATCGTGTTCCTCGATGAAATCTGGAAGGCTGGCCCCGCCATTCTCAATACCTTGCTGACCGCGATTAACGAACGCCGCTTCCGCAACGGCAACAGCGAAGAGCCGATACCGCTGCGCCTGCTGGTCGCCGCCTCGAATGAACTGCCGGAGGCCGACAATAGCCTGGAGGCACTGTATGACCGCATGCTGATCCGTCTGTGGCTGGACAAGGTGCAGGATAAGCAGAACTTCCGCTCGCTGCTGACCAACCGGCAAAGTGAAAACCAAAACCCGGTGCCGGAAGCACTGAGCGTCAGCGATGAGGAGTTCCGGCAATGGCAGGCGCAGATCGATAAAATTCAGCTGCCGGAGAACTGCTTTGAACTGATATTCCTGCTGCGCCAGCGGCTGGATGCGCTTGAACAGGCGCCCTATGTTTCCGACCGACGCTGGAAAAAAGCGCTGCGCTTACTGCAGGCCTGCGCCTTCTTCAGCGGCCGCGAAGCCATTGCCCCGATCGATCTGATGCTGCTGAAAGACTGCCTGTGGCACGATCTGGCCTCCATGAAGCTGATGCAGCAACAAATTGACCAACTGCTGAGCGAGCAGGCCTATCAGCAACAGACGTTACTGCTCCAGTTGCAGCAGTTGCATACCCGCTGGATGCAGCACCAACAACAGCAAAGCGATCGCCGGGCCATCAGCCTGGTGAAAAAAGGCGGCATGTTCAGCCGTAAACCGCAATACGCGCTGGGTGAATCACTCGGCAGCGGCACGCTGACGCTGTTGCTGCAAAAGCCGCTGCAGCTGCATGATATTCAGGTTAACCATTTGAGTATCGACAGCAGCACGCTGGAAAGCTGGCTGCAAAAAGGCGGCGAGGTGCGCGCCAAGCTCAACGGCATTGGTTTCGCGCAGCAGATTGATTTAGAGGTGGATGAGCAGCAGCACCTGACCGTGCTGGACGTCAGCCGCCAGCCGTCGCTGCTGGCGCTGCCGGGCAAACAGACCAGCGCCACGCCGCCGGAACTGCTGGAGGAACTGGATACGCTGATGCAGCGGCTGGCGGAACAGCGGCGGTTATTCAGCCAGCATCAGCCCTGCCTGTTCACCCCGGCCGCCGGCCTGGCCAAGATAGAAGCCAGCCTGCTGCAGGTAGCGGAGCAAATTAAACAGCAGCAACAGCAAATGCAGGGCCAGTAACCGTGCTGAACCTGGAGACGCTCAACCTGCTGCTGGCCATTACTGAAGGCGAGCTGATCGAAGATATGATCGTCGCCATGCTGGCTGCGCCGCATCTGTCCGCGTTCTTCAGGAAATTCCCGGCGCTGCGCCGCGCGCTGGATCGCGATCTGCCGCGCTGGAAGCTGCAACTAAAGCAGCGGATCCATGAGGCAATGGTCCCGCCGGCGCTGGCGCAGGAATTCTATCGTTACCAACAGTGCCAATTGGAAAGCAACGCGCAGTTTTATCAAAACCTCAACGATACCCTGGAACTGCTGCGCCAGTTGGTTTCCCCCTTCTATGAACAGGCGCGCAAGCTGGTGGACGCCGCCGATCTGCCCAATCATCCGCTGGATGACAGCTTCCAGACCCTGTTTCTGCAGCGTTGGCGCATCAGCCTGACGCTGCAGGCCACCATGCTGCACCACCAGCTGCTGGAGCAGGAGCGCGAACAGCTGATGGCGGAACTGCAGGAGCGCCTGGCGCTGAGCGGCACGCTGGAGCCGGTGCTGGCGGAGAACGATACCGCCGCCGGCCGGCTGTGGGATATGAGCAAAGGGCAGTTGCAGCGCGGCGACTATCAGCGGCTGGTGGAATACGGCAACTTTCTGCAAACCCAGCCCGAACTGAAGAAACTGGCCCAGCAGTTGGGACGCAGCTACGAGGCAAAAGCCATTCAGCAGCAGGATGCGCAGCCGGAGCCGTACCACGTCATGGTGCGGGTGCCCGCCACACTGCCGGAAGAGGTGAACGGCGTGCATCAAAGCGATGATATTTTACGCCTGCTGCCGCCGGAGCTGGCGACGCTCGGCATTGAGGAACTGGAGTTTGAGTTTTACCGCCGCCTGCTGGAAAAACAGCTACTGAGCTACCGTTTGCAGGGGGATGCCTGGCAGGAGAAGCTGATGATCCGCCAGGTCACTTATCAGCAGCAGGATCAACAGCCGCGCGGGCCGTTTATTGTCTGTGTTGATACCTCCGGCTCAATGGGCGGCTTCAACGAACAGTGCGCCAAGGCGTTTTGTCTGGCGCTGCTGCGCATTGCGCTGGCGGATAACCGCCGCTGCTACATCATGCTGTTCGCCAACCAGATCGTCCATTATGAACTGACCGCCGCCAGCGGTATTGAACAGGCGGTGCGCTTTCTCGGCCAGCATTTCCGCGGCGGCACCGATCTGGCGGCCTGCCTGAGCGCAACGGTGGGGAAAATGGCGGAGAGCGGCTGGTTCGACGCCGACGCGGTGATTATTTCCGACTTTATTGCCCAGCGGCTGCCGGACGAAGTGATTAAAAAGGTGAAACAGCAGCAGCAGAGCCATCAGCAGCGTTTTCATGCGGTGGCAATGTCCGCCTACGGCAAACCCGGCATCATGCGCATCTTCGACCATATCTGGCGCTTTGATACCGGGCTAAAAAGCCGCTTAATGCGCCGCTGGCGGCGCTAACCCGGCGTTACAGCAGGCCTTCCACGCTTTCACGCACTTCCGGCGACCATACGCCGCACTGCACCTGGCCGATATGCGACAGTTGCAGCAGCAGCATCACCAGGCGCGACTGACCAATACCACCGCCGATGGTCTGCGGCATTTCACCTTTCAGCAGCGACTGATGCCACTCCAGCTGCAGGCGATCTTCATCTTCCGTCAGGGCCAGCTGGCGCTGCAATGCGGCGGCGTCAACGCGGATCCCCATTGAAGATAGCTCGAACGCGTCTTCCAGCACCGGGTTCCACACCAGAATATCGCCGTTAAGGCCGGACAGTCCTTCAAAGCTGGTGGTGCTCCAGTCATCATAATCCGGCGCACGCACGTCGTGAGAGCGGCCATGTGACAGCTTGCCGCCGATGCCGATCAGGAATACCGCGCCCAGCTCTTTGGCAATCGCCCGCTCACGCCCTTTAGCGTCCAGTTCGGGGAAACGCTGCAGCAACGCTTCGCTGTGCACGAAGTGAATCTGTTCCGGCAGGAACGGCGCCAGCCCATATTCGCGACTGACCGCCGCTTCCGTTTCCTTGATAGCGCTATAGAGGCTGCGTACGGTGCTTTTCAGGTGATCCAGGTTGCGTTCGCCATCCCCCATCACCCGCTCCCAGTCCCACTGGTCGACATACACCGAGTGGATGGCGCTCAGGCGATCTTCATCCGGACGCAGTGCCTTCATATGGGTATACAGGCCCTCACCGGCGCTGAAATCATGGGCGCCCAGAGTTTTCCGTTTCCATTTAGCCAGGGAATGCACCACTTCAAACGTCGCGTCCGGCAGGGTTTTCACCTTGACCTGCACCGCTTTTTCGCTGCCGGACAGGTTATCCTGCGTACCGTCGCCCAGGCGGCTGAGAATAGGCGCCTGAACCTCAATCAGACCCAGCCGCTGCTCCAGCTGGCGGGAGAAGAACGATTTTACGAAGCTGATTTGTTGTTGTTTTTGGATAAACTGTTTTTTCATTGCCGTATCTCTTAAATCCTGTCTCTGTTGCTGATGATTAAGCAACACAACAGCGCCTCAATTCAATATCCATCAAACAATATTGCGCTTTGACTTTTAATCGTTCATTTTTAAGCGGTGATAATTCAATAAACCATAATTTATGGGGGATAAAATGGCGGAAATTTATCAGATCGATAATCTCGATCGCGGCATTCTCAACGCGCTGATGGCTAACGCGCGTACGCCTTATGCCGAACTGGCAAAAACCTTTGCCGTCAGCCCGGGGACCATTCACGTACGCGTCGAGAAGATGAAGCAGGCCGGCATCATTACCGGCGCCCGGGTCGATGTGAACCCCAAACAGCTGGGCTACGACGTCTGCTGCTTTATCGGCATCATATTAAAGAGCGCCAAAGACTACCCTTCCGCCCTGAGCAAACTGGAAAGCCTGGAAGAAGTGGTCGAGGCCTACTACACCACCGGCCATTACAGCGTGTTTATCAAGGTGATGTGCCGCTCGATCGATGCGCTGCAACAGGTACTTATCAACAAGATCCAAACGATTGACGAAATTCAGTCGACGGAAACGCTGATCTCGCTGCAGAACCCCATTATGCGCACCATCGTCCCGTGACGGATTTTTACTATACCCATATTATCCACAGGTAGATCCCTGGCGATTCACAGCGTACAATGCAGCCTCTTTGCAGCAGGTTGAGATCATTCATTCATGGCAGACATTACTCTGATCAGCGGCAGTACGCTTGGCAGTGCTGAATATGTGGCGGAACATCTGGCCGAAAAACTGGAAGACGCCGGTTTTTCCACCGAGATGCTGCACGGGCCTGAACTGGATGAACTGACGCAGTCCGGACGCTGGCTGGTGGTCACCTCCACCCACGGCGCCGGCGAACTGCCGGATAATCTGCAACCGCTGTGGGATGAGATCTCCGAACGCCAGCCTGATTTATCCGAGGTGCAGTTCGGCGCAGTCGGTCTGGGCAGTTCGGAATACGATACCTTCTGCGGCGCGATCAAACAGATCGACGATCTGTTACAGGCTCGCGGCGCAAAAAGGATCGGCGATCGCCTGGAGATCGACGTGACGCAGCACGACATTCCGGAAGATCCGGCGGAAGAATGGCTGAAAAGTTGGGTTAATTTACTCTGATTCGTTCAAAGATCGTGCGAACGATTGTGTATAACTAAGCTTAAAAGCAGGGTAAAAGCGGTAGTTATCCAAATAACAACTGCCGTATGCTTTTTGTCCTGTGCATAACTAGCCATTTAGATCCCAGCTTATCAGCGTCAGGATCACCGGTCATTCACAGTAAACGATCCTTCCTAATTTCATGATCTCTATCGTGAATACGCGGTTATCCACAGAGGATCGCGATCCTAATAAGAGATCTAATAAAGAGATCTTTAAATAAAAAGATCTTCTTTTAATTACCTGACGATCCGTACCGCTTGGTCGATCGTCTAAACTTGAGTAGAATCCCCCACCCCAGGGCAAACAACGATCGTTCGCAATACGGCGAGGTGCAGTTCCATGTTTTATCCAGAGCAGTTTGACGTCATTATCATCGGCGGCGGCCATGCCGGCACCGAAGCGGCAATGGCCGCGGCAAGAATGGGGCGTCAAACCTTATTACTGACGCACAATATTGATACGCTGGGGCAAATGTCTTGCAACCCGGCGATCGGCGGTATTGGTAAAGGGCATCTGGTTAAGGAAATTGATGCACTGGGCGGCCTGATGGCTACGGCGATCGACCATGCCGGCATTCAGTTTAGGATACTAAACGCCAGCAAAGGCCCTGCGGTACGCGCTACCCGCGCCCAGGCCGACCGCGTGCTCTATCGCCAGGCCGTACGCACTGCCTTGGAGAGCCAGCCCAACCTGATGATCTTCCAGCAGCCGGTAGAAGATCTTATCGTTGAGAACGATCACGTTGTCGGCGCCGTTACGCAAATGGGGCTGAAGTTCCGCGCTAAAGCAGTGGTGCTCACCGTGGGGACATTCCTCGACGGCAAAATTCATATCGGCCTGGAAAACTACAGCGGCGGCCGTGCCGGCGATCCGCCTGCCATTTCACTGTCGCAGCGTCTGCGAGAACTGCCGCTGCGGGTTGACCGTCTGAAAACCGGCACTCCGCCGCGCATTGACGCCCGCACCATTGATTTCAGCGTGCTGGCCGAACAGCACGGCGACACGCCGACGCCGGTATTTTCGTTTATGGGAAATGCCGACCAGCATCCGCGTCAGGTGCCGTGCTATATCACCCATACCAATGAAAAAACCCATGACGTGATCCGCAGCAACCTCGATCGCAGCCCGATGTACGCCGGGATCATCGAAGGGATCGGCCCACGTTACTGTCCGTCGATCGAAGATAAAGTGATGCGCTTTGCCGATCGCAACGCACACCAGATCTTCCTCGAGCCGGAAGGGCTGACCAGCAACGAAATCTACCCGAACGGTATTTCCACCAGTCTGCCGTTCGACGTACAGATGCAGATCGTCCGCTCGATGGAAGGGATGCAAAATGCCCGCATTATTCGTCCGGGTTACGCTATTGAGTATGATTTCTTCGATCCGCGCGATTTGAAACCAACGCTGGAAAGCAAATTTATTCAGGGCCTGTTCTTTGCCGGTCAGATTAACGGCACCACCGGTTACGAAGAAGCCGGTGCGCAGGGGCTGCTGGCCGGTTTGAATGCCGGACGTTACGCCAACGAAGACGAAGGCTGGGCGCCGCGTCGCGATCAGGCCTACCTTGGCGTGCTGGTGGACGATCTGTGCACGCTGGGCACCAAAGAGCCGTACCGCATGTTCACCTCACGGGCGGAATATCGTCTGATGCTGCGTGAAGACAACGCCGATCTGCGTCTGACGGAAAAAGGCCGCGAGCTGGGCCTGGTGGATGATGTCCGCTGGGCTCGCTATAACGACAAACTCGAACAGATCGAGCGCGAACGTCAGCGTCTGCGCGACGTTTGGCTGCACCCGCATTCGGAAAACGTTGAGCAAGTCAACAAACTGCTGAAAACGCCGCTGTCGCGCGAAGCTAATGGTGAAGAACTGCTGCGCCGTCCGGAAATGGATTACGCACTGCTGACCTCGATCGACGCTTTCCAGCCGCCGTTGGCCGATATTCAGGCCGCCGAGCAGGTGGAAATTCAGGTGAAATACGAAGGCTATATCGCCCGTCAGCAGGAAGAGATCGAGCGCCAGCAGCGCAACGAGAACACCTTGCTGCCGCTTGACCTGGACTACCATCAGGTTTCCGGGCTGTCGAACGAAGTCATCGCCAAGCTCAACGATCACAAACCTACCTCCATCGGACAGGCATCGCGCATCTCGGGGATTACTCCTGCGGCGATCTCTATTCTGCTGGTGTGGTTGAAGAAGCAAGGCCTGCTGCGCCGCAGCGCATAAATCTGCATTTTCGGCGGCCGATTGCCCAATGGATAGGCAATCGGCCGCTGACATCATTTTCAGCCTGAATTATCATAGCCCTTCGCCATCTTCGGCGGATTTCGCGTTGGTCAGAGGACTCCATTGTGGACAAAAAGTTAGACTCGCTGCTGGCTGCAGCCGGTATTTCGCTTCCCGATCGTCAAAAACAGCAGTTGCTGGGCTATGTCGGCATGCTGGATAAGTGGAACAAGGCGTACAATCTGACCTCTGTGCGCGATCCGCAGCAAATGCTGGTCCGCCATATTCTCGATAGCATCGTGGTTAACCCGCACCTTGAAGGCTCACGCTTTATTGATGTCGGCACTGGCCCAGGTCTGCCCGGCATTCCGCTGGCCATTGTGCGTCCGGATGCGCATTTTACGCTGCTCGACAGCCTGGGTAAGCGGGTGCGTTTTCTGCGGCAGGTACAGCACGAGCTGGGGCTGACCAATATCGAGCCGGTACAGAGCCGGGTGGAAGAATTCCCGGCCGAGCCGCCGTTTGACGGCGTAATCAGTCGCGCATTCGCCTCACTGCAGGATATGCTGACCTGGTGCCGCCATCTGCCGGCGCAAGGGCAGGGGCGCTTTTATGCGCTGAAGGGCGTCCGTCCTGACGAAGAGCTGGATGCATTGCCAGAGGGTATTGCGCTTGAAGAGGTGGTGCGTTTGCAGGTGCCGGAATTGGAAGGCGAACGTCATCTGGTGGTGCTTAAGGCAAACTGAGTTTGTTTTTGATCAAACAGACGGCAGATTGAACCTTGCTACATATGTAAAAATAAGCAGACTAATTAACTGGCCGCTTTTTTTAGTTAATTTACTTTTTTTTAACACAAAGGCAGCAGTTAATTAGCGAAAATACCCTAATTACGTGTAGTAATTGTCACGTTAGCAATTATGTGAATAAGATCGCCTTTTGCTGCTGTTGTTAACGCGTAATAACAATATTCTTTCTGTGGATGTCAACGAAAGGTTTTTAGCGGGTATAAAGATTGTTTTTGAACGGTTAAATTATACTATTTTGATTTATAAAGCATTTTTATCGCCCTAATCGCTAAAGACGTTTTATGCGCACATGGGTTATAAATCGAACGTTAGCCCTATTGTTGTGATCAATTGCACGTTTTAGTGTGCAACAGAGGAATAATCGGACAATAAAATCGAGGTATTATTCCGCCTATTTTCTTGCGAAAATAGTCTGAATTTGGTGAATTTAAATAATTGTTCACCTTTTCGCTACTTATCGATTGAATTCGTTGAAGTGACCCGTATAATTTGCTCGTTTTTTGCTGCTTGACTCTATGCAGCAAAGACAGTGTCATACGTCACTCAGCATACCCCCTTAGGGGTACGGAGAGAACAAACGTCATGTCTGTGTCCCTTTACAGCGGGAAAGTCGCACGCAAACTGCTGTTTTTGCAGTTTATGACTTTTGTTCTGATCAGCGCCGCCTTCGGTTTCAAGGGGCTGGCGTGGGGCGTTTCGGCGTTGGCAGGCGGACTTGCCGCCTGGCTGCCAAGCGTCATGTTTATGCTGTTTGCCTTGCGCCACCAGGCGCAGACGCCGGCGCCCGGTCGGGTTGCCTGGTCGTTCGCCATTGGCGAGGGGCTAAAGGTCGTGATCACCATCTTTTTGCTGATCGTGGCGCTTGGGGTGTTCAAAGCGGAATTTATGCCGCTTGGCCTGACCTATTTAGCGGTGTTAGTGGTGCAGATAGTGGCACCAGCCGTGATTAACAGTTACCGAACTTAACTAAAAGGGTAAGAGGCATCATGTCTGCAGGAGAAGTCTTGACTCCACAGGAGTATATCGGTCACCACCTGACGCAGCTTCAGGTCGGGACGGGGTTCTGGTCGATTAACATCGACTCGATGTTTTTCTCCGTCGTCCTCGGGGCGCTCTTCCTGGTGATCTTCCGCAAAGTGGCCAAAAACGCCACCAGCGGTGTGCCGGGTAAACTGCAAACCGCAGTGGAACTGGTGGTTGGGTTCGTCGACAGCAGCGTGCGCGACATGTATCACGGCAAGAGCAAGGTGATTGCTCCGCTGGCGTTGACCGTGTTCGTCTGGGTCTTCCTGATGAACCTGATGGATTTGCTGCCTATCGATTTCCTGCCGTATATCGGCGAACACGTTCTCGGCCTGCCTGCGCTGCGCGTAGTGCCTACCGCCGATGTCAACGTGACGCTGTCTATGGCGCTGGGCGTGTTTATCCTGATTCTGTTCTACAGCATCAAAATGAAAGGCGTTGGTGGGTTCGTTAAAGAGTTGACCATGCAGCCGTTCAACCACCCTGTATTCATTCCGATTAACCTGATTCTTGAAGGTGTCAGCCTGCTGTCCAAGCCTGTTTCACTGGGCCTGCGACTGTTTGGCAACATGTATGCGGGTGAGTTGATCTTCATCCTGATTGCCGGCCTGTTGCCGTGGTGGTCACAGTGGGTCCTGAGCTTGCCTTGGGCTATCTTCCACATCCTGATTATTACGCTTCAAGCCTTTATTTTCATGGTTCTGACGATCGTCTATCTGTCGATGGCGTCTGAAGAGCACTGATTTTTCCTAAAACACTTGCATTTATAAACTGAAACAAACTGGAGACTGTCATGGAAAACCTGAGTATGGATCTGCTGTACATGGCTGCCGCTGTGATGATGGGCTTAGCGGCAATCGGTGCTGCGATCGGTATCGGCATCCTGGGTGGTAAATTCTTGGAAGGTGCAGCGCGTCAGCCTGACCTGATTCCTCTGCTGCGTACACAGTTCTTTATCGTTATGGGTCTGGTTGACGCCATCCCGATGATCGCTGTTGGTCTGGGTCTGTACGTGATGTTCGCCGTCGCGTAAGCAGAGAAACGCTCTGCCGACTTACCCACACTCATTAACTTTAAAAGAGGCATTGTGCTGTGAATCTTAACGCAACAATCCTCGGCCAGGCCATCGCGTTCGTCCTGTTTGTCTGGTTCTGCATGAAGTATGTATGGCCGCCAATTATGGCTGCCATCGAGAAGCGTCAGAAAGAAATTGCTGACGGTCTCGCTTCTGCAGAGCGTGCCAAAAAAGATTTGGACTTGGCGCAAGCCAATGCGAGCGACCAGCTGAAAACTGCTAAAGCAGAAGCTCAGGTGATCATTGAGCAAGCGAACAAGCGCAAAGCTCAGATCATGGATGAAGCGAAAGCCGAAGCCGAGCAGGAACGTAACAAAATCGTGGCGCAGGCTCAGGCTGAGATCGAAGCTGAACGTAAGCGCGCTCGTGAAGAGTTGCGTAAGCAAGTCGCGATGCTGGCTATCGCCGGCGCCGAGAAGATCATCGAACGTTCCGTGGATGAAGCTGCTAACAGCGACATCGTTGATAAACTGGTCGCTGAACTGTAAGGAGGGAGGGGCTGATGTCTGAATTTGTTACTGTAGCTCGCCCCTACGCCAAAGCAGCTTTTGACTTTGCCGTTGAGCACCAAAGCGTAGAACGCTGGCAGCAGATGCTGGCGTTTGCTGCTGAAGTCACTCGCAACGAACAGATTTCCGAACTGCTGTCCGGCGCTGTTGCACCGGAAACGCTGTCGAATACGTTCACCGCGGTTTGTGGCGATCAACTCGACGAAAATGGCCAAAACCTTATTCGCGTTATGGCCGAAAATGGGCGTTTACTGGCGCTTCCTGACGTAGTGCAGCAGTTCGTTGAACTGCGCGCCGCGCTGGAATCCACCGTCGAAGTCGAGGTGCTCTCTTCAAGCGCACTGAATGACGAACAGCAGGCCAAGATTGCCGCTGCGATGGAAAAACGTCTGTCACGCAAAGTTAAGCTGAATTGCAAAATTGACAAGTCTGTACTGGCCGGCGTGGTTATCCGCGCAGGCGACATGGTGATCGATGGCAGCGTACGCGGCCGTCTTGAACGCCTGGCAGACGTCTTGCAGTCTTAAGGGGACTGGAGCATGCAACTGAATTCCACCGAAATCAGCGAACTGATCAAGCAGCGCATTGCTCAGTTCAATGTAGTGAGCGAAGCTCACAATGAAGGTACTATCGTTTCCGTCAGCGACGGAATCATCCGCGTACACGGCCTGGCCGATGTTATGCAGGGCGAGATGATCGCACTGCCAGGCAACCGTTACGCAATCGCATTGAACCTGGAGCGCGACTCCGTAGGTGCCGTCGTCATGGGTCCGTATGCGGACCTGGCTGAAGGCATGAAGGTAAAATGCACCGGCCGTATCCTGGAAGTTCCAGTCGGCCGCGGCCTGCTGGGCCGCGTGGTTAACACCCTGGGCGCGCCTATCGACGGCAAGGGCCCGGTTGAGCACGACGGTTTCTCCCCGGTTGAGACCATTGCACCGGGCGTTATCGACCGTCAGTCGGTCGACCAGCCGGTACAGACCGGTTATAAATCCGTTGATGCCATGATTCCAATCGGCCGTGGTCAGCGTGAGCTGGTGATCGGTGACCGTCAGACCGGTAAAACCGCGCTGGCGATCGATGCGATCATCAACCAACGCGATTCCGGCATTAAGTGCGTCTACGTGGCTATCGGCCAGAAAGCGTCCACCATTTCTAACGTGGTGCGTAAACTGGAAGAACACGGCGCGCTGGCCAACACCATCGTTGTGGTGGCTACCGCTTCTGAATCCGCTGCACTGCAATACCTGGCGCCATATGCCGGTTGCGCAATGGGCGAATACTTCCGTGACCGCGGTGAAGATGCGCTGATCGTATACGATGACCTGTCCAAACAGGCCGTTGCCTACCGTCAGATCTCCCTGCTGCTGCGTCGTCCGCCAGGTCGTGAAGCATACCCAGGTGACGTATTCTACCTGCACTCCCGTTTGCTGGAGCGTGCAGCGCGCGTTAGCGCCGACTATGTTGAAGCTTTCACCAAGGGTGAAGTGAAAGGCCAGACCGGTTCTCTGACCGCGCTGCCGATCATCGAAACCCAGGCGGGTGACGTTTCCGCGTTCGTTCCGACCAACGTAATCTCGATTACCGATGGTCAGATCTTCCTGGAATCCAACCTGTTCAACTCCGGTATTCGTCCGGCAGTTAACCCGGGTATCTCCGTATCCCGTGTTGGTGGTGCAGCGCAGACCAAGATCATGAAGAAACTGTCCGGCGGCATCCGTACCGCGCTGGCGCAGTATCGTGAACTGGCGGCATTCTCTCAGTTCGCTTCCGATCTGGATGATGCAACCCGCAAGCAGCTGAACCACGGCCAGAAAGTGACTGAACTGCTGAAGCAGAAACAGTACGCGCCAATGTCCGTCGCACAACAGTCTCTGGTGCTGTACGCTGCAGAACGCGGCTACCTGGAAGACGTTGAAGTCGCCAAGGTCGTGAGCTTCGAAGCTGCACTGGTTGCTTACGCGGATCGCGAACACGCCGAGCTGCTGAACCACATCAACCAAACTGGTAATTTCAACGATGAGATCGAGGGCAAACTGAAAAACGTCCTCGAAACCTTCAAGAAAACCCAGTCCTGGTAACGCGCAGCGGCCTGCAGTTGAAAGACAGCAGGCCGCTGGCAATGAGGAGAAGCAGAGATGGCCGGCGCAAAAGAGATACGTAGTAAGATCGGCAGCGTGCAAAACACGCAGAAGATCACTAAAGCGATGGAGATGGTCGCCGCCTCCAAAATGCGTAAATCGCAGGATCGCATGGCGGCCAGCCGTCCTTATGCAGAGACCATGCGCAAAGTGATTGGTCACCTTGCGTTGGGGAATCTGGAATATAAACACCCGTACCTGGAAGAGCGTGATGTTAAGCGCGTCGGGTATCTGGTGGTGTCGACTGACCGTGGTCTCTGCGGCGGCTTGAACATCAACCTGTTCAAAAAGCTGCTGGCGGAGATGAAAGGCTGGTCCGAAAAAGGCGTTGAAACTGATTTGGCGCTGATTGGCTCTAAAGCCGTTTCTTTCTTTGGTTCCGTGGGCGGCAACGTGGTTGCCCAGGTGACCGGCATGGGGGATAAACCTTCCCTGTCGGATCTGATCGGGCCGGTGAAAGTGATGCTGCAGGCCTACGACGAAGGTCGTTTGGACAAGCTGTACATTGTCAGCAACAAATTTGTTAATACGATGTCCCAGGAGCCGCAGGTTCTTCAGTTGCTGCCGCTGCCGCCTGCCGATGACGGCGAGCTGAAGAAGACAGCCTGGGATTACCTGTATGAACCCGATCCAAAAGTGCTGCTTGATACCTTGCTGCGCCGCTATGTGGAATCGCAAGTTTATCAGGGCGTCGTGGAAAACCTGGCCAGTGAGCAGGCCGCGCGAATGGTAGCGATGAAAGCCGCGACCGATAACGGCGGTAGCCTGATCAAAGAGCTGCAGTTGGTATACAACAAGGCACGTCAGGCCAGCATCACTCAGGAACTCACCGAAATCGTTTCGGGAGCCTCCGCGGTTTAACCAGGTTATTACCCTAAGTAGTTCAGATTGCAGGAAGGCGGCAACTGAGCGAGTCCCCAGGCGCTTACTTGAGTAAGCAACTGGGAGGAAAGAAAGCCGTCAACGCATCTGCAGTTTGAAATACGACGGGTAAACGAATTACGTAGAGGATTCAAGATGGCTACTGGAAAGATTATCCAGGTAATCGGCGCCGTGGTGGACGTCGAGTTCCCTCAGGATGCCGTACCAAAAGTGTACGATGCCCTTGAGGTAGAAAACGGTAACGAAAAACTGGTGCTGGAAGTTCAGCAGCAGCTGGGCGGCGGCGTTGTACGCTGTATCGCCATGGGTACTTCCGACGGTCTGCGTCGCGGTCTGAAAGTTAACGACCTGCAGCACCCGATCGAAGTACCAGTAGGTAAAGCAACGCTGGGTCGTATCATGAACGTATTGGGTCAGCCAATCGACATGAAAGGCGACATCGGCGAAGAAGAGCGTTGGGCGATTCACCGCGCGGCGCCAAGCTACGAAGAACTGTCCAGCTCTCAGGATCTGCTGGAAACCGGTATCAAGGTAATGGACCTGATCTGCCCGTTCGCCAAGGGTGGTAAAGTTGGTCTGTTCGGTGGTGCGGGCGTAGGTAAAACCGTAAACATGATGGAGCTGATCCGTAACATCGCGATCGAGCACTCCGGTTACTCTGTGTTTGCGGGCGTGGGTGAGCGTACTCGTGAGGGTAACGACTTCTACCACGAAATGACCGACTCCAACGTACTGGACAAAGTTTCCCTGGTTTACGGCCAGATGAACGAGCCGCCGGGTAACCGTCTGCGCGTTGCACTGACCGGCCTGACCATGGCGGAAAAATTCCGTGATGAAGGCCGTGACGTTCTGCTGTTCGTGGATAACATCTACCGTTACACCCTGGCGGGTACCGAAGTGTCCGCACTGCTCGGCCGTATGCCATCCGCGGTAGGTTATCAGCCAACGCTGGCGGAAGAGATGGGCGTTCTGCAGGAACGTATCACCTCGACCAAGACCGGTTCTATCACCTCCGTACAGGCCGTTTACGTCCCTGCGGATGACTTGACTGACCCGTCTCCAGCCACCACCTTTGCGCACTTGGACGCAACCGTGGTACTGAGCCGTAACATCGCTTCCCTGGGTATCTACCCGGCCGTTGACCCGCTGGATTCCACCAGCCGTCAGCTGGACCCGCTGGTTGTGGGTCAGGAACACTACGACGTTGCGCGTGGCGTGCAGTCTATCCTGCAGCGCTACCAGGAACTGAAGGACATCATCGCGATTCTGGGTATGGACGAACTGTCTGAAGAAGACAAACTGGTCGTATCCCGCGCGCGTAAAATCCAGCGCTTCCTGTCTCAGCCGTTCTTCGTGGCAGAAGTCTTCACCGGCGCGCCGGGCAAGTTCGTATCGCTGAAAGATACCATCCGTGGTTTCAAAGGCATTATGGACGGCGACTACGACCACCTGCCGGAGCAGGCGTTCTACATGGTTGGCACCATTGAAGAAGCAGTGGAAAAAGCCAAGAAACTGTAACGCCTTGAGAGGAGGGTGATATGGCTATGACTTACCATCTGGATGTTGTCAGCGCGGAAAAACAGATGTTTTCCGGCCTGGTGCAGAAGATCCAGGTGACAGGCAGCGAAGGCGAACTGGGTATTTTCCCGGGGCATGCGCCGCTGCTGACTGCCATCAAGCCTGGCATGGTGCGTATTGTTAAACAGCACGGTGAAGAAGAGTTCATCTACCTGTCTGGCGGTATCCTTGAGGTACAGCCAAGCGTGGTGACCGTGCTGGCGGACACTGCCATCCGTGGAACGGACCTCGATGAAGCCAGAGCGCTGGAAGCCAAGCGCAAAGCTGAAGAGCATATCCGTAGCTCTCATGGTGATGTCGACTATGCTCAGGCATCCGCTGAGCTGGCGAAGGCGATCGCGAAACTGCGCGTTATCGAACTCACCAGAAAAGCGATGTAAGCAATACCGAAATAAGAAAGCGACCCAATGCGGTCGCTTTTTTTTTGCATTAAAATAAGCGTTTGACCCTGCTTATCGTTGCGGCGTATTCGAGCAGGCGGCGGCGGTATTGTGTCTCCGAACGCCGACAGTTTGCCAGCTGTGGAATCGGATTGCGCCGAATGACGGCGCGCCTAGAGCCACGCGGCTTAGCTCGGCTTCGTGCAGAGAAATATGTAGTAATTTCGATGCTAAACGGTTTTACTTTCGTCTATTAAAATTGGAGTTATCAGGTTGCTTATGTCGAACAGCGCAATGAGTGTAGTGATCCTCGCCGCGGGCAAGGGAACGCGTATGTATTCCGACCTGCCCAAGGTTTTGCATCCGCTGGCGGGTAAACCGATGGTGCAGCACGTTATTGATGCCGCGATGAAGCTGGGGGCGAAGAATGTCCACCTGGTTTATGGTCATGGCGGTGAACTGCTGCAAAGCACGCTGAATAACGCAGAGCTGAACTGGGTGCTGCAGGCTGAGCAACTGGGCACCGGCCATGCGATGCAGCAGGCGGCGCCGCACTTTGCCGATGATGAAGACGTGCTGATGCTGTACGGCGACGTACCGCTGATCTCCGTCGAGACGCTGACGCGTCTGCTGGCGGCCAAGCCGCAGGGCGGCATTGGCCTGCTGACCGTCAAGCTGAACGACCCGACCGGCTATGGCCGCATCGTGCGTGAACAGGACGACGTGGTCGGCATTGTTGAACATAAGGACGCCAGCGAACAGCAGCGTCAGATTAACGAGATCAATACCGGTATTCTGGTGGCCAACGGCGGCGATCTGAAACGCTGGTTAGGCATGCTGAGCAACGATAACGCGCAGGGTGAATATTACATCACGGATATCATCGCGCTGGCTCATGCCGACGGTAAGAAAATCGAAGCGGTGCATCCTGATCGCCTGAGCGAAGTTGAGGGCGTGAACAACCGCCTGCAGCTGGCGACGCTTGAGCGCATCTACCAGGCCGAACAGGCGGAAAAACTGCTGCTGGCCGGCGTGATGTTGCTGGACCCGGCGCGTTTCGACCTGCGCGGCGAGCTGACGCACGGGCGCGACGTGCTGATTGACGCCAATGTCATCGTTGAAGGGCAGGTACAGCTGGGCAACCGGGTGAAAATCGGCGCCGGCTGCGTGCTGAAAAACTGCGTGATCGGCGATGACTGCGAAATAAGCCCTTACAGCGTGGTCGAAGACGCGGTATTGGCGGCTGATTGCACCGTCGGTCCGTTTGCCCGACTGCGTCCCGGCGCGGAACTGGCGCAAGGCGCGCACGTTGGCAACTTTGTCGAGATGAAAAAGGCGCGCCTGGGCGTGGGCTCCAAGGCGGGGCACCTCAGCTATCTGGGCGATGCGGTGATTGGCGACGACGTGAATATCGGCGCCGGCACCATTACCTGCAACTACGACGGCGCCAACAAGCATCAAACCATTATCGGCGACGGGGTGTTTGTCGGTTCCGATACGCAGCTGGTGGCGCCGGTCACGGTGGCCAAAGGGGCGACGATTGCCGCCGGCACCACGGTCACGCGCAACATTGCGGAAGATGAGCTGGTGCTGAGCCGGGTGAAGCAGGTGCACATCCAGGGCTGGCAGCGTCCGACCAAAGCGAAAAAGTAAAAATAAGGATGGCCGTTATGCGGCCATCCTGTGTTTTGCACTGCCTTTTCGCGGCAGAAGGCAGCGCAAAACATATAAGTCCTCTTCAGAGGATCATCCCCATTCTCTACAAGGCTCGGGGCGCACGGTAATAACCGGCAAAAAATCAGGTCAGGCATCGAAGCGTCCGAAAAGACGCTTAATTAGGAATAGAATCCATGTGTGGAATTGTAGGCGCAGTAGCGCAACGTGATATTGCAGAGATCCTGTTGGAAGGCTTACGCCGTCTTGAATACCGTGGTTATGACTCGGCCGGGCTGGCGGTCGTCGACGCCGAGGGCCACCTTAACCGCGTGCGTCGCGTAGGTAAAGTCAACGCGCTGGCGGAAGCGGTAGAGCAGCAACCTTTGCACGGCGGCACCGGCATCGCGCACACCCGTTGGGCGACCCACGGCGAACCGACCGAAGCTAATGCTCACCCGCACGTTTCTGATTACATTTCCGTGGTGCATAACGGCATCATTGAAAATCACGAGCCGTTGCGCGAGCTGTTGATTGAGCGCGGCTACCGCTTTGCGTCTGAAACCGATACCGAGGTGATCGCGCATCTGGTGCACTGGGAGCAGCTGCAGGGCGGCACGCTGCTGGAAGTGGTCAAGCGTGTGATCCCTCAGCTGCGCGGCGCTTACGGCACCGTGGTGATGGACAGCCGCGACCCAAGCGTGCTGGTGGCCGCCCGTTCCGGCAGCCCGCTGGTGATTGGCCGCGGCGTCGGCGAGAACTTTATCGCCTCCGATCAGCTGGCGCTGCTGCCGGTGACCCGTCGCTTCATCTTCCTGGAAGAGGGTGACGTGGTGGAAGTTACCCGCCGCACCGTGGCGATTTTTGACCAGCAGGGCAACCCGGTCGAGCGCGAGGAAATCGAGTCGCAGGTGCAGTACGACGCCGGTGACAAGGGCGCTTACCGCCACTACATGCAAAAAGAGATCTTCGAACAGCCGTTGGCGCTGAAAAACACCCTGGAGGGGCGCTTCAGCAACGGCCAGATCAACCTGAGCGAACTGGGCCCGCAGAGCGAAGCGCTGCTGGCGCAGGTGCAGCACGTGCAGATCATCGCCTGCGGCACCTCCTATCACTCCGGGATGGTGGCGCGTTACTGGTTTGAAGCGCTGGCCGGCGTGCCGTGCGACGTAGAGATCGCGTCCGAATTCCGTTACCGCAAATCGGCGGTGCGCCCGGGCAGCCTGATTATCACCCTGTCGCAGTCCGGCGAAACCGCAGATACCCTGGCGGCGCTGCGCCTGTCCAAACAGCTGGGCTACCTGGCGTCGCTGGCGGTGTGCAACGTGGCCGGCTCGTCGCTGGTGCGTGAATCCGATATGGCGCTGATGACCAAGGCCGGCACCGAAATCGGCGTGGCGTCCACCAAGGCCTTTACCACTCAGTTAACCGTGCTGCTGATGCTGGTGGCGCGTCTGGGCCGCCTGAAAGGCATGGCGGAAAGCGTCGAGCACGATATCGTGCACGGCCTGCAGGCGCTGCCTGCGCGCATTGAACAGATGCTGTCGCTGGATAAAAACATCGAGGCGCTGGCGGAAGGCTTCTCCGATAAGCATCATGCGCTGTTCCTCGGCCGCGGCGATCAGTACCCGATCGCCATGGAAGGGGCGCTGAAGCTGAAGGAGATCTCCTATATTCACGCCGAGGCCTATGCGGCCGGTGAGCTGAAGCACGGCCCGCTGGCGCTGATTGACGCCGATATGCCGGTGATCGTGGTGGCGCCGAACAACGAGCTGCTGGAAAAACTGAAATCCAACATTGAAGAGGTGCGCGCGCGCGGCGGTCAGCTGTACGTGTTCGCAGATCAGGACGCCGGTTTCGTCAGCAGCGAAGGGATGACCATTATCCCGCTGCCGCACGTGGAAGAGATCGTTGCGCCGATCTTCTACACCGTGCCGCTGCAGCTGCTGTCTTATCACGTGGCGCTGATTAAAGGCACCGACGTCGATCAGCCGCGTAACCTGGCGAAGTCGGTAACCGTCGAGTAAAACCGCTGCTTTTTTGCTGATTAATCCGGCGTGCTGTGTAAACGGCGCGCCGGATTTTTTATGGTGGAAGAACGGCTGAACTATACTGAATGCGGTTCAACGATGAGGAGTCAGGTATGCAGCAGTCGTGGCAGGACGTGGATACTTATCTGGAGCGTTGTTTAGCACATCAGGATGATAATTTGGCGCAAACTTTGGCGCTGAACGCCGAGCGTGGTTTACCGGCGTTTGATGTGTCGCCGCTGCAGGGGCAGTTCCTGACGCTGATGGTGCAAATCAGCGGGGCGCGTCGGGTATTGGAGATTGGTACGCTGGGTGGGTACAGCACCCAATATCTTGCCCGCGGGTTGCCGGAGGACGGCCATGTGGTGACGCTGGAAAAAGAGCCGGCCAACGCGGCGGTGGCTCGGGAGAATCTTCAACGCGCCGGCTTGCTGGAGCGGGTGTCGATTGTGGTGGGTGCCGCAGCGCAGACGCTGCCAACGCTACAGTCTCAGCTGCCGTTCGATCTGACGTTTATCGACGCCGATAAACAAAATAGCCTGCTGTACCTGCAGTGGGCGATCAAGCTGAGCCGCACGGGCAGCGTAATTATCATGGATAATGTGGTGCGAGGAGGAGCTATCGTCGCGGCCCAGCGCGATGTTCATGCCGAAGGCATCCGCCAGGCGCTGGAGGCGGTGCAAAATATGCCGGCATTAAGCGGCACCGTATTTCAGACGGTGGGCGAGAAAGGCTGGGACGGTTTCGCAGTCTTGCGCGTGGAAAAGTGAACACCGCGTAATAACAAGCCGGCCTCAGCGCCGGCTTGTTTATTCGCTAGCCTTTCACCTTATTGCTCAGTTCCTGCAACGAACGTTTTAGCTCATCGATCTGACGATCTTTATTCCTGTTTTCATCCTGCAGCTGTTTTAGCTCCCTTTCATGATTTTTCTGTTGATTGATAAGTTCATCGAGATCCCGCTGCGTATAGTTGGATGTTCGGTAACCGTCATCGCCTTCAAACAGAATTTTTTCGCCGCCTGTGGTGCCTGAGAACCTAGAATCGCGTGGAAAATTATTTGCCGCCATAACGTTGGCAGAAGCCAGCAGAGACAGGCCAAGCGCCGATAAGATAAATACTTTTTTCATTTGAGATCCTTTCGTTTTCGTACTACGTAATCGGAGTCATATTCGGAAGGTAGTATAATCAATGAGTTATATTGTTTTATTGCTGGTTGTCATATAACTGTCATATTTCATACATTTTACTGTCACCAAACTGTCCTATTTTCCCTCCTGCAGCAATACTTACTCTGATGAAAACGATTTGAAATCGATTTTTGATGCCCCTTAGGAGGGATTATGAAACTGATGCGTACCACCGTCGCCAGTATTGTAGCAGCGACTTTCTCCATGGCCTCTGTGTCCGCGTTCGCTGCCGCCAGCCTGACCGGTGCAGGTGCGACATTCCCCGCGCCGGTGTATGCCAAGTGGGCAGATTCCTATCAAAAAGAAACCGGCAACAAAGTTAACTATCAGGGGATCGGTTCCTCCGGCGGCGTGAAGCAGATCGTTGCCAATACCGTTGACTTTGGCGCCTCCGACGCACCGCTGTCCGACGAAAAGCTGGCGGCTGACGGCCTGTTCCAGTTCCCGACCGTGATTGGCGGCGTGGTGCTGGCGGTGAATATTCCCGGTATCAAATCCGGCGACCTGACGCTGGACGGCCAGACGCTGGGTGATATCTACCTGGGTAACATCAAAAAATGGAACGACCCGGCAATCGCCAAACTCAACCCGGGCGTGAAACTGCCGGATCAGAATATCGCCGTGGTGCGCCGCGCTGACGGTTCCGGCACCTCTTTCGTCTTCACCAGCTACCTGGCGAAAGTGAACGCGAAGTGGAAAGAGAAAGTGGGCGCCGGCTCGACGGTAAACTGGCCGACCGGTCTGGGTGGTAAAGGCAACGACGGCATCGCCGCCTTTGTCCAGCGCCTGCCGGGTTCTATCGGCTACGTTGAGTATGCCTACGCCAAACAGAATAACCTGGCGTACACCAAGCTGGTCTCCGCCGACGGCAAGCCGGTCAGCCCGACCGAAGATGCCTTCAGCGCCGCCGCCAAAGGCGCGGACTGGAGCAAAACCTTCGCGCAGGATCTGACCAACCAGAAAGGTGATAACGCCTGGCCGATTACCTCCACCACCTTCATCCTGGTGCACAAGGCGCAGAAGAAGCCTGAGCAGGGCACCGAAGTGCTGAAGTTCTTTGACTGGGCGTACAAGTCAGGCGCTGAGCAGGCCAAAGCGCTGGATTACGCGGTACTGCCTGATGAAGTGATCGAGCAGGTGCGCGCCGCATGGAAAACCAACGTGAAAGACAGCGCCGGTAAGGCTCTGTACTAAACGGCCGAAGCAGCACGCGCCGTTTCTGTAGGGGCCCGGTTCGCCGGGCCCTCCAAGCTTTAAACAGAAGAGTAATTTATGGCTGAGTACAAGCCGACCATCAAAGCGCCGAGCAAAAACGGCGACGTCATCTTCAGTGCGCTGGTTAAGCTGGCTGCGCTGATTACCCTATTGTTGCTGGGCGGCATTATCGTTTCGCTGATTTTTGCCTCCTGGCCAAGCATCCAGAAATTCGGCTTCGCCTTCTTGTGGACCAAAGACTGGGATGCGCCGGCGGAGCAGTTTGGTGCGCTGGTGCCGATTTACGGCACCATTGTTACCTCGCTGATTGCGCTGATTATCGCCGTGCCGGTCAGCTTCGGCATTGCGCTGTTCCTGACCGAGCTGGCGCCGAACTGGCTGAAGCGCCCGCTGGGCGTCGCCATTGAGCTGCTGGCGGCGATCCCGAGCATCGTCTACGGCATGTGGGGGCTGTTCGTCTTCGCCCCGCTGTTTGCCGAATACTTCCAGACGCCGGTGGGCAACGTGCTGTCCGGTATCCCGATCGTCGGCGAACTGTTTGCCGGCCCGGCCTTCGGCATCGGCATTCTGGCCGCCGGGGTGATTCTGGCGATTATGATCATCCCGTATATCGCTGCGGTAATGCGCGACGTGTTCGAACAGACGCCGGTGATGATGAAAGAGTCGGCCTACGGCATCGGCTGCACCACCTGGGAAGTGATCTGGCGTATCGTGCTGCCGTTTACCAAAAACGGCGTGATCGGCGGCGTGATGCTGGGGCTGGGGCGCGCGCTGGGGGAAACCATGGCGGTGACCTTTATTATCGGCAACACCTACCAGCTCGACAGCGCATCGCTGTATATGCCGGGCAACAGCATCACCTCGGCGCTGGCTAACGAGTTCGCCGAGGCGGAATCCGGGCTGCACACCGCGGCGCTGATGGAGCTGGGGCTGATTCTGTTTGTTATCACCTTTATCGTGCTGGCGCTGTCGAAACTGATGATCATGCGTCTGGCCAAGAATGAGGGGCGTTAACATGGCGACGATGGATATGCAAAACCCTGAAGCGGTGGCGGAAACCCGCCGCAAAATGCAGGCCTGGCGCCGGCAGAAGAACCGCATCGCTCTGTTTTTATCAATGGCGACCATGGCGTTCGGCCTGTTCTGGCTGATTTGGATCCTGTTCTCGACCGTCACCAAAGGCGTGGACGGCATGTCGCTGGCGCTGTTTACCGAAATGACGCCGCCGCCGAATACCGCCGGCGGCGGGCTGGCCAACGCCATTGCCGGCAGCGGCCTGCTGATCCTGTGGGCGACCATCTTCGGCACACCGCTCGGCATTCTGGCCGGTATTTATCTGGCGGAATACGGGCGTAAATCCTGGCTGGCGGAAGTGATCCGTTTTATTAACGACATCCTGCTGTCTGCGCCGTCGATTGTGGTTGGCCTGTTCGTCTACACCATCGTGGTGGCGAAGATGGAGCACTTCTCCGGCTGGGCGGGTATCGTCGCGCTGGCGCTGCTGCAGGTGCCGATCGTGATCCGCACCACGGAGAACATGCTCAAGCTGGTGCCGGATACGCTGCGCGAGGCGGCCTATGCGCTCGGCACGCCGAAGTGGCGCATGATTTCCGCCATCACGCTGAAGGCGTCGGTCTCCGGCATTATCACCGGCGTGCTGCTGGCCATCGCGCGTATCGCCGGCGAAACCGCGCCGCTGCTGTTTACGTCGCTGTCGAACCAGTTCTGGAATACTGACCTGATGCAGCCGATCGCCAACCTGCCGGTCACCATCTTCAAGTTCGCCATGAGCCCGTTTGCCGAATGGCAGCAGCTGGCCTGGGCCGGGGTGCTGTTAATCACGCTGTGCGTACTGCTACTGAATATTCTGGCGCGTGTGGTTTTCGCCAAGAAAAAGCATGCATAAAAATTTTACGCGTCGCTGCGGCGGCGCGGTAACAAGAGAGAAGTCTTGATGAGTACAAGTGAACTCGCTTCCAGCAGCAAAATTCAGGTCCGCGATCTGAACTTTTACTACGGCAAATTCCACGCGCTGAAAAACATCACGCTGGATATTGCCAAAAATAAAGTGACCGCGTTTATCGGCCCGTCCGGCTGCGGTAAATCCACCCTGCTGCGTACCTTCAACAAGATGTACCAGCTGTATCCGGAGCAGCGTGCCGAAGGCGGCATCCTGCTGGATGGTCAGAATATTTTGACCGATAACCAGGATATCGCGCTGCTGCGCGCCAAGGTCGGCATGGTGTTCCAGAAGCCGACGCCGTTCCCGATGTCGATTTACGACAACATCGCCTTCGGCGTACGCTTGTTTGAAAAGCTGTCGCGCGCCGATATGGACGAGCGCGTACAGTGGGCGCTGAGCAAGGCGGCGCTGTGGAATGAAACCAAAGACAAGCTGCACCAGAGCGGTTACAGTCTGTCCGGCGGTCAACAGCAGCGTCTGTGCATTGCGCGCGGCATCGCCATTCGCCCGGACGTGCTGCTGCTGGATGAGCCGTGCTCGGCGCTGGATCCGATCTCCACCGGTAAGATTGAAGAGCTGATCAGCGAGCTGAAGTCGGATTACACCGTGGTGATCGTAACGCACAATATGCAGCAGGCGGCGCGCTGTTCCGACTCAACGGCGTTTATGTATCTGGGCGAGCTGGTGGAGTTTAGCGATACTGACACCCTGTTTACTGCGCCGCAGAAGAAACAGACCGAAGATTACATCACTGGTCGTTATGGTTGATTAGGATGCATCATGGATAACCTGAATTTAAACAAGCACATTTCTGGACAGTTCAACGCCGAGCTTGAGCACATCCGCACTCAGGTGCTGACGATGGGCGGGCTGGTGGAACAGCAGCTGACCGACGCCATTACCGCGATGCATAACCAGGACGGCGAGCTGGCCAAGCGGGTGATCGACGGCGATAAAAAGGTCAATATGATGGAGGTGGCGATTGATGAGGCCTGCGTGCGCATCATCGCCAAGCGCCAGCCGACCGCCAGCGATCTGCGCTTGGTGATGGCGATCATCAAGACCATTTCCGAGCTGGAGCGCATTGGCGACGTGGCGGATAAAATCTGCCGCACCGCGCTGGAGAAGTTTTCGCAGCAGCATCAGCCGCTGCTGGTGAGCCTGGAGTCGCTGGGACGCCATACCGTACAGATGCTGCACGACGTGCTGGATGCCTTTGCACGTATGGATCTGGACGAGGCGATACGCATCTACCGCGAAGATAAAAAGGTCGATCAGGAGTATGAAGGCATCGTCCGCCAGCTGATGACCTATATGATGGAAGATTCGCGCACCATTCCCAGCGTGCTGACCGCGCTGTTCTGCGCCCGTTCGATTGAGCGCATCGGCGACCGCTGCCAGAATATCTGCGAATTTATCTTCTACTTCGTCAAGGGGCAGGATTTCCGCCACCTGGGCGGGGATGCGCTGGATGAGCTACTGGCGGACGGCAAAAAGCCCGAGGAAGATGACGAAAGCGAATAACTTTCTGAACGTTTAAAAGGCGCACACTGTGCGCCTTTTTTTATACCTGCCGAGCCAGATAAAAATAACCCCCGCCAAATAAATAATATTTATTTTATATATTTCTTGGTTTCTGATTTCGTAAAAAAAATAATCGACACCATGGAATGGTGTCGATTAATATCGCCATGAACACTACGGTGGTGTTAATTGACTGACGCTATCTTATCTTCATTGGAAATATAAAATACAAATAAAAAAGGAATTTGTATGGGTATTTTTAATTATAAAGGCTTGAGCGATGCTGAATCGCAGGAATTATTCTCCGATGCATTAGCCATGACTATGTATAGCTACCATAATCTGGATGATGGCTTAGCCTACGGTTATCAACATTATGGTTTTAACCTGGGGTTGCCGCTCACGCTGCTCACCGCGCTGGTCGGCAATTCCCAGTCGCAGGGCATTGTGCCGGGGTTGCCGTGGAACCCCAATTCCGAACAGCAGGCGCTGGATAAGATCAATGCCGCCGGCTGGCAGGTGATTAGCGCTGAACAGCTGGGGTACCAGGGTAAAACCGATAAGCTGGGCACGTATTATGGCGAATCCTGGAAGTACAAAACCTCCCAGGCGGAAGTGCTGGGCAAATACGACAGCGAGGGGAAATTAATCGGCCTGGGCGTCGCGTTTCGCGGCACCAGCGGCCCGCGTGAAACGCTGATTACCGACACCATTGGCGATGCGATCCACGATCTGGTTGCCGGCCTGGGGCCGGCCTCGTTCTCGAACAATTTCGCGTTGAACGCCTTCGGTCGTTTACTGGCCGACGTGGCCAAGTTTGCCGCGGCAAACGGCCTGAGCGGCGAGGATGTGACGATCACCGGCCATAGCCTTGGCGGTCTGGCGACCAATAGTCTGGCCTTTTTAAGTGAAGACTATTGGGGCGGCTTTTATTCAAACTCAAAATATCTGGCTTTTGCTTCGCCGACTCAGCATGAGGGCGATGGTAAGGTGCTGAATATTGGCTATGAAAACGACCCGGTATTTCGCGTGCTCGACGGCACGAGTTTTAATTGGTCGACGCTGGGGGTTCATGATAAACCGCATGAATCAGCGACCAATAATATTGTTAATTTTAACGATTATTACGCGTCGAAATTCTGGGGGATGCTGCCGTCATCAATATTAAATCTGCCCAGCTGGATCTCGCATATGCCGTTCGCCTACGGTGACGGACTGTCGCGCATCGTTAATTCTGAGTTTTATTCGTTTATGGATCGGGATTCCACGGTGGTTGTTTCTACGCTGTCCGATGTGATGCGCGGTAAAACCTGGGTGGAAGATCTGAATCTTGCGGCGCAAAAACATACCGGCACGACCTTTATTATCGGGACGGATAAGAACGATATGATCGGCGGCGGCAAGGGGAATGATTACCTGGAAGGTGGGGGCGGCAATGATACCTTCCGCGACGGCGGCGGGTTTAACTATATCTCCGGTGGTGAAGGGCATGACACCCTGATTCTGCAACAGGGAATCGCCAAGACGCAGGTGGCTTATGACGGGGAAAACCTCTATCTGCGCGACAGCACCGGCGCCATTACCATCGCCAACAGCGTAGAGACGTTGCGCAGTCAGAGCAGCGGCGTATTCGGCAGCAAGAAGCATGTTGATTATCTGGTAAAAGATGACGGGCTGATGGTGGGCAATGTCCATGTTGATTACACCCGGCACGGCATCGGCAGCGAAGCGGACGATGTTCTGCAGGCGGCCGGCAACCAGCGCTGGCTGTTCGGGCTTGACGGTGATGACACCCTGCTGGGCAGCAGCAGTGGTAACCTGACGTTCGTCGGCGGCAGAGGCAATGATGTGATGCACAGCGCCGGCCAGAACAATACCTTCCTGTTTGAAGGCGAGTTTGGTCAGGATCAGGTGATTGATTTTGGTCAGAGCGACAGGCTGGTGTTCTTTACGCCGCAGGATAAGGGCGGTGATTTCCGTCAGTATGCGACGCAGCAAAACGACGATGTGGTGTTTAACTTCGGCGATAATCAGGTCACGCTGGTGGGCGTTTCTCTGGATTATCTCAGCAACAGCCAGATCGTGCTGGTATAACGCCATAATCCGGCGTGCGGGCGTGGCATCAAAGGCGCCATGCCCGTTTATAGACTCAATGGCCATAAAGATAAAATGGTTATAAATATAGCGATTTATATTATTTCCAGCCCTAAATGGCGGCTGCTAGCTTAGCTGACAACAGGACATCAACCACTTAGGAGCCTTTATGAAACCGCGCGTTTTAGCATTCACTCTGCTCGCCAGCCTGAGCGGCCTGGCCGTCGGGACCGCCCAGGCGGATAAGCTGGATGATATTATACAGGCCGGCGTGGTGCGCGTTGCCGTGTTCGACAGTAACCCGCCGTTCGGCTATATCGACCCGCAGAGCAAAAAACTGGTGGGCTATGACGTGGACGTTGCCGAGGCTATCGGCAAGGCGCTGGGCGTGAAGGTTGAACTGCGCGCCACCAACCCGGCTAACCGTATTCCGCTGCTGGCATCGAAAAAGGTGGATTTGATCGCCGCTAACTTCACCATTACCGATGAGCGCGCGAAAGCGGTGAATTTCAGCGTGCCCTATTTCGCCACCGGGCAGAAGTTTATCGCCCGCAAAGGCGTACTGAAAACGCCGGATGACATTAAAACGCTGCGTATCGGCGCCGATAAAGGCACGGTGCAGGAGATCACGCTGCGCGAGCGCTATCCGACGGCGAAGGTGATCTCTTACGACGATACGCCGCTGGCCTTTGTTGCTCTGCGCAATGGCAATGTACAGGCGATCACCCAGGATGACGCCAAGCTGGTGGGGCTGCTCGGCAACCTGACGCCGGCGCAAAAGGCCGACTTTGAAATTTCACCGTTCAGCATCACCAAAGAGTATCAGGGGATCGGCATTCCCAAAGGGGAAACGCGCCTGACGACGACCATCAATGACACCTTGATCAAGCTGGAGCAGGACGGCGAAGCGGTGAAAATTTATAACCGCTGGTTCGGCCCGGACAGCAAATCGGCCCAGCCGCGCGGCGAGTTTAAAATTGCGCCGCTGGATCGGCAGCCTAAAGCCTGACGTACGGCGCATCCGTTGTTTCTGTCAAAGGTGCGGCATGCCGCGCCTTTGGCGCATACTCAGCCCAGAGGATAACCATGAATTTGCCACCCATCGAGGACTGGCTGCTGGCGCCGCAGTATTTACACTGGCTGTGGCAGGGTTTTTTGCTGACGCTGTGGCTGTCTGCCTGCGCCGGAACGGCGGCGACGCTGTTGGGGTTTGTGCTGGCGGCCCTGCGCGACAGCGGGCTGGCGCCGTTACGCTGGTTGGTCACGGGGTACTGTTCACTGTTTCGTAATACGCCGTTGCTGGTGCAGCTGTTTTTCTGGTACTTCGCCGCCGGGCAGCTTCTGCCCGCCAATGCCATGCAGTGGCTGAATATGCCGCATCAGCTCGGCTGGCTGACGTGGCCCTCTTTTGAATTCCTCGCCGGTTTTGTCGGCCTGACGCTCTATTCCGGTGCGTTTATTGCCGAAGAGATCCGCGCCGGCATTCGCGGCGTCGCCGCGGGACAGAAGCAGGCGGCCAGCGCGCTGGGGTTGGGCCGCTGGCAGGCGATGCGCTATGTGGTACTGCCGCAGGCGCTGAATATCGCGTTGCCTCCTCTGCTGGGCCAGTATATGAATCTTATCAAGAACTCCTCGCTGACGATGGCGATTGGCGTTGCCGAGCTGTCCTATACCTCACGTCAGGTGGAGACCGAAACGCTGCGTACCTTCCAGGCGTTTGGCGTGGCGACGCTGCTGTATATTGCCGTTATTGCGCTGCTGGAGGGCTGGGGACTGTGGCGCCAGCAGCGACGGCTGCAGAGGGGGCATTAAGATGGATTTTCGCGTTATTCACGACAATCTGGGCTACCTGTTATGGGGAGCCTGGCCGGATGGCGAACTGGGCGGCGCGGCCCTGACGCTGGCGCTCAGCTTGATGGCCGGCGTCGCTTCGGCGTTGATCGGCATCGTTCTGGGAACCCTGCTGGCGATGTCGCGCGGCGTCGCCGCCGGATTGCTGGCCGCCGTGCTGGGGTTCTTCCGCGCGATTCCGGTGATTATGCTGATCTTCTGGGCCTACTTCCTGCTGCCCATGGTGTTCGGCGTCGAGATCCCGGCAATCACCACCGTGGTATGCGCGCTGGCGCTGATTGCGGGCGCCTATCTGGCGCATGCGGTAAAAGCCGGGATCCTGGCAATTGCGCCCGGCCAGTGGCAGGCGGGGCTGTCGCTGGGCCTGACGCGCTGGCAAACGCTGCGGCTGATCGTCCTGCCGCAGGCGCTGCGCATGATGACGCCGTCGTTTATCAACCAGTGGATCGCGCTGATTAAAGATACCTCGCTGGCTTATATCGTTGGCGTGGGCGAGCTGACGTTTCTGGCAACCCAGGTGAATAATCGCAGCATGGTTTACCCGATGGAGATCTTTCTGTTTGTGGCGCTGGTTTACTTTGTGCTGTGCCTGGCGCTCGATCTGCTGGCCAACGCGCTGGGTAAGCGCTTCAGCCCGCAAAGCAAAGCGCCGCGGCGCTTCTGGCATTGGCGGCGCAAGCCGGCCGTCGCAGCCGGCTAGCGGGTCAGCTGCCAGCCGCGCTGTTTCCACAGCGCCGGCAGTTGCGTCAGCGCATCGAACGTGGTCACCAGCGGGTGATCGATCGGCGGATTATGCGGATCGGCGCAGAAGTAAAAGACCGGAATGCCGGCGGCGATGCCCGCCTGCGCACCCGCCGGGGAATCATCCACCATGATGCAGCGTTCCAGCGGCACGTTCATCTGCTGCGCCGCGTGGTAGATCACCGCCGGGTCCGGCTTCCAGCGTTGCAGATCGTAGCCGCTGTACAATCGGTCATCAAAATAGCCTAGCATGCCGGTCAGGCCAAGCGAGTGCTGCATCTTGCTGACCGGCCCGTTGGAGACGGTGCAGACCGGAACGGTGATCTGCGCCAGCAGTTCGCGCGCGCCGGCAATTTCCTGCAGCTCGCTGTCGAACAGCCGCGCCACTTCCTGACGGAACAGCGGTTCCAGCACGTCCCTGGCCAGCGTGACGCCATGCTCGGCGTTCACCCGATCGATAATCTCATACAGCTTGATGCCTTTGTATTTCTTGAATACCTCTTCCAGGGACAGCGTGATGCCGTGCTGGGCGAACATATGCACATAGGCCATGCTGCACAGCACTTCGCTGTCCACCAGCGTACCGTCACAGTCAAATAGGATGCAGTCAATCTGGGTCATCGTTGTTATATCCTTATCGGGAAGCAATGCTGCCACTTTAACCGAAGCGGTACGCTATCGGCGAATAAATCAACGGATTAGCGATTCTCTGCGCGCTGAGGACGGAAAAAAACCGCCGAACGACGTCAAATTGCCGAATTTTTGTTATAGGATAGCCCGCAGACCGTTCTGTTCCCTTCTTCGGAATTCTTGATAATGACCAAACCAGTAACCGGCCTTGTTGCTGAACAAGGCTTGCTTGGGCGCGTGTTTAAGCTCAGGCAACATGACACCACGGTGCGTACGGAAACGATTGCCGGCTTCACCACGTTCTTGACCATGGTGTATATCGTGTTCGTTAACCCGCAGATATTGGGCGCGGCAGGGATGGATACGCAGGCGGTATTTGTCACCACCTGCCTGATCGCCGCGTTCGGCAGCATTTTGATGGGCCTGCTTGCCAACCTGCCGGTGGCGCTGGCGCCGGCGATGGGACTGAACGCTTTCTTCGCCTTTGTGGTGGTCGGCGCGATGGGCATCTCATGGCAGGTGGGCATGGGCGCCATCTTCTGGGGCGCGGTCGGCCTGCTGCTGCTGACCATTTTCCGTATTCGCTATTGGATGATCGGCAATATTCCGTTGAGCCTGCGCGTCGGCATTACCAGCGGCATCGGCCTGTTTATCGCCATGATGGGGCTGAAAAACGCCGGCATCGTGGTGGGCAATGCCGATACGCTGGTTACCGTCGGCAACCTGACTTCCCACAGCGTGCTGTTGGGGGCGCTGGGCTTCTTTATTATCGCCATTCTGGCTTCGCGCAATATCCATGCGGCGGTGCTGGTGTCGATTGTCGTTACCACCCTGATAGGCTGGGCGCTGGGGGATGTGCAGTACGGCGGCGTGTTCTCTATGCCGCCGAGCGTCACTTCCGTCGTTGGCCAGGTCGATCTGGCCGGCGCGCTGAATATTGGCCTGGCCGGGGTGATCTTCTCCTTTATGCTGGTTAACCTGTTCGACTCCTCCGGCACCCTGATCGGTGTGACCGACAAAGCCGGCCTGGCCGATGAAAAAGGCAAGTTCCCGCGGATGAAGCAGGCGTTGTACGTTGACAGCATCAGTTCGGTAGCCGGCTCCTTTGTCGGTACGTCGTCCGTGACCGCCTATATTGAAAGCAGCTCCGGCGTTTCCGTCGGCGGCCGCACCGGTTTGACCGCGGTGGTGACCGGCATTTTGTTCCTGCTGGTGATTTTCCTGTCGCCGCTGGCGGGGATGGTGCCGTCGTATGCGGCGGCGGGCGCGCTGATTTACGTTGGGGTGCTGATGACCTCAAGCCTGGCGCGCGTTACCTGGAGCGATCTGACCGAAGCGGTGCCGGCCTTTGTGACGGCGGTGATGATGCCGTTTAGCTTCTCGATCACCGAAGGCATCGCACTGGGCTTTATTGCTTACTGCGTGATGAAGCTGGGCACCGGGCGCTGGCGTGAAATCAGCCCTTGCGTGCTGGTGGTGGCGCTGCTGTTTATCCTGAAAATCGTCTTTGTTGACGGTCATTGATCGTTAATCCGACGGGCCAGGCGCCGCTGGCCCGTCGGATTACTCTTGCTATTCAGCGCTTGGCGTCTTGCCGAGCATCCACTCCAGCGGTTGTGCAAAGCGGGCGAGCCAGCTCTGTTTAGCGCTTTCCGGCTGTTCAAAGTGCAGTACCTGCACCTGATTTTTTGCGCCGAAAAGTTCGGAAAAATCTAATGCTATTGCTTGGGTACTAAATTTTTGTCGGTTGTAGTAAGCAATGACGATGCGCTTATTGCCGGCCAGGCTCTGAGTTGCCGGTTTGATCGCCCCCACCGGCGCCACCAGCAGGCCGCCTGAGTAACACTGAGGATATTTCGCCAGCAGATTGGCGGCGTGCAGAGCGCCCTGACCGCGGCCAAAAAGATAAACCGCCTGAGGGTTCAGCCCGAGCTGCGGCGTCAAGTCGTGCAGGGTGCGCTGCACCATATTGTGGGTGCTTTCATCGCTGTAGTTTGACCAGCGGAAGCTGTTTTCCGACAGCATCTGCGTGCCATTCAGCTCGATATAGGCAACGCCCATGGCGCCGAACATCAGCTTCTCCTCGGCGCTGATGTTGGCCTGTTTGCCGTAGGCGTGCAGGAACACCACCGTTGGCCAGCCGCCGGCCGGCGGTTCGCCCTGCGGCAGCGTATAGCTGGCTTTGCCTTCATGCCGCTGCGCACGCTGCTGATAGCGGGCTTTGGTTTGCGCCAGGATGGACTGGTAGGTTTTGCCGTGCTGAATGGCGTTAAAGGCATCCTCTTCCAGCAAGTTGTAGTAATACCACAGGCCGCGTTTGGCGCTGAGCTGCAGATAGCGTTCCGCCAGTTCAGTTTGCCCTTTTTCGGCAGAAGAGACGGCAAGCTGATAAGGCGCCCAGATGCTGTGTTCATCTTCACGCATCAGCGTCAGGTAGAGCGACATTGCCTCTGTTTTCTGATCTTCTTTACTGTGTGCCGAACGGGGCAGTTTGTTATGCAGCGGGCTGTCTGTCGGGAGTTCAACCGGTTCTTCTCCCGCAGGGTAATGCATTTCTGTGGCGTTGACAGGACTGGTGTTAAAAGCCGTTAATAAGGCTAAAATTAAAAAATACATGATTATATTATTGATAGGTAAAAATATTTTGGCATATCCATTCCATTATTGGCGTCTTCTGTGCTTTGTTTTTGAAGACGCCAAAAAGGAAGCCTTATCGCAACTGGGCGATATAATCGCGGAATGCGGCTAACTGGCTGCGCAGAAAATCCAGCGTAGCCTGATCGGTCAGCTCTCCCGCCTGCTCATCCACTTTATTTTGAATCACGCCGCCCATAAATTCGGGCCGGTTCATCACCATCGCATCCAGGAACACCATGATCTGCCGCAGGTGATACTGACAACGCGCACCGCCGATCGGCCCCATGGAACTGGTTTGGATCGCCAAGGGTTTACCGGCCAGCGGCTGGTTCGGCAGGCGTGAAATCCAGTCAATGGCGTTTTTCAGGCCGCCGGGTACAGAGTAGTTATATTCCGGCGTAACGATAATGACGCCGTCGGCCTGGCGAATTTTCTCGGCAATGGTTTCAACCGTGGCGGGAAATCCTTCTTCCTGCTGCAGGTCGGCGTCATAAAGCGGGATATCGCGAATGGAGGGTAAGGCTTCGATAACCATGCCTGGCGGCGCCAGTTTGGGCAGCGTATTGGCTACGATGGCGTTGTAAGAGCCTTTACGCAGGCTGCCTAGTAGGGTCACGATCTTTAATGCTTGGTCTGACATGATGATACCTCCCTGACTAATGAACAGATTCAGCTTAGAACAACCGTTAAATAGTATGGCAAATAACCGAGGGTTAACAGTGAGATTTTGTCGTATCTACGCTTTTCTTGCGGTAAAACAAGAAAAAATGGTGAGGGGAATGTGTGTTTTTGCTTGCTTCGTCCTGTTTTTTCTTTCAGTCCGCTATTTTTGTGATAATTGTTTAAGCTGGTCAACTTGATGAAACGTAGGGACTTTACCTGCGATTGCGCGGCAATTTCACCGCTTTTTTCCAGCCCGAACTGCGGGACAAACTGCCAGCATGGCAGCCGCTTCAGCGGCGGTTCGCGCGCGACCAGCGTTGGTCATCGTCTTTCTTCTGTGTGATGTGGCCGATAAGACGTGGCGCATCATGGTGCGCCACGTCGCCGGGCCATTACGGCGTGTAATGCACCGCCGGTAATGCCGTCGGGTCAATTGCCGCGCGCAGTTGGTGTAACGATGCAGACCAGGGGCACAGTACGCCAACCGGTGACGGCCGGCAGCCAGGGCGGCTGAGGTCGGTTTTTAACGGCGGGGTCCGGGCGTCCAGCGGCGTCAGACGACGAATTTGATCGAGCGACTGTGCCTGAAAGTAGGTGCGCAGAAAGCGTTGACCGCTCTGTTTATCGCGCCAGCGCTCAAACACCAGACTGCCGGCCGGCGGAATATTTCCGCGCGGGTACCGATCCTGCTGCCAGCTGAAGCCCAGCAGGGTGCGCAGATAGGCGATATTGGTGTCATGCGCGACGAACAACAGCCAGCGCGCCGGCGGCGGGGCATCAGCCGATGCACGATCGGAGGCTAAAGCCTGCGTTATTTGATTCAGCAATACCGAACCGCCGCGCCGGGCGATATAGGGTACGTCATTGGTAAAATCGTAGCGGGCGGTGAGCAAGGGTAGCAGAGGCGCAATCGCCGACGCGCTGCCGCCGTGGCCGAAGGCCACCTGCGCGGCGGGCAGGTTCTCGCTGTATGCCAGGCGAATGCTTTCCGCCATATTAGACAGGGTGCCAAGGCCGGTGATGCTGAAGCGGCCGTCCTCTTTGCGTTCGATGCGCCAGGGTTGCTCAAAGGCCGGGCAGGGCTTGTTCGGCTGGCAGACGGCGGCCTGCAGGCGAGCAATGTCACGGCTGAGGCGCTGCTGAGCCTGCTCCGGGCTGCCGCCCATCGCCTGCTGGATCGCCGCCCGGGCTTTTTCCGCGTCCAGCGGCGTCAGCCCCATTTTATCCGCCTGAAATAACGGATCCTGCTTGTCGCTGACCGCATGGATCGCCACGCCGCAGCCGGGAAATGCCCCATCCATCAGCGCCTGAGCGGTGGCGCGGGTACGTTGCAGCGGGCTGGCCCAGACGTACACCGCGCCGGGAGCCGGGCAGCCGCGCTCAAGCAGCCCTTGACGCCGATAATATTCGGCCTCGTAACGCCCTTTCAGCACGGCGGCCGCGTAGCCGTGGCCGGTGAGCTCGCCGTCGCGGGTGGTCCATTGCGGCCAGGCGCGATCGGTACCGTCCTGCATCGCCTGCCGGTTGCCGGGCGTCGGCGGCCTGACGCCATGACGGCTGACCTCCACCACTTTTTCCAGCACATAGTGTGATTCCGCCTGACTGGCGCAGGAGGCCGCGCCCAGCACAACGGCAAATAACAGGCGTGACCATCCCTTTTGCGAAAGCAACATGACTTATTCCTCGCTATTTTTAATTAAGGTTAATCTATTTATTTAATTTTATGAACGGGATATTTGCGTTTGCCGATGTATTGTCTGGCGGTGAGCAACAATGCCGGCGGTAATAAATGTCAGCGCAGCGGAAAATAAACCGGCGCCGATCCAAAACAGCGATAAGGTGTCAAAATTATACAGCGTTTTACCTGCTTCAATCACCGAGGTGCGATCGATAATCACGCCGGTAATACATTCACCCAGTCCGGCGCCGGCATAGCTGGCAATACCGATGGTGCCGAGCGCGGCGCCGGCCGCTTTCTTCGAAGAGATATCCACCGCGATTAAGCCGCCGAGAAAACAGGTCAGAGCGCCAATCGTCGCGCCGAAGATAATCATCGACAGCACGTCGGTGTAGTCGTTACGCGGAAACCACACCATCAAGGCGAAGCCGGCGGTATTTAACAGGCCGATTGCCCCCGCCATGATGCTGCGGTTACGCGGGAAGATACGATCGGACAGGATACCGGCGATAATGGTGCCGGCGATGCCGGCAATGGCGTTGACGCCGATAATGCCGGAGGCTTCCAGCGTGGTGTAGTGCTTGGCCTGCTGTAAAAAGAAAATGCCCCAGGAGTTGACCGCGTAACGGTCGATATACATAAAGGCCGAGGCCAGCGCCAGCGTCCACAGCGCCGGGTTGCGCAGCGACCACAGCTGGTTTTTCAGCACCGTTCCCTTATCTTCCGACAGGGCTTCCGGTTCGTTGCGGATCACGCCAATCGGCGGATAGCCGGCGCTTTGTGGCGAGTCGCACATAAACAGTAAAATTAACACCACGCCCACGACGCCGAGCATCGCCGTGGTGAAATAGCCAAAATGCCAGCCAAAGGCGGCGATCACCGCGGCGATGGCCATATAGGTCACCGCTTCGCCAATATTGTGCGCCGTGGACCAGATGGCGTAGAAGGTCCCGCGCTCTTTATTGCCGTACCAGCGCGCCAGCGATACGGCGCACGGGCCGACGCCCATGGACTGCGCCCAGCCGTTGATGCCCCAAAACAGCGTCAGCAGCAGCGCGTTGGTGGTCATGCCCATCATAACGTTCATCCCGGCGCTCAACAGCAGCCCCAGGCTCATAAAACGCACGACGTTGGCATGGTCGGCCAGGAACCCGTTCACCAGCTTGCCGATGGCGTAGCAGAAAAACAGGGCGGAACCGATCATACCCAATTCGCCGGGGGTGATGCCGATGTCGACCAGGGCGCTTTTCGCCACGGTGAACGACAGCCGGCAAACGTAAAACATCACGTAAGCCGCCGTCATCGCCAGAAAGGTGCGGCCGCGCAGGAGGCGGAATTTTTTCTCATTCAGCGGGCCATGGGAAGGCGTGGCCGGCGCCGCTTTAAAATAAGCGAAGATACCAGACATAATTTCACTCCATAAGGCGGATTAGCAAAATACACGCCGATTAAGCGCTCTGCGGTTATTCCGTTGGCAGAGAAATTTGTCCTTAACTATTTTAATCTGTAGGGCACATAATCTGAATAAATTGCCTTTCCATTTATTTTTTCGAGCAAGCGGTTATTTAACCTGTTGCTGAATTAATTCACGCAGCTGGGAATAAATCTCCGCGTTGGCCATTAACGCCACGTTGCCTTTCTGTAATCCCCGATCGGCCAGGAAATCATTGGTGACGCCGCCGGCTTCCTGCACCAGCAGCATGCCGGGCAGGCTGTCCCAGGCGTTCATATGTGGCTCGTAATAGCCGATTAATCGGCCGGCGGCGACCTGAGCGGTCATCAGCGCACCGGAACCGCTGCGGATAAACATGCCGCCGGCGTGCAACAGGCGGCTGACAAACGGCACAAACTCTTCCGGCGTCACGCGGTGCGAGGTGCCGACCCCCATCACGCCATCGCGCAGTGAACGGCCCGGATGCACGCTGATGGACGCATGATTGAGAAAGGCGCCGCCGCCGCGCCGGGCGTGGAACATTTCCTGATGGTTGGGATCGTAAACCACGCCGATAACCGGATCGCCGTCGAAGATCACGCCGATCGAGACGCACCAGGTATGTAATCCGTTGAGAAAACAGGCGGTGCCGTCGATCGGATCCACCACCCAGGTGTAGGGCGCGGTGCCGTGGCCGCCGCCGCTCTCTTCCCCGAGAAAGTCGTCCTGAGGAAAGCGCTGGGCGATCAGACGACGCGTCAGCGCTTCCACTTCCCGATCGGCCTGGCTGACCACGTCCTGCAGGTCGCCGCCTTTGTGCTCAACGGCCAGCTGCTGGCGCCGCTGGTAAAAATCGTACGCCAGCCTGCCGGCCTGTTGCGCAACGTCGCAGGCAAAGCGGTAGCGCGCTGCGATATCCTGTTCAGATGTTGATGCCATTTTCCCTCCGCTGCATTTGCACACGTGTGCAATTAGAATGATAACACGGTGTTGTTACGAGATTGCTACAGGATAATGGCGAAAGTGAAAAGTTTATTCCGTGATCGTTCGCGCATAAAACATAATTTTCGTTTTATGCCGATCCTCGCACGATAAGCTCGACGGGGACGCTTTTGCGCACCGCCGGCTGATTGAAGTGGCGGATGCGGCTGACCAACAGGTCTACTGCGGTACGCGCCAGCATTTCCGTATCCTGACGCAGGGTGGTCAGCTGATAGGCGGAAAAATCTGCCTGTGGGATATCGTCGAAACCGATAATCGGCAGCGTGCGTGCGGGGTGATGACGGCGTATAAAATCCATGGCGCCAATGGCCAGCATATCGGTGGCGCAAAACAGGGCGTCTAGCTGCGGCCGTTGCGTCAACAGCGTGGCTGCCGCCTCCCAGCCGGCCTGGTAACCCCCTTGCGGGCAGATCGCGCTGGTGACCGTCAACTGTTGCTCGCTGAGCCGGCGGGTGAACGCCTGTTGCCGCTGATGGCTGCTGAAGGAGGCGTCTTCGCCGATAAACCCCGGATGTTTTACCCCATGCTGCATCAAGCGCTGCGCGGCCTGCTGCGCGCCGTCGCTGTTATCGCTGCATACCTGATCGGCGCCGTCCAGCTCCGCCTGGCGGTTGATCAGCGTCACCGGGATTTTGCGCGCCAGGTATGCTTCCGCCAGCGACAGCGGCGGGGCGCCGGAGGTCAGGATCACGCCTGCGACGTGGTAACTTAACAGCTCGCGCAGCTGCGGCTCCAGCTGCTGAGGGTCATCGGCATTGATCAGCAGCGGCATAAACCCCTGTAAGGTCAGGTGGTGCGTCAGCGGCGCCAGCAGTTTACTGCGGAAAGGGTTGTCAAAGCCGGCGGTGACCAGGCCGATGAAGTTACTGCTGCCGGTAATCATCGAACGGGCGATGATATTGACCTGATAACCCAGCTCGGCGGCGGCCGCTTCTACCCGCTGGCGCGTTTTTTCAGAGACGGAAGCGCCGGGGGTGAAGGTGCGTGAAACGGCGGAGCGTGAAACGCCCGCCAGGCGCGCAACGTCGCTGGCGGTAACCCAACTGTTTTTTGCATCACTCATGACTGCCGTTTCCCGCTGGTTGGCGCGGCGTTGTTGCCTCGCGCTGATTATTTCCCGATACAGAAGCTGGAGAAGATGCGCCCCAGCAGGTCGTCGGAGGTAAATTCGCCGGTGATTTCGCTCAGCGCCAGCTGCGCCTGCCGCAGTTCTTCCGCCAATAGCTCACCCGCGTAAGCGCTCACTAACTGTTCCTTGCCCTGCAGCAGGTGCTGTGCCGCCAGTTCCAGCGCCTGCAGATGGCGGCGGCGGGCCAGGAAGCCGCCTTCCATATTGCTGGTGAAGCCCATGCTTTGCTTCAGGTGGTCGCGCAGCACCTCGATACCGTCGCCGGTTCGCGCCGACAGGCGAATAAGTGAGTGACCATTCACTTCCGTTATGCCCTGCGATTCGCCGGTGATGTCTGCCTTGTTGCGCACCACGGTGATCGGCAGTTTGCCGGGCAGGCGCGCCATAAATTCCGGCCAGATCTCGGCGGGTTCGGTGGCGCCGGTGGTGGTGCCGTCCACCATAAACAGCACCCGATCCGCCTGTTCAATCTCGCTCCAGGCGCGTTCGATGCCGATACGTTCCACCTCATCGCTGGCCTCACGCAGGCCGGCGGTGTCGATGATGTGCAGCGGCATGCCGTCGATATGGATATGTTCGCGCAGCACGTCGCGGGTGGTGCCGGCGATATCGGTGACGATGGCCGCTTCACGACCGGCTAACGCATTGAGCAGGCTGGATTTTCCTGCATTTGGCCGGCCGGCGATCACCACCTTCATGCCCTCGCGCAGCAGGCTGCCCTGACGCGCTTCGCCGCGTACTTCGTCAAGGTCGCCGATCACCGCGTTCAGCTGGGCTTCGATTTTGCCGTCAGAAAGGAAGTCGATTTCCTCATCCGGGAAGTCGATCGCAGCCTCCACATAGATTCGCAGGTGAGTAAGTGCTTCCACAAGCTGGTGGATACGGCTGGAAAAAGCGCCCTGCAGCGAGTTCATCGCCGAGCGCGCCGCCTGCTCGGAGCTGGCGTCGATCAGGTCGGCAATCGCCTCCGCCTGCGCCAGATCGAGCTTATCGTTCAGGAAGGCGCGCTCGGAGAATTCGCCGGGCTGCGCAATACGCACGCCGGGCAGCGCCAGGACGCGCTTAAGCAGCAAATCAAGGATCACCGGGCCGCCGTGGCCCTGCAGCTCCAGCACGTCTTCGCCGGTAAATGAATTCGGCCCCGGGAACCACAGCGCAATGCCCTGATCGAGGGTAGCGCCGTCGGCGTCGCGGAACGGCAGATAGTCGGCGTAACGCGGCTTTGGCAGCTTGCCGAGCAGCGTCTGGGCGACCTCGGCAGCTTTCTGGCCGGAGATACGCAGAATGCCGACGCCGCCGCGTCCCGGCGGGGTGGCTTGGGCGACGATGGTATCGGTGGTATTCATAGCCTTTATCCTTCAACGGGCAGCTGCGCTGCTAAAAACCTGTTGTTCATCATATCAGATACAAAAAGGCGGTCTCGCGACCGCCTTTTGGGATGACTGCAAACGTTCGGCAACCGAACGCCTACAATACGCTTATGTCTTTTTCTTGTCGCGGCTGTGCAGGCCGCGTTTTTCCAGGCCGCGATAAATCAGCTGCTGCTGGATGATGGTCACCAGGTTACTGACGATGTAGTACAGCACCAGACCGGACGGGAACCACAGGAAGAACACGGTGAAGATCACCGGCATGAAGGTCATGATCTTCTGCTGCATCGGGTCGGTCACGGTGGTCGGCGACATCTTCTGGATGAAGAACATCGTCACGCCCATCAGGATTGGCAGGATGTAGTACGGGTCCTGCGCCGACAGGTCATGGATCCACAGCGCGAACGGCGCGTGACGCAGTTCTACCGAGCCCATCAGCATGTAGTACAACGCCAGGAAGATTGGCATCTGAATCAGCAGAGGCAGGCAGCCGCCCAGCGGGTTCACTTTCTCCGCCTTGTACAGCGCCATCATTTCCTGACTCATACGCTGCTTGTCTTCGCCGATACGTTCACGCATCGCCTGCAGTTTTGGCTGCAACATGCGCATTTTCGCCATCGAGGTGTACTGCGCTTTGGTCAGCGGGTACATGATGCCGCGCACGATAAAGGTGATGACGATGATCGAGAAGCCCCAGTTGCCAATAAAGCTGTGCAGGAACTTCAGCAGCTTGAACAGCGGTTGGGAGATGAACCACAGCCAGCCGTAATCCACCGTCAGGTCGAGATGCGGCGCCAGTTCAGCCATTTGGTCCTGCAGTTCCGGGCCAACCCACAGCGTCGAGTTCAGCTGCTGTTGTGCGCCGGCCTGCACCACTACCGGCGTAGACTTGAAGCCGATGGCCGACTGGTCATTGCCCAGCTTGGCGGTATAGAAGGTGTTGGTACCCTGCGTAGCCGGCACCCAGGCGGTAGCGAAGTACTGCTGCAGCATGGCAACCCAGCCGCCCTGCGTGGAGACGCTCAGATTCTCGTCTTTATCAAACGCGTATTTTTCGTACTTGGTGTCGCTGGTGGAGTACGCCGCGCCGCGGAAGGTGTGCAGCGCAAAGTTGCTGCTGCCGGTGTCGCGGTGCTTAGGCAGTTCGGTGGTCTGCTTCAACTGGCCGAACAGGGTCAGCTCCAGCGGGGTTGAGCCTTTGTTGTCGATGTTGTAATCGACGCCGACCGCATAGTGGTTGCGCTTCAGGACAAAGGTCTTGGTATAGACGGCGCCGTCTTTGCCGGTAAAGGTCAGCGGAATGCGCAGCTCGTCCTGACCGTCGGCCAGGGTATAGCTGTCCTGTGCGCTCTGATACAGAGGACGCTCGCCGTTGGCCGGGTTATCCGGGCCGTTTTTGCCGGTCAGGCCGCTTTGCGCCTGATAAACAAATGACGGTGTGGTTTCTAGCAGCTGGAATGGAGTCGATGAACCCAGGGTATCCGGGTAAGCCAACAGTTTAGCCTGCTCGATATCGCCACCGCGGGTGTTGATAGTCAGCGACAGCACGTCGGTATTAACGGTAATCAGTTTACCTTGGCCGCTGGCGGGTACGCCTGAGCTTGTGGCATCACCGGTTGCGGAATTCGTGGTCTGCGTCGTGGTCTGCGCGGCTGGTTGCGGAGCGTGGTCCGTCTGCCAGGCCTGCCAGATCATGAAAGACACGAACAGCAAAGCGATGAGAAGAAGATTGCGTTGCGAATCCATCGTTAGTGTTCTCTGTTATCGTCGGTTTTCGGCGGCACGGGATCATCGCCACCTGGGTTCAAAGGGTGGCATTTTAATACGCGTTTCACTGTCAACCAACTGCCTTTTATCATGCCGAACCTGCTTAATGCCTCAATTGCGTAATGAGAACATGTCGGCTGGAAGCGACAACGAGGCCCAAGCAGCGGACTGATGACGAGCTGATAGCCTCGCACCAGCCCGATCAGGATGCGGGAGCCTGGCGACAGTGGCGACGCCATAATTTTTCCAAAGCTTCCGTCAACGCGCGGTTATCCAGATCCGCTATCCCCTTTTTCGCCACCACGACAAAATCCATCGGCGGCAGCTCATGCTGACGTAAACGGAAGCTTTCGCGGGTTAGGCGTTTGATTCGGTTACGTTCATGGGCGCGTTTGACGTGTTTTTTGGCGACGGTAAGACCGATGCGGGGATGCCCCAGCTGGTTCAGGCGGCCGAGAATGGTGATTTGCGGCGTGCCGGCCCGTTGTGGCTGCTGGAAGACGAAAGTGAAATGAGTGGGAGTTAACAAACGTAACTCCCTGGGAAAAGCGAGCTTAACCACTCAGAGGGTTAGCTTTTATTACTTAGAAACAGACAGACGAGCACGGCCTTTCGCACGACGGCGGGCCAGAACTTGACGACCATTTTTAGTGGCCATACGAGCACGGAAACCGTGGCTACGGTTGCGCTTCAATACGGACGGTTGGAAAGTGCGTTTCATGGCGATTTCTACCTAAACTTAAATTGATTACTGATCAGTAAACGCGTTTGGCTACTCGGCGTGAAGACGACCGACGCCTCAATCGCAATACATAAAGAGGCGGGATTGTAATAATTGTACAGTCCTGAGTCAATTCACATTGCGTTAGCCTACCTGGTTGCTTGCCAATACGGCATAAAATCCGGCTTGGCCCGTGGTCAACGCAGAATCCCGTCTGGCGAATAACGCACCATGAAGGAACCAGGCATCACACGTAGGGCGAAGATTATACGGACTCAGGGTTAAATCGCAAGGATCCGCGCGCGATCCCGGTGATAAAGCGCAAGATCCGCAGGTGGATAACCGGGTATAACCTGTTACCGATGTAAAAAACGCACCCTGACAGACAATATAATGCGGTGAATGACCGGATTTTGTGGAAAAGATCGCCGCGCGCCGGGGTCTGTGGATAAAATGGATCTAATCTGTGAGGAAGGGGAGGATCTCTGGCTCCATTTGCGCTATGATCCGTTGTTCCGATCGCGATCTCCCATGCCGGGATCGTGGCCGGGCGACCCTGAAATTCGCCGCGCAGCCTCCGGGTGCGACGGTCATGTGGAAGGGATAAACCGTGAAAGGCGGTTCGCATGCCCCCAGGCGGTCAGCCGATACCGGGCCTGTGTCAAAAACCATGAGTTATAAAAAAGTAGCCCGATTCTTTTCTTTATTATTGATCTTGTTCGAGTGGAGTCCGCCGTGTCACTTTCGCTTTGGCAGCAGTGTCTTGCCCGATTGCAGGATGAGTTACCTGCCACAGAATTTAGTATGTGGATACGCCCCTTGCAGGCGGAACTGAGTGACAACACCTTGGCGCTGTATGCGCCCAATCGTTTCGTGCTGGACTGGGTACGAGATAAATACTTAAACAATATCAACGGACTGCTGAACGATTTCTGCGGTACGGACGCCCCTTTGCTGCGTTTTGAAGTCGGCAGCAAGCCCATCAGCCAAACCGTCAGCGAAGCGGTGGCCGAAAGCCGCAGCGCCCCTGCGGCGCCGGTGGCGCGCACGGCTGCGCCTTCACGGCCGAGCTGGGACAACGCGGCCCCGCAGCCGGAGCTGTCCTATCGCTCTAACGTCAATCCCAAGCACACGTTTGATAACTTCGTTGAAGGTAAGTCGAACCAGCTGGCGCGCGCGGCGGCGCGTCAGGTGGCGGACAACCCGGGCGGCGCCTATAACCCGCTGTTCCTGTACGGCGGCACCGGTCTGGGTAAAACTCACCTGCTGCACGCGGTGGGCAACGGCATTATGGCGCGCAAGGCCAATGCCAAAGTGGTCTATATGCACTCGGAGCGTTTTGTGCAGGACATGGTCAAAGCCCTGCAGAACAACGCGATCGAAGAGTTTAAGCGTTACTACCGCTCGGTTGACGCGCTGCTGATCGATGATATTCAATTTTTTGCCAATAAAGAGCGTTCGCAGGAAGAGTTCTTCCATACCTTTAATGCGCTGCTGGAAGGCAATCAACAGATTATCCTGACGTCGGACCGCTATCCGAAAGAGATCAACGGCGTGGAAGACCGCCTGAAGTCCCGCTTCGGCTGGGGTCTGACGGTGGCGATCGAACCGCCGGAGCTGGAAACGCGCGTCGCGATCCTGATGAAAAAGGCCGACGAGAACGACATTCGCCTGCCGGGCGAAGTGGCGTTTTTCATCGCCAAGCGCCTGCGTTCCAACGTGCGTGAGCTGGAAGGCGCGCTGAACCGCGTGATCGCTAACGCCAACTTTACCGGCCGCGCCATTACCATCGATTTCGTGCGTGAAGCGCTGCGCGATCTGCTGGCGCTGCAGGAAAAACTGGTCACCATCGACAACATTCAAAAGACGGTGGCGGAATACTATAAGATTAAAGTCGCGGATCTGCTGTCTAAACGGCGTTCGCGCTCCGTCGCCCGTCCGCGCCAAATGGCGATGGCGCTGGCGAAAGAGCTCACCAACCACAGCCTGCCAGAAATCGGCGATGCGTTTGGTGGCCGCGACCATACCACGGTGTTGCACGCCTGCCGGAAGATTGAGCAGTTGCGTGAGGAAAGTCACGACATCAAAGAAGATTTCTCCAACTTAATCAGAACATTATCTTCGTAGCGCTATGAAATTTATCGTCGAACGTGAGCATCTGCTAAAACCGTTGCAACAGGTGAGCAGCCCGCTGGGCGGCCGCCCAACGCTGCCGATTCTGGGTAACCTGCTGCTGCAGGTGACGGAAGGTTCCCTGTTGCTGACCGGTACCGATCTGGAGATGGAGATGGTGGCGCGCGTCGCCCTGTCCCAACCCCATGAGGCGGGCGCGACTACCGTCCCCGCGCGCAAATTCTTTGATATCTGCCGTGGTCTGCCGGAAGGCGCCGAGATCGCCGTGACCCTGGAAGGGGAGCGGATGCTGGTGCGCTCCGGGCGCAGCCGCTTCTCGCTGTCCACCCTGCCGGCGGCGGATTTCCCTAACCTGGACGACTGGCAAAGTGAGGTGGAGTTCACCCTGCCGCAGGCGACGCTCAAGCGGCTGATCGAAGCGACCCAGTTCTCCATGGCTCACCAGGACGTGCGCTATTACCTGAACGGCATGCTGTTTGAAACCGAGGGCGCGGAGCTGCGCACCGTGGCGACCGACGGCCACCGGCTGGCGGTCTGCGCGATGCCTATCGAGCAGCAGCTGCCGCTGCATTCGGTGATCGTGCCGCGTAAAGGGGTGATGGAGTTGGTGCGCCTGCTGGACGGCGGCGATACGCCGCTGCAGCTGCAGATCGGCAGCAACAATATCCGCGCCCACGTCGGCGACTTTATCTTCACTTCCAAGCTGGTTGACGGCCGCTTCCCGGATTATCGCCGCGTATTGCCGAAGAATCCGGATAAAACGCTGGAGGCCGGCTGCGATCTGCTGAAGCAGGCGTTCGCCCGGGCGGCCATCTTGTCGAACGAGAAGTTCCGCGGCGTGCGGCTGTATGTCAGCCATAACCAGCTGAAGATCACCGCCAATAACCCGGAACAGGAAGAAGCGGAAGAGATCCTCGACGTGGCGTATGAAGGCACCGAGATGGAGATCGGCTTCAACGTCAGCTACGTGCTGGACGTACTGAACGCGCTCAAGTGCGAAGAGGTGCGCCTGCTGCTGACCGACTCGGTATCCAGCGTGCAGATTGAAGACGCGGCGAGCCAGGCGGCGGCCTACGTTGTCATGCCAATGCGGTTGTGATCGACATCCGGGCTATCTTGCTTGCCATTTTACGTTTGGGCAGTGCTCGCAATCCTCACGTACTCGACGTACGCTCCGGTTGCTGCGCGCTGTCCGCACGTAAACTGCCTGCGCCGATAACGCCCTCACATTGAGCGTCATTTCCCGGTGATAGAATAGGCATGGCATTAACGCGTTTACTGATTAAAGATTTCCGCAATATTGAAGCGGCGGATCTGGCGCCGGCGCCGGGGTTTAATTTCCTGGTTGGCGCCAACGGCAGCGGCAAAACCAGCGTGCTGGAGGCGGTATACACCCTTGGCCACGGGCGCGCGTTTCGCAGCCTGCAGGCCGGACGGGTTATCCGCCACGAGCAATCGGAGTTTGTGCTGCACGGCCGCATAGACAACGGCGCGGAGCGTGAACTGTCGGTCGGGCTGAGCAAAAGCCGCCAGGGCGACAGCAAAGTGCGCATCGACGGCAGCGACGGCCACAAAGTGGCGGAACTAGCCCAGCTGTTGCCGATGCAGCTGATCACGCCGGAAGGTTTTACCCTGCTGAACGGCGGGCCGAAGTACCGGCGCGCTTTCCTTGACTGGGGCTGTTTCCATAACGAACCCGGTTTTTTCATCGCCTGGAGCAACCTGAAGCGGTTGCTGAAGCAGCGCAATGCCGCGCTGCGCCAGGTGAGCCGCTATGCGCAGATTCGCGCCTGGGATCAGGAACTGATCCCGCTGGCCGAGCGCATCAGCGAATGGCGGGCGGCTTACAGCGACGCAATCGCCGCGGATATCACCGCGACCTGCGCGCAGTTTCTGCCCGAGTTCGCCCTCAGTTTTTCGTTTCAACGCGGTTGGGACAAAGAAAGCAGCTATGGCGAACTGCTGGAGCGTCAGTTTGAACGCGACAGAGCATTGACCTATACCGCGTCGGGGCCGCATAAGGCGGATTTCCGCATTCGCGCCGACGGTACGCCGGTAGAGGATTTACTATCGCGCGGTCAGCTGAAACTGCTGATGTGCGCGTTGCGCTTGGCGCAGGGTGAGTTTCTCACCCGGCAGAGCGGGCGGCGTTGCCTGTATCTGATTGATGATTTTGCCTCCGAGCTGGACACCGGCCGTCGCCGGTTGCTGGCCGATCGCCTGAAAGCCACCCAGGCCCAGGTTTTTGTCAGCGCGGTGAGCGCTGAACAAGTAATCGACATGGCCGGTGAAAAGGGCAAGATGTTCCGCGTGGAACAAGGTAAAATAGAGGTTCAACCACAGGACTAAAATGAGCGAGAAACGTTGATGTCGAATTCTTATGACTCCTCAAGTATCAAGGTATTAAAAGGGCTGGATGCGGTGCGTAAGCGCCCGGGCATGTATATCGGCGATACCGATGACGGCACCGGTCTGCACCACATGGTATTCGAGGTTGTGGACAACGCTATCGACGAAGCACTCGCTGGCCACTGTAGTGATATTCAGGTCACCATCCATGCCGACAACTCCGTGTCGGTGCAGGATGACGGCCGTGGCATTCCGACCGGGATCCACCCGGAGGAAGGCGTTTCCGCCGCGCAGGTCATCATGACCGTACTGCACGCCGGCGGTAAGTTCGACGATAACTCTTACAAGGTTTCCGGCGGCCTGCACGGCGTGGGCGTCTCGGTGGTTAACGCCCTGTCCGAGAAGCTGGAGCTGACTATCCGCCGCGATGGCCAGGTGCACGAGCAAACCTACAGCCACGGCGAGCCGCAGGCGCCGCTGACCGTGGTCGGCGAGACCGAGCAGACCGGCACCATGGTGCGCTTCTGGCCGAGCCATCAGACCTTCACCAACGTGGTGGAGTTCGAGTACGACATCCTGGCAAAACGCCTGCGCGAACTGTCGTTCCTGAACTCCGGAGTTTCCATCCGTCTGAAAGACAAGCGCAGCGACAAAGAAGACCACTTCCACTATGAAGGCGGCATCAAGGCGTTTGTCGAGTACCTGAACAAGAACAAAACCCCGATCCACCCGAACGTGTTCTATTTCTCCACCGTGAAAGACGATATCGGGGTGGAAGTGGCGCTGCAGTGGAACGATGGTTTCCAGGAAAACATCTACTGCTTCACCAACAACATTCCGCAGCGCGACGGCGGCACCCACCTGGCGGGCTTCCGTGCGGCGATGACCCGTACGCTGAACGCCTATATGGACAAAGAAGGCTACAGCAAGAAGGCGAAGGTCAGCGCCACCGGCGACGATGCGCGTGAAGGCCTGATCGCCGTGGTTTCCGTGAAGGTGCCGGATCCGAAGTTCTCCTCCCAGACCAAAGACAAACTGGTCTCCTCCGAGGTGAAATCGGCGGTGGAACAGCAGATGAACGAACTGCTGAGCGAATACCTGCTGGAAAACCCGTCCGATGCGAAGATCGTCGTAGGTAAAATCATCGACGCGGCGCGCGCACGTGAAGCGGCGCGCAAGGCGCGTGAGATGACGCGTCGTAAAGGGGCGCTGGATCTGGCAGGCCTGCCGGGCAAGCTGGCGGACTGCCAGGAACGCGACCCGGCGCTGTCCGAACTGTACCTGGTGGAAGGGGACTCCGCGGGCGGCTCTGCCAAGCAGGGGCGTAATCGCAAGAACCAGGCGATTTTGCCGCTGAAAGGTAAAATCCTCAACGTGGAGAAAGCGCGTTTCGACAAGATGCTCTCTTCGCAGGAAGTGGCTACCCTGATCACCGCACTGGGCTGCGGCATCGGCCGCGACGAGTACAACCCGGACAAACTGCGTTACCACAGCATCATCATCATGACCGATGCCGACGTCGACGGCTCGCACATCCGTACGCTGCTGTTGACCTTCTTCTACCGTCAGATGCCGGAAATCATTGAGCGCGGCCACGTGTTCATTGCCCAGCCGCCGCTGTACAAAGTGAAGAAAGGCAAGCAGGAGCAGTACATCAAAGATGATGACGCGATGGACCAGTACCAAATCGCCATCGCGCTGGACGGCGCCACCCTGCACACTAACCCTGATGCGCCGGCGCTGTCGGGCGAAGCACTGGAAAAACTGGTGTCCGAGCACAACAGCGTGCAGAAGCTGATTGCGCGTATGGAGCGCCGCTACCCGCGCGCGCTGCTGAACAACCTGATCTACCAGCCGACGCTGGCGGAAGAGGACCTTGGCGACCGTGCGAAAGTGCAAGGCTGGATCGAAGCGCTGGCTAACCTGCTGAACGAAAAAGAGCAGCACGGCAGCAGCTACAGCTTTGAAATCTATGAAAACCGCGAACGTCAGCTGTTCGAGCCGGCGCTGCGCATCCGTACCCACGGCGTGGATACCGACTATCTGCTGGACTTCGACTTCATCCACGGCGGCGAATACCGCAAGATTTGCCAGCTGGGCGAGAAGCTGCGCGGCCTGATCGAAGAGGGCGCGTTTATCGAACGCGGCGAGCGTCGTCAGCCGGTCGACAGCTTCGAAAAAGCGCTGGAGTGGCTGGTGAAAGAGTCACGCCGCGGCCTGGCGGTTCAGCGCTATAAAGGTCTGGGCGAGATGAACGCCGAGCAGCTGTGGGAAACCACCATGGATCCGGAAAACCGCCGCATGCTGCGCGTCAGCGTCAAAGATGCGATCGCGGCGGACCAGTTGTTCACCACCCTGATGGGGGATGCGGTTGAACCTCGTCGCGCCTTTATCGAAGAGAACGCCCTGAAAGCGGCGAACATCGATATCTAAGCGTCGACAGCACGATAAAATCCGCGCCGGGCAACCTGCGCGGATTTTTTTTCGGCTTTTTTCACGCTGACAAGCCAGGCTGAAACGCGTTAGCATGACAAAAAACAGTGGGAGACTGCGCATGGCTATTGAACTGATTGCAATTGATATGGACGGCACGCTGCTCAATCCGCAGCACCAGATTACGCCGGCGGTAAAGCAGGCGATCGAGGCCGCGCGCCGCCAGGGAGTGCACGTGGTGCTGGCGACCGGGCGGCCTTACGTTGGCGTGCAGGACTATTTGCGTCAGCTGGATATTCAGGGAGCTAACGATTACTGCATTACCTATAATGGTGCGCTGGTGCTGCAGGCGGTCGACGGCGCCTGCGTCCTGCAGGAAACGCTGGGTTTTGAGGACTATCTATACTTCGAACAGCTGGCGCGCGAGCTGGGCGTCCACTTCCACGCGTTTGATTTCGACACGTTGTACACCCCGAATAAAGACATCGGCAAATATACCGTGCATGAGGCTTCTCTGACCGGTATCCCGCTGAAATACCGCAGCGTGGAAGAGATGGATCGCCAGATGCGTTTCCCGAAAGTGATGATGATCGATGAGCCGGCGCTGCTCGACGCGGCGATTGCGCGCATTCCCGCCGAAGCGCAGGCGCGCTATACGCTGCTGAAAAGCTCGCCGTACTATCTGGAGATTCTGCATAAGCAGGTGGATAAAGGCGCCGGGGTGAAAATGCTGGCCGAACATCTGGGCATCGCGCAGGCAAACGTGATGACATTGGGCGATCAGGCCAACGATACCGCGATGATCGAGTATGCCGGCGTCGGCGTGGCGATGGGCAATGCGATTGACGAACTGAAAGCGGTGGCGCAGTTTGTCACCAGCAGCAACGCCGAGGACGGCGTGGCGCGGGCGATCGAGAAGTTTGTACTCAATGCCTGACCAACCAGGGGCGCCGCGGCGCCCTTTACACGGCGGCTAACACCCCTTTCGCAATTTGTAGGTCCTGAATCGCCAGCCCGGTGAGATCGGCTACCGTGATCTGCTCTCGGCCGCTGCGGACTTTTCCACCTTGCGCCAACGCGGCGCCAAATTCGACGATCGGCGTCGATGTCAGCATATTTTGCCGGTAAGCCGCCGCTATTTCGCCATATTCCGCACACTGCGCCAGCGCATCAACCAACAGAATATCTGCCTTGGCCGTCAGCGCGGTCGCCAGCTCCTGTTTGCCGTCCGCGTCGGCGCCGACCGCGGTGATATGGGTGCCGGGGCGGATATCCGCCGCCTGCAAAATTGGCTCACGGCTTGGCGTGGTGGTGACGATCAGCCGGCAGTGTGTCGCCAGCTCTGCCGCATCCTGCGTAGTGCGCACCCGGAAGCCCTCGGCTTCGGCATCGTGGCGATAAGCCTCCAGCGCCTGCTGATTCCGGCCCCATACCCATAGGTCGCGGCAGTCGGTAACCGGCTTCAGATATTGCAGCTGCAGCCTTGCCTGCAAACCGGTGCCGAGGATGCCGATCGCCTGAATATCCGGCGGTGCGCAGAGTTCGGCGGCGATGCGTCCGGCCAGCGCGGTGCGCAACGCCGTCAGCCACCCCTCATCCAGCAGCAGCGCCTGCGGTTCACCGGTCAGGGCGGAAAATGCCATCATCAGCCCCTGGTTGCTGGGCAACCCGCGTTCAGCGTTGCGGTAGAAGCCGGTGGACACTTTGACGACGAATAACTCATCCCCCTCCAACCAGGCCGATTTGATACAGCCATCACCGGCCGCCTGTTCAAACAGGAAGTGCTGTACCGGCGGTTGCTGAACCCGGCGCTGCGAATAGGCGATAAAGCCCTGCTTCAGCAGCGCCGTGACGGCATCGGCATCGAAAGCGGCCAGGATTTGCTGCCGGTCAAGGATGCGCATGGTCGATGGCCTTCAGGTATTTCTCCAGCACGATATTTTTGCCGCACAGCACTACCGCGACCTTTTTCCCCTGCAGTTCCGGCGCCAGCTTTATGGCGGCGGCCAACGCCACGCCGGCCGCACCTTCGATAATCCAGCGCTCGCTGGCGGCCAGGGCGCGCATTGCCCGGCGGATTTCCGCTTCGCTGACCAGCACGCGCCGATCGATCAGGCGCTGGCACAGCGGGAAGGTGATAGCATCAGGTTCGACGCCACCGGCGGTGCCGTCAGACAGGGTCTCCTGCTCCTCGACCGGGTGGATATGGCCGGCCTCCAGCGCGCTGTACATGCTGGTGGCGTTCTCCGGCCAGCAGCCAATCAGCCGGGTTTTCGGCGACAAATGCTGCAGTACGCTGCCGATGCCTGCAATATACCCGCCGCCGCCGACCGCCACGAATACCGCATCCAGATCGCTAAGCTGTTCGACCAGCTCCATGCCGCAGGTGCCCTGACCGGCGATCACCTGTTCATCGTTATACGGGGAAATATACACCTTGCCCTGTTCGGCGGCGGCGCGCTCTCCGGCGATTTCCGCCTGCAGTGCATCGCCGGGCACCAGCGTCACATCGGCGCCGAGCGCGCGGATGGCGTCCAGTTTGACCGAGGCGGCGTTCTCCGGCGCATAAACCGTCACGCCGATACCCATCAGTTTACCCGCCTGCGCAATGGCCAGGCCGTGGTTGCCGCTGGAGGCGGCGATCACGCCGTTGCGGCGCTGGGCGTCGCTCAGCAGGCGCAGTTTGTTGCTGGCGCCGCGAAACTTGAAGGAGCCGGTTTGCTGCAAATGGTCGCACTTTAGCCACAGTTCACAGCCTAATTGCTGTGAAAGCAGGATGCTGTGCTCCAGCGGCGTGACGCGTACCTGTGGCCGCAACTGCCGGTGCGCGTCCTCAATGGCGGCGAATAAATCTGTCATACCGACTCCTTAATATTTTTCAGGTAGTTGTAAACCGTGGCGCGGCCGATACCGAGGATTTTCGCGACATAGCCGGCGGCATTTTTTCCCCGGAAGGCGCCCTGGTGATACAGCGCTTCCACCAGCGCCCGTCTGGCGGGGCCGCCCAGCGTCGACAGCGTTTGCTGATGCTGCTGCAGCCACTGGTGAATAAAGGTATTGATGCGTTCCTGCCAGTCGTCCTGGAACAGCACGGCGGGCTGTGGCTGGAGCGTGCTGCCGGACAGGAAAGTCTCCAGCGCCGCTTTGGCGCTGCTGAGCACCGTAATATCCAGATTGATGCACATCAGGCCGATCGGGCGCTGGTTGTCGTCACGCAGCACTGCGCTGATAGAGCGCATTTGGCCGCCGTCCCAGTTGTGCTTCTGATAGGGGCCGAGCACCTGCAGATCCAGGTTGTCCTGCAGGTCGTTCAGGTTGGAATCTTCGCCCAGTTCACGCTGCGAACGGTTATTGGCGATATACACCAGCTTCTGACTGGCCAGATCGTGGATCGCTACTTCGGCATAGGGGGTAAACAGCAGCGCGATGGCATCGGCGATGGCGTGATAGCGGTTCAACATGGGCGGAGGCATTCCGAATAGACTTAAAAGTCTACATTGTACTTTTTATTCCAATTTGTAAAACAAAATTGATGTCAGGTGATTGCCGTGTTTGTTTTGTGACCCAGATTGTAGTACGAGATTTATTAATGGTACTACAATCATGGGGTAGGTAACGGTGAGTCAATAAAGATTGTGCTGCAATCACAGGTATTACCAACGCTGGCGGAGTAAAGTTAAAGCCTGTCCAGCAGGTGAACACAGTGGGGAAACCATGAAGCAGCAGATCGGTAAAACTGACCGCATCATTATTGAGATTGGCCGGCAGATCGTCGGCGGTAAGTATGTTCCTGGTGCAGCGCTGCCGTCAGAAGCGGAGCTGTGTGAAGAGTTTGCTACTTCGCGCAATATCATCCGCGAAGTGTTACGGGCGTTAATGGCCAAACGGCTGGTGGAGATGAAGCGATACCGCGGTGCCTTCGTCACCCTGCGTAATCAGTGGAACTATCTGGATACCGATGTCCTGAACTGGGCGCTGGAGCAGGATTATGATCCGCGCCTGATTGCGGCAATGAGCGAGGTACGCAACCTGGTGGAGCCGACCATCGCCCGCTGGGCGGCGGAGCGTGCCACGTCCAGCGAGTTGGCGGTGATAGAGGCGGCATTGAACGACATGCTCGCCCATCACCAGCAGCGCGAGTTGTTTAATGAGGCGGATATTCGCTACCACGAAGCGGTGTTGGCGTCGGTGCATAACCCGGTATTGCAACAGCTCAGTGTGGCGATAAGTTCACTGCAGCGCGCAGTGTTTGAGCGTACTTATATGCCGGATGAGGACAATATGCCGCGCACGCTGCGTGAGCATCAGGATCTGTATGACGCGATACGTCATCAGGATGCGGATGCGGCAGAGCGCGCTGCGCTGACGATGATCGCCAGTTCGACAAAAAGGTTAAAGGACATGCTATGAGTGACAGCTTTATCGCGATTGACTGGGGTTCCACCAACTTGCGCGCCTGGCGTTATGAACGGGGCGTATGCGTCGACAGCGTGCAGTCCGAAGCCGGAGTCACCCGCCTCGGTGAGCGTTTGCCGCAGCAGGTATTTGGCGAGCTGATGGCCCGTTGGGCGGAGCCGCTGCCGGTGGTGATGGCGGGGATGATTGGCAGCAATGCCGGCTGGATTCAGGCGCCGTATTTGTCTTGTCCGACCCGCCTGACCGGCATCGCCGCCCAGTTGACCACGATAGAGCAAGCCGCGCCGTATCACGCCTGGATTATCCCGGGGATATGCGTTGCTAACGAAGATAACTGTAATGTGATGCGCGGCGAGGAAACACAGCTGGTCGGCGCCTATGCCGCGCGGCCGTCGCCGCTGTACGTCATGCCGGGTACTCACAGCAAATGGGTGCGGATGGACGGGGATGCGCTGGTGGATTTTCGCACCGTGATGACCGGCGAACTGCACCATTTACTGCTGGCCCATTCACTGGTTGGCGCCGGCCTGGGCGAACAGCTGAGTGATGAACGGGCGTTTGAACGCGGGTTGGCGATAGGGCTGAGCGAACGGCATATCGTCCGTCGGCTGTTTGAAACCCGCGCTGCCCATTTGCTTGGCAAGTTGGAAAAGAGCGCGGTCAGCGACTGGCTGTCCGGCCTGCTGATCGGCAATGAAGTGGCGCAGATGCAGCAGGAATTTGCGTTACCGGCGCAGGATGCGTTAACGGTAATCGGCAACCCAAAACTGACGGCGCGTTATGCCCGGGCGCTGAGCATGGCTGGCATGGCTCACAGCGTATTGGATGGCGATGACGTTTTTCAATTAGGCATCAGGAGCATAGTCAATGAGTTGGAATACTAAATTGCCGTTGATCGCTATTCTGCGCGGCATCACGCGGCCGGAGGCAGGTGAACATATAGAGGCGCTGCTGGCAGCGGGTTTTGATGCGATAGAAATCCCGCTGAACTCGCCGGAGTGGGAGGAGAGCATCGGTGATGCGGCGCAGCGTTTTGGCGATCGCGCGTTGATTGGCGCCGGCACGGTATTGCAGACGCAGCAGGTAGAACGCCTGGCGACACTGGGCAGCCGGCTGGTGGTGACGCCCAATACGCAACCGGCGGTTATCAGCCGTGCGGTTGCGCTGGGCATGACGGTGTGCGCCGGCTGTGCGACGGCGACCGAAGCATTCAACGCGCTGGACGCCGGTGCGCAAGCGTTGAAAATTTTTCCGTCCATGTCGTTCGGCCCGTCTTATATCAAAGCGCTGAAGGCCGTATTGCCGCCGCAGGTGCCGGTCTTCGCCGTTGGCGGCATCACGCCGGAAAACGTGCACCAGTATTTGGCCGCAGGTTGTGTTGGCGCAGGATTAGGCAGCGATTTATATCGCGCCGGTCAGCCGCCGGAACGTACCGCGCAGCGGGCCGCTGCTTTTGTCCAAGCCTATAAGGAAGCCACATCATGAAAATCACCAAACTGACCACCTATCGGCTGCCACCGCGCTGGATGTTCCTGAAAGTAGAAACCGATGAAGGCATTATCGGCTGGGGCGAGCCGGTAATTGAAGGACGGGCGCGCAGCGTTGAAGCCGCAGTGCATGAGCTGTCCGAATACGTGGTTGGGCAGGATCCGGCACGCATCAATGATATTTGGCAAACGCTGTATCGCGGGGGTTTTTATCGCGGCGGGCCGGTGCTGATGAGCGCGATCGCCGGCATCGACCAGGCATTGTGGGATATCAAAGGCAAAGCGCTGGGGGTGCCGGTGTACCAGCTGTTAGGGGGGTTGGTGCGTGATAAAATCAAAGCGTATAGCTGGGTCGGTGGCGATCGGCCGGCAGAGGTGATCGCCGGCATAGAAAAACTGACGCAGATTGGCTTCGACACTTTCAAGCTGAACGGCTGCGAAGAGATGGGCATCATTGATAGCTCGCGCAAAATCGATGCCGCGGTGGCGGTGGTGGCACAGATTCGCGAAGCGTTTGGCAACAAGATTGAGTTTGGCCTCGATTTTCACGGCCGTGTCGCTGCGCCTATGGCGAAGGTCTTAATTAAAGAGCTGGAGCCTTACCGTCCGCTGTTTATTGAAGAGCCGGTATTGGCGGAGCAGGCCGAATATTACCCGCGTCTGGCGGCGCAAACCCATATTCCTATCGCCGCGGGGGAGCGTATGTATTCACGCTTTGATTTTAAACGCATCCTGGCTGATGGCGGCCTAGCGATCGTGCAGCCGGATCTTTCACATGCGGGCGGCATCACCGAATGTTTTAAGATTGCGGCGATGGCGGAATCTTACGACGTATCGTTAGCGCCGCACTGTCCGCTGGGGCCGATCGCGCTGGCTTCTTGCCTGCACGTTGACTTTGTGGCGCGCAACGCGGTGTTCCAGGAACAGAGTATGGGGATTCACTATAACCAGGGGGCGGAACTGTTGGATTACGTGCTTAACAAGGATGATTTCGCCATGGACGACGGCCATTTCTATCCGCCGTGTAAACCAGGGTTAGGGGTTGAGGTGAACGAAGAGCTGGTGGTTGAACGCAGCAAACAGGCTGCCGACTGGCGCAATCCGATCTGGCGCCATGCCGATGGTGCCGTTGCTGAATGGTAAGCGTGCGTTAGTCAAAATAATCAAACCTAATAGGAAAGTATATATATTAAACAGCGCCCGGCTGAGGGGGTTTCCTGGCCGGGTGCACACCTGCAAATAGATAGCTCGGGGGTAAGTGATGAATAACGATCTGTACTCCTCAACCATCAATAAAATGAATGTCAGGATCATTCCTTTTATTATGGTTCTGTATTTAATTGCTTATATCGATCGATCTAATATTTCGGTGGCGGCGTTACAGATGAATGCCGATTTGGCCATGACGGCCGAAATGTACGGTATTGCCGCCGGTATATTTTATATTTCCTATATTATATTTGAAGTTCCGAGCAATGTTATCCTGACCCGTGTTGGCGCAAAACTCTGGATTGCGCGGATTATGGTCACCTGGGGCGTTATCGCGGCCGGCATGAGCCTGGTGCAAACGCCGATGCAGCTGTACATCATGCGTTTCCTGCTGGGCGTCGCCGAAGCCGGCTTTACTCCCGGCATTATTTATTATCTCTCCTGTTGGTATCCGCGCAGCGAGCGTGCACGCGCTATGTCCCTGTTTTATATCGGCGCGGCGCTGGCTTCGGTGATCGGTTTGCCCCTTTCCGGCTCTATTCTCAATCTGCACGGTCTTTTCGGTATTGAAGGCTGGCGTTGGTTATTCCTGTTGGAAGGCATCCCGGCGTTTATGCTGGGGATCGTGGTGTATTTCTATCTGGATGATGCGCCGGAAAAAGCGCGTTGGCTAACTACGGCACAGCGTAGCTGGCTGAGTGAGCAACTGGCCAGTGAAAATGCGCAGACGGCGATCGGTCATCATCATGACTGGCGCACAGCGTTGAAAACCCGGCGCGTCTGGGTGCTGAGCCTGTTATGGCTGCTGCAGGCGTTCGGCACCATTGGCATCACCCTGTTTCTCCCGCTGATCGTGAAAGGTGTGGCGGCGCAGCAGAGCAATTTTATGGTCAGTGTGCTGTCCGCCGTCCCGTTTCTGTTCGCCTGTATTTTTATGTATGTGAATGGCCGCCATTCCGATCTGACCAAGGAGCGCGCCTGGCATCTCGGTTTGCCACTGATGGTCGCTGGTGCGCTGCTGTTGCTGGCGATCTACAGCCAGAATCTGCTGCTGGCGTACGTGTTGCTGGTATTGACCGTTGGCCTTAACTGGGCCATTACGCCTATTTTCTGGGCGGTGACTACCGAAACCGTCGTGGGTGCTGCCGGCGCCGCCTCTATTGCGTTGATTAATGCCGTAGCGAATATTGCCGGCCTGATTTTCCCTCCGGTAATGGGAAGAATAAAAGATGTGACCGATAGCTATAACAGTGCGCTGATTATTGTCGCTCTGGCATTAATTATTGGTGGTGCCATCGGTTTGAAAATTGGCCGGAAAAACATGTCATCCGTTGCTAAAAAAGAAACCAGTATTTCCTCTCGTTACTAGTATTTATCCGGCGAAATCGTACCCTACACACGTATTTCGCCATTATTAAAATCCGAAAAATAACGGAATACGATAATGGAAATGACATTAACCGCAACACCAAAAACCAAGCGTCGCTACCTGACATTATTAATGATATTTGTCACCGTGGTGATTTGTTATGTCGATCGCGCCAATTTAGCGGTGGCGTCGGCGCATATTCAGCAGGAGTTTGGCATCAACAAGGCGCAGATGGGCTATATCTTTTCTGCCTTTGCCTGGACGTACACGCTGTGCCAAATCCCCGGCGGCTGGTTCCTCGATCGCTTAGGTTCCAAACTGACCTACTTTATCGCCATTATGGGTTGGTCGATTGCGACATTGCTGCAGGGGTTCGCCAACGGGTTAAGCGCGTTGATCGGCTTACGGGCGGTCACCGGGCTGTTTGAAGCGCCGGCATTTCCGACGAACAACCGTATTGTGACCAGCTGGTTCCCGGAACAGGAACGTGCATCGGCCGTCGGTTTTTATACTTCCGGCCAGTTTGTCGGTCTGGCGTTTTTAACGCCGCTGTTGATTTGGGTGCAGGAGCTGCTGAGCTGGCACTGGGTGTTTATTATCACCGGAGGCGTCGGCATCGTCTGGGCGCTGATTTGGCACTTCGCGTATCAGTCGCCGCGGAAAAGCAAAGGCGTGAATGAAGCGGAGCTGGCGTATATCCAGGCCGGCGGCGGCATGGTGGACGGCGATGTTCCCGATGAGAAAAAGGCGCGTGTCGCCCTGACAGCGGCGGACTGGAAGTTGGTGTTCCACCGCAAGCTGTTGGGGGTATACATCGGCCAGTTTGCCATTACCTCGACCCTGTGGTTTTTCCTCACCTGGTTCCCTAACTACCTGACGCAAGAAAAACACATTGCTGCGCTGACCGCCGGCTTTATGACCACCGTACCATTTTTGGCGGCATTTTTCGGCGTACTACTGTCAGGATTTGTCGCCGATCGCTTGCTGCGTAGCGGGAAATCAATAGGTTTTGCACGTAAAACGCCGATCATCTGTGGGCTGCTGCTCTCTACCTGCATCATGGGCGCGAACTACACCGACGATCCGTTCTGGATTATGGTGCTGATGGCGCTGGCGTTCTTTGGTAATGGTTTTGCCTCGATAACCTGGTCGCTAGTGTCATCGTTAGCGCCGGTGCGCCTGATTGGCCTGACCGGCGGTTTGTTTAACTTTGTTGGCGGATTAGGCGGAATTACCGTACCGCTGGTAGTCGGCTATCTGGCACAGGACTACGGCTTCGCCCCGTCGCTGATTTATATTTCCGCCGTGGCGCTGATTGGCGCATTGTCCTATTTGTTGCTGGTGGGCGATGTGAAACGGGTAGGTTAATCCGCTAAACTGGCGGCTCAATGCCAGCATGCGCAGGGGAGCCGCCATGAGTCAACGGGACACACAGCTTACGTTCGATCAACGGGGCCATCAGTTAACCAATATCAACGTCTGGACGCCGTGCAGCCAGTGGCTGGCGTATGACGTGCGCCCGAGCGGCGCATCGTTTACCGGGCTGACCATCGAGCGGGTCAACGTAGCCAGCGGCGAAGTGCAGGTGGTGTACCGCGCCGAGCATGGCGCGCACGTCGGCGTGGTGACCGTCAGCCCGGACGCGCCGGCGCGCTATGCGTTTATCCACGGGCCGGAGCACCCGGACAGCCACTGGCATTATGATTTTCATCACCGTCGCGGCGTGATAGTCAGCGAGCCGGACCGCGAACTGGCGGTGACGCTCGACGCGTTGGATATCACCGCCCCCTACACGCCGGGCGCGCTGCGCGGCGGCAGCCATGTTCATGTGTTCAGCCCCGACGGCAGCCGGCTCAGTTTTACCTATAACGATCACGTGATGCATGAGCGCGATCCGGCGCTGGACCTGCGCAACGTCGGCGTCGCGCTGCCGCTGCGCGGCGTTAATCCGCCGAAACAGCATCCGCGCGAATATGACGGCAGCCACTTCTGCGTGCTGGTCAGCCGCACCACGCCGCAGCCGGGTCCGGGAAGCGATGAGATTAACCGGGCGTATGAAGAGGGGTGGGTCGGTAATCACGGCTACCTGAAGCCGGACGGCAGCCGGCAGCGCTGGGCGCTGGCGTTTATCGGCGACACGCTGGCGGAAAACGGTGAAAAACTGCCGGAAGTGTTTATCGTCGACCTGCCGGAAAACGACGCCGACTATGCAAAGGCCGGCGATGAGCCGCTGCAGGGCAGCGAAGGTCGCCTGCCGGCACCGCCGCGCGGCGTGCGACAGCGGCGGCTGACCTTTACCGGCGAACGGCGCAACCCCGGCGTGGCGACAGCGCCGCGCCACTGGCTGCGCAGCGCGCCGGACGGCAGTCAGATCGCTTTTTTGATGAAAGATGATAACGGCGTGGCGCAGCTGTGGACGGTTTCTCCCAACGGCGGGGCGCCGCGGCAGGTGACGCAGGGCAAACATGCGGTGCAGTCGGCGTTTAGCTGGCACCCGCAGGGCGGGCATGTTGCGCTGGTCTGTGATAACAGCGTGATGTTGTGCAATATGGCGACCGGCGCGCTGCGTCGCCTGACGCCGCGTAGCGAGCAGCCGCCCAGCGGCGATGCGGTGGTGTTTTCTCCCGATGGCAAACGGGTGGCGTTTATGCGGGACGTGGCGGGCTTTAGCCAGATATTTATCGTCGAGGTCTAGCAAAGAGGGCGGGTCGGCGTGCGACCCGTATCACGTCAGTGTGTGACGGGGCCTTGTCCCGGGTTGCCGGTAGAGGCCAGATTCTGCTGCTCGCTGCGCAGAATGCGCTCTCTTGGCGAGTCGGCAGTTTTGTCGCTGTCGGCACGCAGGTAGTCGTAAGGCAGCAACACGGTATCCATTACCGCAGAGAAAGGCAGATCCAGCGCCACCAGCGGCTTCATTGCCCAGCCGGTCTCATTGTCTTTCAACATGTTCATACTGGCGCGCGTGCCGGGATAGTAGCCCATATCGGGGCCGCTGTGGCTCATTACGCTGGAGCAACCGCTGGTCGCCAACAGCAGGCAACTGGTCGCCATCAATCTTTTCATCATCATTTCCATCCTGAAGGGTGCTGTTCCCCTGAATTGCTGATTTATCACATCCGGCAGATGCTTTTAAAGGAGCAAAACGCCGCTCTGTGGCGGTTATCTCACTCTTTATTGTATGTGATAAAAAAACTTTCGCTGCCTTCATTGGCAATTTTTTATCTTGGGCGCTTGAAAGGGAAAAAGCAAACCCCATTTAATCTACAAGGCCAAATTAAGAATTCGCCGTCAGGGAATTCCGGTCGTTGCGTCTGTCCATGATGGAAGACCTGTTTTTTAAACCTCGCTAAAGTGCCTTAGGAGGCTATGTTATGCGCAGTTTCGATTTGTCCCCGCTCTACCGTTCCGCAATTGGTTTTGACCGTTTATTTAACGCGCTAGAAGCCGGGCAGAGTCAGGGAAATGGTTATCCTCCCTACAATGTTGAGCTGGTTGACGAGAATCATTATCGCATTGCCATTGCGGTTGCCGGCTTTACCGAGCAAGAACTGGAGATCACCTCGCACGATAATCTGCTGACGGTGCGCGGCGCACACAGCGGCGAGGCGACAGAAAAAACCTATCTGTATCAGGGGATTGCTGAAAGAAACTTCGAGCGTAAATTCCAGCTTGCCGAACATATCCATATTAAAGGCGCCAAACTGGAACATGGTTTGTTGTATATCGATATGCAACGCATCGTGCCGGAAACGTTAAAACCGCGCCGTATCGAAATTAAATGATTGTTATTATTTCCGCTGATTAATTATTTTCAAAGGAAATATCTGATGCCCGCCGAAAGGGGGCGTTATAAGTGTCTCTCGCTTCATAGAAGGAGTAACTATTATGCGTAACTACGACTTATCCCCGCTGCTTCGCCAATGGATCGGTTTTGATAAATTAGCCAGTTCAATGGGTGGACAGGAACCTCAGGGATTCCCTCCCTACAATATTGAAAAAAGTGATGATAACCATTATCGCATTTCCCTGGCGCTGGCCGGATTCAGGCAAAGCGAGCTGGATATCGAGGTGGAAGGCCCGCGCCTGACGGTGCGCGGTAAACCGACGCCGGCGGAGAAACCGGTGGAGTACCTGCATCAGGGGCTGGTCTGCAAAGAGTTCAGCCTGAGCTTTACGCTGGCTGAACATCTGCACGTGGCCGAGGCCCAGTTTGAGAACGGCCTGCTGCACATTGATTTGGTGCGGCAGGTGCCGGAAGCGTTGCAGCCGCAGCGCATCGCCATCGGCAGCACGCCGGGGCTGGAAGAAAAATAACCGGCCGCTGACGCGGTAAAAAAACGGGGGGAAGTCCTGACGGACTTCCCCCCGTTGCGTTTATGGCCGGCGGCGTTACTGCGCTTCGCGGTGCGCCCGCTCCACTTCCTCCGCCAGAATGGCGATGCCGCGTTCGATTTTATCCGGCTCCGGCACGTAGTTCATGCGCATGCACTGATGGGTATGCGGCCACTCGTGCTCCAGCCCCGGGAAGAAGTAGTGCCCCGGCACCATCAGTACGCCGCGCTGCTTCAGGCGCTGGTACAGCAGCTCGGTGCTGATCGGCAGGTCTTTAAACCACAGCCAGAGGAAAATCGCGCCTTCCGGTTTATGGATCAGGCAGCGCTCTTCCGGCAGATAACGGCGGATGGTGGCGATGGTCTGCGTCACCCGTTGCTGGTAGAACGGCTTAATCACTTCGTTTGACAGGCGCAGCAGGTCGCCGCGTTCAATCATTTCCGCCGCGATTGCCGGGCCGATGCTGCCCGGTGACAGGCTGATAATACCGTTCATATTGGTCAGCGCGGTGATGGTTTTCTCATCGGCAATCACGATGCCGCAGCGCGACCCCGGCAGGCCCAGTTTAGACAGGCTCATGCACAGGATGATGTTCGGGTTCCACAGCGGCGTGGCGTCGCTGAAGATAATGCCCGGGAACGGCACGCCGTAGGCGTTATCGATCACCAGCGGAACATCGTGCTGCTGTGCCAGCGCGTCAAGCTGGATCAGCTCGTCATCGGTGATGACGTTACCGGTCGGGTTGGTGGGGCGCGACACGCAGATCATGCCGATATCGTCGCCGATAGTCAGGTTGTCGAAATCGACGTGATACTTGAACTGGCCTTCCGGCAGCAGCTCGATATTCGGCTTGGCGGAGACAAACAGCCCTTCGTCCAGGCCGGCGTCGGCGTAGCCGATATACTCCGGCGCCAGCGGGAACAGCACGCGACGCCGGTTGCCGTCGGCGCAGCGGCCGGCGAACAGATTGAATAAGTAGAAAAACGCGCTCTGACTGCCGTTTGTCAGTGCAATGTTCTGTGGTTCGATCTGCCAGCCCAGCTCTTCACTCAGCAGGGTGGCCAGCGCTTTAAGCAGCGTATTCTTCCCTTGCGGGCCGTCATAGTTGCACAGCGCTTCGGTCAGTTTGCCCTGGTCGAGCATCTCCTGACACAGCTGTTTGAAGTAGTGCTCCATCTCTGGGATTTGCGCCGGATTACCGCCGCCGAGCATGATGGCGCCCGGGGTGCGCAGGCCTTGGTTCAGGTCGTCCATTAAGCGGGTGATGCCCGAGTAACGGGTAAATTTGTCGCCGAAAAGTGAAAAAGTCATAGGTGCAGCATATTGGTTTTTGCAGGGAGTCGCCCACCATACCGCCAGATAATTGCGGGCGCAATGCGCAGGATAAAACCCGCATCAGCGTTAAATTTTAATTATATGCATAATGTTGGGGTTTTGTTCTGATGGGTAAGGGCGGGTGATCCCGCCCGGTACAGAGCGCTATTTCAGCACCTGTGGGTTAACGCAGTTTTCCGTCACCGTGCCGGTCAGCGCGGCGATCAGGTTATCCACCGCGCACTCGGCCATGCCGTAGCGGGTTTCATGGGTGGCGGAGCCAATATGCGGCAGGGCGACCACGTTCGGCATTTTCAGCAGCGGCGAGGAGACCGGCAGCGGCTCTTTTTCGAACACGTCCAGCCCGGCGGCGTGGATAGTGCCGTTTTGCAGCGCCTCAATCAGCGCCTGCTCGTCGACCACCGGCCCGCGGCCGGCGTTGATCAGAATGCCGCTTTGCTTCATCTTCGCCAGCTGCTCGCGACCGATCAGGTGGAAGGTCTGCTCGGTCAGCGGCAGGGTAATACAGACAAAGTCCGACTCGGCCAGCAGGGTATCCAGGTCGCAGTGACGCGCGCCAAAGCGCTGCTCCGCTTCCTGATGCGGGCGACGCGCGTTGTACAGAATCGGCATGCCGAAGCCGAAGTGGGCGCGCTGGGCCAGCGCCAGGCCGATGCGGCCCATGCCGAGAACGCCCAGCGTTTTATGGTGCACGTCGACGCCGAACCAGTCCGGGCCGATGCTGCCCTGCCAGTCGCCGGCCTTCACCCGCTCGGCCACTTCCACCACGCGGCGCGCCGTCGCCAGCACCAGGCTCATGATGGTATCGGCCACGGTTTCCGTCAGCACCGTCGGCGTGTGCATCAGCACGATATTACGGGCGTTAAGCGCCTCGACGTCGAAGTTGTCATAGCCGACGGAGACGGTGGATGCCGCACGCAGTTTCGGCGCCTGCTGCAGAAAGGCTTCATCAACCTTGCCGCCGGAACCGATGATCCCCTCGGCCTGTTGCAGCGCCCGTTTGAATTCATCGGCATTGTCAGGATTCAGGCCGTTGAAGGCATGTACGGTGAAATGTTGTTCCAGGCGTTCACGCAGGGCGGCGGGGAGTTTTTTGTACAGTACGATCGAAGGCTTCATCTTGAACTCCAGTTGGCCCCGCGGGGCCAAAGCGCTGTGCTTTGGCCCGCGGGACGGACTCGTTTTGAAAACAGAAAGTGTAGCTAATTACGCCAGTTGCGGCTGCGCGTCGTTACGCGGGGGCTTGACCACCAGTGTCACCACCACTGCCACCACCAGCGCGACGGCCATAAACATATAGGAGGCCGCCGGCGTGCCGGTGGCGCCGTTCAGGTAGCCGACGAACCAGGAACCGAAGAACGATCCCAGAGCGCCCATGCTGTTGATCAGCGCCATGGCGCCGCCGGCCACGTTTTTCGGCAGCATTTCCGGAATGATGGCGAAGAACGGGCCGTAAGGGGCGTACATGGCCGCGCCGGCTACCACCAGCAGGCCGTAAGACACCCAGAAATGATCGGCGCCTACCGCATAAGAGCCGAAGAACGCCAGCGCGCCGACCAGCAGCAGCGGCCAGACGAACAGTTTGCGGTTTTGCATCTTATCAGAGGCCCAGGAGACCACGATCATGGCGATGGTCGCCGCCAGATATGGCACCGCGGACAGCCAGCCGGCCTCTACCATGCCCATATTCATGCCGCTGCGCAGAATCGACGGCAGCCACAGCACGAAACCGTACACGCCGATGCTCCAGGCAAAGTACTGGACGCACAGCAGGATCACGTTGCGCGAACGGAACGCCTCGCCGTAGTTGCGCACCGCCTTGATGCCCTGCTGCTCGGCTTCCAGCTGCGCCTGCAGCGCCTGTTTTTCTTCTGCGTTCAGCCAGCCGACCTGAGACGGTTTGTCTTTCACCAGCGCCCACCAGCAGAAGGCCCAGATTACCGCCGGAATGCCCTCGATGATAAACATTTCACGCCAGCCGAAGGCGTGAATCAGGTAGCCGGACACCACCGACATCCACAGGACGGTCACCGGGTTGCCGAGGATCAGGAAGGTGTTGGCGCGTGAACGTTCGGATTTGGTAAACCAGTTGCTGATATAGATCAGCATCGCCGGCATCACCGCCGCTTCCACCACGCCAAGCACAAAGCGGATGGCCGCCAGCATCGGGATATTGCTGACCACGCCGGTCAGGGAGGCGCAGCCGCCCCACAGGATCAGGCACCAGAAGATCAGCTTTTTAACGCTGCGGCGCTCGGCGTAGATAGCGCCGGGTATTTGGAAAAAGAAGTAACCCAGGAAAAACAGCGCGCCCAGCAGCGAGGACATGCCTTTGGTGATGCCGAGGTCGTCGTTGATGCCGGCGGCCGAGGCGAAGCTGAAGTTGGCGCGGTCGAGATAAGCCAGACTGTAGGTGATAAACACGATGGGCATGATGTACCACCAGCGTTTAGCCGCAACGGTTGCTTTATTCATGTTCAGATTCCTCAGTGGTGTCGTTTCCGCGCAGACGGGCTGCCAATCCCGCGGAAGCGGTTCTCCCGACGTTGTCTGGGTGTAGGGCCAGAGGGGCGTCTTGGGAGCCGGCGGTTAGCCGATTATGTTTTTTTGTTGGCCCGTGGCGGTCAGGTACGGCCTGCGGCCGCGTCTGACCACGGCGGGATCACTCCGCCAGCGCCGCGCGGGTTGGCAATCCTTCGCTGTCGCCGATGGCCTGAATGGCCAGCGAGCCGATCTTGTTGCCGCGCTGCACCGCCTGTTTTAGCGTTTTGCCTTCCAGCAGGGCGCTAAGGGTCCCGACGGCAAAGCCGTCTCCCGCACCAACGGTATCCACCACGTTGCTGACTTTAATTGCCGGCACCGCCGCACAGTCGCCGGCGGCGGTTTTAAACCAGGCGCCGTCCGGGCCGGTTTTGATGATCACCGCCTGCACGCCGCGCTCCAGATAGAAATCGGCAATGCCTTCCGGCGTTGACTGACCGGTGAGGATTTGCCCCTCTTTCAGCCCCGGCAGCACCCAGTCGGCGGCGAACGCCAGTTTGTTCAGCTGTTCGATCATCACCTGCTGGCTGGACCACAGCACCGGGCGCAGGTTGGGATCGAAGGAAATGGTTTTGCCCATCGCGCGCATTTCATGCGCGGCGAAGTGGCTCAACTCCAGCGACTGGCCGGAGAGCGCGGCGGCGACGCCGCTAAGATGCAGGTGACGCGCCGCGCCGAAGTAGTCGCGGTTGAAGTCGGCGGTTGACAGATGGCTGGCGGCGGAGCCTTTGCGGAAGTACTCCACGGTGGGATCGGTTCCATCTGTGTTCTTGGATTTGATCTGGAACCCGGTCGGATACTGGCCGTCGACCGTCACCTGCTGATAGTTAATGCCTTCTTTTTTCAGCTGCTGCAGAGTGAAGCGGCCGAAGGTGTCGTTACCCACCCGGCTGACCCAGCCGACCTGCAGGCCGAGGCGCGCCAGGCCGATGGCGACGTTCAGCTCCGCCCCGGCGATGCGTTTGGTGAAGTGTTCCACCTCCGCCAGATCGCCGGTCTCCGCCGCGACGAACATCGCCATGGCTTCGCCCAGCGTGACGACATCCAGAGAGGTATTGCGCTGTGCTGTCAGTATGCTCATGGTGATTACTCCGCGCGTAACAGGTTGACGTAGTGACGGGTAACGGCCTCAAGGTCGTCGCCCTGCAGGGGGAATTCGATACCGCGCGGCACGTCCGCCGGCAGTTGAGCCAGAAGCCGGCGCCACTCGTCGCCGGCATCGTCCAGCGCAATGGCGCGCCAGCCGCGCGGCCCCTGCACCGCCGCTTTGACGTGGATATAACCGACGTGACGCGCCAGGCGTTCGGCTGCGGCGCGGGGGTCTTGCCCCACCCAGAGCCAGTTGGCCATGTCGAAGGTCATGCTGATCGGCAGCTGGCTATCTTCCGCCGCGTGCAGGAAGGCGTTCATCGGCGACAAAATCCCGCAGTCGGCGGTCTGGTCGTTTTCCACCACCAGCTGAACCGGATGTTGCATCAGGTCCACTTTCAGTTCAGTGAAATCAAAGCCCGGCTGGTAATGGCCCAAAGAGAGTTTCAAACGGCGCGCTTTCAGCGCCTGGGCCTCCGCCAGCAGCGCGGGCAGTTTAGGGTTAACGTGATGATCGGGAGTGAAAAGCGGCTCCGGGGCGGAATACACCGCGAACAGCTGCTGACGTTCGATCTCCTGCGCCAGCTGCGGCAGGTTATCCAGTTCGGCCGGGCTGAACAGTTCCCGGCGGATTTCCACGCCGTCCGCGCCGGCATCGGCAATGATCGGCAGCATGGCGGCCTGTCCGCCCCTCTGCTGAACGGTATCCGTGCCGTAAGCGCCGGTCACCACGATAACTTCTCTTTTCATATTTTTACTCCTGAGGTGGCGAAATCTCCACCGCTGCTGTTAATGGCACGTTAAATGGAACCGGTTCCATATAAAAGCCTCAGAATGTAAAAATATGATCGCAATCACGACAATGCAGCAAAGACGCGGGGCGGAGCGTGATAAACGCCGGAATTAACGGGTGGTGGAGCCGCGTACGATCAGTTCACCGGAGAACACACGCTCGTCAGGCGGAGCGTCGCGGCCTTTGATGCGCTGTACCAGCTGTTCCAACGCGGCATGGCCGATCTGGTAGGTCGGCTGCTTCAGCGTGGTGATGCCGACGCCGGCCAGCTCGGCCCATTCCAGTTCGTCAAAGCCCAGCAGGCCGATGTCGCTGCCCCAGTGGATGCCCAGCCGGCGCATCGCGCGCGCCACCTGCAGCGTCAGGGCGCCGTTGGCCGACAACACCGCCTTGCGCATGCCGCGGCGGCGGGTGTGGAAATCGCGCAGCGTCTGCTCCAGCTGCGCGGCGTCGTTCAGCGGGGTTTCCGTCTGCTCGGCGATCAGGTCTGGGTGCTGCTGCGTCATAATCTGGCGGAAGGCGTGCAGACGTTCGAGGCGCGTATTGACCGTGCCGACCGGCTCGCTGAGGAATAAAATCGCCTCAAACCCCTGCTGCACCAGGTGCTCGGTGGCGATCACGGTGGCCTCGTGGTTGTTCAGGCCGACCACGTCGCAGGCAAAGTCGGGGATCTTGCGGTCGATCAGCACCATCGGCAGCTGCGACTGCTGCAGCTGCGACAAGGCTTCCTCCCGCATGCCGACGGCGTTCACCACAATGCCTTCCACCCGGTAGCTGCTGAGCAGCTGCAGGTAGTGCTGTTCCTGATTGACTTCGTTATTGGTGTTGCACACCAGCAGGGTAAAACCGTGCTGACGGCAGGCGGCTTCGATGCCGCGCATCACGTCGACGGAGTAGGGATTGGTGATATCGGCGATGATCAGGCCGATCAGGCGCGTTTGTCCGCCTTTCAGGCTGCGGGCCATCTGGCTGGGGCGATAGTCGAGCTGCAAAATCGCCTGTTCGATACGCTGTTTGAGCGGGGCGGAAAGCAGGTGCTGTTCACCGTTGAGATAGCGCGACACGCTGGTTTTGCCGGTTTTGGCCATTTTCGCCACGTCGCTGATGGTGGCGCGCCCGGTTGCACGTGAAGCTTTCACACTGCTCACAATCAATCCCCCGTAGATTTATTGCCAAGGAGACTAACATAGTGCGCGGCGCTCTTCCTACTGACGAAGAGCCTGATGGGGCCGGCGCTGAAGCAGGGCGGTCGCGCACGGGGCCGGACGTTGCCCGGCCCCGTCAACAGCCGCCGGTTACTGCAGCGGGCTGAGGGTGATTTCCACGCGACGGTTTTGCGCCTTGCCTTCGGTGGTGCTGTTGGAGGCAATCGGGTTGTCCGGGCCGGCGCCGACGCTGCGGATGCGGTTGGCGGCTACGCCCTGGGTGATCAGCGCGCTGCTGACGCCGTCGGCGCGCTGCTGCGACAGCTTCATATTGTGGGCGCGCGCGCCGGTGCTGTCGGTGTAGCCGACAACGTTAACCGCGGTTTTCGGGTACTCTTTCAGCACCATCGCCACGCCGGTCAGGGTGTTGGCGCCCGCCGGTTTCAGCGTGCTGCTGTCGGTGTCGAAGGTGACATTGTTCGGCATGTTCAGCACGATGTTGTCGCCCTGACGGGTAACGCTGACGCCGGTGCCGCGCATTTTGTCGCGCAGTTTCGCTTCCTGCACGTCCATGTAGTAGCCTGCGCCGCCGCCGAGGGCCGCACCGGCCGCAGCGCCGATCAGCGCGCCTTTGCCGCGGTCTTTCTTCGATGACGACAGTGCGCCGATGCCAGCGCCCAGCGCCGCGCCCAGGCCGGCGCCGACGCCGGATTTACCTGCCTGAGACTCGCCGGTGTAAGGGTTGGTGGTACAGGCCGACAGAGCCATGGTCATCGCCACGGCGGCGGCGATAATCGCAACGCGTTTTTTCATGTTATTTCCTTTTGTGCATCAAAATCTGTGCGCATATTTCCAATCGGGAAGCGCTTAAAAATAGCCATTGGGCCAGCGCCAGCGTGAAGACTCCATGTGGCGCGCTAGTATGACGTCTTTTCCGGCCGGCAGTTCCGGCCAGGCGCGACAAACGCTTTTTTTGTGCCTTTTCAGGCGCCTCTGTTATCCGGCAAAACGCGTGGGATGGCTATGTCCAGAATTCTGAAAGCGCATTGCTGAACGTTATTTACGGCGTTTTGGGGTAACAGAGACAATCGGTGAGATGATCGTTCACCAGGCCGCTGGCCTGCATAAAGGCGTAGCAGATGGTGGAACCGATAAATTTGAAGCCGCGTTTTTTCAGTGCTTTCGACATGGCGTCGGAGACTTCGGTCTTTGCCGGCACCTGCGCCAGTTCGTGCCAGTGATTAAGCTGCGGCCGGCCGTCGACAAAGCGCCAGATAAAGGTGACGAACTCCTCGCCGGCGGCCTGCATTGCCAGATAGGCGCGGGCATTGGCGATGATCGCTTCGATTTTGCCGCGGTGGCGGATAATGCCGGCATCCTGCAGCAGCCGCTCCACGTCCTGTTCGGTCATGGCGGCGACCCGCGCCGGATCGAAGTTATGGAAGGCGCGGCGGTAGTTTTCACGCTTTTTCAGCACGGTGATCCAGGAAAGCCCCGCCTGCTGCCCCTCCAGACACAGCATTTCAAACAGTTCGCGCGCATCGGTGGTCGGCACGCCCCATTCATGATCGTGATAGGCCAGATACAACGGATCGGCGGTGACCCAGCCGCAGCGTTGGTCAGTCATACAAAGTTCCTTTTTCTGTATATATTTACAGCCATCATTGCCCTAAACGGCGTATCTGGCAAGTCTCTGATTATTTTATTATCTGCCGCCTTGACGTGAGGGAAAAGCCGACAATATTTATAACAGTGCCGTTTAACAAATGGTCAAAAAATACGCGGTTTTTTCTTTAATATTTACGGACTCTCAGGAGTCAATTCATGCCTCTAAAAATAATGCGCGCTCCCGGCAGGGCAGCGCTGGCGGTGGCTTTAGTCCTGGGGCTGGCGGTGTCCGCATCGGCCCATGAGCGGGTGTATGTGTTTGGCGACAGCCTGAGCGACAGCGGCAACAACGGACGCTACACCTACGATGGCAGCCGGCATCAGCTGTACGACGAAGCGCTGGCGCAGCGTATCGGTGCGGCGCTGCTGGCGTCCGATCTCGGCGGCGACAACTATGCGGCCGGCGGTGCGGTGGCGGTGCCGGCGCTCAACCCGGCGGACAATACCCAGGAACAGGTGCAGCGCTATCTGGGGCAGAACAACGGCCGCGCCGACGGTAACGGCCTGTATATTCACTGGATCGGCGGCAACGATCTGGCGGCGGCGGCGTTAAATCCGGCTACAGCGTCGCAGGTCAGCTATAACAGCGCGGCAGCGGCGGCGCTGCAGGTACGCTCCCTGCTGGATGCCGGCGCCGGTACGGTGATCGTGCCGACGGTGCCGAACATCGGCTTTACCCCGCAGCTGATGGAAGCGATTGTGCAACAGGCGCTGGCGCCGGTGCAGGCCGCCGCACTGCAGGCGGCCTATGCGGCGCTGAACGCGGTGGCGACGCCGGACGCCGCCTCGCGGCAGCAGGCGATTCACCGGGCGCTGAGCGCGGCGGCCCAGCAGGGCAGCAGCGATCCGCAGATGCAGCAGGCGATCGCCGCACAGCTGATCGCCGCCTATGACAGCCTGAGCGCGCAGGCGAGCCAACTGACCGATTTTTATAACCGCAGCGAGGACCAGTTGCTGGCGCAGGGCGGCGGCAATATCGTACGCGCCGACGTGAACCGGCTGTTTGGCGAGGTGATCGCCAATCCGCAGCAGTTCGGCTTCACCAATACCGCCGGCATGGCGTGTCCGGCCGGCGTTTCTTCGGCGGTATGTCGTTCCGCCGCGCCCGGTTTTAACGACGGCCAGGCCTTCCTGTTTGCCGACCATTTCCACCCCAGCCCGCAGGCGCACCTGCTGATTGCCGATTATATTCAGGCGGTGCTGGACGGCCCGGCGCAGGCGGCGGCGCTGACGCAGGCGACGGCGGCGATGGCGCGCGACAGCCGCGCCACCCTCGACAGCCGTCTCCAGCAGCTGCGCAGCGGCGGCAACCCGCAGGGGGCGTTGGGGGTATTCGGCGGCTATGCCGGGCAACATTATGATTATGCCGCCAATAACGCGGCCGGCGACGGCAACGCCACCACCCACAATCTGACGCTGGGGGTGGATTACCAACTGACGGACCGCTGGCTGATCGGCGCGCTGATCGCCGGCGCCAATGACGATCAGCAACCCTCCAGCCGCTATGACTACAAGGCGCGCGGCGTGCTGTTCTCCGCCTTTACCTCGCTGGATGTGTTTGAACACGGCTGGGTGAATGCCGATCTGCACTACGCCAGACTGGATTACGACGATATTCGCCGCAGCGTGCAGCTTGGCCCGCTAACGCGCAGCGAAACCGGTTCGACCTCCGGCAAACAGTGGGGTGCACGCGTTACCGCCGGCTATGACTTCCCGCTGACCGCCAGCCTGACCACCGGGCCGATGGCGCAGTTTGCCTGGGACTACAGCAACGTTTCCGGCTATAGCGAAGACGGTAATGACAGCACCGCGATGCGCTTTAACGATCAAACCTACCATTCGCAGATCGGCGCGCTGGGCTGGCGGCTGGACAGCAATCTCGGCGTGGTTAATCCGTACGCTGAAATCAGCTATCAGCATCAGTTCGGCGACGACGTATATCGCGCCGGCGGCGGTCTGAAGTCGACGCAAACCTCGTTTACCCGTGACGCCGCCGGCCAGGATAAAAACTGGGTCGATGTGACGCTCGGCGCCAATATGCCGCTGACCGACCGGGTGGCGGCGTTCGCCACCGTATCGCAAACCGGCGGCCTGAGCAGCGGCGAACAGGTGATGTACAACGTCGGCGTCAGCGCCCGCTTTTGATGAGCCTGCCGGGCGTTTTCCTACGCCCGGCGCATATCAGGCGGGATGGCGCGCAATGCCGGCGGCGGCAGCGCGGGCGGTAATTTTCTTTTCCGGCTGCAGCCGGGTCATGCACAGCATGCTGCAGAAAGAGACCAGCGCGGTGGCGAAGAACATCGCGCTGTAGCCGTGCTGCTGCGCCAGCCAGCCGCTGAGCATCGGCGCGCTGATGGACGCCAGGTTGGCGATGGCCAGCGTAATGCCGCTGTACGCCCCGACCGACGCTTTCGGCGTCACGTCCAGCACCACCGACCAATACACGTTATTCACCAGCGCGTTCAGCGCGTTGCCCAGCGTCATCAGCGCAATAATCGCGGCGGGCGACTGCATAAACGGGATCAGCAGGAAGCAGCCGGCGGTCAGCAGCAGCGTGACGGCGGCGAACAGATTGCGCGCCACACGCAGGTTACCGCTGCGCGCCAGCAGCGCATCGGTGATGCGTCCGCCGAGCAGCACGGTGAAGCAGGCGCCGCTCCACGGGATCATCGCCACATACCACAGCGCATGCAGGTCGTAATGGAAGCTGTCCTGCAGATATTTCGGTCCCCAGGTGACCAGCACAAAGGTGACATACAGAAAGGAAAAGTAGCCGAGCGCGTTGAACACCAGGGTGCGGTTGGTGAAGAACGCCCGCCACGGCAGCGGCGCCTGATGCTCGTCATTTTCCTCCCGATCGCTGCCAATTGCCGCCAGTTCGGCGGCGTTAACCTTCGGGTGCTGCGCCGGCGTATCGGTAAAGCAGGCGGCGAACAGCAGAATCGCCAGCAGCGAGAACAGCCCGAGCAGCATAAACATACTGCGCCAGTCGTCGGTCAGCAGCAGCAGGCCGACCGCCAGCGGCGCGGTCAGCAGCGAGCCGATCTGCGTGCTCAGCAGCCCGATACCCAGCGCGAAGCCGCGCTCTTTGCGCGGCGACCAGTGGCCGATGGTTTTATTCATCAGCGCGTAGGCCGGGCCTTCGGCAAAGCCGAACAGGATGCGCAGGGCGGCAAAGCCCATCAGCGCGGAGCCGCCGAACAGCGCAACGCCCAATTCGCCCGCCCAGGCGGTGGCGATCTCCAGCAGCGACCACAGCGCGCCGGCCAGCAGCCAGACTTTTTTGCTGCCGACGCGGTCGGCGAGGATGCCGCCGCACAGCGAGCCGAACAGATAGCCGAAGCCGAAGTAGCCCAGCACCGCCCCCAGCTGCGTCTTGTTGAAACCGAACTCGCGGGCGATGTCGTTGGCGGCGAACGACAGCGCGCCGCGATCGACATAGTTAATCAGCGCGATAAAAAACATCATGGCGAAAATGCGGTAGCGATAACGACTGTCTGCCTGCATGGAACAACCTCCTGAGCGTGGGGAACCTCAGGCAGCGAGCAAGATTGGTGCCAGCCGCGGCGATAAACGGCGCAGTGCGCGCCGGCCGCGGCGGCGGAGAGGCCAGGCGGCAGCAGAACATGCGCTTTCAGCGTGCCGATGCGCCGCGCTGGTGCGCAAAACGTTTTTTTTGCACGCTGATTTACACCGGAGGCCGGATTCTGGCTGTATATCTTACGGTCAACGGGTATACTGGCCCATTCCATCTAAATCCACTTGTATCGCGTGCGAATCTAACATGCAAAAGTTTGATACCAAGACCTTTCAGGGCCTGATCCTGACACTGCAGGACTATTGGGCGCGCCAGGGCTGCACCATTGTTCAACCATTGGACATGGAAGTCGGCGCGGGAACCTCTCACCCTATGACCTGCCTGCGTGCGCTGGGCCCAGAGCCGATGGCCTCCGCCTATGTGCAGCCGTCCCGCCGTCCGACCGACGGCCGCTACGGTGAAAACCCGAACCGCCTGCAACACTACTACCAGTTCCAGGTGGTGATTAAGCCTTCACCGGACAATATTCAGGAACTGTACCTGGGCTCGCTGAAAGAGCTGGGTCTGGATCCGACCATCCACGACATCCGCTTCGTGGAAGACAACTGGGAAAACCCGACGCTCGGCGCCTGGGGCCTGGGCTGGGAAGTGTGGCTGAACGGCATGGAAGTGACCCAGTTCACCTACTTCCAGCAGGTCGGCGGCCTGGAGTGCAAGCCGGTGACCGGCGAGATCACCTACGGCCTGGAGCGTCTGGCGATGTATATCCAGGGCGTGGACAGCGTCTACGATCTGGTGTGGAGCAACGGCCCGCTGGGCGTAACCACCTACGGCGACGTGTTCCATCAGAACGAAGTGGAGCAGTCGACCTACAACTTTGAATACGCCGACGTGGATTTCCTGTTCAGCTGCTTCGAGCAGTACGAGAAAGAAGCGCAGCAGTTGCTGGCGCTGGAAAAACCGCTGCCGCTGCCGGCGTATGAGCGCATTCTGAAGGCCGGACACACCTTCAACCTGCTGGACGCGCGCAAGGCGATCTCCGTCACCGAGCGTCAGCGCTATATTCTGCGCATCCGCACGCTGACCAAAGCCGTGGCGGAAGCCTACTACGCGTCCCGAGAGGCGTTAGGCTTCCCGATGTGTAAAAAGAACGAGAACTAAGAGGCAGCCATGACTCAACAGACTTTCCTGGTGGAAATCGGCACGGAAGAGCTGCCGCCGAAGGCTCTTCGTTCCCTGGCGGAATCCTTTGCCGCCAACTTCAGCGCCGAGCTGGACAACGCCAACCTTGAGCACGGCGACGTCAGCTGGTTCGCCGCGCCGCGCCGTCTGGCGCTGAAAGTGGCGAACCTGAGCGCGGCGCAGGCCGATCGCGAAGTTGAAAAACGCGGCCCGGCGATTGCGCAGGCGTTTGACGCCGAAGGCAAGCCGAGCAAAGCGGCCGAAGGCTGGGCGCGCGGCTGCGGCATCAGCGTCGATCAGGCCGAGCGTCTGAAAACCGACAAAGGCGAGTGGCTGCTGTACCGCGCGCTGGTCAAAGGCCAGTCCGCGCAGCAGCTGCTGGCGGAGATGGTCAGCACCGCGTTGGCGAAGCTGCCGATTCCGAAACTGATGCGCTGGGGCGACCAGGAGACTCAGTTCGTGCGTCCGGTGCATACCGTGACCATGCTGCTGGGCGATGAGCTTATCCCGGGCACCGTGCTGGGCATCGAGTCGGCGCGCACCGTGCGCGGCCACCGTTTTATGGGCGAGCCGGAATTCACCCTGGATAACGCCGACCAGTATCCGCAAATCCTGCTGGAACGTGGCAAAGTGGTGGCGGATTATGAAGCGCGTAAGGCGATCATCAAGCGCGACGCCGAGCTGGCGGCGCAAAAGATTGGCGGCAAGGCCGATCTGAGCGACAGCCTGCTGGAAGAAGTGGCGTCGCTGGTGGAATGGCCGGTGGTGCTGACGGCGAAGTTTGAAGAGAAATTCCTGGCGGTGCCGGCGGAAGCGCTGGTGTACACCATGAAGGGCGACCAGAAGTACTTCCCGGTGTACGACGCCGCGGGCAAACTGCTGCCGAACTTTATCTTCGTCGCCAATATTGAATCGAAAGATCCGCAGCAAATCATCTCCGGTAACGAGAAGGTGGTGCGCCCGCGTCTGGCTGACGCCGAGTTCTTCTTCGACACCGACCGCAAGCAGCGTCTGGAAGACAACCTGCCGCGGCTGGAGAGCGTCCTGTTCCAGAAGCAGTTGGGCACCCTGCGTGACAAAACCGACCGCATTCAGGCGCTGGCGGGCTGGATTGCCGGCCAAATCGGCGCCGACGTCAACCACGCCACCCGCGCCGGCCTGCTGTCGAAGTGCGACCTGATGACCAACATGGTGTTCGAATTTACCGACACCCAGGGCGTGATGGGCATGCACTATGCGCGTCACGACGGCGAAGCGGAAGACGTGGCCGTCGCGCTGAACGAGCAGTATCAGCCGCGCTTTGCCGGCGATGCGCTGCCGCAGTCGCTGGTCGCCTGTTCGTTGGCGATTGCCGACAAGATGGACACCCTGGCGGGCATCTTCGGCATCGGCCAGCACCCGAAAGGCGACAAAGACCCGTTTGCGCTGCGCCGCGCGGCGCTGGGCGTGCTGCGTATCATCGTTGAGAAGAACCTGCCGCTGGATCTGCAGACCCTGACGGAAGAAGCGGTGCGCCTGTACGGCAGCAAGCTGACCAACGCCAAGGTGGTGGATGAGGTGGTGGACTTTATGCTGGGCCGTTTCCGCGCCTGGTATCAGGAAGAAGGCCACGCGGTCGACACCATTCAGGCGGTGCTGGCGCGTCGTCCGACCAAGCCGGCGGACTTTGACGCCCGGGTGAAAGCGGTGAGCCACTTCCGCACGCTGGACGAAGCGGCGGCGCTGGCGGCGGCGAACAAGCGCGTCTCCAACATTCTGGCCAAATCCACCGACACCCTGCTGGATCAGGTGCGCGCGTCGGTGCTGAAAGAGCCGGCGGAGCTGAAGCTGGCGACGCATCTGGTGGTGCTGCGCGACAAGCTACAGCCGTACTTCGCCGAAGGCCGCTACCAGGAAGCGCTGGTGGAGCTGGCGGCGCTGCGTGAAACCGTCGACGAGTTCTTCGAAAGCGTGATGGTGATGGCGGAAGATGAAGAAGTGCGCGTTAACCGCCTGACGCTGCTGAGCAAACTGCGCGAGCTGTTCCTGCAGGTGGCGGATATCTCCGTGCTGCAGTAAGTCTGCGCGGTGAGGAACGAAGGCGCCTGCGGGCGCCTTTTTTTACGCCTTTTTGCCGCGGCGATCGGTAAATCGCGTATCGAACCCGCATCAGTTGTTCTATTCTTATAGGCGCAGGGAGAGCGAAAAAGGCAGGAAGCTGATGAAAAGACACGTTTATCACGGGAGTTATTTCACATGGCGGTAGGGATTCAGAGCAAAGGCGTAATGCGCTGGTTGGCGCCGATTGTGGCGTTGTTGGTGGTGATGCAGCTGACCGCCTGCGGCGATAAAGAGCCGGAGCAGCGCAAGGCATTTATCGACTATCTGCAAAACACCGTAATGCGCAGCGGCGTGAAAATACCGACGCTGAGCGAAGACCAAAAGCAGAAGTTTGGCAACTATGCCGGCGATTACGCAATTTTAGTCGCATTTTCACAGCAGTTAACCAAATCCGTTGACGCCAGTCTGATACCGGCGATCGATCAGGTGAGCCAGATCCGCACCGCGCAGGATTACATCAGCAAGCGCGACGGGCTGCAGCAGTCGATAGGCGCGCTTAATCTGCTGGGGCAGCAGATACAGACCGCCAAGTCGCAGGCGGACAGCGCCCGTACGGCGCTGAAGCAGCCGGACGATCTGAAGGCGGTGTATAACCAGGCCTATGACAAAATCGTCACCGCGCCGGCCAACGCGCTGATGCCGACCATTCCGGCAGCGGCCGGCTTTATTCAGGAGCTGGTGCAGGTAGGGGATTTCCTGCAGGCGCAGGGCAATCAGGTCAGCTTTAACAACGGGGGCGTGCAGTTCCGCAATCAGCAGCAGGTAGCGCAGTACAACGCCATGATGACCAATCTGGCGGCGAAGCAGCAGGACCTGCAGAACGCACAGAAAGCCATCAATGAGGTGGTGCGTTAAGCCTGCTGGACATGCGCCCTGACCAGCAGGGCGCATTTAGCGTTAGTCCGTGACTTTGACGGCCTCTTTTTCTTTCACCGCGCGCTGGCGCTCGACGTCGGGCGCATCGCTGTAATAGCGGCCGTAAAAACAGTCCAGCAGGAGCTGCCGAAGATCCTTAATCAGCGGATAGCGCGGATTGGTGCCGGTGCACTGGTCATCGAAGGCGTCAACCGCCAGCTTATCCAGCACCGACAGAAAATGCGTTTCATCAACGCCGGCCTCCTGCAGCGAAGCCGGGATCGCCAGCTCCGCCTTTAATCCCTCCAGCCACGTCAGCAGGTTCTCGACCTTTTGCTCTGCGCTGTCGCCGGCGGCGGCCAGCCCCAGATGATCGGCGATTTCGCCATAGCGGCAGCGGGCCTGCGGGCGATCGTACTGGCTGAAGGCCGTCTGCTTGGCGGGGCCGTCATTGGCGTTGTAACGAATGACGTTGGTCAGCAGCATGGCGTTGGCCAGCCCGTGGGCGATGGGAAATTCCGCCCCCAGCTTGTGCGCCAGGGAGTGGCAGATGCCGAGAAACGCATTGGAGAAGGCGATGCCGGCGATGGTGGCGGCATTGTGCACCCGTTCCCGCGCCCGCGGGTTTTGCGCGCCGGCCTGGTAGCTGAGCAGCAGGCTCTCCTTCAGCAGCTTCAGCGCCTGCAGCGCCTGCCCGTCGGCATATTCGTTGGCCTGCACCGAGACATAGGCTTCCACGGCATGGGTGATGGCATCCATACCGCCGTAGGCGCACAGCGTTTTGGGCATATTCATTACCAGATCGGCATCGACGATCGCCATATCGGGCGTCAGCGCATAGTCGGCCAGCGGGTATTTTTGTCCGCTGGCTTCGTCGGTGACGACGGCGAACGGCGAGACCTCCGAACCGGTGCCGGAGGTGGTGGGGATGGCGATCAGCCGGGCTTTTATCCGGGTGTTGGGGTAAGTGTAAATGCGTTTGCGGATGTCATGAAAACGCAGGGCGAGATCGCTGAATTTGACGTCGGGATGTTCATACATCATCCACATCACCTTGGCGGCATCCATCGGCGAACCGCCGCCGAGTGCGATAATCACGTCCGGTTTAAACTGCAGCATGCGCTGGGCGCCGGCGTTAACCATCGTCAGGGTTGGCTCCGCGCCCACCTCGGAGAACACGTCGGTTTCCACGCCTTGCGCATGCAGAATGGCCAGCACCGGTTTGATGAACCCCTGGCTGAACAGATACGGGCCGGTGACGATAAACGCGCGTCTGGCTTTGCCCTGTACGGCGACCTCCTTCAGTGCGGAGGATAAGGCGCCGCGACGGAAGTAGATGGCCTGCGGCAGTTTGTGCCACAGCATGTTTTCCGCGCGCTTGGCCACGGTTTTACGGTTGAGCAGGTGTTTGGGGCCGATATTTTCTGAAACGGAGTTACCGCCCCAGGAGCCGCAGCCCAGCGTCATGGACGGAGGCAGCTTAAAGTTATACAGATCGCCGATGCCGCCTTGGGATGCCGGCGTGTTGATCAGAATGCGCGACGTTTTTAGCCGGCTGCCGAAGCAGGCGATGCGCGCCTTCTGATTATCCTGATCGGTATACAGACAAGAGGTGTGGCCGGCGCCGCCAAACGCGGCCAGGGCGACGGCTTTATTGATGGCGTCATCGAAGTGCTGTGCGCGATACATGCCCAGCAGCGGGGAGAGTTTCTCGCCGGAGAACGGTTCGCTCTCGCCTATCTCGGTGGCCTCGCCAATCAGCACTTTGGTGTTGGGCGGCACCTCAATACCCGCCATTTCGGCGATTCTCAATGCGGATTGACCGACGATGTCGGCATTGATGCGGCCATTTTTCACAATGATGTCGCGCACCGCCTGCCGCTGCGCTTCCGGCAGCAGATAGCCGCCGTTGGCGGCAAAGCGTGCACGAACCTCGTCATACACGGCGTCGACGACGATCACCGACTGTTCGGAGGCGCAAATCATGCCGTTATCGAAGGTTTTGGACATCAACACGGAGGCGACCATGCGTTTGATATCCGCCGTTTCATCGACCACGACCGGCGTATTGCCGGCGCCTACGCCGATGGCGGGTTTACCGGAGCTGTATGAGGCTTTTACGCGGCCGGGGCCGCCGGTCGCCAGGATCAGATCCACCTGCGGATGGTGAATCAACCGATCCGCCATCTCGACGGTGGGGCTGTCCAGCCAGCCGATAATATCGGGCGGCGCGCCGGCGTCTACCGCAGCGCGCAAGATCACTTCCGCCGCCTTATTCGCGGCCTTGCTGGCTCTGGGGTGAGGGGAAAAAATAATGCCGTTACGGGTTTTCAGGCTGATCAGCGCCTTGAAAATGACCGTCGACGTCGGGTTGGTGGCGGGGACGATCCCGCAAATAACCCCGATTGGCTCGGCGATGGTCAGGGTGCCGAAGGCGTCATCTTCTGCCAAAATACCGCAGGTCACCTCATCCTTGTAGGCATGATAGACATGCTCGGAAGCAAATTGATTCTTCATCACTTTATCTTCAACGATCCCCATACCTGACTCGTCAACCGCCAGCTGCGCCAGTGGGATGCGGGCATCAGCCGCCGCCAGGGCCGCGGCATGAAAAATTCTATCAACCTGCGCCTGAGAATAGTCGGCGAATATCGCCTGGGCTTTTCTGACACGCGTAATTAACTTGTTTAAATTCGACGTCGTGATGTGTGGCATATTTCTCTCCCGTAAAAAATGCAATAAATAAAAAAGCAAAATAGCAAGGTAGAGAGAAAGTATAGGTAGCCCGTGGCGGCTTTCTAGCGGAAGGCTAAAAAAAATCCTAACTGGATAATTAGGATGGATAAATATTTTTTTAATATGCATATCGAATGATTATGATGTGATTATCAATGAATATATATTATCGTTGAAATTATTTTTATGCTGATAGTACCGCATTTGTTTTATTTTCTATTTGTTGTTTTTTATTTTCATAATTAACTGTTGTTTATGTGTTTTTTGTTTGTTTTTGCCGTTGTTTTTTGTCGTCGATTCTGAGGTTATATTTCTTTTTGTGATTTTGTTTTTTATTTTTTGAGTAAGTGAGTGAATATAAAACCAAGTGTGTCTTTAGGGTTGAGAAAGATGCCTGCTGGCAGTTTCCGCCAGGCTGCAGTAGACCATGTTATGGTTTGATGAGATTATTTTTCTCACTGCGGTGATGGATTTTTCGTTTTTTAATTAACACAAAGAATAATAACGTCTTTCATCGGTATGTGCCCTTTGGTGGATTTTGATGGCGACATCCCACGGGATAAAGAACAAAAGAGATGGGGTGAGGGGGGCAAGCGGACAAGAATGGCGCTAAAGCGTCCGCGAGGAACCTGGCAGGATACACTGCGCCGGGTGGTTTCTGTACTACACTTCACGATAATTCCGCGTTGTAACTTTCTTACGGGCAGACGCCCTGTTTCTCCACGATGTCGCCTGCCGGCACGGGATGACCGCAACATTTTCCGCCAGGCGTTAGCGCAGTGAAAATAAATTGTGACTAACATCACAATATAAAAACAAACAACAAAAGACTAAGTGTGATTTGAGTCACATAAAATGGCGTATTTCGATCGGAATTGCCGCAGTGTTGCTTTTTTACACGACAAAAATGTGACCATGATCACTGTGTAGGGTGGTGTTTTGCGGTCATTTGAGTGACTTGTGTCACAAAATTTCCGTGAGGTACGCGTTGTCAACCGAGCGTGCTAGAGTCCGCCTCACAGACAGCACCAAGCGGCTGGATCGTAACAACAATAATGCGCGCTCTTATTCGCCGGCGCGTAATGCTATTACCGCTTCACAATAGGGGTGTGTTTTATGCTTTCACCAGACATTAAGGTTAAAGTGCAGAACTTTGGCCGTTTCCTCAGCAATATGGTGATGCCGAATATCGGCGCGTTTATCGCCTGGGGCATCATCACCGCACTGTTTATCCCAACCGGCTGGCTGCCGAACGAAACGCTGGGCAAGCTGGTCGGCCCGATGATCACCTACCTGCTGCCGCTGCTGATTGGCTACACCGGCGGTAAACTGGTGGGCGGCGAGCGCGGCGGCGTGGTCGGCGCCATCACCACCATGGGGGTGATCGTCGGCGCTGATATGCCGATGTTCCTCGGCTCAATGATCGCCGGCCCGCTGGGCGGCTGGGCCATCAAGCATTTTGACCGCTGGGTGGACGGCAAGATCAAAAGCGGCTTCGAAATGCTGGTGAATAACTTCTCCGCCGGCATTATCGGCATGCTGCTGGCGATTCTGGCCTTCCTCGGCATCGGGCCGCTGGTGGAAGCGCTGTCCAAACTGCTGGCGGCGGGCGTCCACGTGATGGTGGTGCATAACCTGCTGCCGTTGACCTCGATCTTTGTCGAACCGGCGAAAATCCTGTTCCTGAATAACGCCATCAACCACGGCATCTTCTCGCCGCTGGGCATTCAGCAGGCGACCGAAGCCGGTAAATCCGTCTTCTTCCTGATTGAAGCCAACCCCGGCCCGGGGCTTGGCGTGCTGCTGGCGTATATGTTCTTCGGCCGCGGCAATGCCAAGCAGTCCGCCGGCGGCGCAGCGATCATCCACTTCTTCGGCGGCATTCACGAAATCTACTTCCCGTATGTGCTGATGAACCCGCGCCTGATTCTGGCGGTGATCCTCGGCGGCATGACCGGCGTGTTTACGCTGACGATGCTGAACGGCGGGCTGGTGTCTCCGGCATCGCCCGGCTCGATTCTGGCGGTGCTGGCGATGACGCCGAAGGGCGCCTATTTCGCCAACCTGGCGGCAATCTTCGCAGCCTTTGTGGTCTCCTTCGTGGTTGCCGGCTTCCTGCTGAAAACCTCAAAAGTGAAAGAAGAGGACGATCTGGAAGAAGCGACCCGCCGGATGCGCGACATGAAATCGCAGGCGAAAGGCGGCCAGCCGGCCGGTGCCGCGCTGGACGGCGATCTGAGCACCGTACGCAAAATCATCGTGGCCTGCGATGCGGGCATGGGCTCCAGCGCCATGGGCGCCGGGGTGCTGCGCAAGAAAGTGGCCGACGCCGGGCTGAGCAGTATTTCGGTCACCAACAGCGCCATCAACAACCTGCCGGACGACGTGGATCTGGTGATCACCCACCGCGACCTGACGGAGCGCGCGATGCGTCATGCGCCGCAGGCGCAGCATATCTCGCTGACCAACTTCCTCGACAGCAACCTGTACAGCGATTTGACCGCGCGTCTGCTGGCCGCCAACGACGGCGCGTCTCAGCAGCCGCAGCCGGCGGCCGCCGCGCCGGAAGAGAGCGCCGCCGACGATGAACCGGCGCTGTTCAAACTGGGCGAGGGTAATGTGTTCCTCGGCCTGGAGGCCAGCGATAAAGAGCAGGCGATCCGCTTTGCCGGCGAGCAACTGGTGAAAGGCGGCTACGTCGAGGCGGAATACGTGCCGGCGATGCTGGAGCGTGAAAAACTCACCTCCACCTATCTGGGGGAATCCATCGCCGTGCCGCACGGCACCATTGAGGCGAAAGACCGCGTACTGCGCACCGGGGTGGTGTTCTGCCAGTACCCGCAGGGCGTGCGCTTCGGCGAGGAAGAAGATGAGGTGGCTCGCCTAGTGATCGGCATCGCCGCGCGCAATAACGAACATATTCAGGTGATTACCAGCCTGACCAATGCGCTGGACGACGATACGGTGATTGAGCGCCTGGCGAATACGACAAGCGTGCAGGAAGTGCTGGAGCTGCTCGGCGGCAAGAAAGACTAAATCCCATAAGGGCGCGGCGACAGGCTGCGCCCTTGTCATATTTAAGAAGGTTATCATTATGAAAGCATTACATTTTGGCGCCGGTAATATCGGCCGCGGCTTTATTGGCAAACTGCTGGCCGATGCGCATGCCGAACTGACTTTCGCCGACGTTAACCAGACGGTGCTGGACGCGCTCAATCAACGCCATAGCTACCCGGTGCGCGTCGTCGGCGAGCAGGAACGCACGGAAACGGTGAATAACGTCAACGCGGTCAACAGCGGCAGCGATGACGCCGTGGCGCTGATCGCCGACGCCGATATCGTCACCACCGCCGTCGGCCCGCAGATCCTGGCCAAAATTGCCGCTACGATCGCCAAAGGGCTGAGCGAACGCCGCCGCCAGGGCAATCAACAGCCGCTGAATATTATTGCCTGCGAGAACATGGTGCGCGGCACCAGCCAGCTGAAACAGCACGTCTTCGCCGAACTGTCGGCGGAAGAGCAGGCGTGGGCGGAGCAGCATGTCGGCTTCGTCGATTCCGCTGTGGATCGCATCGTGCCGCCGGCGGAAGCGGGCAGCGACGATCCGCTGGCGGTAACGGTGGAGACCTTCAGCGAATGGATCGTCGACCAGACCCAGTTCAAGGGCGCGCCGCCGGCGATTGCCGGTATGGAGCTGACCGATAACCTGATGGCGTTTGTCGAACGTAAACTGTTCACGCTCAATACCGGCCACGCGATTACCGCCTATCTGGGCCAGCAGGCCGGGCTGCAGACCATCCGCGACGCAATTCTCGACCCGGCGGTGCGCCTGGTGGTGAAGGGCGCGATGGTGGAGAGCGGCGCGGTGCTGATCAAGCGCTACGGCTTTGAGCCGGCAAAACACGCGGCCTATATCGAGAAAATCCTCAGCCGGTTTGAAAACCCCTACCTGCACGACGACGTCGAGCGCGTGGGCCGTCAGCCGCTGCGTAAACTGAGCGCCGGCGACCGTCTGATCAAGCCGCTGCTGGGCACGCTGGAGTATGGCCTGCCGCACGCCAACCTGATTCAGGGAGTTGCCGCCGCCATGCATTACCGCAGCGCGCAGGATCCGCAGGCGCAGGAACTGGCGCAGCTGCTGAGCGAACGCGGGCCGAAAGCCGCGCTGGCGCAAATTTCCGGTCTGCCGGAAGACGGCGAGGTTGTGGAACAGGCCGTAGCTGTGTATAACGCCATGCAAAAGTAGTGCGTGATGATGAACACACGGGCGCAGCCTGCTGCGCTCCTGCAGCCCGAGTTCGCCATTGACGGCCTCCCTTACGCCTTTCGAACAGCGACGATGGAAGAAGCACAGGCATTTGAAAACCAGGTTCTGGAAAAGCTGAACGCCGGCAAAACGGTACGCAGTTTCCTGATTGCGGCGGTAGAGCTGCTGGCGGAAGCGCTGAACGTATTGGTGGTGCAGGTGTTTCGCAAGGACGACTATGCGGTGAAATATGCCGTCGAGCCGCTGTTGTCCGGCGCCGGCCCCCTGGGGGAACTGTCGGTGCGGCTGAAGCTGATGTATGGCCTCGGGGTGATCGCGCGTCATGAGTATGAAGACGCTGAACTGCTGATGGCGCTGCGTGAGGAGCTGAACCACGACGGCGCCGAGTATCGTTTTGTCGATGATGAAATCCTCGGACCGTTCGGCGAGCTGCACTGCGTCAGCGCACTGCCGCCGCCGCCGGCGCTGTTGCCGCCCGGCGAGGCGGATGAAGCGCTGCTGGCGATGCAGCAGCAGCGCTACCAGCAGATGGTGCGCTCCACCATGGTGTTGTCGGTGACCGCGCTGATTGCCGGCATCGGCGCCAAGCAGCCGTCCCGCCTCTCCCCGCTCGGACGCGCGTAACGGCGTCCGCGTATCCCGCCGGGTAACCGGCCGCGCATTTTGCTACAATGCAGCAAACCCTCCTTTAAACGTGCCGGTTCGGCACTTCAGGTCAGAGAAATGAAAGAGAAAGAAAAGGCAGAGATTAAGCGCCTTAGCGACCAGCTGGACGCGCTGAACCATAAAGATGTCCAGGTCATCCAGCAGGGCAACCCGGAGCTGATCGCGCAGCACAACAAGGAAAAAGAGAAGCTGGCGACGGAGATCGAGCGTCTGAAAAACGTGCGTACGGAAAAGTTGAGCGACGAAGCGCAGAAGCTGAAAAAACTGCCGTTCAGCCGTGAAATCACCAAAAAAGAGCAGGCCGATATGGGCGCGCTGAAAAAAAGCGTGCGCGGGCTGGTGGTGGTGCACCCGATGACCGCGCTGGGCCGTGAAATGGGCCTGAAAGCGGTCACTGGCTACGCGAAAAAAGCGTTTTGATGTTCGGACGGGGCGACGCGTGCGCCCCGTCTGCCTGCCCCGTCGTCCTTCTTCCTTCGCCGCCCGGCGTCAGCGCCCCAGCAAACGACGGTTAAAATCTTCGATTTTGCCGCGGGTAATACGCAACAGCATGGTTTTACTCCAGCTGGCGGACAACCCGGCCGCCGACAACAGGCGGCGATACTGCTCCTCATCGAACGGCATGTGCCAGGCGATGCCGATCGCCTCGGCCAGCGAGACGTCGCTGCAGCGCGTCGCCAGCAGCAGCGGCTGGTCACCGCTGACCTGCCCGGGAGAGATCACCCGGTACAGCCAGCCGCAGCGGCCGCTTTGCTGCATCAGCAGCGACAGATCGTCGATGTCGAAATGATAATTGAGCTTGAAGCACGGCGAGCGCGGCTGGGTCACCTGAATCAACGCGTCGCCCCAGTGGAAAATATCGCCGATAAACACGTTGTGCTCGGTCAGCCCGCGGGTTGAGAGGTTTTCGCCGAATGCCGGCGCGCTGAACAGTTCGGCCTGCGCCGGAAACTGCTGCCGCCAGTGGTCATAATGTTCGCTCGGGTAGTGGCACAGCGCGCGATCGGGGCCGCCGTGATAGCTTTTTTCCGCCTGCTGATCGCCCTCCAGGCCGAGCGGGGTCAGCGGCAGGGCGCCGTCGACCTGCCGTTTGGCAATCGCGCTCGGGCGTCCGCCCGGATAGGTCTGAATGTGGCCGATATAAACGGCGGGATTGGTCATAGGCGCCTCCTGGCTCAGGACTGGTTCTAGCATAGCCCGTGTGCGCCGGGAGGAACAGAGACGCCGCCCCGAAAACGGCGCGGCGATACGGTTAAAACGTGGTCCAGTTATCCTGTTCGCTTGGCGCGGGCGCGACGGTTTTCACCACGCGCGCGGGCGGCGCATCGGGCGGCTCGGCGCCACGTGACGGCGCATCTTCCAGCCGGAACACCGCCACGCTCTGCTGCAGAATTTCCGCCTGCTCCTCCAGCGAGTCGGCGGCGGCGGCGGACTGTTCCACCAGCGCGGCATTTTGCTGCGTGGTCTGATCCATTTCGGCAATCGCCTGGCCTATCTGGTCGATGCCGCGCGTCTGCTCATCGGAGGCGGAGGCGATCTCCGCCATGATGTCGCGCACGTGGCCGACGGCGAGTACGATCTGCTCCATGGTGCTGCCGGTGTCTTCCACCAGTGCGGTGCCGTTTTGTACGCGGTCGACCGATTCGCCGATCAGTCCCTCAATCTCCTTGGCCGCCTGCGCGCAGCGCTGCGCCAGGCTGCGCACTTCGCTGGCCACCACCGAGAAACCGCGCCCCTGCTCGCCGGCGCGCGCCGCTTCGACGGCGGCATTCAGCGCCAAAATATTGGTCTGGAAGGCAATGCCGTTGATCAGGGTGGTAATTTCAGCAATACGCTGCGAACTGCTGGAAATATCGCGCATGGTGGCGACCACGCTGCTCACCAGCTTGCCGCCCTGAAGGGCGGTTTTAGAGGCGTCCGACGCCAGCTGGTTGGCATGATGGGCGTTGTCCGCATTCTGCTTCACCGTGGCGGTCAGCTGCTCCATGCTGGCGGCGGTTTCTTCCACCGCTGCCGCCTGCTGTTCGGTGCGTGAGGAGAGGTCGGTATTGCCGGCGGAGATTTCACCGGCGGCGGTGTAGACCTGGCCGACTCCTTGCTGAATTTTTTCAATCATATCGCGCAAGTTCTGGTTCATCGTCGCCATCGCCTGCAGCAGTTGACCCAGTTCGTCGCGGCGTTCAGGCACCTCCACCCGGCGCAGATCGCCGGTAGCGATGCGCTGGGCGATTTCCAGCGTGTTGCTCAGCGGCCGGGTGATCTGCAGCGTCATCCGCCACGACACCAGCAGCCCGGCGATAATGGCGAGCAGCGTGGTCAGGCCCATCTTCCACTGCGCACTGTCGATGTCGTTTTTGGTCTGGGTCAGCTCATCTTTCAGAAAAGCGCGCACCAGCTTGCCGATGTCGCCGGCGTTTTTTCCCAGCTCGGCGTTCAGCGCCTGCTCATGCTCATAGGCGGGCATATAGGCTTTGATATGGACGAGATAATCGTCCAGCGTGTCGAGTAAGGGCTGCAGCAGGGATTTTTGTGCATCGGGCAGCCGCTGGTGCAGCGTTTGCGCGCCGTGGCGGGCGTCATCAATGGCGGCCAGCAGCGGCGCTTCAGCATCGCGGGTCAGGTTCAGCAGCAGGCCGCGCGCATTATAGCGGATCTGCGTCAGTTGCCTGCCAAGCTGAATAAAGGCCAGCTGCAGATCGCCGCTGCCGATCTGACGTTCGGCCTGCGTGAGCTGTTGCTGGACTTCCGACATATTCCAGCTCTGGCGAATGGCGTTTTTGGCGGCGATCGCGTCGATGAATTTCTGCTGTTGCTGTTGGTATTTGCCAAGCATGTCCACCAGCCGTTGCAAATCTTTGCGGCTTTGCGGGTCCCAGTCCAGGCTTTGTCCCTGGGCGATAAGCTTTTCTGCGGCGTTGATATTTTTGTAGTTTTCTTCCAGGTATTCGGCGCGGTAGCTCTGCGCATACAGTGCCCGGTTGTAGCGGGCCTCATTGATTTCGTGACTCAGCCGGTCGCTGAAATCGATGCGTGCAGAGCGGGATTCGATCAGTGTGAGGTAGCGGATGCCGGTAGCGGCGATGGCTATCGCCAACAGCAGCATCAGGACGAAGCCGAGAGTGAGTTTTTTCCCTACGCCAAGGTGAAGATACCTGCCTGTTAATGTTTGTAATACCGCCATGATTTGTCCTTTTTTTAAGCGATGCGATTGGAAAGACCATCGGCATGGCAGGGATAAACTTTAGCGGGTTTTTAAACAAAAAATGCCCGCGGGAGGCGGGCATTATGCGGTGAGGCGAAGATTACTTCTTGGCGGCGAAACGCGCGGCGGCTTCGTCCCAGTTCACCACGTTCCAGAATGCTTTGATGTAGTCCGGACGTTTGTTCTGATATTTCAGGTAGTAAGCGTGTTCCCACACGTCCAGGCCGATAATCGGGAAACCGGATGCGCCGGCAACGGCTTCGCCCATCAGCGGGCTGTCCTGGTTAGCGGTAGACACCACCGCCAGTTTGCCGTCGTCTTTCAGCACCAGCCAGGCCCAGCCGGAGCCGAAGCGGGTGGCGGCGGCTTTCTCGAACTCTTCCTGGAATTTCTCCACGCTGCCGAAGTCACGCTCGATGGCGGCTTTCAGATCGCCGGACAGGGAGGTGCCGGTTTTCAGGTTTTTCCAGAAGAAGCTGTGGTTGGCGTGGCCGCCGGCGTTGTTGCGCATAAAGGTGCGCTTGTCGGCCGGGACTTTATCCAGGTCTTTGATCAGCTCTTCAACGCTCAGGGAAGCCAGTTCCGGGTAGGCTTCCAGCACGGTGTTGGCGTTGTTGACGTAGGTCTGATGGTGTTTGGTGTGATGGATCTCCATCGTCTGCTTGTCAAAGTGCGGTTCCAGCGCGTCATAGGCGTACGGCAGTGATGGCAGTGAATAACTCATGATCATCGTCTCCAGTGTGATAGGGCGGCGCAAGGATGTAAGCACCGCGTAAGCAGTCGGATCATTATAGTTAATTAAATGATATTGAAAATGATTATCAATGCCCTGTGCTTTGTGCGGTTTTTGCGCAACCCATGACTGTGATCAATGTCTCACTTTTGTGTCATTTTGTGTCTATATTATTCACTGAGACAGCACGGCTTTATAACAACCCCTGTATCGCTATGGTAATATACGGGCGTTATAACGTTACCACTATAACAACGATCATTATTAGCGCTTCCACGCCTGGCGTGAGGCAAGCGCATTCGAAACAATGTGACTACGCGATGAAGGAGACCCCCCATGCAGGTCAGCAGAAGGCAGTTCTTTAAGATCTGCGCTGGCGGTATGGCAGGGACGACGGTGGCCGCGCTGGGGTTCACCCCCGAGGCGGCGTTAGCGGAAACCCGGCAGTACAAACTGCTGCGCGCCCGTGAAACCCGTAACAACTGTACATACTGTTCCGTCGGCTGTGGGTTGTTGATGTACAGCCTTGGCGACGGCGCCAAGAACGCAAAAGAGAGCATTTTCCATATCGAAGGGGATCCGGATCATCCGGTCAGCCGCGGCGCGCTTTGCCCGAAAGGCGCAGGTCTGGTGGATTTCATCCACAGCGAAGGCCGGCTGCAGTACCCTGAATACCGCGCGCCAGGCTCCGACAAATGGCAGCGGCTCAGCTGGGATGACGCCTTTACCCGCATCGCCAAGCTGATGAAAGAAGACCGCGACGCCAACTTTATCGCCGCTAATGAACAGGGCGCCACCGTTAACCGCTGGCTGTCCACCGGCATGCTGTGCGCATCAGGCGCCAGTAATGAAACCGGCTATTTAACACAGAAATTCACCCGCGCTCTCGGCATGCTGGCCGTAGACAACCAGGCGCGCGTCTGACACGGACCAACGGTAGCAAGTCTTGCTCCAACATTTGGTCGCGGTGCGATGACCAACCACTGGGTGGATATTAAGAACGCGAATTTGATCGTCGTGATGGGCGGTAATGCGGCAGAAGCGCATCCGGTGGGGTTCCGCTGGGCGATGGAAGCCAAAATTCACAATAAAGCCAAGCTGATTGTGATCGATCCGCGCTTTACCCGTACGGCATCGGTGGCGGATTTCTATACGCCAATCCGTTCCGGCACCGACATTGCTTTCCTGTCGGGCGTCCTGCTGTACCTGATCACCAATAACAAAATCAACCGCGAGTACGTCGAGGCCTACACCAACGCCAGCCTGCTGGTGCGGGAAGACTTTGCCTTTGAAGACGGCCTGTTCAGCGGTTACGACGCCGACAACCACAAGTACGACAAAACCACCTGGAACTACCAGCTGGACGAAAACGGCTACGCCAAGCGCGACGTCACGCTGCAGGATCCGCGCTGCGTGTGGAACATGCTGAAAGAGCACGTCAGCCGCTACACGCCGGAAGTGGTGGAGAATATCTGCGGTACGCCGAAGGCCGACTTCCTGCAGGTGTGTGAATATATCGCCGAAACCAGCGCTCATGACCGCACTGCGTCGTTCCTGTATGCGCTGGGCTGGACGCAGCACTCGGTCGGGGCGCAGAACATCCGCACCATGGCGATGATCCAACTGCTGCTCGGCAATATGGGCATGGCCGGCGGCGGCGTCAACGCGCTGCGCGGCCACTCCAATATCCAGGGGCTGACCGACCTGGGCCTGCTGTCGCAGAGCCTGCCGGGCTACCTGACCCTGCCGTCCGAACAGCAGACCGACCTGACCAGCTACCTGAGCGCCAATACGCCGAAGGCGCTGCTGCCGGGGCAGGTCAACTACTGGAGCAACTACCCGAAATTCTTCGTCAGCCTGATGAAGAGCTTCTACGGCGACAAGGCGCAGAAAGAGAACGACTGGGGCTTTGACTGGCTGCCGAAGTGGGACAAAGGCTACGACGTGCTGCAGTACTTCGAGATGATGTCGCAGGGCAAGGTCAACGGCTACTTCTGCCAGGGCTTTAACCCGGTGGCGTCGTTCCCGAACAAAAACAAGGTGGTGGCCTCGCTGTCCAAGCTGAAGTTCCTGGTGACCATTGACCCGCTGAATACCGAAACCGCCAACTTCTGGCAGAACCACGGCGAGTTTAACGACGTGGATCCGTCGCAGATTCAGACCGAGGTCTTCCGTCTGCCATCGACCTGCTTCGCCGAGGAGAACGGTTCGATCGTCAACTCCGCGCGCTGGCTGCAGTGGCACTGGAAGGGTGCCGACGGCCCGGGCGAAGCGATGAACGACGGTGAAATTCTGTCGGGCATCTTTACGCGTCTGCGCGAGATGTACGCGCGCGACGGCGGCGCCGCGCCGGAGCCGGTGCTGAACATGACCTGGGACTACCTGACGCCGGACAACCCGTCGCCGGAAGAGGTGGCGCAGGAGAGCAACGGTAAGGCGCTGGCGGATATCCTCGACGCCGACGGCAAGGTTCTGGTGAAAAAAGGCCAGCAGTTGAGCACCTTTGCCCATCTGCGCGACGACGGCACCACCGCCAGCGGCTGCTGGATCTTCGCCGGCAGCTGGACGCCGGACGGCAACCAGATGGCGCGCCGCGACAACGCCGACCCGTCCGGTCTCGGCAACACGCTGGACTGGGCCTGGGCGTGGCCGCTTAACCGCCGCATTCTGTACAACCGCGCCTCGGCCGATCCGTCCGGCAAGCCGTGGGATCCGAAACGCCAGATGCTGGAGTGGGACGGCGCCAAGTGGACCGGGATGGACGTGCCGGACTACAGCACCGCCGCGCCGGACAGCGACGTCGGGCCGTTTATCATGCAGCCGGAAGGTATGGGGCGTCTGTTCGCCATCGATAAAATGGCGGAAGGGCCGTTCCCGGAACACTACGAGCCGTTTGAAACGCCGCTCGGCACCAACCCGCTGCATCCGAAGGTGGTGTCCAACCCGGCGGCGCGCGTGTTTAAAGACGATCTGGCGACGATGGGCAAATCCGACAAGTTCCCGTACGTCGGCACTACCTACCGTCTGACCGAGCACTTCCACTACTGGACCAAGCACGCGCGGCTCAACGCCATCGCGCAGCCGGAGCAGTTTGTGGAGATCGGCGAGAAACTGGCGCAGAAGAAAGGCATCAAGCAGGGCGATACGGTAAAAGTCAGCTCCAACCGCGGCTATATCAAGGCCAAGGCGGTGGTGACCAAGCGTATCCGCACGTTGCAGGTGAACGGTCAGGAGGTCGACACCATCGGCATCCCGATCCACTGGGGCTATACCGGGGTGGCGAAAAAAGGCTTCCTGGCCAATACCCTGACGCCGTTTGTCGGCGACGCCAATACGCAGACGCCGGAGTTCAAGGCGTTCCTGGTCAACGTGGAAAAGGTGTAACGGAGACGAGTTATGGCAATGCAATCTCAGGACATTATTCGTAAATCCGCCACCAACGGCCTGACGCCGGCGCCGCGCGCCCGTGACGACAAAGCGGAAGTGGCGAAGCTGATCGACGTCACCACCTGTATCGGCTGTAAAGCCTGTCAGGTGGCCTGTTCCGAGTGGAACGACATCCGCGATGAGGTCGGTCACAATGTCGGGGTGTACGACAACCCCGCCGATCTGACCGCCAAATCCTGGACGGTGATGCGTTTCTCCGAAGTGGAGATGGACGACAGCGGCAAACTGGAGTGGCTGATCCGCAAGGACGGCTGCATGCACTGCGCCGATCCGGGCTGCCTGAAGGCCTGCCCGTCGGAAGGGGCGATCATCCAGTACGCCAACGGCATCGTCGACTTCCAGTCGGAGCACTGCATCGGCTGCGGCTACTGCATCGCCGGCTGTCCGTTCGACGTGCCGCGCATGAACAAGGACGACAACCGGGTGTACAAATGCACCCTGTGCGTCGACCGCGTTGATGTCGGCCAGGAACCGGCCTGCGTGAAAACCTGCCCGACCGGCGCCATTCACTTCGGCACCAAAGAGGCGATGAAAAACGTCGCCGCCGAGCGGGTGGGCGAACTGCAGACGCGCGGCTACCAGAATGCCGGGCTGTACGATCCGGCCGGCGTCGGCGGCACGCACGTGATGTACGTGCTGCACCATGCCGACAAGCCGCAGCTGTATCACGGCCTGCCGGACAACCCGTCGATAAGTCCGGCGGTGACGTTCTGGAAAGGCGTGTGGAAACCGCTGGCGGCCATCGGCTTTGCCGCCACCTTCGCAGCCAGTATCTTCCACTATGTCGGCGTCGGCCCGAACCGCGTCGAAGAGGATGAGAACGACGAGCTGCACGATGAGGAGACGCGCAAATGAGGAAGGAAAAGCCAATTCAGCGCTACAGCGCGCCGGAGCGGATTAACCACTGGATCGTGGCGTTCTGCTTTATTCTGGCGGCCATCAGCGGGCTGGGGTTCTTTTTCCCGTCCTTTAACTGGCTGATGAATATCTTCGGCACGCCGCAGCTGGCGCGCATTCTGCACCCCTTCGCCGGGGTGATCATGTTTGCCGCGTTTATGCTGATGTTCCTGCGCTACTGGAAGCATAATCTGATCAACCGTGAAGATATCCTCTGGGCCAGGAACATCCACAAGATTGCGATGAACGAGGAAGTCGGCGACACCGGGCGCTATAATTTCGGCCAGAAGTGCGTCTTCTGGGCGGCGATTATCAGCCTGCTGTTGCTGCTGGCCAGCGGCATCGTCATCTGGCGGCCTTACTTTGCGCCGGCCTTCCCTATTCCGTTGATCCGCATCGCGCTGCTGGTGCATTCGCTGGCGGCGGTGGGGCTGATTATCGTGATTATGGTGCACGTGTACGCCGCCCTGTGGGTGAAAGGCACCATTACCGCGATGGTCGAAGGCTGGGTGCCGGCCGCCTGGGCCAAAAAACACCACCCGCGCTGGTACCGTGAGGTCCGCGAAAAACGACAGGAAAACAAACCCTGATGAGTATCCGCATTGTTCCTAAAGAGCAGTTAGGGGCACAGCGTGAAAAGCCACACACGGCGGAAGCAATTCCGCCGTTACTTTTCGCGAATCTGAAAAGCCTGTACACCCGCCGCGCTGAACGCCTGCGTCAGCTGGCGGCCGATCACCCGCTGGGGGATTACCTCCACTTCGCCGCCGCCATTGCCGAGGCGCAGCAGCACGCGCAGCATGACCACCCGCTGCAGCTGGACCTGTCCGACGCGCTGCGTCAGGGCGCCGAACGCGGCAAACCGCCGCTCGACCTCAGCGTTTATCCGCGCAGCGCGCACTGGCGTACGCTGCTGACGGCGCTGATCGCCGAGCTGCGCCCGCAGGCGCCGCAGCACGTGCTGGCGGTGCTGGATAACCTGGAGAAGGCCTCCGAACAGGAGCTGGAGCAGATGGCGACCGCCTTGCTCAACCGCGAGTTCGCGCAGGTGGGCAGTGAAAACGCGCCCTTTATCTGGGCGGCGCTGTCGCTGTACTGGGCGCAGATGGCCAGCCAGATCCCCGGCAAGGCGCGTGCCGAATACGGCGAACACCGCCAGTTCTGCCCGGTGTGCGGCAGCATCCCGGTCTCCAGCATGGTGCATATCGGCACCGTCAACGGCCTGCGCTACCTGCACTGCAACCTGTGCGAAAGCGAGTGGCACGTGGTGCGCGTGAAGTGCAGCAACTGCGAGCAGACGCGCGATCTGAACTACTGGTCGCTGGACAGCGAACAGGCGGCGGTGAAGGCGGAAAGCTGCGGCGACTGCGGCACCTATATGAAAATTCTCTATCAGGAGAAGGATTCACAGGTGGAAGCGGTGGCCGACGATCTGGCGAGCCTGATCCTCGATGCCAAAATGGAAGACGAGGGATTTGCCCGCAGCAGTATCAACCCATTCCTGTTCCCGGGCGAGTAGGCGGAAATCGGCGACAGGCGCTGTGACAAGGGGCTGGGGCGTGATTTTGCAGGCGCCTCGGTAATTTCCTGTGTCTTATCTGGCATTCGCCGGAGCGTCTTGCTACGTTTACGCCATAGCGCGTAAAGCGAAAGGAAAGGGATGATGTTCAAAAAGATAGTGAAATTCGCCGCCGTAGCGGCCCTGATCGCCGGCCTGAGCGCCTGCGATGACTCGGACACCAAACAGCCGACGGTGCCGAAGCCCGCGCCGAAACCGACCGCCGCCCAACCCGCGCCGCAGCCGGAGAAGCCTGCGCCGCTGCCGGGGCTGAGCGTCTCGCTGCAGCAAGGCAAGCTGACCTTTGAGCTGCCGTCCGGCTTTAGCGATCAAACGGAAAACAGCGGCATCATTAACGACCATACGTCGACCATTCAGCGTTTCCTGAATGGCAAGTCGCGGCAGAGTGCCGTCTCCTCCGAGGTGATTCCGCCGGCGGGAATGAAGCTGAACGGCAGCGACAAAATGCTCAGTGAGCTGATGCAGAGCATGCTTACCGAACTTTCCGGCCGCTATAAGCAGATTGAAAAGACCAAAGAAGAGAACTTTACCGTCGGTAAGCAGAAATTCCGTCGTCTGGATACCGAACAGAGCGTCAACGGGCAAAAAGTGGTTTCCACCATTGTCCTGACGGTGTTCAATAAACGCGTGATTACGCTGCAGATGCTGTCGCCGGCGAAGGAGCTGGAGGTGCACCAGGCGCTGGTGCAGCGCATTGTTGATACGCTGACGGTGAAATAAACGGCGCTGCCTACCCGCAGCCAACGGGAGGGAAGATGAAACTGATCGGCAGTTATACCAGCCCTTTTGTCCGCAAGATTTCCGTGCTGCTGCTGGAGAAGGGGCTGGCGTTTGAATTCGTCAACGATCCGCCCTATGAGGCGCAGACGCGGGTAGGCGAGCACAACCCGCTGGCCAAAGTGCCGGTGCTGATCGATGAGCACGGCGAGGCATTTTATGACTCGCGGGTGATCGCCGAATATCTGGACCTGCTGCCTGCTGGGCCGCGCTTCCTGCCGGACGACCGCGCGCTGGCGCTGCGGGTGCGGCGCAGCGAAGCGCTGGCGGACGGCGTGACCGACGCGGCGTCGCTGCTGTATCGCGAGAGCCTGCGCGCCGCGGGCAAACAGGATGAAGCGTGGATGCTGCGGCAGCGCGATAAGCTGCAACAGGGACTGGACGCGCTGGAAGCGCTGGCGCAGGAGAAAGCGCTGCTGAACGGCGAGCAGCTGACGCTGGCGGATATCGCCGCCGGCTGCGCGCTGGGTTATCTCAACTTCCGCCGTATCCTGCCCAACTGGTGCGTGGGGCGTCCGGCGCTGGTCAAACTGGCCGAGCGTCTGTTCGCCCGCGAAAGTTTTGCCCGCACCTCGCCTCCCTGATGAACTGACGGGCGCGCCGGACGCGCCCCGTTTTTGCTGAATACAACCCTGAACACACCTGACACCGAGCGACCATGAGCACTGAAGCCCATTCTCTTTACAGTCAGCTGCCGGCGATTGACCGCCTGCTGCGCGACCCGGCGATAGAACCGTTGTTGGCCAGCCACGGCCAGACGCTGATTGGCGAACTGCTGCGCCAGATGCAGGCGCAGGCCCGCGAGGCGATTAAACGGCAGGGATGCCTGCCGGAGTGGTGCGGCGACTGGCCGCAGGCGCTGCAGGCGCGGCTGGCGCAACAGCAGCAGCCGCGTCTGAAGACGGTGTTCAATCTCAGCGGCACCGTTTTACACACCAACCTGGGACGCGCCCAACTGGCGCAGCCGGCAATCGCGGCGATTGGCCGGGTAATGGGCGCGGCGGTGACGTTGGAGTACGATCTGGACGGCGCCGGCCGCGGCCATCGCGACCGTGCGGTGGCCGATATGCTGTGTCAGCTGACCGGCGCGGAAGACGCCTGCATCGTCAACAATAACGCCGCGGCGGTGCTGCTGATGCTGGCGGCGGTGGCACCGGGCAAACAGGTGGTGGTGTCGCGCGGCGAGCTGGTGGAGATTGGCGGGGCGTTCCGTATCCCGGACGTGATGCGCCAGGCGGGCTGCCAGCTGGTGGAGGTGGGCACTACCAACCGCACCCATCTGAAAGACTATCAGCAGGCGATTACCGAGCAGACCGGGCTGTTGATGAAGGTGCACACCAGCAACTACAGCGTGCAGGGCTTTACCGCAGCGGTTGATGAGGCGCAGCTGGCGCAGCTTGGCCGGCAGCACGGCCTGGTGACCGCCACCGATCTGGGCAGCGGTTCGCTGATTGATATGACGCAGTACGGCCTGCCGGCGGAACCGATGCCGCAGCGGCTGCTGGCCGACGGCGTCGATCTGGTGACCTTCTCCGGCGACAAGCTGCTGGGCGGGCCGCAGGCCGGGATTATCGTCGGCAAAAAAGCGCTGATCGCGCAGCTGCAGCAGCACCCGCTGAAACGCGCGCTGCGCGTCGGCAAAATGACGCTGGCGGCGCTGGAGGCCACGCTGCGCCTGTACCAACAGCCGGAGCTGCTGGCGCAGCAGCTGCCGACGCTGCGCATGTTGACCCGGCCGCAGCAGGAGATGCAGACCGCCGCCGAGCGTCTGCTGGCGCAGTTGTCTCCGCACTATGCAGGCCGTTTTGCACTGGGTGCCGAACCCTGCTGGTCGCAAATCGGCAGCGGTTCGCTGCCGGTCGATCGTCTGCCGAGCTATGCGCTGACCTTCGCGCCGCTGGACGGCCGCGGCGCTACCCTGGAGCGTCTGGCGCAGGCGTGGCGCGCGCTGCCGCAGCCGGTAATCGGCCGCATTAACGACGGCAAACTGTGGCTCGACCTGCGCTGTCTGACGCAGGAAGCGGCATTGGCGGAGGCGCTTTTGTCATGATTATCGCCACCGCCGGCCATGTCGACCATGGCAAAACCACGCTGCTGCAGGGGATCAGCGGGATCAACGCCGATCGCCTGCCGGAGGAGAAACGTCGCGGCATGACCATCGATCTCGGCTACGCCTACTGGCCGCAGCCGGACGGGCGGGTGCTGGGCTTTATCGACGTACCGGGGCACGAAAAATTTCTCGCCAATATGCTGGCGGGCATCGGCGGCATCGATCACGCGCTGCTGGTGGTGGCCTGTGACGACGGCGTGATGCCGCAAACCCGTGAGCATCTGGCGATCCTGCGCCTGAGCGGTCGTCCGGCGCTGACGGTGGCGCTGACCAAGGCCGATTGCGTCGACGCCGAGAGGCTGGCGGAAGTCGAAGCGCAGGTGCAGGCTGAACTGGCGCGGCAGGGCTGGCCCGACGCGCCGCTGTTTATTACCGCTGCGGCGCAGAATCTGGGCATTGAGGCGCTGCGTGCGCATCTGCTGGCGCTTGAGCCGGCGGCGCATGCGCTGACGCGCCGTTTCCGTCTGGCGGTCGACCGCGCCTTCAGCGTGAAGGGCAGCGGGCTGGTGGTGACCGGCACCGCGCTGGGCGGCAGCGTCAAGGTGGGTGACACCCTGTGGCTGAGCGGCCAGAACGTGCCGGTGCGGGTGCGCGGGCTGCATGCGCAGAACCAGTCGGCCCAGCAGGCGCAGGCCGGGCAGCGTATCGCGCTGAATATCAGCGGTGATGTCAGTAAAAGCGACGTGACGCGCGGCGACTGGCTGCTGGCGCAGCGGCCGGCGCTGCAGGCGGAACGCATTCTGGTGACTCTGGAGCAGGACCAGCCTCTGAAGCACTGGCAGCCGCTGCATATTCACCATGCGGCCAGCCATATCACCGGCCGGGTGTCGCTGCTGCAGGATTCACTGGCGGAACTGATCCTCGACCGGCCGCTGTGGCTGGCGGAAGACGATCGGCTGGTGCTGCGTGATATCGCCGCGCGTGAAACGCTGGGCGCAGCGCGCGTACTGGCGCTGACGGCGCCGAAACGCGGCAAACGCCAGCCGGCGTATCTGCACTGGCTGACGCAGACGGCGCAGGCGCAGGATGATGCGCAGCGGCTGATGCTGCAGCTGCAGCAGGGGCCGCTGGACGTGGCGGCCTTTGGCTGGGCGCGCCAGCTGAGCGATGAGCGGCTGACGCAGCTGCTGGAGGAGCACGAGGTGCTGGCGGCCGGCGGCAGGGCGCTGTCGCTGGAAAACGCCCGCCAGGCGGAGCAGCGCCTGCTGCAGGTGCTGGCAGAGTATCACCAACAGCATGGCGATCAGTTGGGCCTCGGGCGCGCGCGCCTGCGGCGCATGGCGCTGCCGACGCTGGATGAGGCGCTGGCGTTTTTACTCATCGAACGGCTGCTGGCGGTCGGCGCGCTGCGCAACAGCCGCGGCTGGCTGCATCTGCCGGAACATGGCCTGGCCTTTAGCGAACAGGAGCAGGCGCTGTGGCAGCGCATCGCGCCGCTGTTTGGCGATGCGCCATGGTGGGTGCGCGATCTGGCGGCAGAGCTGGCGGCCGATGAGGCCGAGGTGCGCGCCACGCTGCGCAAGGCGGCGCAGTTGGGTCATGTGACCGCGGTGGTGGTCGACCGCTACTATCTCAGTCAGCGTGTGGCGCAGTTCGCCGCGCTGATCCGCGAACTGCACGACGGCCAGGGCGGTGCCAGCGCCGCTGATTTTCGCGATCGGCTGGGCGTCGGGCGCAAGCTGGCGATCCAGGTGCTGGAGTTCTTTGACCGCAGCGGGTTTACCCGCCGTAAAGGCAATCAGCACCTGCTGCGCGACCGCGGGCTGTTCGACGCCTGATCCCCCTATTCTCCTGTCTTCCTGCGCGCTCAGCCGGGCTTTCCCTGGCTGAGCGTTTCGCGTTTTCTCGCCTTGGTGTGCGGTTTTCATCTAAGAATATGCTGATTTTTTGTGCATCAACCGGCTTCCGTCACATTGTTTTATAAGCAATGTGTTAACAATAGAGTAACTGTATCGTAGCAATGGTGCTGCTCTCGCTGAGGCTGGCATCCCGCTCATCGTCAGCAAAGATCGTCTTGGTTTTAGGGAGAAGCAGTCATGTTTGACCGTATTACTGTGACAACGCCGGCGGGCGCCGGTGCGCTGAAGTTCTGGAAGCTCAGCGGGGTGGAAGAGGTTTCCAGCTCGTTCGAACTGCAGGTGATGCTGCTCAGCACCGATGCCCGCCTGGACCGCCGGGCGATGCTGGGCCAGCCGATCACTTTGACCATTCCGACGCAGGGCGTACTGTCCGCACCGCGTTATCTCAACGGCAAGGTCACCTCGGTCAACGTGCACAGCGCCGATATTAACGGCGCGCGCTACGCCGTTTACACCCTGACGATGGAATCTGACCTGTGGCCGCTGAAGCGGGACCGCAACCAGCGTATCTTCCAGAACCAGCGCGTGCCGGATATCGTCAGAACGGTGCTCGGCGAGTACGGCGTACAGGTGGAGGAGCAGCTTTCCGGCAGCTACCGCAGCTGGGAGTACTGCGTGCAGTATCAGGAGAGCAGCTACGACTTTATCTCCCGGCTGATGGAGCTGGAGGGGATTTACTTCTTTTTCCGCCACGAGGCGGACAAACACACGCTGGTGCTGCACGATGCGCCGCAGCAGCACCAGCCGTTCAGTGGTTATGAGGTGATTCCCTATCACGCCACGCCGTCCGGCGGCAGCACCGGCGAACAGGGAATCGGCCAGTGGGCGATCTCCGAGCGGGTGACGCCGGGGATCTACAGCATCGACGACTATGACTTCCGCAAGCCCAACGCCTGGCTGTTCCAGGCGCGGCAGAACCCCAGCTCGCCGCAGCCGGGGCAGATTGACTACTACGACTGGCCGGGACATTTTGTCGAGCACGGCGACGGTGAATTTTACGCCCGGGTGCGGCAGGAGGAGTGGCAGGCGGAGCACCAGCGTATTAACGCCACCGCCACCGCGCTGGGCATCGTGCCGGGCTGCACCTTTACGCTGCTCAACCCGCCGTTTACCAGCGACAACGGTGAGTATCTGGTGCTGAGCGCCCGCTACGATCTGGAGGAAAACAGCTACGCCAGCGGCGGCGACGAAGCGGTGCACCGCATCGAGATGACGGTGATCCCCGCCGATACGCCGTACCGTTCGCCGCAGCGCACGCCGTGGCCGCGCACCCACGGCCCGCAGACCGCGCGGGTGGTGGGGCCGCAGGGCGAATCGATCTGGACCGATAAGTACGGCCGGGTGAAGGTGAAATTCCATTGGGACCGGCAGGCCAAGGGCGACGAAACCAGCTCCGGCTGGGTGCGCGTCTCCAGCGCCTGGGCCGGTCAGGGCTTCGGCGGCGTGCAGATCCCGCGCGTCGGCGACGAGGTGGTGATCGACTTTATCAACGGCGACCCGGACCGGCCGATGGTCACCGGCCGGGTGTATAACGAGGCCAGCATGCCGCCGTGGGCGCTGCCCGCCGGCGCCACCATGATGGGCTTTATGACCCGCTCCAAAGACGGCCACAGCGACAACTCCAGCCATCTGTTCTTTGAGGACAAGGCCGGCTCGGAGATGGTGCAGCTGCACGCCGAAAAGGATATGAATATTTCGGTGGAGAACGATAAAACGGTGGCCATTGACGGTAACCGCACCACCACCATTCAGAAAAAACAGAAAGATGAGGTGATCGGCGACGCGACCTTTATCTACCACGGTACGCGCACCACCACGGTAACCAAGAAAGAGACGAAAACGTTTGAGGACGGCGAAAAGGTCACCATCACCAACGGCCGCAACTCGGAGATCGCCAGCGGCGGCGAAAAGCTGAAGATTACCGGCGAACGCAGGGTAGAGACGGTGGGTACCGAAGAGCAGATTGTGTCGAAAAAGGTGACCCGGCGTTATAACGATGGTATGGATTTTTATCTGGACGGCAAACGTTATGACCAAATAACGGGCGAACGTCATGTTATCGTGACCGATGACGTTACCGACGAGTACCAGAGCAACCTGAACCAAACGATCACCAAAAATGTCGACACCAAAATTCTCGGTAATTGGAAGCAGGATGCCAAAGAGGGCATGACGCTGACCTCAGATCAGATGATTACCATCGACAGTAAGGTTAAGGTCAGTATCAAAACGCCGGCGGCGCTGGAGTACAAGGACCATAAAGAGACTATGTCGATGTTCTCGTTCGATTTCACGGCGGCGAAGGTGGTGACGGAGGGCTATTCCACCACCATTACCGTCGGCGGAAAACTCGGTCTGGCAACGATGAAATTCGACAAGACCGGTTTTGATCTCTCGACCAAAGAGGGGCGGGTGGAGTTTGGTCAGGCAATGGTGCAGGTTGGGCAGATCATGTCGCAGTTTAACGGCCTGACAATCATAGGCTGAGGGATATAGTTATGAAGTTCGCTATCATTATTTCCGTGATTATTTTTGCGGGTTTTTTTGCATATATCGCCCACCTGTTTTACCGCGACCACAAGATAGACGCCCAGGGACGGGAGCTGCTGGCGCGCGTGGAGGAAGTGCATTACCGCAGCGCCAACGATACCGGCAGCGTCAATATCCGCTACCGGCTGTCGTGGCCGGAAGGCGGCGGCACCAAACAGGTGGAGGGCAGGGAGACCATCCCGGCCTTCTACTCGTCACAGGTGCAAAAAGGCAGCGAAGTGACGATCCGCTATCTGGACGACGACCATATCGCGTTTGTGTTTGATAAAGATCGCTAGGCCGAATCTGATAGTGCGCGTTGGGCTTGTCGCTCAAATCCGCACGCTATACCCTGCGCTGTAACTTCGTTAACGATAAGTGACATGCAAGGGCGTGGATGAGCAATAAAATTGGCTGGATAGATAACTTACGCGCCGTAGCGTGCCTGATGGTGGTGATGATCCACGCCACCACCGCGCTGCTGACCACGCCGGAGAAACTGGGCAGCCTCGCCTGGGATGCGGCCAACCTGCTCAATGCCCTGTCCCGCGCGGCGGTGCCGCTGTTCTTTATGATCTCCGGCTACCTGTTCTTCGGCGAGCGCAGCGCCAACCGCAAACACTTTGTGCGGATCGGCTGCTGTATTTTGTTCTACAGCGCCGTGGCGCTGGCGTATATAGCCTTCTTCACCAAGATTGGCTTCTGGCCTTCATTGCGCACGCTGCTGCAAAAACCGGTGTTCTATCACCTGTGGTTTTTCTACGCCATCGTGGTGGTTTATCTGCTGTCGCCGCTGATCAACGTCAAGCCGGTATCCGGCCGCTATCTGGCGGCGGCGCTGCTGATTCTGGCGGTGATGGCCAACCCGAATACCGATAAGTTCGCCATCGACGGCGTGCACCTGCTGCCGGTTAACCTGTATATCGCCGGCGATACCTTCTACTACCTGCTGTATGCGCTGGCCGGGCGGGCGATCGGCATGATGGACACCGGACGACGCGGCGTCAGCCTGCTGGCGGCGCTGGCCTTTGTCGGCAGCGTGGCGCTGATTATCATCGGCACCCGGCATCAGTCGCTGATTAACGGCAATTTTGCCGCCACCTACTACCTGTACGCCAACCCGCTGGTGTTTATCGCGGCGGTGTCGCTGCTGGTGTGGTTTAAAAACTGCCTGGCGCAGCCGGTGGACTGGCTGGCGGTATTCTCCCGCCATTCGCTGGCGATCTACGGCCTGCACGCCCTGATTGTCAATCTGGTGCGCCATCAGGGCTGGGATCTCGGCGGCCATCCGCTGCTGGATATTTTCTGGGTGTTCGGCCTGGCGCTGGGCCTGAGCCTGCTGCTGTCCGCCGGGCTGCAGAAAATCGACCGCCGCCGGCTGGTGTCCTGAACGGGCTGCGGCATAGCCGCCGCAGCCGTTATTCGCCTCAGGCTCTGGTGACGCTGCCGTACACCAGACGCCCCTGATGGAAAGTGGCGCGGCGCGGCGACATGCGCGCCACCGCTTCGGCCGAACAGCTGGCGTCGACCAGCATAAAGCCGGCGTCGTCGCCGGCCTGCGGCCACACGCGCTGGCCTTTATCGTTCAGCGGCAGCACGTTGCCGGTGGCAATGGCCAGGGAACGCGACAGGTGGAACTCGTCCGAACCCCGGTACAGCTGGGCATAGAGGTTGGCTTTTTCCAGCATATCGCCGCTGCCGAACGGCGACCAGTGGTCGATCACGCTGTCGGTGCCGGTCATCACAAATACCCCTTTTTCACTCAGCTGCGGCAGCGGCATCATCAGGCTGCCGATCGGCACCGTCGAGGCGATGGTTATCTGCTGCGCCGCCAGCCGTTCGGCGGTCTCCGCCACGCGTCCTTCATCCAGCGTGCTGAGCGCGAAGGCGTGGCTGATGGTGACCTTGCCGCGCAGCGCCGGGTTTTTCTCGACGGTGGCAATCATATAGTCGATGGCCGCGACGCCCGCCGGGCTGGTTTCATGCAGGTGAATATCGACGCCCTTGCCGCTGTCGAGTGCGATCTGGAACATGGCGTCGAGCGATTTCTCCATCGCGCCGTCGACGTTGGTCGGGTCGAGACCGCCGACGTACTGCACTCCCATCTGCATCGCTTCACGCATCAGCGCATCCACCTTTGAATGCAGCAGGCCGTGCTGCGGGAAGGCGACGATCTCGCAGCTGAAGCCGGCGCGCTGATTTTCCAGCGCACGCTGCAGGTGTTCAAGACTTTTCAGCCCGCTGACCGGGTCGATATTGCAGTGGCTGCGCGCCACCGTACTGCCTTTGGACTGCAGCAGGGCAATCAACCCTTCGGCGCGCTGCTGCGAGGTCGGCAGCAGTTTGGGGATCAGCGTCTGCTCCAGCGCAATCATATCCATAATGGTTTTGCCCTGGCGCGGGCGCGGCGCCTGCCACGGGCCGCCGTAGAAGGTTTTATCCAGGTGGATATGCATATCGCGCGTGCCGGGCAGCAGCAGCTGGCCGCCTGCCGAATAGCGCGGCAGAGCGGCGGGCGGCGTGGCGCCGGCCGGGTGCAGCGCCGCGATGTTGCCGTCTTTAATCTCCAGCGTGTAGCGCGCGGTGCGGGTGCCGATCACCGTATCGCCGTCGTATTCGAAGCCCTCTTCCAGCAGGACGTCGCTCAGCAGGTAGTGGCGGTCGGTGAGGATCATCGGCGGCGCCGGTGCGGCGCTGGGGTCACTATTGGCGGGCGTGGCCGCCTGCGCCACGCCGCCGCTGAGGCCGAGCACCGCGCAGGCGGTGGTCAGCTTGCCGGTTTGGCTGAGAAAGGTTCTGCGGCTTTGTTGTTGGCTGTTTTCCACAATCGGTTCCTTATCCAGAGGTGTTGTGTTGCAGCCATTAATTTAAAAAAGTCGCGCCGGGGTTGGCAGCGACATTTGCCACTGGTGATTATTCGATTTGGTAATGATGAAGGAGAGGCGGTCGCAACAAGAGGCGGTGCAATGCTGGCGGATCCGTCGTTCTGCGGATTCTTATCGGGGCCAACGCGGGTTGGCCCCTTTTGTTCACATCAACGGCAGCAGACAGCGATACAGTTCGCGGAAGGTGGCGCGGCGCTCCGCGTACTCCTGATGACGCCCGGCATCCGGCGTGTGCAGCTGCTCCAGCGGCAGCGGGGGCAGCAGTTCGGCCAACGGACGCTGCGGGTTGAGCGCGATCTGCGCCAGCCGCGCCGCGCCCAGCGCCGGGCCGACGTCGCCGCCGGTGCGGTATTCCAGCCGCTGGCCGCTGATATCCGCCAGCATCTGCCGCCAGAACGGGCTGCGTGCGCCGCCGCCGATCAGCGTGATGCTGTCAGGATGCAGGCCGCTGGCGTGCAGCGCATCCATGCCGTCGGCGAGCGCAAAGCCCACGCCTTCCAGCACCGCGCGCGCCAGATCGTCCGGCCCGTGCTGATGGGTCAGCCCCCAGAATACGCCTTTGGCGTTCGGATTATTGTGCGGCGTACGTTCGCCGGACAGGTAGGGCAGGAACCACAGCGGCGCGTCCGCCGGACTGGCCTGCTCGACGTTGTGCAGCAGGGTAGCGACGTCGGCAACGTTGGTCAGCCGGCATACCCAGTTCAGGCAGGAAGCGGCGCTGAGCATCACCGACATCAGATGCCAGGTATCGGGCAGCGCATGGCAAAAACTGTGGACGGCGCTGGCCGGGTTGCTGAGGAAACCGTCGCTGACGGCGAAATAGACCCCGGAGGTACCGAGCGACAGCATCGCCTGGCCGGGCTGATACAGCCCGACGCCGATCGCGCCGGCCGCATTGTCGCCGCCGCCCGCCGCCACCGGCGCCTGCGGCATGTCCCAGCGCTGCGCCAGCTCGGCATTCAGCCGGCCGGTGAGCTGGCTGCCTTCAAACAGCGCCGGCATCTGGCTGCGCGTCAGGCCGCAGGCGGCCAGTATCTCATCGCTCCAGTCGCGCCGGGCGACGTCCAGCCACAGCGTGCCGGCGGCGTCCGACAGATCGCTGGCGAATACGCCGCACAGCCGCCAGCGCAGGTAATCTTTCGGCAGCAGCACCTTGTCTATCTGACTGAAGATGTGCGGCTCATGCTGCCGCACCCACTGCACTTTCGGCGCGGTAAAGCCGGGCATAATCAGGTTGCCGGTAATGGCGCGCGAGCGCGGCACCGCCTGCTCCAGCTGGCGGCACTGCTCAAAGCTGCGGCCGTCGTTCCATAACATGGCGGGGCGCAGCACCTGCTGCCGGTGATCCAGCAGCACGGCGCCGTGCATCTGGCCGGTCAGACCGATGGCCTGCACCTGCCGCAGGCCATGTTGCCGGCCGAGCGACAGCATGGCGCGATCGGTCGCCTGCCACCAGTCCTGCGGATCCTGTTCGGACCACAGCGGCTGCGGGCGGGAGATGGTCAGCGCTTCAGTGTGGCTGGCCAGCAACTGCCCGTGTTCATCCAGCAGAATGGCCTTCACGCCGGAGGTGCCAAGATCGATGCCGATATACATAGAAGGTCCCTTTAAGTGGCATATCCGGATTAACGCGGCTGCGGGGCGGACGCGTCCGCCCCTGACAGGGTTAACCGAACAGATAACGGTTGATCAGATTCTCATATTTTTCCTGGTGGCCGCTGTGGTGCTGCGGCGCCAGATCATGCTGTTCAGCGTACTTGGCCAGCGCTTCCAGCGACAGTTTTCCCTGCAGAATCTGCTGGCCCAGTTCGCCGTTCCAGCCGGCATAGCGTTTGGCGACCTGCCGATCCAACTGCCCGTCCTCGATCATTTTGGCCGCCACTTTCAGCGCCAGCGCCATGGTGTCCATTGCGCCGATATGGCCGTAGAACAGGTCATATTTATCGGTGCTCTGGCGGCGCACCTTGGCGTCGAAGTTCAGGCCGCCGGTGGTGAAGCCGCCGGCCTTGAGGATTTCGAACATCACCAGCGCGTTCTCCTCGACGCTGTTCGGGAACTGGTCGGTATCCCAGCCGAGCTGCGGATCGCCGCGGTTGGCGTCTACGGAACCGAAGATGCCGAGCGCGATGGCGCTGGCGATTTCGTGGTGGAACGAGTGGCCGGCCAGCGTGGCGTGGTTAGCTTCAATATTGACCTTAATCTCCTTTTCCAGCCCGAACTGTTTCAGGAAGCCGTAAACCGTGGCGACGTCGTAATCGTACTGATGCTTGGTCGGTTCCTGCGGTTTCGGCTCAATCAGCAGCGTGCCCTGGAAGCCGATTTTGTGTTTGTGCTCCACCACCATCTGCATAAAGCGGCCAATCTGCTCGCGCTCCTGCCGCAGATCGGTGTTCAGCAGCGTTTCGTACCCCTCGCGGCCGCCCCACAGCACATAGTTTTCGCCGCCGAGCTGCTGGGTGGCGTTCATGGCGCTGTATACCTGCGTTGCCGCCCAGCTGAAGACTTCCGGGTCCGGGTTGGTGGCCGCGCCGGCGCCGAAGCGCGGGTTGGTGAAACAGTTGGCGGTGCCCCACAGCAGTTTGACGCCGCTGCTTTGCTGTTTTTCGGCCAGTACGTCGGTCATCACGGCAAAATTATGCAGGTACTCTTTCAGCGAATGTCCTTCCGGCGCCACGTCGACGTCGTGGAAGCAATAGAAGGGGACGTTGAGCTTATGGAAAAATTCAAAGGCGACGTCCGCCTTGCGCCGCGCCAGCTCCAGCGCATCGCCCGCCTGCTGCCAGGGGCGCTCGAACGCGCCGCTGCCGAACATGTCCGCGCCGTTCCAGCAGAAGGTGTGCCAGTAACAGGCGGCAAAGCGCAGGTGGTCGGCCATGCGTTTGCCCAATACGATTTCATCCGGGTTGTAGTGGCGGAATGCCAGCGGATTGTTGCTGCCGGTGCCTTCGTAACGAACTTGTTCAAGCTGATCAAAATAAGATTGCATTCTCGACTCCTTGGTAACGGAACCCGGCTTTACGGGATGCCTTAATCTTCGGAGTTCGTGATGATTGTCTCAATTATGTTATTTCACACTCAAATTCAGATAATTATTAAATGTGCGTCGGATCTCATATTGCGCATTTAATTACGCGATCTGCCCGATGGCGCCATAAGACGTTTTTATTGTCGCTGACAAATTGTCACAAGGTTAAAACATGATCGCCATCATAAAAATAACATTAAACCAAAAAACGTAATTCGCCGGTAAAAATCAGTAATTGCTGTGCGATAGGTAAGCGACAACAATTCCCGGGACGTTGTGCCACAAAAAGTCGTTTCAATTATTACCCTACAATTTCAATAAAGAAGGTATATAAGATGAAATTTAAGCACTTATTCCTCTCCGCCTGCGCCATGCTGGCGCTGGTCAGCCAGCCGGGGTTCAGTAAAGACGTCAAGATAGGTATGGCGATTGACGATTTGCGCCTGGAGCGCTGGCAGAAAGACCGCGATATTTTTGTCAAAAAAGCCGAATCGCAGGGAGCGAAAGTGTTTGTGCAGTCCGCCAACGGCAATGAAGAAACCCAGATGGCGCAGATTGAAAACATGATCAACCGCGGCGTCGATGTGCTGGTGATTATTCCTTATAACGGGCAGGTGCTGAGCAACGTTATTGGCGAGGCGAAGCGTGAAGGGATCAAAGTCCTGGCCTACGACCGCATGATTAATAATGCGGACATCGATTTTTATATCTCGTTTGATAATGAGAAAGTGGGCGAGCTGCAGGCGCAGAGCCTGGTGCAGCGCGTGCCGCAGGGCAATTACTTCCTGATGGGCGGCTCGCCGGTGGACAATAACGCCAAACTGTTCCGTCAGGGGCAGATGAACGTGCTGAAACCGTTGATTGACGGCGGCAAAATCAAAGTGGTCGGCGATCAGTGGGTGGACGCCTGGCTGCCGGAAAACGCCTTGAAAATCATGGAGAACGCCCTGACGGCCAATAACAACCATATCGATGCGGTGGTGGCGTCCAATGATGCGACCGCCGGCGGCGCGATCCAGGCGCTGGCTGCGCAGGGGCTGGCGGGTAAGGTGGCGATCTCCGGGCAGGATGCCGACCTGGCGGCGGTAAAACGTATTCTCGCCGGCAGCCAGACCATGACGGTGTACAAACCTATCAGTAAATTGGCCGATGAGGCCGCCAATATTGCGGTGCAAATGGGCCGGGGCGAACAGCCGAAATCCAACGCCAAATTAAATAACGGTACTAAAGACGTGCCGGCCTGGTTATTGACGCCTATTTCCGTCGATAAATCGAATATCGACAGCACGATAGTCGCTGATGGTTTCCATAAAAAATCCGATCTGGGTAAATAAACGCCGCCGTACGGAGGTCGTTATGTCCTGTTTATTGCAAATGAAGGAAATCACGAAACAATTTGGCGCGGTAAAAGCGGTGGATAATATCAGTCTGCAACTTGAAGCCGGCCAGGTTTTATCATTGTGCGGTGAAAATGGTTCGGGAAAGTCCACGTTAATGAAGGTGCTGTGCGGGATATATCCGCACGGCAGCTATCAGGGCGATATTTATTTTTCCGGTCAGTTAATAACGGCGAAAACCATTCGCGATACCGAGAAAAAGGGTATCGCCATCATTCATCAGGAGCTGGCGCTGGTCAAACAGATGACGGTGCTGGAGAACATGTTTCTCGGCAGCGAGTGGGGGCGCTATGGCCTGATGGACTATGACGCCATGTATCAGCGCTGCCAGCGCCTGCTGGCGCAGGTCAAGCTGGCGGTGGACCCGGATACCCGCATCGGCGAACTGGGGCTGGGCCAGCAGCAGCTGGTGGAGATTGCCAAGGCGCTGAACAAGCAGGTGCGCCTGCTGGTGCTGGATGAACCGACCGCCTCGCTGACCGAAAGCGAAACCGCCACGCTGCTGACGATCGTGCGCGATCTGCGCGATCGCGGCATCGCCTGTATTTATATTTCCCATAAATTGAACGAGGTGAAGGCGATCTCGGATCTGATCTGCGTGATCCGCGACGGCAGGCACATCGGCACCCGCCCGGCAGCCGACATGAGCGAGGAGGAGATTATCGCCATGATGGTCGGCCGCGAACTGACCGAGCTGTATCCGCAGGCGCCGCACACGATCGGCGAGGTGGTGCTGCAGGTTGATAATCTGACCGCCTGGCACCCGGTTAACCGGCATATCCGCCGGGTTGACGACGTGTCGTTTACGCTGCGGCGCGGGGAAATTCTCGGCGTCGCCGGGCTGGTCGGCTCCGGGCGTACCGAAACCATGCAGTGCCTGTTCGGCGCCTATCCCGGGCGCTGGCAGGGGAACATTACGATCGAGGGGCAGGCGGCGACGATTGGCAACTGCCGTCAGGCGATGCGCTACGGTATCGCCATGGTGCCGGAAGACCGCAAACGCGACGGCATCGTGCCGGTGATGGGGGTCGGCGCGAATATGACGCTGGCGGCGCTGGGTGACTTCAGCGGCCCGCTGTCGGCGCTGGACGAGGCGCGGGAACAGGTGACCATTGAGCAGTCGCTGGCGCGGCTGAAGGTGAAAACCGCATCGGCGGAGCTGGCCATCGGCCGCCTGAGCGGCGGCAACCAGCAAAAAGCGATCCTCGCCAAATGCCTGTTGTTGAAACCGAAAATCCTGATTCTGGATGAACCGACGCGCGGTATCGATATCGGCGCAAAATACGAAATCTACAAATTAATCAATCAGCTGGTGCAGCAGGGCATTGCGGTGATCGTCGTGTCATCCGAATTGCCGGAAGTGCTGGGCCTGAGCGATCGCGTGCTGGTGATGCACCAGGGGAAAATCAAGGCCTCGCTGGAAAACCGCAATCTGACCCAGGAACAGGTGATGGAAGCCGCGTTGAGGAGTGAAAAACATGTCGAAAAACACGCTGTCTGAGGCAAGCCTGCCGTCTGCGCCCGCCAAAAAGGCGCTGCTGCCGCTGAGGTCGCTGAACCTGCAGGTGCTGGTGATGCTGGCGGCGATCGCTGTCATTCTGCTGTTCTTTACTTTTACCACCGAAGGGGCGTATCTCAGCGCGCGCAATATCTCCAACCTGCTGCGCCAGACGGCGATTACCGGCATTTTGGCGGTCGGCATGGTGTTTGTGATTATCTCGGCGGAGATCGATCTGTCGGTCGGTTCGATGATGGGGCTGCTGGGCGGCGCGGCGGCGATTTTTGATGTCTGGCTCGGCTGGCCGCTGCCGCTGACCGTCGCGGTGACGCTGCTGGCCGGCTTGCTGCTCGGCGCGTGGAACGGCTGGTGGGTGGCCTATCGCAAAGTGCCTTCCTTTATCGTCACGCTGGCCGGCATGCTGGCGTTCCGCGGCATTTTGGTCGGCATCACCAACGGCACCACCGTTGCGCCGACCAGCGGCGCGATGTCGCAGATTGGTCAGAGCTATCTGCCCGGCGGCCTGGGGTTCGGCATCGGCGCGCTGGGGCTGGGGCTATTCGTCATCTGGCAGTGGCGGCGACGCAGCAGACGCGCGCAGCTCGGGCTGCCGTTGCCGGCGGCCGGCGGCGCCGTCGCCCGGCAGAGCATTATGGCGGTGGTGGTGCTCGGGGCTATCTATCTGCTGAACGATTATCGCGGGGTGCCGACGCCGGTGCTGATCCTGACGGCGCTGATGCTGGCGGGGATATTTATGGCTACCCGCACCGCGTTTGGCCGGCGTATCTACGCCATCGGCGGCAATATCGACGCGGCGCGGCTGTCGGGGGTGAATGTGGAGCGCACCAAGCTGGCGGTGTTCGCCATTAACGGCCTGATGGTGGCGATCGCCGGGCTGATCCTCAGCTCCCGGCTGGGAGCCGGCTCGCCTTCGGCGGGCAATATTGCCGAGCTGGACGCCATCGCCGCTTGCGTGATTGGCGGCACCAGCCTGGCGGGCGGCGTCGGCAGCGTTGCCGGCGCGGTGCTGGGGGCGTTTATCATGGCGTCGCTGGATAACGGCATGAGCATGCTGGACGTGCCCACCTTCTGGCAGTACATCGTCAAAGGCGCGATCCTGCTGCTGGCGGTGTGGATGGATTCCGCCACCAAGCGGCGCGCATAAACGTTTTACCTCACAAATCTCGCCGCATTTTTACTGCTCCCTGAACGGCTGTGCTATTCAGGGAGTGGTTTGTTTTCCGGGGATATCGCATGTTCGAAAAACGTTACCGTATTACATTGTTATTTAACGCGAATAAGGTGTATGACCGCCAGGTGGTGGAAGGGGTGGGGGAATATTTACAGGCGTCGCAGTGCGACTGGGATATTTTTATTGAAGAGGACTTCCGCTGTCGCATCGATAACATTAAAGAGTGGCTGGGCGACGGGGTGATCGCCGATTTTGACGACCGCGAGATTGAACGGCTGCTGGATAACGTTCAGGTGCCGATTGTCGGCGTCGGCGGCTCCTACCACCGTGACGACGACTACCCGCCGGTGCACTACATCGCTACCGACAATCATGCGCTGGTGGAAGCGGCGTTTATGCATCTGAAAGAAAAAGGGCTGAACCGCTTTGCGTTTTACGGCCTGCCGCCTGAGGGCGGTAAACGCTGGGCGCAGGAGCGCGAGAATGCATTCCGCCGGCTGGTGGCGCAGGAACAGTATCAGGGGGTGGTGTATCAGGGGATGTCGACCGCGCCGGAAAACTGGCAGTACGCGCAGAACCGGCTGGCGGACTGGGTGCAGACCCTGCCGCAGCAGACCGGCATTATTGCCGTGACCGATGCGCGCGCCCGCCATCTGCTGCAGGTGTGCGAACACCTGGCGATTCCGGTGCCGGAGAAATTGAGCGTGATCGGCATTGATAACGAAGAACTGACGCGTTATCTGTCGCGCGTGGCGCTCTCTTCGGTGGCGCAGGGGTCGCGGCAGATGGGCTACCACGCCGCCAAGTTGCTGCACCGCCTGCTACAACAGCGTGAGCTGCCCCTGCAGCGTATTCTGGTGCCGCCGCTGAAAGTGATCGAACGGCGCTCGACGGATTACCGTTCGCTGCGCGATCCGGCGGTGATTCAGGCGATGCACTATATCCGCCATCATGCCTGCCGCGGCATCAAGGTGGAACAGGTGCTGGATGCGGTGGGGCTGTCGCGCTCCAATCTGGAGAAGCGCTTTAAAGAGGAAACCGGCCAGACGATTCACCATGCGATCCACGCCGAGAAACTGGAGCGGGCGCGTAACCTGCTGGCGACGACCGCGTTATCGATCAATGAGATTTCGCAGATGTGCGGCTACCCGTCGCTGCAATATTTTTACTCGGTGTTCCGCAAGGGCGACGCCATGACGCCGAAAGAGTACCGGGAAAAATACGCCGAAACGGCCTACTGACGCCGTTCATGCCAGCCGGCAAAACGCCGTCAACCGCTGCGCCAGCGCGCCGGCGGCGGCGGGGGCGCCGTCGCGGTAATACAGCGCCAGCTCGAAATCATTCACCGGCGGCAGGCCTTCCGCCTCACCCAGTACGCGGTGGCTCGGCAGCCGGCAGCCGGCGGGCAGCAGGGTGACGCCCAGTCCGGCGGCGGAAGCGGCGGTCAGCGCCGCCAGGCTGGCGCTGCTGTAGCCGATGCGCCAACGCCTGCCGAGGTTGTCCAGCGCCTGACACAGCTCGTCGCGGTACAGCCCGTTGAGCGGAAACACCGCCAGCGGTACCGGCGACTGTTCAATGGCGGGAAAGGCCAGGCTGTCCAGCCACAGCAGCGGCTCCGGCCGCGCGGCGCGCGGCGGCTGGCTGCGGCGCTGTTTAACCAGAATCAGGTCCAGTTCTTCACGGCCGTAGGCGTGGTGCAGATCGGCGCTCAGGCCGCTGGTGACGTCCAGCCGCAGGTGCGGGTGCTCGCGGCTGAATTCGGCCAGCAGATCGGTGGTGGAGGCGGCGAAGTCCTCCGGCACCCCGAGGCGCAGCACGCCGTCGCGCCAGATGCCGGTCAGCGCGTCGTGCGCCTCTTCGTTCAGCGCGATAATGCGCCGGGCGTAGCTGAGCAGTTTTACGCCCTCTTCGGTCAGCAGCACCTGATGGGAGGAGCGTTCAAACAGCGGCTTGCCGAGCATCTCTTCCAGCCGGCGAACCTGCTGGCTGACGGTCGACTGCGACAGACACACCCGCTCGGCGGCGCGGGTAAAGCTGCTGCTGTCGCATACGGCAACGAAGCTGAGCAGCAGCTGCGGGTTGAACATCGGATAACGATTCATTTTGTCACTGCTGACCATTCCATTATTTAATTTCCAAATACTAACGGCATTTTCTACAGTGAGGCAACGTTGCCGTCACCGCCTTGTGACGGCCCTCCTTCCGTATTCACAGACTGGAATCCATGGTGGAAAATCACTCTCAACCGGCGGCTCAGGCGTCAGTCGCGCGCCGCTGGTTTCATCCTTTGTTATGGGCGCTGGTGCTGATCGGCCTCAATATGCGCCCGCTGTTAACCTCCGTCGGCCCGCTGTTGCCCACGCTGCGCCAGGCCACCGGCCTGAGCTTTGGCGGCGCGGCGCTGCTGACCGCGCTGCCGGTGCTGATGATGGGCCTGATGGCGCTGGCCGGCGGATGGATCAACCGCCTGCTGAGCGAACGCGCCAGCGTATTGCTGAGCCTGCTGGCGATTGCGCTGGGGGCACTGTGGCGCGAACTGGCGCCGGACAGCGTGCAGCTGCTGCTCAGCGCGGTGCTGGGCGGGCTGGGCATCGGCGTGATACAGGCGGTGATGCCGGGCATTATCAAACACCATTTTCTCAAGCGGATGGCGCTGGTGGCCGGCTTATGGTCGGCGGCATTAATGGGCGGCGGCGGTCTGGGGGCGGCGGTGACGCCGTGGCTGAACCGCGGCCACGACTGGCACAGCGCGCTGGCCTGGTGGGCGCTGCCGGCGTTGGCGGCACTGGCGGTCTGGCTGTGGGCGAGCCGCGGACTGGGGCGGCTGACGTCGCCGGCGGGCGCGCAGGCGGGCAGCCTGTTCCGCAGCCCGCGCGCCTGGCTGCTGGGGATTTACTTCGGCCTGATTAACGGCGGCTACGCCAGCCTGATCGCCTGGCTGCCGCCGTACTATATGCAGCTTGGCTGGCAGCCGCAGGCCAGCGGCGTATTGCTGGCGCTGATGACGCTGGGACAGGTGGCGGGCGCGCTGGCGCTGCCGGCGCTGGCGCGTGGTCACGATCGTCGTCCGCTGCTGTGGGCGGCGCTGATCATGCAGCTGGTCGGGTTTATCGGCCTGATCGGCTGGCCGCTGCAGACGCCGTGGCTGTGGGCGCTGCTGGCCGGTGTCGGCCTCGGCGGGGCGTTTCCGCTGTGTCTGGTGCTGGCGCTGGATCACCTGCCGCAGCCGGCGGCGGCCGGGCGGCTGGTGGCCTTTATGCAGGGCATCGGCTTTTTGCTGGCGGGCGTTGCGCCGTATATTTCCGGCCTGCTGCGTGACTACAGCGGCGGTTTCCTGCTCGACTGGCAGCTGCATACGCTGTTGGTGCTGCTGCTGATGGCGCTGACGGCGCGCTTCCATCCGCGCAGCTACCGGCAGAGTGGCGACGGGTAATATTTCTGTCATTGCGGCTGCCTATAGTGACGGTGCCTTTACCTCCGGGTAGACCACCTCATCAGGGAGACGGAAAATGACAATGAAAACAATGATGAAAACCACGCCTCTGGCATGCCTGTTCGCCAGTATGTTGTGCAGCACGACGCTGTGGGCGCAGCAGGAAGTCGATGCGCAGCTGGCCGGCCATGCGCTACTGCCGGTCAGCAGCACGGTGACGCCGCCGGACGACGCGCCGGCAGATCTGCGCCAGAGCGGCAAATACACCAGCGGCCAGCGGGTCAGCGTGCCGGGCAGCGTTGCCGGCCTGTCGGCCGATCGTCCTACCGGCATCGGCCTGCCGATCGACGGCCAGCCGCGCCAGGGGCACTCCGGCATTAAACATATGCCGGACGGCAGTTACTGGGTGCTGACTGATAACGGCTTCGGCAGCAAGGCCAACTCGCCGGACGCGATGCTGTATCTCAGCCACTACCGCATCGATTTTAAAACCGGCGCGGTTGAGCCGTTAAACACGGTATTTCTGCACGATCCGGACAAGAAAGTGCCGTTTCATATCGTTAACGAAAGCACCGACACGCGCTATCTGACCGGCGGCGATTTCGATCCGGAAAGCTTCCAGTTCGCCGATAATGCGCTGTGGATCGGCGACGAATTCGGCCCCTATCTGATCAAGGCCACGCTGGACGGTAAGATTCTGGCGGTGTTCGACACCCAGGTGAACGGCAAGGTGGTGAAATCGCCGGACAACCCGACCCTGACGCTGCCGGGCGCGCCGGACGGCAAACAGAACTTCCAGGTGGCGCGCTCCAAGGGGTTTGAAGGTATGGCGCTGTCTAAAGACGGCAGCAAGCTGTACCCGCTGCTGGAAGGGGCGCTGTGGGACGGTGAAGATTTCGAGCAGGTCGGCGGCAAACGCTATCTGCGGGTGCTGGAGTTTGACGTTAAGCAACAGCAGTGGAGCGGACGCAGCTGGCAGTACGTGCTGGAGGATAACGCCCATGCGATCGGCGATTTTAATATGATCGACGCCACGCACGGGCTGGTGATTGAGCGCGATAACGGCGAAGGCACGGCGGACCAGGCCTGCGCCGCCGGCGCGCCGACGGAGAATTGCTTCAGCCAGGTGGCGAAGTTCAAACGGGTGTACCGCATCGCGTTTTCCGACGCCAACGTTGGTAAACCGGTGGAGAAGCAGGCCTATATCGACCTGCTGAAGATCCAGGACCCGAACAAGCTGGCGCGCAAGCCGCTGAATAACGGCGTGCTGACTTTCCCGTTCTTTACTATTGAAAACGTCGATGTGGTGGACGAGCGCCATATCATCGTCGGCAACGATAACAACTTCCCGTTCTCCTCCAGCCGCCAGCCGAATAAGGCGGACGACAATGAGTTTATCCTGCTGGATGTGCCGCAGCTGTTAAAACCTTAAAGTATGTCCGGCGCGCGCCGTCTGACACGGCGCCCGCCGGTGGCGTTAAAAATAATCGATCTGCATGGTGGCGCCGCTGGTGAATTTCCCTTCCGTCAGCGTGGCGGAGGCGGATTTGACCGGCACGGCGTCCAGCGCAGGCAGCGTGGTGTAATCGATATTGAGCGCGCTGTTGAGGTTAAACGGCTTGCCGTCCGCCAGCAGTTTAATGCCCAGACCGTTGATGCTGGTGTGCAGCACGTTGGCGTCAAACGCCGCGCCGGTGCCGACGATTTTCATCTTCAGCTGTCTGGCGGGGTCGAGAAATTCACAGTGCACGCTGTAGCTCAGCCGCTGCATATAGCGGCTGCCGTCGATGCGGTTAACGCCGACCTTGCCGAAGTCCACGTCGATGGTGCGTCCGTCGTTAATCTCACAGGGCGGCGGCGCCACCACCGTGGCGGTGATGCTGACCCGCGTCCCCTGATCGGCGGCGTAAGCGCCGTAGCCGGATAGCGCGGCCAGCAGGCCGGCGGCCAATGTTCTTCCAATGCATGTCATGGCGGGAGCGTCCTCAAGGCGCGCTGAAAATCAGCGTAGCTGAACCGGACAGCGGCCCGGTGGCGATGCTGGTATAAGGCACGTTGTTTTTTACCGGCACAAAGGTGAGGGTGTCGCTGCCCATACCGTTGACGATCCGGGTGCGGAAAGCATTGTTGGGTTTGATCACCGCGTCTTTATACACCATGGCGACGCCCACGTTGGCGTTGCTGGTTTTGATGAAGTCCGGCGAAAACCCGGTGGCGTCGCTGACCAGTCTGATCAGCACATCCTGGGTGGCGCTGCTGTCGTCGCACTGATAACTGAGCGCCTTATCCTGCTTGATTTGCGCATCCGTGACGGTTTGCGTCAGGAAGTCCTGGCGTATCTGGTTAAAGTCGACGTTAATCTGCCGGCCATTGTTGATGGTGCAGCTGGTGGTCACGAAATAGGCGTCGTTATCGGCAATCAGGCGCCAGCGGTAGGGGCCGCAGTTCGGGCATCCCTGTCGGTCATTGGTCTGCCTGAAATTGATTTGGCCGATGATGTCCCCTTTGTTGATTTTAATATCCGGGGTAGGAAAGCGGCTCAGCACGATATAGACCCGGATATTCACCGTCTGCTGGTCCAGGTTGGTCAGCGTCATCACGCTGATGCCCGCCGGCACCGGGGAGTTATAGTCGGCGCCGTTAATGGTGGTGCCGCTGCCGATGCCGCCAAAAATCGCATTGTTCATGGTTAACGCCGGGCTGTCGGTTTTTAGAAAGTCGGTCCAGCTGGCCACGTCGTTTTTACAGGTGACCTGGCTGACGTTGACGATCTCGTTTTTACCGTACGACAGCTGCGGCCCGATGCGCACCCGTACGTCAACGGGCGTTGTCGAGCCGCCCTGGGGAATATAACCGCCGTCGGAAGTCCGGCAGGTAAACGCCTGCGCCTTGCCGGCCAGCAGCAACGGCGCCAGGCAGCATAATAAAAAAACAAATTTTTTCACTGTTGTATCCCAAATATTTAGTCATTAAAGAGTGCACGCGCCGTTTTGCGGCATGCGGCAACCATCCTTTGTTGCTCCGTGGCGGCGGGATACCATCTCAGCGAGTTTTTTACCGATCCGTGGCTGACAATGGCATCGCCATTAGCAACCATTTCCAGTAATAAATTCCTGGCTCTATATACACCCTCGTTTATATATTCCGCCAGTTGTCGAGTAGATAGCCATTCATGCTGGGGAGGCAGTTCATTCTCCTGAGTTAACGGGGGAGATAACGTCAATAATGCGTACAGCAGCCGCTGTTTTAGCTGCCGTATTTCCTTCTTTTTGGGCGATAACACTTCCATAGTATCTCCTCGGACTTCTTTATAGCTTTACCCGGGTATGGCGGTGTTTATCTATATGCTGTGTATAGGATAAAACCCAGTTAAAGCAAAAGATTAACGGTATGTAATGGTGATTATTTATGGCGTCAGCGATCGCGTTGCGACAGGCGAAAGACCCGTGCAGAGCATCAGATAAAGCCAATTTTGGTTTATTATATTCAAAATGGCCTCATTTTAGATCTCATTGTTCGCGAAATAATAAAAAACAGGATATTGTTCTAGTTTTATATTATTTACGATCTATGGCGCTAAAAATAACAATAATTTTACCGGATAAAGGAAATATATTGCGAATATTGCGGCTTAACTAGAAATCACTTTTTTTAATGTGGGCTATTTGCCAGAATAACCGTCACCAGCCATAAGGGTCTGCCGGGTAAAGTTGAATTGTAATTTAATGTGATTTTTATGAAATCACAGCGGGTTTTCTTTGCTTTTTTACCTTTGCTGTAGCGGTGGTTTTTTCCGTTATACCTTTGGTTTAGGTACGTTTACTACTCACAAAATGCTAAAGAATCAGAGCGCGTTATTTATCTGCGGATAAATTTCCGGTGTGGTCTGTTCTTTATTTATTGGATATGTGCATTCTCTTCTTATAAGGAATATAGGTTCTATGAAACTTAATAAAATCATGCTGGCCGCGGCGATGGCATTTGGCGCAACCTCTTTCGCTCACGCAGCCGATCAGGGGCACGGTAAAGTTAACTTTATTGGTTCTATTATTGATGCGCCTTGCTCTATCGCCCCTGAGTCTCTCGACCAGACCGTCGATCTGGGCCAGGTATCCAACGTGGCGCTGAAAAACGGCGGCTCTTCCAATCCGCGTTCGTTTGATATCAAGCTGGAGCAGTGCGATATCGCCACGCTGAAGAGCGTCACCACCACCTTTACCGGTTCGGCGTCGCCGACCAATAAAGATCTGCTGGGCATTACGGGTACCGCCAGCGGCGCCGGCGTTGCCATCACTTACGGCGGTAAAGCCGTTGAACTGGGCAAAGCCACCACTGCTCAGAACCTGAATGAAGGCAATAACACCTTGCGTTTTGCTGCCTACCTGCAGGGCGAAGGCGCTTCCGCCGCCGTGGTTCCGGGCGATTTCTCTGCCGTAGCCGATTTCACCCTGGCTTATCAGTAAGCCATAGCGTCGCCGGGCATGGCGACATGCCCGGCCGTTATCTCCCGTCAAAGGAATGCCGCGATGTTGTCACAATGGAACCAGGCCAGCGCCATTGCTTTGCTGGCCAGCTGCGCGCTGTTTTCCGCCCCGGGCCAGGCCGCGCCTGCCGGGCAGGGGTGGGGCCAGGTCAATATGCACGGCGCTATTATCGATACCGCCTGCGCGATTGCCGCCGGCAGCCGCGATCAGACCATCGATATGGAGACGGTTCCGCTGGGGCAGATAATGCGCGACGGTCGGGGAATAACGAAAACGTTCAGTATCGAATTGGTGAATTGCGTCGTAGAGCGGCCGGGAAATAAACCTGACTGGAAGTTCTTTCAGGTGACGTTCGACGGCCATGCGGACGGCTCGCTATTCGGCGTGCAGGGCGAAGCCCGGGGCGTCGCGTTAAAAATTGATGATAGCAACGGCAAAGTGGTGATCCCTGGCGAACCTCTGGCGCAGGAAAGCGTGACGCCGGGAAACCGCGTGCTGAAATATTCAATGACATTAATGCCAAATCACCAGCCGCTGAAGGCGGGAGCATATTTTTCCACAGTGCGTTTTAAGCTGGATTACTTTTGATTTCTTGTCGTACTGACGGTTAATACATGTTGAAGGGATGTTTATTATGCTTTCACCGGCAGGGAAGTTATTTCGCCTGCAAACGCTGGGGCTGTGCGTTGCTTTGGCGTTTGGCAGCCCCGTAACGTGGGTGTTTGCCGCTGAAGAAATTCAGTTTAATACCGACGTATTAGATATTAACGATCGTCAGAATATCGATCTGAGCCAGTTTACCCGCAGCGGTTACATTATGCCGGGTAATTACACCATGGTGGTTCACGTTAATAAAAACGATCTGCCGGAGCAGCCTATCCGCTTTGTTGCGCCGGAAAATAATGCCAAAGGCAGTGAAGTTTGTCTGCCGCCGGCATTGGTCAAACAGCTGGGCGTAAAAGAAAAGCTGGAAAGTACGCTGCGCTGGACGCACGGCGGGCAGTGTCTGGATGTACACAGCCTGGCCGGCATGGAGGCGCGCGGCGATTTAAGCTCTTCATCGCTGTATCTCAATATTCCCCAGGCCTATCTGGAATACAGCTCGGAAAACTGGGACCCGCCGTCGCGCTGGGATAACGGTATTCCGGGGCTGTTGCTGGATTACAACCTCAATGCGCAAACGCAAAAGAACCTGAAGGCGGGCGGCGACAGCTACAGCCTGAGCGGCAACGGCACCGCCGGCGGCAACCTGGGCGCCTGGCGTCTGCGCGCTGACTGGCAGGCCAGCGTTAACCACCAGACCGGCTCGGGCAAGGCGAGCGACAAGCAGTTCGACTGGAGCCGCTATTACGCCTACCGGGCGATACCGGCGCTGCGCTCCCGCCTGACGATGGGGGAGGACTACCTGAATTCCGATCTGTTCGACAGCCTGCGCTTTACCGGCGCCAGCCTGCGTTCGGACGACAATATGCTGCCGCCGAACCTGCGCGGCTACGCGCCGGAAATCAGCGGCGTGGCGAAAACCAACGCCAAGGTGGTGGTCAGCCAGCAAGGGCGCGTGCTGTATGAAACCCAGGTGGCCGCCGGCCCGTTCCGCATTCAGGACATTAATGATGCGGTGTCCGGCGAACTGGACGTGCGGGTGGAAGAGCAGGACGGCAGCGTGCAGCAGTTCAAGATGAGCACCGCCAGCATTCCCTATCTGACGCGGCCGGGCCGGGTGCGCTACAAGCTGGCCGCCGGCAAACCGACGGAGTGGGGGCACCATCTGCGCGGGCCGCTGTTTGGCACCGGCGAGTTTTCCTGGGGGATCAGCAACGGCTGGTCGCTGTACGGCGGCGCCATCGGCGGCGGGGACTACAACGCGCTGTCGCTGGGGCTGGGGCGCGATCTGATGCTGTTGGGGGCGCTCTCCTTCGACGTCACCCAGTCGCGGGCCAGACTGCCGCAGGAAGGGGTCAAAAGCGGCGGTTCTTACCGCCTGAGCTATTCGAAAAACTTTGACGAGTACGACAGCCAGGTCACCTTCGCCGGTTACCGCTTCTCCCAGGAAGATTTTATGAGCATGGGGGAGTATCTGGACGCCCGCTATCAGGGGGACCGCAACGGCAAGAGCAAGGAGATGTACACCCTCTCCTTCAATAAACAATTCCGCGATCTGGGGTTGAGCGCCTACCTCAACTACAGCCATCAGACCTACTGGGACCGGGCGGCGAACGATCGCTACAACCTGATGCTGTCGCGCTATTTCGATCTGGGCGAGTTTAAAAACCTGAGCCTGTCGCTGTCGGCCTACCGCAACCGCTATAACGCGCGCAATGACGACGGCATGTACCTGTCGCTGTCGGTGCCGTGGGGCAGCAGCGGCACGATCAGCTACAACACCACGATTGACCGGAACGACAACACGCACCGCGTCGGTTACTACGACCGGGTGAATGAGCACGACAACTATCAGCTGAGCGCCGGCGCCGGACGCAGCGGAGCGACGCTCAGCGGTTACTACAGCCACGAAGGCGATATGGCGCAGGTGAACGCCAACGCCAGCTACCAGGCCGGCCGCTACAGCGCCGTCGGCCTGGCCGCGCAGGGCGGGATGACGCTCACGGCGGAAGGCGCGGCGCTGCACCGCATCGCGACGCCGGGCGGCACCCGGCTGTTGCTGGATACCGACGGCGTGCCCGACGTGCCGGTGCGCGGTTACGGCAGCACGGTGGCGACCAACCGCTTTGGGCAGGCGGTGGTGACGGATGTGAACAGCTATTACCGCAATAAGGCCAGCATCGATCTCAACGCGCTGGGCGACAAGGTGGAGGCGACGCGTTCGGTGGTGCAGGCCACCCTGACCGAAGGCGCCATCGGCTACCGGCGTTTTGCGGTGATCGCCGGTGAGAAAGCGATGGCGATTATCAAACTGGCGGACGGTAGTGAACCGCCGTTCGGCGCCACGGTGATGAATGCGCGTAAGCAGGAAACCGGGATCGTCAACGACGGCGGCAGCGTTTACCTGTCCGGGATCAACCCGGGCGAGGTGATGACGGTGCACTGGAACGGCGCGGCGCAGTGCGAGGTGCATCTGCCGACGCCGCTGCCGGCCGATATGTTGATGAATAACCTGCTGCTGCCTTGCCGCCCCGTCGGCGCAGGCGCGCAGGATACTCCCCGACCCGATGACCAGACCGGCGCTGCGGCGCACGGTCACCGATAACGGACTGATAACTGTGAAAACAATGCTTAACCAGACTCAAACCAGACTGAACATCGCCGTATTGGGCGCACCGCTTGTGATTGCCGCGCTGCTGACGGCCGCGCCGGCGCAGGGTGCGATTGCGCTGGATCGCACGCGGGTGATTTTTGACGGCGACCAGAAGACGGTCAGCCTGAATATCAGCAATCAGAACAAACAGCTGCCTTATCTGGCCCAGGGCTGGATCGAGGATGAGCAGGGCAACAAGATTCAATCGCCGTTTACGGTGCTGCCGCCGGTGCAGCGGGTTGATCCGGGCAAGCCCAGCCAGGTGAAGATTCAGGCGCTGCCGGCGGCCAAACTGCTGCCGCAGGACCGCGAGACGCTCTACTACTTCAACCTGCGTGAGATACCGCCGCGCAGCAACAAGCCGAATACCCTGCAGATCGCGCTGCAGACGCGGATCAAAATGTTCTACCGTCCGGCGGCCGTCGCGCCGCAGAAGAACGCGGCGCCCAGCCAGCAGTCGCTGACGCTGACCCGTCAGGGCGATAAATATGTGGTGAATAACCCGACGCCTTACTACGTGACGCTGGTGGACGGTGCGGCGCGCAAGGGCGGCAAGAGCGTTGCCGGTTTTGAACCGGTGATGGTGGCGCCGAAAGGCAGCGCGCCCCTCGGCGTGTCCGCTTCGGCGATCGGCTCCGCCCCGGTGCTGACTTATATCAATGACTACGGCGGCCGTCCGCAGCTGGTCTTCCGCTGTACGGGCAACCTTTGCCTGACGGTGGCGGACAAGCAGTAACCGGCATTTTCAACACAGCGGAGACAATAACAATGCGACGCAAGAGCCAGAAGTTGTCCGGCCGGGCTTTTATCCGCTACCAGCGGCGGCTGATTGGCCTGACGGTGGCGGCGGCGATGATGCTGCCGCTGACGGCGGGTGTGGTGGTGCTGCTGATGCCCCCGGCGCAGGCGGTGGATAACTGGGACGTCGAGGGCGCGAACGGCGTACTGCATGTGCACGGCGCGCTGAGTGAAAGCGCCTGCAGTCTGGAGATGGAGACGGCGCGACAGGAGGTCTGGCTGGGTGAGCTGGGCAGCGCCGGTTTTCAGCACCCGGGCGACCGGGGCACGCCGGTGGCTTTTCAACTGCGGCTGAAGGACTGCCTGCGCGCGCCGGCCAGCAATCGCGACCCGTGGGGGGGCGCGCTGGCCTGGAGCGGCAGCCAGCCGGCGGTGTCGGTCAGTTTTACCGCGCCTGCCGATGCGGATGCGCCGTCGCTGATCGGGGTGAGCGGCGTCAGCGGGCTGGCGCTGCGGCTGGCGGACGATGCCGGCACGCCGGTGCGGCTGGGGGCACGTAACACACCGCGGCTGCTGACGCCGGGGCAGAACACGCTGACCTATACCGTCACGCCGGTGCGTACGCCGGCGACGCTGGGCGTCGGCGCCTATCGCGCCACCATTGATTTTCGCCTGTATTACGACTGATGCGCATCGTGCGCAAGGCGGTGCGGCGTTATGCCATTAAGGGAGGCGACCATGAGAACCACCGTGAGAAAACTGCGCGGCGCGCTGCTGGCGGCCGGCGTGCTGATGCTGGGCGGGCCGGCGGCGGCGGATGAGAACATGCGTTTTGAGGGCACGCTGGTGGCGGAACCTTGCGTGATCCCGCCGGGCGAGGAGCTGATTCGGCTCGATTTCGGCACCATTGTCGACAAGTACCTGTATCTGAACGGCCGGACGCTCAGCCAGCCGTTTTCTCTGCATCTGGCGGAGTGCGATCTCAGCCTGGGCAATACGGTGGCGGTGACCTTCAGCGGTGCTGAGAACGCCAGGCTGCCGGGGCTGCTGGCGCTGGACGGCGGCAGCAGCGCCTCCGGCGTCGCCATCGGGCTGGAAAACCTCGACGGCACGGCGCTGCCGCTCAATGACGCCAGTAAAAAATATCGCCTGGCGGCGGGCAGCAACCTGATTGCGCTGCAGGCCTATGTGCGGGGCGAACCACAGGCGATTGCCGACAAAACCATCGGACGCGGGGAATTCAGTGCGACGGCCACTTTTAGTCTGGAATACGAATAACGCGCTGGCGGCGGGCTTTCTCGCCCTGCTGGCCGCGTCGCTGTGCTATCTGCCCAATATGGGCGGCAGCGGGCTGAAGCTGCCGCTGAATGCGCTGACCTACGCGCTGATGGCGGCGATGCTGCTGCTGATTTGCTGGCGACAGCCAGGACGCCGCACGTGGCGCTTCAGCCGCAGCGCGGCGTATTTTTTGCCGGGCGTCGCGCTGTTGGCGTTGCCGCTGGCCTATGCGCCGCCGGACGGTTACGCCGCCGCCGCGTGGCGGGTGAGCGCGCTGCTGGCCGGCGGAGCCTGGTACTGCGGCTGGCTGCAGGTTCGTCTTGCCTTCCGCTGGCGCACGGCGCTGATTACGCTGCTGCTGGCGCTGGTCATCGGCCAGAGCCTGATTGCGCTGCTGCAGCTGTTCTGGCCCGCCTGGAGCTGGGTGCCGCTGCGCGGCAGACGCGTCTTCGGCATCTTCCAGCAGCCGAACGTGCTGGGCAGTTTTATCGCCACCGGCCTGGCGCTGGCGCTGATGCTGGCGGTACTGCCGGGCTATGTGCTGCGCTCGGCGCGGGCGGAGCGCGCCAGACAAACGGGTCTGGCGGCGTTGCTGGCCCTGCTGGCCGCCTTGCTGGTATGGGTGCAGTCGCGCGCCGGTTGGCTGGGGGGCGTGCTGGTGCTGGCGGGGTTTTGGCTGGCGTTCCGCCGCGTCTGCGCCGACCGGCTGCTCCGGGCCGGGCTGGCGGTGCTGTTGGGCGGGGCATTCGGCGTGGGCATGCTGCTGTGGCCGGGCGGTGACGGCGGGATGGCGTATGTGTCCCACGCGCTGTCGAACCAGGCGCGGATCGCCATGCTGCAGGACACGCTGAAAATGATCGCTGCGAAGCCCTGGCTGGGCTGGGGTTACGGCCAGTTTGAGTATGCGTTTCAGCATTTCCGCATCGCCCAGTTGCCGCTGACGCCGGTGCTGGAGATTGCCGGTCATCCGCACAATGAGATCCTGCTGTGGTGGGTGGAGGGCGGCCTGGTGGCGCTGGCGGGCATTGTCCTGCTGGTGCTGGGCGGCGTGCGTCTGCTGCGGCAGGCGCTACGCGTTGACCGTCGGGCTTTCTCCTGCCGCCGTCGCCATGCCGGCGAGGCGACGGCGCTGTGTCTGGCGCTGCTGCCGATGCTGCTGCACAGCCAGCTGGAGTATCCGTTTTATCTTTCGGCCCTGCACTGGCTGCTGTTTACGCTGCTGCTGGCGCAGCTGGATCGCCTGAGCAGCCGCCGCGTCGCGCTGACGATCCGCCGCACTGTGCCGCTGCGCCTCGGTATCACGCTGCTGTGCGTAGGCGGGCTGGTGCTGATGCTGGCGGCGCTGCGCGCGGGTTGGCTGTTGACGCAGGCGGAACGCGGCGGGCTGCGCGATGTGCGCCCGCTGCGCGAGATGTCGCCCGTCGTCGCCTGGAGCCAGCAGCCGCGGCGGGAGTTTGATTTACAGACGCACCGCCTGCTGGCCTACAACCAGACGCGCGATGAGCGCGAACTGACGCGATACCGCGACTGGGCCAGGCGCTATCTGAAGGTACGCATCGACGCCAACGTCTACGCCAGCCTGATCGCCATTTTACGTTACCAGCGACGCGACGCCGAAGCCGAGCAATACCGCACCGCCGCCGCGCTGTTGTTCCCCGCCGACCGGCGTTTTTCCGGCCCGCGGCAGGTCACGTTTAACCACGAAAGGAAGCAAAACAACCATGACCGATAACTCTGTGCGCCTTGCCGTCCGGGCGGGCATTCTGATGCTGGCGCTGTTAGGCGCTACGGCCTGCCAGAACGTCAAGCCCAAAGCGGCCGACAAGCCGCAGTCGGCGCCGTCCGTCGAGACGCAGCGTCAGCAGCGCGAGGCAAAGCGTTTACAGCAGTGCCAGCAAGAACTGGCGGCGCTGCAAAAAATCAATCCTGAACGCTATCAGGACAACCAGCGCGCTTTCGACAGCCTGATGAGCGGCGCGTCGCAGTATGCCGGCCTGCGCGCCCGGGTGAACGACGATACGCAGGAGACGGTGGATGCGCTGTATCGCTATAAGGTCAGCCGGCTGTGCGCGGAGATCGAACAGTCGGTACTGATCGGGCTGGCCGAACGCGGGGAGCAGGTTAAATGACGCGTCGTGTGCCCGTGGCGGCGTGGCTGGCGCTGGCGGCCTGTGCGCTGCCCCGGCACGCCCTGGCCGATGACGGCATTCCCGCCCTTCTGCAGTTTGCCGAGCAGTATCAACAGCGCAGCGATACGCCGCCGGATGCGGCGCGGAAAACGCCATCCGCCGCGCCGCCGCATACCGCGAAAACCACCGCTAGCGCCCGCCCGGTGGTAAAACCCTCGCCTCCCGCCGCCGTAACGCTGATGCCGCGCCGCAGCTTGCAGGAACGTGATGAACAACTGGCCCGGCAGCGGCTGGAGCTGCAGGCATTGCGGCAGGAGAATGCCGCGTTGCGCGCCGCAGCGCATGAGACGCCGGCCCCGACGGTGCTGCCCGATCTGGCTCCGCTGCAGCAGTGGCTGGCCGGGCTGCGTCGCGCCTGGCAGGGCACGCCGGATAGCCGGCGCGCCGCTGAGCTGGTCAAGCAGGCGCAGCAGCAGGTGGCGCAGGAGGCGCAGAAGCGGCGGGAACAGGAACAACGCTTTGCCAAAGAGCGTGGCGCATGGAGGCAACAGCAGCAGACGCAGGCGCAGTGGACCGTTACGCCAGAGCAGCTGCAGGACGAGAATAACCGCCTGTCCTACGCGGCGGGCAGCGCGCTGGGGCGCGATATTCAGACCATGCTGACGGAGCGCCAGAGCTGGGGCGTGCCGGTGGATCGACGCAGCCTACTGGCCGGCGTGCTGGATAACCTGACGGGGCGTGAACGGCTGCCGCAGCAGGAGCTGAATGCGCTGATGGTCAAGGCCGATGAGACGGCCGGTGCGGCGCGGGAGCGTATTGTCAACGCACAGCAGCAGCGGGATCGGGCCTATGTGGCGCAGTTCAGCAAACGGCCGGGCGTGCAGCGTTCACCGACGGGGTTTTGGTACCGGGTGGATTATGCCGGTGACCGGGCGTTGCCGCAGGATGCGGTGATCGACGTGGTGGTAAAGGAAAAACTGACGGACGGCACGGTGATCCAGGATATGGATCTGAACGGCAAAGTGCTGTCGCTGCCGCTGTCCGGTTTTCCGCCGTTGTTCCGTGAGGCGATCGGCCATCTGCGCGACCACGGCAGCATCACCATGGTGGTGCCGCCGGCGCTGGCCTACGGCGAGACCGGCTATCCGCCGAAGGTGCCGCCGAACGCCACCATGGTGTACGAGCTGCGTATCGACAACAGCCGGGCGCCGCAGCCGGCGGCGGATGACTAAGGGTGTGCAAAAACGGAAAGCAAACCGCAGGAGAGCAGAGATGAATGCCGTAACGACACTGGCCGTACTGGACGACAACCGCTATTTTGCCGGCGGGCTGCAAAAAGCGCTGACCGCGCGTTTTTACGCCGCCGGCGTGGAAACCCGCGTGCTGGAGGGGCCGCAGGCGTATCTGGCTGACCTGCTGTTCCACTACTTTCCGCCCGGCAGCCCGAGCTGTTTTTGCCGCTATGCAGAAAAGCGGCCGTCGGCATTGCCGCTCTATTTTGCCGTGCGGCCGCTTCACGGCTACGGCCACGCCGATGTGCGGCCCGACTGCCGTCTGCAGGCCGGGGTGATCGTGCAGAATATGCCGATCGACGCCGTGCTGCGGCAGGTGGAAAACGCGCTGTTGCAGCGGCGTATCGCGCCGCCGGTGCTGCCGTATGTGACAGAGCATTGCCCTTGCCAGCGCTATGCGCTGACCGTTCGCGAGCGGGAAATCATGCTCTGCCTGCGCCAGGAGATGCGGATCACGGAGATCGCCCGGCGGCTGGCGATCAGCGTTAAAACCGCCAGCCAGCATAAGATCAACGTGATGCATAAAATGGGGTTTCAGCGCAATGCGGAGCTGTATGACTGGCTGCGGCAGGGGTTTATCGGTGAGCGGCCGTTTGAGGAGCGTTTGAGCTGACGCGTCGGCCACAAATTGCCGCTTAGCGCGCGGCCGCAATTCGCGCTATAATCCGCCCCCTTGCTGCGATGTCTACGGAAGATCATCGTCCCCGGTGGGGCGGCCGGACTTCAAATCCGGTTGGGGCCGCCAGCGGTCCCGGGCAGGTTCGACTCCTGTGATCTTCCGCCAATTCGCCTCCACTGAATTCCTCCACAGTCAATAAATCCCTTATACTACCTGCTATTGCAATCAGTTATGTTCTCCTGAGGTCAACTCATGTGATCTCTTCCCCAAATCAGTGCCAGGCTAAATCAGAGATCCGGGCTTTTTTGCAGACTTCGGACAAATTCCTCCGGAGTCTGGTTATTTAACGAAGAATGGGGTCTTTGCCGGTTATATTCCTGTCGCCAGCACTCGACCTTTTCCTGCGCATCTTCCAGTGACAGGAACCTGTGAACGTTCAGACACTCGTCACGGAAGTTACCGTTAAATGGTTCGATTATGCGGGGTACTTACAAGAACTCTCGACCATATCGTTCTGTGCCATGGCCTACTTTAGTGTGACTCTTTCTCGATAACATGATTTATAGAAAAGTAGCTAAATAGAAGCATAAGTATTGTGAAAGTAAAATAGCTTGCCATGAATGTGATAACCGTTTTTAGCTTATCCTCTGTGGAGGATATCATCATTGAGTAAAGTGCAGAGCAAGTCACACCAATAAATAACAATGTTGCATAGTTAAGGCACTTTGCCAAAAGTATTTTATGTTTAAATCTTGATGGTTTAATGAAAATTCTTGTCGGTGATCGAGCAAATGATTTTTTTATGATCCATAAAGCCAGTACGATGACTAGTAAGAACATGAACCAATCTGGTGGGTAGTTAGGGTTCACCTTTCTATCAATTATTGAATATATCATGACACCCAGAAGGGACATATTCAGTGAGCTAAGATATCCTTTCATATGTTGATGGTGAAAGTTGTTTTCTTCGCTAATTGGTACTTGGTATTGCTTGAACATTTTAAACTCCTCTATGTTGATATAATCGTCAGATTATCATTACTATGGATAAGTATTCAATTGTTTTTTCTATGATTATGTCATCTGGTCCAGTTTACTGCAGTGTTATCTGTATTGCATGTGATGCTAGAAAATTAATAGATTATTATCTTAATCTGGTAAATATCACCAAAGTAAAGATTGTGGTTAAATAAAAACACATCATTGTAATAAATGTTATATTTAAACCGCCTTTCCCGAGGTTTAATTTATGCTTTTAACTACTAACATTGACATTATGATTGAAGGTACGCTGAATCAGGATTTTGATTATATTACCGGGGCGGAGACGATTGATGATGCCATCGACATCTATACAAAAGAATTAACAACGCAAGATCGTCAAGCGTTGAAAAAAGAAGTGTTGGTCTTTCTGTCGAACGATGACGATATTATCGAATCTGAATTCAACGCGCGTTATGTTAATTATTTTTCGCCGGAGGATGGCAAGGGGTTGCTCTTGCGCGTGCTTGCGGGTATCGAGAAAACTGAGCAGGATAAATAAAAATCTGGCAATAGCGCTCTCTGAGAGGCAAATTTAACGCAACAAACCACAGGAAAAACTTACCCCCTCCGTTACGACCCTGCCCAACACCCCGTTCCATTCGGAAACCGTATGACGCTTGCGCCAAGGGTTATGCGATATTTTATCAATCGGCATGATAACCGGTGTAGCGCGACGCTTTATCAGAACGTCAGATCTGCAGGCTCAATGCGTTCAGCGTTACATATTCTGCGCGTTACATATTGATTAACCAATAGATTATTCAATGGATAGTCGGTTTTTCTTACGTTGCCGCCATGCTTGCCGTTCAGAAAAATTGTTTAAATATGGGAAGTACTCCACACCGAGAGGCTTGCAAAGATCGGCGTTTTACGACAGGTTACATAAGTGTTAATTAGTTACGTAAAGTAACTATGTCACCTGATAAAAAAATAACTCTCACGCTCGACGGCACAGCCCGGTGTTAGGCAGGTGAACTGCCAACGTTACCAGGGTATCAACGAAGGAGTTGGATTGCATGAATGAACTTGTCAATGCCGTCAACGGCGTGATCTGGAGCCAGGCGCTCATTTATCTCTGTTTGGGCACCGGCCTGTACTTTTCTTTACGTACCCGATTTTTGCAACTGCGTCACCTGAAGGGGATGGTGCGTCTGATCTTCCAGGGTAAAGCGAATGCCGCCGGGGTCTCTTCTTTCCAGGCGTTATCCATGACGCTGGCCGGACGGGTAGGCACCGGTAATATTGCCGGGGTAGCCACCGCCATCACCTTCGGTGGCCCGGGGGCCTTGTTCTGGATGTGGACGGTCGCGTTTCTCGGCGCCAGTTCAGCCTTTGTGGAATCGACGCTAGGCCAGGTTTATAAAGAGAAGCTGGATGGCGAGTATCGCGGCGGCCCGGCCTTCTATATCGAAAAAGGGCTGGGCATGAAGTGGTATGCCTGGATTTTTGCCATCGCCACCATCTTCTCCTGCGGCGTGTTATTGCCGGGCGTGCAGGCCAACTCCATCGGCGCCAGCCTGGATATCGCGTTCGGCATCAGCCCGAACGTGACGGCGGCGATCATCGCCGTGCTGCTGGGGTTCATCATCTTCGGCGGCGTGAAGCGCATTGCGAGCTTCGCCGGTACCGTGGTGCCGTTTATGGCGCTCGGTTACATCATCGTGGCCTGCGTGATCGTGGCGCTCAATATTGACCAACTGCCCGGCGTCATTTTGTTGGTCTGGAAGAGCGCGTTCGGCCTTGATGCCGGCTTTGGCGCCATTTTAGGGCTGGCGATCATGTGGGGCGTGAAGCGCGGGGTGTATTCCAACGAAGCCGCACAGGGAACCGGCCCGCACGCGTCTTCCGCCGCCGCCGTCAGCCACCCGGCCAAGCAGGGGCTGGTGCAGGCGTTCTCGGTTTATATCGACACCTTGTTCGTGTGCTCCGCCACCGGGTTCATGCTGTTGATTACCGGCCTGTACAACGTTCAGGGGCCTGAGGGAGCCGCCCTCTATACGGGGATTGCCGGCGTTGCCGCCGGCCCCGGCTATGTGCAAACCGCGATGGAAAGCATGATGCCGGGCTTTGGCAGTTACTTCGTCGCCATCGCGCTGTTCTTCTTTGCCTTCACCACCATCGTGGCTTACTACTACATCGCGGAAACCAACGTCGCTTACCTCAACCGTAAAATACATCGTCCATGGCTCACCCTGGTGCTGAAAATCGGGCTGATGGCATCGGCCGTCTACGGCACGGTGAAAACGGCGGATCTGGCATGGGGGATGGGGGATATTGGCGTGGGGCTGATGGCCTGGCTGAACATCATCGCCATTTTGCTGCTGCGCAAGACGGCGTTCACCTGCCTGAAGGATTATGAGAAGCAGCTGGCTGAAGGCGTCGATCCCGTGTTCCATCCGGAGAAGCTGGGCATTGAGCGGGCGGATTACTGGATTAACAACCGCGCTGAGGTAAACCTGATCCGTGAGTCGACAGGAAACATTAATGAGAATGCAGGTTCTTCCAGATAGCGCATCATAAGGACAAGAGTTGCTGATGATGTCCCGATAAACCGGCGCAGGCCGGTATGCAGGAGGGCGCGGTGCCAGGCTTTATCAGCCTCGCTGAGCCCTCCGTTGTGGGAATGGCCCGCGCACCATCAAGCGAGGCCGCCACGCTGACGCGCTGTTGTATGCGGGACGGTAGCTTTTTGTCATAGGGGGGCTGATGTTTAAACGGCCGTAGCGCTCCCGCTCTGTTCACCGGATAACCCGTAAATACAGGCACGCTTAAGGATCCCGGCAGCCCAACGACGATGCGTTGCCGGCTCGCACATCGCGCCCTGAGACTTAAACACGGCCTGCGTGGCATTGAGGATACGCAGTGCATCCGCGTGCTCATCTGCAGAGACCATCAGCGCCTGTTCAATAATGCTAATCTGGGCCGGATGAATCGCTGTTTTACCCACCAGCCCGTGAGAGATATCAAGCGATAGCTCTTTGGCCATGACGGCATAATCGTCAATATGTTCGCAGACGGGCGCGGTCAGTGAAAAACCCTTCGGGCCAAAAACGGAAACCAGCATTTTTATCACGTAGCCCATCGGGCCGTCATATAGCGTCAGGTTGCGCGGTCGGCGTAATGAGATGACGTTCATAAGATCGTTTCCGCCAATGCGTAGCGCAATAATCCTGTTGCGGCAGGGGTGTGAAACCAGCGTTGCAGCCAGCTCACGCATGTGAACGATATCAAAGACATCTTCGGTTTCAAGGGTCGGCATCAGACACAAATGCGTGTCTGATATCAGCGTCCACCAGGTCGGCAATGAGGCAAGGATAAACTTGGGTAGCACCATCCCGTCAATGGCGGTTAAATCAAGCTGCTCGATCAGCCGTTTTCCCATTTCCGCATGCCGGGGGCGGATAAACACCAGCGGCCAGCCGTCATTACCCTTGGCGGCCTTTGCCGCATTCAGCTCCTGCATAAGCCGTTTAAGATTTTGCAGAGCGAACGGGATATCCGCTTCGCTAACCGCATCTTCAAGACAAATAATTAGCGAACGCAGGCCCGGGATTTTGCCGCGTATCACGGCATCGGCGATATCATTCCGGGTGGCGGGCATATAGAGCGTAGCGCCGAGATTCCACGGAGAGAGACGATTTTTCATCAAAGAACCTTTTTTATGATGGTGACGGCTCTGTACTGACCAATGGCGTTACCCATTTCGGTCACAGCGATCCCTTTATCCCGGGCAAGGCCGACCAGCAGGGCAACGTCAGGGTCGTCCATCGTGCGAACAAAAACATGGTCCGGTACGCGACGCAGCACGGCTCTGGTCGCCTCGGCGATGCCGGGCTTGATGCGATTTACGCTGTCGACGGCGTATGTGTCGGCAAGGTGGGCGATAACATCGCGGCTTGTCTGCCAGAGCCCGGCATTGTTTTCCCTGCGCCAGCGTAGTGGCGCAAGCGAAGTCAGGGCTAGCTGTTTGCGGTGATGCGCGACGATGCCCACCAGCATGCGGCTGCACTCATAGTCGCGCAGATGGTCGCAAATGACACAGCCGTGTAACCCTTCGGCAGACCATACCGAGCGAGAAATAAGCCCGGAGACCGGCGCGCCCATAATGCCGAACGGTATCAGCCAGTCATCATCGCTGGCTGCCAACCATGAACAGCCGCAAGGATCGGCCAGCACCACGAGGCGAGGCTGTTGCGGATAGCCCGCTCGTCCTGCCAAAGCCCGGACTAGCTCACCCGTGATGGCGCCTTTACCCGTCCATCCGTCAACAAACACTATGCCCTTTGTACCGTGACGGCCTTCAATAATTTCCAGAGCTGATGAATCAATCCCCCGGTCGCGAATAATGCTGATGCCATAGTGATAGGATGTTTTACCCATATCCCGCAGCGTCTGGTGCAGCATGACGCCGAGCGGTACACCGGCTCTGACAAGGCTGACTAAAACAATGGGTTCATCACTGAATCGGTGCGCCAGCGCGATGGCGATTTGCGTGACTTCTCGCGCCAGCCTGTCGGCGCCTCGCTTCAGGGCCTGGGAGAATAAATCAAGATGCCAGGGAGTCGGTGCGGGTTCCTGGCTTAACATATCCGAGTAATGCTTTTGGCCTGACTGGATCAGCTCTTCTTTTCTCTCTACCGGCGTCATGTCCATCACGACCGGTTTTAACAAAAACTGTACGTCATCAGATAAATAAGAGCCGGAAAAAGGCTTAATGAACCGCATATTATTTTCCCCCGAAAATATGCTGCGTAATGGCATCGGCGAACTGGCTCTGGCGAGGGATTGCAAACCAGCTACACAGTGTCATAAACCGATGATCGCTGAGGCTGTCGCCAAGGCCGATGACCGGGAAAATGCCGCGCTCCGCTCTGAGTTTGTCCAGCAGCCAGGAGACGGCCAGCCCTTTCTCAACAGGCTGAGGCACCCAGGCGACGTTATTGCCATTACGGTGGATGTAAAATCCCTCGGTAGAGAAGATCTGTGCAAGGTCATCAGCCAGGGAATAAAGCTCATCAAGGCGGGTGCTGTCCCGGTGTTTTATCACCAGATAGATGGGGGTGTTGTCATATTCGACGTTTAGCCTGGCCCAGGCGTTAATATTCCTGACTTCCATCATACGGGTGATGGACCGCTGCATTGAAAGCAGCCTTTCCCGGTAGGGCGCCAGATTCCGCAGCATAATTGCCTGCCATTCCTGATCCGGCGTTCCGTCCGGCGCCAGGATGACCGCGCCGTGCGTCGTTATGGACCACGAACGGAAGGGGATGTTAACCCTGCTGATTTCCTCTGTCCCACGGGCGGTCACCGGAATAAGCTCCGCATGCTCCAGTAACCAATCCACCAGCATGGACTGTTCTTCACTCATAAAGCTGCGCGGGTGCAGATCTTTGTCGAGGGCCGCAGTTCGAAAAGGTTGCTGCGCCAGTGCGCCAACCATTTTGCGCCGGGTCTGGAAAAGCGTGTCGTCGAGATCGCTGAGAGCAACTGGTTTATTCATAAGTCACAATCTCCACTGCGGGAGCCACGTCGGCCAGCGCCTTTAATAGAAGGCTGTCCACACTCTGTGCGGGCGTCTCGATACATAGCAGGATGCGGTCAAAGTGCTGGTGGGCCACGTTATAAACAAAATTGGCGATGCCCAGACCATAATTGTCCGTGAATGTAATCGCTGACTTAATGGCAAAGCCGGTAGCGATGGGAGAACGGGTGGTTGAACTGTAAACAACGGCGGCACCTGCTTGTTCCAGTCGTTCTGCAAGTAGGTAGGGTTCCCAGACGAATTCGCCGGTTCCCAGGACCAGAACACGTTCCGCTGATGACGCCGTAATATTGCGCCCTAAATCGCCGGCAGGTTCAGTCATACCCAGCCGGCCCCAGGATTGTTTTCCCACTATGTCCCAGGTACCGCGGGAGGACACATTGACGGAGGGCATCACCGGCACGACGGCATCCGATGCGGGTTCCCAGCGCCACTGGCCACTGACCAGAGATATAGCGCTGACGGGGAGCGGACTACGTTGGAGTAATGCGTCGTTGCTCCAGTCAGTGAGCGTCACGGCGACAATCTGCTCCAGCCGTGCAAGCTTTCCTGTACCGCGTAACGCGGTCAGCAGGTTGATAAATGTGTTGCCGGTGGTGGCCTCGTCGTCGATCAGCACCAGGGTGCGGGCTGCCGCTACCCTGCGACGCATTTCAGCGGATTCGGGCTGATAAATAAGATGGTCGGTGGCGTGGCTGTGTTCTTCCTTAAATTCACACAGCAGCTCCCCCTCGACAGGGTGGCGTGTTGAGGTGAGGTAAACGCTATGACGATATTGCCGCCTGACCTCATCAAATACGCCGGCGCCCAGGCCGACGGCTGTTTCCGCCATCCCGATGAACAGTACGGGTTCAGGGAGTGAAGCGGGGAACTGGCCGGCGAGTTGACGGTAGACCTGACGCATAACCCGTGGCGCTACCGGGATATGTCTTCCCAGCACCTTGCTGACGAACAGAAAGGCCCGCTTCGGATTTCGTCTTTCGGCAATCTCAAACAATGTCTCGAGCGCATAATCGCCACGCTGGGAGGTAACCTGAATCGTACCGCTATGCAGTGCCTGGCGGTAGACGGTACCCTCAGTGATTAAAGACATAATTGGCCTCAATTCAGGTGGTTAGTATGTTGAGCAGGGGGACGGGGCGCATCATTATCGATCTCGCCGCCGCGTGGGCGTTGTGAGTCTTTCCGGCTGGACGTTAGCGTCAAAAAATAAACCGCACCCGATTTCATTCATCATGCTTCACTTAATTAAGAAATAACCGAAGCTAAGAATTTTCTATTATTTGATTTATTTTTATTAAGATAATTCCATTATCATTAGCGTGATGAATGTATTATCGATAACATTATTCTTACAATTATTAAGAAAATACTTAGCGCCTTCCGTAATACTTGCTTGGATTGGTGAGACTCCACAAGATAAATTTTGCGAATAAATGCATAACGGAAAAACACGGAAAAAACGAGTAGGCCAGTCTATGAATGGAGGGAGGCAATGTCAATTATATGCTGATGATAAGTTTTTCTGTGGCTATGATACATTTATGCTTGGTTGTTATTGTATAACTGTTTGTTTTTTATCTGTTATTTTGTGTTTTTTATATTTATGATCGATAAGGGGTATAAACTTTCCCTTGTCAGGGTTGTGCATCATGATATGATTTTTACCCAGCCTGTTGATAGCTAAATTTATTGTGATAATTAAACCTCTCCAAGGAATGAAATATGGTTTCTTTAAGCAAGAATCAGACTGTGTCACTCAGTAAACAATCGTCTGCATTAAGCCGGCTTCAATTCGGACTAGGTTGGGATCCGGTTAAGAAAAAAGGATTGCTGGCAAGCATCTTTGGCAAAAACGATGCGATTGATTTGGATGCCAGCTGTGTTCTTATGGATGGTGCTGGAAATAAAATTGACACTGTCTGGTTCAGCAAGCTTAAATCCAGCTGCGGTTCTGTAATTCACGGCGGAGATAATCTGACCGGTGAAGGGGATGGCGATGATGAAGTGATTGAGGTGAATCTGAGCAAGCTGCCTGCCAAGGTTGAATACCTTGTCTTCACCGTCAACAGCTTCCGCGGACAAACCTTCAATGACGTCGACAACGCTTTTTGCCGCGTCGTCGATCAGTCAGGTACCGAGCTGGCTCGCTACGAACTGACCGAGCAGGGATCGCATACCGGCATTGTGATTGCTTCATTACGTCGTAATAACAATAACTGGGATTTCACCGCCCATGGAAATGCCAGCCGTGGTCGCACGATTGACGATATGCACGATGACATCGTCGCTACCGTGGTGCGCTAATCATGATGTTGACTCCAGGGGGCAACGTCCCCGTTCCTTCGCAGGCGCTTTGTGTCCGGATCACCGCCGGAGGCCCTGTCGACTCCTCCGCCTTCCGTCTGTTTGCTGACGGCAAAGTCAGGGGCGATGCCGACATGGTGTTTTACGGTCAGCCCCGCAACGATGACGGCTCAATCAGCCTGGTCAGTGAAGGCCAGAGCACCCTATTCACCGTGTTGTTAAACCAGCTGCATGCCGATGTACAGAAAGTGGCGTTCACGGTCACCTGTGACGGCCAGCAGACCGTTTCGGCGCTGCGCAATCTCCGTATTGAGGTTGAGCAGGGCGCTTCATACCTTGCCGGCGGGCATGTCGAGCTTGCGGGGCGACAGGAAGCGGCGCTGATACTGGGTGAGTTCTATCGCCGTAATAATGAATGGAAATTTCGCTTTGTAGCGCAAGGGTTTAATGGCGGGCTGAAGCCGCTTGCCGAGCACTATGGCGTGGATATCGCTGATGAGCCGGCTCCGGCGGCAGCTCCCCCCGTGGTCACTACGCCGCCAGAAAATAAAATCAGCCTGAGTAAAGTCTCCCTGACGAAAGACAAACCGGCGATCAGCCTTACCAAGCGCGACAATTTTGGTGAGATCCGCATTAACCTGAACTGGCACCGGGGAAGCAGCCGCTCTGGTTTTGCCGGGATGTTTGGCGCTAAAGGCATCGACCTTGATTTGGGAGCATTCGTCAAGCTCCGGGACGGCTATAAGTCGGTTATTCAGGCATTGGGCAATGCATTTGGCAGCTACCACGGCGAACCTTACGTGCAGCTACAGGGGGATGACCGTACCGGAGAGGTTTCTGACGGCGAATGGCTGCATATCAACGGCCACGAGTGGAAACACATTCATGAAGTACTGATTTACGCCTTTATCTATGAGGGCGTTCCCAGCTGGGATAAGACCGATGGCGTCGTAACGATTCATGTGCCGGATCAGCCGCCGATCGAAACCCGGCTCACCGAAGGTGAAAACCGTCGCACCCTGTGCGCGATTGCCAGACTGGTTAACGAGAATGGTTCCATCAAGGTTGAGCGCATCAATCAGTATTTTAAAGGTCAACAGGAGATGGACAGGGCGTTTAACTGGGGGTTTCGTTGGACCGCCGGTTCTAAATAACAGCATAGTGAAGGATTACGGTATGGGCTTTATTGGCAAAGTAAAAGGCGCATTCAATACGGGGCGTGAAGAATTGACCCGTCAGGTTGGCCGTTACAAGAACAAAAAATTTATGCAGGGCACGGTTGCCATTTGCGCACGTATTGCTGTGGCGAGTGATGGCGTCAGCGCTGAAGAAAAACAAAAAATGATGGGCTTTCTGCGTTCTTCTGAAGAACTGAAAGTTTTCGACACCAGCGAAGTGATCGAATTTTTCAATAAATTGGTCTCCAGCTTTGATTTCGATATGGAGATCGGCAAAGGGGAAACCATGAAGTATGCCCTTGCACTTAAAGATCAGCCGGAGGCAGCGCAGCTGGCGCTACGTGTAGGTATCGCTGTTGCCAAAAGCGACGGCAATTTTGATCAGGATGAGCAAACGGCCGTACGTGAAATTGCCGTTGCGTTGGGTTTCTCCCCGGCAGAATTTGGCCTCTGATCTTTAAGGGTTCATCATGGATGCAACACATATTGGTTTCCCGGCTGAAACCGTTATCGTTTTTGTCACGTTAGCGGTTGGCGCCATTTTTATTGACTTGTTTATGCATCGCCACGACAAGCCGATCTCACTGAAGAGCGCTGCCCTCTGGTCTGTCTTCTGGGTCGTTGTCGCAATGGCCTTTGCCGGTTTTCTTTATCTTCATCATGGCGCGGAGGTCGCTAGCCTCTTTGTGACAGGCTATGCGCTGGAGAAAGTGCTGTCCGTCGACAACCTGTTTGTCATGATGGCTATTTTTTCCTGGTTTGCCGTGCCGGATCGCTATCGCCACCGGGTTCTTTACTGGGGCATCATCGGTGCCATCGTCTTCCGCGGGATCTTCGTTGCGCTGGGTACCGGCCTGCTGAGCCTGGGGCCGTACGTTGAAATCGTCTTTGCGCTGGTTGTGGCATGGACCGCGGTCATGATGCTCAAAAGCGGAGACGATGATGACGATATCGAGGATTACTCACAGCATCTGGCCTACCGCATGGTAAAACGCTTTTTCCCTATTTGGCCGAAACTGAGAGGCCACGCGTTCCTGTTGACCCAGAAGGAGGTCGATGAGGCATTAAGGGAGCCGGAAAACCATGATGTAACCGTCGGGCGCGGTAGAAAAGCCGCCCTCTATGCGACGCCTCTTATGCTGTGTGTCGCCGTAGTCGAACTCTCTGATGTGATGTTTGCCTTTGATTCGGTGCCGGCAATTATTGCGGTCAGCCGCGAGCCGTTGATCGTCTATAGCGCGATGATGTTCGCCATTCTGGGCCTGCGCACGCTCTACTTCGTGTTGGAAGCGTTGAAGCAATATCTGGTTCATCTGGAGAAAGCGGTGATCGTGCTGCTGTTCTTTATCGCGATAAAACTGGGCCTCAATGCGACGGATCATATTTGGCACCATGGATACAGCATTGCAGCGACAACCAGTCTTTATATTGTTCTGGGTGTTCTGGCGTTGGGCATTCTGGCAAGCGTCTTATTCCCGGCAAAGGATGAACCCGAGGTTAAGGGGAATTAATCTCCAAGCCTCCCGACTAAAACCCATAATTAATAATGAGGTTAACTAATGAGTGTTTCTCTTTCGAAAGGCGGTAACGTTTCTCTGACAAAAACAGCGCCAACCATGAAAAATGTGTTGGTTGGTCTGGGCTGGGATGCTCGCTCTACCGATGGTCAGGACTTTGACCTGGATGCGTCTGCTTTTCTGCTGGCTGCGAATGGCAAAGTGCGTGGCGATGCCGACTTTATCTTCTATAACAACCTGACATCAACCGACGGTTCGATAACCCATACCGGTGATAACCGCACCGGTGAAGGCGACGGCGATGATGAGTCCCTGAAGATCAAATTGGATGTCATTCCTGCGGATGTAGATAAAGTTATTTTTGTGGTCACCATCCACGATGCGCAGGCGCGTCGTCAGAGCTTTGGTCAGGTTTCCGGCGCATTTATCCGCCTGGTCAATGACGATAACCAGACTGAGGTTGCACGTTACGACCTGACGGAAGATGCCTCTACCGAGACCGCGATGCTGTTCGGCGAACTTTATCGTCACAACGGCGAGTGGAAATTCCGCGCCGTTGGGCAAGGGTATACCGGCGGGCTGGCATCTGTCTGTGCTCAATACGGTATCAACGCATCTTGATGGAAGCCCGTACTTAATTATTAGCAGGAGCTAAACATGGCAGTTTCTCTCGTTAAAGGCGGTAACGTATCCCTGACTAAAGAAGCCCCTACCATGAATGTCGCAATGGTCGGTCTTGGTTGGGATGCCCGTGTTACTGATGGTCAAGGATTCGATCTTGATGCGTCTGTATTTATGGTGGGTGAGGACGGTAAGGTTCTGTCGGACTCTCACTTTATTTTCTTCAATAATAAAACCAGCCCGGATGGCGCCGTTGAGCACCAGGGAGACAACCGTACCGGTGAAGGTGACGGCGACGATGAGCAGGTAAAAATCGACCTGATGAAAGTCTCTTCAGATGTCAAAAAGCTGGTTTTTTCGGTCACTATTTATGAGGCTGAAAGCCGTAAACAAAACTTCGGCATGGTAAATAACAGCTTTATGCGTGTTTATAACAATGATACCGGTGCCGAGATCGCACGTTTCGATCTGTCCGAAGATGCCTCGACTGAAACTGCGATGATTTTTGGCGAACTGTACCGTCACGGCAGCGAGTGGAAATTTAAAGCGGTCGGTCAGGGGTATGCCGGGGGGTTATCCGCGCTTGCTGCTCAGCATGGCGTGAATATCTGACAACTTGGTTCTGTTACCGCCATGCCGGCGCAGGTTCGGCTAAATACGTTTTTCATAACCCGCAACGGTACCAAACCGTTGCGGGTTTTTTGTGCTATTCATCCGGATAGCTGATGCTGTTGATAAACGCTCAAGGAATGTGTTTATGGGCGACAGGTCGTTTGCTAAAACCCCTGACGGGGTGGAAATGCCGCCAATATGCCTCCTTTGCCGCGGCTAACAGCTCATAATCTCCCCGCGAATCGCCCCAGGCCCTCAGGTGAAATTGACTGAGAGAACCATAGGTTGCTTCAAGCCGGTGGATTTTCTGAATACAACGGCAGTTATGGCCGACGATACGGCCGGTGAGTACGCCGTTAATGCTTTCCAACCGTGTACCGATAAGCTTTATTCCCAGCCTGTCGGCAAAAGGCTGGAGGACGAGCATGGGCGATGCCGAGCATAAGGTGACTTCTGCACCGGAGGAGACTTCATAAGCGACGGCCATCAAACCTTTTGGGCGCATAAGGTGTGTCCAATAGCGCTTACAATACTCTTCGGCTTTGAGTGTTAACCATGCTTCATTAACATCGGTGAGGAATAGGGTAATCAATACTTCTTTCAATTCATCACGGGTGAGTTTTCGCCGCATGCACCTGAGCGTCGGGGTAACGAGTTTTGCCATATTCTTGATAAAGCGTCGTTTGCCAAATGCAAAGCGTAAGAAAGGAAGAAAGCTATCATGCCTGGTCAGAGTACCGTCAAAGTCAAAGACAGAAAGGACATGGTTTTTTGTTTTAATGATCTGGGTCATAAATTATTAAGATGAATAAATTAATTAAATGAATAATAAAAATATAAACCTTCCTGAAGGTGATATGTAATTATTGTAAGTAACATAATGGATATTATATATTGAAGTATGAAATATCAATGCTATTTGTGATTTTTAAAGTGATAAAACTTCTGGGGAATATTTTTTTCGACCGACACCTTTAGTCGTTTTTTAATGTGAAGGATTCATTTCTCTGAACGGATTTCGGTTCCACACTCTGCTGCAGTAGGGCAAAGCGTTGGTGTTGAATAAGCTGATATTATTATCAATCGTGCCGCCAGCCGGCGGGTATTGGCGTGTTACCACGGCTAGCAAGCGCCGCGGTTTGATTCTCTTCATACTCTATTGCCGCATACCGCGGCAATAGAGTTCCTTACCATAAAGCCCAAAATAGCGCGTTAAAACCCGGCCAGCACGATTTTGCCTCGCGCTTTGCCGCTTTCGATCAGGGCATGGGCTTTGCGCAGGTTGTCTGCGGTGATCGGTCCGTAGTGATCGCCCAGCGTCGAGCGCAGGGTGCCGTCGTCGATCAGGCGGCTGACGTTTTGCAAAATCTCGTGCTGGCGCTGCATATCGGCGGTCTCGAACATGGAGCGGGTAAACATCAGCTCCCAGTGCAGCGAGATAGCCTTGCGTTTGAGCGGCATCACGTCGAGGGTTTGCGGATCGTCGATAACGCCCATTTTCCCCTGCGGCGCCAGCGCTTCGATAATCTGGCCGAAGTGTTTATCGGTGTGGGTCAGGCTGGCGACATAGCGCACCTGATCGATGCCGATTTTTTTCAGTTCTTCCGTCAGTGGCCGGCTGTGGTCAATGACGTGGTGCGCGCCGAGAGATTTCACCCATTTGGCGGTTTCCGGCCGCGAGGCGGTGCCGATCACCGTTAGGCCGGTCAGCTTGTGCGCCAGCTGGGTCATGATGGAACCGACGCCGCCGCCGGCGCCGACGATCAGCAGCGCCGCGTCTTCGTCTGGTTTTACTTCCAGTCGGTCAAACAGCAGTTCCCAGGCGGTCAGCGAGGTTAACGGCAGCGCCGCCGCGTCAGCGTCGCTCAGCGACTGCGGCTTGCGGCCGGCGATGCGCTCGTCCACCAGACCATACTCGGCATAAGAGCCGGGGCGCACGATGGAGCCGGCGTAAAACACCTCGTCGCCCGGTTTAAACAGGCTGACTTCTGCCCCGACGGCTTCTACTTCGCCGACGGCGTCCCAGCCCAAGATGCGCGGCGCATCGGTCGGCGCACCGTTGCGTACCTTGGTATCCACCGGGTTGACGGAGATGGCGCGGATTTTTACCAGCAGATCGCGCGGGCCGGGCTGTGGCTTGGGCAGCTCGGTTTCGTACAGCGACTGCGGGTCGGCGATGGGTAAACCGTTCTGGCTGTAAACAATGGCTTTCATCATGCGGTTCCTTATTAATACGACGAATAATGAATGTATGTTAAACGCCGGCCGGTGGGTGAAACATGCCGGACAGAGAGCAGGACTTTCACTCCTGCTGTGAAAATCATTTACAGTGATAGCGTCAGACTTCAAATAATGGGGATAAATGATGATTCGTCTGGAGGACGTTACGCTGTTTGTCCGCTCCGCCGCGCTGGGCAGTTTTTCCAACGCCGCGAGGGAAGCGGACCTGTTGCCCGGACAGGTGAGTGCGGCGGTGCAGCGGCTGGAGCGGGATCTGGATAAGCGGTTGTTTGCCCGTTCCACCCGCAGCCTGCGCCTGACGGCGGAGGGGGAAAAATATCTGCCCTACGCGCTGGAGATGTTGGCGATCGTGCAGGCGGGGGCGGAAAGTCTGCACAATACGGATCATGAATTCAGCGGCGAGCTGAAAATCGCCGTGCCTTCCGACACCGGCCGCAATCTGCTGTTGCCGCTGCTCAATGCCTTCTGTCGGCAGCATCCGAAGCTGACGCTGCGCCTGTCGCTCTCCGATCAGGTAAGCGATGTGTTCCGCGACCCGGTAGACGTGGCGATTCGCTACGGCGTGCTGAACGACAGCAGCTATGTGGCGCTGCCGCTGGCGGACAATAACCGGCGGGTGCTGGCCGCCTCGCCAGACTATCTGGCGCGCCACGGCCGGCCAGAGACGCTGGACGCGCTGGTGGATCACCACTGCATTCTGTTTACCATCAACGGTCACGCCTGGGACCGCTGGCCGTTTTATCCCGAGGAGGGGAGCCAGGAGCTGAAGGTTTACGGGCGGCTGATCAGCGATGATGCCGACGTTGCCCGGCGTTGGGCGGTGGACGGCATGGGCATTGTCTATAAGTCGTGGATCGATCTCTATCCGGATATCGCCGCCGGCAGGCTGGAAGTGTTGCTGCCGCAGATCCCGGGCCAGGCGGCGCCGCTTAACTTTATCTGCCCGCACCGGCGCCAGTTTTCGCCGGCGATTCGCGAACTGTACCGGCAGTTGCAACAGGCGCTGAGCGATATCGCCGGGCGACGGTAGCCGCGCCGGTATGAAGGTCTTCCCCGTTGCGAATGGCGCCTGTTTCCCTTACGGCGTCATTTTATAGGTTTTTTCTTATTTATATTACGGATGATAAACCCTAATCTACTACTCCTAAAATATATATAACCGCCCGGTTCTACAGCATTAATCTTACTGCGGCAGGTTATTGAATCGCTGTTTCCATTCAATTTCTGCACAATTAAAAATCAATATATTTCCAATATTAATTGATTATTTAAATAATACCCTAAGTAATAACCTTTTATTTTGTCGTGGATTGATCGTTTTCAGCGATCAATCAGATCACATTGATCTGCACAACCAATTATCTTTGCGCTGTTTACACGGTTAAGATCGGAGCGGATCGCCGCTGTAGGGCTTTGCCGCTATTTTTTTGCTGACGATCCTTCCCGGCGTGCCGGCATCGTTGTTTATTCGGTGTTAATTTTTCTTGTGTATTCGCTCTTTCGACATAGGTGCGAAAGTAAAGCCCGTGGCATTTTTCCTGAGACGACGAATTATGAGCAGTCACCCCCACGCCGTATTTAACTCTCCTCATAAGGCGTTATTGCCCGATAGTCGTCTCCCCAATGTTTTATTACACCGTGAACGGGTGCAGCGCATATTGGTGATTAAACTGCGGCACTTTGGCGACGTATTACTGACGACGCCGTTGCTCAGTACGCTGCGGGCGAATTATCCCAACGCGCTGATTGATGTGCTGGTGTATGACGGTACCGAGGCCATGCTGGCCGGCAACCGCGATGTTTATCTGGCCTATACCGTGGATCGCAGCCTCAAACATCAGGGGCTGAAGGCGCAATACCGTGGCGAGTACGCGCTGTGGAACAGCTTGCGCACCGGGCATTATGATTTGGTCATCAACCTCTCCGATCAGTGGCGTGCGGCGCTGTACTGCCGCTTCCTCAAACCTACTTTCAGCCTTGGGTTCGCCTATCCGAAGCGTAACAACCGGCTGTGGCGGCGTTGTCATTCTCTGTTGGTCGATACCGAGGGGCATGAGCGGCAACATACCGTGCTCAATAACCTCAGCATTTTGGCGCCGCTGGCGCTGCCGACGCAGGTCACGCGCGTGACGCAATCCTGGCGACAGTGCGATATCGATGACGTGGAGCGGCTTGGCCGCCATTACCGGCTCAGGAATTTTGTCCTGATTCAGCCGGCGGCGCGCTGGGCGTTCAAAACCTGGACGGCGGCCGGCTTCAGCGAGGTGATCAATCACCTGACCGCCAGAGGTGAGACGGTGGTGCTCACCGGCGGGCGCTCGGCCGAAGAGGCGGCGATGATCGACGCCATTCTGGCCGGCTGCATCTCACCGCAGCGGGTGATTAACCTGGCGGGGCGGCTGGACTTGCCGGAACTGGCGGTGCTGATTTCCCGCGCCAGGCTGTTTATCGGCGTGGATTCGGTGCCGATGCATATGGCCGCCGCGCTGCAGACGCCGTCCGTAGTGCTGTTCGGCCCCAGCAATCTGGCGCAGTGGGCGCCGTGGCAGGCATCGCACACGCTGCTGTGGGCCGGTGATTACCGGCCGCTGCCGCCGCCGGAAGCAGTGGATACCGCGACGGCAGAACGCTATCTGGCCGCGATCCCGCCCGGCGATGTGATACGGGCGGTCGACCGGCATTTGGCGCCGTCGGATGCGCCCGCTTCTGTGGGTTGATGACGCTGGTGCGTCGTCGTTTCTCTATGGCGCTTGCGCCACGTTTTTCTTCTCTGCGATGAGTATTTCACTATGGTTTCTGTTCCTGCTCTTACTGTCCCGCAGTACCGGCAACGATTATTCGCCTTTACGGCCTTGTTACTTGGCGCATCGCTGCCGACCTCCAACTTCCTGATGAATGTCGCCCTGGGGCTGGCGGTGGTCTGCCTGTTGTGGCAGCGGGATGGCCGTCAGTGGAGGGCTTTGGCGGTTCATCCGCTGGTATGGCTGCCGGCGCTGATGTTCGCGCTGTTGGCGCTGTCGCTGCTGACGCACAGCCATGCGTATGGGGCGTCGATGGTCGGCAAGTATAAAAAGTTACTGTATGTGCTGCCGCTGGCGCTGTTTTTTCTGGCCGACCGCCGCCTGGCGGCGCATTTTCTCTGCGGTTTCCTGTGGGCCAATGCGCTGATACTGGCCATCAGCCTGGCCGGCGGCGCCGGACTGGCGACGCGCTGGGGCATCAGCCCTGACAACCCGACGGTGTTTAAGCTGCAAATTACCCAGAATGTCTTTATGGCGTTGGCCGCGCTGGTCTGGCTGACGCGCGCCTTTGCCTGCCACGGTATGCGCCGCTGGCTGTACGGTGCGCTGGCGTTGCTGGCGGCGGCCAATGTATTGCTGATGGTGCAGGGGCGAACCGGCTATGTGGCGCTGGTGGTCGGCATGGGGATCTGGCTGCTGCTGACGCTGCGCCGACGGCAGCGGGTGGCCGTTATCGCCTGCGGCGTCGTGGCCGTCGCGATGCTGGCGCTGATCCCTAATCTGGCGATGGAGCGACTGACGCTGGGGGTGCAGCAGGTGCGGCATTGCGTGCTGGCCCCCGCAGCAACGGCTTATCAAGCCTGCGATAACTCGATGGGGCAGCGCACCGCCTTTGCCCGCGAATCGTGGCGGCTGATTCAACAGGCGCCGCTGCTGGGCAACGGCGCCGGCAGTTTCTGGTACGGCAACGCGGAGACCGGCTACAGCGTGCATAATCCGCACAATGAGTATCTGCTGGAAATGGTGCAAAACGGCCTGTTGGGCCTGGCGTTATTTATTGGCTGGATGTGGTGCTGCTATCGTGTGGCCTGGCGACAGCCGGTGCAGCGTCGTAACCTGCTGGTGGCGGTGCTGTGCAGCTATATGGCCTGTCATCTGTTTAACTCGTTCCTGCTGGATTCTTCCGAAGGGCACCTGTTCGTGGTGATTGCGGCATTGCTGGCGGGGTGGGCGGTGATGCCGCGGGAGATGGCGGATAAGAATAGTCACCCTGCAAATAAGAGGGGCTAATTTCGTCATGTTGCCCCGCATTTAAAAACCGTGAGGAACAATGGCCCGCTTACGCCTCTCTGCGGAGAAAGTGTGAGCGGGAGGTCATATTTTAATATATGAAAATAAATAGTGCTTAATAGTAAATAAATAGAATAATTGATTAGCGAATGAATTCTTCTGACTATCCGATGAGAATTTAAATTTAAGATTATTTATATTTATTGTCCGGTTCGTCATGAGGGTTCTGCGTAGTAATTCATTGAAAACGTAAATAATAAATTAGGGGCTTCTAAAAATATCATTATTACTACTAAGGCATTACTTGATTTTTGATAAGCTGGGTGGATAATGCGTCGGATATAAATTTATGAAACGGAATTCATAGCATGAAAGGGAATTTATCCTCGCTTTTATGGCGACGGGCGCTGCCTGTTCCGCTGTTCGCCGGCGTATTGTTGACGCTCTCCATGCCGACGCTCGGTGCGCCGACGCCGGACGGTGTATTACAACATGCCGCCGCGCGGGACGCGCAGGAACAGCAGCGCCAGCAGGAGCGTGAACGCGCGCTGCAGCAGCAGAATGCGCCGCACAGCGACGTACGCCTGAACCGCCCCGATGTCGCGCTGCCTGATTACCCGTCTGATGAACACCCCTGTTTTACCATCAACCGTCTGCAACTGATTGGCGAAGCGGCCGGACGCTTTCAGTGGGCGCTGGACGCGGCGCAAGACGCCAAAGGCCGCTGTCTGGGCCAGCAGGGCATCGTGCTGGCGATCAACAAGGTGCAGAACCGCATTCTGGCCGCAGGCTATGTCACCACCCGGGTGATGGCGCAGGAGCAGGATTTGACCAGCGGCGTGCTGACGCTGACGCTACAGCCTGGCCGCATTGCCCGCGTGCGTTTTGAGGAGGGTGTCTCCTGGCGCGGGCGGTTGTGGAATGCGTTGCCGGCGTCGACCGGTGATATCCTCAACCTGCGTGCGATTGAGCAGGGGCTGGAGAATTTTAAGCGTGTGCCCAGCGTCGAGGCCGATATTAAAATCGCTCCCGGCGAACAAGAGGCGACCAGCGACCTGCTGGTGAGCTGGAAGGAGGGACGCCCGGTGCGCCTGAGCTTGGGGCTGGATGACAGCGGTTCGAAAAGCACCGGCCGCTATCTGGGATCCGCCACGCTGGCGATTGACGCGCCCTTTGCCCAAAACGATCTGTTTTACGCCAATATCGGCAAAAACCTGTTCGAACACGGGCCGTTCGGCAACCGCTCACATACGCTGAACTACGTTTTCCCGATCGGCTACTGGAGCCTGGCCGCCAACTATAACGATTACACCTATCACCAGAATATCCCCAACGCCAACGAAGTGCTGAGCTACAGCGGTAAAAGCGAAAACCTGCAGCTGACGCTGTCCCGCCTGCTGTTTCGTAACCAGTCCCATAAGCTGACGCTCAATATGCGCGCCTATCGTCGTCATGCCACCAATGCGGTCGACGGCTACAACATTGATAACCAGGAGCGTCGCACCGCCGGTTGGGAACTTGGCCTCAACCAGCGCAGTTACCTCGGCAGCGCCACGCTGGACGCCAACCTCAACTGGCACCGCGGCACCGGGGCCTTCGGCGCCAAACCGGCGCCGGAAGAGGCAATGCACAGCGGCAGCGCCCGCGTCGGCTTCGCCATGGGGGATGTCAGCCTGAACCAGCCATTCGCCCTGGGGCAGCAGCCCTGGCGCTATTACACCAGCCTGCGCGGTCAGTGGAGCGCCAACGCCCTGACGCCGCAGGAGCGGATGGCGATCGGCGGCCGCTACACCGTACGCGGCTTCGACGGTGAATTGTCGCTGTCCGGCGAGCGCGGCATGGTGTGGCGCAACGAACTGGCGTGGAACGTACAGTCGCGCGGCCATGAACTGTATACCGCGCTGGACTACGGCCGCGTGGGCGGCCCCAGCGCGCGTCGGCTGGTCGGCAAACAGCTGACGGGGGCGGCGCTGGGCGTGCGCGGCGCGCTGTGGAGGCGCTTCAGCTATGACCTGTTCGCCGGCGTACCGCTGAGCAAGCCGGATGCGTTCCACACCTCGGGCGCCACCGCCGGCTTCAGCGTCAATCTGGAAATTTAATCTGCCGGATGGCCGCGGGCTGTTCACTGGATGGATCTTTTACACGGACGTGACTCATGAATAAACATTGCTATCGCCTGATTTTTAGCCGCACCCACGGGGAGCTGCGGGTGGTTTCCGAACTGGCGCGCAGCTGCAGCGCCGAGCCCGGCCAGAGCCGCGGCGGGCATGCGCCGCGCCTGTGGGTGACGGTGCGCCGGGCGGTGTGGCTGCTGGGGCTGGCATTGTTCACCGGCCCGGCCTGGGCGGGCGGCATCGTGGCCGATGGCCCGGCGGGGCAGCGCCCTGAGGTGATCGCCACCCAGAACGGGCTGCCACAGGTCAATATCACCGCGCCCAACCAGGCCGGGGTGTCGCATAACAAATACCAACAGTTCGACGTCGATCGGCAGGGTGCGATTCTCAATAACTCGGCGACGATGACCTCAACCCAACTGGGGGGCATGATCCAGGGCAACCCGAACCTGAACCCCAACGGCGCGCCGGCGCGGGTGATCCTGAACGAAGTCAACAGCAATAACCCCAGCCAGCTGCGCGGCTTCCTGGAAGTGGCCGGCGGCCGGGCGCAGGTGATCGTCGCCAACCCGGCGGGGATCGTCTGTAACGGCTGCGGCACCATCAACGCCGGGCGCATGACGCTGACCACCGGCAAACCGCAGCTGAACGCCGACGGCAGTCTGGGCGGTTATCAGGTGGAGCGCGGCATGGTGCGCATCGAGGGCGGCGGCCTGAATGGTGACGCCCGGCATGACACTGAATATGTCGATATTCTGGCGCGCGCGGTGGAAGTGAACGCCGGCGTATGGGCCAAACAGGGGCTGAAGGTGGTGGCCGGACGCAACCGCGTCAGCGCCGACGGCAACACGGCGACGCCGCTGGCTGCCGACGATAAAAAACCGGAACTGGCGATCGATATGGGCCAGATGGGCGGCATGTACAGCGGCTATATCCAGATGATCGGCACCGAAGCGGGCGTCGGCGTGCGCAATCAGGGCGGCCATCTGCAGGCGGGCAAAACGCTGACCGTCAGCAGCGAAGGCAAACTGAGCTGGCAGCCGGCAAAACAGGAGGCGGTCACCCAGGCCGGCGGCGATATCCAACTGGCCGCCCGCGACGACATTGACTACCACGGCAAGCTGCACAGCGGCGGCACGCTCTCGGTGCAGAGCCGTGACGGCGAGCTGCGCCAGTCCGGCACGCTGGCGGCGGCCGGCGACGTGCGGCTTAACGCCGCGCGCGGCATCCGCAGCAGCGGCAACCTGCTGGCCGGCAGCGATATTAACAGCCAGCTGGTGCGCGAGGCGGATCTGACGCTGGCCAGCCAGGGCGAGGTGCAGGCAAGCGGTCAATTACTGAGTAAGAAAACGCTGAAGGTCAGCGGCCGGCAGGCCGATCTCAGCCAGGCGACGCTCAGCGCGCGCCGTGCGGAAGTCAGCGCTACGGCAGGCGGCGTGGCGCTGCGGCAGGCCACTGTGGACAGCCGGGAACTGGCGCTCAGCGCGACGGGCGATATCGACGCGCAGCAGGCGCACATCAAGGCCGGGCGCTGGGACGTCAGCGGCAATAACCTGTTCGGACAAGGAGCGATCTGGTCGCAGAGCGGGGACGGCGACAGCCGTTTCGCGCTGGGCGGCGCATTGGATAACAGCGACGGCAGCATCGAAGCCCGACGGCTGCAGCTGGATGCGGCGTCTTTGAATAATCAGCGCGGGCGTCTGGTGGCGCTGGATGACGCAGCTCAGCGCTGGCAGATCGGCGGCTTGCTGGATAACCGCAGCGGCGTATTGGGCGGCAACGGCAGCCTGACGCTGACGGCGGGTGAACTGCATAACCAGGCCGGCGTGGTGCAGAGCCAGTCGGCGCTGGATCTTACCTCGGCGGCGGGGATCGACAACGATCGCGGTCAGCTGCTGGCCGGCCGGCAGCTGATGTTGAACGCCGGCGGTGCGCTGAGCAACCGCGACGGCGATATCAACGCTGCAGGGGTGAGGCTGACGACGCACAGCCTGAACAACGCGCAGGGCCGGCTGGTCAGCCAGCGCGGGCTGCAGCTAACGGCACACGAAGGGCTGGACAACCGGCAGGGGCTGCTGGAAGCGGGCGAAGAATTAACGGTTAACAGCGCGGGCGACTGGGATAACCGCGGCGGTCGCGCTACCGGCGGAAAACGGGCGACCGTTACCGCCCGCCAGATCAATAACGACGGCGGCAGGCTGCAGTCCGGCGGCGCGCTGACGCTCAACAGCGCCGGCAACGTCAGCAACCAGGGCGGGCTGTTAACGGCGCAGCAGGGGCTGAGCTGGCAGGGCGCTGCAGGCAGCCGGCTGAACAACGACGGCGGCAAGGTGCTCAGCGACGGCGATCTGTCACTGCAGGGCGGCAGCCTGAGCAACCGGCAGCAGGGACTGATGCAGAGCCGACAGGCGCTGACGCTGGGTCTGGACGGCGGCTGGGATAACCGGGACGGCACGCTGCTTGGCGGCGGGATGACGCGGGTGCGCGCCGGCAGCCTGCTGAACGCCGGCGGCGCGGTGCAGTCGCTGGACGCGCTGGATATGCAGTTTACCCGCCAGCTGGATAACGGCAACGGCAAGATTTTCAGTCAGCTGTCGCAGACCCTGCGGGCGGAAGATCTGCTGAACCATCAGGGCTGGATGGGCAGCCAGGGCGGCTGGTCCGCCGTCGCCCGGCGTTTTGACAACCGGGACGGCAGCGTACAGAGCCAGCAGGATGCGCAGCTGGCGAGCGACGCGTTGGACAACCAGCGCGGCAGCATTCAGTCAGCGGGGGCGCTGGTGCTGCATATCGGCCAGGATGTGGATAACCGCGGCGGTAAGCTCAGCGCGCAGGGGCAGCTGGCGCTGCGCGGCGCGAACGCGGACGAGGCCGCCGGCACGCTGCACAACGCGGCGGGTCAGCTGCTGGCCGGCGATGCGCTCAGCGTGGCGGCGCAGAGCCTGGACAACCAGCAGGGCGGCCTGCTTTACAGCCAGCGGGCGATGCGGCTGAACCTGAACGGCGCGCTGGATAACCGCCGGGGGCGGCTGCAGAGCGGGGAGCAGCTACAGCTCGACGCGCAGTCGCTGCTCAATGAAGGCGGCACGCTGGATGGCCAGCAGCAGGTGGCATTGCGGATCCTGGGGCTGCTGGACAATACCCGCGGCGCGATCAGAAGCAACGGCGCGCAGCAGGTTAGCACGCAGCAGGTCGAGAACCGCGAAGGTGTATTCAGCAGCCGTGGCTCGCTGGCGCTGAGCGCCGGGCGGCTGGATAACCTGAACGGCACGCTGATTGGTCAGGGCGACGGCGACTACCGTATCGACCTGCTGAATAACCAGCAGGGCAAGATCCACAGCGGTCAGGCGCTGACGCTGCGCGGCCAGCAGTTGAACAACCAGGGCGGGCAGCTGGTTTCCACCGGCGTCCAACGGCTGGAGGTGGTGCAGATCGATAACCGCGGCGGCGCCGTTACCAGCCAGGATCGGCTGTCGCTGCAGAGCAGCGGCCTGAACAACCGCGACGGCGGCCTGCTGATGGGCACGACGCATACCGACGTAAGCGCGCAGACGCTGGATAACGGCGGCGGCCGCCTGCAAAGCGCCGGTTCGCTGACGCTGTCGCTGCTGGATACGCTGAACAACCAGCAGGGGCGCATAGTGGCCAACGGCGCGCTGGCGATTAACGGCGAACAGCGCGCCGTCTCCGTCCTGAAGCTGCTGAACCAGGGCGGGCTGATCCAGAGCGGCGCCACGCTGGCGGTGGACGCCGGCACGCTGGACAACCAGGGCGGCACGCTGCTGAGCCAGCAGGCGCTGACACTCTCGCTGCAGCAGGATTACACCCAGCGCGCCGGCGATACGCTCAGCAGCAACGAAGCGCTGACGCTGACGCTGGCCGGCGGCCTGACCAACCTGACAGAGTGGCTGCTGCCGGGCAGCCTGACCGTCAACAGCACGCATATCACTAACCTGGGTTCGCTGGTGGGGAAAACGCTGCGGCTGACGACCGGCGCGCTATTGAACAAGGGGCGGCTGGAAGCCGACAGCATGACGGTCGACGCCGACACGCTGGATAACCTGGCGACGGTGATGGGCGATGACATCACGCTGCGCGGCAAAACCATCGACAACCATGGTCGCGATGCGGTGATCGCCGCCACCGAGCGGCTGCATCTGCAGGCCGGCGAACGTCTGACCAATCGTGACGGCAGCCTGATCTACAGCGCCGGCAGCCTGCATCTGGGCAGCGGCGATTTGATTGAGAACCGGGCGAGCAATATCGAGGCGGACGGCGACGTGACGGTGGAGGCCAAGCGGCTGGACAACCTGCGTGAAGGGCTGGAGATTGAGCGCGAGGCGGAAAGCAGCGACTACAAGTGGCACCGTTACAACTACTACTGGCGTTCTTACGGCTCCAAGGTCAACCCCGACAAAGAGACCATGGCGCCGACCACGCAGAACCTGACGTTCCGTGATGACGCGGCGGCGGACAGCAACCCTTACGGCACTCTGTTGGCGATTGACCCGGCGGGCAAACGCGCGCAGGTGCGGGTAAAAAGCGCGCAGGGAGAGATGCTGGAGGTCTGGGTAAACTACCTGGCGCTGAAGCCGAACGACGACGGCGGCTACGCCATGACCTTCTACGAGACGCGCGGCTTCCGGCAGAACAGCGTGCCGACGCCGTACCACAATACGGTGTGGCGCGAGCACGATCGCGGGCGTCTGGAACAGTGGGACCCGGAAAAGCACCTCGATATCATCAACGCGCCTTTTGTTACCGATTACAGCAACTTCCGCGAGCGCACCACCACCGGCACGGTCACGCGCGACCGGCTGGTTTCCGCCGGCATCGGCGGGCAGATCCTGGCGGGCGGCAATATGGTGCTGCGTATCGCCAGCCAGCTGTTGAACGACGCCAGCACCATCGCCGCCAACGGCAACCTGACGATTGACGGCGACGGCAAGGTGATCAACCGCGGCTATTCGGTCAATGAGCGGCGTCAGGAATATATCGTCGATCACTATGACAAGGATACCCACCACTGGTACCCGACGTTTAACCGCGACGAGACCACGGCGCTGACCACCATTGACGGCATTATCAGCGGCAACGGCAGCGTCGCCATTCGCGGCGCCAGCATTGAGAACACCACGGTCAACCAGGCGCAGATCGGCAGCGTGGAGGCGGCGCAGAAGGCGGCGGAGGCCGAACGCGCGGAGCTGGAGCGCAATCCGCTGGCGGTGACGGTTGACGGCGTGGAGTGGCAGTCCGGCGATACGCAGCTGACCCCCGGTGGCCGGCCGCTGACGCCGGGCGAGCTGGCGCTGACCGACAAGCAGCATCTGGGCGACGTGGCGACCGCGATCCCGGACAATGGCCTGTTCCGTCAGCATCTGGAAGCGGACAGCCCGTATCTGGTGGTGACCGACGAGCGTTTCACCAGCCGCAGCAAATTTATCAGCAGCGACTATATGCTGCAGCGGGTGGGCTACGACCCGGCGCAGGTGCATAAGCGCCTGGGTGACGGCTTCTATGAGCAGCGCCTGGTGCGCGAGCAGATGCTGAAGCTGACCGGCCGGCCGTCGGTGCGCGGTGAAGACGCGATGGCGCAGTACCAGCGCCTGATGAACAACGGCATCAAGGTGGCGCAGGACTTCCAACTGGTGCCGGGCGTGGCGCTGCGTCCTGAACAGATTGCGGCGCTGACGCAGGATATCGTCTGGCTGGTGAGTGAGACGGTGCAGACCGCCAATGGCCCGCAGACGGTATGGGTGCCGAAGGTTTATCTGGCCAATAACACGCTGCGCCTGAACGGCGACGGCGCGCTGATCGCCGGCGGCGAGCTGCAGCTGTCGGCGGACAGCATCCACAACGCCGGCAACCTGTTTGCCGATAAGGCGCTGACCATCGACGCCGGCCAGCTTATGCATCAGAGCGGCGATATCCGCGCCGACCGCATCAACGTGCAGGCAGACAGCCTGACCATGAGCACCAACCTGCAGGACGCGCTGCGCCAGGCGTCGATGAGCGCCAATGACATCAGCCTGAGCGGCGGCGATATCCGTCTGCAGGGGGCGAAGCTGGACGCGACGCACAACCTGAGCCTGAGCGCGCGTAACAACCTGGAGATCGGCGCCGCCAGAAGCAGCCACACGGCGGATCTGCAGGTGATTTCCGGCGCGATGGGCAACCGCACCAGCGGCGGGCTGGAAGAAGCCGGCTCGCGGATGGCGCAGGTCAGCGGCGAGTGGCAGCAGGCGCTGGGCAGCACGCTCAGCGCCGGCAACAACCTGACGCTGAAGGCCGGGCAGGATATTACGCTGCAGGGCAGCCAGGCCAAGGCCGGCGGCCAGCTCGGTGTACAAGCGGGCGGCGACGTTAAGCTGCTGGCGGAGAGCACCACCAACCGCACCAACCTGAAGGCTGACAGCCGCACCTCGTCGGTGAACAACAGCCGTGAGGAAGAGCGTCTGCTGCTCAGCACCCTGAGCGGCGACCAGGGCGTGACGCTGACGGCGGGCAACAACCTGCTGGCGGAGGGCGCGCAGGTTGACAGCCAGGAGGGACGCATCGGCCTGAGCGGGCAGAACGTGACCATCAAAGAGGCGCGGCAGCAGGTTAACGACCGCGACAGCGAGAACAAACGGGTCGGCAAGACCAAGAGCCGGCGCGAGGAAGAGAGTTCGCGCAGCGAGGCGCTGGGCAGCACCTTCAGCGGCCAGAACGGCGTGACGGTGGTGGCGCGCGACGGGGATGTGACGGTCACCGGCAGCACGCTGCACAGCGACGACGGGGCGATCGCCCTGCAGGCGAAAAATGACGTCATGCTCAACAGCGCCACCGAAAGCGAGGCGACGTACTCGGAAGAGCGTTCCGAGAAGAAAGGCTTCCTGAAGAAGCAGAGCAGCCGCACGGTGAAAAACGACCGGGTGACGCGCGAGAAGGGCAGCCTGCTGAGCGGCGACAGCATCAGCATCAGCGCCGGCAACGATCTGACGGTGAGCGGCTCGGCGGTTGTCGCAGACCATGACGTCAACCTGCAGGCGGGCAACAACGTCGATATTTCCGCCGCCACCGAGACCGACGCGCACTACCTGCTGGAAGAGAAGAAAAAGAAAGGGCTGCTGAGCGGCGGCGGGCTGGGCTTCACCATCGGCAGCCAGTCCAGCCGGCATCAGATTGACGAGAAGGGCACCACCCAGAGCCAGAGCGTCAGCACGGTGGGCAGCAATCAGGGCAACGTGAACATCACGGCGGGCAAGCAGCTGCATATCGGCGGCGCCGATCTGGTGGCCGGCAAGGATATGACCCTGAGCGGCGACAGCGTGCAGATCGACCCGGGCTATGACCAGCGCACCCGTACGGAAACCTTCGAGACCAAACAGAGCGGGCTGAGCGTGGCGCTGTCGGGCGCGGTGGGCAGCGCGCTGAATACCGCGGTGAGCACCGCCCAGCAGGCGCGCAAAGAGAGCAGCGGCCGGCTGCAGGCGCTGCAGGGCACCAAGGCGGCGCTGTCCGGCGTACAGGCGATGCAGGCCAATGAGCGGGTCGGACTGGAAGACGGTGAAAAAGGCAGCGGCTTTGCGGTGAGCGTATCGCTCGGCAGCCAGAAGTCTTCGTCGACGCAGAAGCAGGAACAGAGCATGGCCAGCGGCTCAACGCTGAATGCCGGTAATAACCTGACGGTGACCGCCACGGGCAAACACGGCGAGGCGGGCAGCGGCGATATTGCTATCGGCGGCAGCCAGCTGAAGGCCGGGGGTGACGTGACGCTGGACGCCCAGCGCGATCTGCTGCTGAGCGGCGCGGCGAACATGCAGAAGACCGAGGGCAGCAACAAGAGCAGCGGCGGCAGTGTGGGGATGAGCCTGGGCGTGGGCAAGAACAGCGGCCTGAGCATCTTCGCCAACGCCAACTCGAGCAAGGGTTCGGAACACGGTGATGGCACCAGCTGGAACGAGACCACTATAGACAGCGGCAACAAAGTCACGTTGCACAGCGGGCGCGACACCACGCTGAAGGGCGCGCAGGTGAGCGGCGAGCAGGTGAGTGCGGACGTCGGGCGCAACCTGACGTTGCAGAGCCAGCAGGACAGCGATCGCTATGACGCGAAGCAGACCAGCGTCAGCGGCGGGGTGAGCGTGCCGATCGGTGCGGGCAGCGGTTCAGCGAACCTGAGCGCCAGCCGCGACAAACTGCACAGCAACTACGACAGCGTGCAGGAGCAGACGGGGATCTTTGCCGGCAAGGGCGGTTTTGATGTCAAGGTGGGCGAGCACACCCAGCTGGACGGGGCAGTGTTAGCCAGTACGGCGGACAAGGAGAAGAATCGTCTGGAGACGGGGACGCTGGGGTGGAGCGACATCCACAACAAGGCGGACTTTAAGGCCGAGCACAGCGGCGGTTCGCTGAGCACCGGCGGCCCGGTGGGTAAAGATTTGCTGACCAACATGGCGGGCGGCATGCTGTCGGGTGCTAATAACAGCGGTCATGCGGAAGGCACCACCAAGGCGGCGGTGAGCGAAGGGACGATTGCCATTCGCGAGCAGGATAAACAGCAGCAGGACGTGGCGGAACTGAGCCGGGATACGGAGAATGCCAACGGCAGCATCGGGCCGATCTTTGATAAAGAGAAGGAGCAGAACCGGCTGCGGGAAGCGCAGCTGATTGGCGAGATTGGCGGTATGGCGATGGACGTCATCAGCACGCAGGGCGATCTTATCGGGCTGAAGGCGGCGAAGGAAAAGCATCAGGGACTGAGTGCGGATGAGCTGCGGGAGACGAAAGAGTACCAGGCGGCGATGAAGGAGTACGGCACGGGCAGCGATCTGCATAAGGCGGCGCAGGCGCTGACCGGGGCGCTGACGGCGCTGGCGGGCAACAACCTGGCGGGTGCGCTGGCAAGCGGCGCGTCGCCGTATCTGGCGACGGAAATCAAGAAGCGGGTGGGTGAAGATAACGTTGCGGCGAACGCGATGGCGCATGCGGTGCTGGGGGCGGTGACCGCGCAGTTGAACAACCAGTCGGCGGTCGCTGGTGGGTTGGGGGCCGGCGGTGGCGAGCTGGCGGCACGGTATATCGCCGGCCAGCTGTTCCCGGGCAAGAAGGCAAGCGAGCTGAGTGAAAGTGAGAAGCAGCAGGTGAGCGCGCTGAGCCAGTTGGCGGCAGGACTTGCGGGCGGACTGGCGACGGGCGATACTGCAGGTGGCGTGACGGCGGCGCAGACCGGGAAGAATGCGGTTGAGAATAACTTGCTGGGTGCGATTGCCGGCGGTGTTGCAGAGGGCGCAGTGGTTGCGGGCGGTGTTGGCCATGGTAGTCAATCGTCAAACAACGCTGATGAAGCCTGGGATGCTGACGATGGGAGCTATGACCCAAGCAAATCTCGTGAAGAGAATGCGCGACAACCGAATGTGGCGCAGGATCTGACGGATGAAGAGAAAGCAGAGTTGGGTGGAGCAGGATCTGGAACTCCGGGCGGTCATGGGCCGGAGGATGAAGAGAATGCGCGGAACAGTGAAAAGCAGAATATTACCGTTGAGGATTTAACCTCGACATCATCGAAAGGTAATGAGACTACAGGTCGTTCAAAACTCTTTGAAAGAACAGGCGGTAGTAACGCTGCTAATAAGGAGTTCGATGCCTTATCTCCTACAGAAATTAAAGACATACCAGGTGGAAGAGTCGGTAAGCTACCTGATGGGCGAATGGTTATAGTACGTGAGCGTAGCACTGATGGTCGTCCAACATTGGAGATCCAATCAGGGAAGAATAGGATCAAGTTTAGGTATGACGAGTAGCCATATATGACTGAAAAATTGATTAAAATCCCCCTTTCTGAGGGTTCTCTTCAAGATAGCCAACTAGAGGATTTTCACTATTCCTCTGGTTCCCTTGAGCTGATTCTCTCTTCTGAGAATAATGCAGAAGGCAGCAAAGTTAAGGTGTTGTTCGATTGGATTTATTCCTTCCGAGTGACTGATGAAGGCGACCTATTGAAAATGCAGGAAGAGCAGAAAGGGGAGATGCTTACTGGGCTTTATCGCGTTGAAAAATCTAAGTATCTAGAATGGTTTAATGAGCAAAATGGTAATGTGCACGATGGAATCGTTCATTATATGCTCTCGACGGTGGACGATGTTATAGATATCTTAGCCTCCATTAGTCCTTCAATATCAATCAGTAAGTAACATTATCTCCGGCAAGTGACTGGAGTTAATGTTACCTAAACGCGTTCACTTCCTGTCATCGCAGCCCGGCCATTGAGCCGGGCTTTTTTATGCAAGTCAGTCGACAGAGCTAAGCCATATAGTCAAAAATTGATTACAAACTTATATACGAAATTATGCAAAAGTGAATACAACGAAACCTGCAAACTAATCGCTTAATCGGTGAAATTGATCGATCTATAATCCAAACACATAAAAAATTTAGCAACCAAAAGAGAGTGATTGAAAATGGCCTTTGTCTCTTTATCTAATATTGCAGCGAAGACCGGGCGTATAGCTCAGAGCAATCACGTCACGGTCACACAAAACAAACGGGCGAAGACAGGTGCTGTTGAACTGGGCTTCCGTCTCAGCCGTTCAGCGATGGACGCAGCGGGTATCAACATTGGTGACCGCGTTGACATCCTTCACGATGCAGAATCTTCGTTATGGATGATAAAAAAAGTTACTGACGGTGGTTTCGCTGTGGCTGGTCAGAAAAATAAAGCGGGAGAGTACTCATCTTGTGCCATCCGCCTGACAATGCGCCCTGGCTTCCCGCGTCTGTCGGACGATGATGATGCATCAGAAAAACAGTTTTCACAGGATTCAGACACGCAGATGGAGAAAGGTCAGATTATCTTCAGGCTGGGTGATGAGTAGGAAGGCAATGTAAGGAAGCAAAGGCAGGGAACAGATCTATAGTTTGGCGACTTGCTCTGAACCCTGCCTTCTCTGACCATCGTAATTCCAGAAAGGTAGTACGAAAGGTTGTGCCTAATATTAGGCTCAACAGTGTACTTCTGGCTAGCATTTTCAGGTTAAGTAATTTTAACCATGGTGCTGTCATGGGTGTTGCGAATGGTCATCCTGAATGTCTTATTGTTTAAAATCAATAGAGAATAGGTGTCCATATGGCTCTTTTAGAAGTCCCTCCCTCCGTTGCCCGTACAGAATTAGGCAACATGTTCTCTTCAAATCCTGCCATGTTGTTGCAGATTAACGCTATGCGGGACTCACTCGTAGTGGTTCTGTGTTCCTTGCTGCGTGGAGATCGGCTGACGACTGCGGGTAATAATGTTCCGGCTGACTATGAAGTATTACGTCTCTCTGCTGCCATCGAAGATCTGGAGAAAAAGTATTTTATTCCAATCCAACATCGCAATGTAAGTACGGTATCTGTTGTTGCTGGCGGCAAAAAAACCAATCAGATGTATTACGACATGGATAAAGATGTAATCGCTCGGCTGCAATCAGATCCAGAACCTGTGCTCAGGGAGCAACGAAAAGATCTTTCTTCCAAAGAATGGATGAGGAAACAGAAGAAACTTGATGATTTACTCAAGAATCACGGTGGAGTTACAGAGACCTTCTTGACTCTAGTTCACCATGCATACAAGGATAAGCCGTTGAGCAATGAAAAGTGGGCAGAGCTTGAGGCGAAGTTCAGGGATTTACTGAATGGACTGGATGCAGCGTAATATTATACTGAATTAAACAACAGCCCCGGCTTCAAGTCGGGGCTGTTGCGTTGTAATAACCGTTACGTTATTGAAAGGATCAGTGGGAGGGTGAAAATGATGTTCATACGTCCCCCTCCGTGGTTGGCGCTATGCGGATGATCAACTGACCAGGTTCGGTGATCACCTCGATCTTCTGCCCGGTGGTAAAGCCCAGCGGCTCCAGCCATTTACCGGTGAGGGTGAGCTGCGGGGGCGGGTTGGGCCTGCCGCCGTTGGGGCGATAGCCGATAATATGTCTGCGGGCTTGGGGTGTGGCGGGTTCTGACTTATGATGTTGCTAAGCCATATCAATGAGTTGCGCTGAATACGGCGGTGAGCACCGCCCAGCATACGCGCAAAGAGAGCAGCGGCCGGCTGCAGGCGCTGCAGGGCACCAAGGCGGCGCTGTCCGGCGTACAGGCGGTGCAGGCCGGGCGGATGGATGCGGCGAAGGGTGACGATCCGTCGAACAATAATTCGGTGGGGATCAGCCTGTCTTACGGCAGCCAGTCTTCCAAGTCCGTGCAGCACAGCGGGCAGAGCTCCGCGCAGGGTAGCAGCCTGACGGCGGGCGACAACCTGACCATCCGCGCCAGAGAGGGCGACGTCAACGTGACGGGCAGCCAGCTGCAGGCGGGCAAGGACGTCAGTCTGGAAGCGGCGCGGGATGTGAACCTGGTGTCGGCGAAGAACAACGAGGTCCTGACTGGTAAAAACAGCAGCAAGAGGGCAGCGTCAGCCAGTGCGTTAACCTTGTCGCGACATCAAAAAACCACCGGCGGTACAGTTTGCCGGCTCAACGTCGCCGCCCGCTGCAAGGCGTGCCGATCGCCTTGCTCGCTTTCGGTTTTTTCCCCGGAGAAAGTACGCAGCGCCAGCATCTTGCCGACTTTTTCGCCGTCAACGGCAAACAGCTGCTCGGCCTGGGTGCCCATATGCGTTTTGGAGGTGACATAAATCGCAGGCCGGTTGTTAACCGTGACGAAAGCGGCCTTGCCGAGCGCCCTGCCATAATAGCGCACGGCCGTCATGCCTGAGAACGTCTCGTTGGCCCCGATGCGCACCAGATAAGGCTGTTCATCAAACCCGGCGTCGACAATCAGATTGACCACGCACAGATCGTTGGCGCAATCGACGATGTGTAATTTGGGTTTTCGCCCTTCCTTGATGACGTTGGTCCAACCGCCTTTTTCCATGCTGTCGCTATAGGCCTGATAAAACGCGGAGCGAAAGGCGTCTTGCCTGTCCGGCGTCAGCGTTATCGGGGCGGCGTTGGCAAGGGCCGGCAGGCAGGCGGTGATGCCGAGCAGCACTCCGGCCAGTTTTCCGAACCATTTATTGCTGTTGGCTGATTGTCGGTAAGGCATGCGGCGTTCCCTCTCATTGAAAAATATCTCGGCGCCACAAAAGTGTAGCAGCGCCAGAGAGGGGATGCTTGACTACGCTCCCGGCCCGATCAACTGCCGCTGGACTGCCGCGCCGGGCATCATCGCCTCCAGTCCCTGGATCAGCGCGTCGCCGGCCTGCTGCAGCGCCTCGAGCGGCATCTCCGGCAGGCTTTCGAGGATAAACCACATCAGCGGGCTTTCCACGCTCAGGCGGGTTCTGACGCCCTGACGCCAGTTCCAGCGCCGGCAGGTGACGCCGGTATCATCACGCCATACCACTTCCCCCGCTTCCGGCGCTTCGTGGGCCGGCTGCCCCTCTTTGATGGTGTCGAACAGCTCTGTGCCGTCGGCGATGACCAGCCGCGGCTGACCGGCGTAGGCGGCCAGGTTCTCGCCGCCGACCGGCACCGCATAGCGCAGGCTGACCGCGTTGTAGAGATCCACCACCGGGTCGATGGCGGGCATCATGCCGTCGCGCTGTACGCGTTTGCGCAGCGCCAGTGCCGAACAGGGGGTGCGTTTGGGTTTGGCGCCGAATGCCTTGAACACGTTATCCCAGGCCGCCAGATGCGCGTCCGCCCACGTCGGCTCGCCGGCCATCACCGCCTGGCAGGCCTGCTGCAGCGCGGTTTCCCCGACGTCAGGGTGGCGTACCGGCGCGGGTTCCACCAGAATGCTCAGCGCCCGGAAGGCTGGCGCAAGGCGGGTAATCTGCGGATCGATTGACGGGGTGACGCTAGGCATAGAATAATCCTGTAATGACCAATTTATTGCATACTAGCGACCAATGACCAAAAAAGTCAATAAAACGACCGAGGCGGGGGCCGATGTCGTCTCGGTAAGCGCCGCCGTCGCCGGGCGTATCCGGGAGTTTCGCCGTCAGCAGAAGCTGTCGCTCGACGAACTGTCGCGCCGCGCCGGCATCAGCAAAGGCATGCTGGTGGAGGTGGAGAAAGCGCAGGCTAACCCCAGCATCGCCATTTTGTGCAAAATCGCCGCCGCGATGGGGCTGTCCGTCGCCGATATTGTCGATGTCGCCAGTAAACCGCAGGCGCACCTGATCCCACAGCAGGATATCCCCACGCTGTGGCGCGGGCCGCAGGGCGGCAGCGCCCGGCTGCTGGCCGGCACCAGCGGCCCGGATATGCTGGAGCTCTGGCGCTGGGACATGCAGCCCGGTGAAGATTTTGCCTCAGAGGGGCATCCGGCAGGCACCACGGAACTGCTGCATGTTGAAAGCGGTAGTCTGACCGTGCAGGTCGGCGATGTGTCGCTGACGGTGCCGGCGGGCAGCTCCGCCGTCGCCAAAACCGATGTGCCGCACGCCTACCGCAATCAGGGCGCGGATGTGCTGGTGTTCACCATGACGGTGATGGAACGCCATATTTATCAGTAGCCTGATAACGTGATAGCGGCCGTAGTGGCCGCCGCCGTTGCCGTGATTTACCGCTTGTAAAACATTTGGTGATATGTGAGCCAGCACTTTTATCACGATGAACTATAGTTAACCTTCATCACGGAGGGGGAGCTATGCGCTTTATCGTCATCAGGCATGCAGAATCACAGGGAAGTCGCGAAGGGATCATTCAGGGACAGCATGACAGCCCGGTGACGGCCGATGGCTATCGCCAGATCGCAGCACTGATGGCGGCGCTGAAAGACACCACGCTGACGCAGATTTTCAGTTCTCCTTCCGGCCGGGCAATGACCACCGCGCAGGCGCTGGCGGCGCACTGCAAGTGCGTTGTGCGCAGCGATGAGCGCCTCTATGAACAACATTTCGGTTGTTATCAGGGCCAATCCTACCATCAGGCCATCTCCAGCGACCCAAGCGGTTTCGCCCGTATTTTTGCCGGCGAACCGACGGCGACTGCGCCGCAGGGCGAGTCGGCGCTGCAGGTGGTACAGCGGCTGATGTCTTTTTTCCGCAGTTTCCCCGCCGGCTCCTGCGGCACCGCCGGGGTGGTGACGCACGGCCATGCCATTCAGGCGCTGATCTGGCAGTTACAGGGCGCCAACCCCAAAGAAGAAACCAGCAAGTACGGCCATCTGAGCGGCAGCTATTCGATTGTTGAAGCCGGCAGTCAGGGGCTGACGCTGCAGCACTGGGGCATCGCCAGCCATTTACGCGCGTTGCGCCGCTCGCCGATCTGAGCAACGCTCAGACAAACCCCAATAAACGGAAAGCATCATCCTGCGGGTGATAATCCAGCAGGCGGGAGGTTTCCTCCAGCGACAGCCGTTTGTAGCGGTTGTCGGAGATGCCGTGCACTACCGCATAATGCACACCATCGACGCGAATACAGCGGTCCAGCAGGTCGGCAGCGTCGCGGTGGCTGAGGAAGGCGCTCATATCGCGGGCGCTGACCTGCTGGCCCGGCTCCAGCGTGCAGAAGTTGGCGAGACGCACCGACAGCGCGGATAATCCCTCCTGATAGGCAAAATAGGCGGCGATGCCTTCGCCGAACGCCTTGCTGGCACCGTACAGGTTTTTCGGTCGCGGCGCGTCGTCCGGCCGCACCTGATAATCCAGCGGATAGCCTTCCACCGCCTGCGCGCTGCTGGCGAACACCACGCGCCGGCAGCCGGCGTCTTTGGCGGCGCGGAAGATATTAAAGGTGCCGAGGATATTGTTGTCTTTGAGCGAGCCGCAAAAATCGGCGTCGGGCGAGGGGGCGGCGGCCAGGTGCAGCACGGTGTCGATGCCGTCGCAGGCGCGGCGGCAGGCCTGCAGATCGCGGATGTCGCAGGCGATGATTTCATCATGCGCGCCGATATCGGTCAGGAGGGCGGTATCGCGCTCCGCCAGCCGCAGCGCATGGCGTCCGGCGATAGCCCGTCGATAGACGGTGGCCACCCGGCCTCCGGCGCCGGTAATCAGGATACGTCCTATCTCATTACGCAACGTCATGGCTTTTAATCCCTAAAGCAAATTACGCTGGTCCAGTAATAATCCCATGAAGTATTTTTGTCCAGAATAATATTAATAATTCTGATGGTTATTGTTGGTAAGACCGCTGAAGGGATAGGTAACGCGCTGATGTAAAATATTTTACATACAGACGGCTGAAAATAACGCTATTTTACGTCAGGGTATGGATATAAATACCGAGTTTTCACCCGGTTATTTCTCCGCCACCGCCGGCAGCGCACGCCTGGTGGCAGATTATTTAGTTAGTTAAGCTTATCTATTTGCGGGTGTTGTCCGGCGCTCAGGCGGATGCGCGTTCACTGTCGCGGTAGCGCTGACGCGCATGCTCAAACCAACTGGCGGGTACGCTGTGCGGCGGCAGCAGCAGCGCCGCCAGCCCCTGTTCGACGATATGGTGGGCCTGCTGCCAGAGTTGGCGATCCCCTTCGGTCAGGACTTCCAGCAGGCGCTGTTTTTCAATCAGATAGGTGCGGGCGAAGTGGCTGTCGTAGGTCAGCAGCGAGCGGGTGTTGTCGATCAAATCCGCCAGCTTGATGGTTTTTGCCTGCGGTGAGGCCTGCGCGCTGTGGCGTCGGTCGTCATTCTTACGCTGGTAACGGTTGCCGCTGCCGGGCGTGCTGACGTTGGTCAGCATGCCGACCAGTTCCGCCACCTGCGGGCCAAAGCGGCTTTCCAGGTCGGCCAGCGTGGTTGGCGTGTCTTCCACCGTGTCGTGCAGCCAGGCCGCCGCCAGCATTTCGTCGGTATGGGGAACGCTGCGGACCAGCTCCATCACCGCCTGCGGATGCACAATATAGGGATCATTGGTGTATTTACGGCGTTGATCGATGGCCGCATGCGCCTTGGTGGCATAGCGGCGCGCACGTTCTACCAGCGTTGCGCTCATGGCTGTTCCCTCCCGTCCTGTGGCACGCAAATGCGTTCCTGTAAATAAAAAAATAGCACAATCGTCGGGTGTTAGCTTGCTATTTTATCGTGTGCTATATATGTTTAAACAATGAAAGATAACAATACATTCAACGAAAAAAACGCGCTGCAGCTCGATCAACAGATGTGTTTCGCGCTCTACTCGGCCAACCTGGCGCTGCATAAGGTGTATCGCAAACTGCTCAGCCAGCTGGAGCTGACCTATCCGCAATATCTGGTGATGCTGGTGCTGTGGGAGCGGGATGAGATCACCGTATCCGATATTGGCGAGCGGCTGTTTCTGGACTCCGCCACGCTGACGCCGCTGCTGAAACGTCTGGAGGCCGCCGGGCTGTTGGTGCGCTATCGTGCCGCCGCCGACGAGCGGCAGGTGATTATTGCGCTGACCGACGCCGGCCGTGCGCTGCGCGCCAAGGCGCAGTCGGTGCCGGAAGCGGTGATGTGTGCTTCTGCCTGTAGCCTGGAGGACGTACAGAGCCTGAAGCAGCAGCTGGAAACGCTGCGCGGCAACCTGCTCGGACAGGTGTAACGCTGGGTGGCGGGCAGCACGCACGATCGTCGATCGTGCGCTAAACTGAAAATGAGTCTGTTAAGTATATAGCGTGCGATTTAATCGCGAGCTCATCTGGCGCCGCGGCATCTATGACGGGCGACGCCTGTTGGCCCACTCGAAAAAAGGAAGCAAAGATGTCTATTGAAAAAGTTGTGTACCGCGCTCATGCAAAAGCCACCGGCGGCCGTGATGGTCGTGCTACCTCATCTGACGGCGTACTGGACGTGAAACTGGGCGTGCCGAAAGAGATGGGCGGCGCCGGCGGCGAGGTCACCAACCCGGAACAGCTGTTTGCCGCAGGGTATTCCGCCTGTTTTCTCGGCGCGCTGAAGTTCGTCGCGGCGAAGGAAAAGGTCAAAATTCCTGCCGATGCCGCCATTGAGGGCACGGTGGGCATCGGAGAAATCCCGAACGGTTTCGGCATTGAAGTGCAGTTGGATATCAGTCTGCCGGGGGTTGAGCGCAGCGTGGCGGAAGATCTGGTGCAGAAAGCGCACGTGGTTTGCCCATATTCCAATGCCACCCGTGGCAATATTGATGTTATATTAAACGTGAAATAACGCGTTCGAGCGCTGATCAATGGAGGGGAAACCCTCCATTTTTTGTTTTTTCTCCTGCCTCGCCCCGCGTCCTGAAGCGGCAACACGCCCATTGCTTAAGAATCATCCTGATTCTCGACTAAAAAATAGGGCTTATTGTCGATCGGCTGAACCTGCCGACGCATTGAGTGTCTGAATGGTTTCAGAACAGTTTAAAAGTCCCCCGGAGTTACCGCGTTGCATGAACAAAGTTAAATCGCTATCACAGCAGAATTTATCGTTATTGTTAGCGATCTATATCGGCATCTTTTTAAACCTTTCCGTTTTTTATCGTCGTTTTGATTCATTTGCGCACGGCATTCAGGGGATTAAGGTTGTTTCCGCAATAACGGAAGTTGTTGCTATCGTTCTGTTCACCTTCTTTATCATGCGTCTGATATCGCTGGGCGGCCGGTTGTTTTACCGCATCGTCGCCTCGCTGCTGGTATTGATCTCGGTGGCGGCCAGCTATTACATGACCTTCTTCAACGTGGTGATCGGCTACGGCATTATCGTGTCGGTGATGACCACGGATATCGATCTGTCGAGAGAAGTGGTCGGCATGCACTTTGTGGTGTGGATGCTGGTGGTCAGCGCGTTGCCGCTGCTGCTGATCTGGCGCAACGACCTGCGTGATACGCTGATTGAACAGCTGAAAACGCCGGGCCGGCGGCTGAAGCCGCTGCTGGTGCTGCTGGCGGTGGTTGCGCTGGTGTGGCTGCCGCTGCGCACGCTGGATAAAGAGCAGACCGCGCAGGAGAAAATCACCAATATCGACCTGCCGAGCTATGGCGGCGTGGTGGCGCACTCTTACCTGCCGTCCAACTGGCTGTCGGCGCTGGGGCTGTTTGCCTATACCCGCTACGATGAAAGCCAGGACGCCGCCAATATGTTCGACCCGGCGCAGCACTTTACCTACGTGGCGCCGGACGGCCTCGATGATACCTATGTGGTGTTTATCATCGGCGAAACCACCCGCTGGGACCATATGGGCATGCTGGGCTATGAGCGTGACACCACGCCGAAGCTGTCGAAAGAGAAAAACCTGGTGGCGTTCCGCGGCGAGTCCTGCGATACCTCGACCAAGCTGTCGCTGCGCTGCATGTTTGTGCGCGAAGGCGGCACCTCGGACAACCCGCAGCGCACGCTGAAAGAGCAGAATATTTTTGCGGTGCTGAAAGAACTGGGCTTTACCTCCGAGCTGTTCGCCATGCAGAGCGAGGTATGGTTCTACAACAACACCGACGTGAATAACTACTCCTTCCGCGAGATGATCGCCTCCGAGAAGCGCAATGACGGTAAATCGGTCGACGATATGCTGCTGGTGGATGAGATGAAAGAGTCGCTGGCGCGCTATCCGAAGGGCAAGCACCTGGTGGTGCTGCATACCAAAGGCTCGCACTACCTGTACTCGCAGCGCTATCCGCGCAGCTATGCGCGCTATCAGCCGGAGTGCATGGGGGTGGATGATTTCTGTTCCAAAGATCAACTGATCAACGCCTATGACAACACCGTGCTGTATACCGACAGCTTTATCGATAAGGTGATTGACCAGGTGCGCGATAAGAAAGCCATCGTGTTCTACGCTGCCGATCATGGCGAATCGATCGGCGAGAACTCGCACCTGCACGGCACGCCGCGTGAGATGGCGCCGCCGGAGCAGTTCCGCGTGCCGATGATCGTCTGGGCCTCGGACAAATATCTGGCGGACGACCATAACCGCAGCGCGTTTGAGCGTCTGCAGGCGCAGCAGCGGGTGGGCAAATCCCACCGTCACGTCGAGCTGTTTGACACCATTCTCGGCTGCCTGGGCTATACCTCGCCGGACGGCGGTATCGTCGCCAAGAATAACTGGTGCAACAACCCTAATGCGGCACCGGTATCGGCCAAGGCGACGCCTGCTCCATCGGCGCCGGCTGCCGGCGCGGTCGCCAAGCCGTAACCTGACCGACCGGGCGCCGTCGCTGCTTTTTTGGCAGATTCGGCGCTTTTATCGCCGTTTGCAACGGCGGGGCGAAAAAGTGATTGACGCCCCTGTGCGCCAGCAGTAAGATGCGCCCCGCATCGGCGAGTAGCGCAGCTTGGTAGCGCAACTGGTTTGGGACCAGTGGGTCGGAGGTTCGAATCCTCTCTCGCCGACCACCATTCGAAAAACCTGCTTTTTAAAGCAGGTTTTTTTTCGTCTGTAGCGGATAGAGGATGAGACAAAACTGTCGGGAACAGTTTTGAACAACGCGTTAGCGTTGGCCCGTAAGGGTGAGCGCAGGATGCGCGAAATAGCCTCCGAAGGAGGTTTGAGCCGAGCGCAGCGAGACCACGTTGCGCAGCAACGCCCGAAGGGGGCGCATCTTTGATGCGCATAATCCTCTCTCGCCGACCACCATTCGAAAAACCTGCTTTTTAAAGCAGGTTTTTTTTCGTCTGTCGATCGGCCATACCGTGGCCGTGAGGATGGAGATACGCCGCCACAGGCTCCCCCCACTTTTTTCCCTGCGCGCAGATAGTTGCCGAGCGGCGCGAAAAAAGCGCGCATCGGACTCACTCTTTCGGGGTATTCGTCAGCATTTCGTTCTGCTTTTGCAGCCAATCGTAAAAATAACCGTTCAGATTTTCAGCATTTAACAACAAACTTTTTTAGTTTTTTCTCGGAGTTTAACGCTGGTTAATTTTTGTTACTCAGGGAATCACACTGAAAAATTGTCACATAGCATAAGTTTAATGCTGTATATGTTAACAAATGGTTTTTTTTATGTTTGTTTGCTGTTTCTCACAGTCTGCGTAAAACCCCACTGGTTATATTGACGCCACCCTCAACAGTTGGCAACTTGATAGCCTTAGGGGTTAGAGCGAGAGCTGTTTGAGTGGCGACCACCCGCTTAAACGCCTATTTCCGGATGCGTTCCATCCGGCTCATTTCTGACCCTGGCCGCCGCACAGACCGCGCAATAAAAAAATACAGGTCTGGCGGACATTAACCCCCACGATTTCATGCTGCAGGAAAGCGGCACCCCAGAACGGCGCACTGCCTTGGCAGTGGGCCGGGTAAGGGCCGCCGCCGCACCGGCCAGCGGAAACGTGACGGGTATACACACATCACATCACAAATGGAGCACTAACGATGACGAGTTCCTTGACCAAATCGGGGATGCTGAAATTCGGTATAGGACTGGTGGCGCTGACCGTCGCCGCCAGCGTACAGGCGAAAACGCTGGTTTACTGTTCTGAAGGTTCGCCGGAAGGTTTTAACCCGCAGCTGTTCACCTCCGGCACCACCTATGACGCCAGCTCGGTGCCAATCTATAACCGTCTGGTGGAGTTCAAGCTCGGCACCACCGAAATCGAGCCGAGCCTGGCCGAAAAATGGGACGTCAGTGAAGACGGCAAAACCTACACCTTCCACCTGCGTAAAGGCGTGAAGTGGCAAAGCAGCAAAATCTTTAAGCCGACGCGCGATTTCAACGCCGACGACGTGGTCTACTCCTTCGAACGCCAGCAGGATCCCAAACACCCGTACCACAAGGTCTCCGGCGGCAGCTATGAGTACTTCCAGGGCATGGGCATGCAGGATTTGATCGCCAAGGTGGAGAAGGTGGACGATCACACCGTGCGCTTTGTGCTGACCCGCCCGGAAGCGCCGTTCCTGGCCGATTTGGGCATGGATTTCGCCTCGATTCTGTCGGCGGAATATGCGGACAACATGATGAAAGCCGGCACGCCGGAAAAAGTGGACCTCAACCCGGTCGGCACCGGTCCGTTCCAGCTGCTGCAGTACCAGAAAGACTCGCGCATCCTGTATAAAGCGTTTGACGGCTATTGGGGCACCAAGCCGAAGATCGACCGTCTGGTGTTCTCCATCACCCCGGATGCCTCCGTGCGTTACGCCAAGCTGCAGAAAAACGAATGTCAGGTGATGCCGTATCCGAACCCGGCCGACCTGGCGCGTATGAAGCAGGACAAAACGATCAACCTGATGGAACAGCCGGGGCTGAACGTCGGCTATGTGTCGTTTAACGTCGAGAAAAAGCCGCTGGATAATGTGAAGGTACGTCAGGCGCTGACCATGGCAGTCAACAAGCAGGCCATTATCGATGCGGTCTATCAGGGCGCCGGTCAGGCGGCGAAAAACCTGATCCCGCCGACCATGTGGGGCTACAACGACGCGGTGAAGGATTACGCCTACGACCCTGAAAAAGCGAAGGCGCTGCTGAAAGAGGCCGGCATGGCGGAAGGCTTCACCATCGACCTGTGGGCGATGCCGGTACAGCGTCCGTACAACCCGAACGCCCGCCGTATGGCGGAGATGATTCAGTCCGACTGGGCGAAGATCGGCGTCAAGGCCAAAATCGTTTCCTATGAGTGGGGTGAATACCTCAAGCGCGCCAAAGACGGCGAGCACCAGACGGTGATGATGGGCTGGACCGGCGACAACGGGGATCCGGATAACTTCTTCGCCACGCTGTTCAGCTGCGCGGCGGCGAAGGACGGTTCCAACTATTCACGCTGGTGCGACAAGTCGTTCGAAGCGCTGATTCAGCCGGCGCGCGCCGCCTCTGACCATAACAAGCGCATCGAACTCTACAAGCAGGCGCAGGTGGTGATGCACGACCAGGCGCCGGCGCTGATCATCGCCCACTCCACCGTTTACGAGCCTGTGCGTAAAGAAGTCAAAGGCTACGTGGTGGATCCGCTGGGTAAACATCACTTCGAGAACGTATCCCTGGATTAATGCGTAACCGGGCCGGGTTTACCCGGCCCTGACAAGCCGGGGATGGCGCATCAGCCGCAGGCACAACGCGTTGCGCCTGCGGCTGCCCGTCCCCGCCAGGATCTTTTCAGAAGATGTGAGCTTAATAAGCCCGGCGGACGATGAGCTGTCGGGCGCCTATACAGAGAGTTCGGGATATGTTGCAGTTCATACTCCGACGTTTGGGGTTAGTTATCCCAACGTTTATCGGCATTACTTTGCTGACTTTTGTCTTTGTGCACATGATCCCCGGCGATCCGGTGACGATCATGGCCGGGGAACGCGGGATCTCCGCAGAGCGCCATGCGCAGATCATGGCGGAAATGGGGCTGGACAAGCCGCTGTATCAGCAATATTTCACTTACGTATCCAATGTGCTGCAGGGCGACTTGGGTACGTCCCTCAAGAGCCGTATTTCCGTCTGGGACGAGTTCGTGCCGCGCTTTAAGGCGACGCTGGAGCTGGGCATCTGCGCGATGATATTCGCCGTGCTGGTGGGTATTCCGGTCGGCGTGCTGGCGGCGGTGAGGCGGGGATCGATTTTTGACCATACCGCGGTGGGCATCTCGCTGACCGGCTATTCGATGCCGATTTTCTGGTGGGGCATGATGCTGATCATGCTGGTATCGGTGCAGCTGAACCTGACGCCGGTCTCCGGCAGGATCAGCGATACGGTGTTCCTTGACGATACTCTGCCGCTGACCGGCTTTATGCTGATCGACACCCTGTTCTGGGGCGAGCCCGGCGATTTTGTCGATGCGGTGATGCATATGATTTTGCCGGCAGTAGTGCTGGGCACCATTCCGCTGGCGGTGATCGTGCGTATGACCCGTTCGTCGATGCTGGAAGTGCTGGGGGAGGACTATATCCGCACCGCGCGCGCCAAGGGCGTCAGCCGTATGCGGGTGATTGTGGTGCATGCGCTGCGCAACGCGCTGCTGCCGGTGGTGACGGTGATTGGTCTGCAGGTCGGCACGCTGCTGGCGGGCGCCATTCTGACCGAAACCATCTTCTCCTGGCCGGGCCTTGGCCGCTGGCTGATTGAAGCGCTGCAGCGGCGCGACTACCCGGTGGTGCAGGGTGGGGTGCTGCTGGTCGCCTGTATGATCATCCTGGTTAACCTGCTGGTAGACGTGCTCTACGGCGTGGTTAACCCACGTATTCGTCACAAGAAATAAGGGGCGCCGTAATGACTCAAGTAACTGAGCCGGTAGCCGCCGGCGCGCCGAAGCCCATGACGCCGCTGCAGGAGTTTTGGCACTACTTCAAGCGCAATAAAGGGGCCGTGGTCGGCCTGGTCTATATCATCATTATGCTGGTTATCGCGCTGGGCGCCGGTTTCCTGGCGCCGCATGCGCCGGCGGAACAGTTCCGCGACGCGCTGCTCAAACCGCCGGTCTGGCAGGAGGGCGGCAGCTGGCAGTTTATTCTCGGCACCGACGACGTGGGCCGCGACGTGCTGTCGCGCCTGATGTTCGGCGCACGCCTGTCGCTGCTGGTCGGCTGTCTGGTGGTGGCGCTGTCGTTGATTATGGGCGTGGTGTTCGGCCTGCTGGCCGGCTACTGCGGCGGCGTGGTGGACGCCGTCATCATGCGCGTCGTCGATATTATGCTGGCGCTGCCGAGCCTGCTGCTAGCGCTGGTGCTGGTGGCGGTATTCGGGCCGTCGATCGTCAATGCGTCACTGGCGCTGACCTTCGTCGCCCTGCCGCACTACGTGCGCCTCACCCGCGCGGCGGTGCTGGTGGAGGTCAACCGCGACTACGTCACCGCCTCACGGGTGGCGGGCGCCGGGGCGCTGCGCCAGATGTTCGTCAATATTCTGCCTAACTGTCTGGCGCCGCTGATCGTGCAGGCGTCGCTCGGTTTTTCCAATGCCATTCTCGATATGGCCGCGCTGGGTTTCCTCGGTATGGGCGCACAGCCGCCGACGCCGGAATGGGGCACGATGCTCTCCGACGTACTGCAGTTCGCGCAAAGCGCCTGGTGGGTGGTGACCTTCCCGGGGCTGGCGATTCTGCTGACGGTGCTGGCGTTTAACCTGATGGGGGACGGTTTGCGCGATGCTCTCGACCCCAAACTCAAGCAGTAACTGAGGAATGGATCATGGCGTTATTAAATGTAGATAAGCTTTCGGTGCACTTTGGTGACGAAGGCGCGCCGTTCCGCGCGGTTGATCGCATCAGCTACAGCGTGGAGCAGGGGCAGGTAGTGGGCATTGTCGGCGAATCCGGCTCCGGCAAGTCCGTCAGTTCGCTGGCGATTATGGGGCTGATTGATTATCCCGGCCGGGTGATGGCCGATAACCTGGCGTTCAACGGCCAGGATTTGCAGAAACTGTCAGAGAAAGAGCGCCGCCAGCTGGTGGGCGCCGAAGTGGCGATGATTTTCCAGGACCCGATGACCAGTCTGAACCCGTGCTACACCGTCGGTTTTCAGATTATGGAAGCGCTGAAGGTGCACCAGGGCGGCAGCCGCCGCACCCGGCGTCAGCGCGCGGTCGATCTGCTGACGCAGGTGGGGATTCCCGACCCGGCGTCGCGGCTGGACGTCTACCCGCATCAACTGTCCGGCGGTATGAGCCAGCGCGTGATGATCGCCATGGCGATCGCCTGCCGGCCCAAGCTGCTGATTGCCGATGAGCCGACCACCGCGCTGGATGTCACCATCCAGGCGCAGATCATCGAGCTGCTGCTGGAGCTGCAGCAGCGTGAAAACATGGCGCTGGTGCTGATTACCCACGACCTGGCGCTGGTGTCGGAAGCGGCGCAGCACATTATCGTGATGTACGCCGGCCAGGTGGTGGAGTCCGGCAAGGCGTCGGAAATCTTCCGCGCGCCGCGCCATCCGTATACCCAGGCGCTGTTGCGCGCGCTGCCGGAGTTTGCCGCCGACAAGGCGCGCCTGGCGTCGCTGCCGGGCGTGGTGCCGGGCAAGTATGACCGCCCGGGCGGCTGTCTGCTCAACCCGCGCTGCCCGTACGCCACCGAGCGCTGCCGCAATGAGGAGCCGGAACTGCGCAGCATTCCCGGCCGTCAGGTTAAATGTCACACACCGCTGGATGATGCGGGGAGGCCGACCGTATGAGCCAGAATCAACCTTTACTGCAGGCCACCGGGCTGAAGAAGTATTACCCGGTGAAGAAAGGCCTGTTTGCGCCGGAGCGGCTGGTGAAAGCGCTGGATGGCGTCTCTTTCACCCTGGAGCGCGGCAAGACGCTGGCGGTGGTGGGGGAATCCGGCTGCGGCAAGTCCACGCTGGGCCGCCTGCTGACCATGATTGAGACGCCGACCGACGGCGAGCTGTACTATCAGGGGCAGGATCTGCTGAAGCCGGACGTCACGGCGGAAAAGCTGCGCCGGCAGAAGATCCAGATCGTGTTCCAGAACCCCTACGGATCGCTCAACCCGCGCAAGAAGGTCGGGCAGATCCTTGAGGAGCCGCTGCTGATCAACACCTCGCTCAGCGCCGCCGAGCGGCGGGAGAAGGCGCTGGCGATGATGGCCAAAGTCGGGCTGAAAACCGAGCATTACGACCGCTATCCGCATATGTTCTCCGGCGGCCAGCGGCAGCGTATCGCCATCGCCCGTGGGCTGATGCTGAATCCGGACGTGGTGATCGCCGATGAGCCGGTCTCCGCGCTTGACGTGTCGGTGCGGGCGCAGGTGCTTAACCTGATGATGGACCTGCAGCAGGAGCTGGGGCTGTCCTACGTGTTTATTTCGCACGACCTGTCGGTAGTGGAGCATATCGCCGACGAGGTGATGGTGATGTATCTGGGGCGCTGCGTGGAGAAGGGCAGTAAGGACGCCATTTTCAACAATCCGCGCCATCCGTACACTCAGGCGCTGCTGTCGGCGACACCGCGCCTGAACCCGGATATGCGTCGGGAGCGCATCAAGCTGAGCGGCGAGCTGCCCAGCCCGATGAACCCGCCGCCGGGCTGTGCGTTCAACGCCCGCTGCCGCCGGGCGTTCGGCGCCTGTACGCAGCGCCAGCCGCAGCTGCGCCAGTATGGCGAGCAGATGGTGGCGTGTTTTGCCGTCGATCAGGATGAGGAGCGCGGATAACCCGTAGGGGAGCAGGGGCCGTAGCGGCGGCCCCTGTTATTCAGCCAGGCAGAAATAAGGTCGCCGGCGACGAGCGGATAAGGAATACGGCCATTTTTCCTGATGTCGGAAAGGTTAAATAGCGTCGCCTTTTTATGTCATAAAATGGCGAAAGTATGCAGAGTGACTAGCAGGGTAATTATTTTTTTACCGCGGTTAAAAACAAGAATAGTATTTGTATTCAGAATGTTCCTAGTCTCGATTTTGACATGATTCAAATAAAACGGGCGCATATTTTATGCGCCCGTTTTCTCTTTGCCATCCTTGCTATTGCGGGTAGGGCACCCAGTCGCCGCCGTTAAGGCGAATATAGGTTTTACCCTGATATTGCATCACCACCGCATTATCATTCTCAGAGATTGGCGCGGTCTGCGGCAGCCCCTGAGTCAGCGTCTGCCAGTCCACCTGGTCGGCGCTAAAGGCTTTGCCGTCCACCAGGCGCGCCACCAGTTCGGAAATTGCCAGATAGCTGCTTGGTGTTTTCACCTGCAGCGGGCTGCCCGGGTGCGCCGCTGTCATGCCGACCAGCTTAATGCCGACCGGAATATGGGTGATGCTCGGGCTGGGGATATCGCGCAGGCCGGACATCTGCATTTTGTCGCCGACCAGCGCCGCGCCGTGCTCCGGCACGATGACCACCATGACTTTACGGCCGGACTTCTCCAACTGGTCGAGGAAGGTGTTCAACTGGTCGAACAGCTGCTGCGCCCGCGGCGCATAGTCGGCGGTCTTTTTCGAACCGACGAAGCGGTTGCCGTCGTGCAGCGGAATCAGGTTGAAGAAGGTCGCGGTGCGCGCTTCGCCGCCGTTTTTCTGCTGTTCCAGCCAGCGGCTCAGCAACTGCAGATCGTTGTAAATCGGTTCGCCGTCAAACGAGCCCAGCTCATTGCCGATGCCGTTCTGCGACATCAACGGCGCCTGCATATCACCTTCCTCGCGCAGCTCTTTCAGGTAATTGCCGAACACGCCGGAGTGGTCCATCATCAGTTGCTCTTTGAAGCCCAGTTTCGCCAGGTTATCAAACAGGTAGCACTGCTGGTTCACCGGCTGGTACAGGTCGCGGTGCGACGTCTGGCCGCAGCTGGCGCGCAGCAGGCGAATCGACGCCGGGCCGCTGTAGGCGGTCGCCGAGTTGAAGTTGTCGAACATGATGTCCATTTTGGCCCACAGCGGGTGATTCTGCAGCCCGGAGGCCTCAATATCCGACCAGGCCAGCGAGCAGATATTGATCACCAGCAGGTCGAACGGCTGGGCATCGGCCGGCAGCGACGCCGGGAAGGCGGTGGCGCGCTTTTTCTCCTGCTGATAGAACCGATCGAGGTAGGCCGTCAGATTAGCGCTGGTGGGCGGCCCGCTGGCGGCGGGCAGCTGGCCGTTGGCGGTGTCGTCGCCGGACGCCGGCGTAGCGGCAGGCCCCGGCGTCGCCGCGGTGCTGGGGGCGGATGGCAGCAGGGAAAACGCCGGGCCGCCGATGGCCAGCAGGTTGAGCCAGACCAGCGCCGCGACGGTAAATACCGTCACGCGGATCCACTGCGACAGGAACAGGTAGCCGATCAGCGCCACAAAAGCCGCGCCGACCATTTGCCAGTTGATAAAGCGTGTTACCAGTTCCAGCAGGTAGTCGGCGCTGAAGCCGGTGAGCTGCGAGCCCTGGCTGAGAATGCTGCTGATACCCGGTAGCCAGGTGTCGTGATAGAACAGCGCGAAACCTATCGGGATCGCCAGCCAGTGGCGCCAGCGGTGCAGCCGCAGCGAAGGGAGCGGCATCAGCAGGAAAGCCATAAATACCAGGTTGGCCAGCGGGTGGAAGTTCAGATATCCGAACCACAGCAGACCGAATTTAATCAGAAAATAGTAGTTCCAGCCGCCGAGACCGCGCCAGTAGCGCCACAGCGCGTGCGTGGTGTGCGTCGTGTTTTTATCGTTCATTGCGGTTTCTTACGCTTAGTCTGAGAGGTGGAACCATCGCGCGACCACAGTCCGGCCGACTGCAGATAACGCGGTGAAAGAAAACGGTTTTTTATATTGCGCCAGCCGTGGGGGAAGCGGCGGTGCAGTCCATAGCCCAGCGGGAGAAAGATAATCGCGCACAGCAGCACCAGCTGTACGATGTCGTCCAGATTGATCATGCCTGTTTCTCCTGAGCGACGGGCAGGGTGATGGCCACCGGCTGACGGCGCACGGGCGGCGCGGCGTCCGCGTTTTTCTCCGCCGTTTTGGCAGCGATCGGCGTTTCCTGCCGGGCGGCGGGGGTAGCGACGCCCTGCGCCATACGCTTGATTTCCGAGTTGATATCGACGTCCTGATACCATACTACGCGGTTGCTGAACGCCTCCTCCACCGGCAGGCGCAGGATGTGCCGCAGCGCGGTGTCCAGATCGTTGATGCGGCAGGTGGAGAGAAACAGCAGCAGCCGTCCCTGCGCCACGGTCATCACGTCGCCGAAACGGCGCAGCTGGCACAGCGTCATCGCCTGTTCGGCGCGCAGCCCCGGCGCCGGACGCAGCGCCACCATCACGCCTTTGCCGTCTTCCGGCAGCAGGGTATTGCCCATCAGCGAGCGCACCGCCGCCGTAAACGCCTCAGGGCGCAGATAGCCTTTCAGCTGCAGCGGGCGCAGGCCGGACAGCAGCACGTCGATATCTGCCGGCACGTGGCGTGAGAAGCGCTGCCCCTGGATGCCCTCCAGCATGGTGAGAAAGCGCGACAGCGGCGCGACGTGCGGCACAATCAGGTTGGCGCCGCAGGCCAGCAGCAGGCGTTCGTCGCTGTAGCGCAGGCTGGCGCGCATTTCACGCACCACGATTTTCAGACCGTTGCCGCGCTGCCGGCGCAGGCTGTGGATCTGCTGCGCCAGCGTATCGATCTCTTCGCTGTGGTACAGGGCGAACACCAGCGTGGCAGACAGCATCAGCATGCCCTGCTGCGCCAGTTGGGCGTTGTTTTCCAGCAGTTGCCAGTTGGCGGACAGCGGCGGCGCGCCTTCCAGCACGCGCTGTTCCGCCAGGTAGATATGATCGTCGTTGCGTGCGGCGCTGGGGGCGGGTTTCTGGTCGTCTTCCCCCTGCCAGCCCTGCTGCGCGGCGTACAGCGTCAGCAGTTGATTGGCGTTGACGCCGTTTGCCGTGCCCCACCAGTTCACCAGGTACTGCGCGCTGTCCTGCTGCCACAGCAGGCTGGCCAGCCCGTCCAGCGCGCGATGCTGTGCCGCCAGCTGGCCGCGCAGTTTATTGACGCCGTTGCCATGGCTGAGCACCACCAGGGTGCACTGCCGGCGGCGCAGCCAGTGACCCAGCTCGCGCAGCCAGGCGTGGAGCTCTTCACGGGTGAAGGTTTGCCACAGGCTGGCGTGGGCCAGCAGGATCAGCAGACGGTTGTGTGGCTTCAGGGCGCGGGTCAGATCGTCGCTGAGGCTGAGCAGGGCGGCTTTTTTTTCCGGCAGGGTATACAACGGCAGCTTGTGCAGCGCCGGCGCAGCCAGTTCGCTTAACAGTGCGTCGGGTTTGTCGCCGCTGCAGATCAAGGCGCCGCGGCTGTCTGCGGATTGCGCGGCGATGATTTGACGGCAAAGCAGGTTGGCGTCGGGTTGGCGGTCGCAGTTAATCCAATAAAATCCAGGGGACTGCATGACAGAAAGTTCTTCCCAAATCTGTCGTATTCCTAATGAGAAAGAGTGCGCCATAGGTTTTTCTACTTTCGTTGAAAGCGTCGCGGGTCAATAACTGGCAACTGGATTAAATTAATAAACGATTGTAACATTGTCATCAATAATAACAAATTCGCCACCTGAGTAATAATATCCGACGGGATTTATCTTATTGGGCGTTTCTTTCCATATCATTGCTATAGTTATGTAATATTAGCCTATTTTCAGAGACCGCAGGATGGATAATCAATTAATACGCTCCGATGCGGATTTATCGTCAGAAACGCCGGATGACCTGCAGGCGCTGCGTCACGCTTTCTCCTTACCCCCATTACGTTATATCGATATTTTGCAGCAGGAACGTTTAATGCAAATGATGACGCGTTGGCCGCTGCTGGATGAATTGTCCAAAGAATCAGGGAGTCACTAATTTATGCCGGTAATTGCGCTGCAGGGGATGCGGGGCGGAATAGGAACGACGTCGGTCACGGCGGCGTTGGCCTGGGCATTTCAGCAACTGGGTGAATCGGTGCTGGCGATCGACTGTTCGGCGGATAATTTACTGCGCCTGCATTTCAACACGCCGTTCGCGCTGGCGCGCGGCTGGGCGCGCGCGGAGCTGGACGACGGTGACTGGCGACAAGGGGCGATGCGCTATAGTGAAAACCTCGACTTTCTGCCGTTTGGCCGGCTGAGCGATGCGGAACGCCGCAATCTGCAGCAAAGCCCGACGCCGTGGCGGGAAAAGATCCGTCAGCTGCAGGACGCCGGGCGCTATCGCTGGATCCTGCTGGACGTCCCGGCGGGCGACGATGCGCCGGCACGGCAGGCGCTCGACGCCGCCGACCGGGCGTTTGTACTGCTGACGCCGGACGCCAACTGCCATGCGCGCCTGCATCAGCAGCCGTTGCCGGAGCACGGCCATTTTCTGATTAACCATTACAATCCGCACAGCCAGCTGCAGCAGGATCTGCACCAGCTGTGGCTGCAAAGTCTGCATAACCTGCTGCCGGTGATGGTGCATCGCGATGAGGCGCTGGCGGAGGCGCCGGCGATGAAACAGCCGCTGGGGGAATACCGCCCAGAGAGCCTGGCGGCGGATGAAATTCTGACGCTGGCCAACTGGTGCCTGCTGCATCTGCAGGACAGCGCTGCATGAGCCGGGTGATGCATCTGCTGCTGATGCCGCCGGTCTATCAGGCGGTGCAGACGCGCTATCGCGGCTACCGGCGCAACGGTTCGTCAGCGCTGACCGCCCTGCTGACCACGCTGCTGGTCGCCTGCGGCTGGGCGCTGCTGCGCTTTGAATCACCGTCCTGGCAGCGCATTCGCGCCGGCCGGACTTACTGGTTCCCGCATCTTTCCTCTACCCGGCCGCGTCCGGCCGACGCGCTGCGCTATCTGCTGCAGGCGCTGTGGCTGCTGCTGTTTCGCAGCGGGCGCGGGTCGCGCACACGTTTTACCTTCAGCGGCTGGCGCACGCTGCGCCTGCGCTACCTCAACTGGATGCAACGTTTGCCGCACCGGCTGGCGGACGCCGGCGTCGAGCAGCAGACTACGGCGCGCCTGGGGCGGATGAACCGCCATCTGCGCCGCATCCTGTTTATCTTTGCCGGCGTGCTGGCGGCGATCCTGGCGCTGCTGTGCATCTCCCAGCCGTTCGATCTGTCCGCGCAGTTTGTGTTTGTGCTGCTGCTGTGGGGCATTGCGCTGGTGGTGCGGCGGGTGCCGGGGCGTCTGCCGGCGCTGATGCTGATCGTGCTGTCGCTGACCGTCTCCTGCCGCTATCTGTGGTGGCGCTATACCGCCACGCTGAACTGGGATGACCCGCTCAGCCTGATCTGCGGCCTGTTGCTGCTGGTGGCGGAAACCTACGCCTGGGTGGTGCTGGTGCTGGGCTATTTCCAGACGGTGTGGCCGCTGAACCGTCAGCCGGTTGAGATGCCGCCGGACAGCCGCCAGTGGCCGACGGTCGATCTGATGGTGCCGACCTATAACGAAGATCTCAGCGTGGTGAAACCGACTATCTATGCCGCGCTGGGCATCGACTGGCCGCGCGACAAGCTGAATATCTTTATTCTGGACGACGGCAACCGCCCGGAGTTCCGCGCTTTCGCCGAAGAGGTGGGGGTGAAGTATATTGCGCGCGCCACGCACGAGCACGCCAAGGCCGGTAATATCAACCACGCGCTGCAGCACGCCAGCGGCGAATTCGTGGCGATCTTCGACTGTGACCACGTGCCGACGCGCTCTTTCCTGCAGCTGACCATGGGCTGGTTCTTTAAAGACCGCAAGCTGGCGATGCTGCAGACGCCGCACCACTTCTTCTCACCGGATCCGTTTGAGCGCAACCTGGGCCGCTTCCGCCAGACGCCGAACGAAGGCACGCTGTTCTACGGGCTGGTGCAGGACGGCAACGATATGTGGGACGCCACCTTCTTCTGCGGTTCCTGCGCTATTTTACGGCGTTCGGCGCTGGATGAAATTGGCGGTATCGCGGTGGAAACCGTCACGGAAGACGCGCATACCTCGCTGCGCCTGCACCGTCTGGGCTACACCTCGGCCTATATCCGCATTCCGCAGGCGGCCGGGCTGGCGACCGAGAGCCTGTCGGCGCATATCGGTCAGCGCATCCGCTGGGCGCGCGGCATGGTGCAAATCTTCCGGCTGGACAACCCGCTGTTCGGCAAGGGGCTGAAGCTGGCGCAGCGACTGTGCTACGCCAACGCCATGCTGCACTTCTTGTCGGGCATCCCGCGGCTGATCTTCCTGACCGCGCCGCTGGCATTTCTGCTGCTGCACGCCTATATCATCTTCGCCCCGGCGCTGGCCATCGCGCTGTACGTGCTGCCGCATATGATCCACTCCAGCCTGACCAACTCGCGCATTCAGGGCAAATACCGCCACTCGTTCTGGAGCGAAATCTACGAAACGGTGCTGGCGTGGTATATCGCCCGGCCGACCACCGTGGCGCTGCTCAACCCGCACAAGGGTAAGTTTAACGTCACCGCCAAGGGCGGCCTGGTGGAAGAGGAACACGTCGACTGGGTGATTACCCGGCCATATATGGTGCTGGTGCTGCTGAATCTGGCCGGCCTGTGCTTCGGCGTCTGGCGCATGATGTACGGCCCGGCGGATGAAATCATGACGGTGATCGTCAGCCTGGTGTGGGTGCTGTACAACATGACCATTCTCGGCGGGGCGGTAGCGGTGGCGGTGGAAGCCAAACAGGTGCGTCAGTCGCACCGGGTGGAGATCGCCATGCCGGCCGCGCTGTCGTGCGAAGACGGCCACCTGTATCCCTGCACGCTGCGCGATTACTCCGACGGCGGCGTCGGGGTGGAAATGCGCCTGCCGGATCGGCTGCAAGAGGGCGACAAGGTCGGGCTGCTGCTCAAACGCGGCCGGCAGGAATACAGCTTCCCCTGCGTGGTGACGCGCGCCTTCGGCGCCAAGATCGGGCTGCGCATGGTGGCGCTGACCACCCGCCAGCACATTGATTTTATTCAGTGCACGTTTGCCCGCGCCGATACCTGGGCGCTGTGGCAGGACGGCTTCCCTGAAGACAAGCCGATTGACAGCCTGCGGGACGTGCTGGCGCTGGGCTTCCGCGGCTATCTGCGGATGGCGGACTATGCGCCGCCGCTGGTGCGCGGCGTGCTGGTCGGCGCGATGTCGCTGCTGAGCTGGCTGCTGTCGTTTATCCCGCACGGCGTCGGGCGCAGCGCGACGTTCAGCCAGAAAGAAACCGTGGTGTAGGCCGTGTAACAACAGCCGGCGGGCTTCCGCGCCGGCGCTAACTTTGATGATGATACGATGACGAGAAAAATTACCTGGTTAACCGCGCTGGCCTTAGGCATCAGTACGTTGTCGCAGGCCGCACCCGCCACCGCGCCGGAGGTGACGCCGCCGGCGAACGCCGATGCGCCGCTTGTCGCGCCGCTCAACCCGGCTGCGCCGCAGGATCCGAACGCGCCGGTGCGCGACGTACAGCTGCCGTTTGCGCAGATTGCGCCGCCGCCGGGCACTTTTACCCTGCGCGGCACCCATCCTGACGGGCAGATTGAGTTCGGCGTGCGCAGCGACGAGGTGGTGTCGCAGGCGATGCTGGACCTGGAGTTTACCCCGTCGCCGGCGCTGATCCCGGTAGAATCGCACGTCAAAGTGTACCTTAACGACGAACTGATGGGCGTCACTACCCTGACCAAAGAGCAGCTGGGTAAGCCCAATCGTGTCCAGATGGCGATCGATCCGCGCTATATCACCGATTTTAACCGCGTGAAGCTGGTTTTTGTCGGCCACTATCAGAACATCTGTGAAAACCCGGCCAGCAGCGCGCTGTGGCTCGACGTCGGCAAGGGCAGTTCTCTGAAGCTGCGTTACCAGACGCTGCCGCTGAAAAATGAGCTGTCGCACTTCCCGGAGCCATTCTTCGACAGCCGCGACAACCGTCCGCTGACGCTGCCGATGGTGTTTGCCGGCCAGCCGGATATCACCCAGCAGCGCGCCGCCGGTATTCTGGCTTCCTGGTTCGGCAGCAAGGCGCAGTGGCGCGGGCAGTCCTTCCCGACGCTGTTTAATCAGCTGCCTGAACGCCACGCGGTGGTGTTCGCCACCAACGATCGGCGGCCGGATTTCCTGCGCGATTACCCGGCGGTGAAAGGCCCGACGGTGGAGATGATCAGCCATCCGGATAATCCTTACGTCAAGCTGCTGCTGATTCAGGGCCGCGATGACAACGATCTGGTAACGGCGGTGAAGGGTATCGCCCAGGGCAATATTCTGTTCCGCGGCCAGAACGTGTTGGTGGACAAGGTGGAACAGCTGCAGCCGCGGCAGCCGTACGACGCGCCGAACTGGGTGCGCACCGACCGGCCGATGACCTTCACCGAACTGCAGCAGTATGCCGAGCAGCTGCAAACCAGCGGCATTCAGCCCGGCCCGATTTCGCTGACCATGAACCTGCCGCCGGATCTGTATCTGATCCGCAGCACCGGCATCGATATGCGCCTGAAATATCGCTATACCCCGCCGCGTATTCAGGACGGCTCGCGGCTGAACGTCAGCCTGAATAACCAGTTTATGCAGGCGTATTCACTGCTGCCGGAGCATGAACAAGGTTCGCAGTTGCTGCGTCTGCCGTTGACGCAGGGGCTGATCGACTCGGATAAGAACGTCAATATCCCGGCGCTGCGGCTGGGGGCGATCAACCAGCTGCGCTTCGATTTTGATTACACCACGCTGCTGGCCAGCGGTGCGGAAGGGCGCTGTGAGACTTACTCCTTTACGCAAAACCACGCGGTCATTGACGGCAATTCGACCATCGACTTCTCCGGCTACCGCCACTTTATGGCGATGCCGGATCTGCGCGCCTTCGCCAACGCTTCGTTCCCGTTCAGCCGCCTGGCGGATCTGTCGCAGACGCTGGTGCTGGTGAATAAACAGCAGCAGCCGGCGCAGGTCAGCGCCATGCTGAACGCGCTGGGTAATATCGGCGCGCAAACCGGCTACCCGGCGCTGGCGGTCAAACTGAGCGACGACTGGGGACAGGCCAAACAGGCGGACAGCGATCTGCTGCTGATCGGCGCTATCCCGCCGGAGTTGCGTGACGATAAAAAAGTCAGCCTGCTGGTGGATGCAACGCAGAGCTGGGTGAAACAGCCGCGTCGCCAGCCGACGCTGCCGATGGCGGACGTGCAGGCGGAAGATGCGCAGGCCGACAGTAAAACCAGCGTACGTTCGGAAGGGGCGATGTCGGCGATTATCGGCGTGCAGTCGCCGTTTGATAAGCAGCGCAGTATGGTGGCGCTGCTGGCCGACAGCCCGCGCGGCTATGAACTGCTGAACAACGCGCTGCTGGACAGCGGCAAGCGCGCCGCGATGTTCGGTTCGGTGGCGGTGATCCGTGAGTCCGGCGTCAACAGCCTGCGCGTGGGCGATATTTATTACGTCGGCCACCTGCCGTGGTGGGAGCGCATCTGGCATGCGCTGTCGACCCATCCGGTGCTGCTGGCGGTGCTGGCGGTGATTGTGGTGGTGATCCTGGCGCTGATGCTGTGGCGCGCTCTGAAAGCCTACAGCCGTCGTCGTCTGGCGCCGGAAGATCGGGATTAACGCCATGGGCGTGCTGTTGAAATATTCCCTGAGCCTGCTGCTGCTGTGCGCGTTCGGCGCGGCAGCCGGCTGCGACTGGCCGGCCTGGCAGCGCTATAAGCAGGACTACATCAGCGAAGGTGGCCGGGTGATCGATCCGAGTTCGCCCAACCGCATCACCACCTCGGAAGGGCAGAGCTACGGCCTGTTCTTTGCGCTGGTGGCCGGCGACCGCCCTGCCTTTGACCGCCTGCTGGGCTGGACCGAAGACAATCTGGCGCAGGGCGATCTCAGCGCCCGCCTGCCGGCCTGGCTGTGGGGCGAAAATGAGCAGAAAACGTGGACGGTGCTGGATGACAACTCGGCATCCGATTCCGATCTGTGGATTGCCTACAGTCTGCTGGAGGCCGGCCGCCTGTGGGACAGCCGCCGCTATCAGACGCTGGGCACTCTGTTGCTGCAACGCATCGCGCGCGAAGAGGTGGCGGATATTCCCGGGCTGGGGCCGATGCTGCTGCCCGGTAAAGTCGGCTTTGTGAAAGATGACGGCTGGCGGCTCAACCCGAGCTACCTGCCGCCGCAGCTGCTGGCGCGTTTTGCCGCGCTGCGCGGACCGTGGCAGGCGATGCGCGAGTCCAATCAGCGCCTGTGGCTGGAGAGTGCGCCGCACGGCTTCTCGCCGGACTGGGTGGTATGGCGCAAAGCGCAGGGCTGGCGGCCCGATGAGGCCAAGCCGAACGTCGGCAGTTATGATGCCATCCGCGTTTACCTGTGGGCGGGCATGCTGGCGAACGACGATCCGCTCAAGGCCGCGCTGGTGCGGCGCTTTCAGCCGATGGCGCAGCTGACCGCACAGCAGGGCGTGCCGCCGGAAAAAACCGATACCGCCAGCGGAAAAACCCACGGCAGCGGCCCGGTGGGCTTTTCCGCCGCCCTGCTGCCGCTGCTGGCAGAGCAGCCTGAGGCGCTGGCGGCGCAGCGGCAGAAAGTCATCGACCACCCGCCGGGCAACGACGCCTACTTCAGCGCGTCGCTGACGCTGTTTGGCCAGGGTTGGGATGAACAACGTTACCGTTTTAACCGTCAGGGTGAACTGCAACCTGCCTGGGATCGTCAATGCGCAACTTCAGAATAAATTGGCTGGGGCTGTTTCCCCTGAGTCTGGCCCTGCTGCCGCCGGCGCTGGGGGCGGATGCCGTATCGCCCGAAAGGTGGCTGTTGGAACAGGTGCGGGTTGGCGAAGCCAGCCATAAAGACGAGCTGGTGCGCCAGTCGCTGCACCGGCTGGAGCTGATGGATCCGAATAATCCCGAGGTGATTTCGGCGCGGATGCGTCTGGCGCTGCGTCAGGGCAACCACGTGCTGGCGCAGCAGCAGCTGGAGAAATTAAAGAGCGTTGCGCCGCAGTCGGCTGCCTACCGGCAGGCGCAGATGAATATGCTGTTGACCCAGCCGGAAACGCGGCAGCAGCTGCAGCAGGCGCGGCTGATGGCGACGGCGGGACGGCTGCCGGAAGCGAAGGCCGCCTACGACGCGCTGTTCAAGGGCGAACCGCCGACGCTCGATCTGGCGATCGAATATTGGCGGCTGGTGGCCCGGCTGCCGGGGCAGGAAGCGGCGGCGGCGAGCAAACTGCAGGCGTTGGATAAACAGTATCCCGGCAGCGTGCCGCTGCGCATGGCGCTGGCGCGTATGCTGTTCAGTCAGGATAAGGACGCGCAGGCCTACGCGCTGCTGCAACAGGTGGCGGCGGACAGCGCCGGTCGGGGTGAAGCCGCCGATCTGTGGCTGGATAAGGTGAAGGCGATGCCGGTCAGCAACGACAGCGTGGCGGCGCTTAACCGTTTCCTCGGCGTGTTCAGCAGCGGCGATCAGGCCGCCGGCGCCCGGCAGGAGCTGGCGCGGCAGCAGACGCTGCTGGCGGATCCGGCCTATCAGGCGCGGGCGCGCGGACTGGCGCAGGTCGGCAAGGGCGGCGGCCGCGCCGCGATCCCGGAACTGAAAAAGGCGCTGGCCGCCTCCCCGGACGATCCGGAAGTACTGGGGGCGCTGGGGCTGGCCTATGCGCGCGCCGGCAACCGCGCGCAGGCCATCGCGCTGTTTCGTCAGGCGCAACAGGCCGACAAGAGCGGCTATGACGGCGGTAAATGGCAGAGCCTGATCAAAACCAACAGTTACTGGCTGGCGGTTGCCGAAGGCGACCGGGCGCTGAAGGCCGGCAATCTGGCGCGAGCGCAGCAGCAGTACCTGCGGGCGCGCCAGATCGATAACAGCGACAGCGACGCCCTGATCGGCCTCGCCGACGTGGCGGTGGCGCGTCATGACGACGCCGCGGCGGAGCGTTATTACCAGCAGGCGCTGCGTCTTGACCGCAACAGCGGCAGCGCGCGGGCTGGCGAATATCTACCAGCGTCAGTCGCCGCAGAAGGCGCTGGCCTATCTCAATAGCCTGCCGCGCGCGCAGCAGAACCAAATGCGCAGTACGCTCGACGGCCTGCGGCTCGATATGCTGAAGCAGGACGCCGAGGCGCTGGCGCAGCGGCAGCAGTGGCACCAGGCGGCGGAGAAATACCGTCAGGCGCAGCGGCAGGATCCGGACGATGTGTGGCTGACCTACCGTTATGCGCAGGCGTTGCGTCAGGCCGGACAGCCGCAGCAGGCCGACGAGCTGTTCCGTTCTCTGGCGCAGCGGCACCCCGACAGCCCGCAGCAGGCGTATGCCTACGCGCTGTATCTCTCCGCCAGCGATCGCGACCGGCAGGCGCTGGCGCAGCTGGATACGCTGCCCCGGGCGCGCTGGAATGACGATATCCGCCAGCTGGCGCAGCGGCTGCGGCTGCAGGCGACGCTGGAGCATGCCGAACAGCTGCGCAGCGGCGGCGATGAGGCGGCGGCGATCGCCTACCTGAAACGGCAGCCGACGGCCACGCGTATCGATCTGACGCTGGCCGACTGGGCGCTGGCGAACGGCGACTACCAGAGCGCGCTGGCGGATTACCGGCGCGTGCGGGCGCGTGAGCCAAACAATCCGGATGCGCGGCTGGGCGAGATTGAAGCCTATGTGGCGCAGGGCGATCTGCCGGCGGCGCGTCAGCGGCTGCAGAGTGCATCACCGGCGCAGGATACGTCGCTTAACGGCCGGCGCCGCGAGGCCAACGCCTGGTATGCGGTGGGCGAGCGGCAGAAGGCGGGTGAGATCTTCAGCCAGCTGAAGACGGTGGCGGCGCAGGAAGAGAACGGCCAGGGCAAAGCGCTGATTTACCGTGATGCGGCCAGGCTGGAGCGCGAACAGCGGCAGCCGGATCTGGCGCGGCAGGATTATCAGCAGGCGATGGTGGCCGGCGGCATCACGCCGGGCATTCCGCAGAATAATGACGATTATACCCGCCTGACGCGCAATACGCCGGGCGATGACTGGCTCAAACGCGGCATCCGCGCCGACGCGGCGGATCTGTACCGTCAGCAGGATGTGAATGTGACGCTGGATCACGATTATTGGGGCTCCAGCGGCACCGGCGGCGTGTCGGACTATCGGGCGCATGACACCATGCTGCAGGTGGACCTGCCGCTGTACGACGGGCGCGCCTTCCTGCGCACCGATACCGTCCAGCTGAACGCCGGGCGCTTCTCAACCCGCGACGGCAAATCGTACGAAACCTTCGGCACCTGCCATGATGTGGGCTGCAGCGGCGATGAGCGGCAAAAAACCAACGGCACCAGCGTGGCGGCGGGCTGGAAGAACGACCGCTGGCAGGCGGATATCGGCACGACGCCGATGGGCTTCGAGGTGGTCGACTGGGTCGGCGGCCTGGCCTACAGCGGCGACTGGCGGCATATCGGCTGGACGCTCGGCGCATCAAAGCGGCCGATCTCCAGCTCGCTGCTGGCCTACGGCGGCACCCGCGATCCCAATACCGGCAAAACCTGGGGCGGCGTCCGCGCCACCGGCGTCAGCCTGAGCGCCAGCTACGACCGCGGCGAGGCGCACGGCGTCTGGGCCGATCTCAGCGCCCATCAGCTAACCGGTAAAAACGTGGCGGATAACCAGCGTGAACGTCTGATGGCCGGCTATTACTACAAGCTGATCAACGAGGACAACCGGCGGGCGACCATCGGCCTCAATACCATGCTGTGGCACTACCAGAAGGATTTGAGCGGTTATTCGCTGGGGCAGGGCGGCTACTACAGCCCGCAGCGCTATATGTCGCTGGCGCTGCCGGTCAACTATCGCCAGCGCACCGAGAACTGGTCGTTTGAGGTGGGCGGTTCGGTGTCGCTGTCCCACTCGAAAACCGACAGCCAGCGGCGTTATCCGCTGCAGGGGCTGATTCCGGATTCGCTGCCGGATAAACAGGCCGTTGAAAGCGGCAGCTCCTCCACCGGGGTGGGCTATACGCTGCGCGCCATCGTCGAGCGCCGCCTGACGTCGCACTGGACGCTCGGCGCCGGCGTGGATATCCAGCAGGCGAAAGACTACACGCCAAGCCATGCGCTGATTTATCTGCGCTATTCGCAGGGCGGCTGGCAGGGCGATCTGGATCTGCCGCCGCAGCCGCTAACGCCGTACGCCGACTTCAAGTAATGCGCCGGCCGGCGCGGGTTCCCCTCCCGGGGTAACGGCGCGCCGGCCTCTTTTCATCCCCGTCCGCCCCCGGAAATAATCAGACAGATTCAGAGTGTCGCCCACAGGGTAGTTTTGCTACCCTGTGTTCAGGTTAGGAAAAGACTGAAACCCGCGTATTTCTAAGTTCTTCCATAACAATGGCAAGATAAAAACACGCAGCGATCGCGTATACTCGAACCGATTCAAAAAGGGCGTGGCGTGACTCTCGTCCCTGATTATTCTTTCAGTCCGATTAACGGAGAGCAGATTTGCGCGTCAGGCGTTCATTAACGATTAAGCAGATGGCGACGGTGTCCGGCGTGGCGCTGGTGACGATCTGTATTTTTATCGTGATTCAGTTGTTCCATTTTGTGCAGCAGCGCAGGGATGACTACGCCCAACAGCTGGAGAATATCGCCCATTCTGTGCGTCAGCCGCTGGCGGACGCGGTGCTGCGCATGGATATGCGGGAAAGCAAACGGGTGCTGAACTCGCTGCTGCCGGTCGGTATTCTGACGCAGGCAGATATTGTCTTGCCGAATGAACTGCAGGCGCTGCACGCCAACTTCCCGCCGGAACGCCCGGTGCCGGCGGCGATCGCGCGGTTGTTCGACCTGCCGGTACGCATCTCGGTGCCGCTCTATTCGCTGGAGCGGGTGCCGGCCAATCCGCAGCCGCTGGCCTATCTGGTGCTGCAGGCCGACTCCTACCGCATGTACAAATTTATCCTCAGCGCGCTGTCGACCATGCTGTCGACCTATCTGCTGCTGGCGCTGATTCTGTCGATCGCCATCACCTGGTGCATGAACCGGCTGATAGTCTATCCGCTGCGCGCGATGGCGAAAGAGCTGGAAAATATCTCCGAAGAGGATGCGCCGTATCATCAGCTGATGCTACCGACGCTGCATCAGGATGACGAACTGGGCCTGCTGGTGCGCAATTACAACCGCAATCAGCAGAGGCTGGCGCGGGCATATGCGGATATGAGCCGCCTCAGTACGCGCAACTCGGTCACCGGGCTGCCGAATCAGGTACTGCTGACCGCCCTGCTGGAGCAGCATATCGCGTCGACCCTGCGTCCCCAGCGGTTTAACCTGCTGGTGATCGGCATTGAAACGCTGCATGAGGCCACCGGCGTATTGTCGCAGCAGCAGCGGGAAAAGCTGCTGCTGGCGCTGACAGAAAAATTACGCCAGTGCCTGGATAAGGATTCGCTGCTGGCGCAGCTGAGCAATGCCGAGTTCGCCATTCTGGCAAAGGGCGTTGAACGGCCGTTTCACGCCATGCAGCTGGCGCAGCGCATCATGCGGCAGCTTAATGCGCCGCTGAGCATTGAGCCGTTGTCGCTGCGGCCGAGCGCCAGCATCGGCATCGCCCATTACCTCCAGCCGGGGGAAAACGCCGAACAGCTGTTGCGCAGCGCCATGTCGGCGATGATGTCGGCCCACCGCGACGGCAAGAACCGCATCCTGTTCTTTGAGCCGCGGCTGACGGAACGCACGCAAAAGCGCCTGACGCAGGAAAGCGAAATTCTGCACGGTATCGAACATAACCAGTTTGCCCTGTTTCTGCAGCCGCAGATGGCGATGCGCAGCAACACGCCGGTCGGCGCGGAAGCCCTGCTGCGCTGGCAGCAGTATGACGGCAGCTTCAGCCTGCCGGCGGATGTCATCCCGCTGGCGGAAGAGCTGGGGGTGATGGTGCCGCTGGGCAACTGGGTGCTGGAAGAGGCCTGCCGCATGCTGGCCGACTGGCGGGCGCGGGGCATCGGCCTGCCGCTGGCGGTAAATATTTCACCGCTGCAGATGCGCGACGCCGGGTTTATCCCCCATCTGAAACAGCTGCTGGCGCAGCACCAGATCGACCCGCGTCAGCTGCAGCTGGAAATCACCGAAACGGTGCGTATCGACGACTTTGACCACCTGCTGGCGAAGCTGCGCGAGCTGCATGAGCTGGGCTTGTCTATCTCACTGGACGATTTCGGCATGGGGTATTCCAACCTGCATTACCTCAACCGCCTCAAGAGCCTGCCGGTCGATCAGATCAAGATCGACAAAAGCTTCATCTGCAGCCTGCCGGCGGATGATGCCATGGCGCGCATTATCGGCCAGATTTCGCAGGTGCTGCAGTTGCCGGTGCTGGCGGAAGGGGTGGAGACGGCGGCGCAGCGAGACTGGCTGCTGCAAAACGGTATCGAACACGGCCAGGGCTTCCTGTTCTCGGCCCCGCTGCCGCGCGACGAGTTTGAACGGCGGTTTATCGCCGGCGGCGATAAATAGGCCGTTATTGCGTCCATCTGCGGTTATCGGTGTGTTACTGCTCGCATAAATAGAAACTTTTTCTCAACAAGGCCGTAAACAACCCTTATGCTGGCGTCTTGGTTGGCACATTTTGTTACAAGCTGCCACATTTGATGACCAAGGGATGCGAAATTCATGGCTGATACTCCTCTGACACCCTCTACTTCTTCGCCGGCGACGCGGCGCGGGCTGCTGATTCTGGCGGCCGACTGCGTGCTATTTGCGGTTTTGCTCTACACGCTGCCTTTTTCCCCGCAGGAAAATACCGGCCTGGCGCTGCTGGCGTTTATCGGCATTCTCTGGCTGACCGAGGCGATCCACGTCACCGTGACGGCGCTGCTGGTGCCGGTGATGGCGGTGGCGCTCGGCATGATGAATGTCGATAAGGCGCTGGCGTCGTTCGCCAACCCGACCATCTTCCTGTTCTTCGGCGGCTTTGCGCTGGCGACGGCGCTGCATATCCAAAAGCTGGACCGGCTGATCGCCAACCGGCTGCTGTTGCTGGCGGGCGGTAAAATGCTGCTGGCGGCGCTGATGCTGTTTGGCGCGACGGCGGTGTTGTCGATGTGGATCAGCAATACCGCGACGGCGGCGATGATGCTGCCGCTGGCTATGGGGATCCTGAGCAACCTTGACCGCGAACGGGATCACAATACCTACGTCTTCCTGCTGCTGGGCATCGCCTACAGCGCCAGTATCGGCGGCCTGGGCACCATGGTCGGCAGCCCGCCGAACGCCATTGCCGCAGCGCAGCTGGGGTTGGATTTCGTCGGCTGGATGAAGTTCGGCGTGCCGGTGATGATCGTGCTGCTGCCGCTGATGGTCGGCACGCTGTACCTGATGATGCGGCCGAATCTGAAGCACCGCTTTGACATCACGCTGGAAAACTTCCCGTGGACGCGACCACGCTGGATTACGCTGGGTATTTTCCTGCTGACGGTCTTTTGCTGGATCCTCAGCAGCCAGATCAGCGCGCTGCTCGGCGGCGTGAAGCAGTTCGACACCCTGGTGGCGGTAGGTGCGGCGGTGCTGATCGGCACCAGCGGCGTGGCCAGCTGGGCGCAGATTCAGCAGAACACCGAGTGGGGCGTGCTGATGCTGTTCGGCGGCGGCCTGACGCTGAGCGTGATCCTTAAAGACTCCGGCGCTAGTGCGGTGATGGCTGAAGGGATGGCGTCGCTGTTTGGCGCCAGCCACTGGTTTGTGATTATTCTGGCGGTGGCGGCATTTATTATTTTCCTGACCGAATTCACCAGCAACACCGCCAGCGCCGCGCTGCTGGTGCCGGTGTTCGCTACGGTGGCGGAAGCGCTGGGCATGCCGCCGGCGCTGCTGACCATCGTGATCGGCATTGGCGCGTCCTGTGCCTTTATGCTGCCGGTGGCGACGCCGCCGAACGCCATTGTTTACGGCACCGGCGAGATCCGCCAGAGCGAGATGGTGAAAGTCGGCTTTTGGCTGAATATCCTCTGCGTGTTGGTGGTGTCGCTGTTCGCCTGGTTTATCTGGCGCTGACCCCTGCTGCCGGCGGCGTTTTGCCGCCGGCAGGCTGTCTATCTCTGCGCCCCGGTCTGCGGGGCCACAATACAATCTTCTGTAAAAAACGCGCGTAAACCCGGTTTTACGCTGTTTTTTCGTTTCATTTCTGCTGTACCGTTTCAGCTCTTAAATTCATATCAACGACAGGCGCGATCTCAGCAAATTGTTCCCATCTTGTTAATCGGGTGTTATTTTCGCGCAGGCGTTGAGCAGGCATGAAAAGTACCGATAACCGCCTGTCCGCGTCCCCTTCAAAGGATGTTCATATGAAAAAAAATATCTTTAAGAGCCTTTATTTCCAGGTGCTTATGGCCATTACGCTGGGTGTGCTACTCGGCCATTTCTACCCTGACCTCGGCACTCAGATGAAACCTCTGGGTGATGGATTTGTTAAGTTAATCAAAATGATTATCGCGCCGGTGATCTTCTGTACCGTGGTAACCGGCATCGCAGGCATGGAGAGCATGAAGGCCGTCGGCCGCACCGGTGCCATTGCGCTGCTGTACTTTGAGATAGTCAGCACCATCGCGCTGATTATCGGCCTGGTGGTGGTGAACGTGGTACAGCCGGGAGCGGGGATGAACGTCGATCCCGCTACGCTGGATGCCAAAGCCGTGGCGGTGTACGCCGAACAGGCCTCGCAGCAGGGGATTATTCCGTTCCTGTTGGATATTATTCCCGGCAGTGTGATCGGCGCCTTCGCCAGCGGCAATATCCTGCAGGTGCTGCTGTTTGCGGTGCTGTTCGGCTTTGCGCTGCATCGCCTGGGAGAAAAGGGGCAGCTGATCTTTAATGTGATCGAAAGCTTCTCCAACGTGATTTTCGGCATCATCAATATGATCATGCGTCTGGCGCCGCTGGGCGCTTTCGGCGCGATGGCGTTCACCATCGGTAAATACGGCGTGGGCACTCTGGTGCAGTTGGGGCAGCTGATTTTGTGCTTCTACCTCACCTGTATCCTGTTCGTGGTGGTGGTGCTGGGGGCGATTGCCCGCGCCAACGGCTTCAGCATCTTCAAGTTTGTTAACTACATCAAAGAAGAGTTGCTGATCGTGCTGGGCACCTCGTCGTCCGAATCCGCGCTGCCGCGCATGTTGGACAAGATGGAGCGGCTGGGTTGCAAGAAATCGGTGGTGGGGCTGGTGATTCCGACCGGTTACTCCTTCAACCTGGACGGCACCTCGATTTATCTGACCATGGCGGCGGTGTTTATCGCCCAGGCCACCAATGCTCATATGGATATTATGCATCAGATTACGCTGTTGATAGTGCTGCTGCTCTCCTCGAAAGGGGCGGCGGGGGTGACCGGCAGCGGCTTTATCGTGCTGGCGGCGACCCTTTCCGCAGTCGGTCATCTGCCGGTGGCGGGGCTGGCGCTGATTCTCGGCATCGACCGCTTTATGTCGGAGGCGCGTGCGCTGACCAACCTGGTGGGCAACGGCGTGGCGACGGTGGTGGTGGCCAAATGGTGCAACCAGCTGGACAGCCAGCAGCTGAAAGATACGCTGAATAACAAACGGCCTGCCGGCGTGGCGGACGAGAGCCAACGCTCGACGTGACGGCCGGTTGTTGAAGTCAAGCCATCGGCTGTTGTGGCGGCCGATGGCGTTTTCCACCTTTTCCGCTTGTAAAACTCCCTCAACGACTATTTTTCGCCGCATTGGGTAACATCGAACAAGGCGCGCGGTCCAACACAATGGTACACTTTCTACTTTCCGCCCCACTGTGAAACTCAGGGCGTGCTTTTATGATTCCAGTGAATGGAATACGTGTATCAAAGATAAATTGGATAGCCATTAAGTAGGGGTTCACATGCAGGGCACCAGAATTCATCTTCTTGTGGGTGGGCTGTTGTTGGCGGCCGCCAGCGGCAGCGTGCAGGCTGAAGCGCTACAACCCGATCCTGCCTGGCAGCAGGGAAAATTGGATAACGGGTTTTCCTGGCAGGTGCTGGATACGCCGCAGCGGCCAAGCGACCGCATTGAACTGCGGCTGCTGGTGAATACCGGATCGCTGGTCGAATCTTCCCAGCAGATCGGTTTCGCCCACCTGCTGCCGCGCCTGGCGATGGCGCGCAACGAAAGTTCGCCGCAGCTGCGTTCGCTGTGGCAGCAGGGCGTGGATGACGAACAGCCGCTGCCGCCGGCTATTAGCTCGTATGATTTCACCCTCTATAACCTGAGTTTGCCGAATAACCGCCCGGATCTGCTGAAAGAGGCGCTGAGCTGGCTGGCGGAAACCAGCGGCAAGCTGCCGATCGACGAGCAGACGGTGCATAAGGTGGTGAATTCCGGTGCCGATCCGATCGGCCTGTTCCCTGCCAATACCCAGGATGCCTGGTGGCGCTATCGGCTGAAAGGCTCTACGCTGCTGGCGCACGACCCGGGCCAGGCGGTGAAGCGGCCGGTCAATCTTGAACAGCTGAAAGATTTTTACCAGCAGTGGTACACCCCGGACATGATGACCTTGTATGTGGTCGGTCGGGTGGACAGCCGCAGCCTGAGCGAGCAGATCAACAAGGCCTTTTCACCGCTGAGCGGCAAACGGGAAACGCCTGCCACCATGCCGACCCTGGCGCCGCTGCCGCCGCAGCCGGTCAGCCTGATGAATGAGTCTATCCAGCAGGATATGCTGTCCATTATGTGGGATACGCCATGGCAGCCGATTCGCGACTCCCAGCAACTGAGCCGCTACTGGCGCAGCGATCTGGCGCGCGAGGCGCTGTTCTGGCACCTGCAGCGCGCGCTGGAAAAGAGCCCGCAGAAGGATGCGCAGCTGGGCTTCGACTGCCGGGTGCAGTATCAGCGTTCACAGTGCGCTATTCATCTCAACACCAGCAACGCCAACCTGAAGTCCGCGCTGGAGTTTGTGGCGACGGAAATGGCGGCGGTGCGTGATAACGGGCTCAGCCAGCAGGAATTTGATGATTTGCTGGCGCAGAAGAACGATCAGCTGAGCAAGCTGTTCGCCACCTATGCCCGTACCGATACCGATGTGCTGATGAGCCAGCGTCTGCGTTCGCAGCAGAGCGGCGTGGTGGATATTTCCCCGGAGATGTATCAGAAGCTGCGTCAGGCGTTTCTGGCGTCGCTGACGCCGGAATCATTGCACCAGGCGCTGAAACTGCAACTGTCGCAGGACGCTACGCTGGTGCTGCAGCAGCCGAAAGGCGAAGCGGAAACCAATATGAAGCAGCTGCAGGATGTTTACAACGGCATTATGGCGCCGCCACCGGCGGTGGTGAGCGAAGAGCCGAAGCCTGAAGGCGAAGCGGCGACGCCGGAGAACGGCGCGCAATAACGCCCCGGCGGCGCCCCTTCGGGCGCTGCCGGTCAGTTGCGGTACAACACCTTGATAATGTGGTAGCCGAACTGGGTTTTCACCGGCCCGTACGGTTTGAGCAGCGGGATGCTGAACACCGCTTTATCAAACGCCGGCACCATCGCGCCCTTGTTGAATTCGCCCAGTGAGCCGCCGTTACGTTTCGACGGGCAGGTCGAGTATTTGCGCGCCAGCGTGTCGAAGCTGACGCCGCGCTTGAGTTTGGCCAGCAGTTCATTGGCCAGCTTCTCGTTATCAACCAAAATATGCAGTGCGGATGCGCTCTTCGCCATGGTATTACCCTGTGTGCTTACGGTGGAGGGCGCATTATACCCGTTTTATCCGGGCAGGGCGGCATTGACGCGACGGGTATCAATCTTGCCGGCGCTTTCTGCTACACTGCCTGTCCCACGTTAAGATTGTCGAGCCATAAAGCCCCATGCGATTAAACCCCAGCCAACAACAAGCCGTTGAATTCGTTACCGGTCCCTGCCTGGTTCTGGCCGGCGCCGGCTCGGGCAAGACGCGCGTAATCACCAATAAAATCGCCCACCTGATCCACCATTGCGGCTATCAGGCGCGGCATATCGCCGCGGTGACCTTTACCAACAAGGCGGCGCGCGAGATGAAAGAGCGCGTATCGCAGACGTTGGGGCGGAAAGAGGCGCGCGGCCTAATGATTTCGACCTTCCATACGCTGGGGCTGGAGATCATCAAGCGCGAATATAAAGCGCTGGAGATGAAGTCCAACTTCTCGCTGTTTGACGACCAGGATCAGCTGGCGCTGCTGAAAGAGCTGACGGAAAAATGGCTGGAAAATGACAAAACGCTGGTGGCGCAGCTGATCTCCACCATTTCCAACTGGAAGAACGATCTGGTGGACCCCCAGCGTGCTGCCGAGCTGGCGCGCTCCGAGCGCGACAAGCTGTTTGCCCACTGTTACGGTTTGTACCATGCGCATATGCGCGCCTGTAACGTGCTGGATTTCGACGATTTGATCCTGCTGCCGACGCTGCTGCTGCAGCGCAACGAAGAGGTGCGTGAACGCTGGCAAAACCGCCTGCGCTATCTGCTGGTGGATGAGTATCAGGATACCAACACCAGCCAGTATGAGCTGGTGAAGCTGCTGGTGGGCAACCGCACCCGTTTTACCGTGGTGGGCGATGATGACCAGTCAATCTACTCCTGGCGCGGCGCGCGGCCGCAGAACCTGGTGCTGCTGAAAGAGGATTTCCCGGCGCTGCAGGTGATTAAGCTGGAGCAGAACTACCGCTCCAGCGAGCGAATTCTGAAAGCGGCCAACATTTTGATCGCCAATAACCCGCACGTGTTTGAGAAACGGCTGTTTTCCGAGCTGGGCTACGGTGAAGAGCTGAAAGTAGTGACCGCCAATAACGAAGACCACGAGGCCGAGCGGGTGGTTGGCGAGCTGATCGCCCACCACTTTGTGAAGAAGACCAACTATGGCGATTACGCCATTTTGTACCGCGGCAACCACCAGTCGCGGGTGTTCGAAAAAATGCTGATGCAGAACCGCATCCCGTACAAGATTTCCGGCGGTACCTCGTTCTTCTCCCGCCCGGAAATCAAGGATCTGCTGGCCTACCTGCGGGTGCTGACCAACCCGGACGACGACAGCGCCTTTCTGCGCATCGTCAATACGCCGAAGCGGGAAATCGGCCCGGCGACGCTGCAGAAGCTGGGAGAGTGGGCCAACCTGCGCAATAAGAGCCTGTTTGCCGCCAGCTTCGACGTGGGGTTGGGCCAGCACCTTACCGGCCGCGGCCTGGAGTCGCTGCAGCGTTTTACCCAGTGGATGGACGGCATCGCCCGGCAGGCCGAGCGCGAGCCGGTGGCGGCGGTGCGCGACCTGATTCGCGGCGTCGACTACGAAAGCTGGCTGTTTGAAACCTCCGCCAGCCCGAAGGCGGCGGAAATGCGCATGAAAAACGTCAATACGCTGTTCGGCTGGATGACGGAAATGCTGGAAGGCAGCGATCTGGAAGAGCCGATGACGCTGACGCAGGTGGTCACCCGCTTCACGCTGCGCGACATGATGGAGCGCGGCGAAAGCGAGGAAGAGCTGGACCAGGTGCAACTGATGACGCTGCACGCCTCCAAGGGGCTGGAGTTCCCCTATGTGTTCCTGGTGGGGATGGAGGAGGGTTTACTGCCGCATCAGAGCAGTATTGATGAAGATAATGTCGAGGAAGAGCGGCGTCTGGCCTATGTGGGGATAACCCGCGCCCAAAAAGAGCTGATTTTCACCCTGTGCCGTGAGCGCCGACAGTATGGTGAATTGGTGCGTCCGGAGCCGAGCCGTTTCCTGTTGGAGCTGCCGCAGGATGATTTGGCGTGGGAAACGGAGCGTAAGGTAATTAGCCCGCAGGAACGGATGCAAAAGGGGCAGAGCAACGTCGCCAATATCCGCGCCATGCTGGCGAAGGCCAAGGGCGGCGGCTGAGTCGCGGGGAAAAAGCGGGGTTCGCCTGGGCGAACCCGCATCGGGTTAGGCCTGTTCTTCCAGCATCAGCGGCCAGTGGACATAGCTCTGCCAGCGGCTTTCCTGCTCCAGTTCTTCACCACGCAGCGGATGCTGCTCCAGCCAGCCGTGCGGCACAATCACGCGCAGCGCGTCGTCGTTCTGGTGGCCGCGCAGTCTGACCGCCGGCAGCGTGTCGTCGCGGCGGCGGCTGGCGAAGATAATCGCCAGGCGCAGCAGGCGGCACAAATGCTGGGCGATGCGCGGCGGCACGGCGTTTTGCTGGCTGAGCAGCGTGAGATCGAGCGTGTTGCTCTGGTTTTGCAGCAGGGCGGCCAGTAGTTTTTTCTGCGCCGGGGTAAAACCGGGCAGCGCCAGATGGCGAATCAGATAGGCGGCGTGCTGCGGCGCCTGTTTGAAGTCGACGCTCAGACCGATTTCATGAATCAGACAGGCGGCGTGCAGCAGTTCACGGCTGCGGGTATCCAGCTGCCACTCATTGGCTACCTGCTGTGAGAAGTTACTCGCCAACTGGGCAACGCGGGCCGCCTGCTCGGTATCCAGCAGGTAGCGCCGCTGCAGATTGCGAATGGTGCGGTGGCGGATATCCTGCTCCACCGGCAGGTGCAGCATGCCGTACACCAGCCCTTCGCGCAGCGCACCGCCGGAAAGCAGCATGCTCTCAATGCCCAGCTCCTGGAAGATCGCCAGCAGAATCGACAGCCCGCTGGGGAACACCAGCGCGCGCTCCAGCGTCAGGCCTTCAATTTCCAGCTCTTCCAGCTTGCCGCATTGGATGGCGCGCTGTTTGAGCTGGCGCAATTTCGGCAGGGTAATGCGTTCGTCCATACCCTGCGCCACCATGATTTCCTGCAGCGCCTGCACGGTGCCGGAGGCGCCGACGCAGATCTGCCAGCCGTGCTCACGTAAAGCGGAGGCAATCGGTCGCACCATTTCGCGCGCGGCCAATTCGGCGCGGTCAAAGTTGTCGCGCCCGAGGTTACGGTCGCTGAAGAAGCGTTCCAGCCAGGTGACGCAGCCCATCGACAGGCTGTACAGCTGCTCGGCCTGGGCGCCGCTGCCGGCCACCAGTTCGGTGCTGCCGCCGCCGATATCGACCACCAGACGCCGATCGGGGCCGCCGGTAGTGTGCGCCACGCCGTGGTAAATCAGGCGCGCCTCTTCTTCGCCGCTGATCACCTGTACCGGGCAGCCTAAAATTTGCTGTGCGGTATGCAGGAACTCATCGGCGTTATTCGCCAGACGCAGCGTGGCGGTCGCCACCACGCGGATCTGTTCGCGCGGAATATCCTGCAGACGTTCGGAAAACAGCCGCAGGCATTGCCAGCCGCGCTGCATGGCGTCGTGCGACAGGTTATTGTCCCGATCCAGCCCGGCCGCCAGCCGGACTTTGCGTTTGATACGCGCCAGCGTCTGGATACTGCCGGCGACCTCGCGCACTACCAACATATGGAAGCTGTTGGACCCCAGATCGATGGCGGCATACAGCGTGCTGGAACTGAGCATAATTTATCTCCCTGAAGTTTCACATCGCATCGTGGCTGTCAGCCCGCCGTTGCCGAGCGGCGCCGGACTGTGGGGAAAGTAACCTTGGCTGTCGGGATGCAATGTGAAATTCATGGAGTTATCTCAGCCTGAACGTTTACGGTTGTTGCGCGGCGCGCCGCCGCTGCGGCGTTGCGACGAATTACGGCGCGAATTGTTGCCGCCGCGCGGGCGCGACAGGCGTTTCGGCGCCGGCAAATCATCCAGCAGTGCGTCGCTGTTGTATTTGCTGACCGGAATGCTGTGGCCGGTATAGGCTTCGATCGCCGGCAGGTTGAGGGCATATTCCTCACAGGCCAGGCTGATGGAGTGCCCGCTGGCGCCGGCGCGGCCGGTACGGCCGATGCGGTGGACGTAGTCCTCGCAGTCGTCAGGCAGATCGTAGTTGAAGACGTGGGTAACCGCAGGAATATGCAGGCCGCGCGCAGCAACGTCGGTGGCCACCAGAATATCCAGGCTGCCTTTGGTGAAGTCTTCCAGAATACGCAGGCGTTTTTTCTGGGCGACGTCGCCGGTCAGCAGGCCCACGCGGTGACCGTCGGCGGCCAGATGGCCCCAGATGTCTTCGCAGCGGTGTTTGGTGTTGGCGAAGACGATGGCGCGATCCGGCCATTCTTCTTCAATCAACGTCTGCAGCAGGCGCATTTTCTCTTCGTTGGACGGGTAGAACAGCTCTTCTTTGATGCGGTGGCCGGTTTTCTGTTCCGGTTCGACTTCCACATATTCGGCATTGTTCATCTGCTCGAACGCCAGCTCGCGTACGCGGTAGGAGAGGGTGGCGGAGAACAGCATGTTCAGACGCTGATCGGCCGATGGCATGCGGCGGAACAGCCAGCGGATATCTTTGATAAAGCCCAGATCGTACATGCGATCGGCTTCATCCAGCACCACCACCTGAATGGCGCTCAGGTCGATATAGTTTTGTTTTGCGTAGTCAATCAGTCGGCCGGTGGTGCCGATCAGAATATCTACGCCCTTTTCCAGCACTTTCAGCTGTTTGTCGTAGCCGTCGCCGCCGTAGGCCAGGCCCAGCTTCAGTCCGGTGGACTGCGACAGCATTTCCGCATCGGCGTGGATCTGCACCGCCAGCTCGCGCGTAGGCGCCATGATCAAGGCGCGCGGTTGGTTGGTCTGGCGATCCTGTTTCGCCGGGTGGGAGAGTAAATAGTGAAAAGTAGACGTCAGAAATGCCAACGTCTTTCCGGTACCGGTTTGCGCCTGACCTGCAACGTCACGCCCGGAGAGCGTGAGCGGTAATGCCAGCGCCTGAATAGGCGTGCAGTTGTGAAACCCTTTTTTTTCAAGGGCTTCAAGGACTAACGGGTGCAGGGCGAAGTCGGAAAACTTCTGTTCAGTCAAGTGTGTTTTGCTCATAGTGTGGTAGAATATCAGCTAACTATTGCTTTACGAAAGCACATCCGTTGAAATAAACGCGGTGAAATAAAATCACCTTGAGTTGGTTTAATGCTACACCAACAAGGTAGACATAATCCTGTGGAGTAGAACATGAGCGATAAAATTATTCACCTGACTGACGACAGCTTTGCTACAGAGGTGCTGAATGCCGAAGGGCCAATCCTGGTCGACTTCTGGGCTGAGTGGTGTGGTCCGTGCAAGATGATTGCTCCGATTCTTAATGAAATTGCCGAAGAGTTCGACGGCAAATTGACTATCAGCAAACTGAACATCGACGAGAACCCGGCTACCGCACCTAAGTACGGTATCCGCGGCATCCCAACGCTGTTGCTGTTCAAGAACGGTGAAGTGGCGGCGACCAAAGTGGGCGCACTGTCCAAAGGTCAGCTGAAAGATTTCCTGACCGCCAATCTGTAACCGGGCGGGATGCCCCGGGTCTGGCGTCCGGTCGCGAGTTTTCGCATCGGCGCCGGCCCAATTTTTCCGGTTTGCGGCGGCAGTGTCCGCGGCTCTCCAGGCAGGCTCCGCACGGCGATGTGGGTAAACATGGCCCGTCTGCGACTAAAGATGCAGTTTGCTTGCGGCGGCTATAGACGCCCGCCGAGAAGCGTGTTAAGTTTAATCACACTGCATATAGAACTTGCCCGAAGTTTTAAGTCTAAAGAGTTTGAATCTAAAGCGTTACTCTGTGTCATAGCATCGGCGTTGTCTTCATACCTGGACTTGGCCCGCGCGTTGACAATCAATGGTTTTGCAAAAATCAGTTTTAAGGCACCTTCGATCCTAAACCGCCAGCGTGCGCGTCCAATGTAAGCCATCTCTTACCACGACGGCTAAGCGGCCCGGTGATTGAACGTCCAGTAAACAGGCACGAAAATCCCGATGCGGGAACATCACGCTGCCATACTATTCACGTTAAAGTTCGAGACATACCCCGATTTTAAGAACCCACCACTATGAATCTTACCGAATTAAAGAACACGCCGGTTTCTGACCTGATCACACTCGGCGAAAATATGGGGCTGGAAAACCTGGCCCGCATGCGTAAGCAGGACATTATCTTTTCCATTCTCAAGCAGCATGCGAAAAGCGGAGAGGATATTTTCGGTGACGGCGTGCTGGAGATATTGCAGGATGGATTTGGTTTCCTCCGCTCCGGAGACAGTTCCTACCTCGCAGGCCCCGACGACATCTACGTATCCCCTAGCCAAATCCGCCGCTTCAACCTCCGTACAGGTGACACCATTTCCGGTAAGATTCGTCCGCCAAAAGAAGGCGAACGTTACTTTGCCCTGCTGAAGGTTAACGAAGTCAACTACGACAAACCGGAAAACGCCCGCAGTAAAATCCTGTTCGAAAACCTGACGCCGCTGCATGCCAACTCGCGTCTGCGTATGGAGCGCGGCAACGGTTCAACCGAAGACCTGACCGCTCGCGTACTGGATCTGGCATCGCCGATCGGTCGCGGCCAGCGCGGCCTGATCGTCGCACCGCCGAAAGCCGGTAAGACCATGCTGCTGCAGAACATTGCCCAGAGCATTGCCTACAACCACCCGGACTGCGTGCTGATGGTGCTGCTGATCGACGAACGTCCGGAAGAAGTCACCGAGATGCAGCGTCTGGTGAAGGGCGAAGTGATCGCCTCAACCTTCGACGAACCGGCTTCCCGCCACGTGCAGGTTGCGGAAATGGTGATCGAAAAGGCCAAGCGTCTGGTTGAGCACAAGAAGGACGTGATTATCCTGCTTGACTCCATCACCCGTCTGGCGCGCGCTTACAACACCGTGGTGCCGGCTTCCGGCAAGGTGCTGACCGGTGGTGTGGACGCCAACGCCCTGCACCGTCCGAAGCGCTTCTTCGGCGCGGCGCGTAACGTGGAAGAGGGCGGCAGCCTGACCATTATCGCCACTGCGCTGGTGGATACCGGCTCGAAGATGGACGAAGTGATTTACGAAGAGTTCAAGGGCACCGGCAACATGGAACTGCACCTGTCGCGTAAGATTGCGGAAAAACGTGTCTTCCCGGCGATTGATTACAACCGCTCCGGTACCCGTAAGGAAGAGCTGCTCACCAGTTCTGAAGAGCTGCAGAAGATGTGGATCCTGCGCAAGATTATCCACCCGATGGGGGAGATCGACGCGATGGAATTCCTCATTAATAAATTGGCGATGACCAAGACCAATGATGAGTTCTTCGATATGATGAAGCGCTCATAATTACATAAAAAATTTAATCAACGCCACGCCAAGCCGTGGCGTTTTTTGCTTTTGGCAGATAGGATACGCGGCAGAAATAGAAATTTAATTTACTTTTTCGACTACGGCGTGTTTGATCGGATTTTTACACTTGTCCATTTGTGATGCTTAAGCTCTAAAGTGGGGAATGACAAATCGTGTAATGAAACTTAGTCGCGTTTGTCATAGGAAATGACTGAAAGGAAGCGAAGACATCTGGTACTGGGGTTAACCAGTGTTAAGCTGCCTTATCTTCTCAGAGATTTGTTAACAGTGAACTACTCACATGAGTACTGAAATTCTATTTGTTTTTTTATTCTCCTTGGCGTTTTTATTTGTTGCCCGCAAAGTGGCAAAGCGGGTTGGTTTGGTTGATAAGCCTAATTACCGTAAACGACATCAAGGGTTAATTCCGTTGGTCGGGGGGATTTCGGTTTATGCCGGGCTGTGCTTCGCCTTCCTGATCTCTGACCAAACGATCGCACACAGTCAGTTATATCTTGCCTGCGCCGGTTTGCTGGTATTTGTTGGCGCTCTGGATGACCGTTTCGATATCAGCGTAAAAATCCGCGCCTTTGTTCAGGCGCTGGTCGGCGTGGTGATGATGGCGTTTGCCGGCCTGTATCTGCATAGCTTCGGCTATATTCTGGGCGGATGGGAAATGCAGCTGGGGCCGTTTGGCTACTTGTTGACGCTGTTTGCGGTGTGGGCGGCGATTAACGCCTTCAATATGGTGGACGGCATCGACGGCCTGCTGGGCGGTTTGTCCTGCGTGTCATTCGGCGCGCTGGGCGTGCTGCTGTATCTCAACGGTCATTCTGAGCTGGCATTCTGGTGTTTTGCCATGATCGCCGCCATCGTTCCCTATATCTTGCTGAACCTCGGCATTCTTGGCCGTCGCTATAAAGTGTTTATGGGCGACGCCGGCAGTACGCTGATCGGCTTTACCGCCATCTGGCTGCTGCTGCAAAGTTCGCAAGGCCAGACGCCGGCGATTCGTCCGGTGACCGCGCTGTGGATCATCGCGATTCCGCTGATGGATATGATCGCCATTATGTATCGCCGTTTGCGTAAGGGCATGAGTCCGTTTTCCCCCGACCGGCAGCATATTCACCATCTGATTATGCGTGCCGGCTTTACGCCGCGTCAGGCTTTTGTCCTGATTACCCTGGCTGCAGCGCTGCTGGCGGCGGTCGGCGTGCTGGGCGAATGGTTAACATTTATCCCGGAATGGTTCATGTTGGCATTATTCTTGCTAGCATTTCTGTTCTACGGTTATTGCATCAAGCGCGCCTGGCGTGTTGCGCGTTATATTAAGCGCATCAAACGCCGTATGCGTCGCTCGGTGGACAATAAGCAAGTACCTTAAACCAGAGGCTTTTGGGCAGTGATGATTCCAGATACAACGTCAGACAAGAACCGCCCGGCGGTAGATAACGAACTCGATATTCGTGGCCTGTGCCGCACTTTGTGGCGCGGCAAGGTCTGGATTATTGGTCTTGCCGTTTTGTTTGCAGCGGTCGCGCTGGCGGTCTCTTACCTGGTCAAGCAGGAGTGGAGCGCAACGGCGATCACCGATCGGCCGACCGTGAATGCGTTGGGCGGATACTACTCCCAGCAGCAGTTCCTGCGTAATCTGGATGTGCGCACCATGCCGGCCGTGGCGACCGACCAGCCGAGCATTGCCGATGAAGCCTACAAAGAGTTCATCATGCAGCTGGCGGCCTACGATACCCGGCGCGATTTCTGGCTGCAGAGCGATTACTACAAGCAGCGGCAGGAAGGGGATGAGCGCGCGGATGCCGCGTTACTTGATGAATTGATCGCCAATATTCAGTTTACGCCGCGTGATGATAACAAAGTGCCGAACGACGGGGTTAAACTGACGGCTGAAACGGCGTCGGATGCCAACCGTTTACTGCGCGAATATGTGCTGTTTGCCAGCCATCGCGCGGCGCTGCATCTGAACGAAGAGATTCAGGGCGCCTGGGCGGCGCGCACCACCTCGATGAAAGCGCAGGTTAAGCGCCAGGAAGCGGTGGCGGACGCGATTTATAAGCGTCAGCTGAGCTCGGTGCAGCAGGCGCTGAAAATCGCCGAGCAGCAGGGCATCGCCCGTGCGCAGACCGATACGCCGGCCGAACAGCTGCCGGACTCCGACCTGTTCCTGCTGGGCAAACCGATGCTGCAGGCGCGTCTGGAAGGTTTACAAGCCTCCGGTCCAAGCTATGATTTGGATTACGATCAAAACCGCGCCATGCTGGCGACGCTGAACGTCGGCCCGACGCTGGATAAACAGTTTCAGACTTACCGCTATTTGCGCACGCCGGAAGAGCCGGTAAAACGTGATAGTCCAAGAAGAGTATTTTGGCTGATCCTGTGGGGCGCTATCGGTGCGATGGCCGGCGCCGGGGTGGCTTTGGTTCGTCGTTCACGCAATTGAAAATATTATAATAATTCGTTGATGGGCGCGTAAGCGCCCTCTTTGCAGGTTTGCCTGCGATAACTGACCAAAAGAGATCCGCTGTGAAAGTGTTGACCGTTTTCGGCACCCGACCTGAGGCCATCAAGATGGCCCCGTTGGTACATGCCTTGGCTCAGGACGAAGCCTTTGAAGCAAGAGTCTGTGTGACCGCCCAGCATCGTGAGATGTTGGATCAGGTCTTGCGCTTATTTGAAATTGTTCCTGATTACGATCTCAATATCATGCAACCGGGGCAGGGGCTGACGGAGATCACCTGCCGCATTCTGGAAGGGCTGAAGGGCGTTCTGGAAGAGTTTAAACCGGATGTGGTGCTGGTGCACGGAGATACCACCACCACGCTGGCCACCAGCCTGGCGGCATTTTATCAGCGCATTCCGGTCGGCCACGTCGAGGCCGGCCTGCGTACCGGCAATTTATATTCCCCCTGGCCGGAAGAGGCGAACCGTACGCTGACCGGCCACCTGGCGATGTTCCACTTCGCGCCGACGGAGAATTCACGTCAGAACCTGCTGCGTGAGCAGGTGCCGGACAGCCAGATTTTTGTCACCGGCAACTCGGTGATTGACGCATTATTCTGGGTGCGCGATCGCGTGATGAGCGATACGCAGCAGCGCGACGAACTGGCGCAGCGCTACCCCTTCCTGGATGATGACAAGAAACTGATTCTGGTAACCGGCCACCGCCGTGAGAGCTTCGGCGGCGGTTTTGAGCGTATCTGCAGCGCGCTGGCGGAAATTGCCCGTCAGCACCCTGACGTACAGGTGGTGTACCCGGTGCATCTGAATCCGAACGTCAGCGAGCCGGTTAACCGTATTCTGAAAGGCATCGACAACATCATGCTGATCGACCCGCAGGATTACCTGCCGTTCGTCTATCTGATGGCCAGATCGACCATTATCCTGACGGATTCCGGCGGCATTCAAGAGGAAGCGCCGTCGCTTGGCAAGCCGGTATTGGTGATGCGTGAAACCACCGAACGCCCGGAAGCGGTTGATGCCGGCACGGTGCGTCTGGTAGGCACCGACGTGGCGAAGATCGTCGAAGCGGTGGGACGTCTGCTGACGGATGAAAACGAATATCACGCAATGAGCCGGGCGCATAACCCTTACGGCGATGGTCATGCCTGCCAGCGTATCCTCGAAGCGTTAAAGAATTATCAGGTGACATTATGAGTTTTGACACGATTTCAGTTATCGGCCTGGGTTATATCGGCCTGCCGACGGCGGCGGCGTTTGCCTCACGCAAGAAGCAAGTCATCGGCGTTGATGTTAATGCCCACGCGGTGGCAACCATTAACCGCGGTGAGATTCACATCGTCGAGCCGGATCTGGACAAAGTGGTGAAGGAAGCGGTCGACGGCGGTTATCTGCAGGCGGTGAACAAGCCGGTAGCGGCGGATGCCTTCCTGATCGCGGTGCCGACGCCGTTCAAAGGCGATCACGAGCCGGATCTGGCCTTTGTGGAGTCCGCCGCCAAATCGCTGGCGCCGGTGCTGAAAAAGGGCGATCTGGTGATTCTGGAATCGACGTCGCCGGTTGGCGCTACCGAACAGATGGCCGCATGGCTGGCGCAGGCGCGCAGCGATCTGAGCTTCCCGCAGGACGCCGGCGAAGAGGCGGACATCAACATCGCCTACTGCCCGGAGCGCGTATTGCCGGGGCAGGTGATGGTGGAACTGATTCAGAATGACCGCGTGATTGGCGGGATGACGCCAAAATGTTCCGAGCGCGCCAGCGCGCTGTATAAAATTTTCCTGGAAGGCGAGTGCGTGATCACCAACTCGCGCACGGCGGAAATGTGCAAGCTGACGGAAAACAGCTACCGTGACGTCAACATCGCCTTCGCCAATGAACTGTCGCTGATCTGCGCCGATCAGGGGATTAACGTCTGGGAGCTGATCCGCCTGGCCAATCGACATCCGCGCGTCAATATTCTGCAGCCCGGTCCGGGCGTCGGCGGCCACTGTATCGCCGTCGATCCGTGGTTTATCGTGGCGCAGAACCCGCAGCAGGCGCGTTTGATTCACACGGCGCGGCTGGTCAACGACGGCAAGCCGCTGTGGGTGGTCGACCGCGTGAAAGCGGCAGTGGCAGATTGCCTGGCGGCCACCGACAAGCGGGCGTCCGAACTGAAAATCGCCTGCTTCGGTCTGGCCTTCAAACCCAATATCGATGACCTGCGTGAAAGCCCGGCGGTAGAAGTGACCCAGCTGATTGCCGACTGGCATCAGGGCGAAACGCTGGCGGTAGAACCGAACGTGGAGCAACTGCCGAAGGCGCTGGCCGGCCAGGTCACGTTGAAAAGCATCGGCGATGCGCTGCAGCAGGCCGATGTGCTGGTGATGCTGGTGGATCACAATGAGTTCAAGGCCATCGCGCCGGAAGCCGTCAAGCAGAACTGGATCGTCGATACCAAAGGCGTCTGGCGTTAAGCGCCGCCTTCGCCCCGTCGGCAGATTAGCCGCCGGGGCGGAGCTTGTTTCCTACACTCTGGCGCAGACGTCGGTCATCAACTGAATGGATAACGCTATGATTCTCCGCGCTACCGTCGACCCGTTAACCTGGGAAAGCGACTATTTCCGTATTAACAGCGCCAGGTTGAATATTGCCGCATCGGCGCCGCCGCTGACCGCCGCCGCGCTGGATCGCTTTACGCTGGTTCAGGCTAAAATCCCGTCTCACCGCCTCGATCTCGCTGATGCCCTGACTACGTTTGGTTTTCAGCTGGCGGAGGGGGAAGTCGATCTGGTTATGCAGATTGGCACGGAAACTGCTTCTAAAACGGCTTCCGACGTGCGATCGGCGGCGGCCGACGATATTCCCGTTTTACAGGCCGCCGCCGCGCAGGCGTTCGCCGCCAGCCGTTTCCGCGCCCCCTGGTATCGGCCGGCGGACAGCGGGCGATTTTACGCCACCTGGATTGAGAAAGCGGTGCTTGGCACGTTTGACCACCTTTGCCTGCTGGCGCTGGATCGTCAGGGGCAGCCGGAAGGATTTGTCAGCCTGCGGGATATTGGCGACGGTGAGGCGCGTATTGGCCTGCTGGCCGCGTTCCCCGGCGCCGGTGGCAAAGGTATTGGTTCGCGGCTGATGACCGCCGCCGCCGCCTGGTGTCAGCAACAACAATTACAGCGCCTGCGGGTAGCGACACAAATCAGTAATATTGCCGCGCTACGGCTTTATCAACGGCACGGTGCCGTTATCGACAGCACCGCGTATTGGTTATACAGAGGTTCACATGATTCCATTTAACGCACCACCGGTTGTTGGCACGGAAATCGACTATATGCAGGCTGCCATGGGCAGCGGGAAGCTGTGCGGCGACGGCGGCTTTACCCGCCGCTGCCAGCAGTGGATGGAGCAGCATTTCGGCGCGCGCAAAGTGCTGTTGACGCCGTCCTGCACCGCGTCGCTGGAGATGGCGGCGATTTTGCTGAACATCCAGCCGGGCGACGAAGTGATCATGCCAAGCTTTACCTTTGTCTCCACCGCCAACGCTTTTGTGCTGCGCGGCGCCACCATCGTATTTGTCGACGTGCGTCCGGATACGATGAATATTGATGAAAGCAAAATCGAAGCGGCCATCACCGATAAAACCCGCGCGATCGTACCGGTGCACTACGCCGGCGTTGCCTGTGAAATGGACGCCATTATGGCGCTGGCGAAAAAGTACAACCTGTTCGTGGTGGAAGACGCCGCGCAGGGCGTAATGTCGACCTACAAGGGCAAGGCGCTGGGCACCATCGGCCATATCGGCGCGTTCAGCTTCCATGAAACCAAAAACTATACCGCGGGCGGCGAAGGCGGCGCGACGCTGATCAACGATCCGGCGCTGATTGACCGGGCTGAAATCATTCGCGAGAAAGGCACCAACCGCAGCCAGTTCTTCCGCGGCCAGGTGGATAAATATACCTGGCGCGATATCGGTTCCAGCTACCTGATGGCCGACCTGCAGGCGGCCTACCTGTGGGCGCAGCTGGAGGCGGCTGAGCGTATCAACCAGCGCCGGCTGAAGCTGTGGCAAAACTATTATGATGCGCTGAAGCCGCAGGCTGACGCCGGGCGCATCGAGCTGCCGGTGGTGCCGAAGGACTGCCGCCATAACGCCCATATGTTCTACATCAAGCTGAAAGACGTGCAGGATCGTACGGCGTTTATCAACTACCTGAAAGAGGCGGAAATCATGGCGGTGTTCCACTATATTCCGCTGCATGAATGTCCGGCGGGCGAGAAGTTCGGCCACTTTGCCGGCGAAGACCGCTTTACCAGCAGCGAGAGTGCGCGTCTGGTGCGTCTGCCGCTGTATTACAACATGTCCGATGTTAACCAACGTACGGTGATTCATACCATTTTGAGCTTCCTCGCCTGATATGTCCCTGGCAAAAGCATCCATCTGGACCGCCGGTTCCACGCTGGTCAAAATCGGCGTGGGGCTGCTGGTGGTGAAACTGCTGGCGGTGGCGTTCGGGCCGAGCGGCGTGGGGCAGGCGGGCAACTTCCGTCAGCTGATCACCGTGCTGGGCGTACTGTCCGGCGCCGGCATCTTCAACGGCATCACCAAGTATGTTGCGGAATATCATCAGGATCCGCAGCGTTTACGCCTGGCAGTCGGCACCGGCTCCAGCATTGTGCTGGGCTTCTCTACCCTGCTGGCGCTGGTGTTTCTGTTTGCCGCCGAGCCGATAAGCCAGGGGCTGTTCGGCCATACGCGCTATATCAACGTGGTGCGCGCGCTGGCGTTTATGCAAATGGGCATCGCCTACGCCAACCTGTTTCTGGCGATTCTGAAAGGCTATCGCGACGCCATGGGCAACGCGCTGGCGGTGATCGGCGGCAGCCTGATAGGTCTGGTGGCCTTTGTGCTGTGCTTTAAACTGGGCGGCTATGAAGGTGCGCTGGCGGGGCTGGCGCTGGTACCGGCGCTGGTGGCGCTGCCGGCCGCTACGCTGCTGTGGCGGCGTAAAACCCTGCCGCTGCGCTATCTGGCGCTGGCGTGGGATAAGGCGTTGGCCAGCCACCTGGGCAAGTTCACCATTATGGCGCTGATCACCTCCGTGACCTTGCCGGTGGCGTATGTCATGATGCGTAACCTGTTGGCGGCGCACTATAGCTGGGATGAAGTGGGCATTTGGCAGGGCGTCAGCAGCATTTCCGACGCGTATCTGCAGTTTATTACCGCCTCTTTCACCGTATATCTGCTGCCGACGCTGTCGCGGCTGAGCGATAAGGCGGCGATCGGCCGTGAAATCGTCCGCGCGCTGAAGTTCGTGCTGCCGGCGGTGGCGGCGGCCAGTTTTACCGTGTGGCTGCTGCGTGATTTCGCCATCTGGCTGCTGTTTTCAGACAAGTTTATCGCCATGCGCGATTTATTCGCTTGGCAGCTGGTGGGCGATGTGCTGAAGGTTGGCGCCTATGTGTACGGCTATCTGGTGATCGCCAAGGCGTCGCTGCGCTTTTATATTATGACTGAGGTCAGCCAGTTCCTGCTGCTGACGCTGTTCTCGCACTGGCTGATCCCGCAGCACGGGGCGCTGGGGGCGGCTCAGGCTTATATGGCAACTTACATCGTGTATTTTACGCTGTGTAGCTGCGTATTTATTCTTTACCGTAGACGAGTATGACCACACTGATTCACGTATTGGGATCTGATATCCCGCACCATAATCAGACGGTGCTGCGCTTCTTCAACGACGTGCTGGCCAACCAACTGCCGTCGCAGCAGGTGAGCCGGTTTATGGTCGCCGCCAAAGACGTGGCCGCGCTGGGGGAGTACCCGGCGTTGACGATTGACAGCTATCCGGATAAGAAGAGCCTGGCGGAGGCGGTGATCGCCTGCGCCAAAGCCGACCGCAGCCGCCGTTTTTTCTGGCACGGGCAGTTTAACCCGACGCTGTGGCTGGCGTTGCTGAGCGGTAAAATCAAGCCGCAGCAGGTCAGCTGGCATATCTGGGGGGCCGATTTGTATGAAAACGCCACCGACTGGAAATTCCGCCTGTTCTATCTGCTGCGTCGGGTGGCGCAGGGGCGGGTTGGGCATGTGTTCGCCACGCGCGGCGATCTGATTCACTATCAACAGCGCCATGCGCGGGTGCCGGCATCGCTGCTTTACTTCCCGACGCGTATGGATCCGGCGCTGACCGGCGTTGAGGTCGAGAAAAACGTCGCCGGGCCGATGACCATTCTCGTGGGCAACTCCGGCGACCGCACCAACCGCCATATCGAAGCGCTGACTGCTATCCATCAGCAGTTCGGCGACAATGTGCGGGTGATTGTGCCGATGGGCTATCCGGCCAATAACGACGACTATATCGAGCAGGTGCGCAGCGCCGGCCTGCGGCTGTTCAGCGAAAGAAATCTGCAGCTGCTCACCCAGCAGGTGGCGTTTGACGATTACCTGAATATTTTGCGCGAGTGCGACCTCGGCTACTTTATCTTCGATCGCCAGCAGGGCATCGGCACGCTCTGCCTGCTGATTCAGTTCGGCGTGCCGTTTGTGCTCAGCCGGCAGAACCCGTTCTGGCAGGATCTGGCCGAGCAGCACCTGCCGGTGCTGTTTTACGGCGATACGCTGGATGAGGCGGTGGTGCGTGAAGCGCAGCGTCAGCTGGCGTCGGTGGACAAGCAGGATATTGCCTTCTTTAACCCGAACTATGTTGACGGCTGGCGGCAGGCATTGGCGCTGGCGGCGGGAGAAACGGCATGACGCTGGCCCAATTTGGCGGTTTGCTGGTGGTTTACCTGATTAGCGTCACCTTTATTCTGACGGTGACCTATCAGGAGTTCCGGCGCATTCGTTTTAACTTTAACGTATTCTTTTCGCTGCTGTTCCTGCTGACGTTTTACTTCGGTTTTCCGCTCAGTTGTCTGTTGGTGTTCCGCTTTGACGTGGCTATCGTGCCGGTCGAGTTTCTGCTGTACGCCATGCTTTCCGCCACCTGTTTCTATGCTATCTATTACGTCAGCTATAAGACCCGGCTGCGCAAGCGCAGCACCGAGCCGCGTCAGCCGCTGTTCAACATGAACCGGGTGGAAACCAATCTGACCTGGGGATTGCTGGCGCTGGTGGCGATCGGCACGGTGGGCCTGTTCTTTATGCAGAACGGTTTCCTGCTGTTTAAACTGAACTCCTACAGCCAGATCTTTTCCAGCGACGTTTCCGGCGTGGCGCTTAAACGCTTCTTCTACTTCTTTATCCCGGCGATGCTGGTGGTGTTCTTCCTCAGACAGAGTCTGCGCGCCTGGTTCTTCTTCCTGGTGGCGACGGTGTCGTTCGGCCTGCTGACCTATGTGATCGTCGGCGGCACGCGCGCCAATATCATTATCGCGTTTGCCCTGTTCCTGTTTATCGGCATCGTGCGCGGCTGGATCACGCTGTGGATGCTGGCGGCGGCGGGCGTGATGGGCATTGTCGGCATGTTCTGGCTGGCGCTGAAACGCTATGGTTTGGACGTCAGCGGCGATGAAGCGTTTTACACCTTCCTGTATTTAACGCGCGACACCTTCTCCCCCTGGGAGAACCTGGCGCTGCTGCTGCAGAACTACGACAAAATCGACTTCCAGGGGCTGGCGCCGATCGTTCGCGACTTCTACGTCTTCATCCCTTCCTGGCTGTGGCCGGGGCGGCCGGACGTGGTGCTGAATACCGCCAACTACTTTACCTGGGAAGTACTGGAGAATAACTCCGGCCTGGCGATTTCACCGACGTTGATCGGATCGCTGGTGGTGATGGGCGGCGCGCTGTTTATTCCGCTTGGCGCGGTGGTGGTCGGGCTTATCATCAAATGGTTCGACTGGCTGTACGAGCTGGGACGCCATGAGCCAAACCGCTATAAGGCGGCCATTTTGCAGGGCTTCTGCTTTGGCGCGGTGTTCAACATCATTGTATTGGCGCGCGAAGGGCTGGATTCGTTCGTTTCGCGCGTGGTGTTTTTCTGTTTGATTTTCGGCGCCTGTCTGGTGCTGGCGAAGTTGCTGTACTGGCTGCTTGATACGGCAGGTCTGATCAAGACGCGTATGGGCCCCCGCCCGCCTGCGGCGCAAGCGACCGCCGCATCGGGGTCCGACAGCCTACTGCAAAGGTAATGAGAATAATGGATACAAAGGTTTCGGCTCCAGAGTACGCGCTGCGCGGCATTAAGCTTTGGGGATTTCGCAATATGGCGCACTGCCTGGACTTCCTGTTTGACGGCGGCCGGATGAAGCAGGGGACGCTGGTGGCGATGAACGCCGAGAAAATGCTGGCGGCGGAGCAGGACGCTAATCTGCGGGCGCTGCTGGACGGCTGCGAATTTAAATATGCCGACGGCATCAGCATGGTGCGTGCGATGCGACGTAAATATCCGGGGGCCGATGTTTCGCGCGTGGCGGGCGCCGACCTGTGGGAGGCGCTGATGCAGCGTGCCGGGCAGGAGGGTACGCCGGTATTTTTGGTCGGCGGTAAACCGGCGGTACTGGCGGAAACCGAAGAGAAACTGCGTCGCCAATGGAACGTCAACATTGTCGGCAGCCAGGACGGTTACTTCACGGCGCAGCAGCGTGAAGCGCTGTTTGAACGGATTCATGCCAGCGGTGCGGCGATCGTAACCGTAGCGATGGGGTCACCTAAGCAGGAAATCCTGATGCGCGACTGCCGCAAGGTGCATCCGCAGGCGCTGTATATGGGCGTAGGCGGCACCTATGACGTATTTACCGGCCATGTGAAGCGGGCGCCAAGGGTGTGGCAGAACCTCGGGCTGGAGTGGCTGTATCGCCTGCTGTCGCAGCCAAGCCGCATCCGCCGGCAGATCAAACTGCTGCGCTTTGTCGGCTACTATTACGGTGGCAAACTGTAACCTCGCCGGCCGGGGCTAATGCTGCCCCGGCATGGCTGCTCGCCGCTATTGTGCGGCAGTTGTATAAAATCGCCGCACAACTATAACCTCATCTAAGAATTATCCCTTCATTTATTCCATAAAGTTTTAATTCGCGGTTTGCTTATAGCAGCAAAATACGGAACGATACCGTCCGGAAATCACCCCAGGCCGCTGATGCCGCTAATCGCAGTGCTGAATACCCTATTTTTCGCTGTCAATTTGCCCTCATCCTTGCTGGCGATCGGTCGCGCCGGCGGGAGTGATGCCGCTTTCTGTTTAAAACAATAAGGCCGTTGCAGGTCGATGCACGCACGACGCAGACATAACGACTGAGGATCTATGCCAACTAAAGATAAACCGCAAGGACTACATCGCGGGCTGGAAGCCCGGCACATTGAACTTATCGCGCTCGGCGGCACGATCGGCGTCGGCCTGTTTATGGGCTCGGCCAGCACCCTGAAATGGGCAGGGCCTTCGGTGCTGCTGGCATACATTATCGCCGGGCTGTTTGTGTTCTTTATTATGCGTTCGATGGGCGAGATGCTGTTTCTGGAGCCGGTGGCCGGTTCGTTTGCGGTCTATGCCCACAAATATATGGGCCCTTATTTCGGCTACCTGACCGCTTGGGGCTACTGGTTTATGTGGATTGCGGTCGGGATTTCGGAAATTACCGCCATCGGCGTGTATGTGCAGTTCTGGTTCCCGGAGATCCCGCAGTGGCTGCCGGCGCTGTTGGCGGTGGCGATGGTGGCGCTGGCCAACCTGGCGGCGGTGCGGCTGTACGGCGAGCTGGAGTTCTGGTTTGCGATGATTAAGGTCACCACCATTATCGTAATGATTCTGGTGGGGCTGGGCGTCATCTTCTTTGGTTTTGGCAACGGCGGCGTACCGACCGGGTTCGCCAACCTGACGCAGCACGGCGGCTTCTTTGCCGGCGGCTGGAAAGGCTTCCTGTTTGCGCTGTGTATCGTGGTGGCCTCTTATCAGGGCGTAGAGCTGGTGGGCATTACCGCCGGTGAGGCGAAGAACCCGCAGGTTACCCTGAAGCGCGCCATCAACAATATTCTGTGGCGCATCCTGATTTTCTATGTCGGCGCAATTTTCGTTATCGTCACTATCTTCCCGTGGAACGGCATCGGCACCGCAGGCAGCCCGTTTGTGCTGACCTTTGCCAAAATCGGCATTGTGGCCGCCGCCGGCATCATTAACTTTGTGGTGTTGACCGCAGCGCTGTCCGGCTGCAACAGCGGTATGTACAGCGGCGGACGTATGCTGTATGCGCTGGCGAAGAATCGACAGCTGCCTTCCGCGTTCACCAAACTGTCCGCCAGCGGCGTGCCGGTAAACTGCATCGCTATTACCATCGTCTGTTTGCTGGCCGGGTCGGCGCTGAATTACCTTATCCCGAACCCGCAGCAGGTGTTTGTGTATGTCTACAGCGCCAGCGTACTGCCGGGCATGGTGCCGTGGTTTGTGGTGCTGATCAGCCAGCTCTACTTCCGCCGTGAACATAAAGAGGCGATCAAAAACCACGGTTTTAAATCGATAATGTTCCCGTATGTGAACTACCTGACCATCGCTTTCCTGGCGTGTGTGCTGGTTGGCATGGGCATTAACCCGGATACGCGTATTTCTCTGCTGGTCGGGGCGATTTTCCTGGCGGCGGTCAGCCTGTGCTACTTCGCCTGCGGGATGCATAAAAAACGCCATCAGGCTGAAATTGGGATAAAAAACCAGCAGTAAAGGTGAAAAAGGGGCTGCGGATTGCGCTTTTATGCGTAGGAGTGAGCAAAGCGTAATCAAACGCAACATTTCTGCGAAAAAGCACTAGACAGGATTGCTTTAAATCCGTAGTATCCCCACCCGCAACGGCGCTACGCGCCCGTAGCTCAGCTGGATAGAGCGCTGCCCTCCGGAGGCAGAGGTCTCAGGTTCGAATCCTGTCGGGCGCGCCATTTAGTTTGTGCGCAAGAGCTGCGGTGGTATGATTACCGCGTGAAGTAGTAAAGAAATGGTGGCTATAGCTCAGTTGGTAGAGCCCTGGATTGTGATTCCAGTTGTCGTGGGTTCGAGTCCCATTAGCCACCCCACTTTACCCTAGGGGTAGAGTAGAAGATAAAAAGCTGTTTTGTGACCGTGCGAAGGTGGCGGAATTGGTAGACGCGCTAGCTTCAGGTGTTAGTGTTCTTACGGACGTGAGGGTTCAAGTCCCTCTCTTCGCACCACACAAAACGTCATGTAAATCTTAACGATTACATGGACATGGGCTTTAAAATCTTGTAGTATCAGCACCACAGAATCGGCGAGTAGCGCAGCTTGGTAGCGCAACTGGTTTGGGACCAGTGGGTCGGAGGTTCGAATCCTCTCTCGCCGACCAATTCGAAAAACCTGCTTTTTAAAGCAGGTTTTTTTTCGTCTGTAGTTTATCCTCCGCCTGCCATCTTTTCCGTGTCCATCCGCCGCATCCACCCGCTGTTTAGACCGTGGGCATGCCCGCTATTTGTCTGCCGTTGGTTTTTAGCGACAACAGAAAGGCCGCCTGTCGTCGGTGAGAGACACGCAATGCATTGAAAAATAATATAAAAAATAACTTTACCTTAAGTCGTCGTTTTTTGGCGACAGGCGGGCCGATGGCCGCGATGACGGGATGGATAGGCACCGGCCGCAGGGTGATAGGAAAGTTAAAAATAAACCTTTTGAATTCAGGTGATTAAATTTATTTTTTACAAGACTGACGCCAGAATGGGAGAGTTGGCACGCGAAGTGCAATATCTATAGCGTAGATGCTCATTCCACTTCTTATGTTCGCCCTAGGCCTCATAAACCCTGGGAATGACGCAGAGCCGATTTAGGGTGCCTATTGCCCACCAGAACGATGAAAGCCTCGCTTGCGACGCCGACATCACACTGCGGGCACAACGTTGAGTGAGGCACCACCCCTGTTGTCCTAGACCTGATTGCTTCTTTATGCACTTGCCGGACCGGCAAGTGTTTTTTTTTGCCCATACCCGTCATACTTCAAGCTGCAGGTGCGTTGGCTGCGCTCAGTCACCCGAATCACTGACCAGAGTCAGCTCATCGGGATTCCTTCCCTTGCCGCCTTCCTGCAACTTGAATTATTTAGGGTATCTACCCGCCATACTTAAAACAGCAGATGCGTTGGCTGCGCTCAGTCACCCGAATCACTGACCAGAGTCAGCTCATCGGGATTCCTTCCCTTGCCGCCTTCCTGCAACTTGAATTATTTAGGGTATCTACCCGCCATACTTAAAACAGCAGGTGCGTTGGCTGCGCTCAGTCACCCGAATCACTGACCAGAGTCAGCTCATCGGGATTCCTCTGCAACTCGAATTATTTAGGGCATATTGCCGCGTAAAGGGACGCGGGCGAAAAAAAAGCGTGGCCATAGCCACGCTTTGGTCAGCGGTTTATCCGGCGTTATTCGCCGTTTTGCCGCAGGGTCAGCATCAGGCCTTCACGGCGCATTTGTGCTGCCTCCTCGGAGCGGTGCAGCTTTTCCAGTACGTCGGCCAGCCAGGCATAGTCATAGGCATCCGGACGCTGTTTCAGCGCTTCTTTGAAGGCGTCGTTGGCCTGTTGCCATTCACCGTGCTTCATCAGCAGCTGGCCCAGCGTGCTGTTAAGCAGCGGCGTGGCGCCATGCTGTTTGATCTGCTGACGCAGCGCTTTTTCCAACTGCTCCGGGTTGCCGGATTTGATGCGCGGAATCAACAGAACCAGGCGCTCGTCATACTGGCGTTTCAGGCCGTCGAGGACGATCTCCTGCGCCATTTCATGATCGTTGCATTCGATCAGGTGCTCCACCATGGCGATCTGCAGCGGTACTTCATGGCGTACTTTGCGGCTTTGATTCTTCCACCAGCGTTTCAGACCGTCGCTGCCTTCCTCCGCCATCGCCTGGTTCATCAGGCCGAGATAGGCCTGCTGTTGCAGCGCCTGCAGTTTCTCTTCGTCATGCAGCTTGATTTTGCTCATCGACGGCAGGATTTCCAGCAGGGAAGCGTAAGCGCCGGTGCGCAGGTAGGCCTGCTCCGCCAGACGCAGCACTTCCGGGTGGCGCGGCGCCTGATTCAGCAGACGATCGACACCGTGGCGCGCGGCATGTACTTCACCCTGCGCCAGCTGAATGCGTACGCGGGTAATGTCGACCGGCAGCTGGTCGGTGTCTGCCGCTTCGGCGGCGCGTTCCAGATACTGGTTGGTGCGGAACTCGTCGCCGCGCTGCTGTGCCGCTTCTGCCGCCAGCAGGTAGTTCACCACCGGCTGTTCGGCATGATCGGCATTGCGCGTCAGCAACTGTTCGACCTGTTTATGGTCGCCTTCCGCCAGCTTAATCAGCGCCGCTTTGGTTTGAGCGCGCGCGCGGCTGCGTTTACGGCCGAGGAACCAGCCGCGGGTGCGGGCGCCGGTACGGAAAATGCGGCGCAGGATCCATTCGATAATAAACAGCGCCACAAACAGCAGAATGCCCATGATCACCAGACCGGTGACGCTGGTTTCAATGTTGTAGTTGTCGGTCTGGATCAGGACATAGCCCTGATGACCGGCCAGCATCGGCCCGAGCACCACGCTGGCGATCAGCACCAGAAACAGGAATAACACGCGTAACATGGCTTATCCCTCCTGGTGAGTGGCGGCAGCGCCTTGCGCCAGCAGATTGCGTACCCGGGTCTGCATCAGTTTTTCCAGCAGCGGCTGGCTCTTCAGCTGATCCGGCACGTCCATCGATACGGACTGCTGGCTCAGGGCGTCAAGCTCTTCCAGGAAGGCTTTGGTGGCCGGATCGCTGGTATCGAAATAGGCGCGCACCCAGGTAGAGATGGTTTCCAGCGACTGCTTATACACTTCGTTCTGATGGCGCGGCACCGCCTGGGCGGCGACCAGCAGGCGGGAGCGGATATTTTCGCGCAGGTAGATGTCCTGATTCGGCGCCAGCAGCGGCTCTGCGCCGGTGTCGCGGCGGCGGATGGTAATGAAGTTGGCCATAAAGTTATGCCAGGACTTGGTCAGGTTCTGTCGCCATTCGCTCAGCGAGGCGGACAGTTCGCCGCTGTCTTCATCCATCGGCGCTTCGTCGCTGTCGTTATCTGCCAGGCGCAGGTTGTCGACCTGGTTAGACAGCTGGTTCACCTTCAGAATGATGCCGTCAAAATCGACCTGGGACAGGGTGGACAGCCCGCTGATATCTTCGGTAATGGCGCGACGCACGTTCATCAGGCTGGGATCGTTCATATCCGCCAGGCTGGCATCGGCGCTTTTCAGCAGGGTGGCGGCGGTGGTGACGTCCTGATCGCTCCACAGCTTGCGGCCGGCCATTTTGACCAGGAAGTCAGCCTGCGCCAACAGCCAGGTTTTGGCGTCGCTGCCGGAAATGGTGGCGACTTTTTCTTGCAGTTCGCTGAGCTGACGCGCCAGCGAGGTCTGCTCGCGGTCAGCGGCGTCGAGGGTTTTACCCTGCTGCTGCAGCAACCCTTCCAGCGCGCTCTTCTCCTGTTGCTGGCTCTGCTTCAGATCCGCCAGCTGTTGCTGCAGGGACTGGTTTGCCGCAATCAGCTGCTGTGCCTGTCGGTGTGTGTGGTAGTAACCGCCGGCGGCCAGCGCAATAACCAGCACGATGGCGATCGCGCCGAGCACCGGGCCGCTGTTTTTACTTTTACGGCTGCCGGTCTCTGGCTGTTGGGGACTCTCAACCGCCTGGTTGTTCTCTTCAACCGGTGCGGATGGGGTATTTTGTTCCGTCATAGTGGCGCATCCCATTGTCAGGTTTATTGTAGCGCGCGTAGCAGCGCGTCATTATCGGCATTTTCAGCTACCCGAATGCTGCTCCAGCCCAGTTCCCGGGCCAGGGTAGCCAGACGTTCGCTGACCACTACCAGGCGGCAACGCAGCAGCCATAAAGAACGGTAGTAATCAGGAACTAAAGTATACAACTGTTGTAACATTTCACCGCTGGTGACCACCAGCGTATCAATGCCCACGCGTTGCCAGTGGGCGCTCTGTTCCGCGCCGTCATAATGGACGGGACTGCGCTGGTAACATTCATAATAGCTGACATTGGCGCCGCGCTCGCGCAGCGTATCGCCGAGCAGCTCGCGTCCGCCGTTGCCGCGCAGGATCAGCGCCTGCTTGCCCGTCAGTTTTTGCAGCGCGGGTAATAATAGTAGCGTTTCGCTGATTTCGCGCTCGTGCGGATAGTCCACCGGCAGGCTGGTGATGCGGTGCAGCGCCAGCGCGGTGGTGCGCCCGATGGCGTAATAGGCGGGCTGGGCCGGCCAGGCGATGCCCGTGCGCCCGATCACCGAGTCGGCGTAATTCACCGCGTGCTGCGACAGGACGAACACCAAATCGCTGGCGCTCAGGTTGTGCAGTGCCGACGCCAGCCGTGGCAAATCGGCACCGGGGGCGAAATCAATCAGCGGGGCATGATAGGCAACCCGGCCGAGCGCGCGCAGCCGGCTGACCAGTTGCTCCCCGGAGGGGGAAGGGCGGGTTACCAAAATCGTCATACCGGCGGATTCCCCTGATACACGTCCTGCAGGATTTCACGGGCGCCGTTGGCCAGCAGCTCTTCCGCCAGCGAGACGCCCATTTGCTGCGCCTGCGCCGCCGGGCCGCGGCGTTCGCCGCGCACCATCTGGCTGCCGTCCGGCGCGCCGACCAGTGCGCGCAGCCACAGCGTGTCGCCATCCAGCTCGGCATAGCTGCCGATCGGCACCTGACAGCCGCCTTCCAGGCGGGTGTTCATGGCGCGTTCAGCGCTGACGCGCAGGGCGGTCGCCTCATCGTTCAGCGGCGCCAGCAGCGCGCGGGTCACCTCGTCATCCAGCCGGCATTCGATGCCGACAGCGCCCTGACCGACGGCCGGCAGGGATTCTTCCGGGCTCATCGCGCTGCGGATGCGCTGCTCCAGCCCCAGCCGCTTCAGGCCGGCGACCGCCAGAATAATGGCGTCATACTCGCCGTTATCCAGTTTGGACAGGCGGGTGCCGACGTTGCCGCGCAGATCGCGTACGATCAGATCGGGACGACGTTGGCGCAGCTGACACTGGCGACGCAGGCTGGAGGTGCCGACCACGCTGCCCTGCGGCAGTTGGTCGAGGGATTCGAAACGGTTTGATACAAATGCGTCGCGCGGATCGTCACGCTCGCAAATGGTCACCAAACCCAGCCCCTGCGGGAATTCTACCGGCACGTCTTTCATCGAGTGAACGGCGATATCGGCGCGGCCTTCCAGCAGCGCCAGCTCAAGTTCTTTGACAAACAAACCCTTACCGCCGACTTTCGCCAGCGGCGTATCCAGAATGATGTCGCCGCGCGTCACCATCGGCACCAGCTCTACCTGCAGGCCGGGGTGGCTGTCCATCAGGCGTTGCTGCACATAGTGCGCCTGCCAGAGCGCCAGAGGGCTTTGTCGGGTGGCAATTCGAATAATTTTGTCTAACATGCTTGTTACCGTTTTTATATTTCGCCAGCCATCCTACCACTGAGGACGAAAACTGTCAGTGCAAGAAGGAAGGGGGCCAGAAAAGGACAACGGAATCAACAGGACGTGTGATGTGTTTTGGGCAGTTAACACCGCGGATACGTCGTTTAGGGTGAGGCGATAATAAGTGTGTCGCGTTACTTTCTTTACGGTCAATCAGCAAGGTGTTAAATTGATCACGTTTCCAGCAATAAGTCGTCAAATACTCTTTCTAACCTAACGACGCTTATGGAATACGGGTTTTTTTCTAAGCACCGGGATAATCAGGCGAGACGTCTTGTACCTTTATATCGAGACATTGAAGCAGAGACTGGATGCGATCAACCAACTACGTGTCGATCGCGCCCTGGCGGCCATGAAACCTGCCTTTCAACGGGTATACAGTCTGCTGCCTACCTTACTGCACCACCACCACCCGCTGATGCCGGGTTACCTGAATGGTAACGTTCCCCATGGCATTTGCCTCTACACGCCTGATGAAAACCAACAATCTTATCTGCACGATCTGGAAGACAAGTGGGGCAGCCCGTTTGAAACGCTGGCCAGCGGCGAACTGCCGATCACCGGCGTTTACTCCATGGGCAGCACCTCCTCGATCGGGCAGAGCTGCAGTTCGGATCTGGATATCTGGGTCTGCCACCAATCCTGGCTTGATAACGAAGAGCGTAATCGCCTGCAGCAAAAATGCAGCCTGCTGGAGAAGTGGGCGGCCTCGATGGGCGTGGAAGTCAGCTTCTTCCTGATCGACGAAAACCGCTTCCGCCATAATGAAAGCGGCAGCCTGGGCGGTGAAGACTGCGGTTCTACGCAGCATATCCTGTTGCTTGACGAGTTTTACCGTACCGCCGTGCGCCTGGCCGGCAAACGCATCCTGTGGAATATGGTGCCGTGCGAAGAAGAAGCGCATTACGATGAATATGTGCTGTCGCTGTACGCGCAGGGTGCGCTGACGCCGAACGAGTGGCTGGATCTCGGCGGGCTTGGCACGCTGTCGGCGGAAGAGTACTTCGGCGCCAGCCTGTGGCAGCTGTATAAAAGCATCGACTCGCCGTATAAGGCAGTGTTGAAAACCCTGCTGCTGGAAGCTTACTCCTGGGAATACCCGAACACGCAGCTGTTGGCGACGGGTATCAAACAGCATCTGCACGAGGGTGAGATCGTCTGCTTCGGTCTGGATGCCTACTGTATGATGCTGGAGCGCGTCACCCGCTATCTGACGCAGATTAACGACACCACCCGCCTCGATTTGGTCCGCCGCTGTTTCTACCTGAAAGTGTGTGAAAAACTGTCTCATCCGCAGACCAGCGTCGGCTGGCGGCGGGAGATCCTCAGCCAACTGGTCAGCGAATGGGGTTGGGACCAGGAACGGCTGGCGATGCTGGATAACCGCGCCAACTGGAAGATCGAACGGGTACGCGAAGCGCATAACGAGCTGCTGGATGCGATGATGCAAAGCTACCGCAACCTGATTCGCTTTGCGCGCCGCAACAACCTCAGCGTCAGCGCCAGCCCGCAGGACATCGGCGTGCTGACGCGCAAGCTGTACGCCGCCTTTGAGGCGCTGCCGGGCAAGGTAACGCTGGTGAATCCGCAGATTTCGCCGGACCTGTCAGAAGGCGATCTCACCTTTATCCACGTGCCGATCGGCCGCGCCAACCGCACCGGCTGGTACCTGTACAATCAGGCGCCGGCGATGGACTCCATCGTCAGCCATCAGCCGCTGGAATATAACCGCTACCTGAACAAGCTGGTGGCCTGGGCCTATTTCAACGGCCTGCTGACGTCGCGTACGCGGCTGCATATCAAGAGCGCCAACCTGTGCGACAGCGAGAAACTGCAGGAGCTGGTGGCCGACGTGTCGCACAGCTTCCCGCTGCGCCTGCCGGCGCCAACGCCGAAAGCGTTGTACAGCCCGTGTGAAATCCGCCATCTGGCGATTATCGTCAATCTGGAAAACGACCCGACCGCCGCCTTCCGCAATCAGGTGGTGCACTTTGATTTCCGCAAGCTGGATGTCTTCAGCTTCGGCCAGCAGCAGCAGTGTCTGGTCGGCAGTATCGATCTGCTGTACCGCAACTCGTGGAACGAAGTGCGTACGCTGCATTTCAGCGGTGAACAGTCAGTGCTGGAAGCGCTGAAAACCATTCTGGGCAAAATGCACCAGGATGCGTCGCCGCCGGAGTCGGTGGAAGTGTTCTGCTACAGTCAGCATCTGCGCGGACTGATCCGCACCCGTATTCAGCAACTGGTCTCCGAATGCATCGAGCTGCGCCTGTCCAGCACGCGGCTGGAGCCGGGCCGCTTCAAGGCGGTGCGCGTGGCCGGCCAGACCTGGGGCCTGTTCTTCGAACGTCTGAGCGTCTCGGTGCAGAAGCTGGAAAACGCGGTGGAATTTTACGGCGCGATTTCCAACAACAAGCTGCACGGCCTGTCGATCAAGGTGGAAACCGATCAGGTGCATCTGCCGCCGGTGGTGGACGGCTTCGCCAGTGAAGGGATTATTCAGTTCTTCTTTGAGGACGCCAAGGACGATCAGGGCTTTAATATCTACATTCTGGATGAGTCAAACCGCGTTGAGGTGTATCACCACTGCGAAGGCAGCAAGGAAGAACTGGTACGCGACGTCAGCCGTTTCTACTCCTCCTCACACGACCGTTTCACCTATGGCTCCAGCTTTATCAACTTCAACCTGCCGCAGTTCTATCAGATCGTGCAGATCGACGATCGCACGCAGGTGATCCCGTTTCGCAGCAACGCGCTGTCCAACCTGTGCGTTACCGTCAGCGACGGCGCCGCCGCGCAGCCGCTGAAGCAACAATATCAACTGCACTGATAACGTCAGGCGCGCTCCTTCGCACCCGTGATGACGGTCAGGCGAATTCGATCGTCTCGCCGGCCTGCTGCGTCGCCGCCTCGCTCAACAGTTGGGAGAATGACCAGCCGCTGCGGTCGCATAGCCAGGTGCCGTCGCGGTAGTCGAAGTGATAGCCGCCGGATTTGGTCGCCAGCCAGACCTGATGCAGCGGCTCCTGACGGTTGATGACGATCTTACTGCCGTTCTCGAAAGTCAGCGTCATCACGCCGGCGTTGGTTTCGTAATCGATGTCCGCATCGCCGTCAAAATTATCCAGCGTTTGCTCAATATCCTGCATCAGCTGGTCGGCCAACTGGTGAAACTCACTGTCGTTCATATTCGATTCCTATTGCTTTTCATGATCCACCTGCGATTATATACCCTTCATACTTGCCGCCTTGCTGCAACGCCGATTATTTTGGCTATGGCAGGCTCGGACGCATAAATTACAGGCATTAATGCAAATGAAAAAACAACTACGCTATGCGCTGCTGGCGGTTCTGGTCGCCGGTCTCTCTGGTTGCGGTCTGAAAGGCCCGCTGTACTTCCCTGATGATGCGAAAGGCGAGAAGACGGCGCAGCCGGTACAAACCGGCGATCAGGTGCAGAAAAATCAGCAGGAAGCCGCCGGCTCTCAGCAAAAACCGTCGATGAGCGCCGAATAACGCGCTGCACGGCGGAGGCGAGCGCCGCCGTGAATGACCGACGGCTAGCGCGTCCAGAAAGCGGAGTATGATATGCAGTTCTCCAAAATGCACGGTCTGGGCAACGACTTTATGGTGGTCGATGCCGTGACACAGAATGTCTATTTTTCCCCGGAGCTGATTCGCCGGCTGTCTGATCGGCATCTGGGCATCGGTTTTGACCAGATGCTGGTGGTGGAACCGCCTTACGATCCGGAACTGGATTTCCATTATCGCATCTTCAATGCCGACGGCAGCGAAGTGGCGCAGTGCGGCAACGGCGCGCGCTGTTTTGCCCGTTTTGTGCGGCTGAAAGGGCTGACCAATAAGCGCGATATCCGCGTCAGCACCCAAACCGGCCGCATGGTGCTCAGCGTGACCGACGACGATCGGGTATGCGTCAATATGGGCGAGCCTAACTTTGAACCGCAGGCGGTGCCGTTCCGCGCTGCCAAGGCGGAGAAGACCTATATCATGCGAGCGGCCGAGCACACGGTGCTGGCCGGCGTGGTATCGATGGGCAACCCGCATTGTGTTTTGCAGGTGGATGATGTAAAAACCGCCAAAGTGGAACTGCTTGGCCCGGTGCTGGAAAACCACGAACGTTTTCCGGAGCGCGCCAATATCGGCTTTATGCAGGTGGTCAGCCGCGAGCATATTAAGCTGCGCGTTTACGAGCGCGGTGCCGGTGAAACGCAGGCTTGCGGCAGCGGCGCCTGCGCCGCCGTGGCAGTAGGGATTCAACAGGAATTGCTGTCAGAAGAGGTGCATGTGGAACTGCCGGGCGGCAGTCTGCACATACGCTGGAAAGGGCCGGGCACGCCGCTGTTTATGACCGGCCCGGCCACCCATGTTTATGACGGATTTATTCATCTATGAAAAGCGTTGAGGACCAGGCCGTCGCAGCCATTGCGCTTGATGACGACGCCGTAATGCAGTACCTGCAGCAGAACCCGGATTTCTTTATGCGCAATGCGCGCCAGGTTGAGCAGATGCGCGTGCCCCACCCGGTGCGCGGCACCGTATCGCTGGTGGAGTGGCATCTGGCGCGACAGCGCAACCATATTGACCGGCTGGAAGAAGAGATTACGCTGCTGATGGAGCAGGCCAGCGCCAATGAAAACCTGTTTGGCCGGCTGCTGCATCTGCAGGCCAACCTGGCCACCGCCGACAGCCTGCAGGATATGCTCAATCGCCTGCAGCGCTGGGCGCGCGGCTTCGGGCTGGCCGGCGCCAACATCCGCCTGTTCAGCGACCGCTGGCAGATCGGCGCGCCGTCGGACTTTACCCACCTGGGCATTGCGCGCTCGGCATTTGAACCGCTGCGCATTCAGCGCCTGGGGGATGACCACCACTTTCTCGGCAGCCTGAACGGCCCGGAACTGCTGCTGCTGTTGCCGCAGGCCAAACAGGTCGGCTCGGTGGCGCTGTCGCTGCTGGGCGAGGACGGCGATTTGGGCATGGTGATCTTCAGCAGCCGCGACACGCAGCACTATCAGCCGGGTATGGGCACCGTAATGCTGGCCCAGCTGGCGCGCATGCTGCCGGAGCTGCTGGAACGCTGGATCGAACGCGCATGACGGGCCCAGCGGCCGGCCTGCAACCGCCGGTGGACGCTTTTCTGCGCTACCTGAAAGTGGAACGCCAGCTCAGTCCGCTGACCCAGATTAACTACTCCCGCCAGCTGCAGGCGCTGTGCTCGTTGGCCGGCGGGCTGGGCGTCAGCGCCTGGTCGCAGCTGGATGCGGCGCTGGTGCGGCAACTGGTGGCCCGTAGCAAGCGGGCGGGGCTGCATGCCGCCAGCCTGGCGCTGCGTCTCTCCGCGCTGCGCAGTTTCCTCGACTGGCAGGTGAGCCAGGGGCAGTTGCCCGCTAACCCGGCGAAGGGCATCCGCACGCCGCGCAGCGGCCGCCATTTGCCGAAAAATATCGACGTCGACGAAGTGAGCCAACTGCTGGAGATCGACGTCAACGACCCGCTGGCGGTGCGCGACCGCGCGATGCTGGAAGTGATGTACGGCGCCGGACTGCGTCTGGCGGAGCTGGTGGGGCTGGACTGCCGGCACCTCGATCTGGCCGCCGGCGAGATCTGGGTGATGGGGAAAGGCAGCAAGGAGCGCAAGCTGCCGATCGGCCGCACCGCCGTCACCTGGCTGGAACGCTGGCTGGCGATGCGCGATCTGTTCGCGCCGGGCGACGATGCGGTATTTCTCTCCAATCAGGGCAAGCGCATCTCCACGCGCAATGTGCAAAAGCGCTTTGCCGAGTGGGGCGTCAAACAGGGCGTCAGCAGCCACATTCACCCGCACAAGCTGCGCCACTCCTTTGCCACCCACGTGCTGGAATCCAGCGGCGATCTGCGCGCGGTGCAGGAGCTGCTGGGGCATGCCAACCTGACCACCACGCAAATCTACACCCACCTCGACTTTCAACACCTGGCCAACGTGTACGATGCGGCGCATCCACGCGCCAAACGGGGGAAATCCTGATGCATTTTTACCGGCCGCTGCGCCCGCTGGCGGCGCTGACGTTCGATCTGGACGATACGCTGTACGACAACCGCCCGGTGATCGTTGAGACGGAGCGGCAGTCGGTGGCCTTTTTACAAGATTACCATCCGGGGCTGAAAGACTTTCAGTCGGCGGATTTTCACCGCCTGCGGCAGGAGCTGCGCGCCCATGAGCCGGAAATTTACCATGACGTCACCCGCTGGCGCTGGCGGGCCATTCACCTGGCGCTGAGCCGGCAGGGGCTGGCGGAAGGCGACGCGGCGGAAGGAGCTGACGCCGCCATGCGGCACTTTGCCGACTGGCGCAGCCGCATTGAGGTGCCGGCGGCCACCCACGCCACGCTGAAGGCGCTGGGTGCGCGTTACCCGCTGGTGGCGATCACCAACGGCAACGTCGATCCGGCGCGCTGCGGCCTGGACGGTTATTTCCGCTTTGTGTTGCGTTCTGGGCCGGACGGGCGCGCCAAGCCCTATCAGGATATGTATCAGCTGGCCGCCGAACGGCTGGCGATCGCGCCCGCGCATATTTTGCACGTGGGCGATGACCTGACCACCGACGTAGCGGGAGCGCTGCGCGCCGGTTTTCAGGCCTGCTGGATCAATGACCGCCGGCGCAGCCTGATGCAGGCCGCCGACAGCCGTTTGCTGCCACATATTGAGGTTTCGCAGTTGGCATCGCTGACAGCGTTGTTATAATCCCTCCATAACTCTGTATAAATTCACAGTGAAAGCCGCGCCGGCGCGGTTTTCCCTTACCACGTAATGGTGCCTATGGACGTTTCCGACCTGCTCAACAGCATGAATGACAAACAACGTGAAGCCGTGGCGGCGCCACGCAGCAACCTGTTGGTGCTGGCGGGCGCGGGAAGCGGCAAAACCCGGGTGCTAGTGCATCGCATCGCCTGGCTGCTGGCGGTAGAGAACTGCTCGCCGTATTCGATTATGGCGGTCACCTTCACCAACAAGGCGGCGGCGGAGATGCGTCACCGTATCGAGCAGCTGATCGGCACCAGCCAGGGCGGCATGTGGATCGGCACCTTCCACGGTCTGGCGCACCGTCTGCTGCGCGCCCACCATATGGACGCCAACCTGCCGCAGGACTTCCAGATTCTCGACAGTGAGGATCAGCTGCGGTTGCTCAAACGCATTATCCGCGCGCTGAACGTGGACGAGAAACAGTGGCCGCCGCGTCAGGCGATGTGGTACATCAACGGCAAAAAAGATGACGGCCTGCGTCCGCAGCATATTGAAAGCTATGGCAATCCGGTGGAAGCCACCTGGCTGCGTATCTATCAGGCCTATCAGGAGGCCTGCGATCGCGCCGGGCTGGTGGACTTTGCCGAGCTGCTGCTGCGCGCCCACGAGCTGTGGCTGAACAAGCCGCACATCCTCAACCATTACCGCGATCGCTTCACTAACATCCTGGTGGACGAATTCCAGGATACCAACCGCATTCAGTACGCCTGGATCCGCCTGCTGGCGGGCGACCGGGCCAATGTGATGATCGTCGGCGACGACGACCAGTCGATCTACGGTTGGCGCGGTGCGCAGGTGGAGAATATTCAGCGCTTCCTGAAAGACTTTCCGGGCGCCGAAACCATCCGTCTGGAGCAGAACTACCGTTCGACCAGCAATATCCTCAAGGCCGCCAACACGCTGATCGCCAATAACGACGGCCGCATGGGGAAAAACCTGTGGACCGAAGGGGCGGAAGGGGAGCCGATTTCGCTGTACTGCGCGTTCAACGAGCTGGATGAAGCCCGCTTTGTGGTCAACCGCATCAAAACCTGGCAGGAAAACGGCGGCGCGCTGAACGACTGCGCAATCCTCTACCGCAGCAACGCCCAGTCGCGCGTGCTGGAAGAGGCGCTGCTGCAAACCGCCATGCCGTACCGCATTTACGGCGGCATGCGCTTCTTCGAGCGGCAGGAGATCAAAGATGCGCTGGCCTACCTGCGTCTGATCGCCAACCGTAACGATGATGCGGCGTTTGAACGCGTGGTGAACACGCCGACGCGCGGCATCGGCGACCGTACGCTGGACGTGGTGCGCCAGACGGCGCGCGACCGCCAGCTGACGCTGTGGCAGGCCACGCGCGCGCTGCTGCAGGACAAAGTCCTGGCCGGACGCGCCGCCTCCGCCCTGCAGCGCTTCACCGAGCTGGTGGATTCGCTGGCGCATGAAACCGCGGATATGCCGCTGCACGTGCAGACCGATCGGGTGATCCGCGACTCCGGCCTGTTCCTCATGTATGAGCAGGAAAAGGGTGAAAAGGGCCAGGCGCGGATCGAAAACCTGGAGGAACTGGTGACGGCGACGCGCCAGTTCAGCTATCAGGATGAAGATCAGGATTTAATGCCGCTGCAGGCATTTTTATCGCACGCGGCGCTGGAGGCCGGTGAAGGGCAGGCCGACGCCTACCAGGACGCGGTGCAGCTGATGACGCTGCACTCGGCCAAAGGGCTGGAGTTCCGCCAGGTGTTTATCGTCGGCGTGGAAGAGGGCATGTTCCCCAGCCAGATGTCGCTGGAAGAGGGCGGCCGGCTGGAAGAAGAACGCCGTCTGGCCTACGTCGGCCTGACGCGGGCGATGGAAAAGCTGACGCTGACCTACGCCGAGACGCGCCGGCTGTACGGCAAGGAAGTGTACCACCGGCCATCGCGCTTTATCGGCGAGATCCCGGAGGAGTGCGTGGAGGAAGTGCGGCTGCGCGCCAGCGTGTCGCGGCCGGTGAAACACCAGCGTATGGGCACGCCAATCAGCGAGAACGATACCGGCTACAAACTGGGTCAGCGGGTGCGCCATCCGAAGTTCGGCGAAGGCACCATCGTCAATCTGGAAGGCAGCGGCGAGCACAGTCGGCTGCAGATTGCTTTCCAGGGCGAAGGAATCAAATGGCTGGTGGCGGCCTACGCCAAGCTGGAGGCGCCGTAATCCCCCGGCGCCCGGCGGCCTCAACCCGGGTAGCGGTCTCCTTCCTGTGCGGTCGCGTACCAGCGCAACACCGCCTCAATGCCGTCGCCGCCTTCGGGCGGCGCCCAGCGCATGCAGTCTTCCGCCGTTAACGGCTGATACGGCCCCGGCTTCACCTCGAACAGCACCCCGCCGGCATCGACCGACAGCACGGTATGCCAGACGTTGGCAGGCATTTCCAGCAGCCGGTTCTCTTCGCCCAGCATAATGCGCCGGATCACCGCGCCGTGGTCGTCAAATTGCAGCACCACAAAGCGGCCGCGCAGCGGCGTCAGCAGCTCCCAGCTTTGCGGGTGGCGGTGCGGGCGAATATAGGTGCCCGGCTCCATGGCAATGGTCATTCTCTGCACCGGCTCATTCATATCGTCATGCAGCAGGTGGTGGGTGCGCAGGCGCGGCAGTTGGGCGGCCTGCTCGCCCATCGCGTTCATCTGTTGTTGGGTTATTAATTTCATTAAGGAAATCCGCAAGCTATCGATGTAGTGATTCTAGCAACTTTCCCGGCGCGGGGCGTTGCGCGCGGTCATTTCTTTGCGCCGGCACGCGGATTTTTATGGCATTGTCATCGTGGTGAATTGTTGGGTATTTATCCTGTTTAACGTGTTGACAGGCTTTTTCCTCTCGGCGTAACATGCGCGCACGATTATCAATGAGGACATTCGCCTTGGACACACCCAGTAGATGCTGGCTCACTGACCTGGATCCCAACAGGTACAACTTCTAAGGCTATCCCATTACGCTGATAGCCTTCGTGGTTGTCGGCGACCCCTCCGTGCGTCGCTCTGAGTCAGATCTCTTTATGGTCTGAAACGAGCGTGGCCTGTGTGCCTCCCCCGTTTCTGTGCTTCAACGCGTTGTCTGCCTAAAATGATGTGAGTTGCATCAGTGGGTTTGGGCGTTCTGTCGCCCGGGATGATGCAACTCCAATGAATGCAGGGTATCCCCTCACCATTAGGGAGTTTTAGCACATGCTAAGCGCTTTCAAATTAGATAACAGCCGCTTGTCCCGCCTCGAGCTGGATGAGGCAGAAGACCTGACCACCTCACTGTGGGTAGACCTGGTCGAGCCGGAAGAAAGCGAGCGCGACCGTGTGCAACATGAGCTGGGACAAAGCCTGGCCACCCGTCCGGAACTGGACGACATCGAGGCCTCGGCGCGTTTTTTTGAAGACGAAGACGGTCTGCACATCCACTCCTTCTTCTATTTCGAAGATGCGGAAGATCACGCCGGCAACTCCACCGTGGCATTCACCATCCGTGACGGCCGACTGTATACGCTGCGCGAGCGCGAGCTGCCGGCGTTTCGCCTGTACCGCATGCGTGCCCGTAATCAGATGATGGTGGATGGCAACGCCTATGAACTGCTGCTGGATCTGTTTGAAACCAAAATTGAACAGCTGGCGGACGAAATTGAGAATATTTACAGCGATCTGGAAAAGCTCAGCCGGGTGATAATGGAAGGGCATCAGGGCGATGAGTACGACGAGGCGCTGTCGACGCTGGCGGAGCTGGAAGACATCGGCTGGAAGGTGCGCCTGTGTCTGATGGATACCCAGCGCGCGCTGAATTTTCTGGTGCGTAAGGCGCGGCTGCCAACCGGCCAGCTGGAGCAGGCGCGTGAGGTGCTGCGCGATATCGAATCCCTGCTGCCGCACAATGAGTCGCTGTTCCAGAAGGTGAACTTCCTGATGCAGGCGGCAATGGGCTTTATCAATATCGAACAGAACCGCATCATCAAGATCTTCTCGGTGGTGTCGGTGGTGTTCCTGCCGCCGACGCTGGTGGCCTCCAGCTACGGCATGAACTTCGAATTTATGCCGGAGCTGAGGTGGTCGTTTGGCTATCCGGGTGCGATCAGCCTGATGATTCTGGCCGGCCTGGCACCGTACCTGTACTTTAAGCGTAAGAACTGGCTGTAAGCCGGTGCGCTTCCCGGCCTGCCGGCGTCAAGCCGCAGGCCGGGGCGGCGTAGCGCCTGCCGTATCGTGATTTCACGCCGTTAGCCTGCTAAGATAATTCCCTGCAAAATTATTTGAAGGCAATCCTTCCCATGGAGAGGTTCCCCGCGGTACTGCAATGGCTGATCCTGCTGCTGGCGTCGCTGGCGCTGGGCTTCGCCCTGCTGGCGTTCCATATTCCCGCCGCCCTGTTGCTGGGGCCGATGATCGTTGGCGTGACCATGGGGCTGCTGGGCGCGTCGGTACGCATTCCTAAACCGCTGTTTATCGGCGCGCAGGCCGTGCTGGGCTGCATGATCGCCCAAAGTCTGTCCCCTTCCATTCTGACGCCGCTGCTGGCCGACTGGCCGCTGATTTTACTGGTATTGCTGGCGACGCTGCTGGCCAGCGCCATCTCCGGCTGGTGTCTGGTACGCTTTAGCGATCTGCCCGGCCCGACCGGCGCCTGGGGCGCGTCGCCCGGCGGCGCCTCGGCGATGGTCGCCATGGCCGGCGACTTCGGCGCGGACGTGCGTTTGGTGGCGTTTATGCAGTATCTGCGCGTACTGTTTGTCGCCACGGCGGCGGCGGTAGTGGCGCGTATCGGTCTGGGGGATGAAGCGGGGCAGAGCAGCGCCGCATTGGTCTGGTTCCCGCCGCTGGACTGGCGCTTTCTGGCGACGCTGGCGGTGGCGGCCGCAGGCGCCTGGCTGGGGCCGCGGCTGCGTATTCCTTCGGGAGCGCTGCTGCTGCCGATGATTATCGGTGCCGCGCTGCACTCCAGCGGCGCGATGACGCTGCAGATCCCGGAATGGCTGCTGGCGCTGGCCTATACGCTGATTGGCTGGAGCGTGGGGTTGCGTTTCACCCGGCCGATCCTGTTGCTGGCGATGCGTACGCTGCCGCAGATGCTGGTGTCCATCGCCGCGCTGATGCTGTTTTGCGGCCTGCTGGCGTGGATGCTGACCTGTTTCCTGCCGGTAGACATGATGACCGCCTACCTGGCCACCAGTCCCGGCGGGCTGGATACGGTGGCGATTATCGCCGCCGGCAGTCGGGTGGATATGTCATTTGTGATGGCGCTGCAGACGCTGCGGCTGTTCACCATCCTGCTGACCGGGCCGGCGATCGCGCGTTTTATTTCCAACCACGCGACGCCGGCCTCCAGCTCATCGTAGCTTGCGCTGGGTGTACAGGGCGTCGAGGGTAAACAGCACCAGTGCGGCCCAGATAAAGCCGAAGGTCACCAGTTTATCCTGACCGACGGTTTCCCCGTAGAAGGTGACCGCCAGCAGGAACATCAGCGTCGGGCCGAGATACTGGAAAAAGCCCAGCGTCGACAGACGCAGACGGGTGGCGGCGGCGGTGAAGAACAGCAGCGGCACGGTGGTGACAATGCCGGCGGCGACCAGCAGCAGGTTCAGCGACCAGGGGTTGGCGCCGAGATGGCTGGTGGCGCTGTCGGCGATAAAGAACAGATAAACGGCGGCGACCGGCAGCAGCCACAGCGTCTCAATCAGCATACCGGTTTGCGCGTCGATGGCGATTTTCTTGCGCAGCAGGCCGTAAAACGCAAAGCTGAACGCCAGCCCCAGCCCGATAACCGGCAATGAGCCGAACTGCCACAGCTGCACCAGCACGCCGGTAAACGCCAGGGCGACCGCCACCCACTGCATCCGGCGGAAACGCTCGCCGAGAAATAGCACCCCCAGCAATACGTTCACCAGCGGGTTGATGAAGTAGCCCAGGCTGGCTTCCAGCATATGGTGATTATTCACCGCCCAGATAAACAGCAGCCAGTTGCCGCCGACCAGCAGCGCGGTGAGCGCCAGCAGCAGCAGGCGCTTGCGGTTGGCGCAGGCGGCGCGCACCTTCGGCCAGTTACGCCCCAGCGTCACCAGCGCCAGCATAAAGAAAAACGACCAGATAATCCGGTGGGTAAGGATTTCGTCGGCCGGTACTTGCTGGATAAGTTTGAAATAGGCCGGGGCGATGCCCCAAATAAAATAGGCGGCCAGGGCAAAGAAGATGCCCTGACGCGTTTGCTGTGCGTCCATGACGTGACCTGGAGGTAAGGGTTCGGATACGGTGAGTGTACTGAAGACGCTCACCGGGCACAATCAGCCAACCAGATAGGTGGCGGTGGCGCTGGCGATATGCAGGCCGTCGTTGTTATGCAGCTCGACGCGGGCGACGGCCACCTTGTTGCCGCTGCGCAGCACCGAGGCGGAGGCGATGAAATGTTCGCCGCGGCCGGGGCGCAGATAGTCGACGCGCAGGTCGATGGTGCCCATGCGCGACAGGCGCGCCGCCAGCTCCTCTTCAATCAGCGATTCCTGACGCATCAGCACGCTGCCGACGCATGCCAACCCGGCGGCGACGTCCAGCACCGAGGCGATCACGCCGCCGTGCAGGATCTTCTGCGCGGCGTTGCCTACCAGTTTGTGCTGATTGGTAAAGGTCAGTTCGACGCCGTCGTCGTCAAAATGGCGCAGCTCCAATCCCAGCTCGCGGTTAAACGGCATGTGATAAACAAAGATTTCGCCAATTTTCTGGCGAGCGGCTTCCGTTGTAAGAGGCATGGTCGACATAATGGTGATTCTTCTTATTGATAGATGGGTTTAGGATACTGGTCAGTCCAGGTTAATGACTTGTTGATTTTATGCTTAACCTTTGTTGCTTTCCAGACTATTCCAATAAAAGCGCCCCGGACTGCTGTAAACGCTGCTTTGTGTGTAAAATGGCCTGTTTTTATTTCAGGGTGTGTTTTTATTTGCTGGAGTGATGAGAATTATGCGTATTCTGTCAGGGGCCGTAATGGCAACGCTGCTGGCCCCGGCGCTGGTTCAGGCCGAAGAAGCGAAACAACAAGAAATACATGATAAACCGGCGGTTAACGGCAGCATTATCGCCAATATGCTGCAGTCCCACGATAACCCGTTTACGCTCTACCCGTACGAACCTAACTACATACTGTATAGCTACACCAGCGATCTCAATAAAGAGGCGATCGACAGCTACAGCTGGGCGAACCATGCGCGCAAAGACGAAGTGAAATTCCAGCTCAGCCTGGCGTTTCCGCTGTGGCGCGGCATTGTTGGTGAAAACTCGGTGCTCGGCGCGTCCTATACTCAGCGTTCCTGGTGGCAGCTCTCCAACAGCGGTCAGTCCTCGCCGTTCCGTGAAACCAACTATGAGCCGCAGATTTTCCTCGGTTGGGCAACGGATTACACCTTTGCCGGCTGGACATTGCGCGACATCGAGGTGGGGCTTAACCACCAGTCGAACGGCCGTTCGGAGCCGACCTCGCGCAGCTGGAACCGCGCCTACGCGCGCCTGATGGCGCAGAACGGCAACTGGCAGGTCGATGTCAAACCCTGGCTGCGTTTCTCTGAAAGTGCCAGCAGCGACGACAACCCGGATATCACCAAATATATGGGCTACTACCGCCTGAAAGTCGGTTATACCTGGGGCGAGAGCGTCTTCAGCGTGGACGGCCACTACAACTGGAATACCGGCTTCGGCGGAGCGGAACTGGGCTGGAGCTATCCGATCACCAAGCATGTCCGCTTCTATACCCAGGTATTCAGCGGCTACGGTGAATCGATGATTGATTACAACTTCCGGCAGACACGCGTCGGCGTTGGTGTCATGCTGAACGATATTATGTAATCATATCCCCACGTCCCTGAGGCCGCCGCAAATCTGGCGGCGGCTTCATTTATCGGGGTACTCAGAATTTAACATGGGGAAGTGTGTGTCTACCGCAGCAGTGATAAACAGCGAATTGCTGGCAGAGCAGGTGTTACGCGACACCTTTGGCTATCAACAATTCCGTCCGGGACAACAAACGATTATCGACGCGGCGACCCGCGGCCAAGACTGCCTGGTGGTGATGCCGACCGGCGGCGGCAAATCGTTGTGCTATCAAATCCCGGCGCTGATGCTGGAGGGCCTGACCCTGGTGGTCTCCCCGCTGATCTCCCTGATGAAGGATCAGGTGGATCAACTGCTGGCCAACGGCGTGGCGGCGGCCTGCTATAACTCGACGCAAACGCGCGAACAGCAGTTGGAAGTGATGGCCGGTTGCCGCAGCGGCGCGATTAAAATGCTGTATATCGCCCCTGAACGCCTGATGATGGACAGCTTCCTGTCGCTGCTCGACAGCTGCCCGCCGGCGATGCTGGCGGTGGATGAGGCGCACTGTATTTCCCAGTGGGGCCACGATTTCCGGCCGGAGTACCGCGCGCTTGGCCAGCTGAAGCAGCGCTTCCCGGCGATGCCGGTGGTCGCACTGACGGCGACCGCTGACGAGACTACGCGCAATGACATTTCGCGCCTGCTGGCGCTGCAGGATCCGCTGATTCAGGTCAGCAGCTTCGACCGGCCGAACATCCGTTATACGCTGGTGGAGAAGTTTAAACCGCTCGATCAGCTGTGGCGCTTTGTGCAGGACCAGCGCGGTAAAAGCGGCATTATCTACTGCAACAGCCGCGCCAAGGTGGAAGACACCGCCGCCCGTCTGCAGAGCCGCGGCCTGAGCGTGGGGGCATACCACGCCGGCCTCGACAACGCGCGGCGTGCGCAGGTGCAGGAAGCCTTCCAGCGCGACGATCTGCAGGTGGTGGTGGCCACGGTGGCGTTCGGCATGGGGATCAACAAGCCCAACGTGCGTTTCGTGGTGCACTTCGATATTCCGCGCAACATTGAGTCCTACTATCAGGAAACCGGCCGCGCCGGCCGTGACGGCCTGCCGGCGGAGGCGATTTTGCTGTATGACCCGGCCGATATGGCCTGGCTGCGCCGCTGTCTGGAGGAGAAACCCGCCGGGCAGCAGCTGGATATCGAGCGTCATAAGCTCAACGCCATGGGCGCCTTTGCCGAAGCGCAAACCTGCCGGCGTCTGGTGCTGCTCAACTACTTTGGCGAAGGCAAACAAGAGGCCTGCGGCAACTGCGATATCTGCCTCGACCCGCCGAAGCGCTATGACGGGCTGGAGGACGCGCGCAAGGCGCTGTCGGCGATTGGCCGCGTCGGTCAGCGTTTCGGCATCGGCTACGTGGTGGAAGTGCTGCGCGGCTCCAATAATCAGCGCATCCGCGAGTTCGGCCACGACAAACTGCCGGTGTACGGCATCGGTCGCGATCACACCACCGAACATTGGATCAGCGTGCTGCGCCAGCTGATCCATCTGGGTTTTATTACCCAGAACGTCGCCATGCACTCGGCGCTGCAGCTGACCGAAGCCGCACGTCCGGTACTGCGCGGCGAAGTGGAGCTGCAGCTGGCGGTGCCGCGTATTCAGAGCCTGAAGGCGCGCGGCGGCGCGGCGCAGAAATCCTACGGCGGCAACTACGACCGCAAACTGTTCGCCAAGCTGCGCAAGCTGCGTAAATCGATCGCCGATGAAGAAAATATTCCGCCGTACGTGGTGTTTAACGACTCGACGCTGCTGGAAATGGCGGAACAGATGCCGATCCGGGCCAGCGAACTGCTGAGCGTCAACGGCGTCGGCCAGCGTAAACTTGAACGTTTCGGCGCGCCGTTTATGGCGATGATCCGCGACCATATGGATAACGATGAGGATTAATCATGCTGATGCTGTTTCTGACCGTCGCGCTGGTGCACCTGATCGCCCTGATGAGTCCGGGGCCTGATTTCTTCTTTGTGTCACAGACCGCCGCCAGCCGATCGCGCCGCGAGGCGATGATGGGCGTGCTGGGCATCGCCCTGGGGATTGTGGTGTGGGCCGGCGTGGCGCTGATGGGGCTGCACCTGATTCTGGCGAAGATGGCCTGGCTGCATCAGATCATTATGGTCGGCGGCGGCATCTATCTGTGCTGGATGGGCTGGCAACTGCTGCGTTCGGCGCGCGCCAGGCGCGGGCAGCCGGCGGCGCAGCCTGATGAGGCGCAGGTGGCGCTGGCCAAGCCGGGCCGCAGCTTTATCCGCGGTTTTCTCACCAATCTGTCCAACCCGAAAGCGGTGATCTACTTCGGCAGCGTGTTTTCGCTGTTTGTCGGCGACAGCGTCGGCGCCGGCGCGCGCTGGGGGCTGTTTCTGCTGATCGTGGCGGAAACTTTTGCCTGGTTCAGCCTGGTGGCGATGATTTTTGCCCTGCCGGCGATGCGCCGCGGCTACCAGCGGCTGGCGAAATGGATCGACGGCCTGGCGGGCGTCCTGTTCACCGGTTTCGGTTTACACCTGATTTTTACCCGCTAAGCGGTCGGCGACAGCGGAAGGAAAGCATGTCATGACGGCGTTTATACTCAGCCCCGATGAGTGGCTCACGCGTGAAACCCAGTTTGCGGCCTTTGCCACCGGGCCACTGCTGGATTTCTGGCGTCAGCGTCAGGAAGGCGAGTTCAGCGGCGTTGACGATGTGCCGATCCGCTACGTGCGCTTTAGCGCGCCGCAGCACCAGCGGGTGGTGGTGATAAGCCCCGGCCGCATCGAAAGCTATGTGAAATATCCGGAAGTCGCCTACGATCTGTTTCAGCGCGGCTACGACGTGATGATTATCGACCACCGCGGGCAGGGGCGATCCGGGCGCCTGCTGGCGGACAGTCATCGCGGTCACGTGGTGAACTTTGCCGATTACGTCGAAGACTTTACGCGTTTTTATCAGCAGGCGGTGCTGCCGCTGGGATATCGCCAGCATTTTGCCCTGGCGCACTCGATGGGCGGCGCGATTCTGGCGCAGTTCCTCGCCCGGCAGCCGCAGGCGTTTGCCGCCGCCGCGCTGTGCGCGCCGATGTTTGGCATCTTTTTACCGATGCCTGACTGGATGGCGCACCGTATCCTGAACTGGGCGGAAAAGCGGCCGAATGTGCGCGATTACTACGCGGTGGGCACCGGACAATGGCGGCCGTTGCCGTATGTGGTCAACGTACTGACCCACAGCCGTGAACGCTACCGGCGCTCGGTGCGTTATTATGCCGACTACCCGGAGCTGCAGGTGGGCGGGCCGACCTACCACTGGGTGCGGGAAAGTATTCAGGCCGGGCAACAGGCGATTGCCGAGGCGAAAGACATCACCACGCCAATCTTGTTATTGCAGGCCGGTGAGGAACGGGTGGTTGATAACCGTTCGCACCAGGCTTTTTGTCAGGCACTGTCAGACGCGGGACACCCTTGTGAAGGGGGCGAACCGCGGGTTATCCAGGGCGCGCGCCATGAGATCCTGTTTGAGCGGGACGCTATGCGCGCCGAAGCGTTGAACGCAATCCTGCGTTTTTATGCCCAACACGCTTTCAGCGGCGCTGATGCCGCCGACAACTCCATTAGAGGTTGAACGTATTTATGTATCATGTTGTTGCTTCCGACCTGGATGGCACCCTGCTGTCCCCTGACCATACTTTGTCGCCTTATGCCAAGGAGACGCTGAAGCTGCTGACGCAGCGCGGCGTGCACTTTGTGTTTGCCACCGGACGTCACCATATCGACGTGGGGCAAATCCGCGATAATCTCGGCATCAGCGCGTTTATGATCACCTCCAACGGCGCGCGGGTGCACAACACCGCCGGCGAACTGATCTTCAGCCATAACCTGGACGGCGATATTGCCCGCGATCTGTACGGCATCGTCCATAACAGCCCGGATATCACCACCAACGTCTACCGCGACGATGACTGGTTTATCAACCGCGAAAGCCCGGAGCAGAAGGAGTTTTTCCGCGAGTCGGTGTTTAAATATCAGCTGTTTGAGCCGGGTCTGCTGGAAACCGACGGCGTCTGTAAGGTGTACTTCACCTGCGACGACCACGAACAGCTGCTGCCGTTGGAAGAGGCGATTAACGCGCGCTGGGGCGACCGGGTGAACGTCAGCTTCTCGTTCCCGACCTGTCTGGAAGTGATGGCCGGCGGCGTGTCGAAGGGGCATGCGCTGGAAGAGGTGGCGAAAATCATCGGCTATTCGCTGAAGGAGTGCATCGCGTTCGGCGACGGCATGAACGATCTGGAAATGCTGGCGATGGCGGGCAAAGGCTGCATTATGCGTGACGCGCATCAGCGCCTGAAGGACAAACTGCCGGAGCTGGAGGTGATTGGCTCCAACGTGGATAACGCGGTGCCGCATTATCTGCGCGAGATGTTCCTCTCCTGAGTGATGCAGGCGGGGATGTCCCCGCCCGCATTGACAACGTCGCTGGCCTGCCGGCCAGCCGCGTGTATTACCGGTGCTGCCCCTGTTTTTGCAGGAACTGCACGCCTTTGTCCGGGAAGTCGGTGAATACTCCGTCAACGCCGGCCTGGTTATAAATCACGTCGTACAGCTGATTGACGTCGGTGACGTACTTCGGCAGCGCGTCGGCGCGGATGGTAAACGGATGCACCGCCAGCTTGTTGGCGTGCGCTTCTTTCACCATATCGGTCAGTACGATGTGGCCTGGTTTGGACTTCTCGGCGGCCACCAGCATATGGTAATCAGGCCCGATGCCGTCGGCATACTGGGCGATCTGCTTCATCGCACCCGGCTTGAACATCCAGTCGTAGTCGTAATTAACCCACTTACCGTCGGCGTTCTGCTCGTAGGTTTCATTCCAGTCGTTATAGGCGATCAGCTGCACCAGCTTCAGGTCCATGCCCAGCTTCGGCTCCAGCTGGGTTTTGATGCGTTTCAGCTCGTTGGCGTCGAAGCACTGCAGGTACACATTGTCATTTTTACCGGTATAGCCGTACTGCTTCAGCACCGCCAGCACCTTGCTGGAAATGTCTTTCCCTTCCTGCTGGTGGAACCACGGCGCCTTGATTTCCGGATAGATGCCGATGTTCTTGCCGGTTGAGTGGTTCAGGCCCTGCACGAACTCAATCTCTTCCTGGAAGGTGTGGACGCGGAAATCGGATTTACCCATCGGGAAGCGGCCCGGGTAGCTCTGCACCTGCTTGCCGTCTTTGATATCAAAGCCTTCGGTGAACTTCAGCGATTTGATCTCGGCCAGGGTAAAGTCGATGGCGTAGTAGCGGCCGTCTTTGCGTGCGCGATCCGGGAAGCGTTTGGCGACGTCGGTGACGCGGTCCAGGTAGTGATCGTGCAGCACCACCAGTTCGTCGTCCTTGGTCATCACCAGATCCTGCTCGAGGAAATCCGCGCCCTGCGCGTAGGCCATGGCCTTGGCCGGCAGCGTGTGTTCCGGCAGGTAGCCGCTGGCACCGCGGTGGGCGATCACCACCTTGTCGGCGGCGAAGGCGGCGCTGCTGAGGGTCGTCGCCAGAATAATCCCTGACAGCAGGGCTTTAACGTGAGTCCGCATAGTCTTCTCCTTAAGTGGCAGGGCAGCCGCAGGCGGCATCGTTGCCAGTGGGTGGGGAATAAAAAGGCCGCGGTGCGGCCTTTGGGCATATACCCGTCATACGCCAAGTGACCGGTGTGTTGGCGGCGCTCAGTCACCCGAATCGCTTACCTGAGTAAGCTCATCGGGATACCTTCTCTTGCCGCCTTCCTGTCACCCGGGTTATTTCGGGTATAGTGCGTGGTTTTCGTGACGATTAGCCGCGTTTCGCCGCAATGTCTGCGTGATGTTTCTTCTCGTTCAGCATGGTCAGCAGCAGCAGGATAACTGCGGCGATGCTGCCGCCGATCATCACCATAAAGCCGCCGTCCCAGCCAAAGAAGTCCACGGTGTAGCCGACGATGGCGCTGGCGGCGACCGAGCCGCCCAGATAACCGAACAAACCGGTGAAGCCGGCGGCGGTGCCTGCGGCTTTCTTCGGCGCCAGTTCCAGCGCGTGCAGGCCGATCAGCATCACCGGGCCGTAAATCAGGAAGCCGATGACCAGCATACAGAGCATATCGATCGTCGGGTTGCCCGCCGGGTTCATCCAGAAGACGATGGTGGCGATGGTGACCAGCGTCATAAAGAAGACGCCGGTGGCGCCGCGGTTGCCTTTAAACACTTTATCCGACATCCAGCCGCACAGCAGGGTGCCCGGGATACCGGCATATTCGTACAGGAAGTAGGCCCAGGAGGACTTATCCAGCGCGAAGTGCTTCACTTCTTTCAGGTAGGTCGGCGACCAGTCCAGAATGCCGTAGCGCAGCAGGTAAACGAACACGTTGGCGACCGCGATATACCACAGCAGCTTGTTCGGCAGGATGTACTGCATGAAGATCTGCTTGGCGGTCAGTTCTTCTTCCGCTTTTTCGCTGTAATCGTCCGGGTAGTCGTTTTTGTACTCTTCCACCGGCGGCAGGCCGCAGGACTGAGGCGTATCGCGCATCAGGCCGAAGGCGATCAGAGCCACCAGAATGGCGCCGAAGGCCGGCATGTACAGCGCGGCGTGCCAGTCGTTGAACCAGGCCATGCCGAGCAGGAACAGCAGCGGCGGCAGGCCGCCGCCGACGTTATGCGCGCAGTTCCAGATGGAGACGATCTGGCCGCGTTCTTTCTGCGACCACCAGTGCACCATGGTGCGGCCGCACGGCGGCCAGCCCATGCCCTGGAACCAGCCGCACAGGAACAGCAGCACGAACATCACGGCGATGCTGGAGGTGGCCCACGGAACAAAGCCCATAAACAGCATGACGCAGGCGGCCAGAATCAGACCGGCGGGCAGGAAGACGCGCGGGTTAGAGCGGTCGGACACCGAGCCCATGATAAATTTGGAGAAACCATAAGCGATGGAGATCCCTGACAGGGCGAAGCCCAGATCGCCGCGGCTGAAGCCTTCTTCGATCAGATAAGGCATCGCCAGGGTGAAGTTTTTACGTACCAGATAGTACGCGGCGTAGCCGAAGAAAATTCCCATAAAAATTTGCCAGCGCAGTCGGCGATAGAGCGGATCTACCTTGTCGACCGGCACACGAGAAATGTGTGCGGCTGGCTTAAAAATACTCAACATGAGCGCCTCCGATGGCTTTATCAGTATGACACGCTCAGAGCAGGCGTTCTGAGTCGTGTTTGAGCGGATATCTAGAGTGTTGCTTTTTGTTCTATAACGAGCGCCATGCTAGACAAAACCCCTGGTTGGCTCTGTGATGGATGGCGCATTTGTTACACTTTTATAAAACAACGGCGAATTTTGAGCGATTCGTTAACGTTATGAAATAGACAAAGCCAAAAAAGTCGTGATGACGATCACATAAGTGGATTTTTATAGACATTTCTCTTTCGTTTTATGTTCGTTATTGTTCCTTATCAAACAAATTCCACACTAACTATGGATCAATAGCCCCATAATCAGCGTCATTGGGGGTGGAAATGAGCCACGCTTCACCGGTAACTGAAACGGATGTCATCATTATAGGCGGCGGCGCGACCGGCGCCGGCATTGCCCGCGACTGCGCGCGCCGCGGCTTACGCTGCCTGCTGCTGGAGCGTCACGATATTGCCACCGGCGCCACCGGGCGCAACCACGGCCTGCTGCACAGCGGCGCGCGTTATGCGGTGACCGACGGCGAATCCGCCCGCGAGTGCATTGAAGAAAACCGCATTCTGAAACGTATTGCGCATCACTGCATCGAGCGCACCGATGGCCTGTTCATCACGCTGCCGCAGGATTCGCTGGCGTATCAGCAACAGTTTATCCAGGCCTGTCAGCAGGCCGGCATTGACGCACAGGCGATTGATCCGCAGCAGGCGCTGCGCCTGGAGCCGGCGGCCAACCCGGCGCTGATCGGCGCCGTGCGGGTGCCGGACGGCACGGTCGACCCTTTCCGGCTGACCGCTGCCAATATGCTGGACGCGCGCGAACAGGGCGCGCAGATCCTGACCTACCATCAGGTGGTGGGGCTGTTGCGCGTGGGCGATCGCGTGCGCGGCGTGCGCGTTTACGACCATCAGCAGCGGCGTCAGTATGAAATTCATGCCGAGGTGGTGGTCAACGCCGCCGGCATCTGGGGCCAGCAAATTGCCGAATACGCCGATCTGCGCGTGCGCATGTTCCCGGCGAAGGGGGCGCTGCTGATCCTCGGCCATCGCATTAACAACATGGTGATCAACCGCTGCCGTAAACCGGCGGACGCCGACATTCTGGTGCCGGGCGACACCATCTCGCTGATCGGCACCACCTCGACGCACATTGATTACGATCAGATCGACAACATGCTGGTGACGCCGCAGGAAGTGGATACGCTGATGCGTGAAGGGGCGCTGCTGGCGCCCGCGATGGCGCAGACCCGTATTCTGCGCGCCTATGCCGGCGTGCGGCCGCTGGTGGCCAGCGATGACGATCCGTCCGGGCGTAACGTCAGCCGCGGCATTGTGCTGCTCGACCATGCGCAGCGCGACGGCCTGGAAGGCTTTATCACCATCACCGGCGGCAAGCTGATGACCTACCGGCTGATGGCGGAGTGGGCCACCGACCTGGTGTGCGAAAAACTCGCCGTCAACGCCCGCTGCACCACCGCGGAACAGGCGCTGCCCGGCTCGCGTCAGTCGGCGGAAGAAACCGTGCGCCGCGTGGTGTCGCTGCCGGCCAGCATTCGCGGTTCGGCGGTGTATCGCCACGGCGACCGCGCCGGATTGGTGCCGGCCGAGAATCGCCTCGATACCAGCCTGGTGTGCGAATGCGAAGCGGTGACCGCCGGCGAAGTGCGCTACGCGGTAGAGTCGCTGACGGTCAATAATCTGGTGGATTTACGCCGCCGCACCCGCGTGGGAATGGGCACCTGTCAGGGCGAGCTGTGCGCCTGTCGCGCCGCCGGCCTGCTTTCCCGTTTTAACGTCAGCACGCCGCAGCAGTCCATCACCCAGCTCTCCCATTTTCTGAACGAACGTTGGAAAGGCGTGCGGCCGATCGCCTGGGGCGATGCGCTGCGCGAAAGCGAGTTCACCAGTTGGGTCTATCAGGGACTGTGCGGGCTGGATGCGTGCGGCGACGGCAAACAGGAGGCGGATGATGCAATTTGATGTCGTGGTGATCGGCGGCGGACTGGCGGGCTTGAGCTGCGCGTTGCGTCTGAGCGAGCAGGGCCGGCGCTGCGCGGTGGTGAGCAACGGGCAGAGCGCGCTCTATTTTGCCTCCGGTTCGCTGGATCTGCTGGCGCAGTTGCCGGATGGCACGCCGGTGGCGGCGCCGCTCGACGCGCTGCCTGCGTTGGCGCAGCAGGCGCCGCAGCACCCTTACAGCCTGATAGGCGCGTCGCAGGTGGCCGCGCTGGCGAACGAGGCGCAGCAGCTGCTGCAGCGCTGCGGCCTGGCGATGCAGGGCGACAGCCGGATGAACCATCTGCGCGTTACGCCGCTGGGCACGCGGCGGGCGACCTGGCTCAGTCCGCAGGCGGTGCCGACCACGCCGCTGGACGCGCCGCTGCCGTGGCGCAGCATCGCGCTGCTGGGCATCGAAGGCTTTCTGGATTTCCAGCCGCAGTTGGCGGCCAGCTCGCTGCAGCGCCAGCAGGGCGTTGACGTTCGTGTCGGCTATCTGCATCTGCCAGCGCTCGACCGTCTGCGCAATAACCCCAGCGAATTCCGCGCGGTCAATATCGCCCGGGTGCTGGATATGCCGGAACAACATGCCGCGCTGGCGGAGGAAATCCGGCGGCTGGCGGACGAGGCGGAGGCCGTATTCCTGCCGGCCTGCCTGGGACTGGAGGATGACCGTGCGCTGCAGGCGCTGCAACAGCGGCTGGGCAAGCCGGTAATGCTGTTGCCGACTCTGCCGCCTTCGGTGTTGGGTATGCGCCTGCACCAGGCGCTGCGTCAGCGTCTGGTGCAGCTGGGCGGCGTGCTGATGCCCGGCGATCGCGCGCTGCGCGCCGAGTTTGACGGCGGGCGGGTGACGGCGCTGTATACCCGTAACCACGGCGATATTCCGCTGCGGGCGCCGCAGCTGGTGTTGGCCGGCGGCAGTTTCTTCAGTAACGGCCTGAGTTCGGATATCAACGGCATCCGCGAGCCGGTCTTCGGGCTGGATGTTTACGACCGCGCCGAGCGCGCCGACTGGTGTCAGCGCGACCTGTTCGCGCCGCAACCCTATCTGCAGTTCGGCGTGCGCACCGACGCGCAACTGCGAGCCGTCAGGCAGGGGCAGGCGCTGGATAACCTGTACGCCATCGGCGCGGTGACCGGCGGCTACGATCCGCTGCAGCAGGGATGCGGTGCCGGCGTGTCGCTGTTGGGGGCGCTGCATGTCGCCCGACATATTGTTGAACAGGGAGGGGACGCATGAGCCTGACGAGCGATAACAGCTTTGAAAGCTGCATCAAATGCACCGTCTGCACCACCTATTGCCCGGTGGCCAAGGTGAATCCGCTCTATCCGGGGCCGAAGCAGGCGGGACCGGACGGCGAGCGTCTGCGGCTGAAGGATCCGGCGCTGTATGACGAAGCGCTGAAGTACTGCACCAACTGCAAACGCTGCGAAGTGGCCTGCCCGTCGGAGGTCAAAATCGGCGATATTATTCAGCGGGCGCGTGCCGATCTGAGCCAGAGCAAACCGAGCCTGCGCGACGCCATCCTCAGCCATACCGACATCATGGGTTCGCTGTCGACGCCGTTCGCGCCGATCGTCAATGCCGCCACCGGTCTGAAACCGGTGCGCAAACTGCTGGATAAGGCGCTGAAAATTGACCATCGCCGCACGCTGCCGAAGTACTCGTTCGGCACCTTCCGCCGCTGGTATCGTCAGCAGGCGCAGCAGCAGCGGGGCTATGCCGAGCAGGTGGCGTTTTTCCACGGCTGCTTTGTTAACTACAACCATCCGCAGCTGGGCAAGGATCTGATCCGCGTGTTTAACGCCATGGGGATCGGCGTTCAGCTGCTGCAGCGGGAAAAGTGCTGCGGCGTGCCGCTGATCGCCAACGGTTTTATCGAACAGGCGAAAAAACAGGCGACGGTGAACGCCGAATCCCTGCGCCAGACGGTGCTGGAGCAGGGCATGCCGGTGGTGGCGACCTCGTCGAGCTGCACCTTTACCCTGCGCGATGAGTATCCGCACCTGTTAGGCGTGGACACCACGGCGGTGCGTGACCGCGTGGAGCTGGCGACGCGTTACCTCTATCGTTTGCTGAGCGAAGGGCGGACGCTGCCGCTGCGCCATACGCCGCTGCGCGTGGCCTACCATACGCCGTGCCATATGGAGAAAATGGGCTGGACGGCCTACACCCTGGAACTGCTGCGGCAGATCCCCGGGCTGGAGCTGGTGGTGCTGGATTCGCAGTGCTGCGGCATTGCCGGCACGTACGGTTTTAAATCGGAGAATTACGCCACCTCGCAGGGTATCGGCGCATCGCTGTTTCAGCAGATTGAGCGGAGCGGCGTCGATTTGGTGATTACCGATTGTGAAACCTGCAAATGGCAGATTGAAATGTCGACCAGCAAGCGCTGCGAACATCCGATCACGCTGCTGGCGCAGGCGCTGGCCTAACGCGGGGGAGAACGGGGCCGGCTGCGCCGGCCCGCGGAGGATTACTGCTTGAGCTTCAGCGTGTTGATAATCGCGGAGGCGTCGGTCTGCGCCTGCTGCTGATTATCCGCCGGCAGCGTCACCTGAATGGTCAGCAGGTGGTTGTCCAGCGTGCCGATCAGGATAGATGAGTAGGCTTTCTCGCCGCCGCTGCTGAGGATGCTGTCCAGCTGGCGCAGCGGAACGCCGTCGACCTCGATGGCCTTATTGGTCACTACCTGCAGGTTGGCGTCGCGTGCGCGCTGCGTGGTTTCCAGACGCTGCGCCAGCGTTTCCAGGCTCTCGGCGGTCTTATCGCCCAGAATGACGATCACCGCGCGCTGGCCGGTGCTGTCGGCATACACGTGCATATTGTTGGCCTGATTGCCCAGCTTGCCGCTTTGGTCGGACATGCCGGTCGGCAGGGTAAACGCCAGTTTACCGTCCAGCAAATTCACCTGTTGTGCGGCCGCACTGCTGCTGGCGGCGTCGCCGGCCGGCGCCTGCGCGTCTTTGGTGTCGCCGTCGCAGGCTGCCAGGCCAAGTACCAGCAGGCTGATACCCATTAATTTTGCTACTTTACGCATTGGGCTTTCTTCCTTTTCTTCACGGGTTATACCCTGAATCATGCAAATGCAGGGCAGCGCATAACGCTAAGGTTCCTGTTACCTGAAGTATGACGGATCGCGTGTCTCTTTGCTCGATCGCAACCTATTGAGCAGCGAAATGCAAGAAGGATGTTGTCATAAAATTTTTTCCAGTAATAGCCGATAATCAGCCACTTCGCCCTTCTTTTCCAGCGCAATAATCTGATAGTGGCGGCTGACCAGCAGCGTCAGCATCGCGCGGAATTGATTGCGCGTTTTCACCGTCAGCCGGGTAAAGCTCTGCATGCGCGCCCAGCGCTCCTGCTCTTCCAGCAACCGTCCGGCGACGCCGCAGCGGCGGAAGGCGGGCAGCACGCCGCCCAGCCAGCTGTAGAAGGTATCGTCACCGGTTTGATAACCCAGCTTGAAACCGACCGGCTGACCGTCCAGCTCGGCAATCAGCGCGTAATGCGCGGCGTCGCCGATGCGCAGCTGCAGATCCTGCAGGCTGTGTGCGGCGGCAAACTCGGGGATGTGCTGATAGATCTGCTGGATTTGTGCCAGCGTGGCAGGGCGGGTGGTTAACATCTTGGCGGCCTCCGTCATTGCGCAGACCGCCATCATAGCTTAACTGGTCTGCAGCGCGCCGTTCTGATGACGGCTGGCGAGATATTTCAGCAGCATGTTCAGCAGCACGCCGTACATCGGCAGGAAAAACAGCAGGCAGATCATCACCTTGAAACTGTAATCCACCAGGGCGATTTCCACCCAGTGGGCGGCCATAAACGGATCGCTGCTCTGGTAGAAGGCGATAAAGAAGAACGACAGCGTATCGCTGATATTGCCGAGGAACATCGCGGCGGCGGGCGCGACCCACCAAGCGCTGCGCTGGCGCAGGCGGTTAAACACGTGCACATCGAGGATCTGGCCGAGCACATAGGCCATAAAGCTGGCGACTGCGATGCGTGCAACAAACAGGTTGAACTGACCCAGCGCCGCCAGCCCCTGCCATTCGCCCTGAAACGTCACGGTGGAAATCACGTAAGAGATAAACAGCGCCGGCACCATCACCGCCAGAATGATCTTTCTGGCCAGCGGCGCGCCGAAAATGCGCACGGTCAGATCGGTAGCGAGAAAAATAAACGGAAAGGTAAAAGCGCCCCAGGTGGTGTGGAAGCCGAAAATGGTAATCGGCAGCTGCACCAGATAGTTGCTGGAGGTAATGATGAGGATGTGGAACAGCGACAGCCAAAGCAACGCGCCGGTGCGCTGTTGCGGAGTAAAAGCGTACATAAATGACCTTTTTGAATGAATGGGGTGAGGGAACCCATACCGACGATGCTCACCCTGCAGTGTGCGGGGCGATCAATAAATTGTACGGCCGCTTTTTTTGTCAGCCGCGCGGCGCATGATACGCGTTTGCGCAACCAATGCAATCAACGGTGCGGTTAAAATACACGCAAACGTTAACGCATGTTGCACAGAAAAACCACCGGCGTAAACTATGCCGTTATGAGATCCGGCGAGCGTTCGCCGATCGTAGTTGATCGAGATTAATAACATGAGTGACATCTTTTCCCAGGCAGACCAAACGCTCGATGCGCTTGGCCTGCGCTGTCCAGAACCGGTCATGATGGTGCGTAAAACCGTACGCCATATGGACAATGGCCAAACGCTGCTGATCATTGCCGACGATCCGGCCACCACCCGCGATATCCCCGGCTTCTGCCGTTTTATGGAGCATACGCTGGTGGCGCAGGAGACTGAGCAGACCCCTTACCGCTATTTGCTGCGTAAGGGCACCGCTGCTGCCTGAGGCCGGCGTGCCGCCCGTCAGCGCTTTTCCAGTATCTGCCGGGCGTCTTCGGCCCGGGCGTGCAGCGCCAGGGCGCTGAAGTCTTTCGCCGTATAGTAGGGCGACGGCGGCGGCAGATGACGCGGGGAACTGCCCGGCCAGAGTTGTAACTCTCCGATATCATCCAACGGAATGCCGTAGCGCTGCTGCGGCAGCATCAGGCGCTGCGGCGCGGTGCGTTCGAACGGCACCGGCGTCGGCAGACGGTTGTCGCCGGTGTCATAGTTGCGTTTCAACACCAAAAATTTTTCCGGCACCCGCCGGTGGCTGTCCCACCAGTCGCCGTCGATAGCGGCCAGCTGCCGCCGGGTCTGCGTGGCGGATACCGCGCCAAGCTGATTAAGCGCCGCAGGCAGCAGGCTTTCCATCGCCCGGTTATAGCTGCCGACCGAAACCGCGCCGCCCTGTAAAATTGCATCGATCGCCAGCCGCGCGCCCAGCAGGTTGGAATAGAGATCTTCCGGCGAAAAGGCGGAGATCTCCTCGGAAAAACCGGGTACGGACTGGTAACCGTACCACTGGGCGATTTCATGCCAGGCGGCCAGCTGGTACGCCAGTTTCCCTGCCAGATAGGCCGCCAGCGTATAGCGCTGTGCCGCGTCTGTCGGCGGCGTAAAGGCGTTGAGCTGAATCCGCCGCTGCGCCAGCTCCTCCCCCAGGGAGAGCTGCCAGCGTTGGCCGAGCCGTGGCAGGATCTGGCTGAAGAGGTACAGGGTGTTGTCGGCGGTGTCGCGTACGTGGGCGATATCGATAAACCCGCCGCGGCGGGTGTACAGCAGACCGTCCCGCTCGCTGCTCAGCCCCAGCACATTGCTGACGGCGCCGAAGGCGCTGTCGTTATAGCGGTGATGGCCAAGCTGATTGGCGTCCACCACGTTACCCAACTGATAAAAGGGCACCGGAATGCCCAGCGCCTGAACCTTGAGATCGAAGCCGAAGGCGCAGCATGGCCGCAACCCGTCCGGCGCGGACAGCGGGGGCGTTACCGGCCAGGCGATGCGCGTGGCGCGGGTCGGCTGCGCTGTGATAGTGGTTTCCGTCGCCGCGACGGCCTGTGCCGTATTCAGAAACATGATGAATATCAGCGCACTATAACGCATTAAAAAGCTTCTCCTACCTGAAAATAGAACCCGCTGCTCTGACGCCCGACGCCGAAGTCGAGGCGTACGTTCATCCGCGGTTTAAACTCAAAACGGTAGCCGGCACCGACGGTCGGCAGCCAGTCCCGTCCCAGCTCGCCGGCGTCGCGGCTCATGGTGCCGGTGCCGGCCCACAGCACATAGCCGTGCCGCCAGTTGAGCTTGCGGCGGTATTCGATCTGCCCGCTGAAGGCGTTGCGATCGCGGTAGCGTCCCTGATAGTAACCACGCATACGGTTATCGTTGCCCAGTTCCGACAGGCGATCCCATGGCACTTCGCCGCTGGCAAAACGGCCGTAGAGATCGAGTGCCAGTACGCTTTTGGCGCTCAGACTATGGTACAGATTGTACTGCGATTCCAGCGTTTCGAACCGGCTGTCGCTGCCTAGTTCAGGGGCGAAATGGGTGTAGGTCAGGTTGAAGTACTGTCCACGGCTGGCGTTGGCGACAAAGTCCCGCGTATCGTAACTGAAATGCGCGCTGACGCCGGAACTGATCGAAGACGGCCCGGCCGCTTCCGACAGAAACAGGCTGTGGTCGCCGTTGTCCGGATCGTCGGCGTGGGTTGAGGAGAAATCCCAGCCGAGTCCCAGGTAGGTAGCATCGGCAATGCGGTACATCACGACAGGCGCGACCTGCAGCGACTGCTGGGTATATTTTTCCTTGTTGCTATCATGCCGGCCGGCCTGATAGCCGGTGCCCCAGTAATAGGTGGGCATATTTTTCATGCTGCCGGTGGTGAAAAAACGCCACTGGTCGTTGGCAAAGAAGCTGTAGTTTTCAAAGCCCATGCCGAACGCGCCGGTCGAACTGAAAAAGCCCTTGAGCGCCAGCGTAGAGTTTTGGCTGACGCTGTCGCTGCTGTCCGGGCGATACATGCCGACCACGGCGGTGCCAATGCCCAGACCCAGTTCCGGAGTATAGAACGGCCCCGGCAGTACGCCCCAGTCGATGGTCTTACGGTGGTCAAAATGGTTGTCTGCGCCCAGCGGGCGCAGCAGGTCGTCAATCTGCTGCCGGCTGGGCAGCACGGCGCAGGCCGCCGTTTGCACCGTCAACAGCAGAAGGGGAAGCCAGCGTAACATCAGAAGCGGTATTCAGCGGAAACCATCGCACTGTTGCGCTCGCTAAAGCCGATTTCCGTCATCACGTTGAAGTTCCGGGTGATCTCATATTGCGCGCCGACCAGCACGTTCCACGGTGACTGCAGGTGTTGCTTGACCCGGAAGCGCCCTTCACCGCGCTGGTTGGCGATAGCGATCAGCGGCTGCAGAGCGGCCGGCATATTCAGATCCCCCAGGCTGCCTTTAAACTCTTGCTGCACGTCCTGATACATGCTGCCGACCCACAGGTTCAGGTGGCTGGTGCCGCTGATGCCCGGCATCTGGAAACGGTAGCCGACGCGCGGCGTCACGGTGAGCGCCGAAATTTGCCCGTCGAGAATGTTGAAGTCGGTACGGGTGTAGTTGGTGTCCAGCGTCGCGAACCAGTTTTCGTAACCGCCGGCCAGCGTAAAGCCGGCGCCGTAGGTAGTGCCTTTAAAATCCAGATTGAAATCCAGATCTTTCAGCTGACCGCTTTTGTTCATTTGGTGCACTGCTGAGGCGATGATCCTGTCCATCAGATTGGTGTACTGGCTGGGATCGGCATCGACGGAGACGATCGAGTGGGAGCTGCCACGGGTATGGCCGACGATGCCGTAGACGTTCAGGAACGGTAACACCCAGGCGTCGAGACGCATCGTTTCGGTTTTACTTTTCTCGCGGCTGTTTTCGGCTTTGATATTAAACAGGTCGCCCGGCATCTGGAAGGTGTCCCAACCCAACCCGGAGAAGGCGATACTGCTGACCTCAATATTCTGCCGCATATTCATATGGTTAATGCCGATACCGAAGGTTTCCGGCAGGTCGTAACCGCGGGCGCGCGCTTCATCGCCCCAGAAAGGCAGCATGTGATGTTGCGACTGTGATTGCAATTGCGGTGTGACCGGCTGGGTTGGCGGTGTGACGTCCTGCTGGCTGGCCGCCGGCAATGCGCCTTGGGAAAAAGCGGGGCGCTGGGCGTTGTCAATCAGCCGTTCGGTGTCTTCAGAAGTGGGTTGTTGCGCAAATGTTACCGCTGAAAACAAAGCAACGGGAACGAAAATAACGTTTTTATAGTTAAAGGGTTTCATCATTCAGGCTCTTTGCATGTGAATACGTTTAAAAAAGCAGAGTATTCTTATGGTAAGAGCGTAAGGATATAATAACTAAGGGTGTGTAGGCGTACATTAAATGCGCCTATTGTGCTCCGCGCGTGGCGCGGAGCACAATAAGATCACTGACGGATTTTTAACAGCCGGATCGCATTCAGCGTCACCAGCGCGGTGGCGCCGGAGTCGGCCAGCACCGCCAGCCACAGCCCGGTGAAGCCCAACAGGCTGGTGACCAGGAAGATTGCCTTCAACCCCAGCGCAATGGTGATGTTTTGCCGGATATTGGCGTGGGTGGCGCGTGAGATGCGTACCATCTCGGCGATGCCCAGCAGGCGGTTGTGCGTCAGCGCCGCATCGGCGGTCTCCAGTGCGACGTCGGTGCCGCTGCCCATGGCAATACCGATGCTAGCGGCTTTCATGGCCGGCGCATCGTTGATGCCGTCGCCGAGCATCGCCGTCGGCCGTTGCCGGTTCAGTTCCGTCACCGCCGTGACCTTATCTTCCGGCAGTAGCCCGGCGCGGTAGTCGATGCCCAGCTCACGGGCGATGGCGGCCGCCGCGCGCGGGTTGTCGCCGGTCAGCATGACGCCGCTGATGCCCATTTGGCTGAGCTCGGCGATCGCCTGTCGCGCGTCGCTACGCAGCGTATCGCGCAGGGCCAACAGGCCGACGGGCTGATTATCCTCCAGCGCCACTACCACGGTTTTCCCTTCGCTTTCCAACTGTTCCAGACGCGTTTGCCAGGTAATGTCCAGCAGCCCCGGCGCCAGTTTGGCCGGCGCGCTGATGCGCACCGTTTTGCCGTCAAGCTGCCCCTCGATGCCCACGCCGGCCAGCGCGCGACGGCTGTCGGCCAGCGGCAGCGGTGTGCCATATTGTTCGGCCCGGCGAACGATCGCCTGCGCCAACGGGTGATGTGAACCGGCTTCGACCGCAGCCGCCAGCGTCAGCAGTTGCTGTTCGCTCAGCGCGCCGATCGGCAGCACGTCGGTGACTGTCGGTTTACCTTCGGTCAGGGTGCCGGTTTTATCAAACGCGATGGTTTGCACCTGTCCCAATTGTTCCAGGGCGGCGCCGCCTTTAATCAATGAGCCGCGGCGGGTGGCCGCCGCCAGGCCGGAGGTGATGGCCGCCGGCGTTGAAATCACCAGCGCGCACGGGCAACCGATCAGTAACAGCGTCAGGCCACGATAAATCCAGGTTTCCCATGGCTGGGAAAACAGCAGCGGCGGCAACAGAATGACGGCCAGCGACAGCAGCATGATTGCCGGCGTGTAGTAGCGGCTGAAGCGGTCAAGGAAGCGCTCAATCGGCGCGCGGCGTTCTTCCGCCTCTTCAATCAGCTGCAGGATGCGGTCGATGGCATTCTTGCCCGGCTCGGAGACCACTTTCATCTGCACCGACTGATCGACCGACAGGCTGCCCGCCGCCACTTTTTCTCCCTGCTGGCGTTCCACCGGTACGGACTCGCCGGTCAGTGCACTTTCGTCAAAGCTGGCGAACGGGTCGATCAGCTCGGCATCGGCCGGCAGCCGGGCGCCGGGGGCGATTTCAATCACATCGCCCGGCCGCAGGCTGCTGACCGGTACGCGCCGGCGCTGGCTGCCGCTCAGCAGCACCGCCTCTTCCGGCACCAGCGCCATCAGCGCGGTGACGCCGCGTCGCGCCCGGTTGGCGGCATAGGATTCCAGCAGTTCGCCGACCATAAACAGCAGCAGTACCATGGCGGCTTCGGCGGTAGCGCCGATAAACAGCGCGCCGATGGCGGCGACGCTCATCAGGGTTTCAATGGCGAACGGCGTACCGGAGCGGATTAAACGCAGCGCTTTGCGCGCGATCGGCGCCAGCCCGACCAGCGTGGTGGCGATAAAGGCGATGCTGCCCCATTGCGGGTTGATGCGGTCGAGCGCCCAACTGAGAATCATCAGTGCCGTCAGCAGCAACAAAGGATAGTAGGGTGCAAAACGTGATTCGTTGCCCGGCGCCGTCTGCGGCTGGCCGCCGATGCCAAGCAGGGTAAAGCCGGCCTGTGCGACGGCCTCCTGCACGCGTTGGCTGATATCGCTCTGCGCATCCACCACTAATTTCTCGGTGGCAAACAGTACGCGTGCGTTGCTGACACCGGGTACGGCGGTGACGGCATTCTCGATTTTTTTGGCGCAGCTTGGGCAGTCCATGCCGTTGACCTTCCAACTAAAACGCTGGCTGCCGGCTGGGGGAGCGGCGGCTAACCTGTCGCTTTCCTCATCCGGGTCGCCGCTGTCGCAGCAGCTTGCGCCGTGCTGATGCTGGTGGCCGTCGCTGCAGGCGTGGCCTGCGGCGTCAGCCGGTTTTTCACTGCTGCAGCCGTGTTGGGTTTTGGCGTGGCTGTGGTTGCAACCGCAGCCGCCGTCATGGTGGTTGTGTTCGTGGTGCTGATGTTCTTTATGAGTATGCATAACGCCCCCAGGCAGTTAACGATCATTATCGTGGCAAACTTTACACCTTGGAGCCAACTCCAGAGTCAAGGGGAATAAAATAGACGAGTGATTAATTAATCAGGCCGGGTTTGTTTAGCATGCTAATAATATGAAACTCAATCCAGAGGTTTTTATTATTGATTTAGTCATTATTTTGCTTTCTATATTTTATTTTTAGCACGTCAAATATGTTCGTTGTGGATATTTAATTTGTGTTCAAAATAATATTTGTGATCAATTTATCATTTAATAAAATAAAACTTCAGGCAATATGAAAAGTGCCAGCATGAAACACTCGTTGCCCGATGTGGCGTTCTTATTGGGCTTTGTCTCTTTCTTGTCGTTATTTTTGTGTTTCATATGTGTTTGTTTCATGTTTTTCTAGATAAAAACACTTTCGTAAAGCATTTAAAAAGTTTTTAATTCTGAGATTCATTCAATATCGCTACCTATACTTGGAAACGATTACCATTTGGGATGGTGATCTTATTTACTGATTGTTATGTATTAATTCCTTATCTATTCAAGCCATCACTGGCGCATACGCGTCTTCCCAGAGATCTGCGGGATGTACTTACGCAGTAACAGGGAAGGTTATGTTTATCTATTTGATCGTTAACGATCAAATAATGCGTGGAATCGAACCAATGCAATCGAAGAAAAAAGCGATAGAAGTGAATGAATCCAGCCTGGCGGCGACCAAAACTGGTTATGATGCCGTTAATGATTTACTGCATTATCACCAACGCGGTAATGGGATTCAAGTTAATGGCAAGGACTCATTTTCTACTGAAGAGGCCGGGTTATATATTACCCGCACTAACCAAACCTGGAATGGAAAAGGCGTATTTGATACCCCGGTAAAACTGACCTTCTCATTTCCCGACTATCAGTTCAATTCCGCCAATGACGGCGGCGATCGCGGCTTAAGCAAGTTCAGCGCTGAACAGCAGCAGCAGGCCAAACTGTCGTTGCAGTCCTGGTCTGATGTGGCCAATATCACTTTTACCGAGGTGTCCGGCACGCAAAAAGCCAACATTACCTTCGGCAACTACAGCCAGGATCAGTACGGCCAGACCGACTATGACACCCAGGCCTACGCCTGGCTGCCGGGCTCCGGCAGCGTCTCTGGTCAAAGCTGGTACAACATTAACCAGTCCAATATTCAGCATCCGGCCTCTGAAGATTACGGCCGTCAGACCTTTACCCATGAAATCGGTCATGCCTTGGGGCTGAGCCACCCTGGCGACTACAATGCCGGCCAGGGCAACCCTTCCTATCGTGACGCCAGCTATGCGGAAGACAGCCGCATGTTCAGCCTGATGAGCTACTGGAGCGAAAGCAACACCGGCGGCGACAACGGCGGCCATTATGCCGCCGGCCCGCTGCTGGATGACATTTCGGCGATCCAGCACCTGTACGGCGCCAATATGAGCACCCGTACCGGTGATACGGTATACGGCTTTAACTCCAACACCGATCGCGACTTTTTCAGCACCAGCAGCAACGCGGAAAAAGTGATCTTCTCCGTGTGGGATGCCGGCGGTAACGATACCTTTGACTTCTCCGGCTATAGCGCTGACCAGCGCATCAACCTGAACGAGACGTCATTCTCCGACGTTGGCGGGCTGAAGGGCAACGTGTCGATTGCGGCCGGCGTGACCATTGAGAACGCCATCGGCGGCTCCGGCAACGACGTGCTGGTCGGCAATCAGGCCGACAACGTGCTGAAAGGCGGTGCGGGCAATGACGTGTTGTTCGGCGGCGGCGGTGCCGATGAGCTGTGGGGTGGCGCCGGCAATGACACCTTTGTGTTCTCTGCCGTCGGTGACTCCACCCCGGATGCGCCGGACTGGATCCGTGACTTCCAGAAGGGTATCGATAAAATCGATCTGTCATACTTTAACAAGGGCGGTGATGCGATTCACTTTGTCGACCAGTTCAGCGGTGCGGCGGGTGAGGCTCTGCTGACTTATGATGCCGCCAACAATGTCAGCGATTTGGCGGTGGACTTCGGCGGGCATAGTACGCCGGATTTCCTGGTGAAAATCGTTGGGCAGGCGGATGTAGCCACCGATTTTATCGTCTAGGCAGTAATCAGGCAGTTGCCGGTTGACCGGCAGGACGGGTGCGGCCCTTGTGCCGCGCCCGCCACGTTTACGGTGAACAGACCATGAGCAAACGACGGATGCGCGCCACCCTGGCGGTGGCCGCGATGATGACATATTACATAACGACAGGAGCCGCTATGGCCAGCAGTTTGGTTCTTCCTTCCGCGCAGTCGCTGGCGGGTGAGTGGCAGGTCGCCAAGGGCGACACACAGTGCCGGGTTGCGTTGCGGGCTGACAAACAGCCGGCTGCCAACGGTTATCAGCTGCAGGATGCGCAGCAGTGTCTGCAGACGCTGCTGAGCGCGCCGGCGGCCGGCTGGCGTCCCGCACCGGACGGTATCGCGCTGCTGCAGGCCGACGGCAGCACGCTGGCGTTTTTTTCACGTGACGGCGATATTTATCGCCACCGCATCGGCGATGAGGACGGCCTGACGCTGAAGGCGCTGGACTGAATGGCGGGTTCGCGGCTGCGAACCCGTAAGCTTACAGATAGAGCGAACGCACGATCAGGAAGTGGCCGACAAAATAACAGAAGGCGACGATAGCGTCGGCGGCGCGAAACTTGGTGCGATAATGGCTCACCAGCCAGACAATGCTTGCTAGCAGCAGTAACGAGGTGCCGGTCAGCAACGAGAAACCGTAGTCGGTGCTGCGCAGGAAATATTGTTCCCCGGCCAGCCAGACCATCAGCAGCGTCATGCCGACGTAGGCAACGACCGCCCAGCGCTGCTCGGCGATCCGCGTCCACAGCGCCGCCAGCAGCAGCACGCCGATAATCAGCAGCGCCAGCGGCAGTGGCCAGAACAGGCTGAAGGTCATCTGGCTGGCGAAGCTGAGGGCATACAACAGATGAGCAAGGAAGAATGCGCCGAGGGCGTACAGTATCTGCTGGCGGGGCAACTGCAGCAAGGCATCGCCCGCCAGGGTTGCCAGCAGGCCAAAGACGATCAGATAACCGGCGGCGCCGAGCACCGGCGCCTGCCAGGCGAGCAGCAGCAATAGCAGCAGCGTGACGGGTTTGAACACCCAGCGTTGCCAGCTCGGGCCGCGATAGGCGGCGTCAACGTATAACCAACCGGAAAAGAATACGGCAAGGAATGGCCAACTCATATATCTTCCTTATTAGTCATCAGCGCCATAATCGGGCGGCGCGAAAAATGTCACCTGCGTCACTTCTTCAGTGTATACCTGGAATCAGGACCGCGATGTTATTTGTCCGGCTATAGAGAAGCACGTTGCGGTGCGGTAAGGTTTTTCACTGAGTGCTATGTTTACCCGCTTTTAGCGGCGAAGGGAATGGGAAAGAGATGAGTAAACCACCGCTGATTTTTATCGCCGTGGTGGCGCTGATTGCCGTACTGGCAACGCAGCGTTACTTCAGCCAGCGTAAGCAGGAGGCGGCGAACGACCGCGAGCCGGTGCGCGCCACGCAGGTTGTGGTGAGCGACAAACGCGCCTTTGCGGCCAGCACCAACCGCTCGCGCCAGCGTGAGCATATCGTCAATGAAGCGATGCGCTATGAGGTGACCTTTCAGCCGCAGCGCGGTGGTGAAAATATTGTGGTGCGGCTGAAGCAGCCGCAGTATGACCTGATAACGCCCGGTGCGCACGGCACCCTGAAGATGCAGGGCACGCGCTTTATCTCTTTTACCGCGCAGCGGTAAATGCGGAAGGTTACTTCTTCTTCAGCGGCGGCTGTTTTTTCTGCCAGGCCAGTAGCTCAAATACGCCGAAAATAAATATTTTGGCTTCCTGCCAGTAGCTGATGGGCTGATCCTTCGGCTGGGTGGATTTCAACAGCATCACCTGAAACCCGTGCATTATCACCATAAAGAACAGCGCCACGTCGATAAAGTACTTCAGCGGCTTGGGGAACGGGTGAATCAGGTTGGTCAGCAGGAAGCCCCATACGCATAACATCAGCAGGCGACCCAGATTAATCAGCATTTTCAGTTTTCTCTTTGGCGGAACGAATATAAAGACGATAGGCCACCTGTCCGGCGACCTTTTCACGGTGCAGCGCCCAGTTGGCCGGCACGTCGGCCGCGGCGCTTTCGGCCTCGGCCTCCACGTATACCCAGGCCTCATCGGCCAGCCAGCCTTGCTGCTCCAGCAGGTTGACGGTTTGCGCCAGCAGCCCCTTGCGGAACGGCGGATCGAGGAATACGACGTCATAGGCTGCGCCGGCGTTGGCCAGCCAGCTCAGCGCATTGGTATTGATCACCTGGCCGTTGCCGTTAAGCAGCGCCAGATTTTTTTCCAGCTGCTGGGCAACCGGGCGTTCGAATTCCAGCAGCGTGGCGCTGCCGGCATAGCGTGACAGCGCTTCCAGCCCCAGCGCGCCGCTGCCGGCAAAACAGTCCAGACAGCGCGCGCCCTGAATCACCGGCGCCAGCCAGTTAAACAGCGTCTCACGCACCCGATCGGTGGTAGGCCGCAGCCCGGCGCTGTTCGGCACCGGTAATTTACGTCCGCGCCACTGGCCGCCGATAATGCGGATTTGTCCGGCCGCGGCCGCCTGCGCTTTGCGGGGCGCGGGCCGTGACGATAGTCTTGCCATAAAAAGTCTTAATGTATTTCGCAGATCGAGAAAAGTTAACGCTATTCTAACGGGGAGAGCGTCCCGGGGAAATAGCGCGCTGTCTGGCAATTTGCGGTTTATGCGGCGGGATGTGCCGGCGAAGAGGCGTCGAGCAACGGCCATTGGCGGATTTTCACCTGCCGGATGCGTGTTGCTCCGCGAGGGAAAGTGATAGACTCGGGGGTTAAATTATTTTCGTTATTCAGCCATTGGTACGGAGTTAGGGTCACAGCATGGCAAAAGAAAAGAAACGTGGGTTTTTCTCCTGGCTGGGTTTCGGCCAAAAAGAAGAGAAACAGCCGGAACCACAGGCTGAACAGGCCGAGCCTGAAGCGGCGGCGGTAGAACCTGCGCCGGCGACCACGCTGGATGATAAGCTCCCCGCGCAGGAATCCGAGCCTGCCGCTTCTGTCGATCTGCCGGGCGAATGGGACGGCAGCACCGAACAGGTTGCCGAAAATGTGCCGGATATTGCGGCGCACGCTACGCCGGCGGCAGAAGCACAGGAAGAAGACGCTGAGACGGCGTCGGAAAGCGCTGCGCCGGTGTATACGCAGGACGAGATCGTTGAGGCGGTGATGCCGCAGGCGGAAGCGGATGCACCGCAGGCCGATGATATGACGGCAAGCGATGCCAAACCTGCCGAGAGCATCGACACGGCCGCGCCGGCCATCGCCGAGCTGCTGGTGGAGAAGGACGCGGCGCCGGAACATGCGCCGCAGCCCGAACGCGCCATACCGGAAGCGGAGCCGGTTGTAGAAGCTGAGCCGGTTGTCGAAGTTGAACCGGAAGCGGAAGCTGAACCGGAAGCGGAAGCTGAACCGGTTGCGGAAGCTGAACCGGTTGCAGAAGTTGAACCGGTTGTCGAAGCTGAACCGGTTGCGGAAGCTGAACCGGTTGTCGAAGTTGAACCGGTTGTAGAAGTTGAACCGGTTGTAGAAGTTGAACCGGTTGCGGAAGCCGAGCCGGTTGCGGAAGCTGAACCGGAGGTCGCGGCGGTAGCGCCGGCGGCGTCGCAGGAACAGGAGCGGCCGACCAAAGAAGGCTTCTTCGCCCGCCTGAAACGCAGCCTGGTTAAGACCAAACAGAACCTGGGGTCTGGTTTTGTCGGCCTGTTCCGCGGCAAGAAGATCGACGACGATCTGTTTGAAGAGCTGGAAGAACAGCTGCTGATCGCCGATGTTGGTGTGGAAACCACCAGTAAAATCATCAGTTCCCTCACTCAGCACGCCAGCCGTAAACAGCTGAAAGACGCTGAAGCGCTGTACGGCAAGCTGAAGGAGGAAATGTCCGAAATTCTGGCCAAGGTTGATCAACCGCTGGATGTCGGTGGTAAAACGCCGTATGTCATTCTGATGGTTGGCGTTAACGGCGTCGGCAAAACCACCACTATCGGTAAACTGGCGCGTCAGTTCCAGGCCGAGGGCAAGTCGGTGATGCTGGCGGCGGGGGATACCTTCCGCGCCGCAGCAGTAGAGCAGCTGCAGGTGTGGGGCGAACGTAATCACATTCCGGTGGTGGCGCAGCATACCGGCGCTGATTCCGCTTCGGTGATCTTTGATGCGGTGCAGGCGGCCAAAGCGCGCGGCGTCGACGTACTGATTGCCGATACCGCCGGACGTTTGCAGAATAAAGCCCACCTGATGGAAGAGTTGAAGAAGATCGTCCGGGTAATGAAAAAACTGGACGAGGACGCCCCCCATGAGGTTATGCTGACGCTGGACGCCAGTACCGGTCAAAATGCGGTCAGCCAGGCGAAATTATTTAATGAAGCCGTAGGGTTAACCGGCATCACGCTGACTAAACTGGACGGTACCGCCAAGGGCGGGGTGATCTTCGCCATTGCCGATCAGTTCGGCATTCCGATTCGCTATATCGGCGTTGGCGAAGGCATCGAAGATTTGCGGCCGTTTAAGGCTGACGATTTTATTGAGGCACTTTTTGCCCGAGAGGATTAATACGGATGATTCGCTTTGAACAGGTCAGTAAAGCTTATCTGGGCGGGCGTCAGGCGTTGCAGGGGGTGGATTTTCATCTGCGCCCGGCAGAAATGGCGTTTCTGACCGGCCATTCCGGGGCGGGTAAGAGTACCCTGCTGAAGCTGATATGCGGCATCGAACGGCCGAGCGCCGGCCATATCTGGTTCGCCGGTCATGACATCAGCCGGCTGAGAAACAGCGAGGTGCCGTTCCTGCGCCGCCAGATCGGCATGATTTTCCAGGACCACCATCTGCTGCTGGATCGCACGGTGTATGACAACGTGGCGATGCCGCTGATTATCGCCGGCGCCAGCAGCGAAGATATCCGCCGTCGCGTGTCGGCGGCGCTGGACAAGGTAGGCCTGCTGGACAAAGCGAAGAACTTTCCGATCCAGCTGTCCGGCGGTGAACAGCAGCGCGTGGGCATCGCCCGTGCGGTGGTGAACAAACCGGCGGTGCTGCTGGCGGATGAACCGACCGGCAACCTGGACGACGTGCTGTCGGAAGGCATCCTGCGCCTGTTTGAAGAGTTTAACCGCGTTGGGGTAACCGTCCTGATGGCGACCCACGACACCGGGCTGATCGCCCGCCGCAATTACCGTATTCTGACGCTCAGCCAGGGCCGCATGATAGGAGGAGCGCAGCATGGCGAATAGTAAAAAAACCGCCAAGAGCAAGGCGCTGCGCGGCGGCTGGCGCGAACAGTGGCGCTATGCGTGGATGAATGCGATCAAAGACATGCTGCGTCAGCCGCTGGCGACGTTGCTGACGGTGATGGTGATCGCCATCTCCCTGACGCTGCCGAGCGTGTGCTACATCGTGTGGAAAAACGTCAGCACGGCGGCAACCCAATGGTATCCGACACCGCAGCTGACGGTGTATCTCGATAAATCGCTCGACGATGACGCTGCGGTCAAGGTGCTGGACACCATCAAGGCTGAAGCGGGCGTCGAGAAGGTGAACTACCTGTCGCGCGAAGAAGCGCTCGGTGAGTTCCGCAATTGGTCCGGCTTCGGCGGGGCGCTGGATATGCTGGAAGAGAATCCGCTGCCGGCGGTGGCGATTATCACGCCGAAAATGGACTTCCAGAGTTCAGACACCCTGAATACGCTGCGCGAGCGCGTAACGGCGGTGCAGGGCGTGGATGAAGTGCGTATGGACGACAGCTGGTTTGCCCGCCTGGCGGCGTTGACCGGGCTGGTGGGTCAGGTGGCGGCCATTATCGGCATTCTGATGGTGGTGGCGGTGTTCCTGGTGATCGGCAACAGCGTGCGTCTGAGCATCTTCAGCCGGCGCGACACCATCAACGTGATGAAGCTTATCGGCGCGACCGACGGCTTTATTCTGCGGCCGTTTCTTAACGGCGGCGCGATGCTGGGCTTCTTCGGCGCGCTGCTGTCGTTGATTCTGTCCGGCGCGCTGGTGTGGCAGCTGGAGTCGGTGGTGGCCGGCGTGGCGAAGGTGTTCGGCACCACCTTTACGCTGCACGGGCTGGGTTGGGACGAGGCATTACTGTTGTTGATCATCTCCGCGATGATCGGCTGGATTGCCGCCTGGTTGGCCACCGTGCAACATTTACGCCGATTTACACCACAGTAAAAAATTTTTTGATATACTCTTCTCCTGCTGCGTTTGCCGTGTTGCAGGAGAAGAGCCATCTCGGATCTTCTGGGATCCCGCCTCTGCTCAAGCGCACGAATTCCCTATCTGGCCGTCAGTTCATCGCGTATTGTCATGAACATTGCGATCGAAAAACGGTGAACTTTTAGGGTAGAGCACGGTCAAAAATTGCAGCAAATGTTAAGGTGCCCGGCGTGTGGAACCGTTTTGCAATGATCACCGTAAATCAATGACTCCCCGCCAAACAGATACTCAACAGGCTCAATCGGCAACCGACAAACCTCCTTACAGAGGCTTGGCAGCAACAGCGTTGTGATGTGCAGCAGCAGTATCGTCACCTGTACGATCGGTTTTATTAGAGAGAGGGTTTGAATGACCAAAGAAATGCAAACTTTAGCCTTAGTACCCCAAGGCAGCTTGGAAGCCTATGTTCGGGCCGCCAACGCCTATCCGATGCTTACGGCAGAGGAAGAGCGGGAGCTGGCTGAACGGCTGCATTACCAGGGCGATTTGGATGCGGCCAAGCAGCTGATCCTGTCTCACCTGCGCTTTGTCGCTCATATTGCCCGTAATTACTCGGGTTACGGCCTGCCGCAGGCGGACCTGATCCAGGAAGGTAATATCGGCCTGATGAAAGCTGTGCGCCGTTTTAATCCGGAAGTTGGCGTGCGTCTGGTTTCCTTTGCGGTGCATTGGATCAAGGCAGAAATTCACGAATACGTACTGCGTAACTGGCGTATCGTCAAAGTCGCTACCACCAAGGCGCAGCGCAAGCTGTTCTTTAACCTGCGTAAAACCAAGCAGCGTCTGGGCTGGTTCAACCAGGACGAAGTCGAGCTGGTGGCGCGTGAGCTGGGCGTATCCAGCAAAGACGTGCGCGAGATGGAATCCCGCATGGCGGCGCAGGACATGACCTTCGACCCGACGCCGGACGACGAAGCGCGCGACGGCCAGTCGATGGCGCCGGTGCTGTACCTGCAGGACAAAACGTCTGACTTCGCCGAAGGTATCGAAGAAGACAACTGGGAGAGCAACGCCGCCGACAAGCTGGCCTATGCGCTGGAAGGTCTGGATGAGCGTAGCCAACATATTATTCGCGCCCGCTGGCTGGACGATGAGAACAAGTCCACCCTGCAGGAACTGGCAGACCGCTACGGCGTTTCCGCCGAGCGTGTGCGTCAGTTGGAAAAGAACGCCATGAAAAAACTGAAAATGGCGATCGAAGCATAATTGCTGATGCAGTCAAAAAACCCGGCAGAGCCGGGTTTTTTTATGCCTGTCGTCCGCCGCGGCGGTTCAGGACTTGGCGGTTAACGCATTGAAGTCCGGCGCCGGGCACTGATAGCCGAACTTATTTAGGGCGGCATCCGGCTTGCCGTTGGCGAGGTAGCGTTTATACAGCGCGCGGCCGGTTTTGGCATCGCGCTTGATCACCCAACTGGCGGCGTTGCACAGCACCGCGCCGTACGCCTGGCTTTTCGGCGGCAATAAGTCCGCAGCCTTCTGCGCCGCCGCTACCGCCTGCCAGCGGTAGTGCAGGAAGCGGTTGTCCTGCGGCGGCAATGCCTTGGCGGCGCGCGCGGCCTCTGCCGTGGTGATCCAGCTTTTGTGCGTCAACTCACGGGTGTCGAAGGCGTCGCCCAGGTAAGAGTACCCAGCGCCATATATGCCGTAGTCCGGCGTCATTTCATAGCCGGTCAGCTCTAGCCCCTGTTCACGCAGCAGCGTTGCAGTCTGGTAGTAGGCCTGCGCTCGCGCCAGTTTGCTATTGCTGCCTTGCCGCGCAAGGCTGAACTGCTGCGCCAGTTGCTGGGCGGCGGCGCGATAATTTGGCACGGCGAAATAGTTCTGCGCTTCCTGATAGCGTTCAGCGCGCATCAGACGCCGGGCCAGCAGCTGGCGCAAGTGGATATCAGGCGTCAGCACCTGGCCGTTATACACGTTCGGCTCCACCGGTTTGAGCGGCTGACTGGGCGGCGGCACCTGCTTATCGACAAACGCTTTCAGCTCGTCAACCGTCAGCACCCGCTCGGCCACGTCGGCGACATCCGCCCAATACAGATCCTTACTGCGGTACAGCAGCGTCAGCGCCTGCAGATAATCGCCGCGGTTCAGCGCCAGAATCGCCTGTTCGCCGGCGATGCGGCAGTCCGGGATAATGGTTTCCTGCGCGTAATTGTCCCCGCGCTGTTCGCCCCAGCTTTCATCCGCCGGGAAAGCGGCCGCCGCTTTGGCGTAGGCGGCAGTGGCGTCCTGCAGCTGGCCGTCGCGCAGCGCCATTTTGGCGCGCAGCCACCAGGCAAGGCCGGAGTCACCGGCATGGCGCAGCAGACTGGCGGCGAGCGGGTAGTTACCGGATCGGTAGGCCAGCGCCGCCAGGCGGTCGCTGCCGTTGAAGCCGCTTTTTGTCTCGGCGTCCAGCAGCGTCAGCAAACGTTGGGTAATCTGCTGCGAACGTGGGGGCGAACTGTCATTATCCTGTGCCTGCAGGTTGCCGCTGCGGGCGAACAGCTCGACGGTCACCAGCTGCTGTACCAGCGGATCGGCCACGATCTTTTTCAGCTGTTCGAAGTGCTGCGGATCGACCAGATAGCTGGCGACATATTGCAGCGACCGCCCACCTTGCGCATCACCCTGCGCCGCCTGCTGCGCATAGAGGTGTACGGCGCGGCCGATATCACCCAGCCAGAAATGGATGCGCGCCTGCTGCCCGAGGCTGCTGAGCGCCAGCTGGTCCGGATCGTCGCTGCCGCTTTTCACGCGGTCGATAACCTGCTGAAAGGCGGCCAGCGCCTGACGCAGCTGCGCCGGGTCCGGACGAGGAGGCGTGGCGGAGGTATCGGCGTCTTCCGGCGTCCCGTAATCGTTCATCAGCAGCCGGCCGAGGGAGTAGCGCGCGCGCAGCCCCCATGCTCCCTGCTCGCTATCCGGCAGGGCCAGCACCTGCTGAAAGTAGTCCGCAGCGCGCGGATCGCGGGCGGCAAAAGCGACGGCACCCAGCGTGTACTGGCGTGCGGCGGCGGACAGTACCTGGCCGTTGACGGCGTCGGCTTCTTCCACGGTTTTGGCAGCGCGCATCTGTTTAATGGCGACGGTTTCCGGCGACAGCGGCATCGGTTTCATCGGGCCTGGCGGCGGCGGTGCCTGCCAGCGCGGCAGTTGCGGGTCGATCGGCGTCAGGCGGCTGGTTTCAAAGGTGAAATTGCCTTCTGGCATCGACAGCAGCGTGCCGTTGCGGTCGAGCAGCAGACGGTTGGGAAAATCCGGGCCGCAGGCCTGCGCCAACGGCGCGCCCAGCGTGGCGGCGATGGCGATGCTCAGCGTCAGCGGCCGGGCGGTGCGAAAATTAAGGTGTAACACGAATGCCTCCTGGCGTCAGATGTTGGCAGCGCAGCCAACCTAGCGGGCGTGATTGCCCGGCGCGCACCAACTCATCCCCGGTGCGGATAAAACGCAGCTGCGTGGCCGTTGAGTCCAGCCGGTAACGGCCAACCGCGTCGGCGGCCAGACAGTCGCCGGCCGCCAGCGTAACCGCCGTGGGCAGCGGCGCATCGGCTGGCCCATCATTGGCAATTATCAGATCATACAGGCCGTTTTGCTGTGGCTGCGGGCGCATTTTTACCTGCCAGCGGCTGTGTAAAGGCTGCTGACGGATCACCCTGCGCAGGGTATTCATCGACCAGGCGCGGCGGTCGCCGGCCAGCGGCAGGCGAAACCAGACCACGCCCCGCAGATGCGGTTGCGGATGTGCAGACAGCCGCTGCAGAAAGTCGGCGATGTGCTGCGGCGCGACCGTCAGCTCGCGCAGGCTGCCCGCCACGCGCAGTGAGGCCTCGCTCTCCACCTGCGCGCCCTGCGCATCAACGCCGACCAGCCCCATGCCGTAGGCCGGCAGAGCAATGCGGAAGGGGTTATTGGTCACCTGGGCGTAACGCTGCGTCCAGCGCAGCGCCAGCCGGCTGTCAAACAGCCCCTGCTGCGGGGAGAGTACGGCGTGTAATTGCAACACCGAGCTGTCAACCTGCCGCAGCAGGGCCGGCAGCTGCGGCGAGTCGAGCCAGGCCGGCAGTGCGGTGATGCTCAGCTGTACGTCTGCCGGCAGCTGTCGGCGCAGGCGCCGGAGCGCATCGCGGTACTGCGGCAGGCGGGCGGTGGCGGCGTCGTGATCGATCTCGATACCGACCACGGACAGCCCGGCGGCGCGGTATTGCTGCACTAGCTGCAGCAGCCGGGAATATAACCGCTCCTCATCCCAGCGCGGCTGCGAACCGTCCAGACGCGCCACCAGCCACAGCGGGCGGCCGTCCTGCTTCAGCAGCGCGGTATCGACCGGCATCACCCGCAACCCTTCGCGCGGGTGCAGTTGCAGAACGAGGATACGTAAGCTGGAAAACAGATCGCGGCTGGCGGCCAGCGCCGGGGCGTGCTGCGTACTCCAGACCCGTTGCCACAAATAAACCTGCTGATCCCAGACCGGCGGCGCCGACAGCGCCTGATGGCGCCCGGCTAACCAGGCGCCGAAAGCCAGCAGAACCAGCAACAGCGCAGCCGCCCAGCGTTTCATTTTTGCCAGATTTCGCCGTGCACGCTGAAGCCGCAGGCGCGCATAAAGTTTTCCACCTCACCGCGTTCACGGGCGGCGAGATCGGCGGTGGAGAGCTGCCAATGGGCAGCCTGCGGCAGCTGACGCTGCATATCCTGCACCAGATAGAGGCCGACGCCGCGACGGCGGGTGACTTCACGCACCAGCAGGTCGTGCAGCTGCGCCGTGTCGCCATCCAGCGAGACCTTTACCGCGCCTAACAGGCGTTCGTTAAAGCGTGCGCCAAACAGCGCCCGTTCGCCGGTTAACCAGGATTGCCACTGCCCCGCTGTCTGGTGCGGCCAGATTTTTCCAAGATCGATCAGGTCCTGTGCGGACAGCGCGGTTAACCGTTCGATAGTGAGTTTCATGCAACATTTCCAGACAAATTAGCGATGGCGTCAGTGTAATAGATCTTGCTGGTCACGATGTGTAACTTTTTCTGTACGACGGATTCGCAGAATGTTTTTCCGTGCGGTAATTTTCCGAGTAAAAAATTAGTAAACAGATTGTTAACCAGTGTAACGCGCTGCATAAAGGAGGAAATAGCTCAGATTTCATCCATACTTTATCCTGTTTACATCGCTTGTTTCTAGATGGTCAAGTTGATTTGCAGAAGAAAACTCCTGTTTAATAGCATGAAAAATAAGGTCTTATAAGAAAATATTGCCGTTTAAATGCCTAAGTCATTATTACTTATGAATAAAGCGCTGATGCGTCGGCATGGCAAACACAACGGACAGCTTCACACACAACAACAGACGGGGATGATGCGGATGAAAGTAACCAAGGGTAAGGCATGGTTGGCCGGCTGCATCGCCATGGCGATGAGCCACGGCGCGCTGGCGGAAGAGATTAAAGTGGCCGTCGTCGGGGCGATGTCCGGCCCGGTGGCGCAATACGGCGATATGGAATTTACCGGCGCGCGTCAGGCGATCGCCGATATCAACGCCAAGGGCGGCATCAAGGGTGACAAACTGGTGGCGGTCGAATATGACGATGCCTGCGATCCGAAGCAGGCGGTGGCGGTGGCCAACAAAGTGATCAACGACGGTATTCGCTATGTAATCGGCCACCTGTGTTCGTCATCCACCCAGCCGGCGTCGGATATCTATGAAGACGAAGGGGTGATTATGATTACCCCGGCGGCCACCAATGCCGATCTGACGACCCGTGGTTACCAGATGATCATGCGCACCACCGGGCTGGATTCCGACCAGGGGCCGACCGCCGCCAAATACATTATGGAAACCCTGAAGCCGCAGCGCATCGCCGTGGTGCACGATAAGCAGCAGTACGGCGAAGGCCTGGCGCGCGCGGTGCGCGACAGCCTGCAGAAAGCGGGGGTGAAACCGGTCATGTTTGAAGGGATCACCGCCGGCGATAAGGACTTCTCCACGCTGGTCGCCCGCTTGAAAAAAGAGAACGTGGACTTTGTCTACTTCGGCGGCTATTACCCGGAAATGGGGCAGATTCTGCGCCAGGCCAAACAGGCCGGGCTGAAGACCCGTTTTATGGGGCCGGAAGGGGTGGGCAACTCCTCGCTGTCGAATATTGCCGGCGCGGCGTCGGAAGGCATGCTGGTAACGCTGCCGAAGCGTTACGATCAGGTGCCGGCCAACAAAGCGGTTGTCGATGCGCTGAAGGCCAAGAAGCAGGATCCTACCGGTCCTTTCGTCTGGACCACCTATGCGGCGCTGCAGGCGCTGACAACCGGCATGGAGCGCAGCGGCAGCCAGGAGCCGGAGGATATCGTCAAGGATCTGAAGGCCAAGCCGGTGGATACCGTGATGGGGCCGCTGAGCTGGGATGAGAAGGGCGACCTGAAAGGCTTCGAGTTCGGCGTCTTCGAATGGCACGCCGACGGCACCTCGACGCCGGTGAAGTAACCGACCTTTCGTCTTTCACGTTGCAGTCTTGCCGGGGAAAGGCGCATCCCGGCGGGCGTGGGCGCGGCATGCCGCGCCCTGCACTCAACGCGCAGCCGAGGGTCCGCGTATGTCTGAGCAGTTTCTCTATTTCCTGCAGCAAATGTTCAACGGGGTGACGCTGGGCAGCACCTATGCCCTGATCGCCATCGGTTACACCATGGTGTACGGCATTATCGGCATGATTAACTTCGCCCACGGCGAAGTGTATATGATCGGCAGCTATGTCTCGTTTATCGTCATCGCCGCGCTGATGATGTTCGGCATCGACGCCGGCTGGCTGCTGATCGGCGCGGCGTTTTTGGTGTCGATCGTGATCGCCAGCGCGTACGGCTGGAGCATCGAGCGGGTGGCCTATAAGCCGGTGCGTTACTCCAAACGGCTGATCGCGCTGATCTCCGCCATCGGCATGTCGATCTTCCTGCAAAACTACGTCAGCCTGACGCAGGGCTCGCGCGATCTGGCGCTGCCGAGCCTGGTGACCGGCCGCTGGGTGCTGGGGGAAAGCAACGGCTTCGCCGCTACCGTCAGCACCATGCAGCTCACCATCTGGGTGGTCACCTTCCTGGCGATGCTGGCGCTGACGCTGTTTATCCGCTATTCACGCATGGGGCGTGCCTGTCGCGCCTGTGCGGAAGATTTAAAAATGGCCAGCCTGCTGGGCATCAACACCGATCGGGTGATCTCGCTGACCTTCGTGATCGGCGCGGTGATGGCGGCGGTGGCCGGCGTGTTGCTGGGGCAGTTCTATGGCGTGATTAATCCGTATATCGGCTTTATGGCCGGGATGAAGGCCTTTACCGCCGCCGTGTTGGGCGGCATCGGCAGCATTCCGGGGGCGATGATCGGCGGTCTGGTGCTGGGGGTGGCTGAAGCGCTGACCTCGGCCTACCTGAGCGCCGAATATAAAGACGTGGTGTCATTCGCCCTGCTGATCGTGGTGCTGTTGGTGATGCCGACCGGGATTCTGGGCCGTCCGGAGGTTGAGAAGGTATGAAACTCAATCTGCTTAATGCCCTGCTCGCCGCGGCGGTGCTGTTTGTGATGGCGGCCTTTCTGATGGGGATGCAGCTGGGCCTGGACGGCACCAAACTGGTGGTGCGCGGCGCGGCAGAAGTGCGCTGGATGTGGATTGGCATCGGCTGCGCGGTGGTGTTTGTTTTTCAGCTGCTGCGTCCGCTGTTGCAGCAGGGGCTGAGTAAAGTGAGCGGCCCGGCCTGGGTATTGCCGAGCTTTGACGGCAGCACGCCGCGACAAAAGCTACTGGCCGCGCTGCTGATCGCCGCTGCCGTCGCCTGGCCGTTTCTGGTGTCGCGCGGGACGGTGGATATCGCCACCCTGACGCTGATCTACGTCATGCTGGGGCTGGGGCTGAACGTGGTGGTGGGGCTGTCCGGCCTGCTGGTACTGGGCTACGGCGGCTTTTATGCCATCGGCGCCTACACCTATGCGCTGCTCAACCACTATTACGGCTTTGGTTTCTGGGAGAGCCTGCCGCTGGCGGGGATGGTGACCGCGGCGTTCGGTTTTCTGCTGGGGTTCCCGGTTCTGCGGCTGCGCGGCGACTATCTGGCGATCGTCACGCTCGGCTTCGGGGAGATCGTGCGCATTCTGCTGCTGAACAACACCGAGATCACCGGCGGGCCGAACGGCATCAGCCAGATCCCGAAGCCGACCCTGTTCGGGCTGGAGTTCAGCCGCAGCGCACGCGACGGCGGCTGGGATACCTTCCATAACTTCTTTGATCTGAAATATGACCCCAGCGACCGCATTATTTTCCTCTATCTGGTGGCGCTGCTGCTGGTGGTGCTGACGCTGTTTGTGATTAACCGTCTGCTGCGCATGCCGCTGGGGCGCGCCTGGGAGGCGCTGCGTGAGGATGAGATCGCCTGCCGCTCGCTGGGGTTAAGCCCGACCAAAATTAAGCTGACGGCATTTACCATCAGCGCCGCCTTCGCCGGTTTTGCCGGCACGTTGTTCGCCGCGCGTCAGGGGTTTGTCAGCCCGGAGTCCTTTACCTTCGTCGAATCGGCGTTTGTGCTGGCGATCGTGGTGCTGGGCGGTATGGGCTCGCAGTTTGCGGTGATCCTGGCGGCGGTTCTGCTGGTGGTGTCGCGGGAGATGATGCGTGATTTAAATGAGTACAGCATGCTGCTGCTGGGGGCGCTGATGGTGCTGATGATGATCTGGCGGCCGCAGGGGCTGCTGCCGATGAAGCGTCCGCAGATGAAGCTGAAAGCGGCGGATATTCAGGCGGCGAAGGAGGAGCAGCCATGAGCGCGCAACCTTTGCTGACGGTCGAAGGACTGTCGATGCGTTTTGGCGGACTGCTGGCGGTGAATAACGTCGGCCTGACGCTCAATCAGGGAGAGATTGTCTCGCTGATTGGCCCGAACGGCGCGGGCAAAACCACCATCTTTAACTGCCTGACCGGCTTCTACCGCCCGACCAGCGGCACGGTTCGCCTGCGTGAACGTCAGTTGGCGGGGCTGTCCGGCCAGGCGATCGCCCGGCTGGGCGTGGTGCGCACCTTTCAGCACGTGCGCCTGTTCCGAGAAATGACGGTGGTGGAAAACCTGCTGGTGGCGCAGCACCAGCATTTACGCAGCGGGGTGTTCGCCGGGCTGCTGAAAACGCCGGCCTTTCGCCGCGCCGAAGCCGACGCGCGTGAGCGGGCGGCGGTGTGGCTGGAGCGCGTTGGTCTGCTGGAGATGGCCAACCGTTCGGCGGGCAATCTGGCCTACGGCCAGCAGCGGCGGCTGGAGATCGCCCGCTGCATGGTGACGCGCCCTGAACTGCTGATGCTGGATGAACCGGCGGCGGGGCTGAACCCGAAGGAGACCGCCGAGCTGGATCGGCTGATTGTCGAACTGCGCAATCAGCATCAGGTCTCGGTGCTGCTGATTGAGCATGATATGAAGCTGGTGATGGGGATTTCCGACCGGATCTATGTGGTGAATCAGGGCGCGCCGTTGGCGCAGGGGACACCGGAGCAAATTCGCCATAACCCGGATGTGATCCGGGCATACCTGGGGGAAGCGTAATCATGATGCTGTCGTTTAATCAGGTTTCCGCCCATTACGGAAAAATTCAGGCGCTGCATCAGGTCAGCCTGACCATCCGCCAGGGGGAGATTGTCACGCTGATCGGCGCCAACGGCGCCGGCAAAACCACCTTACTGGGCACGCTGTGCGGTGAACCGCGCGCCAGCGAGGGAACGGTCACGCTGCTGGATCAGGACATCACCCGCTGGCCGACCTCGCGGATTATGCGCGAAGCGGTGGCGATCGTGCCGGAAGGACGGCGGGTGTTTGCACGCATGACGGTGGAAGAGAATCTGGCAATGGGCGGCTTCTTCGCCGCACGTCCGCAGTATCAGCAGCGGCTGGAGCGGGTATTCCAGCTGTTCCCGCGCCTGCGGGAGCGCCGCGGGCAGCGCGCCGGCACCATGTCCGGCGGCGAGCAACAGATGCTGGCTATCGGCCGGGCGCTGATGAGCCAGCCGAAACTGCTGCTGTTGGATGAACCGTCGCTCGGTCTGGCGCCGATCGTTATCCAGCAGATTTTCGACACCATAGAACAGCTGCGCGCGGAGGGGATGACCATCTTCCTGGTGGAGCAGAACGCCAATCAGGCGCTAAAGCTGGCGGATCGCGGTTATGTACTGGAAAACGGCCGCGTGGTGTTGGAAGATACGGGAGCTGCATTGTTAGCAAACGAAGCAGTTCGCTCCGCCTATCTGGGGGGCTGACCCTGGTGATTGCCCGGGGCGTCGGGGCGCCTGTCGCGCGCCCCTTTTCTTACCGATTACGAGATAAAAAGATAAATCATGAACGCTGAAGGACTTCTCGCCCAACGTATTATCAATGTTAAAAGCTCTGCCATTCGTGAATTACTCAAACAAAGCAAAATGCCGGGCGTCATCTCACTGGCGGGCGGCATTCCTTCCGATGCGCTGTTCGACTTCGAGGGGTTGAGCATCGCCACCCGGCAGGCGATCGATGAACAGCCGAAAAACGCGTTCCAGTATGGCCTGACGGAGGGCAGCCCGCTGCTGCGCGAACGAATCTGCACGCTGTGTGCCGAACGCGGGGTGCAGGCGCGGCCGGAAGATGTGATGGTCACCGCCGGCTCGCAGCAGGCGCTGGATCTGGTGATGCGCACCGTGGTGAACCCGGGTGACGTGTTTGTGGTGGAAAGCCCGACCTATCTGGCGGCGCTGCAGACGCTGGAGCTGGCGGAAGCCACGGTGATGTCGGTCTCCTCCGACAGCGACGGCATGGTGGTGGACGAACTGGCCGAGCTGCTGAAAACGCAGCGCATCAAAGGGGTATACGTGGTGCCGACCTTCGGCAACCCGAGCGGCCTGACGCTGAGCGCCGCGCGCCGTGAACAGCTGGTCCGGCTGGCGGCGGAGCATAACTTCCTGATTATTGAAGATGACCCCTACGGCGAACTGCGCTTTACCGAAGAGCGCAACGCCACGCTGTATCAGGTGGCGCAACGGCTGCTGGGGCATACCGATAACGTGATTTACACCTCAACCTTCTCGAAAATCCTGGCGCCGGGCCTGCGTCTGGGCTGGGCGATCCTGCCGCCGCTGCTGCTGCAGAAGGTGGCGATTATCAAGCAGGCGGCGGATCTGCACGCCAGTGCGCTGTCGCAGAGCATCGTCGAATGTTATCTGGGCCTCGGCCGCCTGCCGGCGCAGATCGACACCATCCGTCGTGCTTACCAGCAAAAAGGCGAGCTCCTGGCCGAACTGGTGCGCAGCGAACTGGGTGAGGTTATCGACTTCGATATGCCGAAAGGCGGCATGTTTCTGTGGGCGCGTTTCCGTCAGCCGTTCAACGCCACCGAATGGCTGAACGCGACGCTGGCCAACGGTGTGGTGTTTGTGCCGGGGGAATATTTCTTCGCTAACCGTCCGGATCGTTCTACGTTCCGTCTGTCGTTCGCCACCGCCAGCGAACAGGAGATGCAGGAAGCGGTGGCGCGTCTGCGCCGTTCGCTGTAACCCTGCCTGGCGGTGCGCATAAGGCGCGCCGCCGACATTAAAACGCCATCTGCACTTAACCCTGCTGTCATCCCGCCGTCACCCAATCATTATTATTTTGTCATCTGCGCATGACATGTTTGCTGCCGAACAATAATCAATTCCTTTGCGCTCAGGCGCTTTTACACCAGTTTTCAGGAGCAAGGCATGATCACCATGAAAAAAGCGGCGCTGTGCGTGGCGCTGACGCTGGCGGCCGGCGCGCAGGCGCAGGCGGCGACCGAAATTCCGTTCTGGCACTCGATGGAAGGGCAGCTTGGTAAAGAAGTGGATTCGTTGGCCGAGCGTTTTAACCAGACGCACAGCGACGTCAAGATCGTGCCGGTTTACAAAGGCAACTACGAACAGAGCCTGGCGGCGGGCATTGCCGCCTACCGTTCCGGCAAGGCGCCGGCGATCCTGCAGGTGTATGAGGTGGGCACCGCCACCATGATGGCGAGCAAGGCGATTAAGCCGGTGTATCAGGTGTTTAAAGAGGCGGGTATCAGCGTTGATGAGTCGGCGTTCGTGCCGACGGTAGCTGGTTATTACACCGACAGTCAGAGCGGTCATCTGCTGTCGCAGCCGTTCAACAGCTCCACCCCGGTGCTGTACTACAACAAGGATGCGTTTAAACAGGCGGGGCTGGATCCGGAACAGCCGCCGAAAACCTGGCAGCAGCTGGCGGAATACAGCAGCAAGCTGCGTGCGGCCGGCATGAAGTGCGGCTACGCCAGCGGCTGGCAGGGCTGGATCCAGCTGGAAAACTTCAGCGCCTGGCACGGCGTGCCGTTCGCCAGTGAGAACAACGGTTTTGGCGGCGCCAGCGCCAAACTGCTGTTCAACCAGCCGCTGCAGGTCAAACATATCCAACTGCTGGAAGCGATGAACAAGAAGGGGGATTTCACCTACTTCGGCCGTAAAGATGAATCCACCGAGAAGTTCTACGGCGGCGACTGCGCCATTACCACCGCTTCCTCCGGTTCGCTGGCGGATATCAAACACTACGCCAAATTCAATTATGGCGTCGGCATGATGCCGTATGACGCCGACAGCAAAAATGCGCCGCAAAACGCCATTATCGGCGGCGCCAGTCTGTGGGTGATGAATGGCAAAGACGCCGCCACCTATAAAGGCGTGGCCGAATTCCTGCAGTATCTGGCACAGCCGGCGATCGCCGCCGAATGGCACCAGAAAACCGGCTATCTGCCGATCACTACCGCAGCCTACGAACTGACCAGGCAGCAAGGGTTTTATGACAAAAACCCGGGCGCCGATGTGGCGACGCGTCAGATGTTGAACAAGCCGCCGTTGCCGTTCACCAAAGGCCTGCGTCTGGGCAATATGCTGCAGATCCGCAGCGTGGTGGATGAGGAGCTGGAAAGCGTGTGGACCGGTAAGAAAACGCCGCAGCAGGCGTTAGACGCCGCGGTGCAGCGCGGCGATGCGCAGCTGCGCCGGTTTGAGGCGTCTACCCGCTAATAAGCAAATGACGGGCGCCGCCGCTGCGCCCGCGTCCGGCGTGTGCGCTGACGCACGCCGGGCCCGTTCCTGCTGCTGATAAATGGGTTAATCCTATGTCTTCTTCTCGTACCGGTTTCGGCTGCAGCTGGCTGCCCTATGCGTTGGTGCTGCCGCAGCTGCTGATTACCGCGATATTTTTCCTGTGGCCTGCCGGTGAGGCGCTGTGGTACTCGGTGCAGAGCCTCGATCCGTTCGGCCTCTCCAGCCGGTTCGTCGGGCTGGAGAACTTTAGCCAGCTGTTCCAGGACCCGTATTACCTGGACTCGTTCTATACCACGCTGATTTTCAGCGGACTGGTGGCCGGCATCGGTCTGGCGCTGTCGCTGTTTTTCGCCGCGCTGGTCGATCACGTGGTGCGCGGCAGCCGTCTCTATCAGACGCTGATGATCCTGCCCTATGCGGTGGCGCCGGCGGTAGCGGCGGTGCTGTGGATTTTTCTGTTCAACCCCGGCCTGGGGCTGATCACCCATCTGCTCAGCGCGCTGGGCTACGACTGGAACCACGCGCAGAACAGCGGCCAGGCGATGTTCCTGGTGGTGCTGGCGTCAGTGTGGAAGCAGATCAGCTATAACTTCCTGTTCTTCCTGGCGGCGCTGCAGTCGATTCCCCGTTCGCTGGTGGAAGCGGCGGCGATCGACGGCGCCGGCCCGGTGCGGCGCTTTTTCCATCTGGTGCTGCCGCTGATCTCGCCGGTCAGCTTCTTCCTGCTGGTGGTGAATCTGGTTTATGCCTTTTTCGACACCTTCCCGGTGATTGACGCCGCCACCAGCGGCGGGCCGGTGCAGTCGACCACCACGCTGATCTACAAAATCTACCGCGAAGGCTTCGCCGGTCTGGATCTGTCCAGCTCCGCCGCCCAGTCGGTGGTGCTGATGCTGCTGGTGATCGGCCTGACGGTGATCCAGTTCCGCTTTGTTGAGCGTAAGGTGCGTTACCAATGATTGAGAACAGACGCGGGCTGGATATTTTCTGCCATGTGATGCTGATTATCGGCGTGCTGCTGATCCTGTTTCCGCTGTATGTGGCGTTTGTCGCCGCCACGCTGGACGACCGGCAGGTGTTTCAGGTGCCGATGAGCCTGATCCCCGGCGATCATTTGTGGGAGAACCTCAGCCACATCTGGCGGGATGGGATCGGCAATGTTAAAGCACCGTTCGGGCTGCTGCTGCTCAATAGCCTGGTGATGGCGCTGGCGATCACCATTGGCAAAATCTCGGTCTCGATGCTGTCGGCCTATGCGATCGTCTATTTCCGCTTCCCGCTGCGCAGCCTGTTTTTCTGGCTGATCTTTCTGACGCTGATGCTGCCGGTGGAAGTGCGTATTTTCCCCACGGTGCAGGTGATCGCCGATCTGAAGCTGCTGGACAGCTATACCGGCCTGACGCTGCCGCTGATGGCGTCGGCCACCGCCACCTTCCTGTTCCGCCAGTTCTTTATGACGCTGCCGGATGAACTGCTGGAGGCGGCGCGCATCGACGGCGCCGGGCCGCTGCGCTTTTTCTGGGATATCGTGCTGCCGCTGTCGAAAACCAACCTGGCAGCGCTGTTCGTGATCACCTTTATCTACGGCTGGAATCAGTATCTGTGGCCGTTGCTGATCGTCAGCGATGCCGATATGGGTACCGCGGTGGCGGGGATTAAAAGCATGATCTCCACCTCCGGCGCGCCAACGCAGTGGAATCAGGTGATGGCGGCGATGATTCTGACCTTAATCCCACCGGTGGCGGTGGTTCTTCTGATGCAGCGCTGGTTTGTGCGCGGTCTGGTAGACAGTGAGAAATAAATGGCAGGTTTAAAACTACAGGCAGTCACCAAGTCTTATGACGGCAAAAATACCGTCATCCAGCCGTTCGATCTGGACGTCGCCGACGGCGAGTTCATTGTGCTGGTGGGGCCGTCGGGCTGCGGCAAATCGACGCTGCTGCGCATGGTGGCCGGGCTGGAGCGTATCTCCAGCGGCGATATTTACATTGACCATCAGCGGGTCAGCGAGCTGGAGCCGAAAGATCGCGGCATCGCCATGGTGTTCCAGAACTATGCGCTGTATCCGCATATGAGCGTGTACGACAATATGGCCTACGGGCTGAAAATCCGCGGCTTCGGTAAACAGCATATTCAGCAGCGGGTGAACGATGCGGCGCGTATTTTGGAGCTGGGGCCGTTGCTGCAGCGCAAACCGCGCGAGCTGTCCGGCGGGCAGCGCCAGCGGGTGGCGATGGGGCGCGCCATCGTACGCGAGCCGGCGGTGTTTCTGTTTGATGAGCCGCTGTCCAATCTGGATGCCAAACTGCGGGTTCAGATGCGTCTGGAGCTGCAGCAGCTGCACCGGCGGCTAAAAACCACCAGTTTGTATGTAACCCACGATCAGGTGGAGGCGATGACGCTGGCGCAGCGGGTGATCGTGATGAATAAAGGCGTGGCGGAGCAGATCGGCACGCCGACGCAGGTGTATCAGCGTCCGGCGTCGCTGTTTGTCGCCAGCTTTATCGGTTCGCCGGCGATGAATCTGTTGCCCGGCGTTATCAGCGTTGACGGCGGCAGCCTGCAGCTGGAGGACGGCTTCAGCCTGCCATTGCCGCAGGCGCGCCCTGCGTGGAGCGGCCGCCGGCTGACGCTGGGGATTCGGCCGGAGCATATCGTGCTGGCGCAGGATGCACGCGGCGCGATTCCGCTGACCCTGCAGACGCTGGAGCTGTTGGGGGCCGATAATCTGGCTCACGGGCAGTGGGGCGGCGCGGGGATAATCGTGCGTCTGGCGCATCAGCACTTGCCGACGCCGGGCAGCACGTTATATTTACAGCTGCCAGCGCAGGCGCTGCACTTTTTTGATACTCAAAGCGGATTACGGATGGAATGATGACCCAAGCCTGGCCTTATCCTCATATCGTCGCCCATCGCGGCGGCGGCTCTCTGGCGCCGGAAAATACTCTGGCGGCGATCGACGTCGGCGCACGCCACGGCCATACAATGATTGAGTTCGACGCCAAGCTGGCGCAGGACGGACAGATCTTCCTGCTGCACGACGACACGCTGGACAGAACCAGCAACGGCTGGGGCGTGGCCGGCGAGCTGTCGTGGGACAAGCTGGCGCAGCTGGATGCCGGCAATTGGTACAGCGCGGCGTTTAAGGGGGAGCGGCTGCCGCTGCTGGCCGAGGTGGCGCAGCGTTGCCGGCAGCACGGCATGATGGCCAACATTGAAATTAAACCCACCCGCGGCGCGGACGAGGAAACCGGCCGGGCGGTGGCGCAGGCGGCGCGCCTGCTGTGGCAGGGGCAGCCCGATCCGCTGCTCTCTTCTTTCTCCGTGGGAGCGTTGGCGGCGGCGCAGGCGGCGGTGCCGGAGCTGCCGCGCGGCCTGCTGCTGGAACGCTGGCGGGATGACTGGCGTGCGCAGACCGAACAGTTGGGCTGCGTGTCGCTGCATATTGCGCATCAGGCATTGACCGCCGAGCGGGTGCAGGCGCTGAAGCAGGCCGGCCTGCGGATTCTGGCGTATACCGTCAACCGCCCAGAGCGGGCGCGACAGCTGTTGGATTGGGGCGTAGATTGCATCTGCACCGATCGTATCGATCTGATCGGCGCAGATTTTTAACTTAACGCGCGCCGGCCGGCCGCGGCGCGACGGGCACCGCCGGCGTGGTGCGATCGAACGGGTTGCGGGGCTGATTGCCGTTTGGCAGCGTTTGGCTGCCGTTCGGCGTCATTTGCCGCAAGCGCTGCTGATTGTTGTCAAATTGCCGCTGCTGCTGTAGGCGGCGCTGATCCAATTGCTGATTGTTCAGCATACGTTGCTGCTGCTGTTGCTGCGCGCGCTGATTGAGAAACTGCTGCTGCCCGCTCAGCGTCGTGACGCCGTTTTCCGCCGCCGCTGAGGCAGACGCCAGCATCAGGAACACCATGCTCCAGAATTTGCCTTTCATCATTCACTCCTCCTGTGTTTTAAGCTTAACGCAAAGCGGTAAAAATGCTGTGAGTTCTATTATTGACCAGATGTAAACCCGATTCGTGCCGCATCGGGCGCTGCCATCCGTTACAATCGCTGTTTTACCGTGCATAGGAAATTCCCGACGTGCTACTGCTGGTTATTACTACCATTTTATGGGCATTCTCTTTTAGCCTGATTGGCGAATATCTCGCGGGTCAGGTGGACAGTTGGTTTTCGGTGCTGATTCGTATCGGCCTGGCGGCCGTGGTATTCCTGCCGTTTCTGCGTTGGCGCAACATCAAGGGGCGGGTGATCCTGCTGTATATGTTGGTGGGAGCCTGCCAGCTGGGCATTATGTATCTGTTCAGCTTCCGCGCCTTTTTGTATCTGACGGTGCCGGAGTTTCTGCTGTTTACCGTGCTGACGCCGCTGTACATCACGCTGATCTACGATTTGCTCAGCCGCCGGCGCCTGCGTTGGGGTTATATGTTCAGCGCTCTGCTGGCGGTGCTGGGGGCGGCGATTATCCGCTATCACCAGCTGAGCGAACACTTCTGGCTGGGGCTGCTGCTGGTGCAGGCGGCCAATATCAGCTTCGCCATCGGCATTGTCGGCTATAAGCGCCTGATGGAAGTGCATCCGCTGCCGCAGCATACCGCGTTTTCCTGGTTCTATCTGGGGGCGCTGGTGGTGGCCGTTGCGGCCTGGTTGCTGTGGGGGAACCCGCAACAGTTGCCGACCACCGGTCTGCAGTGGGGCATTCTGGTCTGGCTGGGCGTGGTGGCGTCGGGGCTGGGCTATTTTATGTGGAACTACGGCGCGACGCAGGTGGATGCCGGTACCCTCGGCATTATGAACAATATGCATGTGCCGGCCGGGCTGTTGGTTAACCTGGCTATCTGGCAGCAGCAGCCGCACTGGCCGAGCTTTATTATCGGCGGCGCGGTGATTTGCGCCTCGCTGTGGGTACACCGGCGCTGGGTGGCGGTGAAAGAAGCACTTTAAGACAGACGCGCTGCGAACAGAATTCAATATTTTTTCGTTCGTGGCGCCGTCTTTTCCGTTATTACATCCTTCACGTTTATTTATCGCTTCAGGTTATTTCTCATATTTCTCGCTTAACTAAGTATATTCCCGTTATTTTCTGTATTAATTCCGTTTATTTTTTTATTATTCGCGGCTAATTCGGTTTATTCCCAAATATATTTTATCTTTGGCAATATATAATGACTTAATATTCAAGGGATATATATTTGTTTGTGAATAACAATTGATGATTTTCATTCCTGACTCTGGCGGCGTTATCTGAGCGAATGAACGTTAGGCTAAAAAACAATAAAGGTGACGTATGGAATGCGGTAAACCTATTAGAATTGTGCTGTATTCGCATGATGCTGTCGGTCTGGGACACTTACGGCGAAACCTGGCGCTTTCATACAGCCTGAGCCGCGGTTTGTCCGGGCCTGTAACCGGATTATTGATCTCAGGCAACCACCATGCAGGCCGTCTGAGTCGGCCGGATAATTGGGATCTCCTGGTGCTGCCCGGTTATGAAAAACTCGGCGGTAATTACCGCTCACGTCAATTAGTGATGCCGCTGGCGGAATTGGCGGCGCTGCGCGCAAAAATTATCGCTTCCGCACTGGAGGCGTTTGAGCCGGATATTTTAATTGTTGATAAACATCCTGCAGGTTTACAGGGTGAGCTGTTGCCGGCATTAAAGACGCTGACGACAACCCGGCTGGTGCTTGGCCTGCGGGATATATTGGACGCGCCAGAAACCGCGCTGGCCCAATGGTATGCCAGCGGCAGTCATCAGGCGGTCAGAGAATATTATCATCGGATCTGGATTTATAGCGATCCGCGCATTCATTCCCCGTTTGATTCCGGCGAGTTGCCCGAAGAGTTACGCGCGATAAGCGATTTCACCGGTTATCTCGCCAAAGGGCGGCGTACGCTGGGCGAACCTGACGCCGCGATGAAAAATCAGTGGGGACGGCAGTTCCTGACCTTTGTCGGCGCAGGGTCGGACGGTTTTCCCGTCGCTCAGGCCGCCGTCAGAGCCAGGGTGCCGGCGGGGTATCAGCATCTTGTCTGCACCGGCCCTGATATGCCGGCAGAAGACGTTGCAGCCCTGCGCCTGATGGTCTCTTCGCCGGCCATCAGCGTGACATCGTTTATCGAACATGCGGCCACCCGTATCGCCTACGCTGCCGGTCTGCTGACCATGGGGGGATACAACACGCTGTGCGAAGCGTTGGCGACCGACACGCCGACGCTGGTGGTGCCGCGTCGTTCGCCGCGCCTGGAGCAGCAAATCCGGGCTCAGGTGCTGGCAGAATGCGGCCTGATCGATATGTGCCCGATTGACCGGATCACGCCGGCGTTCGTCGGTGACTGGCTGGAGCGGTGCAGCGGACGGCGCGTTGTACGGAGCAGGATAGATCTGGATGGCCTGCAGCATGTGCCGGCTCTGGCCAGCTCATTATTAACCACCAAGGAAGGAACTGCTGATGCAACGGACACCGCGCACAGGATATGTGCTGAAAACCTATCCCAAGCTGTCTGAAACCTTTATCTCAACGGAGATTCTGGCGCGTGAAGCGGCGGGAGAAACGCTGGACATCTTTTCCCTGCGCACGCCTGATGAGGCGTTGATTCATGATGCGGTGCGGCGAGTCAAGGCGCCGGTGTGTTATCCGATACGGCCGCAAACGGCGGATGCGTTATGGGCACTGCTGCGCCAGGCGCAGCAGCAGCTACCTGCGCTGAATTCATTGCTGCCCGTTTTATTCAGCCAGCCAATGGAGGTGGCGGCGCAGGCCTGCGCAATTGCATGCCAGGTGCGGGCGCACAAAATCGACCATCTGCATGCGCATTTCGCCACGGTGTCCGCCGATACGGCGGCGCTGGCGGCGCGTTTGGCGGGGGTGCCGTTCTCGGTAACCGCCCATGCTAAAGACCTGTTCCATCAGTCGGTATCTCACACACATTTGCGGCAGCTGTTTTCCCAGGCGCACCATGTGGTCGCTATTAGTGATTACAACGCTCGCTGGTTGGAAACGCGCCTGGGCGCCGCGGATCCGCACGGCGGTTTTCGGATCCGGCGTATCTACAACGGGCTGGATCTAAAAACCTTTACTTTCCAGGCGCCCAGCGCTCTGCCGGATACGTCGCCACGTTTTATCGCCGTAGGGCGTCTGGTGCCGAAAAAAGGCTTTGCGACCCTGATTGACGCCGCCGGACTGCTGCGCGATCGGGGTGTCGGCTTTCAAGTGGACATTATCGGCAGCGGCGTGGAGCAGGCTCGGCTGCAGGCGCAGATTATGCGCCTCGGTCTGGCGCAGCAGGTGGTGCTGCGCGGCGCGTTGCCGCAGGAGCAGGTGATCCCGCTGTTGCGGCAGGCGACGGCGTTTGCCGCGCCCTGCGTGGTGGCGGAAGACGGCAATGCGGACGGACTGCCGACGGTGCTGCTGGAGGCGATGGCGCTGGGTATTCCCTGCATCGCGACGGATGTGACCGGCATTCCCGAGGCGATCCGCCATGAGGAAACCGGTTTGCTGGTGCGGCAGCATGATGCAGAGGCACTGGCGGAGGCGATGCTGCGGCTGGCTCGGGATCGGGCGTTGAGTTGCCGCCTGGCCGATGCCGGCCGCAGTCTGATCGAACGCAACTTCGACGCCGCCGTGCAGGCGCAGCTGCTGGCGCAGGCGCAGGCGGAGCCGTCGCCCGCCGGGGGGACGCACCGATGAGGATTGCCTATGTGTGTGCGGATCCCGGCATTGCGCTGTTCGGCACCAAAGGAGCCAGCGTTCATGTGCAGGAGGTCATCCGCGCCCTGCGCCGCGCCGGGCATCAGGTTAATGCGTTATGCCTGCGGCGCGGCGATGCGGTACCTGCTGACCTGGCGGATCTGCCGGTTGAGGTGTTCCCGCTGCCGCCGGGGGCGCAGACGCCCCGCGAACGCGAGGAGGCGGTGTGGCGAGCCGGCCGCCGGATGGCGGAGGCAATTGCCGTTCAGCGTCCGGAACGGGTGATTGAACGTTATTCATTATTCAGCGCCGACGTGATGCTGACGGCCAGCGAGCTTGGCATCCCCTGCGCGCTGGAGGTGAATGCGCCGCTGCTGGAGGAGCAGCGTAAATATCGCAGCCTGATCTATTACGACCGGGCGCTGGCGACACTGCAGGCGGCGGCGCGGGCGGCCAGCGTAGTGGTGGCGGTTTCTTCCGCCGTTGCCGACTGGGTGCTGCATCATGCGCCGGCCGCCAGGGTGTTGATATTGCCCAACGGCGTCAATACCGAACGTATCGTTCCGCCGCCGCGGCGCGATGCGGCAAACCCGCTAACCATCGGCTTTGTCGGCACGTTGAAGCCTTGGCACGGGGTGGAGGTGCTGCTGCAGGCCGCCGCGCAGGCGGGACGGCCTGCATGGCGGCTGTGCATCGTCGGCGACGGCCCGCAGGCCGAGAGTCTCCGTAGCCTGGCCGCCAGGCTGGCGCTGCAGGTTGAATTTACCGGCGCGGTGACGCCGGAGTCTATTCCAGCACTGTTGCAGCGGATGGACATTGCGGTCGCGCCCTATACCGCCGAGGCGGAACCCTATTTCTCCCCGCTCAAGGTGTTTGAATATGCCGCCGCCGGGCTGCCGATCGTGGCGGGCGCGCACGGGCAACTGACGGATATTCTGCTGCACGGTGAAACGGCGCTGATGTTTACCCCGGGCGACAGCCAGGCGCTCACGCGCCACCTGCTGGCATTGGCGGATGACCCGGCGTTGCGCGAACGGCTGGGGCAGGCGGCGCGCCGCTGGGCGCTGGGTCAAAGCTGGCTGCGGGTGACGGCGCGTATGCTGCAGGCGATGGCGGCCGGCGTGACGCCAGGAGGACGGCGATGACGTCAGCGACAGGGCCTGAGGCGTACGCATTCGCGTCGTCGCTCGGACGGATGGTGCGCCATATGCTGCCTTACCTGCGCCAGCAGAAGAAGCTTGCCGCCGGCGGCGTACTGGCGATGTTGACGGAGGTAGTGCTGCGCGTTGCCGAGCCGTGGCCGGTGAAATATGTGATTGACGCGCTGTCGGTTTCGCTGGGCGCTCGTCTGGACGGCGATATGGCGCCGGCGACGCTGTGGCTGCTGCTTGTCTGCGGCGGCTGTGCGCTGGCGCTGGCGATGTTGCGCGCGATGGCGAGCTTTCTGACCACGCTGGCCTTTGCGCTGACCGGCAGCCGCATCGCCACCCGGCTGCGCGCCGATCTGTATCAGCACGTGCAGCGTCTGAGCATACAGTATCACCGTACTACGCCGCAGGGCGATCTGGTGCAGCGGCTGGTGGCGGATATCGGCCGTCTGCAGGAGGTGGCGGTCACCGCCGGCCTGCCGCTGATGGGCAACATGCTGACCCTGGTGGCCATGAGCGGCGTGATGCTGTGGCTCAACCCGCCGCTGACCCTGTGTGTCTTGGGCTGTGCTGCGGCGTTTGTGCTCGCCACCCGCTATTCCGCCCCGAAAATCACCGCCGCAGCGCGGAAAACCCGAAAGCAGGAGGGGGCGCTGGCTTCGCTGGCGCATGAAACGCTGGGGGCGATTGCGGTGGTGCAGGCTTATGGCCTGGAGTCGGCGTTCAGCCGACGTTTTGCCGGCGCTAATCAAAAATCGCTGACTGAAGGCGTGCGGGCGCGGCGGCTGGCCGCGGCACTGGAGCGCGCCACCGATGTGCTGGTGGCCCTTGCCGTAGGGGCGGTGTTGTTTTTCGGCGGGCTGCAGGTGCTGCGCAGCGAGATGACGCCAGGCGATTTGGTGCTGTTTCTGACGTACATGAAAACCACCATGAAACCGTTGCGCGACGTGGCGAAATATAGCGGCAGGATCGCGCGCGCCGCCGCCTCGGGCGAGCGGGTGATGCAGGTGCTGCGGCAGCAGCCCGCAATCAGCGATGCTGCCGATGCGCGGCCCTGTTCCGAACCGGTGCGCGGCGAACTGCATTTTGACCATGTCTGGTCAGACTACGGCGGTGCGCCGGTGTTGAAGGGCGTTGAGCTGCATATTCGGGCCGGCGAGCATGTCGCGCTGGTCGGCGCATCCGGAGCCGGGAAGTCCAGTCTGGCGGCGCTGGTGATGCGTCTGCAGGATCCTGCCCGGGGTGAGGTGCGCCTTGACGGGCGGCCGTTGCGCGGCCTGATGCTGGCTTCTCTGCGTGCGCAGGTGGCGGTGGTGCATCAGGAGCCGGTGCTGTTCGCCATGAGTATTCGCGACAACATCCGCATGGGCAATTTGGCCGCAGACGATGCGGCCATTGTCGCCGCCGCCCGGCAGGCCGACGCCCTGGCCTTTATTCAGGCGCTGCCGGCCGGTTTTGATACGGTGCTCGGGGAGCGCGGCGAGACGCTCTCCGGCGGCCAGCGTCAGCGTATTGCCATTGCCCGGGCGCTGTTGCGCGATGCGGCGGTGGTGGTGCTGGATGAGGTGACGTCCGGGCTGGACAGCCGGGCGGCGCAGGCGGTGCTGAATAGTCTTGACCGCTTGATTTGCGCCAGAACCACGCTGGTGATCACCCATGACTTTGACGTCGCGATGCGCTGTGAGCGCATCATCTGGCTGGAGGACGGCAGGGTGGTTGAGTCCGGGCCGCGGGACGCCTTGCTGGCGGGGGATGGTCGTTTTGCTCGCTGGGGGGCAGAGCGCGCCCGCAGCCACTCGCAGCACGGAGGGGAAATAGGATGATTAATCTGGCGGATCCGCAGGCTATCCGGCGTGCGTTGAGCGATCAGGCGTTAACCCAGATGGCCGGGCAGCCCATCGCCTGCCATTACCTGCGCGTCAAGCCCGGCACCTCGGTGTGGGGAGAGATTTCGGGCGACTTCGGCGACGGCCTCGGCAGAGGCTGGCTCTATGCCCACGCCGATCCACTGAAGGCGAATAAATTCAGGCAGCGCGCTGAGCGGTACGGCCTGCCGCTGCTCGCACTGGGATCCGGAGCGATCATGGGCAGCATGGCGCTCGATCCGGTGCTGCACCGCGGCTGGCGGGTATTGCGTCGCCGGCTGTCTGGCGAGGCGACGACAGGCTGGTCGCTGCTGAAATATCGACCGGGGCGGCGGATGGTGTTGCGGGTGGAAGAGCGGCATGGCGGTTCTTCGTTGGTCAGAGTGCTGGCCCGCTGCACGCCGGCTTATGCAGCGGTGGTGAGGCTGGTTCATCAGGCAGGGTTGGGGGCGGCGTTGCAACGGATGGACACACGGCATCATATCGTCAGCCTGCAGTGGCTGGAAGGTGAAACCGCCGGGAGCGTGCCGGCCGAGAGGCTGGAGGAGTCCTTGTTTGCTGTGGCCCGGCTGCATGCGCTGCACGCCGACGGCCTGGATCTGCCACATTATGACGCAAGCTGGTTCGCGCAGACGCTGGCGCAGGCTGAACGCACGCTGTGCTGGCTGCTGCCGGCGCTGCACCATCAGGTGCGGCGGTTGACGGAACGCTTATCGGCGGCCGTTGCGGACTCGCTGAACCGGCCGCCGGGGTTGGTGCACGGCGATTTTTCCGCCGACCAGATTGTGTGGCACGCCCGGCGACCGCCGCGTTTGATCGATGTCGATCGCGCCGGCTACGGGCAGCCGGTGATGGACATCGGCTCGCTGTTGGCGGTTGAGATGCTGCAGGGTAACTTACGCAGCCTGCCTGCGCTGCCTTACCCTGCGCTGTCGGCGTGGGTGGCGTATGCGCTGCTTCAGCGGGCGGCCGAACCGTATCGTTATGGCGATGAGAACTGGCAGGGTGCACTGCAGGCGCGCATTCAACAGGCGTGGGCGGTGCTGGAATGAAACTACCGGAGATCATGTTTGCTCTGTCAGGCGGCGTCTGGCGTCTGCAGCGCTGCTGGCCGTCGCTGGACGATAGTCTGCCGCCGGCGGTGAAGCGCATCATCGTGGAGGCGACGCCGATGCACGGCGATCGCAGCCGTCGTCATGCAGCGCTGCTGAGTGTCAATCCGCTCCTGCCGGAGGAGGCGCAGTGGCTGCGACTTCATCCCTATGGTCAGGATGCGGCGTTGCCGGCGCTGACGGGGCATTTACAGCACGCGCTGCGGGTGCGGGACGACCCCAGCGCCGTGGTCGTGGCGCACCGCAGGGGAAAGCGGGCGGTGATCCGTTCCGTCCACGGCTTTATCAAGGTGCTGCGGCCGGGGAAAGCGCCGGCGCTGGTGCATCGTCAGGCGTGCGCCGCACGCTATTACGGCGGACACGCCGTGTTGGCGGCACTGTTGCAGCATGACGATGCGGCGTTAATCACCGCCCCGCTGGCGGGCCGGACGCTGGCCGAACTGGGAAATGACCCGTCGCTGGATGACGGTGGGCTGGCCGGTTGCTGGTTCACCTTCGGCAGCATGATGCGCCGCTGTCAACGTGAACTCCCTGCCGACTGGTGTGGTTTGCCTCAGCATCGCCTTGAGGATGAGTGGCGCATCGTTGATGACTGGCTGATGCGCATGATGCTGTCTGGGCAGGTGCCGCCGGAGCGCGTGCTGGTTCTGCACCAGCGCAGTCAGCAGCTTTGCGGCGTGCTGGCCGGTGGGGGCGTCGTACCGCTGTCTCTGCTGCATCGTGATTTGCACGACAAACAGGTGTTGTTCACGCCGGACGGGCCGGCGCTGCTGGATTTTGACACGCTGGCGCTGGGCGATGCGGCGCTGGATCTGGGCAACGTATTGGCACATCTGCGGTTGCGGGCCTATCAGCATGCCTGGTGCTGCGGACTGGAGCCCTCGCTCAGTTTTACTCGTTTTCGTCTGGCGCGACAGGCCTTGCTGAACGGTTGGGCGCCGGATGAGGCGTCGATGGCGCGTGCGAACTTATTTACCGAACTGAGCTGGATCCGCCTGACTGGCGTTTATCAGTGGCGGCCTGCCTGGCAAAAAATGGCTAAGCATATGGTGCAGGCTGACGACCATCAGGGGCTGTAAGCCGTCTGTATCGGCGACGGGGTATGAACAAGCGGGAGAGAAGGATGATAAGGAATTCATGTTTAGCGGCAGTACCGTTGTTATTCCTTTCTGGTGCGGCTGAGGCGATAACGCTGTATGAAGAAAAGGGCACCACGCTGGATTTTTCCGGTTCAATTCGCCTGATGTTCGAAAATGCGAAGAAAACCGACGCGGGGCAAAACAGCACGCATATCAAGGATGAGAGTTCGCGTTTTGGTATTGGCATTTCACACCAAATCGACAGCGACCTGCGCGGTTTCGGTTATTTAGAGTTTGGCAACGATACCCAGTCGGCGGAGAACAAATTCAAACTGGGCAACCGCCAGGCGTATGTCGGTCTGGCGCGGCGCAGTCTTGGCGATATCGCCATTGGTCGCGTCCTGTCGCCGTTCGATAAGGTGGCGCGTTCAGACTATACCTACGAATATGGCGGCGTATTGGATTTCGGCGATAGGTATATTGGCCGTTCCACCGGCAGCTCCGATGACGGTAAAAATGACTTTATCGGCCGCGTGTCCAATTCTGTGCGCATGATGTCCGCCGAGTTTGCCGGTTTCAGCGCCGGCGCAACCTACACCCTGCAAAACGGCGATGAGGTTAACGATATCAATAACGCCTACACGCTGGCGGCCTTTTTCCGTCAGGCGAACCTGCGGCTGGCCGCAGGATACGGTATGGCGGAAGGCAACGGCGAACGCGCGAAGAAACCCCAGAATTATATGGACAGCAAGGCGCGGGTGAAGGCGATCAAAGAAGAGATCTGGGGCATCGGCGCAGAGTATACCCTGGCGGATCTCGATCTCTCTCTGGCGGTTGACTACGGGCGGTTGCGCATCAAAAACGACAACCAGCGCTCGGGAGATGCGTATAAAAAAGTCAACGGGACGCCGAAGGCTGAACTGCTGGGGCTGGGAGCAAACTGGGACTGGGGCCGGGGTAATCTCTACGGCGGCTATTACCGGAAGGCGGGCAACCATGATGCCAATAACTGGCGGGAGCAGCGTTATGTGATAGGCGCAGATTATGAACTGACGAAAAAGGTCGTCACCTGGGTCGAGCTGGCCCATGAAGATCAACGCGCCGACCGGTACGAAAAAGTGACCGACAGACTGCTGGGGCTGGGGCTGCGCATCTATTTCTAAAGCGCCCGGCCCGCCGCCGACGATCGGGCGTCCGGCCGGCATGGGTTCAGGGCTGTGACGTCAGCGGTTGAGTGACGGGCGGCACCGCGTTGGGGCGTGCGGCGTCGCGCACGAACGGCAGATGATCGCAGGCATGCTGACGGGCGGAACGAATAAACGCTTCGGTGATCGCCTGGCGCTGTTCGCCGTCGCGCACCGCGGCGTACAGCCGGCTCCACAGGCCGTCGCCCAGGGTTTTGGTGATCACCAGCCCCTGACGTTCAAAGCTCTCCACCACCCAGTGCGGCAGCGCGGCAATGCCCATGCGCGCCGCCACCATCTGAATCAGCAGCAGCGTATTATCGACGCTTTTTAACGCCGGACTGATACCGGCCGGCTGCAGGAAGTAACGCCAGATATCCAGCCGTTGACGCTGCACCGGGTAAATCATCAGCGTTTCATCGCTCAAATCTTCCGGTGTGATCTGCGTTTTACCGGCCAGTGGGTGATCTGGCGCCAGCACTAGACGCACCTCAAAATCAAACATCGGCGAATAGTGCAGACCGCTGCGCGGCAGAATATCGGAGGTCATCACCAGATCCAGCTCGCCCTGCTGCAGGGCCGGCTGCGGGTCGAAGGTGACGCCGGATTTAAAATCCATCACCACCTGCGGGTAGCGCTGGCGGAAGTTATCCAGCGCCGGCGTCAGCCATTGGATGCAGCTGTGACATTCGATGGCGATGCGCAGCGTGGTCTGATGCGGTTCATGGCAGGCCTGCAGCGCCTGTTGGATCTGCGGCAGCACCTGCTCCGCCAGCTGCAACAGGATCTCTCCCTGCGCGGTAAAGCGCAGTGGCTGGCTTTTGCGAACGAACAGCTTGAAACCCAGACGCTGTTCCAGATCGCTGAACTGATGCGAAAGGGCAGACTGGGTCTGATGGAGTTGGGCTGCCGCGGCGGCTAACGAGCCGGTATTACGCAGTGCCTGCAGCGTCCGTAAGTGTTTCAGTTCGATCATGAGAGTCCTTCACGGTGACAGTGAATAATTTGCGCTTGTGGTTACTACAGTACCTGTTGATTATGGATGTGTAAACATCTAGACGGCTAAGTGCCCATTTGTCCGGGCCACAATGGGGGAAAGACGATGACAATTTTGAATCACACTCTGGGTTTTCCGCGTGTTGGGCTACGTCGTGAGCTGAAAAAAGCGCAGGAAAGCTACTGGGCAGGTAACTCAACGCAGGAAGAACTGCTGGCCGTGGGGCGTGAGCTGCGCGCGCGTCACTGGCAGCAACAACGGCAGGCCGGAGTAGATTTGGTGCCGGTCGGCGATTTCGCCTGGTACGATCACGTACTGACCACCAGCCTGCTGCTGGGCAACGTGCCGGCACGTCATCAGAACCAGGATGGTACCGTCGATCTGGATACGCTGTTCCGCATTGGCCGCGGCCGCGCTCCGAGCGGTGAGCCGGCAGCGGCGGCGGAAATGACCAAATGGTTTAACACCAACTATCACTACATGGTGCCGGAATTCCATCAGGGCCAGCGGTTCAAGCTGGGCTGGACGCAGCTGCTGGATGAAGTGGACGAGGCGCTGGCGCTGGGACATCAGATCAAGCCGGTGCTGCTGGGGCCGCTGACTTACCTGTGGCTGGGCAAGGTTAAGGGTGAGCCGTTTGACCGCCTGACGCTGCTGCAGGATATTCTGCCGGTGTATCAGCAGGTACTGGCGGAGCTGGCCAAACGCGGCGTGGAGTGGGTGCAAATTGATGAGCCAGCGCTGGTGCTGGAGCTGCCGCAGGCGTGGCTGGATGCTTACCAGCCGGCGTATCAGGCACTGCGGGGCCAGGTAAAACTGCTGCTGACTACCTATTTCGACAGCGTCGGCCATAACCTGGACACCATCCGCGCGCTGCCGGTGCAGGGGCTGCATGTCGATCTGGTGGCGGGCAACGACGATATTGCCGCGTTGAACAATGCATTGCCGAAAGACTGGCTGCTGTCGCTGGGTGTGATCAACGGCCGCAACGTATGGCGCGCCGATCTGAGCCGCTGGTTCGATAATCTGCAGCCGCTGGTGGGCAGCCGTCCGCTGTGGATTGGCTCTTCCTGTTCGCTGCTGCACAGCCCGATCGACCTGAGTGTGGAAACGCGCCTCGATGAAGAGGTGAAGAGCTGGTTTGCTTTCGCCCTGCAGAAATGTGCGGAGCTGTCGCTGCTGAGCGCGGCGCTGAATGCCCCGGATGCGGATAAACAAGCGCAGTTGGACGCCTACAGCGCGCCAATCCGTGCCCGCCGTCACTCCAGCCGCGTACATAACGCGCAGGTGGAACAGCGCCTGGCGGCCATCGTCGCGCAGGACAGCGAGCGCAACAGCCCGTATCCGCAGCGCGCCGACGCGCAACGCGAGCGCTTCAACCTGCCGGCCTGGCCGACCACCACCATTGGCTCATTCCCGCAGACCACTGAAATCCGCGGCCTGCGTCTTGATTTCAAACAGGGGAGGCTGGACGGCAGCAACTACCGCACCAGTATCGGCGAACATATCAAACAGGCGATTGCCGAGCAGGAGCGCCTGGGCCTGGACGTGCTGGTGCACGGTGAAGCTGAACGTAACGACATGGTGGAATACTTTGGTGAAAACCTCGACGGCTTTGTGTTTACGCAAAATGGCTGGGTGCAGAGTTACGGCTCCCGCTGTGTGAAACCGCCGGTGATTATCGGCGATGTCAGCCGTCCGCAGGCGATTACCGTCGAGTGGGCCAAGTTTGCCCAGTCGCTGACCGACAAGCCGGTTAAAGGCATGCTGACCGGGCCGGTGACCATTCTGTGCTGGTCGTTCCCGCGCGAAGACGTCACGCGTGAAACCATCGCCAAGCAGATTGCGCTGGCGCTGCGCGACGAAGTGGCAGATCTGGAAAAGGCCGGTATCGGCATTATTCAGATTGACGAACCGGCGCTGCGCGAAGGGCTGCCGCTGCGTCGCTCCGACTGGGCCGCTTACCTGAACTGGGCGGTGGATGCCTTCAAGCTGAATGCCGCAGTGGCACGTGACGATACGCAGATTCACACCCATATGTGTTACTGCGAGTTTAACGACATCATGGATTCGATCGCGGCGCTGGATGCGGATGTGATCACGATCGAAACCTCACGTTCCGATATGGATCTGCTGGAAGCTTTCAAAGAGTTCGAATACCCGAATGAAATCGGGCCGGGCGTATACGATATCCACTCGCCTAACGTGCCGAGCGTGGAATGGATTGAAGCGCTGCTGCGCAAGGCGGCGCAGAACATTCCGGCGGAGCGCCTGTGGGTGAATCCGGACTGCGGCCTGAAAACCCGCGGCTGGCCGGAGACCCGTCAATCGCTGGCGAACATGGTGCTGGCGGCGCAGCGCCTGCGTGAAAACGCATAAGCCAGACAGCAACAGGATTGAGGGCGCTTCGGCGCCCTCAGACTGCTGACAAAGTTAGTTATTAGGGAGAGCGTGGCGATGAGGTCGTAGCGGCGTAAGCCGCCGGAGTGCCCCTCGTTACGCTAGGCCCGGGTATCTCCGGCCATCAGACGACTTTGTCATCAACTTCAGGGCGCTTCGGCGCCCTTTTTTATTATTACGGTGCTAAAGGGGATTGCGGGCTGTGCCCTCATTCGATACTGTTATGTTATAACATATTATTTGGGATGGTTATCATTGTTTGTTCAATCTGATGGCCCTGCGTTATTGCAATTACGGCGGCTGTCGTTGTCCATCGGCGGTAAACCGCTGCTGTCCGATATCAGTCTGAGCCTGCGGCAGGGAGAGCGGCTGGCGATCATCGGCCCTAACGGCAGCGGCAAAAGCACGCTGCTGCGTATTCTGACCGGCGAGCTGCAGCCGACGTCCGGTGACGTGCGGTTTACCGGCCGCGCCCTGTCTCAGCTTAGTCGCATGCAGCGCGCCCGCGCGATTGCGCTTCTGGCGCAAAATGACAGCGCTCATCCGCACCTTACCGTCGATGAATACGTCTCTTTGGGGCGCTTGCCCTATCAGGGAGAGGGGAGCATGCGGCAACACCGGCAGATTGTCGAACAGGCGCTGCTGGAAACTCGCATGCAGGCGCTGAGGCAGCGCCGCTTTGCCCGGCTTTCCGGGGGCGAGCGACAGCGGGCGGCGCTGGCGCGCGTTTTCGCTCAAACGCCGCAGCTGTTACTGCTGGATGAGCCGACCAATCATCTTGACCCGCTGGCGCGTGCCAGCCTGTTGTCATGGGTGAAACGCAAGGGGATTACGGTGATTGCAGTGCTGCATGATTTACCGCTGGTTGCACCGTTTGCCGACCGGGTAGCGGTGATTGAACGCGGTCGTCTGGTGCGCTGCGATGTGCCGGAGCGCGCGCTGGCCGCCGACTGTATCCGCGCGGTATTCGGGTTGGACAGCTTTGTTATCCCGCATCCGCAAACCGGCCAGCCATTACATATTTTTGAAGCGCCGCCATGCGCAGGGTGAGGGTGTTTATGAGCAGGGCAGTATTGCATGCGTTATTGCTGCTGGCGTGGCCGGCGTTGGGTGCGGCGTTTCCGGTGACGGTCGACAGCTGCGGCGAACCGCTGACCTTCAACGCTGCGCCGCAGCGGGCGGTAATCAACGATTTAAACATGGCCGAGATGGCATTTGCGCTGGGGCTGCAGCCGCATATCGTCGGGCTGACCGGCATATCCGGCTGGTATCAGGTCGATGCCGAATTCAAACGTCAGCAGGGAACGATTCCTGAGCTGGCGGACAAGTATCCGTCACTGGAAACGCTGTTGGCAGCCAATCCGGATTTCTTCTTCGCCGGCTGGAACTATGGCATGAAAATCGGCGGCGAGGTTACGCCGCAGTCGCTGGCGAAATATGGCATTAAAACCCTGGTGTTGAGCGAAAGCTGCATCTGGACTCAGCGGTCACGGCCGCGCGCCAGTATGGCGCTGCTGTATGACGATATGCTGAAACTGGGGAAAATCTTCGGTCGTGAAACGCAGGCTGTCCAGTTGGTTAATCTGTGGCGACAGCGGCTGGAAACGCTGCGTCAACGTATCGGCCAGCGGCCGGCGCCCAAGGTCTTTGTCTATGACTCTGGTGAGGATAAACCTTTCACCAGCGGGAAATATGCCATGCCGACCGCGCTGATTGAGGCCGCTGGCGGCAAAAACGTGATGGATACCTTGGCGGCCAGCTGGGCGACCACGTCGTGGGAAGAAGTGGCGCGACAGCAGCCGGATGTGATTGTGCTGCTGGATTATCAACATGAGGGAGGCGCGGCGCACTTGCAGCAGTTTCTTGCCGCGCATCCGTTAATGAAACACACCCCGGCAGTGCGTCATCAGCGTTATCTGCGCCTGAAGTATGCCGAGTTGACGCCCGGGCCGGCCAATATCGCGGCGATAGAGAAACTGGCGCGCGTGCTGTATCCGGAGGTCTTTGATTGATTAACGGCAGGCTGCGCTATGTCGTGGCGATCGTACTGCTGTTGGCATTGCTGGCGGTGCTGATGCTGGTCGGTATCGCTATCGGTGCGACCCGTTTACCTGATGGACAGCTGATGGCGGTATTAGGGCTGGGCGATCGACCGGCGTCGCCGATGATCGCCCGGATCGTGTTTGAGCTGCGTGTGCCGCGGGTGTTGCTGGCGGCGCTCACCGGCGCGGGGCTGGCGCTGGTTGGCGCGTTGCTGCAGACCGCCACGCGCAATGAGCTGGCGGACCCGTTTTTATTTGGCCTTTCGTCCGGCGCGTCGGCCGGGGCCGTTGCGGTGATTACGCGTCTGGGCGACCGCCTGGGGAACTGGACATTACCCATTGCAGCCTTTATCGGCGGCCTGGTGTCCGCCATTGCCGTCATGCTGCTGTTGCGTTTGCAACAGCATAAAGGCGCGGAGCGTATTGTGATCAGCGGCCTGGCGATCTCTTTTTTGTTCGGCGCGCTGACGAATTACCTGGTGTTCACCGGCGATCAACGTGCGGCAAGCGCGATTCTGTTTTGGTCATTGGGCGGTCTGGGGCTGGCAAGCTGGCAAAATCTTTGGCTGGCGGCCGCCGCCAACCTGCTGCTGATAAGCTTTATCTGCTTACGCTGGCGGTCACTGGACGCTTTGCTTGGCGGGGAACAGACCGCCGTTTCGCTGGGAGTCCAGCTGACGCGGTTACGCAGTGAGGTATTTCTTTGCTGCGCGCTGGCGACGTCTGCATTGGTGGCGCTAACCGGGGTGATTGGCTTCGTCGGCCTGATGGTGCCGCACTTGGCGCGGCCGCTGTGCGGCGTGCGTCATTTGCCATTGTTGCCGCTGAGCGCCGTTATCGGCGCACTGTTGCTGACCGCCGGCGATGTGCTCAGCCGCACCCTGATGGCGCCGCAGGAGCTGCCGATTGGCGTGATTACCGCCGGGTTAGGCGGCGTGTTTGTGCTGATGATTCTGTTTAAACGCTAAGTGCTAAGTCAGAGCCACCGCCGTGCCGGCGTCGTGATTGGGCCCAGCCGTTGCGCTGAGCCCGTACGCCGTTTACTTCACCCCGACCACGCCGTGCTGTACAAACCAGTTCAGCATGCGCTGCCAGCCGTCCTGCGCGGCTTCGGCGTTATAGCTCGGGCGGTAATCCGCGTTAAAGGCGTGACCGGCTTCGGGGTAGACTACGATCTCCGCATCGGCGTTGGCGGCGCGGATCGCCTGGCGCATGCTTTCCACACTCTCCAGTGAAATACCGCTGTCCTGCCCGCCGTACAGCCCCAGCACCGGGGTCGACAGATGGCTGGCAATATCAACCGGATGCTTGGGCGAATTCAGCGTCTTCTCGCCCACCAGTTTGCCGTACCAGGCCACCGCAGCCTTGAGCTGCGGGTTGTGCGCGGCATACAGCCAGGTGATGCGCCCGCCCCAGCAGAAACCGGTGATGGCCAGTTTACTGGCGTCGCCGCCGTGCCGGGTCGCCCAATGGGCGACGTGGTCCAGATCGGCCAGCACCTGATTGTCCGGCACTTTGCTGACCAGCTTTTGCAGCAGGTCGCCGATCTCGCTGTAGTCGGTAGCATCGCCCTGGCGGAAGTACAGCTCCGGCGCAATCGCCAGGTAGCCCTCTTTCGCCAGCCGGCGGCAGAGATCCTGAATATGCTGATGGACGCCGAAAATTTCCTGCACCACCAGGACCACCGGGAAAGGGCCCTGATGGTTAGCCGGCTTGGCAATATAGGCCGGCAGATCATCGCCCTGCGAGGGAATGGTGGTTTCCCCGGCGTGAATGCCCTGATCGTCGGTGTAAATTGTCGTATCGGCCAACGGCTCGGCGGCAGGGGCGAAGCTTCCCTGTACCGGTTCTAGTGTCATTGCGTGTTCGGTTTTCATGGCGGTCTCCATCCGAGAGAGAAGCGGAGCAAAGATTAACTATAGATAACAAGATGGCCGGTTGTCATCGCCGTTTTGTGGCGTTTGTCGGCTATGCTTGAGCCAGTGAAAACATGGCTCTTTGGGGTTATTAATGTGATTTAAATCACATAAAATATGTCGATCGCTGCCTGTTTCTTCCTTTGTGGTGACGTTAGTCACGAAAAATGGCGAAGATTTTCAGTAGAGTGCTTTTTTGTTCCTCCCAATAATCCTGATTTATGAGGAGTCTCGTATGTCTCAGTCTGATGTTTTTCATCTCGGCCTCACCAAAAACGATTTACAAGGGGCTCAGTTGGCAATTGTTCCCGGCGATCCGCAGCGCGTAGAAAAAATTGCCAAACTGATGGAGAACCCGGTGCATCTGGCGTCCCATCGTGAGTTCACCACCTGGCGCGCGGAGCTGGACGGCAAAGCGGTGATCGTCTGTTCCACCGGTATCGGCGGGCCGTCGACCTCCATCGCGGTGGAAGAACTGGCACAGCTGGGGATTCGTACATTTTTGCGTATCGGCACCACCGGCGCCATTCAATCGAATATCAACGTCGGCGACGTGTTGGTGACCACCGCGGCGGTGCGTCTTGACGGCGCCAGCCTGCACTTTGCGCCGATGGAGTTCCCTGCCGTGGCCGATTTCGCCTGTACCACCGCGCTGGTCGAGGCGGCCAAGGAGAACGGCGCTGTGACCCATATCGGCGTTACCGCCTCTTCTGACACCTTCTACCCGGGACAGGAGCGTTATGACACCTATTCCGGCCGCGTGGTCAGCCGCTTCAAAGGCTCGATGGAGGAGTGGCAGGCGATGGGCGTAATGAACTATGAAATGGAATCTGCCACGTTGCTGACCATGTGCGCCAGCCAGGGACTGCGTGCCGGCATGGTGGCCGGCGTGATCGTCAACCGTACCCAGCAGGAAATCCCGAACGCGGAAACCATGAAGCAGACCGAAAGCAAAGCGGTGCAGATCGTGGTGGACGCGGCGCGTCGCCTGCTGTAATCCGCTGTTTTTACGGGCCGTCGTGCGGCCCGTTTCTCCCTTCCTGCGCGTTAAATTCTGCATCAGTACGTAAGCTGCGGCGCTGCCGGCGGTAAAAAGTTTTGCGCCTTTTCAGTCATACTCCCTTGTCTGTTGCCGCAACTTGAATTATTTAGGGTATAACCTTCAGCGTCCGCCCGCTTTGTCCACTCGCTGCGTTGGCGCTTTCTCAGACAATAATCAAGAGGATGTCTATGACCGCCCAAATTCTGCTCCACCCCTCGCTTGCGCCCCTGGATGGCGGCATCAACTTTCGTGATTTAGGCGGCAACAGCGCTGCCGACGGACGGCGCATCAAGCGCGGCCTGCTGTTTCGTTCCGGCTCGCTGGAACGCCTGACGGAAAACGACTGTACGTTCCTGGCGGGCGTCCCGGTGCGTTCGGTGCTGGACTACCGCGATACCGATGAGGTGCAGGCCAAGCCGGATATTTTATGGCAGGGGGCGCAGTACCACCATTTCCCTGCCAACCCGCTGAGCAATGAAGTGAACGCCAACCTGGAAAAACTCACCAGCGAGACGCTGGCGACGTTTGATGCGCGTGCTTTTATGCTGGAGCTGTATCGTCGTCTGCCGTTTGGTAATGCGGCCTATCAGCAGCTGACGAGCCTGCTCGGCAACCCGGCGGAAGGGGCCATTGTGCAGCACTGTGCGGTCGGCAAAGACCGTACCGGGATCGGCTCTGCGTTGGTACTGTTCGCGCTGGGAGCGGATGAAGCGACGGTGGTGGAAGATTACCTGCTGACGGAAACCACGCTGGCCGCCTTCCGCGAACAGATGTTGGATCAGCTGTCGGTACGTCTGAATGAGTCTGCGCTGGCGCAGTTTGCCTATGTGCTGAGCGCCCGTGAAGAGTTTCTGATGACGGCGCTGGGCTGTATCCGCGAACAGTACGGCAGCACCGACCGCTGGCTGGAGGCGGAGTATGGCCTGGGCGCCAGCCAGCGTGCCGCTCTGCAGGCGCACTATCTGGAGTGAGGCGGCTATCGCCGCCGCGTTTAGCCGGGGTTTAATCAGCCCCGGCGAGCATAGGATCTAACTATCACAGCGCCGTAAAGGAGCCTGTCTTTGAGTCTCAGCGACGTTATTCACTGGGTCAGCGACGTCGTGCGGCAGCACGAGGGCTGGGCCATTCCGATTATTTTCTTCCTGGCCTTCGGCGAATCGCTGGCGTTTCTTTCCCTGCTGCTGCCGGCGACGGTGATCCTGCTGGCGCTGGGCGCGCTGATCGGGGAAAGCGGCATCGCCTTCTGGCCGATCTGGGCGGCGGCGGCGGCCGGCGCATTCTTTGGCGATTGGCTCTCTTATTGGATCGGCTACCGCTATCAGGATCGCGTGGCCCATATGTGGCCGCTGTCGCGCAATCCGCAATTACTGGTGCGCGGCCATGCGTTCTTTGAACGCTGGGGCGTGCTGGGCATTTTCTTCGGCCGTTTCTTCGGCCCGCTGCGCGCGGTGGTGCCGCTGGTCGGCGGTATCTGCGCCATGCCGCAGCGCTATTTTCAACTGGCCAACCTGACCTCGGCGATGATCTGGGCGTTTGGCATTCTTGCGCCGGGGGCGTTCGGTATCAAATGGTTAAGTCAGTGGTTTGCCTAGTTTGCGCAGCGTTGCGCATAATAGCACGGTAGATAAAATTCTGACTGGACATCCATACAGTCTCCCCTTAACGTGACGGGCAGCGGGCGCGAAGCGCCGGACGGTACGGGTTAACGGGAGGCAGGGTGGATACCAGCTTGGTGTACGGTATTGGCGGCGTGGTCATCGGCATGCTGCTGGGGTGGTTGATCGCCAACCTGAGGCAGCAGCAGAACCAGGCGCATCACGAAACGGAACTGCGTTTGCTGGAGCAGTCGCTGCAGCAGGCGCAGCAGGAGATTGCGGCGCGCCAGGAGGCGGCGCAGCGGCAGGAGCAGCTGCTGCGGCAAAACGATTTGGACCTGCGTAATCTGCACGGGCAGTTCGCCGCAGCGCGGGAGAAGCTACAACAGCTTGAACACTGGCGTGGCGAGTGTGAGCAGCTCAACCAGGAGCTGCGCGCCCAGCGCGAGGTCAACAGCATGCAGGAGGCCGAGCTGCGCGAGGTGACGATTCGCCTGGAAGAAACGCGCATGGCGGCCGAAGAGAAACAGCGGCTGCTGATCAACAGCGAGCAGCGGCTGACCACCCAGTTTGAGAATCTGGCCAACCGCATCTTCGAACACAGCGGCCGCAAGGTGGATGAACAGAACCGGCAGAGTCTGGATCGGCTGCTGCTGCCGCTGCGCGAACAGTTGGACGGCTTCCGTCGTCAGGTACAGGACAGCTTTGGCCAGGAAGCGCGGGAGCGCCACACCCTGACTCACGAGATACGTAATCTGCAGCAGCTGAATGCGCAGATGGCGCGTGAGGCGATCAATCTGACCAAAGCGCTGAAAGGCGATAACAAAACTCAGGGCAACTGGGGCGAGGTGGTGCTCAGCCGGGTACTCGAGGCCTCCGGCCTGCGGGAAGGGCATGAGTATGAAACACAGGTGAGCGTGCGGCTGGACCATCAGAGCCGTATGCAGCCTGATGTGATCGTACGTCTCCCGCAGGGGAAAGACGTGGTGATCGACGCCAAAATGTCGCTGGTGGCCTATGAGCGATACTTCAACAGCGAAGATGAGGCGGAGCGCGAAGCCGCGCTGAGTGAGCATATCGCCTCCCTGCGCGGACATATCCGGCTGCTGGGACGGAAGGATTACCAGCAACTGCCGGGGCTGCGCTCGCTGGACTACGTTCTGATGTTTATTCCGGTAGAGCCGGCGTTCTTGCTGGCTATTGACCGCGAGCCTGAGCTTATCAGCGAAGCGCTGAAGCACAATATCATGCTGGTCAGCCCGACAACGCTGCTGGTGGCGTTACGTACCATCACCAACCTGTGGCGCTATGAGCACCAGAGCCAGAACGCCCAGCGCATTGCCGACCGCGCGGCGCGGCTGTACGACAAAATGCGCCTGTTCGTTGATGATATGTCGGCGTTGGGGCAAAGTCTGGATAAAGCGCAGGGCAGCTATCGGCAGGCGATGAACAAACTCAGCGAAGGCCGTGGTAATCTTATCGGTCAGACCGAAGGCTTCCGCGCCTTGGGGGTTGAGGTGAAGCGGCCGATAAACCCGCAGCTGGCGCAGCAGGCCAGCGAGCAGGATCGGCAAGGCGCACAGGCAACCGATGACGCCGCCGGCGCGTTGCCAGAGGCAGAGGCAAAAGATGCTACCGACCAGACGTCGCAGGGATGAACGCTGCGGCGAGGTGGGGTATTTCGTGGGGTTCTGGTACACTCCACAACTACAAAATTGACTGAATAGCAGGCAAGACAATGGCAGATCAATCGCAGGAAACCACAGATTTCGGTTTTCGTACCGTAGCACGTGAAGAAAAACAGGCCATGGTGGCCGATGTTTTTCACTCGGTAGCGGCCAAATATGACGTAATGAATGACCTGATGTCATTCGGCATTCATCGGGTCTGGAAGCGTTTTACCATTGATTGCAGCGGCGTGCGCCGCGGTCAGCGCGTTCTGGATCTGGCCGGCGGCACCGGCGATCTGGCCGCCAAGTTCTCGCGCATGGTCGGGGAACAGGGGCAGGTGGTGCTGGCGGATATCAACGAATCCATGCTGAAGATGGGGCGTGATAAGCTGCGCGATCGCGGCATTGTCGGCAACATCAACTACGTGCAGGCCAATGCTGAGGCGCTGCCGTTCCCGGATAACTATTTCGACTGCATCACCATCTCTTTCGGCCTGCGTAACGTCACTGATAAAGACAAGGCGCTGCGTTCGATGTTCCGCGTGCTGAAGCCGGGCGGCCGTCTGCTGGTGCTGGAGTTTTCCAAACCGCTGTTGGCGCCGCTGAGCAAAGCCTACGACGCCTACTCCTTCCATGTACTGCCGAAAATCGGCGAGCTGGTGGTGAAGGATCCGGAAAGCTACCGCTATCTGGCGGAATCCATCCGCATGCATCCCGATCAGGAAACCCTGAAAGGCATGATGCAGAACGCCGGCTTCGACAACGTCAGCTACTTCAACCTGACCGGCGGCATTGTTGCACTGCACCGGGGCTTTAAGTTCTGATATGGACATGCCGATGCTGTTAACCCCGCTGCTGACCGGCGTGTTGGAAACGTCGCTTAATAGCCTGCTGTTCCGCGATCGCAGCATGAAGGCCGCGCGTCAGCGTTTGGCCGGCAAGGTGCTGCGGATTGAACTGCAGGAGTTTTCTGCGCCGCTGGTGCTGATTTTCAGCGAACAGCGGGTCGATGTGCTGGGGCAATCCGAAGATGCAGCCGACTGCACGGTGCAGACGCGTATTCCGGTGCTGCTGAAATTGCGTGACCGTCAGCAGCTGTCGCCGTTGATGCGCAGCGGCGAGCTGGTTGTCGAAGGCGATATTCAGGTGGTGCAACAGCTGGTCGGGCTGCTGGATTTGGCGGAGTGGGATCCGGCAGAGTGGCTGGCGCCCTACATCGGCGATATTGCCGCACAGGGTATTACGCAGGTGATGGGCAAAGGCGCCTGTCTGCTGAAGTCCGGTCTGCAGAGCCAGCAGCGCTACGTGGCGGAAACGCTGACCGAAGAGTGGCGCGTTGCGCCGGGGCCGCTGGAAGTGGTGTGGTTCAACGAAGAAGTGGACGCCGCAACCCGCAGTCTGGAAGCCTTGTTGGCCCGCATGGACAAGTTGGAGGGTAAGCGATGACCCCTGGCGAATTACGCCGCCTGTACTTTATCGTTCGCGTTTTTCTTAGCTACGGCCTGGATGAGCTAATCCCTAAAATGCGTCTGACCCTGCCGCTGCGTTTTGGCCGGCGTTTACTGTTCTGGATGCCGAACAAACACAAGGATCAGCCGCTGGGCGAACGTCTGCGTTTGGCATTACAGGAACTGGGCCCGGTGTGGATCAAGTTCGGCCAGATGATGTCGACGCGGCGCGATCTGTTCCCGCCGCACATTGCCGACCAGCTGACGCTGCTGCAGGACCGCGTAGCGCCGTTTGACGGCGCGCTGGCGCGCAAGCATATCGAATTGGCGCTGGGCGGGCCGCTGGAAGAGTGGTTTGACGATTTTGAACAACAGCCTTTGGCGTCGGCGTCGATTGCGCAGGTACATACCGCCCGCCTGAAAACCACCGGCAAGGAAGTGGTGCTGAAGGTGATCCGGCCTGATATCGGGCCGATTATCAAAGCCGACGTGCGCCTGATGTATCGCCTGGCCGGTTGGGTGCCGAAACTGTTGCCGGACGGTCGCCGCCTGCGCCCGCGCGAAGTGGTGCGCGAGTATGAGAAGACTCTGCTGGACGAATTGAACCTGCTGCGTGAAGCGGCGAATGCCATTCAGCTGCGGCGTAACTTCGACGGCAGCCCGATGCTTTACGTGCCGGAAGTCTATTCCGATTACTGCCGCGAGAGCCTGCTGGTGATGGAGCGTATCTATGGCATACCGGTGTCGGACATCCCGACGCTGGAAGCGCAGGGCACCAATATGAAACTGCTGGCTGAACGCGGCGTGCAGGTGTTCTTTACCCAGGTGTTCCGCGACAGTTTCTTCCATGCCGATATGCATCCGGGCAATATCTTTGTCAGCTATGAGCATCCGGAAGATCCCCGCTATATTGGCATTGACTGCGGTATCGTCGGCTCGCTGAACAAAGACGATAAACGTTACCTGGCGGAAAACTTTATCGCCTTCTTCAACCGCGACTACCGCAAGGTGGCGGAACTGCACGTCGATTCCGGTTGGGTGCCGCGCGATACCAACGTGGAAGACTTTGAATTCGCCATCCGCACCGTGTGCGAGCCGATTTTTGAAAAGCCGCTGGCGGAAATTTCGTTCGGCAACGTGCTGTTGAACTTGTTTAACACCGCGCGCCGTTTCAATATGGAAGTGCAGCCGCAGCTGGTGCTGTTGCAGAAGACCCTGCTGTATGTTGAAGGCCTGGGGCGGCAGCTTTACCCGCAGTTGGATCTGTGGACCACGGCGAAACCCTTCCTGGAAAGCTGGCTGCGCGATCAAGTGGGCATTCCTGCGGTTGTCCGCGCCCTGAAAGACAAGGCGCCGTTCTGGGCGGAGAAGCTGCCTGAACTGCCGGAATTATTTTATGATAGTTTGCAGCAGCATAAGCTGTTGCAACAAAGCGTTGATAAGCTGACCCATCAGATGCAGGCGCAGCGCGTCCGGCAGGGACAGTCGCGGTATTTGTTCGGCGTTGGCGCTACACTATTAGTAGGCGGTTCCATCCTGTTGCTGGGCGGTATCGAGGTACTGCCGGCCTGGATGATGGCCGGAGGGATCGTCGCCTGGATCGTGGGCTGGAAGCGCGCGAGCTGAATCTGTTTTTCGTGGACCCTGTTTACGCTTGTCAGCGTAATGTAAAAGTCGACGAGGAACTCGTAACCCGGTTAAAAGTTGCCGTATAATGCGGCAACGTTGAATAACCCCTGTAAATCTAGAGGTAATTGGAATGGGCGGTATTAGTATTTGGCAATTGTTGATCATTGCGGTGATCGTGGTGCTGCTGTTTGGTACCAATAAGCTCCGTACGCTGGGCTCCGATCTCGGCGCATCGATCAAGGGCTTCAAAAAGGCGATTGGCGACGACAACAACACCTCGCCAACCAACACGACGGAAAAAACCAGCCACGATGCTGACTTTGCGGCCAAGCCTATCGCGGATAAGCAGCCGGAAGTGAAAACTGAAGAGTCGAAGAACAAAGAGCAGGTATAAACCGTGTTTGACATTGGGTTTAGTGAGCTGCTGCTGGTACTGGTGATTGGTCTGGTTGTGCTGGGGCCGGAACGGTTGCCGGTTGCGGTAAGAACGGTTGCGGGCTGGATCCGTGCTCTGCGTTCTCTGGCGGCATCGGTGCAAAATGAACTCTCTCAGGAGCTGAAGCTGCAGGAACTGCAGGACAGCCTGAAGAAAGCGGAAAGTGCCGGTCTGCAAAATCTGACGCCGGAGCTGAAGGCGTCGATGGACGAGCTGAAAGAAGCGACCGACTCGCTGAAGCGTTCGTATCAGCCTGGTGCTGATGCTGAAGCCAACACTATCCATAATCCACGGACTGACGAGCCTGAGGCGGCGCATGACGACGTCATTACCGCAGAGGCGGCGAACAGCGCCGCGCCGGCCGCCATTGCGAAAGCTGTGCCGCCGGAAGCGCCAGCGACCTCGTCTGCGGCCAAGGCTCCCGTCACGTCTGCTGCGGACCACATCCCGGCATCCCACTCATCTAATGGCGATCGTTAAAACATGGCTGTGGAAGACACCCAACCGCTTATCAGTCATCTGATCGAACTACGTAAGCGGCTGTTGAACTCAATCATCAGCGTACTGGTGATCTTTATTGCGTTGGTATTCTTTGCCAATGATATTTATCAGCTGGTTTCTGCGCCGTTAATCAAGCAGTTGCCGGCCGGGGCGAGCATGATAGCCACCGATGTGGCTTCTCCTTTCTTTACCCCGATTAAACTGACAATGATTGTCTCGGTGTTCGTTTCGGCGCCGGTCATCCTGTATCAGGTCTGGGCGTTTATTGCGCCGGCACTGTATAAGCATGAGCGCCGCCTGATGATGCCGCTGCTATTTTCCAGCAGCGTCCTGTTCTATCTGGGTATGGCGTTTGCCTACTTTATCGTGTTCCCGCTGGCGTTCGGCTTCTTTGCCAAAACCGCGCCGGCCGGCGTATTGATTGCTACCGATATTAACAACTACCTCGACTTTGTGATGGCGCTGTTTATGGCGTTTGGCGTGGCGTTTGAGGTACCGGTTGCGATAATTCTGCTGTGCTGGAGTGGCGTCACCTCGCCGGAAGACCTGAAGAAGAAGCGTCCTTATGTGCTGGTCGGCGCCTTTGTGGTGGGGATGCTGCTGACGCCGCCGGACGTGTTCTCGCAGACGCTGCTGGCTATCCCGATGTATCTGCTGTTTGAAGTCGGCATCTTCTTTGCCCGCTTCTACGTCGGCAAGCGACGGCCGCAGCCGGAAGAAGAGGATGAGGGTGAAGAACACCCGACGTCTTGAGTTATTGTTATCGCCAAGCCGCCCTGATGGGCGGCTTCTGTTTTGGAAAAGCCATGTTTGATATCGGTGTTAACCTGACCAGTTCACAATTTGCCAAAGATGCCGCTCAGGTGGTTGAACGCGCCCGGGAAGCCGGCGTCACGGGGATGCTGATTACCGGCACCGACCTGCCGGAAAGTGAGGCGGCCAGCGCGCTGGCGCAGCATTACCGCGGCTTCTGTTGGTCCACTGCGGGCGTGCATCCGCATCAGGCCAGCGGCTGGAACGACGATGTCGCTCAGCAGATAGGCGCATTGGCCGCCAGGGAGGAAGTGGTGGCTATTGGTGAGTGCGGGCTAGATTTTAACCGCAATTTCTCTACGCCGCAGGAACAAGAGGCGGCCTTTAGCGCGCAGCTGGCGCTGGCGGCGGAGTTGGCGATGCCGGTGTTTTTACACTGCCGTGATGCGCACGCACGTTTTGTCGCATTGCTGGAGCCTTGGCTGGATAAGCTGCCGGCCGCCGTCGTGCACTGTTTCACCGGCAATGAAGAGGAACTGGCAGGCTGCCTGTCGCTGGGCTTATCCGTCGGCATTACCGGCTGGGTGTGCGATGAGCGTCGCGGCCTGGCGCTGCGCGCGCTGTTGCCGAAAATTCCCGTTGACCGGTTGCTGCTGGAAACCGACGCGCCGTATTTGTTACCGCGGGATTTGCAGCCCAAACCCGCCTCGCGTCGTAATGAACCCTGTTTTCTGCCCCATATCGTCCGTCAGGTGGCAACCTGGCGTCAGGAAGATGCGCAATGGCTGGCGCAGGAAACCGATCGTAACGCCCGCCGGTTATTCCGGTTGGCATGAGTCAGGAGAAGAGTATGAGCTATGCGTTTCCGGGCACTTTCCCGGGGCGTCGCATGCGTCGCGTGCGTCGCCATGATTTCAGCCGCCGCCTGGTGGCTGAAAATCAACTGAGCGTTAACGATTTGATTTATCCGGTTTTCGTGATGGAAGGCAGCCAACGTCAAGAGGCGGTCAGCTCCATGCCGGGTGTGTCGCGTATGTCTATCGATCTGCTGGTCAAAGAGGCGGAAGCCATCGCCAAGCTTGGCGTGCCGGTGATTTCGTTATTTCCGGTGATTGAGTCCGCGCAGAAATCTTTGCATGCGGAAGAAGCCTATAACCCGGATGGCCTGGTGCAGCGTACGGTGCGCGCCCTGAAAGATGCGGTGCCTGAGTTGGGGATCCTGACCGATGTGGCGCTGGATCCCTATACCACACACGGTCAGGACGGCGTGATTGATAGCGACGGCTATGTGATTAACGATGTCACCAAAGAGATTTTGGTGCGCCAGGCGTTGTCACACGCAGAAGCCGGCGCAGAAATCGTCGCCCCGAGCGATATGATGGATGGTCGCATCGGCGCCATTCGCGACAGTCTGGAACAGCAGGGGCTGATCAATACGCAGATCATGGCCTACTCTGCCAAATATGCCTCTTGCTATTACGGCCCGTTCCGCGATGCGCTGGGCTCCAGCGGCAATCTGAAAGGCGGCAACAAAAAAACCTATCAGATGGATCCGGCCAATAGCGACGAAGCGCTGCAGGAAATTGCGCAGGACCTGCAGGAAGGCGCGGATATGGTGATGGTGAAGCCTGGCATGCCGTATCTGGATGTGGTGCGCCGCGTTAAGGATAACTTTGGTGTGCCGACATTCGCCTATCAGGTTTCCGGTGAGTATGCGATGCATATGGCGGCAATCCAGAATGGTTGGCTGCAGGAGCAACCGGCCATTATGGAATCGCTGATGTGCTTCAAACGCGCCGGTGCCGATGGTGTGCTGACCTATTTCGCCAAGCGCGTGGCGCAGTGGTTGCATGACGAAGCGATGCAGCGCTGACAGAGCATAAAAAGGCGCCCTGCGGCGCCTTGTTTACATCTTTTCGAACTGGCGGTTATCCAGGCTTTGCGTCACCTGTTTGTTAATCAGGTTGAGCAGCAGCATGGAGCGCGCCTCGCCGTCTGGCTCGGTATAGATAGCCTGCAGGCCCTCGAACACACCGTCGGTAATCAGCACGGTATCGCCCGGCTGCGGCGTTTCCGGGTCGACATAGGTGTCGCTGGTATGGGTGCGCAGTTCTTCGATAACCGTCTGTGGAATGATCGTTGGCAGCGAACCGAAGCGGACAAAATGGCTGACGCCGCGGGTTGCGCTGATGGTTGTGGTGTGGATCCGCTCAGGATCGAACGCCACAAACAGGTAGTTGGGAAACAGCGGTTCGTTCACCGTGGTGCGCTTGCCGCGCACAATCTTTTCCAGCGCGATAACCGGGCTGAAGCAGCCCACCGCCTGTCGTTCCAAGTGTTCCTGTGCCCGCAAGAGCTGGCCGCGTTTACAATAGAGTAAATACCAAGATTCCATAATTTCACATGCCTTTCTGTCAGCCGTTAAGCATAGCAAAAGCCATTACGGATACCTAGGCCAAGCCCCACAATCGTGAAATGGGGTTAATCAGATATAACCAACGCCGCTGGCGTAGATCGTACTTAACCTGCGGCGTTTGATGTGCCGTCACACACATATCTGCCGCACCCGGGTATAACTGTAGGCGCAAAATTTGTTACCGTGAGCAGTATGGCAAAGCGCGGCGAGCGCCAATGTGATGTTATTCATCCTTCTTAGATAAGAGAGAGCAATGGAACTATTTCTACTGAGCAACGGTAAGCTTTCCGGGGAAGCGGAGCTGCTGGGCTACGCCAAAGAAGAACTGCTGGAGATGGTTGCCCGTCGTCATCTCACCTCAGCGCTGCTGATTCCTTACGCGCTGATCCGCAGTGATTATGATGAGCGCGCGCAGGAGCTGACGCAGACGCTGGGCATTCCTGTCGCCAGCATTCACCACTCGTCATCGCCGGCGGCGGCGGTTGAACAGGCTGAATGCATTCTGGTCAGCGGCGGCAACAGCTGGCTTCTGAATCAGCTGCTGCATGAAAATGGACTGATCGTCCCCATTCAGCGCGCAGTGCGTGAGCGCAATGTGCCGTACGTCGGCTGGAGCGCCGGCTGTAATGTGGCGACGCCAAGCATTCGCACCACCAATGATATGCCGGTACGCAACAGCGTCGTATTGCCGTCGTTAGGGTTGTTCCCGCTGCAGATTAATCCGCACTATATCGATGCGCATATCAGTGGTCATATGGGGGAGACGCGCGATGAACGCCTGGCTGAATTCTGTGCGGTCAATCCGAGCGAATCCGTAGTCGCGCTGCGAGAGGGCAGTTTGCTGCACGTCCGTGATAATACACTGCGTTATGTCAGCGCCCGCAGCCAGGGCTACAAGCTGTTCCGCCATAACACGGCGACGCAGGAATTTCAGGATACGCTGGCGCTGCAGGCGCTGGTGCCGTTCGATTGCCACTGACAGCGCTGCGGCTCTGTTTAACAAAATTGCAGCATCAACCGTGAAGAGGGCTTATAATGCCCGCCTCACTGGCCGTTATAATGAACAGTATGAAATACCGTGACTTACGCGATTTCCTCTCATTGCTGGAAAAGAGAGGGGAACTAAAACGCATCAGCCAGCCCATCGATCCCTATCTGGAAATGACGGAAATTGCCGATCGCACTCTGCGTGCGGGCGGCCCGGCGCTGCTGTTTGAAAACCCGAAAGGCTATGACATGCCGGTGTTGTGCAACCTGTTCGGCACGGCGAACCGCGTGGCGATGGGCATGGGCCAGGAAGACGTCAGCGCGCTGCGCGACGTGGGCAAACTGCTGGCGTTTCTGAAAGAACCTGAGCCGCCAAAAGGCTTCCGCGATCTGTTCGACAAGATGCCGAAGTTCAAGCAGGTGCTGAACATGCCGACCAAAGTCTTGGGTTCAGCACCGTGCCAGGAGCAGGTTTGGCAGGGTGATGATGTCGATCTTGGCCGCATCCCGGTGATGCATTGCTGGCCGGAAGACGCTGCGCCGCTGATTACCTGGGGGCTGACCGTGACCCGCGGACCAGAGAAAGAGCGGCAGAATCTGGGGATTTATCGTCAGCAGGTATTGGGCAAGAACAAGGTGATTATGCGTTGGCTGTCGCACCGCGGCGGCGCGCTGGACTTTCAGGAGTGGTGTCAGGCGCACCCCGGTGAGCGCTTCCCGGTTTCCGTCGCGCTGGGGGCCGACCCGGCCACCATTCTCGGCGCGGTGACGCCGGTGCCGGATACGCTTTCTGAATACGCCTTCGCCGGGCTGCTACGTGGCAATAAGACCGAAGTCGTCAAATGTATTTCCAACGATCTGGAAGTGCCCGCCAGCGCGGAAATCGTGCTTGAAGGCTATATTGAGCCGGGCGAAATGGCGCCGGAAGGGCCATATGGCGACCACACCGGTTACTACAATGAAATCGACCATTTCCCGGTATTCACCGTTACGCATGTGACGCAGCGTCGCGATGCCATTTACCATTCCACCTATACTGGCCGTCCGCCTGATGAGCCGGCGGTATTGGGCGTGGCGTTGAACGAAGTGTTCGTGCCGATTCTGCAAAAACAGTTCCCGGAAATCGTCGACTTCTACCTGCCGCCGGAAGGCTGCTCCTACCGCCTGGCAGTGGTAACCATGAAGAAGCAGTATCCGGGTCATGCCAAACGTGTGATGATGGGCGTTTGGTCGTTCCTGCGTCAGTTTATGTATACCAAGTTCGTGATTGTTTGCGATGACGACGTCAACGCGCGTGACTGGAATGATGTGATTTGGGCAATTACCACACGAATGGATCCGGCAAGGGATACCGTTATGGTGGAAAATACGCCGATTGACTATCTGGACTTCGCCTCGCCGGTTTCCGGGCTGGGTTCGAAGATGGGGCTGGACGCCACTAATAAATGGCCGGGGGAAACCCAGCGCGAGTGGGGCCGTCCGATCGTAATGGATGAAAAGGTGCGTGCGCGCATCGATGAGATCTGGGACGAGCTCGCAATCTTCAGTGACAGGGAACCGACGCTGTAACGTCAGCGCCCTGTTCTCAGTTTTGCATTGATGACCCGACAGAGGGAACGCATGACAATATTGAGCTGTAAAGTGACCTCTGTAGAGGCCATTACCGATACCGTTTATCGGGTACGTTTGGTGCCGGAAGCGCCGTTTTTATTCAAGGCCGGGCAGTATTTGATGGTGGTGATGGACGAACGCGACAAGCGTCCGTTCTCATTGGCGTCTACCCCGTCGCAGCAGGAATATATTGAGCTGCATATCGGCGCTTCAGAGCTGAACCTGTACGCCATGGCGGTGATGGATCGTATTTTGAAAGAGCAGGCGATTACCGTTGACGTACCGCATGGCGACGCCTGGCTGCGTGAAGACGGCAGCCGTCCGCTGGTGCTGATCGCCGGAGGAACCGGCTTCTCGTACGCACGATCCATTTTGCTGACTGCGCTGGAGCAGCAGCCGGAGCGCGATATCGCGATTTACTGGGGCGGCCGTGAGCTACAGCATCTGTACGACCTGAGCGAGCTGGAAGCGCTGTCGTTGCAGCATCCGAACCTGAAGGTGATCCCGGTAGTAGAACAGCCGGAACCTGAATGGCGCGGCCGCAGCGGCACGGTATTGAGCGCGGTGCTGCAGGATTACGGTTCGCTGGCCGAGCACGATATTTATATCGCCGGCCGCTTCGAGATGGCGAAAATTGCCCGCGAGCGCTTCTGCGCGGAACGTGGTGCACAGGCGTCGCGCATGTTTGGCGATGCCTTCTCGTTTATTTAAGCGGGATGCGGTACAGGTTGTAATATGGGGTGGCGCAAGCCGCCCTATTTTTTGCTGGTTAAGCAGGGTGATAAAAAACCCGCCCCTGACAGGCGGGAAGCACGGCAACTAAACTGAGATGCCGACCCGGCGGGCCGGCAAAGGGTGTGTTATACGCGTTCGAACACGGTGGCGATGCCTTGTCCCAGGCCGATGCACATGGTGGCCAGGCCAAACTGCGCGTCGCGACGTTCCATCAGGTTCAGCAGGGTGGTGGAGATACGCGAACCGGAACAGCCCAAAGGGTGACCCAACGCAATGGCGCCGCCGTTCAGGTTCACTTTGTCGTCCAGGCTGTCCAGCAACCCCAGATCCTTGATGCAGGGCAGCGACTGTGCGGCGAAGGCTTCGTTCAGTTCAAACAGATCGATATCCTGCGTGGTCAGCCCGGCTCGCTTCAGCGCCAGCCGGCTGGCCGGCACCGGGCCGTAGCCCATGATGGACGGATCGCAGCCCACCACCGCCATAGAGCGGATGCGCGCACGGGCTTTCAGCCCCAGGGCTTTGGCGTGCGATTCGCTCATCAGCAGCATGGCGGAAGCGCCGTCTGACAGGGCGGAGGAGCTGCCGGCGGTGACCGTGCCGTTCACCGGGTCGAAGGCCGGGCGCAGCGCCGCCAGCGTTTCCACCGTGGTTTCCGGGCGGATCACTTCATCAAAATCATAGCGGGTCAGTACGCCATCGGCATCGTGACCGGTGGTGGCGACGATCTCCTGGTTAAAATGCCCGGCCTGGGTGGCGGCATAGGCGCGCTGGTGTGAACGCGCGGCGAACTCATCCTGCATCTGACGGCTGATGTTATGCATCTTGGCCAGCATTTCGGCGGTCAGCCCCATCATGCCGGCGGCCTTGGCGACCGAACGGCTGAGGCCGGGGTGAAAATCAATGCCGTGGTTCATCGGCACGTGGCCCATATGCTCGACGCCGCCGATCAGGCTGACCTGCGCATCGCCGACCATAATGGCGCGAGCGGCGTCGTGCAGCGCCTGCATGGAGGAACCGCACAGGCGGTTAACGGTAACGGCGGGCACCGTATGGGGAATTTCCGCCAGTAGTGCGGCGTTGCGCGCCACATTAAAACCTTGCTCCAGCGTTTGCTGTACGCAGCCCCAGTAAATATCGTCAATTGCGCCGGGTTCCAGCGCCGGATTGCGACTGAGCAGCGTACGCATCAGGTGGGCGGACAGATCTTCGGCGCGTACCTGACGGAAGGCGCCGCCTTTTGAGCGGCCCATCGGCGTACGGACGGCGTCAACAATAACTACGTTTTCCATCTTTTATGACCTCATGCCGGTTGGCCCGTGGAGACATCCGCGATTGGCGCCGTCACCGGGTAGTAGGTTTCATTACGTTCGGCTTTGGCGCGCAGGCCGGCCGGAACCTGATACAGCTCGCCCAGATGTGCGTAACGTTGCGCCATTTCAACGTAATGTGCCGTGCCCATGGTATCCAGATAGCGGAAGACGCCGCCGTGGAACGGCGGGAAGCCGATGCCGTAAACCAGTGCCATATCGGCTTCCGCCGGGCTGGCGATGATGCCTTCTTCCAGACAGCGCACCACTTCGTTAATCATTGGAATCATCATGCGCGCGATAGTTTCCTCGGCGCTGATGTTCTGACGCGGCTGGCTGACCGTCGCTAACAGCGCATCGGTCTGTTCGTCGTTCTCTTTACGCGGTCTGCCTTTGTTATCCTGGCTATAGCGGTAGAAACCCACCTGATTTTTCTGGCCGAAGCGCTGGTTGTCGAACATCACGTCGACCGCATCGCGGTAGTCCTTGCTCATGCGTTCTGGGAAGCCGGCGGCCATCACGGCCTGGGCGTGATGTGCAGTATCAATGCCGACCACGTCAAGCAGGTAGGCCGGACCCATTGGCCAGCCGAATTGTTTTTCCATCACTTTATCGACCTGACGGAAATCAGCGCCGTCCCGCAACAGCAGGCTGAAGCCAGCAAAGTAAGGGAACAGCACGCGGTTGACGAAGAAGCCCGGGCAGTCGTTGACCACGATCGGCGTTTTCCCCATGCGTGACGCGTAGGCCACCACGGCGGCGATGGTTTCGTCGCTGGTGCGTTCACCGCGGATGATTTCTACCAGCGGCATGCGATGCACCGGGTTAAAGAAGTGCATACCGCAGAAGTTCTGCGGCCGTTGCAGCGATTTTGCCAGTTCATTAATCGGAATAGTCGAGGTATTGGAGGCCAGAACCGTATCTTCGCCGATGAGCCCTTCAACTTCGGCCAACACTGCGGCTTTGACCTTCGGATTCTCCACCACCGCTTCCACAATCACCTGAGCGCGTTCAATGCCGGCGTAGTCCAGCGTGGGCTGAATGGTTGCCAGCACGCCGGCCATCTTCATGCCGTCGAGCTTGCCGCGCTCCAACTGTTTGTTCAGCAGCTTGGCGGCTTCGCCCATGCCGAGCGTCAGCGATTTTTCACTGATATCTTTCATCAGTACCGGCACGCCTTTTAATGCGGACTGGTAGGCGATGCCACCGCCCATAATACCGGCGCCCAGCACTGCGGCCTGCTTCGGCGCGGCGCGATCTTTCGCCAGTTTTTTCGCCTGACCTTTCACAAACTGATCGTTGAGGAAAATACCGACCAACGCCCGGGCTTCATTGGAACGCGCCAACGGCACAAAGCTGGCGGTCTCCAGCTTCAGTGCTTCATCGCGTCCCAATCCGGCGGCGGCTTCTATCGTCTTCACCGCGGTCATTGGCGCCGGATAGTGTTTGCCGGCCGTTTGCAGAACCATGCCCTTGGCGGTAGTGAAGCTCATGGCTGCTTCAATCGGGCTGAGCTTCAGCGGCTCCAGCTTCGGCTGACGACTGGCGCGCCAGTCTAACCGCCCGTCAATGGCTTGTTGCAGCATCTGACGCGCGGCATCCGCCAATTTTTCCGGCGCGACGATCGCATCGACCAGGCCGACTTTCAGCGCTTCTTTGGCGCCGATGTCTTTACCTGCGGCGATGATCTCTAGTGCGCTGTCGTTGCCGAGCAGACGCGGCAGACGTACCGAGCCGCCGAAGCCCGGCATAATGCCGAGTTTGGTTTCCGGCAGGCCGATGCGCGCATCCGGCGTCGCGACGCGGAAGTCCGTCGCCAACACGCACTCGCAGCCGCCGCCCAGCGCATAGCCGTTGATGGCGGCAATGGTCGGCACCGGTAAATCTTCCAGGCGGTTGAAAATGGAATTGGCGAAAGTCAGCCAATGTTGCAGTTTTTCCGCCGGGGCGGCGAACAGCGACAGGAATTCGGTGATATCGGCACCGACGATAAATGCGTTTTTGTTGGAACGCAGCAGCAGCCCTTTCAGCTCGGTCTGTTTTTCCAGTACGTCGAGCGCTTCACCCAGCGCTGCAACGGTGCGGGTATCCAGCTTGTTGACGGAGCCTGGGGCATCAAACACCAGCTCGGCGATACCGTTCTCGAGCCAGTGTAGTTGTAATGTTTCGCCTTGGTAGAGCATGTCTATCTCCTGAATCAGCGCCTCTGATCTGGTATGACCAGATGAAAGTGAGTGTGGTTTTAATGTTAAAAATATGCAAATTAGAAATTGATTTTTTGCTGCGCCGATCACAGCGAATAACTTTATCTCATTGATATTAAATGTGATTATATTTTGTGTGGTTTGGCCGTTCGGTGCGGGTTGACATCAAATCAGCGTGGACAGTGTGGCAATGGTTGCCTTGATAGGGTCTGTGTCGTTAACAGTTTGCGAGGTGTTTCGCATGCCTGATGGGGCGGGGTTGGAGTGCGTAATCAGTGTGTTAAGATGGCGCATTCCGTTCTAAGGGCATAAAGGTACTGTGATGGAAACGCTGGCTTCTTTGTATAACGAACATCTGAATGAACTGCAAAACCGCGCACGCGATGTGTTGGCGCGCAATAAACTGGACGCGCTGCTGATTCATTCCGGCGAGTTGTTGCGGGTCTTTCAGGATGACCACCACTATCCGTTCAAGGTCAACGCGCATTTTAAAGCGTGGGTGCCGGTGACGTCGGTGCCGAACTGCTGGTTATGGATTGATGGCGTTAACAAACCGAAGCTGTGGTTCTATTCGCCGGTGGATTATTGGCACAGCGTCGAGCCTCTGCCGAACAGCTTCTGGACGCAATCCGTCGATCTGATGCCGCTGGCCAATGCCGGCGATATTGGTCAGCTTCTGCCGGCACAGCGCGAGCGCGTCGGCTATCTCGGCTATGCCCAGCAGCGGGCGCGGGAGTTGGGCATTGCGGAAGATAATATCAATCCGCAGGCGGTGCTGAACTACCTTGATTTCCATCGTTCGATCAAAACCGGTTACGAACAGGCCTGCATGCGCGCCGCGCAGAAAACGGCGGTGACGGGCCATAAGGCGGCGCGTGAAGCTTTTCTGTCCGGCATGAGCGAGTTTGATATCAACCAGGCTTATCTGACTGCGACCGGCCACCGCGACACTGACGTGCCTTACGGCAATATCGTGGCGCTGAATGAACACGCCGCCGTGCTGCACTACACCACGCTCGATCATCAGCCGCCGTCCGACATGCGCAGCTTCCTGATCGATGCCGGTGCGGAATATAACGGTTATGCAGCGGACTTGACGCGCACCTATGCGGCGGACGGCGATAGCGATTTCGCCGCCCTGATTAAAGACCTCAATGCTGAACAGCTGGCGCTGATCGGCACGCTGAAGCCCGGCGTGCGTTATACCGATTACCACGTGCAGATGCATCAGCGTTTGGCCAGCCTGCTGAAGAAACACCGCCTGGTGAATGACATCAGCGAAGAGGCGATGGTTGAACAAGGGCTGACCTGCCCGTTCCTGCCGCATGGTCTGGGCCACCCGTTGGGGTTGCAGGTGCATGACGCCGCCGGCTTTATGCAGGATGAAAACGGCACCCATCTGGCGGCGCCGGCCAAATATCCGTTCCTGCGCTGTACGCGGGTGCTGCAGCCGGGCATGGTATTGACCATTGAGCCGGGGCTGTATTTTATTGAGTCTCTGTTGGCGCCGTGGCGCAGAGGCGAGTTCGCCAAACACTTTGCCTGGGAGCGCATTGATATGCTGAAGGCTTACGGCGGCATCCGCATTGAAGACAACGTCGTGATTCATGAAAAGCGGGTGGAAAACATGACGCGCGATCTTAATTTGGCGTGATGGAAGCATACCCGGTTCCTGCAGAGGCTATCAGCGTCAGTGAGGAGATAAAGAAAAGCCGCTTTATTACGCTGTTGGCACCGACCTGCGGTGTGGAAGCGGCTAAAGCTTTTATTCAGCGGGTCAGAGAAGAGCATCCAACGGCCCGGCACCACTGCTGGGCTTTTGTCGCCGGCGCGCCGGAGGATTCGCAGCAGTTGGGGTTTTCCGACGACGGCGAGCCTTCCGGCACAGCAGGGAAACCGATCCTGGCCCAGCTGATGGGCAGCGGCGTGGGGGAGATAACCGCAGTGGTGGTACGCTACTACGGCGGGATTAAATTAGGCACCGGTGGCCTGGTCAAGGCCTACGGCAGCGGGGTACAGCAGGCGTTAAAGCTGCTGCCGTTGGTCAGCAAAGTGCCGCAGTTGGAATATACTTTGCAATGCGACTATGCGCAGCTGGCGTTGGTTGAGAACCTGCTACAGCAAATGGAAGGGCGGATTCTGCACGGCGAATACGGTGCGGATGTTGTGTTGCATCTGGCCTTGCCGGCAACGGAAACCGAGACCTTTGGGAATAAATTACGTGATCTGAGTCGCGGTAATTTGCAATTAACCCCCATTTCGCAATAATTCCCTCCAATTAAATTGCTAAGGATCGTGTGAAATGCATTTTCGCGCCATAACCCGTATCGTAGGTGTATTGGTCATCTTATTCTCCGGGACAATGTTCCTCCCTGGGCTGGTGGCGTTGATTTACCGCGATGGCGCGGGACGGGCATTTACGCAGACCTTCTTTGTCGCTGTCACTATCGGCCTACTGCTGTGGTGGCCGAACCGTAAACAAAAGCATGAGCTGAAGCCGCGCGAAGGATTTCTGATCGTGGTGCTTTTCTGGACGGTGCTGGGCAGCGTGGGGGCTTTACCCTTCCTGTTTTCTGAGCGGCCCAATCTCTCGCTTACCGATGCATTTTTCGAATCCTTTTCCGGTTTGACCACCACTGGCGCAACGACGCTGGTCGGGTTGGACTCGCTGCCAAAAGCCATTTTGTTCTACCGGCAGATGCTGCAGTGGATGGGCGGGATGGGGATCATCGTGCTGGCGGTCGCTATTTTACCTATTCTCGGCGTCGGCGGGATGCAGCTGTACCGTGCAGAAATGCCGGGGCCGTTGAAAGACAATAAAATGCGTCCGAGGATTGCGGAAACGGCGAAAACACTGTGGCTTATCTATGTGCTGTTGACCTTAGCCTGCGCATTGGCACTGTGGGGTGCCGGGATGTCGGCGTTCGACGCTATTGGTCATAGCTTTTCAACCATCGCCATTGGCGGTTTCTCCACCCACGACGCCAGCATCGGCTATTACGCCAGTCCGACAATTAACACCATCATCGCCGTGTTCCTGCTGATTTCCGGCTGTAACTATGGTTTGCACTTTGCGTTATTGAGCGGCCGCAGCCTTAAAGTGTACTGGCGCGACCCTGAATTCCGCATGTTTATCTTTGTGCAATTGACGCTGGTGGTGGTGTGTTCGGTGATCCTGTGGGGGCATGGCGTCTATCAGTCAGGTATGGAAACGATCAACCAGGCGTTTTTCCAGGTGGTGTCCATGGCGACGACGGCAGGTTTCACGACTGACAGCATCGCCAAATGGCCGCTGTTCTTGCCTATGTTGCTGCTGTGTTCCGCCTTTATCGGCGGCTGCGCCGGTTCTACCGGCGGTGGCTTGAAGGTAATCCGCATTTTACTGCTGTATCTGCAGGGGTCGCGTGAACTGAAAAGGCTGGTGCATCCCAATGCGGTGTATACCATTAAGCTGGGTAACCGTGCGTTACCCGAACGTATATTAGAAGCAGTATGGGGGTTCTTCTCCGCTTACGCGCTGGTGTTTATCGTCAGCATGCTGGCGATTATCGCTACCGGTGTAGATGATTTCTCCGCCTTTGCTGCCGTGACCGCCACGCTGAACAACCTGGGCCCGGGTCTGGGGGTTGTCGCCGATAACTTTACGACTATGCCGCCGCCGGCGAAGTGGATACTGGTGTTGACGATGCTGTTCGGGCGCCTTGAAGTTTTCACACTGCTGGTTCTGTTTACGCCGACCTTCTGGCGTGAATGATCCTAGATAAGGAGTAACGCCATGAAGGCACTGATTCTCTATTCAAGTCGCGATGGGCAGACTCACGCAATCGCTTCTTATATTGCGAACAAACTGCAAGAGGCGATGTGCTGTGATGTGGTCGATCTGCTTCAGGCGGAAAACGTCGATCTCAGGCAGTATCAACGCATCATGATCGGCGCCTCGATTCGCTACGGGCATTTCCATCCTGGGTTGGATAAGTTTGTAAAACGTCATGCTGAACGCCTGAACCAAATGCCGAGCGCCTTTTTCTCAGTCAACCTGACGGCGCGCAAGCCAGACAAGCGTTCACCCCAAACTAATCCTTATACCCGTAAGTTCCTGCTGTCTTCGCCATGGCAACCGACACAGTGTGCGGTCTTTGCCGGCGCGCTGCGTTATCCGCGTTATCGCTGGTTCGACCGTATTATGATTCAGTTCATTATGCGTATGACCGGGGGAGAAACGGATAGCAGTAAAGAAGTGGAGTACACGGATTGGCGTGAGGTCGAGCGCTTTGCCCAGGAATTTCGCCAGCTTTAGTATGAAAAGTGACAAAAACGCTGGCTTGAGCAGCGTTTTGTTGAAAAAGAAGGCAGTTGAAAAATTTTTTGAAATTAGGGGTTGCGGCGTTCTGAGAACTCCCTATAATGCGCCTCCACTGACCGGGAACAACGACTGACAAGCCGCCGGGTCAGCGAGAAGAAAGCGAAATAAACGCTTGACTCTCCGGGCGAAAAGCGTAGTATACGCAGCCCGCGCCGATGAGAATTATCTCCGGCGATGCTCTTTAACAATTTATCAGACAATCTGTGTGGGCACTCACAAGACGATATCCAGCATCCTCGGATGCAAAAAAAATATCAAGTCTTGAAGAGTGACTAACTGAAGTAAAATTCATGCAGTAAATCTTTGAGCAACAGCTATTAACTTAGCGAATCAAGCTTTTAATTGAAGAGTTTGATCATGGCTCAGATTGAACGCTGGCGGCAGGCCTAACACATGCAAGTCGAGCGGCAGCGGAAAGTAGCTTGCTACTTTGCCGGCGAGCGGCGGACGGGTGAGTAATGTCTGGGAAACTGCCCGATGGAGGGGATAACCACTGGAAACGGTGGCTAATACCGCATAACGTCTTCGGACCAAAGTGGGGGACCTTCGGGCCTCACACCATCGGATGTGCCCAGATGGGATTAGCTAGTAGGTGGGGTAATGGCTCACCTAGGCGACGATCCCTAGCTGGTCTGAGAGGATGACCAGCCACACTGGAACTGAGACACGGTCCAGACTCCTACGGGAGGCAGCAGTGGGGAATATTGCACAATGGGCGCAAGCCTGATGCAGCCATGCCGCGTGTGTGAAGAAGGCCTTCGGGTTGTAAAGCACTTTCAGCGAGGAGGAAGGGTAGTGTCTTAATACGGCATTACATTGACGTTACTCGCAGAAGAAGCACCGGCTAACTCCGTGCCAGCAGCCGCGGTAATACGGAGGGTGCAAGCGTTAATCGGAATTACTGGGCGTAAAGCGCACGCAGGCGGTTTGTTAAGTCAGATGTGAAATCCCCGAGCTTAACTTGGGAACTGCATTTGAAACTGGCAGACTAGAGTCTCGTAGAGGGGGGTAGAATTCCAGGTGTAGCGGTGAAATGCGTAGAGATCTGGAGGAATACCGGTGGCGAAGGCGGCCCCCTGGACGAAGACTGACGCTCAGGTGCGAAAGCGTGGGGAGCAAACAGGATTAGATACCCTGGTAGTCCACGCCGTAAACGATGTCGATTTGGAGGTTGTGCCCTTGAGGCGTGGCTTCCGGAGCTAACGCGTTAAATCGACCGCCTGGGGAGTACGGCCGCAAGGTTAAAACTCAAATGAATTGACGGGGGCCCGCACAAGCGGTGGAGCATGTGGTTTAATTCGATGCAACGCGAAGAACCTTACCTACTCTTGACATCCAGAGAACTTTCCAGAGATGGATTGGTGCCTTCGGGAACTCTGAGACAGGTGCTGCATGGCTGTCGTCAGCTCGTGTTGTGAAATGTTGGGTTAAGTCCCGCAACGAGCGCAACCCTTATCCTTTGTTGCCAGCGGTTCGGCCGGGAACTCAAAGGAGACTGCCAGTGATAAACTGGAGGAAGGTGGGGATGACGTCAAGTCATCATGGCCCTTACGAGTAGGGCTACACACGTGCTACAATGGCGTATACAAAGAGAAGCGAACCTGCGAAGGCAAGCGGACCTCATAAAGTACGTCGTAGTCCGGATTGGAGTCTGCAACTCGACTCCATGAAGTCGGAATCGCTAGTAATCGTAGATCAGAATGCTACGGTGAATACGTTCCCGGGCCTTGTACACACCGCCCGTCACACCATGGGAGTGGGTTGCAAAAGAAGTAGGTAGCTTAACCTTCGGGAGGGCGCTTACCACTTTGTGATTCATGACTGGGGTGAAGTCGTAACAAGGTAACCGTAGGGGAACCTGCGGTTGGATCACCTCCTTACCTAAAGATATCCTGACTGTGCAGTGTCCACACAGATTGTCTGATGAAAAAGTAACGAGCAGAAATACCTTTATAGGCTTGTAGCTCAGGTGGTTAGAGCGCACCCCTGATAAGGGTGAGGTCGGTGGTTCAAGTCCACTCAGGCCTACCAAATTCTTCCTTATGCTGCGTTATGCTCTCGGTCGTTTACCAAAGTAAACTTCCCGGTCGCATGCCTTGCCTAAGAAAGAATTAACTCTTTACGAGTTGGTAATAACAAAGGTATTGCACGCGATTATATGGGGCTATAGCTCAGCTGGGAGAGCGCCTGCCTTGCACGCAGGAGGTCAGCGGTTCGATCCCGCTTAGCTCCACCATATAAGTCCGAAAATCAATACTTCAGAGTATATTGGCAACAGTATGCTGCGAAGTATTTTGCTCTTTAACAATCTGGAACAAGCTGAAAATTGAAACATGGCAGCTGAAACTTGTCCCCCGTAGACGTTCGGGATGAGGAGTAACCTGTCATAGAGTCTCTCAAATGTAGCAACGCGACGATGTCGAAAGACACCTTCGGGTTGTGAGGTTAAGTGACTAAGCGTACACGGTGGATGCCTAGGCAGTCAGAGGCGATGAAGGGCGTGCTAATCTGCGAAAAGCGTCGGTAAGGTGATATGAACCGTTATAACCGACGATACCCGAATGGGGAAACCCAGTGTGTTTCGACACACTATCATGTCATGAATACATAGTGGCATGAGGCGAACCGGGGGAACTGAAACATCTAAGTACCCCGAGGAAAAGAAATCAACCGAGATTCCCCCAGTAGCGGCGAGCGAACGGGGAAGAGCCCAGAACCTGAATCGGCTTGTGTGTCAGTGGAAGCGTCTGGAAAGTCGCACAGTAAAGGGTGATAGTCCCGTACACGAAGATGCACAGGTCGTGAGTTCGATGAGTAGGGCGGGACACGTGTTATCCTGTCTGAATATGGGGGGACCATCCTCCAAGGCTAAATACTCCTGACTGACCGATAGTGAACCAGTACCGTGAGGGAAAGGCGAAAAGAACCCCGGCGAGGGGAGTGAAATAGAACCTGAAACCGTGTACGTACAAGCAGTGGGAGCACCTTCGTGGTGTGACTGCGTACCTTTTGTATAATGGGTCAGCGACTTATATTTTGTAGCAAGGTTAACCGAATAGGGGAGCCGTAGGGAAACCGAGTCTTAACTGGGCGTCTAGTTGCAAGGTATAGACCCGAAACCCGGTGATCTAGCCATGGGCAGGTTGAAGGTTGGGTAACACTAACTGGAGGACCGAACCGACTAATGTTGAAAAATTAGCGGATGACTTGTGGCTGGGGGTGAAAGGCCAATCAAACCGGGAGATAGCTGGTTCTCCCCGAAAGCTATTTAGGTAGCGCCTCGTGAACTCATCTTCGGGGGTAGAGCACTGTTTCGGCTAGGGGGCCATCCCGGCTTACCAAACCGATGCAAACTCCGAATACCGAAGAATGTTATCACGGGAGACACACGGCGGGTGCTAACGTCCGTCGTGAAGAGGGAAACAACCCAGACCGCCAGCTAAGGTCCCAAAGTCATGGTTAAGTGGGAAACGATGTGGGAAGGCACAGACAGCCAGGATGTTGGCTTAGAAGCAGCCATCATTTAAAGAAAGCGTAATAGCTCACTGGTCGAGTCGGCCTGCGCGGAAGATGTAACGGGGCTAAACCATGCACCGAAGCTGCGGCAGCGACGCTTATGCGTTGTTGGGTAGGGGAGCGTTCTGTAAGCCGTTGAAGGTGTGCTGCGAGGCATGCTGGAGGTATCAGAAGTGCGAATGCTGACATAAGTAACGATAATGCGGGTGAAAAACCCGCACGCCGGAAGACCAAGGGTTCCTGTCCAACGTTAATCGGGGCAGGGTGAGTCGACCCCTAAGGCGAGGCTGAAAAGCGTAGTCGATGGGAAACAGGTTAATATTCCTGTACTTGGTGTTACTGCGAAGGGGGGACGGAGAAGGCTAGGCTAGCCGAGCGACGGTTGTCTCGGTTTAAGCGTGTAGGGGGAGTGACCTGGTAAATCCGGTTACTTGTTAACCCTGAGGCGTGATGACGATGCACTACGGTGCAGAAGTAGTTGATGCCAAGCTTCCAGGAAAAGCCTCTAAGCTCCAGGTAACACGAAATCGTACCCCAAACCGACACAGGTGGTCAGGTAGAGAATACCCAGGCGCTTGAGAGAACTCGGGTGAAGGAACTAGGCAAAATGGTGCCGTAACTTCGGGAGAAGGCACGCTGGCGCGTAGGTGAAGTCCCTTGCGGATGGAGCTGAAGCCAGTCGCAGATACCAGCTGGCTGCAACTGTTTAATAAAAACACAGCACTGTGCAAACACGAAAGTGGACGTATACGGTGTGACGCCTGCCCGGTGCCGGAAGGTTAATTGATGGGGTTATGGGTAACCAGAAGCTCTTGATCGAAGCCCCGGTAAACGGCGGCCGTAACTATAACGGTCCTAAGGTAGCGAAATTCCTTGTCGGGTAAGTTCCGACCTGCACGAATGGCGTAATGATGGCCAGGCTGTCTCCACCCGAGACTCAGTGAAATTGAACTCGCTGTGAAGATGCAGTGTACCCGCGGCAAGACGGAAAGACCCCGTGAACCTTTACTATAGCTTGACACTGAACATTGAGCCTTGATGTGTAGGATAGGTGGGAGGCTTTGAAGTGTGGACGCCAGTCTGCATGGAGCCAACCTTGAAATACCACCCTTTAATGTTTGATGTTCTAACTCGGCCCCCTAATCGGGGGTGAGGACAGTGTCTGGTGGGTAGTTTGACTGGGGCGGTCTCCTCCCAAAGAGTAACGGAGGAGCACGAAGGTTAGCTAATCACGGTCGGACATCGTGAGGTTAGTGCAAAGGCATAAGCTAGCTTGACTGCGAGAGTGACGGCTCGAGCAGGTGCGAAAGCAGGTCTTAGTGATCCGGTGGTTCTGAATGGAAGGGCCATCGCTCAACGGATAAAAGGTACTCCGGGGATAACAGGCTGATACCGCCCAAGAGTTCATATCGACGGCGGTGTTTGGCACCTCGATGTCGGCTCATCACATCCTGGGGCTGAAGTAGGTCCCAAGGGTATGGCTGTTCGCCATTTAAAGTGGTACGCGAGCTGGGTTTAGAACGTCGTGAGACAGTTCGGTCCCTATCTGCCGTGGGCGTTGGAAGATTGAGAGGGGTTGCTCCTAGTACGAGAGGACCGGAGTGAACGCACCACTGGTGTTCGGGTTGTCATGCCAATGGCATTGCCCGGTAGCTAAGTGCGGAAAAGATAAGCGCTGAAAGCATCTAAGCGCGAAACTTGCCTCAAGATGAGTCTTCCCTGGGCCTTTAAGGCCCCTGAAGGAACGTTTAAGACTAAGACGTTGATAGGCTGGGTGTGTAAGTGCAGCGATGCATTGAGCTAACCAGTACTAATGAACCGTGAGGCTTAACCTTACAACACCGAAGGTGTTTTAGAGACGGATGACAAAATCGTCGGGAACGATTTTGAACAACGCGGAGCGTTGGCCCCGAAGGGGTGAGTATCAGGATGATACGAATAATTTTCAGCGAAGTTCCGAGATTGGATTGACTGGCGACGTGGAAGCGTTGCGGGTTGATTGAAACAGAATTTGCCTGGCGGCAATAGCGCGGTGGTCCCACCTGACCCCATGCCGAACTCAGAAGTGAAACGCCGTAGCGCCGATGGTAGTGTGGGGTCTCCCCATGCGAGAGTAGGACACTGCCAGGCATCAAACAAAGTAAGAAGCCTCATGCGAAAGCATGAGGCTTTTTGCGTTATTCATCGCTAAATAATCTGTAATATCCATGCCTGGTGACCCAGTAATAATACGTATAGTTGGGTTATTGTTTATTCAGTCGATGTTTATCCATTGGGAAAGCATATAAAGCTGAAATAAATTACTACGCTAATAAACAATGTATTTATACGTTTCCTCTACGACTGTGTTATTAGTCTGATCGCGTGCAGAATAATTTTCTATTGCCATGAGTCTGGAATTATTGCGATATTTCATCCAGATAGATTGAGAGTCACCTTGCTTTGTTTCATGATTTTGCCTGCTACTACGCATTATCAAAAAACAAATAATAGCCACAAAAATTTATTCGAGTAGACTAAGTGCAATTATTCCGGAATGGGTATTCAATATCATGTCTACTGAAAGCGCGTCTTTAAAAAATCACAATACCTTTGCGCTCCCGGTCAATGCAGCGCAATTGGTCATTGCAGAGAACATCGAGTTAATGATTAAGGTCTGGCAGAAGACGAAAAAACGTCAAGAGCCGCTGCTGGTTCTTGGAGAGGGCAGTAATGTCCTGTTTTTAGAAGACTTTGCTGGCACGGTCATGATTAACCGCCTGCACGGTATTAAGGTCAGGGAAGAGCAGGATAGCTGGCATCTTCATGTCAGCGCCGGTGAGAGCTGGCATGAGCTGGTAAAAAGAACGCTCGACGGCGGTATGCCCGGTTTGGAAAATCTGGCTCTGATCCCTGGCTGCGTCGGTTCGGCTCCTATCCAGAATATCGGCGCGTATGGCGTTGAATGGAAAGATGTCTGTGAATACGTCGACCTGCTCAATCTGACGACCGGAGAGATCGATCGGATGGTGCCTGAACGCTGCAACTTTGGCTACCGGGAAAGTATTTTCAAACATCAGTTTAAAGTCGGCTATCTCATCGTTGCCGTCGGTATACGGCTGAATAAACAGTGGCAGCCGCTATTGAGCTATGGCGATCTGACTAAGCTGGATAAAGAGACGGTAACGCCGCATCAGGTATTTGACGCAGTTTGCGCGATGCGTCGCAGTAAACTCCCGGATCCGAGAGAAACCGGCAACGCCGGCAGCTTTTTCAAGAATCCGGTGGTGGAGAAGGAGCAGGCCACAGAACTGTTAGCTGCTTACCCTGCTATGCCGCATTTCCCGCAGGCGGATGGTCGGGTGAAACTGGCCGCAGGGTGGCTGATCGATCAATGCGCGTTAAAAGGCTATCGTATCGGCGGGGCTGCGGTGCATAGTAAGCAGGCGCTGGTGTTGATTAACCAGGATAATGCCGTTAGCCAGGATATCGTTGCGCTGGCGCGCCACGTGCGCAACACGGTTGCAGAGAAGTTTAGCGTCTGGCTTGAACCTGAGGTGCGCTTTATTGCATCGGCAGGTGAAGTAGACGCTGTAGAGGCTATTTCATGAGAGATACGACGGTTCCATTAAAGCTCATCGCCATGCTGGCCGATGGAGATTTCCATTCGGGTGAACAGCTGGGTGAATATTTGGGCATGAGCCGTGCCGCGGTTAACAAGCATATTCAAACCGTCAGAGAGTGGGGCGTAGACGTGTTTACCGTCCCGGGGAAAGGCTACAGCCTGCCGGCGCCGATTCAACTGCTGGAAGCGCAGCGTATTACAGCATTGCTGGATGAGAAGCAGGTGACGGTGTTGCCGGTAGTGGATTCAACCAACCAGTATTTGCTCGATCGTATCGCCAGTTTGCAATCCGGCGATGCCTGTGTGGCAGAATATCAGCAGGCGGGGCGAGGTCGTCGCGGGCGCCAGTGGGTGTCTCCGTTCGGTGCCAACCTCTATTTGTCGATGTTTTGGCGTTTGGAGCAGGGACCGGCGGCGGCGATTGGCCTTAGTCTGGTGATCGGCATCGTGATGACCGAGGTGCTGCAGCGTTTGGGGGCAGAAAAAGTCCGGGTGAAGTGGCCGAATGATCTTTACCTGAATGACCGAAAACTGGCGGGTATTCTCGTTGAATTGACCGGTAAAACCGGCGATGCTGCACAGATTGTGATCGGCGCCGGTATCAACCTGGCAATGCGGGATACGCAGAGCGACAGTATTAATCAGGGTTGGATTAACCTACAGGAGGCAGGGATTGCTATCGATCGCAATGAGCTTGCCGCTACGTTACTCAATGAGATGCGTCAGTCATTGCGGCAGTTTGAAAGTGAAGGACTGTCGCCTTTCATTGCACGTTGGCGTGAGCTGGATAACTTTATCGATCGTCCGGTCAAACTCTTGATTGGTGAGCAGCAGATCCTGGGGATTGCGCGCGGCATCGATCAGCAGGGTGCATTGCTGCTTGAACAGGATGGCGTGATCAAACCCTTTATCGGCGGTGAGATCTCATTACGCAGTGCCGAGTGATCGTGTAGCCAGCAGGGGACACGGTTGTCCCCTGCAAAACGCTACTTTCTAAGGCGCACATGCTCGACGGCATGATTGGCGCTTTTTGTCATGATCAGACTGGCGCGCTCACGCGTCGGCAGAATATTCTGTTGTAAATTTAAGCCATTAATCTCATTCCATAGCTGAGTGGCGATTTTCACCGCTTCACTCTCCGAGAGTTTGGCATAGTTATGGAAATAGGAGTTTGGGTTGGAGAACGCGCCCTGGCGGAACTTCAGGAAGCGGTTGATATACCAGGTCTGCAGCAGATCGGCAGGTGCATCGACGTAAATAGAGAAATCGACAAAGTCTGAGACAAAGACGTGGTGTGGGTCGTGCGGATAGTCCATGCCGCTTTGCAGAACGTTCAGGCCTTCCAGAATCAGAATATCCGGCTGTTCAATGACCTTATTGCCATCGGGCACGACGTCATAAATCAGGTGTGAGTAAACCGGTGCGGTGACGCGTTTAGCGCCTGATTTCACTTCTGAGACAAATTTCACCAGGCTATGCATGTCGTAAGACTGCGGGAAGCCTTTCTTTTTCATCAGACCGCGTTCGTTCAGTACTCTGTTGGGGTGCAGGAAGCCATCGGTGGTGACCAGTTCAACGCTGCGATGTTCCGGCCAGCTGCTAAGCAGCGCCTGCAGCAGACGTGCGGTGGTGCTTTTACCTACGGCAACGCTGCCGGCGATGCCGATCACATAGGGAATTTTCTGCCCGTCGGTGCCAAGAAATTGCTCCAGAACGGCCTGACGGCGTAGATTGGAACTGATGTAAAAGTTCAACAGTCGCGACAAGGGGAGGTAGATCTGCGCGACTTCCTCTAAAGAGAGATCTTCGTTAATCCCTTTCAGTTTAACAATTTCTTCTTCTGATAACGTCAGCGGCACCGAATCTCGCAACGCAGCCCATTGGGTACGATCGAACTGTAGGTACGGCGTTGCTAAAGATTGATCTCTTTTTATCATAAGCCAAATTCTGCCTGTTAACGCAGGTTGGGAAAGGCGCCGGACGCCAACTCCAGATAATAAACAAGCTGCATATTATAGACAGCTTCGTTTTTGGCGTAGACTTTTTTCAACTTTGTTGTCGATTGCGGTGAGAGAATGGTAATTGTGCGAACGGGCACGCACTTGTGAATGCGTGCGTTACAAGGCGATATCAGAGAAAAGTAATGATACCGCGCGGGGTTCAGCTGGCCAGTGAGCGGGATGCCGGATTGACCGCGAACAGTCGCTTATAGTAAATCACGGTAGGGTGGTAATAACCATCTGGGGTGGCGGCGTAGTCCGGCAGTTCTCCGAGGCAGTGGTACCCCATGGCACGATACAGCGATTCGGCGATGCTGCCAGCTTGCGTATCGAGATAGAGCAGGCCGCGCTGATGCTGTAGCGCCGTATTTTCCACGGTTTTCATCAGCGTGCGGCCGATGCCTTGACGACGCGCCTGGCTGTGCACCAGGAGCTTTTGAACCTCTGCGCGGTTGCGCCCATTGGGTTTTTGGCACAGTTCCAGCTGCACGCAACCGGTAACACCGCTTTCGTCTCTGGCAATCCATAACAGTAGCTCGCCTTTCGCCAGCGCCGGGCGCAGGCCGTGGAAGTAGCTGGCCGCCTCTTCTGGCGTAATGTCCTCGGTATAGCCGATTGATGCGCCCCCTTTTACGGCATCCAGCAGCAGTGCTGCCAACTCGCTGCGGTAGACCGGTAGCGTACTGGCATTTATCGGTACAATTTTCATCAACAACTCCTTGGTTAATGCGGGTAAGAAACCCATGCAATAAGCACGCCAACCGTCCGAAGCCACTGCTGATACGTCAACGGGGTGACGTACGTTTGCGCGTCTGCACCATCATGGGGCGCCATGCTCGCTGATGATGCAGGCGTTGAAGAAAGGGGGAGACACCGTCAGTTGATCGCACTGAGCCGGCCGACACGCAGAAACATCGGCTCAAGACTTGCAAAAAGCGGATGAAATTGTACAGAATGGTCGTCGCGTTTGATGGTTATTTGCGCGCGGAGCGAGCTGAATCCGCTGCAAAATGCAAAAATCGACTGTTTTATGAGCGAAAGTGCGCAGAACGCAATTTTTTTGTTGCATAGCCCGCGCTCTCTACCTAGAATGCGCTGCACTTGATGCCGGCTTAGCTCAGTAGGTAGAGCAACTGACTTGTAATCAGTAGGTCACCAGTTCGATTCCGGTAGCCGGCACCATCAAGTACCTGTAGTTAAAATCTGGTGGGGTTCCCGAGCGGCCAAAGGGAGCAGACTGTAAATCTGCCGTCACAGACTTCGAAGGTTCGAATCCTTCCCCCACCACCATTTTTAACCTTGTTAGTAAGGTTAAACCGCACGGCAGCCAGTATGATGAATGCCGGGCGGGGAAGGTAAACCGGTTTGCACAGCGTGTTTAAGGCTGTACAAAACGAAGGGTGAGGAATTCAGCGACCAACCGTCCTTTCCCCATCCCAATATCTGCAGAAAAATCAGGTAGCCGAGTTCCAGGATGCGGGCATCGTATAATGGCTATTACCTCAGCCTTCCAAGCTGATGATGTGGGTTCGATTCCCACTGCCCGCTCCAAGATGTGCTGATATAGCTCAGTTGGTAGAGCGCACCCTTGGTAAGGGTGAGGTCGGCAGTTCGAATCTGCCTATCAGCACCACTTCTTATTTTCTCGCCCCCTGATTCTCTTTCTGTTCTGAATTCAGCAAGCATTAAGCTTGGTTGATGTGGTGATACCACCGATTTATCCGTGTCTTAGAGGGACAATCGATGTCTAAAGAAAAGTTTGAACGTACAAAACCGCACGTTAACGTCGGTACTATCGGCCACGTTGACCATGGTAAAACAACGCTGACCGCTGCAATCACTACCGTACTGTCTAAAACCTACGGCGGTGCTGCTCGCGCTTTCGACCAGATCGATAACGCGCCAGAAGAAAAAGCTCGTGGTATCACCATCAACACTTCTCACGTTGAGTATGACACCCCGACTCGTCACTACGCGCACGTTGACTGCCCAGGGCACGCCGACTACGTGAAAAACATGATCACCGGTGCAGCGCAGATGGACGGCGCAATCCTGGTAGTAGCAGCGACTGACGGCCCAATGCCTCAGACCCGTGAGCACATCCTGCTGGGCCGCCAGGTAGGCGTACCTTACATCATCGTATTCATGAACAAATGCGACATGGTAGATGATGAAGAGCTGCTGGAACTGGTAGAGATGGAAGTTCGCGAACTGCTGTCTGCTTACGATTTCCCTGGCGACGACCTGCCGGTAATCCGTGGTTCCGCGCTGAAAGCGCTGGAAGGCGAAGCCGAGTGGGAAGCGAAGATTGTTGAGCTGGCAGAAGCGCTGGACAGCTACATCCCAGAGCCAGAGCGTGCTGTAGACAAGCCGTTCCTGCTGCCAATCGAAGACGTCTTCTCCATCTCCGGTCGTGGTACCGTTGTTACCGGTCGTGTAGAGCGCGGTATCATCAAAGTCGGTGAAGAAGTTGAAATCGTTGGTATCAAAGACACCGTTAAGTCTACCTGTACTGGCGTAGAAATGTTCCGCAAACTGCTGGACGAAGGCCGTGCTGGTGAGAACGTAGGTGTTCTGCTGCGTGGTATCAAGCGTGAAGAAATCGAACGTGGTCAGGTACTGGCGAAGCCAGGTTCAATCAAGCCGCACACCCAGTTCGAATCTGAAGTGTACATTCTGTCCAAAGACGAAGGCGGCCGTCATACTCCGTTCTTCAAAGGCTACCGTCCACAGTTCTACTTCCGTACAACTGACGTGACCGGTACCATCGAACTGCCAGAAGGCGTAGAGATGGTAATGCCAGGCGACAACGTGAACATGGTAGTAACCCTGATTCACCCAATCGCGATGGACGACGGTCTGCGTTTCGCAATCCGTGAAGGCGGCCGTACCGTAGGCGCGGGTGTTGTTGCTAAAGTTATCGCTTAATCGCTGATAACATTTGACGCGACACGCGGTAAAAGGGCATCATTTGATGCCCTTTTTCTACGCTGTGAACTAGAACCTATCTCATCAGCGATTTTACGTTCATAATCATTGGTGAGATGGGCTCTTAAAAGCGTATTGACAGGGTACGTCATCGCGTAAAACACCGAATGCTGTTTGAAGAGCATCTAATCGGTTTGGTTTGCCTCGCAATGCGAGGCAAAGTTGTTTGTTCTGAATCATAAGTGACAGGTTGGTTTATGAGTGCGAATACCGAGGCTCAAGGGAGCGGGCGCGGCCTGGAAGTGATGAAGTGGCTAATCGTCGCCGTTCTGTTGGTTGTGGCTATTGTCGGTAACTATTACTACCGCGATTTCAGCCTGCCATTGCGTGCGCTGGCTGTGGTTGTGGTGATTGCTATTGCGGGCGCCATCGCCCTGATGACGACCAAAGGTAAAGCCACCGTAGCGTTCGCGCGTGAAGCGCGTACCGAAGTACGTAAAGTGATTTGGCCAACGCGCCAGGAAACGCTGCACACCACATTGATCGTTGCCGCGGTAACTGCCGTGATGTCTTTGATTCTGTGGGGGCTGGATGGCGTTCTGGTCCGTCTGGTATCGTTTATTACTGGCCTGAGGTTCTAAAATGTCTGAAGCTCCAAAAAAACGTTGGTACGTCGTTCAGGCGTTTTCTGGTTTTGAAGGTCGCGTAGCGCAATCGCTGCGTGAACACATCAAACTGCACGATATGGAAGAGCTGTTCGGCGAAGTCATGGTGCCTACGGAAGAAGTGGTTGAAATCCGTGGTGGCCAGCGTCGTAAGAGCGAACGCAAATTCTTCCCGGGTTACGTGCTGGTTCAAATGGTGATGAACGATGCCAGCTGGCACTTGGTGCGCAGCGTTCCGCGCGTGATGGGCTTTATTGGCGGTACGTCGGATCGCCCTGCGCCAATCAGCGACAAAGAAGTTGACGCCATCATGAACCGCCTGCAGCAGGTTGGCGATAAGCCACGTCCGAAAACGCTGTTCGAACCGGGTGAACTGGTGCGCGTTAACGACGGTCCGTTTGCTGACTTTAACGGCGTGGTGGAAGAAGTGGATTACGAAAAGAGCCGCCTGAAGGTTTCCGTTTCCATCTTCGGTCGTGCAACGCCGGTAGAACTGGACTTCAGCCAGGTGGAGAAAGGCTGATCGTTTAATCATCAGCTATCCGGGCTTTACGTCTTGTATGAGGCGCGAAATTAAACTATAATTTCGCGCCTTTTGTTTTTAGAGGCCTTGCTCATTGGTTTGAGCGGGGTGAAACACGGGGAGCCTCTTGCGAGGCGATACTACCCATACGAGGAAATTTCAATGGCCAAGAAAGTACAAGCCTACGTTAAGCTGCAGGTTGCAGCTGGTATGGCTAACCCGAGCCCGCCAGTCGGTCCAGCTCTGGGTCAGCAAGGTGTTAACATCATGGAATTCTGTAAGGCGTTCAATGCTAAGACTGACAGCATTGAAAAAGGTCTGCCGATCCCGGTTGTTATTACCGTTTATTCTGATCGCTCCTTCACCTTCGTTACCAAAACTCCGCCAGCAGCAGTTCTGCTGAAAAAAGCGGCTGGTATCAAGTCTGGTTCTGGCAAGCCGAACAAAGACAAAGTCGGTAAAGTGACCAGTGCTCAGGTACGTGAAATCGCAGAAACCAAAGCTGCGGACATGACTGGTTCCGACGTTGAAGCGATGATTCGCTCCATCGAAGGTACTGCTCGTTCCATGGGCCTGGTAGTGGAGGATTAATAGATGGCTAAGCTGACCAAGCGCATGCGCGTGATCCGTGACAAAGTTGATGCTACTAAACAGTATGACATCACCGAAGCTGTTGCTCTGCTGAAAGAGCTGGCCACCGCTAAATTCGTAGAAAGCGTAGACGTTGCCGTTAACCTGGGCATCGACGCGCGTAAATCTGATCAAAACGTTCGCGGCGCTACCGTTCTGCCACACGGCACCGGTCGCAGCGTACGCGTTGCCGTCTTCGCTCAAGGCCCTAACGCTGAAGCTGCAAAAGCAGCTGGCGCAGAGCTGGTAGGCATGGAAGATCTGGCCGATCAGATCAAGAAAGGCGAAATGAACTTTGACGTTGTTATCGCATCTCCAGATGCAATGCGCGTTGTTGGCCAACTGGGCCAGGTTCTGGGTCCACGTGGCCTGATGCCAAACCCGAAAGTGGGTACCGTTACGCCGAACGTTGCTGAAGCAGTGAAAAACGCTAAAGCAGGTCAGATTCGTTACCGTAACGACAAAAACGGCATCATCCATACCACTATCGGTAAGGTTGATTTCGAAGCAGCTCAGCTGAAAGAAAACCTGGAAGCCCTGCTGGTTGCGCTGAAAAAAGCGAAACCATCTCAGGCTAAAGGCGTTTACATCAAGAAAGTTAGCCTCTCCACCACCATGGGTGCTGGCGTTGCTATCGATCAGAGCGGCCTGACTGCTGTAGCGAGCTAATCGTTTAGACGATTAATCGCTTTGACTTGGGGCATATTTTCGCCTAGAATCTTATGCCCCAAGGTTCTGCCGTTTTTATCGGCGGGACACAAGAATTTTCGGTTGGAGCCTGGCCTAATCCAGGCCTCCGTCCAAGACCGCAGGTGTATCGCAAGATACTTAATTTTCCTGCGTAGACGGTGACAGAGCCTAAAGAAATTTTTTATAAAAGAATGTCTTTGCTGGATTCTGCTCACCGTGTTAAGCCGCTTGATCTGCTGTTTCGGCAGCGATTAAGTGAAGTGAGTTCCGGGGATGTTCCCCGGCTAATCCAGGAGCAAAAAGCTAATGGCATTAAATCTTCAAGACAAACAAGCGATTGTTGCTGAAGTCAACGAAGTAGCCAAAGGCGCGCTGTCTGCGGTTGTTGCGGATTCCCGCGGCGTTACCGTAGGTAAAATGACTGAACTGCGTAAAGCAGGTCGTGAAGCTGGCGTTTACATGCGTGTTGTTCGCAACACCCTGATGCGTCGCGTTGTTGAAGGCACTCCATTCGAATGCCTGAAAGACACGTTTGTCGGTCCAACCTTGATTGCATTCTCTACTGAACACCCGGGCGCTGCTGCTCGTCTGTTCAAAGAGTTCGCGAAAGCGAATGCAGAGTTCGAGGTTAAAGCTGCGGCCTTTGAAGGTGAGCTGATCCCTGCGGCGCAAATCGACCGCCTGGCAACGCTGCCAACTTACGAAGAAGCAATCGCACGCCTGATGTCGACCATGAAAGAAGCCGCTGCCGGCAAACTGGTTCGTACTCTGGCTGCTGTGCGCGATCAGAAAGAAGCTGCATAAGCCGCTCTTTCTTAGCCTTTGCTAACGTATTTAAACTATTTCTGAATCTTAGGAACAATTGTTATGTCTATCACTAAAGACCAAATCCTGGAAGCAGTAGCTGCTATGTCCGTAATGGACGTTGTTGAGCTGGTTTCCGCTATGGAAGAAAAATTCGGTGTTTCTGCTGCTGCTGCTGTAGCTGTTGCTGCTGGCGGTGCTGCTGAAGCTGCTGAAGAGAAAACTGAATTCGACGTTATCCTGAAAGCTGCAGGCGCTAACAAAGTTGCTGTTATCAAAGCAGTACGTGGCGCTACCGGCCTGGGTCTGAAAGAAGCTAAAGACCTGGTTGAATCTGCTCCAGCCGCTCTGAAAGAAGGCGTGAGCAAAGATGACGCTGAAGCTCTGAAAAAATCTCTGGAAGAAGCTGGCGCTGAAGTTGAAGTTAAATAAGCCAACCCTTCCGGTTGCAGCCTAAGCGATTAGGCTGATGGCTGGTGACTTTTTAGTCACCAGCCTTTTTGCGCTGTAGGGCGCCAGTAGCGTTTCACACTGTTTGGCTACTGGATTGCCTCCCAATATTTGTTTCTATCGACGACTTAATATACTGCAGCTGTGCGCTCCAGGAGTTCTGGGGGCAGGTGCAATGAAATGGTTTAAGAGTGATAGCAAGAGGTATTGCGGAAAGTGTCCTCGCTTTCCGGTCGACAAAATAGTGTTGCATGAACTGTCCTAATCGGACGGACAGAGAGGTTCTACTTTTCAGCGAGCTGAGGAACCCTATGGTTTACTCCTATACCGAGAAAAAACGTATTCGTAAGGATTTTGGTAAGCGTCCACAAGTGTTGGATGTGCCATATCTCCTTTCTATCCAGCTTGACTCGTTCCAGAAGTTTATCGAGCAAGATCCAGAAGGGCAGTACGGCCTTGAAGCCGCCTTCCGTTCTGTATTCCCAATCCAGAGCTACAGTGGCAATTCGGAGCTGCAATACGTTAGCTACCGTCTTGGTGAGCCGGTGTTCGACGTCAAAGAGTGCCAGATTCGTGGTGTGACGTTCTCTGCACCGCTGCGCGTTAAACTGCGCCTGGTCATCTATGAGCGAGAAGCACCAGAAGGTACGGTCAAAGACATCAAGGAACAAGAAGTCTACATGGGCGAAATTCCGCTCATGACCGAAAACGGTACCTTTGTTATTAACGGTACTGAGAGGGTTATCGTATCCCAGCTGCACCGTAGTCCTGGCGTATTCTTCGACAGCGATAAGGGTAAAACCCACTCTTCGGGTAAAGTGCTGTATAACGCACGCATCATCCCTTACCGCGGTTCTTGGTTGGACTTCGAGTTTGACCCGAAAGACAACCTGTTCGTGCGTATCGACCGCCGTCGTAAACTGCCGGCCTCGATCATTCTGCGCGCGCTGAACTACACCTCAGAACAGATCCTTGACCTGTTCTTCGAGAAAGTTGTTTTCGAAATCCGCGACAACAAGCTGCAGATGGAGCTGGTTCCTGAGCGTCTGCGTGGTGAGACCGCTTCGTTTGATATCGAAGCCAACGGCAAAATCTACGTTGAGAAAGGCCGTCGCATCACCGCTCGCCATATCCGTCAGCTTGAAAAAGACGATATCAAGAGTATCGAAGTGCCGGTTGAGTACATCGCGGGCAAAGTGGTCGCCAAAGACTACATCGATACCAATACCGGCGAACTGATCTGCTCCGCCAACATGGAGCTGTCGCTGGATCTGCTGGCGAAGCTGAGCCAGTCTGGTCACAAGCGTATCGAAACGCTGTTCACCAACGATCTGGATCACGGCGCCTACATCTCCGAGACGCTGCGTGTCGACCCGACCAATGACCGCCTGAGCGCGCTGGTTGAGATCTACCGCATGATGCGTCCTGGCGAGCCACCGACGCGTGAAGCAGCAGAAAGCCTGTTCGAGAACCTGTTCTTCTCCGAAGACCGCTACGATCTGTCCGCGGTCGGCCGTATGAAGTTCAACCGTTCTCTGCTGCGCGACGAGATCGAAGGTTCAGGTATCCTGAGCCAGGAAGACATCATCGATGTGATGAAGAAGCTCATCGACATCCGTAACGGTAAAGGCGAAGTGGACGATATCGACCACCTCGGCAACCGTCGCATCCGCTCCGTGGGCGAAATGGCTGAGAACCAGTTCCGCGTAGGTCTGGTGCGCGTTGAGCGTGCGGTGAAAGAGCGTCTGTCTCTGGGCGACCTGGACACCCTGATGCCTCAGGACATGATCAACGCCAAGCCGATTTCGGCGGCGGTGAAAGAGTTCTTCGGCTCAAGCCAGCTGTCCCAGTTTATGGACCAGAACAACCCGCTGTCCGAGATCACGCACAAGCGTCGTATCTCCGCATTGGGCCCGGGCGGTCTGACCCGTGAGCGCGCCGGCTTCGAAGTACGTGACGTACACCCAACCCACTACGGTCGTGTATGTCCAATCGAAACCCCGGAAGGTCCGAACATCGGTCTGATCAACTCCCTGTCCGTGTACGCACAGACTAACGAGTATGGCTTCCTGGAAACCCCGTACCGCCGCGTGCGTGACGGCGTGGTTACCGATGAAATCAATTACCTGTCCGCCATTGAAGAAGGCAACTTTGTTATCGCCCAGGCTAACTCCAACCTGGATGATGACGGCCGCTTCGTGGAAGACTTGGTCACCTGCCGCAGCAAGGGCGAATCCAGCCTGTTCAGCCGCGATCAGGTTGACTATATGGACGTTTCCACCCAGCAGGTTGTATCCGTTGGTGCGTCTCTGATTCCATTCCTGGAACACGATGACGCCAACCGTGCATTGATGGGTGCGAACATGCAACGTCAGGCGGTGCCAACCCTGCGTGCTGACAAGCCGTTGGTCGGTACCGGTATGGAACGCGCAGTAGCGGTTGACTCCGGCGTAACCGCCGTTGCCAAACGCGGCGGTGTGATCCAGTACGTGGATGCTTCCCGTATCGTTATCAAAGTTAACGAAGACGAGATGTACCCGGGCGAAGCAGGCATCGACATTTATAACCTGACCAAGTACACCCGTTCCAACCAGAACACCTGCATCAACCAGATGCCATGTGTCAATCTGGGCGAGCCTATCGAGCGCGGCGACGTGCTGGCAGACGGCCCGTCTACCGATCTGGGTGAACTGGCGCTGGGTCAGAACATGCGTGTGGCGTTCATGCCTTGGAACGGTTACAACTTCGAAGACTCCATCTTGGTGTCCGAACGCGTAGTCCAGGAAGACCGCTTCACCACCATCCACATCCAGGAACTGGCTTGCGTGTCGCGCGACACCAAACTGGGGCCTGAAGAGATCACCGCCGATATCCCGAACGTGGGTGAAGCTGCGCTCTCTAAACTGGATGAATCCGGTATCGTATACATCGGTGCGGAAGTGACCGGCGGCGACATTCTGGTTGGTAAGGTAACGCCGAAAGGCGAGACCCAGCTGACGCCAGAAGAGAAACTGCTGCGTGCGATCTTCGGTGAGAAAGCGTCCGATGTGAAAGACTCTTCTCTGCGTGTGCCGAACGGCGTTTCCGGTACCGTTATCGACGTACAGGTCTTTACCCGCGATGGCGTGGAAAAAGACAAGCGTGCGCTAGAAATCGAAGAGATGCAGCTGAAGCAGGCGAAGAAAGACCTGACTGAAGAACTGCAGATCCTGGAAGCCGGTCTGTTTGCGCGTATCCACGCGGTGCTGGTTGCCGGCGGCGTTGAAGCTGACAAGCTGAGCCAACTGCCGCGCGATCGCTGGCTGGAACTGGGCCTGACCGACGAAGAGAAGCAAAACCAGCTGGAGCAGCTGGCCGAGCAGTACGACGAACTGAAAGCCGACTTCGAGAAGAAACTGGAAGCCAAGCGTCGTAAGATCACCCAAGGCGACGATCTGGCACCTGGCGTGCTGAAAATCGTCAAGGTGTACCTGGCGGTTAAACGTCAGATCCAGCCGGGTGATAAAATGGCAGGTCGCCACGGTAACAAGGGTGTTATCTCCAAGATCAACCCGATCGAAGATATGCCTTACGATGAAAACGGCACGCCGGTAGACATCGTACTGAACCCGCTGGGCGTACCATCACGTATGAACATCGGTCAGATCCTGGAAACCCACCTGGGTATGGCGGCGAAAGGCATTGGTGAGAAGATCAACCAGATGCTCAAGCAGCAGCAGGAAGTGGCCAAACTGCGTGAATTCATCCAGAAAGCCTACGATCTGGGTGACGACGTTTGCCAGAAAGTCGACCTGAACACCTTCAGCGATGACGAAGTGATGCGTCTGGCAGAGAACCTGAAAAAAGGTATGCCAATCGCAACGCCGGTGTTCGATGGTGCGAGAGAGACTGAAATCAAGAAACTGCTGGAAATGGGCGGTATCCCGACCTCCGGTCAGATTACGCTGTTCGATGGCCGTACCGGCGAGCAATTTGAGCGCCAGGTAACCGTAGGCTATATGTACATGCTGAAACTGAACCACCTGGTTGACGATAAAATGCACGCTCGTTCAACCGGTTCTTACAGCCTGGTTACGCAGCAGCCTCTGGGTGGTAAAGCGCAGTTCGGTGGCCAACGCTTCGGTGAGATGGAAGTGTGGGCGCTGGAAGCATACGGCGCAGCTTATACCCTGCAGGAAATGCTTACCGTTAAGTCGGATGACGTTAACGGCCGTACCAAGATGTACAAAAACATCGTGGATGGCGACCACCGTATGGAACCGGGCATGCCGGAATCCTTCAACGTATTGTTGAAAGAGATCCGCTCGCTGGGTATCAACATCGAACTGGAAGACGAGTAATCGGCTTTCAGCCTCAGGCTCCTCGCCTAGGAGCCTGAGCGTGGTTGTTCAGGTCACACGGGAAGAGGCGATGTTTGCCTCTTCCCAACAGGTTTAACTCCGACAGGAGCCAATCCGTGAAAGACTTATTGAAGTTTCTGAAAGCGCAAACTAAGACCGAAGAGTTTGATGCGATCAAGATTGCTCTGGCATCGCCAGACATGATCCGTTCGTGGTCGTTCGGTGAAGTTAAGAAGCCGGAAACCATTAACTACCGTACGTTCAAACCAGAGCGTGACGGTTTGTTCTGTGCCCGTATCTTCGGGCCGGTAAAAGATTACGAGTGCCTGTGCGGTAAGTACAAGCGCTTGAAGCACCGCGGCGTTATCTGTGAGAAGTGCGGCGTTGAAGTGACCCAGACCAAAGTGCGTCGTGAGCGCATGGGCCACATCGAACTGGCTTCCCCAACCGCGCATATCTGGTTCCTGAAATCGCTGCCGTCCCGCATCGGTTTGCTGCTGGATATGCCGCTGCGTGACATCGAACGCGTACTGTACTTCGAATCCTACGTAGTGGTTGAAGGCGGTATGACCAACCTCGAGCGCCGTCAGATCCTGACCGAAGAGCAGTATCTGGACGCGCTGGAAGAGTTCGGTGACGAATTCGACGCCAAGATGGGTGCAGAAGCGATCCAGGCCCTGTTGAAAAACATGGATCTGGAGCAAGAGTGTGAAACTCTGCGCGAAGAGCTGAACGAAACCAACTCCGAAACCAAGCGTAAGAAGCTGACCAAGCGTATCAAGCTGCTGGAAGCGTTCGTACAGTCCGGCAACAAGCCGGAGTGGATGATCCTGACCGTGCTGCCGGTACTGCCGCCGGATCTGCGTCCGCTGGTTCCGCTGGATGGCGGTCGTTTCGCGACCAGCGATCTGAACGATCTGTATCGTCGCGTCATCAACCGTAACAACCGTTTGAAGCGCCTGCTGGATCTGGCCGCGCCGGACATCATCGTGCGCAACGAAAAGCGTATGCTGCAAGAAGCGGTAGATGCGCTGCTGGATAACGGCCGTCGCGGTCGTGCGATCACCGGTTCCAACAAACGTCCTCTGAAATCTTTGGCCGACATGATCAAAGGTAAGCAGGGTCGTTTCCGTCAGAACCTGCTCGGTAAGCGTGTTGACTACTCCGGCCGTTCCGTTATCACCGTTGGTCCATACCTGCGTCTGCACCAGTGTGGCCTGCCGAAGAAAATGGCGCTGGAGCTGTTCAAACCGTTCATCTACGGCAAGCTGGAGCTGCGTGGCCTGGCCACCACCATCAAAGCCGCCAAGAAAATGGTTGAGCGCGAAGAAGCCGTCGTCTGGGATATCCTGGATGAAGTGATCCGCGAACACCCGGTACTGCTGAACCGTGCACCAACCCTGCACCGTTTGGGTATCCAGGCTTTTGAACCGGTACTGATCGAAGGTAAAGCCATCCAGCTGCACCCGCTGGTTTGTGCGGCGTATAACGCCGACTTCGATGGTGACCAGATGGCTGTTCACGTACCGCTGACGCTGGAAGCCCAGCTGGAAGCGCGTGCGCTGATGATGTCGACCAACAACATCCTGTCTCCGGCGAACGGCGAGCCAATCATCGTTCCGTCTCAGGACGTTGTACTGGGTCTGTACTACATGACCCGTGACTGTGTTAACGCCAAAGGCGAAGGCATGGTGCTGAGTGGTCCTAAAGAAGCCGAGCGTATTTACCGCGCTGGCCTGGCCTCGCTGCATGCGCGCGTTAAAGTGCGTATCACTGAAGAAGTGAAAGATGCGGAAGGCGAGTGGACGACGCAGACCAGCCTGGTGGACACCACCATCGGCCGCGCCATCCTGTGGATGATCGTGCCGAAGGGCCTGCCGTACTCTATCGTTAACCAGCCGTTGGGCAAAAAAGCGATCTCCAAGATGCTGAACACCTGTTACCGCATCATGGGGCTGAAGCCGACCGTTATCTTTGCTGACCAGATCATGTACACCGGTTTTGCTTACGCAGCCCGTTCAGGCGCTTCCGTAGGCATCGACGACATGGTTATCCCGGCGAAGAAAGCCGAGATCATCGAAGAAGCGGAAACCGAAGTTGCCGAGATCCAGGAGCAGTTCCAGTCTGGTCTGGTTACCGCCGGCGAACGCTACAACAAGGTTATCGATATCTGGGCTGCGGCCAACGAACGCGTTGCTAAAGCGATGATGGAAAACCTGTCGGTAGAAGACGTGGTTAACCGTGACGGCGAAGTGGAACAGCAGGTTTCCTTCAACAGCATCTTTATGATGGCCGACTCCGGTGCGCGTGGTTCCGCCGCTCAGATTCGTCAGCTGGCCGGTATGCGTGGCCTGATGGCGAAGCCGGACGGTTCCATCATCGAAACGCCAATCACCGCGAACTTCCGTGAAGGTCTGAACGTACTCCAGTACTTCATCTCCACGCACGGTGCGCGTAAAGGTCTGGCGGATACCGCACTGAAAACCGCGAACTCCGGTTATCTGACGCGTCGTCTGGTTGACGTTGCGCAGGATCTGGTGGTGACCGAAGACGACTGTGGCACCCACGACGGCATCCTGATGACCCCGGTCATCGAAGGTGGCGACGTGAAAGAGCCGCTGCGTGAGCGCGTACTGGGTCGTGTGACCGCTGAAGAAGTGTTGAAGCCGGGTACGGCAGATATTCTGGTTCCGCGTAACACCCTGCTGAACGAAAAATGGTGTGATCTGTTAGAAGAAAACTCCGTTGACAGCGTGAAGGTTCGCTCCGTCGTTAGCTGTGAAACCGACTTCGGCGTGTGTGCAAACTGCTATGGTCGTGACCTGGCGCGTGGCCACATCATCAACAAAGGTGAGGCCATCGGCGTTATCGCGGCACAGTCCATCGGTGAGCCGGGTACCCAGCTGACGATGCGTACCTTCCACATCGGTGGTGCGGCATCGCGTGCGGCTGCTGAATCCAGCATCCAGGTGAAAAACAGCGGTAGCATCAAGCTGAGCAACGCCAAATTCGTTGTGAACAGCAGCGATAAGCTGGTGATCACCTCGCGTAACACCGAGCTGAAACTGATCGACGAATTCGGCCGTACCAAAGAAAGCTACAAGGTGCCTTACGGCGCCGTGATGGCGAAAGGTGACAACGCGGAAGTGACCGGCGGCGAGACCGTTGCGAACTGGGATCCGCACACCATGCCGGTAGTCAGTGAAGTGAGCGGTTTCATTCGCTTCGCCGATATGATCGACGGCCAGACGATTACTCGTCAGACCGACGAATTGACCGGTCTGTCATCGCTGGTGGTTCTGGATTCTGCAGAACGTACCGCGGGCGGTAAAGATCTGCGTCCTGCGCTGAAAATTGTTGACGCCAACGGCGACGACGTCCTGATCCCAGGCACCGATATGCCTGCTCAGTACTTCCTGCCGGGCAAAGCGATTGTTCAGCTGGAAGACGGCGTACAGATCGGTTCGGGTGATACCCTGGCGCGTATTCCGCAGGAATCCGGCGGTACCAAGGATATTACCGGTGGTCTGCCGCGCGTTGCGGATCTGTTCGAAGCACGTCGTCCGAAAGAGCCGGCAATCCTGGCTGAAATCAGCGGGATTATCTCGTTCGGTAAAGAGACCAAAGGCAAACGCCGTCTGGTTATCACTCCGCTGGACGGCAGCGATGCCTACGAAGAGATGATTCCAAAATGGCGTCAGCTCAACGTGTTTGAAGGCGAACGCGTCGAACGTGGTGATGTGGTTTCCGATGGTCCAGAGTCGCCGCACGACATTCTGCGTCTGCGTGGTGTGCATGCGGTTACCCGCTACATCACCAACGAAGTGCAGGAAGTTTACCGTCTGCAAGGCGTTAAGATTAACGATAAGCACATCGAAGTTATCGTTCGTCAGATGCTGCGTAAAGGCACCATCGTTAGCGCTGGTGGCTCTGAGTTCCTGGAAGGCGAGCAGGCTGAAGTGTCTCGCGTCAAGATTGCCAACCGCCAGCTGGAAGCAGATGGCAAGTTGGGTGCAACCTTCGCGCGCGACCTGCTGGGTATCACCAAGGCATCCTTGGCGACCGAGTCCTTCATCTCTGCTGCATCGTTCCAGGAAACGACGCGCGTTCTCACCGAAGCGGCGGTTGCCGGTAAGCGTGATGAACTGCGTGGCCTGAAAGAGAACGTCATCGTGGGCCGTCTGATCCCAGCCGGTACCGGTTACGCTTATCATCAGGACCGCATGCGCCGTCGTGCACAGGGCGAAGCACCGGTTGTTCCGCAGGTGAGCGCGGAAGAAGCGACTGCCAACCTGGCCGAATTGCTGAATGCAGGCCTGAACGGTAACGGCGACGAGTAATCGCGCCGCGGCCCGGTACGCCGGGCCAGTATTGATAAACCGTCCCTTTGGGGGCGGTTTTTTTTTGCCTGCGGACGGGTGCCGGGTGGGAGAAATGGAACCGGAGACGCATGGCGCTCTGGCCATACGCTCCGGGGTTGGTAAGGCAAGGTTATCAAGAGGGGGAGATAACCTTGGTTGGCTTCGGGATTGATAACCAACGCCGCCACTTTACGTCAATGGTCGGCGGCGGCCAGCGGTGTTTACCGAGGCTGCGCGCCGTTTCCAGCACTTTTCTCTGGCCGTTGAAAACGTTGCCGTTTATTGCGGTGCGCGTCCCAGATAGCTATCCCAGTCTTTCCATACCGGCTGCAGCCCTGCCTTGTCGATCGCCTGGGCAACCTGTTGCGGGGAGCGGCCGTCGTGCGGCTCAAACTGTTCCAGTTCCGGCGGCACATCGTCAGCGTAACCGCCCGGCTGCGTTTTGGAGCCGGCGCTGACGCTGTTAATGGCTAGCGGGATCACGTGATCGCGAAAATGCGGCGATTCGCGTGTGGACAGGGACAGTTCGACGTCAGGCGCAAACAGCCGGAAGGCGCAAATCAGTTGCACCAGCTGCGCTTCATCCATCAGTGACGCCGGTTCGATACCGCCGGCGCACGGCCGCAGACGCGGGAACGAAATCGAATAGCGGCTCTGCCAGTAGGTTTGCTGCAGATAGGCCAGATGCTCCGCCAGCAGATAGCAATCGGTGCGCCAGCTGTTGGACAGGCCGATCAGCGCCCCCAGCCCGATCTTGTCGATCCCGGCGCGCGCCAGGCGATCCGGCGTCGCCAGCCGCCAGTGGAAATCCTGCTTCTGTCCGCGCAGATGGTGCTGCTGATAGGTGGCCGGATGATAGGTTTCCTGATACACCAGCACGCCGTCCAGCCCCAGGGTTTTCAGCTCCGCATACTCCTCCTGCGACATCGGCTGCACTTCCATCATCAGCGAACTGAACTGAGAGCGGATCTGCGGCAGATGGCGGCGAAAATAGTCCATGCCGACCTTAGTCTGGTGTTCGCCGGTGACCAGCAGCAGGTGCTCGAAACCCAGCGCCTTGATGGCGCGGCACTCTAGGGCGATCTCGTCGGCGTCCAGCGTTTTGCGCTTGATACGGTTGCTCATGGAAAAACCGCAGTAAGTGCAGTCATTGGCGCACAGGTTGGATAGGTAGAGCGGGACGTAGAAGCTGACCACGTTGCCGAAACGCTGGCGAGTCAGCTGTTGGGCGCGTTGCGCCAGCGGTTCGAGGTAGGGAGCCGCCGCCGGTGAAATCAGCGCCATAAAATCGTCCCGCGTCAGCTTCTCTGCGTTCAGCGCCCGCTCCACATCGCGCGCCGTTTTGCTGTTGATGCGCAGGGTGATGTCATCCCAGTCAAAGGTTTGCCAGCGTTGCGAGAAATCATCCGCCATCAGTCCACCTCCGCCGATTGGCTGAGAAATGCGGTCAGCGGGCTGGAGGCGGCCGCGCTGCGCTGGCTGTGGCCGAGGCCTGCCTGGCGCGCCAGCTCGCCGGCCTCCAGCGCCAGGCGGAAAGCCTGCGCCATATGTACCGGGTTGCGGGCGACGGCGATAGCGGTATTCACCAGCACCGCGTCGGCGCCCAGCTCCATTGCTTCCAGTGCGTGGCTGGGGGCGCCGATGCCGGCGTCAACCACCACCGGCACGTTGGCCTGCTCGATAATGATCTCCAGAAAATCGCGGGTGCGTAGCCCGCGGTTGGAGCCGATCGGCGCGCCCAGCGGCATCACCGCAGCGCAGCCCGCTTCCTCCAGCCGTTTGCACAGCACCGGGTCGGCGCCGCAGTAAGGCAGCACCACAAACCCCTCTTTGACCAGCGTTTCCGCAGCTTTCAGCGTTTCGATCGGGTCGGGCAGCAGGTACTTCACGTCCGGGTGGATTTCCAGCTTCACCCAATGGGTGCCGAGGGCTTCGCGCGCCAGCCTGGCGGCGAATACCGCTTCCGCGGCGGTTTTGGCGCCGGAAGTGTTGGGCAGCAGACGCACGCCCAACTGCCGCAGCGGCGCGAGAATGGCGTCGTTGCCGCCTTGCAGGTCGACGCGCTTCATGGCCATGGTCACCAGCTGTGAGCCGGACGCCTGCAGCGCGTCAAGCATCAGCGCCGGGGTGGCGAACTTGCCGGTGCCGGTGAGTAAGCGTGAGGTAAAGGTGGTATCGGCGATTTGCAGCATATCAGCCTCCGGCAATCGCTTGGAAAAGCAGGATGTCATCGCCGTCCTGCACCAGATGATTGGCCCAGTCGGCGCGTGGGATGATGACGTGATTGATGGCGAGCGCGGTACCCGGCTGGTCGCGCGTCAGCTGCGACAGCAGGGCGCTGACGCTGAGCGGCGCCGCCAGCTCCAGCGTTTGGTCATTCAGGCGGATTTGCATAGATCGCCTCCGCAGATGGGGCACGACTGGGCTTTGCTCAGCTGCAGCGTATGCCAGCTTTGCTGTTTGCCATCGAACAGGCGCAGCTTGCCGCTGAGCGCGGAGGGCATGCCCGCCAGCATCTTGATGGCTTCCAGCGCCTGCAGCGTACCGATGACGCCGACCACCGGGCCGAGTACGCCGGCGGTGCGGCAGTTGCGCTGCGGCTCCGTCTGGTCAGGGTACAGGCAGGCGTAACATCCCTGCTGGAACGGCGGGGTGATGACCAACAACTGCCCGCTGAAGCCGACCGCGCTGCCGCTGATAAGCGGCTTGCCGGCGGCCACGCACGTGGCATTGATTGCGTGGCGGGTCGCCATATTGTCGCTGCAGTCCAGCACCAGATCGGCGCGCGCCACCGCCTGTTGCAGTTCTGCGCCCTGCAGGCGCTGCGCCAGAGCGATCGACTCGACCTGCGGATTAAGCGCCTGCAGGTGGCGTTGGGCCAGTTGGGCCTTCCCGTGCGGCACGTCGGCGCTGCGGTAGAGGATCTGCCGCTGCAGATTGGTGAGATGCAGCTGGTCATCGTCCGCCAGCAGCAGCGTTCCGACGCCGGCGGCGGCCAGATACAGCGCCGCCGGCGATCCCAACCCGCCCAGGCCGACGATCAGCACGCTGGCGCCTTTGAGTTTTTCCTGCCCGTCGGGGCCGATGTCTTCCAGCAACAGCTGCCGGCTGTAACGTAAGAATTCGTGATCGCTGAGCATACCGTTACTCCTTGCCTTCAATCAGGCGCAGCAGTTCCGCCGTAGCGGCCCGCCAGTCCGGCGCCTGGGTGATGGCACTCACCACCGCCACGCTGCCGACGCCGCAGGCCAATACCGCCGGGACGCGATCGAGGCTGATGCCGCCGATCGCCACCGTGGGATACGCCGCCAGCGTCGCCACGTGGCGCTTCAGCTCCGCCAGCCCCTGGGGGGCGGAAGGCATATCCTTGGTCTGGGTGGGAAAGATGTGGCCGAGCGCAATATACGAGGGCTGCACCGCTTTGGCGCGCGCCAGTTCGGCATCGTCATGGGTTGATACGCCAAGACGCAGCCCGGCGCGATGGATGGCTGCCAGATCGGTGCTGTCCAGATCCTCCTGCCCCAGATGGACGCCGTAGGCGCCGTGTTTGACCGCCAGCCGCCAGTAGTCATTGATAAACAGACGGGCGTTGTAGCGTTTGCCGAGGGCGATGGCGGCGATAATGTCGGCTTCGACCTGCTCATCCGGTTGGTTCTTAATCCGCAGCTGGATGGTGGTGACGCCTGCGTCCAGCAAGCGTTCGATCCACATGACGCTGTCCACCACCGGGTACAGCCCGAGGCGGTGCGACGTGGCGGGAAACGGGCTTGATAACTCAGCCATTGTTGTCCTCCTGCAGCGCTGCGGCGCTGTGGTACAGCTCGCTGCCGCGTGAGCGGAATTCGGCGGACATTTTTTCCATGCCGGACAGCACTTCGATCGGTTTGGCGGCTTCCTGTGCGGCGGCATAGTCGCGCACTTCCTGTGAAATCTTCATCGAACAGAATTTCGGCCCGCACATTGAGCAGAAATGGGCGATTTTGCCGGATTCCTGCGGCAGCGTCTCATCGTGATAGGCGCGGGCGGTGGCGGGATCCAGCGCCAGGTTGAACTGGTCTTCCCAGCGGAACTCAAAGCGCGCCTTGGACATGGCGTTATCGCGGATCTGCGCGCCGGGGTGGCCTTTCGCCAAATCCGCGGCGTGCGCGGCTATTTTATAGGTAATCAGCCCCTGTTTGACGTCTTCTTTGTTCGGCAGCCCCAGGTGCTCTTTCGGCGTCACGTAGCACAGCATGGCGCAGCCGAACCAGCCGATCATCGCGGCGCCGATGCCGGAGGTGAAGTGGTCATAGCCCGGCGCGATATCGGTGGTCAATGGCCCCAGCGTATAGAATGGCGCTTCATGGCAGTGCTCCAGCTCTTCGGTCATATTGCGGTGGATCATATGCATCGGCACGTGGCCCGGGCCTTCGATCATCACCTGTACGTCGTATTCCCAGGCGATTTTGGTCAGTTCGCCCAGCGTATGCAGCTCGGAGAACTGCGCTTCATCGTTGGCGTCCTGTACCGAGCCAGGGCGCAGGCCATCGCCCAGCGACAGTGAAACGTCGTAGGCGGCGCAGATCTCGCAGATTTCGCGGAAGTGTTCATACAGGAAGTTTTCCTGATGATGCGACAGGCACCATTTGGCCATGATCGAGCCGCCGCGTGAGACGATGCCGGTCAGGCGTTTGGCGGTCATCGGCACATAGCGCAGCAGCACACCGGCGTGGATGGTGAAATAATCGACCCCTTGCTCCGCCTGCTCCAGCAGCGTGTCGCGGAACATTTCCCAGGTTAGGTTTTCCGCTACGCCGTTCACTTTTTCCAGCGCCTGATAGATGGGGACGGTGCCGATCGGCACCGGGCTGTTGCGCAGGATCCATTCGCGGGTTTCGTGGATATAGCGGCCGGTGGAGAGGTCCATCACGGTATCCGCGCCCCAGCGGGTGGACCACACCAGTTTTTCCACCTCTTCCTCGATGGAGGAGGTCACCGCAGAATTGCCGATATTGGCGTTTACCTTCACCAGGAAGTTGCGACCGATAATCATCGGTTCAGATTCCGGGTGGTTAATGTTGGCCGGGATAATGGCGCGGCCAGCGGCCACCTCCTGACGGACAAACTCCGGCGTAATGTTTTCCGGCAGGTTGGCGCCCCAGCTTTGGCCCGGATGCTGCTGGCGCAGCACCTCACTGCGGATGCGCTCACGGCCCATATTTTCGCGGATGGCGATAAATTCCATCTCCGGCGTGACGACGCCGGCGCGCGCATAGTGCAGCTGGGTGACGCATTTGCCCGACTGCGCTTTGCGTGGCTGCGGCAGATGTTCGAAACGCAGGTGGTCTAACCCCTCATCCGCCAGACGCTGCTGGGTAAAACCGGAGCTGACGTGGGCCAGCGTCTCGGTATCGTCGCGCTCTGCGATCCAGCCGGCGCGCAGCTTGTCCAGGCCGCGGTGTACGTCCAGTTGGGACGCCGGGTCGCCGTAAGGGCCGGCGGTATCATAGACCGGTACCGCCTCATTCGGTTCATATTGCGGTTCGTCTTTACTGCCGCCGATTAAGGTCGGGCTGAGCTGGATCTCGCGCATCGGCACCTGCAGATCGGGGCGCGATCCTTGCAGATAGATGCGGCGGGAGTTGGGGAAAGCGACGCCCTGAAGGTTGTCGATAAACTGCTGCGCGGCTTCACGCTGTACTTTACGGGGACGCTGGTTGTTATTAGACATAGCAAATTCCTACAAGTCGGGTGAGTTGGGAAAATTGCTTGTCTGGAGCTCGGAGGGAGTAACGATGTTGGCCGATCGGCAGACGCTGGTGGAAGGTCTGCCGCTGGCGATAGATTACTCTTGTTCCCTTCGCGGGTATTAACCCGATCAGGTTCCGCGGATCCCGAATTAACGGTCTCAGCCTGGCCGACTTGATAACAAGCCTGGCGCTAGGCACTCCGACAAGAGCCCCCAGTATAGAAGGGCATTATTGTTTGCTGCAAGGGAAAGCTATTGGACCAGGTTGCCTTTTTCCGCTTCCTGTTGGCCGGGCTGCCAGGTTTCAGTGAGCAGCTGAATCAGGCGATCTTCCAGTGCGAAGCGGGCGGCCAGCGTTTCGCCGATGTCCGACAGCGCCTGATGGAACGCCAGACAGAGATCCTGATCGATCTCGGTGTCGGCATAGCGATCGTGGAACGCCATCACCTGTTCGGTATTGATCCACAACTTGGGATAAATTTGGGTGGCGAAAGACATTTTAGGACTACCGGCGCCTTCCACCTGCTTGATGACTCTGTCATAGATATGAAAATGCCCTGCGGAGAGATAATCCACCAGATTGTGGCAAAAGTTCTCCAGCGCTTTTGCATTAAGCGGCGTATGCTTTTCTTTATTCGGCTTAATGCCGACGAGCGTGCAGTAAGCAACCAGCAACTGCTTACGTGCCTCAAGCCATTGATCAACTAATTCATTACTACCACCAACGCGCTGAGTCAGGCTTTCCAAGTGGTTGAGCATTGTTGACTCCGTAAGTAAGAAAAAGTAACGGTAAGTTATAAAAATGTAACAGTGCCGATTTCTAGAGTGCCAGTGAAGCTGAGGTTGTGCAACAACGATATGGAACTTGCATTAACAGGTAACGAAAAGGGCTGGTGGATCGTCAGCCATGAAAACAAACTTTGGTTACCAAACGGTGAATTGCCGTTTGGTGCTGCCGATAAATGGGGCCTGCGCGGCGAAGCGGCGCGGCAAATTGGCGAGTGGCAAGGGGCGCCGGTCTGGCTGGTGCGCCGCGCTATGGCGCAGGAGATGGGGTCGGTACGGCAGCTGCTGGATCTCGACCGCGCCCTGTTCCAGTTAGCCGGGCGCGGGGTGCAGCTGGCCGAATTTTATCGTTCCCATCAATTTTGCGGCTACTGTGGCCATAAGATGCACCTGAGCCGCAGTGAGAATGCTTGCCTGTGCGGCCACTGTCGCGAACGTTATTATCCGCAAATCGCCCCCTGCGTGATTGTCGCCATTCGCCGCGATGATGAAATCCTGCTGGCGCAGCACGTACGCCACCGCGGCGGCATCCATACGGTGCTGGCCGGTTTTGTCGAGGTAGGGGAAACGCTGGAGCAGGCGGTGGCCCGCGAAGTGATGGAGGAAAGCAATATTGAAATCAAAAACCTGCGCTATGTCTCCTCCCAGCCCTGGCCGTTCCCGCAGTCGCTGATGATGGCCTTTATGGCGGATTATCATCGCGGCGAACTGCGTCACGATCCCAAGGAACTGCTGCATGCCGGCTGGTATCGCTACGATCGGCTGCCCCTGCTGCCGCCGCCGGGTACCGTGGCGCGGCGTTTGATTGAGGACACCGTGGTGCTGTGCCGGGACGCATGATGCGCTGGCGCTTTGGTACAACGCCCATTCTTTTGGGTATACAATAGCGCCAGCTGAATTAAGGGAGCCAATAATGACTGAGTTGAAGAACGATCGTTACCTGCGTGCGCTGTTGCGCCAGCCGGTGGATGTTACCCCCGTATGGATGATGCGCCAGGCCGGTCGTTATTTGCCGGAGTATAAAGCCACGCGGGCGCAGGCCGGCGACTTTATGTCGCTGTGCAAGAACGCCGAACTGGCCTGTGAGGTGACGCTGCAGCCGCTGCGTCGCTATGCGCTGGATGCCGCCATCCTGTTTTCCGACATTCTAACCATTCCTGACGCCATGGGGCTGGGGCTCTACTTTGAAACCGGCGAAGGGCCGCGTTTCTCATCGCCGATTACCTGCCGCGCCGATGTAGAAAAGCTGCCGCTGTTCGATCCGGAGGTGGAGCTGGGCTATGTGATGAACGCGGTGCGCACCATCCGCCGCGAGCTGAAAGGCCAGGTGCCGCTGATCGGCTTCTCCGGTAGTCCGTGGACGCTGGCGACCTATATGGTTGAAGGCGGCAGCAGCAAGGCGTTTACCAAACTGAAAAAGATGATGTACGCCGAGCCGCAAACCCTGCACCTGCTGTTGGACAAGCTGGCGGACAGCGTGATTTTGTATCTGAATGCGCAAATCCGCGCGGGCGCGCAGTCGGTCATGGTGTTCGACACCTGGGGCGGCGTGCTGACCGGCCGTGATTACCGCGAATTCTCGCTGAACTATATGCATAAAATCGTCGATGGCCTGCTGCGCGAGCATGACGGTCGCCGGGTGCCGGTGACGTTGTTCACCAAAGGCGGCGGCCAGTGGCTGGAAGCGATGGCGGCGACCGGCTGCGATGCGCTGGGCCTGGACTGGACCACCGATATTGCCGATGCGCGTCGTCGGGTCGGCGATCGGGTGGCGCTGCAGGGCAATATGGATCCGTCGATGCTTTACGCCGCGCCGCAGCGTATTGAACAGGAGGTGGAAACCATCCTGTCCGGCTTCGGCCACGGCGAAGGGCATGTGTTCAACTTGGGCCACGGTATTCATCAGGACGTGCCGCCGGAAAACGCCGGCGTGTTTGTCGAGGCGGTGCACGCGCTGTCGGCCAAATATCATCGTTGATCCCGTGCTTCAGCGATAGCGCTACAAGGAGAGTTGCCATGATTGATACCCAGACGCTGCGCGCCGAGCAGTTACAGCGCGCCGCAGACGTGATTCGCCAGGACCAGTTGGCGGTCGACCCGCCGGCCTTTATCGCCGGCTGCGACGTGGGGTTCGAACAGGAAGGCGCAGTAACGCGCGCCGCTATCGCGATTCTGCGTTATCCGTCGCTGGAGCTGGTGGAATACCAGATTGCGCGTATTGCCACCACCATGCCGTATATTCCCGGCTTTCTCTCGTTTCGTGAATACCCGGCGCTGCTGGCGGCCTGGGAACGGCTACGGCAGAAGCCCGATCTGATTTTTGTCGACGGCCACGGCATTTCGCATCCGCGTCGCCTCGGCGTGGCCAGCCACTTCGGGCTGTTGGTCGATGTGCCGACCATCGGCGTGGCGAAAAAACGGCTGTGCGGCAAGTTTGAGCCTTTGAGCGCAGAAGTCGGCGCCAAAAGCGCGCTGATGGATAAGGGAGAACAGCTGGGCTGGGTATGGCGCAGCAAGGCGCGCTGCAACCCGCTGTTTATCGCCACCGGGCACCGCGTCAGCGCCGACGGTGCGCTGGCCTGGGTGCAACGCTGCATGGCGGGCTACCGTTTACCTGAACCGACGCGCTGGGCGGACGCCATTGCCTCGCGCCGGCCGGCCTTTCAGCGCTGGCTGGCTGCGCATCCGGAGGTGTCGCCATGCGTATTTTAGGTTACACTGCGCCGCAGACTCAGCGAGTGAGACAAAATAATGCTCCGTAATCCAATTCATTTACGCTTAGAAAAGCTTGAAAGCTGGCAACATTTGACCTTTATGGCTAGTCTGTGCGAGCGTATGTATCCGAATTACCAGATGTTCTGCCTGCAAACCGAGTTTGGCGACCCGCAGGTGTACCGCCGAATCCTGGATTTGATTTGGGAGACGCTGGTAGTGAAAGACGCCAAGGTCAACTTCGACAGCCAGCTCGAGAAGTTGGAGGAAGCGATTCCGGCGGCGGAAGATTACGATCTTTACGGCGTTTACCCGGCGATTGATGCCTGTATCGCATTAGGGGAACTGATCCATTCGCGCCTCAGCGGGGAGACGCTGGAGCACGCCATCGCCATCAGCGAAACATCAATTCGTACCGTGGCGATGTTGGAAATGACCCAGGCCGGGAAAGAAATGACCGATGAAGAACTGAAGGTTCTGCCGGCGGTTGAGGAAGAATGGGACATCCAGTGGGAAATTTTCCGCCTGCTGGCAGCCTGCGAAGAGCGCGATTTAGACCTGATTAAAGGGCTACGCGCAGACCTTCGTGAGGCTGGCGTGAGCAATATTGGGATAAATTTAGCGCAATAAGGCAAGAAAACGTGATTTAACGCCTGATTTGTCATGCCTTAAGGCTTCACATCCGCACCCTGTCTGGTCTACATTTGGGGGGCGTAAAAAAAGTGGCTATCGGTGCGTGTATGCAGGAGAGTGCTGTCAATCGGCATATCCGTCGCACTCGATGCTTTGCAAACGATAAACACACTGTAAGGATAACTTATGAACAAGACTCAACTGATTGATGTAATCGCGGACAAGGCTGACCTTTCCAAAGCACAAGCTAAACTGGCTCTGGAATCTACCCTGGCTGCTATTACTGAGTCTCTGAAAGAAGGTGATGCGGTACAATTGGTTGGTTTCGGTACTTTCAAAGTAAACCATCGTGCAGAGCGCACTGGTCGCAACCCACAGACTGGCAAAGAAATCAAAATTGCAGCGGCTAACGTACCCGCGTTCGTTTCTGGCAAAGCACTGAAAGACGCAGTTAAATAAGACTGCGTGTTGGTGAAAAGATTAAACAGAGGGGCTTTGAAGCCCCTTTTGTTTGTGCGCAGGGCGCTGGCAGCCATTGGCATTGCCAGCGTCCTGAGCGCATGTAGTTGGCATCATACTCCCCCCGCCTTTACCGCCAGCGGCTACGTGGCCGATCAGGGCGTAATCCGCCTGTGGCGTAAAGACGACGAACAACAGCGTCCGGCAGTGTTGGTAACCGTATACAGCCCCTACCGCGGCGTTGGCACCGTGACAACCCGCTATGACTATCAACACGGCGCGCTGAGGCAAATCAAGCGTACTGACGCCGACGGCGACCGCGACTCTATTCAACTGCGTTTTACCGATGACGGTACGGTCAGCTTTATGCAGCGCCAGCTGGCGACGCGGCGTGAACCGCTGTCTGCGGACGATATCGCTCGTTATCAATATCAGGCGCGCCGCGTACTGGCACTAAGCGATGCGTTGCGGGCCGGCAGAGTGACCTTATATCAGGGGCGCTGGCAGCAGGACGGAGTGAAAACCTGTGCCGGGCAGTGGCGTGACCCGGAACTGGGCGACAGAGCGACGGCGTGGATTGAGCGCCGGGCGCAAAACAGCGCAGGGCCGGTCAGCGTGGCCTGGCTGGAGGCGCCGGAAGGGCGTCAGCTGTTGCTGGTGGCGAACGAAGATTTCTGTACCTGGGAACCGCAGGAAGACGCGCTGTAACAGAAGGGGACAGGACGCGGCGAACGCGCCCTGCCATGCAGCGTGATTTACTTGCCGCGCGCAATCGCGCGATAACCGATATCTTTCCGGCAGAAGCTGTCCTGCCACTCAATACCCGCCGCCAGTTGATAAGCGCGTTGCTGCGCCTGCGCCACCGTCTCGCCCAGCGCCGTCACACACAGTACGCGTCCGCCGCTGGTAACGACTTCGCCATCTTTCAACTGCGTGCCGGCATGGAAGACTTTACCGTCGGCGCTCTCCTGCTGCGGCAGGCCGTGAATCGCATCGCCGGTGCGGTAGTCGCCAGGATAGCCGCCGGCAGCCAACACCACGCCAAGAGCGGGGCGCTCATCCCACAGGGAAGTCTGTTGATCCAGCGTGCCCTCAGCACCTGCCAGGCACAGCGCCACCAGATCGGAGCGCAGGCGCAGCATGATCGGCTGGGTTTCCGGGTCGCCGAAGCGGCAGTTGAATTCGATCACTTTTGGCTGACCCTCGGCGGAGATCATCAGACCGGCGTACAGGAAACCGACATAGGTGTTGCCTTCTGCCGCCATGCCGCGCACCGTTGGCCAGATCACCTGATCCATCACCCGCTGGTGGATTTCGTCGGTAACCACCGGCGCCGGCGAGTAAGCGCCCATGCCGCCGGTGTTCGGGCCGGTATCGCCGTCGCCGACGCGCTTGTGATCTTGGCTGGTGGCCATCGGCACCACGTGTTCGCCATCCACCATAACGATAAAGCTGGCTTCTTCGCCATCCAGGAACTCTTCAACCACAATCCGGTGGCCGGCGTCGCCAAAGGCGTTGCCCGCCAGCATATCGCGCACGGCGTCTTCTGCCTGCTGCAGCGTCAGGGCGACGATGACCCCTTTGCCTGCCGCCAGCCCGTCGGCCTTAATCACGATCGGCGCGCCTTTGCTGCGCACGTAGTCCAGCGCCGTGTCTACGTCGGTAAAGTTTTGGTACTCCGCCGTCGGGATCTGATGGCGGGCAAGGAAATCTTTGGTAAATGCTTTGGAGCCTTCCAACTGGGCGGCGGCCTGCGACGGACCGAAGATTTTCAGGCCGGCGGCCTGGAAGGCGTCGACCACGCCGATTACCAGCGGTGCTTCCGGCCCGACAATGGTCAGGCCGATGTCGTGGCTCTGGGCAAAGGCGAGCAGCGCCGGGATGTCGGTGGCGGAAATGGCTACGTTTTCCAGATTGCTTTCCAGCGCGGTGCCGGCATTGCCGGGGGCGACGTACACTTTATCAGCCAGCGGCGACTGGGCGGCTTTCCAGGCCAGCGCGTGTTCACGCCCGCCGTTACCGATAACTAAAATATTCATCAGGTGCTCCACAAAAAACGGCGTGCGCCACGCGGCGCACGCAATAACAGGGGATTAATGGCGGAAGTGGCGCATGTCGGTGAAGATCATGGCGATGCCGTGCTCGTTGGCGGCGGCGATCACTTCGTCGTCGCGAATGGAGCCGCCCGGCTGGATCACGCAGGTGATGCCCACCGCGGCTGCGGCATCAATGCCGTCGCGGAACGGGAAGAAGGCGTCGGAGGCCATTGCGGAGCCTTTCACTTCCAGCCCTTCATCGCCTGCCTTGATGCCGGCGATTTTGGCGGAGTAAACGCGGCTCATTTGGCCGGCACCAATGCCGATGGTCATATTGTCGCGTGCATAGACGATAGCATTGGACTTCACGAACTTGGCTACTTTCCAGCAGAACAGCGCATCACGCAGCTCTTGCTCGCTTGGCTGGCGCTCGGTGACGACGCGCAGGTCATCTGCGGTCACCATGCCCAAATCGCGATCCTGCACCAGCAGGCCGCCGTTGACGCGTTTGAAGTCCAGGCCGGCAACGCGCTGCTGCCATTGTCCGCAGGCCAGTACGCGCACGTTCTGTTTGGCGGCCAGCAGGCTGCGTGCTTCTTCGCTGACGTTTGGCGCGATGATCACTTCAACGAACTGGCGGCTGATAATGGCCTGCGCGGTGGCGGCGTCCAGCTCACGGTTAAAGGCGATGATGCCGCCGAACGCGGAGGTCGGGTCGGTTTTGTAAGCGCGCTCGTAGGCCGCCAGAATGTCATCGCCAATTGCCACGCCGCACGGGTTGGCATGTTTGACGATTACGCAGGCCGGCTCGGCGAACTCTTTTACGCACTCCAGCGCGGCGTCGGTATCCGCGATATTGTTGTAAGAGAGCGCTTTACCCTGCAGCTGCTGCGCCGTGGCGACGGACGCCTCCTGCAGATTCTCTTCTATATAGAAGGCGGCCTGCTGGTGGCTGTTTTCCCCGTAGCGCATATCCTGCTTCTTCACGTAGTTCAGATTCAGTGTGCGCGGGAAGCGGCCGGCAGGCTGTTCGGTATCGCCGTGGTAAGCCGGCACCAGCGTGCCGAAGTAGTTGGCAATCATGCTGTCATAGGCGGCGGTATGCTCAAAGGCTTTGATCGCCAGATTGAAGCGGGTGTTGAACAGCAGGGAGCCGTCGTTGTTATCCATCTCGCCAATAATTGCCGCGTAGTCGCCGCTCTTTACTACGATGGCAACGTCTTTATGGTTCTTGGCGGCAGAGCGCACCATGGTCGGCCCGCCGATATCGATGTTTTCCACCGCGTCTTCCAGCGAGCAGTCCGGGCGTGCAACGGTCTGTGCGAAAGGGTACAGGTTGACGACCACCATATCGATCGGCTGGATCGCATGTTGGTTCATGATGGCGTCATCCTGGCCGCGCCGGCCGAGAATGCCGCCGTGTACTTTGGGATGTAGGGTTTTGACTCGTCCGTCCATCATCTCCGGGAAACCGGTATAGTCGGACACTTCGGTGACAGGCAGGCCGGCATCAGCCAGCAGGCGGGCGGTGCCGCCGGTAGACAGAAGTTCAACGCCGCGCTGTGACAGCGCCTGCGCAAATTCAACGATACCGGCTTTGTCAGAAACGCTGAGCAGGGCCCGGCGGATTGGACGAGGTTGTTGCATGGTTTTATCCCTTGGCTTTTGAGTCGCAATATAAAGAGCGTTACGTGAATCTCTACCTTTTGGCTCTCTATATAAAGAGAAACAGGAACAGATTCAGGTAACGCCCCCATAAAGGGGGATCGTTTCATCGCCGGGAATTGTAGCGAAAACGTTTGCGTGGCGCTCGTAAATTTTCCGCTCAAATACCTTCTGTGGATAAGTTTGTGCAAAAGTGGGTATAAGGGCGGCTTTTGCTGTGGAATGCAGCAAACGAACGTTTTTGTTGAAAATACCTGTTGCGGCCTGCGCGGAACTCCCTATAATGCGCCTCCATCGACACGGAACATGTGAACAACATCACAGAGTATCCGGGGTCGACAGAGAAAAAATTCTGAAAAAATGAATTGACTCTGAAAGAGGAAAGCGTAATATACGCCACCTCGAGTTAGCAAGCGAAAGCGCGTAACTCACTGCTCTTTAACAATTTATCAGACAATCTGTGTGGGCACTCACAAGACGATATCCAGCATCCTCGGATGCAAAAAAATATCAAGTCTTGAAGAGTGACTAACTGAAGTAAAATTCATGCAGTAAATCTTTGAGCAACAGCTATTAACTTAGCGAATCAAGCTTTTAATTGAAGAGTTTGATCATGGCTCAGATTGAACGCTGGCGGCAGGCCTAACACATGCAAGTCGAGCGGCAGCGGAAAGTAGCTTGCTACTTTGCCGGCGAGCGGCGGACGGGTGAGTAATGTCTGGGAAACTGCCCGATGGAGGGGGATAACCACTGGAAACGGTGGCTAATACCGCATAACGTCTTCGGACCAAAGTGGGGGACCTTCGGGCCTCACACCATCGGATGTGCCCAGATGGGATTAGCTAGTAGGTGGGGTAATGGCTCACCTAGGCGACGATCCCTAGCTGGTCTGAGAGGATGACCAGCCACACTGGAACTGAGACACGGTCCAGACTCCTACGGGAGGCAGCAGTGGGGAATATTGCACAATGGGCGCAAGCCTGATGCAGCCATGCCGCGTGTGTGAAGAAGGCCTTCGGGTTGTAAAGCACTTTCAGCGAGGAGGAAGGGTAGTGTCTTAATACGGCATTACATTGACGTTACTCGCAGAAGAAGCACCGGCTAACTCCGTGCCAGCAGCCGCGGTAATACGGAGGGTGCAAGCGTTAATCGGAATTACTGGGCGTAAAGCGCACGCAGGCGGTTTGTTAAGTCAGATGTGAAATCCCCGAGCTTAACTTGGGAACTGCATTTGAAACTGGCAGACTAGAGTCTCGTAGAGGGGGGTAGAATTCCAGGTGTAGCGGTGAAATGCGTAGAGATCTGGAGGAATACCGGTGGCGAAGGCGGCCCCCTGGACGAAGACTGACGCTCAGGTGCGAAAGCGTGGGGAGCAAACAGGATTAGATACCCTGGTAGTCCACGCCGTAAACGATGTCGATTTGGAGGTTGTGCCCTTGAGGCGTGGCTTCCGGAGCTAACGCGTTAAATCGACCGCCTGGGGAGTACGGCCGCAAGGTTAAAACTCAAATGAATTGACGGGGGCCCGCACAAGCGGTGGAGCATGTGGTTTAATTCGATGCAACGCGAAGAACCTTACCTACTCTTGACATCCAGAGAACTTTCCAGAGATGGATTGGTGCCTTCGGGAACTCTGAGACAGGTGCTGCATGGCTGTCGTCAGCTCGTGTTGTGAAATGTTGGGTTAAGTCCCGCAACGAGCGCAACCCTTATCCTTTGTTGCCAGCGGTTCGGCCGGGAACTCAAAGGAGACTGCCAGTGATAAACTGGAGGAAGGTGGGGATGACGTCAAGTCATCATGGCCCTTACGAGTAGGGCTACACACGTGCTACAATGGCGTATACAAAGAGAAGCGAACCTGCGAAGGCAAGCGGACCTCATAAAGTACGTCGTAGTCCGGATTGGAGTCTGCAACTCGACTCCATGAAGTCGGAATCGCTAGTAATCGTAGATCAGAATGCTACGGTGAATACGTTCCCGGGCCTTGTACACACCGCCCGTCACACCATGGGAGTGGGTTGCAAAAGAAGTAGGTAGCTTAACCTTCGGGAGGGCGCTTACCACTTTGTGATTCATGACTGGGGTGAAGTCGTAACAAGGTAACCGTAGGGGAACCTGCGGTTGGATCACCTCCTTACCTAAAGATATCCTGACTGTGCAGTGTCCACACAGATTGTCTGATGAAAAGAACGAGCAAAGCGTCGATGCGTTGGGGGTACGGTGACAAATAACACTGTCGCTCGATTTTCCTGGGAAAATCTCGCCCTTACACGAAATTAGCGAATCAGTGATTCGCTAAGCAAATTTCGTGTCCCCTTCGTCTAGAGGCCTAGGACACCGCCCTTTCACGGCGGTAACAGGGGTTCGAATCCCCTAGGGGACGCCACTTGCTGATATCGGGTGAAAGACGGTATCAAACGATATCTCAAAACTGGCTTGCGAGTCATGTTTGAGATATTTGCTCTTTAACAATCTGGAACAAGCTGAAAATTGAAACATGGCAGCTGAAACTTGTCCCCCGTAGACGTTCGGGATGAGGAGTAACCTGTCATAGAGTCTCTCAAATGTAGCAACACGACGATGTCGGAAGACACCTTCGGGTTGTGAGGTTAAGTGACTAAGCGTACACGGTGGATGCCTAGGCAGTCAGAGGCGATGAAGGGCGTGCTAATCTGCGAAAAGCGTCGGTAAGGTGATATGAACCGTTACACCCGACGATACCCGAATGGGGAAACCCAGTGTGTTTCGACACACTATCATGTCATGAATACATAGTGGCATGAGGCGAACCGGGGGAACTGAAACATCTAAGTACCCCGAGGAAAAGAAATCAACCGAGATTCCCCCAGTAGCGGCGAGCGAACGGGGAAGAGCCCAGAACCTGAATCGGCTTGTGTGTCAGTGGAAGCGTCTGGAAAGTCGCACAGTAAAGGGTGATAGTCCCGTACACGAAGATGCACAGGTCGTGAGTTCGATGAGTAGGGCGGGACACGTGTTATCCTGTCTGAATATGGGGGGACCATCCTCCAAGGCTAAATACTCCTGACTGACCGATAGTGAACCAGTACCGTGAGGGAAAGGCGAAAAGAACCCCGGCGAGGGGAGTGAAATAGAACCTGAAACCGTGTACGTACAAGCAGTGGGAGCACCTTCGTGGTGTGACTGCGTACCTTTTGTATAATGGGTCAGCGACTTATATTTTGTAGCAAGGTTAACCGAATAGGGGAGCCGTAGGGAAACCGAGTCTTAACTGGGCGTCTAGTTGCAAGGTATAGACCCGAAACCCGGTGATCTAGCCATGGGCAGGTTGAAGGTTGGGTAACACTAACTGGAGGACCGAACCGACTAATGTTGAAAAATTAGCGGATGACTTGTGGCTGGGGGTGAAAGGCCAATCAAACCGGGAGATAGCTGGTTCTCCCCGAAAGCTATTTAGGTAGCGCCTCGTGAACTCATCTTCGGGGGTAGAGCACTGTTTCGGCTAGGGGGCCATCCCGGCTTACCAAACCGATGCAAACTCCGAATACCGAAGAATGTTATCACGGGAGACACACGGCGGGTGCTAACGTCCGTCGTGAAGAGGGAAACAACCCAGACCGCCAGCTAAGGTCCCAAAGTCATGGTTAAGTGGGAAACGATGTGGGAAGGCACAGACAGCCAGGATGTTGGCTTAGAAGCAGCCATCATTTAAAGAAAGCGTAATAGCTCACTGGTCGAGTCGGCCTGCGCGGAAGATGTAACGGGGCTAAACCATGCACCGAAGCTGCGGCAGCGACGCTTATGCGTTGTTGGGTAGGGGAGCGTTCTGTAAGCCGTTGAAGGTGTGCTGCGAGGCATGCTGGAGGTATCAGAAGTGCGAATGCTGACATAAGTAACGATAATGCGGGTGAAAAACCCGCACGCCGGAAGACCAAGGGTTCCTGTCCAACGTTAATCGGGGCAGGGTGAGTCGACCCCTAAGGCGAGGCTGAAAAGCGTAGTCGATGGGAAACAGGTTAATATTCCTGTACTTGGTGTTACTGCGAAGGGGGGACGGAGAAGGCTAGGCTAGCCGAGCGACGGTTGTCTCGGTTTAAGCGTGTAGGGGGAGTGACCTGGTAAATCCGGTTGCTTGTTAACCCTGAGGCGTGATGACGATGCACTACGGTGCAGAAGTAGTTGATGCCAAGCTTCCAGGAAAAGCCTCTAAGCTCCAGGTAACACGAAATCGTACCCCAAACCGACACAGGTGGTCAGGTAGAGAATACCCAGGCGCTTGAGAGAACTCGGGTGAAGGAACTAGGCAAAATGGTGCCGTAACTTCGGGAGAAGGCACGCTGGCGCGTAGGTGAAGTCCCTTGCGGATGGAGCTGAAGCCAGTCGCAGATACCAGCTGGCTGCAACTGTTTAATAAAAACACAGCACTGTGCAAACACGAAAGTGGACGTATACGGTGTGACGCCTGCCCGGTGCCGGAAGGTTAATTGATGGGGTTATGGGTAACCAGAAGCTCTTGATCGAAGCCCCGGTAAACGGCGGCCGTAACTATAACGGTCCTAAGGTAGCGAAATTCCTTGTCGGGTAAGTTCCGACCTGCACGAATGGCGTAATGATGGCCAGGCTGTCTCCACCCGAGACTCAGTGAAATTGAACTCGCTGTGAAGATGCAGTGTACCCGCGGCAAGACGGAAAGACCCCGTGAACCTTTACTATAGCTTGACACTGAACATTGAGCCTTGATGTGTAGGATAGGTGGGAGGCTTTGAAGTGTGGACGCCAGTCTGCATGGAGCCAACCTTGAAATACCACCCTTTAATGTTTGATGTTCTAACTCGGCCCCCTAATCGGGGGTGAGGACAGTGTCTGGTGGGTAGTTTGACTGGGGCGGTCTCCTCCCAAAGAGTAACGGAGGAGCACGAAGGTTAGCTAATCACGGTCGGACATCGTGAGGTTAGTGCAAAGGCATAAGCTAGCTTGACTGCGAGAGTGACGGCTCGAGCAGGTGCGAAAGCAGGTCTTAGTGATCCGGTGGTTCTGAATGGAAGGGCCATCGCTCAACGGATAAAAGGTACTCCGGGGATAACAGGCTGATACCGCCCAAGAGTTCATATCGACGGCGGTGTTTGGCACCTCGATGTCGGCTCATCACATCCTGGGGCTGAAGTAGGTCCCAAGGGTATGGCTGTTCGCCATTTAAAGTGGTACGCGAGCTGGGTTTAGAACGTCGTGAGACAGTTCGGTCCCTATCTGCCGTGGGCGTTGGAAGATTGAGAGGGGTTGCTCCTAGTACGAGAGGACCGGAGTGAACGCACCACTGGTGTTCGGGTTGTCATGCCAATGGCATTGCCCGGTAGCTAAGTGCGGAAAAGATAAGCGCTGAAAGCATCTAAGCGCGAAACTTGCCTCAAGATGAGTCTTCCCTGGGCCTTTAAGGCCCCTGAAGGAACGTTTAAGACTAAGACGTTGATAGGCTGGGTGTGTAAGTGCAGCGATGCATTGAGCTAACCAGTACTAATGAACCGTGAGGCTTAACCTTACAACACCGAAGGTGTTTTAGAGACGGATGACAAAATCGTCGGGAACGATTTTGAACAACGCGGAGCGTTGGCCCCGAAGGGGTGAGTATCAGGATGATACGAATAATTTTCAGCGAAGTTCCGAGATTGGATTGACTGGCGACGTGGAAGCGTTGCGGGTTGATTGAAACAGAATTTGCCTGGCGGCAATAGCGCGGTGGTCCCACCTGACCCCATGCCGAACTCAGAAGTGAAACGCCGTAGCGCCGATGGTAGTGTGGGGTCTCCCCATGCGAGAGTAGGACACTGCCAGGCATCAAATAAAGTAGAAAGCCTCATGCGAAAGCATGAGGCTTTTTGCGTTTTTGGCCGTTAGGATCGCTTACCTGTATTTTACTCTTATCGACCATTAAAAGGCCCAGTAGGGCCTTTGAGTCACGGGTGTTTGCTTCCTTGAATTACCGACTAATGAGAACTTCCCTGGGAAATCCCGAGCCCGGTTTGCGAACGAACAAACTGGGAGCGGAAGCGCTCACGCTCCTGCTGACCCGTCAATGAACTATCGGTGACGGAGAACAGCCAGGTACCGATAAAGGCTACGATCATGGAGAACAGCGCCGGGTATTCGTACGGATAGATAGGCTTCTCATGGCCCAGAATCTCTACCCAGATCGTTGGCCCCAGAATCATCAGAAGCACCGCAGTCAGCAGACCGAGCCAGCCACCGATCATGGCGCCGCGGGTTGTCAGACGGGACCAGTACATAGAAAGAATAATGATCGGGAAGTTACAACTGGCGGCGATGGAGAAGGCCAGCCCGACCATAAAGGCGATATTTTGTTTTTCGAATAGGATCCCCAAGCCAATGGCGACGATCCCCAGCAGTACCACGGTAATTTTCGACACCCGCAGCTCTTCTTTCTCGGTCGCCTTGCCGTTTTTGACCACGCTGGCGTAGAGATCGTGCGATACCGCAGAAGCCCCGGCTAATGTCAGACCGGCAACAACCGCCAGGATGGTGGCGAACGCGACGGCAGAGATAAAACCAAGGAAGAAATTACCGCCAACTGCATTGGCTAAGTGAACGGCGGCCATATTGGTGCCGCCAAGCAGAGCGCCGGTGGCATCTTTAAAGGCAGGGTTAGCGCTGACCAGCAGGATGGCGCCAAAGCCGATAATAAAGGTCAGAATATAAAAGTAGCCAATAAAGCCGGTGGCGTAGAACACGCTTTTCCGTGCTTCTTTAGCATCGCTGACGGTGAAGAAGCGCATCAGGATATGCGGCAGACCGGCGGTACCGAACATGAGTGCCAGGCCCAGCGAGAGTGCGGATATTGGGTCGGAGACCAGCCCGCCGGGGCTCATGATTTTGCCCCCTTTCGGGTGCACCTTCACGGCTTCGGCAAACAGCGTATTAAAGTCAAAATTGACCGACTTCATCACCATCAGTGCCATAAAACTGGCGCCGGCCAGTAGCAAAACGGCTTTGATAATCTGTACCCAGGTGGTGGCCAACATCCCGCCAAACAGAACGTACATCACCATCAAAATACCGACCAAAATAACCGCTACGTGGTAGTTCAGCCCGAACAGCAGCTCGATCAGTTTGCCGGCGCCGACCATCTGGGCAATCAGATAGAGCGCAACCACCACCAGAGAACCGCATGCTGACAGCAGACGAATCGGTTTTTGCTGCAGTCGGTACGATGCGACGTCGGCAAAGGTATAGCGCCCCAGGTTACGTAGCCGTTCGGCGATCAGGAATAGGATAATCGGCCAACCAATCAGAAAACCAATGGAATAGATCAGTCCGTCGTAGCCGGAGGTATAAACCAATGCGGAAATGCCGAGAAACGAGGCGGCGGACATAAAGTCACCGGCGATCGCCAGCCCGTTTTGAAAACCGGTGATACGACCGCCGGCGGTGTAGTAATCCTGGCGGGAGCGGGTGCGTTTGGAGGCCCAGTAAGTGATGTACAGCGTCGCACCGACGAACAGGACAAACATCACGATGGCTTGAATATTTAACGGCTGGCGCTGTACCGCACCGGTGATGGCATCAGCATTGGCCAGTGTTGGCAGCAGCAGGGCGGCAATGGCAAGTAAGTATCTCATTGTTTCACCTCACGCAGAATCTCTGCCGTCAGGCGATCAAACTCGCCGTTAGCACGGAACACGTAGATACCGGTCAAGACAAAAGAGATGACGATCAATCCAACGCCGACGGGAATACCTCGGGTGATGGTGGAGCCGGCGGCGATGGGGGTACCCAGCCACTGCGGCGCGAAGGCGATCAGTAGGATAAAGCCGACGTATAGCGCCAGCGTGATTAACGACAGTAGCCAGGCGAAACGGCCACGTTTGCGCACCAGCTCCTTAAAGCGCGGGTTTTGCTCAATTCCCTGGTAAATGGTGTCATTCATTGTATGTCTCCAAAAGGCATTGATTGCGAACGCCGCGCTATATCCGCAGCCTTTCAGGATACCTACATCTGTTCCGGCATTTGTTTCAGGCAGATACCGGGTAATTCATTCAGACGCAGACTGCAACCTGAACACTTTCGGAGATAGCGGCCGCCGGCCGGACATGCACCGGGCGGCCGGGAACGGCAAAAAATTACGACGGTACTTTCATTGATTGTTTTTCTTCCAACAGCTTGTCGACAACCGCCGGATCTGCCAGCGTCGAGGTATCACCCAGATTGCTGGTATCGCCGGCGGCTATTTTGCGCAGAATACGCCGCATGATTTTGCCGGAGCGGGTTTTCGGCAGAGAGTCGGTCCAGTGCAGGATATCCGGTGTGGCGATTGGCCCTATCTCTTTACGCACCCAGTTGCGTACCTCGGTATAGAGCTCCGGCGTCGGTTCTTCACCGTGATTCAGTGTGATATAAGCGTAAATCGCCTGGCCTTTAATATTATGTGGAATACCGACCACTGCGGCTTCAGCGATTTTCGGGTGGGCAACCAGCGCCGACTCGATTTCTGCCGTTCCCAGACGGTGGCCGGAAACGTTCAGCACATCATCGACGCGGCCGGTAATCCAGTAATAGCCGTCTTCGTCGCGTCGTGCGCCATCGCCGCTGAAGTACATCTCTTTAAAGGTCGAGAAATAGGTCTGTTCAAAGCGCGCGTGATCGCCAAACAGCGTCCGCGCCTGGCCAGGCCAGGAGTCGACCATCACCAGATTGCCCTCGCAGGCGCCTTCCTGCGGCGTACCGGCATTATCGACCAGCGCCGGCTGTACGCCGAAGAACGGCTTCGTGGCGGAACCGGCTTTCAGCTCGGTAGCGCCGGGCAGCGGGGTGATCATAAAACCGCCGGTTTCGGTCTGCCACCAGGTGTCCATGATCGGACACTGGCCGTTGCCAATCTTTTCGTAGTACCACTCCCAGGCTTCCGGGTTAATCGGTTCGCCCACCGAGCCCATAATGCGCAGCGAGTCGCGTTTGGTACCTTCAATCGCTTTGTCGCCCTCCGCCATCAGCGCACGGATCGCCGTTGGTGCGGTATACAGAATATTAACCTGATGTTTGTCGATGACCTGCGACAGACGATTAACTCCGGGATAATTCGGCACGCCTTCAAACATCAGGGTAATGGCGCCGCAGGCCAGCGGACCATACAGTAAATAGCTGTGGCCGGTAACCCAACCGACGTCGGCGGTGCACCAGTAAATGTCGCCATCATGGTAGTCGAAGACGTATTTGAAGGTCATCGCCGCATAGACCAGATAGCCGCCGGTAGTATGCAGTACGCCCTTCGGTTTACCGGTCGAACCGGAGGTATAGAGGATAAACAGCGGATCTTCGGCATTCATCTCTTCCGGCGGACACTCTGCAGAGACCCCGACGGTCAGCTCGTGCCACCAGAGGTCGCGGCCTTCCTGCCAGTAGCCGGGTTTACCGGTACGTTGGAAAACCACCACATTGTCGACGCTGGTCACCCCTGGATTTTTCAGTGCGTCATCCACATTCTTTTTCAAGGGAACGGAACGGCCGGCGCGCAGGCCTTCATCGGCGGTGATCACCAGGCGGGCGTTGGAGTCGATAATGCGTCCGGCCACCGCTTCCGGTGAGAAGCCGCCAAAGATCACGGAGTGCACCGCCCCGATACGAGCGCAGGCCAGCATCGCTACCGCCGCCTCTGGCACCATAGGCATATAAATCGCCACGACGTCGCCTTTCTTCACCCCCAGACTTTTGAGCACGTTGGCAAATTGGCAGACATCGTGATGCAGTTGCTTATAGGTCACATGCTTGGATTGGTTCGGGTCGTCACCTTCCCAGATAATGGCGGTTTGGTCGCCGCGGGTGGCCAGATGGCGATCCAGGCAGTTGGCTGCCAGGTTGAGAGTGCCGTCTTCAAACCAGCGGATGCTGATATTCCCCGGCGCGAAAGAGGTGTTTTTTACCTGAGTATAAGGCTTGATCCAGTCAACAATCTTGCCGTGTTCTCCCCAGAAGGCCGCCGGGTCTTGCACCGATTGCAGATAGTATTGCTGGTATTGTGCCGGGCTAATCAGGGCATGTTCCGCAATTGCGGCAGGAATCGCATGTTTGTGCAGTTGGCTCATAGCTTTTACTCCTTGTTATAAGTTGTTAATGATATGTCAACTGGTGGTTAAGTATAGTTTGCTATGATTCTTTGTTCCTTTTTTGCGCGATAGATCACGCAACGAAGATATTGATTTGTAATAGTTACTGGCGAATTGACGGGGAGATCTGCGAGGTTAATGTGTCTTTACGGGGGAGTTCACAGTTTTTGACAACAAACCCGTATTTAAAGAACAAAAAAACATAAAGCAAGGGATGTTAAAAACGTCATGAGATATTGCATTTAGCATGGCTAAAACTGTTTCGTAATAATGTGGTTATTAATATTCCTATTCGGTATTAATTAGGCATGATATCTATGAATTGTTTTTTCTTAAAAGTTAAACGTAACGCAATAAAAAAACACCGTGAAGTACGCAATAAATACATCCAGTATTTGTAAGGATTCCCTTCTTTTGACAATCATTCATCCGCCATGTAGGCAAATGTAATTTATTGTTTTAGTATTAAAATTTGTAAGTTTGTGTAAGTTTCAGGAAGTTCCAACCATACGCTTAAATATGCATATTACGTGATGGGTCACGCATTTCCTTATTGCCGATAAATTGAACGATCTGTTTGTTTTATAGCTTAACGCACAGTGAATTATGTATTTAATAACAACGAATTATGTTAATGGAAATTATTGAGAAGTTAGCATTTCCTGCAGCGGCGCGCTTTTTGCAGGTGAAACAAGGCTTGCAGAGCATAGGCTTCAGATGGTACAGATTTAACCCGCAACACTGACAGGGCAAGTGAACGTTACATTAAATTAACATAAACCTGTATTGAATTGATTAAGTATTTCATCTGGAGTTGTTGGTAAAAAATACTTCAGAGGAATGCTTTGAGGACTTTTTTGGGTATGAGAAGTGTGAAAATTAGCCTTGCTTGGCAAATCTTGATTGCGTTGGTGCTAGGGATTGTTGTTGGAGCGATCCTGCACAATCAGACGGACTCTCGCGAATGGCTTGTTAATAATATTCTTAGCCCCGCCGGGAATATTTTTATCAGCCTGATTAAAATGATTGTCGTGCCAATCGTTATTTCTACCTTAGTCGTCGGTATTGCCGGCGTCGGCGATGCGAAGAAATTGGGCCGCATTGGTTTGAAAACCATTCTCTATTTTGAGGTGATAACCACCATCGCGATTGTGGTGGGGTTGACCTTGGCGAATGTTTTCCAACCCGGCCACGGCATCGATATGTCAACGCTGACTACCGTGGATATCTCCCAGTATGAGAAAACCACCGAACAGGTACAGAGCGGCTCTCACAGCCTGGTAAGCACTATTTTATCGCTGATCCCGTCCAACATATTCGCATCGATGGCAAAAGGCGACATGCTGCCGATTATCTTCTTCTCGGTACTGTTTGGCTTAGGGCTCTCTTCCCTGCCCAAGGAAACGAAAGAGCCGCTGCTGAACGTCTTTAAAGCGGTTTCTGAAACCATGTTCAAAGTAACGCATATGATTATGCGTTATGCGCCGGTCGGGGTCTTTGGCCTGATTGCGGTAACCGTCGCAAACTTTGGTTTTGCCTCGTTATTGCCGCTCGCCAAGCTGGTGCTGTTGGTGTATGTGGCCATCGCCTTCTTCGCCCTGGTGGTGCTCGGAACGGTGGCGCGAATGTGCAAACTGCGCATCTGGACGCTGATCCGAATCCTGAAAGACGAGCTTATTCTGGCCTATTCCACTGCCAGTTCGGAAACGGTGCTGCCGCGCATTATTGAAAAAATGGAAGCCTACGGTGCGCCGAAATCGATCACCAGCTTTGTGGTGCCGACCGGGTACTCGTTTAACCTGGATGGTTCCACGTTGTACCAGAGCATTGCCGCCATCTTTATTGCCCAGCTCTACGGTATTGAACTGTCAATCGGTCAGGAAATCGTGTTGGTGTTGACGCTGATGGTGACGTCAAAAGGTATTGCCGGCGTACCGGGCGTTTCCTTCGTTGTGCTGCTGGCAACGCTGGGTAGCGTGGGGATTCCGCTGGAAGGGCTGGCCTTTATCGCTGGCGTCGACCGCATCCTGGATATGGCGCGTACGGCGTTGAACGTTGTCGGCAACGCGTTGGCTGTGCTGGTCGTCTCCAAGTGGGAGCGCCAGTTCGACAGCAGTAAAGCGCTGGCCTATGAGAAGGAATTCCTTGCGGGCAAAGTAAAAACAGCAAGACAATCTTAATATTGCCTCTCGCTAATTATTAAAAAAGCCCGCCATTGGCGGGCTTTTTTTGTGATGTGATGCCAGCGATTGCCCTTTGAGTGTAAAGTTTCTTCAGTAAGCACTTACTTTAGTTTTTTAATACTACGGTATCATTTTTTTATTGTTAAAAATCATTGTGATTAGTAACGATTGTTAAAAGTTCCCACCTTTTTTTACTTGCCTTAATCCTCGCTGCCTCTATTTTTAATAAAGGGTTTTCCTTCTTTAGGAACGATCCTGCATGACATGAAAATGTCATGTATTAGCTTCAAGCCTTTATCGACATCATAAGTTTTTTTTATGTTATTGGCCCTGGGCGGGTAGGTGAAAGCCTGTTTGTCCCCAACAGAGAGAAGCATGCTGTGACAATACTCAAACCCCTAATAGCCAGGAATCGCAGCTGGGCGTTGCAACAGCGCCAGCGCAATCCTCATTATTTCCGTAAGCATATCGCCGGTCAGCAGCCACATGCGCTGTGGATAGGTTGTTCCGATAGCCGGGTTCCGGCGGAGGTGCTGACCGGCGCACACCCGGGTGAGCTGTTTGTACACCGTAATATCGCCAATATGGTTTTACAGGATGACGATAGCCTGATGAGCGTATTGCAGTACGCGTTGGACTATCTGCATGTCTCCGCAATCGTGCTGTGCGGCCACTATGGTTGTGGCGGCGTGCAGGCCGCAGTTAATCTGCCCGATCTGCCGTTGTCGCAGGAGAACAGCGCGTTAGCAAGGCGTCTGAAAAATTTGCGTCAGTCGCTGGCGAGCGAACTGCCGCAGTATCAGCAGAGTGAAGAGGATGAGACGCAGCGCTTGAATCGCGTGATCGACGCGCACGTGGTGACCCAGTTTGCTCATCTTGTCGACTGCCAGCCGGTGCAACAGGTCTGGCAACAGGGCCGCACTCTGGATGTATTCGGCTGCGTTTACGATTTGCATGACGGGCATCTGAAGGAGCTGATTCATCAGGACAGTGCGGAGGTGCATAATGAGCTTAAGCACTCTGCGTAATGATATTCCCGCAGGGATCGTCGTGTTTTTGGTGGCTTTACCGCTCAGTCTGGGCATTGCTCAGGCGAGTGGCGTGCCGCCGTTTGTCGGACTGCTGACCGGTGTGATTGGCGGTCTGGTGGTCACATTACTTAGCCCGTCGCGTTATGCGGTTAGCGGGCCGGCCGCCGGATTGGTAACCATCGTCGTCGGGGCGATGGAAACGCTCGGATCATTTTCTTTGCTGCTGGTCGCGCTGATTATGGCGGGGGTACTGCAGCTTATTTTCGGTTTGTTGCGTGCCGGACGCTTTATTTCATTGGTGCCCGGGACGGTTATCCAGGGCATGCTGGCGGCGATTGGCCTGTTGCTGATTATGCAACAGATACCGGTCGCGCTGGGTTATCAGGGCGAAGAGGGCCTGTCAGGGCTGTTTAGCGCCGCAGGTCAGATGTTGTCGCCGGCTTCGGTCGTGGTCGCGTTGGGTGCACTGTTTATTCTTTGGGCCTGGACGACGGCGCCGGTGAAGCGCATAAAAGTGATGACGTATATCCCCGGGCCGTTGGTGGCGGTACTGTGGGGCGGTTTGGCCGTGGTATTCGGCGAACGCCTGATGCCGGAGTTTATGGGCAATATCTCACGCATTGCCTTACCCCAATTCGACAGCGTTGACGAATTGGGCGCGCAGTTCAGCCGGCCGGACTGGCAGGGGGCATGGAGTAACCCTGCCGTTTATGTGATCGCGGTGACGTTAGCGTTGGTGGCCAGCCTGGAAACCTTGCTCAGTCAGGAAGCGTTGAAAAAGCTTAAATCGCAGACACCAGCACCATCGCCGGATAAAGAAATGCGCGCGCAGGGTGTCGGTAACATGCTGAGCGGATTTTTGGGCGGTTTGCCCATCACCGCCGTTATCGTGCGGAGTTCGGTCAACGTAAATGCAGGAGCACGCAGTAAAGTTTCTATTTTACTGCACGGGGTTCTGTTGCTGTTGTGCGGTGTGTTCTTCAGCGATTTGTTGAACGTCATTCCGTTAGCAAGCCTGGCGGCGGTACTGCTGTATACCGGCTATAAACTGGCTTCTCCGGCGTTGTTTGCCGTACAGTGGCGTATGGGACTGGCGCACTTCGTACCGTTTATCGTCACCGTTGGCGGGATTATTATCTTCGGCATGCTGGCGGGGATCGCAATTGGTCTGATGGCGCAGGTTCTGTGCAGCACCTACAAAAGCCATCACAATGCGCTGCAGCTGGCGCAGTATGACGATCACTATGTGGTGCGTTTTCATCAGAATCTGACCTTCCTGCATAATCCGCGGCTGCAGAGCGTATTGGCGCAGATTCCTGATAACTGCGTGGTGATTGCGGAATGCGACAATGCAGAATATATCGATCCTGACGTACGTGCCATGCTGGCGGACTTCGGTGCGAGTGCGGCAACGCGCGGCATCACGCTGAACCGCTGGCCGGTGTAGGTGAGATAATGGCGTGAGGAGCATATTCATCACACTTTGCTGATTACGCCGTAAACAGAAAACCCCAGGCTGCGTTTTGCGCAGCCTGGGGTTTGCTTATCGTTCAGCTTATTTGGCTGGACGACGGCCAAAGATGCCGCCGAAGATGCCGCCCAGTACGGACAGACCAGCTTCGATAACTTCACCGATGCCGTTGCCCAGGTTGGCAGCTGCGTCTTTAGCGCCTTTGATGCCAAAGTTTTCGATCAGTGCACCGATGCCGTTGCCCAATGCTTTTGCTGCATCAGCAATTGGACCTGCGCCAGAAACGTCCTGTAATTCGACTTTATTTAATTCTCTCATAATCATCATCCTTTTATATGACAGGTTTGTTTTTTCAACGTGAAGAAATAAATGGCGCCCAAGTTAAATTGGCCGGACAAGATATTTCGATGACTACTTTTATCCAAGCTGTAATTAAAATCAACATAAAACACCCTGCACATGGTATTTTATGATGATTCCTGATGTATGGTCGGAAATATCCTTATTCCTTGTGGTTGATGGAGACGGTGATATTTATTTATTTCTGGACTTTAAAACGCCCTCCCGGTTATATTTTATATAATTATCACGTTAGATGATGGTTTGGTGTTGACGATTCGATTTTTATAATTCGTGGTTATGTTTATATCGAAAATATATTTTCCTGTGAATTAATTTTAATTAGCAGGATGATTTTGTTGGTTTTTTTAGTGGAACTGCAAATCAGCTTGGATAATCGAAGGTGCTTGTATGGATACAATTGGCAGGGTTATTGAGGAGTTTTTCCCGGGGCAGGATATGTCTCCTCGCCGGCGTAGGTTAATTAAATGGGTGTTCGGCGAAGAAAAGATTGCGCCAGTATTACAAAAAGCCAAAGGAAAGCAAGGGCTTGATTGGGTTGATTCGGTAGTCGATACCCTGCAGTTGCGCTTTGAGGCACACGGTGGCGATTACGATAATATCCCCAGCCAGGGGCCGCTGATTGTGATTGCCAATCATCCTACGGTTATCGATGGGTTGGCGTTAATGAGCACGATTTCACGTGTGCGTAAAGATGTGAAGATAATTGCTAACCATGTATTAACCTTTTTGTTTCCGCAAATAAAAGATATCTCGATCGGCATCAGAAATATGCACGGTAAGATGAGCCATAGGCAATTTAAAGAGATGAGCGACCACCTGGAAAAAGGGGGCGTTCTGCTGATCTGCCCGGCAGGGCGATTAGCCGGCCTGTCGCTGGGCGGGCTGCGGGAGTCGCCATGGCATCCGGGGTTCATTCACCTGGCGCGTCGTACCCGGGCGACGCTGTTGCCTGTGCATATTCGCGGCATCAACAGCGTTTGGTATTACATGGCAGCGCTTGCCTGGCGTCCCTTGTCTAATCTAATGATTTTCCGTGAAATAGCCCGACATCAGGGCAGTACGCTACGTATGAGGATTTGTCAGCCAATCGGCGTTTCAGCCCTAAAGACGGATGAAGCGCTGGAGACGTTGGCTGCCGATTGCCGGGCTCATCTTTTGAGCGTCGGTAAGGGGAAACCGGGAGTGGTGCCTACATTGCCGGCGCTTGCCGCTCCGGAATCGAGAAGCCTGCTGGCTAATGCACTGAGTCGGTGTGAAGTGTTGAAAACGCTTGGTGATGGTAAACGGATATACCTGTATCGTTATCAGGACGAGGCGTATTCGCCAATTTTACAGGAGCTGGGCCGGCTGCGTGAAGCCTCATTCCGCGCCTTGGCGATGGGATCCGGGGAAAAGCGCGATAATGACGTTTACGATCCGGACTATTACCATGTGATACTCTGGGATCCGCAGGCATTGGAAATTGTTGGCGCCTACCGTATTGTGCCGGCAGGCGAGCAGATCGCCAGGCGTGGCGTAGAAGGTCTGTATAGCTATTCCCTCTTCCAGTATACCCGCCTCTTAACGGCTGACGTCGCCGAAAGTTTTGAAGTCGGGCGTGGGTTTATTCAGCATCAATATCAAAAAACCAATGCGCTGGATGCATTATGGAAAGGTATTTTCTGTTTTTCTCAGCGTTATCCTGATTATAAAAATCTGCTGGGGGTATTAACGATTCCCAAAAACTATTCTGTTTCAGCGCAGCGATTGATTATTGATTTCTACCAATGCTATTTCTCCGCGCCGCATCAGGCCGGCTTAATGGCGGGAGAGGCGAACTGGCCGAACAGCACATCCGGTACGCTGTTTTCCGGCGATGACTTTCGCGCCGACTGGAAGCGGCTGAATACGCTACTGGATGAAGCCGGCTATCAACTGCCATGGCCATTTAAGCAGATGGCGCGCTGGTTTTACCTTGGCGGTTCAATGTTGCTTGGGTTTAAGGACGACCAGAGTTTTAATTCTATTGCCGGCTTGAGTATTTGCAAACTGGCGGCGCTGAAGAAAAGTTATCAATCCCACTATATTAAAACGGCGTAATTATTTATCGAGAGAAATACGTCGCTGCCTCTTGGTATATAGGAATATCTTCAATGAACCTTACTGGTAAGGCTGTGCTGATTATTATTTTTTCTTTGCTGTGCTCGGGCTGTAGGGATACATCGCCCGATGCATTTTCCGGCTATGCCAATGGTGAATTTATCTATCTCTCTTATCACGCCAGTGAAAAGATTGAGAAGGTTCTGGTTAATAAAGGCGCTTGGGTCGAGAAGGGACAACCCTTGGCTACCATGGAGTCTTTTAACGCCGATAATGCGCTGCGTATTGCAGAGAAGAATTATATGGCTGAACGCGCCCTGTTGCAGGATTTGCGTTCTGGCGATCGTGATAAGGAGCTGGACGTGGTGCGTGCACAGTTAACGCGGGCGCGTGCCGCAGCCAAACTGGCAAAACGTCAACTGGAAAGAAATCAGCCTCTTTATACCAAGCATGTTATTTCCGCCACGGAGTGGGAGGGGATGGAAGCGGATTATGCACAGAAGATTGCGCAGGTTAATGAGCTGTCGCATCAACTGAGTGCCAAGGCGCTACCGGCGCGGCAAGAGCGGATTAACAACCAGTCGGCGCGGGTGGCATCCGCCAGGCTGCAGCTGGACAAAGCGCGTTGGGATTTGCAGCAAAGCCAGATTGTCGCACCGGAGTCGGCATTGGTTTATGACGTTATTTATCGCCCCGGCGAGCGTCCCGCTGCCGGTAAACCCATTATCAGTCTGCTGCCGCCGGAAAATATCAAGGTCCGTTTCTTTGTACCGGAAAAGGATCTGGGAGCGCTACATGTGGGTTCACGCATCGATATTCTTTGTGACGGCTGCGCAGAGCCGATCGCGGGGACGGTTCACTATCTCAGTCCGCAGGCGGAATACTCTCCACCGGTGATTTACAGCACCAAACGCCGTGAAAAACTGGTGTTCATGGCTGAGGCGCGACCGGAGCTTGTTCAGGCGCAGCGGATGAAGATTGGCCAGCCGGTGCAGGTGAGGCTCGTTCACGATGAATGACTGGTGCATTGATGTTCACAAGTTGAATAAACACTTTGGCGCCAATCATGCGGTGAGGGATTTTTCTTTACGCATTGGCAAAGGCGAGATTTACGGCTTTCTGGGGCCGAACGGCAGCGGTAAAACCACCTCGATACGCATGATGTGCGGCTTGATCACGCCGGATTCCGGCAGCGGCTCTTGCCTGGGGATGGACATATTTACCCAGCGTGAAGCGATTAAGCGGCGCATTGGCTATATGACCCAGCATTTTTCAATGTGGGGTAATTTGACCATTCGGGAAAATTTATTATTTATTGCACGCCTGCACAATCTTGACCGGCGTAAGCAGCGTATTGAGCGCGTACTGGAGGAGATGGGGCTGGCGTCCCGCCAGCATCAGCTGGCGAAGGTGCTGTCCGGCGGCTGGAAGCAAAGGATGGCGCTGGCCGCCTGTATGCTGCACGAACCTGAGCTGCTGTTTCTGGATGAACCGACGGCTGGGGTTGATCCCAAGGCGCGGCGCGAGTTCTGGCAAACGCTGCATCACCTCTCTGACGCCGGCATCTCCATTCTGGTCAGCACGCACTATATGGATGAAGCGGAGCGCTGCCATAAAGTGGCGTACCTTTCCTACGGCACCCTGCTGGCCAGCGGCGCCATCGCAGATATTATCCAGGCGCAAAATCTCACCACGATCCAGGTGCGCGGCAAGGGATTGACGGAGTTGGAAAGCCGGCTGCAAGCCCTGCCAGAGATCGAGCAGACGGTCATCTTCGGCAATGCGCTGTATGTTACCGCCTGCAATGGCGAACGGCTGCACGGTTTACTGACGGCACGGTTGCCGGTGGGGTATGAACTGTGCCAGGTGCCGACTCAGCTTGAGGATGCGTTTACCTACCTGATGAAGAGTAGCGATGAAAAAACCAATGATTAACTTTTCGCTCACGCGCTGGCTGGGGGGGGTGATCAAGGAGATCCATGAACTGCGCCGGGATCGGGTGAGTTTCAGCATGGTGTTCCTGACGCCGCTGTTCCAACTGATCATTCTGGGCTATGCAGTGAATATGGATCCGCGCCATGTGCCGGCGGCGTTGTTGAACTATGACTCGGGGCATCTGAGCCAGGTGTTTATCAGTGCAGCACAGAATACTCAATATTTCTCCCTGCAGCCGGCAGCCTCGGAGCAGGAGGCGGAAAAGGCTTTTGTGCGGGGTGATGTGATCTTTATCGTGACCATCCCGGCGGACTTCAGCCAGAAGATTTTGCGTGGTGAAAAGCCGCAGTTGCTGATCCAAAGCGATGCTATTGATCCGATCGCCGGCGGCAACGCGCTGAGTGCCATCGCGCAGGCGTCAAAAAATATGTTTCAGTACGATCTGCCGGAGTCACTGCGGGGCAGGGAAGGGACGGAGAACTTCGAGCTGGTGGTGCACCGGATGTTCAACCCGGAGGGGATCACACAGTACAATACTATTCCCGGGATTATCGGCTCGATCCTGAGTACCACCATGATCCTGATGACCGCGCTGGCGATCACCCGTGAGCGTGAGAGCGGTGCGATCGAAAACCTGCTGGTATCGCCGGTGACCGGGCTGGAGGTGATCGTCGGTAAGATCACGCCTTATGTGCTGATCGGCATGTTCCAGTCGGTAATGATCCTGCTGTGCGCGGTATATCTGTTTAATATTCCGCTGCTGGGGAACGTGTTTTTACTCCTGACGGTGCTGACGGTCTATATTTTTCTGTGCCTGTCGGTCGGCATCACCATTTCCAGCATTGCGCAAAGCCAGCTGCAGGCGTTGCAGATGTCGTCGTTCTACTTTATTCCCTCGGTGCTGCTGTCCGGCTTTATCAGCCCGTTTATCAGCATGCCGGCCTGGGCGCAGGCGATCGGTTCATGCCTGCCGCTGACCTACTTTATTCGCTTAATCAAAGGGGTGATGCTGAAGGGCTACACGCTGGCGGAGCTGCTGCCGGATTTTCTGCCGCTGCTGGGGCTGGCGGCGGCGGTGATTTTTATCGGCCTGCGTACCTACCGCAAAACGCTGGACTGATGAGAACGGATAGCCCATTCCAGAAAGCGAAAAACCCGCCATAGGCGGGTTTTTCTGAATATGGTGCCCGGACTCGGAATCGAACCAAGGACACGGGGATTTTCAATCCCCTGCTCTACCGACTGAGCTATCCGGGCAACGGGCTGCATTAAACCGTAAAGCCCGGTTGGCGTCAATCGCTTTATGACATAAACGTGAAAAAAACAGCGTCGTTTGCTGTCTTTTCATTCAGATTGCGTGAAGTTTATCCTTAAGCAGGATAATCAGCGCGTTATATGGCCGGATAGCGCTGTAATCACCTAGCCCAAGGCACCGTGTTTGCGGCACTGGGCCACCTGCAGAATGTCTTCCGCCAGGCGTTTGGCGACGGAAACATCCTGAAGCTGTCGTTTGATCAGCAATTTGCTCAGGCAGCCTTCCTGAATCAGCTCCATCTGCTGGGCCACCATATCGGCGTCGTCGGCGTCCATTTCCCGCAGCAGGTCGCGGGTCAGCGCCAGCGAGCTCATCTTCTGCTGCTCTGCGAGCTGGTGGATCGGATGGTCATCCTCCGGGAAGAAGCTGCAGGCGGCAATAAACAGGCAGCCGGGATAGCGACCGTTCTGTACGTATTCCGCCAGCACGTCATAGCGCGCCAGCAGTTTTTGCTGCGGCGTCAGCGTCTCATCCAGCAGCAATTGCCGGCGCCAGGCGTCGATCTGCTGCCCGTGATGGCGCAGGCAGTCATACAACAAGGCTTCCGCATCCGGCCAGTAGGGCTTGAAATCAGCAGGTTGTACGTCGAGCTTCTCTGCCAGCATTTCCAGCGTGGTGTTCGCCAGACCTTGCTGTTCCAGCAACCCCAGCGCGGTATCAAGAACATGTTCGCGTTGCACCTGTGTTCCCCTCCAAATTCTGCTTCTGCACCTCAGTGTCGTTTACTGCACAGTTTTCTGCAAATGTGCGTTAAACGTCTGGGCATTCATAAAACCGGTAACGCGATTGGCCGTTTGCTCATGGCCGTTACGGTCAAAGAACAAAATGGTGGGCAATCCCAAGACCTGTAGATGTTTCAGCAGCGCCGCCTGTTCGGCGCTGTTGGCGGTGACGTCAGCCTGCAGCAGCACCGTGTCGGCCAGGCTGGCCTGCACGCCGGCGTCGCTGAAGGTGTACTTCTCAAACTCTTTGCAGGCGACGCACCAGTCGGCGTACAGATCCAGCATCACCGGCTTACCCTGCGCCTGCCGCAGCGCCTGATTCAACTGTTCTACGTTGCTGATGCGGGTGAACGCCAGGTGCGGCTGGACGGCCTGCTGCGCGGCGCCGGGGCCAAACGCCCAGTCCTGTAGCGGGCGGGCGGCGATCACCGCTGCGGCCAGCAACAGTAGCTGCAGCGCGCGGGTCCAGCCGCGTGAGCTTTTCAAACTCAGCGCGAAGGCCCAGCCGAAGAACGCCAGGCCGAGCAGGCTCCACAGGCGCAGCCCCCACAGATCGCCGATCACCCGCTCCAGCAGGAACACCGGCAGGGCCAGGATGACAAAGCCGAAGGCCTCTTTCACGTACTGCATCCACGGCCCGCTGCGCGGCAGCAGTCGGTTGCCGAACAGCGTGACGATAATCAGCGGAATGCCCATTCCCAGCGCGTACAGGTACAGCGTGCCGCCGCCGGCCCACATATTGCCGCTTTGCGCGATATACAGCAGGATGGCGCTGAGCGGTGCGGTGGTGCAAGGCGAACAGATCAGCCCGGCCAGCGCGCCCATCACAAAGACGCCGAACAGCGAGCCGCCGCGCTGAGTGTTGCTCCAGTTGGCCAGCCGCGTCTGCAGTGAGGAAGGCAGCTGCAGCGAATAGCAGCCAAACATCGACAGCGCGAGGGCGATAAACAGCGCGGAGAGGCCAATCAGCACGTACGGATGCTGCAGCGCCGCCTGGAACTGCAGGCCAGCGGCGGCCACCACCAGGCCCAGCAGCGTGTAGGTCAGCGCCATACCCTGCACATACACCACCGCCAGCAGCAGGATGCGCCCGCTGCTGTGCGGTCGCTCCCGGCCGAGGATAATGCCGGAAATCAGCGGGTACATCGGCAGGACGCAGGGGGTAAATGCGATGCCGATACCGATCAGCAGCGCCCACAGCGGTGAAAACGGCAGGCTGGTGGGAGCGGGCGTTGCCGGCGTCGCGCTGGCCGGCGTTGGCGGGGATGACGCCGCCACGGCGTCCAGCGGAATCACACGGGTTTCCGGCGGGTAGCAGAAACCGGCGGCGGCGCAGCCCTGATAGGTGACGCTCAGGCTGGCGTTCGCCGAGGCCTGCCGCAGCGTCAGCGGCAGCTGCAACTGCTGTTGATAAATCTCGGTCTCGCCGAAGAATTCGTCTTTATGGCTTATCCCTTTCGGCAGGCTGAAGTCGGCCAGCTGCGCCTGCTGCGGCACCAGTTTTATTTGCTGGCGATACAGATAATAGCCGGGGCGGATCTGCCAGTTCAGCGTCAGTTGCTGGCCCTTTTGCTGGAAGTCGAAGGCAAATGCCCGATCGACCGGCACAAACTGGCTGCCGCCGCCGTTGCTGAACAGCGAGGCCTGCACCGTCTGCGGCAGGAAGAACAGGCTGCACAGCAGGAAAATCAGTTTAATGATGCGTTGATCCATAACAAATAGTCTTTATCTCCGGCCATCACCGGCAGTACCAGCAGCTCGGGCGTCTGGTACGGGTGATGTTGTTTCAGATAGCTGAGCAGGGCGTGTTGATGCTGGCGATTGCTTTTGAACAGCATCTGGACTTCGTACTCCTGTTCCAGTTTCCCTTCCCAGTAATACAGCGATGACGCGCCGGGCAGCAGCGTGGCGCAGGCGGCCAGCTTTTCACCCAGCACGCGGGCCGCCAGCTCCTGAGCGCTGGCCTCATCCGGTGCGGTACAAAGTATGACGACGGCTTCGCAATCAGACATCTTGACTCCCTCTCAACCCGATTCTCTGCAGAGCACTATACCCTGAAGGCCTGGCGGCTAGAAGGCGAGTTTATCACCAGCGCGGATACCGCAGGAAATACGGGGCCTGACGGCCCCGTGGAGAGTTACAGCATGATGCCGCCCAGCAGGAAGCCGAGCACTACGGAGAGGATGACGCCGATGGTGCCGGGAATAAAGAACGGGTGGTTAAACACGAAACGGCCGATACGGGTGGTGCCGGTATCGTCCATCTGCACTGCGGCGACCAGCGTCGGATAGGTCGGCAGAATAAACAGGCCGGATACCGCCGCGAAAGAGGCGACGGCCGTCAGCGGGCTGACGTTCAGCGCCAATGCCATCGGCATCAGCGCCTTGGCGGTGGCGGCCTGGGAGTAGAGCAGCGCCGAGCAGAAGAAGAAGATCACCGCCAGCAGCCATGGGTGCGCCTGAATCACACTGCCGGCGGTCTCTTTGATCCAGTCCAGGTTGGCCTGTACGAAGGTGTCGCCCAGCCAGGCCACGCCCAGGATACAGATACAGGCGCTCATGCCGGCCTTGAAGGTGCTGGAGTTCAGCACGGCGTCGGTATCGACGCGGCACAGCAACGTGGTCAGGGTGGCGACACTCAGCATGATGATCAGAATAGCGTTGGTGGTGTTCATCAGCGGCTTGGCGACCAGCCCCAGCCCCGGGCTGTTGATGATGGCGTAGGCCACCACGCACAGCACGCCCAGCAGGAACAGCAACACTGATGACTTGGCGCGCGGTTTAATCTCCATCACCTTGTTGCCGCGCAGGGTTATCAGGCCTTCTTCCAGTCGTTTCAGGTAGACCGGGTCGTTAGACAGTTTGGAGTCGAACAGCCAGGTGACCAGCAGCGACATCAGCAGCACCGCCAGGAAGGTCGACGGAATGACCACCATCAGCAGATGCAGATAGCTGACGCCGTGGCCTTCCATCACCGAGGACATATAAACCACGGCGGCGGAAATCGGCGATGCGGTAATGGCGATCTGGGCGGAGACGACGGCGGTAGAGAGCGGTCGGCAGGGTTTAATGCCTTGCTCTTTCGCCACTTCGGCAATCACCGGCAGCGCGGAGAGGGAAATATTGCCGGTGCCGGCAAAGATGGTCAGGAAGTAGGTGACCACCGGCGCCAGGATGGTGATGTGTTTTGGATTTTTACGCAGTAACTTCTCGGTTTGCTGGACCAGGTAGTCCATACCGCCCGCGACCTGCATCGCGGAGATGGCGGCGATCACCGCCATAATGATGGAGATTACGTCAAAGGGGATATTGCCCGGCTTTACGCCGATCATCGCCAGAACTAAAACCCCAAGGCCCCCTGCAAAGCCAATGCCGATACCGCCCAGTCTGGCCCCGAGAAAAATGGCCAGCAGAACGATGATCAATTCCACCGCTAACATAGTGTTGCTCCTCGCAATAAAGTTTTTATATTCGCCATCTTTCAGGCTGCCGTTTGCCCGGCCGTACGTATCCGCCGTTCCATCGGCGTGTTCGCTGCGCCGTGACGGGGGCGCGACAACCCGAATAACTTTGGTTATATGAAAATGAAACGTTAAAAATTTGTGGGCGCTAGAAAGTAAAAAGGCACGCTATCCAGAGGATTTAGCGTGCCTTTCAGGCTACCGGATGTATCTGTTATTGTTCGTTTTCATCTGTATAGCGTTTTGCTTTATAGGCCGGATGTTTTAAGTTCTCGACGGAGAAGATGTCATCCAGTTCGGCTTCCGTCAACAGGCCGCGCTCCAATACCACTTCCCGCACGCTTTTACCGGTTTCCGCACAAATCTTACCGACGATGTCACCGTTGTGGTGGCCGATAAACGGATTCAGGTAGGTCACGATGCCGATAGAGTTGAAGACGTAGTGTTCGCACACTTCCTTATTGGCGGTAATGCCGTTGATGCATTTCTCCAGCAGGTTATAACTGGCGTTGGTGAGGATGTGGATAGACTCGAACATCGCCTGGCCGATCACCGGCTCCATCACGTTCAGCTGCAGCTGACCTGCTTCGGACGCCATGGTAACGCAAGTATCGTTGCCGATCACTTTAAAGCACACCTGATTGACCACTTCAGGCACCACCGGGTTGACCTTGGCCGGCATAATGGAGGAGCCAGCCTGCAGTTCCGGCAGGTTGATTTCATTCAGGCCGGCGCGCGGGCCGGAGGAGAGCAGGCGCAGGTCGTTGCAGATTTTGGACATTTTCACGGCCAGACGCTTCAGCGCACTGTGCACCATGACGTAAGCGCCGCAGTCCGAGGTGGCCTCAATCAGATCTTCGGCCGGCACGACCGGCAGGTTGCTGACTTCCGCCAGCTTTTGCACTGCCAGCTGCTGGTAGCCGTCCGGCGTATTCAGCGCGGTGCCGATGGCGGTCGCACCCAGGTTGACTTCCAGCAGCAGCTCCGCGGTGCGGCGCAGGTTGCGGGTCTCTTCATTCAGCAGCACGCTGAAGGCGTGGAACTCCTGGCCGAGCGTCATTGGCACGGCGTCCTGCAGCTGGGTGCGGCCCATCTTCAGGATATTTTCAAATTCTTTGGCTTTACGTTCGAAGCCTTCACCCAGCTGGTTGATGGCGTCGATCAGCTTCATCACCGAGGCGTAAACCGCAATGCGGAAGCCGGTCGGATAAGCGTCGTTGGTGGACTGGCTCTTATTCAGGTGATCGTTCGGGTTCAGATACTGGTATTCCCCTTTCTGATGCCCCATCAGCTCCAGGCCGATATTTGCCAGCACTTCGTTGGTATTCATGTTCAGCGAGGTGCCCGCGCCGCCCTGGAAGACGTCCACCGGGAACTGGTCCATACATTTACCTTTATCCAGCACCTCATCACAGGCCAGGATAATGGTATCGGCGATCTTGCGCGGAATAGTTTGTAGCTCTTTATTCGCCAGCGCGGCCGCTTTTTTCACCATCACCATGCCGCGGACAAACTCAGGAACATCGCTGATTTTGCTGTTGCTGATATAAAAGTTTTCAATCGCACGCAGAGTGTGAACACCGTAGTAGGCATCTGCGGGTACTTCACGTGTTCCGAGCAAATCTTCTTCGATACGAATATTGTTTGACATGAGAACCTTCTCTATGTAGCTACCGAATTATTTATTTTGTTAGTTAATTTATGTTGCCGTGAGCGCCAACCGCCGCAGTATCAACCTAAACGGTCGGAGCTGCGCCGATCATATGCTGCTTCGCAATAAATGAATGAACACAGATCACTATCTGAACGTTCAAAAACCACAGCTTTTGCATTCCGTGATCTGATTCACATTTATCAGTGTAGCCATTTAAAAGAGACCAGCCGGTTGAAAAGCCGCTCGGCTACCCTCATTGTAATTAACTCGACCTGTTTTATCAGGCCACTTTATTATTCTCGTATGCGCCCGGAGCGGGTACGCGAAGCTATCTGATAGGAGAACACGGTGCGCTGGTTACCGTTTTTGCTGATATTTCTGCTGGTATACATTGAAATATCGTTATTTATCAAAGTCGCCGCCGTATTGGGCGTCGCCGTCACCCTGCTGCTGGTGATTTTCACCTCCTGTGTCGGGATATCGCTGGTGCGCAACCAGGGAATGAAAACCTTTGTGCAGATGCAGCAGAAGCTGGCGGCCGGCGAAAGCCCGGCGGCCGAAATGGTGAAAAGCGTTTCGCTGGTGATGGCGGGCTTCCTGCTGTTGGTGCCGGGCTTCTTTACCGATTTCCTCGGCCTGCTGCTGTTGCTGCCGCCGGTGCAGAAAACGCTGACCCTGAAGCTGATGCCGCATTTGTCGGTTTACCGCCCCGGCGGCCGGGGGCCAGGTGGTGATGCGGCCAACGGCAATACTTTTGACGGTGAATTCCAGCGTAAGGACGACGATCGCCATACGCTGGAACACCGCCCGGACGATCATGACAAACGTGACGATCGTTAACGGACGTCTGTCGTATTTCACAGTGAATCACCACGCGGCCTTCTGGCCGCGTTTTTGTGTGGGCGATCGCAATTACTCCGTCGGTTAAAAATTTTTTTTTCCCGCCCCCTTGAAGGGGGTTGGAATGCCCCCATCTCAAAACCCACGAGGCCGGTAAACATGATAATCCGGTGCACAACCCTAAATCTGAGACAGACCTTCTTACAGGAGAGCGTTCAATGAGTATTCGTCCATTGCATGACCGCGTTATCGTCAAGCGCAAAGAAGTTGAATCAAAATCTGCTGGCGGCATCGTACTGACTGGCTCTGCGGCGGGTAAATCCACTCGTGGCGAAGTAGTGGCCGTTGGCAAAGGGCGCGTTCTGGAAAACGGAAATATTCAACCGCTGGATGTGAAAATCGGCGACATCGTGATTTTCAACGACGGTTACGGCGTGAAAGCCGAGAAGATCGACAATGAAGAAGTGTTGATCATGTCCGAAAGCGACATCCTGGCAATTGTTGAAGCGTAATTACGCTTTATCTTCTGAACTGAAAAGAATTGAAGGGAAATACCAATGGCAGCTAAAGACGTAAAATTCGGCAATGACGCACGCGTAAAAATGCTTAACGGCGTGAACATTCTGGCGGACGCGGTAAAAGTCACCCTGGGCCCGAAAGGCCGTAACGTAGTGCTGGACAAATCTTTCGGCGCGCCAACTATCACCAAAGACGGCGTATCCGTAGCGCGTGAAATCGAACTGGAAGACAAGTTCGAAAACATGGGCGCACAGATGGTGAAAGAAGTTGCCTCCAAAGCGAACGACGCTGCGGGCGACGGCACCACCACCGCAACCGTTCTGGCGCAGGCCATTGTGAACGAAGGCCTGAAAGCCGTTGCTGCGGGCATGAACCCGATGGATCTGAAGCGCGGCATCGACAAAGCGGTTATTGCAGCGGTAGAAGAACTGAAAAAACTGTCCGTACCTTGCTCTGATTCCAAAGCGATTGCACAGGTCGGCACCATCTCTGCAAACTCCGACGAAACCGTGGGTAAACTGATTGCAGAAGCGATGGAAAAAGTCGGTAAAGAAGGCGTTATCACCGTTGAAGAAGGCACCGGCCTGCAGGACGAGCTGGACGTGGTTGAAGGTATGCAGTTCGACCGCGGCTACCTGTCCCCATACTTCATCAACAAGCCGGAAACCGGTTCTGTCGAGCTGGAAAGCCCGTTCATCCTGCTGGCTGACAAAAAAGTTTCCAACATCCGTGAACTGCTGCCAGTACTGGAAGCCGTAGCGAAAGCCGGCAAACCGCTGCTGATCGTTGCTGAAGACGTTGAAGGTGAAGCGCTGGCTACGCTGGTGGTGAACACCATGCGCGGCATCGTGAAAGTGGCTGCGGTTAAAGCGCCAGGCTTCGGCGACCGTCGTAAAGCCATGCTGCAGGATATTGCTACCCTGACTGCCGGCACCGTGATCTCTGAAGAGATCGGCATGGAACTGGAAAAAACCACGCTGGAAGACCTGGGCCAGGCCAAACGCGTTGTGATCAACAAAGACACCACCATCATCATCGATGGCGTCGGCGACGAAGCGACCATCCAGGGCCGCGTAGCGCAGATTCGCCAGCAGATCGAAGAAGCGACCTCCGACTACGATCGTGAAAAACTGCAGGAGCGTGTTGCTAAACTGGCAGGCGGCGTTGCCGTTATCAAAGTTGGCGCAGCTACCGAAGTTGAAATGAAAGAGAAGAAAGCCCGCGTTGAAGATGCCCTGCACGCGACCCGTGCTGCGGTTGAAGAAGGCGTGGTTGCCGGCGGCGGCGTTGCGCTGATCCGCGTAGCCAGCAAAATTGCCGAGCTGAAAGGCGACAACGAAGATCAGAACGTGGGTATCAAAGTTGCGCTGCGCGCGATGGAAGCGCCACTGCGCCAGATCGTGGTCAACGCCGGTGAAGAAGCTTCCGTTATCGCTAACAGCGTGAAAGCGGGCGAAGGCAGCTACGGTTACAACGCTTACTCTGAAGAGTACGGCGACATGATCGGCATGGGCATCCTGGATCCAACCAAAGTAACCCGTTCTGCACTGCAGTACGCGGCATCCGTGGCTGGCCTGATGATCACCACCGAGTGCATGGTTACCGATCTGCCGAAAGAAGATAAAGCCGACATGGGCGCTGCAGGTATGGGCGGCATGGGCGGTATGGGCGGCATGATGTAATCATCCCCCTTCACGCTTGCGTGAGTGAAAACCCCGGCCTGGCGCCGGGGTTTTTTTATGGGGTCGCTTTTTCGTGCATTGGCGCACCGTGTTTGGCGATATTTTTACCGGCCGGACGGATTTAGCGTGTAAACTGTTACCTCATCAACTGTCGCTCTATGCGTTGACCAAGTATACGTGGCAACGGAAGCTTAAGAGGTAGCATTGCTTTCTGATAAGCTTTTGCGTAATTCTCAACATTATATGGGGAACAAGATGCGGACTAAAGCCTTACTGGGACTTTCGGCGGCGTTGCTGCTGGCAGGATGCAGCACCACTCATCAACTGACCAGCGCAGGTCAGCAGGTTAAATTTACCGATACCAAACCGGCGGCGGAATGTCAGCTGGTAGGGGAAGTCACCGGCACTCAGAGCAACTGGCTGTCCGGCAGTAATGCAGAAAGCGGCGGCCTGCGCGGCGCGGCCAATGATCTGCGTAACAAGGCGGCTGAAATGGGCGGCAACGTGATTTACGGTGCGACCAGCCCAAGCCAGAATCTGCTCTCCAGCTTTGCGCCTCTGGACAGCAAAATGATGGGTCAGGTTTATAAATGCCCATAACGGCTCCGCGCCGTTAACCAGCGAGATAAAAAAGAGGAATGCCTGCGCATTCCTCTTTTTTTCGCTTATGGCTGGGGCCCGTCCTGCGCCAGCCGCAGATCCAGCGGCGTTTTGCTGGCTTCACCGCCGATTTCCCGCGTCAGGCGCGGCACCAGATAGCCGGACACCTTGCTCAGCAACTGCTGCATGATATGGCGCGCGTCATCGTCGCTGACCATAAAGTGGGCTGCGCCCTGCACCTTATCCAGCACGTGAATATAATAGGGTAGAATACCGGCATCAAACAGGGCGTTGCTCAGCGCCGCCAGCGTATCGGCATGGTCGTTGACGCCGCGCAGCAGTACGCTCTGATTGAGCAGGGTGACGCCGGAACGGCGCAGTTGCGCCATGCTGGCCGTCAGCGCCGCATCAATTTCATTGGCATGGTTAATATGGGTCACCATCAGCACCTGCAGGCGTGATTGGGACAACCGCTGGCAGAGTTCATGGGTGATGCGCGCCGGGATCACCACCGGTAAACGGGTGTGGATACGCAGGCGCTTTACATGCGGAATGGTTTCCAGCTCGCCGATCAGCCAGTCGAGTTCATGATCTTTCGCCATCAGCGGGTCGCCGCCGGAGAAGATGATCTCGTCCAGTTCAGGGTGTTGGCGGATATAGTCCAGCGCCTGGCGCCAGTTGGCCTTATTGCCCTGGTTATCCTGATAAGGAAAGTGACGACGGAAGCAGTAGCGGCAATTGACGGCGCAGCCGCCCTTTACCAGCAGCAGGGCGCGGTTACGATACTTGTGCAACAGGCCGGGCACCACGCTGCGCTGTTCATCCAACGGATCGGTGGTAAAGCCGGCGGCGGTCACAAACTCCTCACTGGCGGTCAGCACCTGACGTAACAGCGGGTCGCCGGCGTCGCCAGCGCGCATGCGGGCGACAAACGCGCGCGGCACGCGCAGCGGGAACAGGCGGCGCGCATCGCGTCCCTGAGGCAATTGCGGATGCGTGTTCAGTGACAGAAGCCGCAGCAATTCATCGGGGTCGGTAATAACATCGGCGAGTTGATGCAACCAATCTTCTCTATCTGCGATGTTTTGGGTTACAATATGTGCCATTTTTTTGGCTAAGCTACCAATTTAAAATTCAGAGGGCCATTATGGCGACTTATTCTAGCAACGATTTCCGTTCGGGTCTTAAAATCATGTTTGAAGGCGAACCTTATGCTGTGGAATCCAGCGAGTTCGTGAAACCAGGTAAAGGTCAGGCGTTCGCCCGCGTAAAAATGCGCCGTCTGCTGACCGGCACCCGCGTGGAAAAAACCTTTAAATCTACCGATTCTTGCGAAGGCGCAGACGTAGTAGATACCAACATGAACTACTCGTACACCGACGGCGAGTTCTATTACTTCATGCACCCTGAAACCTTCGAACAGTATCAGGTTGACGGCAAAACCGTATCCGACGCGGCAAAATGGCTGCAGGACAATGCGGAATGTATCATCACCCTGTGGGATGGCCGTGCTATCGCCGTTCAGCCGCCGAACTTCATCGAAGCGGAAATCACTGATACCGATCCAGGCCTGAAAGGCGATACCGCAGGTACCGGCGGTAAGCCAGCTACGCTGTCTACCGGCGCCGTGGTTAAAGTACCGTTGTTCGTACAGATTGGCGAAGTGATCAAAGTTGACACCCGCTCTGGCGAATACGTGTCACGCGTTAAATAAGCATCAAAGCGGGGGAGTCATCGGATTCCCCCGTTTTATTTTATTCCCTTGATAGTTGGCAGAATTTGCATGATGAAGAAAACTCTGTTGGCCGTTATTTCCTTGACGCTGCTGCTGTCGTTAAGCGGTTGCAACACCTTCCGTGGTTTTGGCCAGGACGTTCAGCATCTTGGCGGTGCGATCTCCCGTGGCGCGAGCTAAGCTGCCGTCCATAGCACACACCATTTCTTGCGCAACGCCCGCCAATATTGACTACGCTTAGAGAGCCGTATCTTTTCATCACTGATAAATAAGGAAGTCTTATGCTGAAGAAAAGTATCCTTGCTATGTGCTCCGTGCTGTTCCTGTTTTCGCTGACCGCGTGCAATACCACCGAAGGCATCGGTAAGGATGTACAGGCCGGCGGCGAAGCGATTCAACGCAGCGCGCAATAGCGTCACGCTCTAATGTCTGTGGTATTCCATTAGCAATCACGGGCGTTGTTCTCTGTTCCCTGGCGGTGGAATACCCTGTATGCATAGCTTTTGTGCGGCGCCGGTATGTTCCGCAGACGCCATTTTGGCGATATAATCCATAACTTCACTCAGCCAGGTTGGACGACCTTCCTGCGCTTCCTGCTGTCCGGGGACGACCCCACCTAATCCTGGAGCCGTTTCATGGCGTGGATCATTCTTGTTTTTGCCGGTTTACTGGAAGTTGTCTGGGCGATAGGCCTGAAATATACCCACGGTTTTACCCGTTTGACGCCAAGCATTATTACCATCGCCGCGATGGTGGTGAGTATGTTGCTGTTGGCGAATGCGATGAAAACGCTGCCGGCCGGCACGGCCTATGCGGTATGGACCGGCATCGGCGCGGTAGGCGCGGCGGTGATGGGCATGATATTGCTGGGCGAATCGACCAACATGATGCGCATTCTTAGCCTGTGCCTGATCATTGCCGGGATTTTGGGGCTGAAATTCAGCAGTCACTGATGCGGTAAATACCAGGGGCGGCCGGATAGCTTGGCCGCCCCTGGTGGTTATAGCGTCACGACGCCGATCAGCGCGACGACGCTCAGGATGGCCGCCAGGCCGTAGAACACCCACTTACCGGCCGGCACGTGGATTTTCAGGTCGTGCATCGCGTGGTGGATACGGTGCAGGCCGCACCACAGCGGCAGAATGATCATCAGCAGCAGGAACAGGCGGCCGATCAGGCTCTGGCTGAACGTCAGTACGCGTTCATAGCTCAGCGCATCGCCCGGAAACAGCCCCAGCGGCAGCAAAATACCCAGCAGCAGCACGATCACCGGTGCCACGATGGCGCCCCACATGCCGCCGGCGCCGAATAGCCCCCAGAAGATCGGCTCGTCGGAGCGTTTAGGTGCGTGATTAATCATATTTCCTCCCAATTACAGTAGCGCGACGGCGAGAACGACCAGCGTGACCAGAATGGTCACCGCCCATAGGGCTTTGACGATCGGGCCGGGGCCCATTTTCTCGTTGTTGACCACGATATTGGCCGCTTTAGGCGCCAGATCGAACCAGGTTTTGGTGTGCAGCAGCGCCGCCAGCAGGGCGATGATATTAATCAGCAGCACCAGCGGATTTTGCAGGAAACCGACGAATCCGGCCCAGCTCTCCGCGCCGCCCTTCAGGGCAAAGACGCCGTAAATCATCAGGATGCTGAACCACACCGCCGGCACGGAGGTGCCTTCACGCAGCATATAGAAACGGTAGAACCCCAGTTTTTGCCACCAGTTGGGCGCCATGGCGCGCACATAAGGCTTACGTTGTGTTGTCATTGCACTCTCCTCTCCCTTATTGCGGCTTCAGCATGGCGATCATAAAGTCGGTAGCGCTTTCAACTTTGCCTTGTTGAATCGCGGCGGCCGGGTCGACGTGTTTCGGGCAGACTTCAGAGCAGTAACCGACAAAGGTGCAGCTCCAGACGCCGTTCTGGCCGTTGAGCTGCGGCATACGCTGCTTTTTGCCGTGGTCGCGGTTATCGAGGTTATAGCGGTGCGCCAGCGTAATGGCGGCCGGGCCGATAAACTCAGGATTCAGGCCGAACTGCGGGCAGGCGGCGTAGCATAAACCGCAGTTGATACAGCCGGAGAACTGGTGGTACTTCGCCATCTGCGCCGGCGTTTGCACGTTGGGCCCGTCTTCCGGCTTGCGATCGTTGCCGATGATGTACGGCTTAATCGTTTCGAGGCTTTCGATAAAGTGGGTCATATCGACCACCAGGTCGCGCTCGATCGGGAAGTTGCCCAGCGCCTCTACCTTCATCCCGCCCGTGTAGTCGCGCAGGAAGGTTTTGCACGCCAGCTTCGGCACGCGGTTGACCATCATGCCGCAGGAGCCGCAGATCGCCATGCGGCAGGACCAGCGGTAGGACAGATCCGGCGCCAGGTGATCCTTGATATAGCCCAGCGCATCCAGCAGCGAGGTCTGCTCGTCATAAGGCACGCTATAGGTCGCGAAATGTGGTGCGTCATCGCTTTCCGGGTTATAACGCATGACCTCGATTTTCAGCGTTTTCATCTCAGCCATTCGTCTGCTCCTTCTCCTTTTTTTCCTGCGCATCGGCCTCTGCGCCATATACGCGCTTGGCCGGCGGCAGTTTGGTAATTTTCACATCGCTGTATTCCAGGCGCGGCGCGCCGTCGGCGTGGTGAAACGCCAGCGTATGTTTGAGGAAATTGACGTCATCACGCTCGGTGCAGCCGTTATCCAGCCGCTGGTGGGCGCCGCGCGACTCTTTGCGGTTAAAAGCGGAGTGCGCCATGCATTCCGCTACGTCCAGGCCGTGCCCCAGTTCGATGGTGTACAGCAGGTCGGTATTGAAGACGCTGGAACGATCGGCAATCTTGACGCGTTTAAAGCGTTCTTTCAGCTCCGCCAGCTTGTCGATAGTTTTCTGCATCAGTTCCGGCGTACGGTAGATGCCGCAGCCTTCCTCCATCGACAGGCCCATTTCGTCGCGGATTGCCGACCAGCTTTCGTCGCCTTCCTGCGCCATCAGGGTATGGAGGCGCTGCTCGACATCGCGGCTTTGCGCCTCCAGCGCGCCTCCGTTGGCCGGCGTACTCTCCAGTGCGCGCTGCGCGGCATGTTCGCCCGCCACGCGGCCGAACACCACCAGTTCCGCCAGCGAGTTGGAGCCGAGACGGTTGGCGCCGTGCAGGCCGACGGAGGAGCATTCACCCACCGCATACAGGCCCTTGATGCGGGTTTCGCAATTCTGGTCGGTTTCAATACCGCCCATGGTGTAGTGCGCGGTCGGGCGCACCGGGATCGGTTCTTTCACCGGATCGACGCCGACATAAGCCTTGGCCAGCTCACAGATAAACGGCAGGCGTTCGAGCAGCTTCTTCTCACCGAGGTGGCGCAGATCCAGATAGACCACGTCGCCGCGTGGCGTGGCGATGGTGCGACCGGCGCGCCATTCATGCCAGAAGGCCTGAGAGACTTTGTCGCGCGGCCCCAGCTCCATATATTTGTTTTTCGGCTCGCCGAGCGGCGTCTCCGGCCCCATGCCGTAATCCTGCAAATAGCGATAACCGTCTTTGTTCACCAGAATGCCGCCTTCGCCGCGGCAGCCTTCGGTCATCAGGATGCCGGAGCCGGGCAGGCCGGTAGGGTGATACTGCACAAACTCCATGTCACGCAGCGGTACGCCGTGACGGAAGGCTATGCCCATACCGTCACCGGTGACGATACCGCCGTTGGTGTTGTAGCGATAAACGCGGCCGGCGCCGCCGGTGGCCATCACCACCGCGTTGGCGCGGATTTGCACCCGGGTGCCTTCCATCATATTAATGGCGACCAGGCCGCGCGCCTGACCGTCATCGACCAGAATGTCGAGAACGAAATGTTCATCGAAACGTTGAATTTGCGGGTATTTCAGCGAGGTCTGGAACAGGGTGTGCAGCATATGGAAGCCGGTTTTATCGGCGGCAAACCAGGTGCGTTCGATTTTCATGCCGCCAAAACGGCGCACGTTGACCGAACCGTCCGGTTTACGGCTCCACGGGCAGCCCCACTGCTCCAACTGGGCCATTTCACGCGGGCAGTGATGCACGAAGTGGTCCACCACGTCCTGTTCGCACAGCCAGTCGCCGCCGGCGACGGTATCGTTAAAGTGATAATCGTAGGCGTCGTGCTCCTGGGTCACAGCGGCGGAACCGCCCTCGGCGGCCACCGTGTGGCTGCGCATGGGGTAGACTTTTGACACCAGCGCGATTTTTAAAGTGGGGTTGGCTTCCGCGGCGGCAATCGCCGCACGTAAACCCGCGCCCCCGGCGCCAATAATGGCGAGATCGGCGTTAAAGGTTTGCACTGCACTCCTCCAGTATTCTTGTCAGAACGGCTGATTAACTTTCAATGCTTAAGATTCAGGAATCATTCGGATGCTAATTAAAAACGCCGGTAATTGATGGACTTGGCCCCCATGCACAGATAACTCCCGGCAAATATTGGGGATTAATATACCCAAAGTTGAGTAGGTGAAATTTGATGTGATCGATTATTTTGTCGTTTATTACGCTTGCCGGAGGCCTTACTGTAAAAAACGGTATCGCGCTCTCATTCCACTTCTATTTGCCTTATTCACAGCGGTTTATATAGCCGTTACTGTTTTTATGTTTTTAATTGGCTGATGGCCGGCTACGGCAAGAATTTGTTTGCCCGGCGGGATGCGAGTAGACTGCATGCCCTGTTTGATTTCGGAGTAATTACCATGAGCGAAGCGGCAAGCTGGCAGCCAAGTGCACCCATCGCCAATTTGTTGAAACGCGCAGCGATTCTCGCTGAGATTCGGCGCTTTTTCGCCGATCGCGGCGTATTAGAGGTGGAAACGCCGGCGATGAGCCAGGCGACCGTCACCGATGTCCATCTGGTCCCGTTTCAGACGCAGTTTGTCGGCCCGAACGCGGCGGATGGCATGACGCTGTACATGATGACCAGCCCGGAATATCACATGAAGCGTTTGCTGGCAGCCGGCAGCGGCCCGATTTATCAGTTGGGGCGGGCTTTCCGCAATGAGGAGGCCGGACGCCACCACAACCCTGAATTCACCATGCTGGAGTGGTACCGTCCACATTACGATATGTACCGGCTGATGAATGAAGTGGATGACTTATTGCAGCAGGTGCTGGACTGCGACAGTGCGGAAACGCTGTCCTACCAACAGGCGTTCCAGCGCCATCTGGAGATTGACCCGCTGTCGGCGGATAAGGCGCAGCTGCGCGAAGCTGCCGCCAAGCTGGATCTCAGCAATATCGCCGATACGGAAGAGGATCGCGATACGCTGCTGCAGCTGCTGTTTACCTTCGGCGTAGAGCCGCACATCGGCCGTGAGAAGCCGGCGTTCGTCTACCATTTCCCGGCGTCACAGGCGGCGCTGGCGGAGATCAGTACGGAAGATCACCGCGTGGCGGAGCGTTTTGAGGTGTATTTTAAAGGCATCGAACTGGCGAACGGCTTCCGCGAGCTGACCGACAGCAATGAGCAGCGTCAGCGTTTTGAGCAGGATAACCGCAAACGCGCGGCGCGCGGCCTGCCGCAGCAGCCGATTGATTATCATCTGCTGGATGCGTTAAGCCACGGTATGCCCGAGTGCGCCGGCGTGGCGCTGGGGGTCGATCGCCTGGTGATGTTGGCGCTGGGGGCAGAAAGCCTGAGTGAAGTGATTGCATTCCCGGTGACGCGAGCCTGATTGGCAGCGTTGTCCGCAATGAAATAAAAAGGCCGACATGATGATGTCGGCCTTTTTTGTGCTTACAGGCTGCCGGAGCTGCGCTTGGTGCTTGGCGTCGGCGTAGAGGACACTGCGCGGCCGTCGTGGTTGGTGATGCGCGACAGGGTGTCGGTGCGCACCTGGAACGGCGGGTACGGCAGGGTAATGCCGTGTTCGCGGTAGCCGGCCAGGATCAACTGGTGCATCTCGTGGCGCAGCGGCATACGGTGCCCCATCTCGGCGGCGTAGATACGCAGTTCAAAGATCTGGATACCCTGCTGCAGATCGACCAGATAGACCTCCGGCGGCGGGTTATCCAGCACCAGCGAGCAGCGATGGGAGGCGTCGGTGAGGATTTTGGTCACCTCCTCGCTGTTGGCTTCCGCCGGCGCCGGTACGGTCAGCACCACGCGGGTGATGGCGTCGGACAGCGACCAGTTGACGAACTGTTCGGTGATAAACGCCTTGTTCGGCACGATGATCTCTTTGCGGTCCCAGTCGGAAATCGTGGTGGCGCGGGTATTGATCTTGGTGACGCTGCCGGTCAGGTTGCGGATCGTGACGGTATCGCCGATGCGGATCGGTTTTTCAAACAGAATGATCAGGCCGGAGATGAAGTTGGAGAAGATCTCCTGCATGCCGAAGCCGAGGCCGAAGGTCAGAGCGGTGACCACCCACTGCAGTTTCGACCATTCGATGCCGATCCAGGAGAAACTGAGGATAGCGCCGAACAGCAACAGCAGATATTTGGTGATGGTGGTAATGGCGTAACCGGTGCCGGGAGACAGATCCAGATGCTGCAGCACCGCCAGTTCCAGCAGCGCGGGCAGATTGCGCACCAGTTGGGTAGTGACCATGATCACCAGCACCGCGATCAGCACTGCGCCAAGGGTGATCGACTGAACGCTGTCAATGCCGTTGCTGGTGGAGGTCACGTTCCACAGGGAGATGTTTTCCAGGAAAGCAAAGGCGGAATGGATCTCCGACCACAGGAAGATCACCGACACCAGCGCGATCATCGTCAGGATCGAACGCACCAGCCGCAGCGACTGGGCGCTGATCGCATCCAGATCGATTTCTGTCTCATCGACATCGACGGTGCCTTCATTACTGCCGGTAACGTGCGTATTGCCGGCTTCGTCTTCCCCGCGCGCGCGCTGGGCGAGAATCTCGGCGCGCCGCTGTTTGGCGCGGTCAAAGGCGATGCGTCGGCGCTGAATCAGCATCCAACGGCGGATGATGTGGTAGACCACCAACAGGAAGAACCAGATGGCGACCGAGGTTTCCAGACGCGCCAGCAGGGCCTGGGCGGTGGCGAGGTAGCCGATGGCGGCCGCCAGCGCTGCCAGCAGCGGCGCAGACATCAGTACGCCCCACAGCGCGGTGTTCACCATATTTTCGCCGGAGCCTTTCTTATCCAGATAGAGCGGGATACCGGCGCGCTTCAGGCTGCTGGTCACCAGCAGCAGGGCGACGCACAGCAGGATGAAGCACAGGCGTCCCAGCGTGTTGGAGAATTCGCGGTCGTTGAGGTTATCGAAGGTAATCAGCGCCATAATCAGCGGCACAATCAGCCAGATCGACATTTTGTAATAGCGCATGGCGCGGGAAACCTGCTGCGCCGGCCAGCCGAAGTGCACAATAAACAGCCCGCGCGGGTGGGCGAAGGTGGCGCTGATCATACAGACCCACAGGATTGGCAGGGTGGCGGTCACGCCGTCGCCGATCGCCACGGCGACCGGATAAGGCCAGGCATTTTGCAGGCCGAAGCCCAGCGCTGCCCACAGCACCGGCAGCGGCAGCGCCACCAGAATAGACCAGAAGACGTTGCGCAGGGTCAGATAGAACTGATCCTGAGTGACCTTGCCGACCTTACTGCTCGAACGTTCCAGAAATGCGTGATAGTGCTTGCGGGTGCTGATGCTGAATATCACCAGCAGCAGGGCGCCGAAAATGGGCACCAGCGTGCTACGGCTGGTCACCATCATCACAAAGGCGCTGCTCAGCTGAGCCAGGGTATCCAACGACAGCAGGCGGGTCAGATCGTGCGCCACGTTTATTGGGTAGGAGAGCGTCAGCGGGCTGACGTCCGGCACCCAGAACAGATAACGGTGGGTGGCGTCTTTGATCTCATTGAGCGCGTCGACCAGCTGCGTGTTGGCCACCTTCAGCTTGGTCAGCTCAAGAATTTGCGTATCGCAGCCGGACAGCAGGGAATTAAGTAGCTCGCGCTGGGTGCGCAGCTGCGCGTCGATAATCTGCTGCTGCCCCGGCGTCAGGTCGGAGCCGTCGTCCTGTTTAAGGCTTTGCGCGCGCTGCGGCAGTTTTTCCAGCTGGTTTTCAAACTGCAGGCGCTGCACGCGCAGCTGCGCCATATCGCTGTCCAGCTGCTGCGGTTTGGGCATTTCCGGCAGCGTCGACACCTGCGCGCGCAGCGTTTCGCCCAGCACCGGCGACGAACCCAGCCATTGCGCCTGCTCGATGATGGTGCTCATTGCCTGGCGCACCTGCAGGGTTTGCGAGGCGGCCTGGCGCTGCTGCGAAGAGATCAGATCCATGCGCTGCGCCTGGTTGTTCAGCGCGGTGGACAATTCACGGTTGATTTGCAGCTGTTCGCTGATGCTTTTCGGCAGCTCGCCGCTCTGTTCGGCCAGCTGTTCGGTTTTTTTCAGCGCCAGTTCGGCTTCGCGCTGACGCTGGTTATTCAGGTTATTGCGCAGCGCCTGCAGCTGAATATCCAGCTTTTCATGGCGCTTTTTAAATACTTCGGCACGCATGCGCGCCAGCTCCTGCCGGTTGTTGGCTGACAGCTGTGCAAGATCCAGTTCATTGACCTTGGCCTTGCGCGCGGCGGATTCGGTCTGCAGCAGATACAGCTGCGCCAGCGCCTGCGGTTTGGTCGGGTTTGGCGGCAGCGCCTGCAGGCGGCGCTGGGTTTCCGTCAGTGCGCGCCGGGCCTCGGTCTGTTGCTGTGGCAACTGGCCGAGTGAGTCGCTGATCTCGCGCGAACGGTCCTGCTCCTGCTGCATCAGGCGCGCCTGTTCCAACAGCTGGCTACTGGTCTGCAGAATTTGCTGTTCCAGCTCGCTGGTAGGCAGATTGTCGCCGTTCGGCAGGATTTTGGCGCTTTCGACCGTTAACTGACGGCGCAGCTGCTGCGCCATCTTGGGAAAGTCGTCGATCACTTTCTGATACTGTTCCGTACGCGTCAGGGATTCTGTGCGTTCGGCCAGCCGGTTGAGGGCGCTTTGCAGCGCCTCAACCGTTTCCGCCTGATTGGGTGCGTTCTTGTTGCTTTCTGCCTGTTTCAGCTCCTGTTTGAGCTGTGACTCGCTAGGCAGCGCCGCCGCCAGCGCCGGCTGAGCCAGTAAACAACCGAGCAATAACGTGGTGATAATCAGGCGCACGGCATCATTCCTTTAGGTTTGCGGCGCTTCTGCCGCGTCACGCGCGGTAGCCGCTTCGGCAAAGGCTTCGCCCATACGGGTCACGGTGCCGTTGTTCAGGCGCGGTTCGAAATGCACGCTGTTGGCGGTAAACAGGTTGATCACCGTCGACCCCAGCTTAAAGCGGCCCATTTCAGCGCCTTTTGCCAGCGTAATGGCGTCGTCTTCACCGGCCGCCGGATAGGTCCAGCGCTTGATAATGCCTTCGCGCGGCGGGGTGACGGTGCCGGCCCAGACGGTTTCAATACTGCCGACGATGGTGGCGCCGACCAAAATTTGCGCCATCGGCCCGAACGCCGTGTCGAAGACGCAGATCACGCGTTCATTACGGGCGAACAGGTTAGGCACGTTGGCGGCGGTCAGCGGGTTGACCGAGAACAGGTCACCCGGTACGTAGATCATTTCGCGCAGCACGCCGTCGCACGGCATATGCACGCGGTGATAGTCTCGCGGCGCCAGATAGGTGGTGGCGAACAGGCCGTTGCGGAAGGTGTCCGTCAACTGATAGTTACCGGCCAGCAGCGCCTCCAGGCTGTAGTGATGCCCCTTGGCCTGGAAGATTTGATCGTCGCGGATCAGGCCAAGCTGGCTGATGGCGCCGTCAGCCGGCAGCGCCAGCACGTTGGCTTCGCTGACGACGGGACGCGCGCCGTCGCGCAGCGGGCGTACAAAGAATTCGTTGAAGGTGGCGTATGAGGTCAAATCCGGGTTCTGCGCTTCCTGCATATCCACGCGGTAATAGCGGGCGAACAGTTTTACCACCTGCTGTGTCAGCCAGCCGGCCTCTTTGTCTGCGCCCCAGCCGGCCAGACGGGTCAGCGCCAACTTCGGCAGCCAGTATTGTAATTTGATTTTGATGCTATCCAGCACGTTAACCTCTTAAAAAGGGGGTAAAAGGCGCGCATTGTAACGACCCGCAGATCGCTGTCAACGTTCGCCCGATTGCGTTAACCGTTGGCGTCCAGCAGGTTCTTGCGAACCTTGACCTGCGCCATACTTTCCAGAATACGGTGATAGTTATCGAACCGCTCTTCGGCGATGTCGCCGCGCTCCACCGCCGCGCGGAGGGCGCAGCCGGGATCGTTGTCGTGTTTGCAGTCGCGGAATTTACAGCCGCCCAGATAATCGCGGAACTCGACGAAACCCTGGGTGATCTGTTCCGGCTCCAGGTGCCACAGGCCAAACTCGCGCACCCCCGGCGAGTCGATAACATCGCCGCCGTGCTGGAAATGGTACAGCCGCGCCGCGGTGGTGGTGTGCTGGCCGAGGCCGGAGACATCGGAAACGTTATTCACCAGAATCTGTTCGTCGGACGGCGGCAGCAGGGCGTTCAGCAGGCTGGATTTCCCTACGCCTGACTGCCCGGCGAAAATACTGATGCGCCCCGCCAGCGCCTGCTCGAATTCCGCCATGCCTTCGCGGGTACGGCTGGAAACCTCCAGCACCCGGTAGCCGATGCGGCGGTAAATATCCATCATGCCGTCAACCAGCTGGCGCGCTTCATCATCCAGCAGGTCGATTTTGTTCAGCACGATCAGCGGCTCGACATCCAGCGTTTCGCAGGCGACCAGATAACGATCGATAATGTTCAGCGACAGTTCCGGCAGGATCGCCGAGACGATCACGATCTGATCGATATTGGCGGCGATCGGTTTGACGCCGTCGTAAAAATCCGGGCGCGTCAGCACCGAGCTGCGCTCATGCACAGCTTCGACGATGCCTTTTACTCCTTCATGGTTGCCAAGGCCGGGACGCCAGACTACGCGGTCGCCGGTCACCAGCGAACGCAGGGTGCGACGAATATTGCAGCGATGCTGGCTACCGTCTGCTGCTTCAACGTCGGCGTGCATGCCAAAGCGGCTGATGACGATCCCCTCTTGCGGTTCACCCAATTGGCTATCGTCCAGTTCCGGTTTGTTATCAGTGCGCTTCAGGCGACGCTGATGGTTCGCCTGCACACGGCGTTGTTGACCTTTAGACAGTTTGTTTTTGCTCACTGCGCCTCACTCTTCGGCTTTATATCGCTCTATCGCTCGTTGCGACTAAAAAGACTATGATACACGCTATTTTATATTAAATAACCGTTGTTGGCTGCCGCGCGCCGTTGCGGAATATTTGCCGCCGCCGGCCGGCGCAGGGTTGTCTTGGAGCTTACAGGCAGGAACTATCATGACCGCAAACGAAAATAACCTGATTTGGATCGATCTGGAAATGACCGGTTTGGATCCCGAGCGTGACCGCATTATCGAGATTGCAACGCTGGTGACGGACGCCAATCTGAACATCCTGGCGGAAGGGCCGGTGATCGCCGTGCATCAGTCAGACGAACAGCTGGCGCTCATGGATGACTGGAACGTGCGCACCCACACCGGCAGCGGGCTGGTGGAACGGGTGAAGGCCAGCACCGTTGACGACCGGGCAGCGGAACTGGCGACCATTGCGTTTCTTGAGCAGTGGGTGCCGGCGGGCAAATCGCCGATTTGCGGCAACAGCGTGGGCCAGGACCGGCGTTTTCTGTTCCGTTATATGCCGTTGCTGGAAGCCTACTTCCACTACCGCTATCTGGATGTCAGCACGCTGAAGGAGTTGGCGCGCCGCTGGAAGCCGGAAATTCTGGCCGGCTTTAAAAAGCAGGGCACCCATCAGGCGCTGGACGATATCCGTGAGTCGGTGGCGGAGCTGGCCTATTACCGCGAGCATTTTATTCAGCTGTAAGCTGCAGATAGCCGTTAGACGTTCAGAAAATGCCGCTTTTCGCCGCTTAATTCGCCACATTGGCGCATTAAGCAGCAATCAAACAAAAAAAGCGATTTTTTGCGTTTAGGGGCTTGCGGCAAAAAGGAATTCTCGTATAATGCGCACCCCGTACCGATGAAGAATTTCGAAAAGTTCAGCTATCGATACGACGCGGGAATAGCTCAGTTGGTAGAGCGCAACCTTGCCAAGGTTGAGGTCGCGAGTTCGAGCCTCGTTTCCCGCTCCAAATTCAGCAATGTCGCACTATGCGGCATGATGAGTAACAAGCAGTAACCAGCAGTAACCATGCGACGCGGGAATAGCTCAGTTGGTAGAGCGCAACCTTGCCAAGGTTGAGGTCGCGAGTTCGAGCCTCGTTTCCCGCTCCAAAATTTCAAAGGCCATCTTCATTTTTGGCCGGATGCTGTAAAGCATCTCTTGTGTGCGGGAATAGCTCAGTTGGTAGAGCGCAACCTTGCCAAGGTTGAGGTCGCGAGTTCGAGCCTCGTTTCCCGCTCCAATTTTCTCCCCCTGAATGAACCCATACCGCCTGAAAAGGTGCGGTAACGCGTCTTCTCTCTTATCCTTGCGAAAAATCTTGTAAACAGAGTTATCCACAGGCTGGATGGGTAATACCTCTTGGATAAAAAAACAACGTTACCAGAATGAAATATTTATCTTTTTGATATTAAAGAATATTTATTAATTTGAAAACGTTATCCCGATCACTTGCTCTTTTTGTGACGTTTGAAAGACAACGGGTTTTTATTTTTATACACAAGTCCACAGGTGACCTTCAGGACTGGCCGATAGGTCTGCCATTGGCATTAGGCATCTCTGGGTAATCCTTTTTCCACAGCGCGTATTAACCGTTTTTTCTGCGGGCTTTGTACTTCAATGCGGTGTTCGGTACGGCGGGCGAGCTGCTGTTGCAGCGCCCACTCGATATGTTCATCCAGCAGTTCGCTTTGCCCCAGCCGCGTGCGCAGGGCGCTGAGAATCGCTTCCTGATACGGCGCATTGCCGAGCGCAACGGCAATGTTACGCAACCAACGCAAATGGCCGATGCGGCGAATCGCCGAGCCTTCGGTGATGCGCAGAAATTTCTCTTCACTCCAGGAAAACAGATCGATCAGCTGCGGAGCGTGCAGCGCCGCGCGCGGGCTGAAATCTGTTTCGTCGGTCAGCTGTGAGAAACGGTTCCACGGGCAAATCAGCTGGCAGTCGTCGCAGCCGTAAATACGGTTGCCCATGAGCGGGCGAAACTCTTCCGGAATGGCGCCTTCCAACTCAATGGTCAGATAAGAGATACAGCGCCGGGCGTCAACGGTATATGGCTCGACGATGGCGCCGGTCGGGCAGGTGGTGATACAGGCCACACAGCGTCCGCACTGCTCTTCCTGAGGCTGGTCGACCGGCAGAGGCAGATCCACGAGCAGTTCACCGAGGAAGAACCATGAACCGGCTTCCCGATTGAGAATTAGCGAGTGCTTACCAACCCAGCCAATCCCGGCTTTGGCGGCTAACGGGCGCTCCATAATCGGCGCCGAATCGACAAACGGACGAAAATTCAGTTCGCCGCAATACTGCTGGATCTGTTCGCCGAGTTTTTTCAGGCGCTGACGCAGCAGTTTGTGATAATCACGCCCCAGTGCATAGCGGCTGACATAGCCGAGCTGCGGATTGTTCAGCGTGCTGGCGAACGCCGCTTTGGCCGGCAGGTAGTTCATGCGCACGCTGATCACCCGCAGAGTGCCGGGCAGCAGCTCATGCGGCCGGGCGCGCAGCATGCCGTGGCGCGCCATCCATTCCATCTCGCCGTGGTACTGCTTATCAAGCCACGCCTGCAATTTGGGCTCTTCTGCGCTCAGATCGGTATCGCAGATACCAACCTGCTGGAATCCTAGCGATTGCCCCCATTGCTTGATATGTTGGGCGAGTTGATTGAGATCGAGAGGGTGTGTCATGACGGGCCATAGTGAGAAACAATACGCTGTCAGTTTACCACACTCTGTCTGGCCTGCGGACTGGATCCGACAGGCGGAGCCGTTAGCGGCGGCGGCGGCCGGGATATCGCTGTACGAACTGATGCTGCGTGCAGGCCGGGCGGCTTACCAACTGGCTTGCGATCGCTATCCGACTGCGCGTCATTGGCTGGTGCTGTGCGGGCATGGCAATAACGGCGGTGATGGCTATGTGGTCGCGCGTCTGGCCACCGAAGCCGGCGTGCGGGTGACGCTGATCGCCAGCACAGGTTCGCGCCCCTTGCCAGAGGAGGCAGCGGCGGCGCGCCAGGCCTGGCTGGATGCCGGCGGTCTGGAACTGGCGAGCGACAGCCGCTGGCCGGCGGATATCGACCTGATCATCGATGGCCTGCTGGGCAGCGGGCTGACGAGCGCGCCGCGTGCGCCGGTGGCGGCATTAATCGAGGCGGCCAATCACAGCGGGCTGCCGATTGTGGCGCTGGATATTCCCTCCGGACTGCTGGCGGCCAGCGGCGCGGTTCCCGGTGCGGCGATCCGCGCCGCGCACACCATCACCTTTATCGGATTGAAGCCGGGCCTGCTGACCGGCCAGGCGCGCGATTGGGTCGGGCAACTTCATCAGAGTACGCTAGGATTATCTGACTGGCTGGCACAGCAACCGGTGCAGATTCAGCGCGTTAGTGCGCCCGATCTGGCGGGATGGCTGCCACCGCGCCGTCCGTGTTCTCATAAAGGCGAACACGGGCGCCTGCTGTTGGTCGGTGGCGATCGCGGCTTTGGCGGTGCGATACGTATGGCCGCTGAAGCGGCGCTGCGCAGCGGTGCAGGTCTTGTGCGAGTACTTACTCACTATGAGCATGTGGCGCCGCTGCTGACGGCGCGTCCCGAGCTGATGGTGCAAGCGCTGGATGACGAGGCCCTGCAGCGGGCGCAGGCGTGGGCTGATGTCACGGTAATTGGCCCGGGTCTTGGGCAGGAGGCGTGGGGTCAGAATGCGCTGAAAGTTCTCCAATCCAGCGATAAACCAACATTATGGGATGCTGATGCGCTTAACCTGCTGGCATTAAATCCCGAGAAGCGTCAGAATCGTGTTATTACGCCGCATCCCGGCGAAGCGGCGCGGCTGTTGGGCTGTAGCACCGCTGACATTGAAAGTGATCGCTTACTTGCCGTGCGACGTTTGGCGGCGGAGTATGGCGGCGTTGCGGTGCTGAAAGGCGCGGGGACGCTGATCGCCGATGAGCACGGCGCGATGGCGATTGCCGATGTCGGCAACCCAGGTATGGCGTCCGGCGGTATGGGCGACGTGCTGGCGGGTATTATCGGCGGATTGCTGGCGCAAAAGCTCTCGCTGTATGATGCCGCCTGCGCCGGTTGTGTGGTCCACGGCGTTGCCGCAGATAGCGTGGCGGAAAAACAGGGCACCAGAGGGTTGCTGGCGACCGATTTACTGCCGGCGATCCCCTATTACGTTAATCCTCAGTTGGCAAAATAGATATTATCGAATGAAAGAACTCGTGTTACCTCTGCCGGATGAGGCAGCGACGGTTGAATTGGGAGCCGCGTTGGCGCAGGCGTGCGATCGGGCCAGCGTCATTTACCTGTATGGGGATTTGGGCGCCGGTAAAACGACCTTCAGCCGCGGTTTCCTGCAGGCGCTGGGCCATCAGGGCAATGTGAAAAGCCCGACCTATACGCTGGTGGAGCCTTATGCTCTGGAGCCGCTGTCGGTTTATCACTTTGATCTGTATCGGCTGGCCGATCCTGAAGAACTCGAATTTATGGGCATTCGCGACTACTTCGCGCAGAATGCCATTTGCCTGGTGGAATGGCCGCAGCAGGGCGCGGGTGTCTTGCCGCCGCCGGATTTGGCGCTGCATCTGAGCTACCAGGATCAAGGCCGGGAAGCGCGTCTGGACGCACTGTCCGACTATGGCAGCCAACTCATCGACCGAATCCACGGGTAACAGGGATGACGCCAACATGATGTATGGACTAAAGAAAATCCTCGGCATGGCGCTGATCGTCGCGATGGGGCTGTTTGGCCCGTCGTTGGCGCAGGCGGCGTCATCGTCGCTGGCGGATATCAAAGTCACCAACGCCCAGCGCGAGGCGACCGTCGCGGTCAGCTTTAACGGCCCGCCGGCCTATGCGTTCTTCCCGCTGCACGGGCCGGAGCGCGTAGTGCTGGACGTCAATCAGAGCGGCAAAGTCAGCGGCCTGCCGCTTAACTTCAGCGGCCAGAATCTGGTGAAACGCATCCGCTCCAGCGCGCCGAAAGACGCGCAGAGCGTGCGCCTGGTGTTTGAGCTGACGCAGCGCGCGAAAACCCGCGCGGTCACGCGGCAGAACGGCAACGTGTATACCGTGGTGTTTACCATTGCCGCCACGGGCAGCAATAACGTTGTGCGCCAGGCGCCCGCGCCGGCGGCCAGTAAGCCGCTGGCCAGTAAACCGCTGGTGACGAAAACAGAAGAACCGGTGCGCCATGTGGCGTCTACCCGCTCATCCGGCAGCAATCCGTTCAAGGAAAAACCGACCGTGGTAGCCGGCACAGCAACGGCGGAAACGCCGCGCAGCAGCCGCGTGTCCGCCGGTTCGGGCAACCGCGTCGTGGTGGCGATCGACGCCGGCCACGGCGGCCAGGATCCCGGCGCGCTGGGGCAAAACGGGTTGCGTGAAAAGAACGTAACCATTGCCGTTGCCCGCCGTTTGGAGACGTTGCTGGAGAAAGATCCGATGTTCAAACCGGTGCTGACGCGTACCGGCGACTATTTTGTGTCGGTAATGGGGCGTTCGGAAGTGGCGCGTAAGCAAGGGGCTAATGTGCTGGTGTCGATCCACGCGGACTCGGCGCCAAACCGAAGAGCGACCGGTGCGTCAGTATGGGTGTTGAATAACCGCCGTGCCAACAGTGAAATGGCCAACTGGCTGGAACAGCATGAGAAACAGTCCGAGCTGCTGGGCGGCGCGGGCGATCTGCTGGCCAGCAATCAGGCCGATCCGTATCTCAGCCAGGCGGTGCTGGACTTGCAGTTCGGCCATTCGCAGCGCGTGGGCTATGATGTGGCGGTGAAGGTGCTGAGTGAAATGCAGACTATCGGCGTGCTGCACAAGAGCCGTCCGCAGCCGGCCAGTCTTGGCGTGCTGCGCTCGCCGGATATTCCTTCCCTGCTGGTGGAAACCGGCTTTATCAGCAACCCTTCGGAGGAGCGACTGCTGGGCAGTAGCGACTATCAGGAAAAGCTAGCCAAGGCGATTCATCGCGGTCTGCGCAGCTACTTCCTGTCGCATCCGCTACAAGCCGACCCAAAGGTGGAAAACCGACCGCTGGACGTCGCAGCGGCGGTTAACACGGCTTCACCAGACGTTAGCAGCAGTTACCGGGGTAAAACGCAGATTCACGTTGTGCGCAGAGGGGAAACGCTCTCTGCAATTGCCCGCCGTTACGGCACCAGCATGACGGCGTTGCATAACCTCAATAAATTGAAGAAAGACGGCGTATGGGTAGGACAGCGCCTGAAAGTGCCGGCGGCGGGCGCCGCTGCCGGCAGTCAGCACATCGCCAAAACGCACGGCGGCGTGAGCAAACCGTCGCGGCATAAAGTGGTGCGCGGTGATACGCTGTCTTCTATTGCCGTACATTATGGCGTTAGCGTCAGTGCCCTGAAAAGCGCCAATCGCCTGAAGTCGGACGTCGCGCCGCTGGATCGGACGCTGACCATTCCGCATACCTGAACCATCAAGGGGAACCCGCATGTCAATCCAGGTGTTACCGCCACAGCTTGCCAACCAGATCGCCGCCGGAGAAGTGGTTGAGCGGCCTGCGTCGGTCGTGAAAGAGCTGGTGGAGAACAGCCTGGATGCCGGGGCCACGCGCATTGATATTGAGATTGAACGCGGCGGCGCCAAGCTGATCCGTATTCGCGATAACGGCTGCGGTATTGGTAAGGAAGAGCTGGCGCTGGCGCTGGCGCGGCACGCCACCAGTAAAATCACCACCCTCGACGATCTGGAAGCGATCGTTAGCCTGGGCTTTCGCGGCGAAGCGCTGGCCAGTATCAGCTCGGTATCGCGCCTGACGCTGACTTCGCGCACTGCCCAGCAGCAGGAAGCCTGGCAGGCTTATGCCGAAGGGCGCGAGCAGGCGGTGACGGTCAAGCCGGCGGCGCATCCGATAGGCAGCACGCTGGAGGTGCTGGATCTGTTTTACAATACGCCGGCGCGGCGTAAATTCATGCGCACCGAAAAAACCGAATTCGGCCATATCGACGAAGTGGTGCGACGCATTGCGCTGGCGCGTTTCGATGTGGCAATCACGCTCAGTCACAATGGCAAGCTGATGCGTCAGTATCGTGCGGCGAAAGAAGAGAGCCAGCATGAACGCCGTCTTGCCAGCATCTGCGGCCCGGCGTTTTTACAGCATGCGCTGGCGGTTTCCTGGCAGCACGGCGATTTAACCATCCGCGGCTGGGTGGCGGCCCCTGCAGGTGCGCGGGCGCTTGGCGATATGCAGTACTGCTACGTCAACAGCCGGATGATGCGCGACCGGCTGATCAACCACGCGATCCGCCAGGCGTATCAGGACCAGCTGCAGGATGAGCAGCAGCCGGCATACGTGCTGTATCTGGACGTCGATCCGCATCAGGTGGACGTCAACGTGCATCCCGCCAAGCATGAGGTGCGTTTTCATCAGGCGCGTTTGGTGCATGATTTTATCTATCAGGCGGTGACTACGGTGCTGCAGCAGGTGGGGCAGGAGCCGTTGCCGCTGTCGGAAGAAGCGGAGCAGCAGGAGCCCGCGCCGGCCTGGCAGCCGGAAAACCGCGTCGCCGCCGGCGGCAATCACTTTTCTCAGCCCGTGCCAGAGAGCGCGCCACGGCGTGAAACGGCATCTTCCGCACCGGTGCGTGAGCGTGCGCCGCAGGGCTATCACGGCGGCGCCGGCTACCAGAAGCGTGAAGGCGAGCTGTATGGGCGCCTGATGCAGGCGACGCCTGAACCGGCGCCGGCCGCTGCCAAAGAGAAACCGCTGCTGTTCCCGTCGGCGAAAACGACACAGGTACCGCAGGAGCCGGCATTGGCCGGCAGCCAGCATGGTTTCGGCCGGGTATTGATGGTGTACCCGCCGTGCTACGCGCTGATGGAGCAGCAACAGCGTCTGTCGTTGCTGAACCTGCCGGTGGCCGAGCGCTGGCTGCGCCAGGCGCAGCTGACGCCGCCGGAAGAGGGGCTGCGCCCGCAGCCGCTGCTGATCCCGGTAAAACTGACGCTGGAAAAGGCGGAGGTTGCCGCCTGCACGGCGCATCAGGCGCTGCTGGTGAAAATGGGGATGGAGCTGCAGGTCGATCACGGGCGTGTGACGTTGCGCGCAGTGCCTTTACCGTTACGCCAACAAAATTTACAAAAGTTGATTCCGGAACTGTTAGGCTATCTGGCCGACCATAAAGCGATGTCGCCTGAGGTGCTGGCCACCTGGTTTGCCCGCCATCTTGGCAGTGAACATGAACAGTGGAACGCCTCGCAAGCGATACAATTACTGACCGACGTTGAACGACTTTGCCCGCAGCTGGTCAAAGCGCCACCGAGCGGTCTCTTACAACCTGTTGATTTACAGGCTGCACTGGCAGCCCTTACACATGACTGAAACAGCAATAACGCCGCGGCCTCCGGCGATTTTTATCATGGGGCCGACAGCGTCGGGCAAGACCGCATTGGCGATGGCGCTGCGCGAGCAGCTGCCGGTAGAGCTGATTAGCGTCGATTCGGCGCTGATTTATCGCGGGATGGATATCGGCACCGCCAAGCCGAGCGCCGAAGAACTGGCGCAGGCGCCGCATCGGCTGATAGATATCCGCGATCCCGCTGAGGCGTATTCCGCCGCGGACTTTCGCGCCGACGCGCTGAAAGAGATGGCCGAGATTACCGCCGCCGGGCGCATTCCGCTGCTGGTGGGTGGCACCATGCTGTATTTCAAGGCGTTGCTGGAGGGGCTTTCCCCGCTGCCGTCCGCTGATGCGGCGGTGCGTGAACGTATTGAACAGCAGGCGGCGGAGCAAGGTTGGGAGGCGCTGCACCAGCAGTTACATCAGATAGATCCGGTAGCGGCGTTAAGAATTCATCCGAATGATCCGCAGAGACTGACCAGAGCACTGGAAGTTTTTTTTATTTCGGGTAAAACTTTAACGGAACTGACTAAAATTTCGGGTGAATCGTTGCCGTATCATGTTCACCAATTTGCGATAGCGCCGAACAGCCGTGAGTTGTTACATCAACGCATTGAGCTGCGGTTCCATCAAATGTTGGCGGCAGGTTTTGAGACGGAAGCGCGCGCACTTTTCGCGCGGGGTGATTTGCATACGGATTTGCCTTCCATTCGCTGTGTCGGTTACCGCCAGATGTGGTCATATTTGTCTGGCGAAATTAGTTACGATGAAATGGTTTATCGTGGTATTTGCGCAACGCGTCAGTTGGCCAAACGTCAAATGACCTGGTTACGGGGCTGGGAGTCAGTCCGCTGGCTGGACAGCGAAAAGCCGGGAGAGGCTTTGGCGTCGGTGACACAGGTTGTTAGTGCATAGGCTGATTGATTGTGTACAATTGATGAGTATTCAGCGCGCAAATTTTTTTAGGTCGTACATTTTAGAGCCGACAGGTTCTTAGTTACAAACAACAAGCAAATAAGGAAAAGATAGAATGGCTAAGGGGCAATCTTTGCAAGATCCGTTCCTGAACGCATTGCGTCGTGAACGTGTTCCGGTTTCTATTTATTTGGTGAATGGTATTAAGCTGCAAGGCCAGATTGAGTCTTTTGACCAGTTTGTCATTCTGTTGAAAAACACAGTAAGCCAGATGGTATATAAGCACGCTATTTCTACCGTTGTCCCATCGCGCCCGGTTTCGCATCACAGCAACAATCCGAGCGGCGGCAGCAATAACTATCACCATGGTAATAATCCGTCTGCGCAGCAACAGCCGCAGCAGGAAAGCGATGACGCTGAATAAGGCGCATTGCAAGACAACCATGACGGGGAACGTAAGCAGCCTTGCGCTGTTTATGTCCCCCACACTCGCGGTTGATATCCGTTTGAGAGGTTGCACGCTTGTTTGACCGTTATGAAGCCGGTGAGCAGGCCGTACTGGTTCATATCTATTTCTCGCAGGACAAAGATACGGAAGATCTCAGCGAATTCGAGTCGCTGGTTTCTTCAGCCGGTGTTCAGGCTTTGCAAGTGGTGACTGGCAGCCGCAAAGCCCCGCACCCGAAGTACTTTGTCGGTGAAGGAAAGGCCGAAGAAATTGCAGATGCGGTGAAAGCCAGCGGCGCGTCTGTTGTCCTGTTTGATCATGCCCTTTCCCCGGCGCAGGAAAGAAACCTTGAGCGTCTGTGTGAATGCCGGGTTATCGACCGCACCGGGTTGATTCTAGACATCTTTGCCCAGCGCGCCCGTACTCATGAAGGCAAGCTGCAGGTAGAGCTGGCGCAGTTGCGCCATATCGCCACGCGTTTGGTGCGTGGTTGGACGCACCTGGAGCGCCAGAAAGGGGGGATCGGCCTGCGCGGGCCGGGGGAAACCCAATTAGAGACCGACCGTCGTTTGTTGCGCGATCGTATCAGCTTGATTCTGCGCCGCCTGGAGCGGGTAGAGAAGCAGCGTGAACAAGGCCGACGGGCGCGTACCCGCGCCGACGTGCCGACCGTCTCACTGGTCGGCTATACCAACGCCGGCAAGTCCACCCTGTTCAACCGTATGACATCCGCCGAGGTTTACGCGGCGGATCAGCTGTTTGCCACGCTGGATCCCACCTTGCGACGCATCGACGTCGCAGACGTCGGCGATACGGTGTTGGCGGATACCGTAGGGTTTATTCGACATCTTCCGCACGACCTGGTCGCCGCCTTTAAGGCGACGCTGCAGGAAACGCGGCAGGCATCGTTGCTGCTGCATGTGATCGACGCCGCAGATAGCCGCGTTGACGAGAACATTGAAGCCGTAAACAGCGTGCTGACAGAGATCGAGTCGGACGAGATACCTACACTGTTGGTGATGAACAAAATAGATATGCTGGATGATTTTGTTCCGCGTATCGACCGCAACGATGAAAATTTACCGATCCGCGTGTGGCTGTCCGCCGTCAGCGGGGAAGGTATTCCGTTGTTGTATCAGGCGTTGACGGAGCGCTTATCGGGGGAAATCGCGCATCATGAGCTGCGCTTACCGCCACGGGCAGGCCGTCTTCGTAGCCGTTTTTACCAGCTTCAGGCAATCGAAAAAGAGTGGAACGAAGAAGACGGCAGCATTGGCATGGTGGTGCGTATGCCGATAGTGGAGTGGCGTCGCCTGTGTAAACAGGAACACGATCTGATTAACTTTATAGTATGATCATATCCTGTTACATTTGTGCACTCGGTCTGCGGGCATTATAGGGGCGGCAAATTTTTGCTGTGGCCCGCGCGTGAACCTGAAGTACCCAATCACAGAATAATGGAGCTAAAACATGGCGTGGAATCAGCCCGGTAATAACGGACAGGACCGCGACCCGTGGGGGAGCAGCAATAATAATGGCGGCAACTCTGGCGGTAACAAAGGCGGTCGTGATCAAGGGCCACCTGATTTAGACGATATCTTCCGCAAGCTGAGCAAGAAATTGAGCGGCCTGGGCGGAGGCAAAGGCTCTAACGGCAATAGCGGTGGCAGCGGCGCGGGCTTCAGCGGCCGTATCATCGGCATCGCGGCGGTTGCTGTGGTGGTGATTTGGGCGGCCAGCGGTTTCTATACCATTAAGGAAGCTGAGCGCGGCGTGGTCACACGCTTCGGCAAGTTCAGCCATCTGGTGCAGCCGGGCCTGAACTGGAAGCCGACCTTTATTGATGAAGTGCGTCCGGTGAACGTGGAGTCGGTGCGCGAACTGGCTGCATCCGGCGTGATGCTGACTTCCGATGAGAACGTGGTGCGGGTCGAGATGAACGTGCAGTATCGCGTGACCGATCCGGAAGCGTACCTGTTCAGCGTGGTGAACGCTGACGACAGCCTGAGCCAGGCGACCGACAGTGCCCTGCGCGGCGTGATCGGCAAGTATTCCATGGACCGCATCCTGACTGAAGGGCGTACCGTGGTGCGTAACGATACCCAACGCATGTTGGAAGAGACCGTGCGTCCGTACAAAATGGGCATCACGCTGCTGGACGTCAACTTCCAGGCGGCGCGTCCGCCGGAAGAGGTGAAGGCGTCATTCGATGATGCTATCGCAGCACGTGAGAACGAGCAGCAGTACATCCGTGAAGCGGAAGCCTACGCCAACGAAGTTCAGCCGCGTGCGAACGGTCAGGCGCAGCGTCTGTTGGAAGACGCCAAAGCGTATAAAGACCGTACCGTCCTGGAAGCCCAGGGTGAGGTGGCGCGCTTTGCCAAACTGCTGCCGGAATACAAGTCAGCGCCGGAAATTACCCGTGAGCGTCTGTATATCGAAACCATGGAAAAAGTCCTGAGCCATACCCGCAAGGTGCTGGTGAATGACAAAGGCAACAACCTGATGGTGCTGCCACTGGAGCAGATGCTGCGCGGCCAGGCCGGCGCATCCAGCGACAGCGGCAACAAAGACACCAGCCTGATTCGTCTCAACCCTGCGCCGTCGACTTCCGGCAGCAACGCCGGCAGCAAACCGCAGAACAGCGGTTCGGTTATGGACCAACGCCGGGCGAATGCGCAGCGTGACGATACCACTCGCGTAGGGAGACAATAATCAATGCGTAAGTCTTTTGTAGTTATCCTCCTCGTGGTGCTGGTGGCGCTTTATGCTTCACTGTTTGTGGTGCAGGAAGGCCAGCGCGGCATCGTTCTGCGCTTCGGCAAGGTACTGCGTGATGACGAAAACAAACCGCTGATTTATGCGCCGGGCCTGCACTTCAAGATCCCGTTTATTGAATCGGTGAAAAATCTGGATGCGCGCATTCAGACCATGGAGAATCAGGCCGATCGCTTCGTGACCAGCGAGAAGAAAGACCTGATCGTCGACTCCTACCTGAAATGGCGCATCAGCGACTTCAGCCGTTACTATCTGGCGACCGGCGGCGGCGACGTCTCCCAGGCCGAGGTACTGCTGAAGCGTAAGTTCAGTGACCGTCTGCGTTCTGAAATCGGCCGTCTGGATGTGAAAGACATCGTGACCGACTCACGCGGCAAGCTGATGTCCGACGTGCGTGATGCGTTGAACACCGGTACGCTGAATAACGGCGAAGAGTTGCCGAAGACCGAAGCCGACGACGCTATCGCCTCTGCGGCGGCGCGTGTTGAGCGTGAAACCACCGGCAAACAGCCGCAGGTGAATCCGAACAGCATGGCGGCGCTGGGTATTGAAGTGGTTGACGTGCGTATCAAGCAGATCAACCTGCCGGCGGAAGTGTCCGATGCCATTTACCAGCGTATGCGCGCGGAGCGTGAAGCGGTAGCACGTCGTCTGCGTTCGCAGGGCCAGGAAGAAGCCGAGAAGCTGCGCGCCAGCGCGGACTACGAGGTAACGCGTACGTTGGCGGAAGCCGAGCGTCAGGCGCGTATCACCCGCGGTGAAGGGGATGCCGAAGCGGCCAAGCTGTTTGCCAACGCGTTCAGCCAGGATCCTAACTTCTATGCCTTTATCCGTAGCCTGCGTGCTTATGAAGCCAGCTTCAAAGAGAACCAGGACGTGATGGTGCTCAGCCCGGACAGCGATTTCTTCCGCTATATGAAATCGCCGGATTCGTCGCGTAAATAAGGCGTTAAAACAGTGACCGGGGGTCCGTGTTAGCACGGGCCCCTTCTTTTTTGGGGTAAGGCATGAATGCAACAATTTGGCTGGCGTTAGGTTTGGTTCTGGTGCTGGAAGGTCTGGGACCGATGCTGTTTCCGCGCGCCTGGCGTAAAATGATCCTGACGATTTCGCAATTACCGGACGCCACGTTGCGTCGTTTCGGCGGTGGAATAGTGGTTGCCGGCATCGTGATCTACTATATGTTGAGCACGCGCCTTGGTGGCTGAAGTTTAGCCGAAAAAATACGCAATCGTATGCGAAAAGTGCTGAAACTCTGAAATTACGGTGCTAGAATCCATTTTTAAGCAATCGGTGATTTCGAAAAATGGGTAAGAACGTCGTCGTACTGGGCACCCAATGGGGTGACGAAGGTAAGGGCAAGGTCGTTGACCTGCTGACTGAACGGGCTAAATATGTTGTGCGCTACCAAGGTGGCCATAACGCTGGCCACACTCTGGTTATCAACGGTGAAAAAACCGTTCTTCATTTGATTCCCTCTGGCATCCTGCGTGAAAACGTCACCAGCATCATCGGCAACGGTGTTGTACTGGCGCCTGACGCGCTGATGAAAGAAATGGGCGAACTTGAAGCGCGCGGCGTCCCGGTACGCGAGCGTCTGTTGTTGTCCGAAGCCTGTCCGCTGATCCTGCCTTACCACGTTGCGCTGGATGTGGCCCGTGAAAAAGCGCGCGGCGCGAAAGCCATCGGCACCACCGGCCGCGGTATTGGCCCGGCTTACGAAGATAAAGTTGCCCGTCGCGGTCTGCGCGTTGGCGATCTGTTCGATAAAGAGTCTTTCGCGGTTAAGCTGAAAGAAATCATCGAATACCACAACTTCCAGTTGGTTAACTACTACAAAGCCGAACCGGTCGACTTCCAGTCTACGCTGGACTACGTGATGTCCATTGCCGATATCCTGACCGCAATGGTGGTTGACGTTTCCGAACTGCTGGACGGCGCGCGTAAGCGTGGCGACCTGATCATGTTCGAAGGCGCGCAGGGTACGCTGCTGGATATCGACCACGGTACCTATCCGTACGTCACCTCGTCCAACACCACCGCTGGCGGCGTTGCCACCGGCTCCGGCATTGGTCCGCGTTACGTCGATTACGTGCTGGGCATCGTGAAAGCCTACTCGACCCGCGTTGGCGCAGGTCCGTTCCCGACCGAACTGTTTGACGAAACCGGCGAGTTCCTGTGCAAACAGGGCAACGAATTCGGCGCTACCACCGGCCGTCGTCGTCGTACCGGCTGGCTGGATGCGGTTGCCGTGCGTCGTGCGGTACAGATCAACTCCCTGTCCGGCTTCTGCCTGACCAAGCTGGACGTGCTGGATGGTCTGAAAGAAGTGAAAATCTGCGTGGGCTACCGCATGCCAGACGGCCGCGAAATGAACACCACACCGCTGGCGGCAGAAGGTTGGGAAGGTATTGAACCGATCTACGAAAGCATGCCTGGCTGGAGCGAAACCACCTTTGGCGTAAAAGAGTACAGCAAGCTGCCGCAGGCGGCGCTGAACTACATCAAGCGTCTTGAAGAGCTGACCGGCGTACCGGTAGACATTATCTCTACCGGCCCGGACCGCAGCGAAACCATGGTTCTGCGCGACCCGTTCGACGCATAATCGGTTTTTCTGCATGAAGCAAACCGGGCTGAGTCCCGGTTTGTTTTTTTCCGGCTTGCGCTCTGTCGGCCGTGCCCGTATCACTGAATTGAGTCAACACAGCGCGTATGGCGCTGAGGATAGCGGTTATTCCCACTCTCTGCGGTTCCCGTCAAAACACCGTCACCGTTCTGTCGTAAAGTCTTTCATGCGCTAAATAATTAGCGGCAAACTCACCGGCTGGTTTATTATCCAATAGCAATCTTTTGAAAAATGCCGAAAGCGGCACATTAAACGCAAACGGGCCCTATCGTGCCCAGAGGTAAACGTGCAGTTAACAAGTTTTACTGATTATGGCCTGCGGGCGCTGATTTATCTGGCATCGCTCCCGAAGGATAAAATGACCAGCATTTCGGAAGTGACCGAGGTGTATGGCGTATCCCGCAACCATATGGTGAAAATAATCAACCAACTGAGCCGTATTGGCCTGGTTACGGCCGTACGCGGTAAAAATGGCGGCATCCGGCTAGGCAAACCGGCTGAAACCATTCGTCTTGGCGACGTGGTGCGGGCGCTGGAACCGCTTGCCCTGGTTAACTGCAGCAGCGATTTTTGCCACATCACCCCGGCCTGCCGACTGAAGCAGGTACTGCAACAAGGGGTACAGAATTTCCTTGAAGAGTTGGATAACTACACTTTGGCCGATATGGTTGAAGATAATCCGCCGCTCTACAAGCTATTGCTTGTCGAATAAAACGTCGTTGAGAAGACAAGGCTCAGCGACATCCTGCTGATGACAACGGAGGAACCGCAATGTCACAAGATCCATTCTTGGAACGAGAAGCAGAAAAATACGAATCCCCAATCCCGAGCCGCGAATTCATCCTTGCCCATTTGGCCAAGCGTGAGACGCCGGCCAGCCGCGAAGAGCTGGCAAAAGAACTGAACCTGACCAGTGATGAACATCTGGAGGCGCTGCGTCGCCGCCTGCGCGCCATGGAGCGCGATGGTCAGCTGGTGTTTACCCGCCGCCAGTGCTACGCGCTGCCGGAGCGGCTGGATCTGCTGCGCGGCACGGTGATCGGCCACCGCGACGGCTATGGTTTTTTGCGCGTTGAAGGGCGCAAAGACGACCTGTATCTCTCCGCAGAACAGATGAAAATGGCAATCCACGGCGATGTGGTGCTGGCGCAGCCGCTGGGTGCGGATCGTAAAGGACGGCGCGAGGCGCGCATTGTGCGGGTGCTGGTGCCGAAAACCAGCCAGATTGTCGGCCGCTTCTTTATGGATGCCGGCACCGGTTTTGTAGTGCCTGACGACAGCCGCCTGAGCTTTGACATCCTGATCCCGAACGATGCGGTAGCCGGTGCGCGCATGGGCTATATGGTGGTGGTTGAGCTGACCCAGCGTCCGACGCGCCGCACCAAGGCAGTAGGGAAAATCGTCGAGATCCTCGGCGATAAAATGGGCACCAGCATGGCGGTGGATATCGCGCTGCGCACCCATGAAATTCCTCATACCTGGCCGCCGCAGGTGGAGAAACAGGTGGCCGATCTCAGCGAGCAGGTGCCGGAAGAGGCCAAACAGGGGCGCGTGGATCTGCGTAAGCTGCCGCTGGTTACCATCGACGGCGAAGACGCCCGTGATTTCGATGACGCCGTTTACTGCGAGAAAAAGCGCGGCGGTGGCTGGCGGCTGTGGGTAGCCATTGCCGACGTCAGCTACTACGTGCGTCCGGGCACCGCGCTGGATGACGAGGCGCGCGGCCGAGGCAACTCGGTATACTTCCCGTCGCAGGTGGTGCCGATGTTGCCGGAAGTGTTGTCCAACGGACTGTGCTCGCTGAACCCGCAGGTCGATCGCCTGTGCATGGTGTGTGAAATGACCATCTCCGCGCAGGGGCGCCTCTCCACCGCCAAGTTCTATGAGGCGGTGATGAGCTCTCATGCGCGTCTGACCTATACCAAGGTGTGGCACATTCTGCAGGGCGACCAGGAGCTGCGTGAGCAGTATCATCCGCTGGTCAAGCACCTGCAGGAACTGCACAACATGTACAAGGTACTGGATCAGGCGCGCGCCGAGCGCGGCGGCATCGCGTTTGAGACCGAAGAGGCCAAGTTTATTTTCAATGCCGAGCGTCGCATTGAACGCGTGGAGCCGACGGTGCGCAACGACGCGCACAAACTGATCGAAGAGTGCATGATCCTGGCGAACATCGCCGCGGCGCGCTTTGTTGAGAAGCGTAACGAGCCGGCGCTGTTCCGTGTGCACGATCGTCCGAGCGACGATCATATCTCCGCACTGCGCAGCGTACTGGGCGAGCTGGGGCTGACGCTGGGCGGCGGCAATAAGCCGCAGCCGAAGGATTACGCTACGCTGATGGATGAAGTGGCCGATCGCCCGGATCATGAAATGCTGCAGACTATGCTGCTGCGTTCGATGAAGCAGGCGATTTACGATCCGGAAAACCGCGGCCACTTCGGTTTGGCGCTGTCATCGTACGGCCACTTTACCTCGCCGATCCGCCGTTATCCCGATCTGGCGCTGCACCGGGCGATTAAATACCAACTGGCGAAAGAGCACGGCGAGCCTCAGCATCGCTGGACGCCGACCGGCGGCTGGCACAGCGATCTCGACGAGATGCTGCAGCTGGGTCTGCACTGCTCGATGACCGAGCGCCGTGCCGATGAAGCCACGCGCGACGTGGCCGACTGGCTGAAGTGCGACTTTATGCAAGACCACGTCGGCGAACAGTTTACCGGCATTATCGCCAGCGTAACCGGCTTTGGCTTCTTCGTCCGCCTGAACGATCTGTTTATCGACGGTCTGGTGCACGTCTCGACGCTGGATAACGATTACTACCGCTACGATAATATCGGTCAGCGGCTGATCGGCGAATCTTCCGGAATGGTTTATCGTCTGGGTGATACGGTGGAAATCCGCGTTGAGGCGGTGCATATGGATGAGCGCAAGATTGATTTCGTGCTGATCTCCAGCACCCGCAAGCCGCGCGGCGAAGGTAAAACCGAACGCGAGCGGGCAAAGAAAGGCGGGCAGCGTACGCTGCGTGACGGCAACGGCAATGGCCGTAAGCGTCGCGGCGGCAAAGCGCCGGCCAACTTTGAGCCGGACAGCGCCTTCCGTAAGGATGACGCCAAGCCAGCGGGCAAAGTGAAGAAAGACAAGAAGGCCAAAGCGAAGAAAGCATCGGCCAAAACCAAAAAGATTGCCGCGGCCACCAAGGCCAAGCGTGCCGGCAAGACGAAAGGTGCGGAGCAGGGCTGACCTGCCGCACGGTAATTATCACCGGCCGACCGACGTCGGCCGCACGGTTAAAAGAGCATCATGAGCGAAATTATTTACGGTATCCACGCCGTTAAAGCCCTGTTGGAACGTGACCCGCAACGCTTCCTGGAAGTGTTTATCCTGAAAGGCCGTGACGACCGCCGTCTGCAGCCGTTGATCGCCGAGCTGGAAGCCACCGGCATCGTGATTCAGGTGGCTAACCGCCAGTGGCTGGATGACAAGGTGGAAGGTGCGGTGCACCAGGGGATCGTCGCCCGCGTACGCGAAGGCCGCCAGTATCAGGAAAATGACCTGCCGGGGCTGCTGGAAAGCGTCGATACGCCTTTTCTGCTGATTCTGGACGGCGTGACCGACCCGCATAACCTTGGCGCCTGCCTGCGCAGCGCCGACGCAGCCGGCGTGCATGCGGTGATCGTACCGCGCGATCGTTCCGCGCAGCTGAACGCGACGGCGAAGAAAGTGGCCTGCGGCGCGGCGGAAAGCGTGCCGCTGATCCGTGTCACTAACCTGGCGCGCACCATGCGTTTGCTGCAGGAGATGAACGTGTGGATTGTCGGTACCGCCGGCGAAGCCGATCATACGCTGTATCAGAGCAAGCTGACCGGGCCGATGGCGCTGGTGATGGGCGCAGAAGGCGAAGGCATGCGCCGTCTGACGCGCGAGCACTGCGATGAGCTGATCAGCATTCCGATGGCGGGCAGCGTTTCCTCGCTGAACGTGTCGGTCGCCACCGGCGTTTGCCTGTTCGAAGCGGTGCGCCAGCGCAGCTGATCCCTGCGGGTCAGGCATCGTCTGGCCCGCTGTTTTCCCCCGCCTATATCCCATCCTGTGCGCCGCCCTGCGGCAGAAATCGTCACGTCGGCCATACTGTTTGCTGAGGTCTTGAACAGGGAGCAGGTCTATGGTCTGGCATACGCACGATGTCTTTAATCAGCCCAAACCGCTGGGCAACAGCAACCTTTTTCTTTCCGATACGCCGCTGCGCGAGGCGGTGCAGCGCGAGCAGGCCGGCTGGGACAGCGAGGTGTTGGCCTCGCTGGGACAACAGCTGGGCACCCAGGAATCGTTAGAGCTGGGGCGGCTGGCCAACGCCAACCCGCCGGAGTTATTGCGTTACGACGCCTGCGGCCAGCGGCTCGACGACGTTCGCTTCCATCCCGCCTGGCACATTCTGATGCAGGGGCTGGTGGCTAACCGGGTACACAACCTGCCGTGGGAGGAGGAAGCGCGCGTTGGTTCGGTGGTCGCCCGTGCGGCGCGTTTTATGCTGCATGCGCAGGTGGAGGCCGGCACGCTGTGTCCCATCACCATGACTTACGGCGCCACGCCGCTGTTGCAGCGCACCCTGCCGGCGGTGTTCAGCGACTGGCTGCCGCCGCTGCTGTCCGACCGTTATGATGCCCATCTGCTGCCGGGGGCGCAGAAGCGCGGCCTGTTGATCGGCATGGGCATGACGGAAAAGCAGGGCGGTTCCGACGTGCTGAGCAACACTACCACCGCGACGCCGCTGGCCGGACGTGGCAACGGCGAGCTTTACCGCCTGGTGGGGCACAAATGGTTTTTCTCGGTGCCGCAGAGCGATGCGCATCTGGTGTTGGCGCAGACCGGCGGCGGGCTGTCCTGCTTTTTCCTGCCGCGTATCCTGCCCGACGGCACGCGTAATGCGGTGCGGCTGGAGCGGCTGAAGGACAAGCTCGGCAACCGTTCAAATGCCAGCAGCGAGGCGGAGTTTCTTGACGCCAGCGCCTGGCTGCTGGGCGACGAGGGCGATGGCGTGCGGCAAATCCTCAAAATGGGCGCGCTGACCCGCTTTGACTGTGCGCTCGGCAGCCACGGGCTGATGCGTCGTGCGCTGTCGGTGGCGCTGTATCACGCCCATCAGCGCCAGGCCTTCGGCAAAACGCTGATCCAACTGCCGCTGATGCGCCAGCAGCTGGCGCGTATGGCGCTACGGCTAGAGGCGCAGGTCGCGGCGCTGATGCGGTTGGCGCGCGCCTATGGCGACGTTGGCAGCCCGTTGGCGCAGGGGCTGAGCCGCATTATGACGTCGGCGGCGAAGTTTGAAGTCTGCCGTCAGGGGAGCCCTTTTGTCGCCGAGGCGATGGAGGCGCTGGGCGGCATCGGCTATTGCGAAGAGAGCGAACTGCCGCGTCTGTATCGCGAGATGCCGGTCAACAGCATTTGGGAAGGTTCGGGCAATATTATGAGCCTGGACGTGTTGCGCGCCTGGACGAAAAGCAGCGCGGTACAGGAGGCGGTACAGCAGGAGTTCAGCGAGGTCAAAGGGCAGAACCGCCACTTCGATCGCCAGTGGCGACAGCTGATGCAGCAGCTGCGTAAGGGACAGGAGGCGCAGGGGCGGAGCATGACGGCGCAGCTGTTTAATCTGTTTGCGGCGGCGCAGCTGTTGCGCAGCGCAGCGCCGCCGCTGGCGGAGGCCTGGTGTCAGATGGCGTTGGATGCGCGCGGCGATCGCGTACTGCCGGAGATGCTGTGCGCATCGCTGCTTGACAGAGCGATGGGCGGCTAGGCATAAAGTAGCGCCGGCGTGAAACATTTTGTCACACGGCATCGGCCCGTAAAGGGATAACGACTCTCGTTCAGGAAGGATTATATGGATATCATTAGCGCACTGGCGGCGTTTGCCGCCTACTTTTTCAGTGGTTTTGCCATGGTGCTGGTCTTTTTGTTTATCTACACCCGCATCACGGCGCATGACGAATGGGCATTGATTAAACAGAATAATCAGTCTGCCGCATTCGGTTTCGTCGGCGCCTGTCTGGGGTACGTGATTCCCCTGGCCAGCGCGGCGATCAACTCGGTCAGCCTGCTGGATTACGTTATCTGGGGCGCGGTCGCGCTGGTGGTGCAATTGCTGCTGTTTGCCGCAGTGAAAGTCTATATGCCGCGCATCAGCGATAAAATTGAGGCCAACCATTTGGCGGCGGGGATTTTCCTCGGCGGCGTCTCCATCAGCGGCGGCGTATTGAATGCGGCGTGCATGACATATTAATCAATTAACGAAAACGGAAGGTACAGGCCATGGCCGGCAAACGGCGCGCGCAGACGGCGCGCAACACGCAGAGTACACCCGCGTTCAAGCGTTATTCATCACCGTCGACCACACGCAAGTCGCCGCAGCTGTTGACGCTGGTGTTGATGGGCGGCGCAGCCGGCGCGGTGTGGTATAGCCTGGATGACCCCGCGCCCGAGCAGGCGGTGATTTATCATTCGGTGTCCGCCTGCGTGGATGCCGGCAATAGTCGGGCAGTGTGCCAGAACAGCTATCAGCAGGCGCAGGAAGCGCTGCGGCTCGGTAGCCTGGGGTTTACTCGGATAGACAGCTGCGAGTCCCACTACGGCGCGTATAACTGCACCTATGATTTACCTACGCAACACTTTATCCCGAGGATGGCGGGCTTTACGCTGGCGACGAATGCTCAGGATGATGAAAGCGGTGCGTCTTCCTCCTCGTCCGGAGGTAGCTATTACGGCGGCGGTGCAAGTTCGCGCGCGCGTCCCTTCTTCCGCTCGCGCGACAGGTTCAATGAGCTGCAAACGCCGGGTGACCGCGAAAGCTGGCGCCTGAAAAGCGCGGGCAACGTTCAGCCGGCGTCGGCGCAGACGGTCTCACGCGGCGGTTTTGGCTCTTCATCGCGCAGTTGGGGGGGGTAACGGTGCTACGTTTACCGATGACGCCGCGCCGCAACCTGGCAGACATCGCCGCCCGTTACGGTTTCCACTTTCATATCATCGACGGCGAGCCTTATTGGGATGAGTCGCGCGCCTACCGTTTTACCCTGCAACAGATAGAACAGGGGATTGAAGCACCGACCGAAGAGCTGCACGCCATGTGTCTGGATCTGGTCGGTCGAGTGGTGGCGGACGATGCCCTGCTGACGCAGCTGGCGATCCCTGAACTTTACTGGGATGCCATCGCCGCCAGCTGGCGGCGGCAAGAGCCGTCGCTGTATGGCCGGATGGATTTTGCCTGGGGAGGCAGCGGGCCGGTGAAGCTGCTGGAGTATAACGCCGATACCCCGACCTCTTTGTACGAAAGCGCATTTTTCCAATGGCTCTGGCTGGCGGACTCGGTGGCGGCCGGGCGCATTCCGGCAGGGGCAGACCAGTTTAACTCCCTGCAGGAACAGCTGATCCAGCGCTTTGCGCTGTGGCGCAGCGCCGATCCGCTCTACTTTTGCTGCTGTCGCGATTCGCAGGAGGATCGCGGTACCGTGCGTTATCTGGAGGACTGCGCGCGTCAGGCCGGGCTGGACACCCGTTTTCTGCATATGGAGGAGATTGGTCTCGGCGTTGGCGGCGTATTTACCGACCTGCAGGATCGGACGTTGCGTCAGGCGTTTAAGCTCTATCCGTGGGAATGGATGATGCGCGACGATTTCGGCCCCGCGCTGCGCGGCGGCCGTACGCAATGGCTGGAGCCGCTGTGGAAAAGCATCGTGAGCAACAAGGGGATTCTGCCCTTGCTGTGGCGTTGGCACCGCGGCCATCCGAACCTGCTGCCGGCCTATTTTGCCGAGGAGGTGCAGCGGCCGGGCTGGCGACTGGCGCAAGAGATGGGCGCGCAGTGGCGCGGTTTTGTACGTAAGCCGCTGTATTCCCGCGAAGGCGCCAATGTGGCGATGTTCAGCGATCGGGACGGGTTGCGCTGTGAGGCGATGACCGGCGGCGACTATGCGCAGGAAGCGCAGATTTGGCAGGCCTGCGCGCCGCTGCCGCGTTTTGGCGATGACTATACGCTGATCGGCAGCTGGCTGGTGGGCGATCGGGCGGCAGGCATCGGTCTGCGGGAAGATAATTCGCCGATCACCAAAGACACGTCACGCTTTGTGCCGCACTTTATCGCTTAGCGATACAAAATGGCCTGTGAGTACCACTGTCCGGGCACCACGGTTTCGCTGTTCATAATAATCAGGTAGTAGCGGGCGCCGCTGGCGGTGGCCTTTTTCTGGATGGCGTCTTCCACGTTCATCGGGCTGCCGTGCACCAGCGCGCTGACGGTGGTCATCTTTTCCAGACCAAAGGTCTGCGCCCGGATGACCTCCTGCGCCTGTCCGGCAATTGGCGGCGGCGGCGGTTTGGGCGTGGTGGTCATCAGGCCGCAGCCGGATAACGCGGCCAGCAGCGTCAGCAGCGTCAGCAGGGCGGCAGTGCGTGTAAGAGTCATCGGCGACCTCGCTATTTTCATCGCAATACCCCAAGTGTAATGCTTAAGCATAAGCTGGAACAGAATGAGCTAATGCTCACGGCGTTTTTTTGCCATGATAGAGCGGCTTGCGGAGCAATAAGAGGTTTATCGATGGTTGAGCTATTTGACGAACGCGTTGGGGAAATTGCGGTTATTCATGCGGTGCCGGCCGGGAAATATGAGCACCCCCTGCCGACGGTGTTCTTTTATCACGGTTACTGCTCATCGAAAGAAGTGTATGCCTATTTTGGCTATGCGCTGGCGAAGGCCGGATTCCGCGTGATATTGCCGGACGCCGCTCAGCATGGCGAACGCTATCATGGCGATGAGCAGCGGCGGCTGGCGCAGTTCTGGGACATCCTGAAAAGCAATATCGACGAACTGCCGGCGCTGCAGACGCATTTTGCACAGCGCGGGCTGATTGACGGTGCGCGCGTCGGCGTTGCCGGGGCGTCGATGGGCGGCATGACCACGCTGGGAGCGCTGACACGCTATCCGTGGATCGCCGCGGCGGCCAGCCTGATGGGGTCCGGTTCGTTTACCTCGCTGTCACGCACGCTGTTTCCGCCGCTGGATGCACACGGGCAACCGCTGGCTGACGCGCAGCATGCCGCATACCTGGCGCCGCTGGCGGATGATGAGTTTGAGCGGCAGTGGGATAAGTTGGCCGAACGCCCGCTGCTGTTGTGGCACGGCGAGGCCGATGATGTGGTGCCCGCGGCGGAAAGCCTGCGACTGGCGCAGGTGTTGCGCGAACGCGGTCTGGCCGAGCGGCTGACGGTGGCGGTTGAGGCGGGCGTGAAGCACCGCATTACGCCGGCGGCGCTGGACGCCTGCGTGGGTTTTTTCCGCGCCGCGTTATAAAAAAGCCCCCTGCAAGCAGGGGGCGTTGGGTTGGATTACCATTTTAGACTGCCGCTTTTGGCTGCGGCTTGGTTCCCTGGCGTTGATCGTTCGGTTAGCGGTACAGTTCGGCGCTGACGTGAATCGACGCGTTGCTGCCCGGCTCATGCATGGCGATGACGCGATAAGCGCCGGCGCCGCGTCGTTCGGCGATTTGTCTGACCTGCGCCTCGGCGTCGTCGGGAGACACCACGTTGCGGTTCAGGGTGACAAACCCGATGCTCTGGCGCTGTGAAGCCTGGCGGGCGTCGATCTCTTCTGCGGCCATCGCACCGCTGGAAAACAGCAATACTGCAAGCATGGCGAGAGTGGCGTGTTTCATAAAGCCTCGCTTAACTCTTTGGCCCGGTCGGTCCGGCAGCGATGATCGTGGGGCAAAAAGTTATTTGTCTGTCTTGAATAACCTTGAATCTGTTCGTCGCGCTGTCTGCGGCGGATATGTTTAATTCTAGTCCGTTCTCACAGATAAAAAAGCGCAGCTATTTGATGGGGTTTTTCAAAAAATATGAATAAAGCGTCGCGGTTGATGATGATTTTATTGAAAGATTCCCGCCTGTGCGGCCGCGTGTCCTTGCTGCTTTGCCATGGCAAATTGTGCGGTTTTTACTTTCCCGCCGCCTGACGGTGAATAAATCCCACTCTGTTCTTGAGTTTCCGCCCCTGCGCCAGTATGATTACGCGTCATTTTTCAGCCGCACACAAACACGTTCCTTGCTTCCATGGGCCGCGGTTGACCCTGACAGGAGGCTGAATAATCCGTAAGGAGCAATTCGATGCGTCATTACGAAATCGTTTTTATGGTCCATCCTGACCAAAGCGAACAGGTTCCGGGCATGATCGAGCGTTACAGTGCTACCATCACTAACGCGCAAGGTCAGATTCACCGTCTGGAAGACTGGGGCCGCCGTCAACTGGCTTACCCGATCAACAAACTGCACAAAGCTCACTACGTTCTGCTGAACGTTGAAGCTCCGCAGGAAGCGATCGATGAGCTGGAAACTAACTTCCGCTTCAACGACGCCGTTATCCGCAGCATGGTTATGCGCGTTAAGCACGCGGTAACTGAAGCATCTCCAATGGTTAAAGCGAAAGACGAACGTCGTGGCGAGCGCCGCGAAGAGTTCTCTAACGAAACCACTGAAGAAGCAGATGCTGGGGATTCTGAAGAGTAATTGCCGCCGTGACGACTAATCGTCTGGTTTTGTCTGGCACGCTGTGCAAGCAACCGGTGCGAAAGGTAAGTCCTTCCGGCATTCCCCACTGCCAGTTTGTGCTTGAGCACAGATCGACGCAGACAGAAGCCGGATTCAGCAGACAAGCATGGTGCCGCATGCCCGTGGTTGTCAGCGGACAACAGTCACAAGCACTGACTCAAAGATTAACGGTCGGCAGTCAGGTTACCGTTCAAGGTTTTGTTAGCTGCCATCAAGGGCGCAACGGCCTGAACAAATTGGTCCTGCATGCCGAGCAGATTGAATTGATAGATTCTGGAGACTAGCCAAATGGCACGTTATTTCCGTCGTCGCAAGTTCTGCCGTTTCACCGCGGAAGGCGTTCAAGAGATTGACTATAAAGACATCGCTACGCTGAAAAACTACATCACTGAAAGTGGTAAGATTGTCCCGAGCCGTATCACCGGTACTCGTGCAAAATATCAGCGCCAGCTCGCCCGTGCTATCAAGCGCGCGCGCTACCTGTCTTTGTTGCCGTACACTGATCGTCATCAGTAATCGGCCACTGTCCATTAACGACTTTGAGAGGATAAGGTAATGCAAGTTATTCTGCTTGATAAAGTAGCAAACCTGGGCAGCCTGGGTGATCAAGTTAACGTTAAAGCGGGCTACGCCCGTAACTTCCTGGTACCACAGGGCAAAGCTGTTCCTGCTACCAAGAAAAACGTCGAGTTCTTCGAAGCACGCCGTGCTGAACTGGAAGCCAAACTGGCTGACGTTCTGGCTGCTGCTGAAGCGCGCGCAACCAAGATCAACGAACTGGCGACAGTTACCATCGAGTCTAAAGCAGGCGACGAAGGTAAACTGTTCGGCTCTATCGGCACCCGCGACATCGCTGACGCAGTTACCGCTGCAGGCGTTGACGTTGCCAAGAGCGAAGTTCGCCTGCCGAACGGCGTTCTGCGTACCACTGGTGAGCACGAAGTGCACTTCCAGGTACACAGCGACGTGTTCGCACAGCTGAATGTAGTTGTGGTTGCTGTCGCTTAATCGCGATTGCCACCCAAGCAAAACGCCAGCCTCGTGCTGGCGTTTTGCTTTTCTGTCGCCGGTAAAATGCGTTATGGTGCCAGGAACGACAAGGAGGCAACGATGACGCAGATCCGATTACTGCGGGTGTATGACTTCAGCGGCCCGGCGCCGCACTGTTTTCTTATCGATCGGCTGTGGCCGCGCGGCATCAGCAAGCAGCGGCTGGAAGGCGTTGAATGGCTGAAAGAGGTGGCGCCCAGCGGTGAACTGCGCCAGTGGTTCCATCATCATACTGACCAGTGGGACGCGTTTGTCGCGCGCTATCGGCAGGAGTTGGCTACCAGCAGCGCCTGGCAGCCGCTGACAGCGCTGTTGCGGCAGGGCGAGTGTCTGACCCTGCTGTACGGCAGCAAGGACACACAGCACAACCAGGGCGTTGTGCTGCGCGATTTCCTCCTGGAACGGTTGTCGGCTTAGCGCTGGCGGCGGTAGCCGCCATCGGACTGACGACGGAAGGTCACCTGATTATTGTCGAGCGTGGTGACTGACAGCGCGATAATCACCCCGTTGCTATCCCGTTCGATACGCACTTCCTGCCCGGCTTTCAGATTGCTCAGCGGCTTATCATTGCCTTCCACCTGTGCCATGGCGAACACCTCGTTGACCGGAAGACTGTTGTCGCGGAACAGCTGCGCCAGCGTCTGGCCGGGCTGAATGCGGTAACGCTGCCACTGACCGGCGGGATCCGATGCTGTGGCGGGCGGCTGCGCATCCGTCTGTTGCACGTTTTGCGGCTCACGACCGTACGGGCGCTCATCGCGCTCCGGCGAATAGGGCCACAACAGCGAGAGCAGCAGCACGGCGCCGAAGATGATGACCCAGCGGCGGTGGAAATAGGGCAAAGGTTCCAGCCAGCCGAAGCCGTCCGGCAAATGCCAGATTTTCAACAGTAGCGCTTTGATTCCCTGTCCCTGACCGCTTGCAGGCGGCTGCTGCGAATCCGACCCTGCGGACATCTGCCGTGGTGCGCCGAACTTCAGGCGTTGGCTGATACGTTGCCAGACGCGTAGCAACGACCGCTGGGTGCGGGTGGTTTTCCTTCTCCTGGGCGCGATTCTGCCCATGGTGACCTCTCTTCAACTGCGTAAATTGCCACAGTACCAAATGGTGTGCCGACGGTCCGATGACCCGCTTTCAGTATAGTCCGCTAACTGTTTGATGTGAAAGGCAGCTGCGTGATTGCACGGCGGACGCGGCAACGGGGATTAACAGAAGGCCATTGTTTCTTTTTCTACGCGAAAAGTCATCATTCTCGACACAAGATTTTACCCGGCTTTCCGGCGCTGTTATGCTGCGCCTTCGACTTTTTACAGACTTAAGGAAAACCCCATGACAACCCCTTCTTTTGACAGCGTTGAAGCGCAAGCAAGCTACGGGATTGGTTTACAGGTCGGCCAGCAACTGCAGGAATCCGGTCTGGAAGGTTTACAACCGGATGCTCTGCTGGCTGGTCTGCGTGACGCGCTGGAAGGGAATGCCCCGGCGGTTCCCGTTGACGTCGTACATCGCGCGCTGCGTGAAATCCACGAGCGTGCGGATGCCGTACGTCGTGAGCGTCAGCAGGCGATGGCGGTAGAAGGCCAGAAATTCCTGGAAGAAAACGCTAAGCGTGATGATGTGACGCTGACCGAATCCGGCCTGCAGTTCTCCGTGCTGCAGCAGGGCAACGGCCCAATCCCGTCCCGTCAGGACCGCGTGCGCGTACACTACACCGGCCGTCTGATTAACGGCGATGTGTTCGACAGCTCCGTTGAGCGCGGCCAGCCGGCCGAGTTCCCGGTGACCGGCGTGATTGCAGGCTGGATCGAAGCCCTGACGCTGATGCCGGTTGGCTCCAAGTGGCAGCTGTATATCCCGCACAACCTGGCCTACGGCGAGCGTGGTGCCGGTGCCGCTATCCCACCGTTCAGCGCGCTAGTGTTTGAAGTTGAACTGCTGGAAATCCTGTAAGCGGGATTGACGAAACAGGGCGCCAGACGGCGCCCTGTTTGTTATTTAGCGCGCTGCCTCTGCGGGCGGCGTTTGCAGGCCGACCTGATAAATCGCAAAACCGATGCTGTCGTTGCCGACAGGCTTCAGCGGGTAACGGGCGTTTTGCCGGATAAACGCCGCGGCCTTGTCGCTTGGTGAGGTTTCAAAACGGATATCCAGCGGCTGGGCGGCGTCGATGTTGGCCAGACGCCAGTTGTTGTCCGCCTGCGGATGCACCGCCCCGTGTTTTTTACTCTCTGCGCTAATATAGGCCGACAGTACGGCGCGGTTTTCATCCGGCGAGGCGAAGGCGATGTGTTTGTCGCCGGTGCCGGCAAACTTGCCGCCATAGGCGCGGTAGTTGTTGGTAGCCACCAGGAATGTGGCGTTCGGGTCGATCGGTTTGCCGTTGAAGGTCAGCTGTTTGATCCGTTCCGCTTTATCATTGATTAACTGACATTCACCGTCGTAGCGCGCCGGTTGGCTGACGTCTACCTGGTAGCTGACGCCGTCAATCACGTCGAAGTTATAGGTGCGGAAGCCGTCCCAGTTAATCAGGCTCTGCGGCTTACTGCTGTTGACGTCGATGCGGTTAAACTGCCCGGCGGAGCACTCCAGCCACTCTTTCACCTCTTTACCGCTGGCTTTGACCACCACCAGCGTATTGGGGTAGAGATACAGATCGGCCGCGTTGCGGAAGGTCAGCTGTCCCTTTTCCACTTCCACAAAGCTGGCCGGATCGTTTTTGCGGCCGCCGACCTTGAACGGCGCGGCGGCGGACAGCACCGGCAGATCCGCCAGATCCGGATCGCCCTGAATGTAGTGCTCCACATAGGCTTTCTGCGCGTTGTTGACGATCTGCACCGTCGGATCGTCCTGCACCAAAGCCAGATAGCTGTACATATTGCCGTCGGACTTGCCGATCGGCTGGCTGACGAACTCGCGGGTGCCCTTATGATCGTCGGCCAGCACCTTCACCAGACCGGCGTCTTCCGCCGCCAGCGAACGTTTGGCGGCGCTGTCGTAAATCGGCCGCGCCTCGGCCTTGGCACGGGTGACCGCCCAGCGGCCGCTGTCGTTACTGAGCTGTAAATCCACCACGCCGAGGTGATCGCCCCATTGGCCCGGCATCACTGCCGGTACGCCGTTCAGCAGGCCCTGCTCAATATCGGCGCCTTTAATCGCGGCGAAGTCCTTACTGGGAAAGACTGCGTGGGCGTGGCCGAACATAATGGCGTCGATGCCCGGCACCTGGCTGAGGTAGTAGACCGAATTTTCCGCCATGGCTTTATAAGGCGCGCTGGAGAGGCCGGAGTGGGGAATGGCGATCACCAGATCGGCCCCTTGCTGACGCATTTCCGGCACGTAGCGTTTGGCGGTGGCGGTAATATCATTGACCGTGACCTTACCCTGCAGGTTGGCCTTGTCCCAGACCATAATTTGCGGCGGGACGAAACCGATATAGCCGATGCGCAGCGTGTGCGTGTGGCCGTCGCGGTCTTTTACCGGCGTATCGACGATAATATACGGAGTGAACAGCGGTTTCTGGGTTTTGCTGTCGATAACGTTGGCGTTAACGTAGGGGAACTTGGCGCCGGCGAGGGCGGTTTGCAGATAATCAAGGCCGTAATTGAATTCGTGGTTGCCGATATTGCCTACCACATAATCCAGCTGGTTCAGCGCCTTGTAGACCGGGTGTACGTCGCCTTTGCGCAACCCCTTGGCCGCCATATAGTCCGCCATCGGGCTGCCCTGAATAATATCGCCGTTGTCGACCAGCACGCTGTTAACCGCCTGCTGGCGCGCCTGCTGAATCAGGCTGGCGGTACGCACCAGCCCAAATTTCTCGGTGGGCTTATCCTTATAGTAATCAAAGTCCATCATATTGCCGTGCAGGTCGGTGGTTTCCAGCACGCGCAGGTCGACCGTCGCTGCCTGCGCCGTGGCGGAAATCAGCAGGGCGAGGGCGGATAATGCCAGCGGACGTTTCATCATTATTGGTGTTCTCCATACCATGATGTTTTTGGCGCCTTCTTGGTGAGAAGCCGCAAAGAACGATGTAATTATGCTTACTTGCCATCAGAAAACGTGAAGTGTGGCAGAAAATACCCGTTGGCACCGCGGGAAAGCTCACAGTTACGCGCCGGCAAACTTGAATTATTACCTGCCGTTACCACGCCGGGATGGATATTCCCGGCAAAAAAAACTAGTCTGCTAGCAAAGGTAGCGGGAGATTTCCCACGGAATTGTTTGATCTGAGGTGAATGATGTTAGAACAAATTTGCCAGCTTTCCCGCGAGGCGGGCGCAGCAATTATGGCGGTCTATCACGGCGAACAGCCGCTTGAGGCCGCGGTGAAAAAAGATGATTCACCGGTTACCGCCGCCGATTTAGCGGCCCATGGCATCATCAAGGCGGGCCTGGCGGCGCTGACGCCGGATATCCCGCTGCTGTCGGAAGAAGACCCGCCAGCGTGGGAAGAGCGCCAGCACTGGACGCGTTATTGGCTGGTGGACCCGCTTGATGGCACCAAGGAGTTTTTGCAGCGCAACGGTGAATTTACCGTCAACATCGCGTTGATTGAGGACGGCCAGGCGGTGATGGGCGTGGTGTATGCGCCGGCGCTGGACGTGCTGTATCTGGCGGAGCGCGGCAAGGCGTGGAAAGAAGAAAAAGGGCAGCGCCGGCCTATTCATGTGATGGAAGGGCAGCCGCCGTTGGTGGTGGTCAGCCGTTCGCACAGCGATGATGAGCTGAAGGACTACCTGAAACAGCTGGGCGTGCACCAAACCATCTCGGTGGGATCGTCGCTGAAATTCTGTCTGGTGGCGGAGGGCAAGGCGCAACTGTATCCGCGCTTTGGGCCGACCAATATCTGGGATACCGCAGCAGGGCATGCGGTGGCGATCGCTGCCGGGGCGCAGATTCACGATTGGCAAGGCAAGCCGTTGCTTTATTCGCCTCGTGAATCTTTCCTCAACCCCGGCTTCCGCGTGTCGCTGTTCTGATCGGTTAGCGCAGCATCTGGTGCAGCATGTTCATCACTTGCTGCACTTCTTCTTCCGTCAGCTTGCCGTCTTTGGCGAACTTCACCCGTCCCTGATCGTCCAGCACGATAATGGCCGAGCCGTTGCTTTGCAGATCCCAGGCCTTCTTCACGTAGCCCTTGTTGTCGACGATAAACTGCGACCACGGGAACTCTTTTTTGTTGTCTTCAATACTGCTGCGCACAAACATGCCGGTGCCGACGATGGCGTCATCAATATTGATGATTGTCGTCGTTTGGTAACGATCGCGTGGTAGTTTGGCGGCCTTGATGGCTTCAATCAATGGATCGTTCATGTCTTTGGCGGAACCGCGGCCGGCAATATGCTGAATTACCCGCACTTTTCCGCTGAGCTTGCCACTGCTCCATTTTTCGTAGCTGAAGTCGCCGTTAGCGTAATGTAGCTCGCCACGGTCAGTGACGCTGACCGGCGCTACGCGCTGCAGCAGTTGAAAGTTGTGCGCTGAGGCCAGTAGGGGGGCGAACAGCAGGGACATCATTAGCATGCGACTCTTTTTCATGCTTGCTCCTTGTTATGGGGGATAGTGCGAACAGTCTCCGCAGCCTAAATCTTAGGCAGTGATCGGAGGTCTGTCCTGTTAGCGCGATCTCAGTTTTCCCTATCGGTCTCTAACGCCTTTATTTTGAAGGGATATTCTGAATATGCCGTAAATAATCATATACAAATCTGTCAACAAGTGTAAATCCAGTGAAGACGTCCAGGCGAAAGTGAACAAAATGGTCTTAACTAGGTCTACACCACTGCAATCAATTGCGTTCTTGTATAAGAAACCGCCCGATTAGCGGTTCGAATGAACGCTAGGTCCAACGGAGGAGCACAGAACAAAATGAGAATCTTCCAGCGTTATAACCCTTTGAAAATTGCCAAATATGTGAAGACCCTATTCCGCGGACGTTTATATATCAAGGACGTTGGTGCATTTGAATTCGACAAAGGCCGAATCCTGGTGCCGAAAGTCCGCGACAAGCGTCATCTCAGCGTGATGTCTGAAGTTAATCGGCAAGTGCTGCTTTTGCAATCGGAAATGGGTTAAAACGTTGTTATGGCTGTAGCTTGAGGGCTGCCGCGATAACAGCGTACAGATGTAAGCGCGGCCCCAAACGGGGCCGCTGATGTTTTTAATGGCCGTAGCGCATCAGGCCGGCAGGTTTTCATCCGCCGCTTTCGGCAGCGTCGCCGCCGGCTTATCGCTCAGCTTGGTGACCAGCAGCTGGTCGATCTTGTAGCTGTCGATATCGACCACTTCAAACTTGTAGCCAGCATATTTGACGAAGTCGGTGCGTTTCGGGATCTTGCGCAGCATATACATCATAAAGCCGCCGATGGTTTCATAGTTGCCCGCCTGCGGGAACTCGTCAATATCCAGCACGCGCATCACGTCGTCGATTGGCGTACCACCTTCAATCAGCCAGGAGTTTTCGTCGCGTGCGACGATTTGCTCTTCCTGCCCTTGCCCCACCAGGTCGCCCATCAGGGTGGTCATCACGTCGTTGAGCGTGATAATCCCCACCACCAGCGCATATTCGTTCAGGATCACCGCGAAGTCTTCGCCGGCCGCCTTAAAGCTTTCCAGCGCCTCGGACAGCGTCAGGGTATCCGGCACAATCAGCGCGGAGCGGATCTGTACGCCGCTGCTCAGCACCAGGCTCTGATTGCCCAGTACGCGGTTCAGCAGGTCTTTGGAATCCACATAGCCCACTACCTGATCGATATGACCGTCACACACCAGGAATTTAGAGTGCGGATGGGTGGAGACTTTCTCTTTAATGCTCTCTTCGCTCTCGCGCAGGTCGAAATAGACCACGCTTTCACGGGAGGTCATCGAGGAAGGTACGGTACGTGATTCCAGCTCGAACACGTTCTCAATCAGCTCATGCTCCTGCTTGCGCAGTACGCCGGCCAGCGCGCCAGCTTCCACCACGGCGTAAATATCGTCGGACGTGATGTCGTCTTTACGCACCATCGGCAGTTTGAACAGGCGGAAAATCAGGTTCGCCATACCGTTGAACAGCCAGACCAGCGGACGGAAAATCATGATCGAGAAACGCATCGGGTTGATGATCCGGACGGCGACCGCCTCTGGTGCAATCATACCGATGCGCTTCGGGGTGAGATCTGCGAACAGGATAAACAGGCTGGTGACCAGTACGAATGAGCAGATAAAGCTGAGCTGTTGCGACAGTTCCGGCGACAGGAAGCGATCGAACAGCACCTGAAAGCTCGGGGAGAATGCCGCGTCGCCGACGATACCGCCCAAAATGGCGACGGCGTTAAGGCCGATTTGCACCACGGTAAAGAACAGGCCGGGTGTTTCTTGCAGTTTCAGCACTTTGGCCGCGTTGACGTTACCTTCGTCAGCCATCAGCTTCAGTTTAATCTTGCGCGAGGCGGCCAGAGAAATTTCCGATACAGAGAAGAAGGCGCTCACTGCGATCAGAAAAAGAATCAGTAAAATACTGTTTAACATAATCTATCCATACGTGCCGACGGGATGACGGCGCTCTTGAGGAAGGGCAATACATTGTAAAAAAGAGTTGCCGGACGCGTTTGACAGCGCCCGTTTTGCCGAAGCAAAAAGCAGGCCGCGTATCGGCGGCCTGGATAGTATAGCAGCAGCCCGATAAGGCCCGCCAGTGGTTAAAAATTAACGCGTTAGGCCTGCGGGGGCAGACAAACGCCGATGCCGCCCAGCCCGCAGTAGCCGCCCGGATTCTTTTCCAGGTATTGCTGGTGGTCGTCTTCGGCGTAGTAGAACGGCGCGGCCGGGGCGATTTCGGTGGTGATGACGCGCTGGTCTCCCGCGGTGTCCATCGCCTGTTGGAAGCTGGCCAGGCTGCGCTCGGCGTCGGCCTGCTGCTCCGGCGTCAGGTAGTAGATTGCAGAACGGTACTGGGTACCGATATCGCCGCCCTGACGCATGCCTTGGGCCGGATCGTGATTTTCCCAGAACACCTGCAGCAGCTGCGGATAGCTGATGACTTTCGGATCGAAGATCACGCGCACCGCTTCGGCGTGGCCGGTCTGGCCGGTGCACACCTCATGGTAGGCCGGATTCGGCGTGTAGCCGCCGGTGTAGCCGGCGGCGGTGCTGTAGACGCCCGGCTGTTGCCAGAACAGGCGCTCGACCCCCCAGAAGCAGCCCATGGCGAAAATCGCCACGTCCATACCGGCCGGCACCTCTGTCATAGAGTGCTGAGTGACGATGTTGAGCGCGGCGACCGGCACCGGCGTGGTGCGCCCCGGCAGCGCGTTGGCCTGGTCGACCAGGCGAGATTTATCTGTATTTTGCACCGCGATTGACTCCTGTTGTCTTCATAAGAATTGGCCCCAGACGGCATTGTGCGAGTTGTAACTCGTCGCTTATTTGCCCACAATAAGGCCGATGTTGCGTTTATGTGTAAGCTTAACGCAGTCTTTTGAGCGCAAAAAGCCAAGAATACGTCCTGTTTATGCCAATTTGTGCGCAGGTCGGTGGGAGTCGGCCATGGGAGAGTCGCCATTTTGATAGCGTGGCGGCATGGTCTGGCGATCTGAACGACGGTTTTTACAGGAAAGTACAATAAATTAAGGAGAACGTGTGCCACGTTACCGTGTCCTTTGCGTTTTATGCGCGCTATTTGTCGCGCCTGCGGCGCTGTCGGCCAATTTGCGGCTGCAGGTCGAAGGGCTGAGCGGAGAGTTGGAAAAAAACGTGCGGGTTCGTCTGTCAGCCATCACCCCCGAAGAGGTGAGCGCCGACGGTCGCTTTCGTGCGCGGGTAGAGCAGGCGGTGCGTCAGGGGCTGCGCGCGCTGGGCTATTATGAGCCGACCATTGAATTTACTCTCGACGACAACCCCAAGCTGTCGCGTCCGGTGCTGCATGCCAAGGTTAAGCCCGGCGAGCCGGTGCGTATTGCCGGCGCCAATATCACGCTGGAAGGCGGCGCTAAAACCGATGAAGACTATCTGGCGCTGGTGAAGAAGGGACGGCCGACCATCGGCGAGATCCTTAACCACGGCACCTATGAAAGCTTTAAAAGCTCCCTGAGCGGTCTGGCGCTGCGCAAAGGCTACTTTGACGCCGAGATGACCAAGAGCCAACTGGGCGTGTCGGAAGAGCTGCGTAAGGCGTACTGGGATTTCGACTTTAACAGCGGCGAGCGCTACCGCTTTGGTAAAGTGAAGTTCGAAGGTTCGCAAATCCGCGAAGACTATCTGCAAAACCTGATCCCCTTCCATCAGGGGGAGTATTACAGCTCGCAGGATTTGGCCGAGCTGAACCGCCGTTTGTCTGCCACCAACTGGTTTAACTCGGTGGTGGTGTCGCCTGATTTTGAAGATGCCAAAGAGAGCAAGATCCTGCCGCTGGATGCGCTGGTGACGCCGCGCAGCCGCAATACGCTGGAAACCGGCGTGGGTTATTCCACCGACGTCGGGCCGCGGATAAAGGGCACCTGGAAGAAGCCCTGGCTGAACGATCGCGGCCACAGTCTGGAAACCAGCGCCTATATTTCGGCGCCGGAGCAGCAGCTGGATCTGACGTATAAAATTCCGCTGCAGAAGAGCCCGCTGGAAGAGTATTACCTGATGCAGGGCGGCTATAAGCGCAGCGACCTGAACGACACCAAGTCAGACAGCACCAAGGTGGTGGTATCGCGTAACTGGGATAAATCCAGCGGCTGGCAGTACGCCATCAATATGACCGGTCGTTTTGACCACTTTACCCAAGGTAATGTCACCAACACCACCGTGCTGCTGTATCCGGGCGCCAGCCTCAGCCGCACCCGCTCGCGCGGCGGTCTGATGCCGACCTGGGGCGACAGCCAGCGCTATTCCATTGACGTTTCCGATACCACCTGGGGCTCAGGCGTCGATTTTGCGCTGCTGCAGGCGCAGAACGTCTGGATCCGCACGCTGGCGGATAAACACCGCTTTGTGGCGCGTGGTCAGGTGGGTTGGATTGAAACCAATGATTTCGATAAGGTGCCGCCGGATCTGCGCTTCTTCGCCGGCGGCGACCGCAGCATCCGCGGCTACAAATATAAAGACATCTCGCCGCGTGACGCAGACGGCAAGCTGACCGGCGCCTCTAAGATGCTGACCGGCTCGCTGGAGTATCAATACAACGTGACCGGCAAGTGGTGGGGCGCGGTGTTCGTCGACTCCGGCGAAGCGGTGAATGATATCAAACAGAGCAATTTCAAAACCGGCGCGGGCGTTGGCGTGCGCTGGCAATCGCCGGTCGGGCCGGTGAAACTGGATATTGCCGCCCCGGTCGGGGATAAGGAAACCCACGGGATGCAGTTCTATATCGGTTTGGGGCCTGAACTATGAGCCTGGTGAAAAAGATTTGTCTTGGGGCGCTGATCGTTCTGCTGTTGCTGGTGGGAGGCGTTGCCTACCTGCTCGGCACCACCAGCGGTCTGCATATGGTGCTCAACGGCGCGGCGCGCTGGGTGCCGGGGCTGGATATCGCCAGCGTCAGCGGCGGCTGGCGCGATCTGACGCTGAAAGGCGTGAAATACCAGATGCCGGGCGTGACGGTGAATGCCGGCCAGTTCCATCTGTCACTCGATTTGTCATGCTTTAAACGCAGTTCGCTGTGTGTGAACGCCTTGACCGCTGATGACGTCGACGTGGTGGTGAAAACCAGCGAAATGGCGCCGTCCGAGCCGGCGGCGGAGAGCAGCGAACCAACCACCGATCTCAGCACTCCCTACCCGATTATCCTGCGCAAACTGGCGCTGAATAACGTCAAGGTCAACGTTGACGACACCGCCATTTCACTCGGGGAGTTCAGCACCGGTGCCGAATGGCAGGAGCGCGCGCTGCAACTGCAGCCGACCAAAATCGCTTCGCTGTTGATTGCCCTGCCGAAAACGCCGGCCAATCCGCTACCGGAAGAAGTACAGCCGGCGGTCGATATGGTGAAGAAAGCCGGAGAGAAAGCGGGCGATGCGCCGAAAGCGGCGCCGCAGCCGGAAGAGAAACCGCTGGGCGAGACGTTGAAAGAACTGTTTGCCAAGCCGCTTCTGCCGGATCTGCCGGAAGTGCGTCTGCCGCTGGATATCACGGTGAAAGAGATCCGCGGTGAACAGCTGCGTCTGACCGGCGATACCGACGTGCTGATCACCAGCCTGCTGCTGAAGGCCAGCACCAAGGACCAGCATATCCAGCTGGACAACTTTGACGTCAGGTCGCCGCAGGGCACGCTGTTCGCGCACGGCCAGGCCACGCTGAAAGATAACTGGCCGGTGCAGATGAGCGCCAACAGCACGCTGAATATCGATCCGCTGAAAGGCGAAAAGGTGAAGCTGACCCTCGGCGGCGGCCTGCGTGAAGCGTTGAACGTAGCGCTGAACCTGTCCGGACCGGTGGGGGCGCAGCTCGATCTGCAGACCGAGCTGGCAGAGGCGGGTTTACCGCTCTCGCTGACGCTGCAGAGCAAACGGCTGAAGTGGCCGCTTACCGGCGTATCTCAGTACCAGGTGAATGACTTACGTCTGCGCCTTAACGGCAAAGCCACCGACTATGCGCTGTCGACGCGCGCCGATATCAAAGGGCAGGATCTGCCGCCGGCGCTGCTGACGTTGGACGGTAAAGGCAACGTCGAGCAGTTCAGACTTAACCGCCTGCGTCTGGCGGCGCTGCAGGGCAATACCGACCTGACCGCGCTGGTGGACTGGAGCAAGGCCATCAGCTGGACGTCGCAGTTGACGCTCAGCGGCATCAATACCGCCAAACAGTGGCCGGAATGGCCGGCGAAGCTGAACGGCAAAATCACCACCCGCGGCAGTCTGTACGGCGGCAGCTGGCAGCTGCAGGTGCCGACGCTGCAGCTGGACGGCAACGTGAAGCAGAACAAGGTGTCGGCTCGCGGCTCGCTGAGCGGCAACGCCGCCGGCCAGTGGAAGATTCCCGGCGTCGACCTGGCGCTGGGGCGTAATAGCCTGAACGTGAAAGGGCAGTTGGACGAGAAAAGCTGGAATCTGGACGCCAACATCGACGCGCCGCAGCTGGACGGCGCGCTGCCGGGTCTGGGCGGCACGGCGAAGGGCTTGCTGAAGCTGCGCGGCAATCTGCAGGCGCCGCAGCTGCTGGCGGACCTGACCGCGTCCGGCCTGCAATGGCAGGCGCTGCATATCAAACGGGTGAAAGTAGACGGCGACGTGCGCTCCACCGATCAGATTCAGGGCCAGCTGGCGGTGCGGGTCGAGCAGCTGAAGCAGGATGCGCTGGAGGTGAACCTGCTGCAGCTTGACGCTAAGGGCACGGAAAAGCAGCACACGCTGCAGTTGAAGGTTGACGGCAAGCCGGTCTCCGGCCAGCTGGCGCTGGCGGGCAGCTTCGATCGCCAGCAGCAGCGCTGGCGCGGCAATCTGAACAATACCCGTTTTGATACGCCGGTAGGCGAATGGCGCCTGACGCGCGCCATCGCGCTGGACTATCTGAATACCCAGCAAAAAATCAGCGTCGGCCCGCACTGCTGGCAGAACCCGGATGCCGAAGTCTGCGTGCCGAAAACCATCGAAGCCAGCGCCGCCAATGGCCAGGCCAGCGTGGTGCTGAACCGCTTTGATCTGAAAATGATCAAACCGTTCCTTGGCCCGGAAACCGCGCTGAACGGCGTCTTTACCGGCCGTGCCGACGTGAGCTGGAAAGAGGGCGCCGCGCTGCCGCAGGCGAAGGTATCGCTGGTGGGCAACGGGGTGAAAGTAGTGCAGCAGGTGCAGGGCAACGCGCTGCCGATCGCCTTTGATACGCTGAACCTCAACGCGGGTGTTAACAACGGTCGCGCGCAGGCCGACTGGCTGATTAAGCTGCATAACAACGGCCAACTGGACGGTAACATCCAGGTGACCGACCCGCAGAAGCAGCGCAATATCGCCGGTAACGTCAATATCGCCAATATTTCTCTGGCGATGATCAACCCGGCGCTGATGCAGGGTGAAAAAGCCGCCGGTATGCTGAACGCCAATCTGCGGCTGGGCGGCAATGCGCAAAAACCGCTGGTATATGGGCGTCTGGCGCTGGACAAGGTGGATATTGACGGCAGTTGGATGCCGTTCGATATGACCGACGGCCGGCTGGCGATTGACTTCAACGGCATGAATTCGACGCTGGATGGCCTCATTACCACCACGCGCGGCCAACTGAACCTGACCGGCGATGCCGACTGGCGCGATATCAACGCCTGGCGGGCGCGCATCGCCGCGAAGGGCGACAAACTGCGGGTGACGGTGCCGCCGATGGTGCGTATCGACGTGTCACCGGATCTGGTGTTTGAAGCAACGCCGCAGCTGTTCTCGCTGAACGGCAATGTGGATATCCCATGGGCGCGCATTACCGTGCAGGAGTTGCCGGAAAGCGCGGTCGGCGTCTCGTCGGATGAAGTGATGCTGGATAAACAGCTGAAACCGATCCAGCCGAAGAGCACCGCGGTGGCGATTAACAGCAACCTGATGATTCACGTGGGCGACGATGTGCGGCTGGATGCGTTCGGTCTGAAGGCTCGGCTCAAGGGCGACCTGAAAGTGGTGCAGGATAAGCGTGGCCTGGGGCTGAACGGCCAGATTGATATCCCGGCCGGCCGTTTCCACGCCTATGGTCAGGATCTTATCGTACGTAAGGGACAATTATTGTTCTCAGGCCCGCCGGATCAGCCATACTTGAATATGGAGGCGATTCGTAACCCGGAGGCCACCGAGGATGATGTGACCGCCGGGGTGCGCGTCACCGGACTGGCGGACGCGCCGAAGCTGGAAGTGTTCTCCGATCCGGCCAAATCGCAGCAAGAGGCGCTGTCTTACCTGCTGCGCGGACAGGGCCTCAGCAACTCCGGCGCCGACGGCAACGCGATGACGTCGATGTTAATTGGCATGGGGGTTGCACAAAGTGGTCAACTTGTGGGTAAAATCGGCGAAGCATTTGGCGTTAGTAATCTGGCACTTGATACCGCCGGCGTTGGCGACAGCTCCCAGGTTGTCGTGAGTGGTTATGTTCTCCCCGGCTTACAAGTAAAATATGGGGTGGGTATTTTCGACTCGCTGGCTACGTTGACGTTGCGTTACCGCCTGATGCCTAAGTTGTATCTTGAAGCGGTGTCTGGTCTCGACCAGGCGCTAGATTTGCTCTATCAGTTTGAGTTTTAGCAATGCGAATAATTGTCTACGGCAGTTTACGACGCAAACAGGGAAACAGCCATTGGATGACCAACGCCCAATGGTTAGGCGAGCATGAGCTCGACGGCTATCAGATTTATAATCTGGGCCATTACCCGGCAGCGATCCCTGGAGAGGGCACGATACACTGTGAGGTGTACCGTATTAACTCATCGATTTTGGCCGAGCTTGACGAGCTTAAAAGCAACACCAAGGACTATAAGCGCGAACTGATCCAGACGCCTTATGGTAGTGCGTGGATCTACCTGTATCGACACAGCGTAGAGGGGTATCCGCTGATTGAAAGCGGTGACTGGCTGAAGCGTCACGACGAAGCATAATAAAAAACACCGCTCATTGAGCGGTGTTTTTTTTCATCGGCGGCGCAAAAAATTATTTTTTAGCGGCGCGCTCGAAGGAAGCCACGATCTCTGCTTTAGCGGCAGCGGCGTCATCCCAACCTTCAACTTTCACCCACTTGCCTTTTTCCAGATCTTTGTAGTGCTCGAAGAAGTGAGCGATCTGGGCTTTCAGCAGTTCTGGCAGGTCGTTCACGTCTTTGATGTGATCGTACTCTTTGCTCAGCTTGCTGTGCGGTACGGCCAGCAGTTTGGCGTCTTCACCGGCTTCGTCGGTCATTTTCAGTACGCCAACCGGACGGCAGCGAATCACTGAGCCTGGCTGCAGCGGGTACGGGGTTGGCACCAGCACGTCAACCGGGTCGCCATCCAGAGACAGGGTGTTGTTGATGTAGCCGTAGTTGCACGGATAGAACATCGCGGTGGACATGAAACGGTCAACGAACAGCGCTCCGGTTTCTTTGTCAACTTCATATTTGATCGGGTCAGCGTTGGCCGGGATTTCGATCACAACGTAGATGTCTTCTGGCAGGTCTTTACCCGCAGGTACCTGATTCAAGCTCATGTCGGTTTCCTTTTTTCAAACCAGAAATGGAGTGCCGGGTATTATAGCCAAAACGTGATCAAAGTAATGACCTTTTTGGCTTCAGGTATGGTATGTGCGAGCATTTAGGACAGACGGCAATCGCCGCGGGTCTTGTCCCGCAGCGATTGCCGGAAGGGGCTTAGAACATCGGTTTTTGCGCCTTGAGGCCGAGGCCGTTGCGGACGATGGAGACAATACCGGAGCCGATGCCGAGGATGGCGGTCAGTGGCGACAAGCCTACCGCTGCGCCGATGCCGGCGCCCAGCAGCGCGCCTGACCCTTTGAAGTTAGAGTCACGGCCGGAAAGACGGTTGCCGGCATCAACGATGGAGCCGATCGCGGCGCCGAGAATGCCGCCGATAGGCGCGGTGATAAGGCCAAACAGACCGCCGCTGACTTCCTGCTGTTCGCTTACAGACAGTTCTCTCATGATAAATCTCCTTGAGTGATAAAATTTCCTGTAATATTCAAACGTTAAATCATTTAAATCGATGGGTGTTTAAATAACGAGCCCGAAGATAAAACGCCAATATTATTCTTGGTGGTTGATTTTTTACAGAAACCATATTTGTTTTTTGATATATGGTTCTGCCTGATTGCAGAGAACGAGGGAATAATTCGTCTTTAAGATCTGCTGGGCTAATGGTAGTAAAGTATGCCTGTTATCGAAAGCCTTTATTCTTGTTGTGGATCAATGAATGTTGTCTTTGTTTAATTACTCATAAGGTATTAATTTATTATTATTCGATAGCATTTTTATTATATATAGATTTGCTTGATTTGACCGTTAAACGGGTATGATCTGCTCTCCTCGTTGGGGGGCAGCGGTTGATTGCCCATGTTTGGTACCTTGCGGAGAGGTATCAGACAGCATCTGAGAGGCGGGTGTCGACAAGTCAGATTCATCATGACGCTTGTATGTCTGTTTATTTTATTCGGTTTGGTTTTACGCCTGATAAAATAGCGGTAATATCTGAAGTGTAATCAATTTAGCCTGTGGTTTAATCTGGGGTTATATTTCTTCGATGACTTATACGGTAATTATCCATTTGCTTTTCCCTTTTCATTTTTCTGCTTTTAATTACTCATTGACTGATTGTGGTGAATGCTATAGTGCCTATTTGTTTTAAGTGTGATGATATTTCGATAGCGCGCCATGACCAATCGCAAGATAAGATTGCTTCACCGGAATCAGTATTGTCTGTTGGTTGGGACGCATATATTGCTCCCGCACTGACCATGATATATGCCGTGACGCTCACCATCGATGCCCTGTCTGCACGGGGAATTTTAGGGATTCATCCTTGTTCAGCATCAAGTTTCCTCCTCGGTTGTCGATAACCTAGCAAATAACAATGACGTGCTGCGGCGACGTCCTGCGTCTTACCACCCTACATCTCAGTAACCACTTATTGTCGATAGCCAGGAAGAATCCATGCTAAATAAAATTACGGTGAAGGCCGGGCTGCTTGCCCTGCTTAGCCTGCTGACGGTATTGCTGATTATGGTCAGCATTATCGGTGTCAATGCCATCAACCAGGGGTCGCGCTCGCTGCATACCCTGAACCAGATCCTGGGCGAGGAGCTGGGGTCGCTGGCGAACAGTTCCAACCTGACGCTGCGCGCGCGTACCGCCGCGTCTCTGGCGGTACGCCAGCGTGAAGTGGGCCAGATCGCAGTGTCTGACGCTACAGTCGGGCGTATTTACGGCTATCTGGCGCAGTCGCAGCGTGAAATGGCGAAGTTCGTCGGCGTGGGGACGGTCACCGAGCGTGGCAAAGAGTTATCCGAGCATTTGCAGGCCAGTTATCGCGCTTACCAGGAACAGGGCGTGCGTCCGATGGCCGATGCCATCAAAGCCGGCCAGATTGACGAGTACTACCATATTCAGGAAACGCGAATTTCTAAGCTGAGCATCGCATTTGAAAACGATCTGAGTGAATTCCGCCGTTTTGCCATGGAAACCGGGCAGCTGCAGGTGAATGACGCAGAGGGCAACGCCAGCACCAAGATTGCGTTAATCGCGGTGGCCGGGATAGTCAGCGTGCTGCTGGCGGTGCTGGCCTGGTTTGCCCTGCGGCTGATCATTCTACGCCCGCTGGATGCGTCGATCGCCGAGCTGGAGCATATCGCCAACGGCGATCTGACCCGCGAGATTCGCGGCGAAGGAGAGACGGAAATGGGCCGTCTGATCCGGGCGATGCAGCGCATGCAGCAGTCGCTGGTGATGTCGGTCAGCAAAGTGCGCGACGCCAGCAGCCAGATTGACGTTGGCTCTCGCGAGCTGGCGGCCGGCAACGTTCACCTGGCGCAGCGTACCGAGGAGTCGGCAGCTTCGCTGGAAGAGACCGCCGCCAGCATGGAACAGCTGACCTCAACGGTTAAAATGAATGCGGAAAATGCCGAGCAGGCCAATCAACTGGCGCTCAGCGTGTCTGATGTCGCCGATCGCGGCAGCGACGTGGTCAGTCAGGTCAAAGACAAAATGCTGGCGATCACCGACAGTTCCCGCCGCATTGCCGATATTATCAGCGTGATGGACGGCATCGCGTTTCAGACCAATATTCTGGCGTTGAATGCGGCCGTTGAGGCTGCGCGAGCCGGTGAGCAGGGGCGCGGCTTTGCCGTCGTCGCCGGCGAAGTACGCAGTCTGGCGCAGCGCAGCGCGCAGTCGGCCAAGGAGATTAAAGGGCTGATTGAAGCGTCGCAGGCGCGGGTGCAAGAGGGTGAACAGATGGCGGAGTCAGCGGCGCAAACCATGAACGGCATTGCCGATGAAGTCGGGCGCGTCACGGCGCTGATGCGTGAAATCTCGGCGGCGACCCGCGAGCAGAGCAGCGGAATCGAACAGGTGAATCTGGCGGTGGCGCAGATGGATCAGGTGGCACAGCAGAATGCGGCACTGGTGGAAGAATCCGCCGCCGCAACGCGCTCGCTGGAGGAACAGGCCCAGTCGCTGGCGCAGAGCATGGCGGCGTTCAAGCTATAATATAACGCGATGACGGCGCAGCGTGCTGCGCCGTGGGGCCTGACGGCCCCGGCATCGAAGGCGTTACTCGTCCGGATAGTCGGCGATAAAGCGTTCGGCGTCTTCTACCATCGATTTGGTGCCGACGAAGAATGGCGCACGCTGGTGCAGTTTCTGCGGCGTGATGTCCAGGATACGGGTTTTACCGTCGCTGGCTTTACCGCCGGCCTGTTCGGCCAGAAACGCCATCGGGTTGCATTCATACAGCAAACGCAGCTTGCCTTGCGGATGGCTGGCGGTGCTTGGGTAAATATAAATGCCGCCCTTCAGCAGGTTGCGGTGGAAATCGGCAACCAGAGATCCGATATAGCGTGAGGTGTAAGGGCGCTGCGTTGCTTCGTCCTGTTCCTGACAGTATTTGATGTATTTCTTCACGCCGAGAGGGAACTTGATGTAGTTGCCTTCGTTGATGGAATACATATTGCCGGATTCTGGGAAGCGCACTTTCTCATGGGAGAGACAGAACACGCCCAGTGAAGGGTCGTAGGTAAAGGCATGGACGCCATAACCGGTGGTGTACACCAGCATGGTGGAAGAGCCGTAAACCACGTAACCGGCCGCGACCTGGGCGCTGCCCGGCTGCAGGAAGTCTTCTTCGGTCACCGGAGTGCCGATAGGGGTGATACGGCGATAGATGGAGAAGATCGTCCCGACGGAGACGTTAACATCGATGTTGGACGAGCCGTCCAACGGATCCATCAGCACTACATACTTGCCGTTTTCAGCACGGTCGCCGTCAAAGATGACGATCTCGTCTTCTTCTTCAGAAGCGATGCCCGCCACTTCGCCGCGCGCTTTCAGCGCTGCTTTCAGCTTTTCGTTCGCGTACAGGTCCAGTTTCATCTGAACTTCGCCCTGTACGTTGGAAACGCCGCTGGTGCCCAGAATATCCACCAGACCCGCTTTGTTGATGTCGCGGTGGATGATTTTTGCGCCCAGTTTGATGGCCGACAGCAGTGCGGTCAATTCGCCGGTGGCGTGAGAGAAGTCGTGTTGTTTCTCGACGATAAATTCGCCTAACGTTTTCATGACACAATCCCTGAATCTACGGATGGATAGCAGTTTTTAACAAACCGCCAACGTTTGTGCCAGCAGTGTAGCCCAAAGCGTCGCGCTATTCATAGGCAAATCCATTTCTTCTGGACGATTCTGAGCGTTAGAATAAGCGTACATTCGACGTACTCAAATGAGAAACCTATGCGCATTCACATTCTTGGCATCTGTGGCACCTTTATGGGCGGACTGGCGGTACTGGCCCGCTCGCTTGGACATGAGGTCACGGGTTCTGACGCTAACGTCTATCCACCGATGAGCACGTTGCTGGAAAACCAGGGGATCGCGCTGATCCAGGGGTACGATCCGGCACAGCTGGATCCGGCGCCGGATCTGGTGATCATCGGCAACGCCATGACGCGCGGTAATCCGTGCGTTGAAGCGGTGCTGGAGCAGGGTATCCCCTATGTATCCGGCCCGCAGTGGCTGCACGACTATGTGCTGCGTGACCGTTGGGTGCTGGCGGTGGCCGGCACCCACGGTAAAACCACCACCGCCGGTATGGCGGCCTGGATCCTGGAAGCCTGTGGTTATCAGCCCGGTTTTGTGATCGGCGGCGTACCCGGCAACTTTGACGTTTCCGCGCGGCTGGGCGGCAGCCCGTTCTTTGTGATTGAGGCCGATGAGTACGACAGCGCCTTCTTTGACAAGCGCTCCAAGTTTGTGCATTACAGCCCGCGTACGCTGATCATGAATAATCTGGAGTTTGACCACGCGGATATTTTCGACGACCTGAAGGCCATCCAGAAACAGTTTCACCATCTGGTGCGTATTGTGCCGGGCCAGGGCAAAATCATTCTGCCGGACAATGACGCCAACCTGAAACAAGTGATGGCAATGGGCTGCTGGAGCGAGCAGGAACTGGTGGGCGAAGAGGGAACCTGGCGCGCTGAGAAGCTGACCACCGACGCCAGCCATTACGCCGTCTGGCTGAACGGCGAGAAAGTGGGCGAGGTCAACTGGTCGCTGGTGGGGGAACACAATATGCACAATGGCCTGATGGCGATTGCGGCAGCCCGCCATGTCGGCGTTGCGCCGGCCGATGCCTGCCGTGCGCTGGGCGATTTTATCAACGCCCGCCGCCGTCTGGAACTGCGCGGTGAAGCCAGCGGTGTGACGGTCTATGATGATTTTGCCCATCATCCGACGGCGATTTTGGCCACCCTGGCAGCGCTGCGCGGCAAAGTGGGCGGCACCGCGCGTATTTTGGCGGTGCTGGAGCCGCGCTCCAACACTATGAAGATGGGCATCAGCAAAAACGATTTGGCACCTGCCCTTGGCCGTGCCGATGAAGTGTTCCTGTATCAGCCGGACCATAACCCGTGGCAGGTGGCGGAAGTGGCGGAAGCCTGCGTGCAGCCGGCCCACTGGAGCGCCGACGTGGATACGCTGGCGGAGATGGTGGTGAAAACCGCTCAGCCGGGCGATCATATTCTGGTGATGAGCAACGGCGGTTTCGGCGGTATTCACGATAAGCTGCTGGCGGCGTTGGCGCAGCGGGCAAAGTAAACCGACGGGCCGATGCTGGCGTTACATGCTGATGATAAAAAGCCGCTTTGCGGCTTTTTTCTTGCCCATAAAAAAAGCCCCCGCAAGCGGGGGCAATGGGGTTTCGTCGGATAGGACGACGAGGGGTTCTTCAGGGAATGCGTGTCAACGTCAGAACTCGGCAGTGGCAGTGACGAGGATAATCAGCTCAGTAGACACGTCCCTGAATGGTTATTTATAGATTTCGGCCGTGGCGTGCCAGTTGCCGTTCTCACGGGCTTCAATAATACGGTAGGCTGTGGCGCCCTGTTGGTCGGCCTTATCAGACAGCGCCTGACGAATGTCCGACGGTGAACCGGCGACGCCGGCGGCGGTCACGGTGCCGACAGACTGCAGGGTGCTGGCCTGTTCATTGCTCACCAGCGTGGCGGCGGAAGCGCCAAAAGAGACGGCTGACAGCAGCGCCATCGCTGCAATCGAAAATTTCATGTTCATGATGGTAAGTCCTTGATGCTAATCGGTAACGGCCTGGAAGGACGGGTTGTTTTTTTATTCTTGAAGACCGTTATGGGTATAGCGTTGCCAGAGATTTATTCGTCCGTTACCGGAGCGTTCTTTGAGTACTTATTTGTAGATTTCTGCCGTGGCGTGGAAGTTGCCTTCATTACGCGCTTCAATCACGCGAAAAGCGGTGGCGCCTTTGGCATCGGCTTTATCAGACAGTGCCTGACGGATATCGGAAGGCGCTGCGGCAACGCCGCTGACGGTAATGGTGCCTGCCGGCTGCAATTTTGCTGCCTGCTCCGTGCTAACGGATTGTGCTGCAAAAGTGCCGAATGAAAGCATGGACAGTACGCCAAGAGTCACAACAGTAGTTTTAACTTTCATGATTTGACCTCGTAGAATTCTTTTATCAGTTCCTGTGAACTGTGATTCATGTCACGGAAAGGAGTATACAGCTAGTAACCCGAAAAATTAATAGTTTGCTAACAATTCCCTATGAAACTTTATCATTGTGCTTACCATTTTTTATAACCGCCAGGAATAAAAAGTGATTATAAAATGGTCTTTTGATGTTAAATTTCTGTAATATCAAGCAAGTGAGCGACTTTGTCGAAAAGTGCGGAATCAGGTATCAGCGGAAAAGCGCAGTGATGAAATGCTACAAATAATGATATCCACGGGGCGATCGTCGTTATTGGCGTGACAGCGAAAAACTATGCAATGGCGTGGGGAAGGTGAAGAGCGTGCTGGATACGCGGTCGTAGACCGCGTAGTGATAGGGATAGATGATTACAGTTCCTGTTCGAACAGCGCCAAAATGGCCTCATACAGCTGGCGGGCGGTGAAGGCGCTGGCCGGCGTAACGAAGATGGTGTCATCACCGGCAATGGTGCCGAGGATACCTTCTGACTTGCCCAGCGAGTCGAGCAGGCGGGCGATCAATTGTGCTGCGCCAGGGCTGGTATGAATCACCACCACGGCGTCATTGTGGTCAACGTCGAGCACCAGATTCTTCAGCGGACTGGTGGTGGTAGGCACCCCCAGCTCGGCGGGAAGGCAATATACCATCTCCATTTTTGCATTACGCGTACGTACCGCGCCGAACTTGGTCAGCATGCGTGATACTTTGGATTGGTTAATGTTTTCGAAGCCTTCTTCTTGCAGCGCCAAAACGATCTCGCCTTGCGAACTGAATTTCTCTTCCTTCAATAACGCCTTGAACGCTTTGATCAGATCTTCCTGCTTTGCGGGATTACGCATTTTGCACCGTGGAATGTTGCCAATAGATGTCATTATTATGCATATAGATGAATTTTTATGCAATAAAAGCGGAGGTCGACCAGCAAAAAAATGGCCGGAACGACAGGGAAAGGGCGTTATTTTAACAAAATACGATTGTCATGAATATGCCCTTTCTCACAGGATTCATCGCGGGGAAAGGGTAAATAAAATGTTATTAAAATGATGTTGTTCTGATGTTGCGTAAGGGTGTAATGTAACGGCCGGTTAACTTGCGCGTGAATAACCTCGCACAATTTTCGATTACTGTGCGCTATGCCCTTCATGCACACGTTATTTAATCTAAAATGTCCGCGATCACGGCTATTTTATTGCGTCAGCTCTCAGTCCAACTGTTAAGAGATTGTTTTTAAAGGCGTGATAACATAAGTTCCGTAACCCAGAATTCACGGCGCTTTTATATTTAAGATAATACAAGGAGTATAGGATGAAAGTTGCAGTTCTCGGTGCAGCTGGCGGTATTGGCCAGGCCCTTGCCCTTCTTCTCAAGACCCAGCTACCTGCAGGTTCTGAACTCTCCCTCTACGACATTGCCCCCGTTACGCCAGGCGTTGCCGTTGACTTAAGCCACATTCCAACCGCCGTTAGCATTAAAGGCTTCAGCGGTGAAGACGCCACGCCAGCGCTGCAGGGCGCCGATGTGGTGCTGATTTCCGCCGGCGTAGCGCGCAAGCCGGGTATGGATCGTTCCGACCTGTTCAACGTTAACGCCGGCATCGTGCGTAACCTGATTGAACAAGTGGCGAAAACCTGCCCGAAAGCGTGCATCGGTATTATCACCAACCCGGTGAACACCACCGTTGCCATTGCGGCGGAAGTGCTGAAGAAAGCAGGCGTGTACGACAAAAACAAACTGTTCGGCGTGACTTCGCTGGATATTATCCGTTCCAACACCTTCGTGGCTGAGCTGAAAGGCAAAAAGCCGGAAGAGCTGAACGTGCCGGTCATCGGCGGCCACTCTGGCGTAACCATTCTGCCTCTGCTGTCCCAGATTCCGGGCGTGAGCTTTACCGATCAGGAAGTGGCCGACCTGACCAAGCGTATTCAGAACGCAGGTACTGAAGTGGTTGAAGCCAAAGCCGGCGGCGGATCGGCTACGCTGTCCATGGGCCAGGCGGCGGCGCGCTTTGGTTTGTCTCTGGTGCGTGCGCTGCAGGGTGAGCAAGGCGTTGTCGAATGCGCCTATGTGGAAGGCGACGGCAAATATGCGCGCTTCTTCGCACAGCCGCTGCTGCTGGGTAAAAACGGCGTTGAAGAACGTAAAGATATCGGCACGCTGAGCGCCTTTGAGCAGAAAGCGCTGAATGATATGTTGGATGTTCTGCATAAAGATATCGAACTGGGTGAGACGTTTATCAATAACTGATTGACCCGTAGCGTCAGATAAAGGCCGCCGGAGTGATTCCGGCGGTTTTTTTATGCCCTGACGTCAGGATTTGATCCGACTCTTGCGGTCCAGCAAGCGCCGGGTCTTGGGATCGAAATAGCGGCTTGGCCAGATCTCTGAAGGGTGAACATTCAGCGCCTCGGCGATCAGCCACTCGCCTTTCGGCCAGGGGCGGGACAGGGCGTTAGCCAGCGTCGACGAACTGAGCCCGGCGCTGCGCGATACCGCTGCCAGAGTGGTGCCTTTCTTGCGTAATGCTGCGATGACATCGGCAGGATGCCAATCTTCACTCCTTGAATTCATGTTGATCTTCCTTTTTTGATTAGCCAAAGTGACGTTAGTGGTATAACTAACGCGTTCGTATTAATCGTTCGTACAACGTGAATCGGTTATACGGAAACAAGAACACCATTATTTTTCCAAAAACAACCCTTTGCTTTCCAAAAATAATGGTGACGCATAATCTTCAGAGACGATGGCTATGAAAAGTGAGTGGTTTTCTGCCAAGGAATTGACTGGCATCGCGGGGTTGCCTTCCTCGCCACAGGGAATTAATCAGATGGCGCGTCGGGAAAAATGGGTGAGTCAGCGTCGGAAAGGCGTACAGGGCAAAGCGGTGGAATATCATATCGACAGCCTGCCGCCAGGCGTGCGTAATACTTTGATGCTGAAAGAGGATTCTGCTGGTTACACTGCTGAAAGACAGGATCCGCTGACGGTGTGGATCGCCTATTTTCACCATATGTCGGATGATGAAAGGGAGCGGATACAGGCGTTTTTGTTGCGTGAGGGCATTGGCGGACTGCTGGCGCTTATCGCCGAGGGGCGTCAGCGATAAGCACCGCTAAAGCGCCTGGGGAGCATTAGGCGCTCATTTCTTAAAACTCGCGCAGCCCCGCCAGATGTGCCACTCCTCCCAACGCGGCGCATTCATGTTGATCTTCTTTTTGTGATTAGCCAAAGTGGCGTTAGTGGTATAACTAACGCGTTCGTATTAATCGTTCATAAAACGTGAGCCGGTGATACGAAAAAACAACGCCATTATTTCTAAAAAATAACTTTTTTCCAGAAATAATGGTGGCGCATAATCTTCAGAGACGATGGCTATGAAAAGTGAGTGGTTTTCTGCCAGGGAATTGACGGGCATCGCGGGGTTGCCTTCCTCGCCACAGGGAATTAATCAGATGGCGCGTCGGGAAAAATGGGTGAGTCAGCGTCGGAAAGGCGTACAGGGTAAAGCGGTGGAATATCATATCGACAGCCTGCCGCCGGGCGTGCGTAATGCTTTGATGCTGAAAGAGGATTCTGCAGATTACACTGCTGAAAGACAGGATCCGCTGACGGTGTGGATCGCCTATTTTCACCATATGTCGGATGATGAAAGGGAGCAGATGCTGTCATTTCTGGTACGTGAGGGCATTGGCGGGCTGTTGGCGCTTATCGCTGAACGTCGCCAGCGATAAGCGCCTTGATATGCGCGGAAGCTATTGAGAAATATTTTCTTAAAATTCGCGCTGTACTGCCAGATGCGCCAGTCCTTCCAGCGCGGTGCGGTATTCTGACGGCGGCAGCGCTTCCAGCGCGCTGATGGCTTTGTCGGCTTCCTCTTCCGCACGTTGGCGGGTGTAGACCAGCGAGCCGCACTGTTCCATCGCTGCCAGCACCGGTTCCAGCAGATGACGGCCGTTGCCCTGTTCGATGGCGCCGCGAATCATTGCCGCCTGCTCCGGACTGCCGTTATGCATGGCGTGCAGCAGCGGCAGCGTAGGTTTGCCTTCATTCAGATCGTCACCGGTGTTTTTGCCCAGTGTGCTGCCGTCGGCGCTGTAATCCAGCAGATCGTCAATCAGCTGGAAGGCGGTGCCAAGATAGCGGCCGTAATCCTGCAGCGCCTGCTCCTGCTCCGGCGTGGCGCCGGATAAAATGGCGGAGGATTGCGCGGCGGCTTCAAACAGACGCGCCGTCTTGCTGTAGATCACCCGCATATAGCTCTCTTCGCTGATATCCGGGTCGTTGACGTTCATCAACTGCAGCACCTCGCCTTCGGCAATCACGTTGACCGCTTCCGACATCAGCGCCAACACGCGTAATGATTCCAGGCTGGTCATCATTTGGAAAGCGCGGGTATAAATAAAGTCGCCGACCAGCACGCTGGCCGCGTTGCCGAATGCGGCGTTGGCGGTTGCTTTGCCGCGGCGCATGTCGGATTCGTCAACCACATCGTCATGCAGCAGGGTCGCGGTGTGGATAAACTCAATCAGCGCCGCGATGGTCACGTGCTTGTCACCTTCCGACTGCAGCGCCCGGGCTGCCAGGACGGCGATCATCGGCCGGATGCGTTTACCGCCACCGCTGATAATGTAATAGCCAAGCTGATTGATGAGCGTGACTTCGGAATTCAACTGTTCGAGAATTGTTGCATTCACTGCCGCCATATCTTGCGCGGTTAACTCAATAATTTGATCTAGGTTCATTGTATTGTTTTCAGCTGTGTTTCTCTTCACCGCGATGAGAACGCTGCTCACATCGGTACATGGCGGTAACTGTGCCTATGATTGTACTTGAAAAACGGCTTAGATAAACGCCACGAAAGAAACTGTGCTTTTTTTCTTCTTTTTTCTACTTCAGTCGAGATTCTGCTCTTGTCATGTGCTGTATTTTTGCGTAGAATTCGCGCCCTATTGTGAATATTTATAGCGCGCTCTGTACTAATCATCGAGCACGCGGAAAGCGGAGTTTTATATGTACGCGGTTTTCCAAAGTGGTGGTAAACAACACCGAGTAAGCGAAGGTCAGACCGTTCGCTTGGAAAAGCTGGACATCGCAACTGGTGAAGCGGTTGAGTTTGACCAGATTCTGATGATCGCTAATGGCGAAGATATCAAAATCGGCGTTCCTTTCGTCGATGGCGGCAAGATCAAAGCTGAAGTCGTTGCACACGGTCGTGGCGAGAAAATTAAAATCGTTAAGTTTCGTCGTCGTAAACACCACCGTAAGCAGCAGGGCCACCGTCAGTGGTTCACTGACGTTAAAATCACCGGCATCAGCGCTTAAGTTAGGAGAGCGGATTAATGGCACACAAAAAGGCTGGCGGCTCGACTCGTAACGGTCGCGATTCAGAAGCTAAACGTCTGGGCGTAAAACGCTTTGGCGGCGAAGCAGTACTGGCAGGCAGCATCATCGTTCGTCAGCGTGGCACCAAGTTCCACGCAGGCACCAACGTAGGTTGCGGCAAAGACCACACTCTGTTTGCTTTGAAAGACGGTAAAGTCAAATTCGAAGTTAAAGGCCCGAGCAATCGTAAATTCATCAGCATCGAAGCTGAATAATTTTTCGAGCCTTAATAAATAGATGTAAGCCCCGCAATTCGTTGCGGGGCTTTTTACATTTATAGCCAACCCATTTCAAACCTTGGCTATTCGGGATAGACAGCGCGCAGGCAGATGACGCATGGAAACAAAACAGCAGGTCGGGGTCGGTATTTCTCTGGCGTTAACCACGGCGGTGTGCTGGGGTGCGTTGCCGATAGCCATGAAAGAAGTTCTCCAGGTGATGACGCCGTTTACCATCGTCTGGTATCGCTTTAGCATTGCGGCGATTGGGTTGGGCATTATTCTGACGCTGCGCGGCCGCTTGCCGCCGGTGAAAATTTTTCGCCAGCCGCGTTGGCTGCTGCTGCTGGCGATCGCCACCGCCGGGCTGCTGGGGAACTTCGTATTTTTCAGCTCCTCGCTGCAGTACCTTAGCCCGACGGCCTCGCAGGTGATCGGTCAGCTGTCGCCGGTGGGCATGATGTTTGCCAGCGTGCTGATCCTGAAAGAGCGGATGCGTATTACCCAGGTGATTGGCGCGCTGATGCTGATTTGCGGGCTGATGCTGTTTTTCAACGTCAGTCTGGTTGAGATTTTTACCCGCCTGACGGATTACACCCTGGGGGTGCTGTTGGGTGTCTGTGCCGCGACGGTGTGGGTTACCTATGGCCTGGCGCAAAAGGTCTTGCTGCGCCGGCTGGCGTCGCCGCAGATCCTGGTAATGTTGTACACTTTATGTGCAGTTGCATTATTCCCGCTGGCACAGCCGGCGATGATTTTTCAGCTGAGCGGCTGGCAGCTGGCCTGCCTGCTGTTTTGCGGCGCGAATACGCTGATTGGCTATGGCGCGCTAGCGGAGGCGATGGCGCGTTGGCAGGCGGCGCAGGTGAGCGCGTTAGTAACGTTGACGCCGCTGTTTACCCTGTTGTTTTCAGATTTATTGGCGTTGGCATGGCCGCAGATGTTTGCCGCCCCGACGTTGAATGTCGTCGGTTACGTGGGCGCTTTTGTGGTGGTTGCGGGCGCAATGTTTTCCGCAATTGGTCACCGGTGGTGGCCGCGACGGGCAGAAAACCTCCTGGTTGCTCCTATCAAGCAGCCCGGTGAATGATTTACGGAGACGGAAAATGAAGTTTGTAGATGAAGCAGCGATATTGGTCGTTGCAGGTGACGGTGGTAATGGTTGCGTCAGCTTCCGTCGCGAAAAATATATCCCGAACGGCGGCCCGGATGGCGGCGACGGCGGCGACGGCGGCGATGTCTACCTGCTGGCGGACGAAAACCTGAACACGCTGATCGACTATCGCTTTGAGAAGTCCTTCCGTGCAGAACGCGGTCAGAACGGCCAGAGCCGTGACTGTACCGGCAAGCGCGGTAAAGATATCGTGATCAAAGTGCCGGTCGGCACCCGGGTGAAGGATCAGGGCACCGGCGAGATTCTCGGCGATATGACGCGCCATCAGCAGCGCCTGATGGTAGCGAAGGGCGGTTGGCATGGCCTGGGCAACACCCGTTTCAAATCCTCGGTCAACCGTGCCCCGCGCCAGAAAACCAACGGTACGCCGGGTGAAGCGCGCGATGTCCTGCTGGAGCTGATGCTGCTGGCGGATGTCGGCATGCTCGGCCTGCCGAACGCGGGCAAATCCACCTTTATCCGCGCGGTATCTGCCGCCAAGCCGAAAGTGGCGGACTACCCGTTCACCACGCTGGTGCCAAGCCTGGGCGTGGTGCGTATGGACAGCGAACAGAGCTTCGTGGTGGCGGATATTCCAGGGCTGATTGAAGGTGCGTCTGAAGGTGCCGGTCTGGGCATTCGTTTCCTGAAGCACCTGGAACGTTGCCGCGTGCTGCTGCACCTGGTGGATATCGATCCGATTGACCAGACCGATCCGGTAGAAAACGCCCGCGTGATCATCAACGAGCTGAATCAGTACAGTGACAATCTGGCGCAGAAACCGCGCTGGCTGGTGTTCAACAAAGTTGACCTGCTGGACGAAGAGGAAGCCGCAGAGCGCGCCAAGGCGATTGTCGACGCGCTGGGCTGGGAAGATAAGTACTACATGATCTCTGCGGCCAGCCATTTTGGCGTCAAAGAGCTGTGCTGGGACGTGATGAACTTTATCAACAGCCAGCCGAAAGCGATGGCGATCGAAGAGAGCGCACCGGAAAAGGTCGAGTTTATGTGGGACGATTACCACCGTAAACAGCTGGCGGAAGTAGAAGCCGAAGCCGACGACGACTGGGATGATGACTGGGATGAAGATGACGACGAAGGCGTCGAAATCATTTACCAGAAATAATCATCACGACAGCTATCAGGCCCCGCACTGCGGGGCTTTTTTATGGCTTCAGCGGGTTGGCGGGCAGCCAGCAGCGCGCGTTAAGGCCGCTGGCGTTATGGCGGTTTTTCAGCGCCAGTCGCCCTTGGTGCAGCTGGATGATGCGGATGACGATATTTAGCCCCAATCCGCTGCCGCCATAGCGCTGGTCCATTCTTCTGAAGGCCTGGGTTAGCTCTCCGGCCATCTCTTGCTTAATGCCCGGCCCTTCATCGATCACCTGCAGCTGATGGCCGCCGTTTTGCGCGTCGAGGCGGATTTGGATGGCGCTGTCCGGCGGGCTATAGCGATGGGCATTTTCCACCAGATTTCGCAGCAACAGGCGAAGTAATACCGGATCGCCATGAGTGACGGCCTCCACCGGCAGTTGCCACGTCAGCTGCTGATTGCGTTGTTGCGCCAGTTCTGTCAGTTCTTCGCGCAGTGGCGTCATCACGTCCGCGACCCAGTCGAAACGTTGATAGTGGCCGCCGGCAAACTTCTGCCCGGCGCGCGACAGCATCAGCAATTGTTCTACGGTATGCATCAGTTGGTCGATGCGCGCGATCAGCGGCGTACTTTCCCGCACCCCCTGCTGCTCCATCAGTTCCAGATGCAGCCGGATGCCGGCCAGCGGCGTACGCAGTTCGTGGGCCGCGTCGGCGGTAAACAACCGCTCCTGCTGAATGGTGTTATCGAGCCGCGAGAAGAGTTGATTGAGCGCGGTGGTGACCGCCATCACTTCCCGGCTGTCGTTATTGACCGGCAGCGGTGACAGGTTGTCGGCGGAACGCTTTTCCAGCCGGTTTTGCAACTGATTAAGCGGGCGGATAATCCAGCTGATGGCCCAGAACGAGGCGATCAACGTGACAATCATCATAATCAGCGACGGCGCCAATAATGAGGCGATCGCTTCGGCGATTTCACCGTCGACCTTTTCGGTGCGCACCTGGGCCGACAGGGTTTCATCGACCAGAAAACCGATCTGTTCCCGGCTTTCGTGCCATAGCCACAGCGCGCTGATCAATTGGGTGACCAGCAGAATAAGCGCCAGCATCAGCAACAGGCGACGCCGCATGCTGATCATGGCAACGGCTCCAGACGGTAGCCGATGCCGCGTACCGTGCGGATACGATCCTTGCCCAGCTTGCGGCGCAGGTTATGGACGTGCACTTCGAGCGTATTGGAGCCGAGATCGTCGTTCCAGGCGTATAAATCCTGTTGCAGCAGTTCACGGTTGACCGTCTGGCCAGCGCGCATAATCAGCCGCGACAGAAGGGCAAACTCTTTTGGCGTGATGTCGATAGGCTGCTGTTGCAGGTAAACCTGCTGGCTGGAGAGATTGAGCGTGAGATCGTCCTGCTGTAGCAGGTTGTCGCTGTGGCCCTGATAGCGGCGGATGAGCGCCCTGACGCGAGCCTGCAGCTCAATCAGCGCAAAGGGTTTGATCAGATAGTCATCGGCGCCGGCGTCCAGCCCGTCGACGCGGTCTTCCAGCGCATCGCGGGCGGTGAGAATCAACACCGGCAAGTCCAGTTGCCGGCGGCGCCATTGCCGCAGCAAGGCGCCGCCGTCCACGTCGGGCAGGCCGAGATCGAGGATGACCATGCTGTACTGACTGGTGTCGATCAGCGTATTGGCCTGCGCCGCCGTCAGGGCGCAATCGCAGGCGTAACCTTCGGCAGCCAGCGCCATGGCCAGCCCCTGTTGCAATAGCTCATCGTCTTCGACAATCAATAGCTTCACGTCGGGGCTCCCAGGGCGTGGTTACTCAGTTATTCTGATAAATATCCCGATATAGCCGGCTTTCGAAACGTACCAGCGGTATCCGGCGCTGGCGCTGATCTTCCGGTGGTACGGCGTAGCCTGACAGATACTGCACAAACGCCATACGCTGGCCGCTGGCGGTGGTGATAAAGCCGGCCAGATTGTAAACGCCCTGCAGCGCCCCGGTTTTCGCCGAGACTTTGCCGTCCACGCCGGCCTCATGCAGCCCGCCGCGGTAGCGCAGCGTGCCGTCGTAGCCGGCGAGCGGCAGCATCGAGATGAAATTCAGCTCGCTGTCATGCTGGGCGATATATTGCAGCGCCTGCATCATGGTCGCCGGCGCCAGCAGATTGTGGCGCGACAGGCCGGAACCATCCACCACGATGCTGTTGCCCAGATCGACTCCGGCTTTCTGACGTAGCACCTGACGCACCGCGTCGGCGCCGGCGCGCCAGGTGCCCGGCACGCCGAAGCGCTCGTGGCCGATGGTGCGGAAGACGGTATCGGCGATCATATTGTCGGATTTTTTCAGCATCACTTTCAGCAGATCATGCAGCGGCGCTGATTGGGTACGGGCGATCACCGTGCCGCTCATGCCCGGCTGTGTCTGGCGCTTCAGGTGGCCGTCAATCTGGATGCCGGCCTGGGTCAGTTCATCTTTCAGAATAGCGCCGGCGTAGCTGGCCCCGTCCTGAATGGCGAACGCCAGCGGCAGCGGCTCGCTGCGCTGCGTCAGGCAGCCGGTGAGGGTAAAGCGGTTCAACTCGCCCGGCACCACGTCCAGCTCGCAGTATTGGGCATCCGGCGAACCTTTGGCCAGCGTACGCACCTGGCTGAACATGTTAACCGGATAATAGGAGGCGACGCGGATAAAGGCGATATCGCCCGGCTTGGCCGCGCTGTACAGCGACACCGAGAAGCAGTTGCGATCGACAATCGCCGCCGCCGGTGGGGCGCTGAAGCACTGCGTCATATCGTTCCACGGCCAGCCGGGCGCCTTGTCGTGGCTGGCGAATACCGAAGTATCGACCAGCACGTCGCCGCTAATCTGTTTTACGCCCTGTTTCTTCAGTTCGGCGACCATATTGCGCAGGTTCTGGCGTTTAAAGGTCGGGTCGCCGCCGAAGCGTGCGATCAGATTGCCCTGCAGTACGCCATCGTTAATCTTACCCTGGCTTTCCAGCGTGGTGGTAAAGCGGTAGTCTGGGCCGAGCTGTAACAGGGCCGCCAGCGCGGTCAGCACCTTCTGGGTGCTGGCGGGCAACGCCATCTGCTGCGCGTGGTAATCAATCGTCGGCGTGCTGGCGCCGATTTTTTGCACCATCAGGGCAAGGTTGGCTCCATCAGGCAAATATTGTGTGTAATCTTCGACCGGGGCGGCATTTACATTCAAAACAAATGCGCACGCCAATGCACTGACAATTCGTGAAAAACGCATAATCTCTGGCTAACTGCTGGGTAACGTGCCGTCATACTACGGCGCATTCAGGGAAAAAGTAAACGATGACCCTCAAGGAACTCTACGCTAAAATGCGTATCAAAATGCAAAATCGATCCTGACTTGGAAGAATTTTCCGGGTTAGGGTTCTTTTGTTTGTCGCCTGGAGGCGGCTGGCGATAGCCATCCGTGTTTTCATACGAATACGTCAGGATGACGGCTATTTGAACAGGAAAGATTTAGAGGTATTGAAATTATGCAACAGATTCCGATGACCCTGTTTGGCGCTGAAAAATTGCGCGAAGAACTGGAATATTTGAAAAGCGTTCGCCGTCCGAAAATCATTGCGGACATCGCGGAAGCGCGTGAACACGGCGACTTGAAAGAAAACGCGGAGTACCATGCGGCGCGTGAGCAGCAGGGTTTCTGTGAAGGACGTATTCAGGAAATTGAAGCTAAGCTGTCGAACGCGCAGGTGATCGACGTAACCAAAATGCCGAACAACGGCCGGGTGATTTTCGGCGCGACGGTATCGGTGCTGAACCTGGATACCGAGGATGAGGTGACCTACCGCATCGTGGGTGACGACGAGGCCGATTTCAAGAAAAATCTGATTTCGGTGAATTCCCCGATGGCGCGTGGTTTAATCGGTAAAGAACAAGACGACGTGGTGGTGATTAAGACACCGGGCGGCGATGTGGAATATGAAATCCTGAAGGTGGAATACCTCTGATCGACAGCGTTTGCTCAGAAGTTAATCAGGTTTTTGTAAAGAAAGGAAAAAGGCCGCGTGGCGGCCTTTTATCAGGTGCAGGTGCATGGCACCTTTTCGTTAAAATGACGACACTTAACGCGGTAGACTGATCTTGCGCTCTTCTGAAGGGCGGTAAAGAATAAGGGTATTACCGATAATTTGTACGTTGCAGGCATTTGTTTCACGCACGATAGCGTCAGCGATCAAGGCTTTGGTTTCGCGATCTTCCGTTGCGATTTTCACTTTGATCAGCTCATGATGCGTCAGCGCCTGATCAATTTCAGCCAGCACCCCTTCGGTGAGACCGTTATTGCCCAGCATGACGACCGGTTTTAACGGATGCGCCAAGCCTTTCAGGTGCTGTTTTTGTTTATTATTCAGATTCATTGTCTTTTTTGCTTAAGTTGGGATTGAAAACGGTACATTCTACCGCCATCTCATGGGTATCACCAAATCGGTCTTGCACCGTGATGGCAATATGAGCAGCGAACTTGGCATAAGTCTCTTTTTAGGATAGTTGGAAACTCGATGACAGGTAAAAAGCGTTCGGCCAGTTCTAGCCGCTGGCTTCAGGAACACTTTAGCGACAAATATGTGCAGCAGGCGCAGAAAAAAGGGCTGCGCTCGCGCGCCTGGTTTAAACTGGATGAAATACAGCAGAGCGACAAGCTGTTTAAACCGGGTATGACGGTTGTTGATTTGGGGGCGGCGCCAGGCGGCTGGTCGCAGTATGTTGTTACCCAGATCGGCGGTTCTGGGCGAATTATCGCCTGTGATATTTTACCGATGGATCCTATCGTCGGCGTTGATTTCCTCCAGGGAGATTTTCGTGATGAACTGGTGCTGAAGGCGCTGCTGGATCGCGTAGGTGAAAAGAAGGTTCAGGTGGTCATGTCCGATATGGCCCCGAATATGAGTGGCAACCCGGCGGTCGATATTCCAAGATCGATGTATCTGGTGGAATTAGCACTGGAAATGTGTCGTGATGTCCTCGCACCAGGCGGAAGTTTCCTGGTGAAGGTGTTCCAGGGAGATGGCTTTGACGAGTACCTACGGGAAATTCGCTCCCTGTTTACGAAGGTTAAGATTCGTAAGCCAGACGCTTCGCGCGCTCGTTCGCGTGAAGTGTACATTGTAGCGACAGGGCGCAAACTGTAGTACCCTAACGCTGTTTGTTAACACAGTTGTAATATGAGGTTAATCCCTTGAGTGACATGGCGAAAAACCTAATTCTCTGGCTGGTCATCGCAGTTGTGCTGATGTCCGTATTCCAGAGCTTTGGGCCCAGCGAGTCGAATGGCCGTAGGGTGGATTACTCTACCTTCATGTCCGAACTGACCCAGGATCAGGTTCGCGAAGCGCGAATTAACGGACGTGAGATCAACGTTACCAAGAAAGATAGTAACCGATACACGACTTATATCCCCGTCAACGATCCTAAGCTGTTGGATACGTTATTGACGAAGAATGTGAAAGTTGTCGGTGAACCGCCGGAAGAGCCGAGTTTGCTGGCTTCTATCTTTATTTCATGGTTCCCGATGCTGTTGCTGATCGGGGTCTGGATCTTCTTTATGCGGCAAATGCAGGGCGGCGGCGGCAAGGGCGCGATGTCCTTTGGCAAGAGCAAAGCCCGTATGCTGACTGAAGATCAGATCAAAACCACCTTTGCCGACGTCGCCGGCTGCGACGAAGCAAAAGAAGAAGTGAGCGAACTGGTTGAATACCTGCGCGAACCGAGCCGTTTCCAGAAGCTGGGCGGCAAGATTCCGAAAGGCGTGCTGATGGTCGGCCCGCCGGGTACCGGTAAGACGCTGCTGGCGAAAGCCATTGCCGGCGAGGCGAAAGTGCCGTTCTTTACCATTTCCGGTTCCGACTTCGTGGAAATGTTTGTCGGCGTGGGTGCGTCCCGCGTACGTGATATGTTCGAACAGGCGAAAAAAGCCGCTCCGTGCATCATCTTTATCGATGAAATCGACGCCGTCGGCCGCCAGCGTGGCGCCGGTCTGGGTGGCGGTCACGATGAACGTGAGCAGACGCTGAACCAGATGCTGGTTGAGATGGACGGCTTTGAAGGCAACGAAGGCATCATCGTCATCGCTGCGACCAACCGTCCGGACGTGCTTGACCCGGCGCTGCTGCGTCCAGGCCGTTTCGACCGTCAGGTAGTGGTTGGTCTGCCGGATGTGCGTGGTCGTGAGCAGATTCTGAAGGTGCATATGCGCCGCGTGCCGCTGGCAGCCGATATCGACGCCTCCGTCATTGCACGTGGTACACCGGGCTTCTCCGGTGCGGATTTGGCTAACCTGGTCAACGAAGCTGCGCTGTTTGCCGCCCGTAGCAACAAACGTGTGGTGTCGATGGTTGAGTTCGAAAAGGCCAAAGACAAAATCATGATGGGTGCGGAACGTCGCTCCATGGTAATGACCGAAGCGCAGAAAGAGTCGACCGCATATCACGAAGCCGGCCACGCCATTATCGGCCGTCTGGTGCCGGAACACGATCCGGTTCACAAGGTGACGATTATTCCGCGCGGCCGTGCGCTTGGCGTAACTTTCTTCCTGCCTGAGGGCGATGCCATCAGCGCCAGCCGTCAGAAACTGGAGAGCCAAATCTCCACGCTGTACGGCGGCCGTCTGGCGGAAGAGATTATTTACGGTGCCGAGCATGTTTCTACCGGCGCATCGAACGACATTAAAGTGGCGACCTCTATCGCACGCAACATGGTGACCCAATGGGGCTTCTCCGAGAAGCTGGGGCCGCTGCTGTATGCGGAAGAAGAGGGCGAAGTGTTCCTGGGCCGCTCTGTGGCCAAGGCGAAACATATGTCTGACGAAACGGCGCGTATTATCGACCAGGAAGTGAAATCCCTGATTGAACGTAACTACACGCGCGCCCGTACGCTGTTGATGGAAAACATGGATATCCTTCATTCAATGAAGGATGCCCTGATGAAGTATGAAACCATCGACGCGCCGCAGATCGACGATCTGATGAACCGTAAGGACGTCCGTCCGCCGGCAGGCTGGGACGATCCGAACAAAGGCAGCAACTCCGACAACGGCGGCACTCCAAAGGCCCCGACGCCGGTTGATGAGCCGCGGACGCCAAATCCAGGCAATCCTCTGTCTGAACAGCTCGACAAGTAACATCGACTGTGTAATAACATCAAACCCCGGCATGCCGGGGTTTTTTTATGCCCGTCATCTGCGGTGCGGCCGTATACCGGCCACCGCCAGGCCGCCGTATCAGACGGTCAGGCCTTTTTGCCCGCCCGGCAGTGAAATCAGCAACAGACAGTAAGGTGGAATCTTCATGCAATTAACCGTGCGCGACATGGCTTTCGATCTCTCCCATCCTCGGGTGATGGGCATTCTCAATGTGACTCCGGACTCGTTTTCCGACGGAGGACGGCATAATTCGCTGAATGACGCCCTGCTGCATGCCCACGCGCTGATTTCCGCCGGCGCCACCATGATCGACGTTGGCGGTGAGTCGACCCGTCCCGGCGCGGCGGAGGTGAGCGAAGAGGAGGAGATCGAGCGGGTGGTGCCGGTGGTGGAAGCGATTGCCCGGCGTTTTGAGGTGTTTATTTCGGTCGATACCTCCAAGCCCGGAGTCATTCGCGAGTCGGCTAACGCCGGCGCGCATCTGATCAATGATGTACGCTCGCTGCAGGAGCCTGGCGCGCTGGAGGCGGCGGCGGCCAGCGGGTTGCCGGTATGCCTGATGCATATGCAGGGCGAGCCGCGTACCATGCAACAGGCGCCGCACTATGAGGATTTAATGGGCGAGGTCAACGCCTTTTTCCAGCAGCATATTGCACGCTGTACTGCGGCGGGCATAGCAAAACAGAAATTGTTGCTCGACCCGGGCTTCGGTTTCGGTAAGAATTTAGCGCATAATTATCAGCTTCTGGCCCGATTGTCGGAATTTCATCATTTCGGCCTGCCGCTGCTGGTTGGCATGTCGCGTAAATCGATGATTGGACAACTGCTGAACGTACCGCCGGAACAGCGGACGATCGGCAGCGTTGCCTGTGCGGTAATTGCCGCGATGCAGGGCGCACAGATCGTCAGAGTGCATGATGTTAAAGAAACCGTCGAGGCGATGCGCGTCGTCGAGGCAACACTTTCAGCTAAGGGACAGTAGAGACATGAGCGAGCGTAAATATTTTGGTACCGACGGCATTCGTGGGAAGGTCGGCGACAGCCCGATTACTCCGGATTTCGTCCTTAAGCTCGGCTGGGCTGCGGGTAAAGTGCTGGCGCGCCATGGATCACGCAAAATTATTATCGGCAAAGACACCCGCATTTCCGGCTATATGCTGGAGTCGGCGCTGGAGGCCGGTTTGGCAGCCGCAGGGCTTTCCGCTTCTTTTACCGGCCCGATGCCGACGCCGGCAGTCGCCTATCTGACGCGCACCTTCCGCGCCGAGGCCGGCATTGTGATCTCCGCATCGCATAACCCGTATTACGACAATGGCATCAAATTCTTCTCCATCGACGGCGCCAAACTGCCGGACAACGTGGAAGAAGCGATCGAAGCGGAGATGGAAAAGCCGCTGACCTGCGTAGAGTCCGCCGAACTGGGTAAAGCCAGCCGTATTATTGATGCCGCCGGGCGCTATATCGAATTTTGTAAGGGCACCTTCCCAAGCGAATTAAGCCTGAAGGGCCTGAAGATCGTCGTTGACTGCGCCAACGGGGCGACTTATCACATCGCGCCGAGCGTGTTGCGCGAGCTGGGTGCCAAGGTGATTGCCATCGGCTGCGAGCCGGACGGTATGAACATCAACGAGAAATGCGGGGCGACCGACGTTCGCCAGCTGCAAGAGCGTGTACTGGCGGAGAAAGCCCATGTGGGGCTGGCGTTTGACGGCGACGGTGACCGGGTGATGATGGTGGATCACTTGGGCAACAAGGTGGACGGCGATCAGATCCTGTACATCATCGCGCGTGAAGGGCTGCGCCAGGGGCAACTGCGCGGCGGGGCGGTCGGCACGCTGATGAGCAACATGGGGCTGGAGCTGGCGCTGAAGCAGTTGGGTATTCCATTTGCCCGCGCCAAAGTCGGCGACCGCTACGTGCTGGAAAAACTGCAGGAGCTGGGCTGGCGCATCGGCGCTGAAAACTCCGGCCATGTGATCCTGCTGGATAAAACCACCACTGGCGACGGCATTGTGGCCGGCTTACAGGTGCTGACCGCCATGGTGCGAAACAGCATGAGCCTGCACGATCTGTGCAGCGGCATGCAGCTGCTGCCGCAGGTGCTGGTCAATGTGCGCTTTGCCGGCGAACATAATCCGCTGGAATCGGAAGCCGTCGTCAGCGTTACCAAAAGCGTGGAGGCGGAACTGAACGGCCGCGGCCGCGTATTGCTGCGCAAATCCGGTACGGAACCGCTGATCCGCGTGATGGTGGAAGGCGAGGACGAAAAACAGGTGACCGAGCTGGCGAACCGCATCGCCGACGCGGTGAAATCTGCAGGTTAAAACAGGTGGTTAACGCCCAAACGTGCAGTTTGGGTGTGTAAATTGCGTCGGGTTGCTGTTTTTTTCCGCAATCGCGCCGGTGGCGGTAAATTGCCCTTGCGCGCTGTGGCGCCTTTGGTTAGTATTCACACCCGCTTCAGTAGGCGGTTTTACATAACGTCTGCGACTTCTGACTAGAAGCCTATGGGGCGAGAAGCATTTGGCACGCGGTGATGCCGCAAGGATACGGGTACGACTATGTACGAAGCTCTTCTGGTAATTTTCCTGCTGGTTTCGATCGGGCTTGTTGCTATGATCATGCTGCAGCAAGGTAAAGGCGCTGATATGGGAGCCTCATTCGGAGCAGGTGCGTCTGGCACATTGTTCGGTTCGAGTGGTTCCGGTAACTTCATGACCCGCATGACGGCTGTGCTGGCGACGCTGTTTTTCGTCATCAGTCTGATTCTGGGCAACCTGAGCAGCAACCAGAGCAAAAAAGGCAGCGAGTGGGAAAACCTCGGTCAGCCGGTGAAAACCGAGCAGACAACCGCGCCGGCGGCACCAGCCAAGCCGAGCAGCGATATCCCGCAGTAAGCAGCAGCAAAGTTTTAAACGGTGGTTGATGTCAGACATCAACGGCCGTAGCAGTAAAAAGAATCAGTACCGAGGTGGTGGAATTGGTAGACACGCTACCTTGAGGTGGTAGTGCCCTAACGGGCTTGTGGGTTCGAGTCCCATCCTCGGTACCAAATCCCAGAGATAACTTGCAATTTTGCGATTATCAGCGTAGTATTTGCCACGATTTCGGACGCGGGGTGGAGCAGCCTGGTAGCTCGTCGGGCTCATAACCCGAAGGTCGTCGGTTCAAATCCGGCCCCCGCAACCACTTTCCTTTGAAGTGTTTATTTTCAAATACACTATTTCGATTGAATCCGCTTTTCTCGAACAACATTTGAAAATGACACTTGTCAGAAAGTTGTACCGAAGCCGCAGTGCGGCAAACAGGGTCCAGTTGCATAAAGCCCCGATTTTTCGGGGTTTTTTGTTATTTGGCAACAGAATCACTGGGCTATTTAGCCCTTTTTTTATGTCTTGGGGGTGGGCTTGTCCACATTAGAGCAAAAATTAACAGAGATGCTTTCGGCACCGGTAGAGGCGTTGGGCTTTGAGCTTGTAGGCATTGAATTTATTCGTGCGCGCCAATCTACGCTCCGCATCTATATTGATAGTGAAGACGGCATCAATGTTGATGATTGTGCTGATGTCAGCCACCAGGTCAGCGCGGTGCTGGACGTTGAAGATCCGATCACCGTCGCTTACAACTTGGAAGTCTCCTCTCCTGGCCTTGATCGCCCGATGTTCACCGCAGAGCACTACACGCGTTTCCTCGGTGAAGAAGTCAGCATGGTGCTGCGCATGGCGGTACAGAACCGCCGCAAATGGCAGGGCATCATCAAGTCCGTCGATGGCGAGATGATCACGGTTACTGTGGATGGGAAAGATGAAGTGTTCGCGCTGAGCAATATTCAGAAAGCGAATCTGGTACCCCACTTTTAAAGTTTGGATGAGGCAACTAGGATGAATAAAGAGATTCTGGCTGTTGTTGAAGCAGTTTCCAATGAGAAATCCCTTCCGCGTGAGAAGATTTTTGAAGCGTTGGAAACCGCATTAGCCACCGCAACCAAGAAAAAATACGAGCAGGAAATCGACGTTCGCGTTAGCATCGATCGCAGAACTGGCGACTTCGACACCTTCCGCCGTTGGGTTGCCGTAGAAGAAGTGACCCAGCCTACGCGTGAAATCACGCTGGAAGCTGCGCAGTTTGAAGATCCGAGCATCGAGCTGGGCGGTTTTATCGAAGATCAGATCGAATCTGTCACCTTTGACCGCATCACCACCCAAACCGCGAAGCAGGTTATCGTCCAGAAGGTGCGTGAAGCTGAACGTGCGATGGTGGTCGACGCATTCCGCGGGCACGAAGGTGAAATCATCACCGGCGTGGTGAAAAAAGTAAACCGCGACAACATTTCTCTGGATATCAAAGCCTCTGATGGCAGCGGTACCAGTGCGGAAGCCGTGATCCTGCGTGAAGATATGCTGCCGCGTGAGAACTTCCGTCCGGGCGACCGCATCCGCGGCGTACTGTATGCGGTGCGTCCAGAAGCGCGCGGCGCGCAGCTGTTCGTCAGCCGTTCTCGTCCAGAGATGCTGATTGAACTGTTCCGCATCGAAGTGCCGGAAATCGGTGAAGAAGTGATTGAAATTAAAGCGGCAGCCCGCGATCCGGGTTCCCGTGCGAAAATTGCCGTGAAAACCAATGACAAGCGTATCGACCCGGTCGGCGCCTGCGTGGGGATGCGCGGCGCTCGCGTTCAGGCCGTATCGAGCGAACTGGGCGGCGAGCGTATTGATATTGTGCTGTGGGACGATAATCCTGCGCAGTTCGTGATCAACGCCATGGCGCCGGCAGACGTTGCCTCTATCGTGGTGGACGAAGACAAGCACACTATGGATATTGCCGTTGAAGCCAGCAATCTGGCACAGGCGATCGGCCGTAACGGCCAAAACGTGCGTTTGGCTTCTCAGCTCAGCGGCTGGGAACTGAACGTGATGACGGCGGACGATCTGCAGGCCAAGCACCAGGCCGAGGCTCATGCCGCCATTGATACCTTCACCAAGTATCTTGATATCGACGAAGAGTTCGCCACCGTACTGGTCGAAGAAGGCTTCTCAACGCTTGAAGAATTGGCGTATGTGCCAATCAATGAGCTGCTGGAAATCGACGGTCTGGATGAAGATACGGTTGAAGCGTTGCGCGATCGCGCCAAAGCTGCATTGACCACGCTGGCACTGGCTCAGGAAGAAAGCCTGGGTGACCAGAAGCCTGCTGAAGACCTGCTCAACCTGCCAGGGCTTGAGCGCAGCATGGCCTTTAAACTGGCCGCGCGTGGGGTTTGTACGCTGGAAGATCTTGCCGAGCAGGGTGTTGACGATCTGGCTGATATTGAAGGGCTTGACGATGAGCAAGCCGGCGAGCTGATCATGGCCGCCCGTAATATCTGTTGGTTTGGCGACAACGCGTAATAACTGTAGCAGGAAGGAACAGCATGACGACAGATGTAACCGTAAAATCGCTGGCAGCAGAGATTCAGACTCCGGTTGATCGCCTGGTACAGCAGTTTGCTGATGCAGGGATCAACAAGTCGGAAACCGACTCTGTTACCCAGCAAGAGAAAGAAACCTTATTGGCGCACCTGAACCGTGAGCACGGCAGCGCGCCGGGTAAACTGACGCTGCAGCGTAAAACGCGCAGCACCTTGAATATTCCGAGCACCGGCGGTAAGAGTAAATCGGTGCAAATTGAGGTCCGCAAGAAACGCACTTATGTAAATCGCGATACGCAAGAAGCCCAACAGGCGGAAGCGGCAGAGCAGGCACAGCGTGAAGCGGAAGAGCAGGCACGGCGCGAAGCAGAAGAGCTCGCTAAACGCGAAGCAGAAGCGAAGCGCGCAGCCGAAGAGCAAGCCAAACGTGAGGCCGCTGAAAAAGCTAAGCGTGATGCAGCGGAAAAAGAAAAAGTGACCAATCAACAAACCGACGAAATGACCAAGCCAGCTCAGGCTGAAAAAGCGCGCCGCGAAGCCGAAGCCGCAGAACTGAAGCGTAAAGCCGAAGAAGAAGTGCGCCGCAAGGTGGAAGAAGAAGCCAAGCGCGTCGCTGAAGAAGCGCGCCGCATGGCGGAAGAAAATGGCGAGAAGTGGGCAGCGGCTGAAAAATCCACTGAGTCTGAAACTGCAGACTACCACGTGACCACCTCTCAGCATGCGCGTGCCGCAGAAGATGAGAACGACGCCAAAGTTGAAGGCGATCGCCGCACCCGCACCCGCGGCGGCAAATCCGCCAAACAGAAGAAAGGCAGCAAGCTGTCCGAATCCAAAGCGGATCGCGAAGAAGCACGCGCCGTTACCCGTGGTGGCAAAGGCCGTCGTAAGCCAAGCACCCTGCAGCAGGGCTTCAACAAGCCGGCTCAGGTGGTTAACCGTGACGTCGTTATCGGCGAAACCATCACCGTGGCCGAACTGGCCAACAAGATGGCGGTGAAAGGCTCTCAGGTTATCAAAACCATGATGAAGCTGGGCGCGATGGCGACCATCAACCAGGTTATCGATCAGGAAACCGCACAGCTGGTTGCCGAAGAGATGGGCCACAAGGTTATCCTGCGTCGTGAGAACGAGCTGGAAGAAGCGCTGATGAGCGATCGCGATACCGGTGCAGCAGCAGCTGAACCGCGTGCGCCGGTTGTGACCATCATGGGTCACGTTGACCACGGTAAAACCTCCCTGCTGGACTACATCCGTTCCACTAAAGTGGCATCGGGCGAAGCGGGCGGCATTACCCAGCACATCGGTGCTTACCACGTTGAAACCGATAACGGCATGATCACCTTCCTGGATACCCCGGGCCACGCCGCATTTACCTCAATGCGTGCTCGCGGTGCTCAGGCGACCGATATCGTGGTTCTGGTGGTTGCAGCGGACGACGGCGTGATGCCACAGACCATCGAAGCTATCCAGCACGCGAAAGCGGCCAAGGTACCGTTGGTTGTTGCGGTCAACAAAATTGACAAGCCGGAAGCCGATCCGGATCGCGTGAAGAACGAACTGTCCCAGTACGGCGTGATGCCAGAAGAGTGGGGCGGTGAAGCACAGTTCGTCCACGTCTCTGCGAAAGCAGGCACCGGCATCGACGAGCTGCTGGACGCTATCCTGCTGCAGTCTGAAGTTCTCGAACTGAAAGCGGTGCGCACCGGTATGGCGAGCGGCGTGGTTATCGAGTCCTTCCTGGATAAAGGCCGTGGCCCGGTAGCGACCGTCCTGGTTCAGGAAGGTACGCTGAACAAAGGCGATATCGTACTGTGCGGCTTCGAATACGGCCGTGTGCGTGCGATGCGCGACGAACTGGGTCGTGAAGTGACCTCGGCCGGCCCATCCATTCCGGTGGAAATCCTGGGTCTGTCCAGCGTTCCGGCGGCAGGTGATGAAGCGACCGTAGTGCGTGACGAGAAGAAAGCGCGTGAAGTGGCGCTGTATCGTCAGGGCAAATTCCGCGAAGTCAAACTGGCGCGTCAGCAGAAATCCAAACTGGAAAACATGTTCTCCAACATGACCGACGGTGAGGTTTCCGAGCTGAACATCGTACTGAAGTCCGACGTACAGGGCTCTTGCGAAGCGATCAGCGATGCGTTGCTGAAGCTGTCCACCGACGAAGTGAAGGTGAAGATTGTCGGCTCCGGCGTAGGTGGTATCACCGAAACCGACGCCACGCTGGCCGCGGCATCCAACGCCATCATCCTGGGCTTCAACGTCCGTGCCGACGCTTCTGCGCGCCGCGTGATTGAAGCAGAAAGCCTGGATCTGCGTTACTACTCCGTCATCTATAGCCTGATTGACGAAGTTAAGCAGGCGATGAGCGGCATGCTGGCTCCTGAATACAAACAGCAGATTATCGGCTTGGCCGAAGTGCGTGACGTGTTCAAATCACCGAAATTCGGCGCTATCGCTGGCTGTATGGTTACCGAAGGCAACATCAAGCGTCACAACCCAATCCGCGTACTGCGCGACAACGTGGTTATCTATGAAGGCGAGCTGGAATCCCTGCGCCGCTTCAAGGATGACGTTAACGAAGTCCGTAACGGTATGGAATGTGGTATCGGCGTGAAGAACTACAACGACGTGCGCGTTGGCGACATGATCGAAGTCTTCGAAATCATCGAGATCCAGCGCACCATCGATTAACGGTTGCACATCTGCTTAATCTGTTCTGGGGGGCCTTTGTGCCCCCCGATTTGTCTGGAGAAAATAACATGGCAAAAGAATTCAGCCGCGGCCAGCGCGTCGCGCAAGAGATGCAGAAAGAGATTGCGATCATTCTGCAGCGTGAAATCAAAGACCCGCGCGTTGGCATGGCGACCGTTTCCGGCGTTGAAATTTCCCGCGACCTGGCGTATGCCAAAGTTTACGTCACCTTCCTCAACGTGCTGACGGAAAACCACGATCCTGAACTGGTGAACAAGGGCGTCAAGGCGTTGCAAGACGCGTCCGGCTATATTCGTACGCTGCTGGGCAAGGCGATGCGCCTGCGCGTGGTGCCGGAACTGACCTTCGCGTACGACAACTCGTTGGTTGAAGGTATGCGCATGTCCAACCTGGTGACCAACGTGGTGAAAAACGATGCCGAGCGCCGCTCCGCATCAGGCGATGACGAGGAGGCTTAATGAGTCGCCCTCGTCGCCGCGGCCGCGATATTCACGGCGTGCTGTTGCTGGATAAGCCGCAGGGCCTGTCCTCCAATGACGCGCTGCAAAAAGTAAAGCGTTGTTATAACGCCAACCGCGCGGGCCATACCGGCGCGCTCGATCCGCTGGCGACCGGCATGCTGCCGATCTGCCTGGGGGAAGCCACCAAGTTTTCCCAGTTCCTGTTGGATTCCGACAAGCGCTATCGGGTGATTGCCCGCCTGGGGCAGCGTACCGATACTTCGGACGCAGACGGCCAGATCGTGCAGGAACGCCCGGTGAATATTACCCAGCAGCAGCTTGATGCGGCGCTGGAGACTTTCCGCGGCGACATCCAGCAGGTGCCGTCGATGTACTCCGCGTTGAAGTATCAGGGCAAAAAACTGTATGAATACGCGCGTCAGGGCATTGAAGTGCCGCGTGAAGCGCGCAGCATTACGGTTTACGAGCTGAAGTTTATCCGCTGGGAAGGCGATGAGCTGGAGCTGGAAGTTCACTGTTCCAAAGGCACCTATATCCGTACCATTACCGACGATCTGGGCGAACTGCTGGGCTGTGGCGCGCACGTGATTTATCTGCGTCGTCTGCAGGTGGCGAAATATCCGATCGAACGTATGGTGACGCTGGAACAACTGAACGCGCTGCTGGAACAGGCGCAGGCCGAAGGCGTGGCGCCGGGCGAACTGCTCGATCCGCTGCTGATGCCGATGGACAGCCCATGCGCCGATTTCCCTGAAGTGAACTTGCTGCCGGCGGTGGCGGGTTATGTCAAGCAGGGCCAGCCGGTGCAGGCTGCCGGCGCGCCGGCTTCCGGCATGGTGCGTATCACTGAAGGCGATGCGCATAAATTTATCGGCGTCGGCGAGATTGCCGACGACGGTCGTGTGGCGCCTAAGCGTTTGGTTGTCGAACATTTCGACTAATCGGCGAAAAACGCCTCATCTTGCGATCGTTCTGCGCTAAGAGTAGAATGACGCAGCTTGGGCCATGACTCTCGCTTGAGGGGTATGGCCCAATTATCGGGCTGCTGAATTAGAGATCGGCGCCTGCATTTTTTTATCTATAATTTGGAGTATTACAATGTCTCTAAGTGTTGAAGCTAAAGCTAAAATCGTAGCTGATTTCGGTCGTGGTACTAACGACAGCGGTTCTACCGAAGTTCAGGTTGCCCTGCTGACCGCGCAGATTAACCATCTGCAAGGCCACTTCTCCGAGCACAAAAAAGATCACCACAGCCGTCGTGGTCTGCTGCGTATGGTTTCTCAGCGTCGTAAGCTGCTGGACTACCTGAAGCGTAAAGATGTAGCACGTTACACCAGCCTGATCGAGCGTCTGGGTCTGCGTCGCTAATCGAACCAGTTTCAGTAGAAAGGGGCCTATTTTGGCCCCTTTCTTCTAGGAAGCATAAGTAAATCAGGTTAATGTACTAACGAGGATCTTCCGTTACAGAGGTTCGCGCGGCTAATGAGAGACTTTATTCCGCCAGGTGAATAAGGGTTGTCATTAGTCGCGAGGATGTAGTGAGAAGGTCAGTGATTCACTGGCGCGCCGAGCCGTCGAGGTGATTGCGCGCCACATCTAAGGATAAAATTTTGCTGACACCGACTATTCGCAAATTCCAGTATGGCCAGCATACCGTCACCATTGAGACCGGTATGATGGCGCGTCAGGCGACTGCCGCCGTTATGGTAAGCATGGACGACACTGCCGTATTCGTTACGGTTGTAGGCCAGAAAAAAGCCAAGCCTGGCCAGAGCTTCTTCCCGCTGACCGTGAACTATCAGGAGCGTACCTACGCCGCCGGCCGTATCCCGGGCAGCTTCTTCCGCCGTGAAGGCCGTCCAAGCGAAGGCGAAACCCTGACTTCCCGTCTGATTGACCGTCCAATCCGCCCACTGTTCCCGGATCACTTCCTGAACGAAGTGCAGGTGATTGCGACCGTGGTTTCCGTTAACCCGCAGGTTAACCCGGATATCGTGGCGATGATCGGCGCATCTGCGGCACTGAGCCTGTCAGGCATTCCGTTCAGTGGCCCAATCGGCGCAGCGCGCGTGGGTTACATCAACGACCAGTATGTACTGAACCCGACCGTTGACGAGCTGAAAGAGAGCCGTCTGGATCTGGTGGTTGCCGGTACCGCTGGCGCAGTGCTGATGGTTGAGTCCGAAGCCGAAGTTCTGAGTGAAGATCAGATGCTGGGCGCCGTGGTGTTTGGCCACGAGCAGCAGCAGGTGGTTATCGACAACATCAACTCACTGGTTGCTGAAGTCGGCAAACCTAAGTGGGACTGGCAGCCGACCCCGGTTAACGAAGCGCTGCAGGCGCGCGTAGCCGAACTGGCGCAAAGCCGTCTGGGTGATGCTTACCAGATCACTGAAAAGCAGGAGCGCTACGCACAGGTTGACGCCATCAAAGAAGACGTCACCGCCGCGCTGCTGGAGCAAGACGAAACGCTGGACGCTGCAGACATTCAGGATGCCCTGGGCGATCTGGAGAAGAACGTGGTGCGTAGCCGCGTACTGCGCGGCGAGCCGCGTATCGACGGCCGTGAAAAAGACATGATCCGTGGTCTGGACGTGCGTACCGGCGTGCTGCCGCGTACCCACGGTTCCGCGCTGTTCACCCGTGGTGAAACGCAGGCTCTGGTTACCGCCACTCTGGGTACCGCGCGCGACGCGCAGAACCTGGATGAGCTGATGGGCGAAAAGACCGACAGCTTCCTGTTCCACTACAACTTCCCTCCGTACTCCGTGGGCGAAACCGGCATGGTCGGTTCACCTAAGCGTCGTGAAATTGGTCACGGTCGCCTGGCGAAACGCGGCGTATTGGCTATGATGCCTAAACCGGAAGATTTCCCGTACACCGTTCGCGTGGTGTCCGAGATCACTGAATCCAACGGTTCTTCTTCCATGGCTTCCGTCTGTGGCGCATCTCTGGCGCTGATGGATGCAGGTGTGCCAATCAAGGCCGCGGTTGCAGGTATCGCCATGGGTCTGGTAAAAGAAGACGAAAACTTTGTGGTACTGTCGGACATTCTGGGCGATGAAGATCACCTGGGCGACATGGACTTCAAAGTGGCCGGTAGCCGTGACGGCATCACCGCGCTGCAGATGGATATTAAAATTGAAGGCATCACCCGCGAAATCATGCAGGTGGCGCTGAACCAGGCCAAGGGTGCGCGTCTGCACATTCTGGGCGTGATGGAACAGGCGATCAGCACGCCGCGCGGCGATATCTCTCAGTTCGCACCGCGTATCCACACCATGAAGATCAATCCGGACAAAATTAAGGATGTGATCGGTAAAGGCGGCTCTGTGATTCGTGCGCTGACCGAAGAGACTGGCACTACCATTGAAATCGAAGATGATGGTACAGTTAAAATCGCAGCGACCGACGGTGAGAAAGCGAAATACGCGATTCGTCGTATTGAAGAGATCACCGCCGAGATCGAAGTTGGCCGCATTTACCAGGGTAAAGTGACCCGTATCGTTGACTTTGGCGCCTTTGTGGCCATCGGCGGCGGTAAAGAAGGCCTGGTGCATATTTCTCAGATCGCCGACAAGCGCGTTGAGAAAGTGACCGACTATCTGCAGATGGGCCAGGAAGTGCCGGTTAAGGTGCTGGAAGTTGATCGCCAGGGCCGTGTGCGCCTGAGCATCAAGGAAGCCACTGCCTCTGAAGCGGCGGCGCCTGCTGCGCCTGAAGCAGAATAAACTGTAACACAGTTTTGACAGTTCCCCGCCGCAGGGCGGGGGCTGTCCGTATACGCGCGGGTAGGATATCCGCGTTTTAGCAAGCGGAGGACAGGACGTTATCCAATGTTTGTCTTCGGGAGTGGGAAATGAAGCTTTTCTTACGCTGGTGTTACGTTGCGACAGCGCTCATGCTGGCAGGATGCAGCAACAATGATTGGCGTAAAGACGAAGTTTTGGCGATCCCGTTGCAGCCGACGCTGCAGCAGGAAGTGATCCTGGCGCGCATGGAACAAATACTTGCCAGCCGGGCACTGACGGACGATGAACGCGCACAGCTTTTATATGAGCGCGGTGTGCTGTATGATAGCCTCGGGCTACGTGCACTGGCGCGCAATGATTTTTCACAAGCGCTGGCGATACGTCCTGATATGCCGGAAGTTTTCAACTACCTGGGCATTTACTTAACGCAGGCAGGCAATTTTGATGCTGCCTATGAAGCGTTTGATTCTGTACTAGAGCTTGATCCAACTTACAATTACGCGCGTTTAAACCGGGGCATCGCACTGTATTATGGCGGCCGCTTCCCGTTGGCGCAGGATGATCTGCAGGCGTTTTATCAAGACGACCCAAACGATCCCTTCCGTTCGTTATGGCTGTATCTGGTGGAAAGAGAAATCGATCCCAAGATGGCCGTCACCGCGCTCCAGCAGCGTTATGACAAAGCGGACAGAGGGCAATGGGGATGGAATATTGTCGAATTCTACCTGGGCGATATCAGCGAAAACACGCTGATGGAACGCCTCAAGGCAGATGCAACGGATAACACTTCGCTCGCTGAGCATCTCAGTGAAACTGACTTCTATTTGGGTAAACACTACCTGAGTCTGGGGGACAAGAACTCCGCTTCGGCGTTGTTCAAACTGACGGTCGCTAACAACGTTCATAACTTTGTTGAGCACCGCTATGCATTGTTGGAATTGGCGCTTTTGGGCCAAGAACAAGACGACCTATCGGAATCGGACCAGCAATAGCTGACGAACACTAATTTTCTGCCGGATAGACCATGGCGTTTTGCCATCGCTATCGCCTTAACGGGTGAGGGCTTTTTTGTTCGTTTTATAATCTAATTTGAGCCGGTTCACACTTTTCAATGAAAATGACTGAAAATTTTCGCGATGAGTTATGTAGACTGGCAGCCATTATTAATGAGGCACGTGTACATGACTACTGAGCTTGAAACCTCTTTTGCTGACCTGGGGCTGTCTGCTCCGATCATTTCTGCTCTGAACGACCTGGGCTATGTTAAGCCATCACCTATTCAGGCTGAGTGTATTCCTCACCTGTTGAACGGCCGCGATGTGCTGGGTATGGCACAAACCGGCAGCGGCAAGACTGCGGCGTTCTCGCTGCCGCTGTTGCACAATATCGACGCTTCTCTGAAGGCACCGCAAATCCTGGTGCTGGCGCCAACCCGCGAACTGGCGGTACAGGTTGCTGAAGCGATGACCGATTTCTCCAAACACATGAACGGCGTAAACGTCGTGGCCCTGTACGGCGGCCAACGTTACGACGTACAGCTGCGCGCCCTGCGTCAGGGCCCACAAATCGTGGTGGGTACCCCAGGCCGTCTGCTGGACCACCTGAAGCGCGGTACCCTGAACCTCTCTAACCTGAGCGGTCTGGTGCTGGATGAAGCCGACGAAATGCTGCGCATGGGCTTTATCGAAGACGTTGAAACCATCATGGCGGAAATCCCGGCTGAACATCAGACCGCGCTGTTCTCCGCCACCATGCCGGAAGCGATTCGCCGCATCACCCGCCGCTTTATGAAAGAGCCGCAGGAAGTGCGCATCCAGTCCAGCATCACCACCCGTCCGGACATCAGCCAGAGCTACTGGACGGCGTACGGCATGCGTAAAAACGAAGCGCTGGTGCGTTTCCTGGAAGCGGAAGACTTTGATGCGGCGATTATCTTCGTGCGCACCAAAAACGCGACGCTGGAAGTGGCAGAAGCGCTGGAGCGTAACGGCTACAGCAGCGCCGCGCTGAACGGCGACATGAACCAGGCGCTGCGTGAGCAGACCCTGGAGCGCCTGAAGGACGGCCGCCTGGATATCCTGATCGCCACCGACGTTGCGGCGCGTGGTCTGGACGTTGAGCGTATCAGCCTGGTGGTAAACTACGACATCCCGATGGACGCAGAATCTTACGTTCACCGTATCGGTCGTACCGGCCGTGCCGGTCGTGCCGGTCGCGCGCTGCTGTTCGTGGAAAACCGCGAACGTCGCCTGCTGCGCAACATCGAGCGCACCATGAAGCTGACCATCCCGGAAGTTGAACTGCCGAATGCAGAACTGCTGGGCAAACGCCGTCTGGAGAAATTCGCGGCTAAAGTACAGCAGCAGTTGGAAAGCAGCGATCTGGATATGTACCGCGCTCTGCTGGCGAAACTGCAGCCGGAAGAAGAGCTGGAAATGGAAACGCTGGCCGCCGCGCTGCTGAAAATGGCGCAGGGTGAACGTCCGCTGATCCTGCCGCCGGATCCGGTGTTCAAGCCGCGTAAACCACGTGAGTTCAACGATCGTGATGATCGTCGTGGCGATCGTCGTGACGGTGACCGTCCGCGTCGCGAGCGTCGTGACGTTGGCGAAATGCAGCTGTACCGCATTGAAGTGGGTCGTGATGACGGTGTAGAAGTGCGTCACATCGTAGGCGCTATCGCCAACGAAGGTGACATCAGCAGCCGTTACATCGGTAACATCAAGCTGTTTGGTTCCCACTCCACCATCGAGCTGCCAAAAGGCATGCCGGGCGAGATCCTGAATCACTTCACTCGCACCCGCATTCTGAACAAGCCGATGAACATGCAGCTGCTGGGTGATGCACAGCCGCACGATCGTCGCGAGCGTCGCGACGGCGGCAACCGTCGTCCGTTTAACGGCGAACGTCGTGAAGGCGGCCCACGTCGTTCTTTCGGCGAGCGTCGTGAAGGCGGTAATGCAGCCGGCAACGGCGAGCGTCGTGGCGGTAACGCTAACCGTGAGCGCGCACCACGTCGTCGTTTCGGCGACGCATAATAGGGATTCGTCAATCCGTTGAAAAACCAGCCTGCGGGCTGGTTTTTTTATGCCTGAAATCTGCCTTTCCGTGCTAAATGGCGTATCATTTACAAGGTTTTTCTTAATGAATTAACGGACAGGGGATGCCGTGAACTGGCAACAATTTAAAACTGACTATCTGGTGCGCTTCTGGGCGCCGCTGCCGGCGGTGATCGCCGCCGGTCTGCTGGCTACCTACTACTTTGGCCTCACCGGCACCTTCTGGGCGGTCACCGGGGAGTTTACCCGCTGGGGCGGCCACGTCCTGCAATGGCTGGGGCTGCATCCCGAGCAGTGGGCCTACTTCAAGGTGATTGGGCTGGAGGGCACGCCGCTGACGCGTATCGACGGCCGGATGATTATCGGCATGTTTGCCGGCTGTATCGCCGCCGCGCTGTGGGCCAACAATATCAAGCTGCGCCGGCCGCAGCACCGCATCCGCATCGTTCAGGCGCTGCTGGGCGGCATTATCGCCGGCTTTGGCGCGCGTCTGGCAATGGGCTGCAACCTGGCGGCATTTTTTACCGGCATCCCGCAGTTTTCGCTGCACGCCTGGCTGTTTGCGCTGGCGACCGCCGCCGGCTCTTACTTTGGCGCCAAATTCACCCTGTTGCCGCTGTTCCGCGTGCCGATAAAACTGCAGAAGGTGCAGGCCGCCGCGCCGCTGACCCAGCTGCCGCAACAGGCGCGCCGCCGTTTTCGTCTGGGGATGCTGGTCTTCCTGCTGATGAGCGCCTGGTCGCTGTGGACGCTGTTTGATGCGCCGAAGCTGGGCATCGCCATGCTGTTCGGCATTGCCTTCGGTCTGTTGATAGAGCGGGCGCAGATTTGCTTCACCTCGGCGTTTCGCGACCTGTGGATTACCGGCCGCACCCATATGGCGCGGGCGATTATTTTAGGCATGGCGGTCAGCGCGATCGGCATCTTCAGCTATGTGCAGCTGGGCGTCGCGCCCAAAATCATGTGGGCCGGGCCGAACGCGCTGATTGGCGGTCTGCTGTTTGGCTTTGGCATTGTGCTGGCCGGCGGCTGTGAAACCGGCTGGATGTACCGCGCGGTGGAAGGGCAGGTGCACTACTGGTGGGTCGGGCTCGGCAATATCATTGGCGCGACGCTGCTGGCCTACTACTGGGATGCGCTGGCGCCGTCGCTGGCCACCGACTATGACAAGATCAACCTGCTGGAGGTCTTCGGCCCGACGGGCGGGTTGCTGGTGACTTATCTGCTGCTGGCGCTGGCGTTGGTCGCCATGCTGTGGTGGGAAAAACGCTTTTTCCGCGCCAAAGCGCGGGCGGAGCGGGTTGATGCGAGGAGTATGTGATGACGCAACAAACGATAGTGCCGGATTACCGCCTGGACATGCTGGGTGAGCCCTGTCCTTATCCGGCGGTAGCGACGCTGGAGGCGATGCCGCAGCTGAAGGCCGGCGAAATCCTGGAGGTGATCAGCGATTGCCCGCAGTCGATCAATAACATCCCGCTCGACGCGCGTAATCACGGCTACAAAGTGCTGGATATCCAGCAGGACGGGCCGACCATCCGCTACCTGATCCAACGTTAACCGTGCGGGCCACCGCCCGCCGTTACTCCGCGCCGCCGCTCAGCTGTTGCAGGCGGCGCTCACTCTGTTCATCCGCCGGTATATACACCAGCATCCGGTCGCCGTTGCGCGGGGCTGACCACCAGTTATTCTGCCGCAGGCTCATTTCCCCGACCTGCGGGTGGAGGAAGCGCTTGACGTTATTATCGATGCTGCGCACCTCGTGGCGTTCCCACAGCGCGCGAAAATCCTCCGAGACCGACAGATAGCGCGCCAACTGCCGTTCCCAGACCGGGTCGCCCAGGTGTTCCGCCATTTGCGCGCGGAACAGCGCCACCATTTTCGGCATGATATCGTCCCAGTCCAGCTGGCTGGCGCGCCACTGCTCGTGGGTGAACGCCAGATAGATGCAGTTGCGGTCCTCGGGCGGCAGCGTCGCCAGATCGACCCCCATCAGCAGGCAGTAGGCGCGGTTAAAACCCAGAATATCAAAGCGTGCGTTAGAAATGATCGCCGGCAGCGGATCAAGCTGATCCAGCAGGCGTTGTCCGTAAGGCGACAGTTTTTCACAGCCGCCGTGCTGGGCGCTGGCCGGCAGGCTTTGACCGGCCAGCCTGAACAGATGATGGGTTTCCGCCTCATTGCACTGCAGCGCGTGGGCGATGGCGCTCAGGGTTTTCGTCGAGGCCTGAATCGCCCGACCCTGCTCCAGCCAGGTGTACCAGGTAATGCCGACGTCGGCCAACTGCGCCACTTCTTCCCGGCGCAGGCCGGGCGTACGGCGCTGGCGCATGCGCGGCAGGCCAAGCCGGTTCGGGTCGAGACTTTCACGGCGCGCGCGCAGAAATGCGCCCAGCTGCTTGCGGTTATCCGCCTGTCCAGCGTCGGTTGGGGATGTAATTTCAGACATAAATAGTTTCCCTCCGCAATAAGACCGGTAGTTTTTATACCATGATAATCAAGAACTGGTACCCGTTTAATTTAATGGTGATGCTAGTCACATTCCTGGTTTGATACAAGGGTAGGACACGATGAGCACACCATCATCCGCGGCCGTTCTGGGCCGTGCGGGGTTGATAATTTTACTGGCGGGGCAACTGTTGCCGATGATCGACTTTTCCATCGTTAACGTCGGGCTGGATGCGATGGCGCAGTCGCTGCACGCCACGCCGACGCAGCTGGAGTTGATTGTCGCGGTTTACGGCGTGGCGTTTGCCGTTTGTCTGGCGATGGGCGGCCGGATGGGGGATAACCTGGGGCGTCGCCGCCTGTTTTTATGGGGCGTGCGGCTGTTCGCCCTGGCCTCGCTGATGTGCGGGCTGGCGAACTCGGTCTGGCTGCTGCTGGTGGCGCGTACGCTGCAGGGGGTCGGCGCGGCGATGATCGTGCCGCAGATCATGGCGACCATTCACGTTTGCCTGCGCGGGCGCGAACACGCCCGGGCGATGGCACTTTACGGCGGCATCGGCGGGCTGGCGTTTATTATCGGCCAGGTGCTGGGCGGGCTGCTGATTTCGCTGGATATCGCCGGTTACGGCTGGCGCAGCGTCTTTTTGATCAATATTCCGCTGTGCGTGCTGGTGCTGGTCTGCGCCCATCGTTGGGTGCCGGACACGCGCGCGCAACGGCGGGTCAATATCGACTGGCCGGGCACCTTGCTGCTGGTGCTGACCATCGTTTGCCTGCTGTTTCCGCTGGCGTTGGGGCCGGTGTGGCACTGGCCGTGGCCGTGTCTGGTGCTGCTGGCCCTCAGCGGGCCGCTGTTGCTGCAGCTGTGGCGTGTGGAACGGCGCCAGGAACGGCGCAATAACTTCCCGCTGCTGCCGCCGGCGCTGCTGCGGCTGGCGAGCGTCAGATTCGGGCTGACCATCGCCATTCTGTTCTTCTCCTGCTGGAGCGGCTTTATGTTTGTGATGGCGCTGACGCTGCAGGCGGGGGCGAAGCTGAATGCATTCCAGTCGGGTAATGCGTTTATTGCGCTCGGGGTGGCATATTTTATTTCCTCGCTGCTGAGCAGCACGGTGATTGAGCATTTCGGCAAGGTGCGCACGCTGCTGTTTGGCTGCCTGATCCAGATCGGCGGGCTGTTGGCGCTGATGCTGACTATGCTGCTGGTATGGCCGCAGCCGGACATCGTCAATTTAATCCCGGCAACGCTGCTGATCGGTGCCGGTCAGGCGCTGATCGTCAGCGGTTTCTTCCGTATTGGCCTGGCTGATGTGCCGGTCGAGCATGCCGGCTCCGGCAGCGCCCTGTTGGCGACGGTGCAACAAACGTCGCTGGGGCTGGGGCCTATTTTGCTAGGGACGGTATTGGTGCAGGTGCTGCATGCGTCGCCGGGTGACTATCTGCATGCGCTGCTGGCGGCATTGGTGCTGGAGCTGCTGTTGATGCTGGCGCTGCTGCTGCGCACCCTACTGGTACTACGCGCCGATCGGCGGCTGGCGGCCGGACAGCCGTCCCGCACCTGAAACGAGGGCGGGGGAAGGCTCCCCCGCCGCAGTGCGCGGCGTTTAGCCGCGCGTTAACGCATCCTTCACCTGCGCGACGATCTCAAACGAGCGCAGTCGTGCCTGATGGTCGAAGATCTGCCCGTTAACCATAATCTCGTCGGCCTCGGTTTCGCGCAGCAGCGCCTGCAGGCCTTCACGCACGTTATTTTCATCGCCGACGATCGACATTCTCAGCGCCTGCTCGACGCCATACTGCTCGCCGGCGCTCCACAGCGCGTGAATATTGTCTACCGGCGGCGGCAGCGGCCCCGGCTCGCCGCGGCGCAGGTTGATAAACTGCTGCTGCATGGAGCTGAACAGGAAGCGCGCGTCGCGCTCGCTGTCGGCGGCAATGACGTTGACGCATACCATCGCATGCGGCTGCGGCCAGCGTTCGGAAGGCTGATAGTTTTCCCGGTACAAGCGCAGCGCCTGGAACAGCATATCCGGCGCGAAGTGGGAGGCGAAGGCGAACGGCAGGCCAAGCTTGGCGGACAGCTGGGCGCTGTACAGGCTGGAACCCAGCAGCCAGATCGGCACGTGCAGCCCCTGGCCCGGCACCGCCTGCACCGGTTGCCCGGGCTGTACCTCGGCAAAGTAGTGCTGCAGCTCCTGCACGTCGCGTGGGAAGTTATCCACCTCGCCGGACAGGTGGCGGCGCAGCGCCATCATGGTGCGTTGGTCGGTGCCCGGCGCGCGGCCCAGCCCCAAATCGATACGGCCAGGGTACAGCGACTCCAGCGTGCCGAACTGTTCGGCGATCACCAGCGGCGCATGGTTGGGCAGCATCACGCCGCCGGAGCCCAGCCGAATGGTGTCGGTGCCGGCGGCCAGATAGCCGAGCAGCACCGAGGTCGCCGCGCTGCCGATACCGGTCATATTGTGATGTTCCGCCAACCAATAGCGCTGGAACCCCCACTTTTCAGCATGTTGTGCTAAATCTAAAGAGCAGTGAAACGCGTCGCGCGCTTTTGCTCCCTGAGGAATCGGGGAAAGATCCAGTACCGAAAGCGGAACTGATGCGTTTTGTGTCATATCATTCGTCCATTGTTGCAAGTTTCATCGCTTAAAGGGCGAGTGCAGGGATCTGCAATTTCACGTTAAAAGCATAATGCAAATTGCGGTTATAAAAGAGGATATATGTGCTTGTGATATCCTTACCGCAGATATGGCCTTTGGGGAGAGACCTACGTTGTATGGATCGTCACATTTTCGCTTGCCGCTTACGTTCAGGGAGCTTGATGCATGAATAAAAAGACCTTATTTACCCTGCTGCTGGTGGTGATCGCGATTGCGATGGCGGTATTATTCCGCTCGCATAATCAGGACTTATTACTGCAGGGAGAGGTGGACGCGCCGGAAGTGATCGTGGCGTCGAAAGCCAAGGGACGGGTGGTGGAACGCCTGATTGAACGCGGCGACGACGTGAAGGCCGGCCAGGTGATGATTACACTGGACAGCCCGGAGCTGTTGGCGCAGCTGCGTTCGGCACAGGCAACGCGCGATGAGGCCAAGGCGCAGCTCGACCAGTCGCTGCACGGCACGCGTGAAGAGAATATCCGCAGCCTGCGCGCCAGTCTGGCACAGGCGCAGGCCGAACTGCGCAACGCGCAGCATGATTACGATCGTAACCGCAGCGTGGCGGCCAAAGGCTATATCTCCAAGTCTGAGCTGGACAGTTCGCGCCGTTCGCGCGACACCGCCTACCAACAGGTACAGGATGCGAAGGCCAAGCTGGATGAAGGCATCAACGGCGACCGTATCGAGCTGCGTCAGCAATATGCCGCGGCGCTGCGTGCAGCGGAAGAAAACCTGCTAGAAGTGCAGGCGCAGGCTGATGACCTGCAGGTGAAGGCGCCGGTCGACGGCGAAGTGGGGCCGATTCCCGCCGAAGTCGGTGAGCTGCTGAACGCTTCCAGCCCGTTGGTGACGCTGATCCGCCTGCCGGATGCCTACTTTGTGTTTAACCTGCGTGAAGACATTCTGGCCAATATACGCAAAGGCGATAAAGTGAAGCTGCGCGTACCGGCGCTGAAAGATAAAGTCATCGATGCCGAAGTGCGTTATATCGCCCCGCTGGGGGACTACGCCACCAAGCGTGCTACGCGCGCCACCGGCGATTTCGACCTGAAAACCTTTGAAGTCCGCCTGTACCCGGCCCAGCCGATTGAAGGCCTGCGCCCAGGGATGAGCAGCTTATGGCAATGGAAAGAGTAAGGGCCGGATGGCGCTGCTTCAGCCACGCGTTTAGCCGGGAATGCCGGGTTGCTTTCCGCAGCCCGGTGATCCACTGGCTGGGCTGGCTGTTCCCGCTGATCCTGTTTGGCCTTATCAGCAGCAACTTCTCGGAGGGAACGTTGCTGAACCTGCCGGTTTCGGTGGTGGATAACGACCACAGCCCGCTGTCAAAATCGCTGGTCCGTAAACTGGACGCCGGCTCTCATGCTCACGTGGAGGCTCATGACGGCGGGTTGAGTGAGTCGCTGCGCCGGCTGCGCAGCGCGCAGGACTATGCGCTGCTGTATGTGCCGCCCGATCTTGAGGCGAATGCCCTGGCGGGCAAGCAGCCGAGCATCGTGCTGTATTACAACGCCCTGTTCTACGGCGCCGGGCTTTACTCCACCCAGGATTTCAGCGGCCTGATAACGGAAACCAACGGCAGTTACCGTTCGATTATCGCCGCCAGCATGGGGAAAACGCTGCCGCCGCTGGCGGATGTGACGCTTAACTACGGCAGTCTGTTTAACGCCAGCGGCAGTTATATTTATTACCAGCAGTTCGCCGCGACCATTCACCTGCTGCAGTTGTTTGTCGTTACCTGCATGATCTACGTGATGGCGCGCAGCAAGTCGCTGCTGAGCGCACGACCGTTCAGCCTGGCGCTGTTGGGCAAACTGGCGCCGTACACCATCAGCTTTACCACGCTGCTGATGATTGAGATTGCCGCACTGGTGGGTATTTTTGACGCACGCGTCAGTGGTAACCCGCTGTTTATGCTGCTGATCGGCTTTTTCTACGTGGCGGCGGCGCAGAGCATCGGCCTGCTGCTGTTTACCTTTACCGGCAGCGCGATTACCGCCTACAGCCTGATCGGTATTCTGGTCAGTATCGCGATGACCTATTCCGGCATGGCGGTGCCGGAGCTGTCGATGCCGCTGCCGGCGCGGATTATTTCCAATATCGAACCGTTGACGCACGCGTTGTACGCGATGTTTGACGTTTTTCTGCGTCAGGTGCCGGCGCGGGCGATTTTCGGCGTCTGCGCGCTGCTGTTGGTCTATCCGCTGGTGACCGCATTTTTGGTGCGCAACCGGCTGCCGAAGCGGCTGGCTAAGGACGAGGGAGCGCTATGAAGAGTTACTGGCAAACCTTTAGCCGGGTGCTGATCGGCATGCTGGAACGGCCGATGTGGCTGATGTTGATCCTGTCGCTGTGCGTAATGAGCCTGGTGTATGCCAACCGTTCGGTGTGGGATCTGCCGGTGGGGGTGATCGATCAGGATCACAGCAGCGCCAGCCGCGAGCTGATCCGTCAGCTGGACGCCACCTCGAAAATCGCTATCAAAACCTACGACAGTCTGGATCAGGCGCAGCGCGATCTGGGCTGGCGCGAGCTGTTTGCGGTGATCATTATGCCGGTGGATCTGGAGAAGAAGATCCTGCACGGTGAGAACATTGTGGTACCGGTGTACGGCGACGCCACCAACCGGCTGGCTAACGGGCAGATCCAGCAGGACGTGGTGACCGCTTATCAGCAGCTGCTTAATCAGTACAACACGTCGCTGCTGCTGCGCAGCGGCTTTAGCGAGCGGCAGGCGCAGATTATCCTGACGCCGATTCAGGGGCAGACGCTGGACGTGTTTAACCCTGGCATCAGCTTTGCGGCAATCGTCTTCCCCGGCTTGCTGGTCATGCTGCTGCAGCACTCGTTGCTGATCGCCAGCGTGCGCGTCAGCATTGCGCTGAAAAGCGCGCCGAGCGGCAAACCGTCGATCCCGGTGTATCTCGGCGGTCTGTCGGCGTTGCTGCCGATCTGGCTGTTTTTGTCGATCGTATTGTTTGTGCTGTGGCCGTGGGTGCTGGGCTACCGGCAGACGGCGAACATTGCGGAAGTGCTGTTGCTGACCTTCCCGTTCCTGCTGGCGGTGTTGGGGTTAGGGAAGCTGGTGACCGAGTGCCTGCGCAGCGTGGAGATGATTTACCTGACGCTGGCGTTTATCACCACGCCGATTTTCTACCTTTCCGGCACCATCTGGCCGCTGCAGGCGATGCCGGGCTGGGTGCGCGCCATTTCCTACTGCATTCCTTCCACCTGGGCCACCAAGGCGATCGCCGGGGTGAACCAGATGGGGATGTCGCTGAATGAAGTGGGGAACGACGTGCTGATGCTGCTGTTGCTTGGCGCGGTGTATACCGTGATTGGTATCGGGGTGGGTCTGGTGCACAACAGCGTGGCGCTGCGCAGCCTGTTTCGTAAGCGGCGGGCGTAGCGGCTGGCCCCTTTTTTCCGTTGTTTATTTAACGTGAACTGCCGTACAGGTAGTTGTTTCTGTAAGCTCTGCGTAATTGGAATTGCCGCAAACGAACTGTATTCCTCTGTTACTTCTGTGAACGGCAATTGCAGGGGCCGAGGGCGCGGCCCCTGCACCCGCGCCCGCGCTTAGGCACGTTCTGCCCGCTGTGCGGGTGCCCTCATGGCGTCACCATCGCCGGGCGGGTCGGCTCTACAGGCATCCCTGCCTGTGCCGCCTCAATCAGCCATCCCTGGCCGATTGCCCCTGGCTCCGGTTCCTTGTTCGGCAGCCCGTGATGCGCGCTAAAGGCCAACACCCGAATTTGCAGGCACCGGGATTGGCGACCATGGGTGCTGACGTTAGAGTCGCTAAGGTCGAAGTATTTACCGCACCAGCTCCAACCCGGCGACGCGTCGCCAGTAGCCGTTACAGTCGCTGCTGCCGGCCAGCGCCAGCGGTTGCTGAGCGTTTTCATTGGCGCGGAACTGCTCGAGCATCGTCAACGTCTCCACGCCCTGCGGCGATAGCCGCACGATATCGACCAGCTCCTGCATGCCGCTCAGCTCATTGCCCAGGTTGTAGCAGTAACCACTCATCGTCTGAATGCCGTTGAGTACGAACACCTGCTGGTCTTCCTGTGAGCGCATGGCGCGCCCCTGCGGGTATTTGATGCAGCAGGTTTCGCACTCGTCCTTGCCGCGGTTTTCCGAACGGGCGGTAAAGCAGCGGGCGGAGTAGGCCAGCGGCAGGTGACCGTAGCCCAGCACTTCCACCTCAAAACTGCGGCGGAAACCCAGCTCGCCGCACTGCTCCAGCACCTTACCCAGCCAGTCGCGGGACAGCTCCACCGGCATGCACCAGCGCGTCATGCCCTGCTTGTGCAGCAGCCGCAGGGTATAGGCGTTATAGCAGTTCAGCGCATGGCCGGCGACAAACGGCAGGCCGCGTTCCGCCGCCATATTCACCGTGCCGAGATCGTTGGCCTCAATCAGAAATTCGCCGTTCTCCACATAGCGCTTCAGCTCGTTTAACTCGGAGGGGGCCTGCAGCAGCGCCAGCGTGGAGAGCACCACCTGCTTGCCGGACTGCGCCACCGTCTTGGCCAGCGCCAGCCAGTCGCCGACTTTCATCTCGCGCCGCTTGGTGCAGACGCTCTCGCCGAGATAAATTATATCGGCGCTGCTGTGCTTCGCCTGCTGGTAAAAGCTTTCGGTCTCGGTTTTCGGCCAGTAGTAGAGCACCGGCCCCAATGCGTATTTCATGCAGCCTCCTGCTATTGCCATTTACGGTGATAGGCGCCGAGCGTGGTCTGGGTGCCTTCAGACATTGCGCCGAGCGCCGCCATCCAGCCGGCGTCGGGCTGGTAGCCGGCGGGGTCGGCGATGCAGCGGTCGATTGCCTGGCGCCAGACGCGCGCCACCTGGCTGACATAGGCCGGGCTGCGCTGGCGGCCCTCAATTTTTACCGAAGCGATATTGGCGGCCAGCAGCTCCGGCAGCAGCGCCAGCGTGTTCAGGCTGGTGGGCTCTTCCAGCGCGTGGTAGCGCACATCGTCAACCAGATAGCGGCCTTTGCATAGCGTCGGGTAGCCGGCGTTTTCGCCTTCCTGATAGCGGTCAATCAGCACGTCGTTCAGGCGTGATTCCATGCCCTGCGGCGTCTGCTGCCAGCGGACGAAACGCGCCGGCGAGCAGGCGCCGACGGTATTGGGGGATTCGCCGGTCAGGTAAGAAGAGAGATAGCAGCGGCCTTCCGCCATGATGCACAGACTGCCGAAGGCGAACACCTCCAGCGGCACCGGGCTGGTGCGCGCCAGCTGTTTCACCTGATGCATCGATAGCACGCGCGGCAGCACCACGCGGTGCACGGCAAAGTGACGCTGATAGAAGCGAATCGCCTCTTCATTGGTGGCGGAGGCCTGCACGGAGACGTGGCGCTCGATATGCGGGTAACGTTCGGCGGCGTACTCCAGCATCGCCAGATCCGCCAGAATCAGCGCATCGGCGCCCAGCTGCGCCGCCATATCCACCGCGCGCTGCCAGCGGGCGTAGCCGTCGGGGTGGGCGAAGGTGTTGATGGCGATATGCAGCTTACGGCCGTGGCGATGCACATACTCCACCGCTTCCTGCAGTTTCTTTTCGCTGAAGTTCAGCCCGGCGAAGTGGCGCGCGTTGGTGTCGTCCTTCAGACCGATATAAACGGCGTCGGCGCTGTTATCGATCGCGGCCTTCAGCGCCGGTAAATTTCCGGCGGGACAAAGCAGCTCCATACAGTGATCCTGGTCCAGCGGCGGGGCGCTGTGACGGTTGTCGCCGTGCGTAATACGGCAGCGGCGCTGTTTAACGGGGGGACAATTTTAGTGAAGTCATACGCAGCAGGTTTTGATTTGGGGCAGCTTCTGGCGTATTGATAAACGGCGGGGGAGTCACCCTCAATCGCATGATTTGTTGATATAGACCGCGGAAGCCTGGCCGCAATATGGCAAAATAGCGGGAATTGAGTAATGAAGGAGTGGATGACCGTGTTGGAAAAACTACGATCGCGCATTGTGCGCCAAGGGCCGTCGCTGCTGCGCGTGCCGCTCAAACTCACCCCTTTCGCCCTGCAGCGTCAACTGCTGGAGCAGGTGCTGGGTTGGCAGTTCCGTCAGGCGCTCGCGGATGGCGATCTGGAATTTCTTGAATCACGGTGGCTGAAGATCGAAGTACGCGATCTGGCGCTACAATGGTTTATGACGGTAGAAAACGATCGGCTGGTGGTTCGCCAGCATGCACAGGCCGACGTCAGCTTCAGCGGCGACGCCAACGATCTGATCCTGATCGCGGCGCGCAAGCAGGATCCTGACACGCTGTTTTTCCAGCGTCGGCTACAGATTGAAGGGGATACCGAATTGGGCCTGTATGTAAAAAATCTGATGGATGCGATTGAACTGGAAGCCATGCCGGCGCCGCTGCGCATTGGCTTGCTGCAGCTGGCGGAGTTTGTTGAAGCAGGTTTACAAGAGGGCGCAGAACCGTCTTCCCGAGTGGTGGCGCCATGCTGATTCGCGTAGAGATTCCGGTAGACGCCGCGGGCATCGATGCCCTGCTGCGCAGTGCCTTCGGGCGTGACGATGAAGCCGATCTGGTGCGCCAGCTGCGTGAAGACGGCCTGCTGACGCTGGGCGTGGTCGCCACCGATGACGAAGGCGGCGTGGTGGGCTATGCCGCCTTTAGCCCGGTCGACGTCGAAGGCGAGGATCGCCAGTGGGTCGGCCTGGCACCGCTGGCGGTGGAAGAGCGCCTGCGCCGTCAGGGGTTGGGGGAGAAGCTGGTTTACGAAGGGCTGGATGCGCTGAATGAGTTCAGCTATGCCGCCGTGGTGGTGCTGGGCGAGCCGGCGTATTACTCACGCTTTGGCTTTAAGCTGGCGGCGGAGTTCGGGCTGAGTTGCCGCTGGCCGGGCTGCGAGCAGGCGTTTCAGGTTTACCCGCTGGCGCAAGACGCGCTGGACGGCGTAAACGGCGCAGTGGAGTACGCCGCGCCGTTTAACCGTTTTTAACCAGCAGATAGTCCAAAGACAGAGGCGGGTGTGACACCAGCCTCTCTTTTTGCACCTTGCTCAGCTGCTTGATGCGGTATTCCAGCCGCAGCGCCAGCGAACGGTCGCCGACCGCGCAGTGAAAGGCCAGCTGCAGCTCGCCTTTGCCGCGCAGCGCCTTGGCGCCTTTGCCCGCCTGATGCTGCGCCAGCCGCCGTGCCACGTCGGTGGTGATGCCGGTATACAGCATGCCGCTTGGCAGACGCAGCATATACAGGTGCCAGGTGGTGGTTTCCGCCATTATTCCTACCTTTGAACGAATCGTCTCGTGCGGGTCTGTTCCGCATGGTTTACGGCGCTCAGTATCCCCGTTTCTCCTTTTTCTGTCTAACCGGGCAGTGATACCGGAAAAAATATAGGCAATAGACGATTATTATCGCCGAAGCGACTTTTTAGCAAAAATAAGAGGTCGGTAATAGCAAAACAGATAATAGAACTTTATATTTCACACGGAGAATGAGAATTTACTACCCGTGGTAGTGTAGTTGTCGGTTTTTTGTGAACAGCGCACCACAAAAAAGGAATTTTCTAATTTTATAGCAAAGGAATAATCACCGTGGGCAATATTGTTTCGCCGTCAGAATTAAAAACCATTCTGCACTCCAAACGTGCCAATTTATATTATCTGCAATATTGTCGGGTGCTGGTAAACGGTGGCCGGGTAGAATATGTCACGGATGAAGGACGGCAGTCGTTGTATTGGAATATTCCTATCGCCAACACCACGGTGGTGATGCTGGGCACCGGCACGTCGGTCACGCAAGCGGCGATGCGTGAATTCGCCAAGGCCGGCGTGCTGGTTGGCTTTTGCGGCGGTGGCGGCACGCCGCTGTACGCAGCCAATGAGGTCGAGGTCGACGTTTCCTGGTTAACCTCACAGAGCGAATACCGTCCTACTGAATATTTACAGCACTGGGTGAGTTTCTGGTTTGACGAACAATACCGTCTGGCGGCGGCCGTCGCTTTTCAGCGTGTACGCATTGCGAAAATAAAACAGCACTGGCTGAGCCCCGCCATGCAGCGGGAAAGTGGGTTTAATTTATCCCAGGAGCGGCTGCTGCAATTATTATCCCGTTATGAAAATAGCTTTGCAGATTGCCGCAACGGTACCGATTTATTAACGCAGGAAGCGGTGATGACCAAGGCGTTATATAAATTAGCGGCGCAGGCGGTGAGCTACGGCGATTTTACCCGCGCCAAACGCGGTGGCGGGGCGGATGTCGCTAATCGTTTTCTCGACCACGGCAATTACCTGGCTTACGGGCTGGCGGCGGTGGCTACCTGGGTGATTGGTTTACCCCACGGGCTGGCGGTGCTGCATGGCAAAACCCGGCGCGGTGGGCTGGTGTTTGACGTGGCCGATCTGATTAAAGACGCGCTGATCCTGCCGCAGGCGTTTATCGCCGCCATGGAAGGGGAAGATGAACAGACGTTTCGCCAACGTTGCCTGAATGGCTTCCAAAAGGCGCAGGCGTTGGACGTCATGATTGACGCCCTGCAGGATACGGCACTTCAACTGAGTCAGGTGGCGCGATGAATATCATGCTGGTGGCGCAGTGCAGCAAACGGGCGCTGGTGGAAACGCGGCGTATTCTCGACCAGTTCGCCGAACGCCGCGGCGACCGTACCTGGCAAACGGCGATTACGCTGGAGGGGCTGAATACCTTGCGCCGTCTGCTGCGTAAAACCGCGCGGCGCAATACGGCGGTGGCCTGCCACTGGATTAAAGGCGCCAACCAAACCGAGTTATTGTGGATTGTCGGCAACCCGCGCTGTTTTAACCGACAGGGCGCGGTGCCGACCAACGTCACGCAGCGCGATATTCTGCGTCAGCAGGATGAAGATCAGTGGCGCAGCGCGGAATGCATCAGCCTGCTGGCCGCCATCGCCGGTCTGTTCCACGACTTCGGCAAGGCCAACGTCCTGTTCCAGCAGGGGTTGCGTGGGCAGGCCAAGGGCTATCAGCCTTACCGTCATGAATGGGTGTCGCTACGGCTGTTTTGCGCTTGGGTGGGCGAGCGCAGCGATCGGGAGTGGTTGGCGGCGCTGAGTGAGATCGACGCAGATGATGATGCGCGTATGTTGGCTGCGCTGGTGGACGATGATGTGTCGCCCTCTGCTTCCGTTTTTGCCGCGTTGCCGCCGTTGGCTACCACCGTGGCCTGGCTGATTGTTTCCCACCACCGTTTGCCGACCTACCTTGGTGCTGACCATGCGCCGGATCCGACGCAGATGGACACCTGGCTTACGCGACAACTGGATGCGATGTGGAACGTCCCTCCTCATCAGCTTGCCGACTGGAGCCGGGAGGAGAGGAAAGCGGTATGGACATTTCCCGACGGCACGCCGATCCGCAGCCGGCACTGGCGTGCCAAGGCGCATAAATTTGCCCGGCGCGCCCTGTTGCAGCTGGCGTTATTACAGTTTGGCGTGCTGCAACAGCGTTTTACCAGCCATATGGCCCGCCTGACGCTGATGCTGGCAGACCACCACTATTCATCATTACCGACCACCACCGCTGCCTGGCAGGATGAAGGCTATCACGCCTATGCCAATAGCGATCGGCAGAGCGGTCGGTTAAAGCAAAAGCTGGATGAACACACCATCGGCGTCGGACAGAACGCGCTGCTGTTGGGGCGCAGTCTACCGAAGATCCGCCGGACACTGCCGGCGATAACCCGTCATAAAGGTTTTCAACGCCGCAGCACGCAGGAGCGCTTCCGCTGGCAGGATAAGGCATTCGACGTGGCCGCTGCATTACGGGAGCGCAGCGTGCGGCAGGGATTTTTTGGGGTCAACATGGCCTCGACCGGCTGCGGAAAAACCTTTGCCAATGCGCGCATTATGTATGCCTTGGCTGACGAGGCGCTGGGCTGCCGGTTCTCGGTGGCGCTTGGGCTGCGCACCCTGACCTTACAGACCGGCGATGCGCTGCGGGATAAATTGCATCTGCAGGATGATGATCTGGCTGTGCTGATTGGCTCTGCGGCGGTCAGCCAGCTCCATCAGCTGCGGCAGAAAGAAGCCGCGCCGGGCGGCAGCGCCTCGACTGAAGCGCTGCTGGCGGAGCATCACTATGTTAGTTATGAGGGCAGCCTGGACGACGGGCGGCTGAGCCGTTGGCTGCAGGAGCGTTCGCCGTTAAATAAATTGCTTAGCGCGCCGGTGCTGGTGACCACCATCGATCATCTGATCGGCGCGACGGAGGGCGTGCGCGGCGGGCAACAGATCGCCCCAATGCTGCGACTATTGACCGCCGATCTGGTGTTGGATGAACCGGATGATTTTGATCTTAACGATCTGCCGGCGCTGTGCCGCTTGGTCAACTGGGCCGGCATGCTGGGCAGCCGGGTGCTGCTCTCTTCCGCCACCTTGCCGCCGGCGCTGATTGAGGCGCTGTTTAACGCCTATTGCGCCGGCCGACAGGATTACCAGCAGGTGTGCGGCCAGCCCGACACGCCGCTGAACATATGTTGCGCCTGGTTCGATGAACATGAAGCCAGGCAGCAGGACATCGCCGATGCCGCTGGTTTTAAGCAGGCGCACGGTGCTTTTGTCGAACGCCGCGTGAAGCGGCTGGGCAGCACGCAAGTGCTGTGCCAGATGGCGCTGATTCCCATTGATGCCTCCAGCCAGCGCAAGGGTGACGTGCTGGACAGCGTGGCGACGACATTTTCAACGGCGATGCACCGCCTTCATCACGATCATCATCAATGCCATCCGTCCGGACAACGGGTATCGCTGGGGGTTGTACGCATGGCGAATATCGATCCGCTGGTGGCGGTGGCCCGGCGTCTGATGAATACGCCGTCGCCGGCGGATACGCGGGTGCACTACTGCGTTTACCACAGCCAGCACCCGCTGATGATGCGTTCGCATATCGAGCAGCGTCTGGACCAGACGCTGACGCGTTACGATCCGCAGGGGCTGTGGCAGATCCCGGAAATTGAGCAGGCGCTGCGCCGTTACCCTGAAAAAAATCAGCTGTTTGTGGTGCTGGCAACCTCGGTGGCCGAAGTCGGGCGCGATCATGACTATGACTGGGCGCTGGCCGAACCCAGCTCGATGCGTTCACTGATTCAGCTGGCGGGGCGCATTCAGCGCCACCGGCGGCAGCCCTGTGAGACGGCGAATTTATGGGTGCTCCGGCAAAATATCAGGGCGCTGTGCGGGGCAGAACCCGCCTACACGCGACCGGGTTTTGAGTCCGCCGCCTTTACGCTGAACCGTCACGATCTTAGCGACATCTTGCGGCCCGAACAGTATCAGGACATCAGCGCCATTCCGCGCATCCAACAGCGTAGATCGCTGTCTTATAAAGAGAACTTTGTCGATCTGGAGCACTACAGTCTGCGGGTCAAACTGCAGGGGCTGAAAGGGCAAAAAACCTATTACGCTGCGCAGTGGTGGCGGGAGCAGGCAACCTGGAGCGGTGAACAGCAGCGGCTGACGCCGTTCCGTCATTCCGCGCCCGACAAACGTCACTACCTGTGGATAGCGGAAGAGGGAGATACGCCGTGCTTTAAGTTTCCCGATCTGCAGCCAGGACAATGGCGTGAGAGCGCCGGATTCCGCGAAGCGTCGCTGGCCTTGGCCGACGGCGTCAGCGCGTGGTTTGAACTGAACTATCTCGATGTGTATCAGCGGCTGGCGGAGCAGTTGAACAAGGAACTGAGTGATATCAGTCAGCTGTTTGGCGAAGTGTGTTTGCGTCGAGAGAAGGGGGATGCGTCATGGCATTACCACCCGTTATTGGGAGTGTTTGGCGCACTCGAATGAGTGCGCCGCTGCCTGTACGGCAGTGATTAACTAATTGAATTAGCTGATATCAAATCATCTATTTCTAAGCTATCTGTTCGATAGTCGTTTCATTATACATGAAGATATTTACTTGAGAGAGACGTTCGAAGGACTCGTCTTGAATATTTTTTGTCCTTGCTAGCTGTAAGGTTATGAGTGTACAATTCATCCATGTTTGATTTTTAGTATAGATGAAATCAAATAATCTAGGTTAATTTAATGTATCAGAGACTTGCTTTTGTGCTGCTGGTCTTGGCTGTGGGCTTAATACTTTCAAAGTCAAACGTTAGCAATATGATTGTGAATGATGATTCGGCCTCATTAAGTAAGCAGCAATCTTTCTCAATTTTTTCAATCACTTTTAATCATAGGTAAGCCTTTTTTTGAAAGGGGGTTAGCATGTCAAATCAAGGGATTGTTGCTTTCATCGATAGCCGAAGGCAGCCAAAGCTGGAAGCCTTCGATAAAGACACGGAGAAAAAGCTGGCCGGGTTAAGCGATGCGCTGGAGATTGCCGCCGTCAGGCAGAGGGCGGCAGAGCAGCGGCGTGAGCTGGAGCAGCGTTATGAGGTGCGTAACTGGCTGACGGATGCGGCGAACCGCGCCGGGCAGATCGGTCTGGTGACCCATGCGCTGAAGTTTACCCACAGCGATGCCAAAGGCAGTAGCATTTTTGCGGTGCAGGAGGATGAAGATGCCCGCTACCTGGCCACCGCAACGTTGCGCCAGCCGGCGATCGACGCGGTTGGTAACGCTGCAGCGCTGGACGTCGCCAAGCTGCTGCAAATGGAACATCGGGGCGACACGCTGATTGCCCAGCTTAACCGTGGCGATGAGAGTGCACTGGCAGCGCTGGCGGAGGATGAACAGCAGTTAAACCAGTGGGTCAGCGGCTTTAAACAGGTTCTGATCAACAAGCAGCCTGCCTCCCATGCGCTGGCAAAACAGCTCTATTTTCCGATCGGCGATAACCAATATCACCTGCTGAGTCCATTGTTTTCCTCCTCGTTGGCGCAGGCGCTGCATCAGCGTCTGGCGCAGGCGCGTTTTAGCGAACAGGCGAAGGCGATTTCCGCCGCGGTCCGGGCGGGAAAATGGCACGCGGAAACGCGCGTGATGTACCCCAATCTGGCAGTGCAAAGCATGGGCGGCACCAAACCGCAGAATATTTCCTACCTTAACAGCACGCGCGGCGGCCGTAACTGGCTGCTGAACTGTGCCGCGCCGCAGTGGCTCACGCAGTCCAAGCCGCCGTTAAAACACACCTCTATTTTTTACCGTAGCAGCGAGTTCAGCGCGATAGCGCGCGATGCGGTGCGACAGCTGCGTGCCTACCTGCTTAGCGTCCAGCCCAGGGACAGCACAATGGAGATCCGCCAGCGGCGCGCGGCCGGCGTCGATGAAGTGATTGATATGTTGTTCAGCTACGCCGCCGGCCTCCAGAACCTGGAAGCGCAGGCCGGCTGGAGCGCGGAGGCAGAGTGTCGCCTGAAGCGATCCCAGCAGCTGTGGTTGGATCCGCTGAGAGGGCGCGTCGATCCGGATTTCCGCGCCGAACGCGAAGCCGGCGACTGGCAGCGGGAGATCGCGCTGGACTTCGGCGTATGGCTTAACAGACAGCTGGAGCATGAACAGATGCTGTTTAGCGAAGTGGAACGCAGGGAATGGTCAACGGCGCCGCTGTTTAAGCAGCGCCTGCGTGAGTTTGAGGCGGAGTGGGCGGAGGCGGCGCTATGAGTTCGTTAATTGTTTTGCGCCATGTTCGCGTGGAGAACGCCAACGCCATTGCGGGGCTGACCTATGGCTTTCCGGCCATCAGCCACTTTCTCGGTTTTACCCATGCGCTGTCGCGCAGGCTGCAGCACAGCCGAGGCCTGACGCTGGATAACTGCGGTGTGGTGTGCCACCAGCAGCAGTTGCAGGCGTACTCCTCCGGTTACGACAGGGTGTTCGCTCTGACGCGCAATCCGTTAACCAAAGAGGCTAAAACGGCGGCGTTCAATGAAGAAGGGCGCATGCATATCACCGTATCGCTGGTGATGGAGTGCAACGGCGTCATCGACGGCGGGGAAGCCGGTGCGCAGGCGCTGGCAGATGAGTTGACCCGCCTGAGTCTGAGCCAGCGTCTGGCCGGCGGCACCATTGTCGATATCGGTAACGTCAGCGTGATGGCATATCCCGCCACGCCGGCAGCGCTGCGACGTATTACCCGCCGGCTGCTGCCGGGCTTCGCGCTGCTGGATCGTTCCGAACTGCTGTACGACCACTATCAGACGCTGCACGCAAGTAATCCGCAGGTGGAGATGCTGGACGCCTGGCTGGACTTCGCCGCGCTGAAACAGCAGGCAGAAGGCGACGAGCAGAGCGAACACGTTGAGTGGCGCTACCTGCCGAAGCCGGCTGCCGGCTATCTGGTGCCGTTGCAAACCGGCTACCGGGCGATTTCTCCGCTGTACGCGCCGGGCGAGGTTAAAAACACCCGGGATGCGGCCACGCCGTTCCGTTTTGCCGAAGCGCTGTATGGCGTCGGCGAATGGCGCAGCCTGCACCGCATTAGCGACCTGCCGCAGATGTTATGGCAATACCACCATCAAGATGACTGCTACCTGTGCCGCGGCGTGATGTCGGCGCAGGAAGAGTACGCAGAATTTAATGAAGAATAATTTAAAGGATTAATGACATGGCTAAAGCAACGATTAAAACGGCATCCGTACTGGCTTTTGAACGTAAACTGGCGAACTCCGACGCCATGATGTACGCCGGCCTGTGGCAACAGGACACGTGGCAGCCGGTGAAGATTCAGGAAAAGGCGGTGCGCGGTACCATCTCCAACCGTTTGAAGAATGCGCTGACCAGCGATCCGGCCAAGCTGGACGCCGAGATTCAAAAAGCCAACCTGCAGCGGGTAGACGTGGCGGCGCTGCCGTTCGATGCTGATACGCTGAAGGTCAGCTTTACCCTGCGGGTGATGGGCAACCTGGCGACGCCGTCGGTGTGTAACGATCAGGATTATCAGGCCGCGCTGGCGCAGATTATCAACGGCTATATTACGGAACACGGCTTTGCCGTATTGGCGGCGCGCTATGCGGAAAACCTGGCCAACGGTCGCTTCTTGTGGCGCAACCGGGTTGGCGCCGAGGCGATTAAAGTCTGCGTCAGCAGCAACGAGCAGCGCTGGGAGTTTAACGGTGAAGATTACAGCCTGCGTGCCTTCAGCCAGCCGGACGGCGCGCTGGCTGAGCTGGCACAGGCGATCGAACGTGGTCTGTCGGGCGACAGCTTTGCCTTCTTCCGTGTAGATGCCTATGTGCGGCTGGGGCAGGGGCAGGAAGTGTTCCCGTCGCAGGAGCTGGTGTTGGACAGCAACAGCAAGAAAAGCAAAATCCTCTATCAGGTCAATGAGGTTGCTGCGCTGCACTCACAGAAGGTGGGCAACGCCTTGCGCACTATCGATACCTGGTATCCAGATGCCGTTGAATTAGGTCTGGGGCCGATTGCCGTGGAGCCTTACGGTTCGGTCACCAGCCGCGGCAAGGCCTACCGTCAGCCGAAGCAGAAAATGGATTTCTATACCCTGCTGGATAACTGGGTGACCAAAGGGCAGGTGCCGGAGGTGGAGCAGCAGCATTACGTGATGGCGATTCTGGTGCGCGGCGGCGTGTTCGGCGAGAAGGGCGAATAAGGGGAGCCTATGGACCACTATATCGAACTCCGCGTACTGCCCGATCCGGAATTCAGCGCGCCGATGCTGTTGGAGGCGCTGTTTGCCAAGCTGCACCGGGCGTTGGGTGCGGTTGGCAAGGGGCGTATCGGCGTCAGTTTTCCCGATGCAGGCAAAACGTTGGGGGAACGGCTGCGGCTGCACGGTTCGCAGGCGGCATTGACCGAGCTGGAGCAGCACAGCTGGCGTAAAGGCCTGCGTGACTACACCGAAAGCAGCGCGATATTGCCGGTGCCGGCAGGGGCGGCGTATCGCACGGTGCGTCGCGTGCAGGTGAAAAGCAGCGCAGAGCGGCTACAGCGCCGTTCGGTCGCCAAAGGCTGGCTGACGATGGAGCAGGCGCAGGAACGTATTCCGGCGGCGAAAGCGCAGCGCAGCACGCTGCCGTTTATCCGCCTGAAAAGCCTCTCCAACGGCCAGTCTTTTTTATTGTTTATCGAACAGGGCATGTTGCGCAGTACTCCGACCGCCGGTGAGTTCAGCGCTTATGGCCTGAGTGCTATCGCCACCGTTCCCTGGTTCTGACCCTTTTTCTGTACGCAATCCTAACCTGTTGATTTAGCAGGTTAGGATTGAAGCGTCTGAAAAAAGGGTTTTTAGCGGAAGAATGAGGGTCTGGCTGTTAAAACAGTCAGTTAGATGTAAATGGCAACAGCTCACTGCCGTACAGGCAGCTTAGAAAAACCTCCTCCGGCCAGTTCTCAAGAACTTTATGCTCACTGCCGTACAGGCAGCTTAGAAAGAGGACTCTACGACACGCCGGAATCTTTCCCTGCTCACTGCCGTACAGGCAGCTTAGAAATGGTAAAAACCGTTTTGCTTCCGATTCCGCCCGCTCACTGCCGTACAGGCAGCTTAGAAATGCCAGCAGGGGCAGCATCAGGTCATCAACCGCTCACTGCCGTACAGGCAGCTTAGAAATTACGGGCTTCCTGATCGTTCTTGTTCTTGTTGCTCACTGCCGTACAGGCAGCTTAGAAATTGCGTTGGCTCTTTACCAGCTGACGCCCGTTGCTCACTGCCGTACAGGCAGCTTAGAAAAGGGAAAAATTTGTAGCAGTTGAGTCTTACTGGCTCACTGCCGTACAGGCAGCTTAGAAATTTAATAATTTTAGCGGGGATACAGTAAAAATTGTTGTCGATCATGGTCGCCATATGAATTTTGGCGATCTACCACAGGGGATATTTAGGTGATTAAGAGAACTAAAATTTTTTCGATCGTTTTTATAACGATACTTTTGTTCGGTTGTTACAAAGTAGCCTCGGTTGCCATGACGGACAGCACTGATTACTCCCGTGCTGATTGGCTGGCGTATAAGCTAATCGCGCCAGATGAAGTAAAGAACGCTCCTTTTTTGACTGATGATACGGTCATTCATTTCCGAGCTGCTGATGGAGCTTCTCCGCAAATAGACGAGATTGAGTATGGCAAGAATGTGGATGAGGCTGTCTTGGTCGACTATCTGGAGTCTTTAGGATACCGACACGTTGACGACCCCGTCTTCGGTAAAAGGTGGGCACAAGAAAGCTCCGGAAGAAGCGCATATATAGCCAAAACAGAGGATGCGATAAAATTAACCTTCACTCATTGATCGGTAGTGTTCCACCGTATCATTCAGAGACTCATTGCTACATAGGCAGCTTAAAGCAGGTTATCTATGCCCAAGGTTTATGAATAGTCGGATTGATACCGTGCTTATCACTCCAGGGTAAACGGCAGAAGCATCCCTTCTTCACTGTCCGTTTTTAGTCTGCGTAGTTTTCTTTATCGGGTAAGACACCTGCGGTTTGATCTCTTTTAATACGAACATGCTCTGCATCTCTTTAATGCCGGGCAATCTGCGGACTACCGACATGGCAAAATCAGCATACGAATCGAGATCGGAGGCCACGACCTGCAGCAAGAAGTCGGCATCGCCGCCAATGCTGTAACAGGCCACCACATCTTCCAACGCCGTTACCTCTTCTTCAAATTTCTTGGCTTCCGTTTCGCTATGGCTGTCGATGGCGACGCGAATAAACACCATTACACCCAGGCCGATCTTTTTGCGATCCAACACCGCGCGATAGCCTTGGATTACTTCTTCTTCCTCAAGTTTGCGGACTTTGCGCCAGCACGGCGAGGCCGACATGCCTATTTTCTCCGCTAACGCCTGGTTTGTGACTCTGGCATCGTCTTGCAACAGCCTGAGGATTTTCATCTCTGTCATATCAAGCGGCATAGCGGAACATTCCTTCCATTTTTTGCTTTGTAATCGGTAATTCTTGCCAATAATTCTCGTTTAAGCAAGCAATATAGGTCACAAATTCCTCGATGCTCAATGCATAATAGGTTCGTGGAATTAATGTGTTGTTGTGCCTGTTTTATCTCGAAATGGCGAGGGTTTGTTAGCGATTCAGAGAGGGCTTCTGTTCTTAACGACGACTCATTGTGCACGTTAAATATATTCTCTGCTGCTTGTTAACAATATTTCAGTATGGGGATAAGGGATGGCGATTCTGCGCCGACATTGTCTTGTAATTATATGAATATTAATGTCGTGTGGAGATTTTTAGATAAATGCAGCGTAATAATAGGTGAGGTATTGATATAAAACCCACTCAATTGTGCTGATAACTCAAGAGCATTATTTAAATTCACAGATGTGATAATTCACGGTTTTGTCTTGGCTTATGTCTGGTATCAAATAACCGGCCTTCTAATTATCAATTACAACAGGAATTCTTATGTTAGGAACCGCTCAAATCATCTCTTACGCTGCTGCGTTAGGCTTGGCGGCTGCCGTGCCGGGGCCGGGCATGACCGCGCTGGTCGCCCGCAGCGTCAGCGGCGGCGCAGTGACGGGGTTTACCATGCTGACCGGGTTGATACTCGGGGACTTAATCTATCTTTCCACTGCGGTATTTGGTTTGGCGGTTATTGCGCATACCTATACCTCACTCTTTACCCTGATAAACTGGGCCGCCGCCTGCTACCTGTTCTTTCTCGCCTGGCAATTCTGGCGTTATCAGCCCCAGGCGGTAAATATCGACCAGAAGGCTACCCGTCGTGAGCTAACCTCCGCATGGCTGTCCGGGTTGACGATAACGCTTGGGAACCCCAAAACCATCGCCTTTTACCTGGCCATTCTACCGCTGGTTATCTCTTTGGATCGTGTATCCCTACAGGTTTGGGGAACGATGCTAGTGCCGTTGACCATGTCTGTCCTATTGGCCGTCGGCGCTATCTTTATTCTGGCGGCAATAAAAATACGCCGTTTCCTCACTAGCGCTTCGTCACAGCGCATACTCTTTCGTACCACGGGAGTTATTATGGTGCTGGCAGCTTTTGGTATGGTGATGAAATCTTTGTAAGGGCGGCAGAACATAGGCTGGCAAACGTTGTTTGCGCCTCGCGAGCTTTATAGTTTGAACACCAGTTCCCAGGCTTTGACCCTTTTTTTATACCGAATTTTAATCTATTGATTTATAAAGCTATAATTAGTGCGTCTAAAAAAAGGGTTATGGGCAAAATGATAGTGCTTATGCTGTTTAAACAATCGATTAGCGCTATACTGCAACAGTTCACTGCCGTGCAGGCAGCTTAGAAATCCCGCGCGGCCAGCAGTTCACGCGCCATTGCGTTCACTGCCGTGCAGGCAGCTTAGAAAAGCAGCGCCGGAGGCTTTCAAGGCACTGATTGGTTCACTGCCGTGCAGGCAGCTTAGAAATCGATACGCTTTCGAGGTTATGACTGTAAGCTGTTCACTGCCGTGCAGGCAGCTTAGAAATGGCGCGATAGGCTGGATTAAATCAGCCATCAGTTCACTGCCGTGCAGGCAGCTTAGAAAACTTTCATCTAGTGTGCAGCTCAATACACTACGTTCACTGCCGTGCAGGCAGCTTAGAAAGATAGAAAAGTGAATTCGCTAACTGAAACAGGGTTCACTGCCGTGCAGGCAGCTTAGAAATTAGCGATCACCCCGTGATTGTGGACGTGAAGGTTCACTGCCGTACAGGCAGCTTAGAAATGCAGGCGCACCCCGCGCAGGGCGCCGGCGGGGTTTTGCTTTTTCTATGTAAGTCACGGCCGGTAGCGAATCTCAAAAATTATAAACAACTGATACCAATATCGATTTTGAACTCTCCAACATGCTTACTGTCACTGTTTCTTGAGGATCGTCTCCAGTCCAACATGTGGCCTCGATAAAGCATTCTTTCTGCTTTTTGTACCCTGCGGTTTCTAGGTAAGCATCGACTTTACTCGAATCATTTGCATCGTAATATCTGATCGCATATACATGTGATGAAGGGCCGGTAATGTTTGCAAAATCAAAGTCATAACGAGGGGATATGCGCGGCATAGCCTTCAGGAGGTCAGGAGTATAAAACTCATACTCTCTCTTATCCTGTTCGGTATAGTGTGCGCTGCCGGCAAAATTCATCGCTATATAAGGCCATACCCACACGAATGCAGCGGTAATCACCACTCCCGCTACTATGATCGCTTTAACTGATTTACGCATAGGGCAATACCCCGTTCCTCGCACTATCTATATATGAACCATTAGCAGTGGCAATCTTAACAATACCTGAACGGAAGTCACTCCACGGCCTGACTGTTTTCATGAAACTAGGTAACTCCCCTCTTCGTGGTGTGGCATGTGGGAATCTTTTGGGATCCGGGAATAGTATCGGCTTGAACGTCTCATTTTTCCAAGAACCTATTTTCCCATAGTGATCCCAACGTTTTAATGCTTCGGCTTTACTTACGGGGCGCAGCATACCAAATGGATTTTGGAGTGATACGGCGCGGTAAAAGCCCAACAAATTTGATATCAGATCCTCCCCGCTGAACCCACTGTCTGTCACAAGACTCACGGGAAATGAGGCCTGAAGCCCTTCAAACTTCAGCGACAAAGACATCATCATTGCCAACGCAATACTTTGCCGCTCGTAATATGAGCGCCCGTGTTTAATTCGCCAGGTTATAAATTTACCCATTTTAATCGTCTTTGTTGGATCCCTCATAGACTGCGAATATGATACCCGATAGTATTCCTCGCCAGAGGATTCCCCGGAATCAATAGTGCGCATTAGGTTTCGAATATCAATGCCCTGCGCATGTCCCAGGTCGATCCAACCAATAACTTCCGTATATACCAGCCCATACGGCGCACTGGAAGCCTCCGCTCCATCAATTATATCGCTTCGTTTACTCATCCTTGAGATTCCTTCCTGTTAACAATAGATAATAAGCTACCAGCCATCCTTATCTAACGGCATAAAAACAACATATCTTGTAAGATTTTTACATTCAATAAGCACTGGAGAAAAAACGAGTGAAATGTGCGCTTGAGCATGTAAGTTAATTTAATGTTTTATTTACCTAGGGATATTAAATATAACTTAAAGGTATTGTATAAGGAATGAATGCACTGAAATTTTTAACTATATGATTTTTATTGAGGTTGAAGTTTTTGCATTGATAAAGTAAATGGCAAGACGTTTTATTGATTTATGTAAGTGGGAAAATGAAACGTTTCTGAATAGAAGCGCTATATTTTTCATTATCATTCAATAATGGCTATCAGCTATCAGCTATCAGCTATCAGCTATCAGCTATCAGCTATCAGCCATTTGCTAGTTATGCCGACAGCCAGTGAGTTTAGTGCTTATGGCCTGAGTGCCACTGCTAGCATCCTTTAGGTTCTAACCCTTTTTTTGTGAAAAACTATAACCTATTGATTTTTAATGGTTATATTGAAGTGTCAGAAAAAATGGTTTTTGGTCAAATAATAAGGAATTTTCTGTTTAAACAGACGATTAACGCTATACTGCAACAGTTCACTGCCGTACAGGCAGCTTAGAAATGTAGCTTTTTGAAAATTATTTGGTGCTTGATGTTCACTGCCGTACAGGCAGCTTAGAAAGACAGAGTTTACAGTAAATGCCTGCGCATACCGTTCACTGCCGTACAGGCAGCTTAGAGAAATCAGAATTCAGGCCGGGTTAACCGGCCTTTATTTAATCTGATTTATTCATTTTTTTTCTAATATGACGAACCAGCATAAATGTCAGCTTGCATAAAATTATGGATATTATTGTGTTTAAAAATAAAACTATTGCTATAGCCATGAAATCCCATGGTTCCGGATACCCCCCAATAATATCTGTAATGTTTGTTGCGGTATCCAGAGACATTACATGATGTATGTTGCGCCTGATGAAGTGATAAAATGGAAACCATACGCCAACGTTCATCAGGAATATGATGAAAACAGCTAATTTTGCCAGTATTAAAAATGCCTTTTTCATCCGCTTACCTTGCATTCTCCGTTGCTAATCACATCAATGATACCATACGCGCGCAATCTCATATTTCTGATATTGATTGTTTTAGTCCTCAGTAGAGCACTACGAATTGCTGCAAAGTCTGAGTGATGTTTTAGCGTGATACAACCATATGATATCGTTCCCGGATGCAGTCTAAAATTCCCTCGCTTGACGCCATTTATCCATGTGTGATCGTCTATCTTCCCGTCGTCCCTGAATAGTCCAAACCACTCATTTTTTCCGGTAGGTATATTGCGTAAATTCCGGTTTAGCACATCACTAAACCACGTTGCTATTGGTTCACGAATGCCACCGGTAGGGCGATCAACGATCCAGTATTTGCCCGAGGGGATTGGCCCCTCGTTGGGAATCATCCCACACCCTGGCGCGTTCCGGTAATTACCGTCGCCGGAGAACGCCATAAACGTGCCGATGCCATAAATCGTCAGCGGTGAATAATCCGCATCATTAACTATAAACTTCCCGTATAGTGCCATGTTTCCCATCCGTGATTGATAAAGTCGCGCCATTCCTGCGCTCTGAAAACATAAACCACCGCGTATTTTTTTCAATCACCTTTGACAAAATCAGGGCTTTGTTTAGCGTTATCATTGCCAATGTCTGATTTCTTGGGGCAATATTGGGACTCACTGCCGTACAGGCAGCTTAGAAACTCATCGCCCTCTCGTTTTAAATCAAGCGCATGTTCACTGCCGCACAGGCAGCCTCTCAATCCGGTGGTAAGATGCTGTTAACAGCCTAAAGGAGACCCCGGTGGAACAGAGCGAACAACAGCAGCATATCATCCGCTTCCTCAGCAAACAGTACGTGCTGACGCTCTGCGCCGGCAACGGCGTGGAGATGTGGTGCGCCAACTGTTTTTACGTGTTTGACGCCGAGCGCATGGCGCTGTGGCTGATGACCGAACCGCATACCCGCCACGGGCAGCTGATGCAGCAGCATGCTGAAGTGGTCGGCACCATTGCGCCAAAGCCCAAAAGCATCGCGCTGATTAAAGGCATCCAGTATCGCGCAGAGGCGCGCATACTGAGCGGTGATGAAGAGCAACAGGCGCGCGCCCGTTACTGCAAGCGTTTCCCGGTGGCAAAAGCCATGTCGGCCACCCTGTGGCAACTGAGCCTGCAGGAGGTGAAGATGACCGACAACGTTCTCGGTTTTGGCACCAAGTTGTTTTGGGCCCGCAGCTAGCGCAGGCTTCCTGCCGATCCAGGGTTTGTTACCTGTCTTATACTTACATGGAAAGCGACAACGGCACGGGAGGCATTATGGCACGGGTATTGATAACGGGCGCTACCGGGCTGGTGGGCGGCGAGCTGTTGCGCCTGCTGCTGGCGGACCAGCGGGTGACGGCGATTACCGCCCCCAGCCGCCGGCCGCTGCCGCCGCATGACAAACTGACCAACCCGGTGGGCGACGATCTGTTCGCCCTGCTGACGGAGCTGGATCAGCCGGTTGACGCGGTGTTCTGCTGTCTTGGCACCACGCGGCAGCAGGCCGGCAGCGACGGCAATTTCCACTACGTCGACTATACGCTGGTGGTGGAAAGCGCGCTGACCGGCCGTCGGCTCGGCGCGCAGCACTGTCTGGCGGTGAGCGCGATGGGCGCCAGCCCGCATTCCACCTTCCTGTATAACCGCATCAAAGGGGAGATGGAGCAGGCGCTGCGCGAGCAGGGCTGGCAGCGTCTGACGCTGGTGCGGCCGTCGATGCTGCTGGGTAAACGTGCCGCGCCGCGTTTGCTGGAGCGCGTAGCCCAGCCGCTGTTCAGGCTGCTGCCCGGCAGATGGAAATCGGTCGCCGCCCGCGATGTGGCGCAGACCCTGCTGGAGCAGGCGTTCAGCCCCGGCGACGGCGTCAGGGTGCTGGAGTCCGATCGGCTGCAGCACGGGGAGCGTCTGGCGCACTGACATCGATGCAGAGGCCATCGTACGCCAGCTCCAGCCCTGGCGGCAGCGGGTGCGTCAGCAGCCAGGCGTCGAGGTGGTGGCTGATATGCGTCAGCAGGGTGCGCTGCGGCAACAGCCGTTGCTGAATCTCCAGCGCGCGGGTGAGGTCGTTATGGTTGCGCGGCGCCTGTGCCTGCGGCGGCAGGCTGCAGTCCAGCACCAGCAGATCCAGGCGGACGCCCTGCAGAAAACGCAGGGTGTCCGGCGGCAGACCGACGGTATCGGTCAGGTAGGCCAGCGTGCGGTCGGCGCTCTGGATCAGGTAACCGTGGGTGATTTTAGAGTGGATCAGCGGCAGCGGGGTGATGCGCAGTCCGCCCAGCGTTATGCTGACAAACGGCGCCAGCGGCGGCTGAAAGTCCAGAATGCCGGGGTGTCTGAACAGATCGTCGCAGCCCTGTTCATCGGGCGGGCCGTACACCGGAATGGCGCTTCCACACCCCCAGCGCAAATGAAATAACCCCTGAACGTGATCCATGTGGTAATGTGTCAGTAAAAAACGCTGAATTTGCCCCGCCGAAAACCGCCGCTCCAATGACGTCAATCCCGCATCAATTAACGTAGTTTCCCCCTGATAATCCAGCATGGCGCTGCATGCGCGACGACGCCGGGCCGGCTCACGGCGCGCCCGTTGGCAGATGGCGCACGCGCAGCCAAATGCCGGCACCTGCTGGGCGCCGCCGGTGCCGAGAAAAGTCAGTTGCATGGTGTCTCCTCGCGCCGCAGCGCCGTCAGCAGTTGCAGCAGCGCCGCCAGCGTTTCGCTCAGCTCGCCGTTGTTATCCAGCCGCAGGCAGTCGGACGGCACGCTGTAGGCCGCCGCACGCGCCAGCCGCTGTTCAATCTGCCCGCTGTCTTCGCGGCCGCGCCGCTCCAGACGCCGGCGCAACACCGCCGGTTCAACCTGCAGGCACAGCGGCAGCAGTTGCGCGCCGTAGCGCTGACGGGCGTAGGGCAGATAGGCGCGCGAGCCGTTGATCACCACGTCGATCCCCTGCAACAGCCACAGATCGACCTCGATCCCTAACGCATAACGGGTGTGATGGGCCAGCCAGTCCAGCGCAAACAGGCCGTTGGCGCGCCGGCGCAGAAACTCGCGTTCACTCAGCGCCACGTGGTTCTCACAGCCGGCCTGCGCCGGGCGGGTGATATAGCGGTGCGCCACCAGCGGCGCGCTGTCCGCCGCGTTGCGCAGGGCGGCCAGCAGGCTGTCCTTGCCGGAGCCGGAGGCCCCCATCAGATAGATAAGCTGCGCCATCAGAACACCTGCCGTCCCTGACGCCACACGTGCTGTACATAGATATGCTCGCCGTGCGCGCGCGCCAGCACCAGATCGGCGCGCAGCCCCTCGGCAATGGTGCCGCGATCGGCTAACCCCAATGCCCGCGCCGGGTTGCGGGTGACCATTGCCACCGACTGCGGCAGGTCATAACCGTTGCGCGCGTCGGCGGCCAGGAGGAACGCCGCGTCGAGCAGGCTGGCGGGGTAGTAGTCGGAAGAGAGGATATCCAGCACCCCCTGCGCCGCCAGCTGATGCGCCGCCACGTTGCCGGAGTGCGAGCCGCCGCGCACGATGTTCGGCGCTCCCATCAGCACCTGCAGCCCCTGCCGGTGCGAGGCGCGGGCCGCTTCCTCGGTGGTGGGGAACTCGGCGATCGCGCTGCCCAGCGCGCAGGACTCGGCAACGTGCGCGGCGGTGGCGTCGTCATGGCTGGCGAGCGCAATGCCCCGTTCGCGACAGCGTTCGGCAATGGCCTGGCGGTTCGGCGTCGCCCAGCGGGCTGACAGCGCGACCTGCTGCTGTTCATACTCATCCATCGCGGCGTCGCTCAGGTTATATTTGCCCTGATAATATTCGCGATACTTGGCGCGCGAGGCGAACTGGCGCTGGCCCGGCGAATGGTCCATCAGCGACACCAGCGACACGCCCGGTTTATCCATCAGTTGTTCAAACAGCGGCAGCGTGCCGGCGTTGGGCAGTTCACAGCGCAGGTGCAGGCGGTGTTCGGCGCGGTTTACCCCGGCGCGCTGGCTGTGGATCACCGCGTCGATCATTTTTTGCAGGTTCTCCAGCCGGTGGCCGCCGTCGCGTACATCGCCTATCGCCACCGCGTCCAGCACCGTGGTGATGCCGCAGGCAACCATCAGCGCGTCGTGGCTGCTCATGGCGGAGTGGGCCGGCCAGTCCACGTTGGGGCGCGGCATAAAGAATTTATCCAGGTTATCGGTATGCAGTTCGATCAGGCCCGGCAGCAGCCAGCCGCCTTCGCCGTCCAGCGCCTGCGGCAGACGGCTGTGGCCGTCGGCAAAGCTGCGGATCACGCCGTCGCCCATCTCCAGCGAGCCGTTCACCACCTGGTCGTCCAGCACCAGCTTTACGTTATTAATAATCATCACGGCGTCTCCAGCGCCTGCGGCGCTTGCATGATGTGCAGCCGGTCGGCGACCTGAGCGCGCACCTGGTCGTCATGAAAAATGCCGACGATGGCGGCACCGCGCCGGCGCGCCTGTTCGACCAAGGCGACCACCGCCGCGCTGTTGCGTGCGTCCAGCGAGGCGGTGGGCTCATCCAGCAGCAGGATCGGGTAGTCGACGATAAAGCCGCGGGCGATGTTGACCCGCTGCTGTTCGCCGCCGGAAAAGGTGGACGGCGCCAGCCCCCACAGCCGTTGCGGCACGTTAAGCCGGCTGAGCAGTGCGCTGGCGCGCTCGCGGCACTCGTCATGCGCCACGCCCAGCTCCAGCAGCGGCTGCATCACCACCTCCAGTGCGCTGATACGCGGGATCACCCGCAGAAACTGGCTGACCCAGCCCAGCGTCCGGCGGCGCACCGCCAGGATCTGCCGCGCCTCCGCCTGCGCCATATCGATCCATTCTCCCTGATGGTCCAGCCAGATATGGCCGCTGTCCGGCAGGTAGTTGGCGTACAGCGAGCGCAGCAGGGTGGACTTACCGCTGCCGGAGTGGCCGTGCAGCACCACGCATTCGCCGGCGCTGACCGTCAGGCTGGCGTCGTGCAGCACCGGCAGCCGCGTCCCGTGCTGCTGGTGCAGCACAAAGGTCTTGCTCAGATGTTCGACGCGAATTTTGATCGTCATAGATTCCCCACTCAGTTACGACAACACGGAAGACACCAGCAGTTGGGTATAGGGATGGTGCGGGTCGTCCAGCACCCGGTCGGTCAGGCCGCTTTCCACCACTTCCCCCTGTTTCATCACCAGCAGCCGGTGCGCCAGCAGGCGCGCGACGCCCAGATCGTGGGTGACGATCACCGCCGCCAGCCGCATCTCCACCACCAGCGTGCGCAGCAGATCCAGCAGCCGCGCCTGCACCGACACGTCCAGCCCGCCGGTCGGTTCGTCCATAAACACCAGCTTGGGATGGGTGACCAGGTTGCGGGCGATCTGCAGCCGCTGCTGCATGCCGCCGGAAAAGGTGGTGGGCAGATCGTCAAGGCGCGACAGCGGGATCTCGACGTCCTCCAGCCATTGCCCGGCCTGACGGCGGATATCGCCGTAGTGGCGCTGGCCGACGGCCATCAGCCGCTCGCCGATATTGCCGCCGGCGGACACCTGCGGCCGCAGCCCGTCCAGCGGGTGCTGGTGCACCACGCCCCAGTCGGTGCGCAGCAGGCGGCGGCGCGCGCTCTCCGCCATGGCGTACAGATCCTGCTCCTGCCCGGCCTGCGGACGGTAGAGGATGCGCCCCTGCTGCGGCGCCAGCCGCGCCGAGATGCTTTTCAACAGGGTGGTTTTACCGGAGCCGGATTCGCCGACGATGCCCAGCACTTCGCCGGGGTAAATATCAAAAGAGACGTCGCTGAAGCCTTTGCCCGGCGCGTACAGATGGGTCAGACGCTCGACCGACAGCAGCGGGGCGTCGTGTAACGGTGTGGTGCTCATGGGCGCGGTGTCTCCGTGGATGACGCCAGCTGCTGCCGGCAGTAGTCGGTATCTGAGCAGACGAACATGCGGTTGCCCTGATCGTCGAGCACCACCTCGTCCAGGTAGCTGCTGCGGGAGCCGCACAGCGCACAGGGCTGCTCCCACTGCTGGACGCTGAACGGGTGATCGTCAAAGTCCAGGCTGACCACTTTGGTGTACGGCGGCAGGGCGTAGATCCGCTTCTCCCGCCCGGCGCCGAACAATTGCAGCGCCGGCATCATATGCATCTTCGGGTTGTCGAATTTCGGGATCGGCGACGGGTCCATCACGTAGCGGTCATTGACCTTCACCGGGTAGGCGTAGGTGGTGGCGATATGGCCGTAGCGGGCGATATCCTCGTAGAGTTTCACCTGCATCACGCCGTACTCCTCCAGCGCGTGCATTTTGCGCGTTTCGGTTTCGCGCGGTTCGATAAAGCGCAGCGGCTCCGGAATCGGCACCTGATAGATCAGGATCTGGTCTTCCCGCAGCGGCGTTTCCGGGATGCGGTGGCGGGTCTGGATCAGCGTAGCCTCGACGGTACGTTCGGTGGTGGCGACGCCGGTGACGCGCTGGAAGAAGCGGCGAATCGATACCGCGTTGGTGGTGTCGTCCGCGCCCTGATCGATGACTTTCAGCACGTCGGCGTCGCCGACCACGCTGGCGGTCAGCTGGATGCCGCCGGTGCCCCAGCCGTAGGGCATCGGCATCTCGCGGCCGCCGAACGGCACCTGATAGCCGGGGATGGCCACGCCCTTCAGGATGGCGCGGCGGATCATGCGTTTGGTCTGTTCATCCAGATAGCCGGGGTTGTAGCCGCTCAGTACGTTACTCATGGGGCGTCTCCTGCGTGGGCTCGCCGCGCTGCCGCAGGCGTTGCAGCAGTTCCAGTTCCGCCTGGAAATCCACATAGTGCGGCAGTTTCAGATGGGACACGAAGCCGGCGGCCTCGACGTTATCGGCGTGGGACAGCACGAACTCTTCGTCCTGTGCCGGGCTGTCGCCGTCTTCCGCGTACTCGTCCTTCTGCAGGGCGCGGTCCACCAGCGCCATCGCCATCGCTTTGCGCTCGGCGCGGCCGAACACCAGGCCGTAGCCGCGGGTAAAGTGCGGCGGCTGCTGTTCCGGGGCGACAAAGCCGTTCACCATCTCGCACTCGGTCAGCAGGATTTCGCCGATGTCGATGGCGAAGCCCAGCTCTTCCGGCACGATCTCCACCGTGACATAGCCGCTGCGGATCTCGCCGGCGAACGGGTGGTTGCGGCCATAGCCGCGCTGGGTGGAGTAGCCGAGCGCCAGCAGAAAGCCTTCATCGCCGCGCACCAGTTGCTGCAGGCGCGCCGAGCGCGGGCAGGGGTAGACCGGCGGCGTGCGGGTGATATCCGCCGGCGTGCTGCCGTCGTCCTGTTCCGCCTGCGCCAGCTGCTGGCGGCTCAGCAGGCTGAACACGTGCGGGCAGCCGGTTGCCGGCGCATCGTCGGCGAGCTGCGGCGTTGCATCGGGCGCGCCGCCGTCCGCCAACAGCGCGAAGTCCAGCAGCCGGTGGGTGTAGTCATAGGTCGGGCCGAGCAGCTGGCCGCCGGGCAGGTCTTTGTAAATCGCCGAAATGCGGCGTTCCAGCCGCATCTGCTCGGTGAGTAATGGCTCACTGACGGCCAGACGCGGCAGCGTGGTGCGGTAGGCGCGCAGCAGGAAAATCGCCTCCACCAGATCGCCGCTGGCCTGCTTAATCGCCAGCGCCGCCAGTTCACGGTCATAGACGCCGCCTTCGGTCATGACCCGGTCCACCGCCAGCCCGAGCTGCTGCTCCACCTGCGCGGCCGTCAGCGCCGGTTGTGCCGGGTCGCCGCGTCGCAGTTGCTCCTGCAGTCGGTGCGCGGCCTCAATGGCTTTTTCGCCCCCTTTTACGGCTACGTACATCAGCATTCCTCCAGATGAGTGGTGCGCGGGATGGCCAGCAGCGCGTCGCCGCAGGTCAGAATCACGTCAAGCCCGAGCGGGAAGGGCTGCGGGCGCGCCAGCAGATAGCGGCGCAGCGCCTCCGGCAACGGCGGCGCGATGGTGCGGCTGTGGGCAATGCCGGGGCCGCGCAGCCGCAGCGGCGCGCCGTTTTCCAGATCGTCGAGCTGGACGATCAGCGTCGCGCCTTGTTCCGGCGCCAGTTCGTCGCCGTGCGGCAGCGCGTGCAGATCCGCCTCCTGCAGGCGCGGGTCGTAAACGGCGAACGCCGCCTGCGCCGCCGAGGAGGCCTGCGGCGCGCCGGTGTGGAAACGAAGGTTAGTCAGCACCTGCTCACTGTTCAGCGCCGGTTCGATCAGGAGCGGCGTTTCGCCGTCGGCCAGCGTCAGCAAGGCGGCGGTGGTGGCGGCGTTAAGCGGCGGCCACTGCGGCCCGTCCGTCAACCGCACCGTGACGCCCGGCTCGCTCAATGCTTTCAGGATCAGGCGGAACGTCTGCTGCGCCTGCGCCACCGGGCTGGCGAAACCATCCAGTAAACTCATGGCGACTCTCCCCGTACCAGCGTAAAGAAATCGACCCGGCTGGTGGCCACCTCGCGGGCGCGCTGCTGGCGTTGTTCCTGCTGCGCCGCCGCCAGCGGGGCGATCAGCTGTTGCTGCAGCCGTTCCTGGTATGCCGGCTGTTGCAGCAGGGCGTCGACCAGCGCGCACAGTTCAGCATGCGCCTTATCGCGCCCGGCAACGTAGCTGTAGCCGTGGCCGCCGCTTTCCAGCTGCACCACCGCGCAGGTAACGGTCATATCACCCAGCACAAAGCGGCGGCCGGTGGCGCCCATGCGCCCCTGCAGCTGCGTCAGGCCAATCTCCGGCGCGCGCAGCAGCCGGTACTCGGGGTTCAGGTTCAGCGCCTGCCAGTGGCTGCGCAGTTGGGCCGGCCGGCTGTGCGCCAGCACCGACATCCAGCGTTGTCGTGATGAGAGAGAGGACATTCAGTGCTCCATGGTCAGTTCGAGCATATCGGCGCGCGCCAGGCTGACGGAGTATTCCGCCAGCCGGTCGCTGCCGCTGCAGACGTTGAGGGTGCGCACGCACAGCAGCGGCGCGTCGGCGGCCAGTTCCAGCAGTTGGCGCTCTTTCGCCTGCGCCTGCCGGGCGCTGATGCGCGTCTGGCGGCGGCTGAGCGGCTGATGGATATGCTGTTCAATAAATTCATGCAGCGATCCCTGGCGGAACTGCTGCAGGGCCGGCCACCAGTCGAGGTCGGGCAGGTAGTGGTCGATCACGCTCATCGGTACGCCGTTTACCCGGCGCAGGGTACGCAGGTGGATCGCCTGCTGGCCCTCCTCACAGCCCAGCGCGCTGGCGATGTGGTCGTTGCACGGGCGCAATACTGCGAGTAAGCACTCACTGGTGGGGTGGTTGCCCTGCTCGAGCAGGTTCTGGGTAAAGCGGGTTTTGGCGTGCAGCGGGTAGTCGTAAGGGCGCATCAGCACCAAAATGCCGACGCCGTGGCGGCGCTGCAGCCAGCCGCGCTCCACCAGCTGATCCACCGCCCGGCGCAGGGTATGGCGGTTGACCTGATAATGGTCCGCCAGCTGCTGTTCCGAAGGCAGGTAGTCGCCGCCGCGGTAACGGCTGCGTAGCTCTTCTTCCAGCTGCGCCGCGATTTGCTGATAGCGTGTAGGGTAACTGGTAGGATGTCTAGATATCTGCGTCATGGTTAAAACCTCCGTGCGCCAATCGCCGCTAACAGCGCCGGTGCGGCGGCTGGGAGGCGGTTGGTGATGGGGCTTATCCTGCCGGGCGCAGATGACGCTGAGGTGACGGCGATGTGGCGAACAGATGAACTATTTTCGACAGGCGGGTGCGCACGGCGCGCTATCGCGCTAAGCTAGCGCCATTGTTTGTTACTTGCTGGTTACTCTCATGTCTCAACCTTTACCTGCCTCCGGCAGCCAGACGCGTTCATGGCCGCTGTGGAAACCCGTGCTGTTTTTACTGGTGGTCGCCGTCGGTCTGTACTACGTCAAATGGCAGCCTTACTACGGTAAGGCGTTTGTTGCGGCGGAAAGCCACTCCATCGGCGGCTCGATCCTGGCCGATGGTGCGCATAACCCGTGGATAGCGGCGTGGCAGTACGCGCTGACCTACTTTGCGGCGGTGTGGAAGGCCGCGCTGCTGGGCGTGCTGGTGGGGTCACTGGTGCAGGTGTTGATTCCGCGCGACTGGCTGGTGCGTACGCTGGGGCATCAGCGTTTCTCCGGCACGCTGCTGGGGTCGCTGATCGCGCTGCCGGGCATGATGTGCACCTGCTGCGCGGCGCCGGTGGCGGCCGGTTTACGCCGCCAGTCGGTATCCAGCGGTGCGGCGCTGGCGTTTTGGCTCAGCAACCCGGTGCTGAACCCGGCCACGCTGATTTTTATGGGCTTCGTGCTGGGCTGGCAGTTTGCCGCCATGCGTCTGGCGGCCGGTGTGATCATGGTGCTGGGCGTGGCCTGGCTGGTGCAGCGTCTGACCGCAAACGACGCGCCGCCGGCGAGCGAAGCGGTGACGACTCTGCCGGCGTGCGAGAACGCGCCTCAGCCGTTCCTGCGCCGCTGGATGGCGGCGCTGTGGACGCTGTTTTGGTCAACCATCCCGGTTTATATTCTGGCGGTGCTGCTGTTGGGCGCGGCGCGGGTCTGGCTGTTCCCGCACGCCGAGGGCGCGGTGGATAACAGCCTGCTGTGGATTATCGGCCTGGCGCTTGCCGGCTGTCTGTTTGTGATTCCCACCGCGGCGGAAATTCCGATCGTGCAGGCGATGATGCTGGCGGGCATGGGCCCCGGCCCGGCGCTGGCGTTGCTGATGACGCTGCCGGCGGTCAGCCTGCCGTCGCTGCTGATGCTGAAGAAGGCCTTCACCGCCAAAGCGCTGTGCCTGACGGCGGCGCTGGTGGCGCTGTGCGGCATCCTGACCGGCATGGTCGGGATGTTTATATTCTAAAAAGTTGCGGGGATGCAAAAATGCATCCCCGCTTCACGCTCAGCGCAGCTTATGCACCACCTGATTGCTGCTGCCGCGCCAAATCAGCGCCGGATCGCGCAACGCCTGTACGAACTTCCCGTCGATCAGCACGTTGATCAGATTTACCACCCGTAGCTGCGCCGCGTCCAGCTCCGCCAGCCGGTAGCCGGTCCACAGCCAGATATCTTTACCGGGGCATTCAGCGCGCACCCGCTGCACCAGCCGTAATATCTCCGGCACATTGGCCGGATGCAGCGGATCGCCGCCGGACAGCGACAATCCCTGGCGTGTAATGCGCAGGTCGTTGAGGTCGGCGATAATCTGGTCCGCCAGCGCCGCAGTAAACGGCTGGCCGGAATCAAGCCGCCAGGTGCTCTGGTTGTAGCAGCCGCGGCACTGGTGCACGCAGCCGGCGACAAACAGCGTGCAGCGGGTGCCGGGGCCGTTGACCACGTCGACGGGGTAATACTGGTGATAATTCATCGCCGATCCTTTCGTAAACGGCCGGCCGGGCCGTTAGCCCAACTGCCCGTTATCCAGATGCTTCACCCGGCGTTTAACCTCTTCCTGCTTGCCGGCGTTGAACGGCCGCGCGTCCGGGCTGCCGAGATAGCCGCAGACGCGGCGGGTGACCGACACTTTGGCAGAGTCGTGATTGCCGCATTTCGGGCAGGTAAACCCTTTGCTGGTGCAGGAGAACTCGCCGGTGTAGCCGCATTGGTAACACTCGTCGATCGGCGTATTGGTGCCGTAATAGGGCACGCGGCTGTAGCTGTAGTCCCACACGTCTTCCAGCGCCTTCAGGTTATGCTGCAGGTTCGGATATTCGCCGTAACAGATAAAGCCGCCGTTGGCCAACGGCGGGTAAGGCGCCTCGAAGTCCAGCTTGTCGTACGGATTCACCTTTTTCTCGACGTCGAGGTGGAAGCTGTTGGTGTAGTAGCCCTTGTCGGTCACCCCCGGTACCACGCCGAAATCGGCGGTGTCCAGCCGGCAGAAGCGGTCGCACAGGTTTTCGCTCGGGGTGCTGTACAGGCTGAAGCCGTAGCCGGTTTCCTCTTTCCAGCTTTCGGTGGCGGCGCGCAGACGTTCGACAATGGCGACGGCCTTGGCGCGCAGCGCCTGGTCATCGAACAGGTGCCCGGCGTTGCCGAACAGCGCGTTGATGGTTTCATGAATGCCGATATAGCCGAGGGAGATCGACGCCCGGCCGTTTTTGAAGATCTCGGCGATATCGTCGTCGGCGTTCAGCCGCACGCCGCAGGCCCCTTCCATATACAGAATCGGTGCCACGCGCGCCTTGATGCCCTGCAGGCGTGCGATGCGCGTCATCAGCGCCTTTTTCGCCAGCAGCAGGCGGCGATCCAGCAACTGCCAGAAGCGCTCCTCATTGCCCTGCGATTCCAGCGCAATGCGCGGCAGATTAAGGCTGATGACGCCGAGGTTGTTGCGCCCGTCGTGCACCGGCTTACCGTTCTCCTGATAGCTGCCGAGGAAGCTGCGGCAGCCCATCGGCGTTTTAAACGAGCCGGTTACCTGCACCACCTGATCGTAATTGAGGATATCGGGGTACATGCGTTTGCTGGCGCACTCCAGCGCCAGCTGCTTGATGTCGTAGTTCCGATCGCCGTAACGGTGGTTGAGGCCGTCGCGGATGGCGAATACCAGCTTCGGGAACACCGCCGTTTTGCGGTTTTTCCCCAGCCCGGCGATGCGGTTTTTCAGGATCGACTGCTGGATCAGCCGCGACTGCCAGCTGGTGCCGAGGCCGAAGCCAAAGGTGACGAACGGCGTCTGGCCGTTGGCGGTATGCAGCGTATTGACCTCATACTCCAGCGACTGGAAAGCGTCGTAACACTCTTTTTCAGTGCGCGCCATGGCATAGCCCGCTACGTCCGGGATCTGCCACTCTTCGGCCACCTGCTGGTGTTTGCGGAAGCTGGCGCTGACGTACGGCGCCAGGATCTCATCAATACGGTTGATGGTAGTTCCGCCGTAGATATGGCTGGCCACCTGCGCGATGATCTGCGCGGTGACCGCGGTGGCGGTGGAGATCGATTTCGGCGTTTCGATCTCGGCGTTGCCCATTTTAAAGCCGTTGGTCAGCATGCCCTGCAGGTCGATCAGCATGCAGTTGAACATCGGGAAAAACGGCGCGTAGTCCAGATCGTGGTAGTGAATTTCACCGCGTTCGTGGGCCAGCACCACGTCGCGCGGCAGGATATGCTGCTTGGCATAGTGTTTGGCGACAATGCCGGCCAGCAGATCGCGCTGGGTGGGAATGACCTTGCTGTCTTTATTGGCGTTTTCATTCAGCAGCGCGGCGTTGCTTTGTTCGACCAGGCCGCGGATCTCCTGATTCAGCCGGCCGCGCAGTTCGCGGGCGACGTCGCGGTCGTGACGGTATTCGATATAGGCGCGCGCCAGTTGTTTGTATTCGCCGGCCATCAGCCGGTTTTCCACTGCCTGCTGAATATCATGGATATCCAGCCGCGGCTGGCGGGACATCTGTTGAGCGACTTCACGGGCGACGGCGGCGCAATACTCACTGTCGTTCACCTCGGCGGCGCGGGCGGCGCGTTCGATGGCCTGTTTGATACGTGCTTCGTCGAAGGGAACCTGACAGCCGTCCCGTTTAATCACTACTGGTTTCACGTCGTTCTCCTTGTTCCGCCGATGGGAACAGATAGCCGTTTCAGCTTATCCACAGGGCAATGCCGCAGCGGGTCTGGGCTACGGGGCAGTGTGGATGATTTTGTGGATAACTACTATATATAGGTGCTGGTGGTAATGGAAATACTATATATGGGTGCTGGCGGAATTTTCTTGATGCAGGACAAAGAAAGCCGGCGGCGGGGCGATCGCTATACAGATCGCCGTCTCGCCGACGGGAAACGGGCCGTTTGGCCCTGAGCATTGGTTGACGCAGATGAGTGTGGAAACTTCACTCCTCCAGCAGCCACCACACCGCCTCAAACGGACGCAGGGTTAGCGGTTGCGGCAGCGGCGGCGCATCGGCGTAGTTGCCGATCGCCACGCGCCACAGATCGGATGCTGTAACGCCGGCCGCGTCCCACGCCTGCGGCCGGGCGCTCAGGTTGGCTGCCACCAGCAGCCGCTGACCGTTCCAGCTGCGCAGGTAGCACCACAGCGCCGGGTGCGCCGGCGCCAGATCCTGATAGTCGCCGTGGGTCAGCAGCGGATACTGCTTGCGCAGGGCGATCAGGTGGCGATAGGTGTAAAACACCGAATCCCGATCGGCCAGCGCCGCCTCGACGTTAATCTGCAGGTAGTTGTCGGCGCAGGGGATCCAGGGCGTGCCCCGGCTGAAGCCGGCGTTGGGGCCGGCATTCCACTGCATCGGCGTGCGTCCGTTATCGCGCGATTTACTGGCCAGTATCGCCAGCAGCTCGGCGTCGCTGCGCCCCGCGGCGCGCAGTTCGGCGTACATATTCAGGCTTTCGACGTCTCGGTATTGATCAATACGCGCAAAGCGCGGATTGGTCATGCCGATCTCCTCGCCCTGATAGATATAGGGTGTGCCCTGCATGCCGTGCAGCACCATCGCCAGCATCTTCGCCGCCGGCACGCGCAGCGCATGGTCGTCGCCGAAGCGCGAGACAATGCGCGGCTGATCGTGGTTACACCAGAACAGCGCGTTCCAGGCGTGGTTGTGCATGCCCTGCTGCCAGTGGCGGAAAATCTGCTTCAGCTCCACGTAGTCCGGCGCCGCCAGCGTCCATTTTTCGCCGTTGGCGTAATCGACCTTCAGGTGGTGAAAGTTAAAGGTCATCGACAGCTCTTCGCCGCCGTTCGCCGCATATTGCCGGCAATGTTCCAGGCTGGTGGACGACATCTCGCCGACCGTCATCAGACCGCGCGGCCGGAACACTTCGCGGCTCATTTCCTGCAGGAATGGGTGAATGCGCGGGCCGTCGGTGTAAAAACGCCGGCCGTCGCCGTGCGCGTCGTCCGGGAAATCCTGCTGCTTGGACACCAGATTGATCACATCCAGCCGCAGGCCGTCGACGCCTTTGTCCGCCCAGAACCGGCAGATTTTCTTCAGCTCCTCGCGAACCGGCGGGTGCTCCCAGTTCAAATCTGCCTGCTCGGTGGCGAACAGGTGCAGATAATACTGACCGCTGTCGGCGTGCCACTGCCAGGCCGAACCGCCGAACTTGGAGCGCCAGTTATTCGGCGGCGTCCCCTCAGCGCCGTCGCGCCAGATATAGAACTGGCGCTGCGGGCTGTGGCGATCCTGCGCCGCCCGGAACCACGGATGCTCGGTCGACGTATGGTTGAACACCATATCCATCACGATGCGGATATCGCGCTGGTGCGCGGCCGCCACCAGTTGTTCGAAGGTTTCCATGCTGCCGTAGGCCGGGTCGATGGCGCAGTAGTCGGCGACGTCATAGCCGTTATCCACCTGCGGGGAGAGATAGACCGGCGTCAGCCAGATGGCGTCGACGCCCAGCTCCTGCAGATAGTCCAGCCGCTGGATCACGCCGGCCAGATCGCCGTAGCCGTTACCGCTGCTGTCCTGAAAGCTCTTCGGGTAGATTTGGTAGATGACGCCGTTTTGCCACCAGGGGATTGGGTTGCTCATAAAGAATACCTTTTGACTGTGACAGCGGGCCAGGCGAGCCTGGCCCCTACATTCATGATCGATAGCGCGTTATACCGGCAGTTCGCCGCGGCGCGCCTTGCGCCGGTACACCAGCATGGTCAGCACCAGCGGCACTACCACGGCCACCAGCATCGCCAGCGCGAACACCAGCCAGAACTGCGGTTTGATCGACAAAATACCCGGCAGGCCGCCGACGCCGATACCGTTGGCCATCACCCCGGCCAGGCCGCAGATCAGGCCGGCGCAGGCGGAACCAATCATCGCGCACAGCATCGGGAAGCGGTACTTCAGGTTGATGCCGTACATTGCCGGCTCGGTGACGCCGAGGTAGGCGGAAATTGCCGCCGGCACCGAAATTTCACGTTCGTTGGCCTTGCGGCTGACGATAATGATCGCCAGCACCGCCGAGGCCTGCGCGATATTGGACAGGGCGATGATCGGCCACACCGGTGTGCCGCCCATGCTCTGCACCATCTGCATATCGATCGCCAGCGTGGTCTGGTGGACGCCGGTGATCACCAGCGGCGCATACAGGAAGCCGAACAGCGCGGCGCCGATCGGCGCAAAGCTGCCGGTCATGACCGCTTTAACCGCCCAGGCGACGCCGTCGCCGATCATGCGGCCGAACGGCCCGATCAGCGTATGGGCCAGGAAGGTCGCCAGCAGCAGCGACAGCACCGGCACTACCACCAGATAGAGGTAATCCGGCACCCACTTTTTCAGCCGGGTTTCAATCCAGCCGAGCGCCATACCGGCGAGGATCGACGGGATCACCTGCGCCTGATAGCCGACCTTCTCCACGGTAAACCAGCCGAAGTTCCACAGTTCAGGCACCTGTTGGCCGAGCAGATAGGAGTTCATCAGCTGCGGCGACACCAGTGTGACGCCCAGCACGATGCCCAATACCGGGGTGCCGCCCATTTTTTTCACCGTCGACCAGCAGATGGCGACCGGCAGGAACATAAAGATCGCCTCGCCCAGCAGCCACAGGAAGTCGTAGGCAGTTTTCCAGCCGGCGCTGGACTGCGTCAGCGTCTGGCCGTCGGACAGCGGAATATCGCCGATCACATTGCGGAAGCCGAGGATCAGACCGCCGCTGATCAGCGCCGGCAGCAGCGGGAAGAAGATCTCGGCGAAGTGGGAGATGGCACGTTCGGACCAGGTCATATTCTGGCGTGCGGCGGTTTTGGCCTGCTCTTTGTCCGCCTCGTTGACGCCGGCGCTGGCGATCAGCGCCTGATAGTAATCGCCGACCTCCGGGCCGATCACCACCTGAAACTGCCCGGCGTTGGTGAAGCAGCCTTTCACCATGGGTAAGGTTTCGATCTCTTTCGGGCTGGCTTTGGCCGGGTCGTTAAGCACGAAGCGCAGCCGGGTAATGCAGTGGCTGACGGTGGCGATATTGTCGCGGCCGCCGACCAGCGCAATCAGGCGATCGATATCCTGCTGTTTTACTTTGCTCATTATGAATACCTTTCTATGGGTATATCTGGCGTTGTTATGCGTATGCCGTGCCGGCGAGCGGGGCCTGAACGACACGCAGAGGTAAGTAGGGTGAAGCCGATCAAAGCTTAGTCATTTCGCCGTGGCTAGAAAATGGGAACGTTCCCGGAATCGGATGACGATCACAAAATGACGTGTGAGATCTCAAGGGAAACCGCCGCGCGGGTGGCCCGATGCGGCAGGAGGGTTAAGAGAGTTTGCTCGGCACCACGATGCGGCGGATCGGCGCGTCGCCGCTGAGCTGGGCCAGCAGTTGCTGCGCCGCCTGCACGCCTGCGCTGCCGTAGCCGAACTCCACCGACAGCGTCTCCGGGAACAGGAAGCTGAGCAGCGGGGTATTGCCGATGGCGCACACCTGAATATCGGCGATCTGCTGCTGCTGCAGATATTTGATCGCGCCGAGGGCGATGCTGTCAGACGCGCAGATCAACGCGCGGGTCTGCGGGACGATCGCCTCCGCCGCCAGCTGGAAGCCGCTCTGGTAGCTGAGTTCGCCCAGCGCCGCGTGCGGGGTCAGGCCGTGGCGCTGGCAGGCATCCAGATAGGCCTGATAGCGGCGCGCGCCGGTGGTGGCGTCCGACTGCCGGACGCCGAGGTAGCTGATATCGCGGTGCCCCTGCTGGCGCAGCCGGTCCATCAGCAGGTTCACCGCGCCGGCATCATCGTAGCAGACTGAAGAGAAGCCCTGATACTCGCGCACCATCACCACAATTTTCTCCTGCCACGGCTGCAGCATCTCGGCCTCCAGGCCGGTAAAGCCGAACAGGATCACCCCGTCGACGTTACGCTGCGCCAGCACGTGCAGGTGTTCCTGTACCAGTTGGCTGTCGAACTGGCTTTCCATCACGATCGGGTCATAGCCGTGCTGGTAGAGCAGCGGCAGCATGGTGCGCACCGCCTGATTTTCCGACGGCGAATCCAGGCGCGACACCAGAATGCCGACCACCTTATCGCTCTGGCCACGCATGGCGCGTGCGGATTTGGACGGGGTGAACCCCTGCTGACGGATCACTGCCTCCACGCGCTCACGGGTTTGCTGGCTCACGCTGCCCTCATTGTTCAGCACGCGTGAAACGGTGGATTTTCCTACCCCGCTGAGGCGGGCGATGTCCTTAATGGTCAGCCGGTTTTGCATGATCGGTTTATCGTTATGGTTGAAAGGCGTAAACGTCAGCTTTAATTCTGCCGGTCAGAATAGCGCATTTTTCTACGGGGATACTAACCGGGTATGCGACCGTCTGCAGGTTACTCCGCCAGGGTGAGCGTAAAGCCCTGGCCATGCAGCGTCTGCTGCAGCTCCGGCGACAGACGGCCATCGGTGATGATATGGGTCAGCGCCGCCAGCGGCGAGGCGCAAAACAGCGACCAGGCGCCATATTTGCTGCTGTCCGCCAGCAGGATGCGGCGCGAGGCGTTGGCCAGCAGATCCTGCTTCAGGCCGGCTTTTTCTTCGGTGGGCGCTGTGATGCCTTTTTCCAGGCACCAGGAGTTGCAGCTGATAAAGGCGATATCCGGATTGATGCCGCGCAGCAGGCGGCGGCCGTGGTCGCCGATGCAGGACTGGCTGCTTTCATCGATGCGCCCGCCGATAATCGTGACTTCAATCTGCTTGAACTCGGATAAAAACAGCGCGATGCGCAAGTCGGCGGTGATCACCCGCAGCGGCAGATGCGTCAACTGACGCGCCAGTTCCAGCATGGTGGTGCCGGCATCCAGCACCAGGCTATCGCCGGCTTTGACCCACTGCGCCGCCGCTTGGGCGATGGCCTGCTTTTCCCGCTGGTTGCGCTGCTGTTTTTCCAGCGTGGTGGGCTGGGCAGGAATAAACCGATTCAGGGTTACGCCGCCGTGGCTGCGGCTGATAACCCCCTCGCGATCGAGCTTTATCAGGTCACGACGAATGGTGGCCGGCGAGGCGGAAATCGCGGTGACCAACTGATCTACGGTAACCAGATTATGGCTTTTCAGATAATCCATAATCTGATCGAGGCGACTTTGTCCCTTCATACTGTCCCTAGGCGAGTTGTACGGCGAATCGGGTGAAGATCGTCATGCTCTCAGACTTCTCTTTAGCTGTCCAGACGATATCAAATGCGCCGTTGCGGCGCGGATAAACGGCAGGGCGGCGCCGAGATTGACGACGTCTGCGCCGCTAAATTTACCGGCCGTCTCCGGCAGCGCTCTGTTCCAGGTCATGGCGTGTCCCTTGGCTTTTTTAATCTAGATTTGATTGAATTTAATCATGATTGATTATATGTGAGCAAGTTCAAATTAATTAACCATATTTTAACGTATAAACAACATCCATAGTGTGATGCTTATCGCTCTACGCTGAGCAATTACAATCATCACTCCCCATCCGTGCCGGCAGGAAACAGGAGAATAGGTAAGAGCAATGAACATCAACAGCACCCTTATAAGCGGCTACCAGGCATTAAATGACATCGGCTATCTGTTGGCGGGAAAACGCAGCGTTCTGCTGGTCACGGATAAAAACATCGCGCGCATCACAACGGCGCAGCAGCTGATGACGCAGCTGCGCGCCAGCGACTGCGCGTTGACCGTCGTGGATGACGTCCCGCCAGAGCCCAGCCAGCATGATGTCGCCGCTGTCCTGCAGGCGCTCGGCACACGGGATATCGATCTGGTGATTGGCCTGGGCGGCGGCAGCGTGCTGGACGTTGCCAAATTGCTCTCTGTACTGTGCGTTGCCGAAGCGCCGACGCTTGAGGCGTTGTTGGCCGGGGAAAAACCGCAGCGGCGCGTCACGTCGCTGCTGATTCCCACCACCGCTGGCACCGGATCGGAGGCTACGCCCAACGCCATTTTGGCCATTCCGGAGCAGGAGACCAAAGTCGGCATTATTTCTCCGGTCATGCTGCCCGACTATGTGGCGTTGATCCCGGAGCTGACCACCAGCATGCCGGCACATATTGCCGCCTCTACCGGTATTGACGCCCTGTGCCATCTGATTGAGTGCTTTACCGCCACCATCGCTAATCCGGTCAGCGATAACTACGCCCTGATCGGGCTGAAAAAGCTGTTCGCCAGTCTGGAAACTTCGGTTGAGGCGCCGGAAAACCTGGCCGCCAAGCTCGATATGCTGTGGGCGTCCTATTACGGCGGCGCCGCTATCGCCCATGCCGGCACGCATCTGGTGCATGCCATGTCGTACCCGCTGGGCGGCAAGTACCACATTCCACACGGCGTAGCCAACGCTATCCTGCTGGTGCCGTGCATGCGTTTTGTGCGTCCGGCGGCGGTGAGCAAGTTCGCCCAGGCTTATGACCTGCTTCCGCAGGCGGACTGCACGCTGAGCGAGGAGGACAAGTCACACGCGCTGGTGACGTATTTTTCCGCCCTGGTTAAACGTTTGCGGCTGCCTGCCAGCCTGGATGAGCTGGGCATCGGCGCCGATCATCTGCCGCATCTGGTTGAGGGGGCGCTGAACGTACAGCGTCTGATGAAGAATGTACCGATGTCAGTCAGCGCCGCCGACGTGCGCGATGTCTACCTGACGCTGTTTCCGGGATTACAGGCTAAATAAGAGTGGGGACTGTCATGACAAGAAAAATTGACGGGGTGCTGACGGCGATCGTCACGCCTTTCGATGCGCGGGGCGATTTTGACCCGGAGGCGATGCGCGAGCAAATCCGGCGACAGCTGGCGGCGGGCAACGGCGTCTTTTGCGGCGGCACCAACGGTGAGTTTTTTGTGTTGAATGAGCAGGAGAAGCTGGCGCTGACGCAAACCTGCGTGGATGAGGTCAACGGTTCAGCGCCGGTGGTGGCGCATATCGGCGAAATATCGACGCGCGACACCGTCCGGCTGGGCAAGCAGGTGGCGGCGCTCGGCGTGGACGCGGTCTCGGTGATTACGCCCTATTTTATCCCGCTGACGCAGGATGAACTGATCGGGCACTATCTGCAGGTCGCCGATGCTCTGGAGACGCCGATTTTCCTCTACAACATTCCCGCGCGCACCGGCAATACCCTACAGCCTGAGACGGTACGTCGTCTGGCGCAGCACCCGAATATCATCGGTATCAAAGACAGCGCCGGCAGCTATGACAGCCTGCGGGGCTTCCTGCACGCCGCCGAAGGCATTCCGGGGTTTGAGGTGCTCAACGGGCCGGACTCGCTGATTCACCAGGGCTTTGTCGACGGCTGTTCCGCCTGTATTTCCGGGCTGGCGAACGTGGCGCCGGCGGAAATCAACGCCATCTGGCGACGTTTTCAGGCCGGCGATATCGACGGCTCGCGGCTGGCGCAGGAAAACGTCACCGGGCTGCGCTGCGAGTTGTACAGCGTGGCCTTCTCGCCGGCGGCGGTGAAAAAAGCGCTGACGCTGCTGGGCTATGTGGTGGGTGAAAGCCGTTATGCGGTGTGTTTTGATGCCGATGACGAACGGCGCATCCGCCAGATTCTGGATACCTATTTGCGCTAACCCATCACGCTGTTTCCGACCGATTACGCAACCTTTGGGCGATGTATGCATCGCTCAGGGGAAGCCATGTCCCGAGAGAGGCAAAAATGAAAGAGTTTACGGCTGAAGGTACCCTGATCATCGTCAGCATCGTCGTGGTCTATATCCTGTTTACCACCTGGCTGACCTACCGGCTGCGCAGTAAAAGTTCCGGCGATTTTATGGAAGGCTCGCGCGCCATGCCGGCCTTTATCGTCGGCGTCCTGCTGATGTCCGAATATATTGGCGCCAAATCGACCATCGGCACCGCGCAGGCGGCGTTTGAGGATGGTTTCGCCGCCTCATGGTCAGTGATCGGCGCCGCGATTGGTTTCCCGCTGTTCGGCCTGCTGTTGGTCAAACGGATCTATAACACGGGGAAAATCACGATTTCCGGCGCGATCGCCGAGAAATACGGTAACTCCACCAAAAACATTATTTCGCTGATTATGATTTACGCGCTGCTGCTGGTGAACGTCGGCAACTATGTGAGCGGCGCTGCGGCGATATCCACGGTATTGAAGGTTAATCTGCCGGTTGCGGCGTTGATTACCGCAGTGGTCAGCACCTTCTATTTCGCCTTCGGCGGCATGAAGGGGATGGCCTGGGTCACCCTGCTGCACAGCGCCATTAAATACTTCGGCATTCTGGTGATTCTGGGGGTGGCGCTGCATATGACCGGCGGCATTACGCCGATGGTAGAGCAGATGCCGGACTTCTACTGGACCTGGGACGGCAATATCGGCGCCAGCACCATCGTGGCCTGGCTGATCGGCACTATCGGTTCGATTTTCTGCACCCAGTTTGTTATCCAGGCCATCTCCTCGACTAAAAGCGCCGCTTCGGCCAAGCGCGCCACCTGGATTGCCTTTCTTTTCTGTTTGCCGATCGCCATCGCCATCGCGATTATCGGCGTCGCCGCCAAGTTCCTGCACCCGAATATCGATAGCCTGTACGCCCTGCCGGTATTTTTGCAGGATATGAGCCCGTGGCTGGCCGGGTTGGTGACAACATCGCTGGTGGCGTCGATTTTTGTCAGCGTCAGCACCGTGGCGCTGGCGATCGCTTCGCTGATCGTGAAGGACTTCTATGTGCCTTACCGCAATCCGACGCCGGAGCGCGAATTCAAAATGACGCGCTGGCTGTCGCTGCTGATTGGTTTCCTGCCGCTGATCTTCGTGCTGCTGGTGCCGGAAGTGCTGAAACTCTCTTTCTTTACCCGCGCCATCCGCCTGTCGATTTCGGTGGTGGCGGTGGTGGCGTTCTATCTGCCGTTCTTCAAGAGCGCGCGCGGTGCCAATGCCGGGCTGATCGGCGCCTGCGTGATGACCTCCGTCTGGTATTTGCTGGGCGATCCTTTCGGTATCAATAACATGTATATCGCGCTGATTACGCCGGCGGTGATTATGGGCATTGATATGCTGCTGCCAGGCAAGGCCGCAGGGGCGAAAGTTAAACAAAATATTCAAAACGATGGAGCCTAATATGAGTCAGGAAACCCTCACCGTTGAACGTACCGGACGGGTAAGCCCCGTCGCGGGCGATGCCGGGCGTCAGAGCGCGATGCTGCCTTCTGCGTGTCCGCAGAACCACGCCGCCAATCTGCTGCCGCTGCCCAATGGCGATCTGCTGTGCGTCTGGTTTGCCGGCACGCAGGAAGGCATTGCCGATATTTCTATTTACAGTTCGCGCCTGCCGCAGGGCCGGGAGCAGTGGACCCCGGCGGTCAAACTGTCGGACGACGCATCCCGCTCAGAGCAAAACCCGGTACTGTTCCTCGATCCGGACAACGTGCTCTGGCTGTTATGGACGGCGCAGAAGTCGGGCAACCAGGATACGGCCTTTGTGCGCTACCGTCAGTCGCACGATTTGGGCGCCAGCTGGGGTGAGATCGCGACGCTGCTGGAGCAGCCGGGCACCTTTATCCGCCAGCCGATCGTGGTGCTGGACAACGGCGACTGGCTGCTGCCGGTCTTCTACTGCCGCACCGTGCCAGGTGAGAAATGGGTGGGAAACAACGACGACAGCGCGGTGAAAATTTCCGGCGACAAGGGGAAAACCTGGCGCGATGTGGTAGTGCCGGACAGCACCGGCTGCGTGCATATGAATATCACCCTGCTGCAGGATGGCTCTCTGCTGGCGCTGTTCCGCAGCCGCTGGGCCGATTTTATTTATCAGAGTCGCTCGGCGGACGGTGGCCGCAGCTGGAGCGCACCGCAGCCGACGGCGCTGCCCAACAATAACTCCTCGATTCAGCTGACCACGTTGCGTAACGGCGATCTGGCGCTGGTGTTTAACGCCATGAGCGCCAGCGGCGCGCTGGAACGCAGGGCGTCGCTGTATGACGAAATTGAGGATGAGGAGGATGATGCTGGCACGGAAGCGGTGGTTCCGACGCCGGACGACGGCCGCAGCGCGTTCTGGGGCGCGCCGCGTGCGCCGATGACGCTGGCAATCTCGCGCGACGGCGGCCGCAGTTGGCCGTATCAGCGCAATCTTGATGAAGGCGACGGCTATTGCATGACCAACAACTCGCGTGAAAAGCTGAACCGGGAGTTTTCTTACCCGAGCATTAAGCAGGGTGCCGATGGTCGGCTGCATATTGCCTATACCTATTTCCGCCAGGCGATTAAGTACGTGTGTGTGGATGAGCGCTGGGTCACCGGCGAAGGAGCGCCATAATGATCGCCGGTACCCTGCATGACCTGCGGCTGCCCGGCTTGCCGGCCAGCCTGTATCGCATCCTGAACCAGCCGGCCCACAGCCTGCCGGCGCTGATGGCCGCCGCGGACGGGCGGTTGGAGGGCGAGGGTTGGTTCTGCCATATCGGCGTGGCGCATACCGCCCCGCCGGAGAGCCGTCACACGGAGTATCACCGGCAGTATCTGGATATTCAGGTGGTGCTGGAAGGGGAGGAAATCATCCGTTTCGCCCCCCGGCGGGCGGTCGGCGGCAGCGAGAAAAAACCGGATCTGTTTATCGTGCCGCAGCCGGAACTGCCGCACCGGCTGCATCTGCGACAGGGGGACTTTGCCGTGTTTTATCCCGGCGAGGCGCATCAGGCGCTGTGCGCGGTCGGCCAACCGGCGCCGGTGCGTAAAGCGGTGTTTAAAGTTGCTGTTCACCTGCTGGAGGCTGACGGATGAGGCGGCATGCGCTGGTAACCGGCGCTAGCTCCGGCATAGGCGCCGCCATTGTCCAGCAGTTGCTGGATGACGGCTGGCAGGTGACCGGTCTCAGCCGGCGGGACGCGGTGCGGGAGCAGGCCGGCTATCGTTCCCGTCAGGTCGACCTGTGCGACAGCGGGGCGCTGGCGGCGACGCTGTCCGATCTGCCGCCGCCGCAGGCGGTGGTGCATGCGGCGGGGATGATGCATGCTGCACCGCTCGGCGAGCTGGACGCAGCGGCGAGCCGGTGGTTGTGGCAGCTGCACGTACTGGCGGCGGAAACGCTGGTGACGACGCTGGCGCCAAACATGTCTGCCGGCGGACGTATCGTGCTGCTCGGCAGCCGGACGTCACGGGGCGCCGCCGGACGCAGCCAGTATGCGGCGACCAAGGCGGCGATGGTGGGGATGGTGCGCAGCTGGGCGGCGGAGCTGGCACCGCGCGGCATCACCGCCAACGTGGTGGCGCCGGGCGCGACGCAGACCCCGATGCTGGAGCAGCCCGGCCGGCAAAGTTCGCCGCCGAAACTGCCGCCCATCGGTCGCTATATTCAGCCGCAGGAAGTCGCGGCGCTGGTGGCTTTTCTGCTTTCGGCGCCAGCCGCCGCCATCACCGGCCAGGAGATGGTGATATGCGGCGGCGCGTCCTTGTAATCAGAGTGCGGGCGGCAGCGCCCGCTTTGATGTTGTGATCCACCCCTCCTTTTCACCCTCCGGTTTGCCAGCGGCGCCACGCTCTACATTATGCTCAGGTTTTGCTTCTATTTTTGCTGTATTTCGTTGATTACTGGCACCTCTGAGGAATTTTCGATGCATAAACCGCTTTGTTATACGCTGCTTGCGGCGTCGTTACTTTGCCCATTGGGCGCGCTGGCGCAGCCGGCGGGCAAACTGCCGCTGATGCCGTGGCCGCAGCAGGTGGATATCGCCCAGCCGCAGGGCAAACTGGTGCTGACGCCCCGGCTGAACCTGAAGATTGAAGGCGATAATCTGGGTGACGCGCCGGCGCGCTGGCGTCAGCGCCTGGAACTGCAGACCGGCTGGACGCTGGCGCCGCCGACGGCGCAGCAGGCCAGCAATATTACGGTGAAGATCCAACGTCAGGTCTCGGCGCAGCCGCTGCCGGACAGCGATGAAAGTTACCAATTATCGGTGACGCCGCAGGGGGCGACGCTGACCGCCGCCACCCGCTTCGGCGCGCTGCGCGGCATGGAAACCCTGCTGCAGCTGGTGCAGACCGATGGACACAACACCTTCTTGCCGCTGGTCAGTATCAGCGACAAGCCACGCTTTGCCTGGCGCGGCGTGCTGCTGGATTCGGCGCGCCATTTCCTGCCGGTCGGCGATATTCTGCGCCAGCTGGACGGCATGGCGGCGGCCAAGCTCAACGTGTTCCACTGGCACCTGACCGACGATCAGGGCTGGCGTTTTGCCTCCGTGCGTTATCCCAAGCTGCAGCAACTGGCCAGCGACGGCCAGTTCTATACCCGCGAACAAATGCAGCAGGTGGTGGCCTACGCCGCGGCACGCGGCATCCGCGTGGTGCCGGAGATCGATCTGCCGGGCCATGCTTCCAGCATTGCGGTGGCCTATCCGGAACTGATCAGCGCGCCGGGGCCATACCAGATGGAGCGCGAGTGGGGCGTGCACGCGCCGACGCTGGATCCCGGCAACGAGCAGGTGTATCAGTTTATTGATGCGATCGTCGGCGAGCTGGCGACGATCTTCCCCGATCCCTATGTGCATATCGGCGGCGATGAGGTCGATCCCAGCCAGTGGCAGCAGTCGAAAACGCTGCAGGCGTTTATGCGCCAGCATCAGCTGGCGGATGCCCATGCGCTGCAGGCCTGGTTCAACCAGCGGCTGGAAAAGATCCTCGAACAGCACCGGCGGCGTATGGTGGGCTGGGATGAGATCTATCATCCTGCGCTGCCGCGCACCATTCTGATCCAGTCCTGGCAGGGGCCGGACTCGCTGGGCGCAAGCGCGCAGGATGGCTATCAGGGAATTTTGTCCACCGGCTTCTACCTCGATCAGCCGCAGAGCACCGCCTATCACTACCGCAATGAGGTGCTGCCGCAGCCGCTGAGCGTGGAAACAAAGGCGGCGGCCGGCGAGCAGGCGCAAAGCTGGCGCTTTGACATTCCGCGCCTGAAGGGCAGCGCGGTGACGGGCAGCTTTACCCTGATTAAAGGCCGGCAGGGCTGGCGCGGCTTTATCGACTTTGACGGCAAAACGCGCCGCGCCCTGCATGATATTGTCTGGCGCACGCCGCAGCAGGTGAGCTTCCGGCTGGATACCTGGATGGGCGATACCCGTCCGGTGCTGACCCTGAAAAAGGATACGCTCAGCGGCTATACGCTGCTGGGCAACGTACGTTATCCCACCAGCGGCAGCCGACTGGATGCGGCGCCGGCGGGTAAAATGCCGGTGGTGCCGGGTGCCAAACAGCAGGCCAATATTCTTGGCGGTGAGGCGGCGCTGTGGGCGGAGAACGTGCGCGCGCCGCTGCTGGACCTGAAGCTGTGGCCGCGCGCCTTCGCCGTGGCGGAGCGGCTGTGGTCGGCGCAGGACGTCACCGACGAGAGCAGTATGTACCGCCGTCTGGCGGCGGTGGACGCCTGGTCGGTGGTGTCCGTCGGCCTGCAGCAGCATGCGGAAACCGCGCGTGAATTCACCCGTCTGGCCAACAGCGTCGAGATTATGCCGCTGCAGACGCTGGCCGAAGCGCTGGAGCCGGCGCAGTATTACACGCGTCAGCATCTGAAGTTCCAGGCGGGCAACTATCACCAGTTTGAGCCGCTGAACCACCTGGCGGACGCGCTGCCGCCGGAGAGCCGGGCGGTGCGCGAGATGCATCAGCAGGTGGAAGCGCTGCTGCGCGATCGCGATAACCGCGTGGCCGCCGAGGCGCTGCGTAGCCGCCTGCTGCGCTGGCAGCAGAACGCGGCGCCGGTGAAACGGCTGATTGGCGGCAACGTGCTGATGAAAGATCTGGCGCCGGTGGCGCAGGACGTCAACGCGCTGGCGGATCTGGGGCTGAAGCTGCTGGATCGCTGGCGGCAGGGTAAGCCGCTGGGCAAGCATGAGGCGGAGCAAATCCAGCAGCAGCTGGATGCGGCGGCGCAGGTGCGCGATGAGCTGATCATCGCCGCGGTGTATCCGTTGGAAACCCTGCTGCGCGGGCTGACGGTGCGCTGAGGAACAGGGCGGGCCATTGCCGGCCCGCCGTTTGGCTATGCCGTCAGCGAGATCGGCACTTTGCCGGTGAGCCGGTACAGGTAGTTTTCCAGCTCCTGCCGGGTGAAGCGCGGCTCCTCAATGCCGCTGCCGGTCAGAAAGCGCTTCACGTTGCTGCAGTCCCACTGATAGGTATTCTGATACAGTTGCACCGCCGCCTGGCCATGCGACATGTTGTCGCGGAACAGGCTGAGCAGCGGGTACAGGGGCGCGTTTTCATCATGCTGCCACTGCGCCAGCCAGTCGTGGTACGGCATCTGACGGAAGCGGTAACCGAAATAGTGCTCCAGCCGCTGGAAGAACTGCTGCAGCGTCAGGTTGTTGCTATCCTGATGAATCAGATTGAATTTCAGCCCTAGAGCCTGTGGGTTACGGCTGATATGCGCAATGGTGCGCGTCATATAATCCACCGTGGTCAGGCCTTCGCGCAGGTCATGCAGCTCAGGCACCGTGCCGCTGCTCAGGCAGGTTTTCACCAGGCGTCCCCACCACTGATAGTCGGCGCTGACGCCGCTCTGGCTGTGGCTGGTGGCGTAACCCAGCCGGAAGGTCATCAGCGGTAACCCTTGTTGCGCCGCCAGATCGGCGATTTTTTCCATTACCCACTTACTGCGCACATAGCCAAGATCGCTGAGCACCGCCGGCAGGTTCTGGTCGATGTCGTCACTCTCCAGCATTACCCGTTTACCGGTGTGCAGATGTCCCCAGCTATAGACGGAGATGGTGGACAGCAGCATCAGCGGTTTGGTGCGCAGGTGAGCGGCGAAGCGGATAACTTCGTTCAGGCCCTGCACATTGTCGCGCTTCATGTAGGAGTAGGGCTGGATAAAGTTCACCGCGCTGGCGGAGTGATAAATCAGATCGATCTGTCGGCATAGCTGCTGATACTGCTCATCGGGCAGCGCGAAATGCGGTTCCGCCAGATCGCCGGGCACGACATATACCCGACTGCGCTGTTCGGTGCTCAGGACGATGTGGTGTTTTTGCAGTACCGCATCCAGGCGTTTGCCGGCCTGCTCGGCGCTGCCTTCGCGCACCATGCAGTAAATATCCGCTTGACGCGTGGCAAGCAGATCCGCCAGCAGGTGTGAGCCGACAAATCCGCTGGCACCGGTCAGCAGAATGGCGCGCGGATCGGTCAGTTGCTGCGGTTCATAGTGTGGATTGATATGGACGTCCGGCGTTAATTTTGCATCTTCCTGCAACGCGCGCACCGGTTCGCTGTCCAGCTCCGACTGCGCCTGCCCGGCGCGTTGCGCCAGCGCGGTGGTGAGCGTGGTGACGGTGGGGTATTCATAAATATCGCGCACATAGGTTTTCACCCCGAGCCGTTGGCCGATGGTCTCCGCCAGCCGGGCCGCCAGCAGCGAATGGCCGCCGACGTCAAAGAAGTTGTCATCGGCACCGATTGTGCTGAGTTCCAGCAGCTCGCGCCAGACGGCGGCGACCTGTTCCTGTGCGGCGTTCGGCAGGGCGTCGTCGCCGGCAGTGCGGTTGGCGGCGTAGTGTGTCAGCAGCGCCGCCTTGTCGGTTTTACCGTTGGCGTTAAGCGGCAAACGCGGCAGCAGCAGGTAATCGGCCGGCAGGAAGTAAGATGGGAGTGTCTTTTTTAGCCGTGCTTTTACGGCCTCAATCAGCGCTGGCTGGGCGGTGTCGGCCACCAGGCAGGCGATAATTTTTTTATCGATGGCATGCTCTGGATTCGTCACCAGCGCGACCGCCGCGTTGACGCCGGGCGTCTGCATTATCACGCTCTCAATCTCGCCCAGTTCGATGCGGTTGCCGCGGATCTTGATCTGATCGTCCAGCCGGCCGAGGAACTGAATACGACCGTCCGCCAGCCAGCGGGCACGGTCACCGCTGCGGTACAGGCGTTTACCGTTAAACCCGGCGGGCTGGAGAAATTTTTCGGCCGTGAGCTGCGGGTTATGCAGATAGCCGCGTGCCAGGCAACTGCCGCCGATAAACAGTTCGCCGGGCGTATCGCCGCTGACCGGTTGCAGCTGTTCATCCAGAATAAAGATTTCCGTGTCGGTGACCGGGCGGCCGATGCTGGCGGTGGCGGCATCGGCGGCGCAGGTGAGCGAATTATAGGTGGCGAAGATGGTCGCTTCGGTCGGGCCGTAGTAGTCAATCAGCGGGCTGCCGAGCGGCGTTGGGTCGAGCGGGGCGAGTTTTTCGCCGGCGGTGAACAGGTAGCGCAGCACCAGTTGCGCCGGCTTGTCGGCGCGCACCACATCCGGCACCAGCACCGTCGGCACAAAGGCGTGGGTCAGCCGTCGGTCGGCAAAAAACTGCAGCAGTGCGGCGGGCTGCAGGCGCAGATCTTCCGCAGGCAGGCACAGCGCGGCGCCGCTGGTCAGCGCCGACCAAATCTCCCATTGCGCGACGTCAAAACCGATGCCGGCGTTCAGCGTGGTGCGGCAGTCGGCGTCCATGGCGAATTGTTGATTGTGCCAGCGGATGATATTCCACAGCGAATGGTGTTCGACCATCACGCCTTTTGGCGTGCCGGTAGTGCCGGAGGTAAAAATAACATACGCCAGCGTGTGCTGCGGAATATCAACCTGTCGACTATTTAATACTATGTCGTTTGGAATAGTATCGATGTGAATTATTTTCTCGCTGTCGTACTGATTTATTTTAGTATTATGTTTATGATCGGACAATATAATTGGTGAGCGGCTTTGTTCGATAATGTATTTGATCCGTTCTTCAGGATAGCTGCTGTCCAGAGGAATATAAGCGGCGCCGGTTTTGACAATCGCCAGTATGCCGATAATCAGCTGCGGCGTACGCTGTGCCAGCAGCGGAACTAGATCGCCGGGGCCGATGCCAGACTGTTGTAGCAAGGCGCACAGACGATCGCTGAGCGTATCGAGCTGTTGATAACTCATTATATTTTCGTCTTTATCTATAATTGCCGGGCTATTTGGAAACGTGGAAACCTGTTGGATAAATGCATCCAATACGTGATGGGCCATGGTTCTCTCCTGATAGCAAATATGGGTATAAAGAGATAATGGAGTGATGCTGCCCGGCCGGACGAAAATTAATTATAGCTAGCTTTGGTAAATTTAAATTAAATTTAGTGGTAAATTGTATTACTGCTTGTTTTAAAGGAAGTAATAATTATCCTATAAAATAAAACGGCCGGCATAAGCCGACCGCTGTCAATTTAGCTTGCCGTCAGAATTAACGACGCACGGCAATCGCTTCGATTTCAATCTTCACGTCTTTTGGCAGACGCGCTACTTCCACGCAGGAGCGGGCCGGGAACGGCGCATTGTGCTCGCTGAAGAACGCCTCGTAGGTGGCGTTCACGGTGGCGAAATCGTTGAGATCTTTGACGAACACGGTGGTTTTAACGATGTCGGCGACCTTCAGGCCGGCGGCTTCGACGATCGCCTGCACGTTTTCCAGCGACTGGCGCGCCTGCGCGGCGATGTCGTCGGCTACGGCGCCGGTTTTCGGATCGACCGGGATCTGGCCGGAAGTGATGATCATGCTGCCCAGGTCAACGCCCTGCACGTAAGGACCAATGGCTGCCGGTGCGAGTTCAGTGCTGATGTTACGTGACATGTTTTCTCCTGATTTTCCCTGCGGGTTTAGGCCGCGCTGCGGCGAAAATCCGTCAGGTATCAACGTGGGTAGAGAGCTTCGGAAACCCCATTATAGGGCGTCGCCGGCAGATGAACAGCGGACGCCCGACATGAAACGCTAAATTTTATCCGGCCTGCAGCACCACCTGATGCTCAAACTCTTTTTCGCAGTAGCGGCACTGCAGGTGCACCGCGTCGGCGCGGGATTTTACGCTGAAGCTGGAAGGCACCGGCTCGCTGCGGCTGATGCAGTTGCTGTTCGGGCAGGTCAGCACGCCGTCGATATGGTCCGGCAGGCTGGGGGTCAGCTTGTGCACCACTTCATAATTGTCGATACGGTTGACCGTGGCCTTCGGCGCGTACATCGCCAGCTGGTTGGCCTGCTGTTCGGTCAGGAAGGTGTTCTCAATCTTGATCAGATCTTTATGCCCCAGCTCTTTCGAAGGCAGGTTCAGGCCGATGGTGATGCGCTGGTCGGTGGCGGTCAGTTTGAACAGGGTCAGCAACTTAAAGCCGACCTGCGCCGGAATGTGGTCGATCACCGTGCCGCATTTGATGGCTTCAACCTGCAGTTTGTTATCGTGCGTCATGACGGTTCCCCCTTAAAAGTCCAGTTCTGCGGTTAATACCAGCGCCAGCAGCGCCTGCCGGGCGAAAATGCCGTTGCCCGCCTGCTGGAAGTAGTAGGCGTGCGGCGTGTTATCGACGTCGATGGTGATTTCATCGATGCGCGGCAGCGGGTGCAGCACCTTCATATTGTCGCGCGCGCCGGCCAGATCGGCGGCGCGCAGCACGAACTGCGCCTTCACGTTGGCGTATTCCGATGGGTCGAGGCGCTCTTTCTGCACGCGCGTCATATACAGAATATCCAACTGCGGCACCACTTCCTCAATGCTGTTGTGCAGGCTGTAGGCGATGCCTTTCTCCTCCAGCATCTTCAGGATATAGCCCGGCATCGCCAGCGCGTCCGGGGCGATGAAATAGAAGCGGTTGCCTTCGAACTTGGCCAGCGCCTGGGTCAGGGAATGCACCGTGCGGCCGTACTTCAGGTCGCCGACCATGGCGATGTTGATATTGCTCAGCCGCCCCTGCGTTTCCTGAATGGTGAACAGGTCCAGCAGTGTTTGCGTCGGGTGCTGGTTGGCGCCGTCGCCGGCGTTAAGCACCGGGATATTGCCGGAGAAGTCGGAGGCCAGGCGCGCCGCGCCCTCCTGCGGGTGGCGCATCACAATCGCGTCGACATAGGTGCTGATGACGGAAATGGTGTCGGACAGCGTTTCGCCTTTTTTGCCGAGGGAGGTGTTGCTGCTGTCGGAAAAGCCGACCACCGAGGCGCCCAGGCGCTGAATGGCGGTTTCAAACGACAGGCGGGTGCGGGTCGAGGCCTCGAAGAAACAGCTGGCGATGACCTTGTGCTTCAGCAGTTCCGGCTGCGGGTGCGCCTTCAGACTGGCGGCGGTGCGCAGCACCAATTCCAGATCTTCACGGCTGAGATCGTTAATAGAGATGATGTTTTTGTGATACAGCGGGTTGGCCATTTTTCACTCTCCTCGACGCATGCCCGTGGCGCGGGGCGGTTAACAAACGCGGTGTTGCTCTGTCTTGCAGGCAAAAAAAAGCCCCTCAACGAGGGGCCTTTTAATAAGATCGATCCGGCAACAGGAGAAAGAACGCCAGCTGACCGCCGATTGGCAGCCGGTTTTGCGGTGCAAAAGTGATGCTGTTGTTCATGCTTTCTCCTGGCAAATTGCCGCGCATTATACCCGCGACGGACGCCGCTGCAAACGTTAAAAAGGGATTTTAGCAATCGATTGGCCGGCAGGAAAAAACGGAAAAGGGAGAGCGGGCCGCAACCCGCTCTCCCATTGCCCGTGCGTGACGCGCCCCGGCAATATGGTGTTGAGCTTAGCCTAAATCAGGCGAAAGGGATCGTTTTCTTACCCTTCACGGCTCAGGGTGGCGACCATCACCGCCTTGATGGTGTGCAGACGGTTCTCCGCCTGATCGAACACGATGCTGTGCGGCGACTCAAACACCTCGTCGGTGACCTCCATGCCGCCGTACAGGCCGTACTGCTCGGCCATCTGTTTGCCGAGCGTGGTCTGGTCGTCGTGGAACGCCGGCAGGCAGTGCAGGAACTTGACCTGCGGGTTGCCGGTCTGGCGCAGCATCGCCATATTGACCTGATAAGGTTTGAGCAGCGCGATGCGCTCCTGCCACACTTCCTTTGGCTCGCCCATCGATACCCAGACGTCGGTATACAGGAAGTCGGCGTCTTTCACCCCGACGGCGATATCTTCGGTCAGGGTAATTTTACCGCCCTGGCGTTCGGCCAGCGCCTGGCACTCCGCCACCAGTTCCGCCTGCGGCCAGCAGGCCTTGGGCGCTACCAGACGCAGATCCATACCCGTCAGCGCCGCCGCCTCCAGCAGTGTATTGCCCATGTTGTTGCGCGCATCGCCGAGGTAGGCGAACTTCACCGCCGACAGCGGTTTGCCCGGCAGGTGTTCCTGCACCGTCAGCAGGTCGGCGAGCAGTTGGGTCGGGTGGAACTCATCGGTCAGGCCGTTCCAGACCGGCACGCCGGCGTAGTGCGCCAGCGTTTCCACCAGCGGCTGGCCGTAGCCGCGGTACTGAATACCGTCATACATGCGCCCCAGCACCCGGGCGGTGTCTTTCATCGACTCTTTATGGCCGATCTGGCTGCCGCTCGGGCCGAGATAAGTGACCTGCGCGCCCTGATCGAACGCGGCGACCTCAAACGCGCAGCGGGTGCGGGTGGAGTCTTTTTCAAAGATGAGCGCAATATTTTTCCCCTGCAGACGGCGGGTTTCACGACCCTGCTTTTTTGCCTGTTTCAGATCGGCGGCCAGCTGCAGCAGCGCCTGCAGCTCTGCCGGGGTGAAATCCATCAAGCGTAAAAAATGCCGCTGGTAAAAAGGGTTTATGCTGCTCATCGCCAGGTATCCTTTATTGTCTATTTTGAATTAAAATTCACTTTATATGTATGAATATTCAAATTCAACCCCGGGGCGGAAATCTTTCGTGATTAACGTGGCAGCGGCGCCGACGCTGTGTGAAAATAGAAGGAGTAAAAGCCATTTATTGAGGATAGAGTCATGGCAAACCGCGAATTGCTGGAAGAACAACGGGAAGAGACGCGTCTGATCATTGAAGAACTGCTGGAAGACGGCAGCGATCCGGACGCACTCTACACCATCGAGCACCATTTCTCTGCCGAAAAGTTTGAAATTCTGGAGAAGGCCGCGGTGGAAGCCTTCAAACTGGGCTACGAAGTGACCGACGCCGAAGAGCTGGAAGTGGAAGACGGCCAGGTGCTGATGTGCTGCGACGTGATCAGCGAAGTGGGCCTGAACCCGGACGTGATCGACGCGCAGGTTGAGCAACTGGTGGCGCTGGCGGAAAAATGCGGCGTTAACTACGACGGCTGGGGCACCTATTTTGAAGACCCGGACGGCGAAGACGGCGACGAAGAAGACGGCGAATTTATCGACGAAGACGACGACGGCAAGCGCCACTGATCGTTTCCCTGTTAACCACTCTGTAGGGCCGGCTCCCGCCGGCCTTTGAAGATCTTATGAATTACCCATCGTTACTTGCCCCGATTCTCTCTTTTCTGCACTGTGAAACCCCGGACGGCTGGATCGACGCCGCGCGCCGGCCGGAAAACCTGTCGCTGCTGCTGACCGACCATCTGGTGTGCGAGCTTAAGGCCGCCCAGACCGGCATGTGGCTGATCCGCCGCTACGTGGTGGACAAGGCGAGCGGCGATGCGCTGCTGGCGCTGCTGAAGCCGTATGAGACGTTTGTGCATGAAGAGCAGGGCGTGCCGGACGCGCTGTTCAACCAGAGCCAGTTCACCCGGAAACTGCTGCCGAAGCAGGGCTCCGCCTACGGCCAGGATCTGGTGGATAAAATGGTGCTGCTGATTAAAGAAGAGCTGCACCACTTTTCTCAGGTGCTGGGAATTATGCAGTCGCGCGGCATTGCCTATAAGAAGATTACCGCCAGCCGTTACGCCAAGCGGATGATCCGAGAGGTGCGCACCCACGATCCGGCGACGTTGATCGATAAACTGATCTGCGGCGCCTATATCGAGGCCCGCTCCTGTGAGCGCTTTGCCAAGCTGGCGCCGCATCTGGACGACGAGCTGCACCGTTTCTACCTGTCGCTGCTGCGTTCGGAAGCGCGCCACTACCAGGATTACCTGACGCTGGCGCAGCAGATCGCCGGCGAGGAAGATATCAGCGAGCGCGTCGCCTACTTCGGCCGTCTCGAAGCGGATCTGATCCTGTCGCCGGACAGCGAGTTCCGCTTCCACAGCGGCCTGCCGGCTTAATCCGGCGCGCCGAGGATCAGATCGACGGCCTTCTCGGCCAGCATAATGGTCGGCGCATTGGTGTTGCCGCTGGTAACCTGCGGCATCACTGAACCGTCGACCACTCTCAGCCGCTCAAAACCATGCACCCGCAGCTGCAGATCGGTGACCGAATCCGTGGCGTGCTGCCCCATGCGGCAGCTGCCCACCGGGTGATACACCGTTTTACAGAAGTTGCGCACAAACTCCTCCAGCTGCGCGTCATCGCGCTGCCAGTCCGGCTGCGGCATCAGCACCTCTTTGACTAATGGCTTCAGCGCCGCGGTCTGCAGAAAACGCAGGCCGAATTTTACCGCGCGCACGCAGCCGGCCAGGTCTTCCGGGTGGCCAAGGTAGTTGGCGTGCAGCTTGACCGCATCGGCCGGGTTGCGGCTGCGCAGCAGTACCTCGCCGCGCGCCTTCGGCTGCAGGTAGCCGACCTTCAGCGTAATGCCGTGGGTTTCGGGCAGCGGTTCGCCCGGCACATCGTCCCAGCCGTCGAGCAGCGGCAGGAAGTGCACCTGCACGTCGGGACGATCGCCGCCGCGGCTGTCGGCAAAGGCCGCGCCTTCCAGGATATTGGAGGTTAGCACGCCGCTGCGGAACGCCAGCCACTGCGCGCCGTGGCGCAGCGCCTGCAGGCCGCGGTCGGCGCCGAACAGGCTGACCGGCTGCCGGGTGCTGGCGTTGATCGACATATGCAAATGGTCGTGGAAGTTTTTGCCCACCGGCAGGTCGGCCAGCGGCGTGATGCCCAGCGATTCCAGGTGCGTGCGCGGGCCGATGCCCGACAGCATCAGCAGTTTGGGTGAGCCGACCGCGCCGGCGCTGATAATCACCTCCCGTTCGGCGAAGGCGCTCACCTCCGCGCCGCCGTTCTGGCTGTACACCACGCCGCGGGCGACGTTGTCTTCAATAATCACCCGGTGCGCCAGCGCGTTAAGTTTCACCACCAGCCGCTGCTGGTCACGCACTGCCTGCAGGTAGGTGCGCGCGGTGCTGGCGCGTTCGCCGTTGCGGGTGGTGGTCTGGTAGAAGCCGACGCCGTGCTGGCTGTCGCCGTTGAAGTCGTTGCGATAGGGCAGGTTCAGCTCCTGCCCGGCGCGGATAAACGCCATGCTGAGCGGATGGCGATAGCGGTTTTCACTGACCGGCAGCAGCCCGTCGTCGCCGTGAAATTCGCCGCACAGGCTTTCGTTGGCCTCCGCGCGTTTGAAATAAGGCAGCACATCGCGGTAGCCCCAGCCGTGGCAGCCGTACTGTTGCTCCCACGCGTCGAAGTCCTGCTGCTGGCCGCGGATATAGATCATGCCGTTGACCGAGCTGCTGCCGCCCAGCACTTTCCCCTGGGCGATCTGCATGCGCCGGTTATTGGCGTGCGGTTCCGGTTCGGTTTCATAGGGCCAGCTTTTCTTGGCGATAATCTTCGCCACCCCGGCCGGCATTTTGATAAACAGATTATTGTCGTCGCCGCCGGCTTCCAGCAGTAATACCCGCGCCTGCGTGCGGCGGATCAGCTGCGCCGCCAGCACGCAGCCGGCCGAGCCGGCGCCGACGATGATGTAATCAAAACGGTTGTCTGACATAGGCACTCCCTGTTGGCTGAACGAATCGCTGATAGCAGCGTAGTTCAGCCGGCAGGGCGGTCAAACATGCTTTCATTAATTTATTAATGAATATCACAATAAATTATGAAGAAATGATTTTTCGTGAATTTAACTGATTGAATATGGCAGATTTCTTTCTGAAAAAATCAATAATTCTGATGTTAATGGGTTCGCCGTGGGCAGGGTGTCCACGGCGGCATTGGGCGGGGGTTACAGCATCTTGAGCATGGTGACTTCGCAGTCGCCGTGGCCGGTGTGGCCCATGGCATGGTCGATATGGACAAAGCCAAGGTGCTGATACAGGCCAACGGCCTGCGTCAGGCTGGCGGTGGTTTCCAGATAGCAGCGCAGGAAGCCCTGTTCACGGGCGAAGTCCAGCGCCTGCAGCGCCAGCCGTTTTGCCAGCCCCTGTCCGCGCAGCGATGGCAGGAAATACATCTTCTGCAGTTCGCACACGTCCGCCTCGCCACCCGGCAGCGGAGCGACGCCGCCGCCGCCGGCCACCTGGCCGTTGAGTTCCACCACCCAGTAGGCGCTGCGCGGCCGGCTGTACAGCTGATACAGCGCATCGAGATCCGGGTCGGAAACGGTGTAGCCCTTATCCGCAGTGAGGCCGTGCTCGGCGGACACCTCGCGGATCACCTGGGCGATGGCGGCGTTATCGGCCGCCGTGATGGGGCGCACCTGCAGGCGCACGGGTGTTGCGGTTGTCATGTTTGCTCTCGCCATCCAAAAAAGATCGTCATTGTTTTTATTCCAGCAGCAAGCGCACCGGGCGTATTTCCCGGTGGAGCGTCCGTGCGGTATTGATAGTTTGTAATAACACCGATGCCGGGGCGGATGCAACGGCGAAAAAAAACAGCGGGGGTTAACCCGCTGTTCTGCGTGTGGCAATCCGTAGGGCGCATGCTGCAGCGCCCGCGGGATTACAGCGCGGCGATGGTCGCCTGCTGCTCTTGCAGTTTCACCTTGCCTTCTTTGCAGGCCGCCAGACGATCGCGCTCTTTGGCGACGACCGCTTCCGGCGCGCGTGAGACAAAGCCTTCGTTCGCCAGCTTGCCTTCAATCGCGGCAATCTCGCCGTCCAGCTTGGCCATCTCTTTCGTCAGGCGCGCGATTTCCGCGTCCTTGTCGATAAAGCCGGCCATCGGGATCAGCAGCTCGGCGCCGTCCACCAGTTTGGTGACGGAAACCGGGCCTTTCTCGCCGGCAGGCAGCAGCGCGATGGATTCCAGACGCGCCAGACGGGCGATAAAGTTCTGGTTGTCCTGCACGCGGCGCTGGGCATCGCCGTTGGCGTTGCGCAGCAGCACTTCCAGCGCTTTGCTTGGCGCGATGTTCATCTCGGCGCGGATATTACGCACCGCGATGATGGTCTGCTTGATCCACTCCAGGTCCGCCAGCGCCTGCTCATCTTCCAGCGCAGTGTCGTAGGCCGGGAACGGCTGCAGCATGATGGTATCGTCGCTGATGCCCTTCAGCAGCTTGACGCGCTGCCAGATGGTTTCGGTGATAAACGGAATGATCGGGTGCGCCAGGCGCAGCAGCGCTTCCAGCACGGTGATCAGCGTGTTGCGCGTACCGCGCTGTTCCGCCTCGCTGCCGTTGTTGATAACCGGCTTGGTCAGCTCCAGATACCAGTCGCAGAACTGGTTCCAGGTGAACTCGTACAGGATGCCGGCGGCGATGTCGAAACGGTAGCTGTCCAGCGCTTCGCGGTAGGCTTTCACCGTACGGTTGAATTCCGCCAGGATCCAGCGGTCCGCCAGCGACAGCTGCATCTCGCCGCCGTTGAAGCCGCAGTCGTGCTCTTCGGTGTTCATCAGCACAAAGCGGCTGGCGTTCCACAGTTTGTTACAGAAGTTGCGGTAGCCTTCCAGACGCTTCATATCCCAGTTGATATCGCGGCCGGTGGAGGCCAGCGCCGCCAGCGTAAAGCGCAGGGCATCGGTGCCGTGCGGTTCAATGCCGTTCGGGAACTGCTTCTCGGTGCGCTTGCGGATTTTCTCCGCCAGCTGCGGCTGCATCATGTTGCCGGTGCGTTTTTCCAGCAGATCTTCCAGCGAAATGCCGTCGATCATATCCAGCGGGTCAATCACGTTGCCCTTGGACTTGGACATCTTCTGCCCTTCGTCGTCGCGGATCAGGCCGGTCATGTAGACGGTGTGGAACGGCACCTGCGGCTTGCCGTTTTCATCTTTGATAAAGTGCATGGTCAGCATGATCATGCGGGCGATCCAGAAGAAGATGATGTCGAAGCCGCTGACCATCACGCTGGTCGGATGGAAGGTTTTCAGCGCGTCGGTCTGCTCCGGCCAACCCAGGGTGGAGAAGGTCCACAGGCCGGAAGAGAACCAGGTGTCCAGCACGTCTTCGTCCTGGCTGAGCGCCACGTCCGCCGCCAGGTTGTTGTCGCGGCGCACTTCTTCTTCATTACGGCCGACGTACACTTTGCCGTTGGCGTCGTACCAGGCCGGAATGCGGTGACCCCACCACAGCTGACGGGAGATGCACCAGTCCTGAATGTCGCGCATCCAGCTGAAGTACATGTTTTCGTACTGCTTCGGCACGAACTGGATATCGCCTTGTTCTACCGCTTCCACCGCCACTTTCGCCAGCGGCGCGGTGCGCACGTACCATTGGTCGGTCAGCATCGGCTCGATCACCACGCCGCCGCGGTCGCCGTAAGGCACCGTCAGGTCGTGCGGTTTGATCTCGTCCAGCAGGCCGAGCTCTTCAAAGGCGGCCACCACGGCTTTACGCGCGGCGAAACGCTCCAGGCCGCGGAACTGCGCCGGGATGTCGCTGCTGTACGCGTCGCTGGCTTCACCCAGCGTATCGAACACTTCCGCTTCCTGACGGATATCGCCGTCGAAAGTCAGAATGTTGATCATCGGCAGGCCGTGGCGCTTGCCCACTTCATAGTCGTTGAAGTCGTGCGCCGGGGTGATTTTCACGCAGCCGGTGCCTTTTTCCATATCGGCGTGCTCATCGCCGACGATACGGATGCGGCGGCCCACCAGCGGCAGCACGATCTCTTTGCCGATCAGGTCTTTGTAACGCGGGTCTTCCGGGTTGACCGCCACGCCGGTGTCGCCCAGCACGGTTTCCGGGCGGGTGGTGGCGACGATCAGGTAGTCTTTACCTTCGGCGGTTTTCGCGCCGTCGGCCAGCGGGTAGCGCAGGTGCCACATGGAACCTTTGGATTCGCGGTTTTCCACTTCCAGATCGGAGATGGCGGTGCGCAGCTTCGGATCCCAGTTCACCAGGCGCTTGCCGCGGTAGATCAGGTCTTCATTGTACAGGCGGACAAACACTTCCTTCACCGCGTTGGACAGGCCGTCGTCCATGGTGAAGCGCTCGCGCTCCCAGTCTACCGAGTTGCCGAGGCGGCGCATCTGGCGGGTGATGGTGCCGCCGGATTCCGCCTTCCACTGCCAGATTTTGTCGATAAACGCGTCGCGGCCGTAATCGTGGCGGGTTTTGCCTTCTTCCGCGGCGATTTTGCGCTCCACCACCATCTGGGTGGCGATGCCGGCGTGGTCGGTGCCCGCCTGCCACAGGGTGTTTTTACCCTGCATGCGCTGGTAGCGGATCATGGTGTCCATGATGGTCTGCTGGAAAGCGTGACCCATGTGCAGGCTGCCGGTGACGTTCGGCGGCGGGATCATGATGCAGAAGCTTTCCTGGCTGGTATCGCCATTGGGCTTGAAGTAACCTTGGCTCTCCCAGTGATCGTACAGTTTCTGTTCGATCTGGGACGGGTTGTAGGCGGTATCGAGCTGACTGTTTGTCTTTTCCATTTTATTTCGTAATTCAGTGAGTTGGCGGCGTTGCCGTGGTCAATTGGAAGCCGACGCTGCGATAGGCTTTGTATCGGTCGCGCGCCAACTGTTTTAAGGTTTCTTCATAAGGGACAAAGTCTACCACTTCATGGAAAGCGGTGGCAAAGTCCGCAAACTGCGGCAGCAGGGCGATCAGCAGATCGCGCGGGGCGTTGCCGCGCTTGCCGGGCCAGCACAGCTCCACCGGCGCGCCGTAGTGCGGCCCTTCGCCTGCCAGGTTGTGCGGTACAAACTGGTGCGGATCGCGCTGCCACAGCGCTTCATCCAGCCGGATGGCCTGTTCCTGACTTTCACAGGCGATCAGCACCCGTTTGCCGGCGCGGAAGGCGTCGGCAGCCACGGTGCAGGCCACGGCCTCGTGTGCGCTGAGCGCGCCCGCCGGGTCTGCATTGTCGAGCAAGTAAAACGTCGCCTGTTTCATCTGGGTCCACCGCTGCCGATAAAAAAACAGGGCACAACATGTCGGTTGCGCCCTTTTAGGGAACGGAGCAGATAACTCTGCTCCTTCGCTGCTGAGAGGATTATATACCCAATAGATTTCAAGTTGCAGCCAGCAAGGCGGCGGCTTGAAAGATGAAGGGTATTTAATCGTCGCCGTTTTGCCCGGCCCGGTTGAGCAGGAACTGCGACAGCAGTGCGACCGGACGGCCGGTCGCGCCTTTGGCCTTGCCGGAGCGCCAGGCGGTGCCGGCGATATCCAGGTGCGCCCAGCTGTACTTGCGGGTAAAGCGCGACAGGAAGCAGGCGGCGGTGATCGCCCCGCCCGGACGGCCGCCGATATTCGCCATATCGGCGAAGTTGGAGTCCATCTGCTCGTAGTATTCGTCGGCCATCGGCAGACGCCATGCGCGGTCGCCGGCCTGCTCGGAGGCGCCGATCAGTTCGTGCGCCAGCGGGTTGTGGTTCGACATCAGCCCGGTGATATGGTGGCCGAGCGCGATCACGCAGGCGCCGGTCAGGGTGGCGATATCAATCACCAGCTCCGGTTCGAAGCGCTCGACGTAGGTCAGGGTGTCGCACAGCACCAGACGGCCTTCGGCGTCGGTGTTCAGCACCTCCACCGTCTGGCCGGACATGGTGGTCAGCACGTCGCCCGGACGGTAGGCGCGCCCGCCCGGCATGTTTTCACAGCCGGCCAGCACGCCGATCACGTTCAGCGGCAGCTTCAGTTCCGCCACTACGCGCATCACGCCGTAGACCGTCGCCGCGCCGCACATGTCGTATTTCATCTCGTCCATGCCTTCGCCCGGCTTGAGCGAGATGCCGCCGGAGTCAAAGGTCAGGCCCTTGCCGACCAGCACGATAGGCTTGGCGTCCGGGTTAGGATTGCCTTTATATTCCATTACCGACATCAATGATTCGTTCTGCGAACCGGCGCCGACCGCCAGATAGGCGTTCATGCCCAGCTCTTTCATCTGCTGCTCGCCGATCACGCGGGTGGTGACATTGGTGCTGAAGGCGTCCGCCAGCTGGCGCGCCTGCGAGGCCAGATAGCCGGCGTTACAGATGTTCGGCGGCATATTGCCGAGATCTTTCGCCGCCTTGATGCCGGAGGAAATTGCCAGGCCGTGCTGGATGGCGCGTTCGCCGCTGGTCAGTTCACGGCGGGTCGGCACGTTGAACACCATTTTGCGCAGCGGACGGCGCGGCTCCACCTTGTTGCTTTTCAGCTGGTCGAAGGTGTACAGCGTCTCTTTGGCGGTCTCCACCGCCTGGCGCACCTTCCAGTAGGTGTTGCGGCCTTTGACGTGCAGCTCGGTCAGGAAGCAGACCGCTTCCATGGAGCCGGTGTCGTTAAGGGTATTGATGGTTTTCTGAATCACCTGCTTGTACTGGCGTTCATCCAGTTCGCGCTCTTTACCGCAGCCGATAAGCAGGATACGTTCGGAGAGGATGTTAGGCACGTGATGCAGCAGCAATGTCTGGCCGACCTTGCCTTCCAGTTCACCACGGCGCAACAGGGCGCTGATATAACCATCACTGATTTTGTCGAGTTGTTCTGCGATAGGCGACAGGCGGCGCGGTTCGAAAACGCCGACTACAATACAGGCACTGCGCTGTTTTTCCGGGCTACCGCTTTTTACACTGAACTCCATGCACTCTCCTGAATCTTAAAGACAAAGGCGGGAGGTACGGCTAGAATAACCAGCTCCGTAACGATCTCCCGCCGTTGAGTTAACTAAAGTATGTTAACCTGAACGGCGTAAATTGTTCTGTTTTGGCGACTATAGGTTTGTTCCTATAGGGCACCCAAACGGCTTGATGTTGTAATACTATTTTAGCTGTGAAGGTTGCCATATGATGAGAATAAATGGCGGATTAGCGAAGAAACTATCGATTTTCCTGCAAAAAGACAAGTTTTCACAGGCGTAATAAGCGTGATTATCATTAGATATCTGGTACGGGAAACGCTCAAGAGCCAAATCGCGATCCTGTTCATCCTGCTGCTGATCTTCTTTTGTCAGAACCTGGTCAGGGTGTTAGGGGACGCGGTGGACGGCGATGTCCCGACAAATTTAGTATTATCCCTGCTCGCACTGAGCGTGCCGAAAATGGCGCAGCTCATTCTACCGTTAAGCCTGTTTCTTGGCTTGCTGATGACGCTTGGACGGCTGTACACCGAAAGTGAAATTACGGTGATGCACGCCTGTGGCCTGGGCAAACGCACCCTGATTGTCGCCGCGATGGTGCTGGCGCTGTTCACCGCTCTCGCCGCCGCTGCCAACGTGTTCTGGATCGGCCCGTGGGCCTCCAGCCATCAGGATGAGGTGGTTGCCGAAGCCAAGGCCAACCCGAGCGTGGCCGGGCTGGCGGAAGGGCAGTTCAAGCCGTCGCAGGACGGCAATGCGGTGCTGTTTATCGGCAACGTCAAGGGCAACACCTTTAACGACGTGTTCCTGGCGCAGCTGCGGCCGAACGGCAACCAGCGCCCGTCGGTGGTGGTGGCGGAACATGGCAAGATCAACCAGTCGAAAGACGGTTCGCAGGTGGTGACGCTGGATAAAGGCACCCGCTTTGAGGGCACCGCGCTGCTGCGCGATTTCCGCATCACCGATTTCAGCGACTACAAGGCGGTGATTGGCCACCGCGCCGTCGTTGCAGACAATACCGAAGCCGAGCAGATGCCGATGAGCGCCCTGTGGCAGTCCGACGATCAGGACGCGCGCGCCGAGTTCCACTGGCGCCTGACGCTGGTGGTCTCCGTGGTGCTGATGGCGCTGCTGGTGGTGCCGCTCAGCGTGGTGAACCCGCGTCAGGGGCGTGTGCTGAGCATGCTGCCGGCTATCCTGCTGTATCTGATCTTCTTCCTGCTGCAGACCTCGCTGCGCTCCAACGCCGGTAAGGGCAAGCTGGACCCGATGCTGTGGATCTGGCTGGTGAACGCGGTGTATCTGGCGATCGCGCTGGCGCTCAACCTGTGGGATACCGTGCCGATGCGTAAGCTGCGCGGACGTCTGAGAGGAGCTGCCTGATGTTTGGCGTATTAGACCGCTATATCGGTAAAACCATCTTCAACACCATTATCATGACGCTGTTCATGCTGGTGTCGCTGTCCGGCATCATCAAGTTTGTCGACCAGCTGCGCAAGGTGGGGCAAGGGGAGTATTCGGCGCTGGGCGCGGGGGTGTATACCCTGCTGAGCGTGCCGAAGGATATTGAAACCTTCTTCCCGATGGCGGCGCTGCTGGGCGCGCTGCTGGGGCTGGGGCAGTTGGCGACGCGCAGTGAACTGGTGGTGATGCAGGCTTCCGGCTTTACGCGGCTGCAAATTGCCGGTTCGGTGATGAAAACCGCCATCCCGCTGATGCTGCTGACCATGGCGATCGGCGAATGGGTGGCGCCGCAGGGCGAGCAGATGGCGCGCAACTACCGCGCGCAGCAGATGTACGGCGGTTCGCTGCTGTCCACCAAGAGCGGCCTGTGGGCGAAAGACGGCAACGACTTTATCTATATCGAGCGGGTCTCCGGCAAGAACGAGCTGTCCGGCGTCAATATCTACCACTTTAACGACCAGCGCCGGCTGGAAACGGTGCGCTATGCCGCAACCGCCAGCTTTGAAGACGGCGTGTGGAAACTGTCGCAGGTGGATACATCGGATCTGACCAACGAGAAGCAGGTCACCGGCACCCAGATGCTGAACGGGGAGTGGAAGACCAACCTGACGCCGGATAAGCTGGGCGTGGTGGCGCTGGACCCGGATTCGCTCTCCATCAGCGGTCTGCACAACTATGCTAATTACCTGAAGCAGAGCGGCCAGGAAGCCAGCCGTTATCAGCTGAACATGTGGAGCAAAATTTTCTCGCCGCTGTCGGTGGCGGTGATGATGCTGATGGCGCTGTCGTTTATCTTCGGCCCGTTGCGCAGCGTGCCGATGGGGGTGCGCGTGGTGACCGGCATCAGCTGCGGCTTCCTGTTCTACGTGCTGGACCAGATCTTCGGCCCGCTCAGCCTGGTGTACAGCATGCCGCCGGTGCTGGGGGCGCTGTTGCCGAGCCTGCTGTTCCTGTCGGTCAGCGTGTATATGCTGCTCAAGCGCAAGTAACGCGCGTTTGATAGCAAAAAGGGTCGAAGCTTGCTTCGACCCTTTTTTGATCCCGGCGACCGGAAGGCCGTTTTGTGGTGAGAAAACGCTACATCTGCGAGAAGGTGTTCATGATGATGCCGCCGCCGATGATCAGCGCCATGGCGAAGATGGCCGGCAGGTCGGGTTTTTGCTTATACAGCAGCATCGACACCGCGGTCACGCCGACGATGCCAAAGCCGCACCACAGCGAATAGGCCACCCCTACCGGCATATAGCCCATTGCCCGGGTCAGTGCGAAATAACACAGGCAGTACGCACAGATTACCAGCAGAGAGGGACCGAATTTCTTAAAGCTGTTGGTTTTTTTAATCATCGAGGTGCCGGTGATTTCGGCGCCGATAGACAATGCCAGCCACAGAAAGCCAATATTAAACATGTGCCGCTCCCTTACTCTGACTCTGCCGAGCCCATTTTAGAAAACAGGTTCATAATCACGATGCCGCTGGCGATAATCGCCATGCTGATCATCGCCGGGATATCGGGATGCTGGCCGTAAAACACCATGCCCAGCGTCGACACCAGCAAAATACCGGTGCCCGACCAGGTGGCGTAGGCCAGACCGACGGGGATGTACTTCACCGCGTTCGACAGGGCGTAATAACAGGCGCAATACAGCACGACGATAAGGCCCAGCAGCAGGGTTTTGGTGGTGCCCTCGCTGTTATCGAACATCTTTAACGTTGAGGTGGCTGAGGTCTCGGACGCTATCACCAACAACATCCAGAGCCAGGACTTCGCTTTCGATGACATACTCTGTTTCTCCTGATAAATGATAATTTCCATAACGTTGGGGGAATGTTTTTTTTGGTTATTGGCTTCCTCGTTGGTATTCCAGCGCCAGATCGGTCAGCCTGGCGCCCGGCGGGCAGCGGCCGTTGCGCTGTTTGAGTTCGCTGAGGGTGATATAGCCGCCGGCCGTCCCGACGTCGGCCGCAGGCGGCACCGCCGGTGACAGCATCTGATCCAGGCTGCAGAACTGTATGCCGCGCTGCGCCAGCCGGGGCAGATTGTCCGCCAGCGAGTGCGCGTCTGCGCTGCGGCCAAGCCCTTTGAGCCGGTTTAATTCGCTGTGCGGATTGCAGTTGTAATCCAGCGCCAGCACCGGCGTGTTATGCAGCCGCGCCAGCTGAATGCAGCGAGCGGCTTCAGACTGAAACAGGTCGTGGGCGACTTCCGCTGCGGTGGCGAAATCCAGGAAGGGTGCGATGACGCGATCGATGTTTTCCAGCGCGCCGACTTGCGCCATCTCCTCCAGGGTGACAACGTGGCCCAGCTGCCGCCAGGCGTCTGCCGGGTGAACAGCCTGCGCCCTGTCGGCAAACAGCACCTGCGGCGCGAAGTGACGACAGTGCTGCAAACGCGCCAGAATGATTTCGTGGTAGCCGTCTGCGGCGGTGAGCAGCAGCAACAGCCGCGGCCGCATACGCATCAGTACGGCATTCACGATGCGGTCGAGAGTGTCGTCTTGCATCATCGCCCCCTCAGCCCGCCAGCGTGACGCTGTCGCCGGAGGCCAGTCCGGCGGCGTTGGCTTCATCGGTGTCAATGTGCAGTTCCAGCGCAAAGCTGTCTTTCACGCGCACCACCACCTGGTCGAAGACCAGCGCGCGCTGGCCTGCCGTTTTGACCCGCACCGCCTGACCGTTGCTCACTCCCAGCCGGGCGGCGTCCAGCGGTGACATATGGATATGCCGCTGGGCGCAAATCACCTGCGAACGCAGCGCGACATAGCCCGCCGGGCCGGCCAACATTGCGTCGCCGGAGGCCTGCAGCTGGCCGGACTCGCGCACCGGCGCTTTCACCCCGAGGGTAAAGCAGTCGGCCTTGGAGATTTCCAGCTGCGAAACGTCCCGCGCCGGCCCCAGCACCCGCACCTTGCCAATCGCGCCCTTCGGCCCGACGATGGTCACGCACTCTTTGGCGGCGAACTGTCCCGGCTGGCGCAGTTCCTTCAGCTGCGTCAGTTGGTAACCCGGGCCGAACAGCGCCTCGATATCCGGCTGCGACAGGTGGACATGGCGGTTGGAGACGCCAACCGGGATTGCCATCTCCGACGGCAGCGGCTGCGCCTGCGCCAGGTTGTGACGCACCTTTTCCAGTAACGATGCTTTAAACATAGGGTTGTTCCTGACTGTTAAGAGACGCTGTCGTTATTTCTGATCCTTTTTGCCGCCGGCCCGGTTTTCGGTGCGCGCGGGTTGTTTAGCCTCGGCGGTCGGCGGCGGGGCATCGTCCCGTTTGTCGGCCGGAGCGGCTGCGGCGGCGCTCGGTGCGATGGCGGCATCGTCGTCTGACGGCGTCAGGGCGTTACCCGCCAGACCATTCAGCAGTGCTACCACCTGTTGGCCCGGACGGGCGATAACCAACCGGCCGCGGATAAACGTCGGCTGGCCGACGGCGGCGACGCCGCTGTCAACGGCGCTTTTCACCGCGCTGATCTCGCCGCCGAGGAATACGTTAACCAGACCGGCGCCGATCTTCTTGTAACCCAGCAGCGTGACCGAGGCGGATTTACAGGCCGCGTCGGCGGCCTGAATGGCGGCGGTGAGGCCGTAGGTTTCAATGACTCCCAGGCTTAACTTCATGTGATTCTCCTTAGTGCCTTACCAGTCTGATGTCGAAATCAAAGCGTTGGAAAAACGCCGCCAGTTGATCCAGCTCTTGCTCGCTGTAGCTGGGGTCGTGCTGAATGGGATAGACCATGTCGAGCCGGTCGTATTTGGTGTTGCCCAGCTGGTGGTAAGGCAGCACGTCGATGCGGCTGATATTGCCGTGCCGCGCCAGCGCGGTGACATAGTCAATCGCGCCGGTGATGGCGTCGTAGGAGTCGTTGTAACCGCGCACCAGCGGCATACGCACCACGATATGGGCGCCAAGCTCCACCAGGCGCTCCAGGTTGCGCTTCACGCCTTCGTTGCCGACGCCGAACAGTTCGCGGTGGCGGTCGCTGTCGATATGCTTGATGTCGAACAGGAACATATCGGTGCAGGTCGCCAGCTTTTCGTAGTTGGCCAGCGGCGTGGTGCCGTTGGTCTCAATGGCGGTGTTGATCATCATTTTTTTGCATTCGGTCAGCAGCGCGACAGCAAAGTCCGCCTGCAGGCTCAGCTCGCCGCCGCCCAGCGTCACGCCGCCGCCGGAGGCGTAGTAAAAGTCGACGTCCTGCAGGATGATGTCCATCAGCTCCCGCACCGTGACGTCTTTGCCCATAATGTCCAGCGCGTCGCTGATGCACACCTCTTCACACTTGCGGCAGCCGATGCAGTCGATCTGACGGTCAACCCGATGCTGTGGGTCGCCCTGCGGGTTTTTGATCATCGAGTGGATGCCCACCGGGCAGACATCGACGCACTGACCGCAGTCCACGCACTTGTCGCGGGAGTACATCACCTGAAACTGGCTGCTGAGCCCTTCAGGGTTGGCGCACCAGGCGCAGCGGATGTTGCAGCCTTTGAAAAAAATCAGGGTGCGGATACCGTCTCCGTCATAGATCGAGTATTTCTGGATGTTAAAGATGCGACCCTTTTGCTCCATGTTATCCATGGTTATCGTTACCTCATTAGTCGGGCGGTGGGATAACGCCTCCCTGCGTCATCCCCGGCGCAATATCAGAACTTCTCAATCACCGTACGGCTGATGATTTCGTCCTGAACCTCTTTGCACAGCTCCACGAAGTAGGCGCTGTATCCCGCAACCCGCACGATCAGGTCGCGGTATTTCTCCGGCTCCAACTGGGCTTTTTTCAGCACCTCGTTATCGACATAGCTGAACTGCATCTGGCCGTTGCCGAGAATCGAAGCGGTGCGCAGCAGGGTGATCAGCCCGCCCTTGCCTTCCGGCGTGTCCAGCAGCCCTTTGAGGAACTTGAAGTTGTGCACCATGCCGATGTTCATGGTCTCCACGTTCATTTTGCTGACGGACTTGATGATGGCGGTCGGCCCCTGTTTGTCCGCGCCCTGGGTCGGGCTGATGCCGTCGGACAGCGGCATCCAGGCCAGACGGCCGTTCGGCGTCGCCGCCGTCAGCTCGCCGATTGGCGTGTTGTTGGAGATGGACAGGGTGCCGTGGCTCAGGCGCGAGTAGAGCATCTTGTACTGACGGCATTCGCGCTCCGTCCACTCGGTGATATCGAGGGCGAACTGATCCACGCTGTCGTCGTCGTTGCCGTACTTCGGCGCGTTCAGACAGTCGCGGCGCAGCTGTTCGTAGCCTTCGAAGTTGGCCAGCAGCGCATCGCGGATCTGCTCCAGGGTGTATTTACGATCCTGATACACCAGCTTGCGGATGGCGGCCATCGAGTCGACATAGGTCGCGAGGCCAGAGAAGATCAGGCCGGGGCCGTGGTTGATCACCGCGCCGCCGGCGGCGACGTCGAGGCCTTTTTCCATACAGCCTTCCACCAGCAGCGACATCAGCGGTTTGGGCGCGACGTCGCGGTGCACTCGCTGGCTGATTACGGTGCCGATGGCGGAGAGTTTGACGATATGCGCCACCTGCTCCTTCACCGCCCGGTCAAAGTCCTCATAGGTTTTCAGCGTGTGCAGCTCGCCGGTATCCAGGCCCTGATAGCTGTCGAACAGCACCATGCGGCCGCGGTTGAGCACAAATTCGATGGCGATCGGCCACTGGGTGTAGCCGGTGGAGGTCCACTGGTAGATGCGGCCCGATTTTTGCGGCTCCACGCAGCCCATCAGGCAGTAGTCGCGCGCGTCTTCAAAGTCGAACCCTTTACGCAGCATCATCTTGATGTGGGAATCATCGAAGTGACAGGCCGGGAAGCCCATGCCGGCTTTCACCACCTCGACGATTTTTTCCATATACTGCTGCGGCGACTGGTTGTGAATGCGGCAGGCCAGCGACGGCTGGTACACTTTGACAAAGCGCACCGCATCCATAATCAGATAGGTCAGTTCGTTACAGGCGTCGCCGCCGCTGCGCTTCTGGCCGCCCACGGTCAGGTTGATAAACGGCTGATAGCCGGCGAAGTACTTGGCGCCCTGTTCGCTGGACATCCACATCAGCTCGGCGCACTTGATGATAAACGCCTGCATCATCTCCAACGCCTGCTCCTGCGTCAGGCGGCCGGAGGCGATATCCGCCTGGTACATCGGGTAGCAGTACTGATCCAGACGCCCCAGCGACAGGCCGGTCTGGTTCTCTTCCACTTCAAACAGCGACTCCACCGTCCAGATGCTCTGCAGCGCTTCCTGCAGGGTCTGCGGCGGGTTAGCCGGCACGTTGTCGTTGGTTTCCGCAATGGTCAGCAGCTCGGCGCGCCGCGCCGGATCGTGCTCCTGCGACGCCAGCTCGCGCGCCTTGTCGGCGAGGCGTCTGGCATAGTTCATCACGCCGTCGCAGGTTTCGATCGCCGCCTTGTAGAAGTAGATCTTGTCGATATCTTCCGGATTTTCCATGCTCAGCGCGTTGAGGCGCTGCTGGGCGTCGGCCTTGATGCCGTTCATGCCCTTGGTGAACAGCAGGATGTCGTAGCCGGGGCAGGTGTCGCCGCCGCCGTTGATCTGGTGGTAGGAGAGATCGCTGACGAAGGTCTCGCCGCTGAACGACCAGACGCCGGCCTCGCGGTACTGCGCTTCGCAGATCTCATCCAGCGAGCGGCCTTCCCAGAACGGTACGATCTGTTCGCGGATGATCTGTTTGTCTTCTTCGGCGATCTCGAACGGATCCTGCGGGCGGGTGCTCATGGTATCCAGCTCGTCCTTCACCCAGCGCCAGGCGATATCCGGCGAGAAGGCGCCGGCGCGCGGTTTGCCGCACGGGTGGCCGACGATCAGTTCGTCCGGCTGGATCAGGATCGGCGCGCTTTCACAGGCGGCGCGGAACGACTTGGCGCGCAGCAGAATGGTCGGCAGGCCCGGGTTGTTTTTCGCCACCTCGGTAAAGGCCAGGGCGCGGAAGATGGAGACGCTCGGGCGGGCGTCCAGGTAATTGTCGCGCAGGCGCTGCAGACGCGGCGTCAGGCCCGGCATCAGTTGACCGGCGCTTGGTGCCGGCTGCGTGCCGGCGGCGGCATGGTGCTGAATAGGGGAGGCGGACCGGCTGCCAAACAGCCGGACGCGCAGCGCCGGGTTGACGCTTTCCAGGTTGCGGCGTGCGGCCAGCAGCATGGCGGACAGTTCGTTAATGACCAGCGCCGGGTCGTCGATGCTTACGCCGCGCAGCATGGCGTCGAACATCGGGTAGCCGTCCTGCTCGCAAGGGGCGCGCACTTCTGACAGCTCGCACAGTTTTAACCACAGGCACTCGACGATCTCATAGGCCTGCGCCGGCGTCAGGATGCCCTGAGCGATATCGTGCTGGTAGAAGCCGTACAGCAGCTTGTCGAAACCGCCCGGGCTGACCGCGTAGCTGCCGTTTTCCAGGTGCAGCGCCAGCTGGAACAGGTAGAACGCCTGGCACGCCTCTTTAAAGCTGCCTGCGCCCTGCGCCGGCACTTTTCTCAGAATGGCGGCCGCCTCGCGCAGCTCGGCCTGACGGTAAGGGTGGTTTTCCACCGCGGCCAGATTTTCCGCTTTGTCAGCCAGCTTCTGCGCCAGATGAACGACGGCGTTGCAGGCGTAAATTATCGCGCGGCACTGGTTGGCTTCATCCAGTGCGCCGCGGCTGACCGCGCTGCCGATACTTCTGGCGCGGTCTTCCATTTCGGCGCCGATGGCGCTCAGGCCTTTGGTAATCACCGCCAGATAGTCAGGTGAGGACTGGCCCGGTGCGGTAAAGGTGGAAGGGGTGCGCAGCTCGCTTTCGCTGTGGAAAATGGCGGCGCGCGGGGCGGAGGACTGGCTGCCGATAATCAGCTCATCCGGGCCGATATAGCCGGGCAGTTTTTTCACCAGCTCATTGAAGCGCCGGGCATGGCGAACCTGAGCCGGCTGGCCGGCCACGTCGTCATGCAGCGTTTCCAGCAGGCTGGCGCGCTCGGTGCTGATGGTGCTGTTCTGGGATAAAAAGCGTTCCGCCAGCTGCTGTACGCGCGGCGTCAGTGCATAGTGTGCCATGTTCAATATCTCCTGATTCCTTCGCCTTGCACGTTGTCGCGCAAAGTCCGTAAGCTTGATGATGGGTCGTTGCCGGCGGCACCGTGGTAAGCGCGGCGCAGCATGCTTTCGAGGTCGGCGAGGCTGACCTCACGCGGGTTGGTTGGCGTGCAGCCGTCATGCAGCGCCTGATGCGCCATTTCGTTCAGGCAGACCTGGAAGCGGTGCTCGTCCAGCCCGGCAGCGTGCAGGCTGGCCGGCATGTTCATTTCCTGTTTCAGCGTGGCGATTGCCACCAGCAGGCTGTTAACCCCTTCGCGCGCGCTGGCGGCCGGCAGCGCCAGCAGGCGCGCCAGTGCGGCATATTTATGGGCGGCGGGGGTGGCGCACTCTCCGTCCAGATCGGCGTTAAAAGCGATGGCCTCATGCATCAGCAGCGCATTGGCCCGCCCGTGCGGTACGCCGAACATGCCGCCGAGGGCGTGCGCCATGCTGTGGGTGACCCCGAGCGAGGCGTTGGTGAACGCCATACCGGCCATGCAGGAGGCGTTATGCATTTTCTCGCGCGCCAGCATATCGCTGCCTTGTTGGTAGCAGGGCAGCAGATGGTGGAACACCAGCTGCACCACCTTTTCCGCCAACGCGTCGCTGAAATCGCTGGCGCGCCGTGAGACATAGGCTTCCAGCGCATGGCACAGCACGTCCATGCCGGTGTCGGCGGTAATCACCGGCGGCACCGACGCCACCAGCTGCGGGTCAAGAATGGCGACGTCGGGCAGCATAAACTCATCCACCAGCACCAGCTTTTCACTGCGCGCTTTGATGACGGAAAAGCTGGTGACCTCAGAGCCGGTGCCGCTGGTGGTGGGAATCGCGACGAAGCAGGGGCGTGGACGCCGGCTCTCCTGGCGACAGTGCCACAGCGTGTACATCACCGCTTTGGCCGCATCGATCACCGAGCCGCCGCCCAGAGCGATAATCAGCTCGGGGTAGTCGTCGTCCATCATCTTCATCCCGCTGACGATGGCGGCGATATCCGGATCGGAGGCGACGCTGTCATACTGGCGGCAGCGCACCTGCTGCTGTTGGAGCAGACGCGTCACCTGCTCCGCCATCCCCAGTTTCACCATCGCCTGATCCGTCACCAAAAACGCCGAACGGCCGGGCAGATCCCGCAGCGCGTTCAGTGCGTCCGCACCGAAATGGATTTTTGGCTTAATCAGAAATTCATTCATGCCTGCTTCCTCTTAACGCTCCCGGTGAACCTTCTCGACAATGGCGACGATCGACATGGCCTTGTAGCGCTCTTTGTTCAGCGCGAAATACTCCTCCACCAGCACCAGGTCATCCTCCCCGGCGCCGACGCTGTCGACCGCCACATAGGTCCGGTCTTTGATGGCCTGCAGGTCATCCCCCAGCGCCGTCACCAGCAGCAGGTTGCTGCCGCGCAGTTCGTCGCTTTTCTGTGTGGCCACCACGTGTCCGGTTACCCTTGCGAGAATCATTGCTTATCACCTCTTATTGCCGTGTTACCGGGACATACGGCCAAGCACCGCTTTGATAATGTGCTCGACGTTTTCTTCGTTGATGTCGTTGGCCGCCTGCGCCGCCGACGGGCTTACCGCGCCGAAACGGTCGTCGGCCTGAGCGCACGGCGACTGCGCGCCGGCCTGCGGCCCCTGCTGGAAGCGTGAGTCAGCGAAAATACTGGTGTTGTGGTCCGGTTGGCTGCTGCTCTGCCGGGCGGGCTGACGCAGATCGTCGATGCTGCGCACGCCGTAGCCGACCTTGCGGATATTGATCAGATTCAGCGGCCCGACGTTATCGGAGGTGGAACCGCCGCCGACGGCGCCGCAGCCGAGGGTCAGCGCCGGTATCAGGTTGGTGGTGGCGCCGATGCCGCCCAGCGCGGCGGGGGTGTTGATCAGAATGCGGTGCACCGGTTTTTGCAGCGCAAACTCGCGGATCACCTGCTGGTTCTGCGTGTGGATCACCAGCGTATGTCCCAGGCCTTCGTTGGTGAGCAGCTCAACCACGCGGTCGCAGGCGTGCATCCAGTCTTCTTCGATATACAGCCCCAGTACCGGACAGAGCTTTTCACGGGCGTACGGGTTGCTGCGCGACACACTGTCCTGCAGGGCGATCAGCACCCGGGTGTTCGGCGGTACGTTGAAGCCGGCGCGCTCGCTGAGGTAGATCGCGGTTTTGCCGACGATTTCCGGGTTGATCATGCCGTTCGGCCGCAGCAGAATATTGGCCAGGCGGCGGGCTTCGTCGTCATTCAGGAAGTACGCGCCCTGCGCCAGCAATTCGCGGTGCACATCCTGATAGATGCATTTCTCCACGATGATCGACTGCTCAGAGGCGCAGATCACGCCGTTATCGAAGGTCTTGCTGGTGATGATGTCGCCGACCGCCTGTTTGACATCGGCGCTGCGCTCGATAAACGCCGGGCCGTTGCCCGGGCCGCCGCTGATGGTCGGCGTGCCGGAACTGTAGGCGGCGCGCACCATGCCTTCGCCGCCGGTCGCCAGGATCAGCGCCACGTCTTTGCTGTGCATCAGGGTTTTGGTCGCATCCAGCGTCAGCTGGGTCAGGCCGTCGACGATGCCGGCCGGCGCACCGGCCTGCAGGGCGGCATGTTTGACGACTTCAATCGCCCGCTGGCTGCACTGGCGGGCGTTCGGGTGCGGGGAGAAGATAATCGCGTTGCCGGCCTTCAGGGCAATCAGCGTTTTGTAGAAAATGGTCGAGGTCGGGTTGGTGGATGGCACCAGCGCCGTGATGACCCCCAGCGGTACGCCGACGTCCATCACCTTGGTTTCCCGATCGTCGTGCAGAATACCGACGGTTTTGATTGCTTTAATATGCGAATAGACGTGCTCGGAGGCGAAGATATTTTTTAATACTTTATCCTGCCAATTACCGAAGCCGGTTTCTTCATGCGCCAGCTTAGCTAACTCTTCCGCGTGCTGAGCGGCATATTGCGCAATCTGTTTAATAATTTCGTCGATCTTTTCCTGTGAATAACCGGCGAATATTTTTTGCGCCTGTTTGGCGTTATTAATTAAATTTCTCGCCTGCTGAATAGATTGTAAATCCGGATCTAATGTCGTCATTAGTCTATTCCCCTGAATAGGAAATTAATGGGTACTCTCGGCGGTAGGGTAATAATGTCTATCGTGCTTTAACTATTCTCCCGGCTGTTATCAGGTTTTATGTTTAGCGGCGATTTTCTCAATATCGTTATGCGGGCGGGCAATCACCCGCGAAGAGACCACGTGGCCGATACGGCCGGCGGCCTCAAGGCCTGATTCCACCGCGGCGTTCACCGCGCCGACGTCGCCTCTTACCATCACGGTCACCAAGCCGGAACCCACGTTCTCATAGCCGATCAGCGCGATATTGGCGGCCTTGCACATGGCATCGGCGGCTTCAATCGCCGGCACCAGCCCTTTGGTCTCGATCAATCCGAGTGCGTCTTTCATGTACGGCTCCTGGTTATTCGGCAACTTTGTACTGTGCGACGATTTTCTGAATGTCGTTGTGCGGACGGGCGATAACCAGCGAGGTCACCACTTCACCGACGCGCTGCGCCGATTCCACGCCGGAGTCGACCGCCGCCTTCACCGCGCCGACGTCGCCTTTCACCATCGCGGTGACCAGGCCGGAACCGACGTTCTCGTAGCCGATCAGCTCCACGTTGGCCGCTTTACACATGGCGTCTGCCGCTTCTATGCAGGCCACCAGCCCTTTGGTTTCAATCAATCCTAATGCGTCACCCATGATCGTTCTCCCGATTCAGGTCGTTATGCCTTGTGTTTAATAACGATTTTGTTGATGTCGTTGTGCGGACGGGCAATCACCAGCGAAGTCACCACTTCACCGACGCGCTGCGCCGATTCCACGCCGGAGTCGACCGCTGCCTTCACCGCGCCGACGTCGCCTTTCACCATCGCGGTCACCAGCCCGGAACCGACGTTTTCATAGCCGATCAGTTCGACGTTGGCTGCTTTACACATGGCGTCCGCCGCTTCCACACAGGCCACCAGCCCTTTGGTTTCGATCAGACCTAATGCATCACCCATGATTGTTTCCTCCACAAAGTCAGTTGATGGGGTCATCACCCGACTGCGCCGTGGGCCATTTGCCCCTGATACGGCCAGTCACTGGCACTATACCCCTTAAGTGATAATGCAAAATATAAATTCAATATGTTCGACATATTTAGTTTAAACATCTTATTTTCACGCTAATCACCCCGTTAATTTATCTGTTAATGCTGATTTTCTTGCGGGTAATAGCCGTGCTTACTGGTGAAAAAAGGCGGCTGCGGCGTTTCATCACTCCCCGTCTCAAGCTTGTTAATAAAGTTGTTATCAGCCGGATTTTTTCGGTAACCGGGCAGGGCGCAGAGTGTGGCCCAGCGCAAGTTTTTATCCGGCCGCAGCCCCGGCCTTAAACGTGGCGGCGGGCGGTTTCAGCAGAGAAGGGGACGGGTTAACCTGGAAGGGATGCAGCGAAGAGGCGCAAAGCGCGGTGCCGTACATGTAAAACACCGCGCAAATAACAGAGTAAAGGAAAGGGAATCAGTGGGCTGCGCCGGGCTTCAGCGTGCAGATATACAGCGGCGAGTTGATTGAACTGAGCAAGACCGTACGCGGGTTGATTTGCTCCACCGCCAGCAGCAGGCCGTCGTGGCTGTCTGACATTTCCCGCATAAAGTAGTCAAAAATCACGTCCGGCGACTGGTCGATGGAGGACTTGCTGGCGACCCAGCGGTTGATGCGGTAATAGCGGGTGCCGGGCGAGATACGCTTGCTGGTGTAATCAAACTGCACGTAGCGCTGTAAATAGAGCCAGCCGGCGGCGGAGTCGGAATAGCCTTCTACCACGATCGAACCTTTATTGTCGGCGTTAAAGCTGAAATGGATATTAACGTTGACGGATTCGGTCTCGGTATCTTCAAAATGCATAATCGCTTTGGTGGAGCAGTTTAACAGATCGTTACGCCAAATGGCTTCGTGCCGGGCGGCGATAAATATTGCCAGCAGCAGCAACAGCACAGAGCCGAAGAAAAAGCATTTCCCCCAGACTAATTTTTTCATACTGGCTTCCATGAATAATAAAAATAGTTATCGCAGTAGCTGAACGAATTATCCTGATGTTTGACGCAGTGCGCGAGGAAGGTGCGGCCTAATCCGTTGGACTGCAGCTTATCGCCGTAAAAGAACAGAAACTGCTCCCCATTATGGTATTTGATGCCTTTCTTTTTCTTCACTGCGTTAAAGTTCTGCAGGTAATTATTGCGCATGCGCTGGTCCAGCATCATGTCGGTGGAAAACACCTCGACCGGCGTCTGCGCCAGCTGTGAAAAGCGCAGCGGCGTCAGGCTGCGGCCGTTGCTCCACGACCAGCCGAACAGCGCCAGCGCCAGCAACACCAGAACCGCGCCGCTGTAGCCCCAGTAGTGGTCATGTTCGCCGGCGGCAGCGGACGGCGGCGCGCTTGCCGGCTCTGCGGCAGGCGGCGCGGGTTCGCTGGCCAGCACGGCGGGGTGCAGCGGTGCGTCGTCAATCACCTCTATCTGCAGCTCGGGGTTCAGCTCCAGCCGGCCACGCGATACGGTGACGATCACGTTGTCGATGCCGTAGCGGCGGAACGCCTTGCGCAGCATGCTCAGATACTGGTTGAGGTTGCTGTTGGAAGAGACCAGGCCGTTATCGTCCCAGACGCGTTTCATAACGTCGTCGCGGCTGATAACGCCGGGATGCTGGATAATAAAGAACAGCAGGGCGTTGGCGGTGATGGTGAGCTGGGTATCGGACTTACCGCCGTCATTCAGCCGGAGTGAACCTTCGGTGGCGTCATAATCAAGAAAGGCATTTATTCTGTACTTCATTATCGCCCCCCAGGGTGTTGATAGCTCGCCATCGACCCGCTGCTGCCGGCATAGCCGGCAATGATGCCCAGCGCGGCATGGGAGATTTATCTAAACATGTGAACAATGATGCTGCGAATCATAGCCAGCGGCAGGTGGGGGGGACTTGATCGAGGTCAAGCCCCTTCCCGGCGGGGGAGCGACAAGCTGCAATTATGCCTGCCAGTTCACATTTCCGGTATAACGATATGATAGTAAAGATTTTTCCTAAAGCCGAGGCGGGCGCTGAGACCGGCGTCCGCCCCGGTGCGTTACAGCAGCCAGTCCAGCAGCACGACGCCCACCAGGCTGATCGCCCAGGCGATGGTGGTCGGCACCGACCACACCATAATCTGCTGCTTCACGTCCTTGATGCCCATCATGCGGTTCACCACCCAGAACATGCTGTCGTTAAAGTAGCTGAAGAACAGCGCGCCCATGGTGGCTGCCTGCGCCGCCGCCAGCATGTTGATGCCCGGCAGCTGGCTGACGATGGGTGCGGAGATGGAGGCGGCGGTGATCATCGCCACGGTGCCGGAGCCCTGGATCAGCCGCACCAGCGTGGCGATAAAGAACGGGATCAGCACCGGCGACAGCGGCAGGCTGGCGACGTGCTGCGCCAGCAGGTTGCCGGTGCCGCTTTCGCGCAGCACCGCGCCCAGCGCGCCGCCGGCGCCGGTCACCAGCAGGATGATCCCTGCCGACTGCAGCCCTTCCTCCAGCCGCTCCAGCGTTTGATGTTTATCGACCTTCGGCATCAGGGTGCTGACCGCCAGCAGTACGCTGATCGCCAGCGCAATCACCGGCGAACCGAGGAAGGCGAAGGTCTGCCCCCACAGGCTTTCCGTCAGTCCGCTGAAGCCGTCGAGCTTCGCCAGCATGCCGTTGACCGCGTTGATAAAGATCAGCGCGATCGGCGTAACGATCGGCAGCAGCGACAGCATCAGCCCCGGCAGCGCCTTGGCACTTTTTTCCGCCAGGTAGTTATCGTGGGCGACGCGCAGATCCTGCGGCGCCTCGTCATCCATACTCGGCTGAAAATCCGGGTACTTCTTGCCCAGCCAGCGGGCATAGAGCACGATGCCGACCACGCAGGGCACCGCCAGCGCCAGCCCGGCCAGCATCATCGCGCCGATATCGACGCCGAAGATGCCGGCCACCCCCAGCGGCCCCGGCGTCGGCGGCACCGCGTGGTGGGTGATGATCAGTCCGCCGGCCAGAGCGACGCCCAGCGTCAGCAGGTTACGCTGGCCCTTTTTGGCCAGCGCCTTCACCAGCGGATAGAGGATAACGAACGCCGAATCGACAAAGATGGGAATGCTGACGATATAGCCGGTGATCGCCAGCGCCCACTCTTCGCGCTTTTTACCCAGCCATTTGATAAAGCTGTAGGCGATCTGTTCCGCCGCGCCGGAGACTTCCAGCACCCGGCCCATCATCACCCCCAGCCCGATCACGATGCCGATGCTGCCGAGGGTGGAGCCGAAGCCCTTGGTGATGGTATCCACCGTCTGCACCGCGCTCAGCCCGCCGGAGATGCCGGCGATGGAGGCGGCGATCAGCATGGCGATCAGCGCGTGCACCCGGGTGCGCAGCACCAGAAACACCAGCACGAACACCGCCACCGCCAGACCGATAATCGGAATATACAATTCCATGCTCAGCCCTCGCCCTGCGCCTGCTCATCGCGCAGGAAAGCGCGGATCGCCTGTTGAAAATCTTCATCGGCGCCAAAGCCCATCGCCAGCGCGCGGCGCACGTCGAAGTTACCCGGCCAGCTGGCGACGATGCGGTTGATCGCTTCGTCCGGCTCAAAGCGCACCAGATTGCTGACCCGTTCGCCGGCGACCTCGCGCAGTGCCGCCAGCATTTGGCGCACGCTGACGCTGATGCCGGGCAGGTTGACGGTGCGCGAGACGCCGAAGGCGCTGGCGGGCAGGGTGGCGGCGTGGATAAAGTTCTGCACCACGCGGCCGGGACTGGAGAGCCACAGCGTCAGCTCCGGCGATACCGGGCACACCGCCGCTTCACCGTGCAGCGGTTCGCGGATAATGCCGCTGGCGAACGACGAGGCCGCCTTGTTTGGCTTGCCCGGCCGCACGCTGATGGTCGGCAGGCGCAGCACGCGGCCATCGACAAAGCCTTTGCGCGCGTAGTCGTTGATCAGCAGTTCGCACATCGCCTTTTGTGTACCGTAGGAGGACTGCGGCGTCACCGCGCAGCCGTCATCGATCAGCGCCGGCAGCTCGCCGCCGAACACCGCCAGCGAGCTGGTGAAGATAAACTTCATCGCCGGCGCTTTGCGGCGCGCCACTTCCAGCAACTGGCGCGTGGCATCGAAGTTGACCTGCATGCCGAGGTCAAAGTCGCTTTCGGCGTGGCTGCTGACGATGGCGGCCAGATGGAACAACACGCCGCAGTCGGCGTCGATCAGCATTTCCGCCGCCTGCGGCTGGCTGAGATCGAGCGCCACGCAGCGCACGCGCGCGTCTTCTACCGGCGGGCGCGGAGTATTAATGTCCGCCAGGATCAGCCGTTCGAACGGCAGGACGTTGTTTTGCAGCAGCGCGGCGGCCAGACGCTGGCCAAGGAAGCCGGCGGCGCCGGTAATAATAATGTTCATGGTGTTACTCCTGTTCCCTGTAAGGTGTGTTGTTATGGTTGTTGCGCCGTTTGCGGCGCGTATCAGAGGTTGACGCAGTGCAGGCGCAGCCCGCGATCGTTAAGTTGCTGCTGGGTTTCCGCTGCCAGCGCGGCGTCGCACAGGATGTCGTCCAGCGCCTCCAGCGGACAGACGCGGAACATGCCGTACTTGCCGAATTTGCTGCTGTCGGAGACCAGCACCCGCCGGCGCGCCACCTCCAGCAGCGCCTGTTTCACCAGCACTTTTTCTTCATGCGGCGTCGACAGCCCGTGCTCCAGGTCCCAGGAGCTGGTGCTGATAAACGCCACGTCGATATTCAGCGTGCGCAGCAGCATGGCGGCGCTGTTGCCGACGCAGGAGTAGTTGCGCTGGTCCACCTGCCCGCCGGTGTGAAACAGGCTGAGCTGCGGGCGGTTCATCAGGTGCTGGATAATGGAGAAGTCGTTGGTGACCACCGTCAGGTTGAAGCGCTCCGCCAGGTTACGGGCGATTTCAAAGGTGGTGGTGCCGGCGTCCAGATAGACCACCTGGCCATCCTCCACCAGGCCGGCGGCGTATTTGCCGATGGCGCGCTTATGGCGGTGGTGCAGCTGCATTTTTTCGTTGTAGGCCAGCTCCTGCCGCAGCGCATCGCTCAGGCGCACGCCGCCGCTGACGCTGACCACCTTGCCCTCTTCCTCCAGCACGCGGATATCGCGCCGCACCGTCATATGGGACACGCTCATCAGCTCCGTCAGCGCGGCGATGGGCACCAGCTGATATTCATGCACGTAGCGATAGATAAAATCGCGGCGTTCGGATGGGATCATGCTCTCTCCTGTTGGCCGCTGACGCCTGCAGAACGCGCGGCTGTTATTTTTTGTTATCAGCGAAGATAGTTGACGATCTGGTTTAACAAGTAAGCGATATTTGTCACAAATAGCGCGCAGGGGATGGATGGCGGGTAGGTAGTTAATTGGTTGAAAATATTTATATTAATTGAGTAACGTTGATAAAGAGGCGTGCACAAAACGCTGTGATAAATAATGTGACGGCTAACATCTTTTGTTAGCGTTGAGGAGGGGAAACGGACGGCGGAGAGGGGCGCGATCGGCGCGACGCCGGGCTACGCTGATTTTTTCGGCACTTAACGCGTTGAATCGGTGATAACTGTTGCACCCCGATAGCTGGCAGGTATAATGCACCCGTTTTCCGCATTCTACTTCAGTGCCGAAGTGGCGAAATCGGTAGACGCAGTTGATTCAAAATCAACCGTAGAGATACGTGCCGGTTCGAGTCCGGCCTTCGGCACCATAAGTATGTAAATAGACCTCAACTGAGGTCTTTTTTTATGCCTAAAATCCAGTCCCCGCAAGGCTTTGCCCCGCTTTTCAGTCAACCGACGTCAATCTGAGTTACCCCACATCAACATGCTTGTGAGTATAGAACCGAGTATATATGCTGGTTCGATAATGCTTATATACTCACGGCAGCATATGGAAGGAATACCATCATGGCCCTGACTGATACCAAAGTGCGTTCGGCAAAACCTGAAGTGAAGGAATACTCACTAGTAGACGGTGATGGCATGTTTTTGCTTGTTCACCCCAATGGCTCAAAGTATTGGCGTTTCCGCTTTCGCTTTGGCGGTAAGCAGCACCTGATGGCATTTGGGGTTTATCCTGAAACATCGTTAGCGGATGCGAGACATAAGCGGGAAGAGGCCAGAAAGCTGGTTGCTGCTGGCATTGATCCCCGTGAACATAAGCGTGCTGTAAAAGAAGAGCAGGCGAAAGAGATTATTACTTTCGAGAAGGTTGCCAGAGAGTGGCTCGCGACCAATCAAAAATGGTCGGAAGATCATGCTGATCGCGTAAAAAAGAGCCTGGAGGATAATATCTTCCCAGCAATTGGTACTCGCAACATTGCTGAATTGGGTACTCGTGATTTACTGGCACCCGTTAAAGCGGTGGAACTGTCTGGACGACTTGAGGTGGCTTCTCGTCTCCAACAGCGTACCACGGCCATCATGCGTTATGCAGTGCAAAGCGGGTTGATTGATTACAACCCGGCGCAGGAGATGGCTGGAGCCGTCGCATCTGGCAATCGACAACATCGCCCGGCGCTGGAATTAAAGCGCATACCTGAGTTACTTGAGAAAATAGACGGCTATACCGGCAGGCCGCTAACCCGGTGGGCAACTGAACTCACTCTGCTTATATTTATTCGGTCCAGTGAGCTGCGTTTTGCTCGCTGGTCAGAGATCGATTTTGAAACGTCAATGTGGACCATCCCGCCTGAGCGAGAGCTTATTCCCGGCGTGAAACATTCTCAGCGAGGATCAAAGATGCGTACACCGCATCTGGTACCGCTTTCTAAACAGGCGCTGGCGATCCTGAAGCAGATAAAACAGTTTTGCGGCGAGCATGAGCTGATTTTTATTGGCGATCACGATCCCCGCAAACCGATGAGTGAAAACACGGTGAATAGTGCGCTGCGGGTGATGGGTTATGACACCAAAGTTGAGGTTTGCGGTCACGGCTTTCGTACAATGGCCTGTAGTTCGTTAATTGAGTCAGGGCTATGGTCGAAGGATGCGGTTGAAAGGCAGATGAGCCATATGGAACGCAATTCGGTGCGGGCGGCGTATATCCATAAAGCGGAACATCTGGACGAACGCAAGCTGATGTTGCAGTGGTGGGCTGATTTTCTGGATGCGAATCGGGAGAGAGCGATTACGCCGTTTGACTATGCGAAGATCAATCGGGGTAATATTTAGAGTATATGTTTAATTAAGATAAAACTAATCAACCATCAACTAGCCTCGCTTTGGAGGCTAGTTGATGGTTTTGGGTTTGACCCCCGTCTCTGGATGTGTTTTGTATCATTGGTAACGTTGTACGGATAGGGAAAGATACGATGTTGAAATCGCTCGTAATGACTGTGTCAAAGAGCCTATAGATATCATGGGTTAGCTTTTATACAATAGGTGAATTCTTACTTTAGAGAACATGAACTCATGAGCGCAATCACATTACGTAAAGCGTTGGGTGTACTTGCGAAGTCATCTTCGTTTTCCGTCACCACCGTGACACACCGTCAGAAGGATGAGTTCGATCAGTTAAAGGAACAACTGTTTGTTAAACAAGAGATTGAAGCCGAGTTACAACGCTATCTGGATGTTGCTAAACCCGGTGAAATCATTTTTTTGTGCGGTAGTAGCGGGGACGGAAAGTCCGAAATTTTAACCCGCTGTCAGTCAGATCCGCGTTACCAGCGGCGGTTTATTTTCCATCTGGATGCCACTCATAGCTTTGCCCCTCGACAATCAGCCATTGATGCTTTGAATGAGTTATTTGCTAATCATCAGCAGCAGTCATCTCCATTGCTCATTGGCATCAACACCGGAATGCTTGCTAACTTTGCCCGAGAAGGCGCTGAATGCCACAGGGTGATCCGGTCTGCAATTGACTCATTTTTATCAGGGCAGCAGGATGAAAGCCGTCCTTACCGTAACGAGAATTGTTCTTTTTTTGATTTTGAACATTACCCTAAATTCCAGTTTGACGAAAATAAACAATATTCATCATTTATTAAGACCTTATTAGATAATTTAACTCGTGATGATGATAATAATTTATTTCAGTTTATTTTTCGGCGCGATGAGTCAATTAATCCAGATCTAAAAGAGGTCGCAAACTTTAAATTGCTTTGTATGCCAGGCGTGCAGAGTGTATTAATTACGCAGCTCTTTAAAGCGCGATTAATTAAAGACCAGTTTGTAACGACCCGAACGCTGCTGGATTTTTTGCATCATCTGCTGATGGGGCCTGGCTACTTATTTGATAATCTCTTCATCGGTGCAGAAAATGATCTGATTAAAAAAGTTTCCGATTTTGATCCCGCCAGATTGCACACCTATGAACTTGATCAGTTTGTTTTGCGCTATGAATTGGGACTAGTTGACGCTGATCTCGATGATTTTTTAGCCGCACTTGAGCCGTTGCACATTAAGTTTGATCGCCAGAACGTTAAGTCTGGTGACGCAACCTCCTTGATCCGGCTTTTCTGGCTGTTGCAGTACGAGTCATTGGGTAATGATTATCATCGGAAATTTTCCGCGTTCTTTAACGAATCGTTGTTTGAACGTTACTCAGAAATCTGGCATTTGCATAGAAATTACACAGCAGATCCGGAGCAAAAAAGATCACTGAATCGCTTTTATGCTTTTGAGCTTATCGCGGGTATCCAGCGCTATGCTAACCGCAAAGCACCTGAATTAAGTATGCAAAAAGAAGAGTTCTTTTTGGGTGAGTTTGGTGGGGTCAAAATAACCGCACCGGTGGAGGTAAAGCCTGATTGGGATGCTATCCGTAATAAACATACGGCTCATCCAACTGGCTTCGATGTCTATTTAAAGGTGGGGCAAAATCCACTACCGCATATCCATATCGGGCTTAATTTGTTCGAATTATTGGACAAGTTGAATAATGGCTATCGTCCGAATAAATACGATAAAAATGCCATCGTGTTACTGGATGAAATTGTTGAGTTGATCGCGGAGCAGGCCAAATCCAGCAGCGAAATCAAATTTTATGATGGCAGACAACGGGTTTATCGTGCAAAGGCGGATGACGATATGATCACTATTAGCGGTATGGAGGGGTAGCAGAATGTATCCTATCGCAACCGAGTTAAAAGTGGGTAACAATCAACTGGATAGTTACCTGCCTGTACGCAATAAAAACAACGATATTAGCTGGCAATTCGTCACCGGACTGGCCCTTAGCTACGCCCTGAAACGTAAAATTGAAGCCTACGATCCTGACCAATTCCGTGAAGATTGTAAAACACATATGCAGGAGCTGCTTGATGAGCCTGCATTCTGGTCGGTGCTGGAACGGATGTATTTTTCCAGTCAGGATATTTTCCGTGTATCTCCTCTTTTTTTACTATTTCACGCTCAGTTTGTGGGCGAAAAAATAAGTGCGGGATCTACGGCAGATAAACGTCTGGGTACGCTGTTTGCCAATTTGATGGGCGATTTCAGCCTTCGTTACCCCATACAGGACAGACTGAACTTCATTGAGCAGCAAATGCTGAATAAGCTCAATGAAAAAATAAAATTGCTGGGGAAAGGACCTTTTGCCGAAGAGCAACCCTATCTTCCGTATATGGTCACGTGTTTTCAGTCCGATCTGGCGTTTTTGGCGGAGCACCCACAATACCTTTTACAAGAATTGACCAACACCCTACGTTTGTACGCCTTTAGCTGGTGCGCTCAACTGGCGCTCAATCTGGACAACTGGCAGGACGGCGAACCACAAAGCAAATCGCTGTTTTTTATTCTTGATAGCGAAAAAGCCAGCTCTGAACGGGAAAAGGTGAAACGTTATGGCTATAAGCTATTCGCCAGCCAGAGCGAAAAACTGTTCCCCGTGCTCTCTGTACTTGAGGTTTTGCAATGGGGAAAAGGACAGAAAAAGCGTCCGTTATGGCAGATTTATCAAGATACTCTGAATGATTCAGACTCATCTGCTCGAGTACTAAATGACCTTAACGTTTATTTGCAGGACTTTATTGTGGATCGCGGCCTCCCGCTTCGTGAACGCGCAACAAACCTGGAAAATGCCTTCAAACAGCTCTTATCCGTTGCCTTAGAGCAGTTCCAGGGTAAAAAAACTGACCGCGCGACGGTAAATCGTAAATACGTTAATGAGCTGGAAAACCAGATTTGCACTGACTTCATTCAGGTGCGTGGTCGGGCAGGGAAAGTGCTGGTGCTGAATCAGGATCGTCTTCTGTTGCTGACCAATCTCACTGTGGGCAAAAATGACAAACTCCGCCTGCACGAATTGCTGCGTGGTTTTGAACAGCGCGGTTTTTATCTGGATAACCAGTCGGCGCAAACGCTGGTGGCGTTTTATGAACGCATGGGAAATGTAGAGCGAATGAGTGATAGTGGAGACGCCGTGTATGTCCGTAAAACAGTATGAAACCTATCTGGCCGAAACCTTTATTGAATGGGTAGGTGGCATCATTCAGCCCGGCGAGCGCTACCAGTTCAAATCTCCCGATCCCGATAATGCCCTAAAACTCTGGGAAGCATTCGTCTCTCTGGCGGACGGCAATCAGTTGGAAATTGTGCCAGGGCAATATATTGATTGCCTTCCCTGCAATGGTGTTCAGCTTATTCCTGTACTGCACGGTGCCGAGGCTCCAGCATTCACAGAAAACTACATTTCTCATTTGCGCGATGAAGTTGCAGGGCGCAGCGGCGTTTTTGCCCAAACGGCACTGTTGATTATTCATAACAGTATGCTCGATACCCTGATTAACAGCACCAAAGACGTGGCAGCACCGGATGCTATCTGGTATCCACAAACCTTTAGCCATCAGCTGGAAAAGCTCATTACTACCGACAGCAACCGTTCGGAATTGTCCCGCTGTTTGCTGGAGGATCAACTGGCGACGGTACTGGATGAAGGCGCTACCGTATTTGGTTTCTCGTCGCTGTATCGCTTGCTGGATGATGGCAATCTGGATTTCTCCGAGCTTCATCTGTTTAAAGATGATGAACTACTGAACTATAGCCAGAAACAGCTACGCACCCGACTGAATGAAAACCGGAAATTATATCGCCAGATAGAAGACAGCGTTGAACGCTACAGTGGGCAACTGGAGAATGTGTTGACTGAATTCAGTACTAAGTTCATTCAGGAACACTTCGTCGATAAAGAAGACTGGCGTGAGCTCGATTTCTCCGACTACAGGAAAGAGAAAGAGCAGAACAGTGAACAAAAACTGGTGCTGGAGAACGTCTCCGTCGAAAACGGCGAGATTTGGCAACGGGCGAAAAGCGCCAGTAAGGCAGGCAAACGCGACATCAGCCTGCTGGTGCAAGTACAGCCGGGGCAATCAAAAGCGGAGCTGGAGTTCAGCTTTCAGGGCAACGATCTTCAGGATAACCAGATAAAGATTGCCCATCATCGCCAGTTAAAGAACATGTCTTTCTGGCGCACCAGCCGTGCGGGAGGCAAGACTTCCCGCATTATGGCGTCGGTGCCTTTTGACGGGCATCCCTGCTTCTTTAGTCTCGAACTGACCAACCGCAATAATTCAGCCGAAGAGTATAAATTCCGCCTGTTGCTGGTCGAGCAGGGACAATTCTGGCTAAACGATATTCAGCACTGCTACCGAGTTGAGCCGGGTAAAGGACAAATAACGCTGCAACTGGAAGACAACACGCTGCGTATTGCCGAGTCTGGCAACCTGACCTGTACGTTGGATGACGAGAGCGAAGACATCGACTGCCAGCATTATGCTCAGGTGAATTTTGAGACGCTGGCGAATCAAAGTGACCTGGTTCAGTTTGCGCTCGTTTCCGGCGATTCCCGTCTGTCGTTTAACATTGAGGGGCCGGGAGCTGAAGAAGGGCTAACGCTGCCGCTACTTTTCGACCAGAGTCGTTTCAATAAGCTGTTCAAAGAAGAGGGTAATGCAACCTGGAATCGATTGAAGGGACGTATCATTCTTGATAACACCGAACACAAGGTTGTCGGTGTTCGTCAGCAATTGTTGATACTGGAAGCCTCATTAATTGAGCGACGTCTGCTGGGTACGGGAAGTGATGATAGCGAGTTTGCGCTGGATGAACTTCTTGTCAGTTACCCCGATCTCTATAACGCCTATGAGCAGTTATTTGCCTACTATCAGCGTCGTACTACCCTACCGAGTCTGGTGTCGTGGTCAGCGGAATATCGCACACTGGTCAGCTACATTGTTACTACGTTTGAACAGTCACTCCAGCAAATCGGCCTGAGCAGAGCGCTGACAGCGCATGAGAAACGTCTTCTGCATCTGGGGATCTGCCGCAATGATAGCCATGAGCGTCTCTCACCACTGCACCCATTAGTGCTGGCCTACCATCTACAACTGGCAGAAGCTATCGTTGCGGAGTCGGAACAGCACGATTCGGCTTCATTTGCCACACTACCGCCGATCACTCTTGATCGCTTGATGGTTTCCGGGTTAATGCCGTTTGTTTACCACAGTGAGCATGAATACGCCCAACTACAGCCGGTGGAGGAAAACCGTTTCTGGATTGACGCGGTTCCCCAGCGGCAGGTCAGCCATGACTACGTTAAACGTCTGGTAAAAGACAAACTCAATGAGTTCACGGACGCCTACGCTCGATTGTTCCAGAACGCTGAAAACAGTGCGCTGATTATCAATGCCATTAATCAAGGGAACGCCAAAGAACTGTTTCTGGGATTAGTAGAATATTTTAAGCAAGAAAAAGAGCACGCTATTTCGGTGCATGTGAACTGCTACGATGAACGTTTGCTACCCAATATGTTCGATCACTTTGCCGAAAGTGGTAGTTATGAGCAGCTTAAAAACGATCTCGATCTGAACAGTGGCGTATGGCGGGCGGAAGCCGATATGCTGATTGACCTGCTGCGTAGCCGGTTAACGTTCAGCAAGTTTGTCCTGCCATCAGAAAGCGACAAGCTGGCCTATGCGCATCTGGCATTTTTCACCAATACAGCACCTGTGGATTGCCGCCAGATCCGCATTGAAGATGCGTCTAGCGGGGTATTGTGTCATGGGTTGATCGCTGGGGAAGGTGCCGAAACGCAGGGGGATGCTTACTTTACCGCGTTTGGACTGCGAGATGTGGATACTGAGTCCTACTGCGCCCTGCGTCTTGCCAGACTAATCGGCTGCCTGTGGCAACCCGCACGTCAAAGCAACAGCCAGTATCATGGACAAGGGATCGGCCTGGCCGTGAGTGGCAATTTTAAACAGCTGCTCAATTACTCCTACAACAGCGCGCTCTGGACCACCATCATTGATCCTAAAGTCACCCTCGACTTTTTCACCAGTCAGAAAGATGTGGTGCTTATCCACTATTCTGACCAGTACACCAGTTGCGCAGGCTACGATGCCGTCACCGTCACGAAACAGGTTGATTTGTTCCTGCGGTTGCTCCAGACCGGAAATCAGTCAGGGCAACCTGCTGTTGATAGTCAGCATTTGCTGGCTGAATTTAATGCCTTTAATGGCGAATGGCTGCTGAAAATGCTGCGCTCCAGTGAAAGGGAGCGTAAAGAGAAACACGGCATTATAGGCGCGTACAAATTTGTGCAATCCATGTTGCACCAGTCCGATATTTGCTGGATTCCGCTATCGGTAGCCGAAATGATCCGCGTGTCCGGCAATGTCGGGCTGAAAATGAAAGAGAGTGATTTATCGAGAAATTTACAGGGGTATCGTAAAGGTGCAATTTCTGATGACGTACTCTTTGTCGGATTCAAAGAAAACAGCCTCTATTTGTTGCCGCTGGAAGTTAAAACCGGGGCGCGACCGGACTACAGTTATGCAGGCCAACAGGCTCGTGAGCTGAAACGTTATTTACAGCAGGACATTCTGGAACCACAAACGCTGGCATCACAATTCTACAGGGCGCTCTTTATTCGTCAGGTGTTGATGCAGGTGGAGAAATTGCGTCTGTACGGTGTGCTGGACAGCAACAAACTGGCTCCCTTGCTGGATCGACGCGAATGGTGGTTAACGGGCGACTATCAGTTAGGTAAGTTGGTCGACTATGTGGACGGCTTCGTCGTGGCGCATGTGGACAGCGCAACCTGCTTTGGTCCCTCTTATAAAGAGACGGCGGAGAATATCTTACAGATCGAAATCCCTTATTCACTGCTACCTTCGCTGATCGCTGCGCAGGGGGATGAACCACCGCTGGCGGAACGTCATCGGGTGCCGGAAAAATATCGGCTTAAGCCAGAGTGTGATGCCAGTCCGTCACAACCCGAAATCGTGGTAGAAGTCACAACACCGGCTACTGCACAGTCCATTTCGGAACCGGAGTCATTACAGCCTGTTGTGCCGGTGGCGATTCCTGATATTAGCGATACTCCATTACAGATCCTGTTTGGTCATGATGCTGCGCGTCAGAGCCCGTTACATTGGGAGCCAACCAACACCGCGAAGTTTATGAATACCAATACCGGCATTATTGGAACGATGGGTACCGGTAAAACCCAATTTACTAAATCGCTGGTCACACAACTGATACGCAATCAGTCCTGTAACGTTGATGGTAAACCAATCGGCCTGCTGATCTTCGACTATAAGTCGGACTATGTAGATGATGCTTTCTTGGATGCAACGGGGGCTAAAAAGTACAAGCTATTTAAGCTGCCCTATAATCCATTATCTCTGTTTGGCGATACGCCAATGCTGCCGATCCACACCGCTGGTGGACTATCAGAAACAATGGCGAAAGCCTATGGCCTGGGTCATAAACAGCAGCTTAAATTAGAAAACCTGATTTTAGAATGCTACGAAGCAGCGGGGATTTCGCCGGAAGATCCGACAACATGGTCAAGAACTGCGCCGACGATTGAAGACGTATGGCAACGTTTCCTCAGTCAGGAAAAGGTTGAAGAAGATTCTCTTTACGCAGCGCTTTCTAAGCTAGCGCGTTACAAGATATTCGAAACCATCCCGGAGAAGATGACCAGTCTGTACGAATTGATTGACGGCGTTACAGTGATTGAATTAGCAGGTTATCCGCCAGAAGTGCAAAACCTGGTGGTCGCACTAACACTGGATCTTTTTTACGCGCAGATGCAAAAGCGCGGTAAACCGGTGGTGCGAGGGGATTATCGACAGCTCACCAAAATGATTCTGGTGGACGAAGCCGATAACTTTATGCGTCAGGATTTTTCCAGTCTGCGTAAAATCCTTAAAGAAGGCCGTGAGTATGGCGTAGGAGCGATCCTGTCAACGCAGGAAATTACCCACTTTAAGACTGGTGAAAATAATTATGCCTCCTATATTTTAACCTGGGTGATCCATCGTGTTTCGGAGATTAGGAATGCGGATATTAAGGCGGTATTAAACGTCGATGATAAAGGTGAGCAGGAATCGTTGATGGGGCAGATTCGGCAGCTTGAGAAGCATTTTAGCCTGTATGTGGATGGCGATAAGCAGGTTAAGAAGATGCGAGATAAGGCATTCTGGGAGTTAAATTATGAAAAATAAGATGTTTCGCCCGGAATATAGTGCTAAATCTTCTATTTCTTTCGGTAAGGGAGTCCAGTCATGGGGAAGGTGAGGCATAGTCCATGGGGGAGTGTTCTTAAAGAGTTATGGGGACGGATTGTTAACACATTTAATAGTATCTCTTTTATTGCTTTTTTCCTTGCAGGAATTCTTTTTGTCGGTGGTGTTGGATTATGGCTCCCTTACTTGTCAGCAATAATATCTGGGGATAAAAATGCATCATTTTTTGAGAGTGTAAATGTTTTTACTTATTCGTTTGCTATACTTGGAACTTTATGTGTGGATGTGATCTTAAATAACCAAAAATCGACAAAGGATTTTTTAGGCTTAGGGATGATATTTGGTGTTCTTGCTCTTATTTTTTGTGTTGTTGGGTACTTAACAACAAAGACAGGAAGTTCATATTTATTAAATATTGGCACCCTTATTACATTGCTTATATTTATATGTGCTAATGTAAATGACGATAAATTTGATAATGATACCTCTCGAACCGAACCTGATCCTACTGGATATCAAGAGGCTGCCCTATCTAATATTAAAGATGGTGAAAGAAATGAATAAATTCCCAATGAAGTTGCCAGCAATTAAAGTAGAACAACCGTTAGGGGATTTTTATGTTGTATCGATTCCTGCTGAAGTTTTGTTAGAAGTGTGCTATACAATTCGGGCTGAGATATTAGATGGTTATGAAGACCAATCTATCTCTCACGTTGGTACATTCATCAATAAATTGGTTGGTAACCAAAGGGTTACAACCAGGTCTCGGCTTGAAGAAATAAAGAGATATACTGAAACAGTAGATGCTAGTTTCCCAAACTCAATTATATTAGGTGTTAATTACTCTAGTAATGGAACTTTGGTCACAGATGAAGCTGTACGCTGGGATATAGAGAAAAAAGATAATGGTTTTTATTATCTTACGATTCCAACAGGAGAGAAATTAGCTTCTATTATTGATGGTCAACATCGAGTCTTTGGATTTACTAATTCAAGCTGCAAAGATATGGAGTTGTTATGCTCAGTATATTTAGATCTCCCATTAGCTTATCATGGTAGAATCTTCACCAATATCAACATTAATCAAAGACGAGTGGATAAAAATCTAGCTTATAATCTATTCCAATTTGATATGGAACAAGGTGAGCCATCATCTTGGTCACCAGAAACCCTTGCAGTTTATTTCACTCGCGTTCTATCAGAAGATGAAAAATCACCACTTAGAGGAAAGATAAAACTAGGCGTCGTGAATGGAGGTTCAAATTCAACTATATCAATGGCATCAATAATTGATGGGATTTTATCATTAATTACAAGTAATCCCAAAACCGACAGAGATATATTGCAAACTAAAAAAGTTTCTGAAGGTCGTGATAGAAATATGCTACTGAGTATTCCATATAAAGCCCCTTTGAGGAGGTTATATATTGATAATAAAGATAAAACATTATTCGATATCATTTTAAATTTTCTTGAAGCTATTGTAAGTAATCTATGGAAATATAATGTATTCAAGAAAACACTAGGTATGCAGGCATGCTTCGATTTCTTTAAAATAATCTGCGAAGATGACGGCTATTTACACTTTGATGTTAACGAGTTGTTTGAAAAAGCATCTTTTGTTAATTTTGACGATCCCTTTTTTGGTGTTCAGTCAAAATTAAGAGTTAGGATTAAAAACACTCTTATTGTTGCTTCTGGAATAAAGATGCTAAGTGATTTGAATATAAAAAATGATGCGGATTATTCAGAGTACGAAAGACTATTAGCGGATATCTAAAAGATTACGCAATGCCAAAATTTTATTTTTGGCATTGCGTATAAGGTAAATAATAATTTATAAGGCTTTAGCTATCGATAATAATGTACGATAATTTCTTAATCCTGCAATTCCATCTTCAACATGCGATGCCCACGCCTTAATCATCACCCTCTGATCCAATTGCGGATAAAGCATCTTTAACACCAGTTCTGTAGCTTGCAGTGTTTCCCCAAGCCATGTAATTTTATCCAGCACTAGCGAGCCATCCAGCTTCTTACTATCCCGCTCAGGCAAATAGCGAAACTCACTCTCCACCGAGCGGAAAAATGCCAGTCGAGCAGCGACATTGGGCGTAATCCCTGTATATCCTTTTAACTTCTTGAGCTGGTCTTCAGTCTGACGACTAAGCACCATTCGATTCGGGAGCATCAGACAGCCTCCTTGGTTAATTCCCAGAAATAGCCAGGTTTCAGCGCAGATGATTTGGTATGCGCATTAAACACAATCTCATAAGCATGAGAAATATCATCACGCAGTCGATCGACGAAATAACGCTCATCTACTTCAGTATCGGTTGATAGCAGCACAACCTGATGGCTGGCCTCCGGAAAATAATGATTAATCAACTTATCCCGGTGCTGAGAATCCAGACGCCCTAGAGGCGTATCAATAATCACCGGGAAATCACGCCCAGAGGTTTTTGCCAGCGCCTCAAGAATGGCAATCGCATAAATTTGTTTTTCACCCGCAGAAAGCAGCTTGCGATTAATCACCGAACCCTTTTCATCCACCAGTTCAACATCAAATGTCTGTGGATTTATGTGTGCATTAAGCTGTAAATCCTCTTTACGAGCCAGCTTGTGGTAGGCAATTTCAAAGTTAGCAGATAATTTTTTCACTCGCGCCTGCGTTAGTACATCGCTGTAGTAATCGAGCAGGTTAATGGTTTCCTGCGCATTTTTTAATGCGCTGCTCAAACCATGTTGGCTACGAGTGATGTCATGTGCTTTCTGTACCTGACGAACATAGTCCAGTTGCTGCTGTTTTGTCCGTTTAGCCTCTTCCAGCAGTGAGCGGTATTTTTGCCGCTGTTTTTCACGCTTATGGTCGAGCTCACGTAATGCTGCAAAGAGATCCACTAATTGCTCGTCTTCCGGGGCTCGAGCAATATTAGCTGCGGCCTGCTCCAGTTGTTGTTCAATATCCGCTAACTGTTGGCGGTACATATCAAAACGCTGCCATGCTTTTTTGCTGTCTTGCTCAATGGACTGCTGGAGCATACCGGCTTCACGTTCAGAAATATCAAACAGCAAATCACCTTTTGGTTTGGCTGCCATATATGCGTCCAAATTATTGGTAATAGCTTCGGTAGCAATGGCTCTGGTACTACTCTCACTGCTGGAACGGAACGCGATATCATTTTTGAGTTGCGTTAAAAATTGATTTAACTCCGTCTCAAAATTTTTCGCCTGCTTGATCTGTGCTTCATTGGCAATTTTTTCCAGCAACCGCGACAACGTATTAGGTGCTAACGCATAGGGCAACGATCCATCGCATTCCTGTCGTAACGATTTTTCCAAACGTTCTTTTTCTTTTAACAGCGTTTCAACTTTCTGTTTTTCCTGTGCTTTGGTTTGGGCAAATGCGCCCCCCTGCGCATTTAACAATCCCTCATGACGAATAATGTCCTGGGATAAAAATTCAATCCGCGAGTTAACGAAATCGGCCTCTTCCAGCAATTTCTCTGCCTGACCGGCAAGCATTCTAATCTTTGTCTCAAGCGCTTCAACCTGCTGTTGCTGGGAGCCACCCAACTGGGCGGTTTGCTGGCGTTTGACAAAAATCATCAGATCATTTTGCAGTCTGGCGATCAGATCCAGTCCCAACAAACGACGCACCGCTGTACGCAGAATATTACCGGATTCATCTTCCGCCAACTCTGCAATCTTCTCTCCATCAAAAAAGAAAAGATCGGCAACACCGTGAGGAATTAATTCATTCAAAAACCCCTGACACTGGTCATAACTGAGCTCACTACGCGGTTGTCCATCCTGCTGCAAAGAGAGACGGTCTTTCTTTCCTTTCTTCCAGCTACGCGTGACGGTGAATTCAGTCTCATGGCCGTTTTGGTTGTAGGTAAAGGTCAGTTCTACTGCGGCCTCATCCGGACGCTCTGCTGTATACGTCCCGTTGTGCACCAGTGCACCGAGTTGTTCAACATACTCCTGCTGCTGCATTGCCGGGCCAAACGCTAAACGCCCATACAGTGCCAGTCGAATTGCCGACAAAATAGACGTTTTCCCTGCGCCATTTAAACCACCAAACAGCACAATTGGACGAGGGTTTACTTCATGCGGACGCTTTCTGGGAGCCAGATCGATGGTGTGTGTGCCGCAAAATACGCGAAAATTATGTAATACCAGTTGCTTAATGAGCACGTTTATTTTCCTCATCGATAAGCACAGACGATTCGCCCGCATCGATAATTCTGCGCTGCAAAGTCTGAAGTTCATCTTCCAGCTTTTCAACTTCGTCCTGATGAATATCCCGATCGTTGCGCTTTTGCAGCGTTGCTTGTTGCTGCTGGATCTCTTCCAGGCTGCCCCAGTCCTGCTTCAAAATTGTGCCGAGCTTGTCAAAAATCCCCTGACGACGACTTAACCCTTCCATTGAGGTTTCCAGCTCAATCAGTTTCATCACCATTTCAGGTACTACATTAAACCCTTGTGTTATCTGGGCCAGCAAATCAGCATCGCTGGCATCAAAGCGCGACTGATCGTCAACTACCCAGTTCAGATCCTGCTGATATACCTCGCGGTAAATACCGGGGAGTGTGTCATACCAGTCTGGCTCGTTAGGATCTTTCAACCACTCCTGGCGGATAGCGTGCAGTTCCGGCTGGGTGATTAACGTAATCGTGTGGCCCTGGGCGTTTAAATCACGCTCAATTTCCAGTAAGTCTTTTAACCACTGCTGGCGGTATTTGAGCCAGTAGGGGCCAGGAACATGCTTACGCTCTGCACTGCGATCTTCGCCGTCTTTAGCGTACTGATAGCTCACCTTACCGGTGCGGCGTTTATAGTTGCGATAGGTGTCTTTATTCACCGGATCGGTGGTAAACGCCAGCAGATCACGATATTTCAGCAATGGCGACATCCATTCTTCGCCATTTTTGATCAGACTTTCCATCGCTTTATCTTTGGTGACTACGGTACAGGTCCAGCAGCCAAAGCGAGAATTCCCGCAAGAAGGGGTACTTTCGTCGATCACTAGGGGACACTCACCCTGTGCGGAAGAGTCCATATACAGCGTCCACAGCGGACGGTTGTTTCCACCCCACGGGCTTTCCCATTCGTCGATATCTTCAGGAGCATAGCGGAACGCTCCGCGCAGCAGTTTCCAGACGTCTTCTACATCCCAGGTATCAATAGGGGTATAGATAAACGCATTTGCCAGCGTGGTATGCCGGGCCAGGCGTGAGCCATCAATTTTGTGCTTTGCGATGACCTGCGCACGGGAGGCACTCTCGCTACTACGTGAGCCGAGGACAACAATCACTTCATCAAACTGGCTGACCTTATCTTTAATAAAGTCGCTCACCGGATTGATTTTCATACGCTCGGTACACCAGCGAAAACTACGGGTTGGGGCCGGATAACCTTTCCCTAGTAAATTGACCCAGAAGGTTTCATTAGTTTTAGGCATCACGGCATGTTGAGTGATCGGCAGGCCATTACGTTTTGCGCCTGCCTCAATCTGCAACATTGTTTTCTTAATCAGATCCACGACCACTGGTGTTTCCACCAGTGTATCTGATGACACCAGAAAAACATCTTTGCTGCGCATTTCCGGGGGCAGGCCGAGCAGGGCCAGATACACCAGCGTGATCACAGCGGAAGAATCTTTCCCGCCGCTATAGCCAATTACCCACGGACGCTTATCCGCACAATAAATTCTTTGAACCTCGGCAACATATTCGGCCAGAGGGCGTCCAGCGAACTGCTCCTGATTAATAAAATCTTCGTATTCGGCCAAATCGTAGGCCTGAACTAATTTACTCATGAGACAACCATTTGAGCTTCAAGCTCCTGTTCTTCAGGAGTGAGGGGAATTGAGAGCGCGGTTTTTAGCGCATTACAGGTGAGCTGGATCGCCGTACTGGTTTTACTCAGTTTGCCGTGCTGCATCGCACGTTTGATGAGATCCGGGTTGTTTCTGCGCCAGTTAAAAGTTTTAAGTGCAGCTATTTTCTCCGGCCACTGCTCAGGATAATCCGTTAGCAGGGTATATCCCAGTTGCCCAAGTGCCTGCAATCCAATGCCATGAGCGTGAACATAATCTTGTCGTAACTGAACCGGAGAAACCTCTTTTTTAGCCGCTAACTGCCAATCCGGCATCACGTTAAAAATAGCCTGCCAATATTGGGTAGCAATTTGGGTGCATTCCTCAAAGTTGTTCTCTTTGGGATCTTTACCCAACAATGCGCGGGTAGCCTGCTTGATGCTGCTCAACGTAAATAACTTATTCGACCGCTGACTGATGCCAGATTTTTCCAGTTCTGTCATCCCAACAAACGGCTCTATGGACATCGCCAGATAACGTGCCAGATTTGAACTGGCATCACGATGATCGTATAGAGACGCCAGCGACGGACTGGGGCGAATGGCGTATTTATTCAGATCGGCGAACATCTGCTGGCTACGTTTTAAGCCTTCATCAACAAAGAACAATACCGGAATATTATCCTGGCCCAGCTCCGGGCGAGCATCCAAAGCGTCTTCAATCGCTTTACGGCGATGCTGACCGTCATTGATCAGAATTTGCGCATCCATCGGTACGCATAACGTTCCTAAGTTGTTTGTACCTGGGTGCTCATCAAACTGGACGTCAACGGCAATGGATGCTGTAAGCGCAGAGAACACATAATCTTTTGGATTTTCCAGAAGATAACGCACCATTTCGGGGATACGCGATTTATTCAGCGTGCGCTGTGCGCGTAGCTCAGGCGGTACGTCATTTTCATCAAAGCTGAATATCTTGGGAATTATGCGCATCGGGCACGTGGCGATGTAGAAAGGACGACCAGCCTGAATGCCACGTATAGCTGGAAAAGAGTAGCAGTAATCTGCATCAACACTAGCCATGCTGTAATCCGTATAAAAATCGAATGAATTTGGTTACGTGATATTTTACGTAACCCGGGGCAAAAATTACAGTTTTTTCACGTGAAAAATTGCGTACTGCATTCCGATATATGCCCGAAATTTAGTTCTGCAACCCAAAACATTCATGTAGATGCAGCACTGTTAGTGCTATTGCTTGGTCTCTTTCAGAGCATTATCCGCTTTTTAAAATCATGGTTGCTCATGTGACAGACCAAATGAAGCTGTAGTTTGGCATCTCCCCAACAAGCAGGGCAATTCAGGTGTAATTATTCTGCCAGCAGGCTTCCTCAATGCTGTAAATACCGTTCCCGCAGACTGTGCAGCGTTTTTCCCCGCTGTAATGGTTAGCGCACCAGACGCAGTACCAAGCTAGCGACATTACCGGGGAGTCCAGTGTGTTGAAAAGACTCCGTAATGTACTTCTGCGTATCTCCGCTTTCACTGCCGGGTCAATATGCGCACAACTCATCAACGTACTGGCAGCTACTGTCCTCTGGTCATGTTCGAACCAGGGAGAGTCAGCGTGCGTGCCGGTATGGAAGATGAGTCGACAGCCACAGGATACGCAGCTCCATACCCGTCCCGGTATGTTCGCTGCTTCACTGGTTGTCACAAAATGCCCACGGTGGTCATTGGCGAGGTAGCATTTCAGCATACGAATTTCGGCGTGCAGATTCTCACTGGTAATGGTCTTAAAATTCATCGGACTGACTCCTTACCGCCATACGACATGCAGGCTATCACCGTCGAGAGATGGCTGTCTGTGTGGAAGGATGGCGGGTTACAGGTTGATAATGGATAGCTGGAACTGATGGGGCAGGATTTTCGGCTGCAAGCGGGGCTGGGCTTAGTGTCACAGTAACGCCGCTTTTCATGTTCGTATCGTCAACGGAGTGATATGCAGTTAGCAGTTTGACGGGAGCGATGCTGCCCGGTTGACTTCAGTACCCCCGTGAGTTGGCAATAACCTGCTGCATCCAACTCTGGACTTCACTTTTATACCAACGGGAGCTGCGTCCCAGTTTGATGGGTTTCGGAAACCTGCCATCCTGAATCAACTTGTAAAACCACTTGTCGGTCATCCTGGTGTGTTTGGTGATGTATGCCATATCGATAAGCGGGTCTTCTGCGTTAAATAATGACGCGGCGGATGGTGTTGTACTGGTAGTCATGGAATCTCTCCCTCTGAAAATGAATGTTGGGAGGAGCCCGGTGTGGGTTGAGTTCTGTTGCACACCGGTACTCCTTCAGAGGATAAGGGGTGTATGTAAAATATTACCTAGAGAGGTCAGACAAAGGGCTGAGGACGCCAGGAAGTCAGCCCTGACTACAGCCAAAGTTACGCCCGCCATCACCGGTGACTTTGGTGTGGTCTTTAGCGAGGTAATCAGCCCGAGCTAGGGCCTGTTGAAGTTGTGCGCTGTTCCCCCTGTCAATCCATAGCGCTGGATTCTCAGGGAAATTCGCCAGTGTGGCATGCTGCTGCACGTCCACCTGCAACGCGCTACACCAGGCCTGTTTAATCATCCCGGCCAGCGTGTGCGGTGAATTGTAATCACCAGCTCCACACCAACTCTCTCGGTTCAGCAGTAAAACAGCGTGATAGTGCTTTTTACCGCTACGCTCGCCGAACTCCCGAGCCCAGACATACCGCAGCGTTGTGGGGTGTACCCGCTTGCCCTCCTGCTTTCTACGCAACTGACAGGCGGTAATTTTGGCTTTAAGGGATTCTGTAAAACGGGATATTACAGCGGCGTCAGTGGCGGCAGGGGCATCAGGCAGGCGTAGATCAACTCTCAGCATTAATACTCGTGGATAGGCATCCAGGGCATTCTGAAAGGTAGCGGCAATACGTTGCTGCCAGAAATCGTTAAAGATGTAATACATGAGGAAAGTCTCCGGTTGAATGTGATTCATATCCATTACCGGTGACATAAAAAAAGACAGTTGCGTTAAAACAGAATCGATGACAGCTGCGTATTTAAAACTGCGACTGATACAGTCGTCACTTTTCTGAAGGTGTTTTTTTTTCATGATAATAATCTATGTGCTGAATATAGTCTCAGAGTGTCCGTAACGCGCCAGTAAACGTTAAGTTCTTTTATCTTACGTTATACCTAAGTGACTACAGTAAAGCAGTAAGTACTACGATTTTTATGGCCTTAATACAGGAAGGGTTGAGGCTATAAACTAGCCAGAATAACAAATGGGCTGATCTGAACTCTGATCTTTTTACATGCGTTTCTAATCAGTCATAGACAAAAAGTATCTTCGGTAAAGATATTGTCGAATAAGCCCCAGATTAGTATTAATAACTTAATTTAGTCAACTTGTGATGTGTAGGTGATTAAAGACTATGCCTGCTGATTATCCATTATGATATGTACTTATACAGTTACAATGATGATATCAGGTAGTGCATAGTGAGTGGTTGCTGATGATAACACTTGCTTCATTTTTATTAATTAGGATAATGACTGTAAGAACATTATTATGTCGTTACTGACACTTCCTTGAGGTCAATATAATCAAGGTGGTTAACCTGCTTTACGATTAAGATAGTTCATGATACATGCTCTTCTTTATTGTTTATATTACCAATCCGACAAGCAGGGCGATATGACCTTGGTACAGATGGGGTGTACAGACCGGTGGTTTTACTTCATGGTGATATGTTGCCACTCTGGAGTTATGATAGCTATGGCGGACAAGCATCGGTCAACACGGTAAAAATAGCCGTTGGAGTTTACAGCACTGTAACTGGCCGGCTTGGCTTTTCGTTTATCGTGAGCTAAAAAAACCTCTGTAGCGATCCCTACTGCTCTGAGGTGAAGCTTGATAGGTAACCAGCGTAAGAGTCCCGTTATGGCAGGTTTCTTTACGTTATCTGTGTTGTTAAATTACATAATTTGTGTGGTGTGATGGCAGCCTGATCGGCTATCTTCAGAGAACAGAGAAAACAAAATGGTTGTTCTGATGTCTGGCTGATAGCCAGAGTCATGACGACGGACAGGAAAGGAGTCTGACCAGTGGCAGCGTTCAACATGTCTGATGATTTTCGTTTTATATTCCCGAAAAAGGCCGACAAGTATAAGAATGTGATGGTCACATCTGTTGATTTTCGTCGGCTGGAAAAAGAATATTGCATTTGTTTTTATCATAAATCTAATGATAGTAGCATTGGGGATGTTTTCAATCTTATTACTGTTTTAAGGTCTGAGTACGCAGGACTTCAGCATGGGAAACTGATTTTTAATTCAGAAGATAAGGAGAATTGTGAACGAAATAAATGGCTTTTACTGAGGGCGATAAAAAAAGATATAGATAAAAAGATGAGAATGTTCAGTACTGCCAGAGAGTTTCATAACGAGATGAATCGCAGGCATAAGAATTCGGGTACACTCTGTTTCTCTTTATTTGCTGAAGGTGTCTCCGGAGATCCCATTCCGGATCACATGAAAACACTAAAAACGCTAAGCTCCCGATTTTTTAATAATATCCGATCCAGAACCACATTTAAGAACCATGTTCTGGGCTATTTCTGGGTTGTATTAAAGAACAACTGTGATAACCTGCCTTATTTACATGTCAATTTTTATATTGATACTCGAGGTTTTAATAACGTTATTGGTGAGGAAATTAATGCTTGCTGGTTTAATGCACTCAAAGCCATGGAGGACAGAGAAGGAGGGGTATTGCACCTTACTGTGACAAAAGAATATCAGAATGGGTTGCTCTTAAGAAGTACCAGTGGTTACAGGGAGCAGTCCGGAGAGAATCACGCTATTTTTACTCTTTTCAATTCTGATACAAGTGTAATTACTCAAGATTTGAACGCTGCGAATTCAGAAATATACAAGCAGTTTACCAATAATAAAGATAAACAGTATTTCATACATTATCTTTATGCACTCGCTAAAGAGTCTTACTTTATTGCTGAAAACACTCATTTCTTTGGTTCTTCCTCAGCGGTAAAACGGTTGAAATAAATTTCAGATATATATCATCCTGATGAACTGCAACAAACCAGTTGTGCTGGCCCCTTGGTTATTTCTCCCAGAGACACAACCTGTCGTTTAAAGATTTCTTTGCGCAAAAATCCACCATTTCTGATGACATATCCATACAGTTCCCTCCTTTAAAGTGTGGCCTCTCCACCACCCTGATTGAGAAAGAACAATGGCTGTCTACCGTAACGACCCTGATTTGAATCTGCTGGGCAAGTGCAGCAATGAAGAGCTGCAATTACTGGTTTCCATCCTGACCACTGACCCACGCGATGGTGACACTCGCTGGACAGAGAGTCTGACCAGTACCCCGGAGTACCGCCTGTTAGCACCAGACCACCGCCGCTACTGGCAACTGATAGCCGCTGAGTTTCAGCGTTACGGCGCGAATACCCTGGCGAGTCTGGTCCGACTGGGGCAAGGCGTGACCTATCGGGAAATCCTCGTCGATGTCTGTGACAAGCTTGATGTGGATTACAACCAGAAAAGCACTACCGAAACCATTGAGCTTGCTCTGTTGATGAAGGTACTGGAAAAAAGCCTGGATCAGATGTCACCGGAAGAGCTGGCTGCTTTCTCCCACAATATGCATCTGGATCTGACAAACCCCACGCCACAACTCATTCTTATTGCCGTTCAGGCTGCCATCCGGACTTCCTCGCTGGCTGCACTGGAGCTGGCAACGATGTTGTCTGCCAGTGTCATCACTTCTCTTGGCGGTATTGCCACCTGGGGAACTGTGGTGGTCGCTTCACGCGCACTTTCCGTACTGGCGGGTCCTCTTGCCATCGCACTGAGTTCAGCGTGGATGATTTCCGACATCGCTGGTCCGGCTTATCGGGTCACGATACCAGCATGCATCATCGTGTCCTGGCTGAGACAGCAGCACCTTTCCCGTTAACACCTTTTACTTAACCATCAGCCCCGACGGGGCTGCCATTTGCGCAGGAAGCATCCCTCATGTCTGAACAGGAACAACGCTATGACCGCCTGGCAAGCCGTCTCGCCATACTGGTCAGCCGCCTCTTTATGGGAGAAACGCTCAGTATCAGGCAACTTGCTCAGGAGTTTGGCGTCTCTGAGCGTACCGTTCAGCGCGACCTGCGTGAACGACTGCGCTATATCGACACGGAATATATCGATGGTCACGTCAGTCTCCGGGATGCTCGGGGCCCCTTTCGTACCAACAGCGACATTATCCGTTTTGCCCAAATAACCAGGGTGGCACATTACTTTCCGGCACTTGACCCTAAGTTGTTGTCTGTCCTGCTCGACAACGGTCAGGACTCCCCCTGCATTATCTGGAATGCGCCACCCCGTCAGGCTCCGGCGTTGTTTGGCGGTTTTCAGGTCATTATCCAGGCCATCATCAGCAATCGCCGCATTCATTTTCTGCATCACGGACACCATCAGTCCGCCGTTGCCCCTTACCGGCTTATCTGTCTGGAAGGCGAGTGGTACCTGACGGCAGTAACTGGCGAGCGGATTCAAGTATTTACCCTTTCAGCCATCACCGATGTGGTCATGACCATCGGGGGCTTCACCAGAAGCAGTCATATCCGGCGGATTTTTGAAGACCCGCGATTTATTCAGGCCCTGCCGCATTTTCAGTACATCAGCAGGCTCATCCGGGAATGACCCCGCATGTTCATTCGTCAGCACCGTAGTTTTACTAACAGAAGGAGTTCATCTTGAAAAATGTATCACTCAGCATCCTGGTACTGGCTGGCAGTCTGCTACCGGTTATGGCGCAGGCATCTGGCAGTCAGGATACCTGGACCCGAGGTTGGGGACAGGGAGTATCAGAGTTTGTCATCAAAGGGAAAGGTCAGTCACAACTGTCACTGAGCTGTGAAGATTATGGCTCGCAACCGGCCACGGTCATATTTACTGACGCCAGCGGGCATCAGGTCAGTATGGATGAAGATAAAAGCCTTCAGGTCAGTATCGACGGTGGAGCACTTATTGATATCAGCGAATCTGGCAGTCGAGTGGGCGGTAATAACCTGGCGCTGGCCTGGGCTCAGTTACGTAAGGGCAAACAGGTCTTAGTAACCGGAGACGGTGTTAAGCCTGCCACATTCACGCTGTCCGGGGCGACTAAGGTTTTACCGGCATTCGGGACACACGGCTGCGTGGGTAAAGATGCACTCTAGCCTGCATCTGAGTTTGACGCCTGTTGATTACGTTATTTTAAAAAGGAACAGATTATGAAATTTAAACACATGCTGGTACCCGCACTGCTTGCACTCTCAGCTCATACGCTGGCAGAGCCAGCGCCGACCATCAAAGTGGAGACCAGTAATCAGGTTCATCCTGCCGGGACACGCTATGTCACGGTCGTGGTCACCTCGCTGGATGACAGTATCAAAGTTGAAAAGATAGATGTGAACCGGGGTAACTGTCGTATTGATAACCAGAAGTACCTATATTCCAGCAATAAGGAAACTATTCTGCCCGCCTCCTTGCGCTACGGGGAGTCCGTCAAAGTAAATTTTTATAATAACTGCGTTGCTTCAGAAGTCGTCGTCACCACTGACAAGGGGGGATGGCGTTACACCTACCACTGAGCCACTTTCCTGTATCAGCTTCCTCAAATAAATCTTCACTCCACCAGAGGGCTGCCGCCAGGCAGTCCGGAGCAAACCCTATGACCTTTCTGAAAATGCTGGTGACGGCCCTGAGCCAGGCACTGACATGGTGCGGCGGGCATCAGGCCCGGCAGTTTATTGAAATTCGCCTGCGTCAGGCAGGCTACGATGACAGCAGTATTGATACAGCCCGGGAAGCGGTCACGTTGCTGGTCACTGCACTTATCACCGCCCTGATGGCGCAGATACTGAAGATTCTGGATACGTTGTAGTCCTGCCCGCCATATCCCTCCCACTGTGAACAACATATCTGCCCCTGCCTCCTCACGGAGCAGGGGTTTTTGCTTTTATGCCTTCAGATTAATCAGATGAGGAATCAACTATGCGATTAGCCAGCCGTTTTGGTCGGGTGAACCAGATTCGCCGTGACCGCCCCTTAACCCACGAAGAACTGATGCAGCATGTCCCCAGCGTCTTCGGGGAAGACAAGCACGACTCCAGAAGCGAAAAGTACACCTACATACCCACGATCACCCTGCTGGAGAACCTTAAACGCGAAGGGTTCTGGCCTTTCTTTGCCTGTCAGTCACGTGTGCGCGACCAGAGCAGGCGAGAACATACAAAGCATATGCTGCGCCTGCGTCGTGCCGGTCAGATAAACGGTCAGCAGGTGCCGGAAATCATCATTCTGAATTCGCACGATGGCGCGTCGAGTTTTCAGTTACTGCCGGGGATATTCCGAAGTGTCTGCACTAATTCGCTCGTCTGCGGACAGTCGTTTGGCGAGATCCGCGTGCCACACAGGGGGGATGTCGTCGGGAAGGTGATTGAGGGTGCCTATGAGGTGCTCAGCGTCTTTGACCGGGTGGAAGAGAAACGTGACGCTATGCAGTCCCTGCAACTCCCGTCACCAGCACAGCATGCACTTGCTAAAGCGGCGCTGGCGTACCGTTTTGGGGAAGAGTACCAGCCAGTGACTGAATCGCAAATCCTTGCACCTCGCCGCTGGCAGGACGAGAACGATGACCTGTGGACTACCTACCAGCGCATTCAGGAAAACCTGCTGAAAGGCGGTCTGCCTGGACGAACCGCACAGGGGAAACGCAGCCGTACCCGCGCCGTGAATGGCATCGATGGAGACGTGAAGCTCAACCGCGCCCTATGGGTGATGACCGAAAACATGCTGGCACTGTTTGACCACTAATGTTAGCCACTTAAATTAGAGGAGATACCCTCACCATGAACACAACAAACTCATTATCTGTTGTTGCTGAGCTGGCTCCCGCCACACAGCGTGCCATTAAACGCGCCTTAACTTTGCTGGAAAGCCAGTTGCGTGAGCCCGGCGTGTCATTTACATCGAGCAGTTCAGTTCGGGACTGGTTTCGCTTGCAGATGGCATTACTCGAGCGGGAAGCGTTTATGCTGCTCTGGCTCGATAACCAGAACCGCCTGATTGCTCACGAAACTCTGTTTAAAGGCACCATCAACAGTACTGAAGTCCATCCCCGCGAAGTAGTGAAGTCAGGCCTGAAGCACAATGCGGCAGCAGCCGTACTGGCACACAATCACCCCTCCGGTCAGGCGGAACCTAGTCATGCCGACCGGCAGATAACGAAACGGCTGAAGAGTGCCCTGACTCTCGTGGATATCCGGCTGCTCGACCACCTGGTGGTGGGCGGAATGGATGTTGTCTCGTTTGCTGAACGTGGCTGGCTTTAAAGGAAGATTATTAATGAAAATTATCAGTAAACATCAGGCGATGGCGATATACCGACAGCACCCTGAGTCGCGATTATTTCGCATCTCTACCGGGAAATATCAGTGGTACGGCAGCGTCTGCCACTATTACGGCAGGGAGGTTCAAAACATCAACGGGGTACTGGCTGTTTTTGCTGAACGCCGTCAGGACCGCAAAGGGCCTTATGTCAGTCTGCGTAGCGTGACCCTGAATTAACCGTTTTAAGGAGTGCAAAAATGCTGAGTAAAAACATGACCGCAGCTCATGATATTGCTGAACCGTGGTGGGGACTCAGACGCGATTTCTCACCGTGTTTTGGTGCCCGCCTGGTGCAGGAAGGCAACCAACTGCATTACCTGGCTGACCGCGCTAGTTTTAACGGTCAGTTCAGCGATGCGGATTTACGCCATCTCGACCTGGCTTTTCCTGTACTGATGAAACAGCTAGAACTGATGCTCACCAGTGGTGAGCTTAATCCACGGCACCAGCACTGCGTTACGCTGTACCACAACGAACTGACCTGTGAAGCGGATACGCATGGTAGTTGTGGCTACGTTTATCTCGCTATCTATCCTACCCAACGCTAAGTCCATTTCCCAACGAGAAAACTTATGAAAACTCCTCCTGTAAATCAGCGGGTGGCGAAGCCATGCCCGCCGCCAGTACTTGTCTGGCAAACGTTGCTTACGCGTTTACTGGAGCAACACTATGGCCTAACGCTGAATGACACTCCGTTCAGTGATGAAAGCGTTATTCAGGAGCATATCGACGCCGGTATTACGCTGGCGGATGCCGTTAACTTTCTGGTGGAAAAGTACGAGCTGGTTCGTATCGATCGCAAGGGATTTAGCTGGCAGGAACAATCGCCTTATCTTCGGGCTGTAGATATTTTGCGGGCGCGACAGGCAACTGGTCTGTTACGACAAAGCCATAATCTTTTGACACGCTGACTCTTGCGAGTCTCCTTCCCGAATTACATTCCCGATCTGTCTTCCTTATTTACTCATTGCATAATGCGTCTGCCACTCCCGGCGGGCGTGTTTGCTTTTTACGGACAAAATATCATGCAAACAGAAGCTGAAGTTTTAACCGATCATAGTGAGCTAATTTGCTCGACCAGCATTGAGCGTATCATCACAGGACGTGATGCTGCGCTGAGCTTGATAGAAATCCTGATCCATAAGCTTGATGATATCTCGCGGTTAACCTCCAGCATCGGTGGTGATGTAGCGGAGCATTGGGCGATGCGACAGGGCCATTCCTTTGACTGCTGGCTGATGCAATCAGTAGATAAAGCGATGCCGGTGATTACCCGCAATATCGACCGCAGTATCTGGCGCGATCTCATGCTGAAGTCCGGGATGTTGACCTTGATGGATGCCGAAGCCCGCAGCCAGTGGGCTAAAAACCTCGAAGAGGGCGATCTTCCAGCCATCAGTGAAGCCAACATCCTAAGTACCTTTAAACAACTCCACCACAATAAACAGGATGTTTTCGAACGTGGGATTATCAACGTATTCAAAGGACTAAGCTGGGACTATAAAACCAACAATCCCTGCTGTTTCGGTAAGAAGATCATCATCAACAATCTGGTGAAGCACGACCGATGGGGCTACAGCCTGAATTGGGGCTGGCGGCGCGATCAGTTAGCCGATCTGGAACGGATGCTCTACTTGCTGGATGGTAAAACCATTCCCGATAACCGGCACGATGTCTCCATCCGGTTTATGGATTTTGTGCGCGATAACCCGCATCAGCAGGTCTTCGAGGATGATTTGTTCACTATTCGCTACTTTCAGAAGGGTAGCGGGCATATCACTTTTAAACGCCTGGATCTGGTGGAGAAGATGAATGATATTGTGGCGAAACACTATCCGGGGATGTTGCCTGCGAAATAAGATGTGATGTTTTTATAGGCACCTCTATGCTAATCTTAATAGGCGTTATTAAGTATTATTAAACGAGGTAATCCTTATGGTTTCTTCTGCTAAACAGACCATCAGCGCTCAGATTCCAGTTGAGTTGGCTCTTGCCGTTGAGAATCTGGCTGTAGAGCTGGATCGCTCAAAGAGTTGGGTCATAAAGGAAGCATTACTCTCCATGTTGGCTGAAAGAGAGCGACGTCACCAGAACATCCAGGCCGGTCTTGCCGATGTGGATACCGGTCGTGTGGTGAGTCATTCGGACATGGTGGATTTCGCTAACCGTTTAAAGAAAGCCTGATAAATGGAAGTTTACTGGACGCGTAAAGCTCAGGATGACCTGGAACGTATCTACCGTTTTGCCCTTCAGTACAGTCGCCAGCACGCCGATGATGTTTTGGATCGCCTGATTACTGGCTGTGCTGGTCTTACAGCGCATCCGGCAATTGGCGTACAGCAGGCTCGATATGAACCTCGGGAAGTCCGAAAAGTGTTGTTCGATGACTACGAGGTACACTACGAACTCCGTGACAATGATATCTATATCGTGGATCTCTGGCATACAAAAGAAGAACGATGAAGGGATTTTCTTTTCGTTTACGAGCGTCTATAAATGAGCAAAAACACGGTTTTGTGTCTTTACTCATTTATGTGTTTTAATGGCATCTTCTTCCCCTTCTGAAGGATGGATGCCATGTTACAGAACAACATCAAACATCTTCGTACACAGCTATCTATCACCCAACGCGAGCTGGCGTTTATGGTCGGCACCAGCCAGCAGCAAATTCAGCGTATCGAAACCGGGAAGGTTGCGGCAAAGCTGAGTCTCGCACAGGCAATATGCAATGCTCTGGATAAGCCTCTAAATGTGGTGTTTCCGGAAAGCGATCGGTTGATAAACGACTTCCGTAAAAAGCGTCGTAAAACCGATGAAGATCTTGAAGCGATAGCCACAAGCGGCATTGAAATGGACAGTGGTCTCTGGACCGTAAAACTTTGGCTACAGGGACATCTGGACTATTTGCTGTTGCCCATTTCAGCGGCGGATAAGCGGAGGTTTTATTATTATTTTCAGGAAAAAACCGCCCCAAACACAGAGCGCTTCTTCGTTTTTGATTCTTCCGAGTATCGTTATGCGTTAAATATGCGTGAAGTGGCATTTCACCAGTTTTTGTCTGATGGTCTGCGGCCAATCGTTGACGAAGAGGATGATGCCTACGAAGACGATTATTTTAATGTCCATATCACCCTGGTGAACGGAGGGGGTGAGATTCCACTGTGTGTTGAGTCTGATGCGCCGCAAAACGAAGAGGTGGATGATATCGGTCAGTTGAATGCGCTTTTTGAAACGCTGGATGGCGAGCCTGAAACAACGGATCGTTACATGCTGACCGACGAGGATGGAGAAGATGCTTTTATCCGTATTGGTTCTATCGCGATGGTGCGAGTCACGCTTGACGCGTTAGAGCCTGTGGAAGATGATGAAGAGTAGTTTTTAGCTAGCTGTATTCACAAGGAATCGCCTTGAGTATACATGTGAGTATATATGGCGGTTCTATTATTTTTTAATATCAATAATTTCAGTTGGTTAAGTCGGCAATCGCGGTGCGGCCTTCGCACCATTCCTCCTTCCGTAGCCGTCCGACGAAGTCCAAAAAATCCTTTAAAATCAATAAGAGTAGCCTTTTTGGCGTCCGCCGTTGTCCGAGGCCGTCCGTTGAAATCCAGGGGGCACTGGGGGCATAATTGGGGGCATCTCCACTTCGATAGGAAATGTGCCCCCAAAATGAAGCTAAACGCCCGCCAGGTAGAGACCGCAAAGCCCAAAGAGAAAACCTACAAAATGGCCGATGGCGGCGGTTTGTATCTCGAGGTTACGACGAAAGGTTCCAAGTATTGGCGAATGAAGTACCGCCGCCCTAACGATAAAAAAGAGGATCGGCTTGCTTTCGGTGTTTGGCCGATGGTCAGTCTTGCCGAAGCACGTAGCAAAAGAGACGAAGCCAAAAAGCTGTTGGTACAAGGATTGGATCCAAAGGTAGAAGAAAGGGAAGCTCAGGCTGAAACTGCGGGTGCATACACATTCGAGACCATTGCCCGAGAATGGCATGCCAACAACAAACGTTGGAGTGAAGATCACCGAGCGAGAGTGCTTCGTTATTTGGAACTGTATATTTTCCCGCGCATTGGTGCAGCTGATATTCGTGGTCTTAAAACCAGCCATCTCTTAGCACCGATTAAGGCCGTTGACGCCAGCGGTAAGCACGACGTAGCGCAGCGCTTACAGCAACGTGTTACGGCCATTATGCGTTATGCAGTTCAGAACGATTACATTGATTCTAATCCTGCCAGCGACATGGCCGGAGCATTGGCAGCAACCAAAGCTCGGCATTATCCGGCATTGCCGCCTCATCGTTTCCCTGAGTTTCTCGCACGGCTTGCCGCTTATCGGGGACGTCTCATGACACGCATCGCCGTAGAGCTTTCATTACTCACCTTTGTGCGTTCTAGTGAGCTGCGTTTCGCCCGCTGGGATGAGTTCGATTTTGATAAAGCTTGTTGGCGCATACCGGCGCAGCGTGAAGAAATCAAAGGTGTACGCTACTCACACCGTGGCATGAAGATGAAAGAAGAGCATATCGTCCCGCTAAGCCGCCAAGCGTTGGTTTTGTTGGAGAAGCTAAGGACTTTGAGCGGAGAAAACAAGCGGTTGTTCCCCGGAGATCATGATCCCGATAAAGTCATGAGCGAAAATACTGTGAATAATGCACTACGTGCAATGGGCTACGACACCAAAACAGAAGTCTGTGGGCACGGTTTTAGGACGATGGCGCGCGGTGCTTTGGGGGAATCAGGGTTGTGGAGCGATGATGCGATAGAACGCCAGCTAAGCCATTCTGAGCGAAATAATGTGCGCGCTGCCTATATTCATACTTCTGAACACTTGGATGAGCGACGTTTGATGGTTCAGTGGTGGGCGGATTATTTATATTCTAATATCGAAGAGTTTGTATCGGCGTTTGATTATGCGAAAAAAACAACATGATTACAGAAGCAATAGGCAACATGAGTTGCCTATTACATGACTAGACACGATTTCTGTTTTGAATTCTCGGTTGAACCCTTGGTTGGATTCTTTGCTGAATGGTTTGGTAAATATTTATATTCTGCGTATGTGTCATTTCTACTACAATTGCATAACGTTGTTCTTGGATAAAGTCGGCCCATCCAGCTTGACATCTTACAACTAAATAATATGTATCTCCGTAATTTTGCATAGCACGGTCATAGGTGACTGATGCCGTCTGAACAGTGCTAAAGTCTCTTGAATTTGCACCAGGTTTAAGATCGCAATTATTACTTTGAGACATTTCTGAGACGATTCCGGTATCATCTTTAACTTTAAAGAATTCGAAAACCTCAGCGGCAGATTTACCACGAATTAATCTGAAATTCATTTCACACCCAAGGTAATCCTTTCTGGTATGTCTTACAGGAGGATCAAATGTAAGTGTTACCTTTATTGTCTTTTTGCCTGCCGTATTTCTGAAGATTTCTGTTATTGGTATTTCGTATACTGCAAAGTAATCTGGTTGTAATGAATCTTCTGAATAGAGAACCACTCGATTATCTTCGGATGCTATTAGGTTTTTTAGCTGAGGAACTCCCTTTCCATAAATTTTTCCTTTAGACGCTTCATCTAACATATTTATTCTTTGTTGGTTGAGCGTAGGATGATTTGATGAATTTACCAATAGAGCTCTTAGCAAATTAGCAGAGCAATCTGGAATTTGCTTGAGTAATATTGCTGCTTTATGGGCTACCATAGGAGCAGCAACAGATGTGCCAGAGGATGTTTTAAATAACTTAGTCAAAAAATGGTTATTAAGGCTTATCATGCCAGCTTCAGAAATATCGGCGCCAGACCGTATTTTAAATATTGCGGAATCGAAAATAGCAGTGCCACCATAATCAACCATATCAGGTTTACATATACCTAATACACCGGGGCCAGTACGTGTGAAAATAGACGGTTCATCCAATTTAGCTGTAGGTTGCACTCCAACATACGGCGCTAAGCTAGGTGGTAAGCCATCACCACAAGACAACGAACCTACAGTTAGTACATTGACTGCACCAGCTGGCTCAAGGAACTTATTTTTTTCATCTAAGAGAAAATTTGGATACTCATTAATAGCATCTTCAGGATTTTGACCCCATGCATTACCGTTGCCAGCTGAAACGATTATTAGGATATCGAGACTTCGTGCCAACTCGTCGAGAATGGATGCCCATTGACCATTTCGCTTACCATTAAATGGTGCTTTGGGATCTCCCAAAGAAATGTTAAAAATGCGACAACTATAATGTCTATGAAGTTCATTAATTGCCTGAGACATTAATTTTGGAATTACAACATCCTCAGGGAATTTACCTTCATTATTAACTACTTTGGCGGAGCAAATTTTGGCATAGCGAGTAAGCCGGTTACTGATGCTAAGCTGATACCGAAAATCACCAAATGCTGCTATTCCTGCAACTGAAGTCCCATGTCCCAAAACATCTTCACCGGTATCCTGCAAAAAAGATATTCCACCAATTAAAGCACCGTCTAGGAATGGGTGATTATTTACACCGCTATCGATCACCCCGATTACGGGTAAATCTTCATATGCATCATTAACTTCATGAGCATTTTCTAGATCTATTTCCATATATCTGCTAGTTTCCATATCAGGTGATGGAGGCAGATCAACTGTGTATATCTCAGGGATTTCCAATATTTCGTTTAAGCATTCAGTGTTACATTTTATTCTTAGAAGAGATATGGACGGTCCGACATATGAATCAATGTATTCGCCTCCATTTTCAATGGCGATTTTTTTTATTGATTCAATTTTAGCTTCTCGGGCTATCCTGCCACCAAAATCCCAGAGCTCGACGTCAAAAGTGTAAACTTCATCCTCATCAAAATCAGCTAAGGAAACGAATCCATCCTCCCTAAGTCTTATTCCAATCCTGTCATTGGCGGTAATTGTTTCTATGGATGTTAAGTTGCCTACAAAATTATTGTAGGCAGGGTTGCGCTGATTGGCGGGAATAGGGGCTGAGTACGCATTGATTCTTTCTGTTAGAGATAATAGAGAGTCGTTTGACGAAAAGAGAACTAAAGTTTTGTCTTCGTCATGTGAAAGTACATGCAATCCAAGTCTTTCCCAATCCTCATCAGCAGCTGAACCCTCATACTTTACTTTCATGATTAATGATGGATCAATACTTCCTGGTTTTCGCTTGCTCCTGATATAAGCAACAGTTGAATCTAACTGTCTTATAAGAGAGGTCCCATGCGTAACTCTTTGTTGACTGTTACGTTTAGGAGCGGAACCAAATCCGGGCTTTTTCCGTCTTTCGAATTGCTGTGGCATCTTAACAAGACGCAAATGTTCATACTCTGCCATTTTTATTCTCCATTTATATTAACGCATTTTATCAACACCACTATTCCTGCGATATTCATCATTGATCGCGTCAACTAAATAACGTTCACTCAATACTTTTTTCTTCCCTATAATCATGGTTTTTATAGCTTGATTTAATACTCTTTCTAAGCTTGAAAAACTCATATTATCTAACTTTAATATAAAATTATCTGGGTTGAAATCATAGTTAACATTTTTAAGCCTGCTTTTCAAAAACCTTTTAATCATCCCTTTATCGGGGTTTTTGAACCAAACAACTTCATCGAAACGCCGCCATACTGCTGGATCTATGCTTTTATCAAGATTGGTTGCGGCAATCATAAAACCTTTTGGAGCTAATCGTTCAATAAATAGCAAAAGGCTATTAACAACTCTCTTAAGTTCATTGTGCTCGTTTCCATCCTCACGTGAACGTGCAATTGCATCAAATTCATCTAAAAAAAGCACGCAAGGTTTGTTATTCGCGAATTCAAATATGGAGCGAATATTAGTGGCTGTCTCGCCGAGATAAGATGAGATCAACTTATCTAACTTAACTATAAACATAGGAAGACCTAGTGTAGAGGAAAAAACCTCAGCGCTTAGTGTCTTACCACAGCCCGGAGGACCACAAAAAAGGAGCTTGGTGCGTAACGATAGCCCATTTTTTCGTATTGCTTCTGCATGTCTATACTCCTCAATTAATCCTTTAAGTATTCTGACATTTTCGAAAGATAGAACTAATTCTTTGTGGGAATTACTTGGCTCAACTCTTTCGACAAAGTCATTTTTACCTTCAAGAGTCGGGGCGAACTTTTCCAGACCTTTTAAAGAATAATTCGAACCTATAGCTTGGCTGTTTTCGAGAGTTCGTCTCAAACTATTAGCTAATACTTTATTATTCTTTTTTTCTTCTTCACTAATAATTCTTTCAGCTACCGAGCGAAATTCTGAGTCATTGCCGTAGCTAGCCAAAAGTTTTTTCATTAACTCGCCTCTGGCCATCTTTAATCCTTTTTGAAATTACTTAATTATCAATTTGTTAAACAAGCATTTCTAAGCCTGAGAAACATCATAAAGAGTATACTACCAAGTCGAAGTAAGGAACGATAGCCTACCCACATACTTACATTTTTTGCCTAAAACATAATTTGTTTTCTCTATGGCGCGCAATACTTCCCCCGCCTCGCCTGCGCGCTTCATGTGTCGCTTTTCATGCAGTTGCATGAACGGCCGCAGGCCGCGCCAGTACTGGTGCGGTAGGGGATGAAAAGTGCATTTTCTTGCATGCAAAATCATGCACCCTATGCATGCACGCGCAATTTGAGGCTGGCTAGCCAGGAAAAAGGCTGTTTTGGGCGAGGCGGAAGGGGAATGCCCCGCGATGCTGTCGAGAGCGGCGGGGCTGAGGAGGGCGCTTAGTGCAGGGTTGGATTGCTGTTGTAGCGGCGATAGCGGTTCAATGTCCGTTCCTTTGGCGGCGGCGGGGCGTTCTCGTCGGCCGGTTGCGCCTGTATCGGCTGACACAGGATTTTATCGACGCTTTCCACCGTCTTGAATGTGCAAGAACAGGTCAGGCTCTGACATTGGTAATACGCCTCTTTTGTCCTCTCCGTGATATAGCGACTGGTGCGAGTATAGGACGCATGGGTGCACAGCGGGCAGCGCATCATGATTGGGCCCCTTTCTCTTGCAGCAGACGGCGTTTTTCCGCCAGTTCTCTTGCCACTTGCGTCCGGCGAATTGGGCTGCTTTGCAGTTCCGGCAATACGCCGGTTTCTTGCGGTATCGTCAGGCCAATCTCATTCAGCACCGGGTGGTCGATATTTTGCGTAGCCATGGTAGCGCGAATGCGGCCTTGTAGCGTGCCCAGTACCTGTAGCTCAATCATTTTCATCGGATTGTCCGCATAGACGCCGTAAGCCCGTGAAGCCAGTGCGCAAGCCTTGATAACGTCGGGGCTGATAAGCGCCTTGCTCAGCGCATCCACGGCCTGATGCATCGCATGAGCCGCAAAGGTCGTGAGGGCGTCTTTGTGCGCGCTCACCACCTTCGGGGCCGTGCCGCCGCAGCTGAGGTGAAGCTGCATTTTGTCCAGCTCCATCTCCTCAATCAGGCCGTCGAACTCTTTCGCCAGCTCCCGCTTGGAAATCCGACTGTGGTGCTGCGCTTGCAGTTCCGGCGTCATTTCTCCGCGCAGTTTGCGAAACAGGGTGCGCCACTGGCTTTCTGCCTCCTGGCTCTGCACTTCGGTGTCTTTCTTCTGTTGGTGGCAGCGAGCAATGCCCGTCACGACATCGGTCAACGCCCGGTAGTTTTTGTCGTGGGCGGCGCGAGCGTCACGCAGGGCTTGCAGTTTATCGGTGATGTATTTCGGTAAGGCGGTGGTGCTCATGGTCGTGTCTCCGGTGTCAGTCAATGTGAAGCTATTCTGCTGACCGCCGTACAACATCGCCATTCATCCCGGTTGGACTGTCCCCAGGACAACAGCCCTGAGTGCTGATGACAAAACCATCAAGCCGTTTTTAGTTTTACCTAAAACTATTCACTACTGTTCACCCAAATAAAAAACATAGATAAATCAGTAGATAAGTGAGTGAACAGTTCTCGCTAAACTCTTCACCCGGTGTTCACCACTGTTCACCCGGCCCAAAACGCCCTTTTCCCTGGCTAGCGGTGGTTAGTCTGTTTTTACCTATTTATTAGCAGTGAATTCATTGTTGAAAACGATGGGGCAATGTTGAGGAAGGGTGAGGAGTAGTGAGGATTGCTGAGCTATTATAATTTTTTGTTTTTATGAACATTTCTTGACGGGCCACACAACAACGCCTTGTTGCCACCCCGGTAAATATTCACATAATAGGGCGCTACCGAAGTTCACACAGTCCCGGCCAGCGTTGGCCGGACGCAAAGAGGTAGCGTTTTATGTTGACCGTTTCCACTCCCACGCCATCCACCCCATTGCCGGTTATTCCTGGCGGTTACACCCCGCGCGAGCGCTTTATTCGCTTGCCGGAAGTGCTCTACACCACCGGCCTGTCCCGCTCCACCGTGTACGAGATGATGAGCCGTAAGCAGTTCCCGGCCCAGGTCTCCCTCGGCGGTAAAAACGTCGCCTGGCTGGCCTCCGAGGTCGAGCAGTGGATGGACGAACGTATCGCTAACCGTCACCAGGGGGCCGCCGCATGATGCAGCTAACCTTTGGTCGCCAGCATTTCACCCTTGATGAGCGCGACGCGCTGTTTGTGGCGGAAGCTATTCTGTTGCAGCGTAAAGAGCCTGGCGTCGTCTTGCCGGAGCACCGCAGTGAAAAACACGGCGTTATTCGTCTGGCGAGTCGCCAGGCCGAGCCGCGCCTGTTCCGTGCCGGGCCGGTGCCGCTGACCTGCGCGGCTGCCGATACTCGCAACGACCAGCTTACCGACTGTTGATCACTATGCGATCGATTGAACGTCCGGGGGCGTCTTACGGCTTGCCCCCACGTCCGGCCCTGCGCTATAGTCCCCTCGCTGCCGCAAAATCGGCAGCCGGGCGTAGGAACCCGTGTTTAACTATGGCGACACAACACGCGCCAGGCGTGTTTTTTTTCGTCGCAGCCTTTGTACGCTCATTTTTTGCGCGGTGGATGTTATGCTACCGCAGCAGTCAATCAATGGTGGCTCAGGCGGGGCAGCCTTCGGGCTGGCCGGTTTACATAGTTACCGGTGTAAGTACCCCGCATAATCGAACCATTCACATTTAGAGATCTTCCGGCATACTCACTCTGTCAACGAAGGAGATCGCTATGCGTAAAGCCCGTTTTACTGAGCATCAGATCATCGCCGTGATTAAGTCCGTTGAAGCCGGACGAACTGTTAAGGATGTTTGCCGCGAGGCAGGTATCTCTGAAGCGACTTACTACAATTGGAAGTCTAAATACGGTGGCATGGAAGCTTCTGATATTAAAAAAATAAAAGATCTTGAGGACGAGAACCGACGTCTCAAGCAGATGTTTGCCGACATCAGCCTTGAGAACCGGGCATTGAAAGACGTTATCGAAAAAAAACTTTGAAACCAGCCTTTAAGCGTGAGCTGGTCACACATCTGATAACGACGTTTGGACTGAGTATCCGTCAGGCCTGCCGGAGCCTAAACCTGAGCAGAACGGTTTACCATTACCGCCCGAATACTACGCGTGACGAGCCTGTTATTTCCGCCTTACAGGCTGCCGCCGAACGGTATCCACGCTATGGTTTTCCAAAGTTGTTTCAGGTCCTGCGACGGCAGGGATATCCGTGGAATCACAAAAGGGTCCACCGTATTTACTGTCTACTGAAGCTGAATTTTCGTCGCAAAGGCAAGCAGCGTCTGCCGGTACGTAATCCATCACCGCTCGCTACGCCTGAAGCGTTGAACCAGAGCTGGTCTGTTGACTTCATGCATGACGCCCTGATCTGCGGTCGTCGTTTTCGCACGTTCAATGTCGTCGATGACTTTAATCGAGAGGCACTGACGATTGAAATAGACCTGAACCTACCCGCCCAGCGAGTGGTTCGTGTTCTCGACAGGATAGCGGCAAACCGTGGCTATCCGATAATGCTTCGCATGGATAATGGCCCGGAATTTATCTCTCTGACACTGGCTGAATGGGCAGAAAGGCATGCAGTAAAGCTGGAATTTATCAAGCCAGGGAAACCAACACAGAATGCTTTTATTGAACGTTTTAACCGGACATACCGTACAGAAGTACTCGATTTTTATCTGTTCCGAACACTGAATGAAGTGCGTGAGCTCACGGAGAAATGGTTGTCAGAATATAACTGTGAACGCCCGCATGAATCGCTGAATAATATGACACCGGAGGAGTATCGCCAACAGCATTACCAGGCCGAGATCTCAAAAAGTGCATGGAACTAAAGTGGGTCTATTTACAGTTCCATTTCTGGTCGCAGCGGGCAGCGCTACCAATGTTAGTGCTGATGGCGATACTATCAGTATTAAGTACAGTGGCCGGGTGTTTTCTTTTAGTAATTCTGTGGTTTATGAGGGGAATGGGAAAACACAGATGCCGCATCTTCGGTTTGAGATAGAAAACTAAATAAGAACTATAAATATTCATATGGATGTAAAGTGAAACTATCTATATAACTAAAGATAAAATTTAAATATTCGGTTAATTATTTTGGTAATTACTATTATCAATATAACTTATGAATCGTTTTTTTAAATTGTCAACTCTGGCGGAATAATGAATTGACAGTGGATTATATAATTAATTACCGTCAATTCACTATTAGGCAGGTATAATTAAAAATTAACCCCTGATTGTATTTCTTTAACTAGTTCCCCTACAGTGAAAACTTGCCATCCTTCTACTTCTACGGCTGTTAGGTTTATTGCGATCTTTATAGACGGCCATGCAGCAGCTACAGTGGTTATAGCTTCACCCTTTGAATTATTTAGGACTAAACCTATAATGGGTTGTGGATATCCTTTATTCTGCATGATGTGAATGTCGCCATGAATAGATGGGTCGGTGATATCATAAACATCTTTCCATGATTCTGTTTTTAATAACCCTTGCTGGGAACGTAACCGTTGGATTATTTCCATATCTGATTGAGCAATAAATATCCATGCATGCATAGGTTGCTTTCGGTGGCAATCTTTACACAAAACAATTAGATTTTCTGCTGAGTTGTCATATTTGACTCCATTTTTATGATGAACATCGCACAGTTTTTTAGATGAAATTAAGTTTACGCCACAATCACTACATATGTAATTAGCATTGTCTCGAGTACTTTTTGATATTTCCTTCCAATTCTTCACATAGCCGCTATTCGACTTGTCATGAATCCCTTTCGGAATATGGCGGAAACAGGTACTATAATTTAAAAAAAACTCATCCAAAGAGAATGAGTTAAATATTGATTTTTTCTGTTGTTTATCAATACTTCCTTTATAGTTAAGTCGTTCCAGACAGTTCATACAAACTCTCAGTGTTGCATCTTGACTACGACCTAACCCATCATCAATTTCGAATAAACCATCAACACGATTTGTTGCATGGTACCGTTCAAATCGATTTTTTTGACGCATGCTATCTAATGTTTTACACCAGGCAATATGGAATCGCTTCCCTTTTTTACCATCTTCAATGGCTGCATCATAACTATTGGTGTGATCTCTAATATATAAAAGAACCTGGCGTCCCTGGTAGGATATTAGGCTACTACCAGGATCAAGATCGGAAATACTAATTTCTTTTCCTGCTGATAGTTCAATATCTATAGGATCAAAGATAATAGGTGTTTCATCTAGGAAGAAGTCAACACCTTCAGGAAGCATTTTTTTTCCTAACTGAATCAATTCAGAAATATCTATAGATAATTTCATCTCTTACTCCTGAATGATCTTTCTGATCTGTAACTCGGCATTAGTCACAACTTTAAATGTTACGCGACGAGAACGGTTGGGATCTTCCTGACCAGATTTTTTGAGGATAGGGTGTGCAGAAGAATATCCAACGGCAGCAAATTTGCTTTTCACCCATTTCTTTTCAGCCGAATTATATTTTAATCCATAGACATATTGTAACACTGCTCGTGTACGCCCCTGAGAAAGCTCCATGTTATTAAAATAGGCAACATCAGGATTGGAGGTGCCGGTCCAGTCAGTACTAGTATGCCCTTCAATACGTACCTCTGTAATATGTTCTTGATATTTATCCAGAACATTTAGGTATCGGGGGAAGAAATCATCGAGGATCTGTTTAAATTTTGGTTTAAGTTCTGTGCTACCTAAACCAAATAAAACATCGGGTGATTTAAAACGAACCTCAAGAGTCTGCTTATCAATCTCAGCATCCCAGGCTGGTAAATCCTTCGCAAATTCAATATCTAAGGCATTGTAAAGTTGTAGCTGAGCATTTTCATAGGCTACAGCAACTTCTTTTATTTTTTCTTTTTCTATGCGTACATAGTGCATATAAGCAATGGAAATGAACATAAATACCATCATCAGGCCCGCCATTAAGTCTGACATAGAAACCCAATGTTCATTATCTTGATCTTTATTTGAGGCCTGTTTACCAATGATGTTATCCATTAGTGATTACCCACGATTCGGTTTTGTCGAAATTAATGATTGTAATTGCCCCATAACGGTCTGATACTCTTTGATTAGTCGCTCGTAGTTACCGACAAAACCTTTACTGATTGCGAGAAGAGCCTTACCCAATTCCTGCATCTCACGGTTCATCTCACGTTCTGTTGCCTGTTCGAAAGCATGTAATTGTTCGTTAATTGCACTACCAAATTTCTCAATAGATTCTTTTACCTGCGATGTTAGGCCAGTACTCGCTTTATCAAATGAGGTTTGCATGGTACCCAACATATTCTCGGCATTGCTGGATAATTGTTGATTAAATCTATCACCTGTTTTACTGAACATATCAATAATACTTTTCGTATTTTGTTCCATACTATGGTGCAATTCTTTGGAATGAACCTCTAGAGATTTAAGGAACTCATCACCACTTTGTTTCATCTCAGTAATAGTATCACCCAGTGTACTGGTAAGAGTTTCTGAAGAATTACTGACATCATGCGCCATTGATGCAAAAGCTTGCTGTGTCTGTGTCACTGATTGTCTGAAACCTTCTGTACCTTCATCAAGAGCTACGCGCATAGAATCAGCATTGGTCAGTATTTGTTGACTAGTTTGTTCAAGAGAAGTGCTGACACTTGCTGCTCCCAATTTTAGCATTTCCCCTACTTCAGTCATTTTTGTCTGAATCTCAGGTAAGACATCCGTTGCTTTATCACGTATTGCGGAAAATGCTTCCAGATGACGAGAAAGTTCACTAATCTGATGCTGATTTACCTGCAGAACATCACGTAGCTCAGACATCGCAAGTGGGATTTCTTTACATTCTTCCCAAATGCCAGCAACAGATTTTCTCGTTTCCACTAAAGATTCAACGCTTTGTTGATATTGTTCTCCCATTAACGCTATTTGATTTTTATAATTCTCCTGCCAGTCAACCAACTTTTTAACAGATGCGTCAAGTGCTTTGAAATTTTCGCCAAACTGTTCAGTTAAATTGTTATTGAAATCAACAATAACCTGCTTGAGAGCTTCGATAATTTGCTCTGTTGCACCTTTTGCCATTAGATCTGCAAATTTTTGTAATTGTTCCCAGAGTTTATTGCTGAAATCTGTATGGTAAGTGAGTTGAGAGCGAGAGTTATCATTTATCTCATTGCGTAATAATTTAATTTGAGTAATTAGAGAGCCTTCTTCATTACCACTCATACTCGATATTAATTTTGAAAAATTTTTGTTTTGTTCTTTTAGTTCTTGATGAATATGTTCAGGTGTGACTGATTCTGGAGTACTTTCCTCCAGTGAATTACGCTTGTTAGCAAAAAAGAAAGCATCGAGTCCATTAAAAAGTATTGCGAAAAACATCCCAACAATACTAGTAATAAATGCTGTCTTGAGACCACCTAATAATACAGGAATACTGGTGTCTATACTTTCTGTATTGAAATTAAGCAACCCAATAATAATTCCGGTAAAAGTACCCAATATACCTAATGCACCCATTAATGTAGGGGCATATTCTCTGAATTTACTATGTATGTTTTTCTTATCGCACCACCATGCTGTAAAAAATATAACAATAACAGCCCAGATAAAAATGTTTGTGATAAGGGTGGAGTCTATCGACTGAAAAAAGTTCTCAAAAATCTGCGCTAACATTCTGATTCCTGTGATAATCACGATTTGGTTTTTGGATAACTACTTTGTTACACTGTACAATTATGTGGGCTTTGACCATCAATCCTTTGATTATAATATCAAATACAGCTAGATATAAATGGTTTATTTCACATTTATTAGCACCATCTTGATCTTGCTAATTTTGATTAGCTTATAAATAATTTACTAGATTTATTAGTTCATGGAGTGGTTGCTTGTGTGGAATCCACGAACTCACATTGATGATGGTTTAACCTGGTTTTAGTTGCCACCTGTTATTACCTCAGTTAAGGCAGAGTTGGCACCAGATTTTTACTACGTATCAGCAGCGCCATTTTCAATGGGTTTTCCAACCAGGTGAGGCAGATTATTGGCGTTTAACGTTTATACCAAGCAACTTTATTCCACTATTTTAGTTGGACGAGCCATCGCTTACGTTAAATCACCTGATCCCATCAACCCAATCTCTTAAAGCGGACAAAACGACATCAACGGGAATAAACTCTTGTTCAAGCCGGCCGCGCTGTTGTGCGATTAAATAACGATAAAACTCGGCCTCCTCGTGCAGTAATCCTTCCGGCGGTGTTTCCTGCGCCGTTATTGGTTCATAAACTGCGCTATGCTCGGCATAGTGATCAAACAGTTCGCGGTTCATCAGTAGCGGGGATACAGTTGGGCGATACTGTCTGGCCTTGGCCAGCATCAATAGCCCCCAGCTATCCATATCTCCCCAGTAGGCGATGGATTTATCGTCAAAACTTGGGGCGGATAACCATTGTAAGTCGAGGCCCGCGCCTAAAATGGCGATCGTATCCGCTAACTCGGTAAGCTGGTGCAAGCATTTTTCGTTTTCAACAACCAATACGCGTGATGCCGGTAATGGCGTCGTTGCCAACTCTGCCGTGGTGATTTTGCTTCTTTTGAAGGGTAATAACCCCGCTGATAGCGGTGTTATAAGCACCCAATGGCTGTTTTCATCGTATGCATCCAGAAAGGTGGTTAACCCTTGTTCGCTAACTTCCCCGGCAAAGCGTTCGTCTAATAGCCGGGTTAGTAATGGCGTATTTTTTTCGATAAATTTGGTATCAACCCCTTGCCCTGAAATTAACCTCAATGGCCGTCCTTTCGCGCAGCCTGGCGTCAAGCGCAGGGCCAGTTTGGCGGCGGTAATAACCTCTTGTGGATCGCGATAGTGCCACAGTGAGCGCTGCCGGATTAATAGTGGATGAAAAACTGTGTCAACGTGTTCAATGATTTCCTCAAGCAGGCGAAACTCCTGACTGACGTTTGGGTCGGCCGCTGCCTTCACCCAATCGGAAGGCCCATTCAGGATCCAGCGTAGCGGCATCTCTATCGGCGCGGCGCTGGCCCGATAGCTGATTGCTCCCCATTCAACCTGTCCATTATCCACCTGTCGCCATAGCTGAATATGTTGTTGCACGCGCTGAGGACGTTCGGCTAATGCTTTAGGTGTGGGGGAACCGATAGACAGACGCAGTGGCCAGCAATGTGGAAAAAGTAATCGCTCGGATCGGACTTTGGCGTTATACCACTGCCGGGTCAGTTTTTTACGCAGATCGCCAGGCGCGTTCACGGCGTACTCTCCTCACGCCGTTGAGAGTGCTGTTCCAGTTCTTCCCAACTGAGCGAGGCCATGTTGGAATTTGCACCGCGCCGGTGGACGACGATGGCCGAACGTGTGTGCTGGCGTAACAGACGCATTTCTTTATTGGGGGTGATAAAGATGGCGTGCAGGCCAAATTCTTTAAGCGCGGCGATGATTCTGCCGGCAACGGCGTGTGAACTGCGGGAAAATGCCTCATCAAGTACGATGGTGCCGAACAGCGGGCGGCTGCTTCCTTTTGGGCATAGTGCGTAGCTAAGTGATGCGGTCAGCACGTAGGAGGCGATAATCTCTTTCTCGCCGCCGCTACCGCCTTGTGAACCCTTTTGCGATTGAATGACTTCACCAGTCTGGCGGTCTATCACTGACACGGCGAATTCAAGCCGAAAGCGCGGGTCCAAAAGCGCTTTTGCGCTCAAGGTCCGGTGTCTTTCACAGGCGTCGCGCAGTAAAGCGACCAATGTGCGTAGGGCTTTATAGTGGCTCTCGCCATTGTCATCGATAAAACGGTCGGCGTTGAGTTGACGCTGTGCTTTTTCAAGTGTGCGTAAACTTTCATGAATGACTTTTCTGGTTTCCAGGCGTAAATAGCGGTTAGGTTGGAAATCGACCCTGAACATGGTGGCGTTTAATTCGCTCAGGCGTTCCTCAACCATTAACACTTCATGTTCGATGTGGCTGAGCAGTTGTGTGACGCCCTCATCGGACGAGCGATTCAGGTAGTCGAGAAAGCGGTTGAGTTTTTCGGGCAGGGCTTCTTCCGTTAGTGCATCCAGACGTTGTAAATAAGCGGGAATATCTTCCAGATCGGTACCGACCTCGGAGAGTGCGCCGGTATCTACCTGTCTGGCGGCAGACATGCGCCGGATGAGTTCCCCTGTTAGGGAATTTAACTCATTGTTGACCTCATCGATTTCTTGTTGGAGCTTCAGTTCCTGTTGGCGTTCTAACCGAGCGATGTCCGGCAGTTGCGCTATCTCTAAGGTAGGAAAACGCTCGGCGCTTAATGCCCGATTATCGTCTGACAAACCTTGTTGGCTAACTTGCTGAGCTTGCTGCTTTGCCAACCGTGCGGCTTCAAGTTTCTTTTCCAGCCCGCCAATATCTTTGAGTAAGCTCCGCTGTTGCGTCTCGATCTTATCACGTTTATTTTCCGCTTGGTGCAAAGCCTGTTCGGCCGCTTTAGCATCGGAGTCAGGCCGGGTCAAATAGGCCAATCGCTCCTTGAGCAAGGCTAACTGTTGCTCTGCGCCGGGAAGGTCGATACGGTCGAATTCTAGTTGCTGAATGGATTCCAACAGTGCATTTTGGGCTTGTAGTTGCCCTTTTTCTCCTTCTGCGGTTTGTAATGCTTGTTTGGCAGCATTAACTTGTACTTGAATATGTTCTATTTCCCGGGTGAGAAACTCCATACGATCCCGGTTATCAAATCCGGTTAACCAGCCGCGGTCGAGATGCTGTTGGTCCTGCTTATCATAAAAGCGTTGCTTGCCGGACATTAGCCCTTGAACGGTCATCGCATGTGGCAAAGTGCGCAGCTGTTCCGGGTTATCGACGCAGTGACGGTCGATGTTCGCTAACAGCGCTTTTACCGCGTCTCGCCAGGGATGATCTTTCCATTGCAATTTGCGTGTAAAGCCATCATCGAAAAACGTGGTTGCCGTATGCGGTAATTTAACTTCCAGCAGGCGGACATGCAGGTTGTTATGGCGCTGGTTTACCCAACGTAAGGCCTGCGGCAAGGATTCCGGTGCAACCAGAATACGTAACCGTTGGCTACCTGTGGCCCGTTCAATCGCACCGCGCCAGGCGGCCTCTTCGGGTTTCACCTGGATCAGCTCGGCGACAAAAGGGAGCTGGGCTTCGTCAACATTTAGGGCCTCCGCCAACTCGCTACGAAACGTCTGGTAGTTTGCTGGCAGGTTGGAGTCCGGACGGCGAGCTATATCAGCTTTTTCTGCTGCCAGGTCCTGTAACTGTATCGTTAAAGAGCGGTGTATTACGCCTTTTTGAAATGCATCTTCCTGTTTTTCCTCTATCTCACCGGCGATTTCTTGGCTTTTAGCCGCAGCAGCAAGCTGGTTTTCAGCGAGTCGCTGTGCGCTTAGCTCAGCGTGTAGTCCAAGTTTTTTGGTTAATTGTTGGTATTGGTGCGCCTGGGATTTACGGCTGTGGAGAGTTTGTTGCCAGTCGTCAATGCGCTCATTTAACTCATTGATGTTTGCGCCACCGACTTGGAGAAAATGCTGCATACAGTCAGCCACTACGCGTTTCTGTGTCGCAATCTGTATTTGCAGCTGTTTTTCATCGGTTTCTGCAGCATCAAGCGCGTGTTCTAACCGCTCCGCCTCCTGTTGCCACAGCGCGTGTGCTTGCTCTGCGAACCAAATGGGCAGCAGTGACTCCAAGCGTTGCCGTTTGGCTAACTGTGTTTGTTGCTGCTGATACTTATTCCAGCTCGATGAGATGGGCTGTAAGGCGTGTTGCTGCTTGCGGGCGATCTCCAGCTCCTGGTGGATTTCACTCAGGTCATCGAAACTGTTGGCGACTTCCGCTGCGCGGTCAAAGGCCGCGTGATCGTCAAGCACCAGTTCGCGGAATAGGTCATCAATACTGTTTAATTGTTTTAATCCCGCTGCTCGGTTTAGCAGGGTAAAGGCGTTTTCCCCTACCTCGAAGTAGTCACGTAGACGTGCCAGATACTGTTTTTTATTCGACCATGTCCAGATGCCGGTTGATCCTTTTTCCATTTGCTTCAGTGACCGGGTGCCGCCGTCATGGTAGACATTCAGCCAGCGCTCCAGCGTATGCTCAGGAGCATCGCTAAATAGCCAGAGCCTTTTCATATCCGTTACGCTGGAACTGGCGCTGTCGAACCAGAACAGCCCCCCCAACTGAACCTGTTTCTCTCCGTTTTTCAGCGTTGCAGAGATACCGGTGACGGTTTTGCCCGGTCTGGCAATATGTGAGAGGCCTTCTTTTCCGTCCCCTGGGCCGGAAACGCCCCGAACGTAGGATAAAAGATCGCGGTCACTCTCATGGCCTCCGGTTGAAGCCAGGTTATATCTGGGGTTCGCGCAGAGAAGGGTCATCAGCGCGTCAACCAAGGTAGTTTTTCCGCTGCCGGTGGGGCCGATGACTGCGGTACCTGCGGGGTCCAGTGTTGCGTGGTGTAACCCTTGGAATCCTCCCCAATTGAACAATGCAATATCCGTGAGGATAAAGGTGTTGTTATTCGTCAGATGAATGTCCTGGTTCATGCTTCCTCTCCTCTTTTCTATCATCCTTGTTAGATTCGCCATCAGGGGATGCTTGAGCGTTAAGCTGTTCTTGTAACCAAGCGATCAGAGCTTGCAGATTTATCGGGTCGGCAAGGTGGGCGATAATTGGACGAATAGTGAATTGTTCATGGGCGTCAGGCGAAGTGACAAGACCATGACCTTTTAGTTGATCCAACAGAGTACTCAATCGGTTACGTTCTCTAGACTCGCTGCCTGGATCGCCAAGATAGATGCGTAACTGTGGAATAATATCGTCAATGGAGATAAGCGCCTGGCTGGCGCCGGTACCACTTTCTTGCTCCCAGGCAATAAAATGCTGGCGTAGGATGGCAATGAGTAAAGATTGCTCCAGGTTCAGCCGTTGCCGCCGAACTAACGGATGTGACCATTCATCGCTTTCTGCGGTTTCGTCAAGCCTGACTTTGACATACAGTAAACCGCGAATCTCATCGATGCCGATAGTCAGATCGAGCGGCTCCAGGATGTTGCGTACCTCGTCGGAATGAGCCAGAGCAATGTGGTAAAGGTTAGGTTTGCTGGCTTCTTCCAGCAGGCCATACTTAAGCAGTTCCTGTGTTGCTTCGCGCAGTTTTTTTTGTGTGTTACGTGTTTCACCACCGTTGTTTTCTTCGACTACTTGTTCGCTGGTGTTATCGCTCTGCTGTATCAATTCGCTGTCTGAGTTTACGTCATTATTTTGGCTAACGAGTCTGTCAAAAAAACCTGCCATGGCTATAACTCCCAATCAATATCTTTTAAAGACTGAATGTCCAGCCCGGTTAAAGGCAGATTAAACCGCCAGCGGTTCACGCCATCGTTAAGTTCAACGTATTCACGTTGCTCGTCCTGGACGTTAATGCCGGCTTCTCTCGCCATGCTAATCCAGATGGCGAATGTTTCTAGATCATGGAGTGGGGGCAGCAATGTTGCCAGTTCGGCAAGGCTGACCGGCCGTTGTTCTTGCGCCAATAGATGCAGGGTTTGTTGGATCAGCGCTTGACGATCTAAGCCATTAAACGCATCCCAGAAATCATTGCCAATCTGGGTCAGGTCGGTGGCATGGTTACTTAGATCTAGCGCTTGTTCCGCATCATTATCCGCTTCTTTAAAGCGCAAACGCTCAATAGCGGGGATCCCCGTTACAGGTACGCCCACTGCGGGGAGCGGCACTTCTTTTTTACGTATCGCCTGGCGCTGCCAGTCGATTTCAGTGGCCAGACCTAGCAGCGTATTGAGCAACTGTCCAACGCGATGGTGCTCAGCGGCAAGGCCAGTTTTCATAAAGCCGCGCACGTCTCGCTCACTGCGTGAACGTGCCTGGAGAACGCTTTGCGATTCATCCACCAACCGTTTTACCAACCAGCGCAAATCATGACGCTGTATACGGCTGAGAGCGCTTTCCGCTGCGGGATGGCTGAGGATAACGCGCAGTTGCTCGCTCATTGTGGTTAACGCTCCGGGTTGACGAAGCTGTTGTTGAAAACTGTCGAAGACTCTTCCTTCGGCAGTATTCAGCAGTGCTTCCTGATCGTTTAGCAAACGTTCTACGATCTCACCGCGATGATATTGCTCGCCGATGATCGATTGACGTAGCGCACGATCGGCTTCACGCCAGGAATCTTCTACACGACGAAAATCGGCCTTCAGGCCGCTGGCCAAGTTAAATACTTCGCGAATATGTTCAACCGCCTGATGGCGATCAAGGATCTCTATGTTTCCAGCTTCTGCCTGTTGCAGCTCGCGTTCCAACTCGGCAATACGGCGGCGCAGTGTGGAAATACGGTTGGCTGGGTTAGGGTTGAGTCGGGTTTCCAGGTTTTCGATTTCGCGCTGAACAGTGGATAAGCGTGATGCGGTAGAGGTCATAAAACGGTTATCCAATGTATCAACAAAGGTGAGTGCGACCTCCAGTGCATCGGTGGCGAACAGTCGTCCATCGCGCTCAATGATTAGGCGACGTTTAATCCATTCTCTTAATTCACGACTGGCCTGTAATGGCGTGTTTTCCGGCATGATTTCATACTGGCTTTGTCCTGCATGGGCGCTAAGAATGCCAGATAACGACTGGATAGCCTCTTCCAACAGAATGCCGTCGTGCGATTTTTCAAATAGCGTTTTGAGGCAGCTTAGTACCAGCGGTGCGCGATGGGCGGCAAGTAATACCCATGCAGGGTGCTGGTTCCTTGCTGAAATATAGCGACTGGTGCGCTGGTTGCTTTTCTCTTCCATGCTGTAAAGTTATTCCATAATGTGAACGGGTAACCTCATCAGTGGATGATGATTCGCTGTTGTATGTTTATGATCCAGTAGTTTCTTTATTTTTGTGATGCCCATCACTTAATATGAGCTAATTCCCATAAAATAAAGAATGCATAACAAGAAATTTAAATTTTTTTGTATAATAAACCGCTGGTTACACGAATAGTAAGATGTTGAATTTACATGCGCTCCGTCAGAATAGTGCTCGATTTACAAGAATATAATGGCAAGCCATATTATATCCTCACCGCATTCCCAACACCGTAGGCAACGTATGCAAAACTTTTATTATCTTGACCAGCTGATCCAAGGCTACTTCAACCAAGACGCCGACCTGATCAACGAGGGTGAAGACTCAATCGAAGGGATTATCGCCCTGTTCAAGCAGACGGCGTCTGACGAAGTACTGAAGGAACTGGCAGATGAGGTTGATGCCTTCCTGAATAGTTATCAGGATCGACTAGAGGAAGCGTTTACGCAGCGTTATGGCTTTGATTTTTCGCCGCAGCTGTGGGAGACCACGGCGCATGATTTCCTGCAGACGGTGCGCTCGATGGCTCTTGGCCAAACAGCAACACACTAAGCAACAGCACGCCAGCCGCCATCCATCGCGCGGCTTTATCTCAAGCCTTAAAAATCTGCTTTCGGTGCCAGCCGACGTACTGCTCCGCAGGCCATAGCGCCTTGTCTTGGGGCAATAACAGCCGCTGTTGGTTCTTCTGCCAGAACAGCTGATCTACCACCGGGCTGCGGCTTACGCCGCCGGAGATACGGATCGTCATATATTCATCCAGCCCAAATGCGCCCATATCAAAGGCGGAGTGATGCAGCGAGCACAGCGCTATTCCGTTGCTGATCACGCACGGGCCGCCGTACACCTTCCAATGAATATGCGCAGCCTCAATGCCGACCAGAGCGCCGTCCAGTCGCAGATCGTAACCGCAGAAGGCGCAGCGGGAGTGGTAGGCGCGCAGCACGATCTCCCGAAAGCGTGGATCGCGGTTGTTGGAACGGTCGATAAAATCAAAGCCCAGCTGATTGGCCAGAATGCGCTGGACGCTTTCAGGGAAGCGATCGGTCAGGATCTGTTGCGCCAGCTTATCGATCTCCTGCGGATGTTCCTGCAGTCGCCGGTAGTGCAACTCATCAAAGCCGCCGGCAACCTGATTATCAATCAGCTCCTTTTTGGTGGGCTGAGTGTTCCCCTTGCGCGGCTTACAGCTCTCCGCATTGGCGATCTCCCAGAACCCGTCGCTCCTCAGGCGCCAGAAGGGCATATTGGGGTAGTCGGTACGGCGCTTGGGGCCGAACTCTTTCAGCAGCCGGGTCAGCGGCTCATGGATCTCCCGGCCATAGTTAAACAGGCGCGGGTGGCCGGCTTTGTACTGCGACAGCACATACAGCAGCAATAAGGGTTTATGCGGCGCGCACACGTCGCCCTGACGCCATACCGAAACGTTAGAGATGGCCGATTGTAATGCTGCAAATGTTGTCATAGGGATGAACCGCTTAACGGGCTGATGTTATTGCGATCATGCTCGCAAAAACGGGGAAGTTCAATCGCTACGGCTGCGGTAAACAGACCGGGCAGGATGCGCGACGGCCCGTGTTACGCAACCTGTTTACAGGATGCGCGTAAGACCCCACCGATTGACGGTTCGGCTGAGAAAGTGCTCTTATCTCATCTGGCTCAGGATGGCAGGATTCTTATATGGAAAATGAACAGGGCAAGTCATGAACAAATGGATATTATCAGGGGCAATACTCCTGCTAACGGGATGCCCCGGCCCGATGGATCCGGTAACGCTTACGCTGCTGGCGCAGGCTGCGGTGGTGGATAACCGGGTCTGCATCACCGTTCCGGCCGAAGAGGGGGAGAAGGTGTTCTCCGTCCAGTTTGGCAGCGATGCGGGGCAGGAGATGTATAAAACCTTTGGTGATGCGGATAAGCAGTTCAAGGCGGTAAAGGGCGCATGCCTGCCCACCTTTGGTTTTGCATTCAAGCCTGATAATACCTATGCCGTTTACTACCGTCTGGAAAAGAACCCCACGGAAAAAGGGCGGCTGTTTGCGGCACGCTTCTCGCTGACGCAAGATAGCAACGGCTGGCTGCAAATAGTGCAGTACCAACGATGATTTTTAGCGATGCTCGGCACAGATACCCCATCTGACGCCCAACACAGACTGAGCCAGGCTCTCTCCCTGACTCAGTTCATGCTGCTTCCTGAAGCTGGCGTCATGCCGCCCTCAGCCGCGTTGATCTTGATCTTACCCGCGTAAGCGGGTCAGGCAGCGGTCAAGCGCGCTCACCAGCCAGTCGATATCTTCCTCCTGGAAGCATAACGGCGGACGCAGCTTAAGGACGTTGCCGTAAGGACCGGCGACGGAGGTCAGCACAAACTCCTCGCGCAGCGCTTCGATCAGATTCAGCGCCAAAGCTTTATCCGGCTGCTTGCTTTCCCGGTCGGTGACCAGCTCAAAGCCAATAAACAGCCCTGCGCCGCGCACGTCGCCGACGCATTCATGCTTATCCTGCAAGGTGCGCAGCGCCGCCAGCAACTGCTGGCCGGTATGCAGGCTGTGGGCCTGCAGTTCTTCCTGCTGAATCACGTTCAATACCGCCTGGGCCGCCGCCATGGCAACGGGGTTGCCGCCAAAGGTATTAAAATAGGGAAGCGCATCGCTGAACGCCGCCAGCACCTCCGCCTTAGCCATCAGTCCCGAGACCGGGAAACCGTTGCCCATCGGCTTGCCGGTGGTCACGACATCCGGCACTACATCGTGGCGGGCAAATCCCCAGAATGCTTCGCCGGTACGGGCAAAGCCGGGCTGGACCTCATCGGCAATAAAAATCCCGCCGTTTTTATGGACGACGTCGATCGCCGGCTGCAGAAAGCCGCGCGGGCCAGGCAACACGCCGTCGGAAGAGAAAATCGAGTCAGCCAGGAAACCGGCAAACTTAATGCCGTGGGCCGCCATATCATCAATCTGCTTTTGTATCTCTGCCGCAAACCAGGCTCCGGGGTCGGCGGTCTGGTTGCGGTAAAAATCCGGCGCGGCCACCAGGCGGGTTTCAGGGGGCAGAGGCTGGCCGCTGCCCAGCGCCGGCGATACGCCGGAGGTGAGCGAACTGGTGCCGTGGTAGGCCTCGCGGGAGACAATAATCCCGGTGCCGCCGCTCCAGGCGTGGGCAATGCGAATCGCCAGATCGTTGGCCTCCGAGCCGGTGCACATATACATCGCCCGATTGATTTCTGCGGGCAGGGTGGCAAGCAGCGACTCGCTGTAATCAAGAATATGTTCATGCAGATAGCGGGTATGGGTATTTAACTGCATCATCTGCTGGTGAACGGCGTCGATCACCGCCGGATGGCAGTGGCCGATACTGGCGACGTTGTTGTAAACATCCAGGTATTTATTCCCCTGTTTATCCCACAGATACTGGCCTTGGCCGCGCACCAGATGCACCGGATTACGGTAAAACAGCCGGTAGGACTCGCCGAGGATTTTGCTGCGTTTATCGGTTAAGCGGCGGATCTCCGGGGCCAGACTATCGGCATGCTCGGCACGAAAGCTATTGGTGTCCATGATGGTGGATTGTACGGTCATAATGACTCCTTGATTCAGGCGCAGAGGCAGATTTATTCGTTGGTTGCGGCAGCCGGAGTGCGGGCAAGCGCGTTTCTCCGGGCATGCGTGGTCAGAAAATAGAGATAACCCGCAACCATAAACGCCAGGAATAGCACGCCAATCTGCGGGTTAAACCACAGCATGGCGGCCAGACAAACGACGGCGCAGCACAGGGCAATAGCGGGGATTAACGGGTAGCCGGGGGCCATGTAGCTGCGGAGTAAGCCGGGTTCACTGCGGCGCAGCTTAAACAGGCTCAGCATGCTCATGATGTACATCACGATGGCGCCGAACACCGCCATGGTGATCATCGCGGCGGTCAGGCTCATACCCTGCAGGCTGATGCCATCGGAGAAGATGGCCGCAATGCCAATGACGCCGCCGGCAAGTATCGCCCGGTGAGGGGTCTGAAAGCGCGACAGTTTAGCCAGCGCAGGGGGCAGATAACCGGAGCGGGCCAGCGCATAGAACTGGCGGGAATAGCCCATGATAATGCCGTGGAAGCTGGCAATCAGGCCAAACAGGCCGATCCACACCAGCATGTGCATCCAGCGGGAGTCGTTGCCGACCAGCATTTTCATCGCCTGCGGCAGCGGGTCGTTAATATCAGACAGTGTGCGCCAGTCGCCGGCCCCGCCGGCCAGCACCATCACGCCGACCGCCAGAACAACCAGCGTGATGATGCCGCTGATATAGGCTCTGGGGATGGTCCGGCGCGGGTCCTTGGCCTCTTCGGCGGCCATTGCCGCCCCCTCGATCGCGAGGAAAAACCAGATAGCGTAAGGGATCGCGGCAAAAATACCGGATACTGACGCGGCAGAGAAACTGTCGCTGCCCGCCCAGCCGTGGGCGACAAAGTTAGCCAGGCTGAAGCCCGGCGCGACAACCCCCATAAAGACAAAGAGTTCGATGACGGCCAGCAACGTAACCAGCAGTTCGAAGGTGGCGGCGATACTGACGCCGACAATATTCAGCCCCATAAAGATCAGATAGGCGCAGACCGCGACCAGTTTGGGGTTCAGTTCCGGGTACTGGACATTCAGGTAAGCGCCAATCGCCATGGCGATGGCCGGCGGGGCGAAGACAAACTCAACCAGCGTGGCGATACCGGCAATCAGGCCGCCGGTATCACCAAATGCACGGCGGCTATAGGCAAAGGGGCCGCCGGCTTGCGGGATCGCGGTGGTCAGTTCGGTAAAGCTAAAAATAAAGCAGGTATACATCAGGGCAATAAATAAGGTGGTGACCAGAAAGCCCAGCGTGCCTGCCGTTCCCCAGCCATAACTCCAGCCGAAATACTCACCGGAAATCACCAGCCCGACGGCAATTCCCCACAGCTGCAGGGTGCCGAGAGTAGGTTTAAGTGTATTTTTCATCACTGCATTCCCCGTCGGTGTCATAGAAGAAATGTGATGCCATTAACGCTGGCATGTCGATAATGGCCCGCCGAACGGGGAAAAACTTGACCGCAGAAGACAGATGGCCGCCGGCTCATGTCAATTCAGGAGGTGAACGGGGGAAATGCGGGCTGTGGTCAACTTTCTCTGTCGCCGCGTCAAGCCAGCCCAAAAGGTTCAGCGCCATTCTGAAGCCACCTTCAGAAACAACGGAGCTGGACATGAGCGCGAAACAGTACGACACCCTGAGTAACGAGATGATCCTCCGGCTGGCCCATCAGGCGCTGGCCAATTATCCGCAATACGCGGGTGCCACGGTCCGGCTGCTGTGCCGTTCGGAAAATGCCACCCTGCAGGTGACCCATGCCGGCAGCCGGTTTGCGCTGCGCATTCATCGCGGCGATTATCACGATCGCCAGGATATTGAAAGCGAGCTGCTCTGGCTGGACGCCCTGCGCGAGGCCGGTATTGCGGTGCCGCAAGCGATCAGAGATGGCCGGGGAGAGCGGATTCAGCGGTTACCCCTGGCCGACGGCGGCCAGCGCTACAGCGTATTGTTTCACTGGATCGACGGGGAAATGCCGACGACCGGCATCGATCCGGCGGCCTTCCGTCAGCTGGGAAATATCACCGCGCGGCTACACCAGCACAGCCGCAGCTGGCAAAAGCCCGCGCATTTTCGCCGCATTATCTGGGATCACCAGAGCATGGTGTCGGCGGCCAGCCACTGGGGAGATTGGCGGGATGCGCCCGGCCTCGATCCGCAGGCACATCAACCGATCGAGGAGGCTATCCGGCACGTGGGGCGGCAGATGGCGGAGTTTGGTCAGTCGCCGCAGCACTATGGCCTGATTCATGCGGATCTGCGCTTAACCAATCTGCTGTTACATCATGGAGAAACCCGGGTGATTGATTTTGATGACTGCGGTATGGGCTGGTATCTGCATGATTTAGCCGCGGCCATCAGTTTTGTGGAGCACCATGCCAGCGCGCCGCAGTGGATCGAAAACTGGTTACGCGGATATGAGCAGGTTGCGCATATCAGCGATCGGGAACTGGCGATCGTTCCGGCGATGTTGATCCAGCGGCGTATCCAGCTTACCGCCTGGGTCGCTTCACACCGGGAAACGGAAATGGCGCAAAGCCTGGGAGCTGCCTGGAGCAGCGATACCGTGCGTTTGTGTCAACGCTATCTGGCCGGCGCGGCGTTACCGGTCGGCGTATGAACGCACACTCCTGGCGCATTCGGGGTAACCATGGTGCAAATCATCAGTGGGCGCTTTCATAATTGACTGATTATAAGAAAATTATGGTTGGTATATTTTTTGCTGGATAACTGCCTATACGTAGCCTTCAGTGGAATTAATCATGACCATGATGCAATCAGACAGTGCGTTGTCTGCGCTCTCCGGCGCAGTGGGTGGGCACCGCGGTGTGTTGTCGGCGGCCGCAACGGGGCTTAGTGATTTCATCGGTTCCCAGGGAGGGGACGTTGACCGAATTTTCGGTATCAGCGGTATTGATCCCGAGAACCTCTCCTGCCCAACCCTGAGTCTGGATCTGGTGAGCTATTGCCGGGTGATGGAGGAGGCGGCCCATCTGGCCGTTTGTGATAATTTTGGGCTTTATTACGGCCAGCAGTTCCGGCCGCAGTCATTAGGGCTTATCGGCTATATCGGCCTGTGTTCGGCCACTCTCGAGCAGGCGCTGCGCAATCTGGTCAGCGCCTTTCCGTTCCATCAGCACAACACGCTGATCCAACTGACCGAACGCCATGACAGCTGGCAGCTGGACTATCAGGTGCGCCACGGGGCGATCCTCTCCCGGCGCCAAGATGCTGAGCTTACGCTGGGCATGTTTCTGAACCTTATCCGCCGCGCGGCGGGCAAGCACTGGGCGCCCAGAGAAGTGCATTTTGAACATCCCCGCCCCGAGCAGTGGCACGAGCACTGTAAGGTATTTGACGCCCCGGTTTATTTTGAGCAGCCGTTTAACTCCATGATCATTAATAAAGCCGACGTTGCGCGCAAAATGCCCGACCACGATCCGATGCTGCTGCTGGTCATGCAGGATGCGATCCGGCGTCTGAGCGCGGATCCGGTTAGCCAGTGCTGCGTTCACCTGACCCGGACCGGCATCCAGCTGCAGCTGGTCAATGGTGAACCGTCGCTTGAGGCGGTTGCTGAAAGGCAGGGGCTTTCCGCCTGGTCTCTGCAGCGGCGCCTGCGTGAGGAAAATACCAGCTTCAGCGCGCAGGTTGACCAGGTGCGTAAAGAGATGGCGATCCACTACCTGAGGCAGCCGCATCTTTCCGTTTCGGAAATGGCGCTGTTGCTGGGGTATTCCGAGGTGAGCGCCTTTTCACGGGCATTTCGCCGCTGGTTTGGCTGTAGCCCCCGCCACTACCGTCAGTCCAGGGCGGGTTAGCGGTTTTAATGCGGCGCACACGTGTAGTTTTGAGGCCGGAACGAAACGTTAGAGGTGGTGGATTATAGCGCTGAAAATGGTTGTTATTAGGGAGAACCGTTCTACGGAATGATGTTATTTCTACTATTTTCAAAAGAATTAATAAATGCAATATAGATATGGGAGTTATATTTTTACATCACTTTTGATTATTCATTACATAGGTATTTAATGCGTTTGTATAACATGTTCAGCTATTGACTGGATATGTTAAAAATAGTTTTATTCTGTCTTTTCTGGATAAGGATTTCTGGATATGGAACGACAGGATAACTTCAAAGAAGGAATTACGCGTGTTTTAACTCGTGGTGAGGTTAGCATGGCACGTGATATATTTCTTAATTCAATAGATTACTCTGCAGTGACTGTCCACTGTGATAGTTATTTCCCGTTTGGTTTGCAAAATCCTGCTTATGCAATGGCGCCAAATGGTGAGTTATGGTTCAGAAAAGAGATGTATCAGGCTGATTTTTCAAAAGCTATTTTGACTTATCAATTGACATTTATTCATGAGATGACCCATGTTTGGCAGTTCCAACAAGGAATGTGGGTAAGGTTGAAAGGGTTGTTGAGTTGGGTTGCCGACTACAAGTATAGATTTGATGGTAGAAAGAAACTTAAGGACTACTCTATGGAGCAACAAGCATCTATTATTGCTGATTATTGGTTGTTAAAAAGATATGGTCACCGAACATGGTTAGACTATACAAATAGAGGTGTGAACTTTCAGGGAGTCAGTGACAAGCATATTTATTTAAAGTATGAGTATGTACTCTCTAACTTCTTGAGGCATAGATTATGATGAAAAGGGCCCTTTGTCTCACTGTGTTGATATTTCTACTCTCCGGTTGTTTTCATCTTGGCGATCCTCGTCCTCCCTTGATGCGGGCTAAAGTGCTGACGGTAGCAAATAAGGTGTGCATGATGGTGCATCCTGAGGGGGATGAGCAAATTGTGACGGTGCGTATCGATGAGGTAGGGAACGACCATAATGGATTGGTAAAATATAACCTGACCATCCCTGCTTCAGGGGATAAGTGTATCCCTGACTTTGGCTATCAATTTGCTGTTGGGAAGGCCTACGGTTTCTCGGTGATCCTTGAGTCGCCGGCCAAACTCAAACGAGGTGTTCAGCCTGCTGCGCGTATTTACGGCGTCAGCTTCAGCCTGTGGGAAAATAACGGCCAGTTGGAGGTCAACGAGTTGTAGCTCTAGAAAGGGTAAAACAAGGCGAATACTGGGTTCATGACCTGCAATGGCCTTGCCTTGTTTGGCAGAGATGCGGGGCAGAAGATGTATAAAACGTTTTGGTGATGTGGGCAAGCAGCTCAAGGCGGTAAAGGGTGAACGCCTTCTTACTCTTGGGTTTTGGGTTCAAGCCTGATAACACGGCAGGATAAAATTTATGGCAAGGAAAGCATTTTTACTGATACTGCCATTGCTCCTTTCCGGCTGCTGGATGGGGGATAAGTTCCCGCTGTATCCGGCGCAGGCCAGCGTGGTTAACAGCCGGGTGTGCGTCTTTGTTAACCCGGATGATATTGCCGCCAAAGGGGAAGATGTACGCAGGATTGCCATTTGGCACAACGCCAGCGGCGCCTATGTGTATGAGAAAGCCTATGGCGATAAGCTGAACAAACTCAGTTTAACGCCTGGCCAGTGCCTGCCGGGAATAGCGGAGTATAATTTTGTCCCGGAACAGGGGTATAGCGTGACGGTGAATACCGCGCACAACGCCTATATCGCTAACTTTGTGGTATCTAGGCAGGGCGAAGAGATAACGCTTAAGAAGAGATAAATTCCAGCTAAATGCCTTGTGGAAATGAGTAATTCATATAAATCATGGCTGCGATAATGAAAAAATTACTGGCTGTTAGCACATGCAGCATCTTCCTGACCGGTTGTATGCACCTGAACGATCCCAGACCAAAACATTTCCGGGCATCTGTCACCACCGTTGCTAATCAGGTTTGCATGATGGTGCAGCCGCAAGGGGATGAGAAGCTGATTAGCCTGACGATTAATGAGGTCGGCAATGATAAAAACCAGCTCAGCAAGGTTTACTATGACGATGCGATGACCATCCCGGCTGATGCGTGCGTGCCCACTTTTGGTTACCCGTTTAAGGCTGGGAAAGCCTATGCTTTCTCGGTGATTCTTGAGTCGCAGGCGAAAAGAAAACGGGGCATTCAGCCCGCTGCGCGCATCTACGGCGTCAGCTTTAGCCTGTGGGAAAACAACGGCCAACTGGAGGCAAATGTGCTGCAATAGCGGGCACGGGGCCAACCGATTACGTCGAGTGCAGGAAAGGGGAAGATGGCGGTGACATACTGGTGGAAAGATCTTCTGGATCGTAACAATACCTGGCAAGGGCTGGAGCTGATGGTCCGGAGCGCAGAGGGCGCCGGGCAGGCGATGGAGATGCTCAGCGGCCACCATGGACGCATGGCGCTGCAGGTGCGGGGAGATAACCTGTTCTGGGCTTCGATGCTGAAAGATCACTCCGGCGTCTGGCTGGTCATGAACGTTGAGCATCCTGGGCAGCAAGGGCTTCTGCCGCCGGTAACCTCGCACGACGTGGAGTCGGCCAAAAACAAGGGGCAGGCGCAATGGACGGGCGAGTGGTGCCGCTATTTCGCCCGTCGGCTGCTGGATGTGTCCACGCCGTTGTTAGCCCCGGGCCGCTGGCTGCTAAGGCCAATGTTCTCATCTCAGGCGCAGGGCACGCCTTTGGCAAGCTGGCGTTTTGATGCGCCGGCCAGCAGTATGGATATGGGGTGTGACTGGTGTCTGTACGGCGAAGATTTTCCCGATCTGGCTGAACCGGTGAAGGTGCGTCTGGTTGATTGGTGGTGGGGCGGTAATTTACTGCTTGGCCGTTATCCGGTGCAGGCAGAGGCCGGGCGACTGAAATGGTGGCGCAAAAAGTGCCGCGAAGGTACGTTGCCGCCGATACTGGTCTGGTACATCGCCGGTCTGGCGTCGTTTGTGGTTCTGGACGGTCACTACCGCCTGCAGGCGGCGATAGAAGAGGGAATACCGCCGCAGTTTTTGGTGCTCAGCGAGCTGAAGGAACAGACATTGGCTCCGGATCCGGAGCATCGGGCCCGGGTTGCCGGAGCGTTGGAGCAGCAGCTGCGTAAGAATCCCAAATGCAGCATAGACAGCGTCAACCAGTCATTAATCAATCTGTACGATACCCGTTATCTGTACGCCGCTACCCACAGCCGCGCCGTTCTTGGTAATGGTGAGCGATGGGAGCAGGAGGTCAGCGCCTATCTGCGGCGTCATCAGCTTGGCGCCTGTCTGGATAATATTCTTAACCGGGTTGACGATTAGGCGGTGGCTTCAGCACGTGAAGCAATATGTTTGTCGTGGGCGAGTTCTTTTATGCGGTGGTCTTAAATCAGCCAGCGTCGCATGTGATTATCGCCGGGTTTTCTGTGTCTTCTGACAGCACACTGCTCTGACAGGCCGATCAGGCGCAGCCCGCAGGCTGCGCTTATCATGATGACGTTAGCCCTTCAGCGTTCCGCCGTGGGTTTTAATCACCTGCTGATACCACCAGAAGCTGTCCTTGCGGCTGCGGTTCAGCGTGCCGGAACCGTCCTGGTTCAGGTCGACGTGGATAAAGCCATAGCGCTTGCCGACCTCCGCCTTGGAGGCGCTGATCAAATCTATCGGCCCCCATGAGGTATAGCCCATCAGCTCCACGCCGTCGTCGATCGCCTCGCGCACCTGCACCAGATGGTCGTTCAGGTAGCTGATGCGGTAGTCATCGTGAATCTGGCCGTCGGCGTCCGGCTGGTCATTGGCGCCCAGGCCGTTCTCCACGATAAACAGCGGCTTCTGGTAGCGATCCCACAGCGTATTAAGCAGCGTGCGCAGGCCGAGCGGGTCAATCTGCCAGCCCCACTCCGAGCTGGCCAGATGCGGGTTGGGCACCATATCCAGAATATTGCCGCGCAGCTTCTCCACCAGTGCCGGGTCGGCGGTGACGCAGCCGGTCATATAATAGCTGAAGGAGATAAAGTCGACGGTGTGGCGCAGCGCCGCCAGGTCTTCCGGCAGAATCTGCAGGCTGATGTCATGCTCGCGGAAGTAACGCTGCATATAGCCGGGATAGGCGCCGCGGCACTGCACATCGCCAAAGAACTGCCAGCTGCGGTTGTCCTGCAGCGTGGCGAACACGTCCTCCGGCTTACTGGAGAGCGGATAGGTCAGGCCGCCCAACAGCATATTGCCGATGCGCGCGTCCGGGATCAGTTCGTGGCAGGCCTTCACCGCCAGGCCGCTGGCCACCAGCTGGTGGTGTATTGCCTGATACACCGCCGTGCGGCTGCTGCCCTCCGGCAGGCCGACGCCGGTCATCGGCGCGTGCAGCGACATATTAATCTCATTAAAGGTTAGCCACAGTTTTACCTTGTCGCGGTAGCGGTTGAACACCGTGCGGGCGTAACGCTCAAAGAAGGCGATGACTTTACGGTTGCCCCAGCCGCCGTAGTTCTCCACCAGCGCCCAGGGCATCTCGTAGTGCGACAGCGTCACCAGCGGCTGAATATTGTGGCGCGCCAGCTCATCGAACAGCCTGTCGTACCAGGCCAGCCCGGCTTCGTTCGGCTCCTGCTCGTCGCCATGCGGGAAAATACGCGTCCAGGCGATGGACACCCGCAGGCAGCTGAAGCCCATCTCGGCGAACAGGGCGATATCCTCCGGGTAGCGGTGATAAAAGTCGATGGCGACGTCTTTAATGCTGAAGTCGCCGGGCGTGCGCTCACGCACCTGGCCGAACACGCCGTCCGGCATCACGTCCGAGGTCGACAGCCCTTTGCCGTCCGTCAGATAGGCGCCTTCAACCTGGTTGGCCGCCAGCGCGCCGCCCCATAAAAAACCGTCCGGGAATGTCTTATTCATGGTTATCTCCTTTGTTGTTGCGCTTAACCTGCAGGAACGACGCGCCTGCATGCACATCAGGGGTGGGATAGATGCTCTCCACGCCGGCGTAATCCTCGCTGTTGCTGATAATCACCGGGGTGCTGAGGTCGTAGCCGGCGCGCAGAATCGCCTCGCGATCGAACTCCACCAGCAGGTCGCCGGGGGCGATTTTGTCGCCCTCTTTGATATGGGCGGTAAAGTGCTCACCGTTCAGTTTTACCGTGTCGATGCCGACGTGGATCAGCACCTCGATGCCGCTGTCGCTCAGCAGGCCGAGGGCGTGCCTAGTGGAAAACAGCGATGCTACCTCGCCGTGAAACGGCGCCACCACTCGTCCTTCGGCGGGAATGATCGCTGCGCCTTGGCCCATCAGGCCGCTGGCGAAGGTCGGGTCCGGCACCGCATCCAGCGCGACGGCCACGCCGGTCAGCGGCGCCAGAATATCGTCGTCGCCGGCGGCGGCCGGCGCTGTAGCGGCGTCTTCAGCCGTTGCCGGCTGTTTCGGCAGCCCGGCGATCAGAGTCAGCAGCGCGGCCAGCACCAACGCCACCACGACGCCGATAATTGCGCCCCATACCGTGGTGTCGAAGCCGCTGGCGGGGATGACCTGCGCCAGCGTAAAAATGCTGGCCAGACCAAAGGAATAAACTTTGCTTTGGGCAAGGGCGATAATTGCGCCGCCAACCGCGCCGCCGACGCAGCCGAAAATAAACGGGCGGCGGTTGGGCAGCGTGACGCCGTACACCACGGGTTCGGTAATGCCGAACACGCCGGCGACGGCGCCGGAGCCGGCCAGCGTTTTCAGGCGCGGGTCACGGGTCTTCAGGAACACGCCGATCGCGGCGCCCACCTGGCCAAATACCGCCGGCAGCAGCAGCGGGATCATCGAGTCATGGCCCAGCACCGCCATGTTGTTCATCATCAGCGGCACCAGCCCCCAGTGCAGGCCGAAGATCACGCAAACCTGCCACAGCGCGCCGAGAATGCCGCCCGCCAGCCACGGCGCGAATTGATAAACTACCTGGAAACCGGCGGCCAGCAGTTCGCCCAGCCCGGTCGCCAACGGCCCGATGAGCAGAAAAGTCAGCGGTACGGTGACCAGCAGGCAAAGCAGCGGGGTGAAGAAGTTTTTTACCGCTGACGGCATTACTTTATTGCTCTGACGCTCCAGCCAGCAGCAGAACCAGGCGGAGGCGATAATCGGGATCACCGAGGAGACGTAATTAATCAGCACCACGGGGATACCGAAAAAGGTGATGGTTTCGCCCTCGCTGCTGGCCTGGAATGCCTCCAGCATCAGCGGGTGCACCAGCGCGCCGCCGATCACCATGGTCAGGAACGGGTTGCCGCCGAATTTTTTACCGGCGGTGTAGCCCAGCACGATCGGCAGGAAGTAGAACAGCGCGTCGCTGGCGGCAAACAGCATGCGGTAAGCGCCGCTGCTCTCGCTCAGCAAGCCGCCGACCAGGCTGAGGGCAAGGAAGCCTTTTAAGATACCCGATGCCGCCATCACGCCGAGGAACGGGGTGAAAATGCCGGAAACCACATCGATAAAGCGCGCCAGCAGGCTGGATTTCTCCCCCTGCTGCGGCGCGGCTGCCGGCGACTCGTCGTTCAGCCCTGCAGCGCGGCAGACCGCCTGATACACCTCATGCACATGGTTGCCGATCACCACCTGAAACTGCCCGCCGCTTTCGACCACCATAATCACGCCGGGGTTGTTCTTCAGCCCGGCGGCGTCCGCCTGCGCCGGGTCGTTGAGTTTAAAGCGCAGCCGGGTCGCGCAGTGGACCAGGCTGATGATGTTTTCCCGCCCGCCGACACCTTGCAGAATGTCGCCGGCCAACTCCTGATATTTCATAGTTATTCCTGTTACTTGGCCCTGGGCGTAGCGTCCGGGCATTTCCGTGGTGAGTGCTGGCTGAGGCTGAATAAAATGCAAAAAAAAACCTAAGAGACCTGCGCGCAATCAATATTGGCGACAGGTCTCTTAGGTTTTGCCTGAATCAGTAACAATCCCAGAATGATAAGAAAATACCCCCGACGGCGTCAGGCGTCCAGCGTGTAAACGACTATTCTGTGATGGGGATCAAGATATCATCGTGGCCGAATGCCGATAACCTATTTATTTATAGAAATGTCCGATATTTCTCTGAGTGTCAGCGATAAGGTTAATTACTTTATTTTCTCGGCTTGATGGCGCTGATAAATAACCATTCTTCTAATGCGTTATTTTTATGCGAGCCGTTAGTCAGGCGGAAATGATATGAGAACGATCACATTTCAGCAGGTATAAAATAAAAATGGCGTGTTATTTTATTCTGCTTGGTGTTAACGTTCCGCCTGTTGGATTGTTACTGTACCTTACAGGCAAAACCTACGCCGGATAGCCGAAATACCGTTGCTGTTATGCAAACGGCTTTCGTTATCCGGCGTAGGTTTTTTTGTTTCTGCTCTGCATCAGGGAAAACTTTCATCAGGAAGGAATTAAAAAATGAAAAAATGGTTAGCAGCACTAATATTATGCACCAGTACGGCGGTTGGCGCGGCGGAAAATACGCCGCCGCAGGCCGACGAGGCAATATCCATCTATTTCGCCCGCCATGGAAAAACGCTGTTTAATACCTTTGACCGCGTACAGGGATGGGCGGACTCACCGCTGACCGAGGACGGCATCCGCGTGGCGCGCTATCTGGGCGAAGGGCTGAAAGGCATCAAATTCGACAGTTATTACTCCAGCGACGCCGGCCGTCAGCGTGAAACCATGGCGGTTATTTTACGCCAGGCAGGGGTAAAAGATTACCAGCTAACCGAGCTGCCCGGCCTGCGCGAGGCCTTCTTCGGCGGCTTTGAGGGCGGCTGGAATAAAGATATGGCGGACGCCGGCGCGCGGCAGTTGGGGATGAAAGACGGCGGCGAGTTGTTCAGCAAAATGAAGGCGGGCGAGCTGACGCAGGATAAGAGCCAGAACGCGCTGGCGGCGGCAGACCCGAAAGGGATGGCGGAAAATTATCAGCAGGTGAAGCAGAGAACGCAGGCGGCGCTGCGCACTATTGTCGATAATGCCAAAGCACGCGGTGATAAAAACGTGCTGGCGATTTCCTCCGGCACCTCGATGCAGATTATGATTTCTGATTTGACCGAGGATCCGGCTAAGAATAAACCGTTGTCGAACGCCGCAGTGGTCAAAGTGGTGTATCAGAACGGCAAATATACGGTGCCGGAAATTGGCTCCATGAAATATGTTGAAGTCGGAAAACAGGCGCTCGATAAAAATAAATAACCATAAAACCTATTAAACATTACATGGACGAATAGGCCAGGGTAAATAACCCTGGCCGGGATCGCTACGATCATTTTCTGGGGATTAATGATGAAAATTAATTTATTAACCATCGCGTTAGCGACGTGGGTTATTCCCGCCTGCGCCTGGTCATCTTCAACCGATGTGCGTATTCAGGAAAAGGATGCTATTGACCAGGTACTGGCAGACCCCTTTTTTACCCAGTCACAGATGACGCTGTCGCTGAAAAATTACTGGAAATATCTGAAGGAAGACAATACCGAACCGAAAAAAGTGCATAACGCCTGGGGGCAGGGCGTGGCCGTGGACTATCAGTCCGGCTATTTTGCCGATGTGATTGGCGTGGATGTGGTGTATTACGGCGCGGTGAAACTGGGCGCCAGCGACTATTTTAATACGCGCGGCGTGCTGTACAACAACGGCAGTGGTAATGATAAAGGCAACGCCGAAGGGTATAGCAAATTTGGCCAGCGCAACCTCAAATTCAAGTACGTGCTCGGCGACGTAGGGTTACATGCCCGCTGGGGCTGGCAGGTGATGAAAAATGTCGGCGTGATCTCTACCTCCACGCGTCTGTCGCCGACCACCTATTCAGGCTGGCTGGGGGCCGTCGACTATGGCGGCTTAACCCTGAGCGGCGCGTATATCGAAAGCTCAATGGACCGCAATTCGCCGGATAAAAAACGCTTTCAGACCAACACCGGTAAATACATTAACCATATTGCCAGCGGCGACCTGTCATGGAAAAGCAAACGATGGGACCTGAAATACGGCTACGGGGAAAGCGAAAATTATCTGCAGCGCCACATCCTGCAGGCGCATGTTATGCCAGCAGAACGCTTAAAGCTCGGCGCGCAAATCTATGACACCCATGCGCTGGAGGAATATAAAGCGATGCCGGCCGGCAAGCGTGATTTCGATAATCACGCGCGCCATTATACGCTGGAAGCCGGCTGGCGGGCGGATAATTGGAGCACCCAATGGGGGCTGGGTTATACCGACGCTAAAAAAGAGCATCAGGTGGGGTTTTATCCGCGCCACATGAGTAAAAACTCCCGCGGTACTTTCGGCTCGATGGCGTATGCCGGCGATGACTACATGCGTGACGGCGAGGTGATGCTGGCGAATATCTCGGACTATAAGCTGACGCCAGATTTTGCGGTAGGCCTGGCGGGTAATATCGGCCAGTTTAATTATAAAGGCAACCACGTGCGCACCGGGGAAATCAGCGCCTTTACCCGCTGGACGCCTTCTCAGATGCCGCTGAAGAACCTGACCGTCTGGACCATGTTCGGGCCGGGCTGGTCGTATAAAGCCAGCGGTAAAACGCCGGTGCTGAATGATGACGGCCGCTATATGCGATCCCACACCCTCTCTTCCGAGGTGATTATCGAATACAAATTTAAACTGCTCTGATCCCGGTATGGCGACGCCGTCCCGCGTCGTTTTTATTCGCGATCCCGCTCACGTTTCTCCCGTTGCAAACGCCCCCGGGCGGGGGAAAATGGTAGATTGCAGACGTGGATTGTTACTGCTAAACGCAGGCAAAACCTGATTTCCCGGCCTTCGTCGGGGTCAGGTTTTTTTGTTTCCGGGGTTCAGATGAAAATCGCCAAAATACTTAATAATAATGTGGTGGTGGTTCTGGGTGAGCATCAGCGTGAACAGGTGGTGATGGGGCGCGGGCTGGCGTTCCAGAAGCGCGTAGGCGACCCGTTGGATGCCGCTCTGATTGAAAAAGTGTTCGCGCTGCAGAGCGATGAGCTGGTCAGCCGGCTGGGCGAGCTGCTCAGCCAGATTCCGCTGGAGGTGATGACCGCCTGCGACCGTATTATCGAGCTGGCGCGCGCGCGTCTGGGGAAGCTGCAGGAAAGCCTGTATATCACCCTGACCGACCACTGCCACTACGCCATTGAACGGCAAAAGAGCGGGCTGGCGATCAAGAACGCGCTGCTGTGGGAAACCAAACGCCTCTATCCCAGGGAGTTTGAGCTGGGCCAGGAAGCGCGGGCCATCATCGCCCGGCGGCTCGGCGTGGAGCTGGACGAGGACGAGGCCGGTTTTATCGCCCTGCATCTGGTCACCGCGCAGCTAAACAGCGCCATGCCGGAGGTGATGCACGTGACCCGGGTGATGCAGGAGATCCTGCAGCTGGTGAAGTACCAGCTGCGGCTGGAGTATGATGAAGAGTCGCTCAGCTACCAGCGCTTTGTCACCCACCTGAAGTTTTTCGCCCAGCGCATGCTGACGCGCACCGTGGTGCCGGACGACGACGTCACCCTGCACGGGGCGGTGAAGGACAACTACGCCAAAGCCTGGAAGTGCGCGGAGAAAATTGCGCAGCACCTGCGCAGCGGCTATCAGCGCGATCTGACGGCGGAAGAGATTATGTTCCTGACTATCCATATCGAGCGGGTACGCAAAGAGGGCAACAAGCGAACAGGGTGATTTACCTTGCCGATGCCGTTGTAGTTGTAAAACGCATAGCGGAATCATTTTGCACCGTTAATGATTAGAACTGCTCCTCATCATCTTGCGGCTGGGCATCCCGCATCTTCTTTTTGCCGTTTTATACGGCTTGCTGGCAACCAGGCTTAACCATCGTGTTTGCCGCCGTTTCAGAAAAACTCATCCAGCAGCCGGTAATAATCCAGGCGCGCTTCATCCGGCACGATGCCATACGCGCGGAAAAACGGCGCCACCCAGACGCTGCCCAGGTTGTAGTCGATGCTGCGCGACGCCAGGGCCAGATCCTGATAGCGGTCGGCATAGCCCAGATGGCCGCAGTCGATATAGCCGCTAAAGCGATCGCCGTCCGCCATCAGGTTAGGCAGGCACGGGTCACCGTGGGTCACCACTATATCTTCCGCCTCCGGCGCGGGGCGTCCGGCTAGCAACGTTGCGAACAGCTCGGCGGCGGATTTGCCCTGTCGGCTGGGGTCGAAGTCCGACTCGTCCACCAGGCCGCTCTGCAGGCGCTGCTGCGCCTGTGGGATCAGTACGCTCAGGCGTTGATCGAACGGACAGGCGTGATAAGGCAAGTCATGCAACTGTCGCAGCGCCTGCGCCATGATGGCGACCACCCGTTCAGGCGGCAGCAACGGCTCAGATGCCAGATCCCGCCCCGGCAGGGCGCTCATCAGCAGCCAGTGATGCTCGGCGTGGCGGGTAAATTCCACCACCGCAGGTACCGCCAGCCCCTGCTGGCCCATCCAGCTCAGCTTTTCCACCTCGGCCGGCAGCCCGCTAAACGCACCGACCCGTTCCGATTTTAAAAACAGGTCCTCGCCGTGCCGCCGCCGCAGGCGGAAGACGTCCGCATCAGAGCGGCCGATATGCTGCCGCTCAAGGTAGCCCTGTTCCAGCAGCGGCTGCCAGGCCGGGGGGAGGAGCGGGGTGTTATTGTTGATGCTCATGGGGGCCTCTAGTCATACTTTATTCCCAAGTTTTTTCTTTGATAGCGATTTTTTGCATGAGTTTTTTATTTACCTCCTCCCCATCTTCTCCACTATGTATTCTTCGGTGGCAAGTTGGGCAAATTGCACCTACCCATTTGGGGTGATCAGGCCCCTCATCGGCTAAGCGTTTGGTGTGATGTGGCTCTAAGTAAGGTGTCCCATTTTTCTTTTTAAAGGGGGCTGGCTGTTCGCAAGACTCACAGATACCGGCGGCACGTTTTAGCACGTATCTTTTGACATCTTCGCTGCGTTTGTACCAGGAGCGTTTGTTGTCACTATGCTGGTGAGTGCTTGTGGTCATTGATGCTTTCAACGCTTTGCCACGTAATTGCGCGATATTTTCTTTTTCCTGACTTGGCGTTGAGGAAAAATGAGAATCCTCAATGTCTATCTCTTGTTGAGAGTGAACGGGGAATAAATTAAAGCGAATACCTTTCCGTTGATTGCCATCTACATCCGGGCAGTCAATATATTCCCAGGTGTCGCACTCAAACATACCGGCATATCTAACGCCATTTTCCTTAGCTTTATCTTCAAATAAAAAGATATCTTTACCTTTCTCTTTATGCTCAAGAATGGCTTTATTGCCTCTTGTAAAGGCCATGTCGCCTTTTTGGCCTTCACCGGTGTAGATAAAACTACCATCTTTGGTCCAGCCATCCTGATAGCCGTACTCTTGACCGCTTTCACCGGTAAAAATAAAGATTACCGGAAAGTCTTTTGGCGTCCATATGCCACCTTGATATTGCCCACCATAAAGGTCACGTAGTGCTTTGCGCTGATACAGCGTGCCGCTAACTAAGTAACCCAAGGGATGTGGTGTTTCTAGTACCTCGAAACCTAGCTTTTGCAATACGGGAACTACCGTTTTTGCCCCGCCGCTAAAATCTTTACTTTTTAGTGGTTGGCCGAACTCATAGCCGCAAGCAACGGCAACAATGGCTTTGCTGTCATAGCGTTTACCATTGTGTTGGAGGTGGTATTTTCTTGAAGGTTTAAAACCATATATTTTTAAAAATTTGTCGCGACCGATTTGGTCAGACTCCTGCATTGCTTGGAGTACAGCTTCTCTAGAAGACAACATGGTTATCTTAATTGTCAAAATAGACCTCTGGTTTTCCTTGTTCGCTGCATGCATCCGTTGATGCATTCATAAGTAAGCGGGGCCATAAGCCGATACGCCCAAGGCAGGACCCCTTCGCGGATTCGCTGTAGATTGATGGCAGCGATGTAATCGAGTAAGGCGTTAACCTATCGAGTTATAGAATGCTTTAACTATGCCAATTTCTGCGAAGAATGGCTATGTCTGTGAATATGTTTGGTATCAAACTAAACCTGAGTCTATAGGTAGGTGGATTGGCAAATGAGCCCTATTCCCCAACTCCTACTATGTGGAAATTGCGAAAATATTTGCTCGGATTATTCTTCTGTTTTGATTGGTTTTGTAGCTTGAGTCTCGAAATTTACAGACGCTAGAAATGCATTATTAACCGGTTGTTTCTTACACAAACAATCAGAAAGCCTAACCAATATTTCCATCTGCGGCGGCTTATGTCATTCTTTGCCTCCTGTTGAGTAAAAGGACCTTGCGTAATGCCTGATTTCTCCCGTTGCGCCTTTACCGAAGGCAGCGTCAAGCTGCCTGAAGGCTACCGCGATCGCAGCGTTAACGTGCTGTTGGCCGGGGATGACATCTCCCCCTCTTTAAATATTTCCCGCGATGAACTGCTGGCGGACGAGACGCTGGCGGACTATGTGACGCGTCAGCTGGCGACGCTGGCCGACGGCCTGAAAGGCTGGGTGCAGAAAAGCCGTGAACCGGCGACGCTGGGTAATGGCGTCCTGAGCGGCGAGAGCGTGCATGCCAGCTATATGCGTGACGGCAAGCGCATCTGGCAGCGTCAGGCGGTGTTTGCCCTGCCGCAAGGGCAGGTATTGGTGTTCACGCTGGCGCAGCCGCGCAAGTTGACGGCGCAGGACGAGGCGTTGCTGCAACAGGTATTGGCGAGTTATCAGCCGGCGGCGGATGCCGCCTCACGGGCGTAAAAGGAGCAGGAACATGGGTGAAGCAGCGCGCGTCGGGGACAGCATCGGCCATTCCCACGCGCTGGCAGGGATGATTGGCGGCACGCTTATCGGCGGCCTGATTGCCGCCGCCGGGGCGGTGGCGGCGGGCGCCCTGTTTGTCGCCGGGCTGGCGGCCTCCTGCGTGGGCGTCGGCGTGCTGCTGATTGGCGCCAGCCTGGCGGTGGGCTACCTCTCCGGCGAGCTGGCGACCCAGGCGCGCGACGGCATTGCCGCCGCCGGCGCTGGCAGTCTGTCGCCCAAGGGCACGATACTGACCGGTTCCGGCAACGTGTTCATCAACGGCAAACCGGCGGCCATCGCCACCGTCAGCCGCGTCGCCTGCGAGGACGACGGCCCGAGCATGCAGATGGCGCAGGGCTCGGACAAGGTGTTTATCAACGGTTATCCGGCGGTGCGCAGCGGCGACAAGACCAACTGCGACGCGCAGGTGATGGCCGGCTCGCCCGATGTGCGCATCGGCGGCGGCACCGTCACCACGCTGCCCATCAAGCCGGAAGTGCCCGACTGGCTGTATAAAATCTCCGACCTGACGCTGCTGTTTGCCGGCCTGATAGGCGGCGTCGGCGGTGCGGCCAGCAAGCTGGGGGCGCTAGGACGCATGCTCAGCAAGGCGCCGGGCATCAACAAACTGGGCCGCGTCGCCTGCCGCGCCGGCGCGCTGATGACCGCCACCGCGGCGACGGGCATTATCGCCCGGCCGCTGGACGTGGTCAGCGGCCAGAAATTTCTCGACGGCGACGACGAGCTGGACTTTGTGCTGCCGTCGCGCCTGCCGGTGGCGTGGCAACGCTACTGGCGCAGCGGCAACCCGGCGGAAGGCATGCTGGGGCGCGGCTGGAGCCTGTTCTGGGAGAGCAGCCTGCAGACCTGGCAGGAAGGGCTGGTGTGGCGCGCGCCGTCCGGCGACTACGTCGCCTTCCCGAGGGTGCCGCGCGGCCACAAGACCTACTGCGAAGCGGAAAAATGCTGGCTGATGCACAACGCCGACGGCAGCTGGCAGGTGTTCGACGTCAGTGAACAGGCGTGGCACTATCCGCGTCTGGAGGCGCAGCAGCCGAGCCGGCTGAGCATGATGACCGATGCGGTCGGCAACGCCACCTCGCTGTTCTACAACGACGCGGGGCAGCTGAGCGAGCTGGTGGACAGTGCCGGGCTGCGTCTGGCCTGCCGCTACCTGACGACGGCCGGCGGCGCGGTGCGGCTGGCGGCGGTAGCGTGGCAAAACGGCCAGGACACACAGGTGCTGGCGAGCTACGAGTACGACGACGACGGGCAACTGGTCACCGTCCGCAACCGTGCTGGTGAGATGACGCGGCGCTTTGGCTGGCAGGACGGGCTGATGGTCAGCCATCAGGACCAGAACGGCCTGCTGAACGAATACCGCTGGCAGGAGATTGACGGCCTGCCGCGGGTGGTCGCCTACCGCAACAGCGCCGGCGAGCAGCTGGATATCCATTACGATGTTGCCAGCGGGACGCGCCGTGCGGTGCGTGACGACGGCAAACAGGCGCTGTGGCAGCTGGACGATGACGACAACGTCGCGCAGTTCACCGACTATGACGGCCGCCGCTACGGGCTTATCTACGACGCGCGCGGCGAACTGTGCAGCGTGGTGCTGCCGGGCGGCGCGCAGCGCCAGAGCGAGTGGGACGCGTACGGCCGCATGCTGAGCGAGACCGACCCGCTGGGCCGTACCACCACCTATCAGTATTCCCGCAACAGCGGCCGTCTGTTCTCGGTCACCTATCCCGACGGCAGCCAGGCGTTTCAGCACTGGGATGCGCAGGGGCGGCTCGGCAAACAGACGGACGCGCAGGGCCATGTCACGCGCTACCACTATCCCGACGATGAAGAGAGTCTGCCGGACTGCATCACCGACGCGCTGGGCGGCGAGGTGCGGCTGGCCTGGAACGCGCAGGGGCAGCTGACGCGCCATACCGACTGTTCCGGCAGCATCACCGCCTACAGCTATGACGCGCTGGGTCAGCTGACGCACCGCACCGATGCGGAAGGGCTGCTGACCCGCTACCGCTGGGACGCCGCCGGCCGGCTGCAACAGCTGCTCCACCCGGACGGCAGCGAAGAGCAGTTTGGCTGGAACGCGCAGGGCCAGCTGGCCGCACACCGGGACCCGCTCGGCAGCGAGACGCGCTGGCACTACAACCCGCTGGGCCAGCCGGTCAGCATCACCGACCGCATCAGCCGCACGCGGCGCTACCACTACGGGCCGCGCGGCTGGCTGACGCGGCTGGAGAACGGCAACGACGCCGACTACCAGTTCAGCTACGACGCGACGGGCCGCCTGCAGGTGGAGCAGCGGCCGGACGGGCTGCGGCGTTACTACCATTACGGCGCCGACGGGCTGCCGACGATGCTGCTGGAGACCGGCGCGCAGGCTGCCGATGGCACACAGGCGGAGCGCCGGCAGCACTTCCGCTTCGATGAGGCGGGGCAACTGACGGCGCGCACCACCGACAGCGCCGAATGGCGCTACGGCTATGACGCCGGCGGGCGGCTGACGACGCTGACGCGCACGCCGACCGCCGCCGGCGCAGCGCTGGGCATCGAGCCGGACAGCATCCGGCTGCGTTACGACAACGCCGGCAACCTGCTGAGCGAGCAGGGCGTCAACGGCGAACTGCAGTATCAGTGGGACGCGCTGGGCAACCTGCAGGCGCTGACGCTGCCGCAGGGCGACCGGTTGCAGTGGCTCTATTACGGCTCCGGCCACGCCAGCGCCATCAGGTTCAATCAGCAACTGGTGAGCGAGTTCAGCCGCGACCGGCTGCACCGGGAGACCGGGCGCACGCAGGGCGCGCTGCAACAGCGGCGGCAGTACGACGCGCTGGGGCGGCGCAGCTGGCAGAGCAGCGGCTTCAGCCACGGGCAGCTGACGAAGCCGGAGGACGGCGTGCTGTGGCGGGTATACCACTACAGCGGGCGCGGCGAGATAGCCGGCGTTGACGATGCGCTGCGCGGAGAAATCCGCTACGGCTACGATGCGGAAGGACGCCTGCTGCAGCATCGCGAGGCGCGGCAGGGCAAGCCGGGCCACCGGCTGCGGTACGACCTGGCGGATAACCTGCTGGGCGCGCAGAGCGCCAGCCGGGCCCTGGAAGAGCAACCGCCGCCGCTGAGCGACAACCGGCTGACGCACTGGCAGCAGCTGTTCTACCGGTATGACGCCTGGGGCAACCTGATCCGCCGGCGCAACGGGCTGTATGAGCAGCACTACGTCTACGATGCGGACAACCGGCTGACGGCGGCATATGGCCACGGCCCGCAGGGCGAGTTCCGGGCGCAGTATCACTACGATGCGCTGGGGCGGCGCACGCGCAAGCAGGTGAGCTACAAGGGCAAGGCGGCGCAGAGCACGCGTTTTCTGTGGCAGGGCTACCGATTGTTGCAGGAGCAGCGGGAAGACGGCACGCGCCGCAGCTGGAGCTACGAGCCGGACAGCCCGTGGACGCCGCTGGCGGCCATCGAGCAGGCGGGCGACAGCCGACAGGCGGATATCTTCTGGCTGCACAGCGAGCAGAACGGCGCGCCGCTGGAGGTGACGGACGCCGGGGGGCAGCTGTGCTGGTCGGGCAATTACGACACCTTCGGCAAACTGCAGGGGCAGACGGCGGCGGGCATCATGCAGCGCCGGGGCGCAGTTTATGAACAACCGCTGCGCTATGCCGGGCAATACCAGGATAATGAGAGCGGGCTGCACTATAATCTGTTCCGCTACTACGAGCCGGAAGTGGGGCGCTTCACCACCCAGGATCCGATAGGGTTGCAGGGCGGGCTGAACCTGTACCAGTATGCGCCTAATCCGTTAAATTGGAGCGATCCACTTGGATTAAGCTCTTGTCCATCTAATAAAGGATTTAATCATAGAGATAGAATTACCAGTCGTTGGACTGAGCGTTTGACGGGGAAAAAACCTGCGGATATTCATGATCATTTAACGTCGAAAGGATGGTCGAAGACATATCCTCAAGCCAATAAACCGGGGGCGATACAGCATGTTCAATATGTTAAGACAACAAAATCAGGCACTACGTATAAATTAGATTACCACCCAGGTGGTTCTTCGACTCAGCCTAATGTTCATGGAAATGATTACTGGAAGGTTTATCGTGACGTCAATGGTAAAGATGTCGTTTATGGCCGGATAGGCCATGGCGAGTTTAAAAACTATGATCTTATTAAAGATTCGCCAGTTTATATTGATGGCGTATTAATGAATGGTGGTCTATAAATGATAGATATAAATGCTGATATTATTTCTAATAAGTCGATTGGAAATGTTGTTTTAGGCGAAAATGTTGATAGATATCTCAATGATATGTATTCAAATCATACTGTTAGGTTTTTTGATTATTTTTTACCTGATGATGAAAAAAGAATGGCATATGTTGTTGATGAGATTATTACGATAGCTACATTGTCTAATGGTTTAATTATATCTGTAGGCTGCAATGAGAAATATAAGGGGCGTTACATGAACTCACTGTGTACTGGAATGAGGATGTCTGACGTAATTAAGTTAACTAATGAACAACGCATATTCAATGGCTGCATTATAGTTAATGATGACTTTGGCTTTTCGATTGAGCTTCCAACGCCATATGATGAAATTGCAGATGGTATAGAGCAAGTTCCTTTAGATCTTGTTTTAAAAGAAATGAGAGTCGCTGATTATCATTCATGGAAACCAAAAAAATAAATTAATCCGGGAGTGATCTTAATGATCACTTTTGGTTTTATCATCAGTTCCAGTTTCATGCCAAAAATATCGTAACCTACTACAGTTTATTTTCATAGTGAAAATTATTTAATGCACGGTTCACTAATATGTGATTGGAGTGATGATTATTGAAAAGTAAATTATGACCTGTAGTTTATGAAGATCCTGAGGAAATTGTTAACTATACCAATATAAAAATCATGAGGGATATAAAGTTGTAGTAGTAGAACATGCGAGCGATCCGAGAAACAAGATTGGTGATGCACATTTCCATGCCGGCAGAGCAAAAACATCACCGTACACTTATGATTTTAAGACCGAAAGATATGGTAAGGTTCCGGCGGATAGTTCAGGAGAACATCACATATATTATGACCAAAAATGAAGCTCTTAAGAAAAAGATTGCCTTACAGGAAACAAAGGTTTTTTTGAGAAAAATTAATGGTATCAGTAACGTTGAAGTCATTGACGTTGATGTGCTGGATTTAGTGGCGTATCGTGCTAAACAAAAAGAGATTTTCAGTTATGATAGTGACCTTGAGCCAATAGCTGATTTTTCTTTAGATAATTCTAATAATGCCATTGTTCAATGGCAATCAGATTGTCTAAAGTGTATTGCGGGCAAGAGCTTATTTTTTGAAGTTAATGATTTTTATTTTGTAAGGTTAATAGTATCAGATGTATGTGGCTTTTTGAAAAGCCTTTATCTTGAAAATGGAAATAGGGATCTAGTGTTGTTTATTGAATCGTCATCGCAGATGTTCGCTTTCAATGAAGGTGAGTATGTGATTTATTTTTATGATGAATTAATATAAATAACCACACCTAATACTGCTTTTTCTGGCTGCACAGCGACCAGAACGGCGCGCCGCTGGAGGTGACGGACGCCGGAGGGCAGCTGTGCTGGTCGGGCAATTACGACACCTTCGGCAAACTGCAGGGGCAGACGGCGGCGGGCATCATGCAGCGGCGAGGCGCAGTTTATGAACAACCGCTGCGCTATGCAGGGCAATACCAGGATAACGAGAGCGGGCTGCACTATAATCTGTTCCGCTACTACGAGCCGGAAGTGGGGCGCTTCACCACCCAGGATCCGATGGGGTTGCAGGGCGGGCTGAACCTGTACCAGTATGCGCCGAACCCGTATGGGTGGGTGGATCCGTTAGGACTTTCTAAAAACAACTGTGGCCTAGAGAAAGGCATTGAGCATGAGAAAACGTTCAAAACGCTCAATGAGGCTCGTGATCATGCTAGAAAAGCATCAGGTATAGGTGATAACGCAGTAGATTTTATTCAGGAAATAGGCCCTCAGAAAGGGAGAGTTACTGGGCGAATGTCACCGGATGGAAAACAAGGATGGCGTTTAGATTTCGATGATAAAAAAGGCTATCACGTAAACTGGTGGGATCAGCGTGGCGGGCCAAAAAGGAAAGACTGGCTGTTTGGTGCTAATAAAATAGAAAATGGTACACTAAATGACTATTATTCGATTATAGAACATTTCCCTTGAGGTATAACAAATGAATTTTATTGATGGTGGGATTATCAATGATTGGATCTCTCAGGATAATGCGGTGATTAGTAATTCATTGTCTGATGTTTTATTTGATAAATTATCTAATCTGCCTTGGGAAGCTGGTCATATAGACTACTCGAAAATAAAGCATCGGCTTGGTAATATACAGGACATGTTGAGTTATGAAGGTGATATACAATATGTTAAGTTAAAATATTGGCTAAGGGAAAGTGCATTTGAAAATGGTTCGCACGTGTTATTTTTTTATGGGAAGAATAACCCTTGTGTAGTATGTGAAGTCAATTTTGGATTGAGTAACATTGACTCTGCATATTGGGGGGTTCCTGGTTGGAATTACATCTTTAGTTGTGGATTTGAAAACGGTGAGCTTAAAGTGGCTTATGATAATATTTTATCCTTTGATGGTATGAGTAAATTGGTCTTATTAATGATTTGATATTAAGCTAATATGTTGCCTATTTAAAAAATAACAGGCTTTATAAAAAACGAGAGCACTTGTTAAACATCTTCAAGCAAAGGCTCCCAACTGCAGTACCGTGAGGTGCGGTATAGCAGGTCAGGCCACAGTCTGAGGTATGACATAGTAGCTGACGGCGGCGCAGAGCACGCGTTTTCTGTGGCAGGGCTACCGGTTGTTGCAGGAACAGCGGGAAGACGGTACGCGCCGAAGCTGGAGATACGAGCCGGACAGCCCGTGGACGCCGCTAGCGGCCATCGAGCAGGCGGGCGACAGCCGGCAGGCGGATATCTTCTGGCTGCACAGCGACCAGAACGGCGCGCCGCTGGAGGTGACGGACGCCGGGGGGCAGCTGTGCTGGTCGGGCAATTACGACACCTTCGGCAAACTGCAGGGGCAGACGGCGGCGGGCATCATGCAGCGCCGGGGCGCAGTTTATGAACAACCGCTGCGCTATGCAGGGCAATACCAGGATAACGAGAGCGGGCTGCACTATAATCTGTTCCGGTACTACGAGCCGGAAGTGGGGCGCTTCACCACCCAGGACCCGATAGGGCTGGCGGGGGGGATGAACCTGTATGCCTATGTCACAAACCCACTGACCTATGTTGATCCTCTTGGATTAACTGCTTGTAGTATAAGTGCGGGTAAAAACTTTAAAGATCACTTTATTCGGCATAAAGATATTCTTGAAAAATACCTCGGTAAGAAATATCCAAAATGGAAAACTAGTGAAGGTGCTGAGTTCCTTAAGGATATTGAAATGCTTCGAGATAGTGGGAAGCTAACTCATGTTGGACAGGGGACGATTAAAAAAGGCCAACCAGTTATGGAGATATATAGAGGTGAAGGTATGACTTATGTATCTAAAAAACTGCCTAATGGTACGGAAGAGTTTGTAACTCTTATCGAATCAGGTAAGGGAATGGACCTCGGAATTGTTTTATTACCGTAGAGGATTAATCATGGAAAGCTTTATTAATTACCTCACTCATGAAACGCTGAATGACGTTATTGTTACCGGCTATATTGATTCTGAGGAATTACCTGTTTTTCATCCTATGTATGAAAGATTGTTTTTTGTCTTTAGTGATCTAACTTATGAAGTGTATTTAGATGACGGATTGATTAAAGTAAATAGAGTCAATGAAATAAAAGTATGGTTTGATGTTGACGAAGATGATAAGTTTTCATTAATGTCAATATACTCTCAGTTATTTAAAACTGAAAATGAAATAAGAGTGTCAAAAGTTAGTTATGAACAAACACCTCTTTCGGGTATGTCTATTACATATCATGAGGGTGATATTGAAAGAGTGCTAACATTAGATCCTAATAACTTTTTTGGCTTTACTTTCTTATAAACCAAGCCCGGAATGATCCCATAAAGGTCCTTCCGGGCTTTTATCAATGGCTACGTCAGCATATTACTCTGTTGTACTTGAATAACCACCTTGCCAGGCATCACGCTGATCGCCAGCGGTTGCCCGGTAAGGCCGCACTGCGTCAGCCAGTCCCCCGCCAGATACAGTTCGCCGTTATCCCGTATCCAGCCCACGCCGATATGAGGGTGAACGTCTGTCTCCAATAATAACCGCTCAATCTCTCCCTCATCAGAAGCTAACGTTATTAAGAGGTTAACGGCTACGGCTACGGCTACGGCTACGACGCGGAAGGACGCCTGCTGCAGCATCGCGAGGCGCAGCAGGGCAAGCCGGGACACCGGCTGCGGTACGACCTGGCGGATAACCTGCTGGGCGCGCAGAGCGCCAGCCGGGCCCTGGAAGAGCAACCGCCGCCGCTGAGCGACAACCGGCTGACGCACTGGCAGCAGCTGTTCTACCGGTATGACGCCTGGGGCAACCTGACCCGCCGGCGCAATGGGCTGTACGAGCAGCACTACGTCTACGATGCGGACAACCGGCTGACGGCGGCATATGGCCACGGCCCGCAGGGCGAGTTCCGGGCGCAGTATCACTACGATGCGCTGGGGCGGCGCACGCGCAAGCAGGTGAGCTGCAAGGGCAAGGCGGCGCAGAGCACGCGTTTTCTGTGGCAGGGCTATCGGTTGTTACAGGAGCAGCGGGAAGACGGCACGCGCCGAAGCTGGAGCTACGAGCCGGACAGCCCGTGGACGCCGCTGGCGGCCATCGAGCAGGCGGGCGACAGCCGACAGGCGGATATCTTCTGGCTGCACAGCGACCAGAACGGCGCGCCGCTGGAGGTGACGGACGCCGGAGGGCAGCTGTTCTGGTCGGGCAATTACGACACCTTCGGCAAACTGCAGGGGCAGACGGCGGCGGGCATCATGCAGCGCCGGGGCGCAGTTTATGAACGCCCGCCGCTGAGCGACAACCGATTGAAGCACCGGCAGCAGCTGTTCTACCGTTACGACATCTGGAGCGAACTTGATATTCGCTCCACTGCTGGTTGGCACCAGCGGCGTAACCGCGCTTAGAACTGCCACTGCAGGGTGAAGCCGAGGTTGACCGGGCTGGTGTCGAATCCTTTGGGTTTGGCAAGCGGCGCGCCGACAAAGGCGTCGTAGCCGATCCGGCCGATCCTTCCCCTGAGGCCGAGCACGCCGCCCGCCAGGTGCCCGCGGGAAAAATCGTTGTTGCCACCGCTCACCCGGCCGTAATCCAGCCCCATATATAGCTGCTGGTTATAGTTGGGCAAGTTCAGGTTCAGGTCGTTGCGCAGCACGTAGCCCCGATTTGCGGAAAGATTATACTCGCCGTCAAAACCACGCACCGTCCAGCGGTTGCCGATGCTGAACTGATCCTGCGTCGCCAGGCGATCGCGGCTGTGCTGCTGCTGATAGCGCGGTTGGTAGCTCATTGACTGCCCGAGCAAAATAAACGGGACTGAGGCGCTGATATCCAGATTGACGGCGCGGCTGTGCGGGCTGGCGGCGGCCTGCGGTTTGGCGCCGAACCAGGAGGTATTACGCTGGTAGCTGACCATCGCGTCGACGATGGAACGGCCGATATAGTGGCGGTGATTCAGCCTGACGATCGCTTTGGTGACCTTGCGCTCCCGGATAGTCAGCCTAATGTCATTGATAAAATAACTGGCGTCATTTTTTAACAGCTGGATGCTGGCCGTCGTTTTCTGGCTGGCGTTGCGGTACAGCAGGCGGTTGACCTTCAGGCTCAGATTGCGGCTTTTGCCCTGGTACTGCAGGTCGGCCCAGGTGCCGTTGAGCCGCTGCAGATATTCACTGTGGCTGGCGTACATATCCAGTGACCAAAAGCCGTAGGGCACCGAGTAGTACAGCGAGCTGTTTTTGGAGTTGCGCCATTTCTGCCACGCCAGATCGCGGCCAAAGGAGACATAGAACAGATCGTTCAGTGAGGTCGGGTTATCCAGATAGAGCGCCAGGCCGCCCTGATAGCGTCCGGTATAGCGGCTGCCGGCGTCGTCGAACCAGCCGCCAACCCGCCAGAATGCAGGTTGGCTGCGTGCGATCTCAATATCGGTTTCCCCTGCGCGGTCCCCGGGGCGGAGGATCACGTTGGCGTCGGCGCCGGGAATGCGCTGGATATTCTCCAGCCCCTGTTCAATCGCGCGCAAATCCAGAATATCGCCTTGATGGCCGGGGAAGGTGGTGTACAGGTTGGCGTATTTATCGCTGTTTTCGCTGAAGGAAATGTTGCCAATCACGCCGGGTAAAATGGTCAGCGTCAGCACGCCGGCGTTGAGATCTTGCCGGGGCACCACCACGCGGGTGGTGATGTAGCCGTGGCGGATTAATTTGTTCTGGATGGCGTTGGCCAGCGTACGGACCCCCTGGATGCCGAGGCATTGTCCTTCAGCCTGAGCGGTGAGTTTGCGCAGCGGCAGCCAGTGCGGAATCTTGTCGTCTTTATTGAGAATAACCTGCGACACAGCGAAACAGTTGGCTTCGCGGGGAAACGTTATTTTCGCGCTTTTTTCTGCGCCGCTGTCGGCCGCGCGGACATCTTTCCCCTGCGTTTCCAGCTGGCTGTAGCGCGCCCTTTCTTGTTCTTGCTGGTGGCTGGCCTGTTGTTCAATCAACCGCCCGCTTTCTGCGCCTTGAACGAGGGGAATAAAAAATACCAATAGCAGGGAAGCGGAAAAGTGAACGCGCATGTTGGTTAATATCCTTATCGTGCTTTTTGGCATCCGTTAGCCGTTTATCGGGCTGTAGCCGGGAAAAATAGCGGCAGTGTTGGTTGATGACGCTCCTGAGACGGCCCCCGAAGAGGCCGCCTGCGTTGGCAGGGTTACTGCTTGTTGATGGTGATGGTGCCGTTAACGGTACCGTTGTTGGTGAAGGAACCAGGCTTGCCCAGCATCAGTTCAACGCCGGCCGGGCTGTCTACCTGCGCGTTTCTCTGGTTGGCGAAGCTGCGGCTGTTAATGATGGTTTTACCGTTGGCGGACGCCAGAGTGCCGTAGTTATAAACGGCGCCTTTCTCGGCGTTAATACGGATGTCTTCTTGCGCGCTCAGCGTGCCTTGGTGGCTATAGCCGCCGGCCAGCGTCAGCGTTGCCTCACCGCCGGCGTTGATCGTGCCTTTGGTGTTGCTGACGGAGCGGGCGTCAATCACCACGTCTTCAGCCGCGTTGATCGTGCCGTTGTTGTTATTGAGGCTTGAGGTGGTCACCAGGACGCTGCCATTGCTTTCGATCAGGCCGTTGGCGTTGATGTTCAGGTGGTTGTCGGCCATGATGCGCCCGGCATGGTTATTGACGCCGAGGCTGCTGATCGACACGTCGTTACCGCCGCGAATCACGCCGGACTGGTTGGTCAGCGAACGCCGGTTGGTGTTAATGGTGACGTTCTCGGTGGATTGAATTAAGCCGGCGTTATTCGTCAGCGTACCGACATCCAGATTCAGTTCACAACAGGATTCGATGGTGCCGCGGGTATTGGTCAGCGTGTAACCGGCGGTGTGAATATCAACGCCGCCCATATCACTCTTGATAAGCCCTTCGGTATTGTTCAGACCGCGCGAGGAAATAGCCACGCCGTTGAAGCCGTGGATGACGCCGCCGGCGTTGTTTAACGTTCTGCTGAAGCCGTAATGGTAAGGGTCATTGCGCATATTGACGGCACCCTGACTGTGTATATTGCCGTATCTGTTGTCGATATCACCGCTGACGATATTGATATCACCGTCTGCCAGCAGTTCGCCGCCGCTGTTGCTCAGTTTGCTTTTGGCCAGATCGATGTTGATATTTTTGCCGGCGCTGATCACGCCGTTAGCGGTGTTGTTTAATGTACGACCGTGCGCATAGTAATAACCGCCGTTGCGGTTGCGCCCCTGCGTCGTGTCAATATTGACGTCGTGGTGTGCGGAGATGGTGCCTTTATTTTCCAGCACGCCGTCGGTGGTGATATTGACGTCGCTTGCCATGGCGCCGATGGTGCCGGCGTTACGCACCCCGACGCCGTAATCGGTGCTGACCAGGGTGATTTTATTGGCGTACATTCCGCCTAACTTGGCGACGTCGATGGCGATTGACGGCCTGCTGCCGCCCGCCGTCAGTTCGTTAATCTGCGTGTTGTCCGCATTGACGTTGTTGCGGCCGGCGGTGATCTTCAGATCTTTGGCGACGATATTGGCGTTAATCTGCACGGCGCGCGCGATGATATCGGTGTAGTCGGCATCGCCGGTATTCAGGCCGTCGCCGTTGATGATGACGCTGCCTTTCTCCACGGTATAGCCCAGCAGCGTGCCGTTGGCGACCTGTGCTTTACCGGTGGTCAGGGTGGCGCGGTCGGCGTTGATAAAGCCGCAGCCGCTGCAGCTGATGCCCGATGGGTTGGCGACAATCACCTGCGCTTTGTCGCCGGCGACTTCGATCAGGCCGTTCAGCTGGCTGGCGCGGGTGGAGTTGACTTCGTTCAGGATAATGGATGCGGAACCGCCGGCCAGATTGGCGTTACCGGCGATATTGCCGGCCAGGTGCGAGGTTGAGCCGGTGGCGCTGTTATTGAGCACTACGCCGCCCCGGTCTACGTCGAATTCCGAGTAGATGTTGTGGGAAACGCCGCCTTTGCCTGCGGTATTGATGTCGATAACGGTACTGCCGTTGGCGCCGGCGCTGACGGAAGGGCCACCGTTCATCGGTGCCGACGGGGTGATGGCCGCGTGGGCGACCGCGCCCCAGGAGAGCAGGCTCAGAAAACAAATGGGAGAGAGTTTGGCGATCAGCTGGTTTTTTTCTTTTCTGTTCATTTAAAGTATTCCTTTCCTTAATTGGGCGCTAGATATCCATATACAATCAAAATAAATTGATTGATATATTTTAATGAAATTGATTTTTGATTTATTTTGCCTGTTCGACTTAGGCATGAATATTGTATCAGCGGACACTGAGGGTGTAACTGAGCGGTAAATAAACAGGATTTTTCTGTTGTTTAATTGAGGGGGGAGGGAGTTTATTCTGGTGTGCGAAATGATTTTTATTATTAATAAATATATATAGGTAATTTATTTTTATTATTTTTTATTTTAGTTTTGGTTATTAATTGATATAGCCAAGATAAATTTTGGCAGTCGCGTGCCGGGATATTCACGATTCCCGCATGGCCATATAGGCGCGCGGCGGGCTGCCGGTCATATTCCTGAAGAAGGTGGCAAAGGCGCTGTCGCTGGTGAAGGCCAGCCGGGCGGCGACGTCGCACTGGCGATGGCCTGCGGCCAGCAGTTCGATCGCGGTAATCAGCCGCCATTGCTGCCGCCACTGCTGGTAACTCAGCCCGGTCTCCCGCCGGAAAATGCGGCTGATGGTCTTTTCCGAGGCGCCGCTGTAACGCGCCAGTTCGTGCAGCGGCGGCAGGGTTTCCAGGCCGGCCAGATGGCGCAGACGCCGGTCGGCGGGCAGCGGCAGCAGCGTCAGTTCCCGCGGCGCCTGCGCGATCTCATCCAGACAGACCGCCAGAATATTGGCGGTGGGGCCATGTCGCCAGTCGGTGTCGAAAGCGGCGAGGGCGATGCGCTCCAGTGCCGCGCGCAGCAGCGGCGTGGCCGTCAGCACCGTCAGTCCTTCCGGCAGGCCGGGATAAGGCGCAGTGTCGAGGTATACCGAGCGGTAGCCGACGACGCCGCTGACCTGTACGCGGTGCACCACCCGCGGCGGGATCCAGGCAATGCGCGCCGGCGGTAGCATACAGATGCTGTTATTCAGCGTAATGCGCATGCAGCCCTGTTGGCTGAACAGCAATTGTCCCATGGCGTGTTGGTGTGGGCCGGAATCGTGCCGTGCCAGCTCGGCGGCAATGCCCAGTACGCTATTATCGAGCTCGTCGGGATCGAAATGATCCTGGGCGCTGAGCCATGTCATCATCTTGTCCGATTTTATCAATTTTTTGTCTTTTATATTGTAATGGCCGCCGGTGCGAAGATGCTAGTTTGTCCCCCTGTTTTGAGGGAAGGGATAGAGACGATGCAACGCAAACTGACGTTGACACTGGCAACCGTGATGATGATGTTCCCCCAACTGGCGGAGACGATTTACAGCCCGGCGCTGACGCACATCGCCACCGGGTTTCAGGTGAGCGCGGAAATCGCAGCGCAAACCCTGTCGTGTTATTTCTTCGCTTTTGCATTCGGGGTGGTGGTGTGGGGGCGCCTGTGCGACCTGATCGGGCGTCGGCCCACCCTGCTGGCCGGGCTGGCGTTATACCTGTTGGCTTCGCTGGCGGCGCTGTGCAGCGGCAGTTTCAGTATGCTGCTGGCGGCGCGGATAGTGGCGGCTTTTGGCGCGGCGGTCGGGTCGGTTGGTACCCAGACCGCCATCCGCGATCGTTTCGACGGCGAGCAACTGGCGCGAGTATTTTCGCTGATGGGGATCGCAATGGCGCTCAGCCCGGCGCTCGGCGTGTTGAGCGGTTCGCTGTTGAGCCATTACTGGGGTTATCAGGGGGTGTTCGTTGGCCTGGCGCTGCTGGCGGCGCTGCTGCTGGCCTATGCCGCCTGGCGGCTGCCGGAAACCCGGTCGCAACGGCTGGCGCCGCCGGCCTTCTGCGCCACGCTGGGGCGCATGGTGCAAGACGCCGACATCTGGCGCAGCGCGCTGCTGGTGGCGCTGTTTAATATCTGCATGTTCAGCTACTACCAGCTGGCGCCGTTCCGCTTTGCGGCGCTGGGGATCCCCGCGCCGTGGTTCGGCTACAGCGGTCTGCTGCTGGCGGCTGGGGTGGGCATCGGTGCGGCGATCAACAAGCGGCTGCTTACCGCTGGCTGGCGTTTTGGCGCGCTGCTGACGCTGGCGTGCGCGCTATCGCTGGGCGGCGGCGTGCTGGTGTGGCTGCTGGAAGAGACGCGCGGGTTCGCGCTGCCGATGCTGCTGGTGGTGATGGCGTACGGTATCGCCATTCCCAATATTCTGGCGCGCGCGCTGCGCAACTATAAGGCATGTATGGGGACTGCCGGTGCGCTTCTCGGCCTGATGTACTACCTGATGCTGGGGGCGGGGCTGACGCTGGCCGGGCTGGCGCAGCGGCCGGGCGTGGTGCTGACGCTCGGCAGCCTGTGTGCGCTGGGGCTGGCGTGGCGCGTTTGTTCGGCGAACGGCAAACAGGGCGAGGGAGCGCCTCGCCCTGAACGGTGCGATTAATTCAGCTTCGCTTTGGAGAAATCACTGCCGTTGACGTCCACCACGTAGCCGCTGAGGTTGTTGCGGGTGGCGTAAAACACCTTGCCGTTCGCCAGCGGCAGCCATGGCGCCTGTTTGGCAAACACTTCCTGCGCCTGCTGGTAGAGCTTGCCGCGCTCTGCCGGGGTGTTGACCGCAATGGCCTGCTTGATCAGCGAGTCATACGACTTGTCGCACCAGCGGGCGACGTTGGCGCCGCTCTGCACGCCGTCGCAGCCCAGCAGGGTGGCGAAGTTGTCCGGGTCGCCGTTATCCGATACCCAGCCGTACAGCGCGCTGTGCTGCTCGCCTTTGCGCAGCCCGGCCAGATACTGGCCCCATTCCCAGGTGACGATTTTGGCTTTGACGCCCACCTGCGCCCAGTCGCTCTGAATCATCTCGGCGATGCGGCGCGAGTTGGGGTTATAGGGGCGGGCGACCGGCATTGACCAGATATCGGTGGTGAAACCTTTCTCCAGCCCGGCCTGCTTCAGCAGTTCGCGCGCTTTTTGCGGGTTGTATTCATAGCCCGGCAGCTTATCGTTGTAGCCCAGCATGCCCGGCGGCAACAGCGAACTGGCCGGTGAGCCGCTCTCTTTAAATACCGCAGCGACGATGGCTTTTTTATCCACCGCATAGCTCAGCGCCTGGCGCACCAGCAGGTTATCAAACGGCTTTTTGGCGGTGTTGAACGCCAGATAGCCGACGTTCAGCCCGTCGATGCTGTGCAACTGCAGGTTCTTGTCGCGTTTAATCGCGTCGAACTGCTCGGGCAGCGGCGCCGGGATAATCTGGCATTCGTTGGTTTTCAGCTTCGACAGCCGGGTTTGCGCGTCCGGGGTGATGGAGAAAATCAGGTGCTTGCTGGCTACCTCGCCCTGCCAGTAGTGCGGGTTGGCGATGTAGCGGATCAGTGAGTCCTGTTTGTACTGCTGCAGCGCGTAAGGGCCGGTGCCGATCGGCCAGTTGTCGACATTCTCCGGCGTGCCTTTCTTCATCATCGCATCGGCGTATTCCGCCGACAGGATCGAGGCGAAGTCCATCGTCCAGTCGGCGAGGAACGCCGCGTTAGGCTGAGTCAGGGTAAAGCGCACGTGATAGTCGTCCAGCGCCTCGACCTTGGCGATCAGCTTATCCAGCCCCAGATCGGTGAAGTACTCGTAGTTACCGCCAGACACCTTGTGGTATGGGTGGTTGGGGTCTTTCTGGCGCATCACCGTAAACACCACGTCTTCGGCGTTAAAGTCGCGGCTGGGGGTAAAGAATTTATTGCGGTTGAACTTCACCCCTTTGCGCAGGGTGAAGGTGTAGGTCTTGCCGTCCGGGCTGATGGTCCAGTCGGTGGCCAGCGAGGGGGCAGGCGTTTTGTCACTGCCGCGCAGCGTCACCAGGCGGTTGTACAGCATCTGCGAGGTGGCGATAAAGGTCGGCCCGGAGGTGGACAGCTGCGGGTTGAATGATTCCGGCGAGGCTACGGTGCAGTAAATCAGCGTATCAGAGGCGGCCAGCGCGTTATTGGCCGACAGCAGGCCGGCGCCCGCCAGCAACAGGCCCAGGGTTGTTCGTTTTAATGGCATACAGGTGATGATCCTCTGAGTGATGACTGCCGGTGCGCATCGGCACACGGCTGCAAAATAAGTGCGGCGCGTCAGCGCGCCACTCCATGATTAAAGTACTCAGATCGAGGATTCGTCAAAGCCTGTTTGCGGCGACGGCGGTTTTATTGCTCAGCTCAGGGCGGCAAAGCGTGCGCGGATCTCCGCTTCCGGCAGGTCGATGCCGATAAACACCAGCGTGCTCTGGCGCGGCTCATCCGGCTGCCAGTCGCGGTCCCAGTCGGCGTTGTACAGCCGCTGCACGCCCTGGAACAGCAGGCGGCGCGGCTCGTCTTTGATCGACAAAATGCCTTTGTAGCGCAGCAGGTTGTCGGCAAACTGCAGCAGCAGTTCCTCCATCACCGTGGAGATCTGCGCCAGCTCCAGCGGCGGCTGGTGGTAGAGCACGATCGAGTGAATGCTGTTCTGCGGCTCCGCGATGCGGTGGAACACCGGCGTGCTCAGGTTCAGCCTGTCATTAAGCACGAAGCCCTCAATATCAAACAGCAGCTTGAGATCGATATCGCCGTGCAGCGCCTTGTGCACCGGGGCGCGGGCGTTGATACGCTGCAGGCGCCGGATCAGCGCCTCGCTGTCGCCGGCGACGTCGGTTTTGCTCAGCAGAATACGGTCGGCATAGCCCACCTGCGACTGTGCGATGCTGTATTTATCCAGCTGCTGTTCGGCATGCACCGCATCCACCAGCGTGATGATGCCGTCCAGCAGAAAACGTTCGCAGATCGCCGGGTGGGTGAAGAAGGTCTGGGCGATCGGGCCGGGGTCCGCCATGCCGGTGCATTCGATAATCAGCCGGTCGAAGGTCAGCTCGCCGCGGTCAATGCCGTCCAGCAGGTCGAGCAGCGCGTCCTCCAGTTCATTGGCGCGGCTGCAGCAGATGCAGCCGTTGCTCAGCGTGGTGATGCGGCTGGCGCGATCGCCGATCAGCGCGTGGTCGATCGGCACTTCGCCGAATTCGTTTTCAATCACCGCGATGCGATAGCCGTGGTCGGCATGCAGGATATGGCGTAACAGGGTGGTTTTACCGGCGCCCAAAAAGCCGGTCAGAATGGTGACTGCGATGGGTTTCATTGCGGATCCTTAATGCTCGGGGCCTAGCAGCAGCGCATGCCGCCTTTACCGTCGCCGCCGTAGCGCGCTTGCTGGCGCTCGCGGAAGAATTCTTTATAGCTCATCACCGGCTTATCCGGGTGGTTGTCCTGCATATGCTGGACGTAGGTGTCGTAGTCCGGTACGCCGACCAGCATCCGCGCCGCCTGTCCCAGATATTTTCCCGCCTGACCAAGATTGCCGAACATAGGTGTACTCCCGGAAAACGTGGTTAACGGGCGCCGCACGCAGCGCCCGTGACTCACTCTATTATGCAGGCAAATTGCCGTTAATGCTGGGGTGAAACTTTGACCTCGCCCTCAGAGTTGGACGCCGTCTGTTCCGGCACCGGCACGTAAGGGGCTTCCTGGTCGCTGCGCTGCGGGTTTTTGCGCGCCGCCAGCGCGGTTTTTATCCCGTAGAAGATAATGGCGTACACCACCAGCAGGAACAGAATGCTCAGGCCGGCGTTGGTGTAGTTGTTCACCACGATATGCTGCATATTGGCGATCTGCTGCGGGCTCAGGTCGCCGCCGGCGGCAATTTTCTGTTTGTACTCGTTGGCGAGATAGAAGAAGCCTTCCAACTGCGGGTTATCGCTCAGCAGCTTCAGCCCCAGCGCATAGGTGGTGCAGATCAGCAGCCACACCGCCGGCAGCACCGTCACCCAGATGTAGCGGGTGCGCTTCATCTTGATCAGCACCACGGTGCCGAGCACCAGCGCCACCGCGGCCAGCATCTGGTTGGAGATGCCGAACAGCGGCCACAGGCTTTTCACGCCGCCGAGCGGGTCGACCACCCCCTGATACAGCAGGTAGCCCCACAGGCCGACGCAGCCGGCGGTGCCGATAATGCCGGCCACCAGCGAGTCGGTTTTTTTCAGGAACGGCACGAAGTTGCCCAGCAGATCCTGCAGCATAAAGCGGCCGGAGCGGGTGCCGGCGTCCAGCGCGGTCAGGATAAACAGCGCCTCAAACAAAATGCCGAAGTGATACCAGAAGCCCATATCCGCCGCCGGCATGATCTTGTGGAACACGTGGGCGATGCCCACCGCCAGCGTCGGTGCGCCGCCGGCGCGGTTCAGCACCGACGGTTCGCCGATGTCTTTCGCGGTTTGCAGGATCTGCTCCGGGCTGATGACAAAGCCCCATGAACTGACGGTGGCGGCGGCGTGCACCGTCACATCCTTCAGCTGCGCCATAATCAGCGGCGCGTTATCGCCCCCCAGTTCGTGCAGGTTCGGCATGGTAATGCCCAGCGCCGCCGGCGGGGTATTCATGGCGAAGTACAGGCCCGGTTCGATAATCGATGCCGCCACCAGCGCCATGATCGCCACGAAGGATTCCATCAGCATCGCGCCGTAGCCGATGAAACGCGCGTCGGTTTCACAGGCCAGCAGCTTCGGCGTGGTGCCGGAGGCGATCAGCGCGTGGAAGCCGGAGACCGCGCCGCAGGCGATGGTGATAAACAGGAACGGGAACAGCGAGCCTTTCCACACCGGGCCGGTGCCGTCGACAAACTGGGTGACCGCCGGCATTTTCAGATCCGGGTTCAGGATCACGATGCCGATCGCCAGCCCGACGATCACGCCGATTTTCAGGAAGGTCGCCAGGTAGTCGCGCGGCGCCAGAATCAGCCACACCGGCAGCAGGGCGGAGATAAACGCGTAGCCGATCAGCGTGTAAGTGATGGTGGTGTCTTTAAAGGTCAGCGCCGGGCCCCAGTACGGATCGTGGGCGATCACGCCGCCGAACCAGATGGACGCCAGCAGCAGCACGATGCCGATCACCGACACCTCGCCGACGCGGCCGGGGCGCAGGAAGCGCATATAGATCCCCATAAACAGCGCGATCGGCACGGTGGAGCAGACGGTGAACACGCCCCACGGGCTTTCCGCCAGCGCTTTCACCACGATCAGCGCCAGCACCGCCAGAATGATGATCATAATCAGGAAGCAGCCGAACAGCGCGATGGTGCCCGGCACCGGGCCCATCTCCTTCTTGATGATCTCGCCGAGCGACGCGCCGTTACGGCGTGAGGAGATAAACAGCACCATAAAGTCCTGCACCGCCCCCGCCAGCACCACGCCGCCGAGCAGCCACAGCGTGCCCGGCAGGTAGCCGACCTGCGCCGCCAGCACCGGGCCAACCAGCGGGCCGGCGCCGGCAATGGCGGCGAAGTGGTGGCCGAACAGCACGTTTCTGTTGGTCGGCACATAGTTCAGGCCGTCGTTATTCACCACCGCCGGGGTGGCGCGACCGGCGTCCAGCTTCATCACCTTGGTGGCGATATACAGGCTGTAGTAACGGTAGGCCACCAGATACACCGCGATCGAGGCGACGATGATCCACAGTGCGCTAATGTGTTCGCCGCGCCGCAGCGCCACCACGCCGAGACAGGACGCGCCGAGTACCCCCAGCAGCATCCATGGGAGATGTTTGAAAATCCCCGTTTGTTTCATGAGATATTCCTTATTCCAGTCTGCAAAAAAATGTGTAAAAGCATCCGCTTATAGATTTTTAGGGTGCGGATGTGGTCAGGTACGTCTTCCCCGGTAATAAGGGGCAGGTTTAGGAACAGCTCATCATCGCGCGTGGCGTAAAGCGATGGCAGATGAAATTGGCCGAGCGGTGCGATAGCCCGCCGAGCGGTTGAAATCGTCGGCTGAGCGGTTCCGCCGCGCAGGGCGCGCGGCGGGCGGGGGGCGTCAGCACAGCCGGCTGGCGTGCTGCGCGTCGGGAAAGATGGCGGTGCTGAAGATATGGCCGTCGACCTGATACTGATTGTCGGGCAGCGGCTCGACCTGGTAGGCGTTCGCCAGATAGTTGTGGAAATTATTGGCGTCGCCGAGGCTGCGAAAACCGATCAGATCGTAATAGAGCAGCGACTCAACCAGCTCGCGGTGCTGAGGAATGTTCTTCAGCAGCGGCGCGGCGGGAAACGGCAGCGCGAAAAAGAAACCGCACGGGTTAAGCAGCCCCTGTTCCTTCAGCGCCGCGCCGCAGGGCAGCAGTTGATAATCATCAATGCAGATCAAATCGCTCGGGCAGATGTATTCGCTGGCGATGGCGGCGATCTGCCGGTTGATCTGCCGGTAGGCCTGGTAGTTTTCCGGCGTGAAATGGGCCAGCTCGGGGCGGTTGTGGAACACCGGCCACAGCCCGTCGTGGTAGTAGCCCTGATAGTGGTAGTGAAACTCGCGGGTGGAAAAGGGAAAGGTCACCAGTTCATAACCGTTGCTGTGCTGCACCTGTACCGGCCGGTCGGCGGCGTCGGCGAAGTTTTCCACATTGCTGTCCCAACCCAGCCACAGCCCCTGGCTTTCATCGGTCAGGGTATTCAGCGCGTAGTCCTGAACGGCGGCGATAATATCATTGGCGTCACAGTGTTTATTGGAGAGCAGAACCAGACGAGACATCAAAGGGCTCCTTGGTTATTCGTCATCAATCGGGATTACAGCGGCCAGGCGCGTTCGGCGTCGGTAATCAACTGCTCAAACTGCGCCAGCTCCGCGCTTTTACAGCTGTGCCACAGGTCGCAGAATGCCGGGCCGAGCAGCCGTCGCAGCGCCGCACAGCGTTGAAACAGCGCCAGCGCCTGCGGCTGGCTGAGCGGCAGCGGCGTTGCCTGCGGATCGTCATAGCCGTTGCCGCAGCTGGACGGCGGCAGCGGCAGATTCTGCTCCAGCCCGAACAGCATGCCGGCGAGGATGGCGGCGACGGCCAGATAGGGGTTGGCGTCGGCGCCGGCCAGCCGGTACTCGATACGCTGGTTGGCCCGATCGGCGCAGGGCAGGCGCAGCGCCACGGTGCGGTTGTTGTAGCCCCACGAGGCGCGCAGCGGCACATGCATCTCGGGGCGGAAGCGGCGGAACGCGTTGACGTTGGGCGCCAGCAGCGCCATGGAAGCCGGCATCAGCGCCAGCATGCCGCCGAGCACCTGGCGCATGGCGTCGCCGGGGGCATCGTCCTGCATGCTCAGGCGGTTGCGGCCCTGCGCATCCTGCAGGCTGATGTGGAAGTGCAGACCGCTGCCGGCCGTCTGCGCGTCCGGCTTGGCCATAAAGCAGGCATGCTGCCGGTGCTGCTGCGCCACCTGACGCACCAGCCGCTTCAGCGCCAGCAGCTGGTCGCAGCTGGTCAGCACCTCGGCGCTGTGGCGCAGGTTCAGCTCATACTGGCCGGCTGCCGCTTCGGCCACCACGCCGGTCAGCGGCAAAGCCTGCAGCCTGGCGTGGCGGGCGATATCCTCCAGCAGCGCACCGTGGCACGCCGGCGCATCAACGGCAAAGTTCTGCGATAACAGCGCCTCTTGCTGCCCGGGGCGCCGTTGCGGCGCATGGAGATAAAACTCCAGCTCGGCGGCGATCACCGGGTAATAGCCAAGGCGATGCAGACGCTCAAGTAGCTGCGCCAGCACCACGCGCGGCTCCAGCGGGCAGGGCGCGCCGTCCGTTTCTTGCATGGTCAGCAGCAGCTGCGCGCTATGCTGCGGGTCTTTGGCGCAGGGTCGTAGCGTGCCGCACACCGGCAGGCACAGCCTGTCGGGTTCGCCGGCCTGCTGGCCCAGACCGCTGTACTCCACCACCTGGCCGTTGAGATCCATTGCATACACCGACTGCGGGAAATAGCAGCCCTGCCCCAGGGCGAACAGTTCCGAGACGGCGATGCGTTTGCCGCGGATTTGGGCGTTCAGATCGTGCAGATAGATATCGACGAACTCGGTGTCGGGATAATTGTGCAGATAGTTCTCGACCTCGGCGGCGAACGGCGCTTGCCGCGCCGGTTCCGGCGCGGTTAACAGCGGATGAAAATCGATGATATTAGCGTACATGGCGGCCCCCGGTGCATTGCGGGACGCGCCGGGAAAAGGCGGTGATAACGTGCAGAGATAAATGCATGAGGAGTGCTCTCAACAGGCCATAGCGGCGACATGATGATGTTATCCGGCACGCGTAAAACCGTCTGTAAAAACGCCGTAACGATTGCGCAGGGGGAGATAAAAATGGCGTAAATAACGGGGGAAGGGGGAGTTTATGTGGCGGTGAATACGCGAGGGTTTATAGGGCGATAGTGTAAAAGGAATTGCCGTTCACGTCAGTAGCAGAGGAATACTGCACGTTTACGGCAATGCCTATGAGGCCATCTGCGCAGGGATCCCCCTGCGCTCTGGGGACGCAGGGTTATTTCAGGCTGACGCGAATAACATCGTCAGGAGCGGTAGCCTCTTTCTCGCGGCTGGCAGCCTGTTTCACGCTGACGTACAGCGTCTTGCCGTCCGGCGACAGCGCCAGGCTGTTCGGGTGGGTCGGCGTTTTCAGGGTTTCCCGCACCTGGTAGGTTTTGGCGTCAATCACGCTGACGGCGCCGGCCTTACGGTGGGTGACGTACACTTCGTTGCGCGCCGGGTTAAACAGCACGGCCAGCGACTCCGGCACGTCGATTTTCTGCAGAATATCGCCGTTGCGGGTATCCACCACCAGCAGCTGCGGCTGTTTGGAGTCGGTGATAAAGGCGCGGTGATTCGCCGTATCCAGGCTGATATTCAGGAAGAAGTGCTCTTTGGATTCATCCAGCTTCTTGCGCGTCAGCACCTTGTTGGTGGCAGTGTCGATGGTGACCAGTTCGCCTTCGCTGTTGGTGACGTACAGGCGCTTGGCGGCGGCGTCCAGCGCCAGGCCGGTGCCGAATTTGCCGGTGTCGGTAATGGTGGTGCGCAGGGTCATATCCTTGCCGTTTACCACCCAGACCACGCTGGACTCGCCCAGACCGGTGATATAGACGGTATCGGTGCTTTCATCCGCCACCAGTTCGCGCGGCGCCAGCGGTTTCACGCCTTCGGCGCGTTTGCGCGCATCCAGCACCAGCCGGCCTTTCACCTCGCCGCTGGCGGCGTCGATGGCGGTGACGGAGCTGTTGACGGTGTTGCCGAAGAACAACGTGTTGGTTTTGTTATTGATAGCGGCGCCGAACGGCTTGATATCGTTGTGAATAATCTGGGTTACGTCCAGCGTGGTCGGATCCAGGCGATACACCACGCCGCCTTTGTCCAGTTTACGGCTTTGCGAGGTCGCCAGATACAGCGCGTTTGCGCTTTGGCTGTACGCCATTTCATAGGCGCCTTTACCGACCGGCTTGCGCAGCAGTTCGGATTCGGCCTGCGCCTGGGACGCGGTGGCAAACAGCATGGTGGTCAGCAGCATCAGAGGGAAAACCGCGCGCCCGCCAAGGCGACGGCCGGTTGTCATTACAGCGTTCATAACATCTCCATATGGTTAAAATTATTATTGCCGCGCAGCGGCCGGAACGGCTCAACATTGGCTTCAAAGGCAGTAGCCTGCCGGGCGTGTCGTCGCACGCCGGTTATTATTTGAGAATAATAATCATTATTCATACTAAAGGGGAGCGGTTTATTGCCGACGGGCCGTTGAATGGCCGTCTGCGCAGCGCTCAAGGGCGGAGAATCAGCCGGCCGTCGGGGGTTTTGGCGAGGGAAAATTCGTGGGTATATTTACGCCGCTCACGATCGTGATTAAGCGAAACGCCCATCATCACCGCATAGTTGCCAACCTGCCAGGCGGCCTGCGGGTATGTGACGCACTGGCCGGGCAGCAGTGCCGGCAGCGGATGAATGTCAGGCGAGGTCCAGACAATATCCCATTGCTGCGATGACTGCCGGGAGACGATGATGCCGCGGTTTTGCAGGCTATCGTGAGGGCTGACGCTGTCGGCAGGTACGGCGAAGCAGGGCTGGTTATCTTGCAGCGAAACCTGCAGCGGGTAATACCACTGTTTTTCCAGCTGGCAGCCGCTTAGCGTCAGTAGGCTAAGCAATATCCAGGGTATTTTTCTCATGGTAAATTCCTTCTATTTGCGGGGTCTTTCAAAAATAGTCGTAGAACCCATTCGTAGCGCCTTTTTAAGTCAGGTCCTTTTATCCCCTGCATATTTGATATGGCATCAAATCCGTTACGCCCGAATTTGATTAAATAAAAATAATCAGCAAGAATGCTTGCCTGAACTTCCATTCCATAATCTGATAATAACCTATAGTCTGGCAAGGAATACTTGTATGACACAGCCCAGCTACCTAACCCTCTAAGTCGTACATTTACGCCCAGTTGATACTGCCAAACATGAGCCATTTCATGAATGAACCAATGTTGATCATTAGCATTGGCTATGGAAAAATCTTCTTTGAAATGTTTGGGCATAAAGTATATTTCACCGTTCGGTGTGACGGCTGTGTCTTCGTTTTGTAGTCCAAAAGGAAAATAGCTTCCGTTATGAACCATCACTCGTGAATAGTCGATTGAGTTCTTATATATATAGCGTGATAAAGTTATTTCACCAGTACTAAGTTTTCTTGACTTCCCTTTTGGAATGACCATTTATTTTTGTCCTTAAAAATAATTTTGGAAAAAATATAATATCTTTACATCAATGGAAATGATCCATGACATGTTTATCGCTGTTATTTTTTCGTCCTATTTTCCTGCCCCACCGGCGACGGCCGGCGCGTCGATGGATGGCGGGTGTTGACCGATCTGGCCTATCTTGAAAGAGAAGACGGCGCATTTGTACTGCGCGAACGCGCGCCGGACGTGGCGCTGGCGCCCCCCTGAGCAGAGGAGCATGAGATGCAGCAGATGAACACGATGGTACTGGGTGCGGGGCTGATGGGCATCGGCATCGCTACGCATTTTGCCCGTCACGGGCGGCCGGTGCTGCTGTACGACACCGACCCCGCGCGTCTGGCGGAGGTGCCGGCGGCGGCGGGCAGCATTCTGGCGGAGCTGGCGGCGGCCGGACTGGCCGATCCGCAGGAGAGTGTGGCCACGCTGGCGCGTCTGCACACCACGAACGAGCTGGCGCAGGCGGCGTCGGCGCAGCTGCTGATCGAGGCGATCCCTGAACGGCTGGCGCTCAAACACACGCTGTACGCCCAGCTGGAAGCGCTGATCGCCGACACGGCGATTATCGCCAGCAACACCATCGGCCTGCCGCCGGACCAGCTGGCGGCACCTCTGCGCCATCCGGAGCGGCTGCTGATCGCCCATTTCTGGAACCCGCCGCATCTGATTCCGCTGGTGGAGATCGTGCCCGGCAGCGCCACCGAAGCGCGTCATCTGGCGACGGTCGAACGGCTGCTGACGGCGCTGGATCTGGAGGCGGTGGTGTTGGATCGTGCTGCGCCGGGCTTTGTCGGTAACCGCCTGCAGTTTGCGCTGCTGCGCGAGGCGCTGCATATCGTGCAAAGCGGCATCGCCAGCCCGCAGGTGGTCGACCAGGTGATGCGCGCCTCGCTGGGGCGGCGCTATGCGATGGTCGGGCCGCTGGAGGCGGCCGATATGACCGGGGACACCGTGGCGGATATCGCCCGTCATCTGTTGCCGACGCTGGCCGCCGGCGACGGGATGATGACGCTGGTGCAGGAAAAGGTGGAGCAAGGGCAAACCGGCCTGCGCAGCGGCGACGGCTTTTATCGCTGGGACGACGCGCGTAGGACGCGCATTGCGCAGCGGCGTACCCATCAGCTGCGCTTTGCGCTGAAGCCTTAAACCACCGCGAGCATCAGATCGATGCCGGCCATGAATGCATTGGTCGCGTTAGCGGCCTGCAATATGGACGGCGGCTGGCTGGCGCAATAAATAACGCTTTGGCGGATGCCGCCGCGACGGCATCCGTTAGCCAATATTTCCCTGTGGTAATTATCACGCCCCGCACCTATTTTAACGTCCGTTTTATTTTTTCTGATTTGTTATGAAATATTAATGGCCGGCCGTATTATCGGTTAGAGAACGACATTTATGCTGATTATTTGCACATCATTTATTGTTTTGTTGCCGTTGGTAGCATTCTGATACGTTTTTATTTCTTCGCCGCTGCCATTTATCTTTTTATGTATTAGGTCATGAGATTTTATCCCTTGCGTCGCTTTGTTATATCGGGTAATTATTAATTTATGGCCAAGAGCCATGGCAGTTAATAATAAGAAAAACTTATTTCAGACAGGGGTAGTAATGAAAATGATAAAAACGCCAATTATTATTGGCGGCGTCCTGCTGTCGGCGTTATCCGGCGCCGCGCAGGCGGAAATTACCATCTTGGAGAAAAACCCGCAGAGCAATGTGTTGTTGGCGCCGCTGAGTTTAAAAGTGGGCGGCAGCATTCGGCCGGAATGGATTTTTAATAATGGCCCGGAGCCGGGCTATGATAAAAACGGTCATGACGGCGGCACGCGCTTTCGTTTCAGCGCCGATTACGCCCTGAGCCAGCATACCTCGGCTATCGGCTACTACGAATGGGGTGTGGATCTGGCGCACGCGCTGAGCTGGGACGGGCACTACGACGAAGACGGCAAGCGCGACTATCAGCGCCAGCTGTATGGCGGTTTTAAAGACGATCGCTACGGTACGCTGACCTATGGCCATCAGTACGGCATCTATTATTCCGTGGTCGGAATTAAAAGCGACGTCTGGGATAACGATGGCCACGCCGGCGGCACCGGCATTGGTATTTCCGGCGACTATGACGGCGGTAATAAACCCAAAAACAGCCTGAAATATACCAATGACTTTGGTCCGCTGACGCTGTACGCCAACTATTTGCTGCCGGAAGATGATTTGCATACCGCCAATAACCTCAGCTACCGGCGTTCCGGCGGCGGCGGGCTGGGGTTCGATTATAAAATCGATCCGACGCTGACGCTGAGCGCGGCGTATAGCTACACCGACGCCAAGGTGAAAGATGACCGTTATAACGAGCAACAATATCACCAGCAGCTGTCAGGGACGGCGCTGACCTGGCAGCCGGACAACTGGTATATCGTCGGTACCGCCAGCTACTATAAAGATTATGTGCCCAGCACCCGCGAGCGCAGCCTGTCGCACTTCTTTGCCGGCGACGGTTACGGACTGGAAGGGTTTGTCGGCTATACCTTTAATATCGACAAGCCGTTCCTGAAATCTGTCCAGCCTTATGTGGCGGCGGACTCGCTGCGGCTGAAAGGGCAGGAAGATTACCACGCCAATCACGTCTATCTGGGGGCAGGCACCACCATCGGCTACGGCCTGTCGGTGTATGTTGAACGCACGCTGGCCAACAGCAGCGACAATGAGCCGGACTCCACCTGGGTGACGGTGTTTTACGACTTCTGACCGCCGGGCGCCGCGCTCGCGGCGCCTACATGGCGATGGTGCCGGACGGCATTGGGCCGTCCGCCGCCTTTTCCGCCAGATAGCGCGCCGGCGGCTTGCCGACCGCTTTCCTGAACATGGTGACAAAGCCGCTGGCGCTCTCATAGCCCAGGTCCAACGCCACGCTCTGCACGCTGACGCCCTGCGTCAGGCGTTGCAGCGCCAGCATTACGTGCAGCTGACGTCGCCAATGGCCGAAACTCATCCCCAACTGCTGCTGCAGCGTACGGCTCAGCGAGCGTGTGCTCATGCCGATATGCTGCGCCCATTGCGCCTGCGTGCGCTTATTCGCCGGGTCCGCCAGCAATTGATCCATCAGCTGGCGGATACGCGCGTCCTGGGAGACCGGCAGATGCAGATTTTCCACCGGCGCCGCCGCCAACTGATCCAACAGCACCGTCGTCAGCCGGCCCTCGGCCCCGTGCTGGTCATACAGCGGGGTAAAGCGGCTGGCAGCCAGCAGCAGTTCGCGCAGCAGCGGTGAAATGGTCAGGGTGCAACTGCTGGCAGGCAGATCGCCAGCGGCGGCCGGGTCGACAAACAGGGCATAACACTCGGTGGTGCCGGTGCCGCGCGCGCTGTGCAGCACATTGCCGGGCATCCATAGCGCACACTGTGGCGGCACCAGCCACAGCCCGTTTTCCACCTCGCAGCGCAGCATGCCGCGCGCGGTATAAATCAGCTGCGCCTTTTGGTGACGATGCGGCTCGACTTCCCAATTTTCGTGAATCGTCGCGCCCTGCACGGCGAACACCGGGCGCGGCACGTTATCAATGTCCAGACAGGCCTTTTTGGTGACAAAAGACATGAGAATGACTCTCATTTTGGCGTAAATGAAAAATAGTATGTCCTGATTGTGCAATGCGGTCTAGTGCCGTTGTCGATAAAGTAAGCGGCAATCCGATAACTGTTTGCAGGAGATGCAAGATGTCCTTTGACGCCGCAACCTTCCCTTATGTCCGCATGTATCGGCCCGCCGGGCAGCCGCGTGACGTCGTCGCCGAATTTGCCGAATTTGGTGCGCTGCTGGCGCGGCGGCAGCCGTTTGTGATTGTGTGTGAACCGCGCTCTGACGAGCAGGGAGAGCCGACCCGCGATGAACGCACGCAGGTCGCGCTGTGGAAACGCGAACACCGCGCCGCGCTGAAACAGTATGTAAAAGGCATGGTGATGATCGAGCCGGATAGCGCGCGGCGACTTGCCGCCGGACCGTTTGCCGAGTACTCCAGCAGGTTCTGGGGATACCCGGTCGAGGTTGTGGCTGATAGCGAACAGGCGCATCGGCTGGCGCAGGCGTGGTTGAATCAATAAGGGGGCTATATGCATCAACGGGCGGTGATTAATCAGCTGCTGGCGTGGATCGAACAGAATCTGGAGCAGACGCTGTCGCTGGATGAGATCGCGGCGAAAGCCGGCTATTCCAAATGGCATCTGCAGCGGATGTTCAAACGCCAGACCGGCCACGTGCTGGGCACCTATGTGCGGCGCAGAAGACTGAGCGCTGCGGCGCGCGAACTGCGGCTGACGGGCACCAGCGTGGCGATTATCGCGGATAAGTATCAGTTTGACTCCCAGCAGACCTTCACCCGCGGTTTCCGCCGGCAGTTCGGGCTGCCGCCGGCCGCCTACCGCCGCAGCGCGGAGTGGCCGGGCTACGGCATGCAGCCGCCGCTGCGCTTGTGCGCGCCGCCGCTGCCGGCGGCGGATTTTGTCGAACTGCCGGCAATGCGGCTGGTGGGGCGGACGCAGCGCCGAACGCTGACGTTAAACGAACTGAGCCGACGGAAAAAAGAGCTGCGTCAGAGCGCCTGGAATGCGCTGCGCTGCCCGCTGTCCGGGCCGCCGGCGGTGGCTTACGGCCTGGCCCGGCTGGATGTCGACAGCCGCCAGCAGGATCGTCAGTGCATGGCGTACACCGTTGCCCTGGACGATGAGCAAACGGCGGGGGAGGAGGTGAGGATTGAACCGGGAGAGTACGCCAGCTTTGTCTACCAGGGGCAGGCGGAGGATTTCCAGAATTTTATCGCCCGCGTTTACGACAGCGTGATGCCGGCGTTGAACGTGGTGCGCCGTCCGGGTAGTGATATTGAGCGTTTTTACCCCGCGCAGGGCGGGTTTTACCATCAGGCCGGCGCGGCGATCCACTGCGAATATCTGATCCCCATCCGCCGTTTATCGGCGCAGGCAACGCGGCGTTGAGCGAAATCAACACGTGAAAACCGGCGCATGATGCGCCGGCGGTGGAGGTGATGATGTCGCGATCCGAGGGGCGGATCAGGCGACGCGGATGGCGTTCATAAAGATATTTCTGCTGGCGCCGGTGCTTTGATGCACCAATAGCTTCAGCCCGTCGACCTTGAACTGCATATTGGAGGCATACACCACGTTGGTAATAAACGCTTCATTGCCCCTGACGGTGACGTTCGCTTCCCCTGAGATACCCGTCGTGGTGGAGGTGACGTATACCTTCCACATGGCGATAGTGGCTGAAGTATTCGCTCCCAGCGAGAAGATCCAGGTCGGGCTGTTATTGGGCACGTTAACCGATTTATTTAACCCCAGCAGCTTGCTCTGATTGAAAAGGCGTAAATGGGTTCTGACCTGTGTTTCGTCCTTATACGCGCTGATAAACGGCGTATTGCTGTGGCTGGTGGCCGTCATCTCCAGGCGGTCCGCCGTGCTGGCCACGCCAAGGCCGCGATAGTTGGAGGTATCGTTGATTGACGTTGCGCTGGCCGCCCGGTACTGGCTGGTGAAGAGGTTATGCCCGACCAGACCGCCGATATATTCAGGCTCAATAATGCATTTGCCGAAACCACCGGTGCGAATATTGGCGACTACGTCAAAGTAGCGGGCTTCGGTGGTGGTGCAGGTAATGATTTTCTCCGCCGTGGCCTTCCAACTGCCATCCTGATTGCTCAGCGGCTTGCCTGCCGTCCAGGTGCTCTGGCCGTCCAGCGCATTCTGCGTATCGGTGACCAGAATGTAATAGTTGCCCTGATGATAGGAAGGCTCCGTCAGTACCGTGCCGGTGACGACGCCGTCGCTGATGGTGTCGCCGAAGCCGATAACTTTGCCGTTATTTTCCGTATCCGGGTTGTTGGCGCCTAGGTTCATCCAGACCGAGAACTTGCCGTTATAGTCGTAGGTGCCCTTGTAGATGTTGGTGTACTGCGCCCCCGAGAGCAGAATTACCCCGCCATATTTGTTTGAGGCGAACCATTGAATATCAAATGAATGGCACTCCGCGACGGTAGTAAAGCCCGGCACTTTATCGCCGGTGCCGATCAGTGCCCCCAGATAGCCGCCGTACCAGCTGCAGCCGGCGAGATCGTTCATCCCCGTTACCCGCTGGGTGTCTTTATAGCAGCGGTAACCGATAATGAAGTTTTTCATGCTGCCGCAGTACAGCCTTGAGGCGGTGATGCCGTTCCCCCAGTTTCTGAACCAGGTCGCTTTATTGGCGCCATTGAAATATTCGACGCGCAGGTCAATGTTGTTTTGACTGCCGGCGGATTGATGGGGGGCGATCGCCGGTGTGGCATCCCACCATTTTTCCGGCAGCGCGGGGAACTGCTCGCCGACAATCAGCGATTGCAGGTGCAGTGCAAAGCCGTTGCCGTCAGAGCCGATTAACAGTGTTTTATTAATCAGGTAGTTGCCCTTGCCGACAACTTTTCGATATTTATTCACGCGGGCATGGTCGATGGCTTTCTGGATTGCATCGCTGTCATCGTGCACGCCGTCGCCAACGGCGCCGAACATTTCCGGTGATAAGAAATAGCCGGTATTTTCTTCCAGGGTTGTACTCATCATTATCTCTCCGTTATACGTTTACAGGTGAGCGGAACATGGGCTCGGGACAATGGTATAAACGGATAGCGTTGCCGGCACGGGATGCCTGTTGGGTGACGGCTGGCTAAACAAGGCGGTGATTTCTGAGGGGCGGAACAGCGGCGTGTGAACGGCGTCTGGTGGGAGATGGCGATACGGGGATAGGGATTGCGCGGCCGATAGTGATGAAAAAATGCGTGCCGATCGGCGTGAAAATTTCACACTTTTGCTTAAGTGAACATATAATGCGCATCCGGCCGTTACAGGCCGGAGAGAATTTTGACCGATATTGCCAGTGCGGCCCACCAAACCAACACGAAGATAAACATGAGCATTCGCGCGTTATTAACCCTGTTTACGGCCCTGGTGGCGTTCAGCCAGACCGCCCTCGCCGTTGTTTACCCTCTGCCGGCCAAAGACAGCCGTCTGGTGGGGGAGAATATCCAGATCCAGGTCCCTGAGGACAGCAAGCTGCCGCTGGAAAGTTTTGCCGCGCAGTACCAGATGGGGCTGAGCAATATGCTGGAAGCCAACCCGGGCGTCGATCCCTTCCTGCCGAAGGCCGGCAGCACGCTGACCATCCCGCAGCAGCTGATTCTGCCGGATACGCCGCGTCAGGGCATTATTATCAACAGCGCAGAAATGCGTCTGTACTACTACCCGAAGGACACCAACACCGTAGTGGTGCTGCCGATCGGCATCGGTCAGTTGGGTAAAGACACGCCGATGAACTGGGTCACCAGCGTGCATCGCAAGAAAGACGGCCCGACCTGGACGCCAACCGCCAAGATGCGTGAAGAGTATGCGGCGCAAGGGGAAATCCTGCCGGCGGTGTTCCCGGCCGGCCCGGATAACCCGATGGGGCTGTATGCGCTGTATATCGGCCGCCTGTACGCCATTCACGGCACTAATGCCAACTTTGGCATCGGCCTGCGCGTCAGCCACGGCTGCGTGCGTCTGCGCGCCGACGATATCAAATACCTGTTCGATAACGTGCCGGTCGGCACGCGCGTACAGTTTATCAATGAGCCGGTGAAAGCCTCGGTCGAGCCGGACGGCAGCCGCTATCTGGAAGTGCACAACCCGCTTTCCGCCAACGAAGAGCAGCTGAAGTCGAAAGATCCGGTGCCGGTGATGCTGTCGCCGGCGGTTGGCAAGGTGCTGATGGACAGCGGCGTCAACCAGAGCGAAGTCGACGCGGCGATCAAAGCGCGTTCCGGCATGCCGGTGAAAGTGAACTGAGCCACGTTCGCTGAGTCATAAACGATAGAATGCCGGTCGGTGCGAACTGACCGGCATTTTTTTGCGGGCAAGACGCCTGGCTTTACGGCGCCACCGCCTCTCTTGCCGCGCACAGCACCTGCAGCGCCAGGTCGAGATCGTCTTTGCTGTGGTGGTATGTGACGTTCATCCGTAAGCGTTCAAGGCCTTTGGACACTGCCGGATACCCCACCGGCATCACGTAAATATCCCGCTGGTGGCAGTATTGCGCCATCGCAAAGGCCTGGCTTTCGCTGTAGATCATAATCGGTACGATCGCCGCCTGCTCCGCCCTGACTTCAAACCCTTCTCTGCGCAACGCTGCGACAAAATAGGTGATGTTTTCCATCAGCTTTTTCCGCCGCTGCGGGCCTTCCTGCTCCAGCACGTCAAACGCCGCCAGCATGGCTGCGGTGGTGATTGGCGAGAGCGCGGCGCTGAAGATAAAGCCGCGGGCGGTCATGCGCAGGTAGTGGATAACCGCCTGCGTGGCGGCGATAAAACCGCCTTGGCCGGGCAGCGTTTTGCTCAGCGTACCCATCAGAATGTCGATCTGGCCGCGGCAGGCGAAGTGCTCTTCAATACCTTTGCCGTTGGCACCCAGCACGCCGAGGCTGTGCGCTTCGTCAACCATCAGCAGGGTATTCGGATGCCGATCGCGCAGGGCGATCAGTGTATCCAGCGGTGCCAGATCGCCCTCCATGCTGTAGACGGCATCGATAATAATCAGCTTGCGCGCCTGCGGCGGCGCGGCCGCCAGCTGTTGGTCGAGGGTCTGCATGTCGTTATGGGGAAACCTCACGACCTGCGCGTTACCGATTCTGCAGCCGTCGATAATGCTGGCGTGGTTAAGTTCGTCGCAAAAAATCACGTCGCCCTTACCGAGCAGGCTGTCGATCACCGTCAGGTTGGTCATAAATCCGGAGCTGAAGGTTAATGCGGCTTCACGGCCAAAGAAGCCGGCGATGCGCTGTTCCAGCCGCTCGTGAATATCCAGGTTGCCGCCGAGCAGGCGTACGCCGTGGGTGCCGGTGCCGTATTGTTTGAGTGCGCTCAGCGCCGCTGCTTCGATAGCGGGATGTTTTAACAGACCCAGATAGGAGTAAGTGCAGAAATTAAGTTTGCGCTTGCCTTCACTGTAGATCCAGGCTTTGTTGTTATCGTCATAGCCGCTTATTTTGCTGAAGAAGAATGAATAGTCACTATTGAGCTTATGGTAGCGGGCAGCGCCTCTGGCTATTTTCTTGTCAAACGCAGACGGTTTATTTATTTGCCGATCGCTGCGGGTATCTGGCGTAGCGTCAGGGTTATGTTCTTTCATCCTTTATCCTTATTTCTCATCGTTTCTTTATTGATGTTCTATTTTTGTCCGGCGGATACGTTCCAGAATGTATCAAAATGACTAATCAATTACTCTAGGATGAAATATTGGAATGCCTCAGTATTTCATTAATTTTCCTGGGGGCGATGTTAATAATCCGCATGTTTATTAATAATTATGATTGTTTGATAGTTAATAAAGAAAATATTTGCTCCATAAATATTCAGCCCGACTTGACAGAATAAGATGAGGTTATGCCTAATGGCCGTCAGTTTTACGCCGCTATGGAGTTACCCGTTGATTATGAGTCACGATGCCGCCAATGCGCGTTTTGACGTGCCCGGCTATGAGCTGGTGTACAGCGCGCCGGTAGAAACCTGCCTGCAGAATGATGACCTGCGCGACAGCGCCGAAGTCTGGCAGCAGATGTTCGCCCAGGCGCGGCAGCGCATCGATATCGCCCAGTTTTATGTGATGAACCAGCCCGGCAGCCGGCTGGATGCGGTGCTGGCGGAGCTGCGCCGCGCCGGCGAGCGCGGGGTGAAAATCCGCCTGCTGCTGGAGCGCAAGGGGCTGCGTAATTCGGCGGCGGATACGCTGGAACAGTTGGCGGCGATCCCGCAGCTGGCGCTGCGCGTGCTGGACTATCAGCCGCTGAGCGGCGGCATTATGCACGCCAAATACCTGCTGGTGGACGGCGAACAGGCGTTTGTCGGCAGCCAGAATTTTGACTGGCGGGCGCTGGAGCATATTCATGAGGTCGGGCTGCGCGTCAGCGATGCCGGCGTGGTGCGCCAGATACAGGCGGTGTTTGAGCAGGACTGGCAGGCGCAGGCGTTGCAGGCGCAGCAGCAGCCGGTGCCGCCGTTGACCTATCAGCCGGCGCCGCCGGCGGACAGTTATTTGCTCGCCAGCCCGCGCGCGTATGTGCCGCCGGGGGTGACCGATACGCAGAGCGAGCTGCCGCGGCTGTTGGCGGCGGCGCAGCGGCGGGTGCGGGTACAGGTGATGGAGTATGCGCCGCTCTCCTTCGGGCCGGGGCGCAGCCGCCCCTATTATGCGGTTATCGACAACGCCCTGCGCGGCGCGGCGGCGCGTGGTGTCCAGGTGGAGCTGATGGTGGCGGACTGGAACACCAAAAAGCCGGAGATCGCTTATCTGAAGAGTCTGGCGCTGCTGCCGAACGTACAGCTGAAAGTGGTGACCATTCCCGCCGCCAGCAGCGGGTTTATTCCCTATGCCCGGGTGATCCACAGCAAAATCATGACCATTGATGAGCAGCTTGCCTGGGTCGGCACCAGCAACTGGAGCGGCGGTTATCTGGATAATTCGCGAAATCTGGAGCTGGTGCTGCATAACGATGCGCTGACCGCGCGGCTGGACCAGCTGTATCAGCAACTGTGGGACAGCCCGTATGCGGCGGCGCTGCGTATTGAGGAAGACTACCCGACGCCTCGGCCGGGCGGCTGAGGCATCTGCGGGGAAACAAAGGCCGATGTATCAAGCCGTTGCTCCCCCGCTTTAAGGTTTACCGATCTTTCTTCTTGCCGAAGAGTTTGATCAGCGCGCCGACAATCAGGCCTACGGCGATGCCGGTCAAAATCCAGTCGATAATGCTCATGTTACTTCTCCGCTATTTCCTTGATCGAATTATATATTCATTCGATATGGAATGCCGCCTCTATCATCTGTTGCCGCTGCCGGGCGGAGTAGTCGAGCAGCGAGTTTTTACTGTTGGACTTCTCCACGCTGATGCGCAGCTCGTCCGCCGTCAGAGCCAGCGGTTCCTGCCAGAACGGCGCGATGGCGTGTTCGGTGATGAAGTCGCTCAGGTAATGCTCGGGGCTGCCCGGATGTTGCGGGAACAGCCGCCCGGCCAGTTCTTGCATCAGCCGGCGCTGCTGCGGCTGCTGGCTCTCTGCCAGCAACTGCAGGAACGGCAGCAGCAGGCGGCCGCACACCTGGCCGTGATGGTAGTCGCGCAGTGCGCCTACCTCGCCGGCGATGCCGTGGATCACGCCCAAACCGGCGCTGCTCAGCGTCAGGCCGCCGAGATAGGATGCCTGCATAATGGCTTCGCGCGCATCGTCGCTGCGGTTCAGCGCCGGCCAGGCGTCGAGGAACAGGCGTATGCCGCTCAGCGACTGCTCGCGCGTCAGGCTGCTGGCGGTTTTTGACAGGTAGGCCTCGAACAGATGGGTGAAAGCGTCAATCGCGCAGTAGGCCAGCACGTGGTCGGGCGCGCGCTGCAGCAGCTGCGGATCGAGGATCGCCGTCTGCGGCACAAAATTGGCGTGGCGCAGCGAGGCTTTAACCTGTTTGACGCGGGTATCGGTGATTACCGCGTTTTGGGTGACTTCGCTGCCGGTGCCGGCGGTGGTGGGAATGGCGATCAGCGGCAGGGTGGCGCCGCTGATGGGCGTGTCGCCCACCTTTTCCATATAGCGCAGCGTCGGCAGCGGGTGTTCCACCAGCGCTGAGAATGCCTTGGCGGCGTCGATCACGCTGCCGCCGCCGATGGCCACCACCCGCGCCGCCTGGCCGCGCCAGCGTGCGACCCACTGGTCCAGCTCCTGCGGCGAGGCCTCATGGCTGACGATCTCCCGGCCGATCAGCAGCGGATCGAGCTGCGGCGCCAGCGCGGCGTATATCGGGCCATTGAGAAACGAGCGGCAGCTGAACAGCAGCGTGGGCTGCGGATCCTGCTCCAGCTGCGGGATCAACTGTCCGATGGCGCCCTGGCCGAACCAGGTGTGGCGGTTGGCAATGGTGAGGGTCATGCATGGCTCCTTGGCGAACGGCAAAACGCCAGCATAATTCAGCCCGGCGGCGTGAACCACGATTTCTTGCCATGCAACAGCTTTATAGATTTAGTTTTTTAGCGTCAAAGCTCATAGTTAATTGGCCCGGTAGCTACAGATTCGGGTGTTGACCTTCAGCGCGCATCACGGGCTGCCGAACAAGGAACCTGAGCCGGTTGAGGCGCCACAGGCAGGGATGCCTGTAGAGCCGACCCGCCCGGCGACGGTGACGCAGAGAGGGTACCTGCGAAGCAGGCTGAACGTGCCTAAGCGCGGGCGCAGGGGGCGCGCCTACGGCCCCTGCAATTGCCGTTCATCTCAGTGACAGAGAAATACTGTACGTTTACGGCAATTCTGATTACACATTGCTGACATAGGCCACGTATAAAAATACCTATCCGGCATACATAACTATTTCTGCCTTCAATCTTCACATCATTAATATCTTAATGAATACGCCTTTCAGTCGGGCGGGCAAGTTGTGACTGATTTAACACGCCTGCTTTTACCGGCTTGCATTTCAAGCAGTGAGATGCTTTTTATTACTTTCCGGCGGCCCGCTGATTTTCTGGCCGCGCCAGGCGCATATTGTTAACCTGTTAATACTCGGAGGCGCGGATGGATATTCAGCTTGCCAGACTGACGACGGTGATTGACGCCGTGGCGACCCGCCATTTCTATCCGCACCTGCTGGCCTACCTGGAACGCTTCTTCGCGTTCGATAATGCGCTGGTGTACGCCTTTGAGCAGGATCGGCCGCCGTGCTGCCTGCTGAAGGCGGAAAAAGAGAACAGCGACCGGGTGAACGCGCTCTATCAGCAGGGCGCCTATCTGCAGGATCCGTTTTATCACGCACTGAACGACGGGCGGCAGGGGGATATCTTCACGCTGCGCCAGTTGGCTCCGCGCGGTTTCTACCACAGCGATTACTACCGCAATTTTTACCGTAAAACCGGCTGGCGCGACGAAGCGGGCATTGTGCTGCAGCTGACGCCGCAGCGCCGGCTGGGGGTGTTTTTCGGTTCTTCACGGCGCACGGTGGCGCTGCGTCAGCCACGGCAGCAAGAGCTGCGCGAAGCGCTGATGTTGGTGCGCAGCGTGGCGCGTCTGCACGGCGATGTGGCGCCGGATGCCGCGCCGGCCACGCCGTGCGATCGCGGCGCGACGGCGCGCGCAACCCTGACCCCGCGCGAGCGTGAAATCGTTGATTTAATTCTGGCCGGGCAAGGCTCGCCGCAGATTGCCGAGCGGCTGTTTATCAGCCTGGGCACGGTGAAAAATCACCGTAAAAACATCTACGGTAAACTGGGCATCGGTTCGCAGGCCGAACTGTTCAGCCTGCTGCTCGGCCCCACGCTGCCGCACAGCGCATGATGTTACAAAATAGTTAAAATATCCCTAAAGGGACATGGCCGCGCCGCCGCCGCCCGCTGATAATCGCCGTCAGGGTCTGGATCAGGGGAGTGCGGCAGTGAACAACAATATCGAATCGTTAACCTACTACGCGGCGACCAAAAAATACGATCTGCGTTTTCCGGTGCTGGAAGAGGATCTGGACGTTGACGTGGTGATCGTCGGCGGCGGTTTTTCCGGCATCAATACCGCGCTGGAGCTGGCGGAAAAAGGCATTACCAATATCGCCATTCTGGAAGGACGCCACCTCGGCTACGGCGGCACCGGTCGTAACGGCGGGCAGGTGATGGCCGGCATCGGCCACGATCTGGAGAAGATCAAACGTCACGTCGGCCCGCAGGGGCTGGAAACCATTTTCCGCATCAGCAATCTGGGCGCCGGCATAATCCGCGATCGCATCAGTAAATACGCCATCGACGCCGACTTCTGCTTTGGCTACGGCTACCTGGGCAGCAATGCGCGCCAGGAGAAAACGCTGCGCGCCTGGCTGAAGGAGTTTCAGGCGGTGGCGCCGGACGAAGAGATTGAACTGTACACCGGCGCGGAGGTGAAGCAGGTGGTCGGCTCCGACAGTTATACCTGCGCGCTGAAACATATGGGCGGCGGCCATGTGCACTCGCTGAACCTGCTGCTGGGGGAAGCCAAAGCGCTGGGCGACTACGGCGTAAAGATCTTTGAAAACAGCAGCGTGCTGGCGGTGGAGTACGGCCCGCGCATTCGGGTGCGTACCGCGATGGGCTCGGTACGCGCCAATAAAATGCTGTGGGCCTGCAACGGCTTTCTCAACGGCCTGGAGCCGGCCATCCACCGCAAAACCATTAATACCTACGCTTTTCAGCTGGCGACCGAGCCGCTGCCGGAGGCGCTGATCCGCCGGATCAGCCCGATCCGCGGTGCCTACAGCGATATTCGTCCGGTGATCGACTACTACCGGGTGACCAATGAGAACCGCCTGCTGTTCGGCAGCGCCACGCGGCTGCTGGAGTATATTCCCGCCGATCTGAAAGCCTGGAACCGTAACCTGATGCTGAAGGTGTTCCCGTACCTGCATGACGTGAAGATTGATATGGCCTGGGGCGGGCCGCTGTGCTGCAGCGCCAATCTGTTCCCGCAAATCGGCACGCTGCCGGCGCACGACAATGTGTTTTACGTGCAGGGCTATTCCGGCTTCGGCGTCACCCCCAGCCATATCGTCTGCAAGGTGCTGGCAGAGGGCATGGCGGAAGGCTCCGAGCGCTACGCACTGATGAGTTCAATCCCGCATGTGGATATCTTCGGCAAGGACCAGCTGCGCCGGGTGATAACCTCCGCCGGCAAAATGTGGCACCAGACGTCCGGTTACTGGAAGGGACGCCGTTAACCGTTATTACAACCAGAGGAAACCAAAATGAAACCACTTCTGCTTAAACAACCCTTGCCGGCGCTGACGGAGATCGGCAGCGTCAGCAACCTAGGGGCGACGGTGATTGCCGGCGAACCGACGGTCAGCGTGGCGATGATCGACGGCGCGCCCGACGACAACCTGAGCTGCGGCGTGTTCAGCTGCACCCGCGGCAGCTTTGTGATGGAGTATCCGTTTGCCGAGCATGCGACGGTGTGGGAAGGCACGGTGACGCTGACCGATGAAGCCAGCGGTGAAGCGGTGCAGTATCAGGCCGGCGACGCCTGGTTTGCGCCCAAGGGCGCCAGAGTGCGCTGGGACATCACCTCCGATCGCTTTGTAAAGCACTACCTGGCGGTAGTGAACGGCTGACAGACCGGCCCCGCGGGGCCGGCTTTTCCTCTAGCGCAGCGTGCGTTGGATAAACGCGCTGACAAGCTGCAGCGTCCGATCTTTGTCGATCTCATGGAAAATTTCATGGCGGGCGCCGGGCAGGATCTCGGCGTGGAAATCGCTGCCGCGCAGCCGTTCGAGGGTGGTGCGGCTCTCCTCGCTTAACACCAGACGATCGTCGCCGCCGTGCAGCCACAGCGTAGGCAGCGCGCCGAAGCCCGGCCCGGCGTCGATGGTCGCCAGAAAGCGCCGTATCGCCTGCAGCGTCGGGCGTTTGAACGGCCCGTGCCACACCAGCGGATCGGCCTGATAGGCGACGCCGACCGCCGGATCGCGCGACAGGGTGCTGACGTCCAGCGGCGTATCGGGGATGGTCTCCATGTCCTGCAGATCGCCGATGGCGGTATGTTCGCCCAGCAGCGGGCCGGACAGCACCAGCGCCCGGACGTCGTCGCCGAAGCGTTGTACGTAGCGCGTGGCGATCATGCCGCCCATCGAGTGGCCGATGACCACCAGCGGCAGATCGGGATGCTGACGGCGAATCTGCCCGACGGCCTGCCGCACATCGTCGACCACCGCCTCATAATCCTCAATCAACACCCGCTCGCCCTGCGACAGCCCGTGGCCGAGATGGTCCGGGCCGAAGACGCGTGCGCCCAGATCCTGCAGCGTGCGCGCCACATAGTGGTAACGGCCCAGATGCTCGCCGTAGCCGTGTACCAGCAGCGCCAGAAAACGCGGTGCGTCATGCTGCCAGTCATGCAGCGCGATATCACCGCGCTGCCCCTTGATAAAGCTGACCTGTTGTTGCGACATACCGTCCCCTTGTGAGTGTTCCTCTTTGATTATAGGTCGAATTGTCGCGCCAGTTGGTCGAGGGCTTCACGCTGGAAGCGGTTGAAGTCCGCGCGCGGCTGCTGCTGCTGAATAAAGGCCAGCAGCGGGTCCTGCACCTCGGTGCGGACGCCGCTCAACTGCTCCATTACCGCCAGCCCGCAAAACGGCACGTAGGACTCGGCATAGCCGCCCTCATGCACCAGCAGCAGTTTGCCGTCGCACAGCTGGTCGGCGGCCTCCTGCACCAGCGCGGTCATGGAGCGGAAGCTGTCGCTGTGCAGCTGCATGCGCGCCAGCGGATCCATCGCGTTGGCGTCGTAGCCGCAGGCGATAATTATCGCCTGCGGGCGGAACTGCGCCAGCGCCGGTAGCACGATGCGCTGCATGGCGTACAGGTAGCTGTCGTCGCCGGCGCCGGCCAGCAGCGGAATATTGAGGTTATAACCCAGGCCGGCGTCGGCGCCGCGATCCTGCTCGCCGGCATAGCCGGCCGGGAAGCAGCCGTCCTGATGCAGCGAAATGGTCAGCACGTCGTCGCGCCGCCAGTAGATGTGCTGGGTGCCGTTACCGTGGTGCACGTCCCAGTCAATCACCGCCACCCGGTCAAGGCCGCAGCTCTGTTTGGCGCGTTCGATGGCGATGGGAATATTGGCCAGAAAGCAGAAGCCCATCGACTGTTCCGGCAGGCAGTGGTGGCCCGGCGGCCGCGACAGCGAATAGGCGTTGTCGAGCTCACCGCGCAGCACCGCCTCCAGCGCGCTGCAGGCCAGCCCGGCGGACAGCTTGGCGATTTCGTAGCTGCCGGGGCCGAGCGGCGCTTCCTCACCCAGCAGGCCGCCGCCGTTGTCGCTCAGCTGCTTGAAGCGTTGCAGATAGTGGGGCGGGTGAATACGCTGCAGGTCCTGTTCGTCCGCCAGTTCGGCGCTGCGCAGCTGCAGCTGACGCGACAGGCCGGAGACGTCCATCAGGTTTTTCATCCGCCGTTTGGTTTCCGGCGATTCGGCATGGCTGGCGCCGGCGGGGGGCTGCACCCAGCCGCCGACCGGCAGCGTGGTGGCGTGCAGCCCGGTGCTGTGCCAGAAGCAGCGTTCATCGAAGAAAAAGCCGGTGTTTCTTTTCACGTTGCAGACTCCTTGTTAAAGGGCGCGCGCGGCGCGCGGGATGCCAGCGAGATCAGCAGCAGCGACAGCAGGGCGCAGCTCAGTGCGCCGCCGAGCAGCGCGCCGAAGCCGCCGAAAAATTGCAGCAGATAGCCGGCCAGCAGCGGACCGATGGCCATGCCGCCGCCGATGACCAGGTTGATGCCGTTCATCAGTTTGCCGTTGTTATCCAGCCCGGCGACGGCCGCCAGCATAAACGGCAGTACGAAGGTCCAGGTGAATTTGAACAGCACCGCCGCGGCGGCAAAGCGCGCCAGCTGCGGGGTGGCGAACAGCAGCATGATACTGGTCAGCAGCAGCAGGTAGCCGAAGACCATCAGCCGCTGTCGTTGACGATGGTCACCGGTCAGCGCGGCTATGCCGGCGCCGGCGATGCCGAACAGCGTGGCGATGGCCAGCACCTGGCCGCCGTGCACCGCCGACAGCCCGGCGGCGGCGCCGATATTGCCGATAAACGTCCAGACCGCGCTCAGGCTGATATAAAAGCACAGCACTGCCGCCACCGCGCACAGCTTGCGCGCGACCGGGGCGGGGCGGCGGGACGTTGTCGTCTGCGGCGCCGGTCGGTAGCCGTCGGGAAAGGCGGCGATCAGCGGCAGGCAGCACAGCATCAGCGCCGCCAGTAGCAGGTAGACCGCCATCAGGCCGAACTGGGCAAACAGCGGCGGCAGCGCCAGCAGACCGATCGCCCCCAGCGCCAGCTGGCCCAGCACCCAGCAGGCATAAACCCGGCTGGCGTTGCTGACGCCGGCGGCGCAGGTAATGCAAAGAATCATCAGCGTGCCGCCCGCCAGCGAGGCGATAAAGCGCAGCGCCAGCAGCGGGCCGAAGCCGCTGACCAGCGCCGAGGCCAGATTGCCGAGCAGAAAGACGCCGGCCGCCAGCCAGGCGACCCGACGCCAGTTGATGCGGCTCATCCACCACCAGGCCGGCAGCGTGGCGAGGCTCATCGCCCCCAGCTCGCAGGCGAACAGCCGGCCGATCTGCGCAGGCGTCAGACGCCATTCAGCGGCCAGCTGCGCGGCGATCGCCGGCGCGGTCATCAGCACGCCGGGTGCGATGGCGGCGAAGGCGATAATGGCGATCAGCAGCTTTGGCGGGCAGGGCAGCACCGCCCGCTGGGCAGGCGCGGAAAAGGCATCGCTGGACATAAATATATCCTTATGGCTGGCTATGATTTTATTGCGGCTGACGATAATAACGGCAATGTATTTCGCCAGGTTGGCGGCGGAACCTATTATCCCTGGGCGATAAATCCGCTGGACACCAATTCGGTGCGGTTTACCACTGCGGTTTTAGAAAATATATTGCGCATATGAGTTTTCACCGTGGAGAGCGAAATACCCAGCTTTAAGGCAATGCGTTTATTGCTGGCGCCTTCGCGCACCAGGTTGACAATTTCCTGCTCTTTGGCGGTCAGCAGCTGCGCTTCGCCCTCGGGCAGCAGGTCGCGCGTCGCCAGCTCAATCAGCGGCAGCACCGCGTGCAGCCGGCCGCGTTCCAGCGCGGTAAACGGCGTATCACGGATTAATGACACCCCGGCGACGATGCGCTTGCGTTGGCGAATAAAGATTTCGGTCATATCGCGCATATTATTCGGCAACATAAAATCATGGTAATACTGGCGGTTATTGGCGATGGCCGCCGGCGTCATATTTACCATGGTAATATCGTGCCGATGAAAGTTGGCCGGTTTCATCGGATCAATATGCTGGAAATCTGCCAAATATTGCCGATGCGTATTGGCGGAAATGCCCTGCAAAATATAATGCTCGGGTTTTAACTGGCTGTTGACCAAATAAAACACGCCGGCGGAAACGGGAATAAGATGCGCGATGGTGTTCAGGCAACTGGCAATAAAGGCATCGTTCGCCGCGGGCGCTGATGGTGTCTGCATAATGTCCTGCCCTCCCTTTATCGCCCTTAGCTCGCCGGCGCGACCGCCGGGATCCGGGCACTATTGTGCGTAGTGGGGATCGGTTAATATGTGAACGATAACAGCATAGTTGTCGCAATTATGCAACACAATAAAAACATATTAACAACGTGAGGTGGCTTGCAATAAACTACATAAATAACAATGAGCCAGAGCGGTAATTGTCACGTTTCTAATGCGTGAATCCTGCCTTTTTATTAAAACATTAATAAAGTTTTTCGCCGCTTGTTCTCTGAATTTTCACCCGATTTTCTGCCCTGCGGGCGATCGCATGCGGCGCTGCGCGTGACGCTACCGCCGCTGACGATGCCATTTTTCCCTCGTCCTTAAGAACGATAGTCAAAAATTTCTTTTGCTTTCTACACTCGAAAATTACGGCTGATGAAAAAGTATACCGACAATTTTCCGCAGGCCGTTAAGAAGAAAAAATGATGATGCTTCAGGAGCGAAATGGCGATGAAAAGAAAAGTGGTGGCAGTGGCGTTGAGCAGCGTGGTGTCAGGCCTGGCGCATAGCGCGCCGGGCGAACGGCCCAACGTATTGATTATTGTGGCGGACGATATGGGCTATTCCGACATCACGCCGTTTGGCGGCGAAATCCCGACGCCCAATCTGCAGGCGCTGGCAGAGCAGGGCGTACGCATGAGCCAGTTTTATACCTCGCCGATGTCGGCGCCGGCGCGGTCGATGCTGATGACCGGCAACACCAACCAGCAGGCGGGAATGGGCGCTATGTGGTGGTATCAGAACACCATTGCGCGTCCGGGCTATGAAATGCGCCTGACGGATCGGGTTGTTACGCTGCCGGAGCGCTTTCGCGACGCCGGCTACGCCACCATGATGGCGGGGAAATGGCACCTGGGCTACACCGACGGCGCGCGGCCGACCGATCGCGGTTTTGAACGGGCTTTCGCCTTTATGGGCGGCGGAACCAGTCATTTTAACGATGCGAAACCGCTCGGCACCGTCGAGGCGTTTCACACCTTCTATACCCTGAACGGCAAGCGGGTGTCGCTGCCGCAGGATTTCTACTCCAGCGAGGCCTATGCCCGCCAGCTGACGCAGTGGATCGATGACACGCCGCAGGATAAGCCGATTTTCGCCTATCTGGCGTTTACCGCGCCGCACGATCCGCTGCAGGCGCCGGATGACTGGATCGCCAGGTTTGACGGCCAATACGACGCCGGCTACCAGGCAATTTATCAGCAGCGCATCAAGCGGCTAAAGGCGCTGGGTATCATTAACGACAATACGCCGCTGCCGTCGCTGGCGCTGGATAAGGCATGGCAGGCGATGACGCCGCAGCAGCAAAAGTATGCGGCGAAAACCATGCAGGTGTATGCGGCGATGATCGCCAATATGGACGCGCAGATCGGCAAGGTGATGCAGACCCTGAAACAGACCGGGCGCGATAAGAACACCATCGTGCTGTTCCTGACCGACAACGGCGCCAACCCGGCGCAGGGCTTCTATTACGGCTCGCAGCCGGACTACTGGCGTCAGTTTGACAACAGTTACGCCAATATCGGCCGTAAGGGGTCGTTTGTGGCTTACGGCCCGCACTGGGCTAACGTCAGCAACGCGCCGTACGCCAATTACCATAAGACCACCAGCGGGCAGGGCGGCATCAATACCGACTTTATTATTGCCGCCCCGCAGCTGCAGCAGCATGGCACCATCGACCGTACGCCGATGGCGATCTATGACATTGCGCCGACGCTGTATGAATTTGCCGGCATCGACGCCGCCAAGCCGCTGAAAAAACAGGCGCCGCTGCCGATGGTCGGCGTCAGTTTCAAACGCTATTTCAGCGGCGAGGCCCAGGCGGCGCCGCGGCTCAACTACGCCGTGGAGCTGCACAATCAGGCGGCCTATGTCGACGGTGACTGGAAGCTGCGCCGGCTGGTGAAAAACGGCCCGCAGGCCGCCAGCGCGCCCTGGGGACTGTTCAATCTGCACGACGATCCGCTGGAAACCCGCGATCTGGCCGCCGAGCACCCAGAGATGGTCAAACGTCTCAGCGCGGCCTATCAGCGCTATGCCCGGCAGGGGATGGTGATTGAAGCAACAGGCAAGATGGTGGACTACCTCGGGGTGGATGCCGACGGCCATTATATCGGTATCGATCCGGCGACCCGCCAGCCGCTGGCGGAGGCGCCATGAATATCGATGCGCTGCGGGCGCGACAAATCCCGGTCAGCGGCGTAGCCCGCGCCGCCGCGCCGTTCCACCTGCTGGTGAAACCGGTCGGCGCCGGCTGCAATCTGGCCTGCCGCTACTGCTACTATCCGCAGCGCGGCGACAGGCCGACGCGGATGGACGATGCGCTGCTGGCGCAGTTTATCCGCCAGTACATCGCCGCCCAGCCGCGTTACAGCCGGGAGATCAACTTTGTCTGGCAGGGGGGCGAGCCGCTGCTGGCGGGCATCGGCTTCTATAAACGGGCGCTGGCGCTGCAGCGCCGCTATGCGCCGCCGGGCGTGGTGATCAGCAACAGTCTGCAGACCAACGGCACGCTGCTGACCGACGCCTGGTGCCGGCTGTTCAGAGAGCATAATTTTATTATCGGCGTCAGCCTGGACGGCGATCGTCAGACGCAGGACGCCCATCGTCCGGACCGGCGCGGCAACAGCAGCTATGACGCTGCGTTGCGCGGTATTGCGCTGCTGCAGCAGCACGGCGTGGCGTTTAACCTGCTGGTGGTGGTGCACGACGGCGTCGCCGACGCCGCCGCGGCGCTGTATGACCAGGTGACGGCGCTGGGGGCGCGTTTTCTGCAGTTTCAACCGCTGATGCTGGAGGGCGACGCGCCGGCGGGCGGCTATAGCCTCAGCGCGGCCAACTGGGGGCGCTTTATGCGCGATATCTACCGCCGCTGGCGGCAGCGCGGCGACGTGGGGCGGGTGTTTGTGATGAATATTGAGCACGTCTACGCGCAGTATTTCACCCAGGTCAGCCCCGACTGCGTGCATGCGGCGCGCTGCGGCGGCAACCTGGTGATGGAGCAGGACGGCGGCGTCTACGCCTGCGATCACCTGATTGACGAGGCCCACCGGCTGGGGCGCTTTAACGCCGGCGATGAGCTGGCGACGCTGGCGGATGCCGCCCGCGCGCTGCCTTTCGGCCGGCGCAAGAGCGTACGGCGCGAGTGCCAGCGCTGCAGCGTGAAGATGGTGTGCCAGGGCGGCTGCCCGGCGCATCTGGGGCCGGACGGCTATAACCGGCTGTGCGCCGGCTACTACGCCTTTTTCTCCGAGGTGCTGGCCCCGCTGCGGCGCTACCCGCGCGACGCCGGCGGGCTGGCGCTGTGGCGCAGCGCACAGCCTGAGGCATCTCGTCCATAAGGACGATAGTCAGCGTTTTCCTTTCCTCTCTATAGTGCGTTAAGCCAACCTGCAGAGGATATTCCGATGAACCTGTCGTCGCGCCTTTCCGCCCACCTTGAACGAGGCAAGGTGGGCTTTCCCACCACGCTGGCCAGCTCGGTCGGCGTGATTATGGCCAGCCCGGTGATCCTGACCGTAACCAGCGGTTTCGGCATCGGCGGCGATACCTTTGCGCTGGCGATGCTGATCGCTTTTGTGATGATGCAGGCGCAGCTCACCACCTTTGCCGAAGCGGCGGCGATCCTGCCGACCACCGGTTCGGTCTACGACTACATTTCCTGCGGCATGGGGCGCTTCTTCGCCATTACCGGCGCGTTGTCCGCCTATCTGATCGTGCATATCTTCGCCGGTACGGCGGAAACCATTCTGGCCGGCATCATGGCGCTGGTGAATTTTGAACATCTCAACACCCTGGCGACCAGCTATAACGCCTCATGGATGGTCGGCGTCGGGCTGGTGGTGATTTTCGGCCTGCTGAACGCGTTCGGCATTGAGGCGTTCGGCAAGGCGGAAATCGTACTGACCTTCGGCATGTGGAGCACGCTGGTGATTTTCGGCATCGCCGGCCTGCTGTCGCCGCCGGCGGTGGCGCTGCCCGGCTGGTTCGGCAGCGCGCTGGACGTCAGCGATCCCTTTGCGGTGTTCAGCCTGGTGGGGATGGCGATGTTTATGTTTGTCGGCTGCGAACTGGTGACGCCGATGGCGCCGGAGATCAAACGCTCGGCCTGGGTGATCCCGCGCGCCATGGCGCTGGGACTGTGCGGCGTCGCCGCCTGTATGGCGCTGTACGGCGCGGCGCTCAGCCATCAGGTGGAGAACGTGGTGGTCGACGCCGAGCATCATGTGCGCCTGCTGGATACGCCGATGGCGATCCCGGCGTTCGCCGGCCAGGTGATGGGCGAGTTCGGCAAATACTGGCTGGGCGTCGGCCTGCTGCTGGCCGGCGCGGCGACCATCAATACGCTGATGGCCGCGGTGCCGCGCATTCTGTACGGCATGGTGCTGGACGGCGCGCTGCCGAAGGCGTTCGCTTACCTGCATCCGCGTTTTAAAACGCCGGTGGTCGGCATTGCCGTGGCGGTGCTGATCCCCTGCGTGCACGCCTTCGCCATTCAGGGCGATCTGGAGCGCATTATCCCGATGGTGCTGGCGGCGGTGTGCGCCTGGGGCGTGGCCTACCTGCTGGTGACGCTGTCGGTGGTGCTACTGCGCATCCGCCGGCCGGATCTGCCGCGCGCCTATAAATCGCCGCTGTTTCCGCTACCGCAGATTGTGTCCAGCATCGGCATCGTGCTGGCGATTATCTATATCGCGCCGCCGGGCATGCCGCGCAGCGCGGTGTATATCCCGTTCGGCATCATGATCGGCCTGACCGCCGTGTACGCCCTGTTCTGGACGCTGTGCGTGCAGCGGGTCAACCCGTTCAAGCCGGTGCCGGTGGAGCAGGTGCTGATGCAGGCGCTGGATAAGTCGGAACGCGAGGAGGTGCAGTTTGATCGCCTTACGTCCCTCGGTTAACCGCGTCTGGCAGCGTGAACCGGCCGGCTACCGCGCCGGCAGCGCGCTCGACCGGCTGCAGGCGGATCTGCGTCCCTATGCCTGCGAGCGGCTGTCCGCCGGCCGTCTATGCCTGACGCTGCCGCAGGGGCCGCAGCTTGAGATCAGCGAACGGCCGCAGGCGCTGTTTCTGGCGCATATCGTCAGCCACCGTTTTTCCCTGAGCGGCCGCACTGCGCTGACGGGCAGCGCCCGGCTGACGGTGCGCGGCACCGGCTGGTGGCGGCAACGCGGCGTACGCTATTGCACGGCGGGCGATGAGGCCGCCGCCCGGCAGCTTACGGGCTGGCTGGCGCGCTATCCGCAAATCGGCGCGACGCTGGCGCAGCTGGATTTCCGCCATGCCCAGCTGACGCTGGCGGCGGGGCGCTGGCAGTTCAGCATCGAACATTTCGCCGCCTGCGAGGTGGTCAGCCGCCTGCCGCCGGGCCGGCGCTATTTACGCCTGACCGCGGCGCAGCGCTGTCTGCTGCTCAGCGCGTGTCTGATGGTGGCGCAACTGATGGAGAAAATCGATGACTAGAACGGTGGTGATTACCGGCGGCGGTACCGGCATCGGCGCCGCCTGCGCCCGGCAACTGGCCGGGCAGGGCGATCGGGTGTTTATTGTCGGCCGCCGCGCCGCACCGCTGCAGGCGCTGGCGGCGGAGATTGGTGCCACGGCGTTGGTGGGCGACGCCGCCTGCGGCGACAGCTGGCGCGACACGCTGCTGCCGCAGATTATGCGCCAGGGCGGGCGTATCGACTGCCTGATCGGCAGCGCCGGCGGCATGGGATTAGGCGCGCTGGGCGAGATGACGGACGCCGCATGGCGGCAGGCGCTGGACAGCAACCTCAACAGCGCCTTCGCCAGCGCGCGCGCCTGCCTGCCGGAGCTGGTGAAAAGCGGCGGCAGCCTGCTGCTGGTGGCGTCGATTGCCTCGCTGGCCGCCGGGCCGGAGGCGTGCGGCTACGTGACCGCCAAGCATGCGCTGATCGGCCTGATGCGCTCCGTGGCGCGCGATTACGGCCCGCTCGGGGTGCGCGCCAACGCAATTTGCCCCGGCTGGGTGACCACGCCGATGGCCGATGAAGAGATGCGGCCGCTGATGGCGGCGCACGGCTGGACGCTGGATCAGGCTTACCGTCAGGTATGCCGCGACGTGCCGCTGCGGCGGCCGGCCAGCGCCGAAGAGATCGCCGAAGCGTGCTGTTTTCTCTGCTCGCCGCAGGCGTCGATCATTACCGGCGCCACGCTGGTGGCCGACGGCGGCGCCGGCGTGGTGGATGTGCCTACTCTGGCTTTTACTTCCCTATAAGGAGCGACAAATGCATTCAGAAGCGGTGTTTATTCAGGTTGGCGCACTGGCGGAGGGCTTTGCCCCCGACAGTCATACCCTGCAGGCGCAGGACGATTTGGCCGGGCAGACGCTGAGCCTGTACTTTGCCGACGGCGAGCGTCTCGACGTCTGCTTTGTCGACGGACAGACGCTGCACTGGCGCGGGCAGCCGGCGGATTATCGCGCCACCGCGCTGCGCCCTGGCGTGCTGTTTATCGACTTCCTCGACCCGCAGCGCGCCAACGCCAGCATTACGCTGGTATGTAATCGGGCGCTGGGCAATTTCACCGCGGTGTACGGCCAACTGCCGGATGAGGCGCAGACGCGCCTGGACGCTTTCAGCCGGGTGGAGCAGGGGCTGCCGCTGACCGCGGTGGCGGCCGAGTTTCGCTTCGGCCGGCTGGCGGATGACGATGCGCCGCTGCCGGCGTTTACCGACGAGCTGATCGGCATGCGCAATATGTATACCTACAGCCCCACCGAGCGCTATGAGCATATCTACCTGAACGACAATTTCTACGCCTGGCAATGTCTGGACGGGGTGGAGAAAGGGCTGGCGGACGTTGACCGCTGCCACTACGTCAAGGTGGCAGAGCAGCTGTATCTGTTTGTCTGGCGCGAAAAGATCATTCCGACCCTCGGCGTGGTGATGATCGATCTGCAGGGGCTGCGTACCGACGGCAAGATCCTCGGCTATCAGGGCAGCGACTTCAGCGCGCTGAGTAATTTTGCCGTCGGCGCGCATGCGCAGGTGCTCAATACCACCCGCCATCCGCGGAGCGGGGCATGACCTTCGCCGCGGATGCGTTCCGCGGGCAGGTGGTGCTGGTGACCGGCGGTGCGCAGGGCATCGGGCTGGCGATCGCCGGTGCCTTTGCCCGGCTGGGGGCCACGCTGGTGGTGGCCGATCTCCAGCATGATAAGGCGCGGCAGGCGGCGGAACAGCTGACAGAGCAGGGTGGGTCGGCGCAGGCGCTGGCGTGCGATCTGGCCGACGCGGCGCAGATCGCCGCGCTGGTGGCGCAGGTAACGCAGCGCTGCCGCCGGCTGGACGTGGTGGTGCATAACGCCGCCTATTTCCCGCTGACGCCGTTTGCCGAGATTGACCGCGCGCTGCTGCAGCGCACCCTCAGCGTCAACCTGATGGCGCCGTTCCATCTGGCGCAGGCGGCGCTGCCGTGGATGCGCCGCCAGGGCGGCGGGCGCATTCTGGTGACCTCATCGGTGACCGGGCCGAAGGTGGCCTATCCCGGGCTGGCGCACTATGCCGCCTCCAAAGCCGGGGTGAACGGCTTTATCCGCGCCGCCGCGCTGGAGCTGGCGCCTTACGGCATTACGGTCAACGGCGTGGAGCCGGGCATGATCCGCACGCCGGCGATGGCGAACCTGGGGGATGACGCCTTCAATCAGGCGATTGGCGGCGCGGTGCCGCTTGGCCGGCTGGGGGAGCCGGAAGATATCGCTGCGGCGATGGTGTTTCTGGCCTCTGCGGCGGCGGGGTATATCACCGGCCAGACGCTGGTGGTGGACGGCGGCGCGCTGCTGCCGGAGGCCCGGCCCGCCGCGTCCTGAGGGCCGTCACTTTTTGGCGGGATGCGCGACCAGGTTGGCGGGCTGCTGCTCGCCCAGGGTGATCAGCTCATCCAGCAGCGCCATCAACTGCTGCATTTTCTCCGGCGAGAACGCCGCCTCAATCTCACGGTAGCCCTGTTCAACCTGATGGCGCGCCACCTCATACAGCTCCTGGCCCTGCTGGGTCAGCGAGACATACAGCTTGCGCTGATCGTTAACCGGTTTCAGGCGGAAAATCAGCTTATCCCGCTCCATGCGCGACAGAATGCCGGTCAGGCTGGGGCGCAGAATGCAGGTCTGCGCCGCCAGCTCATGGAATTCGATCGAACGCTGGTCGGCCAGCACGCGGATGATGCGCCACTGCTGTTCGGTCAGGTTGTGGCTTTTCAGGATCGGGCGGAAAAAGCCCATCGCGGTTTCGCGCGCCTGCAACAGGGCAATGGTGAGGGATTCATGCATATGTCGGGCCTTTGCTATCAAAGTGTTGGCGCATCCGGCGTTCAGGCGCCGGTCGTTCGATTTTTATTAATAACTTAATAGTAGCCATATTTGGCGTCGTGGATAAAGGGAAAATGTGTCTCAGCGTGAAAAATAGGGCTTAAAAAGGCTAATTCTTTGAATTATCACCAATATGTTTTGAGGTTGTGAATATTTTGTTATCACGATCACAAATCAAATTAACGGCGTTGCGTAAATGCTGAGCAGCGGTTAAAAGTAATCATTAATATATTAACGAATGCCGGATGTCCTGATTTGTGACAATAGGAGTTTGCATGAAAGGAACCGTATTTTCGGTGGCGCTTAACCACCGCAGCCAGATGGACGCCTGGGACCGCGCGTTCCATGACGCGCCCTACAAGACCCCGCCGAAGACCCCAGTATGGTTTATCAAACCGCGTAACACCTACCTGAGCCCCGGCGGTCAGATCCCGCTGCCGGCGGCAGAAAAAGTTTACAGCGGCGGCACGCTGGCGCTGGTGATCGGCGATACCGCCCGCCAGGTGCCGGCGGCGCAGGCGGCGGCGTATATCGCCGGCTATGCGCTGGCCAACGACGTCAGCCTGGCGGAGAGCAGCTTTTACCGCCCGGCGATCAAGGCCAAGTGTCGCGACGGCTTCTGCCCGCTGGGCGAGATGGCGCAGCTGGATAACATCGACCGGCTGCAGATTGTCACCGAGATCAACGGCGTGGAGCAGGATCGCTGGTCAACGGCGGATCTGGTGCGTTCCGGCGGCGAGCTGCTGGCCGCCATCAGCGAGTTTATTACGCTGCAGCCGGGGGATGTGCTGCTGATCGGCACGCCGCATCAGCGGGTGGCGATTAACCCGGGCGACGAGGTGACGATCCGCGCCGCCGACCTGCCGGCACTCAGCAACGTTGCGGTTTTGGAAGGAGAGCAAGCATGAAGCACGCGCGCATTCGCCATCACGGCCAGATGTTTAACGTCAGCGTTGACGAGCAGCTGCGGGTCACGCTGCCGGACGGCACGCAACTGAATGAAACCGACGTCGAATGGCTGCCGCCGGCACAGGGCACGGTGTTCGCGCTGGGGCTGAACTACGCCGACCACGCCAGCGAACTGGAATTTAAAGCGCCGGAAGAGCCGCTGGTGTTTCTGAAGGCGGCCAATACCCTGACCGGCCACCGCCAGGTGTCGGTGCGTCCGGCCGGGGTGGAGTACATGCACTATGAGGCCGAGCTGGTGGCGGTGATCGGCAAAACCGCCCGTCACGTCAGCCGCGAGCAGGCGATGGAGTACGTCGCCGGCTACACCCTGTGCAACGACTACGCCATCCGCGACTACCTGGAAAACTACTACCGGCCGAACCTGCGGGTGAAAAGCCGTGACGGCCTGACGCCGATCGGCCCGTATATCGTCGACCGCGACGATATCGGCGATCCGCACCGCCTGCAGCTCAGCACCTATATCAACGGCGAGCTGCGCCAGCGCGGCACCACCGCCGACATGATTTTCGATATTCCGTATCTCATCAGCTATCTCAGTGAATTTATGACGCTGCAGCCGGGCGACATGATCGCCACCGGCACGCCGAAAGGGCTGGCCGACGTGCAGCCGGGGGACGAAGTGGTGGTGGAGATTGAAGGCATCGGCCGCCTGGTCAACCACATTATCAGCGAACACGATTATCAGGAGAGCCTGCGATGAAAACCATCAACCACTGGATCGACGGCAAAAACGTGACCAGCAGCGAGTACTTCACCACCACCAATCCGGCCAACGGCGAGGTGCTGGCGGAGGTGGCCTCCGGCGGGCAGGCGGAGATCGATATGGCGGTGGCGGCGGCCAAGGCGGCGTTCCCGAAATGGGCCAATACGCCGATGAAGGAGCGTGCGCGCCTGATGCGCCGGCTGGGCGAGCTGATCGATGAAAACGTGCCGCAGATCGCCGAGATGGAAACCGCCGATACCGGCCTGCCGATCCACCAGACCAAAAACGTGCTGATCCCGCGCGCCTCGCACAACTTCGAGTTCTTTGCCGAGGTGTGCCAGCAGATGAACGGCAAAACCTACCCGGTGGACGACAAGATGCTCAACTACACCCTGGTGCAGCCGGTCGGGGTGTGCGCGCTGGTGTCGCCGTGGAACGTGCCGTTTATGACCGCCACCTGGAAGACCGCCCCTTGCCTGGCGCTGGGCAATACCGCGGTGCTGAAAATGTCCGAACTGTCGCCGCTGTCCGCCGACCGTCTGGGGGAGCTGGCGCTGGAGGCCGGCATTCCGGCCGGGGTGCTGAACGTGGTGCAGGGCTACGGCGCCACCGCCGGCGATGCGCTGGTGCGCCATCCGGACGTGCGTGCGGTCTCCTTTACCGGCGGCACCGCCACCGGCCGCCGCATTATGCAGAGCGCCGGGCTGAAGAAATATTCGATGGAACTGGGCGGCAAATCGCCGGTGCTGGTGTTTGAGGATGCCGATATCGAACGCGCGCTGGACGCCGCGCTGTTCACCATCTTCTCGATCAACGGCGAACGCTGCACCGCCGGCTCGCGTATTTTCATTCAGGAAAGCATTTACCCGGAATTCGTCAAACGTTTCGCCGAGCGCGCCAACCGCCTGCGGGTGGGCGACCCGACCGATCCGCAGACCCAGGTCGGCGCGTTAATCAGCCAGCAGCACTGGGAGAAGGTATCCGGCTATATCCGTCTGGGCGTGGAAGAGGGCGCCTCGCTGCTGGCCGGCGGGCCGGATAAGCCGCAGGGGCTGGAGTACGGCAACTTCCTGCGGCCGACGGTGCTGGCGGATGTCGATAACCGCATGCGCGTGGCGCAGGAGGAGATTTTCGGACCGGTGGCCTGCCTGCTGCCGTTCAAGTCAGAAGAAGACGGCCTGCGGATGGCCAACGATGTGGAATACGGTTTGGCGTCCTATATCTGGACCCAGGATGTGAGCAAGGTGATGCGCCTGGCGCGCAGTATCGAAGCCGGCATGGTGTTCGTCAATACGCAGAACGTGCGCGATCTGCGCCAGCCGTTCGGCGGGGTGAAGGCCTCCGGCACCGGCCGCGAAGGCGGTGAGTACAGCTTTGAAGTGTTCGCCGAGATGAAGAACGTCTGCATCTCAATGGGCGACCATCCGATCCCACGCTGGGGCGTTTAAGCCTCATGTTTTTGAATTAAAAACAGGACTATACCCAATCGCTTTCGGATTGCCGCGGCCCCGTGAGGGGGAAGCCCATGGATGGGCCGCACAGCCAACAACGCGGCAATTCGAAAGATGAAGGGGATAGGAGGACTTATGGGTAAGTTAGCGTTAGCCGCAAAGATTACGCATGTGCCGTCGATGTATCTGTCTGAACTACCGGGAAAAAACCACGGCTGCCGCCAGGGGGCGATCGACGGCCACAGGGAGATTGGCGCGCGCTGCCGAGAGATGGGCGTCGACACCATTATCGTGTTCGATACCCACTGGCTGGTGAACAGCGCCTACCACATCAACTGCAGCGACCATTTCGCCGGCGTCTACACCAGTAACGAACTGCCGCACTTTATCCGCGATATGAGCTACGAGTACGACGGCAATCCGCAGCTGGGGCAGATGATCGCCGATGAGGCCTGCAAGCTCGGCGTACGCGCCAAGGCGCACGATATTCCCAGCCTGAAGCTGGAGTACGGCACGCTGGTGCCGATGCGCTATATGAACAGCGATCGCCACTTTAAAGTGGTGTCGATCTCCGCCTTCTGCACCGTGCACGACTTCGCCGACAGCCGCCGGCTGGGGGAAGCGATCAAAACCGCGATCGAAAACTATGACGGCACCGTGGCGGTGCTCGCCAGCGGCTCGCTGTCGCACCGTTTTATCGACGACCAGCGCGCCGAAGAGGGCATGAACAGCTACACCCGCCAGTTTGACCAGCAGATGGACGAGCGGGTGGTGAAACTGTGGGCCGAGGGGCGCTTCCGCGAGTTCTGCGAAATGCTGCCGGAGTACGCCGATTACTGCTACGGCGAGGGCAATATGCACGACACCGTGATGCTGCTGGGACTGCTCGGCTGGGACAAGTATGACGGCAAGGTGGAGTTTATCACCCCGCTGTTCGCCAGTTCCGGCACCGGGCAGGTCAACGCCGTGTTCCCGCTTCCCGCTGAAGCCTGAGGTAAAGCCATGCCCCATTTTTACGCTGAATGTACCGACAATATCCGCGAGCAGGCGCAGCTGCCCGCGCTGTTCGCCAAGGTGAATCAGGCGCTGGCGGACACCGGCATCTTTCCGCTCGGCGGCGTGCGCAGCCGCGCCATCTGGCTGGACACCTGGCAGATGGCCGACGGCAAGCAGGATTACGCTTTTGTGCATATGACGCTGAAAATCGGCCACGGCCGCAGCCTGGAGAGCCGGCAGCAGGTGGGCGAGATGCTGTTTGCGCTGATTAAAGAACACTTTGCCGCGCTGACGGCCAGCCGCTACCTGGCGCTCTCTTTCACCATGGAAGAGCTGGACCCGGTGCTGAATTACAAACAGAACAATGTTCACGCGCTGTTCCGTCAATCCTGAGAGGTGGTAAATGCTGGATAAAAACCTGTTGAGCCGTGCGGTACAACGCTTGCATCAGGCGGAGCAAAACCGGGAGCAGATCCGCGCGCTGTCGATCGATCATCCGGAGATCACCATTGAGGACGCCTACGCCATTCAGCGCCAGTGGGTGGAACTGAAGATCGCCGAAGGGCGGACGCTGAAAGGGCACAAGATTGGCCTGACCTCGCGCGCCATGCAGGTCAGCTCGCAGATCACCGAGCCGGACTACGGCGCATTGCTGGACGATATGTTCTTCAACGAAGGCAGCGATATTCCCATTGACCGCTTTATCGTGCCGCGGGTCGAGGTGGAGCTGGCGTTTGTACTGGCCAAACCGCTGCGCGGGCCGAACTGCACGCTGTTTGACGTGTATAACGCCACCGACTACGTGATTCCGGCGCTGGAGATTATCGACGCGCGCTGCCACAACGTCGACCCGGAAACCCAGCGCCCGCGCAAGGTGTTCGACACCATTTCCGATAACGCCGCCAACGCCGGCGTGGTGATGGGCGGCCGGCCGAGCAAGCCGGACGCGCTGGATCTGCGCTGGATAAGCGCACTGCTGTATCGCAACGGGGTGATTGAAGAGTCCGGCGTCGCCGCCGCGGTGCTGAACCACCCGGCCAACGGCGTGGCCTGGCTGGCGAATAAACTGTTTCCGCACGACGTCGAACTGGAGGCCGGGCAGATTATTCTCGGCGGCTCGTTTACCCGCCCGGTGGCGGCGCGACGCGGCGATACCTTCCACGTGGATTACGGCCCGATGGGCTGCATCAGCTGCCGCTTTGTGTAACGGCGGCCAGGGGAGAACGCGATGCTTATCAATACCTTCAAACAGGCGCTGCAGGAAAAGCGCCCGCAGATCGGCCTGTGGCTCGGTCTGTGCAGCAGCTACAGCGCCGAGCTGCTGGCCGGCGCCGGTTTCGACTGGCTGCTGATCGACGGCGAACATGCGCCCAACAACGTGCAGACGGTGCTCGGCCAGCTGCAGGCGACGGCGCCGTACCCGAGTCATCCGGTGGTGCGCCCGCCGTGGAACGATCCGGTGGTGATCAAACAGCTGCTGGACGTGGGGGCGCAGACGCTGCTGATCCCGATGATCCAGAACGCCGAGCAGGCACGCGCGGCGGTGCGCGCCACGCGCTATCCGCCGCACGGTATACGCGGCGTCGGCAGCGCGCTGGCGCGGGCCTCACGCTGGAACCGGGTGCCGAACTACCTGCATGACGCCGATGCGCAAATGTGCGTGCTGGTGCAGATTGAAACCCGCGAGGCGGTCAGCAATCTGGACGATATTTTGCAGGTCGACGGGGTGGACGGGGTGTTTATCGGCCCGGCGGATCTGAGCGCCGATATGGGCTTTGCCGGCAACCCGCAGCACCCGGAGGTGCAGCAGACCATCGATGACGCCATCGCGCGCATCCGCGCCGCCGGCAAAGCGCCGGGTATTCTGATGGCGCAGGCGGATCTGGCGCGCCACTATCTGGCGTGCGGCGCGCTGTTTGTGGCGGTGGGCGTCGATACCACCCTGCTGGCGCGGGCGGCGGAGAAACTGGCCGCCGAGTTTAAAGCGGGAACGGCGCAGGGCGATGCCCCGGGCGTCTATTAATCGGAGCCATCATGAACCAGGTCGATTCGCAGCCGCATAAAGCGCAGAGCGCCGCCGAGCAGTCGGTGATTAACAAGCTGTTTCGGCGTCTGATCGTGTTTCTGTTTATTCTGTTTGTCTTCTCGTTTCTCGACCGTATCAACATCGGCTTCGCCGGCCTGACCATGGGGCAGGATCTGGGCCTCAGTTCCACCATGTTCGGCCTGGCGGCGACGCTGTTTTACGTCACCTATGTGATTTTCGGCATTCCCAGCAACATCATGCTGAGCATCGTCGGCGCGCGGCGCTGGATCGCCACCATTATGGTGCTGTGGGGCATTGCCTCCACCTGTACGCTGTTCGCCACCGGGCCGACCAGCCTGTATGTGCTGCGCATGATCGTCGGCATTACCGAAGCCGGCTTTCTGCCGGGGATCCTGGTGTACCTCACCTACTGGTTCCCGGCCTATTACCGCGCCCGCGCCAATGCGCTGTTTATGATCGCCATGCCGGTCACCATGGCGATCGGCTCGCTGGTGTCCGGCTATATTCTGGCGCTGGACGGCGTGCTGAACCTGAAGGGCTGGCAGTGGCTGTTCCTGTTGGAAGGCATTCCGTCGGTGCTGCTGGGCGTGGTGGTGTGGTTCTATCTGGACGATACCCCGGCCAAGGCCAAGTGGCTGAGCGCCGAGGAGAAAAGCAGCCTGCAGGCGATGATGGAGGCCGACAAACGGCAGCAGACGGCCGCCGCCGCGCCGCGGCAGACATCGTCGCGCAGCCTGTGGCGCGAGGTGTTCACGCCGATCGTGCTGATGTATACGCTGGCCTACTTCTGCCTGACCAACACCCTGAGCGCGATCAATATCTGGACGCCGCAGATCCTGCAAAGCTTTAACCAGAACAGCAGCAATATCGTCATCGGCATTCTGGCGGCGATCCCGCAGATCTGCACCATCGCCGGCATGGTGTGGTGGAGTAAACGATCGGATCGGCTGCAGGAGCGCAAGCGGCATACCGCCTTGCCGTATCTGTTTGCCGCCGCCGGCTGGCTGCTGGCGTCGGCCACGCATCATAGCCTGATCCAGCTGCTGGGGATCATTATGGCGTCGGTCGGTTCGTTTACCGCGATGGCCATTTTCTGGACCACGCCGGATCGCGCCATCAGTCTGGAAGCGCGCGCGGTGGGGATCGCGCTGATCAACGCCACCGGCAATATCGGCTCGGCGGTCAGCCCGTTGCTGATCGGCTGGCTGAAGGATCTGACCGGCAGCTTCAACTCCGGGCTGTATTTCGTCGCCGGGCTGTTGGTGATAGGCGCGCTGCTGGTGTGGCGCATTCCGATGAACGCCGCGCAGCGGCGCAGCGCCGTCAATCATGACAAGATCACCGGGGACGAGCTTGCCCCCTGACGACACAGGAGAAGGACGTGCAGAAAAGTACCGGCTTTATCGCCAACATCGATATCTGTAAAGAGTACGATGCGCGTTACGCCGCGGACGATGTGCATTATGAAACCTTTGCCGGGCTGGCGGCGTTTTTCGGCCGCGATATGCAGGTGCACTGGCATGACTGCTTTTTTCAGCTGCACTTTCTGGAGACCGGCAAGATCGAGCTGCAGCTGGACGACCAGCACTATTCGGTGCAGGCGCCGCTGTTTATCCTGACGCCGCCGTCGGTGCCCCACGCCTTTTTCACCGAGCCGGACAGCGACGGCCACGTGCTGACGGTGCGTCAGGAGCTGATCTGGCCGCTGCTGGAGCGGCTGTACCCCGGCAGCAATCTGGCGCTGGATATGCCCGGCATCTGCATGTCGCTGGCGAGCGCGCCGCAGGAGCTGGCGGCGCTCAGTCACTACTGGGCGCTGATCCGCCGCGAGTTTTCCGCCGGGCTGGCGGGGCGCGAACAAACGCTGACGCTGCTGGCGCAGGCGGTGTTCACCCTGCTGCTGCGCAATACCGCGCTGGAGGATTCGGCGGCCACCGGCGTGCGCGGCGAGCTGAAGTTGTTCCAGCGTTTCAACAAGATGGTGGACGAACGCTTCCGCGAGCATCTGCCGGTGCCGGAATATGCCCAGGCGCTGGGGGTGACCGAATCGCGGCTCAATGATCTGTGCCGGCGCTTCGCCAACCGCTCGCCGAAACGGCTGATTTTCGACCGGCTGCTGCGCGAGGCCAAGCGCCTGCTGCTGTTCAGCGCCTGCACGGTGCATGAGACCGCCTACAGCCTGGGATTCAAGGACCCGGCCTACTTCGCCCGCTTTTTCAACCGGCTGGAAGGCTGCTCGCCGAGCCGCTATCGCGCCGCGCAACACGCCCTGTCATAACGGCGGAATACCGCCTGGATCACAGTTTGCCGCGAAAGCGGCGCTCCCCTCTGAAAAGTACCGACGATTGCCGCAAAAGTCTCTTCTCGAAACCGGCGTTGGGGTCTTCAATTAAGCAACCAAAAGAAAACATTATTTTAACAATATGCCGCGCTGCGGCCGTGAAAATACCGATTACGAGGGGCACCCGATGAAACCAGAAGACTTCCGCGCTGACAATAAACGCCCGTTCACCGGCGCTGAATACCTGAAAAGCCTGCAGGATGGCCGTGAAATTTATATTTACGGCGAGCGGGTCAAGGATATCACCACCCATCCGGCGTTCCGCAACGCCGCCGCGTCCGTCGGCCAGCTGTATGACGCGCTGCACGATCCGGCCAGCCATGACCGCCTGTGCTGGGGCACCGACACCGGCAACGGCGGCTATACCCATAAGTTTTTCCGCTATGCCCGCAGCCCGGAAGAGATGCGCCAGCAGCGCGACGCCATCGCCGACTGGTCGCGTCAGAGCTACGGCTGGATGGGACGCACCCCGGACTATAAGGCGGCGTTCGGCTGTGCGCTGGGGGCCTATCCCGAGTTTTACGGCCAGTTCGCCGACAATGCCCGCAACTGGTATCAGCGGATTCAGGAAACCGGCCTGTACTTCAACCACGCCATCGTCAACCCGCCGATCGACCGTCATAAGCCGGTCAACGAGGTGAAAGACGTGTTTATCAAGGTAGAGAAAGAGACCGACGCCGGTATCATCGTCAGCGGCGCCAAGGTGGTTGCCACCAACTCGGCGCTGACCCACTACAACTTTATCGGCTTTGGTTCGGCGCAGGTGATGGGCGATAACCCGGACTTCGCGCTGATGTTCGTCGCGCCGATGGACGCCGAAGGGGTGAAGCTGATTTCCCGCGCCTCGTATGAGCTGGCCGCCGGCGCCACCGGATCGCCGTTCGATTACCCGCTCTCCAGTCGCTTTGACGAAAACGATGCTATTCTGGTGATGGACCATGTGCTGATCCCGTGGGAGAACGTACTGATTTACCGCGATTTCGACCGCTGTCGCCGCTGGAGCACCCAGGGCGGGTTTGCCCGTCTGTTCCCGCTGCAGGCCTGCGTGCGTCTGGCGGTGAAGATGGACTTTATCACCGCGCTGCTGCAAAAGAGCCTGGGCTGCACCGGCGTGTTGGAGTTCCGCGGCGTGCAGGCCGATCTGGGAGAAGTGGTGGCCTGGCGCAACCTGTTCTGGTCGCTGAGCGACGCGATGTGCGCCGAAGCCACCCAGTGGGAGAACGGCGCCTATCTGCCGGATTCCGCCGCGCTGCAGACTTACCGCGTGATGGCGCCGATGGCCTACACCAAGGTGAAGCATATTATCGAAAAGAACGTGACCAGCGGCCTGATTTACCTGCCGTCCAGCGTGCGTGATATGAACAACCCGGCGATCGACAAGTACCTGGCGCAGTACGTGCGCGGATCCAACGGCATGGATCATGTGGAACGCATCAAGATCCTGAAGCTGATGTGGGATGCGATCGGCAGCGAATTCGGCGGCCGCCACGAGCTGTATGAGATCAACTATGCCGGCAGCCAGGATGAGATCCGCCTGCAGTGCCTGCGCCACGCACAGGGATCCGGCACCATGGATCAGATGATGCAGATGGTCGACAAATGTCTGTCCGACTACGATCAGAACGGCTGGACGGTGCCGCACCTGCATAACAATGATGATATTAATCAGCTGAATAACTTGCTGAAATGATTTTTGGAGGAGGTTGCTATGTCTCAGGAAAATGAACACCGGCTGCGCTTTCGCGATGCGATGGCCAGCCTGTCGGCGGCGGTGAATATCGTCACCACTAACGGCCCGGCGGGGCGCTGCGGCATTACCGCCACCGCGGTCTGTTCGGTGACCGATACGCCGCCGTCGCTGATGGTGTGTATCAACCGCAACAGCGCGATGAACCCGGTATTTCAGGAAAACGGCCGGCTGTGCGTCAACGTGCTGAACCATGAGCAGGAGATGATGGCGCGCCACTTTGCCGGCATGACCGACGTCTGTATGGAAGACCGCTTCCGGCTGGAAGAGTGGCAGACCGGCGCGCTCGGCCAGCCGATGCTGCGCCACACGCTGGCGAGCCTGGAAGGGGAGATCACCCAGGTGCAGAGCGTTGGCACCCATCAGGTGTATCTGGTGGAGATCAAGCAGATTGCGCTCAGCGACGGCGGACACGGCCTGATCTACTTTAAACGCAACTTCCACCCGGTGATGCACCAGATGGCGGCGCTGGCATAAGCCATCTAGCGCCGATGCCTGCAGAGGGCGGAGCGTGCTCCGCCCTCTGTTTATTATGATGGACAGACAGGTATTCCGTTATGAAGGGAAATAGAACCACGCCGTTTTAATGAGGCTGTTTTCAATCTCAAAAACGGCCACGCTCTCCATCGGGGTGGGCGACAGGCCGTAAATGATTTCGTGATCAAACACTTTGTTACCGAGTACCGTGCGTGAAATTAGCTCTGCTTTAAGCTGCGGATTATTGAAGCGGTGATTGATATAGAATTCCCGCAAAGAGGATTTACCTACGGTGGAAGGGGATTCGGCTGGCATCCGATATCCCTTAAAATCTTCTGAGAAACATGCGATAAACGCTTCAATATTATGGGCGTTATAGGCTGTAAACTGCGCCTGTACGGGTAACTCGACGGACATGATTTCCTCACAACATAAGTGAATATTAATTCATTTATAGCAAATAAAAAATCATCACTCCAGGTGCAGTGCTGAGAGAGCTTTTGCCCGCATGCCGCCACTCATGGATTTGCTGGCCGTCGCCGCTGTACGCGCAATACCGGACATCGGGCGCAGGTTCCTGCGCCCGATGCCATCAGCCCTTGTTGGCCACCAGATCGGCCACCAGCCGGTTGACCGGGTCGCTCATATTGGTGAAGCGGGTCAGATCCGAACGGGTCACCACCACAAACACGCCGATATTATTCTGCGGCGACATCGCCATATAGGTGATAAAGCCGCCGCCGCCGCCGGTTTTCTGAATAATGCCCGGCAGGCCGTCTTTCGGCGCCATATAGATCCAGCCGAGGCCTAACGCATCCGCATCGCCGGGGACGTCCATCCCTTTCAGCGACACCAGTTCGCGGCGCTGGAAGTACATGGTTTGCTCGCGGGCGGCGGTGGCTTTGCGCGGGCTGGCCTGCGAATCGAGGAACTGCTGCATCCAGCGCTGGATATCGCGCGGCGTAGAGTAAATGCCGCCGCTGCCGGCCGCCGCCACGGTATTGCCGCAGGCGCTGGGGCCGACGGAGGCCACCATCAGGCGCGAGCACTGCTCGGCGCTCGGCGTCAGCGTGGTGTCGATCATGCCGAGCGGCCCGGTGATCTTTTCACGCAGCAGCCTGGTATAGGGTTTGCCCGCCGCCCGCGACAGCGCGTCGGCCAGCAGATCGTAAGCCAGGTTGGAGTAGGAGGCATGCACCCCCGGCGGCACGGTGATGTGCGCATGGGCCAGCCACTGCCAGCGCTGCGCCTTGGTCGGCCAGGTGAACACCGGCGTCTTCGGCGGTTTTTTGCCCGGCTGCTCGCGCGGCAGGCCGCTGGTATGGGTCGCCAGATTCAGCAGCGTAATCGGCTGGCGTGAATTATAGCCGGGCACGTAGGCGCCGGACGGGGAATATTTGCGCAGCGGGTCGGTCAGCTTGAGCCTGCCTTCCGCCGCCAGCTTCACCATCACCTCGCTGGTCATCAGCTTGGTGATGGAGGCGATGCGGATCAATGAGTCCGGACGCGGACGCTGGTTGTTGCCCGGTCGGGTGTCGCCAAAACTGCGGTTGACCACCTGATTGCCGTCGATCGCCACCAGCGCCATGCCGGTGGCGCCGCTGTTGTAGAAAATATGCTCGGCGTACTGGTCGACGATCTGCGACGTCAGCCGCGGCGTCTCGGCCTGCGCCGACAGCGACAGGCTGCCCAGGCCGAGGGTTACTAAAACGGCAGAGAAAATAGTCTTCAACGGTCCATATCCATTTCAAAATACAGCATCAAGAGCGAAATCAGCGCCTGGCGGCCTGACGGAACAGGCTTTAGTGTAATGCGCCCGCGCCCTCGCCGCATGGGGAAAATGCGCGCAGATGCGTAAAGTTTGCGCTGTGTCCGCTACGGCTTACTGTGCCCGTGCAAAAATCGCGATCACCTGGTCCAGATGGGCCTTCATCGCCCTGCGCGCGCCGCGCACGTCGCGCGCCTCAATGGCGGTCAGTATCGCCTGGTGCTCCTGCTCGGAGCGGTGCGGCATATCCTCCGGCGTATAGTGGCGCTGCAACACCCGGAACATGCTGCCGTAACGGTGGCCGAGCAGGTGGGCGATGATAAAGGCGTAGGCCGGGTTGCCGCTGGCCTGGGCGATGCGGATATGGAACAGCCGGTCGCCGGGATGTGTGGCGGAACCGGCGCGGTTGTCGCGGCAGTTCTGCTGGTAGGCGGCGCGGATGCCCGCCAGCTCTTCGTCGCTGGCGTGTCGGGCAGCCAGCGCGGCGGTTTCCGGCTCAATCAGCAGGCGGGTCTGCAGCAGCGAAAAGGGCGGCAGCTCGGCGTTGAAATCCAGCGAGATATTCAGTTCGTCGTCGACATCGGCCCACTGATCGCGGCCGGCCTGCTGCATTACCGGTTCCTGCGACGTCAGCGTCGCCGACGGCGCTTTGACGATCACGCCGTTGCCCACCTTCACATCCACCAGACCGATCACCTCCAGCGCGATCAGCGCTTCGCGCACCGAAGCGCGGCTGACCTGCAGCTGCTGCGCCAAATCGCGTTCGGAAGGCAGGCGGCTGCCGGGGGGAAACTCATTGTTTTCGATCAGACGCTTCAGCTGGTCGGCTATCTGTCTGTAAATTCTTGGATTTTCCAGTCGGGTAATCGGCATGTTCAACCTTCGGCACGTTGGCATTAAGTGATTCAGCGCACAAATATTGCTCAATTCGCTTGAGTGTTGGTTAATCAGGTGTAAAAAATTAGTTAATTGAAATGTTGTTTTAAAACGTTGTTATACCCTAAATAATTCGGGTTGCGGGAAGGCGGCCAGGGAAGGAATCCCCGATGAGCTTACACCGGTCAGTGATCCGGGTGACTGAACGCAGCCAACACACCTGCAGCTTGAAGTATGACGGGTATATTTACTTTCTCACCAAACGATAACGCGTAAAGCGTCTTTTGTCATGGTAAAGGCCTGACCTTTAACCGCCTTTAGTGGCCTGACCATTAGACCTTTAAGCCAAGGAGTTGCTATGGATCTCACCGGGAAACGTGCGCTGATTACCGCCGCCGGGCAGGGCATCGGCCTCAGTACCGCCAAACTGTTCGCCGCGGCGGGGGCGGAGGTGATTGCCAGCGATATCAATACCGATGCGCTGCAGGGGCTGGCGGGCATTACTCCACTGCGGCTGGACGTGACCGACGCCGCGGCGATTGCGGCGGCGGCGGAAACGCTGGGCACGGTCGACGTGCTGTTTAACTGCGCCGGGGTAGTGCACAGCGGCACGATTTTGCAGTGCAGCGAGCAGCAGTGGCGCTTCGCCCTCGATCTGAACGTCAGCGCCATGTTCCACACCATCCGCGCGTTTCTGCCGGCGATGCTGGCGCAGCGCCGGGGGACGATTATCAATATGTCGTCGGTGGCCTCCAGCGTGAAAGGCGTGCCGAACCGCTTTGCCTATGGCGCCACCAAGGCGGCGGTGATTGGCCTGACGCGGTCGGTGGCGGCGGACTACGTCGCCGACGGCATCCGCTGCAACGCCATCTGTCCCGGCACGGTGGAGTCACCGTCGCTGCGTCAGCGCATTGCCGAGCAGGCGCGCGAGCAGGGGCGCGGCGAAGACGAAGTGTACCAGGCGTTTGTGGCGCGCCAGCCGATCGGGCGCATCGGTAAAACCGACGAAATTGCCCAGCTGGCGCTGTATCTGGCCTCTGATGCCAGCGCCTATACCACCGGCACCGTGCAGATTATTGACGGCGGCTGGAGCAACTGATCCGTTGCGCGCCGCTGCGGCGCGTGATTTCTCTCTGACATTGGGGACTGTATGAAACTGTTACGTTATGGCGCCGTGGGGCAGGAACGTCCGGGCGTGTTGGATGAACACGGAGACATTCGCGATCTTTCTCAGCATATCGCCGACGTTGGCGGCGCGGCGCTGCTGCCGGACAGCATCGATCGGCTGCGGCAGCTGGATATCGCCAGTCTGCCGCGGGTAGAGGGGCAGCCGCGTCTCGGCGCCTGCGTCGGCGGCATCGGTAAATTTATCTGTATCGGCCTGAATTACGCCGATCACGCGGCGGAAACCGGCGCGACGATTCCCGAAGAGCCGGTGGTGTTCAGCAAATGGACCAGCGCGGTGGTCGGGCCGAACGACGACGTGGAGATCCCGCGCGGCTCGCAGAAAACCGACTGGGAAGTGGAACTGGGGGTGGTGATCGGCCAGGGCGGGCGCTATATCGCCGAGCAGGATGCGCTGCGCCACGTCGCCGGTTACTGCGTGATTAACGACGTGTCCGAACGCGAATTCCAGATTGAGCGCGGCGGCACCTGGGACAAAGGCAAAGGCTGCGACACCTTCGGCCCGACCGGCCCGTGGCTGGTGACCGCCGATGAGGTGCCGGATCCGCAGAACCTCAGGCTGTGGCTGGAGGTGGACGGCCGGCGCTATCAGGACGGCAGCACCCGCACCATGATCTTTTCCGTCGCGCATATCATCAGCTACCTGAGCCGTTTTATGAGCCTGCAGCCGGGAGATGTGATCTCCACCGGCACGCCGCCGGGCGTTGGCATGGGGCAACACCCGCAGCCGGTTTACCTGCGCGCCGGTCAGACGATGCGGCTGGGGATCGACGGGCTGGGCGAGCAGCGACAAACCACGGTACAGGCCTGACGGGAGTATGCCATGACGACGATTACCGCGCTGCGGGTGGAGGATATCCGCTTCCCGACCTCGCAGCAGTTGGACGGTTCCGATGCGATGAATCCCGATCCGGATTATTCGGCGGCCTATGTGATTCTGGACACCGATCGGCCGGATCTGAGCGGCCACGGGTTGACGTTTACCATCGGCCGCGGCAATGAGATCTGCTGCGCGGCGATCCGTGCGCTGGAGCCGCAGATCGTCGGCCGGCGGCTGGCGGATATCGCCGCCGATATGGGGACGTTCTGGCGTCAGTTTACCGGCGACAGTCAGCTGCGCTGGATCGGGCCGGACAAAGGGGCGATCCACCTGGCGACCGGGGCGGTGGTCAACGCCGTCTGGGATCTGTGGGCCAAGGCGGAGGGTAAGCCGCTGTGGCAGCTGGTGGCGGATATGACGCCGGAAGAGCTGGTGCGCTGCATCGACTTTCGTTACATCACCGACTGCATCACGCCGCAGGAGGCGCTGGCGCTGCTGCGCGAACGGGCGGAAGGCCAGGCGCAGCGGCGGGAAAATCTGCTGCAGAACGGCTATCCCTGCTACACCACCTCGGCCGGCTGGCTGGGCTACCCGGACGACAAACTGCGGCGGCTGTGCCAGCAGGCGGTGGACGCCGGTTTCTCCCATATCAAGCTGAAGGTCGGGCGCGATCTGCAGGATGATATTCGCCGGGTGCGCATTGCCCGTGAAACGATCGGCCCGGATCGTCAGCTGATGATCGACGCCAATCAGGTGTGGGAAGTGGAAGAGGCGATCGCCTGGGTCAATCAGCTGGCGTTCGCCAACCCCTGGTTTATTGAGGAGCCGACCAGCCCGGACGATGTGGAGGGGCACCGGCGCATCCGCGAGGGCGTGCGGCCGGTGAAGGTGGCCGGCGGCGAGATGTGTCAGAACCGTATTCTGTTCAAACAGTTCATTATGCGCGGCGCGCTGGACGTGGTGCAGATTGACGCCTGCCGCCTGGGTGGGGTGAACGAGGTGCTGGCGGTGATGCTGATGGCGGCGAAATACCGGCTGCCGGTCTGCCCGCACGCCGGCGGCGTCGGCCTGTGCGAGTACGTGCAGCACCTGTCGATGATTGACTATCTGTGCATCGCCGGCAGCCATGAGGGGCGGGTCATTGAATATGTCGATCATCTGCATCAGCACTTTGTCACGCCGTGCGAGATTCGCGGCGCGGCCTATATGCCGCCGCGCGCGCCGGGCTATTCGATCGAGATGAAGGCGGCCTCGATCGAACAGTTCCGCTTTCGCGGTTAGGGGCGGCCAAGATGTTACGCATCGACGCCCATCAGCATTACTGGCGCTACCAGCCCGCCGACTATCCGTGGATTGACGACGGCATGGCGGTGCTGCAACGCGACTACGGCCCGGCGCAGCTGCGGCCGTGGCTACAGCAGCACCGGCTGGACGGTGCGCTGGTGGTGCAGGCGCGGCACAGCGAGCAGGAAACCGCATGGCTGCTGACGCAGGCGCCGCAGCTCGGTGGGGTGTGCGGCGTGGTCGGCTGGCTGGATATTGCCTCGCCGCACCTGGCGCAGCGGCTGGAACGGCGGCATCCGCTGCTGCGCGGCGTACGTCATCTGGTGCAGGACGAGGCGGACCCGGCCGACTGGCTGGAACGGCCGGCGGTGCATCAGGGCATGCGTCTGCTGCAGCGGCAGGGCTATGCCTATGACCTGCTGGTGACGCACCGCCACCTGGCCGATGCGGCGCGCTTTGCCGCCCGCCATGATGACCACTGGCTGGTGCTGGACCATCTGGGCAAGCCGGATATTGCCGCCGGCGCGCGGCACTGGGCGCGGCAGATCGCGCCGCTGGCGGCGATGCCGCACGTGGCGTGCAAGCTGTCCGGCCTGATTACCGAAGCGCCGGGCGGCCGCTGGCAGGCGGCACAGCTGCTGCCGTTTTTCGAAGAGGCGCTGGCGGCGTTCGGCCCGCAGCGGCTGATGTTCGGTTCCGACTGGCCGGTATGCCTGCTGGCGGGCGACTACCCGCAGGTTTACCGGCTGTGTGAGCAGGCGCTGGCCGCCCTGAGTCCGTCGCAGCAGGCGGCGATCTGGGGCGGCAGCGCCTGCCGGGTTTACGGTTTAACGGAGTCTGACGATGGATCTGTATCTTGAAGATAAGGTGGTGATTGTCACCGGCGGCGGCTCCGGCATCGGCGCGGCGATTTCGCTGACGCTGGCGCAGGAGGGCGCGGTGCCGGCCATCGTCACCAACGCAGCGCCGGATGAGGCGTTTCTCGCCCGACTGACGGCGCTGCAGCCGCGCAGCAGCGTGGTGATGGCCGATCTGTGCCGGGAGAGCGACTGCCAGCAGGCGGTGGCGCAGGTGCTTGAACGCTATGGCCGGCTGGACGGGCTGGTGAATAACGCCGGCGTGAATGACGGCGTGGGGCTGGAGGCCGGGCGCGCGGCGTTCCTCGGCTCGCTGGAGAAAAACCTGCTGCACTATTACCAGATGGCGCATCTGTGCCAGGCGGCGCTGCAGGACAGCCAGGGGGCGATCGTCAATATCGCTTCGAAGACCGCACTGAGCGGGCAGGGCGGCACCAGCGGTTATACCGCCGCCAAAGGCGCGGTGCTGGCGCTGACGCGCGAGTGGGCGGTGTCGCTGCGGGAGAGCAAGGTGCGCGTCAACGCGGTGGTGCCGGCGGAGGTGATGACGCCGCAGTATCAGCGCTGGATAGACACCTTCGACCAGCCGCAGCGGCAGCTGGCGAAGATCAGCGCCCACATCCCGCTGGGACAGCGGATGACCACGCCGCAGGAAATCGCCGATACCGTGGTATTCCTGCTCTCCGGCCGTTCGTCCCACACCACCGGGCAGTGGCTGTCGGTGGACGGCGGCTATCTGCACCTTGACCGGGCGATTACATGAGCGGCGCAGCGCAGCGGCGGCGCTTCTGTCAGGCGCTCGACCTGGTCGACTCACCGGCGCTGATTGCCGAGTATCAGCGTCATCATCAGCGTATCTGGCCGCAGATTGCCGGGCATTTGCGCGACCACGGCATTCTGGAGATGGAGATTTATCGCCTCGGCACCCGGCTGTTTATGGTCGTCGAGGTCAGCGCCGCGTTCGACGCCGCACGTTTTGAGCGCGACAGCCGGCTTAACCCCGATGTTCAGCGCTGGGAAGCGTTGATGTGGAAATATCAGGTTGCAACGCCCTGGACGCCGCCGGGCGAAAAATGGGTGGTGATGGAGCAAATCTTCTCATTAACCGAACAATGAATCGGCCGCGCCGCGCGTGGTTGCTGCGGCGGGTCATTTAACACAACGGGGATACGATTATGCTTGCTGATAAAACCGCTGCGCCTGCGCAGACGGGCGCCAGCGCACGTAGCAATTTGCGCTGGGCTTTTATTCTGGTGACCAGCCTGTTTTTCATGTGGGGATTGTCTTACGGATTATTGGACGTGCTGAATAAGCATTTTCAGGAAACGCTGCACGTGACCAAAGCGCAGTCGGGATTATTGCAGGCGGCCTATTTCGGCGCTTATTTTCTGGTGGCGCTGCCCGCCGGCTATTTTATGGATAAACACGGTTACAAGGCGGGAATATTAGTCGGATTATGTTTATATGCCGTCGGCGCGTTGTTATTTGTGCCGGCTGCCTCGGCCAATAGTTTCGCGCTATTTTTATTCGCACTGTTTGTTATCGCCTGCGGGCTGGGCTGTTTGGAAACGGCGGCCAATCCTTACGCCACGGTATTGGGTGATGCCGGCGGCGCGGAGCGGCGGCTGAATCTGGCGCAGTCTTTCAACGGTCTCGGTCAGTTTATCGGGCCGATGATCGGCGGCACGCTGTTTTTCTCGGCGATGCACAACGACGGCGGCGGCGATCAGGGGACGGTGAAAATGACCTACGTGGTGATTGCCGTGCTGGTGCTGGCGATCGCCCTGCTGTTCCGCCGCACCCGGCTGCCGGATATTCGTGAAGAGGCGCCCGCAGCGCACGGTGCGGCGGCGCAGGGATTGTGGCGGCAGCGTCACTTTACCGGCGGCGTGATCGCGCAGTTTTTCTATGTGGCGGCTCAGGTCGGCGTCGGCGCGTTCTTTATCAACTACGCCACCGAACACTGGGCGGATGTCTCTAACCAGCGGGCATCTTATCTGCTGTCGGTCGCCATGATCTGTTTTATGCTCGGCCGCTTCTTCAGCACCTGGCTGATGGGGCGGGTGAAGCCCGCCACGCTGCTGATGGTTTATGCGCTGATTAATATCGTGCTGTGCGGCGTGGTGATGCTGAGCATCGACGGCGTGTCCGTGGTGGCGCTGATTGCGGTGTTCTTCTTTATGTCGATTATGTTCCCGACCATTTTCGCCCTCGGGGTGAAAAATATGGGGCAACATACCAAGCGCGCCAGCTCGTTTATGATTATGGCTATCGTCGGCGGTGCGGTGATGCCGTACTTCATGGGCACCATTGCCGACCGTTACAGCACCGCGCTGGCCTACGGGCTGCCGCTGCTGTGCTTTGTCGTGGTGCTGGCGTACGGCCTGCGCCAGCGCCGCGCCTGACTTACGGGCGCGCCGTCGCCAGTCGTACGCTGTTGCGACCGTTGTTTTTCGCCTGGTACAGCGCGCTGTCGGCGGCGCGGATGGCCGAGTCCACGTCCAGTTGCTCCAGCGGTGAAATGCCGGCGCTGAGGGTAACGTAGGTGGCGGCCAGCTGATTGAAACCGTGCGGGATCGCCAGCGCCTGCACCCGCAGGCGGATCTGTTCTGCCTGCTGGGCGGCGTATTCTTTACTGACGTTGGTCAGCAGTACCAGAAATTCTTCGCCGCCGTAGCGCACCACGATATCGCGCGAGCGTACCGCATCGCGGATGGCGCAGGCGACCTTCACCAACGCCTGATCGCCCATGGTATGGCCATAGTGGTCGTTATAGGCTTTGAAACGGTCGATATCCAGCAGCAGTACAAAGTGCAGGCCGCTTTGCGGCGTGGTCAGCAGCGTCAGCTTGTTTTCCAGCCCGCGCCGGTTATACAGGCCGGTCAGCGGGTCGAGCATGCTGAGGTTGCTGAGTTTGTCACGCTCTTCATACAGGCGGGCGACCAGCGCATAGGTGAAGGATTCGCTGCGTTTCAGCATCAGATGGTGGATGGAAAAGGCGATAATCGGCAGCACGCTGATAAACAGGATGCGCAGGGTATTATGCTGGTTGTCGAGCAGCAGGATAATCAGCGCGGAGGGCACGGCGTGCAGGCAGAAGGCGATGACGTTGTCGGTCAGGGTAATCGCGCTGATAAAAAAGATGCTGAACAGGCTAATAATCAGATAGTTTTGTACATTCGGCAGCAGATATTGGCTTTTCATATAAATATGTCCGGCCCACAGCAGACCTAATACGCCGGAAAAATACTCCAGCCGTTTTATATAATTCCCCGGCGAGCGTAAGGTAAATAATAGCGCCGCCAGACAAAACAAGGGGATACCGAACAGCGGCGGGGTGATGGCTGGGGTATTTCTCAACGGCATTAATAAGGTGAAAAGGGAAGAGGCTATATTCATCAGCAAGAACAGTAATATCGCTAACCGATGCTTGCTATTTAGCAGTTCCTGATAAGAACGTGCATTCATTATTAGTGTGTCCGTGCAGTCGACATTGAGCAGTAGGTCATTATATCCGTCATACTTCAAGCTGCAGGTGTGTTGGCTGCGTTCAGTCACCCGAATCACTTACCTGATTAAGCTCATCGGGATTCCTTCCCGCCTTCCTGCAACTCGAATTATTTAGGGTATATATCCCGATCGATAATAAGGAATATCGGCGGTATAATTTCCCAACGTTATTATTAAAAAATTATTATAATAGGATTATTCTTAAGTCAAATTATCACTTTTTCACCGGGTTGTCATCCGCGTTTCACCCGGCGCTCGCGAAAGAGGTGCAGGGTGAAAAGAAGTGTTATATGATATTGGTTATCATTATCACTTGAGGGTGAGCCGTCATGATTGCCGCCATGATTACCGCATGTGGGTTGTGGAGTGTGACCTGGTGTTTGGGGGAGCGTTTATCCAGCGCCTGGGGCGTGCTGCTGCCCTGCGCCCTGTTGCCGCTGTTGGCTATGGTCAACCTGGACATGATGCAGCTGCGCAGCCTGATCGTTATCGCCATGCTGGCGACGTTGGTGATGCTGTTCAACAGCCGCTGGCGCCACTATCTGCTGCTGCCTTCCTGCATGGCGCTGGCCGGCGGGCTGGCCGCCATCAGTCTGCATTTCGATCTGACGCCGTAAGCCGGCGCACGGCAAATCGCAGATATGACAAAACCACGCCTGGGCGTGTTGGTTGCTTTTTGGTGTTTTTTATTCGGGGAAACAATGAGAAAGGACATCAATTGGTGCGAAGAGAGGGACTTGAACCCTCACGTCCGTAAGGACACTAACACCTGAAGCTAGCGCGTCTACCAATTCCGCCACCTTCGCACAGTCGATGTTACTGCTTGATTTTGATTTATATCACCAGCGTGGTGCGAAGAGAGGGACTTGAACCCTCACGTCCGTAAGAACACTAACACCTGAAGCTAGCGCGTCTACCAATTCCGCCACCTTCGCACAGATGCTGTGCAATATAAATCTTGTGGTTATTTGGTGCGAAGAGAGGGACTTGAACCCTCACGTCCGTAAGGACACTAACACCTGAAGCTAGCGCGTCTACCAATTCCGCCACCTTCGCATACCAGAAACATTGATTTCAGCAATGTCACCACGGGGCCGAATTCTAGAGATTTTGGCGAACACGTCAATAGTTATTTCGGTGTTTTGGGGCGATCGCTGTAAAAAGCGTCATATTTCTTTCATCTGGCCGCCATTCGCTTATTTCTCATGCAGCGGACGCCCGGCAAACAGTTCGATCAGCCAGTCAATCAGCACCCGCACGCGCGGCGCCAGAAAGCGGCCGGGCGGATACATAATGTGCAGCGGCATCGGCGGCGGCGGGGTATCGGCCAGCACTTCCACCAGTTCGCCGCGCTTCAGACGCGGAGCCAGCGAGTAGCGCGGCGCCTGGATCAGCCCCAGGCCGGTCAGACAGGCGCTGGCGTAGGCGTCGGCGCCGCTGACGCTCAGCCGTGCGGGCAGCGTACGCAGTTCCACCTGGCCGCCTCGGCAGAATTCCAGCGGGTAGTCCTGATTGTTGCTGAGCGAGAAGTAGCCTACCGCCTGATGGCCGGCCAGATCGTCCGGCGAGCGCGGCGTGCCGAAGCGCTGCAGATAGTCCGGTGAGGCGCAGGTGATCTGCGGCAGTTGCGCAATGCTGCGCGCCACCAGCGTGTCGTCCTCGCTGCTCCAGGCGCGCAGCACGCAGTCGACGCCGTCGCGCAGCAGATTGACCTGCGTGTCGTTGGCCCCCAGCGCCAGCGTGATATCGGGGTAGCGCCGGTAGAAATCCTCCAGCGCCGGGATCACCACTTCGCGTGCCAGCGAATGCGGCATATCGATGCGCACCCGGCCGGACGGCTGCAGCTTTTGCTGGCGGAACAGCGTGTTGGCTTCTTCCAGCGCGCCGAGCAGTTGGATGCAGCGCTGGTAATACAGCGTGCCTTCATGGGTGACCTGCACCTGGCGGGTGGTGCGGATCAGCAGGCGTACGCCAAGCTGCTGCTCCAGCCGCTTTAACACGTTGCTGACCGTGGCGCGCGGCAGCTGCAGGCGTTCCGCCGTGCGGCTGAAGCTGCCCAGCTCGACGATACGGGTGAAAACGCGCATGGCCTGAATCTGATCCATTTCGATCCCCGTCCGCGATTGTTAGCGATTTTTGAACAGTGATGAACAATATGCATGATTTATCTTCCCAGCGCTAACAACCAAACTCAGTGGCGAAACATTCAACCGCGAGGCAGACACGATGAAACAGCGCACACTAGGTTCCAACGGCCCGAGCGTTTCCGCTCTGGGGTTAGGCTGCATGGGCATGAGCGATTTCTACTCCACCGCTTATGATGAAAAAGAGGCCATCGCCACGCTGCACCGGGCGCTGGAACTGGGGGTAACCCTGCTGGACACCGCCGATATGTACGGGCCGCACACCAATGAACAGCTGGTGGGCAAGGCGATCAAAGGTAAGCGGGAGCAGGTATTTCTGGCCACCAAGTTCGGCATTGTGCGCGACCCGGCGGATCCGCAGGCGCGCGGCGTCTGCAGCCGGCCGGATTATATCCGCCGTGCGGTGGAAGGCAGCCTGCAGCGGCTGAGGGTGGAGACGATCGATCTTTACTACCAACACCGGGTGGATCCTGAGGTGCCGATCGAAGAAGTGGTCGGCACGCTGGCGGATCTGATTAAACAGGGCAAGATCCGCCATATCGGCCTGAGCGAAGCCTCGGCGGCGACGCTGGAGCGGGCGCATCAGGTGCATCCGATTACCGCGCTGCAGAGCGAATACTCGTTGTGGACGCGCGATGTGGAGCTGCAGGGACAACTGGCGGCCTGCGAGCGGCTGGGCATCGGCTTTGTTGCCTACAGCCCGCTGGGACGCGGCTTCCTGACCGGCGCTATCCAGCGGCCTGACGATCTGGCCGAAGATGATTTCCGCCGCAGCAATCCGCGTTTTCAGGGGGATAATTTCGCCCGTAACCTGGCGCTGGTGGAGAAGGTTAGTGAACTGGCGCAGGCTAAAGGCGTCACGCCGTCGCAGCTGGCATTAGCCTGGGTGATGGCGCAGGGCGAACATATTGTGCCGATTCCGGGCACCAAACGCCGGCGCTATCTGGAGGAGAACGTGGCGGCAGCGTCGCTGGCGCTGAGCGCGCAGGAGCTGGCGGCGATTGAGGCGGTATTCCCGCAGCAGGCAGCGGCCGGAGCGCGTTACGGGCAGGAATCAATGGGCTACGTTAACCGTTGATGCGTGTTATCCCTGACGCCGTGGCGTCAGGGAGATCGGTTGAAGACTTATTTCTTCTTCGGCGCGCGCGGCGGACGACCGACGGTAGCCTGATACACCTTGAAGCGGCCGTTTTGCGCCAGCACTTCGTGGCTGCCGAAGACGGCGTCGAGAATGTCCGGATACGGCAGGAAGGCGTTGGCGACAATGCGCAGCTTACCGCCGATCGGCAGGTGCTTCACCGCGCCGCGGATCAGCGTTTCCGCCGCGGTGAGGCTGGTGGCCAGCCCGTCGTGGAACGGCGGGTTGGAGATGATCATATCGAAACGGCCGTTGATATCGGAGTAGACGTTGCTGACCAGTACCTCGCCCTCGATGCCGTTGGCCGCCAGCGTCGCCCGGCTGGCGGCGACCGCCGCCGCGTTGACGTCGCTCAGCGTCAGTTTCACCTTCGGTGACATCTTCGACATCACGCTGGCGAGTACGCCGGCGCCGCAGCCGATATCCAGCACCTTGCCTTTCATATGCGGTTCCAGCGTGGACAGCAGCAGCGAACTGCCGACGTCCAGACCGTCGCGGCTGAATACGCCCGGCAGCGTTTTCACTTCCAGATCGTGCAGCGCGTAGCTCTGCCACCAGTCGTCGAGGTTAAAGGCCGGCCGGCTGTCGATACGGCCGTGGTACAGACCACAGCGGCGCGCGCTGTCGATTTTAACCAGTTGCACGTGATCGGCGACGGTTTGCTCCGCGCTGCGCACGCCGCTGCGGTTTTCACCGACCACAAACACTTCTGCGCCCACCGGCAGCAGCGCCAGCAGATTGCACAGCTGGAACTGCGCTTCCTGTTTGCTCTTCGGCCAGTAATAAACCAGCGTATCGCAGTCGGCCACGAACCCGGCGTCGACCGTCAGGCCGAACTGCACATTGTCGCCCATCGCCCGGTTTAATAACTGCCAATGATGATATTGCTGGGTATGCACCCGTACGTCTGCGGCCTCGAACTGGGCAGGCAGGCTATCTTGCAGATCGCCGGCAAACAGTACGCGGCGTTCGGTAAATTCATCACTGTGGCGCAGCATTACTTCGCTGGCGGGGGTTAATGCAGACATCAGGTTTCGGCTCCTCAAGATTAAGCGGGGGATTATAGAGCGTTGTGCAGCGATGTTCGATGAATTTATACCCGTTACCCGTCATACTTCGAGCTGCAGATGCGTTGGCTGCGCTCAGTCACCCGAATCACTGACCAGAGTCAGCTCATCGGGATTCCTTCCCTTGCCGCCTTCCTGCAACTCGAATTATTTAGGGTATCTACCCGTCATACTTTAAACAGCAGAGGCGTTGGCTGCGCTCAGTCACCCGAATCACTGACCAGAGTCAGCTCATCGGGATTCCTTCCCTTGCCGCCTTCCTGCAACTCGAATTATTTAGGGTATCTACCCGTCATACTTTAAACAGCAGAGGCGTTGGCTGCGCTCAGTCACCCGAATCACTGACCAGAGTCAGCTCATCGGGATTCTTTCCCTGCCGCCTTCCCGCAACTTGAATTTACCCGTCATGCTGCAAGCTGCAGGTGCGTTGGCCGCGTGGGTTTGTTAGCATAACGCGCTTACGGTAGCTCCTGACAGGAATCGGCATGGCATCTCAACGCGACTGGCTGTTACAACAACTGGGTATTACGCAGTGGACATTGCGCCGCCCGGCCGTGTTGCAGGGCGAAGTGGCGATCGGTCTGCCGGCGGAAACGCGCCTGTTGGTGGTGGCTGCGGCGTTGCCCGCGCCGGATGATGCGCTGTTTTGCGACGTGCTGCGCAGCCTGGGGCTGACGCCGGCGCAAACCTATGGTCTGACGCCGGAACAGGCGGCGATGCTGCCGGAAGACACGGAATGCAACAGTTGGCGGCTGGGCGTCACGGAGCCGCTTGCGGTGGCCGGCGCGCAGCTATACAGCCCGGCGCTGGCCGAGCTTTCTCTCGATGCGGGTGCGAAACGCGCACTCTGGCAGCAGATTTGTCATCATGAACAACATTTCCACCCTGACGGCGGCCGACCTGGCCACCGCCTTCAAGATTGAACAGGCCAGCCACGCCTTTCCCTGGACGCAGGCCACCTTTGCAAGCAACCAGGGCGAACGCTACCTCAACCTGAAACTGGACGCCGACGGTCAGATGGCCGGCTTTGCCATTACCCAGATCGTGCTGGATGAGGCGACGCTGTTCAATATCGCCATCGATCCGCAGCAGCAGCGCCGTGGTTACGGCCGCGCGCTGCTGAGTGCGCTGATCGCCGAGCTGGAAACGCGCGGCGTGGTTACGCTGTGGCTGGAGGTGCGCGCCTCGAACCGCAGCGCGCTGGCGCTGTATAACGATCTGGGCTTCAATGAAGTCACGGTGCGCCGCAACTATTACCCTGCCGCCGGCGGGCGTGAGGATGCGATCGTGATGGCGCTGCTGCTGGGCTGAGCCGTAAATAACTTATTTATTGTTCCCCTCCCTATTTACAACCAATTGATTGTTTTTTGTGACATATACAATAAATAGGTTGTTTTTAACCAGAATTACAACTAATTTGTTGTTTATAGATGAGTAATACAATTAATTCGTTGTTTTGAGGTGAGGGATGCGACAATTATCAGATATATCAAGGATTCTGAAAGAAAAGCGCACCGAGTTGGGCTGGAGTCAAAAAGACTTTTTGATGAAGATTGGTATGACGCAGCAGCAATATCAGCGTATTGAATCCGGCAGTGATATTAGGATGAGCACTCTGCTACGGATATTGGCGGCGATGGATTTGGAATATGTTATCGTGCCGAAAAGGCATGCCGGTGACGTAGAGACGTTACTGCAACAGGAAATGGGTATAACGTCGAAAGCGGATGTGTTGCAGGGGTTTGAAAAAAAGCTGAAAGATCTCGAGGACTAGCGGATGAAGGGGCAACGGCAGGTTGAATCGGTGCAGGCATTAGCTTTGATTTTGCATGGCGTGCGTGTTGGCGTGCTGGCGCATTATAGCGGAGGAAGAAATATCCTCACCTTCGATCCGCAATATATTGCTTTGCCGGAGGATAGTCGTCCGTTGTTTACCCTGAGGCAGCGGGCGCACCCGGGGTATCTTGAACAGGTTTTGCAGTCATCTCAGCGTCTTCCTCCCGTTTTATCCAATTTGTTGCCCGAAGGGGCACTGCGCAGTTGGTTGGCGCAATCGTTGAAAGTGCATGTTGATGAAGAATTTCCTTTGCTGGCATGGGCCGGCGACAACTTGCCGGGCGCGTTGGAAGCACGCGCGCTTGCCGCTAATGCGATCCCTGCCTGGTCGCTGGCGTCGCGCGGCGAGCTGGAAGCGGTACACATTGAAGTGGGACCGGATGCGCAAAAATTTTCTCTGGCAGGCGTGCAGATGAAATTTTCCTCTGTGCGTCAGGATGGTCGCTTCAATATCTCTTCTCAGGTGGGCGCAGACAGCTGGATCATCAAAACGCCCTCTACCGTTCACCGTAACGTTCCGGAAAACGAATATACGGCGATGCGGCTAGCGCAGGCGATAGGCGTGGATATTCCTGATATTGAGCTGGTTGCGTTGGGACAGTTGGATAATTTACCTGATATCCGCCTGGCTGATGAATCTTATGCTTATGCTATCCGTCGTTTCGATCGTAGTGAAAGCGGACGGGTGCATACGGAGGATTTTGCCCAAATCTTCGACCTTTATGCGCACGATAAATATCGTGGAAAAAATTACGAGCAGATAGCGGCCTATCTCTATGCGTGGAGTAGTGAACCCTTACCTGATGTGCAGCAGATGGCGCGACGACTGTTGGCAAACGTTATGCTCGCTAATGGCGATGCCCACCTCAAAAACTGGTCAATTTTTTATCCTCACCAAACCGACGTGCGGCTTTCCCCGGCTTATGACATTGTCAGCACGCGGGTTTATCTCCCGGATGAGTCAGCATCTGCGCTTAATATGGCGAGGGAAAAGCGTTGGCCAATGATTTCAATGCAAACTTTTGAGCGGTGGGCCGAGCGTATCGGTATTCCCTGGCCGGCGATACGGGTGCATCTGGTGGATGCCACCGACAAGGCGCGCACTTTATGGCCGGCGTTATTGAAAGACTTACCGATGGCGGACGGTCACAAAGCGGTGTTGCGCCAGCATTGGACCACGTTGTCGCCAGATTTCCGGCTATAGGCAGAAGGTTTAATCTTGCCGCATCGTATCCATTGATTGTCACCGGTTGGCAAATCAGCGAAAATAACCCGCTATTATATTCATTTCACCGCTTTGCTTTGACGCCCTCAACGGCGTATGACGATGACGCAGGGCGGACTAACCGTAGAAACGTGAAAACATGTCTCCTAGTGAATTTGCCCGCGAAGTGTCGAAAAGAAGAACCTTCGCCATCATCTCGCACCCCGATGCCGGTAAAACCACCATCACCGAAAAGGTGCTGCTGTTCGGACAGGCGATCCAGACCGCCGGTACGGTAAAAGGCCGCGGCTCCAGCCAGCATGCCAAATCCGACTGGATGGAAATGGAAAAGCAGCGCGGCATCTCCATCACCACCTCGGTGATGCAGTTCCCGTACCGCGACAGCCTGGTCAATCTGCTGGATACCCCGGGGCACGAAGACTTCTCCGAGGATACCTACCGCACCCTGACCGCGGTGGACTGCTGCCTGATGGTGATCGACGCCGCGAAAGGCGTTGAGGATCGTACCCGCAAGCTGATGGAAGTCACCCGTCTGCGCGATACGCCGATCCTGACCTTTATGAACAAACTGGACCGCGATATCCGCGATCCGATGGAAGTAATGGATGAAGTCGAGCGCGAACTGAAAATCGCCTGCTCGCCAATCACCTGGCCAATCGGCTGCGGCAAGCTGTTTAAAGGGGTTTACCATCTGTACAAGGATGAAACCTACCTCTATCAGAGCGGCATGGGCCACACCATTCAGGACGTGCGGGTGGTAAAAGGGCTGGATAACCCGGAGCTGGACGAAGCGGTGGGCGAAGAGCTGGCCGCGCAGCTGCGTGAAGAACTGGAGCTGGTGCAGGGCGCGTCGCACGAGTTTGAGCAGGAAGCGTTCCTGGCCGGCGAACTGACCCCGGTGTTCTTCGGTACCGCACTGGGCAACTTCGGCGTCGACCATATGCTCGACGGGCTGGTGTCCTGGGCGCCGACGCCGATGCCGCGTCAGTCCGACAGCCGCGAAGTGAAGGCAACGGAAGAGAAGTTCAGCGGTTTTGTGTTCAAGATTCAGGCCAATATGGACCCGAAACACCGCGACCGCGTGGCGTTTATGCGCGTGGTGTCCGGCCGCTATGAAAAAGGCATGAAGCTGCGTCAGGTGCGCACCGGCAAGGACGTGGTGATTTCGGACGCGCTGACCTTTATGGCCGGCGACCGCTCCCACGTGGAAGAAGCCTACCCGGGCGATATCATCGGCCTGCATAACCACGGCACCATTCAGATCGGCGACACCTTTACTCAGGGTGAAAGCATGAAGTTCACCGGTATTCCGAACTTTGCGCCGGAGCTGTTCCGCCGTATCCGCCTGCGCGATCCGCTGAAGCAAAAGCAACTGCTGAAGGGGTTGGTGCAGCTGTCGGAAGAGGGCGCGGTGCAGGTGTTCCGACCGATCGCCAATAACGATCTGATCGTCGGCGCGGTCGGTGTGCTGCAGTTCGATGTGGTGGTGGCGCGTCTGAAGACCGAATACAACGTGGAAGCGGTGTATGAATCGGTCAACGTTTCTACCGCCCGCTGGGTGGAGTGCGACGACGTGAAGAAGTTCGAAGAGTTCAAGCGTAAGAATGAGCAGAACCTGGCGCTGGACGGCGGCGATAACCTGTCGTATATCGCGCCGACCATGGTAAACCTCAACCTGACGCAGGAGCGTTACCCGGACGTCACCTTCCGCAAAACCCGCGAGCACTGATGTTCGTCGCGGCCCGGCATCCCATCGGTGCCGGGCCGTTGCTATTTATTAACGTCCTTCATCCTTTCCCGTTTTCTCTGTCCCTCAGATTGCTCCGTTTCGTCCGCCGAATTTTATGCGATGCGCTATATTTAGCAGGGCGTAATTGCGCAATGAATAGTCCAAATCTCTGTGATTAGTTAAAAAACCAGCGCCTTATGCGGCAGTGTTGCCAATCGGAGACAATCTGTATTATTTAAAATCAATGGGTTAGCAAGGGTGTCTCTGATGCGTCTGGATGATGTCGTTGATTAGCGACAGTATTTAGCCTGTTTTTTCAGCGATAAATCATATCTTATTGATTTTTAATGGTTGTTTAAAGTTGGCATGGCGGTTGCAATATTCCTGGCGTGGATGGCCGAACGAACAGATATCGTGAAGTATCCCTGAATCAAAGCCGCGCGAATCGCGGCGACAGAATCCGCAGGTATTCGGGATTCACCAACAAAAGGAAGAGATCGATGAAAAAGACCAAGTTTGCACAATCAATGATGGCTGTCGTATTGGGTTCCGTTCTGGTGAGCGGTAGCGCTCTGGCCGAAGGTTCGTTGCTCGATAAGGCATCCAGCGTGGCTGATAGCACTGGCAGCAAAATCGATAGCTCTATGCAAAAAGTCGACAGCTCAATGAAGAAAGTCGACGGCTATATGGATGACAGCGCGATCACCGCAAAAGTGAAAAGCGCGCTGGTGCAGGACAAGACTATTTCTTCCAGCAACGACATTTCGGTGAAAACGGAAAAAGGCGTTGTGACGCTGAGCGGCTTTGTCGCCAGCCAGGCGCTGGCTGAGCAGGCGGTCGCCGTGGCAGGCAAAGTGGAAGGCGTGAAATCCGTCAGCGATAAGCTGCACGTGAAAGATGAAGCCAAGCAGTCGGTGAAATCCTATGCCGGTGATGCCGCTGCCACCACGGAGCTGAAAGCCAAGCTGCTGGCCGATGACATCGTGCCTTCGCGCAATGTGAAAGTGGAAACCACCGACGGCGTGGTGCAGCTGTCTGGTGAAGTGAAGTCGCAGGAACAGTCTGAGCGTGCGGAAAGCATCGCCAAGGCGATTGACGGCGTGAAGAGCGTGAAGAACGATCTGACCGTTAAGCCATAATCAGCCCATCGCGGCGAACTCTGTCAGCAGGGGGCCGGTATCCGGCCCCCTTGATGCGTTTCATCACGGGCGCGCAGGCTGCGCCTCTACGGTAAGGAGAGGCTTATGTTTCGTTGGGGCATTATCTTTTTGGTGGTTGCGCTGATTGCCGCGGCATTGGGCTTTGGCAGTTTGGCGGGCACCGCCGCCTGGGCGGCAAAAGTGGTGTTTGTGGTCGGGATTATTCTGTTCCTGATCAGTCTGTTTACCGGCCGCCGTCGTCCTTAGCCGGTGGGCAAAGTGTAACAAATCTTGAGTCTTTTTCCGGCAGCAGGGGGGCAGATCATGAACAGCGACATTATCCTCGGACGTTGGAAACAGCTCAGAGGCCAGCTGTGGCAGGCCTGGGCTGAACTTTCCGGCAGCGACTGTGCATGGCTGACCGGCAGTAATGACTGCCTCTCCGGCATACTGCAAGAAGATTACGGAAGAGAGCAAGAAGAGGTATCCTCAGAAAAAACACCTTACTGAGGATCCCGGGTTGGGCTACAGAATACCCATCACGCTCGGCAATATTGAGCCGCTGGCGTATAAACCATACCGGCCTGGCAAACTGGCGCTGGTGTGCGAAGGGGGCGGGCAGCGCGGTATTTTCACCGCCGGCGTACTGGATGAGTTCCAGCGTGCCCGCTTCAACCCTTTTGAACTGATGATTGGCACCTCCGCCGGTGCGCAGAACCTTTCCGCCTTTATCTGCGGACAGATGGGTTACGCGCGTCGGGTGATCACCCGCTATACCACCACCGCCGATTTCTTTAATCCCTTGCGCTTTGTGCGCGGTGGCCACCTGATCGACCTCGACTGGCTGGTGAATATCACCTCGCAGCAGCTGCCGCTGGCGATGGACACGGCGGAACAACAGTTCCACGACGGGCGTGAGTTTCTGATGTGCGCCTGCCGCAGCGACGACTTCGAACCGACCTATTTCCCCGCCCGGCGCGCCAGCTGGCTGCCGACGATTAAAGCCTCCAGCGCCATTCCGGGTTTTTACCGTATGGGCGTCGATCTGGACGGCGTCAGCTATCAGGACGGTGGCATCAGCGACGCGATTCCGGTGGAGGAAGCCTACCGTCGCGGCGCGGATACCATCGTGGTGATCCGCACCGTGCCGTCACAGATGTACTATACGCCGCAGTGGATGAAGCGGATGGAGCAGTGGCTGAGCGAAAGCAGCCTGCAGCAGATGGTGCGCATCATGCGTCAGCATGAGCAGAGCTACCACCGTATTCAGCAGTTTATTGAGAAGCCGCCGGGCGACCTGCGTATCTTTGAAATCTTCCCGCCGAAGCCGCTGGCGAGCAATGCGCTTGGCAGTCGCCTGTCGTCGCTTAATCGCGACTATCATCTGGGCCGGCGCTGCGGTCGCTATTTTCTGGCGACCGTCGGCCACTGGCTGCAGGCGGCGGAAGAGGGCGACGGCGTTATGGTGAAACGGCCGCTGTCGCGGCGTTTGCTGCAGCCGGAAAGCCTGAGTATGCCGTCGCCGATCGTCAGTGAAGTGACACAGCCGGCCGCGGCGGCGCCCGCCGAGATGCGTCTGCCGCCGGACGAACTGCCGGGCGGCAAGGGAGAGGCGCTATGAGTCTGCGTTTTACCGATACCCACTGCCACTTTGATTTCCCGCCCTTCAGCGGCCACGAGGCGGAGAGCCTGCGGCGCGCGGCGGCGGCCGGCGTGGAGCGGATTATTGTGCCGTCGGTCACTGCCGATCGCTTTGCGGGCGTGGCGGGACTGGCGGAGAAGTACCCACCGTTGTACGCCGCGCTGGGGCTGCACCCGCTGTATATCGCACAGCACCATGACGCGCAGCTGGAGCAACTGGCCGACTGGCTGGCCGCACGGCCGCCCAAACTGGCGGCGGTGGGGGAAATCGGCCTGGATCTGTATATGGACGAACCGCAGTTTGCGCGTCAGCAGACGCTGCTGCGCGCCCAGCTGCAGCTGGCGAAACGCCATGACTTGCCGGTGATTCTGCATTCACGCCGCAGCCACGATCCGCTGGCCGCCATACTGCGGCGCGCCGACCTGCCGCGTCGCGGCGTGGTGCACGGCTTTGCCGGCAGTCTGTCGCAGGCGCAGGCGTTTGTACGTCTGGGCTATTTTATCGGCGTCGGCGGCACCATCAGCTATCAGCGGGCGCAGAAAACCCGCGCGGTGATGGCGCAGCTGCCGCTCAGCGCGCTGCTGCTGGAAACCGATGCGCCGGATATGCCGCTGGCCGGCCATCAGGGCGAGCCTAACAGGCCGGAACGCGCTGCCGAGGTGTTTCAGGTGCTGTGTCAGCTGCGTTCAGAACCGCCCGAGCAAATTGCCGCTCAACTTCAGCAAAATACCCAATCCCTGTTTGCGCTATAGCCGCCGTTCTGACGGCTAAAGTGTGATTTGAGTCACGTTATAAGATTTTCGTTTGCGCCTGTTTGTATACATTTGTGATGTAAGACGAGTCTGGCGCAATATTGCTCAGTATAATCCCGCCCCGTTACCAATAGTTAGCCCACAATAATGCCGGGCAGAATCTGTTTATTTTTCACCACAGGGATACTTTGCATGCAACTCATCATGAGCCTGATTGGGATGGCGGTGTTAATTGCGATCGCGGTGCTGCTTTCCAGCAACCGGCGGGCGATCAACCTGCGCACCGTGCTCGGCGCCTTTATTATTCAAATCGCGATCGGCGCGCTGGTGCTGTACGTACCGCTGGGCCAGCGCATTCTGGGCGGGATGTCGGAAGGGGTGGCCAATGTGATCGCCTACGGCAACCAGGGTATTTCGTTTATTTTCGGCGGGCTGGTGTCCGACAAGATGTTCGAACTGTTCGGCGGCGGCGGCTTTATCTTTGCGCTGCGCGTGCTGCCGGTGATTGTGTTCTTCTCGTCGCTGATCGCCGTATTGTATTACCTCGGCATTATGCAGCTGGTGATCCGCGTGCTGGGCGGCGGCCTGCAGAAGGTGTTGGGTACTTCTCGCACCGAGTCGCTGTCGGCGACCGCGAATATTTTCGTCGGGCAGACCGAAGCGCCGCTGGTGGTGCGGCCGTATATCGCCACCATGACGCAGTCCGAGCTGTTTGCCGTGATGTGCGGCGGCCTGGCGTCGGTGGCGGGTTCGGTGCTGGCCGGCTACGCGCAGATGGGCGTGCCGCTGGAATACCTGATCGCCGCTTCCTTTATGGCCGCGCCGGGCGGTTTGCTGTTCGCCAAGCTGATGGTGCCGGAAACGGAAAAAACCCATGATACGGACGATGCGACCAAACTGATCGCCGAGGAAGAGCGCCCGGCAAACGTGATTGACGCGGCGGCGTCCGGCGCGGCGTCCGGTATGCAGCTGGCGCTGAACGTCGGCGCGATGCTGCTGGCGTTTATCGCCCTGATCGCGCTGCTGAACGGCATGTTGGGCGGCATCGGCGGCTGGTTCAACTATCCGCAGCTGTCGCTGGAGCTGCTGCTGGGCTGGATCTTCTCGCCAATTGCCTTCCTGATCGGCGTGCCGTGGAGCGAGGCAATGACCGCCGGCTCCTTTATCGGCCAGAAGATTATCGTCAATGAGTTTGTCGCCTTTATGAACTTCGGCGCCTATCTGCGCCCGGATGAGGCGGTGACGGCCGACGGCTTGCAGGTGCTGTCCGCCCACACTAAGGCGATTATTTCGTTTGCGCTGTGTGGTTTCGCTAACCTTTCTTCGGTGGCGATTCTGCTGGGCGGTTTGGGCAGTATGGCGCCGAACCGTCGTCATGATATTGCGCGTCTGGGTCTGAAGGCGGTGGTGGCCGGCACCCTGTCAAACCTGATGAGTGCGACCATCGCCGGGTTCTTCCTGGCGCTGTAAACTATACTTGCGGGGCGCTGTTCTGCTTCTCCGTCGCCACGTTGGCGGCGGGGAAGCAAGCCCGTTAGACAAGGCCAGGAACGCCGCGCCGTGAGGCTTTTGTTATTCTGTGAACAATATCGCGTTATTTTGTGATTATTTTCACATATAATCTCTGACTGTTAGAGCGTTACCCCATTGGATTTTTACACCTGAACGCGGTCGGCGTATTACCGGCGTGTTCTAATCGTTACTACAGGCTGTTTGCACGTCTAGCCTAATGTGCGGTGAGAAGGACCTCAGTTGCCCTCGGGGAAGTGATTACCCCGCGCTATCTTCACGGAACCAAGTCCGCTCGCCAACAGCAAGCAGCTCAAGTTGGAGAGTTTTATGACCGAATTAACCGCCGCAGCGCAACGCGCGCTGAGCCTGATGGATTTAACCACCCTGAACGACGACGACACCGACGAGAAGGTGATCGCCTTGTGCCGTCAGGCGAACAGCCCGGCGGGCCATACCGCCGCCATCTGCATTTATCCGCGCTTTATCCCCATCGCCCGCAAAACGCTGCGCGAGCAGGGCACGCCGGATATCCGCATCGCCACCGTCACCAACTTCCCGCACGGTAACGATGATATCGACATTGCGCTGGCGGAAACCCGCGCGGCGATCGCCTACGGCGCCGACGAAGTCGACGTGGTGTTTCCATACCGCGCGCTGATGGCCGGCAATGAGCAGGTCGGTTTTGAGCTGGTGAAGCAGTGCAAGCAGGCCTGCGCCGAAGCGGATGTGTTGCTGAAAGTGATTATCGAAACCGGCGAACTGAAAGACGCGGCGCTGATCCGCAAGGCGTCTGAAATCTCCATCAACGCCGGGGCGGACTTTATTAAAACCTCCACCGGCAAAGTACCGGTGAACGCCACGTTGGAAAGCGCCGAGCTGATGATGTCGGTGATCCGCGATATGGGCGTCGGCGAGAAGGTGGGCTTCAAGCCGGCCGGCGGCGTGCGCACCGCAGAAGAGGCGCAGCATTATCTGCAACTTGCCGCGCGTATCATGGGCGCAGACTGGGCGGATGCACGGCATTTCCGCTTCGGGGCTTCCAGCCTGTTGGCCAGCCTGCTGACCACGCTGGGCTACAGCGCGCAGACGTCCGGCAGCGGCTACTGATTCTCGCTTTCGTCCCGGCGCGTCCGGGGCGTCTTTGATAACTCTACACACGCAGATTGCAGGAGGATATTTTGTTCCTGGCACAAGAAATTATTCGTAAGAAACGCGACGGTCAGCCGCTGAGCGAAGAAGAGATTCGCTTCTTTATTAACGGTATCCGCGATAACGTCGTCTCCGAAGGGCAGATTGCCGCGCTGGCGATGACCATCTATTTTCATGATATGACCATGCCTGAGCGCGTGGCGCTGACCATGGCGATGCGCGATTCCGGCACGGTGCTGGATTGGAAGAGCCTGGATCTCAACGGCCCGGTGGTGGACAAGCACTCCACCGGCGGCGTGGGCGACGTGACGTCGCTGATGCTCGGCCCGATGGTGGCGGCCTGCGGCGGCTACGTGCCGATGATCTCCGGCCGCGGCCTGGGCCATACCGGCGGCACCCTGGATAAACTGGAGGCCATTCCCGGCTTTAATATCTTCCCGGATGACAGCGCTTTCCGTAAAATCATCAAAGAGGTCGGCGTTGCGATTATCGGCCAGACCAGCTCGCTGGCGCCGGCGGACAAACGCTTCTATGCCACACGCGATATTACCGCCACCGTGGACTCTATTCCGCTGATTACCGGTTCGATCCTGGCCAAGAAACTGGCGGAAGGGCTGGATGCGTTGGTGATGGACGTCAAGGTGGGTTCCGGCGCCTTTATGCCGACCTATGCGCTGTCGGAAGATTTGGCGCAGGCTATCGTCGGCGTCGCCAACGGCGCCGGCTGCAAAACCACGGCGCTGCTGACCGACATGAACCAAGTGCTGGCTTCCAGCGCCGGTAATGCGGTGGAAGTGCGCGAAGCGGTGCGCTTCCTGACCGGCGAGTACCGCAACCCGCGCCTGCTGGAAGTCACCATGGCGCTGTGCGTGGAGATGCTGCTTTCCGGCGGCCTGGCGCAGGATGACGCTGATGCACGCGCCAAACTGCAGGCGGTGCTGGATAACGGCAAAGCGGCGGAAATCTTCGGCCGTATGGTGGCGGCGCAGCAGGGGCCGAGCGACTTTGTCGAGCGTTATGACAGCTATCTGCCGACGGCGACGCTGAGCAAGCCGGTGTACGCTGAGCGTGAAGGTATCGTCAGCGCCATGGATACCCGTGAACTGGGCATGGCGGTGGTGACCCTCGGCGGCGGCCGTCGCCGCGCCACCGACAGCATCGACTACAGCGTTGGCCTGACCGATATGGCGCGTCTGGGCGACCGCATTGACGCCAAACAGCCGCTGGCGGTGATCCATGCCAACGACGAAGAGAGCTGGCAGCAGGCGGCCGAAGCGGTACGCGGTGCGATGACGCTGAGCGACCAGGCGCCGGAAGCTACGCCGGTGGTGTATAAACGCATCACCCAGTAAGGCCATTTATTAATCGAGGCGGCGCGCATTGCGCCGTCAGAGCGTGGAATCACGCGGGAGAAGACAATGAAACGTACATTTATCATGGTTCTGGACTCATTCGGCATCGGCGCCAGCGCCGACGCTGAACGTTTTGGCGACAAAGGCTCGGATACCCTGGGCCACATTGCCGAAATGTGCGCGCGTGGCGAAGCAGACACCGGCCGTAGCGGCCCGTTGACCCTGCCGAACCTCAGCCGCCTTGGTCTGGGCAAAGCGGCGCAGGAGTCCACCGGCACCTTCCCGCCGGGGCTGGACGAAAATGCCGACATCATTGGCGCTTACGGCTATGCCAGCGAACTTTCTTCCGGTAAGGACACGCCATCGGGCCACTGGGAGATCGCCGGGGTGCCGGTACTGTTCGACTGGGGCTACTTTAAAGACGAACACAACAGCTTCCCGCAGGCACTGCTGGACAAGCTGGTGGAGCGCGCCAAGCTGCCGGGCTACCTCGGCAACTGCCATTCCTCCGGTACGGTGATCCTCGATCAGCTCGGCGAAGAACACATGAAGACCGGCAAGCCGATTTTCTACACCTCGGCGGACTCGGTGTTCCAGATTGCCTGTCATGAAGAAACCTTCGGCCTGGAGCGTCTGTATGAGCTGTGCGAAATCGCCCGCGAAGAACTGACCGAAGGCGGCTACAACATCGGCCGCGTGATCGCCCGTCCGTTCGTCGGCGATAAGCCGGGCAACTTCCAGCGCACCGGCAACCGCCACGATCTGGCGGTCGAGCCGCCGGCGCCGACGGTACTGAAAAAACTGGTGGATGAGAAGGGCGGCGACGTGGTGTCCATCGGCAAGATTGCCGATATCTACGCCAACGTTGGCATTACCAAAAAGGTTAAGGCGACCGGGATTGACGCGCTGTTTGACGCCACCGTCAAAGAGATGGCGCAGGCCGGCGACAATACCATCGTGTTCACCAACTTTGTCGATTTCGACTCCTCTTACGGCCACCGCCGCGACGTGGCGGGCTACGCCGCCGCGCTGGAGCTGTTTGACCGCCGTCTGCCGGAGCTGCTGAAGCTGGTGAAAGACGACGATATGATCATCTTCACCGCCGACCACGGCTGCGACCCGACCTGGGGCGGCACCGACCATACGCGCGAGCACATTCCGGTGCTGGTCTACGGCCCGAATGTGAAACCGGGCTCGTTGGGCCACCGCGAAACCTTTGCCGATATTGGCCAGACCGTCGCGAATTATTTTGGTCTGTCGCCAATGGAATATGGCAAGACTATGTTCTAATACGCAGTTGGCGCCGGGGGAATACCCCGGCGCATTTTTATTCATGACGATAGTATAAGGAAAATAATTATGGCAACTCCGCACATTAACGCCGAAATGGGTGATTTCGCAGACGTCGTTCTGATGCCGGGCGACCCGTTACGCGCGAAATATATCGCGGAAACCTTCCTGGAAGATGCGGTGGAAGTGAACAACGTGCGCGGCATGTTGGGCTTCACCGGCACTTACAAAGGCCGCAAAATTTCCGTTATGGGTCATGGCATGGGCATCCCGTCCTGCTCCATCTACGCGCGTGAACTGATTGCGGAGTTCGGCGTGAAGAAACTGATCCGCGTGGGTTCCTGCGGCGCGGTGCGCGACGATATTAAACTGCGCGACGTGGTGATCGGTATGGGCGCCTGCACCGACTCCAAAGTGAACCGTCTGCGTTTTAAAGATCACGACTACGCGGCGATCGCGGATTTCGACATGGTGCGCAACGCGGTTGACGCTGCCGCTGCTCAGAACATCCCGGCGCGCGTCGGCAACATCTTCTCCGCCGATCTGTTCTATACGCCGGATCCGGACATGTTCCAGGTGATGAAAAAGTACGGCATTCTGGGTGTGGAAATGGAAGCGGCCGGCATTTACGGCGTGGTGGCGGAACTGCAGGAAGAGTACGGCTGTAAAGCGCTGACCATCTGCACCGTATCCGACCATATTCTGCGTCATGAGCAGACTACTTCCGCAGAGCGCCAGACCACCTTTAACGAAATGATCGTTATCGCGCTGGAATCTGTGCTGCTGGGCGACAAAGAGTAAGGCGGCCCGTCGGCGGCGTTATTGCCGCCGTGGTGACAATCACGCCGGCGGGTGCGAACCTGGCCGGCGTTTTTTATGCGCGGCAGACGCTATGGCTTGCGCGTCTCGTCGTCGCCGGATGCCGGCGCGGCGCTTTCCTGTTTTTCGTCGTCGTTTTCCGCCAGCGGCGTGTTGGCGGTCAGCAGATAGGGCGACTGCTGCCAGCGGCTGCGGCGGCCCTGCAGCAGGCAGCGCGCCAGAATAATGCCGATGGCCAGCGACAGCAGCATCATCAGCCGCAGCAGGTTGGTGGTGTTATCCACCTGTTTGGCCTCGGTCGCCAGCACGTGGGTGTCCAGGGTGATGCGGATAAAGCCGCACGGGCCGTCTTTACCTTTAATGGCTTCAACCAGTTGATTGTTGAAGTAGCCGCCGGCGCGTTTGCCGTCGAGGGACAGGCGGTCGCGTACGCTGATGGTTTCCCCGGCGTGGGCGATCAGCGTACCGTCCAGTTGGTAGACGCTGGCGTCCAGAATACGGCTGTGGTCGGTCATCTGTGTGAGGATGGCGTCGATGCGCTGATTATCAATATCGCTGTCGTCGTCAAGCAGCGGCGCCAGGCTGAAGGCGACCTGTTTCGTCAGGGTTTGCGCCAGATCCTCCACCTGCTCGGAGCGCGCCAGCTGATGGCTCAGGCTAAAATAGGAGGCGCCCTGCATCAACAGCACCAATAACGCCAGGCAAATCAGAATGATGGCGGTGCGGTGCAGACGAAATTTCAGTTTGGCTGTAGCCATACGGCTTCCTTAATCTCAGAGAGAGTTTATGTTGCCAGAAGCCGGCCCGATAGGATAGCTTGATGGGTTGTTTTGTACCCGTCATATTTCACGTTGCAGGCGTGTTGGCTACGCGCAGCCACCCGAATCACTTACCTGGGTAAGCCCAGCGGGATTCCTTCCCTTGCCGCCTTCCTGCAACGCGAACTATTTAGGGTATATCACGTGTGTTGCCTGTCTTTGCCCGCCGTTGCCGCTTTGGTTTCACGCTGCCGCAACGTAGAATCAGGCGGGTATACCTTATAGCTGCCCCTTCAGGAGTTAATGATGTCGAATAGTCTGACCTATTGTGACCTCCCGGCCGAGATCTCCCAATGGCCGGGTCTTCCCCTTTCACTGAGCGGTGACGAAGTGATGCCGCTGGATTATTGGGCGGGCCACACCGGTTGGCTACTCTACGGCAGAAAACTGGATAAAGAGCGTATCACGCAGTTCCAGCGTCGGCTCGGCGCGGCGATGGTGATCGTCACCGCCTGGCGCGTGGAGGATTACCAGGTGGTGCGTCTGGCCGGTTCGCTGACGGCACGCGCCAAAACGCTGGCGGCGGAGAGCGGGCTGGACGTGGCGCCGCTCGGCAAGATCCCGCATCTGCGTACGCCGGGCCTGCTGGTGATGGATATGGACTCCACCGCGATTGAGATTGAGTGCATTGATGAAATCGCCAAGCTGGCGGGCGTGGGCGAGCAGGTGTCCGAAGTGACCGAGCGGGCGATGCGCGGCGAGCTGGATTTTTCCGCCAGCCTGCGGCAGCGGGTCGGTACGCTGAAGGGCGCCGACGCCAATATCCTCAAACAGGTGCGCGATAACCTGCCGCTGATGCCGGGGCTGGTCAATCTGGTGCGGAAGCTGCAGGCGCTGGACTGGCACGTTGCCATCGCGTCCGGCGGCTTCACCTATTATGCCGAGCACCTGCGCGATACGCTGAAGCTGGTGGCGGTGGCTGCCAATGAGCTGGAAATCCGCGACGGTAAGCTGACCGGCGAAGTGGTGGGACCGATTGTCGATGCTCAGTACAAGGCCGATACGCTGACGCAGCTGGCAGAAAAGCTGGGCATTGAGCCGCAGCAGACCGTGGCGATCGGCGACGGCGCCAACGATGTGAAAATGATGCAGGCGGCGGGGCTGGGCATTGCCTATCACGCCAAGCCGACGGTGTATGACAAGGCTCAGGTGGCGATTCGTCATGCCGATCTGATCGGCGTATTATGCGTGCTGAGCGGCAGCCTGAAACACGAAGTGCGCTAATCGTTGCCCGCCGGCGCGGGCCGAATCATCAGCAAATCAGTATTCTCCAAGAGGTAACACGTGGCAAAAGCAGCGAAACGGGCGTTTGTATGTAATGAGTGCGGGGCGGATTATCCGCGCTGGCAGGGGCAGTGCAGCGCGTGCCAGGCCTGGAATACCATTACCGAGGTCCGTCTGGCCGCCTCGCCTGCGGCGGCGCGCAACGAGCGTTTCAGCGGCTATGCCGGCGAGAACGGCGTCAGCAAGGTGCAGCGGCTGTCGGAGATCAGCCTGGAAGAGCTGCCGCGTTTTTCTACCGGCTTTCTGGAGTTTGACCGCGTGCTCGGCGGCGGCGTGGTGCCGGGCAGCGCGATCCTTATCGGCGGCAGCCCCGGCGCCGGCAAGAGTACCCTGCTGCTGCAAACGCTGTGCAAGCTGTCAGAGCAGATGAAAACGCTGTACGTCACCGGCGAAGAGTCGCTGCAGCAGGTGGCGATGCGCGCGCACCGCCTAGGGCTGCCGACCGGCAACCTGAATATGCTGTCGGAAACCAGCATTGAGCAAATCTGCCTGATCGCCGAGCAGGAACAGCCGAAACTGATGGTGATCGACTCGATTCAGGTGATGCATATGGCGGATATCCAGTCCTCGCCGGGCAGCGTAGCGCAGGTGCGTGAAACCGCCGCTTACCTGACGCGCTTTGCCAAAACCCGCGGCGTGGCGATCGTGATGGTCGGCCACGTCACCAAAGACGGCTCGCTGGCCGGGCCGAAGGTGCTGGAGCACTGCATCGACTGCTCGATTCTGCTCGACGGCGACGCCGATTCCCGCTTCCGCACCCTGCGTAGCCACAAGAACCGCTTCGGCGCGGTCAATGAACTGGGCGTATTCGCCATGACCGAGCAGGGCCTGCGCGAGGTCAGCAACCCGTCGGCGATTTTCCTCAGCCGCGGCGAGGTGACCTCCGGCAGCTCGGTGATGGTGGTGTGGGAAGGTACGCGGCCGCTGCTGGTGGAGATCCAGGCGCTGGTGGATCACTCGATGATGTCCAACCCGCGCCGCGTGGCGGTGGGGCTGGAGCAGAACCGTCTGGCGATTCTGCTGGCGGTGCTGCACCGTCACGGCGGGTTGCAGATGGCGGATCAGGACGTGTTCGTCAACGTAGTCGGCGGTGTGAAGGTGGCGGAAACCAGCGCCGATCTGGCGCTGCTGCTGTCGCTGGTCTCCAGCCTGCGTGACCGCCCGCTGCCGCAGGATTTGGTGGTGTTCGGCGAGGTGGGCCTCGCCGGCGAGATCCGCCCGGTGCCGAGCGGTCAGGAGCGTATTTCGGAAGCGGCCAAACACGGTTTTAAACGCGCCATCGTGCCGCACGCCAACGTGCCGAAAAAAATGCCGGCCAATATGCAGGTGTTCGGCGTGAAAAAGCTGGCGGATGCGCTGGCGGTGCTGGATGAGTTTTAATGGCCGTCAGCGGAAGGAATCTGTGCTAACGTGTTTAGCATATTGAACAGGAGGCGTGATGCGGCAATTTGATTATCTGAAGGCGGCGATTAAGCAGCAGGGGTGCACCCTGCAACAGGTGGCGGACGCCAGCGGCATGACCAAAGGCTATCTCAGCCAGCTGCTTAATGACAAAATCAAGAGTCCCAGCGCGCAGAAACTGGAGGCGCTGCACCGCTTTCTCGGTCTGGAATTTCCGCGTCGGGAGAAAAAGGTCGGCGTGGTGTTTGGTAAATTTTACCCGTTGCACACCGGCCATATTTATCTGATCCAGCGCGCCTGCAGCCAGGTGGATGAGCTGCATGTGATTTTGTGTTACGACGAACCGCGCGATCGCGAGCTGTTCGATAACAGTTCGATGTCGCAGCAGCCGACGGTCAGCGACCGCCTGCGCTGGCTGCTGCAAACCTTCAAATACCAGAAGAATATCCATATCCATGCGTTCGACGAACAGGGCATCGAGCCGTATCCGCACGGCTGGGGCGTGTGGAGCAACGGCATGAAGCAGTTTATGGAACAGCAGGGCATTATGCCGAGCGTGATTTATTCCAGTGAAACGCAGGATGCGCCGCGCTACCGCGAATATCTGGCGACGGAAACCATCCTGATCGATCCTGAACGTTCGTTTATGAAGATCAGCGGCCGGCAGATCCGCCAGGACCCGTTCCGCTACTGGGAATATATTCCCACCGAAGTGAAGCCGTTCTTTGTGCGCACCGTGGCGATACTGGGCGGCGAGTCCAGCGGCAAGTCGACGCTGGTCAACAAGCTGGCCAATATCTTCAATACCACCAGCGCCTGGGAGTACGGCCGCGACTATGTGTTCTCCCATCTGGGCGGCGACGAAATGGCGCTGCAATATTCCGACTACGACAAGATTGCCCTGGGCCAGGCGCAGTACGTGGATTTTGCGGTGAAGTACGCCAACAAGGTGGCGTTTATCGATACCGATTTTGTGACCACGCAGGCGTTCTGCAAAAAGTACGAAGGGCGGGAACACCCCTTTGTGCAGGCGCTGATCGATGAGTATCGCTTCGATCTGGTGATCCTGCTGGAGAACAACACGCCGTGGGTGGCGGACGGTTTGCGCAGCCTGGGCAGCCCCGGCGAGCGCAAGGCGTTCCAGAACCTGCTTGAAGAGATGCTGCACGCCAATAACATTGAGTATGTACGTGTCGAGTCCAGCGACTACGATGAGCGCTTCCTGCGCTGTGTGGAGCTGGTGCAGCAACTGATGGCGGCGGACGTCGGCCGGGTGAAAGACGTGCCGCAGGCGGGCTGATTAGCTGATTGTGCGCTCGCCGCAACGCCGGGCCGCGATATGCGCCGCTGTTTACGTAATGTTCACGCTGTGCTGATTACGTTAGGTTTTTGTCACGATAAAGACAGTAAAAACCATGACGTATCGTTTACTTATTCTGTGGTTACTGGGCTATGCGGCGGCGTGGACGCTGCTCAGCGTTCAGCTCGATCCTACACTGCCCTACGACGCCGTCGAGGCGCTGAACTGGGGCCTGAATGCCGAATGGGGCTCGCCGAAAAATCCCTGGCTGGTGGGCGCGGCCATGTGTCCGGCGATCTGGCTGCCGGGCATACCGTTGAACGTTTACTGGTACGCCGGGCACTTTGCGGCGATCGCTATCGGTATGCTGGGCGTGTGGCTGCTGGCGCGGCGGCTGAGCGGCAGCAGGCGTCTGGCCTGGCTGGCGATGCTGACGCTCAACCTGTCCGGCATTATCAATTTCGACATTATCCCCTATAACGACAACTATCTGCTGGTGATGCTGTGGCCGTGGATGCTGCTGTTTTTCCACCTGGCGATTAGCCGCTCCGCCAACTGGTGGCCGGCCTTTGGCGTCGCAGCCGGTCTGGCGATGATGGCGAAATACTCCACCTTCGCCTTTGTTTATTTCATTGTGTTGTCGACGCTGATGGTGCCGCAGATTCGCCGCTGCTATCGCCAGCCGCAGTTTTATCTGGCGGTGGCGATCTGGCTGGCGCTGGTGCTGCCGAATGTGCTCTGGCTCTGGCACCATGATTTTGCCGCGTTCCGATGGGTGGGCTCACAGACCCGTATGCAGCTTAACGTCGGTGTTCTGCGTTCGTTGTTGCTGGTGTTTTACCCGCTGTTGGTGCTGTGGTGGATCCTGCGGCGCGCCGGCGCGGAGTTGGGCTGTCCGGACACTCGGCCGACGCGGGTGCTGCTGTGGGTGTACCTTTTGCCGCTGGGGATTATCGCCTTCTGGTTCTTCTTCCGCGTCGGCGGCCGGCTGACCGAATGGCTGCAGCCGTTCTTTATCGTGGCGCCGGCGCTGCTGGCCGGTTGCGTACGTCAGCTGCCGACGCGTTCGCTGCGGGCGGCGACGATCGGGCTGCTGTGTGCCGCGCTGGCGGTATACCTGGGCTACGCGGCGGTGATGCTGGGCAATGTGCGCAACGCCGGGCAGAAGATGGTGGGTATCAAGGCGTTCAGCGCCGCGGTGGAGCAGCACTGGCGGCAGCGCTACGGCACCGGACTGCGCTATGTCGGCGGCGCCTATTTATCTCAGTGGATGACGCTATATGCCGATTCTCGCCCGCAGGTCATTACCCGCTGGTCCAATGATCTCCAGCCGAATATCTATAATGCTCACCTTGATGCCGCACAGCTGGCGCGGCACGGCGTGGCGCTGTTCGGGCGGCTGGGGGAGACGTGCGCGCAGAACGATTTTGACGGTGCGCTGGCGCAGTGGCCGTCGCTGCATATCGACCGGCGGCAGGAGATGTCGTTCCGGGCCGATCCGCAGGAGGAGGCCCAGACGCTGTGCGTGGCGTTTGTCCGGCCGAACGGCTGAACGGCAGCACCAATAAAAAGGCCCGCGAGCGCGGGCCTTGGCAAAGAGAAGCGCGCTTATTTGGCGATCTTCTTGTACTTGATGCGGTGCGGCTCCAGCGCGTCGGCGCCCAGCGTACGCTTCTTGTACTCTTCGTATTCGGTAAAGTTGCCTTCGAAGAACTCCACCTTACCCTCATCCTGATAGTCGATGATGTGGGTGGCGATGCGGTCGAGGAACCAACGGTCGTGCGAGATAACCAGCGCACAGCCCGGGAACTCCAGCAGGGCGTTTTCCAGCGCGCGCAGGGTTTCGATATCCAGGTCGTTGGTCGGTTCATCGAGCAGCAGAACGTTGCCGCCAACCTGCAGCAGCTTGGCCAGGTGCAGACGGCCGCGTTCGCCGCCGGACAGTTCGCCGACGCGTTTGCCCTGATCGACGCCTTTGAAGTTAAAGCGGCCGACGTAGGCGCGGCTTGGCATTTCGGTGTTGCCGATGCGCATGATGTCCTGACCGCCGGAGACTTCTTCCCACACGGTTTTCTTGTCGTCCATGCTGTCGCGGAACTGATCGACCGAGGCCAGCTTGACGGTGTCGCCCAGCGTGATGCTGCCGCCGTCCGGCTGTTCCGCGCCGGAAAGCATGCGGAACAGGGTGGATTTACCGGCGCCGTTCGGGCCGATAATGCCGACGATGGCACCCTTCGGCAGTGAGAACGACAGATCGTCGATCAGCACGCGGTCGCCGTAGGATTTATGCAGATTGCTGACTTCGACCACTTTGTCGCCCAGTCGCGCGCCAGGCGGAATGAACAGTTCGTTGGTCTCGTTGCGTTTCTGGTATTCGGTGCTGTTCAGTTCTTCAAAGCGGGCCAGACGGGCCTTGCCTTTTGACTGACGGCCTTTGGCGCCCTGACGCACCCACTCCAGCTCTTTCTCGATCGATTTGCGGCGTGCGGCTTCGGCAGAGGCTTCCTGCGCCAGACGCGCGTCTTTCTGCTCCAGCCAGGAAGAGTAGTTGCCTTCCCACGGGATGCCTTCGCCACGGTCCAGCTCGAGGATCCAGCCGGCGACGTTGTCGAGGAAGTAACGGTCGTGGGTAATCGCCACTACGGTGCCTTCGAAGTCGTGCAGGAAGCGCTCCAGCCAGGCGACGGATTCGGCGTCCAGGTGGTTGGTCGGTTCATCCAGCAGCAGCATGTCCGGCTTTTCCAACAGCAGACGGCACAGCGCCACGCGGCGGCGTTCACCCCCGGACAGGTGCTCAATCTTGGCGTCCCACTCCGGCAGGCGCAGCGCATCGGCGGCGCGCTCCAGCTGGGCGTTGAGGTTGTGACCGTCATGCGCCTGGATGATCTCTTCCAGCCGGCCCTGTTCGGCGGCCAGTTTGTCGAAGTCGGCGTCTTCTTCCGCGTACAGCGCGTACACTTCGTCCAGGCGCTTCAGCGCGCCGACCACTTCCGCCAGCGCCTCTTCCACCGACTCGCGCACGGTGTGCTGCAGATTAAGCTGCGGCTCCTGCGGCAGATAGCCGATTTTGATGCCTGGCTGCGGGCGCGCTTCGCCTTCGATGTCTTTATCGATGCCGGCCATAATGCGCAGCAGGGTAGACTTACCGGCGCCGTTCAGGCCCAGTACGCCGATTTTTGCCCCAGGGAAGAAGCTGAGGGAGATGTTTTTCAGTATATGACGCTTCGGCGGTACTACTTTGCCGACGCGGTGCATGGTATAGACGTATTGAGCCACGTTGCTCGAGCCTCTTAAGTTACAGAAGTTTACGATGTCTCATGCCTGTAATAACACAGCAGATGAGACAGGTAGTTGTGATGGCAAAGTTTAGCTGGTTTTGCTGCGTTATCCCAGCCATCGCTACGTGATCTCATCTTCTCTGGCTCCTTTGCATGTTCTGGTGCGTTGAACATGCTGTGAGAGTGCAAGGTACCAGGTGATTTGGCGTTTTTCCCTCGTATAGAGGTATTGTTAATGGATTTTATTTAATGTTTTTTGTGTTTTTATTATGGACGTTAATGTTGTGAGTGAGGGGTAAACAAGTACTCTGACTTCCTTGAATGACGCGTAATGTTCAACAGACTGATTGACCTATTTATGGTGTTGTAGGGGCAGTGAAGAGAACCAACCGAGTAAACAATGGACTGGCAACCACATACCAGTCTGGCCAAGTATCGTGTTAATGCCCAACAGATACTCGGATGTTGTGCCTTGCCTATTACGTCTATCGCTCCTCCTCTTGGTACTTTGAGAACACTACACTTCTGAATATGTCGAGTCATCAGGAGAATAAAAATGTTTAGTCAGAATACTGATAAAGTAAATCAAGATAATAATCATAATGTTATGTCGGATGTTATTAGCGAATTACGTTCTAATTTTTATACGGCGGAGGAGTTTGGTGCGGTTGGTGACGGTAAAACTGACGATTATACGGCGTTTCAACGTATGTTAGATCAGGTTCCTGCGGGAGCAACCATTATTTTGGATGGAACGAAAACTTATTACAATGCTTTTACTACCTCAGGGCTGAGTGGTTCATGGAAAATAACGAAACCCGTGACTATGTATTGTAACGGTGCAACATTGACTCGTAGAAAAACACAATCATCAGCGGATAACCAATCAGCTATATTTATACTCGAACGTGTCGATGGTGTGAGAATATTTGATGTGTCTATTGATGGCGGGAACCCTATTGGGCAACCGGTAAATAGTACCGGCACGATTGTTAGCACCAAAAAAACGGCATTGTGTCAAGCTATAGATTATGGGGTATATGTTGTCAGTTCATCCAATGTTGTTATTACTGGGGTAATTGAGCGATGTGCTTTTCCCGTGTGGGTAAAATCATCAAATACCTTTCGGTTTTCCGGTAGCGTAAATTATGCCGGTCAGGTGGTGCCTAATGTAACAGTCTCAGATCTTGCATATGGAGCCGGTATTAAATTATCTGAATCTTATAACTTCGATATAAATGTTGATGGTAAAGGGAATGCAAACGCTACTGTTGAGGTTGAACCTGCAAGTTTTAATGGAAGTATTGTTTGTCGGAGTTGGGAGAATATATCTAGCGGAATGACGATTACCGACAGTAGAAGTATTACTTTTAAATCATACGCATTTAACTCCAATACGGGGGTGCAAATCATCCAAACCGCCAGTAAGGATGCGGAGAGACATACACGAAGTATTGTGGGGGAGGCTGTAAATGAAGGTGGTACATGGGGGGCGTCTATCAGCCAACGTTCTGGTGCGGCTCAGAAATTGACAGGGGTGACACTGCGTGTACAGAGTTATCAATGTAAAACTCACGGCCTCTATTTATTGAATCAATCATCAATAGAAATGCGAAATATTGTTATCGATTATAATGGTGTTGATACAGCAAGTGAGTCGTATTTATCGTCGGGTAATGATGTCATCATTACAGGGGATGTCCGGGTTGATCTTAAGATGAAAACGACGGGCTGCTATAATGGACTGGTGATTAATGGCCTACAACACGCTGATTTTCCTCCCCGTGTTGTAGGCGATTTTCGTGAGGCGAATTTTGTCCCGGGTTATGTATTGGGTAAATCTTCAATGGTTGATTTGTCAGGGTCAATTACGCGGGACGATTATATGTTGACAAGCTCGGCTACAAATACAAAAGTTGCCAAAATACTTCCGGGCGGTAACCTTGGGCCATACTCTGGAGTTACCATGGAAACTAATCATTTATATATTCCTGGAGTTCCTGATTCTATGGGATTAAATCATGAGATGTATGCTGGGCAACGGCCAGAGGGGGCTGCTGGGCAAAATTACCTTATGGTAAGAAAAGATAATTAGTTATTCATGTGGATAAGATCTTGCCATGCGGAAACTTTCTATTTTTTACCATCAGGAGTTTCGCGTGAGGCGTGGAGAAAACCACAGGCTTTTATCGGGCTATAGCCGCACTCTGTATTCGATCCCAGCTATCGTATGACGATCGCTAAGTATAATGGGAAATGCGCCAGTAAAGGCGCATTTTACGGCGGTTATGGCGTAACGATGATCGACACGCGGCGGTTTTCGGCGCGGCCTTTGGACGTGCGGTTATCGGCGACCGGGTCGCGTTTGCCCATGCCGCGGGTCTCGATATCGGAGCGCGGAATGCCGACGCTGGCCAACTGATCGGCGACGGTGTTGGCGCGGCGCAGCGACAGCCGATCGTTGTAGCTGTCTTCGCCATAGTTGTCGGTATGACCGTCAAGACGGAATTTAACGATGTTGACGCTCAGCAGCGCCTGCCCCATTTTTTTGACCGTTTCTGCGCTTTCCGGGCTGAGTTTGCCGACGTTATTACCGAACAGCACTTTATCGGACATGCCGAACTCCCAGCCTTTATTGGTCAGCTTGAACCCTTGCGCCTGCAGCAGCGCTATCTGCTCTGCCGTGAGTCCCTGCTTGCTCTGGCAGCCGGCCAGCGCCAATACGGCGATAAACATCATCGCCAGCAGTGAAAAAGGTCGTGTGAAGCGTTGCTTGATCATAATGATTCCCTGTTTTCCTCTTGATCGGTTGGGGGGGCTATTTTTGAATCGCCAGCCGCCAACCTCCGTGATAACGATGCTTCGCCTGGTACATGGCGTCATCGGCTTCGTGCAGCAATCCCTGAGGCGTTGCCGCATGATCGGGGTAGAAGGCAATGCCGATACTGAGTGAGGCGATAACCTGTTGCTGGTTCGGCAATTCCACCGGCTGCGCCATACAGCCGATAATTTTATCGGCGATGTGCGTGACGTCTGACTGCCGGCGCACCGGCGACAGCAGCACGGCGAACTCATCGCCGCCCATACGCGCCACCACGTCGCCGTCGCGCAGCTGCGAGCGGATGCGGCCGGCGATGGTGGTCAGCACCGCGTCGCCCGCGGCGTGGCCGTGGCTGTCGTTGACCTCTTTGAAACGGTCTCCGTCGATAAACAGCACCGCCAGTTTTTCTTCGGGGGAAATATGACTCAGAGCATGGCTGAGCTGGCCTTCAAAAAAGGCGCGGTTCGGCAGACCGGTCAGGCTATCGTGCGTGGCGCGGTGGGTCAGCGAATCATTTTCCTGCTTAAGATGCGCCTGCCAGGCCTCAAGTTCTTCCAGCAGGCCGTTAAAATCTTTGCTCAGCGTGTGCAGCTCGGCTATCGGCGCCGACGGTACGCGCTGGCCGAAGCTGCGATCGCTGCGCACCACGTGGGCGACGTTGGCGATATCATTCAGCGAGCGTACGATGCCGTGTAGCATACGCCGCGACAGAATCAGGGCGCACAGGGTGCTGAGCGCCAGGCAGGCGATAATGCCGGCCAGTCCGCGTAATAAAAAGCGCAGCAGGGTGCCGCCGTGGCCTCTCAGCCAGACTTTACCGACCTGTTTTCCTTCGTGATTGATCGGCAGCTCGATGGCCTCCGGCATCACCCAGCGCGCAACCAACTGCTCCAGCCCGTGCAGCGGGCCGTCTTTGGGGTGGTGCCAGTAGGCCAGCAGTTTGCCGTCCTTGTTCAGTATTTTGGCTTCCGAGACCTCTTCATTGGAGGCGATCAGCATCAGCACTTCGCGCGCGGCGCTGCGATCGTCGAATACCACCGCAGCCTCCACCGTGTAGCTGATAGAGCGGGCAATCAGATGCAGGTTGTGGTTGGCATAGGCGCGCAGCGCAAACAGAGCGACCAGCGTCAGGAAAATGCCGGCGGTGCCGACGGCGATCAGCGCCAGGCTCAGGTTCATGCGCTGCAGCACCTGGCCCAGCGTCGGCCGCGAATGAGCGGCGCGCTTTCTGCGAAACAGCCCGATCATGACGACCCCAGCTTACGCGCCAGTTGCAGGACGTTGGGGTGTACGCGCACGCCGCTGCGCGCCAGCGCATCCAGATTGACTTTAAAACCGATCTGCTCGCCCCGGGGCTGCAGGCAGAAGGCGCTGCCCGCACTGCATTCCGTATCATTTTCGCTGATGACGAGGATTGAATGGCCGGCGATGCGCGGGATCAGCGCCCGGCGCTGTGTATTGCTGATGTCTCCGAGATAGATCACGTCGCACTGCTGCGACAGTTTGCCGCTATCAAGCGGCAGTCGCTGCGTTTTAATCGGATGCGGGGCTTCCAGCAGCAGCGGGCTAAACAGGCCGTCGGCATAGCGCGTTTGCGCGGTAACGCACAGGCGAACAGGGTTAGGCGGCGTAGACCAGCGGGTATAGCTGATAATACCCAGCACCACGGTGGTGACGGCCTGAGTACGCGACTGCGTCAGTTCGCTGCTTTCGGTTGCGGCCTGCGAGCAAAACGGCATCAGCAGGAGCAGCCCGAGGAATAAGGGGCGAGAGAAAAATAAGCTCCGGAAGGAACCCTTGGCGGTGTTGGTTGAGCTGCTGGCGTATTCAGATCTCTTCATGGCTCATTTCGCCTGTTCCTGCAGCTTTACCTGAAAAAATTAATAAAAATCATTGCGAAAAGCGAACAATCGTCAAGCCCTGCGGACATTATCTAACCTATAATTTGCGCGGATTGTATTATAATCAGCCGCCGTTGTGCGGTTTATATGACAGTTTATAAGAATTATCTTACTTGTTTTTGCAAGAAGAAAAAACGCAGCCTGCCGCGCAGGTGCTTTTTCCCGATATGAAAGCTGTACACCGGGCGTGACGGTGGGCAGGAAGCGGGGAGATTCAGAATAATCAGGTGGTTTCCGGTGCCGTGAACGGACAGGGTAGGAGAATGTTTTGGTTGCGGCGCATCGGCAATTTTTGGTGAATGGATAGCGTTTTATGCTGTCTATGATGAGACAACAGCGCTCGGCGCAGCGCCATTCGCCCGCGGTAAGCGGCTTAAGACAAGACAACCAGCGAGGAAAGAATCAGTATGGTCAAGGTGGACAAGTGGCGGCTTCTGGCAATTGGCGTGTGTCTGACGGCTTTCTCGGGCGCGGCGTTGGCTGATTCGCTGGATACCCAGCGCGAGCGTTATCAGCAGATCAAACAGGCATGGGACAATAAGCAAATGGATGTGGTGGCTCAGCTGATGCCGACGCTGCGCGACTACCCGCTTTACCCCTATCTGGAATACCGTCAGCTGACGCAGGATCTCGGCAGCGTCAGCTATCAGCAGGTCGGCGAATTTATTCGCCAGCATCCGACGCTGCCGCCGGCGAAATCGCTGTCGTCGCGTTTCGTTAATGAGCTGGCGCGTCGTGAAGACTGGCGTGGCCTGCTGGCCTTCAGTCCGCAGCCGCCGAAACCTGTTGCCGCGCGTTGCAACTACTATTACGCCGAGTGGGCGACCGGCGAGCGACAGGCCGCCTGGCGCGGGGTGAAAGAGATTTGGCGGTCGGGGAAATCGCTGCCGAACGCCTGCGATAAACTGTTCAGCGTCTGGCAGTCGTCCGGCGAGCAAACGCCGCTGGCGACGCTGGAACGGATGAAGCTGGCGCTGAAAGAGGGCAACGGCGGGCTGGTGACGCACCTGTCACGGCAGCTGCCGGCGGACTATCAGACCATGGGCGATGCGCTGGTAAGCCTGCAAAACGATCCGACCAGCGTGGAAGGGTTTGCGCGCAGCGTCGGCCCGACCGATTTTACCCGCTCGGTCACCCAGATTGCCTTCACCCGCCTGGCGCGTCAGGATGCGGAGAACGCGCGCGCGATGATCCCGACGCTGGCGCGCCTGCAAAAAATGAGTGAAAGCGACCGCCTTGAGCTGGAAGAAACGGTGGCGTGGCGCCTGATGGGCAATGACGCAACCAGCGAGCAGGCGCAGTGGCGCGATAGCGTGATCCTACGCAGCCAGTCGCCGTCGCTGCTGGAGCGGCGGGTGCGCATGGCGCTCGGCACCGGCGACCGCGCCGGGCTGAAAACCTGGCTGGCGCGCCTGCCGGAAGAGTCGCGCAATAAAGACGAATGGCGCTACTGGCGCGCCAGTATGCTGATGGATGAAGGCAACCGTCAGGAAGGCGAAGAGATGCTGCGCCGACTGATGAATGAACGTGGCTTCTATCCGATGGTGGCCGCGCAGAAGCTGAATGAAACTTACCCTATCATGGTGGCGGTGGCCGCCAAGCCGCGCACTTCGCTGGTGAGCGGGCCGGAAGTCGCGCGGGTGCGCGAGCTGATGTACTGGAATATGGACAACCTGGCGCGCGGCGAGTGGAACGCCTATGTGGCCAGCCGCAGCCAGCCGGAACAGGAAGCGCTGGCGCGTTACGCGTTCGAACAGAAATGGGCCGATCTGAGCGTGCAGGCAACCATCGTCGGTAAAATGTGGAACCACCTGGAGGAGCGTTTCCCTATTGCCTGGCCGGATGAATATCGCCGCGCCACCGAGGGGAAAGGCATCACGCAGAGCTATGCGATGGCGATTTCCCGTCAGGAGAGCGCCTGGAACCCGAAGGCGCAGTCGCCGGTCGGGGCCGCGGGGCTGATGCAGGTGATGCCGCGCACCGCGCAGCATACGGTGCAGAAGTTCGGCATTCCGGGTTACAGCAGCGCCAGCCAGCTGTTCGATCCGCAGACCAATATCACCATCGGCACCAGCTATCTGGAGTCGGTGTATCAGCAGTTTGACCGCAACCGCATTCTGTCGTCGGCGGCTTACAACGCCGGCCCGTCGCGGGTGAACACCTGGCTGAACAACAGCGGCGGCCGGATTGATGCGGTGGCGTTTATCGAGAGCATTCCGTTCTCGGAAACGCGCGGTTATGTGAAGAACGTGCTGGCTTATGACGCGTTTTACCGTCATTTCATGCATCAACCGGAAAAAGTGCTGACCGATGCGGAATGGCAGCGGCGTTATTGATTTGTGGAGCGTTATGGTATGCTGCTGTACTAGTTAAATAGTATGGTGGCCGCCATGACGCAATTATCACTGCACGATCCTGCTCTTTCAGAACAAGGCAATGAAGACTGGCAGCGTTTTGTCGCGCTGCTGCAGGGTTCCTTCGATCGGGATCTGCATCAGCCGCTGATGCAGCTGCTGTTGACGCCGGACGAGCGAGCGGCCCTTGGCACGCGCGTTCGGATTATCCAGGAGCTGATGCGTGGCGAGATGAGCCAGCGCGAGCTGAAGAATGAATTGGGCGCCGGGATTGCGACCATTACCCGCGGCTCCAACAGCCTGAAGGCGGCGCCGCCGGCGCTGAAGCAGTGGCTGGAGCAACAGCTGCTGAACGGCGCGCCATAGCGCCGTCCGCAGACGGTTCAGCGTGGCTGATGATGCTGATAAATCGGGTTGAGGAACGGCGCCAGCGCCAGTATCAGCGCCTGATGGTAAACGCTGGTGCGGCTCAGCCGCCCGTTGGTGAAGATAGCGATGGCGCCGCCCTGGCGCTTGATATCGGCGTTGCCGGTAATGGCCGCCATCTCACTGCCCAGCTCACGCCCGGCGTGAACTCCCTGCAGTACGGCTTCCGGCAGCATCAGGCTGGCGGAACGCGATTCGCCGCGGATGTGCGGATTTTCGATAGTCATCCAGGCGAAGGTCATATTGTCTTCGATTCCCGCTTCCACGCCGACCCAAAAGTCGGCTTCCGGCCGTGCCTGACGCGCTTCCGTCACGCGTTGGCGCGCGCCGGTGCGGGTTTCAGCATTGCCGATGGGTTGCGGAGAAACGCCGCTGGCGACGTCGACGGGTTCGACATGGCACCGGCCGGCGCCGTAGGTCTCGTCAAAGGCCAGCTGAATAGCCTTGATCTTTGCCGGGTTGGTAGTTGCAGCAACAACATGGTACATAAACGGGTCTGGCATCCTTATGCTAAGAGCCTATCCAACGTATGGGCGGGCGTCCGCCCTGAAAGATAAACTCAAGTTTCACGCAGTATAACGGAAAAGAAAAATGTTACAGGTATACCTTGTTCGTCACGGCGAAACGGAATGGAATGCGGAACGCCGCATTCAGGGTCAGTCCGACAGCCCGTTAACCGCCATGGGTGAACACCAGGCGCAGCTGGTCGCTAGGCGCGTCAGCCGCGAAGGCATCACGCATGTGATTACCAGTGATTTGGGCCGGACACGCCGCACCGCACAGATTATCGCTGACGCCTGCGGCTGCGAAGTGATTGCTGAGCCGCGCCTGCGCGAGCTGCATATGGGCGTGTTGGAAGAGCGTCTTATCGACGGTCTGACGCCGCAGGAAGAGCAGTGGCGCAAACAGATGGTTGATGGTACGCCCGACGCCCGTATCCCTCAAGGCGAATCAATGAGCGAACTGGCGGAGCGGATGCGCGCGGCGCTGGAGAGCTGTCTGATGCTGCCGGAAGGCAGTAAGCCGCTGATCGTCAGCCACGGTATCGCGCTTGGCTGCCTGATGGGCACCATTCTGGGGCTGCCGGCACATGCCGAGCGTCGTCTACGGCTGCGCAACTGTTCGCTGTCGCGCGTCGATCACCAGCAGAGCCCATGGCTGGCCTCCGGCTGGATCGTCGAAACGGCGGGCGATGTATCGCACCTCGACATGCCCGCGTTGGATGAACTGCAGCGTTAACGGCGAATCGGGATCAGGTATTCGCAGCTGATCTCGGTCGGCGGCTGTGGCGGCAGGCGGCTGCCTTTCGGGTGGAAACGCTCAATGTCGTAGCCTCTGCGGCGCGTCAGCTCCAGCAATGGCAGGCAGGTGCCGTACAGCGTCAGGATAAAATCCTGCAGGCCGGCGCCCGGGCCTTCATAGCGGAACAGCGCGTATTCGCCGCCTTGCAGCGTGATCGGCTGCCCTTCGCTGACGGTATCGGGCACGTGGTGCGGCTCCAGCGCGGTGGTGTACAGCACCTCCTGCTCGTCGTCCTTTTCCTGGCTCGGTCGGGAGTGGTGCAGGCCGTACAACACCGGCGGCAGCGTGGTTGCTTCGCCCAGATAGTGACGCCAGAACTGTGAGCGCAGTTCGGTACGGAAGTTGGAAATCTGCTCCAGCGTGCAGGAGTAGCTCTGTGTCAGGCCGATCATCTGCTGCTCCGGCAGGGTGACAAACTCCGGCTGCGGCAGGGTGAAGGCGCCCAGGCGGATCGGCGGACAGATGCCGAACGCGTTCCAGTCCTCGGCCCGGCGGTACAGCGCAGGCGTCTGGGCAAACTGTTTTTTGAATGCTCGGGTGAAGGTCTGTTGCGAGTCAAAGCGGTATTGCAGGGCGATATCCAGTATTGGGCGGCTGGTCAAACGCAGCGCGACCGCCGCTTTAGACAGTCTCCTTGCCCGGATATAAGCGCCGATGGCGTTACCGGTAATATCTTTGAACATCCGTTGCAGATGCCATTTCGAATATCCCGCCTTGGCCGCCACGTTATCCAGCGCCAAAGGTTGGTCCAAATGGCTTTCCAGCCAGCTAAGCAGATCACGAATGATACCGGCTTGATCCATAGATCGTCCTCGTAGAGCTTTGGGGTCGGAACCCGACTATGTTAATTCATTACGCGGGTGCTGGTGATCAACGGCGAGTTCCCTGCCGTTTAATCCCGGTCTACTTCAAGCTGCATCATGACGGCGTTTGGTCACGCATTCTCACTCGTTTGGCGCTGTGCCGGCGAGCGGGGCGCTGCCTGATACAAGTCGAATTATTTCGGCATGCGTTGCGCGCCTGGCCTCTGGAATAGCGTATTACATGAAACGTTGAGGCTGAGGGCGTCTTTGCAGGCGCAAAGGAATAACGCCGCCGCATAATAACAATTTTTTTCCTCCGAGACTCTCAAAGATTTTTTTCACGCTCTGTGCTACAAAGGCGAAGCGTGACGGAAGGGGCTTATTTTTTTCTTCCAAATCATAAATAAAACTAATAATAATAGTTGGTTTATCGTTCGGGATTTGTTGGAGTTAACTAGATGAAAAAATTATGGATATTATTGTTCTGTCTGGCCGGCGCAACGGCCAATAGCGTACAGGCTGAGCAGATTGGTTCGGTGGATACCGTGTTTAAACTGTTTGGTCCGGACCATAAGATTGTGGTCGAAGCGTTCGACGATCCGGACGTTAAAAATGTAACTTGTTATATCAGCCGCGCCAAAACCGGCGGTATCAAAGGCGGGTTGGGGCTGGCGGAAGATACCGCAGACGCGGCGATTTCCTGCTCCCAGGTCGGGCCGATTGAGCTGAGCGAGAAGATTAAAAACGGCAAGAACAAAGGCAGCGTGGTGTTTCAGAAACGCACGTCGCTGGTGTTCAAAAAACTGCAGGTGGTGCGCTTTTATGACGCCACGCGCAACGCGCTGGTCTACCTGACCTATTCAGACAAAGTGGTGGATGGTTCACCGAAGAATGCGCTGAGCGCCGTGCCGATTATTCCCTGGAATACCGCGCGCTAATCATGTGAAAAAGGGGACAGCTTGCTGTCCCCTTTCATTTGCGTCCGGTAAGAATTACTCTTCCAGCTCGCCGCAGAAGCGGTAGCCTTCGCCGTGGATGGTGGCGATGATTTCCGGCGTATCCGGCGTCGATTCAAAGTGCTTGCGGATGCGGCGGATGGTCACATCGACGGTGCGGTCATGCGGCTTCAGCTCGCGGCCGGTCATTTTCTTCAGCAGTTCGCCGCGCGACTGGATCTTGCCCGGGTTTTCGCAGAAGTGCAGCATGGCGCGGAATTCGCTGCGCGGCAGCTTGTACTGTTCGCCGTTCGGGCCGATCAGCGAGCGGCTGTTGATATCCAGCTCCCAGCCGTTGAATTTGTAGCTTTCAACCTGCTTGCGTTCTTCGCCGACGCTGCCCAGGTTCATGGTGCGTGACAGCAGATTACGTGCACGAATGGTCAGTTCGCGTGGGTTGAACGGCTTGGTGATATAGTCGTCAGCGCCGATTTCGAGGCCAAGGATCTTGTCCACTTCGTTATCGCGCCCGGTCAGGAACATCAACGCGACGCTGACCTGTTCGCGCAGTTCGCGCGCCAGCAGCAGGCCGTTTTTACCCGGCAGGTTGATATCCATAATGACCAGATTAATGTCGTTTTCGGACAGGATGTTGTGCATCTCTGCACCATCATTGGCTTCATGCACGATGTAGCCTTCCGCCTCGAAGATGCTCTTCAGGGTGTTACGAGTGACTAACTCGTCTTCGACAATCAGAATTTGCGGGGTCTGCATATTTGCTACCTAAAATTGCCAACAAAATAGAAAACAGGAAGTACAGAAGCCTTTGTTTTCTCAGAGGAGGGCGGAGATATCGCCACGTTCCCTCATGCCAAATGACTAAAGTACGGAAACTCGTTCTTGATGCACTTTCCATCTTAATGTCAACAAGATCGCTAGCTTGGTGGGGATGCTATTCCCTTTAACCCCAAGGGTGCCAAAACGGCGCATATCCTAACCCTATTAACAGCAATATAACAGTACATGCCGAATTCATCACCCAACAAAACTACGCTTTGTTGACATATATCAAATTCAATTGTAGCACGTTAACAGATTTGTGAAAAACACTTACAGAACTGCCAGCTTAAGTCTCAGCAGGGGAAATTCTGTGAACGATTCAGCATTGCTAACCTCAATAGGTTACAATTTCCGAATGACTGGCAGTGAGACGGCAATAACGCCTTGATAATTAAGTTCGCCAAGAAATAAATTATATTTATATAGATTACATTAAATTTATTTACTCAATCGTCCGTTTTGTTATCTCACAATTAAATGTTGGCGTTTTTGTTGCTGGATTGTAAACATTTTAGTGGTGAGCAAAACAAAACGCGTGATGCAGTTTAACGCCGTGGAGTACTATGCAGTTACATATCATTTTAGTAGCGCCGGCGCGGCCGGAAAACGTCGGCGCCGCAGCGCGTGCAATGAAAACCATGGGCTTTAGCTCGCTGCGCATCGTCGACAGCGATGCGCACTTACAGCCGGCGGCACGCTGGGTGGCGCACGGCGCCGGCGAGATCCTGGACGCGGCGCAGCACTTTGCCACGCTGGAGCAGGCGCTGGCGGATGTCGATTTCACCGTCGCCACCACCGCGCGCAGCCGCGCGCGTTTTCACTATTACAGCACGCCGCAGGAGCTGCTCGGTCAGTTAGAGGAGCGCCGGCAGTGGGCCTCGCAGGCGGCGCTGGTGTTTGGCCGGGAAGATTCCGGGCTGACTAACGAAGAACTGGCGCTGGCCGATCTGCTGACGGGCGTGCCGATGCAGGCCGATTACCCTTCGTTAAACCTGGGGCAGGCGGTGATGGTGTACTGCTATCAGCTCTCCGCTTTGATGAACGTAGCGGCACCGGCGCCGGAAGCGGCCGCCGATACAGGCCAGCTGCAGGCGTTGCGTCAACGCGCCGAGCGGTTGTTGCACCATCTGGAGGTTGAGGACGATCAAAAGCTGCGCGACTGGCTGCAGCAGCGGCTGGGGTCGCTGCCGCGGCGCGACACGATGATGCTGCATACGTTGTTACACGATATTGAAAAAAAATTAACGAAGTGAAGGCCGGCTTATGGCCGGTATATTCAGCGCGATCGTCTGCAATATTGCCGTATGACTGTTTTTTTATGCTGCAGTTTTGCCTTTTTGTCCGTTTCATCCCCCAATTCGCTGCTTGAACGGAAAATGAGCAAAAACAAGAAATAATTTGACTTGGGGTAGGGATTGCTTTAACCAATAGAGGGGACAGAGGATTAAATGAGACAGACAGACGTTATGCGACACATCAGCCTGAACACCACAATTATTACCACCACCGATACCACAGGTAACGGGGCGGGCTGACGCGTACAGGAAACAAGAAGAAAAAAGCCCGCACCTTAGCAGTGCGGGCTTTTTTTTGGCTTAAATTCGGGAGATAACAGAGATGCGAGTGCTGAAATTTGGCGGAACCTCGGTAGCGAATGCGGAACGTTTTCTGCGCGTTGCCGATATTATGGAAAGCAATGCCCGTCAGGGACAGGTAGCGGCGGTATTGTCCGCGCCGGCGAAGATCACCAACCACTTGGTGGCGATGGTTGAAAAAACGCTGGCCGGGCAAGACATTCTGCCAAATATGAGCGACGCGGAGCGTATTTTCGCCGAGCTGCTGCACGGCCTGGCGCAGGCGCTGCCGGGCTTTGCCCACGAACGCCTCAAGGCGCGCGTCGAGCATGAGTTTGCGCAGCTCAAGCAGGTGCTGCACGGCGTGGCGCTGCTGGGTAAATGCCCGGACAGCGTGAACGCCGGCATTATCTGCCGCGGTGAAAAACTGTCGATAGCCATTATGGAAGCGGTATTCCAGGCGAAAGGTTTCCCGGTGACCGTGATCAATCCGGTGGAGAAGCTGCTGGCGCAGGGGCACTATCTGGAATCCACCGTCGATATCGCCGAATCCACACTGCGCATCGCCGCAATGGGCATTCCGGCTGACCATATCGTGCTGATGGCCGGCTTCACCGCCGGGAATGACAAGGGCGAGCTGGTAGTGCTGGGACGCAACGGTTCCGACTACTCCGCCGCGGTGCTGGCGGCCTGCCTGCGCGCCGACTGCTGTGAGATCTGGACCGATGTTGACGGGGTATATACCTGCGATCCGCGCACCGTGCCGGACGCCAGGCTGCTGAAGTCGATGTCGTATCAGGAGGCGATGGAGCTGTCCTATTTCGGCGCCAAAGTTCTCCACCCCCGCACCATTACCCCCATCGCCCAGTTCCAGATCCCCTGCCTGATTAAAAATACCTCCAACCCGCAGGCGCCCGGTACGCTGATCGGCGCCGAGTGCGCGGATGAAGATTCACCGGTGAAAGGTATCACCAACCTGAATAATATGGCGATGATCAACGTCTCCGGCCCGGGCATGAAAGGCATGGTCGGCATGGCGGCGCGGGTGTTTGCCGTGATGTCACGCGCCGGTATCTCGGTGGTGCTGATCACCCAGTCCTCCTCTGAATACAGCATCAGCTTCTGCGTGCCGCAGGGCGAGCTGCTGCGCGCGCGCCGCGCGCTGGGCGACGAGTTTTATCTGGAGCTGAAAGACGGCCTGCTGGAGCCGCTGGATGTGACGGAAAATCTGGCGATTATCTCGGTGGTTGGCGACGGCATGCGCACCCTGCGCGGTATTTCGGCGCGTTTCTTCTCCGCGCTGGCCCGCGCCAATATCAATATCGTCGCTATCGCCCAGGGATCGTCCGAACGCTCCATCTCGGTGGTGGTCAGCAACGATGATGCCACCACCGGCGTACGCGTCAGTCATCAGATGCTGTTCAACACCGACCAGGTGCTGGAAGTCTTTGTTATCGGCACCGGCGGCGTCGGCGGCGCGCTGATCGAGCAGATTCACCGCCAGCAGCAGTGGCTGAAGCAAAAGCATATCGATCTGCGGGTGTGCGGCATTGCCAACTCGCGTGCCATGCTGACCAATGTGCACGGCATTGCGCTGGACAGCTGGCGTGAAGGGCTGGCGGAAGCACAGGAGACCTTCAACCTTGGGCGACTGATTCGTCTGGTGAAGGAGTATCACCTGCTGAACCCGGTGATTGTCGACTGTACTTCCAGCCAGGCGGTGGCCGATCAGTATGTCGACTTCCTGGCCGACGGCTTCCACGTGGTGACGCCGAACAAGAAGGCCAACACCTCGTCGATGAATTTCTATCATCAGCTGCGCGCCGCCGCCGCGGGCTCGCGCCGCAAATTCCTCTATGACACCAACGTTGGCGCCGGGCTGCCGGTGATTGAAAACCTGCAGAACCTGCTGAACGCAGGCGATGAACTGACGCGTTTCTCCGGTATTTTGTCTGGTTCACTGTCGTTTATCTTCGGCAAGCTGGATGAGGGCATGTCGCTGTCGGCGGCGACGCTGCAGGCGAAGAGCAACGGCTATACCGAACCGGACCCGCGCGACGATCTGTCCGGGATGGATGTCGCCCGTAAATTGTTGATTCTGGCGCGTGAAGCGGGTTACAACCTGGAGCTGAGCGATATCGAGGTGCAATCGGTGCTGCCGCCGGAGTTTGATGCCAGCGGCGATACCGACAGCTTCCTGGCGCGTCTGCCGGAGCTGGACGCGGCGTTTAGCCGTCGGGTGGCCGATGCGGCGGAGCAGGGTAAAGTATTGCGCTATGTCGGGGTGATTGAAGAGGGGCGTTGCCAGGTGCGTATTGACGCTGTTGATGGCAACGATCCATTGTATAAAGTGAAAAACGGCGAGAACGCGCTGGCGTTCTACAGCCGCTATTATCAGCCGCTGCCGCTGGTGCTGCGCGGCTATGGCGCCGGTAATGATGTGACGGCAGCGGGGGTATTCGCCGATCTGCTGCGCACGCTGTCATGGAAGTTGGGAGTTTAATATGGTTAAGGTGTATGCGCCGGCTTCGATCGGCAACGTCAGCGTCGGTTTCGACGTGCTGGGCGCCGCCGTTTCGCCGGTTGATGGCACGCTGCTGGGTGATTGCGTCAGCGTCGAGGCCGCGAAGCAATTCAGCCTGGAAAACGCCGGCCGTTTTGTCGGCAAACTGCCGGCCGATCCTAAGGACAATATCGTCTATCAGTGCTGGCAGCGCTTTTGTCAGGCGATCGGCCGCGAGGTGCCGGTGGCGATGCGACTGGAAAAAAACATGCCTATCGGCTCGGGTCTCGGTTCCAGCGCCTGTTCGGTGGTTGCCGGCCTGATGGCGATGAATGAATTTTGCGAGCGTCCGCTGGATGACATGCAGCTGCTGGCGCTGATGGGCGAGCTGGAAGGACGCATCTCCGGCAGCGTGCATTATGACAACGTCGCGCCGTGCTACCTCGGCGGCCTGCAGCTGATGCTGGAGGAAGAGGGGAGCATCAGCCAGCAAGTCCCCTGCTTTGACGAGTGGCTGTGGGTGATGGCGTATCCGGGAATCAAGGTTTCTACCGCTGAAGCGCGCGCCATTCTGCCGGCGCAGTACCGCCGTCAGGACTGCATCAGCCACGGACGCTATCTGGCCGGCTTTATTCATGCCTGCCACACCCAGCAGCCGAAGCTGGCCGCCAAGCTGATGCAGGACGTGATTGCCGAGCCGTACCGCACCCGCCTGCTGCCGGGCTTTGCCGAAGCGCGTAAGGCGGCGCAGGATATCGGCGCCCTGGCCTGCGGCATTTCCGGCTCCGGCCCGACGCTGTTCGCCGTGTGCGACGACGGCGACACCGCCCGGCGGATGGCCGACTGGCTGAAGAATCACTATCTGCAAAACGATGAAGGTTTTGTTCATATTTGCCGTCTGGATACCGCAGGCGCTCGACAACTGGGATAACGCATGAAACTGTACAACCTTAAAGATCACAATGAGCAGGTTAGCTTTGCACAGGCGATCAAGCAGGGGCTGGGTAAACAGCAGGGGCTGTTTTTCCCGCTGGATCTGCCGGAATTTGAACTGACCGAGATTGACCAACTGCTGAAGCTGGATTTCGTGACCCGCAGCGCGCGTATTCTGTCGGCGTTTATTGGTGAGGAAATCAACGAAGAGGCGCTGTACAAGCGCGTGAAGGCGGCGTTTGAGTTCCCGGCGCCGGTAGCGAAGGTTGAGGACGACATCGCCTGCCTGGAGCTGTTCCACGGCCCGACGCTGGCGTTCAAAGACTTCGGCGGCCGCTTTATGGCGCAGATGCTGGCGGAAGTGGCCGGCGATCAGCCGGTCACCATTCTGACGGCGACCTCCGGCGATACCGGCGCGGCGGTGGCGCACGCGTTCTACGGCCTGAAAAACGTGCGCGTGGTGATCCTCTATCCGCAGGGGAAAATCAGCCCGCTGCAGGAAAAACTGTTCTGCACGCTGGGCGGCAATATCCATACCGTGGCGGTAGACGGCGATTTTGACGCCTGCCAGGCGCTGGTGAAGCAGGCGTTTGACGATCGCGAGCTGAAAGAGGCGCTGCATCTGAACTCGGCCAACTCGATCAATATCAGCCGCCTGCTGGCGCAGATCTGCTACTACTTCGAGGCGGTGGCGCAGCTGCCGCAGGAAGCACGCAATCAGCTGGTGATTTCGGTGCCGAGCGGCAACTTCGGCGATCTGACCGCCGGCCTGCTGGCCAAGTCGCTGGGACTGCCGGTGAAACGCTTTATTGCCGCCACCAACGCCAACGATACGGTGCCGCGTTTCCTCGACGACGGTAAATGGCAGCCGCACGCAACGGTGGCGACGCTCTCCAACGCGATGGACGTCAGTCAGCCGAATAACTGGCCGCGGGTGGAAGAGCTGTTCCGCCGCAAAATTTGGCAGTTGAAAGAGTTGGGGCACGGGGCGGTCAGCGATGAAACCACCAAAGAGACGATGAAGGAGCTGGCGGCGTTAGGCTACCTCTCCGAGCCGCATGCGGCTATCGCCTACCGCTTGCTGCGCGATCAGCTGCAGGACGGCGAGTTTGGTCTGTTCCTCGGCACCGCGCATCCGGCGAAGTTTAAAGAGAGCGTGGAGGAGATTTTACAGCAGGAGCTGCCGTTGCCGAAAGCGCTGGCGGTGCGTGCCGAGCTGCCGTTGCTGTCGCACTCGCTGCCGGCTGACTTCGCGCAGCTGCGTCAGTTTATGATGGCGCTGCCCGCCTGATTAACGTGATGTGATGGTTAGGGGCCGGTTATCACCGGCCCTTTTTTCTTACTGTTCGGGACGCTTGAATACCAGTTCGCCCGCCTTGGACGCCGCCTCATCAAAGGCATATCCTTCCAGATTGAAATCAGCCAACTGTTCTGCTTTGGTCAGGCGATTTTTGATAATAAAGCGGCTCATCAGGCCACGCGCTTTTTTCGCGTAGAAGCTGATGACCTTATATTTACCGTTTTTCTCATCCAGGAACACCGGCTTGATCAGCTGCCCGTGCAGCCCGGCCGGCTTCACCGCTTTGAAGTATTCATCCGATGCCAGATTGACCACCACATCGTCCGTCTGTTGCTTCAGCACTTCATTGAGTTTGTCGGTGATGCGATCGCCCCAGAAGCTGTACAAATCTTTGCCGCGCGGGTTGGCCAGCTTGATGCCCATTTCCAGACGGTAAGGCATCATCAGGTCGAGCGGACGCAACACGCCGTATAAGCCGGACAGCATACGCAAATGCTGCTGGGCAAAGTCAAAATCCGCTTCGCTGAAGTCCTGCGCCTGCAGGCCGGTATACACGTCGCCCTTAAAGGCCAGCAGGGCCTGGCGCGCATTATCCGGGGTAAATTGCGGGGTCCATTCGGCAAAGCGGGCGGCGTTCAGTCCGGCCAGCTTGTCGCTGATCTTCATCAGACTGGCGATTTGCGCCGGCGTCAGCTGGCGGCTGATGTTGATAAGTTCTGCAGATTGCTCCAGCAGCTCAGGCTGCGTAAAGCGAGCCGTCGCCAGAGGACTTTCGTAATCAAGCGTTTTGGCAGGTGAGATAATAACGAGCATGGCGCGACATCCTGTTGATCAAAGTGGAGATACTTTAGCAAAAAACGTGAGAAAAAGCGGCGATGGGTCTGATAGGTGCGGGGTAAAAGGCCAAGGCGCGTAGGGATGCGCCTTGGCGGGGAGTACGGGTCAGTCTGGCTTTTGCGGGTTATCCCACACGCCGGGCTCCAGCTGGGATTTCAGCTCAGGGTATTGACTGGCGTCGAAGGTCGGCAGTTTGCCGAGCGCCCGTTGCCGGTTGTAGTCGCGGGCCAGTTTAAAGGCGACGCGTGACAGCAGCAGGATGGCCGTCAGGTTGGTGATCGCCATCAGCGCCATGGCGGTGTCGGCCATTTTCCATACCAGCGGCAGCTCCGCCAGCGCGCCGAACATCACCATGCCCAGCGCAACACAGCGGAAGATTGCCAGCCGCGCCGGATGATTGTGCTCCAGGAAGATCAGGTTGTTTTCGGCGTAGGCGTAGTTGGCGATGATGGAGGTAAAGGCGAAGAAGAAAATCGCCAGCGCCACAAACGGCGAACCCCAGCTGCCGACGGCGCTGGACAGCGCGCGCTGGGTCAGTTCAATGCCGCTGATCTCGCCGGTGGGGTTATCCATCACGCCGGAGGCCAGAATAATGGCGGCGGTGGCGCTGCAGATCACCAGCGTATCGACAAATACGCCGAGCATCTGTACGTAGCCCTGCGACGCCGGGTGAGGCGGATACGGCGAGGCGGAGGCTGCGGCGTTCGGCGCCGAACCCATGCCGGCCTCATTGGAGAACAGCCCGCGCTGGACGCCCTGGGTCATCGCCTGCGAGATGCCGTAGCCGACTGCGCCGGCGGCCGCTTCTTGTAAACCGAACGCGCTTTTGACAATCAGCAGCAAAATGGCCGGCAACTGCTCAATATTCATCGCCAGCACCCAGAAGGCCAGCAGCAGGTAGGCCGCCGCCATGACCGGCACCACCCATTCCGCCACGCGGGCGATGGAGCGGATGCCGCCGAAGATTACGGTGCCGCTCAGCAGCACCAGGCCGATGCCGACGTACAGCGGGTTGAAGTTGAACGCCGCAGCGCTGGCCTGGGCGATGGAGTTGGCCTGCACCGCGTTGAACACCAGGCCGAAGGCGAGGATCAGGAACATGGAGAACAGTACGCCCATCCAGCGCATGCCGAGGCCCTTTTCCATGTAGTAGGCCGGGCCGCCGCGGTAGTTACCCTGATCGTCTTTGGTTTTATACAGCTGGGCCAGGGTGCTTTCGATAAATGACGTGGCCATGCCGATAAATGCCACCACCCACATCCAGAAGATGGCGCCGGGGCCGCCGGCGGTCAGCGCGATGGCGACGCCGGTCAGGTTGCCGGTGCCGACCCGCGCCGCCAGCGTTGTGCATAAAGCCTGAAATGAGGAGATGCCGGAACTGTCGCTTTTATTGCTGTTTTTCAGCACCGAAAACATATGGGTGAAGTGGCGTAACTGGATAAAGCGGGTGCGGATGGTGAAGTAGATGCCGGCACCGATCAGTAAATAAATGAGTACCGATCCCCACAGGATATTGTTAATGAAATTAATCAGATCCGTCACGGATCCCTCCTTGTCAAACAGGCGTAAATACCCGGAGCGATCCTCCGCCCGGAAAATGATTTTGCTCTAATTATTACCAGCGCTTAACGAAAGTCATACGGGGTGAATAAATTAAGATTTTTCGCATTTTATGGCGTTGCCAGCGCTTGGCGTGCTGGGAAGTTAGCACAATTACTTGTTGTTAACTTTCGTTAATGTCTCATTTTCATTTCGGAAATATCGATTGATATGGCGGAAGTGAGGGAAAATTACGCCGAAAAATCGGCGGCGACTTAGGGCCATTTTCGTGCCTTGCGCCGCGCCTTGCGCGTGTTATTATCAAGGCAAGGCAAGATCGAACGATGCCAAAAGTTCATGCACAAACGATGAGACAATGCCAACATGACCGACAAATTAACTTCCCTGCGCCAGCTGACCACGGTGGTTGCGGATACCGGTGATATTGCTGCCATGAAGCTGTATCAGCCGCAAGATGCGACAACCAACCCTTCGCTGATCCTCAATGCAGCCCAGATCCCTGAATATCGCAAGCTGATTGACGAAGCTATCGCATGGGCGCGCGAGCAGAGCGGCGATCGCGAGCAGCAGATCGCCGATGCGGCGGACAAACTGGCGGTGAACATTGGTCTGGAAATTCTGAAGCTGGTGCCGGGCCGCATCTCCACCGAAGTCGATGCGCGCCTCTCTTACGACACCGAAGCCAGCGTCGCCAAGGCCAAGCGTCTGATCAAGCTGTACAACGAGGCCGGCATCAGCAACGATCGTATCCTGATCAAACTGGCCTCTACCTGGCAAGGCATCCGCGCGGCGGAACGCCTGGAGAAAGAGGGCATCAACTGTAACCTGACCCTGCTGTTCTCCTTCGCTCAGGCACGCGCCTGCGCCGAAGCCGGCGTGTACCTGATTTCTCCTTTCGTCGGCCGTATCCTTGACTGGTACAAAGCCAATGGCGACAAGAAAGAGTTCGCGCCGCACGAAGATCCGGGCGTGGTTTCCGTAAGCGAAATCTACCAGTACTACAAACAGCACGGCTATGAAACCGTGGTGATGGGCGCCAGCTTCCGCAACGTCGGCGAGATCATCGAACTGGCGGGCTGTGACCGTCTGACCATCGCGCCGGCGCTGCTGAAAGAGCTGGCGGAAAGCGAAGGCGCGGTTGAGCGTAAGCTCGCCTACAGCGGCGAAGTGAAAGCACGCCCTGCGGCGCTGACCGAACCTGAATTCTACTGGCAGCACAACCAGGATCCGATGGCGGTGGAAAAACTGACCGACGGTATCCGCAAGTTTGCCGTTGACCAGGGCAAGCTGGAAAAAATGATCGCCGATCTGCTGTAAGTTACACAGGTGCAGGATGACAAAAAGGTGGCTCAGGCCACCTTTTTTTATGCCTGTTGCTTCCTGCGACGGGCGGAGGCCGTATACTCTCGGCATTGATAACGGGGCGGGAGATGACGCCGCCCGCATTTCGTCAGGTTGTAGAGGTTAAGCATGGACACATTACGTATTGGTTTGGTTTCGATTTCCGATCGCGCTTCCGGCGGCGTTTACCAGGACAAGGGCATTCCGGCGCTGGAAGCGTGGCTGAGCAGCGCCCTGACGACGCCGTACAAGCTGGAGACGCGCCTGATCCCGGATGAACAAACTCTGATCGAACATACCCTGTGCGAACTGGTGGATGAAACGGGCTGCCACCTGGTGCTGACCACCGGCGGCACCGGCCCGTCACGCCGCGATGTGACGCCGGACGCAACGCTGGCGATTGCCGACCGCGTGATGCCGGGCTTCGGCGAGCAAATGCGCCAAATCAGCCTACACTATGTGCCAACGGCGATTCTTTCACGTCAGATCGGGGCGATTCGCAAGCAGGCGCTGATTATCAACCTGCCGGGCCAGCCGAAGTCGATCAAGGAGACGCTGGAAGGGGTGAAGGACGAGCAGGGTAAGGTGGTGGTGCACGGCATTTTCGCCAGCGTACCGTACTGTATCCAGTTGCTTGAAGGGCCGTATGTGGAAACGGACGATGCGGTGGTCACCGCCTTCCGGCCGAAAAGCGCGCGTCGTGACGCGAACGATTAACGCCAGGCGGCCTCTTGTCAGGCTGGTGTGAAATAAAATTGCCGTTATATACCCTAAATAATTCGAGTTGCAGGAAGGCGGCAAGGGAGGGAATCCCGATGAGCTTACTCAGGTCAGTGATTCGGGTGACTGAGCGTAGCCAACACACCTGCAGCTTGAAGTATGGCGGGTATAGTAAGGATTCATTTACAGCGCGCCACCGAGCGCGCGTGATTTTATCTGCTTCCTCTGACGGTAACCTATGCATCATGACACGCAACGCCGGCTGAACCGGCAAGACTATAAGACTCTGACGCTGGCAGCGCTGGGCGGGGCATTGGAGTTTTATGACTTCATCATTTTCGTCTTCTTCGCCGCCGTAGTCGGCGAGCTGTTCTTCCCGGCTGAGATGCCGGAATGGCTGCGTTTGGTGCAGACCTTCGGCATTTTCGCTGCCGGCTATCTGGCCCGTCCGCTGGGTGGGATCGTGATGGCGCACTTCGGCGACCGGGTCGGGCGCAAGAAAATGTTCAGCCTGAGTATTCTGCTGATGGCGCTGCCCACGCTGGGCATGGGCCTGCTGCCGACTTACGCCAGCATCGGTATCGCCGCACCGCTGTTGCTGTTGCTGATGCGTCTGCTACAGGGCGCCGCCATCGGCGGCGAAGTGCCGGGCGCCTGGGTATTTGTGGCGGAGCATGTGCCGCGTAAACGCGTCGGCCTGGCCTGCGGCACGCTGACCGCCGGCCTTACCGTCGGCATCTTGCTGGGTTCTCTGGTCGCTACCGTCATCAACACCACGCTGAGCGCGCAAAGTATTACAGACGGCGGCTGGCGCGTGCCCTTCCTGCTGGGCGGCATTTTCGGGTTGATCGCCATGTATCTGCGCCGCTGGCTGCAGGAAACGCCGGTGTTTGTCGAAATGCAGGCGCGTAAGGCGCTGGCGGAGGAGCTGCCGCTGAAAACGGTGGTGAAGCAGTATAAGAAAGAGGTGGTGGTTTCGATGCTGCTGACCTGGCTGCTGTCCGCCGGCGTGGTGGTGGTGATCCTGATGACGCCGACCTACCTGCAAAAGCAGTTCGGCATTGCGCCGGCGTTGACGCTGCAGGCCAACAGCATCGCCACCATTATGCTGATTTTCGGCTGTCTGGCCGCCGGGCTGGCGGCCGATCGCTTTGGCGCCAGCAAAACCTTTATCGTCGGCAGCCTGCTGCTGGCCGGCTGCAGCTGGCTGTTTTATCAGACCGTGGCGCAGCATGCGGAAATGCTGTTCGCCTGTTATGCGCTGGTGGGATTCAGCGTCGGCGTCGTGGGGGCGGTACCGTTTGTGATGGTGCGCGCATTTCCACCGGCGGTGCGCTTCAGCGGCATTTCGTTCTCTTATAACCTGTCATACGCCATTTTCGGCGGTCTGACGCCGATTTTCGTCACCTTAATGATGAAGGTGACGCCGCTGGCGCCCGCCTACTATGTGCTGGCGCTGTCGGCGCTCGGGCTGGCGCTGGGGATCTATCTGCACCGCGATCTGGACGGCGACCGTGTGGCGCCGCACGCCGATTCGCTGGCCGATCTGTAACGTATCGCCGGCCAGGGACGGCCGGCCGAACGCGCGATCGCCACGCCGCAAAGAAATTTTTTTACTTTACCCCTTGATGCCGGGCCAGATGCCCCCATCTTATTCTCAACCGCAGTTGCTGATCGTGGTATCACCTTCGCCTTTCACCCGCAACCTCGTGGTTTGAGCGTTGAAACGCGTGGGATACAAGGCGGAAAAATCGGGCAGTTGAAAAGTAAAAAAATGTCCGCATATAGGTTAGCAACTTGACCGAAATCGAATTTATTAGTGGAGATGTTTAGATGGGCAAAATTATTGGTATCGACCTGGGTACTACCAACTCTTGTGTAGCTATTATGGATGGCAACAAGGCACGCGTGCTGGAAAACGCCGAAGGCGACCGCACCACGCCGTCAATCATTGCCTATACCCAGGATGGTGAAACTCTGGTTGGCCAGCCGGCTAAACGTCAGGCTGTCACTAACCCACAAAACACCCTGTTTGCGATCAAGCGCCTGATCGGCCGTCGCTTCCAGGACGAAGAAGCACAGCGTGATAAAGACATCATGCCGTACAAAATCATCGGCGCTGATAACGGCGACGCATGGCTGGAAGTGAAAGGCCAGAAAATGGCACCGCCGCAGATCTCTGCCGAAGTGCTGAAGAAAATGAAGAAAACGGCTGAAGATTACCTGGGCGAACCGGTAACTGAAGCGGTTATCACCGTACCGGCTTACTTCAACGATGCGCAGCGTCAGGCGACCAAAGACGCCGGCCGTATCGCCGGTCTGGAAGTAAAACGTATCATCAACGAACCAACGGCTGCGGCCCTGGCTTACGGCCTGGACAAAGAAGTCGGCAACCGCACCATCGCGGTTTATGACCTGGGCGGCGGTACTTTCGATATCTCCATCATCGAAATCGACGAAGTTGACGGCGAAAAAACCTTCGAAGTTCTGGCGACCAACGGTGACACCCACCTGGGCGGCGAAGACTTCGACAGCCGTCTGATCAACTACCTGGTGGAAGAGTTCAAGAAAGAGCAGGGCATTGACCTGCGTAACGATCCGCTGGCGATGCAGCGTCTGAAAGAAGCCGCTGAGAAAGCGAAGATCGAGCTGTCTTCCGCACAGCAGACCGACGTCAACCTGCCGTACATCACTGCAGATGCGACCGGTCCGAAACACATGAACATCAAAGTGACCCGTGCGAAACTCGAGTCGCTGGTTGAAGATCTGGTGGCGCGTTCCATCGAGCCGCTGAAAGTGGCGCTGACCGATGCAGGCCTGTCCGTATCCGACATCCAGGACGTAATCCTGGTTGGTGGCCAGACCCGTATGCCAATGGTTCAGAAGAAAGTTGCTGACTTCTTCGGTAAAGAACCGCGTAAAGACGTGAACCCGGACGAAGCGGTTGCCATCGGCGCTGCGGTTCAGGGCGGCGTATTGGCCGGTGATGTGAAAGACGTGCTGCTGCTGGACGTTACCCCGTTGTCTCTGGGTATCGAAACCATGGGCGGCGTGATGACTTCGCTGATCAGCAAAAACACCACGATCCCGACCAAGCACAGCCAGGTGTTCTCTACCGCTGAAGACAACCAGTCTGCGGTAACCATCCACGTGCTGCAGGGCGAGCGTAAGCGTTCCAGCGATAACAAGTCTCTGGGCCAGTTCAACCTGGACGGCATCCAGCCGGCACCGCGCGGTATGGCGCAGATCGAAGTGACCTTCGATATCGATGCCGACGGCATCCTGCACGTGTCTGCCAAAGACAAGAATACCGGTAAAGAGCAGAAAATCACCATTAAGGCCTCTTCTGGCCTGGACGAAGATGAAATCCAGAAAATGGTGAACGACGCGGAAGCCAACGCTGAAGCTGACCGTAAGTTCGAAGAGCTGGTGCAGACGCGCAACCAGGCGGATCACCTGATCCACGGCACGCGTAAGCAACTGGAAGAAGCCGGCGAGCAGCTGCCAGCGGAAGATAAAACCGCTATCGAAAGCGCGCTGAGCGAGCTGGAAACCGCGGCGAAAGGCGAAGACAAAGCCGAGATCGACGCGAAGACCCAGGCGCTGGTGCAGGTTTCCGGCAAGCTGATGGAAATGGCGCAGGCTCAGGCGCAGGCACAGGGTGCTGACGCGGGTGCGGCAGACAACGCGGCGAAGAAAGAAGACGACGTTGTCGACGCTGAGTTCGAAGAAGTGAAAGACAAAAAATAATCGCCCTTAAGCGGGCACGGTAACGCCGCTAACGCGTTACTGGAAACCAGCACGGGCGTCGAGGCAACTCTGCGCCCGTGCACGCATGTTAGGGCTAATAAAGACAATGGCGAAGAAAGACTATTACGAGGTTCTCGGCGTCGCCAAAACGGCGGATGAGCGCGAAATCAAAAAGGCGTATAAGCGCCTGGCGATGAAGTTCCACCCGGACCGTAACCAGGAACAAGATGCCGAAAGCCGCTTTAAAGAGATCAAGGAAGCTTACGAAATCCTGGGCGACGAGCAGAAGCGCGCCGCTTACGATCAGTACGGCCATGCCGCGTTTGAGCAGGGCGGTATGGGCGGCGGCGGCTTTGGCGGCGGCGGTGCCGACTTTAGCGATATCTTTGGTGACGTCTTCGGCGATATTTTCGGCGGTGGCCGTCGTCAGCGCGCCAGCCGTGGCTCCGATCTGCGTTACAACATGGAGCTGACGCTGGAAGAAGCGGTACGCGGCGTCACCAAAGAGATTCGTATCCCGACGCTGGAAGAGTGTGACGTTTGCCATGGCAGCGGCGCCAAACCGGGCAGCTCGCCGGTCACCTGTCCAACTTGTCACGGTCAGGGCCAGGTGCAGATGCGTCAGGGCTTCTTCACCGTGCAGCAGGCATGTCCGCACTGCCACGGCCGCGGCCAGATTATCAAAGATCCGTGCAACAGCTGCCACGGCCATGGCCGGGTAGAAAAATCCAAAACGCTGTCGGTGAAAATTCCTGCCGGCGTGGATACCGGCGACCGCATCCGCCTGGCGGGTGAAGGTGAAGCCGGCGAGCACGGTGCACCGGCCGGCGATCTGTACGTGCAGGTGCAGGTAAAAGCCCACCCGATCTTTGAACGTGAAGGCAATAACCTGTATTGCGAAGTGCCGATTAACTTTGCCATGGCGGCGCTGGGCGGCGAGATTGAAGTTCCGACGCTCGACGGCCGCGTGAAGCTGAAGGTGCCTTCAGAAACGCAAACCGGCAAGCTGTTCCGCATGCGCGGCAAAGGCGTGAAATCCGTGCGCGGCGGCAGCCAGGGCGACCTGCTGTGCCGTGTGGTGGTGGAAACGCCGGTCAAGCTCAACGAAAAACAGAAGCAGCTGTTGAAAGAGCTGGAAGAGAGCCTTGGCGGTCCTTCCGGCGATAAAAACAGCCCGCGCTCGAAGAGCTTCTTCGACGGGGTGAAAAAGTTCTTTGATGACTTGACCCGTTAACGCTAACGCTGCATTAACTGTCTTAAAACCCCGGCCCTGGCGCCGGGGTTTTCTTTTGGGGACGGCAGCGGCGTGTTGGTTTGCGTGATTAATCTCTCAGTTGAGTCGGTTTTTACGAATAATTTCGCACTAATAATCTTGTTTTTACGAATCATCGTGCAAGCTATACTCACTCTATACGTGGTTGATGCAAGGCGGAGACGTTTTGTATTTTTGTCGGGAGTGACAGTGCATGACCAATATTATTCGTCAGTTTTTACGTCAGGAAGCGGCAGGCGGCATCATTTTGATTGTGGCGGCAGTGATCGCCCTGATGATGGCCAACTCGCCGCTGCAGGGCGTGTATCAGGGATTCCTTAACCTGCCGGTGATGGTGAAGATTGCCTCACTGGAAATTGCCAAGCCGCTGCTGCTGTGGATTAACGATGGCCTGATGGCGATCTTCTTCCTGGTGGTCGGGTTGGAAGTAAAACGCGAGCTGATGCAGGGCTCGCTGGCCGGGCGCGATAAAGCGGTGTTCCCGGCGATTGCCGCGCTGGGCGGCATGTTGGCGCCGGCGCTGATTTACCTGCTGTTCAACGGCGCCGATGACATTGCACGGCAGGGGTGGGCGATTCCGGCTGCGACCGATATTGCCTTTGCCTTGGGGGTGATGGCGCTGCTGGGCAACCGCGTGCCGACCAGCCTGAAAGTGTTCCTGCTGGCGCTGGCGATTATCGATGACCTTGGGGTTATCGTGATTATTGCCCTGTTCTATACCCATGAAGTATCGCTGGTGGCGCTGGGGGTTGCGGCGGCGGCCGTTGCGGTACTGGCGCTGATGAACTGGCGCGGGGTGAGCAAAACCTCTATCTATATGATCGTCGGTTTGGTGCTGTGGGTGGCGATCCTCAAATCCGGCGTGCATGCGACGTTGGCCGGGGTGATTGTCGGCTTTATGATTCCGCTGAAGGTCAAAAAGGGGCCGTCGCCGTCCGAAACGCTGGAGCATGAGATGCACCCTTGGGTTGCGTTCCTGATTCTGCCGCTGTTCGCCTTTGCCAACGCCGGGGTGTCGCTGGAGGGCGTTTCCCTCAACGGTCTGGCTTCCTTGCTGCCGATGGGCATTGCCGCCGGTCTGTTTATCGGCAAGCCGCTGGGGATCTTTATCTTCAGCTGGCTGGCGGTGAAGTCCGGCATTGCCCGTCTGCCGGAGGATATCGGCTTCAAACAGGTGTTTGCCGTTTCGGTTCTGTGTGGTATTGGTTTTACCATGTCGATCTTTATCGCATCGCTGGCCTTCAGCGGGGCGGATGAAGCGTTCAGCACCTACTCGCGTCTGGGGATTCTGTTAGGCTCCACCGCGGCGGCGCTGGTGGGTTATGCGCTGCTGCGCCTGTCGCTGGCGCACAGAGGCAAATAGGCAATAACCTTGCCGCAAGATGGGCTACAATTGTGGTCGGAGCTGTGTATCGTGATGGCGGCTCCGGCCTTGAATCAGAGGTAGGAAATATGTCGCCAGGAAGAAAAGGGAGTTTGTCGCTCAATACGGCAGACCGTTTGCCGCAGCGAAGCGTAAGGAGAACAACGTCGTGAGAATGTCGCATATCAACTTTAATCATCTGTATTACTTCTGGCAGGTCTGCAAGGAAGGCTCGGTAGTGGGCGCGGCGGAAGCGCTGTTCCTGACCCCGCAGACGATTACCGGCCAGATCAAGGCGCTGGAAGAGCGTTTGAACGGCAAACTGTTCAAGCGTCAGGGGCGCGGTCTGGTGCCGTCCGAGCTGGGGCAACTGGTATTTCGCTACGCCGACAAGATGTTTATGCTCAGCCAGGAAATGCTGGATATCGTCAATTATCGCAAAGAGTCCAACCTGCTGTTTGACGTCGGCGTGGCGGACGCATTGTCCAAACGTCTGGTCAGCCAGGTGCTGGAAACGGCGGTGGTGGAAAACGAGCAAATTCATCTTCGCTGCTTCGAGTCGACGCATGAGATGCTGCTGGAGCAGCTCAGCCAGCATAAGCTGGATATGATCCTGTCGGACTGCCCGGTGGACTCCAGCCAGCAGGAAGGGCTGTTTTCGCTGAAGCTGGGTGAGTGCGGCATCAGTTTTTTCTGCCGTCAGCCGGCGCCGGAGCTGCCGTTTCCCGCCTGCCTGCAGCAACGTAAACTGCTGATCCCTGGCCGGCGCTCGATGCTGGGCCGCAAACTGCTTAACTGGTTCAACAGCCAGGGCATTCAGGTTGAAGTGCTGGGGGAGTTTGACGACGCGGCGCTGATGAAGGCGTTCGGCATGTACCACAACGCCATTTTTGTCGCCCCGACGTTGTATGCGCAGGATACCTACAATGATGATGACGTGGTGGAGATCGGCCGTATCGATAACGTGCAGGAAGAATACTACGTGATTTTTGCCGAACGTATGATTCAGCATCCGGCGGTGCAGCGGGTGTGCAACAAGGATTTTTCAGCGCTATTTTCCATCTGAGGCTGAACGCAGACGTAAAAAAACCGGCCAAAGCCGGTTTTTTTAACAAGCAGACAACGTAATGCTTACTGCATTGCGTTGATTTGCGCAGTCAGGTTTGACTTATGACGCGCTGCTTTGTTTTTGTGGATCAGGCCTTTAGCAGCCTGGCGATCCACAAGTGGTTGCATTTCGTTGAATGCGTTTTGTGCTGCAGTTTTGTCGCCGGCTGCGATAGCGGCATATACCTTCTTGATGAAGGTACGCACCATTGAGCGACGGCTAGCATTGTGCTTGCGGCGTTTCTCAGACTGTACGGCGCGTTTCTTAGCTGATTTGATATTAGCCAAGGTCCAACTCCCAAATATATTCTATTGAGGACAATTCAAAGGCCGAGGAATATGCCCTTTTAGCCTTCGTTTGTCAATGGATTTGTGCAAATAAGCGCCGTTTGTACGGTCGGCACTCGCTACGTTGTGATGGCGCAGGATTTTACCAGCTTCGGTCATGGGAATACAGTGTTTCGCGATAAAATTCGCCCGCTTTTACGCCATGGCGACGACAAGGCGACGCGTGCCCGGCTGTGGGCGCTTCTCTATTGCCGGATAAACTGCGCTTTAGGCGTTTCTCCCGCCGACGATCTTCGGTATGGTGTGACTATTACATCCAAGGAAGCAATCGCGGGTTAACCTTAACCGCTGTACAAGGTATAATCCGCCGATTTCCACTGTTTTGAGCCAGCTATGGAGCTAATTCGCGGCATTCACAACATTCGGGCGCGCCACCATGGTTGCGTGCTCACCATCGGCAATTTTGACGGCGTGCATCGCGGTCACAAGGCGCTGTTGGAGCAGCTAAAGCAAGAAGGCAAACGCCTTGGGCTGCCGGTGATCGTCATGATTTTTGAGCCGCAGCCGCTGGAGCTGTTTGCGGCGGACAAGGCACCGGCCCGCCTGACGCGCTTGCGCGACAAGGCGAAGTATCTGGCGCAGGCCGGGGTTGATTACCTGCTGTGCGTCAAGTTCGATCCGCGTTTTGCCGCCAATACCGCACAGTCCTTTGTTGCCGAGCTGCTGGTGCAAAAACTGGGGGTGAAGTTCCTGATGGTAGGGGACGATTTTCGCTTTGGCGCCAACCGCCTCGGCGATTTCCCGCTATTGCAGAAAGCCGGTGCGGAATACGGTTTTGAGGTGGTCAGCACCCCGACCTTCCGTGAAAGCGGGCAGCGCATCAGCAGCACGGCAATCCGCAATGCGCTGCGTGATGATGATCTGCCGCTGGCGGAAACGCTGCTGGGCCATCCTTACAGCATTTCCGGGCGCGTGGTGCACGGCGATGAGCTGGGGCGCACCATCGGCTTCCCGACCGCCAATCTGCCGCTGAAGCGGCTGGTTGCGCCGGTGAAAGGCGTGTATGCCGTCGAGGTATACGGCCTTGGCCCGCAACCGTTGCCGGGCGTCGCCAATATCGGCACGCGCCCGACCGTCGCCGGCGTGCGCCAGCAGCTGGAAGTCCATCTGCTGGACGTCACAATGGATCTTTATGGGCGCCATATTGACGTGGTGCTCCGCGCAAAACTGCGCAATGAACAGCGTTTTGCTTCGCTCGACGCGCTGAAGCAGCAAATCGCCAATGATGTGGTGAGCGCCCGGGAATTCTTCGGGCCAAAGACACTGGTTTAATCGCTCTACCTAAATAGCCGAAAACGGAAACGAGAATCTCATGAGTGACTATAAGAACACCCTGAACCTGCCGGAAACAGGGTTCCCGATGCGCGGCGATCTCGCCAAGCGCGAACCTGGCATGCTGCAACGTTGGTATGAACAGGATCTGTACGGGATTATTCGTGCTGCCAAAAAGGGCAAAAAAACCTTTATTCTGCATGACGGCCCTCCGTATGCGAACGGCAACATTCACATTGGTCACTCGGTTAACAAGATTCTCAAAGACATTATTATCAAGTCGAAAGGGATGGCCGGTTACGACTCGCCGTATGTGCCGGGCTGGGACTGCCACGGTCTGCCGATCGAACTGAAAGTCGAGCAGCTGTACGGCAAGCCGGGCGAAAAGCTGAGCGCCGCCGAGTTCCGTCAGAAGTGCCGTGAATACGCCAAAGAGCAGGTTGAAGGCCAGAAGAAGGACTTTATCCGCCTGGGCGTGCTGGGCGACTGGGATCGCCCGTACCTGACGATGGACTTTAAAACCGAAGCCAACATCATTCGTGCGCTGGGTAAAATCATCGACAACGGCCACCTGCTGAAGGGCGCCAAGCCGGTTCACTGGTGTACCGACTGCGGTTCTTCCCTGGCGGAAGCGGAAGTCGAGTATTACGACAAAACCTCGCCGTCGATCGACGTGGCCTTCCACGCCAGCGATGCGGCGGCGGTGGCGGCCAAGTTCGGCGTCAGCAACTTCAGCGGCGCGATTTCGCTGGTGATCTGGACCACCACGCCGTGGACTCTGCCGGCCAACCGGGCGATCTCGCTGAACCCGGAATTCACCTACCAATTGGTGCAGGTTGACGGCCAGAGCCTGATTCTGGCCGAAGATCTGGTGAGCAGCGTGATGAAACGCGCCGGCATCACCGACTGGACGGTGCTGGGCAGTTGCCAGGGCGCCGATCTGGAGCTGCTGCGTTTCCAGCATCCGTTTATGGGCTTCGACGTGCCGGCGATCATGGGCGACCATGTGACGTTGGACGCAGGTACCGGCGCGGTGCATACCGCCGGCGGCCACGGCCCGGACGACTTCGTCATCAGCCAGAAATACGGTTTGGAGATCGCCAACCCGGTCGGCCCGAACGGCTGCTACCTGACCGGCACCCATCCGCAACTGGACGGCAAATTTGTCTTCAAGGCCAACGATCTGATCGTGGAAATGCTGCGCGAGCAAGGCGCGCTGCTGCATGTGGAAAAACTGCAGCACAGCTATCCGTGCTGCTGGCGTCACAAAACGCCGATCATCTTCCGCGCCACGCCGCAGTGGTTTATCAGCATGGATCAGAAAGGTCTGCGTCAGCAGTCGCTGGAAGAGATCAAAGGCGTGAAGTGGATCCCGGACTGGGGCCAGGCGCGTATCGAAACCATGGTCGCCAACCGTCCTGACTGGTGTATTTCGCGTCAGCGCACCTGGGGCGTACCGATGTCGCTGTTCGTGCATAAAGAGACCGAGCAGCTGCACCCGCGCAGCGTTGAGCTGATGGAAGAGGTCGCCAAGCGCGTGGAGCAGGACGGCATCCAGGCGTGGTGGGATCTGAACCCGGCGGACATCCTCGGCGCAGATGCCGACAACTACATGAAAGTGCCGGACACGCTGGACGTCTGGTTCGACTCCGGCTCGACCCATGCGTCAGTGGTTGACGTGCGTCCTGAATTCCAGGGCCACGGCGCGGATATGTATCTGGAAGGTTCCGACCAACACCGCGGCTGGTTTATGTCATCGTTGATGATCTCCACCGCGATGAAGGGCAAGGCGCCGTACAAAGAGGTGCTGACCCATGGCTTCACCGTTGACGGTCAGGGCCGCAAGATGTCCAAGTCGATCGGCAACACCGTCAGTCCGCAGGACGTGATGAACAAGCTGGGCGGCGATATTCTGCGCCTGTGGGTGGCTTCCACCGACTACACCGGCGAGATTGCGGTGTCTGATGAAATCCTCAAGCGTGCCGCCGACTCTTATCGTCGTATTCGTAACACCGCACGCTTCCTGCTGGCGAACCTGAGCGGTTTCGACCCGAGCACCGACTGTCTGGATCCGGAAGACATGGTGGTGCTGGATCGCTGGGCGGTCGGCCGCGCGATGGCGGCGCAAAAAGACATTGAGCACGCCTACGCCAACTACGACTTCCACGAAGTGGTGCAGCGTCTGATGCAGTTCTGCTCGGTTGAGATGGGTTCCTTCTATCTGGACATCATCAAAGACCGCCAGTACACCGCCAAGAGCGACAGCAACGCACGCCGCAGCTGCCAGACCGCGCTGTTCCACATTGCGGAAGCGCTGGTGCGCTGGATGGCGCCGATCATGTCGTTCACCGCTGATGAAATCTGGGGCTTCCTGCCGGGCGATCGCGCGCAGTTCGTCTTTACCGAAGAGTGGTACGACGGCCTGTTCCGTCTGGCCGAAGGCGAAAGCATGAACGACGAGTTCTGGGCCGAGCTGCTGAAAGTGCGCGGCGAAGTCAACAAGGTGCTGGAGCAGGCGCGTGCCGACAAACGTCTGGGCGGTTCGCTGGAAGCGTCCGTCACGCTGTACGCCGACGATGCGCTGGCCGCACACCTAAACAACCTGCAGGATGAGCTGCGTTTCGTACTGCTGACCTCCGGCGCGCGCGTCGCGTCGCTGGCGGATGCGCCGGCGGATGCGCAGCAGAGCGAACAGCTGAAGGGGCTGAAAATCGCCTTTGAAAGCGCTGAAGGTGAAAAATGTCCGCGCTGCTGGCATTACACCACGGATATCGGCAAGGTGGCGGAGCACGCAGATCTTTGCGGCCGCTGTGTGAGCAACGTAGCCGGCGACGGCGAAAAACGTAAATTTGCCTGATGAGTAAACCGATCTGTTCGACCGGCCTGCGTTGGCTGTGGTTAGTGGTTGTGGTGCTGGCGTTGGATTTTGTCAGCAAGCAGTGGATTCTGAGCCATTTCGCGCTGGGCCAGTCCCAGCCGTTGGTGCCGTTCTTCAACCTGTACTACGCGCGTAACTATGGCGCGGCGTTCAGCTTCCTGGCCGACCACGGCGGCTGGCAGCGCTGGTTCTTCGCCGGCATTGCCGTCGCCATCGTGGCGGTGCTGCTGGTGATGATGTACCGCAGCCAGGCGCAGCAAAAGCTGAACAACATTGCCTATGCGTTTATTATCGGCGGCGCGCTGGGCAACCTGTTTGACCGCCTGTGGCACGGCTTTGTGGTCGACTTTATCGATTTCTACGTCGGCAACTGGCATTACCCGACCTTCAATCTCGCAGACAGCTTTATCTGCGTGGGGGCGGCGATGATCGTACTGGAAGGCTTCTTGCCTTCCGGCAAGCGTGCAACGAGTAAAGGTGAGTAACATGACGGTCCAGGTACAACCCAACAGCGCAGTGCTGGTGCATTTCACGCTGAAACTGGAAGATGGTTCAACGGCGGAATCCACCCGCGGCAACGGCAAACCGGCGCTGTTCCGCCTTGGCGACGGCAGCCTGTCTGCGCCGCTGGAGCAGCAGCTGCTCGGCCTGGCTGCCGGCGACAAGTGCGCCTTTACGCTGCAGCCGGAAGACGCGTTCGGCGCCAACAACCCGGATCTTATCCAGTTCTTCCTGCGTCGTGACTTTGCCGAAACCGGCGTGCCTGAAGTCGGCACCATCATGCTGTTCACCTCGATGGACGGCAAAGAGATGCCGGGCGTGGTGCGCGAAGTGGCTGAAGAGTCGGTCACCGTTGATTTTAACCATCCACTGGCGGGACACCCGATCACCTTCGACATTGAGGTGCTGGAGATCGATCCGCAGCAGGAGGAGACGCATGCAAATACTGCTGGCTAACCCGCGCGGTTTCTGTGCCGGAGTCGATCGCGCAATCAGCATCGTTGAACGTGCGCTTGAGATTTACGGCGCGCCGATCTACGTGCGTCACGAAGTGGTGCATAACCGCTATGTGGTCGACAGCCTGCGCGCGCGCGGCGCGGTGTTTATCGAAGAGATTGCGGAAGTGCCGGACGGTTCGATCCTGATCTTCTCGGCGCACGGCGTTTCTCAGGCGGTGCGCGCCGAAGCCAAGGCGCGCGATCTGACCATGCTGTTTGACGCCACCTGTCCGCTGGTGACCAAGGTGCATATGGAAGTGGCGCGCGCCAGCCGCAAAGGCGTTGAAGCGATTCTGATCGGCCACGCGGGTCACCCGGAAGTGGAAGGCACCATGGGCCAGTACAGCAACCCGGAAGGGGGAATGTATCTGGTCGAATCGCCGGACGATGTGTGGCAGCTACAGGTCAAGAACGAAGAAAACCTGTGCTTTATGACGCAGACCACGCTGTCGGTGGATGATACCTCGGACGTGATCGACGCTCTGCGTCAGCGCTTCCCGAAAATCATCGGGCCGCGTAAGGACGATATTTGCTACGCCACCACCAACCGTCAGGAAGCGGTGCGTAATCTGGCCGGCGATGCGGACGTGGTGCTGGTGGTGGGGTCGAAAAACTCCTCTAACTCCAACCGTCTGGCGGAGCTGGCGCAGCGCGTCGGTAAGCCGGCTTACCTGATTGATTCAGCGATGGATATTCAGGAGCAGTGGCTGAAGGACGCCAGCAATATCGGCGTAACCGCCGGCGCCTCGGCGCCGGACGTGCTGGTGCAGGAAGTGATCGGCCGGCTGAAGGCCCTGGGCGGAAAGAACGTGCAGGAAATCAGCGGCCGTGAAGAAAATATCGTGTTCGAAGTGCCGAAAGAGCTGCGGGTCGATATCAAGCAGGTCGATTAAGACAGAGAAATGCAGTAACAGCGGGGAGCCATGGCTCCCCGTTTTTTTTCAGCGCCGCTGCTGCGCGATGTCGGTATCGACACTGGCCGTTGCCATCAGGCGTGGCTCAATGCTGGATGTGAGGTCGCCTTCACCGCTGCGCCAGGCGCTGGGGGAGACGCCGTAAAACTGGCGGAACGCCTTGCAGAAGTGCAGCTGATTGTCATACCCCACCGACAGCGCCACTACCTTAATCGCCGCGCTGCCGTGACGCAGCAGGCTGGCGGCGACGTTCATGCGCACCTGCAGCAGATACTCTTTCGGCCCCAGGCCAAACTCCGCTTTAAACAGACGGCTCAGATAGCTGCGGTTAAGGTTGCAGTAAGCCGCCAGCTGGCCGATAGAGAGCGGTTCGTGGTAGCGGCTTTCCAGGTATTTCACCGCCTTGCTGAGGTGGCGGGTTTTTTCCGCCGGCGCGGCCGGCTGTTCCCGCTGTGCATTGGCGATCAGCGCAGCGAAGAACTGGTAGCTTAAGCCAATGATTTTCAGCCAGGCGTCGTTTTGCTCATGGGCGACGATCTCCGCCAGACAGCGCCGTTCTTCGGCTTCCGGCCGGTAGTGCTGGGGCCGACAGACCGGCATCTGGCGGCTGAGACGGCACTGTTGGAAAATGGTTGCGGCCATCAGGCCGTCGACCTCAATCCACATGTAATGCCAGGGATCCTGCCGGTCCGCGCAATAGGTGGTGACATCGTGGGGGTAGATCAGAAAGCCTTCGCCGGGGCGAATCGTAAACTCGCCGCTGTCGGTGTACAGCGTCCCGCTGCCGGATATCACATAATGAAATAGGTAATGCTGACGCACCGCCGGGCCGAAACGATGGCCGGGCGCGCAATCCTCATGGCCGAACTGAAACACGTTCAGTTCGATACCGGAGGTGTTGGTCAGGGTAAAGCTCTTGTGCATCGCTGCCTACCGCCATTTTTCGCACCGTTTGGCCATAAGATAGCAGCCGAGCTGAATCTGCAACGCCAGCGGAGGCGTGGAGTAGGAGCCAGCTCACACTTTTTTTTTACCGTCGTTTTTACCCATAATGAGGTCACATTTCTACATATACAGTCCGGCGCGCAGCCACTACTTTCACTACAGACCTATCGTTAACCCAGTTCAGGCATGTGGAGAAACAGTATGATCAAAGTGACGTTTATGGGCGCAGGCAGCACAATTTTCGCGAAGAATGTGTTGGGCGACATTATGTGTACGCCGGCGCTGCGGGAAGTGGATATCGCGCTGTACGATATTGACAGCAACCGTCTGAACGAGTCGCTGGCGATGCTGAATAATATCAATCAGAACGTCAACGACGGCAAGGCGATCATTACCCCGTATCTGGGGGAGGAGAACCGCCGCGCGGCGCTGCAGGGCGCTAACTATGTGGTGAACGCCATTCAGGTTGGCGGCTACGATCCGTGCACCATCACCGACTTTGAAATCGCGAAAAAATTCGGCCTGCGGCAGACCATCGCTGATACGCTGGGGATTGGCGGCATTTTCCGCGCGCTGCGCACCATTCCGGTACTGTTCTCTTTCGCCCGCGATATGGAAGAGGTGTGCCCGGACGCCTGGCTGCTGAACTACACCAACCCGATGGCCTCGCTGACCGGCGCCATGCTGCGCCATACCGGCGTGAAAACCGTCGGCCTGTGCCACAGCGTGCAGGTGTGCGCCGACACATTGCTGAAAAGCGTCGATATGCCGACCGACGACGTGCAGTTCCATATCGCCGGCATCAACCATATGGCTTGGCTGCTGGATATCCGTCGTCACGGGCAGGATCTCTACCCGGAAATCAAACGGCGCGCTGCGGCGCTGCAGGGCAAACATGACGATATGGTGCGCCATGAAATCATGAAAACCTTCGGCTATTACGTCACCGAGTCTTCGGAGCATAACGCCGAATATATGCCGTACTGGATCAAGCGCAACTACCCGGAGCTGATCGAACGGTTCAATATTCCGCTGGATGAGTATCCGCGCCGTTGTGTTGAACAGATTGCCCAGTGGGAACAGCAGAAGCAGGAACTGACCCACGACGCGCATCTTACCCATACGCGTACGCACGAATACGCCTCTTACATTATCGAAGCCATGGAGACCGACCGTCCGTACAAAATCGGCGGCAACGTGCTCAACACGGGCCTTATCACCAACCTGCCGAACGAAGCCTGCGTCGAGGTGCCTTGTCTGGTAGACGGTCAGGGCATTACGCCGTGCTACGTGGGGAACCTGCCGGAGCAGCTGGCGGCGCTCAACCGTACCAACATCAATACACAGCTGCTGACCATTGAGGCGGCGGTGACTCACAAACGCGAGGCGATCTACCATGCTGCGCTGCTCGATCCGCATACCTCGGCGGAACTGTCGATCGACGATATCCGCCAGCTGTGCGACGCCCTGATCGAGGCGCACGGAAACTGGCTGCCGGCCTACCACTAATTTATCCCGAGCATCACTTCCACCAATAACATCCCGGGCGCGCGCGTCACGCCCGGGTACAAAGGGATGGCGAGCTATGTTTTATCTAAAAAACAAGAATTTCTGGATATTCAGCGGCTTTTGCTTCTTCTACTTTTTTATTTTGGGTTCTATCCTGCCTTTTTTCCCGCTCTGGCTGCATGACGTCAACCAGCTCGATCAGCGACAGACCGGCATTGTGTTCTCCTTTATGGCGTTCTTTGCGCTGGTGTGCCAGCCGGTGTTCGGCTTTATTACCGACCGCTTCGGCCTGAAGAAACATCTGTTGTGGTTGATCATCGTACTGCTGATGTTTTTGGCGCCGCTGTTTATCTACGTGATCTCGCCGCTGCTGCAGAGCCATTTTATCGTCGGCGCGCTGCTGTGCGGCCTCTATCTAGGGCTGGTGGCCAGCGGCGGCTCGCCGGCGATCGAAGCCTATGTGGAAAAGGTCAGCCGGCGCAGCCAGTTTGAATACGGGCGGGTGCGGCTGTTCGGCTGTATCGGCTGGGCGATTTGCGCCTCAATCGTCGGCTACACCTTCACCATTAATAATCAGTTTTCGCTGTGGCTGGCTTCCGGCTGCACGCTGATTCTGGCGCTGCTGCTGTGCCTGTTTCGGCCGGAAAAAAGCGGCACGGTCGCGGTGGCGGAAGGGTTGGCGCTGAACAAGAACCCGGTCAGCCTGCGTTCAGCGTTGCGGCTGCTGCGGATGCGCAAGTTCTGGTTCCTGGTGATGTATATCGTCGGCGTCGCCTGCGTGTATGACGTGTTCGATCAGCAGTTCGCCAACTTCTTCACCTCTTTCTTCCGCGACCGCCACAGTGGTACGCAGGCATTTGGCTATGTCACCACGCTGGGCGAATTCCTCAATGCCTTCATTATGTTTTTTGCACCGCTGATCATTAACCGTATCGGCGGCAAGAATGCGCTGTTGATCGCCGGGGCAATCATGTCGCTGCGCATTATCGGCTCTTCGTTTGCCGATTCGGTGACGGCGGTGATCGTGCTCAAGACGCTGCATATGTTTGAAGTGCCGTTCCTGCTGGTGGGCATTTTCAAATACATCACCACCCAGTTTGACGTGAAGCTGTCCGCGTCGATCTACCTGTTCGGCTTCTGCTTTTTCAAACAGTTTTCCGCCATCGGTATGTCCTATGCGGCGGGGATGATGTATGTGGCGTACGGCTTTAAAACCGCCTACCTGATGCTCGGCTGCATTGCGCTGCTGTTTACCGTGATTGCCGCCTTCACCCTGAGCGGCAGCCCGCTAACGGCGCGGGCGGGTAAACCTCTGGTGGCACCGTCGCAAACTGCATGATTATGTAGCCGTGGGGATATAGCGTTACTGATAACCCCCCGGCGATATCATAAATTTCTTATCATGATGGAAATCCTCTGGCGATGAACCGGCGGGGCGGTTAACCTGATCCGATAGCCTGGGATAGGCATTTCATTGATAAGAGAGCGAAGTATGACTGATTCACAGATCCGCATGGCGGTTGTGGGCGCCGGCGGCCGTATGGGGCGTCAATTGATTCAGGCGGTGCAGCAGGCGCAGGGCGTGGTGCTCGGGGCGGCGCTGGAACGCGCCGGCTCCTCGTTAGTCGGGGCGGATGCGGGCGAACTGGCCGGCGTCGGCGCGCTTGGCGTTATCGTTAACGACGATCTGGCCAAGGTGGCGGATGACTTTGATGTGCTGATCGACTTTACCCGTCCGGAAGGCACGTTGGCGCATCTGGCGTTTTGCGTTTCCCACCATAAGGCGATGGTGATTGGCACCACCGGTTTTGACGATGCCGGCAAGGCGGCCATTAACGCCGCTGCGCAGCAGATCGGTATTGTGTTCGCCGCCAACTTCAGCGTCGGGGTCAACGTGGTGCTGAAGCTGCTGGAAAAAGCCGCCAAAGTGATGGGCGACTATACCGATATTGAAATTGTTGAAGCTCACCACCGCCACAAGGTGGATGCGCCGTCCGGCACCGCGCTGGCGATGGGCGAAGCGATTGCCGATGCGCTGGGGCGCGACCTGAAGCAGTGCGCCGTCTATGCGCGCGAAGGCCACACCGGCGAGCGCGATCCGCAGAGTATTGGCTTCGCCACCATTCGTGCCGGCGATATCGTCGGTGAACATACCGCGATGTTTGCCGATATCGGCGAGCGGGTTGAGATCACCCATAAGGCCTCCAGTCGGATGACCTTTGCCAATGGCGCCGTTCGCGCGGCAGTTTGGCTGTCTGAGCGTGATAATGGGCTGTTTGATATGCGAGATGTGCTGGGATTAGACCAGTTGTAATGGTTTTTATATCCGTGTGATGTGGTTATATTGATCGTATGGCTATGATACTGGGACAATATTTTTATTGTCCTTTTTTTTAACATGATAAATATGGTGTTGGTTGTATTTTTGCACCATCATTTCTATTTTTGTAAGTTTGTTCCTTTAAAACATCCATTTTCTTCACTGTTAAACGATTAAAGCCTGTTTTTAGCGTATTAAATCGCCCGTTTTACCACATCCTATCTGGCAACCGTTTACTCGCTCGGGTTTAGCTGTATTTTTGTGGCTGTGAAGCCTATTAAACCGCGTAGTCAGTAAAAATAAGTGAAAAAATGGCGCTTTAAGTAGACAAACGGGGTGCCCATCATTAAAATGCGCCCAATTTGCCAAAAATTAGCCTTGAGGGCGGTTTTTGCATTGATTTAGATCGCGATATCTGAATTAATATGCAAATATTGTGATTTATTATTCCTCGGAGGGTGTTTTGATTAAGTCAGCGCTATTGGTTCTGGAAGACGGAACCCAATTCCACGGTCGGGCCATTGGGGCAGAGGGTACGGCAGTGGGGGAAGTGGTCTTCAATACGTCGATGACCGGTTATCAAGAAATCCTCACTGATCCTTCCTATTCCCGCCAGATCGTTACTCTTACTTATCCTCATATCGGCAATGTCGGCACCAATGCTTCCGACGCAGAATCCTCCGCTATTCACGCTCAAGGCCTGGTCATTCGCGACCTTCCGCTGATTGCCAGCAACTACCGCAGTGAAGAAAACCTGTCCGACTACCTCAAGCGCAACAATATTGTGGCGATTGCCGATATCGATACCCGCAAGCTGACGCGTCTGCTGCGTGAGAAAGGCGCGCAGAACGGCTGCATCATCGCCGGCGACGCGCCGGATGCCGCGCTGGCGCTGGAGAAGGCCAAAGCCTTCCCGGGCCTGAAAGGCATGGACCTGGCAAAAGAAGTGACGACGCAGGAAGCCTACGGCTGGCGTCAGGGCAGCTGGACGCTGGCCGGCGAGCTGCCGGAAGCCAAAGCGGAATCCGAGCTGCCGTTCCACGTGGTGGCCTATGATTTCGGCGCGAAGCGCAACATCCTGCGCATGCTGGTCGATCGCGGCTGCCGCCTGACGGTGGTGCCGGCGCAGACCCCGGCGGATGAAGTGCTGAAAATGAATCCGGACGGCATCTTCCTGTCCAACGGCCCGGGTGACCCGGAGCCGTGCGACTACGCGATCGCCGCCATTCAGCAGTTCCTGACCACCGACATCCCGCTGTTCGGCATCTGCCTGGGCCACCAACTGCTGGCGCTGGCCAGCGGCGCGCAGACGGTGAAAATGAAGCTCGGCCACCACGGCGGCAACCATCCGGTGAAGGATCTGGACAGCAATACGGTGATGATCACCGCGCAGAACCACGGTTTTGCGGTGGATGAGAACAACCTGCCGGCCAACCTGCGCGTGACGCACAAGTCGCTGTTCGACCACACGGTGCAGGGCATTCACCGCACCGACAAAGCGGCGTTCAGCTTCCAGGGCCACCCGGAAGCCAGCCCTGGCCCGCACGATGCCGCGCCGCTGTTCGATCACTTTATCGAACTGATTGAGTCTCACCGTTCCAACGCTAAATAATCAGGAGCCATAACAACCATGCCAAAACGTACTGATATAAAAAGCATCCTGATCCTCGGCGCTGGCCCGATCGTTATCGGCCAGGCCTGTGAATTTGACTACTCCGGCGCGCAGGCGTGTAAGGCGCTGCGCGAAGAGGGTTACCGCGTTATTCTGGTGAACTCCAACCCGGCGACCATCATGACCGACCCGGAAATGGCCGATGCGACCTACATTGAGCCGATCCACTGGGAAGTGGTGCGTAAAATCATCGAAAAAGAGCGCCCGGATGCGGTGCTGCCGACCATGGGCGGCCAGACCGCGCTGAACTGCGCGCTTGAGCTGGAGCGTCAGGGCGTGCTGGAAGAGTTCGGCGTGACGATGATCGGCGCGACCGCCGATGCGATCGACAAGGCTGAAGACCGCCGCCGTTTTGACGTGGCGATGAAGAAAATCGGCCTGGACACCGCACGTTCCGGCATTGCGCACACCATGGAAGAAGCGCTGGCGGTAGCCGCCGATGTCGGCTTCCCGTGCATTATCCGTCCGTCCTTCACCATGGGCGGCACCGGTGGCGGCATCGCCTATAACCGCGAAGAGTTTGAAGAAATCTGCGAGCGCGGCCTGGATCTGTCGCCAACCAACGAGCTGCTGATTGATGAATCGCTGATCGGTTGGAAAGAGTACGAGATGGAAGTGGTGCGTGATAAGAACGACAACTGCATCATCGTCTGCTCGATTGAAAACTTCGACGCTATGGGCATCCACACCGGCGACTCGATTACCGTCGCGCCGGCGCAGACCCTGACCGACAAAGAGTATCAAATCATGCGTAACGCCTCGATGGCGGTACTGCGTGAAATCGGCGTGGAAACCGGCGGTTCTAACGTGCAGTTTGCGGTGAACCCGAAAACCGGTCGCCTGATCGTCATCGAAATGAACCCGCGCGTATCGCGCTCCTCGGCGCTGGCGTCGAAGGCCACCGGCTTCCCGATCGCCAAGATCGCCGCCAAGCTGGCGGTGGGTTATACGCTGGATGAGCTGATGAACGACATCACCGGCGGCCGTACTCCGGCGTCGTTTGAGCCGTCCATCGACTACGTGGTGACCAAAATCCCTCGCTTCAACTTTGAGAAATTCGCCGGCGCCAATGACCGCCTGACGACGCAGATGAAGTCGGTCGGCGAAGTGATGGCGATTGGTCGCACCCAGCAGGAGTCGATGCAGAAAGCGCTGCGCGGCCTGGAAGTGGGCGCCACCGGGTTTGACCCGAAAGTGAGCCTGGACGACCCGGAAGCGCTGACCAAGATCCGCCGCGAGCTGAAAGACGCCGGCCCGGATCGCATCTGGTATATCGCCGACGCGTTCCGCGCCGGGCTGTCGGTGGACGGGGTGTTCAACCTGACCAATATCGACCGCTGGTTCCTGGTGCAGATTGAAGAGCTGGTGCGCCTGGAAGAAGAGGTGGCGACGAGCGGCATCAACGGCCTGACGGCGGAATTCCTGCGCACCCTGAAGCGCAAAGGCTTTGCCGACGCGCGCCTGGCAAAACTGGCCGGCGTGACCGAAGGCGCGGTGCGCAAACTGCGTCAGGGCTATGGCCTGCATCCGGTGTACAAACGCGTGGATACCTGCGCGGCGGAATTCTCCACCGATACCGCCTATATGTACTCTACCTATGAAGACGAGTGCGAAGCCAACCCGAACAATGACCGGCCGAAAGTCATGGTGCTGGGCGGCGGGCCGAACCGTATCGGCCAGGGCATCGAATTCGACTACTGCTGCGTACACGCTTCGCTGGCGCTGCGCGAAGACGGCTACGAGACCATTATGGTCAACTGTAACCCGGAAACCGTGTCGACCGACTACGACACCTCCGACCGTCTGTACTTCGAACCGGTGACGCTGGAAGACGTGCTGGAAATCGTGCGTATCGAACAGCCGAAAGGGGTGATTGTTCAGTACGGCGGCCAGACGCCACTGAAACTGGCGCGCGATCTGGAAGCGGCCGGCGTGCCGATTATCGGCACCAGCCCGGACGCCATCGATCGCGCGGAAGACCGCGAGCGCTTCCAGCAGGCGGTTAACCGTCTGAGCCTGAAGCAGCCGGCCAACGCCACGGTAACGGCGATTGAGCAGGCGGTAGAGAAAGCGGCGGGCATCGGTTATCCGCTGGTGGTGCGTCCGTCTTACGTGCTGGGCGGCCGTGCGATGGAAATCGTCTATGACGAAACCGACCTGCGCCGCTACTTCCAGACCGCGGTCAGCGTGTCCAACGATGCGCCGGTGCTGCTGGATCGCTTCCTGGACGACGCGGTTGAAGTCGACGTCGACGCGATTTGCGACGGCGAGCGCGTGCTGATTGGCGGCATCATGGAGCATATCGAACAGGCCGGCGTACACTCCGGCGACTCCGCCTGTTCACTGCCGGCCTACACCCTGAGCAAAGACATTCAGGACGTGATGCGTCAGCAGGTGGAAAAACTGGCGTTTGAGCTGCAGGTGCGCGGCCTGATGAACGTCCAGTTTGCGGTGAAGGACAACGAGGTCTACCTGATTGAAGTCAACCCGCGCGCCGCGCGTACCGTGCCGTTTGTCTCCAAAGCCACCGGCGTGCCGTTGGCGAAAGTGGCGGCGCGCGTGATGGCGGGCAAAACGCTGGCCGAACAGGGCGTGACGGAAGAGGTGATTCCACCGTACTACTCGGTGAAAGAAGTTGTGCTGCCGTTCAACAAATTCCCGGGCGTCGACCCGATTCTGGGGCCGGAAATGCGCTCCACCGGGGAAGTGATGGGCGTTGGCCGCACCTTTGCCGAAGCCTTCTCCAAGGCGATGCTGGGCAGCAACTCCGGCATGCGCAAGCAGGGCCGGGCGCTGCTGTCGGTACGTGAAGGCGACAAGGCGCGGGTGGTCGATCTGGCCGCCAGCCTGCTGAAGCAGGGCTTCGAGCTGGATGCGACCCACGGCACCGCGGTGGTGCTGGGCGAAGCGGGCATCAACCCGCGCTTGGTCAACAAGGTGCACGAAGGCCGTCCGCACATTCAGGACCGTATCAAGAATGGCGAGTACACCTACATCGTGAACACCACCGCCGGCCGCCAGGCGATTGAGGACTCCAAGCTGATTCGCCGCAGCGCGCTGCAGTATAAAGTGCATTACGACACCACGCTGAACGGCGGCTTTGCCACCGCGATGGCGCTGAAGGCCGATCCGACCGAACAGGTCACCTCGGTTCAGGAGATGCACGCGCGCATCGGCAAATAAGCCCCGCGCCCGTACCGTTGTTCAAGGCCCTGCATGCAGGGCCTTTTTTTATACCTTACCCCCGCGCAAAGTCATTCAGCTTGCTTGTTGATGCAGGTTAAAAATTTCCGCTATCAATCAATTTGCCCGCTGTCATGCTAGACGGCTGGTATATGCTTGATGTATTGGCAAGGAACGACGAGATAAACATGATTCTAATAATCTACGCACACCCTTATCCCCGGCACTCGCACGCCAACCAACGGCTGCTGCAGGCGGTGAAAGATATTCCCGAGGTGGAAGTCCGCTCGCTGTATGAGCTGTATCCCGATTTCAGCATCGATATCCATGCGGAACAGCAGGCGCTGGAACGCGCCGATATGGTGGTGCTGCAGCATCCGATGCAGTGGTACGGCCTGCCGCCGCTGCTGAAGCTGTGGATCGACAAGGTGCTGGAGCACGGCTGGGCCTACGGCCACGACGGCAACGCGCTGGTAGGGAAAGACTGCCTGTGGGCGGTGACCAGCGGCGGCGACCGCCACCACTTCGAGCTGGGCGACTACCCGGAGTTTGCCGTGCTGGCGCAGCCGCTGCAGGCGACGGCGCTGTACTGCGGCATGCGCTGGCAGCCCTACTTTGCGCTGCATAATACCTTCACCTGTAACGAAACGGCGCTGCTGGCGGCGGGAGAGGCCTACCGGCAGCGGCTGATTGATTACCTACTGGCGCAGCAACCGCAAACGCAGGAGAACCAACATGGATAATCACGGCATGATGATCGAAGGGCTGATCTATCTGGGATCGGCCGGTCTGCTGGTGCCGATTGCGGTGCGTCTGGGGTTGGGATCGGTGCTGGGCTACCTGATCGCCGGCTGTATCATCGGGCCGTGGGGGCTGAAACTGGTGTCCGACGCCGAATCGATCCTGACCTTTGCGGAAATCGGCGTGGTGCTGATGCTGTTCGTTATCGGTCTGGAACTGGACCCGAAACGGCTGTGGACGCTGCGCGCTTCGGTATTCGGCGGCGGCGGCATGCAGATGGCCGGCTGTGGCCTGGTGCTTAGCGCCTTTTGCTATTTCCTCGGGCTGAACTGGCAGGTGGCGCTGCTGATTGGCCTGACGCTGGCGCTTTCTTCCACCGCTATCGCCATGCAGGCGATGAATGAACGTAATCTGACTTCGTCACCGACCGGACGCAGCGCGTTCGCGGTGCTGCTGTTTCAGGATATCGCCGCGATTCCGCTGGTGGCGATGATCCCGCTGCTGGCCAACAGCGGCGCCTCGACGTCGCTCGGCGCCTTTGCCATTTCCGCCGCCAAGGTGGTGGGCGCGCTGACGCTGGTGGTGCTGCTCGGCCGCTATGTGACGCGGCCGCTGCTGCACTTTGTCGCCCGCTCCGGCATGCGCGAAGTCTTCAGCGCCGTCGCGCTGTTTCTGGTATTCGGTTTCGGCATTCTGCTGGAAATGGCCGGCCTGTCGATGGCGATGGGCGCGTTTCTGGCCGGCGTGCTGCTGGCCAGCTCGGAATACCGTCATGCGCTGGAAAGCGATATTCAGCCGTTTAAGGGGCTGCTGCTGGGGCTGTTCTTTATCGGCGTCGGCATGTCGATCGATTTTGGCACGCTGTTCAGCCACCCGCTGCTGATTGCCACGCTGCTGCTCGGTTTTATGCTGCTGAAGGCGGCCATGCTGTGGCTGCTGGCGCCGCTGCTGGGGGTGCCAAAGCGCCAGCGCGGGCTGTTTGCCATTTTGCTGGGGCAGGGCAGTGAGTTCGCCTTTGTGGTGTTTGGCGCGGCGCAGACGGCCGGCGTCTTGCCGCAGGAATGGGCCAAATCGCTGACGCTGGCGGTGGCGCTGTCCATGGCCGTGACGCCGCTGCTGCTGGTGCTGGCATCCCGGCTGGAGAAGCGTGCGCCGCAGGATGATCGTCCGGCGGATGTGATCGACGAAGAGAACGCCAGCGTGATCGTCGCCGGTTTCGGCCGCTTCGGCCAGATCGCCGGCCGTATGCTGCTGGCCAACGGCGTGCGCACCGTGGTGCTGGATCACGATCCGGATCATATCGAAACCTTGCGCAAGTTTGGCACCAAAGTGTTTTATGGCGACGCTACCCGCGCCGACTTGCTGGAGGCCGCCGGTGCGGAAAAGGCGCAGGTGCTGATTAACGCCATTGACGACGTTGAGGCCAACCTGCAACTGACCGAACTGGCCAGACGCCACTTCCCGCACCTGAAGGTGGTGGCGCGCGCCCGCGACGTTGACCACTGGTATCAGCTGCGGCGCCTCGGGGTGGAGAAACCGGAGCGCGAAACCTTTGAAAGCTCGCTGCGTATCGGCCGTGAAGCGCTGGAGCTGCTGGGGATGGACGCCTACGAGGCACGGGAAAAGGCGGATATCTTCCGTTGCTATAACCATAAGATGCTGGAAAGCACGGTGGAGCATTACGAGGATACCGAGTTCCGTATCGCCAGCCTGCAGCGCGCGAAAGAGATGCTCAGCAACGCCATTGAGCAGGACCGCTCACGCCTGTCGCGGGAACAGGAGACCGGCTGGCGCGGCAGTATTGACGGTAAAGCACCGGAAGATGAGGTTGTGGAAGCCAAAGGATAATGATTATGCCCCTCTCTTATTCGGAGAGGGGCTATGCGTATAAATAAAGCCAAGCGCTAATGCTTTATTATTAACGGAACGATTAACGAATAATAACCACGCTGGAAATAGAAAAGATATTTTATTAACGGTTTTATTTAATTGCCCCATTAATTAATTGGCTTTTTTGGTGGTTTATTTGGGTGTTCGAGTAACGTGTTCCAGTAATTAATCCGGTTTTTTTGTCTTTTGTAGATAAAAATGTATGGCAATACCTTTCGGGTGGTGTAATATCGTAAAAAATGAGTGACGGACAGTCTGTAAGGTTATTTCCCTCAGGGAATAATCGCGTCGCCGCTTATTTTTAACTTAATAAATTAAATCTACATATCAATTTTATATATTTAGCACAGGATGGCGCTAATGAGATTGATTACTCTATCAACGGAAGATCTCGAACCTTACCAGTTTTCCCGCATTTTTAACCCTAACTCGGCGCGTTATGCGCTGGAGGCTAAATACCTGTTCGGGGCGTCAGCGCTGCCTTCGATCTGCCGTCGCTACCCGGTCTCCCGCTGTGAGATTTCTGGCGTGGGCGTGTCGCAGTACCGGGAAGACCGACAGGTTAAGCAGCAGGTGCTGGCCGAGTTGAACAGCGGTCAGCTGCTTGCCATCGATGACGACTGCTTTGGCTGGTCGCCGGTGCGCCACCTGTTCTTTATCGATCAGGCCGGCCGGCTGGCGCTCTATCCTGCCATTCTGCCGCCGCTCTATCCGACGCAGCAGATAATCCGCCGCTATGAGGCGATGGTTGCCCGCTATTGCACCCGCCCGGCTCCAACGGTGCTGCCGCCCAGCTACCGGCCGCAGCAGAAAGCGCCGGTTGCCGTAGCGGCGGCCACGGCGGTGGCGGTACGCCGGGATCCGCTGGCCGCAATGCGTGCGATGAGCAAGCGCGAACGCTGGCAGGCCCGGCAAAACCTGATTGGCCGTGGCCAGCGCAGCATCTACCCCGATGCGCGCATCGCCGCGACGCGTCTGGGCGAGAACAATATTGCCGTTGAAAAGGCCAGGCTGGCGCAAAATGTGTATGGCATTGATGGACGGCCGATTAACGCGTTGGAAACGATGCCGAACGTGCCCGAAGGGTGGCGCGATATTAGTAATGATGACAAAGCGCTACAAAAGCTGGGTTTAAAATCCACGATGTTATATAGCAGTGTAAATGATCCTGATTTTTTCTCCCGAGTATATGCCCCAGATAAATCGGTATTTGGTAATGAGATGGCACCGACCGTGGTATTCAGAGGTACACGGATGGAGAATATAACGGACTGGCTGAACAATGGTCAGCAAGGGATTGGTGTGAACTCAACCTATTATGAACAATCAGTATCTATCGGTAATCATTTAAAAAAGGTTCCTAGAAAGGTTGGTGTTGCCGGGCACTCACTAGGCGGCGGCCTTGCCTCTGCGGCGGCGATTGCCAGCGGTAAGCCCGCCTGGACGTTTAATGCCGCGGGGCTTAATGCCGGTACGGTGGAAAAATATGGCGGTACCGCCATCGGCGACGGCTCAAAAATTGCTGCCTACCGGGTGCAGGGCGAGGTGTTGACGCGCTTGCAGGAGTTCCACCTGTTAGAGGATTTAAAGAGCGTTTATTACAACATTCCGCTGCTGATGGTGAAACATCAGCTCTCTGCACTATTGCCCAGCGCGGCGGGCAACGCGAAATGGCTGCCGGGCGGGGAGGGCGGCACCGTTGATAAACACGGTATGCAGCAGGTGATCGACAGCCTGGAGCTACAGAAAGAGGCGGATATGACCACCATTACTAACAGGTTATAACCATGCGTACCCGATGGTTAGGCATTGCCATAATAATGTTTGGCATAATTTGGTTGGCAGGATGCAACGGCATGAAAAAAATTGAACCTGAAGACTACTTTACCGGCCAACAGCTGATATTGGCCAAGGCCATTGAGGCGGGGGACCTGGGCAGGGTAAAACAACTGGCGCCGGAAACGGATTTAAACACCCCGGGTGAACAGGATTTAACCTTATTATTCTTCGCCTTGAATGAGACGTACTACAATAATAATCCCAAACCACGTTTGCAAATTGTGACCGTGCTGGTTAAAGCGGGAGCTGATCCTTTGCAACCACTCCCCAGAGGGATGGCCAGCCCGGCGGAAATGGTCTCAATGGGGGATAAGGATATCTGGCTAAAGGCATTGCTAGATGGTGGTTTGGATCCGAATGCCAGAGACAGAAATCATAATGAAGCGATTATTTATAATACGTTACAAGCCAAGAATACGGATACGCTAGCATTATTGATCATGCGCGGGGTTGATGTCGATGCGCGAGACTCTTTAGGTGAAACACCGCTAATGGCAGCCTTTTTTAGCAACCGTTTTGAGCATGTTAATTACCTGCTGGATCACGGTGCGGATCCTAATCCGGTAAATAAATTGGGCTGGGTATTTGCTGCTCTGGTGCAAGACGGCATCAAGGACAGCCGGCCGGAAACTGAATACCACCAGAACTGTCTGCGGCTGCGCGACAAGCTGATCGCGTTGGGCGTAAAGTGGCCGCCGGAGGCGTAACGTGCGCGATGAGCATGACGGAGGCCATCCGGCGGCTTAGCTGAAAAACGTCGATAGCGACATCAATATGCAGATGGTGACCGAGGTGCAGCATATTGTGATATTGGCCGAACACCGGCTGGCGGTAGCGCGCCCGGATCCGGATTGCTAACTATCCTAAATGACTGGCAGGTTCTGCCCGAATGCTGGCAGGGCCTGCCTGATAGTGTAATATCGTCGCTACGTCAGGGGCTAATCTGGCCGCTGCTTATCAAGTTTATATACTTAGCACAAGCACAGGACGGCGCTAATGAGATTGATTTCACTATCAACGGAAGAGCTCGAACCTTTTCAATTTTCCCGTATTTTTCATCCCAGTTCGGCACGTTATGAGTTGGAGTCAAAATATCTGTTCGGGGCGTCATCGATGCCCTCGATCAATCGTCGCTATCCGGTCAGCCGCCGTGAGATTTCCGGCGTGGGTGTGTCGCAGTTCCGGGAAGACCGGCAGATAAAAAATCAGGTGCTGGCTGAGCTGGAATCGGGGCAGCTGCTTGCCATTGATGACAACTGTTTTGGCTGGTCGCCGGCGCGGCACCTGTTCTTTATCGACCAAACCGGCCGGCTGGTGCAGTACCCGGCCATTTTGCCGCCGCTCTACCCAACGCAGCGGATAATTCAGCGCTATGAGGCGATGGTTGCCCGCTATCACGTCCGTCCGCCGGCGACGGTGCTGCCCCCCAGTTACCGGCCGCAGCAGAAAACGCCGGTTGTCGCTGCGGCAGCTACTGCGGCGGCGGTTCGCCGGGATCCACTGGCCGCGATGCGCGATATGAGCAAGCGCGAACGCTGGCAGGCCCGGCAAAACCTGATTGGCCGTGGCCAGCGCAGCATCTACCCCGATGCGCGCATCGCCGCGACGCGGCTGGGTGAGAACAATATCGCCGTTGAGAAGGCCAAGCTGGCGCAAAATGTTTACGGCGTTGACGGGCGACCGATTAATGCACAGGAAACGATGCCGAACGTGCCCGAAGGATGGCGCGATATTAGTAATAATAGTAAAGCGTTAGATAAGATCGGTTTATCTCCGGAAATGTTATATGACAAAGTCGATGAGCCTGATTTTTTATCCAGAGTGTACTCGCCTGACAGTGCTGTATTTGGCAATGATATGACCACGACCGTCGTCTTTCGGGGGACGAGGATGGAAAAGTTGACTGATTGGAACAACAACGCTCGTCAGGGGATTGGTGTTAACTCTGCTTATTATGAGAACGCGGTCGCTGTAGGTAATTATCTTAAGAATACTCGTCACCAGGTCGATATTGCCGGGCACTCATTGGGTGGAGGCCTTGCCTCTGCAGCGGCCGTTGCCAGCGGTAAGCCCGCCTGGACGTTTAATGCTGCAGGCCTTAATGCCGGCACGGTGGAAAAATATGGGGGCACCGTAACCGGCGATGGTTCAAAAATTGCCGCCTACCGGGTGCATGGCGAGGTATTAACGAAGCTGCAGGAATTCCACTTACTGGATGATTTAAAGAGCGTGAACTACGATATTCCGCTGCTGATGATGAAACGGCAGTTCTCTGCGCTATTACCGAGCGCATCGGGTGCCGCGAAATGGCTGCCGGGCGGTGAGGGTAGCGCCATTGATAAGCACGGTATGCAGCAGGTGATCGACAGCCTGGAGGAGCAGAAAGAGGCGGATATGACCACCATTACTAACAGGTTATAACTATGCGTACACGATGGTTAGGTATTGCCATAATGATGTTTGGCATAATTTGGTTGGCAGGATGCAACGACATGAAAAAAATTGAACCGGAAGAATACTTTACGGGCCAACAGCTGGTTTTGGCCAAGGCCATTGAGGCGGGTGACCTGGAGAGGGTAAAACAGCTGGCGCCGGAAACGGATCTGAATACTCCGGGCGAACAGAGCTTAACCCCGCTGTTTTTCGCCCTAAATGAAACCTACTACAACAATAATCCCAAACCACGTTTGCAAATTGTGACTGCGTTGGTTAAAGCGGGAGCCGATCCTTTGCAACCGCAGTCTAACGGGATGGCCAGCCCTGCTGAAATGGTTACCATGGGGGATAAGGATATCTGGCTACAGGCGCTATTGGATGGTGGGTTATCAGCAAATGCAAAAAATAAACAGTGGGGAACCGCTATTATCTTTGACACGCTAAGAGCAAAGAACACGGCAACTCTGGCTCTATTAATAGAACGTGGAGTAAATATAGATTCCCGCAACTCATTAGAAGAAACACCGTTAATGGCAGCCTTTCTTCGCAACCGCTTTGAACACGTAAACTATCTGCTGGATCATGGTGCTGACCCAAACCCGGTAAATAAACAGGGCTGGGTATTTGCTTCGCTGGTGCAAAACGCCATCAAAGACAGCCGGCCGGAAACTGAATACCACCAGAACTGTCTGCAGCTGCGCGACAAGATGATCGCGTTGGGCGTAAAGTGGCCGCCGGAGGCATAACAGGGGCTGTGGCGATGGACTGCCTGCACTCATCAAAGGGATAATCATGCGTAACCGATGGATAAGTATCGCCGTTGTTTTTTGGGGGCTAATCTTGCTGGCAGGATGCAACGGCATGAAAAAAATTGAACCTGAAGACTACTTTACCGGCCAACAGCTGATATTGGCCAAGGCCATTGAGGCTGGCGACCTAGAGAGGGTAAAACAGCTGGCACCGGAAACGGATCTGAATACCCCCGGCGAGCAGAAATTAACCCCGCTGTTTTTCGCCATCAACGAGGCAATGTATAACGATAATCCGGGCGATCGACTAGAAATTATTACGGTGCTGGTCAGTGCTGGCGCGGATCCTTTACCACAAAGAGGGAACAAGCCGGCTTTATGGATGGCCAAGGCCGATAAGGATATCTGGCTTAAGGCAATGCTGGACGGAGGTCTATCTCCGGATGCCAGAGTTAAGAGCACTGACTATCCCATGATCTATGAAACCATTTATGCCAAGACTACCGATACGTTGGCATTATTAGTTGTGCGCGGTGCCGATATTGATACGAGGGATTCTTTAGGCCAAACGCCGCTAATGGCAGCTTTTTTCAGCAATAGCTTTGAGCACGCCAATTATTTACTGGACCACGGCGCTGATCCAAATCCGGTAACTAAGAAGGGATGGGTATTCGCTTCACTGGTGCAAAAGCGCCTTAATAAAAGCCAGCCAGATACTGAATACCACCAGAACTGCCTGCAGCTGCGCGACAAGATGATCGCGCGGGGGGTGAAGTGGCCACCGGAGGCGTGATGGATGCGGCGGAGGCCAGCCGGCGGCCCCCGTCTTTCCTAGGCGGTTTAGCTGAGCGCCACCTTAATGCCAAGGGCAATCAGCATGCCGCCGAGCAGTTTATCCACCACCTTCTGGGCTTTCTCCAGCCCGCGTCGTACCGGGCCGCTTTGAATCAGAAACACCAGCAGCGGCCACCACAGGACGGACAGCCCTAAAATAATCCCCGCGTACCACAGTTTCTCGCCGATCCCGGAATCTATCTGCAGCACCTGGGTAAACACCGCCAGGAAAAACAGCGTCGCCTTGGGGTTGAGCAGGTTGCACAGGTAGCCCTGTACGAAAGCGCTCTTCAGGCTGACCTGCTGCTGTGGCAGGTTGCCGACGTTCATCTTGCCGCCGCCGCGCGACAGCAGTGCCTGCACGCCGACCCAAATCAGATACGCCGCCCCGGCGTACTTCAGCAGGTTGAACAGCCAGGGCGTGGTGGTAATCACCACCGCCAGCCCGGCGACGCAGTAGGACATATGGGTGGCGACGCCGCAGATAACGCCCAGCGCGGTGATCAGCGCGGGCAGCCGCTGATAGCGCGCCGCATTTTTAATCACCAGAAAGAAATCCGGCCCCGGCGACAGCATGCCCAGCGTGGCGATGCCGGCGACAAATAACGAGGTTTCAAGCATGTTCACAATCTCGGGAAAAAATGAGGACGGCATCGATAATAACGCCGCCGACCCTGATGCGCATCAATCCACCACCGCTATCTTCAGCAATATGATGAATATTCATGGAGCAGAGTGAGTGGGGCGGTATGGGGCAGGATCATAACATGAGCAGGCAGCAGCAACGTGAAGTGACGCGCCTGTGCATCCAGTGCGGGCTGCTGCTGTTGCAGCACGGCGCGGAAAGCATGCTGGTGGAGCAGCTGTCCGGCCGTTTGGGCCTGGCGCTGGGGATGGAGCGGGTAGAAAGCTCGATCTCGGCGAATGCCATCGTCCTGACCACCATCAGCCACGGTGAGTGCCTGACCAGCACGCGTAAAAACGTCGACCGCGGCATCAATATGCAGATGGTGACCGAGGTGCAGCATATCGTTATTTTGGCCGAGCACCGGCTGGCGGATGCGCAGGACGTCGCCAGACGCTTTGAAAAACTGCGGCCGCTGCGCTATCCGCGCCCGCTGGTGGTGCTGATGGTGGCGCTGTCCTGCGGCTGCTTCAGCATGCTGAACGGCGGCGGCCGGGACGCCTTTGCCGTGACTTTTGTCGCCAGCGGTCTGGCGATGTGGGTGCGGCAGTGGCTGACGCAGCGGCAGATGAATCCGCTGATTAACTTTTGCCTGACGGCGTTTGTTGCCACCTCGGTATCCGGCCTATTGCTGCGCCTGCCGCTGTTTAGCCAGACGGCGGGCGTGGCGATGGCCGCCAGCGTGCTGTTGCTGGTGCCGGGTTTTCCGCTGATCAATGCGGTAGCAGATATGTTTAAAGGCCATGTGAACACCGGGCTGGCGCGCTGGGCGATGGCCAGCCTGCTGACGTTGGCGACCTGTATTGGCGTGGTGATGGCGATGTCGCTGTGGGGGCTGCGGGGATGGGCATAAGTTTGCTGTGGGCGCTGATGCAGGACATGCTGCTGGCCGCCGTACCGGCGCTGGGGTTCGCGATGGTGTTTAACGTGCCGCGCCGCGCGCTGCGCTATTGTGCGCTGCTGGGGGGCCTCGGGCACGGCACACGCATGTTGCTGATGTGGCTGGGGATGAATATTGAGTGGGCCTCTTTTTTGGCGGCGGTGCTGATCGGCATGCTCGGCATCTCCTGGTCGCGTTGGCTGCTGGCGCATCCCAAAGTCTTTACCGTGGCGGCGGTTATTCCGATGTTCCCCGGCATTCCGGCCTATACCGCGATGATCTCGGTGGTGGAGCTGTCCCATCAGGGTTACAGCGAGGTGCTGATGGGGGTAGTTGTCAGCCATTTTCTTAAGGCCTGCTTTATCGTCGGGGCGCTGTCGATTGGCCTGTCGCTACCGGGGCTGTGGTTATATCGTAAACGGCCCGGCGTTTAGTTTATTGTTCGGTGTCATTAGCGATTCTGATAAGAGCTGTCTTATATATTCATATTGCTTGTTTACCCTATCGACGGCCGATGGGGCTTTACGTATAGTGTGTCCAATTTGAGCGGCTGGCGCTTTTAAGCTTGAGCGACAGGGAATATAACTGGCCGATTGGCGGTGGTGTACCGCGTTGTTCTCAGCCTGCTACAGCATATCCATTAGGTTTATACAGGGTTAAATAATGATCATTAGCCTGATCGCTGCGTTGGCGGCGGATCGCGTAATCGGCATGGAAAACGCCATGCCGTGGCACCTGCCGGCGGATTTAGCGTGGTTTAAACGTAACACGCTGAATAAACCGGTCATTATGGGTCGTAAGACCTTTGAGTCGATTGGTCGTCCGCTGCCGGGCCGTCACAATATCGTGCTGAGCAGTCGGCCGGGCAGCGAAACCGGCGTCACCTGGGCGACCTCGCTGGACGAGGCCCTGGCGGCGGCCGGCAATGTGGAAGAAGTGATGATCATGGGCGGCGGGCATATCTATACCCAATTTCTGCCGCGCGCCGACCGCCTGTATCTGACGCATATTGATGCGGAGATCGGCGGCGATACCCACTTCCCCGATTATGAGCCTGACGAGTGGGAAACCTCGTTCAGCGAATTTCATGATGCGGATGCGCAAAACTCCCACAGCTACTGCTTTGAGATTTTAGAGCGCCGTTAATTCCCCGCCATCCGATGACTTCAGCAGCCAGGGCGCAATGTATTTGCGCCCTGGCTGGTTTTGGCGCGTAAATTTTTTGCCGCCCGTTGCTTGTAACATTTTCGTCACACTTCCTGATTAGTATGAAGCCCAACTTTGAGCGCCCGGCCACTCTGGTGACTTTGAACCGTGGCGTCAGCTAACAGGAAGCGAAATCATGACGAATAACATTGAGCAATTAAACGCCGACCGCCTGATCGATCCGACCCGTCGTAAACTGTTATTGGGCAGCGCCGGCGCGGTGGGGCTGGCGGGCTTTCTCGGCGGCGGGATTTGGTCGGTATCCGGCGATGCGCTGGCGGCGGACCTGCCGGTCAACAAGCTGTTGGGCTTCAAAGGCATTGCCGCTTCGACCGCGGACGATATTGCTATTGCCGAAGGCTATAACGCCGAGGTACTGATTTCCTGGGGCGAACCGCTGGTCGACGGCGCGGCGGCGTTCGATCCGAACGGCGGCAACAGCGCGGCCGAGCAGGAGAAACAGTTCGGCGACAATAATGACGGCATGAGCTTCTTCCCGATTGACGATAACCACGGCGTGATGGCGATTAATAACGAATACGTCAACGAGCAGTATCTGTTCGCCCACGGCGGCGACAAGGCCACCAGTCTGGAAGACGTGCGTAAGTCGCAGGCGGCGCATGGCGTGTCGATCGTGGCGGTCAAACGCGTCGGCGATACGCCGCGTTGGGAAGTGGAGCGCCCGTCGCGCTATAACCGCCGTATTACCGCCAATACGCAGATGCAGTTCAGCGGCCCGGCCGCCGGCCATCCGCTGCTGCAAACCGCCGCCGATCCGAGCGGCCGCAAGGTGCTGGGCACTTTTGGCAACTGCGCCAACGGCAAAACGCCGTGGGGCACTTACCTGACCTGTGAAGAAAACTTCGATACCTACTTCGGCACCCAACAGGCGGATTACCAGACCACGCCGGAGCAAAAGCGTTATACGCTGAAGGCTAACGAGCCGGAACGCAACTGGCCGGACTTTGACGAGCGCTTCGACGTGGCGAAGAACCCGAATGAATTTAACCGCCACGGCTGGATTGTGGAAATCGATCCGATGAACCCGACCTCTACGCCGATCAAACACACCGCGCTGGGGCGCTTCAAGCACGAGAACGCGGCGGTCACGGTGGCGAAAAACGGCCGCCTGGTGGTGTATATGGGGGATGACGAGCGCGGTGAGCATATCTATAAATATGTCTCCAAAGGTAAAGTGGACAACGCCAATCCGGCCAATAACCGCAGCCTATTGGATGAGGGCACGCTGTTTGTGGCGCAGTTCGACGGCGATGCCAACGGCACGCCGCTGAAGGGAAAAGGGCGCTGGATCGCGCTGGAGTTCGGTAAAAACGGTCTGACGCCGGAAAACGGCTTCCGTGACGCTGCCGAAGTGCTGATTTTTGCCCGCAAGGCGGCGGCGCAGGTCGGCGCCACCAAGATGGACCGTCCTGAGTGGATCGCGGTGAACCCGCACGACGGGCGGGCTTACTGCACCCTGACCAACAACAGCAAACGCGGTGACGAAGGCATGCCGCTGAACCCGGCCAACCCGCGGCCGAAAAACATCTACGGCCAGATTATCCGCTGGGATGAGGGCGGCGACGCCACTGCGGAGCACTTTTCCTGGGATATGTTTGCGCTGTGCGGCAACCCGATTGCCCACCCGGAAGGCATGTATCGCGGCACGCCGAATATTACCGCCGAGAATACCTTTAACAGTCCGGACGGGCTGGGGTTCGACAGCGCGGGACGGCTGTGGATCCTGACCGACGGGAAGTACAGCAATAAGGGCGACTATCAGGGGCAGGGGAACAACCAGATGCTGGTGGGGGATCCGCAGAGCGGTGAAATCCGCCGCTTTATGGTCGGGCCGAAATCCTGTGAACTGACCGGCGTCACCTTCGCCCAGGATTACAAAACGCTGTTCGTTAACGTTCAGCATCCGGGGGAAGAGGGGGATTCTCACTTCCCGCACAACAGCCCGCGGCCGCGTTCGTCGGTGATTATGATTACCCGTAAAGACGGCGGCGTGATCGGCGCCTGACATCGGGAAAAAGAAAAGGGCGGAATATTTTCCGCCCTCTCTTCAGGATGCCGCCAGCGTATCGCCGCCTTTCTCACTGCGCCGCGTCGACGGTTGAGTGAAGTAGCGTTTATCCTCCCAGCGCAGCATGGTCAGATCGCCCCCCCAGCAGCAGCCGGTATCCAGCGCGATGACGCCGTCCGGCGTGCCTTTGCCTTCCAGCGACGCCCAGTGGCCGAAAATAATGGTGTATTGTTCGTCCAGCAGTCGCGGCAGCTCAAACCAGGGCTTGAGCGGCGCAGGCGCGGTGCCGGGTGCGTCTTTGCTGATCATATCCAACTGGCCGTGCGGGAAACAGTAACGCATCCGCGTCAGCGCGTTGGTGCTAAAGCGCAGGCGGGCCAGACCGCTCAGCTGCGGCGTCCAGTTATTCGGCATATCGCCGTACATGGCGTCAAGGAACAGCGGATAGCTGTCGCTGCTGAGGACGGCTTCCACTTCGCGCGCGCACATTTTGGCGGTATCGAGATCCCACTGCGGCGTGATGCCGGCGTGAGCCATCACCAGTTTTTGCCGTTCATCAACCTGCAGCACCGGCTGACGGCGCAGCCAGTTGATCAGCTCATCCGCATCCGGCGCCTCCAGCAGGGGCGAAATGCGGTCTTTGGGCTTGTTGCGGCTGATGCCGGCATATACCGCCAGCAGATGCAGGTCATGATTGCCTAGCACCATGCGTACCGCCGGCCCGAGCGAGCGTACGTAGCGCAGCACCTCCAGCGAATCCGGGCCGCGGGCCACCAGATCGCCGGTTAACCACAGCGTGTCCTGCTGCGGGTCGAAAGAAACCTGGGCTAATAGCGACTGCAGTTCATCGAAACAGCCATGAACGTCGCCGATAAGATATGTCGACATGTTAGTGAATCAGCGTTGGGATGGCTAAGCGAAAGACCGGAATCGCAGTGCGGAACGGCTGACCCAGGTGGTCAACCATTTCATAGTGGCCTTCCATGGTGCCCAGCGGCGTTTCAAGCACCGCGCCGCTGGTATATTGGAATTCACCGCCGGGCAGGATCAGCGGCTGTTCGCCGACGACGCCTTCGCCCTGAACTTCGGTTTGGCGGCCGTTGGCGTTGGTGATCAGCCAGTAACGGCCCAGCAGCTGCACGTTGAAACGCCCCAGGTTGCGAATGGTAATGGTATAGGCAAAGACATAGCGTTCCTCCTCAGGCAGAGACTGGGATTCCACATACAGACTTTGCACCTGAATACATACGCGGGGTGAATCAATCATGACCACTTACTCCTTACTGCTGCGGCGCCGGATTGGCCGATAGCCAGTTTGCCAGCTTACAGTACTGCGCCACAGAAATATTTTCTGCTCTCAGTGCCGGATCGACCCCCAGCTCGCTCAGCTGCTCCGGGGTAAACAAATCGCCCAGGCTGTTGCGGATGGTTTTGCGGCGTTGGTTGAAGGCCTGGGTGGTAATGCGGCTCAGCATGCGCACATCGTCGACCGGGTGTGGCATCTCGCGGTGCGGCACCAGACGCACCACGGCGGAGTCGACCTTCGGCGGCGGCGCGAAGGCGGTCGGCGGGACTTCCAGCACCGGGATGACGTTGCAGTAGTATTGCGCCATCACCGATAAACGGCCGTACGCCTTGCTGTTCGGGCCGGCAACCAGGCGGTTGACCACCTCTTTTTGCAACATAAAATGCATGTCGCGGATAGCCTGAGTATAGCTGAAAAGGTGGAACATCAGCGGGGTGGAGATGTTGTACGGCAGGTTGCCGAACACCCGCAGCGGCTGGCCCGCCTGCTCGGCCATTTCGGCGAAATCCACCGTCATGGCGTCCTGCTGACGAATGGTCAGTTTGTCTTTCAGCTGCGGGTGGCTTTCCAGGCGTGCCGCCAGATCGCGGTCCAGCTCCACTACCGTCATGCGGTCCATACGCGCGCCGACCGGTTCGGTCAGGGCGCCAAGGCCGGGGCCGATTTCTACCACGGCTTCGCCCGGCTGGGGATGAATGGCCGAGACGATGCTATCGATGACAAACTGATCGGTTAAAAAGTTTTGTCCAAAGCGTTTGCGGGCAAAATGCCCTTGGTGGACTCTATTGTTCATTACAGTTATTTATCATTTTAATGGCGAGATTTAAGGCGGTTTTAAAACTGCCCACATCGGCGGTACCGGTGCCGGCCAGTTCCAGCGCGGTGCCGTGATCCACCGAGGTACGAATAAACGGCAGGCCGAGGGTGATATTCACCGCGCGGCCAAACCCTTGGTATTTTAGCACCGGCAGCCCCTGATCGTGATACATCGCCAGCACCGCATCGGCATGTTGCAGATATTTGGGCTGGAACAGCGTATCGGCCGGTAACGGCCCGATCAGGTTAATGCCGCGTTCGCGCAGCGTTTCAAGCGCCGGAATAATGACGTCCAGCTCTTCACGGCCCATATGGCCGCCTTCTCCCGCGTGCGGGTTCAGCCCGCAGACGTAGATGTGCGGCTGCGCGATGCCGAATTTGGTTTTTAAATCATGGTCGAGAATGGTGATGACTTCGTGCAGGCTCTGCTCGCTGATGGCGCCCGGCACCGCCAGCAGCGGCAGGTGGGTGGTCGCCAGCGCGACGCGCAGCTCTTCGGTCGCCAGCATCATCACCACCCGATCGCAGTGGCTGCGATCGGCAAAAAATTCTGTGTGGCCGCTGAACGGCACGCCGGCGTCGTTGATGACGCCCTTGTGTACCGGCCCGGTAATCAGCGCGGCGAATTCGCCGTTCAGGCAGCCGTCGCAGGCGCGCGCCAGGGTATCCACCACATAAGCGCTGTTGGCGACGTTGAGCTGGCCGCAGACCGTCGTCTCTGCCAGCGTAACCGGCAGCACCGTCAGCGTCGCGGCAGCCTGCGGCTGCGCCGGCACGTCCGGCTGATAGTCGCGTAACGTCAGCGGCAGCCGTAGCTGCCGCGCGCGTTCAATCAACAGGGCCGGATCGGCGCAGACAACCAGTTCAACGGGCCACGCCTGTTGCGCCAGTGCTACGACCAAATCCGGCCCCACCCCGGCAGGTTCGCCGGGGGTTATCACGATACGTTTATTGTGCATTGCTGCCATCAAGAATTTTGACATAGGCGGCGGCGCGCTGTTCCTGCATCCAGGTCTGCGCTTCTTCAGCAAACTTGCGGTTGAACAGCATACGGTAGGCGCGCTCTTTTTGCGCCGCGTCGGTTTTGTCCACCTTGCGGGTATCCACCAGCTGAATCAGGTGCCAGCCGAAGGAGGAGTGCACCGGCTTGCTGATTTCGCCTTTTTTCAGCTTCAGCAGCGCATCGCGGAACGCCGGATCGTAGATATCCGGTGATGCCCAGCCCAGATCGCCGCCCTGCAGGGCAGAGCCAGGATCCTGCGACAGCTGTTTGGCCTCGTCGGAGAATTTTGCTTTACCGCTGGCGATCGCCGCAGCGACTTCCTGTAGTTTGGTGCGAGCCTGATCGTCGGTCATTACCACGGACGGCTTCAGCAGAATATGGCGTGCGTGCACTTCGGTCACGGAAATAGACTGGTTGGCGCCGCGGACATCATTCACTTTCAGGATGTGGAAACCCACGCCGGAGCGGATCGGGCCGACGATATCGCCTTTTTTGGCGGTGACCAGACGCTCTGCGAACAGCGTCGGGATCTCCTGCAGTTTACCCCAGCCCATATTGCCGCCTTTCAGCGCCTGCGAGTCGGCGGAGTAGGTGATCGCCAGTTTGCCGAAGTCGGCGCCGCTGTTGATTTCGCCCACCAGGCGTTTCGCCAGCGTTTCCGCTTCATCAACCTGCTGCTGCGACGGGTTCTCCGGCAGCGGGATCAGGATGTGGCTGATGTTCATTTCGGTATCGCTGCCGTTCTGCGCGCCGACCTGTTTGGCCAGAGAATCCACTTCCTGCGGCAGAATAGTGACGCGGCGACGAACTTCGTTGTTACGCACTTCGGTGATCAGCATCTCTTTGCGGATCTGCGAACGGTAGGTGTTGTAGTTCAGGCCTTCGTACGCCAGACGGCTGCGCAGCTGATCCGGCGTCATACGGTTTTGCGCCGCGATATTGGCGATAGCCTTGTCCAGATCGGCATCGTTGACGTTGATGCCCATCTTTTGCGCCATCTGCAGCTGGATGTTATCCATGATCAGGCGCTCAACGATCTGATGGCGCAGCGTTTTATCATCCGGCAGCTGTTGCCCGGCCTGTTGGGCATTGAGTTTGACCGACTGCAGTAAACCATTGACGTCGCTTTCAAGTACTACGCCGTTATCCACGACGGCGGCGACTTTATCAACTTCTTGGGGTGCAGCGAACGCGGTATTGGCGCAGACCACCAATCCGAGAATAAGCGTTCTCCAGTTATTCATACATTTCCCATTATGTAATCCGCAAGTGCGGGTTAAAGTTCTCGTTTTTCAAAGCATTACAAAGCATCAGAACGCGCGCTGGTAAGGCAGAATGCCTGAGCGCAGCATTTCGCTGGTGCCAAGGCTGTGGTCGCTGCTCAGACCGCGAAGTTCGATGTTGAATGAAACTTTGTTGTCATATTTGCTGGTCTGGTTGCCGCGATCCCAGTCGGTGATCTTGCGCTCATAACCGATGTTAACCGCCCAGCAGCAGGTGTTATAACGCAGGCCGACCAGCTGATCGGCGGACTGTTGCGCACGGGTATCATAGTAATACGCGCCAACCACGGCCCAACGGTCGGCAATCGGCCAGCTGGCGGTGACGCCCACCTGCGAGATACCGTCCTGATAGCCAGGGCTGGTGATCTGCGGCAGAGTGGCCTGAATATATTCCGGGCTGGCGTAGCGGTAGTTCAGCTGCACCATGCGTTCGCCGTCCTGACGGTACTCCAGCACCGCGTCGCCCAGGGCTACGCTGTCGAGGCGCGTATCGTACTGTACGCCGCCGCGCAGGCCCCAGCGATCGTCGATCTTCCAATAGGTGTCGCCGGCCCATACCACGCTGCCGGTGTCATCATTCTTGTCGTAATCGGAGTTGTTGTCTCCGGTACGCGAACGGCTGAAGTAATAGATTTGACCCACGGAAACGTTGAAACGTTCAACCAGCGCGTCATCATAAATGCGCGAGGTCAAACCGGTCGCCAGACGGTTCTGCGAAGCGATACGGTCCAGGCCGCTGTAGCTGCGGTCGCGGAACAGGCCGGAGTAGTCGGTCTGCAGCAGCGTTGAGTCGTAGGAATAGATGTTGCTCTGGTCGCGGTATGGCACATACAGGTACTGCATGCGCGGCTCCAGCGTCTGGGTATAGCCTTGCGCCCAGTCCATATTGCGGTCGAACACCATTTTACCGTCGACCTTGAACTGCGGCATTACGCGGTTGACGGAGTCGTCCAGTTCCGGCGCGTCGCGGCCGTTACGGCTTTTATAGTTGGCCTTGAAGCCGTCCGGGATATCCTGCTGATAGTGGGTCGCCAGCAGTTTGACTTCGCTGTTCAGCGAGCCCCAGCCGTTGGTCATCGGCAGGCTCAGCGTCGGCTCCAGGTGCAGACGGGTGGCGTCCGGGCTGTACGGGTTGATATTGACGAACTTCGCCGCCTGACCGTACACGCGCAGATCGAACGGCCCCAGATCGTTTTTGTAGTAGTTCAGATCGATCTGCGGCAGCACCTTGTAGGACTCGGTGCTGGTGCGGTTGACGTCGTCATAGATCTGGAACTGCTTGGAAGCGATGGTGGCGTCGAAGTTTTCATCGGCGTAACCGGCGCTGAATTTCTGCGTGGCGTAGCCGTCGGTGGTGGAACCGTATTGGGAGTCCAGATCGTTGAAATACTGCGAGTCGCTGACTTTGGTGTAGTCAACGTTGAAACGCCACACCTGATCCATCACGCCGTTGTGGTTCCAGTAGAACAGCCAACGGGTGTCGTCATCCTGCGGATGATCCTTGTTGTACTCGTTATCGCTCGGCAGCCAGTCCAGTTCGATGGTGCCCATGCCCGGCTGAGTCAGGTAGCGGAATTCGTTCTGCCACTGCAGGCCGCGTTTGGTCATATAGTGCGGCGTGATGGTGGCGTCGAAGTTAGGCGCAATATTCCAGTAATACGGCAGCATAAATTCGAAGCCGTTGTTACTGCCGTATTTCGCATTCGGGATCAGGAAGCCGGAGCGGCGCTTGTCGCCCACCGGCAGCTGCAGATACGGGCTGTAGAACACCGGAACGCCGGCGATTTTAAAGCGCGCGTTCCAGATTTCCGCCACCTGTTCTTCGCGGTCGTGAATGACTTCGGAACCGACCACGCTCCAGCTGTTGTCGCCCGGCAGACAGGAGGTGAAAGAGCCGTTTTCCAGAATGGTGTAACGGTTCTGGCCGCGCATCTTCATTTTGTCTGCGTCGCCGCGCCCCTGACGGCCGACCATCTGATAGTCGCCCTGATAGACGTCGGTGTCTTTGGTATTCAGGTTTGACCAGGCCTTCGGCCCTTTCAGTTTGATCTGGTTATCGTCATAGTGCACGTCGCCGGTGGCGGTGACGGTGCGTACCGGATCGTTCTTACCGGCGGCCTGCACCTGGTTAAGTTCTACCTGTTTGGCGGTCAGCGTGCTGTTGCCCTGTTCGATCTTGACGTTGCCGCTGAAGACGGCGTTGCCTTGATCGGCACGGGAATCATCAGAGTTGATGGTGACCGGCAGGGAATTGGGATCGCCGCTGACAAGCGGTTTATCATAAGTCGGTACGCCGAGCATGCACTGCTCGGCGAGATCGGCCAGCGCGTGCTGACTGTAAAGTGCCGTCCAAATCATTGTGGCCAGCAGTGTTGGGAAACTTTTTTTCATACGCGGTTTTGGTGTTCCGTCATCAGAGGCGTCATGTCCGGCAAACGGTCAGAGACTATATCACTCATCTACGTTGCGCTACTGTTAAATCCTGCCGTTTCACTGCTCTGTTGTTAGGTGCTGCAGTAAATGACAGGTATGATAATCGAAATCTTGGGAAAAATCGCCTAACCCTTAGCTGATTACGGCGACGGGCAGCGTGCTGAAAGTAATATAATTGAGGAGTATATGCAGTATTGGGGAAAACTGCTCGGAGTCATTGTCGCCGTTTGGGCTGGCGCGGGCTTCTGGGGCGTAGTTTTGGGGCTGATTATCGGCCATATGATCGATACTGCGCGCAACAATAAGCGCAGCCGGGGCTTTTTCGCCGGTCAGCAAACGCGGCAAACGCTGTTTTTCCGCACCACTTTTCAGGTCATGGGGCACCTTACCAAATCAAAAGGGCGCGTGACCGAAGCCGATATTCAGGTCGCCAGCCTGTTTATGGATCGCATGCAGCTGCATGGCGAATCGCGCACCGCGGCGCAGCAGGCGTTCCGCGAGGGCAAGGAGAGCCATTTCCCGCTGCGCGAGACGCTGCAGCAGTTCCGCAGCATCTGTTTCGGTCGTTTCGACCTGATTCGGATGTTTCTGGAAATTCAGATCCAGGCGGCCTTTGCCGACGGCTCATTGCACCCTAATGAACGCCAGGTGCTGTATGTGATCGCCGAAGAGCTGGGGATTTCGCGCGCGCAGTTTGACCAGTTCCTGCGCATGATGGAAGGCGGCCAGCAGTTTGGCGGCGGTTATCAGCAACAGGGCGGTTATTCGCACGGCGGCTACCAGCAGGCGCAGCGTGGCCCGACGCTGGAAGACGCTTGTAAGGTGCTGGGGGTCAACAGCAGCGACGACGCGGCAACCATTAAGCGCGCCTACCGTAAGCTGATGAGCGAGCACCATCCGGATAAGCTGGTGGCGAAGGGGCTGCCGCCGGAAATGATGGAAATGGCCAAGCAGAAGGCGCAGGAAATTCAGTCGGCGTACGATCTGATCAAGCGCGAGAAAGGCTTCAAGTAAGGCATGCCTGCAGGTTTCCCGGCAAGGGCGTCATTGGGCCGTTGCCGTGGAAGCCGTACAGCGTCAGAAATCTGCTTCGGCGCGAAAGTGCATCGGCGTCTGAAATACCGGATGGGTGATGCGTAGCTCCTGTGCGTGCAGCTGCAGACGCGACGCCATGGCTTTGGCCGCCGGCGGCGCGTAAAAGCCGTCGCCGAGGATCGGATGGCCGAGCGCCAGCATATGCACCCGTAGCTGGTGCGAACGCCCGGTGATCGGCGTCAGCAGCACCCGGGTGCTGCCGTCGGCGTCGCGCGACAGCACCCGGTATTCCGTTTGCGCCGCCTTGCCGGTTTCAAAACACACCTTTTGCAGCGGGCGATTCGGCCAGTCGCAAATCAGCGGTAAATCCACCAATCCTTCATCCTGCGCCAGATGTCCCCATACGCGGGCAATGTAGGATTTTTTCGGCTCGCGTTCGCGGAACTGACGTTTGAGTTCGCGCTCCGCCGCTTTGTTCAACGCCACGACGATCACGCCGCTGGTGGCCATATCCAGCCGGTGCACCGATTCGGCCTCGGGAAAATCGGCCTGAATGCGTGTCATCAGGCTGTCTTTGTTTTCCGGCGCCCGCCCCGGCACCGACAGCAGGCCGCTGGGTTTGTTGACCACGATAATATGCGCATCCTGATACAGGATGTGCAGCGGGTCGGTAGGGGGATTGTAGGGTTCCATGTTGGCTCCGCGGAGAAAGGCCGAACGGGGAGCTTGTGCTCCCCGTGCATCGCCGGTTATTGGTGAGTGACAACCACCAGACGAATGGCGTCCAGACGCCAGCTGGCGTCGTTAAGGTTTGCCAGCACCTGCTTACGGTTGAACTCCAGCGTTTCGACTTCGTCGTCGCGGATGTTCGGGTTGACCGCCTTCAGCGCTTCCAGACGCGCCAATTCGTTGCTCAGCTTATCGTCGGCCTCTTGTTTGGCCTGCTCGATCAGCGTACGCGCCTCGGCTTCCACCAGGCTTTCCGCCTGCTGCAGCATGGCGTGTACGTCCTGCTGGACGGCGTTGACCAGCTTGCTGGAGGTATGGCGGTTAACGGCGTTCAGCTGGCGGTTAAAGCTTTCAAATTCCACCTGCCCCGCCAGATTGGTGCCTTTGCGGTCCAGCAGCATGCGGATCGGCGTTGGCGGCAGGAAGCGCGTCAGCTGCAGATGCTTCGGCGCCTGCGCTTCGACCACGTACACCAGCTCCGCCAGCAGCGTACCGACCGGCAGCGCCTTGTTCTTCAGCAGCGACAGCGCGCAGCTGCCGGTATCGCCGGAGACGATCAGGTCCAGTCCGTTGCGGATAATCGGATGTTCCCAGCTGACGAACTGCGCGTCTTCACGCGACAGCGCCTGCTCACGATCGAAAGTCACGGTGCAGCCGTCCTGCGGCAGGCCCGGGAAATCCGGCACCAGCATATGGTCGGACGGCGTCAGCACGATCAGGTTATCGCTGCGGTCTTCCTGATTGATACCGACAATATCAAACAGGTTCAGCGCGAAGCTCACCAGATTGACGTCGTTGTCCTGTTCGGCGATGGCGTTCGCCAGTGCCTGCGCTTTGTCGCCGCCGTTGGAGTGCATCTCCAGCAGACGGTCGCGTCCCTGTTCCAACTGGGCTTTCAGCTGGTCATGCTGCTGGCGGCACTCGTGGATAAACTCGTCCAGCCCGGCCTGCTCGGTCGGTGCGGCGAGGTAGCCGATCAGGCGCTCGTAGCTGCTGTCATAGATGGTGCGGCCGGTCGGGCAGGTGTGTTCAAAGGCGTCCAGGCCTTCATGGAACCAGCGTCCCAGCACCGCCTGCGCGGTGTTTTCCAGATACGGCACCATGATCTGAATATCGTGCTGCTGGCCGATACGGTCCAGACGGCCGATGCGCTGCTCCAGCAGATCCGGGTTGAACGGCAGATCGAACATCACCAGCTGGCTGGCGAACTGGAAGTTGCGTCCTTCAGAGCCGATTTCAGAGCACAGCAGCACCTGGGCGCCGTCCTCTTCGGAAGCGAAGTAGGCGGCCGCCCGATCGCGTTCGATGATGCTCAGCCCTTCGTGGAACACCGCGGCGCGGATGGCTTCCCGCTCGCGCAGCACCTGTTCCAGCTGCAGGGCGGTGGTCGCCTTGGCGCAGATCACCAGCACTTTTTCATGGCGGTTGGCGATCAGGTAGTTCAGCAGCCACTCAACGCGCGGGTCAAAGTTCCACCAGGTGGCGTTTTCGCCCTCAAACTCCTGATAGATCTGCTCCGGGTACAGCATGTCGCGCGCGCGGGCTTCCAGGCTCTTTTTCGCGCCCATGATGCCGGACACTTTGATCGCCGTCTGGTACTGGTCAGGCAGCGGCAGCTTGATCTGGTGCAGGTTACGGTGCGGGAAGCCTTTGACGCCATGGCGGGTGTTGCGGAACAGCACGCGGCTGGTGCCGTGGCGGTCCATCAGCATGGTCACCAGCTCCTGACGAGCGGACTCGCTGTTTTCGCCGTCGCCGTTGGCCGCTTTCAGCAGCGGTTCGATATCCTGCTCTTCGATCAGCTCGCCCAGCAGGTTCAGTTTGTCGTTGGCCAGATGCTCACCGCTCAGCAGCAGGGTGACGGCGTCGGCCACCGGACGGTATTTTTGCTGTTCGGTGACGAACTCCTGATAGTCGTGGAAACGGTTCGGATCCAGCAGGCGCAGGCGGGCGAAGTGGCTCTGTTGCCCCAGCTGTTCCGGCGTTGCCGTCAGCAGCAGTACGCCGGGGGTATGTTCCGCCAGCTGCTCGATGACCTGGTATTCGCGGCTCGGGGCGTCCTCGCTCCAGGCCAGGTGGTGGGCTTCATCGACCACCAGCAGGTCCCACTGGGCGTCGGACAGCTCTTCCAGGCGCTGTTTGTTGCGGCGCACAAAGTCCAGCGAGCAGATCACCAGCTGTTCGGTTTCGAACGGGTTGCTGCTGTCGAGCTTGGCTTCGGCGTAGCGGCTGTCGTCGAACAGCGAGAAGTACAGATTGAAGCGGCGCATCATCTCCACCAGCCACTGATGCTGCAGCGTTTCCGGCACCACGATCAGCACGCGCTCGGCGCGGCCGGCCAGCAGCTGCTGGTGGATAATCATGCCGGCTTCGATGGTTTTGCCCAGGCCGACTTCGTCCGCCAGCAATACGCGCGGCGCATGGCGCTGGCCCACTTCATAGGCGATGTGCAGCTGGTGCGGGATCAGGCTGGCGCGCATGCCGCGCAGGCCGGCGAACGGCAGACGATACTGCTCGCTGAGGTATTTGCGCGCGCGGAAGCGCAGCGCGAAACGATCCATACGGTCAATCTGACCGGCGAACAGGCGGTCCTGCGGTTTGCTGAAGGTGAGCTTGCTGTCCAGCAGCACTTCACGCATCGCCACGCCGCTTTCCTGCGTGTCCGTGCGGGTGCCGATATAGGTCAGCAGCCCGTTGTCCTCTTTCACTTCCTCTACCTGAAGCTGCCAGCCTTCATGGCTGGTGATGGTATCGCCCGGGTTAAACATCACGCGGGTGATGGGTGAATCATTTCTGGCGTAGAGACGGTTTTCACCGGTGGCGGGGAAAAGCAGGGTAATCATGCGCGCATCCAGCGCCACGACGGTTCCCAGACCTAATTCGCTTTCCGTGTCGCTGATCCAGCGTTGACCAAGAGTAAAAGGCATATATTATCGGCTCGATTCTTTTAAGTAAGTCTTCTCGCTGCGGCGCAGCGCCTGTTCATACCCGTTTATTCTGATTGGGCGGGCAATAGCTGTTCACTCCATGCGGACGTCGCAAGACGGCATGGTCAGTGGTTAAGAATTTGGGAAGGGCGCTATGGTAATGGAAGGCGGCGCGTTCGTCACCTGCAAAACCGGAGGAATTTTATCTTCCCGCATTCTGTCCTAACACGCCCGTTCCGTGGGGTTTTCCCGATCCGTGCTGGTATCAAAACAATCCCATCTGCCCGGTAACCAGGGTGGTAAAATCATCGTGCAGGAAGGGAAGTATAGCGTCTGCCACCGGTTGCAGCTGGCGCTCCAGGTAATGTTGGTAGTCGAGCGGCGAACTTTGCGTTTCCAGCGGCTCCGGCCCGGCCAGGGTGATCACATAGCTGATCCAGCCGCCGTTTTGGTACTGCAGCGGGCGACCCTGCCGGCGGTTATAGTCGTCGGCGATGCGCGCCGCCCGGACGTGCGGCGGCACGTTGCGCTGATAGTCGTCCAACTGGCGCCGCAGGCGTTTGCGGTATACCAGCTGATCGTCAAATTCGCCGGCCAGCGTTTTGGCGACGTAGTCGCGCACAAAGTCCTGATACGGCTGGCGCAGGAAAATACGCTGATACAGCTGCTGCTGGAACTGCTGCGCCAGCGGCGTCCAGTCGGTGCGCACCGTTTCCAGCCCTTTATACACCATCTGCGGTTCGGCGCCGGGCCTGGCGATCAGGCCGGCATAGCGTTTTTTACTGCCCTGTTCCGCGCCGCGGATGGTGGGCATCAGAAAACGGCTGTAGTGGGTTTCAAACTCCAGCTCCAGCGCGCTGGTCAGCCGGTAGTTCTGCTGCAGATGCTGTTGCCACCACTGATTGACATATTGCACCAGCTCGCGGCCGATCTGCGTCGCCTGCTGTTCGTCGTGCGCCTGTTTCAGCCAGACGAAGGTGGAGTCGGTATCGCCGTAAATTACCTGATAGCCGCGGGCTTCGATCAGTTCCCGGGTTTGCCGCATGATCTCATGGCCGCGCAGGGTGATCGATGACGCCAGCCGGGGAGCGAAGAAGCGGCAGCCGCTGGCGCCAAGCACGCCGTAGAAGGCGTTCATAATTATTTTCAACGCCTGCGACAGCGGCTTGTTGTGCTGTTGTTTCGCCTGTTCGCGCCCCTGCCAGATCTGGCTGACGATCGCCGGCAGGCTGTGTTTGCTGCGTGAGAAGCGCGCGTTGCGAAAGCCGGGCACCGAATCGGCATCGTCCGGGTGCAGCATGCCCTCCACCAGCCCGACCGGGTCAATCAGGAAAGTACGGATGATCGAGGGGTACAGGCTTTTGTAATCCAGCACCAGCACCGAGTCGTACAGGCCGGGCTGTGAATCCATCACGAAGCCGCCGGGGCTGTGCTCTTCCGGCAGTTCGCCGAGGTTGGGTGCCACATAGCCCTGGCGATGCATGCGCGGCATATACAGATGGCTGAAGGCCGCTACCGAACCGCCGCTGCGGTCCGCCGCCAGCCCGGTGACGGTGGCGCGCTCCAGTAAGAAGGGCAGCAGTTCGGTGGCGGCGAAAATCCGCGTCACCAGCTCGCAGTCTTTCAGGTTGTAGCGCGCCAGCGCCGGTTTATCTTCGGCAAACTGCCGGTCGATTTCCGCCATGCGCTGATAGGGATTATCGATGGACTTGCCTTCCCCCAGTAGGGTCTGGGAGACGTATTCCAGACTGAAGGAGGGGAAGTTCCAGGTGGCGGACTTCAGCGCCTCAATGCCGTCGATAATCAGCCGGCCGGCGGCGGAGCAAAAGAAGTGGTTTTGTTTAAAGCCGTGCTCGCGCCACTCCAGCGGGCTGCCGCCGCGGCCGAAAAGCAGCGGGATCTGGTAGCGTTCGGCGTGTTTTTGCAGCACGCGCAAATCAAACTGGATCAGGTTCCAGCCGATGATGGCATCCGGGTCGTGGCGCTCCAGCCACTGGTTCAGGCGCTCCAGCAGCTGCGGCCGGCTGGTGCAGTACTCCAGCGCGAAATCCAGCGGCTCGCTGCCGCCGTTGGGCGGCCCGAGCATATATACCTGCCGCTGGCCGCAGCCTTCCAGCGCAATGGAGTACAGTTCGCCGTGGGCGGTGGTCTCAATATCCAGCGATGCCAGTTTCAGCTGCGGACGGTAGTCCGGCGCCGGCTTCATCTGGCCGTTAAGCCATACGCCGTCGCCGCCGGAGCGCCCGCTGAACCAGACCGGCGCGGTGATAAAGCGCTCCATCAGATAGCGCTCCGGCGGACGGATATCGGCCTCATAGACGCTGACGCCGTTCTCCTTCAGCACTTTTTCCAGCTTGATCAGCTGACGATGCTGGCGGCAATACAGCCCCAGCACCGGTCGGGCGTGAAAATCCTGCAGCGGCAACGCTTTCAGCTCCCAGTGCCGTTCGCCGCGCAGCAGCAGTTCCGCCCGCTGGCGCTGCTCTGCGGGAATAAACGCTACCGAGGTCTGCGGCGGCAGGCGCAGCCGTTGCGGGCCGCGATCCGTCGCCAGCCAGAATTCGACTTCGGTGCCGGCTGGCGTATCGCGCCAGTGGCGGGTGAGCAGGAAACCCTGCATCGGGGATGCGGCGTTATCGTTCAAGGCGGTATTTATCTGCGTAGCCGAATAGGAAGGCATCGCGCGGGCGGCGCCGATGCGTTGTCAGACGTAAAGTATAACATGGTTTTTTATACAGTATTGCATCCCCTGTGGCCGCGCTGCCAAAAACGCATACAATTCAGGAGTTGACTCACTCTGGCCCGCACCGGACAATCCTTCGCCCAGGCGCTTTAGATAACGAACAGAGGTTTGATGGAAGCCTATTTACAACATTTGCTCGCTCAATCATTGGCTTTCACTCTGATGGTCATTTTTTTGGTGACCTTCCTGGAATCGCTGGCGCTGGTGGGGTTGCTGCTGCCGGGCACCGTGATGATGGCCAGCGTTGGCGCACTGATCGGCAGCGGCCAGGTGGATCTGTATCTGGCCTGGGCGGCCGGCGGCATCGGCTGTTTCCTCGGCGATTGGATCTCCTATTTTATCGGCCGGGCGTTTAAAGAGCCGCTGCACCGCTGGTCGTTCCTGCAGAAGCATAAGGCGATGCTTGACCGCACCGAACATGCGCTGCATCAGCACAGCATCTTTACCGTGCTGCTGGGGCGTTTCGTCGGGCCGACGCGGCCGCTGGTACCGATGGTGGCCGGCATGCTCGATTTACCGCCGTATAAATTTGCGTTGCCGAATATTATCGGCTGCATTACCTGGCCGCCGGTCTACTTCTTCCCCGGCATTCTGGCGGGGGTGGCGATTGATATTCCGTCCTCGGACAACAGCGCGCTGTTTAAGTGGCTGCTGTTTGGTTCGATAGTCCTGCTGTGGCTGGCCGCCTGGCTCAGCTGGCGCTGGTGGCGGGAAGACAAACGCGGCAGCGACCGACTGAGCCGCTGGCTGACGCCGCTGCGGCTGCGTATGGCCTGCGTGGTCGGCTGGATCGCCGCCGCTGTCTGCTGTTACCTCATGAGCCAGCAGCCGCTGATGCCGGTATACCGCCATCTGTTGTGGCAGGTGCTGGCCGGGTGACCTGAGGGGCGGAGTGTTCCGCCCCGTTTCATTACTGGAAAAACGCTTCCAGCTGTTCAAACACCCGCAGGTCTTCGCTGTGGCGTTTTACCTGCAGCACATCCTCCAGCTTTTCCACCTGACTGATCATCTGCACCAGCCGCTGGTCATCGGCCACCAGCAGCCAGATGCGGCTCTGCCTGCCGTCTTTCAGCGGCATACACAAAATGCCTTCCACGTTAAACGCACGGCGGGCGAACAGGCCGCAGACGTGCGACATCACGCCGGGATGGTTGCGGACCGCCAGTTCGAGAATGACCTGTGATTTCTGTTGGGGTTGTAGCATGGCTTATTCTCCAATCATGTCGATGTTGGCGGCGCCCGGCGGCACCATCGGGAAGACTTTTTCGTTAGTGTCGATCAGCGCGTGGATCAGGCACGGGCCGGGGCGCGCAATGGCCTCCGCCAATGCGGCCTGCGGATCGGCGGCGGCGTTCAGGTCGCAGGTGTCCAGCCCGAAGCCGGCGGCAATGGTCAGGAAATCGGTACGCTGCGGATAAGCGGCGGCAAAGATGCGCTGCTGATAGAACAGGGTTTGCTGCTGATGCACCAGTCCCAATGCCTGGTTGTTCATCAGGATGATTTTGACGTCCAGATGGTGCTCGGCCGCGGTGGCCATCTCCTGAATGTTCATCATCAGGCTGCCGTCGCCGGAAAAACACAGCACTTTACGCTGCGGTTCGGCCAGCGCCGCGCCGATCGCCGCCGGCAGACCGAAGCCCATGGTGCCCAGCCCGCCGGAGGTCAGCCACTGGCGCGGACGGCGCAGCGGATAGGCCTGCGCCACCCACATCTGATGCTGGCCGACGTCGGTGGTGACGATGGCGTTTTCATCCACGCAGCGCGCGGCGGCCAGCACCAGCCCGTAATGGCTGAGCGGTTCGTCGGCGTGCGGCATGCTGAACGGAAATTCGCGCTTGAGGTCGTTGACGGTATTCAGCCAGGCGCTGCGCGGCTGGGCGTCGATCTGCGGCAGCAGCTGTTGCAGCACCTGTCCGACATCGCCGTGGATCGCCACCTGCGGCTGTTTTACCTTGCCCAGCTCCGCCCGGTCGATATCTACGTGGATGATTTTGGCGTTCGGGCAGAACTGCTCGGTTTTACCGATGGCGCGGTCGTCAAAGCGTGCGCCCAGCACCACCAGCAGATCGGCCTCCTGCAGGATAAAGTTGGTGCTGCGCGCGGCGTGCATGCCCAGCATCCCCAGCGATAACGGATGGTCGACCGGCATGGCGCCCAGCGCCATCAGCGTCATGGTGGTCGGCAGGCTGGCGCGCTCGGCCAGCTGCAGCGCGGCGCGGTGCGCGTCGGCGCAGATAATGCCGCCGCCCAGATAGAGAATCGGCCGCTGGGCCTGATTGATCATCGCCGCCGCCCGGGCCACGTCGGCGGGGTTGAAGGCCGGCGCGACGTCCGGCTGCGCCAGCGGCGGCAGCTGGTCCAGCTCAATCTCGGCGGTTTGAATATCCTTCGGCACGTCGATCCACACCGGGCCGGGGCGGCCGGATTCGGCAATGCGGAATGCATCGCAGATTACCTGCGGCAGTTCGCGGATGTCGCGCACCAGATGGTTGTGTTTGGTGATCGGGATGGACATGCCGTAGGTGTCCACTTCCTGAAAGGCGTCGGTGCCGATCATTGAGGAGGGCACCTGGCCGGTAATGCACACCAGCGGAATGGAGTCGAGCTTGGCGTCGGCGATGGCGGTGACCAGATTGGTGGCGCCCGGGCCGCTGGAGGCGATGCAGACCGCCGCTTTACCGTTGGCGCGCGCCATGCCCTGCGCCATAAAACCGGCGCCCTGTTCGTGACGCGCCAGCACGTGACGGATGGTGGCGCTTTGGCTTAACGCGTCATACAGCGGCAGCGCAGCGCCGCCGGGAATGCCGGCGACGGTGGTGATGCCCTGACGCTCCAGCAGATGAACGATCAGCTGCGCGCCGGTAAAGCGTTTGCCTGCGTGAGGCGTGCCCGTAATTGCCATGTTCCTGTCCTTTCTCAAGGCCGGTGAGCTTTGGCGGGCAGGGTGCTAAAACAAGAAACCCCGCCCGGTTTGCGCCGGCGGGGTTTGGGAATCGATGCGTTGATTCGGACCCTACGGCGCATTGCCGACGACCACCACCACACGCACGACGACCACCGCGGCTGGTAGCGCGGTAACTAGTAGGGTCGAAGTCAGCGAGGATGCGATCACAGGGAACCTTATCATCAGTAAAAAACTCAGGATTTTATAAAAGCACAGGTGCAAAATTCGCACAACCGCTTTATTGCCGCAGCATAAAAAACGCGCGTCAGATCACGCTTTTCCGTTGATGCCCAAGATATGCGCTGCGGGGGCGCTGCCGTCCAGCAGCGGCTGCGTCGGGCCGTCATAATAGATGCGGCCGTCCACCACCAGCAGCGTGCGCGGGGCGATGCGCGCGGCGTCGTCCAGGTTGTGCGACACCATCAGCAGCGTCAGTTCGCGCTGTCGGCACACCGTATCCAGCAATTGCAGCATCTCGCCGCGCAGCGCCGGGTCGAGCGCAGAGAAAGGTTCGTCCAGCAGCAGAATCGGCCGCTGGCGGATTAGACAGCGGGCCAGCGCGGCGCGCTGGCGCTGGCCGCCGGAGAGCTGCGACGGCAGGCGCGGCAGGTGTTCCGTCAGGCCGACCTGATCGGCTATCTGCGCCAGCTGCCGTTTTTGCCCGGCGTTCAGCCTGAGACCGGGATCCAGCCCCAGCCCGATGTTTTGTTCCACCGTCAGGTGGGCGAACAGATTGTTTTCCTGAAACAGCATTGACACCGGCCGCTGCGCCGGCGGCGTGCGGGTATGGTCGTCGCCGTCAAGACGCAGGCTGCCGCCGTCCGCGCTCAGAAAGCCGGCAATCAGGCTGAGCAGGGTGCTTTTCCCCGCGCCGCTCGGCCCGAGCACCGCCACGCGTTCGCCCGGGCGGATGCGGAGATCAAAGCGCATCGGCAGGTGCTCATACAGGTAGGTCAGTTGGTTAAGTTCTATCATCGCGGCCCGGTAAACGTTCAATCAGGGTAAAGAGCAGGAAGCACAGTAATAACAATAACAGGGCGGTGACCGCACCGTCATTGCTGCGATAGGCGCCGATCTGCTGGTAAAGATAGAACGGCAGGGTGCGGAACTGCTCGTTGCCGAACAGCGCCACCACGCCGAAATCGCCGATCGACAGCACGCAGGCGAAGGCCAGCGCCTGTGCCAGCGGGCGACGCAGGGCGCGCAGTTCGATCCAGCGCAGCCGCCGCCAGCCCTGCATGCCCAGCGACAGGCACAGCGGGTTGTAGCGCTCCGCCACGTCGCGCATCGGGTTTTCCAGCACTTTCAGCGCATAGGGCACCGCCATCAGCGCGTTGGTCAGGATCACCAGCGCATAGGGCGACTGCGGCAGCCCGACGGTGTCGTTCAGCAGCAGGAAAAAGCCGGTAGCCAGCACGATGCCGGGCATCGCCAGAATCAGCATGCCGCTCAGTTCCAGCGCCTGGCCCCAGCGTCGCTGTTGGCGCAGTTTCAGCTCGCGACTGCTCCACAACAGCATCATGGTCAGCAACAGGCATAGCAGGCCGGCGCCGACGGCGATGCGCAACGAGGTGAACAGCGCCTGCCACAGCGCCGGCTGCTGCAGCACGCTGGCGATTGCCTGATTGGCGCCGTCGACCACCACCGCCAGCAGCGGCGGCAGCAGTAATAGCAGAGCGGCGACGATCAGCAGCGCATCGGTCAGACGCCGGCGGCGGCTGTCCTGCGGGTTGCGCCATTGCATCGCCTGCGTTGCGCCCACCGGCAGCGCCTGGCTGAGACGCTGGCTGAGCATCACCAGCCCCAGACAGCAGGCCAGCTGGATCAGTGCCAGCAGCGCGGCGTGGCTAAGGTCATAGTCGTAGCTCAGCGCCTGGTAGATGGCCAGCTCGATGGTGGTGGCCTGCGGCCCGCCGCCCAGCGAGAGTACGGTGGCGAAACTGGCGAAGCAGAGCATGAAGATCAGCGCGCCGCCCGGCAGGATCTGCCGGCGCAGCGCCGGCCATTCGACAAAGCGGAACTGCTGCCAGCCGTTCATGCCCAGCTGTGCGGCAAGCTGGCGCTGTTCAACCGGCACGTTTTCCAGCGCCTGCAGCAGCAGGCGGGTCGCCAGCGGCAGGTTGAAGAACATATGCGCCAGCAGAATCCCCTGCAGGCCGTAAGGCGAGAACTGATAGTCGAGCCCCAGCCAGGCGCACAGCGCCGCCAGCCAGCCCTGCCGGCCGTAGACGCTGAGCAGGCCGAACACCGCCACCAGCACCGGCAGCACCAGCGTCATGGCGCATAAACGCAGCAGCAACGCGCGGCCGGGGAAGCGGCGGCGGTACAGCGCCCGCGCCAGCAGGATGGCGGGCAGCACCGAGATCAGCGCCGACAGCAGCGCCTGCCAGAAGGTGAAGCGCACCACGTGCCACAGGTAGTCATCCTGCCATATCGACAGGGCGTCGCTGTGCGGCGCATGGTTCAGCAGCGAACCGAAGGCCAGCGCGGCCACCAGCAGAATCAGGCCGGCGGCCAGCAGCCCCGGCCACAGCCAGTGGGGGATTAACGGCTGACGGCGCTTTGCCATGAACGGATCCAGTTGCCTCGCTGTTTTGCCACCTCATCCGCGCCATATTGCAGCGCGGTCTGCGGCACCGGCAGTTGCGCAAAGCCGGCCGGCAGAGGGGTTTTGATCGCCGGATACATCCAGTTGCCGGTCGGGATGGCGTTCTGGAACGCCGGCGTCAGCATAAACTGCATAAAGCGCTCCGCCAGCTGCGGATGGCGGCTGGCCTGCAATTTAGCGGCGACCTCGACCTGCAGGTAGTGCCCTTCGCTGAAGTTGGCGGCGGCGTAAGCGTCTTTTTTCTCTTCAAGCAGATGGTAGGCCGGCGAAGTGGTATAGCTCAGCACCAGATCGCCTTCTCCTTTCAGGAACAGACCGTAGGCTTCGCTCCAGCCTTTGGTGACGGTGACGGTTTTCTTCGCCAGCTTCTGCCAGGCCTGCGGCGCGGCGTCGCCATAGACTTTCTGCATCCACAGCAGCAGGCCGAGACCCGGGGTGCTGGTGCGCGGATCCTGATAGATCACTTTCCATGGCTGGTCGCTTTCCACCAGCTCTTTCAGGCTCTTCGGCGGGTTTTTCAGCCGGTCTTTGTTGTAGACAAAGGCGAAGTAGCCGTAGTCATAGGGGATAAAGGTGCTGTCCTGCCAGCCGCCGGGCACGTTCAGCCGCGAGTGGTCCACCGTGCTGGCGGCGAACAGTCTGGTCTGGCGCGCCGCCTGCAGCAGGTTGTTATCCAGCCCCAGCACCACGTCCGCTTTGCTATTTTTGCCTTCCATCCGCAGACGATTAAGCAGTGAGACGCCGTCTTCCAGCGCCACGAATTTCAGTTCGCAGTTGCAGTCGGCCTCAAAGGCTTTTTTGATTGCCGGGCCAGGGCCCCAGTCGGCGGCGAAGGAGTCGTAGGTGTAAACCGTCAGCGTGTCTTTCGCCAGCGCCGGCGCGGCGGCCAGCAGCAACAGGCAAGGCAGGAATTTCTTGATCACTTTGCACTCCTGATAGTTAGGGCAGCAAAGGCATCTGAGGGGCTCCTGGGGAGCCGGTTGGCTGGCACTCAAATCCCTCCGCCGGTATTAGCCGGTTCAGGTTCGACGGGTTTGCTCTCAGCGAAAACCTTGTTCCGCACCCCGTTGAGACGGCGCTATTGTAAAGAGTTAGCGCCGCCGGCGAAAGATGCTTATGTCTCCGGCGGCGCGAACCAGGCGGATTTGAAGTCGAACCAGCCCAGCGTATTCATCCGTACGCCGCGCATGCTGCGCTGGCCGTGCAGCTGCAGCCAGTGATGGAACAGCGGATGCAACTGATGCTGGCTGACCAGCCGGCGACAAAATTCCGCCAGCGGCAGGCGGTTGTCGCGCCACAGCGCGGCGTCCTGCGCCAGATCTTCGCTCATGCAGTGTTGCAGCAGCGGCAGCTCATACAGGGTGGCGAACAGTGAGAATTCCAGCGGCAGGGTGAAATTGGCGCTACCGAGCCACAGATCGCTCTGCGCCTCTCCCCGGTGCCAGACGTCGTAATCGACGATATTGACCGTCAGTTCTACACCGTGCTGCGCCAGCAGCGGCTGCAGGGCGTCGCCGATGGCGTTGAACTCCGAGTGTTCGCCGTAGTAGGTCAGCGTCAGCCGGCGCAGAGCGGCGGGTTTCAGCCTCTGGGTCAGTTCGCGGTTATGGTGCCAGCGCGGCAAAATGCCGTAGGCCGGCGACCAGTAACGCTGGCTGACCGGCCCGGAGAGGTTCAGCAGGGCAATAGGATTGAGCAGTTCGCACAGCCAGCTGCGGATGGCCGGATCGTCGCCGACGGGCGAACGCCGGTCGAACAGCAGAAAGTAGCAGCCTTCCTCCAGCCGGCTTTCCAGCTCATTTTTGCCGGTATCGTCGGCCTGCAGCTGCACGCCGGAGTGCATCAGCTCTTCGGTAATATCCGGCAGGACCCAGATATTCACTTCATCGATCAGGGCGCGATAGCCGAAGTAATCGTCAAACGCCTGGATCTTCAGTTGGCTCTGCTGGTTATGCACCACGCTGTACGGGCCGGTGCCGATCGGATGGCGGGCAAAATCCGGCAGAGTGCGCCATTCCTGCGGCAGAATCATGGCCGGCACGCTGCCAAGCAGCCAAGGCAGCCAGTAATCGGGGCTGTGCAGATGCACATCGATCACATGGGGCGTCGGCGAGTCGACGCGTGCGATATGGGCGAACAGCGGCTGCGACGTCAGGCGCGTCAGCGTCTGGATAACGTCTTCCATCTCCAGCTCGCGTCCATGATGAAAGTGGATAGCGGGGCGCAGATAGAAGCGCCAGTGCAGCGGGGTCAGCGCCTGCCAGTGGTGGGAAAGGTCGGACTCCAGTTCCCCGTTTTCCTCATTTATCCGCGTCAGGCCGCTGTAAATCTGCCGGGCCAGGTGCGTCTCCGAACGGCGCAGCGCCGAACCGGGCAGCAGATTGGACAGCGGCCGGTAGTAGAGCACGCGCAGGATATGTTTACCCTGGCGGAAACTGCGTCCCAGTTGGGACAGCAGCATCTGTCGCACCACTTTTTTATCGCCGACCAGCTGCACCAGCTGGTCGATGCGATCCTGTTCCAGCAGCGTTTCCGCCCGCTGTTGCTGCAGCGCCAGGCCGGTGTAGTGAAACTCCAGCCGCGAACGCTTGCCGCGCCCGGCCTCTGCCTGCCAGGTCAGCCACCCCTGTTGCTGCATGGCGCCAAGCAGCGAGCGTACATGACGGCGCGAACAGCTGAGCGCGTCGGCCAGCTCCTGCAGCGTGGTATCGCGGGCTTCGCCCTGGCAGCGTTGCCAGAGACGAATAAACTGCTGTTGCAGGCGTGGCGTGGACATAAAAGAGGAACTCCCCGACAGTAATCCGACAATTTATCTTTCCCTATATTACGCCGATAATTTGCTCAGACGAAAGAGAGGAGGGCGGGCTTATGAACGTTTTATTGTCGAAACAGTTTTATCAGCGCTATTTCGCCGCCGTTCGCCGCCAGCACGCCGACTGGCTGACCCGGCTGGTGCCGGAGCAGGCCAGGCTGGAAATATTGTCCCATTTAACCCAGTGGGATATGCCGACGCTGAGCGACGAAGCCTATCGCAAGCGCCTCTGATCTTTCCCCGCTATCCGTGGGTTTTCAGGCGACGCCTGAAAACCTGGGGAGACCAAGTGTTTCTGAGTAATGGTGCTTTTCACCAGCCAGTGGGGCGACCCACTGGCATTTTTATTTGCGGCGGGTGATTGCCGTTGTCGGGCGGTGCTTTTACTATTCGCTGACTTCTTCTACGCTGATTTTTTTATTGCGCCGTTTTCGCCTTGTTCAGGAATGCCGCTATGAATAACCGTTGGTCGCTACGCCGTTTTAACCCCGTTTTCGCCGCATTCCTTGCCGTCGCTTTTCTGGCCGGTATCGCCGGGGCGTTGCAGACGCCGACGCTCAGCCTGTTTCTGACTTCGGAAGTCAAAGTGCGGCCGCTGTGGGTCGGGCTGTTTTATACCGTCAACGCGGTGGCCGGCATCGTGGTGAGCTTCCTGCTGGCCAAACGCTCGGACACCCGCGGCGACAGGCGTAAGCTGATTTTAGGCTGCTGTCTGATGGCGGTAGGCAACTGCCTGCTGTTCGCCTTTAACCGCGACTATCTGACGCTGATTACCGCCGGCGTGCTGATGGCGGCGCTGGCCAATACCGCGATGCCGCAGATTTTCGCCCTGGCGCGGGAATATGCCGACAGCAGCGGCCGTGAAGTGGTGATGTTCAGCTCGGTGATGCGTGCCCAGCTGTCGCTGGCCTGGGTCATCGGCCCGCCGCTGTCGTTTATGCTGGCGCTCAATTACGGTTTTACCACCATGTTCCTGATCGCCGCGGGGATCTTCGTTGTCAGCGCGCTGCTGGTGGGGTTTTGCCTGCCTTCGGTGCCGCGCGAGGCGCAAACCGGCAGCCTGAATGTGACGCCGGTCGCGCCGCCCAGCGCCTGGCGCAACCGCGACGTGCGCCGGCTGTTTGTCGCCTCGATGCTGATGTGGACCTGCAACACCATGTATATCATCGATATGCCGCTGTATATCACCCGCGATCTCGGGCTGCCGGAGCGGCTGGCCGGCATTCTGATGGGCATCGCCGCCGGGCTGGAAATCCCGGCTATGCTGCTGGCGGGCTATGTGGTCAAGCGTTTCGGCAAGCGCCGGATGATGCTGTTCGCCGTGGCGGCGGGCCTGCTGTTTTATCTTGGACTGACGCTGTTCACCGCTAAACTGGCGCTGATTGGCCTGCAGCTGTTCAACGCGATCTTTATCGGCATTATTGCCGGCATCGGCATGCTCTATTTTCAGGATTTGATGCCGGGGCGTCCCGGCGCGGCGACCACCATGTTTACCAACAGTATTTCCACCGGCGTCATTTTAGCCGGGGTGCTGCAGGGGGCGCTGGTGGAGAATCTGGGACACTACGCGGTGTATTGGCTGGCGGTGGCGTTGGCGGCGCTCTCCTGGTGGCTGTGCGCCCGCGTGCGGGAGGTTTAACCGCTATTTTCGTTAACATTGATGTAAATCATTGAGAACATTAGCCCATAGTCGCAAGCTAAACGGACATAAGGCGTCGGCGTCGTTGATTTTGCTCCACGCCGCCGCCGCGCCTCTCCGTTGAATCTCGTGGGTATGTTATGGATAAACTAACGCCGCTCAAGCCTGTTCCCTCCCTGATTGCCGTTGCCGCCACGCTGCTTATCTGGTTTGTCATCCCGGTTCCTGAGGGCGTTGAACCCAACGCCTGGCAACTGCTGGCGCTGTTTATCGGCACCATTATCGCCATTATCGGCAAGGCGATGCCGATTGGCGCGGTATCGGTGATCGCCATCGCGCTGGTGGCGGTGACCGGCGTCACCAACCCCGGCAAGCCGGGGGCGGCGCTCGGCGATGCATTGAGCGGCTTTTCCAATCCGCTGATCTGGCTGATCGGCTTCTCTATCATGATCTCGCTCAGCCTGAATAAAACCGGGCTGGGCGGGCGTATCGGCTATTACTTTATTTCGCTGTTCGGCAAAAAGACGCTGGGCATCGCCTATGCGCTGACGCTGGCGGAGACCACGCTGGCGCCGGTGACGCCGAGCAACACCGCGCGCGGCGGCGGGATTATCCACCCGATTATGAAATCGATCGCCGACAGCTTCGGCTCCAGCCCCGGCTTGAACACCAGCGGCAAGATCGGCCGCTATCTGGCGCTGGTGAACTACAACATCAACCCGATCACCTCGGCGATGTTTATCACCGCCACCGCGCCGAACCCGCTGGTGGTCAGCCTGATCGCCAAAGGCACGCACAACAGCGTGGAGCTGAGCTGGGGCATGTGGGCGCTGGCGGCGCTGTTGCCGGGCCTCTGTTCGCTGATCGTAATGCCGCTGGTGGTGTATTTCCTCTATCCGCCGGAAATTAAAAGCACCCCGGATGCGCCGAACTTCGCCAAACGGCAGCTGCAGGCGCTGGGGCCGGTGACGCTGCCGGAGAAGATTACGCTGGCGGTGTTTGCGCTGCTGCTGGTGCTGTGGGCCGGTATTCCGGCGATGATTTTTGGTCCGGCGCTGGCGGTGAACCCGACCACCGCCGCCCTGATCGGCCTGGCGATTTTGCTGGCCAGCGGCGTACTGAGCTGGGATGACATCCTGAGGCAGAAGGGCGCCTGGGATACCGTGGTCTGGTTCTCCGCGCTGGTGATGATGGCGACCTATCTGGGCAAACTGGGGCTGATTAACTGGCTGTCGCAGACGGTCGGCGCCGGTATTGCGCATATGGGGATGAGTTGGGTGGGCGGCACGCTGCTGCTGACGCTGGTGTATCTCTATTCTCACTACTTCTTCGCCAGCACCACGGCGCACGTGACCGCCATGTTTGCCGCCTTCTTCGCCGCAGGCGTGGCGCTTGGCGCGCCGCCGGCGCTGCTTGGCCTGATTCTGGCGTTCTCTTCTTCGCTGATGATGTCGCTGACTCACTATGCGACCGGCACCGCGCCGATTATTTTCGGCTCCGGTTACAGCACGCTGGGCGAGTGGTGGAAAACCGGTCTGGTGATGAGCGTGGTAAACCTGCTGATTTGGCTGACGATTGGCGCCGCCTGGTGGAAGTGGCTGGGATATTGGTAAGGGCGGCGAGGGGCCGGTGATGAAGCAGGGGCGGAATATCCGCCCCTGCTGTGCGTCAGCGTGGCCGGATCAGTTGAGAAACGCCGGCTGATTGGCTTCGTAACGGGCGATATCCGCGTCGTGCTGCAGCGTCAGGCCGATGCTATCCAGGCCGTTGATCATGCAGTGGCGGCGGAAGCTGTCGATCTCAAACGGGTAGCTGTGGCCGCCGGCGTTCACCGTCTGCTGTTTCAGGTCGACGGTAAACTCGATGCCTTCGTTGGCTTCCACCAGCTTGAACAGCGTATCCACGTCTTGCTCGCTCAGCGTGACCGGCAGCAGCTGGTTGTTGAACGAGTTACCGTAGAAAATATCGGCAAAGCTCGGCGCAATCACCACTTTGAAACCGTAGTCGGTCAGCGCCCACGGCGCATGTTCGCGCGAGGAGCCGCAGCCAAAGTTCTCCCGTGCCAGCAGGATACTGGCGCCCTTGTAACGCGCTTTATTCAGCACGAAGTCCGGGTTGGGCTGCTGGCCGGCATCGTCCAGAAAGCGCCAGTCGTTAAACAGGTGCTGGCCGAAGCCGGTGCGCGTCACCTTCTGCAGAAACTGTTTCGGGATAATGGCGTCGGTATCGACGTTGGCCGCATCCAAAGGCACCACTAAGCCGGTATGTTGAGTAAATTTAGCCATGGTGATGCTCCTTAGTGCAGTTCACGAATATCGGCAAAGTGGCCGCTGACGGCGGCGGCGGCGGCCATGGCCGGGCTGACCAGGTGGGTGCGCCCGCCGCGTCCCTGACGCCCTTCAAAGTTACGGTTGCTGGTGGAGGCGCAGCGCTCGCCCGGGTTCAGGCGGTCATTGTTCATCGCCAGACACATGGAGCAGCCGGGCAGACGCCATTCAAAACCGGCTTCGATAAAGATTTTATCCAGCCCTTCGGCCTCCGCCTGCGCTTTCACCGGGCCGGAGCCGGGCACTACAATCGCCTGGACGCCGCTGGCGACTTTGCGCCCTTTGGCAATGGCCGCAGCGGCGCGCAGATCCTCAATGCGTGAGTTGGTGCAGGAGCCGATAAACACTTTGTCGATCGCCACTTCGGTCAGTTTGATGCCCGGTTGCAGATCCATATAGGCCAGCGCTTTTTCGGCGGAAGCACGTTCGACCGGATCGCTGAACGACTCCGGCGCCGGGATGATCTGGTTGACGGCGATCACCTGCCCCGGGTTGGTGCCCCAGGTAACCTGCGGCGCGATATCTTCGGCGCGCAGCGTCACCACGCTGTCAAACTGTGCGTCGTCATCGGACTTCAGCGTGCGCCAGTAGGCGACCGCCTGTTCCCAGTTATCGCCGGTCGGCGCGAACTGGCGGCCTTTCAGGTAGGCGAAGGTGGTGTCGTCCGGCGCGACCAGCCCGGCTTTGGCGCCCATTTCAATCGCCATGTTGCACAGCGTCATACGGCCTTCCATGCTCAGCGCTTCGATAGCCTTGCCGCAGAACTCGACCACATGGCCGGTGCCGCCGGCGCTGCCGGTTTTGCCGATCACCGCCAGCACGATGTCTTTGGCGGTGATGCCCGCCGCCGCGTCGCCGGTGACCTCGATTTTCATGGTCTTGGCGCGCCCCTGTTTCAGCGTTTGGGTCGCCAGCACGTGTTCTACTTCTGACGTGCCGATGCCGAACGCCAGCGAGCCGAAGGCGCCGTGGGTGGCGGTGTGGGAGTCGCCGCAGACGATGGTCATCCCCGGCAGCGTCATGCCCTGCTCCGGGCCGATCACGTGAACGATGCCCTGGAACGGGTGGTTCAGGTCATACAGCGATACGCCGAACTCCGCGCAGTTCTTGATCAGTTCCTGCATCTGAATGCGCGCCATCTCGCCGCTGGCGTTGATGTCTTTGGTCTGCGTCGACACGTTGTGATCCATGGTGGCGAAGGTTTTGCCCGGCTGGCGCACCTTGCGGCCCATGGCGCGCAGGCCGTCGAAGGCCTGCGGCGACGTGACTTCATGCACCAGGTGGCGGTCAATATACAGCAGCGGCGTTTCGTTCGGCGCTTCGTACACCACGTGGGCATCATACAATTTCTGATATAACGTCTTAGCCATGTTATGCCCCCTGTGCCACAAAGCGGGCGATGATATCGCCCATTTCATCGGTGCTGACCGCCTTGCCGTCGCCGGCCAGATCGGCGGTGCGGTAACCCTGTTCCAGCGCCTGGTTGATGGCGCGCTCAATCGCATCGGCGGCTTCACCGGCCTCCAGGCTGTAGCGCAGCAGCAGGGTGAGCGACAGGATCTGGGCTACCGGGTTGGCAATACCTTTACCCGCGATATCCGGCGCAGAGCCGCCCGCCGGTTCGTACAGGCCGAAGCCCGCTTCGTTCAGGCTGGCGGAAGGCAGCATGCCCATTGAACCGGTGATCATTGCGCACTCGTCCGACAAAATATCGCCGAACAGGTTGGAGCACAGCAGCACGTCGAACTGTGCCGGATCTTTGATCAACTGCATGGTGGCGTTGTCGATGTACATGTGCGACAGCGCCACGTCCGGGTAATCTTTGGCAACCTCGTTCACCACTTCGCGCCACAGGATCGAGCTTTGCAGCACGTTGGCCTTATCGATGGAGGTGACCTTATTGCGGCGTTTGCGCGCCGATTCAAAGGCGATGCGCGCGATGCGTTCGATCTCGAAGCGGTGATACACCTCGGTATCATAGGCGCGCTCCTGCATGCCTTGGCCTTCGCGCCCTTTCGGCTGGCCGAAGTAAATGCCGCCGGTCAGCTCGCGGACGCACAGGATATCGAAGCCGGCGGCGGCGATGTCGGCGCGCAGCGGACAGAAGTTTTCCAGCCCCTGGTACAGGCGGGCTGGACGCAGGTTGCTGAACAGTTTGAAGTGTTTACGCAGCGGCAGCAGCGCGCCGCGCTCCGGTTGTTCCGCCGGCGGCAGATGTTCCCACTTGGGGCCGCCCACCGAGCCGAACAAAATGGCGTCCGCCTGCTCGCAGCCGCTCAGCGTCGTCGCCGGCAGCGGGCTGCCGTGGCGGTCGATGGCGATGCCGCCGACGTCGTATTCGCTGGTGGTGATGCGGATATCAAAGCGCTGGCGTACCGCCTCCAACACTTTCTTTGCCTGCGCCATTACTTCCGGGCCGATTCCGTCTCCGGGTAAGACGGCAATATGGTAATTCTTCGTCATGTTCACACCGTTTCCTGATTATTTTGATGTTTGGTTTGCTGCAGACGCTGTTTTTCTTTTTCTACCTGTTGGGAGCGCCAAATATTATTTAATGCGTGGATCATCGCCTTGGCGGAGGATTCGACGATATCGGTCGCCAGGCCGACGCCGTGGAAGCGGCGGCCGTTGTAGGAAACCACAATATCCACCTGGCCCAGCGCGTCGCGACCCTGGCCTTTCGCCGTCAGCTGATATTTCACCAGTTCGATCGGGAAGTCGGTGATGCGGTTGATGGCCTGATAGACCGCATCGACCGGGCCGTTGCCGGTGGCCGCTTCGGCTTTTTCTTCGCCGCCGCACATCAGTTTGACCGAGGCGGTGGCCATAATGCTGCTGCCGGACTGCACGCTGAAGTAACCCAGATTGAAGTGTTCCGGTTCTTCCTGCTGCTTATTGATAAACGCCAGCGCTTCCAGATCGTAGTCGAACACCTGGCCTTTCTTGTCCGCCAGTTTCAGGAAGGCGGCGTACAGATCGTCCAGGTTGTAGTCCTGATCTTTGTAGCCCATTTCTTCCATGCGGTGCTTCACCGCCGCGCGGCCGGAGCGCGAGGTCAGGTTCAACTGAACGTCTTTCAGACCGATGGTCTGCGGCGACATGATTTCGTAGTTTTCACGGTTTTTCAGCACGCCATCCTGGTGAATGCCGGAGGAGTGGGCGAAGGCGTTAGAGCCGACGATCGCTTTGTTGCCGGGAATTGGCATATTGCACAGCTGGCTGACCAACTGGCTGGTGCGGTAGATTTCCTGGTGGTTGATATTGGTGTGCACGTTCATGATGTCCTGGCGCACTTTAATCGCCATGATCACCTCTTCCAATGAGGTATTGCCCGCGCGCTCGCCGATGCCGTTGATCGTGCCTTCCACCTGACGGGCGCCGGCCTGCACTGCCGCGATTGAGTTGCCGACCGCCATGCCTAAATCGTCATGGCAGTGTACGGAGATAATCGCCTTGTCGATGTTCGGCACCCGATCGTACAGCGTGCTGATAATGCCGCCAAACTGGTTCGGCGTGGTGTAGCCGACGGTATCGGGGATATTGATGGTGGTGGCGCCGGCGTTGATGGCTGCTTCAACCACGCGGCACAGATTGTCGATCGGCGTGCGTCCGGCGTCTTCACAGGAGAATTCGACGTCGTCGGTATAGTTGCGTGCGCGTTTCACCGAGCGTACGGCCATCTCCAGCACTTCATCGAACGAACGCTTTAATTTTGACTCGATATGCAGCGTTGAGGTGGCCAGGAAGACGTGGATACGGAACGCTTCGGCGACGCGCAGCGCCTCGGCGGCGACATCGATATCGTTGTCGACGCAGCGCGCCAGGCCGCAGACGCGACTGTTTTTGATTTGGCGTGCAATAGTTTGCACCGATTCAAAGTCACCCGGTGAAGAAACCGGGAAGCCAACCTCCATTACGTCGACGCCCATTCTCTCCAGCGCCATCGCGATCTGAATCTTTTCTTTTACGCTCAGGCTGGCCTGCAGCGCCTGTTCACCGTCGCGCAATGTGGTATCGAAGATAATGACTTGTTGGCTCATCGCTTGGTTCCTTATCGTGTTTTTCACGCTAAGCGGGCAAAAAAAAACCCGCGCAGTAGCGCGGGTTTGTTATAGCTGAGTGGCTGAATCAGGACCGATCGCCGCCCACTGGCATACCGCGCAAAGAAGATGCGTTTAGTAGTAGGCCTAGTAGACGAGTAATACGGATCATGTGATTCCACTTCTCTAAAATGTTTGCGTTGCCTAATTTGATACGTTATCGCTCAGGCGATGTCAACACCTGATTTTAAAACCCATGCTGAATTAAGCCTGATGCGTTCCCGCGCTATTCAACAGCAGATAATGTTGAAAAAAAATCGGTTGTTAGTTTAAAAGAGTATTGGAATTGGGACGACCTTAGCATAAATGAATTGAATAGTGAGATATGGCGTTGATTCTGGAGTGGGGTGGGGTAATATTTAACCGCTTCGCGATGGTTGGCGCATATCCCGGAGGTGAATCATTCATAATTTTAATTCATTATTATAATAAATAGAGTGAGGGAATGGCTAAGCGTATATAATCGACAGGTATGGAATATAACTGTCCTAAAAATCACTGCTTTTAATATTGTGTGATTGTCCATTGTCTATTTTTATGTTCTGATTCATCTTGTGTGGGGCGTTTTTTTAATCACCGTTTCGGCTTATTCCTATTGAGATTTATGACGTTTTTTCAATGGGGCCGATAAAGTAGTTGGCATAAATTTTAGTGTTGTATTTATATTGGATGATTCTTGGGTTTTATCTTTTATGGATAATTCCCCAAGAGGACTAACTTTACCGATAGGGAAAATGGAATGCTATTTCTGACACCATTCTTAGTGGTGCGTCGGTGAAGTTATCTACATAGGACTTAGTGGAGTTGGATATGTCTGGATATGAATCGGGAAATGTCTTAGGGAAGGGGGGCGGCGATATTCATCTGCGCAGCGTCGATCTTAATCTGCTCACCGTGTTTGATGCTGTGATGCAAATGCAAAATATTACGCGTGCGGCGAATGTACTTGGTATGTCACAGCCTGCGGTAAGCAATGCGGTCGCCCGGTTGAAAGTGATGTTTAACGATGAGCTGTTCGTGCGTTTTGGGCGCGGCATCCAGCCGACAATGCGTGCCAGACAGCTGTTCGGGCCGATTCGCCAGGCGCTACAGCTGGTGCAAAATGAACTGCCGGGGGCCGGGTTTGATGCCTTGACCAGCGAGCGTATTTTCCCAATCTCCATTTGTAGCCCGCTGGATTTGCGCCTGACGGCGAAAGTCATCAACAGCGTTAAGGAAATGGCGCCTCATGTCCGCCTGCAAATAAAATCGTACCTCAATAATAATATTGAGCATCAGCTGCGTTATCAGGAGATGGAGTTTGTTATTGGCTATACGTATTTTGAGCATGGTGAGTTTAAGCGTTATGCGCTGTTTGACGATGAGCTGGTGATTGTGGCCGCGGAAACCCATCCGCGGATAATGAACGGCATTACGCGTGAACAGCTGATGCAGGAGCAGCATGCGGTGGTTTCTCTGGAAAGATTCTGTTCTTTCAGCCGTCCGTATTATATCGACGACACAATGCAACGTGTTGTCTCTCAGCAGTGTACGGATTTATATAGCGTGATGAATCTGGTTTCCCGTACCGACATGCTGGCCATTGCTCCCCGTTGGTTTGCCCAGCAGTATGCGGCGAACCTGCAGCTGAAATTACTCCCTTTACCGCTGGATAAAAAACAGGTGACCTGCTATCTCTCTTGGCACGAGTCTGCCGAACGGGATAAAGGACATCAGTGGATGAAGTCTGTACTTAGCGAATCTGAAGCGCTGCGTTAACAGGTGGGAAATTAACCCGAGGGATCGCTCTCGGGTTAATTGTTTTTTATTATCCTCAGCGGTTTTATAAGTTAATCGAGTTTTTTATTTAGAATTTTCCTGTTTCAGTACGGCAGTGATTCATTTTTATCCCTTCAAAGCTAAAAACTACAATCTAATAAAATAATGGAATTTTGTACTGTCTGTGGGGCAGGGCGTTTCGGTATCGTGAGGGCGCTGTAGCGGAATGCTTTTAGACTGTCGTTCTCCTTGTCGCGTGCTTTGCATCACGTTCAACGGATTTACCCGGCGTTTGAGCTCACAGAACGACGCTGAAATTTCTTCCCCCTCAATCAGAGAGTCGGTAGACTGCGCGGAAAAAAGTAAACACGTGTAAGCTGAGATTTTGGGGCGTCGACGCCCGGCTACCGCTAACCGATTGATCCGTTTCAGGCTTAAGGCTTTATGACCAGACATTTACAGCACTACCATCTGATCCAGCGTATCCAGCAGCAACGCAGCCAGCGCGCCGAATGCATTGCTTTTCGCCAATGGACGCCAGAAGGGGAAACCCGCCTGAGCTGGCGGCAGGTCGGCACGCATATGGATCATATCGCCAGCGCTTTGCTGGCGTTAGGCGTTGAAGTGCAGGAGCGCGTGGCAATTTTTGCCAACAACAGCATGGCCTGGTCATTAACCGATTTGGCTATTTTGCAGCTGCGTGCGGTCAGCGTGCCGCTGTATGCGACGCATACCGCCGCGCAGGCGGCGTTTATTTTGAATGATGCTGATATCCGCATTCTGTTTGTCGGCGATCAGGCGCAAATGGATGCCGCCATTGCGCTGCGTGGGGTTTGCCCGCAGCTGACGCAGATTATTGCCTTTAACGACGCGGTGGAGCTGCACGGCTGCGAGATTGCCTGTTACCTGAACCAACTGGAGCGAGACGCGGACGTCGAGCGTTATCAGGCGCAGCTGGATGAGCGCATCAACGGTCGTGAACTGCAGGATCTATTCACGCTGATTTACACCTCGGGCACTACCGGCGAACCAAAAGGCGTGATGCTGGACTATCGCAATATGGCGGCTCAGCTGTATCAGCATGATGAGCGCCTGACGGTGGGCGAGGCAGATGTTTCCCTCAGTTTCCTGCCGCTGTCGCATGTGTTTGAACGTGCCTGGAGCTTCTTTATCATGCATTCCGACGCACAGAATGTTTTTCTGCCGAATACCGACTGGGTGCGTGAGGCAATGACGGCGGTGCAGCCAACCGTAATGTGCGCCGTGCCGCGCTTCTATGAGAAGATCTTTAGCGCGGTGCATGAGAAAGTCGCCCGCGCGCCGTGGTGGCGTCGTCTGTTGTTCCGCTGGGCGATTGGCTGCGGTGAGCGTAAATTCTTGCAGGAGCGTGCCGGTACGTCTGGCGGCCGGCTGTTTGCTCAGACGCATCGCTGGGCCGATAAGCTGGTACTCAGCAAACTGCGCGGTCTGCTGGGAGGACGGGTGCGCTTTCTGCCGGCGGCCGGGGCCAAGCTGGACGATAATGTGATCCTGTTCTTCCAGGCGCTGGGCGTAAACATCAAGTATGGCTACGGTATGACGGAAACCTGCGCCACCGTTTCTTGCTGGGAAGAACACGACTTCCGCTTCGGCTCTATCGGCAAACCGCTGTCTGACGTTGAGGTACGCATCGCCGAAGAGAACGAGATTCAGGTGCGCGGCCCGATTGTCATGCGCGGTTACTTCAATAAACCGCTGGAAACCGCGCAGGCGTTTACCGCCGACGGCTGGCTGAAGACCGGTGACGCCGGGGCGGTAGACGATCACGGCAATCTGTTTATCACCGAGCGGCTGAAGGATCTGATGAAGACCTCCGGCGGTAAATATATTGCGCCACAGATGCTGGAAGGCACGCTGGCGCAGGATCGTTTTATCGAACAGGTGGCGGTGATCGCCGATGCGCGCAAGTTTGTTTCCGCGCTGATCGTGCCGTGCTTCGAATCGCTTGAAGAGTATGCCAAATCGCTCAATATCAAATATCACGACCGTCTGGAACTGCTGCGCCATAGCCAGATTATCGAGATGTTTGAGACGCGTCTGCGTGAGATGCAAAGAGAGCTGGCCCGTTTCGAGCAGGTAAAGAAATTCACTCTGTTGCCGGCGGCATTCTCGATGGAACTGGGGGAGCTTACGCCGACGCTGAAGCTGCGGCGTAAGGTGATCTCTCAGCGTTATCAGAATGAAATTGAGGCCATGTATCAGTAAATCTTCTGACCGAGGACGGTTTACTATTCGCCGCTGCTGAAAAAAACGGCATAAAGTCAGCCTGATTTAGTTCTGTAATTACCGCCATTCATGAAACAATGCCTAGCCGCATCCGCTGTTGGCTAGTGCATTGTTTTAACCTGTCGCCAAATGCCAGATCGATAGCCATTTCCGCGTTTTCCTGCCGACGTTTTGCCGTTTGCCTGCCTCATATACTGACGTTATGTTAAGGGATTCTATACCCGTCATTTTCCGGATTAAGCGCCGGTTGGCCGCCTTCATTCATGACCTTATTCAGCGCGGCGATGGGTAGGCCAAAAACGCATCACGTCGGGGTATACCCGACGAGCAGGCGCCACGTTCCGGCGCCAGACAAGTATAAGTAAGCCTGGAGGCAAACCCATGGAGATGTTGTCAGGAGCCGAAATGGTCGTGCGATCGCTGATCGACCAGGGCGTTAAACATGTATTCGGTTATCCGGGCGGGGCGGTGCTTGATATTTATGACGCCCTGCACACGGTGGGCGGAATCGATCACGTACTGGTGCGCCATGAGCAGGGGGCGGTGCATATGGCCGATGGCTACGCACGCGCCACCGGCGAAGTCGGCGTAGTGCTGGTCACCTCCGGCCCGGGCGCGACCAATGCGATTACCGGTATTGCCACCGCCTATATGGACTCCATTCCGATGGTGGTGCTTTCCGGCCAGGTGCCGAGCTCGCTGATTGGCTACGACGCCTTCCAGGAGTGCGATATGGTGGGGATTTCGCGTCCGGTGGTGAAGCACAGTTTTCTGGTCAAGCGCACCGAGGATATTCCCGGCGTACTGAAAAAAGCGTTTTATCTGGCCGCCAGCGGCCGTCCCGGCCCGGTGGTAATCGATCTGCCGAAAGACATTGTCGGCCCGGCGGTGCGCATGCCGTATGCCTATCCGCAGGAGGTCAGCCTGCGTTCTTACAACCCGACGGTGCAGGGCCACCGCGGCCAGATCAAACGTGCCCTGCATACTCTGATGGCGGCGAAAAAGCCGGTGATGTATGTCGGCGGCGGCGCGATCAATGCCGAATGCCATACGGAGGTGGCGGCGTTGGCGGAACGGCTCAACCTGCCGGTCACCTGTACGTTGATGGGGTTGGGGGCTTTCCCGGGCACGCACCGCCAAAGCGTCGGTATGTTGGGGATGCACGGTACCTATGAAGCTAACAAGACCATGCACCACGCCGATGTGATTTTTGCCGTCGGCGTGCGTTTTGACGACCGTACCACCAACAATCTGGCGAAATACTGTCCGGACGCCACCGTGCTGCATATTGATATCGACCCGACTTCAATTTCCAAAACCGTGGATGCGGATATCCCGATCGTCGGCGACGCGAAGCAGGTGCTGGCTCAGATGCTGGAGCTGCTGGCGCAGAGTGACAGGCAGCAGGACTTTGATGCGCTGCGCGACTGGTGGCAGTCGATTGAGCAGTGGCGCGCGCGCGACTGTCTGGGGTATGACAAAAATGGCGATACCATCAAACCGCAGGCGGTGATTGAAGCTCTGCACCGGCTGACCAAAGGCGACGCTTATGTGACGTCTGACGTCGGCCAGCATCAGATGTTCGCTGCGCTGTATTATCCGTTCGACAAGCCGCGCCGCTGGATCAATTCCGGCGGACTAGGCACGATGGGCTTCGGCCTGCCGGCGGCACTCGGGGTGAAGCTGGCGCTGCCGGAGGAAACCGTGGTGTGCGTGACCGGCGACGGCAGTATCCAGATGAACATTCAGGAACTGTCCACCGCGCTGCAATACAATCTGCCGGTGGTGGTGGTGAATCTGAACAACCGCTATCTCGGCATGGTGAAGCAGTGGCAGGACATGATCTATTCCGGCCGTCATTCGCAGTCCTATATGGAGTCGCTGCCCGATTTCGTCGCACTGGCCGAGGCTTACGGGCATGTCGGTATCGCCATCCGCACCCCGGATGAACTGGAAAGTAAGCTGGCGCAGGCGCTGGCGGAGAAGGAACGACTGGTGTTTGTCGATGTGACCGTTGATGAAACGGAACATGTGTACCCCATGCAGATCCGCGGTGGCGGCATGGACGAAATGTGGCTGAGCAAAACGGAGAGGACCTGATCATGCGGCGTATTTTATCTGTATTACTGGAGAATGAATCCGGTGCGTTGTCGCGCGTGGTCGGGCTGTTTTCCCAGCGCGGCTACAACATTGAAAGCCTGACGGTCGCGCCGACCGACGATCCGACGCTGTCGCGTATGACCATCCAGACCGTGGGCGACGAGAAGGTGCTGGAACAGATTGAGAAGCAGCTGCATAAGCTGGTGGATGTGCTGCGCGTCAGCGAATTGGCGCAGGGGGCGCACGTCGAGCGTGAGATCATGCTGGTCAAGCTGCAGGCCAGCGGCTACGGCCGTGAAGAGGTGAAGCGCTGCGCCGATATTTTCCGCGGGCAGATTGTTGATGTCACCGCGACGCTGTACACCGTGCAGCTGGCGGGCACCAGCGATAAACTGGATGCTTTCCTGGGAACGGTGCGTGAAGTGGCGGAAATCGTCGAAGTGGCGCGCTCCGGCGTCGTTGGCGTCTCGCGTGGCGATAAGATCATGCGCTGAAAAGAGGGAGGGCAGGGCGCGCTGGCGCCCCTGTCTCAGGCATTCGCGGTAAAATTTTCCCGTTTGCCGGCACCTTGCGGCAAAATCGGTTGCCCGGTAGAGGTTTCTGCTGTTAGATCGTTAAGCCGGCTTGAAGCATTGCATGGCTGCGATGCTTGCTGAGGGCTGCCTTCACTCTCTATTTTCAGCATCAGTAAGGGGTTAACGTGAAACTGGATGAAATCGCGCGTCTCGCAGGTGTTTCGCGCACTACGGCCAGTTATGTCATCAACGGTAAGGCGAAACAGTATCGCGTCAGCGATAAAACCGTCGAAAAAGTGATGGCCGTGGTCAGGGAGCATAATTATCATCCGAACGCCGTGGCGGCAGGGCTGCGCGCCGGTCGGACACGTTCTATCGGATTGGTGATTCCCGACCTGGAAAACACCAGCTACACACGCATCGCCAACTATCTGGAACGGCAGGCGCGCCAGCGTGGCTACCAGCTGCTGATTGCCTGCTCTGAGGATCAGCCGGATAACGAAATGCGCTGTATCGAGCACCTGCTGCAGCGCCAGGTCGACGCGATTATCGTTTCGACCGCTTTGCCGCCGGAACACCCTTTCTACCAGCGCTGGGCGAATGGCTCACTGCCGATCATCGCGCTGGATCGCGCGCTGGATCGCGAGCATTTCATCAGCGTCGTAGGCGCCGATCAGGAAGACGCCTTCACCTTGGCGCAGGAGCTGCGCACTTTCCCGGCGGAGTCGGTGCTGTATTTAGGCGCACTGCCGGAACTGTCGGTCAGTTTCCTGCGCGAGCAGGGGTTCCGTCAGGCCTGGCAGGATGATGAACGCCAGGTGGATTACCTGTACGCCAATAGCTATGAGCGCGAAGCCGCAGGGACGTTGTTCGCCCAGTGGCTGCAAACCCACCCGATGCCGCAGGCGCTGTTCACCACTTCGTTTTCATTGCTGCAGGGCGTGATGGATGTGACCTTGAAGCAACAAGGGCGTCTGCCGACCGATTTGGCGATCGCCACGTTTGGCGATCATGAACTGCTGGATTTCCTGCAGTGTCCGGTGTTGGCGGTGGCGCAGCGCCACCGCGACGTGGCGGAGCGCGTATTGGAACTGGTGCTGGCCAGTCTGGACGAACCGCGCAAGCCGAAGCCGGGCCTGACGCGCATTCGCCGTAATCTGTTCCGCCGCGGTAGCCTGAGCAGAAAGTAAGCGGCAAGACGGGGGAGCAGCGCGCTGTTCCCTTGCCGCAAGACACACCTGCCTGATGTTTTTAATAAACCGATATAAAACAGTGGGTTGTGTTTTTCATGCGTTTTTCTAATTGAAATGTCAAAAACGATAGGAATAAACATGTAAGGAAATGCGGCCGCATTGTAAAGTTTTTTGGGAATAATCTTAGTAATATGATTTAAATCGCAATTAGCCCGCCTGGTAATCGTAAAAATATTTATTTTATTTCCCCCTCTCGGCATTCGCCGTTTAATTGCAGTAAAATAACGCCCCCGTTATCGGACTGCCGACATCAGCCTTAATTAATATAGGGCATTATCGTCAGCCCTTTCGGGGAGGCACCGTGCCGCTGGCCTGCGCCGTCGCGGGTTTGGCCGTCATGCCGTGGGGCAAAAGAACAATTGAAAAATGAGACTTCGATTACAGAAGAAAGTATTGAGCTAATTAATCGCCAATTTGTCAGATTGTTAACCGCCTACTTTCCTTTCAAAAAATTCTCCTCGTTTATCATGGTGTTAATTTTTAATTGCCGAATAAAAAGAGTTCCTTTCGCGAGTCAGCTCCCAAAACGAACAGAGAAATATTGCCAAAGCACCGCCGCTCTGGCTTGACAAGGTTTTAATACCCTCCGTAAACTCCTTTATGTGGGAATTTGTGGGGTAAAGTGGTGAAAAAGGTCACGAAGGGGTAGCTCAGGAATGTTTCGAGGGGCGACGATGGTCAACCTCGACAGCAAGGGGCGGCTTGCCGTACCAACCCGTTACCGGGACTCGCTGAACGAGGAATCGCAAGGCCAAATGGTCTGTACCATTGACCTCCATCAGCCCTGCCTGCTGCTTTACCCGTTGCCCGAATGGGAAGTGATTGAACAAAAGTTATCCCGTCTGTCGAGCATGAACCCTGCGGAGCGCCGCGTACAGCGCTTGCTGTTGGGACATGCCAGTGAGTGTCAGATGGATAACGCCGGCCGGTTGTTGATAGCCAGTACGCTGCGCCAACACGCCGGATTAACGAAAGAAGTGATGCTGGTCGGTCAGTTCAACAAGTTTGAACTGTGGGATGAACAGACCTGGTATCAACAAGTCAAGGATGATATTGACGCTGAACAGTCGTCTCAGGAACCGTTGTCTGAGCGGCTACAGGACTTGTCGCTATAAGCATGTTGGAAAATTATAAACACACTACCGTACTGTTGGATGAGGCGGTTAACGGCCTCAACATCCGCAGTAACGGCATATATATCGACGGTACTTTTGGTCGCGGTGGCCATTCTCGTCTGATTCTGTCCCAGCTCGGGCCGGAAGGACGCTTGTTGGCGATTGACCGCGATCCGCAGGCGATTGCAGCCGCCAAATCTATTGAAGATCCTCGTTTTAACATCGTACATGGCCCGTTTTCCGAGTTGTCGCATTATGTGCGGGAGCGCGGACTGGAAGGGCAGATCGACGGCGTTCTGCTGGATCTGGGCGTATCTTCACCGCAGCTCGACGACCCGGAGCGCGGTTTCTCCTTTATGCGCGACGGACCGTTGGATATGCGCATGGACCCTTCGCGCGGCCAGTCCGCCGCCGAATGGTTACTGAAAGCCGAAGCAGAAGATATCGCCTGGGTGCTGAAAACCTTCGGCGAAGAGCGTTTTGCCAAGCGTATTGCACGCGCCATCGTCGAGCGTAATAAAACCGAGCCGATGACGCGCACCAAAGAACTGGCCGAGCTGATTGCCGCTGCCAGTCCGTTCAAAGAAAAGCATAAACACCCGGCGACCCGCAGCTTCCAGGCCATCCGTATTTACATCAACAGCGAACTGGAAGAGATCGAACGTGCGCTGGAAGGCGCACTGGACGTGCTGGCACCGCAGGGGCGTTTGTCGATTATCAGCTTCCACTCGTTGGAAGACAGGATTGTAAAACGCTTTATGCGTCACCACAGCCGCGGCGCGCAGGTGCCGGCGGGACTGCCGCTGACCGAAGCGCAGTTGCGCGAACTGGGCGGTCGCAGCCTGAAAGCGCTGGGCAAGATGATGCCGCCGGCTGAAGAAGTCGCCGAAAATCCACGTGCGCGCAGTTCAGTGTTGCGCATTGCCGAGAGGGTATCCGAGTGATTGGGAATGAGCGCCATGGGTTGGTTGGGGTTATCGGCGGCGATTTGCTGCGCAACGCCAAGATCCCGCTGATTTTACTGATAGCCGTGCTGGTTTCCGCCATTTTGGTGGTAACCACCGCGCACCGTACCCGCCTGTTGACCGCCGAGCGCGAGCAGCTGGTGCTGGAGCGCGATGCGCTGGATATCGAGTGGCGCAACCTGATCCTCGAAGAGAATGCGCTGGGCGACCACAGTCGCGTGGAGCGTACGGCGACTGAGAAGCTGCAGATGCAGCATGTCGATCCATCGCAAGAAAATATCATCGTTAAACAATGAGTGGTTTAACCGACGTAATGAAACGGAGCAAAAAGGGAACGCATGAAAGCAGCACGCCCCGGTAAGTTGAAACGCCAGGAAGATCAAGCCAGCTTTGTCAGCTGGCGTTTTGCGTTGCTGTGCGGCTGTATTTTGCTGGCGCTGGTCGGGCTGATGCTGCGGGTGGCGTATCTGCAGGTGATTAACCCGGATCGGCTGGTGAAAGAAGGCGATATGCGTTCGCTGCGTGTACAGCAGGTGCCGACATCGCGTGGAATGATCAGCGATCGCGCCGGGCGGCCGCTGGCGGTCAGCGTACCGGTGAACGCCATCTGGGCGGATCCGAAAGAGCTGAACGAGCGCGGCGGCATTACGCTGGACAACCGTTGGAAAGCGCTGTCGGACGCGCTGGGCATCCCGCTCGATCAGCTCTCCAAGCGCGTTAACGCCAACCCGCGCGGACGTTTTGTCTATCTGGCGCGCCAGGTTAATCCGGCAATCGGCGAGTATATTCACAAGCTGAAGCTACCGGGCATTTACCTGCGTCAGGAGTCGCGCCGCTATTACCCTGCCGGGCAGGTCACCTCGCACATTATCGGCGTGACCAACATCGACGGTCAGGGTATTGAAGGCATTGAGAAAAGCTTTGATCACTGGCTGACCGGACAACCGGGCGAGCGTACTGTGCGTAAAGACCGCTATGGCCGCGTGATTGAGGATATCTCTTCGGTCGACAGCCAGGCGGCGCATAACCTGGCGCTGAGCATTGATGAACGTCTGCAGGCGCTGGTCTACCGCGAGCTGAACAACGCGGTGGCGTTCAACAAGGCGGAATCCGGTACGGCTGTGCTGATCGACGTCAACACCGGCGAAGTGCTGGCGATGGCCAACAGCCCGTCTTATAACCCGAACAATATGGCCGGCACGCCGAAAGAGACCATGCGTAACCGCGCCATTACCGATATTTTTGAGCCTGGTTCTACCGTCAAACCGATGGTGGTGATGACGGCGCTGCAGCACGGCGTAGTGAGAGAAAACAGCGTGCTGAACACCGTGCCTTACCGCATTAACGGCCATGAGATTAAAGACGTGGCGCGTTATCCGGAACTGTCGGTGACCGGGATCTTGCAGAAGTCGAGTAACGTCGGTGTTTCCAAGCTGGCGTTAGCGATGCCGTCCTCAGCGTTAGTAGATACTTACTCACGTTTTGGGCTGGGAAAAGCGACCAATTTGGGGTTGGTCGGAGAAAGCAGTGGCATATATCCAAAAAAACAACGGTGGTCTGACATAGAGAGGGCCACCTTCTCTTTCGGCTACGGGCTAATGGTAACACCGTTACAGTTGGCGCGAGTCTATGCAACGATCGGCAGCCTGGGCGTGTATCGCCCACTGTCGATTACCAAGGTTGACCCGCCGGTTGCCGGCAAACGCATATTCCCTGAACCGCTGGTGCGTACCGTGGTGCACATGATGGAAAGCGTGGCCCTGCCGGGCGGCGGCGGCGTGAAAGCCGCCATCAAGGGTTACCGTATCGCCATTAAAACCGGTACCGCGAAGAAAGTGGGGCCGGACGGTAAATACGTCAACCGTTATATCGCTTATACCGCCGGCGTTGCGCCGGCGAGTCAGCCCCGTTTTGCCCTGGTGGTGGTCATCAACGACCCGCAGGGCGGGAAATACTATGGTGGCGCAATCTCCGCGCCGGTGTTTGGCGCCATCATGGGCGGCGTACTGCGCACCATGAACGTTGAGCCGGACGCGTTGCCCACCGGTGATAAAAGCGAATTAGTGATTAATAAAAAAGAGGGTTCAGGTGGCAGATCGTAATTTGCGCGACCTACTCGCTCCGTGGGTGCCTTCGGCCCCCGAGCGCGCGCTGCGGGAAATGATATTAGACAGCCGGATTGCGGCTGCCGGGGATCTGTTTGTCGCCGTAAACGGCCACCAGACGGATGGTCGCCGCTATATTCCGCAAGCCATCGCCCAGGGCGTCGCCGCAGTGATCGCAGAAGCTGAAGGCGCCGCCGAAGACGGTGAAATTCGTACGATGCACGGTGTGCCGGTGATTTACCTCGGCCAGTTGAATCAGCGCCTGTCTGCGCTGGCCGGGCGTTTTTACCATCAGCCGGCAGAACGCCTGCGTCTGGTCGGCGTGACCGGTACCAACGGTAAAACCACCACCACCCAGCTGCTGGCGCAGTGGGGGCAGCTGCTGGGCGAAACCAGCGCGGTGATGGGCACCGTCGGCAACGGCCTGCTGGGCCAGGTGTGCCCGACAGAAAATACCACCGGTTCGGCGGTGGATGTGCAACATGTATTAAATGACCTGGCGGATCGCGGCGCGACGCTGGCGGCGATGGAAGTCTCTTCCCATGGTCTGGTGCAAAGCCGCGTTGCGGCGCTGCCGTTTGCCGCGGCGGTGTTCACCAACCTGAGCCGCGACCACCTGGATTACCACGGCGACATGGCCAGCTATGAAGCGGCGAAATGGTCGCTGTTCGCCGAGCACCAGGTCGGCCAGGCGATTATCAATGCCGATGATGAAGTCGGTCAGCGCTGGCTGGCGCAGCTGCCGGATGCGGTGGCTGTCACCATGCAGGATAACCTGCAGCCGGGCTGCCACGGCCGCTGGCTGAAGGCCACCTCGGTGGACTATCACGATAACGGCGCCACTATCCGTTTCAGCTCCAGCTGGGGGGATGGCGAGATTGAAAGCCGTCTGATGGGGGCATTTAACGTCAGCAACCTGCTGCTGGCGCTGGCGACGCTGCTGTCGCTGGGCTATCCGCTGGCGGCGCTGGTGGCCAGCGCGCAGCAACTGCAGCCGGTCTGTGGCCGCATGGAAGTGTTCAATGCGCCGGGCAAGCCGACGGTCGTGGTCGATTACGCCCACACGCCGGACGCGCTGGAAAAAGCGCTGGAAGCCGCGCGTCTGCACTGCCGCGGGCAGCTGTGGTGCGTCTTTGGCTGCGGCGGTGACCGCGACAAAGGCAAACGCCCGCTGATGGGCGCGATTGCCGAGCAGTTTGCCGACCGGGTGGTGATCACCGATGACAACCCGCGTACCGAAGAGCCGCAGGCGATTATCGCCGATATCCTGAACGGTCTGCTGGACGCCGGCCGGGCGCAGGTGATTCACGGGCGTGCCGAGGCGGTAACCAGCTCGGTGATGCAGGCGAAAGAACAAGACGTGGTGCTGGTGGCCGGTAAAGGTCATGAGGATTATCAACTGGTGGGCAATCGCCGTCTGGATTATTCCGACCGCACCACCGTCGCGCGTTTGCTGGGGGTGATGGCATGATTCCCGTTTCCCTTCAGGCCCTGTCCGATGTATTGCGCGCCGAGTTAATCGGCGTCGATTGCCAAATTGATGAAGTGACGACGGATACCCGCCAAGTGACCGCAGGCTGTCTGTTTGTGGCGCTGAAAGGCGAGCGTTTTGACGCACATGATTTTGCCGCAGATGCGGTTGCCGCCGGCGCAGGTGCTTTGCTGGTAAGCAAGCGCTTACCGGTGGAGGTGCCGCAGTTGGTGGTGGCGGATACCCGGCTGGCGCTGGGCGCGCTGGCGGGCTGGGTTCGTCAGCAGGTGCCGGCCAAAGTGGTGGCGCTGACCGGCTCATCGGGTAAAACCTCGGTGAAAGAGATGACCGCCACGATCCTGCGCGAGTGCGGGGACGTGCTGTATACCGCCGGCAACTTTAACAACGATATCGGCGTGCCGTTGACGCTGCTGCGTCTGCAGCCGCAGCATGATTTTGCGGTGATTGAGCTGGGCGCTAACCACATTGGTGAAATTGCCTACACCACCGCGCTGACGCGCCCGCAAAGCGCGCTGGTCAACAACCTGGCGGCGGCGCACCTGGAAGGGTTCGGTTCGCTGGCAGGGGTGGCGCAGGCGAAAGGTGAAATTTTTCAAGGTTTGCCAGCGGATGGCGTCGCCATTATCAACGCGGACAACAACGACTGGCCGCGCTGGCAAAACCTGCTGACGGATCAAACCGTCTGGCGCTTCTCGCCGCAGGCGGCGGAAGGCGTGGACTTCTTCGCCAGCGATATCACGGTTAACGGCAACGGCACGCAGTTTACCCTGCATACCCCGTTTGGCCGCACGGATATCGCACTGCCGCTGCCTGGGCGCCATAACGTAGCCAACGCGCTGGCGGCCACCGCCCTGGCGATGTCGGTAGGCGCGTCGCTGGAAGCGGTGCGCTGCGGTTTGCAGCAGCTGCAGGCGGTGCCGGGGCGTCTGTTCCCGATTGCGCTGGCGGAAGGCAAGCTGCTGCTGGACGACAGCTATAACGCCAACGTCGGTTCAATGACCGCCGCCGCACAGGTGCTGGCGGAGATGCCGGGTTACCGGGTGATGGTGGCGGGCGATATGGCGGAACTGGGCGATGACGCGGAAGAGTGCCATCGTCAGGTCGGCGAAGCGGCCCGGCAGGCGGGCGTAGATAAAGTGCTGAGCGTGGGGGTTCTGAGTCAGGCGCTCAGCGACGCGGCCGGCAACGGCGAGCATTTTCAGGATCAAGCGGCAGCAATCGCGCGCGTAGCGGAATTACTGCAGGAACATGCGGTCATTACCGTGTTAATCAAAGGGTCACGTAGTGCCGCGATGGAGCAGGTAGTACGCGCGTTACAGGAGAAAGCAGCATGTTAGTTTGGCTGGCCGAGCATTTGGTCAAATATTATTCCGGCTTTAACGTCTTTTCCTATCTGACGTTTCGCGCCATTGTCAGCCTGCTGACCGCGCTGTTTATTTCTCTGTGGATGGGGCCGCGGCTGATCAGCCGCCTGCAGCAGATGTCCTTCGGGCAGGTTGTACGTAACGATGGCCCGGAGTCGCACTTCAGCAAGCGCGGCACGCCGACCATGGGCGGCATTATGATTCTGACCTCCATCACCATTTCGGTGCTGATGTGGGCCTATCCGTCTAACCCGTACGTCTGGTGCGTGCTGTTTGTGCTGGTAGGTTACGGCATTGTCGGGTTCGTCGACGACTACCGTAAGGTGGTGCGTAAGGACACTAAAGGGCTGATTGCCCGCTGGAAGTATTTCTGGATGTCGGTGATTGCGCTGGCGGTGGCGTTCAGCATGTACATGGTCGGTAAAGATACCCCCGCCACCGAACTGGTGGTGCCGTTCTTTAAAGACGTGATGCCGCAGCTGGGGCTGCTGTATGTACTGCTGGCCTACTTTGTGATTGTCGGCACCGGCAATGCGGTCAACCTGACCGACGGCCTGGACGGCCTGGCGATTATGCCGACGGTGCTGGTGGCGGCCGGTTTTGCGCTGGTGGCCTGGGCGACCGGTAACATGAACTTTGCCAACTACCTGCATATTCCGTACCTGCGGCATGCCGGCGAGCTGGTGATTGTCTGCACCGCGATTGTCGGCGCAGGGCTGGGTTTCCTGTGGTTCAACACCTACCCGGCGCAGGTGTTTATGGGCGACGTCGGTTCGCTGGCGCTGGGCGGCGCGCTGGGCACCATTGCGGTGCTGCTGCGTCAGGAGTTTTTACTGGTGATTATGGGCGGCGTGTTTGTGGTTGAAACGCTGTCGGTGATCCTGCAGGTGGGATCGTTCAAGCTGCGCGGTCAGCGTATTTTCCGCATGGCACCGATTCACCACCACTATGAATTGAAAGGCTGGCCGGAGCCGCGCGTTATTGTGCGCTTCTGGATTGTTTCGCTGATGCTGGTGCTGATTGGCCTGGCAACGCTGAAGGTACGTTAATCATGGCGGATTATCAGGGTAAAAAAGTGGTCATCATCGGACTGGGCCTGACCGGCCTGTCCTGTGTTGATTTCTTTATAACGCACGGCGTGACGCCGCGCGTTATGGATACCCGCATGTCTCCGCCAGGGCTGGAGCAACTGCCGGAGAGCGTGGAACGTCATCTGGGCAATCTGCGTGAAGACTGGCTGCTGTCGGCGGACCTGATCGTCGCCAGCCCGGGCGTGGCGCTGTCTACACCGGCCCTCCTCAGCGCGGCGGAAGCCGGCGTGGAAATCGTCGGCGACATCGAACTGTTCTGCCGTGAGGCACAGGCGCCGATTGTGGCGATTACCGGCTCCAACGGCAAAAGCACCGTCACCACCCTGGTGGGTGAGATGGCGAAGGCTGCCGGCTGGGCGGTCGGCGTCGGCGGCAATATCGGGTTACCGGCGCTGAGCCTGCTGCGCCAGGCGTGCGATCTGTACGTGCTGGAGCTGTCGAGCTTCCAGTTGGAAACCACCAGCAGCCTGCGCGCCGCTGCCGCCACCGTGCTCAATATCAGCGAAGATCATATGGATCGCTATCCGCTGGGGTTGCAGCAGTACCGGGCGGCGAAATTGCGCATTTACGAACAGGCCAAGACCTGCGTGGTGAACGCGGATGATGGGCTGACCATGCCGGTGCGCGGCGCCGACGAGCGCTGCATTAGTTTCGGCGTCGACGTGGGGGATTACCACCTCAACCGTCAGCAGGGAGAGACCTGGCTGCGGGTGCGCGGCGAAAAAGTGCTGAACACCCGCGAGATGAAACTGAGCGGCCAGCACAACCTGACCAATGCGCTGGCGGCGCTGGCGCTGGCCGACGCGGTGCAAATTCCGCGCTCCTCCAGTCTGAAGGCGCTGACCACCTACGCCGGGCTGACGCACCGCTTCCAACTGGTGTTAGAGCATAACGGCGTGCGCTGGATTAATGACTCCAAAGCAACCAACGTCGGCAGCACCGAAGCGGCGCTGAACGGCCTGCAGGTCGACGGCACGCTGCATCTGCTGCTGGGTGGTGACGGTAAATCGGCCGACTTCTCGCCGCTGGCGCGTTATCTGCAGGGCGACAATATCCGTCTGTACTGCTTTGGCCGCGACGGCGCCCAGCTGGCGCAGCTGCGTCCCGATGTGGCGCTGCAGACTGAAACCATGGAACAGGCAATGCGGACGATAGCCGGCGTGGTGCGCTCCGGCGATATGGTGCTGCTGTCACCCGCCTGCGCCAGCCTGGACCAGTTCCGTAATTTTGAAGTACGCGGCGATGAGTTCGCCCGTCTGGCACAGGAGCTTGGCGGATGAAACTACAACTGCCGTCATTCGGCTTAGCGGAAAAACTGAAAGACTGGGTGATGGGCTCGCGTGAAAACGAGAACGCCACGCTGGTGCTGTATGACCGTACGCTGCTGTGGCTGACGTTCGGTCTGGCGATTATCGGTTTTGTGATGGTGACCTCGGCGTCGATGCCGATCGGCCAGCGTCTGGCGGACGATCCGTTCCTGTTCGCCAAGCGCGACGCGCTGTATCTGGGGCTGGCGTTCGGCCTGTCGCTGGTGACGCTGCGCGTCCCGATGGATGTCTGGCAGCGTTACAGCACCGCGATGCTGCTGGTGTCGATCGTCTTGCTGCTCATCGTACTGGTGGTCGGCAGCTCGGTAAACGGCGCATCGCGCTGGATTGCCCTGGGGCCGCTGCGTATCCAGCCGGCGGAGCTGTCGAAGCTGTCGCTGTTCTGCTACCTGGCGAGCTATCTGGTACGCAAGGTGGACGAGGTGCGCAGCAACTTCTGGGGCTTCTGTAAGCCGATGGGCGTGATGGTGGTGCTGGCGGTGCTGCTGCTGGCGCAGCCGGATCTGGGCACCGTGGTGGTGCTGTTTATCACCACGCTGGCGATGCTGTTCCTGGCCGGCGCCAAAATGTGGCAGTTCCTGGCGATTATCGGCTCCGGCGCGTTCGCCGTGGTGCTGTTGATTATCGCTGAACCGTACCGTATGCGCCGCGTGACCTCATTCTGGAACCCGTGGGCCGATCCGTTCGGCAGCGGCTACCAGCTGACCCAATCGCTGATGGCGTTCGGCCGCGGTGAATTCTGGGGGCAGGGGCTCGGCAACTCGGTGCAGAAACTGGAATATTTGCCGGAGGCGCACACCGACTTTATCTTCTCGATTTTAGGTGAAGAACTCGGCTATATCGGTGTGGTTTTCGCGCTGTTAATGGTATTCTTCGTCGCTTTTCGCGCGATGTCGATCGGCCGCAGGGCGCTGGAAATCGATCAGCGTTTTTCCGGTTTTCTCGCCTGCTCGGTCGGCGTGTGGTTCAGCTTCCAGGCGCTGGTTAACGTCGGCGCGGCGGCGGGTATGCTGCCAACCAAAGGCCTGACCCTGCCGCTGATCAGTTATGGCGGTTCGAGCCTGCTGATTATGTCGACGGCGATCGTGCTGTTATTGCGTATTGATTATGAAACGCGTCTGGCGAAAGCCCAGGCGTTTGTTAAGAGGTAAGGGATGAGCGGGAAAGCGAAGCGTTTAATGGTGATGGCAGGCGGTACCGGCGGGCATGTGTTCCCCGGGCTGGCGGTCGCTCATCATCTGATGGCGCAGGGCTGGCAGGTGCGCTGGCTCGGAACCGCAGACAGAATGGAAGCCGATCTGGTGCCAAAGCACGGGATCGAAATTGATTTTATTCGTATTTCCGGCCTGCGCGGCAAAGGCGTGATGGCGCAGCTGAGCGCGCCGCTGCGCATCTGGCGCGCGGTGCGTCAGGCGAAGGCGATTATGCGCAGCTACCAGCCGGACGTGGTGCTGGGCATGGGCGGTTACGTTTCCGGCCCGGGCGGCCTGGCGGCCTGGCAGTGCGGCGTTCCGGTCGTGCTGCACGAACAGAACGGCATCGCCGGCCTGACCAACCGCTGGCTGGCGCGCATCGCCACCACGGTGCTGCAGGCTTTCCCCGGCGCCTTCCCGAAAGCGGCGGTGGTGGGCAACCCGGTACGTACCGACGTGCTGGCGCTGCCGTTGCCGGCGGAACGCCTGGCCGGGCGTGAAGGCCCTGTCCGCGTGCTGGTGGTTGGCGGCAGTCAGGGCGCGCGCGTGCTGAATCAGACTGTTCCTGAAGTCGCGGCGCGTTTGGGCGATAAAATTACGCTCTGGCATCAGGTAGGCAAAGGCGCGTTGGACACGGTTCAGCGCGAATATGCCCGCGTCGGGCAGACGCAGCATAAGGTCGCCGAGTTTATCGATGATATGGCGGCCGCCTATGCCTGGGCTGACGTGGTGGTGTGCCGTTCCGGCGCGCTGACCGTCAGCGAGATTGCCGCGGCGGGACTGCCGGCGATTTTTGTGCCGTTCCAGCATAAGGACCGTCAGCAGTACTGGAACGCCCGCCCGCTGGAAGAAGCCGGTGCGGCGAAGATTATTGAACAGCCGCAGTTCAACGCCGATACGGTGGCCGAACTGCTGGCGAGCTGGGATCGTCCGACCCTGCTGGCCATGGCGGAGAAAGCGCGTTCGGTGGCGATCACCGATGCCACCGAACGGGTGGCGGCGGAGCTGATCCGCGTCGCGAAATAGAGATTGCAGGGGTTCGGTTCGCCGGGCCTGTAAATAAAGAAATATCATGTGGTGGGCGCTACGCGGGCCCTGGATTAGAGAGAGTATGAATACACAACAACTGGCGAAACTACGTACAATCGTGCCCGAGATGCGTCGCGTCCGGCACATTCACTTTGTCGGCATCGGTGGTGCCGGCATGGGTGGTATCGCCGAAGTGTTGGCTAATGAAGGGTATCAAATCAGCGGTTCGGATCTGGCGCCGAATCCGGTGACCCAGCAGCTGAGCGCGCTGGGGGCGACGATCTATTTCAACCATCGTCCGGAGAATGTGCTGGATGCGAGCGTAGTGGTGGTCTCCACCGCCATTGCTTCTGACAACCCTGAGATCGTCGCGGCGCGTGAAGCACGCATTCCGGTGATTCGCCGTGCCGAAATGCTGGCCGAACTGATGCGCTTTCGTCACGGCATCGCCGTGGCCGGTACGCACGGCAAAACTACCACCACCGCGATGGTGTCCAGTATTTATGCGGAAGCCGGTCTGGATCCGACCTTCGTCAACGGCGGTCTGGTGAAGGCGGCGGGCACGCACGCGCGCCTCGGCTGCAGCCGTTATCTGATTGCAGAGGCTGACGAAAGCGACGCGTCGTTCCTGCACCTGCAGCCGATGGTGGCGATTGTCACCAATATCGAAGCCGACCACATGGACACTTACCATGGCGACTTTGAAAACCTGAAGCAGACGTTTATCAACTTCCTGCACAACCTGCCGTTCTACGGCCGTGCGGTGATGTGCATTGATGACCCGGTGGTGCGTGAACTGTTGCCGCGCGTCGGGCGTCATATTACTACGTACGGTTTTAGCGAAGATGCCGACGTGCGTATTGAGAGCTACAGCCAGATTGGCCCACAGGGGCACTTTACCCTGAGCCGTCAGGATAAGCCGCTGATGACGGTTACCCTGAACGCGCCGGGACGTCACAATGCGCTGAACGCGGCGGCGGCGGTGGCCGTGGCTACCGAAGAGGGCATTGACGACGAGGACATTTTACGTGCGCTGGCCGGCTTCCAGGGTACCGGACGCCGTTTCGACTTCCTGGGCGAGTTCGCGCTGGATGCGGTGAACGGCAGCGCAGGCAGCGCGATGCTGGTGGACGACTACGGCCACCATCCGACTGAGGTGGACGCCACGATCAAAGCGGCACGCGCCGGCTGGCCGGATAAACGCCTGGTGATGGTGTTCCAGCCGCATCGCTATACCCGCACCCGCGACCTGTACGATGACTTTGCCAACGTGCTTTCTCAGGTGGACGTGCTGCTGATGCTGGAGGTCTATCCGGCGGGTGAAGCGCCGATTCCGGGCGCGGACAGCCGTTCGCTGTGCCGCACCATCCGTAACCGCGGCAAGCTGGACCCGATTTTAGTGTCCGACGCGGATACCGTGCCGGAAACGCTGGCCCAGCTGCTGCAGGCGGATGACCTGGTGCTGGTGCAGGGAGCGGGCAACGTCGGCAAAATTGCCCGTAATCTGGCGGAGCTGAAGCTGCAGCCGCAGCCGCAGAACAAAGAGGAGCAGCCGCATGACTGAGAAAGTCGCCGTCCTGCTGGGTGGCACCTCCGCTGAACGTGATGTTTCCCTGCAGTCCGGCGCGGCGGTGCTGGCCGGTCTGCGCGAAGCCGGCATTGACGCTCACGGCGTCGATACCCGCGACTTCCCGGTGTCGCAGCTCAAGGCGCAGGGCTTTAGCAAAGTATTTATCGCGCTGCACGGGCGCGGCGGCGAGGACGGCACCCTGCAGGGGATGCTGGAGTTCCTGGAATTGCCGTATACCGGTAGCGGCGTGATGGCCTCGGCGCTGACCATGGACAAATGGCGCACCAAGCTGGTGTGGCAGTCGCTGGGCCTGCCGATCGCCCCTTACGTGGCGCTGCATCGTGCGGGTTTTAGCGGCGATGACAAGCATCAGGCGCTGGCGAACATCGAAGCTCTGGGGCTGCCGCTGATCGTCAAGCCAAGCCGCGAAGGCTCCAGCGTCGGCATGAGCAAGGTTGAGTCATTCGGCGCGCTTGAAGCGGCGCTGGAAGAGGCCTTCCGCCACGATGACGACGTGCTGGTGGAGAAATGGCTGAGCGGCCCGGAGTACACCGTGGCGTTTATTGGCGACAGCGTGATGCCGTCGATTCGCATTCAGCCGGCCGGTGTGTTTTACGACTACCAGGCGAAATACATTGCGGACGATACGCAGTATTTCTGCCCGAGCGGTTTGTCGGCCGAGCAGGAGGCTGAACTGGCCGCGCTGGCGGTACGCGCCTACCGTGCGCTGGACTGCAGCGGCTGGGGCCGCGTTGATGTAATGCAGGATAACGATGGCAGCTTCTATCTGCTCGAGGTGAACACCTCGCCGGGCATGACCAGTCATAGCCTGGTGCCGATGGCAGCACGCCAGTTTGGATTAAGCTTCTCGCAACTGGTGGCGAGAATTTTGGAATTGGCCGACTGATATGTCGCAAGCTGCCCTGAATGCACGCGACCGCGAGGTGGAGAACAACAGCCCGCGGCGCAGCAATGGAACCCAACTGGCGGGAATACTTTTCCTGCTGATGGTGCTGGGGACCGTGTTATGGAGTGGTTGGGCGGTGATTGGCTGGATGAAAGACGCCAGCCGTTTGCCGCTCTCCCGCCTGGTGGTGACCGGCGAACGCCATTACACCACCAACGATGATATTCGCCAGGCTATCCTGGCGCTGGGATCGCCGGGCACGTTTATGACGCAGGATGTGAATGTCATCCAGCAGCAGATTGAACGCTTGCCGTGGATTAAGCAGGCCAGCGTGCGCAAGCAATGGCCGGATGAGCTGAAAATCCATCTGGTGGAGTATGTCCCGGTGGCGCGCTGGAATGATTTGCATATGGTCGATGCCGAAGGCAAATCATTCAGCGTTCCGGCGGAGCGCGTCGGCAAGCAGAAATTGCCACTGCTTTATGGTCCGGAAGGGAGCGAGCAGGACGTGCTGGACGGCTATCGCACCATGAGCAGCGCGCTGGCCGCCGGCAAGTTTACCTTGAAGATGGCGGCGATGACGGCGCGCCACTCCTGGCAACTGGCTTTGGACAACGATGTTCGGTTGGAACTGGGGCGTGACGATCGCATGGGACGCCTGCAACGCTTTATCGAGCTGTATCCGGTGCTGGTGCAACAGGGCCAGGCGGAAAACAAACGTGTCAGCTACGTCGACCTGCGCTATGACGCCGGTGCCTCGGTAGGATGGAGTCCGGTGTTAATCGACCCGCAGGCGGCACGTGAACAGCAAAACAGTAATCAGCAACAGAATCAGGCACAGGCAAAACAACGATGATCAAGTCGACGGACAGAAAACTGGTAGTTGGACTGGAGATCGGTACGGCGAAAGTCGCCGCACTGGTAGGGGAAGTTCTGCCCGATGGCATGGTCAACATTATCGGGGTGGGCAGCTGTCCGTCCCGGGGCATGGATAAGGGCGGCGTTAATGACCTGGAATCGGTGGTGAAGTGCGTGCAGCGCGCCATCGATCAGGCGGAACTGATGGCGGATTGCCAGATTTCTTCGGTCTACCTCTCATTATCGGGCAAACACATCAGTTGCCAGAATGAAATCGGGATGGTTCCTATTTCCGAAGAGGAAGTGACCATGGAGGATGTGGAAAACGTTGTGCATACCGCCAAATCGGTGCGTGTGCGTGATGAACACCGCGTGCTGCATGTGATTCCTCAGGAATACGCCATCGACTATCAGGAAGGCATCAAAAACCCGGTAGGGTTGTCCGGCGTGCGTATGCAGGCCAAGGTGCACCTGATCACCTGCCATAACGATATGGCAAAAAACATTGTTAAAGCGGTTGAACGTTGTGGTCTGAAAGTTGACCAACTTATTTTCGCCGGTCTTGCCGCCAGCTATGCGGTGTTAACCGAAGATGAACGCGAGCTCGGCGTCTGTGTGGTGGATATCGGCGGCGGTACCATGGATATGGCGGTGTATACCGGTGGCGCGCTGCGTCACACCAAGGTTATCCCGTATGCCGGTAACGTGGTCACCAGCGATATTGCTTACGCCTTCGGCACACCGCCGACGGATGCGGAAGCGATTAAAGTTCGACACGGTTGTGCGCTTGGATCGATTGTTAGCAAGGATGAGAGTGTAGAGGTGCCTAGCGTCGGGGGACGTCCTCCGCGCAGTCTGCAAAGACAGACGCTGGCTGAAGTTATTGAGCCACGCTACACCGAACTGCTGAATCTGGTTAACGATGAGATTTTGCAATTACAGGAGCAACTGCGTCAGCAAGGGGTGAAGCATCATCTGGCAGCGGGTATCGTGCTGACCGGTGGCGCCGCCCAGATTGATGGCCTGGCAGCCTGTGCGCAACGGGTGTTCCACACCCAGGTACGCATCGGCCAACCCTTGAACATCACGGGTCTGACGGATTATGCGCAGGAGCCTTACTACTCGACGGCGGTAGGTCTGCTGCACTATGGAAAAGAGTCTCACCTGAGTGGTGAGGCAGAAGTAGAAAAAGGCGCCTCAGTGGGCAGTTGGTTTAAACGTATCAACAGCTGGCTGAGAAAAGAGTTTTAATGTTTTAACAAAGAGACCATGCATCGGTATTTTTTATGGTCTCGCAGCGACAGGCACAAAACGGAGAGAAACTATGTTTGAACCAATGGAACTAACCAATGACGCGGTGATTAAAGTCATCGGCGTCGGCGGTGGCGGTGGCAACGCCGTTGAACACATGGTGCGCGAGCGCATCGAAGGTGTTGAATTCTTCGCCGTAAATACCGACGCCCAGGCGCTCCGTAAAACGGCTGTTGGCCAAACCATCCAGATTGGTAATTGCATTACCAAAGGTCTGGGTGCGGGCGCGAACCCGGAAGTGGGTCGTAATTCAGCGGAAGAAGACCGTGAAGCCCTGCGTACCGCGCTGGAAGGCGCGGATATGGTCTTCATCGCGGCCGGCATGGGCGGGGGCACCGGTACCGGCGCCGCGCCAGTGGTGGCTGAAGTAGCAAAAGATCTGGGTATTCTGACAGTGGCCGTGGTTACCAAGCCTTTCAATTTCGAAGGCAAGAAGCGCATGGCGTTCGCTGAGCAGGGTATTGCAGAGCTGTCCAAGCATGTGGACTCCTTGATCACCATCCCGAACGACAAACTGCTGAAAGTTCTGGGACGCGGTATTTCTCTGCTGGACGCGTTCGGCGCGGCCAACGACGTGCTGAAAGGCGCGGTGCAGGGCATTGCCGAGCTGATCACCCGTCCGGGCCTGATGAACGTCGACTTCGCCGACGTGCGCACCGTGATGTCTGAAATGGGCTACGCGATGATGGGCTCCGGCATCGCCTGTGGTGAAGACCGTGCGGAAGAAGCGGCCGAAATGGCGATCTCCAGCCCGCTGCTGGAAGATATCGACTTGTCCGGCGCGCGTGGCGTACTGGTTAACATCACCGCCGGCTTTGACCTGCGTCTGGACGAGTTTGAAACCGTGGGTAACACCATCCGCGCGTTTGCATCCGACAACGCCACCGTGGTGATCGGTACCTCTCTGGATCCGGAGATGAACGACGAACTGCGCGTGACCGTGGTTGCGACCGGTATCGGTATGGACAAGCGTCCGGAAATCACTCTGGTGACCAACAAGCAGCAGCAGGTCAGCCAGCCGGTGATGGATCATCGTTACCAGCAGCACGGTATGTCGCCGCTGCCGCAGGAAGTTAAGCCTGCCGCCAAGGTAGTGAACGATCAGAACGCGCAACCAAACAAAGAGCCTGACTATCTGGATATTCCAGCCTTCTTGCGTAAGCAAGCTGACTAAGAATTTCCTGAGAATTTGGCATCTCCGCTCTTTGTGCTAAACTGTCCCGCCGGCCATGCTGTATGCTTGGCCGGTAGGATGGATAACATTGCGAGATAAAACGATGATCAAACAAAGGACATTAAAACGTATCGTTCAGGCGACTGGCGTCGGTTTGCATACCGGCAAGAAAGTCACGCTGACGATGCGCCCAGCGCCGGCCAATACCGGGGTCATCTATCGTCGCACTGACTTGAATCCACCGGTTGATTTTCCGGCTGATGCAAAATCCGTGCGTGATACCATGCTCTGTACTTGCCTGGTGAATGAGCATGACGTGCGTATTTCTACCGTTGAGCATCTAAATGCCGCACTGGCTGGCCTTGGCATCGACAACATCATTATTGAAGTTGACGCAGCCGAGATCCCAATCATGGACGGTAGCGCCAGTCCGTTTGTGTTCCTGCTGCTGGACGCCGGCATTGAGGAACTGAACTCAGCGAAGAAATTCCTGCGTCTGAAAGACACCGTTCGCGTTGAAGATGGTGATAAATGGGCCGAGCTGTCCCCGCATAACGGGTTCCGCTTGGACTTTACCATTGACTTCAACCACCCGGCGATTGACGCCAGCGCGCAGCGCTACCGCTTAGATTTTTCTGCCGACTCGTTCGTGCGTCAAATCAGCCGTGCGCGTACCTTCGGGTTTATGCGCGATATCGAATACCTGCAATCCCGTGGCCTGGCCCTGGGCGGCAGCTTCGATTGTGCCATCGTGGTGGACGACTACCGCGTCCTGAACGAAGACGGCCTGCGTTTTGAAGATGAATTCGTTCGTCACAAAATGCTGGACGCCATCGGCGACCTGTTTATGTGCGGCCATAATATCATTGGCGCATTTACTGCCTATAAGTCCGGCCATGCACTGAACAACAAGTTGCTGCAGGCGGTACTGGCAAAACAGGAAGCGTGGGAATTCGTCACGTTCCAGGACGAAGCTGAAATGCCGTTGGCATTCAAAGCGCCGTCCACCGTATTGGCATAAGCATAGGCCTGAATTCGCTGGTTATTTCTCACGACTGGTAGTGTTGGCACCCTCTCCGGCCAGGGCTGCCAGTCGTTCTAATGTCTTGCGCAGTTTTTCCGGACTGCGGCTGGCTATTCCCCGTAATTGTTCCGCACTTTCCTCGCTCAGACGACGCATCTGCGCCGCGGCGGGTTCATCTGTTGTTTTTTGCAGCGAATTCTGCTGCTGATTGCCGCCTTTTGCCATCAACGCCGGATTAATCCTGATGTCGATCGATGACAATGATGGTAGAATTTGCGCTCGTAGTGCGGATAATAAGCTCGGCTGTTCGTAGCGCAGGCGCATCATCCAGCTGGCATTGGCCGTTTCCAGCACTAATACACCCTGTCTGAAGTTTGCGACACGGCACCAGGGATGCAGTTGAGCCGGCAATAGGCCCTTGACTGCGCGGTTGAGTTTCAGCAGGGCGGCAGCGCGTTGCTGAACGTTGTGCAACGGCCCTTTGTCTGCGGATGACGACTCAGAAAACAGGACATCTAATAATTGTGGACGGCTATCGCGCATAATGGCTCCGGCGGATTAACAAACTCGTGATCGGTATTCTAAATCGTTGGCGACAATTTGGCAGACGTTATTTCTGGCCGCATCTCCTGCTGGGGATGGTAGCGGCTACGCTTGGCGTACCGCAAAATCTGACGGGCGGCCCCGATCAAGCCGCGTTGCCGAGCACCTCGTCCAGCCTTAATCGGCAAAATTCCATCAGCCATGCCTTCAGCGGCCTGGCTTTGCTGCAAGAGGTTCACCGCCGGCCGAACTTCAGCGTCGACTATTGGCAGCAGCATGCGCTGCGCACCGTCATCCGTCACCTCTCTTTCGCCCTGGCGCCGCAGGTTGTTTATGCGCGCGTGCAGGAAAGCGACGCTGAACCGGTCGAGCCGCCGCTAAAAGCGGCGCAGCTGGCGCTGCTGTTTACGCTCAATACGCTGTTGACCCATGAGCCTAAGCCGCCGACCATCATCCGCGACACGCACCATTCCGTTCATCCGCCGCTGGCGCAGCATCAGGTCGGGCTGTGGCTGGCGCAGGTGCAGGGCATTCGAGCCGGCCCTGCGGCTGCAGTCTGATTTAGCCCTCTTGGCAACGATAACCAACAAATAACAGCAAGATGACGGCCTGTTTGGCGGTCATGAACGAGATATTAAACACATGTTAGTTAAATTATTGACCAAAGTCTTTGGTAGCCGTAACGATCGTACGCTGCGCCGCATGCGCAAAGTGGTTGAGCAGATCAACCGCATGGAACCGGACATGGAAAAACTGTCCGATGATGAGCTGAAAGCCAAAACCAACGAATTCCGCGAACGCCTGAAAAAAGGCGAGACGGTAGAGAGCCTGATTCCGGAAGCCTTTGCGGTGGTGCGGGAAGCCAGTAAGCGCGTATTCGGCATGCGTCACTTTGACGTGCAGCTGCTGGGCGGCATGGTGCTGAACGACCGCTGTATCGCCGAGATGCGTACCGGTGAAGGTAAAACCCTGACGGCGACCCTGCCGGCGTATCTGAATGCCCTGAGCGGCCGCGGCGTGCACGTGGTGACCGTCAACGATTATCTGGCGCAGCGCGATGCCGAGAACAACCGCCCGCTGTTTGAATTCCTGGGCCTCAGCGTCGGCATCAACCTGCCGGGCATGCCGGCACCGGCCAAACGTGAAGCCTATGCCGCCGACATCACTTACGGCACCAACAACGAATACGGCTTCGACTACCTGCGCGACAACATGGCGTTCAGCCCTGAAGAGCGCGTGCAGCGTAAACTGCACTATGCGCTGGTGGATGAGGTTGACTCCATCCTGATCGATGAAGCGCGTACCCCGCTGATTATCTCCGGTCCGGCTGAAGACAGCTCCGAGATGTATATCAAGGTCGACAAGCTGATCCCTAAACTGATCCGCCAGGAAAAAGAAGACTCCGACACCTTCCAGGGTGAAGGCCACTTCTCGGTGGATGAGAAGGCGCGTCAGGTGCACCTGACCGAGCGCGGCCTGATCCTGATCGAAGAGATGCTGGTGGAAGCGGGCATTATGGAAGAGGGCGAATCGCTCTATTCACCGACCAACATCATGCTGATGCACCACGTTACCGCTGCGCTGCGTGCGCACGTGCTGTTTACCCGTGACGTCGATTACATTGTGAAAGACGGCGAAGTGATCATCGTTGATGAGCACACCGGTCGTACCATGCAGGGGCGCCGCTGGTCTGATGGCCTACATCAGGCGGTGGAAGCCAAAGAAGGCGTGGAAATCCAGAACGAAAACCAGACGCTGGCGTCGATCACCTTCCAGAACTACTTCCGTCTGTATGAGAAGCTGGCGGGGATGACCGGTACCGCCGATACCGAAGCGTTTGAATTCAGCTCCATCTACAAGTTGGACACCATCGTCGTGCCGACCAACCGTCCGATGATCCGTAAGGATATGCCGGATCTGGTTTACATGACCGAGCAAGAGAAAATTGCGGCGATCATTGAAGATATTCGCGAACGTACCGCCAACGGCCAGCCGGTGCTGGTCGGGACCATCTCGATTGAGAAATCGGAAGTGGTATCCCGCGAGCTGACCAAGGCCGGCGTTGAGCACAAGGTACTGAACGCCAAATTCCACGCCATGGAAGCGGATATCGTTGCCCAGGCTGGTCAGGCCGGCGCGGTGACCATCGCCACCAACATGGCCGGTCGTGGTACCGACATCGTGCTGGGCGGCAGCTGGCAGACGGAAGTCGCACAGCTGGAAGAACCGACCGAAGAGCAAATCGCCGCGATTAAAGACGCCTGGAAAGTGCGCCACGACGCCGTGCTGGCCGCTGGCGGTCTGCATATTATCGGCACCGAGCGCCATGAATCCCGCCGTATCGATAACCAGCTGCGCGGCCGTTCCGGTCGTCAGGGCGATGCCGGTTCTTCTCGCTTCTACCTGTCGATGGAAGATGCGCTGATGCGTATCTTCGCTTCCGACCGCGTCTCCAACATGATGCGCAAGCTGGGGATGAAAGAAGGCGAGGCGATTGAGCACCCGTGGGTCACCAAGGCGATCGCCAACGCGCAGCGTAAAGTGGAAAGCCGTAACTTCGATATTCGTAAGCAGCTGCTGGAATATGATGACGTGGCGAACGATCAGCGCCGTGCCATTTACACCCAGCGTAACGAACTGTTGGACGTTTCCGACATCAGCGAAACCATCGCCAGCATCCGTGAGGACGTGTTCAAGGCCACTATCGACAACTACATTCCGCCACAGTCTCTGGAAGAAATGTGGGATGTGCAGGGGCTGGAAGAGCGTCTGAAAAACGACTTCGATCTGGAGATGCCGATTGCCGAGTGGCTGGACAAAGAGCCGGAGCTGCACGAAGAAACGCTGCGCGAGCGCATTCTGGAAAAGGCCAAAGAAGAGTATCTGCTGAAAGAAGACGTCGTCGGCAGCGAAATGATGCGCAACTTCGAGAAGGGCGTGATGCTGCAAACGCTGGATTCGCTGTGGAAAGAGCACCTGGCGGCAATGGATTACCTGCGTCAGGGCATCCACCTGCGTGGCTATGCACAGAAGGATCCGAAGCAGGAGTACAAGCGTGAATCCTTCGCTATGTTCGCCGCGATGCTGGAATCACTGAAGTATGAAGTGATCAGCGTACTGAGCAAGGTTCAGGTGCGGATGCCGGAAGAGGTGGAAGCGCTGGAGCAGCAACGCCGTGAAGAAGCGGAACGTCTGGCGCAGCAGCAGCAGCTGAGCCACCAGGATGAAAATGCGCTGGCAACGAGCGATCCGAATGCGCCGGCGGTGGCCGAACGTAAAGTGGGCCGCAACGATCCTTGCCCTTGCGGTTCCGGCAAAAAATATAAGCAGTGCCACGGCCGTCTGCAAAAGTAAGCCGTCGTGAAACAGGCGATTAATGCCTTGTGGGGCCGGACATGTCCGGCCCCAGCTATATCTGGCGTTACCCGTAAGCGGTGGCGCAGTTCAAGAATGATTTAGGAGTTAGCGATGAAACATCTGAACATCGCCGTGGGCATTATTCGTAATTCCCGGCAGGAGATCTTTCTTACCCGCCGCGGTGCGGATTCCCATATGGCAGGTTTTTGGGAGTTTCCTGGCGGCAAGATTGAAGCGGGTGAAACGGCGGAGCAGGCGCTGTACCGTGAGCTGCAGGAAGAAACCGGCATTGAGGCCGGGCAGGCCGTGCTGTTGGAGGTGCTGGAGCACCGTTTTACCGACCGTATTGTGACGTTGAATTTCTATCTGGTGGAGCACTGGCAGGGCGAACCGTTTGGCCGTGAAGGCCAGCCGATGCGCTGGGTAAAACAGGCGGAGCTGCGTGAAGATGAATTCCCGCCGGCCAACGCCGCGATTGTCCGGCAACTGGTTGCACAGGCCGGCGCGGCGCAGTGAATATCAGTTAACGAACGGCCTGGCAAGCCAGGCCGTATTGAGCGCTAGTAGTCTTCCTTTTCACTCCACTCGTCGCTGTCGGATAAGTCGCCATTGCTTGGGATGCGCTTTTCTTCGGCCGCCCATTCACCCAGATCGATCATCTGGCAGCGCTTGCTGCAGAACGGACGATACGGGCTGACTTCCCCCCAAACAACGTCTTTGCCACAGGTCGGGCAATTTACTACGGTAGTCATTACTCTTCCTTAGCCGGCTTTTCAACGGGCCATTTTATTGTTTACTAACAGCAGGCCAGATCGAACGTCAGGCGTTCCGGCACCTGAGTATGGTCGCCGTCCAGCGACAAGAAGCGAATGGCGTAACGCGTCTTGTGACCGGAAATTTGCGGATACAGCTGATGCGACAGGTCGATACGCAGGCGCAGCAGATCGGCATCTTCCGCATTATCCTGATAAAACCCGTTCAGACTGATTTGATTGCGGAACGGCCCGGACTGGCGGATCAGACTCAGGATCATCGTCAGGGCCTGATGCAACGGATCCAGGGTTTCCAGCCACTGGGCGACGTCGGCATCGCGCTCTGATTGAGGCACGTGCATCCACATGTGCAGCGTCGGCAGATCGAAACTGCAGCAGCCACCGGGAATGCCCAAACGTTGGCGCACCAGGCTGATGAGTTTATCTTCACGCAGTGGTTGGCCCATACGCGGCGCGGCGATAAGACGTGAAGAAAGGTCTTTCAACTGGCTGCGTAACTGTTCGACCAGCGACATATCAACGCCGGGCACGTCGGCCCACTGCAGCAGTTTTTGTTGCTGGCGTTCCAGTTCTTTCGCCAGTTCGGTGCGGACTTCACCGCGTTCCAGCACGTCCAGCAGATCGGAAACGGTACGGAAAAAGGTCAGGGCGATGGCGGTATCGCTCAATGCCCGGTGGCCATGTAACTGTTGCAGCAAAAATTCAATTCGCAGCCAGGTACGCATTTTTTCATTCAACGGGTGTTCAAAGAGAACGGTTGGAGAAGCGTCACTCATTCGGTTTAATCCTGTCGTTTTGCTGATGCCGCAAGGTCCAGATAGCGGCGATGCAAGGCGGCTACGTGTGATTCTATCTCTTGTGCGGCGCCGCAGTTGTCGATCACGTCGTCCGCCACTGCCAGTCGCTGCTCGCGCGTTGCCTGGGCAGATAAAATATTGAGTGCCTGCTGGCGGCTGACGCCGTCGCGGGCGATGGTTCTGAGCAACTGGGTATCGCTGTCGACGTCGACCACCACGACTCGGTCGGCACGTGACTGTAGCTGGTTTTCCACCAGCAGCGGCACCACCCAGAGCGCATAGGGGCTGTCGGCCAGCGCCAGCTGGCGCTGTGTTTCCTGCTGTATCACCGGGTGCAGCAGCTGATTCAGCCAGCGTTTTTCATCCGGCTGGCTGAAGATACGCTGACGCAGCGCCGCCCGATCCAAAGCGCCATCCGGCTGGAGTATCCCATGGCCAAAATGCGCGGTGATGGCCGCCAATGATGGCGTGCCGGGCTCTACAACCTGGCGGGCGATGATGTCGGCATCGACAATCACGATGCCATGACGCGCAAAAGCATTGGCGACGGTTGATTTACCGCTGCCGATGCCGCCGGTCAACGCAACAATGTAAGTCATGGCGTGAAGGGACACCCTAAGATTTATCCAGAAACAATAGACGAATCATAAAGCGATCGTGCAGAAGTGCAAGTCGACGCCGTCAGGCTGGCGTTTCTGTCGCCAGAATGGCAAAAATGGGCGCAATATCACATCGGAATGGCGCAGGTAAATTTCTGGGATTGTAGCGTAAATAAAGACGAAATCGCAGTCTTGCCGCGTGATTATTCCGGCGTATGATAACGTCACTGGAACTGGCATCAAGCTGTTCTGCGCAGGTGGCGGCATTAGCTGAAACCCGCGGGATAGAAGATTCGATCACCCTTGCGATCCGTCGCCATAAACCAGGAAATCCGTTGTCATGCGTATTGAAGAAGATTTGAAGTTAGGTTTTAAAGATGTGCTGATCCGCCCGAAGCGCTCTACGCTGAAAAGCCGCTCTGAAGTAGAACTGGAGCGCCAGTTTACCTTCAAACATTCGGGATGGAACTGGTCCGGCGTACCTATCATTGCCGCCAATATGGATACGGTCGGCACCTTCCGCATGGCAGAGGCTCTGGCGTCTTTCGATGTGCTTACCGCGGTACACAAACACTATTCGGTTGAACAATGGGCCGAATTCGTTCAGCGCGTACCGGCAGAGACGCTGCGTCACGTGATGGTTTCCACCGGTACCTCCGATGCCGACTTCGTAAAGATGAAGCAAATTCTGGCGCTGTCGCCGGCGCTGAAGTTTATCTGCATCGATGTGGCTAACGGCTACTCGGAGCACTTTGTCGCCTTCTTGCAGAAAGCGCGCGAAGCCTGCCCGCAACACGTGATCTGCGCCGGCAATGTGGTCACCGGCGAAATGGTCGAGGAGCTGATCCTGTCCGGCGCCGATATCGTTAAGGTCGGCATTGGCCCGGGTTCAGTGTGCACCACGCGGGTGAAAACCGGCGTCGGCTACCCGCAACTGTCCGCGGTGATTGAATGCGCGGACGCGGCGCACGGGCTGGGCGGGCAGATTGTCAGCGACGGCGGGTGCTCGGTGCCGGGCGATGTGGCGAAAGCCTTCGGCGGCGGCGCGGACTTTGTCATGCTGGGCGGCATGCTGGCCGGCCACGACGAGTGCGAAGGCACGGTGGTGGAAGAGAACGGCGAGAAATTTATGCTGTTCTACGGCATGAGTTCCGAATCCGCGATGAAGCGCCACGTGGGCGGCGTCGCGGAGTACCGCGCGGCAGAAGGCAAAACCGTGAAGCTGCCGCTGCGCGGCGAAGTGGAATTCACCGTACGCGATATCCTCGGCGGCCTGCGTTCGGCCTGCACCTACGTGGGGGCAGAGCGTCTGAAAGAGCTGACCAAACGCACCACCTTTATCCGCGTTGCAGAGCAGGAAAACCGCGTATTCGGCAGCAAGTAATCTCCTGTCGCCCCCGCACCGTGGGGGCGTTTCTCCCGTCTGTTTTATCCCAGCACCGTTCCCAATTGGAAAATCGGTAAATACATGGCGATCACCAGGCCGCCGACGATGATGCCGATGGTCAGCATCAGCAACGGTTCCAGCGTTTGCGCCAAAGCGTCCGCCAGCTCATGCGTCTGCTGTTCATGCCATAACGCCAGTTTGCCCAGCAGAGTGTCCAGAGTGCCGGACTCTTCCCCGACGCGCGCCAACTGCTGGCACAACGGTGGAAACAGCGGCTGTTCCGCCAGCGCCTGATACAGCGGCAGCCCCTGGTTCAGCCGCTGCCGAATATTCTCCAGTGCCTGATGGAAAAACAGATTCTCCATCGACAGCAGCGCCGCATCCAACCCTTCGAGCAGCGTCAGCCCCGCCTGTTGGGTCATATGCAGCGTACGGAAGATTTGGCTCAGGCAGGCGCCTTTAATCAGCTGAGCAATCAGCGGCAGACGCAGGCAGAGCCGCTGCTCCCGCCGCCGCCAGCGGGAATGTGGATGGCAGTAGCGCCAGTAGCCGCCCGCCAGCAGGGCGCCGGCCAGCAACACATAGGGGCCGGCGCTGACCAACAGCGCCGACAGATTCATTAACCCCTGAGTAAACAAGGGCAGCGGAGCGTCGAACGACTGATACACTTTGGCGAATTCCGGCAGCACCATCAACAGCATCAGTAGGCTGACCAGTATGGCCACCGCGCAGATAAACAGCGGATAGCGGATGGCCTTCAGCACTTTTTTGCGCAGCTTCTGCTGCTCTTCCTGCTGTTGCGCCAGCTGCTGGCAACAGCGATCGAGGTTGCCGGTCAGTTCGCCCAAGGTGATTAGCTGGCGATAAATAGGCGGAAACACGTAGTGGTAGCCGGCCGTCACTTCAGACAGCGGCTGGCCCTGAGCCACCCGCTCGCCGATCTCCTGTAGCAGACAGCGCCAGGGAGCGGACTGATGCTGCTGCGCCAGCAGCTGCAGTGCGTTCATCAGCGGCAGCCCGGCCTGCAGCAGCGTAGCCAGCTGGCGGGTGAACAGGATCAATGCCTCGCCACGCCATTGCCGCCGGCCAACCGGCTTGCCGCGTGCGACCTGATAGGGCTGCAGGTTCTGTTCAATCAGCAGTTGATAAACCTGCTCTTTGCGTTCAGCCAGCGACTCTCCTGGAACTATTTCACCCTGACTATTAATGGCCTGCCAGAGAAAAAGCCGCCGCGACGTCATGGCTGCAGCTCCGTGTGGCCTATCACGCGATACACTTCCTGCAGCGACGTGATACCTTCCGCCACCAGCGCCAGCCCGGCCTGCAGCAGCGAAGTCTGCCCCTGCCGCTGTGCGATCTCGTTTAACTGCTCCGCCGTTAACTGGTGCAGTAACCCGTGCTGTATCTCACTGGTGATGTGCAGTAATTCGTAGATGCCGATGCGGCCGTAATAGCCGCCGAAACAGTGTTCGCAGCCTTCGGCGCGCCATGGCGTCAACGGGCGGGGCCACAGCGCGGCGGGAAAGTGCAGCGCTTCCGTTTGCGGGCGGCGGCAGTGCAGGCACAGTCGACGCACCAGCCGCTGGGCGATCACCAGCTTGAGGCTGGCCGCCAGCAGATAACCGGGGATGCCCATATTGGTCAGGCGGGTCAGGGTTTCGCTGGTGGAGTTGGTATGCAGGGTCGATAGCACCAGGTGGCCGGTCTGGGCGGCCTTCACCGCAATTTCGGCGGTTTCCCCGTCGCGGATCTCGCCGATCATAATCACGTCCGGATCCTGGCGCAGCAGTGCCCGCAGCACGCGGGAAAAACTCAGGTCGATTTTTCCGTTGACCTGCGTCTGGTTGACGCCAAACAGCGGGATCTCGACGGGATCCTCGACGCTGCACAGATTGCGCTGCCGATCGTTCAACTGGTGCAGGCCGCTGTACAGCGTGACGGTTTTTCCACTGCCGGTGGGGCCGGTGACCAGAATCATGCCCTGTGGGCCGGCGAGGGCGGCGGCAAACTGCGCGCGATCCGCCTCCGTCATGCCCAACTGCTCCAGCGGCAGATCCTGCCGGTCGGTTTGCAGGATCCGCAGCACCACCTTTTCGCCGTATAGCGTCGGCAGGGTGGAGATGCGCATCGAGTAGCGGCTGCGATCCAGCTGAACGCCGAGCTGGCCGTCCTGCGGTAGCCGCCGTTCGGCAATGTCCAACTGAGCCATGATCTTCAACCGGGCGATAATGCGCAGGCCCAGGGCCAGCGGCGGCGGAGAGATCGTCTGCAGTACGCCATCGATGCGCAGGCGGATGCTGAGCTGTTGCTGGTAAGGCTCAAAGTGAATGTCGGAGGCGCGTCGCTGGATCGCGCTGCGCAGCGTTTGGTTGATAAAGTTGACCGCAGGCGTATCGGCATCGTCATCCAGCGTGGAGCTGTGTGCCTCGGCGGTCTCTGTCTGAGCCGGCTGAAGCGCCGGCGACTGAAACAGCGCCTGCTCCAGCCGCGCCAGCGGCCACTGTTCCAGCGCGATCTGTTTCCCGCTGGCGAAGCGCAGCGCATTGAGCAGCGGCGCCGGTGGTTCGCCGTGCAGGGCGATAGTCAGGCATTGCTCATCTTCGCTCAGCGCCAGCGCCTGGTAGCGCCGGCACAGGGTCTGTATTTCAGCGTTGATAGCCTGGCTCATCAGGATGGTTCCGCCGCATCGTCAAAGCGGAACACTTCCCGGCAGGTATCCTGCAGCGCGCTGCTTTCTGCGGCGCTGCAGCTGCGCGCCCAGCGCATCAGGCCGTTGCTGTCCGGTGTCGGCGTCATTGTGACCGTTAACCCCTGTAGCGTCTGGGCGCCTGTGAGTGTGATAACTCCCCGGCTGACGCTGACGGCGCTGACATAGCGCGAGGCGGCGCCTGTCGGGATGCCTTTGCTGCCGGCGTTGCATTCGTCGGCGGTGCCGCTGTCCAGCACGCACAGCTCCACCGCCATTTTATAGGGGGTCATCGCCTGCAGCATGTCGGTCATTGCGGCTTTCTGGATATAGCGCTGATAGGCGGGCACGCCGATGGCGCTCAGGGTGGCGATGATGGCGATCACCACCATCAGTTCGATCAGGGTAAATCCACGTTGTGTTTCCATGCGTTGCTTCCTCCTGGTTGTGGAGTGGCAACGGTAGCGTCAGGAGGCCGGGCGTGCGAGTGCATGCTGACAGGACTGCGTATGGCTTCCAGCACTATCTGGATGGTTACCGTTTTTCGCAGCGCGCAATGCGGCGCGGATCGCAGTGTAAAGCGGCCCACATCGCCGGGCTGGTGACGTGAGCGCGAAAGGGGGGATTATTTAAAGCGCATGGATAAATCGAGGGCGGTAACGTGCTTGGTGAGCGCGCCGACCGAAATATAATCCACGCCGGTTTCAGCGTATTGGCGCAAGGTGTCGCTGGTGACATTACCGGAGACTTCCAGCTGTGCGCGATGCTGGGTCAGTTCTACAGCCTGCTTCATCATCGGCACGCTGAAGTTATCCAGCATGATGATATCCGCGCCGGCGTCCAGCGCCTGCTGCAGTTCGTCCAGCGATTCCACTTCCACTTCGACCGGCACGTCGGCGTGTAGCCAGAAGGCTTTCTCCACCGCGTTCTTGATCGAGCCGGAGGCGATAATATGGTTTTCCTTGATCAGGAAGGCGTCGGACAGCCCCAGCCGGTGGTTATTGCCGCCGCCGCACAGCACGGCGTACTTCAGCGCGGTGCGCAGCCCCGGCAGCGTTTTACGCGTGTCCAGCAGCCGCGTCTGCGTGCCTTCCAGCAGTGCGACATAGCGGCTGACGGCGGTCGCCACGCCTGACAGGGTCTGTACAAAGTTAAGCGCGGTGCGCTCGCCGGTCAGCATAATGCGCGCCGGGCCGCTCAGACGGCACAGCGGCTGGTTCGGCGTGACCGTTTCGCCGTCGGCCGCCAGCCATTCCACGCGCACCTGATTACCCAGCTGAATAAAGACTTCATTTAACCAGCGCTGGCCGCAAAACACGCCGGCTTCACGGGTGATGATCGTGGCTTCGGCCTGTTTGTCCGCCGGCAGCAGTTGGGCGGTAATATCCCGTTCAGGATTGACTTCACCACCCAGATCTTCCCGTAACGCCTGGGCGACGGCAAAAGGGATATCATGTTCAATTCGTTCAAGAAGTTCAGCACGACGGCTGTCGGCACTGTAGCGGCGTGTCGGCATAGAAGGCTCCGAAAAGGGAACTAAGAATGTGGAGGAAACATGCTACTCTGTTGTGCAGGCAAGTACCACTGGCAGTGATAGCCAGCATGCGCTGTCGCTAAACAAGGAATCAGGTATTATCCGATACCGGTGGCGAGCAATATCTGGCATCTGTGGAACAACGTGGTTGGCCCCGGCGAGCGCTCGGGCGCAATGACAAGGGAGAGGCATAACAAATGACGCTGTTTTCGCTGTTACTGGTTCTGGCGTGGGAACGTTTATTCAAGCTGGGCGAGCATTGGCAGCTGGATCACCGGCTTGAAGTGGTTTTCCGGCGTCTGCGCCGTTTTTCGCTGCTGCAGACGCTGGCGCTGGCCTGCGGCTGGATGGTGGTGGTCTGGGGCATTTTATGGCTGGCGCAGGGGCTGTTTTTCGGTCTGCTGACGCTGCTGCTGTGGATTGTCGTGGCGCTGCTGTGCGTCGGGGCGGGCATTAAGCGCAAGCATTACCGCGCCTACCTGAAGGCGGCGCGTCAGGGCGACAGCCATGCGGTTGATGCCATGGCGGAAGAGCTGGCGCTGATCCACGGCCTGCCGGTGGACTGCAGCGAAGAAGAGCGTCTGCGCGAACTGCAAAATGCGCTGCTGTGGATTAACTACCGCTATTATCTGGCGCCGCTGTTCTGGTTTGTGGCGTGCGGTCCTTATGGGCCGATAGCGTTGGCCGGCTATGCTTTCCTGCGTGCTTACCAAACCTGGCTGGCGCGGCACAATACGCCGCTGGAGCGTTCGCAATCGGGGATTGATGCATTGCTGCACTGGCTGGACTGGATCCCGGTGCGGCTGGCGGGCGTGGCCTACGCGCTGATCGGCCACGGAGAAAGGGCGTTGCCGGCCTGGTTCGCCTCGCTGGGCGATCGCCGTACTTCACAGTACCAGGTGCTGACGCGTCTGGCGCAGTTTGCGCTGGCTCGGGACCCGCATGACGATCCGGTACAAACGCCGCGTGCCGCGGTGGTGTTGGCGCGTAAGGTGACGATGATTCTGGTGGTGGTGGTGGCGGTGCTGACGATTTACGGCACCTTGCTGTAATCCGCCATCGTGCGATAAAAAAGGGCTGAACGCAGGTTCAGCCCTTGTTGTTTGCGGCAACGCTCGTCGTTACAGCTTGGCGAAGCAGCGACGCGCGGCGTCGATGGTGCGCTGAATGTCTTCTTTGCTGTGGGCGACGGACATAAAGCCTGCTTCAAAGGCGGACGGCGCCAGATATACGCCTTCGTCCAGCATCAGGTGGAAGAAGCGCTTAAAGCGTTCGGCGTCGCACTGCATCACGTCCTGATAGCAGGTGACTGCGTCGGCATCGGTAAAGAACAGGCCGAACATGCCGCCGACGTTGTTGATCACCAGCGGGATGTTCTCCGCCTGTGCGGCATGGCGCAGGCCGTTCGCCAGCATTTCGGTCAGTTCGTTCAGCGTCTGGTGAACGCCCGGCTGCGCCACTTCGCTCAGGCAGGCAAAGCCCGCCGCCATGGCGATCGGGTTGCCGGACAGCGTCCCGGCCTGATACACCGGGCCGGTCGGCGCCAGCGCTTCCATCACGTCGCGACGGCCGCCGAATGCACCTACCGGCATACCGCCGCCGATAATTTTACCCAGGCAGGTCAGGTCCGGCTCAACGCCGTAGTGCGCCTGCGCGCCGGCCAGCGCCACGCGGAAGCCGGTCATCACTTCGTCGATAATCAACAGCGCGCCGTACTGGTCGCACAGCGCGCGCAGCCCCGGCAGGAAGTCCGGCTGCGGCGGTACGCAGTTCATATTGCCCGCCACCGGCTCGACGATAATACAGGCAATCTCTGACGGGAACTGTTCAAAGGCGCTGCGTACCGAGTCCAGATCGTTATAGGTGCAGGTCAGGGTATGTTTGGCGAAGTCCGCCGGTACGCCCGGTGAGTTCGGTTGGCCTAGGGTCAGCGCGCCGGAACCGGCTTTGACCAGCAGGCAGTCGGCGTGGCCATGGTAACAGCCTTCAAACTTGATGATTTTATCGCGCTGGGTGTAGCCGCGCGCCAGACGGATGGCGCTCATGGTGGCTTCGGTGCCGGAGTTCACCATGCGCACCATATCCATCGTCGGCACCAGTTCGGTCACCAGCGCGGCCATTTTCACTTCCATTTCGGTCGGCGCGCCAAAGCTCAGGCCGCGTTCGGCGGCGGCAATGACGGCGTTGCGAATGGCAGGATGGTTATGGCCCAGCACCATCGGGCCCCAGGAGCCGACGTAATCGATATAGGCTTTGCCGTCGGCGTCAAAAAGGTAGGCGCCGTCGGCACGTTCGATAAACAGCGGCACCCCGCCGACGCCGGTAAATGCCCGCACCGGGGAGTTCACCCCGCCGGGGATCAGCTGCTGCGCTTCGGCGTACAGACTTTCGGACTTGCTGTGTAAGCTCATAAATCGGCTCCAGGAATGTATATTGAATGTGTTTTACCGGGCTATTCTAGTGGAGTGCGCGCCGTTATGAAACGATCGCCGCAGCGTGATACGGGTAAACGGTGAGTTTCGCTGTTTGCCAAGAGAGGTGTGCCGTACGCTTTTTTGAGTATAGAATGGACGGCTCTGCGATTTATATGACTTATTCTTACCGGCGGTAACCAACCCCTTATGAGTGAGCAGCAACCACAACCCTCGTTAGTATTTACTCCGCGTGTGAAGCGCGTTGACAGTGTGCGTCAGTTTATTCGCCGTGATAAAACGCCGGTGGCGATCTTGTTGATGGCGGCCCTGGTGGGCGCGCTGGCCGGGCTGTTGGGCGTGGCGTTTGAAAAGTCGGTGGACTGGGTGCAGCAACAGCGTTTTTCCGCGCTGTCGTACGTCGCCGATGCTTGGTATCTGGTGTGGCCGCTGGCTTTTCTGTTGTCCGCCGGGGTGGCGATGCTGGGCTATTATCTGGTGCGGCGTTTTGCGCCGGAGGCTGGCGGGTCGGGCATTCCGGAGATAGAAGGCGCGTTGGAAGAGCTGCGTCCGGTGCGCTGGTGGCGGGTTCTGCCGGTAAAATTTGTCGGCGGCATGGGCACGCTGGGCGCCGGCATGGTGCTGGGGCGCGAAGGGCCGACGGTGCAGATGGGGGGCAATGTCGGGCGCATGGTGCTGGATATCTTCCGTATCCGCGGCGCCGAGGCGCGCCACTCGCTGCTGGCGACCGGGGCGGCGGCGGGGCTGTCCGCCGCGTTTAACGCGCCGCTGGCGGGGATTTTGTTTATTATCGAAGAGATGCGCCCGCAGTTTCGCTACAACCTGATCTCGATTAAAGCGGTATTTATCGGCGTGATTATGTCGACCGTGGTCTACCAGCTGTGCAATGGTCAGCATGCGGTGATCGAGGTGGGTAAACTCTCATCGGCACCGACCAACACTCTGTGGCTGTATCTGGTGCTGGGCGCGGTGTTCGGCGGCGTCGGCGTGATGTTTAACCGGCTGATCTTCCGTACCCAGGATATGTTTGCCCGCCTGCACGGCGGCGAAATGCGCAAAATTGTGCTGATGGGCGGCGGGCTGGGCGGCCTGTGCGGCGTACTGGCGCTGATTCAGCCGGAGGCCGCCGGCGGCGGTTTCGGCCTGATTCCGATTGCGGCGGCGGGCAACTATACCGTCGGCATGCTGATGTTTATCTTTATCGCCCGGATTGTCACCACGCTGCTGTGCTTTGGCTCCGGCGCGCCGGGCGGGATCTTTGCGCCGATGCTGGCATTGGGTACGCTGTTCGGCACCGCATTTGGCCTGGCGAGCAGCCACCTTTTCCCGCAGTATGGCATCGAGCCGGGGACGTTCGCCATTGCCGGCATGGGGGCGCTGTTTGCCGCGACGGTGCGCGCGCCGCTGACCGGCATCGTGCTGGTGTTGGAAATGACGGACAATTATCAGCTGATTTTGCCGATGATCATTACGTGCCTTGGCGCGACGCTGGTGGCCCAGTTCCTCGGCGGTCAGCCGCTGTATTCGTCGCTGCTGGCGCGCACGCTGGAGAAACAGCGGGCGGCGGAGAAAACAAGCAAAGAAAATGCAACAAATGCGGTGAATACTTGAACGCAACACTCAGGTATTGGATAATCACAGTATTAATCAGGTTGCCGGCACCCACCCGACGTATAAGGGAGCCTGATGCTGAATCATGTTGGGAGTTAAGAGTATGAGTGAAGAAACAGCACTGCCCCTGCAATTTACCGAGGCAGCAGCGAACAAGGTGAAATTCCTGATCGCTGATGAAGAAAATCCGAACCTGAAGTTGCGGGTTTACATCACCGGCGGCGGCTGCAGCGGATTCCAATACGGCTTCACTTTTGACGATAAGGTCAACGAAGGCGATATGACCATCGAAAAACAGGGCGTGGCTCTGGTGGTCGATCCGATGAGCCTGCAATATCTGGTGGGCGGTTCGGTGGATTATACCGAAGGTCTGGAAGGGTCGCGCTTTGTGGTGACCAACCCGAATGCCAAAACCACCTGCGGCTGCGGCTCGTCGTTCAGCATCTAATCTGACGTCCGATCTTAAGAAAACCCGCCGTAAGGCGGGTTTTTTACTGTTCGAGAATAAACGCCGGCAGCTTCAGGTGCCAGCGAATGGCCGCCAGCCGGATCAGCAGCGTAATGGTCATGCCGAGCATCATCGCCTGCTGCAGCGGCATGCCGAAGCTGGAATACGCCGTGGCGTGCACGATGCCGCCGATAATGCAGGCGGTGGCGTAGATTTCCGTGCGCAGGATCATCGGGATTTCGCGCGCCAGCACGTCGCGGATAATGCCGCCGCCGACGCCGGTAATCACGCCCATACATACCGCCACCAGCGCGCCGCTGCCGGCGGCAAAGGCCTTATTGACGCCGATGCCGACGAACACCGCCAGCCCGACCGCATCCAGCACCGGCAACACCCACTTCGGCAGGCGGCGCGGCTGGCGCACCAGCATCAGCGTCAGCACACAGGTGATCATCGCCACCACCAAATCGGTGGGATCCTGCACCCAGAACACCGGGCCATTGGCCAGCGCCATGTCGCGGATGGTGCCGCCGCCCACGGCGGTCACCACCCCGAGCACCAGCACGCCGAAAGGATCCATCCGCAGCTTGCCGGCCAGCAATACGCCGGAGATGGCGAACACCGCCGTGCCGAGGATATCCAGCCAGAACACCAGCATCAGCGAATCTCCGCCAGCTGGCTGCACAGCTGCTGCGCCGCCAGCATAATGCGCGGCCCTGCGCGGTTGAACCAGTCTTCATTCAGCGCGATGACCGGCACCTGCAGCTGAGGCGACCAGAATGCTTTGACGTTGGCAACCTCTTTGGCGCCGCCGCTGATGACGATCGCCTGCGGCTGACGAGCCAGCACCTGCTCGCGGCCGATTTGCGGCCAGGGTACGCGGCTGTCGGCAAAGATGTTTTCGCCGCCGCACAGGCTCAGCAGTCGGCTTTGCAGCGTCGCGGCGGAGCTGGTGAACAGCGGCTGGGTGCCGAACTGCAGCAGCACGCGGCGCTGTGGGTTATCGGCATAGCGGGCCTTCAGATGGGCGAGCTGCTGGCGTACCTGCGCTGCTGACTGATGCGCCTGCTCCGGGTGCGGACTGTAAGCGGCCAGATCGTCCAGCAAACGGGCGATCTCTTCCGGCGTTTTGGCGTCGGCGTAAAAGATCGGAATGCCGAATGCGGCGAGCTGATCCAGGACCCGCTGCGGATTGCCGCCGCGCCAGGCCAGGATCAGATCCGGCTTTAACGCCAGGATCCGCTCCAGATTAACCCCTTGCCACGACGCCACCTGTTCGAGCTTCTTGGCCTGCGGCGGGTAATCGGAAAAGGCGCTGGCCGCCAGCAGGGTATCCCCCATGCCGGCGGCGTAGGCCAGTTCGGTGGTATTGGGCGCCAGGCTGATCACCCGCTGTGCAGCAGCTGCGGGCAGGGAGACCGCCAGCGCCAGCAGCCACAACAGGCAGCAAAAGCGTCGTTTCACCTTAGTCGCGCTTTGCCAACATCTGCAGCATTGCGTTGACCATCAGCGAGGACTGTTTGGCGGCTACGGTCAGGAACTCGTCAAAGCTCATATGCGACTCGCTATCGGCCACGTCGGAGATGGCGCGCACCACCACAAACGGCGTACCGAACTGGTGGCAGACGTGGGCGATCGCCGCCGCTTCCATTTCCACCGCTGCGACGCTCGGGAAGGTGGCGCGAATGCGTGCCAGCGGTTCTGCGCCGTTGATAAAGGCGTCACCGCTGCAGATCAGGCCGCGTACCGCGTTAAGATCCAACTGGCGGATGCAGTGTTCCGCCAGGGCGATCAGCGCGTCGTTGGCGACGAACGCCGCCGGGCAGCCCGCCATCTGGCCCGGCTCATAGCCGAATGCGGTGACGTCGGCATCGTGGTAGCGGACTTCTTCGGACACCACGATATCCCCGACTTTCAGCGTGGCGGCCAGACCGCCGGCGGAACCGGTGTTGATCACCATATCCGGCTGGCAGTGCTCCAGCAGCAGGGTGGTGCCCATCGCCGCCGAGACTTTACCGATGCCGGATTTCAGCAGCGCAATCTCTACTCCGTTGATCTGGCCGGTGTAAATTTCACAGCCTGCGCGCTGGATGGTCTGACGGTTTTCGATTTGATCGCGCAGCAGGGTAACTTCCTGCTCCATGGCGCCGATAATGCCTACTTTCATAAATAATACTCGCTGATAGGGGGAAGAAGTGCCGCATAGTCTATCATGGCTGTTAAACAGAGATAATCCGTTGCATCCGCCGTGTGGAATTGTTATCACGGAGGCAGACGCGCCAGGGCCAAAACAGGGGAGCCGCAGATGTCCGGGATCGACTTTAAACAGAAAATCAGCTTTCAGCGCCCGTTCAGCAATCCGATCGCGGCGGAGCAGGAATATGACATTGTCCGCCAGTTTGAAAGCGACCGCGGGCGGATCGTCAACTCGGCGGCGATTCGCCGGCTGCAGCAGAAAACCCAGGTCTTCCCGCTGGAGCGCAACGCGGCGGTGCGCAGCCGGTTAACCCACTCGATGGAAGTACAGCAGGTGGGGAGGCACATTGCCAAAGAGATCCTCAACCGCTTTAAGCAAGAGCAGCGTATTGATGAACTCGGCCTGACCAATCTGCTGGATCCGTTTGAAAGCATCGTTGAAATGGCCTGCCTGATGCATGATATCGGCAATCCGCCGTTTGGCCACTTCGGCGAGTCGGCGATTAACGACTGGTTCAGCCAGCGGCTCGATCCGGCCAGCAGCGGCAGCGAGCCGAACAGCCAGGACGGCTGCCAGGTCGAGGTGCTGCGCCTGCGTGAAGGGGATGGCGATCTGAACCGGCTGCGCAGCCGCATCCGCCACGATCTGAGCCAGTTTGAAGGCAACGCACAGGCGATCCGGCTGGTGTATACGCTGCTGAAACTGAATCTGACCTATGCCCAGGTGGGCTGCATCCTGAAATATACCCGCCCGGCGTATTGGGCGCAGGATATCCCCGCCAGCCACAGCTATCTGATGAAAAAGCCGGGTTTCTATCTGGCGGAGGAAGCGTTTGTTGACCGCCTGCGGCGTGAATTGCAGATGGGGGAATTCGACCGTTTCCCGCTGACTTATATCATGGAAGCTGCCGATGATATTTCTTATTGCATTGCCGATTTGGAAGACGCGGTGGAAAAAAACATTTTCACCGTCGATCAGCTTTATCACTATTTGAGCCAGGAATGGGGCGCGGTGACGCCGGGCGATCTGTTTGATAAAACGGTGGCCGGCGCGTTTGGCAAAATAGCGCAGGGCGGCGCGCGACGCAGTTCGGAAGATCAGTTCTTTATGTACCTGCGGGTATTTACCGTTGCTAAACTGGTGCCTCATGCCGCCGGGCGTTTTATTGATAATCTGGACGCGATTTATCAGGGCAGCTTTAATCAGGCGCTGCTGGAGGATTCCAGTCCGGCATTCCGGCTGCTGAAAGTATTTAAAAAGGTGGCGTTTAAATACGTGTTCAACCATCCGGAAGTGGAACAGCTGGAGCTGCAGGGCTACCGAGTCATCAGCGGTCTGCTGGATATTTACAGCCCGCTGCTGGCGATGTCGCTGGCGGATTTCAGCCAACTGGTGCAGGAAGACAGCCACCGTGGTTTCCCGATTGAGACGCGGCTGTTTCATAAATTGTCCACCAAGCATCGGCTGGCTTATATCGAAGCCGTCGAGGGGATACAGTATTTATCCCCGGAGCAGCGGGAGATTCGAGAATATTATTTCCGCGCGCGGCTGTTACAGGATTATATCAGCGGTATGACCGATCTTTATGCCTATGATGAATACCGACGTTTAATGGCAGCAGAATAATCCCGGCGCGTAAACATCTCTTATCCCACCGCGTCATTCAGGGCGCGGTTTATTATTTAGAGAAGTGTAAAGACGAAGAATATTTTTTTACGCTTCTCAATACTCCACGGCTGAACTTCAGGTTATTAATAGGTTCTCATTGAGTACAACAAGCGCAATACCCTGCGGCGCCCGCTGAACGGGGTATGTCCCTGCATTGACTGACTTTATAGAGACACACAGATGAAAAAAACCGCATTAGTTCTGAGCGCCCTGGCTTTCAGCATGGGTATGGCCCTTGGCCCGGCAAGCGCCGCCGCCGCAGAAACGGCTTCCGCCAGCACGCCGTCGTCACAGTTGCCGAGCCTGGCGCCGATGCTGGAAAAGGTGATGCCGTCGGTGGTCAGCATCAACGTTGAAGGCAGCGCCGCCGTCAATACGCCGCGTATGCCGCAGCAGTTCCAGCAATTTTTCGGCGAGGACTCGCCGTTCTGTCAGGACGGTTCGCCGTTCCAGGGCTCGCCGATGTGTCAGGGCGGGCCGGGTGGCCAGGGCGCCAAAGAGAGCTTTAAGGCGCTGGGCGCCGGGGTGGTGATCGATGCGGCGAAGGGCTACGTGGTGACCAATAACCATGTGGTGGACAACGCCAGCAAGATCCAGGTGCAGTTGAGCGACGGCCGCCGCTTTGACGCCAAGATCATTGGCAAGGATCCGCGCTCTGATATTGCGCTGATCCAGCTGAAAAACTTCAAGAACCTCACCGCGATCAAAATGGCGGATTCCGATCGGCTGCGGGTCGGCGACTACACGGTGGCGATCGGCAACCCTTATGGCCTGGGTGAAACCGCCACCTCCGGTATAGTTTCGGCGCTGGGGCGCAGCGGCCTGAACCTGGAAAACTACGAAAACTTTATCCAGACCGATGCGGCGATCAACCGCGGCAACTCTGGCGGCGCGCTGGTTAATCTGAACGGCGAGCTGATCGGTATCAACACCGCGATCCTGGCGCCGGACGGCGGCAATATCGGTATTGGCTTCGCCATTCCGAGCAATATGGTGAAAAGCCTGACGGCGCAGATGGTGCAATATGGCCAGGTCAAACGCGGTGAGCTGGGCATTATGGGCACCGAGCTGAATTCCGAGCTGGCGCAGGCGATGAAGGTCGACGCCCAGCGCGGCGCCTTCGTCAGCCAGGTGATGCCGAAATCCTCCGCCGCCAAAGCGGGCATCAAGGCGGGCGATGTGATCGTCACCATGAACGGCAAAGCCATTTCCAGCTTCGCCTCGTTCCGCGCGCAGATCGGCACGCTGCCGGCCGGCAGCAAAATGTCGCTGGGGATTATCCGCGAGGGCAAACCGGTCACCGTGGATGTGACGCTGGAGCAAAGCAAGCAGACGCAGGTTGATTCCGGCAATATCAATGCCGGCATCGAGGGGGCCGAACTGAGCAACGTGCAGGCCGGCAACCATAAAGGGGTCAGGGTCGACAGCGTGAAGGCCGGCAGCGCCGCCGCCAGCATTGGCCTGAAGAAAGGCGACGTGATCCTGGGGGTCAACCAACAGCCGGTGCAGAACCTGAGCGAACTGCGCAAAATTCTCGACAGCAAGCCGCCGGTACTGGCGCTGAACATCCTGCGCGGCGACAGCACGCTGTACCTGCTGATGCAGTAATCTGCTTGCGCTCTCTCATCCGACAGGCACGCTACGGCGTGCCTTTTTCATGTTGCTAAATTGTGAAGCCTGCCACAACTCCCGGCGCTGCCGAAACGCTTTGGGCATCTGCACAATGTGCCGCTCTCAGCGCGTCGGTATGCTGGGCGATTATCTAAAATCGGGTTGGGGCGAATTGAATGGCGGAATACCATCTTGACGGCAAGCTGGCGCAGGAAATCGTGGCGCGCACCATGCAAATCATTGACGGCAATGTCAATGTGATGGACGCGCGCGGCAGGATCATCGGCAGCGGCGACCGCGAGCGGGTCGGTGAACTGCACGAAGGGGCGCTGCTGGTGCTGTCGCAGGCCCGCGTGGTGGATATTGATGAAGCCGTCGCCCGCCATCTGCACGGCGTGCGGCCGGGCATCAATCTGCCGCTGCGCATCGACGGCAGCATCGTCGGGGTGATCGGCCTGACCGGCAATCCGGCGCAGCTGCGCCAATACGGCGAGCTGGTGTGCATGGCGGCTGAAATGATGCTGGAGCAGGCGCGGCTGATGCACCTGCTGGCGCAGGACAGCCGTTTTCGTGAAGAGCTGGTGCTGAACCTGATCCGTGCGGAGGCGCTGTCGCCGGCGCTGATGGAGTGGGCGCAGCGGCTGGGTATCGACCCTGAAGAGCCGCGCGTGGCGGCGGTGGTCGAGGTGGACAGCGGACAGCTCGGCGTCGACAGCGCAATGGCGGAACTGCAGCAGCTGCAGGCGCTGCTGACGCTGCCGGAGCGCGACAATCTGATTGCCATCGTCTCGCTCAGCGAAATGGTGGTGCTGAAGCCGGCGCTCAACGGCCACGGCCGCTGGGACGCTGAAGATCATCGTCGCCGGGTAGAAAACCTGCTGTCGCGCATGAAAGAGAGCAGCCGGCTGCGGGTGCGGGTGGCGCTGGGCAATTACTTTACCGGGCCGGGCAGCATCGCCCGCTCCTACCGCACCGCGCGCACCACCATGGCGGTGGGCAAGCAGCGGATGTTCGAGCAGCGCGCCTACTACTACCAGGACCTGATGCTGCCGGTGCTGCTGGACAGCCTGCGCGGCGGCTGGCAGGCGGACGAGCTGGTCAGGCCGCTGGCGCGCCTGAAGGCGATGGACGGCAACGGCCTGCTGCGGCGTACCCTCAGCGCCTGGTTTTTGAATAACGTACAGCCGAGCGCCACCGCCAAGGCGTTGTATATTCACCGCAACACCCTGGAATACCGCCTGAACCGTATTTCCGAACTGACCGGCCTGAACCTGTCCAGCTTCGACGCACGTTTACTGCTGTATATCGGCCTGCAGCTGGACGAATAGCTCAGGTGACCGGCGCCGGGTTGAACACCGCCAGCGCATTGTGCAGTCCCCATTGATCCGACCAGGTTTTCTTGCGCCCGCTGGCGATGGCCAAAATCAGTTCAAACAGTTGCCAGCCCACCTGCTCGATGGTGGCTTCGCCGCTGGCGATGCTGCCGGCGTCGATATCCATCAGATCGTGCCAGCGTTCGGCCAGCGCGCTGTGCGTCGCCATTTTGATCACCGGAACGGCGGTCAGGCCGTAAGGCGTGCCGCGTCCGGTGGTGAACACCTGCAGGGTAATGCCGGAGGCCAGCTGCTGCGTACCGCAGACGAAGTCGCTGGCGGGCGTGGCGGCGAAGATCAGGCCGCGTTTACTCGGGCGCTGGCCGGGGGAGAGCACTTCGACAATCGCGCTGGCGCCGGACTTGGCGATCGATCCCAGCGCCTTTTCCACCACGTTGGCCAGCCCGCCTTTTTTATTGCCGGGCGACGGGTTGGCGCTGCGGTCGGTCTGCCCCTGACTGAGATAATCGTCGTACCAGCGCATCTCCTCCAGCAGGCGCCGGCCTACTTCCTGGTCGGCGACGCGCGGCGTCAGCAGATGAATGGCGTCGCGCACTTCCGTCACTTCCGAGAACATCACCGTAGCGCCGCAGCGCACCAGCAGATCGGAGGCATAGCCCACCGCCGGGTTGGCGGTCACGCCGGAGAAAGCGTCGCTGCCGCCGCACTGCATGCCGACCACCAGCTCTGACGCCGGGCAGGGTTCGCGCCGGCGTTGATTGAGTTTGCGCAGATGCCGTTCCGCCAGCGCCAGAATATCGTCCACCATTGATTTAAACCCGATATGCTTCTCATCCTGCAGACGCACGATCTGCCCGGCGTCCAGCGAGATCGGCTGCACATCGGGGGTGCCCTGCAGCAGCCGTTCCGGCTGCAGTTTCTCGCAGCCAAGGCCGACCACCATCACTTCGCCGCCGAAATTGGGGTTAAGCGCCAGATTATGGATAGTGCGGATCGGTACCACGGCGGCCGGCGCGTTGATGGCGACGCCGCAGCCGTAGAGATGGTTCAGCGCCACCACGCCGTCTACGTTGGGGTAGTTCGGCAGCAGATCGCGCTCGATGATTTTCACCACGAAGTCGACCACGCCGGCGACGCAGTGCACGCTGGTGGTAATCCCCAGCAGGTTTTTAGTGCCGACGCTGCCGTCGGCGTTGCGGTAGCCCTCGAAGGTGTAGCCCTCCAGCGGCGGCAACGGCGGCGGCACGCGATTGGCCAGCGGCAGGCTGTCCAGCGCCGGCGCTTCCGGCAGCGTCACCAGCGACTCATCAATCCAGCTGCCGCGTAAGATATCGCGCTGTGCATAGCCGATGGTTTCCCCGTAGCGAATAATCGCTTCGCCGGCGGCGATATGATTCAACGCCACCTTATGCCCCTGCGGCACATGTTCAATTAACTGTAAACCGCAGGGAAACAGCGTGCCTTTGGCTAATCCCTGCTTATTGACCACGATAGCGACATTATCATCGGCGTGCACCTTAATATATAGCGGCGCGTCGTGGCGGATATTTATTTCAGACATTACAACCTCACTTGCCTTAATTATTATTTTTGCTGCGAGATTAATCGGCAGATGTGCTCACCTGAGTAAGTATAGGTTTACCAGTCAGAGGGCGATATTATGCAAATGACCGGTATTACGCGGCGGCAGCGGTAAATTATTTGGCATTGCGCCAACGGCACGTGAGGCCGATCACGGCCTGACGGGGTTTCGTGAGCCGTCCGGCGTTATCTTGGGCAGATGCCCCAAACTAACGCGCATATTGGGCTGATACTTGGAATATTGCCCGATGAGCTTCGTTTGCGGGCTACATATACTTTTCGCAGAGCAAAATTATTGGGCTTTGATATTAACCGCAACGGAATTAATCGCACTGCTCACAGGTGAGGTTTATTTAATTCAACCCATTTCGTTCTGAGATATTCATGCAGTTCAGGATGAAGATAGCAATGGCTAGATTCAGGAGAACACCATGTCAACAATCAGTTCCGCAACCGGCGCAATAAAAAGAACCAATACGCGCTACTGGATTGTGGTGATGCTGTTTATCGTCACGTCATTTAACTACGGCGACCGCGCCACGCTGTCGATCGCCGGTTCGTCAATGGCTCAGGATATCGGGCTGGATCCGGTCGGGATGGGCTACATCTTCTCCGCCTTTTCCTGGGCGTACGTCATCGGCCAGATCCCCGGCGGCTGGCTGCTGGATCGTTTTGGATCGAAGCGCGTCTATTTCTGGAGCATCTTTATCTGGTCGCTGTTCACCCTGCTGCAGGGGTTTGTCGATATCTTCAGCGGCTTCGGCATTGTGGTGGCGCTGTTTGCCCTGCGTTTTCTGGTCGGACTGGCGGAAGCGCCGTCGTTCCCGGGCAACAGCCGCATCGTCGCCGCCTGGTTCCCCGCTCATGAGCGCGGCACGGCGGTGTCGATTTTCAACTCGGCGCAGTATTTCGCCACGGTGATCTTCGCGCCGATCATGGGTTGGCTGACGCACGCCGTCGGCTGGTCGCACGTGTTCTTCTTTATGGGCGGGCTGGGGATTGTGCTGAGTTTTATCTGGCTGAAGGTGGTGCATAACCCGAAAGATCACCCGCGCATTAACCAGGCCGAAATGGACTATATCGAAGCCGGCGGCGCGCTGACCAATATGGATCAGAAGCAGCCGCAGGCGCAGCCGGTGAAAGGCGAGAAATGGCGGCAGATCAAACAGCTGCTGCAGTCGCGCATGATGGTCGGCGTTTATATCGGCCAGTACTGCATCAACGCGCTGACCTACTTCTTTATTACCTGGTTTCCGGTCTATCTGGTGCAGGCGCGCGGCATGTCGATTCTGAAAGCCGGCTTTGTCGCCTCGGTGCCGGCCATCTGCGGCTTCGTCGGCGGCGTGCTGGGCGGGGTGATCTCTGACTATCTGATGCGCCGCACCAACTCGCTGACCTTCTCGCGCAAGGCGCCGATCGTGATCGGCATGCTGCTGTCGATGTCGATGATCTTCTGTAACTACGTAGACACCGAGTGGATGGTGGTCGGCATTATGGCGATGGCGTTCTTCGGCAAGGGGCTGGGGGCGTTGGGCTGGGCGGTGATGGCCGATACCGCGCCGAAAGAGATCAGCGGCCTGAGCGGCGGGCTGTTCAATATGTTCGGCAATATCTCCGGCATCGTGACGCCGATCGCCATCGGCTACATCATCGGCACCACCGGCTCATTCAACGGCGCGCTGCTGTACGTCGGCATCCATGCGCTGCTGGCGGTGGTCAGCTATCTGTTTATCGTCGGTGAAATCAAACGCATCGAACTGAAACCTGTCGCACGGGGGGCATGATGAGCGATACGCAGAGCACGCCAACCATCACCGCCATGCGCGTGATCCCGGTCGCCGGCTACGACAGCATGCTGCTGAATATCGGCGGCGCCCACGGCGCCTGTTTCACCCGCAATATCGTGGTGCTGACCGACAGCGCCGGCCATACCGGCGTGGGCGAAGCGCCGGGCGGCGAGGTGATTTACCAGACGCTGACGGCGGCGATGCCGCAGGTGGTGGGGCAGCAGGTTGCGCGAATGAACAGTCTGGTGCACGCGCTGCACGGCGGCAGCCAGCCGGCAGATTTCGACGCCTTCGCCAGCGGCGCCTGGACGTTTGAACTGCGGGTCAACGCGGTGGCGGCGCTGGAGGCCGCGCTGCTGGATCTGCTGGGGCAGTGTCTTGGCGTACCGGTGGCGGAGCTGCTTGGCCCCGGCAAACAGCGCGATGCGGTGACGGTGCTGGGCTATCTGTTTTACATCGGCGACCGCCGGCGCACCGATTTGCCGTATCAGGCCGGTGAGCAGGGCGGCCACCCGTGGTATCACCTGCGCCATCAGGAAGCGATGGATACGGCAGCCATCGTCGAGCTGGCGGCGGCGGCGCAGGATCGCTACGGCTTTAAGGATTTTAAACTCAAGGGCGGCGTGCTGCCTGGCGAGCAGGAGATCGAGGCGGTGTGCGCCCTGGCGCAGCGCTTCCCGCAGGCGCGCATCACCGTCGATCCCAACGGCGCCTGGCGGCTGGATGAGGCTATCGCGCTGTGCCGCGGCATGAACGGCATTCTGACCTATGCGGAAGACCCGTGCGGCGCAGAGCAGGGCTTTTCCGGCCGTGAAGTGATGGCCGAGTTCCGCCGGGCAACCGGCTTGCCGGTGGCGACCAATATGATTGCCACCAACTGGCGGGAAATGCGCCACGCCACACAGCTGCAGGCGGTGGATATTCCGCTGGCGGATCCGCACTTCTGGACGATGTCCGGCGCGGTGCGGGTGGCGCAGCTGTGCGACGTGTGGGGGCTGACCTGGGGCTGCCACTCCAATAACCACTTCGATATTTCTCTGGCGATGTTTACCCACGTCGGCGCGGCGGCGCCGGGGAAACCGACCGCCATCGATACCCACTGGATCTGGCAGGAAGGCCAGCATCTGACGAAAAACCCATTGCAAATCGTCGACGGAAAAATTGCGCTGCCCGACGCGCCGGGTCTCGGCATCGAGCTGGACTGGCAGGCGCTGGAACAGGCGCACCGGTTGCATCAGACGCTGCCGAGCGGGGCGCGCAACGATGCCCAGGCGATGCAGTATCTGGTGCCCGGTTGGCGTTTTGACCGCCGGCGCCCGGCGTTCGGCCGTTGATTTCACTCTGAAAAGGACAGACTTATGACCACGTTTCACAGTGCTCCAAAAATTATCGCCATGCAGGTGGTGCCGGTCGCCGGCCATGACAGCATGCTGCTGAACCTGAGCGGTGCCCACGCGCCGTTTTTCACCCGCAATATTGTGATTCTGCAGGATAACGCCGGCAATACCGGCGTCGGAGAAGTGCCGGGCGGCGAAAAGATCCGCCAGACGCTGGAGGATGCGCAGCCGCTGGTGGTGGGGAAAACGCTCGGCGAATATAAAAACGTGATGACGGCGGTGCGCCAGCGCTTCGCCGATCGCGATGCGGCGGGGCGCGGCCAGCAGACGTTCGATCTGCGCACCACCATCCACGTGGTGACCGGCATTGAAGCGGCGATGCTCGATCTGCTGGGGCAGTTCCTGGAGGTGCCGGTGGCGGCGCTGCTGGGGGACGGGCAGCAGCGCGAGTCGGTGGAGATGCTCGGCTATCTGTTCTATATCGGCGACCGCAATAAAACCCCGCTGCCGTATCAGAGCCAGCCGGACGATGCCTGCGATTGGTACCGGCTGCGCCATGAGGAGGCGCTGACGCCGCAGGCGGTGGTGCGCCTGGCGGAAGCCGCCTATGAGAAATACGGTTTTAACGACTTCAAGCTGAAAGGCGGGGTGCTGGCCGGCGAAGAAGAAGCCGATGCGGTCACCGCGCTGGCGGAGCGTTTCCCGCAGGCGCGCATCACGCTCGATCCGAACGGCGCCTGGTCGCTGGAAGAAGCGATCCGTCTGGGCAGGCGGCTGCGCAACGTGTTGGCTTACGCCGAGGATCCGTGCGGCGCCGAGCAGGGCTTCTCCGGTCGCGAAGTGATGGCGGAGTTCCGCCGCGCCACCGGCTTGCCGACCGCCACCAATATGATCGCTACCGACTGGCGCCAGATGCACCATACGCTGCAGCTGCAGTCGGTGGATATCCCGCTGGCGGACCCGCACTTCTGGACGATGCAGGGATCGGTGCGGGTGGCGCAGCTGTGCCACGAATTCGGTCTGACCTGGGGATCGCACTCCAATAACCATTTCGATATCTCGCTGGCGATGTTCACCCACGTGGCCGCCGCCGCGCCGGGCAACATCGCCGCCATTGATACCCACTGGATCTGGCAGGAAGGCAACCAGCGCCTGACGCGCGAACCGCTGACCATCGCCGGCGGCCGCGTGGCGGTGCCGCAGAAGCCGGGGCTGGGGATCGAGCTGGATCGCGATCGCCTGATGAAGGCGCATGAGCTGTATAAAACCCACGGCCTCGGCGCGCGCGATGACGCGATGGGTATGCAGTTCCTGGTGCCGGATTGGGCCTTCGATAATAAACGCCCTTGCCTGGTGCGCTAATCCGCCTTGTTCGTCTTTTCACCCTTCAACGTAAAGGATACGCCATGAACAGTTGTCACAACCGCTTTCGTCAGTCTCTGCAGCAGGGGGAAACCCTTATCGGCTGTTGGTCGGCGCTGGGCAACCCGATCTCGACCGAAGTGCTGGGGCTGGCCGGTTTCGACTGGCTGGTGCTGGACGGCGAGCATGCGCCGAATGATATCACCACCTTTGTGCCGCAACTGATGGCGCTGAAGGGCAGCAGCAGTGCGGCGGTGGTGCGGCCGCCCTGTAACGAGCCGGTGATTATCAAACGCCTGCTGGATATCGGTTTTTTTAACTTCCTGATCCCGTTTGTGGAGAGTGAAGAGCAGGCGCTGCAGGCGGTGGCGGCCACGCGCTATCCGCCGGCCGGCATTCGCGGCGTGTCGGTCTCCCACCGCAGCAACGGCTACGGCACGGTCAGCGATTACTTCAGCAGCGTTAACGACAATATCAGCGTGCTGGTGCAGATCGAAACGCAGGCGGGCATCGACCATCTGGATGCCATTGCCGCGGTGGAGGGCGTTGACGGTATCTTCGTCGGCCCCGGGGATCTGTCCGCCGCGCTGGGTTATCTCGGCCAGCCGAATCATCCGCAGGTGCAGGCGGCGATCCGGCATATTTTTGAGCGCGCGGCGGCGGCGGGGAAACCGAGCGGCATTCTGGCACCGGCCGAAGCCGATGCGCGCCGCTATCTGGAGTGGGGGGCGAAATTTGTCGCCGTCGGCAGTGATTTAGGCGTGCTGCGCGGTGCGACGCAGGCGCTGCGCGACCGTTTTAAACCTGGTGTGAAATAAGGAGCAGAAGATGAAAATTGGATTTATCGGCCTGGGCATTATGGGCAAACCGATGAGCAAAAACCTGTTGAAAGCCGGCTATGCGCTGGTGGTGCTGAATCATCGGGCGGAAACCACCGCCGAGCTGAGCGAGCTGGGTGCGGAGAGCGCCGATACGCCTAAAGCGGTGGCGGCGCAGTGCGACATCGTGATCACCATGCTGCCCAACTCACCGCAGGTGCAGGAGGTGGTGCTGGGGGAGAACGGCGTTATTGAGGGGGCGAAGCCGGGCACGGTGGTGATTGATATGAGTTCGATCGCACCGTTGGCCAGTCGGGAAATCAGCGCCAGACTGGCGGAAAAGCAGGTTGCCATGCTGGATGCGCCGGTCAGCGGCGGCGAGCCGAAGGCGATTGACGGCACGCTGTCGGTGATGGTCGGCGGCGAGAAGGCGGTGTTCGACCGCTGCTATGAGGTGATGAAGGCGATGGCCGGATCGGTGGTGCATACCGGCGAGATCGGCGCCGGCAACGTGACGAAACTGGCGAACCAGGTGATCGTCGCGCTGAATATCGCCGCGATGTCGGAAGCGCTGGTGTTGGCCACCAAGGCCGGCGTCGATCCTGAGCGGGTATATCAGGCGATTCGCGGCGGGCTGGCGGGCAGCACGGTGCTGGACGCCAAAGCGCCGATGGTGCTGGCGCGTAATTTCAAACCGGGGTTCCGCATCGAATTGCACATCAAGGATCTGGCTAACGCGCTGGACACTTCGCACGGTATCGGTGCGCAGCTACCGCTGACCTCGGCGGTGATGGAGATGATGCAGGCGCTGCGGGTCGACGATCTGGGCGGTGCGGACCACAGCGCTTTGGCCTGTTATTACGAGAAGTTGGCCAAAGTCCAAGTCACGAGTTAGGGATTGTGCAGGCAGCTTATGAAAATAGTGATCGCGCCGGATTCATATAAAGAGAGTTTATCCGCGCTGGCGGTGGCCACCTGCATTGAGGACGGGTTCCGCGAGGTTTTCCCCGCTGCGGAGTTCGTCAAACTGCCGCTGGCCGACGGCGGAGAAGGAACGGTGGAAGCCATGGTGGCGGCGACCGGCGGGCGGATTATCAAGGTGGACGTTACCGGGCCGTTAGGCGAGACGACGCCGGCGTTTTTCGGCCTGTCCGGCGACGGGCGTAGCGCGTTTATCGAGATGGCAGCGGCCAGCGGGCTGGAGCGACTGCCCACCGGGCGGCGCAACCCGCTGAAAACCACCTCCTACGGTACCGGAGAGCTGATCCGCTGCGCGCTGGAGCACGGCGTCAGGCACTGCATTATCGGCATTGGCGGCAGCGCGACCAATGACGGCGGTGCCGGCATGGTACAGGCGCTGGGCGCGCGGCTGCTGGACGAGCGCGGCGAGGAGATCGGTTTTGGCGGCGCCGCGCTGGCGACGCTGACGCAGATTGACCTCAGCCGGCTGGATGCGCGTATCGGCCAGTGCCGGTTTGAGGTGGCCTGCGATGTGACCAACCCGCTGACCGGGCCGGAGGGCGCTTCCGCCATTTTCGGCCCGCAGAAAGGGGCGACGCCGCAGATGGTGGCGGAACTGGACGGCGCGCTGGCGCACTATGCACAGGTGATCAAGCGTACGCTGGGCGTGGATGTCCAGCAGGTGCCCGGCGCCGGCGCGGCCGGCGGCATGGGCGCCGGACTGCTGGCGTTTTGTCGGGCAGAACTGCGCCAGGGGATTGAGATCGTCACCGAGGCGTTGGGGCTGGACGCGCTGGTGCGTGACGCGACGCTGGTGATCACCGGCGAAGGACGCATCGATAGCCAGAGCATCAAAGGCAAGGTGCCGATTGGCGTGGCGCGGGTCGCCAAACGTTACGGCAAACCGGTGATCGGCATTGCCGGCAGCCTGAGCGACGATGTCGGCGTGGTGCATCAGCACGGAGTGGATGCGGTGTTCAGCGTGCTGTATCGCGTCTGTACGCTGGAAGAGGCGTTGCACGACGCTGCTGAAAACGTGCGGGCGACGGCGCGCAATATTGCGGCGACGCTGAAGGTGGCGCAGGGGCAGTAACGGCGGCCTCTTCCTGACGGGGAAGAGGCCGTATTCTGACGGTTAACCCAGGTGTTTTCTGGCCGCCTGGCTGACCAGCTCGATTTCATCGAGCAGCTCCAGCCACTCCGGCTCCAGATCCTCGATGGCGACGCCCTGACGCAGCTGTTGTTCAATATAGAAGCAGGTCTGCTTCAGCCGCGGCACGCCGCTGTAGCTGCAGCTGCCGTGCAGTTTGTGGATCAGATCCAGCAGCGTGTCGTCCTGCGCGCCGTCCAGTACCGCCTGCACCCGCTCCCTCACCTGCGGCAGGAAGTCGAGCAGCATTTGCAGCAGGTCGCGCGCCAGATCCTGTTTATTGGCCGCCTGACGCAACGCCAGCGGCCAGTCCAGCGACGCCAGCGGTTCTGTGCCAGGCGGCGGTGTGGCCTCCGCCTCTTGTACGCCGCTGTGGTAGCGCGACAGAACGCGCGTCAGCATCGCTTCGTCAATCGGTTTCGCCAGATAATCGTCCATGCCGGCCTGCAGCAGGTGCTCCCGCTCGCCGCTGACCGCGTGGGCGGTGACTGCAACGATCGGCGTGGAGTTATGGTGCGGCAGCTGGCGGATCAGCTCGCTGGTGCGGATTCCGTCGATATTCGGCATCTGGATATCCATCAGAATCAGGTCCAGCACGTTGTCACGCGCCAGCGCAATGGCTTCTTCGCCGCTTTCGCACAGCAGCGTTTTTTCCACCTGTTCCGCCAGCAGGGTGCCGATCAGTTTCAGGTTGGCCGGGTTGTCGTCCACCGCCATCACGGTCAGCGGCAGGCGTTTACGCGCCGGCGCGGCGTGTTCCTGACGCGGCGTTTCCATGCGCAGCAACGGGAACAGGCGGGTGCTGGTGACCGGCTTGACCAGGCAGCCTATAGCGCCCTGTTCTTTCAGCAGTTCGGCATCGATCTGTGACTGATACGGCAGGGCCAGAATTACCCGTCTGGCATAGTTGAGCGCTTTCAGCAGTTTGTCCTGATGCTGCGCCATCTTGTCGCGGAACGGGATCGGTACGCCCACCAGCATAAAGTCATAATCGCCGACGGGCAGCTGGCCGAGGGTTGGCGAATGGGTGACGACCAGCGGCGTGGCGTTGAGCATATTCAGCGTCGCCTGCGCCGCCGTCGGATTGGATTCGATATAGGCCAGCGTCTTACCGCTCAGCTCCGGCAGGCACGGCTGGCGCGTCATCAGATCTTCATTCAGGTCCAGCGTAATATGGAACCAGAAGGTGGAGCCGCGGTTAAGCTGGCTGTGGAAACAGATATCGCCGTTCATCTCTTTCACCAGCTTCTGGGTGATCACCAGCCCGAGGCCGGTGCCGCCGTGGCGGCGCGAGATGCTGGCGTCCGCCTGACGGAACGCCTGGAACAGCTGCGACTGCTGGCGTTCGGAGATGCCGATGCCGGTGTCGTGGATTTGCACCTCCAGCTCGACCTGATGTTCCAGCTGGTTGCGCAACTCCACCCGGATATCGATATTGCCGGTTTCGGTAAATTTGACCGCGTTGCCCAGCAGGTTGGTGATCACCTGCTGCAGGCGCAGCGAGTCACCGACCACCTGCTCCGGCACGTCGTTGTGGACGTCGAGCGTCAGCTCCAGCCCTTTTTCATGGGCGGAAGGCGCCAGCAGCACGATCACTTCGTCCAGCGTTTCGCGCAGCGCGAACGGAATATGCTCCAGCACCAGCTTGCCGGCTTCCAGCTTGGAGAAGTCCAGCACGTCGTTGATGATGGTCAGCAGGTTGTTCGCCGAACGCTCGATGGTTTGCAGGTAGTCGTTCTGGGTGGCGCTCAGTTCGGTTTTCAGCATCTGGCGGGTAAAGCCGATCACGCCATTCAGCGGGGTGCGCAGCTCGTGCGACATATTAGCCAGGAATTCGGATTTGATGCGCGCGGCTTCCTGCGCGCGCTTTTTGGCCAGATCCAGCTCGACGTTCTGGATCTCCATCTGCTCCAGCGTTTCACGCAGGTCGAAGGTTGCCTGATCGATATTCTGCTGCATCTCTTCGTGATAGGCGGTCAGCGACATCGCCATGGAGTTGATGCCGTTTTTCAGCATGTGCAGTTCGCCGAGCATAAAGCCTTCCACCCGGCTGTCGAGCTGGCCGCGGCGGATGCGGTCGACGGTGTTGACCATATTGCGGATCGGCCCGGTGACGTCGCGCATCAGCCGGTAGGCGAACAGGATGGCGATACACATACACAGCAGCAACAGCAGCGTGGAGACAAACACCTCTTTGTACTGCTGCAGGCGCACCGACTGCAGATCCAGCTCGATGGCCACATAGCCGAGGTTATTGTCGCCGTGCGCGCCGCTTTCGGCAGCCTCGTCGGGGTATTGGTTCTCCGACATGATCGGCGTGCGCAGAATCAGCGAGTCGCCGCGGCGCGTCAGCATCAGATCGGTGGGCAATGGCACACCTTTCGGGATCTGCAACTGGGCGAAATTATGGTGATAATTGGAAGTGACAAACAGGTTGTTCTGCGCGTCGAACACGGTGATGGAGCGCACGATATCGGAGTGGCGGCGGTGCAGCAGGCTGACCAATTGGCGCACCGACTCACGGCTGCGGAAGGTCATGCCGTATTCGCTGGCGACGGCGAGCGGTTCGATAATGCTGGCGCCGGCGTCCACCAGCTGCTCCTGCAGCTCATTATAACGGTGCACGACGAAGAAGGTACTGAGCAACAGGCCGATCAATAATGTAGGGGCCAGAATCAATATCATCATGCGCGCGCGCAGGCTGTATTTGGTCATGAGATTCCAATGTGGGAGAATTGCGCTAATCCTAGCTTAATGAACCAGCAACCGACAATTTTATGGCGCAATTCTACTCTCCCAAACGCCGCGTGACGACCCGGCAGCACACACAAATCTTCACCGTGACGGTGAGCGACCTCGATCCCTTCGGTCAGGGTGTGGCGCGCCACAACGGTAAAGCGGTGTTTATCCCGGACGTACTGCCGGGCGAACAGGCGGAAATTCAGCTGACGGAAGACAAGCGTCAGTTCGCCAAAGGCAAGCTGAAACGCCTGCTGAGCCGCAGCCCGCAGCGGGTGGAGCCGCGCTGTCCGCACTTTGGCGTCTGCGGCGGCTGTCAGCAGCAGCATGCGGATGAAAGCCTGCAGCAGCAGAGCAAGGCAGCGGCGCTGGAACGGATGATCGCCCGCGAAACCGGCGTCAGCGTGCCGCAGGAGGCGGTGATCGCCGGGCCGCAATACGGCTATCGCCGGCGCGCGCGTCTGGGGCTGATGTGGCAGCCGAAGCGGCAAACCCTGCTGATGGGCTTTCGTCAGGCTGGCTCCAGCGAGCTGGTGTCGGTGACTCAGTGCCCGGTGCTGGCGCCGGAGCTGGAGCGACTGCTGACGCCGCTGCGCGCCTGCCTGAGCGGGCTGCAGGCGGTGAAGCGCCTGGGGCATGCCGAACTGGTGCTGGCGGACAACGGGCCGCTGCTGGTGTTGCGGCACCTGGACGCGCTCAGGCCGGCCGACCGTGAGGCGCTGCTGACCTTCGCCCGGCAAAATGCCGTAACGATTTATTTGGCGTCGGACAGCGAACAACTGGAGAAACTGTGCGGTGATACGCCGTATTATCAGGTTGACGGGCTACGCTTAGACTTCAGTCCGCGCGACTTTATTCAGGTGAACGATGCGGTCAACCAGCAGATGGTGGCGCAGGCGCTGGAGTGGCTGGAGATTCAGCCCGACGATCGGGTGCTGGATCTGTTCTGCGGTATGGGCAATTTCACCCTGCCGCTGGCTCGGCGGGCGAAAGCGGTGGTCGGCATCGAAGGTGTTGCCACGCTGGTAGCGAATGGGCAATATAATGCACATAAGAATTTACTGAGTAATGCGTCGTTTTTTCATCAGAACCTGGAAGAAGACGTGGAGCGGCAGCCTTGGGCGCAACAGGGATTTGATAAGGTTATGTTGGATCCTGCCCGGGCGGGCGCGGCTGGAGTGATGTCACATATTGTAAAACTGGCGCCGGAGCGGGTGGTGTACGTTTCTTGTAACCCCACCACGCTGGCGCGCGACAGCAAAACGTTGCTGTCCGCCGGTTATCGTCTTGCGCGTGTGCGTATGCTGGATATGTTCCCGCACACGGGGCATCTTGAATCAATGGCGCTGTTTATCCGTCAGGAATAGCGGTTGCCTGTGGTCGCTGCAAAGTAGGGAGAAGGTATGGTTGCGGTAAGAAGTGCACATTTGAACACGGCGGGTGAATTCGCTCTCGACGAGTGGCTTGCCGGTCTTGGGCTACCCAACCCACAGTCCGTTGAACGGCTGGCCGATACCTGGCGCTATTGCGAGCAACAGACCAAAGACCATCCGGACGCGCCGAAACTGCTGGGGCGCGGTCTGGAGATGGTGGAAATTCTCTCGACCCTCAGCATGGACAACGACAGCATGCGCGCCGCGCTGCTGTTCCCGCTGGCCGACGCCGGTCTGGTGCAGGAAGAGACCCTGAACGAGGCGTTCGGCAACAATATCGTCGCGCTGGTACACGGCGTGCGCGATATGGATGCGATTCGCCAGCTGAAGGCGACCCACAACGACTCGATGGGCTCCGAGCAGGTCGATAACGTGCGCCGCATGCTGTTGGCGATGGTGGAAGATTTCCGCTGCGTGGTGATCAAACTGGCGGAACGTATTGCCCACCTGCGTGAAGTGAAAGACGCGCCGGAAGATGAACGGGTGCTGGCGGCCAAGGAGTGCTCCAATATCTATGCGCCGCTGGCCAACCGCCTGGGTATCGGCCAGCTGAAGTGGGAGCTGGAGGATTTCTGCTTCCGCTACCTGCATCCGGAAGAATACAAGCGCATCGCCAAGCTGCTGCATGAACGCCGTATCGACCGCGAACAGTTTATTGATGATTTTGTTGCTTCGCTGCGCAAGGCGATGGCGGACGAAGATATTCGGGTGGAAATCTACGGCCGTCCCAAGCATATCTACAGCATCTGGCGCAAAATGCAGAAAAAGGCGCTGGCGTTCGACGAGCTGTTCGACGTGCGTGCGGTGCGCATCGTGGCCGAACGGCTGCAGGACTGCTATGCGGCGCTTGGCATTGTGCATACCCATTTCCGTCATCTGCCGGACGAGTTCGACGACTATGTCGCCAACCCGAAACCCAACGGCTATCAGTCGATCCACACCGTGGTGCTCGGCCCGCGCGGCAAAACGGTCGAGATCCAGATCCGTACCCGGCAGATGCACGAGGACGCCGAGCTGGGCGTCGCCGCGCACTGGAAATACAAAGAGGGCGCCGGTGTTACGGTGCGTTCCGGTTACGAAGAGCGCATCGCCTGGCTGCGTAAGCTGATCGCCTGGCAGGAAGAGATGGCCGACTCCGGCGAAATGCTCGACGAAGTGCGCAGCCAGGTGTTCGACGACCGGGTGTATGTGTTTACGCCGAAGGGCGACGTGGTCGACCTGCCGGCCGGCTCAACGCCGCTGGACTTTGCCTACCACATCCACAGCGACGTCGGCCACCGCTGCATCGGCGCCAAGATCGGCGGGCGCATCGTGCCGTTCACCTATCAGCTGCAGATGGGCGACCAGATTGAAATTATCACTCAGAAGCAGCCGAACCCGAGCCGCGACTGGCTGAACCCGAACCTTGGCTACGTCACCACCAGCCGCGGACGTTCGAAGATTCATAACTGGTTCCGTAAGCAGGATCGCGATAAAAACATCCTGGCCGGCCGCCAGATGCTGGACAACGAACTGGAACACCTCGGCATCAGCCTGAAAGAGGCGGAAAAACTGCTGATCCCGCGCTACAACATGAACTCGCTGGACGAAGTGCTGGCGGCGATTGGCGGCGGGGATATTCGCCTCAATCAGATGGTGAACTTCCTGCAGAGCAAGTTCAATAAGCCGAGCGCCGAAGAGCAGGATCGCGAAGCGCTGCGCCAACTAGTGCAGCACAAGGCGCCGCCGGCGACCCGCAAGAAAGACGATGGCCGGGTGGTGGTGGAGGGCGTCGGCAATCTGATGCACCACATCGCCCGCTGCTGCCAGCCGATTCCGGGCGACGATATCGTCGGCTTTATCACTCAGGGGCGCGGTATCTCCATCCACCGCGCCGATTGCGACCAGCTGACCGAACTGCAATCCCACGCGCCGGAGCGCATCGTCGACGCCGTGTGGGGGGAAAGCTATTCCAGCGGTTATTCGCTGGTGGTGAGGGTGATGGCCAACGATCGCAGCGGCCTGCTGCGTGATATCACCACCATCCTCGCCAACGAAAAGGTGAACGTGCTGGGCGTCGCCAGCCGGAGCGATACCAAAAAGCAGATGGCCACCATCGATATGGATATCGAAATCTACAACCAGCAGGTGCTGGGCCGGGTGCTGGCGAAGCTGAACCAACTGCCGGATGTGATAGATGCCAAGCGTCTGCACGGCAGCTGAATCTCCGGCGTCTTTCACACCGCCTCGTTGTTGCCGCCTAGATGTGGCGCGAAATCCATTGGGGATTCAGGTGCCTGACGTTTGGATGCGGCGCAGCTGTTGAAATACAACGCAAAACTTATTGAGCCATCAAGGAGACGGACGCCATAATGAGCGTCCGTTCTTTTTCAGAGATTTTGCCATGACCCCATCTACTCCGCTGCAGCGTCTGCTCAATATCATGAAAACGCTGCGCGACCCGCAGGCGGGCTGCCCGTGGGACCGCAAGCAAACCTTCGCCACCATCGCGCCGTATACGCTGGAAGAAACCTATGAGGTGCTGGATGCCATTGAGCGCCAGGACTACGCCGACCTGCGCGATGAGCTGGGCGATCTGCTGTTTCAGGTGGTGTTCTACGCCCAGATGGGGCAGGAGCAGGGGCTGTTTGATTTTGACGAGGTGTGCACCGCCATCAGCGACAAGCTGGAGCGCCGCCACCCGCACATCTTCGGCGACGCTGACGCTGCGGACAACGCGACGATTGCGGCGCGCTGGGAGCAGCTGAAGGCCGGTGAGCGGGCGGAAAAGGCGCTGCACTCGGCGCTGGACGATATCCCCAACGCGCTGCCGGCGCTGATGAAGGCGCACAAAATCCAGAAGCGCTGCGCTGCGGTAGGCTTTGACTGGCATACGCTCGGCCCGGTGCTCGACAAGGTGCATGAAGAGATTGACGAAGTGATGCACGAAGCGCAGCAGGCGGTGGTGGACCAACAGAAGCTGGAAGAGGAAATCGGCGACCTGCTGTTCGCCACGGTGAATCTGTCGCGCCATCTGGGCCACAAGGCGGAAAACGCACTGCAGGCCGCCAACCGCAAGTTCGAGCGGCGCTTCCGTCAGGTGGAAAGCATCATCGCGCAGCAGGGGCTGACGATGGCGGAGGCGACGCTGGAGCAGATGGAAGAGGCCTGGCAGCAGGTTAAGCAGCAGGAAAACTAAATGCGTTTTGCGCTGTCTGATTTAGCGTAACGGCATCCGGCAGCTTGTTTGATCGATCACAATGTTCGCTCAGGCTGAAACGGTTAAGCTTATCGTCAGTTGCGGATACGGCGCAGCGGCGCCTGCTAAAAAAGCCAACAAACTGAAATGTAAGGCGTTTTAGTGGCCCTGACATGCGTTAATCGACGGTTTTTATCGCTAACTCTTTGTTTTAAAAGCCTACCCGGATGGCGGTAAACGGCAAAAACCTGAGGAACTCGCGGGGATGACAGAGATGATGGAGAGTAAAACGATCGTTTGTAGGTCAAGACAGGTTCGGGTATACTACTTTCCCGTCTTGGTTCTTCCATCGTCTTTAAACCTAAACTCTCAGGTTCAGCATGACAACTAATTATATTTTTGTGACCGGCGGGGTCGTATCCTCTCTGGGTAAAGGCATTGCCGCAGCCTCTCTGGCGGCTATTCTTGAAGCCCGTGGCCTCAACGTTACCATCATGAAACTGGACCCGTACATCAACGTGGATCCGGGCACCATGAGCCCGATTCAGCATGGGGAAGTTTTCGTCACCGAAGACGGCGCAGAAACCGATCTGGACTTGGGTCACTACGAGCGCTTCATCCGTACCAAAATGACGCGCCGCAACAACTTCACCACCGGCCGCATCTATTCCGACGTGCTGCGTAAAGAACGCCGCGGCGACTATCTGGGCGCGACCGTACAGGTTATTCCGCACATCACCAACGCGATCAAAGAGCGCATCATCGAAGGCGGCGAAGGCCACGACGTGGTGCTGGTGGAAATCGGCGGCACCGTCGGCGATATCGAATCACTGCCGTTCCTCGAAGCTATCCGCCAGATGGCGGTGGAAGTGGGTCGTGAGCACACGCTGTACATGCACCTGACGCTGGTGCCGTACATGGCCGCAGCCGGTGAAGTGAAAACCAAACCTACCCAGCATTCCGTTAAAGAACTGCTTTCCATCGGTATTCAGCCGGACGTGCTGATTTGCCGTTCCGATCGCGCCGTTCCGGCCAATGAGCGGGCAAAAATTGCGCTGTTCTGCAACGTGCCGGAAAAAGCGGTTATCTCCCTGAAAGACGTTGATTCTATTTATAAAATCCCAGGCCTATTGAAATCTCAGGGGCTTGATGATTATATTTGTAAACGATTCAGCCTCAACGCGCCGGAAGCCAACCTGGCCGAGTGGGAGCAGGTGATTTACGAAGAAGCCAATCCGGGCGGCGAAGTGACCATCGGTATGGTCGGCAAATATATCGAACTGCCGGATGCCTATAAATCCGTGATTGAGGCGCTCAAGCACGGCGGCCTGAAAAACCGCGTTACCGTGAACATCAAGCTGATTGATTCGCAGGACGTGGAGACGCGCGGCGTGGAAGTGCTGAAAGGGCTGGATGCTATCCTTATCCCTGGCGGCTTCGGCTACCGCGGCGTGGAAGGCAAAGTGATGACCGCACGCTATGCGCGCGAGAACAATATTCCTTATCTGGGCATTTGTCTGGGTATGCAGGTGGCGCTGATGGAGTTTGCCCGTCACGTTGCGGGTATGGAAAACGCCAACTCCACCGAATTTGAGCCAGACTGTAAGTACCCGGTCGTGGCGTTGATCACCGAGTGGCGCGACGAAGACGGCAACGTCGAAATGCGCAGCGAAGAGAGCGACCTGGGCGGCACCATGCGCGTCGGCGGCCAGCAGTGTCATCTGAGCGACGACAGCCTGGTGCGTCAGCTGTACGGCGAGCCGACCATCGTCGAGCGTCACCGTCACCGTTATGAAGTTAACAATATGCTGTTGAAGCAGATTGAAGCCGCCGGGCTGCGCGTAGCCGGCCGCTCTGCGGACAACAAGTTGGTTGAAATTATCGAGCTGCCGGACCATCCATGGTTCGTCGCTTGTCAGTTCCACCCGGAATTCACTTCGACGCCGCGTGATGGGCATCCGCTGTTCGCCGGTTTTGTGAAGGCGGCGGCTGACCAGCAGAAGCGTCAGGAGAAGTAACGTTTTAGCGACAACGCGCGGTGAGAACCGCGCGTTGTTTGTCTGGAGTTTTAGTTAACTTGTGACTTGAGGAAAACCTACTATGTCCAAAATCGTTAAAGTCATCGGCCGTGAAATCATCGACTCACGCGGTAACCCAACTGTAGAAGCCGAAGTTCACCTGGAAGGCGGTTTCGTTGGTCTGGCTGCTGCGCCGTCAGGTGCTTCTACCGGTTCCCGTGAAGCGCTGGAACTGCGTGACGGTGACAAGTCTCGTTTCCTGGGTAAAGGCGTACTGAAAGCCGTTGCCGCTGTAAACGGTCCAATCGCTGAAGCCGTGGTGGGCAAAGATGCCAAAGACCAGGCTAACATCGATAAGATCATGATCGAACTGGACGGCACCGAGAACAAATCCAAGTTCGGCGCCAACGCCATTCTGGCGGTTTCCCTGGCTGCTGCTAAAGCTGCCGCTGCCTCCAAAGGCATGCCGCTGTTCGAGCACATTGCTGAACTGAACGGTACCCCAGGCAAATTCTCCATGCCTCTGCCAATGATGAACATCATCAACGGCGGTGAGCACGCTGACAACAACGTCGACATTCAGGAATTCATGATTCAGCCGGTTGGCGCGAAGACCCTGAAAGAAGCGGTGCGCATGGGCTCTGAAGTGTTCCACCACCTGGCGAAAGTGCTGAAATCCAAAGGCATGAACACCGCTGTCGGCGACGAAGGCGGCTACGCGCCAAACCTGGGTTCCAACGCTGAAGCGCTGGCGGTTATCGCGGAAGCGGTAAAAGCAGCGGGCTACGAACTGGGCAAAGACATCACCCTGGCGATGGACTGCGCAGCGTCCGAATTCTACAAAGACGGCAAGTACGTGCTGGCCGGCGAAGGCAACAAAGCCTTCACCTCTGAAGAGTTCACCCACTTCCTGGAAGAGCTGACCAAACAGTACCCGATCGTTTCCATCGAAGATGGTCTGGACGAGTCTGACTGGGACGGCTTCGCTTACCAGACCAAAGTACTGGGCGACAAAATCCAGCTGGTTGGCGACGACCTGTTCGTCACCAACACCAAGATCCTGAAAGAAGGTATCGAAAAAGGCATCGCCAACTCTATCCTGATCAAGTTCAACCAGATCGGTTCTCTGACCGAAACCCTGGCGGCGATCAAGATGGCGAAAGATGCCGGCTACACCGCGGTTATCTCTCACCGTTCCGGTGAAACCGAAGACGCGACCATCGCTGACCTGGCGGTAGGTACTGCAGCAGGCCAGATCAAAACCGGTTCTATGAGCCGTTCTGACCGCGTTGCTAAGTACAACCAGCTGATTCGTATCGAAGAAGCGCTGGGCGAGCGTGCGCCGTTCAATGGTCTGAAAGAAGTTAAAGGCCAGTAATAATCGCGAATTGTCGCGAATAATAAAAACCCGCTGCGGCGGGTTTTTTTACGCCAGTCCGCAGAGAAATTATATGCCGGTTATTTATTAATATCTCATCATTTATTTTTTCTTTTCCGGTGATATTTATTGTTAATAACCATAGCGTTAATTATTTATTCTTTTTTTGCTGGCATTATAACCTTTCATCACTAGACTTATATTCCGTAAGGATATTCTTTATCACTTTCGCCGGCCTGGCGCCGGGTTGAATGGAGATATCATGCGGAAAAGAATCGTGATTGTCGGTGGCGGCACCGGCGGCACCATGCTGGCCAACATTCTGGCGCGCAAACTACATCGTGAAATTATTAATAATAAAGTTGAGTTATTAATGATTTCTCAAACGGCGGCGCATTATTTCAAACCGGCTTTTATGTATGTCGCGTTTAACGCATTTTTTAAACATGAATTAATGCGTGCGCAGCAAAGTCTGTTACGTCCGGAAATTAAATTTATTGTCGATAAAGCGGAGGGCGTTGATTTTCAGCAGCGCCGGTTATTTACCGCCAGCGGCAATAATTATGACTATGACTTTCTGGTCTTTGCCACCGGATGCCTGCCCTGGACGGAAAAAATTCCCGGGCTGGCCGAAGCCGGCGACCACTTTTATCAGTATCAGGCGGCACGCCGGCTGGCGGATAAGCTGGCGACGATTGAAAAAGGGCGCATCTTTATCACCGTCTCTTTCCCGCAGACGCCCAACGTTCCGCATCAGTGCGGCATCGCGCCGATTGAAACCACTCTGATGCTGGATGAGTACCTGCGCCAGCGCGGCGTGCGTAATCAGATAGAGATAATTTATACCTACCCGACCATTTCCCAACTGCTGCGTAACTGCCTGTTTTTACAGCGTCCTACCGGCGAAGCGCTGCCGGAAATTTTTGCCGCGCGCGGCATTAAGCACCAGCGCGGCTTTACCCTGAATCAGGTGGATGCCGGGCGGCGCATCGCCTATTCCGCCGAGGGAGATGAACAACCGTTCGACATCCTGATGGCGACACCGCCGATTCGCGCGGTGGAAATGGTGCGCAATACCGGCCTGAGCGATATCGATAACGGCGAAGGATGGCTGCCGACCGACCCGCAGACGCTTCAGGTTTACGACCAGCAGGGGGTGTATGTGATCGGCGATACGGTCGACCTGCCGATCAGCAAGGCGGGCGGCTCCTGCCACAATCAGGCGCCGGTGATCGCCGACAATATCGTGGCGGAGATGCAGCTGGGCCATCCGGTGCGCCATTACGACGGCAAGGTGCAGGCGGTGGCGCAGTTCGGCCTGAGCAGCGGTATGCCGCTGGTGTATGACTATCGTCATGACGTCGTGCCAACCCCGGCCACCAAACTGGGCGGTATGTTACGCAACGGCGTGAACCGCGGTCTGTACTGGGCTGCGGTGCGCGGTCTGATATAACGGAGTGGAGCATGGAAAACACGCAGACTGAGGCGCTGGCGGCGCTGATGGAAAAACTGTCCCCGCTGCTGGCGAGCGGCCGGCTGAATAACGTGGTCGACGCGCTCTCGCTTACCTCGGATTTGATCGACATGGCGGATAGCGCGCTGGTCGAGAAGCTGGCTGCAGTATTTGAAGACCTGACCAGCGCCGGCTGGGAAGGGGGGACGGCGCTGAAAATGGCCTATAGCGAACTGCAGCAGAATGAGCAGCCGGCGACCTTGCGCGGGCTGTATGTGCTGTTGCGTCAGCCGGAAACGCTGCTCGGGCTGATGTTGGTATTGCGCACTCTGAATATTATCGGCGGACGCATGCGCGCCGCGAGCCTACCGGCGGATGTCACACCGGAATAATCGTCACCATCCATATCAAGGAGTCACTATGTCGTCAGCAAGCAAGCAGGCTTTCGCCACGCGGGCCATCCACCATGGCTATGACCCGCAGCAGTATCATGGCGCACTGTGCCCGCCGGTGTTTATGAGCTCCACCTTTACTTTCCCGTCGGCGGAATACGGCGGCGCCTGTTTTGCCGGCACCGAACCCGGCTATTTCTACTCGCGCATCGCCAATCCGACGCTTAACCTGCTGGAACAGCGTATCGCCAATCTGGAGGGCGGCGAAGCGGCGGTGGCGTTTTCATCCGGCATGGGGGCGGTGACGGCCTGCTGCTGGACTCTGCTCGGGCCGGGCGATGAGCTGATTGTGGATGAAACGCTGTACGGCTGCACCTTCAGCTACTTCCATCACGGGCTGGAGCGTTTCGGCGTCAAGGTGACCCACGTCGATATGACGCAGCCAGAGGCGCTGGCGGCGGCGATCGGGCCGCGCACCCGGCTGGTGTATTGTGAAACGCCGGCCAACCCCAATATGCGGTTGGTGGACATTGCGGCGGTGGCGGCGATTACCCACCGGCATGCGGCGCTGCTGCTGGTGGATAATACCTACTGTACGCCTTATCTGCAGCGGCCGCTGGCGCTGGGGGCGGATATCGTCCTGCACTCGGCGACCAAGTACCTTGGCGGGCACGGCGATTTGCTGGCCGGGGTGGTGGTGACCCGCGCCGAGCTGGCGCAGGATATCCGCCTGATCGGCCTGAAGGATATGAACGGCGCGGTGCTGTCGGCGCAGGATGCGGCGCTGCTGCTGCGCGGGCTGAAAACCCTGCCGCTGCGGATGGAGCGCCACTGCGACACCGCGCAACGCCTCGCAGAAATGCTGGCGCGGCATCCGGCGGTCGAGCGGGTTTATTATCCGGGGCTGCCGGCCTTCCGGCAGTACCAACTGGCGCAGCGGCAGATGGCGCGCCCGGGCGGCATGATTGCCTTTGAGCTGAAGGGCGGCATGGCGGCGGGCATCCGTTTCCTCAATGCGCTGCAGCTGATTCTGCGGGCGGTCAGCCTGGGAGATTGTGAATCATTGGCGGAGCATCCGGCCAGTATGACGCATTCGGCCTATAGCGAAGAGGAGCGCCACCGTCACCATATCAGCGACGGGCTGATTCGGCTTTCCGCCGGGCTGGAAGACGCCGACGATCTGCTGGCGGATATTGAGCAGGCGCTGGCACAGGCGTAAATAACAAGGGGCGCCAGGCGCCCCGTAAGGTTATACATCGTGTGCCGACTGGCCGATGTTGAGACCGTTGCCTTTTTTGCGCACCCACAGCCAGTAGGCCAGCGTGAGCAGTGCCACCCAGGCCAGCCCGACATACAGCGCGATGCGGCTCTCCTCAAAGTAACCGAGCAGGCCGATGACAAACACCATAAACGCCGTCGCCAGCGCCGGTGCGACCGGCCACCACGGCACCGGGAAGCTCAGCGCGGCGGCTTCCTCTTTGCTTAAGGTGCGGCGCATGACGATCTGCGACAGCAGGATCATCAGCCACACCCAGACGGTGGCGAAGGTGGCGATGGAGGCGATGATCATAAAGATCTGTTTCGGGATCAGGTAGTTGAGCACCACGCCGACCAGCAGGGCGATCGCCATCACCAGCACCGTCATCCAGGGCACGCCGTTGCCGGTCAGTTTGGTGAAGCTCCTCGGCGCCTGGCCTTCCTGCGCCATGCCGTACATCATCCGTCCGGCGCCGAAGATATCGCTGTTGATGGCGGAAATAGCGGCGGTGATCACTACTACGTTCAGCAGGTTGGCGGCCGATTCAATGCCCAGGCTGCTGAAGATCTCGACAAACGGGCTGCCGTTCTGGCCGATGCTGTTCCACGGATAGATCGCCATCAGCACCATCAGCGTCAGCACGTAAAACAGCAGGATGCGCAGCGGGACGGCGTTAATCGCCTTCGGCAGCACCTTGGCGGGATCCTTCGCTTCACTGGCGGTGATGCCGATAATTTCAATGCCGCCGAAGGCGAACATCACCACCGCCAGCGAGGCCACCACGCCGCCGAAGCCGTTAGGCATAAAGCCTCCGTGCTGCCATAAATTGCTGAGGCCGGTGGCCTGCTGGGCCTGGCCGAAGCCAAACATCATCACCGCCGCGCCGCCGATAATCATGGCGACGATCGCCGCTACTTTGATCAGCGACAGCCAGAATTCCATTTCGCCGAATACTTTTACGCTGCACATATTCAGTGCGCCGATAAAGAGGATGATACTCAGCACCCAGACCCACTGGGCGACGTCCGGGAACCACAGCCCCATATAGATGCCGAAGGCGGTGACGTCGGCCAGCGCGACGATCACCATTTCAAAGGTATAGGTCCAGCCGGTGAGAAAACCGGCCAGCGGGCCGAGGTAACGGCTGGCGTAATGGCCGAACGAGCCGGAAACCGGCTGATGCACCGCCATCTCTCCCAGCGCGCGCATCACCATAAACACCGCCGCGCCGCCCACCAGATAGGCCAGCAGGACCGCCGGGCCGGCCAGCTGGATGGCGCCAGCGGAGCCATAAAACAGGCCGGTGCCGATCGCCGAACCCAATGCCATAAACCGAATATGTCGCGCGTTAAGTCCGCGTCTGAGTTGTGTTGTGTCGCTACGCATGTTGCTTCCCGTTGTTGTTGTTTTGCGAAACAGGTACATGCTGCCCGCGCCGGGTGAAACGTACCCGGCGGGGCAGAACAAACTGCGTGGTCAGTATGTGGTTATGCCAGACTTGGCAGCAGCGCCGCAGGCAGCAGCGCTGTCAGGTGACGGGCCGCCAACAGCTGGCTGGCCGCTTCAATATCAGGGGCGAAGAAACGATCCTGATCGTAATGGCTGACCTGCTCGCGCAGCAGACGGCGCGCCTGCTCCAGCCCTTCGCTGGTGTGCAGCCCTTCGCGCAGATCCAGACCCTGGCAGGCGGCCAACCATTCGACCGCCAGAATGCCGCGCACGTTGTCGGCCATTTCCCACAGGCGACGCCCGGCGGCCGGCGCCATGGAGACGTGGTCTTCCTGGTTGGCGGAGGTTGGGATACTGTCGACGCTGGCCGGGTGCGCCAGCGCTTTGTTCTCACTGGCCAGCGCCGCGGCGGTCACCTGCGCGATCATAAAGCCGGAGTTAACGCCGCCATTTTTCACCAGGAACGGCGGCAACTGCGACATATGCTTATCCATCAGCAGTGAGATGCGGCGTTCGGACAGCGAGCCGATTTCGGCGAACGCCAGCGCCAGATTATCCGCGGCCATCGCCACCGGTTCGGCGTGGAAGTTGCCGCCGGACAGCACGTCGCCCTGTTCGGCGAACACCAACGGGTTATCGGACACCGCGTTGGCTTCGACAGCCAGAATCTCGCTGGCCTGACGAATTTGCGTCAGGCAGGCGCCCATCACCTGCGGCTGACAGCGTAGCGAGTAGGGATCCTGCACTTTTTCACAGTTGCGGTGCGAGTCGGACACTTCGCTGCGTTCGCCCAGCAGGTGGCGATAGGCCGCCGCCGCGTCGATCTGGCCGCGCTGGCCGCGAACCTCGTGAATGCGCGGATCGAACGGGCTGCGCGAACCCAGCGCCGCCTCTACGCTCAGGCTGCCGCAGACCGTGGCGGCGGCGTAGAGATCTTCCGCCTCAAACAGGCCGCGCAGTGCGAAAGCGGTGGACACCTGGGTGCCGTTCAGCAGGGCCAGCCCCTCTTTGGCCGCCAACTGCAGCGGCTTCAGACCGGCTTTCGCCAGCGCGTCGCCGGCAGACAGCCACTCGCCCTGATGGCGCGCTTTGCCTTCCCCCAGCAGCAGCAGGCTCATGTGCGCCAGCGGCGCCAAATCGCCGGAGGCGCCTACCGAGCCTTTCAGCGGGATATGCGGATAGACCTCGGCGTTAACCAGCGCCATCAGCGCCTGCAGCACCTCCAGGCGGATGCCGGAGAAACCGCGCGACAGGCTGTTGATTTTCAGCACCATAATCAGGCGCACCAGGCTGTCGTCGGTCGGTGCGCCGACGCCGGCGGCGTGGGACAGCACGATGGAGCGCTGCAGATTTTCCAGATCGTCCCGGGCGATGCGGGTCGAGGCCAGCAGGCCAAAGCCGGTGTTGATGCCGTAGGTGGTGCGGTTCTCCTCGACGATGCGTTCAACGCAGGCGACGCTCTGCTCGATGGCGGCGTAAGCGTTGTCATCCAGGGTTAATTTGACCGGATGGTGATACACGTCGCGCAGTTCGGCGAGCGTCAGTTTACCAGGGCGGATAGTGAGAGTTTTCATGCTTTTTTCCCCTGAGTGGCGGCAACCATTGGCAGGTTCAGACCCTGCTCGCGGGCGCAGTCGATGGCAATATCGTAACCCGCATCGGCATGGCGCATCACGCCGGTCGCCGGATCGTTGTGCAGAACACGGGCAATACGTTCGGCGGCTTCGTCGCTGCCGTCGCAGACGATCACCATGCCGGAGTGTTGTGAGAAGCCCATGCCGACGCCGCCGCCGTGGTGCAGGGAAACCCAGGTGGCGCCGCTGGCGGTGTTCAGCAGGGCGTTGAGCAGCGGCCAGTCGGACACGGCGTCGGAACCGTCCTGCATCGCTTCGGTTTCACGGTTCGGGCTGGCGACCGAACCGGAGTCCAGGTGATCGCGGCCGATGACGATCGGCGCTGACAGTTCGCCGCGGCGTACCATTTCGTTAAACGCCAGGCCCAGCTTGGCGCGCTGGCCCAGGCCGACCCAGCAGATGCGCGCCGGCAGGCCCTGGAAGCTGATGCGCTCACGCGCCATATCCAGCCAGCGGTGCAGGTGTTCGTCGTCGGGGATCAGCTCCTTGACCATCGCATCGGTCTTGTAGATATCCTGCGGATCGCCGGACAGTGCGGCCCAGCGGAACGGCCCGATGCCGCGGCAGAACAGCGGACGAATGTAGGCCGGCACAAAGCCCGGGAAGTCGAAGGCGTTGTCGACGCCCATTTCTTTGGCCATCTGACGGATGTTGTTGCCGTAGTCAAAGGTCGGGATACCCATCTGCTGGAACGCCAGCATTGCCTTGACGTGTTCCGCCATCGAATTTTTGGCGGCCTTCACTACCACCGCCGGCTCGCGTTGGGCGCGTTCACGATACTCTTCCCAGCTCCAGCCCTGCGGCAGGTAACCGTTGAGCGGATCGTGGGCGCTGGTCTGGTCGGTGACCATATCCGGGCGTACGCCGCGTTTGACCAGTTCCGGCAGAACATCGGCGGCGTTGGCGCACAGCGCGACGGAGATCGCCTTGCCCTCGGCGGTATAGCGCTTGATGCGCGCCAGCGCGTCATCCAGATCGCTGGCCTGTTCGTCGACGTAGCGGGTCTTCAGGCGGAAATCGATGCGGCTCTGCTGGCATTCGATATTCAGCGAGCAGGCGCCGGCCAGCGTGGCCGCCAGCGGCTGTGCGCCGCCCATGCCGCCCAGGCCGGCGGTCAGCACCCAGCGGCCCTGCAGGTTGCCGTCGTAGTGCTGGCGGCCGGCTTCGACGAAGGTTTCGTAGGTGCCCTGCACGATGCCCTGGCTGCCGATATAAATCCAGCTGCCGGCGGTCATCTGGCCGTACATCGCCAGCCCTTTGGCGTCCAGTTCGTTAAAGTGTTCCCAGGTGGCCCAGTGCGGCACCAGGTTGGAGTTGGCGATCAGTACGCGCGGCGCGTTGCTGTGGGTTTTGAACACGCCGACCGGCTTACCGGACTGCACCAGCAGCGTTTCGTCTTCTTCCAGCATTTTCAGGGTTTCGACGATTTTGTCGTAGCAGTCCCAGTCGCGGGCGGCGCGGCCGATGCCGCCGTAAACCACCAGCTCATGCGGGTTTTCTGCAACTTCCGGATCGAGGTTGTTCATCAGCATGCGCAGCGGCGCTTCGGTCAGCCAGCTTTTTGCGTTTAATTGTGTGCCGCGAGGCGCGCGTACATCGACATTGCGAACTTTGTTATTTGCAGTCACAGCTCTTTCCTCAACTTGAAGTGTGGCAATTCAATCGGTGTGAATTGATGGCGTCGTTGCCTGCCCATCATGTCTGAATCGGGCGTCAGGTTTTATTAACATATACTTGTATGTACAAGCATATGCAATAGGGAATCAATTAACCGCTAAAATGGCATAAGTAAAAATTATTTTTGTTTTTAATCATGTGGTTATTGTTTTATTGGTTCGGTGCAGGGAAGAAAATAAGGCGAGGAATAGTGAGCTGACAGGCAAAAACGAATAAAAAATGCGTCATTTTTGAGCGTTAAATCACAATTAATTTACATAAGAATTACATGTCGGCGTGATAGATAAAAAAGCGTTATGGCGGGAGAGTCGGGCGCGGCCGGCCGCGCCCGTTGGCATCAAGGATTGGCCGTCTGCAGCGTCTTGCGGCGCGCCATTTTAACCAGCGTGGCGACGGCGGCAACGACCGCCGGCAGGCACAGGAACAGCAGAATGCTGTGCACTTCCCACTGCAGCGCCATCAGCTGTGCGCCAATCATCGTGCCGGCCACGCCGCCGAAACGGCCGATGCCCTGCATCCAGGCGATGCCGGTGGCGCGGCTGTGGGTCGGGTAAAAGGTGGCGGCCAGCGTTTGCAGCCCCGACTGTGCGCCGTTCATGGTAATACCCATCAGGAAAATCAAGCCGCCCAGCAGAACGATATGGCGATCTTCGGTGGCCATGCCGACGATCAACAGCGCGGTGACGATGAAGCCGGCGGCGACCACCTTATGCGCGTTCCAGCGGTCCATCATCCAGCCGGCCATCAGGATGCCGGCGGTGCCGCCAAAGGTGAACAGCGAGGTCAGCATGGCGGACTGCTCCAGCTGATAACCCAGGCCCTGCATCAGAATCGGCATCCAGCTCAGCAGCATGTAGTAGATCACCAGCCCCATGCAGTAGGTGACCCACAGCATCAGGGTACCGAGCAGATAGGGGCGGCTGAACAGCAGGCCGACGCTGCTTTTTGACGCCGCCAGCGGCGCTTCGTACAGATAAAAATGTTCGACGCCGTCGAGGTTTTTTCCGCTGAAGCGCTGGGTAATGCGTTTGATCTTTTGCATATCCTTGCCGCGGTTGACCAGGTATTTGACCGATTCCGGCAGCAGCAGAATCAGCAGCACCGTCAGCATCAGCGGTGCGATCGCGCCGAGCAGCAGCACGCTGTGCCAGCCGTAGCCCGGTATCAGCCAGGAGGAGATGGCGCCGCCGGCGGCGGCGCCCAGCGGAAAACCGCAGTACATGGTGTTGATCGCCAGTGAACGGCAGCGCTGCGGCGCATACTCGGAAATCAGCGTAATGGCGTTAGGCATGGCGGCGCCAAGGCCGAGACCGGTAAGAAAGCGCCATAGCGTCAGGCTGTCGAGCGAACCGGCGTAGGCGGTCGCCAGGCTGGATAAGCCGAAGAACAGGCAGGAAAACACCAGCACCCGCTTACGGCCGATGCGGTCGGAGAGCGGCCCGGCCACCAGCGCGCCCAGCGACAGCCCGAGCAGGGCGGCGCTCAGCACCGGCCCCAGATCCTGCTTGACGATCCCCCAGTCCTCGGCCAGCGCCGGCGCGATATAGCCCATGGCGGCGGTGTCGAAGCCGTCGATGGCCAGAACCAGAAAACCGAGAATAATCAGCGTCCAGTGGAACAGCGAGAACTTACTGTCGTCGATCGCCTGCTGGATGTTCAACTTGGTGGAATGAGCCATAGTCCCCTCGAAAAGTGCTTGTGATGGTTGTTGTATCGAACGCCGGAACGGATGCCCGACTTGTGCTTGCATGTATATACATCAGTGATGTGTGCGGGGATTAATGTCAAATACATTTATCTTATTTGTTGGCTAATTGTTATTTTTGCGACGCAGGATCGATTGTTGTGCGCCAGAGCGCGACATAGGCAGCGATGAGGTTATTTGGCCGCCGGGCGGGAATCTGAGATAATCGCGTTTTACCTGTCCAATATTGAGAGATGCATGCAGTACCCGATTAATGAGATGTTCCAGACTTTACAGGGCGAAGGTTATTTCACCGGCGTTCCGGCTATTTTTATCCGCCTGCAGGGGTGTCCGGTAGGATGCAGCTGGTGCGATACCAAACACACCTGGGAAAAGGATGCTCATCGGGAAGTGGACATGCAGCGCATTTTGGTGAAAACCGAGGAAAGCGACGCCTGGGGCAGCGCCAGCGCCGAACAGCTGCTGGCGGTAATACGCCAGCAGGGCTATAGCGCGCGCCATATCGTCATTACCGGCGGCGAACCGTGCATTTACGATTTAACCCCGCTGACCCGCCTGTTTGAAGAGCACGGCTACGGCTGCCAGATCGAAACCAGCGGCACCCACGAGGTGCAGTGCACGGCGGATACCTGGGTGACGGTTTCCCCGAAGGTGAATATGCGCGGCGGCATGAAAGTATTGGATCAGGCGCTAACGCGTGCGGATGAAATCAAACATCCGGTCGGGCGTCAGCGCGATATTGACGCGCTGGATGCGCTGTTGGAGACGCTGCACGATGAGAAACGGCGGGTGATCGCCCTGCAGCCGATCAGTCAGAAAGATGAAGCGACGAAGCTTTGTATCGCCACCTGCATCGAGCGCAACTGGCGCTTGTCGATGCAGACGCACAAGTATCTGAATATTGCTTAAGGCTGTCCGGCCGGCGGGCAAGATAGCGGGACGCGGCACTGCGCGCCCGTTATCGTTGCGCGCTTAACCTTTATAGACGCAGCCGGCGGTGCAGGTCTCTTTCACCATCACCGCGCTCAGTTCCGGCAGCAGCGGTTTCATCTGCTGCCAGATCCAGGCGGCGAGCACTTCACTGGTCGGATTTTCCAGCCCTGGAATATCGTTCAGATAATGGTGATCCAGCCGCTCCCAAACGGGTTTGAATGCGGCTTTCAGTTCGGCAAAGTCCATTACCCAGCCGGTGTGCGGATCCACCTCACCGGTTATCTCCAGACGCACCATAAACGAATGCCCGTGCAGACGGCCGCATTTATGGCCTTCAGGCACATGCGGCAGGCGGTGTGCGGCTTCAAATTGAAAATCTTTAAACAGCGTGGTTGCCATTGTTACGGCCTCATTGACTCAAAAACCGACGCATACTACCGGAAAGCGTGATTGCTTGCCATTTATACCGTTATGGTCTACATGATTGCGCACGCAATGCATCCTCTGCATTTTTTATTGACGCCTGCGGGGCCTTACCGGCCGGGCCGGTTAGCGGGTAAATGCGATTCATTCAAAAAACATCAAAAAAATCGCATTAAATTCAAAATGATAAAAATGAAACCTTAGCGCTTTAAGCGTTATGCCTTACCAGTAAAACAGCTTAGTCATTTTGGTTATTAATTATTGCTATCCCTTATTTATTCGTTGCTATTTGGCTCGGTAACCTTACAAACTCTCCTGATCTTTTCAGGAAATCAGACTGAACGAAAAGACAGCGAATGACACTGGCTAAGCATAGGAATTATGTCCGCAATGACGACTCAGGCTCCTCCAACATCTTTGCTCCCGCTGACGCCCGAACAGCTCTCTAACCTGCAGGCGGCGATTGGCGACTATTCGCCGACGCAGCTGGCGTGGCTGTCCGGTTACTTCTGGGGAATGGTTAACCAACAGCCCGGAGCCGTCGCCTTGCCGGCCGCGCCCGCTGCTGCTGCCGCGCCGAGCATTACCATTATTTCCGCCTCGCAGACCGGCAACGCCCGTCGCCTGGCGGAACAGCTGCGCGACGATCTGCTGGAGGCCAAGCTGAGCGTCAACCTGGCCAATGCCGGGGATTACAAATATAAGCAGATCGCTCAGGAACGCCTGCTGATCGTGGTGGCCTCCACCCAGGGCGAAGGCGAACCGGCGGAAGAGGCGGTGGCGCTGCATAAGTTCCTGCATTCCAAAAAAGCGCCGAAGCTGAATGAAACCGCCTTTGCGGTATTTGGCCTGGGCGATACGTCCTATGAGAATTTCTGCCAGTCCGGCAAGGATTTCGACGCCAAACTGGCGGAACTGGGCGCCGAGCGTCTGGTTGAACGTATTGATGCCGACGTTGAGTATCAGGACGTGGCGGCCGCCTGGCGCAAGCAGGTGGTGACGGTGCTGAAAGATCGCGCGCCGACGGAAAGCGCCGCACCGGGCGTGCTGGCCGGCGGTGCGGTAGACCTGCTCGACAGCAGTCCGTACAGCAAAGAGCAGCCGCTGACGGCGCAGCTGGCGGTGAACCAAAAGGTGACCGGCCGTCATTCCGATAAAGACGTGCGCCACATTGAGATCGACCTGGGCGACTCCGGGCTGCGCTATCAGCCTGGCGATGCGCTGGGCGTCTGGTTCGATAACGATCCGGCGCTGGTCGATGAACTGGTGCAACTGCTGTGGCTGAAAGGCGATGAAGCGGTCGAGGTGGACGGTAAAACGCTGCCGCTGAGCGACGCATTGCGCAGCCACTATGAGCTGACGCAGAACACTACGCCAATCGTAGAGAAATACGCCGCGCTGGCGCGTGATGAAAAGCTGCTGGCGCTGGTGGCCGACAAAGCCGCGCTGCAGCAGTATGCGCACAATACGCCGATCGTCGATATGGTGCGTCAGGCGCCGGTTGAACTCAGCGCCGAACAGCTGCTTGGCCTGTTGCGTCCGCTGACGCCGCGCCTGTACTCCATTGCCTCTTCGCAGGCGGAAACGGAAAACGAAGTGCATGTCACGGTCGGCGTGGTGCGCTATGACATCGACGGCCGCGCGCGCGCCGGCGGCGCATCGAGCTTCCTGGCCGATCGCCTGGAGGAAGACGGTGATGTGCGGGTGTTTATCGAACACAACGACAACTTCCGCCTGCCGGCCAACCCGGACACGCCGGTGATCATGATCGGCCCCGGCACCGGCATCGCGCCGTTCCGCGCCTTTATGCAGCAGCGCGACGCCGACGGCGCCGGCGGCAAGAACTGGCTGTTCTTCGGCAACCCGCACTTTACCGAAGACTTCCTCTATCAGGTGGAGTGGCAGCGCTACGTGAAAGACGGCCTGCTGACCCGCATCGATCTGGCCTGGTCGCGTGATCAGCAGCACAAGGTGTATGTACAGGACAAACTGCGCGAACAGGGCGCGGAAGTGTGGCGCTGGATCCAGCAAGGCGCGCACATTTACGTCTGCGGCGATGCCAATCGCATGGCGAAAGACGTGGAAAATACATTACTGGAACTGGTCGCCGAGCACGGTGGGATGGATACCGAGCAGGCCGACGAATTTTTAAGTGAGCTGCGCTTTGAGCGCCGTTATCAGCGAGATGTTTACTGATGAGTGATAAACACCCCGGCCCTCTGGTTGTAGAAGGCAAACTGGCCGATGCCGAGCGTATGAAGCGTGAGAGTAACTTCCTGCGCGGCACCATCGCCGAAGATCTGAATGACGGTCTGACCGGCGGCTTTAACGGCGACAACTTCCTGCTGATCCGTTTCCACGGCATGTATCAGCAGGACGATCGCGATATCCGCGCCGAACGCGCCGAGCAGAAACTGGAGCCGCGCCATGCGATGATGCTGCGCTGCCGTCTGCCCGGCGGCATTATCAGCCCGCAGCAGTGGCTGGGCATTGATAAGTTTGCCGAGGAGAGCACGCTGTACGGCAGCATTCGCCTGACCAACCGTCAGACTTTCCAGTTTCACGGCATTCTGAAAGGTAACGTGAAGCCGGTGCACCAGCTGCTGAACAAGCTGGGACTGGACGCACTGGCGACCGCCAACGACGTTAACCGTAACGTGTTGTGCACCTCGAACCCGGTGGAGTCCGAGCTGCATCAGGAAGCCTACGAGTGGGCGAAAAAAATCTCCGAGCATCTGCTGCCGCGCACCCGCGCCTATGCGGAAGTGTGGCTGGATAAAGAGAAGGTGGCGACCACCGACGAAGAACCGATCCTCGGCCCGACCTATCTGCCGCGCAAGTTCAAAACCACGGTGGTGATCCCGCCGCAGAACGACGTCGATCTGCACGCCAACGACATGAACTTTGTCGCCATTGCGGAAAACGGTAAGCTGGTGGGCTTTAACCTGCTGGTGGGCGGCGGCCTGTCGATTGAACACGGCAACAAGAAAACCTACGCGCGTAACGCCAGCGAATTCGGCTACATTCCGCTGGAGCATACGCTGGCGGTGGCCGAGGCGGTGGTAACCACCCAGCGTGACTGGGGCAACCGTACCGATCGTAAAAACGCCAAAACCAAATATACGCTGGAGCGTGTCGGCGTCGACACCTTCCGCGCCGAAGTGGAAAAACGCGCCGGCATCACCTTCGAGCCGATTCGTCCTTATGAGTTTACCGGCCGCGGCGACCGCATCGGCTGGGTGAAAGGGGTCGATAACCACTGGCACCTGACGCTGTTTATCGAGAACGGCCGTCTGCTGGACTATCCGGGCCGTCCGCTGAAAAGCGGCGTGGCGGAAATTGCCAGAGTGCATCAGGGCGACTTCCGCCTGACCGCCAACCAGAACCTGATCGTCGCCGGCGTGCCGGAAAGCGAGAAGGCCAATATTGAAGCCATCGCCCGCGCACACGGTCTGATCGATGACGGCGTCAGCGAGCAGCGTAAAAACTCGATGGCTTGCGTGTCGTACCCGACCTGCCCGCTGGCGATGGCGGAGGCCGAGCGCTTCTTGCCGCAGTTTGTCACCAAGGTTGAAGGCATCATGCATCAGCACGGGGTGGGCGATGAGCACGTGGTGCTGCGCGTGACCGGCTGCCCGAACGGCTGCGGCCGCGCGCTGCTGGCGGAGATCGGCCTGGTGGGTAAAGCGGTCGGCCGTTATAACCTGCATCTGGGCGGCAACCGCGAAGGGACGCGTATCCCGCGCATGTATCGCGAGAATATCAATGAAGAGCAGATCCTGCAGGAGATCGACCAACTGGTCGGCCGCTGGGCGCAAGAGCGCAACGCGGGCGAAGGGTTCGGCGACTTCACCATCCGCGCCGGCATTATCCGTCCGGTGGTGGATCCGGCGCAGGATTTCTGGGACTAACCGAGGAGGCTGACAACATGGCTGAATTCGATCTGGCGGCGCTGAATGCGCTGCCGAAATCCGGGCAGGCGCTGGCGCTGGCTGAGGTCAACGGCAAACTGGAGCGGCTTTCTGCGCAACAGCGCGTGGAGTGGGCGCTGGAACAGCTGCCGGGCGCGTTTGTGCTCTCTTCCAGCTTCGGGATTCAGGCCGCGGTTTGTCTGCATCTGGTGACGCGTATCCAGCCGGATATTCCGGTGATCCTGACCGATACCGGCTATCTGTTCCCGGAAACCTATCAGTTTGTCGATCAGCTGACCGACAAACTGAACCTGAACCTGCAGGTGTTCCGCGCCGAGCACTCGCCGGCCTGGCAGGAAGCGCGCTACGGCAAACTGTGGGAGCAGGGCGTCGAAGGGATTGAGCGCTATAACCAGCTCAATAAGGTTGAGCCGATGAACCGCGCGCTGGAAACGCTGGGCGCCAACACCTGGTTCGCCGGCCTGCGCCGCGAGCAGTCCGGCAGCCGCGCCAACCTGCCGGTTCTGGCGGTACAGCGCGGCGTCTTTAAGGTGCTGCCGATCATTGACTGGGACAACCGTCAGATTTATCAGTATCTGACGGATCACGGGCTGAGCTATCACCCGCTGCGGGAGCAGGGCTACCTGTCGGTGGGGGATACCCACACCACGCGCAAGTGGGAGCCGGGCATGAATGAAGAAGAGACGCGCTTCTTCGGCCTGAAACGTGAATGCGGGCTGCATGAGTAATCCGGATGCGCTGAGTGCGCAGACGGAATAACGAAGAAGGGATGGCGCCGGCCATCCCTTTTTTTTATGGTTTTTTCGCTTTTGGCGCCGGGTGCGCCTGCGCCAGCTCTTTTAACAGCGGCAGCAGCACCTGAACGCTATCCCGGCTGCGCTTATCAATCCGTCCCGGCAGGTAGCGGTCCAGATATTGTACGTTGTCGTACTGCGGCCGGTGCCAGGAGACGCCCTGCGGGAAGTGCGGGCTGACCGCACGCTGCTGATAGCCGTCTTTTTTGCCCAGCGCCCAGTTGGTGGCCTCGACCGCCATGACCGGGATACGCGCGTCGTCAAATACCTGCTGATCGGAGCAGCAGCCGGTGCCTTTCGGATAGTGGTCGCTGCCGGGGTTGAGCGAGGCGGCGATGCCGTAGCGGTGGGCGATATCCAGCGCCCGATCGCGGCTCTGTTTGGCGACCTTCGGCGGCGTGTTGCGGCCGGCGTGGAAATAGAGTTTGTCGCCGGTGATCAGGCTGTCGAGATTAATCACCAGCAGCGTGTTCGCCCGCTCTTCCGCACTCATGCGCTGCAGATAATTTTTCGCGCCCAGCGAGCCAAGCTCCTCGCCGCTGGTGGCGATAAAGCGCAGGCTGTAGCGGGTGGGGATATCCTTCATCCGCTGCGCCAACTCCAGCATCACGCCGACGCCGGAGGCGTTATCGTCGACCCCTTGCAGCGTCAGGCCGCCCAGGTTGTTGTCGACGTCGGCATCGCTGCGCGGCGTATAGGTATCGAAATGCGCCATGATGACGATCTGCTGCGGCCGATCGCCGCTTTTGGCGGCGATCACGGAATTGACGCGAATATTGCGCCAGTTCTCGCTGCCGTTTTTGTTGGTATAGAGATAGCGGCTGTTAATACTGCGAATATTGCTCTGATAACCCATCTGGGTGAATTGCTGTTTCAGGTAGTCAGCGGTCAGCTGCTCAGCCGGGCTGCCGGCCATACGCCCCGGAAAGTAGGTGGCGATATACCGCATTTTTTCGGCGGCGAATTTGCCTATTGGCGCATCCTGGCCGGGATGCGTCGCGGCTGAGGCGCAAAAAACGCTGCTGAATGCCGCGGCCAACAGGCCGGCTTTCAGACACTGGCGGGAAAACATAGCGGAAAATCCTTCTCGTAGGCGCTCAATGACGCCGATTATTTTTTCGGCCTTAGTATGAAACGCAATGGTGGATTAGACAATTTCATCCGCTCTTAATTTATGGAGGTAAAAGCTGAACGTCGTCGCTGGAAGGCGATTGCGAGGCGTATGGCAAATTAGCGGAATCGCTATTTAACCGTCTGAAAAATGTGGCTACTATCCGGCGAGATGATTTTTCTCGGCAGGGAGAGCGCATGATGCTGGATAAACTGGAAAACCGTCTGGGTGTCGTTGAGCAAAAGATTGAGCGCATGGATCAGCGAGTTGAACGGCTGGAGCAGCGCATTGAGGGGATGGATCTGCGCATTGAAGGGATGGGGCAGCGCATTGAGGGAGTGGAAAAGCGCGTCGAACGGGTGGAGGTGGACGTTAACCAGGTCAAACTGGATTTGGCCGCGCTGAACATGCGTTCGCTGGAATTTGTCACCAAGGGCGATCTGCATAAGGAGGTGGCCCTGCTGCACCGGGAAATTGGTTTGGTGAATAAAGAGGTTGTCAGCCAAACCAAATGGATGGTCAGCTGTATATTCGGCGTTGCCGCACTGTGCATGACCGCCGCCAAGCTGTGGTTCTGAGCGGTTTCGCCATCTGTTAAACGGCGTTATGTGCCTGTCTGTTCAGGCATGATGGCGGCGTAACCCAGCGCTGCGCCGCGCCGACGCTGCGGCCTATATTCCATAAATGCACATCTCATTCCTTTTCGTCATTTCAGGGGCTAAATCGCAGCCCGTATAGTCACACTATCTTTCCGTTATATGAAAAGGCTGTTGTGGACTATCTACCAATATTTGCCGATCTGAAACAACGTCCGGTACTGGTCGTTGGCGGCGGTGAAGTTGCTGCGCGTAAAGTTGAACTGCTTGCGCGCGCCGGGGCTGAAATACGGATAGTTGCGCAGTCGCTCTCACCGGAACTTGAACAGCATCGCCAGTCTGGACGCATCAACTGGCTGGGGCAGGCGTTTGCGCCGCACCAGTTGGATGAGGTGTTTCTGGTGATCGCCGCAACCGACGACGCCGCGTTGAACGCCCAGGTTTATGCCGAGGCGGATAAGCGCCGCTTGCTGGCCAACGTGGTGGACGATCAGCCGCGTTGCTCATTTATCTTTCCGTCGATTGTTGACCGTTCACCGCTGATGGTGGCGGTGTCATCCGGCGGCAAGGCGCCGGTGCTGGCGCGGATGCTGCGTGAAAAGCTGGAAGCGCTGCTGCCGGCCAGCCTTGGCACCATGGCGCAACTGGCTGGCGGTTTTCGCGCTCGGGTAAAACAGCAGCTGAGTTCGATCGGCGCACGCCGCCGTTTCTGGGAAAAATCTCTTAACGGCCGCTTTGCCACGCTGGCGGCCAATGAGCAGCCGCAGCAGGCGCAGCAACAGCTGGAACAAGACCTGGCCGCGTTTGCCGCCGGCGATGAGGCAGCGCAGGGCGAGATTGCGCTGGTCGGCGCCGGGCCGGGCGATGTTGGTCTGCTGACCTTACGCGGCCTGCAGGTGATGCAGCAGGCCGACGTGGTGCTGTACGACCACCTGGTGAGCGACGAGATTCTCGATCTGGTGCGTCGTGACGCGGAACGCATCTGCGTAGGCAAACGCGCCGGCGCGCATCTGGTGATCCAGGAAGAGACCAACCGCCTGCTGGTGGAACTGGCGCAGCAGGGCAAGCGCGTGGTGCGCCTGAAGGGCGGCGACCCGTTTATCTTTGGCCGCGGTGGCGAAGAGCTGCAGGTTGCGGCGGCGGCGGGGATTCCGTTCCAGGTGGTGCCGGGAGTCACGGCGGCGGCCGGTGCGACGGCCTATGCCGGCATCCCGCTGACCCACCGTGACCATGCGCAGAGCGTGACCTTTATCACCGGCCACTGCCGTCCCGACGGCGACGGGCTGGACTGGGCCGACCTGGCGCGTGCGCGCCAGACGCTGGCGATTTACATGGGCACCATGAAGGCGGCGGATATCAGCCAGCGCCTGATCGCCCATGGCCGCGAGGCGCAGACCCCGGTGGCGGTGATCAGCCGTGGCACGCGTGCCGACCAGCAGGTGCTGACCGGTACGCTGCAGCAGTTGGAACAATTAGCCCGACAGGCGCCGTTGCCAGCGCTGTTGGTGATTGGCGAAGTGGTGGAACTGCACCATCAAATCGCCTGGTTTGGGCATCAACCTCAGACGGACGGGGCCGCGCGTCCCGCCGTAGTGAATTTGGCTTAAAGGATCTGTTATGGACGAAAAACGACTCACTCACTTGCGGCAATTGGAGGCGGAGAGTATCCATATCATCCGTGAAGTTGCCGCTGAATTCAGCAACCCGGTGATGCTGTACTCCATCGGTAAAGACTCTTCGGTGATGCTGCATCTGGCGCGCAAGGCCTTCTATCCGGGCACCCTGCCGTTCCCGCTGCTGCATGTGGATACCGGCTGGAAATTCCAGGAGATGTATCAGTTCCGCGACCGCACGGCGAAAGAGTACGGTTTTGAGCTGCTGGTGCATAAAAACCCGGAAGGGGTGGCGATGGGGATTAACCCGTTCGAGCACGGCAGCGCCAAGCATACCGATATCATGAAAACCGAAGGCCTGAAGCAGGCGCTGAACAAGTACGGTTTTGACGCTGCCTTTGGCGGCGCGCGGCGCGATGAGGAAAAATCCCGCGCCAAAGAGCGTATTTACTCATTCCGCGACCGTTTCCACCGCTGGGATCCGAAGAACCAGCGTCCGGAGCTGTGGCACAACTACAACGGCCAGATTAACAAAGGGGAAAGCATCCGCGTATTCCCGCTGTCGAACTGGACCGAGCTGGACATCTGGCAGTACATCTTCCTGGAAAACATCGACATCGTGCCGCTGTATCTGGCGAAGCCGCGTCCGGTGCTGGAGCGTGACGGCATGCTGATGATGGTGGATGACGACCGTATCGATCTGCAGCCGGGCGAAGTGATCAGCCAGCGTATGGTGCGCTTCCGCACGCTGGGCTGCTGGCCGCTGACCGGCGCGGTGGAGTCCTCGGCGGAAACGCTGCCGGAAATCATCGAGGAGATGCTGGTCTCCACCACCAGCGAGCGTCAGGGCCGTATGATTGACCGCGATCAGTCCGGCTCGATGGAGCTGAAAAAGCGTCAAGGGTATTTCTAAGGAGCCGCCGGATGAATAACGTAATTGCACAACAAATCGCCGAGCAGGGCGGGGTGGAAGCCTATTTACACGCGCAGCAGCATAAGAGCCTGCTGCGTTTTCTGACCTGCGGCAGCGTCGATGACGGCAAAAGCACCCTGATTGGCCGCCTGCTGCACGATACCCGTCAGATTTATGAAGATCAGCTGTCTACGCTGCACACCGACAGCAAACGTCTGGGCACGCAGGGCGAAAAGCTCGACCTGGCGCTGCTGGTGGACGGCCTGCAGGCAGAACGCGAGCAGGGCATCACCATCGACGTGGCCTATCGCTACTTCTCCACCGAGAAGCGCAAATTTATCATCGCCGATACGCCGGGGCATGAGCAGTACACCCGTAATATGGCCACCGGCGCATCGACCTGCGATCTGGCGATTCTGCTGATTGATGCGCGTAAAGGCGTGCTGGACCAGACGCGCCGCCACAGCTTTATCGCCACGCTGCTTGGCATTCGTCACCTGGTGGTGGCGGTCAACAAAATGGATCTGGTGGATTACAGCGAGCAGGTGTTTGAGCAGTTCAAACAGGACTACCTGACCTTTGCCCAACAGCTGCCAAACGATCTCGATATCAAGTTTGTGCCGCTGTCGGCGCTGGACGGCGATAACGTTGCCGGCCAGAGCGCCAACATGCCATGGTACAGCGGCCCGACGCTGCTGGAAGTGTTGGAAAGTGTGGAGGTGATTGGCCGTTCGGAAGCCCAGCCGCTGCGTTTCCCGGTGCAGTACGTTAACCGCCCGAACCTGGATTTCCGCGGCTATGCCGGCACGTTGTCCGCCGGCAAGGCGCGCGTCGGGCAGCGGGTAAAAGTGCTGCCTTCCGGCGTGGAGTCCAGCATTGCGCGCATCGTCACCTTTGACGGCGACCTGCAGGAAGCGGTGCCGGGCGAGGCGGTGACGCTGGTGCTGCAGGATGAAGTGGATATCAGCCGTGGCGATCTGCTGGTGGCGGCCGATGATGACCTGCAGGCGGCGCAAAGCGCGCTGGTGGATGTGGTCTGGATGGCGGAACAGCCGCTGCAGCCGGGGCAGAGCTATGATATCAAGGTGGCCGGCAAGAAAACCCGCGCCCGGGTGGAGGCGATTCGCCATCAGGTAGAAATCAACTCGCTGGCGCAGTATCAGACCGACAGCCTGCCGCTGAACGGCATCGGCCTGGTGGCGCTGACCTTTGACGAACCGCTGGTGCTCGACAGCTACCAGAGCAACCCGGATACCGGCGGCATGATTATTATCGACCGTCTGAGCAACGTCACCGTCGGCGCTGGCCTGATCCGTGAGGCGCAGCAGGCAACCACGGCCGCCGCCGGCGAGTTCAGCGCGTTTGAGCTGGAGCTGAATGCGCTGGTGCGCAAGCACTTCCCGCACTGGGGCGCGCGCGACCTGCTCGGAGGCCGGTAAGCGTGGCCGAGCGTGAACAGCGGCCGACCGGGCCGGACGATGAAAACGTGGTGTGGCATCCGCATGCGGTAACGCGTGCGGACCGCGAAACGCGCAATGGCCATCGCGGCGTGGTGCTGTGGTTTACCGGGCTGTCCGGCTCGGGAAAATCCACCGTGGCCGGCGCGCTGGAGCAGGCGCTGCACGCGATGGGCGTGCGCACCTATCTGCTTGACGGCGATAACGTGCGCCACGGGCTATGCCGCGATCTGGGCTTTTCGGATGATGACCGTCGCGAGAACATTCGCCGGGTCGGCGAAGTGGCGAAGCTGATGGTGGATGCCGGCCTGGTGGTGCTGACCGCGTTTATTTCTCCGCACCGTGCTGAACGGCAAATGGTGCGTGACATGCTGGACGACGGCCAGTTTGTCGAGGTGTTTGTCGACACGCCGCTGGCCATCTGTGAAGCGCGCGATCCGAAGGGCTTATACAAAAAAGCCCGCGCCGGCGAGCTGCGCAATTTCACCGGCATCGACGCGGTTTATCAGGCGCCGGAGGCGGCAGATATCCACCTGAATGGCGAACAATTGGTAACAAATTTGGTTGCGCAATTGTTAGACGTGCTGCGTGGTCAGGCTATTATCAAACCCTGAGTTCCCAAAAAGCGTGTGGCGGTTATCTGCCATGCGCTTTTTACTCTGACACGCCGCAGAGCGTGCTGAGAGCGATGAATAACCAGGGATTACTATGCAAAATGTCTCGCCCGTCGTGATTGATTCAACATCAGAGAAAGAAGAACCTTCTTACTCGTTTCTCGGTGGCGTCAGCGGTTTCGTTTTCTATTGGCTGGCGTTTACGCTGCCGTTCTTGGTCTATGGCTCCAACACGCTGTTTTTCCTGCTGTATACCTGGCCTTTCTTCCTGGCTTTAATGCCGGTGTCGGTCCTGATCGGCATCACGCTCAGTATGCTGCTGCGCGGGCGTCTGATTTTGACGCTGCTGCTGACCGGCGTCGTGGTGCTTTGTCTGTTCTGGCTGGTGTTCAGTCTGTTGAGCGGTTGGTAACCAGCCGGGCGCGTAAGCGCGCGCCGACTGATTGCAAAGCCGTGCCGAAGGTTACAAAACTTTGCTTAAAAACGCCTGAGTACGCGGATTGGCCGGCTGGCCGAAAATCTGCTGCGGCGTCCCTTCCTCCTGAATGACGCCCTGATCGATAAACAGCACCCGATCCGCCACCTCGCGGGCAAACGCCATTTCGTGCGTCACTACCACCATGGTCATGCCTTCATGGGCCAGTGCCTTGATCACCGCCAGCACTTCGCCGACCAGCTCCGGGTCGAGCGCGGAGGTCGGCTCGTCGAACAGCATGACTTTCGGCTCCATGGCCAGCGCACGGGCAATCGCTACCCGCTGCTGCTGGCCGCCGGACAGGCTGCCGGGATAGGCGTCGATTTTATCCAGCAGACCGACCTTGCGCAGTAACGTTTCGGCCTGCCGCGTGGCGTCGGCGCGGGAGAGTTGTTTCACGTCCATCGGCGCCATAATAATATTTTCCAGCACGGTCATATGCGGGAACAGGTTAAAGCGTTGGAATACCATGCCGACGCTGGCGCGCATTTTATTGAGATCGGTCTTCCGATCGTGAATCGCGAAGCCGTTAACCTCGATTTCGCCGCCGGACAGGCTTTCCAGCGCGTTTAGGCAGCGCAGGAAGGTGCTTTTGCCGGAGCCGGACGGGCCGATGACGCACACCACTTCGTTGGCGGCAATCTGGCAGTCAATGCCGCGCAGCACATGGGTGGCGCCAAACTGTTTTTGCAGATTATGTACGCGAATCACTTTTCCCGAACCTCTTTTCCATATGCTGCACCATCAGCGACAGCAAGAAAGTGATGACCCAATAGACCAGCGAGATGGTCAGATAGGGTTCCCAGTAGGTGGCGTAGGCGCCGGATACGGTGCGCGCCGCGTAGGCCAGATCGGCCAGGCCGATGGCAGAGGCCAGCGAGGAATCCTTCACGATGGCGATGGCGTTATTGCCCAGCGGCGGCAGCATGCGGCGAAACGCCTGCGGCAAAATGACTTTGCGCATGGTCTTGCCGTAGCTCATGCCGAGCGAGCGCGAGGCCTCCATTTGCCCACGGTCGATAGACTGGATCCCGGCGCGGAAAATTTCGGACACATAGGCGCCGGCGTTAAGCGTAATCGCTACCACGCAGGACAGGAAAGCGCCGTAATCGGCGCGCAGTTCGCGGGCGAAATCGCTGCTCATAATGCCGCCGGCGATCAGCAGGCCGTCGCGCGGGTTGATAAACAGCGGCACTAGGGCGAAGTGCACCACCATGATCTGCACGAACAGCGGCGTGCCGCGGAAGGCGCTGATATAGATGCGCACCGGCCATTGAACGCCGTAGTGCAAAATAGGTTTCCAGACGCCGTGCGGCGCCTGCGCCAGCCGGCCTAAACCGAGTATCAGGCCCCAGGTGGTGCCCAGCAGGACGCAGATAATGGTGCATTTGATGGTCATCCAGGTGCCTTCCATAAACAGCGGGGCGTACTCCTGGATGATCTCCCAGCGGAAGTTCACGGTAAGTTCCTTATTGGCAGTTGCAGGGCCGGACGTATCCGGCCCGTATCGGCGCGTGGATTATTGGGCCGGCAGCGTGGGGACGTTGTTGTCAAACCAGGTCTGGTAGATTTTGGCGTAGGTGCCGTCGGCGATGATTTTCTTCAGGCCGGCGTTGATCTTGTCGCGCAGTTCATCGTTGCCTTTGGCGACGGCGATGCCGAAATACTGCCGTTCAAACTTGGCGTCGGACACCAGCTTGAACTGCTTTTCCGGATGCGTCTTGATATAGAACTTGGCGACGCCGACGTCGCCGACTGCCGCGCCGATGCCGTCTTCATACAGCTCTTGCAGCATCAGCGGCGTATTGTCGAAGCGTTTGATGGCGGTGCTGTTTTTCCCCAGCACGTCGGATACCACGATATCGCCGGTGCTGGAGTTGACTACGCCGACCTTCAGCGCCTTCAGCGCGGCGATGGCGTCGACCGTCGAATCCTTCGGCACCACGATCGCCTGCTCCGCCGGGAAGTACGGCGCGGAGAATTCCACCATCTGCTTGCGTTTATCGGTAATGGTAATGCCGGAGATAATGATGTCACGATCGCCGGAGTTCAGCGTGGCGAAGATGCCTTCCCACGGCGTATTGACCAGCTTGATCTTGAAGCCCTCGGCATCGGCGACGGCTTTAATAATATCAATATCAAAGCCTTCCAGCTGTTTATTGCTGTTTTCGAACTCGAACGGACGGTAGGTGCCGCCGGAGCCGACCACATAGGTCGTCTCAGCAGCGGCGGAAAAGCTGGCGGTCAGGCAGGCTGCTATCAGCAGCAGGTGTTTTAACATGGCGAGTCCCCGGAAGTTATGGTTGTCTTTGTTGGTGTTTATTCATATTTGATGCATAAAAATAATAACGCGTGGGTAAAATTACAACTAAGCCGGTAGGTTTTGTTGTTTTACGGTGTTAAATATTCATTTTCCTCCGTCGGCTGGTTGAAACCTTGGCGGCGTTGCCGGTAAGCCAGTGTTATTCGCTGTATAAAATATGAACCATGAGCGCTCGGTCATTGGGCGTTCGTCTGGTTTTTTCCGGCTGTGAGGGTTTTTTTGCCGCTTTCAACGCGTTTTTAGGTTATAAACGCACATAAGTTCTCATCCGTATTCTTAAACTGGCGGCGAATTGCCGCTCTCAGTGTGGAGTCCAACGAAAAGTTGTGGGATGATTAGGCAGTTTTTCAGGGGGCGGGGATGGGAAAACTTACGCTACTATTGTTGGCATTGCTTGGTTGGTTGCAGTATTCGCTGTGGCTGGGCAAGAATGGGGTTCACGATTACGTGCGGGTCAATGACGATGTTGCAGTCCAGCAGGGCAGCAACGCCAAGTTGAAGGCGCGTAACGATCAACTGTTCGCCGAAATCGACGATCTTAACGGTGGTCAGGAAGCGATTGAAGAGCGCGCGCGTAACGAGCTGGGCATGATCAAGCCCGGAGAAACTTTCTATCGTCTGGTTCCTGACCAATCCAGACGCGGCGTGACGCCTTCCTCGCAAAACAACGTAAAATAAACATGAATCACTCCGCAGGCTCCTTGCCGCAGGTGGTTGCCGTACTGCCGGCGGCAGGCATCGGCAGCCGTATGCAAACAGATTGCCCAAAGCAGTACCTCACCATCGGCAACCAAACTATCCTTGAACATGCGATCCACGCTTTGCTGCGTCATCCGCGTGTCCGTCAGGCGATCGTCGCCATCGGCCCGGACGATGGCCACTTTGCCCGTTTACCGATTGCCCGCGATCCGCGGGTGGTGGTGACGGTCGGCGGCCAGCAGCGCGCCGATTCGGTGATGGCCGGCCTGCAGCTGGCGGGCGACGCCGAATGGGTGCTGGTGCACGACGCCGCGCGTCCGTGTCTGCATGCTGACGATCTTGAGCGTCTGCTGGCGATTACCGAACACAGTAAAGTGGGTGGCATTCTTGCCGCGCCGGTGCGCGACACCATGAAACGTGCGGAAAGCGGGGTTGCGGCCATCGCCCATACGGTGGAGCGCCAGGACTTATGGCACGCGCTGACGCCGCAGCTCTTCCCGCAGGCGCTGTTGAAACAGTGCCTGCAGCGGGCGATGGATGAAGGGGCGAACGTTACCGATGAAGCCTCGGCGCTGGAGCATTGCGGCTACCATCCGCTGCTGGTGGCGGGACGCGCCGATAATATTAAAGTGACGCGGCCGGAAGATTTACGGCTGGCGGCGTTTTATTTAACCCAGTTGAACCAATAGGAGCAGGCTCGATGCGAATCGGTCACGGTTTTGATGTACATAAATTCGGCGGCGAAGGCCCGCTGGTGATCGGTGGCGTCCGCATTCCTTACGAACAAGGTTTGCTGGCCCATTCCGACGGTGATGTGGCGCTGCACGCCGCTACCGACGCGCTGCTGGGCGCCGCTGCGCTGGGCGATATCGGCAAGCTGTTCCCGGATACCGACCCGACCTTTAAAGGCGCCGACAGCCGCGAACTGCTGCGTGAGGCCTGGCGCCGTATCCGCGCCAAAGGCTACCGTCTGGGCAACCTGGACGTCACGATTATCGCTCAGGCGCCGAAAATGGCGCCGCATATTCCGCAGATGCGCGTTTTTCTGGCGGAAGATCTGCAGTGTCATATGGATGATGTCAACGTTAAGGCGACCACTACGGAAAAATTGGGTTTCACCGGCCGTGGCGAAGGGATTGCCTGCGAAGCGGTTGCCTTGTTAATCAAGGAGTAAGCCGATGGATATGGCAAACCTGACCTGGTTGCACGGTCAGCCGTCGTCCAGCGGCGTACTGAAGGCCAACCCGGAAGATTTCGTGGTGGTGGAAGACCTGGGCTTTACGCCGGACGGTGAGGGCGAGCATCTGCTGGTCAATATCCGCAAAAACGGCTGCAATACGCAGTTTGTCGCCGACTATCTGGCGCGTTTTGCCGGCGTTCACGGACGCGCGGTCAGCTATGCCGGCCTGAAAGACCGCCACGCGGTGACCGAGCAGTGGTTCTGCCTGCACCTGCCGGGCAAGGAAACGCCCGATCTCGCCCGTTTTGAGCTGGAAGGCTGCGAAGTGCTCGCCGCCGCTCGTCATCGCCGTAAACTGCGCATTGGCACGCTGAAAGGCAACGGTTTTACGCTGGTGCTGCGCCATATCAGCGATCGTGACGACGTAGAGCGTCGTCTGCAGGCGATTGCCGCAGACGGCGTGCCGAACTATTTCGGCAGCCAGCGCTTTGGCCACGGCGGTAATAATCTGACGATGGCGCGCCGCTGGGCCAATGACGAGATCCGCGTTAAAGAACGCAACAAGCGCAGCTTTTACCTTTCCGCCAGCCGCAGCGCCCTGTTTAATCTGGTGACGTCGACGCGGCTGGCCAATCAGCAGCAGCGCAGCGTGCTGGAAGGTGATGCGTTGCAACTGAGCGGACGCGGCAGCTGGTTTGTCGCCAAGGCGGATGAGCTGGAGAATGTGCAGCAGCGTGTGAATGACGGTGAACTGCTGATTACCGCGCCGCTGCCGGGAGATGGCGAGCCCGGCACCGCCGGCGCCGCGCTGGATTTTGAACAACAGTGCTTGGCGCAGCAGCCACAATTGCTTAGTCTCTTAAAGCGTGAGCGCGTAGACCCTGCCAGACGCGCTTTGCTGTTGCAGCCGCAGAATATGCAATGGAACTGGTGGGATGATGTCACCGTTGAACTGCGTTTTTGGCTGCCGGCCGGCAGTTTCGCCACCAGCGTAGTTCGCGAGATTATGCAGCAGGATAACCGTGATGCGGATATTACTGAGTAACGATGACGGCGTCAGCGCGCCGGGCATTCAGGTGCTGGCCGCGGCGTTGCGTGAGTTTGCCGAAGTGATGGTTGTCGCCCCCGATCGAAATCGCAGCGGCGCGTCCAATGCGTTGACGCTGGAAGCGCCTCTGCGTACCCAAACGTTGCCCAACGGCGATATCGCCGTATTGCAGGGCACTCCGACTGACTGCGTGTATCTGGGCGTGAACGCCCTGATGCGTCCGGCGCCGGATATTGTGGTTTCCGGCATTAACGCCGGCCCTAACCTGGGCGACGATGTGATCTATTCCGGCACCGTGGCGGCAGCAATGGAAGGGCGGCATTTAGGCCTGCCGGCGTTGGCGGTGTCGCTGAATGGCCACCGGCATTATGACACCGCAGCAGCCGTAACCTGCCGTCTGTTGCGTGCGTTGCTGCGTGAACCGCTGCGCACCGGAAAGATTCTCAACGTCAACGTGCCGGACGTGCCGCTGGCAGAAATCAAAGGGGTTCGCGTGACCCGCTGCGGCAGCCGCCATCCGGCGGAGCAGGTGTTTTGTCAGCAGGATCCGCGCGGTCGGGATCTCTACTGGATTGGGCCGCCGGGCGATAAATTTGATGCCGGGCCGGATACGGATTTTGCTGCCGTTGAGCAGGGCTATGTTGCGGTAACGCCGTTACAGGTGGATTTAACCGCGTATGCCGCCCAGGATGTGGTAAAAACATGGTTAACCAAAGCCGAGGTCAGCGGGGAATGGTGAGTAAGTCAATGCAAACATTGCTGGCTCAGCTGCGTCAGCAGGGGATCCAGGACGAACGACTGTTGCAGGCCATGGCGGCCGTGCCGCGTGAGCGCTTTGTCGATGAAGCGCTCCAGCATAAAGCCTATGAAAATACCGCGTTGCCGATAGGGTCGGGGCAGACTATCTCCCAGCCGTATACGGTGGCGCGTATGACCGAACTGCTGAACCTGACGCCGACGTCGCGCGTGCTGGAAATCGGCACCGGTTCCGGTTACCAGACGGCTATCCTGGCGCATCTGGTCCAGCATGTGTGCTCCGTTGAGCGCATCAAAGGGTTGCAGTGGCAGGCCAAGCGCCGCCTGAAGCAGCTCGATCTGCATAATGTTTCCACCCGCCACGGCGACGGCTGGCAAGGCTGGGCCTCGCGCGGGCCGTTTGACGCCATTATCGTCACGGCTGCGCCGCCGGAAATCCCGCAGGAGCTGATGGCACAGCTGGACGAGGGCGGCATTATGGTGCTGCCGGTGGGAGAACAGTCACAAATACTCAAGCGTATTCAACGTCGCGGTGGCGAATTTGTTATTGATGCGGTGGAGGCGGTGCGTTTTGTCCCGTTGGTAAAAGGCGAGCTGGCCTAACCGGCTGTCTGTTTTATCGGCTAAACGCAAAATCTGTTGCACTTTCATACGTCAGGAGCGGTTTTTAACGTTCCAATAAGACTAATTTCCAATACAATTGCCTTTCTGCGGCGTTATCTGATAGCGCGGACGCGTTGAGGCCGCTACATTGACAACGAATTTTTGGCTCTCTGACGGGAGATGGCCTGGTATTCAGGCATCGGTCAGGGGAACCTCTTCAGGTAGAAACTGAGAAAAGACTTAAAGCTCAGCTACGCTGTATAGGATATTTTTTGGCTATAGATGCTGTAATGGGGGAAGCATGAGCACGGGAAGCCCAATGATTACTTTTCGCCGGGTTGCGGTGTGTACGATGATCGGTGTGTGGTTGGCGGGTTGTACGAACAGCGGTTCGTCTTCTGCTCCTATCAGCAGCGTCAACGGCGGTGGCGGTAGCCCGATGACGGCTGGCAGCGTTGCAGCTCCGTCTGCGCAGGCCACGCCGCAAGAGCGTATCGTTTATAATCGCAGTTATGACTCAATTCAAAAGGGCAGCTACAACGGCAGCACCTATACGGTAAAGCGCGGCGACACGCTGTTCTATATCGCCTGGATCACCGGCAATGATTTCCGTGATCTGGCGCAGCGCAACAATATCCCTGAACCCTATAGCCTGAATGTTGGCCAAACCATTCAACTTGGTAATGGTTCTGCCAATGCCGGCGGCGGCGTAGTAGCGGCCACGGACGCTACCGGTGGCGGTATTCCTAAACCACCATCCAGCAGTCAGATCCAAACGGCAACGGTTGATTCTCAACCAACTAACGCGTATTCTGACAATTCGGGTAAACAGAATGTAGGTAAGATGTTACCTGCAGCAGGAGCCGCCGCGGCGGGAAGCGCCACTGCTCCTGTTACCGCGCCAGTTGCTACGCCTCCGGCGAGCAGCGCCGCCAGTAATAATTCGCCGGTCAGTACCTGGCGTTGGCCGACTGACGGTAAGGTTATTGATAACTTTTCCTCATCAGACGGTGGGAATAAAGGGGTCGATATCGCTGGCACTCGTGGGCAAGCCATTTTTGCGACCGCTGATGGTCGCGTTGTGTACGCCGGCAATGCTTTACGAGGTTACGGTAATCTAATCATCATCAAACATAATGATGATTACCTGAGCGCCTACGCTCATAACGACACAATGCTGGTCCGGGAACAACAAGAAGTGAAGGCGGGTCAAAAAATAGCCACCATGGGTAGCACCGGAACCAGTTCAGTACGTTTGCATTTTGAAATTCGTTACAAGGGGAAATCCGTAAACCCGCTGCGTTATCTTCCGCAGCGATAGATTGGGCAGAATATGCTGATATTCTGCTCGCGGTATCACGGGTAGGAGCAGCTTATGAGCCACAATACGCTGAAAGTTAACGAGTTACAGACTGATGCAGATTTCGACGAGAATGGAGTTGAGGCGGAATCATTTGATGAAAAAGCGCTGGCAGAAACCGAGGCCAGCGAGAATGATTTAGCTGAAGAAGAGCTGCTGTCCCAAGGGGTAACCCAGCGTGTGTTAGACGCAACGCAGCTCTATCTCGGAGAAATTGGCTATTCGCCTCTGCTGACCGCAGAGGAGGAAGTTTATTTTGCGCGGCGGGCGCTACGTGGTGACGTGCCGTCCCGCCGTCGTATGATCGAAAGTAACCTGCGTCTGGTGGTGAAAATCGCCCGTCGCTACAGCAACCGCGGCCTGGCGCTGCTGGATCTGATTGAAGAAGGTAACTTGGGTCTGATCCGCGCGGTTGAAAAGTTCGACCCGGAACGCGGTTTCCGCTTCTCCACCTATGCCACCTGGTGGATCCGGCAGACCATTGAGCGGGCGATCATGAACCAAACCCGTACCATTCGCTTGCCCATCCATATCGTTAAAGAACTTAACGTCTACCTGCGCACCGCGCGCGAGCTTTCACATAAACTGGATCATGAGCCGAGTGCTGAAGAGATTGCCGAGCAGCTCGACAGACCTGTGGATGATGTGAGCCGCATGCTGCGTCTGAACGAGCGCATTACTTCGGTTGATACACCGCTGGGTGGGGACTCGGAGAAGGCGCTGCTGGATATTCTGGCTGATGAAAAGGACAACGGACCGGAAGACACCACGCAAGACGATGATATGAAGCAGAGTATCGTCAAATGGCTGTTCGAACTGAACGCCAAACAGCGTGAAGTGTTGGCACGGCGTTTCGGCCTGTTGGGCTATGAAGCGGCGACGTTGGAAGACGTTGGCCGTGAGATTGGCCTGACGCGTGAGCGCGTTCGTCAGATTCAGGTGGAAGGGTTGCGTCGCCTGCGTGAAATCCTGCAGACGCAGGGACTGAGCATTGAGGCGCTGTTCCGCGAGTAGCGTCGGTTGCCTGATGAATGAAATAAAAACGGTGAGCCTGCGCTCACCGTTTTTTTATGGCTACAAAAGCGGATTAGACCAGGCTTTTCAGGCGATAAATCCATTCCAGCGCCTGACGCGGGCTCAGCGAATCCGGATCCAGCGTTTCCAGCGCTTCAACCGCCGGCGAAGTTTCTTCAGTCAGCAGCGTCATCTGGGTGGCGTCTACCGTACCGACGGCGGTGTGGTTGGAGAGTGTTTCCAGCTCGCGCAATTTCTGCCGTGCGCGTTTGATAACGTCGCGCGGCACGCCGGCCAGCGCGGCTACCGCCAGCCCGTAACTCTTGCTGGCGGCACCGTCCTGTACGCTGTGCATAAAGGCGATGGTGTCACCGTGCTCCAGCGCATCCAGGTGCACGTTGACGACGCCTTCCATTTTCTCCGGCAGGGTAGTCAGCTCGAAGTAGTGGGTGGCGAACAGCGTCATCGCCTTGATGCGGTTAGCCAGGTTTTCGGCACAGGCCCAGGCCAGCGACAGGCCGTCGTAGGTTGAGGTGCCGCGGCCGATTTCATCCATCAACACCAAGCTGTGCTCGGTGGCATTGTGCAGAATATTGGCGGTTTCGGTCATCTCCACCATAAAGGTGGAGCGGCCGGAGGCCAGATCGTCCGCCGCGCCGACGCGGGTAAAGATACGGTCGACCGGGCCGATGCTGGCTTTGGCGGCCGGCACGTAGCTGCCGATATGCGCCATCAGCACGATCAGCGCCGTTTGCCGCATATAGGTACTTTTACCGCCCATGTTAGGGCCGGTAATGATCAACATGCGACGTTGCGGCGACAGCGCAACCGGGTTGGCAATAAACGGCTCGCTCAACACCTGTTCCACTACCGGGTGGCGGCCTTCGGTAATGCGAATGCCTGGCTGATCGCTCATGGTCGGGCAGGCATAGTTGAGCGTTTCCGCCCGCTCCGCGAGGTTGCCGAGCACGTCGAGCTCAGCCAGCGCGCTGGCGCTTTGCTGCAGTTCGCCCAGATGCGGCAGCAGCAGGTCGAACAGTTCGTCATACAGCGCCTTTTCAATGGCCAGCGCCTTGCCTTTGGAGGTGAGAACCTTGTCCTCATACTCCTTCAGTTCGGGAATGATATAACGTTCGGCGTTTTTCAGCGTTTGGCGGCGCACGTAATGAATCGGCACCAGATGGCTTTGGGCGCGGCTGACCTGAATATAGTAGCCATGTACGCCGTTGAAGCCGACCTTCAGCGTATCCAGGCCCAGCTTTTCACGCTCGCGGACTTCCAGACGATCGAGGTAGTCGCTGGCGCCGTCTGCCAGCGCGCGCCACTCGTCCAGCTCGTCATTATAGCCGGTGGCGATGACGCCGCCGTCGCGCACCAGCACCGGCGGCGCTTCAACCACGGCGCGCTCCAGCAGGTCCTGCAGCTCATCGAACTGGCCGACCTGTGCCAGCAGTTGCTGCACGTGCGACGCCTCAACGTCCTGCAGCAGCGCGCGAATCTCCGGCAGTTGCTGGAAGGCGTGGCGCATGCGCGCCAGATCGCGCGGGCGCGCGGTCCGCAGCGCCAGACGCGCCAGAATACGCTCCAAATCGCCCACCTGACGCAGCGGAGGCTGCAGATCGGCAGTCAGATCCTGTAATGCGCCAATTGCCTGTTGACGGTTGTTCAGCACTTTGACGTCGCGGGTCGGCATATGCAGCCAGCGCTTCAGCATCCGGCTGCCCATCGGCGTGACGGTGCGATCGAGGATCGCCGCCAGCGTATTTTCGCTGCCGCCGGACAGGCTTTGGGTGATCTCCAGATTACGCCGGGTGGCGGCATCCATAATGATGCCGTCCTGCTGGCGCTCCATGGTGATGCCGCGGATGTGCGGCAGCGCGGTACGCTGGGTGTCTTTGACGTACTGCAGCAGACAGCCGGCGGCGCGCAGCGCCTGCTGCGACTGTTCTACGCCGAAGCCGGTCAGATCGCGGGTGCCGAACTGCAGGTTCAACTGCTGACGCGCGGTGTCCAGCTCAAACTCCCACAGCGGGCGACGGCGCAGGCCATGGCGCTGTTCGATCAGCGCCATTTGCTCGAAGCTTTCCGGGTACAGCAGCTCGGCCGGGTTGGTGCGCTGCAGTTCGGCCGCCATGGTTTCCACATCTTCCGGCTCGGCGACGCGGAAACGGCCGGAGCTGATGTCCAGCGTTGCGTAGCCGAAGCCGCGCGCGTCCTGCCAGATGGCGGCCAGCAGGTTGTCCTGCCGCTCCTGTAGCAGCGCTTCGTCGCTGACGGTGCCGGGCGTGACGATGCGCACTACTTTACGTTCCACCGGGCCTTTGCTGGCGGCGGGATCGCCAACCTGCTCACAGATGGCGACGGATTCGCCCAACTGCACCAGCTTGGCTAAATAGTTTTCTACCGCATGGTGCGGCACGCCGGCCATCGGGATCGGTTCGCCCGCCGAGGCGCCGCGTTTGGTCAGGGAGATATCCAGCAGCTGCGAGGCGCGCTTGGCATCGTCATAAAACAGCTCGTAGAAGTCACCCATCCGATAAAACAGCAGAATTTCAGGATGCTGCGCCTTTAAGCGCAGATACTGCTGCATCATCGGCGTGTGTTCGACGTATTCTTTTTTTTCCATAATTTTCACTGCGTTATGTTCTGATTATGCGTCATGAGCATGATGCTTACCGTAGCCACGTTGATGCGTCCTGCAAAAAGGCCAAATGCCGGCTGCTCTGTTAGAGTGAAGATGTTAACAGGTGATACCTCAGTTTCAAACGCATCTGCAAGCGCCGGCGTTTTTTTCCTTAACTTCTGCTAAATTGTTCGCATTACTGGTTGGCGGTAGCGAAAAGACGGCGGTATTTCACTGATTATTTAACGCGGATATTCCTGTTTGTGCATCACCGTCTATGATTTACCATAACCAAAATTTTTTTAGCCTGGCTGTATGGATACCTGATGCGTCAATTTGCCCCTCTCATTCCTCTGGTTGTTTTGCTTTCCGCCTGCAGCAGCAAGCCGGAAAATACCACCCAGCCGCCGCAGAGCCGCACGGTGCAAGGCGGTTTCCTGCTGGAGGCCGATCACGTTAATCCGATGCTGTCCGGCGATTATGCCTATAACGCGGCGGCCCAGCGCTTTATCGACAAAATGGTGCGCGAGCACGGCTTTGATCGCCAACAGCTGCACGATGTTTTCGCGCAGACCAAACGCCTGGACTGGGTAATTCGTCTGATGGACCGTCAGGCGCCAAGGCCGACCGGCCAGCCGCCTTCCGGGCCGAATGGGGCCTGGCTGCGGTATCGTAATAAGTTTATTACGTCGGACAATATTCCCAACGGCGTGGCCTTCTGGAATCAGTATGCCGACGCGCTGGAGCGCGCTCACCGGGTATATGGCGTACCGCCGGAAATCATCGTCGGCATCATCGGGGTGGAAACACGTTGGGGGCGGGTGATGGGGAAAACGCGCATTATCGATGCGCTGGCGACGCTGTCCTTTGATTATCCCCGCCGTGCGACGTATTTTACCGGCGAGCTGGAAACTTTCCTGCTGATGGCGCGTAAAGAGCAGCGCGACCCGCTGGAGCTGCGCGGTTCTTATGCCGGCGCAATGGGATACGGCCAGTTTATGCCGTCCTCCTTTAAGGATTATGCGGTCGACTTTAACGGCGACGGACACATTAACCTGTGGGACCCTGAGGACGCGATCGGCAGCGTGGCGAACTATTTCCGCGCGCACGGCTGGCAGCGCGATGCGCCGGTAGCGGTGCCGGCCAGCGGCCAGGCCCCATATATGGAGCACGGCTTCAAGACCCGCTATACGGTCGGCGCCCTGCAGGCCGCGGGGCTGACGCCGCAGGGCGGGCTGGGCCATGACCAGGAGGTGAGTCTGCTGCGTCTGGATATGGGCAGCGACTATCAGTATTGGTTCGGTTTGCCTAACTTTTACACCATCACCCGCTATAACCACAGCACGCACTATGCGATGGCGGTATGGCAGTTGGGTGAGGCGGTCGGGCGCGAGCGGCACGGCGGCAGCGTATTCTGAACAGCAAAAAGGGCCGGTGACGGCCCTTTTTCTTTGTTCTACAGCATGGTGTAGGCTTTTTTCAGCCCGGTGTCCTCATCTGGGTCCGCTCCTTGGGCGGGCGTTTCTGCCGTTTCCTCATCCGTCGCTTCCGTATTCTCTGCGGCGGGTTCCGGTTCGACCGGATCCGGTGCGGCTTCCGGCGGCGGCATGGTGTCATGAATCGTTTGTTCATCGAAGGTCGGGTTCAACGCCGGCGACAGCGGCGAACTGACCAGGCTGTCCGGCATCGGAATGTGCGGCAGCGGCGCATCGTCGACAAACTGCGATTCATCCTCTTTCACCGTGCGGCTAAAGCCGACAATCAGCACGCCGCACAGGGCGAAAAATACATACAGAATATTGCCGCCCAGCGGCTGGATCAGCATGCCGACCGTCAGCGGCCCGATGCTGGCGCCCACGCCGAAGGCCATCAGCAGACAGGCCGCCAGTGACACACGGCGCTCCGGCTCGACCAGGTCGTTGGCCAGCGCCACCGCCAGCGGATACAGCGTAAACTGCAGCATGCTGACGACAAAACCGATAGCCAGCAGCAGCGGGAAAGTGATGTGCGGCAAAATCGCCAGCGGCAGCGCCGCTAACACCAGCAGAATAGCGTTAAGGCGCATCAGCAGCGTACGGTTGTAACGATCGGACAGCCAGCTCAAGGGGAACTGCGCCACCAGGCCGGCGAAAATCGCCAGCGCCATAAACAGGCCGGTATGTTGGGTACTTAAATTCTGCTGGCTGGTATACACCGGTGCCAGGCCGTAGAACGAGCCTACCACCATGCCGATAACCAACGTATTGGTCAGCACGCTGGGGATGTTGCGAATAAAGTAGAGCAGCTCCAGCGGCGCCGGCGACATATGGCGGACATTGGTGCGGGTGGTAAGGGCGATGGGCACCAGGCAGAGCGCGAAGCACAGGGCGATAATCAGCAGGGTGGTGATGCCCAGATCGGTTTGCAGCATCAGCACCACCTGGCCCAGAGACAGGCCCAGATAGGTGGCGGCCATATAGAAGCCGAAAACCACGCCGCGCTGATTGGATTCGGCCTGATCGTTAAGCCAGCTTTCCAGCACCATAAACTGGCACATCATGCACAGGCCGATAATCATCCGCAGCACCACCCAAATCGGGATGAATTCGGTCAAACCGTGCCCCAGCACCGCGGCGGTAATAATGCCCGCACAGGAGACGTAGGCGCGGATATGCCCGACGCGCGCAATCAAAAAATGACCGACCTTGCCGCCGATCACCAGCCCGATATAGTTGGCGGCGGTGATGGCACCGATCAGGCCGCCGGTGACGTGAATCGAGGTCAGGCGCAAAGAGATATAAGTGGTCAGCAGCCCGGAGCCAAGCAGCATCAGCAGCGTTGTGGTATATAACGGAAAGAATACGCCAAACGTTTTTTTCACTCGCTCATCCTATCGTCATCGGCGCTGATTATTGCCCGGCCACCAGCATCCTTGTTGTGTGCGCTATTGCGTTCCGCCCGTTACCTGGGCGCATTCTCTGATACTAGCAGTTTGCTCTGCGGCTTCAAACCTTGCCGGTTTTGCGCGTCGCTGCGCAATTCATTGAGCCCGCCCTCGCCGGCGCTTGATAAATGCTACTATCGGACGCATATAGCGATGATTCATTGAGGAGGCGTTATGAGCGAAGAGAGCCTGCATAAACTTAGCGTGGCCGTCGGCGAAAAATTAAAGGCAGGCGGACGCTGGATCACGGCGGCGGAGTCCTGCACCGGCGGCGGCATTGCCAAGGCGATTACCGATATCGCCGGCAGCTCCGCCTATTTCGACCGCGGTTTCGTGACCTACAGCAACCGGGCGAAGCACCAACTGCTGGGCGTATCCGAGGGGACGCTGCAGGTGCATGGCGCGGTCAGCGAAGCGGTAGTGCGTGAGATGGCGCAGGGCGCGCTGCATGCGGCGGACGCCGATATCGCGCTGTCGGTCAGCGGCATCGCCGGGCCGGATGGCGGCAGCGCGGCGAAACCGGTCGGCACCGTATGGTTTGGCTTTGCCGAGCGTTCGGGGCGGGTGTTGGCGTGCGAAAGGCATTTCAGCGGCGATCGTGACGCCGTCCGGCTGCAGGCGACGGTTTTCGCGCTGCAAACCGTGCTCGATGAATTTTTGTAAAATTAGGCTTGATACTGTATGACTGTACAGTATAATTAGTGACATTTCCTGCACAACATACATTCAGTGGCAGTGTGGGGTAAAACCGACATTGCGTAACGAAGGAGCAAAAATGGCTATTGATGAGAACAAGCAAAAGGCGTTAGCTGCGGCACTGGGCCAGATTGAAAAACAATTCGGCAAAGGCTCCATCATGCGTCTGGGTGAAGACCGTTCCATGGACGTGGAAACGATCTCTACCGGCTCACTGTCACTTGATATCGCACTGGGCGCTGGCGGCCTGCCGATGGGCCGTATCGTAGAAATCTACGGGCCGGAATCTTCTGGTAAAACCACCCTGACGCTGCAGGTTATCGCCGCCGCGCAACGTGAAGGCAAAACCTGCGCCTTTATCGATGCCGAACACGCGCTGGATCCGGTGTATGCGAAAAAGCTGGGCGTAGATATTGATAATCTGCTGTGTTCTCAGCCAGACACCGGCGAGCAGGCGCTGGAAATCTGTGACGCGCTGACCCGCTCCGGCGCGGTTGACGTGATCATCGTCGACTCCGTTGCGGCGCTGACGCCAAAAGCGGAAATCGAAGGTGAAATCGGTGATTCGCACATGGGCCTGGCGGCGCGTATGATGAGCCAGGCGATGCGTAAGCTGGCCGGTAACCTGAAAAACGCCAACACGCTGCTGATCTTCATCAACCAGATCCGTATGAAAATTGGTGTGATGTTCGGCAACCCGGAAACCACCACTGGCGGTAACGCGCTGAAGTTCTATGCCTCTGTTCGTCTGGATATCCGCCGTATCGGCGCGATTAAAGAGGGCGATGAAGTGGTTGGCAGCGAAACCCGCGTCAAAGTGGTGAAGAACAAGGTTGCCGCGCCGTTCAAACAGGCCGAGTTCCAGATCATGTACGGCGAAGGCATCAACAGCCGTGGTGAATTGATTGACCTGGGCGTGAAGCACAAGATGATTGAAAAAGCTGGCGCCTGGTACAGCTACAACGGTGATAAAATCGGCCAGGGTAAGGCGAATGCCTGTAACTTCCTGAAGGAAAACCCGGCGATCGCTGCCGAGTTGGACAAGAAATTGCGCGATCTGCTGCTACACAGCAGCACCGTTGAAGCTGATGAAGGCTTTGATGGCGAAGCCGAAACCAGCGAAGAGTTTTAATCGCGACAGAGGCGATACGTTCTGATTCTGACGTATCGCCGCACGCCAAGGTTGTAATCCTATGAACGAACGGGTTTCCCAAAAGCCTGGAAACACGCAGAATGACCTGCTAAGCCGCGCGATGCGCATACTGTCACAACGCGATCATAGTGAAGATGAACTGCGCCGCAAGCTGACGGCGCAGCCGTTTTTCTCCCGTGCTAAATTCTCCGACAAAGCCTCTTCCCCATCTTGCGATGAACCCATTGACCCAGCCGTTGTCGAACAAGTCATTGATTATTGCTATCAGCATAATTGGTTGGACGATCGGCGTTTTGCGACGCGTTATATCGGCAGCCGCAGCCGTAAAGGCTACGGTGCCCAGCGTATTCGTTCCGAGCTGATGCAAAAGGGTGTAGATAAAGAGGTGGTGCAGACGGCGTTGGCCGAATGTGACATCGACTGGTGTGAACAGGCCAAAGAGGTTGCGCAGCGTAAGTTTGGCGACCCGTTGCCGAAAGAGTGGAAAGACAAAGCCAAAGTGCAGCGTTATCTGCTTTATCGCGGCTTTTTTCAGGAAGAAATTCAGTCGATTTACCGTGATTTTGCGTAATCATCGCACACGGGGTTTTACTTCCCTCTGAAGAAAATTTATCTTATCCCCACTTTGTTCGTGAGCAGGCTGCCATCGTAAGGATGACGCGCGCCCTGTTCACGTATCGTTATTCTAGTCTTTCCGGGAAAAATATGAGCAAGAGCACCGCTGAGATCCGTCAAGCGTTTCTCGATTTCTTTCATAGTAAAGGTCATCAGGTCGTAGCAAGCAGCTCCCTGGTGCCTAACAATGATCCGACGTTGCTGTTTACCAACGCCGGTATGAACCAATTCAAAGATGTTTTCCTGGGGCTGGACAAACGCGCCTATACCCGCGCGACCACCTCTCAGCGCTGCGTTCGCGCGGGTGGTAAGCATAATGACCTGGAAAACGTCGGTTACACCGCTCGTCACCACACCTTCTTCGAAATGCTGGGCAATTTCAGCTTCGGTGATTACTTCAAACGTGATGCTATCGCCTATGCCTGGGAGCTGCTGACCGGTGAAAACTGGTTTAACCTGCCGAAAGAAAAGCTGTGGGTGACCGTCTACGAAACCGATGATGAAGCGTTTGATATCTGGCAGAACGAAATCGGTATTCCTGCCGAACGCATCATTCGCATCGGCGACAACAAGGGGGCGCCATTTGCTTCCGATAACTTCTGGCAGATGGGCGACACCGGCCCGTGCGGTCCGTGCACCGAAATTTTCTACGATCACGGCGATCATATCTGGGGTGGCCCTCCGGGGAGTCCGGAAGAGGATGGTGACCGTTATATCGAGATCTGGAATATCGTCTTCATGCAGTTCAACCGGCAGGTTGACGGCACAATGTTGCCGTTGCCTAAACCGTCGGTGGATACCGGCATGGGGCTGGAGCGCATTACCGCGGTACTGCAACACGTTAATTCCAACTACGAAATCGACCTGTTCCGCACCTTGATCGCTGCGGTCGCCAAAGTGACCGGCGCGACCGATCTGGATAACAAATCTCTGCGCGTTATCGCCGACCATATTCGTTCTTGCGCTTTCCTGGTTTCCGATGGCGTTATCCCGTCTAACGAAAACCGTGGCTATGTACTGCGCCGCATTATTCGTCGCGCGGTACGTCACGGCAATATGCTGGGGGCGAAAGAGACCTTCTTCTATAAACTGGTTGCACCGTTAATCGAGGTGATGGGGCCGGCAGCCGAAGAGCTGAAGAGCCAGCAGGCGATGGTCGAGCAGGTGCTGAAAACAGAAGAAGAGCAGTTTGCCCGTACGCTGGAGCGTGGTCTGGCGCTGCTGGACGATGAGCTGTCCAAGTTGCAGGGCGATACGTTGGATGGCGAAACGGCTTTCCGTCTGTATGACACCTACGGCTTCCCGGTTGACCTGACCGCTGACGTTTGCCGCGAGCGCGGTCTGAAAGTTGATGAGGCCGGTTTTGACGAGGCGATGGAAGCGCAGCGCCGCCGTGCTCGTGAATCCAGCGGTTTTGGTGCGGATTACAACAGCATGATTCGCGTTGATGGTGCCAGCGAGTTCTGCGGCTATGACCATGATAAGCAGCAGGCCAAGGTTACCGCGCTGTTCCGTGATGGCCAGCCCGTTGATGCTATCGCTGCCGGTGAAGAAGCCGTGGTGGTGCTGGACAGTACGCCGTTTTATGGTGAGTCTGGCGGCCAGGTTGGCGATAAAGGCGTGTTGAAAGCTTCGGCGGCGGAATTTGTCGTCGGCGATACGCAAAAATATGGTCAGGCGCTCGGCCATCAGGGCAAATTGGTACAAGGTTCGCTGAAGGTCGGCGACAGCGTTGCCGCCGAGATTGACCAGGCGCGTCGTAACCGCATTCGCCTGAACCACTCTGCCACTCACCTGCTGCACGCGGCGTTACGCCAGGTGCTGGGCGAACACGTAGCGCAGAAAGGCTCACTGGTTAACGATAAGTATCTGCGTTTCGACTTCTCTCATTTTGAAGCGATAAAACCTGAACAGCTGCGTGCGGTGGAAGATTTGGTCAACCAGCAGATTCGTCGTAATCTGCCGGTGCAGACCGAGGTGATGGCGCTGGATGATGCAAAAGAGAAGGGCGCCATGGCGCTGTTTGGTGAGAAGTACGACGACCATGTGCGCGTACTGACCATGGGCGACTTCTCTACCGAGCTTTGCGGCGGTACGCATGCGGCCCGCACCGGCGATATCGGCCTGTTCCGTATTCAGAGCGAGTCTGGTACGGCTGCGGGGATTCGTCGTATTGAAGCGGTAACCGGCGAAGGTGCAATTGCTTCACTGCATCAGCAGAGTGATTTACTGCAGGAGGTTGCCCACCTGGTGAAAGGTGATAGCAACAACCTGACGGACAAAGTGCGTGCGGTGCTCGATCGCTCTCGCGTGCTGGAAAAAGAGCTGCAACAGCTTAAAGACCAGCAGGCGGCGTCGGAAAGCGCTTCACTGTCCAGCAAAGCGCAATTGGTCAACGGTGTGAAACTGCTGGTTAGCCAGTTGGATAACGTCGAACCGAAAATGCTGCGAACCATGGTTGACGATCTGAAAAATCAACTGGGTTCTGCAATCATCGTTCTGGCTACGGTTGCTGACGGTAAAGTCAGCCTGATTGCTGGCGTGACCAAAGATCTGACCGACCGGGTAAAAGCCGGCGAGCTGATTGGCAGCGTCGCCCAGCAGGTAGGTGGCAAGGGCGGTGGTCGTCCGGATATGGCGCAAGCGGGGGGAAGCGACGTCAACGCCTTGCCTGCGGCATTAGGCAGCGTAGAAGCCTGGGTGGCTTCGAAACTGTGAATATAAATAAATAGCCTCGCTGAACGCCATAACTCATTGTTGATTATGGCGTTTTTTCAGCGTGCTAAAACAATGTGGTTATAATAACGGGAACAAAGTTTTTCAGGTCGGCTAAACTTATCATTAACTGGGGTGATACCAAGTCTACTTACATTTACTGTGGGTTTTATGGCTTACTTTTTCACCACATATGATGGATAATGGCGGGGAAACTGAGAGACCCGACTCTTTTAATCTTTCAAGGAGCAAAGAATGTTAATTCTGACTCGTCGAGTTGGTGAAACCCTCATGATTGGCGATGAGGTTACGGTCACAGTGCTAGGGGTAAAAGGCAACCAGGTTCGTATTGGTGTGAATGCTCCGAAAGAAGTGTCCGTACACCGGGAAGAAATCTATCAACGTATCCAGGCAGAGAAGTCTCAGCAGACGACTTACTGATTTCAATCGTAGCGTCTCGTTGCCTAACGGGACGCTTCTGCCTTTTTTCTCCTTTCCGACGCCGTTTTTCTTCCCCTCGCTGATAATTTTTTCTCTGAGCGCTATTCAGGTTGTTGCACGGATATCGCCGTTTGTCTGTTGATAAAACACCCTTTTTGCCGTGTAATTGCCCATATTGCCTGCGAAGTGTGCAAACAAAAATAAGTTGGGAAAAATTGTTTGACTTATAAGTCGGGGAAAGTAATATGTGCGCCACGCAGTGCTGATGAGCTTCTCTAAAGCGAGTTAGGCACAATTCGAAAGAAGCGTGTTGGTGAGGTGGCCGAGAGGCTGAAGGCGCTCCCCTGCTAAGGGAGTATGCGGTCAAAAGCTGCATCCGGGGTTCGAATCCCCGCCTCACCGCCATTTGCATCCGTAGCTCAGCTGGATAGAGTACTCGGCTACGAACCGAGCGGTCGGAGGTTCGAATCCTCCCGGATGCACCATATTTAGACATGTGTTTGAACGTCGTAATTCAGACCTGTGTCACGCCATAGAGCAGTATGGTAGGGTGAGTAACAAAATACCATACGGTATCAAAAAGAATTACTGTGCATCCGTAGCTCAGCTGGATAGAGTACTCGGCTACGAACCGAGCGGTCGGAGGTTCGAATCCTCCCGGATGCACCATTCTTCAAGTCTTTCCTGATTGTCTTGTCAGGCAAGCAAAAATAGACAATGCATCCGTAGCTCAGCTGGATAGAGTACTCGGCTACGAACCGAGCGGTCGGAGGTTCGAATCCTCCCGGATGCACCATCTAAGAGAAACCCGCTTCGGCGGGTTTTTCGCTTTCTGCAAACCGCTCCCGTTCTGAAACCCTTACCCACAACGCGGCATTTTCCGACATCACGCGATCGGCGACAATTTCTCTGCTTTGCGATAAAGTAGTTTTCTTTCCTCAATGATCATGGAGTAACGATGTACGATCGCTACCAAGGTCTGATCTTTGACATGGACGGCACGATTCTGGATACCGAACCCACACACCGGCAAGCGTGGCGTGACGTGCTGGGGCGCTATGGCATGACATTTGACGAGTCTGCCGTGGTGGCGCTGAACGGTTCGCCGTCCTGGCGCATCGCCGAGGCGATTCTTGCCGCTCAGCAGGCCGATCTCGATCCTCATCAGCTTGCCGCGGAGAAAACTCGTGCGGTAGAAGCGATGTTGCTCGATAGCGTGCGTCCGTTGCCGTTGGTTGAGGTGGTGAAGTCTTATCACGGGCGCCGCCCAATGGCGGTGGGCACCGGCAGTGAACACCGTATGGCGGAGAGACTGCTGCGTCATCTGGGGCTGTATCAGTGCTTTGACGCGATTGTCGGTGCCGATGACGTCCAGCGTCACAAGCCGGAGCCGGACACCTTCCTGCGCTGTGCGGAGTTGATCGGCGTAGCGCCGGAACAGTGCGTAGTGTTTGAAGACGCCGACTTCGGCATTCAGGCGGCACGCAGCGCCAATATGGCGGTGGTAGACGTCCGTACGTTGTGAGTAGTACGCTAACGCTATTTTCATTATTCGGCAGCAGTTTTCTCAGTGCGACGCTGCTGCCGGGAAATTCAGAAATTCTTTTGGTCGCCTTGCTGACTAAAAGCCGTGTTGCACCGGAATGGCTGGTGCTGGCGGCTGCTTTGGGCAATACGCTTGGCGGACTGACGAATGTGATTATCGGGCGCCTGTTACCGGCGTTGAAGCCGCAACGCGGGCTGGAAATGGCACTGCGCTGGTTACAACGCTTTGGCCCGGCTGCGCTGTTGCTCAGTTGGTTGCCGGTAGTGGGTGATTTGTTGTGCGTGTTGGCAGGCTGGCTGCGCATGCCATGGGGATCTGTTGTGCTGTTTCTGGCGATCGGAAAGGCGCTGCGTTACGTCATTTTGACTATGATAACGCTACAGGGGATTTCCTGGTGGCACTAACGAAGTTAAACATAACCCCGGAAGGTTTCAGATTGATGGCGGACTGCGCATGCGTTGCCGCAACTGAAATTAGCGGGAATGAATACAATATTCTTCGGGCGTGGTTTTAGTATGCTTACGAGTAATCGTTTTTTGGAGCGGGAGGTCAATTTGATCCCGGACGTATCACAGGCGCTTTCTTGGTTGGAAGCCCACCCTCAGGCATTAAAAGGCATCCGCCGCGGTATTGAGCGTGAAACGCTACGCGTGACGGCGGATGGCAAGCTGGCGACAACCGGACATCCGGAACATCTGGGGGCGGCATTAACGCACCATTGGATTACCACGGACTTTGCCGAAGCGCTGTTAGAGTTTATTACGCCGGTTGATGACAATATCGATCACCTGCTGACGTTTTTACGCGACATCCACCGCTATGTGGCGCGCAATATTGGCGAAGAGCGTATGTGGCCGCTGAGTATGCCGTGTTTTATCGGCGCTGAGCAGGATATTGAACTGGCGCAGTTCGGTTCATCAAATATCGGCCGGATGAAAACGCTGTACCGCGAAGGGCTGAAGAATCGCTATGGCGCCTTGATGCAGACCATCTCCGGCGTTCACTATAACTTCTCGCTGCCGATGGAGTTCTGGCAGGCCTGGGCGGGGGTTGAGGATGCGGAAAGTGGCAAAGAGCAAATCTCCGCCGGTTATTTCCGTCTGATCCGCAACTATTACCGGTTCGGCTGGGTGATCCCTTATCTGTTTGGTGCATCGCCGGCTATTTGCTCCTCGTTCCTGAAAGGGCGGGAAACCTCGCTGCCGTTTGAAAGCAACGGACGCGGCATGCTGTATCTGCCGTATGCAACCTCGCTGCGTCTGAGCGACCTGGGTTATACCAACAAGTCGCAAAGCAATCTGGGTATTACCTTCAATGACCTGCACAGCTATGTCCAGGGGTTGAAAAAGGCGATTGCGACGCCGTCGGAAGAGTTTGCTCAGTTAGGCGTGAAACAAGGCGACCATTATCTGCAGCTGAACACCAATGTGCTGCAGATTGAAAATGAGCTGTATGCGCCGATTCGTCCCAAGCGCGTGACCCGCAGCGGCGAAACGCCGTCCGATGCCTTGCTGCGCGGCGGTATTGAATATATTGAAGTGCGTTCGCTGGATATTAACCCATTCTCGCCGATTGGCGTTGATGCGGTACAGGCACGTTTCCTTGACCTGTTCCTGATCTGGTGCACCCTGGCGGATGCGCCGGAAATGAGCAGCGATGAACTGCTGTGTACGCGTAAAAACTGGAACCGGGTGATTCTGGAAGGCCGTAAACCGGGGCAAACCATCGGCATCGGTTGTAACGATACGCGTAAGCCGCTGGTGCAGGTGGGGAAAGCATTGTTTGCCGATCTGCGGCGCGTGGCGGAAGTGCTGGACAGCGAAGCCGGCGACCGGGCGTACCAGCAGGTGTGCGATCAACTGGTTGCCGCTTTTGACGATCCGGAGCAGACGTTCTCCGCCCGTATTTTAAAGGCGATGCTGGAAGACGGAACCGGTAAGGTGGGTCTTGAACTGGCGGAACATTATCGCCAGATGCTGCAGTCTGAACCGCTGGAAATTCTTAGCGACGAGCTGTTTACACAAGAATCACGTGAGTCATGGCAGCGACAGCGCGACGTAGAAGCGGCGGATACGCTAAGCTTTGAACAGTTCCTGAAGGCAAACGGCGGGGGCTGAAAAAGAAAAAGGCCACATCAATGTGGCCAAATATGCATCTCTGATGACAGGGATGATGATAACAAATGCGCGTCTTTCATATACTGAGACCCGCAGGGTGGGAAAAGGTTTCCTTGGATCGCTAAAAAAAATCCTAAATAATTTTTCTTTTACGAGGAGGTGACAACATGCCACTGCTGGATAGCTTTACCGTAGACCACACTCGCATGGCAGCCCCGGCTGTCCGCGTTGCGAAAACCATGAAAACTCCTCATGGCGATACCATCACCGTGTTTGACCTGCGTTTTTGCATCCCAAACAAAGAAGTGATGCCTGAGCGCGGTATCCATACGCTGGAGCACCTGTTCGCGGGCTTTATGCGTAATCACCTGAATGGCCAGGGCGTAGAGATCATTGATATCTCGCCGATGGGCTGTCGCACCGGCTTTTATATGAGCCTGATCGGCGTGCCGGACGAGCAACGCGTTGCCGACGCCTGGAAAGCGGCGATGGCGGACGTGCTGAAGGTGACCGACCAGCGTAAAATCCCTGAGCTGAATGAATTCCAGTGCGGGACTTACGAGATGCACTCGCTGCAGGAAGCGCAGGATATCGCCAAGCATATTCTGGATCGCGACGTGGTAGTGAACCGCAATGACGAACTGGCGCTGCCGGCAGATAAATTGCAGGAACTGCACATCTGATAGGACGCTGGCCGCAGGTAATAAAAAAGACGCGATTATCGCGTCTTTTTTATGGATGGCAGACAGAGGGCGCTAGCTATTTTGCACGCTCTCCTCCAGCGGCTTGATCGGCGTGACGCGCACCTGTTTAATCATGTTGTCCTGCACGTCCAGAATGTCAAAATCATAGTGGCCAATGCGGATGCGGGTGCCGCTTTCCGGAATCTCTTCCAGCTCTTCAAGCAGCAGTCCGTTGATGGTGCGCGCTTCAATGGCCGGCAGGTTCCAGTTGAAGGCCTTGTTCAGCTCCCGCACGTTGGCGGTGCCGTCGATCAGTACGGAACCGTCGCTTTGCGGCGTGACTTCCTCTGCCAGCGTCGGGGACATGGAGGTGGTAAAGTCGCCGACGATCTCTTCCAGGATATCCTCCACCGTGACCAGCCCCTGAATATCACCGTATTCATCAACGACGATGCCCACTTTCTCTTTATTCCGCTGGAATTTGACCAGCTGTACGTTCAGCGGCGTACCTTCCGGTACGTAGTAGATTTCGTCGGCGGCGCGCAGCAGATTTTCTTTATTAAACTCGTTCTTTTCCGTCATCAGGCGGTAGGCTTCACGCACGCGCAGCATGCCGATGGCGTCGTCCAGCGAATCGCGGTACAGCACGATGCGGCCGTGCGGCGAGTGCGTCAGCTGGCGCATGATGGACTTCCAGTCGTCATTGACGTCAATGCCCATGATCTCATTGCGCGGCACCATGATGTCTTCCACCGTGACCTTCTCCAGATCGAGCACCGAAATCAGCATATCCTGGTAGCGGCGTGAAATCTGCGAGTGGGATTCGTTCACAATGGTACGCAGCTCTTCTTTACTGACCGCGTCGCTGATTTGCTGGTTCATGCGGATGCCGAACAGCCGCAGCACCATGCTGGTAATGCCGTTAAGCACCCAGACCAGCGGGAACATCACTTTTTGCAGCGGCGCCAGCAGCATGCTGCTGGGGAACGCGATGCGCTCCGGATACAGGGCGGCAAAGGTTTTCGGCAGCACCTCGGCGAACAGCAGGACGGCGAAGGTGAGTACGCCGGTGGAAATGGCCACGCCCAGATCGCCGTACAGACGCATCCCGACGATGGTCGCCAACGCCGAGGCCAGAATGTTCACCAGGTTGTTGCCGATCAGCACTAGTCCGATCAGGCGGTCAGGCTTTTGCAGCAGCTTCTCTACCCGGCGGGCAGATCGGTTGCCCTGTTTGGAAAGGTGACGAAGACGATAGCGGTTGAGCGTCATCATGCCGGTTTCGGAAGCTGAAAAATAAGCGGAAACCACAATCATGATCACCAGAATGATGATTAGGGTGGCTGTCGAAACGTGCTCCAACGCGAGATTCCTTATATATGGAGAAAGATTGCCTCATGGGTGAATGAGGCATGGCGTGCTCAGCGCACCATGATTTCCTGAATGAGTCGGCTGCCAAAATAGGCCAGCGTGAGTAAGAACGCCCCGGCGAAACTGAACCAGACCACGCGGCGACCGCGCCAGCCTTCATGGTAATGGCCCCACAGCAGAACGATATAGACAAACCATGCCATGATCGACAGCACCGCCTTGTGCACGTTCTCTTTGCTGAACAGATTATCCATATACAGCAGCCCGGTGCACAGGGTCAGCGTCAGCAACACCACGCCGATCTGCGTGATATGAAACATTTTACGTTCAATGCTCATCAGCGGCGGCATATCTGCGCTGAAACTGAGCTTTTTGTTCTTCAGCAGATAATCGAGCCACGCCAGCTGCAGCGCGTACAGCGCGGCGATAATCAACGTGGCGTAGGCGAACAGCGCCAGGCCGATATGCACCATCAGTTCGGGGCTGGCCTCCAGGTGAGTGATAAACTCTCCGGGCAGCAGGCTGGCGAAGGCCAGATTAATCATGGCGAAGCTGTAGACGATCGGCAGCAGGAACCAGCCACGGTTGCGTGAAGCGACAATCGTCATCACGGTGCAGATGATCAGGCTGACGATGGATCCAATATTCAGCAGGCTCAGGTTTTGCCCGGTGCTGACGTCGAATACCCGCTGTTGCAGCGCAATGGCATGGCTGACCAGCGCCACCACGGCGGAAATGATGGCAAGCCGACGGTATGCGCTATTCTGCCGCAACAAGCTGGGAATGATCAGTCCAAGGCTGAGCAGGTAGGCTATCAAAGCCACGATGGAAAATACTGGCATAGCGTTATTTTAGGCATCGGCGTGGTTAATCGAACGGTCAGTATAGCGTTGAGCGCGCCGCACTCCAACCGATCTCCAACGCTGAGGCAGAGATCGTTAACGCTTCGTGTTATAATCGCCGCAATTGTGTCGCCATGGCGGCCTGTCATTACGTTGAGCCTGAGACGATGTTTGAAAATTTAACCGATCGATTATCGCGCACACTGCGCAATATCAGCGGCCGCGGGCGGCTGACAGAAGAGAATATCAAGGAAACCCTGCGCGAAGTGCGCATGGCATTGCTGGAAGCCGACGTGGCGCTGCCGGTGGTGCGGGACTTTATCAATCGCGTGAAAGAGAGCGCGGTCGGTCATGAAGTCAACAAGAGCCTGACGCCGGGGCAGGAGTTCGTCAAAATCGTCAAGGGCGAGCTGATCGCCGCGATGGGCGAGGTGAACACCGAACTGAACCTGGCGGCACAGCCGCCGGCGGTGGTGCTGATGGCGGGTCTGCAGGGCGCCGGTAAAACCACCAGCGTCGGTAAGCTCGGCAAATTCCTGAAAGAGAAACAGAAGAAGAAAGTACTGGTGGTGTCTGCCGACGTTTATCGCCCTGCGGCGATCAAACAGCTGGAGACCCTGGCCGAAAACGTCGGCATCGACTTCTTCCCGTCCGACGCCAAAGACAAGCCGATTGATATCGTCAACCGCGCGCTGCAGCAGGCGAAGCTGAAGTTCTATGACGTGCTGATCGTCGATACCGCCGGCCGTTTGCACGTCGACGAAGCGATGATGGACGAAATCAAACAGGTGCACGCGGCGATTAACCCGGTGGAAACGCTGTTTGTGGTTGACGCCATGACCGGTCAGGACGCCGCCAATACCGCGAAAGCCTTTAATGAAGCGCTGCCGCTGACCGGCGTGGTGCTGACCAAGGTTGACGGCGATGCACGCGGCGGTGCCGCGCTGTCCATTCGTCACATCACCGGCAAACCGATCAAATTCCTGGGCGTCGGCGAGAAAACCGAAGCGCTGGAGCCGTTCCACCCGGATCGCGTTGCCTCGCGCATTCTCGGCATGGGCGACGTGCTGTCGCTGATCGAAGATATCGAGAGCAAGGTTGACCGCGAGCAGGCTGAAAAACTGGCCAGCAAGCTGAAAAAGGGCGACGGCTTCGATTTGACCGACTTCCTGGATCAGCTGAAGCAGATGCGCAATATGGGTGGTATGGCCAGCATGCTGAGCAAACTGCCGGGCGCGGGCCAGCTGCCGGATAACGTCAAATCGCAGATGGACGACAAGGTGCTGGTGCGTATGGAAGCGATCATCAACTCGATGACGCAGAAAGAGCGCGCCAAACCGGAAATCATCAAAGGCTCGCGCAAGCGCCGCATCGCGATGGGTTCCGGCATGCAGGTGCAGGACGTTAACCGTCTACTCAAGCAGTTTGACGAAATGCAGCGCATGATGAAGAAGATGAAAAAGGGCGGCATGGCGAAGATGATGCGCAACATGAAAGGCATGATGCCGCCGGGCTTCCCGGGCCGCTAAGCGTCGCGATCTCCTGGAGATCTCGGCGCTGACCGTATTGCCGCTTGCGGCAAAAAAATGCCCGAAAGTGTGATGGCGCCAAAACGAATTAGCGGTGATCTACGCTTTAGATTGCTTTTTGCGCCAAAATGAGTAAAATTTTCGGGCTTTTTATATTGCAACCGGGCCCCGTCCCTCAATGGGGCCCGGCTGTTTTATTAACTAAAGAGGATGTTATGGTAACAATTCGTTTGGCACGTGGCGGCGCTAAAAAGCGTCCGTTTTATCAAGTAGTAGTGACCGACAGCCGCAACGCTCGTGACGGTCGCTTCATCGAGCGCGTAGGCTTCTTCAACCCGATCGCTTCTGGTCAGGCTGAAGCACTGCGTCTGGACCTGGACCGTATCGAACATTGGGTCGGCCTGGGTGCAACCGTTTCTGATCGCGTTTCTGCGCTGATCAAAGACGCTAAGAAAGCAGCTTAATCTGTCGCGGTGGTGGCAATGAGCAAGCAACATAAACCGCTGGTGCCTGAACAGCCGATTGTACTCGGCAAACTGGGTTCCAGTTACGGCATTCGTGGTTGGCTCAGAGTGTTTTCATCCACCGAAAACGCCGAAAGCATTTTTGACTATCAGCCCTGGTTTATCCAGAAGGCGGGTCAGTGGCAGCACGTTGAGCTTGAGAGCTGGCGTCGTCACAATCAGGATCTGATCGTTAAGGTGAAAGGCATTGACGATCGGGATGAGGCGAATCTGCTGACCAATTGCGAAATTGTCGTGGATTCCAATCAGCTTCCGCAGTTGGAAGAGGATGATTACTACTGGAAAGACCTGATGGGCTGCCAGGTAGTCACCGCCTCCGGCTACGATCTGGGCAAAGTCATCGATATGATGGAAACCGGATCAAACGACGTAATGGTCGTGCGGGCAAACCTGAAAGATGCATTCGGTATGAAGGAAAGGTTGATTCCGTTCCTTCATGGGCAGGTTATCAAGAAAGTCGATCTCGCTGCCAAGGTGATCGAGGCAGATTGGGATCCTGGTTTTTGACCTCCGGATCATGTGGTCGAAGCAAGCGGAATAACGGTACGGAGATTGGCTTGTGTTTATTGGTATTGTAAGCCTGTTTCCTGAAATGTTTCGCGCAATCACCGATTACGGAGTGACTGGCCGGGCAGTAAAGAATGGCCTGCTGAGCGTCCAGTGTTGGAGTCCGCGTGACTTCACCTACGACCGGCATCGTACCGTGGACGATCGCCCATACGGCGGCGGCCCGGGAATGCTGATGATGGTGCAACCTTTACGGGAAGCCATCACGGCTGCGAAGGCAGCGGCAGGCGAGGGTGCAAAGGTGATTTATCTTTCACCTCAGGGGCGCAAGCTGGATCAAACCGGCGTTTGCGAACTGGCGGCCAACCAAAAGATGATTTTGGTGTGTGGCCGCTACGAAGGGATCGATGAGCGCGTGATCCAAACCGAAATTGACGAAGAGTGGTCAATCGGCGATTACGTTCTCAGCGGCGGGGAACTGCCGGCAATGACCCTGATCGACTCTGTCGCCCGATTTATTCCGGGCGTGCTGGGACGTCAGGCGTCAGCAGAAGAAGACTCTTTTGCCGACGGATTGCTGGATTGCCCGCACTATACCCGGCCTGAGGTGTTGGAAGGGATGGAAGTACCGCCGGTTTTGCTGTCGGGCAACCATGCCGAGATACGTCGCTGGCGCTTAAAGCAGTCGCTGGGCCGAACCTGGCTTAGAAGACCTGAACTTCTAGAAAGCCTAGCTCTGACTGACGAGCAAGAGGTGTTGCTGGCCGAGTTCCAACGGGAACACCGGGCTTCGCAACAGGACTATGAAGGCAACGTCTAAGACGACGCCGATATATCAGTTTACCTAGGGTAAGAGACATATTATGAGCAACATTATTAAGCAACTTGAACAAGAGCAGATGAAGCAAGACGTACCTGCGTTCCGTCCGGGTGATTCCGTGGAAGTTAAGGTATGGGTCGTTGAAGGTAGCAAAAAACGTCTGCAGGCATTCGAGGGCGTGGTTATCGCTATCCGTAACCGCGGTCTGCACTCTGCATTCACTGTTCGTAAGATTTCCAACGGCGAAGGTGTTGAGCGCGTATTCCAGACTCACTCCCCAGTAATCGACAGCATTACTGTGAAACGTCGTGGTGCCGTTCGTAAAGCCAAACTGTACTACCTGCGTGAGCGTACTGGTAAGGCTGCTCGTATCAAAGAGCGTCTGAACCGCGTCGGCTAACGCTGCATCCGAAAGTTAATAGTGAATAAAGGGTCTGCCTTGCTGGCAGACCCTTTTTTTATCCTTGCATGAACACCACCTCCTATGGAGGTGATGTTCATGCAGGTTTTGGCTTTGCCTTATTGTCTTTGGAATTAAATCGTTCAGAACAGGCAGAGACTAATTGTAGGGCTTTTAGTACGCCCCTCTGGGGCGCTGTCAATGCCACCTGCTATGCAGGTGGTTTTTTTACGGATTTGGCGCATGAGGCCAGTCGATAGAGGGGGCATCCTGCGGATTGATACGCGCCAGCATCACGCGATATTTTCGCCATGCCGGTAGTGCGGTTTTTTCTTCCTCTGTTGCCATTTCCAGTTCTACGGCATCGCTAAGAACCTGTACCTGATAATTTGCCTGCTGCATTAATGAGTCTTTTTGATTAGCCGCCTGGCGTGCAACTGCGCCATCTGCCAGTTTTACGCTGCCATTTTGGTAAACCCAATCGCCGGAAATATCGCACCCGTCTGGCAATGTATCGATATCGACAACCGACAAGCCGTTTGGGAATAACGCAGAAACGTCTTCAGCTATGCAGCGGATGGTGCCGCTATCTGGACTGATCGCCAGTTTATAAGCTTTCGTGAACTTGTTTTGCGATGTGTACCAATCGTTCCCTTTATCGTCTTGTAAATAAAGCGCTGACGGGCCGAATGCCGGCTCTTTTGGTGTATAGCGGGTAAAGTGATTCATGCGCATGATTAAACTCCCATTGTGATCCAGTTGCCGCCGATGAGATATTGCAGTGGTGCAGCGTAGCCGTAACCGTTTGATGCCCCGAAGTCACCAAGACCGGTGACGACGTATCCCGATGGCGGGAATACATCGCCGTCACCGCCGCCAAATTTCACATTGGCACCAAGGCGCATCTGTCTGACAAATGTGTTATTAACGTAATCGACCGTGGCCCTTGTGTTAAGTTGGGCCACAATTTCATCCCATAACCATCCACCGTTGGGATTCCATCGTGTGCCCCATATATTGCCATCACCCTGTAAGCGTGCATTTGCAAGATAAATCAGCCCGGTAGACAATGTTTTCGCGTTGATATCGCCATTTACATCCATTTGCACACTGTTATCTTTACGTCTGTAAAGCGACATTAACCAGTTAACAGCATCGCCGAACTCTACAATGTTCGGTCGTTCCTCATTACCCCAAAAACCCAAAGTCATTTTATCCCGGTGCGAACCTGCTGAACTGACAGTTGCTGTCTTTTTTCGGGTATTAAGGATGAGTGAACCATTATTTAGATTTGCATTACCACCGATAGTAGCTTCTTTTGCTATGGACAGTGAGTTGGCACCGAGCGAACCGCCGATGCTTACCATGCCATCCACATCCATGTCGTTCTGTATGTGCAGTTTGCCGGTCATGGTATCGCCGTTTTTTGCGACGGCTCCTACATCACTGGCTGTTGGAGGATTATTCGGCGAATATACGCGTTTACCGGCTTCAATAATTTGTCCATCTGCGGTAATTCTCCCTGCCATTTGCAGGCTGCCGAAACGCACATTAATAAAACCCGATATCCCTTTGATGCCAATTGACGTACAGGTATTATAAAATCCGACTCCCTGCCAGCTCTTCAGCAATAAATTATTGCTGAGATAATTGGCGCCATCTTCTCCACCCTCAATACGCGTTATCTGTTCACCGAAATCGATCCCTGCATGAAAACTGGTTTTACCGGTTACTGAGCCGCCGCTGAGTTTTAGATAGCGCTTATCCCCTTCACTGGCTGCCAACAATTCTCCGCTGGCTGTACCTACGTTACGCGTTGCTGCCGTGCCCAGAGCCAGATTGCTGCGGGCTGCCTCTTTGTTTTGCAGGTCGCTCAGATTTGATGCTTTCTTTAATCCTGCATCACTGACCTGTTTCAGCGCTGCCGGTGTTACCGCCTTGCTTTCGCTCGGGCTGTTGGTTGCGTTTGACAACATCACGAAGCCTTTCACCGTGGTGGTGGCGTCAGGATGATTGCGTGAGCCTTCATGCTCCAATATGGCTTTTTCGACAAAGTCCCTGCTTGCCAGCACGGTATCACCACCGGCAATGATCTGGATGGCATTGATGCTGCTGACAACCAGGACCATGCGCAGCGTTTGCGTACGCCCGCTGCCTTCTTCCAGCTTGGGTTTGTAGCTTTCGGCCATATTGCCGACGGCGATCAGTTCGCCCGACTCATCGAACAGCCCCATCTCGCGCAGCCAGAAACCGCCGACGTTTGCCGGGATGATCAGTTCAGCGACAATATGGTTTTGTGACGCATTGGCAATATCCAATGCGTTTAGCGCAGCGCGGTATTGCTCGTTAATCAGCTGTGTCTGTTCTGGCGTTGGTTCGGGCAGTGTGCCATTGCCGTCGCCGACGGCCATGTGTGTAATCTTTAACTGTGCCCCGCCGGCCGTTGCTGCGGCAATTTTTGCCGCGCCGGCAGTGGTCACTATCGCTTTATATTTTGTCATACGGGTTATCTCTATCCGGGGTAAACGGTGGTGACATCACCGTCAATAGCCGCCGCGCCTGTATAGGCATATCCTGTCACGGCTTGTGAAATCGTCAGGCCAATCAAATGCCGGCTTACGGGTTTGGCATCGGCGATCATGCGTTCCATCTCAAGGTACATCTCTTCGCTGATGCCACTTTCCAATACGCCGATATTGAGCCGGAAAGTACCGGGTGGGTCATCGCCGCCGTGCCACCATTCGTCAACGTTAATCAGGTAACCCAGCGGTTCAACCACGCGGCGTATCGCGCCGATCGTTCCTTTATGCCGGTGGACAAAAAAGGATGATGCGATGACGCTGCGTTTTGTCTCCTCCGGCCATGCTTCATCCCAATGATCGACGGAAAAGGCCCAGGCCAAATAAGGCAATAAATTGGCTGGGCAGGTTGCCGGGTTCCATAAATCGCGCAGCGATACCGATATGTGTTCCAGTTCGGCGCAGGCCTGTGCGGCGGCGACTTCGAGCGGTGCTGAACCAACCGGCAGCAGCCGGTTGGTTGCCGGAGTCGGCAGTAAATCGGAGTCAAACGGCAGCATGGTTTACCTCTTGGCCGCAGTCTGCGCCGCTGGGCGTGCCTTGCCCGTGGCTACCCCCGCCGGCACTTGTGGATTATCACCGCGCTTAACGATGACACGTGCAACCGACTCATGCGTGGCAAACGTACAGCTGCAGTTGATGTTTTGACATTGGTGATAGCGTTCTTTGGTTGATTCGCTCAGGTAACGGCTGGAACGGGTGTGAGCGACGTTACCGCATACAGGACAGTGCATCATAATTAAATCCCTCTAGTGTTTATTCAAACAGTAATATTCATATTACACCTCAATCTTGTAAATGCAAGTTATGAGCTCAAATTTGAGTTCGCGTTTCTGTTGTGTGGTACGTGACGTCATCAAGCATCACCTGTAAGTCCAAGGTGCAGGTGTAGCCGCTGCTGCTCAGGTTGTGAGTGATTGCGTTGATGAGCCATCGCTGACTATCAATCTGTGATTTGAAGCCGCGGACGATGATTGGCGTGTCTGGCACCAGGTCTGGCCGCCCGATAGCCAGGTTGATGGTGAACTTGGCCAATCCTTGCTGTATTCGTTTGAATACGGACTCGGCGCCACGCATCGCAGCATTTTTATCCCGAAATAGTTTAGGGATATTGAATACATTGTCTGCAGCACCAAGCAGGTAGTTATTTGGCGATTTCTGAGCGTTTGACGTCGCCGGCGGTGATGCAGAGGCTGTTTTTTGAGCTCCGGGCAATTGACGGTCGAGACGAATTTTTTTACTCGCTTCGTCAGGATTGTCGGTGTTGAGCCAGACGGCGCTGACGCCGGTATAGGCGTTTTTATCCGCAATATTGAAGGTATGCCGATCGCCATCATTGCGGGTAAGAACGCTTACGGGCAGCGGCTGACCATTGCTGACGCCGCCCGCTCCCGGTTTGCTAAATGAAATTTTCTGGAAGCGAATACTCACCTTGGCGCCGTTGAGCGTCGCCAGCCGCACCAGGAACTGCAGGTCTGACTCATTGCTCTGATCGATATGCGGAATGGTTATTGTGCTTATCTCGGCATCTACATTAGGGGCGCGCAGTTGGTTGCGCTCCGATATTTGTTTAATGATGTCTCCCAGCTCGATATCTGAATAAGACTGGCTGCGTAATTGGTTAAGTGAGCGCCTAAAATCAGCGCTGTTAGCCGATATTGTCAGCTGGTCCGGTGCGCCGGTGTGGGTAATGGTGTCAATGACGAATGAGCCATGTCCAAATAACGCCGAACCTTGCCAGCCGATATAAAGTGTTAACAGCGCGCCGCGTCTGGGCATGATGAGCTGGCCGTCGCTATCGTCCAAAGTGATGCTCAGAGAGTCTGCGGCAAAGCCGCTGACGTCTTTCAACGTCAGCGAAATCAGCCGGGGTGCGATTGACGCGGTAATATCCTTGTCGTCCAGCGTGATAATAAAATCAGGGGCAATCTTGCCCCCCATTGGCAGAGAGGTGTCGGTTATCATGGATTAATCCCCGCTGCCTGCTGCGCCTTATCCAGCAACGCTCCGGCTTTGTGTAACACGCCTTCCATCTGCGTACGCAGGTCGCCAAACATGGCGTGCAGAGACTCATCCACGCGTTTCAGCGTGATATCAAAATTGATTTGTCTTGGCTGGCCATCAGGGAACAGCTGCGTACCGGTCTGACTTAATCGTTGAATCACAAACATGCCGTAAATCGTTCCGCTCCCTTCAATCAGCGGCCAGGCGCGCCCCTGATCCGCCATTGCCTGCAAAGCGGCGAGCGAGACGCGGCCTCCCGTCAGTTCCGGCATTAACTGTCCCGCCAGGGTGATGGTTTCGACGTCGGGGCCGAGAAACTGCGAGGTCGCACGTTGGCCCACGCGTTTGTTTTCCGGCCACTGATAGGCGACGTCACGTTTGATGGTTTGATAGGGGAGAGTACGCAGCATAAATACGTAGATCCCAAGGGTTAGCATCATAGTGTTGGTTCCTTAAATATTGGCGAATTGGGATTGCGCTACACGCTCCTGTTCCCGCTGCTGCTGTTGATTCAGTTGATGATAGATATTCTGTATTTCCTCGCGGTCCATGCCCGGCGTGGTATGGATCGTCACGTTATTGGTCACCGTTCGATGATTGGCCGTGACGGCGGCGCCGGGCGTTAGGGCCGGTTGATAAGCCGTCAACGGGGAGCTTTTCGATACGCTGAGTTGGCTATTGGTATTTTCTGGCTCTGATGTTGATGCCGTTGGTGGCGCGATGGCTGCTTCCTGTTCAGGCGTTTTTTTAATGATCCCGATACTTTGCAGTAGCTTGGAAACGGCGCCGCTAACTTGTTGCAAGACCCAAATTGAGCTCCTTAGCGTTATGGTCAGGACTTCTCCTACCTTTTTTCCCGCTGCTGAAACTTTATCTAAACCTTCTTGCGTCATTTTTACCGGAGTAAGGAACTCCTTGATTTTGCCAACCACGAAGCTGAACACCTGACCGATAGGCTCGAAGAGGGTTTTAAACGGCGCCAGCGCCTCAAGAACGCCGTCGATAATGCCGCCGATAAATGCAGAAATCGGCTGCCAATATTTATAAATTACCGCCGCGCCCGCGACGACGGCGGCGATGACAGCGATAATTGGGAGGCCAAGCGCGGCGAATGCGGCGGCGATGGCGCTGCCGACACCGGTGAAAATACCGCCGAGCAGTGCGGCGCCGCTCATCAGCATATTGATGGCGCCGAGGGCCGGAACAATAAAGGTACCGATGGAACCCAGGCCGCCTAGCAGCACGGATACGGCGCCGGCAACGGTTATCAGCGTTGCGGTCAGATCCGGATTATTGGTAACCCACTGCTGTAGCGTATCCAGCCACTTGGTCGCCGTTTGCGTTAGTGCCCGCAGCGCGGTGTTCTGTCCGTCAAAAAGGTTGATACGAATGCGGTCCCAACTGGCGAACAGCTTTTGGATATCGCCGTCCAGATTGTCGCCACGTACCGTCACGATGGCCTGAGCGGCGCCCGCGACGTTGCCCAGCTGTTTGTCGGCCGGAGCCAGCTGCGCCGCCGTTTGCTCCAGGCCTGTCCCTCGGCGGAGCGCGTCGGGCGCCGCCGATAACAGCTGTTTGTTCAGATCCGTCAGGGGAAGTGCATAGCTGTTGCTGGCTTTGGCCATGACATCGGCGATGTTGTTGGCCTGATCGACGGGCAGCTTAAAGGCCTGTTGCACGCCGGTGAGTGCTTTTACCGCATCTTTAATGCTGCTGCCGCTCGCCCTGGCCAAATTCAACGCGGCCGGCGTGGCGGCCAGCACGGCTTCGGCGTCATAACCGCTGTTTGCCAGCGCCGCCTGCGCCTGCTGTATATCGGCTGGCGTATTCGCGCCGTTTTGTCGTTGGCTGGCCTGCTGCTGTAGCGCCAGCAAGTGAGGATCGTTTTGCTTTAATCCCAACCGTGCCTGCAGAGCGGAAAGCTGCTGCTCGAATTGCGCGCCGGGCGTGAACAACTGCTTACCGCCGGCAAACAGCTGATTGCTGATTGCGGCGGCAGGTTCGGTAAATTTGCCCAGCGCATCAATACGGCCCTGACGACGGTCGTGATTGGCAAAAATTTGCGCACGATGTTGCTGGCGCAGGCGGCTTTGTTCAGCTTTGTTGGCGCCCAGAGATGCCTGCGCATTATTCAGATGCTGGCTTTGCTGTTGCTGCGCCTCGTCCAGCCGTGCGGTGTTGAAACCTTTTTTTTCGAGCTTTTTACTTAACTGCCCCTTTTGGAAGGCGAGGAGTTTACGGTGTGCCCGTTGGAGCACGTCGTCGAAGTTTAATTGTTGGACGGTTTGAATATCCTCGATAGAGGAAATCGCGGCGGGCAGCGATGTACGCACCGCCCGGTTGTTATTTAACTGTTGCTGAATATCGTCAGTCTGACGCTTCAGTGCCGCCAACTTTTTCAGCTGTGCGAGCTGTCGTTGCGCATAGTGGACCTGTTTGGTCGACAGGATCACATTACGATTGGCGGTCTTGATGGTGCTATCGTTGACTGCCTGTTGATTACTCATTGGTCTCTGCTCCACTACGTTGAAGGGCTCGGCGACGCCAGTCGATCAACTCCCCCAGCCCCATACCGTTCATCTCTGATGGCGGCCAGTGAAAAATCACTGCGATATCCGCCATCAGATCGTCCACGGTCAGCGCCGGGTCGATGCTTACTCCGCCGACTTCGGCGCTAAAAAACCGATCACCATGCCTGCCAGCGCGATCAGATCCGGCAGTTCCAGACGGGCGCACTCTTCTTTGGTCAGGTTCGGATAGGTGACGCGCGGTAAAATGGTGATCAGCGCATCCACGTCGGCATTGGCCAGCGCAGCCAGGCCGATGCCGCGCAGGCTGCCGGCGTTGGGCTTGGTGACCATGACTTCGCTAATTTCGCTGTCGCCGCGTTTGATTGGGGTATCGAGTACGACGCTGGTATCCTGAGAGGTGATCATTTCCATTGTTTTTTCCTTAACTGTGTTGGCTATGGGGTAAAGCGGCCAGCGTACGGCTGGCCGTGGGTATAACGATTACAGGCCGATGGCCTTGCGGTGTGCGGCCAGCAGGTCGACGCCGTCCACTTTCTCGATCATGTTGACGGTATCGATCTCAATCAGTTCTTTGCCGTCGATGCTCAGCTTGAAGTAGGTGCAGTCGGTCGAAACCTTGGTTTCAGTGTCTTCACCTTGCTTGAAATCGCCGCTGTCGATCTCTTTGTGGCGGCCGCGCATCACCACTTCCAGCGCGGAAACGTCGCCGCTGTCATCGCGTTGGAACGAGCCGGTGAAACGCAGCGGAACTGCATCGACCTGACCCCATTGCTTCAGCACCAGTTCATCGATACCGCCCATGGTCCATTCGACCACCAGCGCATCGTCGTCCAGGCCAAAGTCGACCGATGCCGCGCCGTTCATGCCGCCGCCGCGGTATTTCTCCAGCTTGCGGGTCAGTTTTGGCAGGGTCAGCGAGGAAACCACGCCCATATAGTTGAAACCGTCGTTAAACAGGTTCAGGTATTTCAATTTCTTTGGTAATGCCATTTTGTTGTTCTCCTTAGCCGTTTACGGACGCGGCGAAGTTCGCCAGGTAGCGGTCGGTGATGCGTTGACGCAGGGTGAGGTCTTCCAGCGGCGGCACCGGGGTGTAGTCATAATCGATAAACAGCTTGCCGGCTTTCAGGGTTTCCTGATCGTTGGCGCTTTCGTCGTACCAGCAGTCGCCGTCGATAATCAGACCGGCGGATTTCAGTTCGCGGAATTTGGCTTTGATGCCGTCGATCATGTCGCGGATCAGCGTTGGCGTCAGGGGGCGATCCACCGCCCACAGATGCGCTTCGGCCATGGTGTCCGCCAGAACCTGCGCGGTGCGGGTGTAGTTTTCAAACTGGAACAGCGGATCGTCGGCGCAGGTGCGCGAACCCCAGAATTTGAAGCCATCTTTGCGGATCAGCGTGGTTACGCAGGCTTCATTCAACAGATCGGCATCGGTGCCGGCAGTTTGCAGATCCCAGAATACGCTGGCGGAAATACCGCTGACGCCGTTAACGCCGACGTTGGACAGCGACTTATGCCAGCCGGTCTCCTGGTCGATTTTGGCGCGCAGGCCGAGCGCACGGGCGGTCGCGTAGGCAATATCGCTGCTGTTGGTGGCGGTGTTCCAACTGACGAAGTCAGGCCAAATCAGCATCAGTTCACGCTGGCTGAAGTTTTTACGGTAGGCAATGGCTTCCGTAACGGTTTTGCAGCCGTAAGCGCTGATGTAGCCGAAGGCGCGCAGCTGCTGGCAAATGGTTGCCAGCGCCGTTGCTACCTGCAGGTTATCGAGGCCGGGTACGCCGAGAATGCGTGGTTTTACGCCCAGTTCGGCCTGTGCTGCCAACAGGGCTTTCATGCCGGTGTATTTGCCGCTCTCATCGGCACCGCCGATGATATTGGTGGTGGTTTCCGCTTCGTCCTGACCTTCGGCGACGCGTACGACCACGGTGACCGGTTTGGCCTGTTCGGCGATGGCCAGCAGCGCGGCGGACAGCGTGCCTTTTTTACCGGCTTTGCCGCTGGCGGCCAGTACGTCGGTGATCAGCACCGGTTGGTTAAGTGGAAAAACGCTGGTATCGGCATCTTCTGCGGTACAAACCATGCCGATGACCGCCGTTGAGACGGTGGAAATTACGCGAGTGCCTTCATTGATTTCAAGAACACGTACGCCGTGGTGATAGTCACCCATAGTATTACTCCGTTTGTTGGTTGGTAGGAGTAGGATGCGCTTCTCAAGGCGGGCGTGCACGTCATTGGGTATGTACTAAATCTGACACAACATCAGGAAAAATAAGATAAAAAAACGCCCCAAAGGGGCGTGTCAGTAGGTGGTGTAGCGGTGGAAAAAGTAATTATTCATCCGACCCCCCGATTTTCAGTACGTAGCTGTTGCAGTAAGAAGCCTGAGTTTTGTCCAGCACGATGTCGTTTTTCGGGCTGGCCAGCTCGACGCGCTGTACCCCTTCGGCATGTAGCGCGGCGTAAATGGCCGACAGGCGGATATCGCGTCCCAGACGGTGTTGGGCGCTGATGTATTTTTTGAGCTTGGCTTCGGCCGCCTGACGAATCGGCTCGGCTTCCGGGCCGGGATACAGGTATAGCGTCGCGTCGATGGCGTAACTGACAATATCGGCGGAGCGCACCGTCACGCGGTCGGCGACCGGTCGCACGTCTTCGTCGTTCAGCGCGCGTTCGACAACGGCCAGCAGATCGTCGCTGGCGGTGCCGTCGCCTTCACGGGACAACACGGCGATAACGACGGTTGCCGGGCTGGGGCTGGTGGCGGAAACGTCGGCGATGCGCCCGTCCGCCGAGCGGCCGTGATATTCATAGGATCCGCTGGATCCCGCCACGCTCAATCCTTCAAATGCCTGCTGGATGCGAACGCGGAAATCGCTGTCGGACTCCATAATCGCCGGCACCGGCGGCACGACGCTGTTATCGGGTTTTTGCACCACTAAGCGCTCAACCTGGAAATTGGCGCCGATCTGATCTAGATCGCTGCCGGTGGCGTAGCCGAGCATTACCGCCTGTGCCGCTTCATTTACGCGTTGGCGCAAAATCATCTCGCGGTAGGCGTTTTCCTGCAGCAGTTTGACCAGCGGTTCCGATTCCAGCGCCAGGGTGCGGGCAATGGCGTCGCGTTGATCTTCGGGGTAAAGGGCGATCAGCCTGGCCTTACGTTCGGCCAGTAAACTTTCGTAATTTAACGGTTCCACCACCGTCGGGGCGGGCAATAAACTCAAATCAATCGTAGGCATAGCGTTAGCTCACTGAAACTGAAAGGGAAAAATTATCCGGGGTGTCGGTACGACTGCCGGTCAGGTCGACCACCATTTTTCCGTCGAAGGTGGTGTTGACCGCGATCTCGGTCAGACGGATCCTTGGTTCCCACTGCAGCAGGGCGCTGTAACAGGCGGCCATGATTTGCAGGCGCAGCGCATCGTTTTGCGGTTGATCCAGCAGTGCGGAAAGCAGCGATCCGTACTGGCGACGCATCACGCGTGAACCTATCGGGGTGACCAGAATGTCGCTCACCGACTGGCGAATATGTTCGATATCGTTAATGGCGCGGCCGGAGTTGCGGCCCATGCCAATATATTTTGCGTTGTTCATAAGGGTTTATCCGTTTGGCCTCCGCCGTTTTGTACGCCGCCGTGGGTGTGGGTATGCACCACAATGCCGTTAGACGTGATGCTGCCGCCGGAGTGGGTGACATCACCGGTCATTGAACCGCCCTGACGGACGGCGAGTGAACCGGTAACCAGGTGCTGGGTGCACTCCACTTCCGGGGCATCCAGGGTGATTTTGCTGCTGGCGCGGCAGACGATATTGGCGGCGCTGACCGTCGCCGTCTCCGTCGCCTCCAGCGTGGCGCTTTTCATGCCGCTGGCTTTCAAAGCGCCTTGCGCCGGCTCGTACTCAATGACTGCGCCGTCGGCAAAGGTAATATGCAGCGCCTCGGCCGAATGCGACGGCGGCGGGAAGGCATTGGAAAAAATGCCGGGCAGCACGAAAGCGGTATCCAACTCGCCGCCCAGCGACAGCACCAGCACCTGTTCGCCAAGGCTCGGCGCCCACCAGCTGCGGGCGCTGCCGGCACGGCTGGTCATCCAACACAGCCAGTCGGTATGATTGCCGCCGGTCCTCACGCGGCAGCGTCCGCGTTCGAGATCGATGTCGCTGACGGTGCCAATGCGGATTAGGTTGCGCACCAGGCGCTGAATATCAGGGTTATATGTGTTCATGTGGTTACCATGCCGGTAAGAGAAAAGGGCGGCAACGCGGCGGGGTTTGACGGCTGACAGCACAACAAAACCCGCCGCCTGCCCGGGGTTAAGAGCGTTGCCAGTGGCTGATCAACTCCCCATGCAGGTAGACGTCGGTAAAACGCAAAACGTCTTGCGGCTCCGGCGGTTCCGGCAGCGGCGTGATATGCAACGTCTCCTCACGCTGTTCCACCAAGATCCGTTCGGTGAGCTGCAACTGAATGTCGAGCTGGCCGTGCGCTTCGTCGTGCAGGGCAAAAGCAAAATCACCGTTGCGTTTTTCCACGTTAGCCAGCAGATCCGGCTGGTGGCTGCGCAGCCATGCCAATAGGGTGACCATCACCAGCTCGCAGTCGGCCGCGCGATCGGCCAGCGTTAACCTCAACGAGTAGCGGTATTCAAATGACAACGATGGGCCTGGCGTGGCGACGACGCGGCCGTCCGTCAGTTTCATCGTCAGTTTTTCCGGCTGGGCCTGTAGGTCCGGTAACGCCTTGAATAAGGCGTCACGCAGCTGGTCGGGTTTTAACATCGTGTTCCTCCTGACACTGTTTAATCGCTTCTATCTGTAATGCGCACTGTATGAGCGCATGCTCAAGCTGGCGGATGTCGGCGCTGAGATCGCCGTTGGTGGCGAGGTGATTACCGGGAATGGGGCAACTGCTGACTTTCGGACAGCCAGCGTAGGTAATCTCCGGGCCTGGCGAAGGCGGGGCGCTGCTGCAGCCGGATAACATCATCAGGCAACCCAGTGCGATACCAGTCGCGCAGTTTCTTGTTTTCATTGAGTAACTCCTGTAATCGTTTTTCTCGCTGCAGCGTTAAATCCTGCGCGCTGCTCAGCGCCTGACGCAGCGCCAGTTCAGCGCGTTCACGCCGTTGGCGCTGTTGTTTCAGTTGGTTGATCTGGGCGTCGCGTGTCGTTAGCGTGGCCTGCGCCTCGCCAAGGCGTTGCTGTTGATGCGCCAGCGTTTGTTGCAGACGCTGGTTCTGCCACTGCGACGCCGCGAGCAGGGTCAATAGCAGCGCGCCAAGGCTGAGCAGCCAGCGATTCATGGCGACACCCCCTGCAAACACAGCGCACGTTCGGCCTGACGACGACGCTCCAGCCCTTTGCTCTTTACGCCGTTGACGTATACCCAGCGCGGCAGTTGATCGCAGGCTTGTTGCCAGCGACGTTGTTTAATGAAACCGGCCAACGTAGAGCGGCAGGCGGCGCCGACGCCGACGTTAAAGGCAAAAGCGCTGACCGCGTCGTAAACCGGCTGCGGCATATCCACACTCATACAGCGCGCGATGCCTTTTTCCACATTGCGTACGTCGTCCAGCAGGTTGGCTGCCGCCTGACGCTCGGTGATCGCCGTATTGGGTTTCACGCCCGCGGTATGGCCGATGCCGTTGGTCCAGACGTTGGCGCTGCACTGGTAGGGGGACAGTTGGCAACCTTCGAAGTCGGCGATCAGGCGCAGTCCCCGTTCGGAGGTATGCAGTTGGCCAAACTGCGGCAGAGTAGCGGCCAGCGCCAAAATGGCGACGGCGCTGCAGCGTTTAAGGAGTGGGTTCATCGTATTTCCCCCGTTTGAGAATTTTCTTTCTGAGCGATTTCAGTAACTGGTAGCTCTTATGGCGGTAGTACCAGTTCACCGCAAAGGTGCCTACGCCTACCGCAGCGCCGACCATCATGGCTATGTCTTCCGTCGAGTGACGGCCGAACCAGGCCAGGCAGGCGGCGATAAGGTAGGAAAGTGTTGAGGTAAATTTTTCCATCGTTTAGTCCCACAGTTTCACCGTTTCCCGCCTGGCGGCGGCGTTGAGTTCGGGCATTTCTACCGGGCAGCCGTGCGGCAGCAGCGCTCCGTATGCCGCCAGCCCGCGATTGGCGCGATAAACCTGTTCCACCACGTTTTCTGTGCTGCCGTAATAGCGCCAGCACATCGCGTCAATGGTGTCGCCTTGTTGTGCATAAATTTTCATCATTACCATCCTGCGATGCGGTTGTTGGTTGAGGACGCGGGGAGTGCGCCCGGTTAGCAGTAGTTTCCTGATGACGGCCTGCCGCCACAATGCAATAGGGTTGTGGTCGTTGTGGCACAACGGATCGGGATAAATCCCCGGAAGGCGGATAAAAAAATACCCGCCGGATGGCGGGTAAAAATCGGTATTAAGAAGCGGGGGGCGGTGCTAGCGGGAGTGTTGTTGGTCTGCCGGATAGTAGACGGCTTGGTAGTCGTGCTCGGGGAGTTCCTGAGCGGCCAGATCGGAAATCAGTGACAGTGCGATCAGGTATTCGGACGGACTGCACTGGGCTGCCTGTGATACATCGGCGATGAACTGGATGCGTGACAGTGTTAGTTGTTGTTTATCCGTAATTTCCACCGTGTTTGCCCTCGCTTAAATATACTGTGTATTTATACAGTATTAAGCAAAACGCTAAATGGGTCAATGGTTCTCGACGCCATTTATTGGTATGGCCGAGCGGCACAAACGGACAAGCCTGGCAGGATAACGTCGGCTCGGCCCGTAGAGGGCGGCGTTGTTTGCTGCTATGCCTTGTGCGTCTGGGAAGGGGGAAATGTCATAAGTTTTTTATTTTTCTCGCAAATTCAAGTTTTGTATTTTTCCCTTAATTATCATTGTGAAGTAGATGCATCACGTGATTTTTCAGTGCTGAACAATGTTTGTGGCAGGTATCGGCATTTGTATTTTCGGCGACTATATTGCATCATTTAACCATAGGTTAAATAGCAGGCGAGCCTGGCGTTAATAACGAATCCTATGTGCGTTAAGTCGAAAAGTACGGCTTGCTTCTGCAAGTTTTAATGATGACCGGGGAAAATATGGCTGAAGATACTGTGAATGGGCGGGCTGCGGCGCATGGTAAGGCGTTGTATGAGCGCGTACTGGCGTCCGGCGGCAAGGGCGTGCTGCGTAGGATTCTGGATGCCTATGGTTTCAGCTTGCAGAAGGAGCTAGGGGATTTACTGGGTATTTCATCCGGCACCATGAGCACCTGGGTGCGCCGTAATTACTTCCCGGGGGATATTGTGGTGACCTGCGCGTTGGATACCGGCGTTTCTCTGCAGTGGTTGGCTACCGGGCAGGGGGAAATGCGCGCGTCCGATCCGCTGGATATGGTACCGCCAGCACGTGCCGTGCCGCTGTATCGACTGATTGCCGGCCAGCTGAAAGATGGCGGTGAATGGCTGGCCGATCGAACGTTGATTCCATCAACGGCCGAGCAGCCCGCATACGTGGACGGTGGGCGTGTAGCCTGGCTGGTGGATTTGTCGGTAACGAACATTGCCAACGGACGCTGGCTGCTCGATATCGACGGCAACCTGGACGTATATGATATTGCCCGTTTGCCGGGCAATCAGCTGCAGGTCAGCGGCAACGGGACAGATTTTCAGTGCAGTACCGATGCCGTAAAAGCGCTGGGTATGGTGTGGCTGACCTTGACGCCGCAGGCGTAAGCGGCCCGTGTCGGGCCGCAGCATCCTCTTACAGCAGGGTCGTAACCAGCAGGTAGCCGGTTACGCAGGCGGATGAAACGCCAATCAGCCCCGGCAGGATAAAACTGTGGTTGATGATAAATTTCCCGATGCGCGTCGTCCCTGAGCGGTCGAAGCCGATACAGGCCAGATCGCTGGGGTAGGTCGGCAATACGAAGTAACCGTAGGCCGCCGGAAAAAACGCCAGCAGCATTTTCGGCTCGACGCCCAACTGCAGCGCCATCGGTGCAACGGCGGTCAGCGCGGCGGCCTGGCTGTTAACCAATTTCGATACCAGAAACAGCACAATGGCGTAAGTCCAGGGCTGGCTTTTAACCACGTCTTCAAGCAGCAGTTTTAAATCTCCCATATGCGCCTGGAAGAAGGTGTCGCTCATCCAGGCGACGCCGAATACCGAGAAAATGGCGACCATACCCGCCTTGAACACCGCGCCGTTGGCGATATCGCCTGGCTTGACCTTACAGCCGATCAGCATGACGGCGCCGGCAATCAGCATCATCATTTGAATTACCAGGTTCATCGATAGCGGCTTCATCACGCCTTTGACGGCGAAGGCCGGACGCAGTTCAGAGAAGGCACCGAGCAAGACCACGACGGCGATTGCGGCAAAAAAGATCAGGGTTGATGCATAGGCAGATTTGGCAAAACGCTGGTCCAGTAGGGTTTCGCCGGCGCCGTAAATATAGGCGCGCTGTTCAGGATCGCTGATACGCGCCTGAAAATCGGCGTCGTGCTCCAGATCTTTACCGCGGCGCAGGCTCCAGAGCGCCGCGATCAGCACGCCAACCAAAGACGAGGGAATGGAAACCGCCAGGATTTCCACCAGGGAGTAGGCGCGGCCGATACCGTGCCCGGCGGCGATAATCGATACCAGAGACACGACGGCGACGGAAACCGGCGAGGCGGTGATGGCCATTTGTGAGGCGACCGAGGCCACGGCCATCGGGCGTTCCGGGCGGATGCCTTTTTTCAGCGCGATATCGCCGATGATCGGGAACATGGTGTATACCACGTGGCCGGTACCGCACAGAAATGTCAGCATCCAGGTGGTGAACGGCGCGAGCAGCGTAATATGCTGAGGGTGCCGGCGCAGAAGACGTTCGGCATATTGCATCAATACGTTCAGTCCTCCGGCGGTTTGCAGTACCGAGGCACAGCCGATTACCGCCAGAATGGTCAGCATCACATCAATAGGCGGCTTGCCCGGCTGCAGCCCAAAGACAAAGCACAGCACAAAGATACCGACACCGCTGATTAATCCCAGCCCCATACCGCCATAGCGCGTGCCGACCAATAAACAAGCAATGATGATGCCGAATTCCAGAGTTATCATGCGGGTTCCTTCGCTGAAAAAGAGAGGCCCGGCTTATTACCTTTGCCGCCGACGTTAGCGTTGACCGCAAGCTAACCGGAAAGAGGTATTGGCCGTTTCTGCCATCATTCATGAATTGCGCAGACAGAACCCTGAGATAGCTCAATATTTATAAGGGAATAGCGCGATTTTTATCAGTGTAATAATGTGTAATTATTGAAAATCAACGGGTTGTTGTTTGTGGCGCCAGTGTTTTTACATTGTCTGAAATGGCGTGGCGGGGCTATGGCATTTAAGTGCCGTCTGAGCGCTCGGTCTTAGAAAAGGTGTAATTTTTTATTTACATTATGGTGTTTTTATTCTTGTCCTATGTCATTTGTTGTTTTGTTTTTATTTTTTATTTTGTTGTTATTTATGTATTTTTTATTGATTATCTCGCGCCAATCTGGGTGGTAATTTTTTATTTACACGCAATGGATTGAAAACTTTACAATGCGTGGTAAGGTAGTCCTCGAAACGCTCAATGTTTTACTTCATTTATGCATAACGGCAAACGACAGGACATATCACCATGCAAAAAGACGCGCTCAACAACGTGCACATCAGTGCAGAACAGGTTTTGATTACGCCGGAAGAACTGAAGAATCAATTCCCGCTTAGCGTGGCGGATGAGGCCCAAATCGCCACGGCGCGCAAAACCATCGCCGATATTCTGCAGGGGCGCGACCCCCGTTTGCTGGTGGTCTGCGGGCCGTGTTCTATCCATGATCCTGATGCGGCGCTGGACTACGCCCGTCGTTTGCAAGCACTGGCGGCCGACTTGAGCGATCGGCTGTATATCGTTATGCGCGTCTACTTTGAGAAACCGAGAACCACCGTCGGCTGGAAAGGCCTGATCAACGATCCTCATATGAACGGTTCGTTTGACGTTGAAGCCGGTTTGCATATTGCACGTCGTCTGCTGTTGGATCTGGTGGAAATGGGATTACCGCTGGCGACCGAAGCGCTGGATCCGAATAGCCCGCAATACCTGGGCGATCTGTTCAGCTGGTCGGCGATTGGCGCACGCACCACCGAATCTCAGACCCACCGTGAAATGGCCTCTGGCCTGTCGATGCCGGTCGGCTTTAAGAATGGCACCGACGGCAGCCTGAGTACGGCCATTAACGCCATGCGCGCTGCTGCAATGCCGCACCGCTTTGTCGGCATCAATCAGGCCGGACAGGTGTGCCTGCTGCAGACGCAGGGTAATCCGGACGGCCATGTGATTTTGCGCGGCGGTAAAACGCCGAACTACGGCCCGGAGGACGTCGCCGCCTGTGAAAAACAGATGCGCGATGCGGGACTCCGCCCGTCCCTGATGATAGATTGCAGTCACGGCAACTCAAATAAAGATTACCGTCGTCAGCCTGCGGTTGCCGCTTCCGTGGTTGAGCAGATTAACGCGGGTAACCGCTCAATTACTGGCATTATGCTGGAGAGCAACCTGCATGAAGGCAATCAGTCCTCCGAACAACCGCGCGCGGAGATGCGCTACGGCGTGTCCGTGACCGATGCCTGCATTGACTGGGAAAGCACGGAAACGCTGCTGCGTGATATGCATCAGCAACTGGGCGCCGCGCTGATGGCCCGCACTGGAGAGTAGCAAGTTATGGTGGCTGAACTGACCGCATTACGCGATCAAATCGACGAGGTGGATAAGGCGCTGTTGGATCTGCTGGCAAAGCGCCTGCATCTGGTGGCGGAAGTGGGAGAAGTAAAAAGCCGCTACGGCTTGCCGGTCTATGTTCCCGAGCGGGAGGCGGCCATGCTGGCGTCACGCCGGCAGGAGGCGGAAACGCTCGGCGTACCGCCGGATTTGATTGAGGATATTTTGCGCCGCGTGATGCGTGAATCCTACACCAGCGAAAACGACAAAGGCTTTAAAACGCTGTGCCCGCAGCTGCGGCCTATCGTGATTATCGGCGGTAACGGGCAGATGGGGCGTTTGTTCAACCGCCTGCTGACGCTGTCCGGCTATCAGGTCAAAGTACTGGATCAGCAGGACTGGCCGCAGGCGGAAAGCCTGCTCAGCGATGCCGGGATGGTGATCGTCAGCGTGCCGATCCACGTAACGGAGCAGGTGATTGGCCGTCTGCCCAAGCTGCCGGATGACTGTATTCTGGTGGATTTGGCCTCGGTGAAAAATCCGCCGCTGCAGGCGATGCTGACGGCGCATAGCGGGCCGGTATTGGGATTGCACCCGATGTTCGGGCCGGATGTCGGCAGCGTAGCCAAGCAGGTGGTGGTGTACTGCGACGGCCGTCAGCCGGAGGCGTACCAGTGGCTGCTGGAACAGCTGCAGGTCTGGGGCGCCAGACTGCACCGCATCAGCGCGGTGGAGCACGACCAGAATATGGCGTTTATTCAGGCGCTGCGTCACTTCGCCACCTTTGCTTACGGACTACATCTGGCAGAAGAGAATGTGCAACTGGAGCAGTTGCTGGCGCTGTCATCACCGATTTATCGCCTGGAACTGGCGATGGTAGGGCGGCTGTTTGCGCAGGATCCGCAGCTGTACGCTGACATTATTATGTCTTCAGGCGACAACCTGCAGCTGATTAAACGCTACTACACCCGGTTTGGCGAGGCGATCAAACTGCTGGAGCAGGGCGATAAACAGGCGTTTATCGACAGTTTCCGCAAGGTTGAGCACTGGTTTGGCGATTACGCCCAGCGTTTCCTGGTTGAGAGCCGCTCACTGCTGCGTCAGGCGAACGACAGCCGTCGCTAAACATCTTGGTGAAAGAACAAGGTCTGGCATTCGCCAGACCTTTTTTATCCCTGCATGAACACCACCTCCTATGGAGGTGGTCAGCAACAGGTTTTGGCTTTGCCTTATTGTCTTTGGAATTAAATCGTTCAGAACAGGCAGAGACTAATTGTAGGGCTTTTAGTACGCCCCTCTGGGGCGAAATCAATGCCACCTGCTAAGCAGGTGGTTTTTTACGCGTATCAGGAAGGATTGACCGGTACCACGTTTTCGCTGGGGTAACAGCCGAGCACCTTCAGCGAGCGGGTGATTGGCGTCAGATCCTGCAGCGCTTTCTGCATCGCCTCTGAGCGGATATTTGCCTGCACATCAAGATAAAACATCTCTTCCCACGGATTACCGTTGATCGGGCGCGACTCCAGCTTGGTCATGATGATGCCGTTCTCGCGCAGCACCAGCAGCGCCTCCACCAAAGCCCCGGATTGCTGGCCGGTCGCCATGATCAGCGTGGTTTTCGCCGGCACCTGCTCGGAGACATCAATGGCCTTGCGCGCCAGCACGATAAAACGCGTGATATTTTGCTGTTGATTGGCCAGGTTATGTTCCAACACCTGCAGGCCATACAGCGCGCCGCCGGCTTCGCTGCCGAGCGCGGCGGCCGTTGGTGAATTGAGTTTGGCGACCTGCTCCATCGCCGCGGCGGTGCTTTCACAGTATTCGATTTTCCAGTGCGGATAACGGCTGATGAACTGGCTGCATTGCTGGAACGGCTGCGGGTGGCTGTAGACGGTTTCAATCTGATCCAACGTGCCGTTGCCGGTGGTCAGTACGCAATGGTCTATCGGATTGGTGAGTTCGCCGACGATCGACAAGCTGGTGTGCTGCAGCAAATCGTACACGTCGTTGATGGAGCCGGAGCTGGTATTTTCAATCGGCAGCACCGCGTAGTCCGCCTGGCCGGTTTCAACCTGGGTGAAGATGTCCTGGAATTTCTGGCAGCCGTGTTCGATTAACTGGTCGAAATGGCGCGCGGCGTACTGGCGTGCCGCCAGATGCGAATAGGAGCCTTTAGGACCAAGGAAGGCGATGCGCGCGGAATGCTGGCTGGTTTGGTTCAGCTGATGCTGCAACAGCGCCTGCTGGGTCAGCACCGAGTCTTCGATAATCAGCTGGAACAGGCGGGTGACGTAGAAGCCGTCGAGGTCATAAGGCTTGGCGGCGGCAATCAGCGCATCCAGCAGATCGCGCTCGCGTTCTTTATCACGGATCGGGCGGTGAGAGTGCAGTTTGCTTTTTCCTACTTCCAGTGCCAGCTCACGGCGCTCTGCCAGCAGCGCCAGCAGCTTCAGATCCAGCGCGCTGATGCGTTCGCGCAGCACCAGTAACGGGTTATCGGTCATAATCAGTTGTGCCTTATGTTTTTCTAATAGTCATAAAAAAAGCCCCCTGTCTCCAGGAGGCTTTGCTGTTCGTCTTCGCATTCTTTATCACACGACGAAACGCCTCCCAATCAGGGGAAGGTAAAAAAGAATGCGAAGAAAAACGGTGTGCGTTGCATTTGGGTATCCAAGTCTGTTGCCAACAGGTTTTAAAGTAACCGCAGGCTTTTCCCTGTGTCAATAAAAACCGGCAGACAAAAAACGCGCCGGGAGGCGCGTTTGATGTGGCACAGGCCTGATATTAGGATTCTTGCTCCGGCGCCGCTTCCGGCACGATATCTTTCACGCTGGCGTAGGCGCGGCGTGCTTCACCCTTGTGCTGCACCTTGTTCAGTTGGCGTTCCAGCTTGGCGATCAGCTCGTTGATGGCGGTATACATATCTTCATGTTTGGCGCTGGCAACCAGCGGGCCATTCGGCGTGGTGATGGTGGCGTCGGCCACAAACCCTTTCGGCTCTTTGGACAGCACGATATGCGGGTTAATCAGTTGGGCCTGCCATTTATCCAGTTTGGTGAGACGGTCTTCGACATGACTACGGATTGCGGGGGTGATATCCATTTGTTTGCTGGTAATGTTGATTGTCATATGACTTACCTCTCTTGTCTTTCCGTCTTTGGATAAATTCAGCATACCCCCGTTTTGGCGTAAATGGGCGACGAAAATCGCCTTTTTTTGTCACTTTTTGCAAAGTTAGTTCAATCTGTGATTTGCTTTCGGAAACTGTTAACTGGCGCTTGAGTCTTGGTGCGTAATGGCGCATTATCGATAGGTTAACCGATGAAAGTTCTTTGCTAACGCCGTGTTTTGACTGGCGTATTTGTCATCATCCGTTAAGAGTACGCCAAAAAAACGGCAGCCCTGGGCTGCCGTTTTGTCTTTCTGCTGTGCAGGAAGCATCAGGCGCGGTTGGCGGCGATGATTTTCGCCACTTTGTCCGCCTGGCTGTTCAGCTGCAGCTGCTTATACGCATTTTCCATCAGCGGCAACGCATCGCGGGTCGCTTTGGTATCCGGGTATTCACGCATCATCTGCTCGACGCGATTAACAACCGCGACGTACGCACCGCGTTTAGTGTAGTATTCCGCCACTGACAGCTCATACTTGGACAGACGGTTCTTCAGGTACACCAGACGCTTTTGCGCGTCGGTCGCATACTGGCTGTTCGGATACTGTTGAATCAGCTGGCTGAAGTCGCGGAACGCGGCACGGGCGTGCTGCGGATCGCGGTCTGAACGATCGACCCCGAAGAAGCCCTGCAGCGCGCTGTCATCCAGCGCCATATCCGTCAGCCCGCGCATATACATCACATAGTCGATGTTCGGGTGCGTCGGGTTAAGGCGGATAAAGCGATCGATAGACGCCTGCGCCAGCGGCAGATCGGCCGATTTATAGTAGGCATAGATCAGATCGAGCTGTACCTGCTGGGAGTAAGGCCCGAATGGATAGCGGTTGTCTAACGCTTCGAGTTGCGTAATCGCGCCCTTGAAGTTACCGTCCTGCAGTTTTTGCTGGGCGTTAGCATAGATTTCCGAAGGCGGGTTGTCGGGAACCGCATCCTTGGAACTGGAGCAACCTGCCAGCGCCAGGCTCAACGTGGCTGCAGCCACCAGATATTTCATACGCGTCATGACGTTTTGATTATCCTCAGGGTGTTATTCCGGGAGACTGTCCGTTAAGCTCCCGACAAAGACCAGTTACAATAGCACATTATATTAAACGGCATCGCCGTGAAAACCCAACGTTAACGAAGAAGCTGCATATGGCACAACAAGTACAACTCACCGCAACGGTGGCCGAATCTCAACTCGGACAACGTTTAGATCAGGCTTTGGCCGAATTGTTCCCTGATTATTCAAGATCTCGCATAAAAGAGTGGATTTTGGAAGATCGGGTGCAGGTCGACGGCAAAACGATAAACAAACCGAAAGAGAAGGTGCTGGGAGGAGAGACGGTCGCCATTGATGCGCAGATTGAAGAAGAAGCGCGTTGGGAGCCGCAGAACATCCCGCTGGATATCGTCTATGAAGACGGGGATATTCTGGTGATCAACAAGCCGCGCGATCTGGTGGTGCACCCGGGGGCAGGCAACCCGGACGGCACGGTGCTTAATGCCTTGCTGTACCACTATCCCGAGATTGTTGACGTACCGCGTGCTGGCATTGTGCACCGTCTGGATAAAGACACCACCGGCCTGATGGTGGTCGCCAAAACCGTCCCGGCGCAGACGCGCCTGGTGGAAGCGCTGCAGGCGCGTGATATTACCCGCGAGTATGAAGCGGTGGCGATTGGCACCATGACCGCCGGCGGTACGGTGGAGGAGCCGATTGCGCGCCACTCCACCAAACGTACCCACATGGCGGTGCATCCGATGGGGAAACCGGCGGTAACCCATTACCGCATTATGGAGCACTTCCGCGCGCATACGCGGCTGCGGCTGCGGCTGGAAACCGGGCGTACGCACCAGATTCGCGTACATATGGCGCATATCAGCCACCCGCTGGTAGGCGATCCGCTGTACGGCGGCCGTCCGCGTCCGCCTAAAGGCGCATCGGACGCGTTTATCCATACCCTGCGCGGTTTTGACCGTCAGGCGCTGCATGCCACCATGCTGCGTTTGTATCATCCGATCAGCGGCATCCAGATGGAGTGGCATGCGCCGCTGCCGCAGGATATGGTCGACCTTATCGACGCGCTGAAAGCGGATACCGAAGAATTTAAAGACCAGATGGATTGGTGATGGAGACGTTGATTCTGCCCGACTGGCCGTTGCCGCAAGGCGTTCAGGCCTGCAGCACCACCCGCCGGGGCGGAGTCAGCCTGCCGCCTTATGATTCCCTGAATCTCGGCATGCACGTCGGCGACCGGCCACAGTCGGTACAGCAAAACCGGGAATGCCTGGTGAGAGTCGCCGGCCTGCCGCAGATGCCGCACTGGCTGGACCAGGTGCATGGTACGCGGGTGGTACGCCTTAACGGGCAGACGCCGGACGATCTGCAGGCCGATGCGGTGTATACCCGTGAGCCGGGGCAGGTGTGTGCGGTGATGACGGCGGATTGTCTGCCGGTGCTGTTTTGCTCCCGTCGCGGCGACGAAGTGGCCGCCGCCCATGCCGGCTGGCGCGGGTTGTGCCATGGCGTGCTGGAGCAGACGATCGCCGAGTTTTATGCCGAGCCGGGCGAGATCAGCGCCTGGCTGGGGCCGGCGATCGGCCCGCGGCAGTTTGAGGTCGGTGCTGAGGTGCGGACGGCGTTTATCGCTGCGGATGCGCTTGCCGAGCGGGCCTTTACCCCATTCGGGGAGAAATATCTTGCCGATATTTATCTGCTGGCGCGCCAGCGACTGCAACGCGCCGGCATCAACGCCGTTTACGGCGGTGACCGCTGTACCGTTAGCGAAAAGAGCGATTTCTTTTCCTATCGGCGCGATGGCATAACCGGACGTCTGGCAAGTTTAATCTGGCTGATATAACCTATTGAATTAGGACGATCCACTGACGCATAACGTAGTACCGATAATATAGTGTCGAAATAACCTTGAAAATTTGAGGAATGACCTCATTTAATCTCCAGTAGCAATTTTGACCATATTGGAGGTGTTATGCGTCTGGATCGTCTTACCAACAAATTCCAGCTGGCCCTCGCCGATGCCCAGTCTCTCGCCCTTGGGCACGACAATCAATTTATCGAACCGTTACATCTGATGAGCGCGCTGCTCAATCAGGAAGGGGGCTCGGTTCGTCCTTTATTAACGTCTGCCGGTATTGATGCCGGTCGCGTGCGTGTTGACATCGAACAGGCACTATCGCGCCTGCCGCAGGTTGAAGGTACCGGTGGTGACGTACAGCCGTCCCATGAACTGGTGCGTGTACTGAACCTGTGCGACAAACTGGCGCAGAAGCGCGCCGACAAATTTATCTCTTCCGAATTATTCGTTCTGGCGGTGCTGGAAGATCGCGGCACCCTGACCGAACTGCTGAAAGCCGCCGGCGCAACGGGCGACAAAATCAGCAAGGCAATTGACCAAATGCGGGGTGGTGACAGCGTGGAAGACCAAGGGGCTGAAGATCAGCGTCAGGCATTGAAAAAATACACTATCGACCTTACCGAACGCGCTGAGCAGGGCAAGCTTGACCCGGTAATCGGCCGTGACGAGGAAATCCGCCGCACCATCCAGGTGCTGCAGCGCCGTACCAAAAACAACCCGGTGCTGATTGGTGAGCCAGGCGTGGGTAAAACCGCGATCGTCGAAGGGCTGGCACAACGTATTGTGAACGGTGAAGTGCCGGAAGGTCTGAAGAACAAACGCGTGCTGTCGTTGGATATGGGCGCGTTGATTGCCGGCGCCAAATACCGCGGCGAGTTTGAAGAGCGCTTAAAAGGCGTACTGAACGATCTCGCCAAACAGGAAGGCAGCGTCATTCTGTTTATTGATGAACTGCACACCATGGTCGGGGCCGGTAAGGCCGACGGCGCGATGGACGCCGGTAATATGCTGAAGCCGGCGCTGGCGCGCGGTGAGCTCCACTGCGTTGGGGCCACGACGCTGGACGAATACCGTCAGTATATAGAGAAGGATGCGGCGCTCGAACGTCGTTTCCAGAAAGTCTTTGTGGCGGAACCGAGCGTGGAAGACACCATTGCGATCCTGCGTGGCTTGAAAGAGCGCTATGAACTGCACCACCACGTACAGATCACCGACCCAGCGATCGTGGCCGCGGCAACGTTGTCGCACCGCTATATTTCTGACCGCCAGTTGCCGGACAAGGCCATCGACCTGATCGATGAAGCCGCTTCCAGCATCCGTATGCAGATGGATTCCAAACCGGAATCGCTCGACCGTCTGGAGCGCCGCATTATCCAACTGAAGCTGGAGCAGCAGGCGCTGAATAAAGAGTCGGACGACGCCAGTAAGAAACGGCTGGAAATGCTCAGCACCGAACTGGAACAGAAAGAGCGTGAATATTCTGAACTGGAAGAAGAGTGGAAAGCGGAAAAAGCCTCCCTCTCCGGCACGCAGAATATCAAGGCTGAGCTGGAGCAGGCGAAGATCTCGCTGGAACAGGCGCGTCGCGTCGGCGACCTGGGCCGGATGTCCGAACTGCAATACGGCAAGATCCCTGATTTGGAAAAACAGCTGGCGGCGGCAACGCAGGCTGAAGGCAAGACCATGAAGCTGCTGCGTAACCGCGTGACGGATGCGGAAATCGCCGAGGTGTTGGCCAAAGCGACCGGTATTCCGGTGGCGCGCATGCTGGAAGGCGAGCGCGATAAGCTGCTGCGTTTGGAGCAAGAGCTGCATTCACGGGTGATTGGTCAGGATGAAGCGGTCAGCGCGGTATCCAATGCGATTCGCCGCAGCCGTGCCGGCCTGTCTGACCCGAACCGGCCGATCGGTTCCTTCCTGTTCCTCGGCCCGACCGGGGTGGGTAAAACCGAACTGTGTAAAGCGTTGGCATCGTTCCTGTTCGACAGCGACGACGCGATGGTGCGTATCGATATGTCCGAGTTTATGGAGAAACACTCGGTCTCTCGGCTGGTGGGTGCGCCTCCGGGCTATGTTGGTTATGAAGAAGGGGGCTACCTGACGGAAGCCGTCCGCCGTCGTCCTTATTCCGTCATCCTGTTGGATGAAGTGGAAAAGGCGCACCCGGACGTGTTCAATATTCTGCTGCAGGTGCTGGATGATGGTCGCCTGACGGATGGTCAGGGGCGTACCGTCGACTTCCGTAATACCGTGGTGATCATGACCTCTAACCTGGGTTCTGATTTGATTCAGGAACACTTTGGCCAGATGAACTATGCGCAGATGAAAGAATCGGTGATGGAAATGGTGGGACATCACTTCCGTCCTGAATTCATCAACCGTATAGATGAGGTTGTGGTATTCCACCCGCTGGGGCAAAAACACATCGCCGCTATCGCCAAGATTCAGTTGGATCGTCTGTATCAACGTCTGGAAGAGCGCGGTTACGAAGTCACCATCACCGAGCCGGCGTTGGAGCTGCTTGGCAAGACCGGTTACGATCCTGTCTATGGCGCACGTCCGTTGAAACGCGCTATCCAGCAGGAGATTGAGAATCCGCTGGCGCAGCAAATCCTTTCCGGTGAGCTGGTGCCCGGCAAACCGGTGACGCTGGACGTGGAAAACGACCATATTGTCGCCAAACAGTAAAGGGCGTGAGTGGTATCTATAAAGAGGAGCGGGTAACCGCTCCTTTTCTTTTTGGCGGTTTTGTCGGGGTTGTCACTGAAGAGGGGCAAAAAAGTCCCTTTTTTGCCTAATAAATATCCTAAAATGGCAATATCGCGTGTTTTTTGTGCGGTTGGCATTTTTTTTGAAATTAGGGGTTGCGGCGTTCTGAGAACTCCCTATAATGCGCCTCCACTGACCGGGAACAACGACTGACAAGCCGCCGGGTCAGCGAGAAGAAAGCGAAATAAACGCTTGACTCTCCGGGCGAAAAGCGTAGTATACGCAGCCCGCGCCGATGAGAATTATCTCCGGCGATGCTCTTTAACAATTTATCAGACAATCTGTGTGGGCACTCACAAGGCGATATCCAGCATCCTCGGATGCAAAAAATATCAAGTCTTGAAGAGTGACTAACTGAAGTAAAATTCATGCAGTAAATCTTTGAGCAACAGCTATTAACTTAGCGAATCAAGCTTTTAATTGAAGAGTTTGATCATGGCTCAGATTGAACGCTGGCGGCAGGCCTAACACATGCAAGTCGAGCGGCAGCGGAAAGTAGCTTGCTACTTTGCCGGCGAGCGGCGGACGGGTGAGTAATGTCTGGGAAACTGCCCGATGGAGGGGGATAACCACTGGAAACGGTGGCTAATACCGCATAACGTCTTCGGACCAAAGTGGGGGACCTTCGGGCCTCACACCATCGGATGTGCCCAGATGGGATTAGCTAGTAGGTGGGGTAATGGCTCACCTAGGCGACGATCCCTAGCTGGTCTGAGAGGATGACCAGCCACACTGGAACTGAGACACGGTCCAGACTCCTACGGGAGGCAGCAGTGGGGAATATTGCACAATGGGCGCAAGCCTGATGCAGCCATGCCGCGTGTGTGAAGAAGGCCTTCGGGTTGTAAAGCACTTTCAGCGAGGAGGAAGGGTAGTGTCTTAATACGGCACTACATTGACGTTACTCGCAGAAGAAGCACCGGCTAACTCCGTGCCAGCAGCCGCGGTAATACGGAGGGTGCAAGCGTTAATCGGAATTACTGGGCGTAAAGCGCACGCAGGCGGTTTGTTAAGTCAGATGTGAAATCCCCGAGCTTAACTTGGGAACTGCATTTGAAACTGGCAGACTAGAGTCTCGTAGAGGGGGGTAGAATTCCAGGTGTAGCGGTGAAATGCGTAGAGATCTGGAGGAATACCGGTGGCGAAGGCGGCCCCCTGGACGAAGACTGACGCTCAGGTGCGAAAGCGTGGGGAGCAAACAGGATTAGATACCCTGGTAGTCCACGCCGTAAACGATGTCGATTTGGAGGTTGTGCCCTTGAGGCGTGGCTTCCGGAGCTAACGCGTTAAATCGACCGCCTGGGGAGTACGGCCGCAAGGTTAAAACTCAAATGAATTGACGGGGGCCCGCACAAGCGGTGGAGCATGTGGTTTAATTCGATGCAACGCGAAGAACCTTACCTACTCTTGACATCCAGAGAACTTAGCAGAGATGCTTTGGTGCCTTCGGGAACTCTGAGACAGGTGCTGCATGGCTGTCGTCAGCTCGTGTTGTGAAATGTTGGGTTAAGTCCCGCAACGAGCGCAACCCTTATCCTTTGTTGCCAGCGGTTCGGCCGGGAACTCAAAGGAGACTGCCAGTGATAAACTGGAGGAAGGTGGGGATGACGTCAAGTCATCATGGCCCTTACGAGTAGGGCTACACACGTGCTACAATGGCGTATACAAAGAGAAGCGAACCTGCGAAGGCAAGCGGACCTCATAAAGTACGTCGTAGTCCGGATTGGAGTCTGCAACTCGACTCCATGAAGTCGGAATCGCTAGTAATCGTAGATCAGAATGCTACGGTGAATACGTTCCCGGGCCTTGTACACACCGCCCGTCACACCATGGGAGTGGGTTGCAAAAGAAGTAGGTAGCTTAACCTTCGGGAGGGCGCTTACCACTTTGTGATTCATGACTGGGGTGAAGTCGTAACAAGGTAACCGTAGGGGAACCTGCGGTTGGATCACCTCCTTACCTAAAGATATCCTGACTGTGCAGTGTCCACACAGATTGTCTGATGAAAAGAACGAGCAAAGCGTCGATGCGTTGGGGGTACGGTGACAAATAACACTGTCGCTCGATTTTCCTGGGAAAATCTCGCCCTTACACGAAATTAGCGAATCAGTGATTCGCTAAGCAAATTTCGTGTCCCCTTCGTCTAGAGGCCTAGGACACCGCCCTTTCACGGCGGTAACAGGGGTTCGAATCCCCTAGGGGACGCCACTTGCTGATATCGGGTGAAAGACGGTATCAAACGATATCTCAAAACTGGCTTGCGAGTCATGTTTGAGATATTTGCTCTTTAACAATCTGGAACAAGCTGAAAATTGAAACATGGCAGCTGAAACTTGTCCCCCGTAGACGTTCGGGATGAGGAGTAACCTGTCATAGAGTCTCTCAAATGTAGCAACACGACGATGTCGGAAGACACCTTCGGGTTGTGAGGTTAAGTGACTAAGCGTACACGGTGGATGCCTAGGCAGTCAGAGGCGATGAAGGGCGTGCTAATCTGCGAAAAGCGTCGGTAAGGTGATATGAACCGTTACACCCGACGATACCCGAATGGGGAAACCCAGTGTGTTTCGACACACTATCATGTCATGAATACATAGTGGCATGAGGCGAACCGGGGGAACTGAAACATCTAAGTACCCCGAGGAAAAGAAATCAACCGAGATTCCCCCAGTAGCGGCGAGCGAACGGGGAAGAGCCCAGAACCTGAATCGGCTTGTGTGTCAGTGGAAGCGTCTGGAAAGTCGCACAGTAAAGGGTGATAGTCCCGTACACGAAGATGCACAGGTCGTGAGTTCGATGAGTAGGGCGGGACACGTGTTATCCTGTCTGAATATGGGGGGACCATCCTCCAAGGCTAAATACTCCTGACTGACCGATAGTGAACCAGTACCGTGAGGGAAAGGCGAAAAGAACCCCGGCGAGGGGAGTGAAATAGAACCTGAAACCGTGTACGTACAAGCAGTGGGAGCACCTTCGTGGTGTGACTGCGTACCTTTTGTATAATGGGTCAGCGACTTATATTTTGTAGCAAGGTTAACCGAATAGGGGAGCCGTAGGGAAACCGAGTCTTAACTGGGCGTCTAGTTGCAAGGTATAGACCCGAAACCCGGTGATCTAGCCATGGGCAGGTTGAAGGTTGGGTAACACTAACTGGAGGACCGAACCGACTAATGTTGAAAAATTAGCGGATGACTTGTGGCTGGGGGTGAAAGGCCAATCAAACCGGGAGATAGCTGGTTCTCCCCGAAAGCTATTTAGGTAGCGCCTCGTGAACTCATCTTCGGGGGTAGAGCACTGTTTCGGCTAGGGGGCCATCCCGGCTTACCAAACCGATGCAAACTCCGAATACCGAAGAATGTTATCACGGGAGACACACGGCGGGTGCTAACGTCCGTCGTGAAGAGGGAAACAACCCAGACCGCCAGCTAAGGTCCCAAAGTCATGGTTAAGTGGGAAACGATGTGGGAAGGCACAGACAGCCAGGATGTTGGCTTAGAAGCAGCCATCATTTAAAGAAAGCGTAATAGCTCACTGGTCGAGTCGGCCTGCGCGGAAGATGTAACGGGGCTAAACCATGCACCGAAGCTGCGGCAGCGACGCTTATGCGTTGTTGGGTAGGGGAGCGTTCTGTAAGCCGTTGAAGGTGTGCTGCGAGGCATGCTGGAGGTATCAGAAGTGCGAATGCTGACATAAGTAACGATAATGCGGGTGAAAAACCCGCACGCCGGAAGACCAAGGGTTCCTGTCCAACGTTAATCGGGGCAGGGTGAGTCGACCCCTAAGGCGAGGCTGAAAAGCGTAGTCGATGGGAAACAGGTTAATATTCCTGTACTTGGTGTTACTGCGAAGGGGGGACGGAGAAGGCTAGGCTAGCCGAGCGACGGTTGTCTCGGTTTAAGCGTGTAGGGGGAGTGACCTGGTAAATCCGGTTGCTTGTTAACCCTGAGGCGTGATGACGATGCACTACGGTGCAGAAGTAGTTGATGCCAAGCTTCCAGGAAAAGCCTCTAAGCTCCAGGTAACACGAAATCGTACCCCAAACCGACACAGGTGGTCAGGTAGAGAATACCCAGGCGCTTGAGAGAACTCGGGTGAAGGAACTAGGCAAAATGGTGCCGTAACTTCGGGAGAAGGCACGCTGGCGCGTAGGTGAAGTCCCTTGCGGATGGAGCTGAAGCCAGTCGCAGATACCAGCTGGCTGCAACTGTTTAATAAAAACACAGCACTGTGCAAACACGAAAGTGGACGTATACGGTGTGACGCCTGCCCGGTGCCGGAAGGTTAATTGATGGGGTTATGGGTAACCAGAAGCTCTTGATCGAAGCCCCGGTAAACGGCGGCCGTAACTATAACGGTCCTAAGGTAGCGAAATTCCTTGTCGGGTAAGTTCCGACCTGCACGAATGGCGTAATGATGGCCAGGCTGTCTCCACCCGAGACTCAGTGAAATTGAACTCGCTGTGAAGATGCAGTGTACCCGCGGCAAGACGGAAAGACCCCGTGAACCTTTACTATAGCTTGACACTGAACATTGAGCCTTGATGTGTAGGATAGGTGGGAGGCTTTGAAGTGTGGACGCCAGTCTGCATGGAGCCAACCTTGAAATACCACCCTTTAATGTTTGATGTTCTAACTCGGCCCCCTAATCGGGGGTGAGGACAGTGTCTGGTGGGTAGTTTGACTGGGGCGGTCTCCTCCCAAAGAGTAACGGAGGAGCACGAAGGTTAGCTAATCACGGTCGGACATCGTGAGGTTAGTGCAAAGGCATAAGCTAGCTTGACTGCGAGAGTGACGGCTCGAGCAGGTGCGAAAGCAGGTCTTAGTGATCCGGTGGTTCTGAATGGAAGGGCCATCGCTCAACGGATAAAAGGTACTCCGGGGATAACAGGCTGATACCGCCCAAGAGTTCATATCGACGGCGGTGTTTGGCACCTCGATGTCGGCTCATCACATCCTGGGGCTGAAGTAGGTCCCAAGGGTATGGCTGTTCGCCATTTAAAGTGGTACGCGAGCTGGGTTTAGAACGTCGTGAGACAGTTCGGTCCCTATCTGCCGTGGGCGTTGGAAGATTGAGAGGGGTTGCTCCTAGTACGAGAGGACCGGAGTGAACGCACCACTGGTGTTCGGGTTGTCATGCCAATGGCATTGCCCGGTAGCTAAGTGCGGAAAAGATAAGCGCTGAAAGCATCTAAGCGCGAAACTTGCCTCAAGATGAGTCTTCCCTGGGCCTTTAAGGCCCCTGAAGGAACGTTTAAGACTAAGACGTTGATAGGCTGGGTGTGTAAGTGCAGCGATGCATTGAGCTAACCAGTACTAATGAACCGTGAGGCTTAACCTTACAACACCGAAGGTGTTTTAGAGACGGATGACAAAATCGTCGGGAACGATTTTGAACAACGCGGAGCGTTGGCCCCGAAGGGGTGAGTATCAGGATGATACGAATAATTTTCAGCGAAGTTCCGAGATTGGATTGACTGGCGACGTGGAAGCGTTGCGGGTTGATTGAAACAGAATTTGCCTGGCGGCAATAGCGCGGTGGTCCCACCTGACCCCATGCCGAACTCAGAAGTGAAACGCCGTAGCGCCGATGGTAGTGTGGGGTCTCCCCATGCGAGAGTAGGACACTGCCAGGCATCAAATAAACGTTATCAGAGTGACGCCTGATAATTGCAAGGCTCAGAAGAAGCCTTGCTGCTTTGAAAAAAGCAACGTAACAGAATCGGTGGAGCGGTAGTTCAGTTGGTTAGAATACCTGCCTGTCACGCAGGGGGTCGCGGGTTCGAGCCCCGTCCGTTCCGCCACTTTATTGATAAGCCCTGAGTCTCTGACTCAGGGCTTTTTCATGTGCAAAAATCACACCTAATAAAACTCTTAGTACCTTACCCTGGAAAGAACGCTGCGGTTATCAGCCTATTTTATTCCTGTCTCGTTCGGCTTTAATGCGTTAGCACAATGCGACACTGGCAGGTTGATATATAGTTAACTGACTAATAAATAAAATTTATTTTCACTAAAATAAATGCAGGCTATAAAATCAGACTTTTAGCCATGTTATCCGGGGGTAAATATCATAAATTTATGCACGATATATTCTGGTGACAAGCGGGTCGCATGAAGATACTCAATTGGTGGGCGTTGGCCGACGGGCGTGAAACTGCAGATAGCTGGCGTCAGTGGGCCAGACAGCCACATGGCGAGATAACCACGCAGACTTTGCCTCCTTGCCCACATATTCCCATGATGTCTTTACGACGCATGAGCGCAGGCACACGCTTGGCCGTCGAATGTGGTCTGACATTGTTGGAGCAGCAGGCTGTGGATATGGCCATCTTTACCAGCCGCCACGGCGAGCTGGAGCGCACCCATAAGATCCTGCAGCACCTGAACCAGCAACAACCGCTGTCGCCGACCGATTTTGCCATGTCGGTGCATAATACCGCCGCAGGCTGGTTAACCATCATTGCTAAAAATACCTTACCCACCACCTCTCTGGCCGCTGGCGAAGACAGTTTTCAACAGGGAATACTGGAAGCGCAGGGGATATTGGCCAGCGGCGCGGCGGAACGGGTTTTGTTGGTGGATTTTGACGGTGCGCTGCCTGAGGACTACCAGCCTTTTGTCACGTTAACCGCTCGCCCCTATGCGCTGGCGCTGCTGTTGGCGGCGGGGGAGTCATTACAATGCGTGCCGGTCGCCAGGCAAGCGACCGCTGAGTCTTTACCACAAAGTTTATCCTTCCTGCGCCACTGGTTAAGCGGGCAAACAGAGTTTATCGTGCCGGGTCCGCGACACGATTGGCGCTGGACGTATGATGGCTAGGAAAGCTAACCCCACGCCACCCTCATCGTGGCTGAACCGCAGCTGGCGCGTGGTTGCGACCGGCGGATTATTCGCCCTGTTTGGCGTCGGCGGCCTGCTGCTCTCCTGCGTTTGGTTCAATCTGCTGCGCCTGCTGGTGCGTGATTCGGCCCGGCGTCATCAGCTAACTCAGGATTCTATCCGTCACAGCTTTCGCGTTTTTCTGGCCGCCTGCCGTTTTTTCGGCGTACTCGATTATGCTTTCGAGCATGAAGAACGTCTGCAAGAGGATGCCGGCTGTCTGGTGATCGCCAATCATCCCAGCCTATTGGACTATGTGCTACTGGCTTCGCGCATGCCGCGTTGCGACTGCATCGTTAAACAGGCGCTTTTGCGCAATGTATTCGTGCGCGGCGTGATTAAGGCGGCCGGTTATCTGGCGAATGCCGAATCTGAGCGTTTACTGGAGCAGTGCCGGCAACGTCTGGCCAGCGGCGGCACGATTCTCATCTTCCCGGAGGGGACGCGCACCACGCCGGGAACCATGCTGACGCTGCAGCGCGGTGCGGCGAATATCGCGATTCGCAGCCAATGTCCCATCCGACTGGTGCAGATCCACTGCGAGCCGCCAATGCTGACGAAACAGGGCAAATGGTATAATATCCCGGCGACAAAACCGCAGTTTCGCGTAACTGTTCTGGATAAGATCGATACGCGCACTTTTATGCGCGAGGACGATGTTTCTCCTGCCCGCGCAGCAAGACGTTTAACCCAGCATTTAACTGACGCCTTACAGTCAGATTCTATAAATAATGAGAAATAGTGGAATGCATTTATTGAGCACCGAAATCAAGCAATTGATTATTGATTCGCTCAATCTTGAAGGCATGACGCCGGATGAGATTGACACACAGGCGCCTTTGTTCGGCGAAGGATTAGGACTGGATTCCATTGATGCGTTGGAATTGGGGCTGGCGTTGAAAAACCGCTATGGCGTTGTGCTGTCGGCCGAAAGCGACGATATGCGTCAGCATTTTTATTCTGTGGAAACGTTGGCCGCGTTTGTTTCCGCACAGCGTAGCAAATAAGGGGTTTTCATGGATAAGCAGCAGATTTTTGTAGAGGTTCAGACGCTGATGGCGAAGCTGTTTGAGCTTAATGCCCAGGATATTACGCCGCAGTCCGGCCTGTATGACGAGCTGGATCTGGACAGCATCGACGCCGTAGACCTGGTGGTGCATCTGCAAAAGATCACCGGTGAGAAGATCAAACCGGAAATGTTCAAATCGGTGCGTACGGTACAAGACGTGGTCGATGCTATCGATCAATTGCTTAACCCTGGAAACTGATACAGGTGGCGCACGGTGAGACGCTGGCTGGCGCATAGTCGGACGCTGTTACAGGCGCTGACCTGGCTGCTGCTGGCGCTGTATCCGTTTGCGGTATGGTTTGGCGTCAGCCGTTGGGGTACGCAGCTGCTGGCGCCATTGCTGGCTTTACTCTTCACCCTGCGCCTGCTGTCGCTGCGCGGCGGATGGCGTCAGCATGGCGGCCTGGCGAAAATGCTGGCTCTGGTGGGCATCGTGTTGGCCGTGAGCAGCTGGTTGCTGGGGCAATCCCGCTGGCTGCTGTACTACCCGGTGTTGGTCAGCCTGCTGTTGCTGGCGTTATTCGCCTATTCCTTGTGGTTTCCCCCGACGGTGGTCGAGCGGTTGGCGCGTCTGCGCGAACCGGCGCTGTCTGCCGCGGGCGTGGCTTATACGCGCCGGGTCACCCAGGTTTGGTGCGGGTTCTTTATTGTCAACGCCTCAATAGCATTAATCACCTGCCAACTGGGGGATATCAAGCTATGGACGTTATACAACGGCGGGATCAGTTACCTGCTGATGGGCGCCCTGATGGGGGGAGAATGGATCGCGAGACAAAGGGTAAAACGCCGCTGACCTTGCCGATGAGCCGCTGGTTGGCGCAGGAGCGAGCGCCTGATACCGTGGTCGCCTGGCGCGGTGAGCTGCGGATAACGCTGGCTCAGCTGCGTCGCGATGTCGCCGGTCTGTATCGCGAGCTTAACGCGCATAGGGAAAAGCGTTGGGCGCTCTGCTTCGATGACTGCTACCGTTTTACGGTCGCGTTGTTAGCGTCGCTGTACTGCGGCAAAGTGCCGATTATCTTCGGCCATCAGCGAGAAGCCATTTTGCAAGAGCAGCGCGCGGATTTTGATGCGTTGTTGAGTGATTTGCCGCTGATGCTTGGCGTACCGAGGCTGACGGTCGAAGAAGGCGCCGCAGGCAGCGCCGCGTTGCCGGACTGGCCGGATGCCGCCAGCCTGGTTCTCTATACCTCCGGTTCGACGGGGGAGCCGCAGAAGGTACATAAGCCGGTTACGGCGCTGGATGAAGAATGCGCGTTACTGGCAACCCGCTGGTTGCCGCAGTTTCAGGGGCGCTGGATCGCGGCCTCCGTTTCTCATCAGCATTTATATGGCCTGAGCTTCCGGATTTTTATGCCGATGGCCTGCGGCGTGCCGTTCGATGCGCAACTTACGGAATATCATGAACAACTGATTGCCAAACGTCAGGTGGGGCAACTGCTGTTTATCAGCAGCCCGGCCTGGCTAACACGGCTGGACGCTGCGTTAAGCCCGCTGGATTGCGCGCTGGTGTTCTCCGCCGGCGGCCCGTTGCCGTTCGCAGAGGCGCAGCGCGCGCAGCATCTGCTGGGGACGTTACCGCTGGAGATTTATGGTGCGACGGAAACCGGCATTATCGGCTGGCGGCAGCAGCATCAGCCAGAGACGGCGTGGCGCCTGTTTGACGGCGTCACCCTGCAGCTTGATGCGCAGGGGCAGCCGCAGATTGACTCACCGCTGCTGGATGCGCCGCTGTCGCTGAATGATATTTTGCAACCGGCGGCGGATACGCGTTATTTTCACCTGCAGGGGCGCAGCGACCGCATTATTAAAATCGAAGAAAAGCGCCTGTCGCTGACTGAAGTGGAACGACGCTTGCGGGCGCTGCCGGCCGTCAGCGATGCGGCGGTATTGCCGTTGCGGCGTAAAGGGCGCATCAGCCTGGGGGCGGTGATTGTCCTGTCGGCACAGGGCCGCGCCGAACGGCAGACGCTGTCGGAAGGTCTGTTCACCCGGCGTTTACATCAGGCGCTGCGCCCGTGGCTGGAGCCGGTGGCGCTGCCGCGCAGCTGGCGGATTGTCACGGCGATCCCGCGCAATCCGCAGGGGAAACGCGCCTACGCTGAATTACAGGAACTCTTTTTATGATGCATCCCGAGGTGCTGCAACAGCAGACAACGGATACGACCCACGCCACGGTGACGATGCGGCTGCCCGCAGAGCTGTCGTGGTTTCGCGGTCATTTCCCCCGGCACCCTATCTTGCCCGGCGTGGCGCAGGTTAACTGGGCGATGCAGTTCGCCGCCGCGCTGTTGCCGATTGACGGTGATTTCTGCGGTATGGAAGTGCTGAAGTTTCAGCGGCCGATTCTGCCGCTGGAGACGGTGACGCTGTTGCTGGAGTGGCAGCCGGCCCGGCAGAAACTGCTGTTCAGCTATCGCGTCGGTGAGGTTATCGCCAGCAGCGGGAAGATTGCACTATGCCGCTGAATCGTGAGTTTCTGCCCTGCCTGATCGTCCCCTGTTTTAATCACGGCGCGATGATGGCCGGTGTCCTGGAGCAACTGGCGGCCTATCAACTGCCGTGCCTGGTGATTGACGACGGCAGCGATGCCGAGACGGCGACGGAATTACAGCGTCTGGCGGCGCAGTGGCCGTGGATGACGCTGCAGCGGCTGGAACAAAACCGCGGTAAAGGCGGCGCGGTAAGCGCCGGCCTGCAACTGGCACAGCAGCGTGGCTTCAGCCATGCGCTGCAGCTGGACGCCGACGGCCAGCATCAATTAAGCGATATTCCAGCCATGCTGGATGAGGCCCGCCGTTATCCGCATACGCTGATCTCCGGCCGCCCGGTATACGATGAATCGGTACCGAAGGCGCGACTGTATGGCCGCTATATCACCCACTTTTGGGTATGGCTGGAAACGCTCTCCTTTTCTCTGCAGGACAGCATGTGCGGCTTTCGCGTCTATCCGCTGGCAGAAACGCTGGCACTGCTGAACAGCCGCCGGCTGGGGCAGCGCATGGATTTCGATACTGAAGTGATGGTGCGCCTGTATTGGCGCGGCGTACCCAGCCGCTTTTTACCGACCCGCGTGATCTATCCGGCGGGCGGCATTTCCCACTTCGACGCGCTGCGTGACAACCTGCGTATTTCCTGGATGCATACCCGGTTGTTTATCGGCATGCTGCCGCGCATTCCGCGTTTATTACGCCAGCGCCGGCGGCAGGCGGAACCGCAGCACTGGTCGGCGGCGCGTGAGCGCCAGGGGCTGTGGGGCATTCGCCTGATGCTCAGGGTGTACAAGCTGTTCGGCCGCCGGGCGTTTCAGCTGCTGCTGTATCCGGTGGCCGGCTATTTCTGGCTGACCGGACGCGCGCAGCGCCGGGCATCGCGCGATTATTTACAGCGCCTGCGGCGTTTTGCGCAGCAGCGTCAACAGCCGTTACCGCAGCCGCTGAACAGCTTTCGCCACTTTATGCGTTTTGGCGATGCCATGCTGGATAAGCTGGCCAGCTGGCAGGGCGATCTGCAGGGGATCCGGCTGATGGATCGCCAGCGTTGTCGGCAGCAGATCGACTCGGGCAAAGGCACGCTGATTCTGGCATCGCACCTTGGCGATATCGAATCGTGCCGCGCGTTGGGCGAATTGGGCGACGCGGTCAAGGTCAATGCGCTGGTGTTTACCGAACACGCCGAACGCTTTAACCAGGTGATGCAAGAGGTAAATCCGCGCGCCAACCTGAACCTGATCCAGGTTTCCTCACTGGGACCGGAAACGGCCATGCGGCTGATGGATAAGCTGAACGCCGGCGAATGGGTGGCCATCGTCGGCGACCGCACCTCCGCCGGACAGTACCAGCGCGGCGAACAGCCGCGCGTAGTCTGGAGCGACTTTCTCGGCCAGGCGGCGCCTTTTCCCCAGGGGCCGTTCGTGCTGGCCGCGGCGCTGCGCTGCCCGGTCTTTCTGATGTTCGGCCTTAAACAGCAGGGCGAGCTGCGGGTCTACTTTGAACCCTTCGCCGACCCGCTGCCTCTGCCGCGTGGCGATCGGCAGCGGGCGCTGCAGCAGGCGGTGGATCGCTATGCGGCTCGGCTGGAGCACTATTGCCTGCAGGCGCCGCTCGACTGGTTTAATTTTTTCGATTTCTGGCACTTGGCGGCCACGCCGCCTGCACGACAGGAGCCTGAGGTATGAATCTGCAAGACGATCCGCGTTTTTCCGTACGGGTGGAGATGACCGTGCCGTTCCACGACGTTGATGCGATGGGCGTAGTCTGGCACGGCAACTATTTTCGCTACTTTGAAGTGGCGCGCGAAGCGCTGCTGAAACAGTTCGACTATGGCTATCGGCAGATGCAGGCTTCCGGCTATATCTGGCCGATCGTGGATACGCGGGTGAAATATATCGCGCCGCTGCGTTTTGAACAGCGGGTGATTGTCTGCGCGATGCTGCAGGAGTATGAGAATCGCCTGCGTATCGGCTATCAGATCCTGGATGCGGAAAGCGGCCAGCGTACTACCAGCGGTTACACCATTCAGGTGGCGGTGGAGGCGAGCAGCCAGGAGATGTGCTTTGCTGCGCCGCAGGTGCTGTTGGACAAGCTGGAGGGTAAGCGATGAAAATGTGGCTCTTGCTGACGCTGTGCCTGTTTGCCGTGGGGGCGCAGGCCGTCACGCTGCCGCAGCTGCAACAGCGCTTCAGCCAGCAGGCGGTGCTGCGCGCCGAATTTGAGCAACAGCGCAGCATCAGCGGCATGGCCAAGCCGCTGTACTCAGGCGGCGAGTTGCTGATCTCCCAGCAGAAAGGGCTGTGGTGGGCGCAGCAGCGCCCCTTCCCGCTGACGCTGTTGCTGGATGACAAGCGCATGGTGCAAACCGTGGGCGGGCAGGCGCCGCAGGTGATAACGGCGGAAAATAACCCGCAGATGTTTCAGTTCAACCATCTGCTGAGCGCGCTGTTTCATGCGGACGGTCAGGCGTTGGAGCAAAACTTTACCCTGCAGTTCAGCGATCGGGGTGATGAAAACTGGCGCCTGGTGCTGACGCCGAAAACCACGCCGCTGGACAAGCTGTTTACCCGCATCACGCTCAACGGCGCCCAATTCCTGAACACCATCGATATCGATGATAAACAAAACGACGCCACCCATATTCGCTTCTTTAATCAGCGTACCGTGCCGGCGACGCTGACCGCCGAGGAGCTGCAACGTTTTGCGCCCTAATATTCACCGCCGCCTGGCTTATGGCTGGCTGGTGGTTTGCCTGTCGCTGATCGCGGCGCTGTGCGTACTGGCGCCGCGCAGCCAGATTAACAGCAGCGTGCTGGCGCTGTTGCCGCACGCCTCGCCGTCCCAGGTGCCGAAGGCGCTGGCGGACGGTTTCAGCCAGCGTTTGGATCGCCAGCTGATGTGGCTGGTCAGCCCGGCGCCGGGGCAGGATGACGCCGCGGTGACCTGGTGGTATCAGCAGTTGCAGGCGCTGCCGGCGCTGCAGCAGGTCGCCGGCCCGCTGGATGCCGGGCGTCAGCAGCAGTGGGGGCAGTTCTTTTATCAGCATCGCAACGCGTTGCTGGATGACGCCACCCGCCAGCGCTTGCAGCAGGGCGCGGAGGCGCAAAGCCAATGGATCCTCGGCCAGCTCTATTCGGCGTTCGCCGGGGTCAGCGGCAAGGAACTGACGCACGATCAGCTGCTGTTGGTGCGGGGCGCGCAGCTGGCGCAGCAGCAAAACGGCGGCGCGCTGCGTCTGCAGGACGGCTGGCTGACGGCGCAGGATCGGCAGGGGCGCAGCTGGTACCTGCTGCATGGCGAATTACGCGCTTCTTCTTATGATATGCGCAGCGCGCGGCAGATGGTAGAGACGTTGAACGGACTGCAACAGCAGCTGCAGCAGCGTTTTCCGGGCAGTGAGGTGTTAAAGCGCGGCGCGCTGTATTACAGCGATTATGCCAGCCAGCAGGCTGAGCACGATATTTCCACCATCGGACTGGCCTCTGTAGCCGGCGTATTTCTACTGGTGCTGCTGATGTTCCGCTCGCCGCTGCCGTTGCTGCTGTGTGCGCTGTCGATCGGCGTCGGCGCGCTGGCGGGAACGGTTGCCACCTTGCTGGCGTTCGGCGAAGTTCATCTGATGACGCTGGTGCTGAGCATCAGCATCGTCGGCATTTCTGCCGACTATACGCTGTATTTCCTCAGTGAGCGCATGGTGCATGGCCGGCAGTCGACGCCGTTGCAGAGCCTGCGTAAGCTGCTGCCGGCGCTGTCGATGGCGCTGCTGACGACGGTGGTGGCCTATCTGGCGCTGTTAATCGCCCCGTTCCCGGGCTTACAGCAATTGGCGGTGTTCGCCGCCGTGGGACTGAGCGCGGCGTGCATGACGGTGATCTGCTGGTACCCGCAGCTGTCACGGCGTCTGCCGGTGCGCAGCGCGCCGGGGCTGACGCTGATAATGCGCTGGCTGCGGGCCTGGCGTCGGCCGCTGCTGCGTTTTGGTCTGCCCGGTGCGATCGCCGTGGTGGTGGTCGTGGGCATCAGTCAACTGCGTGTTGACGATGATATTGGTCAGCTGCAGTCGCTGCCCGCCGGGCTGCAGCAGCAAGAACGGCAGATCGCCGCCTTGACCGGGCAGCATAACGATCAGAAATGGCTGGTGATATACGGGCAGAATGCGCAGCAGACGCTGCAGCGGCTGGAAATGTTGCGGCCTAAACTGCAGCAGGCGCAGCGGCAGGGGCTGCTGGGTGATTATCGCCTGCTGCCGCTGCCTTCTCTGCGTCAGCAGCATGCAGACGCGGCGCTGCTGGCGCACGTGGCCCCGCAGGTGACGGCGCAGCTGCAGCAGGCCGGCGTCGCGGTCGTTCAGCCCGATCTGCAGGCGCGCTGGGTGAAGCCGGAGCAATGGTTAACCAGCGTGGTCAGCGAAGGGTGGCGGCTATTATGGCTGTCGCTGCCGGACGGTCGCAGCGCGGCGCTGGTTCCCGTCAGCGGCGTGCAGGACAGCGCCGCGATGCTGAAGCTGGCGCAGCAGGTGCCGGGCGGCGGCTGGATCGACCGCAAAACGGAGTTCAGCGAACTGTTTGGCCACTACCGGCTGTATCTGTCCTACCTGCTGATGCTCTCGGTGGCGGCGATTGCGGCTATCTATCTGTGGCGCTTCGGTATCCGCCACGCGCTGCGCTGCATGGTGCCGACCCTGCTGTCGCTGGGCGGCGGCATTGCGGCGCTGGCGCTGAGCGGCCATACGCTGAATCTGTTTTCGCTGCTGGCGCTGGTGCTGGTGCTGGGGATTGGTATCAACTACACGCTGTTTTTCACCAATCCGCGCGGGACGCCGACCACCTCGATGTTTGCCATTTTTATGGCGGTGTTCACCACGCAGCTGACCTTCGGCATGCTGGTATTCAGCCATACGCAGGCGATCGCCAGTTTTGGCATCGTCCTGAGCGGCGGCATTGCGGTGGCGTTTTTGCTGGCGCCGCTGACCCTGAGAAAAACGTTAAGAGGTAATGTCTGATGCGCGGCCTATTGCTCCCGATCGTGCTGCTTGGCGCGTTGCTGACCGGCTGTGCCGGTTCATCTTCCGCGCCCGATGCGCCCAGCGCCTGGCTGAAGCCCGGCACACGGGTTGCCCTGCCACCGCCGACGTTGGCGCAGCCGTTCAGCCAGCAGCAGTTGCTGAACGCGCAGGTAAAAGGACAACGGCACACGATGATGGTGCTGTTGAACGCCGACGGTCAGCGTCTGACGCTGGTGGGCATGTCGCCGCTGGGTATTCGTCTGTTTAATCTGGTTTATGATGAACAGGGTATCCGCAGTCAGCAGTTTATCAAGCTGGGTGAGCTGCCGCCGGCCGCCCAGGTGCTGGCGGATATTATGCTGAGCTACTGGCCGCAGGCGCAGTGGCAGGCTCAACTGCCGACGGGCTGGCGGCTGGAGGATCGCGGCGATCGCCGTCGTCTGTATGACGATCGCGGGGCGCTGATCAGTGAGATCCGCTACCAGACGAGTGCGCGCCGCCAGCCGGTATCCATCAGTCAGTCGGCGTTCCACTACCGGATCGCCATTGAGAATCTGGATGAATAAGCGATGATTTATTTCTCCGCATTGGGCATGGTCAGCGCCCTGGGCACAACTCTGGCGCAAACCGCGCATAATCTGCGTTCGGGTCATGCGCCGGGCATGCAGCCGCAAACCCAGTGGCTGCTGGGCGATGAGCCGTCATGGTATGGCGCGGTGGAAGACAGCTTGCCGGCGGTGCCGGCGACGTTGCGCCGTCATGATTCGCGCAATAACCGCCTGCTGCTGGCGGCGTTGGCGCAGATTGCGCCGCAGGTTGAGGACGCGATAGCGCGCTACGGCGCGGATCGCGTGGCGGTGATCCTCGGCACCAGCACCTCGGGGATCCACGAAGGAGAGCTGGGGCTGCAGTATTACCAGCAGCACGGCGTCTGGCCGCCGGGCTATGATTATGCCCAGCAAGAGCTGGGCGATCCGGCTCAGTTTCTTGGCGTGCTGCTTGGCGTACAGGGGCCGGCGTATACGCTGTCGACCGCCTGTTCTTCCAGCGCGCGGGCGATCATCAGCGGTAAACGGCTGATCGACGCCGGGCTGGTGGATGCGGCGATTGTCGGCGGCGCCGATAGCCTGTGCCGGATGGCGATTAATGGTTTCCGCAGCCTGGAGTCGCTGTCGGCAACGCGCTGTACGCCGTTTGCCCAAGGGCGCAGCGGCATCAATATCGGCGAAGGCGCGGCGCTGATCCTTCTGAGCTCAGAGCCGGCGCCGGTGGCGCTGCTGGGCGTGGGCGAATCGTCCGACGCCTGGCATATGTCGGCGCCGCATCCGCAGGGGCTGGGGGCGGAACGGGCGATGGCGATGGCGCTACAGAGCGCCGGGCTGCAGCCGCAGGATATTGGCTACATCAACCTGCACGGCACCGCGACCCGCTTGAATGACGCGATGGAAGCGCAGGTGGTGCAGCGTATCTTTGGCTCCGCCACGCCGTGCAGTTCGACCAAACATCTGACCGGCCATACGCTGGGCGCCGCCGGCGCGGTGGAGGCCGGGCTGAGCTGGCTGCTGCTGACGGAAGATCTGCCGCTGCCAGCGCAGGATTTCAGCCAGGCACCGCGCGATGACGAGCTGGCGGCGATCGATCTGCTGACCGCGCCGCAGGCGCTGACGCGGCGGACGATTTTATCGAATTCATTTGCTTTTGGCGGCAATAATGCCTGCCTGCTGTTAGGAGCGCTGCCATGAGTGGTTATCAGGCTGCTGAATACTATTTGCCGCATGCGGCGCCGATGGTGCTGTTGGAGCGGGTCATCAGCGTGGATAAAGAGGGCGCCTGCTGCGCGGTCAGCGTCTGCGATCGCGGCGTGCTGGCGCCATTTCTCGATGCACAGGGCGCACTGCCTGCCTGGTATGCGGTCGAACTGATGGCGCAAACCATCGGCGTCTGGAGCGGCTGGCACGGGCGCCAGTCCGGCCGGCCGCCGGCGCTGGGCATGCTGTTGGGCGGCCGCGCCATTCACTGCGAGCAGCCGGCGTTTGCCGCCGGCAGTGAGCTGGTGGTCAGCGCCCGGCTGCTGTTTCAGGATGAGAAGCTGGCCTGTTTCGAATGCGCGCTGACGCTGAATGGGCGGCAGGTTGCACACGGCAGACTTAATACCTACCAGCCCGACCAACAGGAAATTACTCAACTCACCAATCCAGGGGGCAACGCATGACGCGTTCCGTTTTAGTTACCGGCGCCAGCAAAGGAATCGGGCAGGCGATCGCCTGCCGTCTGGCGGCCGATGGTTTTTATGTGGTGGTGCACTATCACCGCGACAGGGCCGGCGCAGAACAGACGCTGCAGCACATTACGGCGGCCGGCGGTCAGGGGCGGCTGATTCAGTTTGACATCAGCGACCGCGTCCAGTGCCGCGAGCGGCTGGAGCAGGACATCGAGCGCCACGGTGCCTACTACGGCGTGGTGAATAACGCCGGTATCACCCGTGACGGCGCGTTTCCGGCGCTGAGCGACGGGGACTGGGACGGCGTGATCCACACCAATCTCGACAGTTTTTATAACGTGCTGCATCCGTGCGTGATGCCGATGATCGGTCTGCGTAAAGGCGGGCGGATTATCGCACTGTCGTCGGTGTCCGGCGTGATGGGCAACCGCGGGCAGGTCAACTACAGCGCCGCCAAGGCGGGGGTGATCGGCGCCTGCAAGGCGCTGGCGATTGAACTGGCGAAGCGCAAAATCACCGTTAACTGCATTGCTCCCGGACTGATTGATACCGGCATGATTGATATGGAGCCACTGGCGCGGGATGAGGCGATGCGCGCCATTCCGTTAAAACGGATGGGCACGGCGGAGGAGGTTGCCGGGCTGGCCAGCTACCTGATGTCAGATATTGCCGGCTATGTGACGCGGCAGGTGATTTCCATTAACGGAGGCATGGTATGACGCAGCGGGTGGTGATCACCGGCATGGCGGGCATCACCGCCTTCGGCAACGACTGGCAGCAGATTGACGCGCGTCTGCGGCAGGGGAAAAGCGCGGTGCGCTATATGGCTCAGTGGGAAGCGTATCGGGGGCTGAATGCGCGGTTGGGCGCGCCGGTAGAGGACTTTACCTTGCCGGAGCACTACACGCGTAAACGCATTCGCTCCATGGGGCGGGTGTCGCTGCTGGCGACCCGCGCCACCGAGCTGGCGCTCGGACAGGCGGGCCTGCTGGAGGACGCGGTGCTGACCAGCGGCGCGACCGGCATCGCCTACGGTTCGTCGAGCGGCAGCACCGACTCGGTGAGCGAGTTCGCCACCATGCTGACCGAAAAGCACACCCACAATATTACCGGCACCACCTATGTGCGGATGATGCCGCACACCGCCGCGGTCAACACCGGCCTGTTTTTCGGCCTGCGCGGCCGGGTGATCCCGACCTCCAGCGCCTGCACCTCCGGCAGCCAGGCGATTGGCTATGCCTATGAGAGCATCCGCCACGGTTACCAAACGGTGATGGTGGCGGGGGGCGCGGAGGAGCTGTGCCCGTCAGAGGCGGCGGTGTTCGATACCCTGTTCGCCACCAGCCAGCAGAATCAGCGGCCGGATTTGACGCCGCGACCGTTTGACCGTCAGCGCGACGGGCTGGTGATCGGCGAAGGCGCGGCGACGCTGATCCTCGAATCGCTGGAACATGCGCAGGCGCGCGGCGCGACGATTTACGGCGAGATTGTCGGCTTTGCCACCAACTGCGACGCCGCACATATTACTCAGCCGCAGCGTGAAACCATGCAGATCTGCATTCAGCAGGCGCTGGATGCCGCCGGTCTGACGGCCGCGGATATCGGTTATATCAGCGCGCACGGCACGGCTACCGATCGGGGCGATATTGCCGAGAGTCTGGCGACCGCGGCGATCTACGGCAACCGTACGCCAATTTCGTCGATGAAAAGTTATTTCGGCCATACGCTGGGCGCCTGCGGTGCGCTGGAAGCCTGGCTGGCGCTGGAGATGATGCGCGACGGTCGGTTTGCACCGACGATTAACCTGAGCGAGCCGGACAGCGCCTGCGGCGATCTGGACTACATCATGGGGGATTACCGCGCCATTGAGACCGAATTTGTTCAGTCGAACAATTTCGCCTTCGGCGGCATTAACACCTCGCTGGTTCTGCGCCGCTGGCCGTAGCCATATCCGAGCGGAACCGCCGCTCATCATGACGCAGGCGCCGTAAGGCGCCTGTTTTATGGCTGAACCGGGCCGAGACGTGCGCTGATAAAATCGATAAAGCTGCGCAGCCGGTTACTGACCGCGCTGTCGCTGTAGTACACCGCATTTATCGGCATGGCGAGCGGCAGCGTCTGCTCGGTCAGGATCGGCACCAGATCGCCGCGCTTCACGTCTTCACCAATCATAAAGTCGGACAGGCAGGCGATGCCGTTGCCATACAGGCACAGATGGCGATGGGTTTCACCGCTGTTGCTGGTCAGCTCCGGTTCGATCTCCAGTTGACGGCCGTCGGCGCAGGAAAGCGGCCAGCGGTTGAGCGCCACCAGATCGTTAAAGCCGATGCAGCAGTGCTGATGCAGCTCCTCCACGGTGGTCGGCGTGCCGTATTTTTCCAGATAGGCCGGCGAGGCCAGCACCTGACGGTAGCTGTTCATCAGTTTGCGCGCCTTCAGGCTGGAGTCGGTGAGTTCCCCCACGCGAATGGCGATATCCACCTTGCGTTCGATCAGATTGATAAAGGTTTCCGACGAGACCAGCGACAGCGACATGTCGGGATACAGCATGCGGAACTCGGCCACCAGCGGCGTCAGGACATGCAGCACCACCGGCGTGGCGGCATCGACGCGCAGCAGCCCCTGCGGCCGCTGGCGGCTCTCCATCAGCGTATTTTCCGCCGCCGCCATCTCTGTCAGCACCTTCTGCACCTGGCGGAAATAGCTTTCTCCTTCCTGCGTCAGACTGATTTGCCGGGTGGTGCGGTTGAGCAGGGTCACCCCCAGCTTGTTTTCCAGTTTTTTTACCGTGCGGCTCACCACGGAGTTGGCCTGGCCCAGGCGTTCCGCCGCGCGGCTGAAACTGCCGTTTTCCACCACCGTGACAAAGGTGATCAGTTCATCCGAATTCGCTTTCATTGTTGCTCCGCTAGCAAGGCTGACTTAAAACTTTGAGCATTTTTATCAGTTAAGCATAAAGGGGATAACGGGCGTCATCAATCTGAACCGGCGTGGCGGGAACTGAATGCGGCAGCAAATAAGCGACTATCTTTACAGACGTGGGACGCCTTTATGATTGAAAACCCGCAGCGTCGCCCCTATAACATTTAAGGTTATGCAGCGGAAAGCCTAACAAGCGGGCAGGAGCGGCGTATAATCAATTCATTGTTGGCGGGAATAATTACCGCCCTTTCATCCAACGGGAAATAGGCGAATAGCGTGCCGAAACGAACTTACGCCATGCGGTATGTCGCAGGCCAGCCAGTAGAACGCATTTTCCCTGGCACCCACAATGCCCCGTTGCCGCCGGGCGCCGCGTTGCCTACCGGCGGCGCGCTGCGGGTGATGGTCTGGAATATCTTCAAGCAGCAGCGCGCCGACTGGCTGTCGGTGCTGAAAAGCTTTGGCAAAGACGCGCAGCTGGTACTGTTACAGGAGGCGCAAACCACGCCGGAGCTGGTGCAGTTCGCCACGTCGAACTATCTGGCGGCCGATCAAGTGCCGGCTTTTTCCCTGCCGCAACATCCCTCCGGCGTGATGACGCTGGCGGCGGCGCACCCGGTGTATTGTTGCCCGCTGCGTGAAAAAGAGCCGCTGCTGCGTCTGGCGAAATCGGCGCTGATTACCGTCTATCCGTTATTTAACGATGAATTGCTGATGGTGGTGAACATCCATGCGGTGAACTTCAGCCTGGGCGTGGACGTTTACAGTAAACAGCTGGGGCCGATTGGCGAACAGATTGCCAGCCATCAGGGGCCGGTGATTATGGCGGGGGATTTTAACGCCTGGAGCCGCAGGCGCATCAATGCGCTGTATCAGTTTGCCAGCGATATGGCGCTGCGCGAGGTGAACTTTACTGACGATCATCGGCGCAAAGCCTTTGGCCGTCCGCTGGATTTTGTGTTCTACCGCGATTTGGGCGTGGCGGAGGCGTCGGTATTGGTGACGCGCGCTTCGGATCATAATCCGCTGCTGGTGGAGTTCCAGCCGGCGCGTTAGTCTTCTGGCGGCAGGCAATAAAAAAGCACCTCGAAAGGTGCTTTTTTACGTTTACGCGCGGTCAGGTATCCGGCGAGGCATTGTTGTCCACAAACAACGTCAGCGTCAGGCCCGGCTGCAAGCTGCTGTTCTTGCGTTCGAGCGCGCTGTTCCAGCGCATCACGTCGTTAATTTCAACGCCGTGACGACGCGCAATGCTGGCCAGTGAGTCACCTTTGCGTACGCGGTAGGTGATGCTGCTGTTACTGCCGCCATTGCGGGCTACCTGCAGCGTTTGTCCAACCTTCAGCGTGCTTTTGCTGCGCAGGTTGTTCCAGCTCTGCAGATCGCTGGTGCTGAGGTTCAGCCGCTGGGCAATGCCCGATAAGGTGTCGCCGGAGCGCACTTTATAGGTACTGCCGCCGGTCAGGCCGCTGTTTTTCGCCAACTGGGTGGTTGGCTGTGTCACGGCAACCTCGCGGTTAGCCAGCGACCCTTTCAGCTGATCGGCATGCCCTTGGGGAACCATGATGTAATGAGGCCCGTTAGGCGCGGTCACACCTTTTTTGTAACCCGGATTAAACGCTTTAATCTTGGTCAGCGACAGCCCGGACAGCTCGGCCGCCTGGGTCAGACGCATCTGCTGGCCGACGTCGATACGCGCCAGCGCCCGGCTTTCATCCGTTTTCGGCAAACGCACGCCATACTTTTTGCTGTGCTTGATAATCTCGCTCAGCGCCAGCATTTTCGGGACATAGATTGACGTTTCACGCGGAAGCGACAATGCCCAGAAGTTGGTCGGTTTACCCTGGCGGCGGTTCGCCTTGACGGCGCGCATCACGCGACCTTCGCCGCTGTTATAGGCGGCAACGGTCAGCAGCCAGTCGCCCTTAAACATGCGGTTCAGGTATTCCATCATGTTCAGCGCCGCCGTGGTTGAGGCGACGACGTCACGACGTCCGTCATACCATTTGTTGTTCTTTAAACCATAGTTACGACCCGTTTGCGGCACGATCTGCCAAAGCCCTGCGGCGTTAGCGCTCGAGGTCGCGTGTGGGTCAAAAGCGCTCTCCACTATGGGTAGCAGTACCAGTTCCATCGGCATATTGCGTTTTTTAATCTGCTCGACTATCCAGTACATGTACGGCTCAGCCCGTAATGTTACATCGTGGAGATAGCTCTTACTTTTTAAATACTTTCTTTTTTGTTCACGGATCCGGGAGTTTTCCGGAACCTCCATCTTCAGCTCGTCGCTAATGAAGTTCCACAGATCTTGCTGCTGGGCGCTGTTGCCGTTTTTATTCAGCCACTGCGCCGAGCTCGCTCGACTATTTGCTGTGTACTTTCCTGCTTCACTTTCTTGACCTGCCGAAGACAAACTCTGTGCATGCTGTTCTGGAGCCGGCGCGTCCTGCTTGGACGACTGGCAACCAACAAGCAAGACTGAGGCGAGTAATATCGCTTTAGCCTTCATGTGTGTGTCAATGTGGTTGCTTAAAAGACGAGCAATAATACTGTGCTTCGCCAATCAACACAACCAAAAGCTTCAAAAGGTATCCTTCCGGCGGCGTAATTCGGAAAAAGCCGAAGCAAGGTCGTCCGGTGGAGAGTTAAAGCCTAATTCTTTTTGTAAATCAGTGTCATGGCAACGTAAGAATACGTTTATTTTTCGCTCTAATTGCAGGGTTGTCGGCAGGCTGGGTTGGCCTTTTGCCCGTAATGCCTCAACCTGTTGCTGATATGTTTCTATTTGTCGATCTTGCGGCAGAATAGCCCGTGCAAACTTAAGATTTGCCAGCGTATATTCATGAGCGCAGCAAATTAAGGTGTTATCGGGAAGTTGCATGAATTGTTGCAATGAGTGGTACATCTGCTCTGCGGTGCCTTCAAATAAACGTCCGCAGCCGGCGGAAAACAGCGTATCGCCGCAGAACAGATAAGGAGCGCTGTAAAAGGCGATATGGCCCAGCGTATGGCCGGGAACCGCCATCGCCTGATAGTTTCTGCCGCCGACATCGATCGTATCACCGCCTTTAACCACCTGCGTCGCGCCTTTATCGGCGGTTTCCTGCGGGCCGTATACCGGCAGGGCCGGATATTGCGCGACAATTTGCGCGACGCCGCCCACGTGGTCGTGGTGATGATGGGTCAGCAGGATGGCGTCCGGCGTCAGCTGCAGGCGCTGCAATGCCGCCAGCACCGGCGGCGCCTCGCCCGGATCGACAATGACGCAGCGGCCTTGCTGGTCGTCTAATAACCAAATGTAATTGTCCTGGAAGGCAGGAATGCTGATAAGATTCATGGGACACCTCTCGTTGGCAACGGCTTGAAAGAAGATAATAAATCATGAAACCAGCCCACACTCTACAAAAGCTTCATAGTCCGCAGTCGTGGGCCGAGTTGCCATGGGGGGAATATTATCGTGCAGCGCTGGAGCAGCAGTTGCAACCCTGGTGGCCGAAACTGTTTGGTTTTCATCTGTTGAAAATCGGTAGCCTGAGCGCGGAGCTGACCACTGACAAGTGCGCCATCTCCCACCAGGTCAACGTGGGGATGAGCGGCGCGGCGCTCCAGGTGCGCGCCGACGTCTACCAACTGCCGTTTGCCGCCAAGTCGGTGGATGCCTGCCTGCTGGCCCACAGCCTGCCCTACGCCGACGATCCGCACCGTATGCTGCGTGAGGTGGACCGCATTCTGGTTGATGACGGCTGGCTGGTGATCAGCGCCTTTAACCCGTTCAGCCTGCTGGGGCTGGCAAAACTGGTGCCGCGGCTGCGTCAGCGTCAGCCGTATGCCAGCCGCATGTTCACGCAGATGCGGCTGTTGGACTGGCTGAGCCTGTTGAATTATGAAGTGCTTTGTCAGACGCGCTTCCACGTGTTGCCGTGGCATCGCAAAGGGGGGCAGTTTCTCAGCACGCATCTGCCAGCGCTGGGCTGTATGAGCTTGATAGTGGCGCGTAAGCGCACCTTGCCGCTGACGCCGACGCCGCTGAAAATGGGGGCGCGTAAACCGTCCCTTGGCCGCGCGGTCGGCGCGACCAAGAGCTACCGCAAACTGCCGTAATCAGGCGTCCGGCTGATAGCCGCTGTCTTCCTGAGTCGGGTTGCTGGCCGCCTCGCGCGCCAGCACGTCGCAGCGTTCATTCTCTGGATGGCCCGCATGGCCCTTGACCCATTCCCACTGCACGGTATGGCGGGCGATCGCCAGATCCAGCCGTTGCCACAGATCGACATTCTTGACCGGCTTTTTGTCGGCGGTTTTCCAGCCGCGCTTTTTCCAGTTGTGGATCCACTGGGTGATCCCCTGACGGACGTACTGGCTGTCGGTGCTGAGCACCACCGCACAGGGGGCGGTCAGGGTTTCCAGCGCGACAATCGCCGCCATCAGCTCCATGCGGTTGTTGGTGGTGAGCCGATAGCCGGCGCTGAGGCTTTTTTCCGTCTGCTTGTAGCGCAAAATAGCGCCGTAACCACCGGGGCCGGGGTTGCCAAGGCATGAGCCGTCGGTGAAAATTTCTACCTGTTTGAGCATCTCTGGTAGACTCTTCCTAATTAGGTTTTAAAAGCCAAGTCTGACATAAACGAGCGCGATGAGCACTGCAATATGATCACTACACCAACCAGACAGATCGTTCTTGATACCGAAACCACCGGTATGAACAAGCTAGGGGTTCACTATGAAGGGCACCGCATCATCGAAATCGGTGCGGTAGAGGTGATCAACCGGCGTTTGACCGGCCGCCACTATCATGTGTATGTCAAACCCGATCGGCTGGTGGATCCGGAAGCCTACGGCGTTCACGGCATCAGCGATGAATTCCTGGCCGACAAGCCCACCTTCGATCAGATTGCCGACGAGTTTCTCGACTTTATCCGCGGCGGCGAACTCGTTATTCATAACGCATCGTTCGATATCGGCTTTATGGATCACGAATTCCGCATGCTGCAGCGGGATATCCCGAATACCGATACCTTCTGTACCATCACCGATAGCCTGATGATGGCGCGCCGCCTGTTCCCGGGCAAGCGCAACAACCTGGATGCCTTGTGCAGCCGCTACGAAATCGACAACAGCAAGCGTACGCTGCACGGCGCATTGCTCGATGCCGAGATCCTGGCGGAAGTCTATCTGGCGATGACCGGCGGCCAGACCTCGATGGCGTTCCAGATGGAAGGGGATACCCAGCAGAGCGACTCGGTGCAGGAGGTGCAGCGTATCGTGCGTCCGGCTAATGCGATGAAAGTGGTGTACGCCAGCGATGAAGAGCTGGTTGCCCATGAGGCGCGCCTGGATCTGGTGGCGAAAAAGGGCGGCGGCAACTGCCTGTGGCGCGTAGAATAACGGCGTTTCGCGGCGAAAAAAAGCGCAATAAAATCACTCGCTTGTCCGGTTAGCTGAAAAACTGTGCAAACGGCGTTTTTCCCGAAAAAAAGGCGTTGACGGAATGCGCGCTCATCCGTAATATTCGCGTCGTTCCCCCGCAAGAGGGAACGACGCGGAGCGGTAGTTCAGTTGGTTAGAATACCTGCCTGTCACGCAGGGGGTCGCGGGTTCGAGCCCCGTCCGTTCCGCCACTATTCAGGCCCGATGTTATTAACAAATAACATCGGGCCTTTTCGTTTCTGCGATTCAGCACATCCTGCGCCGCGCGGTGTGCGCAGCGCCGGGTTCAGCGCGTCAGCAGCCAGCGGGCGCTGTGCTCGTCGGTCACCAGCCCATTGATCCAGCCGCCTTTCAGCGCCGCCAGTATCGCCGGCCGTTTATCTTCACCGCAGGCTGCGGCGATGCGCGGGCAATCGCTGCGGCGGATATCGTAGCTGGTATTGCGCCGGTTGATCGCACAGTCGAGCACTTCCCCGTCACCGTCGATAAAGCGCCCCAGAATTTCACCGACCCCACCGAGAGCGGTCAGCTCGGCGAGCTGCGGCTGGTCGATAAAGCCGTCTTTGAAGATCGGGCTTTGCGTGCCCAATGCGCCGATGCCGACAAAGATCACGTCCGAGTTTTCCGCCACCGCCGAGACGTTGCGGTACAGCCGGCTGCCGCTCCACATGGCGTGTTCCTGCGTGGTTTGCGCGTAGCGCGGTGCGGGCCATTGGTAGTACTTCGCCTGGATTTTCCGCGCCAGCAGCAGCGGCACATCGTCGTAATAGTTACACTCGCCGTTTTCGTTCATGGCGCTGATCAGGGCGACGCAGCGGGCGTTCTGGCTGCTGAAGTCGATGCGGTGGATGGTTTTTTTCAGCGTCAGCCCGGAGCCGATGCCGATCACCTTGGCCTCGGCGTCACGCAGGTAGCGCGCCATGATTTGCTGGCAGCCAAAAGAGACGCTGTCCAGCGTTCCCTCGCCGCCGTAAGCCGGCACCACGTTACACTCCAGCAGGCGATATTTTTCCTGCAGCAGCTGCGCATAGTCCAGACAGTTGGCCACCGGGTGATGCAGCCCGATCGAGACAATGCCTTCTTCCTTTGCCGCCGCGATCAGCCGCTGCACTACCGGCCGTGATGTGCCGAGCTGGCTGGCGATTTCGCTCTGGTTAAGACCGGCGATGTAGTACATCCACGCGGCGCGGACCTTCTGATCCAGCCGGATATCATCTTCTTTACTCACGAACTTTGCCTCAGGTAAAAGCCGCACGCCCGCCCCCGGTAGCGGCGTCATGCGCGCGGGGGAGCCTCTGCCAGCGCGCTGTCCGCATGTGAATGAAAGCGGAAAAGCGCCTGTCGGAATAAGGCCTTCATTGTGTCGTCAGCTATGTCTTCAGGCAAGTTATTTGCTCACTATCGGTCATATGTAATTTTATTGGTCTTTTGCTCTTTTGTGATCCATGGCTCTTATTCAACTCAAATGATCATCTACAGTGGGCGGCATAACCGTACTGGGGAGTTGAACCATGAACAACGATCAAAACACGTGGCTGCATATCGGTCTGGGATCTTTTCACCGCGCGCATCAGGCGTGGTATCTGCACCGTCTGATCGCCGGCGGCGACCGGCGCTGGCATATTGCCGCCGGCAATATCCGTAATGATGCGGAACAGGTGGTGCAGGCGCTGGCGGCGCAAGACGGGCGCTATGTGCTGGAAACCGTCAGCCCGGACGGCGAGCGCGAGTATGAAGAGATTACTTCGATTCAGACGCTGTTGCCGTGGCAGCCGGATCTGCAGCCGCTGATTGAGGAGGGCGCCCGGCCGCAGACGAAAGTGATCGCGTTTACCGTGACCGAAGGCGGCTACTACCTGAATACCCGCCACAAACTGGACGTGGAGAATGCCGATTTGGCGGCCGACCTGAACGGCGACTGCAAAACCATTTACGGCGCGATTACCAAAATTCTGGAACAGCGGATGGCGCAGAATGCCGGGCCGTTAACGCTGCTGAGCTGCGACAACGTGCGCCACAACGGCGATCGCTTCCACGACGGGCTGACGGAATTCCTGCAGCTGACCGGCAAAAGCGCGGTCAGCGACTGGCTGGCGGCCAACGCCAGCTGTCCGAATACCATGGTTGACCGCATCACGCCGCGTCCGGCGGCGGATCTGCCGGCGCGCATCAAGGCGCAAACCGGGATCGACGATCAAGCGCCGGTGATGGGGGAGAGCTTTATCCAGTGGGTGGTGGAAGATAATTTCCGCGCCGGATGCCCGGACTTGGCCGCCGTGGGCGTGGAGCTGGTGGAATCGGTGATCCCTTACGAAGAGGCGAAAATCCGCATTCTTAACGCTTCGCACAGCTGCATCGCCTGGGCCGGTACGCTGCTCGGTCAGCAATATATCCATGAGAGTACGCTGACCGCCGCGGTTTACGCCATTGCCGACCGCTATGTCACACAGGACGTGATCCCAAGCTTAGGGGACAACGGCATCGATCTGCCCACCTACCGCGACGTGGTGCTCAAGCGTTTCACCAATCCCCATATTCAGGATACCAACCAGCGGGTGGCGGCGGACGGCTTCTCCAAGATCCCGGCGATGATTGCACCTACCCTGCAGGAGTGCTACCAGCGCGGCGCGCGGCCGGAGGCCACCGCCATGCTGCCGGCGCTGTTCTTTGTCTTTATGGAGCGATGGCATCAGGGGGGGCTGCCGTACGACTATCAGGACGGCATTCTCAATGCGCCGGCGGTGCATGCGATGTTCGAATCGGACGATCCGATCGCCGCCTATGCGCAGGACAGCGCGCTGTTTGGCGAACTGACGCAGCGGGCGGATTTTGTCGCGCTGCTGCGCGAGAAGATTGCCGCGGTTTACGCGCTGATTAACTGAGGGGCGGCTATGTATTTAGGCATCGATCTTGGCACATCCGAAGTCAAGGCGCTGATCGTGGATGAAAATGGCGCGATTGTCGCCAGCCACAGCGCGCCGCTGACCATCCAGCGGCCGCAGCCGCATTGGTCGGAACAAGCGCCGCAGGCCTGGTGGGAAGCGACGGACTATCTGATGGCCACGCTGCGTGAAAAGTGCGGCCAGCACTGGTCAGCCATCAAGGCGATAGGGCTGTCCGGGCAGATGCACGGCGCGGTGTTGCTGGATGACAACGATGAGGTTATTCGGCCGGCTATTTTGTGGAACGACACCCGCAGCGCGCAGGAGTGCGTGGAACTGGAAGACATCGCGCCGGAACTGCATCAGGTGGCCGGCAATCTGGCCATGCCGGGCTTCACCGCGCCGAAGCTGCTGTGGGTGCGCCGCCATGAACCGGACAATTTTGCCCGCATCGCGACGGTACTGCTGCCGAAGGATTATCTGCGCTACCAAATGACCGGTAAAAAAATCTCCGATATGTCGGACGCAGCCGGCACGCTGTGGCTGGACGTGGCGCGCCGCGACTGGTCGGACGCGCTGTTGGATAAGTGCGGCCTGTCGCGGCGTCATATGCCGGCGCTGGTGGAAGGCTGTGAGGTTTCCGCCACGCTGGAGCCGCAGCTGGCCGCGCGCTGGGGGCTGAACCCATCGGTGCTGGTGGCCGGCGGCGGCGGTGATAACGCCGTCAGCGCCATCGGCGTCGGCGCGGTGTCGCCGGGCGATGCGTTTATTTCGCTGGGCACCTCCGGCGTGCTGTTTGTGGTGACGGAGGCTTACCGGCCGGCGCCGCAGTCGGCGGTGCACGCTTTTTGTCACGTGCTGCCGAATCTGTGGCACCAGATGAGCGTGATGCTCAGCGCCGCCAGCTGTCTGCAGTGGTTCTGCCGGCTGGTGGGGGTCACGGAAAACGCGCTGCTGGAGGAGATCGCCCAGCTGAGCGAGGAAGAAAAAGCCGCCGCGCCGCTGTTTCTGCCGTACCTGTCCGGCGAACGCACGCCGCATAACGACCCGGATGCGGTCGGCATGTTCTGGGGGCTGAACCATGCCAGCCAGCGCGCATTGATGGGCTACGCGGTGCTGGAAGGCGTGAGCTTCGGCATGGCGGACGGACTGCGGGTGCTGCAGGAGAGCGGCACCCGTATCGAACAGTGTTCGCTGGTGGGCGGAGGCGCCCGCAGCCCGTTCTGGGCGCAGCTGCTGGCGGACATCCTGAATTTGCCGGTGGTGACGCATAAAGGCGGCGAAACCGGCGGCGCGCTGGGCGCGGCGCGTCTGGCCTGCCTGGCGGCCGGCAAGCCGCTGGCGGCGGTGTGTGAAAAGCCGGAAATCTTCCGCACCTGGCGGCCGGAGGCGGCGCGCCATCAGCGGCTGATGACGCGCTATGCGCAGTTCAATGCGCTGTATGTCAACGACCTGAATTACCGTAAGCACTGATTTTAATAACAATAATACATCGCGGCCGCTCGCAGGGCGGCCCTCGGTACCCTGAAAACGAGGTCATTATGTCGGTAAACAACAAACAGTGGCTCGGACTGCCCCTGAACCTGATATGGGGATATATCGCCATTGCGGTCTTTATGACCGGCGACGGTTTCGAGCTGGCCTTCCTGTCGCACTACATTAAAGAGCTGGGCTTTACGCCGGCGCAGGCCTCTTTCGCCTTCACCCTTTACGGGCTGGCGGCGGCGCTGGCCGCCTGGATCTCCGGCGTGGTGGCGGAGATTATCACTCCGCAGAAAACCATGATGATCGGCTTTGTCATGTGGTGCATTTTCCATGTGCTGTTCCTGGTGTTCGGCCTGGGCGATGCCAACTATCCGCTGATTCTGCTGTTTTACGGCATTCGCGGCCTGGCCTATCCGCTGTTCTTGTACGCCTTTATCGTCGCCATCGTGCATAACGTGCCGAGCGACAGGGCGAGCTCGGCGCTGGGCTGGTTCTGGGCGGTGTATTCCATCGGCATCGGCGTGCTCGGCAGCTATATTCCGAGCTTTACCATTCCGCAGATCGGTGAGTTGGGCACCCTGTGGCTGGCGCTGGTGTTCTGTGTGATCGGCGGCATTATCTCGATGGTGGCGCTGCGCAATACCGAAACGCCGCGCCATATGCGCAACCTCACCACCCGCGAGAAGTTCGGCGAACTGAGCCGCGCGGTGACGCTGCTGTACACCAACCGCAGCATTCTGCTCTCCAGCATGGTGCGTATTATCAACACGCTGTCGCTGTTCGGCTTTGCGGTCATTATGCCGCTGATGTTCGTCGATGAGCTGGGCTTCACCACGCCGGAGTGGCTGCAGGTATGGGCGGTGTTCTTCTTTACCACCATTTTCTCCAACGTATTCTGGGGCATTGTGGCGGAGAAGATGGGCTGGATGAAGGTGGTGCGCTGGTTCGGCTGCGTAGGCATGGCGCTCTCCAGTCTGGCGTTTTACTACATCCCGCAGCATTTCGGCCATAACTTCGCCATGGCGTTGATTCCGGCGGTTGCTCTGGGGATCTTCGTCGCGGCGTTCGTGCCGATGGCGGCGGTGTTCCCGGCGCTGGAGCCGAAGCATAAAGGCGCGGCGATTTCGGTGTATAACCTGTCCGCCGGCATGTCGAACTTCCTGGCGCCGGCGATTGCGGTGGTGCTGCTGCCGTACTTCAGCACCATCGGCGTGGTGGTGGCGTACACGGCGCTGTATGTGCTGGCGTTTTTCCTCTGTCCGCTGATTCGCGTCGAGCAGCCGGGAATTGGCCGGCAGACAAGCGGCGAGGGCGAAACCGCCGGGATATCGTCATAAGGGAAAAGCGGGGGCGCGGCGCGCCCCCGTTCGGGCAGGGATCAGAACAGTACCGAGTAGTTCAGACCAAAGGTGCGGCCGCGGCCTTTGTAGCTATACAGCTCAGGCGCGCCGTAGGTCGGGCTGTACAGGTACGGCGCCCGCTGGCCCCAGGTGGTGGTGTAGTCTTTGTCCAGCAGGTTCTCGATGCTGAAGCTGATTTTCCCCACCGGCAGCATGTAGCTGCCCAGGAAATCGACGGTGTTATAGCCGTCGATTTTTTTACCGTCGGCATCGGAGACGTCAAAGGTCTGCTGCGACTGCATGCGCAGGTTCCAGTCGCCCGGCGCCCAGGCGACGTAAGCGGTGGCTTTTGACGGGCTGGCGGTATCGACCGTCAGTTTCTCCCACTTGCCGTCAACCTTGGTCTGCGACTTGATCAGGTTGAAGGTTGCGCCGGTGCTCCATTCGCCGTCGTCGAAGAAGTAATCCACCGCCCCTTCCACGCCGTAAATCCGGCGCTTATCGTCGTCGAGGTTGATGGTCATATCGGTCTTGTTGATCGAAATGGTCTTGTCGGACAGCGAGTAGTAAGCCGCCACCTGCGTGCGCAGGTTATCGCCGGTGTAGCGCCAGCCCAGCTCGTAAGCGTTGACCTTGATGCCGTCGAGCTTGGAGTCATTGACGTTGACGCTGTTTTTCAGCTGATAGTGGCCGTTAACCAGATCATAGTTGCCAGAACCGTAGTATTTGGCGATATCCGGGATCTCGAAGCCCTGCGAGAAGTTGAACCACAGCTGCTGGCGTTCGGTCAGGTGCGCCAGCAGGCCGGCGTTGAACAGCGCGTTGTTGTAGCTGGTTTTACCGCCCGGCACGGCGTCGGCGGAGTTGGCCAGGCCGTTGGCGATGCCCTGCTGCTGCGCGTAGCCGACGAAATCATCCACCTTGTTCTCGGTGTACTGATAGCGCACGCCGCCGCTCAGGGTGAAGATTGGGTTGATGTCGTAGCTGGCCTGCAGGAACGGCGCCAGGTTGGTGGTGGTGTAGCTGGGGTAACGGCCGACGTTGTAGCTGTTCTCCAGGTGCATGCCGCCGGACTGCTTCGCCTTATCCAGATCGAAGAACTGCTGGTTGGCGTTAAAGCTTTCATGCTCGGCGTCGACGCCGTAGGTCAGCGTCAGGCCGTCGACCGGCTTGCTGTTCAGCGTCAGCTTGCCGCCGTAGAAGTCGGTTTTCTGCTGCGACGCGCCGATGCTGGTGACGTCGCCCTGTTTGCTCAGGGTCGGGAACGGGTAGAAGGTCAGCGACTCATCGCGGTAATAGACCTGCGCCACCAGATCCTGGCCCCAGAAATCGGTGTTGGAGTACTGCAGGTTGATCAGATGACGTTCGGTGCCGGGAATACGGTCGGAGTCGAGATTGCCGCTGTTGGAGGCGGTGCCGTTGCCGGTGACCGCCGAGAAATTCTCCCCCAGATACAGGCCGTGGTCGCCGTCAGACTGGCTTTTGTAATATTGGGTGGTCAGCTGCAGCTGCTGGTGGTCGTCAATATTCAGGGTGCCGGTGCCCATCACGTCGATGCGGTCGGAATATTGCAGGCCGGTTTGGGTATTGTCGATCAATACCTCTTTGCCCTTGCCGTCATACCAGCCGCCGTAGCGCTGATAGGAGACCGACAGGCGCCCGGAGGCGTGTTCGTTACCGCCGCTGACCGCCGCCGCCACGTTTTCATCGTGGTCGTTATGGCCGCCGAAGCCGGTTTTGCCGCCGATTTGCAGCTCCACCTGTTTTTCCTGCTGGCCTTTTTTGGTGACGATATTCACCAGGCCGCCGGTGCTGCCGCCGCCGAACAGCGACGTAGCGCCGGAGATCACTTCAATATGGTCGATATTGAACGGGTCGATCGAATCGAGCTGACGGCTGTCGGTGCGCGAGGAGTTCTGGCGCACGCCGTCAATCATTACCAGCATCGAACGGCCGCGCATGTTCATGCCGTAGTTGGTGCGCCCCTGGCTGCTGACGTCCATCCCCGGGATCAGCTGGGCGAGGATCTCTTTGATCTCTTTGCCGCCCTGCACCTGCTGTTCAATTTCCTGGCTTTCAATCACCCAGGTTGTCTGCGCCATTTCCGTCGCGCTGCGGTGCATACGGTTGGCGGAAACGACCAACTGGTCTTCATTTTTTTGATCGTCCGCCCAGGCGGTCGGCGCCAGCATGGCCAGCAGGCAGGGATTCAGTATCCAGAGGTGCTTGCGTTTCATCGTTATTCTCAATCTTTCCCGTTGTTGTGATTATTGCGCATCCCGGCGGCGGACGCGGCTTCGCGCGCCTTGCTCGCCGCAGGGATGAATATTAAAAACTAAAATTCAGAATAATTCAGCATAGATTGCTCATTTCGTGCTGTCGCCCCGGATTGTTGGCTACGCCACTGAATCAGCGACGGGCTTGAGGTTAAATCAAACGCTTCCTGCCCCAGCGCCCGGTTGAGAATGCGCGCCGCGCGCCAGGCCATCAGGCTGAGCTGCGGTTCGGCGATGCCGTGGCTGTGCATGCCGGCATTGACGGCAAACAGGCAGTTTTCCGCCGGCCCGTCCCATTCCAGGGTAAAGTCCGGCGCCACGCGATAGTTATCGTCGTCGGTCAGCCGCAGCCGGTCGGCCAGCGGCGCCAGAAACGCCGGGCGCTCCGGCTGATAGCCGGTGGCGAAAATCACCACGTCGCTGTCAAAGGTCTCTTTGCCCTGATCGAGGTGGTGGTGGGTGACCAGCTGGTAGCCGTTGCCCTGCGGCTGCATCGCCGCCAGCGAACGGCTGGGCAGCAGGCGCGCCCAGGGCGTTTCGCGCAGCACTTCAAAGCGGTGATACATGGCGCGGTAAATCGCCAGCAGCGACTCGGCGGTGATGCCGTCCGAGGTCATCTTCTGCTCCGTCAGCATGCGCTGCTTGGCGCTGTCGTTCAGGGTATAGAAGCTTTCCACGTAGTCCGGCGTAAAGTACTCGTTGGCGAACGCCGCTTCGTCCAGCGCATTGTAGTTGTTGCGGCGCGATACCCAGTTGAGCTGTACCGGCTGGCCCCACTCGCCGCGGAAAATATTCAGGAACAGATCGGCGCCGCTCTGGCCGCCGCCGACCACGGTGACGCGTTTGCCGGCCAGATCCGGGTTGCGCAGCGCCATTTCGCTGGCGTGGAAGCAGCGATCGTTCTGCTCGCTGACGCACTCCGGCAGCAGCGGTTTTTTACCGATGCCAAGGCACACGTGGCGCGCCCGGAAGGTGCCGCGCTGGGTGGTGACCTCAAACAGCCGCTGCGTATCGTTGAATTCCACCCGTTGGATCTCCTGGCTGAATGCCAGCGAGCTGAGTCCGTTGGCCGCCCAGTCAAGGTAGTCGGCAAACTCTTCGCGCGATACGGTGCGCTGTTCGGTGGTCAGGAAGCGGTAGAACTTTTTACGTTTTACCAGATAGTTGAGAAAGCTGTACGGGTTGGTCGGCGCCACCGCACTGACCAGATCCTTGAGAAAGCTGGTTTGCATATGGCAATCTGGCACCATCATGCCCGGGTGCCAGGAGAAGTGCGGCTTGCGTTCGAGAAACAGGCTGTTGAAACCGTCGACTTCGCTGCCCAACGCGGCAATGCTGAGGTTGAACGGACCGATACCGATGCCGATGAAATCGAGGGGCTGATTCATTGGGCAGACTCCTTGGAGACCAAATAAAGCGGGTTATCCAGATCCTGCAGATAGTTCGGCAACATGCGGCTGCCGCCATCGTGTTCTGAATAGGTAAGTTTCACCGGGTTGAGCACCACGCGAATAATTTGTGGTTTAAACAGACTGAAAAGTGCAAAGCGTTCCGCCATGTCCGGGTGCTGCGCCATATAGTCTTGCAGCACCGTCGCCAGCAGTTGATAAAAACGTTCTTCGCTGATTTGGCAACTGGCCATCAGCGGGGAGATAAAGCGCAGCACGGTGACAAAGTGTCCGGTCTGCAGATCGTGAATCAGGTAGTCGGCCGGCAGGCGCACGGTGACGTCCTTCACCGACTGCGGCAGCGACGCCGCTTCGGCAAATTCCTGCTCCACCAGGCGCATATCGCCCTGAAAATCCTTCAGCAGCACGCGCTGCGGCACGTAATCCTTCATCACCAGCGTGATGTTCTGGCCGTGGGCGATCAACGCCACGCCGTAGCGGCACATCAGGTGGTACATCGGGATCACCACCGCCCGGAACATCTGCGTCAGCCAGGCCTCGGCGCTGAGGCCGGAGCGCTCAATATAGGCGGCGATCAGCGGTTGGCCGTGGTTGTCGGTTTCCATCAGCGTCGCCATCAGTATCGCCTGCTCACCTTCCTGCAGATAGCCGGACGGATTTTCACGCCAGATCACGCCGAGCATCTCCTGATAGCGGTAGGGCGCCTGCGGCAGGCTGGCGTAGGTCTGGTGCGCCATGTAGCCGGCCGCCGGTTCGCCCAGAATCTGGGCGCCGCTGGCGCGCAGCGTGGCGTCGCCGGCGAAGATCTGCTGCAGCCAGCGGGAGGCCGCCGGGCCGGCGCCGATATGTTTACCGGGAATGCCGCGGTAGCAGGAGGTGTTGTAAATGGTCAGCGGCAGCTTGATATCAAAGGCCGAGCGGCGGCTGACGTTGGTCAGCGTGCGCAGCGATTGCTGGGCCAGATAGCGATCGCCGAATTCCCCCAGCTCCACCAGTTCGCCGCTCGCCAGCTGCGGCAGGAAGTGCAGGGCGACTTTCTGCTGCCACTGCCACGGATGCAGCGGCACGGGAATCCAATCCTGCGTCAGCTTCAGTTCCTGCCAGCGCCGGTCGAAACGCTGACGCTCACTGACGTCCATGGCGCTGTCCAGCAGGTTATCCAGCGGATAGTCGTCATCGGCGCACCAGACGAAGCTGTCGCGCCGCGCCGCCACCCAGTGCAGGCAAAACTGCCCCTGATACTCCGGCGCATAGCGCTGCAGCGCCTCCAGCCCCCAGCCGCGCCGGCCTTTATTGAAGATAAACTTCGGGTGGCCGGCCAGCAGGCACTGCTGCTCATCAGGATCCAGTGCGATCAGATCCTGCGCGCTCATGCCGTGGCGCGCCGCCCGCAACTGCAGATCGCCGCGCAGGGTGGCGTACAGATCTTCCAGGTGCTCGGCGATTTGCGCGTCGCTCATGGTCAGCACCTGCGCCAGCTGGCGCAGTGTCTGGTCTGCCGCCAGCGGCTGGTCGCCGCAGGAGAGCGAATCGGCGTCGATATGCAGCCAGCCCCAGATGCCGCGCCGGGCGCGGAAGCGGTAGACCGTATCCCCCAGCGCGATGCGCTGCCAGCCCTCGGCTTCGGCTTCGGCGCGCAGCGTGCGTTCATACTCAAGTTCCGCCAGGATCTTGGCGATCATCTGGCGGTTGACGTGCTGCCAGTCCGTGTATTCCGTGAGATTCATACCGCTTGCCCCTGGAAGAAATCGTGACGTTGGTTGACGATCAGGCGTGAGCGCTTATGCGGGAAATCAAACTCCTTCACCGTCTGGTAGCCGGCCGCCGGCAGATGGCGGAACAGGCGCTGATTGTCGGCGCGCGGCTCGGCCACCACGCGGGTGGTGCGCGGCTCGTCCAGATAGAGATAGTGGGTCAGCCCGCGCAGCCAGCTGCGGATAAACTGCGCGCCGCGCCACGCTTCTTCGCCCACCAGCATATGCAGGCCGCGGTCGAACGGCTGCCAGCGGTAGTGGCGGCCGATGCGGTCTTCCGCCGCCCAGTAGACTTCGAAATAGCCGAACGGCTGGTCGTCGAAGCAGCCCAGCAGCGGGTAGCAGTAGCTGGAATCCAGCTGACGCTGCAGATAGGCCGCCTGTTGTTCCTGCGGACCGGTCATCTCCCAGAATGCGGCGACGCGCGGGGCGTTCATCCAGCGGGTGAAGCGCTCCGCATCCTGCGCCACTTCCGGCAGGCGGAAGCTCAGCGTGTGCTTGATCTGCGGGTCGAAACGGCGGTAGACCTCGCCCTGCGGACGCGCCGGGCGCTGCGGAAACCACAGCTCGCGCTCGGCGTCGTATTGCATCTGTCCGCCGGCCGGCGCGCGCGGTGCCGTCAGCCACAGCGGCAGCTGGTAAAAGACTTCACGCGCCAGATAGTCGCCGTGCGCCAGGGCGAACAGCGCCTGCGCCTGCGGCTCTTCACGCCATGCGGCATACGGCAGGGCGATGCCCGTCAGCTGCGGCGCGGCGACCAACAGCTGATCCAGCGCCTGCACCAGCCAGCCGTCGGGCAGGGCGACGCCCGGCGGGTGCAGTACCGCGCTGCCGTCCAGCCCGAGGCTCAGCGGCAGGTTTTGCGCCAGCATTTCGCAGCGGAAGCCGCCGGCGGCATGCATCAGTTTGGCGATCGACATTATTTATCCTCCTGCGTGCGCAGCGGGTTGGTGAAATCAAAGTAGATCACCGCAGGGTCGACGATGGTGTTTTCGTTATGGTCGTGCAGGTAACAGAAGAAGTTGCCCTTGCAGTTCCAGTGGCTGCTGTCCAATACGTAGTCCAGACAGCGGGTGTCGAGCGCCGTAGCGCGCAGGCCGGCCAGCGCGTCGCGCACCTGTCCCATCAGGTTTTGTTCACTGTCGAAACCGGCGGCGGCCATCGCGGCGGTGACCGCCAGCGTGGAGTTCACCAGCAGGTAGTAGGGGAAGTAGCGCAGCAGTTGCTGTTCGCTAAAGCGGTTTTCCGCTTCGGCTTCGCCGATCTGATCGAGCCACGGCGTCGCGCTGTGGGTAAAACCGCTGCCCTGACAGTCGCGGTACAGCATGCCGACCGGCAGATCCTGCTGCATCTCCACCAGAATATTTTGCTGGTGCGCCAGCAGCACCAGGCCGTAGTCCGCTTCGGTACTGAACAGCGGCAGCAGCACGTGGTTGCAGTAAGCGTCCAGCCAGCAGCGCGCGGCCTGCGCCAGCGGCAGATCAAGGCGTGCGGCCAGGCGGCGCACCGCCGCCGCCAGCAGGCTGTCGCCGCCGTCCGGCGCGGCCTGGGTCAGCGTCACCAGCACGTTGGTTTGCGTATCAGGGCGATCGAACAGCAGGTTGACCCGCAGCGCCATCAGGCTCTCTTCCTGAATCTCGCCGTCTGCGGAGCGCAGACCGGCCCAGCCGTCTTCCTGCATCACGCGCATGGTGGGGTAGCGCGCCTGCAGCGTCTGCCAGCGCTCGGTTTGCGCCAGCCGCGCCAGACGCATGCCGCGTTTGACTTCTTTGACCGACAGCGTACGCACCGAGTTGGTCAGGCGCACGCTGAGGGAGAATTTGATCATGTCGCGGTTGCTTTCGCTGTACAGCGAGCGGGAGGAACTGGTCGGCAGCCAGCGTGCGCCGGCCTCGCCCAGATCGCGCAGCAGCCCCTGTTCAACCAGCGATTGGCACCACGGCTGGGCCAGCAGATGGTCGGCCTGCCACGGATGCATCGGCAGCAGCCAGACGTCATCGGTAAAATGCGCCAGCAGCTGCGGCGCGCTTTCAGCGGCAAAGCGCTGCAGCCGCTGTTGCAGCGTCAGAGTCAGGCTGTCGCCGCACACCACGCGCTTGTCGGCGGCAAACCAGCGCAGCGGGAAGCGCGCGCCGAAGTCCGGCAGATAGCGCCGTGCCTGCTGCGGATCGAACGGTTCGTGGGATTTCGGCGCCGGGTGGAACGCGTGGCCGACCAGCAATCCCTGTTCCGCCTGCGCGAAGTTCAGCGGCCGGTCGCGCAGCGTCGGCCAGTCGAGACGCACTGCGATCGCCTGCTGCGTATTGTCGTGGCTCTCCAGCACGCGCTGGCGGAAGCGCGCCACGGTCTGGTCGTTCAGTTCGCCTTTTACCGCAGGCTTGGCCAGCAGCAGATCCACCAGTTGCTCGACGCTGAGCGCCGTCGCCTGACCGTCGTCTGACTGATGCAGATAGGCCGGGAACAGGTAGTGGTGGTGCTGCGTCGGTGAGGTGTAGCGCAGATTAATGCGGATAGCCTGATGGTGATTAAGAGGAATATGGAGCTGAGGATGTTGCTGGTGGTCGGTGGCCGGAAGAACTTGCCAATCCCGGGTTTCGCGCATTAATGCGTTGAGAAAACACTGCGCAGCCACATCGTTCTTTGCGGTTGCAAACTGAATAGTCATGATCCCAGATTCACTATGAAACAATTGAGAATGATTCTTATATCAAGAATGGTTCACATTCACAATAATCCCGTGGTACAATTTTTAGCATAAATCGCACGTAAAACTCTTATTTTCTTAACGGTTACTTTACTTTTCATGAGCCTATCCCCACAACCGGACGTTCTTGCAGGCGACAACATTGCGCCTGCCAACTGGCCCCTGGCGTTCTGTGCTGGCTTATTGGGCATCGGGCAAAATGGTTTATTGGTGGCGCTGCCGGCATTGGTCAGCATGACCCACCTGTCTCTGTCGGTCTGGGCAGGATTATTGACGCTCGGTTCGATGCTGTTTTTAGTCGGTTCCCCCTATTGGGGACGGCAGTGCGAAGTGCGCGGCTGTAAATATGTGGTGCTGATGGCGCTGGGCGGCTATCTGCTCAGCTTTGCGCTGCTGGCGCTGGCGGTATGGGGGTTGGCGGCAGGCTGGCTGCCCCCGCTGGCGGGCCTCGGCGCGCTGGTGGCGGCGCGTATTCTGTACGGCCTGACGGTGTCCGGCATGGTGCCCGCCAGCCAGACCTGGGCGCTGCAGCGCGCCGGCCATGAGCGTCGCATGGCGGCGTTGGCCACCATCAGTTCAGGGCTGAGCTGCGGCCGTCTGCTGGGGCCGCTGTGCGCGGCGCTGGCGCTCTCCCTACATCCGATGGCGCCGCTGTGGCTGATGGCCCTGGCGCCGTTGCTTGCCCTGCTGGTGGTGTGCCGCCAGCAGAACGATCCGCCGCTGCCGCCGGTGGCGCAGCAGCAAAACCGTTTGCAATGGCATATGCTGCCGTACCTGCTGTGCGCTCTGCTGCTGGCGGCGGCGGTCAGCCTGATGCAGTTGGGGCTGGCGCCGCATCTGACCCCGCTCTTCCAGAATTCGACAACGCTGGTCAGCCACCATGTGGCGATCCTGCTGAGCGTGGCGGCCGGCTGTACGTTGCTGGCGCAGTTTCTGGTGGTGCGGCCGCAGCGTTTTCCGCCGGCGCAGTTGCTGCTAATTGCCGCGCTGCTGATGGTGGTAGGGTTGGCACTGATGTGCGCACAGCCGCTGGCGCTGTTTTATCTGGGCTGTGCGCTGACGTCATTTGGCGCAGCGATGGCCACGCCGGGTTACCAGCTGCTGCTGAATGACAAACTCTCTACCGGCAAAGGTTCCGGGGTTATCGCCACCAGCCACACGCTGGGCTACGGGCTGAGCGCTTTGATGGTGCCGGCGGTGGCGAAATTTTACGGCGAGTCGCAGCTGATTGCGGCGGCGCTGGCGATGGCCGTCCTGCTGGGCGGCGTAAGCGGCTGGCTATGGCGCCGGCGAGAAAAATAAATAAGCGGGAGAGGCCGTCAGATGTCCGCGAGCTATCGTATTTTTGATGTTCAGTTAACCGAGAAACGCCAGATTTCCCCGTCGCTGGTGCGTTGCGTCTTCAGCGGTCCGCAGGTGAGCCGGATGAAGCTGGAAGCGCCGGACCAGCGTATCAAGCTGCTGTTCCCGAGTGCGGAAGGGCAGTCGTTGCAGCTGGCGAACGGCGATGACTGGTATCGCGACTATATGGCGATACCGAAGGCGCAGCGGCCGGTGATGCGCACCTATACCCTGCGTGCGCTGCGCAGTGAGCGGCAGGAGATGGACGTTGAGTTTGTGCTGCACGGCGACAGCGGCCCGGCCTCTGCCTGGGCAACGCATGCGCAGGTGGGCGACGCCATTCAGATTGTGGCGCCCAACGCCGATTTTGCCGGCGACAGCGGCGGTTATGAATGGGCGCCGCCGGCGCAGATGAACCAGGCGCTGCTGATTGCCGATGAAACCGCGCTGCCGGCGGCGATGGGCATTCTTGAACGTCTGGCGCAGCAGGACAACCCGCCGCGGGTGCAGGCCTTTTTTGAAGTGCCGCTGGCCGGCGACTGCGTCAGCGTGGCGCAGTTCCCGTTTGCCGAGGTGTTCTGGCTGCCGCGTGACGTCGGGCCGCAGCAGTTGCACGGCACGCTGCTGCTGGAGTCGGTGCGCCGCCGGGTGACGATTCCCGATTCTGCGCGCGCCGAAGCGCAGTCGCTGGCGGAAAACAGCCTGGGCGGCGAGGTACTGTGGGAAAGGGCTGAGGGCGCCTGCAGCTTTTACGCCTGGGTCGCCGCCGAATCGTCGACGGTGAAATCGCTGCGCCGCTATCTGGTTGGTGAATGCGACCTGGATCGTTCCACGGTCAACTTTATGGCCTACTGGTGCTGATAGCGTAAGCCGCCAGGTTAGTGGCTTAATAAGTTATTATTTTCACAATGGGCTTGCTGCTTAATAAGGCTGATAACTTAATGGGTTATCAGCCTTTTTTAGTTATTAATTAAATAAGCTATTAAGTTAATAATTTATCGATTTAATCACGACGATTGCGTTGATGTTAGCTTGTTAAGCTAATATTTTGTTGGCTTGTTGGCTTGTTGGCTTGTTGGCTTGTTGGCTTGTTGGCTTGTTGGCTTGTTGGCTTGTTGGCTTGGCAGGCCGCTGCCGTCGTCAGGAAGGCGGGCGCGCCTGAGCGCGCCCTGGGGATTAATCGTGGCGCAGAAAATCGTCGGCATCGCGCCAGGCGGGGAAGGCGGTGTGATAGATCTGCAGATTCTCCAGCGACAGATCGGCGTCCAGGCGCGCGGCAGCACCGGCATCGGCGCTGGCCAGCGTCTCTCCCTGCGGGCTGATAATCAGGCTGTCGCCGCTGTAGCTCAGCCCGTTGCCGTCTTCGCCGACCCGGTTGCAACCGGCCACGTAAGCCTGGTTTTCAATGGCGCGCGCCGCCAACAGCGTTTGCCAGTGCTGGCTGCGCGCCGCCGGCCAGTTGGCGACGTACAGCGCCAAATCATAATCCTGCTGGCAGCGCGACCAGACCGGGAAGCGCAGGTCGTAACAGATCTGCGGTAAAATCCGCCAGCCGCGCCATTCAAAGATTTCCCGTCGTTTTCCCGCTTGATAATGCAGGTGTTCGCCGGCCATGCGAAACAGATGGCGCTTGTCATAAGCGTGCACCGTGCCGCCCGGCTCCACCAGCAGAAAACGGTTCACCGCCGCTTTGTCGGTTTTCAGCGCCACGCTGCCGGCGATGGCCGCATTGGTTTTGATCGCCCAGCCGTGCAGCCAGTTAATCACCTGGCGTTCGGGCAGCGCGCTTTCGCCGGCGTCCATAGCAAAACCGGTGGTGAACATCTCCGGCAGCACGATCAGATCGCGGCCGTGAATATCGGCCAGCAGCCGGTCGAAATGCTGCAGGTTGGCCTGCCCGTCGCGCCATACCAGCGGTTGCTGCAACAGGGTAATTTTTAAAGTCGACATAACCGCTCCGCAGCCGCATCCAGCGTGTCATCCTGTTTGGCAAAACACAGCCGGATCAATTTATGAGGGAAAGGATCGGCGCAGAACACCGACAGCGGGATCGCCGCTACGCCCACCTGTTCCGTTAACCAGCGGCAGAACGCCACGTCGTCCAGATCCGACACGGCGCTGTAATCCGCCAGTAAGAAGTATGTACCTGCACACGGCAGAATTTCCAGCCTGCTGCGGCTTAACGCCTGCACAAAGCGGTCGCGCTTGGCGCGGTAAAACGCCGGCAGCTGACGCCAGTGCTCTGGCTCGGCGCGCAGCATGTCCGCCAGCGCCAGCTGGGCCGGGGTATTGACCGCAAAGGTCAGATACTGGTGCACCTTGCGCACTTCGGCGCTCAGCGCGGCCGGCGCGACGCAGTAACCCACTTTCCAGCCGGTCATATGGAAGGTTTTACCGAAGGAAGAGACGGCGATCGCCCGCTGGCGCAGCTGGGGATGGGCCAGTACGCCGGCGTGGCCGTTATCGGCAAAGCAGATATGCTCGTACACTTCATCGCTGAGCACGTAGATCTCCTGCCCGGCAATGGCCTGCCACAGCTGCTGTAAATCTTCGGCCTGCCAGACGGTGGCGGACGGGTTGTGCGGCGTATTGACGATCACCAGCCGGGTGCGCGACGACAGCTGTTCGCGGAACTGCCGCCAGTCGACGTTAAACGCCGGCGGCTGCAGAGCGATGCGTTTGAGAATGCCGCCGCACAGCTGCACAGCCGGGGCGTAGCTGTCATAGCTCGGGTCGAAGCAGATCACTTCATCGCCCGGCCGCACCAGCGCGCTGATGGCGGCGAACAGCGCTTCGGTGGCGCCGGCGGTGACGGTCACTTCCGTCCCGGCGTCCGGCCGCCAGCCATAAAGCTCGGCGGTTTTGTCGGCGATGGCCTCGCGCAGCGGCGCGACGCCGGTCATCGGCGCGTACTGGTTGGCGCCCTGTTCGACGTGCCAGGCCAAACGCTGCTTTAAATAGCCCGGGCCGTCGAAGTCGGGGAAGCCCTGCGACAGGTTAATCGCCTGATGCTGCTGCGCCAGCGCGCTCATCTGGCTGAAAATGGTGGTGCCGAGGGCGGGCAGTTTACTGTCGGGAGTCGGTGCGGAAAGCGTCATAAGCGATGTGGTGTCCCATTATGCTGATGTTGCTGACAATATAGCACGATGCTAGTATCTGGCAATCAAGACGTTTAGATGGCTATATCTGTGAGGCGGTCGCCGAATCGCATCGGCGCTGCCATCCGTACCTTTCACTGCGGGATACTCATGAGCGAAAACGAGCAACTCAGCGCGCTGCTGGCCGTTTGCCACTGGATTGGCGACAAAGGCTGGTGCCCGGCTACCGGCGGCAATATGTCGCTGCGCCTGAATGACGAACACTGCCTGGTGACCGAATCCGGCAGGGATAAGGGCAGCCTGCGCGAGCAGGATTTTCTGCGGGTGGAGATCGCCAGCAATGCCGCGCCGGACGGGCGCACCCCGTCGGCGGAGACCGGCCTGCATACGCTGCTGTATCGTCTCTATCCGCAGGTGAACGCCGTCTTGCATACCCACTCGGTCAATGCCACGGTGTTGTCGCGGGTGGAAAAGGGCAGCGCGCTGCGGCTGCAGGGTTATGAAATGCAAAAATCGCTCAGCGGCCAGCGCAGCCATCAGGACGAGGTATGCATCCCGATCTTCGACAACGACCAGGATATTGCCCGGCTGGCGGCGCAGGTGTCGGCCTATGCCGAACAGACGCCGCTGGCGTACGGTTTTCTGGTTCGCGGCCACGGGCTGTACTGCTGGGGGCGGCAGGTGCAGGAAGCGCGCCGTCACCTTGAAGGGCTGGAGTTTTTATTCCAGTGTGAACTGCAACGTCGTTTACTGGAGGCGCAATGATTCGCGCGATTGTTACCGATATTGAAGGCACCACCAGCGATATCCGCTTTGTGCATCAGGTGCTGTTTCCCTACGCCCGCCAGCATCTGGCCGATTATGTACGCCGCCATGCGGACGACGGCGAGGTGGCCGAGGCGCTGGCGGCGCTGCGGGCAGAGATCGCGCAGCCGCAGGCCGATGCCGAGCAGCTGATCGCCGCTCTGTACCGTTTTATGGATGAAGATCGCAAATCCACCGCGCTGAAGGCGCTGCAGGGCATCGTCTGGCGCAGCGGTTACCACAACGGCGACTTTCGCGGCCATCTCTATCCGGAGGTGGCGACGCAGCTGGCGGCGTGGCAGCGGCAGGGTATCGGACTGTATGTCTACTCCTCCGGCTCGGTTGAAGCGCAGAAACTGCTGTTCGGCTACAGCGAAGCCGGCGATCTGCAGCCGCTGTTCAGCGGTTATTTTGATACCCGCGTCGGCGCCAAACGCGAGGCGGGTTCATACCGCAATATCGCCGCGGCCATCGGCCTGGCGCCGTCCGAACTGCTGTTCCTGTCGGATATCCGCCAGGAGCTGGACGCGGCGCACGACGCCGGCTGGCACGGTTGTCAGCTGATTCGCGGCGAGGACGATCCGCACAGCCGCCACCCGCAGGTTAACCGTTTTGATCGTATCGACTTAGGGGAGTTTTGCTGATGAGCGCCTTGACCATTTATAGCGATGAACAGCCGCAGCAGCCGCTGTGGCAGAGCCGCGACGGCGAGCAGATCCGCCAGCAGCTGGAGCAGGTCGGCGTGCGTTTCGAACGCTGGCAGGCGGATCGCGTGCTGGAGGACGATCCGCAGCCGGAGGCGGTGATCGCCGCCTATCAGCACGCCATCGATCGGCTGGTGGCGGAAAAGGGCTACCAAAGCTGGGATGTGATCGCCATGCGCCCGGATCATCCGCAGCGCGAGGATCTACGGCAGAAGTTTTTATCGGAACATACCCACGGCGAAGATGAGGTGCGTTTCTTTGTCGAGGGCGCCGGGCTGTTTTGCCTGCATCTGAACCAGCGGGTGTATCAGATCCTGTGTGAAAAAAACGATCTGATCTCGGTGCCGGCCCATACGCCGCACTGGTTTGATATGGGCGCCGCGCCGCATTTTACCGCCATTCGCGTGTTTGATAATCCGCAGGGCTGGATCGCGCAGTTTACCGGCGATCCGATCGCTGACGCGTTCCCGCGTCTGGATTAACGCGCCGGGTGATCAACAGGGCTGCATAATCAGCCCTGTTACAGCGTTACCCCAGCGCCCGCTGGAAAATCCCCGCCTTGACCTGCTGCGGCGTAATCACGCCGCTGTCCAGCACCCAACCGCTAATCAGCGCTGACGGCGTTACGTCAAACGCCGGGTTATACACGTCGGCGTCTTCCGGCGCCCAGCGGCACTGGCCGAAGCTGCCGCTGACGCCGGCCACTTCCTCGGCGGCGCGCTGCTCAATCGGAATGGCGGCGCCGTCGGCGCAGGCCGGATCGTGCGTGGTGTGCGGTGCGGCGACGTAAAACGGAATGCCGTGATAGTGTGCCAGCACCGCCAGGCTGTAGGTGCCGATCTTGTTGGCGACGTCGCCGTTGGCGGCGATGCGATCGGCGCCGACCCACACCGCATCGACCTGTCCCTGCGCCATCAGGCTGGCGGCCATCGAATCGCAGATCAGCCGGTAGGGGATGCCCAGCTCGCCCAGTTCCCAGGCGGTCAGCCGGCCGCCTTGCAGCAGCGGACGGGTTTCATCCACCCACACGCGTTCCACTTTGCCCTGCTGGTGGGCGCGCAGCAGCACGCCAATCGCCGTGCCGATGCCGGCAGTGGCCAGCCCGCCGGTGTTGCAGTGGGTCAGCAGCCGGCTGCCGGGGGCGACCAGCGCAGCGCCGTGGTCGGCGATGCGGTCGCACAGGGCGCGATCTTCTTCCACCAGCCGCCAGGCTTCCGCGCTTACCGCCGCGCGCCACGCCGGCTGCGCCAGCGCCTGCTTAATGCGATCCAGATTATTCATCAGATTAACGGCGGTCGGCCGCGCCGCCCGCAGCGTGCTCAGCGCCTGCATGACGTCGTCGCGGGCGAGGCCGCGCTCGGCCAGCAGAGCCAGCAGCAGGCTGGCGGACAGCCCGATCAGCGGTGCGCCGCGCACGCGCAGGGCGTGGATATGGCCGACGAGTTCTTCAACGCTGTCGCTGGCAAGCCAGCGTTTTTCCTGGGGCAACGCCTGCTGATCGAGGATCCACAGCCGGTTGTCGCGCAGTATCAAACTGGTGGTGTTAAGAGGGCGCATAGCAGTTAAATCCTTGTTACGAGCGTATTGCATCTGTAGCGCTATTCTGCCAACATGATTTTCGGATGTATAGATGTCCAAATGCCTTTACGTCTAAAAAAATAATATCCTGTTTGTCAGTGATACCAGAGGGGTTGAGATGTCGCTTTACCGTACCTTTACGGCAGCCGATGCCGTTGAATACGCCCGCCAGTTCGGACAACTGGCCGATCCGCACACGCTGGTCAGCGCCGAGGAGATCGGCGACGGCAACCTGAACCTGGTGTTTAAAATCCGCGACCGGGAAGGCGTCAGCCGGGCGATCGTCAAGCAGGCGCTGCCGTACGTACGCTGCGTCGGTGAGTCCTGGCCGCTGACGCTCGACCGGGCGCGCATTGAGGCCCAAACGCTGCTGACCCATGGCGAGTTCTGCCCGCGCCATACCGTGCGCGTACTGCATCATGACGCGGAGCTGGCGGTGATGGTGCAGGAAGATCTCTCCGACCACCAAATCTGGCGCAACGCGCTGATCGCCGGGCATTACTATCCGTTGGCGGTCGGCCAGCTGGCGGAGTATCTGGCGCAGACGCTGTTTCATACCTCTGATTTTTACCAAAATGCGCAGCAGAAAAAGGCGCAGGTCAGCCGCTTTACCAACCCCGAGCTGTGCCAGATTACCGAAGATCTGTTTTTCAGCGATCCTTACTGCGACCACGAACGCAATCAGTTTGACGAAGCGCTGCTGCCGCAGGTACGCGAGCTGCGCCACGACGCGGCGCTGAAGCTGGCGGTCGCCGGGCTGAAGCACCGTTTTCTCAGCAAAGCCGAAGCGTTATTGCACGGCGATATTCACAGCGGATCGATATTTGTTGCCGAAGGGCGGCTGAAGGCGATTGATGCCGAATTCGGCTTCTACGGGCCGATCGGCTTCGACGTGGGTACCGCGCTGGGCAACCTGCTGCTGAACTACTGCGGGTTGCCGGGGCTGCTTGGCCCGCGCGACGCCGCCGCCGGCCGCGAACAGCGGCTGCAGGACGTGCGCGAGCTGTGGCTGATTTTCGCCGACCGCTTCCTGGCGCTGTGTCAGCAAAAGACGGAAGATGCCGCGCTGGCGACGTCCGGCTATGCGGAGCGCTTCCTGCAGCAGGTATGGCAGGATGCGGTGGGCTATTGCGGTACCGAACTGATTCGCCGCACCATCGGCCTGGCGCACGTCGCCGATCTGGATGCTATTGAGGATGCTGATATGCGCGCCGAATGCCAGCGTAACGCGCTGAGCCTGGGACGGGCGCTGATCGTTAATGAGCCGCAGATGGCCAATGTCGATGAGCTGCTGGCGCGTATTCGCCAGCACAGTTAAATCGCGGCGGGTTGCGGCGATCAAAAAAGGGGCGAAGATCGCCCCTTAATGATTACCGCGTGTGTTTACGCCGCTTCAGTATGCGGACGGCGTTTCTCCTGCGGCTGCGGCTTTTCCGGCTGCTGCGCCGCCAGCGCCTCCGGTGCGAAGTCATCCACGTTGATCGAACGCAGACGGCTCTCTTCGGCCTTGGTCAGGATGCGCGCTTCCTCATCGCTGATCTTGCCTTCTTCCAGTGCGCGCTGCGCCAGACGATCCAGCCGGGTGAACGGCAGGTTTTTACCGGCCTCTTTACACAGGCGGGCATGAATCGGCTCGGCGGCGATCACATCCACCAGCGCCTCTTCCAGCAGGCCTATCGGGTTGTGCTCGCTGGCGGCCAGGTACTGCCCGCGTCCCAGACGGCTGCGGGTGGCGGACGGTTGCTGCAGGATCTTCGCCAACTGGTGATCCAGACGATCGGACGGCGCCTGATGCACGCGGCCGAACGGCAGGATCACCAGCCGCAGCGCCCCGGCGATAAAGCGGTTCGGGAAGTTGCGCAGCAGATCGTCCAGCGCCTGCTCGGCCTGATGCAGACAGTCCTGCACGCCCCAGTGCACCAGCGGCAGATCGTCCTTCTGACGTCCTTCATCTTCAAAACGTTTCAGCGTGGCGGAGGCCAGATACATCTGGCTGAGAATATCCCCCAGGCGTGCGGAAATGCGTTCGCGACGCTTCAGATCGCCGCCCAGTACGCCCATGGAGACGTCCGACAGCAGCGCCAGGTTGGCGCTCAGGCGGTTCAGCTGCTGATAGTAGCGGCGGGTGGCGTCTTTGGTCGGCGAGGCGCTGGTGCGGCCGTTGGTCAGGCCGAGCCAGAAGCTGCGTACTTTGTTGCTGCCCACGTGGCCGAGGTGGCCGAACAGCGCCCGGTCGAAATCGGCCAGATCGTTGTTCTGCGCCGCCGCCATTTCCTGCAGGACGTAAGGATGGCAGCGGATCGCCCCCTGACCGAAGATCATCATGGTACGGGTCAGGATATTGGCCCCTTCCACGGTGATGGCGATCGGCGCGCCCTGATAGGCGCGGGCCAGGAAGTTGGATTCGCCCAGCATAATGCCCTTACCGCCGGCGATATCCATGGCGTCAATCGTTGACAGCTGACCGCGGTGGGTACAGTGGTATTTGACGATCGCTGACAGCACCGCCGGTTTTTCGCCCTGCACCAGCGCATAGGTAATCAGCGAGGCGGCGGCATCCATCACATAGGTGTTGCCGGCGATGCGCGCCAGCGGTTCTTCGATCCCTTCCATCTTGCCGATGGCGATTTTGAACTGACGGCGGATATGGGCGTAGGCGCCGATGCCCAGCGCCAGCGATTTCACGCTGCCGGTGGAGTTGGAAGGCAGCGTGATGCCGCGACCGACCGACAGACACTCAACCAGCATGCGCCAGCCCTGACCGGCCATTTTCGGCCCGCCGATAATGTAGTCGATCGGGACGAAGACGTCGGTGCCGCGCGTCGGGCCGTTCTGGAACGGAATGTTCAGCGGGAAGTGGCGGTTGCCGATCTCCACGCCCGGCGTGCTGGTCGGGATCAGCGCGCAGGTGATGCCCGGCGCTTCGTCGTCGCTCAGCAGGTGATTCGGGTCGTACAGTTTAAACGCCAGGCCGAGCACGGTAGCCACCGGCGCCAGCGTGATATAGCGCTTGTTCCAGGTCAGGCGCATGCCCAGAACCTGTTCGCCTTGCCACTCGCCCATGCACACGGTGCCGACGTCCGGAATGGCGCCGGCATCCGAACCGGCCTCAGGGCTGGTCAGCGCGAAGCACGGGATCTCTTCGCCGCGCGCCAGGCCCGGCAGATAACGGTTTTTTTGCTCTTCGGTGCCGTAATGCTGCAGCAGCTCGCCCGGGCCGAGGGAGTTCGGTACGCCGACGGTGATCGCCAGAATGCCGGACACACCCGCCAGTTTCTGCAGCACGCGCGCCTGGGCGTAAGGTGAGAACTCCAGCCCGCCGAACTCTTTCTTTATGATCATGGCAAAGAAGCGGTGTTCTTTCAGGTATGCCCACAGCTCCGGCGGCAGATCGGCCAGCTCATGAGTGATCTGGAAGTCGTTGGCCATACGGCAGGCTTCTTCCACCGGGCCGTCGAGGAACGCCTGCTCTTCGGCGCTCAGCTGCGGCTGCGGATAGTTATGCAGCTTGTTCCAGTCCGGCGCGCCGCGGAACAGATCGCCTTCCCACCAGGTGGTACCGGCGTCGATCGCCTCTTTCTCGGTGGTGGACATCGGCGGCATCACTTTACGGAACGCTTTTAACGCCGGTGCGGACAGCCAGCCGCGACGCAGTGACGTCACGTTCAGCGGCAGCAGGATCACGGCCAGCGGCAGCAGCATCCAGAAACTCCACAGGCCGATAACGCCCATGACGGCGGTATAGGCCAGCAGCAGCAGGCTGCTGAGGGTCAGGTTTACCCGGTGGTAGAACAGCACGCTGATAAGCGCCAGTAGCACAACAATACTAAGAACCATCATGATTACAGCTCCTAAGTCGTAAGAGGTCTGACCTGTTTAGTGTATAGATTGGTTTTAGTTCAGGCGATTGTTTTTATCAATGCATTTACACTTTAATTACAACTCAGGTCACAAACTGACAGCACCAAAGGTCAAAAAACGCAGGCGCTCCTCAACCGATGCGTAGTTTCGCGCGCAGTGCTTCTCGGTTTTTCCCCGATCCGTTACACTGCAAGGCGGAAGATTGACGATAAAAAGAGGCTATCTCATGTACCACGACCTGATTCGCAGTGAACTGAATGAAGCGGCGGATACGCTGGCGAAATTTATCAGCGATGACGCCAACATCGACGCCATTCAGCGCGCCGCCGTATTGCTGGCCGATTCCTTTAAAGCCGGCGGCAAGGTGATCTCCTGCGGCAACGGCGGTTCGCACTGCGACGCGATGCATTTCGCCGAAGAGCTGACCGGCCGCTACCGCGAGAACCGTCCGGGCTACCCGGCGATTGCCATTTCCGACGTGAGCCACCTGTCCTGCGTCAGCAACGACTTCGGTTATGACTATGTGTTCTCCCGCTATGTGGAAGCCGTGGGTCGCGAAGGCGACGTGCTGCTGGGCATCTCTACCTCCGGCAACTCCGGCAACATCATCAAGGCGATTGAAGCAGCGCGCGCCCAAGGGATGAAGGTGATCACCCTGACCGGCAAAGACGGCGGTAAAATGGCCGGTTCCGCCGATGTGGAAATCCGCGTGCCGCACTTCGGCTACGCTGACCGCATTCAGGAAATCCATATCAAAGCGATTCATATCTTGATTCAGCTGATCGAAAAAGAGATGGTTAAGGCTTAAGGCCGACGGGGGCCGCGCGTCCCCGTCTTCATGATGTAGGGGCGCAGGGCGCCCACTATGAAGGAGTGGTTTTCGATGTGTGAACTGCTCGGGATGAGCGCGAATGTGCCGACCGATATCTGTTTCAGTTTTACCGGCCTGGTGCAGCGCGGCGGCCGCACCGGTCCGCATAAAGACGGTTGGGGCATCACCTTCTATGAAGGCAACGGCTGCCGCACGTTTAAAGATCCGCAGCCCAGTTTCAATTCGCCGATCGCCCGTCTGGTGCAGGACTACCCAATCAAGTCCTGCGCGGTGATTTCGCATATCCGCCAGGCCAACCGCGGCGAGGTGGCGCTGGAAAATACCCATCCGTTTACCCGCGAGCTGTGGGGACGCAACTGGACTTACGCGCACAACGGCCAGCTGAAAGGCTACCGTAACCTGGAAACCGGCACCTTCCGCCCGGTCGGCCAGACCGACAGCGAATATGCATTCTGCTGGCTGCTACACCAGCTGTCGCTGAAATACCCGCGTACGCCGGGCCGCTGGCCGGCGGTGTTCCGCTATATCGCGCTGCTGGCGCAGCAGCTGCGCAGTAAAGGCGTGTTCAATATGCTGCTGTCGGACGGCCAGTACGTGATGGCCTTCTGCTCGACCAATCTGTACTGGATCACGCGCCGCGCGCCGTTTGGCAAAGCGACGCTGCTCGATCAGGACGTGGAGATTGATTTTCAGCGGCAGACCACGCCAAACGACGTGGTCACGGTGATTGCCACCCAGCCGCTGACCGGCAATGAAACCTGGCACAAGATTGAGCCAGGCGAGTTTGCCTTATTTCACTACGGTGAGCGGCTGCTGTGACGGGCTGAACGGGTTGCCTGACTGCGCGCCGGAGGTGGTTGCCGGCTGCGTTGTCGACGCGAACAGCGTATTCGACTGCCCGCCGTTCATCAGCGGTTTGCCCAGCACATACTGGCCGTTGGCGACCTGCATGGTCGGCGGCTGGTGGTTTTTGACAAAGTAGTCATAGCCCGGCTTCAGCTGACGCCAGAAGCTGGCGTACACCGAGGAGCGGTGGCGTATCATGTTCTGTTCGGTCATGCGGAACGGGTAGATGCTGATATCTACCAGACGCTGGCCGTTGTTGAACGCCGCCGCCACATAGCGGTAGATCTCATCCATATAACCGTTGGTCATGGCGTAGCAGCCGATGGATTTACATTCGCCGTGGATCATCAGGTAGGCGCCGGAATAGCCCTGCGCGCGGTCGTACGCATTCGGGAAGCCGATATTAATCGCCCGATAATAGCGGCTGTCGGGTTTCAGATGGCGCACGTCGACGCTATAAAAGCCCTCGGGACTCTTAAAGTCGCCCTGGACGCGTTTCGGCCCCAGTCCGCCGGAATAGTTACAGATCGGAAAACTATTCACCAGACGGAACTCATTGCCCATCTTGGCGTAAAGTTCTAACGTCCGCTCTTCTTTAAATATCTGGATATAGACGGGCGAACCCATTAATTGCTGTTTAACAACCGGTGTTTCAGGCACCTGCTCGCTGGCGCTACAGGCGGTGATCATCGGCATAGAAACCAGCATCGCAAATAACAGCGCGATTCTGCTCATTAAATTATTCCTGCTATACCCCGTCATAATCCCGCGCCATACCCGTGTCGGCCATAGTGCCGCGCTTCCCGCCGCAGGCCATGGCCTGTTGCGGAACCGATGCCCGGTCGCCGTCCTGGTGTGACTTGAATTATTCAGGATAAATATTTATGTGCCGACGGTGATTAACCGTCCGCGTGCCACTGACTTTTTGTTGCATTTACGCCACGCCAGATTACCAGCGTGTTTATATTTAGCAATATAGGATATGTATAAAAAAACTACAAAGCTCGATAAAAGTGAATTAACTGCCAATTTTTAACGATTCATGCAGGAAATAAGCAACAACTTAATTCCGTTTGCTTGACTCAGGTCACTGACGAATGGAGAAAAATGTTGCGAAAAATGTTACCATCTTCGGCTTGATACCGCTGGGCTGTGGCCAGCAGGTCGGGTATTGGCAAGCAAACAAACCGTTCGCGTTCAGCGGCCGTTTCGCCAGTGGCGAAGCAGCGTTGCGCCGGTTGAATTGTGGGTGAGGGAAGGGGGCGTCAATAACAATGGAAGTGCTGTTCTCTACTCATAGCGTCAATACGCGAGAATTCATGTTGAATACGGCGTTGGAGTATTCAACCCGGAGGCGACGTGTGGCGTCTCATCATCCTGGCATTGTCCGTACTGGCCCTGGCCACGACGACATGTGAAACCATAAAAACATCGTATAAATCCTATGATTAAAATCAGAAAAGGGTTAGACCTGCCGATAGCCGGAGCACCGACTCAGGCGATTCAGGACGGCCCGCATCTCAAGCACGTGGCACTGCTGGGGGAGGAGTATATCGGTATGCGTCCCTCCATGCTGGTGCAGGAGGGCGACAGCGTTAAGCTTGGTCAGGCGCTGTTCGAAGATAAAAAGAACCCCGGGGTCTTATTCACCGCGCCGGCCGGCGGCAAAATCGTCGCCATCAACCGCGGCGAGCGTCGCGTCCTGCAATCGGTGGTGATTGCCGTTGACGACGACGCGCAGCAGGAAACGTTCGCCCATTACTCACCGGCCGATCTGGCGCAGCTGGAACGCGGCATGGTAGAAGGCGAGCTGCTGAGCAGCGGCCTGTGGACCGCGCTGCGCACCCGTCCTTTCAGTAAAACGCCGCGTCCGGGCAGCACGCCGCGCGCCATTTTCGTCACCGCTATCGACACCCAGCCGCTGGCCGCCGATCCGCAGGTGATCATCGCCGAGCAGCTGGCGGCGTTTAACGCCGGCCTGACGGTGCTGACGCGTCTGACCGACGGCAAGGTGCACGTCTGCCAGGCGGCCGGCGGCAAACTGTCCGGCGCCGATAACGCGCAAATCACCTACAACGAGTTCGCCGGCCCGCACCCAGCAGGGTTGGTAGGCACTCACATTCACTTTATCGAGCCGGTAAGCATCAAGAAAACCGTGTGGCATATCGGCTATCAGGATGTGATCGCCATCGGCACGCTGTTCACCACCGGCAAACTCGACACGCGTCGCGTGGTTGCCCTGGCCGGGCCGCAGGTTGAACAGCCGGCGCTGCTGCGCACCCGTCTGGGCGCCAGCCTGGATGAGCTGACCGCGGGCCGCCTGAAAGACGGCGAAAACCGTGTGATCACCGGCTCAGTGCTGAGCGGCACGCACGCCGTCGGCCCGAAGGCCTACCTCGGCCGCTTCCACAGTCAGGTGTCCGTGCTGGAAGAAGGGCGTGAAAAAGAGCTGCTCGGCTGGGTGCTGCCTTCGTCGAACAAGTTCACTATCACCCGTACCACGCTGGGGCACTTCCTGAAGAACAAACTGTTCGCCTTCTCCACCAGTACCAACGGCGGCGAACGTTCCATGGTGCCGATCGGCAACTACGAGCGGGTGATGCCGCTGGATATTCTGCCGACGCTGCTGCTGCGCGATCTGCTGGCGGGCGATACCGACAGCGCGCAGTCTCTGGGCTGCCTGGAGCTGGATGAAGAGGATCTGGCGTTGTGCACCTTTGTCTGCCCGGGTAAGTATGAATACGCTCCGGTGCTGCGCGACGTGCTGACCAAGATTGAGCTGGAAGGATAACCCATGGGCCTGAAGAACTATTTTGAGAAAATCGAGCATCACTTCACGCCGGGCGGCAAGCTGGAAAAGTGGTACCCGTTATATGAAGCCACCACTACGGTCTTCTACACGCCGGGCACGGTGACGCACGGCGCTTCGCACGTGCGTGACGCCATCGACCTGAAGCGCATGATGATCCTGGTGTGGATGGCGGTATTCCCGGCGATGTTCTGGGGCATGTACAACGTGGGGCAGCAGGCGATCCCCGCGCTGCACCAGATGTACAGCGGCGATCAGCTGCAACAGGTGCTGGCGGGCGACTGGCACTACGTGCTGGCGCAGTGGCTGGGCGCCTCGCTGGCGCCGGACGCCGGCTGGGTCAGTAAAATGGTGCTGGGGGCAACCTACTTTGTGCCGATTTACGCCGTGGTGTTTATCGTCGGCGGCTTTTGGGAAGTGTTGTTCTCCATCATCCGCAAGCATGAGATTAACGAAGGTTTCTTCGTCACCTCGATTCTGTTTGCGCTGATCGTACCGCCGACGCTGCCGCTGTGGCAGGCGGCGCTGGGGATTACCTTCGGCGTGGTGATTGCCAAAGAGATCTTCGGCGGCACCGGGCGCAACTTCCTCAACCCGGCGCTGGCAGGGCGCGCGTTCCTGTTCTTCGCCTACCCGGCGCAGATTTCCGGCGATCTGGTGTGGACCTCGGCGGACGGCTTCTCCGGCGCAACCCCGCTGGCCCAGTGGAGCGCCGGCGGCGCGCAGGGCCTGAGCAACGTGGCGACCGGCCACTCCATCACCTGGATGGACGCCTTCCTCGGCAACATTCCCGGCTCTGTCGGTGAAGTCTCCACGCTGATGATCCTGATCGGCGGCGCGATTATCCTGTTTGCCCGCATCGCTTCCTGGCGCATCGTCGCCGGCGTGATGCTCGGCATGATCGCCACCGCCTATCTGTTTAACGCAATTGGCTCCGACACCAACCCGATGTTCGCCATGCCGTGGTACTGGCACATGGTGCTGGGCGGTTTCGCCTTCGGCATGATCTTTATGGCGACCGACCCGGTTTCCGCCGCCTTCACCAACAAAGGGAAGTGGTGGTACGGCATCCTGATCGGCGTGATGTGCGTGTTGATTCGCGTGGTCAACCCGGCCTATCCGGAAGGGATGATGCTGGCGATTCTGTTCGCCAACCTGTTCGCGCCGCTGTTCGATTATCTGGTGGTGCAGGCTAACATCAAGCGGAGAAAAGCCCGTGGCGAGTGAAGCAAAAAATGACAGCATCGGTAAAACGCTGCTGGTAGTACTGTTGCTGTGTCTGGTGTGTTCAGTGGTGGTGGCGGGCTCCGCCGTCGGCCTGAAGTCCAAACAGCAGGAGCAAAAGCTGCTGGATAAGCAGCGCAATATCCTGGACGTGGCGGGGCTGCTGCAGCCGGCGATGCCCGGCGAGCAGGTGAAGCAAATCTTCGACAAACGCATTGAGGCGCGGCTGGTGGATCTGAACAGCGGCGATTTCGTGCAGGGCGATGCGACATCGTTCGATCAGGCCGCAGCGCTGCGCGATAACGCCAAGAGCATCGCCTTGCCGGCGGCGCAGGATCCGGCGGGCATCAAGCGTCGTAGTAACCAGGCTGAAATTTACCTGGTGCGCGACGACGCCGGCGCGGTCAGCAAAATCGTGCTGCCGGTATACGGCACCGGCCTGTGGTCGATGATGTACGCCTTTGTCGCCGTCGACGGCGATGGCGACACGGTCAAAGGCATCACCTACTACGACCAGGGGGAAACCCCGGGGCTGGGCGGTGAGGTGGAAAATGCGTCCTGGCGCCAGCAGTGGGTGGGCAAGAAGCTGTTTGACGACAGCGGCAAGCCGGCCATCCGCGTGGTGAAAGGCGGCGCGCCCGCAGGGGATATTCATGGCGTGGACGCCCTGTCCGGCGCGACCCTGACCTCCAACGGCGTACAGCACACTTTTGATTTCTGGTTGGGCGAACATGGTTTTGGCCCGTTCCTGAAAAAAGTTCGTGAAGGAGCGCTGAAAAATGGCTGATTCCAAAGAGATTAAACGGGTCCTGCTGGGGCCGCTGTTTGACAACAACCCGATTGCCCTGCAGGTGCTGGGCGTCTGTTCCGCGCTGGCGGTGACCACCAAGCTGGAAACGGCGGTGGTGATGACCATTGCGGTCACGCTGGTGACGGCGTTCTCCAGTTTCTTTATTTCACTGATCCGTCATCACATTCCCAACAGCGTACGCATTATCGTGCAGATGGCGATTATCGCCTCGCTGGTGATCGTGGTTGACCAGGTGCTGCGCGCCTACGCGTTTGAAATCTCCAAACAGCTGTCGGTATTCGTCGGGCTGATCATCACCAACTGTATCGTGATGGGACGCGCCGAAGCCTATGCGATGAAGTCGCCGCCGATCGAAAGCTTTATGGACGGCATCGGCAACGGGCTGGGCTACGGCGTGATTCTGATCCTGGTCGGTTTCCTGCGCGAGCTGATCGGTTCCGGCAAGCTGTTCGGCGTGTCGGTGCTGGAAACGCTGCAGAACGGCGGTTGGTACATGCCGAACGGCCTGTTCCTGCTGGCGCCGAGCGCATTCTTTATTATCGGCCTGCTGATTTGGGCGCTGCGCACGCTGAAGCCTGCGCAGGTTGAAAAGGAGTAATCGGCGATGGAACATTATATCAGTCTGTTTGTCCGCGCCGTTTTCGTTGAAAACATGGCGCTGGCGTTCTTCCTCGGCATGTGTACCTTCCTCGCGGTGTCGAAGAAGGTCTCTACCGCCTTTGGTCTGGGGATTGCCGTCACCATCGTGCTGGGCATTGCGGTGCCGGCGAACAACCTGGTCTACAACCTGATTCTGCGCGACGGCGCGCTGATGGACGGTGTGGATCTGAGCTTCCTCAACTTCATCACCTTTATCGGGGTGATTGCGGCGCTGGTACAGGTTCTGGAGATGATCCTCGATCGCTTCTTCCCGTCGCTGTACAACGCCCTCGGCATCTTCCTGCCGCTGATTACCGTGAACTGCGCCATCTTCGGCGGCGTGTCCTTCATGGTGCAGCGTGACTACAACTTCGCGGAATCTGTGGTGTACGGCTTCGGCTCCGGCACCGGCTGGATGTTGGCGATTGTCGCGATGGCGGGGATCCGCGAGAAACTGAAGTATGCCGATGTGCCGGCAGGGTTACGCGGTCTGGGCATCACCTTTATTACCACCGGGCTGATGGCGTTGGGCTTTATGTCCTTCTCCGGGGTTCAGTTGTAATAACCCAGAGATAAAGGCGGAAAATTTATGGAAATTATTTTAGGCGTAGCGATGTTCACCTGCATCGTCATGGTGCTGGCGCTACTGATCCTGTTTGCCAAATCTAAACTGGTGAACACGGGCGACGTGGCCGTTGAAGTCAACGGCGACAAGGATAAAAGCTTCCACGCGCCGGCGGGGGACAAGCTGCTCAATATGCTGTCCGGTCAGGGGATTTTCGTCTCCTCGGCCTGCGGCGGCGGCGGCTCCTGCGGCCAGTGCCGGGTAGTGATCAAAGAAGGCGGCGGCGATATCCTGCCGACCGAACTGTCGCATATCACCAAGCGCGAAGCGAAAGAGGGCTGCCGCCTGGCCTGCCAGGTCAACGTGAAGCAGAATCTGAAAATCGAGCTGCCGGAGGAGATCTTCGGCGTGAAGAAATGGGAATGCGAAGTCATTTCCAATGACAACAAAGCGACCTTTATCAAAGAGCTGAAGCTGAAGATCCCGGACGGCGAAGACGTGCCTTTCCGTGCGGGCGGTTTTATTCAGATTGAAGCGCCGGCGCACGATATCGGCTATGCCGATTTTGACGTGCCGGAAGAGTACCGCGGCGACTGGGACAAGTTTAACCTGTTCCGCTACCGCTCCAAGGTTGACGACACCACGGTGCGTGCGTATTCCATGGCGAACTACCCGGATGAAAAAGGCATTATCATGCTGAACGTGCGTATCGCCACGCCGCCGCCGAACAATCCGGATGTGCCGCCGGGCATCATGTCGTCTTATATCTGGTCGCTGAAGCCGGGCGATAAGGTGACGATCTCCGGGCCGTTCGGCGAGTTCTTCGCCAAAGAGACCGACGCCGAGATGATCTTTATCGGCGGCGGCGCGGGTATGGCGCCGATGCGTTCGCATATTTTCGACCAGCTGAAACGCCTGCACTCGAAGCGCAAGATTACCTTCTGGTACGGCGCCCGCTCGCTGCGTGAAATGTTCTATGAAGATGACTTCAATCATCTGCAGGAAGAGAACGAAAACTTCACCTGGCACGTGGCGCTGTCGGATCCGCAGCCTGAGGATAACTGGACCGGCTACACCGGCTTTATCCACAACGTGTTGCTGGAGAACTACCTGAAGAACCATCCGGCGCCGGAAGACTGCGAGTTCTACATGTGCGGGCCGCCGATGATGAACGCCGCGGTGATCAAGATGCTGAAGGATTTGGGCGTTGAAGATGAAAACATCATGCTTGATGACTTTGGTGGCTAAATGCGCGCGTCAGCAATGAAAGGCTGGCTAACACTGGTGGCGCTTGGCGCCACCTTGTTATTAAGCGGATGCGGGCCGGCGCAGGTGAGCCTCGAGGGTAAAACCATGGGGACCTCCTATTCGATCCGCTATCTGCCCGGCGACGATACGCCGTCGGCCAGCGAGATACAGACGGAGATCGACAAACGTCTGGAGTTGGTAAATGACCAGATGTCGACCTACCGGCCGGATTCAGAGCTAAGCCGCTTTAACCGCAGCCGCGCGGTCGATACGCCGTTCCCGGTGTCCGCCGCGACGGCGCAGGTGGTCAGCGAGGCGCTGCGTATTAACCGCGTGACCGACGGCGCGCTGGACGTCACCGTCGGGCCGCTGGTCAACCTGTGGGGCTTTGGCCCGGAAGGGCGCAGAACCCAGGTGCCGGAGGCCGCAGAACTGGCGCAGCGCCGCGCCTGGACCGGCATCGACAAGCTGGCGGTGCAGGGCAATGCGCTGGTGAAGCATATCCCGGAACTGTATGTTGACCTGTCGTCGATCGCCAAGGGGTACGGCGTCGACGTGGTGGTGAACTACCTGCAATCCCGGCAGGTGCGAAACTACATGGTGGATATCGGCGGCGAAGTACGCACCCGTGGTCTGAACGGCAAGGAGCAGCCGTGGCGGATTGCCATCGAGCGGCCCAGCGACGACGCGCAACAGCGCGCACAGCTGGTGATTCAGCCCGGCAATATGGCGATCGCCACTTCGGGCGACTATCGCAACTACTTCGAGCAGGACGGCGTGCGCTATTCGCATACCATCGATCCGCGCAGCGGCCGGCCGGTTGAGCACCGCCTGGCGTCGATTACCGTCATCAGCCCGACCTGTATGACCGCCGACGGCCTGTCGACCGGGCTGGACGTGATGGGGCCGGAACGCGGCATGGCGCTGGCCAACCTGCTCGGGATCCCGGTCTATATGATCGTGAAAACCGACGACGGTTTTGAAGAGCGCTATTCCGCAGCCTTTGAACCGTATATGAAGAAAATCCTGTGAGGCCGCTATGCTGACGGTATTTGTTGCCACCTTCGTGTTATTTCTGCTGATTATCGGCGGCATGTCGCTGGGCTATGTGTTTAAACGCAAAAGCCTGCAGGGCAGCTGCGGCGGCATCACCGCGCTGGGGATGGAGAAAGTCTGCGACTGCCCGGAACCCTGCGATGCGCGTAAAAAGCGCCTGGCGAAAGAGGCGCAGCGCCGGGAACAGTTGGAAAAGCACCGTATTTTATAGTCGTTGATATCATTCCGGGGCGCGGCTGACCGCGCCCTGATTTTTCTCCCGCCACCGTTGCGCCTGTTTGGGCGAATCCACCATTACCGCGTCTGCGCCTAATATCTGCGCCTGCCGGTAAGCCTGCGGCGAGTTGACGCCGAATAAGACAATCTGCGCCGGCCCTTGCGAGCGGAAACAGGCCATCGATTCATCGTCCCAACTGAGCTGTGCCTTGGAGCGTCCTTCGCCCAGCGTGTATTTTTCCACCACCTCGACTTCGCGCGTCAGTTCCAGCCCGTACCAGCGGGGCGCATTACCGTGCGGCTGCAGCTGGCAGCGGTGCGCCATGGTGACGTTAGCCAGCAGGCTGCGGGTTTCATCGCGGCTGACAAAGCGCGCAATCTGCGGCGGCAGCGCTTGCAGGTAACGGGCATCGGTGGAATAGACCCGGGTGCGCGTCAGCGCGTGCTGCGTTTCCAGCGTCGTCAGCAGCGCGCGGGCGAAGCGGGCCGGATCGGCGTCCGGCGACTTGATGTCTAGATAGAAGGTGGCGTGCGGAAAAGTTTGCAGCACCGTTGCCAGTCGGGGAATGCCGATGCCCTGCGCGCGGTACGGGTGGTTGCCGCTGCGGGCGTAGGCCCAGCCGGCGTCCGTCTGCGCCAGCTGTTCGGCGCTGTAGGCGGAGACCGGGCCGCGGGCGTTAGTGAGTGCTTGCAGATCGGCGGGGCGATACAGCACGATGACGCCGTCTTTGGCCTGCTGCAGCGTGATCCACACGGCATCGGCGCCGTTGTCCAAGGCGCTGCGGATGGCCGGCAGGGTATTTTCCGGCGCGTCGGCGGTGCCGCCGCGGTGGGCGATAATCGCCGGCTGCGGCGCGGCAACGGCGTTCAACAGCGGGGTGCACAGCAGTAGCAGCAGCGCGGGCAGAGCGCGTAGTGGCAACATAATAACCTTCCTGAATTTGACCTGGCGTTATCATACGGCTGAAAAATGACGCTTTTTTTACTCCCCGCCGCCTGTATTCAGATATTGCCCAGGCCCCGTATTGAGTACCGATAATTTTGCTGTATACTTATACAGTGTTACCGGAGGGCGCGATGCGTAAAATCATTCATGTCGATATGGATTGCTTCTTTGCCGCAGTGGAAATGCGCGACAATCCCAGCCTGCGGGATATTCCGCTGGCGATCGGGGGCAGTGCCGAACGGCGTGGCGTGATCAGCACCGCCAACTATCCGGCGCGTCGCTACGGCGTGCGCAGCGCGATGTCGACCGCGATGGCGCTGAAGCTGTGCCCGCAGCTGACGCTGCTGCCGGGGCGCATGGCGGCCTATAAAGAGGCCTCGCAGCATATTCGCCAGATCTTTGCGCGCTATACCTCGCTGATTGAACCGCTGTCGCTGGATGAAGCCTATCTGGACGTGACCGACAGCCCGCAATGCAACGGCTCGGCCACGCTGATGGCGGAAGCAATCCGGCAGGCCATTTTTGATGAACTGCAGCTCACCGCCTCGGCCGGCGTGGCGCCGATCAAGTTTCTTGCCAAGATCGCCTCCGATCTGAATAAACCTAACGGACAGTATGTGATCCCGCCGGCGCAGGTGGCGCCTTTTCTGCAGCAGTTGCCGCTTGGCAAAATTCCCGGCGTGGGTAAGGTGACCGCCAAGCGGCTGGAAGAATTGGGGCTGCACACCTGCGCCGACGTGCAGCGTTACGATCTGGCCGCGCTGTTAAAGCGCTTTGGCAAGTTCGGCCGGGTGCTGTGGGAGCGCAGTCAGGGGATTGACGAACGTCAGGTCTCCTCGGAGCGGCTGCGTAAATCGGTCGGCGTGGAACGCACGCTGGCAGAGGATATTCACGACTGGTCGCAGTGCGAGACGCTGATTGTCGACAAACTCTACCCCGAGCTGGAAGCGCGTCTGCGCAAAGTAAAACCCGACCTGCATATTGCCCGTCAGGGGGTGAAACTGAAGTTTCAGGATTTCCAGCTGACCACGCAGGAGCACGTCTGGCCGGTGCTGAACCGGGAGGACTTGCTGGCGGTAGCGCAGCAGGTGTGGCGTGAGCGGCGTGAAGGGCGCGGCGTCCGGCTGGTGGGGTTGCACGTCACCTTACTGGATCCGCAGATAGAACGGCAGCTGCTGCTGCCGTGGGACGGTTAAGGGCCGGATGAACCCGGCCCTGATGCGTACTTAGTCGCGTTCCGGGATGGCTTTCAGCAGTTCGGTCAGCAGCTGCCAGTACAGGCCGACGCTTTCGATCTGCACCTGCTCATCCGGTGAGTGCGGCCCGGTGATGGTCGGCCCGATAGAGACCATATCCATATCCGGATATGGCTTCTTGAACAGCCCGCACTCCAGACCGGCGTGGATCACCATGATGTTCGGCGTCTTGTTAAACAGACGCTGATACAGCTCGCGCACCAGATGCATCACCGCTGAATCGGCGTCCGGCTGCCAGCCCGGGTAGCCGCCTTTCGGCGCCACTTTGGCGCCCGCCAGTTGGCCCAGCGCGGTCAGCATGTCGACCACGTAGTCTTTGCCGCTGTCGATCAGCGAGCGGATCAGGCAGATGATTTCTGCTTCGCTGTCGCTGGTAGTGATCACACCGAGGTTCAGCGAGGTTTCCACCACGCCCTGCACCGCGTCGCTCATGCGGATTACGCCGTTTGGCGTGCCGTTCAGCAGTGCCAGGAAGCGCTGCTGGCTGTCGGCGGTCAGCGCCTGCTGCGCGCTGTCGCTTGGCTCCAGCAGCACGGTGATGTTTTTCTCTTTTGCCGCCAGTTCGTTCTGCAGCGTTGCCAGGAACTCCTGGCTCAGCGCTTTCAGCGCTTCAACCTGGTCCGCGGCGACCGCCACGGTGGCGAAGGCTTCACGCGGGATAGCGTTGCGCAGCGTGCCGCCGTTCAGCTCCAGCAGGCGCAGGCCGAGCTGCGAGGCGTGAGCGAACAGGAAGCGGGCCAGCAGCTTGTTGGCGTTGCCGAGACCCAGGTGGATATCCGCGCCGGAGTGGCCGCCTTTCAGGCCCTTGATGGTCAGTTTCAGCGTCTGATAACCGGCCGGCAGCGCTTCACGCTGCAGCGGCAGGGTGGTGATAAAATCAATCCCGCCGGCGCAGCCCATGTAGATCTCGCCTTCTTCTTCCGAATCGGTGTTGATCAGGATATCCGCCTGCAGCCAGTTCGGCTGCAGACCGAACGCGCCGTCCATGCCGGCTTCTTCGGTCATGGTCAGCAGCACTTCCAGCGGGCCGTGCTCAACGCTGTCATCCGCCAGCACCGCCAGCGCGGAAGCCATGCCGATGCCGTTGTCCGCGCCCAGCGTGGTGCCGCGCGCTTTGACCCATTCACCGTCGATATACGGCTGGATCGGATCTTTGGCGAAGTCGTGCACGGTGTCGTTGTTCTTTTGCGGCACCATATCCAGGTGCGCCTGCAGCGCGACCGGCTTACGGTTTTCCATGCCTTTGGTGGCAGGCTTGCGCAGCAGAATATTGCCGACCTGGTCGCGCTCGGCGTGCAGGTTTTTCTCTTTGGCCCAGTCGAGGATATGCTGCGCCAGCGCTTCTTCATGATAAGAAGGGTGCGGAATCGAGCAGATTTTGGCGAAAATGTCCCACAGCGGCTGTGGTGAAAGTTGAGACAATTCAGACACGTTGAGTCTCCTGTTGACGGCGCTTCCGGCTCAGACGGCGGAGGCCGTGCGGTTAAGTTAAGGGCAATGCCCGGCGGAGATAAACGCGTGGCCGGGGCGGCTGCCGTTAGCGTGGCTAGCTATGTGCCGCGTCGGCACGATAGTCAGAGAATATCATTTTATTTGCGCCGGTGCGCGTGCCGTATCACGCTGCATAATCGGTAAAAGGGCGCGGTTTTATAGGAAGTTGCCGGCTTTTTCAGCATGAATCGCCAGAGGCGGGCGGTAACGAATTCGCGATCAATTCCTCGGTTCAACTGGTATTCAGCGCGCCCAATCTCTATAATCTCGCGCAACCTTTTTTCCCCTGAACATTTAGTAAGCCGATTTTACACTGGCTGGGACACCTTTTATGAGCGAAAAATACGTTGTTACCTGGGATATGTTGCAAATGCAAGCGCGCAAACTGGCGCATCGCCTGCTGCCTGCCGAAAAATGGACCGGCATTATCGCGGTAAGCCGCGGCGGCCTGGTGCCGGCAGCGCTGCTGGCGCGTGAATTGGGGATTCGCCACGTCGATACCGTCTGCATTTCCAGCTATGACCACGACAACCAGCGTGAGATGAAAATCCTCAAGCGCGCTGAAGGTGACGGCGAAGGTTTCATCGTAGTTGACGATCTGGTGGATACCGGCGGCACCGCGAAAGCCATCCGCGACATGTACCCGAAAGCCCACTTCGTCACCATTTTCGCCAAGCCGGCCGGTCGCCCGCTGGTGGACGACTACGTGGTCGACATCCCGCAGGATACCTGGATCGAACAGCCTTGGGATATGGGCGTCAGCTTCGTCCCACCGATCGGCGGCCGCTAAGCGTCACGCTGTTGAAACGCCCGGTGATGCCGGGCGTTGGCATTTTCAGGCCTCCTGCCGCTTTATTTTTGTAAATTCCCGCCGTTTTTTCCCCTGCCGTCCGGCGCTTTTTTCCGCCGCTATTAGCGATAAACGGATTAGTTATCAGTGCGCTAGCGGGCGCTTTCGCCGCATTGATGAGTAAAATTAACGCATGTTTAACAATGAGATAGTTTGGTTTCCGCCGCCGGAGTTAGGTACACTACAGGCAATCATCAGGCCGTTTTTCGCCTGCGCCAGATTTACGGAGGCTGTTGTTACCATGGCACAAGCCAACCTTTCTGAGATTTTATTCAAGCCCTCATTCAAGCACCGCGAGACGTCGACGCTGATTCAGCGTGCGCCGCACGCCCGCTCTGCCAGCATGCACTCGCCGCTGGAAGGCGACACCGCCAATAACTGGTACCGCATGCTGAACCGCCTGTTGTGGTCGTGGCGCGGCGTGGACGCGGTGGAGATTGTCGAGGTGCTGTCACGCATTGCGGCCTCCGCGGCGGAACACAGCGACGAGCGCCTGCTCGATACCGTGGTGGGCTACCGCAACGGCAACTGGATTTACGAGTGGGTGCATCAGGGCATGCAGTGGCAGCAGCGCGCGCTGGAACAGCAGGACCCGCTGCAGGCGGGCAGGCACTGGCTGCGTGCCGCCAACTTTTACAGCATCGCCGGCTATCCGCACCTGAAGGGCGACGAGCTGGCGGAGCAGGCCGAAGTGCTGGCCAACCGCGCTTATGAAGAGGCGGCGCTGCTGCTGCCTTATCAGCTGAAGGAGCTGGAGTTCAAGATTGAAGGCGGCAGCCCTATTACCGGCTTCCTGCATATGCCGGAGCAGGGCAAGGCGCCGTTCCCGACGGTGCTGATGTGCGGCAGCCTCGATACGCTGCAGACCGACTACCACCGCCTGTTTAACGATTATCTGGCCCCGCTGGGCATTGCGATGCTGACCATCGATATGCCGTCAATCGGCGCCTCCTCCAAATGGAAACTGACGCAGGATTCCAGCTTCCTGCACCAGCAGGTGCTGAACCAGCTGCCCGGCGTGCCTTGGGTCGACCATCAGCGGGTGACCGCCTTCGGCTTCCGCTTTGGCGCCAACGTGGCGGTGCGGCTGGCGTATCTGGAACCGCAGCGCCTGCGCGGCGTAGCCTGCCTGGGCCCGGTGGTGCACGGTATTTTGTGCGATGCCCGCAACCAGCAGCAGGTGCCGGACATGTATATGGACGTGCTGGCCAGCCGGATGGGCATGGCCGACGCTTCCGATAATGTGCTGAAAATGGAACTGAACCGTTACTCTCTGAAAATGCAGGGCCTGCTCGGCCGTCGCTGCTACACGCCGATGCTGTCCGGCTATTGGGAGCAGGACCCGCTCAGTGCAAAAGCGGAGTCACAGCTGATTGCCTCCTCGTCGCTGGACGGCAAACTGCTAGCGATTCCACGCGCGCCGGTTTACCGCAGCTTCCACAAGGCGCTGCAGCAGATGAGTAGCTGGCTGAATGACAAAATGCGTTAAAGAGTTGCTAATTTTTAACAGTTTGTTAAAAAGAGGGGTCTACATTAAGGAGGTTGCAGTATGACGTTACCGAGTGGTCACCCTAAAAGCCGACTAATGAAACGATTTGCCAGCTTGGGGCCGTACCTGCGTGAAGGGCAATGTGAGAACGACCGGTTTTTCTTTGACTGTCTGGCCGTATGCGTCAACGTGAAACCCGCGCCGGAGAAGCGAGAGTTCTGGGGTTGGTGGATTGAGCTGCAGGCGGATGATGCACGTTTTACCTATACTTATCAGTTCGGGCTGTTTAATAAAGAAGGCGTATGGCAGCCGGAAAAGATTAAAGATGCTGAAGTAAAAGACAAGCTGGAAACCACGCTGCGGGATTTCCATCAGCGTTTGGCGGAGCTGCTGAACGGGATGGAACTGTCGCTGGAACCTGCCGACGATTTTAACGAGCAGCCGATCAAACTTTCTGCTTAGGCGGTTTCCCCGGCAATTGCACTGAATTCGCGTTGTGCCTGTTGGCATAACGCGTCTCTCCTGTTACAAAGTCCTCTGCATTTCTTCTTTTTCAACGGCGAATGATTATGAACGGCAGCCAGACATTGGTTGTGAAATTGGGCACCAGCGTGTTGACCGGCGGATCGCTGCGTCTGAACCGCGCCCATATTGTCGAGCTGGTGCGCCAGTGCGCACAGCAACATGCTGCGGGTCACCGCATTGTTATTGTCACTTCCGGGGCGATTGCCGCCGGGCGTGAGCACCTGGGCTACCCTGAACTGCCCGCCACCATCGCCTCTAAACAGCTGCTGGCGGCGGTAGGGCAGAGCCGCCTGATCCAACTGTGGGAACAGCTGTTTTCGATCTACGGCATCCACGTCGGGCAGATGCTGCTGACGCGCGCCGATCTGGAAGACCGCGAACGTTTCCTCAACGCGCGCGATACCATGAATGCGCTGCTGGATAACCGCATCGTGCCGGTGATCAATGAGAACGACGCGGTTGCCACCGCAGAGATCAAAGTCGGCGACAACGACAACCTGTCGGCGCTGGCGGCGATCCTGGCCGGCGCGGACAAACTGCTGCTGCTGACCGATCAGCCGGGCCTGTTCACCGCCGATCCGCGCAACAACCCGCAGGCGGAGCTGATTCGCGAAGTGCACGGCATTGATGATGCGCTGCGGGCGATTGCCGGCGACAGCGTTTCCGGCCTTGGCACCGGCGGGATGGGCACCAAGCTGCAGGCGGCAGACGTAGCCTGCCGGGCGGGCATCGACGTGGTGATCGCCGCCGGCGGCAAGCCGGGCGTGGTGGCCGACGTGATTGACGGCCATCCGGTGGGCACCCGCTTCCACGCGCTGGAAGCCCCGCTGGAGAACCGTAAACGCTGGATCTTCGGCGCACCGCCGGCCGGCGAGATCACCGTGGATGACGGCGCCGTCGATGCCATTATGGCGCGTGGCAGCTCGCTGCTGCCGAAGGGCATCCGCGAGGTGAAGGGCGATTTTTCCCGTGGCGAAGTGATCCGTATCCGCAACCTAGCGGGGCGCGATCTGGCCCACGGCGTCAGCCGCTACAACAGCGATGCCATGCGCATGATCGCCGGGCACCATTCACAGCAAATCAGTGACATTCTCGGTTATGAATACGGCCCGGTGGCCGTGCACCGCGACGATATGATCGTAAGTTAAGGAGTAAGCATGCTCGAGCAGATGGGGAAGGCCGCCAAGCAGGCCTCCTGGCAACTGGCGGTGCTCAGCACGGCGAAAAAAAATCAGGTGTTGTCGGTGATGGCCGACAGACTGGAAGCCGACAGCGACATCATTTTACAGGCTAACCAACAGGATATGGCGCAGGCGCGCGCCAGCGGGATGAGAGAAGCCCTGCTGGACCGCCTGTTGCTGACGCCGGCGCGTCTGACGGCGATCGCCAACGACGTGCGGCAGGTGTGCCGCCTGAACGATCCGGTCGGCCAGGTGCTGGACGGCAACCTGCTGGACAGTGGGCTGAAGCTGGAGCGTCGGCGCGTGCCGCTGGGCGTGATCGGCGTGATTTATGAGGCGCGGCCCAACGTCACCATCGACGTTGCCAGCCTGTGCCTGAAAACCGGCAATGCGGTGATCCTGCGCGGTGGTAAAGAGACGCATCATACCAATCAGGCGACGGTTAAGGTGATCCAGCAGGCGCTGGAGCAGTGCGGCCTGCCGGCGGCGGCGGTACAGGCGATCGACAGCCCGGACCGGGCGCTGGTGAACGAACTGCTGCGGATGGATCGCTACGTCGATATGCTGATCCCGCGCGGCGGCGCCGGCCTGCACAAGCTGTGCCGCGAGCAGTCCACCATTCCGGTGATTACCGGCGGTATCGGCGTGTGCCATATCTACGTTGATGACAATGTGGATTACGACAAGGCGCTGACGGTGATTGAGAACGCCAAAATTCAGCGCCCCAGCGCCTGTAACTCGGTGGAGACGCTGCTGGTGAACCGCAGCATTGCCGACAGCTTCCTGCCGGCGCTCAGCGCCCGGATGGCGGCGGCCGGCGTGACGCTGCACGCCAGCGACAGCGCGATGCCGCTGCTGCAGGGCGGTCCGGCGCAGGTAACTGCGGTGAAGGCGGAAGATTACGAAGACGAATGGCTGTCGCTGGATCTGAACGTGACGCTGGTGGACGATATCGACCAGGCGATTGACCATATCCGCAGCCACGGCACTCACCATTCCGACGCGATCCTGACGCGTTCGCTGAGCAACGCCGAGTACTTTGTCCGCGCGGTGGACTCCTCGGCGGTTTACGTGAACGCCAGCACCCGCTTTACCGACGGCGGCCAGTTCGGCCTGGGCGCGGAAGTGGCGGTCAGCACGCAAAAACTACACGCCCGCGGCCCGATGGGGCTGGATGCGCTGACCACCTATAAGTGGATCGGCTACGGCGACGATCTGGTACGCGGCTGACACGTAGCTAGCGGGTAACTAAGTCGGCGGGGCGCAGCATGCTGCGCCCCGTTTATTTCTGCCGCCCGCGACGGATTTAGCCCACAATAAGTATACGGTTGATGAGATATTCAGCGAACGATTAGCCGCCTATTGACTCATCGCCGGCTTTTGCATAAGTTGTTCAACGCACGCCGATCTGCCCCGCAGATCCACCTCCCAAAGCCGATATAGCTCAGTTGGTAGAGCAGCGCATTCGTAATGCGAAGGTCGTAGGTTCGACTCCTATTATCGGCACCATATTTCTGCATAAAATCATTAAGTTATCGTTTCGGTGTTTTGCTTTGTTCAGCACCCAGTGCGTTTTCGTGTTGGGTGGCAAAAGCAAATGCGTCAGCGATTCATAGGCAAGATCAACATGTCACCACATTGCAAGTTTGACGAGCAGTGCCCTGGCTGATAAAGAATATGATTTCAAAGGTTGGTTGCTGAAACGCTTGGTCAGTACTCACTGTTGTTTGGCAGCATGGCTGAATCTGCTGTGCGCCAGAAACGGACATTGATACCTTAAGCCACTCAATAATCTCCATCCCGGTAACAGTGGGTTAGTCAATATCTTCAGCAGGACTGAATGTACGTGCTAGATTCATAAGTCAGGATGATAAATTGGGGATGACCGATGTTCTATATTTCAGAAGTAATCAAAGGTGATTCTGAGTTAGATTGTCTGGTGAGTGAGCTTGATGCTTTTCAAAGAGAGCTGTATCCAGATGAAAGTAATCACTGTCTGAATTTTTCCAGTGTCAGTGATAATAAACTGCGATGTGTAATTGCACGAGATAAGTATGGAGTTCCGGCAGGTTGCGGCGCTTTACTCCTTCAGGAAGAAGGCTTTGGTGAGGTGAAGCGGGTTTATATTCGTCCAGAATATAGAGGGCGTAAACTCGGAGAGCAAATTGTTACATCTCTTGAAAGTCTCGCGTTAGAAAATACTTGCCATCAATTACGCCTTGAAACAGGTATTCATCAGCAACCTGCTATAGCTCTATATCGCCGGTGCGGATATGTGGTTTGTGAGGCGTTTCCCCCTTATATCGCAGATCCTTTAAGTGTTTTCATGTACAAGAATATACAACTAACTTTATGAGATACACGGGGTCCGTTATAACGTCAGCTCCTCGCATAACAGACAAGTCACCTTCTTGATTGCCAACTTCAGCAGATCTTTATATCAGAGTAGCATCGTATTGAATTGCATCCACAACCATAAGCATTTCCTATCCTCACGACAGTTTCCAGACAGACACCGCTGAGATGGTTACTGCTGTCAGTGGTTGTCTGTGCTTTTAGATATCAAGAACACATTAACGTCGCTTAATGAGCACTCCTCGTCCGATGCGTCATTTTGCGTGATTACTTCGTACTTATTCCCATTTTTATCATGAAATACAAAGTGATAAATCTGTGTGTATTCTCCTTTGTCATGTTTCTCGATAGCCAGCAGTTTGGATTCTGTTTTTGCCTCGTCAATATCTGCGATATCAACAATTTTTTCATTTTTCATCCAGACTTCAGCCATGTTCATCGGCCATGATGTACAGCCGGGAGCTGCTGCTCCGGCGGAGATGGTGAACATCAGCCCGGCGATCAGTAAAAGTTTATTCATAGGATCACCTCTAGGTATCTGTCGTTGCTTGCCCATATTTCCTGTCGTGTTCGTAGTGGCATTATAATGCAACCGGTAGATGCTGTCCCTGGTCGGGCAATGCTATCACCATGAATCAAGAAGCCAGCTCGCCCGAACATTTCATTTGATGGGCATGGTTGCAGGCGAATGGAATATTTTCCTGTGGTGGGATGATGAAATGGGCGTCCGGTGATGATGTATTTTCCCCTCGGCAAGGGACCAACGTTGGTCACGTTCTGAAGCTCTGGATTGTTCTTTCCTTTATCCGCGCCCGCATACCCAATACTAACCAATTTTCCATTTCTAGATAATTTTCCTGTGCTTTGCTGATAAACCCAAGCCATATCAATATCCCTTTAAGTATAACCATGTTAAATACGAGCATAGTTCCATGCCTTAGATATCTTGCCATAGATTCTTGATGTTTCCTTTCTCTGCTTTAATAAATGTGCCATAGATCAAAGTATACATGATGTAACAGTGGGTTATAATTCTCGATAATATAAACTAGTCATAATGTTTTTATTATTAATAATAATTAATATGACTGTTCTTATGTGTTTTTTATGGTGTAAATATATTGGTTTTCTAGTTGTTTTTATAGATAAGATAAGGAAGTATTAACGAACTATGCTGCGACGCAGTTGTGAATTATTTGGTTGGTGAATGCAAGAAATTATCAGGAGGTTTTCTTAAGTGATTAAATATCCTTCTTTATTCGTTTTACTTGTATTTCTAACGGGATGTGCTGGCGATAGGCTTACTTTTCATCAAGAAGGGGATGCTACTGTAGATAAAAACCGTATATGTATAACTTCTTCTCCTGGGGATACACTGGAGTATTACTCATTAAGCTCATCAGAAAATAATCATAAAAAGCCACTGGCAATGGAGGACGGTATTGTAAAGCGATATCCTGATACTTGTATTCCCTTACCATTGAAGGGAGGTACGAATTATGAGCTGCTCTACGTGCTTAGCGGTCAGTATTACAGATTTGAATTTATAACCGATGACCATAAAAAGGTAACAAAAACTTACTAGTAAACCGTGACGTATATGTTGTCCGAATGATAATTGGATATATCATTTTTGTGTCGGTGCTATTGGTGAAGTTACCGGCGTTTAACGTATAGCTGCCACTGCCCTGAAAGGGTTATCATAAGGAAGAGGCAATTAATGAAAGAGTTTTTTATTATATGCTCCATTTTACTTCTCTCTGGTTGCCCTGGTTCTGGCGATCGTTTACCGGAAACGCTATACGCAGATGTTAAGATAGAGGGTAACGCACCATGCGTATTATACCCTGTTAATTTAGGCGATCGCATTACCTCAATTCAAATTACTAGCGAAAAAGAGGTGTCATTTAGGAAACTGTTTGATGATGTCCCTTTTAGAGTTGTGAGTGGTCAATGCTTACCTACATTTGGTTATCACTTCAAAAACTATAGGAACTACGTTGTCTATTATGGCTTGGATAACGATAAGTCGAAACGGCAAAAATTGATTCAAGCTAACTTTTACATCGGTAATTTAAATTATGCCGTCAATTAATATCATGATGGAGGAAATATTCCGTAGGCTAGATGAGTAAAGTATATAATACCATTAGCGAACAGTCGTCAGTTGCTTTCAAAGAATCATGGAGGACGCAATGAAAGAAAAAAATAAAACTATACGTTATGTGTCGCTATTGGTTGTATGCACATTTATCGTTTGTTTGTCCTGGATGTTGCTACGTCCGATTGAGATTATAGTAGTCCATAAAAATGACAACTTCAGCGATGTCTTGGTAACTAATTTCCCTTTAACAGATAAAGGTAAAATAAACTGGTGGTTGGAGAATAAGGATAAGTTAAGTAAAAACTATGGTATACCTAACCCATCCCTTGATTCTGGACGTTTCTCCATTACTTTTTGGGATTTTGGCGACGGCTATAAAAAGAAAGAAAAATACGACAGGATTTGTTTTCCTGAGATGAAGACAGATGTGAACTGCATTGAAAAAGATGCCGTACTTATTGTTAGCAATAACCGTGCTGGGAGCGTATTTTTCACCGTGGATAATGGGCGCTATATGGTGAAAGGTAATGGCGATATTGTGAAAACGAAAGGGTGGTAAAGCGATTTTTACGTCATGGACTTGACCTGGAGAGTGGTTTTTAACGGAATGAAATTAATGAATAAAAAGCTGCTCTATATACCGGCAATGATTACTTGTCTCCTTGTTGGGTCTTTCGTTTGGCTCTCGCTGTGTACGGTTGAAATTGTCGCAGTTTATGAGAATGATAATTTTAGCGATGTTTTGGTCAAGGACTTTCCTCTCACGGACCGTGGAAAAATAGACTGGTGGCTGAATAATAAAGATATGCTAAAGGAGCGCTATAGTATTCCCAAACCGGCAAGCTATGGTAGTTTTACCATAACTTTTTGGGATTTTGGCAGCGGCTATAAAGAGGAAGGGAAGTATGACAGGCTGTGTTTTGATGCCAGGAAAGCCAAGGATAATTGTATTGATAAGAACGCCGTGTTTTCCGTAAGACAGATAAAAAATGATCGTACGTTATTGATTACATATGACGGCCGCTATTTACTGCGAGATAACGGAGATGTGGTCAACGTTGAGCGTGAGTAATAGCGATGCCTATTGCATCTATAAAGGTCGGTTTGGCAGCCAGCAAGACTCTGCATCATCGTGGCGCCACCCGGCACGTTTGCCGAAGGGTAGGCACTTTCGCCCTGAGGTTGGCGTGTATCGTGCACAATCAGAGATAAAATACGCCCATTAGGCGCGAGCAGGGGTGTTGTTTCAGTCCTTCATTCTCTTCATATCCCGGTACTTTGACGGCGGCAGCTTATAATTCCTTGAAAATACTCTGGTAAACGTCTGCTGTGAATCAAAACCGTATTTACAAACAATGTCGATAATCGGGGCGTTGGTTTCAACAAGCTCCTTTTCTGCCAGTGCTAACCTTTTCTCCCTTATATATTTTCCAATACTGATTTTTTGCACCTGAGAAAAAATACGCTGCAGGTGCCATTTGGAATACCCGGCCCGGGATGCCACATCCTCAATTCGCAGGGGTTTATGAATGTTTGAGTCAATCCACAGGGTTATTTCTTCGATGATGTCTTCTGTTTTTATCATGATTTCACCCTTGATAGCCGCTGTCCTGACCAGGCGCTCGGCGCGTCTTCTCCTGCCATGGCGTTCAGTGCGCGGGGCCATGTGCTGAACCACTCAGTTAGGCCCATCGGGGCGGTATGAGTTTGATTATCTGCGCACGTTTTTCAATATGTGATATACACCGCCGCAAAAAATGCCAGCCAGTTCCGGTTTGTTGGCGATAGGGAAAGAATATCAATTATCATTATTGTTAGTAACGGGGCTAAAATGATTGCATCTATGAATGGCTTTCATGAGTGTTGTAAATAAGGAAACCGCTAATGCTGAAAGAGAACTTCAACGAACTGCAGAGCTTTCTTGTGGTTGCCAGGGAGAGAAGTTTTACCAAGGCGGCCGCTAAGCTTGGGGTTTCGCAGTCCGCGCTCAGCCATGCGATGAAGGCGCTGGAAGCGCGGTTGAATATACGCCTGCTGACCCGGACCACCCGCAGCGTTGCGCCAACGGAGGCCGGCGAAAGAATCATTGCCTGTCTGGAACCACGTATTACCGATCTGGAGCAGGAGCTGGAGGCGCTGATTCAGCTCAACGGCACCGCCTCCGGGAATATCCGCCTGTCGGCGGGGGAGCATGCCGCACGCAGCCTGGTGTGGCCAAAGTTGAAACCGTTCCTTCGGGAATATCCGCAAATCAATGTCGAACTGGTGGTGGATAATGGCTTTGTCGATGTTGTCGCCGGGCGTTACGATGCCGGCGTGCGGCTTGGTGAAAGCGTTGATAAGGACATGGTTGCGGTGAAAATAGGGCCGGATATGCGTCTGGCGGTCGTCGGCGCGCCGGAGTATTTTGCGGCCAAGCGCATTCCGCAGACGCCGCATGAGCTTCAGCATCATCGATGCATCAATATGCGTCTGCCCACCGCCGGCGGACTGTATCACTGGGAGTTTGAAAAGGACGGGAAGCCGCTGCGCGTCAGGGTTGAAGGGCAGCTGACGTTGAATCTGCTGTCGGAAAGGATGGATGCGGTGCTGTCGGGATTCGGCCTTGCCTGTGTGCCCGAAGATATGGTGCAGGAGCAGGTTGCATCCGGGGAACTCGTCCAGGTTCTGCAGGAATGGTGCCCCTCATTTCCGGGGTATTATCTGTATTATCCCAGCCGTAAGCAGCATCCGCCCGCCTTTGCGTTGATGATAGATGCGCTGCGCTATTCGGAGTAACCGGCCTGTGGTGTGCCGCAAGCCGGTTTAAGCCTTACCGGCCGACCCGAGCCTGCAGCGCGGCGGGGTAGCGCTCGCCGACGATTTTCACCGTCTCCAGCGCCTGGGACATTTTGCGCAAATCGTCCTGAGACAGGATGATGGCGGCAGCCCCCAGGTTCTCCTCCAGCCGGTGCAGTTTTGTGGTGCCGGGGATGGGTGCAATCCACGGTTTTTGCGCCAGTAGCCACGCCAGCGCAATCTGCGCCGGGGTCGCACTTTTTTCTGCGGCAAGTTCGCCCAGCAGCGTGAGCAGTTTTTCATTGGCTTCAATCGCTTCTGCCGTAAAGCGCGGTACTTTGCTGCGGAAATCGTCCGCGCCGAACGTCGTCCCGGCGGTGATGGCGCCGGTCAGGAAGCCCTTGCCTAACGGACTGAACGGCACAAAGCCAATTCCCAATTCTTCCAGCAGCGGCAGGATTTCCTGCTCGGGTTCACGCCACCACATTGAGTATTCGCTCTGCAGGGCGGTGACCGGCTGGACGGCATGCGCACGGCGAATGGTTTGCGCTCCGGCTTCGGAAAGGCCAAAGTGTTTGACCTTGCCTTCGGCAATCAGATCTTTCACCGTGCCTGCCACGTCTTCGATCGGGACGTCGGGATCGACGCGGTGCTGGTACAGCAGATCAATCACCTCGGTGTTGAGGCGGCGCAGTGAACCTTCCACCGCTTCACGGATGTGTTCCGGACGGCTGTTTAAAATCTGCTGCTTGTTATCATCACCAAAGGTAAAGCCAAATTTAGTGGCGATAACCACCCGATCGCGCAGCGGCTTCAGGGCTTCGCCCACCACCTCTTCATTCAGGTACGGGCCATAGACTTCAGCGGTATCGAAGAAAGTCACGCCGCGCTCAACGGCGGCGCGAATCAGTGCGACGGCCTGGCGGGTATCAGTCGCCGGGCCATAGCCGTAGCTCAGCCCCATGCAACCCAGTCCTAATGCCGACACTTCCAGGCCGGATTTACCAAGATAACGTTTTTGCATCGATAACTACCTCTTCTGTGGCGGGATTAAACGTCGAGTTTACGATTGGTCAGCCATTCCACTCTGGCCGGGTCATGGCGTGAGAAGAACGCGCTGGTTGCGGTATCAAGAGCGGTAATCTGCAGCATCTCTTCGGGGTTGAGCGCAACATCGAGGACGTTGATATTTTCTTCCATGCGCGCATGCTGATAGGCTGTTGCCGCATTCAATCAGGCGATACCCCGTTTCAATGGCGTCAGTAACGGCGTGCTCTCATTCGGCGGCATTTGTGATCGGGTACACGCCAAAGCCCGGCAGAGGCATATCAATATTGTTGTGCAGTTTTACTGTTTGCATGGCGTTACCCTTTCAGCGTGGAGTGGAAAGAGCATAACGCAGAGGGATTTATTTGATTAGATGGGGCAATTCGCTAGGGTTGATTAGAAGAATTCATTAATCTTGTCTGAACCTTGCTACGGCGTTTTTTCCTGCAGAGGCCGGGTAATCTGAACTTTATTCAGCGCTGAGAGGAGCGGCTCTGTCTTTCTGTCTCCAACACTGAAAACACCGGCCGATATGCCAGTGTTTTCAGTTTGTTATAAATTAGCCTGAGACCAGCCTCCATCTGCCGTCGTCTTTGATAAACTGTAACGGACTTATTGATTTTGATGTGCCTACCAGCGGCATTTTTGTTTCCATTTCGACTTCGCAGTTGTATTTCTTATCCCCTGATTTGGAACAGGATATTTTTCTGGCAGAAATAAGAGAGACTCTGTTTTCTTCTTTTTTTGCAATCTCACCAACGAGTTCTTCACGTTGTTTATTACTCTCGTCGAATGATGCTTGTATCGCTTTGGTGATATCGCTCTCTGAAGGTTCTGATGAACAGCCGGATAACAAAAAAGCCGTCCCCAATATGGCGGCGCTAATTATTTTATTCATTGAATATTCCCTTTTTTTATGATGCTTTTTGGATTTATTGATATTTTAAATGGCTACTGTCAATCCTGATGCATAGCCTGTCGTAGTATACTTGCTGTTAAACGTTTTTCACCGTGTTTTTTTCTGCGCCGTGGTTATTAATTTTATCTATGGCTTATAGTCTGATTGTTTTATTTTTCATGGTCGCCGGTAACGGATTCATATAATATGCTGCGGATGATTGATATATGAATGCTATATCTATTTTCCGCAGAACCGCTGACGCGTACCGGCGACGGCGAAGAACAAACGTAAGGACCCGCGGTTGAGCACCTTGCTCAGCCCATTTTTATGGAGATCTCACCGTTATGCATCGCCTCAAGCGCCCTGGCCGTGTCGGCCGTTATCTGCTGATTTTTTTCACACTGCTGGTGCTGTGTCCGCTGGCCTATAGCTGGCTGATGGCGCGCTTTGGCTACGGTGCGCCGCCGGCGCAGCGTACGGCGGCAGAGCAGGTTGACCAGGTGCTGATTCGCAAGGCGTCGCGTACGCTGAGCCTGCTGAAGGACAACCGGGTGGTTGCCAGTTACCCTATTGCACTAGGGGGAGCGGCAGACGGCGGGGCGAAAACGCGCGAGGGCGATCGGAAAACGCCGGAAGGCGATTACACCATCGATTGGCGCAACTCCCGCTCCAAGTATTTTCTCAGCCTGCATATCTCTTACCCGGATGCTGACGATATCGCGCAGGCCAAAGCGGGCGGTTATTCGCCTGGCAGCCATATTATGATCCACGGACAGCCCAACGGCTGGGGATGGCTGGCGCCGTTGCTGCAGCGTATGGACTGGACCGATGGCTGTATCGCAGTGACCAACGCCGAAATGCAGGACGTGTGGTCGCGGGTGCCGGCCGGTACGCCGGTACGTATTGAGCCGTAAACCAGCGGGGGCCTGCGGCGCTCCTTTGCCCGGTGACGAAAAATCTTGCCGGCTGTGGCATGATAGCGCGGATAACTTTGGAATCAGGGGATGAATGTGAAACCGGTCACGCTATACGATGTTGCAGCGCATGCGGGCGTCTCTTATCAGACCGTCTCCCGCGTGGTTAACCAGGCCAACCACGTTTCCGCCAAAACCCGTGAGAAAGTCGAGGCTGCAATGGCGGCGCTCAATTATATCCCCAACCGCGTCGCCCAGCAGCTGGCGGGCAAGCAGATGCCGCTGATCGGCGTCGTCACCGCCAACCTGGCGCTGCATGCGCCGTCGCAAATCGTTGCCGCCATTAAGTCCCGTGCCGATCAGGCCGGCGCCAGCGTGGTGATCGGCATGGTTGAACGCAGCGGCGTGGAGGCGTGCCGGGCGGCGGTGCATAACCTGCTGACGCAGCGGGTCAACGGGCTGATTATCAACTACCCGCTGGATGAAGACGATGCGCTCGCCGTTGCCAAGGCCTGCGGCAACGTGCCGGTGGTGTTCCTCGATGTTTCCGATAGCTACCCCGTTAACAGCATTATTTTCTCCCATGACGACGGCGCGCGGCTGGGGGTCGAACATCTGCTGCAGCACGGTCATCAACGCATAGCGCTGCTGGCGGGGCCGCGTTCTTCCATCTCGGCGCGGCTGCGGCTGGCGGGCTGGCATAAGTATCTGGCGCAGCATCAGCTGCAGCCCGTTGCGGAAATTGAAGGCGACTGGAGTGCGATGTCCGGTTTTCAACAGACGTCGCAGATGCTGAACGATGGCACATTGCCCACGGCGATGCTGGTCGCCAACGATCAGATGGCGCTGGGGGCGATGCGCGCGATAAGCGAGTTCGGCCTGCGCGTCGCGGCTGATATTTCGTTGATTGGCTATGACGATACTGAAGACAGCTCCTGCTATATCCCGCCGCTGACTACTATCAAGCAGGACTTCCCGCAGCTGGGGCTGAGCAGCGTCGACAGATTGCTGCAACTCTCCCGTGGCGAGTCCGTCACCGGCAACCAACTGCTGCCGGTCACGCTGGTCAAACGTAAAACCGTCCTGCCGTTCAACGCACAGGCCTCTTCACCGCAGGCGTTGGCCGAATCGCTGCTGCAGCTTGCGCGGCAGGTTTCACGTCTGTAAGCGCACGGTCGTGCGCTGTGGCGAAGCGCTCACATTTTTTCACTAAATGGCGCCATTAATGTGAGTCGGCTCACTCATTAAACAGCTACTCCTTTACAGAAATTGCCCCGTCTCCGTATGTTCTTTATCAATTGTGAGCGGATATCAATTTTTGATAGGACATAGCCATGACCCTGAATACGGATTCACTTGCCGCCGTTCTGGCGCGTCGTGACTGGGAAAACCCCGGCGTGACACAGCTTAACCGTCTGGAGGCCCACCCGCCTTTTTGCAGCTGGCGCAATGCCGATGAGGCGCGACATAACCACCACGCCGACCGAGTGCGCAGCCTGAACGGCGACTGGAAATTTGCCTGGTTTTCCGCGCCGGAAGCGGTGCCGGAAAGCTGGCTGCTGAACGATCTGACCGATGCTGACACCGTGACCGTCCCCTCTAACTGGCAGATGGACGGTTACGATGCGCCAATCTACTCCAACATTACCTATCCGTTTCCGGTCGATCCGCCGCAGGTGCCGGCCGACAATCCTACAGGCTGTTACTCGCTCACATTCAGTTTGGATAAGCAGGCGATACGCGGTGAGCAGACCCGTATCATCTTTGACGGCGTGAACTCCGCGTTCCATCTGTGGTGCAACGGGCGCTGGGTCGGCTACGGCCAGGACAGCCGCCTGCCGTCCGAATTCGATCTCAGCGATTTTCTGGTCAACGGTGAAAACCGTCTGGCGGTCATGGTGCTGCGCTGGAGCGACGGCAGCTATCTGGAGGATCAGGATATGTGGCGGATGAGCGGTATTTTCCGCGACGTCTCCCTGCTGCATAAACCGGCGGCGCACATCGGCGATCTGCGCATCACGACCCGTTTTAACGATGATTTTAGCCGCGCGTGTCTGGAGGCCGAGGTCAGGATGGCGGGGGAGCCGCGTGACGATTTACGCGTCACCGTTCAGCTGTGGCGGGACGACGCGTTGACGGCAGAGGCCAGTGCGCCTTTCGGCAGCGCCGCCATTGATGAGCGCGGCGCCTACGCCGAGCGCGCTACGCTGCGGCTGGAGGTTGAACGCCCGGCGCTGTGGAGTGCGGAAACCCCGCACCTGTACCGCGCCGTGGTGCTGCTGCAGCGCGCCGATGGCACGCTGATTGAGGCGGAAGCCTGCGATGTCGGCTTCCGTCAGGTCAGCATTGAAAACGGTCTGCTGTTGCTGAACGGCAAACCGCTGCTGATTCGCGGCACCAACCGCCACGAGCATCATCCGCAGCGCGGCCAGGTGATGGACGAAGAGACTATGCTGCAGGACATTCTGCTGATGAAGCAGCATAACTTTAACGCGGTGCGCTGCTCCCACTACCCGAATCATCCGCGCTGGTACACGCTCTGCGACCGCTACGGCCTGTATGTGGTGGACGAGGCGAATATCGAGACGCACGGCATGACGCCGATGAGCCGGCTGAGTGACGATCCGCGCTGGCTGCCGGCCATGAGCCAGCGCGTAACGCGCATGGTGCAGCGCGATCGCAACCACCCGAGCATTATTATCTGGTCGCTGGGCAATGAGTCCGGCCACGGCGCCAACCACGATGCCCTTTACCGCTGGCTGAAAACGGACGATCCGTCGCGTCCGGTGCAGTATGAGGGCGGCGGCGCGAATACCGCGGCGACCGATATTATTTGCCCAATGTATGCGCGCGTCGATCAGGATCAACCGTTCCCCGTCGCGCCAAAATGGTCGATCAAGAAGTGGCTGTCGATGCCGGGAGAGCAGCGCCCGCTGATTCTCTGTGAATATGCCCACGCGATGGGCAACAGCCTCGGCGGCTACGCGAAATACTGGCAGGCTTTCCGCCAGTATCCGCGACTGCAGGGCGGTTTTGTCTGGGACTGGGTGGATCAGTCCCTGACCAAGTATGACGCCGACGGTACGCCGTGGGCGGCATACGGGGGCGATTTTGGCGATACGCCCAACGATCGCCAGTTCTGCATGAACGGGCTGCTGTTTGCAGACCGCACGCCGCATCCTTCGCTGTACGAGGCCAAACATGCGCAGCAGCTGTTCCAGTTTACGCTGCTGCCGGGTGATGAGCGCCGGATTGAAGTCGTCAGCGAATATTTGTTCCGCCATAGCGATAACGAAGTGTTGCACTGGTCGATTGCGCAGGACGGCCGGCCGCTGGCTACGGGAGAGGTGGTGCTGGATATCGCTCCGCAGGGCCGTCAGCTGATCACCTTACCGGCCGTGCCGATGCCGGAAGCGGCGGGGCAGCTGTGGCTGACGGTGCACGTGGCGCAGCCGCAGGCGACGGCATGGTCACCGGCCGGGCATATCAGCGCCTGGCAGCAGTGGGCGCTGGAGGAAAAACTCGACGTGCAGCCTGCCGCGTACGCCGACGAGGCTCCGCAGCTGACCAGCAGCGAGACGCATTTTAGTATTGCGTTGGGTGATAAGCGCTGGGAATTCTGCCGCCGGCAGGGCGTGCTGATGCAGTACTGGATCGGTGAAGAGGCGCAGCTGCTGAGCCCGCTGCGCGACCAGTTCACCCGCGCGCCGCTGGATAATGACATCGGCGTCAGCGAGGTGACCCGCATCGACCCGAACGCCTGGGTTGAACGCTGGAAGGCCGCCGGCCACTACCGGGCAGAGGCCGCGCTGCTGCAGTGCGAGGCCGAAGCGCTGCCCCGTGCGGTGCTGATCACCACCGCGCATGCCTGGCAGCATCAGGGAGCAACGCTGTTTATCAGCCGCAAAACCTATCGCATCGACGGCCGTGGCGATTTGCAGATTACGGCGGAGGTTGAGGTCGCCAACGGCACGCCGCCGCCGGCGCGCATCGGCCTGAGCTGCCAGCTGTCGCAGCTGGCGCAGCGCGTGAACTGGCTGGGGCTGGGGCCGCACGAGAATTACCCGGACCGCCTGACCGCCGCCTGCTTTGACCGCTGGGAGCAGCCGCTGGAGGCGATGTACACCCCGTACGTCTTCCCGTGCGAAAACGGCCTGCGCTGCGGCACCCGCGAACTGCAATATGGCGCGCACCGCTGGAGCGGCGACTTCCAGTTCAACATCAGCCGTTATAGCCAGCAGCAGCTGATGGAAACCAGCCATCGTCACCTGCTGCAGACGGAGGCGGGCGTCTGGCTGAATATTGACGGTTTCCATATGGGGATCGGCGGCGACGACTCCTGGAGTCCTTCTGTCGCACCGGAATACCTGCTCAGCGCCGGGCGCTATCGCTACCAGCTGGTCTGGGGTCAACAATAATAAGCGGGCAGGCCTGGGCCTGCCCATTTTTTTAACTGAGGAAATCCATGATGTATTATTTAAAAAATACTAATTTTTGGATGTTCGGTTTCTTCTTCTTCTTTTACTTTTTTATTATGGGAGCCTATTTCCCATTCTTCCCTATCTGGCTACACGATATTAATCATATCAGCCAACGGGATACCGGCGTTATTTTTGCCTGTATTTCTCTGTTTTCCCTGTTGTTCCAGCCCGTTTTCGGGCTGCTGTCCGACAAGCTTGGTTTACGTAAACATCTGCTGTGGGTGATCACCGGTATGCTGGTGATGTTTGCCCCGTTCTTTATTTACGTCTTCGGGCCGCTATTACAGTTCAATATCTTACTGGGCTCGATCGTCGGCGGGATTTACCTCGGCTTTATTTACAACGCCGGCGCGCCGGCGATTGAGGCCTATATTGAAAAAGTCAGCCGCCGCAGCAGCTTTGAATTCGGCCGTGCGCGCATGTTTGGCTGCGTGGGCTGGGCGCTGTGCGCTTCGATCGTCGGCATTATGTTTACCATCAACAACGAATTTGTGTTCTGGCTGGGTTCCGGCTGTGCCGTGATTCTGGCGCTGCTGCTGTTCTTTTCACGCACCGATACGCACTCTTCTGCGGTGGTGGCGGACGCCGTGGGCGCCAATCAGAGCGCCTTTAGCCTGAAGCTGGCCCTGGAACTGTTCAAACAGCCGAAGCTGTGGTTCCTCTCGCTGTACGTGGTGGGTGTCTCCTGCACCTACGATGTGTTTGACCAGCAGTTCGCCAACTTTTTCACCTCTTTCTTCGCCTCCGGTGAACAGGGTACCCGGGTGTTCGGCTATGTCACCACGCTGGGCGAGTTGCTGAACGCCACTATCATGTTTTTTGCACCGCTGATCGTCAACCGTATCGGCGGCAAGAATGCGCTGCTGCTGGCGGGCGCCATTATGTCGGTGCGTATTATCGGCTCCTCGTTTGCCACCTCGGCGCTGGAAGTGGTGATCCTGAAAACGTTGCATATGTTTGAGGTGCCGTTCCTGATTGTCGGCTGTTTCAAATATATCACCAGCCAGTTTGAGGTGCGCTTTTCGGCCACCATCTATCTGGTGTGCTTCTGTTTCTTCAAGCAGCTGGCGATGATTTTCATGTCGGTGTTTGCCGGCAATATGTATGAAAGCATCGGCTTCCAGGGCGCGTATCTGGTACTGGGGTTGGTTACGCTGGGCTTTACGCTGATGTCCGTGTTCACCCTCAGCGGAGCCGGGCCGTTTTCTCTGCGCCGTGGTGCCAAAGAGGCGGTGTAACGTTATGTCGGATGGCGCGCGCTTGGTCGCGCGTCTTATCAGAACTTCTGGGAGGGGAGATATCGCGTCAAACGGGCAGTTCCATGCGCTCAATCACATGTTTGGTGAAAAAAATCGGCGAAGAGTCGCTATTCTTGTGGCAGGGAATTTTCCTTTCTTGAGATCTCTGACATGCAAGAGCTGTTATCTATCTGGAACTGGCTGCTGGCGACGCCGCTGACGTTTTCCCTGTTGTCGATCGCTTTTCTGCTCTTCGCCGGCTTCGTTTCCTTTGTGGTCTGTAAACTGTTCCTACTGGGCATTGTCAGACGCTTTATCTTACACACCCATAAATCCGATCCGCTGGATAAAGATATGCGGGTCGCCAGACGGCTGGCCAATATTGTGCCGGTGGTGACGGTTTATTTCCTGTCGCGACTGGTGCAGGGGCTGCCGTCAGGGCTGTTGGAAACCATTCAGGCGATCTGCGGCGTGCTGTTCATTATCCACTCTGCGATGCTGATTAATGAACTGCTGGATATCAGCAACAGCGCCTATATCCGCAAGCACGGCGAAAAATCCCACTCGATCAAAGGCTATGTGCAGATCGGCAAGATCATCGTGTCGTCGATCGCCACCATTTTGGTGATCGCCACGCTGTCCAACAAATCGCCGGTGATCATTATCTCCAGTCTGGGTGCGGTCGCCGCGGTGCTGATGTTTGTGTTCCAGCATACGTTGATTTCGCTGGTGGCCAATATCCAGCTGTCGTCATCCAATGTGATTCAGCTGGGAGACTGGGTGGAGATGCCGCAGGGCAATATCAGCGGCGAGGTGACGGATATCGCGCTGCATACCATCACCATCCGCAACTGGGACAACACCGTTTCCCGGGTGCCGACCAAGAACTTTATTACCGAAACCTATACTAACTGGCAGCCGATGTTCTCCTCGGGCGGCCGACGTATCAAGCGCAGTTTCTTTATCGATCAGTCCAGCATCACCTTTGCCGACGGCGCGCTGCTGGAGCGACTGAAAACGGTATCGCCGGTGAAATTCGCCGGGCTGAGCGACTATCTCAGCGGAAAGATGGAAACGCTGTCCGACGAACAGCTGGTCCACCACGGCATTACCAACCTGGGCCTGTTCCGCAAGTATCTGCTTGAGTATCTGAAGGCGCGCGACGATATCCGCAATGATATGTACCTGGTGGTGCGCCAGCTTAGCCCGACTTCCGAGGGGTTGCCTATCGAGGTGTACTGCTTTACCTCGAAGGTGTTTTGGAGCGAGTACGAAGATACGCAGTCGGAAATTTTCGAATACATGTACGCCACCGCCCGCTATTTTGCGCTGGGTATCTATCAGAAGCCATCGGGTATTGATATGAACAATATGATGCCGAAAAGAACGCGCCACGGCGCGCATTCTCTCCCCGCCGATGCGCCGGCGGGGGAGCATTCAGTTGGCGCTCAGGACATCGAGCGCCGCCTTTAGGCTGCGGGTGTCGTTGCCATATCACATGCGATAGACCGCGGGATTAAAAGCCGTAATCGCGCCAGCGGCGGTTCACCTGCTGTTTAATCGTCTCAGGGTAGGAGTGTTCAAAATTGGCGGTGGTGGCGCGCTGTCGCCCGGCGAATGCTTCCGGGAACAGACAGTTGATGATCATTTTACCGCCTCTGCCGGCCTGTTTATCCTCGGCGTCCAGATATGGCACCATGGGAATGCCGGGGCTGTCGCTAAAGTCATGGAAATCACGTTTCGGATGGCTGCGGGTTGCCAGCGCCCAGACCACCTGATTGATATCGGTGATATCGATATCGTTGCCGACCAGAAGTATTTTCGGCACCAGCCAGGCGACGTGCGAGGTGAAAAATTTGTCGGCAATCAGCTGTACCAGGCCGTCGGCGTCGGTATTCAGCGCCGCCAGTTTTTCAATATCCACCGACAGCACCAGCCAGCAGGTGGCGGCCTCATAGGAACACCAGGCCATATCGATCGGCAGTTGCTGCTGGCGGCAGTGTTTCAGCGCTTCGGCGGAAATCATGGTGCCCCACAGCGTGTGGTTTTCTTCCGGCGGCGTACCGGCGACGCAGATTGGCAAAATGGCGCGATCGCGATAGCTCACCGCCTTGACGTGGAACAACGGCTGCGGTTTACCTTCGGCGAACGCGTAACCGTGGTACTCGCCCATCGGGCCTTCCATCGCGGTTTGCCCGACGCTGATCTCGCCTTCCACCACGATTTCCGCCGAGGCTGGCACGTACAGATCGTTGGTTTCACATTTGACTACCTCCACCGGCCGGCCGGTCAGCGCGCCGATGTAGCCCGGTTCGCTGACCCAGGCGGGCAGCGGCATACCGGCGACCGCCATCGCCGCCGGCGGTGCGCCCAGCACCATCGCCCAAGGGGTATTCTTGCCCTGTTCACGCCACATTTGATGGATCATGCCGATATGCTGTTGCGCCATCGCCGGGCCGACCAGCGTGCGCCGATCGTGCAGCATGGCGCGCGCCACGGACCAGCTGTCCCAGCGGCCGTCGGGTGACTGCACCACGTGGAAGCCGTAGGTGGCGAAGTAACGACCGCCGTCTTCCTGGTGCAGCAGCGGAATGGGAAAGCGGTGCAGATCGACGTCATCGCCCAGCAGCACGTTCTGCTTGCAGGGTGCGCTGCTGACCTGAACCGGCGTGATGGGCGCCCGATCGCCGGCGCTGATAATCGTCTCCAGTATTTCGCGCGGCGTGGCGTTTTTCGGCAGGCCGAAGTGGGCGGCGAGACGGGCGTAGCGCTGGCCGTCGCGGCGGCTTAGCCCGGCCGGGGCACCGAGGATCCTGAAGCCGTGCGGGTTGTTTTCCAGCGTCTGAAACAGCGGCGCCGGGGCGCCGGTTTCATAGACCTTGCGGGTAATCGCGCCGGCTTCCAGCTCAGAGCTGACGGTTATGTTGATATCCAGCAGTTCCTGATGCGCGCGCAAGTAGTCGATAAACTGGCGAAAGTCCGTGGCGGCAGGCAGATGGCTCATGCTTTTCTCCTCAATCACAGGTTGTTATCACCTGCCAGACTAGCTGAGAAGAGAGTGCGGGTCTGTGCGTAAGGTGGTGGTGTGGCGTATCAGCGTTTGTCGCTGATTTTTTATTTTTCGGCATAGGAGCAGGCCAGAGAAACGATAAGATTTGGCCTTATAGTATTATGTGTTATTTCGTTGGTGAATTTAAATGGGTGCATTTATGTGATTATTCTTGTTTTTTATTGCGGGTGTTTCTGTTTGTTGCCCGCGAAGATGGAATGCAATTGACTCTTTTTTTTATCGATCCATATAATTAATCGGCATGAGAGTAATATTTGTCTTGGTTATTATTGAAAGTAAATCAAGATATTTTCTTATGCAAACACACCAATATCATTATTAAGGATAAAAAATGAAAAAGATGACCATGATGGAATCTTCCAACATCATCGGCGGTTATTATAACTGTTCAGCAACCACCTATGAGAAATCAACGGTAGGCGGAGTTGAAAGCTGCACCGCAGTCAGAAACTGCACCAACAAGTTTGGCCAGCCGACGAAAGTGATGTTTTACGTGCCAGTAAGCAACTGCGCCTCTACCGGCGGCGGCACCACCACGCCTCCAACGACGCCGTAATCGTTTTGCCGGGTGCGGCGCATTGCCGCACCCAATCCCCGCCTGTTTGATTTCAACGTTCGGCTTTACCCTCAGCAACGCGCTTCCGGCAATACCATTACCGACAGGTAGCGGATTTATGGTCAGTGATTTTACGCCCTCAGCACAGAGAGATGCTGCTTTTTATTTTCCATATGTTATAGATATATTCGCTGACGATTCATTTCAAGCGGAGTTAATTTTCTTTGAAAGTATTCAGTTATATCCCGTTGTTATCCATTTATGATGTTGTTATTTTACTCTCGTTCCCTGAGTGATTAGAATTGCTGGCGTGAGGGAGACGCTGTCTATGTGCTTCAGTTTAAAGATTGGCGCTTTTCTTATTTGATGTATCAATATCACCATATAAGGATATTACAATGAAAAAAATAAGCATGAAAAAAGCTGATAAGGTCATCGGCGGTTATATTCTTTTCTGCAGCCCGGAAACGTTTGAATGGGGCGCCGGGGGAAATAGCGATTTATGCTATTCGGTGGTGGAATGCCGCAATAAGTATGGCGTACCGCGCAAGACGATAAACGTTGTGGCCAAGAACTACTGCCCTGCCAAACCTGCTCCAACGCCTACACCTTAAGGCCTGAGCCTGTCAGTGCGAAACAATCCCTGTAACAACTCCGGGGGCGGCAGCGTTGCCGCCCCCGATTTTTTAGACGTTATCTTCCCCGCCGAATGCCGCCGGCGGGCGCAAACTTGTGATCGCATCGCTAAATCTCCCTTGTGTTGTTGCGTAAAAGTTAACGAGTGACTATGTTGGCTGAACGATCGACGCCGCTGTTATCTGCGTCACTGCTGATAGCTGGAAGGGGACATTATGGCGGTTACCGTACAGGCCCGGAGTGCCGGTTTTGACGAATGGCTGCAAAGCATCAACGCGGCCTGCGGGCGTTTTCGCGCCACAACGCTGGGGCCGGCGTTCAGCGGCGCGATGCAGGCATACCATACGCATGCGCTGCGGCTGAGCATCGTTGATGCGGCGCAGACGCGGCTGTACCGCACCCGGCGGGATGTCGCCCAGAGCAATGGCGGCTACTTTTTTACCGTCTTTCAACTGCGCGGCAGCGCCCTGATGGAGCAGGGTGAAAGGCAGGCATGCCTGTCGGCAGGCGATATGACGCTGATTGACGCCGGGCGGCCCAGCAATTTCCTGTTCCAGCATGATTCGCAGCAAATCTCGCTGCTTTTGCCGCGTCACTATCTTGAATCTCCGGCGCGTCGCGGCAAGGTGCAGTGCGCCGCGCGTCTTGATGCCGGGAATGCGCTGGTCAGATTCAGCCATCAACTGGTGTGCGGCTATATCAACGGCCCGACGCTGGGGGCGGAAGAGAGCGAAGCCACGCTGAACGCGCTGGCCAGCCTGCTGCATCCGCTGCTGGTCGGCGGGGAAGCGACGGGAGAGGAGGGCGAACGCGGGTTTAATCAGGCGCTACGCTTTATCGATCGCCATATTCAGTCCGAGAGTTTGCGGCCGGAGTGGGTGGCGGAGGAGATCGGCATGTCGCTGCGTACGCTGTACCGGCTGTTTGCCCGCCACGGGCTGGTGGTGGCGCAATATATTAAACAGCGCCGCCTGGAACTGTGCGCGCAGGCGCTGCGCCATGCGCCGGCATGGCAAAAATTATCCCATCTTAGCGATGACTGGGGGTTTCGCGACCACAGCCATTTTTCCACCGCGTTTAAAACGCACTTTGGCATTTCGCCCAGCGAATACCGCAAGCGCTATCAGTAAGCCCCCGGCCGGGCCGGGGGAAGGGCATTCAGTAGCGGATACAGACAGATTTGCTTTCGGTGTAGGCATCCAGCCAGTCCGGGCCGAAGTCGCGGCCGCTGCCTGACTGCTTAAAGCCGCCGAACGGCATATTGGCGTCAATCAGCGTATGGGTGTTGACCCACACCGTCCCGGCCTGAATGCGCGGCGTATAGGCCATCGCGGTTTGCAGGCTGGTGGTCCACAGGCTGGCGGTCAGGCCATAATCGGTATCGTTGGCCTTCTGCAGCGCCTCTTCACCGTCCGCCACCCGAATCAGGTTGACCACCGGGCCGAACACCTCTTCGCGCGTCAGGTTGAGGCTGTCGTCCGGGTTGACCACCAGCGTCGGCGGAATATAGAAGCCGTCGCCCGCCGGGCCGCTGGCGCCGCCGATCAGCTCGGCGCGCTTGTTTCTGGCGTCTTCCAGATAGGCGGCGACCTTGTCGCGGTGCGCGCGGGAAACCAGCGGGTTGATCTGCGCCGCCGGATCCATCCCCGGCCCGACGCTGAGGGATTTCACCGCCTGCTCAAAGCCGGCGACCAGTTGGTCGTAGATCGGCGCTTCAATATAGATCCGCGAGCTGGCGGCGCACACCTGGCCCTGATTCAGGAAGCTGCCCATCATCAGACCCTCAACCACCTGCGGGATATCGGCGTCTTTCAGCACGATGGCCGGGTTCTTGCCGCCCAGTTCTAACGTCACGCGCGTCAGCCGGTCAGCGGCGGCGCGGGCGATGCCCTTGCCGACGGCGGTCGAGCCGGTAAAGCTGACTTTGGCGACCAGCGGATGTTCGGTCAGCGCTTTGCCGCAGACGGCACCGCTGCCGGTCACCACGTTGAATACTCCCGGCGGCACGCCGGCTTCGCTGGCCAGTTCAGCCATCCGCAGCAGGGTCAGCGGCGTGGTTTCCGACGGTTTAATCACGATTGAACAGCCGGCGGCCAGAGCCGGCATCACTTTCCAGATGCCGATCATCAGCGGGAAGTTCCACGGCACGATGCCGGCCACCACGCCGATCGGCTCTTTGCGGGTATATACCTGGTAGTTGGCGCCCGGCGGCATCGGAATGGAAACGTCCAGCGTCTGGCCGGTGATTTTGGTGCTCAGCCCGGCGGTATAGCGCATCCAGTTCAGGGTGCAGCCCACTTCGAACGCGCGGGAGATATTGATGGATTTGCCCTGTTCCAGCGTTTCCAACTGCGCCAACTCTTCGGCGTGCTGCTCTACCAGATCGGCATAGCGCAGCAAAATACGTTCACGCTCGGCCGGCAGGCGCCGTGACCAGACGCCGTCGCTGAACGCCCGATGGGCGGATTGCACCGCGCGGGCGACATCGTCCGCACTGGCGTCGGCGCTGGTGGCGATCTGTTTGCCGTCGGCGGGGTTATAGACCGGCAGCCGCGTCGCAGACTGCGAGCTCTGCCACTGTCCATCGATATACAAGCCGTGCTGACGTTCAAGAAAGCGCAACACGTTGTCCATCACTGCTACGGTAGTATCAGGCATATGCCCTCCTGTCATACGAAGAGATCGATCGGGAAAAACTTCACCGACTTAGCATAATCGCGATGGCGGGAGGAAAATTTGCTCTGTCTGACATTCGGTTTGTCCGCCGTGACAAAATGACGGCGGCATACCGGGGCGTTAAGGCGCCCCGGTTTTGGCGCGGTTCAGGAGCTGAGCGTCGCCAGGCGGGTGGCAAAGCCGAGGAACAGCAGGCCGATCAGGCCGTTGCCCAGTTTGGCCAGCCGTTTTTTATGGCTGAAGAAGTGCGCCAGCATGCTGCCGGCAAAGATCAGCGTGCTCATATAGATAAAGCTGACCGATTCCAGAATCATCGCCAGAATGGTGTAAGACAGGCCGGTATGCGTGTAGTTGAAGTCGATAAACTGCACGAAGAAAGATACGTAAAACAAAATCGCCTTGGGGTTGGTCAGGCTGAGCGTCAGCGACTTGCGCAGAATGCTGTGGCTGTCTTCCAGCGTCTGGTGTTCCGGCAGATTTTTTTGCACAAAGTTGGCGTAGAGGATCTTCACGCCGAGGAACAGCAGATAAATTGCCCCCAGATAACGCACCAGCGTAAACAGCAGCGGCGTAGTGCGGATCAGCGTGGCCACGCCGATATAGGCGCAAAAAATCAAAATAGCGTCGCCGATAAATACGCCGAGGGCGGCGGTGTAACCGGCGCGGATGCCGCGGGAGATGCCGGTTTTCAGTACGAACAGGGTATTAGGGCCGGGCAGCACGATAATAAATATCACCCCGGCCAGATAGGTCCATAAATTCAGGACGCCGAAACTTTCTAACACGATAACCTCTCAAAATGCCTGGCCGCATCTGCGCGTTGATCGTCGTGAAGCAGCGCGGCGTGCGGCGTAATCCCTGGCCCGTCTTTTGGCCGGGCGCGATCCTAACGCCGCGCGCCGAGATTGGCAACGCGATTCCCGCTTCGGCGTGCAGATAATCGGCCCTTGCGGGCGGCCGTCAGAGTGCGGACGGCTTGCGCGCCAGCAGCGTGGCGAAGCGCAGCTTGATGCGGTTGCCGTTGGCGTCGGTTTTATGCAGTTCGCCGACGTCTTCGTTGTATTTCACTATCTGCCAGTCTCGATAGTAGTTTTTCAGTTCATCGGGCTTAAAGGCGAAGGGGAACGGCAGCGGGCAGGGGAAATCCGGCGTATCCATCGCGGCGACGATCAGGTTATGGCCGCCGCTGACGGTGCTGGCCTGCATATCCTGAATGATTGACGGAATCGCCGCAGGCTGCAGAAACATCATGACTACCGTCGAGAGAATAAAATCATAGTCGCCGTGGAAACGCAGATTGTTCAGATCCTGCTCGGCGGCCCGGATCGCGCTCAGCCCTTCGGCGTCGATAATGCGGTTCAGCTCGGCGATTGCCACGGCGTTTTTATCCCAGGCGGTGACGTCAAAGCCCTTCAACGCCAGATACAGCGCGTTGCGCCCGCCGCCGCAGCCCAGATCCAGCGCCTTGCCGGCGGGCAGTCGCCCGGCGGCGGCAATCACTTCCGAGTGGGTGCGGGTTAAGCCATATTTCTGATGAAAGTAGTCTTCCGGCTGAATGTCTGCGGACATGGTGTGCTCCTTGTTCGGGCTGAGTTTTAAATTGCATGTAAAATACACCTTATTGCGCCGGCTTGCCATCGCAGAATCGGTACGGCGGATTTTCCCGCGTGGGGCTGGATCATCCGGCGCGGCTGGGATAACGTCTTGGGCGCACATACCTTAACGATCAGGGAAAAGATGCCTAACTATCGAACATTTACCGGTCGCGCGCTGACGCTGACCGCGCTGCTGGTGTTGGCCGGCTGTACCAGCAAAATTACGCCGCAGGCGCCAAGCCGCACTCCGGCGGAGGTGAAGGCGCAGGTGGTCAAACTGATGCCGGCCAACGCGCAGAATAAGCAGGGATGGGCCGGCGACATTAGCGCGGCCTTTGCCGCTCAGGGGCTGGACGCCAGCGATGAGAACCTGTGCGCCGTGCTGGCGGTGACCGAGCAGGAGTCCACCTTCCATGCCGACCCGCAGGTGCCGGGGCTGTCGAAAATCGCCTGGCAGGAGATCGACCGCCGGGCCGATAAGCTGCATATCCCGCATTTTGTGGTGCGCACCGCGCTGCTGCTTAAATCATCCAACGGCAAAAGCTACAGCGAGCGCCTGGACAAGGTGCGCAGTGAAAAAGAGCTGAGCGCCATCTTCGACGACTTTATCGATATGGTGCCGATGGGGCAGCGCCTGTTCGGCAACCTCAATCCGGTGCATACCGGCGGGCCGATGCAGGTCAGCATCGCTTTTGCCGAAGCGCATGCCAAAGGCTACCCGTACTCGGTCGACGGCTCTATTCGTCGCGAAGTGTTCAGCCGCCGTGGCGGCATGTATTTCGGCATTATGCACCTGCTGGATTATCCGGCCAATTACAGCCGCTCGCTGTACCGCTTCGCCGACTTTAACGCCGGCTGGTACGCCAGCCGCAATGCCGCCTTCCAGAGTGCGGTCAGCCAGGTCAGCGGCATTCCGCTGGCGCTGGACGGCGATTTGATTATTTATGGCAGTGATAAGCCGGGCACCACCGAACTGGCGGTACGCACGCTGGCGAAGCGGCTGGATATCAGTCATTCCGCCATTCGTCGTGCGCTGGAGAAAGGGGATACGCTGGAGTTTGAAGACACCGATCTGTATCAGCAGGTGTTTGCGCTGGCGGATAACACCGCCGGGAAAAAACTGCCGCGTGAAATGCTGCCGGGCATTACCCTGGAAAGCCCGAAAATTACCCGTAAACTGACCACCGCCTGGTTCGCCAAGCGGGTGGACGAGCGGCGTCAGCGCTGTATGGCGCGCGCCCGCTAAGACGGAATGCGGCCGGCGGGGCAGTGCCTGACGCCGGCCGTGGAGAGCGTTATGCGCTGCGGCGCGGGTTGGTCAGGCCGAAGTTAAAGCTGTTGCAGCGGTTGCAGAACTCTTTCATCACCGGCGGCGTATCCATCATCGGCAGTTTTACCTCGATAAACGCCAGCGTCTCCTGACGTGAGGCGTGTTCCAGCGCTATTTCCAGCTGCTGGCTGGTTTCTACCGCTGCGCAGAACGGCCGCGCCTGGGTATTAAGCACCGCCGGCAGTTTGGCGTAGTCCCACGGGCCAATATCGTTGTAGGACGAATTTTCCCCCAGAATGTAGCGCTCAATGGTGTAGCCGTCGTTATTAATCAGGAAGATGATCGGTTTCTGCTCATAGCGCAGCAGGGTCGAGACTTCCTGCGCGGTCAACTGGAAGGAGCCGTCGCCGATAAACAGCATATGGCGTCGCTGCGGCGCCGCCATCAGCGTGCCGAGCAGCGCCGGCAGGGTGTAGCCGATCGAGCCCCAGATCGGCTGGTTAACCACTTTTACCCCGTCCGGCATTCGTATGCCGCCGACGGCCGCGCCCGAGGTGCCGTTTTCCACCACCAGTACGTCATCCTCACGAATAAAGCGACTCATTCGCTGCCAGAAATAGGCCTGATCGAGCGGCGCGTCGCTCGGCGCGGCTAGCTGGGCGTGCGGGTTAGGCAGCGTTGCCATTGGCGCGGCGTGTGGCCGATCGTCGGCGTCGAGCAGCGCCTGCAGTAAATCGGCGGTCGCCACCGCCGGGTAGGCGGTGTTATCCAGTTTCAGCGAGTAGGGCTGGATATCGACCTGCGCCGCGGCCGGGATTTGGTGGGAGAAATAGCCGGTGGTGGAATCCACCAGACGTACGCCAAAGCTCAGCACGCAGTCGGATTTGGCCATCAGTTCAAACAGCTCCGGACGCGACAGGTTACCGCTGTAGCCCCCCATCCAGCCGGCGGTCGTCTCCGGAATAATGCATTTGGCGGTTGGCATATTGGTCAGCGCAATGCCGAAGCGTTGCGCCACGGCGATAGTCAGTTGCTGCAGCTGATAGCGGTCGACCATTTGATCGACCAGCATCAGCGGATGTTTGGCGCTGCGCAGCCGCTGCAGCAGCACCTTGGCGGCCAGCTGCAGGTTGTGCGGATCGCTGGCGGGCAGCTGCGGCGCGGCAACCGGCCCGGCGATATCGATCTGCACCTCGCAGATATCTGACGGCAACTGCAGATAGACCGGTTTTTTCTCCGTCCAGGCGGCGGCAATCACCCGTGGAATTTCTCTGGCGGCGTTTTCCGGCGTAATCAGCGCCTGGGCGACGGTAAACTGTTTAAAGCAGTTCATCACGTTGTCGAAGTTGCCGTCCGCCAGCGAATGGTGCAGCAGGGCGTGATCTTTCATCGCGTGCAGCGGCGGGGTGCCGGCCAGACAGATCACCGGCGATGACTCGGCATAGGCGCCGGCAATGCCGGACAGCGCGGCCAGATCGCCGACGCCGTAGGTGGTAATCAGCGCGCCGGCGCCGTTGAGACGGGCATAGCCGTCGGCGGCGTAAGAGGCGTTCAGCTCGTTGCAGTTGCCGACAAACTGCACGCTATCGTCATGCTCAATCATTTCCAGCAGCGACAGATTATAATCGCCGGGCACGCCGTAGATATGTTCAATATTCAGGGTGCGAAGTTGTTGCAGGATAAATTGTCCGATAGTGATTTTCATCTCTAGCTCCGAATTCATTGTCTTTTTTGTTTCAGGTAGAAATCAGCAAGCGTGGCTGCTGGCGATGTTGTATTTGTCGGTGTACAGAGGTCGCGAGGCGTTAATGGCATTGCGTCCGTTGCTATAACAGTTATGTAAACACGGGCGGGCTTCAAGATAACGGCGGCTGGCGCCGTATGCCGGAAATGTATGGGGAGCTTTACGTATGAAACTATCTGAAAACGATAAATTGGCAGGCTGATAATGTGGGCCGGGTATTTTTCAGCGGCGAAAGGATGAAGGAAAAATAGTGCGGATGATGCCGGGCGGCGTATTGGCAAGGACAGGGAAGAATAGCCGGTACTTTTACCGGTATGCATTTTTCTGGCGTGGATGAGGGGCCGGTAGGCCGACGGAGATTAACGCCGGTGTAGCAGCAGACGGCCGCGAAACGACGTAATATCAATAATTAACCGTGCTAATTGTTTTTTAAACATAACTTGTCACAAATGATTTACATCTAATTAACTGCGCTATGTGGGGGAAATGTGTGCGGCAGTTAACAATTACCGTGACAGGTCAGGCCGCCGGCGCCGCGTGCGATCACATTCTGATTTTTGAGCGGGGTAAATATTTTTTCACGGCGCGGCCGGGCGCTATTTTCGTCGAGGTCTTACCGGGTTCTGGTCCGGTAAAAACGAAATGTCGATATTCAGCGGCTAAACTTAACGAAAAGACAACGAACAGCGGTTTACGGCGGGAAAGTGTTGCCCTGGCTTGATCTTGCAGGTGCAATCGGTAAGAATCCCCGGCCGTAATTTGTACAGGAGTTATTTTATGTTGTTGAAACGGACATGCATTGCCGGCTGTATGGCGTTGATATTTCCTGCACTGCCTTCTTTGGCTGAGGTTAGTTCAGAAAATAGCACTGCCGCACCGGCGGAGAAACCGGGCCTGTGGCAGCGCTTTACGGACAACGTTGCGGAAACCTGGAACAATTCGCCGAACCACGATCTCTATATTCCGGCGATCACCTGGCACAACCGCTGGACGTACGACGATGAACATATCGACAAGTACAACGAGCGGCCATGGGGCGCCGGCTACGGCATCTCGCGCTTCGATCAGGACGGCGACTGGCACGGCATTTATATCATGGCGTTTAAAGACTCCTTTAATAAATGGGAGCCGATCGGCGGCTACGCCTATGAGAAAATCTGGCGTCCGCTGGATGATAAGGATTTCCGCCTGGGGCTGGGCTTCACCGCCAGCGTGACCGCCCGCGATAACTGGAACTATATCCCGATCCCTGCGCCGCTGCCGCTGGCGTCGGTCGGTTATAAAAAACTGACGTTTCAGGCGACCTATATTCCCGGCACCTACAATAACGGCAACGTGTTCTTCGCCTGGCTGCGCTGGCAGTTTTGAGCCGCCGCAGTTTGCTCATAATCCTAAAAATTCTGCGGCGAACAGTTAAATGGAACTTGTCGACGCGCACAGCGTCCGAAAGTATGTTCCGGCGATATCGCCGTTTACCGTAGAGAAGACAGGAGTTTGAACACTATGAATAATAAGCATCGTGCATTGTTGGCGCTGGCATTGGCCACCTCATTGAGCGCCGGCGCGGCGCAGGCCGGTTTAATGGATTCCGTCAGCAACGCCGCCGGCGAACTGAGCAAATCCGGTGGGGAAAGCGGCGGTACGTCGCTGTCGACCCTGACCGGTCTGCTGAACGGCGGCGACAAGGCGCTGAGCTCCGGCAGCATGACCAACGCGGCCGGTATCCTGCAGTACTGCGTGAAAAACAATGTCCTGTCGGAAAGCGGCGCGGCGGATGTGAAAGACAAACTGCTGGGGAAACTGGGCATCAGCAGCGAGTCTGACGCCAAAAGCGAAGACTACCAGCAGGGGCTGGGCGGCCTGCTGCAAACCGGCGAAGGCAAGAGCCTGGATCTGAACAACCTCGGCACCTCGCAGATCACCGAAAAAGTGAAGCAGAAAGCCTGCGATCTGGTGTTGAAACAGGGCAAATCCTTTATTTCTTAAGCACCTGATATTATCTGACGCTGCGGGGCGTGATGTGCCGCAGCGTTGTTGTTTCTACCCCTCGCGCGTGACTTACGGCGCGGGCCGGATCACAGTGAAATCATGAAAAAAACGTTGTTGCTTTCCCTGCTCGCAGGCGCAGCGCTGCTGCAAGGATGTCAGATGAAAACCAATAATGATGCGCCGCCGCCGCCACGAACCATCGGCATGGCGAATCCGGCCGATGTTTACTGCACGGAGATTGGCGGCAAACTGAACGCCAAAGAGAATGAGCACGGCCAGTATTCCACCTGTACGCTGCCAAGCGGTGAAGAAATTGAGAGCTGGCAGCTGTTCCGCCGTGACCATCCGGTGAAAAAATAGCGCGCCGGCGCGCTTAAAACTGGCCGGCGTCAATGGCCTGAAATTGCACCTTACCGTGGCTGTGCAGGCTGATGGGCAGCCGCCAGTTGTGGTCGCTGGCCAGCGCAAAGGGCTGTGAACGGTAGCTGCAGCCGCTTTGGATATCTTTCACTTTCATCACATAGCGTTCCGCCGCGGTGGTCTGGATACTGAAACTGGCGGCGGCGGGAATAAACAGGTCGGCGACGTGCTGCGGGTTTTCCGCACTGGCCAGTTTTACCCGCACGGCGAAGGCGTTATGCTGATTATCCAGCGTGATGCGCTGCGTCCGGCCGCGTTCTTGTGCGTCGGGCTGCCGTAAATAGCCGGCGGAATCCGGCCAGGGGCTGCCCTGGTTGTCGTGCAGCGGCCCGCCGCACTGCCCGCGCGCCTCGCGCGGCGGCACTTCGCGCTGAATATCATAGTGGGGCTGCGCGGCCGGGGAGAGCGGCTCGGCCTGCGGGTCGGTGCGCAGATAGCGCTTCACGGCGATGACGCCCAGCGCCACCAGCATAAAAAAGATAAAGGTCGTCAGACGGCGGCTGAATACCATGCCAAACAGCCTGCCGGGTAATTGAAACAGCCACCTTGCGATTCTCAGTAACATAGTTTTCCTTTAGCGCCCAAACCGTTACGTCTGCGGTAACGTTGTTATTGCACAGTATAGACAACATCCTGCCGGAGATTACTCTTCTTCCAGCGCGGCGAACTGCTGGCCGAGATAATCCAGCAGCAGCCGCACCGCCGGCAGCAGGCCGCGGCGGGACGGGTAGACCGCATGCACGATACCGCCTTCGGGGTGCCAGTCAGGCAGCAGCGGGGTTAAATCGCCGCGTAGCATTTCATCGTGCATCATCATACGCGGCAGTTGCACAATGCCGGCGCCGGCGATCGCCGCTTTACGCAGCATCAGCATATCGTCGCTGACCAGGCGCGGATGGTGCTCCCAGCGGAAGGTTTTTTCCTGCGGGCCGTACAGCGTCCACTGATGTTGCGCGCGCGCCGGGCCGAGGTCGAGCGTCGGGTAGCGCTCCAGATCCTCCGGCTGCCGCACTTCGCCCAAGGTGCGTACCAGCGCCGGGCTGGTGGCGATACACCAGCGACGGGTCGCCAGTACTTTCAGCACCAGATCGCTGTCTTCCAGCGGCGGCGGGCGTACGCGGATGGCCAGATCCAGCCCTTCGCCCACCACGTCTACTCGCCGGTTGGTGGCCTCCAGATGCAGCGTGACCTGCGGATAATCCGCCATAAAGGCGGCCAGCATATCGCCAACGCGGGTATGCAAAATCGCCACCGGACAGCTCATGCGCACCGTGCCGCAAGGCTCGGCACGGGTTTGTTCGATCGCCTGCTGCGCCGCTTCGGCCTCTACCAGCATCGCCTTGCAGTGGCGGTAATAGCTCTGGCCGACCTCGGTGACCGAGAAGCGACGCGTTGAGCGCTGCAGCAGCCGCACGCCGAGCCGCTCTTCCAGCAGCGCCACCCGGCGGCTGAGCTTGGATTTGGGGATGCCGAGCGCCCGGCCGGCCGGGGCAAATCCCCGGTGATCCACCACGCTGGCGAAAAAGAACAGATCGTTTAAATCAACCAACACCGTCACTCCATTGTTCTACTGGTAGAACGCTGAGTGTATATCTTGCCGACTACCTGAGCAATTCAGAGTGAATTACACTGCCGTCATCGAGTAGGGCCGTGGGGTCCGCAACCGGAGAGAAATGATGAAAAAGATCCTTGGCGTGTATGACAGCCCGCAGGCGCACTGGGTCGGCAACGGTTTTCTGGTCAACTCCCTGTTCTCATATAACGAGCTGGGGGCGGAAATGAGCCCGTTCCTACTGTTGGATCATGCGGCGCCGACCAAGTTTCGTGAAACCACCGGGCGGCGCGGCGTCGGCCAGCATCCGCACCGTGGGTTTGAAACCGTAACCATCGTCTATCAGGGAGAAGTGGAACACCGCGACTCCACCGGCGGCGGCGGCGTGATTGGCCCCGGCGATGTACAGTGGATGACGGCGGCTTCCGGCATTCTGCATGAAGAGTTTCATTCTACGGCGTTTTCCCGCCACGGCGGCACCGTAGAGATGGTGCAACTGTGGGTGAACCTGCCGGCCAAAGACAAAATGGCGGCGCCGGGTTACCAAACGCTGCTGAATCAGGCGATTCCGCAGGTTCCGCTGGCGGACGGTGCCGGCCAGGTACGGGTGATTGCCGGTAACTTTGACGGTCACGCCGGCCCGGCGCGCACCTTCAGCCCGCTGAACGTCTGGGATATGAAGCTGAATGCCGGCCATCGCACGGAGCTGACGGTGACCGAGGGCCATACGTTGGCGCTGGTGATCCTGCACGGCGCGGTGCTGGTCAATGATGAGCAGATCGTGCGTGAAACCCAGATGGTGCGGTTGGATCGCGCCGGCGACAGCATCACCGTTGAGGCCAACAACGACGTGAGCCTGCTGGTGCTCAGCGGGGAGCCGATCGATGAACCGATCGTCGGTTACGGCCCGTTTGTGATGAACAGCGAAGCGGAGATCCAGCAGGCGTTTCATGATTTCAACAGCGGCGAGTTTGGCGTGATGCCGCCGGTGGAAGCGCAGTTGGAACGCTGAACAATTCTGCCATCTACTCTTATTGCCGGTCAGTACATGCTGACCGGCATTTTTATGGGTGCGGCAGGCATTTTCCTTACGTAATCCTGCGTGATGTAAGCAAATGGCAGCATGGTGAAAAGGTAGCGAAAAGCCGCTTTCTCAGCGTATTGGCGCGGAGTAGGTTAGGGACGTTCCCGTTCAATAAGGAGTGATATGATGAAAATGCGATTGAAAGCTCTGGCGCTGCCGGCGCTGGCCGCCGCGGTGTTGTTCAGCAGCAGCGCGATATCGGCACCGACGGCCAAAGAGGCGCCTGCACCGCAGATGGCGGGGAAAGAGCGCCCGCCGTTCCCGGGGCCGCATCCGATGCCTAAGCCCGGCTTCTGCCACGGCGGCGAGCTGTTTTGCGCCTCATCGCTGAGCGACAACCCGACGGAAACCATCAATAAGCTGACCTCGGTGATCCCGGCGGGCAAGGCCAAGCGCTATGAAGTACGGGTGTCGGTGGTTGAGCTGCCGGCTCAGCCGCCGGTGCCGCCTGCGTCTTAATGGGGGTATGCCGGCCGAAATGAGCCGGCCGGCTTACCGCAGGCGGCGCTGGTTTACGCTTCTTTACGTAGGAGCTGCTTGAAATTGCAGCAATTGATCCCCATATAATACCTATTCGACGATAAAAGGAGAGGCATATGGGAATCAGTGAAGAAGAATATATTCGTCGCCAAAGTCGGGAGAAACACGCCGTCGGTAATATGGCGAAGTGGGTAGCGATTGTTTCGGCGGTATATTTTGTTTTGATGGTCTTCTACGGTCATCCGACCGGCGTACTGGCCATGTCCGGCGTCATGTTTCTGGTGTCCACTACCACTTGGCTGAAGAAGCGCCAGAAAGTAAAGTCCTACCGTCGCGCGCTGGCGCGTATCGAAACGGACGAAGTCCCGCAGTAATCCCCGTACCGGCAGGGCGTCAGCCGTGCCCCGGCAACCAGTCTGATGCGTTCCTTGTCACGGGCAATAAAAATGCCAGACAGGCGGCGCTGGCTGGCATTGCGGGCGGCGTTAATCGTTAAAGAAATGAATCATCATCATTGCCGAAGCCGTCATCGTCGGCGAAATCATCGCTCTGATAATCGGCATTCTGCCAGCCGCTGTCCTGCGACAGGAAGCTGCCGTCACCGTTGTTAAAGGTGTCGAGATTATTGGACGCATCAAACTCACGCATCGCGCTATCATCCTGCAGCGCAGCGTTCTGCGCGTCGTCGGCGGGCGTTTCATTAATGATATTCACAATCTCTTCCGGCTGGGTATGGCGGAACATACCGGTCAGCATATCCGCCAGCATGACGCCGCCGGCAACCCCTGCGGCAGTCTGCAGCGCACCGCCGAGGAAACTGCCGGCGCGTGACGGCGTGGCCTGCTGCTGTTGCGGCGCATAGCCGCCCTGCGGCTGATTATTCCACGCGGCGTTGTTCTGCTGACGCGCCTGGGCCTGAGCCTGCGGGCTGGGGGCGCTGCGGCCGGTACCGCCGCCAAACAGCCCGGCGAGAAATCCGCCGCTGCTTTGCTGGCCGGCGCCGTTCTGCTGTAGCTGCGTGACTTGGCCTTCCAGCTCTTTGACCCGCTGATCCAACTGCTTCAGCGCGGCTTCCTGAATAATGATCGCCTGCGCCATATAGTAAGGCGCGGCGGGCTGTTCGCTCAGATGCCGGTTAATTTGCTGTTCTGCCTGAGCATCCCGTTGTCCCGTTTTGGTTTCAGCCTCTTTTAAGCGGCCGAACAGGCCATCGATAAGGCGTTGTTCTTCTGATTGCATTGGATGACTCCAGGAAAATAAAGATTGATCGCTGTCACGTTAGCCGGTTTGCCGGCGGCAATAAATAGCGCGTCAGTAAAGCTGGCTGCAAATTTGTTACCAATTACGGCAAGGGCATCAGCATCACCAGCTTCAGCGCGCTGCTTTCCGCCGGGTGCAGGGTCAGCTGCTGGTAGCGCATCTGGCCCTGCTCGGCATGGCGAAAACGACGCTCCCCGCCGGCGCGCGCCATCACGTCGTGCTGTTGCCACCAATGGTTAAAATCTTCGCTGTGGTGCGTCATCTGGCGCACGAAAGCGCGCATGGTTTCGCTGCTCTGATGATGGCTGGTTTCTGCGCGGAACTCGGCTACCACGCGGCGGGCGCGATCCGGCCAGTCATCGACCAGCGTTTTTGCCAGCGGATGGAAAAACATAAAGTGCAGCAGATTAGGCTGGGCCTCCTCGCCCAGCCAGCCGGCAAACAGCGCTTCCGCCTGGGCGTTCCAGGCCAGCATATTCCAGGTGATGTCCAGCAGATAACAGGGCACCGTTACCGCCTGTACGCTGTGCAAAATCAGTTGATTGACGCCGTCCTGTTGCGGCGTCTGTTGCGGGTCGGCCACGCGCGCCAGGGTAAACAGGTAGTGACGTTCCGCATTACCGAGGCGCAGCGCCTTGGCGATGCGCGCCAGCGTGTGCGGTGAAATCGACACTTCTCGCCCCTGCTCTATCCAGGTATACCAGGTGGCGCTGATGCCGCTGATTTGCGCCAGCTCTTCCCGGCGCAGGCCGCTGGTGCGGCGGCGCGGCGAACTGGGCAGGCCGATCATTTCCGGCGTGATGCGTTCCCGGTGGGCGCGCAGGAATGCGCCCAGGGCCTTCGGGCCGGACAGGGCTTCTGATGTTGAGGTCATAGCATGGTACCTTCTTATACCAGGATAACTGCTTATATTGTACCCGTATAGTAAGCAGATTATAGTCGCTGGCAGTGATTCACAACCAGTCAGGAGCCGCTATGAACAGCAATAGCCACAACGATGCCGTCGACCGTCAGTTTGGCGCACAGGCCAGCGCCTATTTAACCAGTGCGGTGCACGCGCAGGGCAATGATTTACAACGTCTGGGCCGGCTGCTGGCGGCGCACCCGCAGGCGCGGGTGCTGGATCTGGGATGCGGCGCCGGGCATGCCAGCTTTACGGCCGCCGCGCAGGTGTCGCAGGTCGTGGCCTACGATTTGTCGGCGCAGATGCTGGCGGTGGTTGCGCAGGCGGCACAGGAGCGGGGGCTGAGCAATATTCAGACGCAGCAGGGCGTGGCGGAGTCGCTGCCCTTTGCCGACGGCGACTTTGATCTGGTGATCAGCCGCTATTCGGCACACCACTGGCATGATGTCGGGCAGGCGCTGCGTGAAGTCAAACGGGTGCTGAAGCCGGGCGGCAAGGCGATCCTGATGGATGTGGTCTCGCCGGGGCATCCTTTGCTGGATATTTATCTGCAGACCGTTGAGGTGCTGCGCGATACTTCGCACGTGCGCAACTATGCGCCGGGTGAGTGGTTAAGCATGCTGACGGCGGCGGGGTTGCGGGCGGAAGAGGTGACCAGCGACCGCCTGCCGCTGGAGTTCAGCAGTTGGGTGGCGCGGATGCGCACGCCGGAGACGCTGGTGGCCGCCATCCGGGAGTTTCAGCGGCAGGTGTCCGACGAGGTGGTCAGCCATTTCGCCATTCAGCCGGACGGAACCTTTACCAGCGATATTATGATGCTGGTGGCGCGGCGCGGTTAAAAAAATAAGGCTGCCGGTGACGGCAGCCTTACGCGTATTTGCTATTTATACCCTCAATAATTCGAGTTGCAGGAAGGCGGCAAGGGAAGGAGTCCCGATGCGTTGACTCAGGTCAGTGATTCGGGTGACTGAGCGCCGCCAACGCACCTGCAGCTTGAAGTAGGACGGGTATACACCGACCGGGTTAACGCGGTGCTTATTGTTTATCTTCCAGCAGGCAGCGGTAAATCAGGCCGCCGATGATGCCGCCGACCAGCGGTACCAGCCAGAAGATCCATAGCTGTTCCAGCGCCCAGGTACCCTGGAAAATCGCGACGCCGGTACTACGCGCCGGGTTGACCGAGGTATTGGTGACCGGAATGCTGATTAAGTGAATCAGGGTCAGCGCCAGACCGATAGCCAGCGGCGCAAAGCCTGCCGGGGCGCGTTTGTCTGTGGCGCCGTGAATAATAATCAGGAAGAAAGCGGTTAATAATAATTCAATAACGATCGCCGCCTGCAGTGAATAACCGCCCGGCGAGTGTTCACCAAAGCCATTGGAGGCGAAACCGCTGGCGGTAGCATCAAAGCCGGCTTTACCGCTGGCAATGGTATACAGCGCTGCGGCGGCGACAATGGCGCCGATAACTTGCGCAATGATATACGGGATAACGTCTTTTGCCGGAAAACGGCCGCCGGCAAATAAGCCTACGGTTACCGCCGGGTTAAAGTGTCCGCCGGAAATATGGCCAACGGCGTAAGCCATGGTGACAACGGTTAAACCAAATGCCAGTGCCACGCCGGCAAAACCAATGCCTAATTCAGGAAAGGCCGCAGCTAATACGGCGCTGCCGCAACCGCCAAACACCAACCAAAATGTGCCAAAAAATTCGGCAAAGAATCGCTTTAACATAGACTCCATCCTATCGGGATAGCTAACGGGTGTTAGCATTAAAAACTATAGAACACCTTTTTAATTTGTCGCGGACGTTTTGACCATTTTCTTTATGGGCATATAAAACGCGCGCGCTATTAAATCTCCGGCGTACGGTTTTGTCCATGTAAAAAATAGGTTTTCGGTTATTAACCTGTATTTGCCATGCTTTGCGATGGGAAATGTTCAGATTATTCCCTATGCCTGATGATTAAATCTCCCGGGCAGCGACAGGCTGCGGGATAAAAATCGTATTGTGGAAAGCAGATCAATACATCAGGCAAATTGAATTGGCAGAATAGGCGCCAGCAAATAAAAAAATGACGGAGATAATAATATGTATAAAAAGGGTGACGTTTTTTACCACATCGGCCTGAAGGAAGGTGACGTCGGGCGTTATGTGCTGTTGCCGGGGGACCCGTTCAGGACCGATATCATTGCGCAGAGCCTGGACAACCCGCGGCTGGTGGCTCACCAGCGCGAGCATAAAACCTGGACAGGGACGTTAAACGGCGAGAAAGTGTCGGTCACCTCGACCGGCATGGGCTGTCCGTCGACGGCCATCGCCGTCGAAGAGCTGATCGCCGCCGGTGCGGATACCTTTATTCGCGTCGGCACCGCCGGCCGTGTGGCCGCGCCGGCGCATGACGGCGGTGTGTCCGGTACCATCGTCACGGCAGCGATCCGCGATGAAGGCACCACAACGCAGTATTTACCGATTGAATACCCGGCGGTCGCCGACCGGCGGGTGGTGCAGGCGCTGGCCGAGGCGGCGGATACGCTGGGCTATCGCTTCTTGGAAGGCATTACACACTCGAAAGACTCGTTCTATACCCAGGTGTTCCCTGATGCGGTGCCGGCGGGCGAGCTGTGGCAGGCGCGGCAGAAAATCTGGCAGCGCTCCAACGTGATGTGCTCCGAGATGGAGTCGGCGGCGATTTTTGTTATCTCCTCGATTCGCGGCTGCCGCGCGTCCGGCGTGATGGCCTTCTCCGATGCGCCGGATCAGGCCGCCGAGGTGGCGAAGGCGATCGACACCGCCTGTGAAGCGATTAAGATTCTGATCGCGATGGATAAACAGAGCGGGAAATAACGCGACGATATACCACGTTCGGATAAGCGCCGATAACGTCGGCGCTTTTTGTCGGCATCGGCACAACCATGCGGCTTTAGGAATAGTCGCTGTTTTATTTACGTTATGACCGGGCTATGTTGTGTATTCAGCAGCGCAGGCTGCGCTTGTCCGTTTATCTCCTGCTACAGATTCTCCTTAATCCTCTCACAATGATTGATCTTCTTTACATTGCATGACGTCCGTTTTCATGGGCCGGCAGATAATTAACGTTGCGACGAAATAAATAACCAAGAAGCAACAGGAGCCACCATGAAACGCTTTTATTCTTACCTCACCGCCGCGCTGCTGGCCGGCGCTTCGTTTTCCACCTTTGCCGCGCCGCTCAGCGTCACGGCGGTCAATAATCAGCAGGCTGCGTCGTTACAGAGCCTGGGTGCGGTATCGGTGTCCGGCGTTGCCGGCACGTCGGACGACGCGGTCAGAAAACTGCAGGAAAAAGCTGCGGCTCAGGGCGCCTCCCATTACCGTGTGATCGGTCTCGATACGCCGGGAGACTCCAGCCTGTGGCGGGGTAATGCAGAAATTTACCGCTAAGCGCTAACGGCGCCGGCGGCACAAGAAAACGGTGGTGAAACGGGTCGGCAGCCGGCGATAGGGCGCGGGTTTGCGGATAACGATCGCCGCCGTTTTTTTATCGCTGTTGCATTTTATTACAACTGTGTCGCCCGCTTTCGGAATGGTATTAATGAATCTTTAAGCTTTTCCGCCCAGATTAAGGGGTTCATGTTAAGGAGCCTCGAATGATCAATGCGACACGGCTGCAACTGAAACACCGCTTTTCTTATATCCAGCAGTTTATGGCCTCGCCGCGTACCGTCGGCACGCTGGCGCCATCCTCGCCCTGGCTATGCCAGGCCATGTTGGATCAGATCGAATGGACCCGCACGTTATCCATCGCCGAGCTGGGCGCGGCCGACGGCGTATTGACCAAGCGTATTATCGGCCGGATGCGCGCCGACGCCGGGCTGGACGCCTATGAAATCCAGCCGAACTTTGTCCGGCGTCTGCAGCAGATTGAGGAGCCGCGGCTGCAGGTGATGGCGCAGTCGGCGGAAAGGCTGGAGCGGGAGTACGACGTGATTTTCTCTTGTCTGCCGCTGCTGTCGATACCGCTCAAGATCAGCATGCGCATTCTGCAGCAGGCGCGGGAAAACCTGCAGGGGCGCAACGGTACGCTGGTGCTGTTCCAGTACAGCCATCTGTCGGAAAAGCTGCTGTCGCGCTACTTCCACTGGAAGAAGCAGCGCGTGGTGCGCAATTTCCCGCCGGCGCTGGTGTACGTCTGCACCCCGCGTTAAAACCGAGGTTTCATAGCGATCATTGCTGCGTGCCGCAGACGGCGTCTGGCGGCACGCGCACGAAACTTGCTTCTCCGACGCCGTTCCCGCCACTTTTTTAACTTTTTAAACCCCATTTGCCTGCGGTTAAACGTGTTTTAGCCGGGAAAGGGAAAAATTACGCTGTTTCACGCCGCGCCAGTGGTGAGTGATTGAAAATGATAATGAGAGTAATTATCATGCGTGGATATTTTTCCGTTCCGGCACCACCATGCGTAAATCCTTCCTGTTGTTACTGGCCTCCCTGCTATTTTCCATTCTGTCCTGCGCCCAGGCGAAAACGGTGACGGATATTTTGGGCCGTCGCGTTGACGTGCCCGATAATCCGCAGCGTATCGTGCTGGGGGAAAGCCGCATGCTGTATACGCTGGCGCTGCTGGAGCCGGGAGATCCGGCCCGGCGGGTGGTAGGCTGGCCGCGCGATCTGGCGCGGTATGACGCCCAGAGCTGGCAGCTGTACAGCCGGAAATTCCCGCACATTGCGCAGATCCCGGCGATCGGCGGCGGCAACTTTCGTCAGATCAATCCGGAAAGCCTGATCCAACTACGGCCGGATCTGGTGATTCTGGCGCGCTATGCGCGCGAAGACGGCGATGAGGCGCAGCGGGTGGCGGCGCTGGGTAAAGCGGGGATCCCGGTGGTATATGTCGATCTGCGTATCGATCTGCTGCACAACACCGTACCGAGCGTGCGCCTGCTGGGTGAACTGCTCAACCGTCAGGCGCGTGCCGAGGCGTTTATTACCTTCTATCAGCAGCATATGACGGCGGTCCGCGAACGGCTGGCTGCCTATCACGGCGACAAGCCCAAAGTGATGCTGCATCTGCACCTTGGCCGGCGTGACACCTGCTGCACCACCGCCGCGCACGGCAATCTGGGGGATCTGGTGACCTTTGCCGGCGGCGAGAATATCGCCAACGCCAGCATTAAGGGCGTGTACGGCGAACTGAACCCGGAAACGCTGCTGACCGCCAACCCCGATGTCTATCTGGCCACCGGCATGGCCGGTGAGCAGGGCAAGCGCTATTCCGACCTGTTGCTGGGGCCGCAGGTCAGCCGTCGGCAGGCGGACGACAGCTTCCGCCGCCTGATTCAACAACAACCGATGATCGCCGGGCTGAACGCGGTAAAAAACCAGCGGGCCTGGAGCATTTGGCACAACTTTTATCTCAGCCCGTACCACGTGGTGGCGGTCGAGATGTTTGCCAAGGCGTTTTATCCGCAACTGTTTGCCGATATCGATCCGCAAGAGACTTTCCGGCAGCTCTACCAACAATTTTTGCCGTTGCCATTTTCAGGGACCTATTGGAGTCAGTTAACAGGTGAATAACTATCAACGCGGCTGGCTGTGCGCCATTCCGCTGGCGGCCGGCAGCGCCTGGCCGGCCGTCGGGGCCGAAAATCATAACGATAAATCAGAACATATGCTGGTGATCGGCAGCAGCCAGGCGCCGAGCGCCGAGAGCTATCAGCCGCTGACCAGCGTGACCGGCACGCGCAGTGAAACCAGCCTGCTGAACGTGCCGCAGGCGGTTGACGTGGTGCCGACGCAGGTGCTGACCGATCAGGCGGTCAGTAATCTTGATGAGGCGCTGTACAACGTCAGCGGCATTACCCAAAGCAATACGCTGGGCGGTACGCAGGACGCGGTGATGAAGCGCGGTTTTGGCGACAACCGCGACGGCTCCATCTTACGCGACGGCGTCCGTTCTATTCAGGCGCGTAACTTTACCCCGACCACCGAACGGGTCGAGGTGCTGAAGGGACCGGCGTCGATGCTGTACGGCATGGGCGAACCGGGCGGCATGATCAACATGATCAGCAAAAAGCCGCAGCTGCAGCAGCATACCCACGTTGAAGGCTGGGGCAGCAGCTTTAAGGGCGGCGGCGGCCAACTGGATGTGACCGGCCCGCTGGGCACCTCGGGTTTTGCCTATCGGATGATCGTCGACCATGATGAAACCGACTACTGGCGCAATTTCGGCCGCAACCGCCAGACGACGATTGCGCCGTCGCTGATGTGGTACGGCGAGAGCACCACGGTGCGTCTGGCCTACGAGCATATGGAGTACCTGACGCCGTTCGACCGCGGCACCATTATTGATTCGCGCACCGGCAAGCCGGTCGATACGCCGCGCGATCGCCGTTTTGATGAGGCCTACAACGCTACCCGCGGCGATCAGGACAGCGTGACGCTGCAGATCGATCAGGTGCTGAACGACCGCTGGAAAAGCTCGCTGACCTACGCTTATAACCGCAACAGCTACAGCGATAATCAGGCGCGCGCCACCAAGCTGGACCCGGAGAGCGGCGCGCTGACGCGCCAGGCGGACGCTACCGCCCATGCGGTCAGCCATGCCAACGCGGTGCAGCTGACGTTGAACGGCGACGTGGACTGGGGACGGGTCAATCATCAGTTGCTGTTCGGTTTTGATTTCGAAGACAGCCGCACCTACCGCGGCGATATGATCCGCGGCAGTAAAAACAGTGATTTCAATATCTACGATCCGGTGTACGGTCAGATGCCGGCCTCGACCAAGGTCAGCGCCAAAGACAGCGATCAGCGTGAAAACCTGACCAGCTATGGCTGGTTTATGCAAGATTCCCTGCAACTGACCGATAACTGGCTGGTGATGGGCGGGCTGCGTTACGACACCTTTGACGTCTATGCCGGCAAAGGGCGGCCGTTTAACGTCAATACCGACAGCTCGGAGGCGAAGCTGGTGCCGCGCGCCGGGGTGGTGTACAAACTGACGCCGTATGTCTCGCTGTACGGCAGCTACACCGAGTCCTTCAAGCCTAACTCCTCCATCGCCACCCAGATTGGCTCGCTGCCGCCGGAGCAGGGGAAATCCTGGGAGATGGGCGGTAAGGTCGCCTTGCCGAACAGCATCACCGGCACGCTGGCGCTGTTTGATATCACCAAACGCAATGTGATGGTCAGCGAGCTGGTGGACGGCGAAAGCGTGACCCGCACCGCCGGGCGCGTGCGTTCGCAGGGGGTTGAGCTGGATATGGCCGGCAATATCACCGACAGTCTCAGCCTGATCGGCGCCTACGCCTATACCGACGCGCGGGTGGTGGATGACCCGGCCAACAAAGGCAAGGAGATGGCTAACGTGGCGCGCCATACCGCCTCGCTGTTCCTGACGCAGAACCTGGGATCGCCGGGGCTGTACAGCGGCGATGAGCTCCGCGTCGGCGCCGGGGCGCGTTATGTCGGACGCCGGCCGGGCGATGCCGCCAACAGCTTTTATCTGGATCACTACACCGTGGCCGACGCCTTTGCCGCCTACAGCATGCCGCTGCACGGCTACCGGGTAAAATGGCAGCTTAACGTCAAGAACCTGTTCGACAAAACCTATTATCCTTCCAGCGGCAACAATCTGCGGGTGGCGGTAGGCGAACCCCGCGAGGTGGTGCTGCGGGCCAGCGTGGATTTTTAAACCGACCCGGTGCGGCGGTTAAGGAGAGAGTGATGAGTGTGACGATTCGTCCGGCGCAGACTGCGGATATCGAGGCGATGATGGCGGCGGAACGTTCGGCGGCGGAATTGTTTCGCCCGCTGCCGCAGTGGGCGTTTATTGCCGATGACGCCATCATGTCGGCCGCGCAGCATGCGGCGCTGATTGCCGAAGAGAGCGAATGGCTGGCGCAGGACGGCGCGGCCGTCGCCGGTTTTATCGCCGTACGCCGGCATGGGGACGAATGGCATATTGCCGAATTGTCGGTAGCGGCTGAGCACCAGCGACGCGGGATTGGGCGTCAGCTGATCGTAGCGGTGGCCGACTGCGCCAGCCGGCAGGGCGTCAGGCAGCTGACGCTGACCACGTTTCGCAACGTGCCGTGGAATGCGCCGTATTACCGCCGGCTGGGGTTTGAAACCATCCCTACGGTGGAGCTGTCGGCGCGGCTGCGCGCCCAGATGGCGAGCGAAGCCGAGCACGGGCTGCCGTTGGGCAGTCGATGTGCGATGAAATTTACACTATTGTAAAGATTGAAATACACAGGGCGGGCGGTATGATGCATCAACAGCAACGCCACTCAGTCACCGTATAGGGTACAGACGTAATGACACAAACCATTTTCATGGTAGGCGCTCGCGGAGCAGGAAAAACTACCGTGGGGAGCGCGTTGGCGCAGGCGATGGACTATCGCTTTATTGATATCGATCTGTTTATGCAGCAGACGACGCAGATGAGCGTCGCCGAAATCGTCGCGCAGGAGGGCTGGCAGGGCTTTCGCCGCCGCGAAAGCCTCGCCTTGCAGGCGGTGACCCGTCCGTCAACCATTGTTGCCACCGGGGGCGGCGCGGTGCTGGCGGAAGAGAACCGTCGCTTTATGCAGCAGCACGGCACGGTGATCTACCTACGCGCACCGGCGGAGGTGCTGGCGCAGCGGCTGGAGGAGTCTCCGCAAGACGCACAGCGACCAACCCTGACCGGCCGGCCAATCGCTGAAGAGATGCTGGAGGTGCTGGCCGCGCGCGAAGCGCTGTATCAGGATGCGGCGCATCATGTGCTGGACGCTGCACTGGACCCGCACCGGGTGGTGACGCAGATCCTGGAGATGCTGCGCCTGCATGAGGCGGTGAAATAGCGCTAGCCGGGGAGCGCGGCGAAGTAGCCGCCGGGCGTGACGCCGAAGTGGCGGCGGAACGCGGCAATATAGGCGCTGACGTTGTCATAGCCGCAGTCGGCGGCCACGTTGGCGACCGAAACTCCGCGCGACAGCGCTTCCAGCGAACGGATAATGCGCGCCTGCTGACGCCAGCGGGCAAAGCCGATGCCGGTCTGCGCCATAAATAACCGGCTGAGATTGCGTACGCTGATGCCGGCCCAGCCGGCCCATTCATTCTGCCGCCGCGTGCTGGCAGGGTCGTCCAGCAGCGCGCGGGCGATTTTCAGCAGCCGTGGATCCTGCGGCATCGGCAGCTGTAGCGCCGTCTCTTCTTCTCCCTGCATCTCATCAAGCAACACCTGCACCATGCGCCGCTGCGGCGCCGGTAACGGCGACGGCGGAAACTGCGCGATGCGCGCCACCAGCGCCTGCGCCAGAGCGCTGGCGGCCAACAGCCGCGGCTGAGTCGGCAGATGTTGACAGTTCTCCGGCGGCAGAAACAGTAGCCAACCCTCAACCTGCCCGCAGGACTGCGCCTGATGGCGGCAGCGCGCCGGCAGCCAGCCAAGCGTGCCGGCGGTCATCGCCCACTGGCGCCGCTCGGTTTCCAGGGCGATAGTGCCGCGCGTCAGCAGGTAAATCTGCCCGTCATCATGCTGATGCCAGGGGGTAAGGTGCCGGTTGGGATGAGATAGCGGTATGCCGCGCAGTTGCATGGTTTTGGCCGATTAACGTTATATATGGTCTTAATCAGGTTATCACGCCATTGCCTGCGCCGGTTAGTATTTAGCCTGATTCCTCTGACGGAGATAGGTAATGACACAGTTAACCCCGCAAGATATCGTGCTGCAGGCGCTGCAACAGGTGGTGGCGCAGCCACAACATCAGCCGGCGGCCATCGCCGCGTTTTTCGCCGACGATTATCGGCAGACGGTGGACGGGCAGTCGCTGGACTATGCGCAGTTTGTCAGTCATATGGCGCTGCTCAAGCAGATCACCCGGCGGATGACGCTGCGGGTGCAGGCGCTGGCGGCGCAGGGCGACAGCGTGCTGAGCCATCACCGGGTCGAGGTGGAAAAATGCGACGGCACACGCAGTGAGATTCAGGTGATGGCGCATTTCATACTGCGCGACGGCAAGATTATCGCCTGCGATGAACTGACCCGTCAGCTGTCGGGCGATCGTGCCGATCATGACCTTGGCGGCCGTTATTGAGCGTCGGCGCATAGCGATCGCATTTTAGCGGGAAAATCAGTGACAGCCGCCGGGCGATCCCCCACTATAAGCTTTCCAATACGGATAACTACGCGGGTGCCAGTCTATGCTGAATGTAAGTGAGTATTTTGCCGGAAAAGTGAAATCGATCGGTTTTGACAGTAGCAGCATCGGTCGTACCAGCGTTGGGGTGATGGAGGAAGGGGAATACACCTTCGGCACCAATCAGCCGGAAGAGATGACGGTGATCAGCGGGGCATTGCGGGTGTTGCTGCCGGGGGCGCCGGACTGGCAGGTGTTTATGCCGGGTGAGAAGTTCTTTGTGCCGGGCCACAGTGAGTTCAACGTGCAGGTGGCGGACGCCACGGCCTATTTGTGCCGCTATCTGAGTAAGTAATAATGATGCAAGGGCGCTGGTGACAGCGCCCTTGTTGTTTGCTCTTAGCGCTGGGCTTCGCCGCCGAGGGCTTCGATCAGGTTCTGGATCAGCGCCGCCAGTTCGCTGGTCATCAGAATAAAGTCGGCGTCAAAACGCTGGGCGAAGTCATCGCGGTCGATATCGTCGTTCTGCTCGCGCAGCGCATCGGCAAACTTCAGGCGCTTGATGGAGCCGTCGTCGGCAATCACCAGCTGAATGCGCTCCTGCCAGTCGACCGCCAGTTTGGTCACCAGCTTGCCGGCTTCGATATGCACGGCGATCTCATCGCTGATCAGGTTCTGTTTTTTACAGCGGATCACGCCGCCTTCTTCCAGAATGGCCTTCAGCTCCGCCTCATCCTGAATGGCAAAACCGGCCGGCAGCTCGCCGGAACGCACCCACTCGGTCAGCGTCAGTTCGATCGGGCTTTCCATCGTCAGCGGCACCACCGGCAGTGAACCGAGGCTTTTACGCAGCAGCGCCAGGGTATCTTCTGCGCGTTTGGCGCTGGCGGCGTCGACCATGATCAGGTCGTTGACGGTGTCGATCCACATAAAGGTCTGGTTAAAGCGGCTGAAGGCGCGCGGCAACAGGCTGTGCAGCACTTCGTCTTTCAGCGCATCCTTTTCCGTTTTTTTCAGTTTGCGGTGCTGTTCGCTTTCCAACTGGTCGATTTTCGCCTGCAGCGCCTGTTTAATTACCGGCGAGGGCAGGATCTTCTCTTCTTTACGCGCACAGATGATAATCTGGCCGTTGACTACGTGCGTCAGTGCGTCGCTGTGCGAGCCCATTGGGGAGACCCAGCCGGTTTTCGCCATATCCTGACTGCCGCACGGCGTGAAGGAAAAGGCGCTGAGCTGTTTTTCCATTTCATCCGCATTTAGCGCAACGTCGCGGCTCAAACGGTAAACCATCAAATTCTTAAACCACAGCATAATGTTATCCCTGACTGGGCGTGCCGTTCGCACGCGGGTTCATCAAAAGCAGGGCGGCATGATACCCAATCGACGCCGAAAAATCGCCTGCTTCCTCTGATTTGCGCGTGGATCCGTATTGCGGCACACTCGGTGACATTAAAAAACGATGACGTCGCACAGAGGAGAAAACAGTGCGTATTGGAATTGATTTAGGGGGCACCAAAGTTGAAGTGATTGCGCTGGCGGACGACGGCAGCGAGCGGTTTCGCCACCGTATCGCCACGCCGCGCGATGACTATGCGCAGACGCTGCAGGCCATCGCCGGACTGGTGCAGATGGCGGAGACGCATACCGGCGAGCGGGGCACGGTGGGCGTCGGTATTCCCGGCACGCTGTCGCCGTTTACCGGCCTGGTAAAAAACGCCAACTCCACCTGGCTGAACGGCAAGCCGCTGGATAAAGACCTGTCGACGCTGCTGCAGCGCGAGGTGCGGCTGGCGAACGACGCCAACTGCCTGGCGGTGTCGGAAGCCACCGATGGCGCCGGCGCAGGCAAACCGGTGGTGTTTGCGGTGATTATCGGTACCGGCTGCGGCGCCGGCGTGGCGATCAACGGCCGGGTGCATGCCGGCGGCAACGGCATTGCCGGCGAGTGGGGGCATAATTCACTGCCCTGGCCGGATGACGACGAGCTGCGTTTTCGCGATGAGGTCCCGTGCTACTGCGGCAAGTCCGGCTGCATCGAAAGTTTTATTTCCGGCACCGGTTTTGCCGTCGACTACGCGCGTCTGAGCGGCAATCCCCTGAAAGGGGAAGCGATCATGACGCTGGCGGCGCAGCAGGATCCGATTGCCGAGCGGGCGATTCGTCGTTATGAGCAGCGTCTGGCGAAGTCGCTGGCGCATGCGGTCAATCTATTCGATCCGGATGTGATCGTGCTGGGCGGCGGCATGAGCAACGTGGAGCGGCTGTATCACAACGTCCCACAAAAAGTACGGGAGTGGGTGTTCGGCGGCGAGTTCGCCACGCCGATCCGTCAGGCGGTGCACGGTGATTCCAGCGGCGTACGCGGCGCCGCCTGGCTGTGGCCGCAGCAATAATGATAACCGGGGCGGCAGCGCCCCGGTGTGCGGTTAGCCTTCGACGCGGTACTGCGGCTCCAGCCGGCTGATCCCCAGGCCGTTGACCTTTTTCACTTTGATCTGCACCGGGATCCGCTCTTTCATCGCCTCGACGTGGCTGATCACGCCGATGGTCTTGCCGGAGGCGTTAAGGCTGTCGAGCGCGTCCAGCGCGGTATCCAGCGTCTCGGCATCCAGCGTGCCGAAGCCTTCGTCCAGGAACAGCGAATCGATGCTGGTTTTGTGACTGACCAGATCGGACAGCGCCAACGCCAGCGCCAGACTGACCAGAAAACTTTCGCCGCCAGACAGCGTGCGGGTGTCGCGCTGCGCGTCGGCCTGCCAGGTGTCCACTACCAGCAGTTCCAGCGCATCGCTGTTTTTCCGCTGCAGCAGATAGCGGCCGTGCAGGCGGCTGAGCTGGTTGTTCGCCAGATAGACCAGATGATCGAGCGTCAGCCCCTGGGCGAATTTACGGAATTTATCGCCTTCTTTTGAGCCGATCAGCTGGTTGAGGTAGCTCCAGTCGTCATACTGCCGCTGACTCTGGGCAATTTGCGCGAACAGCGCCTGCTGATTGCCGCGACGCTCGGTGTCGCTGGTCAGCTGGTTGCGCAGCTCGCCCTGACGCAGCTGCAGCGTCTTCAACTGCTGCGCCAGCGCCTGCTGCTGCTGTGCCAGCGCCGTGAGATCGGCATGTTGGTCATCCACACCTTGCGGGCGCTGCTGCTGGTGCTGCTCGCGCGCCTGTTCGGCCTGCGCCAGCAGCGCGCGGGTTTCCACCTGACGCTGTTGCAGCTGCTCTTTCAGCTGTTGCAGATGCTGACGCTGCGCATCGTCCAGCAGGGCGGCGTGGAAGGCGGCGTCATCGGCAAATTCACTGGCGCTCAGCGCCTGCTGCCACTGCTGCTGCGCCTGCTCGGCGCGCTGCGTTTGCTGCGCCAGCTGCTGCTGCAGCCCCGCCAACTGGCCGTTCAGGCGTTCACGCTGTTCCTGCGCCTGCTGCCAGCGTTCGGCGGCCTGCTGGCTGGCCAGTTCGCAGGCCGCCTGTTTGGCGCGCAGCTGTTCGCGCGCCTGCGCCACCGGCTGCTCGCCAAACAGCGCCAGGCGCTGCCGTTGCTGGGCGGCGAGCTGCTCCTCGTTGTCCTGCCACTGCTGCTGCAGACGCTGCTGCTGCTGCTGAGCGTCGGCATACTGTTTTTCCAGCAGCGTCAGGCGTTCATTCAGCAGCGCTGTCTGCTGCTGCGCCTGCTGCTGTGCGTTCTGCAACGCGATCAGCGCATCTTTGGCCTGTTGCACCGCCTGCGCCGCCTGCTCATGTTGGCTGAGGCGCTGCTGGCCCTCGCGCTCTTCGCGGTCGCAGTCGCTCAGCCACTGCTGCAGGCGCTCACTCTCCTGCAGGCCGAAATCAAACGCCAGCTCGGCGGTCAGGGTCTGCCACCGTTGCTGGTGGGCCGCCAGTTGCTGTTCATCCTGCTCAATCGCCTGCTGCTGACGCTGTTGCTGTTGCTGCATACCGTCGTGACGGGCGCGCAGCTCGATGCCGTTTTTATACAGCGCTTCGCCCTGCTGGCGCAGCTCGTCAAGGCGCCGGGCGCTGGCTGACGGGTTAAGCGTCTGATAATCGGTGATGGCCGGGTGCTCGGTAGAGCCGCACAGCGGGCAGGGCGCGCCGGTCTGCAGCCGGGCGCGTTCGGCTTCCAGACTGACAATGCACTGCTCAAGCTCATGGGTTTTCTCTACTTCCGCCTGCAGGGTTTTGTGCTGCTGATACTGCTGTCTGGCCTGTTCTAACTGCGGCGCCAGCTGTTGCAGCTGTTGCTGGCCGGCGGCCAACTCCTGCCGCTGTTGCGTCAGCCGTTGATCCAACTGCTGTGCCAGCGAGGACAGGGTCGCCAGCTGCTGGCGCGTCGGGCGCAGGTCGCTCAGCTGCTGCAGGCGCTGGCGCAGGGCGGCCAGCGGCGTTTCGGCCTCCAGCACGCTGTGCTGCTGCTGTTGCGCGGCGAGCGCCTGAGTCAGGGCGCTCAGCTGCGTCTGATGCTGCTCGGCCTGTGTCGCCAGCTGTGCGCGTTCGGCGTGCAGTTTGTCCAGCGTCTGTTTCTGCTGTTCGCACTGGCGCACGGCGTCGTCGCGGGTTTGCTGCAGTTCGCTACGACTTTTGCTCAGCTGTGCGATGTGGTGATCGAGCGGCAGCACCTGTTCGTCGATCAGCTGCTGCTGCTGTTGCCGGTGCGCCGCCTGTGTCTGTTGTTCGGCGCGCGCCTGCTCCAGCGCCTGCTGCAGCGGTGCCATTTGTGCGGCCTGCTGCTGTTGCTGTTGGTCAAGCCGGGTCAGCTGCTGTTGCGATGCCTGCAGTTCATCGCGGTAGCGCTGGCGTTCATTGTGCAGCGGGCGCAGTTTTTCGGCGGGTTCGCTGCGCGCCAGCGTCTGCAGCTGCGGTTCGGCCTGCTCCTGCTCCTGTTGCAGCGCCTGTAAGCGCTGCTGGCACTGTTGCAGCTGTTGCTGCAGACGCTGCCACTGTTGCAGCCAGTTAAGCGTCTGCCGCTGCTGTTCATCGTGCTGACTGAGCGCGGTTTCTTCCTGACGCAGCGCGTCGAGCTGGGTTTCCAACTGTTGGCGCTGTTCGTCGCTCAGCAGTTCAATACCGCTGGCGCGCTGGTGCAGCGCATCCAGCTCAAGTTTGGCCTGCTTATGCTGTTCGAACACCCGCTCGGACAGCTGGCCGTAGATTTCGGTGCCGGTGAGTTCTTCAAGCAGTTCGGCGCGATCGTTGGCGTCGGCGTTGAGGAAGGCGGCGAACTGCCCCTGCGACAGCATCATCGATTTGGTAAAACGGCCGAAGTCCAGGCCGGTGATGGCGGCGACCGCCTCCAGCTTGTCGCGCACCTTATCGGCGAGGATCTTGCCGTCCGCCAGCAGCGCCAGCTCGACCTTCGGCGCCTGCAGGTTGCCGTTCGGATCGTTTTTGGCCCGGCGCTGGCTCCAGAAGGCGCGGTAGCCGACGCCTTTGACCTCGAACTCCACCTCGGCCAGCGATTCGGCAGTATGGCGCGTCATCAGATCGTTCTGGCTGGGGGATACGTGCAGCCGCGGCGTCTGGTGATACAGCGCCAGGCAGACGGCGTCGAGCAGGGTGGTTTTGCCCGCGCCGGTCGGGCCGGTGATGGCGAACAGGCCGTTGCTGGCGAACGGCTCGGCGCTGAAGTCTATTTTCCACTCGCCCTGCAGCGAGTTGAGGTTTTTCAGCCGTAGGCTCAGAATTTTCATGCCGATGGCTCCTCATTCTGCTGCAGAGCGTCGACCGTCTGGCGGAACATGGCGCGCATCCGGCCGCGCCGCGCTTCTTCCAGTTCGCTTTCCTGCGCCAGACGGCGTTCAAACACCTCATCAACGCTCAGTTCGTTCAACGTCTCTTTATCCTGCTGCTCGATGGCCTGACGGCGCTGCTCTTTACTGCGCCGCAGCAGCACCACCTCCACCGGCAGATTATCCGCCAGCGCCTGGATGCGGCGCTGAATGTCGCTGAGGTAATCCTGCGTCGCCACCTCGATATCCAGCCACACCGGCAGCTCGCCCTGATAGTCGGCAAACTGCTGCAGCTGCTGTTCGATCTGGGCGAGATCGCCTTTGATCAACTGCATCGGCTGGAAAAGCGGGACGGGCAGCGTAGTGACCTGCTGCAGCCTGCCGTCGGCGAAGTCGACCATAAACACGCTTTTGGCGCTGCCCAGCTCATCAAAGCTGAGCGGGATCGGCGAGCCGCTGTAACGGATATGCTCGCTTTTCGCCACCTTTTGCGCCCGGTGAATATGCCCCAGGGCGATATAGTCCGCCGGCGGGAAGGCCTGCGCCGGGAAGGCGTCCAGCGTGCCGATATAGATATCGCGCACCGAATCCGAGGTGGTGACGCCGACGGTGGTCAGGTGGCCGGTGGCGACGATCGGCAGCGTAAGATCGAGCGCCTCGCGCTGCGCGCAGGCCGCCTGATACAGCGTTAGATAATGTTCGGCGATGGCTTCCTGCAGCGCCTGCTGCTTCTGCGTGCCGGATTCGCCGGCGCGGCTGGTCAGCAAATCGCGCGGGCGCAGGAACGGGATGGCGCACAGCAGCGCGCCGGGCTGGCCGTCGCGGCGGTTAAGCGTCACGATTTGCTGCCCGGTCTCGGCCTGCGCGCTGGCGATCACGCGGGTGTTCAGGCAGGAGAGCAGCTCGCGCGATTCATTCAGCGTCGCCACGGAGTCGTGGTTGCCGCCCAGCACCACCAGTTGGCAGCCGGTCTGCTGCAGTTCCACCACAAAGCGGTTGTAGAGTTCGCGCGCGTAGCTCGGCGGCGAACCGGTGTCGAACAGATCCCCGGCGACGATCAGCGCGTCTACCTGATGCTGTTCAATCTGCGCAATCAGCCAGCGCAAAAACGCCTGATGCTCGGCGGCACGGCTTTTGGTGAAAAAATACTGACCCAAATGCCAGTCAGAGGTGTGTATCAGGCGCATGACTCTCCCGGGGATTGGCCGTCGGTTGTGCCGGGGCGAAACGCGGCGGCGGTAAAACGTTGACGATGATTATACGGGTTGGCGGGTAAAAATATGCTATTTCTATCTATTCCGGCGGTTAAGCCTGCGCGACGGTGATAAGCATTTATATTGTGAATGTTACTGAGTGGTTAATTTCATAAATCTGTCACAAAACTGACGCATAATGGCGCCCGCAAACAAATTGTGAACGCTAACACATTGGCAGGATTGACGATGGCAAGACGCATACTGGTGGTGGAAGACGAAGCGCCTATTCGCGAGATGGTGTGCTTTGTGTTGGAACAGAATGGTTACCAACCGTTGGAAGCCGAAGATTATGACAGTGCCGTAACGCGCCTGTCTGAGCCGTTCCCCGATTTAGTGTTGCTGGACTGGATGTTGCCCGGCGGCTCCGGCATTCAATTTATCAAACATATGAAGCGCGAAGCGCTGACCCGCGATATCCCGGTGATGATGCTGACGGCGCGCGGCGAGGAGGAGGACCGGGTGCGCGGCCTGGAAGTCGGCGCGGATGATTACATCACCAAACCGTTCTCGCCGAAGGAACTGGTGGCGCGGATTAAAGCGGTGATGCGCCGTATTTCGCCGATGGCGGTGGAAGAGGTGATCGAGATGCAGGGGCTGAGTCTCGACCCGTCTTCGCATCGGGTGATGGCCAACGAACAGCCGCTGGATATGGGCCCCACCGAATTCAAACTGCTGCATTTCTTTATGACCCACCCGGAGCGTGTTTACAGCCGCGAACAGTTGCTTAATCACGTCTGGGGCACTAACGTTTATGTGGAAGACCGCACCGTTGATGTGCATATCCGCCGGCTGCGCAAGGCGCTGGAGAGCAGTGGTCATGACAAGATGGTTCAAACCGTTCGCGGCACAGGTTACCGCTTTTCAACGCGCTATTAATCGCGCAGCGTCGGAGAGCATGCCGTGCTAGAACGCCTTTCCTGGAAAAGGCTGGCTCTTGAGCTGGCCCTTTTTTGCTTGCCGGCCCTGCTGTTGGGGCTGATTTTCGGCTATCTCCCCTGGTTACTGCTGGTCTCCGTGCTGGCGGCGCTGGGCTGGAACTTCTATAACCAGCTGAAACTTTCCCACTGGCTGTGGATTGACCGCAGCATGACGCCGCCGCCGGGGCGCTGGAGCTGGGAGCCGCTGTTTTACGGCCTGTATCAGATGCAGCAGCGTAACCGCCGCCGTCGGCGCGAGCTGGCGCTGCTGATCAAACGCTTCCGCAGCGGCGCCGAATCGCTGCCGGATGCGGTGGTGATGACCACCGAAGAGGGAAATATTTTCTGGTGCAACGGGCTGGCGCAGCATCTGCTCGGCTTCCGTTGGCCGGAGGATAACGGCCAGCATATTCTCAACCTGCTGCGCTACCCGGAGTTCAGCCACTATCTGCAACAGCAATCCTTTGATAAACCCCTGACGCTGCAGCTGAATAACGAGCATTACGTTGAATTCCGCGTGATGCCGTATTCGGAAGGGCAGCTGCTGATGGTGGCGCGCGACGTGACGCAGATGCGGCAGTTGGAGGGCGCGCGGCGCAACTTCTTCGCCAACGTCAGCCACGAGCTGCGCACGCCGCTGACCGTGCTGCAGGGCTATCTGGAAATGATGGGCGACGACGAGCCGGACGGTTCGCTGCGCGGCAAGGCGCTGGCCACCATGCAGGAACAAACCCGGCGCATGGACGGGCTGGTGAAGCAGTTGCTGACGCTGTCGCGCATCGAGGCGGCGCCGATTATCGAGATGAATGAGACGGTGGACGTGCCCCTGATGCTGCGGGTGCTGCAGCGTGAGGCGCAGTCGCTCAGCGGCGGCCGCCATGAAATCAGTTTCCGCGTGAATGAAGCGCTGAAGGTGTACGGCAATGACGACCAACTGCGCAGCGCGGTGTCCAATCTGGTGTATAACGCGGTGAACCACACGCCGGCAGGCACGCACATTGAGGTGAGCTGGCAGCAGACGCCGCAGGGGGCGCAGTTCCAGGTCAGCGACAACGGGCCGGGCATCGCCGCCGAGCACTTGCCGCGTCTGACCGAGCGCTTTTACCGCGTGGACAAGGCGCGTTCGCGGCAGACCGGCGGCAGCGGGCTGGGGCTGGCGATCGTCAAGCACGCCCTCAGCCATCACGATGCACGGCTGGAGGTGCTCAGCGAGCCGGGCAATGGCACCCGCTTTATCTTTACTTTGCCTAACCGGTTGATTGTTCCCGACGCTTTGTCAGAGAATGCGCTGAAAAATTAATGCGTGAGGCACCGGTATGCGACTGACCCGAGGGATATGGCTCTGCCTGCTGTTATTGTGCAGCCCCGGCCTGCGGGCGCAGCCGAGCGGCATGCTGTCGGGCAATCTTTCCAGCGTCGGTTCCGACACGCTGGCGAACTTGATGTCGCTGTGGGCGCAGGACTTCAGCCAGCACTATCCGAATATCAATTTGCAGATGCAGGCCGCCGGTTCATCGACCGCGCCGACGGCGCTGGCCGCCGGCGCCGCGCAGCTGGGGCCGATGAGCCGTCCGATGAAGGCGGCGGAGCTGTCGGCGTTCGAACAGCGCTACGGCTACGCGCCGCTGGCGGTGCCGGTGGCGGTCGATGCGCTGGTGGTGCTGGTGCATCAGGACAACCCGCTGCCGGGGCTGAACCTTGGCCAGTTGGATCAGATCTTTTCCGCCACCCGCCGCTGCGGCGAAGCCGCCGCACTGCGGAACTGGGGCCAGCTGGCGCTGCCGGGCGACTGGGCGCAGCGCAGTATTCAGCGTTTTGGCCGCAATTCCGCCTCCGGCACCTATGGCTATTTCAAACTGCGCGCGCTGTGCGGCGGCGACTTTATGGCGCGGGTCAATGAGCTGCCCGGCTCGGCGTCGGTAGTGCAGGCGGTGTCCGGATCGCTGAACAGCATCGGCTATGCCAGCATCGGTTTCCGCGCCAGCGGCGTCCGGCTGCTGCCGCTGGCGGAGCGGGGCGATCGCTACGTGGCGCCCAGCGCAGCCAACGTGCGCAACGGCAGTTATCCGCTGGCGCGCTACCTGTATATCTACGTCAACAAAGCGCCGCACCGGCCGCTTGAGCCGCTGACGGCGGCGTTCCTTGACCGGGTGCTGTCCGAGGAAGGGCAGGCGCTGGTCAATCAGGACGGTTATCTGCCGCTGTCGCCGGCAACCCTGCGGAAAACCCGCCAGGCGCTCGGGCTGAAGTAGCACCGGCTTAGCGCCTGGGCGCGTATGACGGCAGCTCTCAGCCAGCTGCCGCCCACCATCATGAATTTCTTTCAACACCCATGAAAATTTCTCCATTGCCGCCGGGCAGGCGGCATGACAGGATGATTTTAGCTATTTAGACGTCTGGATGTCCAATTGTAACCCAGCGTAATCATTCAATATGTAAATCATTCCGGCAGGCCAACGCGACGCCTGCCGTTCACCGGGAGTGGAAAAAGATGTGCAATTGCAATCATGCCGTTCATGCTGACGTCGTCGGCAGTTTATTACGTCCTGCGGCGCTGAAAAGCGCGCGTCAGCAGTTTCAGCGCGGTGAGATTGACGCGGCGCAGCTGCGGGCGGTGGAAGATGAGCAGATCCGCCAGGCGGTGGAAAAACAGCGCCAGCTGGGACTGGCGGTGGTGACCGACGGGGAATTCCGTCGCGCCTGGTGGCACTTTGATTTCCTCGAAGGCCTGGACGGCGTACAGGGCTACGACGCCGAACAGGGCATCCAGTTCAACGGCGTGCAGACCAAGGCGCGCAGCGTCAAGGTGACGGGCAAGCTGGGCTTTAACCCGCAGCATCCGATGCTGGCGGATTTTCGTTTCCTGCAGCAGATTGCCGGCGACGCGCAGCCGAAGATGACCATCCCCAGCCCGAGCGTGCTGCACTTCCGCGGCGGGCGTCAGGCGATCGACAGCACGGTTTATCCGCAGCTGGATGCCTATTTTGCCGATCTGGCGCAAACCTATCGCGATGCGATCCGCGCGTTTTATGACGCCGGCTGCCGCTACCTGCAGCTGGATGATACGGTGTGGGCTTACCTCTGTTCTGACGATCAGCGCCGCCAGATCCGCGAGCGCGGCGAAGATCCCGACCAGCTGGCGCGTATCTATGCCGACGTGCTGAATGCGGCGATCGCCGGCAAGCCGGACGATCTGACCATCGGTTTGCATGTCTGTCGCGGCAACTTCCGCTCCACCTGGATCTCGGAAGGGGGCTATGAGCCGGTGGCGGAGATCCTGTTCGGCCAGGTCAATATCGACGCCTTCTTCCTGGAGTACGATAACGAACGCTCCGGCGGCTTCGAACCGCTGCGCTTTATCAAGCCCGGCAAGCAAAAAGTCGTGCTGGGGCTGATCACCACCAAAGACGGCGAGCTGGAAAACCCGGAGCAGGTTAAGCAGCGCCTGCAGGAAGCGGCGCAGTTCGTCGCCCCTGAGCAACTGTGTCTGAGCACCCAGTGCGGCTTCGCTTCGACCGAAGAGGGCAACAGCCTGAGCGAGCAGCAGCAGTGGGACAAGCTGAGCAGCGTGGTCAGCATTGCCGGGCAGGTCTGGTAACCGCCGGCAGCCCGTTTGTTATGCGCGGAAATGCCGCCGATATTGGCGTTTTCGCGCGGTTTAACCCGCAATGCTTCACGTTTTGTGAGCGCCTTGGTTAAAAATGATACAAATCATGTAGGGCATATTTCCTGAAGACTGGTGCGATCGACTGGTGATGAATATTTATCTGGTCGATCGCTCTGCATTTCCCCGTGAGCCTTGCCTTTTGGCGCTATAAACGTTTTACTTACCCTCCGTTGTTGGACTAATCCTCCATTTTATAACTTCTAACATTCTGCCCATCTTCAAGAGTGGTCAATTTCGCATAAGGACAAAACGCCCGAGCGGTATGCGTTTTCTTGCTCTTATTGCTCTTGTGATGAAATGGCAGGCCGACAGCGAAATGGCGAACCGCCATGAAAAGAACGTTTTTTTTCATTTGAACAGGCAACACGACATCCTATGAGTCATCGTTTAACGTCAAAAGATATTCTGGCATTAGGTTTTATGACCTTTGCCTTATTTGTCGGCGCCGGGAATATTATTTTCCCGCCGATGGTGGGGCTGCAGTCCGGCGAACACGTCTGGATCGCGGCGCTGGGCTTTTTGATTACCGCCGTCGGCCTGCCGGTGATGACGGTGATTGCGCTGGCGCGCGTCGGCGGCGGCGTTGACGCCCTGAGTACGCCGATCGGCCGCACCGCCGGCCTGCTGCTGGCGACCGTCTGCTACCTGGCCGTCGGCCCGCTGTTTGCGACGCCGCGCACCGCGACCGTGTCGTTTGAAGTGGGGATTGCCCCGCTGACCGGCGACGGCGCGACGCCGCTGCTGATTTACAGCCTGGTGTACTTCGCGCTGGTGATCGGTATTTCCCTCTATCCGGGCCGCCTGCTCGACACCGTCGGCCATATTCTGGCGCCGCTGAAAATTGTCGCGTTGGGCGTGCTGGGCATCGCCGCGCTGCTCTGGCCGGCCGGTTCGCCGATTCCGGCGGTGGATGCCTATCAGCATGTGCCTTTCTCTTCCGGCTTTGTGAATGGTTATCTGACCATGGATACGCTGGGGGCGATGGTATTCGGCATCGTGATCGTCAACGCCGCGCGTTCACGCGGGGTGAAGGACAACGGCCTGCTGACCCGTTACACCATTTTTGCGGGGCTGATCGCCGGTGTCGGCCTGACGCTGGTCTACCTGAGCCTGTTTAAACTGGGTTCCGGCAGCGGCGTGTTGGTGCCGGACGCCACCAACGGCGCGGTGATCCTGCATGCCTACGTGCAGAACACCTTTGGTAGCCTGGGCAGTTTCTTCCTGGCGGCGCTGATCTTTATCGCCTGTATGGTGACCGCGGTCGGCCTGACCTGCGCCTGCGCCGAGTTCTTTGCCCAGTACCTGCCGTTCTCTTATAAAACGCTGGTGTTTATTCTGGGGCTGTTCTCGATGTTCGTCTCCAACCTGGGCCTGAGCCACCTGATTCACCTCTCGATTCCGGTGCTGACCGCCATTTATCCGCCGTGTATCGTGCTGGTGGTATTGAGCTTCACCCTGCGGATGTGGAATAGTGCGCCGAAGGTGATTTCGCCGGTGATGCTCGTCAGCCTGTTGTTTGGTATCCTTGACGCGGTGAAGGCCGCCGGCTTCGAGAATCTGCTGCCGGCATGGAGCACGCACCTGCCTCTGGCAGGTCAGGGATTGGCATGGCTGCCGCCTTCCGTACTGATGCTGGTACTGGCCGCCATCTACGATCGGGTATGCTCGCGCTCTGAAGCGACCGCGCATTAATTCTTCCCGGTCTGATTTTGAGGCCACGGACTTGTCCGTGGCTTTTTTGTGTATAAGAAGACAGGTCTTTAAATGCAACAGGAATCAGTAACACCCGCCGCCAATAAGTTGAAACGTGGCCTCAGCACGCGCCACATCCGCTTTATGGCGCTCGGGTCGGCGATTGGCACCGGGCTGTTCTACGGCTCCGCCGACGCCATTAAAATGGCGGGGCCCAGCGTACTGCTGGCGTATCTGATCGGCGGCGTGATCGCCTTTATCATTATGCGCGCGCTGGGGGAAATGTCGGTCAATAACCCGCAGGCCAGCTCTTTCTCGCGCTATGCGCAGGATTACCTTGGCCCGATGGCCGGCTATATCACCGGCTGGACCTACTGTTTTGAGATTTTGATCGTCGCTATTGCCGACGTGACCGCGTTCGGCATCTATATGGGGGTGTGGTTCCCGGAGGTGCCGCACTGGATTTGGGTGCTGAGCGTGGTGCTGATTATCGGCGCGATCAACCTGATGAGCGTGAAGGTCTTCGGCGAGCTGGAGTTCTGGTTCTCGTTCTTTAAAGTGGCCACCATCATTATCATGATTGCCGCCGGTATCGGCATTATCATCTGGGGCATCGGCAACGGCGGGCAGCCGACCGGCATTCATAACCTGTGGAGTAACGGCGGCTTCTTCAGCCACGGCGTGATGGGCATGATACTGTCGCTGCAGCTGGTGATGTTCGCCTACGGCGGCATTGAAATCATCGGTATTACCGCCGGCGAGGCCAGCGACCCGAAAAAATCGATTCCGAAGGCGATCAACTCGGTGCCGTGGCGCATTCTGGTGTTTTACGTCGGCACGCTGTTCGTGATTATGTCGATTTATCCGTGGAATCAGGTCGGCACCAGCGGCAGTCCGTTTGTTCTGACCTTCCAGCATATGGGCATCACCATTGCGGCCGGTATCCTCAACTTTGTGGTGATTACCGCGTCGCTGTCGGCGATTAACAGCGATGTGTTCGGCGTCGGCCGTATGCTGCACGGTATGGCGGAACAGGGCCACGCGCCGAAAGTATTCAGCAAAGTTTCCAAACGCGGTATCCCGTGGGTGACGGTCGTGGTGATGATGGCGGCGCTGCTGATAGCGGTGTACCTCAATTACATCATGCCGGAAAGCGTGTTCCTGGTGATCGCTTCGCTGGCGACCTTCGCGACCGTGTGGGTGTGGATTATGATCCTGTTCTCGCAGATTGCGTTCCGCCGCAGGCTGAACAAACAGCAGGTGAAAGATCTGGCGTTCCCGCTGCGCGGCGGGGTGTTTACCTCGACGATCGCCATTATCTTCCTGGCCTTTATTATTGGCCTGATTGGCTATTTCCCGACTACCCGCGTGTCGTTGTACGCCGGTCTGGTGTGGGTGGTGGTGCTGCTGGTGGGGTACTGGGTGAAGGTGAACCGCCAGAAGAAGCGTGCGCAGACGGCGTAAGGTTTCCGTTAAGAGGGATTTTGTCAATTTAACGGTGGTTTTCGGTCGTTAAGCCTTCGTAGGTTTATGTGACCCCGGTGACTCGACCGAGTCAGGGGCCGAAGGCGCGGCCCCTGACCACCCGCGCCCTCGCCAGGCCAGGCGGTTGGCTGCGCCAACTGCCCTCACTCATTCTCGGCGCATCACGGCCGGCTGCGACAAGCGTCCCTGCTTGTCTCGCCTAAAACCGCCGTCCATGGCGGTTTTGCCTATGCGCCGTTCCTTCGTTCGGCGCCTTCTATGGCGGTCACCCACCGTGCACATTCCAGCAATGTCTTCGTCTGTAAATTATGAATGTCAAAATCTGAGGTTAACTATCCCGGTAATGGCAGATTCGGGTGTTGACCTTTAGCGCGCATCACGGGCTGCCGAACAAGGAACCTGAGCCAGGGGCAACCGGACAGGGATGTCCGGTTGAGGCGGCACAGGCAGGGATGCCTGTAGAGCCGACCCGCCCGGCGACGGTGACGCCGTGAGGGTACCCGCGAAGCGGGCAGAACGTGCCTAAGCGCGGGCGCGGGTGCAGGGGCCGCGCCCACGGCCCCTGCAATTGCCGTTTATCGTAGTTACAGAGAAATACCGTACGTTTACGGTAATTCCAATCACACTGAGCCTACAGATTGCCGTGCAATAACGATGTCACTAGAGCTTCATTGAATCTTGCTATTTATCTTCAGTATCTCCACGTTCGGCAGCGCGGGTTTCGCCGCGCGTGAGGGGCGTGGGGGATTCCTCGCCTTCACCGGCGTAGCGCGTCAGCGCGTCACGGATATCCCGCATATCGCGGCTTAAGGCGCTCAGCGCCGGCTGTAGCGTGACCTTCAGGTTCCCTTCAACGCGTGCGGCGCTGTGCAGGCAGCCGATAAACAGCAGCGTGCTGAGCAGCGTGAAAAAGCGATGTTTGAGCCGTGTTAAGTGCATGCGTTCTCCCCCGGTGGTTGAGTATTCGCTGCATTAACGCCGTTTTAGCGCGGAAAGAAAAGAGGGGGGAGATATCTGCTGGCAATCAGAGCAGGATAATTACCAGCAGAAATAATTACGTCAGTTTCGGTCAGGAAACGTCGGCCGTCGGGCGGATATCTTTCAACAGGCCGCGCATATCGTTACCGGTCGGCGTCTGATGAATACGCAGGTCGAACTCTTCAATCACCGCATAGATATGGTCGAAAATATCCGACTGGATACTCTCGTACTGCGCCCAGACCGTGGTGTTGGTAAAGGCGTAGATCTCCAGCGGCAGCCCCTCCGGCGTCGGTGCCAGCTGACGCACCATCAGCGTCATATGCTGGTGGATGTGCGGGTGGGCGCGCAGATAGGCTTCCAGATAGGCGCGCAGCGTGCCCAGATTGGTCAGGCGGCGGCCGTTGAGCGGCGAGCTGAGATCCACCTGCGCCTGCTGATTATATTGTTGCAGCTCTTCCGTTTTGTTGTTCAGGTAGTGCTGCAGCAGCGGGTTGCGGTTCAGGCGCTGCTCTTCCTGCTCGGAGAGGAAGTGCACGCTGGTGGTGTCGATATTGATGCTGCGTTTGATGCGACGACCGCCGGATTCCGACATGGAGCGCCAGTTTTTAAACGAATCGGAGATCAGCGCGTAGGTCGGGATGGTGGTGACGGTGTTATCCCAGTTGCGCACTTTGACCGTGGTCAGGCCGATGTCGGTGACCGCGCCGTCGGCGCCGTATTTCGGCATCTCCAGCCAGTCGCCGATTTTCAGCATATCGTTGGCGGACAGCTGGATGCCGGCCACCAGGCCCAGGATCGGATCCTTAAACACCAACATTAGCACCGCGGTCATGGCGCCCAAGCCGCTGAGCAGCAATAGCGGCGATTTACCCATCAACAGCGAGACGATCATAATGCCGATTAACACGGCGGCGATCAGCTTCACGCTCTGGAAAATGCCGCGCAGCGGCAGCTGATTGGCCGCCGGGCTTTCGCGCAGCACCGCCAGCAGGGTATCCAGCAGCGAGAACAGCGTCAGCAGGGCGTAGGCCATGATCCACACCTGCGCGGCGGTGACGATTACCGCCTGGGTCTGAGTGCCGCTGTGCAGCCATAACAGCGCCTGCAGGTTGATGATCACGCCCTGCAGCAGCAGCGCCGCGCGCTGGAACAGTTTGTACTGGGTCAGCGCCTGTTGCCAGACGCGCTGCGACTGCTGGCCGCGGCGCTGAATGGCCGCCAGCACTACGCGGTGCAGGATAAAGTGGATAACCACCGAAATCAGGGCGATCAGCACCAGTACCAGCACCAGCGACATGATGTCGGTAAATTCGATGCCAAACTGATCTAACCATTGAGCAATCCGTTGTTGCATAGCTCCTCCATAAAACGTGTTAACAATAGCCACTAAGCGGATAGGGGCGTAAGCCTATAGCCCGTGCCGCGTAATGTGTACCGGTTTACCAATTTTTACATTAAGTTAGCACGATTTCCTCCTCTCAGCCTCCCGGCTCCTCCCCCGTTTTTATCGCTGACAGATGAGTGACGGGAGCGGGCGGCGTGGCATGGTGGGCGCAATTCACGGTTATTTGCGCTGGCAACAGCGGGAGGAACGTTATGCTGGAAGCCTGGCATCTGCCGGTGCCGCCGTTTGTGGAAAAGAATGGGCAGCAGTTGGATATCACGCTGTGGTTGCAGGCTTCAATGCCGCCTCTGCAGGTATTGCTGCGTGCGGAACCGGATAATGAAGAGTGGCTGCTGCCGATGGCGGCGCAGGCCGTTGACGGTCGGCTGTGCTATCGCGCCAGCCTGACGCTGAATGAAGGAGAGGCGACGCGGCGCTACTGCTTTAAGCTGCTGTGGGCCGACCGCCAGCGCTGGTTCGGCCCGTTAGGCTGGTCGCTGACGCCGCCGGATCAACTGACGCAGTTTGCGCTCGACGAGCCGGACGACGGCCCGGGCTGGGTGGCGGATCGACTGTTTTACCAGATATTCCCCGATCGCTTCGCCAGCAGCGGCGGTGCGCATGGGATACAGAGCGGCAGTTACGTGCATCATGCCGCCGGTACGCCGGTGGAGCGGCGCAGCTGGCAGCAGCCGTTGGACGAACGGCTGGCGGCGTCGACCTTTTACGGCGGCGATCTGGACGGCATTATTATGAAGCTGCCCTATCTGCAGCAGTTGGGCGTCACCGCGCTCTACCTCAATCCGATTTTCACCGCCCCCAGCGTGCATAAATACGATACCGAGGATTACTATCAGGTGGATCCGTACCTGGGCGGCAACGCGGCGCTGCGACGCTTGCGAGTAAGCACTCACAAAATAGGGATGAAACTGCTGCTGGACGGCGTATTTAACCATACCGGCGATTCGCATCCGTGGTTCGACCGCCACCGGCAGGGTGAAGAGGGCGCCTGCCACCACCCGGATTCCCGCTACCGTAACTGGTTTAACTTTTATCCCGACGGCACCGCATTAACCTGGAAAGGCAACGCCAGCCTGCCGAAGCTGAATTACGCCGAGCCGCAGGTAGCGGCGGCGATCTATGGTGATGCCGACAGCGTGGTGCGTCACTGGCTGAAGCCGCCGTACAGCATTGACGGCTGGCGGCTGGACGTGGTGCATATGCTTGGGGAGAACGGCGGCGCCGGCGGTAACCTGCGCCATTTGGCGGGTATCTATCAGGCGGCCAGAGAGGAGAATCCTGCCGCCTATCTGCTGGGCGAACATTTTGGCGATGCGCGCCGCTGGCTGCATGCCGGCGTAGAAGATGCGGCGATGAACTATATGGGCTTTGCCCTGCCGCTACGGGCGTTTCTGGCGGGGGTTGATGTGGCGCGTCATCCTGTCGATTTGGACGCCGCCGCCGTTGCAACATGGATGGACAGCTACCGCGCCGGTCTGCCGCATAACCGCCAGCTGATCATGTTCAATCAGCTCGACAGCCATGACACGCCGCGTTTTTTGACCCTGCTGGGCGGTAATATGGTGCGGATGCGCATGGCGGCGGTGTGGCTGATGAGCTGGATCGGCGTGCCCTGCCTGTATTACGGCGATGAAGTAGGGTTGGACGGCGAGAATGATCCGCTGTGCCGTAAACCGTTTCCCTGGGATGAGAGCCTCTGGGAACGGCCGCTGCTGGCGCTGTTTCAGCGGATGGCGGCACTGCGCAAGCAGAGTCTGGCGCTGCGGCGCGGCGGCTGTCAGGTGCTGTACGCGCAAGGGGAGACGCTGGTGTTTGTACGTACTTACCAGCAGGAGCGCGTGCTGGTGGCGCTGCAGCGCAGCGGCGGTAATCAGGCGGTGCGGCTGGCATATAGCCCGCTGCTGACGCCGGGCGACTGGCGGAGGCTGGAAGGCGAGGGCGAACTGTCGGCGTGCGATGGCGGCCTGTCGCTGCGTCTGGTCGCGGAATCGGCGAGCGTCTGGCGGCTTTAGCGAAAGGAACGGGGGCCGAGCGGCCCCCGGGATGGCATCAGTAGCCGATCGCCGCGCCGGCCGGGCGGCGTACGTCGTTGGCGCCGTACAGATAGCCTTCGCGTACCTTGCCGGAGACCGCCGAGTCATTGCCGGAGTTGGCCGGCGTCACGCCCGCCGCGCCCGGCAGACCGACCAGAATCAGTTCGGCCGCGCCCCATGGCGTCTGCTCCACCATTTTGTAACCCATCTTCTGCAGCAGATTCAGCGTATCCGCGGAGACGCCGCGCTGTTCGTAGTAGACCTCGTCAGGCAGCCACTGGTGGTGAATGCGCGGCGCATCCACCGCCTCCTGCGGCGCCATGCCGTGGTCGATCACGTTAAGCGCGGTCTGCAGCGTGATGGTGATAATGCGCGAACCGCCCGGTGAGCCGAGCACCATAAAGATTTTATTGTCTTTGGTCACCAGCGTCGGGCTCATCGACGATAGTGGGCGCTTACCGGGGGCGATGGCGTTGGCGGTGCCCTGCACCAGCCCATAGAGGTTTTTCTCGCCGACCTTCACGGTAAAGTCATCCATTTCGTCATTGAGGAAGAAACCGGTGCCGGGGGCGATCACCACCGCGCCGAAGCGGCCGTTGACCGTATAGGTGGTTGATACCGCATTGCCGTCATGATCGACGATGGAGTAGTGAGTGGTTTCCGGTTTTTCATGCGGCTCCATGCCGGGCTGCACGTTTTCCGACGGCGTTGCCTTGCCGGGGACGATTTGCTTGCGGATTTGCTCGGCATAGCTTTTGCTGACCAGCCGGTCGATCGGGTTGTTGATAAAGGCCGGGTCGCCGAGATAGGTGTTGCGATCCATATAGGCGTGGCGCATGGCTTCGGTCATGGTGTGGATGGCCGCCGCCGAGTTAAAGCCCATACTTTTCAGATCGTAGCCTTCCAGGATATTCAGCGTTTCGCACAGCGTAACGCCGCCGGAGCTTGGCGGCGGCGATGAGACGAACTTATAGCCGCGGTAGCTGCAGGTAATCGGCGCCGTTTCGGTGACTTTGTAGTTGGCGAAGTCGGCCGCAGTCAGAATACCGCCGCCCTTGCGGGCCGCCGCTTCCACCGCCTGCGGAATTTTACCGTGATAGAAGGCGTCCGGCCCCTGTTTGGCGATGGCTTCCAGCGTATTGGCCAGATCGGCCTGCACCAGACGATCGCCCGGCTGCAGCGCGCTGCCGTCTTTACGCAGGAAGATTTTGGCCGCTTCGGGGTCCTGCTTAAAGCGAGCGACGGTGGTATCGAGGATATCGGTATCGGCGCGCGTCAGCACAAAGCCTTCCCGCGCCAGCTTGATGGCCGGCGCCATCACCTGTTCGCGGCTCAGCTTGCCGTATTTTTTGCGCGCGGTTTCCATGCCCAGCACGGTGCCCGGTACGCCGGCGGCCAGGTAGCCGTACAGGCTGGCGCCTTTTTTCACTTTGCCGTCGGCGTCCAGGTACATATTAGCGCTGGCCGCCGCCGGCGCGGTTTCACGGAAGTTGATAAAGGTATCGGTGCCGTCGGCCAGATGGACGGTCATAAAACCACCGCCGCCGATATTGCCGCAGCAGGGGTTAACCACCGCCTGCGCGTAGCCGACGGCCACGGCGGCATCCACCGCATTACCGCCCATTTTCAGGATGTCGACGCCCACCTGTGAGGCCAGACGTTGCGAGGTGACCACCATACCCTGCCGTGCTTCTACCGCCGGCGTGGAGGCGGCGTGCAGGCTGCCGCTGACCAGCAGCGCCGCCATGGTCAGGGGTTTACTCCATTTATGCAAAAACATTGATATTCCTACCCTGTCAGTTTTTTATTATCAGGCTCTGCAAAGAACAGGCCAGCGGTTACAGCGTAGCGCCATGGCGCGGCACGCGCTGAAAATTGACGGGAGAATGTGAACCAAAACAAGGAAAACGCGGCGGGGTTGCACAACAAAAGGGCATAAAAAAACCGGCCAGCAAGGCTGACCGGTAGATAACGCTAGGGCTGAAATTACAGCTTGGCAGCGTTTTCAGACAGGTATTTAGCAACGCCGTCTGGAGACGCGCCCATACCTTCTTTACCTTTTTCCCACTGAGCCGGGCACACTTCGCCGTGCTCTTCATGGAACTGCAGCGCATCAACGGTGCGGATCATTTCGTCGATGTTACGGCCGATTGGCAGATCGTTAACGATCTGAGAACGCACGATGCCGTCTTTGTCGATCAGGAAAGAACCACGCAGCGCAACGCCCGCTTCCGGGTGCTCGATGCCGTAAGCTTTCTGGATTTCACGCTTAACGTCAGCAACCATTGCGTATTTCACTTCACCGATGCCGCCGTTTTCAACAGGGGTTTTACGCCATGCGTTGTGAACGAACTCGGAGTCGAAGGAAACGCCAACCACTTCTACGCCACGCTTCTGGAACTCTTCATAGCGGTGATCGAAAGCGATCAGCTCTGAAGGGCACACGAAGGTGAAGTCCATTGGCCAGAAGAACAGTACGGCTGGTTTGCCGTTCAGGTGTTTTTTCAGGTTGAAGTTTTCAACGATTTCGCCGTTACCAAGTACGGCAGCTGCGGTGAAGTCAGGGGCTTGACGAGTTACCAGGACCATGATTACTCCTGTAATAGTAGTTAAGGGTTAATGTCTGCCCGAGGAGGTAAACCGCGGGCAAAAACTTGGGCCAGTATAGGGGCCTTGCGTTGGCGAATAAAGGTTAAAAACGCCAATCATTGAGATAGTTTTTATCTATCGATATCAGTAATTAATACAGCGAGCCTTAAAAATAACCTTTTCCGGCAAAAGGGCAAGCGTTAACGGCAAAATTGTTGTCAGGCGGCGTTGTCACGCGCGCTTGCCGGCCCTGCTACAGGCGTTTGGCCTGTGCCTGACGCATCAGTTGAGGATAAAACTGCCAGAACTGTGTTTCAAGCTGATGATAGTGGCGTTCTACGTCGGCGAAAGAGCCGCCCAGCGCCGCCAGCCGCGGTCGCCGACTGGCCATGCCGCGCAGCACCTGAGCGATAAACGGCAGTTCGGCGTAGCGCTCCAGCCAGCGTTCTGACCAGAGGTAATGGTTCAGGGTCTGAAAACGCTCGGGCGTTTGCGCCAGATGAGGAACGATTTGATCGCGCGCCTGGCGGGTAAAATCACTGAGCGGACGCGCCGGCTCGATCTGCCGCCAGTGGCGCGCCAGAAAGTGGTCCCACACCACATCGAGCGTGATGGGCGCCACGCGGCGATAGTCGGCGCCAAAGTAATCGCGGCTCTGTTTAACCTGCGGCAGCGAATCCGTCAGGACGTCAATACGGCGGTGCAGCATAATGCCTTCCGCCACTTCGGGCGCATAGTCCGCCGCCGGGTTGCCGCGTACAAAGTCGGCCAGCAGGTTACCCAGCAGCGAGCTGTCCGCCAGCTGGGCCAAATGGAGATGAGCAAGGAAATTCATCCGGTCACTATACCTTAAAGTGGGTTATCTTGAGGCACCGTTCTGTGCCATAACGACGGCGCGCGGGAAATTCGCCTTATTCCTTGCCGCCTTTCCCCCATGGCTTTAGACTATAGCGCCTATTTTTTTAGCTGAAGTGAATACCATGCGCGTCGCCGATTTTTCCTTTGAACTTCCCGAGTCTTTAATCGCCCGTTACCCGCAGGCGCAGCGTAGCGGCTGCCGCCTGCTGCAGTTGGACGGGCCAAGCGGCGAGCTGACGCACGGCGTGTTCACCGACCTGCTGGATAAATTGGAGGCCGGCGACCTGCTGGTGTTTAACAATACCCGGGTGATCCCGGCGCGCATCTTCGGTCGTAAGGCCAGCGGCGGCAAGATTGAGGTGCTGGTGGAGCGCGTACTGGACGACAGCCGGGTGCTGGCGCACGTGCGCGCCTCGAAGGCGCCGAAACCGGGCGCTGAGTTGCTGCTGGGCGATGACGAAAGCATCGCTGCGACCATGGTGGCGCGTCATGACGCCCTGTTTGAGCTGCGTTTCGACGATGAGCGTGACGTGTTCGCCATTTTGAATGATGTTGGCCATATGCCGCTGCCGCCGTATATCGACCGGCCGGACGAAGACGCCGACCGCGAGCTGTATCAGACCGTCTACAGCGAAAAGCCGGGCGCGGTGGCGGCGCCGACCGCCGGCCTGCACTTTGACGAGCCGCTGCTGGCGGCGTTGCGCGCCAAGGGCGTGGAGATGGCGTTCGTCACCCTGCATGTTGGCGCCGGCACCTTCCAGCCTGTGCGGGTGGACAGCATTGAAGATCACATTATGCATGCCGAGTATGCCGAAGTGCCGCAAGAGGTCGTGGATGCGGTACTGGCCTGTAAAGCGCGCGGCAAACGGGTGATTGCCGTCGGCACCACCTCGGTGCGCTCGCTGGAGAGTGCCGCCGCTGCCAGCAAGGACGCGCTGATTGCGCCGTTCTTCGACGATACCAGCATCTTTATCTATCCGGGGTATCACTATCAGGTGATCGATGCGCTGGTGACCAATTTCCACCTGCCGGAATCGACGCTGATCATGCTGGTTTCCGCCTTTGCCGGCTACCAGAACACTATGCATGCCTATCAGCAGGCGGTGGCCGAGCAATACCGCTTCTTCAGTTACGGCGATGCGATGTTTATCAGCCGTAACCCGCAGGCGGAAAACGAATCCGTCGGCGAGTAAGTTTCCGGGCCGCGCCGGTGCGTGGTCCTGTATTAATGACATCAGACTGTTTCTCTGATGCTGGAGGATAAGTGAAGTACGAATTAGATACTACCGATGGCCGCGCGCGTCGCGGCCGCCTGGTCTTTGAGCGCGGCGTGGTGGAAACGCCGGCCTTTATGCCGGTCGGCACCTACGGCACCGTAAAGGGCATGACGCCGGAAGAAGTGAAAGAGACCGGCGCGCAGATTTTGCTGGGCAACACTTTCCACCTGTGGCTGCGTCCGGGGCAGGAGATCATGAAGCTGCACGGCGACCTGCATGACTTTATGCAGTGGCCCGGCCCGATCCTCACCGACTCCGGCGGTTTCCAGGTGTTCAGCCTGGGGGCGATGCGCAAAATCAAGGAAGAGGGCGTTTACTTCCGTAACCCGATCAACGGCGACAAAGTGTTTCTCAGCCCGGAAAAATCGATGGAAATCCAGTATGACCTGGGTTCTGACATCGTGATGATTTTTGACGAGTGCACGCCGTACCCGGCGGACTGGGATTACGCCAAGCGTTCGATGGAGATGTCGTTGCGCTGGGCGCAGCGCAGCCGTCAGCGTTTTGACGAGCTGAACAATAAAAATGCGCTGTTCGGCATTATTCAGGGCGGCGTTTACGAAGATTTACGTGATGTTTCAGTAAAAGGGCTGGTGGAGATCGGCTTTGATGGTTACGCTGTGGGCGGTTTGGCGGTAGGTGAGCCAAAAGAGGACATGCACCGTATTCTCGAACATGTTTGCCCGCAAATTCCGGAAGATAAGCCTCGCTATCTGATGGGCGTCGGCAAGCCGGAAGACCTGGTGGAAGGCGTGCGTCGCGGCATTGATATGTTTGACTGCGTGATGCCGACGCGTAATGCGCGTAACGGCCATCTGTTCGTGACCGACGGTGTGGTAAAAATCCGCAATGCCAAGCACAAGGATGATACTTCTCCGCTGGACAGCGAGTGTGATTGTTACACCTGTCGCAATTACAGTCGCGCCTACTTGCATCATCTCGACCGTTGCAACGAAATACTCGGTGCCCGTTTGAATACCATTCATAACCTTCGCTTTTACCAGCGTCTGATGGCGGGTTTACGCCAGGCCATCGAAGAGGGTAAATTAGAGGCGTTTGTTGCGGACTTCTACGGTCGGATCGGTAAACCGGTTCCGCCTTTAAATGTTTAATAATTGATAACTTAATGAGGGAATTTCAATGAGCTTTTTCATTTCTGACGCCGTCGCATCCGCAGGAGCTCCGGCTCAGGGAAGCCCGTACTCTCTGATCATTATGCTGGTGGTATTCGGCCTGATCTTCTACTTCATGATCCTGCGCCCGCAGCAAAAGCGCGCCAAAGAGCATAAAAAACTGATGGACTCCATCGGCAAGGGTGATGAAGTGCTGACCACCGGCGGTCTGATCGGTCGCGTTACCAAAGTGGCCGATACCGGCATTATCGCTATTGCGCTGAACGACACCACGGAAGTGATGATCAAGCGTGACTTCGTGGCGGCCGTTCTGCCGAAAGGTACCATGAAGGCCCTGTAATTTTTTTTCCCGAAGGGAATTGCCGTGCTAAACCGTTATCCTTTGTGGAAGTATCTGATGCTGATCGTGGTGATCGCCGTCGGTCTGCTTTATGCGCTTCCCAACATTTATGGTGAGGATCCGGCCGTACAAATCACTGGCGCGCGCGGTGTCGCCGCCAGTGAAACTACGCTGGACCAGGTCCGTACCGTATTAGAAAAAGACCATATCGAGAGCAAGTCGATCGCGCTGGAAGAAGGCGCCATCCTGGCTCGCTTTAAAGATCCTGACGTTCAGCTGCGGGCGCGTGAAGCCCTGATGTCGGCGCTGGGCGATAAGTACGTCGTGGCGCTGAACCTTGCGCCGGCGACGCCGCGCTGGCTGTCCATGCTGGGCGCCGAGCCGATGAAACTGGGCCTTGATTTGCGTGGCGGCGTGCACTTCCTGATGGAAGTTGACATGGATACCGCGCTCAGCAAGCTGCAGGAACAGACCATCGACACCCTGCGCAGCGACCTGCGTGAAAAGGGCATCCCTTACGCGTCTATCCGCAAGCTGGACAACAACGGCGTTGAGGTTCGCTTCCGCGATAACGACGCGCGCGATCGGGCTATCAGCTATATGACGCCGCGTCAGCGCGACTACGTGTTCTCCTCTAACGGCAGCAACGTCATGAAGGTCACCCTGACCGATGCGCGTCTGAGCGAAGCGCGCGAATATGCCGTGCAGCAGAACATCACCATCCTGCGTAACCGCGTCAACCAACTGGGCGTCGCCGAGCCGCTGGTGCAGCGTCAGGGTTCTGACCGCATCGTGGTTGAACTGCCGGGCATCCAGGACACCGCGCGCGCCAAAGAGATTCTGGGCGCTACCGCGACGCTGGAGTTCCGTCTGGTTAACACCAACGTTGACGCCACCGCAGCGGCCAACGGCCGCGTGCCGGGCGATTCGGAAGTGAAGAACACCCGTGAAGGCCAGCCGATCGTGCTGTACAAGCGCGTGATTCTGACCGGTGACCATATCACCGACTCCACCTCGACCATGGACGAGTACAACCAGCCGCAGGTTAACATCTCGCTGGACAGCGCCGGCGGCAACTCGATGTCCAACTTCACCAAGGACAACATCGGCAAGCCGATGGCGACCCTGTTTGTGGAATATAAGGACAGCGGCAAGAAAGACGCCAACGGCCGTGCGGTGCTGGTGAAGCAGGAAGAAGTGATCAACGTGGCGAACATTCAGTCGCGTCTGGGCAACAGCTTCCGCATTACCGGTATCGGCAACCCGAACGAAGCACGTCAGCTGTCGCTGCTGCTGCGTGCTGGTGCGCTGATTGCGCCGATCCAGATCGTGGAAGAGCGTACCATCGGCCCGACCCTGGGGATGCAGAACATCGAACAGGGCCTGGAAGCCTGCCTGTGGGGCCTGGTGGCGTCCATCGTGTTTATGGTGGTGTGGTACCGTAAATTCGGCGTGATTGCGACCAGCGCGCTGGTGGTTAACCTGGTGCTGATTGTCGGTGTGATGTCGCTGTTGCCGGGCGCAACGCTGACCATGCCGGGGATTGCCGGTATCGTTCTGACGCTGGCGGTGGCGGTTGACGCCAACGTACTGATTAACGAACGTATCAAGGAAGAGCTGAAGAACGGGCGTTCCGTTCAGCAGGCGATCCATGAGGGCTATAAAGGCGCGTTCTCCAGTATTATCGACGCCAACATCACGACGCTGATCACCGCGATTATTCTGTACGCAGTGGGCACCGGTTCGATTAAAGGCTTTGCGATTACCACCGCGATCGGCGTGGCGACGTCCATGTTTACCGCGATTGTCGGTACCCGTGCCATCGTCAACCTGCTTTACGGCGGCAAACGCATTAACAAGCTGTCTATCTGAGGAGTGCGTTGTGGCACAGGATTATACTGTTGAGCAACTCAACTACGGCCGTAAAGTCTATGACTTTATGCGCTGGGACTATCTGGCTTTCGGCATCTCGATTGTGGTGCTGATCGCCTCTATCGCCATCATGTCGGTGCGCGGCTTTAACTGGGGACTGGATTTCACCGGCGGTACGGTGATTGAAATCAACCTGGAGCAGCCGGCAAACCTTGACCTGATGCGCGATACGCTGGAAAAGGCCGGGTTCCAGGACCCGGTTATCCAGAACTTCGGCAGCAGCCGCGATGTAATGGTGCGCATGCCGCCGGTTACCGGCAATGCGGGCCAGGAACTGGGCAACAAAGTGATCGGCGTGATCAATGAGTCGGTGGATAAGAATGCGACCGTGAAGCGTATCGAGTTCGTCGGCCCGAGTGTGGGCAGCGAACTGGCGCAGACCGGCGGCATGGCGCTGCTGGTGGCGCTGATCTCGATTCTGATCTACGTCGGTTTCCGCTTTGAATGGCGCCTGGCGGCCGGTGCGGTTATCGCGCTGGCGCACGACGTGGTGATTACCCTCGGCGTGCTGTCGCTGTTCCATATCGAGATTGACCTGACCATCATCGCTTCCCTGATGTCGGTTATCGGTTACTCGCTGAACGACAGCATCGTGGTGTCAGACCGTATTCGTGAGAACTTCCGCAAGATTCGCCGCGGTACGCCTTACGAAATTGTCAACGTGTCGCTGACCCAGACGCTGAGCCGTACGCTGATGACCTCCGGCACCACGCTGGTGGTGGTGCTGATGCTGTATATCTTCGGCGGCGCGATGCTGCATGGCTTCTCGCTGGCGATGCTGATCGGCGTGTCCATCGGTACCATTTCCTCTATCTACGTCGCCTCTGCGCTGGCGTTGAAACTGGGAATGAAACGCGAACACATGCTGCAGCAGAAAGTGGAGAAAGAGGGCGCCGATCAGCCTTCTATCCTGCCTTAATCTGCTGTACGTTCAGCGGAATAAAAGAGCGCCGGTTGGCGCTCTTTTTTTATGCACGGTTGCCGGCGGCTGAGTTAACGGCTTTCGGCGGTGAGCGGCTCAACGCTGTGTAGGCGGATATAGCCCAGCTGTTCCGGGGTGACGTCGCTGAAGCGCAGCTCGAAACTTTGCGTGGTTTTCGCCAGCAGCGAGTCGCCGTTTTGAATCGGCTGGGACAGCGCGCCGGCATTTTGCAACTGGCCGTTGTCATCCAGCCGTCCCCACTCCACCATCGCCTTGAAGGCGGGCAGCGCTTTGCCGGACAGCGTGCGGATATGCAGCACCGCCTGCGAGCCGTTGGCTTCGCTTTTTACCCGATCCAGCGCGACGCTGAGTTCGCCGATATTGCTCTGCAGTCGTGCCGGCGTGTTGGCGGCGGGCAGCAGATAGACGCCGCTGGTCGAACCTTGGTTCAGCTGTTTCTGGCGTTCCAGCGCCGTAGCCTGTTCGGTCAGCGTGGTGACTTTTTGGCTCAGCTCGCCGACCTGGTTGCGCAGGTTCGGCACGTCGCGGTTTTGCGCGCAGCCGGCAAGCAAAATCAGGGCGGTAAGCAGGCAGACTTTAGGATAACTGATTGTCATGGCGGCGATTCCCTATTCAATGACTCCTGTTATCAGCTTAGTCGGAATGTGCCGGAAAGTCATGTTTGACGCAGAGTATCGCCGGGGCGTGAAGCACGTTTCGTCAGTGCGTGGCAACAAATGCCCGGTACCCTTTGTTATGGTGAAAGTTCGGGGTAAACTGTGCGTCATTATGAGAACGCTTATCAGGACCTGTTATGCATTGCCCTTTTTGCGCTGCTGTTGATACCAAAGTGATAGATTCCCGTCTGGTCGGCGATGGATCGCAGGTGCGCCGTCGCCGCCAGTGCCTGGTTTGCAACGAACGTTTTACCACCTTTGAAGTGGCCGAACTGGTCATGCCGCGGGTGATTAAAAGTGATGAAGTCCGCGAGCCATTCAATGAAGACAAGCTGCGTCGCGGCATGCTGAAGGCGTTGGAAAAACGCCCGGTCAGTTCCGATGACGTCGAGAACGCCATCAACCATATCAAATCCCAACTGCGTGCCACCGGCGAACGCGAAGTGCCGACCAAAATGGTCGGCAATCTGGTGATGGACGCGCTGAAAAAGCTCGATAAGGTGGCGTATATCCGCTTTGCCTCGGTGTACCGCAGCTTCGAAGATATCCGCGAGTTCGGCGAAGAGATCGCCAAACTGCAAGACTGACAGGATTGCTGATGCCTAACGATCAACTGTATATGGCGCGCGCGTTTGAACTGGCGCGCCTGGGCCGTTTTACCACGGCGCCGAACCCCAACGTCGGTTGTGTGATCGTGCGCGATGGCAAGATCGTCGGCGAAGGCTACCATTTACGTGCGGGTGAACCGCATGCGGAAGTGCATGCATTGCGTATGGCCGGGGAACTGGCGCGCGGCGCGACCGCCTATGTCACGCTGGAACCCTGCAGCCACCACGGCCGTACGCCGCCGTGCGCCGATGCGCTGATCAATGCCGGCGTCAGCCGCGTGGTGGCGGCGATGCAGGATCCGAACCCGCAGGTGGCGGGGCGCGGTCTGTACCGCCTGCAGCAGGCGGGCATCGACGTCAGCCATGGCCTGATGCTGGCGGAGGCCGAAGCGGTGAACCGCGGTTTCCTCAAACGGATGCGCACCGGTTTTCCCTATGTGCAGCTGAAGCTGGGGGCGTCGCTTGACGGGCGCACAGCGATGGCGTCGGGCGAAAGCCAGTGGATTACCTCGCCGCAGGCGCGCCGTGACGTGCAGCGTCTGCGGGCGGAAAGCGCGGCGATCCTCAGCACCAGCGCCACCGTCCTGGCGGACGACCCTTCGCTGACCGTTCGCTGGGATGAGCTGGACGCCGATACGCAGCGCCGCTACCCGCGTGACAATCTGCGCCAGCCGCTGCGCATTATTCTTGACAGTCAGAACCGCGTCACGCCGCAGCACCGGGTGGTGCAGCAGCCGGGCGCGACCTGGCTGGCGCGGCTGCAGCCTGACCAGCAGGCGTGGCCGGAAGGCGTGGAGCAGCTGACGCTGTCGGCGCACGGTGGCGGTATCGATCTGGTGGTGATGATGATGCAGCTGGCCAAGCGCCAGGTGAACTCCGTCTGGGTCGAGGCCGGCGCGCAGCTGTCCGGCGCGTTGCTGCAGGCCGGGCTGGTGGATGAGCTGATTGTGTACGTTGCGCCGAAGTTGCTCGGCGATAATGCCCGCGGGCTGTGTCACCTGCCTGGCCTGGAACGGCTGGCGGAGGCACCGGAGTTCGTGTTCAGCGACGTGCGGCAGGTCGGTCCCGATTTGCGGTTGCGCCTGACGGCGAAACAGTGATTGCCTGGCGGCTTTGCAAAAAGCGCCGCGCAGGCGGCCAAAGAATATGATAGAATCCGCCCCCCTGCGGGGTATTGAACCCATTTTTAAGGAAAGTCCATGAAAGTTATCGAAGGTGTTGTTGCTACTCCTAATGCTCGTGTGGCGATCGCAATTGCACGTTTTAACAATTTCATCAACGACAGCCTGCTGGAAGGCGCCATCGACGCGCTGAAACGTATTGGCCAGGTTGCAGACGACAATATCACCGTTGTCTGGGTGCCGGGCGCTTACGAGCTGCCGCTGACCGCAAAAGTGCTGGCCAACACCGGCAAATACGATGCCATTATCGCACTGGGCACCGTGATCCGCGGGGGCACCGCGCACTTTGAATATGTGGCGGGCGAAGCCAGCTCCGGCGTGGGCAGCGTGGCGTTGAGCAGCGAGATCCCGGTGACTTTCGGCGTATTGACCACCGAAAGCATTGAACAGGCGATCGAGCGTGCCGGCACCAAAGCGGGCAACAAAGGCGCAGAAGCCGCCCTGACCGCACTTGAAATGATTAATGTTATTAAAGCTGTTAAAGCCTGAATTTAGTTAAGGGGAATTCCGTGAAACCTGCTGCTCGTCGCCGCGCTCGTGAGTGCGCTGTTCAAGCGCTTTACTCTTGGCAGTTGTCTAAAAACGACATTGCCGATGTTGAATTACAGTTCCTGACGGAGCAGGACGTCAAAGACGTTGACGTCGCCTATTTTCGCGAGCTGCTGTCCGGCGTGGCGATGAATGCGGGTACGTTGGACGCGTTGATGACGCCTTACCTGTCTCGCCAGCTGGAAGAGCTGGGCCAGGTGGAAAAAGCCATTCTGCGCGTGGCGCTGTTTGAGCTGAAAATGCGTGAAGATGTCCCTTACAAAGTGGCAATTAACGAAGCGATCGAACTGGCGAAAGTGTTCGGCGCCGAAGATAGTCACAAATTTGTGAACGGCGTGCTGGATAAAGCGGCGCCTCACATCCGCAAGAAAAAATAAATGATGTGGCCGCTCTGCGGCCCATTTTATTTCGGCGTTTGTTCAACACTGTCATTGCACGTTAGGGCATATCTCACGCCCATAAAAATCATTTGCTAACCACGGGCTGCAGGCCCTGGCCGCTGAACATATTGCTGCGAGCCGGCTTGTCAGCACAGCGATTCTTTATTGGAATATTTACCATGGCATGCGGCGAATTTGACCTTATTGCCCGCTATTTTGACCGGTTCAAGAGTTTGCGCCGGGACGTACAGTTGGGCATTGGAGATGACTGCGCACTCCTGACAGTGGCAGAAAAACAGCTTTTAGCCATCAGCACCGATACCCTGGTTGCCGGGGTGCACTTCCTGCCGGATATCGATCCGGGCGATCTCGGTTACAAAGCCCTGGCGGTAAACCTGAGCGATCTGGCCGCCATGGGCGCGGATCCGGCCTGGTTGTCGCTGGCCCTGACGCTGCCAGAGGTGGATGAAGCGTGGCTGAAAGCCTTTAGCGACGCGTTGTTTGAGCAGTTGAATTACTACGGCATGCAGCTGATCGGCGGTGATACTACGCGCGGGCCGCTCAGCATGACCCTGACCATCAACGGCCTGGTGCCAGCGGGGCGGGCTTTGCGCCGCGACGGCGCGCGTATCGGCGACTGGATCTATGTGACCGGTACGCTGGGCGACAGCGCCGCCGGGCTGGCGTTGCTGCAACAGCGGTTGGCGGTGGATGATATGACGGCGCGCGATTATCTGCTGGCCCGTCATCTGCGTCCGCAGCCGCGGGTGTTGCAGGGGCAGGCGTTGCGCGATCTGGCCAGCGCGGCGATCGATATTTCCGATGGTTTAATCTCTGATTTACAGCATCTGTTAACCGCCAGCCAGTGCGGCGCGCGCATCGATCTGGACGAATTGCCGCTGTCGCAGGCGCTGACCGAGCATACCGACAGCGAACAAGCGCTGCGCTGGGCGTTAACCGGCGGTGAAGATTACGAACTGTGCTTCACGGTGCCGGAGATCAACCGCGGTGCGCTGGACGTGGCGCTGAGCCATCTGGGCGCCGACTACACCTGTATTGGTCAGATTGGCCCGGAAGCGGAAGGCGTCAAATTCTTCCGTGATCATGAAGCGGTGGAGCTGCCTTGGCGGGGCTTCGACCATTTCAGCAGCAAATAGGGAAATCCGCGTGGATGAAGCAAAACGCCGGTTGCGCATGAGCAACCCCTGGCATCTGCTGGCGACCGGTTTCGGCAGCGGACTGTCGCCGGTGGTGCCGGGTACGATGGGATCGCTGGCGGCTATTCCGTTCTGGCTGCTGCTGATACAGCTGCCGTGGCAGCTTTATTCGCTGATCGTGATGTTCAGCATCTGTATCGGCGTCTATCTGTGCCACCAGACGGCGAAAGACATGCGCGTGCACGACCACGGCAGTATCGTCTGGGATGAGTTTGTCGGTATGTGGATCACGCTGATGGCGCTGCCAGTGAATGATTGGCGCTGGGTCGCCGTTGGTTTCGTGCTATTTCGCATTCTGGATATGTGGAAGCCCTGGCCGATCCGCTGGTTTGACCGCAATGTGCACGGCGGTATGGGCATTATGATCGACGATATCGTCGCCGGCGTGATCGCCGCAGGGATGATCTACCTGCTGGGGCATCACTGGCCCGTCGCTCTGTTCTGAGATAAAACAAGGGCGCCTTGTGGCGCCCTTTATTGATTATTCAGCCAGCCAGTCTTCTATCTGACGTTGGATACCGGCGGCGTCCAGGCCGAGGTCGCTGCGGATCTCTTCCTGGCTGCCCTGCGGGACAAAGCTGTCCGGCAGGCCGAGATTCAATACCGGCACCAGACGGCGTTTCGCCATCAGCAGCTCGTTTACGCCGCTGCCGGCGCCGCCCATAATGGCGTTTTCTTCCAGCGTGACCAGCAGCTCATGGCTGGCGGCCATCTCCAGCACCAGCTCCTCATCCAGCGGCTTCACGAAGCGCATATCCACCAGCGTGGCGTTTAACGCCTCGGCGGCCAGCTGCGCTTCCGGCATCAGGGTGCCGAAGTTGAGAATGGCAACCTTTTCCCCTTCACGGCGTACGATGCCTTTGCCGATCGGCAGTGACGTCAGCGGTTCCTGAGCGGCGCCGGTACCGCTGCCGCGCGGATAGCGCACCGCGCTCGGGCCGTCCTGATAGTGGTAGCCGGTGTACAGCATCTGGCGGCACTCATTCTCATCGCTTGGCGTCATGATCACCATATTGGGGATGCAGCGCAGGAAAGAGAGATCGAACGCCCCTTGGTGGGTCTGGCCGTCGGCGCCGACGATGCCGCCACGGTCGATGGCGAACAGCACCGGCAGCTTCTGGATCGCCACATCGTGGATCACCTGATCGTAAGCGCGCTGCAGGAAGGTGGAGTAGATGGCCACCACCGGCTTGTAGCCGCCGATCGCCAGGCCGGCGGCAAAGGTGACCGCGTGCTGTTCGGCGATGGCGACGTCAAAATACTGCTGCGGATAGTCGCGTGAGAACTGCACCATGCCGGAGCCTTCGCGCATTGCCGGGGTAATTGCCATCAGCTTGTCGTCTTTGGCGGCGGTTTCACACAGCCACTCGCCGAAGATCTTGGAATAGGTCGGCAGGCCGCCGGCGCTTTTCGGCAGCGTGCCGCTGGCCGGATCGAATTTTGGCACCGCGTGGAAGCTGATCGGGTCTTTTTCTGCCGGGGCATAGCCGCGCCCCTTTTTGGTCATGATATGCAGCAGCTGCGGCCCTTTCAGATCGCGCATGTTCTTCAACGTCGTGGCCAGCGCCTGCACGTCGTGGCCGTCGACCGGGCCGATATAGTTGAAGCCCAGCTCCTCGAACAGCGTGCCCGGCACCACCATCCCTTTGAGATGCTCTTCGGTGCGTTTGACCAGTTCTTTGATCGGCGGCAGGCCGGACAACACCTTCTTGCCGCCCTCGCGCAGCGTGGAGTAGAGCTTGCCGGACAATAGCTGCGCCAGATGGTTATTCAGCGCGCCGACGTTCTCGGAAATCGACATTTCGTTGTCGTTCAGGATCACCAGCATGTCCGGATCGATATCGCCGGCGTGGTTCATGGCTTCGAACGCCATACCGGCGGTGATGGCGCCATCGCCGATCACGCAGACGGTGCGGCGGCCTTTGCCTTCGCGCTCCGCCGCCACCGCCATGCCGAGGCCAGCGCTGATCGAGGTGGAGGAGTGGCCGACGGACAAGACGTCGTATTCACTCTCATCGCGCCACGGGAAAGGGTGCAGGCCATTTTTTTGCCGAATGGTCGAAATGCGGTCGCGGCGTCCGGTCAGAATTTTATGTGGGTAGGCCTGATGGCCGACGTCCCACACCAGATGGTCGAACGGCGTGTGGTAAACGTAGTGCAATGCCACCGTCAGTTCGACGGTACCCAGCCCGGAAGCAAAGTGGCCGCTTGAGCGGCTGACGCTGTCCAGCAGATATTGCCGCAGCTCATCACACAGCTTCGGCAGGCTTTCTTTTGGCAGCGAGCGGAGTTCCTCGGGGTTTTCCGCCAGCGCCAGCGTCGGGTATTTGGCTATATCAAGACTCATTCGATACTCATATCAGAGGTATGCCATCGCGCAACGGCCGCAGCGTCGGGGCCGCGGCGGCGTTAAATGGCGATAACGTCACACGTTAATTGTCGCGTTCAATAATAAAGCTGGCCAACGCGCGCAATGATGCGGTGTTGTATGATTGCGCCGCCAGCGTATCCAGAGCGCTCAAGGCTTCCTGATACAGATCCCGGGCTTTGGCCCTGGCATTGTCCAGGCCCAGCAGCGCGGGATAGGTGCTTTTTCCGTGTTGCTGATCGGCGCCTTGGCGTTTTCCTATTTTTGCAGTGTCGCCGATGACGTCGAGAATGTCATCCTGAACCTGAAACGCCAGGCCGATGGCCGCCGCGTAGCGATCCAGTTCGGCCAGCGCCGCACGCCCCGGCTCGCCCGCCGCCAGCGCGCCCAGACGCACGGCTGAGCGGATCAGCGCACCGGTTTTGTGGCGGTGAATTTGCTCCAGTTCTTCCAGATTAATCTGACGGTCTTCTGCAGCAAGATCCAAGGCCTGACCGCCACACATGCCGGCCACGCCGCTGGCGCCGGCCAGTTCCGACACCATCGCCAGGCGGTCGCGCATTGCGACATCCGGCATCTCGGCGTCGGCCAGAATGGAGAAGGCCAGCGTCTGCAGCGCATCGCCGGCCAGAATCGCACTGGCTTCATCAAATTTGAGGTGGCAGGTAGGCTGGCCACGGCGCAGGTCGTCGTCGTCCATCGCCGGCAGATCGTCATGGATCAAAGAATAGGCGTGGATACATTCTACCGCCGCCGCCGGCGCATCGAGGTTGTCCGACGGCACGCCGAACATCTCGCCGGTGGCATACACCAGGAACGGGCGCAGACGCTTACCGCCCAGCAGGGCGCCATAGCGCATGGCTGCCACCAACCGGCCGTCGTTAAACGGCAGCGGGGCGATAAAGTCCAGCAGGGCGCGATCGGCGCGCTGACGATAGCTTTGTAGCTGGCTGTTGAAGTCAGACATCAATCATTACTCGGCGTTCGGGGTGAAAGGCGTTAATGCGGTATCGTCGTCGTCGCTGTCGTTCAGCAGAATTTGCACGCGCTGTTCCGCCTGCTGCAGTTTTTGCTGACCCTGACGCGCCAGCTGTACGCCGCGCTCAAATTCGCTGAGCGCCTCTTCCAGCGGCAATTCGCCCGCTTCCAGGCGCGTCACAATGCTTTCCAGTTCGGTCAGGGAGTGTTCAAAACTGACATTTTGCTCTGTACTGTCTGATTGTGCGGGTTTTTTCGGCATAATTTTCTTGTTACGTCATCAGGTGAACCGAGGGGCCAGAGCCTATCCTAGCGGATCTTGATTAGCAAATCATGGCGTGCTCGTGTGGTTTTGTGCGCAGAGCTTCATCAGAAAGTGATATACTGCGCCCCGTTAATTTTATCTGACCATAAAGACCGCCATGAAGTTTATCATTAAATTGTTCCCGGAAATCACCATCAAGAGTCAATCTGTGCGCTTGCGCTTCATAAAGATTCTTACCACCAACATTCGTAATGTCCTGAAGCAGTATGATGAAAACCTGGCGGTGGTCCGGCACTGGGACTTTATTGAAGTCCGCGCCAAAGATGAAAACCAGCGTCCGGCGATCGCCGACGCGCTGACGCGCATCCCCGGTATCCACCATATTCTGGAAGTGGAAGACCGCGCCTACACCGATATTCACCATATCTTCGAGCAGACGCTGGAAACCTATCGCGAACGGCTGGAAGGCAAGACCTTCTGCGTGCGCGTGAAGCGCCGCGGCAAGCAGGACTTCAGTTCTCAGGACGTGGAGCGTTACGTCGGCGGCGGCCTGAACCAGCATATAGAGAGCGCACGGGTCAAACTGAACCATCCGCAGGTGACCGTCAATCTTGAGATTGAAGATGACAAACTGATGATGGTGAAAGCGCGCCGCGAAGGTATCGGCGGCTACCCGATCGGTACCCAGGAAGACGTGATGTCGCTGATCTCCGGCGGTTTTGACTCCGGCGTTTCCAGCTATATGCTGATGCGTCGCGGCTGCCGGGTGCACTACTGCTTCTTCAACCTGGGCGGCGCCGCGCATGAGATCGGTGTCAAGCAGGTGGCGCATTATCTGTGGAACCGCTTCGGCAGCTCGCACAAGGTGCGTTTCGTGGCGATCGATTTTGAGCCGGTAGTGGGCGAAATTCTGGAAAAAGTCGACGACGGCCAGATGGGCGTGGTGCTCAAGCGAATGATGGTACGCGCCGCGTCCAAAGTGGCGGAGCGCTATGGCGTGCAGGCGCTGGTTACCGGCGAAGCGCTGGGACAGGTATCCAGCCAGACGCTGACCAACCTGCGTCTGATCGATAACGCGTCGGATACGCTGATCCTGCGTCCGCTGATTTCCCACGATAAAGAGCACATCATCAACGTGGCGCGCCAGATCGGCACCGAAGATTTTGCCAAAACCATGCCGGAATATTGCGGGGTGATCTCCAAGAGCCCGACGGTAAAAGCGGTGAAGGCGAAGATCGAAGAAGAAGAAGGCAACTTCGATTTCGAGATCCTCGAGCGGGTCGTGCGCGAAGCGCGCAACGTGGATATCCGCACCATCGCCAGCGAAACCCAGGAACAGGTCACGGAAGTAGAAACCGTGGCGGCATTCAATGCCGATCAGGTGATTCTGGATATCCGCTCGGTGGACGAACAGGACGAAAAGCCGCTGCAGCTGGAGCAGGTTGAGGTGAAACCGCTGCCGTTCTACAAGCTGGGCACCCAGTTCGGCGATCTGGATCAGAGCAAAACCTACCTGCTATATTGTGAACGCGGCGTGATGAGCCGCCTGCAGGCGCTGTATCTGCTGGAGCAGGGGTATACCAATATTAAAGTGTATCGCCCTTAATCCCCTGAATCTTTCGCGCCTCAGCGTTGTTGGCTGCTGGCGCGCACCCCGGTCACTGACTGATGTCAGCTCCCGGGGATTTGCGCCGTTGCCGCCTGGCTGAGACGCGAAATCTATCGGGGATTACCCCTGAATCTTATACGCCGCAGCGTTGTTGGCTGCCGGCGTGAATCACGGCCACTGACTGATGACAGCCAAGTCTCAGAGTCGTTAGTGATTGCGTAAGTAAGTGTTCAGTCACTGAAGTCGTACATGCCTGGGATCAATACCAGCTGCGCTGCGACCTCCGCCGCTTTGGCTTTCCCCAACAGCAGATCAATCAGCTTCAGGCTGAATTCCATGGCGGTACCCGGCCCCTGGCTGGTCAGCAGATTGACGCGCGCGTCATATACCACCCGGCGCTCCATCCACTTATCCTGCGGGATATGCTGTTTCAAACCGGGGAAGCCGGTCATGTTACCGACCGGGAACAGATCGTGGTGTTGCAGCACCAGCGCCGGCGCGGCGCAGATGGCGGCGACGATTTTCCCCTGCAGATGCATCTGACGCACTTTTTCCACCAGCAGCGGGCTGTCGCGGAAGCATTCGGCGCCCTGCAGGCCGCCGGGCAACACGATAGCGTCAAACGGTTCGTCGACGATCTCAACCAGCGCCGCATCTGCCAGCAGCTTAACGCCGCGGGAACAGACGATGGTCAGACTGCCGTCGCCGGCCACGCTGGCGGTGGTGACCTTAATCCCGGCGCGCACCAGTAAATCGATGGCGGTTACCGCTTCGGTTTCTTCACTTCCAGGCGCCAGGCAGACCAACACCGATACGTTCATACTCATTTTCCTTTCGCTTAACCAAATCAAACAGCCGGGCGTTTTCCGGCAGCACCATGCCGTGGCTGCGGGCGCGCCGCAGCAGATAACCGGTAATATAGTCGATCTCGGTGTGCCGCTGGGCGTGAATATCCTGCAGCATGGAGGAGACATTATCCGCCGTGCTCTCTATCACCTGCATCACATACTGCCGCAGTCCCTCACAGGTGGTGTGGTGCCCCTCCATCGCCATCACGCCGGCTACTTCGCTGCAGATCAGCGTGATTTGCTCAGGATAATGGCGCAGCTCGCCGTTGCGGCAGTCATACAGCGCGGTCAGCGGATTGATCACGCAGTTAACCGCCAATTTACGCCACAGCGCGGCGGTAATTGTATTGTGCCAGGCGACGTCCGGCAGCGCCTGATGCAGAACCTCCGCCAGGTGGCTGAGCGCTTCCGCAGCCGGAGACGTCGGGCCGATATGGGTGGTGCCGTCGGCAACGTGAATAATGGTATGGCCGTCGTGGCGCGCGGCGTGGGTGGTGGTGCCTTGCAGTATTGGCTGCTCGTTGGCCGGTAGTTCATCCTGTGTGCCCATGCCGTTGTGCAGCAGCAAAATGGCGCAGGCGGGGTTGAGCTTCGGCAGCAGGGCCGCTACCGCATCGGAGACTTGCCAGGCCTTGAGCGTCACCAGCAGCAGTTCGCTGCTGCGCAGATGCTCGGCGTCGTTGCTGAGCAGGCTCTGACTGAAGCGGGAGCCATCGGTTTCAATAACATCGACGGCGCAAAACGGCTGAGGTACGCGTAACCATCCTTGTACATCATGGCCCTGCTGATACAGCCGGGAGAGCCACAGCTGCCCGAGGGCGCCGCAACCAAGAACAGTTATTTTCATCCATCCTCCTTGGGGGGACCGGGGGATTGCCGTTATCCGGTATCGTATTGCTGGGGGAACAGGCCAGCGCAAAGCGCCTGAGCGCTCTTTGCGAACCGCTGATCTGACACCATAAATTGTAGACTTTCCTGCGTGTGGACGTTTGCGTTGCCGTGACATCGGAATTTTGCCTTAATCGGCAAAGCGGGTATCATGCACGCCATCGAAATTGCCTGACAGTTCGGGCTCTCATTCAGGAGGAAGAAGTATGCCATCTTTCGACATTGTTTCCGAAATAGATATGCAGGAAGTGCGCAACGCCGTGGAGAACGCCTCGCGCGATCTGGGCACCCGTTGGGATTTCCGCAACGTGCCGGCCAGCTTTGAGCTGAACGAAAAAAATGAAACGATCAAAGTTGCCAGCGAATCTGATTTTCAGGTTCAGCAGCTGCTTGATATTCTGCGTGAAAAATTGGCCAAGCGTGGTATTGAGGGCGCGGCGCTGGAGATCCCGGAAGAGTTTGAGCACAGCGGCAAAACCTACAGCGTTGACGCCAAGCTGAAGCAGGGGATTGAAACGCAGCTGGCGAAGAAGATCGTCAAGCTGATTAAAGACAGCAAGCTGAAGGTGCAGGCGCAGATTCAGGGTGACGAAGTGCGCGTGACCGGGAAATCCCGTGACGATTTGCAAAGCGTGATGGCGCTGGTGCGCGGCGGTAATCTGGGGCAGCCGTTCCAGTTTAAAAACTTCCGCGACTGATCGTACTGATGTGAATAAAAACGCCGGGCTTGCCCGGCGTTTTTATTTATAGCGTATTGACCAGCGTTTCCAACTGTCCGCGGTTGGTCTGTTTGGTGTCGACCTTCACATAGGCGCTGCGCTCTTCCGGCACGACGATGGCTTCCGCCACGCCGGGTTGAGCCTGCAGCCGGCTTGCCAGCGACGTGTCTTTTACCGCCAGTTCCGAGAGTGTGATACGCAGGCTGCTGACGTACGGCGGTTCCTGCATGGTGCTGCTGATGATAAACCATACGGCGGCAATCACCGCGCCGGCGATAAACACCAGCCCGGCGCCGTGCAGGCCGTAGAGCCAGCCGCCGAGGCTGCCGCCGATGGCAACGCCGATAAACTGGCTGGTGGAGTATACGCCCATCGCCGTACCCTTGTAGCCGGCCGGCGACTCTTTACTGATCAGCGAAGGCAGAATCGCCTCCATCACGTTAAACGCCATAAAGAACAGCTGTACGCCGGCGATAATGCCCCACAGATGTTGGCCGGAAATCAACAGTACCAGTTCGGCGGCGAACAGCACCGCCACGCAGCCCATAAATACCTGCTTCATGCGGCGCTTCTTCTCGGCATAGATAATAAACGGCACTACCGACACGAACGACACCAGCATGGTCACCAGGTACACCACCCAGTGTTTACTGGCCGCCAGCCCGGCCTTCTCCATTGCCAGCGGCAGGGCGACGAAGCTCGACATCAGCAGAATGTGCAGGCACATGATGCCGATATTGAGCTTCAGCAGGCGCGGGTTGCTCAGCACTTTGCTGAAGCTGCCGCGCACCATGCTGGACTCGCGGTTCAGCACGTGGCGGTCGGCCGAAGGCACCACCAGTAAGGTAATGACGATACCGCACAGCGCCAGCGCGGCGATCATCCAGAACAGCGCATGCAGTCCCAGCGCATGGGTAATCACCGGCCCCAATACCATGGCGATGGCGAAGGTAATACCGAAGCTGATGCCGATAAACGCCATGGCTTTAGTGCGGTTCTGCTCGCGGGTCAGATCGGACAGCAGCGCCATCACCGCGGCGGCGATAGCGCCGGAGCCTTGCAGCGCGCGGCCGAGGATAATGCCCCAGATCGAGTCGCTGACCGCAGCGATAACGCTGCCGAGGGCGAACACCAGCAGCCCGCCGACGATCAGCGGCTTACGGCCGATGCGGTCGGAGATAAGCCCGAAGGGAATTTGAAAAATCGCCTGCGCCAGGCCGTAAATGCCGATGGCGATGCCGATCAGCGTTTCGCTGGCGCCGTTCAGCGCCATACCGTAGGTGGTCAGCACCGGCAGCACCATAAACATGCCGAGCATGCGCAGTGAGAATACCGTGCCCAGACCCCAGGTCGCCCGGCGTTCCACCGGGGTCATCGTATTATCGTTCATGCAAACTTCGAACCTCAGTAAAAACTATCCCATCAGGTTCTGGCCGTCAGAGCCTGATGGGATAACTTTTGGGAGCGCGTTTATTTTAGTGTGAAGGGCAGGGGAGGGTAAACGTAATGTTATTTAGCAGATATTACAGTATTTCCCGGATGCCGGTAGGGCTGAGAACGTAAAAATAAAATGGGCCGCGTTAGCGGCCCATTGACGAAGAGCGAGTTACCAGACGTAAGTTAACAACGTTTCCGGCGACGCCGAGGCGCTAAAATCGATCGACATCATTACGCTGAGTGAGGTGATGGCAACAATCGAGAACACAAACAGTTTGCGCGCCCAGATGCTGTCATTCTCGGTTTTATAACCGCGTAACGCCATGCCCAGCCACCACACGCTGACCGCTGCCGCGACGACCAGGTACTTGTACCCGGCGTAGCCGCTCAGGGTCAGCATCAGGGTGGCGATCATAAACGCCAGAATGTAGACCGTAATGTGGTTCTTGGCGACGGAAATGCCTTTGACTACCGGCAGCACAGGAATATTGGCTGCCTGATAATCTTTGAAGCGGAAGATGGCAATCGCATAGGAGTGCGGCATCTGCCACAGGCTGAAGATAGCCAGCAGGATCAACGCGCCCATATCGAACTCGTTGGTCACCGCGCAGTAGCCGATAACCGGCGGCGCAGCGCCTGACAGGCTGCCAATCAGCGTGCCATAGACAGAATGGCGCTTCATATACAGGCTATAAACGCCGACATAAACCACGAAGCCCATCACCGCCAGCCACATGGCCAGCGGGTTGGCTGCGGTATACAGCAAGGCGAAGCCAGCAATACCCAGCGCGGTAGCATAAACCAGGGTGACATTCGGCGCGATCAGGCCTTTTACCAGCACCCGGTTCTTCGTTCTCTCCATTTTCTTGTCGATGTCACGGTCAATGTAGTTGTTAAACACACAGCCCGAGGCGACAACCAACGAGACACCCACCAGGGTGGCGAGAAACAGGGGATAGTCGATGCTTCCTTTGGAAGCCAACAGGAATCCCCCAACGACAGAAATTAAATTACCGAAAATAATTCCTGGTTTAGTTACTTGCAGGTATTGCTTCATCATTACTTACGGCTCGGCTCTTAATCGACCATCATATTGAGGTTGAGGTTGTACATAATCCACAGTGAACCCACAACAACGATACCGATGATCATAGCGGTGAACAGTAATGCCACCAGGTTCCAGCGCTCTTCCGATGAAGTGTTCATGTGCAGGAAGTAAATCAGGTGAACAATCACCTGAATAACCGCCATGCCGACCACAACCGCCAGGATGGTGGAATGAGAGGCAGTGCCGTTCATCACCATCATAAATGGAATTACCGTCAGGATGACCGACAGGATGAAGCCGATCAGGTATGACTTGACGCTGCCGTGGCTTGCGCCGCCGTGAGAGGTCTCATGGGATGAATGGCTCATTACATAACCCCCAGCAGATAAACAACGGTAAATACGCAAATCCATACCACATCCAGGAAGTGCCAGAACAGGCTCAGGCACATCAGACGGGTTTTGTTGGTTGACGTCAGGCCATGCTTGCTCACCTGAATCATCATGATGATGATCCAGACCAGACCGGCAGACACGTGCAGACCGTGAGTACCGACCAGCGCGAAGAAGCTGGACAGGAACGCACTGTGATCCGGGCCGAAGCCTTCGGCGATCAGGTGATGGAATTCATAGATTTCCATCGCCACGAAGCCGAGGCCGAACAGGAAGGTCAGGAACAGCCAGGTGTTGACGCTGCCGACTTTGCCTTTGTTCATGCCGATCATCGCCATCCCGTAGGTGATGGAGCTGAACAGCAGCAGGAACGTCTCAACCAGAACAAACTTCAGATCGAAGATGTCTTTGCCAGAGGGACCGCCAGCGGTCCCGTTCACCAGTACTGCATAAGTCGCGAACAAGCTCGCAAACAAAATACAGTCGCTCATCAGGTAGATCCAAAATCCGAAGACTTTGGTCTCTCCTGCGTCGTGGTGCCCATGCTCTGCATGGGCTGCGTTGTGGTTAGTCAGAGTATCAGTTGACATGTTTCACGCCTGCTTTGCTGATTTGTTCATAGTGTTGGTTCTCAATGCGCTCGATTTCGTCAACCTGCACATAGTAGTCAACATCTTGGTCGAAGCTCTTGGCGATCCAGACTACGATCATGCCGATGAAGCCGGCCAGAGCCATCCACCAGATTTCCCAGATCATGGCGAAACCGAAGATCAGGCTGAAGAAGCCGATGATAACGCCGGCGCCGGTGTTCTTAGGCATATGAATCGGTTCGTACTTAGCCGGTTTCTTATACGCTTCACCTTTTTCTTTCATGTCCCAGAATGCATCACGGTCGTGAATTTCCGGCATGGTGGCGAAGTTATAGAACGGCGGAGGAGAAGAAGTTGCCCACTCCAGAGTACGGCCGCCCCACGGGTCACCGGTCAGGTCGCGGTTCTGATCGCGGTCACGAATACTGACGAAGATCTGAATCAGCTGACACAGGATACCGCAGGCAATCAGCGCAGCACCGCCCGCAGCAACCATCAGCAGCGGATGGAACTCAGGGTTGATGTTCTGGCTGATACGACGAGTCATACCCATAAAGCCCAGCGCGTACAGCGGCATGAAGGCCACGAAGAAACCGATGATCCAGAACCAGAACGCGCGTTTGCCCCAGGTTTCGTTCAGCGTGAAGCCGAAGGATTTCGGGAACCAGTAAGTCAGGCCGGCGAAGCAACCGAACACCACGCCGCCGATGATGACGTTGTGGAAGTGCGCAATCAGGAACAGGCTGTTGTGCAGCACGAAGTTCGCGCCCGGCACCGCCAGCAGAACGCCGGTCATACCACCGATGGAGAAGGTGATGATGAAGCCGATGGTCCACAGCATGGCAGAGTTGAACTGGATACGACCCTGGTACATGGTGAACAGCCAGTTGAAGATTTTCACCCCGGTCGGGATGGAAATAATCATAGTGGCGATACCGAAGAAGGCGTTGACGTTCGCGCCGGACCCCATGGTAAAGAAGTGGTGCAGCCATACGATGAACGACAGAACGGTAATCGCGATGGTTGCCCATACCAGAGAGGTATAGCCGAACAGACGTTTCTTCGAGAAGGTCGCGGTAACTTCGGAGAACACACCGAACACCGGCAGAACCAGGATGTACACTTCTGGGTGACCCCAGGCCCAAATCAGGTTGATGTACATCATCATGTTGCCGCCCATATCATTGGTGAAGAAATGGGTGCCCAGATAGCGATCCAGGGTCAGCAGCGCGATGGTGACGGTCAGAATTGGGAAAGAAACGATAATCAGGACGTTAGTACACAGTGCCGCCCAGGTGAATACCGGCATTTTCATCAGAGGCATGCCAGGGGCGCGCATCTTCAGAATGGTCGCGAAGAAGTTAACACCGGTCAACAGGGTACCCAGACCGGAAATCTGCAGACTCCAGATCCAGTAATCGACCCCGACGCCAGGACTGTACTCCTTGCCGGACAGCGGCGGATACGCCAGCCAACCGGTCTGCGCGAACTCACCAACCCCCAGAGAGATGTTGATCAGTACGACGCCCACCACGAAGAACCAGAAGCTCAGGGAGTTCAGGAACGGGAAGGCAACGTCGCGCGCACCGATTTGCAGCGGTACAACCACGTTCATCAGACCAACCACGAAAGGCATCGCCATGAAGAAAATCATGATTACGCCGTGGGCGGTAAAGATTTGGTCATAGTGGTGCGGCGGCAGGAAGCCGGCCTCGCCGGCAGACGCAAGCGCCTGCTGGCTACGCATCATGATGGCGTCGGCAAAGCCGCGCAGCAGCATGACCATCGCCACGATGATGTACATAATACCAATTTTTTTATGGTCGACGGAGGTCAGCCATTCGCTCCACAACCATTTCCACTTGCCCAAATATGTTATCAGCGCCAGCAGTGCCAGGCCGCCAACAACAATTGCAGCAACGGTGACCATGATGATCGGTTCGTGGTAAGGAACCGCATCAAGCGTTAATTTTCCCAACATCAGATTATTCCTCGGCTCCGGCGTGAGCATGTTCACCCATGTCCATACCCTGGCTCATGTCCATGCCTTCGTGCGCGTTTGCTTCAGCGCCTTTGTGCATGTGCATGTCGCCCATGAATTTGCCAATTGTTTCTTTGAACAAATTAGGTTTGACACTGGAGAAGTACTCAACCGGGTTGTTTTCACTCGGCTCTGCCAGTTTGTTAAAGTCGTCGGTGGTATTGAGGTTCTTGGAAGAAGCTTTCACCTTGTTAACCCACTGATCGAAGTCGCCTTCGGTTGGGGTGACAATAGCGTTGAACTTCATACCGGAGAACCCGCGACCGCTGAAGCTGCTGGAAATACCTGCGTATTGCCCCGCTTCGTTGCCGATCAGATGCAGTTTGGTCTGCATGCCGGCCATCGCATAAATCTGTCCACCTAACTGAGGAATAAAGAACGAGTTCATTACCGAGTTAGAGGTGATCTTGAATTCGACTGGAACATCTTTCGGGAAGGCCAATTCATTCACCGTCGCAATACCCTGCTCTGGGTAGATAAACAGCCATTTCCAGTCCAGCGACACCACTTCAATGGTCATTGGCTTCTTGTCGGTGACAATCGGCTTGAATGGATCCAGTTCGTGCGTCGTTTTCCAGGTAATGGTGCCAAGGATGGCGATGATGATGATTGGAATGGTCCAGACGACCGCTTCAATCTTGTTGGAGTGTGACCAGTTAGGACTGTACTTGGCATCCTTGTTGGAAGCGCGATACTTCCAGGCAAAACCGAACGCCATGATGATAACTGGAATCACCACGATCAGCATTAATGCGATAGCGGTGATTATCAGTGTCCGTTGTTCAACACCTATTGCTCCTTTGGGATTCATCAATACCATATCGCACCCACTGAGCATTACAGTGGATGCGAATAATGACAACATCCCAATACTTTTATTGTATTTCTTAAGTCTCATCTAACGACCTCAATTACAAAGGCTCATTGTCGTTTCATGTGTGCGGGCATTTTACGGGAAGGTTGCAGTACTGTAAACATGCTTAGGCTTGTGTCAGCGCCTCGTTGACACTTTCTGTTAACGTTGTCACAGATGTAACGCTGCGTGACAATTTCCCAATGGCAACAATGCGTTGGCATGCTGAATCGTGCCGGGGTAATGCTATCTTATGGAAAAACAAAGGTATGATGATTTAGTGCTCAGAGGGGATTTTTTTAAATGGGGCGCAAAAGTATATTTAATGTAAAATATTTGTTTGTTACAGGTGAATTTAATTTTATTTATAATCTTTTTCCTAAGGTGAAAAAAATAATTCAGATGGCAATTATATTTTCACACAGAAATAAAATTATTTAACCAATGCATTCCGCAGACCGGCGCCAGCGCCCCGGCCTGCGGGGGCTTACGCCAGGCGCGTGCGGCGCAGCGCCAGGTAGTCCAGCAGGCTGCCCGCCACGATGCCGGCCAGGCTCAGCGCCGCTCCGGCCTGCAGCGCAGCGTCGGCCAGTTGCGGCAATGTGCTCCAGTCCAGCGCGTTGCTGATAAGCAGCAGCAGCCACAGCGCCAGCAGGCTGCAGCCTACGCCCAGCAGACGCAGCGCCCAGCGGTAGGCCCGCTGGAATTCGGTGCGCGGCATAAAGTCGTCGGTGTTCTGCGTGTACTCCAGCGTCCGGCGGCAGACGGCCAGCAGGAGCAGGCCGGGAATCGCCGCGGCGATAGAGAACAGATAAAACAGCGGCCAGCCGTGCGCTTCGACGAACCAACCGGCGATCGGCCCGACGTAGACCCGGCCCACGGCGGAGAGCGCCGACAGCAGGGCGAACTGAGTCGCCGAGAAGGATTTGTTGCACAGCGTCATCAGCAGCGCGACAAAGGCGGCGGTGCCCATGCCGCCGCACAGGTTCTCCAGGAAGATGGCGCTGCCCATGCTGATGATGTTTTTGTCGGTCACCGCCAGGATCCAGTAGCCGAGGTTCGACACCGCCTGCAGCATGCCGAACAGCATCAGCGCGCGGAACAGGGTGAGACGCTGCATCAGCACACCGCCAAACAGCGCGCCGACGATGGTGGCGAACAGCCCGAGCGTTTTGTTGACCAGCCCGACCTCGCCGGCGTCAAAGCCGACGCCGCGAATCAGGAAGGTGGTGCTCAGGCTGCCGGCAAAGGCGTCGCCCATTTTGTACATCACGATCAGCAGCAGGATCAGCCAGGCGTTGTTACGGGCGAAGAAGTCGCGCAGCGGGGCGATGACCGCCTGCTCCATGGTGCGCGGCGCGGGAACGCTGTCGTCGGGTTCCGGCGCCAGCAGCGTTGCGGCAATACCGAGCAGCATCAGCCCGGCCATCAGCCAGTAGGTGGCCTGCCAGCCGAAGTAGCGATCCGCCAGCCACAGGGCCAGTCCGCCGGACACCAGCATCGCCAGACGATAGCCCAGCACGGAAATCGCCGCGCCGGCGCCGCGTTCTTCCGCCGTCAGCAGATCGGTTTTGTAGGCGTCGAACACGATATCCTGCGAGGCGGAGCAGAACGCCACCAGCACCGCCAGCGCGGCCAGCCACCACAGATGTTGCGCCGGGTTCATAAAGCCCATCGCCACGATCGCCGCCACCAGCAGCAGCTGGCTGATCAGCAGCCAGCCGCGACGCCGGCCGAGGAACGGTGGCGTGTAGCGGTCCATAAACGGTGACCAGAGGAATTTGAAAACGTAAGCCTGACCGACCAGTGAAAAGATACCGATGGTTTTCAGATCGATATTCTCGACGGTCATCCAGGCTTGCAGCGTGCCGGAGGTCAGTGCCAGCGGCAGGCCGGAGGCGAACCCCAGCAGCAGCAGGATCAGCGAGTTACGCTGGGTGAAAATCGCAAAGTACTGTTTAGACATGAGTTCCCTGTCTGTGTCGCCCGGCATGCCGGGCGACACAAGGCGTCAGATTAACGCGCGTTCTGCTTGATAAAGTCGTTGACGCTGGTGTCCTGTGCCATATCAGCGATCACGTCGCCGAGCACGGTATTGACCGCGTTGGTGATTTTATCGTTGGTTGCGTTAAAGGCGCCCTGAACGTTATAGGTCGAACGATAGTTCTTCACCTGCTTGTTGCCGTTTTTCGCCACGGCGATAATCGAGATATCGGCCTTGGTGGTGATGCTGTAGCGCAGGTTGCCTTCGGTGACGTCGGCATACAGATTGTTCATCACGATCTGCAGGTCAACCGGTGCATTCGGGCCGATCATATAGCCGCGCGCGCCCATTTGCTTCTCCAGCACTTCCTGCAGCAGGAAACGCAGATCGCGCGATGGCGTCAGGGTGACCAGACGGCTGTCGCGGTTAACCTTGGCCAGCGCCTGATCCTTGCGCTGATCGGCGCCGTTGATGCTGATGGTCACGCCCTGCAACGTCGGATCCTGAGTTGGCAGCACGATCTTCGGCGTGACGTTAAGGGTATTGCCGCTGCTGGCGCAGCCGGCCAGCAGCAGCGCGCCTAATAAAGGAAGACAAAGTTTTTTTAACATGTTAGCGCTCTCGTTTTCGTCTGAGTCGGAATGGTATTGCCAACAATCATCTGGCCGACATGATAGCATCGCCGTCGGCCGGGGGAAGTGTTCCAACGTTGCTGGATGGCAATTTTTTTACTGTGAGTGATAAAAACATGCTTTTTTGTTGCTCTCAATAAGATAAACCCCAAGAGCCAGGATGTTGTGGTGGTTTTTTCGCCACGGAACTGAGAAATTTACACGCTGCGTATTCTCCCGGGGGAAAAGCGGCTAATATTGAAATAGATGGCATGTCCTCTGCCGGTGTTGTAAGGAGATCCTATGATTCGCGAGCAAATAGAAGCAAAGTTAAGGGCGGCGTTTGAGCCCGCGTATCTGGAAGTGGTTGATGAAAGTTATCGTCACAACGTTCCGGCGGGTTCAGAAAGCCACTTTAAGGTGGTATTGGTCAGTGACCGCTTCGTCGGCGAACGCTTTCTGACGCGCCACCGTTCGATCTACGGCGTGTTGGCGGATGAGCTGGCTAACGGCGTGCACGCGCTGGCGCTGCACACCTATACCCTGAAAGAGTGGGAAGGGCTGCAGGATACCGTACTCGCTTCGCCGCCTTGTCGCGGCGCGACGCCGGAACCCTGGCCGGACGTATAAAAGCTGACGCGGCAGTGGAACTTTAGCCGCGATTTAGGGTATTACTACAGACGAATTTTGAAACGGCCTGCGGGCCGTTTCTGTTTTTGACGACGACGCGGTTTATTGCCTGCAGCGCGGTCAAAGCGGTCGGCAGGCGCGTTTTTTTGCCAAAAATCAGCAAAAGTGTGAATTTTAACGCGTTACAGCCGCCCGGCTTTCCTCGACTCGCCTCGCATGCGCCGCTATAATGTCGCGTCTTATTTTTCCGGAATGGTTTCGGGACGCTCTCGGCATCAGGGAACTCGGTTCTGTAATGCAGCCGTCCTGGTTCTTGGAACGGAGTCGACCGAGCACTGTGATTTTTTTGAGGTAACAAGATGCAAGTTTCAGTAGAAACCACTCAAGGCCTTGGGCGCCGTCTTTCTATCACCGTACCTGCTGATGTTATCGCGCAGGCGGTGAAAAAAGAGCTGATCAACGCAGCGAAAAGCGTGCGTATCGACGGTTTCCGCAAGGGCAAAGTGCCGATGAACATCGTTGAGCAGCGTTATGGCGCCTCTGTTCGTCAAGACGTGCTGGGCGATCTGATGCAGCGCAACTTTGTTGACGCGATCATCAAAGAAAAAATTAACCCGGCTGGCGCGCCAAACTACGTGCCGGGCGAGTACAAGGAAGGCGAAGATTTCAGCTACACCGTTGAATTCGAAGTGTATCCGGAAGTTGAGCTGAAAGGCCTGGAAAACATCGAAGTTGAAAAACCAGTGGTTGAAGTCAACGACGCTGATGTTGACACCATGCTCGACACCCTGCGCAAGCAGCAGGCGACCTGGAAAGACACCGATCGCGCCGTTGAAGCTGAAGACCGCGTGACCGTTGATTTCTCCGGTTCTATCGACGGTGAAGAGTTTGAAGGCGGCAAAGCGGCAGACTTCGTTCTGGCGATGGGCCAGGGCCGCATGATCCCGGGCTTTGAAGAAGGTCTGGTGGGTCACAAGGCCGGTGAAGAGTTCACCATCGACGTTAACTTCCCGGAAGACTACCACGCTGAGAACCTGAAGGGTAAAGCCGCCAAGTTCGCCATCGTGCTGAAGAAAGTGGAAGAGCGCGAGCTGCCTGAGCTGACCGAAGAATTCATCCAGCGTTTCGGCGTGGCGGATGGTTCTGTTGACGGTCTGCGCGCGGAAGTGCGTAAAAACATGGAGCGCGAGCTGAAAGGCGCCGTGCGTAACCGCGTCAAGACTCAGGTTATCGACGGCCTGGTCAACGCTAACGACATCGACGTGCCTGCTGCACTGATCGACGGCGAAATCGACGTGCTGCGCCGTCAGGCTGCACAGCGTTTCGGCGGCAACGAGCAGCAAGCGCTGGAACTGCCGCGTGAACTGTTCGAAGAACAGGCTAAGCGTCGCGTTGTCGTCGGCCTGCTGCTGGGCGAAGTGATCAGCACCAACGAGCTGAAAGCTGACGAAGATCGCGTGAAAGCGCTGATCGATGAGATGGCTTCCGCTTACGAAGATCCAAGCGAAGTTATCGAGTTCTACAGCAAAAACAAAGAGCTGATGAACAACATGCGTAACGTGGCTCTGGAAGAGCAAGCGGTGGAAACCCTGCTGTCTAACGCGAAAGTGACTGAAAAAGCGACCACTTTCAGCGAGCTGATGAACCAGACTCAACAGGCGTAATGTCTGAGCCGGGCGATGGCGACATACCCGGCTGTTATCTGAAAAAGCCCGTAACTTTGGTTACGGGCTTTTCTTTTTGCCACGTTGCTGATTAATCTCAGGTTAAGCGCAATAATATGCACTATATTTATCCTGTTGCCTGCGGTATTTGCAGGCATGATGGTGATGTGGCGTTGCCGCAGAGATCGGCAGGGAAAATGGCGCACCGGGCTTGAAATTCCCGCCGTTGCCCCCCAACTGAAATACTCAGAGGGTTGTTTGCCGAGCGTGGGATGATAACGACCGTCAGGTCATGTGGCGCGGTTGGATGGTTGAGCATGGTCAGCGTGGCTGTTCTCAAGTAGAATCAGCAAACAATGGCGCCAAGGCAATTTCTATTAGGAGACGGTAATGTCATACAGTGGCGAACGAGATCAATTTGCACCTAACATGGCACTGGTGCCGATGGTGGTGGAGCAGACTTCACGCGGGGAGCGTTCTTACGACATCTATTCCCGCCTGCTGAAAGAGCGCATTATTTTCCTGACCGGCCAGGTTGAAGACCATATGGCCAACCTGATCGTGGCGCAGATGTTGTTCCTGGAAGCGGAAAGCCCGGAAAAAGACATTTTCCTGTACATCAACTCACCGGGCGGCGTGATCACTGCCGGCATGTCAATCTATGACACCATGCAGTTTATCAAGCCGGATGTCAGCACGATCTGTATGGGACAGGCCTGCTCGATGGGATCGTTCCTGCTGACTGCGGGCACCAAAGGCAAGCGTTTCTGCCTGCCGAACTCCCGGGTGATGATTCACCAGCCGCTGGGTGGTTTCCAGGGGCAGGCGACGGATATTGAAATCCACGCGCGTGAAATTCTGAACGTGAAGTCGCGGATGAATGAACTGATGGCCAAGCATACCGGCCAATCACTGGAGCAGATCGAGCGTGATACCGAGCGCGATCGCTTTATGACCGCGGAAGAATCGGTAGAATACGGTCTGGTCGACGGCATTCTGACGCACCGCAGCTAAGGCTACGCGGTAGGCGAGCGTTAAGTGCGAGCCGATAGACTATAGTAATCAGAGCGGATGATTCCGCTCTGAACAGCATTATCGGCGTTCCCCGGTATTTGTTTGGGCGCACTGCCGCCATGATTTTCCTGCGGGACAAAGACAAAAGAAGAGGTTTACTGATGACAGATAAGCGCAAAGACGGTTCAGGAAAGCTGCTGTACTGCTCTTTCTGCGGCAAAAGCCAGCATGAAGTGCGTAAGCTGATTGCCGGTCCGTCAGTGTATATCTGCGATGAATGTGTTGACCTGTGTAACGACATTATTCGCGAAGAGATTAAAGAAGTTGCCCCGCATCGTGAGCGCAGTGCGCTGCCGACGCCGCACGAGATCCGCAACCACCTGGATGATTATGTTATCGGCCAGGAACAGGCGAAGAAAGTGCTGGCGGTTGCGGTGTATAACCACTACAAGCGTCTGCGCAACGGCGATACCAGCAACGGTATCGAGCTGGGCAAGAGCAACATCCTGCTGATTGGCCCGACCGGCAGCGGCAAAACGCTGCTGGCGGAAACGCTGGCGCGCTTCCTGGATGTGCCGTTCACCATGGCCGACGCCACCACGCTGACCGAAGCCGGTTACGTGGGCGAGGACGTGGAGAATATTATCCAGAAGCTGTTGCAGAAATGTGACTACGACGTGCAAAAAGCGCAGCGCGGCATCGTCTATATCGATGAAATCGATAAAATTTCCCGCAAGTCTGACAACCCGTCGATTACCCGCGACGTGTCGGGCGAGGGCGTGCAGCAGGCGTTGCTGAAGCTGATCGAAGGCACCGTCGCCGCGGTGCCGCCTCAGGGCGGCCGCAAGCATCCGCAGCAGGAGTTCCTGCAGGTTGATACCTCCAAGATCCTGTTTATCTGCGGCGGCGCATTCGCCGGCCTGGACAAGGTGATTGGCCAGCGCGTCAACACCAGCTCCGGTATTGGCTTCGGCGCGACGGTGAAGGGCGAGTCTGAAAAGGCAACCGAAGGCGAACTGCTGCTGCAGGCGGAGCCGGAAGACCTGATCAAGTTCGGTCTGATCCCTGAGTTCATCGGCCGTCTGCCGGTGGTGGCAACGCTGAGCGAGCTGAGCGAAGAAGCGCTGATTCAGATCCTGAAAGAGCCGAAAAACGCCCTGACCAAGCAGTATCAGGCGTTGTTCAATCTGGAAGGCGTCGAGCTGGAGTTCCGCGATGAAGCGCTGAATACCATCGCCAAGAAGGCCATGGCGCGTAAAACCGGCGCCCGCGGCCTGCGTTCTATCGTAGAAGGCGCGCTGCTGGATACCATGTACGATCTGCCGTCGCTGGAAAGCGTCGACAAGGTGGTGATTGACGAGTCGGTGATTGACGGCCAGTCCAAACCGCTGCTGATTTACGGTAAGCCGGAAGCGCAGGCATCCGGCGAATAATTCGCCAGCCAAACCATCAGGTTAATCGTAAAATGGGGGATTTTATCCCCCATTTTTTTTTCCTGCATTCTTGCCGTTGAATGTCAGAGATTTATCCCCATATACTCAATAAATGGTTTTATGAAACGTTGATTGCCTGCGTCTCATGAGATTCCCCCTCAATCCTGGCGGAAATTAAACTAAGAGAGAGCTCTATGAACCCTGAGCGTTCCGAACGCATTGAAATCCCTGTCCTGCCGTTGCGCGACGTGGTGGTTTATCCGCACATGGTGATCCCGTTATTTGTTGGCCGGGAAAAATCGATTCGGTGCCTCGAAGCCGCAATGGATCACGATAAAAAGATCATGCTGGTGGCACAGAAAGAGGCCTCAACGGATGAACCTGACATTAACGACCTGTTTTCCGTCGGCACCGTAGCGTCCATTCTGCAGATGCTGAAACTGCCGGACGGTACGGTAAAAGTGCTGGTGGAGGGCCTGCAGCGCGCGCGCATCACCACGCTGTCCGACAGCGGCGAACACTTTGCCGCACAGGCGGAATACCTCGACTCGCCGGCCATCGATGAGCGCGAGCAGGAAGTGCTGGTACGCACCGCGATCAATCAGTTTGAAGGCTATATCAAACTGAATAAAAAAATCCCGCCGGAGGTGCTGACATCGCTGAACAGCATCGACGACGCGGCGCGCCTGGCGGACACCATCGCTGCGCATATGCCGTTGAAACTTGCCGATAAACAATCGGTGCTGGAAATGTCTGACGTTTCCGAACGCCTTGAATATCTGATGGCGATGATGGAGTCGGAAATCGACCTGCTGCAGGTGGAAAAACGCATCCGTAATCGCGTCAAGAAACAGATGGAAAAGAGCCAGCGCGAGTACTACCTGAATGAGCAGATGAAGGCCATTCAGAAAGAGCTGGGCGAAATGGACGACGCGCCGGACGAATATGAAGCGCTGAAGCGCAAGATCGACGCGTCGAAAATGCCGAAAGAGGCTCGCGAGAAAACCGAAGCGGAACTGCAGAAGCTGAAAATGATGTCGCCGATGTCGGCCGAAGCCACCGTGGTACGCGGCTACATCGACTGGATGCTGCAGGTGCCGTGGAGCTCACGCAGCAAGGTGAAAAAAGACCTGGTCAAGGCGCAGGAAGTGCTCGATACCGATCACTACGGCCTGGAGCGGGTGAAAGACCGCATCCTTGAGTATCTTGCGGTGCAAAGTCGCGTCAGCAAAATCAAAGGGCCGATCCTGTGTCTGGTGGGGCCGCCGGGGGTGGGTAAAACCTCTCTGGGGCAGTCGATTGCCAAGGCGACCGGCCGTCAGTATGTGCGTATGGCGCTGGGCGGCGTGCGCGATGAAGCGGAAATCCGCGGGCATCGCCGCACCTATATCGGCTCCATGCCGGGCAAGCTGATCCAGAAAATGGCCAAGGTCGGGGTGAAGAACCCGCTGTTCCTGCTGGATGAGATCGACAAGATGTCGTCCGACATGCGCGGCGATCCGGCTTCGGCGCTGCTGGAAGTGTTGGACCCGGAACAGAACGTAGCGTTTAACGATCACTATCTGGAAGTGGATTACGATCTGTCCGACGTGATGTTCGTCGCCACCTCTAACTCGATGAATATTCCGGCGCCGCTGCTGGACCGTATGGAAGTGATCCGTCTGTCCGGTTATACCGAAGACGAAAAGCTCAACATCGCCAAGCAACACCTGCTGCCGAAGCAGATCGAGCGCAACGCACTGAAAAAGAACGAGCTGACGGTGGACGACAGCGCCATTATCGGCATCATCCGTTACTACACCCGTGAAGCCGGGGTGCGTAGCCTGGAGCGTGAAATCTCCAAGCTGTGCCGTAAGGCGGTCAAAACCCTGTTGATGGACAAGAAGCTCAAGCATATCGAAATCAACGGTGACAACCTGAAAGACTACCTCGGCGTACAGCGTGTGGATTACGGCCGTGCGGATACCGAAAACCGCGTGGGCCAGGTAACCGGTCTGGCGTGGACGGAGGTGGGCGGCGATCTGCTGACCATTGAAACCGCCTGCGTGCCGGGTAAAGGCAAACTGACCTACACCGGTTCTCTGGGTGAGGTGATGCAGGAATCGATTCAGGCTGCGCTGACCGTGGTGCGCGCCCGCGCCGAGAAGCTGGGCATCAACGCCGATTTCTATGAAAAACGCGATATCCACGTGCACGTGCCGGAAGGTGCGACGCCGAAGGATGGCCCAAGCGCCGGTACCGCCATGTGCACCGCGCTGGTCTCCTGCCTGACCGGCAACCCGGTGCGCGCTGATGTGGCGATGACCGGTGAGATCACGCTGCGCGGCCAGGTGCTGCCGATTGGCGGTCTGAAAGAAAAACTGCTGGCGGCGCATCGCGGCGGCATTAAAACGGTATTGATCCCTTACGAAAACAAACGTGATTTGGAAGAGATCCCGGATAACGTCATCGCCGATCTGGAAATCCATCCGGTGCAGAAAATCGATGAAGTATTGGAGATTGCCCTGCAGAATCCGGCCTTCGGCGCCCAGCCGGTAGCGGCGAAATAGTGACGTATCGCAAAATACATTGATAAAACTTATGCTGGCAGGTCAATTCGGACTTGCCAGCGTTTTTTTGTCCCGCTAAGTTAGATCACTGTCGATTGGCGTTAGCCGCGCTACCGCTGGCGGCTTGCCAAGTTTCGACGGGATTGATATAACAGCTGCGCTGTCGCATACCGTAGGGATTTTTCGGTGCGACGAGAGAATTCTAGAGGGGATGATAGAGTGAATAAGTCACAACTGATCGACAAAATTGCCGCAGGTGCTGATATTTCCAAAGCGGCAGCTGGACGTGCTTTAGATGCGATTATCGCATCCGTTACCGACTCCTTGAAGGAAGGGGACGACGTTGCTCTGGTTGGTTTCGGTTCTTTTACCGTGCGTGAGCGTTCAGCCCGCACCGGCCGCAACCCGCAGACAGGTAAAGAGATCAAAATTGCTGCTGCCAAAGTGCCGGCCTTCCGCGCAGGTAAAGCGCTGAAAGACGCGGTAAACTGATTGCAGCGTCTGGCCGGTTGCCGTCATCGGGGGTTGTGTTAAAACAATCACCTGACGCAACGAAGCTGGTAAGGTAAGATACAAGGCGCATCGCACCGATGCGCTTTTTTTATTTTTGTCGCAGGGAAGCCTGCCACAAGGGTTGTCAATCCACATCACAGCGGAGTGTTGTCACACTATGATGGACAGTTTACGCGCGGCTGCTAACCACGTCGTGCTCAAAATTATCCTGGCCCTGATCATTCTGTCATTTGTTTTGACCGGGGTAGGTAACTACCTGATCGGCGGTTCCGGCGATTATGCAGCGAAAGTCAACGGCGAGGTGATCGAACGCGCCAGGTTGGAACAGGCTTTCCAGAGCGAACGTAGCCGCATGCAGCAGCAGCTGGGCGATCAGTTCTCGGCGCTGGCCGGCAACGAAGGCTACATGCAGCAGCTGCGTCGTCAGACGCTGTCTCAGCTGATCGATGAAACGCTGCTGGACCAGTATGCGAAAAAGCTGGGTCTCAGCATCAGCGACGACCAGGTCAAGGACGCTATCCGCAAAGCGCCTTACTTCCAGACCAACGGTCAGTTTGATAACGCCAAGTATCTCGATTTGATTACCCGTATGGGCTACAGCGCGGACAACTATGCGCAGTCCATGCGTCAGCAGCTGGTGAACCAGCAGCTTATTCAGGCGTTCGGCCATTCCGGCTTTGTGCTGCCGGCCGAGTCTGACGCAATGGCGGCGCTGATGCTGCAAGAGCGTGACATCCGCCTGGCGACCATCGATCTCAAAGCGCTGCAGGCCAAGCAGAGCGTGAGCGATGATGAGCTTAAAGCCTATTACGACCAGAACAAAAACAGCTTTATCGCCCCTGAACAGGTGCAGGTGAGCTATATCCCGATGGACGCGGCGGCGATGCAAAGCAAGGTCACGGTCAGCGATGCGGATATCAGCGGCTATTACGAGCAGCATAAAAGCAGCTTCGGCCAGCCGGAACGCAAGAATTACAGCGTTATCCAGCTGAAGACCGAGGCGGAAGCCAAAGCGGTGCTGGATGAGCTGAACAAAGGCGCAGACTTCGCCAAGCTGGCGGAAGAGAAGTCCACCGATATCATCTCCAAGCGCAACGGCGGCGAGCTGGGCTGGCTGGAGCCGGATACCACCGCAGACGAACTGAAGCAGACCAATCTGACCGAAAAAGGCCAGATTTCCGGCGTGGTGAAGTCATCCGTGGGCTACCTGATTGTGCGTCTGAACGATATCGAAGCGGAAAAGCTGAAGCCGCTGAGCGAAGTGCGTGATGCAATTGCCGCCAAGGTGAAGCAGGAAAAAGCGCTGGATGCCTACTTTGCGCTGCAGCAGAAAGTAAGTGAAGCGGCGACCAACGATAACGAATCGCTGGCCTCGGCAGAAGAAGCGGCGGGCGTTAAAGCGGCGCAAACCGGCTGGTTTACCCGCGATAACATCCCGGCAGAGCTGAACTTCAAACCTGTCGTGCAGGCGGTCTTCGACGGTTCGCTGATTGGTGAGAACGGCACGCCGGGCAGCAACTCGGATGTGATCACCGTTGAGGGCGACCGCGCCTTCGTGGTGCGCGTCACCGGCCATAAAGCGGAAGGCGTTGAGCCGTTTGACAAGGTGAAAGAGCGCGTTGCCGAACTGGTGAAGCGCAACAAGGCGCAGCAGGCGGCCAAACTGCAGGGCGAGAAACTGCTGACCGAGCTGAAACAGGGCAAAGGTGACGAGGCGTTGAAAGCGGCCGGCCTGAGCTTTGGCGCGGAGCAGAAGATGACCCGTTCCGGGCAGGGTGCGCAGCTGGAAGAGAGCGTCTTTGCGCTGCCGCATCCGCAGCAGGGCAAGCCGGTGTACGGCATGTCGCAGGACCGCCAGGACAACGTGGTGCTGATCGCGCTGGATACGGTCAAGCCTGGTTCGCTGTCGGCGGAAGAAATGAAGGCCTTCGGCGATAAAATGCAGGAAGGTTCGGTTGGCGTAACCTTCGATTCCCTGCTGGCGAATCTGCGTAAGGACGCCAAGATCAAAATGGGCGCAGCGGAGCAACAGCCGCAATAAGCCCCGCATTTCTTTGCAAACTGATGTAACTGACAAAGGCCGCTTTCGCGGCCTTTTCCATATCTGCGGTTTACCGTTTGCCGCCGTTTGGGGTTTGCCGCAAGGTGGGCGGGCTGTACAACACAAGGAGGATACAGCTATGTCATTAACCTTAAATCTGGCGCTTGCACGCCATCAAACCCTCGCCGGCGCGCTGCTGAGTGCCGTGCTGTGCGTTATCCCATCACTAACGGCGGCCGCAGCGGAAAAGCCGGGGGTGGTTCAGACCTCGGCGGCGGCGCGCACCCAGCCGCAGGCTGCGGGCAATACGGCTGCCGGGCAGGAGGCGACGGTCAGTATCAATCAGGCCAGCGCGGAGCAGCTTGCCGATACGCTGAACGGCGTTGGCCTGAAGAAGGCTGAGGCGATCGTCCGCTATCGTGAGCAAAATGGGCCGTTTACCGATATTGAACAGTTGCAGGAGGTGCCGGGCATCGGTCTGGCGCTGTTGGAGAGAAACCGGGAGCGCTTGAGAATGTGATCCCGATCGCGGCCGCAGGGCAAAAAAGCTCGGCGGCCGTTTTCCTCTGCTACATTTTACAGGTCGTACCAGTTGGTGCGGCCTATAATAATAACGGCAGGGGTCGATAAGGCGCCCGTCCCGTTTGGCGATTACCAGGCTGGAGCACATTCTCACTATGCAAACCTATATCAACGTTCGCGGTTTTCACATTGATGTTTATCAGCACGTTAATAATGCCCGCTATCTGGAGTTTCTGGAGGAGGCGCGCTGGAACTGGCTGGATCACCGTGAAGAGTTCCGCTGGATGGTGGCCAACAATATCGCGTTCATCGTGGTGAATATCAATATTAATTACCGTACGCCGGCGGTATTGGGCGATAAGCTGTGCGTAGAGGGCCGGCTGGAGCAGTTGAACGGCAAGAGCGGCGTATTGAGCCAGACAATTACCCGGGATGCCGATGGCGCCCAGGTGGCGGACGCGCTGGTGACGTTTGTCTGCGTGGATTTGACCACTCAGCGTGCATTGCCGATAGAAGGTGAGCTACGGGAAAAACTGCAGACGCTGTAAACGCGAAAGAGGGCGGCAGGGGCGCCGCCCGTCGCTATTGCTCAGACCAGGCCGGTTTTACGCTTCAGCTCGGCCATCACCGCCGTACGGTTATCCTGATACTGCTGCAGGCCGTTACCGCGCAGGTGACAGGCGGCGCATTCGCCGCAGCCGTCGCCCTTGATGCCGTTATAGCAGGTCAGCGTGTGCTGACGCACCAGGTCCAGCTGCTGATAATAGTCGGCCAGCGCCCAGGTTTCAGCCTTGTTCAGCCACATCAGCGGCGTTTCAAAACGGATATCGCGGGCGATGCCAAGCACTACCGCCTGATTCAGCGCTTTGACAAACTCGTCGCGGCAGTCCGGGTAGCCGGAAAAATCGGTTTCACACACGCCGGTGATTACCGCTTCGGCCTCGACCTGATAGGCGTAGATCGCCGCCAGCGTCAGGAACAGGATATTACGCCCCGGCACAAAGGTGCTGGGCAGCCCGTCCTGCTCGGCGCTAAACGTCGGCACCGGGATATCGTCGCGCGTCAGGCTGCTGATGGCCAGTTCGTTCAGCAGGCCGACATCCAGCACTTTATGCGCCTTGGCGCCCAGTGACTGCGACAGCTCACGGGCGATATCGATTTCCGCGCGGTGACGCTGGCCGTAATCGAACGTGACGCAGTGAACTTCATCATACTGCTGTAAGGCTTGAATTAAGCAGGTCGTGGAGTCTTGCCCGCCACTAAAAACAACGACTGCGCGTTTCATAGAATAAACCTTCCATTGCCATAGCCCGCCCGATACGCACTCGGGGAGTCAAAAAGATGAAACGTAATGGTAACAGATGTGTGGAAAACAGCGTAGGGGCGGGGCTAGATCAACGGCGGCGGCAGCCACGCCTGGCCGAAATCGAACCAGCCATGCGCGGTTAGCGTTACGCCCTGCATGCGCGGCGGCGCGCTGATCTGGTATTGGTAGTGAAACAGCGGGGTGATGATGGCGGACGTCATCAACTGCTGGTAGTAGCTTTTGAGTTCGCTGATGCGCTTCTGCTCGTCCGGATATTGCTGGATCCGCAGCAGCGTTTGCTGCTGATGCCGCCAGAGATGGGTCGGTAAAATCCCCTGCCACAACACATCCTGCCGCAGCCAACTTTCCAGCGTCGATTCCGGCGCTTCGCCGATCAGGTTATCCGCCAGCAGCAGATCGGCCTGGGCAATTTGTTCGCTGCTCTGCCAGCGCTTGCCGGAGAAATAACGCACCTCCAGTTCGCAGCCCTGTTCCGCCAGCAACGCCTGCAGCGCTTCGGTGACCGTGACCAGTTCAACCGGCGGGTGGTACAGCAGCGTCAGCTTGGCTGGCAGTGGGATATCGGCGCTGGCCTGATGGGTCGGGATCCCCCAGCCGGGCAGCATCTCTTGGCTGGGAATGATAACGCCGTTCGGCAATGGCAGATCGGCCAGCAGCCCTGAGCGCTGGATCAGCATCAGCAGCTTTTGCCCCTGCGCTTCGCTCAGTACGCCGCGGCGCAGGTTCAGCGCCAGATAGCACCAGCCCAGGCTCATACTGCGCTGCACCGGGCGCGCCAGCGCCAGATCTTCCTGCTGTCCGATGGTGATGCGCACCGGATGTTGACAGCTGGTGGTGTTGCCATTGCCATCGGCCTGCAGTTCTGGGGTGATCCAGTATTCAATGCTGTCCAGATAGGGATGTTGCAGGTGGTAGAACGGGTGCTGTTCCAGACGTACCAGCGGCGTTTCATTCAATACCAGTTTGAACGGGCCGGCGCCGATGGCGGTATCGTCCGGGTGGGTCATCAGACAGGTCAGCTCCGCCAGGCGGTAGGGCAGCCAGTAATCGGCGCTATGCAGATCGAACTGCAGACACAACGCGTGCGGCAGGCTGACGGCGGCGACATTCGCCAGGCTGGCCTGGCCGCGCGGGTGCCGGCGCTGCTTTTCCAACGTTTGCAGCAGTTGTTGGCCGGTGATGGGTTCGCCGTTATGCCAGCGTAGTTGGCTGCGCAGGAAGAAACGCCAGCGCAGGCCGTCGCCTTCAACCTGCCAATGGTGAGCCAGATCCGGCTGGGGCTGCGGATTGCCGGTGATAAAGCGGGTCAGGCCGGCATGCAGCGTTGAGGCCAGATGCTGTTCGGCGCGGCCGCTGAGCGCCAGCGGATCCAGGGATTCCAGCTGACGATAGTAGGGGATGCGCAGAGTGGGGCTGCCCGCCTGCCACTGGCCGCCCAAATGCGGCGCAAGCAACTGTTGCAGACGCTGCGGATCTAAACGGGCCAGCTCCAGCGCGTTTTGGTGATCGCCCTGCTGCAGCAGTTGCTGTAACAAGGCGGCGCGCAGTTCGTCAGGCGTTTTCAGGCAGTGCAGCCGTGCCCGCTTGCCGCGGCCGGCCTGTGAGTGCCAGCTGAGCCAGCCCTGCTCCTGAAATTGCTGCACCAGGGTGCGGGCGTGGCGCTCGCTGCAGTAAAACAGCGCCGCCAGCTGCGCCATGGTGACGGCCGCCGGCTCACTGCCCAGCTGTTGGTACAGGCGTTGATACTGACTGAGGCGATGAATCAGACGCATGGCGATAAATCCGGAACGGTTTTGATAAATTGTTCACTATTACTTCCGTAAATACCATCACATACTGCAGGCATTGTCATTCTCTGCATATGATCGAGGTTCTTATGTATCGCCTGGCTGCTTTCGATATGGATGGTACGCTGCTGACGCCGGAGCACCGAGTCGGCCCGGAAACGCTGGCGGTGCTGAAACAGCTGGTGGCGCGGCAGATAACCGTGACCTTTGCCACCGGCCGCCACTATCTTGATGTGCAACCCATCATGGCGCAGCTGGGTCTGCAGGGCTTTCTGATCACCGGCAACGGCACCCGCATCTACGATCGGCACGGTCAATGTTTACAGGCTACCGACCTGCCGCCGGACATTGCCGAAGCGGTTATCCATAGCCACTGGCAGACATCCGCCGGGATGCATGTTTTTCGCGATGAAGGCTGGCTGACCGAATCGGCAACCCCGGCGATGCTGCAGGCGCACCATCTGAGCGGTTTCGGTTATCAGCTGACTGACCCGCGGCGCCTGCCGGCGTTTGGCAACAGCAAAATCTGTTTTGTCGGCGAGCATGAGGAGCTGCAGTCGCTGCTGGGGCGCCTGCGGGTCTATTTTGGCGAGCAGGTAGATTTGTGTTTTTCCGCTTATGACTGTCTGGAGGTGCTGCCGGCTGGCTGCAACAAGGGCAGCGCGCTGGCGCTGCTGAGCGGGCACCTGAACGTAACGCTGGATGAGTGTATGGCGTTCGGCGATGCGATGAATGACAAGGAGATGCTGGCGTCGGTCGGACATGGCGTAGTGATGGGCAATGCGCTGCCGCAGCTTAAGGCGCTATTGCCCCAGTTACCGGTTATCGGCCACTGCGAAACCCAGGCGGTGGCCCACTATTTGGCACATTGGCTGCGTTCACCACACGTTCCTTATACCCCCGTATAGCGGACGTTCCCCTTGCAGCCGGCCGGGTAGTTCGCTACCCGGCTTTTTTTATTGTTGCGATGACGCTTCCAGTTTGCGCAGGCTGCTGACCGGTTTTGCACTTTTGGCGCTGTAGAGCGTCAGCAGGATGCCGGCCAGCAGCGGCGCCAGCAGCCAGAGAGAGGTGGTGCTGATGGTGGTGTGATCGACCGCTTTCTCGACGGCGATGGCAATCAGCGGAAACACCAGGAACACCAAAGAGGCCTGAAACGCCGTGGCTTTTTGCTGTAGGGCAAAGTAGGCCATGATGCCGAAGACGCCGGCCACCACGCCGAGATAGGCCACGGATAGCAGTGAGGCGCTGGTAAACGCGGCGCTGTCCGGTTTTTCGGTGACATAGCCGACAATAAACAGCAGAATGCCGGCGCCCAGGCAGGGCAACGCGTTAAAGGTCAGCACCGAGATTTTTTCGCCGCGCTTTTTACTCAGCACGTACATCACCGCGTGGATCAGCACCGCCGCCAGCAGGGCGACCACGCCGGGCCAGCGGGTTTCGCCGCTGGCGGTGGATTCTTGCCACAGAATACCGGACAGACTGGCCACGCCGACGATCAGACCGATCAGCTGCGCGATGCTCACGCGCTCTCCCAGCAGCAGTACCGAAGCCATCAACACAACGACGGGCATATTGGCAAAGATGATGGAGGCCAGCGCAGAACTGACGTAGCGCTCGCCGTAAATCATGAGCGTAAAGGGAATAGCGAAGTAAGCCAGGCAGACCAATAGCTGGAATCCGCGGCTGCCTTTGGGAAACAGCAGCGGCGTACGAGTAAAGTAAGCCAGCAGCAGCAACAGCGGCGACGCTGCAAGGAAACGCAGCCCGGTCGCGTAAATAGGCGGAACGGTGGCAACGGCGATCTTCATCGCCATCCAGGTGGTGCCCCAGGTCAGGGCGACCAGGGTAAACAGGATAATAATGATTCCGGTATTTCTCAGCGTGTTATCCATCTCAGCGTCCTGTCGGTAAATATCGTGGCATCAGATACATTACGTGGATAGCCAGAGAAAAAGATTGCTATTTTTCCTGTCTGTCGGCCAAATGAGGGAAAATATTTCTCCAGGGTGGCTAAATGTTAGATAGAACGGATCGTAAATTGCTGAGTATGTTGCAGCAGGACTGCACCTTATCGCTGCAGGCGTTGGCCGAAGCGGTAAATCTGACCTCGACGCCGTGCTGGAAACGGGTCAAGCGGCTGGAGGATGAGGGCTATATTCGCGGGCGGGTCGCGCTGCTGGATAATGAGAAACTGGGGTTGGGGCTGACGGCGTTTGTGATGCTGAAAACCCAACAGCACAGCCGCGAGTGGTATCAGCAGTTTGTCGACCTTACCGCCCAGATGCCGGAAGTGCTGGCGTTTTATCGCATGGCCGGGGAGTTTGATTACCTGATGCAGGTGCAGGTGGCGGATATGAAAAGCTTTGATCGCTTTTATAAGCGTCTGGTGAATGGCATACCGGGATTGATTGACGTTACTTCGAGTTTTGCCATGGAGAAAATCAAATATACTACCGCATTGCCGCTACCGGAGTGAAAAGTTCACCAAATCGGCCAAGAAACGGTGGTATCCTACGCGGCTAACCGTTACGTAATGCGTGGCGCACGAGCACAACAAGAGTTAACAACACCAAAATATCTGGAATAACACTGCGTGAGATTATTTGCTCAAATCGGCTGGTATTTCCGCCGCGAATGGCGCCGCTATCTGGGTGCGGTGGCGCTGCTGATCATTATCGCCATTCTGCAACTGCTGCCGCCGAAGCTGGTCGGCGTGATTGTGGACGGCGTAACCAAAGAGCATATGTCTACCGGCGTGCTGTTGGCATGGCTGGGACTGATGATCGCCACCGCCATCCTGGTGTACCTGCTGCGCTATGTCTGGCGCGTCCTGCTGTTCGGCGCCTCTTATCAGCTGGCGGTTGAGCTGCGGGAGAACTTCTACCGCCAACTGAGCCGGCAAAACCCGGCGTTTTATCTGCGGCACCGCACCGGCGATCTGATGGCGCGAGCCACCAACGATGTCGATCGGGTGGTGTTCGCGGCCGGCGAAGGCGTGCTGACGCTGGTGGATTCGCTGGTGATGGGGTTGGTGGTGCTGATCGTGATGAGTACCCAAATCAGCTGGCAACTGACGCTGCTGTCGCTGATCCCGATGCCGATTATGGCGATTGTGATCAAGTATTACGGCGACCAGCTGCACCAGCGCTTTAAGTCGGCGCAGGCGGCGTTTTCCAGCCTGAACGACCAGGCGCAGGAAAGCATGACCAGCATCCGTATGATCAAAGCCTTCGGGCTGGAGGATCACCAGTCCAACCAGTTTGCCGAGGTGGCGGCGCGTACCGGCGCGAAAAATATGCATGTGGCGCGCATCGACGCGCGTTTTGATCCGACCATCTATCTGGCCATCGGCGCCGCCAACCTGCTGGCTATCGGCGGCGGCAGCTGGATGGTGGTGAACGGGACGCTGACCTTGGGGCAACTGACCAGCTTTGTGATGTATTTGGGGCTGATGATTTGGCCGATGTTGGCGCTGGCGTGGATGTTTAATATTGTCGAACGCGGCAGCGCCGCCTACAGCCGCCTGCGCAGCCTGCTGGATGAGGCGCCGGCGGTGGTGGACGGCGAAGGTGATTTGCCGGCCGGGCGCGGTGAGCTGGCGGTGGATATCCGCCGTTTCCATTACCCGGAGAATCAGCACGCGGCGCTGCATGACGTCGCTCTGCGGCTTAAACCGGGGCAGATGCTTGGCCTGTGCGGCCCGACCGGCGCCGGGAAGACCACGTTGCTTTCCCTGATCCAGCGCCAGTTCGATATTGATGACGGGCAGATCTGCTACCACGGCATGCCGCTGACGACGCTGAAGCTGGACGCCTGGCGCGCCCGCCTGTCGGTGGTGAGCCAGACGCCGTTCCTGTTTTCCGACAGCGTGGCGAACAACATTGCGCTCGGCAAGCCGGATGCGACGCAGGAAGAGATTGAGCAGGCGGCGCGGTTGGCCAGTGTGCATGACGATATTCTGCGCCTGCCACAGGGGTATGAAACCGAAGTGGGCGAGCGCGGCGTGATGCTGTCCGGCGGGCAGAAACAGCGTATCTCCATTGCGCGCGCGCTGCTGCTGGATGCGGAGATTTTGATCCTCGACGATGCGCTGTCTGCGGTGGATGGTCGTACCGAGCACCAGATTCTGCATAACCTGCGCAGCTGGGGGCAGAACCGGACGGTGATCATCAGCGCGCACCGGCTCTCGGCATTGACCGAAGCCAGCGAAATCCTGGTCCTGCAGCATGGCAGCGTGGCGCAGCGCGGCCTGCACGCCGTTTTGGCGTCGCAGCCGGGCTGGTACCGCGATATGTATCGCTATCAGCAGTTGGAGGCCGCGCTGGATGAGGCGCCGGAAATCGGCGTGGAGATGTTAACCAATGAATAAAGTTCAGAAGCTGTGGCCGACGCTGAAGCGGCTGCTGGCTTATGGCTCACCGTATCGTAAACCGCTGGGACTGGCGGTGCTGATGCTGTGGGTGGCGGCGGCGGCGGAAGTGGCCGGCCCGATCCTCATCAGCTATTTTATTGATAACTATGTCGCCAAAGGGCAGCTGCCGCTGATGATTATCTGCGGGTTGGCGGGCGCTTACATCCTGCTGGAGATGCTGGCGGCGGCGCTGCACTATTTTCAGGCGATACTGTTTAACCGGGCGGCGGTCGGCGTGGTGCAGCGTCTGCGCACCGATGTGATGGATGCCGCGCTGCGCCAGCCGCTCAGCGCGTTCGATACCCAGCCGGTCGGCCAGCTGATCTCCCGCGTCACCAATGACACCGAGGTGATCAAAGATCTGTATGTGATGGTGGTGTCCACCGTGCTGAAAAGCGCGGCGCTGATCGGTGCCATGCTGGTGGCGATGTTCAGCCTCGACTGGCGCATGGCGCTGGTGGCGATCTGCATCTTCCCGGCGGTATTGCTGGTAATGGCGATTTATCAGTATTACAGCACGCCGATCGTACGGCGGGTGCGCAGCTATCTGGCGGATATCAACGACGGCTTTAACGAAGTGATCAACGGCATGGGGGTGATCCAGCAGTTCCGCCAGCAGGTGCGTTTCGGCGAGCGGATGAGCAACGCCAGCTGGTCGCACTATACCGCCCGTATGCAGACGCTGCGGCTGGATGGCTTTTTGCTGCGGCCGCTGCTGAGCCTGTTTTCTGCCCTGGTGCTGTGCGGCCTGCTGATGCTGTTTGGCTTTAGCGCCGAGGGCTCTATCGGCGTCGGGGTGTTGTACGCCTTTATCAACTATCTGGGACGGCTGAATGAGCCGCTGATTGAGCTGACCTCGCAACAGTCGATTCTGCAGCAGGCGGTGGTGGCCGGCGAGCGTATTTTCGAACTGATGGATCGCAGTCAGCAGCAGTATGGCGCCGATGAGCGCCCGCTGCAGAGCGGCCGTATCGATATCGACAACCTGAGTTTTGCTTACCGTTCTGACAAGAAGGTACTGCAACATATTCAGCTCAACGTGCCGTCGCGCGGTTTTGTGGCGCTGGTCGGCCATACCGGCAGCGGCAAGAGCACCCTGGCTAACCTGCTGATGGGCTACTACCCGGTGAGCGAAGGCGAAATTCGTCTGGATGGCCGGCCGTTGTCAAACCTGTCGCACCGTACGCTGCGCCAGGGGATCGCCATGGTACAGCAGGATCCGGTGGTGATCGCCGAGTCGGTGCTGGCGAACGTGACGCTGGGGCGGAATATCAGCGAAGAGGCGGTGTGGCAGGCGCTGGAGACGGTGCAGCTGGCGGAGCTGGTGCGCGGCTTGCCGCAGGGCATTCACACCCGGCTGGGCGAACAGGGCAATAATCTGTCGGTCGGCCAGAAGCAGTTGCTGGCGATGGCGCGCGTACTGGTGCAGGCGCCGCAGATTCTGATCTTGGATGAAGCGACCGCCAATATTGATTCCGGCACTGAACAGGCGATTCAGCGGGCATTACGGGCGATTCGCGAGCACACCACGCTGGTGGTGATTGCCCACCGTTTATCGACCATCGTTGATGCCGACGCCATTTTAGTGCTGCATCGCGGCCACGCGGTGGAGCAGGGCAACCATCAGCAGCTGCTGGCGCAGCGGGGCCGCTATTACCAGATGTATCAGCTGCAGCTGGCGGGTGAAGAGCTGGCGGCGGCGACCCGCGAAGACAGCCAGCCGGTCTAAACCCATCACGGCGTTATCCCGGCTGCGGTCGGGATAACGCACCATTATCAGGCACGTTAGCCGGTAAATTTCCCGCTTTGCACCGCAATGATACAGCGCGCACTACCGTGGTGCGCAAAAAACAACCAACAATCTCTCCTCCGCCCGCTTCTGCAGGCTCCCGCCGTCGGCAGACGGATAATCCGCTGAGTTTTCTCCTAAAACAATTTATGGCACAGCCTTTGCTTTATTCAGACTTATACCAGGGGTGAGTTTGGGTTTAATTGTGGAGGGGCAATATGAAGCTGGTTACCGTGGTGATCAAACCATTCAAGTTGGAGGACGTGCGTGAAGCCCTATCCTCAGTCGGTATTCAGGGGCTGACCGTCACTGAAGTAAAAGGGTTTGGCCGCCAGAAGGGGCACGCCGAGCTGTACCGCGGCGCCGAATACAGCGTCAACTTTTTACCCAAAGTCAAAATCGATATCGCCATTGCCGACGATCAATTAGACGAAGTGGTTGATGTGATTAGCAAAGCCGCCTACACCGGCAAAATTGGCGACGGCAAAATTTTTGTGGCCGAACTGCAGCGCGTGATTCGCATACGTACCGGCGAAACCGATGAAGCCGCGCTGTAAATACCGACTCAGCGACTGAAATGGGGATCAGACAATAATGAAAAAACGTTTATCCATGTTGGGCCTGAGTGCGGCAGCCCTGGCGCCTTCTCTGGCTCAGGCTGCTCCGGCGGCCATCGATAAGGCCGATAACGCCTTTATGATGATTTGCACCGCACTGGTGCTGTTTATGACTCTACCAGGTATCGCATTATTCTATGGCGGCTTGCTGCGCGGCAAGAATGTGCTGTCGATGCTCACTCAGGTGATGGTGACCTTTGCGCTGGTGTGCGTGCTGTGGGTGCTGTATGGCTACAGCCTGGCCTTCAGCGAGGGCAATGCGTTTTACGGCGGTTTCGACACCGCAATGTTGAAAGGCATCGGCATTGACAGCATTACCGGCTCTTATAGCCAACTGGTGCACGTGGCATTCCAGTGCTCCTTTGCCTGCATTACCGTGGCGCTGGTGGTGGGCGGGTTTGCCGAGCGTATCCGCTTTTCCGCGGTGATTATCTTCGCGGCGATCTGGTTCACCATCTCCTACCTGCCGATTGCCCATATGGTGTGGGGCGGCGGTTTCCTGGCGGCCGACGGCGCGCTGGATTTTGCCGGTGGCACGGTGGTGCATATCAACGCCGCCAGCGCCGGCCTGATTGGCGCTTACCTGTTGGGCAAACGCGCGGGCTTCGGCAAGGAGGCGTTCAAACCGCACAACCTGCCGATGGTCTTTACCGGCACTTCGATTCTGTATATCGGCTGGTTCGGCTTTAACGCCGGTTCCGCCGGCGAGGCCAATGGCGTTGCGGCATTAGCCTTCCTGAACACGGTGGTCGCCACCGCCGGCGCCATCCTTTCCTGGGTGTTTGCCGAATGGCTGGTGCGCGGCAAACCGTCGCTGCTGGGCGCCTGTTCCGGCTGTATTGCCGGGCTGGTTGCCGTTACGCCGGCGGCGGGTACTGTCGGCGTTGGCGGCGCGCTGATTATCGGCCTGGTCGGTGGGGTCGCCGGCCTGTGGGGCGTCGTGACGCTGAAGAAATGGCTGAATGTGGATGATACCTGTGACGTCTTTGGCGTACACGGCGTGTGTGGCATCGTCGGCTGTCTGCTGACCGGGGTATTCACCGCCTCTTCACTGGGAGGCACCGGCTATGCGGAAGGCGTCACCATGGGGCATCAGGTGTGGATCCAGCTGCTCAGCGTGATCATTACGCTGATCTGGTCCAGCGTTGCCGCGTTTATCGCCTTCAAGATCGCCGGCGTGCTGGTGGGGCTGCGCGTGCCGGAAGAGCAGGAGCGCGAAGGGCTGGATATCAACAGCCACGGCGAAAGCGCCTACAACCAGTAAATCGATAATAAAATAATGATGAAGCAACAAAGGCGATGGCAACATCGCCTTTTTTCTTGGCCGGCGTTATGCCGTATGGCGGCGCATCACCCCTTCCTGCACCGTGCTGGCGACCAGCACGCCGTCGCGGGTATAGAACTGCCCGCGAACAAAACCGCGTGCGCTGGATGCCGAGGTGCTTTCCACCGCGTAGAGCAGCCAGTCATCCATGCGGAACGGCCGGTGGAACCACATGGAGTGGTCGATGGTCGCTACCTGCATCCCCGGCTCCAGGAAGCCGACGCCGTGCGGCTGCAGCGCCGTCGGCAGGAAGTTCAGATCGGAGGCATAGCCCAGCAGATACTGGTGAATACGCGCATCATCCGGCATGGCGCCGTTCGCGCGCAGCCAGACGTAGCGGTACGGCTCGTCCACCTTGCCCTGCAGCGGGTTATGGAATTTTACCGGGCGCACTTCCAGCGGTTTCTGGCTGGTAAACTTATCGCGCACCTTTTCCGGCAGCATATGCGCCAGCTGCTGCGCGATTTCTGATTCGGACATCAGGCCTTCCGGCTGCGGCACGTCAGGCATGGTGTTCTGGTGTTCGAAGCCGCTTTCCGGGCTTTGGAACGAGGCCGTCATATAGAAAATGGGTTTGCCGTTCTGAACGGCGCTGACCCGTCGGGCGCTGAAACTGTTGCCATCGCGCAGCGTTTCGACGTCGTAGACGATAGCTTTGCTGCTGTCGCCCGGGCGCAGGAAGTAGCTGTGGAACGAGTGCACGCTGCGCTCGGCCGGTACCGTATCTTTGGCTGCATAGAGCGCCTGGCCGACCACCTGGCCGCCGAACACCTGGCGTAAGCCCAGATCCTCGCTTTGCCCGCGGAACAGGCCCTCTTCGATTTTTTCCAACTTGAGCAGCTCAAGAAGGTTTTGCAATGCCTGGCTCATAAAAGGTAATCCTTCTAATAATTGTTTTGTGTAGTGTGCGGAAGATCACGGTAAGCCGTCAACCGGCTAAATCCGACTACTGTTGCCATAGTATGAACCTCACACAACGGGGCGCAAAGTGATTACCGGTAGCCGCTGACGGATGGCTTTCTGGCGGCGCGTTGCAGCGATGGTCAAACGGTAGCGGTATGGAAACATGCGGACGCCCGCTGGCTGATTAATCGGCAGGCGGATGGGAATGTCTCAGAGTTTTGTGCTAGGTTTAAGGGGTAAGACGGCGTAAGCCGCCAATTTGTTGATAATAAAGAAGGAGACCGCTCGATGAAATTCTGGCAAATCCTTGCTGGGGCCGCCGCCGTGACGCTGGCCGGCTGTGCCCAGAATGGCGCAGATGCCCCGACATCGGCAGCAGGAAGCCCGGCGACCGCACAACAAATGCAGGTGACCGGCCCTGCGGTGACGGGGACGGTCAATATCGCCCAGCGTATTGCCTTGCCGCCGCATGCGGTGCTGACGGTCACGCTGTCCGATGCCTCGCTGGCGGACGCACCGTCCAAGGTGATCGCTCAGCGGGTGATCCGTACTGAAGGCCAGCAGGCGCCGTTTACCTTTGCCGTTCCCTACAACCCGGCGGATATCCAGCCGAATGCCCGCGTCATACTGAGTGCGGCGGTAACCGTTGACGGGCAACTGAGCTTTATCACCGACACGATTCAGGAAGTCGTCAACCGCAACGGCACCCACGCCGACCTGCAACTGGTGCCGGTGCAGAACGTACCGGTACAGGCGGCATCAACCGCGATGCCGTAACGGCGTTACCCGATGGTGTTTTCCGCTGCCTTTGGCTTACTGGCTAAAGGCAGCGTTATTATGGCCGCCAGCCGAAACGGGCAAAGTCCACCGCGCCTTCGGCATCGAACATAATTCCTTCCGCCAGCAGCGCCTGCCGCTGCCGCTGAAAATCCTCGCCACGCAACGAGATCTTGCCGTGCCGGTTGATCACCCGGTGCCAGGGCAGGGTGCTGCCCGCCGGCAGTTTCTTCAGTATACCGCCAACCTGGCGCGCCGCCCGCGGTGAGCCGGCCAACTGGGCTACGTCGCCATAGGCAATCACCTTGCCGCAGGGAATGGCGGCGACGACGTGAAAGACGCGCTGGCGGAAAGTCGGGTCTGTGGATTCCATAGAGATAAATACGCCGTATTGCTGTCGGACTGGCAGTGTGCCACAGGCCGGCTGGGTAAGAAAACAGCGGTTGGTCCTGGCCGGCTTGCTATTTCAGATGCCATCACCGATAATGCCCACCGCTTCGCAGTATGGAAGCCGTCAATGGGGGCCCTGTTGGTTCTCCCGCAACACTAACTTGTGAACTCGGTCAGGTCCGGAAGGAAGCAGCCGCAGCAGGTGACGTGTGTGCCGGGATGTAGCTGGCAGGGCCTCCACCATTTCTGCCATCCGATTGCTTTCCCCCCTATTTTTTAGCCTGGTGCCGCGGATTTTCCCGTTCTTCCCGGCGCGCGAACGCACATCCCGCAACGTTCCCCATACGCTTGCCAAGCCGAAAGCGGTTACCTATTATCCTTCGTCTATGGACATTAACCTGCCTGGTTTTATCCCCGCACTGTTGCCCGTCGCGCTTTCTCCCGGCGCGAGTTTCACGCTGGCGATGAACGGCGCGCTGGCGGACGGCCGCCAGGGATTGCTCAGAACGCTGCTCGGTACGGCGCTGGGCATCTACACCCATGCACTCCTGATTGGCCTTGGCGTTACCGCCGTATTGGCGGCGTCGCCGGCGGCGTTCGGCGTGCTGAAAATAGCCGGCAACCTGTACCTGCTCTGGCTGGGGATTCAACTGATCCGCAGCGGCGTTTCCGCACGGCGGCTGGCGCTGAATAGCGGTCGGGGGAGCGTCACGTTGAAGAGCGCGTGGTTGCTCAATGTGCTGAACCCAAAAGCCATTATGTTCTATCTGACGGTGGTGTCGCAGTTTGCCGGGCGGCACGGGGAGCTTGGCAACTATTTGCTGCTGGCTTCGGTGCATATTGCGGTGATGAGCGTCTGGCTGATTGCGGTCAGCTATGCGCTGGTGTTCTCCGCCAGAAAAGCCGATCCCCTGACGCTGAAAAAGTACATCAATATCGGTGGAGGCATGCTGCTGGTGTTTTTCTCTTTGTTCTCCCTTATCTATTAACAACCAGGCTCGTATGTTTTTCTGCCTAATGGGGAGATCAAAAAAGGGCGCGGTCCGCGCCCTTGCTGGCAGTCTTACGGCACGCTGCCGATCAGCCCGGATAAATACCGCGGTCCTTACGGGCCAGCAGGATACGTTCGCAGGCGACGATATAGGCGCTGGTACGCAGTGAACAGTTCTTTTCTTCGGCTTTATCGCACACGTGGGCGATAGCGTCGGTCATGATTTTGTCCATGCGCTGGTTGATTTCCTCTTCGCTCCAGAAGAAGCTGGCCATATCCTGCACCCATTCGAAGTAACTGACCGTTACCCCGCCGGCGTTACAGATTACGTCAGGCACCACCAGGATCCCGCGCTCGGCCAGTACGTCATCCGCTTCCGGGTAGGTTGGGCCGTTGGCGCCTTCCAGAACCAGTTTGCAGCTGAGGTTCTCCGCGCGTTCGCGGGTGATTTGTCCTTCCAGCGCCGCCGGGATCAGAATATCCATCTGCAGCGTCCAGAACTCCTCTTTGGCAATTTCCTGCGCGCCAGGGAAGCCGGCAATCTGTTTGCTTTCGGCTTGCCAGACGGTCAGCTCGGTTAAATCGATGCCGGCTTCGTTGTACAGCGTTGCCGAGTGGTCCTGTACGGCCACAATGCGTGCGCCCGCTTTCTCAAACAGGCGAGCCGCTTCACTGCCCACGTTGCCGAAGCCCTGCAGCGCGATTTTGGCGCCTTCAATCTCAATGCCGGAACGTTTGGCGACTTCGCAGCCGGTAATAAATACGCCGCGGCCGGTGGCTTTTTCGCGGCCGAGGGAGCCGCCCAGGTGGATCGGTTTACCCGTCACCACGCCGGTGATTGTGGTGCCGTGGTTCATGGAGTAGGTATCCATCATCCAGGCCATCACTTTGCCGTTGGTGCCGACATCCGGTGCGGGAATATCTTTCTGCGGGCCGATAATCAGGCCGATCTCGCTGGTATAACGGCGGGTCAGCCGCTCCAGTTCCCCTTCAGACAGGGAGAAAGGATCGACGCGGATACCACCTTTGGCGCCGCCGTACGGCAGGTTCAAGGCTGCGCACTTGATGGTCATCCAGGCTGAAAGCGCCATCACTTCATTGAGATCCACATCGGGGTGATAACGCACGCCGCCTTTGCCCGGGCCGCGCGACAGGTTGTGCTGTACGCGATAGCCCTCGAAATGGCGGATGGTGCCGTCATCCATTTGCAGCGGAATATCGACGATCAGCGCGCGCTTAGGGTGGCGCAGCGTTTCGATCCAATGGGCCAGGTCACCCAGATGGGGCGCGACGCGGTCGATTTGGCGCAGATAGGTTACCCAAGGAGAGGTGGAGCTTTCGGAAGCGTAAGATAACTTTTCCATAATAGGCCTGTTTTACCAAAAATTATGTTGTGTAGACGTGGAAAGTTAGTGCAATGAACGGTACGCGCTTAACGTTAACACTATTTTAAAAATATGCTATCTCCCGGCAGAGGAAATAACTGGATTTAAGCCGCCGGGCAGCATGATTAAGTGAATAAAAAGTCATTTCTATTGCCCACATGTGCCGCATATTTATTCAATTTGCGCGCTATTTAGTGAATAAAGTGTGAAATTATGTCTATTTTTCAGAATATTGAAGGTTATCAAAAAGTGAATAAATTGATGTTATTTCGTATTGACTTTATTTCGTTAGCAGACACAGCATTAAGGTACGCAACCAAAAAGGTATTGGTAATGACCTGCTAACCGTCTGGTTTTTCCTGTTCCCTCTCAGTCGCGATGAATTTTTCTCTCAGCGCAACGGGTAGGCGTGCATTAAAAAAACGTATGCAGCGTCCCGTTTACCCGGGCCGCCGGCGGGTTGACTGTGGGCATTCATCATGGAAAGGAGCGCGATGCAATAGGGGGGAACGAAGACGCGGTTGGTGCTTTTTACCCGCTTTTTTTATTCCTGCCGGACGTGTTGCCACGTTCCGTCAGCTTGGTTAGGGAGCGCAGTAGTGATTATTTTTCGACCCGTTCGGGAAGACGATCTGAATGGCATCATGCGGCTGGCATCACGCGCGGGCGTCGGGCTGACGTCGTTGCCCAATGACAGGGCGCGGCTGGAAGCACGCATTCGCCGCAGTATCGATACCTTCGCCGGCAAGTTACCGCGCGCTCAGCAAGGGTTTCTGTTCGTGCTGGAAGACACCGAGAGCGCGTGCGTGGCGGGCGTCAGCGCGATTGAAGTTGCGGTAGGGCTGGATGAGCCGTTCTATAACTTCCGCCTGCAGCGTACGGTGCGGGCCTCGAAAGAGCTGGGCGTGTATAAGGACCTTGAACTCCTCAATCTGAGCTATGACCATACCGGCCACAGCGAACTCTGCACCCTGTTCCTCGATCCGGAATATCAAAAAAATCGTAATGGGCTGCTGCTGTCCAAGGCGCGCTTCCTGTTTATTTCAGCCTTCAGGAGCTGGTTTTCCTCCCATATTTTTGCCGAACTGCGCGGGCTGCTTGATGACAACGGCCATTCGCCTTTCTGGGATGCGCTGGGCCACCATTTTTTTGCTATTCCTTTTGCCGAAGCAGACCGCCTCAGCGGCAGCGGTATGAAAACTTTCATTGCCGAACTGATGCCGTCCTACCCGATTTACGTCTCTCTGCTGCCGGACAGCGCTAGGCAAGCCATCGGGCAGGTGCACACGCAAACGGCGCCGGCCAGGGCGATCCTGGAAAAAGAGGGATTCAGTTGGCAGGGGTCAGTCGATATTTTTGATGCCGGCCCGGTGCTGGAGGCTGAAACCGATAAGCTCAAGGCGATTCGCCGCGTGCAACGTACGTCGGCGCATCAGCTGACGCTCGATCCGACATCGCCGGTGATTGTCGCTAATAACCAGTTTGCCCATTTCCGCGCGCTGTTGATCGCGGCGGAAGAAGCGCAGACGCTTGGCCAGCCGTTGCTGGATGCGTTGCAAAGCGGCGAACGGGATCCGCTCCACGTGCTCACACTTAACCCTTAGGAAAGAGACGCTTATGACCGTAAAAACGCAGTGGATGTCGGGCGCTGAAGCCAACTTTGACGGCCTGGTCGGGCCTACGCATCACTATGCCGGGCTTTCCGTCGGTAATGAAGCCTCGCAGAACAACCGCGACGGGCTGTCCAACCCCCGTCAGGCGGCGCTGCAGGGGCTGCATAAAATGAAAGCGCTGGCAGACCGGGGATATATTCAGGGCATTCTGCCGCCGCAGCCGCGGCCCAATGTTGCCGCGTTGCGCGCGCTGGGCTTTCAGGGGACGGATGCGCAGATTGTGCAGCGCGCCGCCGCTGACGCGCCGCAGCTGCTGTCGGCCTACAGTTCGGCCTCATCGATGTGGACCGCCAATGCCGCCACGGTTTCCCCGTCGGCCGACAGTGCGGACGGCAAACTGCACTTCACCGTCGCCAACCTGAATAACAAACTGCACCGTGCGCAGGAAGCGCCGGTCACCTCGGCGATTCTGCGCGCCACCTTCGCCGATGAGCGTTACTTCTGCCATCACGCGGCCCTGCCGCAGCAGAGCGACTTCGGCGATGAAGGCGCGGCCAACCATAACCGGCTGTGTCAGAACTATAACCAGCAGGGGCTGCAGCTGTTCGTTTACGGCCGGCGCGCCTTTGGCGGCGGGCCGGCACCGGTCAGGTATCCGGCCCGTCAAACGCTGGAGGCCTGTCAGGCGGTGGCGCGGCTGCATCAACTGAAGCCGGAATACACGCTTTATGCGCAGCAGAACCCGGCAGCCATCGACAGCGGGGTATTCCATAACGATGTGATTGCGGTCAGTAACCGTAACGTGTTGTTCCATCACCAGCATGCGTTTCTGAACCAGCAAGAGGTGCTGGCGGCGCTGCGCGAAAAAGCCGACGCGCTGGAACTGCCGTTTATCAACGTCGAGGTGCCGCAGGAGCGGGTCAGCCTGGAGGATGCGGTGGCCTCATACCTGTTCAACAGCCAGTTGCTCAGCAAGCCGGACGGGAAAATGCTGATCGTGGTGCCGGAAGAGTGTCGCCAGCGCGCCAACGTCTGGGAATACCTCAGCGATCTGACACGCGACGGACGCTCGCCCATTGATGAAGTTGCGGTATTCGATCTGCGTGAGAGCATGCGCAACGGCGGCGGGCCGGCGTGCCTGCGCCTGCGGGTGGCGTTGAACGATGCCGAACTGTCCGCCGTCAACGCTGCCAGTCTGATGAATGATGAACGCTATCACCGCCTGACGCAGTGGGTCGAAAAACATTATCGCGACCGGCTGCACGCCCGCGACCTGGCCGATCCCCACCTGTTGTATGAGGTGCGGCAGGCGCTTGACGAGCTCACGCAAATTTTACGCCTTGGCTCAATCTATGATTTCCAGCGCTAGGGTGCCGGAAATGAATCACGCGGTCGGCGACGATACGCCTGGCTGACTGCGCTATCACCAACCTGTTTGCAGCTGCGCCCTGCCGCGCCGCATCTCGCTTTGCCAGATTGATGAAGGAATAGCCATGACACAGCATAAACCTGAAGGGCGGACGACGTCTGCCCCGCAGAAACTGACGCGCGGCCTCGGTGAGCGTCATATCCAGATGATCGCGCTTGGCGGCGCGATTGGCACCGGCCTGTTTATGGGGGCGGGCAGAAATATCGCCATCTCCGGCACGTCGATCCTGCTTATCTATGTACTGGTCGGTTTTTTTACCTATATGGTGATGCGGGCGATGGGGGAGGTGCTGCTGTCAAAGCTGGACTACCGCTCGTTTGCCGATTTTGTCGGTGATTACCTCGGCCCGCAGGCCAGCTTCTTTTTAGGCTGGACCTACTGGCTGAGCTGGGTGGTGACCTGCATTGCCGACGTGGTAGTGTGCGGCAGCTATATGCAGTACTGGTTTCCGGAAATGTCGGCCTGGATCCCGGCGTTATTCACTCTTGGCCTGCTGTGCCTGTTTAACCTGCTGTCGGTGAAAATGTTTGGCGAGGCGGAGTTCTGGTTCGCCTTGATCAAGGTTATCACCATTATCGCGCTGATCCTGACCGGCGGCTGGATGATTGCCTCCGGCTGGACATCGCCGGACGGCGTGCAGGCCTCGCTGACGCATATCACCGATCCGCAGGTGTTTATGCCGCATGGCATCACCGGTTTTCTGGCAGGCTTTCAGATTGCGATCTTCTCCTGCACCGGTATTGAACTGCTGGGGACGATGACCGCGGAAACCAAAGATCCGCAGAAGATCCTGCCGCGCGCCATTAACTCGCTGCCGCTGCGGATTATTATTTTTTATCTGCTGTCGATGATTGTGATTATCGGCGTGACCTCATGGCCGGGGATCTCGCCGGATAGCAGCCCTTTTGTGACGCTGTTTGACAAGGCCGGTTTGCCCGCGGCGGCGGCGATGATTAATTTTGTCGCGTTGACGTCGGCAATGTCGTCGGCGAACAGCGGCGTCTATTCCAGTACGCGTATGCTGTACGGCCTGTCGGTGGAAAAGCATGCCCACGGGCAGTTTCGCATCCTGTCGCGCACCACGCGCATCCCGGTGCGCAGCCTGCTGTTCTCCTGTTTTTGTATGTTAAGCGGCACGCTGTTGCTGTTCCTGGTGCCCAACGTGATGACGCTGTTTACCATCGTCTCGACGCTGGCCGCGATTATGGTGGTGTACAGCTGGATGATGATCCTGATCGCCTATCTGGCATACCGCAAAAAGTCCCCCGAACTGCATGAGCGGTCGATGTTTAAAATGCCGGCGGGCGTGTTGATGAGCTGGGTGACGCTGCTGTTCTTCGCCTTTACCATCTTCATCATGCTGTTTGATCCGGATACCCGCAAGGCGCTTATCGCCACGCCAGCGTGGTTTATTATGCTGTGGCTGTTCTGGCGTATGAAACAGAAGAAAGAAGCGCGCTATGTTGCCTTAGAGCGCAGTCTATAACCCCGCTTGGAATTAGAGGGCCTCATGGCCCTCTTACCGCTGTAAATATGCCACAGTCTCCGCCCTGTGTTTCGTTGCCGCCCTTGTCCGTTATCAGTCATCCTCTCCCAAATACGTTGGTTTAAAAAACATGTAATGCAATGAATTAACGTGAAAATGTTAGTTTTACGCGGATTGACAGCGGCTGAAGAAAATCATCTTATAGCGCCACGTTTTTTACCCAAAGGTAACCTGCGATGAAGAAATCTTTCTTGTGTTTGTTGGCCGTGACGATGTCTGGCTGTCAACTGGGCGATCCGCGGCCGCCAATGGAGCGGGCCGCAGTTAGCGTCGTAGCGAATCAGGTATGCATCAGGGTGCAACCGGAAGGTGATGAAACGATCGGTGCTATTTATATTGAGGAAATAGGCAACGTCAGCCACAAAATGGATAAGCGGTTCGGGGAAAACGACAGCGGGCGGCTGGCCGTGTCGGCGGATGATTGCGTGCCCACGCAGGGCTATCAGTTTACGCCGGGCCGGGCATACAACGTTGCCGTCGAACTCTATTCGGCCAGTAAGGCGAAAAATTACATCGCTCCTCACCGGCGCGATTTTGCCGTGCAACTTTCCGTATGGCGGGATAACCGTGGTGTGCTGCAGGCGGCGCCGCAGTATTAAACCACGGCATCGGCCTGCGCCGATGCCGCTGAGATTAATGCCTGACCAGCGTAGCGAAGTAGTAGACCAGCGGGATTGCCAGCAGATACAGGCCTGCCGGCACCTCGCGCCATTTCCCGGCGATCGCCTTGATAATGATATAAAACAGCAGCCCGCCGGCGATTCCGGTGCCGAAGCTGTTGGCGATCAGCGTGATCATCACCATCATCAGCACCGGCAGGCCGTCGGTAAAGTTGGCTAAATCGACCTTGCGCAGTCCGCTGAACATATTCAACCCGATCAAAATCAGCGCCGGGGCGGTCGCCTCTTTGGGGATCATCAACGCTACCGGGGTAAAGAGCAGCATCAGCAGGAACATGACGGCGGCGGCGAGCGAGGTCAGCCCGGTCTTACCGCCGGCTTCAGCGGCGGCGGAAGATTCGATCAGCGCCGTTGCCGCCGGAATACCGACCCAGGGACCCAGCGCGGCGGCGATGGAGTCCACCATAAAGGGGCGGTTGATCTGCGGCATATTGCCGTGTTCGTCCAGCAGACCAGCTTCGCCGCCGACCGCCAGCGTGGTGCCCATGGTAGAGAAGAACTCGGAGGCAAAAAAGACGAACAGGAACGGCAGGAAGGCGATATTCAGCGCCCCCAGCATATCCACCTGCGCCCAAACCGGCGTCAGCGCGTGCGGCGCGGCGATAAAACGGGCGGGCAATTGGGTGACGCCGAACGGAATGCCGATCAGCGTGGCGAACAGTATCGCCCACAGGATAGCGCCGGGAATTTTTCTTGCCTGCAGGGCGATGGCTAAAAACAGCCCGGCCAGCGCCACCAGCGCGCCCGGCGCGGTGAAATCCCCCAGCATCAGGGCGTTGGATTTGGCGTTGGCCAGCACCAGCCCGGCGTTACGAAAGCCCAGCACGGCGACGAACAGGCCGATTGACGCGGTCAGACCTAGCTTTATCGACTGCGGTACGGAACGGGTCACCACTTCCCGCAGCCCGAACAGGGTCAGCGCAAAAAACAGGATACCTGACCAGCAGGCGATCCCCAGCCCGATCTGCCAGCTGATGTCCTCACTGCCGGCCAGCGTCACGCCGACCAAGACCGAACCGCCGATGCCCGGCCCGACGATAAACGGCAGGTTGCCGTAAAACGCCATCAGCAGCGTACCGGCGACAAAGACCAAAATCGTACCGGTGGTTGCCGCGCCTTTATCCATGCCGCCAACCGCCAGCAGGCCGGGGATCACCACCAGCAGGTAGGCGGCCGCCAGAAAACCGGTGACGCCCGCCAGGCACTCGCTTTTAACCGTACTGCGCCGGGCGTGCAGTTGAAAACGTCGTTGTAACCAGCTCCCCGGTGCTGGAGCATTCACTGAATTATCGGCCATTTAAGGCTCTCCTGTTTTGTAACCCGAACCGTGACGGCCGGGTAGGCATCATCATTATTATGTTTATTTTCAGGCCGGCGTTTCCCAGCAGGCGACCAGCGGATCGACAATCTGCCGCGTGGTGCCGTCGGTCAGACCAAGATCGGTCAGGTGCGGCCCGGCGTTACAGGCCAGACAGGTGCCCTCGATGGCCTTGAAGACCCGGTAGGGCGGTTCCCAGTCGGCGATTTTGGCGCTAAGGTCGCGCAGGTTTTTGAACTGCTGCGCGAGTTCGGCCGACGGCAGATCCGACAGCATACCGGCGATAGGCATGGCGACCTGCGCCAGTATTTCGCCGTTCTGGCTGAGTGCCATGCCGCCGCCGCTGGCGATCAGCGCGTTGGCCGCAATCGCCATATCCTGCGGATCTCGCCCCAGCACCACCAGGTTATGCGAGTCGTGAGAGTAGCTGGTGGCGATGGCGCCGCGCAGCTCTCCCCAGCCTTCCAGCAGCGCCAGCTGCGGTATCGCCTGATGGCGACCGTGACGGTGCTGCACCCAGATCAGGCTGAAGCCGGCCGGCAGCTGTACCTGGCCGTCACGCACCTCCACCGTGGTTTCACCCCACTGGGTAAAGCGCGCGCCTTTGATATGGCGCAGCGTGGCCTGCCCGTGCCTGATGTTTGGCACCTTCAGGACAAACGCCTGTGCCGCCGGCGGCGCCAGGCGCAGGGTATCGCGCGGTACGCTGAGCTGCGGATTGTCGGCCACCGGCGTCAGCATTTTGCCGTGCTGGGCGCTGCAGCGCCCGGAAACGTATACCCGGCGGGCGCAAAGCTGTTCCAGTGTGTCAAACACCACCAGATCGGCGCGTCGCCCGGCGGCGATCAGCCCCAGATCGTTGCGTTGCAGGCGGATGGCGGCGTTAAGCGTTGCCATCCTCAGGGCGTCAGTTGACGGCAGGCCGTGCTCGATCAGCATATTCAGCAGGGCGATAATGCCGCCTTTTTCCAGCAGCGTATCCGGCGGAACGTCATCGGTGCAGACGGTGATCTGGGACGACAGGTGCGGCAGGCTTTTCAGCACCGCGACGATATCCGGCAGCAGATAAGGGTGAGAGCCGCGAATTTCCAGGGTCAGGCCGGCACGCAGTTTTTCCAGTGCGTCATCAGCCGAGGTCAGCTCATGGTCGGAGGTGACGCCGGCAGCGAGGTACGCCTGCAGCTCAGCACCGCTCAGGCCGCGGGCATGGCCTTCAATCAGTTTGCCGCTGTTGAGGCCGGCGCTTAAGATCTCCATCATCCGTTCGCTGCCGTTGAGCACGCCGTGCATATCCATCACTTCGGCGACGCCGGCCACCTCTGGCCAGCCCAGCATGGTTTCCATTTCCTGGCCGGCAAAATCCGCCCCGGACATCTCCAACCCGGGCGTTGACGGCACGCTGGACGGCGCTGCGCAAATGACCCGCAGCGGCAGATCGCGGCTGGCGTCAATGGCGTAACGTACGCCGGCGACACCGAGTACGTTGGCCAGCTCATGCGGGTCCCAGAAGATGGTGGTGGTGCCTTGTGCGACAACGATTTCCGCGTAGCGCGCCGGCGGTAAATGGGAGCTTTCAACGTGCACATGGGTATCGATCAGCCCCGGGCTGAGATAGGCGCCGTTTAAATCATGCGTATCGTGTGCGGCGGAGAAGGCGCCGCAGGGGTGTACGCTGGCAATCAGCACGCCGACGATGCCGACATCGGCCGGGCGAATTTCGCCGGTAGCCATATCGACGATGCGGGCGTTGGTCAGCAACAGATCGAACGGCGTTTTCCCCAGCGCGGCGGCAATGGCGCGTTGACGTTCGTGGAGGCTGACGGAGGAGGAGGCCATGATAATTACCCTGAAAAATGACAGGGCTGTTACTCTAGGGGGGAGCGCGGAGTTTGCACAGATGATTTATTTTATCGCGCGATAAGAAACGTTTATGCTGTAGCAAACGTTTACCCCGTAATGTGGCGGACAGTTGCGATGTTTGAACCCTGGCGCCGGCTTCCCGCGCTTTCCCTGAAACAGATTCAGTATTTTGTCACACTGGCCAGGCTGCGGCATTTTACCGATACCGCGCACCGCTTGGCGATCAGTCAGCCGGCGCTGAGCAGTGCGTTACGACAGATAGAATCGGTGCTGGGCGGACGGCTGGTCAATCGCACCGCGTCGGCGGTGACATTAACCGAGCTGGGAGCCGCGATTTTGCCGCATGCCGAACGATTGCTGAATGTGGCGCAGGCGTCGTTTGATGATATGCAGAAAATTATGCTGGACGGGGGCGACGGTACGCTGCGTATCGGCCTGGTGCCGTCGGTGGGCAGCCTTTTGTTTCCCGCGGTGCCGCAATTATTGATGCAGTATTTTCCCCGTTTGCGCGTGGAATATCACGATCAGACCAATGATTCTTTATTGACGCAGTTGGACAACGGGCAGATTGACTTCGGCATTGGCGCTCTTGACCGTTCGGTACCGGCGACGCTGGAAATTCACCCGTTGCTGGAAGACCCGTTTATCGTGGTGGCGCATCGCGACGATCCCCTGGCGGAATCTCATCATGTGCCCTGGCGACAGTTAATCGGCCGGGATATTGCGCTCTTTTCCAAAGGGAACGTCAGCCGGTTGGTGACGGCGCTGGCGGAAACCCATCGGCTTAATTTCACCCCCCGTTATCAGGTCGATTTTCTGGAGACCTTATATGGGCTGGTGCGTTCGCAATTAGCGGTGGCCATTTTGCCGCAGTTGTATACAACGCATTTGCATGATGATGAATTAGCGCTGGTCCATTTACAACAGCCGTTGCTGAGCCGCAGTGTCGCACTGATGCGCGCCAGGCAGGGAATACGCTCACCGTTAATTGAAGAGTGCTTCCAATTAATCCTGCAGAACTTTCAATGTCAAAACCGAGACGGTTAAAAATAAGAAAATAGCCAAAGGGGATTTATCATTGAGGCCGATAGCGGCATCGGCTCAACGCAGTTGAACGACTGATTATCTTACATATTTCCAAACAGACGTTGGGATTTTGTCGTACAGCTTATTCATGGTGAGTTCCGCCAGACGGTGATCGGCTGCGGAGTAAAACAGTTCTAGCTCATCATCGGATAGCGCGTACTTGTTTTTTTCAATCACTCTCTCAAGAGTATCTATAGTGGTGCATTTACGTAAACGCATCAGATAGTCGGTTTTTGTCATGATAGCCTTATAGTCATTAATCTTATTTAAACAGTTAAATATTTGGGGGTAATTATCCCCTAAGTTTTCATTTTCGTACAGCAAACCTCTCCTGAGAACATTCTGAATAATCGCAGTTTGGTTTTTTGCCAACGGCGCAGATCGGAATCGTTAATACCGTAGTTACTAAATAACGTGTAGGTATCGTCGAGATACTCTTCGACCAATTCTGAAAAATCACTTTCATCCATGTATTTTATTTTATAACTCATCACAAACGAAGCAATATGTTCGATCAGTTCATTCAGTTGCAGGTTGACGGCCGATGTCGGATCGTTGACCCAGCCGTGGTGACTGTCGCCCAACGTCGCGATGCCTTCATCGTACAAATTTTCACACAAGAATTTGAGTTGAGCAATATCATGCCGTTTCGGCGAGTACTCATCCATATCATCTCCTCCGCAAATCTTAATTTCTGGGTGACCGCACTTGGTGAGTAGATGGATTGATGTCATTAACGGATACAGTTTATACCCGGCATGCTTCAAGTTGCAGCTATGTTGACGCACTCGGTTACCCGAATCACTTACCTGAGCAGGTCCATCGGGATTTGTTCCCTTGCCGCCTTCCTGTAACTCGAATTATTTAGGGCATATAAACTTTCCGTATAACCCCTTTACGTTTGAAACCGCAACGCCGTTGCCTGGCATGAAACATCAAGTTAATCCGGCGACGAGATGATTTTCTCGCTGTTGCATCAATTATTCCAGATATTTTAAATATAAAACATTTCGCCGCGTTCGGCCTGTCATTATTACGTAAACTTACAATTCATCGGCAGGTGACGGAGGCGTGTTATCGATTATATCAAAAATTAATCCTTGTGGAACCTGGGTGAATCGAACGCTGCCGTTGACGGTTTCTTGTGTATTGATATCCAGACAGGCATTAAAAATGTGCCACTGGTAACGATAACTCATTGAATAATCTAGGCCGGACAAATTTTGAATATCAAGTATTTCTAATGAACCATCGACATAGCGCGCATTTTCAGAATAATAGCGCAGCTCGCTGGTGAGTAAGGGAGCCAGTTCTGTACGTTTCTCATTAATGACGCTTTTTAATTGATCTGCTGAGGCTGGTGCCGTTTCCAGGGTACATGCCAAGGTGATATGCATAAATTCTTACCGTTTACTCTATTATTTTTCCATTTTACGCCATTTCCAATACGGCGTTGGCACTCTTTGTGTTCTCTTCATTTTTTCCGTGTACGCAGGGGCTAAACCTGGCTGAACGTCCGTTCTAATGGCCTGTGATGGATACGCTTCCGCCGTGTTTGGCCGGCGATAGCTTTTCCTGATGCAAAACGGCGGCGGCTTGAGTTATCTTTGTTTGTGTGATGTTATATTATAACATTTGCATAAGGTGACCAGTATGTCCCAACATTCTCCTGAACGTAATCTGAAACCGGCGGTGAACGTCAGTGTTTTCACCGTCTCGGCCGCTCGTCGTTGCCTGGCGGTTGTATTGTTGCTGGCTGTTTTGTGGCTGGCCATCGCCTGGGCGGTGGCGCTGCCATGATCGCGTTGCATCAGGCGACCGTCGGCTATGGCGACCTTCCGCTGTTTCCTCCGTTAAGCGGACATTTTGCCTCCGGCTCACTGACGGCGGTAATCGGCGTGAACGGCGCTGGTAAATCTACGCTGCTGAAAACCATTGCCGGACTTCTGCCGCTGCAGGGCGGCTCACTGAAGTTCAGCCCCCATCCACCGCCGGCGATCGCCTATTTGCCGCAGCAGCTTGAACTTGATCGCCAGTTTCCCATTACGGTAGGCGACCTGGTGGCGATGGGGTGCTGGCGGCGAAGCGGCATCTTTGGCGCGGTCAAGCGGGCGCAGCGGCAATGTATTACGGAGGCGCTGGAAACGGTAGGTATGACGTCGCTGGTGCACAGGCCGCTTAATGCGTTATCAGGCGGGCAGTTGCAGCGGGCGCTGTTCGCCCGCCTGCTGGTACAGCAAACGCCGTTGATTCTGCTCGATGAGCCTTTTACCGGCATTGATACTGCGACGACCGGGCTGCTGCTGCGGGTGATTGAACAATTACACCGGCAGGGAAAAACGCTGATCGCCGTACTGCATGATATGGCAATGGTGGCCGACCATTTTCCACAGGCGTTGCTGCTGAGCGCGCAGCACTGCCGCTGGGGAACTGCAGACGAAGTGCTGACGCAAGGCCGTGTGGGCAATACGGTGACATATCGGCAGGCGGTCACGCCATGATGCTGCTTCACCTGCTGGCGGATCCCTTTACTTCGTTTGGTTTTATGCGCCGTGCGTTGGTCGCCTGCCTGGCGCTGTCACTGAGCAGCGCGCCGTTGGGGGTATTACTGCTGCTGCGGCGTATGAGCCTGGTGGGTGATGCGTTGTCGCATGCGGTGTTACCGGGGGCGGCCATCGGCTATCTGATCTCCGGTATGTCGCTGGTGGCGATGGGCGCCGGCGGGTTTGTCGCCGGGCTGGCGGTGGCGATGCTGTCCGGCGTGGTCAGCCGACGTACGCCATTAAAGGAAGACGCCAGCTTTGCCGGGTTTTATCTAGGTTCGCTGGCGTTGGGCGTCACCCTGGTTTCGCTGCGTGGCTCCAGCGTGGATCTGTTACACGTGCTGTTCGGCTCGATTTTGGCAATCGACGCTCAGGCAATGGTCATGGTGGGGGCGATCGCCACGCTGTCGCTGCTGATGTTGGCGGCGCTGTACCGCGCGCTGGTGATTGAGGCCTTTGACGTAACCTTTCTGCGCGTCAGCACGCCGCGCCGGCAGGCGCTGATCCACGGCGTATTTCTGGCGTTGGTGGTACTTAATCTGGTGGCGGGCTTTCAGATCCTCGGCACATTGATGTCGGTGGGGGTGATGATGCTGCCTGCCGCCAGTGCGCGTTTTTGGGCACGCGACTTGCCACAAACGCTGCTGGTTTCTATGGGACTGGCGATGTTTGCCTGTCTGGTCGGGCTGATCGGCTCCTATTATGCGTCGCTGCCGGCTGGGCCGTCGATTGTGTTGAGCGCCAGTCTTGTCTTTTTCATTTCAGTATTGTTTGGCGCGCACGGCGGGATATTTCCCGTAGTGCGGCGTCGTTTGGCGTAATGGCAAGGAGAAAATATGAAACCTTTATCAATCGTTTTGGTGGCATCGTTATTGGCCAGTCCGGCGGCAATGGCGAAAACCGTGGAGGCCGTCGCCAGTTTTTCCGTTCTGGCGGATATCGTTAAACAGGTGGGCGGCGAGCACGTTAACGTGGTGTCACTGGTCGGGCCGAATGGCGATCCGCACGCGTTCCAGCCGTCGCCACGGGACAGCAAGGCCCTGAAGCAGGCCGACGTGGTGTTTGTTAGCGGGCTGGGGCTGGAGGGATGGCTGGACCGGCTGGTTAGCGCTTCGGGCTACCAGGGGCCGGTGGTTATCGCCTCGGAGGGGATCGATACGCGTCACATGGAGGAAGAGGGGAAGCAGGTTACCGACCCGCACGCCTGGAACAGCATGAAGAACGGCGTCCGGTACGCCACCAATGTGATGAATGCGCTGGTGGTTGCCGACCCGCAGGACGCTGACTATTTTCGTCAGCGTGGCAAAGCCTACGTACAGCAACTGCAACAGTTGGACAGCTGGGCCAAGAGTGAGTTTGCGACAGTTGCGCCTCAGCGGCGTAAGGTACTGACCAGCCATGATGCCTTCGGCTATTTTGGCCAGGAATATGGCGTGACCTTCCTTGCACCGGTAGGTTTTTCAACCGAATCGGAGGCCAGTGCCAGCAAGGTTGCCGGCTTAATCGAACAAATTAAACATGAGGGCGTACACAGCTATTTCATTGAGAATCAGACCGATCCCCGCCTGGTGAAGCAAATTGCGGCAGCAACCGGCGCCAAGGCCGGTGGTGAACTGTATCCGGAGGCGTTATCCGATGACCGAGGGCCAGCTTCTTCCTATGTGAAAGCGTTTAAACACAATGTCAATGCGATGGTTGCCGGTATGAAATAACCTTTCCGCGCCCTGTGCCAAACGGGGCCGGAACTTGCCGGCACAAAAAAAAGCCCCGCAAACGGCTGTGGGGCTTTGGCGACAGATGAGGCACTATGGTTAACGCTTTTTCTTACGCCCCTGTACCGCTTTAAAGCGCGGATTGGACTTACAGATCACATAGATGCGGCCGCGGCGGCGCACAACTTTGCAATCCGGGTGGCGATTCTTCGCCGAACGCAATGAACTTAAAACCTGCATGTTGATCCCTTATTTGCTGCCGATAAAGCGGCCGAAACGCTGTTGGAAACGTGCGGTGCTGCCTTCTTTCGAGAACTCTTTCTGCTTGCCGGTGTAATACGGATGTGAAGCAGAGGAGACGTCAATGGTGACGTAGGGCAGCGTTTCGCCTTCGAACTCCACGGTGCGATCGGTTTTGATGGTCGACCCTATTTTGAAGTAGCTATTGGCGCTCAGATCGTGGAAGACCACCGGGCGGTATTGCGGATGAATGTCGGGTTTCATGATAGGCTCCATTTGATATGTTATATCATAACAAATATTATGCGCCGCTTGCCGGTTACGATCAAGTGCAAAATAGGTGAAGGAAAAGGGAAGGAAACGCTAGGCAAAAAAAAGGCCGCTTGCGCGGCCTTGGTGTTAACTTAAATGCGATTAACGATGTTCAACCGGATGGCTGTGCTCGATATCTTCAGACTTCTTGGTGAAGCGGCGGCGTACCACCACGAAGAAGACCGGAACAAAGAAGATAGCCAGTACGGTGGCGGTAATCATCCCGCCCATTACGCCGGTACCTACCGCGTTCTGAGCGCCGGAGCCAGCGCCGGAGCTGATAACCAGCGGCAGTACCCCGAGGATAAACGCCAGTGAGGTCATCAGGATTGGGCGCAGACGCATGCGTACCGCATCCAGCGTCGCCTCAATCAGGCCCTTACCTTCTTTTTCCATCAGATCCTTGGCGAATTCGACGATTAATATCGCGTTCTTCGCCGATAGCCCAATGGTTGTCAGCAGGCCCACCTGGAAGTAAACGTCGTTGTTCATGCCGCGCATTGTGGCGGCCAGCAGTGCGCCGATAACCCCGAGTGGCAGAACCAGCATGACCGAGAACGGAATTGACCAGCTCTCATACAGCGCTGCCAGACACAGGAACACCACCAGAATCGAGATCGCGTACAGTGACGGCGCCTGGTTACCGGACAGACGTTCCTGATAGGACATACCGGTCCAGTCGTAACCTACGCCGCTTGGCAGTTTCGACGCCAGCTCTTCCATCAGGTTCATGGCTTCACCGGTACTCTTACCTGGCGCAGCCTGGCCGAGGATCTCCATAGACGGCAGACCGTTATAACGTTCCAGACGTGGTGAACCGTATTCCCATTTGGCGCTGGAGAAGGCGGAGAACGGCACCATCTGACTGGATTCGCCGCGGACATACCATTTATTGATATCTTCCGGCAGCATACGGTACGGCGCATCAGACTGTACGTACACTTTCTTCACACGACCGCGGTCGATGAAGTCGTTGACGTATGAGCCGCCCAGTGCGGTGGTCAGCGTATTGTTGATGGTGGTCAGGCTGACGCCCAGCGCCTTGGCTTTCTCCTGGTCGACGGTCAGTTTGAACTGCGGCGTATCTTCCAGGCCGTTAGGACGCATACCGACCAGCATATCCGGGTGCTGTGCGGCCATGCCCAGCAGTTGGTTACGCGCTTCGGTCAGTTTTTCGTGGCCTAAACCGCCCTGGTCAATCAGTTCGAAGTCAAAACCGGTCGCGGTGCCCAGCTCGATAATCGCCGGCAGGTTGAATGGAATCACCATCCCGTCTTTGATTTTGGAGAAGGCGGCCATCGCACGGCCGGCAATTGCCTCGACCTTGTTCTCGCTGCCCGGACGTTCGTTCCAGTCTTTCAGGCTGACGAATGACAGGCCGTTGTTCTGGCCGTTACCGTTAAAGCCGAAGCCGGCAACGGTAAACACTGACACCACGTTATCTTTTTCTTTGGTCAGGAAGTGGTCGGTAACCTCTTCCAGCACTTTCGCCGTACGTGCTTCCGTCGCGCCGGCAGGCAGCTGCACCATGGTCAGCAGAATGCCCTGGTCTTCATCCGGCAGGAATGAAGAAGGCAGACGCAGGAACAGGAACGCCATGCCCACGACGATCAGCAGGTAAATCAGCAGATAACGACCGGTGCTGCGCAGAATGTTGGCCACGCTGTCGGTGTAGTGGTGCGTGCTCTTTTCGAACATGCGGTTGAACCAGCCGAAGAAGCCGGTCTTCACTCCGTGATCGCCTTTCGGGATCGGTTTGAGCATGGTGGCGCACAGCGCAGGCGTCAGGATCATTGCCACCAGCACCGACAGCGCCATCGCGGAAACGATGGTGATCGAGAACTGACGGTAGATGGCGCCGGTAGAACCGCCGAAGAAGGCCATCGGGATAAATACCGCAGACAGCACCATAGCGATACCGACCAGCGCGCCCTGAATCTGCCCCATCGATTTCTTGGTGGCTTCTTTCGGCGGTAGCCCTTCCTCGGACATCACACGCTCGACGTTTTCCACCACCACGATGGCGTCATCCACCAATAGGCCTATCGCCAACACCATGCCGAACATCGTCAGGGTGTTTATCGAGAAGCCGAACGCCGCCAGGATGGCGAACGTACCCAGCAAGACGACCGGCACCGCGATGGTTGGAATCAGCGTAGCGCGGAAGTTTTGCAGGAACAGGTACATTACCAGGAACACCAGCACGATCGCTTCAAACAGCGTTTTCACCACTTCGTTAATGGAAATTTTAACGAACGGCGTGGTGTCGTACGGATAGACCACTTTCATTCCCTGCGGGAAGAACGGCTGCAGTTTGCCCAGCTCGGCTTTGACCGCCGCGGCGGTGTTCAGCGCGTTGGCGCCGGTCGCCAGTTTGATACCCAGGCCGGCGGCCGGTTTGCCGTTGTAGCGTGCGGTTACGGCGTAGCTTTCCGCGCCGCGCTCAATGCGCGCCACGTCCTGCAGGCGCACCTGTGAACCGTCGCTGTTCACCTTCAGCAGAATCTTACCGAACTCCTCCGGCGTCTTCAGACGGGTCTGCGCGATGATGGAGGCGTTAAGCTGCTGGCCTTCTACCGGCGGCATGCCGCCCAGCTGACCGGCAGCGATCTGGTTGTTCTGCTCGGTGATGGCGCTGGTGACATCGGTGGTCGTCAGCTGGAAGTTGTTCAGCTTGTTCGGGTCCAGCCAGACGCGCATTGCGTACTGGGCGCCGAACAGCTGCACTTCACCCACGCCGGAAGCACGGCTGATCGGGTCTTTGATGTTGGAGGCCACGTAGTCGGCAATGTCATCCTGAGTCATGTTCGGATCGTCGGAAACGAAGCCGGCCACCATCAGGAAGCTACTGCTGGATTTCTCTACTTTCAGACCTTGTTGCTGTACTTCCTGCGGCAACAGCGGGGTTGCCAGCGACAGTTTGTTCTGAACCTGTACCTGCGCGATGTCAGGATCGGTGCCGGAATCAAACGTCAGCGTGATTTGCACGCTGCCGGAGGAGTCACTGGAGGAGGACATGTACATCAGATTATCGATACCGTTCATATTCTGTTCGATAATCTGCGTAACGGTGTCCTGCACCGTGGTGGCATCCGCGCCAGGGTAGGTGGCGGAGATGGTCACCGCCGGCGGTGCGATAGTCGGATACTGCGCAATCGGCAGTTTCATTATCGCAAGCACCCCTGCCAACATCACGATGATGGCGATTACCCAGGCGAAAATGGGGCGATCTATAAAGAACTTAGCCATGTATTACCGGCTCCTTTTTATGACTTCTGCGCGTCAGCCTGCGGCTGTTTTTGCGCCTGAGTGTCAACTTCTTGTGCTTTTACCTGCATGCCTGGCTTGGTCGTCATCAGACCGGTGACGATCACGCGGTCGCCGGATTTCAGACCGTCGGTAACCAGCCATTTGTCGCCGATGGCCTGGTCAGCCTGCAGGGTACGCATTTCAACCTTGTTGTCGGCACCGACCACCAAAGCGGTAGCCTGACCGCGCGGGTTGCGCGTCACGCCCTGCTGTGGCACCAACAGCGCGTTGCTGCGTACGCCTTCATCCAGACGGGCGCGCACGAACATGCCGGGCAGCAGCTGGTCGTTCGGGTTAGGGAATACCGCGCGGATGGTGATGGAACCGGTGGTTTCATCGACGGTGACGTCGGAGAACTCCAGGGAACCTTCCTGTGCGTATTCTTGACCGTTTTCCAGCAGCAGCTTGACTTTTGCCTTGCCGTTTTCCTGTTTCAGGGTGCCGTTAGCCAGCTCCTGTTTCAGACGCAGGAAATCGTTGCTTGACTGCGTGACGTCGACATACATCGGATCCAGCTGCTGTACGGTGGCCAGCGCGGTGCTCTGCCCGGTCGTTACCAGCGCGCCTTCGGTCACAGAGGACTTGCCAATGCGGCCGGAAATTGGCGAGGTCACCTTGGTGTAAGCCAGATTGATGCGGGCGGTTTCCACCGCGGCCTTGGCGGCCAGCACTGCGGCGTTGTTTTGCTGCAGGGTGGAGGTAGCGGTATCGTAATCTTGCTTACTGATGTAGTTGGTACCCAGCAATGGTTTGTAACGGTTGACGGTTAAACGTGCGATTTCCGCCGCGGCCTGTGCTTTGGCCAGATCACCTTTGGCACTGTTGTAGTTGGCCTGGTAGGTGGCAGGATCGATTTGATACAAAGATTCGCCGGCCTTGATATCGCTGCCTTCGACAAAGTTACGTTTCAGGATGATGCCGCCGACCTGAGGGCGAACTTCGGCGATGCGATATGCAGCGGTGCGGCCAGGCAGGTCGGTTGTCATATTGAGAGGCTGTGCCTTCAAGGTAACCACGCCCACTTCGGGTGCCTGTTGAGCGCCTTGCTGTTGGGCTTCTTTATTATCACATCCTGTAAGCGCTAAGCTGCCGGAAAGCATCAGAACTGCCGCCAGAGGCGTTAACCCTCTGTTTTTGTTCATAGAAAGACCTCAAGTGTCCGATTTCAAAATGATCAATGGATCACAAGCGCGCAAACCCATTGCTGCGTTAATTTTATGTGCGTGCTATGGTACATACATTCGCAAATGTATGTAAATCACGCTCCCCCGAAAAAACAATGCCATGGCACGAAAAACCAAACAGCAGGCGCAAGAAACCCGACAACAGATTCTCGACGCTGCGGTGCGAGAATTTTCCGAGCGCGGCGTTTCCGCCACGTCGCTCACAGATATTGCAACGGCAGCCGGGGTGACGCGCGGTGCGATTTACTGGCATTTCAAGAATAAGGTAGACCTGTTTAACGAAGTTTGGGAATTATCAGAGTCGAAAATAGGCGACCTTGAAATAGAGTATCAGGCAAAGTTTCCTGATAATCCACTGAGGATTTTACGTGAAATCCTCATTTATGTCCTGACGGCGACGGTGGACGACGTACGCCGCCGCGCTCTGATGGAGATTCTCTTTCATAAATGTGAGTTTGTCGGCGAAATGATGCAGCTGCATGACATTCACAAAGTTTTATACCTCGAAAGTTACGATCATATTGAAAGCGTGCTGCGCAGCAGCATGCGCTGCGGTCAGCTGCCGGCCGATCTGCATACCCGGCGCGCGGCGGTTATTTTACGCGCTTACGTCACCGGTTTGATGGAAAACTGGCTGTTTATGCCGGAAACCTTCGATCTGAAGGGGGAGGCGGCGGCGCTGGTCGATGCGTTTATCGAAATGGTGCAGTATTGTCCGACGCTGCGCGTTAAACCGTCCGATTGTGCGGCGCTGACTTCCTGAATATACGCCGGGCCGAGCCTGGGTTAAGGAGAAGTGATGTCATCTATCGTGTTGGTCGCCAGCGGCGCAGCCTATGGCCAGGAATCCCTGTTTAACGCGTTACGCCTGGCGATCGCGCTGAAAGAACAGCAGAGCGCGCTGGAGCTGAAGATTTTTCTGATGTCCGATGCGGTGGTGGCCGGCATTGCCGGGCAGCAGCCGCATGAGGGCTATCATTTGCAGCAGATGCTGGAAATTCTGACGGCGCAGCAGGTGCCGATCAAACTGTGCAAGACCTGTGCCGATGCGCGCGGCGTCAGCCGCTTGACGCTGACCGACGGCGTGGAGATTGGCACGCTGGTGGAACTGGCGCAGTGGACGCTGGCGGCAGAGAAGGTGCTGACGTTTTAAGCGGCGTCGTCGCCTCAGCTTTCCGGCAGATAAGGCGAGGTGACGCCGGTGCGCTGCAGTTTTTCCTGATAGTCCCGTTTAACAATATCCAGCGCCGCCAGCGCGGTGGCTGGATCGATCTCGTTACACTCCAGCAGGTAAATCAGGTCTACCGCCAGCTGTAATTCCGGTGAAGCATTTTCTAGGGACATAAATCCAACGTTTAATTCAATGAGTAAATATATCCGGCATGGTCGTGCCTAATATGTCGGAAAATAACGGGAAGCTACCCGTGAGCAAGCATTGAGTATAGTGAAGGACGGCCGCCGCCGGGCATTTTCCTTCAAATATTGTGACAAATCTTCAAAAACCGTTTTCTTTACGCTCAATGCCGCGCTCGATGCGCGTCAGCGCTTGACGACAGCGCATCAGGCGTCCCTCCAGCGCCGCCACTTCCTGCTGCAGCTTGCGCTGCGCCGCCAGCGTGGTCTGAGCGCCGAGTAAACTTTCCCGGTCCTGAATCATGGCGATCAGCCGACGTTCATAATCCTGATGTTCCGCCAGCTTGTGATACAGATCTTCCTCTTTTGCCGCTTTGGGCTGGTTTTTACGCCGCAGCGCCTGCGTCGCCAGTTCGCGTTGCAGCGCGGCGATCTGTGCCACCAGCTTTTCCGCCAGAAACGCCACCTGCGGCGTACGGCTTTCACTGACCGCGGTTTGCAGTTGCGCAAAGTTGTGCTGAATCTGCGCCAGATAGTCGCGCAGCCGCGTGCCTTGGTGGCTGAACAGCGCACTGTCGAAGCGGGCCTGCGGGATCGGCGCGTCGCCGTGCGGCGAAACCTCGCCGGCCAGTTGGGCGATCTGCTGTTCCAGAACCTGTATCAGTCGGTGTGTGCTCACGGTGGTGTGTCCTAACGGGCGTTATCGGGTTAGCCGCTATAGTACCCGAAAGCGGCGGCGGCAGGGGAATGTTACCTCGCCGGCCCGGAGCGGTGGTAAAGTGGAGGCTGCATGGCGAAGGGGGAAAATGATGGCGCGTTGGCTGTTGATTGTGGTCGGTTGGCTGGCGGTGGTACTGGCGACGCTCGGCGTGGTGTTGCCGCTGCTGCCGACGACGCCATTTTTACTGCTGGCGGCCTGGTGTTTTGCGCGATCCTCACCGCGGTTTCACCACTGGCTGCTGTATCGCTCCTGGTGCGGCGGCTATCTGCGCCACTGGCAGCAGCATAAGGCGCTGCCGCCCGGCGCCAAATGGAAGGGGATGCTGCTGAGCACGCTAACCTTCGCCGTATCGATCTGGCTGGTGAACATCGGCTGGCTGCGACTTCTGCTGTTGCTGATGTTGATCGCGCTGCTGATTTTTATGTGGCGTCTGCCGGTTGTTGATCTGCCACAAGAAAAACGGCGCTGAACGCCGATTATGATGGGCAGAACGGACGGGCAAGGGCAGGCCGAAAGCAAGGGACGGTTGCATTTGTGCGTCAGTTTGCATAAATTTGAGCGTTTTCGTGCGCGGGTTACCTCCTTATTTTACTTTTTCCAGGGCATCCTCCCTTAGAGGCGCTCCGGATTTCAGGCGTCCCGCGTTCCAGTTTTAAGCAGTTTTATCAGGCAATAATTATGACCGCTACTGCGCAGCAGCTTCAGTTTATTAAAGACAGTATCAAAACCATTCCGGATTACCCGAAGCCGGGCATACTGTTCCGTGACGTCACCAGCCTGCTGGAGAATCCACTGGCTTATGCTTCCAGCATCGAACTGCTGGTCGAGCGTTATCGCGATGCAGGCATCACCAAAGTGGTTGGTACCGAAGCGCGTGGTTTCCTGTTTGGCGCGCCGGTGGCGCTGGCGTTGGGCGTGGGCTTTGTGCCGGTACGTAAACCGGGCAAACTGCCGCGTGCCACGCTGAGTGAAAGCTATGAGCTGGAGTATGGCACCGACCAACTGGAAATTCACACCGACGCCATCGAAGCCGGCGACGTCGTGCTGGTGGTGGACGATCTGCTGGCGACCGGCGGCACCATCGAGGCCACCGCCAAGCTGATCCGCCGCCTGGGCGGCGAAGTCAAAGATGCGGCGTTTATCATCAATCTGCCGGATCTCGGCGGCGAAGCGCGGCTGAACAAGCTGGGCATCGACTGCTACTGCCTGGTGAATTTCGCCGGCCACTGATTGACGGCGGTTACCCGCCCGGCATGTTTCTCGCCGTTGTTGGCTGATGCACGGCGGCTTGAAGATGCAATGCGTATATCGGCCTCGCGGATTGACGCGGGGCTGTGTTAGCATGACCCTCCAGATTACTCGACTTCTCCGGTATTAATGAGCTATCAGGTTCTCGCCCGTAAGTGGCGCCCTCAAACGTTTGCAGATGTTGTCGGACAAGAACATGTCCTGACGGCGCTGGCTAACGGCCTCTCGCTGGGGCGGATTCATCACGCCTATCTGTTCTCAGGCACGCGCGGCGTGGGTAAAACCACCATCGCCCGCCTGCTGGCCAAAGGCCTGAACTGTGAAACCGGCATCACCGCCACGCCGTGCGGTCAATGCGATAACTGCCGCGAGATTGAGCAGGGGCGTTTTGTCGACCTGATTGAAATCGACGCCGCCTCGCGCACCAAAGTGGAAGACACCCGCGATCTGCTGGATAACGTGCAGTACGCGCCGGCGCGCGGCCGCTTCAAGGTCTATCTGATCGATGAAGTGCATATGCTGTCGCGTCATAGCTTCAACGCGTTGCTGAAAACGCTGGAAGAGCCACCGGAGCACGTCAAATTCCTGCTGGCGACCACCGATCCGCAGAAATTGCCGGTGACCATTCTGTCACGCTGCCTGCAATTCCATCTGAAAGCCCTGGACGTTGAACAGATCCGCAATCAGCTGGAGACGGTGCTGCAGGCCGAGAGCATCACCAGCGACGCGCGTGCGCTGCAATTGCTGGCGCGCGCCGCCGACGGCAGCATGCGTGACGCCCTGAGCCTGACCGATCAGGCGATCGCCATGGGGCAGGGGCAGGTTACCGCCGCCACCGTCAGCCAGATGCTCGGCACGCTGGACGACGAGCAGCCGCTGGCGATCCTTGAAGCGTTGGTGACCGCCGACGGTGAAAAGGTGATGGCGCAGGTGGCGCAGGCCGCTTCGCGCGGCGTCGACTGGGAAAACCTGCTGGTGGAGACGCTGGCGCTGCTGCACCGGATTGCCATGGTGCAACTGCTGCCGTCGGTGCTGGATAACCATTACGCGGCGATTGAGCAGCGGCTGCGCGAGCTGGCCCGCACGTTGCCGCCGACTGACGTACAGCTGTATTACCAAACGCTGCTGATCGGCCGTAAAGAACTGGCCTACGCGCCGGATCGCCGTATGGGCGTCGAAATGACGCTGTTGCGCGCGCTGGCGTTTCATCCCAAGGCATTGATTCCGGAGCCGGTCGCCAGTGCGCCGGTGGCCGTTCAGGCACCGCAAGCGCCACAAGCACCGCAGGTGCAGCACATGCAAGATGCGCCGCCGCCGTTGGGCAGCAGCGCACCACCGCAACGCGCGGCGGCAACATCATTACCGGATGCCACCGCGCAGTTATTGAAAGCGCGCACCCAGTTGCAGCGGCAACAGGGGGCATCCACCGCAAAAAAGAGTGAGCCGGCGGCGCCAGGAAGAGCGCGGCCGGCAAACTCAGCGCTGGAGCGATTAGCTTCCGTGACTGAGCGCAGCCAGCAGCGTCAGGCGGAAAAGATCGTGCAGCGGAAACCGGCCAAGCCGGAAGCTTACCGCTGGCGTGCGCAAACCGAGCCGGAAGCCGCGCCTGAGCCGGTCGCCACGCCGAAGGCGCTGCGCACCGCGCTGGAACATGAAAAAACGCCCGAACTGTCGGCTAAACTGGTGGCAGAGTCGATCGAACGCGACGCCTGGGCGGCGGAAATCGATAAGCTTAACATTCCCAAACTGGTGCAGCAGCTGGCGTTAAACGCCTTTAAAGAGCAGCAGGCACCCGGAAAAATTTGTCTTCACCTGCGGCCGACGCAGCGCCATCTGAATTCGCCTTCGGCGCAGAAGGCGCTCAGCGAGGCGCTCAGCGAGCTGCACGGCGGCCCGGTTGAGCTGACGGTGGTGGAAGACGAAAACCCGGCGGAGCGTACTCCGCTGGAATGGCGGCAAGCCATTTATGAAGAAAAACTGGCGCAGGCGCGTCAGTCTATCGTTGCGGATACCAACATTCAGACGCTGCGTCGGTTCTTCGATGCGGATTTGGATGAAGAGAGTATTCGCCCCCTTTAATCGCTGCGCACCCTGCGCGGCCCATTGCTACGAGAGACGACTATGTTTGGTAAAGGCGGTCTGGGCAACATGATGAAGCAAGCCCAGCAAATGCAGGAAAAAATGCAGCAGATGCAGGAAGAAATCGCCAAATTGGAAGTAACTGGCGAATCCGGCGCTGGCCTGGTGAAAGTGACGATTAACGGGGCGCACAACTGCCGCCGCGTGGAGATCGATCCAAGCCTGATGGAAGACGACAAAGAGATGCTGGAAGATTTGATCGCCGCTGCGTTCAATGACGCCGCGCGTCGCATCGAAGAAACGCAGAAAGAGAAAATGGCGTCGGTCTCCAGCGGCATGCAACTGCCGCCTGGCTTTAAGATGCCATTCTGATGCAAACCAGTCCGCTGCTGGAGTCATTGATGGAGGCGCTGCGCTGCCTGCCGGGCGTAGGCCCGAAATCGGCGCAGCGTATGGCGTTCCAACTGTTGCAACGGGATCGCAGCGGCGGTATGCGTTTGGCGCAGGCGTTGACCCGCGCCATGTCGGAAATCGGCCACTGCGCCGATTGCCGCACCTTTACCGAGCAAGATGTCTGCACCATCTGCGCCAATCCGCGCCGCCAGCAAAACGGCCAGATCTGCGTGGTGGAGAGCCCGGCGGATATCCACGCCATTGAGCAGACCGGCCAGTTTGCCGGCCGCTACTTTGTGCTGATGGGGCATCTGTCGCCGCTGGACGGCATCGGCCCGGCCGATATCGGCCTCGACCGGCTGGAGCAGCGGCTTGAGCAGGAGGAGATCGCCGAGGTGATCCTGGCGACTAACCCGACGGTCGAAGGGGAAGCCACCGCCAACTACATCGCAGAGATGTGCGGTCAGTACGGCGTGCTGGCCAGCCGCATCGCCCACGGGGTGCCGGTTGGCGGCGAGCTGGAAATGGTCGACGGCACCACGCTGTCGCATTCGCTGGCCGGGCGTCACGCTATCAAATTCTGACGTTTGCCGTTAACGGGATGCGCGACGCATCCCGTTTCTGCATAAAAACTTCCTCCCAGCCGCTTGAAAAACCACGCGCTTATCCCCATCTGATACTCATTGTTCGTTTTGGTACCAATTGTCTTTGAGGTAATCGATGAGTATGAAAGGCCAAGAAACCCGCGGATTTCAGTCTGAAGTCAAACAGCTGCTGCATTTGATGATTCATTCGCTGTATTCCAACAAAGAAATTTTTCTGCGCGAGCTGATTTCCAACGCTTCCGACGCCGCGGATAAACTGCGTTTCCGCGCGCTTTCCGCGCCGGAACTTTACGCGGGCGACGGCGACCTGCGCGTTCGTCTGTCTTTCGACAAAGACCAGCGTACGCTGACCATCTCTGATAACGGCATCGGCATGAGCCGCGACGAGGTTATTGAGAACCTCGGCACCATCGCCAAATCCGGCACCAAGGCGTTTCTGGAGTCCATCGGCTCCGATCAGGCGAAAGACAGCCAGCTGATCGGCCAGTTCGGCGTGGGCTTCTACTCGGCGTTTATCGTCGCCGATAAAGTCACCGTGCGCACCCGCGCCGCAGGCGCCGCCGCCGATGAGGGCGTGTTCTGGGAGTCGGTCGGCGAAGGCGATTACACCATTGCCGATGTCACTAAAGAAGATCGCGGTACCGAAATCACCCTGCATCTGCGTGAAGGCGAAGATGAGTATCTCGACGCCTGGCGTCTGCGTTCGGTGATCGGCAAATACTCTGACCATATCGCGCTGCCGGTTGAGATTGAAACCAAGAACGAAGAAGACGATACCGTCACCTGGGAGAAGGTCAACAAGGCCCAGGCGCTGTGGACCCGCAGCAAGTCGGACGTGACCGACGACGAATACAAAGAGTTCTATAAGCACATCGCCCATGACTTCAGCGATCCGCTGAGCTGGAGCCACAACCGGGTGGAAGGCAAGCAGGAGTACACCAGCCTGCTGTATATCCCGGCGCAGGCACCGTGGGATATGTGGAACCGCGACCATAAGCACGGGCTGAAGCTGTACGTGCAGCGCGTGTTCATCATGGACGATGCCGAGCAGTTTATGCCGAACTATCTGCGCTTTGTGCGCGGCCTGATCGACTCCAACGATCTGCCGCTCAACGTCTCGCGTGAAATTCTGCAGGACAGCCGCGTAACCCAGAACCTGCGCAGCGCGCTGACCAAACGCGTGCTGCAGATGCTGGAAAAACTGGCGAAAGACGACGCAGAAGCCTATCAGAAGTTCTGGCAGCAGTTCGGGCTGGTGCTGAAAGAAGGCCCGGCGGAAGACGCCAACAACAAAGACGCCGTCGCCAAGCTGCTGCGCTTTGCCTCTACCCATGGCGACAGCTCGGCGCAGACCGTGTCGCTGGAAGAGTACATCAGCCGCATGGGCGAAGGGCAGGATAAGATCTACTACATCACCGCCGACAGCTATGCCGCTGCCAACAGCAGCCCGCATCTGGAACTGTTCCGCAAGAAAGGCATCGAGGTACTGCTGCTGTCTGACCGCATCGACGAATGGATGATGAGCTACCTGACCGAATTTGACGGCAAGGTGTTCCAGTCGGTCAGCAAGGCGGATGAAGCGCTGGAAAAACTGGCGGATGAAACCGAAGAGCAGAAAGAAGCGGAAAAACAGCTGGAGCCGTTTATCGATCGTGTGAAAACGCTGCTGGGCGAGCGGGTGAAGGACGTGCGGCTGACGCACCGCCTGACCGATACGCCGGCAATCGTCACCACCGATGCGGATGAAATGAGCACCCAGATGGCGAAACTGTTCGCCGCTGCGGGCCAGCAGGCGCCGGAAGTGAAATATATTTTCGAGCTGAATCCGGAGCATGCCTTGGTCAAACGCGCATCCGACGTGGGCGATAACGAACAATTTGCCGAGTGGATCGATCTGCTGCTGGATCAGGCGCTGTTGGCCGAACGCGGCACGCTGGAAGATCCGAACCTGTTTATCCGCCGGATGAACAAACTGCTGTCAGCATAATTCTGATTTATACCTAAACCTTCCGGGGCCGCGGCGTTATGCGCTGCGGCCCTGTATTTCTGCGGTCTGCTGGCGCTCCGTTCCTGGCATATGACGATCGGTGCGTGGTTTGGCGGAGAATGTAACCCTTTCATTTTTATGCCGTTGGCTGTTTATTGGCCGCAATCGATTTCCTGCTGTGCCTTGAGCCGGCCACCGCTAAAATGGTATGGTTGAGCGTTTTCGCAATTTTAATATAAAAACTTATACCCGATAGATTCCGGCCGCGGGCCTGGGATGCGAAGGGGATACATAGCAAGGGGATTTACGCAATGCGTATCATTCTGCTGGGCGCTCCGGGCGCTGGTAAAGGTACTCAGGCTCAATTCATCATGGAGAAATACGGCATTCCGCAAATCTCCACCGGTGATATGTTGCGCGCAGCCGTGAAGGCTGGCACTGAACTGGGCAAGCAGGCGAAAGAAATTATGGATGCCGGCAAGCTGGTCACCGACGAGTTGGTTATCGCTCTGGTGAAAGAGCGTATCGCCCAGGAAGATTGCCGTAACGGCTTCCTGCTGGACGGTTTCCCACGCACAATCCCGCAGGCTGACGCGATGAAAGAAGCCGGCATCAAGGTGGATTACGTGCTGGAGTTCGACGTGCCGGACGAACTGATCGTTGAGCGCATCGTTGGCCGCCGCGTGCACGCGCCGTCCGGCCGCGTGTATCACGTGAAATTCAACCCGCCGCAGGTGGAAGGCAAAGACGACGTGACCGGTGAAGAGCTGACCACGCGTAAAGATGACCAGGAAGAAACCGTGCGCAAACGTCTGGTGGAATACCATCAGCTGACCGCGCCGCTGGTGTCTTACTACCGTAAAGAAGCCGATGCGGGCAACACCCAGTATCACAAGATCGACGGGACCCGTCAGGTGAGCGAAGTCAGCGCCGAGCTGGCGACCATCCTGAACTGATTCGCCTTTCGTCGATATATAACGCCGGCTGATGTCCGGCGTTTTTTTTTGCCTTTTTTTCTTATGAAATGTGATCCGTCTGGCTTTGTGCTTGAACTGATGTTTAATTCTCCGCGGCGAATAACGTATAACAGCCCACACTTCAGTTTTCAGGAAGAAGCGCATGCTAAGACCGACCAATTTCTTGGAAGAATCCACCGCCCGCCAAATCGTCCAGCGCGCGATGGGCATTATCGCCTACTCGGTGAATGTGATGGACAACAACGGCGTCATTATTGCTTCCGGCGACGCCTCGCGCCTGTTCCAGCGCCATGAAGGAGCGGTGCTGGCGCTGACGGAGAACCGCGTGGTGGAGATTGACGTCGCCACCGCCGCCCACTTAAAAGGCGTGCAGCCGGGGATTAACCTGCCGTTCTGTTTCCGCAATCAGCGGGTGGGGGTGATCGGTATTTCCGGCGATCCGCTGCAGGTGCGCAACTATGCGGAGCTGGTCAAAATGGCGGCGGAGCTGATGGTCGAGCAGGCGGCGCTGCTTGACCAGCATCAGTGGGAGAAGCGTTACCGCGAAGAGCTGGCCAACCAGCTGCTGCAGGGGACGGGAGACCGGGCGGCGCTGGAGGCAATGGCCGCTTATCTGGGGTTGGATTTGCTGCAGCCGCGCATCGTGTGGATTATTGAGCTGCACGATCGGCAGCCGCATCTGCTGCGTGAACTGCTTAATGAGCTGGAGAGCGGCCAGCGTGAAGCGCTGATCGCCATGACCGGCCTCAACGAACTGGTGCTGCTGCGCCCCGCCAGCTGGCTGCAGGGAGGCTGGAGCCAAAAGCTGGAGCGTAAGCAGGCGCAGGCGCTGCAGGCCCGGCTGCAGCAGCGTTTCAACGTGCGGCTGATCGTTGGCGGTTACTTCGCCGGCGAAGAGGGCGTTTTTCGTTCCGGGCTGACGGCCCGCGCCACCCAGGCGATGGCGCGGCGGCTGAAGCTGCGTCATAAATCGCTGTTCTATGACGACTACCCGCTGCCGTCGCTGCTGTGCGACATGTGCGAAGACTGGCGGGCGCTGGAGCTGAGCAAGCCCTGGCGCATTCTGAGCGAACAGGATGACAAAGGGGTGTTGCGCCACACCCTGCGGCAATATTTTTCGCGGAACTGTGATCAGACGCAGACCGCGTTGCAGCTGCATATCCACGTCAACACGCTGCGCTATCGCCTGCAGCGTATCGAAGCCATTACCGGTTTAAAAATCAACGTATTGACAACAGCGCTGCAGCTCTATATCGGCATGCTGCTCAATGAGTAAATTGTGTAAACCCACAACTAACCGGTGTTCTGACCGCTGATTTTTTGTTGCTTCCTCTCAAGTTAACCGCCCCGGCGCGGCATATGTTGGTCTGACACCAACAACGGGGAATAACAATAATGACAACGGTATCCACATTGGGCGCACTGGTGGCGCTAGTCGTCGCCATCGTCCTGATTCTACGCAAGGTTCCACCCGCATACGGCATGATCGCCGGCGCCTTGGCCGGCGGGCTGTGCGGCGGCGCCGATCTGGTCGAAACCGTCACGCTGATGATCAGCGGCGCTCAGGGTATCACCAACGCGGTGATGCGCATCCTGGCGGCCGGCGTACTGGCGGGGGTGCTGATCGAATCCGGGGCGGCGCACACCATTGCCGAGACCATCGTGCGTAAAGTCGGCGAAACCCGCGCGCTGCTGGCGCTGGCGGTGGCTACACTGATCCTGACGGCGGTCGGCGTATTTATCGATGTGGCGGTGATCACCGTGGCGCCGATCGCACTGTCGATAGCGCATAAGGCCGGGATCTCGCGGGTGGCGATCCTGTTGGCGATGATCGGCGGCGGTAAGGCCGGCAACGTGATGTCGCCGAACCCGAATACCATTGCCGCCGCGGATAATTTTCATCAGCCGCTGACCTCGGTGATGATGGCGGGCATCGTGCCCGGCCTGTGCGGGCTGCTGGTGGCTTATCTGCTTGCCAAACGGCTGAGCAACACCGGCAGCATGGTGATCGCGGAGGAACTGACTTCTCAAAGCGAAGGCGCCCGTCCCGGTTTTTGGGTTGCCATCAGCGCGCCGCTGATCGCCATTTTGTTGCTGTCGCTGCGGCCGATCGCCGGTATCGCCATCGATCCGCTGATTGCCTTGCCGGTAGGGGGATTGGTTGGCGCGCTGCTGATGGGGCGTATCCGCCAGTGCAATCAGTTTATGGTGTCCGGCCTGAGCCGGATGGCGCCGGTGGCGATCATGCTGCTGGGGACGGGCACGCTGGCCGGGATTATCGCCAACTCGCAGCTAAAGGACGTGCTGATTAACACGCTGACGCATACCGGACTGCCGGCCTGGCTGCTGGCGCCGCTGTCAGGGGCGCTGATGTCGATGGCGACCGCCTCGACCACCGCCGGCACCGCCGTCGCTTCCGGCGTTTTCAGCACGACGCTGCTGGAGCTGGGGGTCAGCGGCCTGGCGGGGGCGGCGATGATTCATGCCGGCGCCACCGTGCTGGATCACCTGCCACACGGCAGTTTTTTCCACGCCACCGGCGGCAGTGTCAATATGTCGGTGCATGAACGCCTGAAGCTGCTGCCGTATGAAACGCTGGTGGGCTTCACCATTGCGGCGGTTTCCGCGCTGATGTTCGGCGTATTTAATCTGGCAGGATAAGGAGTTGACGATGAAAACGCTGAATAAAGTGGTGATAGCGCCGGATTCATTTAAGGAGAGCCTGAGCGCGCTGGAGGTGGCGACGGCGATTGAACGCGGATTCCGCCAGATTTACCCGGATGCCCGCTATGTGAAACTGCCGATGGCCGATGGCGGCGAAGGCACCGTCGACGCCATGGTGGCCGCGACGGACGGGCAAATTGTCAACGTGACCGTCACCGGGCCGCTGGGCCAGCCGGTTGAGGCGTTCTACGGGCTGCTGGGTGACGGTAAAACGGCGGTGATCGAGATGGCGGCGGCGTCGGGCCTGCATCTGGCGAGCGGCGATCGTCGCGATCCGCGCATTACCACCAGTTTCGGCACCGGAGAGTTGATACTGGCGGCGCTCGATCGCGGCGTCAGCGCCATTATTCTGGGCATCGGCGGCAGCGCCACCAACGACGGCGGCGCGGGCATGATGCAGGCGCTGGGGGTTAAACTGCTGGACCGGCAGGGGCAGCCGCTGCCGGCCGGCGGCGCGGCGCTGGCGGATCTGGCGCAGATCGAACTTGGCGCGCTGGATTCGCGCCTGCGGCGGGTAACGATCACCGTGGCCTGCGACGTGGATAATCCGCTGTGCGGCAAACAGGGCGCGTCGGCGGTGTTTGGCCCGCAAAAAGGCGCGACGCCGCAGATGGTGGATCAACTGGATCGGGCGCTGCGCCACTATGGCGAGCTGTTGGAGCGGGTGACCGGCTGTGGGGTGATTAACGCGCCCGGCGCCGGCGCGGCGGGCGGTATGGGCGCTGCGCTGCTGGGGATGCTCAATGCCGAACTGCGGCCGGGCGTTGAGATCGTGGTGGAAACGCTGCGGCTGGAGGCGGCGCTGCAGGATGCTGACCTGGTGATCACCGGCGAAGGGCGGCTCGACAGCCAGTCGATCCACGGTAAGACGCCGATCGGCGTCGCGCGCGTCGCCAAGCGTCATCAGCGGCCGGTGATCGCCATTGCCGGCAGTCTGACGCGTGATTACCAGGTGGTGCACCAGCACGGCATCGATGCGGCGTTCTCGGTGCTGGACCGGGTGATGACGCTGGAGGAGGCGCTGACGGACGCGGCGCGCAACCTCGAAGTCACGGCGCGCAACGTCGCTGCGGTATGGCGACTGGCTGAACGGTAATGCCTGTTGCTGATATCGGTTTCAGCCCCCGGCTTTTTCGTTACAATACGGCCTTATTTATTTAAGGCCGCAGCGTATTGGCGACAGGCCGAGCGTAACGGAAATAAGAGGCGCTGAAATGACGCAAGAAAAACATGGGGTATTGCTGGTCAACCTTGGTACGCCAGAAGCTCCGACGTCCGCGGCGGTAAAACGCTACCTGAAAGAATTCCTGAGCGACCCGCGTGTCGTCGATACCTCGCCGCTGATTTGGAAGCCGATCCTCAACGGCGTGATTCTGCCGATCCGTTCGCCGCGCGTTGCCAAACTGTACCAGTCGATCTGGATGGATGAAGGTTCGCCGCTGCTGGTGTACAGCCGCCGGCAGCAGCAGGCGCTGGCCGCCAGCATGCCGTCGGTGCCGGTGGAACTGGGCATGAGCTACGGTACGCCGAGCCTGAACGACGCCATCGATAAGCTGCTGGCGCAAGGGGTGACGCATCTGGTGGTGCTGCCTTTGTATCCGCAATACTCCTGCTCAACCAGCGCCGCGGTCTGGGACGGCGTTGCGCGCGTGCTGCGCGGCTATCGCCGTCTGCCGTCCATCAGTTTTATCAGCGATTATGCCGAACACCCGGCCTATATCTCTGCGTTGCAGCAGAGCGTTGAGCGCGCGTTCGCCGAGCATGGGCAGCCGGATCGGCTGGTGCTCTCGTTCCACGGTATTCCCAAGCGTTATGCGCAGACCGGGGATGACTACCCGTTGCGCTGTGAGGATACCCGCCGCGCGCTGGCCGCTACGCTGCCGCTGCCGGCGGAGCGTATTATGTTGACCTATCAGTCTCGCTTCGGCCGCGAGCCTTGGCTGACGCCGTATACCGATGAAACGCTGAAATCGCTGCCGGCGCAGGGCGTGAAGCACATTCAGCTGATCTGCCCGGGCTTCTCGGCGGACTGCCTGGAAACGCTGGAAGAGATTAAAGAGCAGAACCGTGAAATCTTCCTGCAGGCCGGCGGGGAAAAATTTGAGTACATCTCCGCACTTAATGACGAACCGGCTCATATCGAGATGATGCGCCAACTGGCGACGCAGCAGTTCTGATCTTCAATCCGGCGGGAATGTGTTAACATTTCCCGCCTGTTAACTGCCACAAACCGCCAATCACATGAAATTTCCTGGTAAACGTAAATCCAAACACTATTTTCCGGTGAACGCCCGCGATCCGCTGCTGCAGCAGACGCAACCGGAGCATGAAGTCAGCACCTCTTATATCGTCGGCATCGACCAGACGCTGGTGGATATTGAAGCCAAAGTGGATGATGCGTTTGTTCAGCGCTACGGCCTGAGTCTGGGGCACTCGCTGGTGATTGAAGATGACGTGGCGGAAGCGCTGTATCAGGAACTGAACGACAACAATCTGATTACCCATCAGTTTGCCGGCGGTACCATCGGCAACACGCTGCACAACTATTCGGTGCTGGCGGACGACCGTTCGGTGCTGCTGGGCGTGATGTGCAGCAACGTCAAGATCGGCAGTTACGCTTACCGGTATTTGTGCAACACTTCCAGCCGTACCGATCTCAACTACCTGCAGGGCGTGGACGGTGCGATCGGCCGCTGCTTTACGCTGATTAGCGAAAGCGGTGAGCGTACCTTCGCTATCAGCCCCGGCCAGATGAACCAGCTGATGCCGGAAAGCATTCCCGAGGCGGTGATTGCCGATGCATCGGCGCTGGTGCTGACCTCCTATCTGGTGCGCTGCAAACCGGGCGAGCCGATGCCGGCGGCGACCATGAAGGCGATTGAATACGCTAAAAAGCATGACGTGCCGGTGGTGCTGACGTTGGGCACCAAATATGTGATCGCCGACGATCCGCAGTGGTGGCGTGATTTCCTGCGGGACAACGTATCGATCCTGGCGATGAACGAAGACGAGGCGCAGGAGCTGACCGGTTTGAGCGATCCGCTGACCGCTTCGGATATGGCGCTGGAGTGGGTGGATCTGGTGCTGTGCACCGCCGGGCCGCACGGCCTGTATATGGCCGGTTATACCGAAGAGGCCAACAAACGCGAAACGCAGCATCCGCTGCTGCCGGGCCATATTGCCGAATTCAACCGCTATGAATTCAGCCGCGCTATGCGCCGCGAGAGCTGCGAAAGTCCGTTCCGCGTCTATTCGCACATTGCGCCTTATATGGGCGGCCCGGAAAAGATCATGAATACCAACGGCGCCGGAGACGGCGCGCTGTCGGCGTTGCTGCATGATATCGCGGCCAACGGTTATCACCGCAACAATGTGCCGAACTCCAGCAAGCACGTGCGCAGTTACCTGACCTATTCCTCGCTGGCGCAGGTGTGTAAATACGCCAACCGCGTCAGTTATCAGGTGCTGAACCAGCATTCGCCGCGCCTGACGCGCGGTTTGCCGGAGCGGGAAGATAGCCTGGAAGAGGCCTACTGGGAGCGTTGAGGATGACGGGCCGGCGCTGCTGGCCCGTGCAGGATTAGATCGGGCAGGCGCCGGCCTTTTCTTCCTCACTGATGTTCTCAAGCTGCAGGATATTCAACATGCTGTTGGCGATCTCCCTTTCTCCCATCACCACCCGGTCGGCGCCGCGCTCGGTGATATAGGTCACTTCATCGTCATAGTGCGCGCGGGCGATTATTTCTAGGTTGGGGCGTTTACCGCGCGCCGAGGCTACGATCTCGCCGGCTTCATAACCGTTGGGAATGGTCAGCAGCAGCCAGCGCGCGCAGTCCAGCCGCGCCAGTTCCATGATTTCGCCGTTGGCCGCATTGCCCAGCACGGTTTTAATCCCCTGTTCACGCAGCGCTTCGACCCGCGGGCGGGAATTTTCTATCACCACCATCGGAATGCCGGCCTCGCGCAGCTTACTGCCCAGCAGACTGCCGACGCGGCCATAGCCGACCACCAGCGCGTGGTTGCACATATCCACCGGGATCTGCTTCTCTTCTTCCACCGCCTCCTCCAGCGTCTGCTCCTCAATGGTTTCCGTTTTACTCAGGTAGCGCTCCAGCAGGGTAAACAGCAGCGGGTTGATCATGATCGACAAGATTGCGCCGGCCAGCACCAGATTACGGCCATGTTCCGACATCATGCCCAGCGCAATGCCGAGGCCGGCGAGAATAAAGGCGAACTCGCCAATCTGCGCCAGGCTGGCGGAGATGGTCAGCGCGGTGCGTTTGGAGTGGCCGAACATTCTGACCAGCAGGAAAGCGGCGACGGATTTGCCGAAGACGATGATTGCCAGCGTCGCCAGCACCGCCAGCGGTTCGTTAATCAGGATCAGCGGGTCGAACAGCATGCCGACCGAAACGAAGAACAGCACGGCGAAGGCGTCGCGCAGCGGCAGGGTGTCATGGGCGGCGCGATGGCTGAGCTCTGACTCGTTCAACACCATGCCGGCGAAGAAAGCGCCGAGGGCGAATGACACATCGAACAGCTTCACCGCGCCGTAGGCGATGCCCAGCGCCAGCGCCAGCACGGCCAGGGTAAACAGCTCACGCGAGCCGGTGCTGGCGGTTTTCGCCAGGATCCACGGCACCAGGCGGCGGCCGACGATAATCATCAGCGCGATAAAGGCGATCACCTTACCGATGGTCATCGCCAGTTCGCTCAGCAGCTGTGCGGTGCTGGCGTTGTTATTGTCCATCATGTTGCCGAAGGCCGGCAGCAGCACCAGCGTCAGCACCATCGCCAGATCTTCGACGATCAGCCAGCCGATGGCGATTTGCCCGCGCTGGCTGTCAATCAGCTGGCGCTCTTCCAACGCACGCAGCAGCACCACGGTGCTGGCGGTTGACAGACACAGGCCGAACACCAGACCGGAGAGCAAATCCCAGCCTAACAGGCGTGACAGGCCTATCCCCAACAGGGTGGCGACGGCAATCTGCGCCACGGCGCCGGGAATGGCGATGGATTTAACCGCGAGAAGGTCTTTCAGGGAGAAGTGGAGGCCGACACCGAACATCAACAGGATCACACCGATTTCCGCCAGTTCCGGCGCCAGTGAGATATCGGCGACGAAACCCGGAGTAAACGGGCCGGCGAGCACGCCTGCGGCAAGGTATCCCACCAGCGGGGAGATGCGCAGGCGGTTCGCCAGCATACCGAGGAGGAAGGCGAGTACCAGGCCTCCGACAATGGTGGTGATGAGCGGTGTTGAATGATGCATCCAGGCTCCTTCTTGTGTAGGCGTTACGGCGGGTGGTGTTTTTTTACGTATTGATACATTTAGTTTATTGCATTTAATCAATCATAGTTTGACTGAATTTGTCTTTTTTATAAAAAAGTATGCAATATTGCCGGGAAGGGAATGAACAGGGGATTTTGGCGAAAATTGTGGCATTAGCCAGCCAGGAGCACGAGGAAATCCCGGCTGCGCGATCGCTTTCAGCCGGGAAAAGTGGTTTCTTTAACGCGTCTTACCGTCCATATTCGGCAGTAAAGCGGTGATAATGCCGATTAACGGCAGGAAAGCACAGATTTTGTAAACCAGTTCGATACTGGTCAAATCGGCGACATAGCCGAGCACTGCCGCACCTAATCCGCCCATGCCGAAAGCAAAACCGAAGAATAAGCCGGAAACCATCCCCACTTTGCCGGGAATCAGCTCCTGCGCGTAAACCAGAATGGCGGAGAAGGCGGAGGCGAGAATCAGACCGATAATCACCGTTAAAACGCCGGTCCAGGCCAGGGATACATAGGGTAAAGCCAGGGTAAACGGCGCCGCGCCAAGAATTGAGGCCCAAATAACATATTTACGGCCGAACCTGTCGCCGAGAGGCCCGCCGATAATGGTGCCGGCGGCGACGGCGAACAGGAAGGCAAACAGATGAATTTGCGCATTCTGCACCGAAACGCCGAACTTATGTATCAGATAAAAGGTGTAATAGCTGCTGATGCTGGTGAGATAGAAGTATTTGGAAAAAATCAGCACCAGCAGAATGGTCAGTGAAAACGCCACGGTGCGTTTGGGCAGCGGTTTGATGGCGGACGCCGTTTTCGGCCTATTCTGTGCCGCGCGATGCTGCTGCTGATACCACTTGCTGACCTGTAGCAGCACCACGATGGCCAGCAGCGCCGCCAGCGTAAACCAGGCGATATTGCCTTTACCGTATGGGGCGATAATCAGCGCCGCCAGCAGTGGGCCGAGCGAACTGCCGAAGTTGCCGCCGACCTGAAACAGCGACTGCGCCAGGCCGTGGCGGCCGCCGGAGGCCATGCGCGCCACCCGCGACGATTCCGGATGGAACACCGAGGAGCCGGTGCCCACCAGCGCGGCGGCCAATAGCACCAGCGGGAAGGTATTGGCCACCGACAGCAGCAGCAGGCCGGACAGGGTAAAGCCCATGCCGATCGGCAGTGAGTAAGGCTGCGGATATTTATCGGTGTAGTAGCCAATCAGCGGCTGCAGTAGGGAAGCGGTCAGCTGATAGGTCAGAGTGATCATACCGATCTGTACGAAGCTGAGGTTAAAGTCGGCCTGTAGGATCGGGTAGATCGCCAGTATCAGCGACTGGATCATATCGTTGAGCAGGTGGGAAACGCTGATGGCGCCGAGAATCGAGAAAGCGGTGCCTTTTACCGCGCTGTTGCCGGCCAGCGGCGCAGCGCTATCGCTACGATCGGTCATATTATTATTAGCCTGGTAAGTAACAGAGAGAGGCTCCTATCTTAGGCGGGTTGTTTATTTTTTGCCATATGCGACATAATTTGATGCATATCCCAATTATTTGAAATCGTAAGCGATTAATTCACGTTACAATTCCATCTTTATCACTACTTGTCCTATTGAGATTATCTGGAGAGTCGCCATGCGTTTTTCGTTAACAGCCAGTGCCAGGGCGCTGCTGATTTCCCTGAGTTTGCTGCCGGGATTGGCCAGCGCCTGGGAGAAGGATAAGACCTACGACATCACTATCCTGCATACCAACGATCATCATGGCCATTTCTGGCAAAACGACCACGGGGAGTATGGCCTCGGCGCGCAAAAAACGCTGGTGGACGGCATTCGTCAGGAGGTGGCGGCCAGCGGCGGCAGCCTGTTGCTGCTGTCGGGCGGTGATATCAACACCGGCGTGCCGGAATCCGATCTGCAGGATGCGGAACCGGATTTTCGTGGTATGAATCTGATCGGCTATGATGCGATGGCCGTCGGCAACCACGAATTTGATAATCCGCTCAGCGTACTGCGCCAGCAGGAGAAGTGGGCGACCTTCCCGCTGTTATCCGCCAATATCTACCAGAAAAGCAGCGGGCAACGGCTGTTTAAGCCTTACGCGCTGTTTGACCGGCAGGGCATCAAGATTGCGGTTCTCGGCCTGACGACCGACGATACCGCCAAAATTGGCAACCCGGAATATTTCACCGATATCGAATTCCGCCCGCCGGCGCAGGAAGCCAAACAGGTGGTAGAGCAACTGCGCAAAGAGGAACAGCCGGATGTGATTATCGCCGCCACCCATATGGGGCATTACGATAACGGCAATCACGGTTCCAACGCGCCGGGGGATGTGGAAATGGCGCGCAGCCTGCCGGCCGGTTACCTCGATTTGATCGTCGGCGGCCATTCGCAGGATCCGGTATGCATGGCAAGTGATAACCACAAACAGGTGGACTATGTGCCGGGCACGCCGTGTTCGCCAGATCGGCAGAATGGCACCTGGATCGTGCAGGCGCACGAATGGGGCAAATACGTCGGGCGGGCGGACTTCCAGTTCCGCAACGGCAAGCTGACGCTGAAGCATTATCAGCTGATCCCGGTGAACCTGAAGAAAAAGGTGGAGAAGGCCGACGGCAGCAGCGAGCGCGTCTACTACACCCGACAGATCGCGGAAGATCCGGCGATGATGAAACTGCTGACGCCGTTCCAGGATAAAGGCAAAGCGCAGCTGGAGGTGAAAATCGGCAGCGTCAACGGCAAGCTGGAAGGGGACCGCAGCAAAGTCCGCTTTGTACAGACCAATCTGGCGCGCGTACTGCTGGCGGCGCAGATGGAACGCGCCAACGCTGACTTTGCCGTGATGAGCGGCGGCGGGGTGCGTGACTCTATCGAAGCCGGCGATATTACCTACAAAAGCGTGCTCAAGGTGCAGCCGTTCGGCAATACGCTGGTGTATGCCGATATGACAGGCCGTGAAATCGAGAAGTATCTGGCGGTGGTGGCTAATATGAAGCCGGACTCTGGCGCCTATGCGCAGTTCGCCAACGTCAGCCTGGTGGCGGACGGCAGCGGCGTCAGCGCGGTGAAGATTAACGGCCAACCGCTGCAGGCGGATAAAACCTACCGGATGGCGACGCTGAACTTCAACGCGCTGGGCGGCGATGGCTATCCGAAGATTGACGGCCTGCCGAGCTACGTGAATACCGGCTTTATCGACGCCGAGGTGCTGAAACAGTATATCGAGAAGCACTCGCCGCTGGATGCGGCGGCGTTCGAACCGAAAGGCGAGATTGTGTATCAGTAATGCATCACGGGCGGTCGGCGTGAGCAGGCCGCCCGTTGTTCGCTGACGTCAGTGACGGACTCAATCCCGCTTGGCGATATCGGCGAAGGTGCCGGTCAGAAGACGGCATAAATCGTCGGCCGCCAGTTCAATATCCAGCCCGCGCTTGCCGCCTGAGATGAAAATGGTGGCGAACTGCTGCGCCGGGCTGTCGATTACCGTCGGCAGCCGTTTCTTTTGCCCCAGTGGACTGATGCCGCCTACCAGATAGCCGGTAACGCGCTGCGCCAGCTGCGGATCGGCCATATCCGCCTTTTTTGCCCCCAGCGCCTTGGCGACCTTTTTCAGATCCAACTGCGTGGCGACCGGCGTGACCGCCACCGCCAGCTTTTTGGCGTCGCCGTTCAGCGCCACCAGCAGCGTTTTGTACACCTGGTCGGCGTTCAGCCCCAGTTTTTTTACCGCTTCATCGCCAAAATTGGTTTCATCGCTATCGTGATGGTAGGGGTGGAGCGTAAAAGCGACCCTGTTTTTTTCAAGCAGTACGACTGCGGGTGTCATAATCGGTGTCCTTAAACCGTAATAGCCAGAGTGGGTAAACTGTACGCCGAACGGCGGCATGCCGGCAAATGTACGACGCTGGCGGTATGAGTATGCCGGCTAAGTAAAGTCGGTTGCCAAGTTGTTATACAGGTTGTTACCCTGTCTGCCGCAGCCGCTGAGCGGCTGCATGCGTATAACTAAAATATGAGAAATTCCTCTTTGACTGGCCAATAGCGATATTGGCCATTTTTTTATGGCGCTTTTTGCAGCATCTCCGGCAGGTTGTCTTCGCCGTACAGGTGCAGCGCGCCGACGGCCACCACATAGTTACCGGGCGGCAGCGCCTGCAACTGGTGTTGCCACTGCAGATTACGCTGATGCATCAGCACATCATACAGCCCGGTGCTGAAGGTGGTGGGCAGCGTATCCAGAGCGATGCTGGGCTGGCTGTCCAGCCACCAGCCGATCATGGTTTGCAGCAGGCGGGCGTTGGTGTGCCAGTGCGTCAGCGTATCGCGCAGCAGCGCCATCCCGCCTTCGGGCAGCTGTTGCAGCATTTTGAGCTGCGTGTCGGCGCCTTCCAGCTCTATCACTTTTTTTTGTTGGCTTTTGGCGGCTTCCAGCAACTGATGGTCGATGCCGTATTCCGCACGCAGCCCCAACCGCTGCGCTTGACGCGCCTGCATGGTCAGCGCAATCTGCCAGCCGGGCAGCGTATCGAACAGCGCACTATCGGCGCCCAACTCCTGGCACAGCGTCTGTAAACGCTGTTGCTCCTTATCATTCAGGCGTTCAGCCAGCGGCGGCTGCTCTTCCGCCTCGCCAAACGGCGATGCCGAACCGGTGATATCGGCCTCGACAATCAGAGCGTCGGCCTGCTTCAGACGGCTGAGTAACCGGGCGGGCAGCGGCGCCATATTGGCCGTTCCCATATGGATACTGCCGACCAGATGCAGTTGCCGATCGCCCGGCAGCGTAATATCTATGCCCGGATAGGCGTAGGCCGCTGGCGATATTAAGCCAAGAAAAACGGCAAAACGGCGTAACAGTTGACCCATACGGCATAGCTCCTGTTTATCCCTGTAAGATTCCAACATTACTTGAAAGCTGATGGGTGAAATGTGTGATCCATGCTAAACGCTGTGCGCCGTGTGGGAAAGCCTGAGAAACGGTGGAATTATCCCAAAGGGGAAGGGGAGAGGGTGTTCGGCGGCTTAACGCGCCGCCGAGGGAGGTACCGGCAGGAGATTACTGAAATGCCGGCCACGATGAGCGGTGGCGTTACCCGGCCAGCTGAGCGTGGTAGCCGGCCTGCTCTACGGCGCCGATCAGCGCCTGCGGCGCGGCGTCACCGGTGACTTTGGCCTGCTCAAGGGTGACGTCGGCGGCGGTAACGCCGGGAACGGCTTCCAGAGCTTTACGCGTATGTCCGACGCAGTGTGAGCAAGTAAGGCCCTGCAGCGTAAGTACGGTAGTGTTCGACATGGTTTGTCTCCTTCATTTGAGCATTATTGATTAAGGCTTGACCGCCTTAACGCTTTTCACTGAGAATGAGGTTAAACCTTACCGCTGGGGGAAGGTCAAGATTTTACTTTTATTAAGCATTAAATGAATAATGTGATTTGTGAAATAAATTGCAGTGATAATAACGAAGGAAAAAACGCAGACGCTAGAGATGAGATCTTGCGAAAATGAAACGCGCAATGTTATGGCTTATTCAGTCCTTTTTTTATTTGATTCCTGCGGTAATCATCTTACTAGGTGTTTATGTTTTTGTGCGATTTATTCCGAGTTACTCTGCGCTTCTTAGCGTGTCTTGGATCATATTAGTCTCTTTTTTATATATCAAATACAACAAATGGTATTGATATATTTAAGTGGAAAATATTTTTGCAAAAAAGCCATTGGCCTGGAGCAGGCTGAGGATAACTTTATCTCCTGACGGCCTGCTGGATGCGCCGGCGTACCACGCCCTAACGGGTATCGTCATATTCTGGAGGCGAGCCGGGGGGTTTAGAGGTAGACTAGTAAACTGCTGAGCTGGCGCTGTATGTTACGGTACTGCGCGATACAGGATCTTCACCGCAAGGGTAAGGTCAAGGGGGGAACGATGAATATCAGCGATGTGGCGAAAAAAACCGGCTTAACCAGCAAGGCCATCCGCTTCTATGAGGAAAAAGGCCTGGTTACCGCGCCGATCCGCACCGACAACGGCTATCGCAGCTACAACCCTAAACATATTGAAGAGTTGACCTTGCTGCGCCAGGCGCGGCAGGTGGGCTTTAATCTGGACGAGTGCCGTGAGCTGGTGGCGCTGTTCAACAATCCGGCGCGGCATAGCGCCGACGTTAAAGCGCGCACCCTGCACAAGGTGACGGAGATAGAAAAACATATCCAGGCGCTGCAGGAGATGCGCCAGCGCCTGTTGACGCTGGCTGAGCAGTGTCCGGGCGATGACGGCGCTGACTGCCCGATCATTAATAACCTGGCCGGCTGCTGCCATACGCCGGGTTAAGCGGTGATGCCGTTATCCGCGGTTGACGGCGCGGATCACCAGCGTCGTGCCCTCCACGGCGACCACTTCCACTTCGGTGCCCGCCGGTAAATCTTGCGCCGCGCGGGCGCGCCAGCTGCCGTCGCCGATATTAATGCGACCCAGGCCGTTATGCAGCGGTTCGGTCAGCGTAGCGCGGGTGCCGATCAGCTGCCGGTTGCGTTGGTTAATCGCCTGAGCGCCGTCGCTGGCGGAGGCACGGGCGCGCAGCCAATACCACCACAGGTAGGCGACCACGACGACCAAAATGGCAAACAGCACCCCTTGCCATTCCCAGCCGATGCCTGGAAACAGCCAGACCAGCGTGCCGACGATTGCCGCCGCCACGCCGCTCCACAGCAGATAACCGCTGGTGCCGAGCATCTCGGCAATCAGCAGCAGGCCGCCGAGCGACAGCCAGAACCACTGCGGGTTTTCCACAATTGCCGCCAGCATTACGCTTTTCCTTTGCCGTCTTTCAGCAGTTCGGCGATGCCGCCGATAGAGCCGAGCAGGCTGCTGGCGTCGAGCGGCATCATTACAACCTTGCTGTTATCGGCGGCGCCGATGCTCTGCAGCGCGTCGGTGTATTTTTGCGCGACAAAGTAGTTCACCGCCTGGATGTCGCCGCTGGCGATCGCGTCAGACACCAGCTGGGTGGCCCGCGCTTCCGCTTCGGCCGCACGTTCACGTGCTTCCGCCTGCAGGAACGCCGACTGCCGCTCGCCTTCCGCCTTCAGAATCTGCGACTGTTTTTCCCCTTCGGCGCGCAGGATTGCCGCCTGACGCACCCCTTCAGCCTCCAGAATATCGGCGCGCTTGGTGCGCTCCGCCTTCATCTGGGCGTTCATGGAGGCCACCAGTTCGGCCGGCGGACGTACATCGCGGATTTCGATGCGGGTGATCTTCACGCCCCACGGGTTGGTGGCTTCGTCGACAATCTGCAGCAGGCGGCTGTTGATGTTATCGCGCTGCGACAGCATTTCGTCCAGCTCCATGGCGCCCAGCACGGTGCGGAAGTTGGTCATGGTCAGGTTGATGATCGCCAGTTCCAGATTGCTGACCTCATAGGCCGCACGCGCGGGATCGATCACCTGAATAAAGCAGACGGCGTCGATGGAGACGTTGGCGTTATCGCGGGAAATGACCTCCTGCGATGGGATATCCAACACCTGTTCCATCATATTGATTTTACGGCCGATGCGATCGACAAACGGCACCACCAGATTCAGGCCCGGCATTAAGGTTTTGGTATAACGGCCGAAGCGTTCTACCGTCCACTGGTAACCCTGCGGCACGATTTTGACGCCGGCGAAAACGGTGACCAACGCCACGACAATCACGATAATAATAAAAGCGAACATTGCATAACCTCCTGTTTTACAGATGTAAGTGAATATTACGACACTTTACCGGGTAAAGCCTGCTTTCTCTGCCTGAATGTCGATATTCCTCACTCCGCCAGCCGTACTGAGTGTCCGAACGGCGGTTACCGGCGCTATCCGTGCAGGTAAATATGCCAATTAGGCATGTTATTAATAATTTTAATTCATTTCATACCGTTTCCCTCGTTGGGTACCCTGCATTCACGCACTTATCTCCTTTCAAAATTTTGTCATTTCAATTTGCGACTATGCTTTTTGAAACGTCTTCTGCGTTGAGGATGGTTATGGATTCGGTCGGTATTAATACGCTGTCTCGTAGAAAAGATCGCTGGTACGCCATGGTTGAAGAGATGCTGGCGCAGGCCGGTATTACGATTAACGGCAGCCAGGCGTTTGATATTCAGGTGAATAATCCGCAGATGTTTAAGCGGGTGCTGCAGGAAGGATCGCTGGGCTTCGGTGAAAGCTATATGGACGGCTGGTGGGAGTGTGAGCGTCTGGATATGTTATTCAGCCGCCTGCTGAGCGCCGGCGTTGACGAGCGGTTGCCGAAGAATATCGCGGATATTGCGCGTATTGCCTACGCCCGGCTGTTTAACCGCCAGTCGCGTAAACGTGCCTGGCAGGTGGGCAAAGAGCATTACGATATCGGCAATGATTTGTTCAGCCGTATGCTCGATCCCTATATGCAATACTCCTGCGGCTATTGGAAAGAGGCCACAACGCTGGCGCAGGCGCAGCAGGATAAGTTGCGCATGATCTGCGAAAAGCTGCAGCTGAAGCCGGGGATGACGTTGCTGGATATCGGCTGCGGCTGGGGCGGTCTGGCGCAGTATGCGGCGGAACATTACGGCGTGAAGGTGTTTGGCGTGACGATTTCCGCCGAGCAGCAAAAAATGGCGCAGCAGCGCTGCGCCGGGCTGGACGTCGAGATTCTGCTGCAGGATTACCGCGATCTGCACCAGCAGTTCGACCGTATTGTTTCCGTCGGCATGTTCGAACATGTCGGACCGAAGAATTACGACACGTACTTCAGCGTTGCAGCACGCAATCTGCGCCCGGACGGTTTATTTTTATTGCACACCATCGGCTCCAACCAGACCGACCTGAACGTGGACGCCTGGATTGATAAATACATTTTCCCCAACGGTTGTCTGCCGTCGGTCAAACATATTGCCGATGCCAGCGAAGGGCGTTTTGTAATGGAAGACTGGCACAATATCGGCGCGGACTACGATCGTACGCTGATGGCCTGGCTGGAGAATTTTAAACGGGCATGGCCCGAGCTGGCTGCTGACTATTCGGAACGTTTTGAACGGATGTTCACCTATTACCTGAACGCCTGCGCCGGTGCTTTCCGTTCGCGCAATATTCAGCTGTGGCAGGTGTTGTTCAGCCCGAAAGGGGTAGAGGGCGGCGTGCGGGTTTATCGCTGAGCGTATAAACGGGGAACCATCGGGGCGTGCCGGCCCCGATGGCGGCGGGAATCAGTACAGCAGGGAATACAGCTGGCGGCGATATTTGCCGGCCAGTGCGTCGCCGGTGCCCAGCGCGGCGAGGATATCCATCAGGGTTTTGCGCGCGTTGCCGTTGGCAGCGGCCAAATCCTGTTTCAAATGCCCCATCAGCAGTTCCAGCGCTTCTTCATTACGGCCGACCTGGTGCAACTGCAAGGCCAACTGGGTCGCCAGCTCGGCGTTGGCGGGATCCTGCTCGACCTGCTGCTGCAGCTGTTGGATCTCCGGCGTATCGGCGGCCTGTTTCAGCAGTTCAATCTGTGCCACCAACCCCTGATAGCGGGTATCGCGATCCTGCAGCGGAATGGTGGCCAGCACCGCTTCGGCGTCTTCAACGCGGTTCAGCGTCAGTTGGGTTTCCGCCAGCAGCAGGCCGATATCGCTGCGCTGATTGCTGGTCTGCCAGGCTTCTTTCAGCAGCGGCAGCGCATCGATCGCCTTGCCTTCCTGCAGCAGTTCGCCGGCCTGCGCCAGCTTCAGGTCTTCTTCTTTCGGCAGAACGCGCTGCAGCAGTTCGCGAATGGCTTCTTCCGGCTGCGGTCCCTGGAAGCCGTCCACCGGCTGGCCGTCTTTGAACAGATAGACGGTAGGGATGGAGCGCAGGCCGAATTGCGCGGCGATCGCCTGTTGGGCATCGCAGTCGACTTTCGCCAGTACAAACTGACCGGCGTATTCCGCCGCCAGTTTGTCCAGCACCGGCGTTAACTGCAGGCAGTGTTGGCTGCGTTCGGACCAGAAGTAAAACAGCACCGGAACGGACATTGACTGTTCCAGCGTCTGATGCAGGTTGGTTTCGTTAATCTCAATAACTGTCGGCGTTAGCATTATTTTCTCTCTGATCTGCGAAGCATATAGGGCTACGTGGGGGCAGGGGACGCATCCTTCAACCCCGGTAATGCAATTAACCGTTGCCGCGCAGCAGCCAGTCCAGCGCCCGGCCGGGCAGAATACGGCGCAGCACGCTCAGCGCGTGCGCCAGCAAAGTGACCGGATAGCGCAGTTTGGCTTTCGGGCTTTCCAGCGCATGGCGCAGTTTGGGCAGCACCGCCTCCGGCGGCAGCGTCAGGCGTTTGGCGATACCGGGGTTATGTACGGGCTTATCGCTGCGGGTCTGATTGACGTTCTGGGTAAACTGGGTGGTCAGCGGGCCGGGCTCGATCAGGCTGACCTGAATACCGCTGCCGTGCAGTTCCATACGCAGGGCGTCGGACCAGGCTTCCAGCGCGAATTTACTGGCGGCGTAGGCGCCGCGTCCGGCGCTGGCGACCAGCCCCATCACTGAACTGGTCTGGATAATGCGCCCCTCGCCGTGCGGCAGCATAGCCGGCAGCAGCAGCTGCGTCAGCTGGTGGGTGCCGAACAGGTTGGTGGAAAACTGCTGTTCCAGCTGTTGGCGGGAGATGCCGCTGAGCGGGCCGTAAACGCCGTAGCCGCCGTTATTGAACAGGCCGTACAGGCGGCCGCCGGTCATCTCGATCACCTGCGCCGCCGCGCGCTCGACGCTGGCGCTGTCGTCCAGATCCAGCTGGATGCTCTCAAAGCCGAACTGCTGCATATGGTCGACGTCCTGCGCCTTGCGGCAGGCGGCCAGCACGCGATAACCGCGGCTGCGTAAATCCTGCGCCGCGATCAGGCCGATCCCGCTGGAGCAGCCGGTGATTAATACCGCTTTTTGCATAACTTTACCTACTCTTCATCCCTAATTTGATTATACCCGTCATACTAGCCGCATCGATGTTGCCGCAATACGGCATGGATCAATGGGGCGCAGGCTTCTGTGTCACTAAGGGGGTCAGGCGTTCCGCCATCCAGTTGGCGATAAACGGCTGGGCATCCAGATTCGGGTGCAGGCTGTCATCCTGCATCCACTCCGGCTTAATAGCCACCTGCTCCATAAAGAATGGCAGCAGGGGGATACTGAACTGTTTGGCAAGCCGCGGGTAGACCGCGCTGAATGATTCAGTATAGCGGCGGCCGTAGTTCGGCGGTATCCGAATCTGCATCAGCAGCGGACGGGCGCCGGCCTGCTGCGTCAGGGTGATTATTTGCTCAAGGTCGCGTTGCAGGTCCGGCGGAGGAAAACCGCGCAGCCCGTCGTTGGCGCCGAGCTCAATCAGTACCCAGCGCGGCTGATGCTGTTTCAGCAGTGCCGGCAGGCGCGCCAGTCCCTGAGCGGCGGTATCACCGCTGATGCTGGCGTTGATCACTTCGGGTCTGCCGGGCTGTTTCCGCCACTGTTCGGCCAGCCGCGTCGGCCAGGCCTGCGCCACCGGCAGGCGGTAGCCGGCGCTTAAACTGTCGCCAAGAATCAATAACGTATCGGCAGCCGCCGCACGTAAACAGAATAAACCCAACAGCAGAAGGATGGGAAAATGCCAGCGGAAAACGTTCTTGAAGTTCATCATCTTAGTAAGCACGTTGGTCAGGGTGAGCATCAGCTCACCATCCTTACCGGAGTCGAGCTGGTTGTCAAACCTGCGCAGACTCTTGCCCTGATCGGCGAGTCCGGTTCCGGCAAGTCGACGCTGCTCGGGATCCTGGCCGGGCTGGATGACGGCAGCGACGGCGAGGTGCATCTGCTGGGCGAGTCGCTGAGCGCGCTGGATGAAGAAGGGCGCGCTGCGCTGCGCGCCAGCAACGTCGGTTTTGTTTTTCAGTCCTTTATGCTGGTGCCGACGCTGAACGCGCTGGAAAATGTGCAGTTGCCGGCGCTGCTGCGCGGCGAGAGCGATCGCCGCAGCCGCGAACAGGCGGTGCAGCTGCTGGAGCAGCTTGGCCTGGGGCAGCGGCTGGATCACCTGCCGGCGCAGTTGTCCGGCGGCGAGCAGCAGCGGGTGGCGCTGGCGCGCGCCTTCAGCGGCCGGCCGCGCGTGCTGTTTGCCGATGAGCCGACCGGCAACCTCGACCGGCAGACCGGCGAGCGCATCGCCGATCTGCTGTTTTCCCTCAATCGCGATTACGCCACCACCCTGATTCTGGTGACCCACGATGAAACGCTGGCGGCGCGCTGCCAGCGCCGGCTGCGCTTGCGTGACGGCAAGCTGTGGGAGGAAGCATGATTTGGCGCTGGTTTTGGCGGGAATGGCGTTCGCCGTCGCTGCTGATTGTCTGGCTGGCGCTGACGCTGGCGGTGGCCTGCGTGCTGGCGCTCGGCAGCATCAGCGACCGGATGGAAAAAGGCCTGAGCCAGCAGAGCCGCGATTTTATCGCCGGTGACCGGGTGCTGCGCAGCGCGCATCCGGTGCCGGAAGGCTGGCTGCTTGACGCCAGCCGGCAAAACCTGCAGATAAGCCGCCAGCTCTCTTTTACCACCATGACCTACGCCGGCGATCGGCCGCAGTTGGCCAACGTTAAGGCGACCGATCTGGCTTATCCGCTGTACGGCAAGCTGGAAACGCGCCCGGCGAACGTCAAGCCACAGCCGGGCACGGTGCTGGTGGCGCCGCGGCTGCTGGCGCTGCTGGGCGTCAAAGTGGGCGATGAACTGGATGTCGGCGACGCCACGCTGCGCATCGCCGGGGAAATACTGCAGGAGCCGGACTCCGGGTTTAATCCTTTCCAGACCGCGCCGCGTATTCTGATTAATATGGCGGACGTCGAGAAAACCGGCGCGGTGCAACCCGGCAGCCGCCTGACCTATCGCTATATGTTTGCCGGCGCCGAGGCGGATCTGGACCGTTATGCGGCGACGCTGACGCCGCAGCTGAAGGCCGATCAGCGCTGGTTTGATACGGAGAACGCCGGCGGCGCGCTGGGCAAATCGCTGCAGCGTTCGCAGCAGTTTCTGCTGCTGTCGGCATTGCTGACGCTGTTGCTGGCCGTTGCTGCGGTGGCGGTGGCGATGAGCCACTATTGCCGCAGCCGTCACGATTTGATGGCGGTGCTGAAAACGCTGGGCGCCGGCCGCAAGGCGCTGCGCCGGCTGATTGTCGGCCAATGGCTGGCGGTGCTGCTGCTGGCGGCGCTGTGCGGCAGCCTGCTGGGGCTGGCGTTTGAGGCATTGCTGATCCGGCTGTTAGCGCCGGTGCTGCCCAAGGCGCTGCCGGCCGCTGGCGGCTGGCCGTGGCTGTGGGCGCTGGGTGCGCTGGTGATGATCTCCTTGCTGGTGGGGCTGCGCCCTTACCGGCAACTGCTGGCGACCCAGCCGCTGCGCGTGCTGCGGCGCGACGTGGTGGCCAACGTCTGGCCGCTGCGTTACTTCCTGCCGGCGGCGCTGTTGATCGTGGTGGCGTTGCTGAGCCTGTTGATGGGGGGCAGTACGCTGCTGTGGTCAGTATTGGCCGGCACGGTGGTGCTGGCGTTGCTGCTCGGCGCGATCGGTTGGGGCTGCATCGCGCTGCTGCGCCGCATCAGGCTGCGCAACCTGGCGTTGCGGCTGGCGGTCAACCGGCTTCTGCACCAGCCTTGGGTTACCGTCAGCCAACTGGCGGCCTTTTCCATGTCGTTTATGCTGTTGGCGCTGTTGCTGGTGCTGCGCGGCGATCTGCTGGAGCGCTGGCAGCAACAGCTGCCGCCGGAGGCGCCGAACTACTTTCTGATGAATATGACGGCGCAGCAGGTGCCGCAGGTACGCAGTTTCCTGCAGCAGCATCAGATCGCGCCGGAAACTTTCTATCCGATTGTGCGCGTACGCCTGACGGAGATTAATCAGCAGGCGGCGACCGAGCTGGTGCGTGAGGACGATCCCGGCGGCGAGGCGGTCAACCGTGAGCTGAATCTGACCTGGCTGGCGCAGCGGCCGCAGCACAATCCGCTGACCGCAGGCCAGTGGCCGCCGCAGCGCGGCGAAGTATCGATGGATGCCGGCATTGCGGAGCGGCTGAAGGTGAAACTGGGCGACACGCTGACCTTCAGCGGCGATACCCAGTCATTCCAGGCGAAAGTCACCAGCCTGCGGCAGGTGGATTGGGAGAGCCTGCGGCCTAATTTCTACTTTATCTTCCCGCCGGGGGCGCTGGACGGCCAGCCGCAGACCTGGCTGACCAGTTTCCGCTACGGCGGTGACGGCAGCATGCTGACCCAGTTGAACCGGCAGTTCCCGACGCTCAGCCTGTTGGACACCGGCGCCATTTTGCATCAGGTTGGCGGCGTGCTGCAGCAGGTCAGCCGCGCGCTGGAGGTGATGGTGATTCTGGTGGTGTTGTGCGGCGGCTTATTGCTGTTGGCTCAGGTGCAGGTGGGCATGCGCCAACGTCGTCAGGAACTGGTGGTGTACCGCACGCTGGGAGCGAGCAAGCGCCTGTTGCGGCGTACGCTGTGGTGCGAGTTTGCGCTGTTGGGGCTGGCCGCGGGGTTTGCGGCAGCGCTGGGAGCCGAAGCCGCGCTGTGGCAGCTGCAGAGCCGGGTGTTTGACTTCCCGTGGCAGCCGACGCCGGTGCTGTGGTGGGCGCTGCCGCTGCTCAGCGCGCTGCTGTTGTCGCTGTGCGGCGGTTGGCTGGGCGTGCGGTTGCTGCGCGGGCAGGCGCTGTTCCGCCGCTATGACGGTTAGCACCAATAACAAAGGGTTCGGCAGTGCCGAACCCTTTTTTTGCCGCAGCGCGGATTACGCCAGTTTCTGCTGTGCCCAATTCAGGCCGCTTTGGTACTCGACGGGCAGCAGCGGTTCCAGCTGCTGCAACGCCTGCCGCAACGTACCGGCGTTGGGATCGTTGAGGTTCAGGTGCCCGACTTTGCGGCCGGCGCGCACCTCTTTGTCATACCAGTGCAGATGCACCAGCGGCAGTCCCAGCCAGGCGCTGTCCACGTCGGTGCCGATCAGGTTCACCATCACCGACGGAGTATTGACCACCGGCGTCGGTAGCGGCAGGCCGAGAATGGCGCGCAGATGCAGCTCGAACTGGCTGATGGAGGCGCCGTTTTGCGTCCAGTGGCCGCTGTTGTGCACCCGTGGCGCCAGCTCGTTGATCAGCAGCCGATCGCCGACGATAAAGCACTCCATCGCCATCACGCCGACATAGTCCAGGGCGTTGAGGATCGCTGACAGCATCTGTTCCGCCTGCTGCTGCAGCGCCGGGTTCGGCGTCGGCAGCGCCACGCTGGTGCGCAGAATGCCCTCTTCGTGCAGATTATGGGTCAACGGATAAAACACGCATTGGCCATCGTGCCCGCGTGCGCCCACCAATGACACTTCGCCGGAGAAATTGATGCCCTGCTCGACGATGCACTCGCCATAAGCGTCGGCCGGCAGTTCGGCTTCCTGGCCGGGGCGCAGGCGCCACTGGCCGCGGCCATCGTAGCCGCCGACACGGCGTTTGACGATCGCCAGTTCACCCAGTTTGGCGAACACCTGCGGCCATTCGGCCGCGTCAGCCAGCAGTTGCCACGGTGCGGTCGCCAGATTCAGCTGGTCAAGCAGTTGCTTTTGCGTCAGGCGGTCGGCCAGACGCGGGAAGATATCACGGTTGACGAAGCTGCCGTGGGTCGCCAGTTCGCGCGTCAGCGCGGTTTCCGGCCAACGTTCGATCTCGGCGGTAATCACGCTGTTTTGATACGGCACCGCTTCCGGTTCGGCATCCAGACCAACCGGATAGACGGCGATCCCCAGCGGTTCGCCGGCCTGGCGCAGCATGCGGCCCAACTGGCCATTGCCCAGTACGCAAACCGGCTTCATGCTTCCTCCCGCGGATCCGGATTGCCCAGCACCTCGTCGGTCTGCGCCTGACGCCAGTCGGCCAGCCGCTGCGCCAGGGCGCCATCGTGGCGCGCCAGGATCTGCGCCGCTAGCAGCGCGGCATTGGCCGCGCCTGCCTTGCCAATCGCCAGCGTGCCCACCGGAATGCCGCGCGGCATCTGGACGATGGAATACAGGCTGTCCACGCCGCTCAGCGCCGCGCTCTGCACCGGCACACCCAGCACCGGCACCAGCGTTTTCGCCGCCAGCATACCCGGCAGGTGCGCCGCGCCGCCGGCGCCGGCGATGATCACATCGAAACCGTTAGCGTCGGCCTGTTCGGCGAAGCTGAACAGTTTATCCGGCGTGCGGTGAGCGGAGACGACTTCAACATGGAACGGGACATCAAGCGTGGTCAGGACGTCGGCCGCAAATTGCATGGTGGCCCAGTCACTTTTCGATCCCATTACAATTGCGATTTTAGCGCCATCGGTGGTGGCTGAAGCGGCGTTGGCTCCCATGGGTGTAAGGCTCCTGTCATTGTACAAGCGTTGGCCAATTGCCTGAGGCGGCAAGCCATTTGAGGGCGTAGAGCATACCACGGGTGCACAGCAAGGAAAACGGTTGCGTGGCCGGTTTTCACCGTGAAAAGCGCGAATTTTTCCACTCGCGCCTGAAGTCAGGAAGTTAGCGCTGTATCAGAACGGGAAGGCGATCAGCTCGACGTCGTCACGGCTGACTTTGATCATTGAGCCTTCCTGGTGCCAGGCGCCCAATACCGCGCGATGCGCCGCTGCGCCGTGCAGCGAAAGTTCGTGGATGGCGGGACGATGCGTATGGCCGTGGATCATCCAGCGCACGTTGTGGCGCGCCATCGTCTGCTCAACCGCCTGCGGATTCACGTCCATAATATCCAGCGTTTTGTGCTGATTGCTTTGCTGGCTGCGGGCGCGCATACCGGCGGCGATTTTCAGACGCCAGCGCAGCGGTAGCGCCAGAAACAGTTTCTGAATCAGCGGATTATGTACGCGGCGGCGGAAGTGCTGGTAGTCACGATCGTCGGTGCACAGCGTGTCGCCGTGCAGGATCAGGATGCGGCGGCCGTACAGTTCCAGCACCTGCTCTTCCGGCAGCAGGGTCATGCCGCTGGCGCGGGCGAAGCGTTTGCCCAGCAGGAAGTCGCGGTTGCCGTGGATGAAATAGCAGGGGACGCCGGCCTGCTGCAGCGCCTTCAGCGCGGCGGCGATCTCGGCGTGCAGCGGTTCAGGATCGTCGTCGCCGATCCAGGCTTCAAACAGGTCGCCAAGGATATATAACGCGTCCGCGTGAACGGCGTCGCGCTGCAAAAAATGCAGAAAACCGGCAGTAATTGCCGGTTCCTGTGCGCATAAATGCAGATCTGCGATAAACAGCGTGTGCATGCCGTCGCAATTACTCGCTGACGGTAACGCTGGTGACGACCACGTCTTCGACCGGTACGTCCTGGTGCATGCCGCTGCGGCCGGTTTTCACGCCTTTGATCTTGTCGACCACGTCCATGCCTTCGACTACTTCAGCAAATACGCAGTAGCCCCAGCCCTGCGCGTTTTCGCCGCGGAAGTTCAGGAAGTCGTTATCAACCACGTTGATGAAGAACTGTGCGGTGGCGGAGTGCGGATCGTTGGTGCGTGCCATTGCCAGCGTGCCGCGGGTGTTCTGCAGGCCGTTGTTGGCTTCGTTTTTGATTGGCGCCTGGGTGCTTTTCTGGTTCATGCCAGGTTCAAAACCACCGCCTTGAATCATAAAGCCATTGATAACACGGTGGAAAATGGTGTTGTCGTAGAAACCTGCGCGGCAGTAGTTCAGGAAGTTTTCAACGGTGACCGGTGCTTTGTCGGCAAAGGTCTTGATGACGATGTCGCCGTGATTGGTGTGGAAAGTAACCATAGTTTTAATCCTAACAAGGTGAAGTGAGATGTTACAGCGGACTGTAAACAATCAGACCGACCTTATAACATATCTCTATTAGCGAGTCAGCAGCGGGCTTGGCTTGCGCTGTCTGCCCGTTGATTTTTGTTATAAGATAACAGCGGAAGGCGGCGCGCGGCGCCGGGTTTTCTGCCGAGGATGTCAGCATTCCTTGGCCTTAACCTTGCATTACTGCGGTCTTCGGGGTTCAATACGCGGATCCCTGTTATTAATATTGTTACAACGCACACCACGGAATGTCCCGATGCTAAAGATTTTTAATACCCTGAGTCGTCAAAAAGAGGAATTCAAACCAATTCATGCCGGAAAGGTCGGTATGTATGTGTGCGGGGTAACCATTTACGATCTGTGTCATATCGGCCACGGCCGCACCTTTGTCGCCTTTGACGTAGTGGCGCGCTACCTGCGCTACCTCGGTTACGATCTGAACTACGTACGCAACGTGACCGACGTGGACGACAAAATCATCCGCCGGGCGGCGGAAAACGGCGAAACCTGCGATCAACTGACCGGCCGCATGCTGGCGGAGATGCACGCCGATTTTGACGCGCTGCTGATTGAACGTCCGGATCAGGAGCCGCGCGCCACGCAGCATATCGCCGAGATTATCGAGATTACCCAGCGCCTGCTGGATCGCGATCACGCCTACGTGGCCAGCAACGGCGACGTGATGTTCTCTATCGACAGCGATGCGGATTACGGCCTGCTGTCGCGTCAGGATCTGGAACAGCTGCAGGCCGGCGCGCGGGTAGAGGTTGACGACGTTAAACGCAACCCGATGGACTTCGTGCTGTGGAAAATGTCCAAGCCGGGCGAACCGAGCTGGGAATCACCGTGGGGCGCAGGCCGTCCGGGCTGGCACATCGAGTGCTCGGCAATGAACTGCAAACAGCTTGGCACCCATTTTGATATTCACGGCGGCGGTTCGGATCTGATGTTCCCGCACCATGAAAACGAAATCGCCCAGTCCAGCTGCGCTCACGACGGCCCGTACGTCAACTACTGGATGCACTCCGGCATGGTGATGATCGACCGCGAGAAAATGTCCAAGTCGCTGAACAACTTCTTCACCATTCGCGACGTGTTGGGGTATTACGATGCGGAAACCGTGCGTTACTTCCTGATGTCCGGCCACTACCGCAGCCAGCTGAACTACAGCGAAGAGAACCTGAAACAGGCGCGCGCTTCGCTGGAGCGTCTGTATACCGCGCTGCGCGGCACCGACCCGGCGGCACAGCCTGCCGGCGGCGAAGCCTTTGAGGCACGTTTCCGCGAGGCGATGGACGATGACTTCAATACGCCGGAAGCCTATTCGGCGCTGTTCGATCTGGCGCGCGAAGTCAACCGCCTGAAAAGCGAAGATATGGCGGCGGCCAACGCCATGGCGGCCGAGCTGCGCAAACTGGCGAAAGTGCTGGGCCTGCTGCAGCAGGAGCCGGAAGCGTTCCTGCAGAGCGGCGCGCAGGCCGATGACGGTGAAGTGGCAGAGATTGAAGCGCTGATTAAGCAGCGTAACGACGCGCGTAAATCGAAAGATTGGGCGCTGGCGGACTCAGCCCGCGATCGGCTGAACGAAATGGGTATCGTGCTGGAAGACGGCCCGCAGGGCACCACCTGGCGCCGTAAGTAAGCGCTATAAAGCGGTTCTCAGGCCGGGCGAGTGTTTCACTCCCCGGCTTTTTTTATGCCGACTCCCGGCTGACCAACTGGCCGGACAGCGTGATGCGCTGGGTCTGTAACGCCGGCTCCTTCAGCTGGCGCAGCATCAGCGCGGCGGCCTGACGGCCGGTTTCTTCGCTGGCGGAGGAGACGTAGGTAAACGACGGCGAGGTCAGGTTGACGTGCAGCATATCTTCAAAGCCAATCAGCGCCACCTGCTGCGTCAGAAACACATCCTTGCCGATGGTGCGGCCTACCTGATGAATACCGTTGATACAGCCGATCATGGCGTCCGGCGAGTGGCAGAGCAGGGCGGTGGTGGTATTGTTTTGCTCGAGCAAACGACGGGTGGCCTGGCTGGCGGCGCGGGTATCGTCGCTGCAGGCGGGGGCGGACTCTTCTTTGCAGGCGATGCCGTGCTGGGCAAGCATGCCATGAAATCCCAGTAGCCGCTGCTGGCGAATCAGTGAATCCTGTCGGCCGCCAATATAGCCGATGCTGCGGTGCCCGCGTTCGATCAGATAGCGGGTGGCCAACCCCGCGGCCTGGCGGTTATCGCGCATCACCAGGTTACACTCCTCCTCCAGCAGCGATTGCGAAACCGCCACCAGCGGCAGCGGACACTGGCGGATAAGCGCGGGCAGCTGCGGGCGGGCGGCATCGGACGCCAGATAAATCACTCCGGCCACTCCCTGCTGCTTGAAAGAGAGCAGACAGCGTTCCAGGTGCGCCTGTTCATCCTGCGGCTGGCCGAGAAACACCATATAGCCCTGGGCTTCCAGTTCCTGCACGATGCTGGCCATCACCTTGATGGAGAAGCTGTCGCTGAAATCCCGCAGGATCAGGCCAATCAGGTTTGAGGTGCTGGCGCGCAAATTGGCTGCCGCCACGTTGTGCACGTAGCCCAACTGGCGGATAGCGGCCTGCACCCTGGCGATGGTGGCGTCGGAGATTTTGCCCTTCTGGCGCAGAACCAGCGACACCGTCGAGACGGAAACTCCCGCCTGTTTTGCCACGTCGATAATGCTGACTTTCTTCAAACCTGCTCCCGGAAAAATCCGCCGTAATCAGCGAGATAAAACAACGTCTCCGAACGATGACGGAGACGTTCACAGCCTACCATCTTCCGCTTATTTGCCAATCATCGTCGACATGGTTTGGGCAATAAATTGCGCCCGCGCGCCAAAAATCACCTGGATACCGCTATCGCCGACGAACACCACGCCGCGCGCCCCGAGGCCGTTCAGGCCGTCTTTATCCACCGCTTTGCTGTCCGCCACCTCAAGACGCAGGCGGGTGATGCAGGAACCGACGGAGTCAATATTCTGTGCGCCGCCCAGCAGGCCGATGATTTCCGTTGCCAGCTCGGTGTCGGTCTTGTCATCCGCATTGGCGGTTACGTTGGTGCGGCCCGGCGTTTTGACGTCGAAGCGGCGGATGACAAAGCGGAAGGTGAAGTAGTAGATCAGCGCCATCGGAATACCGACGATAACGGCGCTGAGGAAGTGGGTCTGATATCCGTTGAACGAAGGCAGAATGCCGAATGACAGGTAGTCGATAAAGCCGGCCGAGAACGACTTGGCGATATGCGCATGCAGCAGATACATGGTCATATACGCCAGGCCGGCCATGATGGCGTTAAAGACGTACAAAATCGGCGCCACGAAGATAAAGGTGAACTCCACCGGCTCGGTGATGCCGGTCAAAAAGCAGGTCAGCGCGGCGGAAAACAGAATGCCGGCGGCGATTTTTTTGTTGGCCGTCTGGGCTTCATGATACATCGCCAGGCAGGCAGCCGGCAGGGCGAACAGCATCAGCGGGAATTCGCCCTGCATAAATTTACCGGCGTCCTGATAGCTGTCGCTGCTGAAGGATTTCACACCTTCTTCCAACATTTTGAACCAGATGGTCTGATCGCCGTGGATCACCTGACCGGCGGCGGTGGTGTAGTCGCCAAACGAATACCAAAAGGAGGGATACCAGATATGGTGCAGGCCAAGCGGGATCAGCGCTCGCTCCACCAGCCCGAAGATAAAGGTGGAGGCCGCCTGATTATCGCCGTTGACCACCACCGAGAGCGCATCAATGCCCGACTGAATATGCTGCCAGACGTAGGGCAGCAGCAGGCCCATGATGAACGACAAAAAAGCGGTGGCGATGGCCACAAAGCGTTTGCCGGAGAAGAAGCCGAGAAATTCCGGCAGTTGCATAGCGTGGAAGCGGTTATAGCACCAGGCGGCGAGAATGCCGCAGATCAGGCCGCCGAATACGCCCATCTGCAGGGTGGGAATGCCGACCACCAACGCATATTTTCCGCCCTGGGCGGCCATCTCCGGCGTGATGCCGAGTAGCGTACCGATGGTGATATTGGTAACGAACACCGACACGGCGGCGGACAGTGCGGCAATGCCTGATTCTGACGCCAGCCCCACCGCCGAGCCGATGGCGAACAGCATCGGCAGGTTATCGAAAATCACCCCGCCGGCGTTCATCATCAGCGGCAGATGGAATTTGTCGCCGAATGCCAGCAGCAGGCCGGCGGCCGGCAACAGTGAGATCGGCAGCATCAGCGCGCGGCCAATCATGGACAGTTTGGATAACGATTTAACAAACCCTGAGAACAGACTCATGCTGTTTTCCCCCGATGTGAGACCCTGGATGCGCTGAAAATGGCGCTGTTATTGTAAGTAGAACGTTCTAGTAGAACGTTCTACTCATCGTCTGGCAACTCGGTAGGGCGTGCAACTTAATTTTTACATTCAGCCAGAGGAAAAAGTAATTCTTTGACGATGATCGAGAAATAGACGGCAGGAGGCTGCATACGAGGGGGACGAAAAGGGGAACCTGAGAAAGCCGGGTTGCGCGTGTGCAACCCGGTTTTTTAATCGCGGCGATTAAGCCTGAACGGTGACCGTCCGGCCGGCAAAGCTGACCTGCTGTCCGGCAACGATTTTGCAGCGTTTGCGGGTTTCCTGCTGGCCATCAACCTTGACCAGACCATCGGCAATGACTTCTTTCGCCGTGCCGCCGCTTTCGCACCAGCCCTGAAACTTCAGCAAATCGCAGAGTTCGACGTGCGGGTGGTTATCCAGATTAAAAATTTCCATACTGCCTTACTTATTTAGGTTGAACGTCATGATATTCCTCGCAGGCCTGCAAGGTGTTTTGAATCAGCGTGGCGACGGTCATCGGGCCGACGCCGCCGGGAACCGGCGTAATATAGGCGGCGCGTTCGCTGGCGGCTTCGAAGTCGACGTCGCCGACCACTTTGCCGCTTTCCAGACGGTTGATGCCGACATCAATCACGATGGCGCCCGGTTTGATCCAGTCGCCCGGGATAAAGCCCGGTTTACCGACGGCCACCACCAGCAGGTCGGCATTTTCCACGTGATGGCGCAGGTTTTTGGTAAAACGGTGCGTCACGGTGGTGGTGCAGCCGGCCAGCAGCAGTTCCATGCTCATCGGGCGTCCGACGATGTTGGATGCGCCGACCACTACCGCGTTCAGGCCGTAGGTATCGATATTATAGCGCTCCAGCAGGGTGACGATGCCGCGCGGGGTGCACGGGCGCAGCTTCGGCGCGCGCTGGCACAGGCGGCCGACGTTGTACGGGTGGAAGCCGTCGACGTCTTTGTCCGGATGGATGCGTTCCAGCACCTTGACGTTATCAATGCCGGCAGGCAGCGGCAGCTGCACCAGAATACCGTCGATTTCCGCGTCGGCGTTCAGCTGGTCGATCAGCTTGAGCAGCTCTGCTTCGCTGGTGGAGGCCGGCAGATCGTAAGAGCGGGAAACAAAGCCGACTTCTTCGCAGGCACGGCGCTTACTGGCGACATAAATCTGTGAGGCCGGGTTTTCGCCCACCAGCACAACCGCCAGACCCGGCGCGCGTTTTCCTGCGGCCAGACGTTGTTTAACTTGCTCAGCCACTTCGCTTCTAACCTGCTGCGCAATCGTTTTACCATCAATAATCTTTGCTGCCATCGGTGTGGAAATCCATCATTTAAGAAAAAGCGGGGGATGGCGCTATTTTGTCAGAAGCTGAGCGCGCTGTCAGGCGCTGAATCGTGTTAATGTCGCGATAACGGTGAAGGAAAAAAGGGACGAGGCCATGCAATATGCACGTTTTCATATCAGTAAAACACCTGATTAGCGCTCAGAGATCATGATGTTAGCGCACGACGGTGGTGGAAAAAGCAGCATAAAACGTCCTGGCGGCGGCGACACAATGAAAAGGCATTGACTCACTCTCTTCGGGCCGTATAATCCAAGCCGCAACCCCGGGTTGCCGCATCTCTTCAATGCGCCCTTAGCTCAGCTGGATAGAGCAACGGCCTTCTAAGCCGTAGGTCGTAGGTTCGAGTCCTACAGGGCGTGCCATTTCAGATTTGGGCTTTTTTCTGCAACAAAACGGTCATCTTTCCTTCATTCCGTTTATGCTTGATTGATCTTAATATGGATGAATCAAGGGCGTTATTATTTTATAAAAATATTTCCCCGTCCCAGTAACGATAATTGCATTCCCCTGCCGCATGTCATAAATGTGATTTAGCCCCTATCAACGCGTATATATGACTAGCCGCGCGCCTGATTAATATGACAGAATGGAACAGCTACACAGTGTAGAAACTATGGAATAGTATATATAAAAGCAAGGTGGGTTATTAATGAGAAATGTTTTATTCTTTGATTCGATGCTTACTCCAAAAATTATCACCATGGTTTATTGGTTAACGCTATTAGGCGTGATAATCAGCGGTATTGGCGTCATGGCGTACAGCGGGGTGTTTAGTGGCCTGCTTGGCATCCTGATTGGCGGCGTATTTGTCCGCGTCGCATTCGAGATGATTATTATTGCCTTTAAGAATAACGAATATCTGCGAAAGATTGCGGAGAAATAGTAACTAGATTAACTAGTGAAGATGCCGGGTATTCCCGGCATTGATTCAAAGGTCATGCGATCCGTTTCAGAGTACAGGTTATTACTATTTTGTAGAAGTGCTGGTGGCCAGTTTGTGAGCATTTGTTCTGATAAAAAATGGATCGTCTTTTTATGGGTAAGGAACAAATGGCATTGACAACCAGTAGGATGAATGAGTCTGTCGTATATTTTAGTCGTATGACAATCGGTAGTTGATAAAAGTGAGCGCCGATTCTTTGTGAGTTAAGGTACGCATAGGTCTTGCTTTTCAGGTTGACGCTGACAAAAATTTTGGAGAGTGTCGATGGGCGTTTTTTTACTAGGGGTCGGGCAATTTTGAGATTTATGAAATAAGAGTTCGTATAAAAAAGGAGGGCGCTATTGCGATGGACTTAAGAGTTGGGCTATAAAACAGGAAAAACACCAAAAAACAGAAAGGTCAGTGCACCTCAATGTATACATTGTTCCTAATGTTGCGAACGTTAAAAATAGATGTTTTTTGTGGGCTAAGAGGTAAAAAGAAAAAATTAATAGTGATTTTTGAAGTTAATTTTTAAGTGCTTAAATATGAATATTAAAACTGCATAAACAAAAAATGGCGTGAAGAAAATGTAGAACTCATCGGTTGTTTATGGGCAAGCATGGCGAGACATCTTAGTGATATATGCTTGCTCCTATCAGTTTTTATTAAACCACCGTTGCATGGCAGAGCTTAGGACACATCCTGATCCTCGTCATACTCTTTGGGTTTGCTGTTTACGATATATTTGACGATACAGGTAAGAATTACGCTGTTTGCCAGCCAGGCAATAATGGCAAACTTGCCAAGCGCATCAGTAAGCCACAGTATCGGGCTCATGATGATAAGAAAACGATGAAGAATCGCATTTATCCGCAGTCCATTGATCTCAACCAAAAATTCTACACGACACCAGAAGGTCATAACTTCTGACGATATATATAGGCCACATTGCCGCCATGGCGACAGTGAGGAGGCAATAATACTCCGAATGGCATCGTGATGCACGGGAGAGGAGATGTACAGGGGGCTACACGGTATAGGGTATTTGGGTTATCACACGCGGCGTCCGATCCGTTTCTCACAATTCAGGAACCATTATGTATTTAGTGATATTCCGCTTTGCGGGTCGGGGCCGTGCAGCCCAAGCATCTGTGTACTGACTTCAAACAGCGCTTTGATGCTACCGGCGGATCTCGCCAGCATGTCATTAATGATTGAGAGCGCGTACGGGCTAAGCGCTATCCACCTGTTGCCGGAGGCGGGTAGCGTAATGCCTCAAGCCGCTCTTCCAGACCGCGGACGGTATGGCTGAGGGCTGATTGATATACGCCCAGCCTGGCAGCGGCGCGGGTGAAGCTGCGTTCCTGTGCTACCATCAGGAAGGCGATTAAATCGTTAACGTTTTCTCCTAACATCTCTGCGGTCAGCGTTGGATCATTCCGGGGTAGCGATCATTGTAGTGCTCCGGTGCTGAGGGTGCAGTCTATTAATGAATATTACTCATATCTCCTTGCGCATTTACCCACTTTTTCAGCTAAAAGAATCCCGTTACCGTTAAAGCACCGCAAATATTTGCACGATTAAGGGGACGTTATGAAATTTCTTGCTGCTTCAACCATGATGCTGTCCATGCTCGCACCGGCGGTTTCTGTTGCCGCGGAGGATAAGGTCAAAGTACAGCGCAGCGGTGCTCAGCCCTCTCAGGCTGGCCCGACGAACTATTTTACCGGCCAGGTGCGCATCGACGCGCCTTTCCAGGGCAGCGATGATGCCCGCGTTGGCGGCGCTACCGTAACCTTTGAGCCGGGGGCGCGCACCGCCTGGCATACGCATCCGCTGGGTCAAACGTTAATCGTGACGCAAGGGCGTGGCTGGGTGCAGGAGTGGGGCGGTAAGGTGCAGGAAATGAATCAGGGAGATATCGTATGGATCCCGCAGGGCGTAAAACACTGGCATGGCGCTACGGCTGATACCGCCATGACGCATATTGCCATTGCCGAATCGCTCGACGGCAGTCCGGTGACGTGGCTGGAACAGGTCAGCGATGAGCAGTATCGCCAACGGTAGCCAGAGGGAGGCGGGGCGGCTGTGATGTCTATTATTTCCATCCAGCGTTACATCTACCTGAGCAAACTTACCCAAGGATGACAAATCTATACACTCAAGTTGATAGTGTTAACCCACCCGATGATGTTGTGTGTTATTCCTTTCCTGTAGTGTATTACCCATCCCCATTGAGTTTATCCCGCCTTGTGCGGGATTTTTTTGTTTGTGGTGTGGGCCTGTTTCGCCGGAATCAGGGCGTCAGCGTGAAAGCCGTCATATTGATGGCAGGCCTCCATGGCGTCGGGGAACGTATTGCAGGCGATTATTTGCCCGATAAAATAATGGGAATGGATGCTTCTGTTTATTTGCAAGATATTATCTCGCACTATTTTTGTGGTTATATGTTTATTCCGCAATACAGTAGGTTGCGCTATGCTATTAACCAAAGAGGCTGCTCTGCGGGAAGCGGACCTAGACGCCGACAGATATAGGATGATTCTGTTAAATAAAGGTTAATGTGTTTTTATCTTTGCACCGTCTGGTTTTTCCCGTTGCAATCTGGTTTATATATTCTCCTTATTTTGCTGGGGCATGGAATGATATGCATACAACTGTTCTGGTCATGATGTTTGCGTGGTTCAGGCTATGAACGCCAGAATGCTTTCTAAGCATGGACTGCCGGGCGCAGTGCGTCTCGTTAATCTTTTTTTGCTGGTTTTCTTTCTTTCTCTCGTTGGCATTTTTTCCCGTCCTCTTGATTCTCTCTCCTTATTCTGGCCGGTTAACGCCATTTTGTTGGGCGTGTTATTGCGTAAGCCGGCCTATGCCAACCCGGCAGGCTGGCTGGTGACCTATATCGCCATGATTGCCGCGGATTTGACCACCGGTGAAGGCTGGATGCTGGCGCTATGGCTCAACCTGTGCAATATGTCGCTGGTGGCGACGGGCTACTGCGTGATGCGGCTGTTGCCGCAGTCTCAGCGGCGCATGGGGAATCCACAGGCCATTTTGTATCTGTTTGCCGCCGGTCTGGCCGGGGCCGTCGTGGCGTCGACACTGTCGATACTGCGTAATGACAGCCTGTACAATAATACGGTGCTGACCGCCTGGCTGGCATGGTTTAGCGAACAGTTCTCCACGACTTTGCTGATTTTACCCGTTCTGCTGGCGGCGCCGCGCTTAAAAACGCTGCTGCGTATGCAGTATCACTGGAACCTGAGTGATGGTCTGCCGCTATTGGCGCTGCTGGGGTCGTTGCTGTTTAGCATCTATATCGGCGGCCCCGGCGCTATCGCGTTCCCGATCCCGGCGCTGTTGTGGTGCGCGGTGCGCTATCAATTGTTTACCGTCACGCTGTTGACCTTGCTGACCGGCGTGGTGGAGATCTGCACCATTTCCGCCAATGTGATGCTGTACGAAACGCCGACGTCCCGCGGCGCATTACTGGATACCCTGATGTCGGCGCGTCTGGGGATCGCCATGTTGGTGATGGGGCCACTGATTCTCTCCAGCTCGATGGTGGCTAATCGCAAACTGGTGCGCCGCCTGGAACATAGCGGCAATCATGACTTTCTCACCGGAACGCTGACGCGTAGCGCGCTGACGCGTAAGGCGAGGGAATTGCTGGAACACAAGCGGCGCTCTAAAGAAGCGGTATCGCTGCTGCTGATTGATATTGACCACTTTAAGCTGATTAATGATACCCATGGGCATATTGTCGGCGACAGGGTATTGACCCATGTTACCCACGTATTGCGGCGTGAACTGCGCCACGATCAGCCTCTGGGACGGCTGGGCGGTGAAGAGTTTGCCGTCGTATTGCCGCGCGCGCTGGCGGCTCAGGCGGTAGCGTTAGGGGAGTTTCTGCGCCAGCAGGTGGAAAAGAGCGAGGTGAAGAGCGGTCATAAGGCGCTGAAGGTCACCATCAGCGTCGGTGTAGCCAGCTTGGCGATGAAGGAGGTTAAATCCTGGGAGCAACTGATGAATATGGCCGATATCGCACTGTATCGCGCCAAGTCGCTGGGGCGTAACCGGGTTGAGTCTTTTAATGTGGTGAGCGGCAGCAGCGTCGATCACATCTGGTTTAAAGAGTAGCGGCGGCGTGAGCCTGGGTAGAGGCTCACGCATATGGCGTTTACAGGCCCTGGAGCGCCTGTAGCGTGTCGTCCAGATCGATCTCATGTTCGGAGAAGGTATGGGTCACGTTCTGGAAGGTGACCACCGACAGCATGCGCAGCGTCTGCATCTCCGGGGCACTCTCCGTTTGCGGGCGGATACGGTTCATCAGCAGCCCAACCGATAATACGGTGTTTTCTTTGTCCACCTGGTTCTGCACCGGTACTTCTTTGGTGAAGGTGTGGAAGGATTTGATGCTGCTGATTTTTATACGTTCATTGGCAATGATGATGTATTTGCTTGGAGCCAGCACTTTTACCGCATAGGCGGAGGGCCCTTTGGCGTTATTGGTCGGCTCAAACGTTACCGCAGCGTTTTTCTTAATCAGATCGGGGTTTTGCACTTTTACCACGTGGAAATAGCGATTTTCACCATTTTCATCGGTAATAAAGCCGAAGCCTTTCTCTGCAAAAAAAGTCGTTATCTTGCCGTTCATCATCATTCTCGTTAATTCGTTCAATACAACGCTTATGATAGCGCGTAATGCGGTACAGCAACAGGGTAGCGTCGCTGCGCCCGAATGGTGGTGTCAGGCATTCGCCGCGCTGCCGCGGCGAAAAGCGGGTAACGTAGGCTTCAGGCCAGGCTGACGGCCCGTTGCGGCACCTGCGCCAGTTGCTGTAAGGCGCGCTCCGCCAGGCGTTCAAAGTATTGCGACGCCGGGAAAATAGCCTGTTCATCGGGCGTAAAGCGCGGATGATGCAGGCCGAATTCGCTGGCTGAGCCGATGCTGACAAAAGCGCCGGGAACGTGATGCAGATAAATAGCGAAATCTTCACCGCCCATCTGCAGTTCGGCTTCTTCGACCTGATAGCCGTACTCCGCCGCCACCGTTTTGCTGAAGTCCGCCCAGTGGGCGTGATTGACCAGCGCCGGCGGTCCGGGGTGCCAGCACAGTTCGGCCTGTGCGCCGAGCGAGGCGGCGACGCCGTCGATCACCTGGCGAATTTTATCCGGTACCTGACGGCGCACGTCACCGTTGTGGGTGCGCACCGTGCCTTCCAGCTCCACCGTCTGCGGCAGCACATTCCAGGTATTCCCGCCCTCGATGCGCGTCACGCTGACCACTACCGCCTCCAGCGAGCTGAAACTGCGGCTCGGCAGGGTTTGCAGGGCGTTCACGATATGGCTGGCGGTGACGATGGTATCAATACCCTGTTCCGGTTTGGCGGCGTGCGCGCCTTTGCCGGTGATACGGATCTGAAAGCGATCGACGTTGGCGTAGAAGGGACCGGCGCGGGTGGCGAAGGTTCCGGTAGGCAATTCCGGGGCGTTGTGCAGGCCGAACACGGCCGCGACGCCGTCCAGCGCGCCGGCGTCAATCAGCTGCTGCGCGCCGTCGCAGGTTTCTTCCGCCGGTTGGAAAAAGATACGCACCCGGCCCGGGAGCGAGGACTCACGCGCTTTAAGCAGGTGGGCGGCGCCAAGCATCACCGCGGTGTGGAAATCGTGCCCGCAGGCGTGCATCACCCCATGCTGACGTGAGGCGAAGGGGACATCGGCGAGCTCTGCAATCGGCAGGGCGTCAATATCGCCGCGCAGGGCGATTAGCGGCCCGTCGCCGCTGCCGATTTCGGCCACGACGCCGGTGGATAGCGCCAGCGGCAGGATGCGTATATCGGCCTGTTGCAGCCAGCGGGTAATACGTTCGGTAGTGGCGAATTCCTGATTGGACAGTTCGGGGTGCTGATGCAGTTCACGGCGGTAGGTGATGATTTGTTCGGCCAGTTGACAGGGCATAGGCTTCTCTCGGTTAGCTGCGGTTATGCTTAACCCTAGCCCAGCGGCGGCGGAAGCAAAAAGATTATCTGGTTATATTTCATAGCCATTCGGTTTCCAGGCGGCGGTTGTGCGGCAACGTGTAGCGTGAATCGCTATTCGGCGGGGATCTGAGCGGATAATCCTGGAAATTGCGTATTTTATGGGTGGAACGGACACTTTACGCCGCCAGATGCCGGCTATTGCACTTTTTATCCGCATTATGTGATCTGAGCAGTGGACAAAAAGCCGGGCAGTTGCTGTACTGTATCTGACACACGATTTGTGTCTTACATTCACGTTAAAGGTAAGTTTGATGTCTAAGATTAAAGGTAGCGTTAAGTGGTTTAATGAATCTAAAGGTTTCGGTTTCATTACTCCGGAAGATGGTAGCAAGGACGTTTTCGTTCACTTTTCTGCCATCGTTAGCAATGGTTTCAAAACGCTCGCTGAAGGCCAGCAGGTAGAATTTGAAATCACCAATGGCGCTAAAGGCCCATCTGCAGCTAACGTTACCGCGCTTTAAGCGACACTAGCCGCTTTGCTGAAAACCCGCTCCTGATGAGCGGGTTTTTTATGGCTATCGATCAGCGGCGGGCTTTCGGCACCAGCAGGGTGAACAGCACAATGGCGATGAAATAGCAGCCGAAAATCGTCAGTGCCATCGAGACGCTGGAGGTGCCGCCCAACCCGGTGAGCGGAACGCTGCAGGCGCCGAGCGCGAACATACAGACGCCGATCAGCGCTGAAGCGCTGCCGGCTTTGTCGCCCTGGCTCTGCATCGCCAGCGAGGAAGCCGTCGGGCCGACGCTGCCGACGGCGGCAATGGCGAAGAACAGCGGCGCCAGCAACAGCGGCAACGGCGCGTGCAGCCAGCCGGCCAGCAACAACAGCAGTGAGGCGCTGGCCGCCAGCGTCAGCCCGCATTTTAGAACCCGCAGTTCACCGAAGCGTCGGCTCAGACGCGTTGCCGTCTGGGCTGAAATTACCAGCCCGATGCCGTTCATCGCAAAGCACAGGCTGAACATCTGCGGGCTGAGACCGTAGATTTGCTGCAGGACGAAAGGCGATGCGCCGATATAGGCAAACATCCCGGCCATCACGAAGCCCTGCGTCAGGCACAACCCCATAAATTGCCGTTGGCGCAACAGGCTACCCAGCGACAACAGCATCGACAACAAGCCGCCCTGGCTGCGCCGCTCCTGTGGCAGCGACTCTTTGAGCTTCAGCAGGGACAGGGTGAAGAGCAACAGGGCGATCAGCGCCAGCGCGTCAAAAATGCCGCGCCAGTCCATAAATTTCAGCAGCGCGCCGCCCAGCACCGGCGCGACGATTGGCGCCAGCCCGTTCACCAGCATCAGCAGCGCAAAAAAGCGCGTTAACTCATGGCCTGAATACATGTCACGGGCGATGGCGCGGGAGATTACGGCGCCGCCGGAACCGGCCAGCCCTTGCAGCAGGCGGGCGATCAACAGTTGGTCGATGCTGGTGGCCAAGGCGCACCACAGCGAGGCTGCCAGTAAAATTAGCAGTGACAGCAGTAAGGGACGGATACGTCCCAGCTTGTCACTGTAAGGGCCGAAGATCAGTTGGCCAAGTCCAAGCCCCAGCAGGCCGGCGGTCAGGCTCAGCTGCGCCGTGGCGGTTGAAGTGTTGAGCTCGGCGGTCATTTGCGGCAGCGCCGGCAGGTAAAGATCGATGCACAATGGCCCCAGTGCGGCCAGAAGGCCAAGCACGGCGGCATAAACTAATCGTTGACGGGCGTGTTGTTTACTCATTAGGTGTGGCGGACTCACGGAACAGATGGGAGATAGCCTGCTGGTATAAACCTTCCAGCAGTTTGGGGTCGGCTTTTTGCGTGGTAAGCAGGCGATAACCGGTGCCTTCGCTGAGCACGGCGATAAATTCGACGCGCGCGGCGATTTCTTCGTCGCTGAACGACGGATAGAGCTGTTGCAGATTACGGCAGACGTGGCGGAACAGGCGCGCTTCGGCATCGCTCAGCATGGCGGCCACCGCCGGGTTGCGCGTGGCTTCGGCGGTCACTTCCAGCATCAGCAGGTGGTCGTCTTCGCTCTGCCCAGGTAATTGATACAGCGTCCGCGTGGCGAGCGTACCGGCAATCAGGTTGATGTGGTCGCTGAGATCCTCAAGACGCCGCATTTTATCGTTAATAATGCGGTCAACAATTTCGGCGATAATGGCGTCTTTATTGACGAAGTAGCGGTAAATCTGCCCGACGCTCAAGGCTGAACGCTGGGCGATCTCCGCCATGCTGGCGGCATGAAAGCCATATTGACGAAAGCAGACTTTCGCGGCTGCGACGATTTGGTTACGGCGCAGTTCGGCTTTCGCCTGCCTGCTTTCTGTTGGGGATGACATGTCCCGATCCTATCACTGACAAGGGAAGAAACGCAGTTTGAGTGCGAACGTTCATTCTCAATTGTAGCGCAGGCGTAATTATTTGTGAAAGTCTTTACGCGGGCCGACGGCGGCCCGTTTAGCTGAACAGATAAAGGTGGATAAACGCGGCAACCGTGGCGACGCACAGCGCGGCGGCGGCAACTTCAGCGGCGGTTTTCGGCATATTCCACATAGCGATCCTCATCCGGTTTTTATAACACTGGATGAGGATTATCCGCATGCAAGATTAAGAAAACATTAAGCGCGGGTTACTGCCCGGTGATCCAGGCGACCAGCAGGTACGCCAGCATGGTCATCAGCAGTGAGCCGGCCAGGTTCAGCATGGCGTTGGTCAGCGCCCACAGAAAGCGCCCGTCCTGCAGCAGGGAAACCACTTCCAGCGAGAAGGTGGAAAAGGTGGTCAGGCCGCCGCAGAAACCGGTCGTGAGCAGCAGGCGCCAGGTGGGATCGATAGCGCTGGCGCGGGCCATCAGCGCCATCGCCAGGCCGATAATAAAGCCACCCAGCAGGTTGACGGTCAGGGTGCCCAGCGGAATTGCCGGGTGCAGCGGATTGAGCCGCAAACTGATGCTCCAGCGCAGTACGCTGCCTAAGCCGCCGCCGATAAATACGGCCAGTAAAGAATTCAACATGGTCAGAAAGCCCTTTCAAACAGAAGAGTAGGATGCTCAGAAGGGTACGGGCGCAACGCTACGCACCTCACTCTGAGGTTACGTAGACATCATCAGCCGGTCAGGCGGTTTATCCCTTATCGGGGCTGGAGGAATGTCATCTCCGTGGTCGATAAATTGTAACTATCGATGGTGTTGATGTTACACGTTGCGCAGGGGGTTTTGTAGCCCCGGCGGCAAATTACGCCGACGATCGGCGATCTTACTCTGTTACAGCTTGCCGTTGTTTTATTTGTCAGAAAGCGGATAACTAGGCGCAGGCAAGGTTTATCTCTTTCGCTGCGTCCTGCGGCATATATGTATTAAAGAAGGTGAATATGGAAGGAATCAGTATTACCAAACTGTTGGTGATTGCGGTATTGATCGTCTTATTGTTCGGTACCAGCAAACTGCGTACGCTGGGCGCTGACTTGGGCGCGGCGCTGAAGGGCTTTAAAAAGGCGGTGGGTGATGATACCCCGCCGGTGCAGAATACGGCGGACAGCAGTGCCGCAGGCCAGCAGAACGTCGAGAAGAAAGACGTCTGAGGCCGCATAAAAAACGGATGCCCTAGGGCATCCGTTTTTTTGTGCTGTCAGTCAGCCAAAGCGTAACAAAACGTTACCCTGCTACGGCATTATTTGACTTCCATACCTTTCGCCTGCAGGTCGGCGTGATAAGAAGAGCGGACAAACGGACCGCACGCCGCGTGGGTAAAGCCCATCGCCAGCGCTTCTTCTTTCATCTCTTCAAACTCCGCCGGGCTGACATAGCGCTGTACCGGCAGGTGGTGGCGGCTTGGCTGCAGGTATTGACCCAGCGTCAGCATGGTGACGCCGTGACGGCGCAAATCACGCATCACTTCAATAATTTCTTCGTTGGTTTCCCCCAGACCGACCATCAGGCCCGACTTGGTCGGAATATCCGGGTGTGCTTCCTTAAAGCGCTCCAACAGCTTCAGTGACCACTCATAGTTGGCGCCCGGGCGCACCTGGCGGTAAACACGCGGCACGTTTTCCAGGTTGTGGTTGAAGACGTCCGGCGGCGTCGCCGTCAGGATATCCAGCGCGCGATCCATACGGCCGCGGAAGTCCGGCACCAGGGTTTCGATTTTGATGTCCGGATTTTTAGCGCGAATGGCGCTGATGCAGTCGGCAAAATGCTGGGCGCCGCCGTCGCGCAGGTCGTCGCGGTCAACGGAGGTGATCACCACATAGCGCAGCGCCATATCGGCGATGGTTTGCGCCAGTTTTTCCGGTTCGTTGGCGTCGGGAGCAACAGGACGGCCATGAGCCACGTCGCAGAACGGGCAGCGACGGGTACAGATAGCGCCGAGGATCATAAAGGTGGCGGTACCGTGGTTAAAACATTCAGACAGGTTAGGGCAGGAGGCTTCTTCACAGACCGAATGCAGACCATTCTTACGCATTGCGGCCTTGATGCCCTGAATCCGCGTTGAGTCGGCGGGCAGTTTGATTTTCATCCACTCGGGTTTACGTAACAGCTCCTGCCGTTCGGTGACCACCGTTTTGACCGGGATCAACGCCATTTTGTCTGCATCGCGGTATTTGACGCCGCGTTCCATCTGAATTGGTTTACTCATAGTCGTGCAGGTTCCAGTTACGAAACTCGACTTTTGTTTTTATCTTTTAAGATCAATAAATTAAAAAGCCGTAGTAAGAAGTAGGTAAAAACTTGGCGATACTATACCACTTTTACCGCGATCCATTCAGCCCCTGTATCGCGCTGGGGCGTGTGCGCCATTATACGCGTTCTTACGGCTTTGCCGTAGTTAAGCGGGTGCATCCCGTGCGGTCAGGGAAAGAGGGCGGGCAGCGCTACAGATAATCACCTAAAGCCCAACTGCCCGTTTCAACCTGCCGATAGCCGAGCTGGCGGACAAACTCCTGCACCAGAACCGGCGCCACGTCCTCCAGCGACACAGCGGGCGCCAGCGCGCTGACCTGGGTCATCTGCATGCCGGCATAACCGCAGGGGTTGATGCGCTGGAACGGGCCAAGATCCATTGCCACATTGAGCGCCAGACCGTGGAAGGAGCTGCCTTTGCGGATGCGCAGCCCCAGCGAGCAGATTTTCTGGTCGCCGACGTATACGCCGGGTGCGTCAGGGCGCGCGCGTGAATCAATATGGAAGTGGGTGAGGGTATGCACCACGGTGTCTTCAATCGCGCTGACCAGTTGGCGGACGCCGATTTTATTGCGCTTGAGATCGACCATCACGTACATCACTTGCTGGCCGGGGCCATGGTAGGTGACCTGGCCGCCGCGATCGCTTTGAATAACCGGGATATCGCCGGGCATCAGCACGTGTTCCGCTTTGCCGGCCTGGCCTTGGGTGAAGACCGGGGAGTGCTGTACCAGCCACAGTTCGTCCGTGGTGTTTTCGCTGCGGCGATCGGTGAAGTTGTGCATGGCCTGGGAGACTGGCTCATAGGGTTGCAGCCCCAGCTGACGGACTATGATCTTATCGTGTTGCACGGGCATCGTCAGGTTACAGAAGTGGTGCGGTCATTATATCGGGCGCTCCGGCCGACGACCAGCGTTTAGCGCTCCAAAAATGCGCAACCCGGGCGGACTGGCGTCGGACCCGGGTTGGTCAGTCGTAGTGTCTGTGGCGATTACAGCACCATACGGACAATCTCAATGTTGCCCAGCTCTTCATACAGCTTCTCCACCTGGTCGATATGGGTGGCGTTGATGGTAATGGAGACGGAGTGGTAGTTACCTTTGCTGCTCGGTTTAATCTGCGGATTATAATCACCGGGCGCGTGGCGCTGCACCACTTCAACTACCTGGTCAACCAGCTCAGGCTGTGCCAGCCCCATCACCTTGTAAGTAAATGAGCAAGGAAATTCGAGCAGTTCGTTCAGTTTCGTTTTTTGCATGTGCGGGCGCTCCAGCGTGACATCTTTTCTAAATTATAACTCCCGCCGGAGCGGGAGTTAGTGTTATTTACCATATGGGGGCGTTTTTGCCGGTTTCAAGCATTAGCCGAACCAGTGGTGGAACATCAGCTTGATGTAGTCCACCAGACGACCGAAGATGCCGCCTTCTTTCACTTCATTCAGCACCACCAGCGGACGCTGGTCGATGGTTTTGCCGTCCAGCTGGAAGTTGATGCTGCCCACGACCTGATTTTTGGTCAGCGGCGCGTGGATTTCCGGCGTGTTGAGCACGTAGCTGGCTTTCAGATCTTTCATCCGGCCGCGCGGAATGGTCAGGTAAACGTCTTTGTCGACGCCCAGCTCAACGCGGTCGGCGTCGCCGAACCATACCGGCTCAGAGGCGAACTCTTTACCTGCCTTCAGCGGTGCGACGGTTTCAAAGAAACGGAAGCCCCAGGTCAGCAGTTTTTTACTTTCGGTTTCACGGCCTTTATAGGTATGGCCGCCCAGCACGGCGGAGATCAGACGCATCTGGCCTTCGGTGGCGGAGGCCACCAGGTTGTAGCCTGCAGCGTTGGTATGGCCGGTTTTGATGCCGTCGACGTTCAGGCTTTTATCCCACAGCAGGCCGTTACGGTTGACCTGACGAATGTTATTAAAGGTGAACTCTTTTTCTTTATAGATGGCGTACTCATCCGGTACGTCGCGGATCAGCGCCTGGCCGATCAGCGCCATATCGCGCGCGGAGCTGAACTGCCCGTCGGCATCCAGACCGTGTACGGTCTTGAAGTGGGTATTTTTCAGACCTAACTGCTGAACGTAGTTGTTCATCAGGTTGACGAACGAATCCTGGCTGCCTGCCACGTAGTCGGCCATCGCCACGCAGGCGTCGTTGCCGGACTGTAGGTTGATGCCGCGCGTCAGTTTGGAGACCGGTACGCGATCGCCCGGCTTCAGGAACATCAGTGAAGAACCTTTGAACACCGGGTTGCCGGTCGCCCAGGCGTCTTGCCCGACGGTGACCAGATCGTCCTGGCCGATCTTACCGGCTTTCAGCGCCTGGCCGATGACGTAGCTGGTCATCATTTTGGTCAGGCTGGCCGGGTCGCGACGCGCATCCGCATTGGATTCCGCCAGTACCTTACCGGAGTTGTAATCAATCAGGATGTAAGATTCCGCATCAATTTGCGGAACACCCGGGATCATGGTTTTGAGATTAGCGTCTTCGGCCTGCGCGCTGCTGGCGGCGCCCATGGCGATAACGGTGCTGAGCGCGATGCCCTTGATTAAGCGAAAAGAAGTTACATTTTTCATGATCTGGACTACAACATCCGTGAAAGTAAGTTAAAAACGTGCCTCACTATAGCAGATGGGATCCCGGCAGGCATTAGCCAATCCTCTGACCGATCGCGGTTTTTACATTTTTAGCTGCGAGAACGTATTTCAACTAAAACTGCGGATCGGCGCGAGCCTGCCGGACGCCATGCTTAAGGTGCGGCGGTGACAAATGATTGTTGTTGCGCTTCCGCGACCAGCCGCTGCTGCAGCGCCAGCGCCTGCTGACGATCGCTGAACGGGCCGAGCTGTACGCGATGTACGGCGCCGTTGACGGATACGCTGCCCGGCACGCCGAACTGCTGGCTGAGTTTCTGCTGCCATGCCTGCGCGCGTGCGGCGTCGCTTAACGCCCCCACCTGAACAACATAGCCGGCGGTTGACGCGGAAGCGGCGGTTGCGGCGCCGGCCGTGGCGGACGCTGCAGCGGCTACCGGCGCCGACGAGGACGCCGCGGCGCTGTTGCCGGCCTGAACGTCGCCGGGGGCCGTGCCGATCAGGCCGCCGTTGCTGCCGGTTTCGGCAGTGGCCTGGCCGTTGGTCAGGCTGCTGTTATCAATGGCGCGTACATTGTTGTTGTTCAACGCCGGCGCGTCTTGTTGCACCGGGGTACCCATGGCGCCGCTGCTCAGATTCGGCCGCGCGGGCAGGGCATAGCTCTGTTTGGCGACGGTGGTGCCGACGGTGCCTGGCCCGCTCAGCGTACCGTCCGGAGCGACGTTGATAAAATCAACTTTCACCCGCGTATTGTTCGACAGATTCAGGCGGTCGGCGGCGGCTTTCGACAGGTCGATAATGCGCCCTTTCACGTAAGGGCCGCGATCGTTGACGCGCACCACCAGCTGACGGCCGTTAGCCAGGTTGGTGACGCGCACGTAGCTTGGGAGCGGCAGCGTCGGGTGCGCCGCGCTCAGAGCATAGGGATCAAACGTTTCACCGATGGCGGTGCGGTTGCCGCTGGACTCTTCGCCGTACCAGCTTGCCAGCCCGGTCTGTGAGAAATTCTGCGGGTTTTTGACGATGCGGTAGCTGTCGCCGTTCACTTTATAATCCTGCAGCGTGCCTGGGTTATAAGGTTCATAATGAGGCTCCACGCCGCTGATTTCGACCACCGGGCCGTTATAGGGCACGGCGGGCGGCGCCTGCTGCTCATCAGTGGTGGCACAGGCGGAAAGTAATACCGCTGCCGCGCCGATCCAAAGCCATTCCTTACGCATTACTCACCTCTTATAAACTCTTAGACAGCATTTTACGGTGCGTGTGAATCGACATGATGATGCCGAACCCAGCCATAAGTACGATCAGCGCCGATCCGCCGTAACTGACCAGAGGCAAAGGTACGCCAACTACCGGTAAAATTCCACTCACCATGCCAATGTTAACAAATACATAAACGAACAAAATCAGCATCAGACCGCCGACCATCACCCGGCCGAAGGTGGTCTGGGCTTTGGCGGCGATCATCAGGCCGCGGATAATCACCAGCAGGTACAGCGCCAGCAGCACCAGCACGCCGACCAGCCCCAGTTCCTCGGCCAGCACCGCGAAGATAAAGTCGGTATGGCGCTCCGGCAGGAACTCAAGCTGCGACTGGGTGCCGTGCAGCCAGCCTTTGCCGGACAGGCCGCCGGAGCCGATAGCGATTTTCGACTGAATAATGTGGTAGCCCGCCCCCAGCGGATCGCTTTCCGGGTCGAGCAGCATCATCACGCGGTCGCGCTGATAGCCGTGCATCAGGAAGAACCATAGAATCGGAATAAATGCCGCCAGCAGCAGCGCGGCGATGGCGATCAGCTTCCAGCTCATGCCGGAGAGGAACAGCACAAACAGGCCGGATGCGGCGATCAGAATCGAGGTGCCCAGATCGGGTTGTGCGGCGACCAGCAGGGTCGGCAGGAAGATAAGCACCAGCGCAATGCCGGTATTTTTCAGCGACGGCGGACAGACGTCGCGGTTCATAAAGCGCGCCACCATCAGCGGCACGGCGATCTTGGCAATTTCCGACGGCTGAAAGCGCACAAAGCCGAGATCAAGCCAGCGCTGTGCGCCTTTACTGATCTGGCCGAAGGCGTCGACCAGTATCAGCAGGATGACGCAGAAGATATACAGGTAGGGCGCCCAGCTTTCATAGACGCGCGGCGGGATTTGCGCCATCACGGCCATCACGATCAACCCCATCACGATTTGGCCGATCTTGCGCTCCATCATGCCGAGATCCTGGCCGCTGGCGCTCCACATCACGAAGGCGCTGTACACCAGCAGGGCGAGAATCAGCAGCAGAAACGTCGGGTCTATATGGATCTTGGTCCAGATCGAGCCCTTTTTTTGGCTTTCGGTCATGGTCTGTTAGTCACCTTCTGAGCCGGGCGCCGCCGGCGGCGCGTCCGGTAATTGCGTATTGTTGTCGCCCAACAGGATATGATCGAGAATCTGGCGGGTTATGGTGCCGACCGCCGGGCCGGCGCCGCCGTTTTCCAGGATGATCGCCACCGACACCGTCGGGTTGTCATAAGGGGCGAACGCGGTCATCAGCTTATGGTCGCGCAGATGTTCCGCAAGTTTGTGGGCGTTATAGGTTTCGTAACCAAATACCTGTGCGGTACCCGATTTCGCCGCGATTTTATAAGGGGCGCCGGCAAAAAATTTGCGCGCCGTGCCGTTGGCGCGATTGGCAACCCCGTACATACCGTCTTTGGCAATTTCCCAGAAGCCGGAGTGGATATCTCCGATTGGTGCCTGAGCTTCCTGGCGGAACGGCACCAGTGAACCGTTTATTTTTTTGCTGTGCAGCAGGTGCGGCGTTTTTACCACGCCGTCATTAATCAGCGTATTTTGCGCTTTTGCCATTTGGATCGGCGTGGCGGTCCAGTACCCCTGACCAATGCCCACCGGAATGGTGTCGCCCTGATACCACGGTTTTTTATAGCGTTTGAGTTTCCATTCACGGGTCGGCATCAGGCCGGAACGCTCTTCGGACAGATCGATGCCGGTATATTGGCCGTAGCCGAATTTTGTCAGCCAGCTGGACAGGCGGTCAATGCCCATATCATAAGCCACCTGATAGAAATAGGTATCGGCGGATTCTTCCAGCGCCTTGGTGACGTTCAGACGGCCGTGCCCCCATTTTTTCCAGTCGCGGTAGCGCTTTTCCGAACCGGGCAACTGCCACCAGCCCGGGTCGAACACAATGGTGTTTTTGGTGATGACGCCGGCGCTCAGTGCCGATACGGCGATATAGGGTTTTACCGTCGAAGCCGGCGGATAGACGCCCTGTGTGGCGCGGTTGATCAGCGGCCGGTTCGGGTCGTTCAGTAACCCCTGATATTCCTTATTGGAAATGCCGTCGACAAACATGTTCGGGTCGTAGCTTGGGTTGGATACCATCGCCAGAATTGCGCCGGTACGCGGATCGCTGACCACCACGGCGGCGCGGCTGCCGACCAGCAGTTGTTCGATATAACGCTGCAGGTTGAGATCCAGCGTCAGATAAATATCCTGGCCGGCGGAGGGCTGCTGCTCATGCAACTGGCGGATCACCCGGCCGCGGTTGTTGACCTCGACCTCTTCATAGCCGGTTTTGCCGTGCAGCGTATCTTCATAATAGCGTTCGATGCCCAGCTTACCGATATCATGGGTGGCGGCATAGTTGGCCAGCTTCTCTTCTTTGTTCAGGCGTGCGACGTCGCGGTCGTTGATTTTCGATACATAACCGATAACGTGGGTCAGGGCCGAACCGTAAGGATAGTAACGGCGCTGGTAGCCTTTGACCTCAACGCCGGGGAAGCGGAACTGGTTGACGGCGAAGCGCGCCACCTGCACTTCGGTCAGCGCGGTTTTCACCGGGATAGAGACGAAACGGCGCGAGCGTTTACGCTCTTTTCTAAAGTTGGCGATATCGTCATCGGTCAGATCGACCACCGGGCGCAGCGCCTGCAGCGTGGCCTCCAGGTTATCGACTTTTTCCGGCATCAGCTCAAGCTGATAGATGGTGCGGTTGAGCGCCAGTGGCGTGCCATTGCGATCGTAAATAATACCGCGGCTGGGCGGGATGGGCACCAGTTTGATGCGGTTTTCGTTAGAGCGGGTGCGGTAATCCTCAAAGCGAACAATTTGTAAATTATACATATTGGCAATCAGGATGCAGATCAGCACCAGAATGACCAAAAACGCCACCAGGGCGCGGCGTACAAACAGGGCTGATTCAGCCGAATAGTCGCGAAAAGGGTTACGTTCTATTTTCATCCCGCTGCTTTATTTCACTCTGTCACGATCACCACCGGTTTACTCCCGGTGGTAAGGATGATTGGTGGTAATGCTCCAGGCGCGGTACAGGCTTTCCGCCACCAGAACGCGCACTAACGGATGCGGCAGCGTCAGCGGCGAGAGCGACCAGCTCTGCTCCGCCGCGGCTTTGCATGCCGGAGCCAGCCCTTCAGGCCCGCCGATCAGCAGGCTGACGTTGCGGCCGTCCTGCTTCCAGCGTTCCAACTGCTGCGCCAGCTGCGGCGTATCCCACGGTTTACCGGGGATATCCAGCGTAACAATTCTATTACCTTTGCCGACGGCCGCCAGCATTTGTTCGCCTTCCTTTTCCAGAATGCGTTTGATATCGGCATTTTTGCCGCGCTTGCCCGCCGGGACTTCGGTCAGTTCAAACGGCATATCTTTCGGAAAGCGGTGCAGATAATCCATAAAGCCGGTCTGCACCCAGTCCGGCATTTTGGTGCCAACTGCGACCAGTTGCAATTTCACCGCTTAGCTCCAGAGTTTTTCCAGTTCATACAGCCGGCGGCTTTCTTCCTGCATGACGTGCACGATAACTTCGCCCAGATCGACAACGATCCAGTCGGAGGCCTCCTGGCCTTTCATGCCGTGCAGATCCATACCTGCGGCGCGGGACTCTTGCACCACGTGGTCGGCGATCGACATTACGTGACGCGTAGATGTGCCGGTGCAGATGATCATACAGTCGGTGATGCTGGATTTACCCTGAACGTTCAGAGCGATAATATCCTGGCCTTTAAGATCGTCGATCTTGTCGATAACGAAGTCTTGGAGCGCTTTACCTTGCAAAGGTTCCCCCTGGGATGGTGAGCTTGAAAAATAGCGGCGCAGTATATCATGCGCCTATCGCTAACGATATAAACCCTGTAATTCGATATAACGCTGCACCGAACGCGGCAGTAAGTCATCACAGCTGGCGCCCTGGTGGCGGCGCTCACGAATTTCGGTGGCGGAAATTTCCAGCAGTGGCGTATCCGCCAGATACAGCGAACCGTGCGGCCGGCTGCGGAGCGCTGCCGGATCGCTGACGCGGTGGGCTTCCAGCCAGCGCTGTAGCGTCGGTGTTTCCATATGGTCGTTGTAACCCGGGCGGGCCAGCACCAGCAGGTGGCACAGGCTGAGCAGGTCTTGCCAGCGTTGCCATTTATGCAGGCTCAGCAGCGAGTCCTGGCCGATAATAAACGCCAGCGGCTGAGCCGGGCCACGTTCCTGACGAATCGCCTCCAGCGTTTCGACGGTATACGACGGCGTGGTGCGGTGCAACTCGCGGTCGTCAACGGCAAACAGCGGGTTGCCGGCGATCGCCAGCTCTACCATTTTCAGCCGCTGCCGGGCATTGGCTTCCGGCTGCGGGCGGTGCGGGGGCACATGGTTCGGCAGCAGGGCAACCTGGTCCAGCCCCACTTCCCGGGCCAGCGCCTCGACCGGCCGCAGGTGGCCGTAATGGATGGGATCGAACGTACCGCCGAACAGCGCGTGCAGCCCGGCGGCTGCGGGTGTGTTAGTAGACATCGGAAAAACTCGTAGCCAGCGGTTTACCGCAGATCAACATCGACAGGGATTCCAGTTCCGGCCAGACCGACTGGCCGTAATCCTGCTTGAGGGTGACCTCAATATGCGCCAGCAGCCGTACCGCCTGCTGCAGCTGCGCGGCCGACAGGCGCTGCAGCGCCTGGGTCACCAGGTTACGGCGGTTTTGCCACACCTTATGCTGGTCGAACAGCGTACGCAGCGGCGTTGTCGCCATCCGGCGCTGCAGGGTGAGCAATTGCATCAGTTCGCGCTGCAGCGTGCGCAGCAGGATCACCGGTTCGACATCTTCCTGACGCAGCTGCTGCAGAATATGCCAGGCGCGCTTGCTTTTGCCGGCCAGCAGGGCATCGAGCCAGTGATACGGGGAAAAGTGCGCGGCGTCATTGACCGCCTGCTCAACGCGCGGCAGCGTCAGTTTGCCGTCCGGATGCAGCAGGGCCAGACGCTCCAGCGCCTGCGCCAGCGCCAGCAGGTTACCTTCGTAGCAGTAGCACAGCAGCTGATTGGCCGGCTCGTCCAGTTCCAGCTGCATCGCTTTGGCGCGCTTGGCGACCCAGCGCGGCAACTGCGCCTGTTCCGGCGTCTGGCAGGTGACGTAGACGCCGTTTGTGCCCAGCGCCTTGAACCAGGCGCTGTTTTCCTGCGCTTTGGTCAGCCGCGGGCCGCGCAGCATTAGAATGATATCCTCGTGCAGCAACGCCGCCAGTTTGACCAGCTGTTCGCCGATCGGGGCGGTCGGGCCGTTTTCCGGCAGGATCAGCAGCAGCGTTTGCCGGCTGGCGAACAGGCTCATCGACTGACAGATACTGAAGATGGCGTCCCAGTCGGTATGGGCGTCAAGGGAGATGCTGTAATGTTCGCTGAACTGTTGCTGCACTGCCGCCTGACGAATCAGGTCCTGGCTTTCCTGCAGCAACAGCGGCTCATTACCGCACAGTAGATAACAAGCGCGCAGCCCCTCTCGGAGCTGCGCGGCAAGTTGTTCAGGATAGAGACGGGTCATTGCGCTGGGCGGCTTTCCGCGTTTTTATCGGCCGCCGCGGCCTGCTGCTGGGCTTCTTCTTCCGCAGCATGCACCGTCAGCAGCTTACGCACCAGCTGTTGCGCCGCCTGCTCGCGCATTTCCTGCAGGATGATCTCCTGCTCGGAGTCTTTCGCCAGAGCGGTCAGCGGGTTATCGAAGAACGAACGGAAGACTTTGGCCTTGAGCGGATAAATATCGTGGCCCGGAATCAACACCTGCGCATCCACCGTCATCACCATCTGGTACTCGGCGGTCTTACCGTCCTGGAAGATAGACACGGTATCCTGCCCCTGTGAGGAACTGACGATGCGCAGCGACGGCACATCTTTACGCGTCGCGTCTTTCACAATGGTTACGCCGTTGGCGCGCAGCTGTGCGCGTACCGCGCGGGTCAGCGGACCGTATGGGTCATAGCTGTCCAGCATCAGCGTTTTCATCTCTGATGGTACCTGCGTGGTGCCACGCAGGTGATAACCGCAGCCGGCGGTGATCAGCACCACCAGCCCCAGCAACAACGTTGTAATACGAAGTCGCACAACCCCTCCTTGTGTTAACCCACAACCAGGTTAAGCAATTTGCCAGGAACGTAGATCACTTTACGAATTGTGACTCCGTCCAGATATTTAGCCACCAGATGCTCTTCGGCGGCGCGTTCACGCACTTGTTCTTCGCTGGCATCGGCCGGCACGGTAATTTTAGCGCGTACCTTGCCGTTAACCTGTACCACCACCAGTTTGGAATCTTCCACCATTGCGGCGTCATCGGCAACCGGCCATGGCGCGACGTCGATATCACCTGCGCCGCCCAGCGCCTGCCACAGGCTGAAGCAGACGTGCGGGGTGAACGGATACAGCATGCGCACCACCGCCAGCAGGGCTTCCTGCAGCAGAGCGCGATCCTGTTCGCTGTCCTGCGGCGCACGGCCCAGCTTGTTCATCAGCTCCATCACGGCGGCGATCGCGGTGTTGAAGGTCTGACGACGGCCGATATCGTCGGTGACTTTGGCAATGGTTTTGTGGACGTCGCGACGCAGCGCTTTCTGTGCGTCGTTCAGGTCTGCCGCGTCAAACGGCTGTACCGCGCCTTTTTCCACGTGGTCATAGGCCAGTTTCCACACGCGCTTCAGGAAGCGGTTTGCGCCTTCCACGCCGGATTCCTGCCATTCCAGCGTCATTTCCGCCGGTGACGCGAACATCATAAACAGACGCACGGTATCGGCGCCGTATTTTTCCACCATTTCCTGCGGGTCGATGCCGTTGTTCTTCGACTTCGACATTTTGCTCATGCCAGCATAGACCAGTTCACGGCCTTGCGGATCGGTCGCTTTGGTAATACGGCCTTTTTCATCGCGCTCGATGGTGGCGTCTACCGGAGAAACCCAGTTGCGCTCGCCATTGTTGCCGGTGTAGTAAAAGGCATCCGCCAGCACCATGCCCTGGCACAGCAGGCGTTTCGCCGGCTCGTCAGAATCCACCAGACCCGCGTCGCGCATCAGCTTGTGGAAGAAGCGGAAGTACATCAGGTGCATGATGGCGTGTTCGATGCCGCCGATATATTGATCGACCGGCAGCCAGTAGTTGGCCGCGGCCGGATCCAGCATGCCCTGATCGTACTGCGGGCAGGTATAGCGCGCGTAATACCAGGACGATTCCATAAAGGTATCGAAGGTGTCGGTTTCACGCAGCGCCGGCTGGCCGTTGACGGTGGTTTTCGCCCACTCGGCGTCGGCTTTGATCGGGCTGGTGATGCCGTCCATCACGACGTCTTCCGGCAGCAGCACCGGCAGTTGATCTTCCGGCGTCGGCATCACGGTGCCGTCTTCCAGCGTCACCATCGGGATTGGCGCGCCCCAGTAGCGCTGACGGGATACGCCCCAGTCGCGTAGGCGGTAGTTGACCTTGCGCTGGCCGACGCCTTTTTCCACCAGTTTATCGGCGATGGCGTTAAAGCCGGCGTCGTGATCCAGGCCGTCAAATTCGCCGGAATTGAACAGCGCGCCTTTTTCCGTCATGGCTTCGCTGCTGATGTCCGGCTGGCTGCCGTCAAGGTTCAGGATCACCGCTTTGATCGGCAGGCTGTATTTGGTGGCGAACTCCCAGTCGCGCTGGTCGTGCGCCGGTACCGCCATCACTGCGCCGGTGCCGTATTCCATCAGCACGAAGTTGGCGACCCAGATCGGCAGTTTTTCGCCGCTCAGCGGATGGATGGCATACAGGCCGGTGGCCATGCCTTTTTTCTCCATGGTCGCCATATCGGCTTCCGCCACTTTGGTGTTGCGGCATTCTTCGATGAATTCGCCCAGCGCCGGATTATTCAGCGCGCCCTGCTGCGCCAGCGGGTGGCCGGCGGCGACTGCGACGTAGGTGGCACCCATAAAGGTGTCCGGGCGGGTGGTATAGACGGTGACGTTTTCGTCGCTGCCGTCGACGTCGAAGGTGATTTCCACCCCTTCGGAGCGGCCAATCCAGTTACGCTGCATGGTCTTGACCTGCTCAGGCCAGTCTTCGAGCTGGTCCAGGTCATTCAGCAGCTGGTCGGCGTAATCGGTGATTTTGATAAACCACTGTGGGATCTCTTTGCGCTCGACTTTGGTATCGCAGCGCCAGCAGCAGCCGTCGATCACCTGCTCGTTGGCCAGCACCGTCATATCGTTCGGGCACCAGTTCACCGCCGAGGTTTTCTTGTAAACCAGGCCTTTTTCATACAGCTTGGTGAAGAACCACTGTTCCCAACGGTAGTAGTCAGGCTTGCAGGTGGCGATTTCGCGATCCCAGTCGTAGCCGAAGCCCAGCAGTTTCAGCTGGTTCTTCATATATTCGATGTTGTCGTAGGTCCACGGCGCCGGCGCGGTGTTGTTTTTTACCGCGGCGCCTTCCGCCGGCAGGCCGAAGGCGTCCCAGCCGATAGGCTGCAGCACGTTTTTACCCAGCATGCGCTGGTAACGGGAGATCACGTCGCCGATGGTGTAGTTACGCACATGGCCCATGTGTAGGCGACCGGAAGGGTAAGGCAGCATGGAGAGGCAGTAGTATTTCTCCTTGCTGGCGTCTTCGGTCACTTTAAACGTCTGTTTTTCTTGCCAGTGGCTCTGTACGTTCGATTCTATCTCTTCGGGGCGGTATTGCTCTTGCATGGCGGCTGGTGGTCCTGTTAAGAAAGCAGCTACGTCCGTAGCATTTTGTTTAGTATTTAGATCCGCATAGCATAGCTGATAAGACCTGTTGGCAACAACTCCAAGCGCCGCCGTTGGCGCGTATTTCGCAAAAAGAAAGCGACATCCGGACACCGGTCGCGAAAATCCCGCCATTAGCCAAGAGACATCAGCCGTTTACGACTAAAATAAGAAAAGATGGCTTAAGGGGAAATCCTGTCACTGGGTTCATTGAGGAGAAGCTATGAACAAGGTTGCTCAGTATTACCGCGAACTGTTGGCGTCGCTGACCGAACGTTTGAAAAATGGCGAACGAGACATTGACCAACTGGTCGCCAGCGCCGAAAAACGGCTGGATGAAGCCGGAGAGCTGACGCGCGATGAAGTGGCGCAGCTGAAGCAGGCGGTGCGGCGCGACCTGGAAGAGTTTGCCCGCAGCTATCAGGAAAGCCGCGAGGAGTTCACCGACAGCGTGTTTATGCGGATGATCAAAGAAAGCCTGTGGCAGGAGCTGGCGGACATCACCGATAAAACCCAGCTGGAGTGGCGCGAAGTGTTTAAGGATGTCAGCCATCACGGCGTGTACCACAGCGGCGAGGTGGTCGGGCTGGGTAATCTGGTGTGTGAGCAGTGCCACCACCATCTGGCGTTTTACACGCCGGAAGTGCTGCCGCGCTGTCCGAAGTGCGGGCATGACCAGTTTCAGCGCCGGCCGTTTGAGCCTTGATAGCGTCAGCGGCCCGTAGGTTGAAGGGCCGCTCTGGCAACACCTCTAATAAAGCGGCGTGGTTTGCAGCTTGCCGTTGAGACGCCATAGCGAAAAACTCGCGCCGTATACCCGGGCAGAGGGTTGAACGCCCCGTTTCTTTTTCTCAGGTGATTCCAGGATAACCATAAAGTTATAGGCTTTTCCCGCTGCAAATGCGTAATTGAAATCAGTAACGCATCGTTCTGCTGACGCGCTCACCGCCAGCCCGTATTTTTCTAACGTATTGTTATCGCTGCCGACTTCATTAATACGTATCGTTACGATTTGTTCATCCGCTTCGGGCTGAACAATCACGCACGCCTTGTTTGCCACGGTAGTGACTGGCGCTTTATAGTGCTTTGGCCTGGGATCGTTGAGATGCACGCAGCCGGGGAGTAACGATATAGCGGTGATTAAAGTCCTTTTTATTATCTGCATGGATTTAATTGATAGAGCTTATAACCAGCTCACCATCCCTCTCTTTTAAAGTGAAGCTAACGCCGTATAAGCGGGCTGCCGGCACGATGCCTTTTCTCTTTTTATCTTGCGAACGTAGGGTGATGGAAAGGGTGTAAGTATGACCGGCTCTAAACGGATAGTTGTATGGCGGTATGCATTTATCGGCTGAAACCGCTAAGCCGTCGCCATCATAATATTTGTTAAATATGCTTTCATCGTTACCGGGTTCATCAATACTCAGGGAGACCATTTTTTCATCCCCTTCGGGCTGAATTAACACGCAGATGTGATTGGCAACGACCACCACGGATGCTTTATAGCTTTTCGCGCGTGGATCGCCAAGGTGGAAACAGCCGCTAAGGAGTGAAGCAAGGGTAAGCAGTATAGGTATCTTTTTCATAGTTATCATTGTGATATAAGGTTTTCGAGAAAGAGGTATTTCCCAACGGTTACGTCAATCGCTGAACTCGTTACATTGCATGTGCTATAACCAAGCGCGCAGCGGCAAAGGGCTGCTCACCCCATGGCGTTTTATCTATTTTGGCGGAGTTTATTCTGTGCTATTACCTCTTTATCCACGTAAAGTTAATTGATAGAACTGACAACCAGCTCACCATTCTTGTCTGTTAAAGTGAAGCCGACGCCGTATGCGCGTCCTGAGGGTACGATACCTTTCCTCTCTTTATCTCGTGATTGCAGGGTGATGGAAATGGTGTAAGTATGGCCGGCTTTAAACGGATAGTTGTAGGTCGGTATACATTTACCAGATGAAACTTTTAATCCGTAATCATCAAAAACTTTGTTGAACCCGTTTTCTTTGTTACCTATTTCCTCGATATTCAGTGTGATCATTTTTTCATCCACCTCGGGTTGAATGAATACGCAGACGTGATTGGCGACGACTACTGCGGATGCATTATAGAGCTTTACACGTGGATCACCGAGGTGAAAACAGCCGCTAAGGAGTGAAGCAAGGGTGAGCGGCGTGAGCGTTTTTCTCATGGTTATCATTGTGATAATAAGTTGATAAAATTATATTTTTCCATCGCTTACGCCTTATCGGTGCCGAATTAATTTATAGAGCTTATAACCAGCTCGTCATCCTTACCCGTTAAGGTGAAGCTGACGTCGTATAAACGCGCTGTTGGCACGATGCCTTTGCTCTTTTTATCTTGCGAACGCAGGGTAATGGAAACATTGTAAGTATGGCCGGCTCTAAACGGATAGTTGTATGTCGGTATGCATTTGTCAGATGCAACTGCCAAGCCGTCACCATCATAAAATTTATTGAATATGTTATCCTTATTACCTACTTCATCAATACTGAGGGAGACCATTTTTTCATCTCCCTCGGGCTGAGTTAACACGCAAATATTATTGGCAACGACCATTGCTGAGGCGTTATAGAGCTTTGCTCGCGGATCGCCGAGGTGGAAGCACCCGCAGAGAAAGAAGGGTAAAATAAAAACAAATAATGAATTTTTCATCGTTATCACCATTGTTTAAAAAAATCAGATAGGGTGTGTTTATACTTATGAACAATGTATTTATCGGTGACCCCACGGAAGTTTATATTATCACCAATTTTTGATAGCCACTCATTATAACCACGATTCTTAAGGTAAAAATAATCCGCGATGATAGAGGCTTGCTGTTCCATAGGATAGTCCTTAAGCCTTCTTTTGCCATCCAGGCGGTAAGTGTAATCCGCAATCCAGCTGAAAAGCCCACGGCTTCGTACCCACATACCATGCTGATATTGCCATACGTGTACGAGTTCGTGGATAAACATGTGTTGTCTGTTTATTGGCGCAGCTGAAAAATCTGGGCGATACAAGGCTTGCCGAAACCATAATTCACCATTTGGCGCCATCGCCGTATGGCTTGCCTGCAGGACAAAGGGGAGGTAGCTGTCGCAGTGAACCCTCACGGTATTATAAATAATTGAGTTGCCAAATATTGAACGGCCAATATTATCTCGCCGAGCGTCAATGGCCGGCTAATGCCTTCCTGTATCTCTGTTGTTTTCTCCATTCTTGGGACTCCCTGTCCAGAATAAAAGCGGATAAAACTATTTTTACTCCATAGCGTCAATAGCGGAACGCGTTACCTTTTTTATCACTATGACGGAAATAGCAAGCCGGGCCGTATCTTTGGCCCGGTTAAATAGCGCTATTTATTTCTTCGTTATGCGAGAGGAATTAATAACGCGTCAGACAGTCTAGCAATAGATCAATAAAGCCGGCCCGATCGATATTGGTCAGCACCTGCACGTTGGGCGTTTTGCCGGTTTGTTGCAGATCGTCCACCACGGTTTGTCCCAGGGTATATTCGCCTTTGGTTTCCACGCCGACCCAGCGTTCGCGGCTGTCAAACAGCTCTGGCGCCAGCAGCCAGGCGATGGTGCACGGGTCGTGCATCGCGGCGCCCGGCAGCCCGCGCGGGTGGTTGAGGTATATCGGCAGGTAGAAGTCGAGCATCTCGGCTACCGCCTGTGCCACCGGGTTGGCGATGGCGCGGATGCGCTCTGCCTCCTGAGGCAGCACAAACGCCTGATGGGTGACGTTGAGGCCCGCCATGGTCAACGGCACGCCGGACTGCAACACCATTTCCGCCGCTTCCGGATCGACGTAGATATTAAATTCGGCCACCGGCGTGGCGTTGCCGCCGTGAAGCGCGCCGCCCATAAAGACGATGCGCTCGATGCGGGGCTTGAGGTCGGGGTACTGCGCCAGCAGCAGGGCGATATTGGTCATCGGCCCGGTAACCACCAGCGTGATCGGTTCCGGGCTGGTGCGCAGCAGGCTGGCGATCAGTTCAACCGCGGTGTGCGGCGCCGGTTTGATGCCCGGCGTCGGTAAATGGGTGTTGCCCATACCGGTGCTACCGTGTACGTGCTCTGCGATCACCAGCTCGCGCAGCAGCGGTTTGGCGGCGCCGGCGGCGACCGGGATATCTTCCCGCTGCATCAGCGTCAGCAGGCCGAGGGCGTTATGCAGGGTTTTCTCCGGCGTCTGGTTGCCGGCGGAGGTGGTGATGGCCTTGATGTCCAGCTGCGGCGCGCGCAGCGCCATCGCCAGCGCAATGGCGTCATCAAGTCCGGGGTCGCAATCGATAATAATAGGGCGTGGCATCGTGTTCTCTCTGCTCTTTTGGATTTACTCCGAGCATCGGATCAAACCAGGCGGGATACAAGGACTTTTAATGCGCCCCGGACGGGGCGCATGGGGGGAGATCAGTGCAGAATTTTCGCCAGGAAGTCTTTGGCGCGATCGGATTGCGGGTTGTTAAAGAACTCGTCCTTATCACGATCCTCAACAATTTTTCCTTCATCCATAAAGATCACCCGGTTGGCTACTTTACGGGCGAAACCCATTTCGTGGGTGACCACCATCATGGTCATGCCTTCCTGCGCCAGTTCCACCATTACGTCCAGAACTTCGTTAATCATCTCCGGATCCAGCGCTGACGTCGGTTCGTCAAACAGCATGGCGATTGGGTCCATACACAGCGCGCGGGCAATCGCCACGCGCTGCTGCTGGCCGCCGGAAAGCTGCGCCGGATATTTATCCGCGTGGGCGGTCAGCCCGACGCGTTTGAGCAGCGCCTGGCCTTTTTCACGTGCTGCCGCCTTGTCGCGCTTCAGGACTTTTACCTGCGCCAGGATCAGGTTTTCGATGATCGACAGGTGCGGGAACAGCTCAAAATGTTGAAATACCATGCCGACTTTGGCGCGCAGCTGCGCCAGATTGGTGGATTTCAGGTTCACCTGGGTGTCGTTGACGCGGATTTCTCCCTGCTGGATCGGCTCCAGCCCGTTAACGGTTTTGATCAAGGTCGACTTGCCTGAGCCTGAAGGACCGCAGACCACGACGACCTCGCCTTTTTTTACTTCTGTGGAGCAGTCGGTCAGCACTTGAAAGTGACCGTACCACTTGGAAACATTTTTCAGGGAAATCATCAAACAGTCCTTTTCTTCAAATAGCTTACCAGCGCCGAGGCGGCAATGCTGATGACAAAATAGACAAAGCCGGCGAACAGGATCATTTCCACCTGCGTGCCGTCACGTTCGCCGATGGTCGACGCGGTACGGAAGAAGTCAGCCAGGCTCAGCACGTAAACCAGCGAGGTATCCTGGAACAGTACGATGCCCTGCGTCAGCAGCAGCGGCACCATGGCGCGGAACGCCTGCGGCAAAATCACCAGCTGCATCGACTGCCAGTGGCTCATGCCCAGCGCTAATGCGGCAGAGGACTGGCCGCGCGATACGCTTTGGATCCCCGCGCGGATAATCTCCGAGTAGTAGGCGGCCTCGAACAGCGAAAAGGCTACCATAGCCGAAATCAGACGAATATCGGTTTGCGGCGACAGCCCAAGAACCTTTTGTAATAAGCTAGGCACGACCAGATAGAACCACAGCAGCACCATCACCAGCGGCACTGAGCGGAACAGGTTGACATAGAGCGTGGCGAACCAGCTTATCGGCTTAAACGGCGATAAGCGCATGACCGCCAGCAGCGTTCCCCAGATGATGCCGAAAATAACCGCCGTCACGGTGATTTTCAGGGTGATCACCATGCCCTGCAGCAGATAGGGGAAGCTTGGCACAATCGATGCCCAGTCAAATTCGTACATTATTTACTCCCCATATTGCCAGGCAACTGCACTTTACGTTCCACCATGCGCATGATCAGCATAATGACGGCGTTGATGCCGATATAGGCCAGCGTAATTGCGGTAAATGATTCATAGGCGTGAGCGGAGTAGTCCAGCAGTTTGCCGGCCTGTGCGGCCATATCCACCAGGCCGATGGTTGAAGCGATGGCCGAGTTTTTCACCAGGTTCAGCATTTCCGAGGTCATCGGCGGTACGATCACCCGGTAGGCGTTCGGCAGCAGCACGTAGCGGTAGGTTTGCGGCAGCGTCAGCCCCATCGCCAGTCCGGCGGCCTGTTGCCCGCGCGGCAGGGATTGAATCGCGGCGCGCACCTGCTCGCAGACGCGGGCGGCGGTAAACAGCCCCAGGCACAGCATGGAGGAGACAAAAAACTGTACGTTCGGGTCAAGCTCGGTTTTAAACCACATGCCGAGATCGGGCGGCAACAGTTCCGGCACCACCAGATACCAGGTAAAGAACTGCACGATCAGCGGTACGTTGCGGAACAGCTCAACGTAGACGGTGCCGATACCGGACAGGAAACGGTTGGGAACGGTGCGCAGAATACCGAACAGCGAACCGACAAAGAAAGCGATGATCCATGCGCAGACGGAGAGGGCGACCGTCACCTGAAAGCCGGACCAGATCCAGCCCAGGTAGGTGGTATTGCCGAACGGCGCCTGCTGCAGGAAGATCCCCCAGTTCCAATCTATTGACATAAAAAACTCCGATAAGCCGATCTACCCGTCACCATTCGCGTTACCGGGGCGGTAACGTGTGGGGGTATGAAACATTGACGGCTGTCTGACGTCGGGTGCCGCGGCCAGTTAGTCTGGCTCAGTTAGGCAGTCCGGCGTCGGGGGAAAATACGGCAGGGGAACGACCTGCCGTATACCTGTCTGTCCCGCCGTCAACGGGGCGGGTTCGGCGTTGCCGCCGTGCCCGCTTTGTTGTTATTAGTTCAGAACCTTATCGTTAGGGGCTTTGAACAGCTGCTTCATATCGTCGGACAGTTCAAAGTTCATATTCAGATTTTTTGGCGGGATAGGCTGTTTGAACCACTTATCAAACCATTTGGCGGCTTCACCGGAGGTTTGCGCCTGGGCGATGGTGTCATCAACCAGCTTTTTGAAGTCGGCATCGTCTTTACGCATCATACAGCCGTAAGCCTCTTTCGACTGCGGCGTGCCGATGATCTCCCATTGGTCCGGCTTCTTGGCTTTGGCGCGTTCGCCGGCTAGCAGGGCATCATCCATCATAAACGCCACCGCGCGGCCGCTTTCCAGCGTGCGGAAAGAGTCGCCGTGATCTTTGGCGCTGATGATGCGCATTTTCATCTGATCCTTATCGTTCAGCTTGTGCAGCAGCACTTCAGAGGTGGTGCCGGAGGTGACCACCACCGGTTTGCCGGCCAGATCTTTGAAGTCTTTCACGTCGGAGCCTTTTTTCGCCAGCAGGCGGGTGCCGACGATAAAGATGGTATCGGAGAAGGCGGCCTGTTTCTGGCGCTCGACGTTGTTGGTAGTGGAACCGCACTCGAAGTCATAGGTGCCGTTTTGCAGCAAAGGAATACGGTTTTGCGAGGTGATAGGCAGCAGCTTCACCTTCAGGTCGGGAGCGTTGAGCTTTTTCTTGATGGCGTCGATGATTTGGTTTGAGTAGGTCTGAGAATAGCCCACCACTTTCTGCTGGTTGTCGTAATAGGAGAAAGGAACTGAAGATTCACGGTGACCGACAACGATCACGCCGTTGTCTTTGATTTTCTTCAGCGTACCGGTCAATTCTTCCGCGTGGGCTACGCTGCCTGCCATCCCAATCAGCAGTAACGATAACGCCAGTTTACGCATGTGCATGGTCCAACTCCTTGCTGTTGTGGTGGTTCTGACGAAAGCGCGTCAGAGTGAAAATGGTTGTTTATTGCTCACATTATAAAGATAGTCTTAGAACAGATTACCGTTAGAAAATAGCCGATTGTGAACAAAATGAAACCAATATGTTTCGTAATTTGAGACATCACGCGCACCAAATAGATGCAATAAAATCCGGCGGCACCGTTATGGTGCGGCGGATTTGCCAGGCCGCGTCATCTCAGGTAACGCCGACGCGCAGGCAGAATAAACAAAGCAAGGAGCATGCCAGGAGAGAGGGGAAGGGCTGAAGAAAGGGGGGACGCGCGGCGGCATCCCCCGTGAGGCAGATTAACGGCGGCGCAGGCCGAACAACAGCGCCAGGCCGCCCAGCAGGGCGGTAATCACCCACAGCGGCAGGCCGCCGAAGCGGGCGTACGGCGTGATGCCGGTGGTCGGGGTCACCTTCACCTCCAGCACCTGGCGGGTGAACTGCGGAAGCTCGGCGATGACGTCGCCGGTTGGTCCAACCGCGGCGGTGACGCCGTTATTGGTGCTGCGCAGCAGCGGCCGGCCCAGCTCCAGGGCGCGCATGCGTGCCATCTGGAAGTGCTGCCACGGGCCGATAGAGTGGCCGAACCAGGCGTCGTTGGAGATGGTCAGCAGGAAGTTGGTATTCGGACGGAAGTTGTCGCGCACCTGCTGGCCCAGCACGATTTCATAGCAAATCGCCGCCGTCAGATCGTAGCCCTGCACCTTGAGCGGCGACTGGACATAATTGCCACGGCTGAAGGAGGACATGGGTAAGTCGAAGAACGGCGCCAGCGGCCGCAGCAGCGTTTCCAGCGGCACGAATTCGCCGAACGGCACCAGGTGGTGTTTGTTGTAGCGGTCGGCGGCCGGGTAGCGGTACGGCTCTTTTTCACCCAGAACAATCACGCTGTTAAAGTATTCCGTGCCCTGCCGGGTGGCGCGGGCGTCCACAATGCCGGTGATCAGGCTGCTGTGTTTGGCGCGCACCAGATCGTCCATCATGGTCAGAAAACCGTTCTGGTTGCTTTCCACGTCGGGAATGGCCGACTCCGGCCAGATAATCATCGACGCTTTGCCCACGTAAGGACGGGTGGCGTCCAGATAGGCCTGCAGTGTGCTGACCAGCGCCTGCGGATCCCACTTCAGCGACTGGGCAATGTTGCCCTGCACCATGGCGACGCTGACCGCCTTGTCGGGCTGCGGGGTAAACCAGTGCAGCTGACGCAGCGGCCACGGCAGCAGCAGCATGGCGACGGCGATCGCCGCCGGCAGGATGCGGCGCCGTGCGGCGGCGTACACCAGCAGGCCGCTCAGCGACATCAGCACAAAGGTGATGCTGTCGACGCCCAGCAGCGGCGCCAGGCCTTTCAGCGGGCCGTTGATCTGGCTGTAGCCGAACTGCAGCCAGGGGAAGCCGGTCAGCACCCAGCCGCGCAGGAACTCGGTGACCTGCCACAGCGCCGGGGCGGCGACCGCCAGCCGCAGCCAGTGGGTTTGCGGCCAGAGGCGCGTCAGCAGGCCGGCAAACAGCCCGGTGTACAGGGAAAGGTAGGCGGCAAGCAGCGCCACCAGGAAGATATTGACGGCGAACGGCATCCCGCCGAAGTCGGCGATGCTGACGTACACCCAGTTGATGCCGCTGCCGAACAGCCCCATCCCCCAGATAAAGCCGAGCAGCGCCGACTGCCGCACGCTGCGGTTAAGCGTGACCGCCAGCAGTCCGCACAGGGAAACGATGGCCGCCGGCCAGATATCATAAGGAGAAAACGCCAGCGTGCCGCAGGCGCCGGTCAACAGCGCCAGCAGGGCGCGAACCCGCTGGCGATCGAATAAAGAGGCGTTGGCCATGTGAAATTTAGTCTTCCAGTTTCGGTTGCGGAGCGTTGTCCGGAATTTTTACATGAACCTGGATGATACGTCGACTGTCGGCCATGGCAACTTTAAACAGGTAACCTTCGATTTCAATGGTTTCCCCGCGGGTTGGCAGATGGCCGAAGGCCTGCATGATCAGGCCGCCGATGGTATCGACCTCATCATCGCTGAAGTGGGTATCGAAGGCCTCGTTGAAGTCTTCAATCGCGGTCAGCGCGCGCACGGTGTACATATGGCGGCTGAGCTGGCGGATATCACGATCTTCCTCATCGTCATACTCGTCTTCGATTTCACCGACAATCAGTTCCAGAATGTCTTCAATGGTTACCAGGCCGGAAACGCCGCCGAACTCGTCGATGACGATCGCCATGTGGTAACGCTGGGAGCGGAACTCCTTCAGCATGCGGTCGACCCGCTTGCTTTCCGGCACCACCACCGCCGGGCGCAGCACCCGGTCGATACTGAACGGCTCGGACGCTGCGCGCATAAACGGCAGCAGATCCTTGGCCATCAGAATGCCTTCAATATGGTCTTTGTCTTCGCTGATCACCGGGAAGCGCGAGTGGGCGGACTCGATGATCACGTCCAGACACTCCTCCAGCGGTTGGTTGCGCTTGAGCGTGACCATCTGGGAGCGGGGGATCATGATATCGCGCACCCGCTGCTCGGCGATATCCATCACCCCTTCCAGCATGTCGCGGGTATCGGGGTCGATCAGATCGTTTTGTTCGGAGTCGCGGATAAGTTCGACCAGATCGTCACGGTTTTTCGGTTCGCCGTGGAATAACTGGTTAAGGAGCAGAGTAAAAAAACCCTTCTTGCTACTGGGGCTATCGTTGCTTTGTGAATTGTCGTCGCTCATGGCGTTTTAGTTAATATCACTCATGTCAGAGTAAGGGGTTAGCGACAGCCTCGCGCACGAGGCTGTGGGGTAAGCAGCTAACGTTAAGTGGGATCTTTTTCCGCCAGATAGGGGTCGGGATAGCCCAGCCCCTGCATGATGTCGGTTTCCAAAGATTCCATTTCTTCGGCTTCATCATCGTCGATGTGGTCATACCCTAGCAGATGAAGGCAGCCGTGAACAACCATATGCGCCCAGTGCGCCTCCAGGGCCTTGCCCTGTTCGTTCGCTTCCTGTTCAACCACCTGCCGGCAGATGATCAGATCGCCCAGCAGCGGCAGTTCGATGCCTGGCGGCGCTTCAAACGGGAAGGAGAGCACATTGGTCGGCTTATCTTTGCCGCGGTAGGTCAGATTCAGATCGTGACTTTCCGCTTCGTCCACCAGACGGATGGTGACTTCTGACTCGGGCTGAAACTGCGGCAGCACGCTCTCCAGCCAGCGCTGGAAAGCGGCTTCTTCCGGCAGGCCGGCGGCGTTTTCACAGGCAATCTGTAAATCGAGAATCACCTGGCTCATGGCGTCTCCTGCTCGGAGGCCAGCTGCGCCTCGCGCTTGCGCTGTTCGGCGAGCGCTTCTTTGCGCTTTTGCTCTTCGGCTTCCCAGGCTTCATAGGCGATGACCACGCGCGCCACCACCGGATGACGCACCACGTCTTCGCTGTGGAAGAAGTTGAAGCTGATCTCTTCCACCGCGGACAGCACTTCCACCGCGTGGCGCAGGCCGGATTTCTGGTTGCGCGGCAGGTCGATCTGCGTCACGTCGCCGGTAATTACCGCTTTGGAGTTGAAGCCGATGCGCGTCAGGAACATCTTCATCTGTTCGATGGTGGTGTTCTGACTCTCATCCAGAATGATAAAGGCATCGTTCAGCGTACGGCCGCGCATATAGGCCAGCGGCGCGACTTCGATCACGTTGCGTTCGATCAGCTTTTCAACGCGCTCAAAGCCCAGCATTTCAAACAGGGCGTCGTACAGCGGGCGCAGGTAAGGGTCGACCTTCTGACTGAGATCCCCCGGCAGGAAGCCGAGCTTCTCGCCGGCTTCGACCGCCGGGCGCGTCAGCAGAATGCGGCGCACTTCCTGACGCTCCAGCGCGTCGACGGCGGCGGCCACCGCCAGGTAGGTTTTACCGGTGCCGGCCGGGCCGATGCCGAAGGTGATGTCGTGGTCGAGAATATTGGCGATGTACTGCGCCTGATTCGGCGTACGCGGTTTCACCATACCGCGCTTGGTTTTGATGTTCACCGCTTTGCCGTAATCCGGCACGCTGTCGGCGACCTGTTCCAGCACGCGGCTTTCTTTGATCGCCAGATGAATCTGTTCCGGGTCGATATCGGGGATCACGCCGCGGATCGGCGCCGTATCCACATACAGATGACGCAGAATATCCGCAGCGGCCACCACGCAGGGGTTTTTACCGACCAGTTTAAACCGGTTGTCACGGCGGCTGATTTCAATCCCCAGCCGGCGCTCGAGCTGTTTGATATTGTCATCAAACGGGCCGCACAGGCTGAGCAAACGCTGATTGTCTGCGGGCTCTAACAGAATTTCTTGTGTTGCGACGTTCAAACTATTCCTCTAGGTCACATCGGGCCTGTTGATGTCACGTTGCGCGTACGGGACGCGCGCGTTCAGGGCAAAGCCTGAGTCACATATATCCTGAATAACGTCTCCGGCAGCGAGGCCGAAGTAAGACGGATATACGATGAATTATTCATGGTGCGCGGCAAGCGCGCAAGTTTACCCCTGATCTATCTGTGCGCCAGCGCAGGAATTCAAGGGGAAATGATGAAAAATGCGGCCCACTTCGCCGCGTGAGCGATGAGAAAGCGGAGGCCTTTCTTATCGGCATGCACAATAAAATAGCCGGGCAAACGCCCGGCCAGGTTACCGTTACCGCATTGGCGATTAAGGCTGATAAGTGCCGACGCCCAGCTCGTCTTCCTTGCGGGTGCGGGCAATCACCGACTGCGGAGATTCGTGCACGCGCAGATCCATCTGCTGTTCGGTTCGCACCACGACGCCGCGCAGCGAGTTTGCCAGTACTTCGGTAATTTCTACGTCGACAAACTGGGCGATCATGTCCGGCGTGCCTTCGAAGTTGACCACCCGGTTGCACTCGGTGCGGCCCGCCAGCTCCATCACATTCTTGCGCGAGGTACCTTCGACCAGAATGCGCTGCACGGTGCCCAGCATACGGCGGCTGAACTGCCGCGCCTGCTGGCTGAGACGATCCTGCAGAATGTACAGGCGCTGTTTTTTCTCTTCTTCGCTGACGTCGTCCACCATGTCGGCGGCCGGCGTGCCGGGGCGCGATGAGTAGATAAAGCTGAAGCTGGTGTCGAAGTTGACCTCGGCGATCAGGTTCATGGTCTGCTCGAAATCGGCCTGAGACTCGCCCGGGAAGCCGATGATAAAGTCAGAGCTGAGCTGGATATTTGGCCGGGCCTTGCGCAGCTTGCGGATAATCGCCTTATATTCCAGTGCAGTATGCGCACGCTTCATCATGGTCAGGACGCGGTCTGAACCGCTCTGCACCGGCAGGTGCAGGTGGCTGACCAGCTCCGGCGTATCCTCATACACCGCGATGATATCGTCGGTGAACTCGATCGGGTGGCTGGTGGTGAAGCGGATGCGGTCAATACCGTCGATGGCCGCCACCAGGCGCAGCAGTTCGGCGAAGGTACAGATCTCGCCGTCGTAGGTGGCGCCGCGGTAGGCGTTGACGTTCTGGCCCAGCAGGTTGACCTCACGTACCCCTTGCGCCGCCAGCTGTGCAACTTCAAACAGCACGTCGTCGCTCGGGCGGCTGACTTCTTCGCCGCGGGTGTAAGGCACCACGCAGAAGGTGCAGTATTTGTTGCAGCCTTCCATGATGGACACAAAGGCGGTCGGGCCTTCGGCGCGCGGCTCCGGCAGGCGGTCGAATTTCTCGATTTCCGGGAAGCTGATGTCGACGATCGGGCTGCGGGTACCCTGAACGTGGTTAATCATCTCCGGCAGGCGGTGCAGCGTCTGCGGCCCGAAAATCACGTCGACGCAGGGCGCGCGCTGGCGAATATGGTCGCCTTCCTGTGAGGCGACGCAGCCGCCTACGCCGATAATCAGATCCGGGTTCTTTTCTTTTAGCTGCTTCCAGCGGCCCAACATAGCGAAAACTTTTTCCTGCGCTTTCTCGCGGATTGAGCAGGTATTCAGCAGCAGCACGTCCGCCTCTTCGGCGTTTTCGGTCCATTGGTAACCGTGCGTGCTTCCCAGTAAGTCTGCCATTTTGGATGAATCGTATTCATTCATCTGACAGCCCCAGGTTTTGATATGTAGTTTCTTGGTCATCGAATAGCCATTATCAGTGCGAAGCGAAATTAAGCTGCATTATACCCAAAATCATTCAGGCTGCAGGGAGACGGCAACGCAGCGAATTCCCGGGAACGTACCGTGCGCGGCTGCCGTGAGCCTGCGCCTCTCTTATGACGGGGATAGCGACATTGCAGAGGGGCATTGTAAACACTTGCCGCGGCGGTGACCAGCGCGGGGAAACGCTCCTGCGACCTGAAGCCGGATGAAAAATCCGGTACACTAAGGGCAACACGCCGCGCAGGGTGGAGCGGCGCTCACCAACCAACAAGCATAACCAACATGAAGACTTCTCAAACAGAGTACGACGTCGCCGTGGTCGGCGGCGGCATGGTCGGCGCGGCCGCCGCGCTGGGGCTGGCGCAGGCCGGATTTAGCGTGGCGCTGCTGGAGCATCAGGCGCCGGCGGCGTTTGATCCGCACAGCGCGCCGGATCTGCGGATTTCCGCCATTGGCTGTGCCTCGGTCGCTCTGTTGAAACAGCTGGGCGCCTGGCAGTCGCTGGCGCAGATGCGCTCGGCGCCGTACCGCAGGCTGGAAACCTGGGAGTGGGAATCGGCGCGGGTGGCGTTCGACGCGGCCGAGCTGGGCCTGCCCGAACTCGGATTTATGGTGGAAAATCGCCTGCTGCAGCTGGCGCTGTGGCAGCAGCTGCAGCACTGCGACATGCTGACGCTGCATTGTCCGGCCAGGCTGCAGGCGCTGCAGCGCGGGGAGGGCGCATGGCGACTGACGCTGGATGACGGAGAGACGCTGACGGCGCGGCTGGTGGTCGGTGCCGACGGCGCGCACTCGCAGGTGCGCACATTGGCGGATATCGGCGTCAGCGGCTGGCAGTATCGTCAGTCCTGCATGCTGATTACCGTGCAGACCGGCGCGCCGCAGCAGGATGCCACCTGGCAGCAGTTCTTCCCTTCCGGGCCGCGCGCTTTTCTGCCGCTGTATGACGACTGGGCCTCGCTGGTGTGGTACGACAGCCCGCAACGCATTCGTCAGCTGCAAAGCATGCCGATGGCGCAGCTGGAGCAGGAGATTGCCGCGGCGTTTCCGGCGCGGCTCGGCGCGGTGAAGGCGCATGCCGCCGGCTCGTTCCCGCTGGTGCGCCGCCATGCCCAGCGTTACGTCCTGCCGGGGCTGGCGTTGGTCGGCGACGCGGCGCACACCATCAACCCGCTGGCCGGGCAGGGGGTTAACCTGGGTTACCGCGATGTCGACGCGTTGCTGAACGTGCTGCTGGAGGCGCGCGAGCGGGGTGAGGAATGGTCGAGCGAAGCGGTACTGCAGCGCTATCAGCGCCGGCGCCGCGCCGACAACCTGCTGATGCAGAGCGGGATGGATCTGTTTTATACCGCCTTCAGCAATCGCCTGGCGCCGCTTGGCATAGCGCGCAATCTGGCGCTGATGGCCGCCGAACGCGCCGGGGGACTGAAACAAAAAGCGCTGAAGTATGCGCTGGGCTTATAAGCTGTCGGGCAGGCACCGTACGGCGTGATAAACAGAAGGTCAGGACTCCCGGCCTTTTTCTTTGTTTGCATGCTAAAGGCAGCAGCAGAAAAGCAAAAAGCCCACCGAAGTGGGCTTTTCTAAATGTGGCTGGGGTACGAGGATTCGAACCTCGGAATGCTGGAATCAGAATCCAGTGCCTTACCGCTTGGCGATACCCCAATTGTTGAAAGCAAACTTAGCAATGGTGGCTACGACGGGATTTGAACCTGTGACCCCATCATTATGAGTGATGTGCTCTAACCAGCTGAGCTACGTAGCCGCGCTAAATATTGCTTTATCGACTTGCAGGTTGTTTGTATGGCTGGGGTACCTGGATTCGAACCAGGGAATGCCGGTATCAAAAACCGGTGCCTTACCGCTTGGCGATACCCCAACAACCGTTACAAATCTTTCCTGCTGACCGCCTTCCCAGAGAGAAGATGGCTGGGGTACCTGGATTCGAACCAGGGAATGCCGGTATCAAAAACCGGTGCCTTACCGCTTGGCGATACCCCATCAGCAGAGCCGACGACGATGAAGAGAGTGGTGCGGGAGGCGAGACTTGAACTCGCACACCTTGCGGCGCCAGAACCTAAATCTGGTGCGTCTACCAATTTCGCCACTCCCGCAAAAAAGATGGTGGCTACGACGGGATTCGAACCTGTGACCCCATCATTATGAGTGATGTGCTCTAACCAGCTGAGCTACGTAGCCATCTTTTTTCGCGCTACCTTCATCGGCGTTGCGGGGCGCATTATGCGTATATGACCGATTTGCGTCAACAAGTTTTTTGCCGAAAAAGCGTTGCAGGGTGCCGTTTGTCTGGGTTGTGAACAGTATGGCGATAAAATCGGCAATTCATTCAATTTATGGTTTAAAACATCAACAAAAAGGCGAACCCGCAGGTTCGCCGTCATGTTGATATATAGCCGTTTACTGATAAGCGGACTGGTGTACGCCGACGGCGCGGCCGGACGGATCGTCCATTTTTTTGAATGATTCGTCCCACTCAATCGCCTTGGCTGACGAACAAGCCACCGACGGGCCGCCCGGCACGCACTCGGCGGCGCTTGGCAGCGGGAACAGCTCTTCGAAAATCTCACGGTACAGGTAGCCTTCTTTTGACGTCGGCGTGTTGTACGGGAAACGGAAACGTGCGTTTTCAAGCTGTTGGTCGCTGATTTGCTGTGCAGCCACCTCTTTTAGCGTATCGATCCAGCTGTAGCCCACGCCGTCGGAGAACTGCTCTTTCTGGCGCCAGGCCACGCTGGCCGGCAGATAGGACTCAAAACACTCGCGAATAATGTGCTTTTCCATTTTGCCGTTGCCGCACATTTTATCCTGCGGGTTGATGCGCATCGCCACGTCGAGGAATTTCTTGTCGAGGAACGGCACGCGCGCTTCAACGCCCCAGGCGGACATCGCCTTGTTGGCGCGCGCGCAGTCAAACATATGCAGCGCCAGCAGTTTACGCACCGTCTCGTCGTGGAACTCGTGCGCGTCCGGCGCCTTATGGAAGTAGAGGTAGCCGCCGAAGACTTCGTCGGCGCCTTCGCCGGACAGCACCATCTTGATGCCCATCGCCTTGATCTTGCGCGACATCAGATACATCGGCGTCGAGGCGCGGATGGTGGTGACGTCGTAGGTTTCAATGTGATAGATCACGTCGCGGATGGCGTCCAGACCTTCTTGCACGGTGAAGTGAATTTCATGGTGCACGGTGCCGAGGTGGTTGGCCACCTCTTGCGCGGCGCGCAGATCCGGCGAGCCTTGCAGGCCGACGGCAAAGGAGTGTAGCTGAGGCCACCAGGCTTCGCTGCGCTCCTGATCTTCCACGCGGCGCGCGGCGTATTTTTTGGTGATGGCGGAAATTACCGACGAGTCCAGGCCGCCGGACAGCAGCACGCCGTAAGGCACGTCGGACATCAGGTGGCTTTTTACCGATTCTTCCAACGCATTGCGCAGCGCATTGGCGTCGGTGACGCTGTCTTTAACGCTGTCGTAGTCAAACCAGTCGCGCTGGTAGTATTGGCGGATCTCGCCGTCCTGGCTCCACAGGTAGCTGCCGGCGGGGAATTCTTTAATGGTGCGGCAGACCGGCACCAACGCCTTCATTTCCGAGGCGACGAACAGGTTGCCGTGCTCATCAAAGCCCATATACAGCGGGATAATGCCGATATGATCGCGGCCGATCAGGTAGGCGTCTTTTTCCGCGTCATACAGCGCGAAGGCGAACATTCCCTGCAGATCGTCGAGGAACGCCGGGCCTTTTTCCTGATACAGTGCCAGGATCACTTCACAGTCGGAGCCGGTCTGGAACTGATAGCGGTCGCTCAATGCGTCGCGCAGCGCCTGGTGGTTATAGATTTCGCCGTTTACCGCCAGAACGTGAGTATGTGCCGCGTTATACAGCGGTTGCGCACCGTTATTAACATCAACGATCGACAGACGCTCATGCGCCAGAATGGCTTTATCGCTGGCGTAAATGCCGGACCAGTCCGGGCCGCGGTGGCGCATCAAACGAGACAGCTCGAGCGCTTTTTTACGCAGCTCAGCAGGATCGGACTTCAGATCGAGCACACCGAAAATAGAACACATACAAACTCTCCTAAACGACTTTTCTGGGACTGTGATGTTGTTTTTGCTGTTATACGCAGCCGGGACGATGGCTACGGGGTGTTTATGAAAATGCGCCAAAAACGACGTCGGGCGCAAGCGTTTTCATATTCAGGAGAAAAATAGTTATCGGTGATGGGGTGAAAATTAGCGGATATTTATATTTAAGCGCTATTTTTTGAGGATTCGTTAAATAAATCGCGCTACTGGTGGTTTTTGCAGCGCCCTGCAGCGGAAAAAATAAAGCCGCAAACAGGCTATCGGTGTCAAATAAATAAAACTCAACGTACTGGCGGGGGTTACATGATACGACGGCGGGAACCCCGCCGTCGTGACGATCAGAACAGGTCGATATCGGCAACCGACGGGAAGATATAGGTCGGGCGGAACGGCATGCTTTCAATATCGTTTGGCGTGGAGACGCCGGACAGCACCAGAATGGTTTCCAGGCCGGCCTGGAAGCCGGCCAGAATGTCGGTGCGCAGGTTATCACCGACGATCACCGTCTCTTCCGAATGGGCCTGCATCTTGTTCAGCGCGGCGCGAATAATCCACGGGCTGGGTTTACCGACGTAAAACGGTTTGCGGCCGGTGATCTTTTCGATCGGGGCGCACAGCGCGCCGCAGGCCGGGACAAAGCCGTGGCCGTGGGTATCCGGGTTGGTGGCGATAAAGCGCGCGCCGTTACTGACGAAATAGGCGGCCTTGTGGATCATCTCCCAATTGTAGGAGCGGGTCTCGCCGACAATCACAAAGTCGGGGTTGATATCGGTGATGGTGAAGCCGGCTTTGTACAACTCGTGAATTAACGCGCCTTCACCGACCACATAGGCTTTTTTACCTTCCTGACGGCGCAGGAAATCGGCGGTGGCCATCGCCGAGGTATAGAACGCGCTTTCCGGCACGTCCAGGCCGGCGGCGGCAAAGCGGTTGGCCAGATCCTGCGCGGTCTGCGACGGGTAGTTGGTCAGCACTACCAGCGGCATGCCCTGCTCCTGAATGCGCGCCAGAAAGCGGTCGGCGCCGGGAACGGCGGTGTTGTCATGCATCAGTACGCCGTCGATATCACAGATTACGTTTTTAATCGTCATGGTGGGGGGATCTCATCAAGAGGGCGGAGGGCGTGATGCCATCCGCCTGAAAATAGGGTCAGCTTTCCAGTAAGCGCTGCAGCAGTACGCCGTTGAGCATGGCGCGCTTGGCCAGGGCGAAGGCGCCGATCGCCGAACGGTGGTCAAGTTCCGAGGTCACTACCGGCAGGTTTTTACGGAAATCTTTCAGTACCTGATTATTGATGCAGCTTTGTATCGCCGGCAACAGGACTTTGTGCGCTTCGGTAATTTCGCCGGCGATCACCACTTTTTGCGGGTTAAACAGGTTGATGGCGATCGCCACCGCTTTGCCCAGGTAGCGGCCGACGTGGTCGATAACTTCGCCGGCCAGCAGGTCGCCGCGGTTGGCGGCCTTGCAAATGGCGTTGATGCCGCAGTCGTCCGGCGACAGCAACTTGCTGGGATAGCCCTGCGCCAGCAGCTGACGCACCCGCTGTTCAATGGCGGCATTGGCGGCGACGGTTTCCAGACAGCCGAAGTTGCCACAGTGGCAGCGTTCACCGAGCGGGTCGATTTGAATATGGCCGATTTCGCCGACGTTGCCGTTATTGCCGAGGAAGATCTGGCCGTTAACGATAATGCCGGCGCCGGTGCCGCGGTGCAGCCGCACCAGAATGGAGTCTTCACAGTCGCGCGTGGCGCCGAAGTAGTGTTCGGCCAGCGCCAGGCTGCGGATATCGTGGCCGACGAAGCTGGTGACGTTGAAGCGCTGCTGCAGGTTATCGACCAGCGGCCAGTTATCGACGCCGATGTGTGGCATATAGCGCACCACGCCGAGCGACGGATCGACCAGCCCCGGCAGGATCACCGAAATGGCGATCAGCTCGCGCAGTTTGCGTTGATAGCTGGCGATAAACTGCTCGATGGCGTTGAACAGGGCGTTTTCCAGCGTCTCCTGCGTGCGTTCCGGCAGCGGGTAGTGTTCTTCACCGAGCGATTTACCGCTCATATCATACAGGGTGATGGTGGCATCGTGCCGGCCGAGACGCACGGCGACGGTGTGAAACTGGCGGGTTTCGCTGACGATGGAGATAGCGCGGCGGCCGCCGGTGGAGGCTTGCTGATCGACCTCTTTGATCAGCCCGCGCTCCAGCAGCTGGCGGGTAATTTTAGTCACACTGGCGGGGGCAAGTTGGCTAAGTTCGGCGATCTGAATGCGCGAGATTGGCCCTTGCTGGTCAATCAGGCGATATACTGCTGCGCCGTTAAGCTGTTTAACTAAATCTACGTTGCCTATCTGTGCCTGTCCGCCAGTGCTCATTAATAAAGTTACTCGCTGTCTGATTAAACCTCGTTACCGTTAACGAGCGTTTTAGTAATGGTGAAATCGCGGGTAAAGGCGGTCAGGTTCGCCACTTTACCGGCTTCGATACTGCCCAAACGCTGGTCTACGCCGATGGCGCGCGCCGGATAGAGCGTGGCCATACGCAGGGCCTCATCCAGGGCGATGCCGACATGCTCCACGCTGTTTTTCACCGCGTCGATCATCGTCAGCGCAGAACCACTCAGGGTGCCGTTCTCATCCACGCACAGCCCGTCACGATAGTATATGGTTTTACCGGCGAAAATAAATTGATCAATATCGGCGCCCGCCGGCGCGGTGGCGTCGGTAACCAGCACCAACTTATCACCTTTCATGCGCTTGGCGTTACGGATACTCGCCCAGGCGACGTGATGGCCGTCGGCGATGATCCCGGTATACACTTCCGGCGTATCGAAAATCGCGCCCATCAGCCCCGGCTCGCGGCCGGTAATATACGGCATGGCGTTATACAGGTGGGTGGCGAAGCTGATGCCGGCGGCAAAGCCGGTGCGCGCCTGCTCATAGGTGGCGTTGGAGTGGCCGGCGGAGACGATGATGCCCGCGTCGCGCAGCTGGGTGATAAAGTGCGGCTCCACCATTTCCGGCGCCAGCGTCACCTTGGTGATGACATCGGCGTTGGCGCACATATAGTCCACCATCTCTTTGTCCGCGCGGCGGATAAAGGCCGGGTTGTGGGTGCCTTTTTTCTGCGGGCTCAGGTAAGGCCCTTCCAGGTGCAGGCCGAGCGCCTGATTACGCTGTTTTTTCAGATAAGCGCGCATCACTTCGATGCTGTGCTTCATAAATTCGTCGCTGCTGGTGATCAGCGTCGGCAGGTAGCTGGTGCAGCCCGATTTTTCATTGGCGTGCTGCATGATCTCCAGCGTCTCTTCAGAGATGGCCTCCAGCGCGTCGTTAAACTGCACGCCGCCGCAGCCGTTCAGCTGAACATCAATAAAACCGGGGGCTAACAGGGCGCCACCCAGGTCGCGCGTTTCGATGCCGGCCGGCAGTTCGGCCAGCGGGCAGACTCGTTCAATCAGGCCGTCGGCAATCACTACCGCATGGTCATCAAGCACGTCGTGGCCGGTGTAAATACGGCCGTGGGTTAAAGCGAACATGTAGCCCCCTACAAACAAAAAATTAAAGATTCTTCACGCTTTCCGCTTCCAGTTCACGGAAGTATTTAACGGTTTTGACCTTCAGCTCCATGGTGGACGGTTCGTCGCACACCACGATGGCTTTGGCGTGCAGCTGCAGGCAGCTGATGGTCCACATATGGTTGACGTTGCCTTCCACCGCCGCTTCCAGCGCCTGCGCCTTGGCGTGGCCGGTCACCAGAATCATCACCTCTTCCGCATCCAGCAGGGTACCGACGCCGACGGTCAGGGCGTATTTCGGCACCTGGCTGACGTCGCCGCCGAAGAAGCGCGAGTTGGCGATGCGGGTATCTTCGGTCAACGTTTTAATGCGGGTGCGGGACGCCAGCGAAGAGGCCGGTTCATTAAAGGCGATGTGGCCGTCAATTCCCACGCCGCCCATAAACAGGTGAATTTTGCCGTAGGCTTTGATTTTCTCTTCATAGCGGCGGCATTCGGCATCGACATCCGGTGCGTTACCGTTCAACAGGTTGATGTTTTCACGCAGGATATCAACGTGATCAAAGAAATTACGGTACATGAAGGTATGATAGCTTTCCGGGTGCTCCTGCGGCAGGCCAACATATTCATCCATATTGAACGTCACAACGTGCTTAAAGCTTACTTCACCTGCTTTGTGCATCGCAATCAGATGTTTGTAGGCTTCCAGCGGGGTGCCGCCGGTCGGCAGGCCCAGCACGAACGGACGCTCCGCCGTAGGGTTGAAGGCATTGATGCGTTGTACGATATGGCGGGCGGCCCATTTGCCTACTTGTGCGGTATCTTTCAGTGGGATAAGTCTCATCATACACCTCTTGGGTAAGTAAACTATGGCTATACTGAACGAGCCCTGTCAGAAGGCTTAAGCCTAATTCAGCTTTGTTGTTTCTGCGTTAGGGAGCCTCAGTATCGATTTTTTTAATGATAAAATAAGTTTTGTGCGATGGCTAGCAATGCCGCCGTTAATCTGACCTTTTTGGTGATTCAAATCACAAAAGGGGAGGTTTTAATTTGCGATACGAATTAATTTTTTTACACTCCGCATAGTAATGTGTGCCATGCGTATTTTTAAAAAAGGCAGTGAGGCTTCTCAATAAACTGCCAATAGGGTCCGCTCGCGGATGAATAGGGGGAAAAGGTGAACATTCTTAGTTATTTACAAAAGGTGGGGCGCGCCTTGATGGTGCCGGTCGCCACGCTGCCGGCCGCCGCGATATTAATGGGCGTCGGCTACTGGATTGACCCGGTAGGCTGGGGCGGCGACAACGCGGTCGCCGCTTTCTTTATTAAGTCTGGTTCAGCCATTATCGACAATATGTCGGTGCTGTTCGCCATTGGCGTCGCTTACGGGATGTCGAAGGATAAGGACGGCGCCGCTGCGCTGACCGGCTTTGTCGGCTTCCTGGTGTTGACTACCCTCTGTTCGCCGGCTGCGGTATCAATGATTCAGAAAATCCCGCTGGATCAGGTGCCAGCCGCGTTTGGTAAAATTGAAAACCAGTTCGTGGGGATTCTGGTGGGGATTATCTCCGCCGAAATCTACAACCGCTTCAGCAGCGTCGAGCTGCCGAAGGCGCTGTCGTTCTTCAGCGGCCGCCGTCTGGTGCCGATCCTGATCTCCTTCCTGATGATTCTGGTCGCCTTTATCCTGATGTACGTCTGGCCGCTTATCTTTAACGGTCTGGTGAATTTCGGTGAATATATTCAGAAAATGGGGTCGGTCGGTGCCGGTCTGTATGCCTTCTTCAACCGCCTGCTGATTCCGGTCGGCCTGCACCATGCGCTGAACTCGGTGTTCTGGTTTGACGTGGCCGGTATCAACGATATTCCTAACTTCCTCGGCGGCCAGCAGTCTATTGAAGCCGGCAAGGCGGTAGTGGGCATTACCGGTCGTTATCAGGCGGGCTTCTTCCCAATCATGATGTTCGGCCTGCCGGGCGCGGCGCTGGCGATTTACCACTGCGCGCGTCCAGAGAACAAGGCTAAAGTGGCGGGCATCATGATGGCCGCGGCGTTTGCCGCCTTCTTCACAGGCATCACCGAGCCGCTGGAGTTCTCCTTTATGTTTGTGGCGCCGGTGCTGTACGTGATCCACGCGATTCTGACCGGTATTTCCGTCTTTATCGCCGCCAGCATGCACTGGATTGCCGGCTTCGGCTTCAGCGCCGGCCTGGTGGATATGGCGCTTGCTTCCCGCAATCCGCTGGCCACCCACTGGTATATGCTGATCCCGCAGGGGCTGGTGTTCTTCGTTATCTACTATGCGGTGTTCCGTTTCACCATCACCAAGTTCAACCTGATGACCCCGGGCCGCGAGCTGGCGGTCGCCGGTGATGAAACCGACGGTTACGATGTTGACGCCGCCGCCGGGAAAGATGAAAACGCCACCACCACGCTGGCCCGCCGCTATGTGAGCGCGATTGGCGGTTCCGATAACCTGACCGGGATTGACGCCTGCATCACCCGCCTGCGTCTGAATGTGAAAGATTCTGCGCTGGTGAACGATGCGCTGGCGAAACGCCTGGGCGCCTCCGGCGTGATTCGCCTGAACAAACAGAGCGTACAGGTGATTGTGGGGACGCAGGCCGAGCTGATTGCCAGCGCGATGCGCGGCGTGGTGGCTGCCGGCCCGGTAGCCGCCGCCAGCGTGCCGACGACGCCGCCGCAGGCTGACGCGAAGCCGCAGGCGGTACCTAACGCGCCGCAGGCCGTGGTGCTGGAAGCGATGGTTGCGCCGGTCAGCGGTGAGGTTGTGGCGCTGGATCAGGTGCCGGACGAGGCCTTTGCCAGCAAAGCAGTAGGCGACGGCGTGGCAATCCGACCAACCGACAGCACCGTAGTGGCGCCGGCAGACGGCACGGTAGTGAAAATCTTCAACACCAACCATGCCTTCTGCCTGGAAACCGACAAGGGCGTTGAGCTGGTGGTGCATATGGGCATTGATACCGTAGCGCTGAACGGCCAGGGCTTTAAGCGCCTGGTGGAAGAAGGCGTCGAGGTGAAAGCCGGCGAGCCGGTGTTGGAGATGGATCTTGAGTTCCTGAATGCCAATGCACGCTCGATGATCAGCCCGGTAGTAGTCAGCAACGTGGACGATTACGCCGGCCTGGATGAACTGGCAAGCGGTAACGTGGTTGCCGGCCAGACCCGGCTGTACGTGATCAAAAAATAACGGTTTACCTGAGCAGTACCTGATTGGGTGTCAACGAGTCATGACGGGACGCACCCGACGTTTGGCGGGAAGAGAGCAATCTCTTCCCGCTTTTTTATTGGGCGGCGGGGGACCAGTTGCACTTTCCCGGTGCAATGGCGCATGATGGGGCAGTTATCATCTTTTTTGCTGAAACTAACGGTTGTTTCCAAGCGTGGCTTGTTGGATCATAGGCGGTTATGTGAAGCACTTTGCATTTGAGGAATAGTGAAATGAGTGAGGCTGAAGCCCGCCCAACCAATTTTATCCGTCAGATCATCGATGAAGATCTGGCGTCAGGGAAGCACTCGACGGTTCATACCCGCTTCCCGCCTGAACCTAATGGCTATCTGCATATCGGCCATGCGAAATCCATCTGCCTGAACTTTGGCATCGCCAAGGATTACCAGGGGCAGTGCAACCTGCGTTTTGACGATACCAACCCGGTGAAGGAAGATCTCGAGTTTGTTGACTCCATCAAGCATGACGTAGAGTGGCTGGGTTTCCAATGGAGCGGCAACGTTCGTTACTCCTCTGACTATTTCGACCAGCTGCACCAGTATGCCGTTGAACTGATCGGCAAAGGCCTGGCCTACGTTGATGAACTGACGCCGGAGCAAATCCGCGAATATCGCGGCACCCTGACCGCGCCGGGCAAAAACAGCCCGTACCGCGATCGTACGGTGGAAGAGAACCTGGCGCTGTTCGAAAAAATGCGTAACGGCGAGTTTGCCGAGGGCACCGCCTGCCTGCGCGCCAAAATTGATATGGCCTCGCCGTTTATCGTGATGCGCGACCCGGTGCTGTATCGGATCAAGTTTGCCGAACACCACCAGACCGGCAACAAGTGGTGCATCTATCCGATGTACGACTTCACCCACTGCATTTCCGATGCGCTGGAAGGCATTACTCACTCGCTGTGTACGCTGGAGTTCCAGGATAACCGCCGTCTGTATGACTGGGTGCTGGATAACATCACCATTCCTTGCCACCCGCGTCAGTACGAGTTCTCGCGTCTCAACCTTGAGTACGCCATCATGTCGAAGCGCAAGCTGAACCAGCTGGTGACCGAGAAGATCGTGGAAGGCTGGGACGATCCGCGCATGCCGACCGTGTCCGGTCTGCGCCGCCGCGGCTATACCGCCGCCTCTATCCGCGAATTCTGTCAGCGTATCGGCGTGACCAAGCAGGACAACAACGTTGAAATGATGGCGTTGGAGTCATGCATCCGCGACGATCTGAACGAGAACGCGCCGCGCGCCATGGCGGTGCTGGATCCGGTTAAAGTGGTGATCGAGAACCTGCCGGCGGATCAGGTGGAAACGGTGACCATGCCTAACCATCCGAACAAGCCGGAAATGGGCAGCCGCGAAGTGCCGTTCAGCCGCGAAGTGTATATAGACCGCGCTGACTTCCGTGAAGAAGCCAACAAGCAGTACAAGCGTCTGGTATTGGGCAAGGAAGTACGCCTGCGTAATGCCTATGTCATCAAGGCAGAGCGCGTTGAGAAAAACGATGCCGGCGACATCACCACCATCTTCTGCAGCTACGATGCAGAGACGCTGAGCAAGGATCCGGCCGACGGCCGTAAGGTGAAGGGCGTCATTCACTGGGTGTCGGCGGCGCATGCCGTGCCGGCGGAAATCCGCCTGTATGACCGCCTGTTCAGCGTGGCAAACCCGGGGGCGGCGGAAGACTTCCTGGCCACCGTTAACCCTGAGTCGCTGGTGGTCAAGCAGGGCTTTGTGGAGCCAAGCCTGGCGCAGGCGCAGCCTGAGCACGCTTACCAGTTTGAACGCGAAGGCTATTTCTGTGCCGACAGCCGCGACTCTTCGGCTGAGCATCTGGTGTTTAACCGCACCGTGGGCCTGCGCGACACCTGGGCGAAAGCGGGCGCGTAAACCGCTATTACGGCCATCTCGCTGATTAAAGCGCAACTTCGGTTGCGCTTTTTTTTGCTTTTTCCGCCGATACATTAATATTATTACAGTAATTGCGCGTCGTTTTATTTTTTACAGTACCCCTCAGGCGCAAACAGCGCCTGCTATTTTTTATTCGTCGCATTTTATTTGTTAGATGTAAAATAAATTTATATATTCGTGATGAAAAATAATAAAAATAAGAGAGCGCTCTCTGATCTTGGTTGTTTTGTGATCTTGCCAACGCTGAAACCATTCAACTAGCCGACTGTTTGTCGAATATCTATTTTTATTTTTGATTTTATTGTGTTTTTGTATCATCACTCGCTATTTTTTCACTGAGTAACAAATCCTCATCAATATGTGCTCCTTGTCATACTTTGACAAACTTATTGTATTTTCCATTTGATAATTCGCGTCGCGAAAAATAGTCTGTGGTTAGCAATAAATGCTGTGGGGTTTTCCGACGGCAAAAACTTTTTACCCATTTCGGGTTTTTTATTAGCGGTCGTTCGAGGCAGTGATGGGCAGCGGCGGCCGCGCTTTTTATGTCAAAGAGGAATTTCATTATGGCTACGCACGGTGTTCGGCGTAATACGCTGACGCTTGCTGTCGCGGGCGCGCTGTTGGGGACAGGGCTGGCGATGCCCCCGGCAGCGCAGGCAGCAGGGTTTATCGAGGATTCCACGCTAAGCGGCGGCGTGTATTACTGGCAGCGCGAACGCGATCGTAAAGATTTAAATAAAACCAAAGAGATGACCAGGCCGGACGGCAGCAGCGTCACGGTCAATAACCCCGATTACAACAGCTATACCACCAATCTGTCGCATGCAACCGCCAACCTGAGTCTGGATTTCAGTTCCGGCTATGCCTGGGACATGCTGGGTCTGGATATTGCCGCCTTCAGCGCGATTGAAATTGCGGAAAGCAAAGACAGCGGCCACCCGAACGAAATCGCGTTCTCCAGCAGCAACCGCACCTATGACGAAACGTATCAGGGTGATAAGGGCGGGGTGAGCCTGTACAAAGCCGCCGCCAAACTCAAATATGGTCCGCTCTGGGCGCGCGCCGGTTATATCCAACCCAGCGGCCAAACGCTGCTGGCGCCGCACTGGAGCTTTTTACCGGGCACCTATCGCGGCGCGGAGGCCGGCGCCAATTTCGACTACGGTGATGCCGGCGCCCTCAGCTTCTCTTATATGTGGACCGATAAATATAAGGCGCCATGGCATATTGAGATGGATGACTTCCGCCAGAATGACAGGAAAACGTCGGTTTCCTATCTGCACTCTATTGGCGCCAAATATGATTTCAAAAACGATCTGGTGCTGGAAGCGGCCTTTGGTCAGGCGCAAGGCTATGTGAACCAATATTTCGCCAAGGCTGCCTATCAATTTGAACTGTTCGGCAACCCGCTCACCACCAGCTATCAATTCTATGGCGCTGAAGACCGCATCAGCGACAAACAGGATCCTAACAGCATTTACGACGGGCTGGCCTGGCTGCAGGCGCTGACCTTCGGCTACACCACCGGCCAGTTTACCTGGCGTCTGGAAGGCACCATGGTCAAGGCCGAAGGTAACCAGGGCTACTTCCTGCAGCGTATGACGCCGACCTATGCCTCCTCGAACGGCCGCCTGGATGTGTGGTGGGACAACCGTTCCGACTTTAACGCCAACGGCGAGAAAGCGCTCTACGCCGGAGTGATGTACGACCTGAGCAAATGGAACCTGCCGGGCTGGGCGGTCGGCGGCTCTTACGTCTACGCCTGGGACGCCAAACCGAGCACTAACCCGATTTACGATCAGAACCAGCGTCTGAAAGAGAGCGCCTACAGTCTGGATGCGATGTACACCGTGCAGGAAGGGCGCGCCAAAGGCACGTTATTCAAGCTGCACTTCACGCAGTATGACAACCATTCCGATATTCCGAGCTGGGGCGGCGGCTACGGCAACATCTTCCAGGATGAGCGCGACGTCAAATTTATGGTTATCGCACCGTTCACCATTTTTAATCGCTGCCTTGGCTTTGCGGCCGGGGCAGGATGACAGGGGACAGTTTCATGAAAAAACGCATGTTGGCGGTAACCGTGACGGTAGGGTTGGCGGGCTGCGTACAGCCGCAGGCGGCGCCGGAAGACGGCCGCTTACGGCAGGCATACGCCGCCTGCATCAATACCGCAGAAGGCTCGCCGGAAAAATTGCAGTCCTGCCAGGCGGTGCTGGATGTCTTGCGGCAAGAGCAACGGCACCAGCCGTTTGCTGAACAGGAAACGGTACGCGTGATGGATTACCAAAAATGCATTCAGGCGCTGCACAGCGGCGACGGCCAGGCGTATCACGAGCGCTGCGGCAAGCTGTGGCAAGAAATTCGGGCGAATAATCACGATGACCAAGGAGTCTGAAGATGAACAGATTTAAACTGAGTGCCCTGGCCGTACTGGCGGCGACCGCCGGCATGTTCGGCGTGATCGGCAACGCCATGGCGGATCAACCGCTGGTGGATCGCCTCAGCCAGCTGAAGCTGAATATCAAAATGCTGGACAACCGCGCGGCCGACAGCGGCGTGGATTGCGCCAGGCTGGGCGCCGACTGGGCGGCCTGCAACAAGGTGATGATCACGTTGGCCAACGACGGCCAGGCGATTACCGCCAAAGATTGGGCGATCTATTTCCACAGCCCGCGGCAGACGCTGGAGGTGGGTAACCAACAGTTCCGCATCACTCACCTGACCGGCGATCTGTACAAGCTGGAGCCGACCGACGCGTTCCGGGGCTTCCCGGCCAACCAGGCGGTGGAAATTCCCATCGTGGCCGAATACTGGCAGCTGTTTAAGACGGATTTCCTGCCGCGCTGGTATGCGACTTCCGGCGATGCCAAGCCGAAAGTGCTGACCAACACCGATACCGAGGATCTGGATCGGTTCGTGGCGCCGTTTACCGGCGATCAATGGAAGCGCACCAAAGAGGATAAAAACGTGCTGATGACGCCGGCCTCGCGCTTTACGCGTAACGCGGACCTGCAGATGTTGCCGGCCGCCTCGCTGCGTGGCCAGATCGTCCCGACGCCGGTGTCGGTGCAGGTCCATGCGCAGGATATCGATCTTGGCAACGGCGTGGCGCTGGCGCTTGGCGCCTTGGATCAGGCGACGGCGAACGTGGTGCGCGATCGTTTTGCACAGCTTGGCGTGGCGAGCGCGGCGGCGGGCTACCCGATAAAGACTGAGGTAAATCCGGCGTCGTTCAGCGGAGAAATGGCGCAATCCGGCGCCTATACGCTGACGCTGGGTGAGAAAGAAGCGCGGATTACCGGTTTTGATCAGAGCGGGGTGTTCTACGGCCTGCAGTCAATTCTGTCGTTGATCCCGCTGCACGGCGATAAAAAGATTGCCACGCTGGAGGCGCGCGACGCGCCGCGCTTTGCCTATCGCGGCCTGTTCCTCGACGTGGCGCGTAACTTCCACCATAAAGATGCGGTGCTGCGCCTGCTGGATCAAATGGCGGCCTATAAGCTGAATAAATTCCATTTCCACCTGACCGACGATGAGGGCTGGCGTATTGAAATCCCCGGCCTGCCGGAGCTGACGGAGGTTGGCGGACAGCGCTGCCATGACCTGAGCGAAACCACCTGTCTGCTGCCGCAGTACGGTCAGGGGCCGGATGTGTACGGCGGTTTCTTCTCGCGTCAGGATTACATCGACATTCTCAACTATGCGCAGGCGCGCCATATTGAGGTGATTCCGGAAATCGACATGCCGGCGCATGCCCGTGCGGCGGTGATCGCCATGGAGGCGCGCTACAAGAAACTGCATGCGCAGGGCAAACAGCAAGAAGCGCAGGAGTACCGGCTGGTGGATCCGACCGATACCTCGAACACCACCTCGGTGCAGTTCTTCAACCGCCAGAGCTACCTGAATCCATGTCTAGACTCTTCCACCCGCTTTGTTGACAAGGTGATGGGGGAAATTGCCAAGATGCATCAGGAGGCGGGACAGCCGATCGGCACCTGGCACTTTGGCGGCGACGAGGCGAAAAATATCCGGCTGGGCGCCGGCTATACCGATGTGAAGAAGCCGGAAGCGGGCAAGGGCATGCTTGACCTGAGCAAAGAAGACAAGCCATGGGCGAAGTCACAGGCCTGCCAACGGCTTATCGACAGCGGCAAAGTGGCGGATATGGAACATCTGCCGAGCTACTTCGGTCAGGAAGTCAGCAAGCTGGTGAAGGCGCACGGCATCGATCGGATGCAGGCCTGGCAGGATGGCCTGAAAGATGCCAAGGACGCCAAAGCGTTCGCCACCTCGCGCGTGGGCGTCAACTTCTGGGATACCCTGTACTGGGGCGGTTTTGACTCGGTGAACGACTGGGCCAACAAGGGCTATGAAGTGGTGGTTTCCAACCCGGACTATGTCTACCTGGACTTCCCGTATGAAGTGAACCCAAACGACAGCGGCTATTACTGGGGCACCCGCTTCAGCGATGAGCGTAAAATCTTCAGCTTCGCACCGGACAATATGCCGCAAAACGCCGAAACCTCGGTTGACCGCGACGGCAATGCCTTTACCGCCAAGAGCGATAAGCCATGGCCGGGAGCGTATGGCCTGTCCGCCCAGCTGTGGAGCGAGGTGGTGCGCACCGATCCGCAGATGGAGTATATGATCTTCCCGCGTGCGCTGTCGGTGGCCGAACGCGCCTGGCACCGTGCCGAGTGGGAACTGGACTATCAGGCGGGCCGCGAATATAAGGGCGGTGAAACGCAGTTTGTCGATACCAAAAAGCTGGCGCAGGAGTGGCTGATTTTTGCCAATATTCTGGGGCAGCGCGAACTGGCCAAGCTGGATGCGGGCGGAATCCGTTACCGTCTGCCGGTGCCGGGCGCCCGTATTGTCGGCGGCAGGCTGGAGGCCAATATTGCGCTGCCGGGCTTGACGATCGAATATTCGACCGACGGCGGTCAGCGTTGGCAGCGTTATGATGATGCCGCCAGGCCGGCGGTGCAGGGCGAAGTGCAGATTCGTTCGGCAAGCCCGGATGGCAAGCGCTTTAGCCGCGCGGAGCCGGTAGCGGCTTAAGTCAACGTCTGCGGTGCCCGAGCGGTATAACGGTGGGCGCCGCAGCTCACCCACGAACGGCAGGCATAAAAAAACCGCCGTGCGGCGGTTCCTGTTTACGCTGGCAGGCCAGACTTATTTTTTGTTATGCAGCGTATCGTTTTCACGGCAGTCACCGCTGGCACAGTGGCCGTACAGGTACAGGCTGTGGTTGGTGAGTTTGATGCCGTGCTGTTTGGCGATATCGCGCTGACGTTGTTCGATAGACTCATCGCTGAACTCGATCACTTTTCCGCAGTCCAGGCAGATCAGGTGATCGTGGTGATGCTGTTGGGTCAGTTCGAATACTGACTTGCCGCCTTCGAAGTTATGGCGCGTGACGATACCGGCGTCGTCGAACTGGTTCAGTACGCGGTAAACCGTCGCCAGACCAATTTCTTCGCCCATGTCGATCAGTTTCTTATACAAATCTTCCGCACTGACATGATGGCAAGCCGGATCTTGCAGCACTTCCAGGATTTTGAGTCGCGGAAGCGTGACTTTTAAGCCGGCCTTCTTCAATGCGGTGTTGTTGTCAGTCATGCGGATTCAGTCCTGTTACTATGCTAATCAGTTGAGGCATTGTTGCCTGTGGCATCGGTCGGCACAAAGCGTTAATAGCGTCTCATTATAGAACCGGTTGCCCTAAATGGAAACCGCCGGTTGTTAACAAAAGCCTACTGCGCCGTTACATGTTGCGCGTGCAACATCTTGATGAATGGGATAAACGGAGCCAAAGTCTACCGTGACGGGGAGGGAAGTTACTAATATGTAGCTTCTATTGCTTCAATCCGTGATGCCGATAACGGCCCTGTCGGTCTGCAGGGCCTTGCATCGCGAAATGGCATCAGCCGATGATATCGGCCAGGCTCAGCTCTTCGACGATCTGTTTGACCCAGGCTTCCACGCGTTCGTTGGTCAGCTCCGGCTGGCGGTCTTCATCAATGGCCAAGCCGATAAAGTTGTCGTCGTCCGCCAGGCCCTTGGAGGCTTCGAAATGGTAGCCTTTGGTCGGCCAGTGGCCGACGATGGCGGCGCCGCGTGGTTCGATAATATCGCGGATGGTGCCCATCGCGTCGCAGAAGTACTCGGCGTAGTCTTCCTGATCGCCGCAGCCGAACAGCGCAACCAGTTTCCCGTTGAAGTCTATTTCTTCCAGCGTCGGGAAAAAGTCGTCCCAGTCACATTGTGCTTCACCGTAGTACCAGGTCGGGATGCCCAGCAGCAAAATGTCGAATGCGTCCAGATCTTCTTTGCTGCTTTTGGCGATGTCGTGAATCTCAGCAACATCATCGCCGAAATCTTTGCGAAGGAGCTTTTGAATCATCTTGGCAATGTTTTCAGTATTGCCCGTGTCGCTGCCAAAGAAAATGCCTACGTTAGCCATATTGCGTATAACCTTTCAATTCAATAAATTACAATACGTTTCGCCTGCTGATCGCATCGGTATCGTTGTAAAGTGGCGTCATGGTAGAGACCAGGGTCCCACCGGTAAATGCCTATCATGCCAGAAATTTGTTCCGGGGTTTTATCGCGTTCATGCGATGCCGGAAAGTAAGGCGGCGTTAAGCAGGCGCTATCCCCGCGCCGCGTTCACGACGACGGCTGTTCGTCCGCCAGCTGCGCCAGCAGCATTTGCTCGATCAGTTCGCTGCGGCTGATGTTGCGTTGTTCGGCCAGCTTGTTCAGCGCTTCCACCGCATCCGCGTTGATTTTCAGTTCCACACGCCGTAACCCGCGTACTTTATCGCGCCGTAACTGATTACGCTTATTGATTCTAAGCTGTTCATCACGGGATAACGGGTTGGTTTTCGGGCGCCCCGGACGGCGTTCATCTGCGAACAGATCCAGCGTCGTGCGATCCGTTTGTTCTTTTGCCATAGGTAGCGGTACTGCAAGGGAATTAGCATCAAAAAGCGATGATATGCTTCCGGACGCTGTGGTTAATACCGTTCAGGTCATTACAACCTAAGCCAACTTTGCCACCAATCTGGCGCCGGACAGCACGCTGAGGATGGCGGCAAAAATTATAGCGCGCCATCTTACCCCAGCTGGCGTCGCAACGACAATGCCTAACTGAGGCGCAAACGCGCTAAGCCGTTATCTTTAGCGCGTTTTTTCACCACCTGCGTTATGGTTCGGCTAAAAAGCGGTGAATCGCGCGCAGTACGGCCTGCGGTTTTTCCGCGTGCACCCAGTGTCCGGTGCCGGCCACCTCATAGGCGCGCGCCTGTGGGAACTGGCGCGCAATAGCGTCACGGTAGCTGTTTTGCACATATGGCGATAGCCCGCCGCGGATAAACAGAATCGGATGAGGCCAGGCGGGCACGTCGTGCCAGCCGATGATCGCCGCGTAGTTGGCAATCAGCACCGGCAGGTTGAAGCGCCACTCTCCCTGATGAAAGGATTTCAGCAGGAACTGAATCACGCCTTCTTCATCCAGATAGTCGCGCATCAGCTGCGCCGCCTGTTGGCGCTGGGTGATGCCGGCGTCGCTGACCGCTGTCAGGGCGGCGAAGATTTCGTCATGGCGGCGGGTTTGGTAGTCCACCGGCGCAATGTCGATCGCCACCAGACGTTCGATGCGCTCCGGCGCCAGCGCGGTCAGCGCCATGGCGGCCTTGCCGCCCATGGAATGGCCGATAACGATGGCGCGCTCAATCCGGAGGTCGTCCAGCAGCGTCAGCAGATCCTGCGCCATCGCCGCGTAGCTCATCTCGTCAGAGTGCGGCGACAGGCCGTGGTTGCGCAGATCCACTTTGATGACGTTGTGTTGCTGATTTAAGTCGCGCGCCAGCACCCCGAGGTTGTCGAGATTGCCGAACAGGCCGTGGATCAGCAGGATAGGAAGGGTATCGGCGTTCTCCGACTGTGCGGCCAGCAATTGATAATGTAATTTCATCGCGAAGTTCATGATCTTGAGAGGTTCTGATAGGGTATCATACTCATTATCTGCAAAGGTGATGGATTGGCAGTGCTGACGCATCCCGTTATCCACCGTATTTCCCGCGCGCCGGCCGGCGAGGGCAGGATAAAAAATGACGGGGATATAGGTAATAGTCTGCTTTTGCCTGAGAACGGCACTTTGTTGTGTCTGCCCCCACGCTTTTAACTTTATAATCCCTCGGCTTGAAGACAGAACCTGGCTTCGGGCTTTAAGTAGAAAACACAGTACTGGATAAAGATGAAAACTATTGAAGTCGACGAAGAACTTTACCGTTATATTGCCAGCCACACGCAACATATCGGGGAAAGTGCGTCCGATATTTTACGGCGTATGTTGAAGTTTTCCGCAGGGCAACCTGTGCGTAGCGCAAGCGTAGTGGCCCAGGGTCAGGAGCCGGAAAAAGCGGCGGCGCCACGCCCGCGCGATCGCGTACGCGCCATGCGCGAACTGCTGCTGTCGGATGAATACGCCGAGCAGAACAAAGCCGTAAATCGCTTTATGCTGGTACTTTCTACGCTGTACACCCTGGATGCGGCCGGTTTCGCCATGGCGACCGACGCGTTGCATGGCCGTACCCGCACCTATTTTGCCGGCGATCAGCAAACGCTGCTGGCAAATGGAACGCACACCAAACCGAAACACGTTCCGGGTACGCCTTACTGGGTGATCACCAATACCAATACCGGCCGTAAACGCAGCATGATCGAGCACATCATGCTGGCTATGCAGTTCCCGACGGAGCTGACAGAAAAGGTTTGCGGGACTATTTGATTTAGCGAACTGCTCGTCTCGGCGGCCGCGGCGTCATTGCGCCTGGCTCCCGAGAAGAGAAAGGGAGAGATGTTGATGGCGAACCATCCACGTGCCGGGCAACCGGCTCAGCAAAGCGATCTGATTAACGTGGCGCAGCTGACGTCGCAGTATTATGTGCTGCAGCCGGAAGCCGGCAATGCCGCCCATGCGGTGAAATTCGGCACGTCCGGTCACCGTGGCAGCGCCCAGCGCCACAGTTTTAATGAAGCGCACATTCTGGCGATCGCTCAGGCGATTGCCGAAGTGCGTCGCCAGCAGGGCATCACCGGCCCGTGCTACGTGGGTAAGGATACGCACGCCCTGTCTGAACCGGCATTTATCTCGGTGCTGGAAGTGCTGACCGCCAACGGCGTGGATGTTATCGTCCAGGAGAACAACGGCTACACGCCAACGCCGGCGATTTCCAACGCCATCCTGAGCTACAACAGCAAAGGCGGCGCGCAGGCGGACGGCATCGTTATCACGCCTTCCCACAACCCACCGGAAGATGGCGGCATCAAATACAACCCGCCTAACGGCGGCCCGGCCGACACCAATCTGACCTCGGTGATTGAAAAACGCGCCAACGAACTGCTGAGCGCCAAACTGCAGGGCGTACAGCGTCAGTCGCTGGAGAAGGCCTGGAACGGCGGTCATCTGCACGCGCAGGATCTGGTGCAGCCGTATGTTGAAGGGCTGGTGGACGTCGTTGATATGCCGGCCATTCAGAATGCCGGCCTGAAGCTGGGCGTCGATCCGCTCGGCGGCTCCGGCATCGCTTACTGGCAGTGTATCGCCGAGCATTACAAGCTGGACCTGACGCTGGTGAACGACGCCGTCGATCAGACCTTCCGCTTTATGAGCCTGGACCACGACGGCGTGATTCGCATGGACTGCTCCTCCGAATCGGCAATGGCGGGTCTGCTGGCGCTGCGCGACAAGTTCGATCTGGCGTTTGCCAATGACCCGGATTACGACCGCCACGGCATCGTGACGCCGGCTGGCTTGATGAACCCGAATCACTATCTGGCGGTGGCGATCAACTACCTGTTCCAGCACCGTCCGCAGTGGGGCGCCGACGTTGCCGTCGGTAAAACGCTGGTGTCCAGCGCGATGATTGACCGCGTGGTGGCCGATTTGGGCCGCAAACTGGTGGAAGTGCCGGTCGGCTTCAAATGGTTCGTTGACGGTCTGTACGACGGCAGCTTCGGCTTCGGCGGCGAAGAGAGCGCTGGCGCGTCCTTCCTGCGTTTCGACGGCAAGCCGTGGTCTACCGACAAAGACGGCATCATTATGTGCCTGCTGGCGGCGGAAATTACCGCGGTGAGCGGTGAGAACCCGCAGCGTCATTATGACCTGCTGGCGGCCCGCTTCGGCGCGCCAAGCTACAACCGTCTGCAGGCGCCGGCGAGCCACGCGCAGAAAGCGGCGCTGTCCAAGCTGTCTCCAGAGATGGTGCAGGCCGACACGCTGGGCGGCGATGCCATCACCGCACGTCTGACCGCAGCACCGGGCAACGGCGCGTCGATCGGCGGCCTGAAGGTGATGACCGACAACGGCTGGTTTGCGGCGCGTCCATCCGGTACGGAAGAGGCCTACAAAATCTATTGCGAGAGCTTCCTCGGGGCGGAACACCGCCAGAAAATCGAGCAGGAAGCGGTGGAGATCGTCAGCGAAGTGCTGTCCTCCGCAAAATAATCCCCCGCAGTAATAGAAAAAAGCGCTGTTTTTACAGCGCTTTTTTTATGCCCGTAATTTAGATATATCTAACCACGATATTTTCCTTGCCGATTTAGATATATCGATCTAGATTAGATATATCGGACTTGATTCGATATATCTAAAAAACCTGAGAGGTAAGCATTATGTTTCATCGATTCCGTTCGGATCGCTTCTGCGATCGTCATGGTGAAATGCATGAACGCCACTTCCACCATCATCGCGCCGGGCGTCATGCGATGGGCGGCCACGGCAGTAAACTGCACCGCCTGTTTGAACACGGCGAACTGCGTATGGTGCTGCTGGCGCTGGTTGAGCGCAAACCGAGCCACGGCTATGAATTAATCAAGGCGATTGAAGAGGCCTCCTCCGGCCTGTATGTGCCAAGCCCCGGCGTGATCTATCCGACGCTGACGCTGCTGGAAGAACAGGATTTCCTGGAAGCGGAAACCTCAGGCAAAGGGCGCAAGAACTACCGGATCACGGATGCCGGCAGAGCGGAACTGGCGCAGCATCAGACCACGGTAGACGTGATTTTCGCCCGCCTGGCCGGTGCCGGCCTTCGCCGCGAAGGGAATCTGGCGGAAGGCATTGCCGACACCATGCATCGTCTGAGGTGCGTGCTGCGCGGCAATATGATGCGCGCCGATCTGACCCAGGAGCAGGTTGAGCGTATTAACCAGGCGCTGCTTGAAGCGCTCGGCCGTATTGAGGCCGAAGTGGCCACACATGACAATGCAGAGGAGCAAGCCTGATGCCGGGACACCGTTTTCGTATTACCGTTGAGGCGCTGAGCGACCGTAAAGGCGCGCCGGTAGAAAAGACGCCGCTGGTGTTTGAAGTGGAAAATCATGACGACATTCTGGAGATTGTCGAACGCATCCAGGGGCGGGAGGATTTGGCCTTCGGCAAGGAAAAAAGCGCCGCCTTTGCCGTCGGGTTGAAACTGTTTTCCGAGGTGATGATCGAAAACCGTAAACATGCGGTGTTTGCGCCGCTGCGCGACGCATTCAAAGCGTTTATGGTCGGTCTAAAAAAAGGGCCGCAGGCGGGGGAATAGCCGGCTCAGGGCATAAAGCGGTAGCCGACGCCGGTTTCGGTTAGCAGATGCTTGGGGCGCGCCGGATCGGCCTCCAGCTTCTGCCGCAGATGCCCCATATAAATGCGCAGGTAATGGCTGTGTTCGACGTAGTTCGGCCCCCAGACGTGGCTGAGCAACTGGCGCTGGGTCAGCACCTTGCCGGCGTTGGCCAGCAGTTCGGCCAGCAGACGGAACTCAATCGGCGTCAGATGCAGCTCTTCGCCGCCGCGCGTGACCTGGCGGTTAAGCAGATCGACGCTGACGTCGGCAAAGCTGACCTGCGGGCTTTCCTGCTGGCTGCCGGCATGGCGGCGCAGCGCCACCCGCACCCGCGCCAGCAGCTCACCGATCCCGAAGGGTTTGCTGAGATAGTCGTCGGCGCCGGCGTCCAGCGCGGAGATTTTGTCCTCTTCCGCCAGGCGGGCGGACAGCACGATGATCGGGATGCTGCTCCACTGGCGCAGATCGCGGATAAAACTCAGCCCGTCGCCGTCGGGCAGCCCCAGATCGAGAATAATCAGGTCCGGCTTGCGCGTGCCGGCTTCAATCAGACCCCGCTGCAGCGTATCGCTTTCAAACACCCGCAGTCCTTCCGTCTCCAGCGCGCTGCGGACAAAGCGCCGGATCTCTTTCTCATCTTCCACGATCAGAATGTTAATCGGGGTCATGCTCAACATTGTCCTCGTTATAAATCGAAGTCTGCGCCGTCCATTTCCGGCATGCTTTCCAGCGGCAGCAGAAACTTGAAGCTGGCGCCGCCGTGGTTGCCGTTATCCGCCCAAATACGCCCGCCGTGCAGCTCGATAATGGCGCGACAGATCGCCAGCCCCAGACCGACGCCGGGAATGGCGGATTCTTTATCGCCGCGAGAGAATTTGTCGAAGATATGCTGCCTTTGCTCGGCGGGAATACCGGGGCCGTTATCCCAGATTTCCACCTCCAGCCACTCCGGCAAAGTGCGGGCGCGAATACCGATAATAGCATCCTGTCCGGCATATTTATCGGCATTTTCCAACAGGTTGGTGAATACACGCTCCAATAAACTACCATCGCAGTTGATCAGCACCATTTCATCGGGCAGCTCCACCTTGACCTCATGCTGGTTGAAGATCGGCTCCAGCATATGCAGCGACGCGCCGACGATCTCCTCCAGCGACTGCCACTCTTTGCGCAGGATAAAACCGCCGGACTGAATGCGCGCCATATCCAGCAGATTATTCACCAGCCGGGTGGTGCTCAACACCTGCTGGCGGATCTGGCTGGCCTGCGGGGCGTGCCGGGATCCTTCTGTCGCCAGGTCCAGCGTAAGAATTTCCGCCTGGCCGAACAGCACCGTCAGCGGCGTGCGCAGATCGTGCGACAGCGCTGCCAGCAGCGAGTTGCGCAGCTGCTCGCGTTCGGTATCCAGCCGCGCCTGCGCGGCGCTGCGCGCCAGTTGCTGACGCTCCAGCGCGCTGGCGATCAGCACGCTGAAGGTTTGCAGCAGCCGCTGCTGTTCCGGCACCATCAGCTGGCGCAGATTGTTCGGCTCGATCGCCAGCAGGCCGAAGGTGTGCTGCGAGGTTTTCAGCGGCAGCAGTTGGTAAGGCACGCCGGGCAGCGTATCGGTGCCCGCGCCGGCGGGCTGCCCTTTGTCATAGCTCCAGCGGGCGATGGCCTCATCCACCGACAGCAGACCGCCGTCCTGGCCGACCATTTGCCGCAGCTGGCCGTCTTCCTGCGGCAGCATCAGCACGGTTTTGGCGTGAAAACTGCTGGAAAGGAAGTGACGGCTGGTGCTGGCGACGTCTTCGGCGGTCAGCGCCTGGCTCAGGCCGTGCGACATTTCATACAGGTGTCGCGCCCGCTGTTCGCGGTAGCGCGCCACGCGCGCCTGATAACGCACGCCGGCGGTGAGGTTACCGATGGTGATACCGACGGTCAGCATCACCGCGAAGGTCAGCAGATACTGCACATCGCTGACGGCAAATGACCAGTGCGGCTGGACAAAGAACAGATCGAAACTGGCGACGTTAATCACCGCCGCCAGCACTGATGGCCAGCGGCCGAAAAACAGCGCGACAATCACCACGCCGAGCAGATACACCATCACCAGGTTGGCCTGATCGAATCCCGGCAGCAGCCATTGGGAGAGCAGGGTGATCAGCGCGCACAGCGCGAACGCCACCGCGCAGCCGCGTAGCTGCATGCGCCACTTATCGCTGAAGCTGCGGTTATCGGGTTCTTTCAGCACGCTCGGCGGGCGCTCATCCTCCAGCGCCACGATCACCAGATCGAGGTCTGGCCCTAACTGGCCGAGACGGTCGGCGAAACTGCTGCGGAACTTCCAGCGCTGTTCACCACGCCGGCCGATAATAATTTTACCCAGATTATGTTCACGGGCGTAACGCAGCACCGCGCGCTCTTCCGACGGTGCGGCTAGCGTGGCGGTCTGTGCGCCCAGTTCCTGCGCCAGACGCAGCGCGCGCAGAATGGCGCGCCGACGGCTTTCCGGCAGCCGGTGCAGCTTGGGGGTTTCCACATAGACCGCGTGCCAGTGGCAGCCGAGCCGCGCCGCCAGACGGGCGGCAATGCGCACCAGTTTTTCGCTGCCGCTGTTGTGGCCGACGCACAGCAAAATGCTGTCGCGGGTGTGCCAGACCTTCTCCTGTCCCTGGGTATCGCGGAAGGCGCGCATCTGGTCGTCCACCCGGTCGGCGGTGCGGCGCAGCGCCAGCTCGCGCAGGGCGATCAGGTTGCCTTTGCGGAAGAAGTGCTCAATGGCGCGCTCGGCGTGGCCGGGCAGGTAGACCTTGCCCTCATTCAGCCGCCGCTGCAGGTCGTCCGGCGGCAGGTCGACCAGCACCACTTCGGTGGCCTGATCGAAGACGTGGTCGGGCACGGTTTCGCGCACCCGCACGCCGGTAATGCCGCCGACTACGTCGTTCAGGCTTTCCAGGTGCTGTACGTTGACGGTGGTCAGTACGTCGATGCCGGCATCCAGCAGCTCCTCCACATCCTGCCAGCGTTTGGGGTGACGCGAGCCGTGGGCGTTGCTGTGGGCCAGTTCATCCATCAGGATCAGCGCCGGATGGCGCGCCAGCGCGGCATCCAGATCGAACTCACGCACCACGCGGCCGCGGTGCTGAATCCGTTTTTGCGGCAGCACGCTCAGCCCGTCCAGCAGCGCGGCGGTCTCATTGCGGCCGTGGGTCTCCACCACCCCGATCAGAACGTCAAGGCCCAGAGCGCGTTGCCTCTGGGCTTCTTGCAGCATGGCGTAGGTTTTACCGACGCCGGCGCAGGCGCCGAAAAATACTTTCAGACGGCCGCGAGGTTTTTCGTTGGCGACCGCCAGCAGGCTGTCCGGATCGGGGCGCTGCTGTTCATCATCAACCATGAAAACTCCTTGTCTGGCAACGCAAAATGGGTTCGCCGCGGCGAACCCGTACAGAAAGGGACATGCCTGTCGCGTTTATTACAGCGCGTCCAGCGCCATATTCAACTGCAGCACGTTGACCGTGGTCGTGCCGAGAAAGCCCGGCGCGGGTCGTTCGCTGTGTTCGGCGATTAACCGCGCCACCCGGGCCGGCGGCAGATGGCGGGCGGCGGCGATGCGGGCCAGCTGGTACTGCGCGGCGGCGACGGAGATCTGCGGGTCGAGGCCGCTGCCGGAGGCGGTCAGCAGGTCGACCGGGATCGGGCCGCGCATGGTCGGGTTGGCCTGACGCAGCAGGGCGGCCCGCTCGGCGAAGGCGTTATCCAGCGCCGGGTTTGACGCCGCCAGATTGCTGCCGCCTGACGCTTCGGCATTATAGGCCGAATCGGCGGTGGCGGAAGGGCGGCCCCAGAAATAGCGCGGCTGGGTAAAATTCTGGCCGATCAGCGCCGAACCGGCCAGTTTGTCGCCATGGTACAGCAGCGAGCCGTTGGCCTGCTGGGAAAATAGCAGCTGCGCCAGGCCGGTGGTCAGCAGCGGATAGGCGATACCGGTGAGCAGCGTCAGCAAAATCAGCATCACCAGCGCAGGACGTAAATAAGACATGGTGTTTCTCCTTAACGGTTAACCGGCGATATGCAGCAGCGTCAGCAGCAGGTCAATCAGCTTAATGCCGACGAACGGCACCAGCAGGCCGCCCAGCCCGTACAGCCACAGGTTGCGGCGCAGCAGCGCCGCCGCGCTCATGGCTTTGTAGCTGACGCCTTTAAGCGCCAGCGGGATCAGGAACACAATCACCAGCGCGTTGAAAATCACCGCCGACATAATGGCCGACGACGGCGAATGCAGATGCATAATATTCAGCGCGTTCAGCTGCGGGTAAGTGGCGGCAAAGGCGGCCGGAATAATGGCGAAATATTTCGCCACGTCGTTGGCGATGCTGAAGGTGGTCAGAGAGCCGCGCGTCATCAGCATCTGTTTGCCGATATGCACCACCTCAATCAGCTTGGTCGGGTTGGAGTCCAGATCGACCATATTACCGGCCTCTTTCGCCGCCTGAGTGCCGGAGTTCATCGCCACCGCCACGTCGGCCTGCGCCAGCGCTGGCGCATCGTTGGTGCCGTCGCCGGTCATCGCCACCAGCCGGCCTTCCGCCTGATACTGGCGGATCAGCGCCAGTTTGGCTTCCGGCGTTGCTTCGGCCAGGAAATCGTCCACCCCAGCCTCGGCGGCGATGGCGGCGGCGGTCAGCCGGTTGTCGCCGGTGATCATCACCGTTTTGATCCCCATGCGACGCAGTTCGGTAAAGCGTTCTTTGATGCCGCCTTTGACGATGTCCTTCAGAGCCACCACGCCCAGCACCCGCGCGTCTTCCGCCACCACCAGCGGCGTGCCGCCGGTGTGCGCCACGCCTTCCACCAGCGCGTCGATCTCCGGCGGGAAATGGCCGTTGTTGGATTCCACGTGGCGGCGGATGGCGTCTACCGCGCCTTTGCGGATAACCCGCTGCTGTACATTGACGCCGCTCATGCGGGTCTGCGCCGAGAAGGGCACAAAGGTGGCATTGAGCGTCTGTAAATCACGTTCGCGCAGGTTGAAGCGCTGTTTTGCCAGCACCACGATGCTGCGGCCTTCCGGCGTTTCGTCCGCCAGCGATGACAGCTGCGCGGCGTCCGCCAGTTGTTGCTCTTCGATGCCTGGAGCGGGCAGAAACTCGGAGGCCTGACGGTTGCCGAGGGTGATGGTGCCGGTTTTGTCCAGCAGCAGCACGTCCACGTCGCCGGCGGCCTCCACCGCCCGGCCGCTGGTGGCGATCACATTGGCGCCGAGCATGCGGCTCATGCCCGCCACGCCAATCGCCGACAGCAAACCGCCGATGGTGGTGGGGATCAGGCAGACCAGCAGCGCCACCAGCACGGTGATGGTGACCACCGCGCCGCTGCCGGCGGCGGTGACGCTGTAGTGTGAGAACGGCAGCAGGGTAGCGGTTGCCAGCACGAAGACGATGGTCAGCGCTACCAGCAAAATGGTCAGCGCCACCTCATTCGGCGTTTTACGTCGTTTGGCGCCTTCGACCATGGCGATCATCCGGTCGAGGAAGGTTTCCCCCGGGTTGACGCTGCACTGGACGATCAGCCAGTCGGACAGCACGCGGGTGCCGCCGGTGACCGAGGAGAAGTCGCCGCCGGATTCGCGGATCACCGGCGCGGATTCGCCGGTGATGGCGCTTTCATCCACCGATGCGCCGCCTTCCAGCACTTCGCCGTCGCAGGGGATGGTGTCGCCGGCCTCCACCAGCACCACATCGCCTTTACGCAGGCTCTGCGCCGCAACTTTTTCCTGGGCCGCCTCGCGCTGCGGCTGCGCCAGTTTCTTGGCCCAGCTGGTTTTTTTGCTGCCTTTCAGGCTTTCCGCCTGAGCTTTGCTGCGGCCTTCCGCCAGCGCTTCGGCGAAGTTGGCGAACAGCACGGTAAACCACAGCCACAGCGCCACGCTGCCGGTAAAGGCGGCATCGCCGCTGCTATAGCCGGCCAGCATGCCCAGCCAGATCAGGGTGGTGAGCAGGCTGCCGAGGTATACCACGAACATCACCGGGTTACGCCATTGGGTGCGTGGGTTCAGCTTTTTCACGGCGTCCAGCAGCGCGTTACGCACCAGCGCCGGTTCAAATAGCGCGCGTTGTTTGCGAGTCATAACTATTTCTCTCTAAGAAGCCGTTAATGGGCCAGCCAAATGTGTAAATGCTCGGCCACCGGGCCCAGCGCCAGCGCAGGGATAAAGGTCAGGGCGCCGACCAACAGCACGGTGCCGATCAGCAAACCGACAAACAGCGGCCCGTAGGTTGGCAGAGTGCCGTTCCCCGCCGGCTGACGTTTTTTGGCGCACAGTGAACCGGCTATCGCCAGCACCGGCAGAATCACGCCGAAGCGGCCGACCAGCATGGCGAAGGCCAGCAGCAGGTTATAGAACGGGGTGTTGACGCTCAGCCCGGCGAAGGCGCTGCCGTTGTTATTGGCCGCAGAGGAGAAGGCGTACAGCACTTCGCTCAGCCCGTGGGCGCCGGGGTTGAGAATGCCGCTGCGCCCGGCAGCGGTTGCCAGCGCCAGTGCGCTGCCCAACAGCACCAGCGTCGGCGTCACCAGAATCGCCAGCGCGGTCATTTTCATCTCATAGACGTCGATCTTTTTCCCCAGGTACTCCGGCGTGCGACCGATCATCAGGCCGGCGATAAACACCGTCAGCAGGACGAACAGCAGCATGCCGTACAGCCCGGAGCCCACGCCGCCGAACACCACTTCACCGATTTGCATCAGCCACATCGGCACCATGCCGCCCAGCGCGGTAAAGGAATCATGCATAGCGTTGACCGCACCGCAGGAGGCGGCGGTGGTGACTACCGAGAACAGGCTGCTGGCGAGGATGCCAAAGCGCGACTCTTTGCCTTCCATATTGATAATGCTGTCGGCGCCGGCGGCGCTCAGGTGCGGATTGCCTGCCAGTTCGGCGTACATCACCACCACCACCGCGACGACGAAAATCAGCGACATCGCCCATAGCAGCGTATGGCCCTGACGGTTTTCACCGGCGGCCTGGCCGAAGGCGAAGCACAGCGCGCTGGGGATCAGGAAGATCGCCAGCATCTGCACCATATTGCTCAGCGCTGTGGGGTTTTCGAACGGGTGCGCCGAGTTGGCGCCAAAGAAACCGCCGCCGTTGGTGCCGAGCATTTTGATCGCTTCCTGAGACGCCACTGGCCCCATCGGCAATACCTGCTGACCGCCTTCCAGCGTGGTCAGATGCAGATAGGGCGACAGGTTCTGCAGCACGCCCTGGCTGACAAAAAACAGCGCGATGAGCAGCGAAAGCGGCAGCAGCACGTACAGCGTAATACGCCAGATATCCAGCCAGGCGTTGCCGATGGTGGCGCTGGAACGGCGGCTGAACGCGCGGATCAGCGCAAACGCGACGGCGATGCCGCTGGCGGCGGACAGAAAGTTCTGTACCGTCAGGCCGGCCATCTGGCTGAGATAGCTCAGGGTGTTTTCACCGCTGTAGGCCTGCCAGTTGGTATTGGTGACGAAGCTGACGGCGGTGTTCAGCGCCAGATGCCAGGACATCCCCGGGAAGCCCTGCGGGTTGAGCGGCAGCGCGCCTTGCCCCATCAGCAGCGTCATCAGCAGGATGATGCCGAGCAGGTTGAAGAGCAGAATCGCCAGCGCATACTGGCGCCAGTTCATCTCCTCCCCGCGGCTACCGCTGCAGCCGCGGATAAACTGTTCGCTGTGACGCAGCACGGGCAGCGGCTCGCCTTCAATCAGGCGTGCCAAAAAATAGCCCAGCGGGCGTGACAGAAGCAGCAGAACCAGCAGGAAGCTGGCGATAAACAGAAAGGCTGACGCAGCCATCAGAACTCCTCCGCGTTGAACAGGGCGTAAACCAGATAGCCCAACAGCAGCAGAACCAACAGCGTGCCGGCGATAACGCTGATACTCACGGGACACCTCCACAGGTGACGATTTTTGATAGCGGCAGTGTAGGAAGGCGGATAGAAAGAAGATGAAAAAATCGCGTTGCAGGCTGTAAAAAAAGTATAAAAACGTCTGAATAATCGGCGCTTTTGCGGCATAGGGCGGGTCAGGAGAAGAGCGAGGCATCATTGTTGTGTCAGATAACCATAAGGTAACCAATGTTTAGTTAATAATTAACCATCCTGTAACAAACTTTCAGTATAAAGAGCAATATGCGCTTTTTTCGTGTAATTTAGTGGTCGGATGAGTAGTAAATTTTCATCAGGTGCGCTAAAATTTTGCGCAGTTACCAAATCATCCGTTTATCTGTTTTTACGTCGTCGCTGTGCCTGACGCTATGCAGCCGGCGTGTTTTAAGGAGGTTCGCATGTCTACTTATCAAGCTTATCCATTGCATCGGATTCTCCTGCGCCGCGGCGCAGTGATCCTGGCTGGCGTGCTGGCTCTGCCGGTGATGCTGTTCCGCTCCGATCGCGCGCGTTTTTACAGCTATCTGCACCGCGTCTGGTCAAAAACCAGCGATAAGCCGGTCTGGCTGCAACAGGCGGAGCTGGCGTCCGGCGATTTTTACTAAGCCGCGCTTTTCCCCTGCAACCCTCGCCTTGGCGAGGGTTTTTTTATGTCCGCAGCCGGCAGGCGTCATCGTCTTAACCGCCGAATTCTTCTATACTTTTAGTATTGTTTAACGCAGCGGTAACCGCTCGTTCGGTTGTTGTGCCGTCCGGCGTCGCGCGTAATTGATGGCATCGATAGAAGGATGGTTATGACCACCCATTTGGTCTGGCTGCGCAATGATTTGCGCATCACGGACAACAAGGCATTGCACGCCGCCTGCAGCGATCCGCAGGCGCAGGTGGTGGCGCTGTTTATCGCCACGCCGCAACAGTGGCGGCAGCACGAGATGGCGCCGCGGCAGGCGGCTTTTATTTACGCCAACCTGCTGCCGCTACAGTCGCAGCTGGCGCAGCGCGGTATTCCGCTGGTGGTGCATCAGTGCGATGATTTTGCCGACTCGGTGCGCTGGCTTACGGACTATTGCCGCACCACCGGCGTCGATGCGCTGTTTTACAACCGGCAGTATGAACTGAATGAGCGGCGGCGTGACCGGCAGGTTGAAACCGCGCTGGCGGATACGCTGACCTGTCACGCGTTTGATGACGCGCTGTTGCTGCCGCCGGGCAGCGTGCAGACCGGCAACGGTGAGATGTATCAGGTTTATACGCCGTTTCGTAAGGCGTTTTTGCAGCGTCTGTACAGCGCCGATGTACGCTCCCTGCCGGCGCCAGCGGTGCGTGCGAGCGGTGCGATTGCGCCGCCGGCGGCGCCGGTTCCGTTTGTTGATCCTGATGCCGCATGGGATGCGGCGGCATTCCCGCCGGGTGAGGAACACGCCTTGCGCCGGCTGCGCACTTTTTGCCGCGAGCAGGTGCAGGACTACCGACAGCAGCGCGACTTTCCGGCGCTGGACGCCACCAGCGGCCTGTCACCGTATCTGGCGATAGGCGTGTTATCGCCGCGTCAGTGCGTCAATCGCCTGCGGCTGACCTGTCCTGACCTGCTGGAGCAGCCGGACGGTGGCGCGTTTACCTGGCTGAATGAGTTAATCTGGCGTGAATTTTACCGCCATCTGCTGGTGGCTTATCCGGCCCTGTGCCGCCATCGCCCCTTTATCGGCTGGACGGACGCCGTTCGCTGGAATCCGGACGCCGGGGCGCTACAGGCTTGGCAGCAGGGGCGCACCGGCTACCCGATTGTCGATGCGGCCATGCGGCAACTGAATAACACCGGATGGATGCATAACCGTTTACGGATGATCGTGGCCAGTTTTCTGGTGAAGGATCTGCTGATCGACTGGCGAGCCGGCGAGCGCTATTTTATGCGCCAGCTGCTGGATGGTGATTTCGCCGCCAATAACGGCGGCTGGCAGTGGGCGGCGTCGACCGGTACCGACGCGGCGCCTTATTTTCGCATCTTTAATCCGACGATGCAGGGCGAACGTTTTGATCCGCAAGGCGCTTTTATCCGTAAATGGTTGCCCGAACTGGCGGATGTACCGGACAATGAACTTCATCATCCCCACCGTTGGGCGGAAAAGCAGGGTATTGCGCTGGCGTATCCGCCGCCGATTGTCGATCACCGCCAGGCGCGGCTGACGACGCTGGCGGCGTTTGAGGCGGCGAAACGCGGAGGGGATTAACGGTCACCGCAAGGAGCAAGCTTATGTTGAAGAAAATACTGGCCGTCTGTCTGAGCGGCTATTCGGCGCTGGCGCTGGCCGGGTTTGATGTGGTGGCGCTGGGCGTCGACGGCGGCGTCAGCGACGGCAACCTGACCTCTTATCTTATCCGCAGCGACAGTCAGACGCAGTACGTGGCATTGGACGCCGGCTCGCTGCTGCCCGGCATCGGCAAGGGGTTGGAAAAAGGCAGTTTTCCGCAGGTGACGCCGGAAGCGGCGGCGCCATATACGCCGCAGGGCCATATTTTCCGGCGGCTGATTGGCGCCTATTTTATCAGCCATGCGCATCTGGACCATCTGGCCGGGCTGATTATCGCGTCGCCGGAAGATGGTAAAAAAACGGTGTATGCCTCGAATGACACGGTACTGACGCTGCGCAACCACTATTTCAACTGGAAGAGCTGGCCGAACTTCAGCGACTCCGGCAACGGCCAGCGCCTTGGCACCTACCGGCTGCAGCCGGTGCGTGAACAGCAGCGCTTCACCTTCGGCACCACCGGGCTGAGCGGGGTGATGTATCCGCTCAGCCATGCGGGTTATCACTCTTCGATGGTGCTGCTTGCCGATCGCACGGGCGCTTTCGCCTACTTTGGCGATACCGGGCCGGACGCGCTGGAACAGTCGCGCCAGCTGGACAGCGTCTGGCGGGCGCTGGGGCCGCTGGTCGCCAGTAAAAAGCTGAAGGGCATGATTATTGAAACCTCTTACCCCAATGAGGTGTCAGACAGCAAACTCTATGGCCATCTCACCCCGGCCTGGCTGCTGAAGGAGCTGAAAAATCTGCAAAAATACAGCGGTGGCGACGGTTCGCTGGCGGGACTGCCGATCGTTATCAGCCACATTAAACCGAGCCTGCAGCAGGGCGAAGACCGGCGTGCGATGATTCAGCAACAGCTGGAGCAGGCCAACGATCTGGGTGTTAAATTTATTTTTATGGCGCAGGGCGATCGCCAACAGTTTTAACGTCGCTCCCCATTGTCCGGGACTGCCGGCGTTGGGACCCACGCACTATGTTGAAGAGAGATGAGTATGCATAACCTCGATCTGGAAAGCTTGATAAACAATGTACTTAACAGCGCCGCGTTTCAGGACTATGCGCCAAATGGCCTGCAGGTCGAAGGACGGGAAAACGTACAGCGCGTCGTCACCGGCGTGACCGCCTGCCAGGCATTGCTGGATGCGGCCGTGGAACACCAGGCCGACGCCATTTTGGTGCATCACGGCTATTTCTGGAAGAACGAGGCGCCGGTGGTGCGCGGTATGAAACGTAACCGGCTGAAGACGCTGCTGGGCAATGATATCAATCTGTACGGCTACCACCTGCCGCTGGATGCGCATCCGCTGCTGGGCAATAACGCCCAACTGGCGCAGCTGTTGGATATCCGCGTGCTCGGTGAGGTTGAGCCGTTGGTGCCGCATGGCGAATTTGAACAGCCGCTCAGCGGCGCAGAGCTGCAGCAGCGTCTTGAAGCGCGTCTGGGACGTCCGGTTCTGCACTGCGGCGACAATGCGCCGGCGGAAATCCGTCGCGTTGCCTGGTGCACCGGCGGCGGTCAGGGCTTTATCGACAGCGCCGCGCGTTTTGGCGTCGACGCCTTTATCAGCGGTGAAGTCTCCGAACAGACCATTCATAGCGCGCGTGAAATGGGCATTCACTTTTTCGCTGCCGGGCATCACGCCACCGAGCGCGGCGGCGTCAAGGCGCTGGGCGAGTGGCTGGCCGAACATCATGGCCTTGATGTGACCTTTATCGATATCCCGAATCCCGCCTGATTTTCCCCCAGGGTTCAGCATGCTGAACCCTTTTCGTTTTTTATACCTTAAATAATTCGAGTTGCAGGAAGACGGCAAGGGAAGGAAACCCGATGAGCTGACTCAGGTCAGTGATTCGGGTGACTGAGCGCCGCCAACGCACCTGCAATTTGATGTATGACAGCTATATATCCTTATTTTTACAGGGGTTGTTGTGTTGACAGCCGGCCTGCGCTCGCGCATAACTGATACGTTTTGCAAACAATAATAAGGAGAGTAATGGTGCAACGAGCACAATATTACCTATTGGGTGAAAGGGCGATCGTGCTTGAATTGGCACCGCCGGTGACGCTGCCCAGTCAGCAGCGGATCTGGGCGTTGGCAGAAAAATTTGCCCATCACCCACATGTACAGGAAGTGGTGCCGGGTATGAATAACCTGACGCTGTTGCTACAGACGCCACAGGCGGATATCGCCGCGCTGCTGGAGTTGCTGCGGCAGGGTTGGGAGAGCAGTGAAACGCTGGTGCCGCAGGCGCGGGAAGTGGATATTCCGGTGATTTACGGCGGGGAGATGGGGCCGGATCTGGATGAGGTGGCGCGCCATACCGGCATGACGCCGCAGCAGGTGGTGGAGTGCCACGCCGCAGCGGCGTATGTGGTGTATTTCCTCGGTTTTCAGCCGGGTTTTCCTTATCTCGGCGGTATGCCGGAGCAGCTGACGGCGCCGCGCCGGGCGGAACCGCGCCTGAGCGTGCCCGCCGGTTCGGTCGGCATCGGCGGCAGCCAGACGGGCATCTACCCGCAGGCTGCGCCGGGCGGCTGGCAGCTGATCGGCCGTACGCCGCTGGCGCTGTTTAATCCGCAGGACACGCCGCCGACGCTGCTGCGTCCGGGAGACAGCGTGCGTTTTGTGCCGCAGCGGGAGGGCGTATGTTAAAAGTATTGCGTGCCGGCATCTATACCACGGTACAGGATCTGGGGCGAAACGGCTTCCGCAGCCTGGGCGTCAGCCAGGGCGGGGCGCTGGATGCGCCGGCGCTGAAAATCGCCAACCTGCTGGTGGGCAACCGTGCGGACAGCGCCGGGCTGGAGATTACGCTGGGGCAGTTCAGCGCTGAATTTACGCAGCCTGGCTGGATCGCGCTGACCGGCGCCGGCTGCGACGCGCTGCTGGACGGCAAACCGCTGTGGACCGGCTGGCGTTATCCGGTGAAAAAGGGCCAGCAGCTGGTGCTGCATAAGCCCAGACACGGCATGCGCAGCTATCTGGCGATCGCCGGCGGCATTGCGGTGCCGGAGGTGCTGGGGTCGCGTAGCACCGATCTGAGAACCGGTTTTGGCGGTCTGGCAGGACGAAAACTGCAGGACGGCGACCAATTGCCGCTGGGGGAGAGCGAGAACCTGCCGAGCAAGCCGTTCGGCGTCAAGCAGCTGCTGTTTAATAACCGCATTCGCGCGCTGCCGGGGCCGGAGTATCAGGAGTTCAGCGCGGCAGCACGGGAGGCGTTCTGGCGTACGGCGTGGCAGCTGAGCCCGCAGAGCAACCGCATGGGCTACCGCCTGCAGGGCAGCGCGGAGTTAACGCGCGCCACCGCGCGGGAAATGCTGTCGCACGGCCTGCAGCCGGGCGTGGTGCAGGTGCCGCATAACGGCCAGCCGATCGTCCTGATGGCGGATGCGCAGACCACCGGCGGCTACCCGCGCATTGCCTGTGTGATCGAAGCCGATCTCTATCATTTGGCGCAGATCCGTCTGGGGGAGCCGGTGCACTTTATTCCCTGTTCTCTGGAAGACGCGCAGCGCGCCAAAAAGGAGCAGGATCTGTTTATCCAACAAATTGCCTGGGGGCTACATGATCGTTGATTTAAATGCCGATCTGGGGGAAGGCTGCGTTAACGACCAGGCGCTGCTGCAACTGGTCAGCTCGGCCAATATCGCCTGCGGTTTCCACGCCGGCGACGCGCAGACCATGCGCCAGTCGGTGCGCTGGGCGTTGCAGTATGGCGTGGCGATTGGCGCGCATCCCAGCTTTCCCGACCGGGAAAACTTTGGCCGCACGCGTATGCAACTGCCGGCGGAAACCGTCTATGCGCAGGTGGTGTATCAGCTGGGGGCGCTGGCCGCGATCGCCCGGACGGAAGGCGGGGCGATGGTGCATGTGAAGCCGCACGGCATGCTGTACAACCAGGCGGCGGTGGAGCCGGCATTGGCGGACGCGATCGCCCGGGCGGTCAAGGATGTCGATCCGGCACTGCGGCTGGTAGGGCTGGCGGGCAGTGAGCTGATCCGCGCCGGGGAGCGCCTGGGGCTGACGACCCGGCAGGAAGTGTTTGCCGATCGCGGCTATCTGGCCGACGGCACGCTGGTGCCGCGCGGGCAAAGCGGGGCGCTGATTGAAGACGAACAGCAGGCGCTGCAACAAACGCTGGAAATGGTGCGCCATCATCGGGTGCGCAGCATTGACGGCAAATGGGCCGCGGTGCAGGCGGAAACCGTCTGTCTGCACGGCGACGGCGAGCATGCGCTGGAGTATGCCCGCAAACTGCGCGCCAGCTTTGCCGAACAGGGCATCAGCGTCAGCGCAGAATAACAATAAAAAACTAACACAACACAACAGCCCGCAGCCTTTTGGCTGCGGGCGGAGTGCTGGGCAAGAGGGAATACACAATGGATCAGGTTGTTAATTACTGGCCGCTGATCGGCATTGCCGTGATCGTGGTCGGTTTTATTCTGCGTTTTAATCCGGTGCTGGTGGTGATCGTTGCCGGCCTGGCTACCGGGCTGGCGGCGATGATGCCGCTGACGGAAATACTGGAAAGGATGGGCGAAGGGTTTCTCAACACCCGTAACCTGTCGCTGATCCTGCTGTTGCCGCTGGCGGTGATCGGCACGCTGGAGCGCCACGGGCTGAAAGAGCGGGCGCAGGCCTGGATCGCCAGGATCAAAAGCGCCACCGCCGGCCGACTGCTGATCGTCTACCTGTTTGTGCGTGAAATTACCGCGGCGATGGGGCTGACCAGCCTGGGAGGCCACCCGCAGATGGTGCGTCCGCTGCTGGCACCGATGGCCGAAGGGGCGACGGAAAACCGCTATGGTGAACTGCCGGAGCGCGTGCGCTACCGCCTGCGCGCCATGTCGGCGGCGACCGATAATGTCGGGCTGTTTTTCGGCGAGGATATTTTCGTCGCCTTCGGCGCGATTATTTTTATGCATAACTTTATGCTGGAGTCCGGCGGCATTCAGACCGAACCGCTGCATATCGCGCTGTGGGGCATACCGACGGCGATTTTCGCCTTCCTGATCCATGCCTTCCGTCTGTATCGCATGGACAAGCGGCTCAGTGCCGAATTGGCGCAGCTTAATCAGGCGGCGCTGCAGGCCAAAGGAGAGGCGCAATGAACTTCCAACTGCAATATCTCTACTGGCTGGCCGGGATTATCCTGCTGATTGTCGCCGTGATGTCGCTGCGCGACCGCGCCAACCCGCGTCGTTTTACCACCGGCTTATTCTGGGGACTGTATGGCCTGGTGTTTATGGTCGGCGACTGGACCTATGATTTGTTCGGCGCCGGCGAAGAAGCCCGGCGACTGCTGCATATCGTCATCGGCGCGCTGGTGGTGCTGATGGCGCTGATTGCCGGCCTCGGCGGGGTGCGTCTGGGCAGTTACCATCAGCGCACGCAGCAGCAGCGCGAAGAGAGCGCCAAACGCCTCGGCAACCGGCTGTTTGTACCGGCGCTGGCGATCCCGGTAGTGACGGTGATCGGGGTGCTGCTGTTCAACAATATTCCGGCGCTGCAAAGCGCGGTGTTTGGTCCCGGCAACCACTCAACACTGATTACGCTGTTCTCGATGGCGGCGGGGGTGATCCTCGGCGGCGTTATTGCGGTGAAAATGACCCATGAACGCGTGGCGCAGCCGCTGCAGGAAGCGCGCCGGCTGCTGGATTCCATCGGCTGTGCGTTTATTTTGCCGCAGATCCTCGCCATGCTGGGGCTGCTGTTTACCAGCGCCGGGGTAGGTACGGCGGTGGCGCACCTGACGCAGGAATACCTGGCGGTGGATAACCGTTTTATCGCCGTGGCGGTTTACGCGGTCGGTATGGCGCTGCTGACCATGGTGATGGGCAACGCGTTCGCGGCGTTCCCGATTATCACCGCCGGCGTCGGCATTCCGATTCTGGTGCTGCAGCACGGCGGCAATCCGGCGGTGATGGCGGCCATCGGGATGTTTTCCGGCTACTGTGGCACGCTGATGACACCGATGGCGGCCAACTTTAATATCGTACCGGCGGCGCTGCTGGAGCTGCCGGACAGAAATGCGGTGATTAAGGTGCAGGTGCCGACCGGCGTCCTGTTGCTGACGGTGAACGTATTTCTGCTCTATTTCCTGATGTTCCTGTAGGAGAACGCATGCAACATACAGTATTGATTACCGGTTTCGAGCCGTTTGACGGTGAGCATGTCAATCCTTCCTGGGAAGTGGTGAAGCAGCTTAATGATATGGAGCTGGGCGGCGTGCGCGTGGTGGCGCGCCAGCTGCCGTGCGTATTCGGCGAAGCGTTGGACGTGCTGAATGCGGCGATTGATGAACTGGCGCCGCAGATGGTGTTGGCGGTCGGCCAGGCCGGCGGACGCTGCGATATTTCGCTGGAGCGGGTGGCGATCAATATCAATGATGCGCGCATCCCGGATAATCAGGGGCAGCAGCCGATCGATGAACCGATCGTCGCCGACGGGCCGGCGGCCTATTTCAGCACGCTGCCGATCAAGGCGGTGGTCGACAGCATGCGCGAGGCCGGCATTCCGGCCTCGGTGTCGCAAACCGCCGGCACCTATGTGTGCAACCATGTGATGTACGGCCTGCTGCACCGGCTGCGCGGCCAGCCGGCGATCAAGGGCGGGTTTATTCATATTCCCTACCTGCCGGAACAGGCGGCGGCGCATCCGGGCCAGCCGAGCATGGCGGCCGGCACCGTGCTGTTTGCGCTGGAGCTGGCGATTTCCGTTGCCCTGCAGGTGGAGCACGATCTGAAAGTGTCGGGCGGCGCCACGCACTAAGCGCAGTGATAGCATCAGGGCGTCCTCAGCGGCGCCCGTTACCGTAAACCAAGGAGCAGTGTATGCCAGAAGGACCGGAAATACGTCGGGCGGCGGACACGCTGGCGGCGGCGATTCTCAATCAGCCGTTGCGTGATGTCTGGTTCGCCTTCCCCCAGTTGCAGCACTATCAGGCCGAGCTGATCGGCGAGCGGGTGACCGCTATTGAGACGCGCGGCAAGGCGTTGCTGACCCATTTTTCCAACGGACTGACGATGTACAGCCATAACCAGCTGTACGGCGTGTGGAAAGTGGCGGCGGCGGGGGAAACGCCGGCCACCAAACGTGATTTACGCGTGCGGTTGGAGACGGCGCAGCAGGCGATTTTGCTGTACAGCGCCTCGGACATCACCCTGGGGCCGCGCGGCGAGATTGAGCAGCATCCCTTTTTACAGCGTATCGGGCCTGACGTGCTGGATGAACGACTGACGGCGCAGCAGGTGGCGGAACGGTTGCTGTCGCCGCCGTTCCGCCGGCGTCAGCTGGGGGGCATGCTGCTGGATCAGGCCTTTCTGGCCGGGCTGGGCAACTATCTGCGGGCGGAAATTCTCTGGCAGGCGCAGCTGGCGCCGCAGCACCGGCCGCAGGATTTGACGCCTGAGGCGCTGCAGCGGTTGGCACAGGCGCTGCTGGCGGTTCCGCGTCTCTCTTACCACACGCGCGGACAGGTGAATGACGATCGTCACCACGGCGCGTTGTTCAGTTTTAAGGTGTTCCACCGCAGCGGCGAGCCGTGCCCGCGCTGCGGCGCGATGATTGAAAAAACGATGCTGTCATCGCGGCCGTTTTATTTCTGTCCGGTCTGCCAGCGTTAGCGCAGCGCAAAAAAAAGCGCCGCCCGAAAGGGCGGCGCCGTGCTGCTTTATGTAGGGTAAAGCGGCATTATTTCAGCTGGGATTTGAAATCACGCTCGGCGTAGCCGGTGTACAGCTGGCGCGGACGGGCGATTTTGATGCCCTCGTCGTGCATTTCGTTCCAGTGTGCGATCCAGCCGATAGTACGCGCGATGGCGAAGATAACGGTGAACATGGAAGACGGAATGCCCATTGCCTTCAGGATGATGCCGGAGTAGAAATCGACGTTCGGGTAGAGTTTCTTCTCGATGAAGTACGGGTCGTTCAACGCGATGTGTTCCAGCTCCATCGCTACCTGCAGCAGGTTATCGTCTTTCTTGTTCAGCTCTTTCAGTACTTCGTGGCAGGTTTCACGCATTACGGTGGCGCGCGGATCGTAGTTCTTGTACACGCGGTGGCCGAAGCCCATCAGGCGGAAGGAGTCGTTTTTGTCCTTGGCGCGTTTGATGAATTCCGGAATGTGCTCAACGGTGCTGATCTCTTCCAGCATTTTCAGCGCGGCTTCGTTGGCGCCGCCGTGCGCAGGCCCCCACAGGGAGGCGATACCGGCCGCGATGCAGGCGAACGGGTTAGCGCCGGAGGAGCCGGCGGTACGCACGGTAGAGGTGGAGGCGTTCTGCTCGTGGTCGGCGTGCAGGATCAGGATGCGATCCATTGCGCGTTCCAGTACCGGGTTCACCACGTACTCTTCACACGGCGTGGCAAACATCATATGCAGGAAGTTGCCGGCATAGGACAGGTCGTTGCGTGGGTAAACGAACGGCTGACCCAGGGAGTATTTGTAACACATTGCCGCCACGGTCGGCATTTTGGACAGCAGACGGTAGGCGGTGATTTCACGGTGACGCTCGTTGTTGACGTCCAGCGCATCGTGGTAGAAGGCCGCCAGCGCGCCGGTCACGCCGCACAGCACCGCCATCGGGTGTGAGTCGCGACGGAAGCCACGGAACAGATGGGTGATCTGGTCGTGGATCATGGTGTGGCGGGTAACGGTGGTTTTGAAGGTTTCAAACTCTTCCGGCGTCGGCGTTTCGCCGTACAGCAGGATGTAACACACTTCCAGATAAGAGGATTCTTTCGCCAGCTGCTCGATAGGGAAGCCGCGGTGCAGCAACACGCCTTTGTCGCCATCGATAAACGTGATTTTGGATTCGCAGGAAGCCGTGGAGGTGAAGCCGGGATCGAATGTGAAATAACCTTTGGAACCGAGGGTGCGAACATCAAGGACATCAGGGCCCAGGGTTGGGCTTAGTACGCCGAGCTCAATGGGAGCGTCACCGTTTGGTACGGTTAGCGTCGCTTTCTTATCAGTCATTTACTGTCTCCTTAGCGCCTTATTTTAATAATCACTAACAACCGAAATACCTTAATTCTCCGCACGTTGCCCGCAAAAATGGTATGCGGGCACAAACTCTGTGAGCAACTACGCAATAATGCGGTTAGGGTACAGAGCGCTGACCCCGGCGCGTCCATTTTGCGGCATAATAGGCGGCGAAACGGAAATCACTGGGTTGACCAGGCGAACGAGACGGGTGGTCGGTTGTTAACGATTTATTGAATTCGTTATTTTCTGTTGATCATTACCTACGACGTGTTCGGGGTTTTTTAACCGAATACACTGTTGCATAACTTCTACGTGGGGGGAAGTGTATCCGGCGACCTATAGCGCATCATAGGGCCTTTTGTGCCCCTATATGTAATGGAAATGTTGATCTCTTGTCAAATCAGATAATTAATTTTGTACTAAATGTGAAGTTTGTGATCTAAATCACTGTTCGGGGGAAATGTCCCCAAAGGGATTGTATGGGAATTGTAATCAGAATGTGATCCTCCTATACTGCCGCCAGGTCTCCGGATTACCCTGAAGTAGGAGCACCCAGCGTTATAACAATGCGCCGTTTAAGCACAGAGGATGTCGATGTTTGAGCGCGTGACGTGTAAGGGTTTTGGCTCTTAACGCTGTCTGATCCCCACCCAGGCCCGGAGGAAGGAAAATAATAAGAGCTGTGTGGGCAAAACCGTGAAAAAACAAAGACCTGTCAACCTGGATCTGCAAACGATCCGGTTTCCCGTAACTGCGATAGCGTCCATCTTACACCGAGTCTCTGGCGTAATTACCTTCGTTGCCGTGGGTATTCTCCTCTGGCTGCTGGGCACGTCTCTCTCTTCCCAAGAGGGATTCCTGCAGGCTGCCGCCATCATGAATAGCTTCTTCGTCAAGTTCATATTTTGGGGAATCCTCACTGCGCTGGCCTATCACATTTGCGGTGGCGTTCGTCACTTGTTAATGGATTTTGGCTATATCGAAGAGAGTTTAGCGGCTGGTCAGCGTTCTGCCCAGGTGGCATTCGTTCTGACCGTTGTGCTGTCAATTCTGGCTGGAGTCCTCGTATGGTAAACAATGCTTCCGCATTAGGGCGCAGCGGCGTACACGACTGGTTGTTACTGCGTGCTTCCGCTATCGTCATCACCCTGTATGTCCTCTATATCCTGGGCTTTGTCGTCACGGCTCCGGACATCACCTATGAAATCTGGCGTGGTTTCTTCGCCACCTCTATTACGAAAGTCTTCACCGTGTTGACCTTGCTGTCGATTCTGGCGCATGCCTGGATCGGTCTGTGGCAGGTGCTGACGGATTATATCAAGCCGTTGGCGTTACGCCTGGTGCTGCAACTGGCGGTGGTCGTCGTGTTGCTGGTCTATTTACTGTACGGAACAATCGTAGTGTGGGGTGCGTAAAAAATGAAACTGCCAGTCAGAGAGTTTGATGCAGTTGTTATCGGTGCTGGTGGCGCAGGTATGCGCGCGGCGCTGCAAATTTCCCAGTCGGGCTCAACCTGTGCCCTGCTGTCCAAAGTTTTCCCGACCCGTTCCCATACCGTGTCCGCACAGGGCGGCATCACCGTCGCGCTGGGCAACAGCCACGAAGATAACTGGGAATGGCATATGTACGATACCGTCAAGGGTTCCGACTATATCGGCGACCAGGACGCTATCGAATACATGTGTAAAACCGGCCCGGAAGCGATTCTGGAGCTGGAACACATGGGCCTGCCGTTCTCCCGTCTGGACGACGGCCGTATTTATCAGCGCCCGTTCGGCGGCCAGTCGAAAGAGTTCGGCGGCGAGCAGGCGGCGCGCACCGCGGCGGCGGCTGACCGTACCGGCCACGCCCTGCTGCACACCCTGTATCAGCAGAACCTGAGAAACCATACCACTATCTTCTCCGAGTGGTACGCGCTGGATCTGGTGAAAAACCAGGACGGCGCCGTGGTCGGCACCACCGCCATCTGCATCGAAACCGGTGAAGTGGTGTACTTCAAAGCCAAAGCGACCATTCTGGCCACCGGCGGCGCAGGCCGTATTTACCAGTCCACCACCAACGCTCACATTAATACCGGTGACGGCGTCGGCATGGCGATCCGCGCCGGCGTACCGGTGCAGGATATGGAAATGTGGCAGTTCCACCCGACCGGCATCGCCGGCGCCGGGGTTCTGGTGACCGAAGGCTGCCGCGGCGAGGGCGGTTACCTGCTGAATAAACACGGCGAGCGCTTTATGGAGCGTTATGCGCCGAACGCCAAAGATCTGGCGGGCCGCGACGTGGTTGCGCGCTCGATCATGATTGAAATCCGCGAAGGCCGCGGCTGCGACGGTCCGTGGGGCCCGCACGCCAAGCTGAAGCTGGACCACCTGGGCAAAGACGTGCTGGAATCCCGCCTGCCGGGCATCCTGGAGCTGTCGCGCACCTTTGCGCACGTCGACCCGGTGAAAGAGCCTATTCCGGTTATCCCGACCTGCCACTACATGATGGGCGGCATCCCGACCAAAGTGAGCGGTCAGGCGCTGACCGTCAACGAGAAAGGCGAAGACGTCGTCATTCCCGGCCTGTTTGCCGTTGGCGAAATCGCCTGCGTATCGGTGCACGGCGCCAACCGTCTGGGCGGCAACTCGCTGCTTGACCTGGTGGTGTTCGGCCGTTCCGCCGGCATGCATCTGCAGGAGTCTCTGGAAGAGCAGGGCGCAAGCCGCGACGCCAGCGAATCCGACGTGGAAGCGTCGCTGGATCGCCTGAACCGCTGGAACAACACCCGTTCCGGCGAAGATCCGGTAGAGATCCGCAAGGCGCTGCAGGCCTGTATGCAACACAACTTCTCGGTGTTCCGTGAAGGTGATGCGATGGCGAAGGGTCTGGAAGAACTGAAAGTCATTCGTGAACGTCTGAAGAACGCACGCCTGGACGATACCTCCCGCGAGTTCAACACCCAGCGCATCGAATGCCTGGAATTGGACAACCTGATGGAGACCGCGTATTCCACCGCCGTGTCGGCCAACTTCCGTACCGAGAGCCGTGGCGCACACAGCCGCTTCGACTACCCGGAACGTGATGACGCCAACTGGCTGTGCCATTCGCTGTATCTGCCGCAATCGGAAAGCATGGCGCGTCGTGAAGTGAACATGCAACCGAAACTGCGCCCGGCATTCCCGCCAAAAGTGCGTTCTTACTAATTCGCGGAGATCGATGGATGAAACTCGAATTCTCAATATATCGCTATAACCCGGATGTCGACGACGCTCCGCACATGCAGGACTACACGCTTGAGGCGGAAGAAGGTCGCGATATGATGTTGCTGGATGCGTTGATCCAACTGAAAGAGAAGGATCCGACGCTGTCGTTCCGCCGCTCATGCCGTGAGGGCGTGTGCGGTTCCGACGGCCTGAACATGAACGGCAAAAACGGCCTGGCCTGCATCACCCCGATTTCGTCGCTGCGCAAGGGCAGCGGCAAAATCGTCATTCGTCCATTGCCGGGTCTGCCGGTGGTGCGCGACCTGGTGGTGGATATGGGGCAGTTCTATACCCAGTATGAAAAAATCCGGCCTTACCTGCTCAACGACGGCAAAAATCCGCCGGCGCGCGAGCACCTGCAGTCGCCGGACGAGCGCGCCAAACTGGACGGCCTGTATGAGTGCATTCTGTGCGCCTGCTGTTCGACCTCTTGCCCGTCGTTCTGGTGGAACCCGGACAAATTCATCGGCCCGGCCGGCCTGCTGGCGGCATATCGTTTCCTGATCGACAGCCGTGACACCGAAACGGCAGAACGTTTAGACGATCTGGACGACGCTTTCAGTGTTTTCCGCTGCCATAGCATCATGAATTGTGTCAGTGTATGTCCTAAAGGCTTGAACCCGACCCGCGCTATCGGGCATATCAAGTCGATGCTGCTGCAACGCAGCGCATAACAGGCAAGTGATATCGCGCCGGAGCCGTTGGCCCGGCGCAATATTGGCAGGAAGCCTCTAAAAACTGACCCGTGACTGCGGCAACATGCAGTCAGGTTCCTCCCGCCGGTTTTTAGAGGTTCCTTGTAAGGGACCGCAAGGTCCAAACAGAACGTAAACAATCCCCGAGTGCCGGCGCTTGCGCCGTAACGAGGGAAGATACGTCGAGTGAACCGTTTTACGGCAAACCGTTTTAATCACGGTAATTATGTTAACCACGGCGAAAACTGAAGCTTTAAAGCTTAAGGGATCATAATGCAGAACGGCGCAATGAAGGCCTGGCTGGATTCCTCCTATCTGGCGGGCGCGAACCAGTCTTACATAGAGCAGCTCTATGAAGACTACCTAACCGATCCGGGCTCTGTCGAAGATAGCTGGCGTTCCATTTTCCAACAGCTCCCAACCGCGGGTGTCAAACCCGATCAACTTCACTCCCAAACTCGTGAATACTTCCGCCGTCTGGCGAAAGATTCTGCGCGTTACAACGGCAGCATCAACGATCCGGACACCGATGCCAAACAGGTGAAGGTCCTGCAGCTGATTAACGCCTTCCGCTTCCGCGGACATCAGCATGCCAACCTTGACCCGCTTGGCCTGTGGAAACAGGACGCAGTCCCTGACCTCGATCCTGCTTACCACAACCTGACCGAAGCCGACTTCCAGGAAACCTTCAACGTGGGTTCTTTCGCCATTGGCAAAGACACCATGAAGCTGGCGGATCTGTATGAAGCGCTGAAGCAGACTTACTGCGGCTCTATCGGCGCGGAATACATGCATATCACCAATACCGAAGAAAAACGCTGGATCCAGCAGCGTATCGAATCGGTGGTTGGCCATGCCAATTTCAGCAGCGATGAGAAACGCCGTTTCCTGAACGAGCTGACCGCTGCGGAAGGCCTGGAACGTTACCTGGGCGCTAAGTTCCCGGGGGCGAAGCGCTTCTCCCTCGAAGGCGGGGACGCGCTGGTGCCGATGCTGAAAGAGATGGTGCGTCACGCCGGCAAGAACGGCACGCGCGAAGTGGTGCTGGGCATGGCTCACCGCGGCCGTCTGAACGTGCTGATCAACGTGCTGGGTAAAAAACCGGCCGACCTGTTCGACGAGTTCGCCGGTAAGCATAAAGAACACCTCGGCACCGGTGACGTGAAATACCACCAGGGCTTCTCGTCCGACGTGGAAACCGAAGGCGGCATGGTTCACCTGGCGCTGGCGTTTAACCCGTCGCACCTGGAGATCGTCAGCCCGGTGGTCATGGGGTCAGTACGCGCCCGTCGCGATCGTCTGGATGAAGCGCGCAGCAACATGGTGCTGCCGATCACCATTCACGGCGACGCCGCGATTACCGGCCAGGGCGTGGTGCAGGAAACCCTGAACATGTCTCAGGCGCGCGGCTATGAAGTGGGCGGTACGGTGCGTATCGTCATCAACAACCAGATTGGTTTCACCACCTCCAATCCGCAGGATGCGCGCTCCACCCAGTACTGTACCGATATCGCCAAGATGGTGCAGTCGCCGATTTTCCACGTTAATGCTGACGATCCGGAAGCGGTGGCGTTTGTTACCCGTCTGGCGTTGGATTTCCGTAACACCTTTAAACGCGACGTCATGATCGATCTGGTTTGCTATCGTCGTCATGGGCACAACGAGGCCGATGAGCCGAGCGCAACCCAGCCGCTGATGTATCAGAAGATCAAGAAACACCCGACGCCGCGTAAAATCTATGCCGACGTGCTGACCGAACAGAAAGTCGCGACGCTGGAAGATGCCACGGAAATGGTCAATCTGTATCGCGATGCGCTGGACCGCGGTGAGTGCGTGGTGGAAGAGTGGCGTCCGATGAATCTGCACTCCTTCACCTGGTCGCCGTATCTGAACCACGAGTGGGACGAAGAATACCCGAGCAAGGTGGAAACCAAGCGTCTGCAGGATCTGGCAAAACGTATCAGCAGCGCGCCGGAATCGGTAGAGATGCAGTCGCGCGTGGCGAAAATCTACGCCGATCGCGCTGAAATGGCGGCGGGCAACAAGCCGTTTGACTGGGGCGCGGCGGAAACGCTGGCCTACGCGACGATGGTCGATGAAGGCATCCCAATTCGTCTGTCGGGCGAAGATGCCGGCCGCGGCACCTTCTTCCACCGTCACGCGGTGGTACACAACCAGAAAGACGGCTCTTCTTATGTGCCGCTGTCTAACGTGCACGCCGGCCAGGGCGAGTTCAAAGTCTGGGACTCCGTACTGTCTGAAGAGGCGGTGCTGGCGTTCGAATACGGCTACGCCACGGCAGAACCACGCACTCTGACCATCTGGGAAGCGCAGTTCGGCGACTTCGCCAACGGCGCTCAGGTGGTGATTGACCAGTTCATCAGCTCCGGCGAGCAGAAATGGGGCCGTATGTGCGGCCTGGTGATGCTGCTGCCGCACGGCTATGAAGGCCAGGGGCCGGAGCACTCCTCCGCGCGTCTGGAGCGTTATCTGCAGCTGTGCGCAGAACAGAATATGCAGGTCTGCATCCCGTCCACGCCGGCTCAGGTTTACCATATGCTGCGTCGTCAGGCGCTGCGCGGTATGCGCCGTCCGCTGGTGGTGATGTCGCCGAAGTCTCTGCTGCGTCACCCGTTGGCGATCTCTTCGCTGGATGAACTGGCGAACGGCACCTTCCTGCCGGCGATTGGTGAAATCGACGAGCTGGATCCGAAGGCGGTGAAACGCGTCGTGCTGTGCTCCGGCAAGGTGTACTACGACCTGCTGGAACAGCGTCGCAAAAATGGCCAGAAAGACGTCGCCATTGTCCGTATCGAACAGCTGTATCCGTTCCCGCACCAGGCGGTGCAGGCGGTACTGGAGCAGTATTCGCACGTCCATGACTTCGTCTGGTGTCAGGAAGAGCCGCTGAACCAGGGCGCCTGGTACTGCAGCCAACACAATTTCCGTGAAGTGATTCCGTTCGGAGCCTCTTTACGTTACGCCGGACGTCCGGCCTCTGCTTCTCCGGCAGTGGGTTATATGTCCGTACACCAGAAGCAGCAGCAGGCTCTGGTTAATGATGCGCTGAATATTGATTAAAAATTTAAGGGAAAGCTAATGAGTAGCGTAGATATTCTGGTTCCTGACCTTCCTGAATCGGTTGCTGATGCGACGGTAGCGACCTGGCATAAAAAACCGGGCGACAGCGTCGAGCGTGACGAAGTTCTGGTGGAAATCGAAACCGATAAGGTGGTGCTGGAAGTGCCGGCCAGTGAAGCGGGCGTGCTTGACGCCATCGTGGAAGAAGAAGGCGCCACCGTGCTTTCTCGCCAGATCCTGGGCCGTATCCGTCCGGGCGCCAGCGGCGACAAACCGGCAGCAGAACCGGCTAAAGCGGCGGAAGCCGCTCCGGCAGCGCAGGCTGCTCCAGCCGCTGCGGCAGAAGAAAGCAATGATGCTCTCAGCCCGGCGATTCGCCGTCTGATTGCCGAGCACGACCTGGACGCCAGCGCTATCAAAGGCAGCGGCGTCGGTGGCCGTATCACGCGTGAAGACGTGGAAGCTCACCTGGCGAACGGCGGCAAGAAAGCGGCCCCGGCCGCAGAAGCCGCGCCTCAGCCGGCGCTGAGCGCCCGTTCTGAGAAACGTGTGCCGATGACCCGCCTGCGCAAGCGCGTGGCCGAGCGTCTGCTGGAAGCGAAAAACAGCACCGCCATGTTGACGACCTTCAACGAAATCAACATGCAGCCGATTATGGATCTGCGTAAGCAGTACGGCGAAGCGTTCGAAAAACGTCACGGCGTGCGTCTGGGCTTCATGTCCTTCTACATCAAGGCAGTGGTAGAAGCGCTGAAGCGTTACCCGGAAGTGAACGCGTCTATCGACGGCGATGATGTGGTTTACCACAACTACTTCGATGTCAGCATCGCGGTATCCACGCCTCGCGGCCTGGTGACCCCGGTTCTGCGCGACGTAGACACCATGTCGATGGCTGAGATCGAGAAGAAAATCAAAGAGCTGGCGGTCAAAGGCCGTGACGGCAAATTGAAAGTGGAAGAACTGACCGGCGGTAACTTCACCATCACCAACGGCGGCGTCTTCGGTTCTCTGATGTCTACGCCGATCATCAACCCACCGCAGAGCGCCATCCTGGGCATGCACGCCATCAAGGATCGTCCGATGGCGGTCAATGGCCAGGTTGTGATTCAGCCAATGATGTATCTGGCGCTTTCTTATGACCACCGCCTGATCGACGGCAAAGAGTCCGTGGGTTATCTGGTGACGGTGAAAGAAATGCTGGAAGATCCGGCTCGTCTGCTGCTGGACGTGTAGTAAACCCTTGCCTGGGCGCGGCTTGCCGCGCCCACACTCTGTGCTATGTGGCCGTTCCGTCATGCTCGCCTTTGCGTCCGTGACCCGGCTAAAACTTCAGACTTGAATGGATAGAACATCATGAATTTACACGAATATCAGGCAAAACAGTTGTTTGCTCGGTATGGTATGCCGGCACCAACCGGTTATGCCTGTACTACACCGCGTGAAGCAGAAGAAGCCGCATCCAAAATCGGCGCCGGTCCGTGGGTAGTTAAATGTCAGGTTCATGCTGGCGGCCGCGGCAAAGCCGGCGGCGTTAAAGTGGTAAACAGCAAAGAAGATATCCGCGCTTTCGCTGAAGCCTGGCTGGGCAAGCGTCTGGTGACCTACCAGACTGACGCGCTGGGCCAGCCGGTTCACCAGATCCTGGTTGAAGCCGCTACCGATATCGACAAGGAACTGTACCTGGGCGCGGTAGTTGACCGCGGCACCCGTCGCATCGTGTTCATGGCGTCTACCGAAGGCGGCGTGGAAATCGAGAAAGTGGCGGAAGAGACCCCGGAACTGATCCACAAAACCACTATCGATCCGCTGGCGGGCCCGCAGCCTTACCAGGGCCGTGAGTTGGCGTTCAAACTGGGCCTGACCGGTAAACAGGTCAGCCAGTTCGCCAAAATCTTCATGGGTCTGGCGACCCTGTTCCTGGAGCGTGACCTGGCGATGGTTGAGATCAACCCGCTGGTGATCACCAAGCAGGGCGACCTGGTGTGCCTGGACGGCAAACTGGGCGCGGACGGCAACGCACTGTTCCGTCAGCCGGAACTACGTGAAATGCGCGACCTGTCTCAGGAAGATGAGCGTGAATCACGTGCGGCGCAGTGGGAACTGAACTACGTGGCGCTGGATGGCAACATCGGCTGCATGGTTAACGGCGCAGGCCTGGCGATGGGCACCATGGACATCGTGAAACTGCACGGCGGCGAACCGGCCAACTTCCTAGACGTGGGCGGCGGCGCAACCAAAGAGCGCGTGACCGAAGCGTTTAAAATCATCCTGTCCGACGACAAGGTGAAAGCGGTTCTGGTGAACATTTTCGGTGGTATCGTGCGTTGCGACCTGATCGCCGACGGTATCATTGGCGCAGTGGCCGAAGTGGGCGTTAATGTCCCGGTGGTGGTGCGTCTGGAAGGTAACAATGCCGAACTGGGCGCCAAGAAACTGGCGGACAGCGGTCTGAATATCATTGCTGCGACCAGCCTGACTGATGCGGCTCAGCAAGTTGTTGCGGCAGTGGAGGGTAAATAATGTCCATTTTAATCGATAAAAACACCAAAGTAATCTGCCAGGGCTTCACCGGTAGCCAGGGGACCTTCCACTCCGAGCAGGCTATCGCTTACGGTACCAAAATGGTCGGCGGCGTAACCCCGGGCAAGGGTGGTACTCAGCATCTGGGCCTGCCGGTCTTCAACACCGTGCGTGAAGCGGTAGAAGCCACCGGTGCGACCGCGTCCGTTATCTACGTGCCGGCGCCGTTCTGTAAAGATTCTATCCTGGAAGCCATTGATGCAGGCATCAAGCTGATCATCACCATCACCGAAGGTATCCCGACGCTGGATATGCTGACGGTGAAAGTGAAGCTGGACGAAGCCGGCGTGCGCATGATCGGGCCGAACTGCCCGGGCGTGATCACCCCAGGCGAATGCAAAATCGGCATCATGCCGGGCCATATCCACCTGCCAGGCAAAGTGGGCATCGTTTCCCGCTCCGGCACCCTGACCTATGAAGCGGTAAAACAGACTACCGATGCCGGTCTGGGCCAGTCTACCTGTGTGGGTATCGGCGGCGACCCGATTCCGGGCTCCAACTTTATCGACATCCTGAAAATGTTCCAGGAAGATCCGCAGACTGAAGCGATTGTGATGATCGGCGAGATCGGCGGCAGCGCGGAAGAAGAAGCGGCCGCGTATATCAAGGATCATGTGACCAAGCCTGTTGTGGGCTACATTGCCGGCGTTACCGCGCCGAAAGGCAAGCGCATGGGCCATGCCGGTGCGATCATCGCCGGTGGTAAAGGCACCGCGGATGAGAAATTTGCCGCGCTGGAAGCTGCCGGTGTGAAGACCGTGCGTAGCCTGGCGGACATCGGCGATGCAGTAAAAGCGGTTCTGAAGCGCTAATCTGCCACCGAATTATAATATCTCGACATGTTTGGCCGCCTTTATGGCGGCCTTTTTTATTGTTAGACAGGTTAAAACCGTAGAATCTGCGATCAATGTCTCAATTTAGTCTATGATTAATTAACGAAAGCACAATGGATAACGAAACTCACTGCTACACTTTTAATGGAAATAAAAGGTTAATATAAATCGCAATATAATAGCCAAAAAATACAATAAGCCCCTTTACGGGCTACATTTGTTTAACACAAAAATATCAATAAAAAACAATTAAACCATTGCGTAACATACCCCCAAGAAAAATATGCGAAATCGTGTGATGAATCTGGAAATAAAGTTCAGATAGGCTTAAATTGTCCCAGATCAAATTAAAGGTGTGTACTCCTTTTGGTTAGCTTTTGACCTGTAACCAAAAGTCCAACCCGCGTCACGTAAAATACTATTTATTGTGTGGGTTTAGGCGAGTATCATCATACTGTCACTATGAACCGTTGATCTTGTTGTATTTGTTGCCCATCGTCGGTTTTCAACATACGGTTGAAAGCAGAGTCATGGGTTCGAACTTGTTGTTTTTTATGGCATTCACTGCGGGGCGTTATTGTTTACTGCGTCATCGGGCGTAAGAGCAATAACCGCAATTCGGAGTCTTCCTGCGAGGAGCAAGGAGTCAAGATGTTTGATATTGTCGAACTGTCGCGCTTACAGTTTGCTTTAACGGCGATGTACCACTTCCTATTTGTCCCATTAACGCTTGGCATGGCGTTTCTGTTGGCAATTATGGAAACGGTATATGTGCTGTCTGGCAAACAAATCTATAAAGATATGACCAAATTCTGGGGCAAGTTATTTGCAATAAACTTTGCCCTGGGTGTGGCCACCGGTTTGACCATGGAGTTCCAGTTCGGGACCAACTGGTCATATTTCTCTCACTACGTCGGCGATATCTTCGGGGCCCCTCTGGCCATCGAGGGTCTGATGGCGTTCTTCCTTGAATCGACGCTGGTTGGCCTGTTCTTCTTCGGCTGGGATCGGCTGGGCAAGGTGCAGCACATGGCGGTCACCTGGTTCGTCGCCCTGGGCTCCAACCTGTCCGCGCTGTGGATCCTGGTCGCCAACGGCTGGATGCAGAACCCTATCGCTTCGGACTTCAACTTCGAAACCATGCGTATGGAGATGGTCAGCTTCTCGGAGCTGGTGCTGAACCCGGTCGCGCAGGTGAAGTTTGTTCACACCGTCGCCGCCGGTTATACCACCGGCGCCATGTTCGTGCTGGGCATCAGCGCTTACTATCTGCTGAAAGGCCGCGATGTGGCGTTCGCCAAACGCTCCTTCGCCATTGCCGCCAGTTTCGGCATGGCTGCGGTATTGTCCGTTATTGTGCTGGGTGATGAATCCGGTTATGAAATGGGCGACGTGCAGAAAACCAAGCTGGCCGCTATCGAAGCAGAGTGGGAAACGCAGCCTGCGCCGGCGGCCTTTACGCTGTTCGGCATCCCCAATCAGGACAAGCAGGAAAACGCCTTCTCCATTCAGATCCCGTATGCGTTGGGCCTGATTGCAACGCGCTCCGTCGATACCCAGGTCACCGGCCTGAAAGATCTGATGGCGCAGCATGAAGTGCGTATCCGCAATGGGATGAAAGCCTATCAGCTGCTGGAAGAGCTGCGCGCCGGCAATACCGACCCTAACATCCGCGCCGAATTTGACAAGACCAAGCAGGATCTGGGCTACGGTCTGCTGCTGAAGCGCTATACCCCGAACGTCTCCGACGCGACGGAAGCGCAGATCGCGCAGGCAACCAAAGACTCCATTCCACGCGTTGCGCCGCTGTACTTCGCTTTCCGCATCATGGTGGCTTGCGGCGTGCTGATGCTGGCTATTATCGGCCTGTCTTTCCTGAGCGTGGTGCGCGGTCGCATCGGTCAGAAAAAATGGCTGCTGCGTGCGGCGCTGTACGGTATTCCTCTGCCATGGATTGCGGTAGAAGCGGGCTGGTTTGTGGCGGAATACGGTCGTCAGCCGTGGGCCATCGGTGAGGTGCTGCCGACTGCAGTGGCGAACTCTTCCCTGACCGTCGGCGATCTGTTGTTCTCCATGGGGCTGATCTGCGGCTTGTACACCCTGTTCCTGGTGGCTGAAATGTACCTGATGTTCAAGTTTGCACGTCTGGGGCCAAGCAGCCTGAAAACCGGCCGCTACCACTTTGAACAACCGACTGCCTCCGTGCAGCAGGCGCGCTAAACAGGAGTCCACGTATGTTTGAGTATGAAGTACTGCGATTTATCTGGTGGGTGCTGGTTGGCGTACTGCTGATCGGTTTCGCCGTCACCGATGGCTTCGATATGGGCGTCGGCATCCTGGTGCGGCTGATCGGGAAAACCGATACCGAACGCCGCGTGATGATTAACTCTATCGCTCCGCACTGGGATGGTAACCAGGTGTGGCTGATCACTGCCGGCGGCGCGCTGTTTGCCGCCTGGCCGATGGTGTATGCCGCAGCGTTCTCCGGTTTCTACGTGGCGATGATCCTGGTGCTGGCGGCGTTGTTCTTCCGCCCGGTCGGTTTCGACTACCGCTCCAAGCTGGAAAGTACGCGCTGGCGCAACATGTGGGACTGGGGCATTTTTGTGGGTTCCTTTGTGCCTGCGCTGGTGTTCGGCGTGGCATTCGGCAACCTGCTGCAGGGCGTGCCGTTCCACATCGATGAGTATCTGCGTCTGTTCTACACCGGCAACTTCTTCCAACTGCTGAACCCGTTCGGTCTGTTGGCGGGCGTGGTCAGTCTGACAATGCTGATTGCTCAGGGCGCCACTTACCTGCAGATGCGCACCACCGGCGAAATCCATCTGCGCTCCCGCACGGCGGCACAGATCTCGGCGCTGGTGATGGCGGTATGCTTCCTGCTGGCGGGTATCTGGCTGGTGAAAGGCATCGACGGTTACGTGATTACCTCGGCGCTGAATACCGCTGCGGAGTCCAACCCGCTGCGTAAAGAAGTGGCGCATCAGGCTGGTGCATGGTTGATTAACTTCAACAACCATCCGCTGCTGTGGGCGCTGCCGGCGCTGGGCGTGATTCTGCCGCTGTTTACCATCCTGTTCTCGCGGATGGAAAAGGGCGCGCTGGCGTTTGTCGCCTCATCGCTGACCATTGCCTGTGTGATTCTGACCGCCGGCGTGACCATGTTCCCGTTTGTGATGCCTTCCAGCACTAACCCGAGCATGAGTCTGACCATGTGGGATGCAACGTCCAGCCTGCTGACGCTGAAGGTGATGACCGTAGTGGCGATTATCTTCGTGCCTATCGTTCTGGCGTACACCAGCTGGTCGTACTACAAAATGTTTGGTCGCCTCGATAAGAACTTTATCGAAAACAACAAGCATTCGCTGTACTAAGGATAAGGAGCTAAATCATGTGGTATTTTGCCTGGATTCTCGGCACGCTTCTTGCCTGCGCTTTTGGCATTATTACGGCGCTGGCGCTTGAACAGAGCGAAAAAACGAAAGCACAGCAAGACGGTGAGTAATGAGTTCGTTAACCGATAAACTGTACGCCATCGCTGACAAGGGCCCGGTTCGGGTCCTTTCCCTGGTCTTTGCACTGGCGCTGGCCGGCTGCGTGTTCTGGGATCCGACGCGCTTCGCCGCGCGCACCAGTTCACTGGAGATCTGGCAGGGGCTGCTGCTGATTTGGGCGGTTTGCGCCGGCATGGTTCACGGCGTCGGTTTCCGGCCTCAGCGCATGCGCTGGCGGGCGTTTTTCGCACCGCTGCCGGCGCTTGTCATCCTGGCGGCAGGATTACTTTACGTTTCTTTATAAACTGCTGTCATTCCTTTGATTATGGGCCCCTGCGGCCCATAATTATTTTCGTTCCCTCCTTGCAACCCATTCCCAACCCGATCTCACTTGCGTATAGTAACAGCGTTAAATTGCCTTGCTGGGAAGTAGAGTGAGTAATACGTTATTTCGATGGCCGGTACGCGTTTACTACGAAGATACCGATGCCAGTGGCGTGGTTTATCATGCCCGCTATGTCGCTTTTTTTGAAAGAGCGCGCACCGAAATGCTGCGTCAACATGACTTTCATCAACAGCAGCTGCTCAGCGAACATGTCGCTTTTGTGGTCCGGCGTATGACGGTGGATTACCTGTTGCCGGCGCGGCTCGATGAGCAGCTGGAAGTGCAGAGTGAAATCACCCAGCTGCGCGGGGCCTCTCTTACCTTTGCCCAACGCATAGTCAATTCAGACGGCGCGCTGCTGAGTCAGGCCGATGTGTTGATTGCATGCATTGATCCACACCAAATGAAGCCACGAGCGCTTCCTAAGTCTATTGTCGCGGAGTTTAAGCAGTGACTGACATGAACATCCTTGATCTATTCTTGAAGGCGAGCCTGCTGGTTAAGCTTATCATGTTGATTCTGATATGCTTTTCAGTGGCCTCTTGGGCAATCATCATCCAGCGCACCCGCATCCTGAATGCGGCGACGCGCGACGCCGAAGCCTTCGAAGACAAATTCTGGTCGGGCATTGAGCTGTCCCGCCTGTACCAGGAAAGCCAGGCGCGCCGTGACAGCCTGGCCGGTTCGGAGCAAATTTTCTACTCCGGTTTTAAAGAGTTCGCCCGTCTGCACCGTGCCAACAACCATGCGCCGGAAGCCGTGATTGACGGCGCGTCGCGTGCGATGCGCATTTCAATGAACCGCGAACTGGAAACGCTGGAAACCCATATCCCGTTCCTCGGCACCGTCGGCTCCATCAGCCCGTATATCGGCCTGTTCGGCACCGTGTGGGGGATTATGCACGCCTTTATCGCGCTGGGCGCGGTGAAGCAGGCAACCTTGCAGATGGTTGCGCCGGGGATCGCCGAAGCGCTGATCGCCACCGCCATCGGTCTGTTTGCCGCCATCCCGGCCGTGATGGCGTACAACCGCCTTAACCAGCGCGTGAACAAGCTTGAGCAGAATTACGACAACTTTATGGAAGAGTTCACCGCCATTCTGCATCGTCAGGCCTTCTCCAGCGACAGCAAATAAGTAGGGGGTTGTATGGCGAGAGTACGTGGCCGTAACCGTCGGGAGCTGAAGTCGGAAATCAATATCGTTCCGCTGCTGGACGTGTTGCTGGTGCTGTTGCTGATCTTTATGGCGACGGCGCCGATCATCACGCAGAGCGTGGAGGTCGATCTGCCGGACGCTACCGATTCCAAAACGGTGTCCAGCGATGATAACCCGCCGGTGATCCTGGAAGTCTCGGGCGTCGGGCAATACACCATCGTGGCCGATCATGACCGCATGGAACTGTTGCCGCCGGAACAGGTGGCGGCAGAGGCTAAATCGCGGCTGGCCGCCAACCCGAAAACCGTCTTTTTGATCGGTGGGGCGAAGGACGTGCCGTACGATGAGATTATCAAAGCGCTGAATATTCTGCATCAGGCGGGCGTCGCTTCCGTTGGGTTGATGACCCAGCCAATTTGAGCATAGGGCGATGGATAATCCGGCTCCTGTCCTGCGGGGCAGGTGTCTTATCCATACGCCCGTTTTTGGGAATCTATTTTGGTAAAGGCAACTGAGCAAAACGATAAGCTGAACCGCGCCGTTATTGTTTCGGTCGTTCTGCACATTGTATTGATTGCCCTGTTGATTTGGGGATCGCTGCACGAAAACGCCGAAATGAGCGCCGGCGGCGGCGGCGATGGCGCCGTGGTCGGCGCCGTGATGGTTGATCCGGGTGCGGTGGTGGAACAGTACAACCGGCAGCAACAGCAGAGCAACGACGCCCAGCGTGCGGAGAAGCAGCGGCAGAAAAAGGCGGAGCAACAGGCCGAAGAGCTGCAGCAGAAGCAGGCTGAAGAGCAGCAGCGCCTGAAGGCGCTGGAACAGGAGCGTCTGACGGCGCAGGAAAAAGCGGCGGCAGAAAAAGCCGCACAGGCCGAGCAGAAAAAGGCGGCGGAAAGCGCGGCGGCGAAGGCCAGAGAGCAGCAGAAAGTGGCGGAGCAGGCCGCCGCCAAGGCGAAGGCCGAAGCGGACAAGATAGCCAAGGCGCAGGCGGACGCGAAGCAGAAAGCCGAAGCGGAAGCCAAGAAGCAGGCCGCTGCCGATGCTGCGGCGAAGAAAAAGGCGGAAGAGGCCAAGCGAGCGGCAGAAGCGAAAGCCGCAGCGGAAGCCGAGAAGAAAGCTGCCGCCGAAGCACAGAAAAAAGCTGCGGCCGAGAAAGCTGCCGCCGCCAAGAAAGCGGCGGAAGCCAAGAAGAAAGCCGCAGCGGAAGCCGCCAAGCAGTCGTCTGAGGTTGAAGACCTGTTCGGTGGCCTGGCGGACGGCAAGAATGCGCCGAAGAGCAGCGGCAAACAGCAGGGTGAAGGCAAGGCTGCCGGTAAAGGCAACGCCAAAACCGCCGGTGCCAGCGGCGCGGATATCAGCGGTTATATGGGGCAGATTCAGGCGGCGATCCAGAGCAAGTTCTATGACGCCAGCTCCTACGTTGGCAAGACCTGCGATCTGCGTATCAAGCTGGCGCCCGATGGTCTGCTGAGAAGTGTGGAGTCGGCCGGCGGCGATCCGGCGCTGTGCCAGGCGGCGGTTGCGGCAGCGCGCCAGGCGCGTATTCCTAAACCGCCGAGCGACGCCGTTTACCAGCACTTTAAGAATTCGACCCTTGAATTCAAGCCGCAATAACGGTGGAGTACGTGCGTAATCTTGCAAGGATGTACTAAGGTAACCAACAGGGATCATGTAGTTTTGTTTGCGTTGGTTTGTTAAAATTCTGCTAATTTATCGCAGGCATTCCGCCTGGATAAGGGAGATGAGATGAAGCAGGCATTTCGAGTAGCGCTAGGTTTTTTGATTCTGTGGGCCTCCGTGTTGCACGCGGAAGTTCGCATTGAAATCACCCAAGGGGTCGACTCCGCGCGGCCTATTGGCGTGGTGCCGTTTAAGTGGGCAGGTCCGGGCACGCCGCCGGAAGATATTGGCAAGGTTGTTGCGGCGGATTTACGCAACAGCGGCAAATTCAATCCGATCGACACTGCGCGTATGCCGCAGCAGCCGACCACCGCGTCTGAAGTGACGCCGGCGGCCTGGACTGCGCTGGGCATTGACGCCGTGGTGGTGGGCCAGGTTCAGCCAGGGGCGGACGGCAGCTATCTGATTTCTTATCAGCTGGTGGATACCTCCGGCGCGCCAGGCACCGTATTGGCGCAGAACCAGTATAAAGTGACCAAACAGTGGCTGCGTTATTCCGCGCATACCGCCAGCGACGAAGTGTTTGAGAAGCTGACCGGCATCAAGGGCGCCTTCCGTACGCGCATCGCCTACGTGGTGCAGACCAACGGTGGGAAATTCCCGTATGAGCTGCGCGTGTCCGACTATGACGGCTACAACCAGTTCGTGGTGCACCGTTCGCCGGAGCCGCTGATGTCGCCAAGCTGGTCGCCGGACGGCAGCAAGCTGGCGTATGTCACCTTTGAAAGCGGTCGTTCCGCACTGGTGGTGCAGACGCTGTCTAACGGCGCAGTGCGTCAGATTGCTTCTTACCCACGCCACAACGGCGCGCCGGCCTTCTCGCCGGATGGCAGCAAGCTGGCGTTTGCCCTGTCGAAAAGCGGCAGCCTGAACCTGTACGTGATGGATCTGAATTCCGGGCAGATGACCCAACTGACCAACGGCCGCAGCAACAATACTGAACCGGCCTGGTTCCCGGACGGTCAGTCGCTGGCGTTTACCTCCGATCAGGGCGGTCGTCCGCAGATCTATAAAATGAGCGCCAGCGGCGGTGCCGCGCAGCGTCTGACGTGGGAAGGCGCTCAGAATCAGGATTCTGAAGTCAGTGCAGACGGTAAATTCCTGGTGATGGTGACCACCAATAACGGTGTGCAGCACATCGCCAAACAAGATCTTGGATCGGGAGCCGTTCAAGTATTGACGGACACGTTCCTGGATGAAACGCCAAGTATCGCGCCAAACGGCACTATGGTGATCTATAGCTCCACGCAAGGTATGGGCTCTGTATTGCAGCTGGTATCGACCGATGGGCGTTTCAAAGCGCGTCTTCCGGCCACTGATGGACAGGTAAAATCGCCTGCCTGGTCGCCGTATCTGTGATGCATGTGTAAATATGTATGGCAAACTATAAAAGGATCAAAGAAATGCAACTGAACAAAGTGCTGAAAGGGCTTCTGCTGGCACTGCCAGTTCTGGCTGTAGCAGCTTGTAGTTCTAACAAAAGCGCCGATAACGATCAGTCTGGTATGGGCGCGAACGGCACTACCGGTATGGAAAGCGGCAGCAGCAACCTGTCTTCCGAAGAGCAAGCGCGTCTGCAGATGCAAGAACTGCAGAAAAACAACATCGTTTACTTCGGTCTGGACAAGTATGACATCTCTTCTGAGTTCGCTCAGATGCTGGATGCGCACGCGACTTTCCTGCGTAACAACCCATCTTACAAAGTGACCGTAGAAGGTCACGCGGATGAGCGCGGTACGCCGGAATACAACATCGCCCTGGGCGAGCGTCGTGCTAACGCCGTGAAAATGTACCTGCAAGGTAAAGGCGTTTCCGCTGACCAGATCTCTATCGTTTCTTACGGTAAAGAGAAACCAGCCGTACTGGGTCACGACCAAGCGGCTTACGCTAAAAACCGTCGTGCCGTTCTGGTTTACTAAGAGAATCGCATGAACAGTAACTTCAGACGTCATCTGTTGGGTCTGTCGTTGCTGGTTGGCGTAGCGGCCCCTTGGGCCGCTACTGCCCAAGCGCCAATCAGTAATGTCGGCTCCGGCTCGGTCGAAGACCGTGTCACCACGCTTGAGCGTATTGCCAATGCTCAGAGCCAGCTCTTGAACCAACTCCAGCAGCAAGCCTCCGACAACCAGCGTGATATCGATTCGCTCCGTGGTCAAATCCAGGAGAGTCAATATCAGCTCAATCAGGTCGTAGAGCGCCAAAAGCAAATCTATGATCAGATCGACAGCCTGGAGCAGGGCGGTGGTCAGAGCGCCTCTGCGCCGGCAGCGTCTGCTGCGGCAGGCGCGGGTAGCGCTGCGGCTTCTTCTGCAGCGCCTGCCAGTAAGGGCGATGAAAACAGCGATTACAACGCCGCTGTTTCGCTGGCGCTGGAGAAAAAGCAGTACGATCAGGCGATCCCAGCCTTTCAGAGCTTCGTAAAGCAGTATCCCAAGTCGACTTACCAGCCGAACGCCAACTACTGGCTGGGGCAGTTGTTTTACAACAAGGGTAAGAAAGACGATGCGGCCTACTATTTTGCGGTGGTGGTGAAAAATTACCCGAAATCGCCAAAGGCCTCTGACGCGATGTACAAGGTCGGTATCATCATGCAGGAAAAAGGGCAGGCTGATAAAGCCAAAGCCGTGTTCCAGCAGGTGGTTAAACAGTACCCGAACAGCAGCGCAGCCAAACAGGCGCAAAAGCGTATTGCTGGCTAATTTGGCAGAAAATAAGCCCAGAAGTTGGTCGATACGACCGATTTTTGGGCTTGATCGCATGAAGAACCAGCAGTTGAACCTGATGCGTAAAAATTTAGGTTGCGCTGCTGAGATAAAACAGTAATATATGCCGCCGTTGCCCAGACATCTCGCAAGATGTTAAAGCAGCAGGGAAATTGGGTCGTTAGCTCAGTTGGTAGAGCAGTTGACTTTTAATCAATTGGTCGCAGGTTCGAATCCTGCACGACCCACCAATTTCCAGAAGTAGTGCAGTAACCACTTTAGTGGGTGATTAGCTCAGTTGGTAGAGCATCTCCTTTACACGGAGGGGGTCGGCGGTTCGAGCCCGTCATCACCCACCACTGCAGTGGGTCGTTAGCTCAGTTGGTAGAGCAGTTGACTTTTAATCAATTGGTCGCAGGTTCGAATCCTGCACGACCCACCAATTTCTAAAGAATTGGTAGTAAAGTGGAATCGGACAGGATGAGAACCGTAAGGTTCGAGTCTCGCGGCAGCGAGACAACATCACGTAGTGATGGCCCGAAGGGCGAGGCGCAAGCCGAGTAATCCTGCACGACCCACCATTCTTAACGAATGGGTGAGCAGTAAAATGGGAATCACGCTTTATAGCGTTCAGCAGTACACCACGTCAGTGGGTCGTTAGCTCAGTTGGTAGAGCAGTTGACTTTTAATCAATTGGTCGCAGGTTCGAATCCTGCACGACCCACCATTCTTAAAGAATGGGCAAGCAGTAAACCGGCATCACATCTCAGGCCGTTCAGCAGTACACCACGTCAGTGGGTCGTTAGCTCAGTTGGTAGAGCAGTTGACTTTTAATCAATTGGTCGCAGGTTCGAATCCTGCACGACCCACCATTTCTAGAAAGTATTCCCAATCTTAAATATCTCAGCAATGTCATCGCATAGTGCACGAGTCGTGTAGGTGAGACAAAAGCGTTTACGCTTTTGAACAGCGCTTGCGCTGGCCCGAAGGGCGAGTCTCGAAGAGACGAGTCACCTGCGTTCAGGTTCGACAAAATCGCCGGGAGTGATTTTGAACAGCGCTTGCGCTGGCCCGTAGGGTGAGTCTCATGGATGAGACGAGTAATAAGCGAGCGAGACGACAACGCGCAGTGTTGCCCGCAGGCCATCAATTCAACACACCCCACTATTTCTAAAATTTATGTCGTGCATCTCTTTCTTATTACCTGTCGCTTCATTCACGTAATTTCCCATATGGCAATAAAAACAACCTAGCTAACAAATATAATTTAATCTCGTTGATGGTTTATTTATATTTCCGCTTCAGATAAGTAATTTCCATTTGGTGATTATTTAAAAACGCATAAAATAATAAAAATCGCACTCACTTATTAACAAAAAGAAACAAAGCAAAAGGCGGGAAGTGCTTCATTCATTACTACGCTTTAATGGTCGCCGAAAATTCTATTGCGTGACACGCCTTATTTTACTTCCGATCTTATTGCTGCAGCGCCTGGTATTCTGCAGGCGTTCGCCATTGCTTTGGAGAAAGATGATATGTTATCGCGTCGTGATATCTTGAAAGCCTCCGCCGTTAGCGCGGCCGCCGCCGGTATGATCGGCGGCATGGTGAAGTCCGCCGTTGCCGATGATCACCGCAATATTGTGCCGCCCAGCAGCTACCAGCCGCCCGCCGATGCGCGGGGCGTGTATAAATACAAATTCACCGACAGTAAAAAGCGCAGCCTGCCCAGCGGCTGGGCGCGGGAAGCCACCGTTGAACAGTTCCCGATCTCTGAAGGCGTGGCCGGGGTTGATATGACGCTGGAGCCTGGCGGCGTACGCGAGCTGCACTGGCACGCTATCGCCGCTGAATGGGCCTTTATGCTGGAGGGGCGGGCGCGCATTACCATTATCGATCCAGAAGGAAAATGTGAGGTGGCGGATTTTGGCCCCGGTGATGTGTGGTATTTTCCGAAGGGCTATGGCCATTCCATTCAGGCGCTGGCTGAGGGCGCACATTTTATTCTGGCTTTCGATAATGGTCACTTCTCCGAATTCGGCACATTCAGTATTACCGACTGGGTGGCGCATATGCCGAAAGAAATATTAGAAAAAAGCGTTAATATGCCGGCATCAATATTCTCCAAGGCCAAACAGGGCGAGGCTTATATTGTCGGCGGAGCGGTACCGCCGGCGTTGCCGTTAGCTAAAAATGACGGAGGCCTGAATAATTCGCCGTTAACGCACCGTTATCAATTAATGAAACAGAAACCGTTCTTTGAAAATGACGCCGGCAGCGTGCATTTGGTGTCGTCAAAAGAATTTCCTATTTCCACCACCATGACCGGCATTATCGAGATCGTCAAACCCGGTGCAGTACGCGAACTGCATTGGCACCCGAACGCCAATGAATGGCAGTATTATATTTCCGGCAAGGGGCGTATGACGGTATTCAGTTCGCACGGTCATGTCCAAACCGAGGAGTACGCGCCTTCCGACGTCGGCTATGTGCCGCAAGGGTTCGGTCATTACATTGAAAATCTCGGCGACGACGATCTGAAGGTGCTGATAGTGCTGGATAACGGCATCTATCAGGACATCTCTCTGTCCGACTGGCTGGCGAAAACTCCGGCTTACCTGCTGGCGGACAACTTCAATAATCAGGTTGAGGACTGGCAGGCGCGGCCGAAGGACAAGTTGGTGATGTCGCGCCGCAGAAAGTAACGGCAGCAAGAAAAGCGGCAAGCGCCGGTGACAGGCTGGCGTTTTCCGTTCCCCCACTCATATTCATTGACCCTCAAAGTTTCAACGGTTAAACAAAAATCGTCTATAGACGAAAATTAGAGCGACTTTTGTCTTTTGTTTGGGTATTTTGTTTAGTATATAAAACATTGGGGCAGGGCAACCGCAGGCGGCGGTTGCGACAGGTTCTCCAGACTAGCACAGAGATGACAGTGATGAGTGAAATGTTTGACGCCAATGCGGCAATCTACCCGTTCCCAGCCAAACCGATACCGCTCGACCAGGCGGAAAAGGCCTTCTACCGTGAGAAAATCAAAACGCTGTTGAAGCAGCGCGATGCGGTGATGGTGGCCCACTATTACACCGACCCGGAAATTCAGGCGCTGGCGGAAGAAACCGGCGGCTGCGTTGCCGATTCGCTGGAGATGGCGCGTTTCGGCAGCAACCACCCGGCCTCAACTTTACTGGTGGCGGGGGTGCGCTTTATGGGGGAAACGGCGAAAATTCTCAGCCCGGAAAAGCGGGTGCTGATGCCGACGCTGCATGCTGAATGTTCACTCGACCTCGGCTGCCCGGAGGCGGAGTTCAACGCCTTTTGCGATAGTCATCCGGATCGCACCGTGGTGGTCTACGCTAATACATCAGCGGCGGTAAAAGCGCGTGCCGACTGGGTTGTCACCTCCAGCATTGCCGTTGAGCTGATTGAACATCTCGACAGCCTCGGGGAGAAAATTATCTGGGCGCCGGATCGCCATTTGGGCAACTATGTTCAAAAACAGACCGGGGCCGACGTCCTGTGCTGGCAGGGCGCCTGCATCGTCCATGATGAGTTTAAAACCCAGGCGCTGATGCGCATGAAGGCGCTCTATCCCGAGGCGGCGATTCTGGTGCATCCGGAATCGCCGCAGGCGGTGGTTGATTTGGCCGACGCGGTCGGCTCTACCAGCCAGCTGATTCAGGCGGCGCAGAATTTACCGCAGCGGCAGCTGATCGTCGCCACCGACCGCGGCATCTTTTATAAGATGCAGCAGGCATGCCCGGACAAAGAGCTGTTTGAGGCGCCGACCGCCGGTGAAGGGGCGACCTGCCGCAGCTGCGCGCACTGTCCGTGGATGGCGATGAATGGCCTGAAGGCGATTGCCGACGGGTTGGAGCAGGGCGGTGCGCAGCATGAAATTTTTGTCGATGGCGCGCTGCGGCAAAAAGCGCTGCTGCCGCTGAACCGCATGCTGGATTTTGCCGCAACGCTGAAGATGCAGGTAAAAGGAAACGCCTAAGTTAACCCGATGAAAAGGAAGGCCCGATGAATTTTTTTAGTACCAGCAACATCATGGTGCATATCCCGCTGGGAGCGGGTGGCTATGACCTGTCCTGGATTGAGGCGATAGGCACGCTGTTCGGTCTGTTGTGCATCTGGTACGCCAGCCAGGAAAAAATCATCAACTATCTGTTTGGTCTGATCAACGTGACGCTGTTTGCGGTGATCTTCTTCCAGATTCAGCTGTACGCCAGCCTGCTGCTGCAGCTGTTTTTCTTTGGCGCCAATATCTATGGCTGGTATGCCTGGAGCCGGCAGACGGCGGAGCATCAGGCCGAGCTGCAAATTCGCTGGATGCCGCTGCCGAAGGCGCTGGGCTGGGGAGCGGCGTGTGTGGCGGGCATCCTGCTGATGACCTTTTACATTGACCGCGTTTTCGCCTGGCTGACGCAGGCGGCGGTGACGGTGATGCAGGCGCTGGGGTTGCCGGTTGAGCCGCCGACGCTGCAGCCGGACGCTTTCCCGTTCTGGGATTCGACGATGATGGTGTTGTCGATCGTGGCGATGATTCTGATGACGCGCAAATACGTGGAAAACTGGCTGCTCTGGGTGGTGATTGACGTGATCAGCGTGGCGATTTTTGCCTACCAGGGCGTGTACGCCATGGCGCTGGAGTATGTCATCCTGACTCTGATCGCACTGAACGGTTCCTGGCTGTGGATCCGTAGCGCGGCCGACCGAGGGTCACGGCCGCTCTCCTCCCACTCTTGATCTTATCGCTCCCGCGCCGGCCGGTGCGGGAGCGCCCTCGTCAGTGGTGATGGCCCAGGTGCGAGTGTGAATGTGTGTGCTCACTCGCTTCCGGCGCCCGGTTGATGCCGCAGTCCGGCGTATCGCAGTGTTGGTATTCCATTTGGATGGTCACATGACCAATCTGATAATGCTTAAGCAGATAAGCTTCAATGCGGCGCAGCAGGCCATCGTGGTCGTGCGGCGGAATCACCTGAGCATGCAGCGTCATTAGTTTTTGTTCGCCGATTTGCCAGACGTGAACATGATGAATATTACGCACCTCGGCGATATTCAGGCACAAATCCTTCTGCAGTTTGACGATATCGACCTCCTGCGGCGTACCTTCAAGCAGCTCGTGGAAGCTCTCCTTCAGCAGGCGCCAGGCGCTGCGCACCACCAGACAGGACACCAGCACCGATAAAATGGGGTCAATCGGCGTCCAGCCGGTGGTGAGGATCACAATGGCCGCGGCGATGGCGCCGACCGAGCCGAGCAGATCCCCCAGTACATGCAGCGCCGCAGCGCGCACGTTAATATTTTTCTCTTCATTGCCACGGTGCAGCAGCCAGAAAGCGAACAGATTCGCCAGCAGGCCGGCGACGGCGATAATCAGCATCGGCGTGCCCATAACCGGCTGCGGTTCGAAGAAACGCCGGATGGCCTCCCACAGAATAAAGATAACGATCGCCAGCAGCGCCGCCGCGTTAAGAAACGCCGCCAGCGTGGTCAGCCGCAGGTAGCCGAAGGTGTGGCGGGCGTTGGGTTTACGCTGTGAAAAGTGCACCGCCATCAGCGCCACCAGCAGTGCGGCGGCGTCGGTCAGCATGTGTCCCGCATCGGCCAGCAGCGCCAGCGAGCCGGAAAGCAGGCCGCCGATGGCCTCGGCCACCATAAACCCGGCGGTGACTAAAAAAGCGGTTAGCAGGCGTTTACTATTGCTGTTTTTCGGCAGATGAACGTGTGGGGTTTCTGACATCTTATGTCCTTATTTAACGTGATACTCAATCATTCATCGTCGGCGCGGCGGCGTCCAGCTGCGTTAACAGCTGCGCCACGGCGGCGTCGATCTCAGTATAGGCCTCTGCGGCGAATTCTCCGCGCCTGGCGGCGTCGATCGCCTGCTGGCAGCGCTGCGCCGGTATGCCGAGCTGCAGCATCAGCAGGCTGCCCTTAATACGGTGCGCCGCCTGGCCCAGCGCCAGCCAATCCTGCCGTTGCGCCGCCGCCTGCAGTCGTTGGCGATCGGCCAGCAGGGTAGTGCGCAGCGTGGATGCCAGCCGCTGTTGCATGGCTACATTATCGCCGCCGAGCACCGTTAGCTGGTTTTTTAGGTCAGTAAGGGCTAACTGGGGCTGGGTAAACCGGCTGTTTTCGGCTAAAACCTGTTCAATCGCCGCCAGGGAAATCGGCTTGGTGAGAAAATGGTCAATATGCACCTGCCCGGCGGGAATGCGGGTAAACTCCTGCACGTCGGCGGAACACAGCACGATGTGGCAGGCAGGCAACCCACGACGCCGTTCATCGCGGCGGATCAGGCGCGCCAGCGTCAGGCCGTCCGGGCGTGGCATATTGTAGTCGATAAACAACAGTTCGAAGGGCCGTTGGCGGTGGGCCTGCAACAGCGGGTAACCGTGTTCAAACAGCGCCGGCTGCAGAGCGAAATGGCGCAGCTGACGTTCCATCAGCAACAGATTGGTCGGATGGTCGTCAATCAGCGCGACCCGCAGCGCCGGTGAAAAACGTCGCGCCGGCGCGGCGTCCTGCGGCGGCGGTGTGATGGCCTGCGCCGTGGCGGCCGGCAGCGTCACATCAACCTGTGTACCCACGCCTGGCTGCGAGCGCAGGACAATCGCGCCGCCCATCTGCTCGACAATCTCTTTACAGATCGACAGTCCCAGCCCGGTGCCCTGCACAGAAATACGCTGTGCGCCGCGTGCCCGGTAAAAGGGTTGGAACAGCTTGTCCAGCTCATCGGCGGCGATGCCGCAGCCGCTGTCGGCGACGCTCAGGTGCAGCGTGCCGTCTTGCCAGGCCAGACCAACCTCAACGTAGCCGCGCGTGGTGAACTTAATGGCGTTATTTATCAGGTTGTTGGCGATCTGAAGTAAACGCTCACCATCGATAGTGACGGCGTCGGGCAAGCTCTCATCAAGACGGACGCGGAAGGTCAGCGCCTTGTTGCCGAGCAGCGGCCGGTACAGCGCCTGCAGATGTTCTCCCCACGGGCGCAGCGCCAGCGGCTTGGGCGCCAGGGTGAGCGAGCCGCTTTCCAGCTTGGCGTAGTCCTGCAGATCGTTCAGCAGATTCAGCAGCGAGGCGGCGGAGCTGTAAATCACCGGCAGCCCTGCCGGTGCCGGCGTTTTTTTCAGCTCCAGTTCCAGCAGGCCGAGGATGGCGTGCATCGGCGTGCGCAGTTCATGGCTGACCGTCGCCAGAAATTTACTCTTCCTGCGGTTTTCCGCTTCGGCCTGACGGCGCGCCTGTTCTAGCCGGCGGTGCTCGCGCTGCTCACGGCGCTGCTGCCGGTAGCGGCGCACGATCCACAGCAACAGCAGCAGAATAATGATCGCCAGCAGCGTCAGCAGCCAGGTGGTCTGCGGCGGCATGCGGTTATCGTTCACCGCGTCGATCAGGCTGCTGCGGTCGACAATCCAAGTCTCACGCAGCGACCGCAGCGTCTCTGCCGGGATCTGCATCAGGTTCTTATCCAGAATGCCGAGCAGCAGGGGCCGATCGGGACGTACGCCGAAGGCGATAGGATAGGCGATATTATTGGCGGGAAAGGCCAGCCGGATGGCGCCGGAATAGCGCGACAGAGCCAGGAAGTTGGCGGAAATGACATTGTCCACCAGCGCGTCCACCCGGCCGTTCGCCAGCGCGTCATACAGGCTTTTGGCGTCGCTGAACGCGATTGCCTGATTGCCGGCAGGGATCAGACTGCGCCCGAGGTCGCCCTGCACAAAGCCGATGCGTTTGCCCTGCAGCGCGGCCCAGCCGGCGATATTTTCGGCGTAGCGACCGACGTAGACGCCCCATAACGCGCGATGGACCGGCATACTGGCGCTGTAATGGGCTTTGGCGTCGGCGGTGAGCGGCAGCGCGGCGCGCATCAGCGCCTGGCCGCTGCTGACCAACGCGTCGGCCTGCTCGGCGTTGCGTGCCCAGACCGGGGTAAACTGCAGGCCGCTGTTTTGACCGATGGTATTAAGAATATCGACCAGATAGCCGCGCGGCTGGTTATCGGCGTCGCGATAGACAAAGGGGAAATTATTCTCAACGGCGGCATAGGGCACGCTGCGGTGCGCGGCGACCCAGTTTTTCTCCATCGGCGTCAGATCGGCGTTGCCGGTATCCAGATAGCTGGGGATTTTTTTACTCCAGCGGCTCTGCAGGCTGTTCATCAACTCCATCGGCGTATCGGCGATGGCGTTATTCAATGAATCAATGAGCCTGGCGTCGTTCGCGGCGAAGACAAATGACAGGCTGCCCAGGTTGATGGCGCTTTCCACCTGGTAAAGCTGCCCTAATTGCAGCTGATCGATAATAAAACTGGCGCTGGCGTCATCGGCAATAAAGTAATCATCGCTGCCGTTAAGCAGGGCGTAGACCGCCTGAAAATTATTGTCATAGCGCTGTACCTGAGAGGTGACGCCCTGCAGCGCCGTGCCGGCCTGCATATCGGTCAGGGCACCGATGGCGACGCGCGCGGTTGCCGAGTTGAGCATCACCGGCCGGTTATTGTTGCGATCGCGCAGTACCCGCAGGTTGCTGGCGTAATAGGGGTGCGACAGCTGCAGCGGGCCGGATACGGCCTGCCGGGGTATGCCGTACAGCAGGTCGATCTCCCCGCGCTGCAGCGCCTGCTGTAGCCGGGCGAGGTTGGCGAAGCCGAGAACCTCGAAGCGGATGCCGGTCACCTGCTGAATGTAGTCGAGGTAGTCGGCGTTCAGCCCATACAGATCATCATCCACGATGATGTTATAAGGGCTGGTGTTTTCGCTGATAATGCCTACGCGCAGCATCTTACCGCGCCAGAGGTTTTTCTCCCGCGCCAGCAGCATGTCATTCGGCAGCGACAGATTGCTGACCAGATGATAGCGGGGCGGCTGCGCGGCCAGCGCCGAGGCGCACAGCGCCAACAGGCTGAACAGCAGAATCAGGCGTTTCACGGAGCCAGCTCTTTAAACACTGCCGCCAGCTCCAGCAGATTTGCCGCACCGGTTTTGCGCAGAATATTTTTCTTGTGGGTGCTGACGGTTTTATTGCTGATATTCAGCATCTCGGCAATCTGCAGGTTTGATAGTCCCTTGCTCAGCAGGGCGAGCACCTGCAATTCTTTGGCGGTTAACGACGGGCCGGGACCGTTCTCTTCCTGCTCGTCGCCGAGCGACGGCGGGAAAACGCGTTCCCCCTGCATCACCTGTTCAATACAGCGCACCAGCTGTTCCAGCGATGCGCCCTTATGGACAAAACCGCTGGCGCCGGACTGGTAGGCCAGACGCGCATACAGCGCTTCCTCCTGCGCGGTATAGATGATGATACGCTGTTGCGGGTAGTGGCGGCGGATCTTCTTCAACAGCTGCAGGCCGTCAACCTGCGGCAGGCCGATATCCAGAATCAGCACGTCGCAGCGCTGCCGGCTGAGCCAGGCGAGCGCCTGGCTATCGTCCGGCTGCGCCGTCAGGACGTAGGAATGGCCGGATTTTATCAGCGCCGCTTCCAGTGCGACATGAACCAACGGGTGATCGTCAACCAGTAACAGGGAAAGCATCGTCATGTTCGTCTATTGTCCAGCAGGGGCCTGAGAGTAGCATAGCGAAAAAGGAGGTCCTGCGCCGCCGTTATCTGACAGCACAATCTGCTGCCAAATCGGTGGTTAAAAGTCAGCAGGGCAAAGTGATTTACAGCGCCTGCCGCACAGGCTAGATTGGTTGGATCCGCGCATTGCGATATACCCCTTCTTGATACCGAATGGAAAAGTTATGAATTACCAAAACGACGATTTACGCATCAAAGATATTAAGGAACTTTTACCCCCTGTCGCGTTGCTGGAGAAGTTTCCGGCCACGGAACAGGCGGCAGAGACGGTGTCGCTGGCGCGCAATGCGATTCACAACATTCTTAAAGGCAGCGACGACCGCCTGCTGGTGGTGATCGGCCCTTGCTCTATTCACGACACGCGCGCCGCCAAAGAGTACGCGCAGCGTCTGCTGCAGCTGCGCCAGGAGCTGAACGGCGAACTGGAAGTGGTGATGCGGGTTTATTTTGAGAAACCGCGCACCACCGTGGGCTGGAAAGGGCTGATCAACGATCCGCTGATGGACAACAGCTTCCAGATCAACGAAGGCCTGCGTCTGGCACGTAAGCTGCTGCTGGATATTAACGACAGCGGCCTGCCGGCGGCGGGCGAGTATCTGGACATGATTACGCCGCAGTATCTGGCGGATCTGATGAGCTGGGGCGCGATCGGCGCGCGCACCACCGAATCGCAGGTGCACCGTGAACTGGCTTCCGGTCTCTCCTGCCCGGTGGGCTTCAAAAACGGCACCGACGGCACCATTAAGGTGGCGATCGACGCCATTAACGCCGCCGGCGCCGCGCACTGCTTCCTGTCGGTCACCAAGTGGGGTCATTCGGCGATCGTCAACACCGGCGGCAACGGCGACTGCCATATTATTCTGCGCGGCGGCAAAGAGCCGAACTACAGCGCGGAACACGTTAAAGCGGTGAAAGAGGGGCTGAGCAAGGCCGGTCTGCCGGCCAATGTGATGATCGACTTCAGCCATGCCAACAGCAGCAAGCAGTTCAAGAAGCAGCTGGACGTCAGCGCCGACGTCTGCCAACAGATTAGCGGCGGTGAAAAGGCGATTATCGGCGTGATGATCGAGAGTCATCTGGTGGAAGGTAACCAGAGCCTGGAAAGCGGTGAACCGCTGGTGTACGGCAAGAGCGTCACCGATGGCTGCATCGGCTGGGAAGATACCGAAACCGTGCTGCGCGATCTGGCGGCGGCGGTGAAGGCGCGCCGCGCCCGCTAAGCCCGCAGGCTGACGGATAAAAAAAGCCCCCGGCGCAAACCGGGGGCTTTTTTACGTCAGGGCGGCAATTACTTCGCTTTGCCCTGGTTGGCTACCGCAGCGGCTTTAGCAGCGATTTCGTCCGCGTTGCCCAGGTAGTAGTGTTTGATTGGCTTCATGTTCTCGTCGAACTCATACACCAACGGCACGCCGGTTGGGATGTTCAGTTCGAGGATCTCATCTTCGCTCATGTTATCCAGGTATTTCACCAGCGCGCGCAGGGAGTTGCCGTGGGCGGCGATGATCACACGCTCACCGCTCTTGACGCGCGGCAGGATCTCTTCGTTCCAGTAAGGGATAACGCGGTCGATGGTCAGCGCCAGGCTTTCGGTCAGTGGCAGCTCTTGCTCGCTCAGGGATGCATAACGCGGGTCGTGGCCAGGGTAGCGCTCGTCATCTTTGGTCAGCTCCGGCGGGGTAACGGCGAAGCCGCGACGCCACTGTTTTACCTGCTCGTCGCCGTATTTCTCTGCGGTTTCCGCTTTGTTCAGGCCCTGCAGCGCACCGTAGTGACGTTCGTTCAGTTTCCAGGATTTCTCGGTCGGCAGCCAGGCCTGATCCAGCTCATCCAGGATGTTCCACAGGGTGTGGATCGCGCGCTTCAGTACGGAGGTGTAAGCGAAGTCGAAATTGAAACCTTCATCTTTCAACAGTTTGCCTGCTGCTTTCGCTTCGGTGCGGCCTTTATCGGACAGGTCAACATCGTACCAACCGGTGAAGCGGTTTTCGTTGTTCCACTGGCTTTCGCCGTGACGCACCAGAACCAGCTTAGTTACAGCCATAGCTTAACTCCTTAATAATCTGACATTTCAATGATAACGAAAATCATTATATTGCCGCGGCCGGTGGCTCGGCAATCGATAGTGCTTAACCATAGCCAATTTATTGCCGTTAAGTAAGATCTGAAAGGATGAAAAAGCTGAATCGTTCAAGCGTGGGGAGAGTGCGGCGCGCGCGGGGGAAAATGCGGCGCGCCGTGGGAAAAGCCGGCAATCAGGCGGCTTTTTTCAGACAGCTGCTCATAAAGGTTTTACGCGCGTCGCCCTTCAGGCTTTGCTTGGCGGCGTCGGCATTACAGCCTTTCATTTTCTGCTGTTGCGGCGTCAGCGCTTTACCGGCGGCCTGATGGCCTTCGGCTTTCAGGCAGGTGCTCATGAAGGTGGTACGATCGGCGCCCTTCAGCGATTTGGAAGAAGCCTGTTGATTACAGTCGGTCATACGTTTTTGTTGGGCGGCCTGCGCCGGAGACGGAGCTTTTTTTGCCGGGGCTTCTGCAGCCATCAGGTTGGTGCTCAGCAGCAAACCTGCCAGTAACGGAAGTGCAGTAATCAGTCGCATAGGTGTTCCTTCAGCTATTAACCGGCCGGAATGGCCGAAAATTGTGACGCAGCACAGGATGTTGTGCTTATCACGGTAGGCTGATTTTAGTGCGCGTACGGGTATAAAGGAAGGAACGGAGCGGCAGGAAAAGGGTAAGCATTTATAACAACACGCCCCGCGCTGCGGCGCGGGGATGTCGGTTAACGCGGGGAAAACAGATAGCGGGTGATGCTGTGATAGTTTTGCCCCGGTTGTAGCCAGCAACTGGGCTGCGGCCATTCCGGGTGGTGCGGGCTGTCCGGCAGAAATTCGCTTTCCAGCGCCACGCCGGCGTAATCGCCGTAGCTGCCGCCGTCGCGCGCCGGCGTGCCGGCAAGATAGTTACCGCTGTACAGCTGCAGCGCCGGTGCAGTGGTGAAAACGTGCATTTCCAGCCGGCCGTCCGCCGAGCACAGCCGCGCCGCCGGTTTATCCAGCGCCAGACAGTCGCGCTGCAGCAGATAGGCGTGATCGTAACCCTTCACCCGCTGCTGGGCGGCATCGCGCAGCAGATCCTGCGCCAGCGTTTTAGGCTGGCGGAAATCCATGCCGCTGCCGTCGACCGCCGTCAGCGCAGCGCTGGGGATCCCCTGCTCATCGACCGGCAGGTAATGATCCGCGTTGAGCTGCAGCGTCTGCTGACGCGCGTCTTGTCCGGCGCCGTCCAGATTGAAATAGGCATGGTTGGTCAGGTTAACCGGGCAGGGACGATCGGTCTGCGCCTGGTAGTCGATCTCCAACTGGTGGTCGTCCGTCAGGCGGAAGCGGGCGCTGACCTGCAGATTGCCGGGGAAGCCCTGATCGCCGTCGGGCGAATGCAGCTGATACGTTACCTGCTGCCGATCCTGCTGGGCAATGTGCCAACGGCGGGCGTGGAAGCCCTCCGGCCCGCCGTGCAGCTGGTGCGGCCCCTGATTGGCCAGCAGCGCCAGCGCGCCGCCGTCCTGCGGCAGGCTGGCGTTGGCGATGCGGTTGGCGTAGCGGCCTACCGTAGCGCCGAGATAGGCGCTTTGCCGCAGATAGTCGGCAGGTGTGGCGCAGCCGAGCAGCACCTCACGCGTTTCGCCGCCGCTGAGCGGCAGCCGCGCTGAGAGCCAGGTCGCGCCCCAATCCATCAGCGTTACCGTCATCCCGCCGGCGTTGCGCAGGGTGGTTAAGGTAAACGGCCGGCCATCCGGCGCACGTTGTTCTTCAGCGATGTTCAGCATGAGCCGGCTCCTGCGGATGCGGTGCAGACATAGAAGGTTTCCTGCAGGCCGTTGGCCCGCAACGGGTACTCCCGTTGTACCGCCGCACGCACCGGTTCAACCAGCCGCTGCGGCATCAGCGCGACGATGCAGCCGCCGAAGCCGCCGCCGGTCATACGCACGCCGCCGTGTTCGCCGATCGCCGCTTTGACAATCTCCACCAGCGCGTCGATCGGCGGCACGGTGATTTCAAAGTCATCGCGCATGGAGGCGTGCGACTCGGCCATCAATTGCCCCATCCGGGCTAAATCGCCGCTGGCCAGCGCCTCGGCGGCGGCCAGCGTGCGGGCGTTCTCGCTGATAATATGGCGCGCACGTTTGGCGACCAGCGGGTCCATCTCATGCTCGCGGGCGTTGAACTGTTGCTGGCTGACGTCGCGCAGCGCCTTGACGCCAAAGAATCCGGCGGCCTGTTCACACTGCTGGCGACGGGTATTGTATTCACTGTCGACCAGCCCGCGTTTGACATTAGAGTTGATGATCACCACCGCCACGTCGTCCGGCAGCGGCACCGCGCGGGTCGCCAGTGAACGGCAGTCGATCAGCAGCGCGTGATCCGGCTGGCCGAGCGCGGAAATCAGCTGATCCATAATGCCGCAGTTGCAGCCGACGAACTGGTTTTCGGCCTCCTGGCCGTTCAGGGCCAGCGCCACGCCGTCGAGCGGCAGCTGATACAGCGTCTGTAAGGCCTGGCCGACGGCCACCTCCAGCGAGGCGGAAGAGCTGAGACCGGCGCCCTGCGGCACGTTGCCGCTGATCACCAGGTCGGCGCCGCCAAACTTGCCGTTGCGCTGCTGCAGATGCTTCACCACGCCGCGCACGTAGTTGGCCCACTGCAGCTGCTCATGCGGCACGATCGACTGGTCGAGGGCGAATTGATCTACCTGATGATCATAATCGGCCGCCAGTACGCGGATCTGACGATCGTCGCGCTTGGCGATGCTGATCACGGTCTGATAGTCGATGGCGCAGGGCAGTACAAAGCCGTCGTTATAGTCGGTGTGTTCGCCGATCAGATTGACGCGCCCCGGTGCCTGTACGGTGAGGGTCGGTGCGTAACCGAAATGCTGGGTAAAAACGCTCTGGGTCAATTCTTGCAAACGCATTATTGGGCTCCGGCTTCACGGTAATGGATATCGCTGACCGCCCGCAGACGTTCGGCGGCCTGTTCGGCGGTCAGATCGCGCTGGGTTTCCGCCAGCATTTCATAGCCCACCATAAATTTACGCACCGAGGCGGAGCGCAGCAGCGGCGGATAGAAGTGGGCGTGCAGCTGCCAGTGGCGGTTATCGGCGCCGTTAAACGGTGCGCCGTGCCAGCCCATCGAATAAGGGAAAGAGCACTGGAACAGATTGTCATAGCGGCTGGTCAGCTTTTTCAGCGCCACGGCCAGATCGGCGCTTTGCGCCGCATCAAGGTCGGTCAGACGTTGCCGTGCGCTTTTCGGCAGCAGCAAAGTCTCAAACGGCCATGCCGCCCAATAGGGCACCACCGCCAGCCAGTGATCGGTTTCCACCACCGTGCGGCTGCCGTCCTGCTGTTCGCGTCGGGCATAGTCCAGCAGCATTGCGCTGTTGTGTTGCTGATAATAGTCGCGCTGCAGCCGGTCTTCACGCTCGACTTCATTTGGCAGGAAGCTGTTGGCCCATACTTGTCCGTGGGGGTGCGGATTGGAACAGCCCATGGCCGCGCCTTTATTTTCAAACACCTGCACCCAGGGGTAGTTGCGGCCCAGCTCGGCGGTTTGTTCCTGCCAGGTTGCTACCACCAGCTCCAGCGCCGGCAGACTAAGCTGCGGCAGCGTTTTGCTGTGGTCCGGCGAAAAGCAGATCACCCGGCTGGTGCCGCGCGCGCTTTGGCAACGCATCAGCGGATCGTCGCTTTCCGGCGCCTGCGGCGTATCGCTCATTAGCGCGGCGAAGTCATTGGTAAACACGTAGGTGCCAGGATAGTCCGGGTTTTGGTCGCCGGTAACGCGCGAATTGCCAGGGCACAGGAAACAGTCGGGATCGTGCTGCGGCAGGCTTTCCTGCGCGGGCGCTTCCTGCTGCCCCTGCCAGGGACGCTTGGCGCGATGGGGGGAAACCAGCACCCATTGGCCGGTCAGCGGATTGAAGCGGCGATGAGGGTGATCGATAGGATTAAAATCCGTCATAGTCATTCCTTCGGCATCTTTTATACGTAGTGGTAACGATTACACTGCGTATTATTCGGCCATTCATTGGATAGCGTCAGCTAAATAATGGCTAAAAGATAGCATATTTGCGAGCAGGAAAAGGTGATCCAGAGCGAAAAATGGAATCGTTTACATTAAGGTAAGGATCTTTACCACAGAAGGAGCCGGTGCAACAGCCCTGGCCTTTTCGTATGGAGAAATTAGGTGTGTGGTAGCGTTTTCATCCATAGTATCCGCCGACAGACGAGCGCTGCCGGCGGCGGGGATTAAGGATGCTGATAGAACGGATAGGTAAAGAACAGCAGATGCGTCATATTCAGGCCAAAGTGCAGTGCGATCGGCACCCACAGGCGTCCGCTCCACATCCAGGCCAGGCCATACAACAGCCCGGCCAGCGTGGCGAAGATCGCCATCAGCATGCCGGACGGGAAGTGTGCCGCGCCAAACAGCAGGGCGGCGATCACCAGCGCCGGCCAGGCGCCCAGCCACTGGGTCAGCCGCTGCTGCAGGTAGCCGCGAAACAGCGCTTCTTCCGCCATCGATACAAAGAACAGGTTGGCCATCATGAAAGGCAATATCCAGCTTGGGAAGTGGCTTTCCAGCTTCAGGCCGCCCAGCGCCACCGCCAGCAGCAACAACAGCGGCACGCACAAAATCAGCAGCAGCCAGGCCAGGCTGCCGACGTTTTTCGCCGCTTTGCCGCTGTTGAACAGCGTCGGCAAACAGGCGAACAGCAGGAACGGCAGCAGCGCCTTATCAAAGTTATAGCGCAGCGTATAAGGCGCGCTGAGCGGCCCGGCCTTACTGCCGTCCACCATCAGCTGATTGTTGATGCCGGGCACCAGGTGCAGAAACAGCGCCAGACTGCTGGCGACCAGCAGGACTTCCAGCGCGACGGACAGCCCGGCGTTGGCGCGGTAGTGATGACGCAGCCCGGCGGCCAGAGCGATAACGGCCAGGTACGCGGCTCCCTGCGGCGTCAGAATCTGATGATAGATGCCCATACCGGCCGATGCCGCCAAAATCACCCAGGCGATCAGACGGTTAAACGGCAGAAAAAATAGTGCAGTCGACAGTACGCCCCACATAACGATTATCCCTTTAACATAAATATGCGACACCCGCTTTCAAAGACCGCCATGACTCCGCCGGAATACTGCCGCCGGCCGGTCAAATGGAGATTAGGCGGATAGTAACACAAGCGAATCGCGCTGAAGGTCGGTGCAGTGAGGAAAAGTGAGCGCCTGGCTACGGTGTTTGCCGCGCAGCCAGGCGGGGCGGCCCCCGCCTGATGAAAAAAATTACTGCAGCGGCTCTTGCTGATAACGGTAAGCGTCGCCGGAGGGGATAAAGCTTAAGCGGTGGGTAATGCACTGCGGGGCGTCTTCCGCGTGGTGCGAGACAAACAGCAGCTGGGTGGTGCCTTCGCCGATCAGCACATCAATAAAACGGCGCACCAGCTGGCGGTTAAGCGGATCCAGCCCCTGCAACGGTTCATCCAGGATCAGCAGAGCCGGGTGCTTCACCAGCGCACGAGCGATCAGCGCCAGGCGTTGCTGCCCCCAGGACAGGCTGTGGAACGGTGTTTCGCCCTGGGCGCCGCCCAGCCCCAGCAGCTGCAGCCACTGTTCGCTCAGTTGGCGCTGACGATCGGATACCGCCTGATAGATGCCGATCGAGTCAAAGAAACCGGAAATGATCACGTTGCGCACGCTGCTGCTGACGCGGTACTCCAGGTGCAGGCTGCTGCTGACGTAGCCGATATGACGTTTGATCTCCCAGATGGTTTCACCGCTGCCGCGGCGACGGCCGAACAGGGTCAGATCGTTGCTGTAGCCCTGTGGATGATCGCCGGTGATCAGGCTGAGCAGCGTAGATTTACCGGCGCCGTTCGGGCCGACGATCTGCCAGTGCTGGCCGGGATCCACCTGCCAGCTGAGACGATCGATGATGGCACGATCGTTATAGCTGACCACGCCGTTGCGCAGTACGATCCGCGGATGATCCACCGGCAGGGCGGGCTGCTGTTGCGGATCCTCGCTTTCCGGCAGCGCCAGACCGGCGAGGTTTTCACTGTGCGCCAGCTGCGCCACCAGCGCGTCGGCCATCACCTGTTGGCGCGGGCCCTGGCTGGCCAGCGTGCAGTCGGCCAGTACGCCGACCTGCTGAACAAAGTCGGGGATTTCGTCAAAGCGGTTTAACACCAGCACCAGGGTATAGCCCTGTTGCGCCAGCTGCGCCAACAGTTCGGCCAGCTGGGCGCGCGAAGCGACGTCCAGCCCGTCAAACGGCTCATCCAGAATCAGCAGGTCCGGTTGCCCCATCAGGGCGCGGCACAGCAGCGTTTTGCGGGTTTCGCCGGTGGAGAGATATTTAAAACGGCGCTCAAGCAGCGCGCTTATGCCGAACTGCGCCGCCAGCTGTGCGCAGCGCGCCGGATACGGATGTTCTTCCTGAATAATCTCGGCGGCGGTGCGGCCGGTATCTTCTTCGTCAGGGCTGAGCAGGTCGGTATTGTTGCGTTGCCACTCATCGCTGAGCATTTTCTGCAGCTGTTCGAAAGAGAGGCGCACCGGCTGCTGAAAGTCGCCGTGGCGTTCGCCGCGCAGCAGCGGCAGCTCATCAGCCAGCGCACGGGCCAGCGCCGATTTGCCGCTGCCGTTGGCGCCGACGAACGCCCAACTGTCGCCGGCGCGGATCTCCAGCGTCTCCAGCGACAGGGTGCGGGTATCGCTTAAACGAAATGAACCTTGCGAAATGCGCAATGACGACATCACTTATTCCTTTTTTTGCAACTCTTTGGTTTAGAAATAAGCGCATCGCCGGCGGATGTCAATTGACAAAAATGCAACGACACATTGCATTCAGCACAGCGTCGCGATAATCACCCGATCGGCATTGAACAGGGCGTTAACCGGCATCTCCGGCTGCAGTTGCAACTGCTGCAGCTGCTGATTGTCCAGCGTCGCACACAGCGTTTCACCGCCGGCGAGGGTAACCAGCACTTCGCTGTACGCGTCGCCGGGCTGAATATGGGCGACCCGGCCGGGCAGTACGTTATCCGCCGCGTCGTCGCCGGCGTCATCGGTGCTGAGCGTCACCCAGGGGGCCTTGATCAGCGCCAGCACTTCTTTGCCCGGCGCCAGTTGCAGGCGGTCGGCGCTCTGTTCGGTGACGGCGGCGGTCAGCCGGGTGTGGCCGTCGGCCAGCAACAGCTGAATGTGTTGCTGCACCTGTTGCTGCTCGCGCGCCGTCACGGTGGCGAAAAACTGGTTGCGGGCGCTGGTTTGCAGGGAGAAGCGTGAGATGGCCGCCAACAGGCTGTCCAGCGGCAGCCGATCCTGCTGCAGCACGTCGAAGGCTTTCTGCTGAATTTGCCCCAGCAGATCGTACAGCTGGATCAGCCGTTGCCCATAGTGGGTCAGCTGTGCGCCACCGCCGCCTTTACCGCCGGTGGCGCGCTCCACCACGGTCTGTTCCGCCAGTTGATTCATCTCATTGATGGCGTCCCAGGCGCTTTTATAGCTGATGCCTGCCAGCTTGGCGCCCTGGCTGATGGAGCCGGTATGGGCCACCTGCTTGAGCAGGGCGATGCGGCGCGGGTCGGCAAACAGTTTTTGCTGCAGTTTTAATGTCAGAAGTATTTCGGCCTGCATGGTACGTTCCGTAGGCTGCAAAAAAGTGGCTATCCGCCGCGGTGCGGGCTTCCGGTTATAGGGCGGAGAGGCGGCGCTGGCGCGATATATGATGCGCTATTGTCACCGATCTGACGACAATGCGCCAAATATCGCATTATTTTTTCCCGCGTTGAGGTAGCATAGCCGAATATTTCAGCACGTTTGGCTGAGGACTTCGGGGCCACAGCCGCTACAATAACCCTGTTTTTAACGTGAATTTCCGATACCGTAAAGCGACAGCCGCAAACGTGTCAGCCACCGGATTCAGGCCGTCGTTCAGCAAGGCAGTATAAGTGAGGCGAGTATGTTGGAATTATTGAAAAGTTTAGTATTTGCTGTAGTTATGGTTCCCGTAGTCATGGCGGTGATCCTCGGTTTAATTTATGGTCTGGCGGAAGTGTTCAACATCTTCTCCAAAGCCGGTCCGGCGAAAGAAAAACGCAGCTGATTTTCCCTTCTCCACTCCCTGCCGCGCGATGCGTGGCGGGGAGTTCAAGTTTTTTTCCTTATTGCCGATATCTCTTGACGACCACCGCGGAACTGGGCCGACAAAGCGCATGACAAGCCGCAGTCTATCGTTATATTATTTTTTATATAACGAATGCAATCCGTCCTGCGACGGGGGAGATAATTAACAATGAAACAGCAATGGACTCGGTGGCTGGGCGGTGCGGTATTGGCGTCCGGTCTGGTGATACAGGCGTCTGCCGCGGACAAGGTGACCGTATTCGCCGCGGCATCGCTGACTAACGCGCTGCAGGAGATTGCTACGCAGTATCAGCAGGGCAAAGACGTGCAGGTGGTTTCCTCATTTGCTTCCTCTTCGACGCTGGCACGGCAGATTGAGCAGGGCGCGCCGGCCGATCTGTTTATTTCCGCCGACCAGCAGTGGATGGACTATGCCATCGACAAGCAACAGATGGTCAAAGACAGCCGCTACACGCTGCTGGACAACGATCTGGTGCTGATTGCCGCCAAAGACAGCAAACTGGATAAGGTGGCGATCACGCCGCACACCGACTGGCAGAAATTGCTCAATGGCGAGCGTCTGGCGGTGGGCGATCCAGATCACGTGCCGGCCGGTATTTACGCTAAAGAAGCGCTGCAGAGCCTGAAAGCCTGGCCGCAGCTGGCGCCGAAACTGGCGCGCGCCAACAATGTGCGCAGCGCAATGGCGCTGGTGGAGCGGCAGGAAGCGCCGCTGGGTATTGTTTACGGCTCTGATGCGCTGGCCAGTAATAAAGTGAAGGTGGTCGGCGTGTTCCCGGCGGACAGCCACAAACCGGTGGAATACCCGATGGCGATGGTCAAAGGCCACGATAGCCCGACGGTCAGCGCGTTCTATACCTACCTGAAAAGCCCGCAGGCGGCGGCGGTGTTTAAACGTTACGGATTCTCTCCACGGCAATGATTCTGAGCGAGTATGAGTGGCAGGCGCTGGCGCTGAGCCTGAAGGTCTCCAGCCTGGCGGTGGTTTGCAGCCTGCCGCTGGGCATCTTGACCGCCTGGATTCTGGTGCGCCGTAATTTCCCCGGCAAATCGCTGCTGGACAGCATTATCCATCTGCCGCTGGTGCTGCCGCCGGTGGTGGTCGGCTACCTGTTGTTGATTGCCATGGGACGGCGCGGGGTCATCGGTGAGTGGCTGTATGACTGGTTCGGCTTCAGCTTTAGTTTCAGCTGGCGCGGCGCGGCGCTGGCGTCGGCGGTGGTGGCGTTTCCGCTGATGGTGCGGGCGATCCGCCTGGCGCTGGAGGCGGTGGACCGGCGCCTGGAACAGGCGGCGCGCACGCTGGGCGCCAGCCCGTGGCGGGTGTTTTTCACCATAACCCTGCCGCTGTCGCTGCCGGGGGTGATTGTCGGCGTGGTGTTGGCCTTCGCCCGCTCGCTGGGGGAGTTTGGCGCCACCATTACCTTTGTCTCCAATATTCCCGGTGAAACCCGCACCATTCCGCTGGCGATGTACACCCTGATTGAGACGCCGGGGGCGGAGGGCGCCGCCGCGCGCCTGTGCGTGATTGCCATCGTGCTGTCGCTGTGTTCGCTGATGGCGTCCGAGTGGCTGGCCCGCTGGGGCCGCAAGCGGATGGGAGGCTGAATGTTAGAATTGGATTTCAGCCAGCGCCTCGGCGATCTGCAACTGCAGGTCAAAGAGAGCCTGCCGGCGCAGGGCATCACGGCAATTTTCGGTCTGTCCGGCGCGGGGAAAACCTCACTGATCAACGCGATCGGCGGCCTGACCCGGCCGGACAGCGGGCGCATTGTCCTGAACGGACGCACGCTGGTGGATTGTGAACGCGGCCTGTGTCTGCCGCCGGAAAAACGCCATATCGGCTATGTGTTTCAGGATGCGCGCCTGTTCCCGCACTACCGGGTGCGCGGTAATCTGCAGTACGGCATGGCGGCGTCGATGCGCGCCCAGTTCGATAATATCGTCGACCTGCTGGGTATCGGCGCGCTGCTGGGTCGCCTGCCGCTGACGCTTTCCGGCGGCGAGAAACAGCGGGTGGCGATCGGCCGCGCGCTGCTGACCGCGCCAGAGCTGCTGCTGATGGATGAGCCGCTGGCGTCGCTCGATCTGCCGCGTAAGCGCGAGCTGCTGCCGTATCTGGAGCGGCTGGCGCAGGACGTCAATATCCCGATTCTGTACGTCAGCCACAGTATGGATGAAATTCTGCGGCTGGCCGGCCAGGTGATGGTGCTGGACCGCGGTCAGGTGCTGGCCTGCGGCGATCTGGAGGCGGTGTGGGCCAGCAATGCGCTGCGCCCGTGGCTGCAGCGGGAAGATCAAAGCAGCGTGCTGAACGTCAGCGTGATTGAACATCATGAGCGCTATGCGATGAGCGCGCTGCGGCTGGGGGACCAACGCCTGTGGGTCAGCGCGGTGGATGCGCCGATCGGCACGCAACTGCGGATCCGTATCAATGCCGCCGACGTTTCGCTGGTGCTGCAGGCGCCGCATAACAGCAGCATCCGCAATATTCTGCCGGCCAAGGTGATAGAGTGCCTGGAAGTCGGCGGGCAGACAGAGGTGAAACTGTTGGTCGGCGACAGCGTGCTGTGGGCGCGTATTACCCCGTGGGCGCGCGATGAACTGGCGATTAAGCCGGGCCAGTGGTTGTATGCGCAGGTAAAAAGCGTCTCAATCAGCCGCGAAGCGCGTTAAGCCCTCTCCGGGCGGAGAGGGCGCACGGTGTCAGGCCAGGACGTGGCTGCGGATAACCTCGGCGATGCCGGGCTGCAGGTGATCGGCGATGGTCAGATCGGCGCGCTGTTTGATTGCCTCGTCGGCATTGCCCATCGCCACGCCGAGGCCGGCGGCTTCCAGCATGCTCAGATCGTTGTAGTTATCGCCGAAGGCCACCACCTGATCCATCGTCAGCCCCTGAGATTCCACCCACTGACGCAGGCGTTTGCCCTTGCTGTTGCCGTTCTTGGCGATATCCACCTGATCGTGCCACGACCATTCGCAGGCCAGCCCCAGCTCTTTTTCCACCGTTTCGGCAAACTCGCGCAGAGCCGCGGTATCGGCATGCGAAGTGGCGAATTTCCAGATTGAGCGCGCATCGTCGGCGGCCTGAGTCAGGCTGTCGACCTGCAGCAGCGTCGGGCGCTGTGCGGGCGGCAGCTTCTCAGCCCAGGCCAGCGAACGGGTCACATGGCCGCTGGGCTCCTGATACAGCATCGCATCGTCCACATACATCAGGCCGTGGATCCCGCTTTGTCTGAGCATCTGCAGCACCTGCTTGGCCTGCTCTTTCGGCAGCGGATCGGCCGCCAGCACCTTTTGCTGCTGGAAGTCATACAGATAGGTGCCGTTGCAGCAGATAGCCGGCGTGTCCAGTTCCAGCGCCTGATAAAACGGATGAATGGCGACGTGATGGCGGCCGGTCACCACTACCACTTTGACGCCGGCGGCGCGCGCCGCCGCCAAGGCTTCCAGCGACTGCGGCAAGATACGTTTTTGGGTGTCCAGCAGGGTGCCGTCCAGATCGAGGGCGATAACGCGGTAGGTCATAGATGTCTCGAATAATTAGTATGGAAATTAATCCGATAGTACACCCGATCACCGACGGATAAAACCACAGGGAATTTGCTGATTCGCCAGGCTTGTTATGTCTCATTTGTCAGGTAAGCTAGAGAAAACCGATTGAGATGAAACCGGTTTCTCTTTTTCTCGTAAGGAGCCAACATGAAGCAAATCGTTTATGTCGCCAGCCCGGAAAGCCAGCAAATCCACGTCTGGCAGTTGGATGACGCCGGCGCGCTGGCGCTGCTGCAAACCGTCGAGGTGCCGGGACAGGTACAGCCGATGGCGATTCACCCGGACCGCACCCATCTGTACGTAGGCGTACGCCCGGCGTTTGGCGTGGTGAGCTATCGCATTGAGCACGACGGCACGCTGCAGGAAGCGGGCATGGCGCCGCTGCCGGGCAGCCCGACGCACCTCTCCACCGATTTGCAGGGCCGTTATCTGTTCGCCGTGTCCTACAGCGGCAACAACGCCACTATCAGCCCAATCGGCCACGATGGCGTGGTGACCGCGCCGCTGCAGCAGCTGGACGGCCTGACCGCGCCGCACTCCGCCAATATCGATCCGACCAACCAGCTGCTGCTGGTGCCGTGTCTGAAAGAAGACCGCGTGCGTCTGTTTGATCTGAGCCTGGACGGGAAGCTGACGCCGCACAGCCAGCAGAGCGTGGCGACCGCCGCCGGCGCCGGTCCGCGTCATATGGCGTTCCACGGCAACCAACGCTACGCCTACCTGGTGAATGAGCTGGACAGCACGGTGGACGTGCTGGCGATTGAGGACGATGGCAAGCGCTACACCACGGTGCAGACCATCAACGCGATGCCGGCGGACTTTGAAGGTACCTGCTGGGCGGCGGATATTCACCTCACGCCGGACGGCCGTTTCCTGTATATCAGCGACCGTACCGCCAGCATTCTGAGCGCCTTCGCGGTATCGGCGGACGGCAGCACGCTGAGCGTTATCGGCCACTACCCGACCGAGCAGCAGCCGCGCGGCTTCAATATCGATCACAGCGGCCGCTTTGTGCTTTCCGTCGGGCAAAAATCCGACCACCTGGCGGTGCATGCCATTCAGGCGGACGGCAGCCTGAAGGATCTGGCGCGTTACCCGGTAGGCAAAGGCCCGATGTGGGTCAGCGTGCTGGCGAAGTAAGCCTGCCGCAGGGGGGACGGCTTTTAGTATGGCTAAAGATGCCCTCTATAGGCTTATATATTATCCCGGCTCCGGCCGGGATTAATTTTTGGCTTTTCTGCCGAATGTGATGCACAGCATGGCAATGATTGCCGCTGGTATCGCGCAGAGTGTGAGCAGGGCTAACGCCTCCATATCGCCGTAGGTTTCCGCTGTTAATGGCCAAAGGGGAAAGATCATTACACATAGCTGCTATTGTCCGTCTATAGACTCTTTCAACTAATGATTTTACGATGTAGATAAATCATACAAGGAGAGTGGTTTATGAGCGCACAGGCTGAGGAAGGAACATTACGCCGAATGACAATAGGCGAGATTGCAATGGCTCGTCGGGTTTTCGGTGATTCGATAGTTTATAGTCGTGTCTGGATTCATTGTGATAGTTATTTACCGTTCGGTTTGCAGAAACAAAACTATGCTATGACCCCTAATGGGGAACTATGGTACAGAAAGTCAATGTACAGAGATGATTTTTCTTCGAACTCAGTTTTTGTCGAAGATAAATATGTTTTTATTCATGAATTAGCGCACGTATGGCAACATCAGCATGGGCAATGGGTTAGACTGCGGGGTGCTTTTAGCTGGGCTGCTGAATATACGTATAGACTAGATAAATATAAGTTGACAGATTACTCTCTAGAGCAGCAAGCATCTATTCTTGCTGATTATTGGTTGCTGCTGGTTTATGGAATCGATAAATGGTATTTCTATCAGAGAGCAGGGCAAATGGGAAAATACAGGGGGGTGGACAAGATGAGAAATATACCTTCGCTTTATCAGAAAATAGTGAGTGGGAAAGGACGGTAATCATGAAAAACAGGATTCTGTTGGCTGCCGTGTTTTTCTTGACGGGATGCCCTGGCCCTGGTGATCGAATGGTAGATCGAGAATCAACAACAGTGTTAATTAAAGATAATCATGTTTGTGTGGTGTCGCCACTGGAACCACAAGAGCGGATTACGGCTATTCAAATAAACAGTGATAAAAGCGAATCTCTTCACAAGATCTTTGATGATAAACCTGTTTATGTCCCTAAGGGAGAATGCCTGCCCCTGTTCGGATTTAAATTTACACCTGATGAGCGGTATTCAATCGCTTATAATGTCAAATCTGAGGAACCAGAATCATATTTAGTAACGGCTGAATTCACTGCCGCACATTGATAATACAGATGTTATAAAATATTTTGAGCGTGTTATCGAACTGTCCCGATGGCGGTAGGTGTTCCTGGCGTATACTTTGTGCACAAAGGAAGGATTTGTGCACTCCATGATTTACACCTGAATTTAAGAAAGAGGCCGTCAGTCAAATCGCGGAGCACGTCTGCCGCGCTCCGCGATCTATTAGCTGTAGTGCACCGTCAGGCTGGCGCTGCCCAGGCTGTGGAAGTGCACGTTGAAGCCGACCATCGCGCCGCTGGCGTTTGCATCGACCTCAATGCTCTCGACATCCAGCGCGTGTACGGTGAACTGGTAGCGGTGGCGTTCTCCCTGCGGCGGTGCCGCGCCGCCGTAACCGGCCTGGCCGAAATCGGTGCGGGTCTGAATCGCGTCGGCGGGCAGTCCCGGCTGGCCGGAGCCGGCGCCGGTCGGCAGTTCATTCACGTCGGCCGGAATATTGGCGACCACCCAGTGCCACCAGCCGGAGCCGGTCGGCGCATCGGGGTCGAACAGGGTAACGACGAAACTCTTGCTGCCCGCCGGCGCGCCGCTCCACGCCAGATGCGGCGACAGGTTTCCCCCCTGATAGCCCATACCGTTAAATACCTGCGCCTCCGGCATGGTGGCGCCGTCCTGCAGGTCATTGCTGTATAAACGAAAAGTCATGCTGGTTTCCTGTTGACGAATAAAGCGAACCTTCAAACTAGCCCGTTTTACCGTCCCGGCACAACCCCGGCGTGGCGCTGATAGCCGGCGCCGATAACAACGATTTACAGTTTGGCAACATTGGCGGTTGCGCGCCTGGCGGATTGTGCATAGAGTTAAACGCTGAATTTACCGTCTGACGCCCGCCGCGAAGAGATCACGCCGGCCGTGCGGGCGAAACCGTTAACAGACCGTAAGGCTGCCCATCCTGTAATGACGTCATCATGATTTCACTGAAAAAACGTACGCCGTGGTTTGGCTGGCTGCGCCGTTGGGCCAAAGGCATCAAGCGCGATATTGTGGCGCTGTGGCTGGCGGCACGCGACCGTCGCACGCCGTGGTACGCCAAGCTGATCGCGCTGCTGGTGGCGGGCTATGCGGTATCGCCGATCGATCTGATCCCCGACTTTATCCCGGTGCTGGGCTATCTGGACGACGTGATTCTGGTGCCGCTGGGCATTATGCTGGCGGTGCGCCTGATCCCGAAACCGCTGATGGAGGAGCTGCGGCGCAAGGCACAGCAGCGTATCGATAATCCACGCGGTCGTTTCGCGATGTTAATGATTATCCTGTTGTGGATCGGTGCGCTGGTTTGGCTGGCCCGTTATCTGGACCAGCACTGGTAATACTCAGTCCGCGATGGCCATGATGGCATCGGTCAGACGGCTGAGCTGTTCGGGCCGGATAATGTACGGCGGCATCAGATAAACCAGCTTGCCGAACGGCCGGATCCACACGCCGCGTTCTACAAATTCCCGCTGCACCTGCGCCACATCCACCGCCTGCTTCATCTCCACCACGCCAATCGCTCCCAGCACGCGCACGTCCGCCACGTTGGACGCGGCCTTCAGCGGCAGCAGCTGCTGCTGCAACTGCTGCTCGATCGCCGCGACCTGCTGCTGCCAGTGGTTTTCCGTCAGCAGCGTCAGGCTAGCGTGGGCCACCGCGCAGGCCAGTGGGTTGCCCATAAATGTCGGGCCGTGCATAAAGCAGCCGGCGGCGCCGTTGCTGATGGTTTCCGCCACGTGGCGGGTGGTCAGCGTGGCGGACAGCGTCATATAGCCGCCGGTCAGCGCCTTGCCCAGGCACAGAATATCCGGCGTAATGCCGGCGTGTTCGCAGGCGAACAGTTTGCCGGTGCGGCCAAAGCCGGTAGCGATCTCATCGGCGATCAGCAGCACATCGTAGCGGTCGCACAGTTCCCGTACCCGGCGCAAATAGTGCGGATGATAAATACGCATGCCGCCGGCGCCTTGCACCACTGGCTCCAGGATCACCGCGGCCACCTCGCCGGCGTGCTGTTCAAGCAGCGCGGCGAAGGGGGCGATATCCTGTTCATCCCACTCATCGTTAAAACGGCACTGCGGCGCCGTGGCGAACAGATGCGGTGTCAGGTAGCCCTGATACAGGCTGTGCATCGAGTTATCCGGATCGCACACCGACATCGCGCCAAAGGTATCGCCGTGATAGCCGTGGCGCAGCGTCAAAATGCGCTGGCGTTTTTCACCGCGCGCCTGCCAGTACTGCAGCGCCATTTTCAGCGACACTTCCACCGCTACCGAGCCGGAATCGGCTAAAAACACGCATTCCAGCGCGGATGGCGTCATCTCCACCAGTTTGCGGCACAGCGCGACGGCCGGCGGATGGGTGATGCCGCCGAACATCACATGCGACATGTTTTCAAGCTGCCGGACGGCGGCCTGATTCAGCTGCGGGTGGTTATAACCATGGATCGCCGCCCACCAGGAAGACATGCCGTCCACCAGTTTACGGCCGTCGGCCAGCTGAAGTTCCACGCCGGACGCCGCCTCTACCGGATAGCAGGGCAGCGGGTGGCTCATCGAAGTGTAAGGGTGCCAGATATGGCGCTGATCGAAGTCGAGATCGGCGGGAGACAGAGACATAAGTTGTAAACCAAATCAATTACAGAATGGTTGACAGTATATCCACAATATCTAAACTGACGACACTTTTTTTGCTTTGGAGACGCCGTGATGGCCGACCGTATTCACTGGACAGTGGGGCAAGCCCAAGCCCTGTTTGAGAAGCCGCTGCTTGAGCTGCTGTTTGAAGCGCAAACCGTACACCGCCGGCACTTTGACCCGCGTCAGGTGCAGGTCAGTACGCTGTTGTCGATTAAAACCGGCGCCTGCCCGGAAGACTGTAAATACTGCCCGCAAAGCTCGCGTTATAAAACCGGGCTGGAAGCGGAGCGCCTGATGCAGGTCGAGCAGGTGCTGGATTCGGCGCGCAAGGCGAAAGCCGCCGGCTCAACGCGTTTTTGCATGGGCGCGGCGTGGAAAAACCCGCATGAGCGCGATATGCCGTATCTGCAACAGATGGTGCAGGGCGTGAAGGCGATGGGGCTGGAAACCTGCATGACGCTGGGCACATTGGACGAATCTCAGGCCGGGCGTCTGGCGGAAGCGGGGCTGGATTACTACAACCACAACCTGGATACCTCGCCGGAATTCTACGGCAATATCATCACCACCCGCAGCTATCAGGAGCGTCTGGATACGCTGGACAACGTGCGCGACGCCGGGATTAAAGTGTGCTCCGGCGGCATCGTCGGCCTGGGGGAGACGGTGCGCGACCGCGCCGGCCTGCTGGTACAGCTGGCCAACCTGCCGAAGCCGCCGGAGAGCGTGCCGATCAACATGCTGGTCAAGGTCAAGGGGACGCCGCTGGCGGATAACGAAGACGTCGATCCGTTCGACTTTATCCGCACCATCGCGGTGGCGCGCATTATGATGCCGTGCTCATACGTACGCCTGTCCGCCGGGCGTGAGCAGATGAATGAGCAGACGCAGGCGATGTGCTTTATGGCCGGCGCCAACTCTATTTTCTACGGCTGCAAGCTGCTGACCACGCCGAACCCGGAAGAAGACAAGGATCTGCTGCTGTTCCGCAAGCTGGGGCTGAACCCGGAGCAGACCGCGACCGAACACGGCGACAACCAGCAGCAGCAGGTGCTGGCGCAGCAGCTGCTGACGGCGGATAACGCCGAGTTTTACAACGCGGCGCCCTGAATGAGCTGGCAGCAACGCATTGAGCAGGCGTTAACCGAGCGGCGCGCGAGCGCCGCTTATCGATCGCGTCAGGTTAACCAGGGCGGTAACGGCCGCCATATCCAGCTGCATCAGCAGCGCTACCTCAATTTTTCCGGCAATGACTATCTGGGGCTGAGCCGGCACCCGGCGGTGATCGACGCCTGGCAGCAGGGGGCGCGGCAGTACGGCGTCGGCAGCGGCGGTTCCGGCCACGTTACCGGCTTTTGCGAGGCGCATCAGCAGCTGGAGCAGCAGCTGGCGCAGTGGCTCGGTTATCCGCGCGCGCTGCTGTTTATCTCCGGCTACGCCGCCAATCAGGCGCTGCTGGCGGCGTTGATGCAGGCGGATGACCGCATTCTGGCGGACAAACTCAGCCATGCCTCGCTGTTGGAAGCGGCCGCTCACTCACCGGCGCAGCTGCGGCGTTTTCGCCATAATCAGCCGGCGGCGCTGGCTGATTTACTGGCCAAACCCTGCGGCGGCCAGCAGTTGGTGGTGACGGAAGGCGTATTCAGCATGGACGGCGACAGCGCGCCGCTGGCGCAGCTGCAGCAACTGAGCCGACAGGCCGGCGCCTGGCTGATGGTGGACGATGCGCACGGCATCGGCGTCCACGGCGAACAGGGGCGCGGCAGTTGCTGGCAGCAGGGGGTGCGGCCGGAAGCGCTGGTGGTGACGTTTGGCAAGGCGTTCGGCGTCAGCGGCGCGGCCATCCTGTGCGATGAGCCGCTGGCCGAGTATCTGCTGCAGTTCGCCCGTCATCTGATTTACAGCACGGCGATGCCGCCGGCGCAGGCTTGCGCGCTGCAGGCGGCGCTGCGCTGCGTGCAGCAGGGCGATGCGCTGCGCAGTCGGCTGCAACAGCATATTGCGCGTTTCCGCCGCGGCGTGGCCGGCCTGCCGCTGACGCTGAGCGATTCGCAGACCGCGATTCAGCCGCTGCTGGTGGGGGACAATCAGCGGGCATTGACGCTGGCGCAGCGCTTGCGCGAGCAGGGGCTGTGGGTCAGCGCCATTCGTCCGCCGACGGTGCCGCCGGGCGGGGCGCGTTTGCGGATTACGCTGACCGCGGCGCATCAGGCGCAGGATATCGATCGGTTATTGGAGGTGCTGCATGCCGTCAGTGAATGACGCGGTTAACAAACAGGCGGTCGCCTCCGCCTTCAGCCGCGCGGCGGACAGCTATGACGCCGCGGCGGTGCTGCAGCGCGAGGTTGGCGAGCGCTTACTGGGTATCGGCGCTACGCATCCGGCGCGGCAGGTGCTGGACGCCGGGTGCGGCACCGGCTATTTCAGCCGCCGCTGGCGGGAACTGGGCAGACAGGTGACGGCGCTGGATCTGGCGCCGGGCATGCTGGCGTTTGCCCGCAGCCAGCAGGCGGCGCAGCACTATCTGCTGGGAGATATCGAGCATATCCCGCTGCCGGATGCGGCGGTCGATCTCAGCTTCAGCAGCCTGGCGGTGCAGTGGTGCAGCGATTTGGCGCGCGGTCTGGCGGAACTGCGCCGCGTGACGCGGCCCGGCGGGCTGGTGCTGTTTTCCACCCTGGCGCAGGGGTCGCTGCATCAGCTGGGGGATGCCTGGCAGCAGGTCGACGGCGAGCGCCATGTGAATGATTTCCTGCCGCTCGCGCAGATTGAGGCCGCCTGCGCGCCGTATCGTCACCGTATGGAAGCGTGCTGGCAGACGCTGCATTACCCGGATGTGATGACGCTGATGCGCTCATTAAAAGGCATCGGCGCCACTCATCTGCATCAGGGACGTGATGCGGGGCTGCTGTCGCGCCGCCGTCTGACGGCGCTGCAGGCGGCTTACCCGCGTCAACGCGGCGAATTGCCGCTCAGTTATCATGTGGTTTATGGAGTGATTTATTGTGATTAAACGTTGGTTTGTGACCGGCACCGATACCGAAGTGGGTAAAACCATCGCCAGCAGCGCGCTGCTGCAGGCGGCAAACCTGGCGGGCTACCGCAGCGCCGGTTATAAACCGGTGGCGTCCGGCAGCGAGATGACGCCGCAGGGGCTGCGTAACGAGGATGCGCTGGCGTTGCAGCGCCACAGCGGCGTGGCGCTCTCCTACGAGGAAGTGAATCCTTACACCTTTGCCGAACCGACGTCGCCGCATATCGTCAGCGCCGATCTGCGCCAGCCGATTGAATTTACGGTGATGTCATCCGGGCTGCGGCGGCTGGAGCAGCGCGCCGACTGGCTGCTGGTGGAAGGCGCGGGCGGCTGGTTTACGCCGCTGTCGCCGACGCAGAGCTTCGCCGACTGGGTGGTGGGCGAGCAGCTGCCGGTGATTCTGGTGGTGGGGATGAAACTGGGCTGCATCAACCATGCGCTGCTGACCGCGCAGGCGGTCCGTCAGGCGGGGCTGCCGCTGGCCGGCTGGATCGCCAACGATATCGCGCCGCCGGGCAGGCGTCATCAGGAGTATCTGGCGACGCTGCACCGCCTGTTGCCGGCGCCGATGCTGGGGGAAATTCCCCATCTGGCAGGCATTGCGCAGCAGCCGCTGGGCCACTATCTGGATCTGTCATTATTGTAAACGGCGGCGGGCCATGCGCCCGCGCCATCGCATCATACCGTCAGATAGGCGTCAATCAGAGCGTCATCCAACTGCGCCAGCGTGCCGTTCGCCACGTTGCGCCCCTGATCCAGCAGAAAAAAGCGATCTGCCAGACGGCGGATCAGCGTCAGGCGATGTTCCACCAGTAAAATGGTCATGCCCCATTCCCGATTCAGACGCTGTACGGCAGCGCCAATCTCGCTGGCGATCGACGGACGCATGCCGGCGGTCGGCTCATCCAGAATCAGCAGCTCCGGTTCCCGCACCAGCGCGCGCGAGATCGCCAGCTGCTGCTGTTCCCCTACGGATAAATCGCCGGCGCGCCGCAGGCGCATCGCCGCCAGCGTGGGAAACAGCTGGTAAATCAGCGGCGGGATATGCTGCGGCGACGGTTTGCCAGCCAGCAGGGCCACCTGTAAGTTCTCCTCGACGCTGAGCTGCGAGAAGATCTGCTGTCCCTGCGGCACGTAGGCGATGCCCAGCGCCGCGCGCTGCTCCACCGCCTGCGGCAGCAGGTTTTTCGGCGCTTCGTCGGCGCGTTGCCAGGTCATGCTGCCGCTGACCACCGGCAGATGGCCGACAATACAGTTAAGCAGCGTGGTTTTACCGACGCCCTTACGCCCCAGCAGTGCGGTGCACTGGCCGCGCGGCAGCTCCAGATTGATATCCCACAGGGTGTGGCTCTGTCCATAAAACTGATTGACTGAACGCAGGCTCAACATACGGCATTCTCCTTACCGGTCGGTTGTTCACTCATGCCATCAGGGCAATAGTTGTGGCATTGCCCTGCGCGACTGACGCTTGCTTTCCCGAGTGTTTTAACGTTCAGAACAAAATGCCGCCCGAAACGCGGCAAAACGGCGTCGGAGTCAGGCAAAAAGGGCGTTTTTCAGCGTTCTATTGTGCTGTTATCCCCGTTTGTCGTTACTGCTGGCCGGACAGCGTGAAGCCGGCAGGCCGGTTGGCCCGATGTTCCCGGCCGGTGACTGGCCTTATCGGTCGACCGTTATTTCAGATAGCAACTCCCGGGCCAATTTTTTCCTCCGGCGTGAAAAGGCATAATTGTTATCGTCATGTTAAGCTTTCCCCGCGCTGCGGCGGGCTTGTCCCGCCTGGATAAAATGACGGCAAAAGTTAAAACGGACGTTTTTTGCACTACGGCGGTGCTGCGGCGAAACCTAATGGTGCAATAGCGTTGGGGTTATCGGCGGCGTCACCCGGCGATCTGGCCGAATGCGCCGTTGGCAATGGGGGCTTTTAGTCTTTATAGGTATAAACAAAGCCATAAAAGTGTCAAAAAATAACTAAAAAAGCGATTTGGGATCGTTTCAAGGGCAAAAAGTGTTTTTTCTGTAACTCCCGTGGCTGGCGGGGTGGTGTGAGTTATCCACTATTCCTGTGGATAACCTTGTGTATTAGATTTAGAAAAGCGGCGGGAAGCGAGAGCGGACGCGGCTTCTGTTCCCATTGTCCGGATTCTCGTCTTTTTGATAAAATCATTTAACATCAACAAATTAACTAAAATCAAGACGTAGTGTAAGCGGTTAATGTCGTATGTGTGATTTTTAGCCACCCTGCTACCAAGAAGTTAATTTGTCGCGCGATCTGGGGATAAATCTGTTATTGACAATAAAAATGTCACCGAAGCGTAACCTTGACGGTGCAGCGGCGATCGTTCCCCTGCGGTAAGACCACGAATCCGCTTGAAGCTGGTTTTATATCCAGTATCATAGGGGCTGGCGAAAAACGCCGCGGCTTTCCATACTTATTGGCTGCCCGGCGTGCCGACGCGGCGCTCTGCAACGTTAGCCACAGCGCAACCAGATTTGCCGGCGCCGCTCGCATATGTCTCCTTGCCGCAACGCCAATGACTTTGGGTATCTATGAGTAAACTATTCAAACTGCATTCAGACTTCAAACCGGCCGGCGATCAACCGGAAGCGATCCGCAAGCTGGAAGAGGGGCTGGAGGACGGGCTGGCGCACCAGACGCTGCTGGGGGTGACCGGCTCGGGGAAAACTTTCACTATCGCCAACGTGATTGCCGACCTTAACCGGCCGACGATGGTGCTGGCGCCGAACAAAACGCTGGCGGCGCAGCTGTACGGTGAGATGAAAGAGTTCTTCCCGGAGAATGCGGTGGAGTATTTTGTCTCCTACTACGACTATTACCAGCCGGAAGCCTACGTGCCTAGCTCCGACACCTTTATTGAAAAAGACGCCTCGGTTAACGAACATATCGAGCAGATGCGTCTTTCCGCCACCAAGGCGCTGCTTGAGCGGCGCGATGTGGTGGTGGTGGCCTCGGTGTCGGCGATCTACGGCCTGGGCGATCCGGATCTGTATCTCAAGATGATGCTGCACCTGACCCAGGGCATGTTGATCGACCAGCGCTCGATCCTGCGCCGGCTGGCTGAGCTGCAGTACACGCGCAACGATCAGGCGTTCCAGCGCGCCACCTTCCGGGTGCGCGGCGAGGTGATTGATATCTTCCCGGCAGAGTCCGACGAGCTGGCGCTGCGCGTCGAGCTGTTTGACGATGAGGTGGAGCGCCTGTCGCTGTTCGACCCGCTCACCGGCCAGGTGGAGCGGGTGGTACCGCGTTTTACCATCTACCCGAAGTCGCACTACGTGACGCCGCGCGAGCGCATCCTGCAGGCGATGGAGGAGATCCGTGTCGACCTGGCGGAGCGGCGCAAGGTGCTGCTGGCCAACAACAAACTGCTGGAAGAGCAGCGGCTGTCGCAGCGCACCCAGTTCGATCTGGAGATGATGAACGAGCTGGGCTACTGCTCGGGCATTGAAAACTACTCGCGCTATCTCTCCGGCCGCCAGCCGGGCGAGCCGCCGCCGACGCTGTTTGACTACCTGCCGGCCGACGGCCTGCTGGTGGTGGACGAATCGCACGTCACCGTGCCGCAGATTGGCGCGATGTTCAAAGGCGACCGCTCGCGCAAGGAGACGCTGGTGGAGTACGGCTTCCGGTTGCCGTCGGCGCTGGACAACCGGCCGATGCGCTTTGAGGAGTTTGAGGCGCAGGCGCCGCAGTCGATCTACGTATCGGCCACGCCGGGCAAATATGAGTTGGAAAAATCCGGCGGCGACGTGATCGATCAGGTGGTGCGTCCGACCGGCCTGCTGGATCCGATCGTCGAAGTGCGGCCGGTGGCCACGCAGGTTGACGATCTCTTATCCGAGATCCGCAAGCGCGTGGCGATCAATGAGCGGGTGCTGGTCACCACGCTGACCAAACGCATGGCGGAGGATCTGACCGAATACCTGGAAGAGCACGGCGAGCGGGTGCGCTATCTGCACTCGGATATCGACACCGTCGAGCGTGTCGAAATCATCCGCGATTTACGTCTGGGCGAGTTTGACGTGCTGGTCGGCATCAACCTGCTGCGGGAAGGGCTGGATATGCCGGAGGTCTCGCTGGTGGCGATTCTGGACGCCGATAAAGAGGGCTTCCTGCGTTCCGAGCGCTCGCTGATTCAGACCATCGGCCGCGCCGCGCGTAACCTGAACGGCAAGGCCATTTTGTACGGCGACAGGATCACCGACTCGATGGCGAAGGCGATCGGCGAAACCGAACGCCGCCGCGCCAAGCAGCAGGCGTATAACGAAGCCAACGGCATCGTACCGCAGGGGCTGAACAAGAAGATTGGCGATATTCTGCAGCTGGGCCAGCCGTCGTCGCGCGGCAAAGGCAAAGGGAAGGGCAAGGCGGCGGAGAGCGCGGCGCAGTATCAACAGCTTACGCCGAAAGCGCTGGAGCAGAAAATTCGCGATCTGGAAGCGCAAATGTACACCCACGCGCAAAACCTGGAGTTTGAACAGGCGGCGGCGCTGCGTGATGAAATCCATCAGCTGCGCGAGCAGTTTATCGCCATCTCCTGACGCAGACATTGCCGGCCCGTGGCGGCCGGCGATGAAAATCCTTGTCGCGCCCGGCAAAGCTGATTATGGTGTGCGGCCCATTGACCCGGCGACAGATATCGAGCAACCGCTATGAGCGCACACAATTCCAAAGATCCGCTGCACGGCATTACGCTGGAGCAACTGCTGAACAAACTGGTGGAATACTACGGCTGGGAAGAGCTGGCCGACCGTATCCGCATCAACTGCTTCAGCAACGATCCCAGCATCAAATCCAGCCTGAAGTTTTTACGCCGCACGCCGTGGGCGCGCACGCAGGTAGAGGAGCTGTATATCCATATGGTTAGCAGCAACCCCTGGTATACCCGTCATACTTAAAGCTGCAGGTGCGTTGGCTGCGCTCAGTCACCCGAATCACTGACCTGAGTCAGCTCATCGGGATTTCTTCCCTTGCCGCCTGCCTGCAACTCTAATTATTTAGGGTATATACCCGCGATACTTAAAGCTGCAGGTGCGTTGGCTGCGCTCAGTCACCCGAATCACTGACCTGAGTCAGCTCATCGGGATTTCTTCCCTTGCCGCCTGCCTGCAACTCTAATTATTTAGGGTATATACCCGCGATACTTAAAGCTGCAGGTGCGTTGGCTGCGCTCAGTCACCCGAATCACTGACCTGAGTCAGCTCATCGGGATTCCTTCCCTTGCCGTCTTCCTGCAACTTGAATTATTTAGGGTATGCCAAAGGAAAGACTGACCGCTAACGCCGTGTCGCCAGCTGGTTCAGCGCCTGGTCGATCGCCTGGCGCAACAGCTGACGATCGTGGCGGTAAGGAATATCGCTGGCTTCCAGATTCTGCTGAATCACCAGACGATCCTGTACCGATTGTGTATTGGTCTGCGGGCCGACGATCAGCGCGTCGACCATGACACGGCCGATTTTCGCCTCCATCAGCGCCAGCTTGTCGCGCAGCGACAGCGAGGCGGCGGCGACGCTCAGCTCTTTACCCAGATTGTCGATATAGATCATGCTGGCGCTGCTGCGGCGTAGGGCGCGGGCCAGATCCTCAAGCAGCAGCAGCGGCATCAGGCTGGTCAGAAAACTGCCCGGCCCAATCAGGATCAGGTCCGCCTGCGCGATGGCCTCCATGGCTTCGCGGGTGGCGTTGACGTGCGGTGACAGCATCAACTCCTGCGGCATATCGGTAAGCTGATCGACGTTCACTTCACCGTAAACGTGGTTACCTTCGTGATCGTGCGCCATCAGATCCACCGGCTGCTCCGACATCGGGATCAGCGCCGCATCCACCTTCAGCAGATTGCGGATCAGATTGATCGCCTCCAGCGGGCGTACGCTGAGGTGATCCAGCGCCTTCAGCATCAGATTGCCCAGGTTATGGCCGGCCAGTTCGCCGTTGCCGCTGAAGCGGTATTCAAACATCGCGGAAGCGACGCTGGGCTCGGTAATCAGCTGGTTGAGGCAGTTGCGGGTATCGCCCCAGGCGATGCCGCCTTCCGAGCGACGGATGCGGCCGGTGGAGCCGCCGTTATCGGTGGTGGTGACGATGCCGGTCAGACGCGAACCCAGAGAAGAAAGCGATGACATCACGCGGCCAAGGCCGTGGCCGCCGCCTAATGCGACGACGCGGTCCAGATCGGCCAGGGTACGATTACGCATAACATTCCTTATACCCGACGTTATGTGGACGCCGCAGGTAATATTAATTTTTTATACCCATCATATTTTAAGCTACCGGCGTGTTGGCTGCGCGCAGTCACCCGCATCACTGACCTGAGTAAGCGCATCGGGATGCCACCTGCCTGTAACTCGAATTATTCAGGATATATATAACGGACAGATAATCGGCATAAAGTAGCGGATTTGAGTGAAAAAGGCGAAAAAGAGTGTGATTCGGGTGATTTTAGTCAATTCCGCTGGCTGAGCGGCGGTTATGATAGGCGCACGGCGTTCAATAGCCTAAAAGCGCTATATACACAATTACATAGCGAAACGGCGCGTTGGCTATTCGCCGCGTTTAGCGCTAGAATTTTGCTGAAAACCACGGTTTCATTGCGGTTGCTGCGGCAATTCGCGTTGAGATCACAACTCCTAGCCCCTGCGCCTACGTCGTTTTGCGATATGGCGCCCGGGCCGTGGCGAAGTCAGCCACCAGGGTGCGAGATAGAAATGTCCGCATCTCCCGTATTTGGAAAGGTGTTATGGTGCCCCAACTTACCGATGCTTTTGAGCGCAAGTTCTATTACCTGCGCCTGTCGATTACCGACGTGTGCAACTTCCGTTGCACGTACTGTCTGCCGGACGGCTACCAGCCGAGCGTCAGCCCCAAAACCTTCCTGTCGCTGGATGAAATCCGCCGCGTCAGCCGTGCGTTTGCCGAACTGGGCACCGAAAAGGTTCGCCTGACCGGCGGCGAGCCCTCGCTGCGCCGCGACTTTACCGAGATCATTGCCGCCGTGCGGGAAAACCCGGCGATCCGTCAACTGGCGGTCACCACCAACGGCTACCGGATGGCGCGCGACGTGGCGCGCTGGCGTGACGCCGGCCTGACGGCGATCAACGTCAGCGTCGACAGCCTGGATGCGCGCCAGTTTCACGCCATTACCGGTCAGGACAAGTTCCGCCAGGTGATGGCGGGCATCGACGCCGCCTTCGAGGCCGGCTATGACAAGGTGAAGGTGAACGCGGTGCTGATGCGCGACGTCAATCACCAGCAGCTGAATACTTTCCTGGCCTGGATTAAACCGCGGCCGATCCAACTGCGTTTTATTGAGCTGATGGAAACCGGCGAGGGCGGCGAGCTGTTTCGCCAGCGCCACGTTTCCGGCGAGGTGATCCGCCGGCAGCTTGAACAGCAGGGCTGGCAGCGCCAGCCGCGCGGCCGCAGCGACGGCCCGGCGCAGGTGTTCCGCCATGCGGACTATCAGGGGGAAATCGGCCTGATTATGCCGTATGAGAAGGATTTCTGCGCCAGCTGCAACCGGCTGCGGGTTTCCGCCATCGGCAATCTGCACCTGTGCCTGTTCGGCGAGCAGGGCATCCCGCTGCGCGACCTGCTGGCGGAAGATCGCCAGCTGGAGGTGCTGAAACAGCGCATCCAGAGCGGCCTGCTCAGTAAGAAGCAGACGCATTTTCTGCACCAGGGCGACAGCGGCATTACGCAGAATCTGTCGTTCATCGGCGGCTGAGTCCGCCGTATCTTCAGGGAGCATCCTCTATGAGTCATGCCAGCAGTGAATTTCTTGCGGCGCGTATCGCCGTTCTGACCGTTTCCGACAGCCGCAGCGCCGCGGAGGATACCTCCGGCGACTATCTGCAGCAGGCGGCGCAGGAGGCCGGGCATCAGGTGGTCGCGCGCGCGCTGGTTAAAGACAATATCTACCAGATCCGTGCGCAGGTTTCGGCCTGGATCGCCAGCGACGAGGTGCAGGCGGTGCTGATCACCGGCGGCACCGGTTTTACCGCGCGCGACAACACGCCGGAGGCGCTGACTCCGCTGTTTGACCGCCAGGTGGAAGGCTTCGGCGAACTGTTCCGCATGGTGTCCTACGAAGAGATTGGCACCGCCACCATTCAGTCGCGCGCCGTGGCCGGCATCGCCAACCAAACGGTGATTTTCGCTATGCCGGGCTCGACCCGAGCCTGCCGCACCGCCTGGGAGCGCATTATTGAATCGCAGCTGGACGCGCGTAACCGTCCCTGCAACTTCCAACCCCATTTAAAGAAATAACGCCATGAGTCAGTTAACCCACATTAACGCCGCCGGCGAAGCCCATATGGTGGACGTCTCCGCCAAGGCGGAAACGGTGCGTGAAGCGCGCGCTGAAGCCTTTGTCGAGATGCAGGCGGCGACGCTGGCGATGATCGTCGAAGGTCGTCATCACAAAGGGGACGTGTTCGCCACCGCGCGCATCGCCGGCATTCAGGCTGCCAAACGCACTTGGGAGCTGATCCCGCTGTGCCACCCGCTGATGCTCAGCAAGGTGGAGGTCACGCTGGAGGCGCAGCCGCAGCATAACCGGGTGCGGATTGAAACCTGCTGCCGCCTGACCGGCAAAACCGGCGTCGAGATGGAAGCGCTGACCGCGGCGTCGGTTGCGGCGCTGACCATCTACGACATGTGCAAGGCGGTGCAGAAAGATATGGTTATTGGCCCGGTGCGGCTGCTGGCGAAAAGCGGCGGAAAATCCGGCGACTTTGAGGCGGCATCATGATTGATATTCTGTTTTTTGCTCAGGTGCGGGAGCTGATCGGCACTGATAAGCTGCGTTTGCCGGCGGAATTCGCCACCGTCGAGTCGCTGCGTCAGGCGCTGTGTCTGCGCGGCGATCGCTGGGCGCTGGCGCTGGCGGCCGACAATTTGCTGATGGCGGTGAACCAGTCGCTGGTGGCGGCGGAACACCCGCTGAGCGCCGGCGATGAAGTGGCGTTCTTCCCGCCGGTAACCGGAGGCTGAGGGTGGACAACAGTCGTATTCGCGTCCAGCGCGCGTTATTTAACGTCGGCGAGGAGTATGCCTGGCTGGCGCAGTGTGATGATGACGGCGCGGTGGTGACCTTTACCGGCAAGGTGCGCAATCACAATCTGGGCGACAACGTCAGCGCCCTGACGCTGGAGCACTATCCCGGCATGACCGAAAAAGCGCTGGCGGAGATCGTCGTCGAGGCGCGCGAACGCTGGCCGCTGCAGCGGGTCAGCGTGATCCACCGCATCGGCGAAATGTTCCCCGGTGATGAGATCGTGTTTGTCGGCGTCACCAGCGCCCACCGCAGCATGGCCTTTGAGGCCGCCGAATTTATCATGGACTACCTGAAGACCCGCGCGCCGTTCTGGAAGCGTGAAGCCACCGAGCAGGGCGAACGTTGGGTTGAAGCGCGCGACAGCGACCAGCAGGCGGCAAAACGTTGGTAAATCAACGGTAAACGGCGGCAATAAATCCACACTTTTGCTCACGGCCGCCGCCGATATTCTGTGATACGCTTATTACAGGTGGGGGGAATGGCCCCCGTACAGTTGTTTCACAAGTAAAAGGTAACCGTCATGGACCGATATCCACGCTCCAATGGTTCTATCGTCGAACGCGCCGGCAGCGGCATTCAGGCCTATATGGCGCAGGTGTACGGCTGGATGACCTGCGGCCTGCTGCTGACCGCCTTCGTCTCCTGGTATGCGGCCAACACGCCGGCGATTCTCAACTTCATCTTCTCCAGCCAGATTACCTTCTTTGGCCTGATTATCGCCCAGCTGGCGCTGGTCTTTGTCATTTCCGGCATGGTGAACCGGCTGAGCGGCGCGGTGGCGACCTCGCTGTTTATGCTCTATTCGGCGCTGACCGGGCTGACGCTGTCCAGCATCTTTATCGCCTATACCTACACCTCGATCGCCAGCACCTTTGTGGTGACCGCCGGGATGTTCGGCGCGATGAGCCTGTACGGTTACACCACCAAACGCGACCTCAGCGGTTTCGGCAGCATGCTGTTTATGGCGCTGATCGGCATCGTGCTGGCGTCACTGGTGAATATCTGGCTGAAGAGCAGCGCGCTAATGTGGGCGATCACCTATATCGGCGTGGTGGTGTTTGTCGGGCTGACGGCGTATGACACCCAGAAGCTGAAGGCGATGGGCGAACAGCTGAACGCCGATGATAAAGACAGCTTCCGCAAGTACGCCATCGTCGGGGCGCTGACGCTGTATCTGGACTTCATCAACCTGTTCCTGATGCTGCTGCGTATCTTTGGCAACCGCCGCTAACGCACCGGATGGCCGGCGGCCATCGCGAGCTATCTGTCTTTCTGCATAAAGCCCTGGCAACAGGGCTTTTTTACGCCCATCCGCGTTACATAATATAAACGAATAATCAATAATACATTGACATTACTTATGTCATTGCGTTGAATAATCGCGCTACAGGATGGTAATCATTAAATTTTGTGATGATAGAAAGAGGATTTTATGAGTCAGGATAAAGAGCTTAGCCCTAAGTGGCAGGCGCGTTTTGATTTTTTTGATAGCGTCGGCGGCGATATTACCTCCCCGGAATACCGCAAGAAAATTAAAGAAATTAGCTTCTTTGGGCGCATGAAGTACATATTTAATTTCTTCGCCTTTTTCTTCGGCATTATCTATATGTGCATTCTGGGCCTGTGGAAAAAGGGGCTGGTACTGTTTGTCGGCGCTGGCGTGCTGAACGTGATTGTCGCCATGGTGGAGTATGCGAACGGCGGCCATTATGATTCGGTCTACCGTGCGTTGAATATTTGCTATGCCGGTCTTTGCGCTACGGTGGCCAACTATGCCTATTACCTGAAGGAAGTGCGGGGGATACAGGGCTGGAACCCGTTTGAAGGCTTCAGCAAGCGTTCAGCGGCGAAAATTGCCGCCCGTCGCGAAGGGTAAAGCAGACAAAAGAGGCCGTGTTCGCGGCCTCTTGGGTTTATCCTGCCATCGTCACCGCGATGATTAACAGATACAGCGCAAACAGCACCAGCGAGAACAACAACGCCAGCGCCGCACGCCACTTCAGCGTCGATTTGAACAGCCCGACCAGCGACAGGTAAAACACTATCAGGTTGGCGAACAGGTTGATGCCTATCAGACCCAGCACCACCAGGGCCAGCCATGCAGTCATCTCTTCCGGTTGCAGTAGGCCGATCAGACCGACCGCAGCCAGAATCAGTATATTGACCCCGGTCAGCCGAAAGGCAAAGCGGACCATATTATCGAATTCGTTATTCTTAACCTTGACGGCATTTTCCTGAGACAAATCGCGCTCTCCTTTGGCGATAAAGATAAAAACTCCCACGTAGCCTAGACGGTGACGGGCCGTCCCGCCAGCCGTCAGGCGATTTTCCGCCGGAACATGGCGTAGGCGGCGCTGCCGGTGGTGGCGGTAATCACCAGCAGCGGCCACAGGCTGCCCCAGATGATGTCAAAGCTGGCATCCTTCAGGTAAATCTGCTTGGTGATGTCGGTAAAGTGGCGGATCGGATTGGCCCAGGTCAGGTTCTGCAGCCAGACCGGCATATTTTCCACCGGCGACACGTAACCCGACAGCAAAATGGCCGGCATCATAAACACAAACACGCCGATAAACGCCTGCTGCTGGGTGGCGCACAGCGCTGAAATCAGCAGCCCGAATCCCACCAGCGACAGGCCGTACACCAGCATGGTGAAATAGAACAGCAGCAGCGAACCGGCAAACGGGATCTGGTACATAAAGATGCCGATCAGCAGCACGATCGAGGCCTGAAAGGTGGCGACGATCAGCGCCGGCACCGCCTTGCCGATAAAGATTTGCCAGGTGGTGAGCGGCGAAACCAGCAGCTGCTCCAGCGTGCCCTGCTCACGTTCCCGCGCCACCGACAGCGAGGTGACGATCATTACGCCGACGGTGGTGATCATCGCAATCAGCGACGGCACGACAAACCATTTGTAATCCAGGTTGGTGTTATACCAGTTGCGCACCACCAGCTCGCTGTTGTTGGGTTTTTGCCGTCCGTTCAGCAGCTCCTGCTGATAGTCCTGCACGATCTGCTGCACATAGTTGGCGGCGATCTGCGCGCTGTTGGAGTTGCGCCCGTCGAGAATCAGCTGCAGCTGTGCGCTGTTGCCGTTGGCGATATCGCGTGAAAACTGCGCCGGAAAGCGGATCAGCAGCAGCGCGTGCTGATTGTCGATGGCGTGGCGGATCTCCTGCGGGCTGCGCAGCATCAGCACGTGGGTAAAGGCCTTGGCCTTGGCGAAGCGCTGGGTCAGTTCAACCGAGGCCTGGCCATTATCTTCGCTGTACACCGCGATAGTGGCGTTGGTCACCTCCAGCGTGGCGGCAAACGGAAACAACAGCACCTGCAAGATAACCGGCAGCACCAGAATGGCGCGGGTTTGCGGGTCGCGCAGCAGCGACTGCATCTCTTTGACAATCAGTGTCCAAAGGCGATGAAACATCTCAGGCTCCTAGTCCAGGCGTCGCTGGGTTTTCCAGGCGGTCAGCCCGATAAACAGCACGGCGGAGGCGATTAAAAACAGCAGATTGATCAGCAGCATGCTGCCGATATTGCCCGCCAGAAACAGCGTTTTCAGCGTGCTGACGAAATAGCGTGCGGGAATGATATAGGTGACGGCGCGCACCACCGCCGGCATGCTGTCGATCTGAAAGATAAAGCCGGACAGCATGATGGACGGCAGAAAGGCGGCATTCAGCGCCACCATCGCGGCGTTGAACTGATTACGCGCGATGGTGGAGATCAGCAGCCCCATGCCCAACGTGCTGATGAGAAACAGGCTGCTGATGACAAACAGCAGCAGCAGCGAGCCGCGGTAGGGCACGCCGAACACCCACACCGCCACCACCATGCACAGCAGCATGGCGAGCATGCCGAGGACATAGTAGGGCACCAGCTTGGAGAGCAGCAGCTCGCTGCGCGTCACCTGCGTCGACAGCAGGGCCTCCATGGTGCCACGCTCCCACTCGCGCGCCACCACCAGCGAGGTGAGGATGGCGCCGATCACCGTCATAATGATGGTAATGGCGCCGGGGATAATAAAGTGCTGGCTGATGGCCGCCGGGTTGAACCAGTAGCGCATCTGCACCTCAATCAGCGGTTTGTCGTCGCGCCCGCGATCTTCGGCGCGCTGCTGCTGCCAGATCTGCCATACGCCCTGGGTATAACCCTGTACGAAGTTGGCGGTGTTCGGTTCGCTGCCGTCGGTGATCACCTGGATCGGCGCGCTGTCGAACGGCCGCGCCATACGCCGGGCGAAATCGACCGGGATCACCACCAGGCCGCGGATCTCACCGGCCTGCATCTTGCCGATCAGCGCCTGGCGGTTATCGCTGATGGTCGGATCGATATAGGGCGATCCGGCAAAGGCGTTGACCAGATCGCGCGCTTCTTCGCTCTGTTGCTCCACCAGAATACCGAGGCGCAGCTTGCTGGAATCCAGGTTGATGCCGTAGCCGAAGATAAACAGCAGCAGCAGCGGGATCAGAAACGCGATCAGCCAACTGCTGGGATCGCGCAGGATCTGCCGCGTCTCTTTCAGACACAGGGCGCGCACCCGGCGCCAGGAGAAGGCACTGTCGCTGCCGATAGCCGGATTATCGTTCATCACTGCTCCTCCCGGTCGTAACTCTGCACCAGTTCGATAAACGCCTGTTCCATTGACGGGTTGGGGTTTTGCTCGTTGGCAACCTGCTGCTTCAAATCATCCGGCGTGCCGGCGGCGATGATTTTGCCGCGATACACCAGCCCGATGCGATCGCAGTATTCCGCCTCGTCCATAAAGTGGGTGGTCACCATCACCGTCACGCCCTTGTCCACCATGCCGTTGATATGCAGCCAGAATTCGCGGCGGGTCAGCGGGTCGACGCCGGAGGTGGGTTCATCAAGAAACAGAATGTCCGGCTCATGCATCAGCGCGCAGGCCAGCGCCAGCCGCTGTTTGAAGCCGAGCGGCAGCGCATCCGGCGCCTGATTGATGATCGGGGCGAAGTTAAAGGCGGCGGACATTTCCGCCATTTTCTGCCGCTGTTTTTTACCGCTCAGGCCATACACGCCGGAGAAAAACTTAAGGTTCTGCGCCACCGTCAGGTTGCCGTACAGCGAAAACTTCTGCGCCATGTAGCCCAGATGCTGACGTGCCCTGCCGGAGCTGGTTTTCAGATCCATCCCCAGCACCAGCGCCTTGCCGTCGCTCGGCACCAGCAGGCCGCACATCATTTTGAAGGTGGTGGATTTGCCGGCGCCGTTGGGGCCGAGCAGGCCGAAAATCTCGCCGCGCTTCACCTGAAAGTCCACATGATCGGTGGCGGCGAAGTCGCCGAACTTTTTCGTCAGGTTCTGCGCTTCAATCACGGTTTCCGTGCTGTCGCCGCTGACGGACGGCATAATCGCCGCCAGCGCGGATTTGCTGTTCGGCCCGCCGCCGAGCAGATCGATAAACGCATCCTCAAAGCGCGGTTCTGCTTCGCTCAGCGCGACGTCGGGAATATTAAGATCCTGCAGCACCTGCTGATGATCGGCGTCCGGTTTCAGGATCAGCCGCAGGTATTTGCCCTGGATCACGCCGTCGGTCACCGTCGGCAGACAGATCGCCTGTTGCAGCAGCGCGCGGTGACTGCCGGCCGGCGCCGCCAGCAAAATGCTGCGCCCTGCCATGCGCCGGGTCAGCGTCTGCGGCGCGCCGCTGAACAGCAGCTGGCCTTCGTTCAACAGCAGCACTTCGCGGCACTGTTCGGCTTCGTCGAGGTAGGAGGTGCTCCACAGGATCAGCATGCCGTCGTTGGCCAGTTCGTGCACCATGCGCCACAGCTCACGGCGTGAAATGGGGTCGACCCCGACGCCCGGCTCGTCCAGCAGCAGCACCTGCGGTTCGCCGATCAGCGTACAGGCCAGCCCCAGCTTCTGCTTCATCCCGCCGGACAGTTTGCCGGCCAGCCGGCCGGTAAAGCGGGTGAGATCGGTAAATTCAAGCAGCCGCTGAAAAGTGGTGCGACGCGCTTCGCCGGTGACGCCGCGCAGATCGGCATACAGCGTCAGGTTTTCCATCACGGTCAGATCTTCATACAGGCCAAACTTCTGCGGCATATAGCCCAGAATGGCGTGCAGCCGGCGATCGTCAGCGATCGGGTCCAGACCGGCGACCCGCAGCGTGCCGGCGCTTGGCTTCAGCAGCCCGGCCAGCATGCGCAGCAGGGTGGTTTTCCCCGCGCCGTCCGGGCCGACCAGCCCGGTAACCGCGCCGCTGCGCAGTTGGGTCGTCAGGCTGGCGACCGCCGGTTTTTCCAGATCGGGAAAGCGTTTTTCCAATCCCTCAAGATCAATGGTGTGGCCCTGTTCCATCATTTTTCCCTAAGGTTGAGAAAAATGCAGGGTGACCGGCATGCCCTGACGTAGCGCGTCATCCGGGTCGCTGACGATCACCCGCAGGCGATACACCAGATCGGTGCGTAAATCGGTGGTTTCCACGCTTTTCGGCGTAAATTCGGCGGTCGGCGACACAAAACCGACCTTGCCGTGGTACGGCTTGCCCGGCCGGCTGTCGGTATACAGCGTCATTTCGCTGCCCGGCACCGCCTTGCCGAGGTCGGCTTCGCTGACGTAGGCGCGCACCCAGACCGGCTGGGTCAGCGACAGGGTAAATACCGTACTGCTGGCGCTCAGCATGGTGCCGGGCTCCACCGCGCGGGTCAGGATGGTGCCCGCCGACGGCGTGGTGAGTTGGGTGTCCTGCAGGTCCAGTTTGGACTGGGCCAGCGCCGCACTGGCCTGCGCCAGTTCTGCTTTGGCCTGTTCAATCTCCTGCGGTCGGTTGCCGCTCAGGTATTGCGACAGTTTATCTTTCGCCGCCTGCAGATTGGCCTGCGCCTGATTGCGGGCGGTGCGCGCATCTTCCAGCGCATCGGCGGAGGTGGCCTTTTTCGCCCACAGCCCTTGCTGACGCTGTAAAAAACTGTTGGCGTAGTTGAACGCTGACAGTTTCTGCGCCACTTCGGAGCGCACCTGGGCGATCTCCTCATCACGATAGCCGGCCTGCAGCAGCGCCAGCTTGGCCTGCGCGCTGCCGACGTTGGCCTGCGCCTGCAGCAGGGCGTTCTGATACGGGCCGTCGTCGAGTTTGCCGAGCAACTGGCCCGGCTTGACGGTATCCCCTTCGTCAACCGTCAGCGACGCCAGCCGGCCGCTGACGCGGAACCCCAGATTCACAGTGCGGATATCGACATTGCCGTAGAGGGTCAGCGGCTTCGCCTGCCGCTGTTCGTAATACCAGATGCCGGCCGCCACGGCGGCGATCACTATTGCTACGACCACCACCAGGGTAACGCGTTGCTTGTTCATATCTCTCCCTGCCTATAACGGTAAAACGTCGGGGCCGTTGCCGTAACGCTGGCGCAGGCCGTTAACCAGTAAATCAATATGTTCCGCCAGCACGGCGGCGACCTGCTTTGCCTCTTGCACGCCGATCTGCCGCCAGCCGGCTTGCCGGCGGATGGTTTCCCGCGCCACGCGAAACGACAGCACTTCGCCGAGCAGCGCATGGGTGTGCAAAATCACTTTGGTGGAGCCGGCCTCCAGGCCGGTGTAGGCCGCCAGCAGTTGGCTCAGCTTACCGTGCAGCGGCGCCACCACCTGCTGGTGAATCAGCGGATAGGCGTCGGTGGGGGAGAGCTGCTCGCGCGACATGATTTTGCTGAGGTTGAGCGTGTGGGTCTGGGTCATCAGCTCGCTGAAGGCCAACAGGCCGCGTTTCAGATGCTGCAGGTACAGTTCGGGGCGGCGCTGTTCGGCCGGCAGCAGCCACAGGCGGTCAATTTCGTCCGCCAGCGGTTGAAAGGTCTGCTGAATAAAGTCGGCGATCCACTGGGCGACCGCCAGATACAGGCCTTCTTTGGAGTTGAAATAGTAGGTGATGGCGGCGATATTCTGCCCGGCGCGCTGGGCGATGGCGCGGGTGGTGGCGCCCTGCAGACCGTATTCGCCGAAGACTTCTATCGCGGCGGCAATCAGCTGCTGCCGCGCCTGTTCGCCGCGTGGGTGATGATTTCCTGCAGAAGACATAGGCACGCTACCCGCAAAAGTTAATCAATCATTTGATTAACTTTAGACCTGAGCGGACAAAATGCAAGCGAAAAGCGCGGCGGATATTTTCGGGTGAATCAGCCGATTAGCGGCATAATGTGCGCTGCCCGGCGAAATTTACCTTTTCTTGTTCGACATCTGTTACAATCGCCCGCCTGGTGCACTTGCAGTTTGTGCCAATCCCTCGTGGTATGCCGGGGATATGCGAGCGATAATGCCGCTATCCCTATGCCCCGTCTGATCATCCTCCCGGGAAACTGCACCGAACATTTGTTTAGGTTAGGGGGGAGCTGGAGCTTTTCTCTACTATGTCATTTGAAACCCTCGGCTTGAATGCCGAAATCCTGCGTGCCGTTGAAGAACAGGGCTATCGCGAACCTACGCCGATTCAACGTCAGGCGATCCCGGTAGTGCTGGAAGGACGCGACCTGATGGCCAGCGCCCAGACCGGCACCGGCAAAACTGCCGGCTTTACCCTGCCGTTGCTGCAGCTGCTGAGCAGCAAACCGAGCGCGGTGAAAGGCCGCCGCCCGGTGCGCGCTCTGATCCTGACGCCGACCCGTGAACTGGCGGCGCAAATCGGCGAGAACGTCCGCGCCTACAGCCAGCACCTGCGCCTGCGCTCGCTGGTGGTGTTCGGCGGCGTCAGCATCAACCCGCAGATGATGAAACTGCGCGGCGGGGTGGATATTCTGATCGCCACGCCGGGCCGTCTGCTGGATCTGGAACATCAGAACGCTGTTGACCTGTCCAACGTGGAAATCCTGGTGCTGGACGAAGCCGACCGCATGCTGGATATGGGCTTTATTCACGATATTCGCCGCGTGCTGGCCAAGCTGCCGGCGAAACGTCAGAACCTGCTGTTTTCCGCCACCTTCTCCGACGATATCAAGGCGCTGGCCGGCAAACTGCTGCACAACCCGGCATCGGTGGAAGTGGCGCGCCGCAACACCGCCTCTGAGCAGGTGACGCAGCACGTTCACTTTGTCGACAAGAAGCGCAAGCGGGAACTGCTGTCGCAGATGATCGGCGAAGGCGACTGGCGTCAGGTGCTGGTGTTTACCCGCACCAAACACGGCGCCAACCATCTGGCCGAGCAGCTGAATAAAGACGGCATCACCGCTGCCGCGATCCACGGCAATAAAAGCCAGGGCGCACGTACCCGGGCGCTGGCTGATTTTAAAGACGGCCGTATTCGCGTGCTGGTGGCGACCGATATCGCGGCGCGTGGTCTGGATATCGACCAACTGCCGCACGTGGTGAACTATGAGCTGCCGAACGTGCCGGAAGACTACGTGCACCGCATCGGCCGCACCGGCCGTGCGGAACGCACCGGTGAGGCGATATCGCTGGTGTGCGTCGACGAACACAAACTGCTGCGCGATATCGAACGCCTGCTGAAGCGCGAAATTCCGCGCATCGCCCTGCCGGGTTATGAGCCGGATCCGACCATCAAGGCGGAACCGATCATCAACGGCCGTCAGCAGCGCGGCGGCCGCGGTAACGGTAACCCGGGACGCGGCAACGGTAACGGCGGCGGACAGCGCGCGGCCAACGGCGGCGGTCAGCGAGACAACCGCGGCAACGGCGCCCAGCGCGCCCGTCCGCAGGGCGAAGGCAAACCGCGCAGCGGCGCGCCGGCCCGCCGTCCGCGCCGCAGCCGACCGGCGGAGTAAACGCCCGCAGCATGCATCAGGCCGCCGTTTATCGGCGGCTTTTTTGTGTCGGCAGAGGCTTGTCTGCGCCGGGCGGCACTCGTATTATGTCTGGTCTTTTTTTGCAGGGTGGTTGAATAATGCGCGTTTTACTGGCGCCGATGGAGGGGGTTCTCGACTCGTTGGTGCGTGAACTGCTGACCGAAGTGAACGATTACGATCTGTGCATCACCGAGTTTTTGCGCGTGGTCGACCAACTGCTGCCGGTCAAGTCGTTTTACCGTCTCTGCCCGGAGCTGCGCCACGCCAGCCGCACCCCCTCCGGCACGCTGGTGCGCATCCAGCTGTTGGGGCAGCACCCGCAGTGGCTGGCGGAAAACGCCGCTCGCGCGGTGGCGCTGGGCTCCTACGGCGTCGATCTCAACTGCGGCTGCCCGTCAAAAACCGTCAACGGCAGCGGCGGCGGCGCGACGCTGCTGAAAGACCCGGAACTGATCTACCGGGGCGCCAAAGCGATGCGCGCCGCCGTGCCGGCCGAGCTGCCGGTAACGGTAAAGGTGCGCCTGGGCTGGGACACGCCGCAGCACAGTCTGGAGATCGCCGATGCGGTGCAGCAGGCCGGCGCCAGTGAACTGGTGGTGCACGGTCGCACCAAAGAGGACGGCTATAAAGCCGAGCGCATCAATTGGGCGGCCATCGGCGAAATCCGCCGCCGCCTGAATATCCCGGTGATTGCCAACGGTGAAATCTGGGATTACGCCAGCGCCCGCCGCTGTATGACAACCACCGGCTGCGATGCGGTGATGCTGGGGCGCGGCGCGCTGAACATCCCCAACCTGAGCCGGGTGGTGAAATATAACGAGCCGCCGATGCCCTGGCCGCAGGTGGTGCAGCTGCTGCAAAAATATGTGCAGTTGGAAAAGCAGGGCGATACCGGTCTGTACCACGTGGCGCGCATCAAACAGTGGCTGGGCTACCTGCGGAAAGAGTACGCCGAAGCCGGCGACCTGTTCGCCCAGGTGCGTGCGCTGAAGAGTTCCGGGGAGATTGCGCAGGCGATTGCCGCCTGCGCGGCCGCTATAGCCTGATGGCGAAGTGACGCAGCAGCGCCGCGCGCCGCTGCTGCTCGTCATGCAGCGTGCTTTCCGTACGCTGATGGTCGGCGGTAATAATCAGTTTGTTATCGCTCAGCGTAATGCGACCGTTGGCGGTAGGGCGGGAGCAGATAAGCCGCTGGGTAAACCCCGACTGCGGAGAATGGCTGTGGTAGTGGCACATGGCGTCAAACTCGTCGAACTCGCGCGGCTGCAGCGTAAAGCGATACAGCGTTTTGGCATGTGAGTTGCGATCGCCGTTACGCCGCTCCAGATAAAAATAGTCGCCCTCCTGCTCCAGATGAAAGGTGCCGCTGGCCTGCGGCTGCGGCGTATCATCCAGGGTCAGCGGCGTCAGAAAGGCGTCGCCGAAGCCGACGTCCACCAGATAGGGTCGGTCCAGCGTGACGATCAGCGCCAGATGGTCAAACGGCGGGCCGAAGTGGCCGTCGCGGGCGCGCACCTCACCGGCAACCGCCGTCACCGTAAAACCGAGCTGCCGCAGCAACGCGGCGAACAGCCGGTTCAGTTCATAGCAGAAGCCGCCGCGCCGGCGGTTGATCACCTTGTCGAACAGCGCCTGTTCGCGCAGGTCGATGCCTTGATGGTAAATAATACTCAGATTTTCAAACGGCACCGCCAGCATATGGCCGTGGTGCAGGCGTTGCAGCGTGTCCAGATCCACACGCGGCGTGGCGTCAAAGGCGATGTGTTGCAGGTAGCGTTGAATATCCACGGTTGCGCTCGCAGAAAAGGGGCCAATAGCCACAACATAGCGGGCTTTATTCCCCGTCGGGAATCAATACGTGCGGTGAGTGGGAAAATGCCGCCCCGGGCGGGGCGGCGGAGAAGGAGATCATTTCAGGGATTGCTGTTCATGGGCCTGCTGCTCCAGGCGCACTTCCGCTGCGCGTTTACGCAGGCCGAACCAGCCGAGCAGCAGCAGGATGGCCAGCAGCGGAATGGTGGCGACGGTCCAGGTGCCGTTCGGGTAATCGAACGCCATCATTACCACCACCACCGCCAAAAACAGCAGCGTCAGCCAGGAGGTGAACGGCGCGCCCGGCATTTTGAAGCTGACCGGTTTGGCCTTGCCCTCTTTGATGGCTTTACGCAGGCGCAGCTGGCAGACGATGATAAACACCCAGGAGGTGATAATGCCCAGCGAGGCGATGTTCAGCACGATTTCAAACACCTGCGACGGCACCAGATAGTTGAGGATCACGCCGATCACGTAAATGCCGCAGGTCACCAGAATACCGGCGTACGGCACCTGCTGGCTGCTCATTTTGGCCATAAACTTCGGCGCGGAACCGCCCATCGACAGCGAGCGCAAAATACGGCCGGTTGAGTACAGACCGGAGTTCAGGCTGGACAGCGCGGCGGTCAGCACCACGATATTCATGATGGTGCCGACGTAAGGCACGCCGAGCTTGCTGAAGAAAGTGACGAACGGGCTCTGGCCGGCCTGATAGGCGTTCCACGGCAGCAGCAGCACCAGCAGCACCACGGAGCCGACATAGAACAGGGCGATACGCCAGATCACGCTGTTTATCGCCTTCGGCAGCATTTTTTCCGGGTCTTTGCATTCGCCGGCGGCGGTGCCGATCAGCTCAATGCCGGCAAAGGCGAAGATGACCCCCTGCACCAGCACCAGCGCTGGCAGCAGGCCGTGCGGGAACAGGCCGCCGTTATCGGAAATCAGGTGCAGGCCGGTGGTGTTGCCGTCAACCGGCTTATCCAGGCCGAGGAACACCACGCCGACGATCAGGAACAGCGCAATGGCCGCCACCTTGATCAGCGCAAACCAGAACTCCATTTCGGCGAACCATTTTACGCCGATCATATTCATGGTGGCGACGATGCCCAGCGCGCCGAGGGCGAACAACCACTGAGGTACGTCGGCGAAGGTGCCCCAGTAATGCATATACAGCGCGACGGCGGTGATATCGACGATGCCGGTCATCGCCCAATTGAGGAAATACATCCAGCCGGCGACGTAAGAGGCCTTTTCGCCGAGGAACTCACGCGCATAGGAGACAAAACTGCCGCTGGAGGGGCGGTGCAGCACCAGCTCGCCCAGCGCGCGCAGAATAAAGAACGAGAAGATGCCGCAGGTTAGATACACCAGCGCCAGTGCCGGACCGGCCAGTTCCAGGCGTCCGCCGGTGCCGAGGAATAAACCGGTGCCGATGGAGCCGCCGATGGCGATCATCTGGATTTGCCGGTTGCCCATGCTTTTGTGATAACCGGATTCATGGGAGTCCAACCAACGTCTTCTGGCCGCGTGTTTATCATGCGCGGATTTTGTGTGTGATTTCATTATCCGTCCTGTTTCCTGTCTATTGTTGAGCCCGCTCAACAGCTAAGCAAACGATTGCGGTCGCAACCGCTATAAGAATGAAGTCATGGCATCACTCTTGTTGTTTATTGTTTGTACACAAATCATTAAATAACGGCGAGGCATGCTACCTTTTCTGCTTAAACGAGGCAAAAAATAAGAGAGTTAAATCGTTATTAAGTGTGTTTATTTTTTAATCTTGTTAAAAAGATGTTGTTTATCATATCGATAGATAGAGCGGCAGGATATTAACAGAAAAAATTGAATTGTGATTAACTTCTCACTATTAACCCTCAATCTTAGCAAGGTAATATATTCTTCAGCGTTCAGGAGGCCGGGGAAAATATATTTATCGGACTTTTCCCGACGTATCGTGATAATGCTAGCGCACCGTCATGTACGGCTTACCCTGCGCTGAAACCACAGGCTATATTGCGTCCAGTGAAACCAACGCCTCTACCGTGCGGTGTCACTGTGTTCAGCGTTCGCCGTTTCTGGTCAGCAAAAGCATTCCACTACTTTATAGTCCGCCATTATTTTGTGTGAAAATTATATTTAATATATTGAATTTAAAGGGTATTACTGAGCTGGTCAACAGGTCGGATCTCTCATACAATGGTCGGGTAGCACCACACAGCAAAAAGATATTTATAACGATAAAATCGATCGTAGAGGACATATTATGGGCGACCAATCACCTATCACGCTTGATAAGTTGATGTGCTTTGCCGTGTATTCGACCAATCTGGCGTTGAACCGCGTGTATCAGCCACTGCTGGATGAGATGGGCCTGACCTATCCGCAATATCTGGTATTGATTTTACTACTGGAACAGGACGGGCTGACCGTCGGCGAGATAAGCGAACGGCTGTTTATTGACGCCAGCACCACCACGCCGTTGCTGAAACGGCTGGAAAGCCACGGCTATGTGGTACGGGTGCGCAGCAGTGAGGATCAGCGGCAGGTGCACGTGCGGGTAACGCCGCAGGCGCGGCAGCTGCGTGAGGGCATCGACAGCCTCTATCCACAGTTGCTGTGTTCGGCCGGGCTGGATGAAACACGGCTGCGCGGACTGAAGCAGGAGCTGGAAGCGGTGCGCAGTGCGCTGACGGCGCGCTGAGCTATCCGGGCCGTTACGCCAGCGCGTAACGGCTGACCGGTCAGGCGGACTCTTCCGCCGGCAGCGCCGAGGCCGGCAGGCCGAACAGTTTATCGAACGCCCAGTTATAGACGAAGGTGTAGCACGGAATAATGACGATCAGCGCCATATCCAGCAGCAGCGCCTGCGTCAGCGAAATCCCCATCCACCAGGCAATCAGCGGAATCAGGTACACCACCAGCGTCAGCTGAAAACCAACGGCGTGCAGAATGCGCCGTTTCACCGTTCGGGTGCGCGATGCCTGGTGGCTCTCCCACCATTCAAACAGGCAGTTATAGATAAAATTCCAGCTGACCGCGATGGTGGTGATGATCACCGCCAGCGGCCCGGTGTTGCTGGGGGCGCTGCCGGACAGCAGCGCTAATCCGAGCGCGGAAATCGTCATGCCGATAATTTCATAGGCGGTGACATAAACCAGTTTGCGTTTGACGCCTTGCATGTTGCCTCTCTCATTGATTGTTCTGACCGGGGTGACGCCCGGCGTATCGGCGGCTAAGATAACGTCAACCTTATTGATAGAAAAAGTCAGGAGCTGTCAGTTTTTCTGACAGGTAGCGGGTATGAATTTCACCAGCGACAATATTGAGCTGTTCTTGGCGGTACTGGAGCGCGGTTCGTTTTCCGCCGCCGCGCGCGCGCTGCGGCGCGTGCCTTCGGCGGTCAGCATGGGGATCGCCAATATGGAGGCTGAACTGGGCTTTCAACTGTTCGATCGCTCACACCGCGAGCCGACGCCGACCGCCATGGCGTTGGCACTGGCGCCGCACGCACGCCTGATTGCCGATCAGCTGAAACAGCTGCAGATCCACGCCATTGAACTGTCTCAGGGGCTGGAGAGCACGCTGTCGATCGGCGTGGCGTCGGACATCAATACGGAAAAGCTGCTGGCGGCGGTGAAAACCTTGTCCGAACGTTATCCGCTGTTGAATATCGAGTTGCTGAGCGCGCCGCAGGACGAGGCGCTGCATCTGCTGCATCAGGGTAGGGTGAGCGTTTGTCTGGCGTTTGGCGGGCTGAACGTCAATATCAAGGAGCAGTTCCATTTTGTCGGCAGCGAGTCGCTGATCGCCACGCTGTCGTCGCGGCATGCGGCGTTGGCGCAGGGCGGGGAGCGTCTGTTCCTGGAGGATCTGGTCAACGTGCGCCAGATCGTAGTTGCCAGCCGGGATCTGCCGATGGCCGATCTGCGGCCGCGGGTGGCGGAAACCTATTGGCGCACCGACAGCCTGCAAACGGCGCTGAACATGGTGGAGGCCGGGCTGGGGTGGGGCAACTTCCCGCAGTCGCTGATTGCGCCGCTGCTGGCACAGGGGCGGCTGACGCGGCTGACGTTTAAAAACACCAAAAATGAGCTGCGCCTGCCGATGCACCTGATCTGGCTGAAAAACCAGCCGCTGCAAAAAGCCGCACGCGAACTGGTGGCGCTGATGCAGCAGAAATAATGCCTTGCCTATTTTGTCGCCTGAGGCATAAATAAGAAAAATATTGCGGAGGGCCGGCGGTGACAGAAGAAACCTTATTATCCGTTTTGAGTATTACCGGGGCGATTGCGTTAGGGGCGATGAGCCCAGGGCAGAGCTTTATTCTGGTTGCCCGCACGGCGGTGGCTTCTTCGCGGCGTGACGGCATGGCCGTTGCGCTTGGCATGGGGGTCGGCTGCGCGGTTTTCGCCCTGCTGGCGTTGCTGGGGCTGCAGTCGTTATTGCTGGCGGTCCCCTGGCTATACGGCGCGCTGAAAGTGTTTGGCGGCGCCTTCCTGGTCTATCTGGCGATCAAGATGTTGCGCGGCGCGCGGCAGCCGCTGTCGCTACAGGGCGGTGATGGCGTACGCCTGGGGGCGCGTAAAGCGTTTACCACCGGGCTGCTGACGCAGCTTGGCAACCCGAATACCGCGATAGTCTTTGGCAGCATATTTGCCGCACTACTGAGCCATCGCATCGCGCCGGTGATGTATTTGCTGCTACCGCTGATTGCTTTGCTGGTCGATCTTGTATGGTATGCGTTTGTGGCTTTTGTACTGTCGTCGCCGCGTCCGCGTCAGATCTACCTGCGTTTTAAAGCCTGGTTTGACCGTGTCGGCGGCGGCGTGCTGGCGCTGCTCGGGCTGAAGCTGATGCTGAATAAGTGATTGATAACGGGTTGATGCCGGTAGTCTGTAAGAGTAAACGTTGTGACAGGCATCAACGGCTGTTGCGGCTGAAGGTTTTATCCGGTTGGCTAACTCTCAGCCGATAGAGGCGCTGGCGACATTCTCTGCGATAGCCGCCGTTACTCGGATGTCCGGCGGCAATATCGCTAACATAAAGTCGTTAGAAGAACTCCAGTATTTTCTGGGGACTTACAGGGGCGATAGAGAATTACTCGACACTGTCTTGGTTATCGTTGGCGCCACCAGCGGCGCGCCAGCCACAGCGCGGCGGCAACGGCGGCCAGCAGCAGCACGACGAACAGCTTATTATGGAAGCCGTTAATCACGCGCTCCAGCGCCTGACCGCCGAAATACCCCAGCAGCACGAAGATCGCTGACCACAGCAGCGCGCCGAGAATATTCAGCGGCACAAAGCGCGAAGGCGGCAGCCGGCTGGCGCCGATCAGCACCGGGCCGATAATCCGGAAGCCGTACATAAAGCGTACGCCAATCACAAACAGCATCGGATGACGGGCAATCAGCCGCTTGGCGCGGTTGATGCGCTGACGCTGGCTTTTCAGCCGGGCGATGGCCCGGCCGCCGAAGCGGCGGCCGGCAAAATACAGCAGCTGATCCCCCAGCGTGCCGCCGAGCGCCACCACCGCCATCACCCAGGGCAGATGCAGCAGCCCCTCGTGCGCCGCGATGCCGCCGAGAAGGGTGATGGTTTCCCCTTCAGCCAGACAGCCGATAAACAGCGCCCAGTAACCATAATCCGTAATATAGTGGGCCAAATCGGTCATGGTGATTCCTTATCTTATGACTATCACAGGCTAAGTATACTCGCCCTGGCCGAGGCTGTGCGGCAGGGGCGTTCACTCAAGGAGTAAACAATGTATCAGGATTTTGACCGCGAACTGGCATGGGCGATGCGCCATATGCCGCGTACCCGTGCGGCGGTGGCGGCGCTGCCGGATCTGCAGGGCGTGCGGCTGGCGTGCAACATGCATCTGGATCTGAAAATGGCGCCGCTGGTGGCCGGCCTGCTGGAGAAAGGGGCGGAGATTTACCTGACCACCTGCAACCCGACCACGGTGCAGGATGACGTGGTGGCCTGGCTGACGCAGCGGGGCGCGCAGGCGCACGCCTGGCGCGGTATGTCCGACGCCGACTGGTCCGACTCTTTCGACCGCGCGCTGGCCTGGGAGCCGACGCACCTGTGTGAGATGGGCGCGGATCTGACCACACGGCTGCATCAGTCGTCCGGCGGGCCGCAGATTAAAGCCGGGCTGGAGGCAACCGGTTCGGGCATCAGCCGTCTGAACGGTGTGTCGCCGCGCTATCCGATTTTCAACTGGGACGATCTGCCGGTGAAAGAGGGGCTGCATAACCGGCATATGGTCGGCCTGACCGCCTGGCACACCTTTTTCCAGACTACCCACCTGACGCTGCATGAAAAACAGGTGCTGGTGATTGGCTACGGGCTGGTCGGGCAGGGCGTGGCCGCGGCGGCCAGGGCCTATGGCGGGCAGGTGACGGTGGCGGAAGTGGACCCGGCGCGTGCGTTACAGGCGCGCTATGACGGCTGGGCGGTGATGGATTTAGATCAGGCGGCGCCGCAGGCGGAGGTGATCGCCACCGCCACCGGGGCGAAAAATGTGTTGTCCGCCCACCAGTTGGCGCAGCTCAGGGACGGCGCGTTTATTCTCAACGTCGGCCATGTGGCGGAAGAGATTGACGTCGCCTTCCTGCAGCGCCTGCCGCATCAGGAACCAATGCCGTTTGTCGACGCCTATCGGCTGGGGGACAAAACGCTCTATCTGCTGGCGAACGGCTCGATGTTTAATCTGACGGCCGGCTACGGCGACAGCCTCAACGCCTTTGACGTCACGCTGGCGGTGATGGCGGCCGGCATCGGCCATATTGTCGGCGACGGCGCGGCACAGCCGGCGGGGCTGTATCTGCTGCCGCAGTCGGCCTGGCAGCCGGCGCTGTAAAACGGCCAGACCGCGGGCGTGAGCGCCGCCGCGCCCGTGGTTTAAGCCGTGTGATCCCGACAGAATTTGTCACAAATGGGCGTTAAGAATCACGGTGCCAACTCCATACGCCTCCCTTATACTTTCCTGCAGTTTTTTCTCATCATCCCTAAATTCAGCAACAGAGTAATACATGTGAAAATCCGAGTTTTGGTTCTGACTTTGCTGGCCCTGCAGGCCGGCGCGGGACTGGCGCCGCAGGCGCTGGCCAGCGAAAACACCGCCTCGCTGCATGCGACGCAGCCTGAACTGGCTTCCGGCAGCGCCATGGTGGTGGATATGCAAAATCATAAAGTGCTTTACGCCCGTAACCCGGATGAAGTGGTGCCGATCGCCTCGATCACCAAACTGATGACGGCGATGGTGACGCTGGATGCGCACCTGCCGCTCGACGAAATGCTGAAGGTGGATATTCATCAGACGCCGGAAATGAAGGGTGTCTATTCGCGGGTGCGGCTGAACAGCGAAATCAGCCGTAAAGAGATGCTGCTGCTGGCGCTGATGTCGTCGGAAAACCGCGCCGCCGCCAGCCTGGCGCACCACTATCCGGGCGGCTACAACGCCTTTATCAAGGCGATGAACGCCAAGGCCAAAGCGCTGGGCATGACGCATACCCGCTATGTGGAACCTACCGGGCTGTCGATTCATAACGTCTCCACCGCCCGCGACCTGACCAAGCTGCTGCTGGCCACCAAGCGCTACCCGCTGATCGGTCAGTTGAGCACCACCGCCGAGAGCACGGCGACCTTCAAGGATCCGAGCTACAGCCTGCCGTTCCGCAATACCAACCATCTGGTTTACAACAAAAAGTGGAATATTCAGCTGACCAAGACCGGCTTTACCAATCAGGCCGGGCACTGCCTGGCGATGCGCACCATGATCGGCAACCGTTCGGTGTCGCTGGTGGTGCTGGACGCCTTCGGTAAATATACCCACTTCGCCGACGCCAGCCGGCTGCGCACCTGGATTGAGACCGGCAAAGTGGTGCCGGTGCCCGCCGCGGCCCGCGACTACCGCCGGCAGAAAGACGCCCGCCTGGCGAATAACGACGCCGAATAACCCGCCCGCCCGTCGCTGCGGCGGCGGGCGCAATGCTTTACCTTTCCGTACACGGCATCGACTTATCGGCTATTATCTGTAAGTCATCACTCCCATTAATGATTCAGCGGTATTGCTGACGGGGAGCGGGCGCGTATTTTTTCGTAGCAGAAGGATAACTCACATTGGCTGGAAGTAGCTTACTGACCCTGATTGATGACATCGCCTCGTTATTGGACGATGTCTCGCTGATGAGCAAAATGGCGGCGAAAAAGACCGCCGGGGTATTGGGGGACGACCTGGCGCTGAACGCGCAGCAGGTCACCGGCGTTAAGGCCGACCGGGAACTGCCGGTGGTGTGGAACGTGGCGAAAGGCTCGTTTATCAACAAGGCGATCCTGGTACCGCTGGCGCTGCTGATTGGCACTTTTGCGCCCTGGGCGATCACTCCGCTGCTGATGATTGGCGGCGCCTACCTGTGCTATGAAGGCTTTGAGAAGGTATTTCACAGCCTGACGCATAAGCCGGAACAGGGGGAACAGCGTGAAGCGCTGAATCCGAACGAGGACGTAGCGGCCTATGAAAAGCGTAAGGTAAAGGGCGCGGTGCGCACCGACTTTGTGCTGTCCGCCGAGATTATCGCCATTACTCTGGGCACCGTGGCCGGCGCCAGCTTTACCCAGCAGCTGATCGTGCTGTGCGGTATCGCCATTGTGATGACCATCGGTGTGTACGGCATCGTTGCCGGCATCGTCAAACTGGACGACCTGGGGCTGTATTTAAGCCGTAAAAGCAGCGCGCTGGCGCGCAGCATCGGCAGCGGCATTGTCAGCGCCGCGCCGTTCCTGATGAAAACGCTGTCGATCGTCGGCACCATCGCCATGTTTATGGTGGGGGGCGGTATTCTGACCCACGGCCTGCCGGCGGTGCATCACCTGTTTGAAGACTGGGCGGCGCATATTGCGGTCGCACCGACGTTTGACCATATCCTGCAGGGCATCGTGCCTTCGCTGCTGAACGTGGCGTTCGGCTTTGTCGCCGGCGGCGTGGTGTTGCTGCTGGTATCGATGATCGGCGCGGTACGCGCGCGTTTTAAAGCTTAACCGGAGCGGCGGGGGTGTGCCCTGCCGCTTAATCTTTCGGTCAACGATCGCCTTGCCCTAATGCTCGCTGCATAATGTGTGTATCCCGCCAACTGCCGAATTTGAATCCGACCTGGTTCAGGGTGCCAATGCTGCAAAATCCCAATTTCCGATGGAGCTCCAGCGACGCGTGATTATTGGCTGAATCACCGATGACTGACAGCATTTGATGCCATGGCCCGCGTTCACAGCGGGCAATCAGCGCACTGAGCAGCGCATGGCCTATGCCTTTGCCTTGCATATCTGGCGCTATATACACTGAATCTTCAATGGTAAAGCGGTAAGCAGGACGTGGTCGATAAGTCGCGGCATAACAGTAGCCGACGATCTGCTCGTCCAGTTTCGCCACCAGCCAGGGTAATCCGGCTGTTTGTACGCGATCGTGACGCTGGCGCATCTCTTCTAAAGTGGGCGGCACTTCTTCAAAAGAGCCGGCGCCGTGCAGAACATGGTAAGCATAGATTTGTGTCACAGCGATCAATGTTTCATGAGTCGCATCAGTAATGGTCAGCGCGGCCTGCTGCATGATAGCTCCATGTTTTCGATATAAATCAGCGGATAATTGAATGATGCGCCGCGCTGACCGGCAAGATAAATATTGTTTTACTCTCTTGTGATAATCAAAAGTAATGGCTACTCGCCGCGCATCAGATTGGCGACCGCCTCGCGCAGATAGTCCAGCAGCGGCGGCGTCAGCCAGGTGCCTTCGCTTAGCGTCGGCTCCTGCTCCATGGCCTGGCGGATTTTCATCTGCGTCGCCGGGTTGTCGCCGGCGTAGGAGCGGAACAGCGCCAGCCATTCAGCGGCCAATTGCCGGGCCTGCCCGCTGTCCGGTGCGATACCGTCGTTGAGAGCAGAACGGAGGCGGGCTATCAGCGCCGGCCACTCCTGTATGCGGTCGAAATAGTGTTTGCGGACATAGGCATACTCATCTTCATCCAGGTATTTCTGGTAAATCGCCAGTTTGGTTTCGGCAAATGCCTGGGTGATGTAATCGGTCATGGCCGGCGTGATACCGGTCTGCTCGCGCATTGAGGGTTCATCGGCATGCATGGTGTTGAGACGTGTGAGAAACGCCGGGTTGCCGGCGGTGTCGCGCTCCAGGGCCAGCATCCAGCGGCGTGCAATGCGCTGCGCCTGCGGATCTTGCGCCGGCGTGCCATTTGCCATCAGTTCACATACCTGCTGCACCATGGTCGCCCACTCTTGCTGGCGTTGCGTATCGGCCTGATAAAACGGCAGCTGCGCCAGTTCATCGGCGGTGAAATATTTATCGTACATGGTCATTAACTCCAACGTTGTCAGCCAGTCGTTCAGATCCGGCTCATCACCCGCCGTCAGTTGCGTATGCATCGCTTGCAGGCGATCGCGCAGCGCGGTGATTTGCGTCAGCTGTTGGTTCAGCATGTCAATCTGGCGGCTCAGCACCGTGGGTAGCGCCAGATCCGAACGTTCCAGAATCGCCCCGACCTCGGCCAGCGTCATTCCCATACGGCGTAATGCCTGGATATGATGCAGGCGGGCGATATCGGCCCGGTTATACAACCGGTAGCCGGCGTCGGAGCGCGCAGAAGGGACCAGCAAACCAATGCTGTCGTAGTAATGCAGTGTGCGAACGGTAATACCAGAACGGCGCGCCAGTTCGCCGACTTTCAATAACATAGAGTGCTCCTCCCTTGTGCGTGCAGAGAGACTAAAGCCTGACGCGGCGTGAGGGTCAAGCGGGAAGCGGTGTTTTTTTACGGGAAAGATTATGGGGAGGCCGCGCTGGCGCGGCCTGGCCTGGCCTGCAGGAGCGTTACCAGCCTTTGACGGCGCCGCCGTTAAAGATCTTTTCCGCCGCCGCTGCGACTTCATCCGACTGATACGCCTTGAGGAACTCCTGCACCTTCGGCGCATCCTTGTTGTCTTCGCGCGCCACAACGATATTCACGTACGGCGAATCCTTGTCTTCAATAAAGATGCTGTCTTTGGTGGGGGTCAGCCCGGTCTGGTTGATGTAGGTGGTGCTGATAATAGCCACGTCGACGCTCGGGTCGTCCAGCACCTGCGGCAGCTGCGCACCTTCCAGCTCGATAATGCGGTAGTTGTGCGGGTTGGCGCTGATATCCAGCGCGGTGGGCAGCAGGCCTTTACCGGGTTTTAACGCGATCAGCCCGGTTTTCTGCAGCAGCAGCAGCGCGCGCCCGAGGTTGGTCGGGTCGTTGGGAATGGCGATCACCGCGCCGTCCCGCAGCTGATTGACCGATTTAACCTTTTTCGAGTAGCCGGCAATCGGGAAGACAAAGGTGTTGCCGACCGCCGTCAGATGATAGCCGCGGTCTTTGTTCTGCTGCGCCAGGAACGGACGGTGCTGGAAGACGTTGGCGTCCAGCTCGCCCTTATCGGTGGCGTCGTTGGGCAGCAGGGCACCGCTGAAGCCGAACAGCTCGACCTCCAGGCCATATTTTTCCTTGGCGACCTGCTTCGCCACCTCCGCCACGTCCTGCTCGGCGCCGTTAATCACGCCGACCTTGATATGGTGGCGATCGTCTTGCCGATCGCAGCCTGCTAACAGCAGCGAGGCCGTCATGGCCGCCGCCAATATGGCGCAACGCCGGTAAATTGCCATCGAACACTCCCTGAAACAACAATAAAATCAGTCAGTTTTAGCAACCAGATAAACGCAGACGCCGCAGGAAGTCAAACCCGGCGTTAGCACAAGGAATGATAAAATATAACCGTTTAGCGCGGACGCAGAACCACAATGCCCGGCGCGCTGCTGATGTAGTCGATAAACGGTGAATCCACCACTTTACGGTTTTCCTTGCGCGACGAGGCGTTGCGTAAAACCGGCCCGGCCGGCGTCATGATATAGATGCCGACGTGGGTGACGTCCAGCCCCTCCAGATTGGTGTAGATGCCGATGTAATCACCGGTGCGCAGCCGGCTGAGCAGCCGAGCATCGACATATTCGCTGGGAATATAGCTGATGCGGCGCGTGGCGTTCGGCAGCCCCGGCAGATACTGGCCGCCGTCGGCATTGCGGTTCAGCACTTTGCTCAGCGTGATGGCGTGCGGGCTGAGGTCGGTGGTGATGTCATCGGCGCGGACGGCTGGCTGATAGGCCCAGTCGCTGAAAAAGTGTTTACGGGTCAGGAAACCGACCTCGCCGTTACGGTAGCGGGTGGCGATCAGCTGCCGGACAAACTGCGCCTGGTCATCGGCATGGCGCAACGCTTCGACATAGTCCAGGTAGGTAAAGCAGTCCAGTCCGCGAAAATCAATCACCAGCCGTTCCGGCGTAGCGGCGTCGCCGATCAGCCTATCGGCGACGTAAGGCACGTCGAGAAACTGGCGGGACAGCCGTTCAATGACGGCGCCGTCGTCCAGCGCCGGCATTGATTTACGCAGCGCCAGCAGGCGCTGCAGCCGGGCTGAGGTGATATCGTCAATGTTCACTTGGGTTTCCGCGGGTTGTGCAGGATGCGGCGAAGACGCGCCGCCGTCCGGCGTGCCGGCACAGCCGGCCAATACGACCATTAACAACCATGGAGCGACCTTGCTCATTTCCCCCTCCGTTGGCGGCGTGGTTGATTGAGAGAAGCATCGTTTTCACGTTAGCGGACATAAACTAAACCGCAGTGAAACCGTACACCTGTTGTGCCCGCTTAATAACCGACCTCGTTATTGAACGGCAGATACCAGAATAGCGCGATTTCATGGTCGGCAATATCCGGCTGGCCGCGGTACAACAGATGGTCGATGCCGCCGAGGGTAAAGCCGTAGCGCTGATAGCAGCGGCAGGCGGCCAGATTGTTGTTCTGGGTTTCCAGCATCAGCCCGGCGGTATCGCGTTCGCGCGCCCACTGCTGCGCGGCGTCCAGCAGCGCGCTGCCGATGCCGTTGCGCCGTGCGCTGCGGCTGACCGCCACCTCTTCAATCAGGGTGTAGTCGTTCCAGTTTTTACTCAGCGTGATATGGCCGACCGCCACGCCGTCGCGCAACGCCAGAAAGGTGTCACCTTCGTCGTTGATAAAGGGCGCCAGCGGGTAGTGTTTGCGATACGGCGCCACCGGCTGGGTAGGCCAGCGTTCGACCGGCGTGCCAAAAGCCGGCTGTGCATAGCATTCGACGTAAAAGGTGAAATCGTTATTTTCCAGATAGCCGGCGGGCAGGTCGGTGATGCGTTCAATCCGGACTGCATTCATCAGGGCAGCTCCCTCAGTAGCCGGGCGGGGTTGCCGGCGTAAATGCCTTTGCGGGTGATATCGCGGGTCACCACGGCGCCGGCGCCGATGACCGCACCGTCGCAGATGCGCACCGGTAAAATGGTGGCGCCGGAACCGATTGAGACCCGGTTGCCGATGTGCGTATGGCCCCAGTTCGCCGGGTCGGCGTCAGGGGCGCCGCTCTGGAAGCGGTCATTGGCGAACATCACGCCGTGGCCGACAAAGCACTCCTCGCCCAGCGTCACATATTCACAGAGAAAACTGTGCGACTGGATCTTGCTGCGGGCGCCGACGGTGACGTTTTTTTGTATTTCGACAAAGGGGCCGACGAACACCTCGTCCCCCAGGGTGCAGCCGTACAGATTACAGGGTTCGACCACCAGGACGTTTTCACCATAGGTGATATCCGCCAGGCCGCTCTGGCGGGTGCGAAGTTTTGCGGTCATGGGCGTGCTCCTTCCTTTCGGATTGATTATCGGCCGGTCACAGCGGGGCGGCACGATAACAGCTTGATTATAGAGTAAACCCTCTCCGCGCTCCGATGGCGAACGTTTTTTCACCCAAAGACTATAATAAATGGCAGGGGGAGAGCCCCGTGGCCGCAACCCTCATACGGACGCGCGGTTCGTCAGAGGAGTGTGATTCCCGCCGGGCGCGGCCGACGGCGAGATGAGGAGGTGTCTCATGATCAATCATGTTTGGGGGCTGTTGGCGCATCCCAGCACCGAGTTCAAAGAAATCAAGCGCGAGAACGAAAGCGTCTCGCATCTCTATACTCACCACGTTTTGCTGATGGCGCTGATCCCGGTGGTGTGCGCATTTATCGGCACCACGCAGTTGGGCTGGCTGTCCGGCGAGGGGCACGCGATTCGGCTGGATATGGCGACCGCGCTGTATACCGCCGTGGCCTTCTACCTGCTGATGCTGGCGGGCGTTGCGGTGATGGGCAAAGTGATCCACTGGATGGCGCGGCGTTATGAAGCGCGGCCGAGTCTGCACCGCTGTATGGTGTTTGCCGGCTATGTCGCCACGCCGATGTTCCTCAGCGGCATTGTGGCGCTGTATCCGGTGGTGTGGCTGTGCCTGTTCGTCGGGGTGGTTGGCCTGTGTTATTCCGGCTATCTGCTGTATCTCGGCATTCCGCACTTCCTGAATATCGACAGTCAGGAAGGGTTCCTGTTCTCCAGCTCCACCTTTGCCATCGGCATCCTGCTGCTTGAGCTGCTGCTGGGGCTGACGGTGCTGCTGTGGGGCTATGGCTCCTGGCTGTTCTGACGCCGAAACCGAGTGATAAACCCCCTCGCGCCGTCTGGCCGAGGGGGTTTTTACGTATTACTCCTTGCGGAACACCAGCATCACGCCGAGCACGATGCCGGCCATGCCGAGCAGGCTCAGCGCCGCCAGCCGGTGGCCGAGCAGCAGATAATCCAGCAGGGCGGTAACCGCCGGGATCAGGTAAAACAGGCTGGTGACCTGCACCAGATTACCGCGCTGGATCAGCCGGTAGAGCAGGAAGGTGGCCAGCACCGAGATCACCACCGCCATCCACAGCAGCGGCAGTATAAAGCCCGGCCGCCATTCGACATGCAGCGGCGCGAACGGCATTGCCAGCGCGCATACCAGCAGCCCGACGGCGTACTGCAGCGGCAGCACAGCCAGCGGCGACTGCTGCATACCTTTTTGCAGCAGGGTGCCGAGGGTCATGCAGCCGAGCGCGACAAAGGCGCAGGCGATGCCAAGCGGTGAAAAGTGCGCCACCTTGATGCTCTGATACACCACCAGCGTCAGGCCGCCCAGCGCCAGCAGCAGCCCCAGGCCGCGCAGCCCGCCGCAGCGCCGTTCGGTAACGAACTGGGTGATGATCGGCTGTACGCCGAGCAGCGTCGCCAGGACGCCGGGGGTGACGCCCCATTCCAGCGCCAGCAGATAGGCGGTTTGGTAGCAGCCGATCATCAGCAGACCGATCAGCGCCACGCGCCGGCGACTGCCGGCGTCGGGCAACAGACGTCGCTGCCACAGCCCGATCGCCGTCAACAGCGCCAGGGCGATGGCGCAGCGGAAGAATAAAAACACCAAGGCGGAGGCGTGCTCCAACCCCCAGCGGGAAAAAATAGCGCCGCTGCTCCACAGCAGCACAAACAGCGCCGCCATCGCGGCATTGGCTGATTGGGAAATAACTCGCATGTGATGTCACCTGTCGTGAACATTACCAACTCTGGCATACGCAACGGCCTGCGCCAACGCGCATGAATATTGTCCGGAGAATAAGATTGAGGGTGGTTTTAACGCACAACCACGGCGTGCGGCGGCGAAACCACGGTAGCGACGACGGCTACCACGACAGATGACAGGGCGGGAGGGGCGATGGCGGCACACGGCGCAACGGCGGCCGGAGCGGTCGCTGAAGTTGGGTTGGTGACGTGTGTGAAATCGCGCATTAAATGCCCTGATAATTGAACAAGCAGTCTGATGAAACTAATGTGTTCAGGCGGCTTTTGCAATCATAAATTATCCGGGATGTGGTAAATATCGCCATTTATTATACTGACCGTTGTGTTTATTATAATGACCGTCGGCGCGTTTTCCGCACTTATCACAGGAGCAAGTCATGTTTACAGGTCTGAGCGCTTTTCCGCTGACCCCGGTGACCCCTTCGGGGATCGACGAAAAAGGTTTTGTGAATATCCTGGCCCGGCTGACCGAGGCCGGGGTTGATTCGCTGGGCGTCTTAGGTTCCACCGGCAGCTATGCCTATCTGACGCGTGAGCAGAAAAAACGCGTCACCGCGCTGGCGGCGCAGCACGCCGGCGGCATTCCGCTGATGGTTTGCATCGGCGCTTACGGTACGGAGCAGGTTCTGCAGCTGGCCGACGATGCGCAGACGGCGGGCGCCGATGCGCTGCTGCTGCCGGTGCTGTGCTATCAGTCGCCGACGGATGATGAAGTTTATGCGCTGTATGAAACCGTAGCGCGCCATAGTTCCGTGCCGCTGTGCGTGTATAACAACCCGCGCACCACCCGCTTTGAGTTTTCCGATGTGTTACTGGCGCGCGTCGCCGCCCTGCCGGGCGTGCAGTCGATCAAAATCCCCGGCGTGCAGGCGGAGCCGGTGCGAATGCAAAGCCTGCGGAAGATACTGTCGGCGGAGGTTACCATCGGCGTCAGCGGCGATGAGTTTGCAGGGCAGGGGCTGAATGCCGGCTGCGAGGTGTGGTATTCGGTGTGCGGCGGCCTGTTCCCGCACAGCGCCAGACAGATTGTCGACGCCGCGCGGGCAGGGGACAGCGGGTGCGTTAGCGAGCAGGTCGCGCGGCTGGAACCGTTGTGGCAGTTGTTCCGCCGGCATGGCAGCATCCGCGTGATGGCCGTCGCCGCCGGTATTCTCGGGCTGAGCGACATCGACTGCCTGCCGCGTCCGCTGCAGCCCTTGCCGGCCGAAGCCTGCCGCGATATCGCCGCGGTAATGACGCAGTTGGAACTGCGCTAAGCGGCCTACGACTAACGGCGATCGTCGCCCCAGTTTTTCAGCTTGCTGGTCTTGCCGAGGCCGGGGTTAAAGCTGTTGGTCGGGTCGGCCTGGCGGTAAAACGCCTGCAGATCGGGCTTCGCCTGATACAGGTGGCCGACGTTGTGTTCGGCGGGATATTCCGCGCCGCGCTGGTCCAGCAGCGCCAGCATCTGTTGTTTCAGCCGGTGGCAGTCGACGCCTTTTTTCACCACGTAGTCTTGATGGAACACGTGGCACATAAAGTGGCCGTAGTAGAGTTTATGCACCAGCTGGCTGTCGATCTCCGGCGGCAGGGTTTCAAACCAGTCGGTGTCGTTACGGCGCAGGGCGATGTCCAGCGCCAGAATGTCCTCCACCTTGTCGGCGTGCACCGCGTGGTAGCGCACGGCGGCGCCGGCGGCGGCAAAACGGTGCAGGAAGGCTTTTTTCCCTTCCTCCGCGCTGCAGACAAAGAAGTCGCCTTCCGCCTCGCTAAAGTATTGCTTCAGGTAGGCGTAGGCCTCATCGGTGCCGTCGCCGGCCATCTTCAGCAGCAGGTGGTGCTCAAAACGTTCACGGTATTCCTTGATGCGCTTGGGCAGATGGCTGGGGGCCAGATGGCTCAGCCCCTGCATCACCCGGTCGGTCAGGTTGTGCGGCAGCAGCGGCAGCTTGTTGAAGGTGGCGTCCATCTTGCCCTTCAGCGTGAAGAAACGCGGCATCTGATCGGTGCCGAGTTTGTCGATCATCAGGAAGGTGTCTTTGCCGTACACCTCGGCAATGTCGAAGATATCGCGGTGCATATACTCGCCGGCCACCGGCAGATTCTCAAACTGGCTCAGCATATGGCGGCGCAGCTCGGTCAGCACCGCGGTGTTGTTGGTGCCGATATAAAACACCTGCTCGCGGCTCTCTTTTTCAAAGGTATCGAGGCGCACGGCGAACACCGCCAGCTTGCCGGCACAGCCGGAAGCCTCATACAGCCGGCGCTTGTCGGCGTTGAAGCGGGAAGGAGTGTCGGCATCGACGTCGCGCACCCGCACGGCGTACTCATTGTCGGAGGCGCGCAGCTCGCCGTACTCGACGTCTTCCGGCCGGTAGTCGCCTTGCTCCAGCCGGGTGAGAATCTCTTCCGGCGTGTCGCCCAGCTGAATGCCGAGATGGTTGACCAGCCGCAGCAGACCGCCGTCGTCCAGTTGGGCGTACAGCGCCAGTTCGGTATAGGCCGGGCCACGCTTGACCAGCGAGCCGCCGGAGTTGTTGCACACGCCGCCGATCACCGACGCGCCGATACAGGAGGAGCCAATCACCGAATGCGGTTCGCGGTCGTAAGGCTTCAGGCACTTTTCCAGATGGTTCAGAGTGCTGCCGGGGAAGGCCACCACCTGCTTGCCCTGAGCAAGCACCTGAATATGGTCAAGGCGCAGCGTGCTGATAATCACCACATCGCGCCCGTAGTCGTTGCCGCTGGGGGTGGAGCCTTCGGTCAGGCCGGTGTTGGCGGCCTGCATAATCACCACCTTATCGGCATCGACGCACGCCTGCAGCACCTGCCACAATTGCAGCAGACGGGTCGGGAACACCACCGCCAGCGCCTGGCCCTCGCCGGAGCGGAAACCCTTGCGGTAGCGCTCGGTGCTGCGCGCATCGGTCAGCAGCTGCGGGCCGCCGACGATCTGTTTCAACTGACTGATAAATGCCTGCTGGTCACTGCGGGCGCTGTGCGTCATGCCGATCTCCCTGTCAGGTTAAGGTTGCCGCCGCCGGGACGGCAAACGGTGAAAAATCACCTTCCTTTATAGCACTCGAGATAACCGTTTTCGCGCTCTTCGTCGCGCAGCGTCAGAATTTCCACCCCGTCGCCGGTCACCGCCACGGTATGCTCCCACTGGGCGGACAGCTTTTTATCGCGGGTGACCACCGTCCAGCCGTCTTTTTTCTGCTTGATGCGCCGGTCGCCCTGGTTGATCATCGGCTCGATGGTAAACACCATGCCTTCCTGCAGCGTCATGCCGCTGCCCGGCTGGCCGAAGTGCAGCACCGCCGGCTCTTCATGCATATCGCGGCCGATGCCGTGGCCGCAGTATTCACGCACCACGCTGTAGCCGGCTTTTTCGGCGTGCTGCTGGATGGCGTGGCCGATATCCCCCAGCGTCGCGCCCGGCTTCACCGTGCGGATGCCGGCCCACATGGATTCATAGACGTTATTCACCAGCCGTTTGGCCACCGGTGTGGTCTGGCCGATGCAGTACATCTTGCTGGAGTCGGCGATATAGCCGCCGTTTTCCAGCGTAATATCGACGTTGACGATCATGCCGCTGCGCAGGATTTTGCTGGCAGAGGGCACGCCGTGGCAGATCACGTCGTCAATCGAGGTGTTCAGCACGTAGGGAAAGTCGTACTGTCCTTTGCTGGCCGGGCGTGATTGCAGTTCGTCGACGATAAAAGCCTCGGCGCGGTCATTGATCTCCATGGTGGAGATGCCCTCGCGGATCACGCCGTCGAGCATCGCGAACACTTTTGCCAGCAGCGAACCGGCGTGGCGCATTTTGGCGATTTCATCCGGCGTTTTGATCACAATCTGTTTCACTCAACCATCTCCTTCAGCGTTAACGCATTCTCTTTCATCATTTTCTTTACCAGCTGCGGGTAGGTCAGTTCCGGGTGGAACTCCGCCAGCATGCCGATTTTGATCCAGTACTCGGCCTGCGCGTTAATGGAACGCGTCATGGTCAGGCTGGCGAGCCGCAGATCGTCGTGCAAGACGTCGGAGATTTTCACAATGCCCATCGTGCTGCTCCTTAGGTTAAAGACGATATGAAGTGTATATGCTTTATATACATTGCGTTTGGCGATCTGTGGCAGAGGCCGGCGGGCGTTAATGCTCGGAATTTTCTGTTAAAGGGCGATTGCCGCGGCTGAACAATGCGTTTATTGTAATAATTGACTTGTTTGCATCACTTTTTCAGAAGGATTTCAGGCGTGACTAAACGACGTGTTGGCGTAATTTTTGGTGGTAAATCGGCGGAGCATGAGGTTTCGCTGCAGTCGGCAAAAAACATTGTCGATGCCATCGACAAAGAGAAGTTTGACGTCACGCTGCTGGGCATCGACAAGCAGGGGCAGTGGCATATTAATGATGCCTCCAACTACCTGCTGCATGCGGAAAACCCGGCGCTGATCGCCCTGAACCACTCCAACAAAAACGTGGCGCTGGTGCCGGGGCAGGAGAGCAGTCAACTGATTGAGGCTGACAGCGCCAACGTTATCGGCCAGCTCGACGTGGTGTTCCCGATCGTGCACGGCACGCTGGGGGAGGACGGTTCGCTGCAGGGGCTGCTGCGGATGGCGAATATCCCGTTTGTCGGCGCCGGCGTGCTGGGCTCGGCGGTCAGCATGGATAAGGACATCACCAAACGCCTGTTGCGCGACGCCGGGCTGGAGGTGGCGCCGTTCGTTACCCTGACGCGCAGCAACCGCGCGCAGTACAGCTTTGCACAGCTGAGCGAACAGCTGGGGTCGCCGCTGTTTATCAAGCCGGCCAACCAGGGCTCCTCCGTCGGCGTCAGCCGGGTCAGCGACCGCGCAGGCTATGAGCAGGCGGTGGCGCTGGCGTTCAGCTTCGACCATAAGGTGCTGGTGGAGTCGGCGATCGTCGGCCGCGAGATTGAGTGCGCGGTGCTGGGCAACGACCAGCCGCAGGCCAGCCTGTGTGGTGAAATCGTGCTGAGCGACGAGTTCTACTCTTACGATACCAAATACATCAACGAACAGGGCGCGCAGGTGGTGGTGCCGGCGGCAATCTCCGAGCCGGCCAGCGACAAAATCCGCGAGGTGGCGCTGCGGGCGTTCCGCGCGCTGGACTGTCTGGGCATGGCGCGGGTCGACGTGTTCCTGACCGCCGATGAGCGGGTGGTGGTCAATGAGATCAACACGCTGCCCGGCTTCACCAATATCAGCATGTATCCGAAACTGTGGGCGGCCAGCGGCATGAGCTACAGCCAACTGATCACCACCTTGATCGAACTGGCGCTGGAGCGCCATCAGCAGGATCGCGCGCTGCACAGCTCGGTGTTCGAGCGCGACTAAACAGCTTGCTATCCGGGCGTCGCCTGCGGCGTCCGGTCATTTCTCGTCGCTATTTTTGATCTTGAACAAGATTCCCTCACTCTGCAGTCAATAACTCCGTTTACCCACCGATAACCCTTCCATATGACGTTAAACGGGTAAAGGAGTCAGCATCCATGTCGTGGATGAATCACATTTCAATGAAGATGAAGCTCTTTGTGGCGTTGCTACCGATGCTGCTGGCGCTGTGCTGGTTTGTCGGCTCGGGCATGGTCACGCGCATTGAGACCCAGCGGCAGATGGACAGCCTGGGGCAACTGATCGCACTGGCCGGCAGCGTCGGCGGCGTGATTGATGAACTGCAGAAAGAGCGGGGCATGAGCGCTGGAGTGCTGGCGTCAGCTGGGAAAAACTTCACCGCCGAGCTGGCGGCCCAGCGCAAACAGACCGACAGCGCGGTGGCGGTTTTCCGTCGTGCGCTGGCCGGCGATCGGCAGAGCGCGGGCGATAACGCCCGGATGTTGGCGGCGTTCAACGATCGCCTGCAAGCGCTCGATGCCGTTCGCTCCCGGGTCAGCGGGCTGGATATCAACGCCGCCGACGCCGTTGCGGTGTATACCGCCGCCATCCGCGATCAGCTGCGCTTTGTCGGCGGGTTGAGCCAGCTGTCATCGTCCGGCGAGCTGGTCAGCGAGCTGGCGGCCTACTACAGCCTGCTGAACCTGAAAGAACAGGCCGGGTTGGAGCGGGCGCTGCTGGCCGGCGTCTTTGCCGCCGATCGCTTCGGCAACGGCCAGTATCGCGCGCTGAGCGCGGTGGTGGCGCAGCAGGCGGCCTGGCTGACGGCCGCCCAGCGCCTCAGCAACCCGGCGCTGGCGGCGGCGCTGGAAAAATCACAACAGGCTTCTGCGGCCCAGGCCGCCTTGACATTGCGTGATACCGCGTTTGCCCGTGCCGAGCGCGGCGGATTCGGCATCGACCCGACGCAGTGGTTCAGCGCGCAGACCGCGCGGATTGATGCGCTGCACCAGTTGGAAAACGGCGCCGTCAGCGCGCTGCAGAACACGGTATCCCAGCTGTCGGCGCAGGCGCGCGGCGACTGGCAGCGCTTTTTGCTGATCGGGACGCTGGCGCTGGCCGCCGCCTTGTCGATCGCCGTCGTGGTCGCCAGACGCCTCCACCGTCATCTGGAGGGGACGCTGGGCACCATCCAGCGGATGGAAAGCGACTTTACCCTGCGTCTGGCGGTGCCGGGCCGCGATGAGCTGTCGCGGCTTAACGCGGCCTATAATCAGGCGATCGGCAATATTCAGCGGATGATTCAGCAGATCAACGTCGGCGCCGGGGAGTTACGCACCACCAGCGGCGATATCGCCGTCGGCAACCAAAATCTGGCGCAGCGCACCGACGAGCAGGCGGCGTCGATCGTGGAGACGGCGGCGAGCATGGAGCAGATCGCCACCGCCATTGCCCACACCGCCAGCAACGCCGGCGAAGCGGAGCGGTTGATTGGCGCCATGACGCAGGAGGTGCAGGAGGCCAGCCGCATCGCCGATGACGCCAGCCAGAGCATGGTGGCGATCCGCGCCTCCAGCGAACAGATCGCGCATATCGTCAGTTCGATTGACGATATTTCGTTTCAGACCAACCTGCTGGCGCTGAATGCGGCGGTAGAGGCCGCCCGCGCCGGCGAGTCGGGACGGGGCTTCGCCGTGGTTGCCGCCGAGGTGCGCAATTTATCGCAGCGCTGCACGCAGGAAGCCAACCGCATCCGCGCGCTGGTCGGCCAGAATATGGAGCAAATCGGCGAAGGGGTGGCGCGGGTGGCCGACTCAAACCGCGCGCTGCAGGCGGCAGTGGGCAACACCGGGCAGATGCGGCAATACGTCAGCGATATCGCCCACGCCGCGCAGGAGCAGACGCTCGGCGTGTCGCAAATCCAACAGGCGCTGAATCAGCTCGAACAGGTGACTCAGCAAAATGCCGCGCTGGTGTCTGAGGTGGCCGCCGCCAGCCAGGTGCTGGACGAGCAGGCGGAAACGATGGCCGCGCTGGTGCATTCGGTGGGGAAATAACACCGGACGGGCCATCGCCGCTGGCGCGTGGCTACGCCAGTATTACTTCGCCGTCTGCGGCTGCACGGACACGTCAATATCGCCGAAATACTTTTTCGCCAGTTTATCGACCGTGCCCTGCTGCTGCACCTGCTCAATGGCCGCGTCCAGCCGCTGTTTCAGTGCGCTGTCCTGCTTGCGCAGCCCGAAGGCGATGCCGGAGCCGAAAATCTTCGCGTCCTGCACCGTGTCGCCGACGAAGGCAAAGCCTTTGCCGTCCGGGCGGGAAAGGAAACCGCTCTGGCCGGCGGGCGCCATAATCAGCGTGGCGTCGAGCCGTCCGGCGCTCAGGTCGAGGTATACCTGATTCTGATCCTGATAGGAGACCACCTCGACGCCCTGCGGCGCCCAGTGCGCCTTGGCGTAGTTTTCCTGAATCGACCCCTGCAGCACGCCGACACGCTTGCCGGCCAGCGCTTTGGCGTCGGGCGTCAGCCCGCTGTCGGCTTTGGCGATCAGCCGGTTGGGCACCTGATAAATCGCCCGGGTGAAGGCGATGGCCCGCTTACGCTGTTCAGTGACGTTCATCGCCGAGTTAATCGCATCAAACTTGCGCGCCTGCAGCGCCGGAATCAGGCTGTCGAACGAGGTTTCCACCCAGCTGCAGCTCAGCTTGGCGGCGGCGCAGACCGCGTTGCCCAGATCGATATCAAACCCCTCCAGCTCGCCGCTGGCGGATTTGGACTCAAACGGCGGGTACAGCGCCTCAACGCCGAAGCGCAGGTCGGCGGCCTGCGTTGCGCCGGCGGCAAGCAGACAACCGGCGGCCAGCAGTGTTTTCAGTGTGGTGTTCATCGCGGTTTCCTCAGTGGCGTGCGGTCGGTTATACGGTGTGCAGACGGCGCGCGCCTTCGCGCAGCGTCTGGTCATCTTTGGCGAAGCTCAGGCGAATAATGCCGGTGTCGGCGCCGTCGCTGTAAAAGGCCGACAGCGGGATGGCGGCGACTTTCGCCTCGCGGATCAGCCGTACGGCGAAGTCGTTGTCGCTCTCCTGGCTGAAGGCGCTAAAGCGCGCCAGCATAAAGAAGCTGCCGGCGCTCGGCAGCAGCTCAAAGCGTGAGCCTTGCAGCGCCGCGGCCAGCAGATCGCGCTTTTGCTGATAGAAGGCGGCCAGCCCGAGATAGCTCTGCGCGTCGGCCAGCGCTGCGGCAAAGGCGTACTGCATCGGCGTGTCGGCGGAGAACACCAGGAACTGATGCACCTTGCGGATCTCCGCCGTCAGCGCCGCCGGCGCCAGGCAGTAGCCGATGCGCCAGCCGGTAACGTGATAGGTCTTGCCGAACGACGAGACGATCACGCTGCGTTCCGCCAGCTGCGGATGGCGCGCCATACTGTGATGCTGCGCGCCGTCGAACACCACGTGCTCATACACCTCGTCCGACAGAATCACGATATCGGTATCGCGCGTCAGCGCGCTCAGGCGCGCGATGTCCTGCTCGTCGAGCAGCGCGCCGGTCGGGTTATGCGGGCTGTTGATAATGATCATCCGCGTGTTGCCGTTGATGGCGGCGGCGACCTCATCCCAGTCAATACGCAGATCCTGCAGCGACAGCCGGACGGGCACCGGCCGCGCGCCCTGCAGCCGCACAATGGGGGCATAGCTGTCGAACGCCGGTTCGAAATAAATCACCTCGTCGCCGCGCTGCACCAGCGCGCTGATGGCGGCGTACAGGCCTTCGCTGGCGCTGGCCAGCACCGTGATTTCCGCGTCGGCGTCGTAGCGCGCGCCGTACAGACGCTGCGTTTTTTCCGCCAGCGCGTGGCGCAGGGCGGCCACGCCGCTCATCGGCGCATACTGGTTATGACCGGCGCGCATGGCTTGCTCGGCGTTGTTAATCAGCTGCGGCGCGCAGCCGAAATTCGGCGCGCCCTGCGCCAGATTCAGCGCCTGATGTTCGGCGCTCAACTGGCCGATCACGGTAAAAATGGTGGTGCCGACGTCCGGCAGTTTGGAACGGGGTGAACAGGCGCTCTGCATGGCGGCTCCGGATCAAGCAAGTGGGTTGAGTGATTAAGCATCAGCCGTTATGGCGCGACAAGAGAAACTTTGTCATGCTAGCCATGCGTTCCGATCATGGCTGGAGAGGCCCCGATGCCCACGACGTTACCTTCGCTCGACGTGTTGAAAACCTTTGTTGCGGTGGCGCAACGGCTGAATTTTACCCATGCCGCGCAGGCGCTGCATCTGACGCAGGGGGCGGTGAGCCGGCAGATCCTCGGCCTGGAGCAGCAGCTTGGCTATCCGCTGTTCAGCCGCCATGCGCGCGGGCTGGCGCTGACGCCGCAGGGCGCGCAGCTGCTGGGGCCGGTGCGGCAGGCGCTGGGGCAGTTGGCAGACGCCGTCGCCCGCGTCGGCGCCCAGCCCGGCACCCTGCGCATCAAGTGCCCGACCTGCGCCATGCGCTGGCTGTTGCCCAGAATTATTCATTTGCAGAACGAACGGCCAGACCTGCATATCGAACTGACCGCTTCGGTGTCGCACCGGCTGGATTTTGCCGGCGAGCAGTTTGACGCGGCGGTGACCTTTGGCGCGCCGCCGGGCAAGCGGCTGACGGCGCACCCGCTGTTTGACGAGGTGTTGACGCCGGTTTGCACGCCGGGCTACCTGTCCGCCGCGCCGCAGCTGGCGGAGTTGGCGGAGAAAACCCTGCTGCACCCGACGCGCGACCGGCGCGACTGGCTGCGCTGGCTGAAGGCGGCCGGCGGCGCGGCGCTGCCCTCGCGTAAATCGCAGCATTTCGACACCCTGGATCTGGCAATGAGCGCAGCGCTGCAGGGATTGGGCATCGCAATTGGCGATCTGTGCCTGCTGGAGGAGGATATTCAGGCGCGGCGCATCGTGACGCCGTTTGCGCTGAGCGTCGCCAGCGGCGTCGGCTACTATTTGGTCTATCCTGAACGTACGCCGTCGCCGGACGGACTGGCCCTGCTGACGGATTTTCTGACGCAGGAGGCGGCGCACAGCCGCGCCCGGCTGACGCGCTATCTGGCGACGACGGCTAACAGCTTGTAACCATAACGGTTTCAACGCGGAAAAAGAGTGTGGCACACTCCCTGATTACCTGTTTACTTTCCCGCCCGCGGCGGGAACCTGCCTGAGATAACAATATGAAATGGCTTTGTACAGTGGGTTTGGTATCCGGTCTGGCGGTCAGTCCGGTCTTTGCGCAGGAGAGCGGCGCAACGCAAGGAATCAATGTTCAGCAGCGCGATGCGTTCGTCAGCAAGCTGATGAAGCAGATGACGCTGGAAGAGAAAATCGGCCAGCTGCGTTTAATCAGCGTCGGGCCGGATAATCCGAAAGAGGCGATCCGCGAAGGCATCCGTAAGGGGCAGATCGGCGCGATTTTCAACACCGTCACCCGGCCGGATATCCGCGTGATGCAGGATCAGGCGATGCAGCTCAGCCGTCTGAAAATCCCGCTGTTTTTCGCCTATGACGTGGTGCACGGCCAGCGTACGGTGTTCCCCATCAGCCTGGGGCTGGCCGCCAGTTTCGATCTGGACGCCATCGCGCTCAGCGGGCGGGTCTCCGCCCAGGAGGCCAGCGACGACGGCCTGAATATGACTTTCTCGCCGATGGTCGACATTACCCGCGACCCGCGCTGGGGCCGGGTGTCGGAAGGCTTCGGTGAGGACACCTGGCTGGTGTCGAAAATCGCCAAAGTGATGGTGGACGCCTACCAGAACGGCGATCCGGCCAAGCCCGGCTCGGTGATGGCCAGCGTGAAGCATTTTGCGCTGTATGGCGCGACCGAAGGCGGACGCGACTACAACACCGTGGATATGAGCCCGCTGCGCATGCAGCAGGATTACCTGCCGCCGTACAAGGCGGCGGTAGACGCCGGCAGCGGCGGGGTGATGGTGTCGCTGAATTCGATTAACGGCATTCCCGCCACCGCCAACCCCTGGCTGCTGAAGGATCTGCTGCGCAACCAGTGGGGCTTTGACGGCATCACCATCAGCGACCACGGGGCGATTAAAGAGCTGATCAAGCACGGCGTGGCGCAGGACCCGCGTGATGCGGTGCGGCTGGCGATCACCTCCGGCGTCGATATGAGCATGAGCGACGAGTATTACGACAAGTACTTGCCGGGGCTGGTGAAAGAGGGGCGGGTGCCGGAGAGCGACATCGACCGCGCCTGCCGTGACGTGCTGAACACCAAATATGAGATGGGGCTGTTCAAGGATCCGTACGTACACCTTGGCCCGGCCGGCTCCGACCCGCAGGACACCAATGCCGAAAGCCGCCTGCACCGCGCCGAGGCGCGCGACGTGGCGCGCCGTACTCAGGTGCTGCTGAAGAATGACCACCAGACCCTGCCGCTGCGCAAGCAGGGCACCATTGCGCTGGTGGGGCCAATGGCCGACAGCCAGCGCGATATGATGGGCAGCTGGTCGGCCGCCGGCGTCAGCAAACAGTCGGTGACGCTGCTGCAGGGGATGAAAAACGCGGTCGGCGACCAGGCGAAAATCATTTACGCCAAAGGGGCCAACATCACGCAGGATAAAAGCATCATTGATTATCTGAACCTGTACGAGCCGGCGGTGGTGTTCGACCCGCGGCCGCCGCAGCAGATGATTGACGAAGCGGTGAACGCCGCCAAGCAGGCTGACGTAGTGGTGGCGGTGGTCGGCGAGTCGCAGGGCATGGCGCACGAGGCGTCGAGCCGCGCCGATATCACCATTCCGCAGAGCCAGCGCGACCTGATCAAAGCGCTGAAGGCCACCGGCAAGCCGCTGGTGCTGGTGCTGATGAACGGCCGGCCGCTGGCGCTGGAGTGGGAGAGCCGGCAGGCGGATGCGATGCTGGAAACCTGGTTCAGCGGCACCGAAGGCGGCAACGCGGTGGCGGACGTGCTGTTCGGCGATTACAACCCGTCCGGCAAGCTGCCGATGACTTTCCCGCGCTCCGTGGGCCAGATCCCGATGTACTACAACCATCTGAACACCGGGCGGCCGTTTAACAAGGATAATCCGGGCAAGTACACCTCGCGCTACTTTGACTCGCCGAACGGCCCGCTGTATCCGTTTGGCTACGGCCTGAGCTACAGCCGCTTCACGCTGTCGGACTTCACCCTGTCCAGCCCGACCATGGCGCGCAACGGCAAAATCACCGCCAGCGTGACGCTGAAGAACAGCGGCAACTACGACGGTGCCACCGTGGTGCAGCTGTATCTTCAGGACCAAACCGCCTCGGTCAGCCGGCCGGTGAAAGAGTTGCGCAACTTTAAGAAAGTGACGCTGAAGGCCGGCCAGTCGACTACGGTAGAGATGCCGATCGATGAAAACGATCTGAAGTTCTACAACGCCAGCCTGAAGTGGGGCGCGGAGCCGGGCAAATTTAATGTGTTTGTCGGCCTGGATTCCGCCCAGACGCTGCAGCAGAGCTTTACGCTGAAGTAAACGCCGCGCCGGGCCGTAACGGCCCGGCGTGATTCCGCTTATATTGAAAGGCATCCGGTTTGGGGGCAGGCGCGTTATTGACAGAAATAGCGTGCTGGTTCTTCGCAAAAATAGAACTGGTGTAGTGAATATCGCCCGCTCCACCGTTTATAAAATTTTGGAAGACGCTAATATAACTAAATAGCTTTGTTACATAGCTTAAAAACTGATGTTTAAAATATCAGTGATCTTTTTATAAAGATGTTCACTAAATTTCAGGGTTTATAATAAATCAATGGATATCAACCGGTTACTTGTTTCTGAGCTTATATCGGCCCAGTTTCCTCAGTGGGCTAATCTTGCCATATGGCCTGTGGAAACGAGTGGATGGGATAACCGGACTTTCCATTTAGGGAATGATATGCTCGTCCGCTTACCAAGCGCAGCTCATTATGCCGGGCAAGTGGAGAAAGAACAGGAGTGGTTACCGAAACTGGCCCCGTTTTTGCCTAATAAAATCCCTGTCCCTTTAGGAATGGGCTCACCAGGCGAGAATTATCCCTGGAAATGGTCCGTTTACCGATGGATTGAGGGGAAAACGGTTGCTTCATCCCCTGAAGTTGACCTCTGTGTGCTCGCTAAAGATTTAGCAAATTTTCTTGTCTCACTCCAGGCGGTTGACTCAAAAGATGGACCTGTTGCAGGGCCTCAAAATTTTTATCGCGGTGGTTCTGTTGCTGTATACGATTCAGAAACCAGACAGGCCATCAGGGTATTAAGCAATAAAGTAAATTCAGGTCTGGTGACAGAAATATGGGAAGCCGGTAGCTCTCAAACCTGGTCAAAAGAGCCGGTTTGGGTTCATGGTGATATAAGCGCAGGAAATTTGTTAATTACTAACAATCGGCTGGATGCAGTTATTGATTTTGGACAGCTATGCATCGGTGATCCTGCATGCGATCTGGTTATTGCCTGGACATTATTCGATGCTGAAAGCAGGCAGGTATTCCATGATGCTCTTTTGCCTGATTCGGGCACATGGGCACGTGCCCGCTCCTGGGCTCTATGGAAGGCATTAATTGTGATGACAAATGCCGCTCAGACTAATGTTGTTGAGGCAAAACAAGCATATCGGACATTCGAAAACATTCTTGCTGAATATGGTTTAAACCACTAACCCTACAAGGATGCCAGTTTAAGAAAGATAACAATAAGTGAAAAGGATCCTTGATGGGTTCTTTTGTTTTTTGTCGAATCTAATCAATAGATTATGCTCTTGCCGTACGCTTTCGCTCCATTGGCCTTCAACCCCACCTTGGGTTATTGCGCCGCAGACTGGCGGCGCATGTCGTTCAAGCTGTGAAGCTGCTTAACTGCCAGCCTAATGTTTTAATGACTTATTAAGCTGTTAGTTTATCAGGCTAAGACGCGTATCTGCCGGCGTGGCAGACGGCGTCAGGATTTCTTCAGCAATTCCAGCAGGTGGTTCTCGCTTTTTTCCGTCAGGCCGTCGATGGCCAGCTTGATGATATCGGAACGGGTGACGCGCACGATGCCGTTGCGCGCCGCCAGCACGATCATCGCGTCAATGGCTTCGACGTGGCTGTCGGTCAGGCTGACGGACAGCGCCTTATAGGTGCGCTTGCGCCCCTGCGGTTTGGTCTCGGCGGCCGGCGCCGGCACCTGCAGCGTATGCGAGGTGGCGCTGTTGATAAACTCATCTTCCGTCATGCGCTGGCTCGGCGTACGTTTTTTCATAAAATCACCTCTTTCACCAGGCTGGCGATTTCGTGCTGCGCTTTTTCGTTGTGCGCTTCATGAATGGTTTTTGCTTCGCCCCAGGCATCGCGGTAAATCTTGCGGTCGCACAGGCGGTTGCCCACCAGCTTGAATTCCGGGTATTCGCTCAGCACTTCCGCCGCTTCGTTGGCCTCGTTAATGAAGATATTGGTCGGACACATATTGAGCACAATATAGCCTTTGACCTTCTCATTATACTCCTGCGCGGTGGAGAACATTTCCGACAGGTAGCCGATGGTGTCGAGATCCATCTGCGAAGGGCGCAGCGGTGAGAGGAACAGATCGGCGGCCAGCAGGCCAGAGCGCAGCTCGGCGCTGTCGCGGCCGGCGGTGTCGACAATCACATAGTCATAGTGGCGGTCCAGCTCCAGCAGGGTCTCTTTGATTTTGCCGGAGGCGGCGACCACCGGAATATGCGGCAGGCCCTCAACGTTCTGGCGATCGTTGTACCAGGTCATGATCGATTTTTGGTCATCGGCGTCGACGATAATTGCCGTCTTGCCTTCCTTGAGTATCAAATATCCGGCGATGTTTACCGCCTTGGTGGATTTTCCTACGCCGCCTTTTTGCGAACCAATCAAAACAATCATGCTGCCATCTCTCAAGTTATTAAGCTGTTAACTTATTAAGTTATTAGCTTGACAGGTTGATAATCTAACGGGTTAGTCAGAACGAATAGCCACCAATATGCCTTAACTTGCACAGGTTGCCAAGCCGCTATCCGGTTAACTTAAGAGGTTATTCTGCTGCTAACTTATTAGCTGAGCAATTGGGAAAGTTCTGGTTCGTGTGGGGAATCACTGTACGCCCAATTAACTTAATTATTTAATAACTTATTAAGTTAATGGGTTAATGGGTTAATGGGTTAATGGGTTAATGGGTTAATGGGTTAATGGGTTATTGGGTTATTGGGTTATTGGCTTGGTGGGACGCACGGCGCCGCTCAGGCAAAGTGTTCTATCGCCCATTCGATAAATACCCGCAGCTTGCTGCTCAGGTGACGATTGGACGGGTAGACCACGTAGGTGGGTTCCGCCGGCGGCTGCCAGTCGTCGAGAATGCTGACCAGCTCGCCGCGCGCCAGATGCGGCTGCGCCATAAAGCTCAGCGTCTGCACAATGCCCAGCCCGGACAATGCCGCGGCCAGCAGCGTGCCGCCTTCGTTGACGCTGATTTGATAACGGTGCTGGATCTCAAACTGTCGGCCCTCTTCGACAAAACGCAGCGGCTGGATGCGATCGTTTGCCGCGTGCCGGTAGTGCGCCAGCGGAAAGCCCTGCTCCAGCTCGGCGGGATGGCGTGGCGTACCGTAGCGCGCCAGATAGCCCGGCGTGGCGCAGGTCACCCAGCTCAGGTTGAACAGCCGGCGGGCGATCAGACTGGAGTCCGCCAGCGGCCCGCTGCGGATCACGCAGTCGGCGTTGTCATTAATCAGACTGATTTGCCGGTCGCTGACGCCAAGGTCGATCTGAATCTGCGGATAGCGGGCGAAGAAGTCCGGCAGCGCCGGCAGCAGCAGCTGACGCGCGGTACTGCCGCCGACGTCGATGCGCAGCACCCCCTGCGGCGAGCTTTGCGATTCGGTCATGCAACCTTCCATCTGCTCCAGCTCCGCCAGCCATTTTACCGTGCGGCGGTAATAGCATTCGCCTTCAGGCGTGACCGCTACGCTGCGGGTAGTGCGCTGCAGCAGCTTGGTCTGCAGGTGATTTTCCAGGTTGCGGATCAGCTTGCTGACGGTGGCTTTCGGCATCCGCAGCGCATCGGCGGCGCGGGTAAAGCCGCCGGTTTCAACGACGCGGATAAAGACGCGAATCGCCAGTAAGTGATGATCCATGCTGCTCCTGAGTTATGTCAGGGCGCGACGCGGCGCGCCCGTAATGCGGGTTAACACTGTTTAGCGCCAACCCGGTCGGAACGCAAGGATAAACCGAACACCAGCGCTGCCGACAGGATCAATGCGCCGCCGAACAGCATGGCGCTGCTGACCCCTTGCCAGTCCACCACTTCGCCGCCGAGCAGCGCGCCGGAGGCCAGCGCAATCTGGATCACGCACACCAGCAGCGCCTGCCCGGCTTCCGGCGCCTGCGGCACCGCGGCGAACATCCAGTTGGCTGTGCACACCGGCACGGCGCCGAAGGCCAGCCCCCAGATCAGCACCATCAGCGTGGCGCCGGCCACGCCGCTTAACAGCGGCGAGACGATCAAAATCCCCGCCAACATCACGGCGATCAAAATACAGGTAGCGCGCAGGCTGTGCTCCGCCAGGCGTTCGCCGGCGAAGGTGCCCAGCAGGCCGATGGCACCATAGGCCAGCAGCTGCAGGGAAATGGTCGACGGACTGAGGACAAATACCTGTTGCAGCAGCGGACGCAGGTAGGTGTAAGCGGCAAAGTGGCCGATAAACAGCAGCACGATGGCGAGCAGCCCGATCCGCGCCAGCGGCAGGCGCAGCGGCAGCAGCAGATCGCGCACGGTGACCGCGCGCGACGGCGGTACCGGGGTCAGCAGACGCAGCTGCGCCGCCAAAACCAGCAGCGCCAGCGCCGCGCTGCCGAAGAAGGCGCTGCGCCAGCCGAAGGTATCGCCGATCAGCGCGCCGGCGGGCACGCCGCATACCGCGCCGACCGAAATACCGCTGAGGATCAGCGCGGTGGCGCGCCCCTGGCTGCTCTCCGGCACCAGATGGCGGCCGTAGTTGGCGGCGAACGACCAGAAACCGCCGACGCAGACGCCGAGCAGCACCCGGCCGAGCAGCATCATCGGGAAGTTGACCGCCAGCGCGGAAACCAGATTGGACACAATCAGCAACAATGACAGCCCGAGCATCAGCAGGCGACGATCGAGGCGTCCGGAGGCCAGACTCAGCAGCGGTGCGGCGACGGCGGCCACGATGCCGGGCATGGTGACCATCAGCCCGGCGGTGCCGGTGCTGACGTCCAGCGACGGGGCGATATTGGTCAGCAGGCCGATGGGTAAAAACTCGGTGGTGACCATCACAAAACAGGCGACCGTCAGGGAGAAAACGGCGGCCCAGGGCGAGTTTGCAGGCTTATCTTTATTATTCAGCATAGTAGCGATTATCTCAGCGGGTGCATGCCAACGGGTGATGGCATCTTGAAGTGACTGAGATCGCAATTTACGCAGTGCGCCGCGGCGGATAAATATCTTCGCCGTAGTTACACTGTTTATCGTGGTGGATAATTTAACCCGATGAAATGCCGATATTTATTTTCTTATTTGTGATTTTTGGATATTGATATTTCCTTGATTGATAACGCTCGCGCCAAGGGCCGATCCGGCAACTGACCTTTGACGCGTCGGGGAAGGTCGCGGACGGAGCGTATCCTCCCGCCGGTTATGTGGAGCGACGCTAGGCCTGCTGCGTGATGTTCAGCCCATCCACAATCGTAATCATCACCTCGGCGCAACCCGTACGCGCCTGCTTTGCCCGCTGATAGGCCTCGGAGCGGTAACAGGCCAGCGCGCTCTGGTAGTCGTCAAACTCAATCAGCACATGCTTGGTAAAGGGCGCGCCCTCCAACGATTCGGCCTGTTCGCCGCGCGCCAGAAAACGTGCGTTGTACTGACGGAACGCCTCGGGGGCGGCGGCCATATATGCCTGATAACGTTGCGGATCTGTCACCGTGACGTGGGCAATCCAGTAAGCGGGCATCGGTTACTCCTGTGGTTGCAGTATCAGTCTGGCCAGCGCGGAGGCTTCGGTCAGGTGCTCAAATACTTCCTGCTTCGCCTGCGCCGGGTCGTTTTTCTCAATCGCATTGAAGATGCGCGTCATGCGTTCATAGCCCGCCACCTGCCGCTCATGGGTTTTCAGCGTCAGCGCCCGCAGCCGGCTGATGCGGCTGTTGAGGCGCTGCACGATCTCCCAGGCGATGGCGTGCCCGGCGACGTCGAAGATGGTTTTATAAAACTCCTGCGAGGCGTCGACGCGCTTGATGTCATCCTGCTCACGGGAGGCGCGGTCGATGTGCAGCAGCTTCTCGTGCAGCAGTTTCTTATCCTTGCTTTTGGCGTGCAGCGCGCAGTCGTGCGCGGCTTCCTGCTCCAGCAACAGGCGGATATTGTAAATCTGTTCGGCAATCTCCCAGGTGAGGATCGCCACAATCGGCCCTTTTTTGGGCAGAATCTCAATCAGTCCTTCCGCTTCCAGATAACGGATCACCTCGCGCACCACGCTGCGGCTGACGCCCAGCTCCTCGCTGAGCGTTCGTTCCACCAGCCGGTCGCCGGCGGCGAAGTAGCCGGAAATAATCGCGCGGCGGACGTTATTCAGCGCCAGTTCACGCAGCGTCAGCGGCGCGTTTTCAATCTTCAGTGGGGTGTGCGTCATCCTGTCGGTCTCTCTCATCGGTATCACTTCCTTGGCTATTACTCTTAGCACCTTTTCCCTGAACAATGCAATGTTGTTCTGATGGTATACCAAACGCCATGCCGGCGAAAAAGGAAATCAGGCGTAGATCACAAATTCATCACATCGGTAAAAAAATCTCCTCACCACTATAGCCTATCCGGCGAAAAAGGCGGCGCAGCGCGGTTTTTATCCGCCATGTCGCCCGCAGTTTACGGTGCGCAGCCGATCGGGCCGGGCAGAGACGCCGTCATTTTTCTTCGGATTTATACCGTTGAATACGCACTGTTTTTTTGCACATCCTCGCTTATTTTTGTCGGTTGATATTATGGTATACCAAACTTTGACATGGCGTATTTTCCGATGCTATACCCCAAATCGCTCACTCATTAACATTTGATTTACTTTTTGAGGAACCCTATGCATCCGATGATTCGTAAAACGCTGGTGTCTACCGAAACGCTGTATATCGACGGCGGTAAAGCGGCGGCCAAACCCCTGGTGATGATTGCCGCCGCCGCGGTGATTAAGAACCCCTGGGCCGGTCAGGGCTATGTGGAAGACCTCGGCCCGAAAATCCGTGAACTGGCGCCGGTGCTCGGCGAGCTGCTGACCGGGCTGATTGTGAAAGAGGCCGGCGGCGGCGAGCGGGTGGAGGCCTTCGGCAAATGTGCGGTGGTCGGGATGGACGGCGAGCTGGAGCACGCCTCGGCGCTGATCCACACGCTGCATTTCGGCAACCACTATCGCCATGCGGTGCAGGCCAAAAGCTACCTGGCGTTCAATAACACCCGCGGGCCGGCCAACGCGCCGATCCTGATTCCGATGATGCAGAAGAATGACGAAGGCAGCCGCGAACACTACCTGACCTATCAGTTCGCCATAGCCGATGCGCCAGCCGGCGATGAAATCGTCGTGGCGCTGGGCGCGGCGTTAGGGGGGAGACCGCATCACCGTATCGGTAACCGTTATCAGGATCTGAAAGAGCTTGGCCATGATGCGCAAAACCCAGCGGCTGTCTGAATTCAACCTGCAGGCGAGCTACCTGGAAGCAGGCCAGGGCGAGCCGCTGCTGCTGATTCACGGCGTGGGCATGAACGCCGACGCCTGGGAACCGCAGTTCAGCGCCCTGCAGGCGCAGTTTCACGTCATCGCCGTGGATATGCCGGGGCATGGCGGAAGCGACGGCTTTACCCATGCGCCGACGCTGCAGGATTACGTGGCGTGGATGGCAGCGTTTCTGCGCACCCGTCCGCAGCAGCGCTTTGCGGTGGCCGGCCATTCGATGGGGGCGCTGATTGCCGCCGGGCTGGCGATCGACCATCCGGAGCTGGTCAGCCACGCGGTGGTGATGAGCGGCGTTTATCAGCGCAGCGAGCAGGCGCGCGCTGCGGTGCTGCAGCGTGCCGGTGAACTGGCGCGCGGCGATGCGCAACTGGACTCGCCGCTGGCCCGCTGGTTCAGCGATACGCAGGAACAGGCGGCGCTGCGGCGGCGGGTCAGCGGCTGGCTTAATCAGGTCAGTCGCGATGGCTACGCCAAGGCGTATCAGGCGTTTGCCGCCGGCGATGCGGTCTATGCCGGCCGCTGGGGCGAAATACGTTGCCCGGTGCTGGTGCTGACCGGCGAGCTGGACGCCAACTCCAGCCCGGCGATGGCGCGGCAGATGGCGCTCGCGGCCCCGCAGGGGCAGGCGGTGATCGTCAACAACGCGAAACATATGGTGAATCTGACGGACGCGGCGCGGGTCAACGAGGAGCTGCTGGCCTTTTTAACCCCGACGCACCGGCATGCTACGGCAGGAGTGAACGATGGACATTGAACAACGCAGACAACTACGTGATGCCTTCGGCGCCTTTATGACCGGGGTGACGGTGGTCACCGGGCTGGATGCCGACGGGCAGCCGATTGGTTTTACCGCCAACTCCTTTACCTCGGTATCGCTGGATCCGGCGCTGCTGCTGGTCAATATCGACAAGCGCTCGGCCAATCTGGCGAACTTTACCGACGGTGCGCACTTTGCCGTCAATATTCTGGCCGAACAGCAGAAAGAGACGTCGAATATTTTCGCCCAGAAGGTGGACGACCGTTTTGCACAGGTGGCATGGCGACGCAGCGCCGCCGGCGTGCCGCTGCTGGACGGCAGCTCGGCCTGGTTCGAATGCGAACGTTTTCAGGTGGTGGACGCCGGTGACCACGTGATTCTGATCGGCAAAATCAGCGCCTTTGACTCCAGCGGCACCGCCGGGTTGGGCTACTACCGCGGTGCCTACTTCACGCCGGCGCAGAACGCCGAATCGCTGGTCAGCGGGCCGGAAGTGGTGGTCAGCGCGCTGATTGAATTTGACGGCAGCGTGGTGATGGTCAAACAGCAGGACGGGCGCTTCCGCCTGCCGTCACGGTCGGTGGCCGGGCGCAGCGTCGGCGACAGCCTGACGGCGCTGCTGCAGGAGCTGGCGCTGCCCGCCAGCCCGGGCTTTGTTTACTCCATTTATGACGACCGCCAGTCGAACCGCCAGCATATTGTCTTCCTGTGCGCGCTGCCCAGCGACGCCGGCGACAGCGTGCCGCAGGGCGAACAGGCCTGCTGGCTGCCGCTCGCTCAGACGGCGACGCTGCCGATTGATGATGCGGCGTTGAAGTCGATGCTTAACCGCTTCGTGCGTGAAAACTCGGTGGGCAATTACAGCATTTACTACGGCGATGAGCACAGCGGTGCGATCAAACGATTTGCCAGCTGAGGCTGGGCGGGAGCGAACGATGAAACTGTCTTTATTTATCCATATGGAACGAACCACCCCCGATGAGCCGCAGGAGCAGCTCTACGAACAGATGATGGAGCTGTGCGAAATCGCCGATCGCGGCGGCGTACACACCATCTGGACCGGGGAGCACCACGGCATGAATTTTACCATTGCCCCCAATCCGTTTATCAATCTGGTGGATATTGCCCACCGCACCCGGCAGGCGCGTCTGGGCACCGGCACGGTGATTGCGCCGTTCCATCACCCGGTGCGGCTGGCCGGCGAAGCGGCGATGACCGATCTGATCACCGACGGGCGGCTGGAGCTGGGGATTGCCCGCGGCGCCTACAGCTATGAATACGAGCGCCTGATGCCGGGGCTGACCGCCTGGGAGGCCGGGCAGCGGATGCGCGAGCTGATCCCGGCGGTGAAGAAACTGTGGCAGGGGGATTACGCCCATCAGGGCGAGTACTGGTCTTTCCCGTCGACCACTTCGGCGCCGCAGCCGAAACAGCAGCCGCATCCGCCGATCTGGGTGGCGGCGCGTGACCCGAACAGCCACGAATTTGCGGTGAAAAACGGCTGTAACGTGCAGGTGACGCCGCTGCATCAGGGGGAAGAGGAGATCGTCCGGCTGGTGACCTGCTTTAAGGACGCCTGCCGCGAATATGCGCCGCAGCAGCCGCTGAAAATCATGTTGCTGCAGCACGGCTATGTGGCCGAGGACGAGGCGGACGCCCAGCAGGCGGCGCAGGAACTTAACCGCTTCTACCATTATTTCGGCGCCTGGTTCAAGAATGAGCGCCCGGTCAGCCAGGGGTTGATCAAGCCGCTGAGCGACGAGGAGATGGCGGCCAATAGCTATTACAACGCAGAGATGATGCGCAATAACCTGGCGATCGGCACCGCCGATGAGGTGGTGGCGCGACTGAAGAAATATGAGCAGATGGGCTATGCGGAATTTGCCCTGTGGATCGACAGCGGAATGTCCTTCGCGCGGAAAAAAGCCTCGCTGGAGCGCTTTATCCGCCATGTAATGCCTGAGTTTCACTGAGGCGGGAGGAAATGATGGAGTCGTTTGATCTCTATATTAACGGGCAGTTCGAGCCGGGCGCGGCGCGCTTTGACTCGCTGAACCCGGCGACCAGCGAACCCTGGGCCAGCGTGGCCGAGGCGCACGAGGCGGAGGTGGATCGCGCGGTGGAGGCTGCCTGGCAGGCGTTTCACCGCCCCGAATGGCGCAATATGACCGCCGGCGCGCGCGGCAAACTGCTGCTGAAACTGGCGGATCTGGTGGAGGCCAACGCGGCGGAGCTGGCACGGCTGGAGACGCTGGACAGCGGTAAAATCATCCGCGAAACCCGCGCGCAGATCGCCTATGTGGCGGAGTATTACCGTTATTACGCCGGGCTGGCCGACAAGATGGAAGGGCACGTGCTGGCGATCGATAAACCGGATATGGAAACCTGGGTGCGCCGCGAGCCGGTCGGGGTGGTGGCCGCGGTGATCCCGTGGAACAGCCAGCTGTTTTTGTCGGCGGTGAAGATTGGTCCGGCGATCGCCGCAGGCTGCACGCTGGTGGTGAAAGCCTCCGAGGCCGCCCCGGCGCCGCTGCTGGCCTTCGCCCGCCTGATCGATCGGGCCGGTTTCCCGCCCGGCGTGTGCAATGTGATCACCGGTTTTGCCGAACGCTGCGCGGCGCCGCTGACGCGCCATCCCAAAGTAGACCGCATCGCCTTTACCGGCGGCGCGGAAACGGCGCGCCATATCGTGCGCAACAGCGCCGAGAACCTGGCCAGCACCTCGCTGGAGCTGGGCGGTAAATCGCCGTTTATCGTCTTTGAGGACGCCGATCTGGACAGCGCCGCCAACGCGCAGGTGGCGGCGATTTTCTCGGCCTCCGGCCAGAGCTGCGTTGCCGGCTCGCGCCTGCTGGTGGCGGAAAGCGTCAAGGACGCGCTGCTGGAGCGGCTGCTGGCGAAGGTGCGCACTATCGTCATCGGCTGTCCGCAACAGCCGGAAACCCAGTTCGGCCCGCTGTGCACCGCGCGGCAAAAGGCGCTGATCGAACAGGTGGTCGAACGTTCGCTGGCGCAGGGCGCCCGGCGGCTGACCGCCTCGCAGCCCATCGACGGCCCCGGTTTTTACTACCCGCCGACCATCCTGGACTGCAGCGACTGCCCGCAGGCGGAGAGCGTGACGCGCGAGCTGTTCGGCCCGGTGCTGTCGGTGCTGAGCTTCCGCGATGAAGCCGAGGCGATCGCCCTGGCGAACGCCACGGAGTACGGGCTGGCGGCCGGGGTGTTTACGCAAAACCTGACCCGCGCCCACCGGGTGACCCGCCAGCTGCGCGCCGGCGTGGTGTGGCTCAACACTTACCGCGCCGTTTCACCGCTGGCGCCGTTCGGCGGCTACGGCCAGTCCGGCTTCGGCCGCGAAGGCGGCATGGAGGCGGCGCTGGAGTACACCACCAGCAAAACCGTCTGGTTACGCACCAGCGATGCGCCCATCGACGATCCCTTCGTGATGCGCTAGCCGTCCCGCTTCCCCTCCCCGCTGCGGGGAGGGGCTGCCTTACCCTCTACCCGATAAAAAATATAACGGTGTAAACCGGAGGATGTTATGCGTTCTCAAACACAACCAAGCGGCCTGATCGAGGATAAATCCATCGATTATGTGCCGGCCTCGGAGCGCCACGGCGAGGTCAAAAGCCTGTTCACCCTGTGGTTCTGCACCAATATCGCGCCGCTGGCGGTGGTGACCGGCGCCATCGCCACCCATACGTTTGGGCTGAATATTCTGTCGGCGATGACGGCGATTATCGCCGGGCATATGTTCGGCGGCGTCTTTCTGGCGCTCACCTCGGCGCAGGGGCCGCAGGTGGGCATTCCGCAGATGGTGCAGAGCCGCGCCCAGTTCGGCCGCTACGGCTCGCTGCTGGTGATCGCCTTTACCACGGTGATTTATCTCGGCTTCTTTATTTCGAACATCACCCTGTCCGGCAAGGTGATCAATAACGTCCTGCCGGCGCTGCCTGTCCCGTACGCCACGGTGCTGGGGGCGCTGTTGGCGACCGCCATCGGCGTGGTCGGCTATAGCTTTATCCATAAAATCAACAAGCTGGGCGCCTGGATTATGGGCGCGGCGCTGCTGCTCGGCATGGCGGTGATGCTGACGCAGCCGCTGCCCGGCGATTTCTGGCTGCGCGGACGTTTTTCGCTGAGCGGCTGGTTTGCGACGTTTTGCATCGGCGCGGTCTGGCAGATCAGCTTTTCGCCGTATACCTCAGACTATTCGCGCTACCTGCCCGCCGAGGTGGGGATCCGGCGGCCGTTTCTCTATACCTGGCTGGGCGCCTGCTGCGGCACAATCCTGGCGTTTCTGTTCGGCATGGTGGCGGTCAATCTGGTGGGCGGCAACGTTGAGGCGATGGCGGCGGTGCGGCAGGCCACCGGCTGGCTGGGGCCGGTGCTGATGGGGCTGTTCCTGATCAATATCATCTGCCATAACGGCATGAATCTCTACGGCGCGGTGCTGTCGCTGATTACCGCGGTGCAGACCTTTATGCCGCGCTGGCAGCCCAACGCGCAGGTGCGGGTGCTGTTTTCCGCACTGGTGCTGCTCGGATCGGTGCTGGTGGCGCTGGCGGCGTCGGCCAATTTCGTCAGCTTCTTTATCAATCTGATTCTGGCGCTGATCGCGGTGCTGATCCCGTGGTGCATGATCAACCTGATCGACTTTTACCTGATCCGCAAGCAGCGCTACGATATCGAGGCGATTTTCCGCGCCGACGGCGGCCGTTACGGCCTGCTGAACGGGCGGGTGCTGGCGGTGTATTTCGTCGGCATCGTGGTGCAGCTGCCCTTTATGGAGAACGCCTTTTTCAGCGGGCCTTATTCGCAGCTGGTTCCCGGCGCGGATATCTCCTGGGTGATCAGCCTGGTGGTCACTGGCCTGCTGTATCCGCTGTGCTGCTGGCGCAGCGATCTCCGCCTGGCGGCCGCGCCGCGCGAGTAAGCGTTTACCGGAGCCGGGCGTTACAGGCCCGGCGCTTTCCACAGCGAGGTGGTCAGTCCGTGGTCCACCAGCGTCAGCTGGTCGGCGTACACCTCCAGCCAGTTCTCTTTCTGCCGCTGATACAGCGCATGGTGCTCCGCGTTGGGCTGATACTGGCACTCCCAGCGCACCAGACGTTCGCCGGTGGCTGCCAGATCGTCGAACAGCCCGGCGCCGACGCCGGCGGCGATGGCGCAGCCCAGCGCGGTGGCTTCTTTCACCACCGGCACCCGCACCGGCAGCCCGGTGACGTCGCTGAGGATTTGGCTCCACAGCTTGCCTTTCGCACCGCCACCGGCAAACACCAGCGCCGGCGGCTGTACGCCGGAAAACTGCGCGATCTGCGCCAGGTTGCAGGCGGCGACGATCGCCGCGTTCTCCTCCAACGCGCGGAACAGCGTCTGCTTGTTACAGCGCTGCGGATCCAGCGACATATTGATAAAGGAGGGCGCCGCGTGGTACCAGCTTTTAAAATGCATGGCGTCGGAAAATATCGGCGTCACGCCGTAGGCGCCGGGCGGCACCCGTGCCGCCATCTCCTCCAGTAGCGTATAGGCATCGACCCCCAGCCGTTCGGCCAGCAGTTTCTCCTCGGCGCAGAAGGCATCGCGGAACCAGCGCATGGTCAGGCCGGTGAAAAAACTGATCGCTTCGGCCTGCGCCATTCCGGGGATCACATGCGGGTTAATACGGATATTCATCGCCGGATCGGTCTGCGGCTGCGGCAGATTGACGATTTGCTGCCAGAACGTGCCGCCCAGCACCGCGGTTTGCCCGGCCTGCACAACCCCCAGCCCCAGACAGCCAAGCTGCACGTCGCCGCCGCCCATCACTACCGGGGTGCCGGCCGCCAGGCCGCTTTGCCGCGCGGCCTCGTTGGTGACCCGCCCCAACTGGCTGCCGGTTTCCCGGACCGGCGACAGCAGATCGGCGCGCAGGCCGGCCATATCCAGCAGCGCCGGCCGCCAGTCGCGACGGGCTAAATCCAGCATGCCGGTGGTGCCGGCGTTAGAGGGATCCACCGCCAGCTCGCCGCTGAGACGGTTGGCCAGCCAGTCGCTGATCATGGTCATCGTTGCCGCCCGGCGGTAGATGTCCGGGCGATGGTGCGCCAGCCACAGCAGACGCGGCATGGCGCTCAGCGCCAGCGTCTGGCCGGAGTAGCGGTAAACTTCCTGCTCAAACTGATGGTTATGCAGCGCCTTCAGATCGCTGACCTCACGGCTGGCGCGGGCGTCGACGTTGGCGCAGGCCCAGACGGCGTCGCCGTTGCGGTCGTACAGCACAATGCCTTCGCGCATTGAGCAGCAGGCGACGGCGCGGATGTCGCCCGGCCCGGCGTCGGCGCGTTCAAGCGCCTGCTGAATGCAGCGGCAGGTGAGCCGCCAGTTATCGGCCAGGTCGAACTCCATGGAGCCGGGCACGTCCGGCAGCGCCAGATGTTGCCACTCCGCCTGTCCGTAAGCGATTTGTCGGCCTTCCAGATCGAAAATCACCGCCCGAATGCTGCCGGTCCCTGCGTCTAATGCCATCAACAAGTTGCGCATAATTCACACTCTTCGCCAGCCAGATCTTAACTATAGATGGCGTTACCGGGCGGCGAGGGGGCGGAGACGGGGGCGCGGTGACAGAACTGTGAGGCGCGCTGCAAAATCGGCGGGGCGGGGCGGCAATCGCGGCGCGGGCGCCTAGGATTGGGGAGTCAACCCGCGCATTTTAAGGAGCCGTTATGCACGTCACGCTGGTGGAAATCAACGTTAAGCCGGATAAGGTGGAAGAGTTTATCGAGGTGTTTCGCGCCAACCATCTGGGGGCGCTCGCCGAACCGGGCAATCTGCGCTTTGACGTGTTGCAGGATGAAACCATCCCGACGCGTTTCTATATTTACGAAGCCTACCGCGATCAGCAGGCGGTGGATGCGCACAAGCAAACTCCGCACTATCTGCAGTGCGTGGAACGGCTGGAGGCGCTGATGACCGGCCCGCGCAAGAAAACCACTTTTATCGGCCTGATGCCGGCGTAAAAAAACGGGCAGCTGTGTTGCCGCTGCCCGTGTCAGGTTAACGCTGGCTGGCGTAATGCGGCGAGCGTGGCCCGTACAGAATTGCGCCGTCATGGCCGGCGGACAGCAGACGGGTGTTGGTGATAGCGCCAACATCGAAGCCTTTGTCGCTGAGCGTATTGGCGATTTGCGCGATGGCCGCGTTGATCACCATGCCGAGCAGGCCGGCGCCGCTGTTGTTGCTGTTCTCGTTGCTGGAAGCGGTAGCGCTGCCCGACCACAGCGCTTTGCCGTTACGCAAATCGAGCAGGCGCGCGTTTACGGTCACGCGGGTTTCGCTGTCGATCACCCGATAGCTGGTGCCGTACTGCACAATGTCCAGATACAGCACCGCGTCGGCGCCGAAGATCTGATGCAGCTTCTGCAGACTGACGGCGCGGATATCGTTTGCATTGCTCAGGCCGTTTTGCTGGAAGGTTTCCTCAACCACCGCGACCGGGAACACGTAATAGCCGGCTTCAGCCAGCGGCAGGGTAGCGGTGGACAGCACGCTGTGGCTGGCTTTGACATCCGGTGACTGGTTGACCGGCGGCGGTACCAGAATCGAGGCCGGCTTGCTTTCGTGAAATGCCGCATAATCATACGGCGCTTTCTTGGCGCAGCCGCTCAGCAGCAGAACCGCTGTAGCGGCAACTAAACCGAGTATCCGTTTCATTTAAAACTCCCTTTATCCTTGGCCATCAGGAAATCCATAAATCTGGCGGATTCCGGGAACAGGCGTTTTTCCGTATTGAATTCGGTAAAAGCCTGATCCGGACGGCCGCTTTTGGCGTACAGCAGACCCAGCTGCGCATGCAAGCCGGGCGGTACCGCCTTATTTTTGGCGCGGGAGGTTTCAACGGTCTGGTTCAGCGTCGCGATCTGTTGTTCCGTGCTAAGGCCATCCTGTTGATAATACTGATAAAGTGTAGTCTGATAATGATCCCAATTGTACAGCGTTTTCGGCGCGGCGCAGCCGGCCAGCAGGGTTGCTGCCAGCAGCACCCCACTTATATTTTTTATGGTCATTGTTGCACTAATCCGTTAGTTGGTCGGGCGCCATGCGCCGCTTTCGATGCCGTTGACTAAATTGTTCACTGCTTCGCGTACGGCCAAATCCAGTACTTTGCCGTTCAGGGTCGAGTCATAGCTGGCGGTGCCGCCAAAACCGATGATCTCACGGTTAGACAGGCTGTATTCGCCGGCGCCCTGGGTGGCGTAAACCACCTCGGAAGTCTGAACGTTCACTACATTCAGATTTACCTTGGCATATGCCACCTGCGATTTACCGCGGCCGAGAATGCCCCATAGCTGATGATCGCCCACTTCTTTGCGGCCGAATTCGGTCACGTCGCCGGTGATCACGTAGTTGGCGCCTTTCAGCGTTTGTTTTTGCCCCTTCAACCCGGCTTCGGTCTTCAGCTCAGCCATATTGGCGCGATCGAGCACGTTAAAACGGCCGGTCTGCTGCAGGTGAGTGATCAGAATGGTTTTTGACTGGTTGCCCAGGCGATCCACGCCGTCGGAGAAGATGCCGTTCATATAGCTGGAACGGTTATCAAATTTACCGACGGCGATCGGGCTACGTGGCCCCTGATAGTGGCTTTGGTAGGAAGCCACTTTCGGCACGTCCAGTGAACGGGAAGATTCTGTTGCACAGCCGGCCAGCAACATGGTGGAAAGGGCAAGAGAACCCAATACGAGTGATTTTTTCATAGAAATGAAATCTCTCCTTGATGATAAAACACGGCAGCTTTGCCAATGATGAATGTCAAAAATCCGGCGATCGCTGGCTTTCAACGCGCGTATTCTAGCAGAAGCCGCAGGGGGTTAATCGTCGGAATAACGTGGATGAATAAAATAAATTCCTTCACCTCTTCATGGATATACGTTATCTTGCTCATCAATTAGGTAACACTATCAACCAATTTCACTTTGTCATCTATTCAACCAAGGAAGATAAATACCGTGGAGATCCGTGATTTTCGGGCGTTGTCGCGCCGTCTGGTGCGTGAACTGGGGATGTTGAACAAGCAGAGCAACGGTTCGCGCTTTTCACCGTTGCAGATTCACCTGATGATTGAAATCAAGGAACAGCCGCTGGGGGTGATGGAGCTGGCGGCCAAACTGTGCATCGATAAGGCCAGTGCCAGCCGGGCGCTGCGTTCGTTGGTCAGCGCGCAGATGATCGAGACGGTTGAACACCCGAATGATAAACGCCACAGCCTGCACCGTCTGACCCGGCAGGGGAAACACACGCTGGCGCTGATTGACAGCGATGCCGATAACTTTATGCAGGCGGCGCTGGCGCAGTTGGACGATGATGAACGGGCGGCGACGGTGGCGATGATGCGTAAGTTCAGCGGCGCGCTGGCCGGCGCGCGCAAGCAGCGGCAGGCCGAACTGCGGGTGCGGCCGATTTGCGCCGCAGACGATGCGGCGATGGCGCAGCTGATCCGCGACTGTTTCCGTGAATACGGTATGGACACCATGGAGGGCGTCAGTCTGCACGATCCGGATCTGGAGCGGCTGACTGAGGTGTATCAACGCAGCGGCGGTCATTACTGGGTGGTGGAACGGCAGGGGGAAATCGTGGGCGGCGCCGGCATTGCGCCTCTGCTTGGCGGCGAAGCGGATTACTGTGAACTGCAAAAGCTGTTTTTCAAACCCGAAATCCGTGGCTTGGGGATGGCGCGTTACATGGTGGTGCAGGCGATGCGCGCGGCGCGGGCCGCCGGTTACCGCTACTGCTATCTGGAAACTACCGAACAGCTAAAAGAAGCGCTGGGGCTTTATCAGTCGCTGGGCTTTACGCTGCTCAGCGAACGGCGCGGCGCGACCGGTCATCACGGCTGTTCCATCTATATGTTGAAGCCGCTGTAAGGGGCTCTTTCCCTGCGCCAGCCTGGCGCAGCAACGCAAAAGGCGGCTTACGCCGCCTCTTTGCATCTCAGACTCAAACGATTAGTTATAGATAATCGCGGTGCCGTGCATTTTGTTGTTACCGGTTGTCGAGGTGATCTGGAAGGATTTTGCCCCGGCTTTATCGGCTTCTGCCGCCAGTTTGTTTTCCAGGCTGGTCAGGTTGGTTGCGCCGCTGGCGTTAACCACGCCGACTTTCTGCATATTGGCTGGCTGGCTGTCTACCAGTTCTGCGGCAAAGCTGCCGAATGATACGGTGGCAAGGGCTACGGCGGCGATGGTCATTTTCAGGCTTTTCATAATCTTCTTTCCTATCACAAGTTGAATATGGTTGTTGTTTCGCGGAGCGTTAAATTAATTAACGATCGATAATTTAATGTTAGTGTGACCCAGGTCACTTTGCAAGCATTTTTTTAATGTTCATTAATTAAATGGTGTCGGCCGAGCTTGCGGCGGCCGGCGCCATTCAGCATGAATGGCTGGTAATGTATTGTTATAAAATTATTTTTCCCTGGTGTTGATGGCGTCTGTTGGCGTTGGAGAACTGACATTCCACGGCATGCGGCAGTGAAATTGCCGTTCAGGGCCATCAGCCGTTACCGCCAGCGCGGCGTTTTATCACAACGGCAGGCTGCGACAGCACGACCATCCCGCCGGTGTTAAAAGGGCGGGAGCTGCTATCACGGTGAGTTATTTTATTTATTTCAATTGATTATGTTTTTATGAAGGTGTACCAATAACAACGTTGGCGTTGGCTGCGGTATTAGATAACGTTCGATAACTAAATGTTAGTCGCTTCTCGACGCCGTCGCAATATTTTTTTATAATGAGCGTTAATTTAATTTGGCGGCGCAGACGCGGCGCGCAAGATGAGAGGGATTATGACTATCAAAGAAGAGGTCGCTGCAAAGAAAACCCGCGGCAGACCGAAACAGTTTGATCGCGACCTGGCACTTGACCGCGCACTGGAGCTGTTCTGGCGTCACGGTTATGACGCCACGTCATTGGCCGATCTGGTCGAGGTCACCGGCGCCAAAGCGCCGACGCTGTATGCAGAGTTCGGCAATAAAGAGGGGATGTTCCGCGCGGCGGTGGAACGCTACCTGAGCAAATACACCACCTGCACCAACCAACTGCTTGAACAGCCGCAGCCGATCGCCGAAATCATCGATGCCTATGTGCGCTCCTCCGCGGAAGTGTTTACCGATCCGGAAACGCCGTCCGGCTGCTTTATGGTGTGCGCCTCCGCTGCGCTCTCCTCGTCGTCGGACGACGTCGCCCAGATGCTGCTGCGTAAGCATCATGCGCAGGAAGCCAGCCTGAAGGCCTGTTTCGACCGCAAGGTGCAGCAGGGGGAACTGCTGGCGAAAACCGACACCGCGCTGCTGGCGAAATATGTGATGTGCACCATTGAAGGCATGTCGGTGCAGGCGCGTGAAGGGGCGAGCCGCGCCGAGCTGCTGCGCCTGGTAGATACGCTGATGATGCTCTGGCCGCGCCTGAGCCAGGTGGGCAACCCGGTCTGAGCCTGCCCCGCGCAGTCAGCGCGGGGAAAGCGCCATATGCAGCAGCGGGTAGGGGTTGCCCTGGCCGTCCAGCGGTGAGCGTCCTGTCACCACAAAGCCGTAGCGCTGGTAGAAGCCTACCGCCTGCGGGTTTTGCTCGTTCACATCCAGCACCAATCCGTCGTGGCGCGCCTGCGCATGGTTCAGCAGTGCGCTGCCGACGCCCTGGCCGCGCTGTCCGGCATCGATAAACAGCATCTCCACCTTATTATCATCCAGCGCGATAAAGCCGCTGGGCCGCCCGGCGCTCTCCGCTACCCAGACGCCGAGCAGCGGCAGATAGTGCTCGACCAGCGGCTTGAACTCCGCCATCTGTTTTTCACCGATAAAGTGATGGGTGGCGCGTACCGAACGCTGCCAGATCGCCACCAATTGCGGATTGTCCGCCGGAATACGTTCTCTGATCGTTATCATCCCTGCCTCCTGGGGTAAACTGGCCTAAATGTACGCTGAAATAGCCCGCAACGAAAATCTCCCGGCGACGCCGCAGAAAAAATTTACGGAAAAATTCGCGTAATCGCTGAATTTTTGAGACTTTTACGCGTGATTGTGCGATGAAATGCGTTTTACACTGGCGAAAAGCAAAAATCCTTTTGTATCCTTGATGGTTGAAGCATCAGCTTTGACGATTTTGGACAGTGCGCGGCAGGCGATTGCCGCGCCGTGACCCCTATTGAGGTGATATGAACGAGTCATATGTACTTGCTGAAGTCAGTAATGATAACCAGACGCTGATGGCGGTGGTTCAGCAAGATCACCGGGCTGCCTATTTTTATATTTATCCCGCTGACGCCTTCAGCGAGCGTTTTCAGGTGCGCGCCTGCTGGCTGCGCAATCTGGAGGCCGCGCCGCAGCAGGAAGACCGCGCCGCGCTGGAGATGGGGCAGCCGCCGATGCTGGCCGCTGAGTTTTGCCGCAACCTGGAAGGTGAAGCGCCGCTGCAGCCGGACGGCCTGCAGGTTATCTGGAACGAGAGCGACGACGGCGCGGCGCTGTGGTATTACGGCCAGCTGCTGGCGGTGATCCCCGGCTGGAGCCTGTATATCGACCATTCGGTCTGCTATTCGGCCAGCTGCATTAAAGAAAGCCCGCTGGCCTACCCGCTGGGTTCCGCCTCCACCAACACGCAATATGCGCAGGCCGAGGCCACCCGCCAGTTCTGGCGGCGCTGGCAACGTGAAGAGGGCAACCCGTGGCCGACCATGCAAAGCGAGTATATGGCGCGCTATGAGCAGCATTTCGGCCCGTCGGTGAAGTATTACGCCATCGATCAGGGCAAGTGGCCACCGATGGCGATCTCCCAGCACGAGCGCGACGGCATCTACTATTTCCTCACCATGGGCGTCAGCATCCGGCCGATGCCGTGGATGGAGATCCTGTTTAATGACGACGCTTCCCTGTACCGGCGTATCGAGCTGGGGATCGCCATCGACGGCCAGTATATGACCGAAGAGAACGCGGTGCAGATGGCCAGCGCGCTGGCCGGCGTGGCGCACGTGCCTTGGGCGCAGATTACCTGGTTCGGCGAAGGGCATACGCTGGCGTCGGAAGTGGCGCCGCAGGGCTATGAAGGCTATCTGCTGTCGTCGTCGTTTTATCCGCACCAGCAGTACCTGACGCTGCCGCAGCAGCAGGGCGACCCGGTCAATCTGCTGTGGGCCAGCCCGGTGTTTGCCGGCGAGCGCGAGCTGGCGCAGGCAACGCCGAACGGCGGCCATGAGCTGGTCAGCCGGCTGCGCGAGCAGGGCGTCGATCACATCTTCCGGCCGCGCCAGCCGCTGGCGTGAGCAGGTTAACCCACGGATTAAGAGAGCGCTAATGAAGCCAGCATTATTGATTATTGATGTGCAGAAGGGACTGTTTGTGCCGCCGCCGGCGGATGCCGATGCGGTGATTGAGCGGATTAACCAGCTGAGTGCGCGGGCGCGTCAGTCCGGCGTGCCGGTGATCTTTGTCCAGCATCAGACTGCCGATCGGGAACTGGCGCATGGCAGCGACGGCTGGCAGATTGAGCCGCGTCTGCAGGTGGCAGACACCGATCTGCGGGTGGAGAAAACCACCCCGGATTCTTTCCTGCGCACCAATCTGCAGGCGTTGCTGGAGCAGCACGGCGTAACGCAACTGGTGATTTGCGGCTACTCCACGGAGTACTGCGTGGACAGCACCACGCGCCGCGCGGCCGGCCACGGCTACCCGGTGGTGCTGGCGGCGGATGCACACACCAGCCATGATAAAGCGCACGCCAGCGGCGCCTGGATCCGCAATCATCACAATGCGGCGCTGTCGGGTATGAAAAGCTTCGGCGTGCCGATCCGCGCGCTGCCCGCGGCGGAGATTCAGTTCTGAAATGAAGCGGAGCGCCGCCGGCGCTCCGTTTTACCTCACAGGCCGCCGCGTCGCGCCGCCACGTTGGCCAGCGCCGACCAGTCCAGTTCACCCTCACCGTGGGCGATGGCATCCAGAAAATTATCTTTCAGCACGCTGGCGAACGGCATCGGCGTATGGCTGTTGCCGCCGGCCTCCAGCGCCAGCCCCACGTCTTTCATCCCCAGCGTCAGTTTAAATCCCGCCGGCTGATAGTTCTCCTCGGCGATCAGCGCGCCGTAGCCCTGATAGGCCGGGGCGGAAAACAGGGTGCCGGTCAGCATCTGCAGATAGTCCGCGCCGGATACGCCGTGATTGCGCACCAGCGCGCTACCTTCCGCCATCGCCTCAATGGCGCTTGCCAGCGTGAAGTTGGCGGCGATTTTGACGATATTGGCCTGTTCCGGCCGCTCGCCGAAAGGCCAGGTGCGCTGCCCCAGCACGTCGAACAGCGGCTGCACCCGCGCCAGCAGGGCCGGGTCACCGGCGGCCAGAATATTCAGCCGGCCGGCAGCGGCAACGTCGGGACGGCCGAGCACCGGCGCTGCCAGATAGCCGATATTGTGCTGCTGATGCAGTTCTGCCAGCCGCTGCGCCAGCGCCACGGAGATGGTCGCCATATTGACGTGCGCCGCGCCGGGGCGCATCTGCGCCAGCAGGCCGCTTTCCACCACCACCTGTTCCAGCGCTGCGTCGTTGGCCAGCATGGTGATCAAGATATCAACCTCTGCCAGATCGGCGGGCTGCGCCGCCAGCCGTGCGCCGGCGTCGACCAGCGGCTGCGCCGCCTGCGGTGAACGGTTCCACACCGTCAGCGGGTAACCGGCCTGCAGCAGATTATGGGCCATGGCGCGGCCCATACCGCCCAGCCCGGCAAATCCGATTTTCATCATGCGCTCCTGTTGTGAGTTGACAGCTTAACCCTAGCGCAGCGCGGCGGGAACGCAACGCCGGCAATGTAACGTTTTCCTACCGGGGAAAAGGGCGGCGCAGAGGTGCGCCGCCGGCGGGGAGTATTACTGCGCGTCGGTGATCGGTTGTTTCACCACCAGCAGGTAGGAGAGCGCGCCGATCAGGGTAAAGCAGGAGCACAGGGTCAGCGCCAGGCTGAACGAGTGGGTGGTATCGAGGATCCAGCCGGTCACCACCGGCGCGAACGAGGCGAAGATAAAGCTGGCGAAGTTCTGGATACTGCCTACCGAGGCGGTCATGCGCGAGGTGACCGATACGTGGATCAGCCCCCAGCAGGAGGTGCCGGCAAAGTGGATGCAAAACAGTGCCATGCCGATCAGCGTCACCGCGCTGGTGGTGGTGGTGGCCTGCGCCACCACCGAGGTAAAGGCGGCGGACAGCAGCATCCCGGAGACGATGCACAGCTTGCGGCTTTTGACCGGCTCCATGCCGCGTCTGACTAAAAAGTCGGTCACAAAACCGTTGGACAGCATGCCGGCGGCGCCGAACAGAAACGGAATGGCGGCCAGCAGCCCGGTGCTTTTCAAATCCAGGTGGTAGGTGGTCTGCAGGTAGCCGGGCAGCCAGGCGAGATACAGCCAGGCGGTGTAGTTGATGCCGCTGAAGCCGATCATCATGCCCCACATGGTGCGGTTTCTGAACAGCGAGCGCCACTCTTTAAAGCTCATCGGCTCCCGGCGTGCGCTGACGCTGCCGGCGTTGAGGTAGCTCTGCTCCTGCGCGCTGAGGTCGATGTCCTGGCGGTTGCGGTACAGCATGTACCAGCCGATGGACAGGGCGATGCCCAGCAGGCCGATGGTGATAAACATGCCGCGCCAGCCGAACATCAGCATCATGGCGGTGAGGATCGGCGGGCTGATCGCCAGGCCGACGGTGGAGGCGGCGTTGAAAATGCCCATCGGCATACCGCGCTGTTTGATGTTGAACCAGTCATTGATCACCTTGACGCCGCAGGGGTTCATCGGCGCTTCGCCGATGCCCAGCCCGATGCGCACCCAGATAAACTGGGTAAAGTTCTGGATCATGCCGGACAGCGTCTGGAACAGCGACCAGATGAACATGCCGAGGCCCAGCATAATGCGCGGCCCCTTGCGGTCCAGCAGCGGGCCGCAGGGCAGTTGGGCGAGGCCATAGGCCAGCGAAAAGGCCGACAGCAGCAGGCCGATTTCCGTACCGCTCAGCCCCATCTCTTCGCGGATGGTGGAGTTGGCGACCGACAGCGAACTGCGGTCGAGAAAGTTAATGATCGCGGCTAAAAACAGCAGCAGCATTGCGGTGGTCTGAATTTTCTTGATGCGCGCGGAACGCACCAGCGCGCCGTCGGGAGGCATGGGAACGATCGAATCGGCCGCGTCCGGCTCTGCGGCCGTCGGGCGGGTAGCGGTATGAGTTTTTTCCATCATTGTCTCCAGAATTCCACGTTAATAATATTTATCGTTGGGGGCCCGGGATGCAGGGAATGCTTGGTCTGACCGCTAATCAGCCTAAATGGCGCATTTCGCGTCCGAATCCGGGGAGATCGGGTTCCGTGCGGCAGATAGGCTTTTACGGTTTTTTATCGGTTTTTTATTACCGAGCGGGCGTCAGGAGACGGTGTGGGCGAGGGAGCGGATCATCGATTGTTTGGCGCTGTCGAGGTGGCGGTGCAGCGCATGGGTGGCCTGCTGGTCGTTGCGGCAAATCAGCGCGCTGAGAATCGCCATATGCTCCTCAATGGCGATGATATTACGCTGCTTGAGGTCGCTGGCGTCCCACTGATAGTGGAAATGGAAGATGACCGAGATCACCTCCAGCGACTGGTTGAAGAACGGGTTATTGGCGGCGGAGAGGATCAGGCGGTGGAAGTCGCTGTCCAGCGCGGAGAACTGCCGGTAGTGCAGGCTGATATCGTCACGCAGCTCACGGTGGCGGCGCAGCAGCTCTCTGGCCTGCAGCCAGCGCGCATCGTCAGCCGGCAGGTTGAGAAAGCGCGACAGCGCATGGGTTTCCAGTATCTGGCGCAGTTCGAACAGCTGTTCGGCGTAATGCTGGTCGAAGGTTTTCAGGCACCACTGCCCGCGTTTGACGTTGTCGACTAGTTGGTAGCGGCTCAGGCGCAACAGAAATTCCCGCACCACCGCCGGGCTGACGTTCATCTGGCGCGCCAGCTGCAGCTCGCTGAAACTGTCGCCGGCGCGCAGCTGTTGCTGGTTAATCAGCTGGAAAAACGCCCGTTCAAAGCGTTCGTTCTGCGCCTCCGGCGACTGCTCGCGGCAGTCGAAACACTCCTCCTCCTGCGGCAGACGGGCGATGACATAGCCGTCGGCCTGCGGCGCCAGTACGCCGGTTTGTTGAAAGTGGGCCAGCGCGTGGCGCACCGTGGTGCGGCTGATGTTGTACATCTCGGCCAGCGCGGCCTGAGAGGGCAGCGGCGAGGTCAGATGGCCCCGTGTCATGCCGTCAATCATCTGATTGATCACCATCTGCCGCAGGTTTTGTGTTCTGCTCATCACGTCTCTCGGCGGTTTTTTCCGGCATTTAAAACCAATTTAAAGCGGTTTATTTTGGACTGAGTCACACTTCCTTATGCTGAAGTCCTGGCGTGGGCGTTTTTTATTGAATAACAAACGCCAGATCACGGGAGGAGTCATTATGGCCACAATGAATACATTGATTTGTCAGCAGCCGAAGCAACTGGTTTATCAACAGCGCCCGGTGCCGGAACCGGCGGCGGGCGAAGCGCTTTTACAGATACACACCGTCGGCATCTGCGGCACCGACATTCACGCGTGGGCGGGGAATCAGCCGTTTTTCGCCTATCCGCGCGTGCTGGGCCATGAAATTTGCGGCCATATCGTCGGCCTGGGCGCGGACGTTGCAAACTGGCGGGTCGGGCAGCGGGTGGCGGTGATGCCTTATCTGTCCTGCGGCAGCTGCGGCGCCTGTCAGAGTGGCCGCGGCAACTGCTGTGAAAATATTTCGGTGATCGGCGTGCACCAGGACGGCGGTTTTTGCGAATACCTCAGCGTGCCGGTCAGCAACCTGCTGGCGGTCGACGATCTGGCGCCCGAAAGCGCCGCGCTGATTGAACCGTTCGCCATCAGCGCCCATGCGGTGCGGCGCGCGGCGGTGGCGCCGGGCGAGCAGCTGCTGGTGGTGGGCGCCGGGCCGATCGGGCTGGGGGTGGCGGCGATTGCCCACGCCGACGGCGCGCAGGTGGTGGTGGCCGATACCAGCGCGGAACGCCGCGCCCATGTGGCGCAGGTGCTGGGGGTTGCGACGCTCGATCCGGCGGACGCCGGCTTTGACGCTGCGCTGCGCGCGCAGTTTTCCGGCATGCTGGCGGCCAAAGTGATTGACGCCACCGGCAACCGGCTGGCGATGAACAACTGCGTCAACCTGATCCGCCACGGCGGCAGCATTGTGTTCGTCGGGCTGTTCAAAGGGGAGTTCAGTATCGACGACCCGGAGTTCCATAAAAAAGAGACCACCCTGATGGGCAGTCGCAACGCGACGCATGAAGATTTCGCCAAAGTGGGGCGGCTGATGGCGGCGGGTAAAATTCGCGCCGAGATGATGCTGTCGCACCATTTTGCCTTCGACACCCTGGCCGAATGCTATGAGCGTGACGTGATCAACAACCGCACGCTGATCAAAGGAGTGATTCACTTCCACAAGTAATGCTGCTTTTCGCCCGGCTATCCGGGCGATACATCACGCCGTCGTCACCTCCCCACCATAAAACCATCATCCCAATGTCATAAATTTATCCCTAAATAGGTGCCCATCACGAATCGCCAACCTAATGAGATACGGCATATGGCTCAGGCACTGTTAAAACTGGCACCGAGCGAATTCCCGCCCGTGCAGACCCGTACGCGGCGCAAAGTTCTGGAAGTGAAAGGATTGGGCAAAGCCTATAAGGCGCAGCAGCGGGTGCTGGACGATATCAATTTTTCTCTGCACGCCGGCGAGTTTGTGGCGGTGATCGGCCGCTCCGGCGCAGGGAAATCGACCCTGCTGCACACCCTGAACGGCACCATTCCTTCCAGCTGCGGCGAGATGCTGCATATCGATCCGCAGGGCGTGGCGCAGGACATCGCCCAGCTGTCGGCGCGTCAGATGCGCAGCTGGCGCGCCCGCTGCGGCATGATTTTCCAGGATTTTTGCCTGGTGCCGCGGCTGGATGTGATCACTAACGTCTTGCTGGGGCGGCTCAGCCACACCTCGACGCTGAAATCCTTCTTCAAAGTCTTCGACGACGCCGACCGGGCGCGCGCCATTGAACTGCTGCAGTGGCTCAATATGCTGCCGCACGCCTTGCAGCGGGCGGAAAACCTGTCCGGCGGCCAGATGCAGCGCGTGGCGATCTGCCGCGCGCTGATGCAGAACCCGCAGATTCTGCTGGCCGATGAGCCGGTGGCGTCGCTGGATCCGAAAAACACCCGGCGCATTATGGATGCGCTGCGCAAAGTAAGCGAAGACGGCATCGCGGTGATGGTCAACCTGCACTCGGTTGAACTGGTGAAAGAGTACTGCGGGCGGGTGATCGGCATTGCGCAGGGCAAAATCATTTTTGACGGCCACCCGTCGCAGCTCGACGAACAGATTCTGCAGCAACTGTATGGCGAGGAAGTCAGCCAGATCCATTGATCGCCGGAGAGCGGCTTGTGCATTTTTACCGTTACTTTTACACACACAGGGTTATGAGATGATGAAAAAAATAGCGATGCTGAGCGCGCTGGCAAGCGGCGTGCTGATGGCCTTCGGCGCGGCGGCGGCGGATGCGCCCAAAGAGCTGAATATGGGCATTCTCGGCGGGCAGAATGCCACCCAGCAGATTGGCGACAACCAGTGCGTGAAGCAGTTTTTTGATAAGGAATTGGGCGTAGACACCAAACTGCGCAACTCCTCCGACTATTCCGGCGTGATCCAGGGGCTGCTCGGCGGCAAGATCGATATGGTGCTGAGCATGTCGCCGGCGTCGTTCGCCTCGGTATACCTCAAGGATCCGCAGGCGGTGGATCTGGTGGGGATCGCGGTTGATGACGTCGACAACTCGCGCGGCTATCACTCGGTGGTGATCGTCAAGGCCGACAGTCCGTATCAAAAGCTGGCGGATCTGAAAGGGAAATCCTTCGGCTTTGCCGATCCGGATTCCACCTCCGGCTTTTTGATGCCGGATCACGACTTTAAAAAGCAGTTCGGCGGCAACGCGGATAACCAATACAACGGTTACTTCTCCAGCGTGACCTTCTCCGGCGGCCACGAACAGGACATTCTCGGCGTGGTGAACGGTCAGTTTGACGGCGCGGTGACCTGGACCTCGATGATCGGCGACTACAACAGCGGCTACACCAGCGGCGCCTTTACCCGCCTGATCCGCATGGACCAGCCGGATCTGATGAAAAAGATCCGCATTATCTGGCAGTCGCCGCTGATCCCGAACGGCCCGATCCTGGTGCGCAGCGCGCTGCCGGTGGAGTTCAAAACCAAACTGGTCGCCGCCATCAAGAAGCTGGATAAAGAAGATCACGCCTGCTTTGTGAAGGCGATGGGTGGCAAGCAGCATATCGAAGACACCACGCTGGCGGAGTACCAGCCGGTGATCGACCTCAAACGCGCGCTGGCGAAGGGCGAGCGCTGATTCTCTTCCGTACTCCGGCGTCTTGCACGCGCCGGAGTACGGACAGCCATTTTTTTACGACGGATGGACATCCACGTTGAATACCGATTTTGCGCATTACTATCAGCGGATCCGCAGCAAGCAGAAGCGTGAAACGCTGCTTTGGTCGCTGCTGCTGGTGGGGCTGTACCTCGGTGCCGGTACGCTGGCCGAGTTCAATCTGCATACCGTCTGGGTGTCATTGCCCAACTTCTTCGATTATCTGGCGGAAACCGTGCCGGTGCTGCACTGGCGGCTGCTGTTTGCCGATGGGCATACCGAAGGATCGCTGGCGTACTGGGGTTACCGGCTGCATATCCAGCTGCCGCTGCTGTGGGAAACCCTGCAGTTGGCGCTGGCGGCGACCCTGTGCTCGGTGCTGGTGGCGGGGGCGCTGGCCTTTCTGGCGGCGAATAACACCCACAGCCCGGGGTGGCTGCGCTTCGCCATCCGCACGTTGGTGGCCTTCCTGCGCACCATGCCGGAGCTGGCCTGGGCGGTGATGTTTGTGATGGCGTTCGGCATCGGGGCGATTCCCGGCTTTCTGGCGCTGGCGTTGCACACCATCGGCAGCCTGACCAAGCTGTTCTATGAGGCGCTGGAAACCGCGTCGTCGAAGCCGGTGCGCGGCCTGGCCGCCTGCGGCGCCACTCCGCTGCAGCGCATGCGCTTCGGCCTATGGCCGCAGGTGAAGCCGGTGTTTATGTCCTACAGCTTTATGCGGCTGGAGATCAACTTCCGTCAGTCGACCATCCTCGGGCTGGTGGGGGCGGGCGGCATCGGCCAGGAGCTGATGACCAATATTAAACTGGACCGTTACGATCAGGTCAGCATGACGCTGCTGCTGATTATCGTGGTGGTGTCGCTGCTGGATTACAGCTCCGGCAAACTGCGTCAACGCGTGGTGGAGGGCGGAAAATAATGTTCGAGCAAACCGTAAGCACGGAACGGCTGCACACGCTGCGTCAGCAGCACCGGGAGGTCTTCAGCCAGCAGCGGCGCTATCTGCGCACTCTGGCGCTGGTCGGCGCGGGGTTTGTGCTGTACTACCTGCTGTTTTTCCACTTCTTCGGCATCTCCTGGCCGCAGTTTCTCACCGGCTGCCAGCAGCTCGGTCGCTACTTTATGCGCATGTTCGTCTGGCATGATTTTCTTAACTGGCCGTTCGGCTACTACTTCCAGCAGATCTTTATCACCCTCGGCATTGTGTTCGCCGGCACGCTCACCGCATCGTTGATTGCGCTGCCGCTGTCGTTCTTTGCCGCGCGCAACGTGATGGCCACGCCGCTGCTGCGGCCGGTCGCCGCCGTGGTGCGCCGTTTGCTGGACGTATTACGCGGCATTGATATGGCGATCTGGGGGCTGATCTTCGTGCGCGCGGTGGGCATGGGGCCGCTGGCCGGGGTGTTGGCTATCGTGATGCAGGACGTCGGGCTGCTGGGCAAACTGTATGCCGAAGGGCACGAGGCGGTGGAAAAATCGCCGGGGCGCGGCCTGACGGCGGTGGGGGCCAACGGCCTGCAGAAGCACCGTTTCGGCATTTTTACCCAATCCTTCCCGACTTTTCTGGCGCTGAGCCTGTATCAGATTGAGTCCAACACCCGTTCGGCGGCGGTGCTCGGCTTCGTCGGCGCCGGCGGCATCGGCCTGGTGTATGCGGAAAATATGCGGCTCTGGAACTGGGATGTGGTGATGTTTATCACCCTGATGCTGGTGGTGGTGGTGATGACGATGGATAAAATCTCCTCGCTGCTGCGCAACAAATATATCATCGGCGAAGATATCCCGCTGTACCAGGCGAAACGCCAAATCGATTGAGAAACCACGCGCCTGTCCCTATACTGCCGCACTTATTCTGACGTGCGGCAGTCGTTTTACCCGCCGCACGTCATCCGATTACCCGTTAAAGGCAATGCCATGATTAACAATGACGTCCTGCGCAGCGTGCGTTACATGCTGAAAATCAACGACGTAAAAATGGCGGACATCGCCAAACTGGACGGTTTCGACGTTGACGCCGCAGCGATGGGCGCTTACATCATCAAGGAAGGCGAACCGGGCTTCCAGAAGTGTCCGGATGAGGTGATGGGGCATTTCCTCAACGGCCTGGTGTTCTTCAAGCGCGGCAAAGACGATAAATTTCCGGCACCGCCGCTGGAGCTGCCGATCACCAATAACCTGGTGTTGAAGAAGCTGCGCGTGGCGTTTGAACTGAAGGACGTCGACCTGTTCCAGATTTTCACCGCGGTGGATTTCCGCATCTCCAAGCCGGAGCTGAGCGCGCTGTTCCGCAAGCCGGGCACCAAAAACTATCGTCCGTGCGGCGATCAGATGCTGCGTTACTTCCTGAAAGGGCTGGCGCAGCGGGTGCGCGGCGAGTAACGCGCGCGGAATACGGTATCTCGGCGCCTCCTGTGGGAGGCGCTTTTTTTTTGCGGCGCGCTAGTTGAGCGGCTGCAGATGGCGCAGTTCAATATAGCCGCGCGTCTTGCCCATCGGCGGCTGGTTGGCGGCATCATAGAGTGCGACCTGCACCCAGTCGGCGTTGACCTGCCTGATTTGCACCAGTGGCCGGTCGCCGGAGAGTTGGGCGACGGCCTCGGCGCTGCTATCGGGCGCGGCTCTGAGCACGGCGCCGCCGTCGTCCGCTTTTAGCTGATAGCTGAGCAGCCAGGGGTAGGACTGACAGCCGCTTTGCTTTTCCAGTTGTTCAATATCGAAAGGCTGCGGCGCTTTGGGCGTAAACGCGGCCTTTTGCGCCTCATAAAAGTCCAGGCCGCACTCGTTATATGCGGTTGACTCGCTAACCTTCAGCGTACCGTAATACTCCACGTGCCCCTGCCGCCGGGCGATAAACTCCGGGTGATCCTGCTGCAGCCGTTTGAGATCGAGAGCGGGCTGGCGCAGGTTGATGACTTTTCCCTTGGCGGCCGACGACTCATCCGGGAAGAAACGGTATGTCAGCTGCGGCTGATTGACGTCTTCATGCCAGATAGGCAGCCAGTAGGCCTGCAGCACGCCGTTGAACGTCTGCGCTTCGGCCAGCGCCGGCTGCACGCCGAGGGACAGCAGCAGGGCGAGCATCAGTTTTTTAATCATAATCCCTCCGAAGTGGTGCAGCCAGAATAGCAAGATTTGATCGTCAGGCTGAAATTACTGATTCCTTTGCTGGTGATAAAGTTTTGCAGCTCTTTTAACTTTTTGACGCTGTTGCCGACAAAATCAACTCCCCTGGATGAGCCAATCAGCAGGCATCCGTCGGTATCGCGGGGGAAGTTGCCGTTGTGAATTAAGATATTGCGGGATTCAGGGACGGTCGCATTAAACAGCAGCGGGACAGGATTATAGGGGCTGACCGTAGGAATACTGCTGTAATGCCATTTTATCGAATAATTCCCCTCGGGAATTCTTTTCCTTTGGTGTGATTCTTGAGTATCAGGCCCGGGTCTTTCTAAGAAGTATCCTTTAATAGAGCTGCCGGTGATCTCATAGCTGCTTATCGTTGAGTTATCTGTTTGCCAGGTGCGGGTAATGATAATTGTATGCTTTGCCATAATTAATATCCTTATTTATATACCTTGTCCTGTGGGGTGATGATTTCCTGATGCTTTTCTAGAGGGGGTGTTACTATAACAGGCTAACAACTGAATGAAAAAACTAACTGGTGTTCGGTGGTGATTTTCGTATTATTCTGTTAAGTATTGATGGTGTGATTACCGTTTTTATTCTTGTGCTTTAATGGAGTTAATTAAGTGGTGGTTGGTGTATTAATATTTAGGCGTAGGTTTGTGGTTGTTTAATTATAAATTAATATATTTTAATGCTCCGGTTTTCCCGTTACTGATTCCGCCAATCTATAAATATACTGAGGCCTCTCCGATGTTTATCAATGGATAGCGAAAGGTAAATACACGGGCATCTGATCGATAGGCGTTTTTCTGCACCTTTTTTGTTCATCACCTGCGCGCCGTTGGTGCGCGTTTTTTGCACTCGCCGCGCATTGTTTTTAATTAATCATTTAAAATCAAATAAATAAAAAACTGGCACGGGCGTTGCTCTGCTGGATTCAATCTTGTGTACTAGATGGAATTCAGCCGATGACCCAGCCTGTTAAGCAACACGGATTTACCCTCAGCGAGTGGCAGCGCTACTACCAGACTCAGCCAGCGGCGGAGCGTATCGCCTGCGTCGCCGCCACGCTTTCTCAACTTGTCGCCAGCCTTGACCGTAACGACAACGCCTGGATTTACCTGCCCGACGCGCGGCAGTGTGAGGCGCAGTATCAGCAACTGGCGCAGCGCCTGGCGGCGGTAGCCGGGGACCTCAGCCGCCTGCCGCTGTTCGGCGTGCCGTTTGCGGTTAAAGACAACATTGATGTCGGCGGCTGGCCAACGTCGGCGGCCTGCCCGGCATTTACCTATCAGGCCGATGAGGATGCCGCCGTCGTCGCCAGGCTGCGCGCCGCCGGCGCTGTCGTTATCGGCAAAACCAACCTCGATCAGTTCGCCACCGGTCTGGTCGGCACCCGTTCGCCGTATGGCGCGGTGGTGAACAGCTTCAATCCGCAGTATGTCAGCGGCGGCTCCAGTTCCGGCTCGGCGTCGGTGGTGGCGCGTGGGCTGACGCCGTTTGCGCTCGGCACTGACACCGCCGGCTCCGGCCGTGTACCGGCCGGGTTTAATCATATCGTCGGTTTAAAACCAACCAAAGGCTGGCTGTCGAACCGCGGCGTGGTGCCGGCCTGTCGCCTTAATGACTGCGTCTCCATCTTTGCGCTGACGGTGGCCGACGCTGCCTGCGTCGCTGAACTGGCCGGCGGCTATGATGCCGCCGACGCCTATTCCCGCGTGAATCCACAGACGGCGCCGGCGGATCTGCCGGCCGCGCCGCGCTTTGCCGTGCCGGATGCGCCGTCGTTCTGCGGCGACCCGCAGGCAGAGCAGGCGTTTCAGGCGGCGCTGACGCAGCTGCGGGAGGGCGGCGCGCAGTTGGAAACGATCGATTTCACCCCGTTCCGTCAATTGGCGCAGCAGCTGTACGAAGGGCCGTGGGTGGCCGAGCGCACCGTGGCGGTGGCGGGCATGCTCAGCGATGACCCCGAGGCGATGGACCCGGTGGTGCGCGATATTGTCGGCAACGGCCTGCATTACAGCGCCTGCGATGCCTATCGTGCCGAATACCTGCGCGCCGAGCTGGCGCGTGAGATCAACCGACTGCTGGCGCAGTTCGACGCGCTGGTGGTGCCGACCTCACCGACGATCCGTACGCTGGCGGAAATGGCGCAGGAGCCGGTGTTGTTCAATTCGCAGTTCGGCACCTACACCAACTTCACCAATCTGGCCGATCTCAGCGCGCTGGCGCTGCCGGGGGCGCTGCGCGCCGATGGCCTGCCCGCCGGCATCACGCTGATCGCGCCGGCCTGGCACGATCGCGCGCTGGCGGCATTCGGCCAGCGCTGGCAGCAGCAACTGGGGCTGTCGCTCGGCGCTACCGGGCGTGCGCTGCCGGCACAGCCGCCGCTGGCGCCTGCGGCGCAGCATGTGCGCGTCGCCGTGGTGGGCGCGCACCTTCGCGGCATGCCGCTCAACGCGCAGCTGACGCAGCGGCAGGCGGTGCTGGCGGAGCAGACCACCACCGCGCCGTGTTACCGGCTGTATGCGCTGGCCGATACGCAGCCGCCGAAGCCGGGTCTGGTGAAAACGGAGGACGGCGCGGCAATTGAGGTGGAGCTGTGGGACATCCCGCTGGCGCGCTTTGGCGAGTTTGTTGCCGAAGTGCCGCCGCCGCTGGGCATCGGCACGCTGCTGCTGGCGGACGGGCGACGGGTGAAAGGCTTTATCTGCGAGCCATGGGCGCTGGCAGGGGCGACGGATATTACCGCATTTGGCGGCTGGCGCGCATATCGCGCCGGCGCAGAGAAGGAGGCTTGAGCATGTTTACCACCGTATTGATTGCCAACCGCGGCGAAATCGCCTGCCGTGCGATCCGCACCTTGAAACGTCTGGGCGTGACCAGCGTGGCGGTTTACTCCGATGCCGACCGCAATGCGCCGCACGTGAGCGCAGCGGATCACGCCGTGGCGCTGGGGGGCGACAAGGCCGCCGACAGCTATCTGCGCATTGACAAAATTCTGGCGGCGGCGGCGCAGACCGGCGCGCAGGCGATCTACCCCGGCTACGGCTTCCTGTCGGAAAGCGCCGAATTTGCCGATGCCTGCGCTGCGGCCGGCGTGGCGTTTATCGGCCCGACGGCGCAGCAAATCCGCGAGTTCGGCCTTAAGCACCGGGCGCGTGAACTGGCGGCGGCGGCCGGGGTGCCGATGACGCCGGGCACCGGCCTGCTGGCGAATGTGGAAGAGGCGGTCAGCGCGGCGGCGCGCATCGGCTATCCGGTAATGCTGAAAAGCACCGCCGGCGGCGGCGGCATCGGCCTGACGCGCTGCGATAACGAAGCGGCGCTGCGCGAGGCCTATGACGGCGTCAAACGCATGGGTGAACAGTTTTTCCGCGATGCCGGCGCATTTCTTGAGCGCTTTGTCGACCGGGCGCGCCACGTCGAGGTACAGATTTTCGGCGACGGTCAGGGACGGGTGGCGGCGCTGGGCGAGCGCGACTGCTCGCTGCAGCGCCGCAACCAGAAGGTGGTGGAGGAGACGCCCGCGCCGCATCTGCCGGCGGCGACCCGTCAGGCGCTGCATCAGGCGGCGGTGGCGCTGGGGGAATCGGTCAGCTATCGCAGCGCCGGGACGGTGGAGTTTATCTATGACGCCGGGCGCGATGAGTTCTATTTCCTGGAGGTGAACACCCGTCTGCAGGTGGAGCATCCGGTGACGGAGATGGTGACCGGCCTGGATCTGATTGAGTGCATGCTGCAGGTGGCGGCGGGCGATGAGCCGGACTGGACGGCGCTGCTGCGCGCGCCGCGCGGGGCGGCGATCGAGGCGCGTATTTATGCGGAAGATCCGCTGAAGAACTTCCAGCCCAGCCCCGGCGTACTGACCGAGGTGGCGTTTCCGCCGGAGACGCGCGTCGACGGCTGGGTCAGCAGCGGCAGTGAAGTTTCCGCGTTTTATGACCCGCTGATCGCCAAACTGATCGTCTACGGCGAGGATCGGGCCACGGCGCTGGCGAAGATGCAGCAGGCGCTGGATGCCACGCGGCTGCACGGCATCGCCACCAACCTGGACTATCTGCGCCAGGTGGTGGCGACCGACGCTTTCCGCGCCGGCGAGGTCTGGACCGGCCTGCTGGACGAATTCGTCTATCAGCCTCACTGCATCGAGGTGCTGCAGCCCGGCACTTACAGCAGCGTGCAGGACTACCCCGGCCGCCTTGGCTACTGGGATATCGGCGTGCCGCCGTCCGGGCCGATGGATGATTTCGCCTTCCGTCTGGCGAACCGCATCGTCGGCAACCATCCGAGCGCCGCCGGGCTGGAGTTTACCCTGCAGGGGCCGACGCTGCGCTTCCATTGCGACGCCACCATTGCGCTGACCGGCGCCGACTGCCCGGCGACGCTGGACGACGTGGCGCTGGAGTACTGGCGGCCGGTGGCGGTGCGCGCCGGGCAGGTACTGACGCTCGGCCGCGCCAGCCACGGCTGCCGCACTTACCTGGCGGTGCGCAACGGCATTGACGTGCCGCTCTATCTGGGCAGCCGCTCCACCTTCGCGCTTGGCCAGTTCGGCGGCCACGCCGGCCGTACGCTGCGGGTGGCCGATATGCTGTCCGTCGCCCGGCCTCAGCTGCCCGCCACCACCACGCCGGCGCCGATCGCCGCGCCGCAGGCGCTGGACGCCAGCCTGATCCCGCAGTACGGCGAGGTCTGGCATATCGGCGTGCTGTACGGCCCGCACGGCGCGCCGGACTTCTTCACCGAGGAATCCATCGACGCCTTCTTCGCCAGCGAATGGCAGGTGCATTACAACTCCAACCGGCTGGGCGTGCGCCTGTCCGGACCGAAGCCGGTGTGGGCGCGGCAGGACGGCGGCGAGGCCGGCCTGCACCCGTCCAACGTGCACGACTGTGAATACGCCATCGGCGCGATCAACTTTACCGGCGATTTTCCGGTGATCCTGACCCGCGACGGGCCGAGCCTCGGCGGCTTTGTCTGTCCGGTGACCATCGCCCGCGCGGAGCTGTGGAAAGTGGGGCAGGTGAAGCCGGGCGACCGCATCCGCTTTCACCCCATCAGCTTCAAGCAGGCGCAGTCGCTGGAACAGGCGCAGCTCGGCAGCATTGAGGCGCTGGCGGCGGTGAAGGCCATCTCGTTGCCGCCGCCGTCGCTGGCGCCGGCGGGGACGGTGTCGGCCGCGGTGCTGGCGCGCCTTGAGGCGGATAACGGCCTGCCGGCGGTGACCTATCGCCAGGCGGGGGACGGCTACCTGCTGATGGAGTACGGCGACAACGTGCTGGATCTGGCGTCGCGTCTGCGTATCCATCTGCTGATGCAGTCGCTGCAGGCGCAGCCGATAGCCGGCGTTGAGGAACTGGCGCCCGGCGTGCGTTCGCTGCAGATTCGTTATGACAGCCGCATCATCGCTCAGCAGGATTTGCTGTCGCGGCTGCTGACGCGCGAGCGCTCGCTGGAGGACGTCAGCAATCTGAAGGTGCCGACGCGCATCGTCCATCTGCCGATGGCCTTTGAGGACAGCGCGACGCTGGACGCGGTGGAGCGCTACCGGCAAACCGTGCGCGGCGAGGCGCCATGGCTGCCGAATAACGTCGATTTTATTCAGCGCATCAACGGGCTGAGCCGCCGTGAACAGGTGCGCGACATCCTGTTTGACGCCAGCTACCTGATTCTCGGCCTGGGCGATGTGTATCTCGGCGCGCCCTGCGCGGTGCCGCTGGACCCGCGCCATCGCCTGCTGAGTTCGAAATACAACCCGGCGCGGACCCACACCGCCGAAGGCACCGTCGGCATCGGCGGCATGTATATGTGCATCTACGGCATGGATTCGCCGGGGGGCTATCAGTTGGTCGGGCGTACGCTGCCGATCTGGAACAAGTTCCTGACCAATCCGCAGTTCAGCGCCGGCGAACCGTGGCTGCTGCGCTTTTTCGATCAGGTGCGTTTCTACCCGGTCAGCGAGCAGGAGCTGGAGGCGCAGCGCGAAGCGTTCCGCGCTGGCCGCATGACGATCCGCATAGAGCACAGCGAGTTCGACTTTGCCGAGTATCGCCGCTTCCTGGCGGATAACGCCGGCGAGATCGACGCGTTCCGCCAGCGGCAGCAACAGGCGTTCGCCGGCGAGGTGGCGCGCTGGCAGACGCAGGAAAGCGAGCCGGAAGCGCAGCTTCTGCCGGCGGCGGATGAAGAAGAGGTGGACGGCGATCTGGTCAGCGCCGACCTGAACGGCAACGTCTGGAAGGTGTTGGTCGAGCCGGGCCAGACGGTGGCCGCCGGCCAGCCGCTGATCGTGGTGGAGGCGATGAAAATGGAGCTGGCGGTCACCGCGCCGCGCGCCGGGGTGATCAAGCGCATCGGCTGCCAGCCGGGACGGCCGGTCGGGCCGGGCGACGCCCTGCTGTGGCTGGAACGTGCCGGATGAGGAGACCATGATGCAACTGACCAATAACCGCCATAAGGCGCGGCCGGAGGGGCTGGCGGAGCGCATCTACCAGCAGTTGAAGGATGACATTTTCGATTTTCGCCTGCTGCCGGGCGACCGCTTCAGCGAGAGCGAGATTGCTGGGCGGATGGCGGCCAGCCGCACGCCGGTGCGTCAGGCGCTGTTCCGGCTGGAGCGGGAGGGCTACGTCGACGTGCATTTCCGCAGCGGCTGGCAGGTGCGGCCGTTTGATTTTGACTATTTCGAACAGCTGTACGACCTGCGCATCGTACTGGAGCGGGAGGCGCTGAAGCGTCTGTGCGCCCGCCCGACGGGTGAGACGCTGCCGGCGCTGGCGGAGCTGACGCGTTTTTGGATCGACGCGCCGCGCCTGGAGGACGGCAAAAGCGTCTCGCGGCACGACGAACAGTTTCATATGGCGCTGGTGGCCGCCGCCGGCAACGGCGAGATGGCGCGTATTCACCGCGACGTCACCGAAAAAATCCGCATCATCCGCCGGCTGGACTTTACCCAGGATCAACGGGTCGATGCGACCTATCAGGAACACGCCGCGATTCTGCGGGCCATTTCGCAACGTCACACCGAGGAGGCGCAAACGCTGCTTAGCGATCACATTGCCGTCAGTAAGGCCGAAGTCCGAAAAATAACCCTGCACCGCCTGCATCAGGCGCGTTTACAGCAGGGGCCAGCGTCTTGATCACTTTCACCAGGAGTCGAATTATGCCACATCGTCATTTTATCAAAGCCTGCGCCCTGTCCGTCAGCCTGCTCGGCATCGGGCTGGCGTGGGGCGCACAGGCCGCCGACACCATCAAGGTCGGCATTCTGCACTCGCTGTCCGGCACCATGGCCATTTCGGAAACGCCGCTGAAGGACGTGGCGCTGATGACCATTGACGACATCAACGCCAAGGGCGGGGTGCTGGGGAAAAAGCTGGAGCCGGTGGTGGTCGACCCGGCCTCCAACTGGCCGCTGTTCGCCGAGAAGGCGCGCCAGCTGCTGACTCAGGATAAGGCGGCGGTGGTGTTTGGCTGCTGGACCTCGGTATCGCGCAAATCGGTGCTGCCGGTGTTCGAGGAGCTGAACGGCCTGCTGTTCTATCCGGTGCAGTATGAAGGGGAGGAGATGTCGCCGAACGTGTTCTATACCGGCGCGGCGCCGAATCAGCAGGCCATTCCGGCGGTGGAATATCTGATGAGTGAAGACGGCGGCGGCGCCAAGCGCTTCTTCCTGCTGGGCACCGACTACGTTTACCCGCGCACCACCAATAAAATCCTGCGCGCCTTTTTACATACGAAAGGCGTACAGGATAAGGATATCGCCGAGGTCTATACGCCGTTCGGCTACAGCGATTATCAGACCATCGTCGCCAACATCAAGAAATTCGCCGCCGGCGGCAATACGGCGGTGATCTCCACCATCAACGGCGACTCCAACGTGCCTTTCTATAAAGAGCTGGCCAATCAGGGCATCAAGGCCACCGACGTGCCGGTGATCGCCTTCTCGGTCGGGGAGGAGGAGCTGCGCGGCATCGATACCAAGCCGCTGGTCGGCAATCTGGCGGCGTGGAACTACTTCCAGTCGCTGGATAATCCGACCAACCAGAAGTTTGTCGCCGAGTGGCGCGCCTATGCCAAGGCGCACAACCTGCCGAACAGCGCCAATGCGGTCACCAACGATCCGATGGAAGCGACCTATGTCGGCATCCATATGTGGGCGCAGGCGGTGGAAAAAGCTGGCACCACCGACGTCGATAAGGTGCGCGCCGCGATGGCCGGCCAGAGCTTTGCCGCGCCGTCGGGCGTGACGCTGACCATGGACGCCGTCAACCACCACCTGCACAAGCCGGTGATGATTGGCGAAATTGAAGACAACGGTCAGTTCAACGTGGTGTGGCAGAGCGAGCAGCCGCTGCGCGCGCAGCCGTGGAGCCCGTATATCGCCGGTAATGATAAAAAGTCTGACCGGCCGGTGAAAGGGGGCAATTAAGCGTGCCGCGTCGCCGGCGTGCGGCTTGTCGCGCCCGCTGACGCACCGACAAACGACAGGGGCCGGACGTTCCGGCCCCGACGGAGGGGCAGCCCGATGCAATCTTTATTTTTATCCCGACTGCGGCCACTACTCTGGCTGCTGTGCTGCCTGCCGCTGTGGGCGCAGGCAGGATCGGCCGGCGATTTCGCCGCCGCCGGCCGCAGCCAGCAGGCCAAATTACTGCAGGGCTGGGCGAGCGCGCCCGATGCCGCACGCCTGCCGCTGTTGCGGGCGCTGAAACAGGAGAACCTGGCGGTGGACGCCGCCGGGCGCGTATTTACCCGCCAGAACGGCGCCTGGACGCCGCTGGAAGGGGACGCCGCGCCGCAGGGAACGCCGAAAAAAGTGCGGCTGAATAACCGGCTGCGCATTCTGACCGCCAACGCGCTGGCGGCGCAGCAGCTGGTGAGCGGCGATAAGGCGGCGCGACTGCAGGCGGCGCAGACGCTGCAGCGTGACGCACAGCGCGCCCAGCGGCCGCTGCTGCGGCAACGGTTGACGCAGGAGCAGGATGAGGCGGTGCGCGAGGCGCTGCGCATCGCGCTGGCCAATCTACAGCTGAGCGATGCCGATCCGCAGGTGCGTCTGCAGGCGGTGCAGCTGCTGGGCGAATCGGGCGATCCGCAGACCCAGGCGCGGCTGCAGGCGCTGAGCGAAGCGGACGGTGAGCCGGACGCCGCGGTGCGCGCCGCCGCACAGCAGAGCCTGGCCAGCGTCAAACAGCGGCTGATGATCGGCGATCTGCTCGGCCAGGCGTTTACCGGCCTGTCGCTGGGGTCGATCCTGCTGCTGGCGGCGCTCGGGCTGGCGATCACCTACGGCCTGCTCGGGGTAATCAATATGGCCCACGGCGAGATGCTGATGCTCGGCGCCTACGCGGCCTATCTGGTGCAGGGGGCGTTCCAGCAGCTGGCGCCGCAGTGGCTGGCGTTCTATCCGCTGGCGGCGCTGCCGGCGGCGTTCGCCGTGACCGCCGGTATCGGCATGCTGCTTGAGCGCACGGTGATCCGCCACCTCTACGGCCGGCCGTTGGAAACGCTGCTGGCGACCTGGGGCATCAGCCTGGTGCTGATCCAGCTGGTGCGGCTGCTGTTCGGCGCGCAGAACGTCGAGGTCGCCAACCCGGCCTGGCTGTCGGGCGGTATCCAACTGCTGCCGAATCTGGTGCTGCCGTGGAACCGCATCGCGGTGATCGTGTTTGTGGCGCTGGTGCTGCTGCTCACCTGGCTGCTGCTGAACAAAACCCGTCTGGGGATGAACGTGCGTGCGGTGACGCAAAACCGTGCGATGGCCGCCAGCTGCGGCGTGCCGACCGGGCGGGTGGATATGCTGGCGTTTGGTTTAGGATCCGGCATCGCCGGGCTGGGCGGCGTGGCGCTGTCGCAGCTGGGCAACGTCGGGCCGGAACTGGGGCAGGGCTATATCATCGACTCGTTTCTGGTGGTGGTGCTGGGCGGCGTCGGACAGCTGGCCGGTACGGTGGCGGCGGCGTTCGGCCTCGGCATCGTCAATAAAATTCTTGAACCGCAGATTGGCGCCGTGCTGGGTAAAATCCTGATTCTGGCGCTGATTATCCTGTTTATTCAGAAACGTCCTCAAGGGCTGTTCGCCCTGAAGGGCAGGGTGATTGACTGATGAGCCAACCATTAACCCTCAGCGGCGTGCAGAAAGCGCCGCGTACGGCGCTGACCCTCGGCACGCTGCTGGTGCTGGCGCTGTTAATCATGCCGTTTCTGGCGCTGCTGCCGGCCACGCACCCGCTGGCGATCTCCACCTACACCCTGACGCTGACGGGAAAAATTCTGTGTTACGCCGTGGTGGCAGTGGCGCTGGATCTGGTGTGGGGCTACGCCGGGCTGCTGTCGCTCGGCCACGGCCTGTTCTTTGCCCTCGGCGGCTATGCGATGGGCATGTACCTGATGCGTCAGGCGGCCGGCGACGGCCTGCCGGCGTTTATGTCGTTTCTGTCGTGGAGCGAACTGCCGTGGTTCTGGAGCGGCACGCAATATTTTGCCTGGGCATTGTGCCTGATCGTGCTGGCGCCGGGCGTGCTGGCGCTGGTGTTCGGCTACTTCGCCTTCCGCTCAAAAATCAAAGGGGTGTACTTCTCCATCATGACGCAGGCGCTGACCTACGCCGGCATGCTGCTGTTTTTCCGTAACGAAACCGGCTTCGGCGGCAATAACGGCTTTACCGGCTTCACCACCCTGCTGGGGGCGCCGATTACGGCGACCGGCACCCGCGTGGCGCTGTTTCTGGCGACGGTGCTGCTGCTGATCGTCAGCCTGGGATTGGGGTTTGCGCTGGCGCGCAGTAAATTCGGCCGCGTGCTGACGGCGGTGCGCGACGCGGAGAACCGCCTGACGTTCTGCGGCTATCAGCCGCGCGGCTTCAAGCTGTTTGTCTGGACGCTGTCGGCGGTGCTGTGCGGGCTGGCCGGTGCGCTGTATGTGCCGCAGGTGGGCATTATCAATCCCGGCGAGATGTCGCCCACCAACTCGATCGAGGCCGCCATCTGGGTGGCGCTGGGCGGACGCGGCACGTTGGTCGGGCCGCTGCTCGGCGCGGGCATCGTCAACGGCGCCAAGAGCTGGTTCACCGTGGCGATGCCGGAGTACTGGCAGCTGTTCCTCGGGCTGATGTTTATCGTGGTGACGCTGTTTCTGCCGCAGGGCGTGATTGGCCTGCTGCGCCGGAGGAAATCATCATGAACGCCATGCAAATGACCGATGAGCTGTTTACCCATCCGCTGCCGGCCGATAAGCGCCGCGGGCAGACCGATCCGGTGCTGCAGCTGGAGAGCATCAACGTCAGCTTCGACGGCTTCCATGCGCTGCGCGATCTGTCGCTGCAGATAGGCGTCGGCGAACTGCGCTGCGTGATCGGGCCGAACGGCGCGGGCAAAACCACGCTGATGGATGTGATCACCGGCAAAACGCGGCCGGACAACGGGCGGGTGTTTTACGATCAGACGCGCGATCTGACGGCGATGGATCCAATCCGGATCGCGCAGGCCGGCATTGGCCGCAAGTTTCAAAAACCGACGGTGTTTGAAGCGCTGACGGTGTTTGAGAACCTGGAGATCGCGCAGAAGAACCCCAAATCGGTGTGGGCCTGCCTGCGCGCCAGACTGAGCGGCGAGCAGCGCGACCGCATCGAGCAGATGCTGCAGACGCTGCGGCTGACCAGCCAGCGTCACCGGCCGGCCGGACTGCTGTCGCACGGGCAGAAGCAGTTTTTGGAAATCGGCATGCTGCTGGTGCAGGAGCCGCATCTGCTGCTGCTGGATGAGCCGGCGGCCGGCATGACCGATGCGGAAACCGAATACACCGCCGAACTGTTCAAATCCCTGGCGGGCAGCCATTCGCTGATGGTGGTGGAGCACGATATGGGGTTTGTCGAAGCCATCGCCGATCGCGTGACGGTGCTGCATCAGGGGCAGGTGCTGGCGGAAGGTTCGCTGGCGCAGGTGCAGGCTGACGAACGGGTGATTGAGGTCTATCTGGGCCGCTGAAGCGAATAAAGAGGAAAGCGTGATGCTGCAAGTGAACGAGCTGAACCAATATTACGGCGGCAGCCATATTCTGCGCGGCGTCTCTTTTGAGGCGCGGATTGGCGAAGTGACCTGCCTGCTGGGGCGCAACGGCGTGGGTAAAACCACCCTGCTGAAATGCCTGATGGGACTGCTGCCGGCGAAAAGCGGCGACATCTGCTGGCAGGGACAGCGCATCAATGGGCGCAAAACCCATCAGCGGGTGCAGGCCGGCATCGCCTATGTGCCGCAGGGGCGCGAGATTTTCCCACGGCTGACGGTGGAGGAGAACCTGCTGATGGGGCTGTCGCGCTTTGCCGCCGCAGAGGCGAAACGCGTGCCGGACAGCATTTATCAGCTGTTTCCGGTACTGGCGCAGATGAAGCACCGGCGCGGCGGCGATCTGTCCGGCGGCCAGCAGCAACAGCTGGCGATCGGCCGGGCGCTGGCCTGCCGGCCGAGCCTGCTGATCCTGGATGAGCCCACCGAAGGCATTCAGCCGTCGGTGATTAAAGAGATCGGCGCGGTCATCAAACAGCTGGCGGCGCAGGGGGAGATGGCGATCCTGCTGGTGGAGCAGTTTTATGATTTTGCCGCCGAACTGGCAGACAGCTATCTGGTGATGGCGCGCGGCAGCATTGTGCAGCGCGGCGCGGGCGCCGATATGGAGCAGGAGGGCGCCAGGGCGCTGGTGGCGATTTAAACGACCCGCCGCCGCGATGGAAACGTCCGGCGGCGGGCGCGGCGGGGTTACCTGGTGGCTATCGGCTGCTTGCCGTCCAGCAGGCCCCATTCGCTCCAGGCGCCGTCATACAGCCTGACCTGCGGCGCGTCCAGCGACAGCAGGCCGAACGCCAGTACCGCCGCGGTAACGCCGGAGCCGCAGCTGACGATGATCGGGCCGTTAATATCGACGCCTTTGGCGCTGAAGGTTTCCCGCAGCGCCGCCAGCGATTTAAAGCGGCCGTTGTCCAGCAGGTCGCCGTAGGGAATATTGATGCTGCCGGGAATATGGCCGCGGTGCAGGCCCGGGCGCGGTTCCGGCGCGTCGCCGTAAAAACGCGCGGCGGCGCGCGCGTCGAGGATCTGGCTGTCGCTGCCGAGCGCCTGCTCCACCTGCGCCATGGCGACCACCGCCGCCGGGTTGAAGCTGGCGTTAAACACCGTGGTCTGCCGGGCAACGGGGCCGCTTTCCAGCGCATTGCCACGCGCCGTCCAGCCGCTCATCCCCTCGTCCAGCACGTAAACCCGTTTGGCGCCGAAGTTGCGGAAGGTCCACCAGCCGCGCGGGGCGGAAAACTGGTTGCCTTCATCATAGAACACCAGCGTGCTGTTTTCGCTGATGCCCAGCTCGCCTGCCGCGCGGCCAAAGGCTGCAGCGTCCGGCAGCATATGCGGCAGCGCGCTGTGTTTGTCGGCGACGTCGTCGATATCGAAATAGACCGCGCCCGGCAGATGGCCGCGGTCAAATTCGGCCTGCATATCTTTCTTCGGCGTCAGGCCCGCCGGCGACATGCGCACGTCGACCAGCACCAGATCGGCATCGTGGAGATGTTGTTCAAGCCATTGTGGGGTAACCAGAAAAGGAGAGTTCATTGTGATTGTTCGTCCGTCATGAAAACCGATTTTTACTATACCCTAAATTGCCCCGCTTGCATTATGGCGCGCTCGTCCAGGCTACCCTTGTCACCCCAATTAATGGACATTCACAAACAGGATCGGTCTGATTGTCTTGAGTGATCTTTAACCATTAATATGAGGGGTTTTAACGACATGGAGAGTTAAATTAATGCAAATTTGCAGAATGGATTATAACGATGTGTCCGCCGACAGACGGCGTTTAAAACTCCACGTTTACGGAGTAGGCGTGTTCCCGGTATTCAGTGGTGTAGAGCCAGTCACCAACATAGCGCAATGCGCCTATAAGAAGAATGCAGCGCTGCCGGTTGGCACTTATTGGATAGTCGATCGCCCATCGGGAAGCCTCCGTAATCGGCTACAGACTTTATTAAGGATTTCAAGAACGGCACCAATCATGATGAATGGTTTGGCCTCTATAGCGCCAGTACCATGAGTGATTCTGTGTTTGTTTACGGTTCAGAACGTGGAGCGTTTAGGCTTCATCCCTTACGACCTGATGGCAGCGGAGAGTCACACGGTTGCATAACTTTCTATAACATCCCAGACTTTCAACTTGTTAGGAAATCACTACTTCAGCGAAAGAAGATCCAGGTTCCCGGTGGGCGCGGACTCATGTCTTATGGCAGGGTTGAAGTGATGGGAAGGGCTGATTATGCGTCATGCGACATTGATTAATCTATGCATTTGGCTTGCCTGTCTTGTCGCGGCATTCTTCATTGTATTGTTTCCGCTGGGTGGCCTACTGGATTACCTGTCACAAGCCACCAATCATGTATTGAATATTACAGGGTTAGGCTTTGCTGACGGTGAGGCCGATCCCTCATTCCTCTGGGTGCTGGCGGCGCTTATGCTGGTTGTAGCGGCTATTCTGGTGAGTGTGGTCAATTGGGTCAGGGGTAGGTTCAGGTAGGCAAAGGGAAGGACGCCCAGATCGCCCTGATGCACCATTCTGAATCCTTTGCATCAGCCGCGGCCTGAAACATGTCGCAAACTGCACGCAGCAGGATCATAGCCAGTGCGCTGAATTTCAAAAAACCGTCGCGCGGGGAAGATTGCTGACGAAATAGCCCGGCCTGCGGGTGATAAGGTCAGGACAACCGTCGTATGAAGAACACGATGACGTAAAGCTGGGCGGCTATTGAGGCGGAGGAAAGATGATGGCGGAGCAGGATTTTGGCGGTGCAAAGATCGCGCTGCTGCATCAGGGACAGGTGCTGGTCTACCGGCGCGACTGCCGTGACGATATACCGTGGCCCGGCCAGTGGGATCTGCCCGGCGGCGGGCGCGAAGGGGCGGAGACGCCGCTGCAGTGCGTGCAGCGGGAAACCTACGAGGAGTTCGGCCTGACGATCGCCGCCGCCCAGGTGCGCGAGCAGCGTCGTTATTCCGGACGGCAACCGGGGGACGCGGCCACCTGGTTTATGCTGGGCGATCTCAGCGCGCGGCAGATCGCCGCCGTGCGCTTTGGCGATGAAGGCCAGTATTGGCGCATGATGCCGATAGAGGAATTTATTCACCACCCGCAGGGGATTGCCCATCTGCGTCAGCGGCTGGCGGCGCTGCTTGCCGCTCGTACTCGCTGACGCGGGCGACCAGCGCTGCGATCTGCCGGTCGGAAAACACCTCAATGCCCTGTTGCCGCAGCAGGGCGGCGGTAACCCCGCTGCCGGGTTTGCTGTGGCCGCTGAAGCTGCCGTCGTAGATCAGCTGGCTGCCGCAGGAGGGGCTGCCGTCGGTCAGCAGCGCAAAGCGGCAATCGTGGCGGCGTGCGGTCTCCAGCGCCAGCTGCGCGCCCAGCAGGTAGGGGGCGGTAACGTCGGCACCGGTGGTTTCACGCACCTGCGCCCGCTGGGCGAGCACCGCAGTGCCGTCGGCATCGGGGCTGATTTCCGCCGCCGGACGCGGGGTGGAGAAGCCCGCCGCCAGCTCCGGACAACACACCACCAGGCGTCCCTCGCGCTGCCAGCGCGCCAGCGTGGCGTCCAGCAGCGGCTTATCGGAACCGTTATAGCGTACTTTGAAACCGGCCAGGCAGGCGCTGATTAAAATCTTCGGCGACATTCATCTTATCTCTGTGGATCGTGACGGTTGTGCGGACGACGCGCGTCCGCACGCGCGGTTTTATCCTAACAGAAGCGGCGTGACGGCGCATGCCCTGGCGCTGCGGATAACGTGAAACAGATGTACCGTTTTTGCCGTTAATTTGATGCGCTTCCGCATCGGCGCGATCGCCGTTTCAGCCGTTCATTCGGGAACCATGAACGGCGTCACGAATATCAGTTTTATTACCCCGGCCGCTTGTTGTTGGAATATTAATTCCATATAAATCTTCTTTAGATTTTTTATTTCACAAGAAGGGATCGCCGAGTCGTTCGGCAGGTCAGGCGGGAGGAAGAGAGGATGAAACAGGTTCGTATCGGATTGATCGGCACCGGCTATATCGGCCGCTGCCACGCCATTGCCTATGCGCAGGCGGGCACGGTATTCCCGCTGAAAGGGGAGCTGGTGCTGGAGATGCTGGCGGAAGTGACGCCGGAGCTGGCGCGTCAGCGCGCCGCGGAGTTCGGCTTTGCGCGCGCCACCGACGACTGGCGGCAGCTGGTGGCCGACCCGGCAATTGACGTGGTGGATATCTGCGCGCCGAACTTTCTGCACAAGGAGATGGCGCTGGAGGCGATTCGCCACGGCAAACACGTCTATTCAGAGAAACCGCTGGCGCTGGACGCCCGCGACGCGGCGGAAATGGTGCTGGCGGCGCGCCAGCGCGGGGTGAAAACCCTGGTGGGCTTTAACTATATGAAGAACCCCACCAGCCAGTTGGCGCGTGAAATCATCGCCAACGGCGAGATTGGCGAAGTGGTGCATTTTTACGGCACCCATAATGAGGATTATCTGGCGGATCCGCGCACGCCGATTGACTGGCACTGCCGCAAGGCCAGCGCCGGATTGGGGGCGCTGGGGGATCTGGCGGCGCATATCGTCAATATGGCGCACTATTTGGTGGGCGATATCAGCGCGGTGTCCGGTGATATGCAGACGGTGATCAAACAGCGTCCGGATCCGAACGACCCATCAAGGCTGTGCACGGTGGAGAACGAGGATCAGGCCAGCGCGCTGGTGCGTTTTGCCAATGGGGCGATGGGCACCATTGAAACTTCACGCATCGCCTGCGGCCGCAAAATGGGGCTGACCTATGTGGTGACCGGCACCAAAGGCACGCTCAGCTATACCCAGGAGCGGATGGCGGAGCTGAAGCTGTACCGCCACGACGAACCGGCGGAGCGGCAGGGGTTTAAAACCCTGCTGGTGGGGCCGAAACACCCGGACTACGCGGCCTTCTGCATCAGCGCCGGTCACGGTATCGGCTTTAACGATCAGAAAACCGTCGAGGTGCGTGATTTGGTCAACGGCATCGCCGCCGGCGATCGCATGTGGCCGGATTTTGAGGAGGGCTGGAAGGTCTCCTGCGTGCTGGACGCCATCGCCGAATCCGCCGGGCAGCGCAGCTGGGTGGAGGTGCAGGATCGGTTAAATTGCTAACTGAACAACTTGATAGCTTAATAACTTGTTAACTTATTTTGTTATCAGCTTGGCAGGCTGCCGCGTTATCAGGCCGGCAGCCTGCCCCGTCAGACAAACGGGTAATGCACGCTGTGTGGAGGACTTAAACCGGGCGGAAATCCTCGGCGTCGACGTCATAGCCGGCCGGCTCCCAGCGGATGGCCAGCAGGGCAACCAGCCCGACCAGCGGCGCCAGGGCAATCACCCAGAACACGCCGGTGCCTAGCGCGGCGGACAGCACCGGAAACAGGAACAGCGACAGCGTGGAGCTGGCGCGCATCAGCGTCTGGTTAAAACCGACGCCGACGCCGCGCAGCGAGGTGGGGTAGCTCAGCGAGGCGAAGGTCATGCTGTGCGAACCGGGGCCGAAGCCTTGGCCGAGCAGGAACAGCGCCAGCATGCCGATGGAGAAGGCCGCTTCGCCGCCGTCGTCCGGCAGGCCGACCAGCGCCAGCCCAAGCAGCGCCGCCAGCTGGCAGGCGTAGCCCAGCACCGTCATTTTCCAGGCGCCGAAGGTCGGCACCAGACGCACCGCCAGCAGGCCGCCGGCGAAGGCGAACAGCAGGTTCAGCGCCAGCGACACCAGAATGGTGCTGAGCATCGACTGGGCCAAAAAGGTGGAGAGGATCACCGGCAGGCCGAAGGCGACGGCGTTATAGGCAAAGGAAGAGGCGATGGCGATGGTGGTCGCCAGCACGGTGCGCCGCAGGTACACCCCTTTCAGCAGTTCGCCGTAGTTGCGCCAGGCCGCGCGTCTGGCCGGCGCCGCCGGCGTGTGCTCGGCCTCTTCGGCCACCTGGGCATGGATATTGTAGGAGCGGCGCAGGATGGCGGCGGCGCCCTGCAGATCGCCCTGATTGGCGGCCCACACCGGCGATTCGCTCATATAGCGGCTGCGGATGGCGATAATCAACAGGGCGGGCACCGCGCCGAAGCCGAGGATCAGCCGCCACAGCCAGTCGGTGTGGCCGTCCGGCAGCACCGCATACAGCAGCAGCACCAACAGGTAGGAAATACTGATCGCCGCATACCAGGTCGGGCACCACATGGCGATGCGCGCCGCCTTGTTGCCGCGGCCGGACAGGCGGGAGAATTCGGCCAGAAACGCCATGGCGACCGGCAGATCGATGCCGACTCCCAGCCCCATCACGAAACGCGCGCCGCCGAGCACCCACTCATTCGGCGCAAAGGCGCAGGCCAGCGCCGCCACCACAAAGAAAAACATATCGGCCATAAATACCCGGTAGCGGCCGATTTTATCGGTCAGGTAGCCGCCGATAAAGGCGCCGATAATTGCGCCGAAGGTAATGGCCGAGGCCACCAGCCCGGTGCCGGTGGGGGACAGGCTGAACTCGCGCGCCACGTCCTTGATGCCGAACGCCAGCGCGCCCAGATCGTACGCGTCGAGAAACACGCCGCCCAGCGCGATGGCGACCACGATGCGCGCATCGCTGCGTTTGGCCGCGCCGCTGTTGACCAGCCGCGAGACGTCGGCGGCATTGCGGATGGTGACGCTTGCTGCGCCGGCGCTGTCGGCGTTCCCTGCAGAAGAAGGTGCGGCAGAGGGGGCCGCTATATCTGTCGTCATAATAATAATTTTCTGATAGGCAAAGCATCGAGCTTAGCGGCGCGCACGCGGGGAAAACCAATGCTTTCTGGTTATAAGCATACAACCGGAAGATGTTGAAAAATCATCATGTTAAATAATATTTAACCGTTGACTCCGCAGGGATTAGTCAAAGCGAATCACCGCTTTGATCGCCTCGCCCGTCTGGGCGGCGTCCAGCGCCTGATTGATGGCCCCGAACGGGTAGAAGCGCAGCAGCCGGTCAAAGGGAAAATGGCCGCTGCGCCACTGCGCGATCAGATAAGGGATAAACTGTTGCGGCACGGCATCACCCTGAATCACGCTGATAATCCGCCGATCGTGAGAAAATTTCACCACGCCGCCGCCGGTCAGCAGCGCCAGCGTGCCGCCACGGCGCAGCCGCTGCCATGCCGCCTGTATGACGCCGTGTTCGCCGGTGGTGTCGATCACCGCATCCAGCGCAGGCAGCTGCGCAATCTGCCGCACGTCGCTCAGCGTTTGCGTAGCCCCCAGTTCGCCGGCGCAGGCCAGACGCTGGCGCTGATGGTCCAGCGCCACGATGGCGGCGGCGCCGCGTAGTTTTGCCGCCATCACCGCCGCCAGACCGACGGCGCCGACGCCGAGGATCAGCAGCCGCTCGCCGGCCTGCAGGTTCAGCGAATTGATCACCGTCCCGGCGCCGCTCTGCAGCCCGCAGCCGAGCGGCGCCAGGGTGGCCAGCGGCAGATCGCCTGCGACCCGCACCAGGTTGCGCTCGTTTGCCAGCGCGTGGGTGGCGAAGGCGGACTGGCCGAAGAAGTGGCCGTGCAGCGGCGGCAGATAACCGCTGCTGCCGTCCAGCCGCTGGAAGTCGAAGTTAAGCCGCCAGAAGTGTTCGCAGCCGGCCGGATGGCGGCGGAGGCAGGCGGCGCAGCGGCCGCAGGAGTTGTAGGAGAGCACCACCGCATCGCCGGGTTGCACCGCGCGCACCGCGTTACCGACGCGTTCGACGATGCCGGCGCCCTCGTGGCCGAGAATTGAACCGGCGGCGACGCCGCTGCGGCAACTGAGATCGGTATGGCAGATGCCGCAACCGGCCAGACGCACCACGACCTCGTCAGCCCGCGGCGGCCGCAGGCGCAGGGGAGCAAAGCGTAAGGCGCCGTCCGGCGAAGTGGTCACGGCGGCGCGGCGTTTTCCGGTCATGGAACCTCCGCTCGCATTGACGCGCAGCGTTAAGTATAGCCCTTGCCGCTGCGTCGTTTTTTCACTTAGCTTTGCCGGTTTCGTTATTTGGCGCGCCGATCCGCCTCGCTGATACTGGATGAAATTTTTCACTGCGAGTCGTCAGCATGCCTAAATCCGCCGGTCACTGCCACTATCTGCACGCCCGTCAGCGCCGCTGGATTCAGCGGCTGCGCCGGCAGTGGTGGTGGCGGCTGGAGCTGCCCACCTGGGGCGTCATCGTGGCGGTGTACGGCGGCTGGTTTCTGACGGCGGCGTACTGGCGCGTGCTGGGGCCGTGGCTGGCGACGCCGCTGCTGATCCTGTTCACCACCGGCTATCTGTCGCTGCAGCATGAGCTGATTCACGGCCACCCCACGCGCCGGCCATGGCTGAATCAGCTGTTCGGCCTGCTGCCGCTTGCGGTGTGGTATCCCTATGGGCTGTACCGCGACACGCATCTGCGCCATCACCGCAACCCGCACCTCACCGATCCGCGGCGCGACCCGGAAAGCTACTATTTCACCCGGGCGCAGTGGCGGCGTTTTCCCCGGCTGTTGCCGCGGCTGGCGGCGCTGCGCAACTGCCTGCCGGGGCGGATGCTGCTGTCGCCGCTGTGGGATATCGGCCTGCTGACGGCCGACGCGCTGCGGCGCATGGCGGCGGGGGACGGGCGCACGCTGGCGATGTGGCTGCTGCATGGCGCGCTGCTGGCGTGGCTGCTGTACTGGCTGCAGCGGCAGGGCATTGCGCCTGGTTTTATCTGCTGCTGGTCAGCTACCCGGCGCTGGCGATCGGTAAAATCCGCTCATTTTACGAACACCGAGCCGAACGCGATGCGGCGGCGCGCTCGGTGCTGAATGAGGCCGCCTGGCCCTGGCGGCTGCTTTTTCTCAATCTGAACTATCATTTAGTACATCACGATTTACCCGGGCTGCCGTGGTACGGCCTGCGCAAGGTCTATCTGGCTGAGCGCGACGCCTACCGGCGGCGCAGTCAGGGATTTGTGGTGCCGGGGTACGGCAGCTGGTTCAAACAGCATGCCGTTACGCCGCTCGACGTCGGCGTGCATCCGTTTCTGGCGGGCGCCGGCGGTAAGGGGAACCAGAACGCCGCCGGCGCTACGGCGGCAATCTTGAGCGCGCGCTGGAAGCGCGTTTTATACCCAAAATAATTCGAGTTGCAGGAAGGCGGCAAGGGAAGGAATCCCGATGAGCTGACTTTGGTCAGTGATTCGGGTGACTGAGCACAGCCAACGCACCAGCGGCTTGAAGTATGACGGGTGGAGCGGTTTTTATAAAACAGACAAGAGGACGACACCATGGCATTTCTCTCCCCGCGCGGACGCTTTCTGGCGTTGGCGCTGAGCCTGTTCACACTGGCCGGCGGCGCACAGGCGGCGGATTCGGTACGCGTCGGCTCTAAAATCGACACCGAAGGTTCGCTGCTGGGCAATATTATCGTGCAGGTGCTGGAAGCCAACGGCATCAAAACCACCAACAAACTGCAGCTGGGCACCACCAAGGTGCTGCGCGGCGCAATTACCGCCGGCGAAATTGATATTTACCCGGAATATACCGGCAACGGCGCCTTCTTCTTCGCGGATGAAAAAGATCCGGCGTGGAAAAATGCGCAGGCCGGCTTCGCCAAAGTGAAACAGCTTGATTACGACAAAAACAAACTGGTGTGGCTGGACCCGGCGCCGGCCAACAACACCTGGACCATTGCGGTGCGTCAGGACGTGGCGGCGGCCAACCAGCTGAAAACGCTGGCGGATCTGGGCAAGTGGATTAACGGCGGCGGCACGTTCAAGCTGGCGGCCTCGGCAGAGTTTATCGAGCGGCCGGACGCGCTGCCGGCGTTCCAGAAAGCCTACGGCTTTACGCTGAAGCAGGACCAGCTGCTGTCGCTGGCCGGCGGCGATACCGCGGTCACCATTAAGGCGGCGGCGGAACAGACCTCCGGCGTGAATGCCGCCATGGCCTACGGCACCGACGGCCCGGTGGCGGCGCTGGGCCTGCAGACTCTGGCGGATCCGCAGGGCGTGCAGCCGATCTATGCGCCGGCGCCGGTGATCCGCGAAAGCGCGCTGGTACAGCATGCCGCTATCGCCACGCTGCTGAAACCGGTGTTCGCCTCGCTGGACGGCCCGACGCTGCAGCAGCTGAACGCGCAGATTGCGGTGGAAGGGCAGGACGCCAAACAGGTGGCGGCGAACTACCTGAAGGCGAAAGGCTTTGTCAAAGGCTGACAACGCGCGATGAACGAACGCGCCGGGGAGGCGCTCCTTTCTCCCCGGCGACGCGGATACACCAGGATGCCGGAGCGTTTCTTTGACTACCGTTCTAAAAAACCGCGTGCTGTTGACGCTGTTTCTGCTGTTACTTCTCGCGGCGTTTGGCCTGCCTTTCCTCAGCTATGCGCCCAACCGCCTGCTGTCCGGGCAAACTATCTCACTGCTCTCCCTGCTGCACGGCCGCGCGCTGTGGCTGCTGGCGCCGCTGCTGGTGCTGGCGGTGCTCAGTCTGCTGCCGCCGCGGCGCGTTTATGCGTTGCTGACGGTGCTGGCCGCCTCGGCGTTGCTGACGCTGAGCCTCTGGCTGAGCGGCGATGCCGCACGTCAGCTGGCGCAGAACGGCTCGGCGCTGGCGCGCACCTCCTGGAGCGGCGGCTGCTGGCTGACGCTGGCGCTGTGCCTGCTGATGGCGGCGAATGCCATGGAGCGCATCACCGCCTCGCCGCTGTGGCGCATTGTCGGCAATACCCTGACGCTGGTGCCGGCGCTGTGGCTGCTGTTCAGCCAGCAGTTGGATGCGCTCTCGCTGCTGAAGGAGTACCACAACCGGCGCGAAGTGTTCGACGCCGCGCTGTGGCAGCACCTGAGCATTCTGCTGCTGACCGTGCTGCCGACGCTGGCGATTGGCGTGCCGCTCGGCGTGCTCTGTTTCCGCTCGTCGCGCTGGCAGACGCCGGTGTTCTCCACGCTCAACATTATCCAGACGGTGCCGTCGATCGCGCTGTTCGGCCTGCTGATCGCGCCGCTGGCCGGGCTGGCGGCGGCGTTCCCGTGGCTGGCGCGCCACGGCGTCAGCGGTATCGGGCTGGCGCCGGCGATCGTCGCGCTGGTGATGTATGCGCTGCTGCCGCTGGTGCGCAGCGTGACCGCCGGGCTGCAGAGCGTGCCGGCCAGCGTGATTGAGTCCGCCCGCGGCATGGGCATGACGCGCGGCCAGATCTTTGCGCGCGTGCAACTGCCGCTGGCGTTGCCGCTGCTGCTGACCGGGGTGCGTATTCTGGCGGTGCAGACGGTGGGCATGGCGGTGGTGGCCGCACTGATTGGCGCCGGCGGCTTCGGCGCCATCGTGTTTCAGGGGCTGCTGAGCAGCGCGCTGGATCTGGTGCTACTCGGGGTGATCCCGGTGATCGTGATGGCGGTCGTGGTCGACTCGCTGTTTAAACTGATAATTTCAATGTTGGAAGCAACCCGCCGATGATTAACTTTGACCAGGTAAGCAAACTGTTTCAGGGCAAAGCCGCGGTGGATGATTTGTCGCTGAATATCGCCGCCGGGGAATTTACCGTGCTGATCGGCACCTCCGGCTCCGGTAAATCCACCACCCTGAAAATGATCAACCGACTGATTGAGCACGATAAAGGCAAGATCTATTTCGCCGGTGAAGAGATCCACAAATTCAAACCGCAGGATCTGCGACGCCGTATGGGCTATGCCATTCAGTCCATCGGGCTGTTCCCCCACTGGACGGTGGAGGAGAACATCGCCACCGTGCCGCAGCTGCTGAAGTGGCCGCGGGCGCGCATCCGCGATCGGGTCACGGAGCTGATGGAGCTGCTGCATCTTGATCCGGCGCTGTTCCGCCGCCGCTATCCGCACCAGCTGTCCGGCGGGCAGCAGCAGCGGGTCGGCGTCGCCCGGGCGCTGGCGGCCGACCCCGAAGTGCTGCTGATGGATGAGCCGTTCGGCGCGCTCGACCCGGTGACCCGCGCCGCGCTGCAGGCGGAGGTGGCGCGCATTCATCAGCTTTCCGGCCGCACCATCGTGCTGGTGACGCACGATATCGACGAGGCGCTGGCGCTGGCGGACCGGGTGGTGCTGATGGATGCCGGCCGGGTGGTGCAGCAGGGCACGCCGCTGGAGATGCTGACCCGTCCGGCCAATGATTTTGTGCGCGACTTCTTCGGCCGCAGCGATCGCGGCATCAAACTGCTGGCGCTGGGCTACGTCGGCGAGCGGGTACGTCCCGGGCAGGCCGACGGCGAACCGATCAGCACGGCGATGAGCCTGCGCGAGGCGCTGTCGGTGTTTGTCGCCCGCGGCAGCGACTGCCTGCCGGTGGTGGACGAGCAGGGCGCGGCGCGCGGCGTGCTGCATTTTCACGATCTTCTTGCCCCGCAGCAGGCCCTGTCATGAGCGGGCGTCTGCGGCGCTGGCTGCGCGACCCGCTGCCGTGGGCGACGGCGCTGCTGCTGGCGCTGGTGTTCGGCATGAACCAGCTGCACGGCCTGTTCGCCTACTGGTTTCCCGACCTGCAGCGGCCGGTCTATCAGCAGGACAGCTTTATTGCGCTGTTGCTGGCTCACCTGACGCTGGTGGGGATTTCCAGCCTGATTGCGGTGCTGATCGGCGTATCGGCCGGGGTGGCGGTCACCCGGCCGGCCGGGCAGGAATTTCGTTCGCTGGTGGAAACGGCGGTAGCGGTGGGGCAGACTTTCCCGCCGGTGGCGGTGCTGGCGGTGGCGGTGCCGGTGATGGGCTTCAGCGAGCAGCCGGCGATTATTGCGCTGGTGCTGTACGGACTGTTGCCGATTCTGCAGGGCACGCTGGCCGGTATCGGTGCGGTGCCGCCCGCTGCGCGGGAAGTGGCGACCGGCGTCGGCATGAGTCCCTGGCAGGTACTGTGGCGCGTCGAGCTGCCGCTGGCCGCGCCGGTGATCCTCGCCGGCATCCGCACCTCGGTGATCATTAATATCGGCACCGCCGCCATCGCCTCGACGGTCGGCACCAAAACCCTCGGATCGCCGATTATTATCGGCCTGAGCGGGTTTAATACCGCCTATGTGATTCAGGGCGCGCTGGTTGTGGCGTTACTGGCTATCATTGTTGATAGGGTGTTTGAACGTTGGGTAAGGCATATCCGTCATGGCTGACGCGGCGTTGGCTGTTCTGCCGCCGTGCAGACCATCAGGATAGACGGGATGGGGGAGTGGCGATGCAAGTATCTTTACCGATGTACGGCGTGACGCATCAACAGGTGGAACCGTTCTGGCGTGCGCTGCGCGCCAGGCTGCAGGCCTACGGGCTGGAAGCGCCGGAGACGCTGACGTGGCCGCAGGATTTGGCGCGGCACTGGCGGCAGCCGGACTTGCTGCTCAGCCAGACCTGCGGCTACCCGCTGGTGGCGTATCTGCCGCAGGTGCAGGTGATCGGCACCTATCACTATCGGGTCGAGGGCTGCAACGGCCCTAATTACAGCAGTTGGCTGGTGGTGCGGGAGGACGATCCCGGCGAACGGCTGGCCGACTTTCGCGGCCGCACGGCGGCGTATAACAGCACCGACTCTCAGTCCGGCTATAACAGCCTGCGGGCACTGATCGCGCCGCTGGCGCAGGACGGGCGTTTCTTCGGCAAGGCGCTGGCTTCCGGCGCGCACTACCAGTCGCTGAAGATGATCCAGCGCGGCGAGGCGGATATTGCCGCCATCGACAGCGTCAGCCTGGAACTGCTGCGCCGGGCGCAGCCGGAGGCGCTGCACGGGGTGAAAATCATCGGCCGCACCGCCTCGGTGCCGGGACTGCCGCTGATCACCGCCGCAGGCACATCGCAGGGGCAGGTGGAAATCCTGCGTGCGGCGGCCAATGAGATGGTCAGCGATCCGGCCAGCGATAGCCTGCTGATTGGTGATTTCAGCCTGGTGCCGCGGGCGGACTATCAGGTGATTGCCGAACTGGAACGGCAGGCCGCTGCTGCCGGCGTCACGACGCTGTAGGCGGCCTGACGTTTAACGATCTTGCGCGACCGGCGCCGGCGTAACGGACGGAGCGGCGCTTTCGCTGCTGGCTTCCGGCTGCGGCGTGGTGGAGCGGGTGTAGATGTTCAGGCCGGCGAGGAATACGCCGCCGAGGGAACCCAGGGCGCACAGGGCGATAATGATGACGAACGCTTTTTTCAGCATGGGGCGGTTTTCGCAGGTTACTTAAAACAGCGGGAGATTATAGTCCCTGCGGCGGCTTTAGTGAAATGTTAAAAGTCCGCAACGTTAGCGCGGACAGGCGGGATCGGGCGTACCGGGCGTTTATGCGGCGTTGCGGCACCGCGTGAGCGCCCAACTGACGGCGGGCAGGTAGACGGCCCAGCCGACGGAGAGCGCCAGCAGCAGCAGGTCCGGGGCGATCAGCGGCGTGAACGCCTTTAACTTCCAACTGAGCAGATAGCTGAGCGGCCCGGCGACCGCACCGAATAGGGCGGTCGGCCAGGCGGAGGCGCGGATAAGCTGCATCAGCCAGCACCACCAGCAGCCGAAGGCAAGCCACAGCGCCATCATCCAGACGGGCACGCCGGTGCTGCCGCTAAACTGCAACACGCCGCTGTAACACCAGAATGCATCCATCGCAATGCCCGCCAGCGCCGCCAGCACTGCCCATTTGCGCCGCACCTGCGGGGTCAGCGCCAGCGCGGCCACGGCGCCAATCGCCAGCACCAGCGCCGCCCGGTCGCGCGCGAACAGCGCCAGCCCCCAATAGGCGCCAAAGCACAGCGTGATCAGCCAGAACCCGGCATGCAGCTTCATGGTGCGGAAAACCGTTGGTGCAAAGAGGGGGAGCGGGAGCTAAGCGGGGGCAGGTGCTGAGTGGTCATTACGTCTCCTGGTTGATGCGCGCGGCGGCGGGGCAGCGCTCAACGTAGTATAAGTAGACGTGATGGAACAATTGCTCGGTCTCCTAATTTTCCCGCACTGGGTGCGTTATAAATCAGAAATACGGTAGGCGCAGCGGCGAGAGCCAGCCAGGACGTGCTCGATACGCTCCACCTGCGCCTGCAGCACCTCACGGAAAATACTGAGTTCGGCGCGGCAAAAACCTTGACATACGCTGGCGGCGGCGCAAATCGGGCAGTGGTTTTCCACCAGCTGATAGCTGCCGTCTTCCAGCGCGCACCATTCGGCCATATAGCCTTCGTGGCAGCGCACCTTCGCCAGACGGGCGACGCGCTCCTGCAGGGTGACGGCGCCGATCATCGCCTGTTTATAGTTGATGCGCGTCTCTTGCTCGCGGCTTTCAATCAGGACGTCAAGCGCCTGCTCCCCGAGCTTGTCGCGCACGGTGCGCAGCAGTTGCACCGTCAGTTCAGGGTGCGAGTCCGGGAACTGGGCGTTGCCGGCGGGGGTCAGGTGCCACAGCTGCACCGGGCGGCCGACGCCGCGGGTTTCGGCACGAGCTTCCACCAGGCCTTCTTTAGCCAGCTTAACGAACTGCTGACGCGCCGCTTCACCGGTGGTGCCCAGCACTTTGCCGGCCTCGGTGGCCTGTTGCGGGCCGCGGGTTTTCAATAGCTTCAGTAAACGGTCGCTGACAGATTGTGCGGTGCACTCGCCATTTTCCAAGCTTATTCTTGACATATTTCTCCGCCTTGCCCTTAATTATTCCAAGATAACGCTTGTTAAATTTAACGCAATCTCACCCTCAACTCAATGCCTATACTCTGAAAACAGGACGCTGAACGTGATAACTGGTGCTAAAAGTGGCTGGCGAGACTTGTTCTCCGGCAAAAATGCAGCGAGTGCGACTGCGTTGTCATTGGGGGTGGCGCTCCATGCGATTAACATTCTGGTAGCGACCACCATTTTACCGTCGGTGGTGCAGGATATCGGCGGGCTGAATCTGTATGCCTGGAACACCACGCTGTTTGTTGTGGCGTCGATTATCGGTTCCACCCTGTCGGCGCGCCTGCTCAGCGGGTATGGCGCACGTCACGCCTACCTGACGGCATCGCTGTTTTTCATGTTTGGCGCGCTGCTGTGCGCGCTGGCGCCGTCGATGCCGGTGATGTTGATCGGCCGGACGGTGCAGGGGTTTGGCGGCGGGATGCTGTTTGCGCTGTCCTACGCGATGATCAATCTGGTGTTTCCGCCGTCATTGTGGCCGCGCGCTATGGCGCTGATTTCCGCCATGTGGGGAATTGCCACGCTGATCGGCCCGGCGATCGGCGGGATTTTTGCCGAGCTGCACGCCTGGCGCTGGGCGTTTGGCATGTTGTTGCCGATCATGGGGGCGTATACGGCGTTCACCTTCATGATTCTGCCCAAAGGCAAAGCGCAACTGGCGGCGACGCCGCTGCCGCTGGCGCAGCTGGGACTGCTGGCGGCGTCGGTGCTGATCGTTTCCGCCGGCAGCCTGGCGGACAGCCTGTGGCTCAACGGCGGCGGTATGGGGTTGGCGCTGTTGCTGATGGTATGGCTGCTACGGCGTGAAAAACACGCCCGAGCCCGGCTGTTGCCGCATGGCGCGCTGCGGCGCGGTTCAACGCAGGCGTCGCTGTACCTTACCGTGTCGTTATTGGTGATCGGCATGACCAGCGATATTTTTGTCCCGTATTTTCTGCAGATCCTGCACGGGCAGTCGCCGCTGAGTTCCGGTTATATTACGGCGACGATCGCGGCCGGCTGGACGCTGTCGGAGATCGTCAGTTCCGGCTGGCGCGGCGCGGGCATCCGCCGGGCGATCGTCAGCGGGCCGCTGTTGGTGCTGTTGGGGTTGCTGGGGCTGATGCTGTTTATGCCGACGCCTTCCGGCGGTGGCTGGGCGGCGCTGGCACCGCTGATCGCGTTGTTAACGCTGCTGGGGTTTGGCATCGGCATCGGCTGGCCGCATCTGCTAACGCGTATCCTGCAAACCGCGCCGGCGTCGGACAAAGATATTGCCGGCGCGGCGATCACCACGGTGCAGCTGTTTGCCACGGCGTTTGGCGCGGCATTGGCCGGCATGATCGCCAATCTGGCCGGTCTGAACGCGTCGGGCGGCGTTGAAGGCGTCAGCGCCGCCGCTCGCTGGCTGTTCCTGCTGTTTGCCATTGCGCCGCTGACGGCGATCTATTACGCCTGGCGCTGTGCCTATCCCGGTGTGACAGCGGACGAGGCCGTTGCCAATCCGGAGGCGGATGAGTGTACGGATGAAAGAGCGCCGGCGGCCGGAAAATAAAAAAGCCGGGCGCAGCCGGCCCGGCAAAGTAACGCTGGAAATCAACTGGCCGCAGCCACAAGAGACGCAGTGGTGGTTACGTGCGTTTAGAACTGATACACCAGGCCGACGGCGACCACGTCGTCGTCTGACAGGCCCAGTTTATTGTCGCTGTCGAGCTGGTTGATTTTATAATCCACATAGGTGGACATGTTTTTATTGAAATAATAATAGGCGCCGACGTCGATATATTTCACCAGATCGGCATCGCCGATATTTTCAATATCTTTGCCTTTCGACTGGACATAGCCAATGGACGGGCGCAGGCCGAAGTCGAATTGATATTGCGCCACCACTTCAAAGCCCTGTGCCTTATTGGCGAAGCCTTTTACCGACGTGCTGCTCTGGTTAATGGTCGCGGTGCCGGAAATTGGCACGATATTACGGCTTTCTGAATAGGTGGCCGCCAGGTAAAGATTATTGTTGTCATATTTGACGCCGGCCGCCCAAATATCCGCTTTATCGCCTTTACCGTAATCACCCAGTTTCTGCGCGCTGGTGCGGTTGGAAGAGGCGTAGGCGGCGCCGACGCTCAGGCCGTCAGTTACTTCGTAGCTGGATGACAGGCCCCAGCCGTCGCCGTTGGCCTTGCTGGCCGCACGGTCGTCGTTCTCATTTTTTCCCTGGTACTGGACGGCGAATTTCAGCCCGTCCACCAAACCGAAGAAGTCGTTGTTACGGTAGGTGGCGACGCCGTTGGTGCGGCCGTTCATAAAGTTGTCGGTCTTGATATAGGCATCGTCGCCGAACTCCGGCAGCATATCGGTCCAGGCGCCGACGTCGTAGATAATGCCGTAGTTACGGCCGTAGTCGACGGAGCCGTAATCACCGAACTTCAGGCCGGCGAAGCCGAGGCGGGTTTTGGTATCCTTGCTGCCTTCAGATTCGGCGTGGTTGACGGCGACGTGGTATTCCCACTGGCCGTAACCGGTCAGCTGGTCATTAATTTGCGTCGAGCCTTTAAAGCCAAAACGGACGTAAGATTTATCCCCATCGCTGTCGGCGTCGTCGGAAAAATAGTGCAATCCTTTTACTTTGCCGTACAGATCCAGTTTATTGCCGTCTTTATTATAAATTTCTGCTGCGTAAGTCGAAGGTGCAATGAAAAGCGCCGGAATAATAACGGCGAGAAGATGACGTTTCATAATTGTCCCTGCTTTTTTTGAATGAAAAGGCTATCACCAGTATTTATGACTGTTATTTAGTCGGCTGCCGGAATGATTGCAGCGCAGATTTTTTACCAAGGTTGTGTGATGCATTTATGACAAAATATTTATATTTGTGCTGAGTGATGAAAAACCGAACGGGAAAGGCGGGGGCGGCTGGTCTACAGTTAAACCTAGCGCGGCCGCATGTTCTCTCTGCAGTGACGGCGCGCGCGAAACAGCCTAATCGGCCTGCGTAAGCGCAGCGGATGCGCCCTGATCCCTGCCGTTACGGAGGAGTTATGCGTGATACTTACACCTTGCTCGGCTGCCGCGGCTGCGGTTCGACCATCGTCGCCGCCGCGCTGGAGCTGACCGGCTTTCCCTGGGGCTATGAAGAGGTGGACTACGCGGCGGACAGCCCGGAGCGCGAGCGTCTGCTGCGGCTCAATCCGCTGGGGGAAGTGCCCACCCTGATTCTGCCCAATAATGAAGTGATGACCGAGAGCGCGGCGATCGTGCTGCTGCTGCATGCGCGCGCGCCCCATGCGGAACTGGCGCCGGAGGCGGGCGCGGCGACGCTGCCGCGTTTTTTACGCTGGCTGATGTTTATCAACAGCGCGATTTACCCGACCTTCACCTATGGCGACCACCCGGAGACCTGGCTGCCGAAGACCCGCCACCCGGAACGGCTGGAGGAGGCGATCGCCCCGCGCCGCGAACAGCTGTGGCTGCAGTGCGCCGCAGCCGCCAGCGACGCCGGGCCGTGGTTTCTCGGCCGCACCTTCAGCGCGCTGGATTTGTACATCGCCGTGATGTGCAACTGGCGGCCCGGCCGCCGCTGGTTCCTGCAGCACTGCCCGCAGCTGACCGCCATCGCCGGTCGGGTGGAGCAGTTGCCGCTGCTGAATGCGCTGTTCCAGGCGCATTTCGACCATGTTGCGCCGCTGGAATAATGCGCGGCGCAGCGCAAAGCGGACGATGCGTTGCTTCGCCGTGCTGACGGCGCGCGTCGTCTGTGGGACAATAGCGCCATCATTTCGTTTAGATAAGAGTTGAATGGCGCTCACCTCCGCAGTAAAAGATCAGATCGGCAAGTGGTACAAAGCCCTGCAGCAGCAAATACCGGACTTTATTTCCCGCGCACCGCAACGGCAGATGATTGCCGAAGTCGCCAAGACGCTGGCGGGCGATTATTCGCGCCATCTGGCGATTGAAGCGCCGACCGGCGTCGGCAAGACGCTGTCGTACCTGATTCCCGGCATCGCCGTCGGGCGCGACGAAGGCAAACCGCTGGTGGTCAGCACCGCCAACGTGGCGCTGCAGGACCAGATTTACAGTAAAGACCTGCCGCTGCTGAAGAAAATCATCCCGGACTTAAAGTTTACCGGCGCGTTCGGCCGCCGGCGCTACGTCTGCCCGCGCAACCTGGCGGCGATGGGCACCGACGTCGCCGAGCAGGGCGATCTGATGCTGTATCTCGACGAGGATGAGCTGGTGCCCTCCAACGGCGAAGAGCAGGCGTTGTGCCAGAAACTGTCCAAATCCCTGGCCCGCCACGAGTGGGACGGCCTGCGCGACCACTATTCGCTGTCGATTGACGACACGCTGTGGAGCAAGCTGAGCACCGACAAGGCCAACTGTCTGGGGCGTAACTGCCACTATATTCGCGAGTGCCCGTTTTATCTGGCGCGCAAAGAGATTGAGAGCGCCGACGTGGTGGTCGCCAACCACGCGCTGGTGATGGCGGCGCTGGAGAGCGAATCGGTACTGCCTAATCCCAAAGAGCTGCTGCTGGTGCTGGACGAGGGCCACCACCTGCCGGAGGTGGCGCGCGACGCGCTGGAGATGGAAGGGGAAATCACCGCGCTGTCCGCCAACCTGCAGCTGGATATGATCGTGCGGCAGGTGGAGCTGTGTATGACCCAGTACCGGCCGAAGAACCCGCCGGGGCTGGCGAACATCGAACGGCTGAAAAACCACTGCGAGGAGCTGCGCGAGCTGATGCAGGGCTTTGAGCATCAGGTAAGCGCTTACCTACCGGGAGACGGCGCGGCGGCAGAGCACCGCTTTGAGATGGGCGCGCTGCCGCCGGAGATGGTGGAGAGCTGCGCGCGGCTGTTCAAACTGACCGACGGGCTGCGCGGGCTGGCGGAGTTTATCCTCAATGACCTGAGCGAACAGACCGGCAAGCACGATATTGTGCGCCTGCACCGCACGATTCTGCAGATGAGCCGCACATTGGGTTATCTGGAAGCGATGAGCAAGCTGTGGAAGCTGGCGGCGATGGATAAATCCTCCAACGCGCCGATCTCCAAATGGGTCACGCGCGAGGTGCGCGATAACGTTACCCATCTGTATCTGCACTGCGTCGGCATCCGCGTCAGCGACCAGTTGGAGAAGCTGCTGTGGCGCAACGTGCCGCACGTGGTGGTGACCTCGGCGACGCTGCGCTCGCTCAACAGCTTCGCCCGTCTGCAGGAGATGAGCGGCCTGAACGAAAAGGCCGGCGACCGCTTTGAGGTGCTCTCCTCGCCGTTCAACCACGTCGAGCAGGGCAAAATCGTGATTCCCGCCATGCAGTTTGAACCGTCGATGGCTAATGAAGCGCAGCATCTGGAAGAGATGGCGCGCTGCTTCCGCGCCGAAGTGGCCGGCGGGCAGCACAAAGGCATGCTGATCCTGTTCAGCAGTAACCGGGCGATGCAGACCTTCCTCAGCTACGTCACCGATTTACGGCTGATGCTGCTGGTGCAGGGCGATCAGCCGCGCTACCGGCTGGTGGAAGAGCACCGCAAGCGGGTGGAGAAGGGCGTGGCCAGCGTGCTGGTGGGGTTGCAGTCTTTCGCCGAAGGGCTGGATCTGAAGGGCGAGCTGCTGACGCAGGTGCATATTCACAAAATCGCCTTCCCGCCGATCGACAGCCCGGTGATCCTCACCGAAGGCGAGTGGCTGAAAACCCTGAAGCGCTATCCGTTTGAAGTGCAGAGCCTGCCCAGCGCCTCGTTTAACCTGATCCAGCAGGTCGGCCGGCTGATCCGCAGCAATCAGTGCCATGGCGAAATCATGATTTACGACCGCCGCCTGCTGACGAAAAACTACGGCTCACGCCTGCTGGCGGCGCTGCCGGTGTTCCCCATTGAACAGCGGGCGGTGCCGGAGGCCGACAAGGCGCATCTGGCGGCGCTGAAATCGGCCGCCGACGCGGCCAAAAAAGAGAAAAAGAAGGGCAATCCGTTCACCCGCCGTCGCCGCCGTTAAACGGCCAGCGGCGGCAGGCGGCGCTTCACCGGCGTGGTTTTTACAATCGAGGTATTGCTCTGCGCCTGCTCGGCCAGCCGATCCAGGATCTGGTCGAGCTGCTCCAGCGAGCGCGTCGCCAGCCGCACGATAAAGCAGTCCTCACCGGTTACCTTGTCGCACTCCACCACCTCCGGGATGGCGGCAATCATCTGTTCCACCTTCTTCAGCATGCCCGGCAGCGGCTTGAGGCGCACCAGCGACTGAAAACTGTAGCCCAGCGCCTGCAGATTCACGTTCAGGGTGTAGCCCTGAATCACGCCGCTCTCCTCCAGCCGCCGCAACCGTTCTGAGGTGCTCGGCGAAGACAGCCCCACTTTGGCGCTCAGCGTTTTCAGCGACATGCGCGCATCCTCCGCCAGCAGCGCCAGAATTTGGTGATCGATAATATCCATAGCAACCTTGTTAGGTAAGTAATGTATTCAGCCTTTAATAAAAAGGAAGTTAAGCATATCTGCCTGATTTTGGCTATGGAGCGCAGCGGCAAAAGGTTGCAAGCTAATGCAATCACTGACGCAGGGGATACAGACGATGAAGGCAGAGATAAAACGCGGTTCGCTGGAGATGGTGGCAGCGATGCTGATTTCCGGTTCGATTGGCTGGTTTGTGCTGATGTCCGGCCAGCCGGTGATTAACGTGGTGTTCTGGCGCTGCGCCATCGGCGCGCTGGCGCTGTTGCTGGTGTGCGGCCTGCTCGGACAGCTGCGTGCGCCGGGGCTGCGGCGGGCGACGCTGCTGATTGCCGTTGCCGGCGGCATGGCGCTGGTGGTGAACTGGCTGCTGCTGTTCAGCGCCTACCGCTATGCGTCGATCTCCATCGCGACGGCGGTGTATAACACCCAGCCGTTTATGTTGGTGGGGCTGGGGGCGCTGTTTCTGGGGGAAAGGCTGACGGCGCGCAAGCTGCTGTGGCTGGCGCTGGCCTTTGCCGGCATGATGCTGGTGGTGCTGGCGCAGCCGCAGCAGGCGGGCGCGGGCGGCCAGTATCTGTGGGGGATTTTGCTGGCGCTGGGGGCGGCGTTTTTCTATGCGCTGACGGCGCTGGCGGCCAAGCGCCTGACCGGTACGCCGCCGCAGTTGATCGTGTTGATTCAGGTCAGCGTCGGCGCGCTGATGCTGCTGCCGCTGGTGGACTTCCACGCCGACGCCAGCGCCGGGCAGTGGAGCATGCTGCTGGCGCTGGGCGTGGTGCACACCGGGCTGATGTTTGTGCTGTTGTACGGCGCCATCCAGAAGCTGCCGACCCACCTGACCGGTTCGCTGTCGTTTATCTACCCGGTCGCCGCCATGCTGGTGGACCGCTGGGCCTTTGCGCACCAGCTGTCGCTGGCTCAGCTGGCCGGCGCGGCGCTGATTCTGCTGGCCGCCGCCGGGATGAACCTGCTGGGCGAACGCCGTCGGCCGCAGCCTGCGGCTGAAAAATGCGGCATTGCGCACGCCGAAACTGGAAAAACGCCGTCGCTGAGGTAGATTAATAACTTGCTCATTTGGCTAACCTTATTGGGAACATCATGATCGACATCTCTACCTTAGCGCTGTTTTCCGCCGCCAGTCTGGCGCTGACCGTCACCCCCGGGCCGGATATGCTGCTTATCGCCTCGCGCAGCATCAGCCAGGGGCGACGCGCCGGCTTCGCCTCACTGGCGGGGATTCAGCTTGGCACCTATTGCCACGCGCTGGCGGCGGCGCTGGGGCTGTCGCAGCTGTTTGTCGTCATGCCGCTGGCCTATGACGCGGTGCGCGTGATGGGGGCCGCCTATCTGCTGTATCTGGCGTGGAAAACGCTGCGTTCGGGCGGCAGTCTGCAGGCTTCCGCCGGTCTGGCGCCGGTGGCGGTCGGACGCATCTTCCGTCAGGGGCTGTGGACCAATATTCTTAACCCCAAGATGGCGCTGTTTGTGCTGGCGCTGTTCCCGCAGTTTATCAACCCGCAGGCCGGCTCGGTGGTGGTGCAGATGCTGGTGCTGGCGACGGTGCTGAATCTGGTGGGGCTGGCGGTCAACGGCGGCGTGATTATGCTGGTCAGCGGCATGAAGAACCGCTTTGCCGGTCGCCGCATTAACGCGCGTTGGCCGAACTATCTGCTGAGCGGAGTGTTCGCCGCGCTGGCGTGCAAGCTGCTGCTGTCCAGCCGGCAGTCGTGAGGGAAGGCCTCCGTTTACGGGGGCCGTAATTGCTGCCGGTGGAGCAGGGCGGTGGCAGGTTAAGGATGACAGATGATGGACAAAAAACCGGACAACGCCGATATCGGCCAGCAAGTTTTTGATTGGTACGATGCGAAGTGGAACCTGCGCACGCCTTTCAGCAAGAAGAAACCGCTGACGTCAGACACCAGCCTGTCGACGGGCAAGTATCCCTGGATCTGGGAGGATGGCCTGGAAATCATGGAAGAGTATTTTGAGTTGTTCAATGTTGACAGCTCAGGGTTTAACTTTATGAAGTATTGGCCGCAGGAAATCAGCGTAACCTCCGCTGTGATTGCCTGGCTTTGCCCCTGGGGTAAGAGGAAAAAATATCAAGAGCCTGAAGCGCTTACCATTGCCATGCTGATGGAGTCTGCCAGGGCGGGAAGGTGGGTGGATGGGTAGTTTGGTTTCTCTGTATTAGGGAGAGCTATGGGGTCGGCTGAAGGCTTATTCGACAGTGTATTTTTTGTCTGAATCAGATATTGATGATTTATATAATGTACTGGCTGAAGCGAGAGATGGGCTTATTTGTTTTTTAGGGGCTAAATTTTTCAAGGGTCGCTTTGTTATCCGAACTCTGGTACTTTCCAGTAAAATCAGGAGTATTTAGGGATGAAGGGACCATGAAGGTAAGCGAAGATAAACTTTTAAGCTCAGGCTTCAGCCAGGCTGATCTTCAGAAAATTAAGAGTAATGTGGATAGCTATGGGGGGACGCTTAGCGAGGCTATTCATGATCTTGCAAATCGTTTCATCATCGCAGCTTGTATCGTAGGTTGTTGCCTTGCTGTTTTAGTCTTACTTGTTTTATTTGGACCCACCGAGTCCCTGTTTGGCGGCTCGATAGGCCTACTTTGTGGTATTGCGGTTGCAGTATTTGTACAACCGCCGCTGCTTGCTTACAAATCCTGGCGCTACAAGAAAATTAATCGGGATTAATAACCATTATTCTCCGTAGTCAAAAGGTCAAAAATAACCTTTGCTTTTAAACCATAGCCAACAACTTTCATCGTTAGTTTTTGTCTGCTCATAGTTTCAACGTTTCGGTAATAATCTCGAGGCAGCCATCTGAATAGTCTCCAAGCTTGGGGTTTTCGTGCAAGACTAAAAATACTATAGATACCAGCAGTTAACGTAACTGTATTGTAAAATGCCAGCCCTGCCTCTGGTTTGAAACCCATGTACTTAGCAACTTCCATAGTGCCGTCAGCAAATATCCCCTCTGACACAGATTGGTCGCCGTAACGAAAGTGAGTCGCCTCCTTTGTGATTCCATTAACACCATCAACAAAAAGTATCGCTCCAGCCAGCATTCCAACAGGGGTCATTGTTGACATCATGATCATCCCGCCAAACAATGCGGCACCGGAGACCACAATTTGAACAGCAGAAATCACATACCCGACAATCTTGTTATTTTCCCGGACAAATTCCACTTTGGCATAAAGCTTTGCTGCTTTCGTGCGTAGCATCCTGTCCTGCTCCTGCAGGTTTTCTGTTTCAGCCCTCAAGTTTTTAATACATTCCATGTATTTTTCGTTTGATTTTGCTCGCCGTGCAACGGCAAACTGTTTTTCAACAAATTCTTTTATTTCCTGAACGAAATTTATTCTAGTCAGGCTATCTTTGAGGTGAAAAGCAGACAGCGTATTCGCTGTGTTAATCAACTTTCTCGCCTCAAGGTTAACCATTGTCTCCGCCCAATATTTATTCCTACCAGAGCGCATCATATCAAGTAGTGCTGCATCCATTTATTATATCTCCCTGTATGTTATATGGCCGATAATACCCTTTTATTTTTAGCTGTAAACATCGGTGTGAGTTTTTTAATAATTCTGTCAGGCGTTTACTAAAGTCCTATGAAGGTCCTATAAGTCTTACAAAAAACTGTCAGGAATAATGAAGGTTTTATTATTTTAATTAATTGGTTTTTTTGTCTGGTGCAGGTCAACTAAGTATAAGATGGAGGGTGAATTGGTACATTACTCATTAATTTAATATTGATATGAATGTTAAAAAATAATTAATGATGGTTATGATTTACAGGCCAGGCGCTTATACTGCATCTTGTACATTGTCCAGGGGGTCCACAGCTTGATGAAAATACCGTATTCCTGAATAGCAAAAATTATTCAGATCACGTCGCGTCGGCTTTCGGCCGAACTTAGGGAACTCAGCTGCGGCGAGGGCGAGGGTAAAATCCAAGCCTATCAGCATAGGTATCGGGATGGCGGCGGATCATATGATACCTGGTTCCTGTTCATCCCGGAGGGCAAAACCATCTGGCAGATAAAAGACAGCGAAGACGGTTCGGGGGGAGAGCAGCGATGGCCTACCCAAGCCACACCTCGCTCTCCCCACACAACCCTAGCTCCCCCTCCACCAATACCGCTATAATCCCCATAAATTTCTCAACGGGTTCAGAAACGAAGATGGCAAAACTCACCTTACAAGAGCAGCTGCTGAAGGCAGGGCTGGTGACCAGCAAAAAGGCGGCCAAGGTCCAACGCACGGCGAAAAAATCACGGGTTCAGGCGCGTGAGGCCAGAGAGGCGGTGGAAGAGAATAAAAAAGCGCAGCTGGAGCGCGATAAGCAGCTTAGCGAGCAGCAAAAGCAGACGGCGTTAGCCAAAGAGTACAAGGCGCAGGTGAAGCAGCTGATTGAGATGAACCGCATCGTGCCGGCAAAGGGCGATATCGGCTTTAACTTCACCGATGGCACTCTGATTAAGAAAGTGTATGTGGATAAGACCACGCAAACCCAGTTGATCAGCGGACGTCTTGCCATCGCGCGTTTGGCCGTTGATAGCAACGGTGAGAGTGAATACGCCATTATCCCCGCCAGCGTCGCCGATAAAATTGCCCAGCGCGATGCAAACAGCATTGTGTTAAACAGCGCGCTGAGTGAGGAAGAGCAGGATGAAGACGATCCGTATGCTGACTTTAAAGTGCCTGACGATCTGATGTGGTAAACAAGGTTTGCCGCTGCGGCGTATGAAGAGTCCTGACGGGCTTTTCATGCTGCTGCCGCTATAGTCAGAACGGACAATCATGCCGGATATTGAACGGTTCTTCGCTGACGGGATGAACAAAGCGCAATTCGCTGGCATGCAGCATCAGTCGCGGGGTTCGTTCAGCGCCCGGCGGCAGCAGGCCGCCGTACAGGTCGCAGCCCAGAATCGGGTGGCCCAGCAGCTGGCAGTGAATGCGTAACTGATGAGTACGCCCGCTCTCCGGGGTCAGCTGTACCCGCGTCACCGGCAGTAACCGCCCATCTTCCACCGTATGTTCAAAACGTTCGATGACCCGATAGCGGGATCTGGCGGGTTTACCGTGGGTTGAGCAAATCGACATCAGCGGGAACAGCGCCGGGTCTTTGGCTATCGCTGCGTCTATCACCCCTTCGTCGTTGTCCAGATGCCCGCAGAGCAGAGCGCCGTACACCTTGGTTACCGTGCGCTGGCTGAACTGCCGGCAGAGGGCGGCATTGATTGCCTTATTGCGGGCAATCACCATCAGCCCGGAGGTGCCGAAATCCAGGCGGTGAACCAGCGTACAGCCGGGGAATAGCTGTACCAGCCGATGATGCACCGAATCGAGATTTTGCGGATTTTTGCCGGAGAGGCTGAGTAGCCCGGCGGGTTTATTAATTATCGCCAGGTGATCGTCCTGATAGAGGATGTCTATCTGCTCATAGCACGGCGGGGCAATAAAAGTATCGATAATCGTAGACATCAGGCTGCCCGGGGAGAGAGTGGCAGCGGATAATAGCGGATTTCCCGCCGATTGGCGAATCCGCGCTTCGCCTGATGTCTTTAAATCGCAGCGCCCGCTCCTCGCCCTGAGACATTCAGCAAGTTTTTATAGCCTCAGTAAGGGCAAACTTTTATCCTTTGAGGGAGAGTAAATATTTTGCGTCGTCGTAACAGTTGCCGTTCTTTCACTCGCCATAAAATGCAACTGCCAGTTTCACAGAACCTCAACCACCTCAAATTCTTCTGTGATCAGCTCCATATCATCAGAAAAATAACCTTCCCGAGTAAAAAATCGCTGATGCTCTTTCCGCCAGTACTCGAGACTTAAATCGCCTTCGCCCTCTTTTCGGGCAAACTCCTCGGTAACATCACAAAAGCGCACCAGTCGCATCGAAACCAATCTGATAACACATACAGGTATATTCTGACCATCAAGGATGATGTTATGGCTCCCAATTTTGGGTGCAGACTCTTCCTGCTGATAAGATGAAAAAGATCCACATGAGGCCGTTTTAATCCCTTTTATAATAAGGGTCGCGAGTTCGTTGGCCAGCTCTTGACTATCCCCCACTTGCCAGGCATTTGCGCCTGGATACTTCATTTTTAATACATCAATCTCAGACATCAGAAGACCTTCTTAATCGCATGTTAACAAAGAAATTCCATACATTTTTTGAGTATGATTTGGCCTGACATTAACATTGATGCTTACGTATTGGTATCTAGTTCAAGCTCCATGTCCTGAGGTATTCATATTGTCGGGTTTAATGGCTTTTATCTTTGGGGATAGCGCAGCATTAGCTCTAATGCCAGCTCGGCATCCTGCGGGTCATCTTTAGCGCCGCTAGGCGGGAAAGCTTGCCGGTAATGAGCCAGGGACAAAGCGTGGACAGGGAAAATGGTGATAAACAGGTATTTTTGTAGCGCGAACACCACTGAGCCTTTTTTGAGTCCAACAGCGACTGCAATCTTACCGTTCACTTTTTATTCAATGCTTTCAGCCAGATATCAAGTGCTTCCGGCGTATGTTCAATTACATGAAAAACACGTTCACCGTTTTTAACCTGAACACAGACTTGGACTGACCCCAGTCCAGATCAACATGTGCAGCAAACTGATTAATCGTAGTCATCACCAATTCCTTTTCATCGGGGATTGGTATGCATTCCATGTTCTTCGAAAGAAAAGCGGCGATCATCACATGATTCCCGCTCAATATTCGTAACCAGTAAGCGCATATCCTGAATCACTTCAAAGTGTAATTCTCAGGGTACGAATGGCTATACCTCGCCCATAACCGCCTGATGAGGCAGCCCAAGTCAGCAACTGACAGACCCGCTCTTATTTCTTCTTGTTTATCATTGCCTGTAGCTCGGCAAACGGGTTGTAGGTGGCCGCACCGACATCTTTCTGCGCGTCTTCCCCCGCCACAACGGTGGTGCCGTACTGGTCGGCTTCCGTGTACTTCGAGTGTTCGTGATCGTGGCAGTACAGGCACAGCAGCTCCCAGTTGCTGCCGTCTTCCGGGTTATTGGTGTGGTCGTGATCGATATGGTGAACCGTTAATTCACGCAGGTTTGAATAAACAAACTCCCGTGAGCAGCGTCCGCATACCCATGGATAGATTTTGAGTGCTTTTTCACGGTAGCCGCTTTCCAGCCGTGCGTAGTTTTTGGGGATAAAAGCCATTGCCGATGTTACCTATTAGCAAGAAATAATAGTCACAATATATCCCAAAACGGGACGGCAGGAGAATATTACGTCTACTGGCCGTGGGCGTCAGGGCCCGTCATGATGTCGATGCCGGGCAGTCCACACAGAGAGCCCAGGTGGCACAGTGAATCTTTACTTAACACAGAACGTCGGCTGTTTGCTCAGCGCGGATGAAGGCGGGGCTATGGCCGCGATGCGCCGGCAGCGGCTTGTTACTCCGACTTTCTTTAAGGTGTTCTGTTCGGGACGGATCAGCCGCAGGGCAATATCGGCATCATTGCGCACCACCGATGCGGTATTTACACCGGTGATAAGCTCCAGAGTGATGTCGGGATAGCGGGCCAGGAAGCGTGGCAACGCCGGAATTTTTTTCAGCCGTTCTCGGTAATTTCAGGCAGCAATTGCTCGATCGCGCGGCTGATGTTTCTGACCCTCCGTGGGATAAAGCGCGCATCGGGATAGACGGCATAAAGGAAGCGGTCAGGTAACCGGTAGTCTGGCAATACGCTGACCAGCTCGCCAGATTGCAGCGTCCTGGCTATCAAACGCCATGGAGTCCGGTGGCGTGCTTTCCTGTTATGCATTTCTGCCTATCGCAAAAGCGGCAGTGAACATTATATTTCATTAGGTTTCTCTTGAGGGGATTCCTCTTGACCATGAGCCGGTCTGATAATCAATTTACGATTTATTTTACTCAACGTCTGGTGGAAGATGTTAACCAGAATATCTTTCACTGAAAGGCTTAAAATGATGGCTAGTCCATCGCCGTTGACATAGCCGGGGTTTGTCTCTATAAAAAATTTAGCGTCACTACTTATATCCCCTTTCGGTTTTTTTTCGACACGGGTTGGCCCTAGTCCATCGTTATGAATCAAGACGCCATTTTCTTTTTTTATCTCCAGATCAAACTTGTTGAGTAATGTCTCACACAGATCCTTCATCGGTCTATTTTGGTGCGCATTTTCCTTTGTTGGCCATGCTTTATTTCTGTTGCAACCTTTATTGAGTATTGAACAATAGCTGGAGGGGTGGATGCATAGTTCAAAGAAGAGTGATTTTCTGGGGGTGCGTAACATCTCTGAAATCACAAATCTTAAGTAGGTTAATTTAACGATGTTTTTGTTTCTGTAATCTTTCAATAACCCGACCTGACTGCGAAAAACGTTTAACTTTTTTTTATTTATTTCTATTTCGTATCGCTGCATGCACATAAAGCCAACGGGGATCCTATCATCATAATAAATGGCAATTTTGCTGATGGTCGCGGCAGGGTGGATATACGCTGAGATGATGTCATCTGACGTGATGTTACCGGGAGGAGAGAATATTTTTTCGTGCAGATCGCTGAGTAAGTTGACAACATTATTTCCATAAACTTCATTTTTTTCGAAAATCTTCACGTGTAGCATGAAACCCCCATATTAATATTTAAATAATACGTAAATTGAACGCAATCTTCTTAATGGTGCTAATGGTGTCATCAACTTGATTATTGGTATTTCTGCTTATCCCGCTTTTGTTTACTCCAATCCGCATCTCAAAGGCCTTCAATAAGGGAAGGAAAATCACACAAATGTTAAGATTGTTTTAACTATAGTAAAGCCTAGCCGGTATGGCTAGTTTTGACCTGACTGATGCCATACGCTGGTGGCTGGCATGATGTATAGGCCATCGCCGTTCTGCACTGTGGCATGGGCGTGGCGATCGGCGATTACGCTGCATAACGAGCGGCGTCGGATACTCTATACATCAGGTCACGAACCGGGGGATTGGCGGGGGATGGACGTTAAATGGTCAAGTACTTCTTATGATTTTCGTTGCAGTTGTTATCAGTACTTCTCTGTTGTTCCCTGGGGGGCATGATGATAAGGATGTGCCGGCAGCCGGTACCCTAAACGACATGGCGGGCAGAAAAAATCAGGCGATCGCTGCCGATCGCCTGATATGGGGTGCGCCTGGCAACGCGCGCTGGCTTACAGCTCGCGGCGGATGATTTCCGCGCCGGCGCTTAACGCGCGCAGCTTGCCGCTGGCGACCTGACGGGCCAGCGGCGCCATGCCGCAGTTGGTTGACGGATAGAGCTTGTCGGCATCGACGAACTGCAGCGCTTTACGCAGGGTATCGGCCACTTCCTCGGGCGTTTCGATAACGTTGGTCGCCACGTCAATGGCGCCGACCATCACTTTTTTGCCGCGAATCAGTTCCAGCAGATCCATCGGAACGTGCGAGTTGTGGCATTCCAGCGAGATGATGTCGATATTGGATTTTTGCAGCTTGGGAAACGCTTCTTCATACTGCCGCCACTCGGAACCCAGCGTCTTCTTCCAATCGGTATTGGCTTTGATGCCGTATCCGTAGCAGATATGCACCGCCGTTTCACATTTCAGGCCTTCAATGGCCCTTTCCAGCGCGGCGATGCCCCAGTCGTTCACCTCATCAAAGAAAACGTTAAACGCAGGCTCGTCAAACTGGATGATATCGACGCCGGCGGCTTCTAACTCCTTGGCTTCCTGATTGAGGATTTTGGCAAATTCCCAGGCCAGCTTTTCACGGCTTTTATAGTGGTTGTCATACAGCGTATCGATCATCGTCATCGGGCCGGGCAGGGCCCATTTAATCGGCTGTTTGGTAAGCTGGCGTAAGAATTTGGCGTCTTCAACAAACACGGGTTTCTGGCGTTCCACGGCGCTAACCACGGTCGGCACGCTCGCATCATAACGATTACGGATTTTAACCACCTGACGCTGTTCAAAATCGACGCCGCTCAGGTGTTCAATAAACGTGGTGACAAAGTGCTGACGCGTTTGCTCACCGTCACTGACAATATCAATCCCTGCCCGCAGCTGATCGTCCAGAGACAGGCGCAGCGCATCCTGTTTGCCCGTGATTAACTCTTCATTTTGCAACTTCCAGGGAGACCACAGCGTCTCAGGCTGCGCCAGCCAGGAAGGTTTAGGCAGGCTGCCGGCGGTGGAAGTCGGGAGCAATGTTTTCATAATCAGATAGCCTTCTATTTTTTGGTTAATCAAAGCGCGTAGTTAGCAGACCATTGCTCAAGAATATTCTGGTATGGTTTGATAAAGTGCTCTTCGGTAAATTTTCCCTGCTCGATAGCCAGCCGGCTGCGTTCTTCCCGGTCATAAACAATTTTCGTCAGCGAATGGTCCTGATTATTCAGGCTGGGCTGGTAGCACAGACCGGCGGCAGAGTTCGCATTGTAAATCTCCGGGCGGTAAATCTTTTGGAACGTCTCCATCGTGCTGATGGTGCCGATTAACTCCAGGTCAGAGTAATCACGCAGTAAGTCGCCGGAGAAATAAAATGCCAACGGCGCAACGCTGTTTGGCGGCATGAAATAGCGCACCTGCAGGCCCATTTTTTTGAAATATTGGTCGGTCAGCGAAGAGCGATCCTGCCGGTACTCGATGCCCAATACCGGGTGCTGGTTGCCCGTCCGGTGATAGGTGTCTTTGTTTGAGATGCTTAAACAGATCACCGGTTGTTTTTTAAAGCTTTCCTGATATTCGCGTGAGTTCACGAAGTATTTGAAGATGTTGCCGTGCAATACGCCAAAATTCTCCGGAATGTTGAAGTCTGCTTTGTTTTTGTTGTGATCCAACAGCAACACGCTGAAGTCATAATCACGCACGTAGGAAGAGAAATTATTGCCGACGATACCTTCAATACGTTCGTCGGTTTTCTTGTCGACGATATGGGTTTGCAATATTTCAATCACGGGGAAAGCCGCACCGCTCCCCTCTATGCGCATCTCAACGGAAATAATGTCCAGCTCGACAGCATAACGATCGCTTTTCGGGTTATCCCAATAGGCCAGGTTATTGAAGCGATTGTTCATCATCGTGAGCGTATTGCGCAGGTTTTCCTGGCGGTTTTGCCCTCTGGCCAGGTTGGCAAAGTTGGTGGTGATACGCGTGCTTTCGGCAGGGTTATAGTTTTCATCAAACTGGCTGCGCTTAATCGTAAATGTAAAATCTTGAGTCATCGTGATCTTGCATCCTGGGTTCTGACGTGAAAACTGGATGGATTCTCGGAGGTTCCGGGGAATGCCGGTTTCTCGTTTATCCGTCTTCATGTTGTCAATTCGTTAACATTGCATAATTTATGCCAGAGCCATGGGAGGAGTGAAAGCGACTTAATTTCATAACAACATGAGCCATCTTCATGTTCTGGGGGAGGCGGGGAGCGGCTGGCTGCGCAACGCGATGAAAGGGCGCGGCCTGATGCTTGACTGCGCCCCGTTGACGTATGCAGGGGGATGCCGGCCGCCTGCATGATGTCGTACTGTCGTTACTGGTTTTCAACCCGCGTTATGCGGACTTCTGCCGAGCCTGATTGCTGTAATGCTGCCAGCCCTTCGTCGATGCGCCCGAGTTTTATCAAACCTGGTGAATGACGAAAGTCCTGGCGAAATATCGCTAAATTTCCCCAGGGGATGTAGTACGCAATATCACCGGTAGCCGGTGTGATTGCCGGCAGCGTATTTGCCTTATTGAGCTTGTCCGGCAGCCATGCGACTTTTTCAACTGCGCCATAGTCTTCCATCTTGACCGTGAGCGGCAGCATCGCCAAAAACTCCTGCGACGCCGGGTTATCCTCAAGCGAGCCAATCACCGTCTTGCCGTGATAATTAAATTGAATCTTCACCGTCTTCTCCCCGGCGTTCACATTTGCTACAAAAACCAGCATCAGGAGAAAAAGGGTACGTATAGCCGTCCTCATCGCTTCTCCTTAAATTACCGATTGCTTAGTTCGATACGCGGGCGCGCAGCACGTCACCCACAACCGGCGCGGCAGAAAATGCATTCGGCCATCCGGCATAGAAGGCGGCCTGAGTGACGATTTCACCGGCTTCTTCAGCCGTCAGGCCATTGTCCATTGCCCGGTTAAGGTGATAACCAATTTGCGCGCTCTGGCCCGATGCGATTAACGCACTGACCGTCACCAGGCTTCGGTCCCGGGGTTTGAGTGCAGGGCGCTGCCACAGCTCCAGAAAGAGCGGATCGGCGGTAAATTTGACCAGCCCGGGGGAGACGGGGCCGACATTTTTTTCCACGGTTGCTGAACGCTGCTGTTCAGCCTCCTGATTGAGCGGCAAAAGCGCTGGAGAGGCTTCGGGCAGCGTCGCCGCGCTGACCCCGCGCGCCTGGAAGATCTCTTTTGTCACCGCAATTGCCGACATCGCATTCGGCCAGCCGGAATAGAAAGCAAGATGGGTGATAATTTCCGAGACTTCCGCCGCCGTCACGCCGCTGTCGAGCGCGACCCCGACATAGTGCCTGAGCTCGGCGGGCTGGTTTCTGGCAATCAGCATGGCGACGGTGACGATGCTGCGATCGCGTGGCGAAAGCTCGGTACGCTGCCAGAGGTCATCGGCCATAACTTCATTGCCGAAGCGGGCCAAGGCCGGGGAAACGGCGTGGATATCGGCGACGGAAAGGCTTGATGGGGTAATCTTCAACATGGTTTCACCTCTTTTTTCATCGGCATGCGCAAAATCCGCGAGAACCAGCGATATCGCGGCAGCCGCTATCACTTTTTTCATCGCAACATCTCCTTGGCGTTCAATTGATAGACGTCTGGCGCGGGTATCCCGGCAATTGGCTGCCAGCCCAATACGTTATTGGCAGTAAGGTTAGGGCAGCGGCCGCGGCGGAACCAGTAGCCGTTATCGAATGGAGTTGTGAATTTTTTTCATCAATGGCCGTAAGCCGTTAAAGAGCGAGGGAGAAACTCTTTAACTCGCTCGATCAACAGGTGCAGGCCCGTCGGTAACGGGGGCTGGCTGGAGTCATAGATACGGAATCCCGGCCCGAAGGCAGCCTGGTCGGCAAGTGCCCGTTGCAACCACTTGCTTGCGTTAATCAATAGAAAGTGGGTCACGGGCTACCAACGCCGGACAACCCCTCATCAACGCTTGGATTACAATTGTTAACAATTGCACCGCTAAGTATTAACATTAACGAGTAATTAATTAACTAATTGATTTAAAAATATTTTTACGAGAGGTGCGGCAGGCGGTGTGTTTGCACCTCTTGCTACCGTTGGCAATGCACCGTTGCCAACGGTAGCAACGAAAAATATAATCCTCACATCAACACCAATAAGGGCGGTGTTGATTGACAAAGAGTTCTCAGCGTCCGCCAGGGATTTGGCGTGTAAGCCTGATTAATTTATGCTGTGCCGTATGATGCGTCCGTAATCAATGTGAATCAGCATGAAAGAAAAAAAAGGCAATCCAGACAGAAAGTTTCAGCAATCGACAGCAGATGACGTTGCAAAGTTGGCAGGCGTTTCAAAATGGACAGTGTTGCGCGCTTTTAAAGATAACGCATCGATTTCAGCTGAATCGCGAGAGGCCGTTCTTGCCGCTGCCTCGCAGCTAGGATTCCGGCCCAATTTACTGGCACGCAGTTTGAAACAGCGACGCACAAAGATCATTGGGGTAGTGGCTGATGAGTTCAGCAATCCTCATACGCTGCGGATGCTCAAAGAGGTCACGCAGCGCCTGAACGAGCGTGGTTATATGACTCTGCTCTTAAACATAGAGTCGCCAGAAAATTATCAGTCTGTATTGCAAATGGCAGGGCAGCTTCATGTTGATGGTCTGATCTATCTTGCCACCATCGTGAGTGATGAATTGCTGGTGGTCGCTGAATCGTTGCACCATATTCGCGCAATTCACGTCTTTAGAAATACGGACAGTGCGGAAGTCGAAGTTGTCAACATTGATGGTTTTAAAGCGGGTCAGACATTAGGACAGGTCTTGCTCAAAGAAGGCTATCAACGCTTTGGTTATATGAAGGGGCCCGATACGTCATCCAATCATTTGCTGAGACTGGAAGGCTACGAGGCATCACTAGCGTTAGAAGGTAAAAAAGTAGACGTTGTTTTAGTCGCTGGACGTTACGATAGAGACTTCGCCTATCGCTGCATGATGAACTATCTCAAAGAATCAACGGAACATGACCGCCTTGATGCATTGTTTTGCGAGAACGATGTGCTTGCATTTGGCGCGATACAGGCAATAAGAGACTTTGATGCAGACCTTCAGATTGGCGTTGTAGGGTTTGATGATATCGATGAAGCCCATTCCAGCACGTGGGAGCTGACCAGTTGGAATCAGCGGGCAGACCTTCAGGTTGCCGAAGCAATTAATCGACTGATCGATCAGCAGTCAGATCCCGATGGTGAATGGCAATTTGGTGAGCTGCGTTTACGGCGTTCACATATTAAAAAGCAGAAATAATAAATCAACGATGCGCCATGTAAAACATGGCGCATAAACGAGGAGCGCCGGCTGCAAAAATAACATTTATAAAGTTCACTTCTAAAAAATAATTACTACTGTCTATCAGATATGCTCTTCTGAGTTTTTATCAGGGAGTTTATTTATGTGGTCAGTGATTCTTCTCGTCTGGAGCATGGTATGAAGCGTAGAAGTTTTATTAAGGCAGGGTTAATTCTGGCTGGAACAGGAACGGCCGCCTCCATATTTACCCCCGCAGGTGCCGCGGAAAGAAAAAATGTTCTGAATGGCGGTAAAATTTGGCGTGCGAAAGAGACCCCATTGCCGACCCCCGCAGATCCTACGCAGCGTTTATTTTTTAATGAGCGTGAGTATGCATTGGTTACCGCTATCTTTGACCGACTAATCCCCGCGGATGAGTTAAGCGTAAGCGCATCTCAGGCAGGGTGTGTTGTCTTTATCGACAATCAGCTTGCGGGAGATTATGGCAAAGCCAAATGGAAATATAATCAGGGCCCATTTGAAAACGGTACCGAGTCTCAGGGCAACCAAAGCCCTTATTCTCCGGCGGAAACCTACCGTAAAGGTCTTCAGGAACTGGATACACACTGTACGCGTTTATTTAATAAATCTTTCACCGAACTCTCTCATGATATGCAGGATGCTTATTTAGAGAAGATGGAATCCGGTGAGTTTACGTACCCGACATTCAATTCGGAAGTATTATTCGGACAGTTCCTGGCCAATGTTCAGGAAGGGTTCCTTGCCGATCCTATTTATGGCGGCAATCGCAATATGGTCGGGTGGAGAATGATTGGGTTCCCGGGGGCACGTTACGACTATCGTGATTATGCGCCTTTAAAAGGACAGAAGTTAAATATCGAACCTATCAGCATCATTCAACTCCTGAAAGCGTAAATAGACAAGGCAGATTATGAATTACACCAGACCTAAGGCCGATGCGGTCATTATTGGCCTCGGATGGGCCGGCTCGCTTATGGCTGAAGAGCTGACCCGGGCAGGATTAAATGTTGTCGCAATTGAACGCGGCCCGTGGGAGCAGACGCAAACCAATTTCTCTCCTGCTATTGCAGCTGATGAACTGCGCTACGGAGTACGACGTGAAATATTGAAGCCCCCTCGCGTTGAAACATTAACCTTCCGTAATGACAGCAGCCAGAAAGCACTGCCGGCGCGTGACTGGAATGCCTTCCAGATGGGGTATAGCGTTGGGGGAGCGGGTAAGCACTGGGCCGCCAATGCCTGGCGTTTTAACCCTTCTGACTTTGAAATGGCTACTCGCCTGCGCGATCGCTACCATAATATGAAACTTGCCGATGGTCTCATCGTTCAGGACTGGGGCGTGAGCTACGCCGAGCTGGAGCCATTCTATGACCGTGTCGAAAAAATCGCGGGCATCTCGGGTAAAGCCGGCGTCATTAATGGGGTCACGCAGAGCGGCGGTAACCCATTTGAAGGCAGCCGCAGCAGTGAATACCCCACACCCCCTCTGATCCGTTCCCACTGGAACGACAAGTTTCATCAGATCACTGAAAAGATGGGTTTCCATCCATTCCCTATCCCGGCCGGAACCATTGGCGCACCTTACACTAACCCGTTGGGTGTGAATCTCGCCCCATGTACGTATTGCGGCTACTGCGGCTTTTACGGATGCGGTAACTGGTCTAAGTCTTCACCTAATGTGTGTGTTATTCCTGCGCTTATGGACCGGACCAACTTCACACTGCTGACTGAATGTACCGCGCTTTATATCGATAAAGCGGAAGATGGTAAAACAGTCACCGGGGTGACTTTCCGTGATTCTGACGGTAATACCGGCTTCCAGCCTGCCGATATTGTCTGCCTGTCGGCATATCAGTTAGACAACGTCCGTTTGTTGTTATTGTCCAAAATTGGTAAAGCCTACGACCCTGTAACAGGGGAGGGGACGCTAGGCCGCGCTTACAACTATCAGACCATGTCGATGGGTTACCTGTATTATGAAAATGAACATATGAACCCGTTCATTTCCACCGGGGCCTTGTCAACGCAGATTGATGACTTCAACGGCGATAATTTTGATCACTCCGGCTTAGGTTTCCTTGGCGGGGCGGGGATTCAGGCGCTGTCAGATCAGGGAACACCTTTGAGCATGACGGATCGCCTGCCGCCAGGCAGTAAAATGTGGGGCTCCGCATGGAAAAAAACGTTCCAGAAGAGCTACCAAAACTATGCCAAAATTCAAGGGCAAGGCACGTCTTACTCGCACCGGGATTCCTATCTGTCGCTTGATCCCAACTATAAAGATGAGAATGGCCAGCCATTACTGCGTCTGACCTTTGACTACAACCAGAACGACAGGCTGATGGCGCGTTTCATTCGCGATCGCATAGAGGATATCTGCAAAGTATCTGGCGCCACATCATGGGAGACGGAAGCCTTCCCTGATAAGCATAATTCTCCTTTCCGTGCCTATGACAGCTCGCACACCATTGGTGGTGCAGTCATGGGGCTTGATCCGGCCACGTCCGTACTTAACCGCTACCAGCAGCATTGGGATGCGCACAACCTGTTTGTTCTGGGAGCGTCTTCTTACCCAAATAACGGCGGGTATAACCCAACGATTACGCTCAGTGCACTCACGCTATGGACCGCTCACGCCATCGTTAATGACTATCTGAAAAATCCGGGTTCACTGGTGCGATAAGGAGAATATCATGGGTAAGAAAATGCGACGTGTCGCCTATGGGATCGTGTCAGTGGCGGTACTGGGGGCGGTTGGCTATACCGCATGGGTGCAGTACGGGCTGCACAAAAGCTATCCTCAAACGGTACAGATTTCTTCAGGTCCTGCCCTGCAGGAACAAATCAAACGCGGTGAGTATGTTTCGCGACTGTCGGATTGTACCGCCTGCCATACGGCTGAAGGGGGGAAACCTTTTGCTGGTGGTTATCGGCTTAATACGCCGTTTGGCGCAATTTTGTCATCGAACATCACTTCTGATCCTGAAACCGGTATTGGTGGCTGGACTCAGGAACAGTTTGACCGTGCAGTTCGTCACGGTATTGGCTCACACGGGTATTTGTATGCCGCAATGCCATACAATGCCTATGCCAAGCTGACGGACCAGGATTTAGCGGACCTGTGGGCGTATATTAAAACCATTCCGCCGGTTAAAAATAAAGTGGTGGAAAACCAGTTACCTTTCCCGTTCAACCAGCGTTGGACACTGGCTGGCTGGAATTTGCTGTTCTTTAAAGATCGTGTGTTTGAGCCCAAGGCAACAGCCAGTGAGCAGTTTAATCGCGGTGCTTATCTTGTTGATGGTCCGGGGCATTGTGCATCATGCCACACAGCCAAAAACCTGTTGGGTGGAGATACTTCAGCCTACTTGCAGGGGGGAGCGTTACAAGGTTGGTATGCGCCGGATCTTACTGCCAATCCTCATTCCGGCCTTGGGAAATGGAGTGAAGAAGATATCGTGTCTTATCTGCGTTCAGGCACTAACAAGATTACGGCATCATCAGGCCCAATGACCGAAGCGATTGAGAATTCAACGCAGTACATGACAGATGATGATTTGAAAGCCATTGCGCAATATTTAAAAGCGCTGCCCGCATCAGAGGCTCCGGCGCCAACGCCGTTATCCAGTGACAATACAGCCATGATGACGGGTAAAAAAGTGTATGAATCTCAATGCAGCGCGTGCCATGTCTCGAACGGCTCTGGCGTGCGTAATATGATTCCCTCACTGTCTGGTAATCCTCAGGTCAATTCACCTGATCCATCAAGCCTGGTGAATGTGGTGCTCAACGGTACTGACGGGCCATTAACGCATGCTAATCCGACGGCTGCCGGTATGCCTGCATTTTCGCAGAAGCTTTCAGACAGTAATATTGCTGACGTCATGACCTATATTCGCAACAGCTGGGGCAATGCGGCGGCACCGGTTTCTGCCCGGCAAATTGAGAAAGCCCGCTTAGACCTGCAGGCTAAACCTTGGCTGGGTGAGTCGATGCACGGCAAAAAATAGTATTTATCTGTATCAACGTCGATCTAATCTGACAGTCACCGGTTCTGCTGGTATCTGTCAGATTACCTCCGGCTTAAATCTTTTCAGCCCGGATAGGTTTTCCCTCAATTGCGCGTTACAGCGGGAGAGGCCACGATAAATAGCGTTATTTTTTGTAAAATTCGTCTTTATGCTGGTATCGATACTCTTGCGTGATCCCCGTGTACCCATATGAAGCCGCTTTACAGTCGATGATATGAACGTTCGACTGGGGGTGTAAGTTACCGATTGCCTGCTCCATCGCGTTGTAAATTGCTTTTTGGTATGCCGCTTTCTGGTCTTTACTGCAGGTTTCATCCACGACGGTCACTTCAAGCCTGAACGAATTTTTACCCCATTCAGCCAGACTTTTGCCATCAATGAACCAGTCCTCATCATCGACATGTCTCACAATGACCATGGTTTCGAAGCTGTTTTTGTTTAAAACATCGCATGTGATCCGAGTCGCTAAAAGTACACATTCTTTGGTTAATGTTTGATTCTTTGAGCCAGACAGCGTCAGGGTAATTCCAGGCATAACATGTCCTTAGTCAGGTGTTTATATCGGATAAACTATTACAGGAACAATAGGTTATTCATTATCTTATACACTATTGAAATGGAGTAATCGAGTTCGTGAGCGCCATGCGTTAAGGTCCGCGTATCGTCTGGCTGTCCAATGGTGTTACGGTACAGACGTCGGCATCGAACGAATGGTTTTACCGAGGGCAACATTCCTTCCCTGGTCGCCTATTACTTCGTCTGCCCGTGAGGTCTCATATCATCAAGTTTCGTTGCTGGCTGCTGATATACGCTCTCATTGTCGCCGGCACGCTGATGATAGGTTAATCAAATCAGGAGAACGCCATATGTCTGACCATCCCACGCTTGCCCTTCTCGGGCCGGGTGCTATCGGCACCACCATCGCCGCGTTACTGCATAAGGCTGGCCGAACGCCGGTCCTTTGCGGGCGTAGCGCGCATCCGCAGTTAATTTTGCGTCACGATGAGGGGGAAGTCGTGGTGCCCGGGCCGGTATTGAGCGATCCGGCGGCGATCCGCCATCCGTTCGATCTGGTGTTTGTCGCGGTGAAAACCACCCAGGTTGCTGACTGCGCCGGCTGGCTGGCCGCGCTGTGCGACGAACATACCGTCGTCTGTGCGTTGCAAAACGGCGTCGAGCAGGCCAGCCAGTTGACGCCCTACGTCAACGGCGCCCGGGTGCTGCCTTCGGTCGTGTGGTTCCCGGCGCAGCGCGAGCCGGATGCCTCCGTATGGCTGCGTGAAAAACCGCGTCTTACGCTGCCCGATGTGCCGCAGGCGCAACGATTTGCGGATGTGCTCGGCGGCACAGGCTGTGCGGTTGAACTGTCCGCCGATTTTGTCTCCGTCGCATGGCGCAAGCTGTTGCAGAACGCGGTCGCGGGCCTGATGGTGCTGGCTAATCGCCGTGCCGGGATGTTCGCCCGGGAGGATATCACCGAACTGGCGCTGGCCTATCTGCGCGAGTGTCTGGCCGTTGCGCGTGCGCACGGCGCATCACTGAGCGATAACGTTCCGCAGGAGATCGTGGAGCGTTTTCATCGCGCCCCTGCGGATTTGGGCACCTCAATCCTGGCTGACCGACAGGCCAACCGCCCGCTGGAGTGGGATATCCGCAACGGCGTGATACAGCGTTATGGCCGCGAGCAGGGGATCCCCACGCCGATCAGCGACGTACTGGTGCCGCTGCTGGCAGCAGGAAGCGAGGGGCCGGGCTGAAGCGTCGGGGGATTAGACGGCGACCCCCTGAATGTGGCAGAGCGGACATAGCTACAGAAGCGAATTAAATTATTCTGGAGCTATTTCCTTTTCATTTTCAATTCCTTCTCTCAGTACCTCAATCAGTTCTTTCAGACCCTGTGGAACTCGTCGGTGACCGGGATAGTAAAGATACATTGGCTCCTCTAATGGCGCCCACTCCGGGAGCACGACTCTCAGACTGCCTTCACGGATGTAGTCACGAACCCTATCTTCAAGACAGTAGGCGATGCCGGCGCCGGACAGCGCCAGCTCAATTGCCAGTGCCGTTTCGCTCACACAAAGCTGCCCCCTGACATCAATTACGCGATAGTCTTCTCCTTTACGAAACTCCCACTTATAGATAACGCCCTGCCCGGTGCGCAGTTGAATGCAGTCATGAAGACGCAGGTCTTCAGGCACGGCAGGAAGGGTATGCTGATAAAGATACCGTGGCGATGCCACCGCCACCCATCTGAGCGCGTCTCCCAGTCGAATTGCTACCAGGTCCTCAGGCACAGTTCCACCGAAACGTATTCCGGCATCAAATCCTTCCTGGATGATATCGACCATCCTGTCATCCACGCTGATTTCAATTTCCATTTCAGGGTACTTGCTGATGAAACGCGGAAGGTGGTGAGACATGATAAGGCGGGCACCGTCACTCAGCACATTCAGTCTGAGTTTTCCAACAGGCCTGTCACGCATCAGGTTAATTTCCTCAAGTGCGTCACCAATTTCTTTGAATCCTGTTTCAAGGCGTAGCGCCAGACTCGCACCCGCTTCGGTCGGAGAGACCGTACGGCTTGTTCTGTTCAGCAGCCTGACCCCCAGTCGAGTCTCGAGGTTGCGTATGGTATGGCTCAGCGCAGAGGTGGTTATCCCGAGTTCTATGGCGGCTTTGGTAAAACTGCGCATTTTCTCGGTAATAAGAAATGCGTTGAGCTCAGCAAGATCGCTTCGGGTGAGCGTGGTAGAAGGTCTGGAGGGCATGAAGTTGGACCGTTGATTAAAATTCAATGCAATGTCAAATGGCATTGCACGGAATCGTGCCTGAAGGATGGTAAGTTTAGAATCATTCAACAAAACGTTGCAACCCGACGCCACGGCAAACGAAAAATTTTATCATTTCCCCGGGAGACCTCCGCGTGTTTCATCTCTGGACCCTTATTCCAGCGCTTTACGTGTTGTTTCGGTTTATCAGGCCGCTTCCCGCTCCGCTTTCGGCAAAAATTGCCGTCGCAGGCGTAATGCTTGTGGCCTCAGAGTTTCATCTGCTCACGAAATTATTTACGGGGAATATGTTTTCTCCAGAGATACCAAAACCGCTGCTGCTGCTTACCACCTGGCTTTTCGGTATGACCGTTTTTATGGCTGCTCTGTTAGTGCTGGGTGACATATTCTGGATAGTGCACCGGCTGGTATCAGGACGCCGGTTGAAATGGCATACGGCTTTCTGGTTTATCCTGCCTGCAGTGGCGGCCATACTGACAACACAAGCTCTGAAAAATGGTACAGCGGTACCTGCAGTGAAAGAGATAGACGTAACGCTCAAGGGATTACCCCCACGTTTTGAAGGCTACCGGATTGTTCAGTTGACGGATCTGCACGCCAGCAGACTGCTGCCGCGAATCTGGATACAGGACGTTGTTACCTGCACCCGCAAGCTGAATGCGGATATGATTGTGATTACCGGGGACATGATTGATGGCTGGCCGGACGCGCGTTTCTCCGACATTGAGCCACTTGGCCAGTTGCAGGCGCAGGACGGTGTTTTTTTCGTAACGGGCAATCATGAATATTACTTCGGCGCTGAAACCTGGATCCGAACCTTTGAAAAGCTGGGCCTGCACTTTCTTAATAATGCCGGATACCGTGTAAGTCGTGATGGCAACTCGTTGTATCTGGCGGGCGTGACGGATGGCGTTGCGCCGTCATACGATCTGCCGGGCCCTGACCTGCGAAGAGCCTTAAAGGGTTCCCACCCGGGTGAAACCGTTATTCTTCTTGACCACAGGCCTGAAAATGCCTTCCAGGCCGCTGAACTAGGGGTGAGCCTGCAGCTTTCCGGGCATACGCACGGCGGTATGATCGCCGGCCTGGACAGGCTGGCCGCACTTGCCAATAACGGTTTTGTGTCCGGCCTCTACGAAAAAGGTTCCATGGCGCTCTATGTCAGCAACGGTTCCGGCATCTGGAACGGTTTTCCTTTCCGGCTGGGGAAACCCGCTGAAATCACGCTTGTCACTCTTCATGGCGAAACCAGTAACGGTTTTGTTGAATAAGATTCATCGTTACTGACTATCTGATTCATCAATAACTGAAAATAAGAGTTTATAGTTTACTTCAGTTCAATATACCACTGCCTGTTGCCGTTCTTTCCGGAACGTAGTGACCCATAAGCTGCACATAGCTGAGAGCCATCGCCCGACAGGTACGGTTCTTCTTTTTTTGCATCCGGCAGTTGAAACGATCGGGGTTATAGTCAATGTCTGAACAAACACTTTCCCGGCAGGATGAACGTGTTCGTCCGCCTGTGGGGATTTTACCCGCCATGCTTGCACTGGGTGCGGGTGGACTGTGCATCGGAACGGGGGAGTTTGCGCCAATGAGCCTCCTGCCAGGCCTGGCGCAGAGTACCGGCGTATCTATCCCAGCTGCAGGAGGCTACATCAGCGCTTATGCTGCGGGCGTGGTGGTCGGTGCCCCGACAATCGCGGTGCTTGGCGCGCGGCAGGCCCGTAAAACTCTGCTGCTGATATTGTTAATTATTGCACTAGCGGGCTATGCCCTGAGCGCACTGGCCACGGGCTATAGCGCCATGCTGGCGGCACGCTTCATTTCCGGTATGCCTCATGGTGCCTGGTATGGCGTTTCCGCACTCGTGGCGGCCTCAATGGTATCGCCAAAGCATAAAGCCCGTTATATCGGTTACGTTATGCTGGGACTTGCCGTCGCTAATGTTGCCGGCGTTCCGCTTGTCACATGGGCTGGCCAGGCACTGGACTGGAGAATGTCCTTCTGGATGGTGGCAGTGGGCCTGGTGCTGACGGCCATAATGGTTCTGCTTTTTGTTCCGTCCGTAGCGGCGGACAGATCCGCTTCACCTCTGAAGGAGCTTGGCGCACTGAAGAGTCCCCGAATCCTGATGACATTCACCGTCGCTTCAGTCAGCTTCGCCGGGATGTTTGCCGTATACAGCTTTATCACCCCGGCGCTGACGGAAACTGCTGGTTTTTCAATCTCATCCGTGCCATGGATCCTGGTTCTATGGGGAGCGGGCATGGTTGCCGGCAACATTATCGGGGGAAGGCTGGCGGACATTGCGCTGATCCCGTCTATATTCGGCATCATTGTCTGGAACATTGTCTTCCTGGGGCTGTTTTCCCTTACGGGAATGCTGCAGATCCCGGTGCTTATCGTGCTGTTTATGCTCGGGTGCGGGTTTTCCCTCGTGCCGGCGCTTCAGGCGCATATGATGAACATTGCCGGTGAAGCACAGACCCTCGCCTCCTCCCTGACCCACAGCGCGTTTAATATTTCCAATGCGCTTGGCGCAGCCGCGGGCGGTTTCGTTATCGCTTCGGGAGGAAGTTGGGTCTCTACGGGGTGGGTAGGGGCTGCTTTTTCCCTGTTAGCACTTCTTCTTATGTTCATATCGGTACGCATTACTGCGGGAGTAAATCATGAACGATAAAGTCATCAATACAGGTAACGTTGCTGTAATAACCGGTGCGGCGAAAGGTATTGGTGCCGCGGCGGCAAGAGAGCTGGCACGAAAGGGCATGAAGCTTTGCCTTTTCGATCGTAACGCACAGGCGCTTGAGCAGCTAGCCGGCGAACTGGAGGCTGAAACATTGCTGGTCACTGGCGACATTACCCGTGATGAGTACCAGCAGCAGCTCAAAGACACCGTTTACAGCGCTTGGGGAAAAGTGAACCTGCTGTTTAACAATGCCGGCGTGAAAATAGCCGCCGGAGCCTGTGATTCTCCCAATCTCTGGCGACAGCAGATGGAGGTAAACCTGCTGTCCATGGTCGCCACACAGCATATTTTTCTGCCAGAAATGTTAAAAATGGCTGGGAAAGGTGCAATTGTTAACTTGGGATCGAAGGAGGGTATTACAACCCCGCCTGGGTTCGCAGCCTATAACGCCTCAAAGGCAGCCGTAAAGGTGCTGACAGAGCAGTTGTCTCATCAGCTTCTGAAGGAAACCGATACTAGGCTCACCGCTCATCTGTTGGTTCCGGGCTATACCTGGACCGAGATGAACGATCCTGGCATGGACGATCACAGCGGCAACAAGCCCGATGAAGCGTGGACGGCAGCGCAGGTGATCGATTATTTCCTCCCGCGCTTTGAGCGGGGTGACTTCTATATCATCTGCCCTGATAACGCCGTTACCAGCGAGATGGATGCTAGACGTATCCTGTGGGCCGCTCAGGATATGCTGGACAACCGTCCAGCCCTGTCGCGCTGGCACCCTGACTGGGAAACGGCTTTTGAACGCTGGATAGAAAGCTGAAGTGTCGCCGATAGCCTGCTCTGGGGCAGGTTGTAGGAAATATGAGTTTACAGGGAACAAGACCATGCTTCTGACTGAAGAGTTTATTCACTACCATGCCGTGGAAAAACCTTTATGGGCGTTCTGGTTCGTGATTCTAAGAACGTAACGCTCCCCCGGCATTCTTCTCGCCCCTAATATAACGGGTACCGCAGCATCGAGCATTGAACATGCGCGCACGATCGCGAAAAAAGGCTACGTTGTGCTCGTTGCGATCTGTACGGCTGCCTGCCCACCCGGCAAAAGAGGCTGCTAACCATAAGAACTCCGTGAAGGACTCGCTGGCCGAACGGCTGATTCTTAACGCAGCGCTGGCGCGACCGGCGGCGCCTCAAGCTGAATTGCGCGACTAAGCGCGGATTCATGTAACGCGGCAACATGTGAACTGGCTTACATTTTTGACCTTCATCACAATTTATAGTGACGCCATGGTTAAACGACGCATCTCATTAACATGGCATCGATTAAGGACGTAGCAAAAAAAGCGGGGGTCTCTACTGCTACCGTATCACGAGTGTTGAATCACCACCCCAGTGTGATGCCGGAAACACGTCAAGCAGTACGTGATGCAATGGATTTCCTGTGTTATGTGCCAAGTAAGAGCGCGTTTCAGTTGAGTGGTAAATGTTCCGGGCTGATTGCCGTGGTTGTGCCAAACCTTGTCAATCCTCACTTTTGCGAGTTACTGGCGACGTTTGAAGAGGAAGCAAGGTACATTGGAAAGTCGGTGATCGTTAAGACCCACCAGAATCAACCTCTGCAGGATAAGCAGATCATCCACGCTTTAATTGGTATGGGGATCGACAGTTTGCTGTGGGTTCCGACAGAAGCAGAGGCCGAACTTTCGGAGTGGTTAACCGCCACCCATATTCCGGTTGCGGTGGTGACACAGGTTTCACGCTTTTTTAATTCCGTCTCTATTAACCAGAGTAAAGGTGCGGAAAGTATCGCGGAACACTTCATACAAAGCGGGCATACCACATTTGGCTTTGTTGCCCAGGAAGGTGTCGATAATCGCAAGGTTTACGCCTGGAGTAAAAAAATTACCGGGCAGGGGTTAAATCTGGCTAAAGAAAATCAATTCTGGATAGCGAAAGGTGAAGGGGAAAAAACATCTGGCCATATCGGTATACTGGATGAGGTTATCGAAAAGCTGTCTGCCCGGAAAAATGTGTGCACATCTCTTTGGGTCTATAATGACGTTGCCGCCAGTTATATTATCGACGGGTTAAAAGAAAAAGGCGTGGCTGTTCCTCAGGATATTGCTATTGCCAGTTTCGATAATACCTTGCTGGCGCAAACGAAAGGGATAACCAGCGTTGCCCAGCCGATAAAAGAAATCGCACACCTGGCATTTCAGATGGTTAATAACGAGAAGAAACAGGAGAGCATCGAAATGTATGAAATTGTCTCCCGGCTGATTATCCGCGAGAGTAGCGTGACTATTAATATTACGACGCTTTAATATCTGCATGTCTCCATTTAATGTTGTTGGAAATTTATTACCAGCACTGACTCTGGTGATAATAACCAGCGTCTAAATTTTATGACCGGGCACTATTGAGGTGATTTTATGTCTGCGACTGCCATGGAAAAGCAAAGCGCTTACGGAAAGCTGCGTCTGAAAGAAAAGATCGGTTACGGTATGGGTGACGCCGGATCCTGTATGATCTGGAGCGTACTGGCGCTGTATCTGACATGGTTTTATACCGATGTCTATGGGCTGGCTCCCGGCGTCGTAGGAACATTATTTCTGGTGATCCGTATTTTTGACGCCTTCAGCGATCCGATCATGGGGGCGATTTGCGATCGTACACAAAGTCGATGGGGTAAATTCCGTCCCTGGCTGTTGTGGATGGCGGTGCCATTTGGCCTGGGCGCCATACTGATGTTCACCACGCCCGACCTGAGCATGAACGGAAAAATCATCTATGCCTGGCTCACTTATCTGATTATGTCGTTGATTTATACCGCTATCAATATTCCCTATTGCTCGGTAGCGGGCGTGATTACACTGAACCAACAGGAGCGGCTGGGCTGTTTGTCATGGCGTTTCTTTCTGAATGGCCTGGCGACGCTTATTGTCTCTTCCTCCATTTTGCCGTTAACCGACTGGCTGGGTAACGGCAATCGCGCATCCGGCTTTCAGCTGACGATGATGATCATGGGTGGTGCCGCGACGCTGATGTTCCTGTTCTGTTTTTCCAGTATTAAAGAGCGCGTTGTTTCGATTAAGTCCAACGACTCGTTAATGAAAGACCTGAAAGATATCGCTAAAAACGACCAATGGCTGTTGATGATTTCAATTACCTTTCTGAATGTTTTTCCGGCGTTCATTCGTGGCGCTGTCACCATTTATTATGCGACCTACGTGATGCAGGCTTCCGTCGGCTTTATTACCTTTTTTATGGCGCTCGGCGTCGCCTGCAATATGCTGGGCAGTGTCATCGCCAAACCGCTGACCGACCGTTTTGATAAGGTTAAGCTGTTCCGAAATATTAATATTATTCTCGGTATTCTTTCCTTCGCGCTGTGGTTTGTCGACCCGAAATCCCTGGTGCCACTGCTCACGCTCTTTGTGATCATTAATATCCTGCATTTAATCCAGTCCGGCCCTATTCTGTGGGCGATGATGTCAGACGTTGACGACTACGGCGATTGGAAGTTCGGCAAGCGCCTGACCGGTATCTCTTTTGCCGGTAATCTGTTTATGCTGAAAATGGGATTGGCGGTAGCCGGGGCGATCGTTGCCTGGATATTGTCATATACCGGTTATATCGCCAATAAGCCGGAGCAAAATGCACAAACTATCCAGGGAATTATTATCATGTTCTCGCTACTGCCGATGGTGAGTTATTTTATCAGCGCATTTATGGTGCGCTACTTCAAGTTGAACAACATTTTTATCGAAAAGATAAAAGTCGATCTCGCCAAACGCGAACTGGAAAAGGGTGCGCTTCAACCGCAGGCGCTTAAAGATGTTCCCGTCCATTAAGGTCAGGCAACGCCGCGTATTGACGTATGGCTAAAAGAAACAAGATCTGAAAGTAAGCGGGTTATTCAAAATAAACATGGCCCTGGATCATTATGCGTATTGTCTGGGGCGCATGGCGGGATGAGAGTGCCTGCCATGCGGCGCATCGGGGAACCTTACCTCAATATCACTGGCCTTACGCGAAGAGATCGCATCGCGCACTGCATGTTTTTCGTATTACCGTCACAGGAGGATTTAACACATGTCGAGTAGCAACTATTACGATGTCACCGAGTGGAAGGAAGGGAATCCGTATCAGGATATTGGTGAGGTCATTAATAGCATTATCGCAGACATTAAAGCCAGGCAAACGGATGCCGACATTAATAACGGCGGAAAGCCCGGTGCAGTCATCTATATTCCACCGGGTGATTATCCTCTTCTTACCCAAGTGGTGATAGATATCAGCTATCTGAAAATTATGGGTTCCGGGCATGGTTTCACCTCTTCCAGTATCCGTTTTAATACGCCGGAGAGTGAATGGAAAAACTGGCACGAAGTGTGGCCGGGAGGCAGTCGCATACTCGTTGAGATGCAACCGGCAGCAGGCGGGGAGGCGTCTGCCGGGGCTGCCTTCTATATCGAACGCAGCGGAGACCCGCGGATAAGTTCTGTTGAGTTTGCTGATTTCTGTATTGATGGGTTGCATTTTGTGGACGATGGCTCAGGGAATGACGACCCTGAAAATACCTATCTCAATGGTAAAACAGGTATTTATATTGCCAGTGCGCAGGATTCATTCCGTATCAGCGGCATGGGGCTGGTGTATTTAGAGCATGGTGTCACTATTTATAACGCTGACGCGCTGGCGATACATAATAACTTCATTGCTGAATGTGGCCACTGCATTGAGCTGCGCGGCTCGGGGCAGGCATCGAAAATAACCGACAATCTCATCGGTGCCGGTTACAGGGGATATTCCATTTACGCACAAAATTTTGGCGGTTTGCTTATCACTGCCAATAATATTTTCCCGCGTGGAAAAAGCAGCATTCATTTTTCCGGCGTAGTGCGTTCCTCTGTCAGCAATAATCGGCTCCATTCATTTTATCCGGGCATGCTGGTCTTTGAAGACAACTGCGCAGAAAACCTGGTGTCGGCCAACCATTTCTTCCGTGAGCGCGAACCCTGGGCTCCGATGCAGGCTTACAACAACGGCTTGGATGATTTATACGGACTCCTTTATATCAGTGGCGACAATAATTCGATTATTGCCAATCATATATCGGAGACTATAGATACCCAGTATATTACCCCGTCAGGCGCTACCCCGGTGATAATCCGCGTGGTGTCCGGGCAGGGGAATCATATTTCAGATAATCATATCGTTGCCACCACCGAAACGTCACAAGCCCATGATGCGGCCGCAAGTGCTTGTTTCTCCACGCAGGTAAGCGCGTTGCTGGCGACTGACGGACTGGCAGCGCTTGATGTCATCACCGTGCGGATCGAAAAAGAGTCCCGGCAAAATACTGTCCTGGATTCAGGCGGTGATGCTCAGGTCGTGCTGGACAGGGCGGTGAATGCCTTCAGGGCCACTCCCGTTCCGGGCCAGGGCTGTTAATGGGGGTTGTCCGTACGGATACCGGAGCCTGAAAAGCAGCACAAACTTTCTCCAAAAGGCGGGCGGTGCGCCCGCTCTCAACGGCTTATAAAAATAGCAAAGTCCGAACACGCTTCCCGCTGCGGGACTTTATTGCCGCACCGTTCTTACGATTCGGCAAATTTCAGCAGCGCTTCACCATCAAGGCGATAGCGTACCCATTCGGACTGCGGCAGCGCGCCGATGCTCTGGTAAAAATCAATGGCGGGCTGGTTCCAGTCCAGCACGCTCCATTCAAGGCGGCCGCACTGCCGTTTCACCGCGCATTGCGCGATATGCTTCAGCAGCGCGCTGCCCGCACCTTGGCCGCGATAGTCAGGGGAAATATATAAGTCTTCCATATAAATACCGTTACGTCCGAGCCAGGTGGAATAGCTGGTGAAGAAAACGGCATACCCGACGATTTTACCTTCCATCTCACCGATCAATGCTTCGGTGTTACTGCCTACGCCAAAAAGGGTTTCCCGGATTTCATCCGGCGTGGTGACCACTTCTTCCGGGGCTTTTTCATACACCGCCAGCTCATAGATCATGGCGTAAATGGCGGCAGCATCTTCCGGGCGGGCCTGACGAATCGTGATACTCATGGGTTTCCTGTTCTCTCTGCGGGGGACATTGATGGCGCTAAGCATAAGGGGTATTGTCAGAAGAATTAAGTGCAATGAAATCACCCAATGATGAATATTATGCATCCGGCGCTGAGGCGTCTTGATTTAAACCTTCTGCCGGTTTTTGACGCGGTTTATCGTCACCATTCCGTGCGTCTGGCGGCGGATGAACTGGCGATGAGCACATCGGCGCTGAGCCATGCGCTGTCGCGGCTGCGTATCGCCCTCAACGATCCGTTATTTTACCGCGAAGGCCACCGTATGTGCCCCAGCGTATATGCCACGCAGCTCGCGCCTTCTATCGCTTCGGCACTGAAATTCCTCAATCAGGAGCTGACGCCGCCGCCGGAGTTTGCCGCCGCCGCCAGTACGGAGTGTTTACAAATTGCGATTACGGATTTTACCGCGTTGTGTATTTTCCCCGTCCTGATGCAGCAACTGCAGCACGAAGCGCCCGGCCTGCGCTTTGAGCTACTCTATTTGCCGCACAGCCCGGCGCTGACGGAATTGCTGGCGGGCGAAGTGGATCTGGCGCTTGGGTTCAGCACGCCGGATGATATCCGCCATCCGGAACTGGAAGAGATCGGCTGGTTTGAAGATGAGTATGTTGTCATCAGCAACACCCGCCGGACACGGCTGACGCTGGAGGATTATCTCGCCGCCCGGCATCTGGTGGTGACGCCCTGGAATGAGAAGCGGGGCGTGCTGGATTTACAGCTTGAGCAGATGGGCTATACGCGGCAGATAGCGATCAAAACGCCATCGATGCTCAGCGCGCCGTTTATCGTTGCGCAAAGCGATCTGCTGATGGCGATTCCCCGGTTTGCCGCAGAGACGCTGATGCCGGCAACGGATATCAGGATTTTTGCATTACCGTTTGCGATACGCCCGTTTGAAGTGAAGATTTATTCCCATAAACGGAGTGGTAAGCGCGGCGCGACGAACTGGCTGAAAGAGAAACTGCAGATGCTGGCGCAAGAGGTTAATGCAGGGCGGTGAATGCGGAAAGTCTGTGGGGCACCGGGCGTGAGTCGTTTGGTCGCGGAAGCGGCGTGTCTGGGCACCACGAACGGCGGCTTTAAAAGATAGAGCATCTCCGGTCACTTTACGCCTATATCCAGTCATGATAAGTTCGGATGATGAATACAAAACACGTTATCAGCGTTTTCAGTCATAACCTGTGGTGGCTGCCTTCTTAAAGGCGGCCTGAATGTGTATTCCCCATTTTCAAATAACCGCCGAAAGGGCGGTTATTTGCTTTGATAAGACCCCTTTTCGGCCTGAGGCTTAAGGAGTCTTATATGAATGACCAAACCATTATTCTTACCGGCGATCGCCCAACCGGCCCGCTGCATCTGGGCCACTTTGTCGGCTCGCTGCGCCAGCGTGTGGCCCTGCAACATGATTATCAACAGTATGTGTTGATCGCCGACCTCCAGGGGCTGACAGATAATGGCAGCAATCCGCAAAAAATTCGGGACAATATTCCCGAAGTGCTGGCCGATTATCTCGCTGCGGGTATCGATCCCTCGCTCACGACCATTTGTCTGCAATCTGCGCTACCCGCCCTTGCCGAACTGACCGCGCTTTATATGAACATCGTTACCGTGGCGCGCGTGGAGCGTAATCCAACGGTAAAAAATGAGATTGCACAGAAAGGTTTTGCCCGTTCATTACCGGTCGGCTTTCTGGTCTATCCCATCAGCCAGGCGGCGGATATTACCGCCTTCAAGGCCAGCAGGGTCCCCGTCGGCGATGATCAATTACCGATGATCGAACAGACCAACGAAATCGTGCATAAGATGAACAGCCTGTTTCCCGAACCGGTATTACGCCACTGCAAGGCCATGTTGAGCGACACCGGCCGCCTGCCGGGGATCGACGGCAACGCCAAAATGTCCAAATCGCTGGGCAATACTTTGCTTCTTTCCGCCAGCGAGGAGACCATCCATCGCGCGGTTAGCGCAATGTACACCGACGAAAAACACCTAAAGGTGACCGATCCGGGGCAGATAACCGGCAACATGGTATTCACCTATCTGGATGCGTTTCACACGGATAAAGCGAAAGTCGCAGAGATGAAAGCGCATTATCAACGGGGCGGACTGGGTGATCGGGCATGCAAAAATGAGCTGGAGACGTGTTTGCAGGAGCTGATTGCCCCTATGCGCGAGCGGCGTGCGACTTATATTCAGGACAAAGGCATGCTGATGGCACTGTTGAAACAGGGCAGCGAACGGGCGTATGAAGTCACGCAGCGCACCTTACAGGAAGTGAAGCGAGGGCTGGGCGTGCCGGTATTCTGAGTGTGAGTCGAGCCGTTTAGCCAGGCGCCTGAATAGTGGTGAGACGGCTCAATGCTGGCGATGTGAGGGAGCGTAAAGGCCCGCTTTTCGCAAAGTGGACGCTGCCTTAAAAGTCTTGCATAAGAGCGGAAACGATTTCTGCGGCCGGACGAACCGATTTGATGACGGAAATACCCGTGCCTGTGGAGACGACCCCTTGATCAAAATTGCCGAGCCGCATGGCCTGCCACAAAGAGTGGTATCCGTTCATTACCTTAAACATGGTTTCACGGTCGGTGCCCTGCGCTTCTAATTCTGCCAGCTTCGGGCTCAGAGTGGTGGGCAGGGTGCGGTAATACGCCGGCAGCGTACGGAAAAGCAGCAGATCTTCAGCACTCGACTCTACAATCAGGCGTTTGACTTTCTCATCTGCGGGGTTTTCCAGGGCCGTCAAAAACAGGCTGCCGGCAAATACCCCTTCCGCTCCCAATGCCATGGCGGCACGCACACCCCGCACATCAGCTATACCGCCGGCGGCAACGACCGGGATTTTTACGCTATCCGCGATCATTGGCACGATACTGAACGTCCCCGTCACGCGGGATGGCACGGTACCCCCTTCGTCAAAACCGGTTGCAATGATGATGTCGGCCCCTAATTTCTCTGCCTCTTGCGAATTGGCGATAGTGGGCGTCAGGGCACGGTAAAGCATTTTTATGCGGTGACTTTTAAAAAAATCATATATTTCAGCGTCCAGCACTTCATTGATCAGTACTACTTCCACGCCTTCTTCAACGAGCATTTCTGCGGTTGCTCGCCAGAAGCTCATATCAGGTCCGTTAATTAACGTTGCGGCAAAAGGGTTTTCCGTCAGTTCTTTTACTTTTCTGATCTCCTCCCGCATGCGATCCAGTGCAACATAACGCGAGCCGGGCAGGCTGTCTTGCCCGGCGTGTGGCCCCAGCGTGCCCAGCCCTCCGGCGTTTGAAACGGCAGCGACGAGTTCAGCATTGGTCAGAAAATACAAGGGGGCCTGTATGAGCGGATAGCGGATATGCAAGCGTTCAGTGATGCGGTTATTCATTGTTCAACCTTAGTAAAAATCAGACAGGTGAAATATTACCCTTTGCAAAATGGAATGGAATCACCAAAAATGAATACATGATTTCCAAATATGGAAAGGAAAGTGGACTTTAACGCAACGAAATTGTTCATCGCGGTGGTGAATGCAGGCAGTTTTTCTGCGGCCAGTGACAGAATGGGTGTGCCGATCTCAACCTTGAGCCGAAAAATCAATGAGCTTGAGCAGGCGTTAAACGTACAGCTCCTGGAACGGTCGAGGCATGGGGTTAAGCCAACCTATAAAGGACAACAGTTCTTTGAACAGGCGCGTCTGGGCGTCGAGCTGCTGGAGGATGCACAAAAATCGGTAACCTCAGCCCACAAATTACAGGGCAAATTACGTCTGTCTGTCCCCCCTAACTTCTCACTCTGGTGGGATTTACTGCTCGAATTTCAGCAGCGTTATCCTGATATAAAAGTATTTTGTCATTCAAGCGAAAGAGTCGTCGATTTGTTTGAGGATGGCGTCGATGTGGCGCTCAGGATGGGTAACTTAAATATCGATGATGTGATTGCCAAACCTGTCATGACGGTGGAGTCTTTGTTTGTGGCAAGTCCCAAACTATTAGCGCGTTACGGCACGCCAAAGACGCTGGCTGAAATGGCCCGGCTGCCCGTTGCCGGCTGGGAAAGTCTGAACCATGGTTTTTTTGAATGGGACTCTGGCTCAGAAAAGGTTAAATACGAGCCATTCTTTTCCACCAATAATGCACAGGCATTGATTCATTATGCCTTGAGTGGCATGGGCGTCTCACAACTGTTGGATTTTTCAGCCAGGCCCTGGCTGGAAAGCGGGGAGCTGGTGCAGCTTTTACCCGGGACGGTTAAACAAACCCTGCCGTTACACCTTATCTATGCCCGCCATAAACATCCTTCAGCACTTGTGCGGGCTTATCTGGATTTTTGTGCTGAGTGGGTGGGAAAGCTGAAGTAGCGTTGCAACAACGATGTCCGTTCGCTATGACCGCCGCTCCATTCGTTGCCTGAAGGTGCTGTGCCTTCAGGCAACGAATGGCGTGTGACAGACAAGATCGCCGGCGGATGGCCGAGGCAGCATGCCGGGCCCACGCGCTATGAGCAATCCGGCTCGGTGTGTATTTAATGGGAACGCTTGGCGTCGGCGGCGTCGATAATTTTTTTCCCTGCCTCGACATAACGCATATCCCCGATATCTTTAACCTGATACTTCCCATCGCGGTATTCTATTTTGACGGCGGCCGCATTCCCCATCCCTTTATTTTTCAGCGGATCGTTCGTCATATCTGAAATCATAATACCGATAGACATCCCGGAGGATACCGCCAATACATTTTTATCATGGTGCTGAAGCGCATCTTTGACCATCATGCCCAGAGCCGATTGCATACGGTCTCTGACCTGGCCTGCGGTTTCAGCATCATGCTTCTCATCAGCCTTACTGATAGCATCCGCCAGTTCTGTCAGGGACATTTTCCCTTGCTGACGCAGTTCAGTCATTGCACTATCGCTTTTTAAGCCCAGCGCTTTACCTGCCGCCGTATTCATTTCATTATTGGGTAAGCCTTCGAAGCCGCCAAAAAATACTTCGCGTAATGCTTTAAGTTCTTTAGGAGCCGCCTGGCTATTTTGGCTTTGCATGATCAACGATAATGTTTCCCGCTGCCTTCCAAGATCGCCGGAATAGTATTTTTTGAAACCGATGTCTTTGCTGCCGGCGCCGAATTGACGGGCCACTTTTTCGCCTGCTTGCGTCAACGGTGTATCTGACCATCCCTGAACGCGGTCATACAGGTTAAATATTGTTTGGCCGTGACGGACGAAATAGATATCCACATTGCCTTTGCCATAATCCTGCAATTTTGCCATGGCCGAACCCGATAGCAACATTAACGTTGCCAGAACAGATGCTGTTTTTTTCATTTTTATATCCAGGATGTTTGTCATAAAAATGTAATATAAAATAATGAATTACAGAGGGCTGCAACTGAGATCACAAAAATGAATGTGTCGGTGTAAATCTATAATTACCCCCCGTTGTCACGTGGGGAACTGGTGTGTAATAAGTATGACGTGGTGCTCTTTCTAGCGCTATGTTTCAGCGATGAGCGTGCCATTTAGTTTTAAGGCACCCCCTAATATTCAGTTTATTTAAATAATTTTTCCAAGTGATTATTTTGGGTGAGATACAACGGTATGCGTTAATTTTACGTAAGGCCGGTTTTAAAGCGGTTCTGTCAGCATCTAATGGGTAACGTTCAGCGCAATTGCGCATACCCGTTCTGGCCAGTAAGTTATTAAGACGCTTTTACTGGCCAGCGGTGTGACTCGATTAATGCAGCTCTGCCGTTTGCCCGGTTTTGTCCGTCAGGCCGGATAATACGGCCAAGATCAGCGCAACGACGGAAAGTCCAGCGCCCGCCCAGTTAGGCGACTGCAGGCCGAAACCCGCGCCAATAACGGCGCCGCCCAGCCAGGCGCCAATGGCGTTACCAAGGTTGAAAAGGCCAATGTTAACGGCGGCGGCCAGCGTGGGCGCACCCGCTGCCCGCGCTTTATCCATCACCAGCTTCTGGATCGGAGAAACGGTTGCAAAGCCGAACGCGGCCATCAGGAAAATACAGACGGCCGACATGGCCTGGCTGTGGGTGGTAAAGTTAAAAATCAGTAGCACTATGGCCTGGGCCGCCAGCGTGATATACAGCATCGGCATCAGAGCACGGTCTGCATATCTGCCCCCCAGTTGGTTGCCGACAAACAGCCCCAGTCCGAACAGCAGCATCAGCCAGGCAAGGCTGCTTTCGCTGTAGCCGGCCTGTTCCGTCATCATGGGGGCGATATAGGTTATGGAGGTAAAGAACGCGCCCGGCCCGAAGACGGTAATGCCCATGGCAAGCAGCACATTGACGTTTCTGAAGGCATTAAACTCATGGGCGAAGTTATGGTTCTGCGGACGGGGCTGGTGCGGGATCAGCATACCAATGCTGATAACGGTAACGATGCCAATGACCGCAATCGCCATAAAGGCGTCACGCCAGGAAAGGTGCTGCCCAATCCAGGTGCCGGCGGGCACGCCGATCAGGTTGGCTACGGTCAGGCCCATAAACATGAATGCGATTGCCCGCACGCGCTTCGAGGGCGTAACCATATCTGCCGCAATGATCGAGCCGATACCAAAGAATGCACCGTGGGTCATAGAGGTAATCACTCTGCCCAAAATGGCGATGCCCAGCGTGGGCGCAAATGCCGTAACAAGGTTACCGGCGACAAATAACGCCATCAGGAAGACCAGCATGGCTTTACGCGGTACTTTGGAGCCCAGAATAATCAGGGCCGGCGCCCCGACAAACACCCCCAGCGCGTAGGACGTAGCCAGGTTGCCGGCAACGGGAATGCTGACGTTAAAATCGGTGGCGATCACGGGGAGAAGGCCGGCAATAATGAATTCAGTGGTACCAATACCGAATGCACCTATCGCCAGAGCCCAGAGAGCAAATGGCATAACACATATCCTGTCAGTAAAATATTTACGTTAAGCTGCCCGTCGTCATTGGGCCGGCCTCCGGCAAAAACCGGGTGGGCGCCGCAGTGGCAGCAGGGCAGTCAGAATATAAGTTTGCCGAAAGTTGATAAACAGCTCTGAAATCGCCTGAGCGTTGACAAAAATTCTACTTCAGGTCGCCAAAATACCCCTCAGAAGATTTTGTAAGCAGTTCATCAACGATGATCCGCACCTTGGGAATAAGATGCCGGGTTCGGGGCCAGATGACGTTAAGCTCAACCGGGTCGGGCATATGATCCGCCATTACCGTCACGAGATGGCCCGCGTCGAGATGACTCTTCACCATCGACTCCGGAAACTGCGCAATACCCGCTCCCGCCAGGCAGGCCTGGAGCATGGCGTCTCCGTCACTGATCTGGTGCGCCGCAGCAGAGATAAATTTCACTTCTCGTTCTCCCGCCGGGCGCAGCCGCCAGGCAAGGGGGGCTCCCCGCCGGTAGCCCATAATACAGCTGTGCGCTTTTAGCGCCTCCGTGTCCCCGGGCACACCGTACTGCTCAAGATAAGCGGAAGAGGCGCACAGTATGAGGCGCTGCCGGCCCAGGCGCCGGGCGATCAACGCATCGGTACTCTGAAGTTCTCCCAGGCGCAGCACGAGGTCAACGCCTTCCTCCACCGGGTCGATCAGACGATCGTTAAAAGTCAGGGCGAGTCGCAGAGCCGGATAACGGCTAATCAGCTCAAGCAGTACCGGCATCATCAGGTTCCGGCCAAATGACGCCGGCATATCTATCCGGACGGTACCTGCGGGGTTGTCCTGACGCTTGCTGAGCGTGTTTTCCGCAGAGTCCAGGATTTCCAGCGCCGAAAGGCAGCTTGTGAGATAGGCTTCCCCGTCACTGGTCAAACTCAGTTTACGCGTGGAGCGGTGAAACAGTCGCGTTCCCAGCCGCGCCTCAAGCCTGGCCACGCTTTTACCGACCGCGGACTTTGTAATGCCCAGCTGCTCTGCGGCTTCAGTAAAACTGCTCGATTTTGCCGTAATGACAAAATGTGTAATGCCCCGCAGGGATTCTGCTGTAAATCCGGTAGACATAATGTTGACTCAGGAGTGGTTAATAACGCATTTATCGATGTGTAATTCTATACCAGGCCTGAGTCAGTGCGTAAACAACGCGCCGGCCACTGCCGGAGTGTTGGGATGAGGTTGAGCGCGACGGCAGATAGCGTATGCTAATTATTATCGCATTGAAGGAAAGCCTTATGGATTACAGCAAAATTATCAAAGAAATAGGGCGCGGCAAACTGCACGCGCGCAGTCTGGATCGGGAAACGGCGCGCCAGCTGTACCAGGCGATGCTGGCCGGCGAGGTGCCGGAACTGGAGCTGGGCGGCGTGCTGATCGCTTTGCGCATCAAGGGCGAGGCGGAAGAGGAGATGCTTGGCTTTTACCAGGCGATGCAGCAGCAGGTGACGCAGCTGCAGCCGCCGGCGGGGCGGCCGATGCCGGTGGTGCTGCCGAGCTACAACGGCGCGCGCAAGCAGGCCAACCTGACGCCGCTGCTGGCGCTGTTGTTGGCGCGGGTCGGGCTGCCGGTGGTGGTGCACGGCGTGGTGGACGATGCCACGCGCGTTACCAGCGGGGAAATCTTTCAGGCGCTGGGGATCAAGGCCGCCGCGGACGCTGCAACGGCGCAGCAGCAGCTTGATGGCGGCGAGGCGGTATTTATGCCGGTGACCGCGCTGTCGCCGGCGTTGGAGCGTCAGCTCGGTTTACGCTGGCGCATGGGGGTGCGCAACAGCGCCCATACGCTGGCCAAGCTGGCGACGCCGTTCGGCGAGCATGACGTGCTGCGCCTTGCCAGCGTCTCTCACCCGGAATACGTGGATCGCGTTGGCTCGTTTTTCCGTCAGATCGGCGCGCGCGGCCTGCTGATGCACGGCACCGAAGGCGAGGCCTACGCCAACCCGCAGCGCTGCCCGCAGATTCATTTTATCGCCGACGGTGAACAGCGCGTGCTGCTGGAGCGTCCGGCGCTGAATGAAACGCCGGCCTTACCGGCGGCGAAAGACGCCGAGACCACCGCGCGCTGGATTGAGCGCTGCCTGGCCGGCGAGGTGGCGATCCCGCAGGCGCTGGCGCTGCAGGTCGCCTGCTGTCTGGTGGCGACCGGGCAGGCGACGACGATGGAACAGGGGCTGGCGCGGCTGGCGTAACGCCATTTTGCTTTTCACCTCAGGGGCGGGCGTGTCCCGCTTCGCCACAGGAAAGGACGGTTATGCAACAGGCTCTCGATTACTTTAATCAGTTAAATCAGGACTATCTTCAGGTGCACCAGACCAAGGAGGAGTTGTTCTGGCAGCAGTATATGGGCACCGGCGCCGATGACGTGTCGGCGCGCTTTACCGCGGCGGAAAGCGCCTATAAGCGCTTTATCGGCGAGCCGCGCCGCCTGGCGGAAATCCGTCAGCTGCTGGCGCAGTTGGAAGAGGAAACGCCAAGCGAGGCGCTGCGCGCGCTGCAGCACGGCCTGAACGGCTGGCTGCGTTTCTTTGACTGCAACGCGGTGGAAGATCCCGAGGCGCAGAATTTATTGGATCAGATCATCGCCGCCGAGGCCGATCTGTTCGATCGTCGCAAAGCCTATCCGGTCACGCACCTGAACGCGCAGGGCGAGCGGGTGGCGGCGTCGCTGGGCGAGCTGCTGACCAATCAGGCGACCAACGAAAATGAGGCGTACCGACGCAGTTCACAGGACGCGCTGCGCGATCTGGAACAGTGGCTGCTGCACAACGGCCTGCCGGAACTGATCGGCCTGCGCAACCGCTTTGCGCGCCAGATGGGCTACCGCAACTACTTCGATTACAAGGTGAATAAAACCGAGCGCATGACGCCGGAACAGCTGTTCGCCATTCTCGACCGCTTTGAGCAGCAGACCCGCGAGGCTAACGCGCACAGCCTGCGGCAGCTGGCGCAGCAACAGGGCGAACAGGCGCTGCAGCCGTGGAACATCCGTTTTGCCAGCGCCGGCGACGTTACGCGGCAGCTCGATCCCTACTTCCCGTTCTCGCAGTCGCTGGAGCGCTGGGTGAACAGCTTCAAGCGGCTGCATATCAGTTTCCGCGGCGCAGCGCTGAATCTGGATCTGCTGGTGCGGCCGGGCAAATACGAAAACGGCTTTATGCACGGCCCGGTGCCGCCGTTCGTGCAGCAGGGGCAGTGGCTGCCGGCGCAGATTAACTTCACCAGCCTGGCTCAGCCGGGGCAGGTGGGCAGCGGCGCCTACGGCCTGAATACCCTGTTCCACGAGGGCGGTCATGCGGCGCATTTTGCCAATATCGCGCAGAACGCGCCGTGCTTCTCGCAGGAGTTTCCGCCCACGTCGATGGCCTATGCGGAAACCCAGTCGATGTTCTGCGACAGCCTGCTGGACGACGCCGACTGGCTGAAGCGCTATGCGAAAAACGCCGCCGGCGAGGCGGTGCCGGATGCGCTGATCAAGGCCGGCATCGACGCGCGCCAGCCGATGCGCGCCTTTAACGAACGCCATATTCTGCTGGTGCCTTACTTTGAGTGGGCGCTGTATCAGTGGGATGATGCGCAGCGTACGCCGCAGGCGATAGCACAGCTGGCGCGTGACGTTGAGCAGCGGATCCTCGGCGTCAGCGGCAGTCCGCGCCCGACGCTGGCAATTCCGCATCTGTTGTCGCTGGAGTCGGCCTGTTCGTATCAGGGTTACCTGCTGGCGCTGATGGCGGTAGAGCAGACGCGCCACTTCTTCCTGCAGCGTGACGGCTACCTGACCGATAACCCGGCCATCGGCCCCGATCTGGCGCATCACTACTGGCTGCCGGGCAACAGCGTCAGCCACGACGACACCCTGCGCAGCCTGACCGGCGAAGGCTTTAACCCGGACTACCTGGCGACAGCCTGCAACCAGACGGTGGAGCAGGCCTGGCAGGCGGCGCAGCAGACGATGGCCGCGGCGGCGGCGCGTCCGCAGCCGGCGGCGGATTTCAATCTGCAGGCGCATATCCGCGTGGTGGATGGCGATCGCGTGCTGGCGGATAACGCCGACGGCGACGCGCAGATGTGCCGCGACTTTGCCGCAGCGATAGAGGAACGCTCGTAAGCGGCGTGCGGGCGCGTTACTTCAGCGCGTCCGGGCGCACCAGATCGAAACGGTGGCTTTCCTCGATGGCGTAGTACGCCGTCGGGCCGCCGGCGCGCAGGATCGGCTGTGCGGCGGCGGTCTGGTAGACGCCGTGCTCATCCAGCAGCGCGCGCTCGATATGCACTGCCACCACTTCCCCCAGCACCAGCCAGGTATCGACCTTGTCGCCGGCTGCGCTCTGCAGCTGGATGCACTGGCTCAGCCGGCACTCAAAGTGCACCGGACTTTCCGCCACCCGGTCGACCTTGACCTTGCGGCCGGCCAGCGGCGTCAGGCCGGCGAAGGCGAATTCATCCTCATGGCGCGGCAGCGACGCCGAGCTGTTGTTCATCGCCTCGGCCAGCGGGCGGGTCGCCAGATTCCAGACGAATTCGCCGGTTTCCACGATATTGGCCACGCTGTCTTTCCAACCGGAGCTGGCGAAGCCGATGATCGGCGGCCGGTAGTTGAAGCAGTTAAAGAAGCTGTAGGGCGCCAGATTACGCTGTCCGTCGGCGCTGACGGAAGAGATCCAGCCGATCGGGCGCGGCCCGACAATGGCGTTCAGCGGATCGTGCGGCAGACCGTGGCCGGCGGCGGGTTCATAGTAATAACGTGATTCACTGCTCATACTGTCTGTGCCCTCCCGGGCTGAATGGCGGCATCCTGACGGATAAAAACCCCTTTATTCTGGCGTGTTTCCCGCAGGCTGCAAGTTTACCCGGCGAATATGCTATCTTATGCCGCAGTTCCCGCCAGTAAGAGTACGTCAGGTGCAAAAAAAGAAAACCTTCCCGCAGCAGAAAAACGGCCTGCATCCCCGCAACCGCCACCGTTCCCGTTATGATTTTCCGCAGCTTATCGCCAGTTGTCCGGCCTTGGCGCCGTTTGTCACGCCGAATCAGTGGGGCGATGAGTCGGTAGACTTTGCCGACCCGGCGGCGGTGAAAATGCTGAACCGCGCCCTGCTACAGCATTTTTACGGCATCGAGCACTGGGATATTCCGGCCGGCTATTTGTGCCCGCCGATCCCCGGCCGCGCCGACTACCTGCATCATCTGGCGGATTTACTGGCGGCCGGTAACGGCGGCGCGATCCCGCGCGGTAAGGGCGTGGCGATCCTCGATGTCGGCGTGGGCGCCAACTGCATTTACCCCATCGTCGGCGTGCGCGAATACGGCTGGCGTTTTACCGGCTCCGAGGTCGAGAGCGGGGCGCTGCAGTCGGCCAAAATGATTGTCGCGATGAACCCGCAGTTGAAAAACAGCGTGCGTCTGCGGCAGCAAAAACAGCCGGAGCGGATTTTTGACGGCATCATCGGCGCTGCCGAGCGCTTCGATGCTACGCTGTGCAACCCGCCGTTCCACGCTTCCGCCGAGGAAGCGCGCGCCAGTACCCGACGCAAGCTGCATAAGCTGGGCAAAGGCGAGGTGGCGGCGAAGCCGGTGCAGAATTTCGGCGGCAAGAACAATGAGCTGTGGTGCGCGGGGGGCGAAGAAGCCTTCGTGTGTGCGATGGTGGCGGAGAGCGTCGGTAAAGCGCAAAACTGCCTGTGGTTCACCTCGCTGATTTCCAAAAGCAGCACGCTGCCGGCGGTCTATCAGGCGCTGCGGCAGGCGGGGGCGGTGGAAGTGCGCACCGTTGAGATGGCGCAGGGGCAAAAAATCAGCCGCTTTGTCGCCTGGACGTTCCACACGGCGGAGCAGCAGGCCGCCTGGGCCGCCGAACGCTGGCGCTGATCCTGTCCCGTTTACGCGCCGGCATCCTCGCCGGCGCAAATAGTGTCCTGACTGTTCTTTCCTTTTCGCCGGCTTGGGTGATGCTCAGCCGGCCTGCCACTCGGCGACCAGCGTTTGCACCAGCTGCGCCGCGGGCATTTCCCGCGCCAGCGTTGCGCCCTGGCCGGCCCACTGGGCGCCGAACCCCGGCTCGCCCCGGGCGGCGGCAGCGGCGGCAAGCGCTTTGCCCAGCGCATAGGTCAGCGGGTAGGGCGGAATGCTGTCCTGCGCGACGTCGCGGGTAAACCGGCAGAATGCGTTATTGATGCATCTGGCCGGCCGGCCGGAGATGGCGGAGACCATCACCGTATCGGCGGCCTGCGGGCTTTGCAAACTGCGGCGGTAAGCCTGATTGGCGGCGGACTCCGGGCACAGAATAAACGCGGTGCCCATCTGGACGCCGGCCGCGCCCAGCTTCAGCATCGCGGCCATCCCCGCGCCGTCCATAATGCCGCCGGCCGCAATCACCGGCACGTCGGTGACCCGCCGTATCGCCTGCACCAGGGTAAAGGTGGTTAGCCGGCGGTCGTCATCCTGCAGATTAAACTGGCCGCGGTGCCCGCCGGCCTCAATCCCCTGCGCCACAATAAAGTCAATCTGGCTGGCCGCAATCCGGCTGGCTTCTTCCGGCGTGGTGGCGCTGGCGAAGGTGACGATACCGTGCGCTTTTAACCGGGCGATAAACGCGGTGGACGGGATGCCGAAGTGGAAGCTGACCGCCGCCGGGCGCAGGGTTAACAGCACTTCCAGCATGCGCGCGTTATCCTGGAACGTTTGGTAGATCTCGCTTAATTCAGCGGGCGGCTCGGCACCGTACTGGCGGAACAGCGGCGCGAAGCGTTGGATCCACGCCTGCTCCAGCGCCGCATCGCGCTGCACCGGCGGGTGGCAGAATACATTGACGTTTATCGGCCCGGCCGTCAGCGCCTGCGTTTTGCCGATCATCACTTCCGCCTGCTCCGGCGTGGAGGCGCCGACGCTGATGGAGCCTAACGCGCCGGCGTTGCTGACTGCCGCCGCCAGCTCAGGGGTGGAGACGCCCGCCATCGGCGCCTGAACCAACGGGTACTGCAGATTAAGCCGGGTACACAAAATGGTTTTCATCGTTACACCTGCTTGAGTTCACGGTAAGGTAGATAAAATCTCGTGTAGAGACTTAAAAATCAATATCGTTTTCAAAATGAGAATGAAAGATGAACCATACTTCACTGGAAATCTTCAAAGTGGTGGCGGAAGAGCTGAGCATTAACCGTGCCGCCCGACGGGTGGGGCGGGTTCAGTCCAACGTCACAACGCGCATCCAGCAGCTGGAAGAAGAGCTGGAGGTTCAGCTGTTTATCCGTGAGAACCGGGCGCTGCGGCTGTCGCCGCAGGGCAAGAAATTCCTGGCGTATACCAAAAGAATGCTCAGCCTGGCGGAGGAAGCGCGCCAGTCTCTGCATCCCCACAGCCCGAGCGGCCAGCTGGCGTTTGGCGCGATGGAGTGCACCGCCGCCAGCCGGCTGACGCAGCCGCTGGCGACGTTCAGCCAGGCCTGCCCGGCGGTGCGGCTGAGCTTTACCACGCTGCCGACGCGCCAGCTGACGGAAAAGGTGCAAGAGTGGGAACTGGACTGCGCGCTGGTGGCGCTGCCGGCTGATGAAGAAGGGGAGGTGATGTGCCCTGACGGACTTGCCTGCCAGCCGATGTTTGTCGAGCGGCTGATGCTGCTGCAGGCGGCGGAAGGCTGCGACGCCGGGAATGGGCGCACCGCCCGGAAGCTGGCCGCCTTTGTTGACGGCTGCACCTACCGGGAAATTGCTCTGCGCCTGCTGGCCGGCGGCACGGGCGATCGACCGCCTGAGGTGCAGGCAGTCGGTTCTTACCATGCGATGCTGGCCTGCGTCGCGTCGGGCAGCTACTGCTGTGTGCTGCCGCAAAGCGTGCTTGAGCTGCTGTCGCTGCCGGCGGGGCTGAGCGTGACGCCTGCCGGAACGGCCGTTACCCAGTTTATCTGGCGGTCGGAGGGCCGTTCGCCGGCGGTGGAAAGTCTGCGCCGCACGCTGCTGGCGACGTCCAATATGGCGGAGATGTCACGGTGATGAGGGGGCCGGCCGTATGCCGGCCCCGTACCGGCGTCAGGAAACGTGCTGCAGGAACTCCTGCAGGCGCTGGCTTGGCGGGTGATTGATCAACTGATGCGGATCGCCGTCCTGCGCGATGCGCCCTTTGTCGATAAAGATCAGCCGCGAGGCCACCTTCTCGGCAAAGCCGACTTCGTGGGTGACGATCACCATGGTCATGCCCTCCTCGGCCAGATCCTGCATCACCTTCAGCACCTCGTGGCGCAGTTCGGGATCGAGCGCCGAGGTGGGTTCGTCGAACAGCATCATTTTCGGTTTCACCGCCAGCGCGCGGGCGATGGCCACACGCTGCTGCTGGCCGCCGGACAGTTCGGACGGATAGTGATGCGCGCGCTCCGCCAGCCCGACCTTTGCCAGCAGCTCACGCGCCAGTTTATCGGCGTCGGTTTTACTCAGGCCGCGTACGCGGATCGGGCCGAAGGCGACGTTTTCCAGCGCCGTCAGGTGCGGGAACAGGTAGAACTGCTGGAACACCATCCCGGCTTCCTGACGGATCAGCCGTTCGTCGACGTGCGGATCGTTGGCCTTTAAGCCGTCGACGATCAGATCGCCGGCGGTGATCTCTTCCAGTTTATTGATGCAGCGCAGCAGGGTGGATTTGCCGGAGCCGGACGGACCGATAATCACCACCACTTCCCCCTGATCGATCTTCAGGTCGATATCGTGCAGCACCTGGGTTTGCCCGAAGTGCTTGGAGACGTTTTTAAATTCAATCACAGGATTTTCATCCTTCTTTCCAGACGACGCAGCACAAAGCTCAGCACCAGCGTGATGATCAGATAAATGACGGCGACGGCGCTCCAGATTTCCAGCGCGCGGAAGTTGCCGGCGATGATTTCCTGCCCCTGACGGGTCAGTTCGGCGACGCCGATGACGATAAACAGCGAGGTGTCCTTAATGCTGATAATCCACTGGTTGCCCAGCGGCGGCAGCATGCGGCGCAGCGCCAGCGGCATGATCACATGGCGGATGGTTTCGCGTCGCGACAGGCCGAGCGCCAGCCCGGCTTCGCGGAAGCCGTTATGAATTGACAGCACCGCGCCGCGGGTGATTTCGGCAATATAGGCGCCGGAGTTGATCATAATGGTCACCACCGCGGCGGTGAACGGGTCGATGCGCAGGTCGGTAAACGCCATGGGCAGGGCGAAGTAAATAAACATCACCTGCACCACGATCGGCGTGCCGCGGATCACTTCGATAAAGACCAGGGCGATATGGTTGGCGATCCAACCGCCGTAGGTGCGGGCGAAACCGGCGATGAGGCCGATAATCAGGCCGCCAATCAGACCGAGGACCGAAATCCACAGGGTCATCTTGGCGCCTTCTAACAGAATGGGTAGGGCGGGCCAGATGGCGCTCCAGTCGAACTGCATGGTGTTTACTCCCGGTGTTCCCCAATGGGGGATCAGAGACAACAGCACACGGCGGGCCGGGTGACGACGCCGCCGTGTGCGATGAACACGCGGTCAGACGTGATTATTTGGGTTCGCTACCGAACCATTTTTTATAGATTTCGTTGTAGGTGCCGTTTTCACGCAGCGTTTTCAGCGCGCCGTTGACCTTCTCGCGCAGATCGCTGCCTTTCGGGAAGGCGATGCCGTATTGCTGTGCTTCCAGCGAGTCGCCCACCGTTTTGAATTTGCCGGCGCCGGCGGTCTTGATAAAGTACAGAATGTTCGGCGTGTCGTGCACCACCGCGTCGGCGCGCTTGGTGCCCAGCTCCATATAGGCGTTGTCGATATTCGGGAACTGGCGCAGATCCTTGGTTTTGACGTGTTCCTTCACGTAATCCACCGAACCGGTGCCGCTTTTCACCGCCACCACTTTGCCGTTCAGGTCGTTGACGTTTTTCACCTCGTCATTATCGGCGTTGACCATCACCAGCAGGCCGCTTTTGTAGTAACCGTCGGAGAAATCGATGGCTTTCTGGCGCTCTTCGGTAATAGTGATACCGGCCAGCGCCACATCAACGTTTTTGGTCTGCAGCGCCGGGATGATGCCGCCGAAGTCCATCGGCTTCAGGCTGTAGTCCAGCTTCAGCTCTTTGGCGATGGCGGCCCACAGATCGATATCGAAACCGACGTATTGGTTACCCTGTTTGAATTCGAAAGGAACGAAGGCGGTGTCGGTGGCGACCACCAGTTTGTCTGCTGCGTGAGAACTTACGGCAAAGGCCAGCGACAGGGCGGCCAGCGAGGTTTTAAATATTGACTTCATGAGAGGAATTTCCTGTACAGGTTGTGATTGACCCATTTTTTTATTGCATTATCGCCATGAAATAATCGTGCCACGTCTGCGATTTCTATAAAAACAAAGGGTTAAGATGTGATGTTGTGCCGTTACGGCGAGTTATTATGATTACGCTCTCAACGGGTGCCCAATAATGATGCGGGCGATCGCCGTTGGTGCGTTGGCTTATGATTAACTAAAAAGTGGTGGCAAAACAACCGAAAGTTAACAATTACGCATCAATACTGATAACTAAATCTAACTTTTTGGCGCAACGCAGGGGATGTCGCAGCGCAAAAAAACCGCTCAGGTGGCCCTGAGCGGGGGAAGATTAGCGTAGTTGGCTGTCTTTACTGCCGCGGCGGTTGTACAAACTGCCGGCAGCGTGTTTTTTATCCAGCGCGTTCTGGCAGTTCAGGCAGTAGCGTACGCCTTGTAAAGCCTGGCGGCGCGCCAGCGGGATTGCTTCCCCGCACTCCTGACAGTATTGTTCGCTTTCGCCGTGTCCCAGCGCCTGCCGGGCGCGCTGTACGGCGTCGTCGACGGTGGAGTCGATTTGATCCTGAAGCGCGCCGTCTGCCGCCCATCCGCTTGCCATAAGCCACCTCCTGCCGTAAAAGACCTCTCAACAGAATATGGTGTTTTTTTCGCCGATTTCAAGCGTGGTTCGCAGATGACAACAGGCTGACGCCGCAGCGACAGCCTGCATAAGCAGGGTTATTCGATATTGGCTTCAATAAACCACAGGAATTTATCCAGATCGCGCGAAGCGGCGGTAAAGATATCCGCGGTGTCTTCGTCATCCACGGCGCTGATTGCCTGGCGGATGTCGTTCGCCACGATGCCGTAACGGTCGGCCAGCGCTTTCAGGTGTTCCTGTACGCTGTGGATATGGGTCGGGTAGCTTTTCAGCGGCGTGGCCGCGTTGACGGTCTGCACGGTGCCCAGCGCAATGCCGCCCAATTGGACCACGCGCTCGGCGAAGATATCCAGATGATCGGTAATCGCGGTGCGGAAGCCGTCGAGCATTTCATGTACGGCGATAAAGTTGGCGCCGCGCATGTTCCAGTGCGCCTGTTTGGTGATTAGCGACAGGTCAATAAACTGTGTGAGCTGGTGGTTCAGGATGCTGATAGTTGCCAGCTTGGTTTTGTCATCCATATCATTGCGGGTATACAGAAGGTCAGAAGATTTCGTTTTCACCAGTTTTGCGGTACTCATAAAGATATCCTCTTAAATTGTTGTCCCAAATTCATTACGGAATAATTATAGCAGCGTCGGGTTATTTTATCGGCTGATAAAGGCTATGGATTAAATAGGCGGAGGCGATGTAATGGCGTGTTGGTGTTAAATGAATGTTAATACTGACTCGATTTTAGTTATTGATAAATAGTGATTTTTTATTTTAAGTGGTATGTGGAGGCATTATTTATCGGGTGTTGCTTTGGCACGATGTTTAATGACTCGTTGATAATCAACGGATAAGTTCTTCTCCCACGGTTAATCATCCTGGTTATGTTTTTTAAACCAGCATCAAGGCGATATGCTGTTTTTGAGAACATCCTCTCCGTGCGTCGTGCGCGTCCGAGACGTCAGGCTGCGGCGCAGCGCTGACACCGTTCAGCTTTATGGTGATATTTGGCACGTTTTATCTGCAACAGGTCATTTCCATTCACAATAAAACTTGCATCAGATAACGTCTGAACGCCTTGCCTGCCGCCCATTATAGGAAGAGTGACTCGCTTCGCATTTTCAGCACCGGTGAAAATCTACTTTGTTACTGCTTTAGCTAAAACCTTTCAGCTAACCACAAGGGCAGAATAATGAAGACGCTAACCGCAGTTTCAATCGCTATCTCTTTGATTTCAGGCTATGCCTCTGCGCAAACCATCGTGTTGACCGACAGTGAAAAAGGCATTGAACAGGGTAACTGGCAGACCGACAGCCACAAGCTGAAGCTGGGCGGCGCCGATTTCAGCCTGCGTCAGCAGGTGTTGCACGGTGGCAAACAGGAGGGGTCGAAAGTGATTACCCTGACCAGCCCCGGTGGGTTGACCATCGCGCTCAGTCCGACACGCGGCATGGATATTTTGCATGTCAACGGCGCCGGCGTACGGCTGGGGTGGGATTCGCCGGTTGACGAGGTGGTTAACCCGGCCTATATCAATCTGGAAAGCCGCAACGGTCTGGGCTGGCTGGACGGCTTTAATGAAATGATGGTGCGCTGCGGCTTTGCATGGACGGGGCACCCGGGCGTTGAGGACGGCACGCTTTATACGCTACACGGCCGCGCCGGCAATACGCCGGCTTCCAAAGTGCTGGTGGAGATTGATGAAAAAGCGCCATATACGGTGCGCATCCGCGGTTTGCTGAAGGAAAACACCTTTAAGAAAAGCAACCTGGAAACCTGGACCGAGCTGCGCTACGTGCCGGGAAGCACCGCCTTTACCATTGAAGATAGCCTGACCAACCGTGCGGACTACCCGCGGGACTATCAGATCATCTACCACAGCAATTTCGGCAAGCCGTTACTGGAAGAAGGCGCGCGATTCAACGCGCCGATCAAGGAGATCTCGCCGTTTAATGACTATGCCCGCGCCGGTTTGAAAAACTGGTCGCAGTATCAGGGGCCGACCAAAGGCTTTGATGAGATGGTGTTTAACATCGTGCCTTACGCCGATGCCGAGGGGAAAACCCTGGCGATGCTCAGCAACCGGCAGGGCGATCGCGGCGTTTCTATCGGCTTTAATACCCGTCAGTTGCCGTTGCTGACGCTGTGGAAAAACACCGATACCGAGCGGCAGGGCTACGTCACCGGCATTGAGCCAGGCACCAATTACGCTTATCCGGTAAACATCGAGCGCGAACAGGGGCGTATCAAACAGCTGCAGCCGGGGCAGAGCACGCAGTTCGCGCTGACCTACACCCTGTTGCAGAATGCGCAGCAGGTTAAGCAGGCCGAGGAGCGGGTCAAGGCGCTGCAGGGCGACCGCGATGTCAAACTGGTGGCGCAGCCGATAGCGGTGGAATAAGGAAAACGCCGTCAGGCCGGCGTAACGGCTGGCCTGACGGCATGGCGTTAGAAATCATACGGTGGTTCATAGAGCACTTTGACGATCGCTTTCTTGATGTGTTGCGGGCTTTGCAGCTGACAGCCGGCTTTATGAGGTTCAAACGGGAAGAACAGCACGAACATGCCGGGCGTCATATGCAGCGTCTGCCACGGGCGGCGGATATCGGCCCGCTGACAATCCTGCTGCTGCTGATAGGCCTCACAGTGGATCTCGCTGCCCGGCAGGCCGTAGTCGATACGCTCCTCACCGCTCAGCAGTATCTGGATATCCAGATACTGGTAGTGCAGTTCGGCGCGTTTTTGTTCGGCAGGTTCGGTGGTTAGTTCGACCACTTCCATAAAGATGCGATCGCCGTCAATGTTATGGCGTCCCAGGGGCAGATTAGGCAGATCTTGCTGACGTACCTGCGTCAGAATGTCAGCCAGATCTGAAGACAGTCCCTGTCCATAACGGGGATTAAATAAACTATTTAAAATCATTCAGCTTCTCCGTTCCGTCGATAAAATTCCTATACTTATTGTGGCTATTTTATCGACGAAAAACAGTTAAGCCGTCCGCAATCCGATGATTTAAGGCAGACTTTCAATACGCGGTTTGGGCTTGATGGTCAGCGTCGCGCCCATGGAGGCGGTGATAATGGCGCTCAGCGCCAGCCATTGCACCTGCGTCAGGTGCTCGCCAAGGAAAAGCATGCCGGAAAATGCCGCCATCGCCGGCTCCAGGCTCATTAAGGTGCCGAAGGTGCGCGCCGGGATTTTCGGCAGCGCGATAATCTCCAGCGAGTAGGGCAGCGCGGTGGACAGAATAGCGACGCCCAGCGCCAGCGGCAGGATATCCACGTTAAGCAGCGCCGCGCCGGTGTGCCAGGCGCCGATGGGCGCGAACACCAGGGCGGCGATCAGCGAGCCGACCGCCACGGTGCCCGGGCCATGATCGCCGCCGGCTTTCTGACCGAAAATGATATATACCGCCCAGCAGGCGCCGGCGCCCAGCGCACAGGCGGCGCCAAGGGGGTCGATGCCGCCGACGCCGTGGCCGAACGGCAGCAGGAAGATCAGCCCGGTGATGGCCAGCGCTACCCAGACAAAGTCGATCGCCCGGCGGGATGAGAACATTGCCACCGCCAGCGGGCCGGTAAACTCCAGCGCTACGGCGATGCCCAGCGGTACGGTGCGCAGCGACAGATAAAACAGATAGTTCATCGCCCCCAGCGCCAGGCCGTAAATCAGCAGCGGCAGGCGGTTACCGGCGCAAAAACGCATGCGCCATGGGCGGAAGATAATAAACAGGATCAGCGTGCCGATGCACAGACGCAGCGTGGTGATCCCTTCGGCGCCGACCAGGGGAAACAGACTTTTCGCCAACGAGGCGCCGCCCTGAATCGACACCATGGCGACCACCAGTAAACACACCGGCAGCAGTATAGAAGACGCTTTTGCAGAAACCGACGAGGACATCCTTTTAAGCCTTATTATGCATTCCCGCAGCAGGGGAGATCGGAGAAAAACCAGACAGGCCTCAGTGTAATGAATCGCCGACGTTCTGTCTGCGAAATAGCGTACTGAGGAGATTTTTAAACGGTTTGTTTAAGTAAAACTGGTGCGTTAGCACAAAAAGTGCGCATTTTATTAAGAAAAATCTGGATATTAAGTAGGTGATTTTTGTCACGCTTGAGGATAGAATACGTCCGAAAATTAAGCGAAAAGAAGCGGATACAATGTTCTTGTAATTTTCTGTTACACGATATCAAGTGTTAGACACTCAAATCGGGGCAGAGTTTCACGCTAATTTTTGTTATATTTTCATCGTATAGACAAATGGATGTACTTAATAATAAAACGCGTTTGAGGTGGTTATGAAAAAAATTGCATGTCTTTCAGCAGTAGCAGCTTGTGTATTAGCAGTGACCGCAGGTACCGCGTTCGCTGGCCAGAGCACCGTAACCGGTGGCTACGCTCAGGGCGATTTCCAAGGCGTTGCTAACAAAGCTGACGGCTTCAACCTGAAATACCGTTACGAGTTCGACAACAACCCACTGGGTGTGATCGGCTCTTTCACTCACGTAGAGAAAGACCGTGCTGAGAACGGTACTTACAACAAAGCTCAGTACAACTCTATCACTGCAGGTCCTGCTTACCGTTTCAACGACTGGGCAAGCATCTACGGCGTGATCGGTGTGGGCTACGGTAAAAACGTTGCTAACGCACAAGACGGTTCTCACCGTGGCGGCAGCAGCGACTACGGCTTCACCTACGGTGCTGGCCTGCAGTTCAACCCAATCCAGGAAGTTGCTCTGGATGTTGGTTACGAGCAGAGCCGTATCCGCAACACCGACATCGGTATCTGGAGCGTTGGCGTAGGCTACCGTTTCTAAGAATTATCGTTAGCGGCCTGCCATCGGCAGCCGTTTACGACAAAAAATCCGCCTTCGGGCGGATTTTTTTTGCCTGCGGATCGGCTCAGAGCGTCTGCTCCATCACCAACACCGTCCGCTGATGGTATTCGGCGCGGTGGGTTTCACGAAAGCCCAGCTTATGCGCCAGCTTAATCGAAGGCTGGTTGTGCGGTGAAATGATGCACTGCGTTCTGCCGCCCGGCAGCGCGCTTTTGCCCCAGGCCAGCACCGCCCGCAGGGCCTCCGTCGCGTAGCCTTTGCCGTGGGCGGCAGAGCACAATGTCCAGCCCATCTCCGGGGCCTCCAGAGCCGGTGTGATATCGCGCTGATAGTTGGCGAAGCCGAGGCTGCCGATAAACTGGCCGCCGTGTTTCTCCCGCACCGCCCAGTAACCGTAACCCAGCAGCTGCCAGTGGCCGATATAGCGCAGCAGGCGTCCCCAACTCTCTTCTCGATCGCGCGCGGCGCCGCCGCCAATATAGCGCATCACCTGCGGATCGGCGCTCATCGCCGCCACGGCGTCGAAGTCATTCAGGGTATAAGTGTCCAGGATTAAGCGTTCGGTGGTGAGGCGGGGAGCTGCAGTAAAGCGGGGTGAATTCATGATTCCTTCTCTCTGAAACGTTGCGGGCGCACACGGCGCGCCCGCTGGGGAAAAGATAAGGTGTGAATTCAGTATGCTATATCAGCAGCCATAAAAGCCAGGTAAACAGGAAACCGCTGACGCTGAGTACGGTGGTCAGCACCGTCCAGGTTTTCAGCCCGTCGGCGACCGACAGGCCGAGGTATTTGGTGACAATCCAGAAGCCGGAGTCGTTTACGTGCGACAGCCCCAGCCCGCCGAAGCAGGTGGCCAGCGTCACCAGCACCAGTTGGAGGTGATTAAGCCCGCCGACCGCTTCCGACAGCAGCCCGCCGGTGGTCAGAATCGCCACCGTCGCGGAACCCTGCGAGGCGCGCAGCGCCAGCGAGATGATAAACGCCGCCGGGATCAGCGGCAGGCCGATGGTGGTCAGTACCTCGGCCAGCGCCTTGCCGACGCCGGATTCCACCAGCACTTTACCGAATACCCCGCCGGCGCCGGTCACCAGAATCACCACGGCGGCGGTCGGCAGCGCTGCACCCATCACGTCGCTGGTATGCTGCAGGCTCCAGCCGCGACGCACCGCCAGAAAATAAAAAGCCAGCGCCAGCGCGATCATCAGCGCCACCGCCGGCGACCCCAGCAGCGCCAGCGTATCGCGCAGGCCGGAACCCGGCTCGAGCAGCGTGGCGGAGACGGTGCCGGACATAATAATGGCGATGGGGATGATAATCAGCGCGGAGATCAGCCCGGCGCCCGGCGGGTTGAGGCGGTCGCTGAGCGGCGCGCTGTTCTCCGGTGCGGCCAGCTGCAGCTGTTCCAGCACCTCGACCGACAGCGGGTAGGATTTGCGGTTGAGGTAGCCGGCGACGACGTAGCCGATAATGCCGACCGGTATGCAGATCGCCAGGCCGATAATGGTCAGCCAGCCGATATCGCTGCCGAGCAGGCCGGCTGCCGCCACCGGGCCGGGATGCGGCGGCAGCGCCACGTGCACCGTCAGCATCACGCCGGCCATCGGCAGGCCGAATTTGAGCGGCGACACCTTCGCCACCTTGGCGAAGCCGTAAATAATCGGCGCCAGAATAATAAAGCCGACGTCGAAGAACACCGGAATACCGAGGATAAAAGCCGCCATGGTCAGCGCGGCGACGGTGCGCTTTGGCCCCAGCGCCTGACTGAAGCGCTGCGCCAGCGACTCAGCGCCGCCGGAGTGCTCGATCATGCGCCCCAGCATCGCCCCCAGGCCGATAATAATCGTGACCGAACCAAGCACGCCGCCCATACCGGCGGTCATTACGCCCATCACTTCGCCGGTAGGGATGCCGGCGGCCAGCGCCACCAGCAGGCTGACCGCCAACAGCGCGATAAACGGCTGTACCTTGGCCTTGATCACCAGCAGCAGGAGCAGCATGACGCCGGACAGCGCAATTAACAGTAACATTGTGGTAGACATGGTGTTGCCTTTAAGCAGGATCCCCGCATTTTCGGGGTACAGAAGCCCAGGCGCCGCGATCGCCGGGGAACCGGCGATACGGGCGCACGTATTGTTATAGGGTGTGGCTGCGTTAACGGTTACAGATAGGGTCTGACCCACGCCAGCCCGGCGTCGGTTGCCGCGCGCGGCTGGTATTCACAGCCGATCCAGCCGCCGTAACCGAGGCGGTCCAGCTGTTCGAACAGCCAGGGGTAATTCAGCTCGCCGCTGTCCGGTTCGTGACGATCCGGCACCCCGGCGATCTGGATATGGCCGTAGCGCCCGGCCAGCGCCTGCATCAGGCCGCTGATGTTGCCGTCCACCAGCTGTGCGTGGAAAAAGTCGAACTGGATAAACAGATTAGGGCGATCGACCTGCGCCTGTAGCACCGCCGCCTGATGCTGGCTGGAAAACAGATAGTTCGGCTTCACCTGCGGGCTGAGCGCCTCAATCATCACGTTAACGCCGTGCGGCGCGAACGCGTCGGCGGCATAGCGCAGGTTGTCGATAAAGGCCGTGCGATAGGCCGCCGGATCCGCGCCGGCGGGCACCACGCCGGCCATCACGTGCACGTTGGGGCAGCCCAGCGCCAGCGCATACTCCAGCGCGCAGTCGATATCGGCGCGCGCCTCGGCTTCACGGCCCGGCAGCGCCGCCAGGCCCCATTCGCCGGCGGCGGCATCGCCCGGCGCGGTATTGAACAGCACCTGCTGCAGGCCGTGCTGACGCAGCTGTTCCGCCAGCTGCTCGGCGGGGTAGTCATAGGGGAACAGAAACTCGACCGCTTTAAAACCGGCGTCGGCTGCGGCGGCGAAGCGATCCAGAAACGGCAGTTCGGTGAACATCATCGATAAATTGGCGGCAAATTTAGGCATGATCAGCTCCGTAACTCGGCAATTTCATCATCGGTCAAATAACGGATCGGGCGGTCGCCGAGGGTGAAAATCAGCTTCGCCGCGTCCTCCATCTCTTCGGTGTTATCCGCCGCGGCGCGCAGGTCTTTCCCGGTCACCACCGGCCCGTGATTGGCCAGCAAAAAGGCGCGGTAGGACGGCGCCAGCCGTGCCAGATCCTCGGCCAGACGTTCATCGCCGGGGCGGTAGTAAGGTACCACCGGCACCTGGCCGACGCGCATCACCACATAAGGGGTGAAGGGTTTGAGGGCATTACGGGTGTCCAGCCCCTGCAGGCAGGAGAGGGCGGTCAGATAGGTGCAGTGCAGGTGAACCACCGCTTTGCATTCCGGGTTATTCAGGTACAGCGCGCGGTGGAAGCTGATCTCTTTCGACGGCTTGTCGCCGGAGATCCATTCGCCGTGCAGGCTGACCTTGGACAGGCGTTCTGCCTGCAGTTCGCCCAGGCAGGAGCCGGTCGGCGTGGCCAGCAGGTTGCCGTCCGGCAGCAGCAGCGACAGGTTGCCCGCCGAGCCGGTGGCGTAGCCGCGCTGGAAGAACGAAGCGCCGAGGCGCACCATCTCTTCGCGCGCCTGTTGTTCGGTGGTGTGCGTCATAGCGGGAACTCCGTTTGTGCTCTGGCAAAGAAGTTTTCGTCGCCGAAATTGCCGGATTTCAGCGCCAGGGAGACCGGTTGTTCAATGGCGCGCACCCAGGGTACGCCGGGAGAAATGCACGGGCCGATATGGAAGCCGCGGATGTCCAGCGCCTGTGTCACCACGCCGGAGGTTTCGCCGCCGGCGACGATAAAGCGCCGGAAGCCGGCCTGATACAGCCTCCGCACCAGCGCGGCGAACAGCGCTTCGACCGCCTGGCTGGCGGCCTCGACGCCGTATTGCTGCTGGGTCTGCCGCAGCGCGTCCGGCTCGGCGGTGGCATACAGCAGCGGCGCGAGATCGCCGCTCTGTTGCTGCACCCAGTCGCTCAGTTCGCGGGCGTAGCGCTCACGCTCGGCGTCGCTGATGCAGCGCGCCACATCGATGGCCTGCGCCGCCGCCTGCTGGCGGTAACGGACGACCTGTTTATTGGTCATGGTAGAGCAGGAGCCGGACAGCACCACGGCCTTCTCCCCCTGCGGCGCGCCGGCGGCCTGAGCCTGCGTCTGGCCCGGCTGCGCCCACTGGCGGGCCAGGCCGATCGCCAGGCCGGAGCCGCCGGTGACCAGTTTCATGTCCTTCAGTGCTGCGCCCTGGGTCAGCAGGTGTTGTTCATTCAGCGTATCAAGCACCACATAGCGTACACCCTGTTGCGCGAGCTGCTGCAGCCGCTCGCGCACGCCGTCGGCGCCGGTATCCATGGCGGCGGCGTCGATCAGTCCGCAACGGCCGCTGGCCTGCGCTTCCATCAGCCGCAGCAGGTTGCTGTCGGTCATCGGCGTGACCGGGTGGTTGCGCATGCCGGATTCAGACAGCAGCTGATCCATCACGAACAGGTAGCCCTGATAGACGGTGCGGCCGTTAACCGGCAGCGCCGGTGAAATCACCGTTTGGCTCTCTCCCAACGCATCGAGCAGCGCATCGGTCACCGGGCCGATATTGCCGCGGGCGGTGCTGTCGAAGGTGGAACAATACTTGAAGTAAAACCGTTGGCACCCCTGACGCCGCAGCCAGTCCAGCGCCTGCAGTGATTGTTCGACCGCCTGTTCGGCCGGGCAGGAACGCGATTTAAGGCTGATCACCACCGCCTGTGCGTGTACGGCGTCGTCGTTGTCCGGTACGCCGTTCAGCTGTACCGTCGACAGGCCATTTTCCACCAGAAAGCTGGCGATATCGGTGGCGCCGGTAAAATCATCAGCAATTACGCCAAGCAACATTATGGCAACTCCTGTTTTTGCGGCAGTTCAATGCCGGTGAAGATTTTGATCACTGCGCTGTCGTCTTCTTTACCGTAGCCGGCGTTGCTGGCGGAGGTAAACATATTCAGCGCGGTGGAAGCCAGCGGCAGCGGGAAGTGCAGCGCCTTGGCGGTGTCGGCTACCAGTCCCAGATCCTTGACGAAAATGTCCACCGCCGATTTTGGCGTATAGTCGCCGTCGACTACGTGGCGCATACGGTTTTCAAACATCCAGGAATTACCGGCGGCGTGGGTAACGACGTCATACATCACATCCAGCGGAATACCGGCGCGGGCGGCCAGCGCCATCGCTTCGGCGCCGGCGGCGATATGCACGCCGGCCAGCAGTTGGTGAATGATTTTCACCGTAGCGCCGAGGCCGATTTCGTCGCCGACGCGGTACACTTTGCCCGCCACGGCGTCGAGCAGCGGCTGTAGCCGGGCGAAGGTGGCTTCACTGCCGGCGGCCATTACCGTCATCTCTCCGGCGGCGGCTTTGACCGCGCCGCCGGAAACCGGCGCATCCAGCATCGCCAGCCCCTGCGCGGCCAGACGTTCGGCGATATCGGCGGCGTCGGCGGCGGAAATGGTTGAGGAGACCATCACCGGCGTACCGGGTTTCAGCTGCCCGGCCAGACCGCGCTCGCCAAACAGGATCTGTTTGACCTGGGCGGCATTCACTACCAGCAGCATCACCGCGTCCAGTTCGGCGGCAAAATCATCGGCGCTGGCGGCAACCTGTTTTGCTCCTGCCTGTTGCAGGGTGGCGCGCGCCTGCGGATTGAGATCGACGCCGTAGGTGGTTAAGCCGGCGTTGATACAGGATTGCGCGGCGCCCATGCCCATGGAGCCGAGGCCCACGATGCAAACGGTATAGTTAGCGGCTTGTGTCATACTGACTCCGTGTTAATTTTAGTGATATTTTGTTCTCATGTGTTAAATGTAAGCGTTTTTAAGCGCGTTTATGGTGACCGCCTTCACAAAATTTAACGAATAATGGCGCGGGATTAACGGCGATGTATCAGGCTGAAAGTGGTAATTATTTGTTTAATTGACAAATTATGGGTTTGCCATACTTTTATACCCGGTGCGACGTTTGCTGCCGCAGAACGAAAATTGACGTAAAATCACAATAATTATCAGCCGTAAGGAGAAGCCCTGTGATTCCGGTAGAACGCCATCAACAAATTCTGGCCCTGGTTGCCGAGCGCGGCGTGGTCAGTATCGCCGAGCTGACGGAGCGGCTGGCGGTGTCGCATATGACCATCCGGCGCGATCTGCAGAAGCTGGAAGAGCAGGGGGCGGTGATCGCGGTATCCGGCGGGGTGCAGGCGGCCGAACGGTTGGCGATTGAACCGTCGCACCAGGATAAGGAAGGAATGTTCAGCCAGCAGAAGGCAGCGATCGGTGCGCTGGCGGCCAGCCTGATTCCGGCCAACAGCTGTATTTATCTGGATGCCGGCACCACCACGCTGGCGCTGGCGAAGCAGATCGGCGAGCGCGGCGATTTAACGGTGGTCACCAACGATTTTGTGATAGCGGCTTACCTGCTGGAAAACAGCCAGTGTGAGCTGATTCACACCGGCGGCACGGTATGTCGGGAAAACCGCTCCTGCGTGGGAGAGGCCGCGGCGCAGGCGCTGCGCCAGTTATTTATCGATCTGGCCTTTATTTCCGCCTCCTCCTGGAGCATGCGTGGCCTGTCGACGCCGAGCGAGGATAAGGTGGCGGTGAAAAAGGCCATCGTTGACGCCAGCCGGCGGCGTATTCTGCTGAGCGACACGTCAAAATACGGCAAGGTGGCCACCTATCTGGCGCTGCCGATCGCGGTGTTTGACGCCATTATTACCGACAGCCATCTGCCCGACACCGCCCAAACTGCTATTCAGCAGGCGAATATCACTCTGCATATGACCGGCGAGTAGCCGGGCAATATTCTGGTGCTTTCTGGCCCGACCATGAGCGCGTTGCAGGCGGTTGTGGAGATACGGGCCAGCGCGGCCGCATTTTCTGCTGCGCCAGGGGCTGAACGCATGAAGCCGTGCGCGATATTTATATTAAATTTTGTGGTTAATGGGGGATTAACCTTACTTTTTAGCTTAAATTTTATTAAATGCCCTATAAAAAACTAACTTTACCGATATTGGTTTTTGAATATATCCATTCGGATTGCCTTTGTATACTCTACCCGAATGTGGCAAGAAAATTCCTATTGTTGCCGGTGGTGATTACAGGTATTAAATTCCCGTTTTTATTCATTTTGAACGCAACGTTTTCTCTTATCATCAACGCGGCCGGCAACGCATTTAACGTGGTTTTGGGTTAACATCCGCCTGGCATTTTTTGCTAACGGTGAATGCTTGAATATAGTAGGCAATATGAAATATAGAATTAATGGACAGATTCTTTTTGATACGGACAGCGGCAGCCTGGGATTGGAGGGATTCCCGGAAGAATCGCTGGCTATTTCTAATCCGTCAAAGCGGCTATTGCTTTTACTTATTGCGCACCACGGCGAGCAGGTCAGCCGCGAGTTGATATTCCGCAAGGTGTGGGATGATTATGGCATGGTGTCCAGTAATAATAACCTTAACCAATGCGTGAGCAAATTACGGCGGGTGCTGAAAACGTTAGGTATTGATGACGAAGTCATTATTACCGTACCCAAAGTCGGATTTATGCTGGCGCATAATATCACGCTGGAGACGGATGAACCGCACATCACGCCGCCGCAGAACATAGCAGCCGAACAGGGTGAGCGGCGCGCCGTATCCTGGCGCAACGCCGGGCGGCGTTTGCGTACGGGCGTGGCGCTTGGTGCGTTGCTTTTGTTGGTTATCAGCGTTGGCATCTGGCTGATTTATCGTAACAGTGCGGTCAGACAGGAGCATTTAATTGGTGAGGTGAATAACTGCAAGGTATTTTTATCGGCGCCGCGTGCTGCGCTGAATGGTAATGCGGATCAGGTTAACGATATGCTCGCGTATATTAATGCCAATCCTGAATCGTGTAAGAGCGGCGAATATTTACTGTTGCTCAGCAGTAATCAGGTAGGGTCCTATATTAAAGGCGTTTCCCGGCTGTTTATTTTGAAATGCCGGGTGGCGCGAGAATACCGTGTTGAGGTGTGCCGCAGTCAGAAAGACGGACCGCTGTTTTAGTCCACGCAGCGGAATAACACATTTACCGTGTTTTATAGATCTCATTATAACGAATTATTAACATTGCGCCGGCTGTCAACGGCAAACCATTCTTCAGGTATATATTATTTGTTTTCAGGTGCTGTATTTATTATATGACCGTAGGCTAACGTACCGTGGCCGATAAGTTTTATCGCACGAGGGGAAAATGAAAAATAACGATCGGAGCCGCCATTTTATTTTATATGATGCGATGCCGTGGGTTGGCATGGGGCTGGAGGCTTTTCTACGCCCGCTGAGTGCGACGACTCAACCGGTTGCCAGCCTCAGCGAGCTGAAGGCGATACTGATGCAGCAGCCCCGGCAAACGGTGATTATGGAGCTGTACGGTGCGCAGGAGTGCCTCTATGACGGCCTCTATTTTATACTGCATGAGAAAGCCTTCTGGCCGAATACCCCCTGGGTGGTGCTGACGGATATCGAGAATCACAGCGTTTTGCGCCTGCTGGCGTCGATACCGGATAGCGTACTGGTATCCAAACGCGACGGCTTAGAGGCGATTTTGGACGCCATCTCTGCGGCGCATCATGCCGTGCACTATCTCAGTCCGGCCATCCGGCGCAGTATCGCCGGCCAGCAGGAGAGCGGAACGTTCAAGCACCTGTCCGGCAGTGAATGGCGCATCCTGGCGTTAATGGCGGCGGGCTTCTCTGCCAAAAGCATCGCGACCACCACCTATCGTTCCTACAAAACGGTGAGCACGCATAAACTGAATATCATGCATAAACTTGGCCTTAATCAGAGCGGCTTTATCCACCTGCTGCTTTCTCTGCGTACGCGTTGGCCGTGCTGAACGGTCGCTAATACTGCGGGGGCTTCCGGTGTGATAGCGTTGCCCCGCTTGCCTTCCTTTCTCCTGCTGCCTTCTCCTGCATTCGGTGCGCCAGCGCATCACCGTTCCGGCCATGGGTTCGCCATGGCGCGGGATTGGCTTGCCATAATATCCGTTTTATCTGAACGACATGCGCGCTATTCATGACCGGAAGGCCGCTCTGTCGGCGGCTGAAAAAAACGACCGACATGTCGGTTAATTAAGCATAAACAACAGAAGCGGAATCTACGGTGAAATCCCATTTGATGGAATTTATTTATTAATATCCGAAGATAACCGCTTATTGTCGATATTTAAATCTAAACATTTACGTTTTTATAGTTAATGAATCTATTGATTGAGTTTCGATATAAGATTTTTCTCGTCAAGGCAGGCTAATCAATACAAGGGGCGCTTGGCGCATTTTCAAAGATTGGCTGGCCGCGATGTAGTCAGTTTATTCCCGTTTTTCAGCGTGCTGTAGCGGGGATAAGCCGTATGTCGCCAAAGGAAAGTGCATGACTCTAGGAATCGGCGGAAGGGAACATTGTTCAACGACCCGCCTCATACTCAACTTGAAGGGAAATTACATTCTATGACTATCACCAAAATCGCTCTCGCTGTTGCCGCCATGATGCTGTCCGGCGTCGTCGCCGCCGCCAACAATACCATTCAGTTTCAGGGCGAAGTCTCAGACCAGACCTGTACCGTGAGCATCAACGGCAATGCCTCCACCCCGGTGGTGCTGCTGCCGACGGTATCCAAGGCTGACCTGGCGGCCGCCGGCGCCACCGCAGGCCAGACGCCGTTTACCATCGGCCTGACCGGCTGCACCGCCGATGCAGCGAACGCCACCGCCGTTAAAACGGTATTCGTCGCCAACAACCTGACCGCCGACGGCCGGATGGGCAACACCGGCAGCGCGACCAACGTTTCGCTGGAGCTGATTGATCCGGCAACGCCGGCTGCGCCGCTGGATCTGAGCGGCCAGGCGGGGACGCCGGGGTTGAGCCTGGCGGCCGGCGCGACCTCCGCCTCTTATGACTTTGCCGTGCGTTACTACTCTGAGGGCAGCGCGACCGCCGGGTCGGTATTGGGCAGCGTGCAGTACGCGGTGTCGTATCAGTAAGCGTATTTCCCCTTCCGCCAGTGCGGAAGGGGGTTTTGAGAGGCCGTTTATATGACGAACAAGGGATTTTGTCAGTCACTTTGTCTCACCGCCGCGCTGCTGGCCGGGCCGGCGATGGCCAGCGTGGTGATGCTGAATACGCGGGTGATTTATCCGGCGGACGCTCAGTCGCAGACCGTACAGTTCACCAACCATAGCGACATCCCCTATGTAATGCAGATGTGGACCGACGTGAATAATCCGTCGTCAACGCCGGAAAATGCAGACGGGCCGTTTGTCACGGTGCCGGCATTGTTCCGCGTTGAGCCGAAGACCGGCCAGTCGGTCCGGCTGGTGTTTACCGGCAAGGATCTGCCGCAGGACCGTGAGTCGGTGTTCTATCTGAATTCGGCGCAAATCCCGCCGAAAAACGCCGTCAACGGCGCCGAGAACCAGATGCTGGTGGTGCTGCGTAACCGGGTGAAAATTTTCTATCGGCCGAAGAATTTGCCGGGCAATGCAGACGGCGTCGGCGGACAGCTGCGCTTTTCCCTGCGTCAGCAGGGCGGGCAGTGGCGGCTGAATGCCTATAACGATTCCAGCTATTACGCCTCGGTAATTGGCGCAGCGGTGCTGGTCGGCAAGCGGGCCGTGCCGTTCAAAACGGACATGATCGCACCTAAATCACAGGCCAGCTGGCCGTTATTGACGCGTACGCCGTCGCCGGCCGGCGCGCAGAAAGTCACATTTACCCTGATCAATGACTACGGTGGCCATATCAAGGCGGAAGCGCGTCTGAGTCAATAAAACGCGCGGTGCGGTTTTGCACGTAAGGGACTGAAGGGATGCAAACAACAATCACATATTCCGGCAGCGCGCGGAAGAGTACGTCGCCAGGCGTGATGCCTGGCTGCGGCGCGCGTCTGAAACCGCTGGCGTTGACGCTGGGGCTGCTGACGCCGCTTGCGGCCGGCGCCGGGCAGTTTGAATTTGACGACAGTATGCTGGTGGGCAGCGCGGGTCAGCAGAGCCTTGCCCGCTTCAGCCGTGCAAATACGGTGACGCCGGGCGACTATCAGGTCGATATTTTTATCAACGGCGCTTTTCTCTCCCGCCAGACGCTGACGTTTACCGCGCAACCCGGTCAGGACGTCGTTTTCCCCTGTTTTAGCCGCGACGCGCTGATTGCCGCCGGCATATTAGCCGTCAATATTAAAAGCAGCGCCGAACAGGCCACTGCCAATCCTTGCCTGCCTCTGGAACAGCAGGTCGCCGGCGCCGGCAGCCGCTTTGATTTTGCCCGCCTGCGGCTGGATATGTCCGTGCCGCAGGCGCTGATGAAGCGTGTGGCGCGCGGTTCAGTGCCGCCTGAGGAGCTGTCCGTTGGCGAAACGCTGGGGTTCGTCAATTACGACAGCAACTATTACCGCAGTAAAAGCAGCGGTACGACCAGTGACTCGACCTATCTCGGGCTGAACGCCGGCTTTAACCTGGGGCTGTGGCAGCTGCGTCAGCAGTCGAGCTATACCCGCTACACCAGCGACCATGCCCCTACGCTCAGCAGTTGGAAGTCGGTGCGCACCTACCTGCAACGGCCGCTGCCGGCGCTGAACAGCCAGCTGACGCTGGGCGACAGTTTTACTTCCGGCAACCTGTTCAGCAGCCTCGGTTTTCGCGGCGTGCGGCTGGAAACCGACGATCGCATGCTGCCGGAGTCGCAGCGCGGCTATGCGCCGACCATCCGCGGCGTGGCGTCGACCACCGCCAAAGTGAGCATCACGCAGGCCGGCACGCAGATTTATCAGACCACGGTGGCGCCGGGCGCCTTTGTGATTGACGATCTCTATCCCACCAGCTATCAGGGCGATCTGGTGGTGGAAATTCAGGAAGCCGACGGCCGGGTGTCGTCATTTACCGTGCCGTTTTCGGCGGTGCCGGACTCTTTGCGCCCGGGGCGCTCACGCTTCAACCTGTCGGCCGGGCAGGTGCGCAACCTGGGCGACAGCGATGATATGTTCGCCGAACTCAGCTACCAGAGCGGGTTGAGCAACGCTGTAACCGCCAATAGCGGCGTACGCATTGCCGACGGCTATCAGGCATTGCTCGGCGGCGCGGTGCTGGCCAGCCGCTACGGCGCGCTGGGGATCAACGCGGTGTATTCGCGCGCCGATATGTGGGGGGATACGCTGGACGGCTGGCGCGTCGGTGCCACCTACAGCCGTACCTTTACCCCCACTAACACCACGCTGGCGCTGGCGGGCTACCGTTATTCCACCGAAGGCTACCGCGATCTGGGCGACGTGCTGGGGCTGCGCAACGCGCGCGATCGCGACGCGGTCTGGAGCTCCAGCACCTATCAGCAGAGCGAGCAGTTTGTCGCCACCGTCAGTCAGGGGCTGGGGGCGTACGGCCAGCTCTATTTTTCCGGCTCGACCAGCAGCTACCGTGGCGGGCGCGGACGCGACACGCAATACCAACTGGCGTATTCGCACAGCTACCGCAGCCTCAGCTATAACCTGTCGCTCAGCCGTCAGCAGACCGGCAGCACCCGCTATGGCCTGCAGGATGCGACCTATGTTGCGAGCGGCACGACGCAAAACGTGGTGATGCTGTCGGTATCACTGCCGTTGGGCAGTGGCTCGCGCTCGCCGATTCTGTCGGCCGGCGTCAGCCATCAGAGCGGCGATCGCGGCTATAGCCATTATCAGTCGGCGCTGTCCGGCACGCTGGGCGACGACCAGAGCCTGAGCTATGCGCTGAACGGCGCGTATGACACGGCCGGCGCTGGCAGCAGCTTCGGCGCCAACCTGACCAAGCAGACGTCGGTCGCCACGCTGGGCGGCAACCTGTCCCACGGTAAACATTACACCCAGGGCGGCCTGAGCGCGCGCGGCGCGCTGGTGGCGCATGCGGGCGGCGTCACCCTCGGGCCGTACCTGAGCGATACCTTTGCGCTGGTGGAAGCGGAAGGCGTCAGCGGTGCGGAAGTGATGAACGGCATGGGGGCGAAGATCGACCGTTTTGGCTACGCCATTGTGCCGTCGCTGGTGCCTTACCGTTACAACGACGTCACGTTGGACGCCAAAGGGGCGGAAAACGTCAACGCCGAACTGACGGAGAACCAGCAGCGCATCGCGCCGTACGCCGGGGCGGCGGTGAAAGTGCGCTTTAAAACGCTGGAAGGCTACCCGCTGCTGATCAGACTCAGCCCGTCCGGCGGCGTGCTGCCGCTCGGCGCTAATGTGTATGACGAGAACAATGCGGTGGTCGGTCTGGTCGGCCAGGGGAATCAGGTTTATGCCCGGGCGCAGAAAGCCCGTGGCGAGCTGCGGGTGAAATGGGGTGAGTCGGCCGGCGCGCAGTGCACGCTGCGCTACGACTTACGCGCTCAGGCTGTAAAACAGTCGCTTTATCGTCTGGCGTTGCCATGCGCGGGCCAGTAACGAACGGATAATGATGATGAACATATTCTCGCGCGCCGCGCTGCTGATGCTGGCCGGCAGCGTGTGGCTCGGTCAGGCGCAGGCGACCTGCTACCGGATTACCGCCACCAACACTAACGCCAGTTCGAACTATTATACCGATCCGAGTAAAGGCATCGGCGCCGCCTGGAGCGGCTCGACCGATACCTCCGGCTCTATCGGCACACTGCCGACGACGGTAAATATCAATAACAGCCTGTTTCAGCCGGACGGTACGCCGATCGCCAGCGGCACCGTCAGCGCGCTGGAGGCCGGTTCCGGCAGCTACAGCGCCGATCAGATCCTGTTCCGCTGTACCGCCGATGAGGCCGGTAAGCTGTATGAATACTATGCCACCAACGGCGACTCGGAGTGGGCCGGCAAGGTGGAGGTCGGAGCGGCGTCCGGCCTGCCGGAAACCTACCGCACCTATGCCAACGGTATGGCGCTGCGGGCCACCAATCTGGCGACCGGCGAATACTATTCCCGCTACTGGAAAGCGCGGCCGTTAACCAACCTGGAAACGGATTCGCAGGGATGGATATTGGTGAAAGCCAAGAACTTCAGCGATACGAAGGTGGAGCTGTTCCGCCTGAGCAACTCCACGGGGCCGATGACCGCCACCGGCGTCTATCCCCAGTCGCAGCCGGCCACCTATATCGCTTTTCAGGGCGGCGGGCTGTCGCCGTCCCTGAGCGTCGGCGCGGATTCGCTATCGCAATTCAGCGGCTGGTACGGCGCCTGGCCCGGCGCGGTGAACCTGTATAACCGGTTATATATTCGCCGCTCCGCCACCTGCTCGGTAACCAATGTGACGCCGCTGGTGCGCTTTACGCCGATTACCGCCACCCAGTTGCGCGCCGGTGAAACCCGCCAGATGCCGATCACCATTCAGTTTGACTGCCAGACTGGTACGCCGGCGACCAGCGGCGTCGGTGCGTTTGCCAGCGGCATCGCCGCCAACCAGACGGCGATGGGCATTCTGGTCAACCCGGCGAATGCCGCTGCGGCGGTGGCGGAAGGCGTAGGCACCGCCGGCTCCGGCGTCAGCTATCTGCTGTCGGACGGCTACGGCGTCGATCCGAACGTCGCCACCGGCGTCGGCATCCGGATTTCCCGCCCCGGCGGCGCGATATTAAACCTGCTCAGCACGCTGAGCGGTGCGGTGGCCGGCGGCAACCGCGCCGGCTGGTATCCGGTGCTGGATGACGCCAGCGCCGGGGCGGTAACCAACGGGGTGACCCGCTACAGCAAAACCCTGACCGCCACGCTGCAGGCGCTGCCGGGAAAAACGGTCACCGCCGGCAGCGTGAGCGCCAGCGCCCAGGTGATTATTCAGGTGCAATAATGATGATGAAATGTTTGAAGGCCGCTTTGTGCGCCTGGCTGGGCCTTGGCGGTTACGCATATGCCGGGGTGATTGTCGAGTCGTCGCGCGTGGTATTTGCCGCCGCCGATCGTGAACGCTCGCTGCTGTTGGTCAACGGCAACGACTATCCGGTGGTGGTGCAGACCTGGGTGGACGACGGTGCGCCGGACGGAACGCCGGAAACGGCGGGCGAGGTGCCGGTGATGCCGTTGCCGGGCATTTTCCGGCTGGAGCCGGGGGAGAAGAAAAACCTGCGCCTGCTGGCAACGCAGGTGGCGCAGCCGTCGGATCGTGAATCGCTGTACTGGCTGAACGTGTATGAAATCCCGCCGACCGATGCGCATTTGCCGCCGGGCGTATCGGCGCTCAAAGTAGCGGTGCGGCTGCAGCTGAAGCTGTTCTACCGGCCGGACGGGCTGCAGGGGCAGGCGGAACAACTGGCGGCGCGTCAGCGTTTCAGCCTGACGCGGCTGCCGGGCAAGCTGATGCTGACGGTGAGTAACCCGACGCCGCTGTACGCCACCTACGGTCAGGCGCAGCTGAATGGCGACGGCCGACAGACGGCGTTGGCGATCGGCATACTGGCGCCGTTCGCCAGCAAAACGCTTGATGTGGATGAGCAACGCGACGGCCGGCCGGCGAGCGTCAGCTATGTGCTGATCGACGATGACGGCTACGGCGTCGCCGAGCGTGCCGTACTGAAGCCATAAAAAAGGCGCGTCATCAAGACGCGCCTTTTAGCGATCGCAGCCGGATGGCGGCGTTACATATCCGGGAAGGTCAGGGTATTGCCCGGTGCTTCACGGTGAATATGCAGGAAGTTCAGGTGTTTTTCGTACTGGTCGAGAATATCGCCAATCACCTGTTCTTTGCTGTAGTCCATCAGGTCGTTGCCCTGGGTGCCTTCCATCAGGAAGGTTTCCAGACGGTAGTAGTGCGACTTGCCGGAACGAGCGCGATAGGTGAAGCCCGGTACCGAATAGCGCTGCGGCCAGATCTGGTAGATAAAGTTTTGCTCTTCCCCCAGATGCACCAGCAGCTCCAGGTGCGGCAGGCGCTCTTCTTCCATCGGCGGCACTTCGTTGAACTCCACTTTTGCGCCGCGCAGCTCCAGCTCACGCGCCACTTCCTGCATCGCCGGGAGGCAGACGCGATCCAGCATTTTCTGCGTGTACTTGGTGCCCGGATAGTTCATCACGCGCGACAGACGTTGTTTCCAGTTCAGCACTTCATTGCTGGAGGCCGGCGTCGGCGCCGAGGTGCTCAGCGCACCGGCCTTGCGGTAATCCTCAACCTTCAGCGATTTATACAGCCCGGCCATCACGAAGAAGATCACAAAGCTGAACGGCAGCCCCATAATCACCGTGGCGTTCTGCAGCGCGGAGACGCCGTTGGTCATCAGCATGCCGATGGTCAGCAGGCCGATGGTGACTGACCAGAAGATACGCAGCCAGTTCGGCGCATCGTTATTGATATCGCTCAGCCGTGAGGTGAAGTTACCGAGCACCAGCGAGCCGGAGTCCGCCGAGGTAACGTAAAACAGCAGGCCGGTGATGGTGGCGACCGAGGCGCTGAAGGTGAAGGCCGGGTACTGGGCCAGCAGGCTGTAGAAGCCGTGCGCCGGGTACTGCATCACTTCCTGAGCGAACGCGGTGTTGCCGTGGATAATCTGGTACAGCGCGCTGTTGCCGAAGATCGACAGCCACAGCAGGGTAAACACGAACGGGATGATCAGCGTACCGACCACAAACTGGCGGATGGTGCGGCCGCGGGAAATACGCGCCAGGAACAGGCCGACAAACGGCGACCAGGCAACCCACCAGGCCCAGAAGAACAGCGTCCAGTTGTTCATCCACTCTACCGGGCGGTCAAAGGCGAAGCTGTTGAGCGTCATGCCCATAAAGCGGTTGATGTAATCGCCGACGTTGAGCACCAGCGCGTTGAGCAGGAACTCGGTGTCGCCGAAGAACAGCACGAACGCCATCAGGCCGACCGCCAGCCAGACGTTCAGCTCCGACAGGATGCGGATGCCTTTATTCACCCCGGAGGTCACCGAGATGGTCGCCATCACTACCGACAGCAGGATCAGCGCGCTTTGCACCGTCAGGTTTTCCGGCAGGTCAAACAGCACTTTCAGCCCGTAGTTCAGCTGCACCACGCCGATGCCGAGGGTGGTGGCGATACCGAAGATGGTGCCGACCACCGCGGCGATATCCACGCTGTGGCCGATCGGGCCGTTGATGCGCTTGCCGAAGATCGGGTACAGCGCCGAGCGGATGGTCAGCGGCAGGTTATAGCGGTAGCTGAAGTAGCCGAGCGCAATCCCCATCAGGGCGTACATCGCCCAGCCGGTCAGCCCGTAGTGGAACAGCGTCCAGACCATCGCCTGCCGTGCGGCTTCCAGCGTCTGGCCCTGGCCTTCCGGCGGCATCATATATTGCGTGACCGGTTCGGCGACCGAGAAGAACATCAGGTCGATGCCGATACCGGCGGCGAACAGCATCGCCGCCCAGCTCATCAGGCTGAATTCAGGTTTGGACTGTTCCGGCCCGAGCTTGATCGAACCAAAACGCGAGGCGGCGATACATACCACGAATACGATATACAGGGTGGCGGCCAGCAGATAGTACCAGCCGAAGGTTTTGGACACCCAGTTCAGGGTGCGGGTAAGCCAGGTTCCGGATAAATCAGTGAAGAAAATCGTCATCAGCGAGAAGGCCAGGATCAGCCCCGCCGAGACGAAGAAAACCACAGGGTTCAGTCTGTCCTGCTGCGGTTTTGAGGAGGTGTCGTGTGTTGTCATCGTCTTCCTCTGGTGTTTAACAACTGAGTAGAATCGAGCCTTTCGTCGGCGGCGTTCACCTCCGGCGAAATACGGCAGACAGCCCGACGGCAATCATTACCTTTGCTTTCTAAAAATTACCGCCGCAACTCTTTAGCGCAGCAAAAAACACTGCGCGGCGGGAACCGCTTACAGCCACTGATTTTGGTCAGGTTTGTTAAATACCTCACAAAAATCAGCCAGTTCCACAACCGAATATTACACTTTAGTAACCAAGCGGTAATAAAATATATGCAATTTTTATTGAACGTTCAATCAAAAAAAAGTTTAATAGTCAGGCGACGTTTCTTAATTTTTGCTAAAAACTGCCATACTTGGGCAGGAAACGCCGTCTTACAGAAGACCTGTTTTGAGAGTCGGAGCCATGCCAAAAGTAGGAATGCAGCCGATACGAAGGCAGCAGTTGATTGATGCCACGTTGGCCGCAGTAAACGATGTCGGAATGCATGATGCCACTATCGCGCAGATTGCGCGTCGGGCCGGCGTGTCGAACGGCATTATCAGTCATTACTTCAAGGATAAGAACGGCCTGCTGGAAGCGACGATGCGCTATCTGATCAGCCATCTGGGCGAGGCAGTCAGGCGGCGATTACAGGCACAGACAGACCAGAGTCCGGCTGCGCGTCTGCAGGCGATTGTCGCCGGCAACTTTGACGACAGCCAGATCAACAGCGCGGCGATGAAAACCTGGCTGGCTTTTTGGGCCAGCAGTCTGCATCAGCCGCAGCTCAACCGGTTGCAGCAGGTTAACGGACGCCGGCTGTATTCCAATCTGAGCGCCGAATTTCAGCGCGCGCTGCCCAAAGCGCAGGCGCGGCTGGCGGCAAAAGGGCTGGCGGCACTGATTGACGGCCTGTGGCTGCGCGCTGCGCTGCGCGGCAGCGAGTTTAATCAGGCCAAGGCCATCGCGCTGACCAGCGAATACATTATGTTTCAGCTCCGGGGGCATACGCCGCCCTGAGGACAGCAATAAAGGAGAACCTATGTCCCGTTTTGGCTTACAGAAGCTCTATATTCATGGTGCCTATGTAGACAGTACCGAGGGTAAAACTTTCAACGCAGTCAACCCGGCCAACGGCGAAACGATCGCCGAAGTTCAGGCCGCCAGCGCTGAAGACGTCAACCGGGCGGTGGCGAGTGCAGCCAGCGGACAGCAGGTGTGGGCGGCGATGACGGCGATGGAGCGTTCGCGCATTCTGCGCCGTGCGGTGGATATCCTGCGTGAGCGCAATGACGAACTGGCGGCGCTGGAAACCCTCGATACCGGGAAGGCGCTGTCGGAAACCACCGCGGTGGATATTGTCACCGGCGCCGACGTGCTGGAGTATTACGCCGGCCTGATCCCGGCGATCGAAGGCCAGCAGATCCCGCTGCGCGACTCCTCATTTGTTTACACCCGCCGCGAACCGCTGGGCGTGGTTGCCGGCATCGGCGCCTGGAACTATCCGATCCAGATCGCCCTGTGGAAATCGGCGCCGGCGCTGGCCGCTGGTAACGCGATGATCTTCAAACCGAGCGAAGTCACTTCGCTGACGGCGCTGAAGCTGGCGGAAATCTACACCGAAGCCGGCCTGCCGGACGGCGTGTTCAACGTGGTGACCGGCAGCGGCGCGGAAGTGGGCCAGTACCTGACCGACCATCCGGGCATCGCCAAAGTGTCCTTCACCGGCGGCGTAAAAACCGGCAAGAAGGTGATGGCCAACGCTTCCAGCTCGACGCTGAAAGAAGTCACCATGGAACTGGGCGGTAAATCGCCGCTGATCGTGTTTGACGACGCCGACCTGGATCGCGCGGCGGATATCGCCATGATGGCCAACTTCTACAGCTCCGGCCAGGTGTGCACTAACGGCACGCGCGTCTTTGTGCCGGCGGCGCTGAAATCCCAGTTTGAAAGCAAAATCCTGGAGCGCGTGCAGCGCATTCGCCTGGGCGATCCGACCGATCCGGACACCAACTTCGGCCCGCTGGTCAGCTTCCCGCATATGGAATCCGTGCTGCGCTTTATTGAAAGCGGCAAGAACAGCGGCGCGCGCCTGCTGTGCGGCGGCGAACGCGTAACCGACGGCGAGTTCGGCAAGGGCGCTTACGTGGCGCCGACGGTGTTTACCGACTGCAGCGACGAGATGGAAATTGTGCGCGAAGAGATCTTCGGGCCGGTGATGAGCATCCTCAGCTACGACAGCGAAGAGGAAGTGATCAAACGCGCCAACGACACCACCTACGGTCTGGCGGCCGGTCTGGTGACCCGCGATCTGGCACGCGCCCACCGGGTGATTCACCAGTTGGAAGCCGGCATCTGCTGGATCAACACCTGGGGTGAGTCACCGGCCGAAATGCCGGTCGGCGGTTACAAACACTCCGGCGTCGGTCGTGAAAACGGCCTGACCACGCTGGAGCACTACACGCAAATCAAATCGGTGCAGGTTGAACTGGGCGACTTCGGTTCCGTGTTCTGATCCCCACCGTCGCATTCAGGCTGCGGCGCCGTGCGCCGCAGCCTGAATACCCGGGCTATGCCCGTCTTTTTACGTCAAGCAACGCTATTTTGACTGCACAGTATGCGGGCCTGCAGGCCGTTTGCATCACTCAGCTATATCAATGAAAGGAGATAATTGATGGAATACGATTACATCATTATCGGGGCCGGTTCCGCCGGTAACGTATTAGCCACCCGTTTAACCGAAGACGCCGACGTGAGCGTCCTGCTGCTGGAAGCCGGCGGCCCGGATTACCGGATGGATTTTCGTACGCAGATGCCCGCGGCGCTGGCCTTCCCGTTACAGGGCCGCCGTTATAACTGGGCGTATGAAACCGATCCTGAACCGCACATGAACAACCGCCGCATGGAGTGTGGGCGCGGCAAAGGGCTGGGCGGCTCCTCGCTGATTAACGGCATGTGCTACATTCGCGGCAATGCGATGGATTTTGACAACTGGGCGAAAGCGCCGGGTCTGGAAGACTGGAGCTACCTGGACTGCCTGCCGTACTTCCGCAAGGCGGAAACCCGCGATATCGGGCCGAACGACTACCACGGCGGCGACGGCCCGGTCAGCGTTGCCACGCCGAAGGCCGGCAATAATGAACTGTTCCACGCGATGATCGAAGCGGGCGTACAGGCCGGCTATCCGCGCACCGACGACCTGAATGGCTATCAGCAGGAAGGCTTCGGGCCGATGGACCGCACCGTCACGCCGAAAGGCCGCCGCGCCAGCACCGCGCGTGGTTATCTGGACCAGGCGCGCCCGCGGCCGAATCTGACCATCGTTACCCATGCGCTGACCGATCATATCGATTTTGCCGGCAAGCGTGCGGTGGGCGTCAGCTACCTGAAGGGCGACGGCAATGAACTGCATACGGCGCGTGCGCGCAAAGAAGTGCTGCTGTGCGCCGGCGCTATTGCCTCGCCGCAAATTCTGCAGCGCTCCGGCGTAGGCCCGGCGGCATTGCTGAAGCAGCTGGATATTGATGTGGTGCACGATCTGCCGGGCGTCGGCGAGAATCTGCAGGATCACCTGGAGATGTATCTGCAGTACGCCTGTAAGAAACCGGTATCGCTGTATCCGGCGCTGCAATGGTTCAACCAGCCGAAAATCGGTGCGGAATGGCTGTTCAACGGCACCGGCGTCGGCGCCAGCAACCAGTTTGAGGCCGGCGGTTTTATCCGCAGCCGCAAAGAGTTTGACTGGCCGAATATTCAGTACCATTTCCTGCCGGTAGCGATTAACTACAACGGCAGCAACGCGGTGAAAGAACACGGTTTCCAGGCGCACGTCGGTTCCATGCGTTCGCCGAGCCGCGGCCGGGTGCAGGTGAAATCGAAAGATCCGCGCCAGCATCCGAGCATTCTGTTCAACTATATGGCGACCGAACAGGACTGGCAGGAGTTCCGCGATGCGATCCGTATCACACGCGAAATTATGGCGCAGCCGGCGCTGGATGAGTATCGCGGCCGGGAGATCAGCCCGGGGCCGGAGGTGCAGACCGACGAACAGCTGGACGCCTTCGTGCGTGAACATGCAGAAACCGCCTTCCATCCGTCCTGCTCGTGCAAAATGGGCGAAGATGAGATGGCGGTGGTAGACGGCCAGGGTCGGGTGCACGGTATGGAAGGGCTGCGCGTGGTGGATGCCTCCATTATGCCGCAGATCATTACCGGCAACCTGAACGCCACCACCATTATGATCGCCGAGAAAATCGCCGACCGTATCCGTCAGCGCACGCCGCTGCCGCGCAGCACGGCGGATTACTACGTTGCCGGCGACGCGCCGGTGCGCAAGCAGTAATCAATTTCCCTCTTCGCCGCCCGGCGAGGAGGGAATATTCCCCCGGCGCGTCCTGCACCGGGGTTATTTCCCCGTTTTACCCGGGGCATCACCGATACGTTAAGCCGACAGGGCGACCGCCTGGTCGAAGCTGCTTGGCGTTGCCATACGCCACATGCGGGCGTAAAACTCACTTTTAATCTCTTTTTCCAGCAGCGCGCCCGGTTCCAGATAGTAGTAGATATCGGCGTAGACCTTGATTTCCGTCGGGGTGATGCGGCGCAGCATATGGTGCGACGTTAGCTGTTCCGGACGGCTGACGCCCGCCGCCGCCAGCATTTCGGCCAGCGCCTTCACCGTATTCTGGTGGAAGTGGTACACCCGCTCCGCTTTATTCGGCACCACCAGCGCTTTCTGCCGCAGTGGATCCTGCGTGGCGACGCCGGTCGGGCAGTGGTTGGTGTGGCAGCTTTGCGACTGGATACAGCCGACGGCGAACATAAAGCCGCGCGCCGAGTTCACCCAGTCGGCGCCGAGCGCCATCACGCTGGCGATATCAAAGGCGCTGATGATTTTACCGCTGGCGCCGATCCTGATGCTGTCGCGCAGGCCGCAGCCAACCAGCGTGTTGTGCACGAACAGCAGCCCTTCGCGCAGCGGCATGCCCATATAGTTGGACAGTTCCAGCGGCGCGGCGCCGGTGCCGCCCTCTTTGCCGTCAACCACGATAAAGTCCGGCAGAATGCCGGTGTGCAGCATCGCTTTGACAATGGCGACGAACTCCCACGGGTGGCCGATGCACAGTTTAAAGCCGACCGGTTTGCCGCCGGAGAGCTGCCGCAGCTGCTGGATAAAGTGCATCATTTCGATCGGCGTTCGGAAGGCGCTGTGCGAAGAGGGGGAAATGCAGTCCTGCCCTTCAGGCACGCCGCGGGTGGCGGCGATCTCCGCATCAACCTTTTTCGCCGGCAGAATGCCGCCGTGGCCCGGCTTGGCGCCCTGGCTGAGCTTGATTTCAATCATGCGCACCTGCGGGCTGGCGGCCTGTTCGGCGAAGCGCTGCGGATCGAAGTGTCCGTCGGCGGTGCGGCAGCCGAAATAGCCGCTGCCCAGTTCCCAGACCAGATCGCCGCCGTGTTCCCGGTGATAACGGCTGATGCTGCCTTCGCCGGTGTCGTGGTAAAAGTTGCCTTTGGCCGCCCCGAGGTTTAGCGCGCGGATAGCGTTGGCAGACAGCGCGCCGAAGCTCATGGCGGAGATGTTGAAGATGGAGGCCGAATAGGGCTGGGTGCAGTCCGGGCCGCCGATGGTGATGCGGTAGCTGGTGGGATCGGCGACCGGCACCGGGCACATGGAGTGACCGATGCACTCATAGCCGGTTTTATACACGTCGATAATGGTGCCGAAGGGTTTATCCCCCATCTGGTTTTTCGCCCGGCGGTAGACTAGCGAACGCTGGGTGCGTGAAAAGGGGATCTGCTCGTCATCTTCTTCCAGCAGATACTGGCGCAGTTCAGGGCGGACAAATTCGAAGAAGAAACGCAGCCGGCCGATAATCGGGTAGTTACGGCAGATGGCGTGGCGCTGCTGGCTGAGGTCATACAGGCCCAGCGCGGTCAGGGCGATAAACGCCAGGGCGGGCAGCCAGAACCAGGGCTGTTCCAGGGCCATAAAGAAGAAGGCCAGCGCCAAGATAATGCTCAGCATAAAGCAGGTATAACGGCTGAATAAGGATGATTTCATAACATCTCCTGATGTTTATTTTTAATCCAGACGACAATGCTGATAGAAGCGGCGAAGAAAGCGAAAAACGCCATCATGCCAGCGGGAAATCCCGTGGTGGAAGAGTAACCAAATTGCGGCGACAGGATGTGGCTGTTACTGCTTGTTTACTTGTTGTTACATTAATTTAACTTAATCGGTGGCGTTGGAGAAGGCATCGATCCGCATGCTTGGCAGGCGGGTAAGAAGGAAGGGGGCGCGAAGACGCCCCTTCAGATTATTTGGCCGCAACAAAAATGCTGCTCATGCTGCGCAGGCGCAGCTTGCGCATGGCGCTGTATTTCTGAGAAAAGATGGTTTTTGGATGCGTGCCGCGCTTTTGCGCGATACACAACAGGCTGTCGCCGCGCAGCAGGTTAAACAGCACGTCGCTTTCCGCCGGGCTGAGCTCACGGGTTTTCTGCACCCGGATGCCGCCGGCCATCGGGCTGTCGAACAGCTGCTGCAATTTTTCTTGCAGCGAATAAAGCGGCATGCGCGCGGAGATCAGTTCGACCGTGATCCCCAGCACCGACAGCAGATTGACCACCCGTTCATCGTCGTAGAACACCACAATGCGGGTATTGCTGCGATAACCGTTGTGCATGGCGACCAGGCTCTCGATAACATTGACGCTCTGCTCCAGGTTCTGCGAGGTAAAGATCAGCGCGATGTCATGTTTGACGATCTTCTCCGCCTTGGCGCCGCCGTGCATAAAGTCGGAAAACAGGCGGATATCATATTGGCCGTAATGTTTTTTCAACAGCACGGACAGGCCGACGTAGCTGTATTTACACTCACTAATGACAAGGACATTATTTTTAGGCATAAGGGCTGACCCCAACAATAAGTTAGAAGTATTCAGCTGTCAGAAGCGAATTTAAGTCCCTGATGTCGGACTCCTTCCACAGCTTTCCTTGCAGTGCGTAATAGGGCATTTCGTTCAACCACCTTTTATGGTCGGGCGTTTCCACACCTTCGATAATGACCTTATAATTATTCAGGTAAAAAAAACGCAGTAATGCGCGCATTAAACCTTCGCCGCCGGGCCGTTGCATAAAATTCCACAACAGGAAGCGGTCGAGTTTAACGAAACGGAAACGGCTGTTATAAAGTGCGGAAAAGCCCGCGTAGCCGGAACCAAAATCATCAAGCCAAAACGAATATCCCTCCAGCGTCGGATCGAGGTGGACGCGATCTTTTACCAGGCGCGTCGCGCTTTCGCTGATTTCAAAATGGATGCAACGTATGGACTTTATTCTTTCTGCAAACTGGCTGCTGGCTAATGAAGCCAGTGAGTGATCGTCAACATTTAGCGTGACAATCACCTGATGTTGATTGAACCAGGCCTGATATTTCTCTATCAGTTCGACCTGCTCTTGCAGGATTTCGATGCGGGTCAGGCCGTCCGCGCTTTTGAAGAACTGCTCCGGCGAGCAATGAGCGAATACGCTGTCCAGGGTAAAACGCGACAGGCATTCAACGGCGATCAACTGCCCCGTTCTGGTGAACATCGGCTGAAAGGTAAAATAGATACCGTTATTTCTCTCTATAAAAGAAGTGCTCATTTACCAATCCTTGGATTGAATTACAGTTCATTGTTTTTTAACTGGTTAATAATTTCTTTGGCAGGTTTTATTGGTAAGATTCTTATTTATAACCGCCTTTGCCTTTTCTTTGGTGAAGTGGGTGTCAAAATGCATGCCTGATTTTCACTTCTCTTTTAAAATCAGAAAAGTTGCACTCATCGCTCTGCCGTAATGCACTGATTTAACGTTAACTTGCCGTTAGTTTTGTTTATCTCCCGTGTAAAATACAGACTATTCCTATCTTTTAGAATCGTCAATATCGATCGATGGGTAATCGTTGATAGATTTTTCCTATCAAGGGGGCATTTATGAATGTTATAAACGATTTTAATTTATTGGGGTGGTGAGACTAGGATACTTCCGAAATGGAACATGTTAGCGGCGGAATTAAATCTATTCCTCGTGATTCTGTCGTTTATAACTTCGGAATTCTACCTATAGGTAGTGACAAATATTGCCTGCAAATATGGATATTTAATGTATTGCCTGGGTGACAGTCAGCATTTCCATTTTAGTTAACGCATAGTGACGGGACGGCAAGATTGTATTCCTTAATCTTCTGTGCGGACTAACGACTATATCAATCATTTTCGATAAATTCCGACATAGGATATTACAATGAACAAAGTATTACTCTCCGCAGTAGCGACCGCTTTTCTGGGAATGTCTGCCGCACACGCTGCATCCGAAAATGTTGGCGGCGGTCAGGTTGACTTCTACGGCAAAGTAACCGACGTATCTTGTACTGTTTCTGTTAACGGTCAAGGCAGCGACGCCAGCGTTTACCTGTCGCCGGTAAGCCTGAGCGAAGTGAAAAACTCAGGTGCCAACACTTACCTGAAACCTAAGTCTTTCACCATTGACGTTACCAACTGCCAGGCGGCCGATACCGAAGTCAGCGCTGACAAACTGGGCGTTAACTGGACCGGCGGTAACCTGCTGACCGGCGCAAGCGGCACCACCGCAGGCTACCTGGCCAACACCGAAGGTACCGGTGCGCAGAACATCCAACTGGTGCTGTCTGCTGACGATGCGAAAAACCTGACCAACAAAATCATCCCGGGCGATGCCAACCAGAAAGCAGCGACCAGCGTTGCTGACCTGGACGGCGGCAAGCGCTTCACCTACTACGTAGGCTACGCTACTGCGACCCCAGACACTGTAACCAGCGGTGTGGTCAACAGCTACGCGACTTACGAAATTACCTATCAGTAATAATCTTTTGCTGAACAAAAGCGGCAGCGCGTCTGCCGCTTTCATTTCTGAGGTTATGATGAAATTTATTGCCCTTTTTTTCTGTTTCATTTTCAGTTTCTCTGCTTCCGCCAACAATATTATCGCTAACGGCACGCGCTTTATTTATCCGGGAAATGAAAGAGAAATAACGGTGCAGCTGTCCAACTCAGCTGATCGACCGGCGCTGGCGCAGGCCTGGCTGGATAATGGCGACGCGAATGCCACGCCGGATACTATCGTGACGCCTTTTTTAATTACGCCGCCAATTTCCCGTGTGGATGCGAAAAGCGGTCAGACCCTGCGTATTAAGCTGGCGAATAAATCTGGCCTGGCGACGAATAAAGAGAGCCTGTGGTGGCTGAATATTCTGGAGATCCCGCCAAGCAATACCGAGCGCCAGCAGGAAGGGCAGAACGTACTGCAGCTGGCGATTCGCTCACGCTTTAAATTCTTCTATCGTCCGAGCGGGTTGGGCAATCGCGACGCCGCGCCGCAGCAGCTGGTGCTGAAGGCGGCGGGTAATAGCCTGACGCTGAATAATCCGACGCCGTTTTATATCACCGTGACCAAGGTTTCACGCGATGGCAAAACGGCGCTGAACGACCGCACTCTGATGCTGGCGCCGCAAAGCAGCGGAACGCTGAACACCAAGACGGCGTTCAAAGCGGGCGAAACTCTGGTTATTAACAATATCAATGATTACGGCTCAGACGTTGCCATTAAACTCGCGGTAAAATAGGGATATTTCAGATGAAACAGTGGGTGCCGATAAAAGCATTGGGTTGCAAGCTCTCTGTGACGATCGTGGTTTCGGCTTGTATTTCTCCGGCCGGCGCGGCGGAGCCGCAGGAAAATCAACAGCCGCTGTATCAATTTAACGATGGCTTTATCGTCGGCAGCAAGGAGAAGGTCGACCTGACGCGCTTTAGCACCGTAGCGATCAGCGAGGGAACCTATTCCGTCGATGTCTACACCAACGATGAGTGGCGCGGGCGTTATGACCTGCAGATCACCCGCGATAAACAGTCCAAACTGGGCGTCTGCTACACCGCCAAAATGCTGTCGCAGTTTGGCGTGGCGGTGGAGAAACTCAATGAGGCGCTGAGCAAAAATCCTGAGTTTTGCGGCCGCCTGAGCGAGTGGCGCCAGGATGACAACCTGAAAGACAACTTTAACCAGTCTTCGCTGCGTCTGGATCTGTCGGTGCCGCAGATCTATGAAAACCGCATGTACAAAGGTTATGTAGCGCCGGAGTTCTGGGACGAAGGCGTCCCGGCGCTGAACCTGGCCTATACCGCCAACTACTACAACAACCATGTCTCTTCCGCGCAGGGTTCAGATGACTCCAGCGCTTATCTGGGCATCAATGCGGGTTTCTCCTATGACGGCTGGCTGCTGAAACACATCGGCAACCTGGATTGGCAGCAGCAGCGGGGCAGCGCGCGCTGGAACTCCAACCAGACCTACCTGCAGCGGCCGATCCCGCAGATGAAGTCGATCTTTACCGGCGGCCAGTTCTTTACCAACGGTGAGTTCTTCGACAGCGTGGGGCTGCGCGGGGTGAACCTGGCGACCGATGACAACATGTTCCCGGACGGCATGCGCTCCTATGCGCCGGAGATTCGCGGCGTGGCGCAAAGCAACGCCCTGGTCACCGTGCGCCAGAGCGGCAATATCATTTATCAGACCTCGGTGCCGCCCGGGCCGTTTAACATCAACGATGTGTATCCGTCCGGCTATGGCAACGATCTGGAAGTGACGATCAAAGAGGCCGATGGCTCCGAGCAGCACTTTAACGTGCCTTACTCGTCCGTTACCCAACTGCTGCGTCCGGGCATGATGCGCTATACCTTCGCCGTCGGTAAGGCCGACGCCGATGACCTGCGTAATAAGCCGGCGATTGTGCAGGGCACCTATCAATATGGCGTGAATAACCTGTTCACCGGCTATTTCGGCGTCAGCGGTTTTAACGACTATCAGTCGGTGCTGCTGGGCAGCGGTATTAATACCGGTATCGGCGCGCTGTCGCTGGATATGACGCAGTCGCGCCTGAAGCTGAAAGATGAAGATAAAACCGGCCAGAGCTTCCGCCTGAGTTTTAACCGCATGTTCTCCAGCACGCAGACCAGCATCGTACTGGCGGCGTACCGCTACTCCACCAAGGATTATTACAACCTGAGCGATGCGCTGTACACCATCGACAGGGAGAAGAGCGGTAATAACCGCGAAATCTGGCGGGAGAAAAACGGTTTCAGCTATACCGTCAACCAGGATCTGCCGGAAGGCTGGGGCGGCTTCTACTTTACCGGGCGGATTGCCGACTACTGGAACCGCAGCGGCACCGAGAAGCAGTATCAGCTGAGCTACAACAACATGTGGGGCCGCATGACGTATAACGTCGGCGTGCAGCGTGTCTACTCGGCCAATAACGGCGGCAACAACAAAGACGATCGCATTTCGCTTAACTTCAGCTATCCGCTGTACTTCGGCGAAAACCGCCGGGCGAACCTGAATTCGAACACCGTCTTCAACAACTCGCACTTCGGCAACTCGCAGGTGGGTCTGAACGGCTCCTTCGGCGAAGAGAACAACCTGAGCTACGGCGTGACCACCTCGGTGGCGCGCGGCGGCGACCACAACGTCGGCCTGAACGGCAGCTATCGCGCGCCTTATTCAACGCTGACCGCCAGCTACAGCCAGGGCGAAGGCTATCGTCAGAGCGGCCTGGGCGCCAGCGGCTCGCTGATTGCCCACGGCGGCGGGGTGACGCTGTCGCCGGAAACCGGCACCACCATGGCGCTGATCGAAGCCAAAGACGCCAAGGGCGCGATGCTGCCCGGCTCGCCGGGCACCCGGGTGGACGGCAACGGCTATGCGGTGCTGCCTTATCTGCGGCCGTACCGTATCAATGCGGTGGAAATTAACCCGAAAGGCAGCTCGGAAGACATCAACTTTGAGAAGACCGTTGCGCAGGTGGTGCCGTATGAGGGCAGCATCGTGAAGGTGAAATTCAACACCACCGTTGAGAAGAACCTGAACTTCCGCGCGCGGCAGAGCAATGGCGAACCGCTGCCGTTTGGTGCGGATATCGTGGACGAAAACGGTAAATATATTGGCGTCGTGGGCCAGGGCAGCACGCTGTTTATCTCCTCGGACACCGCGAAGCAGGCGGTAATCACCTGGAGCAACGGTCGGTGCACTATCGCCCTGAACCCGGCCTCAACTAAGGATGCGGTATGTCAGTAAAAAATCTCTGTCGTTGGCTGGTGGTGATTGCCGCTCTGGCCGCCGGGCAGGCCTATGCCGCCTGTACCCGCTACAATACGCCGACCGTGCAGCTGGATATGGTGGTCGGCCGTGTGGTGGTGGACCCGAACGCGCCGATTGGCTCGGTGCTGTATGAAAAGAGCTGGACCATGAGCCAGAGCGGCATCAACTACTACTGCACCGGCCGCAACGACTTTTCCGCCAGAATTGTCGCCACCGGCGTGCAGGATCTGGGCAACAAGGTATATTCCACCAACGTGCCGGGCATCGGGTTGCGTTTCCGGCGCGGCGGCGAGATCCAGTTCACCTATCCGGAAGTGAAAAACTTTAACGCTGGTCGCGGTACGCGCTACTACCTGGCGGGTTCCACCTTTACTCTGCAGGTGATCAAGACCGCGGCGGTAACCGGCAGCGGCAGCGTTGCCAGCGGTAAATATACCTCGTACGACTATGTGTACGGCTCCAACCCGATTCTGGAAACTTACCTGAGCGCCAATGCGCTGACCATCGTTTCGCCGTCCTGTACGGTGATGGGCGGCAATAACTTCAGCGTGGATATCGGCGCGATTAAAACCAGCGACCTGAACGGCGTCGGCACCTTTGCCGGCGGGCGAAAATTCCCGATTCAGCTGCAGTGCAGCGGCGGCGTCAGCGTGGCCGGCTATGCCAACGTCAATATGACCTTTGACGGCAACCTGGCGACCGGCACTGCGCTGAGCCAGGGGGTGCTGAAAAACGAGCGAACCGACAGCAGCGCGGCGCAGGGCGTCGGCGTGCAGGTGCTGGACAGCCGGATGAACCCGCTGCAGTTTAAAAAGGCGTATAACGTCGGCCGTCTGGCAAATAACCAGATGCAGTATATCGACCTGTCGTACACCGCGCGTTTTTACCAGTACCTGTCGAAGATTACCTCCGGCGCGGTTGAAGCCCATATGGTGTTTAACCTGACCTACGACTAACGGAAACGGACTCGCCTCCGTCCGGGCGCAGCGCTTCTGCCTGCGCCCCTGTATATAAAGGAACGCTATCATGAAACGCTGTGTATCATTGCTGATTGCCGGAATGGGGTATTGCGCGTTGGCACAGGCTGCGACGCCGAATGCCGACGGCGGCCGGGTGGATTTTCTGGGCAAAATCACCGATACCTCCTGCTCCGTCTCGGTCAACGGCCAGGGCAGCGACGCCAACGTTTATCTGGCGCCGGTCTCGCTGCAGGAAGTGCATAACCGTGGCGCCGGTGCTTATCTGAAGCCGAAGTCTTTTACCATTCAGCTGAGCAACTGCCAGATTATGGAAGGCTCTGCGGAAACGCTCTCGGAGGCCGATCTGCGTAACATCAGCGTCAGCTGGGTGGGAGGCAATCTGCTGCAGGGCGCGAATGAGGACGCCGGCTATCTGGCGAACAGCCTGAGCGACGGCGCGAGTAATATTGCGCTGGCCCTGTCGGTAAACGGTAACGATACCCTGGACAAGTCGAATAAAATTATTCCGGCCGATCCGGATCAGAACAGCGTGCAGCCGGAAATCGGCGCCAAGGACGTCGGCACCTTTACCTATTACATCGGCTATGTGACGCAGGCGCCGAAAAAAACCACCTCCGGGCCGATTCATAGCTACGCTACCTATGAGATTCGCTATAACTAACCGATCGTCCGGCCGCGTAAGCCGCAAACAATCAGGGCGCCGTTATCATGACGGCGCCCTTTTTTATCGGCGGATACGGCGGGTGAGGCTAGCGCTGCCCCATCCAGTTGCTGCATTTGCCGTCGACGCACTGTTTGGCGTACAGCAGCTGTAGCCCTGGCGAATCCTGATGTTGTGCCGGCTGCGCAGCGGCAGGCAGCGGCGTGTCGTCAAAGCTGCCCCAGTCGCTGCGACGGTAAACCGCCGGCGTTTTGCCGAACTGTTTTTTGAACGCACGGGAAAACGAGGGTTGGGAATCAAAATGATATTGCAGGGCGATATCCAGGATCGGGCGGGGCGTCGATCGCAGCGCCTGAGCGGCTTTCGACAGCCGGCGTTCGCGGATGTAACTGCCGAGGGCGTGGCCGGTGGTGCTGCGGAACATGCGTTGCAGGTGCCATTTGGAGTAGCCCGATTTTGCCGCCACGTTATCCAGCAGCAGCGGTTGGTCCAGGTGAGTTTCAATCCAGTCCAGTAAGTCGTGAATGATATTGGCGCGATCCATTATTTAAATTCTCCCGCAGGTACGACATTCAGATCTCAAGAGATAAGGCGTCGCCATTCATACGTAAAACCGGTGTTTCAGGTATGAACAGGCTAATTATCCAAGTTTGTGCTTTGATAATAGGCGGGCAAAATCCATTACGCAAGAGGGAACTTGGTAAATCAGGGGAGCGAAAAATGCTCTGCTGGCGGTAGGGGCATATCAAGGCGATATGAGTGATTGCCGGTGGCATTGAATATTCCCGCGAATCCGGCGAGATAATACGGCATAAAAAATGCCAGTCAGCGTTGACTGACTGGCATGTGCGGTTACCGGAGCGGGGCCGTTGCCGGCCGCGTAGGTTTACTGCGCTTCAGCAGCTTCCGGTTTCACTTCAACATAGTTCAGCTGCAGCGTGTTGCTGGTGTAGCTGCGGATCTTGTTGGTCATTTCCACGTTGCCGTTCAGCTTTTGGCCGTAGGACGGGATGATCTCTTTCAGCTTGGCCTGCCACTGCGGCGTTGCCACTTTGTCTTTGAACACTTTTTCCATCAGGTGCAGCATGATTGGCGCAGCGGTGGAAGCGCCCGGTGACGCGCCCAGCAGTGCGGCGATGCTGCCGTCCTGCGAGCTGACCACTTCGGTGCCGAACTGCAGCACGCCGCCTTTATCAGCATCTTTCTTGATGATCTGTACGCGCTGGCCGGCGGTCCACAGTTTCCAGTCTTCCTGCTTGGCGTCCGGGTAGTACTCTTTCAGCGCGGCAAAGCGATCGTCGTCGTTCATCATCAGCTGACCGACCAGGTATTTCACCAGATCGAAGTGATCCAGACCGACGTGGGTCATTGGCATCAGGTTTGAGCTGTTCATGGAAACGATCAGATCAAACAGCGAACCGTTTTTCAGGAATTTGCTGGAGAAGGTAGCGAACGGTCCGAACAGCAGCACGCGTTTGCCGTCCAGCATACGGGTATCCAGGTGCGGTACCGACATTGGCGGGGAACCGACGCTGGCCAGGCCGTAGGCCTTCGCCAGGTGCTGATTGGCAACTTCCGGGTTGCTGGTAACCAGGAACTGACCGCCGACCGGGAAGCCGCCGTAGCCGTCTGCTTCCGGAATGCCGGACTTCTGCAGCAGGTGCAGCGCCGCGCCGCCGGCGCCGATAAACACGAACTTGGCGTTGGTGGTGGTTTCTTTACCGCCGTTGTTCAGATCGGCGATGGTCACCGCCCAGCTGTTGTCCGGGTTGCGTTTGATATCGCGTACTTCATGGCCCAGGCTCAGGTTGAATTTTTTGTCTTTGGACAGGCTGTCCACCAGCTGATGGGTGATCACGCCGAAGTTAACGTCGGTGCCCAGCGGCATGCGGGTGGCGGCGATTTTCTGCGCCGGATCGCGGCCTTCCATCATCAGCGGCGCCCACTGTTTGATCTGCGCAGGGTCTTCAGAGTACTCCATCCCGCGGAACAGGGTGCTGTGCTGCAGCGCGGCGTAGCGTTTGCGCAGGAAGTTGATGTTATCGTCTCCCCAGACAAAGCTCATGTGCGGCACGCTGTTGATAAAGGATTTCGGATTGCCCAGGACGTTGTTTTTGACCTGATAAGACCAGAACTGGCGGGAGATCTCGAAAGATTCGTTAACGGTCACCGCTTTGCTGATATCGATGGTGCCGTCTTCTTTTTCCGGGGTGTAGTTCATTTCACAGAACGCGGAGTGGCCGGTGCCGGCGTTGTTCCAGCCGTTGGAGCTCTCTTCCGCCACGGAGTTCATGCGCTCGACCATATCGATGGTCCAGTCCGGCTCCAGTTCATGCAGGTAAGTGCCCAGCGTGGCGCTCATGATACCGCCGCCGATCAGCATAACGTCGACGTTTTTATTTTCTGCGGCGACGGCCTGCTGGCCAAGGCCGAACAGGTTGGCGCAGAAAAACAGAACGAGTAATTTTCTCATTAAATTAAATCTCTTTTGTGTAAATTCTACTCATTGCAGGTGAAAGAATTTATCGGTAATAACCCTGGATATTCGTGAAAACGCGCATTGTCCTCGGCGCGTAAATAGCGATAAGCCCTTTTTGTTAACAGGGTATTTAACGAAAAGTGGCTTATTCGTAGCGACGCTGAAGAGCAAATGTGCGGTTCACGTTTACTGGCGGGGTATTATTCTTTACAGGAATGTTAAAAACTACTTTTGTAACTAAAAAAAGTTTCAAAACTTACAGAAAATATAAGGTTTAATGCGAATTTAATTTAAGTTTTGCAGTAATTGTATTATTCGCCGGCTAAGCATCCCCTCTTTGCCGGCAAATTAAGCGGTGAAGCGTATGCGGCGTCTAATTGCCAGCCGCGTCAGGTAACAAAAAGATAACGGCCGCCGGGCAGGCGACCGGTGATACGGCTTATGGTCGCGCCGGGATGTTCAGGCCGCGCTGCACCGCCGGGCGTTCCAGACCGCGCTCCAGCCAGGCGCCGACGTGGGGGAAGCTGTCGAACGACACCAGTTCGCGCGCTTCGTAGAAGCCAATCAGGTTGCGCACCCAGCCGAGCAGGGAAATATCGGCGATGGTGTAATCTGCACCCATGATCCACTCGCGGTTTTCCAGCCGGTCATTCAGCACGCCGAGCAGGCGCTGCGACTCCTTCTGATAGCGCTGCAGCGGGCGTTTGTCTTCATATTCGCGTCCGGCGAACTTGTGGAAGAAGCCGAGCTGGCCGAACATTGGCCCTACCGCCGCCATCTGGAAGAATACCCACTGGATGGTTTCAATGCGCTGTACCGGATCCTGCGGCAGGAACTCACCGCATTTCTCTGCCAGATACAGCAAAATGGCGCCGGATTCGAACAGCGCCAGCGGTTTGCCGTCCGGCCCGGCCGGATCGAGGATCGCCGGGATTTTGCCGTTGGGGTTCAATGACAGAAACTCCGGCGTCCAGGTTTCGTTCTGGCCGATATCAATCAGATGCGCCTCATAAGGCAGGCCGGTCTCTTCCAGCATGATCGACACTTTGACGCCGTTGGGCGTCGGCAGGGAATAGAGCTGTAGCCGTTCCGGATGCTGCGCCGTTCGAAGGCGGCCAGCAGCGCTGCGCCCAGCGCGCCGCCCAGATGTTCTCGTCGTTCGCTCCAGTCCAGGCAGCCGCAGGCGAAACGGCGGCGGGAGGCGGGGAGCGCACAGTCGACCCCCAACCGTTCCAGCGCGCTGCGTCCTTGCGGCGTTAGCTGATAGTCGTCGCCGCACAGCCACTCCTGCGCAAACAGCCGGTTATGCAGGCTGACCGCTACCTCGCCGGCCATATGGTCATAGCAGGTGCGGGCCAGCTGCAGCGCCGTCGGCGTGCTGCTTTTCACCACCGGTCGCGGCGCGCCCGCCAGCGCCATCAGCGATTCCAGCGCGGCGGCCACTTCACCGTCCGCCAGACGAAAATAGCGGTAGCGCCCCTGTTTGACGCAGGCGATCAGCCGCTGATCCTGCAACCGCGCCAGATGGCTGCTGGCGGTCGACGGCGCTACATCGACCGCGACGCTCAGTTCCGTAGCCGTATAGGCGCGGCCGTCCATCAGCAGGCACAGCATGCGCGCCCGCGAACGGTCGGCGATAGCGGCGCCGATTGCCGCCAGCCGCTGGTCGATTTCATCGTGATGCATATTTCGCTCCATGGCGAAGTGTCGTGGTAAGGATGAGTTTAGGCTGGCGTCAGCTTATCGACAAGGCGCGCTGCGCCGGGAGGAAAAGATGATTGCGGTAATCTTTGAATTGCACGCGGCCGAAGGGCGGCAGGAGACCTATCTGGCGATGGCGGCGCAGCTGAAGCCGCTGCTGGCGCAGATTGACGGCTTTATTTCCATCGAACGCTTCCAAAGCCTGGCCGAGCCGGACAAACTGCTGTCGCTCTCCTTCTGGCGTGATGAAGAGGCGGTGCGGCAGTGGCGCAATCTGGAGGCGCACCGTGCGGCGCAGGCGCGCGGCCGCGATGGCGTATTGCACGATTACCGGTTGCGGGTAGCGCAGGTGGTGCGTGATTACGGCGACAGCCAACGTGAACAGGCGCCGGCGGACAGCCGGCAGGCGCATGGCTGATTGCGCACGCGCAAAAGAAGGAGGGCGGTTGCCGCAGCGGCGCGCATCGACGGCGCCGCAGTGATGGGGAAAAGGAGGCATCGGTGGCGGCAAGAGAAACATCGGCCGCCCTGTGTTTCTGAAAATAACCACGGTTTCCCCATGCTGCAGTAATGAAACGTTGCCCGTTGTTTCTTAATAAGGAAGCGTCAGGGGGAAGAGCCGCCTCCGGAGGCGCTGAAAATCCAGGAATAAACTTATCTTTTTGGTGTTAATAGCAGCATGAATCCTGTTTTTCGCCGCAGTTGCGTGCAATATCTATACTAAGTTTGGCTGCTGAGTATCATTCGCTTGTGACGATCATTGGACGATGACACAAGGAATGTATCATGATGGCTGCACTGCAGTTCCCCTGCACGATATTTAAAACGCAAAAGCGCATGGACGATTACGGAGCGAGCGATATGCGTTGTGGAGACCTGTCCGCATCACAGCTAAAAACGCATTTTCGACTGGCGGACGTTTCCGCCACCGTAGACCCGTGGACGCTGACCAGAAAACGTCTTCACCAGACGCACCCGCGCGCCTATGCGATGGTCAGCCGCCTGTCCGCCCCGCAACAGACGCTGACCCGCCGGGAGTGCGCCGCCATACTATTTGATGAGCTGCGCCAGCTGTCGCGGATGTTTGCCCTTTATGGCCCCTACAAGTACCTGATCGGCAAAATGATCGACCATCTGCAATACGGCAACGGCACACCGTTTGCCAGCCCGCATCTGGACAGGGCGTTGAGGGAGCATATTTTGGGGGATAATACACAAGATAGTTCTCGTTTGCTGCTAAAAGATGTATTTAACAAATATATAAACTGGGAAAATAAATGCTATCCAAAAGAGCATAAGGAGAAGTTAAGAAAATATATATCTATTAGTAGACTACCAAAATTCGATCGATTCCAAGATAACTTTAATGGTATGGGTATCACTGTACATGATACTTGGGCTACTGACATTACGATTAAGTCTCTGCAGGTTGATAATAATCGTTATCGTGCAATAGTACATTATAAAGTACAGGATCACTTTGGCCTGGATAACGAGGATGTTTTAAAGATTAAATTCAAACAGTTTCGTTTTTTCCGTATTTGGTTTGTTCTGCAGCGATACAACCAGTTTGGTTTTAGACCATTTATAACGAATATGGATGCTATCGTCGAAATTACCGGAGAGCGTAATGATAGTAATTAAAAAAAACTTGCTAGGATTGATATCACTTGGCGTCGTCTTATTAGTTTTCTTTTTCTGGTGGTTTTCTCACCCAGTGATGATTGTTGACGTCCATAAGGATGATGATTTTAGCTTTGTGTTGGTGAAAAACTTCCCTCTTACCGACAAGGGCAAGATCGATTGGTGGATGGATAATAAAGACATGTTGGAAAAACGATATGGTATTCCTCAATCTACATCCTCTGGTTTTTTCGTCATTACCTTCTGGGATTTTAGTGATGGTTATAAAGAGGCGGGTAAGTACGATAGGTTATGTTTCAATGATATACCGACAAATAAAAAATGCATCGATAAAAATAAGTTACTTACCGTTGAAAATAATAAAAGGAAAGAATTATTGTTTACTGTTGACGATGGCAGATACCTGATGAAGGGAAGTGGTGAAACTATAAAAATAAATAGGGAATAATAGATGTTTATTCCATTTTTTATGTGAGATTATTTACCGTTAAGTTTCTTGGAAGATCTTCATGGCAATGATGAATAGGAAAAGATTATTTTCACTACTAATGTTCTGCATTCTAACTTTTTATATCGCTTGGTTATTGTTACGGCCGGTAGATATTGTTGCGGTTCATGAAAATAGGCACTTTAGCTCAGTGTTGGTCAATAACTTCCCGCTTACTACCAGGGGGAAAATAGAGTGGTGGTTGCAGAATAAGGATATGCTAAAAGAGCGCTATGGCATCCCCAAACCGGCATCTTATGGTGATTTTAGCATCACTTTCTGGCTGTTTGGTGACGGCTATAAAGAGGAAGGTAAGTACGACAGGCGCTGTTTTAATGATATGAAGACCAAGGTTAATTGTATTGAAAAGGATATCGTTTTAAATGTGCGCAATAGCAAAAACATGGGGGTTGTGTTTTTTGCGAATGGAGGAATATACCGAATCGATAAAAACGGTAAGATAACAAAGGTAAATATAGACTAAGGATGATGATTTATCTTTATTCTGCATGGGAGAATCAGGGAGGAAAGTCGTGTCGATAAGATCTATGGATATGAGGGTTAAGTTAGTCCTGTTAGTGATGGCCGGTGTTTTAATTGGTTATGCTTTTTGGCTTCTTTTGCGACCGGTAGAGATTGTTGCCGTTCATCAGCGGAATAATTTCAGCGCTGTGTTAGTCAAGAGCTTTCCACTTACCGATAAAGGTAAAATATCCTGGTGGCTGAAGAATAAAGATATGCTGAAAATTCGCTACGGAATCCCTAAGCCTGCATCTTATGGTAGTTTCACCATCACATTTTGGCTGTTTGGTGATGGTTATAAAGAAGAGGGTAAGTATGACAGGTTGTGTTTCGATGATATAGATACAAAACTTAACTGCATTGAAAAACATGCGGTTTTTTCAGTAAATAATGATAGTCGAAATAGAATACACTTCACGGCATATGGTGGGGGTAAATACTTGCTTAAAGAGAATGGCGAAGTGGTTAGCTATGAGTACCGGTAATTAACGCTTTTATCGCGAGCGAACTTCCCCGTCGGATCGGCCAGCACCCAATCGCACGTCAGCCTCCGTAGCAGCACGCCACCGGCAGCACGTTTCGTCGCTCACTGTCGGCTAATCCACATTGTCAGCCATGCGTCATTCCCCCTCACTGGCCGCGTGTGGTAAAAATGAACACACTATGGGCGATCCCGGCGGCCCGTTGTGGCATAATGCGCGCCAAATCACATTCCCAATTAAGAGCGAGCGTTGTGTTAAGTACTAACAACATCACTATGCAGTTCGGCAGTAAGCCGCTGTTTGAAAACATTTCCGTCAAGTTTGGCGGCGGTAACCGTTACGGTTTGATCGGCGCCAACGGCTGCGGCAAATCCACCTTTATGAAGATCCTCGGCGGCGATCTGGTGCCGAGCGGCGGCAACGTTGCGCTCGACCCGAATGAGCGTCTGGGTAAGCTGCGTCAGGATCAGTTCGCCTTTGAGCAGTACAGCGTGCTCGATACCGTGATCATGGGCCACACCGAGCTGTGGGAAGTGAAAGAAGAGCGCGACCGCATCTACGCGCTGCCGGAAATGAGCGAAGAAGACGGCTATAAAGTGGCCGATCTGGAAGTTGCCTACGGCGAGATGGACGGCTACAGCGCCGAAGCGCGCGCCGGCGAGCTGCTGCTGGGCGTCGGCATTCCGGTGGAACAACACTATGGCCCGATGAGCGAGATCGCCCCGGGCTGGAAACTGCGCGTGCTGTTGGCGCAGGCGCTGTTCTCCGATCCGGAAATTCTGCTGCTCGATGAACCGACCAACAACCTGGATATTGACACCATCCGCTGGCTGGAGCAGGTGCTGAACGAACGCAACAGCACCATGATCATCATTTCGCACGACCGTCACTTCCTGAATATGGTGTGCACCCATATGGCGGATCTGGACTACGGCGAACTGCGTGTCTACCCGGGCAACTACGACGAATATATGACGGCGGCCACCCAGGCGCGCGAACGTCTGCTGGCGGACAACGCCAAGAAGAAGGCGCAGATTGCCGAGCTGCAGTCGTTTGTCAGTCGCTTCAGCGCCAACGCCTCCAAGTCCAAGCAGGCCACCTCGCGCGCACGTCAGATCGATAAGATCCAGCTGGACGAGGTAAAAGCCTCCAGCCGTCAGAACCCGTTTATCCGCTTCGAGCAGAACAAGAAACTGTTCCGCAACGCGCTGGAAGTGGAAGCGCTGACTAAGGGCTTCGACAACGGTCCGTTGTTCAACAAGCTGAACCTGATGCTGGAAGTCGGCGAGAAGGTCGCGGTGCTGGGTACCAACGGTATCGGTAAAACCACATTGCTGAAAACGCTGGTGGGCGATATGCAGCCGGACAACGGCAGCGTCAAATGGTCGGAAAACGCCAAGATTGGTTACTACGCCCAGGATCACGAATATGAGTTCGATGAGACGCTGACGGTATTCGACTGGATGAGCCAGTGGAAGCAGGAGAACGAAGACGAGCAGGCGGTGCGCAGCGTGCTTGGCCGTCTGCTGTTCAGCCAGGACGATATCAAGAAGAAAGTGAAGGTGCTGTCCGGTGGTGAGAAGGGGCGTATGCTGTTTGGCAAGCTGATGATGCAGCGTCCTAATATCCTGATTATGGATGAGCCGACCAACCACCTGGATATGGAATCCATTGAATCGCTGAACATGGCGCTGGAAATGTATGAAGGCACGCTGATCTTCGTTTCCCACGACCGTGAGTTCGTCAGCTCGCTGGCAACGCGCATTCTGGAAATCACCCCGAACAAGGTGATCGACTTTACCGGCAACTACGAAGACTATCTGCGTAGCCAGGGTATTGCCTAATCCTCTGACGGATTAACGGCGCGGCGGGTGCACTTCAGGCGCCCGCCGCGCCGTCTCTCTCTTTTCCCCGCTTATTCGGCCTCTGCGCCGCACACCTCGCACTGCGGGTTCTTCGGCAGTTTCATTTCGCGGAACTGCATGCTCATGGCGTCAAACATCAGCAGTTTTCCCACCAGCGGCTGCCCGTAACGGGTCAGCAGTTTGATGGCTTCCATCGCCTGCAGGCTGCCGATGGTGCCGACCAGCGGCGCCATCACGCCGGCTTCCACGCAGGTCAGCACGGTGTCGCCGAACAGCCGGCTCAGACAGCGGTAGCATGGCTCGCCCGGCTGATAGGTGAACACGCTCAGCTGGCCCTCCATACGGATGGCCGCGCCGGAAACCAGCGGCTTGCGCTGCGCGTGGCACAGGCGGTTCAGCTGATCGCGGGTGGCGACGTTATCGGTGCAGTCCAGCACCACGTCGCAGGCGGCGATCAGCGCCGCCATCTGTTCATCGTCCGGTTGTTTGTCCACGGTGTCGATCGCCACGTGCGGATTCACTTCGGCCAGCGTTTGTCGGGCCGAGGCCACCTTGCTCATGCCGATGCGCTGGTCGCTGTGCAGGATCTGGCGCTGCAGGTTGGAGAGCGCCACGCTGTCGAAATCCACCAGCGTCAGCCGGCCGACGCCGGCGGCGGCCAGGTAAGGCGCCGCCGCGCAGCCTAACCCGCCCAGGCCGACGATCAGCGCATGGGAGGCTTTCAGCTGCTCCTGCCCGTCGAAGTCGAAACCGCGCAGGACGATCTGGCGGTTATAGCGCAGGGTTTCGGCATCGGTTAATTCCGGCAGCATGATCAGCTCCTCAGCAGCGCATTAAACGGCTCGATCTCCACCATCTCGCCGGCGGCAACGGCGCCGCGCTCACGCTCCAGCACGATAAAGCAGTTGCCCTGGCTGAAGGAGCTGAACACGTGCGAGCCTTGGTGGCCGGTGGTGCTGACTTCCAGTTCACCCTGCGCATTGCTGGCGAACAGCCCGCGCTGAAAGTCGAGGCGGCCCGGCGATTTCTTCAGCGGCGTCAGGGCGCGGGCGCGCAGGCGTGGCGGCATACGCCATTCGCTGTGGCCGGCCAGTTTTGCCAGCAGCGGCTGCACCAGCTGATAGAAGGTCAGCGCCGCGGAGACCGGGTTGCCCGGCAGGCCGCAGAACCAGGCGTGCTGCAGTTTACCGAAGGCGAACGGTTTGCCCGGTTTGATCGCCAGCTTCCAGAAGCCGACCTCGCCCAGTTCGTCGAGCATCTGTTTGGTGTAATCGGCCTCGCCGACGGAGACGCCGCCGCTGCTGATCACCACATCGGCCTCACTGTCGGCCTGGTTGAAGGCAGCGCGCAGCGCCGTCTGATCGTCGCGGATAATGCCGAGGTCAAGCACCTCGCAGCCCAGCTGTTCCAGCATCAGGCGCACGGCAAAACGGTTGGTGTCGTAAATCTGGCCTTCCTGCAGCGGCTGGCCGACCGGCTGCAGCTCGTCGCCGGTGGAAAACACCGCCACTTTCAGTTTGCGCATCACACGCAGTTCGGCAATCCCCAGCGAGGCCAGCAGCGGCAGCTGCGCGGCGCCCAGCTTCACCCCGGCGGGCAGTACGCTGGCGCCCTGGCGGATATCTTCGCCCGCCAGACGGATATTCTGCCCGGCGTGTACCACGGCGTTGAAACGCACGCCGTCGTCGGTCACTTCCGCCTGCTCCTGCATAATCACCGCTTCGGCGCCGGCCGGCACCGGCGCGCCGGTCATGATGCGCACGCAGCTGTGGGCGGGCCATGCGTCATTGAAAGGGGCGCCGGCAAACGCCTTGCCGGCCACCGGCAGCGGGGCGTTGGCGTTGAGGTCGCCCAGGCGCACCGCGTAGCCGTCCATCGCCGAATTGGCGAACGGCGGCACGTTGAGCGGTGAGATCACCGGCGTGGCGGTAATGCGCCCGGCGGCGTCGGTCAGCGCCACGGCTTCGGTTTCGCTCAGCGGCGTCACCTGGCTGAGCATGTTGTCCAGCGCCTGTTCAAGGGAAATCAGATCGGCAGTATGGCAATGGTCCATAAAAAAGAACTCCATAATCAGAGGGCGCGAAAATATCGGCGAAGTGGGTCTATTATGGCAGATAACCCCTGACGGGAGAATGACCCGGCTAATCACGCGTGAAGGAGAAAAAGATGCATAAGCAGGTGATAGATTTCTGGTTTGAAGAGATTGATCCGGCGATGTGGTTCCGCAAAGACGATGACTTCGATCGTCAGCTGCATCAGCGTTTTTCCGCACTGTGGCATGCGGCGGCGGCGGGGGAGCTGGCCGCCTGGCGCGATAGCATCGAAGGCCGGTTGGCGGAGGTGGTCGTGCTCGATCAGTTCAGCCGCAATCTGTTCCGCGGTACGCCGCGCTCATTTTCCTGCGACGGCATGGCGCTGATTCTGGCGCAGGAGGCGATACGCAGCGGCGAGTGCGAACAGCTGACGCCGGTGCAGCGCGGCTTTCTTTATTTGCCGTTTATGCATTCGGAATCGCCGCTGATTCATCAGCAGGCGCTGGCGCTGTATCAGGAATTAAATAACCCCGAACAGCTGGATTATGAAGTGCGCCATAAGGCGATTATCGATCGGTTCGGTCGTTATCCGCATCGCAATGCCATTTTAGGCCGCCGCAGCACGGCGGAAGAAGAGGAATTTTTACGCCAGCCCGGTTCGTCATTTTGACGGCATAAAGAGGCAAAATAATGCCCCACGTCCCGCCCGGCGAATAGTTTTTCGGCAGGTGGGACGTAGTGCCGTGATATTTGTCTGCACGCGCGTTCAATAAAGCCCTGTGGCCGGCGACTGTGCCGTTTTGTTTAATTAACCCGCTGTTTTTATTCCATAAAAAAATATTTATGCGCAAAAGAATCTAATAAAAAGTTAGGCGGTACGCCACGGGGATGAAAGGCTTTACATCACCCGCTGCGCTAAATATAGTCAAAAAAGAATAATAATCGTCCCGTCATATCAATGGGATCTGAGCGTTAAGACAGGGTGACAGGCCATGAGCAAACCAGTGATTGCCATTCACGGCGGCGCGGGCGCAATCAGCCGTGCGGCAATGAATGCGGAGAAAGAGCAACAGTATATTCAGGCATTATCGTCCGTGGTGGCGGCCGGGCAGGCGGTGCTGGCCGACGGCGGCAGCGCGCTGGACGCGGTGACCGAGGCGGTCAGGCTGCTGGAAGAGTGCCCGTTGTTCAACGCCGGCAAGGGCGCGGTGTTCACCCATCAGGGCACCTATGAACTGGACGCCTGCGTGATGGACGGCCGCGGCTGCGACGCCGGGGCGGTCGCCGGCGTCAGCCGGGTGCGCAATCCGGTGCTGGCGGCGCGCGCGGTGCTGGAACAGAGCCAGCACGTGATGTTTGCCTGCGACGGGGCGGAAAAATTCGCCGCCGCCCACGGTCTGGAAATGGTGGAGCCGGAATTCTTTTTTACCCAGGAACGCTTCGATCAACTGCACCGCGCTCAGGCGGAGCACGGCCGGGTGCTGCTCGATCATGACGGCGCCGCAGCGCTGCATGACGATCCTATCGATCCCGACCGCAAATTCGGCACCGTCGGCGCGGTGGCGCTGGACGCCGCCGGCAATCTGGCGGCGGCCACCTCGACCGGCGGCATGACCAACAAACAGGCGGGGCGCATCGGCGATACGCCGATCGTCGGCGCCGGCTGTTACGCCAACAATGCCACGGTGGCGGTTTCCACCACCGGCACCGGCGAAACCTTTATGCGCGGCGTCACGGCCTATGATGTTTCCGCGCTGATTGAGTACGCCGGCCTCAGTCTGCAACAGGCGACCGACAAAGTGGTGATGGAGAAATTACTGCAGCTGGGCGGCAGCGGCGGGCTGATCGCCGTCGATCGCCACGGCAATATCGCGCTGCCGTTTAACAGCGAAGGCATGTACCGCGGCTTCGGCTATGTCGGCGATGCCCCTTCGGTGGGCATCTACCGTTAACCGGCCGGAGGCGGTATGAACGAAAACATTCTCGAACCGGCGTCGGCCGGCAGCCTGATATTGCCACCGCAGCGGGTGCTGTCGGTGCGTGACCTCCGCGTGCGCTTTCACAGTGAAGACGCGGTGGTGGAGGCGGTGCGCGGCGTCAGTTTTGACGTCGACCGGGGCGAAACGCTGGCGGTGGTCGGCGAGTCCGGCTCCGGCAAGTCCGTCACCTCGCTGGCGCTGATGCGGCTGGTGGAGCAGGGCGGCGGGCAAATCGTCGGCGGCAGTATGACGCTGCGGCGCCGCAACGGCGACATTCTGGATCTGGCGGCGGCGCGGCCGCGTACCCTGCGCACGCTGCGCGGCGCCGATATGGCGATGATCTTTCAGGAACCGATGACTTCGCTGAATCCGGTATTTCCGGTGGGTGAGCAGATCGCCGAATCCCTGCGTCTGCATCAGGGCATGGATCGCCGTAGCGCGCGTCAGGAGGCGTTGCGCATGCTGGATCTGGTGCGTATTCCCGAAGCGAGAAACGTGCTTGACCGCTATCCGCACCAGCTGTCCGGCGGCATGCGTCAGCGGGTGATGATCGCCATGGCGCTGTCGTGCAAGCCGGCGCTGCTGATCGCCGATGAGCCGACCACCGCGCTGGACGTCACCATTCAGGCGCAGATCCTGCAGCTGATCCGTCTGCTGCAGCAGGAAATGCAGATGGGCGTGATATTTATCACCCACGATATGGGCGTGGTGGCGGAAATGGCCGACCGCGTGCTGGTGATGCGGCAGGGCGAAAAGGTTGAAGAAAACGCGGTGCGCCCGCTGTTCAGCGCGCCGCAGCATCCCTATACCCAGGCGCTGCTGGCGGCGGTGCCGAAGCTCGGCGCGATGGCCGAGCGCGACCTGCCGGCCAAATTCCCCCTGCCGGGCGAGGCGGAGGAGGGAGCGGTGCAGGACAGCGTGCCGCCGGGCGCCGCGCCGATCCTGCAGGTAGAGAACCTGGTGACGCGCTTTGACCTGCGCAGCGGCATCTTCAACCGGGTGACGCGGCGGGTGCATGCGGTGGAGAACGTCAGTTTCGATCTCTATCCCGGCGAAACGCTGGGGCTGGTGGGGGAATCCGGCTGCGGTAAATCCACCACCGGGCGTTCGCTGCTGCGGCTGGTGGACAGCCAGCACGGCACCATTACCTTTGACGGACAAACCGTCAATCAGCTTAAAGGCTCTGCGTTGCAGCATCTGCGGCGCGATATTCAGTTTATTTTCCAGGATCCGTATGCCTCGCTGGACCCGCGCCTGACGGTGGGCTTTTCCATTATGGAGCCGCTGCTGGTGCATAACATCGCCCGCGGTGAGCAGGCGCAGCGGCGGGTGGCCTGGCTGCTGGAACGGGTGGGGCTGCGGCCGGAGCACGCGCAGCGCTATCCGCACGAGTTTTCAGGCGGCCAGCGCCAGCGTATCTGCATTGCGCGCGCGCTGGCGCTGAACCCGAAAGTGGTGATCGCCGACGAGGCGGTATCGGCGCTGGATGTCTCCATTCAGGCGCAGATTGTGAACCTGCTGCTCGATCTGCAGCGGGAGTTCGGCATCGCCTTCCTGTTTATTTCTCACGATATGGCGGTGGTGGAGCGCGTCAGTCACCGCGTGGCGGTGATGTACCTCGGCCAGATTGTCGAGATCGGCCCGCGGCGGGCGGTATTCGCCAACCCGCAGCATGCCTATACCCGTAAGTTGATGGCGGCGGTGCCGGTGGCCGATCCGCGTCATGTGCAACATCGCCAACCGCTGTTGGCAGATGATATTCCCAGCCCGATCCGCGCGCTGGGGGATGAACCCGTTACCGCACCGCTGGTGGAGGTTGGCCCGGGACATTTTGTCGCGCGCCACCCGATTGCCGGTGCCTATTAGCTCCCAGGAGAAAAGCAACATGACTCAGAAACGTAGTGTATTGGCCGTTGCCGTGCTGCTGGCCGCGGTCGGCAGCAGCCCGGCGTGGGCGGCGAAGGATGCGGTGATCGCCGTGGCGTCCAATTTCACCTCGCTCGACCCTTACGATGCTAACGACACGCTATCGCAGGCGGTGGCGAAGTCGTTCTATCAGGGGCTGTTTGGTTTTGATAAGGATATGAAGCTGGTCAACGTGTTGGCGGACGGCTATCAGGTCAGCGACGACGGCCTGAGCTATACCATCAAGCTGCATCCGGGGGTGAAGTTCCACGACGGCACTGACTTTAACGCTGAGGCGGTGAAGGCGAACCTGGACCGCGCCAGCAATCCGGACAGCCACCTCAAGCGCTATAACCTGTTTAAGATGATCGACAAGACCGAGGTGATCGATCCGCTGACGGTGAAAATCGTGCTGAAGACGCCGTTCTCGGCGTTTATCAACAACCTGGCGCACCCGGCGGCGGCGATGATCTCGCCGGCGGCGCTGAAGCAGTACGGCAAACAGATCGGTTTCCATCCGGTGGGCACCGGCCCTTACCAGTTTGAAACCTGGAACCAGACCGACTTCGTTAAAGTGAAGAAATTTGCCGGCTACTGGAAGGCGGGGCAGCCGAAGCTGGACAGCATCACCTGGCGTCCGGTGGTGGATAACAACACCCGCGCGGCGATGCTGCAAACCGGCGAGGCCGACTTTGCGTTCCCGATCCCGTACGAGCAGGCCAAGGTGCTGGAGAAAAACGCCAAGCTCAATCTGGTGGTCGCGCCGTCGATCCAGCAGCGTTACATCAGCATGAATGTGACGCAAAAGCCGTTCGATAACCCGAAGGTGCGCCAGGCGCTGAACTATGCCATCAACAAAGAGGCGCTGATCAAGGTGGCCTTTGCCGGCTATGCCGCGCCGGCGCAGGGGCCGCTGCCGCCGACCATCGACTTCGCCGCCCGCTATCAGCCGTGGCCGTATGACCCGGCTAAGGCGCGCGAACTGCTGAAAGAGGCCGGTTACCCGAACGGTTTCAGCACCACGCTGTGGTCATCCCATAACCACAGCACCGCGCAGAAGGTGCTGCAGTTTACCCAGCAGCAGCTGGCGCAGGTGGGCGTGAAGGTGAAGGTCACCGCGATGGACGCCGGCCAGCGTGCGGCGCAGGTGGAGAGCGTCGGGGTGAAGGACACCGGCGTGCGGATGTTCTATACCGGCTGGTCGGCTTCCACCGGCGAGGCGGACTGGGCGCTGTCGCCGCTGTTTGCCAGCCAGGCGGCGCCGCCGAAACAGTTCAACACCGCGTTTTATAGCAATCCGCAGGTGGATAAGGACTTGAGCGATGCGCTGGCGACCACCGACCGCAGCAAAAAGCAGCAACTGTATAAGGACGCGCAGGATCGCATCTGGGCCGACGCGCCGTGGATTTTCCTGGCGACCGAGCGTCTGCTGTCGGCGAACAGCAAGCAGCTGAGCGGGTTCTACGTGATGCCGGACACCTCGTTCAGCTTTGACGACGCCGATCTGAAATAACGTGCGGCGCAGGGGCGCGGTTTGCCCCTGCGCCCCGGCTGTTGCTGGAATCTGTGATGCTGAATTATTTTATTAAACGACTGTTGGGGCTGATTCCGACGCTGCTGATCGTCGCGGTGCTGGTCTTTCTGTTCGTGCATCTGCTGCCGGGCGATCCGGCGCGGCTGGCGGCCGGCCCGGACGCCGACGAGGCGGTGGTGCAGCTGGTGCGTCAGGATCTGGGGCTGGACAAGCCGTTGCCGCAGCAGTTCGCGCACTTTTTTATCAACGCGCTGCAGGGCGACTTCGGCCATTCGATGGTGTCGAAACGGCCGGTGAGCGAAGAGATCGCCACGCGCTTTATGCCGACCTTCTGGCTGACCGTCGCCAGTATGGCGTGGGCGGTGATCTTCGGCATGGCGATCGGCGTGGCGTCCGCCGTCTGGCGCAACCGCTGGCCGGATCGTCTGGGCATGACGCTGGCGGTGTCCGGCATCTCGTTTCCGGCGTTCGCGCTCGGCATGCTGCTGATGCAGATCTTTTCCGTCGATCTGGGCTGGCTGCCGACGGTGGGCGCCGACAGCTGGCGGCACTATATTCTGCCGTCGATCACGCTGGGGGCGGCGGTGGCCGCGGTGATGGCGCGCTTTACCCGCGCGTCGTTCGTTGAGGTGATGCAGGAAGATTATATGCGCACCGCGCGCGCCAAAGGGGTGCGCGAAAGCCGGGTGGTGATTAAACACGGGCTGCGCAACGCGATGATCCCGGTGGTGACCATGATGGGGCTGCAGTTTGGTTTTCTGCTGGGCGGTTCGATCGTGGTGGAAAAGGTCTTCAACTGGCCCGGTTTGGGGCGGTTGCTGGTGGATTCGGTGGAGATGCGCGACTACCCGGTGATTCAGGCCGAGGTGCTGCTGTTCTCGCTGGAGTTTATTTTGATTAACCTGTTGGTGGATATGCTGTATGCGGCAATTAACCCGGCGATACGTTACCAGTGAGGATGCGCATGATTAACTGGCGACGCAATGCCGCGCTCAAGGCGATGCCGCAGCTTGATCCGCACGCGGTGCGCACTCCCTGGCACGAGTTTTGGCGGCGTTTCCGCCGTCAGCGCGTGGCGCTGCTTGCCGGGCTGTTTGTGCTGCTGCTGGTGGCGGCGGCGCTGTTTGCGCCCTGGCTGGCGCCCTATGACGCCGAAAACTATTTCGATTACGACCGGCTGAACGAAGGGCCGTCGCTGGTGCACTGGCTGGGGGTGGATTCGCTGGGTCGCGATATCTTCAGCCGGGTGCTGATCGGCGCCCGCATTTCGCTGGCCGCCGGCGTGTTTTCCGTGCTGGCCGGCGGCGCGATCGGCACGCTGTTGGGGCTGCTGGCCGGCTATTACGAGGGCTGGTGGGACCGCATTGTGATGCGCATCAGCGACGTGCTGTTCGCCTTTCCGGGTATTTTGCTGGCGATCGGCGTGGTGGCGGTGATGGGCAGCGGTATGACCAACGTGATCGTGGCGGTGGCGATTTTCAGCATTCCGGCGTTTGCCCGGCTGGTGCGCGGCAATACGCTGGTGCTGAAGCGGCTGACCTATATCGAGTCGGCGCGCAGTATCGGCGCCTCTGACCGCACCATTTTGCTGCGGCATATTCTGCCCGGCACCCTCTCGTCGATCGTGGTCTATTTCACCATGCGCATCGGCACCTCGATCATTAGCGCCGCCAGCCTGTCGTTTCTCGGGCTGGGCGCGCAGCCGCCGACGCCGGAGTGGGGGGCAATGCTGAATGAGGCGCGCGCCGATATGGTGATCGCGCCGCACGTGGCGATCTTCCCCAGTCTGGCGATTTTTCTGACCGTGCTGGCGTTTAACCTGTTGGGTGACGGCCTGCGCGACGCGCTGGATCCGAAGCTGAAAGGGTAAAGCGGCAGGAATAACGCCGCCCCGGACGGGGCGGCGGCCGGCGCATCAGCGGAACAGGTGTTCGGCGTGAAAGCGCAGGTGGTCTTCGATAAAGGTGGCAATGGTGAAGTAGCTGTGATCGTAGCCCGGCTGGATGCGCAACGTCAGCGGCCAGTCGCGCTGGCGCGCCAGTTCGGCCAGCTTGGCCGGCTGCAGCTGATCCGCCAGAAACTGATCGTCGTCTCCCTGATCGACCAGCACCGGCAGTTTTTCCGCACCGCTTGCCAGCAGGTGGCAGCTGTCGTATTGCAGCCACTGGCTTTCGTCATCGCCCAGATAGGCGCGGAAGGCGCGACGCCCCCACGGCACCTGACAAGGGTTGACGATTGGCGCAAATGCTGAGGCGGAGCGATAACGCTGCGGGTTGCGCAGCGCCATAATCAGCGCGCCGTGGCCGCCCATCGAGTGGCCGAAGATCGACTGGCGATCGCTGATGCTGAAGTGCTGGCGGATCAGCGCCGGCAGCTCCTCGCTGATGTAGTCATACATGCGGAAGTGACGATCCCACGGCGCCTGGGTGGCGTTGAGATAGAACCCGGCGCCTTGGCCGAGGTCGTAGCCTTCGTCGTCCGGCACGTCGTCGCCGCGCGGGCTGGTATCGGCCATCACCAGCACCAGCCCCAGCTCGGCGGCGATGCGCTGCGCGCCGGCTTTCAGGGTGAAGTTCTCGTCGTTGCAGGTCAGCCCCGACAGCCAGTACAGCACCGGCGGCGGGTTGTCATCACGCGGCGGCGGCAGGTAGATGCTGAAGGTCATCGGGCAGTTCAGGGTCTGCGCCGTATGACGGTAGCGTTGCTGCCAGCCGCCGAACATTCGGTGTTCTTCAAGCAGTTCGAGTGATGTCGTCATAATCAATTCGCCTCCTTGCTCAGCGCTTAGCGAAATGCACCACGGAACGGATCGATTTGCCTTCGTGCATCAGATCGAAGGCGTCGTTAATCTGCTCCAGCGGCATGGTGTGGGTGATAAAGTCGTTCAGCGCGAATTCGCCGTCCAGGTAGCGCTGCACGATACCCGGCAGCTGTGAACGGCCTTTGACGCCGCCGAATGCAGAGCCGCGCCAGACGCGCCCGGTCACCAGTTGGAAGGGACGGGTGGCAATCTCTTCGCCGGCGCCGGCCACGCCGATAATCACCGATTCGCCCCAGCCTTTGTGGCAGCACTCCAGTGCGGAACGCATCACGTTAACGTTGCCGATGCACTCAAAGGAGAAGTCCACGCCGCCGTCGGTCAGCTCGACGATCACTTCTTGAATCGGCTTGTCATAATCCTGCGGGTTGATCAGATCGGTGGCGCCCAGCTTGCGCGCCAGATCGAATTTGCTGGTGTTGATGTCGATGCCGATAATGCGGCCGGCGCCGGCCATCTGCGCGCCGATAATCGCCGACAGGCCGATGCCGCCGAGGCCGAAAATGGCAACCGTATCGCCCGGCTGAACGTTAGCGGTGTTGATGACCGCGCCCATGCCGGTGGTGACGCCGCAGCCCAGCAGGCACACTTCTTCCAGCGGCGCTTCTTTGCTGATTTTCGCCAGCGAGATTTCCGGCACTACGGTGTACTCGGAGAAGGTGGAGGTGCCCATATAGTGGAAGATCGGCTGGCCGTCTTTAAAGAAGCGGGTGGTGCCGTCCGGCATCAGGCCCTTGCCCTGAGTGGTGCGGATCGCCTGGCACAGGTTGGTCTTGCCGGATTTACAGAACTTACACTCGCCGCATTCCGGCGTGTAGAGCGGAATAACGTGATCGCCGACGGCGACGCTGGTGACGCCTTCGCCGACCGCCTCCACCACGCCGCCGCCCTCATGGCCGAGGATCGCCGGGAAGACGCCTTCCGGATCTTTGCCGGACAGCGTATAGGCGTCGGTATGACAGACGCCGCTGGCGACGATCCGCACCAGCACCTCGCCTTTTTGCGGCGGCATCAGATCGACTTCTTCGATCTTCAGCGGTTGGTTGGGGCCCCAGGCTACGGCCGCGCGGGTTTTGATCATCTCCATCATCGTCTCCTCAGTGATCTTGGGTAAAGGGTTAGGCAGGTTCATGTTGTGTTTGCGGCATTTCAGCCAGTTCAATAATCAGTTGTTTCAGCGCACGCACGTTGGGGCTGAAGGCGTCGCGCCGCCACAGCAGCCAGGTGGCGGTCTCGGCGATATCGTCGGGCAGCGTGTGCACCTTTACCCGCTCATGGCCGGGCAGCAGGGTGAGCACCGAATGCGGGATCATCGCCAACCCGGCGCCGCTGGCCACGCAGGCCAGCATCGCGTGGTAGGACTGGATCTCCATCACCTGACCGGGCTGCGCGCCATCGCGTTTGTACCAGGCTTCCAGCCGCAGTCGGTAGGAGCAGCTGGGACGGAAGGCGAACAGCGTCTCTCCGCGCGCGTCCTGCGCGCTGTGGATATCGGCATGGTCAAGGCTGGAAATCACCACCATATGTTCGGCGAAGGCGATGCAGCCGTTGAGTTCGTCATGCTGGAGCGGGCCGTCCACCAGCGCCGCCGCCAGGGTGCCGGCGCGCACGCGCTCGGTAATCTCCCCGGAGGTGTCGGTGACCAGCGACAGGGAAACCTGAGGATAGCGTTGGTGGTAAGCGGCCAGCAGAGTGGGCAGACGGGTGGCGGCGGTGCTTTCCATTGAGCCGAGGGCAAAGGTGCCCGCCGGTTCGCCGGCGTGGGTGATGCTCAGCGCTTCTTCGCTCAGCGCCAGAATACGGTTGGCGTAACACAGAAAGTTGTGCCCCATCGGCGACAGCCGCAGGCGCTGTTTCTCACGGATAAACAGATCGGTGCCCAGCTCCTGTTCAAGCTGGCGCAGGCGGGTGGTCAGGTTCGACGGCACCCGGTGCAGCAGTTCGGCCGCGCGGGCGACAGAGCCGGTTTCGGCGACGCTGCAAAACATACGAAGCTGGGTCAGATCCATACCGTTCTCTTTTCGTAAGCAACTTTGTGATGATTATTCAGTTTTTGTGAGTGTAATGCGACGGCATGATAGTGGCAACTTTCTTTTCACTATCGGGATAATGTTATGGCGCTCAAAATAGCCTTAAGCGGCTTTATCGCTTTAATTGTAGCAATGGGCATCGGCCGCTTCGCGTTTACGCCGCAGGTGCCGCTGATGATTGCCGAGCATCAGTTCACGCTGACCAGCGCCGGGCTGGTGGCGGCGCTGAACTATCTGGGTTACCTGTGCGGCGCCTATGACGCGATGCGCGCCAGCCGCCACGTTGAACGCCGCCTGTGGCTGGGCGTGTGGGGCGCGGTGGCGCTGACGCTGCTGTCGGCATGGGCGGAAGGCGCAGTGTGGCACGGCGCGCTGCGTTTTGTTATCGGTTGGGCCAGCGGCTGGGCGATGGTGCTGGTGGCGGCCTGGACCAACGAGCGTCTGGCGCACTACGGCCGCCCGGCGCTGAGTGCGGCGGTCTTCGCCGGTCCCGGCGCTGGAATTTTTATCAGCGGCATGCTGGCGGTGGCCATCCACAGCCTGGCGCTGAGCGCGGCGCAGGCCTGGCTGCTGTACGGCGTGGCGGCCCTGGTGTTGGTAGCCACTATCAGCTTCAGCCTGCCGCGCGCGGGGGAGATGCAGCGCGCTGAAGCGGCGGCGGAGCCGCTGCGGCTGACGCCGGCGCTGAAACGGCTGGTGTGGAGCTACAGCCTGGCGGGCTTCGGCTATATTCTGCCAGCGACCTTTTTGTCGCAGATGGCCGCCGAGCGTTTTCCCGGCAGCCTGTTCGCCCAGTTCGTCTGGCCGATTTTCGGCGGTGCGGCGGTGCTGGGGATTATCATCGGCATCCTGACCCGCCATCGCCTGACCACCCAGAGCCGGCTGGCGCTGACGCTGTGGGTGCAGGCGCTGGGCGTACTGTGCGCCGAAGCGCTGCCGGGCGTCAGCGGGCTGCTGTTGGGGGCGTTGTTAACCGGCGGCGGTTTCCTCAGCGTGGTGCAGCTGTCGATTCAGCACGGCCGCGAGCTGGCGCCGAACCATGCCCGCTATATGGCCGGGCTACTGACCACCGGCTACGCCGTCGGCCAACTGGCGGGGCCGATGCTGTCCGCGCTTTCCACCGCGCTGACCCAGAGCCTGGAGCCGGCGCTGTATGTGGCGACGCTGGGGCTGGTGGTGGCCGGGCTGCTGGTGATCAAAATCCCCGCACGCGCCGCGCGACGCCAGCTGGCGGGGGAGTGAGGGAGCGGCGGCAGGTATTTCTGCCGGGCAGATGCGGATTTTTCATCGCTGGTTGAAACACAATCACTGGATAAACGTCTCACTCTCCTCTACAGTGGGGGCAAAATCTTGATCGGGTTCACGCTCTATTCTTCCTCCTTTCAAGTTGCCGGCGCGTTGGCTGCGCTTCTTATTCCCTGCTGTTTAGTGCGCTAAGCGGCTGAGGAAAGTTTGTTTGCCAGCCGCCAGCATCCGGAGTCTGGCGGACAGAAGCCATGCGGAACCCTTGCAGTTATAAAGAGAGTAGCCCCGAACGTTGGGTGGCCGGCCGGCCACCTGCGCAAGGGCCACCTGCTGGAGACACACAAATGACGACACTCAGTAAAGAAGCGGCTCTGGTACACGCAGCGCTGGAGGCTCGCGGCCTGGAAACCCCGCTGCGCGGTGAAATGTTGGATCGCGAAACGCGTAAGCGGCGTATTCAGGAGCACATGACGGAAATCATGCAGCTGCTGAACCTCGATCTGACCGATGACAGCCTGGCGGAAACCCCGCATCGCATCGCCAAGATGTATGTCGATGAGATCTTTTCCGGTCTGGATTACGCCAATTTCCCGAAGATCACCGTCATTGAAAACAAAATGAAGGTAGATGAAATGGTGACGGTGCGTGATATCACCCTGACCAGCACCTGCGAACACCATTTTGTCACCATCGACGGTAAGGCCACCGTGGCCTATATCCCGAAAGACGGGGTGATCGGCCTGTCCAAGATCAACCGTATCGTCCAGTTCTTCGCCCAGCGTCCGCAGGTGCAGGAGCGTCTGACCCAGCAGATCCTGATCGCGCTGCAAACGCTGCTTGGCACCAACAACGTGGCGGTGTCCATTGACGCGGTGCACTACTGCGTGAAGGCGCGCGGCATCCGTGACGCCACCAGCGCCACCACCACCACGTCACTGGGCGGGCTGTTCAAGTCCAGCCAGAACACGCGTCAGGAGTTCCTGCGCGCGGTGCGTCACCACCAGTAACGCACGATAAACCGGCGCGCTCGTTCTGAGGGCGCCGGCCGTTTTTCCCCGCTTTTTCCCGCATTTTCAATTCCGCTGCCGATCTTTTATCTGCGTCACATTCCTGTCGCCGCATCGCCCATTTTTTGCTCATCCCGATCACAAATCCGCCAATGGCGGTTAGCTAAACGAATTTGTCATGTTGTATACAAGTTTAGGTAAATGTTTTCTATTTGTTTCAAAACATCGGGTGAATTTAATGAAAAATAGAAAAATCAAACTGTTGCTGTTCGCCTCTGCGGCCGTTGCCGTGGCGGTACTGGCGGTCGTCGGCAAAATAGAGAATGAAAACAAGACATTCCTGTCCGTAGCGACCGCCTCAACCGGGGGAACGTATTACCCGATGGGGGTCGGCCTGGCTAATGTCTGGAGCACCCGGCTGAAGCCGGATGGTATTCAGGTGACCGGGCAGTCTTCCGCCGGCTCGATCGAGAATATCGATCTGCTGCAGAAGGATGAGGCCCAACTGGCCATTTTGCAGAGCCTGCTGGCGGTTGAGGCCTATCAGGGCGTGGGGAACTTTGCCGGGCGCGCCTACGGCGACCTGCGCTCTATCTCCATGCTGTGGCCCAACGTCGAGCATTTTGTGATGCTGGAAAGTAAGGTCAAGGACGGCACGCTGAACGACATTGCCGGCAGCCGTTTCTCGGTAGGGCCGCAGGCCAGCGGCACGGAGCAGTCGACGCTGGTTATCCTGCGCGGCGTCAACATGAGCAAGAAAAACATTTCGCCGGAATACCTAGGCTATGGCGACACCGTCTCGGCGATGCGCGACGGGCGGCTTGACGGCGGCGCGCTGCCTGCCGGCGTGCCTGCCGCCGCAGTGACCGATATGTACGCCAGCGGCGTGCCCTCGCGCATTCTGGAAGTGACCGATGAGCAGATGGCCAGCATTAACGCCGTCGCCAACGCCTGGTTCCGCTTCGTGATTGCGGCGGATACCTACCCGCGGCAAACCAAAGCGGTGGCGACCATCGCGCAGCCTAATATTCTGGTCACCACGCGCGGCATTGATGACAAGATTGTCTATGACCTGACCAAGGCGATGTTTGAGAACCTGCCGGAAGTGCATCAGGTGCACAGCGCGGCCAAAAACATCTCGCTGGAAAATGCCCTGAAAGGGGTGTCGGTGCCTCTGCATCTGGGGGCGTACACCTATTTCCGTGAAGCCGGGGTTAATATCCCCGCCGAGCTTATTCCACCAGAAGCGCGCGCCGATCGCGCTACGGAGGCGCTATGAACACCACGCCCTTGACGCCGCAGCCGGATACCTCGCTGGATAAAGAGGCGGGCGCCGGCAGCCGCCCGCTGGCCGGACGCTATGCGCTGTTCGCCACCGTGCTGGCGATCGCGATTTCGCTGTACGCCGTTTATTCCAACGCGTTGGCCAATACCCAGGAGTTTTATCGCAATACCACTTTCCTGACCGGGATTCTGGTGCTGGGCTTTATTTTGTTCCCGTTCTCCAAAAAGCACGCGACGGCCAAATTTAACGCCTGGGACTATCTGTTTATCGTGCTGACGCTGATCGGCTACGGCTATTTCTATTTTAACTATCTCGACCTGCACGTGGTGCGCAAGAGCCTGCCCAATACCACCGACTACCTGATGGCGGCGCTGGGCATCGGCGTACTGTTTGAGGCCGCGCGCCGCACCACCGGCCTGTTTATTCCCAGCCTGGCGACGTTCGCCATTATCTATGCGCTGTTTGGCCAGTATTTTATGGGCATCTTCGGCCACAGCGGTTTTTCGGTCGAGCGATTGCTGTACCGGCTGTTTATGACCAGCGAAGGGATTTTCGGCATTACCCTGTCGACCGCCGCCACTGCGATCGCGGTGTTTATTCTGTTCGGCGCGTTTCTCAGCGTCAGCGGCGCGACGCAGCTGTTTAACGATCTGGCGCTGGCGGTGGCCGGGCGTCGTCGCGGCGGCCCGGCGCAGGTGGCGGTGATCTCCTCGGCGCTGACCGGATCGCTGAGCGGCAGCGCGGTCGCCAACGTCGCCACCACCGGCACCTTTACCATTCCGCTGATGAAAAGCATCGGACTCACGCCAAAATTCGCCGGCGCGGTCGAGGCGACGGCGTCGACCGGCGGCATGATCATGCCGCCGATTATGGGCGCGGCGGCGTTTATCATGGCCGGCTTCCTCGGCATCTCTTACACCACCATCGTGATTGCCGCCATCGTGCCGGCGCTGCTGTACTACGCGGCGCTGATTATCGCCATCGATCTGGAGGCCAAAAAGCAGGGGCTGAAGGGCATCAGTAAGGAAAATATCCCGCAGGTGAAAGCGGTGCTGAAGGCGCGCGGGCTGCTGCTGTTGCCGCTGTTTATCGTGATTGGCGCCTTACTGCTGGGTAAAACGCCGATTTACGCCGGCTTTCTGGGGATCGTCGCCATTATCGCCGCCAGCTGGCTGACGCCGGACAGCGCGGTGCGTATGACGCCGAGAAAAATCGCCGAGGCGCTGAATGAAGCGGCCAGAGGATCGATTCAGGTGACCATCGCCTGTGCGGCGATCGGGGTGATCATCTGCGTGGTGACCATGACCGGCATCGGCTCGACCCTGGCGTTTAATATTGTGTCGATGACCAACAACACGCTGTGGATGATTTTGCTGGTGGTGATGCTGGTGTGCATCGTGCTGAGTATGGGGCTGCCCTCCACCGCGCTGTATATCGTGGTGGCGGTAACGGTGTCGCCGATTCTGATCAAGGCCGGCGTGATGCCGCTGGCGGCGCATTTCTTCGTGTTCTGGTTTGGCGCGCTGTCCAATATCACGCCGCCGGTGGCGCTGGCCAGCTATACCGCCGCCAGCATTGCCCGCGCCGATCCGATGCAAACCTCCTGGGAGGCGGTGCGGCTGGCGCTGCCCGGTTTTATCATCCCGTTTATTCTGGTGTATAACCCGATGCTGCTGATGCAGGGGGACGCGGTGAATGTGCTGTCGGTGATCCATATGGTGGCCACCGCGCTGGTGGGCATCTATGCGCTCTCCATTGCCAGCGCCAACTTCTGGCTGATGAAGGCCCACTGGCTGGAGCGCGTGCTGTTTACCTGCGCCGCCATTCTGCTGATTAAGCCGGGGCTGATGACCGACCTTGGCGGGCTGGCGCTGATTATCTCTGCCGGCACCCTGCACCTGCTGCGTTTCAGACGGCGTTCGGTCGCGCCGGAGGAGTCGGCATGATTTACGGGGAGGAGCATGATCAATAAAGTCACCAGACGAAAAGCGTCTCACCAGGTACTGGCGCAGCTCAAGGCGGGCATCCATGACGGTACCTATCCGGTGGGAAACAAGCTGCCGTCGGAAAATGAACTGGCCGACGCCTTCGGCGTCAGCCGTGCGCCGGTGCGCGAGGCGCTGGGTATTCTGGAAGTCAGCGGCATTATCTCTTCCCGCCAGGGCGGCGGCCACCGGGTTGAGCAGCATTCGCTGCTCAGCAAGTACGAACCGCTGGTGATGGAGGTCGCTGACCGCAGCGAGGTGGAGTCGCTGCTGGAGATGCGCGAGGTGATCGAACAGCAGGCGGCGGCCATGGCCGCGCAGCGACGCAATGCGCAGGACCTGCAGAATATCGAGCAGGCTTTCCTGGACTTCCGCCATACCACGCTGCACGAAGGGCAGATCGGCCATCAGCAGGATTATCTGTTTCACCGCGCCATTATGCAGGCTTCACACAATCCGTTTTTTGTCCAAATCCTCGACAACATGCATGAGCTGTATCTCGGTGTGCTGGTGTATTCGCTCAGTCACAACCTGGGACGGGCCGACGAGCGTCAGCGGGTGATCGATGAACATGAACGGGTGTGGCTGGCGATTGAGGCCGGCGATGCGGCGGCGGCGGCCGGCAATATGCAACATCACCTGAGTAACGTGCGCGGCAAGCTGCGCAGGCTGGAACAAGAGGGAAAGGCATAACCATGTATGACGTAATCATTATCGGCAGCGGGCTGGTGGGGCTGGGCGTCGCCCATGCGTTGCAGGAACACAATCCGCACCTGAAATTGCTGATTGTGGATAAAGAGTCCGGCCCGGCGGCCCACCAGAGCGGCCATAACAGCAATGTGGTGCACTCCGGCATCTACTATAAGCCCGGCAGCCTGAAGGCGCGCCTGGCCAGGCAGGGCAACCAGAGCATGTTTGCCTTCTGCCGTCAGCATGAGCTGTATCATGACCGCTGCGGCAAGGTGATTGTCGCTACACAGCTGAAGGAGCTGGAGTTGCTGGAGAATATCTACCGGCGTGGTCTGGAGAACGGCCTGGCGGTGCACCGCCTGTCGGCCGCCGAGCTGCGCGAGCGAGAACCTCATGTCAACGGGCTGGAGGCGCTGCTGGTGCCCGACGCCGGCATCGTCAACTACGCGCAGGTGGCCGCCAAACTGGCGGACATCATCCGGCAGCGCGGCGGTGAGATTCACTTTGACCGGCAGGTGGTGGGGATCGCAGAGCGCAGCGACGGCGTCGAGGTGCAGACGCCGGGGCAGAGCTATCAGGGAAAATGGCTGGTCAACTGCGCGGGGCTGTTCAGCGACCGCATTGCCAAACTGGCGGGCTATGACACCGGCATGAAAATTGTGCCGTTTCGCGGTGAATACTTTGTGCTGAACAGTGAAAAAAATTATCTGGTCAATCACTTGATTTATCCGGTGCCGAACCCGGACTTTCCCTTCCTCGGCGTACATTTCACCCGTATGCACAACGGCAAACGGGACGTGGGGCCGAACGCGGTGCTGGCATTCAAGCGCGAGGGTTACCGCAAATGTGACGTCAGCCTGCGCGATCTGGGCGAAGTGCTGAGCTATCGCGGCTTTTGGAAGATTGCCGGCCAGTATATGGGGGAAGGGCTGGCGGAGGTGCGGCGCTCGCTGTCGCGCCGCCGGTTTACGGAAAATGCCCGCCAGCTGATTCCGGCGCTGCAAGAGCAAGATATTCAACCCGGCCCCGCCGGCGTCCGGGCGCAGGCGCTGACCGCTGACGGCAAGCTGGTGGACGACTTCCACTTCGTGACCGGCCGCCGTTCGCTGCACGTGTGCAATGCGCCTTCCCCGGCGGCGACCGCTTCGCTGGAGATTGGCCGCGAAATCGTACGTCAGCATCTTGCTCACCTGTAATTGTCCGCCGCGCCAGCGAAAGGATGGCATATACGCTATTTTTAATGCTTAATATAACGCCCCCATCCCGCCGGGTGCGGGGCGAATTTGCCGGTATGGCCCTGCGCCTGCGGGCGTATTTTTATCGGATTGAATAACAGCGGTATCCCATGAACCCTCCTGCATCGGCGCCGCTGCCGCGTATTGCCACTCTGGACTGCGCGCGCGGCATCGCCATTCTCGGTATTTTGCTGATGAACATCAGCGCCTTTGGGCTGCCGAAAGCGGCGTATCTTAACCCGGCCTATCAGGGCCAGCCTGCACTGTCTGACGCCTGGGCCTGGGCGCTGCTGGATCTGTTTACCCAGGCCAAATTTTTGGCGATGTTTGCGCTGCTGTTCGGCGCCGGGCTGCAGCTGCTGTTGCACCGCGGCAAAGGCTGGATCCGCGCGCGGCTGACCTGGCTGGTGCTGTTCGGGCTGGGGCACGGCATCTTTTTATGGGACGGCGATATTCTGCTGGCGTACGGCCTGATCGGGCTGGTGTGCTGGCGGATGATCCGCGAAGCGAAAGACACCTTTACCCTGCTGAAAACCGGCGCGGTGCTGTATGGCATCGGCGTTACGCTGCTGCTGCTGTTAAGTTTTGCCACCGATGGTACGCCGGGTAGTTTCTGGCAGCCAAGCCCGGCCGAGCTGCAGTATGAACAGCTGTGGAAACTGCAGGGCGGGTTTGAGGCCTGGCGCAACCGGGTGGATCTGCTCTCATCCAGCCTGCTGGCGATCGGCGCGCAGTACGGCTGGGAACTGGCGGGGCTGATGCTGTTCGGCGCCGGTCTGATGCGCAGCGGCTGGCTGCGCGGCCACTTTGCGCCGGCGTACTATCGGCGGCAGGCGGCCTGGCTGATTCCGCTGTCGCTGCTGATCCAGCTGCCGGCGGTGGCGTTGCAGTGGCACCTGCAGTGGGATTACCGCTGGAGCGGTTTTCTGCTGCAGGTGCCGCGCGAGCTGGGCGCGCCGCTGCAGGCGATGGGCTATCTGGCGCTGTGCTACGGCTTCTGGGGACATCTGGCAAGATGGCCGGTCGGACGTTGGCTGACGCAGGTCGGCCGTATGGCGCTCAGCAATTATCTGCTGCAAACGCTGATTTGCACCACGCTGTTCTACCGTTTTGGCCTCTACCAGCAGCTTGACCGTTGGCAGCTGGTGGCGATTGTGCCGCTGGTGTGGCTGGCGAACCTGTGTTTTTCACAGCTGTGGCTGCGCTATTTTGAACAGGGGCCGGCAGAGTGGCTGTGGCGCCGGCTGACCGCGCTCGGCGCCGGCGAGGGAGAGCGCCATCTGCGGCGATAAGGAAGACAAAAACGGCCGGCATTATGCCGGCCGTTGGCTTATTTGGCCTGCGCTTTTTGCTTTTCCGCCGCCAGTTTCTGCTCCAGTTCCACCAGCTGTTCCGGCGATACCGCCGGATAACCCTGGGCGTCTTCCGGCACTTTATGCATGGCGGAGATCGGGATCAGCGGCCCGAGAAAGCGCGGCTCGCGCTTGAGGATATACAGGTCGTTCAGCGCACTGAGGCGGGCGAAGATTTCACGCACGCGCACCGTCAGCATATTCTTGGGCGAAGGAACGGCGAAGCACTGCGCCTGGATGCCCATATGCAGGGCGATAAACAGCGCCCGCTCGCAGTGGAAGCGCTGGGTGATAATGGTAAAGTCGTTGGCGTCGAACACTTTACGCGTCCGCACGATCGAATCCAGCGTACGGAAACCGGCGTAGTCGAGCACGATATCGCTGGGTGCTACGCCGGCGGCGATCAGATCGCGCCGCATGGTCATCGGCTCGTTATAGCTCTGCAGCGCATTGTCGCCGCTCAGCAGCAGATACTTCACCTTACCGCTGTTGTAGGCGTTGATTGCCCCCTGCATGCGGTAACGGTAATACTGATTAATCACCCCGGTGCGGTAATATTTGGCGGTGCCGAGCACCACGCCGACCTGGCGATCCGGCAGCTGTTGCACCTCTTCGTAGATATAGGGCGCGGTTTTCCAACTGATCCAGCGATCGAGCGCGATAGCCGCTAACATCAGCGCCACGGCGATGACGAACAGGCTAATTATCAGGCGTTTCCACATGTTTTGGCCTTACGCGCATAAATCTGAAAAAAAGGTGGATCAAGGCTACTTTACCTGACAATTTGACGCAAGCGCTCCACCTGCCGATGCGGGGAGTGCATGGCACTTTTTGTTGGCGGCGGACTCAGGGAGAGGAAAAACCGGCCAGACGAATGCTGGCCGGCGGGGTGTTGATTAGAACGAGGTACGCTTGTAGCTGCGGTACTGCGGACGCCAGAAGTTGTGCTCAATCGCTTTGGACAGCGCTTCTTCAGACGTTACCACCGCCACGCCCTGCAGCTGTGCGGCCTTGCCCACTTCCATGGCGATGCATTTCGATACGCCCTGAATATCGTCGATATCCGGCAGCAGTGCGCCGTAGCCGTCGGTCGCCAGCGGCGAACAGTCGGCCAGCGCGCGGCTGGCGGCCATCAGCATCGAGTCGGTGACGCGCGACGCGCCGGAAGCCAGCACGCCGAGACCGATCCCCGGGAAGATATAGGAGTTGTTGCACTGGGCGATCGGATATTGGCGATCGCGGTAGCTGACCGGCGCGAACGGGCTGCCGGTGGCTACCAGCGCGGCGCCGTCGGTCCAGTTGATGATATCTTCCGGGCGCGCCTCAACGCGGGAGGTCGGGTTGGACAGCGGCATGACGATTGGCCGCGGGCAGTGCTGATGCATTTCGCGGATCAGTTCTTCGGTGAACAGCCCCGGCTGGCCGGAAACGCCGATCAGAATGCTTGGTTTGGCGTTGCGCACCACGTCCATCAGTGAAATGGCATCGTTGCTGACGTTCCAGTGCGCCAGCGTTTCGCTCTTTTGCACCAGTTTGCTCTGGAAGTCGAGCAGGTTCGGCAGTTTGTCGGTCAGCAGGCCGAAACGGTCAACCATGAACACGCGCGCCCGCGCTTCGTCTTCACTCAGGCCTTCCGACTTCATCTGGGCGATAATCTGCTCGGCGATGCCGCAGCCGGCGGAACCCGCGCCGAGGAAGGTGACGGTCTGGTCGCGCAGCCGGCAGCCGGCGGCGCGGCTGGCGGCGATCAGGCTGCCGAGCGTGACCGCGGCGGTGCCCTGAATATCGTCGTTGAAGCAGCAGATTTCGTCGCGGTAGCGGTTCAGCAGCGGGGTGGCGTTATTCTGCGCGAAGTCCTCGAACTGCAGCAGTACGTTCGGCCAGCGGCGTTTGACCGCCTGAATAAATGCTTCGACGAACTCATGGTACTCCTCGCCGGAGATACGCGGGTGGCGCCAGCCCATATACAGCGGGTCGTTCAGGCGCTGCGGGTTGTTGGTGCCGACGTCCAGCACCACCGGCAGGGTATAGGCCGGGCTGATGCCGCCGCAGGCGGTGTACAGCGACAGTTTACCGATCGGAATGCCCATGCCGCCGATGCCCTGATCGCCGAGGCCGAGAATACGCTCGCCGTCGGTGACGACAATCACCTTCACGTTCTGCTTGGTGGCGTTTTGCAGCATGTCGTCGATGCGGTCGCGGTTCGGGTACGAGATAAACAGCCCGCGCGCGCGGCGATAGATATCGGAGAAGTGTTCGCAGGCCTCGCCGACCGTCGGTGTGTAGATGATTGGCATCATCTCGCTCAGGTGCGAGTCCAGCAGGCGATAGAACAGCGTTTCGTTGGTGTCCTGGATGTTGCGCAGGTAGATATGTTTGTCGTTGTCGTTTTTGAAATCTTGATACTGGCGGTAGGCGCGCTCGACCTGTTCTTCGATGGTTTCTACCGCTTCGGGCAGCAGGCCGTGCAGGTTGAAGTGGCTGCGTTCATCTTCGGTGAAGGCGCTGCCTTTGTTAAGTAACGGAAATTCCAACAGAATCGGGCCGGCATAGGGGATGTACAGCGGGCGTTTGCTTTCGTATTCAAGTTCCATCAGTTCACTCTTAGACGTATCAGATTGTTTTTATCACCGCAGATCCTAAAAGATACGGGAAATATGTACAGTAATTGTTACCGGATCATGAGGGAAGTTGTGCTAATTATCGACGATCAAAGACTTATTTAACTAAAAAAAGTGTTTTCAGACGTAAATGGCATTGTATTCAGCGGGAAGGACTGTTAATTGCGGGGCCGGACAGCCCCGCGATGACAGAATTAGAAGGTGAGATGTTGCAGCGTCTGGCAGCCGAGCGCGGCCAGCAGGGCGCGGGTGGCGTCTTGCTGACTGAAAACGGCGTTCTGCGCTTCCGCCAGCACCGCGCGGCGGATTTGCCGGCAGTCGCCGCCGGACATGTTCAGCAGAACCAGCGCGGCCTGCAGCGGTGGCAGGCTGGGGTTGAAGGCGGCGTTTTCCGCGTAGCGGCCGGCGTAAATGTTGCCGTCCGCCGTTTCCAGCGCTACGCCGCTGTGGGCCTGGCTATAGGGCGCGTGGCTGCGGTTGGCGGCGTCGAGCGCGGCGATCTCCAGCGCGTCGCTCAGTGCCAGCCGGTGACCGTGATCTTCCGGGTCCATCAGCAGGGTGTGAATATCCAGATCGCGCGGGCCGAATGAATCCGGCAGATAGTGGCTGAGCGTGGCGGCCGGACGGCCCGGCAGCTGGATGCGTAGATCGCCGCCGCTGTTCAGCTCATTCATAAACTGGCGGCAGTGGCCGCACGGGGTGTAGTTGACGGTGATGGCGGCCAGCGCCGTTTCGCCGCGCAGCCAGGCGTGGGTGACGACGCACTGCTCGGCATGCACCGTCTGCTGCATCGGCGCGCCGCCGAACTCCATATTGGCGCCGAAATAGAGGTTGCCGCTGACGCCGCGGGCGATGGCGCCGACGTTAAACTGAGAAATCGGGGTTAACGAGCAGGCCGCGGCCAGCGGCAGCAGGGCAAACGCCAGGGCATCATCGTCCAGCCCGCTGTGCTGCTTGATTGCTTCAACCTGATCGGCGCTGAACATGGCCGGAAAGTCAGGTGCGTCCAGATAAGGCTGCAGGGCGGATTGCAATGTGTCGGGCAGGGTGCTGAAAGCGGTGTGAAAACGTGGATGCATAGAACGTCTCTCCAGTGTTAACGGGAGGACATTCTAGGCAGCCTTTATCGAATAAAATGTGATTTACATCTACTTATTGATGAAATTGATGTAATGAGTGATGAATTTGCGCGATATATCGCAAGTTTTTGCCTCAGGCAAACAGGTGCAACAGCACCGGGAATAAAAACGGCGCCAGCAGTGAAGTGATGATGCCGCAGATCACCAGCGCCAGTGAGCCGAAAGCGCCTTCCTGATAATCCAGCTCCACGCAGCGGGCGGTGCCCAGCGCGTGCGAGGCGCTGCCCATTGCCAGACCGCGGGCGGATTTGGTGGTGATCTTCAGCACGTTGAACAGCGTATGGCCGAGCACGGCACCGAGGATACCGACAAAAATCACGCACACCGCGCTGATGGCCGGAATGCCGCCGAGCGACTCCGCTACCGCCATGGCGATTGGCGTAGTGACCGATTTAGGCAGAATCGACGCGGCGATTTCCGGTGTGGCGCCCATCCACAGGGCAATGGCGCCGCCGCTTATCATGGCGGTGATGCTGCCGATAAAGCACACGGCGATAATCGATTTCCAGCGGGCGCGGATTTGATGCAGCTGTTCATACAGCGGGAACGCCAGCGCGACCACCGCAGGCTGCAGCAAATCGTTGAGGATTTTGCTGCCCTGAAAATAATCTTTATAGGGGATGCCGGTTATCAGCAGCAGCGGAATGATCGCCGCCATCGAGACCAGCAGCGGATTGAGCAGCGGCATCTTCAGTTTCTGCGCCAGTTTACGCGCGGCGAAAAACACCACCAGGGTTAACGGCAACGACCACCAGAGGTTATGCAGCATTACTTATCCCCCTCGGCATTATCCTGTTTGCCGACCAGAGGCCGTTCACGATGGAAATAGTGGGAGGAGTAGCCCACTGTCACCAGTACGATCAGGGTACTGGCAGCGCAGGCAACCACCAGCGGCGCCAGATGGTCGAAGATCTCCCGGTAATATTGCATCACGCCGACGCCGATGGGCACAAACAGCAGCACCATATAGCGGATCAGCAGGTTGCAGCCGGGGCGCACCCAGGCGGCCGGCAGCAGCTGCGAGGCCAGCAGGGCGAACAGCAGCAGCATGCCGAGGATACTGCCGGGAATGGCGATCGGCAGCAGGGCGGAAACCGCATTGCCGACCAGCAGACACAGATAAATCAAAGCGAATGCTCTAAGGTATTGCCAACATGATGTGAGCATCTTGTTCATAAGCCTTCCTGTTTAACGGATGCATTCATCATACAATTAAACTGTGATCTACGCCACATAACCAACCATGAATAATCGTTATCTCAACCATGCCCATCCGGGCTATTGACGTTATGGGTTAATTGTAGATGACTCCTGTTCGACCAACGGCTGCGCCGACTGACGCTGCGCCAGCCGGTGGCCCAGGCAAAAGAACAACAGGCTGAACAGCGCTGCGGCGATCAGCATGGCAAACATCAGCGGCGGTGCGGCGTAGCTGAGCAGAAAACCGCACAGCACCGGGTTGATCGCGCCGCCGAGGTTACTGAGGTTCTGCATGCCGTAGTAGCTGCCTTTCAGGTGCGCCGGCGCAATAAAGTCGATAAACATGTATTCCACCGGGATGACGATAATTTCGCCCAGGGTGAAGACCGCCATCGCCAGCGCCCACAGCCACAACGAGTTCCCGGCCAGGGCGAAGCCCAGCAGGCCGATCGCGAAGAATAGCGTGCCGAATGCCAGCCAGCGCAGCATATTGTCCTGACGCATACCGCGGCTCATCAGATACTGCAGCGCGATCACCATGCAGGCGTTAACCAGCATCACCAGCCCGATAACCCGGTACGCGAACTCTGCACTGGTGGCGATAATCAGATACTGCGACAGATAGCCGGTAAACTGACCGAATACCACCGCGCCCAGCGTACTGCCGAGGGTAAAGTAGAGCAGCCGGTGGTCGCGGCGCAGGATGCCAAACGTCTGGCGAAAGTTGGCAGGCAGGGGCGCGGTGGTGCCTGCCGTTTTCGGTGGTTGTTGCGGCTGCCGCAGGCGGAAATGCAGCACGATAACCACCAGCAGCGTCAGGCCGCCGGACAGGTAAAACGGCAGCAGAACCCCGAAGCCGGCTACCCAGACGCCAAGCGAGGAGCCGACCGCCCAGCCGACGTTGATCAGGGTGTAGTTGATGGAGAAGACGCGCGTACGCTGCGCAACCGGCAGCCATTCGGCAAAACAGGCCTTGATGGTAATATTCAGCACCGAATAGGTGGTATGCAATACCGCCAGAATCGCCACCATGCCGCCGGGCCGTGCGATCGACGGCATCAGAAAGAAGCTCAGCCCGTACAGCAGGATGGCGGCGATCATCAGCGTATTTTTGCTAAACTTGTCCACCAGATAGCCGCCGTACAGGCTGGTGATGATGCCGATGCTCAGGCTGCAGCCGAGGATGATGCCAACGCCGGTGGGCAACAGACGGAAGTGTTCGCTCAGGTAAATGGCGATAAACGGCAGCGTGATGCCGCGGCCGATGGTCAGCACCAGCGAGGTGGCCAACAGCGTATTGATCAGCGGGGGGAATCCCTTCATAACAGCACCTGTGGATGCATACGGTCGTCAAATTGGAGTTGATAACATAGCCCATTGGCGGCGGCTGGCGGTACGGAAAGTGCGAAACGGTGGCAATCTCCGGCGTGGAGGGGAATGGCAGGATAAAACATCCCTTTCAGGGGGATTTTTTTGGTGAAAATATGGCTATTTATCGGCCATAAAAAAGGGCCGAGCTGGCTCGACCCTTGGTGTGTGATAACGGCGTTACTTCACCTGCATGCCCGGCTGCGCGCCGCTGTCCGGGCTCAGCAGGAAGATTTCCTTCCCGCCCGGGCCGGCGGCCATCACCATGCCTTCGGAAATACCAAAGCGCATTTTGCGCGGCGCCAGGTTGGCGACCATGATGGTCAGACGCCCTTCCAACTGCTTCGGATCCGGGTAAGCGGAGCGGATGCCGGAGAAGATCTGACGGTTTTCACCGCCCAGATCCAGCTGCAGCTTCAGCAGTTTGTCCGAGCCTTCAACGAAATCGGCGCTTTTGATCAGCGCGATGCGCATATCAACCTTGGCGAAGTCGTCAAAAGTGATGGTGTCCTGGATAGGATCGTCCGCCAGCGGACCGGTGACTGCCGGCGCCTGGCTGGCGGCCATATCTTCTTTGGAGGCGTTGACCATGTTGTTAACCTTGTCGAGCTCGATACGATTGAACAGCGCCTTAAAGGCGTTGACCTGATGATCCAGCAGCGGCTGCTGCACGCTGTCCCAGCTTAGTTCGCAGTTCAGGAATTCTTCGGCGCGCTGCGCCAGCGACGGCAGCACCGGCTTCAGGTAGGTCATCAACACGCGGAACAGGTTGATGCCCATCGAGCAGATGGCCTGCAGGTCGGCGTCGCGGCCTTCCTCCTTCGCCACTACCCAAGGCGCCTGCTCGTCGACGTAGCGGTTGGCCAGATCCGCCAGCGCCATGATTTCACGCACGGCACGGCTGAACTCGCGGCTGGCATAGGCGTCGGCGATGCTGGCTGCTGCGTCGGTAAAGGTCTGATACAGCGCCGGATCCGCCAGTTGGTCCGCCAGTCGGCCGTCGAAACGCTTCTTGATAAAGCCGGCGTTGCGTGACGCCAGGTTGACCACCTTGTTGACGATATCGGCGTTGACGCGCTGCACGAAATCTTCCAGGTTGAGGTCGATGTCGTCGATGCGTGAAGACAGCTTGGCGGCGTAGTAATAGCGTAGGCAGTCGGCGTCCAGATGCTTCAGGTAGGTGCCGGCCTTGATAAAGGTGCCGCGCGATTTGGACATCTTGGCGCCGTTAACCGTCACGTAGCCGTGAACGAACAGGTTGGTTGGCTTGCGGAAGTTGCTGCCTTCCAGCATCGCCGGCCAGAACAGGCTGTGGAAATAGACGATGTCTTTGCCGATAAAGTGATACAGCTCGGTGGTGGAATCCTTGCGCCAGAACTCGTCGAAGTCCAGATCGCCGCGCTTGTCGCACAGGTTCTTAAAGGAGCCCATATAGCCGATTGGCGCGTCCAGCCAGACGTAGAAGTATTTGCCCGGTGCGTCGGGAATTTCGAAGCCGAAATAGGGCGCGTCGCGGGAGATGTCCCACTGGTGCAGGCCGGATTCGAACCACTCCTGCATTTTGTTCGCCACCTGCTCTTGCAGCGCGCCGGAGCGCGTCCACGCCTGCAGCATTTCGCTGAAGGACGGCAGGTCGAAGAAGAAGTGTTCGGAGTCGCGCATCACCGGGGTGGCGCCGGAAACCGCAGACTTCGGCTCGATCAGCTCGGTCGGGCTGTAGGTGGCGCCGCACACTTCGCAGTTGTCGCCGTACTGATCCGGTGATTTACACTTCGGACAGGTGCCTTTGACAAAGCGGTCCGGCAGGAACATGCCTTTCTCCGGATCGTACAGCTGAGAAATCGTCCGGTTCTTGATAAAGCCGTTCTCTTTCAGGCGGCGGTAGATCAGGCTGGACAGCTCGCGGTTCTCATCGCTGTGCGTCGAGTGGTAGTTGTCGTAGCTGATGTTGAAGCCGGCGAAATCCTGCTGATGCTCCTGGCTCATTTCGGCAATCATATCTTCCGGCGAAACGCCCAGCTGCTGGGCTTTCAGCATGATTGGCGTGCCGTGCGCGTCGTCCGCACAGATGAAATGAACTTCGTTGCCGCGCATTCGTTGGTAACGAACCCAGATATCTGCCTGGATGTGCTCGAGCATGTGGCCGAGATGGATGGAACCATTTGCGTACGGTAGCGCGCACGTCACCAATAATTTTTTCGCGACTTGAGCCATAGTTAAGAACTTGCTTTCTGTAGTGAGTAAAAAGGGCCTTCGATGTTAACCGATCGCACGCCTCGCGGCTAGGGCTATACCACGATGGCGACGTTGCGGTGCGAGTCAGCGCGCCTGAGTTCTGGTATGCTTGAGATTGACGCTATTCACTTGCATTTATTTCAATCGAGGAGCCGGGATGAACGCAAAATCCCCTGAGCAGACCAACCCCGAAGTTCTGCGCGCCCTGGTGACCGGTGTACTGGCCGCCTTTGAACACCCGACATTAAAAAATAACCTGACGGCGCTGAAAGCGATTCACCACTGCGCGCTGCTGGACAACGTGCTGCATATCGAACTCGCCATGCCGTTTGCCTGGAACAGCGGCTTTGCGGCGCTGCAGGACAGCGTGAGCGCGGAATTGCTGCGCGTGACCGGCGCGCAGGCTATCGACTGGAAACTGAAACATGACATCGCCACGCTGAAACGCGCCAACGCGCAGGCCGGCGTCAACGGCGTGCGTAATATCATCGCCGTCAGCTCCGGCAAGGGCGGGGTAGGCAAATCCAGCACCGCGGTAAACCTGGCGCTGGCGCTGGCGGCGGAAGGCGCCAAGGTCGGCATCCTGGATGCGGATATCTATGGCCCGTCGATCCCCAACATGCTGGGTACGGAACATGAACGCCCGACCTCGCCGGACGGCCAGCATATGGCGCCGATTATGGCGCACGGCCTGGCGACCAACTCCATCGGCTATCTGGTGACCGATGACAACGCCATGGTCTGGCGCGGGCCGATGGCCAGCAAGGCGCTGATGCAGCTGTTGCAGGATACCCTGTGGCCGGATCTGGATTACCTGGTGCTGGATATGCCGCCGGGCACCGGCGACATTCAGCTGACGCTGTCGCAGAATATCCCGGTCACCGGCGCGCTGGTGGTCACCACCCCGCAGGATATCGCACTGCTGGATGCGGCGAAGGGCATCGTGATGTTTGAAAAAGTCCAGGTGCCGGTATTGGGCATTGTGGAAAACATGAGCGTGCATATCTGCAGCAACTGCGGACATCATGAGCCGATCTTCGGCACCGGCGGGGCGGAGAAGCTGGTGGAGAAATACCACAGCCGCCTGCTGGGACAGATGCCGCTGCATATTTCGCTGCGTGAAGATCTGGATCGCGGCCAGCCGACGGTGGTAAGCCGTCCGGACAGCGAGTTTGCCGAGATGTATCGCCAACTGGCGGGACGCGTGGCGGCGCAGATGTACTGGCAGGGAGAGGCGATCCCGACGGAGATTGCGTTCCGCGCGGTGTGAGCCGCCTGCAACAAAATAAAAAAACCGGCTGCGCGCCGGTTTTTTATGCTGAATTATTTCAGAAGGTTATGCAAATCTGCTCGGGTATAGGGGTGTTCCCGATCCGCCAGGGTGACCGCTATTTTTTCCAGCAGGCTTTGCGTTGGCGCCGGCTGGCGGTGACCCATCAAGAGCACCGGCAGCGCCAGCAGAATCAGGGTTTTGACCGCGCCAAGCCGCGGCGGGCTGCTGCGGCGCTGCAGCAGCAGGAACAGCGTGCTGGCGGAGAGCCCCAGTATCAGGCCGGTGACCACTTCAGAGGTGGAGTGGACGTGGATGACCAGCCGCGACCAGCCGATGGCGAGCGGCAGCAGATAGCCCAGCAGCACCGCGATGCGCCGCAGCAGCGGGCGGCTACCGGCGCTTATCAGCCACAGAAATGCCGGCCAGATGCTGGCGGAGAGCGCCGAATGGCCGCTGAAGCCGGTAAAGTCGTACTCGGCGCTGCCGATGCCCCAGCCGATAAAGGCCAGTTTGGAGGCGCAGACGATTGCGCCGACGCCGCCGAAGATAAAGCCCCACTGCCAGCCGGCGCGGCGGGTCGCGGCCGAAGAGAGCAAGACGAGGAACAAAATGAAAGCGGTGGGCAGCAGCAGCATGCTGTCGCCGAAAAAGGTCAGAAAATACCAATCCAACGGGAAATTCTCCATTTACTCACTTATCCCGCGAATCGGAATAATGCGTTTGGCCGTGAGTTTACCCTGTGTTGCAGCGTCGCCCAATCGACAAAGTTCCTAAATACGGCTGAAAAAACACGGCATTTCGTCGCCGCAAGGCGACAATAGAGTGGCGCGGCGGGCGCTTACTCCCTATAATTGTCGCGTTTTATGTCCCCCCCTAACACACTACGAATTCAGGTCTTTAATTTTATGACTGACAAGCCGCATCAGTGCGTCATTATTGGTATAGCTGGCGCATCTGCCTCCGGGAAAAGCCTTATCGCCAGTACGTTGTATCGTGAACTCCGCGAACAGGTCGGCGATGAACACATCGGCGTGATCCCTGAAGACAGTTACTACAAAGACCAAACCCACCTGACCATGGAAGAGCGGGTCAAAACCAACTACGACCACCCGAGCGCCATGGACCACAGCCTGCTGTTCCAGCATCTGCAGATGCTGAAGGCGGGCAAGCCGATCGAGCTGCCGCTGTATAGTTACACCGAACACACGCGTAAAACCGAAACGGTGCATCTGGAGCCGAAAAAGGTGATTATCCTGGAAGGGATCCTGCTGTTGACCGACCCGCGTCTGCGCCAGGAAATGAACTTCTCCATCTTCGTCGACACGCCGCTGGATATCTGCCTGATGCGTCGCATGAAGCGCGACGTCAATGAACGCGGTCGTTCGATGGATTCCGTGATGGCGCAGTATCAGAAAACCGTGCGCCCGATGTTCCTGCAGTTTATCGAACCTTCCAAACAGTATGCCGACATTATCGTGCCGCGCGGCGGTAAGAACCGCATTGCGATCGATATTCTGAAAGCCAAAATCAGTCAGTTCTTTGAATAATCCGTCGCCGGGCCGGAGCGTTGTTTTCTGGTCCGGCGTCAACTATTTACGTCCTGACGTAGACCTTTTGCCCTTTGTATGGCAATTTTTGTTGTTTACGCGCCTTCTTGATGGAGAGAATAGAGATGAGACTGTGCGACCGCGATATCGAAGCCTGGCTGGATAGCGGGAAACTGGCGATTACGCCGCGACCGCCGATTGAGCGCATTAGCGGGGCCACAGTGGATGTCCGTTTGGGCAACCAGTTCCGCGTATTCCGTGGCCATACCGCCGCTTTTATCGATCTGAGCGGGCCGAAGGATGAAGTCAGCGCGGCGCTGGATCGCGTGATGAGCGATGAAATCGTGTTGCCTGAAGGGGAAGCGTTCTTCCTGCACCCGGGCGAACTGGCGCTGGCGGTGACGCTGGAATCGGTCATGCTGCCGAATGATTTGGTCGGCTGGCTGGACGGCCGCTCTTCACTGGCGCGTCTGGGGCTGATGGTGCACGTCACCGCGCACCGTATCGATCCCGGCTGGCACGGGCGCATTGTCCTGGAGTTCTATAATTCAGGTAAGCTGCCGCTGGCGCTGCGTCCGGGCATGCTGATCGGCGCGCTGAGCTTTGAGCCGCTCTCCGGCCCTGCCGCCCGGCCTTACCACAGCCGCGAAGATGCAAAATATAAGGACCAGCAGGGTGCTGTAGCCAGCCGCATCGACAAGGACTAACGGCGTGCGGACGCCGTGCTGACAAGAGGAAGGCATGAGACGATTACTGACGACTTTGGTGATTTTACTGGTAGTGCTGGTGGCAGGGATGTCTGCGCTGGTGCTGCTGGTCAACCCGAATGAATTCCGCAGCTACATGATCAAAAAGGTCGAACAGCGCAGCGGGTATCACCTGACATTAGACGGTGATTTACGCTGGCACGTTTGGCCGCAGCTGAGCATTCTATCCGGCCGCATGACGCTGACCGCGCCGGGCGCCAAAGCACCGGTTGTCAGTGCGGACAATATGCGTCTGGATGTCAAACTGCTGCCGTTGATCTCTCACCAGCTGTTCGTAAAGCAGGTGATGCTGAAGAACGCGGTGATTCGTCTTACGCCGGACTCTGAAGAACAGAGCCTGCCGGATGCGCCGATTGCGCCGGGCGGCAACAATGCTGAAGAGTCACCCGCCGCGAGTTGGAAATTCGATATTGATAATCTGCAGGTGGTGGATAGCCTGCTGATTTGGCAGCGCGCCAATAATGAGCAGATTAACGTCCGCGATATCAACCTCTCGCTGCAGCGCAGCGGCGACCGCCAGGCAGAGCTGGAACTGAACAGCCGTATCAATCGCGATCAGCGCGATCTGAGCGTCAACCTGACGGCCGAGCTGGATCTGAGCCAGTATCCGCGTCAGGCCAGCGCCACGGTCAGCCAGTTCAACTATCAGCTTGAAGGCGCCGATATTCTGGTGGGCGGCATTAAAGGTCAGGGGACGCTACAGGCGCTGTATCAGCAGACGCCGCGCCGGGTGACGCTCAACCAGCTGCAGATTAGCGCCAACGACAGCCAGTTTGCAGGCAGCGCCAGCGTCGGTCTTGGCGATATTCCTGACTATGTCCTGAACCTGAGTTCGCCGAACCTGAATCTGGACGCGCTTTCCGGCTGGCATAACAGTAGCGGCGGCAGCGACGCGCAGCCGGTGCGGGCGATGACCGCCGGGCCGGTGATTGCCAGCGGCACGGAGCAGCAGCGGGATCTGCAGGCGCTGCGTGATTTTGATGCCAAGCTTGACTTGAGTGCCGAGCGGCTGACTTACCGCGGTATGGATATCGCGCATCTGAAACTGCAGGCCGATAATCAGCGCGGCAACGTGACGATGCCAACCCTGAAAGGGCAGGTTGCCGGCGGTGATTTCTCCTTACCTGGCTCGCTGGACGTGCGTGGCGATAAAACCGTCGCCCAGGTACAGCCGCGTTTGCAGCAGATTGACCTGGCGACAGTATTTAAAGCGTTTGATATTCCATCATTTATGACCGGAACCCTGACGATGAACGGCGCACTGAGCGGCGATCGTCTGGCCGTCGACGCCTTGCTGCATAGCTGGCAGGGCAGCGCGCAGCTGGCGGTGGCCAATGCCCAATTGCACGGGCTGAATATTCAGCAACTGATTCAGCAGGCGGTGGCGCGCAATGAGCGGGGCGTGCGTGGGCAGGATAAGTACCAGCGCTATACCGAGGTGCAACAGCTGGCGGCCAAGGCGAACCTGAACCACGGAGCGGTGACGCTGCGTGAACTGAATGCGCAGTCATCGCTATTGAACTTTAACGGCGGCGGCCAGCTGAACCTGCCGGAGAAGCAGTGCGACATTACGCTGAACGTACAGGTGACCGGCGGCTGGCAGGGAAGCAGCAAACTGATAGAACAGCTGCAGAAAACGCCGATCCCGTTGCGCGTGTACGGGCCGTGGCAGCAGTTGAACTATCAGCTGAAGGTCGATCAGGTTCTGCGTAACTCCTTGCAGGATCGCGCCAAGGATGCGCTGAACAAATGGGCCGAAAAGAATAAAGAGTCCCGCAGCGGGCAGGATCTGAAAAAACTGCTCGATAAGCTGTAAGACCTCTGTCGATGCGGGCTGAACTACGGCCCGCATCGGCGTACAGTTTTCCCGCCATCTATCGTTTTTCCCTGATAGTTTCTGATTGCAACTTTGATAAAAATCATATTCCCGTATAGTTAATTTGGGCACAGTGGAGCGTGGTTCTGCGGGCCGTCATGGGCAGCTAATAATTATACGTAGAGGGTTTATGATTGAGCTTCTGATTGGGGTTGGGGTAGCGGCAGGCGTCGTGCGCTATATCATCAAAGGGTATTCGGCCACCGGCGTGCTGCTGGTCGGCGGATTGATACTGTTGATCATCAGTGCGCTGATGGGTAAAAGCGTGCTGCCGGCCAGCGCAAGTTCAACCGGCTGGCGCGCCACGGATATTATTGAGTACGTCAAAATCCTGCTGATGAGCCGCGGTGGCGATCTCGGCATGATGATCATGATGCTGTGCGGTTTTGCCGCCTATATGACGCATATCGGCGCTAACGATATGGTGGTCAAGCTGGCCTCCCGCCCGCTGCAGATGATCAACTCCCCTTATGTACTGATGGTGGCCGCCTATATTGTTGCCTGTCTGATGTCGCTGGCCGTGTCGTCGGCGACCGGGCTGGGCGTGCTGCTGATGGCGACGCTGTTCCCGCTGATGGTCAATGTGGGCATCAGCCGCGGCGCGGCGGCGGCGATCTGCGCCTCGCCGGCGGCGATCATTCTGGCTCCGACCTCCGGCGATGTGGTGCTGGCGGCCAAAGCAGCGGAAATGCCGCTGGTGGACTTCGCTTTTAAAACCACGTTGCCGATCTCCGTGGCTGCCATTGCCTGTATGGCCATTGCACACTTCTTTTGGCAGCGTTATCTGGACAGGAAAAGCAACGAACAGCATCACGTGATGGACGTCAGCGAGATTGTGACGACGGCGCCCGGCTTTTACGCCATTTTGCCCTTTACGCCGATCCTCGGCGTGCTGGTTTTCGACGGCAAGTGGGGGCCGGAACTGCATATTATTACCGTGCTGGTGCTGTGCATGCTGCTGGCCGCGCTGATTGAGTTTATCCGCAGCTTTGACGCCAAAGCCGTGTTCAGCGGGCTGGAAGTGGCTTACCGCGGCATGGCGGATGCGTTCGCCGGCGTGGTGATGCTGTTGGTGGCGGCAGGCGTCTTTGCCCAAGGGCTGAGCACCGTCGGCTTTATCAGCGGTCTGATCGATACCGCGCAGTCCTTCGGTACCGGCGGCATTATCATGATGCTGGTGCTGGTGACGATTACCATGCTGGCGGCGATGGCCACCGGTTCCGGTAATGCGCCGTTTTACGCGTTTGTGGAGCTGATCCCCAAACTCGCCGCGCAAATGGGCGTCAATCCGGCTTACCTGGTAATCCCAATGCTGCAGGCTTCCAACCTTGGCCGCACGCTGTCGCCGGTTTCCGGCGTGGTGGTTGCGGTTGCGGGGATGGCGAAAATCTCGCCGATGGAAGTGGTCAAACGCACCTCGGTGCCGGTGATCGTCGGGCTTATTGTGGTGATTGTCGCCACTGAAATCCTGGTGCCGGTACGGCTGTAACGTTCTTGCGCCGGGCGTGCGGCGCCCGGCTATTTACACTTCGTAATCAGGGTCCGGCTGCTGAAGCGGGGTGATTTTCACCTTGATAATGCGGTGGCTGCTGATGTCCAGCGGCTCAAACAGATAGTCGCCGATGGTCAACTGCTCGCCTTCCTGTGGAATACGCTGACAGTGCTCCATCAGCAGCCCGGCCAGCGTATGGTACTCTCGTTTTTCCTCCAGCGGCAGCGGCAGATAAATTGTCAGATCTTCCAGTGGCATATAGCCGTTGGCTATCCAGCTGCCGTCTTCCAATTGCTCAATATCATGCCGTGGATCCAGCTCTTCGCCAGCCTCCGGCAAATTGCCGGCAATGGTCTCCATCACGTCGGTGAGGGTGACTACGCCTTCCACCGAACCGAACTCGTCGACGACAAAGGCAAAGTGGGTTTGCGCCTGGCGGAACTGTTCCAGTGCACCGAGCAGCGTCAGCTGTTCCGGGAAGATCAGCGGCTGATGGATCAGCGTGCGCAGATCAAGCTCCTGCTGAGCCAACTGCTGTTTCAATACGTCGATGGTGTGTATCACACCGAGCGGTTCGTCACTGGCGCTGTCTTCGGCCACCACGATGCGCGTGTGCTGGTTTCTTTCCAATAGCTGCCTGAGCTTTTCCTGCGGATCGTTGAGCTCCAGGTATTCAACATCATGACGCGAGGTCATGATGCTGCTGACGGTGCGCTGCGCCATGCCCAGCACCCGCTCAATCATATGACGTTCCTGCTGGTTGAAAATCTCTTTCCCTTCGTCGCTGTCAGGGATCAGCTGCGCGGCGTCGCGGTCGATTTCCGCATCTTCATGCCTGCCGCTTAACATGCGCAATACCGCTTCCGCTGTGCGTTCACGCAGCGGCCGCACCTGCGACAGGAAGCGGCGACGGTTAAACTGCGCCAGCTGGTTAAGCGCTTCAATCATCACCGAGAAGCCGATGGCGGCGTACAGGTAACCTTTCGGAATGTGGTAGCCGAAACCTTCAGCCACCAGGCTGAAGCCGATCATCAGCAGGAAGCTGAGGCACAAAATCACAATGGTGGGGTGTGCATTGACAAAGCGCGTCAGCGGCTTGCTGGCCAACAGCATCAGACCGATCGCGATACACACCGCCAGCATCATCACCGCTAGGTGATCGACCATGCCGACTGCGGTAATCACCGAATCCAGAGAGAAGACCGCATCCAATACTACGATTTGCGCCACCACCGGCCAGAAGCGGGCGCCTTTACGCCGGCCATGCTGTTCTTCGTCTTTTCCTTCCAGCCTTTCGTTCAGCTCCATGGTGGCTTTAAACAGCAGGAAGATACCGCCGACCAGCATGATCAGATCGCGGCCGCTGAACGGATGGCCGAGTACGGCAAACAGGGGTTTGGTCAGGGTAGCCAGCCAGGAAATGGAAGCGAGAAGCACCAGACGCATCAGCAACGCCAGCAACAGGCCGACCACCCGCGCCTTGTCGCGCTGCTCTTTGGGGAGCTTCTCCGCCAGAATGGCGATAAACACCAGATTGTCTATCCCCAGGACGATTTCCAACACCACCAGCGTGGCCAAACCTGCCCAGATTGTCGGATCGGCGATCCATTCCATAAGTCTGATTATACCTTTGAGTTTACGGGGCTATCCCCATAAAGAAGGATGCGTGTAGCGTCGGTAAAATTCAACTGTGAATCTGGTCTTGGGCTGGGGGAATACGGGGAGAGCTTACGCGGCATATACCGAAAACAATTGGCGCTTATCCGCACGATTAACGGTTAACCAATGACCTTTTTAAGGCTTTTATGGCAAAATAAAATTATATTTATCATCTGGTTACGGTTATATTGAGGGGGTGAAACCCTAGGTTTTTTAGCAATAAGTAGTCTTATTCTGAAAAGACTTGTCTGAGCCTATCTAAGGCTTGTTTCAGTTAGTCATTAGTATAAGAATCTTAGCCATATATAAAAGTGAACAAGTATCACCGTTTCGTTATAAAGGACGTAGAGCTTTTTTACTTTTTTGTGACATGCTCGGCATTAAATGCCCCAGAGCACATGAGTTGACTGACCAGGCGTGATGGGAACCATCCGTTTGCCACATGAACGTGTATACAGTGCATTGGTAGCTGAAAGCCAAGGGCGGTAGCGTGTCTGAAGACTTTCTCACCAGAGAATTTAACGGATTAGCGGGCATGACATGGACTTTTCCGATGTTGCCCACTGGAACGCTGATTTAGCCTGTATCCGTGACTCTTATTTTGTAATTTGTTGGTGGATTAAAGCATGCAAAAACGACTGAAAGCAGTGATTCCGGTAGCTGGATTGGGTACGCGAATGCTGCCTGCAACGAAAGCCATTCCTAAAGAAATGTTGCCGGTGGTCGATAAGCCACTTATCCAATATATCGTCAGTGAATGTGTGGCGGCTGGGATCAAAGACATTGTTTTAGTTACCCACTCTTCCAAAAATGCGATTGAAAACCACTTTGACACCTCTTTTGAGTTGGAAGCGGTATTGGAATCGCGGGTCAAGCGCCAGCTGTTGGCAGAAATTCAGGGTATTTGCCCGCCGGATGTGACGGTGATGCAGGTGCGTCAGGGGCAGGCTAAAGGCTTGGGCCATGCGGTATTGTGTGCTAAACCGATGGTAGGCGATGAGCCTTTCGTTGTCTTGCTGCCGGATGTTTTGTTGGATGATGCTACGGCTGATCTGCGTAAAGAGAACCTGGCTAAAATGCTGCAGCGTTTCGAGCAGACGGGCTATAGTCAGATTATGGTTGAGCCAGTGCCGGAGAAAGATGTATCCAAATACGGCGTGGTAGATTGCGGCGGCGCATCGCTGGCGGCTGGTGAAAGCGCGCCAATGACTGCGGTGGTGGAGAAGCCAGCTCGTGAAGAAGCACCGTCTAACCTGGCTGTTGTCGGGCGCTATGTGCTGTCGGCGGATATCTGGCCGCTGTTGGAGAAAACGCCTCCGGGCGCCGGTGACGAAATTCAGCTGACCGACGCGATTGCCATGCTGATGGGGCAGGAAACCGTGGAAGCCTTCCATATGAGTGGCAAGTCGCACGACTGCGGTGATAAATTGGGCTATATGAAGGCCTTCGTACAATACGGCCTACGCCATACTTCCGAAGGTGAAGGGTTCAGCCAGTGGCTGAAGCAGACTCTGGAAAGCAAATAGTTTCGCTGTTGGCTTAAAAACGATCACAAGATTGAAAGAGGATTACCATGACGAAGTTGAAAGCTGTCATTCCCGTTGCCGGCCTCGGTATGCGCATGCTGCCGGCAACCAAGGCTATTCCAAAAGAAATGTTGCCGATCGTCGATAAGCCGCTCATTCAGTATATCGTTAATGAATGCGTAGCCGCCGGGATCAAAGAGATCATTTTGGTTACGCACTCGTCAAAGAATGCCATTGAGAATCATTTCGATACCTCGTTTGAGCTGGAGGCGATGCTGGAAGCGCGCGTCAAACGCCAGTTGCTTGATGAAGTACAGTCAATCACTCCGAAAGGGGTAACGCTGATGCATATTCGCCAGGGACAGCCGAAAGGCTTGGGCCATGCAGTGCTGTGCGCCAAGCCATTGGTCGGGGATTCTCCTTTTGTCGTGTTGTTGCCGGATGTATTGCTTGATGATGCGCAAGCTGACTTGAGCAAGGATAATCTGCCGCATATGATCGCCCGTTTCGAACAGACAGGGCTGAGTCAGGTACTGGTGCAGACGGCAGACGAACATGTGCTGCATGATTATTCGGTTGTTGAATGTGAGACGGACACGCTGGAGCCGGGCGAGAGCTCCCGGATGACGTCCATTATTGAAAAACCGGGTCTTGATGTGCAGTTAAAGTCTAATTACTCTGCCGTGGGCCGTTATGTGCTTAACGCAGATATCTGGCCGATTCTTGAAAGAACCGAGCCGGGCGCCTGGGGACGCGTGCAACTGACGGACGCGATTGCCGAGCTGTTGAGACAGCAGCCGGTAGAAGCCACTGAACTGGTTGGGCAGTCATTTAACTGCGGTGAAAAAATGGGTTATTTACGTGCCTTTGTGACCTATGGCCTTCGTCATCCGACTCAGGGGCAAGCGTTTCGTGAATGGGCTGAGAAAATGGTTCGCTGAAAACTATACTTTACGTTTATACTAAGCCGTAAGTGTATCTCTGATGCGCCTGGGAATTGGGCTGACTTGACTGAATAATCGTCGGGATTGTCAATGCTGAAGCCTCCTGAGATCGGAGGCTTGTTGCATATTTTGTTCTCACAAAGCGCGAGTTTTGGGTAGCTGTTGATGGATAGGCTGATATTAGACTTGCGTACGTTCTCGTACATGATGATGATTGCTAGCGGGTATTATTCGGCGTGAAGGGATTGTTGGTTAGTCAGGGTAGATGAGATGACCATGTGAGTTTATTAAAGTGCAAATCAATATAGTTTAAATTATAATTCACTAGCTGCGAGTTTAGTATTATGTTACTTACAGAGAAAAGGTTACAGAAATTTGCACTTTGGTCGCTCTTTATCTTTACCTTTTCAGGTGTTGTTTCTTTAATTTCAGTTAAGCTTGATAACCCTGTATTAAGGATATGGAAAGAAGCTATTATTATCGGTATTCTTCTGTTATCTGTTTTTAGTGCCTTGTTAAGGAAGAATATAGCATTAACAAAATTAGCAAGTCTTTTCCTTCTGCTGGTTCCTGCTTTTTTATTGTATTTTTTATTCTCTATTAATACTAACACCCTGTTAGTTGCTTATCAGATAAAAAACGATGTCGTACCTCTGCTGTTCGCTTTTTCTCTTTATATAATATTAAGCGACCAGGAGGATACTGGTGAGTTTTATAAAAAAATGATCAAGTTGGTGGTTGTTACCGCCACGATTAACTCATTTTTTATTTATATTGAAAGTATGTTCCCATCGGCTTTTATGGCGACGCTGCAAATTGAGGAGTTTAATAACTCTGGTGGTAAGTCAGGGATCCGACTCGATAACGCGCTCGGAAGTTTACGCGCGATGGGAACAATGACAACGTTTATCAACGCAGGTACTTTAACTTTCTTTGGTATCGTCTGCGTTTTGGAAAGTGGATTTTATACGCGTTTAAAGAAATGGGTGTTGTTTGCCATTATGGTCAGCGCCTTGATCCTGACTACGTATAAAACCGCGATGATTGCTTTGGTTATCTATTTGGTAACTAAGGTGGTCTACACTTTCTTTAAAAGGTTGCGTGGATCAAAGATGATTTATCTTTTTTCTGCAGTAGTGACATTCTTATTTATGGGGTTCGTGTTTAATACCTTTACAGTATATGATGCTCTGGCAGGGACGAAATATAAACCTTTTGCCTATAATTCTATTTATTTACGCTCTCTGCAACATTCGGATGTTATTAAAGACATGGAGAATCGTGACAGTTTCTATACCGGATTAGGGGTAGGAACCAATGGTACCATGGGGCCGAATGAAAAACTGAAACTTAAAAGTAAAGCATTGGATAGCACCTATATCTATTTGATGAGTAATTATGGATTCCTTGGTGCGTTGCTGTACGTATCTGTTCTACTGATGTTGTTACTGTACTTCTGCTCGCAAAGCAGTAAGTTTGATAATATTGCTATTATTTTTCTTTTTTATACTTTGGGAGCGGATTTCTTTATTAACAACACTTTTTCCAATTTCCCATGTAATGTTATTCTTTATAGCTTCATTATTGTATCACTACTACACACTAGACGAGCAAAGCGGAGCGACAACCCAGTGAGAGATGACCCGATGAGAGTGTAAAATCATTATGTATCAAGGAGATATGATTGGCTTTATGCGGTGGTTGAATTATGAACTGAAGACGTGCTCCAATAACGTTTTATTCCATCAGATGATGGCGAGCATGAGTCAAGGAACACAATTTCTCAGGAATTGGCAATTATGAAATTTGAATCAATCCTGGTGGTGTGTGTGGGCAATATATGCCGCTCGCCTACTGGAGAAGCTTTACTGAGAGAGCGCCTTCCCTCAAAGGAAGTGGCGTCTGCAGGCTTACATGCATTGTCGGGACATGGCGCTGACTCACATGCCTGCTTGGCTGCAGAGAAAAATGGAGTGTCGCTATCGGGCCATGTGGCACGGCAGCTGACTTCCTCATTGTGTCATGAGTATGATTTGATTTTGGTCATGGAGAAAAAACACATTGATGCCGTTGGCAATTTAGCGCCGGAAGTTCGCGGTAAAACAATGCTGTTTGGTCATTGGCTAAATCAAATGGAAATAGATGATCCATATCGCAAAAGCCAAGAAGCGTTTGACAGAACTTTTCAACTTTTACTTCGCTCGGCCGATAAATGGGCAAAATTATTAACCTCTTAAAATGAGATGCTTATGTCAGAGAAAGTATTATCACAAGGCCGAAAAGAGCTATCTGAAGAAATAGACCTGCATAGATTATTTGGTGAGTTGCTGCATAACAAGTGGCTGATATGTGGAATTGTAGGTCTGTTCGCCGTGGCGGCACTGACCTATGTGAATTTTGCTACACCTATTTATGAAAGCACTGCATTGATTCAGGTTGAGAAAAATGCGGGTAATTCATTGCTCAACGACATCTCGTCGATGCTGCCGGATAGCCAGCCGCAAAGCGATGCAGAAATCGAATTGATTCAGTCCCGCCTCGTGATGGGTAAAACGGCTGATGAGCTTGATTTGTCGACCAACGTCGAACAAAAATATTTCCCGATCTTTGGCCGTGGTTGGGCGAGAATCAACGGGCATGAACCTGCAAAAATAGCCCTGACGCGTTTGAATGTTCCCGACAGTTTGCTGGGTGAAGAATTTACGCTGCGTATCTTGGACAAAGGACAGTATGAGTTATCGCTGGATGGTGATGCTGTTCTTAAGGGGCAGATAGGCAAATTGGCTTCTGGACATGGTGTTTCGCTGTTGGTGAGTGACACCGATGCACCGGAAGGTACTGAGTTTGCCGTGGTTAAACGCACCAAGCTTGCCGTTTTAGCCGATATGGCCAGCAATTTGTCCGTGGCGGATAAAGGAAAAGACACGGGTGTTCTTGGTCTGACATATAGCGGCGAAGACCCAGAGCTGATCAGCAAAATACTCAATAGCATCAGCCGTAACTACCTGCAGCAGAATGTCGAGCGTAAGTCGGAAGAAGCGGCGAAAAGCTTGCAGTTCCTTGAACTGCAACTGCCTAAGGTACGTTCGCAGCTGGATGATGCGGAGAATAAGCTGAACGCTTATCGTCAGCAGAAAGATTCAGTAGATATGTCTTTGGAAGCCAAGTCATTGCTTGATTCCGTTGTCGGTGTTGAAGCTCAACTGAATGAGCTGACGCTGAAAGAAGCTGAAATCTCTCAGTTGTATACCAAAGATCACCCAGCCTATCGCGCCTTGATGGATAAACGTCAAACGCTGGTAGCGGAAAGAGAGAAGTTTAATAAACGCATCAGCAAGATGCCTGCAACTCAGCAAGAGATTCTGCGTTTGACTCGTGATGTCCAGGCGAGCCAGGAAATTTACATGACCTTGCTGAATAAGCAGCAAGAATTAAGCATTAGCAAGGCAAGTACTATTGGTAATGTGCGTATTGTTGATGGCGCCGTCACCATGCCTAAGCCTATAGCTCCGAAGAAGACGCTGTTGGTGGCCTTAGTTGTACTCTTGGGGGGATTCTTCTCGGTTGGCCTGGTGTTCTTGAAGGTATTACTGCATAAAGCACTGCAGAGCCCGAGCCAAATTGAAGAGCTGGGGGTCAATGTGTATGCCAGTATTCCAATTTCGGAAGTGCAGCAGAAAAAAGACCTGTTACTGTATCGGGGTAAACATCGCCAGAAAGAGAACGGTTTGTTGCTGGCTGAGGCTAACCCGGCCGATCTGGCAATTGAAGCGATCCGTAGCTTACGTACCAGCTTACACTTCGCCATGATGGAGGCGAAAAACAAGGTGGTGATGGTTTCCGGCGCTTCCCCGGAGATTGGTAAGACCTTCGTCTGTGCCAACTTGGCTGTGGTGATTGCTCAATCGGGCGAAAAAGTCCTGTTGATCGATGGCGATATGCGTCGGGGCCGTTTGCATGAGGTGCTTAATAGCAATAATAAAAAAGGCCTGTCGGCGGTGTTGTCCGCCCAGACTAATATAGAAGACGCTGTCCGTTCGACCAGCGTTGCCGGCTTGGATTTTTTACCGCGTGGCCAGGTTCCACCTAATCCTTCAGAGTTGTTGATGGGCGAGTGGTTTACCAAATTAATCGCGTGGGCGACCGAGCGTTACGACATGATTCTGATCGACAGCCCGCCTATTCTGGCGGTAACTGATGCATCAATTATCGGTCGCATGGCTGGTACTAATATGCTGGTTGCCCGTTGTAATGTAACTACCTCGAAAGAACTTGAAGTGAGTATTCGTCGTTTCGAAAACAGCGGCGTAGATATTCGTGGCGTTATCTTCAACGCGCAGGAAAAACGTACTTCTGGCTACTATGGTTACGATTATTATACCTATGAAAGTAAGAAGGATTAATTGATGTTCCCGGGCCGGCGTATGGTTGCGTCGGCCTGACGTCATTGATCAATCCAGGTGTTAATTGAGGCGATTAAAATGCTATATGTAAATGCTCGTTTTCTTACTCAGGAAATGACCGGTGTACAACGATTTGCTGAGGAAATCAGCCTGGCGTTAAAGGATCAAATAAGTGACATAGTATTTATTTCACCTCCAGGGATATTGCGAGAAGAGGTGGCTAGAAAGCTAGACGTCAAGGTTATTGGAGAGAGAACTGGGCATCTTTGGGAACAAATAGACTTACCGCGTTATCTAAAGTCAAAAGGCTCACCATTATTACTTAATCTATGCAGTACCGCGCCTATCCTGTATAAAAATAAAATAGTTACTCATCACGATATAACTTACAAACGCTATCCACAAAGCTTCTCTAAAAAATTCCGCTTGTTTTATAATTTATTTACTCCGTTAATGTTAAAGGGAAGTCGACACCTTATTACCGTAAGTAACTTCTCTAAAGGAGAGGTTTGCCAGGCGTACAGGTTTCCTGAAGATAAAGTTTCCGTCGTTTATAATGCTGTGAGTAACTCATTCAAACCTGGTTCTCAGCGAGAGGACGGTGCCGAAAAATACCTTTTAGCAGTCTCTTCGCCTAATTATCATAAGAATTTCCACGGTATGATCGAGGCCTATGCCAAGTTGGCCTCCCCTGATGTGACACTGAAAATTATTGGTAAGGCATCTGGTGTGTTTTTACCGCAATCATTAGAGAGCCAGGCTACGAGCAACGATAAAGTTAAGTTTCTTGGTCGGGTGGATGATAGTGAGTTAGTCGACCTCTACAATAATGCCTTGGCTTTTGTCTTCCCCTCTTTTTATGAAGGTTTTGGCATACCGCCTTTGGAGGCTCAGGCTTGTGGTTGTCCGGTAATTTCGTCAAAAACGGCGTCGATGCCAGAAGTATTGGCTGATAGTGTTTTATATTTCGATCCGGAAAGCAGTATGGAAATTGCCGAGGCCATGAAGAAAGTTATTAATGATGCCGAGTTGAGAGATAATCTCACCCATAAAGGGTTTGAGAATGTTCGTCGTTTTTCTTGGCAAGCATCTGCAGAAGTGATATCAAAATTGGTTACTCAGCTAAAATAAAGGGGCAGTTTGTATTCCGATGAAAATTCTCCACGCGGCTGAAATAATAAAGGGTGGTGTTGCTACGGTTATGCGGCAACTTGCCATTCACCAGTCTGATAAATCTAATGTTGAAGAGTTAATCTGTTTAGTACCGGAAGAGCAGGCCAAGGAACTCTTGCCTTTAAACGCGCAATATATTAAAACATTCCAACGTAGCGGGCGTAACTTTGCTTCATTGATGAGCTTTCTACGCAGTTTTGTTGGCCATATTATGCGTCATAAACCGGATATTGTTCATGTCCACAGCTCTTTTGCTGGGGTACTTGCGCGTTCGGCCCTGATGGTAATGCGTCCATTTTATCGCCCGAAGGTGGTTTATTGTCCACACGCTTTCTCTTTTTTGATGCAGGGCACAGAAAAGAAGAAAAAAATTTATGCATTTATTGAACGATTCTTAGCTGTATTCACGGATGAAATTATTTGTGTCAGCCAATATGAAAAGGATGAGGCTGTCAAATACGGTTTGCCAAAGAACAAGCTGAAAGTTGTCTATAACGGTGTTCCGGTAATTGAACATGATAAATCGGCATATGCTTCGCCGTATCAAACGGATGTAACTAATCTTCTATTTGTTGGACGTTTTGATTATCAGAAAGGGTTCGATATCTTAGAAAGACTGGTGAAAAAGTTGGAGGGGAAGCCTTTCCACCTTACCGCCGTTGGTGGAGCGGTGCTGAATACTGACGTACAGCCATTACAGTCGCCGCAGATAACCTATACCGGCTGGTTGAGCAGTGCGGAGTTAGCTCCTTATCTGGCCCATGCCGATCTATTGATTATTCCCAGCCGCTGGGAAGGGTTCGCGATGGTGCCTTTGGAAGCGATGAGCTATGGTTTACCGATTGTGGCAAGCGACTCAACCTCATTGCCTGAGGTTGTGATCGAAGGGAAAACCGGCCGGCTCTTCCCATTGGATCATGAAGAGGTGCTGTTGGATATTATTACGTCAACGTCGAAATCAGCATGGCGTGCTATGGGGCAAGAGGCTCGGCAACTATTTCTGGCTAAATTTACGGCCAACAATATGACTAATACCACGGATAAAATTTATAGTGATATTATTAGTTAATTTCATCTATTACGTCTAATGGCTTATTTTCTAAGTAATACTCTGTAAAATTAATCTGCCTCATCCTCAAAATATTATATTTCTCATTAAAATAACAGGTAAGAGAATATGGGTGTTTATCAACGTGGCACAATTCAGGCTAATGCCTCTTTGACGTCGATGTTTCAGAGGTTTTCTGATATATTCATTATGTTTTTAGGATTGTACATAAGTTGTGTCATTTTTAATGTGAAATTTGATTTAACTCAGTTGCTCACATTTTTGACTGCTTTGGTTATTTTTCAAATGATAGGTGGGATGACTGATTTTTATCGTTCATGGCGTGGTGTGAGGGGCGTTTTAGAGACGAAAGCCATCTTCATTAACTGGACTATAAGCTTTATTCTATGCATATTTATACTTTCAACGTTTAATATCGTAGACAGCGAATACCTCTTCCGCTTTAGCTGGTATTGGATGGTGTTGATTGGATTAATTTTGGGACGTTTTTGCATCAGGTTAGCCTTGGGTTATTTGCGTAAGGTTGGATACAACACGCGGAATGTCGCGGTTATGGGCTCGCTGCCTATCGGTATTCACCTGGCTGAAACTTTACATGAGGCTCACTGGATGGGCTTTAACGTCCTGGGGATTTATAGTGATGAGCAAGTTTCCTCAACACAGATCCCCGTGTGCGGTGATTTGGCCCAGTTGGTGAATGATGCAGAACAGGGAAAAATCGATCGTATCTATATTGCAATGTCGATGTCGGAAGAAACAAAAATTCGCGAAACGGTAGCAAAACTGACAGACACTAAATGTTCTGTATTGTTGATTCCGGATATGTTCACTTCTAATATATTACAATCGCGGCATGAAGAAATTAATGGAGTGCCGGTGATTTCTCTCTTTGATACGCCAATGAGTGGCATCAATGCATTGATTAAACAGGTTGAGGACTTTATCCTTTCGCTATTGATTCTGATGTTTATTTCTCCTGTGCTGTTGATTATTGCTGCGTTGGTAAAATTAACGTCGGAAGGACCTATTATCTTCAAACAGCAGCGCTACGGTATTGATGGTAAAGCTATTGAAGTTTGGAAATTTCGCTCAATGAAAGTTATGGAGAATGGCAATACGGTGACACAGGCTAAAAAAGGTGATACCCGTGTGACCAAATTGGGCTCCTTTCTTCGCCGAACTTCGTTGGATGAACTGCCACAGTTTGTGAACGTTCTAAAAGGGGATATGTCGATAGTCGGGCCACGTCCACATGCGGTGGCACATAATGAACAATATCGCAAATTGATCAACGGTTATATGCTACGTCATAAAATGAAGCCTGGTATCACGGGATGGGCGCAGATAAATGGCTGGCGAGGGGAAACTGATACGCTGGACAAGATGGAGAAGCGTGTTGAGTACGATCTGGAGTACATTCGCAACTGGTCACTTTGGTTCGATATAAAGATTATTTTCTTAACGGTGTTCAAAGGGTTTATTAACAAGGCCGCCTACTAGGGGGGGACGGTCACGGAAGTATAACTAACGTTCACGCAAAGCCGCCTTAGGGCGGCTTTGTGCGTTTTAAGCCTGTATGTTGTCGACGGTTTTGACAATCCTGCCATCCTGCCTTGTGATGATAGATCATTCCATTTGTTCATTGCGGATGTGTAGATGCGTGTGGGGAAGAGGGGGATGGCTGTTAGAGCACCGCCAAGCTGGAAGATGAGACTCATGACCTATGAGTGATGCTGCGTTTGTGATTGTATCTATGGTGAATGCTTACGGCAGCGCTTGTGATTCCGCTAGAGAAAGCACAATAAAAAAGGGCCATGGCAATAAGTCATGGCCCTTTATTTTTCAGCGTTACGCGACGGCCAGATCCGTAACGGCGGTATCAGCAACGCCGTTAACGGAGACTTCTGGTGCGTAATGCAGGCTATCCAGCAGGCTCTGGTGGTTCTGGTCAGTCAGATAGATAACGGAGTCGTTTCTATCCAGCGTGCCGTTATTATTGTTATCAATAATAACGTATGAGTTGCTGTGAGTTCCATCAAAGGCCACGGAGGCGATGCCTACTTTTGAGGTCAGTGCATTGCTACTCCCGAGTCCCAAGATCCCACCGAGCAGGCCAGCTGCAGAGTTAACTACGCCGCCCAGAAGCGTCCCTAGAATGCCATCCAGAACATCGGCTGAACGCGTACCGTAGTCGGCAACAGCGCTGCCAGAGGCATCGTTGGAGATTTTCAGACCCGACAGTCCGTCAACAATGGTATCTTTTGCGCTGTCAAAGTCGTTGATAGTAACCCCGGCAGACGAAGTACTGGATTTCAACTCATAATTGTTTGCGCCAGCACCGCCGGTGACGCTGGTGTTAGCGGCGATATCGAAATTATCAGCTGCACCGGTACCGGTAATTTTCAATTGGTAACCGTTCAAACCCAGCGCGGTCAGAACCGGAGCCAACAGGCCGGTAGTCACTGCACCTAACGGCAGAGCGTTCAGCAGCTGTACGATCAGGCCGTCACCGGTACCACCATGGCTGGTATCCAGGTTCAAGCCGCCAGTATTGCTTGAGGCGTCAATGGTTCGTACGTTGCTAAAGCCGCTGCCCAGGTTTAAATCAAGTGCGTGATCGCCACTGATGTTGAGCGTTCTTACCTGAGAGTTGCTACCGGTCAGAGCCAGAATGTTATCAAAGTCGCCAGTACCGCCGGAGGCAATATTGACCGTAGCGAGCGCGGTACCCATCAGCGCGCTGCTGCTGCTGCTCAGGGCCAGGGAACCCGCATTGACGTCGCTGGTGCTTTCTGCGTTGAAGTTAATATTGAAGTGGTCGGTCGCATTCTGGCGGAAAGCAATCGACAGGTCGCTTGCTGCCGTGGCGTTACCCGTGATTTCCAACTGCGCGGCATTGCCGCCGGCTGCATTGATCACTTTGACCGCATCGGCTAATCCTGACAGCACGAAACCTTGCGAGCCGATATTAGAGGTTGCAGCCTGGTTAGTGGTAGTGACGGTAGTGCTGGATTCCGTCGACGCGTTACCGGTCAGTACGCCAAAGTCGAAAGTGTGGTTCGCTGCGGTTGAAGTGCCGCCGCTTACCGTGGCCTTGCCGATGTAACCCGCCAGGTCAATTTTTTCAAAATTGCTGAACTGAGAAGCATTCGAGGTGATTGTCGCAGTACGCAACAGTGAACCGGTAATGGCGACGTTTTTGGTAATAAAGTTAGCAGAGATGGTATCAACACCTTCACCGCCGTTGGCGCTGATGCCGCTGCCGACGCTGTTGGCCGCGCCGCTGGCGGCGTTACCGCTCCACAGCAGTGAGTCATTGCCCGCGCCCAGGTTAAATTTACCGGTGCCGCTGGCAATGTTTGCTGATGAGGTCACGTTGACAGTGTCACTACCAGAGCCGGCGTTCAGGATAACGTTGCCGTTGTTAACGGTGATATCGACACCTTGATTGACGCCATTATCCGACAGGCTGACGGTGGCTGCACTGGTACCGTTGATGGTCAAGTTTTGCAGATTATCGGCAAACTTCAGGTTGACCGCATTGGCTGAATTAGCATTTAGCACTGCTGACTGTAGTACTGCCGTTTCCGCATTGCTCAGCGTGTGGCTGGTGCCGGTATTTACGGTGCCGGTAGCGTTGCCTCCGCCGGCAGTAGCACTCAGCGTTGCAGAGGTGTTATACAGCAGGCTGGCACCAATGTCGGCTTCAAAGGCGTGCTGTTGTGAAACGGTGGCATTGTCAGTAGCGGTGGAGTTACGCAGATCTTGGATAATCGCACTGGTAATCGCCTCTTTGGAGCTTAATGAGGCATAGGTCGCCAGCTGTGCAGCAGTGGCTGCGACACCGTGTACCGCAGAGAAGACGTGTTGAATGAACTCATCGCCAGTGAGCTGCGCACCTTTTTTCTGGAATTCGCCGGATTTTAACAGCGAAGCATTCAAAGAAGAGAAACTTTTCCCTGCTGCCAGTTCTTTACTCCAGTGGTTCAGTGCTTCGGCGTCGATGCCGCGTCCAGGCACTGCCAGATAAACTGATGCAGCCTGCTCCTGGAAGTTCAGCGCTGGCAGGGTGCCCTGCTGGTAAACTTTGGTCGCTGCATTGAAGCTGGTTTGTGCTGAGGTATCGCCCGCTGCAACATTGCTGCGAATACTGGTGATGACATCAACCAGCACATCACCACGACTTGAAGCGTTGCTGAGCGAGTTGACATACTGATCCAACTCGCTGCTGGTTGCGGCTCTGTTGTAGGTATTTTGGAAAATAAAGTTCACAAAGTCGCTGTTGGAAAGACCTTTCAGTGCAGCCGTTGCGTTAACGAAGGCGTTTGCAACTTCATTGAAGCTTTTGCTGCCGTTCGCCAGTACCTCACCCCAGTAGTTAATCCCTTCTTGAACCTGTGTTCTACCTAATGAGTGATAGAGCGCCTGCACATCGGCAGAACCTTCGGTAGCTGCGCTTTTGGTCGCAGGGTACAGGCTGCCGTTAATGGTGGTTTCAAAAGCGCTTTGCTGGGCCAGGGTAGTAGCATCAGTTCCCGCGTAATGTAACAGACCGTCAACGATTTTAGCTATGACGGATGATGTTGTTGTGGTGCCCGTTATCAGTTCAGACAGTTGAGAGGCCGTCGGAGCTGCACCGTGTACGCTGGTATAAACCTGGGTAATGATTTGTTCGAGTGACTTACTGGCAAAACGAGCGCTTGCTTCTGGTGAGGCCAAAAGTGATTCAGTGAGTTCATCTAGGGTTTTGCTTCCACCTTCTAATTGTTGTCCAAAATAGTCATAAGCATCTGACGTTGCATCCTTACCCATAACGGAATAGTAGATTGCTGCTGCAGTTTGCTGTGCTGCTAAAGAAGCCATAATTTACCTCTTAGATATAACTGTTAAACGGTCCGCCGTGACAATACCCCTACTCGCAGAATTAAGATCCCTGCGGAGAAATTGGCATGTGATTGCGAACGGGCGCACGACAGCGGCGACACGGCACGTTGCCGGTCATCCACTACCGTTTAATAAATAAAGAAGTAGACCTGAGAAATGTCAAGAAAGGGCACTTTATAAAATTGGGTTATGTTTAATTCTTTGTATTCCAGAAAATATCAAGTTAATTTTTTACTTAATGAGTTGGTTTTCCCTGCCACTTCTTCGAACAGAAAGGGGGGCAGTGCGCCTGATTCAACGCATTGTTATGTAAGGTTATTTTTATTTTGTTTTTTTTGCCTCAAGCTCTTGATGAAAATCATGTAACTTGTCTATAGTTAAGGGAAATGGCTGCGCTCATTAAGGTGGTTCACATTGATCGTCATTTATTAGGATTATCCTTAGGTCTTGATTGGGATTATCCTCAGGTCATGATTAGGATTTTACTTAGGTTGGCGTGAATGGTTTTGGCTGACGGTGCAGATGAAGTTTAAGGAAAAAAAGTGAATCAGTTTATACCGCGCAACGAGATTGCGGATGTTATTCGAACGCGTAGTAAGATTTTCTGGACTGTTGGTATATTTACAGCATTTATTAATTTGCTAATGTTAGTTCCTTCCGTCTATATGTTGCAGGTCTACGATAGGGCACTGCCTTCCCGTAATGAAATTACGCTGTTGATGTTGACACTCATCATGCTGGCGATGTTTGGTGTGATGGCTCTGTTGGAATATGTCCGCAGCATGGTGGTGATTCGCATCGGCAGCCAGTTGGATATGCGTCTGAACACGCGTATCTATACTGCGGCATATGAGGCTAATTTGAAAAATGGTTCATCAGACGCCGGTCAAATGTTGGGCGATCTGACGACCGTACGTCAATTTTTGACGGGTAATGCGCTGTTTGCCTTCTTTGATGCTCCTTGGTTCCCCATCTATCTTTTGGTTATTTTCTTGTTTAACCCTTGGTTGGGGCTGTTTGCCCTGCTTGGATCGCTCTTGTTGGTCGCTTTGGCAATCATCAACGAAATAGCATCGAGAAAACCGTTGAGTGAGGCCAGTAAGCTTTCAATCATGTCTTCGAACTTGGCCAGCACCAATCTGCGCAATGCGGAAGTGATCGAAGCCTTGGGCATGCTGCCTAACTTAAAAAGCCGCTGGTTTGGCCTGCATCAGCGCTTTCTCAATTCTCAGCGCGTTGCCAGTGAGCGTGCAGCCACGGTGACGTCGATCACTAAATTTGTGCGTCTTTCCCTGCAGTCGCTGGTTCTGGGGCTTGGGGGATGGTTGGCGATCGACGGTCACATTACTCCGGGTATGATGATTGCCGGTTCAATTCTTATGGGGCGTACGCTGGCGCCGATTGAGCAGGTGATTAACGTTTGGAAAAGCTGGAGTGCAGCCAAACTCTCCTATGGGCGGCTGGTGAAACTCCTGGACCAGCATCCTCAGCGTGGTACTGGTATGTCGTTACCTCCGCCGGAGGGTATATTGGCGGTTGAGGGTATTAGTGCTGCGCCTCCGGGCTCGCAAGAAAAACAGGTATTGCACAACGTGAGTTTTGCACTGCTGCCGGGCGATGTCCTGGGAATCATTGGCCCCAGTGCGTCCGGTAAATCAACGTTGGCTCGTTTGTTGGTAGGCATATGGCCGGTCAGCGAAGGTATTGTGCGTTTAGACAACGCTGATATTTATCAATGGAACAAGGATGAACTTGGTCCTCATATCGGCTACTTACCGCAGGATATTGAGCTATTTGCCGGTACCATCGCTGAAAACATTGCTCGCTTCAACGAAGTGGATGCTGAAAAGGTGATTGAAGCAGCCAAGTTGGCCGGTGTGCATGAGTTAATTCTGCGCTTCCCTAAGGGTTATGACTCGGTGATCGGTAACGGTGGCGCCGGCTTGTCTGGAGGACAGAAGCAGCGTATTGGCTTGGCCAGAGCGCTGTATGGCGATCCGTCGCTGGTGGTGTTGGATGAGCCAAACTCTAACCTGGATGATGCCGGGGAAAAAGCGCTTAATCAGGCCATTCTTATTCTCAAACAGCGTAACAAAACCGTGATTTTGATTACCCACCGAACCAATTTGTTGTCAATGACCAGCAAGCTGTTGTTGTTGACTAACGGCGTGGTTAACGCATTTGGCCCAACTCAGCAGGTATTGCAGGCGTTGGCCAATGCACAAAAGAACCAGGCTGGCCAGCAGGTGAACCGTGCGGCAAATCCACCGACGGATGAAGGCAACTTCCCAAAAACACAAACAAATTAATCGTGAACTTGCCTGGCGGAGTAGGTAGCCGCCTGCATGGAAAGGAGTAGGTATGTCGACGCAGATTAGCGAGCCTAAAGACTCGTTTTCTCAACTGATTCCATTGGATGAACGTCGCTTTACGCGCATGGGTTGGTTGGTCATTGGTATCGGGCTGTTTGGTTTTTTCATCTGGGCTGCATTTGCGCCATTGGATAAAGGGGTTGCCTCGCCGGGATCGGTGATCGTGTCCGGCAACCGTAAAACGGTTCAGGCACCGGCCAGCGGTATCATCAAAAATATTATGGTTAAAGAGGGCGATAGAGTTAAAGCCGGTGAGGTCCTGGTGCAATTAAGTCAGGTACAGGCGCAGGCGCAGGTGGATTCCCTCCGCGATCAATACTATACCACGCTGGCAACCGAGGGGCGGTTATTGGCGGAGCGTGATGGACTGGATAAAATTACCTTTTCTCCGGTGCTGCTGCAGGTGCAGAGTCAGCCGCGGGTTGCAGAAATTATCGCTTTGCAAAATCAGCTGTTTACTTCTCGTCGCATGGGGCTTGGTAGTGAAATCGACGGATATAAGCAGTCGATGGAAGGCATGCGCTATCAGTTGAAGGGGTTGCAGGATTCTAACGCGAACCGAAACATTCAACGCGGTAGTTTGCGTGAACAAATGAATAGCATGAAACAGCTGGCTGCAGATGGTTACCTGCCACGTAACCGTTATCTGGAAGTGCAACGCCAATTTGCCGAGGTTAACGGCAATATTGATGAAACCGCCGGGCGGATTGGCCAACTGCAAAAGCAACTGCAGGAAGCGAAACAAAAGATTGAACAGCGTGTGGCTGATTATCAACGCGAAGTGCGCACTCAACTGGCGCAAACGCAAATGGATGCCAGCGACTTCCGTAATCGGCTGGAGATGGCTAACTTTGACCTCGGCAATACGGCGATCGTCTCACCGGTTGATGGTACGGTTGTCGGACTTAATATCTTTACCTTGGGCGGCGTAGTCGGAGCAGGCGATCACCTGATGGATGTGGTGCCTAGTCAGGCGACACTGGTGGTGGATGCCAATCTGAAGGTTGAGATGATCGATAAGGTTTATAAGGGATTGCCGGTTGATCTCATGTTTACCGCCTTTAATCAGAATAAAACGCCGAAAATACCGGGGACGGTAACCCTGGTTTCCGCTGACCGACTGGTGGATAAGGCCAATGGCGAACCTTATTACAAAATGCAGGTAACGGTTTCTCCTGAAGGTATGAAAATGCTGAATACGGAAGAAATAAAACCAGGCATGCCGGTTGAAGTTTTCGTCAAAACCGGGTCGCGTTCGCTGTTGAGCTACTTGTTTAAACCGATTCTGGACCGCGCTCATACTTCATTGACTGAGGAATAATTTTGATTCGATTTTCACGGAGGGTAACCGGTTTGGCGGCCGGTTCCCTGCTGCTGGCGTTCGCTACGCCAGCTTATTCACTGGGGGTTTGGGACGTTTATGCCTTGGCGCTGGAAAAGGACCCGACTTATCTGGCAGCGCTGAAAGAGAAGCAGGCGGGAGAGGAAAATGAAAATATCGGCCGGGCGGGACTGTTGCCGAAAGTTGCTCTGAATTATCAGAATTCACCGCGCAACTGGCAGACGCAAAAGTATCAGTCGCAGAACATTTTTGGGCAGGTCTCGGATGTGACGAAGCGTCAGCAGTATCGTAGTTATTCGGGCTCGGTAACGTTGACCCAACCGTTGTTCGATTATGAAGCCTACGCACGCTATAAATCCGGTATTGCCCAGACGTTAATGGCAGATGAACGCTACCGTAGCAAGCTGTTTGACCTGGCCGTCAGGGTGATAAGCGCCTATGTTGAAGTCGCCTACGCCAAGGATCAGATCGCGTTGGCCGTTGCCCAGAAGACTGCATATAAGGAGCAGTTGGCGCTCAACGATCGTTTGTTGACTGCGGGTGAGGGAACGGTAACCGATCTGTCCGAAACCCAGGCGCGTTATAGCCTGGCGGTGGCGCAGGAAATTGAAGCGCGGGATGCTCTGGACGCGGCGCAGCGACAGTTGGAAGTCATGATTGGCGTGCCGCTGGACCAGTTGGATGAACTGCAAAGTATTAAACCCGGACCGTTTAAGGTTGCACCGTTAATTCCGTCAAAATTTGAAGCGTGGAAGGCGCTGGCGATAAAGAATAATCCTGAGTTGGCAGCTTCACGTCACGGCGTGGACGCCGCCCGCTATGATGTGGAACGCAACCGGGCCGGCTTTATGCCGCAGGTTCAGCTGTATGCCTCACATTCGGAGAACGATTCCAGCAGCGATAACACCGTTAACCAGAAATACCGAACTGACAGTATCGGTATCCAGGTCAGCATGCCTATTTACTCCGGCGGTGGAGTGGCGGCGTCAACCCGTCAGGCGGCGGCGCGCTATGGACAGGCAATGTATGAGATGGATGCACAGGTTGGCTCTACGCTTATCGAGCTGCGCAAGCAGTTCAACTTGTGTGTCAGCAGCCGCGCCAAACTAGAAGCGTATGAACTGGCAGTGAAGTCAGCGACCACACAGGTAGAGGCTACACGGAAAAGTGTGTTGGCCGGGCAGCGTGTCAATGTTGACGTGTTGAATGCTGAACAGCAACTGTATTCGGCCCAACGCGATTTGGCTTCGGCCAAGTATACCTACCTCAAGGCCTGGGTCACGCTGCAGAGCGAGTCCGGGATGTTTGACGAACGTGATATTAAGCGTATAGCGCAGTATTTTTCTTCCGCTGGCCGTTGAATGTACTGCTGCGACGAGAAACCTCTGGTACCTTCCCTTGCATACTGAGTATTAATCCGAAAGAGCAGCCTAACGCTGCTCTTTTGAGGCTTAATACGTTATGTTAGAAAAACGGTAAAACGTATTGCTGAGCTCGAATTTTCGCCTGTTTCTGCTGCGTTTATCGAGACGAAGAGAGAATTGCCTGAGCCGAATAATCAGGTGACTTGCAGAATGCGCGTGGGTTGTTATAAGAGCTCATCGCAATTTGATTATACAAATGGATAATTCAGTAAGAAAGGTAACTTAATGCCTAAGCTAATTCCTGTGATTATGGCGGGTGGAACAGGTTCTCGCCTCTGGCCTATGTCACGCGAATCATTTCCCAAGCAGTTTTTGTCCTTGGATAACAGTGGGTTTAGCCTGTTACAGCAAACGTTGCAGCGTTTGTCTGGCTTGGATGGCGTAGATGTTGCCGCTCCTTTAGTGATTTGTAATGAAGAACATCGTTTTTTGGTTGCCGAACAGCTGCGTGAGTTGGACCTGCTGGCAACGAATATTATTCTTGAGCCGGTAGGCCGTAATACCGCTCCAGCGGTGGCGCTTGCTGCGCATTTGGCGGTCGAAGAGGATGCCGATAATATTTTATTGGTGTTGGCTGCCGATCATCTGATCAAAAAAGTAGATAATTTCCACCAGGCAATCAATGAAGCGCTGCAGTTTGCGGTGAATGAGCAACTGGTGACGTTCGGCATTATTCCTCAGCACCCTGAGACCGGCTATGGCTACATCAAGCGTGGTTCGGCGCTGTCTGATAGCTGCTTTAACGTCGAAAGTTTCGTAGAAAAACCTTGTCTGGAAAAGGCCGTTGAATACCTAGCGTCCGGTGATTATAGCTGGAATAGCGGTATGTTCATGTTTAAAGCCGGCACGTTTTTACAAGAGCTTGAGCGTCTGAGCGGGGATATTTTCACCGCCACACAGCAGTCGATGGTGGCGAGTCAGCGCGATATGAATTTTATACGCGTGGACCGAGAGAGCTTCGACAGATGCCCCAGTGATTCCATCGACTATGCCGTTATGGAAAAGACACAGGCTGCGGTGGTGATCCCGATTGATGCGGGTTGGAGCGACGTTGGCTCCTGGTCTTCACTGTGGGAAGTCTCTGAAAAAGACGGGCAGGGCAACGTGAACATGGGAGAGGTTATTGCGATAAACTCCAGCAATAACTATATCTCTTCCGAGGGGGCGTTGGTTGCGACCATTGGTCTGGACAATGTGGTGGTGATCAATACCAATGATGCTTTGCTGATTTCACACAAAGAACATGTGCAAGACGTCAAGAAAGTGGTTGATGAGCTGAAAAAACGCAATCTACACCACTATCGGCAACACTCTTCCTCCTATCGTCCGTGGGGGAGTATCTCCGATATTGACTGTGGTCCGCGCTATCAGGTGAAAAAACTCATCGTTCACCCCGGACACGGACTGTCGGTTCAAAGACACGTACATCGTGCCGAACACTGGGTCGTTGTTAGCGGTACGGCGAAGGTCGACGTTGATGATAGCACTTTCTACCTGTCGGAAAATCAGTCAACCTTTATCCCGGCTGGTAGTGTGCATACGCTGGAAAATACAGGAAAAATCGACCTGGAGATGATAGAGGTTCGTTCTGGCTCCTATCTTGAAGAGGATGATATTGAACGTTTACATGACAGGTATGGACGGGCTTGAGTAATGGGAAAACTGACGTGTTTTAAAGCGTATGACGTGCGCGGTAAACTGGGCGAAGAGCTGAATGAGGATATCGCTTACCGTATTGGCCGTGCTTTCGGTGAATATCTGAAGCCTAAGAATATCGTATTAGGTAGTGACGTACGGTTAACCAGTGAAAGCTTGAAACTGGCTTTGGCCAAAGGTTTGCAGGATGCGGGTACGGACGTTATCGATATTGGTTTGACCGGGACGGAAGAGGTTTACTTCGCTACGTCGTACCTTAAGAGCGATGGTGGTGTGGAAGTAACGGCTAGCCATAATCCTATCGACTATAACGGTATGAAGTTGGTTCGTGAAGGGTCGCGGCCGATTAGCGGCGACACCGGATTACGGGCTATTCAGGAACTGGCCGAGAACAATCAGTTTTCTGCCCCGGTAGCCAATCGTGGTGGCTACGTACGTGAAAATATTCTTGATGCTTATGTTCAGCACATTCTTTCCTACGTTAACCTGGATAACTTCAAACCGTTGAAGTTGGTGATTAACTCTGGCAATGGTGCTGCGGGGCATGTGATTGACGCGATTGAAGCTCGGTTGCAGGCGCAGGGCATCCCGCTGGAATTTATCAAGCTGCATCATCAACCTGATGGTACCTTCCCGCATGGGATCCCTAACCCTTTGTTACCGGAGTGTCGTGCCGACACCGCGAATGCGGTACGCCAACATCAGGCTGATATGGGGATTGCATTCGACGGTGACTTTGACCGTTGCTTCCTGTTTGATGAGAATGGCGATTTTATTGAAGGCTATTATATCGTTGGTTTGTTGGCGGAAGCCTTTCTGCAGAAACAGCCACAGGCAAAAATCATCCATGACCCACGTCTAAGCTGGAATACCGTCGATGTAGTAACCGCAGCCGGCGGCCAGCCGGTGATGTCCAAGACCGGGCATGCGTTTATTAAAGAGCGCATGCGTGCCGAAGATGCGATTTATGGTGGTGAAATGAGCGCTCACCATTACTTCCGTGATTTTGCCTACTGTGACAGCGGCATGATCCCTTGGTTGTTGGTAGCCGAACTGGTTAGCGTAAAAGATAAGACGCTCGGTGAACTCGTGCAAAGCCGTATCGCTGCATACCCATCATCCGGTGAGATCAACATCAAGTTGGCTCAGCCGGCCGAGTCGATCGAGAAGGTCAGGCAGCATTACCTGGCCCAGGGTGCAGAAGCGGATTATACCGATGGCATCAGTATGGCATTCCCCGAATGGCGCTTTAATTTACGCTCTTCCAATACGGAGCCGGTGGTTCGTCTCAATGTCGAGTCCCGAGGCATGCCGGCCTTGATGAAGGAAAAAACCAGCGAAATATTAAACCTGTTGCAGTGCTAATAAGCGTCACATGCAGTCAGCGGCGCGTTGTCGTCGCTGATTTTTTATATTACTCCTTGTTGAGCCGGTTTTTATTCGCTTTCTGCCCTGTTTAAAGCGGACGCAGGATGCGATGTTTTCTCTTCCTGCATCAAGTCGTTTTTGGCGTTAACGGCATAGTTCGTTGCGTTCTGAATGAGGGCGGTAGTCTTAATCTGAAAAGCCCGCAGCTATACCACATTTGGCTTGTATGACACCATCAATAGTATAAAAATCTGCGACAGATATCGTTAAAAACTTGCGTTGCTGGGTTCTCCACCGTGGTGGTGTCCCGGTTATAAGAGAGCAGATAAGTAGAGTCTGGTGCGTAAGCACTTTGTCATAGCTGTAGAGCAGTGCGCATTGGTAGCCGAAAAGCCAAGGGCGGTAGCGTGTGCGGACGCCTCTGAGGCTTGTATGACACGTTTTACCAATGATGGGGGTACTATTGCCCATTGCTTTACAAGTCAGTCACTATACCCGCGGAGAAGATTATGCCACTATCAGGCCATATGCCGGACGGAAACGGGAAACGTTTTTATCGCATAATATGCTGTTATATCGTTAGAATAGCCCGTGTTTAGGCTATGATAATGGCGGTAAACATGCAGGCCGCACACACAAGCATGCCTAATGGGGCGACTGTGAGCTCATATTACCCTCTCTGGGGCGAGCGATAGCAGAAAAGTAGGTGGACAAGTTACCGCACCCTGATCGGTATAGAAAGGTAACCTGCCACGTTGGATGACGATATGGCATAAGGGAATAGTGGCCAGTAACGTTGCCGCTTTGCAAATACATTGACTTTGAAAGTGATGATAACTTAATGAAAACAAAACAGTTGAAACTGGTATCTTTACTGATATCCCTCAGCATCCTCAGCGGTTGTACGGTGTTTCCAGGTACTCATCTTTCAACATCAGGAAAAGATGTAGTAAAGCAGGAGGATGCCGACTTCGATCTTGATAAGCTGGTTAATATCTATCCTATGACGCCGAAGTTATTGGATAAGATGCGTCCACAGAAGGTCGTCGCGCAATCCAATCGTGAGTTGGATGCAGCGTTACAGAAATATGAATATCGTATCGGCGTTGGCGATGTACTGAATATCACTATTTGGGATCATCCTGAGTTAACCATTCCTGCGGGGCAATATCGTAGCGCTAGCGATACCGGTAACTGGGTTCATGCCGACGGCAATATTTTTTATCCTTATATCGGCCAGGTGAAGGTGGTTGGTAAAACGGTGACTCAGGTACGTAATGAGATCTCTCGTCGTTTGGTGAAGTATATCGAGAGTCCGCAGGTTGACGTGAGCATTGCGGCATTCCGTTCGCAGAAAGCCTATATCACCGGCGAGGTTGCCAAATCTGGGCAACAGCCGATCACCAACGTGCCATTAACCGTAATGGATGCGATTAATGCCGCTGGGGGCCTGACAGAGAATGCGGACTGGCGTAACATCGTCTTGACGCATAATGGTAAAGAGCAGAGTCTGTCACTGCAGAAACTGATGCAAAATGGCGATCTAACGCAGAACCGTCTGCTATATCCTGGAGATATTCTCTATATCCCACGTAACGACGATCTTAAAGTCTTCGTGATGGGAGAAGTGAAAGCGCCATCGACACTTAAGATGGATCGCAGCGGCATGACGTTAACTGAAGCGTTAGGCAGTAGCCAAGGTATTTCACAAACTGCAGCCGATGCCACTGGCGTATTCGTGATTCGGCCGTTACACGGCAGTCAGGGCAGCAAGCTTGCGGATATCTACCAACTTAATATGTCTGATGCCACGGCACTGGTGATGGGCGCCGAGTTCCAGCTTAAGCCGTATGATGTCGTTTATGTTACGGCTGCACCGGTTGCTCGTTGGAACCGTTTGATTATGCAACTTGCTCCGACTATTGATAGTTTCAATAATCTTACCGAAGGTTCTCTGCGTATCCGTAATTGGCCGTAGTAGAGTCACGCATATTATCAATATAATAATGGGTGTTAAAACTGAACAGGGGATAATCTCCCCTGTTCAGCTATCATTGCCTTTGGCTATTGTTCGTCCCATTCCCTCCTCTTTCCCTTGCGGATATTGATATCAATGATATTAGTCGACAACGTTGTCTTCTGATATTTTTGAGGTGTAACCTTGCAGGTAATATAAGAAATATGAATATATTAATTATTAATACATTATATACCCCCTTCAAAGTAGGTGGGGCGGAGGTGTCCGTCCAACTGCTTGCGGAAGAACTGGCTGCCTCAGGGAATAAGGTTCGCGTTGTTTGCCTGCATGATAAATCTCAACGAGAGAAAAAAGTCATTAACGATGTAGAGGTCGTTTACTTACCTTTGAAGAATGTGTATTGGCCTTTTGATGATAGTAAAAAAGGAAAGGTAAAAAAAATACTATGGCATTTATTTGATAGCTATAATCTTCTGATGGCTGCAGCGGTTGAACATGAGTTGGATGATTTTAAACCTGATGTGGTGCATACCAATAATGTGAGTGGTTTTTCTGTTGCCGTCTGGGATGTTGTCAAGCGCAAAAAAATAAGGCTGGTTCACACTACCCGTGATTATTACTTGTTTCACCACAACTGTACGCTATTTAAAAATGGCGAGAATATGGATGTGTCCTCAAGGAAAATCAGAATACTCTCGGCAATAAAGCGTTGGCGCAGTAAGAATATCGACGCCTTCGTTGGCATTAGCGACTATATTTCTGAGTTGCATAAAAATAATGGTTATGCCAAAAATGCCAAATATACACATATATACAACCCGATCAATAGCCATGTTATTGATAGTGCACCCGCGGAGCAGGTTAGGGTCGGTTTTATTGGGCGTTTGACCGCAGACAAAGGATTTGCCGACTTTTGCCATATGGCGAAAAAGACGCAGCAGCATCGTGATATTACCTATTTTGCCGCCGGGCGACTGCCTGGCAACGATGAAGGTAAAGCCATGCAGCGGTTGGCTGAAGAGGCAGGAGTTACTCTGGTAGGCTTTGTTCCGGCCGATGATTTTTTAGCCAGTATCGATATGTTACTGCTGCCGACTCGATGGAACGAACCATTTGGCCGGGTGGTCGCGGAAGGTGCCTCGGCGGGTAAACACGTGTTTGCTTCCTTTACCGGCGGTATCAAAGAAATTGCAGATTTTTATAGCAATGTCTATGAACTCAATGAATTTACTCCAGAACGTGTTCGGGCGTTAAAAAACCAGCCTCCTGGTTTGCCAGAGAGTAATCCATTTGATGTGATGACGCTTGCGAGTTCTTACCAGAATATTTATCAAAAGTAGCATCAGACAATGTTTGAACCATACCTGTAATTGAGAGATATCTATTGGTTTTTCATTTCCTAAGCGGAGGTTCCTATGACGACCTGTATTGATGGACGTAAGAAACGCGCTTTACTCTCACCTGTAAAAAAAGTGCTATTAGCTGCAGGGTTAGTGCTGTCAAGCTCATATCTGTATGCCCAGGACTTTGAAGTCGGTGTTAATGTTCACTTGAGAAAGTATCCTAAGCCGACCGATAATTACCTGTCTCTTATTGAGAAAGCGGGTTTCACTTCGTATCGCGATGGATTTTTATGGGGGATGGTGGAGCCTAAACCTGGAAAATTTAGCGTTACTGGCGATGCTAAAAAAGAAGATAAGGCTTATCAAACAGGGAAATCAGAATATAACCTAAATGGTCTGCTGGTGCTGGGTAATGGCAATGGCCGTGCCGGTTATACTGCTGACGGTGGATATCCGCGTACTCCTGAAGCTATAGATGCCTTTGCCAAGTATGCCTATTGGACGGCCAGCCGCTATAAGGGGAAAGTAAAGTACTACGAAGTATGGAACGAATGGACGGTGAGAACGGGAATCAGGAATAATGAATCTGTCCCTTCTCCGGAAATTTATGCGCAGCTGGTTAAGAAAACGTCTGAAGCAGTAAAACGCGCAGATCCTAATGCTATCGTTATGGCTGGTTCGCTTAACCCGCTGACAAAAAAGGGGCTCCAGTGGTTTGATAGCTTAATGAAACTGGGGATTTTGGATAGTCTTGATGGCATCTCGTTACACCCTTACTCGTATAAAGATAACGACCTGGCCCTGCGCAATCCGGAAGATAACCTCGCTGCAATTGATAGGTTTGAGCAAAGGGTTAAGAAATTCAGCAATAAATCTGTACCTATGTATATAACGGAAATCGGCGTACCGACCTATAGCGGTGTTGGGGGCATGACGAACGATCAGGCTGCACAGTACGCAATAAAATACACCATGTTAGCCAAGTCGCGACCCTATATCCGCGGAGTCTGGTGGTATGATCTGATTGATGATGGTGATAATCCAAAAGTTAATGAACATCGTTTTGGCTTCTATAACCGTCAAGAACAGCCTAAAGCTGCAGCTATTGCTTTTGGGAAGATAGCTGAGGTGGTTAAAGCATACAAGATCAATAATTATAATGTGTCAGCGGATAACATCATCAGCATTTCTATGAAAGAAGCGAATAATAAAAACGCAATGATTTATTGGAAGAAAACACCGGTAGCTCAAGCGGAAGAACCGGAGAGTACGGTGAAATCGTTGATGAATAAGGTGATTGGCGACAACCCTAAAAAAGAGCCTATTCAGCCAATTGAAGTCATGAATTCAGATGACTATGTGTTGAAAGGCGGTGTGCCCGTACTGGTATTTTCTGAAAAGGCGTTAAACAAAGATGATATCAAAGAAAAACGCTAATGCAGAGCGATTGTTCTGATTGTGTTTTTCATTAGACTCACATCGAGTGGTTAATACTAATCACTCGATTATTTATCTAGGCAGGGTTATGAATAATTTATTTTTATCGCAGGCGATAGATTGAGTATGGGGATTTTTTCGAGGATTTCAAAAAACAACTCTATTTTAAATATGTTGTGGCTTTCAGGCGATAGTATATTGAGGATGGGGTTGGGCTTTGTTTTAAATGTTTGGCTGGCCAGGTATATGGGGCCGGAAAAATTTGGTATATTCAACTATGCCATGGCGATGATCGCTATTTATGTCTCTGTCGCTTCTCTAGGAATGAACGGTGTTGTAGTAAGAGAGCTTGTCCGTGATCCGCAATCGTCGGATAAAATAATGGGGACATCTTTTCTCTTGCAGGTATGTGGAAGTCTGCTTGCATCTTTATTAGTTGTACTCAGCACCATGATGCTTCGGCCCGGAGAGTGGGATATTCTGTTAATAACACTCGTGATGGTTCCATCAATTCTATTTAGATCTAGTGATATTATTAAATATTGGTTTGAATCGATCATCTCTGCTAAATATACGGTAATTGCGCAAAACGTGGCGTTTTTAACCAGCGCAGGCGTTAAGATGTTGATCATGCTGATGGGCGGTTCCTATGTGGCAATTGCAGCGACGGTGAGTCTGGAAGCGCTGATTGTTGCGGTTTTGCTGGTTTATCTTTACCGGAGTCGTACCAAGGATTACTCCTGGTCCGTCGATCGCCATGAGATTGGACGACTATTATCACAAAGTTGGCCGTTGATTATCTCTGGATTGGCATTGATGCTCTACATGCGTGTTGACCAAATCATGATAGGTAACATGATTAATAATACTGCTGTGGGGATTTACTCTGTTGCGGTTAAAATGACTGAGGTGTGGTATTTCTTCCCTGTTGCAATCGTATCCTCACTCTTCCCTAAAATAATTAAAGAGAAGGAAATCAGCGAAGAGAATTATAATAAAAAAATGCAATTCCTCTATGACCTCATGGTTACTGCCGGTGTAGGTCTGGCAATCGTTGTTACTCTATTGTCTGATTATATTATTGGCTGGTTCTATGGTGCGCAGTATACTGAAGCATCGCGGCTGATTAAAATTTATGCTTGGGTGAGTGTATTCTATTTCCTTAGCTCAGCGAGCGGTCGCTGGTACATTAATGAAGGGCTGCAAAAGTACGCGCTTAATAGAAATGTATTAGGGCTTGCAATGGGGATATTACTTAACTATTTACTTATTCCTGTTTATGGCGCCGAAGGGTCCGCCTATGCGACATTAATTGCTTACGGATGTGCTGCTTATGCTTTTGATTTACTGAGCGCTAAGACAAGGATTGCTTTCTGGCAAAAAACTCGTGCATTGTGGATACCAGGTGCAATTTTAAGAATGAAAAATACTTTATCAAGGTAATTATAAATGGATAATCGTCTTTCTGATAAACGCCAAGTCGTGTTGTATGGTGCATTTGACCGATATAATTACGGTGATAATTTAATGCCAATCTTATTGGAAATGTATTTAACACAAAAACATCCAGATAAGACCAAAGACATTGAGTTTGTTTTCTCATCAATCAAGGATTCAGATCTCACGCGTTATGCGTGCAAGAAAACCGTAGCGATGAGGAACTTGTTGAATATCAAGAATGATTCAACGGTGATCGTGGTCGGTGGTGAAGTCTTGGGGGCAGATATTGGCGTCTTGTTTACACACGTTCAAGAATCACCTATTGCGGTAAAGGCACTCCGTTTCATTCGGAGAGTATCACCTGGGATTTTGAAGGCTATTGCAAAAACAAGATATGATGCGGTGTGGGAATATCCATATATTCCTAATAAAGACAGTTTTAAAAATAAGGTCAAGGTTGTCTATAATACGGTCGGCGCTGTGCCTAACAGCTCGCAGGCGAAGGTTATTAATCAGGCTGATTATATCTCTGCGAGAGACCAAAGAACATATAATGCAGTAGAGAAAATCTGTAAAACGCATTTGGTACCTGATTCTGTTTTGATGATGTCAGCGCTTGTTGACGAGGATTTTTTTGAACAGCAGGTTCGTCCTGAGTTGGTGAAAAAACTGAAGGACAAGAAATTTATTACGGTCCAAGCGTGTCCATATAAGGTAAAATTCACTGCTCAAGAGTTGGCCAGTGAATTACAAAAGGTTAAGGAGCAACATGGACTTGAGAGCGTTTTGTTACCTATCGGTTATGCCAGCGGGCATGATGACATAGAGTTTCTTGAGAAAGTTAAAGCTTGCTCTGCTTCAGAAATGCTGTTGTTGGATGAGCTAAATGTCTGGGAAATCATGTATGTGATAGCAAAATCTAACGGTTTTTACGGCACCAGTTTGCACGGCGTAATTACCGCAATGTCCTTTGGTATTCCGCACTTTTGCATTAATGATGACATTGAAAAGCTGGTTTCATTCTTGCAAACATGGAGCGTGTCCCCTTACAACAATCCTCTTCAGGTACAGCAAATATCCTCATCGGTTGCGTTGACCACGGCTGTGGAAAAGTCGAATCTGGATAAAGCGGTAGAAAAAGCTCAACAGCTTATTTTCAGCAGCGTTGATGAGATTGCTGATATCCTCTAATTAATCCTGGGTCAGTTTATAACGTCATTAGTACGTCAATGTATGGCGTACCGAATTATTTTATTACTCAAGGAGAGGGGATGAGTAAATACAATGCGATTGTGGTGGTTGTTTATAATAAAACCATTGCTGAATCAACGACTATTAATACTCTCTCAAACTATTTCCTCAAAGATTCAGTGTTGGTTATTCATAACAACGGCCCCAAAGATATAGATTTCGGAAGTGATTACGAAAGGTTAAAGGAAAAGTTTCTTGACGTTAAGATAGTAAATGATATTTCCAACAGCCCATTAAGTATATTGTATAATAATTTTATTACAGAATACTCTGATGCGGATAAGTATGTCATTCTTGACGATGATTCAACCATTACTGATTCATTTATCCAGGCATTACGCGATAGTGATTATGATCTAGAGTTACCGAAAATTGTGTCGCGGACCGATAATAAAAATTATTATCCTATCTCAGCGGGCAAGGTTGTTACCTCTGAGGGTTTTTTGCCCACTCAAGGGACATTTTCAATTGGTTCTGGTTTAATCATCAGTCGGAGAACAGTAGATATATTTGACAGCCATAAAATCACCCCTTTCGATGAAAGTTTTGCACTTTATGGGGTTGATGTCAGTATATTTAGACGTATTTATAAGCTGAATACGCAAGGTGAAACCTTTAAATTAAGAACTCAGAGTCATCTTTTGCACTCGCTGTCACGTACCGAGGGAAGTGAATCAGCCTTTAGAATAAAGGAAAGGTTGATTGATGTGGCCGTCAGCACCCGGAGATACCCTACTTTTAGAATGCATGTCCATTTGTTAAAGAAATTAACATTAACCGTGTTGAACCGTAATTTTTCAGGCGCTGCTGCTCTAGTAGGGGCCTATTTTTATGGCAAGCATCCTCGGTGTCGGTAGTGCTAGATAAGTCTTGCGTAATTTTATGCGCGATCGGCTTCATCTAGGTTTCTAAACGTAGAGCTAGGTTACATTTTCCTAGCCATTCAGAGGGATAATATTGGGATGAATCCGGTTATATTTCCTTTGTCTGGTTGATATTTTTGCATGTGACAAACGTCCGGCACATGTCGTCAGTGTGTTGGCAAGAGTACTCTAAGCAAGATGTCGTATCAGCGCCATAACATATCTAAGGGGTGAGCATGGCGATTTTAGTCACTGGTGGGGCTGGCTACATTGGTTCCCACACCGTTCTTGCATTGTTGGAGAGGGGTGAGGACGTAGTCGTGTTAGACAATTTGTCTAATTCTTCTGAAGAATCATTACGTCGCGTTGCTCGTTTGGCCAATAAATCGGCCATTTTTTACCGCGGGGATATCCAGAATCCCGGTGACCTGAGGCAAATTTTTGACAACCACGCGATTGATGCCGTTATACATTTCGCAGGGCTTAAAGCCGTTGGTGAGTCTACCCGTTTACCTGTTGAATATTATAAGAATAATGTGTCTGGCAGTTTGGTCCTGCTTGAGGAGATGCGCAACGCCGGCGTACATAAGCTGATTTTTAGTTCTTCGGCGACGGTGTACGGTGAACATTCGCCGATTCCCTATGTAGAGACGACACCGATCGGTGGGACCACGAGCCCCTATGGCACATCAAAGCTGATGGTTGAACAGATTTTGCAGGATTTTGCCAAGGCTGAACCGAGTTTTTCCATTATTGCCCTGCGGTATTTCAACCCGGTTGGTGCTCATGAGTCTGGAGAGATCGGGGAAGATCCTCATGGAATCCCCAATAATCTGCTGCCATATATTTCACAGGTGGCGATCGGCAAATTGAACCAATTGGGTATTTTCGGTGGCGATTATCCGACCAAAGATGGTACCGGAGTCCGTGATTATATTCACGTTGTTGACTTGGCGGAAGGCCACCTGATGGCGATGGATCATCTTGGTGATATCCAAGGGTTCAAGGCTTATAATCTGGGGTCTGGTGTAGGTTATTCCGTCTTGGAAATGGTACAGGCTTTCGAGCGAGCTGCCGGTGTCACGGTGCCTTTCCAAATATTGCCGCGCCGTGCTGGTGATTTACCTGCGTTTTGGGCCGATGCTTCTCTCGCGAAGAAGGAGCTGGGCTGGGAGCCTCGCCGAGGCGTCGATGAAATGATGAGCGATACTTGGAAATGGCAACATAAAAACCCAAATGGTTATCGTTAACCGATATGGGGAGTTGAAGCCATGATACACATGGTGAGCCGTCGCCATTTCGCGTAACATATTCGCATCATAAAATGGCGGTAGGATTGCTGCTTAGACTTTCTTACGGCTGGATCGTATCGGGCTGAAGAATGTAGCTGCGCGGTCTGTTTAGACCGAATAGTTTTTTAGAGGGGTTTATGAAAATAATAGTTACTGGTGGTGCAGGTTTTATTGGCTCAGCCGTTGCTCGGCATATCGTTAATGACACCCAAGATCATGTTTTGGTGCTGGATAGCCTGACTTATGCTGGCAATCTTGACTCATTGAAAGAGATCGAGACCAGCGAGCGCTTTACTTTTGAGCATGTAAATATTTGCAATAGCAGTGAACTGGACCGTGTCTTCAAGGCATTTCAACCGGATGCGGTGATGCATCTGGCCGCTGAAAGCCATGTGGATCGTTCCATTGATGGTCCTGCAGCATTTATAGAAACGAATATCGTAGGTACCTATACCTTACTCGAAGCCACTCGGCGCTACTGGTCTGCCCTTTCCGTGGAGAAAAAGCAGGCGTTTCGTTTCCACCATATCTCTACCGATGAAGTATATGGCGATCTGCACGGTACGGACGATCTTTTCACTGAAACAACGCCTTATGCACCAAGTAGCCCTTACTCTGCTTCCAAAGCGTCTAGCGATCATCTGGTTCGGGCGTGGCTGCGGACGTACGGATTGCCGACTATCGTGACTAACTGTTCAAATAACTACGGCCCTTATCATTTTCCTGAAAAACTGATTCCGTTGACCATCCTTAATGCACTTGAGGGTAAGCCTCTGCCGGTATACGGTAATGGTGCCCAGGTTCGTGACTGGCTCTACGTTGAAGACCATGCTCGTGCTTTGTATAAGGTGGTTACTGAAGGGGTTGTCGGTGAAACCTACAACATTGGCGGACATAACGAGCGTAAAAACATTGAGGTTGTGCAAACCATCTGCCGCCTGTTGGACGAATTGGCACCGACTAAGCCAAACAACATACAAAACTATGCCGACTTGATCACGTTTGTTACCGATCGCCCAGGCCATGATATGCGCTACGCGATTGATGCTTCTAAGATCGATGCTGAACTCGGTTGGAAACCTCAGGAAACTTTCGAAAGCGGTATCCGCAAAACGGTTGAATGGTATTTAGCCAATGAAGCATGGTGGAGCCGAGTAAAAGATGGTTCATATGCCGGTGAGCGACTGGGTCTAACCCGTTAATTAAATTTAGGAGTTAATAATGAAAGGCATTGTTTTAGCGGGCGGATCAGGCACACGTTTATATCCGATTACACGTGGCGTCTCCAAACAGCTGTTGCCTGTTTATGATAAGCCTATGGTTTATTATCCGTTGTCGGTATTAATGCTGGCAGGTATTCGCGATATCCTCATTATTTCTACGCCAGAAGATATGCCTTCATTCCAACGTTTATTAGGTGACGGTAGTAACTTCGGTATTTCATTGAGCTATGCCATTCAGCCTAGCCCTGATGGTTTGGCGCAGGCATTCTTGATTGGCGAAGATTTTATTAACGGCGATAGCTGTGCAATGGTGCTGGGCGATAATATCTTCTTTGGTCAGAGTTTTGCGAAAAAAATTGAAGGTGTGGCCAACCGTAACGATGGCGCGACGGTGTTCGGTTATCAGGTTATGGATCCTGAACGTTTTGGGGTGGTGGAGTTCGATGATAACTTCCGTGCGCTGTCGCTCGAAGAAAAACCGGAACAGCCTAAATCTAATTGGGCTGTTACCGGTCTCTACTTCTATGATCAGGATGTGGTGGAGATGGCCAAGCAGGTGAAACCTTCAGCGCGAGGCGAATTGGAAATCACGACGCTTAACCAAATGTATCTGGATCAGGGCAAGCTGAATGTTGAGCTGCTTGGCCGTGGCTTTGCCTGGTTGGATACGGGGACGCATGAGAGCCTGGTAGAGGCTTCCCAATTTGTTCATACGATTGAAAAGCGTCAAGGCTTCAAAATCGCCTGTCTGGAGGAAATCGCGTTTCGTAATGGTTGGTTGACGCGTGAAGAGGTAGCGGTACAGGCGAAGCTGTTGAGCAAAACCCTCTATGGGCAGTATCTGTCCCATTTGATTGGGGAGAAATGATATGCAAGTCATCGATACAAAAATTGACGGCGTCAAAATCATTCAACCTAAAGTTTTCGGGGATGCTCGCGGCTTTTTCCTCGAAACTTTTGAAAAAAAACGCTATCAGGAAATGTTGAATATCGACTTGGATTTTGTCCAGGACAATCATTCCCGCTCAACAAAATCTGTACTGCGTGGTTTGCATTTCCAGACCAAGAACCCACAGGGAAAGCTGGTGCGCGTGGTGCGTGGTGAAGTGTTTGACGTTGCGGTAGATATCCGTCCTGATTCGCCTACTTATGGCGCTTGGGAAGGTGTGATCCTATCAGAAGAAAATAAAACCCAGTTTTGGGTTCCGCCGGGTTTGGCTCACGGTTTTGTTGTTCTCTCCGAAGTAGCCGATTTTGAATATAAATGTACGGATTATTATAATCCTTCCCATGAAGGATGTCTGTTGTGGAATGATCCGGCGGTTGGGATTGAATGGCCCGTTGACTCTCCGTTGCTGTCTGAAAAAGATAAGCTGGGGAAACTGTTATCGGAGCTAAATCAATGAGAGTTTTATTGACGGGATCACGGGGACAGCTGGGGAGCTGTTTTCAAGACCGTTTACCGGCAGGATGGGAAATTCTCGCGACTGACAGTGAGCAGTTGGATATTACCGTCCTGGAACAGGTGAAGGCGGTGGTCAGCCAGTTTAAGCCCGATGTCATTGTTAATGCTGCCGCCTATACGGCGGTCGATAAAGCTGAATCGGAGCATGAGCGGGCCAGCGCAATTAATCAGGATGGGCCCCGGAATTTGGCTCTGGCAGCGAAAGAGTTTGGCTGCCGCCTGGTTCATGTGTCGACTGACTATGTTTTTGATGGTGAAGCTGATAAGCCTTACTGTGAACAGGACGACACCAACCCTTTGGGCGTGTATGGGAAAAGCAAACTCGAAGGTGAAAAAGCGGTGCTGGCGGTTCAGCCTGAAGCAATAATTGTGCGTACTGCCTGGGTGTTTAGCGAGTACGGTGGTAACTTTGTTAAGACTATGCTGAGACTGGCGCAAGAACGCACTACCTTAGGTATTGTCTCCGATCAGCGCGGGTGTCCGACCTATGCGGGGGATATAGCACAAGCGATTATCGTGTTGTTGCAAAATCGTGCGGCCGGAGGGATTTATCACTTCTGTGGTGATAAGGAAGTGAGCTGGAGTGAGTTTGCACAATCTATCTTTAGTATTGCGGTCGAGTCTGGCGTTTTAGCGCAGGCGCCTCAGGTAAACGGCATTGGCACTGAACAATATCCAACGCCGGCGAAAAGGCCAAAGTATTCCAGCTTGAGTTGTCAAAAAATCAGCGAGAATAGCGTTGAGCCATCTAATTGGCAGTTGGCTCTGAGTAAGATAATTCCAAGTTTTCGCTAAGCTTGACGTAGAGAAAAAAGCATGCCGCTAATAACGGCATGCTTTTTTTTGGCCATAAAAATGTGTTTGTTGGTTCACCGTTGAGGAGAGGTTGTTTAGGTTTGCAGCGTTTTCCGCGTGCTTTCACGCTTAAGTATTTTTACTGACACCATGATGATTAACAAAGTAGCTAATGCTTCGGTGATTATTAGTGAATAGGATGCGCCTGTGGCACCGAAGTATTTAATCATAAAATAGATATGACAGCAGTGCGTTGCAGAGCAAATAACATATATTCTCTGTAGTTGTTTATCGTAACTGTTCGCGAGTAAATAGAGCTGTGCCAGGACGATGGCCGGAGGAATAATCAGTAGCAACGCGGACAGTAGGGATAAGATGTGGGCCGCGGCGATAAATTTCTCACCGAAAAGTATGGTGATGATTTGCATAGAAAAGAAGTTAAGTACGATGAAGCTGCAGGCGCCAAAAGCTAAGCTGCATACCAGAACGAGCATGATGATTTTGTTACGCTTTATCCACTCTGAGGCATTATAACGGCAGATGATGGGGTATGCAGCCTGACAGAGGGGGGCCATGACCGCAAGCCCGGAACGAACCAGGCGCTCAGCGGCGCCGTACAGCCCGGCGACGACCGGCCCAGAAATCAGCCCTAGCAGGATAGTATTACTGGCTGAATAAACCATGGTAATAGAGTTTGCGACAAATATAGGCCATCCTTCCTTTAAGTTCGCCGCTACTTCTGCCGGATGGCAGCGGGGCAGGCCGATGTGGTACCTTTTGAACACCCAGTATAGCAGGACTAATGAAGCTAACAGGTTGGGAAATGCCAGTAACAAAGCGGCACTGTTTTTGGTGATGGGCAATATAAGGAACAATGCCAGCGTCACAAGGCGAGATAACAGCGTGATCATTGCACCTGCCGCCATTTTGCCAACACCTTGCAGGAGCCAATAGGGCGATAGCATGGACGCGATAATGAGTAGCGATGAGATTAGCATGTAATCACTTAGCTGATTAAGTTTCGCCCAAAACATAGTCATCATAAAAATGATGAATAAAGCAGCTGCGGCCAGCGTAAGTTTGGCCAGAGTGATATTATAGAAGGTGCGGCCAAGCTGGCTATGGTTGTCCATTTTTGACACCGTTCTTACGGCTGAAAAGTTAAAGCCGTAGTCGACAAAAATGGAGAAATAAAAACCGACCATATAACAAAATAAAATGTTACCAAATTCGCTGACGCCGATACTGCGCCCAATTAAGGGAAAAACCAGTAGAGGGAAGATGAAGTTCCCCCCCTGTACAAGCAATAGGGACGCATAGTTTTTGACCAGAGGCTGATTAATATATTTAATCATGCATCTATGGCCTTGTCTGTGTTCATTTTTTTGCTTTTGCTAACGTTGAAGCTCTTTAACCAGTCAATTTTCATGTAGGCTTTGAACAACAGCAGTAGAAGTACGTTGACCACCACGGTGGAATAGTAGAAGTGGTTATCAAACACCATAAACAATGTCGCCATGCAAAAATAGCTATACAGCAGCATGTTGGTCATCGTTCTTCGTTGCTGAACGCGTTGATAAAGCGTCATCCCTACGAGGGTAAACAGCAGCATAAAGCCTGCCACGCCCGCCACGCCAAAATCCATATAGGGTTTTTGCATAAAGGTCATGATATTGATCCAGTCGTACCCACCCATTTTGACCAGATCCAGGGTTTCATCAGGCATAAAATATTTGCTGATAAAGCGGAAGGTACCTGTCAGCAGCATGCGCCCATCTCTGAAGTCATTGTGTTCGTCAAAATAGATCACCATCTTGTTGAACGCATGCATCTCTGTGCTGAGATTGATCCAGACTGACATCATCTGCGGCGGCAGCGTCATTGTCGGCTTGAAATTTTGGCGTAGTTGCTTGGTTTTCTCTTCTGCCTGGTGAGCATCAAGGGTATGGGTATTTACCGTATTATAAATGGTTGCGTAATAGTCGCTGCCGCTGGACGGTGCTTGACCCTCGGATGTCGTCTGATGTTGTTGAACGTAAATCTGCGTTCTGACAAGAGGGATGGTGACCATTAAGGCAGCAACCGTGATCAGTATTGCTGTGCCAGTGATGGCGACAGATTTTTTATTCTCTTTTGCAAACTGATATTGAATTAAAGTATAAAAAAGGCTGGTTATTACAGGGATGAATATATTTATCCTGCCGCCAAGAAGTATCAGTAATATTAAGTAGGCTACGCTAAAAAATAAATACCCATATTTTTTTGTCTGAATCGTATAGGCTGTGTTGAATATAATAAAGAATGTAGGGATAACCATCAGTGTCATTAGAGGGTTGCTAATGACATGTGGCATGATGTTCGCGCGTGCGTTGTCATCGAATAGAGGAATGCTGCCTATCTTATTAATTGCATAATAATAAATAATTATTTCTACTGATAAACAAATGATGTTTGACCAGAATATGGTTTTAGCTGAGATAGTATAACTGTTCTGCTGTTTTTCCTTCGGTAGGATACGGCCATGACGCAGCATGAAGGCCGCAACGATGGCATAAAATACCAGGATAACGCTAAACAGCGTGAGCCAGGTTGAGTTGGCAAAACTATCTTGTTCAATCAATGTCAATTTTGCTTGGCTGCAGCCGATCATGAATAAAAACATACTCATAAATATGGATGCAGGATTATATATGTTTTTGAAATAATAACTAAAAAACAAAAAATTAACGATGCCGGCAATCGCAAAGCTTTTACTCACTGCGTTGACCGGCAATATCAAGAGTCCGGCGATACCGGCAAGCCCCAGCCCTGCGAGAGCATAGCGGCCCAATGCATTAGTTACCATCTTGTTTTTCCTCTCGGAAATTGTCGATTATAGGAAGTTCACGGATGCACTTTTTATTTAGCTTTCGGCGATCTGGGTCGAAAAACCATCCCCACTTGTTAAAGTAGCTAATGGCCGAAGAAATATGGTAACGCATTAATTTAAAACTTTTATATGAGCCTTTAGCAAAGCCGTGCGTTACCGTGGCGCCGGAACAAAATATCGGTTTCTCATAACGCAGCGCTTTGCGGCAGAGGTCGATATCCTCCAGGTACATGAAATAACGTGGATCAAAACCTTCGATCTGTTTAAGCAGGCCGGATTCAATAAACATAAAGCACCCCGAGAGCGCTGGGGCAAAGAAATTTTTATTGTAATCAGCCGCATGCAACTCATAAGATTTGTCCAGAATGCGAGATAATGACGGTACAAACCGGCGCAGGAATAAATGCGCCGGCGTTGGTAACAGGCGACAGACCCGTTGCTCTTCACCATTGGGATAAATGATACGCGGAGCCAAAAAACGGTGCTGACCTTGCTCTGCAAAATCAAAGAGTTTTTTTACTGTACCGGGAGAGAACTCAATATCAGGATTACAGATAATAAAATATCTGCACTCGTCGAGGAAAACGGCCATAGCTTGATTATGCCCATGACCAAAACCAGCGTTCCTATCCGACTTAATGTAGGTGATTCGCGGATTGTTTAATTGATCGGCCCAGCCACAGCCAGCATTGTCAACGAGCACGATGGTTTCAATCAGATCTTCTGCTAACAGCGAGTTTAGCGTAGGCAGAATATCTTCTTTGCTGTGTTTATATAAAACAACAGACGCAACGATCTGTTTTTTTGCTTCTGCTACGTTCATTTTAAACAGATCCCATCCTTAAACGCACGGTACCATGTCGCCAGGTGCGTTTTTTTGTTCGGTTGAGTCAAGACTAACAGGGTCTGATGCAGGCTATTAAAAATATTCTCTCTGACCTTTACCAGTAGAGGGATATGCGGCATTTTGCAAAGGTATAATCCGTTGCGTAAACGGTAATACCTGCGAAACGCCGAATGCATCGGAATATGCCATGCCAAGAGCTTGATTGCTCTGTCGCCGATCGCATGCGACATTCTGGCCGATGTTGCGGCATATATTTTATAACCTTTCGCCACAGCTCGTAAGCACCATTCAGTATCAACATAATCAATGAATAGAGTTTCATTCATCATGCCAATGTCTTTTAGTGCGTTCATCGGGATCAGTGAACCGGAAGAGATAATCATGCTTACTTCAAACGGATTTTTCTTCTGCTGAGGATTAATTTTATTGCGCCATCCGAAGCGATTGACCTTAATTAATGGATAGTAGAAGCCATAGCGTGAGTCGGTAAATACTGGGCCGATTGCTGCGATCTTGTTAGAGGCTGAAACTTGGTGATAGTCGTGCAGCAGACCAGCGATAAAATGATCGTCGATGCGGCTGTCCTGATCAAAAAAGACAATTAACTCAGCTAGATGAATCTGATGAGCTTGCTCAATACCGATATTTTGTGCACGGGCAATCCCCAGGTTGTCATCAAGACGAACCACGGTTGCGATTTCTTGTAGTTGGTTAACAACCTCAGGATTCAAGGAGCCATTATCCACTAATACACTAGGAATATTCTGGTTCTTTAGTTCTTGTAGTAATGTTCTCAGGTTACCCAATTCTGGGTGATATGAGACGATCACCGCAGCGACCTTATCCGCAACTGCTGGTACTTCCGGTTGAGTTAAAGCTGAATCGCTAGCTTGCTGCTCAGACACTACGCTCTCCACTTGAATTCGGTACTCATTATAATCGTCGGTTTTGTTCGTGTGCTATCTGAACCCCGGACGCAATTAAGCTGAGGATTCTAACAGCCAACCCACATTGAGCAAATAAGAAAACTTTAATGTTATTAACTTGTTCGCCGAGAATATTGGCAACCTTTTGAACTGTATGATTTTGCTCCCTTAATTTTTTTGTATACATTTTGTTATGCAGAAAATGCTGAATTGTAGGATCGGGCATCCGGCCTATCGCACCAATCACTACCCACCACCCGCAAACCTGAGTTAACATGTGGGCCACATCACAAAACCTGTTAGCCGAGAGCTGTTAGCAGGGTTATCTTCAGACAGGAGTTACTAAATGTCCAAGCAACAAATCGGCGTTGTCGGCATGGCGGTAATGGGCCGCAATCTGGCACTGAACATCGAGAGCCGTGGCTACACCGTTTCCATCTTCAACCGTTCAGGCGATAAGACTGACGAAGTGATTGCTGAGAACCCAGGCAAAAACCTGGCGCCTTACTACAGCGTTGAAGAGTTTGTTGAATCGCTGGAAAAACCGCGCCGCATTTTGCTGATGGTAAAAGCGGGCGAAGCGACCGATAAGACCATTGCTTCCCTGACTCCGCACCTGGATAAAGGTGACATCCTGATCGACGGCGGCAACACCTACTATCAGGACACCATTCGTCGTAACCGCGAGCTGTCTGACCAGGGCTTCAACTTTATCGGCACCGGCGTTTCCGGTGGTGAAGAGGGCGCGCTGAAAGGGCCTTCCATCATGCCTGGCGGCCAGAAAGAAGCTTACGAGCTGGTTGCGCCAATCCTTGAGAAGATCGCTGCCGTCGCCGAAGGCGAGCCTTGCGTGACCTACATTGGCGCAGACGGTGCCGGTCACTATGTGAAAATGGTGCACAACGGCATCGAATACGGTGATATGCAGCTGATTGCCGAAGCCTACTCGCTGCTGAAGCAGGCGCTGAACCTGAGCAACGAAGAGCTGGCGGATACCTTTGCCGAGTGGAACAAAGGTGAGCTGAACAGCTACCTGATCGACATCACCAAAGACATCTTCACTAAAAAAGATGAAGAAGGTAAATACCTGGTTGATGTGATCCTGGATGAAGCGGCAAACAAAGGCACCGGTAAGTGGACCAGCCAGAGCTCGCTGGATCTGGGTGAACCGCTGTCGCTGATCACCGAATCCGTCTTCGCGCGTTACCTGTCCTCACTGAAAGAGCAGCGCGTTGCTGCTTCTAAAGTGCTGACCGGCCCGCAGGTTGCGGCCTTCAGCGGTGATAAAGCCGAGTTTATCGAGAAAGTACGTCGCGCACTGTACCTGGGCAAAATCGTTTCCTATGCACAGGGCTTCTCTCAGCTGAAAGCGGCTTCCAAAGAGAACAACTGGGATCTGAACTACGGCGAAATCGCCAAGATCTTCCGTGCCGGCTGCATCATCCGCGCCCAGTTCCTGCAGAAAATCACCGATGCTTACGCGGAAAATGCCGATATCGCCAACCTGCTGCTGGCGCCGTACTTCAAGCAGATTGCCGACGACTATCAGCAGGCGCTGCGTGACGTGGTTTCTTATGCGGTACAGAATGGCATCCCTACGCCGACCTTCTCCGCGGCTATCGCGTACTACGACAGCTACCGTTCTGCGGTGCTGCCGGCTAACCTGATCCAGGCTCAGCGCGATTACTTCGGTGCGCATACCTACAAACGTATCGACAAAGAAGGCGTGTTCCACACCGAGTGGATGGAATAATCGTCACTTTTGCTGCCGGGGCCTCGTGCCCCGGCTGATAAAAAAGCCGCAGCGGTTTAATCCTCTGCGGCTTTTTCTTTATCTGGACTTTTGCGTGCTTATTTTGCGTGACGCTCGCGCAGCCGGCCGATCACCGTGCTCAGATCCAACTGTTGGTCCTGCAGCAGCACCAGCAGGTGATAAATCAGATCCGAGGCCTCGTTGGTCAGCTCCTCGCGGTCATTCACCGTCGCCGCCAGCGCGGTTTCCACGCCTTCTTCGCCCACTTTCTGCGCGATGCGCTTGGTGCCGCTGGCGTACAGGCTGGCGGTATACGAGCTTTGCGGGTCGGCATCCTTGCGCGCCGCCAGCAGCTGTTCCAGCTGATACAGGAAGGTCCAGTCGCTGGCCGCCGGGTGGAAGCAGCTGCTGTTGCCCAGATGGCAGGTCGGGCCGATAGGCTGCGCCAGAATCAGCAGCGTATCGTTATCGCAGTCCGGCGTGATGCTGACCACGTTGAGGAAATGCCCGGAGCTTTCGCCCTTGGTCCACAGGCGCTGTTTGGTGCGGGAGTAAAAGGTCACCTTGCCGCTGGCTTCGGTGGCTGCCAGCGCTTCCCGGTTCATATAGCCCAGCATCAGCACCTCGCCGGAAACGGCGTGCTGTACGATGACCGGCATCAGGTTATCGGTTTTTTCCCAGTCCAGCCGGGCTTTCTGTTGTTCGGTTAACACACGCGAATCTCCACGCCGTTATCGGCCAGGAACCGTTTCAGTTCGCCGATATTGATGATTTGTTTATGGAACACCGATGCCGCCAGCGCGCCGTCGACGTTGGCGTCGCGGAAGGCCTCCAGGAAGTGGGCCATGGTGCCGGCGCCGCCGGAGGCGATCAGCGGCACGTTGCACACTTCACGTACGCGGCGCAGTTGTTCCAGATCGTAGCCGTTGCGAACGCCGTCCTGGTTCATCATGTTGAGCACGATTTCCCCGGCGCCCAGCTTTTGCACTTCCTGCACCCAGTCCAGCGTCTCCCACTGGGTGACGCGGGTACGGCTTTCATCGCCGGTATATTGGTTGACGTGGTACTTACCGCTGTTTTCGTCATACCAGGTGTCGATGCCAACGACGATGCACTGCACGCCAAAGCGTTCGGCCAGCCGGCCGATCAGGCTCGGATCCGCCAGCGCCGGCGAGTTGATGGAGATCTTGTCGGCGCCGAACGACAGGATCTGGCTGGCGTCATCGGCACTTTTAATGCCGCCGGCGACGCAGAAGGGGATATCGATCACTTCCGCTACGCGCGACACCCAGCTTTTATCCACCACGCGGCCGTCGCTGGAGGCGGTAATATCATAGAACACCAGTTCGTCTGCGCCTTCTGCGGCATAGCGCTGCGCCAGCGGCACGATATCGCCGATGATCTCGTGGTTGCGGAACTGCACGCCTTTCACCACTTGCCCGTCTTTCACATCCAGACAGGGAATTATCCGTTTTGCCAGCATGCGATGGCCTCCTCAACGCTAAATTTACCTTCCAGCAGCGCCCGGCCGACGATAACACCTTCCACGCCGCTGTCGCGCAACGCCGCGATATCATCCAGCCCGCCGATGCCGCCGGAAGCCTGGAAGGCCACCTGCGGGTAGCGACGGCTGATTTCCTGGTACAGCGCCACGTTGGAGCCGGCCAGGGTGCCGTCGCGTGAAATATCGGTGCACAGCACGTGTTTCAGGCCGTAGGGCAGAAACTGCTCGACCACCTGCTCCAGCGTGGCGTCAGAGTTTTCCTGCCAGCCGCTGATTGCCACCTGCTTGCTGCCGGCAGCGTCGATACGCACATCCAGCGCCAGTACCAGCGCATCCGCGCCGTAACGTTCAAACCAGCTTTGCACCAGCGCCGGCTGTTTCACGGCGGTGGAGCCAATCACCACGCGGCTGGCGCCGGCTTCCAGCAGGGATGCCACGTCCTGTTCACTGCGGATGCCGCCGCCGACCTGTACCGGCACCGTTACGCCGTCCAGCAGCTGACGCAGCAGCGGCAGCTGACGGGCGCTCGGATCTTTCGCTCCGGTGAGATCCACCAGGTGCAGCACCTGCGCGCCCTGTTGCTGATAATCCTGCAGGCGCGGCAACGGATCGCTGCCGTAGTCGCGCTGCTGGCCGTAATCGCCCTGATGCAGGCGTACCACCTTGCCGTCGATCAAATCCAATGCGGGGATAATCATGCTGCCTACATCTCCAGAAAGTTTTTCATTAACTGCGCGCCGGCGGCTCCAGAACGTTCTGGGTGAAACTGCACGCCGAAGAAGTTGTCTTTTTGCACGGCGGCGGTGAAGGGCGCGCCGTAGTCCGCTTGGGCGATAGTGTTTGCACATACCGGCATCGCATAGCTGTGGACGAAGTAAAAATAGGCGTCGTCATCGATGCCGCGGAACAGGTGGCTGCCGGCCCGGGCGGAAACCTGGTTCCAGCCCATATGCGGCAACGGCAGGCCGCCGGCGTGCATCTGTTTCACCTGCGTGTCGATCACTCCCAGCGTGTTGACGCCGCCGTTTTCTTCGCTGCTGTCCGCCAGCAGCTGCATGCCGAGGCAGATGCCCAGCACCGGTTGGGTACAGGCTTTGATAAGTTCAATCAGTTCGCGCTGCGCCAGCTGCTCCATCGCGGCTTTGGCGGTGCCGACGCCGGGCAGAAACAGCTTGTCGGCGCGCAGCACGATCTCCGGGTCGCGGCTGACTTCAGGCTGGTAACCCAGCCGCCTGACCGCATAGTTGACCGAAGAGAGGTTGGCGCAGCCGGTATCCAGAATGACCACGTTCATCACAGCACTCCTTTCGAGCTGGGCAGCGTATTGCCGTCCACGCGAATCGCCTGGCGCAGGGTGCGGCCAAAGGCTTTAAACAGGCTTTCAGCCCGGTGGTGATCGTTTTTGCCTTTGGTTTTCAGGTGCAGCGTGCAGCCCATGGTGTAGGAGAGCGAACGGAAAAAGTGTTCGATCATCTCGGTGCTTAAATCGCCGACGCGCTGATAGTTGAACTCGGCCTTATATTCCAGGTGCGGCCGGCCGGAGATATCCATGGCGCAGCGCGCCAGGCACTCGTCCATCGGCAGCATAAAGCCGAAACGAGCGATGCCGCGCTTGTCGCCCAGCGCCTTGTGCAGCGCTTCACCCAGCGCCAGCGCGGTATCTTCCACCGTGTGGTGATCGTCGATATACAGATCGCCGTTGACCTGAATGTTCATGCGGAAGCCGCCGTGGGTGGCGATCTGATCCAGCATATGATCGAAGAAACCGACGCCGGTCTTGATCTTGCTGTCGCCTTCGCGATCCAGCCAGACATCCACTTCGATCTGCGTTTCTTTGGTCGCGCGGTTAACGTGCGCATGGCGATCGCGCTGGGTCAGCTGGCGGGTAATCGCCGGCCAGTCCAGAGCGCCGCGCTGGTACAAAAGCCCCTGAATGCCCATATTTTCCGCCAGTTGGATATCGGTCTGGCGGTCGCCGATCACATAGCTGTGTTCGCTATCGACCACGCCCGGCTGCAGGTAACGTTCCACCAGCGCGGTCTTTGGCTTGCGGCACTCGCAGTTGTCCGCCGGCAGATGCGGGCAGATCAGCACCTCTTCAAAGCGAATCCCTTGCGAGCTCAGGAGCTGCATCATCAGGTTGTGCGGCGGATCGAACGTTTCCTGCGGGAAACTGGCGGTGCCGAGCCCGTCCTGATTGGTGATCATCACCAGGGTATAGCCTGCCGCCTGCAGTGCCAGCAGGGAAGGGATCACCGCCGGCTCCAGCGCCAGCTTATCCAGGCGATCGACCTGGAAATCTTCAGGGGGTTCGGCGATCAGCGTGCCGTCGCGGTCAATAAACAGATATTTCTGGCTCACAGTGGCTCCTGGCGAGTCGTGGTGGTTCCGGGCAGCGGGCGCAGCGCGTCAATCACGCGCTGGCATTCATCTTGGGTGCCTATGGTGATGCGCAGGCAGCCGGACAGCCCAGGCTGTTTGTTTTGGTCTCGTAAGATAATGCCCTGATCCCACAAGGTTTTAAACACATTGCTGGCGGCGGTGAAGCGTACCAGCAAATAATTGCTGTCGCTGGTGAAGACCTGTTCGACGCAGTCGCACGCTTCCAGCGCTTGCTGTAGCCACAGACGGTTGCCGGCAATCTCGCCGACGCGCTGACGCATCAGGCGCAGGCCTTCGGCGCTGAGCGCCTGGGCGGCGATATCCGCTACCGGGCTGGAGAGCGGGTAGGGGGCGATCACCTTCAGCAGCAGAGCGATCAGATCCGGGTTCGCCAGCGTAAAGCCGCAGCGCAGTCCGGCCAGCGCAAAGGCTTTGGACAGGGTGCGCAGGATCGCCAGGTGCGGATAATCACTGAGCCAGCCGGCTACGCTGGCCTGCGGGCAAAACTCGATATAGGCTTCGTCAACCGCCACAATGGCTTTGCCTTTGGCCATCTCCAGCAGCGCACGCAGCGAATCCGGGTCCAGCAGGTTGCCGGTCGGGTTGTTCGGGCTGCAGACATAAATCAGTTTGACGCCGTCGAGGTTGGCGGCAATCGCCGGCAGATCGAGCTGCCACGCTGCCGTGGTTTGCACGGTGCGGCGCTCGACGCCAAAGGTTTCGGCGCTGACGCCGTACATGCCGTAGGTCGGCGGGCAATATAAAACGGCGTCTTTCCCCGGTTCGCAGAAGGCGCGAATCAGCAGTTCGATACTCTCATCCGCGCCGCGGCTGACCAGCACCTGATCCGGGCTGACGCCGGCATACTCGGCATAGCGGGCGATCACCTGCGCCGGCTGACACTCCGGGTAGCGGTTCAGGTTTGCGGCTGCCGGCTGAAAGTCGGGCGCCAGCGGATATTCATTGGCGTTGAGCCACACGTCGCCGCTGCCGCCGAGACGGCGCGCCGACTGGTAGGGCGTCAGATCGCGCACGTTCTGGCGCGCCAGATTTTCAATGCTCATGCTTGCTCCTTCAGTGCGGCGACGCGCAGGGTCACGGCGTTTTTGTGGGCGATCAGCTGTTCGGCGGCGGCCAGCCGCTCAATGGTGGCGGCCAGATTCATAAAGCCCTGCGGCGTCAGTTCCTGCACCGTCATGCGCTTTTGGAAATCCGCCAGCCCCAGGCTGGAGCAGGTGGCGGTGTAACCGTAGGTCGGCAGCACGTGGTTGGTGCCGGAGGCGTAATCGCCAGCGGATTCCGGCGACCAGTCGCCGAGAAACACCGAGCCGGCGCTGGTAATGCTGTCGACCAGATCGCGCGCGTTGCGCGTCTGAATGATCAGGTGCTCCGGGCCGTAGCGGTTGCTGATGCTGACGCATTCGGCCAGATCGCGCGCCACAATCAGACGGCTGGTGGCCAGCGCCTGACGGGCGGTTTCCGCACGCGGCAGCGCCGCCAGCTGCTGTTCCACCGCTTCCGCCACCGCCCGCGCCATCGCGGCGTCCGGCGTCAGCAGAATCACCTGCGAATCCGGGCCGTGCTCCGCCTGCGACAGCAGATCGGAGGCGACGAACGCCGGCGTGGCGCCGCCGTCGGCGATCACCAGCACTTCTGACGGGCCGGCCGGCATATCGATCGCCGCGCCGTCGAGACGCTGGCTGACCTGGCGTTTGGCTTCGGTGACGAAGGCGTTGCCCGGCCCGAAGATTTTATCGACCTGCGGTACGGACTCGGTGCCGAACGCCATGGCGGCAATCGCCTGCGCGCCGCCGACCTGAAACACTTCCTGCACGCCGCACAGCTGCGCCGCATACAGAATCTCATCGGCGATCGGCGGCGGCGAGCACAGCACCACGCGGCGGCAGCCGGCGATGCGCGCCGGGGTTGCCAGCATCAGCACGGTGGAAAACAGCGGCGCGGAGCCGCCGGGAATATAGAGGCCGACCGAATCAATCGGCCGAGTCACCTGCTGACAGCGCACGCCAGGCTGGGTTTCAACATCAACCGGCGGCAGTTGCTGCGCATTGTGGAAGGTGGTCACGTTGCCGACGGCGACGGCCATCGCCTGCTTGATATCATCATCTAACCGGGCGGCGGCCGCGGCAATCTGCTGCGGCGTGACGCGCAGGGCGTCGACCTCGACGCTGTCAAACTTGGCGCTGTACTCGCGCAGGGCGCGGTCGCCGTTGCTTTTTACATTGTCGAGGATGCCGCGCACCGTGGCGCTGATACTGTCCGAGGCGGAAATTGCCGGACGCATCAGCAGGGCATCGCGCTGTTCGGCGCTGCAGTCGGCCCAGTTGATGGGGGTATTGAAGTCAGCCATGGCGTTACTCCATCATCTTTTCGATTGGCAGCACCAGAATCGAGCTGGCGCCGAGCGCCTTCAGCTTCTCCATGGTTTCCCAGAACAGGGTCTCGCTGCTGACCATGTGCATCGCCACGCGGTTCTGCGCGCCGGCCAGCGGCAGAATGGTCGGGCGCTCGGCGCCCGGCAGCAGCGCAACGATCTCTTCCAGACGTTCGCTTGGCGCGTGCAGCATGATGTATTTGGATTCCCGCGCTTGGATCACGCCCTGAATACGGGTCATCAGGCGGTCGATCAACTGCTGCTTGGCGGCCGGCATGTCGCCGTCGCGCTGAATCAGGCAGGCCTTGGAGCGGTAGATGACTTCGACTTCGCGCAGGCCGTTGGCTTCCAGCGTGGCGCCGGTTGACACCAGATCGCAGATGGCATCCGCCAGGCCGGCGCGCGGCGCGACTTCCACCGAACCGTTCAGCAGGCAGGATTTAAAGCGTACGCCCTGTTTGTCGAGGTACTGTTTCAGCAGGTGCGGGTAAGAGGTGGCGATGCGGGCGTCTTGCAGGCTTTGCGGGCCGGTGTAGTCGGTATCGAGCGGAGCGGCCAGCGACAGGCGGCAACCGCCGAAATCCAGACGGCGCAGGGTGGTATAACGTGGGTCTTCGCCCTGTGCGCGGCGGGTCAGCAGCTCTTCTTCCAGTACGTTTTCACCAATGATGCCGAGGTCAACCACGCCGTCCATCACCAGGCCGGGAATATCGTCATCACGCACCCGCAGAATATCGATCGGCATGTTTTCCGCGAAGGCGATCAGGCGTTGCTGCTGCAGGTTGATTTTAATCCCGCAGCGCGCCAGCAGCTCCTGCGACTCGTCGCTCAGGCGGCCCGACTTCTGCATGGCGATTCGTAAGCGTGTTTTGTCCAGCATGGTAACCTCTGTTTAATCTGTAATTTTATGAATTTATTGTAAAAAATACTTTTCTGTCTGTCCGGGGGCAAAAAAAAACCCTCGGAAGAAATCTTCCGAGGGCTCTCTCTTACAATCTGCGCGCCGCTGGAAGATTTAAAAACCGTCTCCCAGCACTCATCGCCTGAAAGACTAGTCAGGATGATGGTGATGATGGTGGCTGAACTGAATGCGCGTCATGTGTAATCTCGTTTTAGGTCATGAATAACTGAATTGCTAATTAACCTAAACTATAGGTTATGGAGAGCGCAACTCTTTTTTACGGTCATAAATTTAATTTATTGAAACAGGTTCAGTTATTAGCTATACGCCGGTTGACCTAACCCGACAGGGCGCTGATTGCCACGCTGCCGCGACTGGCGTAGCCTTGATAACCGAAGTGCGCCGTAATCTTCAGGAGAGGAAGAGATGAAAAAAGTCGCCATTGTTGGCCTTGGCTGGCTGGGCATGCCGTTGGCACTGTCATTGATAAGCCGCGGGTTTGAGGTGGTGGGCAGTAAAACCACCCCGGACGGCGTGGAAGCCGCGCGTATGAGCGGTATTGAGTGCTATCCGCTGGCGCTGACGCCGGAATTGGAATGCGAGCCGGACGACCTGGATGCGCTGCTGCAGGTCGATGCGCTGGTAATCACGCTGCCGGCGCGCCGCACCGTTGAAGGCAGTGAAAACTACTTCAACGCGGTGCGCATGCTGGTGGACAGTGCGATGGCCTACGGCGTGTCGCGGATTATTTTCACCAGCTCAACCTCGGTGTACGGCGACGCCGCCGGCATGCTGAGTGAGGATTCGCCCGTCAATCCGATAAGCCCTTCTGGCCGCGTGCTGGCGGGGCTGGAGCGCTGGCTGCATGAGTTGCCCAATACTTCGGTGGACATTCTACGCCTGGCCGGGCTGGTGGGCGCAGAGCGCCATCCGGGCCGTTTTCTGGCCGGTAAGGTGGAAGTGAAAGGCGGTTCGCAGGGGGTCAACCTGGTGCATCAGGATGATGTGATTGCCGCTATTCAGCTGCTGCTGACGTTGCCGCAGGGCGGGCATATTTATAACCTGTGCGCGCCGCGCCACCCGCAGAAACGCGAGTTTTATCCTCAGTTGGCGGCGCAATTGCAGCTTACGCCGCCGCAGTTCGCGGCAGAAGCGGATCAGCCGGCGCGGCTGGTGGACGGCAGCCGGATTTGCCGGGAACTGGGGTTTGTTTATCAGCACCCGGATCCGGCGCGGATGCCGGTCAGCTAAGCGTGCCGCCTTGGCGCTGCAGATCCTCCAGCAGCGCCGTCAGGGCATCCTCCGTCGGCTGCGGGCGGGTCGCCAGGCTGAGCGTCGCCTGATAGCTCAGCGGCGGGCCGCCAAGCTGGCGCAGCTCGCCCCGTTCCACCCAGCGTGCGGCGTAGTGCGTGGGCAGGTAGCCGACATATTCGCCGCTGAGGATCAGATGCACCACGCTCTCCATATGGAAGGCGACGGCGCCGAGATCGGCGGGCGCCAGCGGGCACAGCTGCTGCGCCAGCAGATAGCCGCGCTGTATCCAGCGTGCATTCTCGATTTGTTCCCGGCCGGGGTTGGGCTGGGTAAATAACGGATGATCGCTGCTGCAGTAAACCGCCTGCGTTTCCGCCAGCCAGGGGCGGTAGCTCAACGCCGCCAACTGCTGGCCGAAATAGCCGATGCCCAGATCCAGCTGGCGGTTCAATAATCCCTGTTCAATTTCGCCCGGCGAGCAGATGCGGCAGTGCAGCTGCACGTCCTGCCGGCGCTGCAAAAACTGTTTGAGCGCCTGGCTGAAGGGGCTGCCGGGCAGCGACGCCAGGTTATCGACCAGCCCGATCTGCAGATCGCCGGTCAGCAGGCCGTTCAGCGACTGGCTGACGCGGGTGAAATCACGGGCGGCGCTGAACAGCGTCCGGCAGGCGATCAGAATACGTTCTCCCTTGGGAGTGAGCATAAACCCCGAACGCCCGCGCTGGCACAGGCGAAAGCCAAGGCGGGTTTCCAGCGTGGAGAGGTGGGTGCTGATGGTCGACTGATTCATCTGCAACGGTTCCTGCGCGGCGCTGACGCCCTGCGCCTGCGCCACCGCGACAAATACCCGCAACAGTTTGAGATCGATATCGCTAAGATTGGTCAGCATCGCCCCTCCGCTCGCCACCGCGTTTAACCATCAAATAACATCCTCATCAGTGCTGAAAACCCCGCCCCAAGCGTCTTCTTATGTCATATAACGGAAATGAAAAGCAATAAGACGTTATAAAGCATCGATTTTATCAATGCTTACATTGGTATCTGAGGATGGTAACTCGCCGATACGCCGGTTAGCGTGTGAATGTTACTTAAATGTTGCAATTACAGCGCTAATGTGAGGAGAAACTATGTTCAACCAACCCCAGGGCGGCAATGAGATGCCGCGCTTTGCCGGCACCCCGACCATGATGCGCCTGCCGGCCGCCGAGAGCGCGCAGGGACTGGATGCGGCGTTTGTCGGCGTGCCGCTGGATATCGGCACCTCGAACCGCAGCGGCACGCGTTACGGGCCGCGGCAGATTCGCCAGGAGTCGGTGATGATGCGCCCGTACAACATGGGCACCGGCGCGGCGCCGTTCGAGCGGCTGCAGGTGGCCGACCTGGGCGATGTGGCCACCAATCCGTATAACCTGGCGGACAGCGTGCGGCGCATCGAACAGGCCTACGACGCCATCATACAGCATGGCTGCATTCCGTTGACGCTGGGCGGCGACCATACGCTGACGCTGCCGATCCTGCGCGCGATGGCGCGCCGGCACGGGCCGGTGGGGCTGATTCATGTGGATGCGCATGCCGATACCAACGACAGCATGTTCGGCGAACAGCTGGCGCACGGCACGACGTTTCGCCGCGCCCATGAAGAGGGGCTGCTGGACGCGCGCCGGGTGGTGCAGATTGGCCTGCGCGGCAGCGGTTACGCGGCCGATGACTTCGACTGGTCGAGCCGTCAGGGGTTCCGCGTGGTGCAGGCGCAGCAGTGCTGGCACCGCTCGCTGGAGGGGCTGATGGCGGAAGTGCGTGAGCAAATGGGCGACGGTGCGGTGTATCTCAGCTTTGATATCGACGGCCTGGATCCGGCATTTGCGCCGGGCACCGGCACGCCGGAAGTGGGCGGGCTGTCGGTCTGGCAAGGGCTGGAAATTGTGCGCGGTTGCCGCGGGCTTTCGCTGGTGGGCGGCGATCTGGTCGAGGTTTCTCCGCCGTATGACAGTTCCGGCAATACCGCGCTGCTGGCGGCGAATTTGCTGTACGAGATGCTGTGCGTGCTGCCGGGGCAGTGAGCCGGCAGCCGTTACGGGCGGAAAACCCATATCTATCCTGATAAGACGAGGGGTCTATGAATCTCGATCTGTTGACCATCGCCATCTATTTTCTGGTTATCGGCGCGGTGGGCTGGCTAGGCATACGCAAAGCCGCCACCAAAGAGGATTATCTGGTTGCCGGGCGCAATCTGGGGCCGGGGCTGTATCTCGGCACGCTGTCTGCGGTGGTACTGGGCGGCGCGTCCACCATCGGCAGCGTCAAGCTGGGTTACAGCTACGGCATTTCCGGCGTTTGGCTGTGCGCATCGCTGGGGGCGGGCATCGTGGTGCTGAGCACCCTGCTGGCCAAACCGTTGCTGCAGCTGAAGGTGTATACCGTTAGCCAGGTGTTCGCCCGGCGTTATCACCCGGCAGCGCGGGTGACCAGCGCGGTGATTATGCTGGCCTACGATCTGATGGTGGCGGTCACCTCGGCGATTGCCATCGGCAGTGTAATGCAGGTGATGTTCGGCCTGTCGCTGGTGACGGCGATTCTGCTGGGCGGCGGCGTGGTGGTACTGTATTCCACGCTGGGCGGCATGTGGTCGCTGACGCTGACCGATATTATTCAGTTTATCATTATGACCGTCGGCATGATGCTGGTGCTGCTGCCGATGAGCATCGGTAAAGCCGGCGGCTGGCAGGCGTTCAGCCAGCGCCTGCCGGACAGCTATTACCAGCTGTCGTCGATCGGCGGCGATACCATCATCCTGTTCTTTATGATCTATTTCTTCGGCATTTTAATCGGGCAGGATATCTGGCAGCGGGTCTTTACCGCCCGCAGTCCGACGGTGGCGCGCTACGCCGGCCTGGGGGCTGGCATTTACTGCGTGCTGTACGGCGTGTGCGGCGCATTGATCGGCATGGCGGGAAAAATCGTGCTGCCGTCGCTGGAGAATGCCGACGGCGCTTTTGCCGCCATTACGCAGGCGGTACTGCCGGCCGGGGTCAGCGGGCTGGTGGCCGCCGCCGCGTTGGCGGCGCTGATGTCCACCGCCAGCGCCTGCCTGCTGGCGTCCGCCACCATTACGCTGGAGGACGTCTTGCCGGTGATTCGGCGGCGTCCGGCGGCCGGCCTGCGCAGCGGGCGCTGGATCACCTTGCTGATGGGCGTACTGATGCTGGGGCTGGCGCTGTTGGTGCACGATGTGCTGGCGGCGCTGACGCTGGCCTATAACCTGTTGGTGGGCGGCATGCTGGTACCGTTGGTGGGGGCGATTTTCTGGCCGCGGGCCACCAGCGCCGGCGCGATAGCCAGCATGTTGGCGGGCAGCCTGACGGCGATTGGCTTTATGTGTTATCAGGGCATACAGGCGAACAGCCCGATTTACGGCGGCCTGATCGCCGGCGCGTTGGCGTTTGTGATCGGCAGTCTGGCGACGCGGCCGCAGACGGCGGCGGGGCAGGCGATTTTGTCCAAGTAAGCGACGGAGCGGGGCGGCGTTGGATGATGCCGCCCCGTATCGTTAAGGTCAGACGCGGCTGCCCCACAGATCATAGTCGTCGGCGTGGTCGATTTTCACCTTGACGATATCGCCCACGTTCACGTCGGTTTCGCCGTTCAGGTACACCACGCCGTCGATCTCCGGCGCATCGGCCATACTGCGGCCAATCGCACCTTCCGAGTCGACCTCATCGATCAGCACCAGCAGTTCGCGGCCCACTTTTTCCTGCAGGCGCTGCGCCGAGATCTGCTGCTGCAGCTGCATAAAGCGGTGGTAGCGTGCCTCTTTGACCTCTTCCGGCACCGGGTCCGCCAGTTCGTTGGCTGCGGCGCCTTCCACCGGGCTGTACTTGAAGCAGCCGACGCGGTCCAGCCTGGCCTGCTGCAGGAAGTCGAGCAGCAGCTGGAAATCCTCTTCGGTTTCCCCCGGGAAGCCGACGATAAAGGTGGAGCGCAGCGTCAGTTCCGGGCAGATCTCACGCCAGCGCTTGATGCGCTCCAGCGTGCGTTCGACCGCGCCCGGACGCTTCATCAGCCTGAGGATTTTCGGGCTGGCGTGCTGCAGGGGAATATCCAGATACGGCAAAATCTTGCCGGCGGCCATCAGCGGGATCACCTCGTCCACGTGCGGGTACGGGTAGACATAGTGCAGACGCACCCAGACGCCGAGGCCGGCCAGCTGTTCGCACAGGCTGACCATGCTGGTTTTGACCGGCTGGCCGTTCCAGAAGCCGGTGCGCTGTTTGACGTCCGCGCCGTAGGCCGAGGTGTCCTGGGAGATCACCAGCAACTCTTTGACGCCGGCGTCTACCAGACGTTTGGCTTCATCCAGCACCGAGCCGATAGGACGGCTGTCGAGATCGCCGCGCATCGACGGAATAATGCAGAAGGTGCAGCGGTGGTTGCAGCCTTCGGAGATTTTCAGGTAGGCGTAGTGCTTCGGCGTCAGTTTGACGCCCTGCGCCGGTATCAGGCTGGTGAACGGGTTATGCGGCGGCTTCGGCACATAGTGATGAACGTGCGACAAAACCTGCTCGTAGCTGTGCGGCCCGGTAATTTCCAACACCTTGGGATGCACTTCGCGGATTTGGTCTTCTTTGGCGCCGAGGCAGCCGGTGACGATCACCTTGCCGTTCTCATGCAGTGCTTCGCCGATGGCTTCCAGCGATTCTTGCACCGCGCTGTCGATAAAGCCGCAGGTATTGACGATCACCAGCTCGGCGTCATCGTAACGCGGCACCACCTGATAGCCTTCGTTACGCAGTTCAGTGAGGATGCGTTCCGAATCCACCAGGTTTTTTGGGCAACCTAACGAAAGAAATCCAACTTTAGGCGGCTTGCTTGCTACATTGCTCATAGGTCAAAAATAAATCGTTATTATGGTTAGGTTGCGGGATTTTACACCAGGTTAAAAATAAAGCTCCAGTTCTATCTGCAGTGGGCTAAGTGGGCGTCAGGCTTAGAGAAAATTCCTAGCTGAGCGAATATCCATAGGGCCGTGACAGCCTAATAAACCGGCGAACGCCTGATGGCGGAGAAGGGATTATCCCCGTCGGTGAGGACCGTTCCGGAGACACCCGATGCTGCCCATCGCAACATGATGGGGCATCGTCCTGACGCCCTCATTTTTCAGGGGGCTTACAGCCAGCAGGCCAGCTTTTTCACCACCTCGTTTTGTTTTACCGTCAACAGCGCCAGATTGACGTGCGTGGCATTGGTCAGCATTTCACGCATATCGTCGATGGTGACGTCGCCTAAGCGCTTGCCCGCTCTATAGGCGACGCTGTTGACCACCCTGGTTTTGCTGTCCATTTGCCCGCCGTTAATCAATCAGCGTTTTAGTCAGAAAATAGCACTGGTGCTCCAGCGGATAGTTTTCCAATGTCATCTGCACCTGATAGCCCAGCTTCTGGTAAAACGGCCGCGCCTGAAAGCTGAAGGTATCCACGCGGGCATAGCGGCAGCCGCGCGCTATCGCCTGCCGTTCGGCCGCCAGCATCACCTGGCGCCCCAGGCCGCTGCCGCGCTGAGTTTCTGCCACCCACAGCCAGTCGATACTCAGCCAGTTGCCCCAGGTGACGGCGGTCAGGCCGGCTACCACCTGGCCGTCATCGTCTTTGGCGTAAACGCTGAGCGGCTTGCGCAGGCTGGTATCGATAAACGGCCGGTTGTACGCCATCAGCCCCTGGCGCACGGCGTCCAGCGTCTCGTCACTCATGGTTTCTGTTACGGTGATATTCATGCTTGCTCCTTGTGCTTTTCTTAACTTAAGCACAGATAAAGCCAAAGATAAACGGTCAGCCGGCGGCAGCGCGGGTAGGCTGGGCTACACTGAAAAGGCGCTGATAAATAAGGGGGATGCATGTTTCGAATGACCCGAACGACATTACTGACCGGCCTGCTGCTGAGCGGCGGCGTGCAGGCCGCGCCGGAAGTAACCCAACTGCAGGAGCGGCTGGAGTACCCGTGGTCGCTGGCGTTTTTGCCCGCCCAACAGGGGATGCTGATTACCGAGCGGCCCGGCCGTTTACGCCTGTGGCAACAGGACAACGGGCTGTCGGCGCCGATTGACGGCGTACCGCAGGTCTATGCGCAGGGACAGGGCGGCCTGCTGGATGTGTTGCTGGCGCCGGACTTTGCCAGCAGCCGGCGGGTGTATCTCAGCTTTGCCGAAGCCGGGGACGACGGTAAAGCCGGCACCGCGGTGGGCTACGGCCGGCTGAGCGACGATAAGCGCCGGCTTGAGGATTTCCGCGTCATCTTCCGCCAGCAGCCTAAGCTGTCGGTGGGCAACCATTTCGGCGGCAAGATGGTATTTGACCGTCAAGGGATGCTGTTTGTCGCGCTGGGGGAAAACAACCAGCGGCCGACGGCGCAGGATCTCGACAAGCTGCAGGGCAAGGTGGTGCGGCTGACCGCCGAGGGCAAGCCTGCACCGGGCAACCCGTTTGCCGGCCAGCAGGGTAAAAAGGCGGAGATTTGGGCGTACGGCATCCGCAACCCGCAGGGGCTGGCGATCAATCCGTGGAACGGCGCGCTGTGGGAACATGAACACGGCCCGCGCGGCGGCGATGAGATCAATATTCTGCAGCCGGGGAAAAATTACGGCTGGCCGATCGCCACCTATGGCATCAACTATTCCGGGCAGCCGATTCCGGAGGCCAAGGGGCAATATGCAGCGGGAACGCAGGCGCCGGCGCACTACTGGCAGGTGTCGCCGGGCATCAGCGGCATGGCGTTTTATGATAACCCGCGCTTTGGCGGTTGGCAGCATTCGCTGTTTATCGGCGCGCTGGCGCAGAAGGCGCTGATCCGACTGACGCTGGTGGACAATAAAATCGTGGCGGAAGAGCGGCTGCTGGAGGATCGCAGCGAGCGGATCCGTGAGGTGCGCAGCGGGCCGGACGGTTATCTGTATCTGTTAACCGATGAAAGCAACGGCAAACTGCTGCGCGTAGGGGAAGGCCCGTCAGGTTAACGGCGTCATAACGCCGCTGCGGTAGGCCGGGCGGGCGCAGAGCTGTTGGTACCAGCGCTCCATATTGGGGCGCTCTTGCCGTTCGATCGGCATTTCGAACCAGGCGTAAATAAAGCTGCCGAGCGGTATATCGCCGATGCCGAACGCCTCGCCGGAGAGATAGGGCTGCTGCCCCAGTTCCTGTTCGACGATATCAAAGCACTTTTCCAGCGCGCCGATCGCCGCCTCAATCTTCAGCATATCGCGCTGTTCCGGCAGGGTGCGCACCAATCCCCAAAATACCGTGCGGAACGGTTCGGTCACGCTGGCGGTGTTCCAGTCCATCCATTTCTCCGCCGCCGCGCGCTGTTGCAAATCCTGCGGGTAAAACGGCGCGTCGCCGTATTTCGCCGCCAGATAGCGCACGATGGTGTTGGACTCCCACAGCACAAAATCATCGTCCTGCAGCAGCGGCACCAGGCCGTTCGGGTTGAGCGCGCGGTACTGCTGTTCATTGACTTTGCCATAGGCGCCGCCGGCGTTGATATGCTGGTAGCTTAGCCCCAGCTCGGCGGCGCACCAGCGCACTTTGCGCACGTTGTTGGAGTTCTCTCGGCCCCAGATCGTCAGCATGCTATGCCTCCAGATAGACGGTGTGATTGCGTGCTTTATTCCTACGCCACAATCTGGCATTTGTCACCCGGAGTTTACGTCAGCGCGTCCAGCGGCAGATTTCCCAGCCGTTTTGCTGCGCCAGCGTCTGCAACTCGGCGTCGGGGTTAATCACCGCCGCATGGTCGGCATACTCCAGCATCGGCCGGTCGTTCAGCGAGTCGCTGTAGGCGTACAGCTGCCCGAAATGCCGCTGCGGATGCTGCGCCAGCCACGCCTCCAGGCGGATTACTTTACCCTGCTGATAGGTCATGGTGCCGTAGGTGCGGCCGGTAAAGCGGCCGTCTTCCACCTCAACGCCGATCGCCAGCGCGCCGTCGGCGCCCAGCAGTTCGGCGATGGGGGCCACCAAATGCTCGCCGGTGGCGGAGATTACCAGGATGTGGTCGCCGCGGCTGCGGTGCCACTGCAGACGCTCATGCGCCGCGGGGTAGACGCGCGGCAGAATATCACGGCGGATGTAGCGCGCTACCCAGCCGGCGACGGTCTGGACGCTGCGCCCGGCCAGCGGCGACAGCGTGGCCTGCATATACTGCTCCATCGACAGTTTGCCCTGATAATAGTGCTGCATCAGTTGCTGTTCCTGCGTGGCCAGCTCTTCCGGCGCAAACCCCTGGGAAACCAGCCAGCGGATCCACAGGCTGGCGCTGTCTTCATTAATCAGGGTTTCATCCAGGTCGAACAGGGCTAAGTCCATCGGTTTTTCTCCGGTCGGGTGGCAGTGCGCTTAAGGATAGCGGATTCGCCGCTGACGATAAAATTGCGCCGAGCTTAAGGAATATTGATGACGCTGATATGACGGCCGGCGTCCCCGGCCGGGCGGCCGGGGAGCGTGGGGAGGGTAAAGTAAAAAGTTTATTCCGCCAGCGCCTGCTGCAGATCGGCAATCAGATCTTCGGCGTCTTCAATGCCGACCGACAGGCGCAGCAGCTGCGGCGTGATACCGGTCTTCAGCCGCTGTTCCAGCGGAATGGAGGCGTGCGTCATGCTGGCGGGCTGGCCGATCAGGCTTTCCACGCCGCCCAGGCTTTCCGCCAGCGTAAACAGGGTCAGCCGCTGGATGACCCGTCGCGCGTAGTCATCATCGCCGCGTAGCCGCAGTGAAATCATGCCGCCAAACTGGCGCATCTGCTGGCCGGCCAGCGCGTGCTGCGGATGGCTGGTTAAGCCCGGATAGTAGACGTTTTCCACCTGTGGCTGCTGTTCCAGCCATTGGGCGATGTGCAGCGCGCTGGCGCTGTGGCGATCCATCCGCAGCGCCAGGGTGCGGATGCCGCGCAGGGTGAGGAAGCTGCTGAACGGGTCGAGGATACCGCCCACCGCGTTTTGCAAAAAACCGAGCTGCTCCGCCAGCTGCGGGTTATCGCTGACCACCGCCAGGCCGGTCACCACATCGGAGTGGCCGTTCAGATACTTGGTGGCGGAGTGCACCACCACGTCGAACCCCAGCTCCAGCGGGCGCTGCAGATACGGCGAGGCGAAGGTGTTGTCCGCCACGCTGATCAGACGGTGCCGCTTGGCGATCGCGGCGATGGCCGCCAGATCGGCCAGCTTCAGCAGCGGGTTGGTCGGGGTCTCCACCCAGATCATTTTGGTGTCGGCTTCGATCGCCTGCTCCAGCGCCGTCGTGTCACCCGGAGCGACATAGGTGACGCGCAGTCCGGCCGTGCGGCTGCGCACTTTTTCCAGCAGGCGGTAGGTGCCGCCGTACAGGTCGTCGACTGCCACCAGATGGCTGCCTTGATCCAGCAGTTCCAGCACCGTGGAGCAGGCGGCCAGCCCGGAGGCGAAGGCGTAGCCGCGGCTGCCGTTTTCCAGCTCGGCAATCGCATTTTCCAGCGCGCTGCGGGTCGGGTTGCCGCTGCGCGAATATTCATAGCCGGTATGTTCGCCCGGCGCCGGCTGGGCATAGGTGGAGGTGGCATAAATGGCCGGCATCACCGCGCCGGTGGCGTCCGGCGTATAGCCGGCATGTACGGTCTGGGTGGCAAACTTGGTCATAACAGAGTCCTTGATTAACGGAGTTTTTGGCGCCAGGCGTTCAGAACGTCGGTGCGGGTGATAAGGCCGAGGAAGCGCTCGCCGTCGAGAATGACCGCCACGTGGCCGTGATTGAAGGTCGCCAGCAGCGCCTGCGGGTCGGCGTCTTTTTGCAGCGTCTGCACTTGACGGGTCATGGCCTGTCTGGCCGGCAGGCGAAAGTTGCCGGCGTCGGCCTGCAGGGTATGCAGCAGATCCCACTCATCGATCAGGCCGACCAGCCGATCGTTGTCCAACACCGGCAGTTGAGAGATGTCGTACAGACGCATGCGGGCGTGCACCACCGCCAGCGTATCGTCCGGTGCGGCGGTTACCGCGGCGTTTTCATCGTGGCGGTAAGCGATCAGATCGCGCAGATCGCCAAACTGGGAAGTGGCCAGCAGCCCCTGCTCCTGCATCCAGCGGTCGTTGAACATTTTGGACAGGTATTTATTGCCGCTGTCGCAGACGAACGTCGCCACGCGCTGCGGCTCGGTCTGCGCCCGGCAGTAGCGCAGCGCGGCGGCCAGCAAGGTGCCGGTGGATGAGCCGGCCAGTATGCCTTCGCTCTGCAGCAGCTGGCGTGCGGTGGTGAAGGCTTCCCGATCGTCGATGCGGTAGGCGGCCGCCACCTGGCGAAAGTCGCTGAGCGGCGGTACAAAGTCTTCGCCGATACCTTCTACCAGCCAACTGCCTACCTCCGTCACATTTCCGCTGTCGAGATAGTCCGCCAGAATGGAACCGGCGGGATCCGCCAGCACAAAACGGGTGGTGGGGGAAACCTCGGAAAAGTAGCGGCTCAGCCCGCTCAGGGTGCCGCCGGAACCGACGCCGACCACGATGGCGTCAACGTCGTGATCCATCTGCCGCCACAGTTCCGGCGCGGTGGTTGCGGTGTGCGCCGCCGGGTTGGCCGGGTTGTTAAACTGGTCGATATATAAGGCGCCCGGCGTTTCGTCCGCCAGGCGCTGGGCGTAATCCTGGTAATAGGCCGGGTGCCCTTTGCCGACATCTGAACGGGTCAGCACCACGTTGGCCCCCAGCGCACGCAGGTGGAAAATTTTCTCGCGGCTCATTTTATCCGGCACCACCAGCGTCAGGCGGTAGCCCTTCAGCGCGGCGACCAGCGCCAGCCCCAATCCGGTATTGCCGGCGGTGGCTTCAATAATGGTGCCGCCGGGCTGCAGTTTCCCGTTGCGTTCGGCCTGTTCGATCATCGACAGCGCGACGCGATCTTTGATAGATCCACCGGGGTTTTGGTTCTCCAGTTTGATAAACAACCGGCAGGGGCCGGTATCAAAGTGCGTCAACTCCAGCATCGGCGTATTACCGATCGTCGCGAGCGCCGATTGTGCGATGGCCATGTTTTCCCTCCAGAATAATGTGCGTTACTCGCCGTTATTTGGATGATAGCTCTGCCTGTTTGTCCGGTTAAAAGAACAAATAACTGCTATATATGCCATTATAGAATATATTAATTCGATTTTTGGCCGTTCAGGCATAAAGATGTTTGGATGCTTGGCCGTGTAGCCGTCAGCGGGGTGAAAAAACAGCGTCCGGATAGCTTTTTCGACAATTTGCGCGCGAAAGCGTACAGTTATGTAAAAATGCTGAAATTTCATGCTAATCCCTGCAAAAATAAGACGAATCTAATAAACTCTTAGCACAGCCTTGGCCGGGCGATAACCCGTAGCAAGGGAACACGCGGCAGGGCGCGGGTGCCCGGGACCTCTCGCTGATTTGGCTGATGTAACGAGTTTGAACGGTAACGCGATTTCAATAAATTGAATGGACACTCTGGCGACGACATGATGAAAACACATTTAGCTTCTCCGATGAAAAAGCTGACCTTCGGCGTCGGCTTCCTGTTATTGGCAACGCCGGCCGTGCAGGCCGCCGCGCCGCCGGCGGCTCCGCAGGTTGACGCCAAGGCGTTTATTCTGATGGATTACAACAGCGGCGCCATTCTGGCGGAAGGCAACCCGGATACCCGGCTCGACCCGGCCAGCCTGACCAAAATCATGTCCAGCTATGTTATCGGCCAGGCGATTAAGGCCGGCAAAATCAAGCCGACCGACTCGGTCACCGTCGGTAAAGACGCCTGGGCGACCGGCAACCCGACGCTGCGCGGCTCTTCCCTGATGTTTATCAAACCGGGCGATCAGGTGCCGGTGATGGAACTGAACAAAGGTATCGTGATCCAGTCGGGCAACGATGCCAGCATTGCGCTGGCGGATTACGTGGCCGGCAGCCAGGATGCGTTTGTCGGGCTGATGAACAACTACGTCAAACACCTCGGGCTGAAAAATACCCACTTCCTGACGGTGCACGGACTGGATGCGGAAGGGCAATACAGCACCGCCCGCGATATGGCGCTGTTGAGCCAGGCGCTGATCCGCGATGTGCCGGATGAGTATGCGCTGCATAAAGAAAAAGAGTTCACCTTCAATAAAATCCGCCAGGTGAACCGCAACCGCCTGTTGTGGAGCTCTAATCTGAAAGTGGACGGGATTAAAACCGGTTATACCAGCGGTGCCGGCCATAATCTGGTGGCCTCGGCGGCCGAAGGGCCGATGCGGTTGATTTCTGTGGTGCTGGGCGCGCCGAGTGACCGCGTGCGTTTCGGCGAGAGCGAGAAGCTGCTGACCTGGGGCTTCCGTTTCTTTGAAACCGTAACGCCAATCAAGGCGGATAAACCGTTTATCACCCAGCGCGTCTGGTACGGCAAGCAGAGCGAAGTGCCGCTGGGCGTGGCGAAAGACGCGGCAATCACCATTCCTAAAGGGCAGATGAAAAACCTGAAGGCCAGCTATAAGCTGAATTCCGCCACGCTGGAAGCACCGCTGGCGAAGAATCAGGTTGTGGGCACCATTGATTTCCAACTGGACGGTAAGACCGTCGATCAGCGTCCGCTGGTGGTGATGGAGGAAGTGAAAGAGGGCAACTTCTTCAGCCGCATCTGGGATATGGTAATGATGAAAGTGACCCAGTGGTTCGGCAGCATTTTCGGCTGACCGCTAACGGGGAAATAAAAAAGGGCGCATGATGCGCCCTTTGCGATCAATTACAGGCCACCACCTTGATCGCCAGCCCGCCCTGTGAGGTTTCGCGGTACTTGGCGTTCATGTCCTTGCCGGTTTCATACATGGTTTCAATCACCTTATCCAGGCACACCCGCGGCTCGCTGGTGCGGCGCAGCGCCATCCGTGCGGCATTGACCGCCTTCACGGCGGAAATGGCGTTGCGTTCGATACAGGGTACCTGCACCTGACCGGCCAACGGATCGCAGGTCAGCCCCAGATGATGTTCCATGGCGATCTCCGCCGCAATACATACCTGCGCCGGGCTGCCGCCCATCAGCTCCGCCAGCCCGGCGGCGGCCATCGAGCAGGCGACGCCGACCTCGCCCTGGCAGCCGACTTCCGCGCCGGAAATCGAAGCGTTCATTTTGTAGAGCGCGCCGATCGCGCCGGCAACGAGGAAGAAGCGGCTATAGGAATTGGTATTAACCGGCCGGATAAATTTATCGTAATAGGCCAGCACCGCCGGGATAATCCCGCAGGCGCCGTTGGTGGGGGCGGTCACCACCCGCCCGCCGGCGGCGTTCTCTTCGTTGACCGCAAAGGCGAACATATTGAGCCAGTCCACCACGTTCATCGGGTCGGTGTTGTTCTTATCGCCGGTCACCAGTATGCGGCGCAGGGCGGCGGCGCGGCGTGGTATTTTCATCGGGCCGGGCAGCAAACCTTCAGTATTCATCCCGCGTTCGATACCGGTGCGCATCACCTGCCAGATGGCGGCAAAGTGGGTCTCAATCTCTTCCCTGTCGCGCAGCGCCAGCTCGTTTTGCATTACCAGTCCAGACAGCGACAGGCCGGTGTCTTTACAGTGCTGCTGCAGATCCTGCGCGGAGCGGAACGGATAGGGCAGCGGCAGCGCCTCGGCAGAGGCCTGGCCGAAATGCGCTTCATCGACAATAAAACCGCCGCCGATGGAATAGTAGGTTTTGTCATGCAGCAGCCGCTTGCCGTCGAAAGCGCGGATGCGCATGCCGTTTTCATGCAGCGGCAGGTTATCGCGGTGGAAGTTCATGCTGGTCGCCAGCGGGAAATCCACCTCGTGGCAGCCGTTCGCCAGCGCCAGCGCCAGGCGGCCGGTTTGTTCCACCTGGCGGATAAAACCGGGGATGGCGTCGATATCGACGTCATGCGGTAAATTGCCCGCCAGCCCCATGATAATCGCCAGATCGGTGTGGTGGCCCTTACCGGTCAGGGACAGCGAGCCGTAAACGTCCACCACCAGACGGGTGGCGTCCATCAGCTGCTGATGAGCGATAAGATCGTCGATAAACTGCTTGCCGGCTTTCATCGGGCCGACGGTGTGGGAACTGGATGGACCGATACCGATTTTGAAAATATCGAAAACGCTGACCATAGTCTCGCCTCCTTCTTCAGGTGTCAGGCGGTAAATACAGAATAAGGGGATGGTGCAAGCCGGCGCATGGCGCGCCGGCGGGAGTGTATTTAGCTAAACAGAGAGTACAGGATGGCCGACATGGCGATCAGGCCCATCAGCACCACGAAGGCGTTGCTGATATGGCCGGCGTATTTACGCATCGCCGGTACTTTACGGATGGCGTACATCGGCATCAGGAACAGCAGCATCGCGATAATCGGGCCGCCCAGGGTTTCGATCATGCCCAGAATGCTTGGGTTCAGCGTGGCGACAATCCAGGTAGTGACCAGCATAAAGATGGCGGTGATGCGGTTCAGTTTGCCGCTGCTGATGGTTTTGCCACGGGTTTTCAGCGATTTGCTGACGATGCCGTTGAAACCTTCACGTGCGCCGAGGTAGTGGCCCAGGAACGATTTGGTGATGGCGACAAAGGCGATAACCGGCGCGATGTATTCAATCATCGGGTTGTTAAAGTGGTTGGCCAGGTACGACAGAATAGAGATGTTCTGCGCCTTGGCTTCCGCCAGGTCGGCCGGCGACAGGCTGAGTACGCAACTGAACACGAAGAACATCACGGTCAGCACCATCATGATGTGTGCGTAGGCCAGAATGCGTGAGCATTTTTTCTCGGCGTCCGCGCCGTACTCTTCGCGTTTCGCCACGGCAAAGGCGGAAATAATCGGCGAGTGGTTAAAGGAGAACACCATCACCGGGATCGCCAGCCACAGCGTCATCATCAGGCCGTGGCCCATCCCGGTGCCGGCGCCTGACAGGGAGACGTTTTCGAAGATAGCGCCGGTCCAGTTAGGGATCAGATACAGCGCCAGCAGCATTAGCACGGCAACAAACGGGAACACCAGAATACTCATGGTTTTGACGATGGCCTGCTCACCAAAACGCACGATAGTCATCAGGCCGACGATCAGAATCAGCGACAAAATGGCGCGCGGCGGAGAGGCCATGCCCAACTGATGGGTAATGAAACTGTCGACAGTGTTGGTGATGGCGACGCTGTAAACCAGCAGGATAGGGTAGATGGCGAAGAAGTAGAGCAGGGTAATCAGCTTACCGGCGCTGATGCCGAAGTGTTCTTCCACCACCTCGGTGATATCTTCGCCCGGATTTTTGCCGGACAGGACAAAACGGCACAGGCCGCGGTGGGCAAAGAACGTCATCGGAAACGCGATGACGGCCATGATAATCAGCGGGATTAAGCCGCCGATCCCGGCGTTGATGGGCAGGAACAGCACGCCTGCGCCGATGGCGGTGCCGTACAGGCCCAACATCCACATGGTATCGCTTTTACGCCAGGTACTGCTGGAACCCGATGCTGCCGAGACAATCGTGCCGGTCTGTGTAGTGTCCATAAATATCTCCGAAGTGAACACGTTAATTTAAAAGCAAAGTCAAAAATTTACGTTAAAGCCGAAAGCCGTAAATCAGTCAACGGCTGCCGGTTAAATCAGGCGTTTCTTGCGGGGATAAAGGAACCTCCCCCTGGTTGTTTATTGTGCTAATTATCGTGGCGATGAACTAACACTAAAAATCATGCCGCCCAGGTTAGGCGGAAAATAGAGTATTAACTCGGAAGATTCTTGTCTCCCGTTTTTGATGGCAGAAAGATAGCGATTTCCAGCATAAACAACCGTGATCATGCTCTCAAATGCGATATATATGCGGTAAATACCCATTTTGTTAAAATTTTATTTATTAAATGTTCACCTTCGTGAAGCATTATGCTTTATTGTTTTTTTTTATTACTGCATGCTTTATCCGGCTTTTTACCGTCATGACCGGATAAAACGCTGCCTGTGCACAGAAGATGAGCAATATATTTTAAGCAGTGGTCGGGATCTAGCTAAAAACGAGGATTAAGCGGGTTTAGTGATGGCGATCACATCATGCTATTAGATGGTGTTTTATTAACGAATTGATTATTAACGTATAAATTGGATTTTTTTGTGTTGGTGCAAACGGGAGGAATGGTTTATTCCCGGCAGGGAATGCTTAAACATTCATCATATAAATTTGTGCTGTTGGCGCCACGGTTGGTAATAAATCACTTTTTTGGTGTTATACCGACCAATTATCAACGATCGAAATCAGGCGAAAAATTCACCGCCCGCTTATGCCGTCGTACACTATTTTGTCATTATTCCGCGCAGAGAAAATAATAACTGCCGTTACCGGTTGCAATTTATTAACGTATTGGCCAATCAGGATGGGATTATTGGTAATTTAATTGCGGATAATTTGTACTAGAGGACCGCTGAGCCGTGCTCAGCGGCCTGAACGGCTCAGTAGCGAAGGGGGATGGCGTGCTGATTGAAGAAATCGCTGAATTCGGCGTCGGGGCGCTGGTCGGTGATCACTTGGTCAAACAGGGTCAGCGGGCCGATGCAGGCCGGCTTCACCTTGCCGAATTTGCTGTGATCGGCCACCAGCACCTTACGTTGCGCCGTCGCCAGCGCCCGGTGCTTCATATCCAGCTCGTCAAAGTTAAAGCAGCTGGCACCCTGCTGCAGGCTGAGGCCGGCGGCAGAAATAAAGGCGATATTGGGGCAGATGCTGTCCATTTCGTTGCGCTGGCCGATACTGCTGAATATGTAGTTATTCGGCTTGAATTCGCCGCCGCACAGGATCACTTTACACTGCGGTTTATCCTGCAGGGCCAGGAAGGTGTTCAGCGAGTGGCAGACGCCGGTGAAGGGCAGGTCGTCGGCAATGGCGTCGATAATTGCCGGCGTGGTGGTGCCGCAATCAAAGAACACCGTATCATTTTCAGCGATCAGCGGGGCGGCCAGCAGGCCGATGCGCCGTTTCTCACTCACCTGCTTGGCTTTTTGGTCAGAAACAAAGTAATGGGTCACGCCGTTGTTGCGCGGATCGGTCACCACGTAGCCGCCCAGCAACACCACCGCCGCAGGTTCGGCGCTGAGATCGCGACGGATGGTCATTTCCGATACCCCCAGCAGCGCTGCGGCTTCTTTTAAGTGGATCTTGTCAGAACGCTTTAACACCTGGACTAATCGATTGATGCGTTCTTCGCGCCGCGTTTCCATTCGTTGCTCCCGTCGGTTTAGAGATAAAGAGATATCCGTGGCGGCCCAGGGCCAGATACAACAATGCGGAGCAGTGCGTACTACGCATTACCCCGCATCAGTCAACAAATGCGCCCGGTTACTGCAAGTGCGCCGGGGGCGTTGCTATCAATAGCTGCCGGCGGCGGCCTGCTCGCCGGATACGATGGCTACGCCGGAACTGGTGCCGATACGCGTGGCGCCGGCTTCGATCATCGTTTTGGCGGTCGCGCGGTCGCGTACTGCGCCGGAGGCTTTCACGCCCATTTCGCTGCCCACGGTAGCGCGCATCAGTTTAACGTGCTCTTCACGAGCGCCGCCGGTGCTGAAGCCGGTTGAGGTTTTGACAAAGGCGACGTCAAGTTCACGACACATTTCACACACTTGCACGATTTGCGCGTCGCTGAGCAGGCAAGTTTCCAATATTACCTTCAATGGGATAGCCGCGCAAACCTCACGCACGGCGGCGATATCGGCTTTGACATCCTCCAGCATGCCGCTTTTCAGCCAGCCGACGTTGATGACCATATCGATTTCCTGCGCGCCGGCGGCAATCGCCGCTTTCGCTTCAAAGGCTTTGGTGACGGTCAGGCCCGCGCCCAGCGGGAAACCGATCACCGAGCAGACTTTCACCGTGCTTTCCTGCAGTAACTGTGCAACCAGCGGGACGTAACCGGAGTTCACGCATACCGCGTAGAAATTGTGCTGCTGCGCTTCTTCACACAGTTTGCTGATTTGCTGCTCGGTGGCGTCCATCGCCAGCAGGGTATGGTCGATGTAGCTGGCGTAATCAATGTTTTCGCTAGTCATTGCGCTTCCTCTGAATGGTTAGTGCTGAATGTTAGAATAATAACATCCACTGCCCGTAATTATAGCCATGATTCGAGTTTTTACCACATTTTTAGCGGGATTTTGTTATTTAAATAACATGGCGGTGCTGAAGGGAAGAAACCGGCAGGGGGATATAACGGCGGGGCCAACGGCCCCGCGCGGGATTACTCTTTGATCCACCCTTTACGGATAGGGAAGGCGAACAGGAAACGGTACAGGCGTTCCAGCCGGGCGGCGATCGCGCTGCCGAACAGGTTCCACACCAGCTGCGCCACCAGGCAGCCCACCATGCCAAGCAGGAAACCACCTACCATATCCAGCGGCCAGTGTACGCCAAGGAAAACCCGCGACCAGGCGATGGCGACGGCGATAACCATCAGCACAATGCCGGACCACAGCCGGTGCCAGCATAAAAATGCCATGGCAAAGGTGAATATGGCGGTACCGTGATCGCTGGGGAAGGAGCTGTCCGGCGCATGATGCAGGAAAGTGTAGCCGATGCCGGCGACGAAGGGGCGTTCGTGCGGCAGCAGCATACCGATGGCGGCGGAGGTAAGAATGGCGAACGCCAGGGCAATGGTGGTTTTAGCCACCACTTCGCGCTGTGAAACCAGCGCGTCTTTCGGCCCCCAGAACCACAGGCCGACGATCAACAGCGGAACGATGGCGATCACATCGCGCGCCAGGAAGATCGCGACATCGAGCGACCATTTGGGTGAGGCCGGGGTCGCGTTAATCCAGGCGAAAAGAAGATAGTTCAACTGCTCCATGATATTTACCTCGTCTTGCGGCGAACAATGCCGCTAACCCACCAATAAACAGCCAATTGGCTGAACCAAACCCACCAACCTGCCCACAGGTTATGGGAAAAAAAGTGTGCGCCGCGCATCACCTGACCAAAGCCCATCAGCAGCCCCAGGGCGATGCCGGCGCCCCAGCAGGCATAAGCCACTTTCGGCCGCCGGGGATAAAACAGAAAAAACAGCGCCATCACTGCAAAGCCGCTGGAAGCGTGCCCGCCGGGAAAGCAGCGGCCGGGACCGGGATTGGCCGGCAAGGCACCAAACAGCGGATATGACATCGCCTGCCCGCCGTATTGCACCAGATCCCACGGACAAGAGTGCGCGCTGGTGGACTTCAGGATGCCGACCACCAGTGGCCCGACGCCGACCAGCGCCATGCACAGGATCAGCCGGGCATGGCGCCGGTAAATACCCCACAGCAGCGCCAGCACCGAGGCGGCGATCACGCCGCTCTTCAGGAGGCGGTGGTTGATCGCGTCCAGCCAGGCGTTATGCTGCCAGGGGAAATGCCCGCTGGCGCTGTCGAACCAGCTATTGCTGATGGCCCAATCCAGGCTTTCATCACGCGACAGCCATAAAAATAGCAACCCACTGACAATTAAGCTAAAAACTTGCCAACGGTAAAAGGATGGCGCCAAGGAGTAAATAGAGCCATTCTTAAAGTGTTTGGCCGTTGAGGGTTGATTTAATAAAGATTGGGATGGTTTTTCGGGCGCCATGCGTCAGCCTGTCGTTAGTCATCGGTCAGATTACGGTAAATCCCCCGGCTTAAGAAAACCTTAGTGTGGCAATATATTGAGTATGCGAATGGTTTTTATTCTGCCATTTCTCATCCTTTCAGTGGTTATTCCTTTTGATTTATCAATGTAAAGAAGATTAAACCATTGGAAAGTGTTGCTATAGTGTATTAGTTTATGTCTGGTTTTCAGTATGAATCATAGGGAAAGAACATGAAAAAGATCTCCTTGTTAGTAGCCGGCATGATGATGGCTGCTTCTGCCGGTGCGGCGACTAACGCGACTGAAAAGGCCGACATCAGCCAGCAGCCGCTGGAAAAGATTGCCCCTTACCCGCAGGCGGAAAAAGGCATGACGCGTCAGGTGATTTACCTGCCGAAACAGGAGCATGAAGAAAACTATAAGGTTGAGTTGCTGATCGGTAAAACGCTGCAGGTTGACTGCAACCATCATGGGCTGGGCGGCAAGCTGGAAAGCAAAACCCTGTCCGGCTGGGGCTACGACTATCTGGTGCTGGATAAACTCTCCGGCCCGATGAGCACCATGATGGCCTGCCCGGACAACACCAAGCGCGAAGCCTTCGTGACGGCAAATCTGGGCGATGCCGCCATGCAGCGTTACAACAGCCGTCTGCCGATCGTGGTCTATGTGCCGCAGGATGCGGAAGTGAAGTATCGTGTCTGGAAGGCTGAGGATGCGGTCAGCGACGCGGTGAAGAAGTAACTGCCTTGCCGGCGCGTATTTATCGCTCCAGCTAAATGTGAGGCGGGCCTTGTTCCCGTCTCCGTTTCCTACCGATGCATATCAGGCTAACGCGCCGATTCTTTTCAGCAGTTCCGGCTGCTGCAGCTGTAGCGCCATCCACGGGGAAAACACCTGAGGAACGGCGTTAATGGCGCCTATCACCTGTTCGATACCGACCCAGGCATACTCCATCACTTCAAGCGGATTAGGCTGCGGCTGCGCATCGCTGCGCGCGACGTAGATTGGGCAAAATTCATTTTCCATCACGCCGGAGGCATCGGTGACGCAGTACTGGAAGTGGGAAACCACCAGTTCCGGCAGGCTGATGGTCAGGCCCAGCTCGAAGGCGGCGCGCCGCGCTATTGCATCGCTTTGGCTTTCACCGGGCTGCGGATGGCCGCAAAACGAGTTGCTCCAGACGCCGGGCCAGGCGGTTTTGTTAAGCGCCCGCCGGGTAATCAGCAGTTCCCCTTTGCGGTTAAGCACATAGCAGGAAAAGGCCAGATGCAGAGGCGTCTGATTGGTATGCACCACGGCTTTATCCATTGTCCCACTCTGATGGAAATGCTCATCCAGCAAAATAACCTGCTCATGATGTTCAGGCATGGTGTTCTCCATGGTGTGCTCGGTTAACGGCTGATATACACGGCAATAATGGAAATACACACCAGGGTGTACCAGTATTCCCACAGTCGGTAGGTGAAATGGTCATAGCGGCTGTCGGCATCTCTTTTGCAAAGACGCGCTGAGATGAACAATAAAATAAGCGCGGATCCTATCTCAAACAGGGACAGGGCGCTAGCGTTGCCGCTCTGTTCACCGGGCATAAACAGCGTGTAGTGGGCAATAACGATGGAAAGCAGATAGGCGACGGCAATGATTATTTTTCCCTTGCGCATGCCGTACACCAGCGGAAAGGTTTTTCTGCCGATGCGCGCGTCGCCTTTAATGTCCCTGAAATCCTGCGTGGTGATCATATAGCTGGTCATCAGCAACAGCGGCAGCAGCCAGTCGGCAATCTCCCTGAACGGCACGCCGGCGTTGTGAGCGGCGACCGGCAGCTGCGTCAGTATGCCCAGCGAAACAAAGACGTTCTTCAACAGCCAGTTATTGCTCCACGGCGTATAGCTGTATACCAGTGAGCACAGTATCCAGAACAGCACCCAGCCAATCACGCCGAGGTAAAGACCATAGGCGAAAAACAGCAGGGCGAGAACGGCGGCGCGGATTTTGGCCGACTTCAGCGTAATGACCTGAGCCGCCAGCGGACGGTCCGGCTTATTGATTTTGTCTTCTTCAATACCAAATATCTGGCTGTTGATATCGGCGATATAGATATGAAAATAAGCATAAATAAAGGTAGCCAGAATACTGGATATTATTGCCTGCGTTCCCATCCCCCGGGCGAGGCAGAGCGACAGCGTAAATAACGTTGGCGCGATAATGCCGATCCAGACGTTGTTCCTGACAAAACGCCAGGATAACCACAGCTCAAACACCGCGTCCCGGCGTTTTTGGATGCTGACATTTTCAATCATGCTGCATCTTTGGCAAAGCGGCAGACGTGCGGTGCATAGCGGGAGTCCCTCATGGCGGAAATGCGGATGACAAAACATTTAGTTTAGAAATATTTATGTGTCAAGCTATCCCGGGACGGGATAATGAATCTGCTTATTATTTGGCTTGTAGCGGTAAGAAGACCGAAAAAACTACGGGAAGGAAAGGGAAAAGCAGCCATGCAAGGCTGCTTGAGCGGATTATTGACAATCGTCGGTAATTTTTACCAGGGCTGCGTTGTAGACCGCGGCGTTGTCAGCGGCAAATACGGCGATGCCCTTCACCAGCTTGCCGTCCTTCAAGGTGCCGGTGGTTAATGCCTCATCAACCGTATCGAGCTTGAAGGCCTTGTTATCCGGCGAGTAGGCCTTCAGGCAAAGTGTTGATAAATCGATATCGTCCCCGGACAATTTTGCCAGGGCGACGTCAAAGGTTTTGGTGTAGGCGTCTTTGCCGCCAATGGATATGGAGCCGGTCGACTTCTCTGTCGCATATACCGCAATATTCCCAGGGGTAGCCGCGTTTGCCGCGAAACAGAAGCCGGCCAGGGCGAGAGATGCAACCATCGTAGAAATTTTCATAGCTAGTCCTTTATGTTGATTTATCACACTACGTATGCAGGATACGTTTCTTAATAATATCCGGTCTGGGTTAAACCGTGGGTAAAGGGGGAATGTTTGTACATTACACACTGGCATAACCCTCTGCGGGGCAGGGCTGGTAGTAAGCCCGTTGCATGGAGAGCGGAGCATCCTATGGTATGATCCTGCGGCGTAATGATTATGCCGATGGAATGGCGGCTATCGCACTGTTGGAACTATCCGGCACGGGCCGATCGCGCATTGACGCGCATCTTAATAAAACATAAAAAAATGGTATGTGGCATGAGCAAAACACATAAATATCAAATCAGCCTATACGGCATGCTGCTTGGCGCGCTGGCCTTGCTTATTAGCCTGTTTCATTTCAATTATCCGTTAGCGACCAAGCCGCCGCTGGAAGTCAGCGTGGCGGAGAAAGTTTCATCTATCAAAAACGGCATTTTAGCCGGCCTGAAAGGTCAGGAACCGCCGGTGACAGAGAAACGAACTATCGATATAGATAACATACTGAATAGCGCGACCATCGGTCTGGCGATCGTTGCGTTGGTGCTTGCTTTTATCGGAGGGATTCGCAAAGAGAACGGCTGGGGAGTTGGCGGAGCGCTGTTTTTTGGCGGGGGGACGCTGGCCTTCCATGCGATATTGTTCGGCGCCGGGCTGATCTTCAGTATCATCATACTGGTTGCCGTATTATGTTTTTTGTTCGCTTTTTTCCCCGGTTAGCCGGCCGTCACTTTTACGATCTTCTGCTGCCTGGGCGAGAGAGCGAAAGCGTCATCGCACGTGCGGACGCCAGCCTGTTGCATCGCTCCACCCCTGAACTGGAGCGATATTTTCCGACCTTCCAGTGAGCTTAGCAGGCAAAATACTTTCCCGGTGGCGACGCTGTTTCCGCTATTCCTGATTGCTTTTGCTTTTAACTTGCTGCCCTTTCTACATGCTGTGCTGGGATTATCTGTGACACAGCATGCGCTGAGCTTCTTTGTACCGTCGTTGGTGATGATTATCGCGCTGATAACTGCCAGCGTATTTCTAGCCCGGCGTCTCACCGCTCTGGCACTCCGAATGCGTTCAAAGAGTCGTTAAGGTTACCGTATATGTGATCGACATTGTTTGGTTGGTGGCAATGGATTGAAACTGCTATCAGGGTTAGCTATGTTACGGAAATGGTGTTTTTTTAACGCAAAGGAGTTGCGTATACCGTGAAAAAATTACCCGGCAATCTGTATCACCTGTTTTATGATGAGCTACCGCCAGAACGCTATGACAGGATCATCAGCCCCTATAATGCATGGCGCGAGATATGCCAAAATTATGTGTTAGATACTGGCTGCTCCTTCGGGTTTAATATGTTCGGTGATGATATACAGCTACGTTCGCGATGGGATAATCGTGTGGTGAATCATACTGGTCGCTACGCACGCAAGTTAAAGGGCGATATAGAATGCGGCAATGTTGTTTACGTTGATGATGACGAAATGTGGAGCAGCACCCGTTTTGCTTTTTATATCAATAGAGCTGGCCGTTTGGTGAGCAGTGGTGAATTTAACTTTTTTGCGTTGAACGGTAGCAACCGCATCATTGACTACTACGAGCAGGCGATAAGGCGCAGGGGGGAACGTTCGCGACCTTTGCCAACGTCAAAGCCTGCGGAATATTACACACCACCCCAGCACGCTCAAGCAGCAAAAAAGCAGCTTAGCATGCTGAACAGTAAAGCCGTTGGGCGGTTGCTGGCCGCGGGAGGTATTTATAACCAGAACCCTGAGATGTTTGCGGATACAGCCAAGAAATTAGGTAGCGGAGCTGCTGAGGGTTTTGGCCAAGTACTGAATGAGCAAACCGCCGGATCGCTGGTAGCTCTTTCCTCTGTGCTGATGGCGGGACGGGCATCGATCGCCGGGCGTCTATCCACGGCTGAACTGGAAGAGCTGAACAAATATTTGGGTAAAGTGAGAGGTGAGAAATATCTTCTCGACAATATTGAAGTTGTCAAAATATCTTATGCCCGCCGCGATAGAGCTGAACTTTCAGCGTTACGAAACCAGTTTCGTAGTGTAAAATCGCAATATTTGCAATCGATAATCAACGATCCCAAGGTGAAAAAACGCTTTAATGCTGAAGAGCTGGCGAATCTAGCCAGCGGCAAGCGCCCTAATAAGCTGTGGGATGTGCATCATAAATTACCTCTAGATGATAGTGGCACTAATGAATTTAACAATTTAGTACTAATAAATAGAGACGCGGAACATCTTATTTTCACTAACATGCAAAATAAAATCACCAAGAGTATGAGTGTTGGTGAAACAAAAGAAGTCTTATGGCCTATGCCAAAAGGTAATATCTACCCATAAGGATTGCAATGATGATTATGAAAGATATTGTTGATGAAATTAAAATCCTTGCCTCACAGTATGAGGAAGAGCTGCCTTGTGGTGTTGATTTTGATACTTCACTTTATGGTTATGATTTTGAAGGTAAAATACAGGTGGCCCCTAAAGAATTTTGGCGGCAGTATAGAGAGTTTGTTGAGTTATTAGATGGCTTTGATATTGATGGTTTTTGCATATTTGGAATAAAAAGTCATTTTGAACATGGAAGAGTCATTCTAGATTATAATCGAAAAAACACTGAGATCGCCAAAAACTCCCCTGCATTAACATTTGACGACTATCAATATTGTATTATTTTTGGCGATTCGTCGCTGGATATTTACACCTACGACGTGCGTACTAATAAGTGGGAGTCCAGAGACCGCTTTCAGTATGATAATTTATTTATTAGCTGTGATACTCTCACTGAATTTTTAATGGCATTGATCCCGGAAATCCGCGGATGATAGAAAATGTGCCCGTTTGAAGCAGGCACTCATGGGATTCAGCAGGATGTTCAGTCTTTCTTACTGTATCTCGTTGGTATTATAGGCATGGTTATATCGCTCTTCCGGATAGAGATGGGGCGGTGTAGGAGTCACCGGCCAACGGACACTGCCGCCAGCGGCATTAAAACGGCCTATGTGCGGGCGGTTAAGGCTATCACCGGCTACATCAAAGTGGTCATGGCTACTGTCGGAAGCGCATTACTCTAGACTATCCCGTTCTTCCACTTCTCGGAAAAGTAGATTTCACCGGACAAACGTTTATCATGATAATGCGCGAAGTCTTCGGAAATTGTAAGCACACCGGTTTTAGTTCCAGGCACTTTTTGAGATTTCCGGTTTTTCAGCCATCAACCGGTACTCTTCTGGTGTCAGGTTGTTCAGGGATTCATGAGGCCGCTCGCTGTTATATTCAGCCAGCCAGCACTCCGTAATTTCCCGCGCTTCATTCAGGGTTCTGAACAGATAAAAATCCAGTATCTCTGTCCGGTATGTCCGGTTAAAACGCTCGATAAACGCATTCTGCGTCGGCTTTCCCGGCTTGATGAATTCCAGCAACACACCATGTTCTTCGGCCCATTGCGCCAGTGCCAGTGAGACCAGTTCTGGCCCGTTATCCATACGCATCTTCCGCGGATAGCCGCGGTTTGCCACTATCCTGTCCAGCACTCTCACGACGCGTTGCGCCGGGATATTCAGGTCAATTTCTATCGCCAGCGCTTCACGGTTAAAATCATCCACCACATTGAAGGTCCGGAAGCGTCTGCCACACACCAGCGCATCATGCATAAAATCTATCGACCAGCTCTGGTTAAGTGCTTCCGGCGTCGCCAGCGGAGCCGGATTGCGCACCGGCAGACGTTGCTTTCCCTTACGGCGAAAATTCAGTTTCAGCAGGCAGTAAATCCGGTGAACGCGTTTATGGTTCCACCTGTTGCCCTGCCTGCGCAGCAACTGGAACAGCTTCTTAAAGCCGTATCGTGGATAGCGCTCCGCCAGTTCAGTCAGCGCCTGGATCACCGGCTCATCGCGCCGGGTATCGGGCTGGTAAAAATACACCGTCCTGCTCAGCGATAACGTCCTGCATGCCTGGCGTACGCTCATCGAAAACATCTCTTTCACATAGCTGACGAGCTCACGCTTTATCGCTGGTTTTAAAGCTTTTTTTCAATGACGTCTTTTAACGCGCGATTTTCCAGACTCAGGTCGGCAAACATCTGTTTGAGACGGCGGTTTTCGTCCTCAAGATCCTTCATCTTTTTGATATCAGAGGCTTCCATGCCGCCATACTTCGCTTTCCAGTTATAGTACGAAGCCTCAGATATTCCCGCTTCGCGGCAGACATCTTTGACGGTACGTCCGGCTTCAACAGACTTCAGAACAGTGATGATCTGGTGCTCGGTAAATCGGGCTTTACGCATGGTGATCTCCTCAGGGACATAATCAGTATGTCGGAAGATCTCTAAAAGTGAATGGTTCGTTTTGCAGGGATGCTTACACTTGCGAAAGCAGGTTTTTTTATGCCCGTAAAATGGCTGTCGCCATAGGGCAGTTATGTGTTTTTCATCTCATTGTTTTATAGTGGTATTTTTTCAAGGCAACAAAAAACCCGATAATCTTGAACCTAAAAAGGCGGGATTATCGGGCTCCACAAAATGGGGACATCAAAGAAAAGCAGTGGCACTAATTAAGACTACCACCCGATCGAAAAGTTCTGCCGAATGATAAAAATTTCAAAAATATTTCGCCGCTAAATTTCCTCTGCGCCCGCGCCGTCAGCCCAGTATCCCCGGCCATAGCACCACAATCAGCGAACCTGCCAGCGTTAACAATACGTTAGCAATGGCATAGGTGCCGGCGTAGCCGAGAGCGGGGATGTTGCTGCGGGCGGTGTCGCTGATGATGTCCATCGCCGGGGCGCAGGTGCGCGCGCCCATAATTGCGCCGAACAGCAGGGCGCGGTTCATGCGCAACACGTAGGCGCCGAACAGGAAGCAGAGCACCACCGGCACCAGGCTGACGAGCAGGCCGGCGACCAGCATTTGCCAGCCCACGGCGCCCAGGCTGTGGCCGATACCGGCGCCGGCGCTCAGGCCTACGCCGGCCATAAACACCATCAGGCCGAACTCTTTCACCATATTCAGCGCCCCCTGCGGGATATAGCCGAAGGTCGGGTGGTTGGCACGCAGGAAGCCGAGCATGATGCCCGACATCAGCAGCCCGGCAGCGTTGCCGATGCCGAACGAGAAATTGCTGAACTGGATGGTGATCTGACCAATCAGCAGGCCGATAATAAAGAAGGCGCAGAAGGCCAGCAGATCGGTCACCTGGCTGTGGATGGAGATAAAGCCGATCTTCTCCGCCACGCTTTTCACCCGGCGCGCGTCGCCGCTGACCTGCAGCACGTCGCCTTTATTCAGCACGATGCTGTCATCAATCGGCATTTCAATCTGGCTGCGAATCACCCGGTTCAGGAAGCAGCCGTGGTCGGTCAGTTTCAGCTGGCTTAAGCGCTTGCCGACCGCATTGCTGTTTTTTACCACGATCTCTTCGGTGACGATACGCATGTCGAGCAGATCGCGGTCGAACACTTCTTTGCCGTTACGGAAGCTGGGATCCAGGCGCGCATGCGCGTCCGGGTAGCCCACCAGCGATATTTCGTCGCCGACCTGCAGCACGGCGTCACCATCCGGGTTGGCGAGAATACCGTTGCGGCGGATGCGTTCGATATAGCAGCCGGTCTGGCGGTAAATGCCCAGTTCGCGCAGATTTTTGCCGTCTGCCCAGGCCACCAGCTCCGGACCGACGCGGTAGGCGCGGATGACCGGCAGATAGACTTTACGCTGGCTGTCGGTATCCAGACCGCGCTCGCGGGCGATTTGCTGCGCCGAGGTCGGTAAATCCTGGTGCTGCAGCTTGGGCAGATAGCGCGCGCCGAAAATCAGACTGACCAGACCAATAAGATAGGTTAACGCATAGCCCAGGCTAAGATGATCCTGTGCGGACAGCAGCGCCGGTCCGTTGGTAATGGTATTGCGCAGCGTATCGCCGGCGCCGACCAGCACCGGTGTCGAAGTCATGGAGCCGGCCAGCATACCGGCGGTCAGGCCGATGTCCCAGTGGAACAGCTTGCCGAGGCCGACGGCCATCACCATCGCCGTACCGACCATCACCAGCGCCAGCATCAGGTAATTTTTGCCGTCGCGGAAAAAAATCGAGAAAAAATTCGGCCCGGCTTCGACGCCGACGCAGAAGATAAACAGCATAAAGCCCAGGCTGAGCGCTTCGGTGTTAATGGCGAAGTTGTGCTGGCCAAGCAGCAGGGAGACGACCAAAACGCCAATGGAACTGCCGAGTTGCACAGAGCCAAGGCGAAGTTTTCCGAGGCAGAGCCCCAGGGCGAGTACCACAAACAGCAACAGGATGTAGTTGCCGTTTAACAAACTAGCGACGTTTATGTTCACAGGATGTAACTTATTGTTTACCAGTAAGTGCTTGATATGGCTGGCTATAAAAGATAAATTCAGCCATATAAATAGTTGGATAAAAACGATACCCATCGCCAACCCGCGAAAGGTGCATCGCTTCCTCGATCAGCGGCATTATTCTAGTCTCTCTGACGCAGGACAGCCAGCATTAAGCTGAAAATGAACGCTGCCTTTTGCATTTAACTCTCTTTTTACCAAGGAAAATTTGTCGGCTCAGGCCGCCGTGGTTCGCGTGCGTCGTCGTGATATGGCGCCCGTTGTTGCATTTCTGGGAGGAGCAGGATGGTTAGCTATCGGTATTGGGGCGGGTTCAGCAGCTGTTTTCTGTTGTTCTGCCTGATCTTTCTTGGTCAGAATAATTCGCTGGAGCAGCCGCATCATGGCGAAACCGGCCTGTTGCTGTTTACCATTCCCGGCTTTATCGCCAGTTACCTTGCCAGTAAAAAACGCCTGATCTGTCCGCTGCTCGGCGCGTTGTGCGCGCTGCCGCTGTGCCTGGTGGTGCGCCACTTCTGGCTGATGTCGACCCAGTCGTTCTGGCAGGAGTTGGCCTACGCCACCAGCTCGGTATTCTGGTGCCTGTGCGGTGCGCTGCTGTTTCTCTTTTTCCGCAGCCTGCGCCAGATGTTACAGCTCCGGCAAAGAACCCTCGGCAATAAAAAAGGCGCCTGAGGCGCCTTAATATAGAATGTGAACCGGCTTACTGGAACAGGTTCAGGTTTTCTTTCGCGTATGCTTCAAACTCGGTGCAGCCGCCAATGTGCTGTTGATCCAGGAAGATCTGCGGCACGGTTTCTACCGGCTTACCGACGGTTTTTTCCAGATCGGCCTTGGTGATGCCTTCCGCGTGGATATCAACATAACGGAAGTTGAAATCGTCACGTTCTTCAGTCAGTTTTTCCGCCAACTCTTTCGCACGGACACAATAAGGACAGCCAGGACGCCCGAAGATTACTGCAAACATGAGATACTCCTCGTTGTTATTCAAGAATTTACCGCTATTGCAACGACATCCCGTCGGTCAGAAAAAGACCTCAGTCAACGCATTACTCAGGTGCAATGGCGCCTACTATGCCTGTTGGCGTTGCTAAAAAAAAGCAGGATTTGCCTGTTAATCTGATTTACGCCGCCTATCGGATGGCCTCGTCGGCAGGAATTCACTACACTGTGCGCAATATGTCTGGAGATGAAAACATGCGTTCATTTGGTGAGTTACCCCGCCCGATATTGGTGCTGGAAGGGCTGGGGATCGTGCTGCTGATTCTGGCTTATCTGAGCATTCATGGCTATGTTCAGTTGCCGGGGGCGCTGTCATCGCAGGCTGCTGCGGTGGCGATGATTTTCCTCGGCGTGGCGCTGATGCTGCCGGCGGCGGCCCTGCTGGTCTGGCGCGTGGCGCATGGGTTCGGCCCGCTGATGCGCGGCGGACTGCCGCCGGAAAACGATCGGCGCAAGCCGCCGCAACAGCAACAGAAACGCGATCCGCGCGATTAAGCGTCGGTGGCGATTTGGGGTGACGAGATAAATTGAACATTGTCATTCTTTCGTGTGACAGCACGTTGTACTCCTGCCGGCGCCTGCGCGCCGCGGCGGAACGGCGCGGGCACCGCGTTGAGGTGATCGATCCGCTCTCCTGCTATATGAATATCAACCCGGCCGCGCCCACCATCCACTATCGCGGCCGTCAACTGGCGTGCTATGACGCGGTCATTCCGCGTATCGGCTCCGCCATTACCTTTTACGGCAGCGCCGTGCTGCGGCAGTTTGAACTGCTGGGCTGTTATTCGCTGAATGAGTCTGCCGCGATTACCCGGGCGCGCGACAAGCTGCATTCCCTGCAGTTGCTGGCGCGTCAGGGGATCGATCTGCCGATTACCGGCTTTGCCCACTCGCCGGATGATACCGGCGATCTGATCGAACTGGTCGGCGGCGCGCCGTTGGTGGTGAAACTGGTTGAAGGTACACAGGGCATCGGCGTGGTGCTGGCGGAAACGCGGCAGGCGGCGGAAAGCGTGATTGATGCGTTTCGCGGGCTGAAGGCGCACATTCTGGTGCAGGAGTACGTGCGCGAGGCGCAGGGACGGGATATTCGCTGTCTGGTGATCGGCGGACAGGTGGTGGCGGCGATCGAACGTCAGGCCAAGGCGGGGGAGTTCCGTTCCAATCTGCATCGCGGCGGCACGGCGCGCAAGGTGAGCATTACGGCGCAAGAGCGCGCAGTTGCCATCAAGGCGGCAGCAACGTTGGGACTGGATATTGCCGGCGTCGATATTTTGCGTGCCGATCGCGGCCCGCTGGTGGTGGAGGTGAATGCCTCACCCGGACTGGAGGGGATAGAAACCGCCACCGGGCTGGATATCGCCGAGATGATGATCGCCTATATTGAACAGCGTGCAGCACGCGGTATTTGCCCTGAAATTACGCTATAACCAGTAAAAAATAAGGGAGTAGCGCTATTTACCCGTGTTTTTTACATGGCTAAGCGCGCCTTTATTGAATTAAGCCTGATTGATCGTGGCATCATGGATGAATATTCCGTAAGCTATGCGCCTTTCGCGTTTTTGAATATTGTGAGGCTGGTACCCTATGGATTCACTCATCGTCCCCGATTTGGCGTTATTACGACGTTGGCTGGACCAGTTGGGCATTTCATTTTTTGAATGCGACTCCTGCCAGGCGCTGCATCTGCCGCATATGCAGAATTTTGACGGCATTTTCGACGCCAAGATCGATCTGGTGGACGGGGTGATCCTGTTCTCCGCGCTGGCGGAGGTGAAGCCGACCGCGCTGATCCCGCTGGTTGCCGACCTCAGCCAGATCAATGCCAGTTCGCTGACCATCAAAGCGTTTGTGGATGTTCAGGACGACAACCTGCCCAAGCTGATCGTCTGTCAGTCGCTGAGCGTGGCCGTCGGCATTACGCTGGAACAGTTCGCGCACTTTATGCAGCAGGGCGAAGAGCAGGTCTCGATGGTGATTCTTGAGGCGCGCGCCAACGATCTGCTGTTTATGGGCGAGGGCGAGGAAGAAGAAAATCCGGCCGCCGCCATGCGCCAGCCGATGCTGCACTAATTCTGTCTTTGACGACGCATCGCCCGGTATGGCGATGCGTTGACGCTACCCCGTTATCCCTCTATTGCCAATCTTCACGTTACATCGCGATCGTGCGTTTTATCCTGGCCTGCCGTAGCTGAATCCTGTCAAACCTGCTATTTTTTGTAATTATTATTGCAAATGAATTAACTGGCTCTTATACCGATTATTACTGATATTTCATCGCGGAATACGGATATGTCAGAGATGCTGAAAAGCAAGCAGGGAACCCTGAGAGCGCAAACGGATGTCCCGGTGGCGGTATTGATCGCCGGTACGGCAATGGTGGCGATTAAATGTATTAGTATCCTGCTGCTGCTGGGGGAGCTGGGGCTGTCCGGCCTGAGCGAGTTTGTCAGCACCAGCGCGCAGGCCTGGGATTCTACGCTGATTTTTCTGGCCGGTATCGTAATGCTCTGCCTGCAAATTTACTGCGGCTTTGCCGTGATGCGCGGTAAAAATGGCGGGCGCTGGGGCTATGTGGTCTGTCAGGCGCTGGTGGTGGGCTATCTGCTGTTGGCGACCATCGGCAGCGTCTTTCCCGAGGTGTTTACCGTGGACGGCGAAACCAACACCCAGATTATGCATACCCTGATTCTGGAAAAAATCCCCGACGTGGTGATTCTCGGGCTGCTGTTCCTGCCGGCGGCCAGCCGCCGCTATTTTTCCCGTCGCTGAGGGCCGCGCGGATAGCGTCAAGAAGGTTGGGGATAAGGGCGTAGGGTGCTAAACTCTGCGCCCTTATTTTTTTATTCGTCGATCCCTACGGTTAATCTATGCATTGCGCGTTGTATACGGCCGGCAGTTGCCGTTCCTGTCAGTGGCTGGAAAAGCCTTATCCGCAGCAGCTTGCTGATAAACAGCAGCATCTGCAGGCCCTGCTGGCCGAACGCGAAGTCGGGCAGTGGCTGACGCCGGTTGCCGGCGCGCTGAGCGCATTCCGCAATAAGGCGAAAATGGTGGTCAGCGGCAGCGTGGAGCGCCCGCTGCTGGGGATGTTGCACCGCGACGGTACGCCGGTCGATCTGTGCGCCTGCCCGCTGTATCCCGCCAGTTTTGCGCCGATGTTCAACGTGCTGAAAACCTTTATCGCCCGCGCCGGGCTGACGCCATACAACGTGGCGCGCAAACGCGGCGAGCTGAAATATCTGCTGCTGACGGAAAGCACCGGTAACGGCGGGGTGATGCTGCGTTTTGTTCTGCGTTCGGAGAGCAAACTGGCGCAGCTGCGCGCCGTGCTGCCGTGGCTGCAGCAACAGCTGCCGCAGCTGCGGGTGATTTCCGTGAATATTCAGCCGGTGCATATGGCGATTATGGAGGGCGATCGGGAAATCATCCTGACCGAGCAACAGGCGTTGGAAGAGTGCTTCAACCAGGTGCCGCTGTATATCCGCCCGCAGGGCTTTTTCCAGACCAATCCGCAGGTGGCGGCGTCGCTGTATGCCACGGCGCGCGACTGGGTGCGTGAGCTGGGCATCGACAGCATGTGGGATCTGTTCTGCGGCGTCGGCGGCTTCGGTTTACACTGCGCACAGCCGGAAACGCGTCTGACCGGGATTGAGATCAGCGCGGAGGCGATTCGCTGTGCGCGCCAGTCAGCGGCGACGCTGGGACTGCAGCGGGTTGATTTCCAGGCGCTGGACTCCACCCGTTTCGCCACGGCGGAAGGAGACGTGCCGCAGCTGGTGGTGGTGAACCCGCCGCGACGCGGCATTGGCAAGGAACTGTGCGATTACCTGCAGCGGATGGCGCCGGACTATCTGCTCTATTCCAGCTGTAATGCACAGAGCATGGCGCAGGATATGGCGCAGCTGCCGGGGTATCGGGTTGAACGGGTGCAGCTGTTCGATATGTTCCCGCATACCGCGCACTACGAGGTGCTGACGCTGCTGGTGCGGGAGAAGTAATCAGCCCGACTAAGCGGGCTGAGAAGGGCGGCACTTGCGCTTACTGCGGGAACCACTTGTCGCTGATGGCCTGATAGGTGCCGTCGGCCTTGATCGCCGTCAGCGCCGCGTTCAGCTTGTCCAGCAGCGCCTTGTTATTCGGACGCACCGCAATCCCCAGGCCGGTACCGAAGTATTGCGCATCGGTGATATGCTCGCCGACCGGCGCCAGCTGCGGGCTGTTTTTCAGCCACTCATTCACCACCGCGGTATCGCCGAAGACGCCGTCAATACGGCCGTTTTTCAGCTCCAGAATGGCGTTCTGGTAGCTGTCGTAAGAGACGGTGTTAATCTCCGGGTGCTTATCCTGCATATATTTCTGGTGGGTGGTGCCGTTTTCCATCCCGACCTTTTTCCCCTTCAGTTCAGCCAGCGAGGTGTACTTGCCTTTCTGCGCGATCACAATCGCCGAGTTGGCGTAGTACGGCTGGGTAAAGCTCACCTGCTTGCTGCGCTCCGGCGTGATGTCCATCCCGGAGATCACCGCATCGAACTTTTTGAACTTCAGCGCGGCGATCAGGCTGTCGAAGGCCTGATTGGTGAAGGTGCATTCCGCCTGCATCTGTTTGCATAACGCTTTCGCCAGATCGATATCAAAGCCGACGATTTGGTTATTGGCGTCTAATGACTCAAACGGCGGATAGGTAGCGGAGGAGGCGAAACGGATGGTGTCGGCCGCCTGAGCGCTGAAGGTCAAGCCGGCCAGTACGGCGGCGGCAAGCAGTAATTTTTTCATGCGGAAACTCCTGTCTGAACATTGATTTTATTATCGCCGCCATCGTTTGATTTTTCTGACAATATCCCGAGGAGGGACGCTGACGGTGCTGGCGATAACCATGCCATTGAGTGAATTAATATGCAATAAAAATGATTAAAAATTGTTACTGGCGGGGCGGGTAAGACAGCCCTGCACGGCGGCAGGGCTGGGTAAGCGGGCTTAGTTGCGGCGTTCAAAGGCCAGCGCGCGGCGTTCAACCAGACGCATCAACAGCGTCAGCAGACCGTTGACCACCAGGTAAACCAGGCCGGCGGCGCCGAAGACCATCACGTCATAGGTGCGGCCGTACATCAGCTGGCTGTAACCCATCACTTCCATCAGCGTGATGGTGTAGGCCAGTGAGGTACTTTTAAACACCAGCACCACTTCGTTGGAGTAGGAGGAGAGGGCGCGCTTAAAGGCGAACGGCAGCAGAATGTGCATCGACTGCCGGCGCGACATGCCCAGCGCTTCACAAGACTGCCACTGGCCGGCGGGAATGGCCCGCACCGCGCCGTAAAACAGCTGCGTGGTGTAAGCGGCGCTGTTCAGCGCCAGCGCAATCATGGCGCACAGCCAGGGCTGCGACAGCAGATTCCACAGCCACGGATAGTCGCGGATCGCCGGGAACTGTCCTGGCCCGTAGTAGATCAGGAAGATCTGCACCAGCAGCGGCGTACCGGTGAACAGCGTAATGTAGATCTTCACCAGCGACGACAGCAGCGGCGTTTTCAGCGTCAGGATCGCCGTCAGGATCAGCGACAGCACCAGCGCGACCAGCAGCGCCGCCAGCGTCAGCGTCAGGCTGGTGTGCAGGCCCTTGATGATTTCCGGTAAGTATTCCAGCATCAGACCGGCCCCCGCTCAAAACGTGTGGTGCGCAGTTCGATCCGCTTGAGAATAAACTGGCTCAACAGGGTGACCAGCAGATAGATGGCGGCGGCGATCACGTACCAGGTGAACGGCTCCTGCGTGCGGGTGGCGATGCTTTTGGTCTGCAGCATCAGGTCGTTCACGCTGATTAACGACACCAGCGCGGTATCCTTCAGCAGCACCAGCCACTGGTTGCCGAGGCCGGGCAGCGCATGGCGCCACATCTGCGGCATAATCAGCCGGAAGAAGATTGCCGCCTTGCCGAGCCCGAGCGCCTGGCCGGACTCCCACTGCCCCTGCGGCACCGCTTTCAGCGCGCCGCGCAGCGTCTGCGAGGCATAGGCCGAATACAGCAGCGCCAATGCGATCACCCCGCACAGGAACGGGCTGACTTCGAAGCTTTCAATGTCGACCTGCACCGGCACGGAAAACAGGCCGAAGTTCAGCTCAAACCCGTCAGACAGCGTCAGCAGCAGCTGTGAGGAGCCGAAGTAGATAAACAGCACCACCAGAATTTCCGGCAGGCCGCGCAGCAGCGTGACCCAGGCGGTGCCGAGCCAGCTGACAAGCTTCCAGCGCGCGGACTCCCACATGGCGAACAGCATCGCCAGGACCAGCCCGAGCGCCAGCGCGCAAACGGCAAGGCCGACGGTCATCCCGGCGGCGGTTGCTAAAGGTTGAATTTCATTCATTGGGATCGATTACTGCTGGAACCATTTTTTGTAGATGGTTTCATAGGTCCCATCCTGTTTGATCTTATCCAGGGCGGCGTTGAACTTGCCCTGCAGATCGCTGTTTTTCTGACGTACGGCGATGCCCAGACCGGTGCCGAAATAGTTTTTATCCGTCACCTTGTCGCCTACTGCGGCCAGTTGGGCGTTCTGCTTCAGCCATTCGTTAACCACGGCGGTATCGCCGAACACGGCGTCGATACGGCCGTTTTTCAGATCGAGCACCGCATTCTGGTAGCTGTCGTACGGTACGGTGGTGATGTCGCTGTGCTGATCCGTCAGGTATTTCTGGTGCGTGGTGCCGTTTTGCACGCCGACGCGCTTGCCTTTCAGCGCGGCGACATCGGCCACTTTACCTTTTTGCGCGATAAACAGGGCGGAGTTGTCGTAGTAAGGTTTGGTGAACAGCACCTGTTTTTCACGCTCCGGCGTGATATCCATACCGGCCATTACCGCGTCAAAGCGTTTGAACTTCAGGCCCGGGATCAGGCTGTCGAACGCCTGATTGCTGAAGGAGCACTCCGCCTGCATCTCTTTGCACAGCGCGTTGGCCAGATCAACGTCGAAGCCCTGAATTTTGTTGTCGGCACCGATAAACTCAAACGGTGGGTAGGAGGCTTCGGTCGCGAAACGAATCTTGTCGGCGGCAGAGGCGGAAACGCTGATGCCGGCCAATACGGCGGCGATTATTAGTTTTTTCATCGCAAACTCCCCTAAAACTGGTCTGGTGTAGAAAAATTAGTGTGATAAATAACTGGCGAATTCGCTGGTTTGCGGCTGTGCGAAGCGGCTGGCGTCACCCTGTTCCACGATGCGGCCGTTTTCCATGTACACCACGCGGCTGGCGGTCTTGCGCGCCACTTCTACCTCGTGGGTGACGATCACCTGGGTAATGCCGGTGCCGGCCAGCTCGCGAATAATACTGACGATCTGCGCGGTGATTTCCGGATCCAGCGCGGCGGTCGGCTCATCAAACAGCAGAACCTGCGGCTCCATCATCAGCGCGCGGGCAATGGCGACGCGCTGTTGCTGGCCGCCGGACAGATGCAGCGGAAAGCGATCGGCAAAATCGCTCAGGCGTAGACGCTTGAGCAGTTTGTCGGCACGCGCCATCGCCTGCGCCTTGCTCAGGCCCAGCACGCGGCACGGCGCTTCAATCAGGTTTTGCACCACGGTGAGGTGAGGCCACAGGTTGTACTGCTGGAATACCATGCCGACGTTTTGGCGCAGTTCGCGGATGGCTTTTTCGCCCGGCGCCTGCTTAAAGTCAAACTGGTTGCCGGCGATCTGCAGCTGGCCGGAACGCGGCATTTCCAACAGGTTCAACACCCGCAGCAATGAACTTTTCCCCGCGCCGCTTGGGCCAAGCAGCACTAAGGTTTCCCCTGCTGGGCAATCCAGCGTGATGTCAAACAGCGCCTGGTGTGCGCCGTAAAAGCAATTTATATTTTTTAGTTGAATACTCATGCGCTGGAATTGAATAGACATTGATGCCGCAAATGTTAACTTCCACAGAATACTTATGCAATCATTGTGAGTTAAAATTTATTAATGTACGGCGGGATAGTAAAAGAATAGCACAACATACCGCAGTGCAAGCGGGAAGGGGCGGTTTGTCGCGCAGTGTGTGAAGTGGCTAGCGAATTTGATGTGTTCGCTCAAAAAATGAGCAAAATCAAGGTGGTTAATCGGCCGGCGACGCGGCGCCGGCCGGGGAGAGCAATCAGTCGTGTTCCAGCACCTGGCGCAGCGTGCCGCTGGCGGCGTGCTGCGGCACGTTCAGGTAGCGGATATCATCCACCACCCAGCAGGTGCCTTCGCGCACCATCAGCACCTCGTTCTGCCACTCTTTGGCGCTGCTGTCGCCATCTTTCTTATAGCTCAGCTGTACGCGCAGCGGGATGTTCTTGGCGTCGGTATTCGGGATGGAAGACGCGCTGGCTACGCTGGCGCTGGTGGCGCCTTCGGCATTGCCGGTGAACAGTGCGCCAGCGCCGGTCTGCGGCGCCGCTTTCTGGTTAGCGCCCAGCAGTTCCTGATACAGAGGCTGGCTCAGGTAAGGCTGCAGTTGCGCCAGGCGGTTGCTGTCCGGCAGTGTGGTACTGCCCTGTTCCAGACGCAGATCGTAAAATTTCTGCGCCACGCTGTCCGGGCCGCCTTCAATGCATGCGCCGCTGCGCGCGCCGATGTCCTTATAAGCCGGTTCTACGGTGGTACAGGCGCTCAGCGCCAGTGCTAAAGGTAAAACAGCCGCAATCGTTTTTGTTTTCATCTCACTACCTTATGTGAAAGTCTCTACCATGAAGAGCGATAGCTTACAGTATAAATGCGTTTTTCAGCCTTGCATTCGTACTCTGTGCCATCCGCTTTCAGAACATACTGTAAAACCGGCGGTCATATTTTTTGCAGGCTTGAAGCTGTATCCGCGTGAGTTACACTGGGTTGTCCGGTTTTTCCCGGTAACTGCAGATAGCGCCTATTATCCTGGCGAGCACGACCATGAATCAAGCAAGGAGTTTTTGATGCAAATTTCTACTACCCCGACCCTGGAAGGGTTCACCATTACCGAATACTGCGGCGTCGTTACCGGTGAGGCGATTTTGGGCGCCAACATTTTCCGCGACTTTTTCGCCGGCGTGCGTGATATCGTCGGCGGCCGTTCCGGCGCTTATGAAAAAGAGCTGCGTAAGGCGCGCCAGATCGCGTTTAAAGAACTGGAGGAGCAGGCAAAGGAGTTGGGCGCCAATGCGGTGGTCGGGGTGGACATCGACTATGAAACGGTGGGTAAGGACAGCAGCATGTTGATGGTCAGCGTCAGCGGCACTGCGGTAAAAATCAGCCGTTAAGATCTGTCAGCCCGGCGCGTGCGCCGGGCTTTGCGTGCCACAAGGAGTGAAGCATGGCTAGATGGATAGGGATCGTCGCGGTGCTGCTGGCGGGCTGCCAGGCTTCAGGGCCGGGCACCACCGTCGACCGCGGCGACTATCAGCTGGAAACGTTGCACCAGGCGCAGGGCGCCGACCAGCGCATTCGTTTTCTGGTGATGCACTATACGGCGGAAGATTTCCATACCTCGCTGAAGACGCTGACCGACGAGCACGTCAGCGCCCACTACTTGCTGCCGGCCCATCCGCGGCGCGAGTACGCCAGGCCGACGGTTTATCAGCTGGTGCCGGAGTCGATGCGCGCCTGGCACGCCGGAGCCAGCAGCTGGCGCGGCCGTACCCAGCTGAATGACACCTCGATCGGCATTGAGATCGTCAACCGCGGCTTCAGCCGCAGCATGTTATTCACCCGCTGGCAGCCTTACAGCGCCGAACAGATTGCGCTGCTGATCCCCTTAAGCCGCGATATTATTCGCCGCTACGATATTCAGCCGGTGGATGTCGTCGGCCACAGCGATATTGCGCCGCAGCGCAAGCAGGATCCCGGCCCGTTGTTCCCCTGGAAAACTCTGGCGGAAGCCGGCATCGGCGCCTGGCCGGAGCAGACGGATGTGCAGCGTTATCTGGCGGGGCGTGACCCTCATGCGCCGGTGGCGCTGTCGGCGTTGCTCGATAAGCTGGCGCGCTATGGCTACGGTATTGACCCGCAGTGGGATGAGCGGCAACAGAAAAGGGTGCTGGCGGCATTCCAAATGCATTTTCGGCCCGCCGATTACCGTGGCGAGCCGGATGCGGAAAGCGAGGCGATTATCGACGCGTTACTGCATAAATACCACGGCTTATAGGCCGTGCAGCTTGCCGTGCTCTTTCAGCCAGCGCGCGGTGCGCATTACGCCTTCTTCCAGCGACACCACCGGCCGATAATCCAGTTCCTGCTGCGCGCGGCTGGTATCCAGCGTCAGGTCGAAGTTGAGCTTGGCGACGCCGTAGTGGGTGAGTACCGGCTCTTTTTCACTTTTGCTGCCGAGCTTTTCCATACCGCGCGCCATCATATCGAGCATTGCGTAGGGGACGGAGCGGATGCGGCACTTCATGCCCAGTTCGTCAATTAACAGCTGCACCACGTCATGCAGCGGCCGAGGCTGCTGGTTGGTGATGTTATAGGCGCGGCCGGACGGCGTATCCTGTTTCATGGTCGCCAGCCACATAGCGTGCACTGCGTTTTCCAGATAGGTCATATCCACCATCGCCGCGCCGCCGCGCGGCAGCAGCAGATTGCCGTAGTGTTTGATCATATGCAGCAGGCGCGGCAGCATCACGTTATCGTGCGGCCCGAACAGCCCCTGAGGGCGTAAAATGGTGAAATGGGTCTGCGGGTTGGCGAGCGCCAGCCGCTGGATAACCTGCTCACCGGCCGCCTTGCTGCGGGCAAACTCATTGGCGTAACGCGCCGGGCGGAAATCTTCCGGGATATCGCGGTGGTGGTGGTAGTCGAAGTAGATCGCCGGCGAAGAGATATGGATAAATTGTGAGACGCCATACGCCGCCGCCCATTCGCCCAGCCGGCGGGTGGCGCGCACGTTGGCCAGCTCAAAAGCCTCTTCGGTGCCCCAGGGAGAGGTAAAGCTGGAGCAGTGCCACAGCACGTCCACTTCCGCCAGCATCGCCTTCGCCTGCGAGGAAACCAGATTAGTGAGATCGGCCTGAATGAATTCGGCGCCCATTTTTTCCAACAGGCGGCCCATGGCCCGGTTGCGACCGGTGGCACGTACTTGTATGCCCTGGCGACGCAGATATTCCACGGCGTTACGGCCTAGTCCACTGCATGCACCGGTGACCAATACCTTCATAACAAACTCTTTCTCACCAAAAAACAAAGCGCTGGCGGCGTATTGCCGTTTCCCAGCAAATAAGGTGCCATTCTTTCGTGATTTTGGGCGCTATGCAATCGGAAAGGGACGATCCACCGCGGTAAACTGTGCGGTCGATCGACAAATGAACAACGTTACGGCAAATTGTGGTCTTCCTGCTCCGCCAGCCGGACGATCCGTTTGGCCATGCCACGGAAAATAAACAGGTGGGCCGGCATCATGGCGAACCAGTAAAGCAAGCCGCTAAAACCGGCCGGGTGCCACCAGGCGCGCACGTCGAGGGTACGGCGGTTACCGTAATCCCTGATGCTGAACGTCAGCCGGCCAAGGCCGGGTGCCTTCATGCCGAACAGCAGGGAAAGCGTGCGTTCCGGCTGCAGAGCGATGACCTTCCAGCCGTCAATCATATCGCCGAGCTGCAGCGTCTGGCGCGGCGGGCGACCGTAGATCACCCCGTTGCCGATCAGGTCGTCCATGCGCGCGCGGATCTGCCACAGCGGGTTGGCGTAGAAGTAGCCCTCTTTGCCGCCCAGCTGCTGCACCACCTGCCAAAGGGCGGCCGCCGAGGCCTGCGTCTCCAGCGTATGGCCGGCCTGTTTCGGGTAAAAGCCGTACCCCGGCCGCCAGCGCGCCCGCGCGGCCGGATCGTAGCCCCAGTCGGCGCTGTCTGTTATTTCCGCTTCGCGCTGCAGGGTCTCTTTCACCGCTTCATCAAAGGTTTGCAGCGGCTGCGGAATCAATGCCTGCAGCGGTCGGCCGTCGGCGGGCAGATCGTGCTTTAGCCCCTGGATCAGCGCGCGGGCGATCGAGGTGGGCACCGAGGTGATCAGGCTGATGAACCAGACCGAGATAAGGCGCGTCGGCAGCGGGATCGGGATCAGCCAGCGTCTGCGGCCGCTGATGGCAATAAAACGTTTGAGCATGGTCTGATAGCTGATGTATTCCGGCCCCGCCGCGTCGAAAGTGCGGTGATCGTCGGCCGGGTGCCGCAGCAGTTCACTCAGATAGGTCAGCAGGTTCGGCAGGGCGATCGGGGAAGACTTTGAACGCACCCAGCGCGGCGGCGTCAGCAGCGGCAGATTATAGACCATGTCGCGCATCACTTCGAACGCCGCTGAACCCGGCCCGACGATAATGCCGGCGCGCAGTTCGGTGACCGGAATGCCGCTCTGGCGCAGAATTTCTCCGGTAAGACGGCGGGCAATCAGGTGCGGCGAGCTGTCCTTCTGCGGCTGCAGCGCACCCAGGAAGATCACCTGCCTGACGCCGGACTGGCGCAGGGCGTCGCGCAGGTTCTGCGCCGCCTGGCGCTCTTTTTCAATAAAGTCGCGGCCGTCACCCATACCGTGGACCAGATAGTAGAGCGTATCGATCTGCCACAGCGCCGGCGGCAGCGTGTCCGGCTGACAGACGTCGACGTACTGGCAGTGCACATGCGGCCAGTTTTGCGCCTGCAGCCATTCAAGACGACGGGCGGCGGCGATAACCTCATGCCCCTGCGCCGTCAGGTGGGGGATCAGGTTCTGCCCGATATAACCGCTGGCGCCAAGGACCAGAATACGTTGATGGCTCATCAGCACGACCTTATGCAGTGAAAGTAGGGAACGGTATCCTGAATGCTGTGGGTTATAGCATGCCAAAATCGGGCTATAAATGCACTTTTTGTAGGGATAAATGGCGTATTGCAACGACTCGTCGCAGGCGTCACACTACGCGCCGTTGCTTTAGCTGGAGTGAATCATGCGGCTTAATGCGGTGTGTTATGGTTTGTTGGCGTTAGCCCTGGCGGTTAGCGCATTTCTCCCGCACCTCTGGTGGGCGGGGTTGTTACTGCTGAATGTGCTGACGCTGGCGCTGTATGGCGCCGATAAGCTGGCGGCGATCAAAGCCTGGCAACGGGTGCCGGAGATCACGCTGCTGACGTTTGGCTTGATCGGCGGCTGGCCGGGAGCGCTGTGCGGCCAGCGGCTGTTCCGGCACAAGACGCAGAAACAGCCGTTTAAAACCTGGTTTATCGTCAGCGTCCTGCTCAACGTGGCGGCGTGCGGCGCGGTGTGGTACGCCGTATACGGCCGCTTCCTCTAACCCGCGAGGCTCAGGCGTGCCGTTGTAAAAACTCGCGCCATAGCTCGACCACCTGCTGCAGATCCTGCCGACTGACGTCGAGGTGGGTGACAAGACGCGTCAGCGGCCCGCTGCCGATCAGCACGCCGCGCTCGCGCATCCACGGGCTGAGCTGCGCCGCCTGTTCGGCGGACTGACGGATATACAGTATGTTGGTCTGGGCGCCCGGTTCGACGATCGTGAGCCCGAGATCGCGCAGCTGCTGTTCCAGCCAGCGGGCGTTGTCGTGATCCTCCTGCAGCCGGGCGACGTTATTTTCTAACGCATAGCGGCCCGCCGCCGCCAGAATGCCGGCCTGACGCAGGCCGCCGCCGGTCATTTTGCGCCAGCGAATGGCGCGCTGAATAAATTCGGCGCTGCCGCACAGCAGCGATCCCACCGGCGCGCCGAGGCCTTTGGACAGGCAGAGGGTGAAGGTATCGCAGTATTGCACAATCTTGTGCAGCGGCACGTTGAGCGCCACCGCGGCGTTGAAAATGCGCGCGCCGTCGATATGCAGCGCCAGCCGCCGCTCGCGGCTGAACTGCCACGCCTGTTCCAGATAGGCGAGCGGCAGTACCTTACCGCTGATGGTGTTCTCCAGGCTGAGCAGCCGGCTGCGGGCAAAGTGAATATCGTCGGGTTTGATGGCGGCGGCAACGTTGTCCAGCGGCAGCGTGCCGTCGTCGTCGGCTTCGATCGGCTGCGGCTGAATGCCGCCCAGCACCGCCGCGCCGCCGGCCTCATATTTATAGTTATGCGCCTGCTGGCCGACGAGGTATTCATCGCCGCGCTGGCAGTGACTGAGCAGCGCCACCAGATTGGCCTGAGTGCCGCTGGGTAAAAACAGCGCCGCCTCTTTGCCGGCCAGCCGCGCCGCTTCATGTTGTAGCGCGTTGACCGTGGGGTCATCGCCGTAAACGTCGTCGCCGACTTCGGCATTGGCCATCGCCTGGCGCATGGCGCTCGTGGGTTGCGTGACGGTATCGCTGCGGAGATCGATCAGCATGAGTATCCTTGCAATGGTTAAGGGCGACGCAGCAGGCCGCGCCGCCGACAGGGCGGATTAACGCCGCCAGTTGGTTTTGGCCAGTTCGACCACTTCGTCGCCGCGGCCGTTAATGATGGCGCGCAGCATATACAGGCTGAAGCCTTTGGCCTGTTCGAATTTGATCTGCGGCGGCATCGCCAGCTCCTGTTTGGCGGTCACCACGTCCAGCAGCGCCGGACCGGGGTGCGCCAGCATCTCCTGCAGAGCGCCATCCAGCTCTGAGGCTTTTTCAACCCGGAAGCCTTTAATGCCGGCCGCGTTGGCGATGGCGGCAAAATCAGGGTTATGCAGATCGGTGCCGTCGGTCAGGTAGCCGCCGGCTTTCATCTCCATCGCCACAAATCCCAGTACGCTGTTATTGAACACCACCACTTTGACCGGCAGCTGCAGTTGCGCCAGCGATAAGAAGTCGCCCATCAGCATGGTAAAGCCGCCGTCGCCGCACAGCGCCACCACCTGTTTATCCGGCGCGGTGGCCTGAGCGCCGATGGCCTGCGGCATCGCGTTGGCCATGGAGCCGTGGTTAAACGAACCAAGCAGCCGGCGTTTACCGTTCATCTGCAGGTAGCGGGCCGCCCAGACGGTAGGCGTGCCGACGTCACAGGTGAAAATGGCGTCGTCGGCGGCATGGCGGCTGATTTGCTGCGCCAGATACTGTGGGTGAATCGGCTGGCTATCGTTGCAGGTTGCCAGGCTGTCGAGATCCTGACGCGCGTTGCGGTAGTGCTCCAGCGCCTTATTCAGGAATTTGGCGTCGTTCTTGGCCTCCAACTGCGGCAACAGGGCGGAAAGGGTGGTTTTTATATCGCCCACCAGTGCCATATTTACCGGGCAGTGCGCGCCGATGCTGCCGGGGTTGATATCCACCTGAATGATCGTGGCGTTGGTGGGGTAAAAGGCACGGTAGGGGAACTGGGTGCCGAGCAGCACCAGCGTGTCGGCATTCATCATGGCGTGATAGCCGGAGGAGAAGCCGATCAGGCCGGTCATGCCGACGCTGTACGGGTTGTCCCACTCAATATGCTCTTTGCCGCGCAGCGCGTGCACGATCGGCGCCTGCAGCAGTTCGGCCAGTTTCACCACTTCATCATGAGCGCCGGCGCAGCCGCTGCCGCACATCAGGGTAATATTTTTCGCTCCGTTCAGCGTTTCCGCCAGTCGGTTAAGCTCGCTCATCGGCGGCTGCACCAGCGGCAGCGCCGGGGTCTGCCAGACTACTTCGGCGTCTTCCGGCGCCATGCGCAGCGCCACGTCGCCGGGCAGAACCACCACCGATACGCCACGGTTAAGGATCGCCTTGCGCATGGCAATCTCCAGCACGCGTGGCAGCTGTTCCGGGTTGGAGACCAGCTCACAATAGTGGCTGCACTCGCGGAACAGCTCCTGCGGATGGGTCTCCTGGAAGTAGCCGCTGCCGATCTCGCTGGAAGGAATATGGGCGGCGATCGCCAGAACCGGCACGTGATTGCGGTGGCAGTCGAACAGGCCGTTGATCAGATGCAGGTTGCCCGGCCCGCAGGAGCCGGCGCACACCGCCAACTGGCCGGTCAGCTGCGCTTCCGCGCCGGCGGCAAAGGCGGCCACTTCCTCGTGGCGGGTGCCCAGCCATTCAATCGTACCCATGCGGTGCAGGCTGTCGCTCAGGCCGTTCAGCGAGTCGCCGGTGACGCCCCAAATGCGTTTGACGCCCGCCTGGTCCAGGGTTTTGGCAATCAATGTCGCTACGGTTTGCTTCATAGTTCCCCCAGTGATGGTGGTATCCCCGGCGTTTAACTACGGGGATATAAAGGTCTTCTCAGCTTAGCAAGCTTCGGGGATTACAATAGAACGGGATGAGGAATAGTTTTCGCCAATAAGTGCCCCGCGAAAAACGGGGCGCGGGATCAGGCGAGGGTGACGTCGCCGTGCAGTTGGCAGCTGCAGGCCAGTACGTAACCCTGGGCGATCTCTTCCGGCGTCAGCGTCATGGTGCTGCTGGTGGTGTAGTCGCCGTCGAGCACGCGGGTTTTGCAGGAGCCGCAGACGCCGGCGCGGCAGGCGGCGGTTACCGGCAACCGATGGGATTCCAGAGCCGCCAGCAGCGTGCTGCCGACCGGTGCGCGGAACTCACGCAGCGGCCGGCCGATGCGCAGCGCCAGCGTATTGTCCGCTTGCCCGGCGTTTTCCGCCGGCGTGTGAAACTGCTCTTTATGCAGGCGTGCGGGCGGTACGCCCAGCGCCAGGCACAGCTGTTCAACCTGCGCCATATAGGGGACCGGGCCGCAGGTCATCACCCGGCGTTCGGCGATATCCGGTACGTGCTGCCGCAGTACTGCGTCGCTGATGCGTCCGCTGAGAAAACCGGGCTGCGCACGGTGTTCGGCCATCAGCGTCAGTTTCAGCGACGGGTGTGCGGCGCACAGCTGTCGCCACTGTTCGGCGAAGATCACCGCCTCCGGGCTGCGGACGCTGAAGATCACCTGCACATCGCACGCCGGGCGGTTCGCCGCCAGCCAGCGGCACATCGAGATAATCGGCGTGACGCCGCAGCCGGCGGCCAGCATTAAATAGCGTTCGGCGGGGTGCTGCACGCAGCTGAACTCGCCCTGCGCGTCGGACAGCCATAGCGTATTGCCAGGGCGTACTTCCTGCGTCAGCCAACGCGAGCCGACGCCGTCCGGCAGGCAGCGCACGCTGATGCTGAGGAACGGGCTGAGCCCCGGTGAGGAAGAGAGGGTATAGGCGCGCAGGGTATCTTCGCTGTTGCGGATGCTTACCAGCGCGAACTGACCGGGCTGATAAGGGTAAAAATCGTGGCAGATCAGGTTCAGCGTCCAGACGTCGGCGGTTTCCTGCCGGATGGAATGCACCTGCATGCGGTTCGGACACAAAGAATGGGGTTGGGTCATAAGGCACCTCACTGCGGACGGGGCGCATTTTGCCGCCCCGTAAAAATGACGGAATCAGCCCAGAATGGCCTGCAGATCCTGTTGGACGGTGGTGATCGGACGCATACCGAATTTATCGTTGAGGATCGTCATCAGGTTGTCGGTCAGGAAGCCCGGCGCGGTCGGGCCGGTAAAGATGTTTTTCACCCCCAGCGCCAGCAGCGTCAGCAGGATGACGATCGCTTTTTGCTCAAACCACGACAGCACCAGACTGAGCGGCAGATCGTTGACGCCGCAGCCTAGTTTCTCAGCCAGTTTTACCGCCAGCATAATCGCAGAATAGGCGTCATTGCACTGGCCGACGTCCAGCAGGCGCGGCAGGCCTTCCAGCGTGCCGAAATCCAGTTTGTTAAAGCGGTATTTGCCGCATGCCAGCGTCATAATCAGGCAGTCCTGCGGCACCGCGCGGGCGAAGTCGGTGTAGTAACTGCGTTCACCGCGGCTGCCGTCGCAGCCGCCGACCAGAAACACATGACGCAGTTTTTTGCGGCTGACCAGATCGATCACCGTATCGGCGGCGTTGAGCAACGTCTGGCGGCCGAAGCCCACGGTGATCAGGTGCTCTATCTCGCTGTAGGGGAAGCCGGCCATGCCCTGCGCCTGGCGGATGATGGCGGAAAAGTCATCGCCGTCCAGGTGATTGACGCCCGGCCAGCCAACGATGCTGCGGGTCCAGATACGGTCGCCGTAATGGCCGACGTTCGGGTCAATAATGCAGTTGGAGGTCATGACGATCGGGCCGGGGAATTTGGCAAACTCCACCTGCTGGTTTTGCCAGCCGCTGCCGTAGTTGCCGACCAGATGTTTGAATTTTTTCAGTTCCGGATAGCCGTGCGCCGGCAGCATTTCGCCGTGGGTATAGACGTTGACGCCCTGGCCTTCAGTCTGTTCCAGCAGCATGCGTAAGTCTTTCAAATCATGGCCGGAAATCAAAATTGCTTTACCGGCCACCGGCCGCACGTTGACCGAGGTGGGCTGCGGATCGCCATACGCGTCGGTTTCTCCTCGGTCGAGGATCGCCATCACGCCGAAGTTCATGTGGCCGATGGCCATGGCATTGCTCAGCAGGGTGTCGACGTCGCGCGGTTGGGTGCCCAGCCAGGCCATCAGCCCGTGATACTGGGCATAGATCGCGTCATCGTACTGGCCGAGAACGTGGGCGTGCTCCATATAGGCTGCGGCGCCTTTGAGCCCGTACAGGCACAGCATACGCAGGCCGTGCACGTCGTCCCCCACCTCGGCCTTATCCTGATCGAGAGCAAACTGCGCCGCCTGTTGCAGCAGGCTGTCGATATCATCGCCGGCCAGCTGCAGCGCCGCCAGCGGATGGTCAACCGTGACCGACGGTTCCAGCAGACGGCAGCGCGCCGCCAGCGTATCGCGCAGCGCGATGGTCTCCCGCGCGTAGCCGATAATGCGCGCCGAGTCGAAGTTGACGTTGGTCAGTGTGGAAAAGAAAGCGCGCGGGGCGAAGCTGTCGATCTGGTGGTCGATAATGCCCAGCGCGCGCGCCTGCAGCGCCCAGGCGGACAGGCCCTGCAGCGCGGCGACCAGCAGATCCTGCAGATCGGAGGTTTCGGCGGTTTTGCCGCACATGCCTTGCGCATAGGCGCAGCCGTTGCCGGCCGGGGTTCGGATGGTTTGTTCACATTGCACACAAAACATAATCGCGTCCTTTTTAAAGTTGCATTTTAAATGCTTGTTTTGGAGCATAGATCGGCAACTACCGGGGCAAAAGCGTTTTGTCGGAAAAGTGACGTAAGTTTGATTTAACGCAAAATAGCGTGCGGATGAGAGCGATTCCGGGGGGAATGCCCCCGGAAACGGTCAGGAGAACAGGGCGATCAGTACCGGCGCCATCAGGCTCAGCAGGAAGCCGTGGACGATGGCCGGCGGTACGATCTCCAGGCCGCCGCTGCGCTGCAGCACCGGCAGGGTGAAATCCATCGAGGTGGCGCCGCACAGGCCCAGCGCCGTCGAGCGGCTGCGGCGGATAAGCGTGGGGATCAGCATAATCGCCACCAGTTCGCGCAGCAGATCGTTAAAGAAGGCGGTGCTGCCGAGTACCGGGCCGTAGGCGTCGCTGATCAAAATGGCGGACAGCGAATACCAGCCAAAGCCGGAGGCCACCGCCAACCCGGCTTTCACCGGCACCCCCAGCAGCCAGGCCGCCAGCGCACCGCCGGCCAGCGCGCTGATGGCCACAACCACGCCGACCAGCATGCCGCGGCGGTTAACAATGATCTGCCGCAGCGTCATACCGCTGTTGCGCAGCTGAATCCCCACCAGAAACAGCAGGAAAATCAGCGCGTACTCGCTGCCGGCGGTGGCGTAGTGCAGCCAGGGCCACTGCGTCAGGCCGAGCAGGAAGCCAATCAGCACCACGCCGCACAGTTGCAGCGACTCTAACGCCATATGCAGGCGTGAGGGCAGCTTCTCCTGTTTATGCGTGCTGCGCCACGGCAGTTTGCGCTCCAGCAGGTACAGCGCCAACGCGTTGGCGAGGAAGATGCAGAGGAAAAACGCGGCGGTGTATTGGAAGATCAGCAGCAGATTACTGCTGAGGTTTTCCAGAAACGCCAGACTGATGCCCATTAAAAACAGAATAACGTACACCATCCGGCTGAGCAGACGGTTGATGCTCTGGATAAGGCGATGGCTGTGCAGCGGGATAAGGTAGCCGGCGATCAGCGGCACCAGAATGATCAACAGTCCTGAATACATGACGACAAAATTTCCTTGCTCAAATCGCCACGGCAAGTGCCGTGCGACCGCAACAGGCTAATCAAAACCCTCTTCAGAGTAAAGTAGCAGATTTACGCGCGTTTGCTTGACCTGCGGGGGGATTGTTGACCATGCTCAGAGTCGTCATTCGACAGAGAGTGGCGAAGGTTCGCACGGGAGGCGACAGATGTACTTAGAACGCATTGAGATTGTAGGTTTCCGTGGCATTAATCGGCTGTCGCTGACGCTGGATGACAACACGCTGCTGCTCGGAGAAAACGCCTGGGGTAAATCCAGCCTGTTGGATGCGCTGACGCTGCTGCTGGCGCCGGAAGAGACGCTGTACCGCTTCGAAACGCATGACTTCCACTTCCCGCCCGGTGATGAAGCGGCCAAGGAGCGCTACCTGCAGATCATTTTTACGTTCTGTGAGAAGGACATCGGGCATGCCCATCTGCCGCGCTATCGCCATCTATCGCCGCTGTGGGTCAAGGCGGAGGATGGCCTGAGCCGCATCCATTATCGCTGCGAAGGGGAGATGACCGATGATGACACGGTGTGTACCTGGCGCAGCTTTCTGGATGCCGACGGCAACCCGCTGTTGCTGCATCATATCGACCGGCTGGTGCGCAGCATTATTCGTATTCACCCGGTGCTGCGGCTGCGCGATGCGCGCTTTATCCGGCGTCTGCGCCCCAGCTCGCTCGGCGATCGGTTGCCTGCCGATAACGAGGCGCTGGCGCAGCAGCTTGACCAATTGACGCGTGAACTGGTGCGCAACCCGCAGAAACTGACCAATGGCGAGCTGCGTCAGGGGCTGGCGGCGATGCAGCAACTGCTGGAGCACTATTTTTCCGAGCAGGGTTCACACGTCGCCGGGCCGCGACGACAGCGCCGGCAGCAGGAGCAGCAGGCGTGGCGTTCGCTCGATAATATCAACCGCATGGTGGCCGAGCCGAACAGCCGCAGCATGCGGCTGATTTTGCTGGGTATGTTCTCGACGCTGCTGCAGGCCAAGGGGAATGTGAAGCTGGAACCTCATGCGCGCCCGCTGCTGCTGGTGGAGGATCCGGAAACCCGCCTGCATCCGATTATGCTGTCGGTCGCCTGGGGATTGCTGAATCAGCTGCCGCTGCAGCGCATCACTACCACCAACTCCAGCGAACTGGTATCGCTGGTGCCGGTGGTGCACGTCTGCCGGCTGGTGCGCGAGTCCGGCCGGGTGGCGACCTATCGCCTTGGGTCACGCGGTCTCGGGCCGGAAGACAGCCGGCGTATCGCCTTCCATATCCGGTTTAACCGTCCTTCTTCGCTGTTCGCCCGCTGCTGGCTGCTGGTGGAAGGGGAGACCGAAGTATGGCTGCTGAACGAGCTGGCGCGGCAGTGCGGGCATAATTTTCAGGCCGAGGGCGTCAGGGTGATTGAATTTGCCCAGTGCGGGTTAAAACCGCTGCTGAAGTTTGCCCGGCGGATGGGAATTGAGTGGCATGCGCTGGTGGATGGCGACGAGGCCGGCAAAAAGTACGCCAATACCGTGCGCAGCATGCTGGACAATCATGAGGATAATGAACGTGACCGTCTGACGGCGCTGCCGGCGGCGGACATGGAACACTTTATGTATAAAGAGGGATTCAGCCCGGTGTATCACCGGGTGGCGTCGGTGCCGGTTAACGCTCAGATGCCGATGCGCAAGGTGATCCTGAAAGCGGTGCACCGCGCCTCGAAGCCGGATCTGGCGATCGAAGTGGCGATACAGGCGGGCGAGTGGGGCACCGACGCGGTGCCGGCGCTGCTGAAAAAAATGTTCTCACGGGTTATCTGGCTGGCGCGCGGCCGGGCCGACTAGCCGCGGCCGCCGGCCATGCTCTCACCGGGAAAAATGCGCGGCCAGTCCCTGTTCCAGCGCGTCCAGCAGCTGATAGCGGCGGCGGTATTCCGCGCGTTTTTTGCTGGCGACCTCCTCCAGCGGTTTGCGGGCGATGCGTTCCGGCAGCAGGAAGTAGCCGCCGGGCAGCGGCCGGGCCGCCATCGACAGCCAGAACTGGTCATAATCGGCATGCAGCAGGTCGCGCTTTTTGTTTTTATAGCGCCAGTTCTGGTAAATATGACTGCCGTTGCCGACCGCCACCACTTGCTGAATCCCCAGATGGCGCGCCAGGTGGCACACCCCTTCCAGCACCAGCCGTTTGGGGAACAGGCCGTGGCAGGCTTTAGTCGCGTGCTGAATCTCGCTGTGCGGCACGTCAACGTTTGCTCCCTGCAGACCGCCGATAAACAGCGTACTCTTTTGCCGGAAATGCATCAGGGTGAAGGTGATTTCCGCCAGCATAATGCCCGCGGCGTTGCGCAGCAGCAGCGTAGTTTCTCCCTCCTTGTTCAGCTTATCGATCGCCACCAGTTCCAGCGTCACCGTCTCGCCGTTTTTATCCGTCGCGTGGCTTAACACCAGCGGCTGTGTTCCCAGGTGCCCGTGCAGCATTTTCCCCGGCATGCGCTGGGCAATCAGATCGTAGTGGTCGCGCAGCGCAAACAGGCCGTCGAGTTTGCTCATATTGGCCGCCAGATACGGGCGGTGCAGTTTGCACGGCAGGTTGGGCTGCGCGCGCAGGATGGTTTCCAGCAGCGGGTTGTCCGCCAGCGTGTTCATCAGCCCGCTGGTGGTCTGCCAGTTCAACAGAGAACGGCTGAGGAACTTCAGGCGAAACGAGGTTTTGCGCCAGCACTGGGCGGGCGCCATGCTGCCGCTTAGCAGCGCGGTGATTAACCGTTGGCCGTTCATCGGCTGGCTGGCGACGAGCGGAAAGCTGAATTGTGACATGGTGAAGTCCTTGACGATATTGAATGGCGCTATTTCATCAAGGGGTGACTAAACGGCAGTTCAATATTGCCGGTGCGGTATTAGGAATATTCATTATGTTGAGCTGCGGTTTAACGATCGCTGTGTGCCAAGGCTCCGAATGCGATGTTGTTGTGTGGTTAATGGTAGGTTTCCATTTTGTATTAAATATTGCGGCGTCTGTTTACATTGTTATCTCACTCAACGCAGTAAGACAGGAGCAATATATGGCAGAGCCAAAAGAACTGAAACAAACACTGGTAAGTCGTGAAGACGCGATTCGTCGCGGCGGATATCTTCCCGTTGGTTATTTTAAAAATGGCTTTACCCTGGAGTCCGCCAATCAGGCGCTCTATTTGGAAAGCACGTTGGGATATGTTGTATGGCGGGGCGCGTTGCCGAAAGTGGTTGCTCCAGGTGTAACGCCGGAAGATACGGGCGGTTTTGCCCCTGACGCTTGGGTAGAAGTGAGCGGTATGGCGTCGTCGTTCAAGCTTAATAATATGGTGCTGGTGGAAGATTTCTATCATCTGGTTACTGCCGATGGCGACTGGACGCCGGCGGCGCAGGCGGCAATTAATTATGCGTTTTACCACGGATTGAATAAAGTTTGGTCATTCCAAAAGATGGTGTTCAAATCGCCGTTGCGCATTGATAATTGGGACCGGGGATTGGAAGTACGTTTTGGATATTTGGCAGCGCACGCCGATTTCCCTGCTTCTACGGATTGGAAAAAGGCCAATCCTTTGATCATTATTGGCGAGAAATCCGGCGGCGGGATGGTTGCGCTCGAAATCCATATTGGTTACATGTTTGGTAATGATCGCGCCAATGGTATTTCTGTTCGCGGGCCTGGCTGTGGCGGTTCACGGATTCATATCGGCAGAGCGACAAACTGTAATATTGTTTATGACTGCAGCCAGCAAACGCACCCTGCGGCCTCCAACTTTATTACCGGCGATTTCTGGCACAACGGAAAGATGGGCGCGTACTTTGCTCGTGGGACATCAGGTGAGCGTCCGATTGCGGAAGGGCATAAACTTTCCGTCGGTTTTATTACCAGGATGATTTATGGCGGCTCTCTGTGGAGAAATGGTTCGCAGTATGGGCAGATTTCCGGCGATGCGGATTTTAACGGCCGATATTTATCGGAAGTGACCCTGTCCGGTAATGCGCTTACCGGGCTGGAACGCGGCGCCGAAATTTCTAACGGTACGGCAAGCGGTGAAGTGTTGGCCTTCTATGCACAAACCGCGGGCGTCTATAAAGTTCTGATTATCGAGAAAGTTAACGTGTCCGGCGGTAATAGTTCCTTTGCCACGGGCGATAAGTTGACCTCCGGTTCATGGAGCGGTGAAGTGTCTGCTGTACGCACCGCAGAGCAGGGGCAGCAGTTCTATTTTGATATCATCCTCGATTTTTATGGCAGCGCCTTTGCCAAAATTGATGTGGACTGTGGCTATCTGGGCGGTATTGTTGGCCATTCTCTGCATAGTTGCTCCCTGAACTATAAGAGTTCGTACTCGGCATATACCAACTCGATGAACGGCGCGCAGTGGGTGCATTCCGGTTCAACGATGACGCTGCGGGACAGTTACCTGAATAAAAACGTCTTGGACAGCACCGCTGATTTTGTGGCGCCGGGCGGCCATCTGTTTATGCGCAATTATCGGACCTATGGTTCCGAGTTTGCCGCAACGTTTGCCCCGGGTAAGCCAGTGACTATTCGCCAGTTCAAACATATTGGCAGTACCAATGCCCCGGGTATGAAAGATATTTATGAGGTGCAGATGTTTGGCCCTAATAGCCGGCTAAAGGGGCTCTGTGCAAGTTTTAAAGTGGCGGTATCGGGCGAAGATTTGGAAATTTTTGAGAGTACAGTCACGGATGCTTCCCGGGTGAAAGTTATTCCTGTCGTTGAAAGGGATCAGGAAGAACCGAACAATATTGATAAAATTAAGCTGTTTGTGCAGGTACAGCAGGATTCGCCAAATACCTTCCCGCTCTACTTTACCTTCAACAGAAAGTAACAGGGCGGTAAAACAGCAGGGGTGATCTTTACCCTCAAGACGGCCGGGAGCGATCCCGGCCGTCTTTTTTTCGCGTCGGGAATATGTGATTTGATCGCGGATAATCGGTTATAGTGCGCGTTAATTGACTAAAGAGCGCGCGTAACGGCGGGATGAAATACCGGGATCGTGGGAATTTGTCCGCTGAAGCGTTCACAATGCGCGATCATCTCCGGTAAAAACAAAAGGATATACCACTTTATGAAGTTTATGGGACGTCTACGACGCAGGACGATCGTCATCGTGGGACTGGTGGTTATCGCCGTGGTGGCATTCTGGTTTTTCCGTCAGCCGGCAGCGGTGGACTATAAAACGGTGAAGGTGGCCAAGCGCGACCTGCAGCAAAACGTACTGGCGACCGGTCAGCTGGATGCGGTACGCAAAGTTGACGTCGGCGCGCAGGTCAGCGGCCAGTTGGAAAGCCTGACGGTTGAAATTGGCGATAAAGTGAAGAAGGGCCAGCTGCTGGGGGTGATCGATCCGCAGCAGGCGCAAAACAGCATCCGCGAAAGCGAGGCGATGCTGCGCGAACTGCATGCACAGCTGCAGCAGGCGCAGGCCGAGCAGCATCTGGCGGCGGTCACCCTGCAGCGCAATCGCGCGCTGTCGCGTGTGCAGGCGGTATCGCGTCAGGATTTGGATAAATACACCAGCGAACTGGCGGTGAAAAAGGCGCAGGTGGAGAGTATCAAGGCGCAAATCGCCCGTAATCAGGCCAGCCTGGATACGGCCAAAATCAACCTGGCCTACACCCGCATCGAAGCGCCGATGGACGGTGACGTGGTGCAGATCACCACCCTGCAGGGGCAAACGGTGATTGCGGCGCAGCAGGCGCCGAACATTCTGACGCTGGCCGATCTCAGCACCATGCTGGTGAAGGCGCAGGTGTCCGAAGCCGACGTTATTCACCTGAAGCCGGGGCAAAAGGCCTGGTTTACCGTGTTGGGCGACCCGAACAAACGCTTTGACGGTGTGCTGAAAGACATTCAGCCGACGCCGGAGAAGGTCAACAACGCCATCTTCTACTATGCCCGTTTTGAGGTGCCGAACCCGCAGGGGCTGTTGCGTCTGCAGATGACCGCACAGGTGCACATTCAGTTGGGCGGCATCAGCCAGGCGATGGCGATCCCGCTGGCGGCGCTGGGCGAGCAAATTGCCGATAACCGCTATTATGTGGCGGTGCTGAAGCAGGGCAAGGAAGAGAAGCGCGAAGTGACCATCGGCATGCGTAACAATATAGACGTGCAGATTGTCAAAGGGCTTGGGGTCGGCGACGAGGTTATCGTTAACCGCGGCGGCGCGGAGGCCAACTGATGGCAACGCTGCTTGAGCTGAGCGGTATCTGCCGCAGCTATCAGTCTGGCGAACAGACCGTCGAGGTGCTGAAGAACGTGACGCTGAGCATCGACGCCGGCGAAATGGTGGCGATTATCGGCGCTTCCGGCTCCGGCAAATCGACGCTGATGAACATTCTCGGCTGTCTCGATAAGCCGAGCGCCGGCACGTACCGCGTGGCGGGGCAGGATGTGGCCACGTTGAACGGTGATGCCTTGGCGGCGCTGCGGCGTGAACATTTCGGCTTTATCTTCCAGCGCTACCATCTGCTGCCGCATCTGAGCGCCTCGCACAATGTCGAGGTGCCGGCGGTGTATGCCGGGCTGGGCAAAGCGGCACGGCGCGAACGCGCCACGGCGCTGTTGCAGCGGCTGGGATTGGGGGAGCGCGTCGCGTACCAGCCGAGCCAGCTGTCCGGCGGGCAGCAGCAGCGCGTCAGTATCGCCCGGGCGCTGATGAACGGCGGCCAGGTGATTTTGGCGGATGAGCCGACCGGGGCGCTGGACAGCCACTCCGGCGAAGAGGTGATGGCGATCCTCAAGCAGCTGCGCGAGCAGGGGCATACGGTGATTATTGTCACGCACGATCCGACGGTGGCGCAGCAGGCGGAGCGGATCATTGAAATTCGCGATGGCGAGATCATTAACGACTCCCGGCCGGCAGGCATGCCGAATCCGCAGGCCAAGTCATTGGATCTGGCGACGCCGGCGCCCTCCTGGCAGCAGGCGAGCGGACGTTTTCGCGAAGCGCTGGTGATGGCCTGGCGTGCGATGGCGGCGAATAAAATGCGCACCATGCTGACCATGCTGGGGATTATCATCGGCATCGCCTCGGTGGTCTCCATTCTGGTGATCGGCGACGCCGCCAAACAGATGGTGCTGGCGGATATCAAATCGATCGGCACTAATACGGTCGATATCTATCCGGGCAAAGATTTTGGCGATGACGATCCGGCCTATCGCCAGTCGTTGAAGTATGACGATCTCGATGCGCTGCGTGAACAGCCGTACGTCGGCGCGCTGTCACCGACCATCGGCAGCAGCATGCGGCTGCGCATGGGCAATGTGGATGCGGCGGCGAATGTGACCGGCATCAGCGAACAGTTTTTCCGCGTCTACGGTATGACATTCAACCAGGGGAGCGGCATCGACCAGCTGCAGGTGCAGTCGCAGGCGCAGGTGGTGGTGATCGACGCCAATACCAAGCGCCGTCTGTTCCCGCATCAGAAAGAGGTGGTCGGCGAGGTGATTCTGGTCGGCAATATGCCGGCAACGGTGGTGGGCGTCGCCCAGGAGAAGCAGTCGATGTTCGGCAGCAGCAAAACCCTGAGCGTCTGGGTGCCGTACAGCACCATGGCCAACCGGCTGATGGGCAATGCCTATTTTGATTCGATCACCGTACGCATCCGCGACGGCTACAACAGCCAGGAGGCGGAGCAGCAGCTGACGCGCCTGCTGACGCTGCGCCACGGCAAGAAAGACTTCTTTACCTACAACATGGACAGCCTGGTGCAGACCGCAGAGAAAACCACCCGCACCCTGCAGCTGTTCCTGACGTTGGTGGCGGTGATTTCGCTGGTGGTCGGCGGTATCGGGGTGATGAATATCATGCTGGTGTCGGTCACCGAGCGTACGCGTGAAATCGGCATCCGCATGGCAGTCGGCGCGCGTTCCGGCGACGTGCTGCAGCAGTTTCTGATTGAAGCGGTGCTGGTGTGTCTGGTGGGCGGTGCGCTGGGCATCGGCCTGTCGTTCGCCATCGGCCTGCTGGTGCAGCTGGTATTGCCGGGCTGGCAGATAAGCTTCCCGCCGGCGGCGCTGCTCAGCGCGTTTATCTGTTCCACCGGTATCGGCGTAGTGTTCGGCTATCTGCCGGCGCGCAATGCCGCCCGTCTTAACCCGATTGATGCGCTGGCGCGAGAATAAGGGCCGTCCGGCGGTGATGAAAAATGCCAGTCACCGATGTGGCTGGCATTTTGGTAGGGCGGCGGCGTGCGCCGCTTTCAGGTTACCGCTTCGCTTTCCAGCGGCTCAATCAGGCTGGCGTGGTTGCCCTTCGGGCCTTGATGCACGTCGAATCTGACCTGTTGACCGGCTTTCAGCGTCCGGTAACCATCCATTTTGATCGTCGAATAATGAGCGAAAATATCCTCGCCACCGCCTTCCGGACAGATAAAGCCGAAACCTTTGGCGTTATTGAACCATTTAACAGTACCCGTCTCCATGTTTCTACATCCCTCGCAACGCTATTTTAAGTGAGATGAATAACTGATTTTCAGATGAGCCAAAAAGTGGTTAAAAGACCAGCAGCTCACGAAATTACACTCTAGAACATCTGATCATCACGTCAAGCGATCGGCTTTTGACAGGGGGCGGCAGTTCCTCAAAGTTTGAAGCAGGTAACGCTATTGCCATGCAATCGACGTCGATCGCCGCCGTTTTTATCGGCGCTTTCCCTGCGGCGAAGAGAGGGCGAAGATGATAAAATAGTAGAGATCCCCGTTTGAATAACCTGAATGCGCCCCCATATCTTGGGGTAGACAAGAGAAGATGAGCAGCGATGGGCAATAGCAACGATTGGCTGAATTTTGAACACTTGGCCGAAGAAAAACAAATCGATGCGGTAAAACCGCCGTCAATGTATAAAGTTATACTTAACAACGACGATTACACTCCGATGGAATTTGTGATTGACGTTCTGCAAAAGTTCTTTTCTTATGATATTGAACGCGCAACGCAACTGATGCTTACGGTGCACTATCAAGGCAAGGCGATCTGCGGTGTGTTTACCGCCGAGGTGGCGGAGACCAAGGTCGCTCATGTGAACCGTTACGCGAGGGAGAACGAGCATCCGTTGCTTTGTACGCTGGAAAAAGCCTGATTAAGGCAATCTATTGGGGAGGTGCTTATGCTCAATCAAGAACTGGAACTCAGTCTCAACATGGCTTTCGCCAGAGCGCGTGAGCACAGACACGAGTTTATGACCGTGGAGCACCTGTTGCTGGCGTTACTGAGCAACCCTGCCGCGCGAGAAGCGCTTGAGGCATGTACGGTGGATCTGGCGGCGTTGCGCCAGGAGCTGGAAGCCTTTATCGAACAAACCACGCCGACGCTGCCGGCCAGCGAAGAAGAGCGCGACACCCAGCCGACGCTCAGCTTCCAGCGCGTGCTGCAGCGTGCGGTATTCCATGTGCAATCCTCCGGTCGTAGTGAAGTATCCGGCGCCAACGTGCTGGTGGCGATTTTCAGCGAACAGGAGTCGCAGGCGGCCTATCTGCTGCGCAAGCATGATGTCAGCCGTCTGGACGTGGTGAACTTTATTTCGCACGGTACGCGTAAAGACGAACCGGGCCAGGCGCCGAACAACGCGGAAAACCCGATCAACGAAGAGCAGTCCGGAGGGGAAGACCGTATGGAAAACTTCACCACCAACCTCAATCAGCTGGCTCGGGTAGGCGGCATCGATCCGCTGGTCGGCCGCGACCGCGAACTGGAACGCGCGATTCAGGTACTGTGCCGCCGCCGCAAGAACAACCCGCTGCTGGTGGGGGAATCGGGCGTGGGTAAAACCGCGATTGCCGAAGGGCTGGCGTGGCGTATCGTTCAGGGCGACGTGCCGGAAGTGATGGCGGATTGCACCCTGTATTCACTGGATATCGGCTCGCTGCTGGCGGGCACTAAATACCGCGGCGACTTCGAGAAGCGTTTCAAGGCGCTGCTCAAACAGCTGGAACAGGATCAGAACAGCATCCTGTTTATCGATGAGATCCACACCATCATCGGCGCCGGGGCAGCCTCCGGCGGGCAGGTGGATGCCGCCAACCTGATCAAACCGCTGCTGTCGAGCGGCAAGATCCGGGTGATCGGATCCACCACCTATCAGGAGTTCAGCAATATCTTTGAGAAGGATCGCGCGCTGGCGCGCCGCTTCCAGAAGATCGATATTACCGAACCGACGCCGGAAGAGACCGTGCAGATTATTAACGGTCTGAAAACCAAATACGAAGCGCATCACGATGTGCGCTATACCGCCAAAGCGGTGCGCGCGGCGGTGGAGCTTTCGGTGAAATACATCAACGACCGTCATCTGCCGGACAAGGCGATCGACGTGATTGATGAAGCCGGCGCGCGCAGCCGTCTGATGCCGGTCAGCAAGCGCAAGAAAACCGTCAACGTGGCGGATATTGAATCCGTGGTGGCGCGCATTGCGCGCATTCCGGAGAAAACCGTCTCGGCGAGCGACCGCGATGTGCTGAAAAACCTGGGCGACCGCCTGAAGATGCTGGTGTTCGGTCAGGATCCGGCTATCGAAGCGCTGACCGAAGCGATCAAAATGAGCCGCGCCGGTCTGGGGCATGAGCGTAAGCCCGTCGGTTCCTTCCTGTTCGCCGGCCCGACCGGCGTCGGTAAAACCGAGGTGACGGTACAGCTGGCGAAGGCGCTGGATATCGAGCTGCTGCGCTTTGATATGTCCGAGTATATGGAACGTCATACCGTCAGCCGCCTGATTGGTGCGCCTCCGGGCTATGTCGGCTACGATCAGGGCGGCCTGCTGACCGATGCGGTGATTAAGCATCCGCATGCAGTGGTGCTGCTCGATGAGATCGAGAAGGCACACCCGGACGTGTTCAACCTGCTGCTGCAGGTGATGGATAACGGTACGCTGACCGATAACAACGGTCGTAAGGCCGACTTCCGCAACGTGATCCTGGTGATGACCACCAACGCCGGGGTGCGCGAAACGGAACGTAAATCCATTGGCCTGATTGAGCAGGACAACAGCACCGATGCGATGGAAGAGATCAAGAAAGTGTTTACGCCGGAATTCCGTAACCGTCTGGACAACATTATCTGGTTCAACCATCTGTCAACGGCGGTGATCCAGCAGGTGGTCGACAAGTTTATTGTCGAACTGCAGGCGCAGTTGGACGCCAAAGGCGTTTCGCTGGAGGTCAGCGATGAAGCGCGCGACTGGCTGTCGGTGAAAGGCTATGACCGTGCGATGGGCGCGCGTCCGATGGCGCGGGTGATGCAGGAAAACCTGAAGAAACCGCTGGCGAATGAGCTGCTGTTCGGTTCTCTGGTGGATGGTGGTTCAGTGAAGGTTGAGCTGGATCCGGATACCCAGCAGCTGACCTATCACTTCCTCAGCGCCCAGAAGCGCAAAGCGGATGAAGGCGTGCATTAATCCGACAACGGTATGATGCGGTAATAAAAAAAGCGATGCTTCGGCATCGCTTTTTTATGCGCCGGACAGCGCGCAATGAATATGAGTGAGCCCTCTCAGTTTACCTACGCACTTGCAACTCAGTGCTGAACGCTGCGGCGGGGGTAAACGGAAAGGGCTCAGGGCGGGATTTACATCCTCAGCGTCGCCACGGACTGGCGACCGGTCAGCCGATTAACGGCTACGGAAGACAATGCGGCCTTTGCTCAGGTCGTACGGGGTCAGCTCTACAGTGACTTTGTCGCCCGTCAGGATGCGGATATAGTTTTTACGCATTTTACCGGAGATATGAGCGGTAACCACGTGCCCGTTTTCCAATTCAACGCGGAACATGGTGTTCGGCAGCGTATCAAGAACGGTGCCTTGCATTTCAATATTGTCTTCTTTGGCCATCGAATCCTCTAGGTGTAACTACCTTAGTTTTTAACCGGCAAGATAATGCCGAAAAACCCACATTATGTAAAGATGTGTCGGTGAACAATGCACCGTTTCCGCAAATTAGTTTGTCGGTGAGGACGGTTAAACCTGCTGTGGGGGTATCACTTGCGCTGCCCAGCACTCTGCCGCCAACGGTCGGCGCTGAAGCTCGCTGAGCTGCTGTAAAAAACTGCGCCGGGAAATTTCCCTCGCGCCAAGCGAGGCAGTGTGCGCGTTCAACACCTGACAGTCAATCAATTCCCCGCCAAAAGCGGCAAAATGACGGCAAAACGCCATCAGCGCGCATTTTGAGGCGTTGGTGACGCGGCTGAACATTGACTCGCCGCAGAACAGCGCGCCCTGAGCGACGCCATACATGCCGCCGACCAGTGCGTCATCTTGCCAGACCTCGACCGAATGGGCGTAGCCCAGACGGTGCAGATGCAGATAGGCGCGCTGTACCTCCGGGCCGATCCAGGTGCCGTCCTGCGGCCGTTCGGCGCAGGCGGCAATCACCGCGGCGAAGTCATGGTTCAGCGTAATGCGGAACGGGTCGGCGCGCAGGAAGCGTTTGAAGCTGCGGCTGATATGGCGCTCGGCCGGGTATAACACCGCGCGCGGATCCGGCGACCACCACAAGATCGCCTCGCCTGGCGAATACCAGGGGAAAATGCCGCGCTGGTAAGCGGCCAGCAGGCGTGGCGCGCTCAGATCGCCGCCAATCGCCAGCAGGCCGTTAGGATCGCGCAGCGCGCCCTCCGCTGAAGGGAAGGCGACGGAGTGCGGCGACAGTTTCACTATGCGCATATCACCTCTTAGCGTCGCGTTACAGCGAGACGTTGCTGATACGTTGGCGGAACTGGGCATAGCGCCCGCGCTGGCGCAGCAGCGTGGCGTGATCGCCTTGTTCGACGATATGGCCGCCGTCCATCACGCAGATGCGGTCCATATGCTCCAGGCCGTACAGGCGGTGGGTCACCAGGATCAGCGTTTTGCCCTGACAGTGCTGACGCAGCAGCGCCAGAATCTGTTGTTCGGTCTCGGCGTCCAGCCCTTCGGTTGGTTCATCCAGCAGCCACAGCGGCGCTGAATGCAACAGCGCGCGGGCGATGCCCAGACGCCGCTGTTCGCCACCGGACAGCTGACGGCCGCCTTCGCCGAGCCAGGCGTTCAGCCCTTCGTTTTCCAGCAGTTTGTCCAGCCCGACCTGGCTCAGCGCCTGTTGCAGAGTTTCGTCGTCCGCCTCCGGCGCCGCCAGCCGCAGGTTTTCACGCAGCGTGTCGCTGAAGACATGCACCCGCTGGCTCACCACCGTGGTCATGGCGCGCAGCGTACTTTCATCGTAGCGGGCTAACGGCTCGCCGTTGAGCAGAATATCGCCGCCGTCGGCGTCCCAGGCGCGCGTCAGCAGCTGCAGCAGCGTGGACTTGCCGCAGCCGGTGCGTCCCAGCAGGGCGATATGCTCCCCGGTGGCGACTTCCAGTTCAACATTCTGCAGTACCGGCTGCGGTTGCCCCGGATAGGTAAAATCAATGTGGCGCAGTTGCAGCGTCGCGCTGGCCGCTGTTGCAGGGCCGGCTACGGGGAAATCGACGGTGGGCTGTTGTTCGATCAGCTGTTTTACCCGGGTGGCGGAGGCGATCACCTGTCCGAGGTGCTGAAACGCGGCGGCAACCGGCATCAGCGCTTCAAACGAGGCCAGTCCGGCGAATACGAACAGCGCGATCAACGCTCCGGGCTGGCTATTGCCGCCGACGCCGCCGGCGGTCAGCCAGAGCAGCAGCGTCACCGTCAGCCCGCCGGCTAAAATCATCAGCGCCTGCGCCATACCGCCTAATGATGCCTGCTGCCACTGGCGGCGCTGCCAGCGCTGTTCAATCTGATCGAGCGTGTGGCGGAAATCGTTTACGGCGCCGAACACCACCAGCTCGGCCTGGCCCTGCAGCCAGGCGGTCAGCCCGGTGCGATATTGGCTGCGCAGGGCGGTCAGTTCGCTGCCGATCGGTTTGCCGGCGGAGTAAAACAGCGGCGGCACCAGCAGCAGCAATAACAGCAGAATGCCGCCGAGAATCAGCGCCAGCGTCTGGTCGACAAAGCTCAGGCCAAAGGTGACGACCACGATCACCACGGCCGCGCTGATCAGCGGTGACATTACCCGCAGGTACAGATGGTCCAGCGTATCAACGTCGGCCACCAGCCGGTTTAACACCTCGGCCTGACGGAAGCGGGCGATGCCGCCGGGCGATAGCGGCAGAATCTTGCTGAAGGTGAAGACCCGCAGGTGCGCCAGCACCCGGAAGGTGGCGTCGTGGCTGACCACGCGCTCGGCGTAGCGGCCGGCGGTGCGGAAGATCGCCGCTCCGCGTACGCCGGCGGCAGGCAGCATATAGTTAAAGGTGAGCAGTCCCGCCAGCCCGGCCAGCGACGAGGCGGCGAGGAACCAGCCGGACAGGGTCAGCAGGCCGATGCTGGCCAGCAGAGTGATAATCGCCAGCACGATGCCCAGCGCAATCAGGAACCCATGGCGGCGGTATAGCGCCAGAAACGGCAGTAAAACGCGCATGATTATAGCTCCCCGCTGCGGTGTGCGATTAAGGTGGCGAACAGCCCCGGCTGGGCGCTCAGGCTGGCGTAGTCGCCCTGTTGAACGATCTTTCCGTTATCCATGACCCAAATCTGGTCGAAATCCTCGGTATCTTCCAGCTGGTGGGTGACCAGCAGGGTAGTTTGGCGCCGTGACGCGGCATCCAGCGCCTGCATCACCAGACGCTCGCTGTGGGCGTCCAGGCTGGCGGCCGGCTCATCCAGCAGTAGCAGCCGACGCGGGCTGATTAACGCGCGGGCGACGGCCACCCGCTGCGCCTGGCCGACCGACAGGCGGGCGGCGCTGTCGCCAAGCTCCGTCTGCAGCCCCTGTGGCAACTGCGGCAAGAACTCGCTGACGTAAGCCTGTTCCACCGCCTGCAGTAATTGCGGTTCATCGGCCTGCGGATTACCGAGCAAAATATTGTCGCGCAGCGTTTGCGCCGGCAGATGCGGGTTTTGCCCGACCCAGCCCAGCTGTCGCCGCCAGTTCTCAGCGTTCAGTTCGCGCAGTTCGTTGCCGTTTACCGTCAGGGAGCCGCGGTAGGGCAGGAACCCCAGCAGCAGATTCAGCAACGAGCTTTTGCCCGCGCCGCTGAGGCCTACCAGCGCGATGCGCTGATTAGCGGGCAGGGTGAAGGTCAGCGGCCCTGCCAGTACGACGCCCTGCGGCGACAGAATTTCCAACCGATCGGCGGCCAGCGTGAGCGGGATTGCATCGTCCAGCGTCAGTGTGCCCTGACCGATCTGTTCGCCTTCTGCATTGAGGAAGGTTTCCAACGCCTCTGCGGCGCCGACCGCCTGCGCCTTGGCGTGGTAAAACGCGCCCAGATCGCGCAGCGGCTGGAAAAATTCCGGCGCGAGCACCAGCACTAAAAAGCCGGAAAACAGCGTCACGCCGAGGCCGTAACTGCCGAAGTTCAGATCCCCCAGATAAGAGAAGCCAAAATAGACCGCGACCACGGCGATTGACAGGGAGGCGAAAAATTCCAGTACCGCAGAGGAGAGAAACGCCATGCGCAGCACTTCCATGGTGCGGCGGCGGAAGTCTTCGGAGGAGCGGGCGATCTGCGCGGTTTCCGCCTGCCCGCGGTGGAACAGGCGCAGGGTGTCCAGCCCGCGCAGCCGGTCGAGGAAGCTGCCGCTCAAGCGCGCCAACGCGACAAAGTTACGGCGGTTGGCATCGGCGGCGCCCATGCCGACCAGCGCCATAAACAGCGGGATTAACGGCGCGGTCGCCAGCAGGATCAGCCCGGCGGCCCAGTTAATCGGAAAAACGGCGATTAGGATCAGCAGCGGGATAAACACCGCCAGATACATTTGCGGCAGGTAGCGCGAGTAATAATCCTGCATATCTTCGATCTGTTCGACGATTATCGTCGCCCAACTGCCGGCCGGTTTACCCTGCACCCAGGCCGGGCCAAGCTGCTGCAGTTTGTCCAGCACCTGCCGGCGTATTTCCCGCCGCAGCACCTGGCCGCCAATAAAACCCACCCGTTCCCGCAGCCAGCTGAACAGCGCGCGCAGGACAAAAGCGGCGGCCAGCCAGATAAATGATGAGGTCAGCTGTTCGCGGGGCGTATGGTCGATGATTAAGGCATGGAGCAGTGAAGCCAGCAGCCAGGCCTGCGCTACGATTAACAGGCCGCTGCACAACCCCAGCAGCATGGAAAGGCGCAACCACCGCTTGGCCAGCGTGCTTTGCGTTTTAAGCCATTGGGTCAACTGGTGCTGTCTGGTTTTTTTCATTGGGAGTATCTGCGTCGCCGACGCCTGTTGGTACAGGCCAGGTTAACATGCTGTTAAAAAAGTGTTTTCTTCAACGTTGAAGGACACAAGTGAAGCTCAATGTTACCTCGTCACCGTGCAGGCTGAAAAGAAATAAGGCGGCCTTTTGGCCGCCTTATTTGTCAAGTTAGGTCATGTTTGGCTGGGATCAGCAGACTTCCGCCTGTGCGATGCCGTCGAGATAACGCTCGGCATCCAGCGCCGCCATACAGCCGGTGCCGGCAGAGGTAATCGCCTGGCGATAGATATGGTCCATCACGTCGCCGGCGGCGAACACGCCCGGAATGCTGGTCTGGGTCGCATTGCCGTGAATACCGGACTGCACCTTGATATAACCGTTTTCCAGCGCCAGCTGATCGCCGAAGATGGCGGTGTTCGGGCTGTGGCCGATGGCGATAAACACGCCGGCAACGGCCAGCTCCTGCGTTTCGTTTTCCTGCTTGGTGCTGCGGATGCGTACGGCAGTAACACCCATTTCATCACCCAGCACTTCGTCGAGCTGATGATCGGTATGCAGCACGATGTTGCCGTTTTTCACTTTCTCCATCAGCCGGTCGATCAGAATTTTCTCTGAACGGAAGCTGTCGCGGCGGTGGATCAGATGCACTTCCGCGGCGATGTTGGACAGATACAGCGCTTCTTCAACGGCGGTGTTGCCGCCGCCGACCACGGCGACTTTCTGGTTGCGGTAGAAGAAGCCGTCACAGGTTGCGCAGGCGGAAACGCCTTTGCCCTTGAAGGCTTCTTCGCTTGGCAGACCCAGATAGCGTGCGGAGGCGCCGGTAGCAATAATCAGCGCGTCGCAGGTGTACTCGCCGCTGTCGCCGGTCAGGCGGAACGGACGCTGTTGCAAATCAACGCCGTTGATATGGTCGAAGACGATCTCGGTCTGGAATTTTTCCGCATGCTCGCGCATACGTTCCATCAGCGCCGGGCCGGTCAGGTCGTTGGCGTCGCCCGGCCAGTTCTCCACGTCGGTCGTGGTGGTCAACTGACCGCCTTGCTCTACGCCGGTAATCAACACCGGCTGCAGGTTTGCACGCGCGGCGTACACCGCTGCGGTGTAGCCCGCCGGGCCGGAGCCCAGAATCAATAACTTGCTATGTTTAGCCGTGCCCATGAATAACCTCTTTTCCCACGATGGCGGACAATGGCATCGATTGTAGGGAAAATAGTGAAGTAAAAAAAGCACCTGTAACGGTTGTTATCGATTTGTCTGATAGTTGCGGACTATTAATTCTAATATCGAGGTAAAAAACACCGGTGTCATTACTGCACTCTGGCCTACGAGGGCTAAAAACGGTGCTTTTCTCTGCGTCATGCCGCGATGGCGGCGCTTTTTAACCCAGCGGTTCATAACTAAAAAAGGGGTTAACGCTTTTCTCGACGGTACGTTCTTCTGATTTTGCTTCTTTTACTTTGACAATCCGCTGCGCATTTGCGAAAACATCAGAGGAAGAAGAAATTATCCCCGCAGCAACAGCCGATCGTTCGCCTTTTCATCATCAGGCGGGCGCCGGGCAGGGCAGGGGGGATTGCGCCTTAAACAGGCGCGCTTCTTTCTTAACGATGAAGATCGTTTTATCGCCGCGCGCAGAGTTTGACAGACAGGCTGTGACGCGGCAAAAGAGGATAGTGAAGAAGCATTGTGTGCGGCAGATTGCTTTGCGCAATCGACTGCATATAACAAAAATCGGGTCTTCGCTTGAAACAAGTCCCTACACAGTGACGTTGGCTAGGGTTTGGCAAGTGTAAGGAAGAAATAAGAGAGACAATAATAATGGCAGACAATAAGAAACGCCCGGGTAAAGATCTTGACCGTATCGACCGCAACATCCTCAATGAGTTACAGAAGGATGGGCGTATTTCGAACGTTGAGCTTTCTAAGCGCGTGGGGTTATCCCCAACGCCATGCTTGGAACGCGTACGTCGTCTTGAGCGTCAGGGGTTCATTCATGGCTATACTGCATTGCTGAACCCGCACTATCTGGATGCATCACTGCTGGTTTTCGTGGAAATCACGCTGAACCGCGGCGCGCCAGATGTGTTCGAGCAATTTAACTCGGCAGTACAGAAGCTTGAAGAGATTCAGGAGTGTCATCTGGTGTCCGGTGATTTCGACTATCTGTTGAAAACCCGCGTGCCGGATATGTCAGCTTACCGTAAGCTGCTTGGCGAAACCTTACTGCGTTTGCCGGGGGTCAACGACACCCGCACCTACGTGGTGATGGAAGAAGTGAAACAGAGTAACCGTCTGGTTATCAAAACACGGTAAGGTGCAGGTGCAAAACCTGATTAAATTCGTTACACTCCTGTTTATTCATACAGTTTTGGCGCCGGGGAAACAACTCGGCGCTGTTACTCTATCCGCTAACAGGAACCTGGAGAGCCTTTCTTGAGCCAGGAATACACAGAAGATAAAGAAGTTACCTTGAAGAAACTCAGCAGTGGCCGTCGGTTGCTGGAAGCTGCGTTGATCGTGGTGGCGATTTTTGCCGTTTACCTCATGGCTGCGCTGGTCAGCTTCAACCCGTCTGATCCCAGCTGGTCGCAGACGGCGTGGCATGAGCCGATTCATAATCTTGGCGGCGGCGTGGGCGCCTGGCTGGCCGATACGCTGTTCTTCACCTTCGGGGTGCTCGCTTACGCGATCCCGCCGATCGCGCTGATCTTGTGCTGGGTTGCCTACCGGCAGCGCGATACCCGCGACTATATTGACTATTTTGCGCTTTCACTGCGCCTGATCGGCACGCTGGCGCTGGTGCTCACCTCGTGCGGGCTGGCGGCGCTGAATGTCGACGATCTCTATTACTTTGCCTCCGGCGGCGTGATCGGCAGCCTGCTGAGCAACGCGATGCTGCCGTGGTTCAACGGCATCGGCGCGACGCTGGCGCTGCTGTGCGTGTGGGCCGCGGGCCTGACGTTATTTACCGGCTGGTCATGGCTGGTGATTGCCGAGAAGATCGGCGGGGCCGTATTGGGCATCGCCACCTTTATGACCAACCGTTCGCGCCGTGACGATCGCTATCGTGACGATGAAGACGACTTGTACGCCGAAACGCCGGAAAACGACGGCAAGGGCGCAGCGGCCGCCGCCAGCGCAGCAGCTGCCACGCATACGGCCGATGCCGATGACGTGCTGTTCAGCGCGCCTTCCGTAAAAGAGAGCGCTCAGCCGTCTGCCGATGCCGATGAAACGGCGGATCCGCTGCTCAGCGGCCTGCGGGCTAATGACGACGATGAGGTCGCGGACGTGGCTAACGCGGCGACCAACGCTGCTGCGCCGGCGTCTGAAGAGATTTCGCCGGCCGCACCGGCCGCTGCTACTTCCGCAGAGGCTTCGGCTCCCGTGGCTCCGGCGACGCCGGCAGCTGCGCCTGCGGTGACGACGGCGCCAGCCGCGCCGGCCTCCGTGAATCAGCATCCGATGAGTGCGCAGCCGGAAGATAACGCGCCGCCGCTGTACTCGTTTGAAATTCCTGAAGAGACGCCGGTGCCGAAAACCCCGCGTCCGGCAGAGATTCAGCAGGGCGATGATGAGCCGCGTCTGGGGGACTGGAACCGGGCAACGGCGCCTCAGCAGCCTGCCGCCTCGCCGTTTGATTTCTCGGCGGCGCCGGCAGAGAGCGGGCACAATAATGCAGTTCCGGACGTTACTGACGGGGCTGCATCATCCGCCGCCGCCGCCAAACCTGCAATGGATGCCGCTGCTGCTGCTGCTGCTGCGGCAGGCGCCGCTGCGGCCAATACGTTTATGCCGGCGTTCAGCGCCACCAGTGAAGGCAATACCCAGGTAAAACAGGGGATTGGCCCTGAGCTGCCGCGCCCTAATCCGGTGCGTATCCCGACGCGTCGCGAGCTGGCTTCTTACGGCATCAAACTGCCTTCGCAGCGGATGGCAGAACAGGAGCAGCGCAAGCAGACTGCAGAACCTGCGCCGAATAACGCCGCCGTGAACCCTCAGGATGACGAGGCGATGCAGGAAGAAGCGCTGCGTCAGGCGTTCGCCGCACAGCAGAACCAGCGTTACGGCGCGGATTATCAGCATGACCATGTCGATCCTGTCGCGAACGCCGCTGATGACGAGGATGCTCTGCAGGAAGAGGCATTGCGCAAGGCGTTCGCCGAGCAGCAGCAGGCGCGCTACGGCGCGACTCCGCAGCCGGAAGCGCCGGTTACCCCGCAGCCGGTAGAAACCAACAACGCCTTCAGCTTCTCGCCGGTCGATGATCTGGTGGATAACGGCCCTGATGAGCCGCTGTTTACCCTGTCGCCGCACGAAGAGCCCGCCGCACCGTCGCCGTATGACGGCAGCGTGGCGCAGCCGCCGCATGAGCAGCCCTACCAGACTCAGCAACAGGCTTATCAACAGCCTCAGGCGCCGGAATCTCAGGGGCAGCAGCAGCCTTATCACGGGCAGCAGCAAGCTCAGCAACCGTATCAGCAGCCGCAGCAGCAACCGGCTCAGCAGGCCGCGCCGCAGCAGTCGGCAATGGACAGCCTGATTCACCCGTTCCTGATGCGTAACGATCAGCCGCTGGAGAAACCGACCACGCCGCTGCCGACGCTGGAACTGCTGACCGAAGCGCCGAAAGATATTGAGCCGGTGGATACGTTCGCGCTGGAACAGAAGGCGCGTTTGGTGGAAGCCAGCCTGGCGGATTACCGCGTGAAGGCCGAGGTGGTGGATATTCTGCCGGGGCCGGTAATCACCCGTTTCGAACTGGATCTGGCGCCGGGCGTGAAGGCCGCGCGTATTTCCAATCTGTCGCGTGACCTGGCGCGTTCGCTGTCTACGCCGGCGGTGCGCGTGGTGGAAGTCATTCCGGGCAAGCCGTATGTCGGTCTGGAACTGCCGAATGCCAAGCGCCAGACGGTTTATCTGCGTGAAGTGCTGGACTGCCCGGCATTCCGCGATAACCCGTCGCCGCTGTCCATCGTACTGGGCAAGGATATTTCCGGCGAGCCGGTGGTGGCCGATCTGGGCAAAATGCCGCACCTGCTGGTGGCCGGTACCACCGGTTCCGGTAAGTCGGTCGGCGTTAACGCCATGATTCTGAGCATTTTGTATAAAGCCACGCCGAAAGACGTACGCTTTATCATGATCGATCCGAAAATGCTGGAGCTGTCGGTTTACGAAGGTATTCCGCACCTGTTGACCGACGTGGTGACCGACATGAAAGATGCGGCCAATGCGTTGCGCTGGTGCGTAGCGGAAATGGAGCGTCGCTATAAGCTGATGTCCGCGCTGGGCGTACGTAACATTGCCGGCTATAACGAGCGCGTCGATCAGGCGGAAGCTATGGGACGTCCGATTCCGGATCCGTTCTGGAAACCAACGGACAGCATGGATATTACGCCGCCGGTACTGGAGAAAGAACCGTATATCGTGGTGATGGTCGACGAGTTTGCCGACCTGATTATGACCGTCGGTAAAAAGGTCGAAGAACTGATCGCCCGACTGGCGCAGAAAGCGCGTGCGGCGGGGATTCACCTGGTTCTGGCGACCCAGCGTCCGTCGGTGGATGTGATCACCGGCCTGATCAAGGCCAACATCCCTACGCGTATCGCCTTTACCGTATCGAGCAAGATTGACTCCCGCACCATTCTCGATCAGGGCGGCGCAGAGTCGCTGCTGGGGATGGGCGATATGCTGTACCTGGCGCCGAACTCGTCGATTCCGGTGCGCGTGCACGGCGCCTTTGTGCGCGATCAGGAAGTGCATGCGGTGGTCAAGGATTGGAAAGCGCGTGAGCGGCCGCAATATAAGGAAGGTATTATCAGCGGCGGCGACGATGGCGAAGGCGGCGGCGGTCTTGACGGTGACGAAGAGCTGGATCCGCTGTTCGATCAGGCGGTCGAGTTCGTGGTGGATAAGCGCCGAGCCTCAATTTCCGGCGTACAGCGTCAGTTCCGCATCGGCTACAACCGCGCGGCGCGCATCATCGAGCAGATGGAAGCGCAGGGGATCGTCAGCGAGCAGGGGCATAATGGTAACCGTGAGGTGCTGGCTCCGCCGCGGCACGAATGATTGCCGAGGATACATTGAGAAATTCAAGGGCCGCTTTGCGGCCCTTGTGCAAAGAAGGGTAAACCCGTCTTTTCTCGGAATATTGCGCGTTCAGCCCGCCGCCGGCTTCCGGTAAAGTGGAGGCGTGAAAAGTTTTCCTGATGACGCCGTTTGGCGGTCAACGCATTTGAAAAGGTATCTGGAATAATGAAAAAACTGTTAGTTGCATGTTGTCTGCTTTCGGGGTTCGCTTCCACTTCTGTGCTGGCCGATGCGGCGCACGATCTGCAGAGCCGTCTGGCGAAAGTGAATAGCTTCCATGCCAGCTTCAGCCAGACCGTCACCGGCGGCGACGGTTCCGCCGTGCAGCAGGGGGAAGGCGAACTGTGGGTCAAGCGCCCTAATCTGTTTAACTGGCATATGACCTCACCTGATGAGAGTGTGCTGGTGTCCGATGGCGAAACGCTGTGGTTCTATAATCCGTTTGTTGAGCAGGTAACGGCAACCTGGCTGAAGAGCGCCACCGGCAATACGCCGTTTATGTTGATCACTCGCAACAATCCAAGCGACTGGAAGCAGTACAACATTAAGCAGAAAGGTGATGATTTCGAACTGACGCCGAAAAGCAGCAGCGGCAATCTGAAGCAGTTTGCGATCTCCGTGACCAACAGCGGCACCATCAACAGCTTCGCCGCCGTGGAGCAGGATGGCCAGCGCAGCGCCTATACGCTGAAAAGCCAGCAAAATACCGCGGTTGACGCCGGCAAGTTTAAATTTACCCCGCCGAAGGGGGTGACGCTGGACGACCAGCGGCAGTGAGGTATGCGTGAGTAATAATTTGTCGCTCGATTTTTCCCAAAATGAATTCCAGCCTCTGGCCGCACGCATGCGGCCAACCACGCTGGCGCAGTATATCGGCCAGCAGCATCTGCTGGCGCCGGGTAAGCCGCTGCCACGCGCCATCGAAGCGGGGCAGCTGCACTCGATGATTTTGTGGGGGCCGCCGGGAACGGGAAAAACGACGCTGGCAGAGTTGATCGGCCGCTACGGGCAGGCCGATGTCGAGCGTATTTCCGCCGTGACGTCCGGCATTAAAGAGATCCGCGAGGCAATTGAGCGCGCGCGGCAAAACCGTGATGCCGGCCGTCGCACCATTTTGTTTGTCGATGAGGTGCACCGCTTCAACAAGAGTCAGCAGGATGCGTTTCTGCCGCATATTGAAGACGGTACCATCACCTTTATCGGCGCAACCACCGAAAACCCTTCGTTTGAACTGAACTCGGCGCTGCTGTCGCGTGCGCGCGTGTATCTGCTCAAGGCGCTGACCGTTGACGATATCGGCCAGGTGCTGGATCAGGCAATGAACGATAAAGAGCGTGGCTTTGGTGGCCAGAATATCGAGCTGCCGGACGATACGCGACATATGCTGTCTGAATTGGTCAGCGGGGATGCCCGGCGGGCGCTGAACAGCCTGGAAATGATGGCTGATATGGCGGAACTCAATGCCAAGGGCGTGCGGGTACTCACCCCTGAGCTGCTGAAAGAGGTTTCCGGTGAACGCAGCGCGCGCTTTGATAATAAGGGCGACCGTTTTTATGACCTGATCTCCGCACTGCATAAGTCGGTGCGCGGTTCGGCGCCGGATGCGGCGCTTTACTGGTATGCTCGTATTATTACCGCCGGCGGCGATCCGCTGTATGTGGCGCGCCGTTTGCTGGCGATCGCCTCGGAAGACGTCGGCAATGCCGATCCGCGCGGCATGCAGGTGGCGATTGCCGCCTGGGACTGTTTTACCCGCGTCGGGCCGGCGGAAGGCGAGCGCGCCATCGCCCAGGCGATTGTCTACCTGGCCTGCGCGCCGAAAAGCAATGCGGTGTACACCGCCTTTAAAGCCGCGATGCGCGATGCGAAAGAGATGGCAGATTATGATGTGCCGGAACATTTACGCAACGCACCGACCAAACTGATGAAAGAGATGGGGTTGGGCGCGGAGTACCGTTACGCACACGATGAGCCCAACGCCTACGCCGCCGGCGAGGACTACTTCCCGCCGCAAATGGCCAATACGCGCTACTACCAGCCGACCCGTCGCGGGCTGGAAGGTAAAATTGGTGAAAAGTTGGCGTGGCTTGCGGAGCAGGATCAAAATAGCCCGACAAAACGCTACCGCTAGCGTTGCCGTTGCGGTAAGGTTAGCGGGTATCACTTTCCTTTTATACGGCACTCAATCCGCCGTATAAGACAACAAATTTTCTTTCAATAACAACAAGCACAGGATTAGCATGCTCGATCCCAATCTGCTGCGTAATGAGCTAGACGCAGTCGCCGAAAAACTGGCTCGCCGTGGTTTTAAACTCGATCTGGATTTGCTGCGTTCTCAGGAAGAGCGCCGCAAGGTTTTGCAGGTAGAAACAGAAGCGCTGCAGGCAGAACGTAACTCCCGATCGAAATCCATCGGCGCAGCGAAAGCGCGTGGGGAAGATATCGAGCCGCTGCGTCGCGAAGTAAGCGAGTTGGGTGACAAGCTGGACGCCGCCAAGGCGGAGCTGGACAAGCTGCAGAACGACATTCGCGATTACGCGCTGACGCTGCCGAACCTGCCGGACGACTCTGTGCCTAATGGCAAAGACGACAGTGAAAACCAGGAAATCAGCCGCTGGGGTGAACCACGCGCTTATGATTTCCCGGTGCGCGACCACGTTGACCTGGGTGAAATGGCCGGCGGGCTGGACTTTGCCTCCGCGGTAAAACTGACCGGCTCCCGCTTTGTGGTGATGAAAGGGCAGATTGCCCGCATGCACCGCGCCCTGGCGCAGTTTATGCTGGATCTGCATACCGAGCAGCACGGTTACCTGGAGACCTACGTCCCTTACCTGGTTAACCACGCAACGCTGTACGGTACCGGCCAGCTGCCAAAATTCGGTGACGATCTGTTCCACACCAAACCGCTGGAAGAAGAGTCCGACAGCAGCAACTATGCGCTGATCCCAACGGCGGAAGTGCCGCTGACCAACCTGGTTCGCGATGAGATTCTGGAAGAGGAAGCGCTGCCGCTGAAAATGACCGCACATACGCCGTGTTTCCGCGCCGAAGCGGGTTCTTACGGCCGTGATACGCGTGGCCTGATCCGTATGCACCAGTTCGACAAGGTTGAGATGGTGCAGGTCGTACGTCCGGAAGACTCCATGAATGCGCTGGAAGAACTGACCGGCCATGCGGAGAAAGTGCTGCAGCTGCTGAACCTGCCATACCGTAAAGTGCTGCTGTGCACCGGTGATATGGGCTTCGGCGCCTGTAAGACCTACGATCTGGAAGTGTGGCTGCCGGCACAGGACACCTACCGCGAAATCTCCTCATGTTCCAACATGTGGGATTTCCAGGCACGGCGTATGCAGGCGCGTAGCCGCAGCAAGACCGAGAAAAAACCACGTCTGGTGCACACGCTGAACGGTTCAGGCCTGGCGGTTGGCCGTACGCTGGTTGCCGTACTGGAAAACTATCAGCAGGCAGACGGCCGTATTCAGGTGCCGGAAGTGCTGCGTCCGTATATGGGCGGTCTGGAATTTATCGGCTGATAGCGGAATTGAAAGCGCTGAGGGTAATGTTCGGCGCTGAAGTTTTGCTTGACCGGTCTATTTAACAAGGGTTCATGTCTTCGGGCATGAACCCTTGTCAGCGAATAAACGGACCATAATGCGTTCGTCTCCACCATGTACGGTATTTCTGCCGCTTTTGCCTCTGTTGACGTTACCATCGTGATGCGTATCGTGCCTGGTGCCGTCTGCGTTCTCTGCCCTGAGCCACCGGCGTCGTTTGAACATGTATCTGATCTGGATTGAGAGGTCTGAAAATGAATAACAATGTTGCAGCCAAGAATATTGATAAACTGGGTTGGGTTTATATCCAGAATAAAAAAATTCTGATGGCGCGTTCATATAACAAAGCTGCTTTTTATATTCCCGGCGGTAAGCGGGAAGCCGGAGAAAGTGACCAGGCGGCGCTGGTCAGAGAAATTAATGAAGAGCTCTCCGTCGATTTAATTAATGACAGTATCGTTTTGCTCGGGGAGTTCAAAGGGCAGGCCGACGGTAAGGCGGAAGGCATAGTGGTGAATATACGCTGTTTTACCGCTGACTTTAACGGCGAGCTTAAGGCTAACGCCGAGATTGAAGAGATCGCCTGGCTCACGTATGCGGATCGGCATCGTTGCTCTGTCGTCTCGGTACAGGTATTGAATGCGTTAAAAGACATGCAGTTGATTGACTGACTTTATTTCTTCTGCATTGATCTAATCTATGGCGCATGCGATAGCGATAAGCACGCCACGTGGCGGCGTAAGCCGTCACTGTGTCGCTCGGCATCAGGGAGTGGCGAAACGTATTTACATCTAAGAGTAACCCGCTTGGTTAACCGTGTTTCACCACTTCTTGCCGCTGATTTCAGGCAACAGGCCGTAGCTGAAAACAAATCGTGCGGTCGAACGCTAACTGCTGATTGACTTTTTTATCGCCAGTGGCATGATGCGCGCACTCTCATTAGCTTGCTCGGTCTCAAGTTCACTATGTACGCATACTCCCGCCCAGTGCTCCTCTTGCTCTGCGGCTTGTTGTTGCTCACGGTTTCTATTGCCGTACTGAATACGTTAGTCCCTCTTTGGTTAACCCATGCTCAATTGTCAACCTGGCAAGTGGGGATGATCGGTTCTTCTTATTTTACCGGCAACCTGGTCGGTACCATGCTGGCCGGTAAGCTGATTAAGCGCATTGGCTTTACCCGCAGCTACCATCTTTCCTGTCTGCTGTTTGCCGTCGCGACGGCGGGCATGACGCTGTCGCTCGACTTCTGGAGCTGGCTGGGATGGCGCTTCTTTGCCGGCATCGGCTGCGCCTGGATTTGGGTGATCGTTGAGAGTGCGCTGCTGCGCAGCGGCACTCAGACCAACCGTGGTCAGCTGCTGGCGGCCTATATGACGGTGTATTATCTCGGTACGGTGGTGGGCCAGTTGCTGCTTGGCATGGTCTCTTCCGAGCTGTGGAACGTGTTGCCATGGGTGACGGCGATCGTGATTAGTGCCATGCTGCCGATGCTGTTTGCCCGGGTAAATAGCGCCGATGACGAACCGCAGCAGGCGGCGGTATTGCCGATGCTGAAACGCCGCAGCGCGCGCCTGGGAATTAACGGCTGCGTGATTTCCGGTATTGTACTTGGCTCGCTGTATGGCCTGATGCCACTTTACCTGTCTCATCAGGGCTTCAGCGATGCGGATGTTGGCTACTGGATGGCGCTGCTGGTTAGTTCCGGCATTATCGGCCAGTGGCCGGTCGGTAAAATGGCCGATCGCTATGGACGCCTGCTGGTGTTACGCGTTCAGGTATTTGTGGTGATTATCGCCAGTATGGCGATGCTCGGAGGCTACGCGATGGCGCCTTCGCTGTTTATTCTGGGCTGCGCCGGCTTTACGCTGTATCCGGTAGCGATGTCCTGGGCATGCGAAAAAGTGCAGTCTCATGAACTGGTGGCGATGAATCAGGCACTGTTAATGAGCTATACCATCGGCAGCCTGCTTGGCCCGTCGATGACGGCGATGCTGATGCAGAATTACTCCGATCAGCTGCTGTTTGTGATGATCGCCGCGGTGGCGCTGGTCTATCTGGTGATGCTGTTGAAGAAACAGAAACCGGACCATCACCACACGCCGTTTGCTGCGGCCTGATAGCGAAAACCCGGCCAGATGCGCCGGGTTTTTTATGCTGTACTGCGTAATTAATAGATCACTTTGTGGCCGTAGCCTTCCAGAATGCCTTTGACCCGATCCATGGTCTCGGCCTTAGGCGGATGCACGCCGTCCAGCTTGTACTCTTCGCCCATGGCGATCCATTTATGCTTGCCTAGTTCGTGATAGGGCAGCAGCTCGATCTTTTCGATATTCGTCATATCCTTGGTGAATTCGCCCAGCAGGTGGGCGGACTTATCGTCATCTGACCAGCCCGGCACTACCACATAGCGGATCCAGGTGCGCTGGTTGCGCTTCGCCAGATAGCGGGCGAATTCCAGCGTGCGGTGGTTGGAAACACCCACCAGGTTCTGGTGAATATCGTCATTCATCTGTTTCAGATCGAGCATCACCAGATCGGTTACGTCCAGCAGCTCGTCGATTACCGGATCGTAACGGCGCACGAAGCCGTTGGTATCCAGACAGGTGTTGATGCCTTCCTGATGACAGGCGCGGAACCAGTCGCGGACGAATTCAGCCTGCAGAATCGCCTCGCCGCCGGAGGCCGTTACACCGCCGCCGGAAGCATTCATAAAGTGGCGGTAGGCGACGGCATCTCTCATCAGCTCTTCCACGGTCACTTCTTTGCCGCCGTGGGTATCCCAGGTATCGCGGTTATGGCAGTACAGGCAGCGCATCAGGCAGCCCTGGAAAAAGACGATAAAGCGAATGCCTGGGCCGTCAACGGTGCCGCAGGATTCGAAAGAGTGGATACGGCCAGTTACTGACATTGCGGGTTTCTCCAATATTGACTGTCAGGCGCAGTCTAAAAATAGGCTTACGGTCGTCGGTCAGGTATCAGCGATGCAGCAGCGGGAAATCCGACTGCCGGAGGGGAGAGATGCCTGTTGACCGGCCGTTTGCCGGATCACTGTTTTGCCGGATGTCCACTGAGTATAGATACCTGGCAAAACAGACTCGCGGGAGTCAGGAGTATTGCATGTTAAAAGGGCCGGTTATCCCGGCCCCGGTTGCCTGTGCCGGCCGGGCCTTGCAGCCCGGCATTGGCAAGGAATTACATGGTTTGCGTGAAGGTACGGGTGATAACGTCCTGCTGCTGCTCTTTGGTCAGCGAGTTGAAACGCACCGCATAACCGGATACGCGGATGGTCAGCTGAGGATATTTCTCAGGATTATCCATCGCGTCCAGCAGCATTTCGCGGTTCATCACGTTCACGTTCAGGTGCTGACCGCCCTCGATAGCGGCTTCATGGTGGAAATAGCCGTCCATCAGGCCCGCCAGGTTGGTTTTACGCACGTCGTCATCTTTACCCAGTGCGTTCGGCACGATGGAGAAGGTATAGGAAATACCGTCTTTCGCATAGGCGAACGGCAGTTTCGCCACCGAGGTCAGAGAGGCAACGGCGCCTTTCTGATCGCGGCCGTGCATTGGGTTGGCGCCCGGACCGAATGGTGCACCGGCGCGACGACCGTCTGGCGTATTACCGGTTTTCTTGCCGTACACCACGTTGGAGGTGATGGTCAGCACGGACTGGGTTGGCACCGCATTGCGGTAGGTGCGCAGTTTCTGAATTTTCTTCATGAAACGTTCCACCAGATCGCAGGCAATGTCATCAACGCGCGGATCGTTGTTGCCGAACTGCGGATATTCCCCTTCAATCTTGAAGTCTACCGCCAGGCCGTCTTCGTCGCGGATGGTGGAGACTTTCGCGTACTTGATGGCGGACAGGGAGTCGGCAGCGACGGACAGACCGGCGATGCCGCAGGCCATGGTGCGATACACATCACGGTCGTGCAGGGCCATCAGCGCCGCTTCATAGCTGTACTTGTCATGCATGTAGTGAATGATGTTCAGCGCAGTGACATACTGTTTCGCCAGCCAGTCCATAAAGTGATCCATGCGATCCATGACTTTGTCATAGTCCAGCACTTCGTCCATCATCGGCGCTTCTTTCGGGCCGACCTGCATTTTCAGTTTTTCGTCAACGCCGCCGTTGATGGCGTACAGCATGGTTTTCGCCAGGTTGGCGCGTGCGCCGAAGAACTGCATTTGCTTACCGACCACCATCGGGCTGACGCAGCAGGCAATGGCATAGTCATCGCTGTTGAAGTCAGGACGCATCAGATCGTCGTTTTCATACTGTACGGAAGAGGTGTCGATAGACACTTTCGCCGCGAATTTCTTGAAGTTGAGCGGCAGTTTTTCCGACCACAGAATGGTCATGTTCGGTTCCGGAGACGGCCCCATGGTGTACAGGGTGTTCAGGAAACGGAAGCTGTTTTTGGTCACCAGCGTACGGCCATCGACGCCCATACCGGCCAGAGATTCGGTAGCCCAGATTGGGTCGCCGGAGAACAGCTCATCATACTCAGGGGTACGCAGGAAACGCACCATGCGCAGCTTCATCACCAGGTGGTCGATCAGCTCCTGCGCCTGCTCTTCAGTCAGTTGGCCGGCCTTGATGTCGCGTTCAATGTACACATCCAGGAAGGTGGATACGCGGCCGAAGGACATGGCGGCGCCGTTTTGCGATTTCACCGCGGCCAGATAGCCGAAGTAGGTCCACTGCACCGCTTCCTGGGCGTTTTTCGCCGGTGCGGAGATGTCGTAACCGTATTTGGCGGCCATCTCTTTAATCTGGCCCAGCGCGCGGTGCTGCTCAGAGATCTCTTCGCGCAGCTGGATGGTCATTTCCAGGTCTTCGCCGTTTTCCAGTTTATCCTGCAGGGAGTTGAACTGGTTTAATTTGTCCGCCATCAGGAAGTCGATGCCGTACAGCGCCACGCGGCGGTAGTCGCCGATAATGCGACCGCGGCCGTAGGCGTCCGGCAGACCGGTCAGCACGCCGGATTTACGGCACTTCAGGATATCTTTGGTGTAGACGTCGAACACGCCCTGGTTGTGGGTTTTACGGTATTCGGTAAAGACCTTTTTCAGCTGTGGATCCAGCTCGCGGCCGTAAACCTTACAGGAGCCTTCAACCATTTTGATGCCGCCGAACGGGATCAGCGCGCGTTTCAGTGGTGCTTCGGTCTGCAGGCCGACGATGGTTTCCAACTCTTTGCTGATGTAGCCGGCGTCATGAGAGGTAATCGTGGAGGCGACGTCGGTGTCGAAATCAACCGGCGCGTGGGTGCGGTTTTCCAGTTTGATCCCTTCCATGACCTTGTCCCACAGCGTGGTGGTCGCCTGCGTAGCGCCGGCCAGGAAGGACTCATCGCCTTCATACGGCGTGTAGTTTTTCTGGATGAAGTCACGGACGTTGACTTCGTTCTGCCAGTCACCGTTGCTGAAACCTTCCCAGGCTTGGGCTAATTTCTCGTTAAGTTCGGTCATGTTACACCTACCTTCTAATTGTGGAGTTCGGATCCGACGTGGCGATGCGGTTTAAGGCTGCTTGTCGCCACGCAGATAAATTACCCAGTAAGTCAAACCAACCAGCAGACCGCCGCCGATGATGTTGCCGAGGGTGACGGGAATCAGGTTGTCGAAGATAAAGTTGCTTACGGTCAGATGAGCAAAATGCTCGGGTGCAGTCCCTACGGCTTGCCAGAATTCCGGCGTGGCGAAGTGTTTAACCACAATACCCATAGGGATCATAAACATATTGGCGATGCTGTGTTCAAAACCGCTGGCGACGAACATGGCGACCGGCAGAACCATGGCGAACATTTTGTCCATCAGGCTACGGCCGGAGTAGCTCATCCATACCGCCAGGCAGACCATCAGGTTAGCCAGAATGCCGAGGCAGACGGCCTCGATAAATGTGTGGTGCAGCTTGTGGTCGGCGGTTTGCAACACGTTCAGCCCCCACAGGCCGTTGGCCGTCATATATTCGCCGGAGAACCAGATCAGGGCGACGAAGAACAGTGCGCCGATCAGGTTACCAATATAGACGTTAAGCCAATTGGCCGCCAATTGACGCCAGGTGATGCGGCCGCTGGCCTTGGCGATAACGATAAGCACGGTGGACGTGAACAGATCCGCGCCGCAGACGACAACCAGCATCAACCCCAGTGAGAAACAGATGCCGCCGACCAATTTAGCCAGGCCGAACGGGACTTCGGCGGTGCCTGTGGTGGCGGTGATGTAGAACACGAATGCGATAGAGATGAAAACGCCGGCGGTGATCGCTAAATAAAACGTTTTTAGCGGATGTTTGGTCGCTTTATAGATGCCGGCGTCTTCGGCGACTTTCGCCATCGCGGCAGGTAACAGCAAATCAAAAGGGTTGTCAGCTTTCACGCCAGTTCTCGCTCAAAAGGGTTATAACAACGCAATGAGATACTAGCAAAGCGGTATGGGGTAAAAGTTGATTTGGATCATGAGGCGCCGAAGTAAAACGGCGTAAAGGCGTATTATTTACGTGGTTTTTGTGGTTAATTTATTGAATTTTTTATAAAAAATATTTTTTAAGTTTTGCAGTTATTTTTTAATTAGCGTCTTTGGCTGGTTATCTGCCGGTTAAATAATTTCATTAAATAGGGACTAAATGCATATTTAAGAAATGGGTGTTAATTATTATTTCACCTTCACGTAACAAATCCATCGTCGTGATGTTTTATGGCGGTTTACGCAAAAAAATGCATGGCGTTGTTCAGGTTAAAAATCGAGGGTGAGAGGGGAAAATAGCCGGGCGGCAGCGATGATGCCACCCGGCTTAGGCGTTAGGCGTTTGCCCAGTGGCGACGCTTGGCCTGCTGCAGCTTCTCATAGGCCGCCAGCAGCGCCTGATGCGCCGGCAGCGCCTGCAGATCGCTGTCGATGGCGAACAGCCCGTTGAAGCGCTCTTCACCGCTCATGGCGGCGGAGGCGGCATCCACGGCGTCCTGGCCGTACATTTTGACGAACGCGCTGTGGTACTGAGCCGGGTCGCGCTCCGGCTCCTGCGCGAGCAGCAGCAGCGTTTGCAGGCAGCGATAATAGTTGCTGCGCTGCGGCGTAAATACCGAGGCGTTGAACTCCTGCGTCCATTCCGCCCAGATCAGCGCTTGCTCCATATCGCCGCCGGCCAGTGCCAGCATGGACTTCAGTTCGCCGACGCGCAGGCTGTACCAGGCGTTGTCTTTGCCGGAGGCAATGCCCAGCAGTTCACGTACGCGGGTGAAATCGTCCAGCCCTTCGTCATCCAACTGCTGCAGCAGCGCCAGATATTCTTCCGGCTGCCAGTCGCTGTCAGGCAGCGCCATCAGGGTGTCGCGCAGATGAGCGCCCATGCTGTTGTTGGCCAGCAGCAGATCTTCCGCCGGGTAGATATCAGACATGCCCGGCACGATGATACGGCAGGCGTAAACGCCAAGGTGCTCGTAATCGGCGATGTACACTTCGGCGTCTTCCTGCTGGAAGATGGCCATCAGCGTGGCGAACTCTTCCTGCGTGCTGCCGCTGAAGCTCCAGTCGGCGAACGGGTAGTCGGCGTCCTGTTTGAACATATCCCAGGAGATCAGGCCGCTGGAATCGATAAAGTGGGTTTCCAGGTTGGCATGTTCCGCCACTTCTTCATCATCAAAGGTTGGCGCGGTGAACACGTCCAGATCTTTCAGGCTGCGGCCCTGCAGCAGTTCGGTCACCGTACGCTCCAGCGCGACGCCGAAGTCCGGGTGGGCGCCGAAGGAGGCGAAACAGGTGCCGTTGGCCGGGTTGAACAGCACTACGCAGATTACCGGGTACTTGCCGCCCAGCGAAGCATCATAGGAAAGGATCGGGAAGCCTTCCTCTTCCAGCTTGGCGATGGCCTCAACCACGCCAGGGTAGCGGTTCAGCACCTCGGCCGGAATTTCCGGCAGGCTGATGGATTCGGCGATGATGCGGTTCTTCACATAGCGCTCAAACACTTCAGACAGTCCCTGTACGCGCGCTTCGTTTGCGGTGTTGCCGGCGGACATGCCGTTGGACACGTACAGGTTGCCGATAATGTTCATCGGAATATAAACCGTTTCCTGATCGGACTGACGGGTAAACGGCAGGGCGCAGATGCCGCGTTCACCGTTGCCGGACTGCAGATCGATCAGATCGCCGGCGCTCAGTTCCTGTTCCGGATCGTAGAAGGCGTGCAGGCGCGGATCGAGGATACCCGCCGGCAGCGAGTCGTCCGCCGGGATCGGGAACCATTTTTCGTTCGGATAGTGGACGAAATCGCCGTTGGCGATCTGTTTGCCCAGGTAGAAGTCGGCAAAGAAATAGTTGGTCGACAGACGTTCGAAGTATTCGCCCAGCGCCGACGCCAGCGCCGCTTTTTTGCTGGCGCCCTTGCCGTTGGTGAAGCACAGCGGGCAGTCGCGGTCGCGGATGTGCACTGACCAGACGTGCGGTACCGGGTTGAGCCAGGAGGCTTCTTCAATATTGAAACCCAGATCGCTCAGTTTCTGTTGGAAACGGCTGATGGAATCTTCCAGCGCGGCGTCTTTACCGGGGATAAAAGTTTGCGTCATTGTCTTCACTTAAATGTTTGGAGATAGCAGGTGATCTTAACCATTTCTCTGTTTTGCCGGTAATGAACAAGCAGAGAGGTGCCAGGTGTCAGTGTTTTCCGAGACTCGCATCCGTGCAGCAGCGTGCGAGGTGGAGGCAAGGCGGCGCACACGCCGGCGCCTTGGATCATAAGGCGTTATCTTCTCATACGTCGGGCAGCAAAGGGTAGGCTCAGTCGCGGCAATATTTCTATGTTATTGAATTTATAACCACTGGCCGGGCATTTTTTTCGTCAGCGCCGCAGGGGGAGTGTGGACTTGCCTGGCGGAGCGGTTTTTCCTGGCGTGTCATCGTGCGCGCAACGTGGTTGAGAGTGCTAAATGATAGGGGGATACGCTAACTGTCTGGTTTGTTATGTTTTATTTGTAATACAAATAAATGTACACAAAAATAACAACTATGTATAATTGTATTACAAATATCTCACGGTGTGCGCCGTGAATGTTAATTTTCTCATAACATTGTGAGCGAAATTGACGGTTACTCGATGTTGGTAAAAGGAAAGAAAAATGCACGCTCCACAGCAGAGCACCGGTAAGCGCTGGTTCTTTACCGCTTATCGCCTGCTTTTTGTCATACTCAGTTTTTGTATCGGTCTGTTTTTTGTTATCTGGGGAGGAAAACTGGTTTCGTTAGGCGGTAGTGCGTATTACCTGCTTGGCGGCCTGGCCTATCTGATTATCGCCGTTTGTTTTCTCGTCCGCAGTAAACATACCTTCTGGCTCTCCCTCATCACCTTCTTCCTGACGCTCTGTTGGGCGCTGTATGAAGTACAGTTCAGCTATTGGGGCCTGGTGCCGCGGCTGGTGGTACCGGCGCTGTTATTGATGCTGAGCCTATGGCTCATCCCGACGCTGCCGCAAACCGGCAACGGCCGACGCCGTCTGGCTAACTGGGGTGGCCTGGGCATTTTTGTGGTGCTGCTGGCGACGTTGGTGGCGGCGTTTTATCCGCATAATGTTATCCGCAACGACGTGACGCTGAGCAAGCCTGACGCGCAGGCCAAGCCGGCAACGGGTGAGGATGATTGGGAATTCTTCGGGCGTAGTGCGTCCGGCACGCGTTTTGCGCCGTATACGCAAATCACGCCGGAAAACGTTAAAGATCTCGACGTTGCCTGGGTTTACCACACCGGTCGTCGTACCACCGGCAGCGGCATCGGCGTGGATGAAAATACACCGCTGCAGGTGGGCAATGTGCTTTATTCCTGTACGCCGGAAAACCTGATCACCGCGCTGGACGCGGACAGCGGTAAAGCGCTGTGGAAATTCGACCCGCAGGCAAAAACGGCGGAGCATGTCACCTGCCGCGGCGTCGGCTATTACGACGCTAATAAAGACGACAGCCTGAGCGCGAGCGAAAAGAGCACGTCAGCGTTGCAGCAGTGTCCGCAGCGTATCCTGGTTTCCACCGTTGACGCACGTTTTATGGCGCTGAATGCCCGTACCGGCGAACTGTGCCCGGGATTTGGCGATAACGGCAGCGTCGACCTGAAGCAAGGCATGGGCGATACCGAAAACAGCAAACGCTATCACCCGACGGCGGCGCCGGTGGTGATGGGGCATATCGCCATTATCGGCGGCTGGGTGCGTGATATTGTGCACGGCGAGCCTTCCGGCGTGGTGCGCGCGTTTGACGTGCGTACCGGCGACGTGGCCTGGGCTTGGGACGTCGGCCAGCCGGAAAATGTCACCGATCCGGTAAAAGGGCGCGCCTATACGCTGGAAACGCCGAACGTTTGGACGATCCCAAGTTTCGATAAAGCGCTGAACCTGGTCTATCTGCCGACCGGCAACGGTCCGCCGGATTACTGGGGCGGCGATCGTAACGAAGCGAAAGAGAAATACGGTTCGGCCATCGTGGCGGTCGATGCCAGTACCGGTCAGACCAAATGGGTTTACCAGACCGTTCATCATGATGTCTGGGACTACGATTTACCGTCGCAGCCGGTGCTGTTTGATGTGAAGAATGAGCAGGGGGAAACTATTCCCGCGCTGATTCAGACCACCAAAACCGGCCAGATCTTTGTGCTGGATCGCCGTACCGGCAAACCGGTTACGCAGGTGGAAGAGCGGGCCGTGTCGCAGGAAGGTGTGGCGGAAGGAGAACGACTGTCTGCCACGCAGCCTTTCTCGGTCGGCATGCCGCAAATCGGCGTCGAGCCGCTGACGGAAAAATCGATGTGGGGCGTCTCGTCCTTTGACCAGTTGTTGTGCCGCGTCAGCTTTAAAGAGTCGGCTTATCATGGCATGTACACGCCGCCGTCGGAGAAGCCGTATATCGAGTGGCCAAGTCTGCTCGGCGGAATGAACTGGGGAGGTATCTCAATTGATGAGCGTAGCGGGCTGATGTTTGTCAACGATATGCGTATGCCATTGCGTATGTCGCTGGTCAGAAAAGAGGACGTTGCGAAATATAAAATCTCCACCGACGAAGTCCCCGGTTTTATGGGGACGGTGCGTCCGCAGATCGCCGGGCCTTACGGCGGCGTACGTATCGATATCCTGCAGTCGGCGCTGGGCGTGCCGTGTAATACGCCGCCGTTCGGCACCATGACCGCCATCGATTTGCACAGCAAAAAGCTGGTATGGCAGGTACCGATGGGCTCGGTACAGGATACCGGGCCGCTGGGCATGAAAACCCATATGCCGATCCCGCTGGGGATGCCAACCCTGGGCGGCCCGACTGCCACCGCCTCCGGACTGGTGTTCTTTGCCGGCACGCAGGATTACTATCTGCGCGCACTGGATTCGGCAACCGGTAAGGAACTGTGGAAAGCGCGTCTGCCGGTCGGCGCCGTCGCCGCGCCGCTGATTTACCAGTCACCGAAAACCGGTAAGCAGTATGTGGTGATTTCCGCCGGGGGCAGCAGCCATTCGCCGGACGTGGGCGATTACATCATTGCCTACGCCTTGCCGCAGCATTAATCGCCTGTCAGCAACCGCCGAACGCGTCTGCGTTTGGCGGTTTTTTTCGTTTATCTAGCCGCCAAGCCGCATCTCCTTCCTGTCTTTCCCCACGCCGTACGCCCGCCTATCCATCATGTCATTCTGGTCAACTAAACTTGCCGCTGGATCAGGAACATGTCTTATAAAGCGCCGTATCTATCACGGTTTTTATTATGATAAAGGCGATAATTCAGCGGGTTAATTAATTCGGGGGATGTAATGAAAATGTTCAAACGTAGTCTCTTGGCGCTTTTGCTGGCTGGAATCAGCGGTTCGGCGTTGGCGCTGCCGACGGTCACTATTCTGGCGACCGGCGGCACCATTGCCGGCGGCGGTGAATCGGCAACCAAATCCAATTATCAGGCGGGCCAACTGGGCGTAGAGGCGCTGGTCAATGCCGTGCCGCAGCTGAAAGAAGTGGCAAACGTTCAGGGGGAACAGATCGTTAATATCGGTTCGCAGGATATGAACGATGAGGTTTGGCTGAAGCTGGCGAAGAAAATCAATGCCGACTGCGCTAAAACCGATGGTTTTGTGATTACCCACGGCACCGACACGCTGGAAGAAACCGCCTATTTTCTCGATCTGACGGTGAAGTGCGACAAACCGGTGGTGATGGTCGGTGCCATGCGTCCGGCGACGGCGATGAGCGCCGACGGGCCGTTCAACCTTTACAATGCGGTGGTGACCGCGGCGGACAAGCAGTCGGCCGGACGCGGGGTGCTGGTGGCGATGAATGACAGCGTGCTGGATGCGCGCGACGTCACCAAAACCAGCACCACGGCGGTACAGACCTTCCAGTCGCCAAACTACGGCCCGTTGGGGTTCATTCATAACGGTAAGATAGACTACCAACGTACGCCGCAGCGTAAACATACCCGCGCTACGCCGTTTGATGTCAGTAAACTGGATAGCCTGCCGAAAGTGGGTATTGTCTACAGCTATGCCAACGCGTCGGATGCGCCGGCCAAGGCGCTGATTGATGACGGCTATCAGGGCATCGTCAGCGCCGGTGTCGGCAACGGTAACCTTTATAAAACGCTGTTTGATACGCTGGCGACCGCGGCGCATCAGGGCGTGGCCGTCGTTCGCTCCTCCCGCGTGCCGACCGGCGCCACCACGGAGGATGCGGAAATTGACGACGCCAAATACGGGTTTGTCGCTGCCGGCACCCTGAACCCGCAGAAAGCGCGTATTTTGTTGCAACTGGCGCTGACGCAAACCCGGGATGCGGCGCAGATTCAGCAGATGTTTAACCAATATTGACAGTCATGATGTAAAAGGGCCGCGCCGGCCCTTTTTTCGCCGCTCCGGCGAGCGTGGAGGACGGATAATAAATGAGCCAGCCTTACGCGAAAATGCAGCACAAAAATCTGTGATAAACCGCTGAATTAGCCGCCATCATTGATTTTTGGTATAAAAAAAGTGGTTCACAGGGTGACATCGCTGAGAAGGGCGCTGGGCGTTTTCTTTTCGTGGATGAATAAGCGTTGCAGCCGGGGGGCGCGAGTGATAAAACCGATGTGCTGGATGTCACACTTATCCGGCGTCGGGCGTATTCAGTCAGCCAGGCAAATTTGGCGAAATAAGTGAATGTGGTGAGGGGAAATGACTCAGGTTTATAATTTTAGTTCTGGCCCGGCAATGCTGCCGGTGGAAGTTTTGCGTCGCGCGGAACAGGAACTCTGTAACTGGCACGGCCTCGGAACATCGGTGATGGAAATCAGTCACCGCAGTAAGGAGTTTATTGCGGTTGCCGAGCAATCCGAACAGGATCTGCGCGATCTGCTGAAAATCCCCTCGAACTACAAGGTACTGTTTTGCCACGGCGGCGCCCGTGCACAGTTTGCCGCGCTGCCGCTGAACCTGCTGGGCGACAACGCCAGCGCCGACTATATCGACGGCGGCTACTGGGCGCAGAGCGCTATCAAAGAAGCTCGGAAATATTGCACGCCGAATGCTATTGATGTGAAGACCGAGGTCGACGGCCTGTCTGCTATTTTGCCGATGAACGAATGGCAACTGAGCGACGATGCGGCCTATGTGCATTACTGCCCGAATGAAACCATCGACGGTATCGCCATCGATGAAACGCCGGACTTCGGTGACAAAGTGGTTATCGGCGACTATTCCTCCACCATTCTTTCCCGCCCGCTGGACGTCAGCCGCTTCGGCGTTATCTATGCCGGCGCGCAAAAAAACATCGGCCCGGCGGGTTTGACGCTGGTTATCGTGCGTGAAGACCTGCTGGGCAAAGCGCGGTGTGAAGTGCCGTCCATTCTGGACTACACCGTGCTGGCCGAGAACGGCTCGATGTTCAATACTCCGCCGACGTTTGCCTGGTATCTGTCCGGTCTGGTGTTTAAATGGCTGAAAGAGCAGGGCGGCCTGATCGAAATGCAAAAACGCAACCAGGCCAAGGCCGAGCTGCTGTACGCCGCGATTGATAATTCCGACTTCTATCGCAGCCGGGTGGCGCCGTCCAACCGTTCCTGGATGAACGTGCCGTTCCAACTGGCCGACGGCGCGCTGGACAGCGTGTTCCTCAGCGAAGCCGAGGCCCTTGGCCTGCAGGCGCTGAAGGGGCACCGCGTGGTAGGCGGCATGCGCGCCTCTATCTACAATGCGATGCCGCTGGCCGGCGTACAGACATTGACCGATTTTATGGCAGACTTCGAGCGTCGCCACGGTTAATTGCCGTTTCCCGTCGATGACGGGAACATTGGCTGTTGTTGCATGCAAGCGGCTCCGGCATTATTACCGGAGCCGTTTCGTTTATCAGATTTGGAGAGTATTTTTTCACATGGTGGATTCCCTGACGTTACAACCGGTTGCCCTGGTCAATGGCACCGTCAACTTACCCGGCTCCAAGAGCGTATCCAATCGGGCTCTGCTGCTGGCGGCAGTGGCGCAGGGTACGACCCGTTTGACCAACCTGCTCGATAGCGACGATGTGCGGCATATGCTGAACGCGCTGCAGGCGCTGGGGGTCAGCTATCAGCTCTCTGCCGATCGCACTGAATGCACGGTTACCGGCGTTGCCGGGCCGCTGCAGGCTGCACAGCCGCTGGAGCTGTTCCTCGGTAATGCCGGCACCGCCATGCGTCCGCTGGCCGCCGCGCTGTGTTTGGCCGCCGGGGACGTGGTGCTGACGGGCGAACCGCGGATGAAAGAGCGGCCGATCGGCCATCTGGTGGATGCCCTGCGCCAGGGCGGCGCGCAGATTGATTATCTGGAGCAGACCGATTATCCGCCGGTGCGCCTGCGCGGCGGCTTCCGTGGCGGCGATGTCACCGTTGACGGTAGCGTATCCAGTCAGTTTCTGACCGCGTTGCTGATGACCGCGCCGCTGGCGCAGCAGGATACCCATATCCATATTAAAGGCGATCTGGTCTCCAAGCCGTATATCGATATTACGCTGCACCTGATGAAAACCTTCGGGGTCGACGTCAGCCATGACAACTACCGCGTGTTCCGTATCGCCGGGGGCCAGACCTACCGCTCGCCGGGGGACTACCTGGTGGAAGGCGATGCTTCTTCGGCTTCCTATTTCCTGGCGGCGGCGGCGATCAAGGGCGGTACGGTGCGCGTGACCGGGATTGGCCGCAACAGCGTGCAGGGCGATACCAAATTTGCCGACGTGCTGGAAAAAATGGGCGCGCATATCACCTGGGCGGACGATTACATTGAGTGTCGTCGCGGCGAGCTGAAAGGCATCGATATGGACATGAACCATATCCCGGATGCGGCGATGACCATTGCGACCGCCGCGCTGTTTGCCGACGGCCCGACCACTCTCCGCAATATCTATAACTGGCGGGTGAAGGAAACCGATCGCCTGGCGGCGATGGCCACCGAACTGCGCAAAGTCGGCGCGACGGTTGATGAAGGCGAAGACTATATCCACGTCGTGCCGCCGGCCAAACTGCAGTTCGCCGAGATCGGCACGTATAACGATCACCGCATGGCGATGTGCTTTTCCCTGGTGGCGCTGTCGGATACCCCGGTGACCATTCTCGATCCGAAATGTACCGCGAAAACCTTCCCCGACTATTTCGAGCGGCTGGCCAGCATCAGCCAGCCGGCATAATCCTTATCAAGGCCCCGTTCGGGGCCTTTCTTGTATTTTACGGCGGCGAAGCCCGGCGTTTCTTCTATACTTTTTGCCCATTGGTGGCCTTATTTTCGGCAACCGGGCGTATGCAGGGTAACAGTTCAGGCCGTTGCAGCGTATAATACGCCACCGAACCCGCCCCGACTGGGCTGGGTAGCAGGTTGGTCCGGCGCCGGTCAGTGTTACAGCAGTGGCGGCGGCTCGGACTCTGCGAGGTTTTTTACCCGAAGGAGAACGCAACATGACGGCTACAGCCCCGGTGATTACCGTTGATGGACCAAGCGGCGCAGGCAAGGGCACGCTGTGCCAGGCATTGGCCGAATCGCTTGGCTGGCGCCTGCTGGATTCCGGCGCGATTTATCGCGTGCTGGCCCTGGCTGCGCTGCATCATCAGGTTGATATCACGTCAGAGGAGGCGCTGGTTCCGCTGGCCGCACATCTTGACGTCCGGTTTGTCGCGGAGAACGGCAAGCTGCAGGTGATTTTGGAAGGTGAGGACGTCAGTAATGAAATCCGCACCGAAACCGTTGGCAATACGGCCTCTCAGGCGGCGGCATTCCCGCGGGTGCGCGAGGCGCTGCTGCGTCGGCAGCGCGCGTTTCGCGAAGCGCCGGGCCTGATCGCCGACGGTCGCGACATGGGTACGGTGGTTTTCCCCGATGCGCCGGTTAAAATTTTCCTCGACGCCAGTTCTGAAGAGCGCGCGCATCGCCGTATGCTTCAGTTGCAGGCGAAGGGCTTTAATGTTAACTTTGAACGTCTTTTAGCCGAGATAAAGGAACGGGATGACCGTGACCGTAATCGGCCGATAGCGCCGCTGGTGCCGGCTTCCGACGCTCTGGTGCTGGACTCGACCAGCATGTCGATTGACGACGTTATCCGGCAGGCGCTGACATATGCGCAGGAAACACTGGCGTTGCCGCAGCAATAAGCGCGGCGACGTAGCGTTATTTGCAAATTTGTCATCTGATTGACATAGCAGTATCATGATATATCGGGTAAAATTTTACCCCTGTAACCTTATAACCCTGTCGGCATGGAGCCAATGGCGGGGTATGTTAAACAACCCCATTCGGCGGGACGCTAAATGGACGTTAAATCAAAGAACCCTGAAGATTATCAACATGACTGAATCTTTCGCTCAACTTTTTGAAGAATCCCTGAAATCAATCGAAACCCGCCCAGGTTCCATCGTGCGCGGCGTTGTTGTTGCTATCGACAAAGACGTAGTACTGGTTGACGCCGGTCTGAAATCTGAGTCCGCCATCCCGGCAGAGCAATTCAAAAACGCCCAGGGCGAACTGGAAATCCAGGTTGGTGACGAAGTTGACGTTGCTCTGGATGCAGTAGAAGACGGCTTCGGTGAAACCCTGCTGTCCCGTGAGAAAGCTAAACGTCACGAAGCTTGGATCACGCTGGAAAAAGCTTACGAAGACGCTGAAACTGTGACCGGTGTTATCAACGGCAAAGTTAAAGGTGGTTTCACTGTTGAGCTGAACGGCATCCGCGCGTTCCTGCCAGGCTCCCTGGTTGACGTGCGTCCAGTACGCGATACGCTGCACCTGGAAGGCAAAGAGCTTGAATTCAAAGTGATCAAGCTGGATCAGAAGCGCAACAACGTTGTTGTTTCTCGCCGTGCGGTCATCGAATCCGAGAACAGCGCAGAGCGCGATCAGCTGCTGGAAAACCTGCAGGAAGGCATGGAAGTTAAAGGTATCGTTAAGAACCTCACTGACTACGGTGCATTCGTTGATCTGGGCGGCGTTGACGGCCTGCTGCACATCACTGACATGGCTTGGAAACGCGTTAAGCACCCAAGCGAAATCGTCAACGTGGGTGATGAAATCACCGTTAAGGTACTGAAGTTCGACCGCGAGCGTACTCGTGTTTCCCTGGGCCTGAAACAGCTGGGCGAAGATCCATGGGTTGCTATCGCGAAACGTTACCCAGAAGGCACCAAGCTGACTGGTCGTGTCACCAACCTGACTGATTACGGCTGCTTCGTAGAAATCGAAGAAGGCGTTGAAGGTCTGGTACACGTTTCTGAAATGGATTGGACCAACAAAAACATCCATCCGTCCAAAGTTGTTAATGTGGGCGACGTTGTGGAAGTTATGGTTCTGGACATCGATGAAGAACGTCGTCGTATCTCCCTGGGCCTGAAGCAGTGCAAATCCAACCCATGGCAGCAGTTCGCGGAAACCCACAACAAGGGCGACCGTGTTGAAGGTAAAATCAAGTCTATCACTGACTTCGGTATCTTCATCGGCCTGGACGGCGGCATCGACGGCCTGGTTCACCTGTCTGACATCTCCTGGAACGTTGCAGGCGAAGAAGCAGTACGTGAATACAAGAAAGGCGACGAAATCGCAGCGGTTGTTCTGCAGGTTGACGCAGAGCGCGAGCGTATCTCCCTGGGCGTTAAGCAGCTGGCTGAAGACCCGTTCAATAACTACCTGTCTATGAACAAGAAAGGTGCTATTGTTACTGGTAAAGTCACCGCAGTTGACGCTAAAGGTGCTACAGTTGAATTAGCAGGCGGCGTAGAAGGTTACCTGCGTGCATCTGAAGCCTCTCGCGACCGCGTTGAAGATGCAACTCTGGTTCTGAACGTAGGCGACGACGTTGAAGCTAAATTCACCGGCGTTGACCGTAAGAACCGCGTTGTAAGCCTGTCCGTACGTGCTAAGGACGAAGCTGACGAGAAAGATGCTATCGCGACTGTTAACAACAAACAGGAAGAAGGCAACTTCTCTAACGCAATGGCTGAAGCTTTCAAAGCGGCTAAAGGCGAGTAATGACGGGGGGGCGGTGTTTCCCGCCCCCGATACGGTAGTTTAGCTGCAAAGCTTGGAGGAACTATGACCAAGTCTGAACTTATTGAAAGACTTGCTGGCCAGCAATCTCATATCCCGGCGAAGGCCGTTGAGGATGCAGTGAAAGAGATGCTAGAACATATGGCTGCGACATTGGCTGATGGCGAGCGCATCGAGATCCGCGGATTCGGCAGTTTTTCTCTTCACTACCGTGCCCCGCGCGTTGGTCGTAACCCAAAAACCGGCGATAAGGTTGAGTTGGACGGCAAGTACGTTCCTCACTTTAAACCGGGTAAAGAGTTGCGCGATCGCGCCAATATCTATGGCTAATTGCCCATAGCGTTATTGCTTGTAAAGAGTATAAAACGGTGCCTGTTGGCGCCGTTTTTTTTTACCTCTAACGCAGTCTGATGACAGACGATATACCGCCAGCTTCTCCTGTGGTTACCTCCTGATTTTGCGCATTGTCGCGCATCCTTAACGTAAGGCTTGCTCAATAGAAATTAAGCCTGCGCTGTGTATTCCGTTACTCGTTTTTTGGCCGATAACCGGCGGAGTATCAACGTACTCTCCCTGCAATCATGATGTGTTTACCGGGAGAGCATTATCAAAATTTCCGTAGATATTGCCGCCATTGCTCTGGTGCTGGGGATGGCGCCGCTGCTGTTCTTGCCGCAGTTGCCGGCACCGTTGTTGATTGCGGGCCTGGCGTTGGTGATGGTGTACTGCTGGCGACAAACGCCATCGGCGTATTGTCAGTATGCCGCCTGGCTGCTGTGCGGGTTTATGTTGGCCTGCGGCAGTGCGCAGCAGCTTACGCGCCAGATCTCTGTGTTAAGCGGTAAGCCGCTTAATCTGACGGTCAGCGTTGTCAGCGTCGCGCTGGCTGACCACGAACCGGGAAAGGTGCTGTTTCGCATTGAGCAGGTCAATGGCCGTTGGCTGTTCCCGGCGTTGTCATTTAGCGCTTACTGGAAATATGCGCCGTGGTGTGCCGGGCAACGCTGGCAGCTTAAAGCGCGTTTACGTCCGGTACACAGCCGCTTGAATCAAGGTGGCTTTGACAGCCAACGCTGGGCGATGGCGCGTCGTCAGCCATTGAGTGGTTATGTACAGTCCGCCGCATTGCTTGATGCGCAGTGCAGCTGGCGCCAGCGTATTGTCAGCGCGGCACAGCAGCGTACGGAAGGATTATCTCATCAAAGTACTTTACTGGCGCTGGCGTTTGGCGAACGCGCTCTGCTGAGCCAGACGGAACGGAACCTGTTTCTTAAAACGGGCATCGCGCATTTAATGGCGATTTCTGGCCTGCATATTTCACTGGCGGCCGTGCTGGCGTGGTGCCTGCTGCGGCTGATGCAGCTCGCGTTGCCGGTCGGCTGGATTGGCTATCGCTTGCCTTTGGTTGGCGGCGTGCTGGCGGCGCTGGGATACGTATGGCTGGCTGGCGCTCAGCCGCCGGCGGTGCGTGCGCTGCTTGCGCTGACGCTCTGGACGCTGGTGCGTTTGCGGGGCATCTGCTGTACCCCATGGCAGATTTGGCTGTGGTGCGTTTGTCTGATTCTGTTGAGCGATCCGTTAGCAATATTGTCCGACAGCTTTTGGCTGTCGGCACTGGCGGTAGCGGCCTTGATCTTCTGGTTTGAATGGGCGGCGCTGCCATCACCTTTCAATGCTGGTTGGTATTGGGCACCGCTGCGTTGGCTGCATATCCAACTCGGTATGACATTGTTACTGATGCCGATGCAGTTCGGGTTGTTCCACGGCGTGACCTGGACGTCATTGCCGGCTAACCTCTGGGCGGTGCCGATTGTATCGTTGCTCAGTGTCCCCATGATTCTGTTTGCTATTATCGCCGGGGCCGGGAGCGCCGCGGCGGGTTGGTTCTGGCGCTGGGCCGATCTGTCGCTGACATGGGCCATCTGGCCGTTGCCATGGCTGGAGCAGGGATGGCTGCGCGTAGGCAGTGCGCTGCTGCCGTTCAGTGCGCTGGGGTGGTTAAGCGTGCTCGGCTGGCGTTTACGCTGTTGGGTAAGTTCCCCCGGCGGCTGTATCGCCGTATTGCTCTGTTGCCTGACGTGGCGTGAGCGTCAGGCAGATTATCGCTGGCGCGTCGACATGCTGGATGTGGGGCATGGCCTGGCGGTGGTGATCGAACGTGACGGCAAAGCGGTGATGTATGATACCGGCGATCGCTGGGCAAGCGGCAGTATGGCCGAGCGGGAGATTCTGCCCTATTTGCATTGGCGCGGTATTGAACTGGAGGCAATTATTATCAGCCACAGTCATCAGGACCATATGGGCGGACTGAGTGCGCTGCAACGGGCCTTTCCGAAAGCGGCGGTGTATTCTCCTTTGCATGCCGCTGGTCATTATGCCTGTGTGCAGGGGCAACAGTGGCGATGGCGTGGGCTTAATTTTCGCGTGTTGTGGCCTCCGCAGCGCCTGAAGCATGTGGGCAATGATGATTCCTGTACGATTCGCGTCGATGATGGAAGATTCAGCCTGCTGTTAACCGGCGATCTGGAAGCCCGAGGGGAGTCGGCATTGCTGAAACAGCGCGCCGAGTTACCGTCCACCTTGCTGCAGGTGCCGCACCATGGCAGTAAGACCTCATCTACGCCGCCATTTCTGCGGGCGGTGGCGCCGGCCGCGGCGTTAGCCTCCGCTTCCCGCTACAATCAGTGGCGCCTGCCTGCGGAAAAAATCATCGGGCGTTACCGTTCCTATCGCATTGCATGGCATGACACTTCACGCTCCGGGCAGTTGAGCGTGCTGTTTTTCGACAATGATTGGCAAATTAAAGGCTTTCGTGAGCAATTAATGCCCCGTTGGTACCATCAGCGGTTTGGAGAAAGGGGGGATAATGAGTAAAATGGGCCGCTATTTCTTCCGATGCTGGTATTTGCATGATGAATGATAAAGATCTCTCGACCTGGCAGACATTCCGTCGCCTGTGGCCGATGATCACCCCTTTCAAAGCAGGATTGATTGTCGCTGCTATTGCGCTGGTTTTGAACGCTGCGGGCGACACCCTGATGTTATCCTTGCTCAAACCTCTGCTGGATGACGGCTTTGGTAAAGCAGACAGCAGCGTTTTGGTGTGGATGCCGCTGGCCGTGATCGGGCTGATGTTGATGCGCGGCGTAACCAGCTTCATTTCAAGTTATTGTATTTCCTGGGTATCTGGGATGGTCGTGATGCATATGCGCCGGCGGCTGTTTGGCCATATGATGCGTATGCCGGTATCCTTCTTTGATCAGCAGTCTACCGGTACATTGCTGTCGCGTATTACCTACGATTCCGAACAGGTAGCCTCGTCATCTTCCAGTGCGCTGGTGACCGTGGTGCGTGAAGGCGCTTCAATCATCGGCCTGTTTATCATGATGTTCTACTACAGCTGGCAGCTGTCGCTTATCTTGATCGTACTGGCGCCGATTGTTTCTATCGCTATCCGCATGGTCTCCAAGCGTTTCCGTAATATCAGTAAAAACATGCAAAATACGATGGGGCAGGTGACCACCAGCGCCGAGCAGATGCTGAAAGGACATAAGGAAGTTCTGATTTTCGGCGGCCAGCAGGTGGAGACCGAACGTTTTAATACGGTCAGTAATCGCATGCGTCAGCAGGGAATGAAACTGGTTTCCGCCTCATCGATTTCCGATCCAATCATTCAGCTGATTGCCTCGCTGGCGCTGGCTTTCGTCTTGTTCGCCGCCAGCTTCCCCAGCGTGATGGAGACCCTGACCGCGGGTACCATTACCGTGGTGTTCTCCTCCATGATTGCACTGATGCGTCCGCTGAAATCGCTGACTAACGTCAATGCTCAGTTCCAGCGCGGCATGGCGGCTTGCCAGACGCTGTTCTCCATTCTGGATATGGAACAGGAAAAAGATACCGGCACGCGCGAAATCAAGCGCGCCAAAGGGGATGTCGAGCTGCGTAATGTCACCTTCTACTACCCGGGGAAAGATACGCCGGCGCTGCGTGATATCAGCCTGACGATTGAGGAAGGCAAAACGGTCGCCTTGGTCGGACGCTCCGGTTCGGGTAAATCGACGATTGCCAATCTGCTGACCCGCTTCTACGACATTCAGCAAGGCGAGATCCTGATGGATGGGCACGATTTGCGTGAATACACGCTGGCGTCGCTGCGCGATCAGGTAGCTCTGGTGTCGCAGAACGTCCATCTGTTTAACGATACTATCGCCAATAATATCGCCTATGCGCGTGAAGACCGTTATAGCCGTGAAGATATTGAGAAAGCGGCGCGAATGGCTTACGCCATGGACTTTATCGAGAAAATGGATCAGGGTCTGGATACGGTGATCGGTGAAAACGGCGTGATGCTTTCCGGCGGCCAGCGCCAGCGTATCGCCATCGCCCGTGCTCTGCTGCGCGATTGCCCGATACTGATCCTGGATGAAGCTACCTCGGCGCTGGATACGGAATCCGAACGTGCGATTCAGGCGGCGCTGGACGAACTTCAGAAGAACCGCACCTCGCTGGTTATCGCCCACCGCCTGTCCACTATTGAAAAAGCGGATGAGATTTTGGTGGTTGAGGACGGCCGTATCGTCGAGCGTGGCGAGCACGCTGATTTGCTCGCGAAGCAGGGTGCTTACGCGCAGCTGCATCGCATGCAGTTTGGTGAATAATGATCGAACGTATCTGGTCCGGCAGTTCGCTGCTCTACCTGCTGTTACTACCGCTCTCCTGGCTGTATGGCCTGGTGAGCGGGCTTATTCGGCTGAGCTACAGGCTCGGCTGGCGTAAAAGCTGGCGCGCGCCGGTGCCGGTGGTGGTGGTGGGTAACCTGACCGCCGGCGGCAATGGCAAAACGCCAACGGTTATCTGGCTGGTCGAACAGCTGCAGCAGCGTGGTTACCGGGTTGGCGTGGTTTCCCGCGGCTATGGCGGCAAATCGGCGGTTTATCCGCTGGTGCTGAATGCACAGACGACGACCCGGCAGGCCGGGGATGAGCCGGTGTTGATCTATCAGCGCACCGCGGCTCCGGTGGCGGTATCGCCCAAGCGTACGGAAGCGGTACAGGCGCTGTTGGCGCAGCACGATCTTGATCTGGTGATTACTGATGACGGCCTGCAGCATTATGCGTTGCAGCGCGACGTTGAGCTGGTGGTGATTGACGGCGTGAGGCGTTTTGGCAACGGCTGGTGGCTGCCGGCCGGGCCGATGCGCGAGCGCGCCAGCCGTTTGCAGAGCGTTGATGCCTGCATTACCAACGGCGGGGTGGCGCAGCCGGGTGAGATCGCCATGAAGCTACAGGCGCGTGACGCGGTAAATATTGCTACTGGCGAACGGTTGCCGGCGGCGCAGCTGCCGCAGGCGGTTGCGATGGCGGGCATTGGCCACCCGCCGCGTTTTTTTGCCACGCTGGAAAAGCTGGGCGTTAACGTCGCGCGGGAAGTGGCGTTTGCCGATCATCAGGACTATAGCCCAGAGCAGCTGCAGGCGCTGGCCTCACCGGGTCAGACGCTGTTGATGACGGAAAAAGACGCGGTTAAATGCCGCGCCTTTGCTCAGGATAACTGGTGGTATTTGCCGGTTGACGCCGTTTTTCCCGAAGAACAGGCCGCATCACTGCTGCAACGTATCGAATCCCATCTGAAGAAGTAAATCAGGCCTCCAGCGCGCCAAGCCCCAGCGCTTGCGCGCAGGCCTGTAGTGAACGCTGCTGCGTTTGCCGGTACAGCGTCAGTTCATCCACCACTTTCATGCCGAGCGCCTGCTCAAAAGCGCTGCGGCTGGAGGTGGCATTATAATGTGCCTGCGCGTTGTCTCCCAAATTTGACTGGAAAATGCCGGCGGCGCTGACCGGCAGAAAATCTTCATACACCAGCGGCTGGAAGCGGATGTAATCCTCAGCGATTAACTGCTCCAGCGTCCAGCTGTCATCCAGACGTTCCTTCGCCGCCAGCCCGAGTTCGGTAGGGAAGTAGCGGAACCAGGCCAGGCGTTGCTCGCGCAGCGTCGGATAGTCATCCGGGAATGCGCGGAAGTTGTCCTGCAACAGTTGGTAATAATGCGCCGCATTGCCTTCGCTTGGCGTGGTCTGCAGCGCATCGTTGGTTGCCTGCAGCAGGCGATCATACAGAGCGCGGCCTTCGGGCGTCAGTGCGACGCCGCGTTGCTCTATCTCGCCAAAGCGCGCCGTGTGTTGTCCCATTACGGCGGCACCGTCGCTTTCAACAAAAGCTACCTGTTCCACCAGTGCTTTAAAGCTGGTTTGCCGCAGCAGAATCGGGCAGCGGCGACGGGGCGGGCCTTCGATAACGGCTTTAGGCGTGATCCCCCGTTGCGGCATGGCGCTCTGCGCCGCATCAATATCCAGTGTGCGCGGCGTCAGATGGTTAATGTGCGGCCCTTTAAAGGCCACCACATCGGCAATCAGCCGGTGTTGATCGTGTAGCTGTTGGTATTCGGCGGCGCTGACGGTAGCCTGGCTGTGCCAGCGGAAGGTTTCCAGCGCCTGTTCAACAAATTCGGCTGCCTGCTCAGCGGTCAATCCGCTCTGGTTTTCATGTTGCTCGATTAGCGCCAGCGCTCGGTCGGTGAAAATATAGCGGCGTTCCAGCAGGCGTTGCGCCAGCGCACGCAGTTCAGGCTGATCAATCAGCTCCAGACGTAATAATGAGGTGAATACGCGGAAAGGGCTGGCCTGAAGATCCTGTTCGTGAACGGCGCGAAAGGCGGTGGAGTGTACCGGTACGCCCGCGGGCGCCAGATCGTAATAACCAACGGGCGACATGCCCATCACGTTAAACAGCCGGCGCAATGTCGTCAGTTCTTCAGCCGTGCCGACGCGGATGGCGCCATGACGCTCCATGGCCAGGCGCTCTATTTCACCGGTGATTTGTAACTGATGTGCCAATTCGCTATCGCTGCTCAGTACCTGGCGGTTGGTCTCAGCTACCAGACTTAATAGCTCGCCATAGAGCGGCACCTCTTTTTGATACATTTCCGACATCGCCAGAGAGAACCGGCTGCGGATTTCATTGGGTGAAACGAACTGCTGGGCAGTCATGCGCATCGCTCCTTTGTTCAGTTTTATCTGAAAAATGACGGTTCCGGTGAAAGTGCTGCCGATCATGCCGTTCACCTTGTTATCACTCCAAGTTTAGTCATCGGGTTATGGATTTGTTATATGTTGCGTAACCATATTAGATTTTTATGCGTTAGCTCTCATTTGCGGCATCGGGAGCGCCATTCAAGCATCAAAAAAACGGCGAGGCGGGTTTTCTTTACCGTACTTTGCAAAAAATAATTCGATACTAATCATGGGTATAAAATTAAATGACGCGCAGGGATAAAAATAGTGTGAAAACCCCCTTGTGTAATCTGGGGTTTTATGAGTAAATGAATTCGGCCTGTGATTCAGACCTATTTATGTACGAGACAAGATTTAGAAGTTTAGGTAATCAGTTTACTAAGCAGTTCCTCCATAAACGTTATCATTCGATTCCGCTTCAAAGACGAACCTTCTAAGTACCTCCCATAAGTAATGTTTCTGCAATGGCCAAAATTGCCTTATGGCAGGTTTTGTAAATATTTAAAAGGTAAATGTAATGTCTAAGAAGACCGGTCAGGTTAAGTGGTTCAATGAGAGTAAAGGTTTTGGTTTCATTGAGCAGCAAGACGGCGGCAAAGATGTATTCGTACACTTCTCCGCAATCATGACCGATGGTTTCAAGACCCTGGCTGAAGGCCAGCGCGTTGAGTATACCATTGAAGACAGCCCGCGCGGGCCGGCTGCCGCCAACGTTGTTGCTCTGTAAGTTTTACAGGAAATAGCGTATAGAGATCTTGATACAACCTTGATGAGGCGCTTGCCGAGTCATGCGGAAGATATTAAGTTCAATAAGCCCGCCGTTGTGCGGGTTTTTTATTTGTTGCTCATGAGAGGTTTGTTACGAAAAACTTTAGGATGGGCGGTTAGCATCCAGACAATAATAACAAATAGCGTTGTTACGGATGCCCGAAAGAAAGGAAATAATTATGTTTAAAAATACAATGTTAAAAATGGGCCGTGTAAAATGGTATGACCAAGCCGCAGGCTACGGTGTGATTTTACCGGTTGACGGCAGCGATGAAATTTATGTGAACCGTCGCGCTATCGCCAATACGAAAAACAAGTCATTAAATGAAGGTCAGAACGTTGAGTTCTCGATCTGTCGCAGCTCACACGGGCTGTCCGCCGCAGACGTTATCGCGTTCTAAGGCATCCTCCTTCCTCGCCAGTGCCGGTGTCGCCACCCCCTCGCACTGGCGAAGAAAACATCAAACTCTTCTTCATTCCATCATAGCTCTTTAACCATTGCCATGATCATTGGCAAGCAGCCGCCTAGCCCTGATATTTTCGCATCTCCCTGATGCACACGCTGAAGAAAAATGAGCAAACTTCCACTATTCTCAAGCGATTGATTAATCACCTGGATATCCATATGTCCGTTCCGGTTATTTCACTGGCCGCAGCCCGTGCGCTGCATCTGGCCGCTCAGGGGTTGTTGACGCCGGCGAAACGCAAAGCCGGGCCAGAAGATGTGGTCGCCGCCATTCAACGCATGGGGCTACTGCAAATTGATACCATCAGCGTTGTTGCCCGCAGCCCTTATCTGGTGTTATTCAGCCGGCTGGGGGATTATGCGCCACAGTGGCTGGAGCAGGCGCTGGCCGGCCGACAGCTCTTTGAGTACTGGGCGCATGAAGCCTGTTTTCTGCCGATTGAAGACTTCGCCCTATTGCGTCATCGCATGCTGAACCCGCAGGGGATGGGATGGAAGTATTCGCAGGAGTGGGTGGAAAAGCATCAGGGTGCGATTAACGATATATTGAGCCATATCGCTGCAAACGGGCCGCAGCGCTCGGCGGATTTTAACGCGCAGAAGAAGGGCGGTAACGGTTGGTGGGAGTGGAAACCGGAGAAGCGTCACCTTGAAACGTTGTTTACCGCCGGCAAGCTGATGGTGGCCGAGCGACGTAATTTTCACCGGGTTTATGATTTGACCGAACGCCTGTTGCCGGACTGGGATGATGCCAGACAGGCATTGTCCGAAGAAGAGGCGCGCCGGGTTATGTTGGCACGTACCTGTCGCTATCTGGGGATTTTTAAAGCGGAGTGGCTGGCTGACTATTATCGCCTGAAGCGCGTTGCGCCTAAAAAACTACTCCAGCAGCTGCAGCTGCAGGGCGAGATCCTGCCGATAAAGGTTGCACAGCTGTCGGGCGATTTTTATCTGCACCATTCACTGGCTGAGGCGCTGCCGCTGGCCGAGCAGAACAAGCTGCGCTCACGGGTCACCACGCTGCTTTCGCCGTTTGATCCCGTGGTGTGGGATCGCCGCCGGGCGCTGGAATTGTTTAATTTCGACTATCGACTGGAATGCTATACGCCGAAAGGAAAGCGGCAGTATGGCTACTTTACGTTACCGGTGCTCAATCGCGGCGAACTGATTGGGCGCATCGATGCGAAAATGCATCGGCGAACCGGGGAATTTGAGGTGATCAGTTTCCATCTGGAGCCCGGTGTTCGTATGGGCAAGCAGCGCTGTCAGGATCTGTTTCAGGCTATTAGCCGTATGGCGAAGTGGCACGGCGCTGGGCGAGTCAGACTGAGGGCGGTACCGGGAGCATTGCGTGAGCAGTATGGCGAAATTTGGCAAGTGGGATAACGAACGGCGTTGTTTCTGGGGGGGGTAAAACGAGTGACATCGCCGTTCGTTACAGGCTTGGCCCCTTAGGCGCTGAAATTAGCGAACAGGGCGATAATTTTATTGATACGTTTCATCATTGGCAGGTGCTTGCATAATTGTGTGACTTACGTCACAAATATTACGCCTGCTTGGCGGGCAACACAACCCCCACGCCATTTTGGCGAAAAGCACAGCAGTAAAACCAGCAATGATTAACCTGCGCTGGCGCGTTATGTTATTCTCATGCACATTCCCCACAGTCATATCTCTCCCCATGGAGGAAGCATGGATCACCGTTTGCTTGAAATCGTTGCTTGCCCGGTCTGCAACGGAAAACTGTACTTTAATAAAGAAAATCAGGAATTGGTCTGCAAGCTAGACGGCCTGGCGTACCCGTTACGTGATGGTATTCCGGTGCTGCTGGAAAACGAAGCGCGCACGCTGTCGCCGGATGAGAAGCAAGCATGAGTTTCATCGCAATAATTCCGGCTCGTTATGCATCGACTCGCCTGCCGGGTAAACCGCTGGCGGATATCCACGGGAAGCCGATGGTGGTGCATGTGATGGAGCGCGCGCGTGAATCCGGTGCCGAGCGGGTGATTGTCGCCACCGATCATCCCGACGTTGCCCGTGCGGTCGAGGCCGCCGGCGGTGAGGTGTGCATGACCCGCGAAGATCATGAGTCCGGCACCGAGCGTCTGGCGGAAGTGATCGAGCATTACGGTTTTGCCGATGACCAGATCATCGTCAATGTGCAGGGGGATGAGCCGCTGGTGCCGCCGGTGATTATTCGTCAGGTGGCGGAAAATCTGGCGGCGAGCAGCGCCGGTATGGCCACGCTGGCCGCGCCGATTGAAACGGCGGAAGAGGCGTTTAATCCGAATGCGGTGAAAGTGGTGATGGATGCCGAGGGCTACGCGCTCTATTTCTCCCGCGCCACCATCCCTTGGGATCGTGAGCGTTTTGCGCAGTCTAAAAGCGCGATTGGCGATAACCTGCTGCGTCATCTCGGTATTTATGCCTACCGCGCCGGTTTTGTCCGCCGCTATGTCAGCTGGGCGCCAAGCCCGCTGGAAAAAATCGAGCTGCTGGAGCAGCTGCGGGTGCTGTGGTACGGCGAAAAGATTCACGTCGCGGTGGCAAAGGCCATCCCGAGCGTCGGCGTAGATACCGCAGAAGACTTGCAGCGCGTGCGCGACAGCCTTAACACGTAGATTTCCCTGAGCTTACCGGCCGTTCGGTGCCGGTAAGCTTGCTCACCGTTTTAGTTTCCACCCGCGTTTGCGTAAAGCGAAGTCATTTGCTCTTATTCTTCAATCTTCTCGCCATTTCCCTTTAAACGCTGCCACAAACTGCCCAGGGTTTCGTACCAGGCGCGTTCGCTATGGCTGAGGAACATAGCGGAAGGCAGTACCCGATCCCAGATATTCAGCGGTGAAGTGATGGCCAGCTGGTTGGCCGGCGCCGGGATGGGCCGCAGCCCCTGCGCCTCGAAAAAGCGCATGGCGCGCGGCAGATGGTTGGCGGAGGTCACCAGCAGAAACGGCTGCCGGCCAATCAGTTTGGCGACCTGCGCCGCCTCTTGCTCGGTATCCACCGGGCGATCCAGCACCACGATATCGCGGCGCGGCACGCCCAGGCTTTCCGCCACCCGCGCTGCGGTTTCCGCATTGCTCAAGGTATTGGCGCCGCGCGCGCCGGTAAACACCATTTTCGCGCCGGGATGTGCAAGATACTGCCGTACGCCTTCGGTAACCCGCGGCAGGCTGTTGCCGATCAGGTTTGAGCTGGGCGCCCAGTCCGGATTGAAAGTGTAACCCCCGCCTAAAACCACGATATAATTGACCGGGTCATGACCGCGATAGGTGGCGTAGGTGGATTCAATCGGCCGCAGCAGCCGATCGGCGACCGGCTGCAGGCTGAAAAGCAGTAAAAACAGCCAGCTCAGGCTGAGAATTACTTTCCCGCTTTTCTGCCAGCGGGTGAACCACAGCAGCAACAGCGCCAGCGCCATCAGTAACAGCAGGGCGGGCAGCGGCATCATGATGCCGCCAATAAACTTTTTCAGGTTGAACAGCATTAAAAATCCGGTCCTTTTGGGCGAAAAAACGACATCCGGGCACATTCCGGCCGTAAGAAGATTTATTCTATGCCAGTCTGTGCCAAAATAGCAGGTTTGGTGGGGAGCGTGTTGCCCCCCGGCAGGATAAGATCAACGGAGCCGTAGTCCAATGCAGGATCGCAATTTTGACGATATTGCGGAAAAGTTTGCGCGTAATATTTACGGCACCACGAAAGGCAAAATCCGCCAGGCGGTAGTTTGGCAGGATCTGAATACGCTGCTGGCGCAACTGCCGCAGCGTCCATTGCGTATACTTGATGCCGGCGGCGGCGAAGGCCATATGGCCTGCCAACTGGCGGAATTAGGACATCAGGTGTTGTTGTGCGATCTTTCTGGTGAGATGATCCAACGCGCCGCGCAGTTGGCGCAGCAGAAAGGTGTGAGCCAGAACATGCAATTTATACAAAGTTCGGCTCAGGAGATCGGTCAGCATTTGGAACAGCCGGTCGATCTGATATTGTTCCATGCTGTGCTTGAATGGATCGCAGAACCGCAGGCGGCATTGCAGGCGTTGTATGACTGTCTGCGGCCCGGCGGCGCGCTGTCGCTGATGTTTTTCAACGCCAACGGCTTGTTGATGCGTAACGTGGTATTGGGTAATTTTCAATTGGTCAATCCCGAAGTGAGACGGCGCCGCAAGCGTTCGCTGTCGCCGCAATACCCGCATAGTCCGCCGTTGGTCTATGGCTGGCTGGAACAGCTGGGCATGCGCATCAGCGGTAAAACCGGCGTGCGCGTGTTTCATGATTACCTGCAAAGCAGGCAACTGCAGACACAAAAATTTGAAGAGTTATTGGCGCTTGAACAGCACTATTGTCGGCAGGAGCCGTACGTGAGTTTGGGGCGCTATATTCACGTCATGGCGCATAAACCAAACCTGAAGGACGAACTATGAGTGAATTTTCCCAGACTGTACCCGAACTGGTCGCCTGGGCACGGAAAAATGATTTCTCTATTTCGCTCCCTACGGAGCGTCTTGCGTTTCTGCTTGCGATCGCCACGTTAAACGGCGAGCGGCTGGACGGCGAGATGAGCGAAGGTGAGCTGGTTGATGCATTTCGCCATGTCAGCAAGGGTTTCGAACAGACGCATGAAACGGTGGCGATCCGCGCCAATAATGCGATTAACGACATGGTGCGCCAGCGCCTGTTGAACCGTTTTACCAGCGAACTGGCGGACGGCAATGCCATTTACCGTCTGACGCCGCTGGGCATCGGCATTACCGACTACTATATTCGTCAGCGTGAATTCTCAACGCTGCGCCTGTCGATGCAGCTGTCGATCGTCGCGCAGGAATTGAAACGCGCGGCGGACGCCGCTGAAGAGGGCGGCGATGATTTCCACTGGCATCGCAACGTCTTTGCGCCGCTGAAGTATTCGGTGGCGGAGATCTTCGACAGCATCGATATGACCCAGCGCGTGATGGATGAGCAGCAGCAGGGGGTGAAAGAAGATATCGCCGCGCTGCTGAACCAGGACTGGCGCGCCGCGATCTCCAGCTGTGAGATGCTGCTGTCGGAAACCTCCGGTACGCTGCGTGAACTGCAGGATACGTTGGAAGCCGCCGGCGACAAGCTGCAGGCGAATCTGCTGCGTATTCAGGAATCCACGTTGGGCGATGCCGAACTGGCCTTTGTCGACAAACTGGTGTTTGACCTGCAAAGCAAACTGGATCGCATCGTCAGTTGGGGGCAGCAGGCGATCGACCTGTGGATCGGCTATGACCGCCACGTGCACAAATTCATCCGTACCGCGATCGACATGGATAAAAACCGTGTGTTTGCGCAGCGTCTGCGCCAGTCGGTGCAAAACTATTTCGACAACCCGTGGGCGCTGACTCATGCCAGCGCCGATCGCCTGCTGGATATGCGCGATGAAGAACTGGCGCTGCGCAGCGATGAGGTGACCGGGGAACTGCCGCCGGATCTGGAATATGAAGAGTTCAGCGAAATCCGCGAACAGCTGGCGGCGATGATCGAACAGGCGCTGAAGGTTTATCAGGAACAACAGTTGCCGCTCAATTTAGGGGCGGTCATGCGCGATTATCTGGCGCAATATCCGCGCGCCCGTCACTTCGACGTGGCGCGTTTAGTGGTCGACCAGGCGGTGCGCCTTGGTGTGGCTGAAGCTGATTTTTCAGGGTTACCGGCCGAGTGGCAGGTAATCAATGATTACGGAGCCAAGGTACAGGCCCATGTCATCGACAAATATTGAACACATTATGCCAGTAAAACTGGCGAAGGCATTGTCCAACCCGCTGTTTCCGGCGCTGGACAGTCAACTGCGCGCAGGGCGTCATATCGGCATTGACGAGCTGGACAACCACGCATTTCTGATGGATTTTCAGGATGAACTGGAAGAGTTCTACGCGCGCTACAGCGTCGAGCTGCTGCGTGCGCCGGAAGGCTTTTTCTATCTGCGCCCGCGTTCCACGACGCTGATCCCGCGTTCGGTGCTGTCCGAGCTGGATATGATGGTCGGTAAAATTCTCTGTTACCTCTATCTGAGCCCGGAACGTCTGGCGCACGAAGGCATTTTCAGCCATCAGGAGCTGTACGACGAGCTGCTGAGCCTGGCGGATGAAAACAAGCTGCTGAAGTTCGTCAACCAGCGCTCCACCGGCTCTGACCTTGACCGGCAGAAGCTGCACGAAAAGGTACGCACTTCCTTGAACCGTCTGCGCCGTTTGGGCATGGTCTATTTTATGGGCGGCGACAGCAGTAAATTCCGCATCACCGAGGCGGTATTCCGCTTCGGCGCAGATGTGCGCAGCGGTGACGATCCGCGTGAAGCACAGCTGCGTATGATCCGCGACGGCGAGGCCATGCCGATTGAAAACAGCCTGTTGTTGAATGATGAGCAAGAAGGCGAAGAGCAAACGGCAGATAACACGCCGGATAGCGCAGAGGATGAACAGGAATGATTGAACGCGGTAAATTTCGCTCGCTAACGCTGGTTAACTGGAACGGCTTCTTTGCCCGCACCTTTGATTTGGATGAGCTGGTCACCACGCTGTCCGGCGGTAACGGGGCGGGGAAATCCACCACCATGGCGGCCTTCGTCACCGCGCTGATCCCCGATCTGACGCTGCTGCATTTCCGTAACACCACCGAAGCCGGCGCGACCAGCGGCTCGCGCGATAAAGGCCTGCACGGCAAACTGCGCGCCGGGGTGTGTTACTCGACGCTCGACGTGGTCAACTCGCGCCATCAGCGCGTGGTGGTCGGCGTGCGTCTGCAGCAGGTTGCCGGCCGTGACCGTAAGGTCGATATCAAGCCGTTCACCATTCAGGGGCTGCCGACCTCGGTGCAGCCGACGGAAATTCTGACGCAGACGGTCGGCGAGCGCCAGGCGCGCGTGCTGTCGCTGCCGGAGCTGAAAGAGCGGCTGGAAGAGATTGAAGGGGTGCAGTTCAAGCAGTTCAACTCCATCACCGATTATCACTCTTTGATGTTTGATCTGGGGATTATCCCAAAACGCCTGCGCTCTTCCGCCGACCGCAGCAAGTTCTATCGTTTGATCGAGGCCTCGCTGTACGGCGGTATTTCCAGCGCCATTACCCGCTCGCTGCGCGACTACCTGCTGCCGGAAAACAGCGGCGTGCGCAAGGCGTTCCAGGATATGGAAGCCGCGCTGCGGGAAAACCGCATGACGCTGGAAGCGATCCGCGTCACCCAGTCCGACCGCGACCTGTTCAAACACCTGATTTCTGAAGCGACGTCCTATGTGGCGGCGGACTATATGCGCCATGCCAACGAGCGGCGTATCCATCTGGACAGCACGCTGGTGCTGCGTAACGACCTGTTCGGCAGCCGGAAACAGCTGGCGGCGGAGCAGTACCGCCACATAGAGATGGCGCGTGAGCTGGCGGAGCAGAGCGGTGCGGAGTCCGATCTGGAAACCGATTATCAGGCAGCCAGCGATCATCTGAACCTGGTGCAGACCGCGATGCGTCAGCAGGAGAAGATCGAGCGCTATGAAGCCGATCTGGAAGAGCTGACCTACCGGCTGGAAGAACAGAATGAAGTGGTGGCCGAAGCCGGCGAACAGCAGGAAGAGTACAGCGCGCGCGCCGAGGCGGCCGAGCTGGAAGTGGATGAGCTGAAAAGTCAGCTGGCCGATTACCAGCAGGCGCTCGACGTGCAGCAGACCCGCGCCATTCAGTATCAACAGGCGCTGCAGGCGCTGGAGCGCGCGCGTTCTCTGTGCCAGCTGCCGGAGCTGAGCGCGGACAATGCCGAACAGTGGCTGGAAACCTTCCAGGCGCGCGAGCAGGAAGCCACCGAAGCGCTGTTGATGTTGGAACAGAAGCTGAGCGTGGCCGATGCCGCGCACGGCCGTTTTGAACAGGCTTACCAGTTGGTGTGTAAAATTGCCGGTGAAGTCAGCCGCAGCGATGCCTGGCAGACCGCGCGCGAAGTGCTGCGCGACTGGCCGTCGCAGCAGCACCAGGCGGAGCGCGTGCAGCCGCTGCGTATGCGTTTGAGCGAGTTGGAGCAGCGTCTGCGCTCTCAGCAGGATGCCGAGCGTCTGCTGCAGGAATTCTGTAAACGCCATGGCCAGGACTATCAGGCAGACGACCTCGATGCGCTGCAACAAGAGCTGGAAGAGCGGCTGGAGTCGCTGTCGCAGAACGTCAGCGAAGCCGGCGAACGGCGGATGGAAATGCGTCAGGAGCTGGAGCATCTCCAGCAGCGCATCCGCGAACTGACCGCCCGCGCGCCGGTGTGGCTGACGGCGCAGGACGCGCTCAGCCAACTGAGTGAACAAAGCGGCGAACCGCTGGAAAGCAGCCAGCAGGTTACCGAATATATGCAGCAGCTGCTGGAGCGTGAGCGTGAAACTACGGTTGAACGCGACGAAGTAGCAGCCCGCAAACGCGAAGTCGACGCGCAGATTGAGCGTCTTAGCCAGCCGAGCGGCGCGGAAGATCAGCGTCTGGTGACGCTGGCCGAACGTTTCGGCGGCGTACTGCTGTCGGAAATTTACGACGATGTCACCATCGACGATGCGCCTTACTTCTCCGCGCTGTATGGCCCGTCCCGCCACGCCATCGTGGTGCCGGACCTGTCGCTGGTGCGCGAAATGCTGGAAGGACTGGAAGATTGCCCGGAAGATCTCTACCTGATCGAAGGGGATCCGCAGTCGTTCGATGACAGCGTCTTCGCCGTTGAAGAACAAGAAAAAGCGGTGGTGGTGAAAATCGCCGACCGCCAGTGGCGTTACTCCCGCTTCCCGGAAGTGCCGCTGTTTGGCCGCGCCGCGCGTGAAAAACGTCTGGAAGTCTTGCATGCCGAACGTGAAACGCTGGCGGAACGCTACGCGACGCTATCGTTCGACGTACAGAAAATCCAGCGTTCTCATCAGGCGTTCAGCCGCTTTATCGGTAGTCATCTGGGCGTTGCCTTTGATACCGATCCGGAAGCGGAAATCCGTACGCTGAACGGTCGTCGCACGGAGATCGAACGTGCGCTGAACAACCATGAAGCGCAGAACCAGCAGCAGCGTCAGCAGTACGAGCAGGCGAAAGAGGGGCTTTCTGCGCTGCATCGCCTGACGCCGCTGGTTTCGCTGTTGAACGATGACACCTTGCAGGACCGGGTGGAAGAAATTCAGGACGAGCTGGACGAGGCGCAGGAGGCTGCACGCTACCTGCAGCAGCACGGCGTTGCCCTGAATAAACTGGAGCCGCTGGTGTCCGTGCTGCAAAACGATCCGGAGCAGCATGAACAGCTGCAGCAGGATTATCAGCAGGCGCAGAATACTCAGCGCCAGGCGAAGCAGCAGGCCTTTGCATTGATCGAGGTGGTGCAGCGCCGCGCGCACTTTAGCTATACCGACTCGGCCGGTATGCAAAACGCCAATAACGATCTCAACGACAAACTGCGCCATCGACTGGAGCAGGCGGAAGCGGAGCGCAGCAGCGCCCGTGAGCAGCTGCGTCAGTATCAGAGCCAGTTTACGCAGTACAGTCAGGTATTGGCCTCGCTGAAAAGCTCTTATGAAGCCAAGCGCGATATGCTCAAAGAGCTGAGCCAGGAGCTGGTGGATATCGGCGTACAGGCCGATGCCAACGCCGAAGCGCGCGCGCGTCAGCGCCGCGACGAGCTGCATGCGGCACTGAGCAACAACCGCGCGCGGCGTAATCAGCTGGAGAAACAGCTGACCTTCTGCGAAGCGGAAATGGACAGCCTGCAGAAAAAACTGCGCAAGCTTGAGCGCGACTATCATCAGCTGCGTGAGCAGGTGGTGACCGCCAAGGCGGGCTGGTGCGCGGTGATGCGCATGGTGAAAGATAACGGCGTGGAGCGTCGCCTGCACCGCCGCGAGCTGGCCTATATGGACGGCGACGAGCTGCGCTCAATGTCGGATAAGGCACTGGGTGCGCTGCGTCTGGCGGTGGCGGATAACGAACATCTGCGCGACGTGCTGCGTCTGTCGGAAGATCCGAAGCGGCCGGAACGCAAAATCCAGTTCTATATCGCGGTGTATCAGCATCTGCGCGAGCGTATCCGTCAGGATATTATCCGCACCGACGACCCGATTGAAGCCATTGAACAGATGGAGATCGAGCTGAGTCGTCTGACCGAAGAGCTGACCAGCCGCGAGCAGAAACTGGCGATCAGTTCCAAAAGCGTGGCGAATATCATCCGCAAGACCATTCAGCGTGAGCAGAATCGCATCCGCATGCTGAACCAGGGGCTGCAGGCCGTATCCTTCGGCCAGGTGAAGAGCGTGCGTCTGAACGTCAACGTGCGTGAAGCGCATGCGACGCTGCTGGACGTGCTGTCCGAACAGCAGGAGCAGCATCAGGATCTGTTCAACAGCAACCGCCTGAGCTTCTCCGAGGCGCTGGCTAAACTGTATCAGCGGCTGAATCCGCAGATCGATATGGGTCAGCGCACGCCGCAGACCATTGGTGAAGAGCTGCTGGATTACCGTAATTACCTGGAGCTGGAGGTGGAAGTCTTCCGCGGCTCTGACGGCTGGCTGCGTGCGGAAAGCGGCGCGTTGTCGACCGGTGAGGCGATCGGTACCGGTATGTCGATTCTGGTAATGGTGGTGCAGAGCTGGGAGGAAGAATCCCGTCGCCTGCGCGGCAAGGATATTTCTCCGTGCCGTCTGTTGTTCCTCGATGAAGCGGCGCGTCTGGATGCTAAATCCATCGCCACGCTGTTCGAGCTGTGTGACCGTCTGGAAATGCAGCTGATCATCGCGGCGCCGGAAAATATCAGCCCGGAAAAAGGCACCACCTATAAACTGGTGCGTAAGGTGTTCCAGAATCAGGAGCATGTGCACGTGGTGGGGCTGCGCGGTTTTGCCAATGAGCCGCCGGCACTGGGGGCCAGCCCGGCAGAGACGCCGCAGGTTTAAAACACCCTAAAAATCTGAAAATAGCCGCCCCAGGGTGGCTATTTTTTATTGGCTATGGATGATAGTGCGTTTTCCAGTGTTGGCGCTCTGGGACGGGCCGTATCCGGCGGACGCTTTTGTCGGCTTGATGCAACTCCATTTATTTTAGGTATATACTTAAATTAATCAGTAATTTTTATCATATTTTTTGTGAGCAGAGAGGGGGCAAGGGATGTTGCTTAAAGAAAGTAACAGGGTACGACGTTTGGCGCTGAGCTGCGCTATCGCATGTAGTTTTGCCGCGTCACTACCCGCATGGGCAACTACGCCCGGATTGTCCGCGGGTTCCTCCGCCACGACAGTGGCGCAAAGCCGTGCAGAGCTGATGTCGGCGCTGCCGCGCGGCGTTACGCCGCACTACCTTGCCGCGCTGGCCCCGCTGTATGCGGCCAACCAGATGCAACCGATGTGGCAGGATCGTGAAACGGTGCAGCAGTTCCAGCAGCAGCTGGCCGAGCTGGCGATTTCCGGTATTCAGCCGCAGTTTAATCAATGGGTGAAACAGCTGACCGACCCGGCGATTAGCGACATGGGGCGTGACATTGTGTTGTCGGATGCGATGCTTGGCTATTTGCAGTTTGTCTCTTCCATCAGCGCCAACGGCAATCAATGGCTGTACAGCAATATTCCTTATAAGCTGGCCACGCCGCCGGCAACCGTGATTAACCAGTGGCAGCTGGCGGTGCGCCAGAGCAAAACGCTGCCTTATATTGAATCACTGGCGCCGCAGCATCCGCAATACGCGAAGATGCATCAGGCGCTACGTGACCTGCTGACCGACAGCCGTCCTTGGCCGCATCTGGCCAGCGGCCCGACGCTGCGTCCGGGGCAAACCAGCAGCGACATCCCCGCGCTGCGTGAAATTCTGCAGCGCACCGGCATGTTGTCCGCAAGCGCTGGCAACATGCCGCAGAGTCAGGAGCCGGCAATGGTGAATAGCACCGCGCCGGTGGTGGATGATGACCAGTCGGTTGATGAAGAAAAGCTGCGCGAGAACCGTGCTGCGGTGGTGAGTCCATCATCGGCGTCGGTGAGCTCGGATGAAGGCGGCATGCTGCAGTCCGCCGCCAGCGGCGACAGCCTGTACAGCGACGAGCTGGTTGAAGGCGTCAAACGCTTCCAGAAATGGCAGGGGCTGAGTGCGGATGGTCTGATCGGGGTGCGCACGCGTGAATGGCTGAACGTGTCGCCGCAAACCCGTGCCGCATTGCTGGCGCTGAATATTCAGCGTTTGCGTATTCTGCCGGGGCGGGTGAACAACGGTATTATGGTGAATATTCCCAACTACTCGCTGGTTTATTATCGTGATGGGAGTGAAGTGCTTTCGTCGCGGGTAATCGTCGGCCGTCCAAGTCGTAAAACGCCATTGATGAGCAGCGCGCTGAATAACGTGGTGGTTAACCCGCCGTGGAATGTGCCGACGACGCTGGTGCGTGAAGATATTGTGCCGAAGGCGATGCGTGATATTAATTACTTCCAGAAACACGGCTATACGCTGTTGTCCGGCTGGAGCAATGATGCGCAGGTGATTGATCCGTCAACGATTGACTGGAGTTCGATCTCCGCCCGTAATTTCCCGTATCGTATTCGTCAGGCGCCGGGTGCCACTAACTCGCTGGGCCGTTTTAAATTTAATATGCCAAGTTCGGATGCTATTTATCTGCATGACACGCCGAATCACAGCCTGTTTAAAAAAGATATTCGTGCGCTCAGTTCCGGCTGCGTACGGGTAAATAAAGCCTCGGTGTTAGCCAATATGTTGTTGCAGGATGCCGGTTGGAACGATAGCCGTGTTTCTTCCACCCTGAAGCAGGGCAATACCACTTTCGTTAATGTACGAGGGCGTATTCCGGTTAAATTGTATTATTTAACGGCGTGGGTTGCCGATGACGGACAGCCACAATTCCGTACAGATATTTACAATTACGATAATACTGTGCGATCGAGCGCACAAATTTTGTCCCAGGCAGAAAAATTGCTGTAATAAATGCAGTAATTTTAACTAAGTAACGGTCTGAATATTCGAACCTGATACAGGCACTCGCTGTCAGAGTGCCTGTAAGCCGCGCCGCATCATGGGTTGACTCAGGCGGCGTGGGCGGTTAAGGTTCAGGCAGTGCGCTTTTTTGTGCATATTTTTTTGATATTCTTGCCGGGTCTGATAGAAACATGGACAAAATTGATCTTCACCGCCGTAAATGGCTGGCGTTGGGTGGCGCCGCGATGGGCATGGCTTTACTTCCGGGTCAAGCATTTGCCAGCCTTTCTACTTCTCGCCCTCGTATTCTTGTAGTAAATAACCTGCATACAGGCGAATCACTTAAAGCCGAATTCTTCGATGGTAAAAATTATAATAAAGAAGAATTGGTGCGCTTAAATCACTTGTTCCGCGATTTCCGTGCGAATAAAGTTAAATCGATCGATCCGCAGTTGTTTGATCATCTTTATCGTCTGCAGGGGATGCTGGGCACCACTAAACCGGTACAGCTGATTTCCGGTTACCGTTCCCTGGGGACGAACAACGAACTGCGTGCGCGCAGTCGTGGCGTTGCCAAACATAGCTACCACACCAAAGGCCAGGCGATGGATTTCCATATCGAAGGCATTCAGCTGAGCAACATCCGCAAGGCGGCGTTAAAAATGCGTGCGGGTGGCGTAGGCTATTATCCGCGTAGCAATTTCGTTCACATCGATACCGGGCCGGTGCGTACCTGGTAATCGCTGTGCCTCTGGATTGAGAGAGCGCCGGCCGCAAGGTCCGGCGCCGTTGTCGTTGGAGCTTTATGAAATACCAAATTATCCCTGTCACGGCGTTTAGCCAAAATTGTACGCTGATCTGGTGTGAGCATACGGGGCAGGCCGCGCTGGTGGATCCCGGCGGCGAAGCGGAAAAGCTGAAGGCGGTGGTGCGGGATGCCGGCGTGCAGCTGACGAAGATTTTATTGACGCACGGACATCTCGATCATGTCGGTGCGGCGGCGGAGCTGGCGGAACATTATCAGGTGCCGATTATCGGGCCGGATAAAGAGGATGCGTTCTGGCTCGACGGCCTGCCGGCGCAAAGCCGGATGTTCGGGCTGGAAGAGTGCGCGCCGTTAACGCCGACCCAGTGGCTGGCCGAAGGCGACAGCGTGCAGCTGGGCGATATGACGCTGGATGTGCTGCACTGCCCGGGACATACGCCGGGGCACATTGTGTTTATCAATGATAAGGCGCGGCTGGCGTTGGTCGGCGACGTATTATTCAACGGTGGCGTGGGGCGCAGCGATTTCCCACGCGGCGACCATCAGGCGCTGATTGCCTCTATCCGCAATAAACTGTTGCCGCTGGGGGATGATATGGACTTTATTCCGGGGCATGGGCCGATGTCGACCTTCGGTCATGAACGGCAGACCAATCCGTTTTTGCGTGAGCAGCCAGAGGCGTGGTAATAAGCCGTACTTTCCGGCGTGAATAACAGTAAAAGGGGCGCAGAGCGCCCCTTTGTTACATCTGATGCTTATTATGGCTTACAGCACGGCGACGATGGCTTCGCACAGCGGCGCCATATTATCCGGCGTCATGCCTGCGACGTTAACGCGGCCGGAGTTCACCGCATAAACGCCGAACTCTTCGCGCAGGCGCAGCACCTGATCTTTGGTCAGGCCGCTGAACGAGAACATGCCGTTTTGATTAATGATAAAGCTGAAGTCCTGCTGAGCGCCTTTTTCCTGCAGGGTATTCACGAACAGCTGACGCATGCGGTGGATACGCTGACGCATATCGGCCAGCTCTTGCTCCCAGATGGCGCGTAGCGCGTCGTTGCTCAGGATGGTGGCAACGATCGCCGCGCCGTGTGATGGTGGGTTGGAGTAGTTGGCGCGGATTGCCGCTTTAACCTGACTGAAGGCGCGATCGGTGGTTTCAGCATCGGCGGCGACGATGGTGCAGGCGCCGACGCGTTCATTGTACAGGCCGAAGTTTTTCGAGTAGGAGCTGGCGACAATCAGCTCTTTATGTTTGGCGGCAAAGATACGCAGACCCTGCGCGTCTTCTTCCAGACCTTTGGCAAAGCCCTGGTAGGCGAAATCAAACAGCGGCAGCCAGCCTTTGCTTACCGACAGCTCAGCCAACTGGCTCCACTGCTCCGGCGTTGGGTCGATGCCGGTCGGGTTGTGGCAGCAGCCGTGGAACACGATCACATCGCCGGCCTGCGCCTGTTGCAGGCTGTTCAGCAATCCGTCGAAGTCCAGCGCGTGGTTGGCGGCGTCATAGTAGTTGTATTCCAACACTTCCAGACCGGCGGCGGAGAAGACGTTCTTATGGTTTGGCCAGCTTGGGTTGCTGACCCACACGCGTTTAGCGTCGGTTTGATTGGCGATAAAGTCGGCCGCTACGCGCAGGGCACCGGTACCACCAGGCGTTTGCGCGGTGCGTGCACGCTTGTCGGTAATGATAGGGCTGTTTTTGCCGAACAGCAGCTCTTGTGTGCAGCTGGCAAACGCAGGGATCCCCTCAATGCCGAGGTAGTTTTTGGTGGTCTCATTTTCCAGCAGGTATTGCTCCGCTTTTTTCACACTGGTCAGCACCGGCGTTTTGCCGGTTTCGTCTTTATAGACGCCGATACCCAGGTTGATTTTGTTCGGACGGGCGTCCGCGCGGAAAATGTCGGTCAGACCCAGAATCGGATCGGCAGGTGCTGCAGCGATTTTTTCAAACATGTCAGATGCTTCCATAGCTTAGCGTTAAGCGGATAGAGGCATCAGGGTAGCGCCAGTCGTGCGCTTTGCCAACCGTTTGCGAGAAAAACACCTCGAACTTGTGAGGAAGGCAGATTCAGCACGAAAAATGACGGTAAAGGGGCGGCAGGCAGCATAAAAAGTTGTCGGCGGCGGAAAAAGAAAAACAGGGCCGAAGCCCTGTTTTTAACTTTGCCGGAGGTTGATGGCCGGCAGGCTAAACAACAATTAGAACTGGTAAACCAGACCAACGGCAACGATGTCGTCGGTGTTAAGGCCCAGTGGGTTGTTGTCGTTCAGCTGGTTGATTTTGTAATCAACGTAGGTGGACATGTTTTTGTTGAAGTAGTAAGTCGCACCAACATCAACGTATTTGATCAGGTCAGCATCGCCGACGCCATCGATGTCCTTGCCTTTAGACTGTACGTAGGCGAGAGACGGGCGAAGACCGAAGTCGAACTGGTACTGAGCAACCAGTTCGAAGTTTTGCGCTTTGTTGGCAAAACCTTCGGTACCGTAAGTAGTGCTGCCGACTTTAGAGTTTTTGATATAGGTCGCATTACGGGTTTCACCGTACATCGCCGCCAGGTAAACGTTGTTGGCGTCGTATTTCACTGCGGCTGCCCACTGCTCGGCGCGGCCTTCGCCACGGCCGTAACCAGCCTGGCTTTGCTTGTCGGTACGGTCAGAAGACGCATAGGCGGCGGAGAAGCCTACGCCAACCGGCAGTTCGTAAGTGGTGGAGATACCCCAACCGTCGCCGTTGGAACGTTTGATATCATCATTACGCTCGTTTTTGCCCTGGTACTGCAGGCCGAAGTTCAGGCCGTCAACCAGACCAAAGAAGTCGTTGTTACGGTAAGTCAGCAGACCGGTAGAACGGCCAACCATAAAGTTGTCGCTGCCGGCAGAGTCGCCGCCGAATTCAGGCAGCATATCGGTCCAACCCATTGGGTCGTAAACGATGCCGTAGTTACGGCCGTAGTCCAGGGAGCCATACTCGGCGAATTTCAGACCGGCAAAGCCCAGACGGGTCTTGTTGCCGTTTTGCGCGTCGCTGCCGCCTTCGCTGTTGTTGGCTTGAATATTGTATTCCCACTGGCCGTAACCGGTCAGTTGGTCATTGATTTGGGTTTCACCTTTGAAGCCGAAACGAACATAAGACTGGTCGCCATCATCGCTTTTGCTATCAGAGAAGTAGTGCAGGCCGTTAACTTTACCGTACAGATCCAGCTTGTTACCGTCTTTATTATAGATTTCCGCTGCGTTTGCTGCACCAGCAGCCAGCAGCGCAGGAATTACCACTGCAAGAATGTTGCGCTTCATCATTATTACCCTCATTGGTGTTATTCGGACACCTTTGCCACTGCCGCCAATAATTCTTTAGGGAACTATTGTTGATAGATTGGTGTCGTCCTGTGTCTGAAGGCAGTGTTCCATTCAGCGCAGGGTTAATCTAGGGTTAAGATGCTACTAATGTCTTAAAAACGTTTCCAAAAGAAAATATATGTAACTAAATATTAATGAAACGGAACTTTGTGAGCTGCGTCAAGAATAAAAAATGCGAAAGGCCAGCAGAGCTGGCCTTTGTTTTGTAACAAAATGGTAGTGAATTTGTTTAGCGTTGCTAATTAAAAGCTTGCGTTACGTGGGGTACGCGGGAACGGAATCACATCACGCACGTTTTGCACACCGGTCACATAGGCGATTAAACGCTCAAATCCCAAACCGAAGCCGGAGTGCGGCACGGTGCCGTAACGACGCAGGTCGCGGTACCACCAGTAGTCTTCTTTATTCAGCCCCATTTCAGCCAGGCGCTGATCCAGCACGTCCAGACGCTCTTCACGCTGGGAACCACCGATAATTTCGCCGATGCCCGGTGCCAGTACGTCCATGGCGGCGACGGTTTTGCCATCGTCGTTCATGCGCATATAGAACGCCTTGATATCCTTCGGATAGTTCTTGACGACCACCGGTGCCTTGAAGTGTTTCTCCGCCAGATAGCGCTCATGCTCGGAAGACAGATCGATACCCCAGGATACCGGATTTTCGAAGGTCTGACCGGAGGCCAGCAGGATATCGATGGCGTCGGTATAGTCCACCTGAGCGAAATCAGAAGATACAAATCGTTTCAGACGTTCAACGGCGTCTTTGTCTACGCGCTCGGCAAAGAACTGCATGTCGTCGGCGCGCTCGTCCAAGACCGCCTGGAAGACATATTTCAGCATGCATTCGGCCAGCGCTGCGGAATCATCCAGCGTTGCGAAGGCGACTTCCGGCTCAATCATCCAGAACTCCGCCAGGTGACGGCTGGTGTTGGAGTTTTCTGCACGGAATGTCGGACCAAAGGTGTAAACTTTCGATAACGCACAGGCGTAAGTTTCACCGTTCAACTGCCCGGAAACGGTCAGGAACGCTTCTTTACCGAAGAAATCTTCGCTGAAATCGACCGCGCCTTTATCGTCGCGCGGCAGGTTTTCCAGATCCAGCGTGGATACGCGGAACATTTCACCGGCGCCTTCGGTATCGGATGCGGTGATCAGTGGGGTAGAGACCCAGAAATAACCGTTTTCATGGAAGAAGCGGTGGATCGCCTGCGCCAACGTATGGCGTACGCGCGCCACGGCGCCGATCAGGTTGGTGCGCGGGCGCAGGTGCGCCACGTCACGCAGATATTCGATGCTGTGACGTTTGGCGGCCATCGGATAGGTATCCGGATCGTCGACCCAGCCGACCACCTTGATTTCAGTCGCCTGCAGCTCAAAGCTCTGGCCTTCGCCAGGCGAGGCGACAACTTTGCCGGTCACTTCAACCGAGCAGCCGGTGGTCAGGTGCAGTACTTCATCCTGATAATTCGGCAGAGAATTATTAACGACGGCCTGTAACGGATTAAAGCAGGAGCCGTCATAAACGGCGAGGAAGGAGATACCGGCTTTAGAATCTCTTCGGGTACGCACCCAGCCGCGCACGGTGACTTCACTGTCAACCGCAGCACGCCCTTGCAGCACGTCGCATACAGGCACTACGCTCATAAATTTCTCTCTTAAATTGATTTGATAAAGAAATAGCTTACAACCCAAGACAATGGGGGTCTTGCTATGTTACTTGCCGCAGTGCAGAGCACAAGTAGAAATCGCCAGATTGGCGCAACATTTCTGTCTTGTCGTGGCGGATAGGGGCGGGAAGGGTAATAAAGAAGAGAAAGCCGGCTGAAAACTCACCCGGCTTAATACTGTTAACTGGCCTTTTTCACCAGCGGCAGATCAAAGGCCTTGCGCAATGCTTTAACAAACGCCTGATCCTGACAGATGGTTTTTCCCGGGCTGTCGGAGAGTTTCGCCACCGGTTTGCCCTTGCACTCCACCAGTTTGATCACGATATTCAGCGGTTTGACGCCGGGAATATCGCAGGTCAGGCGCGTACCTATGCCGAATACCAGATTAATGCGGCGATCGAAGCGGCGGTAAAGCGCCAGCGCTTTCTCCAGATCGAGATTATCGGAGAACACCAGCGTCTTGCTCATCGGGTCGATGCCCAGCTTCTGGTAGTGGGCGATGGCTTTCTCGCCCCATTCGAACGGGTCGCCCGAATCATGGCGCAGCCCTTGATAGCGCTCGGCAAACTGCGGCCCGAAATCACGCAGGAAAGCGTCCATGGTGATGCAGTCGGTCAGGGCAATGCCGAGCCGATCCGGATATTCGTCCAGCCAGGCCTGCAGGGCAGCGCGCTGGCTGTTGGCCAGCACCGGACTTATCTGCTGATGCGCCTGAAACCATTCATGCGCCTGGGTACCTACCGGCGCCAGCCCCAGTTGGTGAGCCAGATCGTAGTTGCTGGTGCCGACCAGATAAGGGAATTCCTGCTGCAGCGTGCTGACGATCGCCTGCTGTACCGGTTGTGAGAAGCGGCGACGGGTGCCGAAGTCCATCAGTTTGAAGCGCGAAATATCAATATCCTGCGTCATTTGCTGGAACTGTGTCAGTTTGCTGCGCAGTTGCGCGACCGCCATCGCAGGCGTGACCTCCGGCGAGCGGTGGCGGTGCACCACTTCGCTGATTACCGCCAGCAGCGGCACTTCCCACATAATCACTTCGCGCCACGGCCCGGCAATGCGGATCTGCAGTTTGCCATCCCGGTTGTCGATAGTGACCTGCTGCGGGTCGTAACGGAAATCGCGCAGCCAGTTAAGGTAATCCTGTCGGAAGAAAGGCAGACCGGAGAGATACTGATATTCCGCCTCGGTCAGCGCCAATTGCTCCATCAGCGCAACCTGCGCACGGATTTCGTCGGCGTACTCGCCCAGCAGTTCGTCGCCACGGCAGCGGAATTCTGCCGCGACATCGATCGCGGGATAGCGATGGAATACTGCCTGTTGCATATGAAGCTTATAAGCATCGGTATCAAGCAGTGATGTCAAAATCGGGGAAGCGTATTGAGTCATAGCGCGTTACAGCATCCTCGTCAGGGCGCGTCTCCAAATCCGGATAATCATAAAAGATGGAGGAGTATACCCGGATTATCCTGTTATTGAAGCGCCATCACACCATAAATCAGGGGAACGGGTCGAGGATTAAACGTGCGCTTATGCGCCGGTGTGTCGCAGTGGTGAAAAGAAAAGGCGGATAAACCAATAAAAGTGAATCACTTAGTCTAATTAGCGATAAAAATTATAAGGTTAATTATTTTAAACAACGCTTTTACCGGCAGCCCGAACCGGTGTTGATCGCCACTCGATCCTTGCCGTTTTTCTTACAAAAGTAGAGCGCCTCATCGGCCAGTTTTATTGCGCTTTGCAGTTGATGCGGGGACGCGACTGCGGCGATGCCGCAGCTGATGGTAAAGCGGACGGGCTGCCCGTCGGGCACCGGCAGCCGCAGCCGCTGAACCCTATGGCGCAGCTTCTCCAGCACCGCTCTGGCGTCCGGCAGCGCACAATGGTGCAGCAGGATGGCGAACTCCTCACCGCCGTAGCGACAGAAGATATCTTCGGCGCGGAAGGCGTGGCGCATCAGATCGGCAAAGGCCACCAGCGCCAGGTCACCGATGTTGTGGCCGTAGGTGTCGTTAAGGGCTTTGAAGTTATCGATGTCGATCAGGCAAAAGGCCAGCGGATAGCCGGCGGCGGGCAGCTGTTCGGCTTCACGAAAGAAGCGGCGACGGTTGTAAATGTTAGTGAGCGGGTCGAGATAGGAGGAGGACTCCAGCTCTTTAATCAGCGCGTGTTTCTCCTGCTCCAGACGCACCTTTTCCAAATGATATTGCTTGAGCTGATTGATGGCATCAGTGATGGCAATCAGCTCCTGGCTGTAAAACACTTCCGGCGCATCAATCGCCATGTTGCCTTGTGAAAGATGCTGGATATTGCCTTGCGTTTTAGTCAGCCAGCGGCTGATGTTGGAACAGAAAATCAGGGTCGGCATCAGCAGAAACAGGGCGAGCAGCCCGGCAAAGGCGATCAGGCCGTTAATTGCCGTCTGGCTCTGATACATTTTTTTGCGGCATTTCTCGATTTCCAGATCAAAGCTGCGCTGGAAGAACTGCTGAGACAGCCGGTCCAGCTCTTTGACGTAGGCGTAAATGCGTGTGGCATCGAGCTCTTTGCCATGGGCCATCGACGCATAGAGCTCGCCGGCCAGGCCGTTGGTCTGCTGTGGAGAAAGATTTTCCAGCAGTTGGTTGATAATACGGCTGACCTGCGGGTCGCTATAGACCATTTCCATAAACAGCAGGCGTGAACTCAGCACGTTCAGTACGCCGGTCAGCTGGATGGTTTTCAGGTAGGATTCTTTGTCATTCAGTCCGTTGAGTTTGATATCAACAAGTTGATCGATGATTTCGGTCAGGGTGATATTAAGCTGGTTGTTCAGGCGTATGGACTCAAGGAATAAAAAAGCATCGGCATTCAGGATGCGGCTTTCATAGGTATAGCTGTAATAATCCATGCTGGACTGAGTAATGTAATAAGCGCTGTTGATATTGAATAAATTACGAATTTGATTATTCATCGGCGCTAATTGCTGCGTGTCGTTATTCAACATTTTTTCCAGCAGATTCAGCATTGAGCGGATGTCGATTTTTTGCTGGGTTGTTAATTGTTGTCGGGCGTCAGAGTCGGCATAGCGGCGTATCTGCTGGATTTTGTTACGCGTTTGCCGTTCGGTTTCCTGCCAGAGCGCAGGTTCCAGCGCCGGGTTAACCAGACTCAGGCGTTTTATCCTATGCAGCCGCAGACTATTTTGAAATGCTCCGGAAACGTCTTCTGAGTGCTGAGTCTTACTCAGGTTCCAGGCGCTGTCATTATATTGCTCTTTGGCCTCTGACCACTCATCGCAAATTGAAATGGTGAACGAGGCGGTTAATAGAAAAGTAAAAAAATAAATAAGATATTTAACTTTCATAACAACCGTGCGTCCTCGTGCCTGGAGTCAGAATGATACCACCGCCGTGGCGCATGTGTTTAATCATCTTAATCATCGGGATCGGAAAATAATACCGATAAACAATCAGGCGGCGTGGTTTATACAATGATTGCCTGCCCGCCGGCGGATTTACCTGAACGAATGGCTGCGCATGATGAGATTATTAGCATAACGTGCTGTTTTTGTCTTTGCGTGCCGTCAGACTGGCCAACAGCCGCTGACAGAGGATGATCCGCTGCGCATTTCTCTCGTCCGGAGGTGGTGGTCTCTGGGTTTTTTCCGTGGCTGTGATACAGTTTATTTACAATCCGGGCCGCGGCTACGCCGGGCGCTAGCGCGCCGTGCCGAGCAGGCGAATCGCGGTCCGTTATCCGTTACTCACTGAGACGTCAAAGGGTTTGTATGACACAACAGCCACAGGCGAAGTATCGCCATGATTATCGCGCGCCGGATTACACCATCACCGACATTGATTTGGATTTTGATCTGCACGCCGACACCACGCGCGTCACCGCCGTCAGCAAAGTGAAACGTCAGGGCGCTGCTGGCGCACCGCTGGTGCTGGACGGTGAAGATGTGACGCTGGTGAGTCTGCAAATTGACGGGCAACCCTGGGAGGCGTATCGCCTACAGGACAACCAGCTACTCATTGATGGTTTGCCAGAACAATTTACTATTACCATCGTTAACGATATTCACCCGGCGCAGAACAGCGCGCTGGAAGGTCTGTATCTGTCCGGCGAGGCGCTGTGCACCCAGTGTGAGGCGGAAGGGTTCCGTCACATTACCTACTATCTGGATCGTCCGGACGTGCTGGCGCGCTTCACCACCCGCATCACGGCGGATAAGCAGCGTTATCCGTTCCTGCTGTCCAACGGCAACCGCATCGGCGAAGGCGAACTGGACGATGGTCGCCACTGGGTACAATGGCAGGATCCGTTCCCGAAACCCTGCTATCTGTTTGCACTGGTCGCCGGCGATTTCGACGTGCTGCGCGACAGCTTTGTGACCCGTTCAGGGCGTGAGGTGGCGCTGGAACTGTTTGTCGATCGCGGCAATCTTGACCGCGCCGACTGGGCGATGACCTCGCTGAAGAACTCGATGAAATGGGACGAGACCCGTTTCGGCCTGGAGTACGACCTCGACATCTATATGATCGTCGCGGTGGACTTCTTCAATATGGGCGCAATGGAAAATAAAGGGTTAAACGTCTTTAACTCCAAATACGTGCTGGCGAAAGCGGAAACCGCGACCGATAAGGATTACCTGAATATTGAAGCGGTGATCGGGCATGAGTATTTCCATAACTGGACCGGCAACCGCGTTACCTGCCGCGACTGGTTCCAGCTCAGCCTGAAAGAGGGCCTTACGGTATTCCGCGATCAGGAGTTCAGTTCGGATCTGGGGTCGCGGGCGGTCAATCGTATCGATAATGTGCGCGTAATGCGCGGCGCGCAGTTTGCGGAAGACGCCAGCCCGATGGCGCACGCGATTCGTCCGGACAAAGTGATCGAGATGAACAACTTCTATACCCTGACGGTGTATGAGAAGGGCTCTGAAGTGATCCGCATGATGCACACGCTGCTGGGTGAGGAGAACTTCCAGAAGGGGATTCAGCTCTATTTTGAACGTCACGACGGCAGCGCGGCGACCTGTGACGATTTCGTGCAGGCGATGGAAGATGCTTCCAATGTCGATTTGTCCCTGTTCCGCCGTTGGTACAGCCAGTCCGGCACGCCATTGTTGACGGTGCGCGATGATTACGACGCCGAGCAGCAGCAGTACCGTCTGCAGGTCAGCCAGCATACCGCACCGACCGCCGATCAGCCGCAGAAGCAGCCGTTGCATATTCCGCTGGATATTGAGCTGTACGATCCTGAAGGCAACGTGATTGCGCTGCAGAAGGATGGCCTGCCGGTTAATAACGTGCTGAACGTGACCGAGGCGGAGCAGACCTTTATTTTTGACGGCGTTGAGCAGCGTCCGGTACCGTCGTTGCTGCGCGAATTCTCCGCGCCGGTGAAGCTGGACTATCCGTACAGCGACGGGCAACTGACCTTCCTGATGCAGCATGCACGCAACGACTTCGCACGTTGGGATGCGGCGCAAAGCCTGCTGGCGACCTACATCAAACTGAATGTGGCCAAACATCAGCAGCAACAGCCGTTGTCGCTGCCGTTGCACGTGGTGGATGCGTTCCGGGCGGTATTGCTGGATGAGAAACTGGATCCGGCGCTGGCCGCACAGATCCTGACGCTGCCGACGGAAAATGAGATGGCTGAGCTGTTCAGCGAAATCGATCCGGATGCGATCGCTGCGGTGCATGAAGCGATCACCCGCTGCCTGGCACAGGAGATGGCCGACGAGTGGCTGGCGGTATACCATGCCAATAAAACTGACGGCTATCGCGTTGAGCATGGTGATATCGCCAAACGTGCGCTGCGCAATACCTGCCTGCACTATCTGGCCTTTGGCGATGTGCAGCAGGCCGATAAGCTGGTGGCCGCGCAGTTCCGCCAGGCGGATAATATGACCGACTCGCTGGCGGCACTGGCGGCGGCGATGGGCGCACAGTTGCCTTGCCGCGACGCGCTGATGACGGCGTTCGACGAACGCTGGCACCAGGATGGTCTGGTGATGGATAAGTGGTTTGTCCTTCAGGCCACCAGCCCGGCGGCTGACGTGCTGAGCACGGTGCGCGGCTTGCTGCAGCACCGTTCGTTCAGCCTGAGCAACCCGAACCGCACCCGTTCGCTGGTGGGAGCGTTTGCTTCGGCGAACCCGTCGGCGTTCCATGCGCCTGACGGCAGTGGCTACCAGTTCCTGGTGGAAATCCTCAGCGATCTCAACACGCGCAACCCGCAGGTGGCGGCGCGTCTGATTGAACCGTTGATCCGTCTGAAGCGTTATGACGCCGGCCGTCAGGCGCTGATGCGTAAAGCGCTGGAACAGCTGAAAGGGCTGGAAAACCTGTCCGGCGATCTGTTTGAGAAGATTAGCAAGGCGTTAGATGCCTAATTTGTCGGGCTGTGGTTGCCCGGTATGATAGAAACGCCCGATGTGACCATCGGGCGTTTTTTTTAGCGGCAGGAAAATCAGTTCGCTGCCCGGCGCGCCGGTTCCGCAGCGGTTGCCGGCGACAGTACCCGTTCAAGAATCTGTGCCTCCAATTCGGCCAGCCTGGCCGAGCCTTTGCGGCGCGGTCGCGGCAGATCGATCGCCATATCCAGGCCGATGCGTCCTTGTTCAATCAGGATTACGCGGTCCGCCAGGGCAATGGCCTCGCTGACGTCGTGGGTGACCAGCAACACCGTAAAGCCATGCTGTTGCCACAGGTTTTCAATCAGCCCCTGCATGTCGATACGCGTCAGTGCATCCAGCGCGCCCAGCGGCTCGTCCAGCAGCAGCAGACGCGGCCGGTGGATCAGCGCACGGGCCAGGGCGACCCGCTGTTTCTGGCCGCCAGAGAGTGCCGCCGGCCACTCGTCGGCCCGTTCCGCCAGGCCGACCGCCGTCAGCGCCTGCAGCGCCGCATTGCGCCAGTCGCCGCGCAGACCGAGGCCGACGTTATCAATGACCTTTTTCCACGGCAGCAGACGTGCATCCTGAAACATCAGCCGGGTATCCTCTTTAACGCTGCTTAACGGCGCGCTGCCGCTGAGCAATGCGCCGCTGCTGGCGTTTTCCAGCCCGGCCAGCAGACGCAGCAGGGTACTTTTACCGCAGCCGCTGCGGCCGACCACGGCGACGAACTGGCCGGCGCTAATGCGCAGCTGCAGATTATCCAGCACCGTGCGGTTGCCGTAACGTTTAGCGATGGACTCCAGGGTGACGGGAGTCCCCTGAGGAATTCGGGTTGGCGTCGTCATCATGCATCCCCTTGTTTCAGTTGATAAGACGGGTGCCAGCGCAGCCACAGGCGCTCAAGCCACTGTGCGCTGACGTCCGCCAGTTTGCCGAGCAGGGCGTAGAGCACGATGGCCACCACCACAATGTCGGTTTGCAGAAATTCGCGTGCGTTCATCGCCAGATAGCCGATGCCGGAATTGGCCGAAATGGTTTCGGCGACGATCAGCGTCAGCCACATCAGCCCCAGCGCAAAACGCACGCCGACCATGATGGAAGGCAGCGCGCCGGGCAGCACCACCTGGGTAAACAGGCGGAAGCCGCTCAGGCCATAGCTGCGCGCCATCTCCAGCAGGCCGCGGTCGATATTCTTGATGCCGTGATAGGTGTTGAGATAAATCGGGAACAGGGTGCCGAGAGCCACCAGAAAAATCTTGGCCGATTCATCAATGCCGAACCACAGGATCACCAGCGGGATCAGCGCCAGATGCGGAATGTTGCGCAGCATTTGCACCGAACTGTCCAGCAGGCGTTCGCCCCAGCGGGACAGGCCGCTGATCATGCCCAGCAGTAAGCCAAGGCTGCCGCCGATGCTAAAACCGATCAGCGCACGCCAGCTGCTGATGGTGAGGTGCTGCCAGAGCTCACCGTTTTGCGTCAGCGTCCAGAACGCCGTTGCCACGGCGCTGGGTGCCGGTAAAATGCGGTTGGAAAGCCAGCCGGCTTCGACGGCGATCTGCCAGAAAACCAGCAGGGCGATCGGCAGGACCCAGGGTGCCAGACGGTGCAGCAGACGTTGTGTGCGATGGCTCATAGCATGCTCCTTAGCTTTGCGACGCCCGCTGCGGCGCGTAGATATTGGCGATGACTTCCCCCTGAGGCGTGACCGGACGCAGCGGCGTCGGCGCGGCGTTTTGTGCGACGTCCAGATGCGGGAACAGCAGTTCGCCTACGCGATAGGCCTCTTCCAGATGCGGATAGCCGGAAAGAATAAAGGTGTCGATGCCTAAATCGGCATACTCCTGGATGCGCTGCGCCACCGTCGGGCCGTCGCCCACCAGCGCGGTGCCGGCGCCGCCGCGCACCAGACCGACGCCCGCCCACAGGTTCGGGCTGATCTCCAGGTTATCTTTCTTGCCGCCGTGCAGCGCCGCCATGCGCTGCTGACCAACCGAATCGAAGCGGGCGAACGCCTGCTGCGCATCGGCGATGGTTTTATCGTCAAGATTGGCGATCAGACGATCGGCGGCGCGCCAGGCCTCTTCGTTGGTTTCACGCACGATCACGTGCAGGCGGATGCCGAAACGCACTTTGCGTCCTTTGGCTGCGGCTTTGGCGCGCACCTCGTCCAGTTTTTGTTTCACCTGCTCCGGCGGCTCACCCCAGGTCAGATACAGTTCCACCTGATCGGCGGCCAGATCCTGCGCGGCAGCCGACGATCCGCCGAAATAGAGCGGCGGTCGCGGCTGCTGCACCGGCGGGAACAGCAGTTTGGCGCCTTTTACCTGAATATGCTTGCCGTTGAAATCGACAGTTTCACCTTCCAGCACCCGACGCCAGATATGGGTAAACTCCGCCGAGGCTTCATAGCGTTCCTCATGGTTAAGGTGCAGCCCTTCGGCCGCCAGTTCGTCCGGGTCGCCGCCGGTGACCAGATTAAACAGCGCGCGGCCGTTGGAGAGGCGGTCCAGCGTTGCCGCCTGCCGCGCCGCCAGCGTCGGGGAGATAATGCCGGGACGCAGCGCCACCAGGAATTTCAGCCGTTGCGTGACGGGGATCAGCGACGCCGCCACTAGCCAGGAGTCCTCGCAGGAACGTCCGGTCGGGATCAGGACGCCGCCGAACCCCAGGCGGTCTGCTGCCTGAGCGATCTGTTGCAGATAGCCATGATCGACGCTGCGCGCCCCTTCGCTTGATCCCAGATAGTGGCCGTCGCCGTGAGTGGGCAAGAACCAAAAGATATTCAGACTCATAAGAAGCTCTCCTCAATTATTGGGCGCTGGGGTGCCAGACGCGTTGTGAAATATCCAGCTTTACCGGCACCAGACGGTTGGCATAGAACAGATCGGCAGTTTGCTGCTGGGCTTTGATGGTGTCAGCATTGAGCGGCGTAATGGTGGTCACCGGCCGATGATCCAGGTAGGCGGCGATCACCGGCTGCGGTAGGCCGATGGTCTTGGCCAGCAGGGTGATACTCTGTTCGCGATCGCTGCGGGACAGCGCGTCAGCCTGCGTCAGCACCTTCAGCACCTGCTGAATAAACGGGCCGTTGGCTTCGGTATACGGCCGGGCGGCCAGATAAAACGAGCCGGTCTGGTTGAGCTTGCTGCCGTCGGTGAGCACCCGCACGCCGCCCTGCAGCAGCGCCGCAGAGTAGTAGGGATCCCAAATCGCCCAAGCGTCGACGTTACCCTGCTGGAAGGCGGCGCGGGCGTCTGCCGGGGTCAGGTATACCGGCTGAATATCCGTAAATTTCAGGCCGGCCTGCTGCAGGGCGCGCAGCAGCAGGTTGTGCGAACTGGAGCCTTTCTGAAAGGCGACTTTATGCCCTTTCAGCTCGGCGACGTCGTGGATCGGGCTGTTTTCCGGCACCAGAATCACTTCCGCCTTAGGCTTGGGCGGCTCGACGCCGACGTACAGCAGATCGGCGCCGGCGGCCTGCGCAAAGATCGGCGGAATATCGCCGGTGCTGCCGACATCAATACTGCCGACGTTCAACGCCTCCAGCATTTGCGGCCCGGCGGGGAATTCGGTCCAGCTGATTTTGGTATCCGGGAAACGCTGCTCCAGCAGACGGTGGCTTTTTGCCAGCACCAGACTGACGGAACCTTTTTGGTAACCGATGCGCAGCTGCTGGGGGCCGGGATCGGCCATGGCGCTGTGGGCACCAACGCCCAGCGCCAGAATGGTCGTCAGCGACGTGGTGTGCAGCCAGCGGCGCCAGGAAGAAAATCGCGTCATCATTATTTTCCTTATGGTGGTGTTAATCGCCAGGGTCAGGATTGCGCCGGCAGCAGCTCTGGCGCGGGAGAAGGCGCAGGCTGGCGACGGTTCAATGCCAGATAGAAGTTGTCCAGCGCCTCTTCCAGCCGCAGCGCCACCGCATCGCTGGGCGTTAACCGCTCGCCCTGTGACGTCAGTTGGCCGTCATCGGCGAACACGCCGTGCAATACCTCCTGGGCTTTTAACGCCGATAACACCGGCTTTAAGGCATAATCCACCGCCAGCATGTGGCCGATAGAGCCGCCGGTGGCCAGCGGCAGCACCACTTTGTGTTCCAGCGCGCGTTCGGGCAGCAGATCCAGCAGGGTTTTCAACGCACCGGAAAACGATGCCTTATACACCGGGGTGGCGATCAGCAGCCCGTCGGCCTGCGCCAGGCGGGCGGCAAAAGTTTTAATCGTCGGGCTGTTGAAGTTGGCGCGCAGCAAGTCTTCCGCGTCGAAGTCATGCAGGGTGTAGGGCGTCACTTCAACGCCGCGGCGCTGCAGCCACTGTTGGCCAATATTCAGTAACCCCGCAGAACGGGAGGGGAGGCGCGGGCTGCCGGCCAGGGTTATAACGTGCATAACCAATCCTTATAACTAAAAGTTAGGTTTAATGAGTAAAAGATGAGTAAGTGTTTTAAAGCTAACAGCAAAGCGGCCGGTTTTTTAAATCTCATTTTTGGCTTTGGTTATGCGGAAATACGCATTGGCGATGTGCGGCGGGAGCGGCGGGAAAACGGTTGCGTAAAAAACGCCTTTTTTGCGCGGAATCAATTCCAATTACGTCGGGGATCCCGGATAATATGCCCCCGGTTTGTAACTAACCCAATAGCGTTCGGGATGCGGCGGCCACTTCCGCATCTTGGGGATAACCGGGAAATCAGGAGAGTACATGTACTACCCCCTCATCAGGAAAGCGTTGTTCCAGCTCGATCCAGAGCGCGCGCATGAATTGACCTTCCAGCAACTGCGCCGTGTGACCGGCACCCCTTTCGAATTTCTGGTGCGCCAGTCGGTGCCGACCAAACCGGTAACCTGTATGGGGCTGTCTTTTAAGAATCCGCTAGGGCTGGCCGCCGGTCTGGATAAAAACGGCGAATGCATCGACGCGCTGGGCGCGATGGGCTTCGGTTTTATTGAAATCGGCACCGTGACGCCGCGCCCGCAGCCGGGCAACGACAAGCCGCGGCTGTTCCGCATTGTTGAAGCTGAAGGCATTATTAACCGCATGGGCTTTAATAACCACGGTGTGGACAACCTGGTTGAGAACGTCAAAAAATCCCATTTTGGCGGCATCCTGGGGATTAATATCGGCAAGAATAAAGATACGCCGGTAGAAGAGGGTAAAGACGATTATCTGATCTGTATGGATAAAGTTTATCCGTATGCCGGTTATATTGCGATCAACATCTCTTCACCGAATACGCCGGGATTAAGATCCCTGCAGTATGGTGAAGCGCTGGACGATCTTTTGGCAGCGGTTAAAAATAAGCAGGCGGAGTTACATGAGCGCCATCACAAATATGTGCCGGTAGCGGTAAAGATCGCGCCGGATCTTTCTGAGGAAGAGTTGATCCAAATTGCCGACAGTTTGGTTCGCCATAATATTGATGGGGTCATCGCCACCAATACCACGCTGGATCGTAAACTGGTGCAGGGATTAAATTACTGCGAGCAGATGGGGGGGCTGAGCGGCCGTCCCGTCCAGTCGCTCAGCACCGAGGTGATCCGTCGCCTGTCGCAGGAACTGCAGGGCAAGCTGCCGATTATCGGCGTCGGCGGAATTGATTCTCTGACCGCCGCGCGAGAAAAAATAGCGGCGGGGGCGACGCTGGTGCAAATTTATTCCGGCTTTATCTACCATGGTCCGCGTTTGATTAAAGATATCGTTAACCATATCTAATATTTTTTTCCTTTCAGACCTTGTCGGGGGTTTATTTATTCCCCCGGCTCGTCTATATTTTGTTCATTAGCCTAAATATCGTTCGCGGAATTATCCGATATTTAGGCAAGATTTTAGGTGGTAGAATCACCCTTTGGGGTAAATTATATGCCTGAGGCGAGAAGCGGCGCATAGCGAGCGCGGCTTCTTTTTGTGCCGGGCATATTCGTTGGCGAGTGGCGATAAAGGACAAACGATGAAGATAAAACCTGACGATAATTGGCGTTGGTATTTCGACGCCGAACACGACCGGCTGATGCTTGATTTGGCCAACGGGATGATCTTTCGTTCGCGTTTTCCGGCCAAGATGCTGACGCCGGATGCATTTGACGAATGCGCGTTTTGCGTTGAGGACGCCGCGCTGTACTTTACCTATGAAGAGCAGTGCAAACGCACCAAACTCAGCCATGAGCAGCGCGCGGAGCTGGTGCTGAATGCGCTGGTGGCCTACCGTTTCCTTAAGCCGCTGATGCCGAAGAGCTGGCATTTTGCCCAGCAGCATTTCCCGCTGCAGCCGAAAAACGGCGAGCTGGTGGCGGTGAAAGTGATGGACAGCGGACATGACGCGCGGTTGCTGGTGGTGGAAGCCGGCGATAACGCCAGCCTGTGTTTACTGGCGCAGGGCCAACTGACGGTAGCAGGACGCACCATGGCATTCGGCGACGCCATCAAGGTGATGCACGACCGCCTGAAACCCTATTCGCACGATGCCGATACCGCCCCGGCGTACGACAGAGCGGTCTGAGCCTAACTTAACGTCAGATCGCTTTTGGGTATACAGCTGCAGGACAGAATCGTGCCGTCATTCGCCAGCGCGCTTTTCGTCAGCGGTGCCACTTCGCCTTTGACCAGCGTCATTTGGCAGGTTCCGCAGATCCCCGCCCGGCAGGAGTAGGGAACGCGGATGTCTTGCTGTTCCAACTGCTCCAGTAAAATCTGCTGATTGTTGCCGCTAAACACCTGACCCTGATAGTCGATGGTGAGGCTTTGCGCCTGGTTTTGCGGCGCCTGCACCTTTTCGGCCACCTTGCCGGCGTGGTAAGGACGCGGTGGTTTATTCGACAAGACCTCTACCGCGTCGCCAACGCGGATAATACCGCTGTTGCGGGCAATCATATTCTGACCGAAATCCACATCGCCGTTATCCGCCGTGCGGAAGCCCTGCAGCGTTGTCAGCGGCTCGCCGCTCGGGTGCTTGCGTCCGCGTTCGGTACTGACGGTCGTTAGCACGCAGCGGCTGCATGGTTTAACCAGATCGAACATCACCTCGCCCACGCGGATCACTTGCCAGCCGTCTTCGGCCCAGGGCGCTGCACCGCTCACCACCAGATTCGGACGGAACTGCTCCAGCTTGATGCCGGCAGGGCAACGCTGCTGCAGATCGCGGAATGAGGCTTCATTTATCAGCAGGAACGGATAGCCGTCGGCAAAAGACAGCGGCACCTCCGGGTGTTTTTTGACGCGCCGGGTCAGTTCCGGCCCGAGCCAGCGCAGCTGTACGTCTCGCTGGAAATAGCCGCTCAGCCACTGGTTGATGGCCGCCGGCGCCACCCGGGCGGTGAAATGGTTGCCCCACACTTCGGTCGGCTGCTGCTCGGCGGCAAAGTCGTCAAAGCGAATCGTCGCGCTGTCGCCGTCGGGTGCCGTCAGATACAGGCCGTCCGCCAGCAGCGCCGGCGTGAACAGCACCATCTGCGGATATTGCCGCGCGGTGATAAAGGTTCCGTCGGGGCTGGTGATCATAAAGCTGCGGTCGAACGCCAGCCCGTGGTTCGCCACCTGGGCGTGGGAGAGCTGTAAACCGCGTAAAGATTTCACCGGATGGACGTAAAGCCGAGAAAGCGTGATCACCCTTGCCTCCGTGGGTTTTGTAAATAGGGAGGAGCAACTTTATGACAAGCGGTGCGGATTAGCTATAATGCGCAACAATTTTCTTTTTGGTGATAAGTACGATATGAACTCTTTGTTTGCTAGCACAGCGCGTGGATTGGAAGAACTGTTAAAAAGCGAACTGGAGCGGCTTGGCGCCCACGCCTGTAAAGTCGTGCAGGGCGGGGTACATTTTCAAGGCGACGATCGTCTTCTGTACCAAAGTCTGCTGTGGAGCCGCCTGGCTTCACGCATTTTGCTGCCGCTGAATGAATTCCGCGTGCACAGCGATCTGGATCTCTACCTTGGCGTGCAGGCGATTGACTGGACGTCGATTTTCGGCGTGGATAAAACCTTCGCCGTCCACTTCAGCGGCGTGAACGAAGAGATCCGCAACAGCCAGTACGGCGCGCTGAAAGTGAAAGACGCCATCGTCGACAGTTTTACCCGCAAAATCGACCAGCGCCCGACCGTGGCGAAACAGCAGCCGGACATCCGGATAAACGTCTTCCTGCAGCGCGATATGGCCAGCGTGGCGCTCGATTTGAGCGGCGAAGGCCTGCACCAGCGCGGCTACCGCGATCTGACCGGCCAGGCGCCGCTGAAAGAGACCCTGGCGGCGGCGATCGTGCAGCGCTCCGGCTGGCAGCCGGGCACGCCGATGCTGGATCCGATGTGCGGTTCCGGTACTTTACTGATCGAAGCGGCGATGATCGCCGCCGACCGCGCACCGGGGCTGCATCGCCAGCACTGGGGCTTCAGCGCCTGGAACGGCCACAACGCCGAGCTGTGGCGTGAAGTGGTGGCGGAAGCGCAGGTGCGCGCCCGCCGCGGACTGCAGGAAACGACCTCGCGCTTCTTCGGTTCGGATATCGATCGCCGGGTGATTGACATGGCGCGCGCCAACGCCCGCCGTGCCGGCGTCGCTGAACTGATTACTTTTAACGTCAATGACGTCAGCAAGCTGCACAACCCGCTGCCGGAAGGCCCGGCAGGCACCGTACTCAGCAACCCGCCGTATGGCGAACGCCTGGAAAGCGAACCGGCGCTGATTGCGCTGCACAACATGCTGGGGCGCGTTATGAAGAGCGCATTCGGCGGCTGGCAGCTGTCGCTGTTCAGCGCTTCACCGGAACTGCTGAGCTGCCTGCAGCTGCGCGCCGAGCGCCAGTACAAGGCCAAAAACGGCCCGCTGGACTGCGTGCAGAAAAACTATCAGCTGGCGGAAAGCCCGCAGGGCAGCGGCGGCATTCAGGTGGCGGAAGATTTCGCCAACCGGCTGCGTAAAAACGTCAAAAAGCTGGATAAATGGGCGAAGCAGCAGGGGATTGAATGCTATCGCCTGTACGACGCCGATCTGCCGGAATATAACGTGGCGGTGGATCGCTACGGCAGCAAGGTGGTGGTGCAAGAGTATGCGCCACCGAAAACGGTCGATGCGCAAAAAGCGCGCCAGCGACTGTTTGACGTGATCAACGCCACGCTGGCGGTATTGGATCTGCCGTCCAACCAGCTGGTACTGAAAACCCGTGAACGGCAGAAGGGCAAAAACCAGTATGAGAAACTGGCGCAGAAGGGCGAGTTCCTGCTGGTGGAAGAGTTTAACGCCAAGCTGTGGGTCAACCTGACCGACTATCTGGATACCGGCCTGTTCCTGGACCACCGTATCGCGCGCCGTATGCTGGGCGAGATGAGCAAAGGGAAAGATTTCCTCAACCTGTTTGCCTATACCGGCAGCGCCAGCGTCCACGCCGGCCTGGGCGGCGCACGCTCCACCACCACGGTCGATATGTCGCGCACCTATCTGGAATGGGCGGAGAAAAACCTGCGCGCCAACGGACTGACCGGCCGGCAGCACCGATTGATACAAGCAGATTGCCTGTCATGGCTGCATAATGCTGCCGAACAGTTCGACGTGATCTTTATCGATCCGCCGACTTTCTCCAACTCCAAGCGGATGGAGAACACCTTTGACGTTCAGCGCGATCATCTGGCGCTGATGACGGATTTAAAACGGTTGCTGCGCCGTAACGGCACCATCATGTTCTCGAATAACAAGCGCGGTTTCCGCATGGATCTGGACGGGCTGCAGGCATTGGGGCTGGAAGCGAAAGAGATCACCGCTCAGACGCTGTCGCAGGATTTTGCCCGTAACCGTCAGATTCACAACTGCTGGCTGGTCACCCATGCCGGCGAAGGAAAATAATTACTATGTCGTTAATTAGCATGTCCGGCGCCTGGCTGTCGTTCAGCGATGCGCCGCTGCTGGACAACACCGAAATTCATATCGAAGACAACGAGCGCGTGTGTCTGGTCGGGCGCAACGGCGCCGGTAAATCCACCCTGCTGAAAATTCTCGGCAAAGAGCAGCCGCTGGATGACGGCCGGGTGATTTACGAACAGGATCTGATTGTTGCGCGCCTGCAGCAGGATCCGCCGCGCAATATCGGCGGCACGGTGTTTGATTTTGTCGCGGAAGGGGTGGCCGAACAGGCCGAACACCTGAAAGCCTATCACGCGATCTCTCACGAGGTAGAGCAGGATCCCAGCGAAAAGAACCTGGCGAAGATGGCGAAGGTCATGGAGATCCTCGATCACCACGGGCTGTGGCAACTGGACAGCCGGATCGCCGAAGTGCTGGCGCAGCTGGGGCTGAACGGCGAAGCGCAGCTGTCATCGCTTTCCGGCGGCTGGCTGCGTAAGGCGGCGCTGGGGCGCGCGCTGGTCAGTTCGCCGCGCGTGCTGCTGCTGGATGAGCCGACCAACCACCTGGATATTGAAACTATCGACTGGCTGGAAGGCTTCCTGAAAGAGTTCCAGGGCAGCATCATCTTTATCTCCCACGACCGTTCGTTTATCCGCAATATGGCGACGCGCATTATCGATCTGGACCGCGGCAAGCTGGTTTCCTGGCCGGGCAATTACGATCAGTATCTGCTGGGCAAAGAGGAAGCGCTGCGGGTGGAAGAGCTGCAAAACGCCGAATTCGACCGCAAACTGGCGCAGGAAGAGGTGTGGATCCGTCAGGGCATCAAGGCGCGCCGTACCCGCAATGAGGGGCGTGTGCGCGCGCTGAAGGCTCTGCGTATGGAGCGCGCCGAGCGTCGCGAAGTGATGGGCACCGCCAAGATGCAGGTGGAAGAGGCGACGCGCTCCGGCAAAATCGTCTTTGAGCTGGAGAACGTCAACTATCAGGTTGGCGATAAAGTGCTGGTGCGCGATTTTTCCGCCCAGGTGCAGCGCGGCGACAAAATTGCGCTGGTCGGGCCGAACGGCTGCGGCAAAACCACGCTGCTGAAGCTGATGCTCGGCCAGTTGCAGGCCGACAGTGGCCGCGTGCACTGCGGCACCAAATTGGAAGTGGCCTATTTCGACCAGCACCGCGCGGAGCTGGATCCTGAACGTACGGTGATGGACAACCTGGCGGAAGGCAAGCAGGAAGTGATGGTCAACGGTCGTTCACGCCATGTGCTCGGCTATCTGCAGGACTTCCTGTTCCATCCGAAACGGGCGATGACGCCGGTGAAGGCGCTGTCGGGCGGTGAACGCAACCGCCTGCTGCTGGCGCGGCTGTTCCTGAAACCAAGCAACCTGCTGATCCTCGATGAACCGACCAACGATCTGGATGTAGAAACGCTGGAGCTGCTGGAAGAGCTGATCGACGGCTATCAGGGTACCGTACTGCTGGTGAGCCACGATCGTCAGTTCGTGGACAACTCGGTGACCGAGTGTTGGATTTTTGAAGGCAACGGCGTGATTAACGCCTTTGTCGGCGGCTATTATGACGCCCACCATCAGCGCGCCACCGCCAAACCGATCCGTCAGGCCGCGCCGGTAGCTCAGAGCAAGCCGGCGGAGAAAAAAACCGAGCAGCCGAAGAAGTCTGCGACCAAACTGAGCTATAACTTGACGCGTGAGCTGGAACAATTGCCGCAGCGTCTTGAACAGCTGGAAAAGGAGATTGAGGCGTTACAGGCCGAAGTCAGCGATACTGATTTCTTCTCGCGTCCCCATGAGGAGACGCAAAAGGTGCTGAGCGATTTGGCCGCCGCCGAGCAGGCGCTGGAAAGCGCGTTTGCCCGCTGGGAAGAACTGGAAGCGATGAAAAACGGCTGATTGGCTCAATCCGGCCCGCGAGCTGCTGCGGGCCGGGTTACAGCATTGAGCGTTGATGTTGTTAAGGAGGAAAATGGTGTGTTCCCACGAAAATCACCAGCAGCATAGCCATTCGTTGCACGGCGAGCAGCAAGATGGCCTGATTTTGTGTCCGCAATGCGACATGCTGGTGGCTATGCCGCCTTTGCCCTATGGCAGCAAAGCGGTATGTCCACGCTGTAAAACTCAGCTCAGCACCCGCTGGGATGAACCGCGTAAACGGCCGATCGGCTATGCGCTCAGCGCGCTGTTTATGCTGCTGGTGGCTAACCTGTTCCCGTTCGTCAATATGCGCGTGGCCGGCATCGTCAGCGAAATCAAACTTATCCATATTCCTGAAGTGATGGTGGCGGAAGATTACGCCAGCATGGCAACGCTGTTTATGGTGTTTGTCCAACTGATCCCGACATTTTGCATGCTGGCGATTATTCTGCTGTGCGGCAGGGTGAGACTGCCGCAGGGGCTGAAGGTGTGGATGGCGAAAGTGCTGTTCCAGTTCAAAACCTGGTGCATGGTGGAGATTTTCCTGGCGGGGGTGCTGGTCAGTTTCGTCAAACTGATGGCGTACGGCGATATCGGCATCGGCACCAGTTTTATTCCTTATTGCCTGTTCTGCCTGTTGCAGGTGCGCGCTTTCCAGTGTGTGGACCGCCGCTGGCTGTGGCAGGACATTGAAGCGGCGCCGCCTGTCGCACAGCCGGTCACGGTCGGCAAGACCGGTATGCGCCAGGGGCTGCGTTCCTGCCGCTGCTGCACCGCGATTCTGCCGGCGGAGCAGCTGCGTTGCCCGCGCTGCCACTCGCAGGGTCATGTTCGGCGCAATAATAGCCTGCAGTGGACTATGGCGCTGCTGATCACCTCATTTATTCTGTATATCCCCGCGATGCTGATGCCGATTATGGTGACGGAAGCGCTGGGCAATAAAATGCCGTCCACCGTGATGGCCGGGGTGATTTTGCTGTGGAGCGACGGCTCTTATCCGGTCGCCATGGTGATTTTCATCGCCAGTATTATGGTGCCGAGTCTGAAAATGCTGGCGATCGGCTGGCTGTGCTGGGATGCCAACATTAAAGGAAAACAGCGTGCGGACAGTGAACGCATGCACCTGATTTATGAAGTCGTAGAGTTTGTTGGCCGTTGGTCAATGATCGACGTGTTTGTCATCGCCGTACTTTCGGCGTTGGTACGAATGGGACAGTTGATGAGTATTTATCCTGCTACCGGCGCACTGCTGTTCGCCCTGGTGGTGATCCTCACGATGTTTGCCGCCATGACGTTTGATCCCCGCCTGAGCTGGGACCGCGTAAATGAAACAATAAAGAAGGAGCCGCAAGGTGACGGAAAGTAATCATAGCATCGCGGATGTTGAAAAGATTAAGCGCTGGTCGCCGGTGTGGATTATTCCGATCGTCACCGCGCTGATCGGCGCCTGGATCCTGTTTTACCATTTCAGCCATCAGGGGCCGGTGGTGACCTTATATACCACGACGGCGGAAGGGCTGGAGGCGGGTAAAACCAAAATCAAAAGCCGCAGCGTAGATGTCGGCACCGTCGAGAGCGTGACGCTGAGCGACGACCTGAATAAGGTGCTGGTGAAGGCGCGGCTCAACGCCGGCATGAATAAACTGCTGCGTCAGGATTCCGCCTTTTGGGTGGTGAAGCCGCAAATCGGCCGTGAGGGGGTCACCGGCCTCGGCACCTTGCTCTCCGGCGCCTATATTGAGCTACAGCCTGGCAGCAAGGGCGATGCGGGTAAAGAAGAGTACCAATTACTGGATGCGCCGCCGCTGGCCTCTCCGGATGCCAAAGGGCTGCGTATTGTGCTCGACAGCGATAAGTCCGGCCAGCTGAACGCCGGCGATCCGGTACTGTTCCGCGGCTATCGCGTCGGCTCGGTGGAAACCAGTTACTTTGACCCGAAAATTCGCGCCATGCGTTACCAGCTGTTTGTTTCCGCGCCTTACGATCAGTTGGTGACCACCAATGTCCGCTTCTGGAAAGACAGCGGGGTGACGTTCGACATGTCGGCGCAGGGCATGCGGGTTGAGATGGGATCGCTGACTACGCTGTTCAGCGGCGGCGTCAGCTTTGACGTACCGCAGGGCTGGGAGCGCGGCGCGAAGGCGAAAGAGAAATCCGTGTACGAGCTGTACGAGAATCAGCGCAGTATCCAGGATTCGCTGTATACCGTGCATAAAGATTACCTGATGTTCTTCTCTGATTCGGTACGTGGTTTGCAGCCTGGCGCGCCGGTTGAGTTCCGCGGCATCCGTCTGGGGACCGTTGCTCAGGTGCCGTTCTATAAAGAAGGCCTGGAGCAGAGTCTGAACAACGATTATCGTATTCCGGTGCTGATCCGCATCGAGCCGGATCGCTTCCAGAAACAGCTGGGTAAAGACTTCGATATGGAGCAGCATCTGAAGGACGCCGAGTCCCGCGGTTTGCGTGCGTCGCTGAAGTCCGCCAACCTGCTGACCGGTTCGCTGTATATCGATCTGGACTTCTACCCGCAGCAAAAAGAGTGGAAAGGGCCGCATACAATGTTCGGTTATCCGCTGTTGCCGACCACCAGCGGTGGCCTGGCGCAAATTCAGCAGAAGCTGATGCAGACGCTGGACAAGATCAATGCGATGCCGCTGAACCCGATGATCAACGAAGCGACCAAAACGCTGGCGGAAAGCCAACGCACCATGCGTGAAACGCAGGAAACCATGAAGTCGCTGAACGAGATTATGTCCAGCAAGGCGATGAAAGATCTGCCGCAGGATATGCAGAAAACGCTGCAGGAACTGAACCGCAGTATGAAAGGCTTCCAGCCGGGTTCTCCTGCCTACAATAAAATGGTGGGCGACATGCAGCGTCTGGATCAGGTATTGCGCGAACTGCAGCCGGTGCTGCGCACCCTGAATGACAAGAGCAATGCATTGGTGTTTGAAGCCAAGAGCAGCGACGATCCTCAGCCGAAGAAGGCCAAACAATGATGAAATGGATTCCGGTAACTCTGGCGCTGTTGCTCAGCGCCTGTAGCAGTACGCCACAGAAAACCTACTATCAGCTGCCGGCGATGAGCGCGCCGGCGCAGCAGGGAAGCGTCGCCTCGGCGTCGCGCCAGCTGTGGCTTGAGCACGTCGGCGTGGCGGATTATCTGGCGCAGAACGGTGTGGTGTATCAGACCAATGACGTGCAGTACGTGATTGGTCAGAACAACCTGTGGGCCAGCCCGCTGGATCAGCAGCTGCAGCAGTCATTGGTTACTAACCTGAGCAATGCGCTGCCGGGCTGGCTGGTTTCCTCGCAGCCGATGAGCAGCGATCAGGATGTACTGAACGTGACGATCACCGGTTTTCACGGTCGCTATGACGGTAAAGCGATTATTCGCGGCGAATGGGTGCTGAACCGCCACGGACAGATGATCAAGCGGCCGTTTAGTCTGGCGCTGACGCAGAGCGAAGATGGCTATGATGCGTTAGTTCGTACGCTGGCCACCGGCTGGCAGCAGGAAGCGCAGACCATTGCCGCCCAGCTTGGTCGTTTTTGATGGCATAAGTGCAGCTTAAATGCTCTAAGCGAACGCCGGCGGCTCATTGCTTGATGACCCGCTGGCGTTTTTTTTGATAAGTTTCAATATATTAGTGCGATTCTCGCGTTATCAGCCACTTAGCGATTTCTGTGTATATAGCTCACAAATATGACACTGGCGTGAAATTTGCGCATTGATCTTCACGTCAAATCGCGCTATTGGTTATTCGTGGCTGCACAAAAAGTGGCCGCTGTTTTCTTTCCAGCAGACCAAGAATGAGGGAAACGAGGCATGAAGAGACAGAAGCGAGATCGTCTGGAACGGGCACAGTCCCGTGGTTACCAAGCAGGTCTTTCAGGGCGTTCCAGGGAACTTTGTCCCTACCAGTCTTTAGACGCCCGGGCCAATTGGCTGGGAGGTTGGCGACAAGCCATGGAAGACAGGGCTGTGACCGCTTAAGCGGCTCTCTGTCATGAAGAAGGAGTGACCTCCGCCGGTGCGCGGAGGTTTTCGTTTCTGCCTCCGGGCAACGCTACCGTACGCGATCGTCATTTAAACCGCCTTTCCACACCTCCTCGCAAAAAATGCCGAATAATTTGCTTCACCACCCTTACTTAACTCCCCTTTTATGTTATCAAGGTCATGAAAAGTTATTATATAACAATGATTTGCACGGTGAATTGCCGTGTCGGCTTTATATGATGCAGTGATAATGTCTAACAAAAAGATGACGGTGGTAAGGGGCGCGATGCTGAAAATTAACGCAGTCAACGCTATCCCCGGCCTGATGGAGAACGCGTAAAGCCTGGTGAGAACGGGGCTTTATACAGAGAAGGGAAACTTAGATAGGAAAATAACATGGCGATTAAATCAATTCGTTTTCGCGCGGAAGTACTCGAGAGTCCATTGACCGTCCCCGAATTGGGCGGCGGTTTGTTGCCTTTTGCGGCGCCGCCGCATGTTTCTGGCCCGGCCGACGTAGAGATTATGATGGCGAAGGTGTCTGACTCGATATTCAGTGCGGCCGGCAGCAGCGCTGCGGCTATCCAGGGGCAGATCGTGTTCAACCAGGCATGTAAGACGATGGTAGGCTACTTTAGCGGGGCGCGGGCGGTGGCGGATGATACGCTATTTGCCACGTCGCATCCGGATATCGGCATCCGACTCTCTTGTATCGGCAGGTCCATCTTTCCGGAACAGGGGCAGAACTTCCCGCTGGTTGGCGATATGCTGGTGTTTGAGGCGATGCTGGTCTCATTAAATGACCAGGTCAGGCCGGGGATGATTGAGGCGCGGATTGAGTTTCACTACGGCAGCGATTGGTAGTGCGGTAATTGCGCATTAAAAAAGCCTCGCTAAGCGAGGCTTTCTTGTATCGCATGCGTTTGTGCAGTGCGGCGGCCGGGGAAGCCGCCGTCTGGCCATCAGAACGCCGTGGTGTCCTTGAACAGGCCCACTTTCAGATCGGTGGCGGTGTAAATGACTTCACCGTCGACCAGTACTTCACCGTCGGCTACGCCCATAATCAATTTACGGGTGATAACGCGCTTGAAGTTGATGCGGTAGGTCACTTTTTTCGCGGTAGGCAGAACCTGGCCGGTGAATTTCACCTCACCGACGCCCAGCGCACGGCCTTTGCCTTCGCCGCCAAGCCAGCCGAGGTAGAAGCCTACCAGCTGCCACATGGCGTCCAGACCCAGGCAGCCTGGCATGACCGGATCGCCGATAAAGTGGCAACCGAAGAACCACAGGTCCGGATTGATATCCAGCTCTGCTTCAACGTAGCCTTTACCGTGTGTGCCGCCTTCTTCTGTCATTTTGACCACGCGGTCCATCATCAACATGTTACCTGCCGGCAACGGCGGGCCGCCGGCGCCAAACAGCTCGCCACGGCCGGATGCTTCGAGGTCTTCTTTCGTATAGGAGTCGCGTTTATCTACCATGTTCTCAGTAAACCTTATTTTAATGAAGGACGAAGATTAGCGAACACGTGTACGCCGAACAAGTCCGATCAGCCGTGGTTAAACCAGTTGAGCCAGCGTAAACACCATGGACGTTGCCGTTCCTGCGGGTTCACCTGCGCTATCCGTTCCTGAATCGCCGCCAGTAAATTTGGCTGCTGTTCATCGGCATAGAGGCAACCCGTTAATAATGGCAAGGTTTCCGCTACGCTGTCCACCGCCCACAGGTGGAATTGTTCTTCGCGCACCGCATCGACCACATCCTGACGCAGACACAGATGACGGACGTTGGCCGCTGGCAAAATAACGCCTTGCTTGCCCGTCAGACCGCGACGTTGACAGACGTCGAAGAAACCTTCGATTTTTTCGTTGACGCCGCCGATAGGCTGGACGTTACCAAACTGGTCGACGGAGCCGGTGACGGCAATCTGTTGGTTAATCGGCTGCTGCGACAGGGCGCTGATCAGTACGCACAGTTCGGCCAGCGTAGCGCTGTCGCCGTCGACTTCACCGTACGATTGCTCAAACACCATAGAAGCGGAAAACGGCAACTGTTGATCCAATTCCAGCTCGGAAATCAAAAATGCCTGCATAATCATCATGCCCTTGGCATGCAGGTTACCGCCCAGCTCCGCCTTGCGCTCGACGTCGGTGAATTCACCGTCGCCGAGGTGAACCACACAGCTAATGCGCGAGGGTTCGCCGAAACTGCCGGGATGTCCGGGATAATCCAGCACCGACAGGCCATTAATCTGGCCGATCGCTTCGCCTTCGGTTTGGATCAGGATCTGGCCTAGCTCGATATCATCCTGCATGCGTTCGGCCAGGTAGCTTTCGCGCCATTGGCGGGTGGTCAGGGCGGCATTGAGTGCTTTGGCGGTAATCAGGCCTTCTTCGGCATAGAGCGACGCTTCAGACAGCTGCTGGCCTAGCCAGGTCGGTGAGAGCGGCAGGCTGGCGCAATCGCCGCTGTAGCGTATCGCCTGAGTCAGCAGAGGGGGCCAAACGTCGGCGGCCAGCGCCGGCAACTGCCGTTCGGCCGCCAGAGTATTCACATAGCCGCACCACAGCGTCATATCTTCATCGTCGGCGAGCTGCAGCTCTTCTTCATATTCGCCGTACATCGCCAGCTCGCTGATTTCCGGCTCCATATCATGGAAGTCGGCCAGCCCAAGGCGGTCGCCCACCACAATAAGACGCATCTCCAACGGCATCGGAGGAATAGTGACCGGCAGCGGACGCGTTTCATCCGGGGAGAACCATTGGAATTGGCGTTGGCCGATCATCTGCTTCAGACGCAGCCACATCAGGGGCTGTGCCAGCAGGGTACGCGCGGAGAGGATCAGTACGCCGCCGTTGGCGCGGTGTATCAACCCAGGCGCCAGGGTAACGTTGCCTTGCTGCAGACGCGCGCAGCCGAACAACTGTTCAGGCTCAACCCATTCCTGGAAAATGCAGGCGCCGCCGGCGGCAAACGGCTCATCGCCCTGGCTGGCCGGCTCTACCTGAACCTGACCGTTGTGCACGGTGTAATGGCTGCCGGGGCAGCTTGGCTGCTGTGGCTGGCGCTGTGTGACCGCACTCGCAATTAATGCCAGATATTCACGGTTTTCCTGCGCCTTAAGCAGCATAAAACGGGGTTGAGAACGTGGATGGCAGAATAACGTCAGGGCATTATCCAGCCGGGGCTGCAGCGCAGCAAAGGTGACGGGCGCCAACTGAGCAGCAGAATCGAATATCGCCTGGTAAGGCGCAACGGCAGGCAACAAAGATTGCCATTCAAGTCGGTTATTGGTCAAAGTGTTAGATGCAATTATCAAAAAGTGAAACAGCGATTATACAAGAATAACGTCAGCTTGATACAGTGGAGTGCCGCTTGATGTCCGGGAGTTTGACATCGGGCGACGACTGTGTAAAAAACAGTCTGTCAGAGGTTTTAATTGCCGGGGAAATTCGGCGTAAAGCTGTTATGCTTATTGAAGTTACGCGGTCACTGAAGAGCTCACGATGAAATATCAGCAACTGGAAAACCTGGAGAGCGGTTGGAAATGGAAATACCTGGTGAAGAAGCACCGGGAAGGGGAACTTATCACCCGCTACATTGAAAACAGCGCTGCGCAGGACGCGGTTGACGAGCTGCTGAAATTGGAAAACGAGCCGGTTAAAGTCCTGGCCTGGATTCATGCACATATGAACCCTGCGCTTGATAACCGGATGAAACAGACTATTCGCGCCAGACGCAAGCGCCATTTTAATTCCGAGCATCAGCATACGCGTAAAAAATCCATCGATCTGGAGTTTTTAGTGTGGCAGCGTTTGGCGGCGTTAGCCCGTCGTCGCGGCGTGACACTGTCGGAAACGGTGGTGCAGCTGATTGAAGATGCCGAGCGAAAAGAGAAGTATGCCAGTCAGATGTCGTCGTTAAAACAGGATCTGAAAGCGATCCTGGGCAAAGACGAAGAGTAGGGATAGCAGCGAACGATAAAGCCGGCCGCGCGCCGGTTTTTTTGTGGCGCTAACCGGATACAGACGAAAAAAAACCCCGCAGCGCGGGGTTTTTTATTAAGAAGAGGTAACTTAAGCCTGTGGCTGAGTTACAACGTCTTTAACGCCTTTAACTTCGATTTCTACACGGCGGTTCGGTGCCAGGCACTCGATCTGTGCTTTGGTAGCACGGCCGTTTTTGTAACCGCAGCTATCGGTAACTTGGTTAGCTTCGCCCATGCCACGTGCAGAGATTTTGTCTGCAGGGATGCCTTTAGAAACCAGGTAGTCAACTACGCTGCGAGCGCGGTTTTCAGACAGACGCTGGTTGGATGCATCTTTACCAACTGGGTCAGTGTAGCCCAGAACAACTACGGAACCGTCTTTAGGATCCATAGAGCTCAGCTGGCTGTACAGCTGATCCAGAGCCTGCTGGCCTTCTGGTTTCAGAGTTGCTTTACCGAAGTTGAACAGAACGTCAGACTTCAGAGTGAAACGCTTGGTTTCAACAACTGGAGCTGGAGCTGGCGCTGGTGCTGGTGCTGCTTCGTCCTGACCGAAACGGTAAGAAACGCCCAGGCTCAGCATGGTGTTGTCTGGACGTGCGCCCACGGTGCCTGCGTCGCCGATGTTGCTAACGAACTGATAATCCAGGCGGGTAGCCCAGTTTTTGGTCAGTGCGTATTCAACACCAATCGCAGCCAGCGGAGAAACGCCGGTGTCGTGGTTGCTGATGCGGGTGCCATTGCCAAAGTTAGCTTTGGAATCTGCACGCCATACCATACCACCCAGACGGGTGTAGATGTCCAGATCGTCAGCGATTGGGTAGCTCAGTTTAGCTGCCAGCTGAACGCCCTGTGCCTTGAAAGCACCGTTGTTCACGCTGCCTTTGTAAGGCATACGGCCCAGCCAGTCATAGCCCAGCTCGAAGCCCAGGTATTGGTTCGCCTGGTAACCCAGGAACGCACCAGCACCCAATTGGTTTTCATGGATAGGGCCGTTACCGGTACCGTTGTAGCCGTTGCCATAGAAACCTACGTCATGATACTGGGACCAGCCCAGTTTAGCACCGGTGTACCAGGTGTTATCTTTTGGGGCGGCTTGCGCTACGGTAGCGAAACCGGCCAGTGCCACTGCTAATGCGATAGCTGTCTTTTTCATTTTGCGCCTCGTTATCATCCAAATAGGCAATGAGCTTTAAAGCTGATTTTTAAGCCCTTGGTTAAATTCCTTCGCCAAGGTTTGTGCCCTCGTTTGTTACTCTCCAGTTTTTTACTGGCGTTATAGAGCAACCTTGGCGATGTAAAGTCTACAACGTGGCGCGAAAGTTACAAGTGTGATGTGATAAAGCTCTAAAAAAAAACGCAGAAATAGTCATATTTGCTAACAAATTTAGGCGTATTTTTAGCCGATTTTTTGTTCAGGCAGGGGCGTGGAACCGCGTCTGCTCTCGCTTTGTGCATGATCCCCCAAAGGTTCCATTTTCGGGGGATAAAAATGATGGGAAAAATCCTAAATTTACTTAATGATACAAAGAAGAGTGAATTTTTAGGGTCGGAAACTGTCCCTGAGCCGGGATAGTGTCACGCTGAGGACGCATAATAAAGCCGTATGCATGACCCTGTTCAGCCGCTCGCTGTAATTTTAGACGATCTTCAGCGCTTAGCTCAGGAAGCCAACCGAGCACGGCGCTGTAGTTCCCCGTCAGCAACGCTTTTTCCATCGCATCGACCGTGTTAACCGGGCTGATCTGGCTTAATTGTACGACTTTATCTGCAGGCAGGCCAGAGCGCTGTAGCCACAGCTTGCTGAGTTTCTGCTGCGGCGTCAGCCATAGCAGCCAGCGCGACTGGGTGGCTAACTGCTGCAACAGCGGCAATAATAGAAGCTGAGTGACCGCGGGCTGATGCTCGTTGTAAACAAATTCACCGATCAGGCCATTTTCGTTGGCGCTGCCCGCAGAGGCATCCGGCGCACCATTCAGGGTAAACGCGTTATGGCTGCGATGGGCTTTGTGAAGTGATTGAGTACGCATGTGATATCCCGCCTGTAGTTGTACTGTATGCATATACAGTATCCGCAACGTATCCCGAGATCAAGTCAATTTTTCGTCATGCCTCGCATATTTGTGAACGCTTTTTGTACGCAATGGATTTGTGATTGGCAGTGCAGACATTAATGCGTATTTTTCTATTACGTGTTCTCGTAAGTTTTATCTTATTGATTTTAATTATGATTGACTGAGAAGCCACATAGGAGAATGTTATGCATGGAAGAACCATAGCAAGAGTCGCACAGGCGAAAGCCTGTTTTGACGCATTGGGCAATATTACTACCCGCTCGCAGTTTGGCGGCTATGGATTACTGGCTGACGGCGTCATGTTCGCCGTCGTTGCCGACGGCGAGATGTATTTGCGCGCCACAAAAAGCCTGGAGCCCGAGTTTCGCTCGCGCGGCATGGTCAATATGGTGTACTCAAAGCGCGGCGTGCCGATCATTATGCGCTATTACTGGGTCGACCATCAGCTGTGGGGGGAGCCGCAGGCGCTGTTTGCGCTCGCCTGGCAGGCGAAACGCGAGGCGAGCAAAGAGCTACAGAGCCGCAGGCGCGGCAGCAGGCGCCTGAAGGGCTTGCCGAATATTGATGCCGGCCTGGAGCGTTTGCTGTGGCGGGTGGGGATACGCGACGTCTATGATTTACGTTTGCAGGGGGCCAGAGGATCGTTTCTGAAGCTGATGCTGCAGCAAAAGAACCTGGGGCTGAAGGCGCTGCTGTCGTTGGCCGGCGCGATTGCCGGTTATCATCACGCTGTGTTGCCTGAAGAGATTCGCGGAGAACTGAGCGAGTGGTTCAATAAAGAAGTGTCGTAAGGCGCGTTAGCTGCTGTAACGCGCCTTACCATGGTTACAGGCTCATTGTGATTGCCCGATCTGCGCGTTCAATGACGTCAGCTCCGGCAGAAGTTCAACAACCAGTCCTATTTGCTGTAGTACCAATTGCTCTTTGCTTTCTGGTTCTGGCGTCAGTTGCGCGATGCGCGCGGACAGTTTTTCCAGTGCCAGGTTGATGCGATGAGCATCGGCTGCGTCGTGTTGCAACGCACCGTCTACGTAGCAAACGGCATCGTTCAGCACGTTGAACACGTCGATATTGGTCAGCCGTTCACGATGAGCCCCCAGCGCCGAAATATAACTCAGGAGCGTATGGTTGAGGCATAGCAGCCGGAAGGCCGCCTCCTGCGTTGCTTTATCGGCTTTGGGGTCCGCAGACATATTGGAAATCACCGACGCCAGTTCCGCATCGCTGTTGTGGGCGTCGCGGCGGGCAATGCGGTAAGGCAGACCGTTATTTTTACCTTCGTGATACTGAACCAGAATCGCGTCCAGGTAGCGGCAGTCGGCATTCAGCGTTTTGCTGACGACGGCGGGCAACTGACGAAAACGCCAGTCCGGCCAGATAAAGGTCACGGCCGCCCAGGCGATGGCGCAGCCCAACAGCGTGTCGTAAACGCGCGGGGCGGCGACTTCGAAGCCTTCCCCAAGCAGGTTGAAGCACAGCAGCACTAATAAGGTAATAAACATGGTGGCGTGTGCATACTGCACCGTGCGGAAGGCGAAGAACAGCACGCCGCTGATCACGATCAGCACCAGTTGGCCTTCGATCGACGGGACAAAGTACAGGATCGGCAGGCCGATCAGAATCCCCGCCAGGGTGCCGATAATACGCAGAGCCAGCCGCCGCCGGGTGGCATTATAGTTGGGCTGGCAGACAAACAGACTGGTAAGCAGGATCCAATAACCGTGCCGCATGCCGGTCAACTGAATAAACGCATAACCGATGCACAGCACCACCGACATGCGGATGGCATGGCGGAACAGCGCCGATTGCGGTGTCAGGTGGCGGCTGATGCGCAGGCGGATATCGCTCCAGCCGGTCAGTCGGTCGTCCGACAGGCTGTTCTCTTCCTCCTGGCCGTTGGCCAGCGCCTGTTCCGATTCAATATTTGCCAGTTGGGCGTCAATCGCCCGCAGATTTTTCAGCAGGTGAGACAGCGCCTTGGTCAGTTCGCGGTTATCCGCATTGACGGCGATGCGCGACAGGGCTTCTTCAATACGGGTAAACGCCGGCTCAAAGCGGCTGTTATGCTGGTATTTCTGCCGCAGCAGAATCGATTGCGCCAGTTGCTGGCAGGCGCGGGCCTGTTTACTGAGCAGCCGCTGGAAGCGGAACAGAATATCGCTGTGGCGGAACTGTTTGCTCAATGCCTGGTACTGAACGTGCGATGAACTGGCGCGCTCATGGATGTCCTGCGCGACAAAATAGTAATGCAGCGTGCGGCGGGTGCCGCGCTGACCGCGATCGCCTTTCAGGCGCGTCAACAGCGACATCTTGGTCTGATTCAGCGTGCTGACCAGGCTGCTGTTGGCCATGGCGACGTCCATCCACGGCAGGTCGGCGTCTTTCTCGGCGTCCGGGTCGAACAGGTTGGCCTTGGCGTCCAGGTAGTTGGCCAGTTGCTGATAGCAGCGCGCCAGGTTCTCCTGCAGCGGACGGATAGGAAACAGCAGGTGGCCTACCAGCGTCAGCAGGTTATACCAGACCGCACCGACAATCAGCAGAATAGGTTGCTGGTACCAGATGTCGTACATCGAGGTGCCGAGCATGGCGTACACCGCGATCAACAGGGCGCCGAACGCGATGGTGGCATAGCGTTGCCCCAGCGCGCCCAGCAGAATAAAACCGCAGGTAGACAGCGCCAGGCCCAGAATAAACAGCCAAGGGTAGGGGAACAACAGTTCGATCGACGCGGAGGCGATAAAAAAGCAGACCAGCGTAATCAGCAGATTACGCAACCTGCCGGCAAGCCGGTCATCCAGATCGGCGAGGGCGGCGGCAACCACTCCCAGCGTCAGCGGAATGGTGAGCTTGGGAACGCCCAGCCACCAGGGAACGGCGGTAGTGCCGACCAGAGCGATAAAAATACGCAGGTTGTAAAGCAGACTGCTGTTGTAGGCATAACGACGCAGCGCCGGTGCAAAAGCAAGCACAAAAAACTCCTCAGACGGAGAAAAAATTAACGTTGTTGATATTGGCGACGCGCATTTTCGCTTCTGGCCTGCTGAGCCATTTCGACGGAAACCACCCGGCGTCCGACCGGCCACAGCGCAATGGCGGCGATTTTAAAGTTGGCGATACCTACCGGGATACCGATAATGCTGATGCACTGGGCGATGCCGGCGGTAATATGCGACAGACACAGCCACCAGCCAAAGCAGATCAGCCAGAACACATTGAGCAGCGAACCGCCGGCGGAAAGCAGCGCATTGCTTTTTTCCGGGTACAGTTCGTTAACGCTGATTGCCTCATTGCCGTAAGGCAGGAACGAGAGCTTGGTGATCTCCCAGCAGGAGCGTGTCAGCGGCAGGGTAAAGATTAAGACGATACTGACCAGGGTGGCGAACAGCCACGCCAGGGTCGTGAAAAAACCGCCTAACACAAAATTCAGAATATTCAGTACAGTACGCATGGTTGGGACTCTGCTCTAATAATGGTCAAACCGCCAGGCGGTTGCGTTTGCTATCAAAACGTAGAAACTATTCTACCCTTTTTTTAGCGCTAGAGTGTCACTGCTTATCACAGGTAAACTGGCAACTCTCCAATCTCAATAGAGTCATGGCACGCCGATATGGAACTTAAAGCGACATCGCTGGGAAAACACCTGGCTCAGCATCCTTATAACAGAGTACGACTGTTGCATGCCGGCGTTGAGGTCAGCGGTGAAAAGCATGAATATCTGATCCCGTTCAATCAACTGATTGAGGTCCGTTGTAAACGCGGCATTGTCTGGGGCGAACTGGAGTTCGAACTGCCGGACGAAAAAGTGGTGCGCCTGCATGGCACCGAATGGCAGGAAACGCAGCGTTTCTACCACTATATGCTGCAGGCCTGGCAGCGCTGGAGCGCCGAAATGAGCGAAATCAGCGCTGGCGTGCTGCAACAGCAGGTGGAAAATATCCAGCGAATTGAGCAGCAGGATAAGTGGTTCAAGCGCTCGGCGCTGGGCAAACTGCAGCAGCAGATCCGCGAAGCCTTCGGCGCGCTGCCGATGCCGGCGGCACGTCTGGAAAGTTTTGACAACTGCCGTGATGATTACCGACTCTGCCAACAGTGGCTGCAGCAGGGGCCGCACAGCGTCGCCGAACGTAACCGGCAGTGGACGGAGCGGATGCTGGCGGAACATGCTGATTTCTTCCAAACGGTGGAAACTTCACCGCTGAACGTCTCGCAAAGCCGGGCGGTGGTTAATGGTGAAGACTCGGTGCTGGTGCTGGCCGGGGCCGGCAGCGGCAAAACCTCCGTGCTGGTGGCGCGCGCCGGGTGGTTGCTGCGCCGACAGGAGGCCGCGCCGGAACAAATCCTGCTGTTGGCGTTCGGCCGGCAGGCGGCCGAAGAGATGAACCAGCGCATAGAAGAACGTCTCGGCGTCAGCACGATTCAGGCGAAAACCTTTCACGCGCTGGCGCTGCAGATTATCCAGCAGGGCAGCCGCAAAGTCCCCGTCATCAGCAAGTTGGAAACCGACAGCAAGGCCCGGCGTGAATTACTGATCGCCAGCTGGCAGCAGCAGTGCGCGGAGAAAAAAGCGCAGGCGAAAGGCTGGCGCCAATGGCTGACGGATGAACTGGAATGGGAAGTGCCCGAAGGGGATTTCTGGCAGGATCGGCGTCTGGCGTCACGTTTGGCGGGACGTCTGGAGCGTTGGCTGGGGCTGATGCGTATGCACGGCGGCAGCCAGGCGGAAATGATCGAGCAGGCGGATGACGAAAACCGCGATCTGTTCTCCAAACGTATCCGGCTGATGGCGCCGCTGCTGAAAGCGTGGAAAAGCGCGCTGAAGGAGGAGGGAGCGGTTGATTTTTCCGGCTTGATTCATCAGGCGGTCTCCATTCTGGAGAAAGGGCGCTTCGTCAGTCCCTGGAAGCATATTCTGGTGGACGAGTTTCAGGACATTTCGCCACAGCGCGCGCAACTGCTGGCCGCACTGCGTAAACAAAACACGCAGACCTGTCTGTTTGCCGTCGGCGACGACTGGCAGGCTATCTACCGTTTCAGCGGGGCGGAGCTCAGCCTGACCACCGCATTTGCCGATAACTTTGGCGCCGGGGCGCAGTGCGCCCTGGATACCACCTATCGCTTCAACGAACGTATCGGCGATATCGCCAACCGCTTTGTGCAGCAGAATCCGCATCAGCTGAAAAAGCCGCTCAACAGCTTAAGCAAGGGCAACAAGAAGTCGGTGGCAATATTGCCGCAGGAGCAACTGGAAAATCTGTTGGATAAGCTCAGCGGTTACGCTAAGCCTGACGAGCGCATTTTGCTGTTGGCGCGCTACCACCATTTAAAGCCGGAGGTACTGCAGAAGGCCGCCACCCGCTGGCCGAAGCTCAATCTCGACTTTATGACCATTCATGCCAGTAAAGGTCAGCAGGCGGAGTATGTCATTATCGTCGGGCTGCATGACGGCAACGACGGCTTCCCGGCAGTGGCGCGTGAGTCGGTGCTGGAAGACGTGTTGCTGCCGCAGCCGGAAGATTTCCCGGACGCGGAAGAGCGGCGGTTGTTGTATGTGGCGCTGACGCGCGCCAAACATCAGGTGTGGCTGCTGCAGGATCGCGAGCGGCCGTCGGTATTTGTCGAACAGCTGCATGAGCTGGGCGTGCCGCTGCAGAAAAAACCGTAATCGCCGGGCTGCGGCAGGCGGCCCGGCAGTTAACCGTTATTTCAGGCGTTCTTGCAGATAGCGCTGATAGTCGGGAATGGTGATGTCCACAGCCTGCGTGAACAGTGAAGAGCCAATCAGGAAATCGGCGGTGGCGCGGTTGGTGGCCACCGGGATATTCCACACCGTCGCCAGACGCAGCAGGGCTTTGACATCGGGGTCATGCGGCACGGCATTCAGTGGATCCCAGAAGAAAATCAGCATATCAATCTTGCCTTCCGAGATCAGCGCGCCGACCTGCTGGTCGCCGCCCATCGGGCCGCTTAGCATACTCTGTACCGGAATGCCGCTGGCGCGCTGGATCAGGTTGCCGGTGGTGCCGGTGGCGTAAAGCTGATGCTGGGCCAGCGCCGATTTATGTTCTTCGACCCACCGCAGCAAATCCTGTTTGCGGTGATCGTGCGCCACCAGGGCGATATGTTTACGTTCCGCAATCGTGCGGGTAGTCACTTCCATTGCAATATCCTTGGCTTACCGAATCATACTCAGCAGATTACTGAAACTGCATTTTTCTGCCTAGCGTTTACGCGTTGAAAATCATGATAAAGTGACATTCGCCAGCCTTTGCCGTCATTTTGTCCGGCAAAAGCGCCATTATGGGGTACGCCAGGGCTTGCCGGGGGATAAGTTATCCTGGTCATTGGCGCTCTGGCTGGCAAAGGCCGGGACGGCGGCCGGGTGCGGCTGGCGGTTATAGTCGGCGACGGTTTTTTCCAGCCGCTCATTGGCGTACGGCGGGGTAATGCGCAGAATATCGCGTTTTGCCGGCAGCGCCTTTCCCTGTTGATCGATCACCTGATAATTTTGCTGCTGCTCAAAGCGCTGGCCATCCTGCTGGCTGTCGATCGGGGGGAGTTTAATCGCCACCGCGCTGACGTTATGCGAGTTGAATGCCACCAGCATCAATGGCGACGTGTATAGCGAAGGCGGCTGCGTTGCCGCGTGCAGGGGTTTACTGACCTTAAACAGGAGTTGATGCTGCCCGCCGTTTAATTCGAGACTGTCAGCGCCTTTTAACAGCGAGCCGGTCATCTGTTTGCCGTCAACGACCAACAGTTCGATATCCGGGGAGAGTTTCAGGGTCGTAGCTACGGCCGACAGGCTCAGGCAAACGCCGAGCAATCCCGTAACCACCAGACCAAATTTCATTCGTTATCTCCTTATCTGCAGGCATGCATTCTATTGTTGAGGAGCGGACACAGTGTGTCAAAATTTTTCCGTCAGCCGCTACAAGTTACATTTTGTCATTTTTATTGATGTTTGGACACATAATCCGCAGCCGACGAGCGGTTGATTCCTTCAGACCGCAAAAAATCCTCAGGGTTGCAGCGTTTGTCATTTTTATCTGAGGCTTATCGCACAGGTTTATCGACTGCCAAGCCGCGCTTTTGGGTATAGACTAAACGGCAGGCACTACCCGCCAATAATCAGGAGAGCGAGATGGACGATCGTGAGATTGCCGAGGTGTTGCGGCAGGTGAAAAGTATTGCGCTGGTCGGCGCCAGTGATAAACCCGCGCGTGCGAGCTATGGCGTCATGGCCTATCTGTTGTCGCAGGGCTATCAGGTTACGCCGGTAAGCCCGAAGCTGGCCGGGCAGACGCTGCTGGGGCAGCAGGTTTATGCCAGCCTGGATGATATCCCCCATCCTATTGATATGGTCGATGTCTTTCGCAATGCGGAAGCGGCCTATGGCGTGGCGCAGGAGGCGATCGCTATCGGTGCCAAGGTACTGTGGCTGCAGATTGGCGTGATTAATAGCCAGGCGGAAGAGCTGGCGCAGGCGGCCGGGCTTAAGGTGGTGATGGACCGTTGCCCGAAAATCGAAATCCCGCGTTTGGGGCTGGAGCGATAAAAACGCAGGGCCCGGCGTAGTACCGGGCCCTGCAGGTTTCTCAGGCCGTGATGCTTAGTTGCGCAGGCGGGGCGCCTGCAGTTGACTGCGGATGGACTCCGCCAGCTCATCGAGCGACGGCTGCTCCGGATGCGCATCTTGTTCTTCACCCGCCAGTTGCGCTTCCGCCAGATAGGTATGAACCGGCTGGCCTTCTTCATCTTCCATCACGACGTGGTACCACGGCGCGGAACGTAAATCGTCGTTGGCGGCGATTTCGTCAGCTTTAGGTTGTTCCAAAGAGTATTCCGGGTCGATATCAATCACGACGCCCAGATACCCCAGCAGTTTATGACGAACCTGTTGTCCGATACCGAATTTGCTGGCAATCATGGTGACCTCCTGAGAAATAGTTTTTTTGCCCGCTCCTTTGCATATCATCGATATGGGGGCAAAACGGTCTATTTCAAGTTACATCACCCGGCATGCAAACCCTTTCAGATACAACCCTTCCGGATAGGTGGCGATCACCGGGTGATCGGCAGCCTGCCGATACTGCTCTATAAATTGTATATCACAACCGGCGTCGACAGCGGCGTCAGCCAGGATTTTTTGGAACAAATCGGTTGCCATCAGCCCCGAGCAGGAGAAACTCAGCAAGATCCCGCCTGGGTTCAGCAGCTGCAGTGCCAACATATTGATATCTTTATAGCCCCGGCAGGCGCTGGCCAGCTGGTTCTTATTTTCGACGAATTTCGGCGGATCCATAATGATCAGATCGAACTTTTCCCCCTGATTGCGATAGTTGCGCAGCAGTTGGAACACATCGTCGCGCACGAACTCCGCCTTGCTGACATCCAGCTGATTAAGCTCGACGTTCTGGCGGGCCACGTCCAGCGCCGCCTGCGAAGTATCAACGCTGATCACCTGGCTGCAGCCGCCCATCAGGGCCGAGACGGCAAAGGCGCCGGTATAGGAGAAGCAGTTCAGCACGCGGCGGCCGGCGGCAAAATTACGCGCGGCCAGGCGGCTGTCGCGCTGATCGAGATAGAAACCGGTTTTGTGTCCCTGCTGAATATCGACCAGCAGCTTCATTCCGTGTTCGGTAATCGGCAGCAGTGCCGGCGGCAGTTCGCCCAGCACCGGGCCTTGCGTCAGCGGCAGGCCTTCCTTTTTACGCACCGCCACGTCGGAGCGGTCGTAAATCGCACATTCCGGGTAGCAGTGCTGCAGGGCGGAGAGCAGCGCCGCGCGTTGATATTCGGCGCCGGCGGACAGCAGCTGCAGCACCAGGAAATTCTGGAAGCGGTCAATGGTAATGCCCGGCATGCCGTCAGATTCGCCGGCGATCAGGCGGTAGCCGTCCAGTCCGTCGCGTTTGGCGACCCAGTCACGCCAGTTTTGCGCCTGCTGTAAACGGCGGATAAAGAACGCGATATCAACCGCTTCATCCTGCTGGAAAGTCCAGACGCGCGCGCGGATTTGCGATTCCGGCGAATAGGCGCCGCGGGCCAGCCATTTTCCCTGACAGTCGTGGATATCGATGGTTTCACCGGAAAGCGGCTTGCCTTCGATGCGTTGAACCGCTCCGGAGAAGACCCAGGGATGACGACGAAGTAAGGATTTTTCACGTCCTTTGGCGAGAAACAGGCGCATTATGATTACTCTTTCAATACGGTGGATGACGACGGATAGGTCATTATCAGTCAAAATGACATCATCATCGCCGGGCAAGGACGCCACTGACGATGTTGGATGGCTGTCCGGCGCAGGGCGCAACGGCCATCATGTCGGGCTAGTTTACGTGATTTGTTAGAATAATCCGACTACGTTGTGGTATCCCGCCGGCGGCGGCGGGAAATGACTAAGGAATAACCCGGTGAAGTTGCAGCAAAGGGGGCAGTGATGACGCAGATTTGTAGAGTGGCGTATGTCTACGGCATGGTGCAGGGCGTGGGTTTTCGTTACAACACACAGGTTAAGGCGACGGCGTTGGGCCTGAACGGCTATGCGCGCAACCTGGATGACGGCAGCGTGGAAGTGCTGGCGTGCGGGGAACAGCTGCAGGTTGAGGCGCTGATCGACTGGCTGAAGCAGGGCGGCCCACGCAGCGCGCGCGTTGACCGCGTGCTGGTGGAGCCAAGCGGCGAGCAGGCCCTACAGGGGTTTACGATTCGCTACTGAGCACCGGCGGATTAGATACATTTGACCGGTTTGGGCAGGCCGGCAATTTTGGTCGCCTGTTTGGCCGGGCCTTTCGGGAACAAACGGTATAAATAGCGGCTGTTGCCTTTCTCTTCGCCGTACTTTTGCGCCATGGCTTTCACCAGCATGCGAATTGCCGGTGAGGTATTAAACTCCTGATAGAAATTACGTACAAAACGCACGACTTCCCAATGCGCGTCCGTCAGGACAATCTCTTCCTGCGCTGCTAACAGCGGCGCCAGGCCTTCATGCCAGTCGGCGCTGTTTTTCAGGTAGCCCTGCGCATCGGTATCAATAATCTGACCTTCAAACTCCAACATACTGCCTCAACGGGTAACTGATCACGTTGCGCAGTCTAGCAAATTTTAACGGCAGCAAACACCAGCGCCGGCGTTGACTACACTCAGGTTGGGCGTCTTATGTGCCCGACTGCCTCCCACTCACCTGAGCGTTAAGGAAGCTGACATGAGTATGATGAAAGCCGCTGCCTTTATTGAGAAAGGGCGTATTGAGCTGGTTGATAAGCCTATTCCTGCCCCCGGTCCGAATGATGCGTTGCTGAAAATTACCACCACCACCATTTGCGGCACGGATATTCATATTCTGAAAGGGGAATATCCGGTGTCCAGGATGCTGACCGTGGGCCATGAGCCGGTTGGGATTATCGAAAAGCTGGGCAGCAACGTGAAGGGCTACCGCGAGGGACAGCGGGCGCTGGCCGGCGCTATTTGCCCCTCGTTTACCTCCTATCCCTGCCAGGACGGCTACCCCGCGCAGGATGGCTCGCATCTGGCGGGATGCGCCTGCCACGGTTATAAGGCCACCGCCGGCTGGCGCTTTGGCAACGTGATTGACGGCACCCAGGCGGAGTACGTGCTGGTGCCGGATGCCGAGGCAAACCTGGCGCCGATTCCTGACGGCCTGTCCGATGAGCAGGTGCTGATGTGTCCGGACGTGATGTCCACCGGCTTTAAGGGCGCGGAAAACGCCGGTATCAAGATAGGCGATGTCGTGGCGGTGTTTGCTCAGGGGCCGATTGGCCTGTGCGCGACAGCAGGCGCGCGTCTGCGCGGCGCCAGCCTGGTGATTGCCGTCAGCAGCGCGCCGGAGAAGCTGGCGATGGCCGGACGGCTGGGGGCCAATGTGCTGCTGAATTACAAACAGGTCGACGTGGTGGATGAGATCCTGAAAATTACCGGCGGGCGCGGCGTGGATGCCAGCATTGAGTGTCTGGGCACGCAGCGCACCTTTAATCAGGCGCTGCGGGTGCTCAAACCGGGCGGCACGCTGTCCAGCCTGGGCGTGTATAGTGACGATTTGCAATTGCCGGTCAGCGCCATTGCCAATGGGCTGGGGGATCACACCATCCGCACCGCGCTGTGCCCCGGCGGCAAAGAGCGGATGCGCCGAATGATGAACGTGGTGCAGCATGGCGGCCTGGACTTGACGCCGCTGATCACCCATCGTTTCCCGCTTGATGAGATCGCTGACGCCTACCGGCTGTTTGCAGAAAAACGCGACGGCGTGATTAAGCTGGCGATTAGCGCCTGAAGCCGGTCGTTAAACGTAAAAAAGCCCCCGCACAGGCGGAGGCTTTTATCATCGTGCTGGCTGCCGCATCAGTTGCTGCGGGCGAAGCCCAGAATGCTCAGCAGGCTGATAAACATGTTGTACAGCGAGACATACAGGCCAACGGTGGCGCGGATGTAGTTGGTTTCGCCGCCGTGGATGATGTTGCTGGTTTCCCACAGGATGGCGCCGGCGGAGAACAGAATAAACAGCGCGCTGATTGCCAGGTGCAGAGCTGGGATCTGCAGGAACAGGTTGGCGATCACCGCCACCAGCAGCACCACAAAGCCCGCCATCATCATCCCGGACAGGAACGACATATCCTTACGGGTGGTCAGCACGTAGGCCGAGCAGCAGAAGAACACCAGCGCGGTGCCGCCCAGCGCCAGCATAATCAGATCACCGGCGCCGGCGTTCAGGAACGAGCTGAGGATCGGGCCCAGGGTATAACCCATAAAGCCGGTCAGCGCGAAGGCGGCCAGGATGCCCGCCGGGCTGTTGGCCAGCTTGTGCGTCAGGAACATCAGGCCGTAGAAACCGACCAACATCAGCAGCAGACCCGGCGCCGGCAGCCCCAGCATGGTGCTGGCGGTAGCGGTCAGCGCGGAGAAGCCCAGCGTCAGGGAAAGCAGGAAGTAGGTATTGCGCAGCACCTTGTGGGTGCTGAGCAACGAATCGCGCGAGGATGAGACGACAGTGCGGTCCATATAATGATCTCTCTTATCAGGTCATCACAAAATTAGTTACGATGATAAATAGTGCAAGCGATTGATTAAAGTTTGTTTACCAATCTTTACCCTTAGTCATCATTGGCGCAACGGCGTACGATTTGCCGCTTTATTCGGCGAGCGGCGGCGGCGTGCTGGTTTTTCGCGCGGTTGAACGGGCGTGGACTTTACAAGCCAACATACTGTGTTTATAGTTCGCCTCATTACGGAGGGGTGGCCGAGTGGCTGAAGGCAACGGTCTTGAAAACCGTCGACGGGAAACCGTTCCAGAGTTCGAATCTCTGCTCCTCCGCCATATTACAGACCCCAGGCTTAGCGATAAGCCTGGGGTTTTTCTTTATGGTCTGCCGCCAACCATTGCGCAGACTCTACGCGACGCCCGCCCGGGCTGCTTTATCTTCGAACGTTGATAGCCTGCAGACAACAATATCACCGCTGCGTATGCATGCTATTGGTGCGGGGCGGAATGAGCCTATTTCTTCCCCTCACCAAAACCCCGCCGTTTAAAACCGGCATCTGCCTGCCATAAAAAACGCATCAGCCTTTCCTTTCCATAGCCGGCAATTACATTCGTGATAGGGCTAATCATATTGGCAGCAATAATAAGCTTTCTTTAGATGAAAAACGATTAATCTCATTAAATGGAATAGCGAGATGACGTGGCGATGGAATAGTTTTTGTTTCGCTTTATCGTTAATGAAAGTAAAAATAGGAACCGATGTCTCATTTTTTGAAAAAAATGAAAACTAGGATATTTCTTTTTTATTAAGCATAGTTTGTACAATTCGTGAGATTAAGAGTAATTGATCATTTTACCCCCGCCCTTATCCCACAAGGGATAGGTGGGTAATGGTAAGATTTTTCTTGTAAATCAAATTGATGTTTCCTTTCTTGCTGCTTGTCTTGATGGAAACATTTTGTTACATATAATGGTTTTCAATAATACCTCTAACATTTTTAAACTCCGGCCATAGGTAATTATCTGAAATTTGGTTTTTCAGAAAAAAACCTGTAACCACGTGTCGTTCATGGATGGAATGCGCTTGCTGTGGCCCGGATATTTATCTGCGCCACAGGACCTCTACAGGGATGTGCCATATTGGCAACTCAGCCTTATTCTTTCTATTCATCAGCGGCATTGAGCGTTTCTATTTATTTTGTAGAACAGGGATAGCCAATGTCTAACTCATACCAGTCCGAGATCCCCAAGGCCCGCGTCAATATCAAGCTGGACCTGCATACCGGCGGCGCCCAGAAAAAAGTCGAACTGCCCCTCAAGCTGATGGTGGTGGGGGATTACAGCAACGGCAGTGAACAACGCCCGCTGTCCGAGCGCGAAAAGATCAACGTCAATAAAAACAACTTCGACAGCGTGCTGGCCGAATTCTCTCCGTCGGTCAACCTGGCGGTGGAAAACACCCTGGCCGGCGACGGCAGCGAGGAAAACATCAGCCTGACGTTCCGCGAGATGAACGACTTTACCCCGGAGCAGGTCGCCCGCCAGATCCCTCAGCTGAAAGCCATGCTGGCCATGCGCAACCTGCTGCGCGACCTGAAAGCCAACCTGCTGGATAACCAGACGTTCCGTAAAGAGCTGGAAACCATTCTGCGGGATCCCGCCCTGAGCGCGGAACTGCGCGATGAACTGTCCGCCCTGGCGCCGGCGCAGCCGTAACGGCCGCGATATTTAACGGATTAACGAGAGAAAATGCTGATGTCTGTAAAAAATGAAAATGCTGCCGGCGGCGAAAACGTGGTGTTGGAACGTCCGCAGGCGGGCGGTGTGTATGCGTCCCTGTTTGAAAAAATCAACCTGAACCCGGTGGCGTCGCTGAGCGCGCTGGACAGCTGGCAGGATAACCAGATTATGTCTGACGCCACGGCGGACGAACGCGTCACCGCCGCGATGCAGATCTTTCTGGAGCGTCTGAAGCAGTCCGGCACCAGGGTGGAAAAGCTGGACAAAACCCTGCTGGATCACCACATTGCCGAACTGGATCAGCAAATCAGCCGCCAGCTGGACGCGGTGATGCACCACGAAGACTTCCAGCGGGTGGAATCCCTGTGGCGCGGCATGAAGTCGCTGGTGGACAAAACCGATTTCCGTCAGAACGTCAAAATCGAACTGCTGGATCTGTCGAAAGACGATCTGCGCCAGGACTTTGAAGACGCGCCGGAAATTGTGCAAAGCGGGCTTTACCTGCAGACCTACGTCGCCGAATACGACACGCCGGGAGGCGAGCCGATCGGCGCGCTGATCTCCGCCTATGAGTTCGACGCCTCCGCCCAGGATATCGCGCTGCTGCGCAATATCTCCAAGGTATCCGCCGCGGCGCATATGCCGTTTATCGGTTCCGCCGGGCCGAAATTCTTCCTGAAAGACAAGATGGAAGACGTCGCCGCGATTAAGGATATCGGCAACTACTTTGACCGCGCCGAATACCTCAAGTGGAAAGCCTTCCGGGAAACCGATGACGCGCGCTATATCGGCCTGGTGATGCCGCGGGTGCTGGGCCGCCTGCCGTATGGCCCGGACACCGTGCCGGTGCGCAGCTTCAACTATGTGGAAGAGGTAAAAGGCCCGGATCACGATAAATACCTGTGGACCAACGCCTCCTTCGCGTTCGCCGCCAATATGGTGCGCAGCTTTATCAACAACGGCTGGTGCGTGCAAATCCGCGGCCCGCAGGCGGGCGGCGCGGTGCAGGACCTGCCAATCCATCTCTACGATCTGGGTACCGGCAACCAGGTGAAAATCCCGTCGGAAGTGATGATCCCGGAAACCCGCGAATTTGAGTTCGCCAACCTGGGCTTTATCCCGCTGTCGTACTACAAAAACCGCGACTACGCGTGCTTCTTCTCCGCCAACTCCGCGCAGAAGCCGGCGCTGTACGACACCGCGGACGCCACCGCCAACAGCCGCATCAACGCGCGCCTGCCGTATATCTTCCTGCTGTCGCGCATCGCGCACTACCTGAAGCTGATCCAGCGCGAAAACATCGGCACCACCAAGGATCGCCGTCTGCTGGAGCTGGAGCTGAACACCTGGGTGCGCAGCCTGGTGACCGAAATGACCGATCCGGGCGATGAGCTGCAGGCTTCGCACCCGCTGCGCGACGCCAGGGTGGCGGTGGAAGATATTGAAGACAACCCGGGCTTCTTCCGCGTGAAGCTGTATGCGGTGCCGCACTTCCAGGTGGAAGGGATGGACGTCAACCTGTCGCTGGTATCCCAGATGCCGAAGGCGAAAGCATAAGGCGGGCAACCGGTGAAGATTGAACAGCCACTATGGGGGCGGGGGATCATGATCTCGCCCCAGCATTTTCAACAGCAGGCGGCGCATGCGGCCTGGAGCGCTGAAAGTATCGCTCAGATGGGGCTGAATCACCCATGGGGGGTGTTCGAGGCCGTATTCGACGCGGATATGCTGAAACTGGGCCGCCTGCAGGCCCAGCATTTACACCTGCGCTTTCAGGACGGCACGCTGGTTGACACGGCACAGGCCGATCCGCTGCCGCCGGCGCTTGCGCTTGACGGCGAACGTCAGGACGCCGTGGTAGTGCTGGCCCTGCCGTTGCTGCGCGCTAATGGCGGCAACTGCCTGAAGCCGGATGAGACGGCGGAGCGTCCGGTGCGCTACCGCCAGCGCTGGCGTGACGTGCGTAACCAATACGGCGACGACGATCGCCAGATCGCCGTGATGCAGGCAGAGCTTACCCTGCGCTTTGCCCATCAGAATAACGGCGATTACCTGACCTGCCCGGTGGCGCGCCTGTTGCAGGATTCGCAGGGAAACTGGGTAATTGACGAAGCGTATCTGCCGCCGCTGTTAGCGATGCGGGGCAGCCGCTGGTTGATGACCCAACTGGAACTGCTGATGACGCAGTTACGCGCCCGTCTGATCCGCCTGATGGCCATGCGTCGGGAGAGTAACGAGCGCATGGCGGACTTTGCCGTGGCGGACGTCTCGCTGTTCTGGCTGCTCAATGCCCTGAACAGCGCGGAACCGGTGCTGGGGCAGTTTCAGCATTTTCCGCAAAGCGCGCCGGAGCGGCTTTATCCGGAGCTGGCGCGTCTGGCCGGCAGCCTGCTGACTTTTTCTCTGGATCATCAGCTCAGCGCCATTCCTGCCTGGCGGCATGAGCAGTTGAATGCGGTGTTCCCGCCGCTGTTCGCGCTGCTCGGCGAGCTGCTGGAAGCCAGCCTGCCGTCACGGGTGATGGCGATTGCGCTGACGCACGACAAACGGCTGCGCCAGTGGCAGGCGCGCTTGCAGGAGCCGCGTCTGCATGAAGGGGCGGATTACTACCTTTCCGTGCGTTCGCCACTGCCGGCGGCGCAGCTGCAGGAGCAGTTTCCGCGTCAGTGCAAAGTGGGCAGCCCCGATTATGTGACCAGCCTGGTGAATACCTCCCGTCAGGGGATCCCGCTGAAACCGCTGAGCCATGTTCCGGCGGCCATCCCGCTGCGGCTGGAGAACCAGTACTTCTCGCTTGATCTGGCACACCCCGCAGCGCAGGAGATGCTGGCCAGCGGCAGCTGTATGTTTTACGTCCCGGGCACGCTGGGCGAGCCTGAGCTTGAACTGTTTGCGGTGCTGAGAACATGAGTGAAAAACAAGAGTGCGACATCGATGCGCTGTTGCAGAACACCTGGCTGCAGGTCATCAGCCTGCGCCATGGTCCGTCGTTTAATGATGGGGACGGCCGCGTGCTGTGGGAGCGCTGCGTGGCGGACGTTGAGCAGGTCCAGCAGGCGCTGCGGGAGGGCGGCTGCGACGAGGCAAGCCGCCGGCATATTCTCTATGCCCAGTGCGCATTGATTGATGAGGCGGTCAAAGGGCGCGGCGTACAGGATGATGCGTGCGTGCAGTGGTATGACATGCCGCTGCAGGGGCATTTTCTCGGCACCATCGATGCCGGCGACACGCTGTGTGACCGGATGCGCGATGTGCTGCGTGAGCCGGCGCCCGACAGCGCGGTGCTGACCTGTTTCCACCGGGTGATGCTGCTGGGGTTCCTGGGCGGATACCGTTCATTGAACGATCCCGAGCGGGAGAAGCTGCTGCAGGCATTGCACGACCGTGTTCCGCCGTTTGGCTATCCGCAGACGACGCCGGTGTTGGCCGGGGTTAAAGGCGGTCGCGGGATGAGCGGCTGGTTTGCCGCCTGGCCGGTGCGCATCGGCTGCGCGCTGCTGGCGCTGGCCGCGCTGTGGTGGGGGCTTGATCGCTGGCTGGATACGCTGTTGGTCACGCTGCTGCCGGGAGCGGTGCAATGAGTTCCGCGCTACGGCGGGGGCTGGCGCTGTGGTGCGTACTGCTGACCGCGAGCGTGAGCCTGGTTTTTTTACCCGTCTCCTGGCCGGTCGCGCTCCTGCTGACGCTGCTGGTCGGGGGCGCGCTGATGGCGACGCTCTGGCTGACGCGTCGCCATCCGGAGCCGGAGATCGCCGCCTCGCTGGAAAATTTGCCTGAGGCGAGCTGGAAACGGCCGGTGGTGCTGGTGTGCGGCGATTTGTCCCGGCAATGGCCGGCAGCATCAGCGGTGCTGACGATGGCGGAAGGCTGCTGGATCCGGATTGAGTCGCATCAGGAGCTGCTGCGGACCGCCCGCCAGCTGCTGCAGATGCGGCCGGCCTGGGGGCGTCAGCTTGCGGTGATGGTCACCCTGTGTCCGCAGAGACATAACGATACGGAACGCCTGACCAGCCATTTGCTGGCGCTGCGCTGGCAGATAAGCCAACTGCGCAGAAAGAGCCGCCATGCCATACCGCTGGTGCTGCATGCTCAGGCTGGCTGCGCCATGTCGCCCGAGCCGCTCTGGCAGGCGGCCATGGCGGGTGAACCCGTCTGCGTATGGCGGGAATCGGCGGCGCCCGTTTCGGTCGCCGCCTGGATGAACAGCGGCGGTGAGAGGGCGGCGCGGCAGCAGATTGTACTCAACGGCCTGATGGCATGGTTTGAACAGTCTGTGACGGCGCTGTTTACCCATGAAAACCCGGACGCGCCCGCCGTTGCGCCGACGGCTGTCTTATGGGGGCTGGGGCCGTCAGTTAACGGTGCGCTGCCGGCATCGCTGTGGCGTGAGTGGTTACGCCGCCATACCGCGCTGAGTCAGGTTGACGGCTGGCAGCCAGCGGCAGCCACAGATCCGGCGCGAATGCCGCTGCCCGATTTTATTTTGCCTTTACTGCCTGCAGGAGACGGATTAACGCCGCGCCAGCGGGCAGGGCGCAGCGGACTGGCGATGTTTACCCTGGCGGTGGCCGTCGCGCTGTGCGGCAGCGCCTGGAATAACGCGCAGCTGCTCAAGCGCCTGGCTTTTGATATCCGCCACTATCACCGCATCGCCATGGAGGATTACGGGCCGAAGGCGGAGGCGGTAACCAGGCTGCGTCTGAACGCCTCACTGCTGGACGACTATGCGCGCAACGGCGAACCGCAGCGTTTGGGGCTGGGGTTGTATCGCGGCGAACGCCTGCGAACGCCGCTGCTGGACGCGATTCGGTCGTATGTTCCGCCACCGGCGCCGCCGCCAGACGTTAAGCCCGAGGCGCCGGCGCCGAAAATTGTCCGCCTCGACAGCATGTCGCTGTTTGACTCCGGCAAGGCGGAGCTGAAAGCCGGTTCGACCAAAATGCTGGTCAACTCGCTGGTGGACATCAAGGCCAAACCGGGCTGGCTGATTGTGGTCAGCGGCCATACCGACAACACCGGCAAGGCAACGCTGAACCAGCGGCTGTCGCTGCAGCGCGCCGAGGCGGTGCGCAACTGGATGCGTGATACCGGCGACGTGCCGGAAAGCTGTTTTGCGGTGCAGGGCTATGGCGCAAGCCGTCCTGTCGCCGACAACGATACGTCGCAAGGCCGTGCGCTTAACCGACGTGTCGAAATCAGTCTGGTGCCGCAGGCGGATGCCTGCCGGCTGCCGGACGCAACCCCGCCGTCATCATTGGAAGGTGACGGCGTTGATAACAACGAGTGGAGAAAATGAAATGGCAATTCCTGTTTATCTTTGGCTGAAAGACGACGGCGGCGCGGACATTAAAGGGTCGGTGGACGTTCAGGATCGCGAAGGCAGCATCGAGGTGGTGGCGCAGGAACACAACCTGTACATCCCGACCGATAACAACACCGGCAAGCTGACCGGCACCCGCATCCATACGCCGTTCCTGTTTACCAAGGAAATCGATGCCTCCAGCCCGTACCTGTACAAGGCGGTCACCACCGGCCAGACCCTGAAGTCGGCGGAGTTCAAATGGTACCGCATTAACGATGCCGGCCAGGAAGTGGAGTACTTCAACACCAAACTGGAGAACGTGAAGGTGGTGAAGGTGAATCCGCTGATGCACGACATCAAGGATCCGTCGTTTGAAAAGCATAACCACCTCGAGCGGATCGAGCTGCGTTACGAAAAAATCACCTGGACCTACAAAGACGGCAACATCATTCATTCCGACAGTTGGAACGAACGCGCTACCGCGTAATGCCCCGTCATACTTCGCGCCGCAGGAGTGCTGGCAGCGTTTGCTGACTCCGGTCACAGAATCCCTGGGATGGGCAAACCTGCCGTCTCCCTGCGACACGAATGATGAGGTTAACAGCCTGTGCGGACAGGTTTCCTGTCCGCTTTTTTTCCTGAGCATCCGGCATCCGGGCGTTCAGCAAAGAGATCACAATCCGGCAATCTGACCTGATGCGCTTTGGTACACAGCGATGGGCGGTAGCGTGCCCGGGAACCGATTAATCAAGAGAGAGAATTATGGAAAATTCAGCCGTCCTGTTACGTCGTCTTAACCCTTATTGCGCCCGCGCCCTGGAAGGAGCGGCGTCGCTGTGCCAGACCCGCGCGCATGCGCAGATCCAGCCGGAACACTGGCTGTTGAAGCTGCTGGAGCAGGGCGAGGGTGACCTGACGGTGCTGGCGCGGCGTTACGAATGGAATATGGATGAGATCTGGCAGGCGCTGCTGAACTGGCTCGATGGCCTGCCGCGCTCGGTACGTGGGCGGCCGGAACTGGCGGACAGCCTGCTGACGCTGATGCAGGAGGCCTGGTTGCTGGCCTCGCTGGCCGGCGAGACGCAGATCCGCAGCGTTCACCTGCTGACGGCGCTGGTAGGCAAGCCCGCGCTGGCGCGCTGCGACGGCCTGTGGCCGCTGCTGACGCTGGGGCAGAGCCAGCTGGAGCGCCTGCGCCCGCTGCTGGATGCGCAGTCGGAAGAGCGTCCGGAGGTGCAGCAGGAGGTCGGGCTGGCGCAGACCCGCACCGAGATGACGGAGCCTGCGGCGGACGCCGACCTAAAGGCGGGCGAACTCTCCCCGGCGCTACAGGGCGCGCTGGATAAATTCACCCTCGACGTGACCGCCAAAGCGCGGGCCGGCGCGATCGACCCGGTGTTCGGCCGCGATACCGAGATCCGCCAGATGGTGGACATTCTCTCCCGCCGGCGTAAAAACAACCCGATCCTGGTGGGCGAACCGGGCGTGGGGAAAACCGCGCTGGTGGAAGGGCTGGCGCTGCGTATTGCCGAGGGCAACGTGCCGGCCAGCCTGCAGCCGGTCACCCTGCGCACGCTGGATCTCGGGCTGCTGCAGGCCGGCGCCGGCGTGAAGGGCGAGTTTGAACAGCGGCTGAAAAACATTATCGATGCGGTGCAGCAGTCGCCGACGCCGGTGCTGCTGTTTATCGACGAGGCCCACACCATTATCGGCGCCGGCAATCAGGCCGGCGGCGCCGATGCCGCCAACCTGCTGAAGCCGGCGCTGGCGCGCGGCGAACTGCGCACCATCGCCGCCACCACCTGGAGCGAATACAAACAGTACTTCGAGCGCGACGCGGCGCTGGAGCGTCGTTTCCAGATGGTGAAAGTGGACGAACCGGACGACGCCGCCGCCTGCCTGATGCTGCGCGGCCTGAAATCCCGCTATGCGCAGCACCACGGCGTGCATATTACCGATGAGGCGGTGCGCGCCGCCGTCACGCTTTCCCGCCGTTATCTCACCGGCCGCCAGCTGCCGGATAAGGCGGTGGATCTGTTGGATACCGCCAGCGCCCGGGTGCGCATGAGCCTGGACACCGTGCCGGAAGCGATCGTCCACGCACAGGCCGCCGTTACCGCGCTAGCGCTGGAAGAGCAGGCGTTGCTGGCGGATATCGCCGTCGGCAACCCGGAAGAAGAGGGACGGCTGACGGCCATCGCCGCCCAGACCGCAGAGCTGAACCAGCGTCTGGCGCAGTTAGAAGGCCAGTACCGACAGGAGCAGGAACTGATTCAGCAACTGTTGGCGTGCCGTACGGACGGCGCGCGTCAGGGGAAGATCGCGGCTGTCCAGCAGGCGCTGGCGGCGCTTCCCCACGAGCAGGCGCTGCTCACGGCGGATGTGGACGCCCGCAGCGTGGCTAACGTTATTGCCGACTGGACCGGGGTGCCGCTCTCCTCATTAATGAAGGACGAACAGAACGAACTGCTGAGCCTGGAGGCGGAAATCGGCCGGCGGGTGGTCGGGCAGGATACGGCGCTGCACGCCATCGCCCAGCGGCTGCGGGCGTCCAAAACCGGCCTGACCAGTGAAAACGGGCCGCAGGGCGTGTTTCTGCTGGTGGGGCCGAGCGGCACCGGTAAAACCGAAACCGCGCTCACGCTGGCCGACTGCCTGTACGGCGGCGAGAAATCGCTGATCACCATCAACCTCTCCGAATATCAGGAGCCGCACACCGTCTCTCAACTGAAAGGCTCGCCGCCGGGCTACGTCGGCTACGGCCAGGGCGGCATTCTGACCGAGGCGGTGCGCAAACGCCCTTACAGCGTGTTGTTGCTGGATGAGGTGGAAAAGGCGCACCGCGACGTGATGAACCTGTTCTATCAGGTGTTCGACCGCGGCTTTATGCGCGATGGCGAGGGGCGCGAAATCGACTTCCGCAACACCGTGATCCTGATGACCTCCAACCTCGGCAGCGACCACATTATGCAGCTGTTGGACGAACAGCCGGACGCCAGCGAAGGTGATTTACAGGAACTGCTGCGCCCGATCTTGCGCGACCACTTCCAGCCGGCGCTGCTGGCCCGTTTCCAGACGGTGATTTACCGGCCGCTGGCGGCGGAAGCGATGCTCACCATCGTGCAGATGAAGCTGGAGCAGGTCAGCCGGCGGCTGCAGCGCCACTACGGCCTTGCCACCCGGATTGGCGACGGCCTGTACGACGCGCTGACCGCCGCCTGTCTGCTGCCGGATACCGGCGCGCGCAACGTCGACAGCCTGCTCAACCAGCAGCTGTTGCCGGTGCTCAGCCAGCAACTGTTAAGCCAGATGGCGGCGAAGCAGAAGTTGCAGACGTTGACGCTCGACTGGCATGACGAGGACGGGATTGTGCTGGCGTTTGATAACGATAAGGAAGAGTGATGATGGCAAATCCGCTTGCGGTGATTTTCAGCCACAGCCACCACCTGCTGCAGGTGGCGGACTGCGACGCGCTGCTGGACGTGCTGGCCTTTGAGGGCCAGGAGGAACTAAGTAAACCGTTCAGCTACCGGATTGAATTTACCAGCGCCGACCACGGCATCCATCGGGAGGCGATGCTGATGAAGGCGGCGTCGCTGACGCTGCAGGCGCCGCTCAATCAGGGCGCCGCGATTAAACTGCAGCAGCCGCTGCGGGTGATCCAGGGCGTGGTTACCGGCTTTGAGCGTCTGGGCACCACCAACGATGAGAGTCGCTACGCGCTGACTCTGGCGCCGCGGCTGGCGCTGCTGGCGCGCAGCCGGCAGAACGCCATCTATCAGGATATGTCGGTGCCGCAGATCGTGGAGAAAATCCTGCGCGAGCGCCACGGCATGCGCGGGCAGGATTTCCTGTTCTCACTGACGCAGGACTACCCGCGGCGCGAGCAGGTGATGCAGTACGGCGAGGACGACCTGCGTTTTATCACCCGGCTGCTGGGGGAGCTGGGCATCTGGTTTCGCTTTACCGCCGACACCCGGTTGAATATCGACGTGGTGGAGTTTTGCGATGGCCGTCAGGGCTACGGCGCGGGGCTGACGCTGCCGTCGGTGCCGCCCTCCGGCCAGCATGACGAGGGCGTAGAGTCGTGCTGGGGGCTGGAGAGTCGCCATCAGGTGGTGGAAAAACAGGTCAGCCTGCGGGATTACAACTACCGGCAGGCGCTGGAGGCGATGGATGCGCAGGCGGAGATTGGCGCCGGCGACGGCACTACCTACGGTGATGCCTATCACTACGCGGATAACTACCTGACGGTCGGCAGCGGCGAAGAACGTAACCCGACGGCGGAAAGCGGCGCGTTTTATGCCCGCATCCGCCATGAACGCTACCTGAACCGCCAGGGCCGGCTGTTCGGCGTTAGCAGCAGCGTGGCGCTGGTGCCGGGCGAAGTGGTCAGGGTGAGCGGCGGTGCGGAGGTGACGGAGGTGTTCCGCCGGGGCGTGGCGATCGTGCGGACGATCAGTACGGCACGGCGCGATAAAAGTCTGGAAATCGGCTTTGAGGCGATCCCGGACGGCGTGGACTACGCCTACCGGCCGGGCGTGCCGCTGCGTCCGGTGATGGCCGGCACGCTGCCGGCGCGGGTGACCAGCACCACCGAGAACGACAGCTACGGGCATATCGACCGCGACGGCCGCTACCGGGTCAACATGCTGTTTGACCGGTCGAACTGGGAAACCGGCTTTGAAAGCCTGTGGGTGCGCCAGTCGCGGCCTTACGCCGGGGAGACCTACGGCCTGCACCTGCCGCTGCTGGCGGGCACCGAGGTGGCGATCGGCTTTGAGGACGGCAACCCGGACCGCCCGTACATTGCCGGCGTGCTGCATGATTCGGCGCACCCGGACCCGGTCACCATCCGCAACTACAAACGCAACGTGCTGCGCACGCCGGCGAACAACAAAATCCGCCTGGACGACAGCCGGGGCCAGGAGCATATCAAGGTCTCCACCGAGTACGGCGGCAAGAGCCAGCTGAACCTCGGTCATTTGGTCGATGCGGAAAAGCAGCAGCGCGGCGAAGGCTTTGAGCTGCGCACCGACAGCTGGGGCGCCATCCGGGCGCAGAAGGGGCTGTTCATCAGCGCCGATGGCCAGCCAAAGGCGCAGGGCGAAGTGCTGGCGATGCAGCCTGTGATTAGCCTGCTGAAAGGCGCGCTGCATCAGGTCGCCGAGTGGGGCAGTATTACGCAGATCCACCGTAGCCACAGCCCTGCGGTCAGCGGACTGAAACAGTTGGCGGACAGCGCAGACAAACTGAAAGATCCGCTACTGCTAATGAGCGCGCCGAAAGGGCTGGGCGCCATGACCCCTGAAACGATGTTGCTGCACAGCGGTAACGGTTTGTATATGCAGAGCCTTGGCGAAGTAAACCTCACCAGCGCACAGCGCCTGTCGGCAAACGCCAGTCAGGCCGTCTCGCTGCTGGCGCAGAGCGAGGGTATGCGGCTGGTATCCGCCAAGGGTCCGTTGGAGATGGAGTCACATGGCGATATTTTATCGCTGACCTCCCTGAAAGAGATTACCGTCCAGTCTACACAGGGACACCTGCAATTGACGGCTAAAAATGGCATCACTCTGGGCTGCGGTGGGGCTTATATTCGCCTCACGCCGCAGGGCGTGGTGGAAATTCACGGTCCGGGATTAATCAGCCTGAAAGGTCAGCACGATCTGCAGGGGCCAGCCAGTGAGACGTTTCCCTTGCCTGAGCTACCGGCATCGGTGTGTAAAGAGTGTCTGAAAAAAGCGCAGCAGCTGGCGCAGGGCTTCGTGCCAAGGGAGGCATAAATGACTACGTCATGGATTGAGGAAGTGGCCGCTGCCTGTCGGGCATCCGGGATCGATTATCTGGATATGATCATTGATCAGGCCGGGCTGGATTTTAGTGTTATCCCGGCACTGAACGCGTTGTCGATAGAGTGGCAATCGCTGTACCGTGGGCTGCCGGAAGCGTTTATTGTCGATGATGCTCCGCTGATTGCGCGCATAACGCTTGACAATGTCCAGCAGCAGCAGTGGCTGCAGGAAATTAGCCGGCAGGTTGCCGTACAGGCACCGTTGCTGCTGCTGTGTTCACCCTGGCCGTTCTCTGCCCTGACGGCCTGGTTAACACAGTGCATGGACGTGTTGCAGGAGGGAAGGGGCGGCATTTTGCGATTTTACGATACGCGGATATTTCCCCTGCTTTTTACACACATCCTCAGTGAGGAGCAACAGCAGCCTTTGTTGCGCCCGGCCCTGTTCTGGGCATGGCAGGATATGGATGGTCACCCGAGGGGCATAAAAGGTTGCGGCACGCCTCAGGCTCGCGATGAAAAAAACCATAAAATCGATCTCAGCGATCGCCAACTGGAGTACCTGATGTGCGTCTGTGATGTCATGGTGCTGTTGGCGCACCGCGCACCGCCAGCGGGCGTTTATGCATCGCGGCAGGCGCTGTTTTCTGATTGCTACCAGGGCATGGTGGAGGCTACCAATCAGGGCATTATTCTGGATGATGCGCGTGAAGCCTGGGTGATGCAAAAATGGCTTGGTGCAGCAGAAACTGACTGATGGCGAAGGGAAGCCGCTCCGGACTGGGTACCCGTCTCCATTTCAGCGTGACTGCACGCGTGATACAAGGAAAGTCAGATGAAACATTCACTGTTAACCCCGCTGCTGGCGGGTCTGTTGCTGTTAACCGGCTGCTCACAGCCCGCCGCGCAGGCCGGCGGTGGGGGCGGCACGATCAAAGCCATCAACCACACCAAATGGGCGATTAACCACTTCAGCGTCAATAACCAGTCGGGCATCGACATTATCGGTCCGTATCAGGGCGGCGGTGGCGGCTGCTGTTACAGCGTACCCGCCCACTGGACGCCGGGCATGACGGTGCGTATTGACTGGGAAACAGGGGCTGGAGATATGGATGGATTTCCCGGTTATGAGAACAGGGAACAATATCTTGCTTGGGCTAAGAAAATGAAAGCCCAGAATCGCCAGCACAGCAAAACCGTGCCGATCCCCGACTATAACGGCCAGGATGTCTGCGGTATTACGGTGCACTTTTTGCCCTGCGACGAAGTGAAGGTGACAACCAGTTGCTGGTCACCGAGAAATGCCAACTACCCGATAAAAGAGCCCATCAGGATGAAGGAGCCGAAAGTCTGTCCGCGGTAACGGAAACTGCTCCGGACTGGGAATCTCCCCCCATTTCAGCGTGACTGCACGCGTGATACAAGGAAAGTCAGATGAAACATTCACTGTTAAGCCCGCTGCTGGCGGGTCTGCTGCTGTTAACCGGCTGCTCACAGCCCGCCGCACAGGCCGGCGGCGGGGGCGGCACCATTGATGCCATCAACCACACCAAATGGGCGATTAACCATTTCAGCGTCAATCACCAGTCGGGTATCGACATTATCGGTCCGTATCAGGGCGGCGGTGGCGGCTGCTGTTACAGCGTATCCGCCCGCTGGACGCCGGGCATGACGGTGCGTATTGACTGGGAAAGCGGGGAGGCATCGACAGATGATTTCCCAGGGTATGAACATTGGGATAGGTATCTGGAATGGGAAAAAAAAATCAAAGCCAGCCACCGCCAGCACAGCAAAACCGTGCCGGTTCCCGACTATAACGGCCAGGATGTCTGCGGTATTACGGTGCACTTTTTGCCCTGCGACGAGGTGAAGGTGACAACCAGTTGCTACACCTACGGCAGCCCCGCTTACCCGATAAAAGCGCCCATCAGGATGAAGGAGCCGAAAGTATGTCCGAGGTAAAAGAAACCGATCTGGCCTGGGTGCCGCCGCCGTTTCCGGCGCAGGGACGCCTGCCGACTCAGGCGCTGCAGGTCGGGCAGAACTGCCATCAGCAGAACAGCGCCGAGCGGCTCTACCGGCAGGAGTTGTGTCTGGCCGCCGGACGACGCGTGGAGCCGCCGTGCTGTAAAACGCTGCATATCAGCCTGTTTTTCGACGGCACCGGCAATAACCTGAATAATGACCTGCTTCTGTCTGATCCCAAGCATCCGACCAATATTGCCCGTCTGTTCCGCGCCACCATCGGTGATGGCACTGCCGGTGGCGTTCCTGACCAGCAGAAGGTATCACTGGATGCGGCGAATGACAGCGGCGGGAAATACTTTAAATTTTATATTCCCGGCGTGGGCACCCCGTTCCCGGAAGTGAACGACCCGGACTACTCCCTTGCCGGGCTGGTGGCCGCAACCAAGGGGGAGGAACGCATTAACTGGGCGCTGCTGCGTATTATCGATGTACTTATGCGCGTGAGCAAAGACCCGCAAAACAACAGTATCAAACTGTCAGAAGGCGCCAGCCGTAAATCCATCAGCAAGATGGGCACCAGTTGGGACCGCCTGTGGTTTGGCGGCAGCCATAACCGCTATGAGGAGTTTTGTCGTTTACTGAATGAGTTAGCCCCGCAGCTGAGGCCATTGCTGACCCAGCCGGAGCCGGGCAAACCGAAGCTGTTAGGGATCAAGCTGTACGTCTATGGTTTTTCCCGCGGCGCGGCGGCGGCGCGCGCCTTTGTGCGTTGGCTGAGCGAGCTGCTGCCGCCGCCGGCGGCGGCAGGGGAAAATCCCCCGCAGTGCCTGCAGATTGGTGAAATGCAGCTGCCCATCAGCGTGGAGTTTCTCGGGCTGCTGGACACCGTGGCCTCGGTCGGGGTGGCGCACGTGGTGCCGATTGCCGAGGGGCATATGTCCTGGGCGGACGGCACGATGGAGCTGCCGAGCGATGAAACTTACCCGGGGCTGATAAAAAAATGCATGCATCTGGTGTCCGGCCATGAACAGCGCCTCTGCTTTCCGATGGACTCGGTGCGCCGGGGTAACGGCAAGTACCCGCCTTATGCTACCGAAGTGGTGTACCCGGGGATGCACTCGGATCTGGGCGGCGGTTATCCGCCGGGGGATCAGGGAAAAGCCAATGCTGAACATGATGGTTATTTACTATCGCAAATAGTGTTGCATGACCTATATTCAAGCGCTTTTTCATCTGGTGCACCATTAAAAGTCAATAAATCTTATTTACCTGAGAGTATGAAGACAGATATTTGGCGTTCTCTTGATGCTGAACAGTTGAGAGATTTTGTCGTCGCTCCTGAATTGGTATTAAGATTCAACGCCTGGCGCGAACTCACCCTGAATCTGACCACGCCAGAAAAAGTCCCCCCTGAAGCAGCCTCTAGCTACGATCCGCCGCGCGCCAGCGGCAGTCTGGAAAGCCTGGTCGAAAACCAGATTGCCTGGATCACCGCCTGGCGCATCGACCGCTATGCCAGAGGAACGATGCTGAAAACGCCATTTTACCAGCGCGCCACGAACAGCGAAGCGTTGCCTGCCGCACGTAAGGCGGCTGAAAAGGCACGGAATAAAAAACAGCAAGATATTATTGAATTACGCAACGATCAGATTGCAAAACAGCCCGCCGACCAGATGGACGATCTGGTGCTCTATCCGGGCGTCAAGGATTTCGACCCGGACATGGCGCAGACCCAGCTGTTTGAAGCGGCGAAGGAGTTTGGCAAGGATTACTTTGACGGCTACCGCATTCCGGAGAATCTGGCGCAGGCGGTGCTGGATACCGTGCTGCAGCCGATGATTTTCGTGCTCAATACCGATGATGAGCCGCAGGAATACCGGCGGATGAAGGCAGCCGGGGAGGCCCGCGTGGCCATCCTGTTCCCCGAAGCCGGTGAGGCCAGCAACGCGGAGCAGCCTGCCGGGCTGGTCAGAGCGCTGTTTGACGATCAGGTGCATGACTCGCGCGCCTGGTTTATGCACGCCGCGCTGGGTTCGCGCGAGATGTGGGGCGGCTATTTCCGCTACCGCATGATTTACTTCAGCGACAAGTGTAATAAGTCGCTGTCGCCGCTGGTGATCGCCGGCAACCTGGTGGGGTTTGCCACCCTGACCACCGGCGTGGTGCTGAGCTTCAAACAAAAGAGCCTGAGCGGAAAACTGTCAGGGCTGGCGGCAACCGGGGCTGTGCGGGCGCTGCAGGTTGAAGTACTGGATCGGATCACCCGGGAACCCGTGCCGCAGCTGCCGGGCGGGGAACGGCTGCGGGCATTTACCCGGGAGCCGGGCGTCGTGGTCGCCCAGCAAAAAGCACGGGTGGCGGAACAGCAGCTGGCGCGGGCGCAGGCCGCGATCCCGGCCAGTTGGCTTGAGCAAATCCTGACCTCGATCGCCTGAGAAGGAGCTGTCGATGAATAAAGTCATCCGTAAAGGGGACCGGCTGCGGGAATACGGCGGCAGGGTGTTGGCGGGGCGTTATCAGTGCTTTGGTCAGGGGTTTGCCTGTAAGGGCGATCCGGTGAGCTGTAATAAACACGGTATGACCACCATTGCGGAAGGCAGCTCGCGCACCACGATCGATGGGCAGCCGGTGGCGCTGCACGGCCACCGCTGCGCCTGCGGCTGTACGCTGGTCAGCTCGTTTCCCGACTGCGGTATTGACCAGTGAGGCGCGTTCCTGACTATCCGCAGTACAAAATGGCGCGTCCGCCCAGTACCGCCCGCTGGCTGTCGGCTGCGGCGCTGCTGATGCTGCTGTGCGGCAGCGCCAGCGCACTGCTGGCGTCTGCGCAAGGGAACCGCTTACTGGTCGCCACCGGTATCCTGTTGGCACTGCTGCTGGCAGGTACCGGCTGGCTGGCCCGGCTGCTGTACTACCGCATCAGCGTGCATAACGCCGCTTTCTACTACCAGTTGGTGGACTATGAACGGCAGCGGTGGTGGGCGCAGCATCGCCAGCCGTTCTGGTTAAGGGAAGGCGTATTGCTGGGGCCTGCGGGTACGCGCACAACCGACTGGTTGCGGGTGCTTAATCGTGAGCAGCGTCCTCCGGAAGAAAAAAGAGAAGGTGGCGGTAACACGTTGAGACTGCCGCAAATTTTTGCCGCTGACGCCGGTATGCGTGAAAAGCGGCTGGCGGAACTGCTGGTTATTGAGTGGCAAAGGCAGCGTGGCGAAAGCCCGCTCACTGCGCCGCTGCGCTGCTACTGGCAGGGAGCCGACGTTGCCTGGCAGGCATTCCGCACCCAAATGGCTGCCGCTTTCCCGGCGCTCCAGCTGCCGGCGCGGCCAGCCCCCTGGCAAGGGGAAGCCAGCCTGATGGCTATCGCCAGCTACCTCGCCGACGCCGGGCCTGAAGACACGGTGCTGATCGCCGGCTGTCAGGTGGTCGCCGCGCAGTCCGGGAGCAAACGTCCCGTCGGGGAGTCCGCCGTCCTGTGGCTGGCCGGGCGGCACGGCCCGGTGCAAATGACGCGTGGAGAAGCTTTCTCGGCCGAGAGGGGGGATGCTTTGCCCGCGGTCTGTGCCCGTGCGCTGGAACAGAGTGAACTGGAAGCCCCCCCCGAGGCCTGCCCGTTGTTTTCCCACCCCGGTCTGGAGGCGCTGGCGTCCAGTGGCTGGGACGTCAGCCAGCATCTGCAGGATGCCTACTGGGGAGATATCGGCGATATGGACGCTCTGATCGTTTTATCGCTGGCGGCAATTTACGCCGCGCACCACCAACAACCGTGTGGCTGGATTGCCCGCGACCCGATCAACACCCTCGCACTTGGAATTGTAAAACCTGATGGACAACGTCAATAAACCTGCTGTCATTTCTGTGGCAGCCACGGCCGCCGTCTGTATTGCTGTGACCACGCTACTGGTCCTGCTAGGCGGGCTGGCATGGTGGCTATGGGGGAGCGAACGTGCTACGCAATGGGATGCGTTGCGTCCGCTGATCGTCGCCGGTTTTATCGTCTGGGGAACGGCGCTCAGCCTGCTGACGCTGGGTTTTATGGCTTTCCGCTTGCTGATTAAGGACAAGGTTAGCCCGTCGACATCCCGCAAGCGTCAACCGACAACGGCAAGTGAGCGTGAAACCGCGTATGTCGCGCTGAAAAAACATCTCCGCTCTCGCTACGGCCCGTTCTGGCGCCGTAACGTGCGTCTGCTGTTGATCTGCGGTGATGACGCCGCGATTGAACAACTGGTTCCTGGCCTGCAATCCCATCGCTGGCTCGAGGGTAGCCGCACCGTGCTGATTTATGGCGGTAGCCTGACATCGGAACCCGAACGCGAAAAATACGCCGCCCTGCGCACGCTGCGCCGCGGCCGCCCGCTGGACGGTATCATTCGCGTGCTGAATAAAGACCAGTCGCTGACGCCGCAGCTGAGCGACAGCGATCTGCGCGGCTTGGAAAAAATCGGCGGCCTGCTGCGCTATCAGCCGCCGGTCTGGCTGTGGCAGCTGTGTGATAGCGACTGGCTGCAGACGGGCCGGAAACCCCAGCCGGTAGGCATCACGCTGCCGGCGCGGGCCATCGCGGATGATGTGGCGACCCGGCTCGGCGAACTGGTGCCGCAGCTGCGTGAGCAGGGGCTATCCCAGGTGGCGGAAAACCGGGCCTTTGATTTTCTGCTGCGGTTGGCGCAGCGGTTGGATCAGGGCGGTGGCGTGCGCTGGAAAAATGCGCTGGCGCCATGGCTGTACGGTGCCCAACAACGCGTGCCGCTGCGCGGTCTGATGTTCAGCCTGCCGGATGCGGTTGACGAACATGCTCAAGGGAGCAGAGAGAGTGTCCCTACGGCGTTGCATCAACATGCCGTTACCTTCTCCGACGCCTGGCAGGGCATCCTTCATGACCGCGTCCGCGGCCGCCGGGTTGGCATGGCCCGGGAACAGACGCTGGCGCTGGCGGTGATGGCCGGCATCGGGCTGTGGGCCGTGGGGATGACGATTTCCTTCGTTGCCAACCGCCAGCAAATCGTCACGGTGGCGGACAAAGCGCAGGCGCTGGTCGCCCGGCCGGCGGTGACGGATGCGCAGCTCGGCGCTTTGCATGCGCTGCGCAACGACGCCGGCCGTCTGCAGCAGCATAGCCGCGCAGGCTCGCCCTGGTATCAGCGTTTCGGGCTGGATCACAATCCGCAGCTGCTGGCCGCGATGCTGCCCTGGTACGGCGTGGCGAATAACCGTTTGATTCGCGATCCGGCCGGCGACGCGCTGCGGCAAAAGCTGACCCAACTGGTGAATTCGCCGCCCAACAGCCCGCAGCGCATCGCGCTGGCCAAACCCGGTTACGATCGGCTGAAAGCCTGGCTGATGATGGCGCGCCCGGATAAGGTTGACGCCGCTTTCTATGCGCAAACCCTGCAGGCGGTGCAGCCTGCGCCCCGCGGTATTTCCCCCGGGCTGTGGCAGAGCCTGGCGCCGGACCTGTGGGCCTTCTATATCGCCGAGCTGGCTCATCAGCCCGGCTGGAAAATTACCCCGGATGCGGCGCTGGTCAGCCAGAGCCGTCAGGTGTTGCTGCAGCAGATCGGGCGTCGCAACGCCGAAAGTACGCTGTATGAGAATATGCTCAAATCGGTGCGCCGTAACTTTGCCGATCTGCGGCTGGAAGATATGACCGGCGGCACCGATGCCCGGCGGCTGTTCGACAGCCGGGAGGTGGTGCCGGGGATGTTCACCCGTCAGGCCTGGGAAGGGGGCATTCAGCAGGCGATAGAGAAGGCGGCCAAAGCCCGGCGCGATGAAATCGACTGGGTGCTGAGCGACAGCAGCCAGGGCGTCGCGGCGGATATTTCGCCGGAAGCGTTGAAGGCCCGCCTGACGCAGCGTTACTTCACGGATTTTGCCGGCAGCTGGCTCGGTTTCCTCAACGGTCTGCACTGGCAGCCGGCCAGCACCATTGCCGATGTGACCGACCAACTGACGCTGATGAGCGACGTACGACAGTCGCCGCTGATTGCCCTGATGAATACGCTGGCTTGGCAGGGGCAAACCGGGCAGAAGAGCAAGGCGCTGTCCGATTCGCTGCTCAAATCGGCGAAAGAGCTGATCCACAGCGACAGCCGGCCGGCCATCGATCAGAGCGCGGCCGGGCCGGTTGGCCCGCTGGATGAGGCTTTCGGCCCGCTGCTGACCCTGATGGGCAAAAATCCGGCCGGTCAGGTGATGGCGGCCGATGGCACCCTTAGCCTGCAAATCTACCTGACCCGCATCACCCGCGTGCGGTTACGGCTGCAGCAGGTGGCCAGCGCCTCGGACCCGCAGGAAAAGATGCAGACGCTGGCGCAGACGGTATTTCAGGGCAAAAGCGTCGATCTGACCGACACCCAGCAGTACGGCAGCCTGATGGCCGCCAGCCTCGGCGAGGAGTGGAGCGGCTTCGGGCAGACGATGTTCGTCCAGCCGCCGACGCAGGCCTGGGAAACCGTGCTGCAACCGTCCGCCGCCAGCTTGAACGGCAAGTGGCGCAGGGCGGTGGTCAGCAACTGGCAGAGTGCCTTCGATGGCCGCTATCCGTTCGCCGCCAGTAAAAGCGAAGCCTCGCTGCCGATGCTGGCGGAGTTTATCCGCAAGGACACCGGCCGCATTGAACGTTTTCTGACGCAGGAACTGGGCGGCGTCCTGCATAAAGAGGGCAGCCGGTGGGTGGTGGATAAAACCAACAGTCAGGGGCTGAACGTGAACCCGGCGTTTCTGAAGGCCGTCAACCAGCTCAGCCAGCTGTCGGACATTCTGTTTACCGACGGCAGCCAGGGGATCGGCTTTGAGCTTCAGGCCCGTCCGACGCCTCAGGTGGTGGAAACCACGCTGACTATTGACGGCCAGAAACTGCGTTACTTCAACCAGATGGCGGAATGGCAGGCTTTCCGCTGGCCGGGAGATACCTATAAGCCGGGCACCATGCTGACCTGGAGCAGCACCAACGCCGGCGCCCGATTGTTTGGCGACTACGGCGGCACCTGGGGCTTTATCCGCTGGCTGGAGCAGGGCAAACGGGGCCAGCTGGATCGCAGCCGGTGGATGATGAGCTTCAGCGCGCCGGATGGCCGCACGCTGCAGTGGGTGCTGCGCTCACAGTTGGGCAGTGGCCCGCTGGCGCTGCTGCAACTGCGCAACTTTACCCTGCCGGGGCAGATCTTCCGCGTGGCTGAGCAGGCGCTGGCGGAATCTATGGATGATGTTGAGATGAACGGAGTGAAGTAATGAGCCAGCTGCAAAATTTAGTGGCCGCCTGCCAGGCGGATGACGGTGAGCTGATACAGCAGGCGCGTCGCTATGTGCAAGAGTGGCAAAACTGGCTGCAGCCGCTTTCTGCCGAAAATCCCACGGGGGAAGACCCTGGCTACGATGATGATTTCCAGCGTATCCGGGAGGAGGTCAATCAGCTGTCCGGCATTGATACCGACCTGATTTGCCAACTGGCGGAAAGGCTGCTGACGCAGCGCTGCAAGGATATTCGTGTCGTGACCTTCTACATCTGGGCGCGCCTGCACCAGGACGGCGAGGCGGGGCTAGCGCAGGGGCTGGAACTGCTGGCCGCGATGCTGCAGCAGTTTGACGGCGGGCTGCACCCGCAGCGCGAGCGCAGCCGTAAAAGCGCGCTGGAGTGGCTGGGCAGCGGCCGGGTGCTCGACAGTCTGTTCCTGTACCCGGAGGTTGATCCGGCCACGATGCGGCGCGTAACGGGCGCGCTGCTGCTGGTCGAGCAGGCCATGGAACGGTGGGATGAGGCGAGCCGCCCCCGGCTGTCGGCGCTGTATCAGGCGTTGGAAACGCGGCTGGCGCAAAATGGCGGCGCCGGCACGCTGGTGCCGCAGACCAGCCGTGAAGAAAACGCGGAGCCGGCGTCCGCCGGCACGGCGCTGCCGACGGCGCATGCCGTGAATTCAGGGCGCGATCTGCTCGACCAGGCAAAAATGCTGGCGAAGTATCTGCGCGATTGCGAAGGGGGCTGGCTGGCCGGTCATCACCTGATGAAAAGCGTCCGCTGGGATACCTTAACGGCGCTGCCACCGCTGGACGCCAGCGGTCGCACGCGCCTTGCTGCGCCCAAGCCGGATCACCGCGCGCATCTCAAGCGGCTGTACCTTCAGCAGAGCTGGGCGGAACTGCTGGAACTGGCGGACAACCTGTTTGCTCAGGGAGTTAACCATCTGTGGCTGGATGTGCAGTGGTACATCTGGCAGGCGCTGCAGAAAACCGATGCGGACGCGGTGCGGGCGGACATTATCAGCCGCGATTTGCGGGGCTTGCTTAGCCGTTTGCCGGGGCTGGAGTCGCTGGCATTTAATGACGGCACGCCCTTTGCCGATGAAGTGACGCTGGGCTGGATTAACCAGCAGGTGCTGGACGATCCCACGGGCTGGCATGAGGGGCCGCTCAGCGTCGCGGTGGCGGATGGTGACCTGCTGACGCTGGAGCCGGAAGTGCTGGCCAGAGCCGACAGCGACGGCATTGAAGCCGCGCTGGGCTGGCTGCAGGCGCGGCCGGGCGTCACGTCGCCGCGCGATCGCTGGCTGCAGCGCCTGCTGATGGCCAGAGTCACGGAGCAGTACGGCAAAAACGAGATGGCGCTGCATCTGCTGGGCGAACTGGACAACAGCGCTCAGGCGCTGACGCTGAGCCAGTGGTCGCCGGACATGGTCTTTGAGGTTAAAGCCCGGCGCCTGAAGCTGCTGCGCCAGAAGGCCGCGCGTAGCGAGGCGGATAAAGCCCGCCAACAGCCGGTGATGGACGCGCTGCTGGCCGGCCTGATCGCCATCGACCCGGCGCGCGCCGCGGTACTGTGCGGCTGAACGCTTTTTTGCAATCACACTCACCTCAGATAATCAGGTTTTTATGGACGATCTAACCCTGCGTTATTACGACGCCGAAATGCGCTATCTGCTGGAAGCCGGCGAAGAGTTTGCCCAGGCTCACCCCGAACGCGCGGCGATGCTTGGCCTGGACCGGGCCGGCGCGCGCGACCCTTACGTCGAGCGTCTGTTTGAGGGCTTTGCCTTTCTGATGGGGCGGCTGCGCGAGAAACTGGATGATGACCTGCCGGAGCTGACCGAAGGGCTGGTCAGCCTGCTGTGGCCGCATTATCTGCGTACCATCCCGTCGATGTCGGTGGTGGAGTTCACCCCGGACTGGCGGGAAATGAAAGAGAAAATGGGCATTGCCAAAGGTTTTGAGGTGCTCTCCCGGCCGATTGGCGAAAAGGGCACGCGTTGTCGCTACACCACCACGCAGGAGCTGTGCCTGCAGCCGCTGTCGCTGGAAACGGCGACGCTGACCACAGACCCGGACGGCCGCTCGCTGGTGCGGCTGCGCTTTAACTGCAGCAGCCTGGCGGACTGGAGCCGTATCGACCTCCGCTGCATCCCGCTCTACCTGAACGCCGACGCGCCGCTGGCCTGCGCCATGCATCAGGCTTTCACCATGAATGTCTCCCGTATGCGGCTGCGGCTGCCGGGTGAGACCGACAGCCGGCCGCTGGAAGGCCATTTTACGGCGCTGGGCTTTGGTGATGATGACGCCCTGTGGCCGGCGGGCAACAGCAGTTTCAGCGGCTATCAGCTGTTGTTGGAGTATTTCACCTTCCGCGAGAAGTTCATGTTCACCGGTCTGAAGGGGATGGACGCCGTGGCGCTTCCGGCGCAGCTGGCGTGGTTCGAGATCGAGGTGGTGCTGGCCGAGCGCTGGCAACACGACTTTACCTTTACGGAACAGCACCTGCGGTTACATTGCGTGCCGGTGATCAACCTGTTTCCGCTGGAGTCCGATCCGCTGACGCTCGATTCGCTGCAGACCGAATACCTGCTGCGCCCGATGCGGGTACAGGACGGCCATACCGAGATTTACTCGGTGGATGCGGTGGTGTCGTCCGGCAACCATACCTATGTGCCGTTTGCCAGTTTTCGCCATAAGGGCGGCATGTTGCGCCATGAGGCGCCGGAATATTATTACCACACCCGCGTGCGCCGGGGGCCGTCCGGGCTGTATAACACCTGGCTGATCCTGGGCGGCGAGGCGTTCGATAACCATACGGTGCCGGCCAACGAAAGTCTGTCGCTGGCGCTTACCGGCACCAACGGCCAGCTGCCGCGGCGGGCGCTGCAGAGCACGGTGCTGGATACGGTGATGAAAACCACCGCGGCCAGCATTCGGGTGCGCAACCTCTGTGCGCCGACGCAGCCCTGCTATCCGCCGGACCGGGACCGTTTTCACTGGCGCGTGCTGAGCCATCTGGGCAGCAATTTCCTGTCGATGATGGATAACGCCGAGGTGCTGCGCGGTACTCTGGCGCTGTATGAGTGGAGCGATAGCGAGATGAACCGCCGCCGGCTGGAGGCGATTGTCGATGTCCGCCACGGCGAGACGGCGCGTTTTGAACAGGGACACCTGCTGCGGGGCGTGCAGATTGAGGTAACGCTCGACAGCCAGGGCTTTGCCGGCCACGGGGATATTTGTCTGTTCGGTGAAATGCTGAGCCGTTTTTTTGCCCTCTATACCGATATCTATCTGTTTAACCGCCTGATCATCATTTTGCAACCGACCGGAGAACGTCTGGAATGGGAAGAGAAACACAATCGCCGCATTCCCGGCTGACTCCCCGCCTGGAAGCCGAACTGACGCGAATAAATTTTTATCGTTTCTGCCAGCTGCTGGAAAAGCGCCATCCGCAGCGTCCGCCGTTAGGGGCGACCAGTAAACCGGGTGACGATCCGCTGCGGCTGGTGCCCCATCCGGGCATGGGGTTTCCGGCCAGCGAACTGAAAGCCGTTGAATATCATGAAGAGGATGCGCATGCGCCGCCGAAGGTGCGCACCACCTTTATGGGGCTGTACGGCGTCGATTCACCGCTGCCGACCGCCTATCTGGACGATATTACGCAGCGCAGGGAAGGGCATGAGGCGCTGCAGGGGTTCCTCGATATTTTCAACCACCGCATCCTGACCCAGTTTTACCGCATCTGGCGCAAGTATTCCTACCCGGCCACCTTTGAGTCCGGCGGCGCCGACGCCATCTCTCAGTCGCTGCTGGGGCTGGTGGGGCTGGGGATCCCGGGCACGGCACATCATATCGCCACCCCGGTCTCGCGCTTTCTGGCGCTGTTGGGCGTACTGCGCCTGCCGGGGAAAACCCAGGAGGGTCTGCAGGCGCTGGTGCAGCTGCTGGCGCCGCACACCCGCGTGTGCGTCAGTCCTTATTGCCTGCGGGCGGTGGCGGTCGAGCGGCCGCTCGGCTTTGCGGATGATGACGATTTTTTGCTGGACGGCAACCAGGTGCTGGGTGAAGAAGCGATGGACACCAGCAGCCAGTTGTTGATTGAACTGGCTACCGACTGCGAGCGGGAGGTTCTGGGCTGGATGCCGGACGGACAGCTCTATCAGGATTTTCTGGTGATGCTGCGGGTTTATCTGGGCTGGCGTTTTAAGGCCCGCATCCGGCTTGCCGTCAGCACCGGCCTGCTGGCGGCGCCGGCGCTGGGCGAAGCGCCGCTCTGGCTGGGAATGAACGGCGTGCTCGGTGTGGAAGACGAGGCGCTTCCCGCAGATATTCCCCGGACTTTTACCACGGAACTCGGCTGTTACAGCGGCCTGCAGCCGGCAGTCACAATACAAGGAAACCGACGTGTTGCGTACCAATTTGACTAAAACCGCTTGTCTTCTGCTGCCCGTCATGGCGTTCGGCCTTGCAGGGTGCGGCCTGACCCAGAGCGTTACCGATGGCGCCAAATCGACCGTGACGTCCATTTTTTATAAAAAAATAAAGGTGTTGCATCTGGATTTTGTTGCCCGTGAGGCGCTGAATACCGATGCGCGCGAGAGCAATTCCGCGTCACAACCGCTGATGATTCGCGTTTATCAACTGCGGGATCGTAAAGCCTTCGACACGCTGGTCTACCGGCAACTGCTGAAGGAGGATGAAACGCTGCTGACCGGCGATCTGCTCGCCCGCCGCGATGTGGTGCTCAAACCGGGCAATGCCGCCATTCTTGATATGCCAATGGATGCCGCAGCGAAATTTGTGGCCGTCGTCGGGCTGTTCCGCCAGCCGGATACGGAGAAAAACAGCTGGCGGCTGGTGTTGCCACGCGAAGCGCTGGATCCGGATACGGCGCGCGTTTTAGCGGCGGATGGCAACAGCCTGACGCTGCTGTCGGAGCGGGAGACATAGCGGCAACGCGTCATGCGGCTATCACCCGTGAGTAAACGAAAGGCCGTCGTTGGCACCGGCGGCCACCAGACATTGAGAATCCTGATCGCTCTGCTGGGCTTTGCCGGCGGGCTGTGTATGTCGGCGATTAAGCGCGATCGCGGCGTCAAGGATTTCGGCGCGATGATAGAAGGCCACGGCGGCATGATGGACCGCATCGACTCCCTGTGCTTTGCCGCGCCGGTATTTTTCCACCTCGTCAGATTTTACTTCACCTGATGTGGCCACCCGTAAGGAGAACCTATGACACAGGCCCACAACGCCCCCTCTTTATACGACATGCTCTACGGCAATTTTACCGGCGGCCTCGACCTGCCTCTGGTCAGCGAAGAAAACCAGGTGATTTTGTCGGTGCTGGATAATCTGCAGCGCATCCTCAACGCCCGGGCCGGCACGCTGGCCCATATGCCGGACTACGGCCTGCCGGATATGAGCAAAATCCTGCAGGGTATGCCCGGCACGGCGCATCAGCTGATGACCACGCTCTCTGAGGTGCTGCTGAAGTATGAGCCGCGCCTGAAGAGCATCAGCGTCGTCATGCTGGAACAGACGGCGCCCGGCGAACTGCGCTACGCCATCGACGCCGAGCTGAAAGGCCTCGGGCTGGTGCGCTACGGCACCGAATTTATGCCGGAGGGCAAAGTCTTGCTGCGGCATCTGAAGCAACAACAACGCATTAATACCACGCCCGCTTATTAATTTTCCTCTCTCTAATTTCTAACGGAACCATTCCCGTGAACAAGGATAAACACCTTAAAATCGGCGGCGACCCGCGCGCGCTGCCGGACTACGCCGTGCTGCGCGATGAATTGATGAAACTGTCCCACCCGGCGCGGCCGGACGTTGAATGGCGCACGGTGGAGTCGCTGTGCCTGCGGCTGTTTGAACATAACGGCGTGGATCTGCAAACCGCAGCCTGGTATACGCTGGCGCGGGTGCATATTGCCGGGCTGGCGGGCATGCAGGAAGGGCTGGCGCTGGTCAATGTGCTGACGGCCTACCAGTGGTCGGTGATGTGGCCGACCAATGTGCATACGCGGGTGGAGATTATTACCGGCCTCAACCAGCGGCTGCAGAATGTGTTCCGCACGCTGGCGCTGGACGACCGCGATGAGTTGGAACGGCTGTATCAGCTGGAAAAGAGCCTGGAACGGCTGGCGGAGACGCTGGCGCGCCATGAGCTGCAACAGGCCAGCCGTACGGAAGGGATGCAGTTGCGGATCCGGCAGGCGATTGCCCGGCTGGAAAATATGCCGCGCGATGCATGGCAGCAGCCGGCCGTCGCGCTGCCGCCGCAGGCGGTGGTCAGCCACGCCGATGAGCCGGCCGCTGCGGAGCCTCTGGTCTTGGTGGTGCCGCCGGAGCCGGCGGAGGAGAGGGCGGCAACAGCGCCGCGCGGCGTGCGCCCCGTCAGGGCGTTTCTGGCCGGCGCCTGTAGCGCGCTGCTGGCGGGCGGGCTGCTGCTGTGGGGCTGGCACAGCCTGAGCGCGCCGTCAGCGGTAGAGCAACAGCTGGCCGCCTCGCTGACGCCGCTGCCGGGCGCGCTGAGCAGGGAGCAGCTAGGCGCGCTGCGTCATCTTTCATTAACGTCGCCGCCGCAGGCCGATGCGTTAACGGAGCAAACCCGTCAGCAACTGCAGTGGCTGATGGCGTTGCCGCCGGACTGGCCGCTGCGTTATGGTCAGCAACTGATTGAACAGGCGCAGGCCTTGTGGCCGGATAATCCCGAGGTGGCGGAAATGCAGCAGGCGTGGCGGCAGCATCTGGAGGCTAACGCGCTGCCGGCAACCTCGCTCCTCGGCTGGCTCGACGGGATGCAGAAATTGCAGCAGCTGACCAGCCGGCTGAACGGGCTGGATGAAAAGCACGGTAAATATATGACCGTCAGCGAGCTGAAATCGTCGGTGTTCGCCATCACCCAAGCGTTTAACCGCCATCCGCCGGCGGAAGAACGCCTGCGGCGCTATAGCGCCGGCCGCTCAGAGGCGCAGCGCAAACAGGCGGCAATGGCGCTTGAGCAGCTGCAGACGCGCTACTTTTTACAACAGTCCGCCGGCGCGGAAAAGAGGCCGGGCGAGGTGCGGTAACGCAGCGCGACGCCGCCGGGCGCATTCTGTTCTCAGCCGAGCGGGCCGCCCTGGATGGTGTCGCACAGGCCGTTGATAATGTGCTCGCCGCTCTCTTGCTGCAGCTCCTGATACCACGCCTGCGTCAGCGCCATATCTTTGCCGTGGGTAATATCGCAGCGCTTACGCGCCTTGAGCACCAGATCGCGCACCCGTTCGCAGCGCCGGCTTTCGTACTGCTGCAGCGCTGCGGCGATATCGCGGTGGGTGCGGAACGCGTCGCCAAGCACCACCGCGTCCTCCATGGCAGCGCAGCCGCCCTGGCCGATATCCGGCGTGGTGCTGTGGGCGGCATCCCCCAGCAGCGCGATCCTGCCGCGCGTCAGCCGCTCGAACGGTTCAATGTCGTGGATCTCGATGCGGTTGGTGGTGGCCGGATCCAGCGCGGCGATCAGCCGCTGCACCTGCGGCGCCCAGCCGCTGAAGTAACGGCGTAAATCGGCGCGCAGCGTGCTGCGGTCTTCCGCCAGCCCGGCCGGCAGCGGCACGTCAAAGAAGAAATAGAAGCGTCCGTCGGCCACCGGCATCAGCGACACCCGTTTGCCTTCACCGACAAAGGTCGTCCACTGATCGGCCGGCGCAATGGCTTCATCAATCTCCACCAGTCCGTTCCAGTTGACATAGCCGGCATAGCGTCGCTCCGGCGCATAGCCCAGCACCGCCGGACGCAGCGCCGAACGGCTGCCGTCGGCGGCAATCAGCACATCGCCGCGCGCGCTGGCGCCGTCGCTGAAGCGGACGGTTACGCCGTTGGCATCTTCCTGTGCCTCGGTGACGCGTTTGCCGAACTGCACGCGGTCACGGCCCCAGAAGTCCAGCATCTCCCGCTGCAGCTCGGCGCGCGATACCGGGCAGGGGCGGCCGGCGACGCGTTCAATCAGCGGCGCCAGGCTAAAGCGCGTCATAATCGCGCCGCTGCGGTACTCCTGATAGGCCATTGAACGCATCGGGCCGCCGTAGGTTTCGATAATCTCTCCCATCCCCAGATGCTGCATGCATTTCACCCCGTTGGGCCAGATGGAAATGGCCGCGCCCACCGGTTTAATCTCCGTTACGGCTTCAAAAACCTCACACTCAATACCCGCCTGTTGCAGCGCGACCGCCGCGCTGAGCCCGCCGATGCCGGCGCCAATGACCAATGCTTTCATGATGTTCTCCTGTAGATCCGGTCATAGGCCCGAGCAATTTGCGTACCACATCGGCATTTGCCGTCACAGCGCGCCGTCAGCGCGGCGGATGCAGCAGCGTTGCACCATAAAGCAGCATTCCGGGGTAGGCTTTGCCTGTTTATGAATCATAAGTTTCTTGATGTTGATTTGTGAATCCAACGTTTCAATGGCGGAGAAAAAGAGAGGCAACGGCTATTTTCGAGGTTAATCGATTGATAAAAAATAAAAATATGGTTTTTTGACGCCCGATCCGCTGCACCGGCGACAAGCTGGCCTGTTTTGTGCACACCTCAGGGGAAAGCGTATTTACTGAGGGATAATGGCATGTCAGACGAGAAAAACAGCACGCTGCTTTACGGTCTTGAACAGCGCATTCCGCCGCTGCCGGCATTTTTTAGCGCGTTGCAGCACGTACTGGCCGGGCTGGTCAGCATTATTACCCCGCCGCTGCTGATCGGCGCCACGCTGGGGCTGGAGGCGTGGATGCCCTACCTGATCAGCATGTCGCTGCTGGCCTCCGGCATCGGCACGTTTCTGCAGTCTAATCGGGTATGGGGGATTGGCGCCGGCATGATCTGCATGCAGGGCACCAGCTTTGCGTTTCTTGGCGTGTCGGTGGCCGGCGGTCTGTGGGTGAAACAGCAGGGTGGCGGGCCTGAGGACATTATGGCGATGCTGTTCGGCGTCAATTTTGTCGCCGCGCTGGTGCCGGTGGTCGTCAGCCGTTTTATTGAACCGCTGAAGAAAATCTTTACGCCGGTGATCACCGGCAGCGTGATTGCGCTGATCGGCATCAGCCTGATTAAGGTGAGCGTGATCAACTGGTGCGGCGGCGAGGGGGCAAAGGATTTTGGCAGCATGAGCAATATCGGTCTGGGAGGGCTGACGCTGGGGGTGATTGTGCTGCTGAGCTGCGCCGGTAACCGCTGGCTGCGGCTGGCGTCGATCGTAGTGGGCATCGCCGCGGGCTGCCTGGCGGCGGCGCTGACCGGCAACTTCCATCCGGCGCCGATCGGTGAAACCTGGTTCCGGCTGCCGGCGCTGTTCCCGTTCGGCTTCCAGTTCAACAGCGCGATCTTTTTGCCTATCGCGCTGGTGTCGCTGGTGTGTATTCTGGAGGCGGTCGGCGATCTGACGGCCAACAGCCTGATCTCCCGGCAGCCGATCGATAACGCCGCCTTCCGCAGCCGGCTGAAGGGCGGCATTCTGGCCGACGGCGTGAGCTGTATGATCGCCGCGATGCTGTGCGCCTTCCCGAACACCACCTTTGCGCAGAACAACGGCGTGATTCAGATGACCGGCGTCGCCAGCCGCTATGTCGGGCGCTATATGGGCGTTATTCTGATCCTGCTGGGGCTGTTCCCGCCGTTTGGCGAGCTGCTGCGCCAGATCCCCACGCCGGTGCTGGGCGGGGCGACGATGGTGATGTTCGGCTGTGTGGTTGCCGCCGGCATCCGCATCATCACCCAGAACCCGCTGACGCGGCGCACGATGCTGATCGTCGGGCTGGCGTTCGGCATCGGCCTCGGTATTGAGGCGGTGCCGGCGTTTCTGACCCATTTCCCGCCGCTGGTCGGCAACCTGTTCGGCTCGGCGGCCACCAGCGGCGGTCTGGTGGCGATTATCCTTAACCTGATTATGCCGGAAGAGAAACATGACGCAGTCGTTAGCAACAGGAGTCACGATGAACGCGCTCGAACGCTTTAACCGTTTACCGCTTGATGAGGCCATTGCGATGCTCAGCCCCTGCGTGGCGATCCCGGACTGGGCGTCGGCGCTGGTGCAGGCGCGCCCCTATGCCGATCGCGCCGCGCTGCTGGCGCGGGCGGGGGAACTGATGCGTCACTGGGGCGACGCCGAACTGCAGCAGGCAATGAGCGCCCATCCGCGCATCGGCGAGCGGCCGACGGGCAGTCAGGCACACGCCGCCCTGTCGCGGCAGGAGCAGGCGTCGGTGGATCGCCATGATGCAGAGCTTGCCGAGGCGCTGCGCACGGCCAATACGCAGTATGAAGCGCGCTTTGGCCGGGTCTTTCTGATCCGCGCCAAAGGACGCAGCGGCGCGGAGATTCTGCAGGCGTTGCGCCTGCGTCTGCACAATAACGAGGCGCAGGAGCGGCAGGCGTCGCTGGCGCAGCTGCGTGAAATTACCTTACTCAGACTGGAAGGAGTGATCGGCGCATGAGCAATCTGAGCAGCCATATTCTGGATATTTCTACCGGCCGGCCGGCCGCCGGCGTCGCCGTGCATCTGGCGCGTTATGAACACGGCGACTACCAGCCGCTGGCGAGCATGCTTACCGACGCCAACGGCCGCATCGCCGCCTTTACTCCGGCGGCGCTGCCGGCGGGGCGTTATCGCCTGACGGCAGACATCGGCGACTGGTTTACGGCCGCCGGACGGCAGACGCCCTATGTCCACGCGCAAATCGAGCTGATGCTCAGTGAGGAGCAGCACTATCACCTGCCGTTTTTAATCGCCCCCGGCGGTTGGTCAACCTACCGGGGCAGCTGAGCGTCAACGACAAACAGAAGATGTATAAAAGGCCGCCTTCGCGGCCTTTTATATGCACCGAATGGCATAATTTATATGAAACAAAAAGTTAAGCATTACGTTAGGCAACGACAGTCACCTAAACAGTGCTGGCAGGGGTGAACAACGAGAACGGCGGGGCGTTAGCAGCCTGAGACGAGCAACGACAGTCCGGCAAAGTGGATTGCAGTAAAAATGTCCATTATGATGACCCAGAAAACATTCAACAGGGAATCATGACATGACAGTTGGATTTATTGCCGATGAGCCAGGACGCTTTTACACCTTCCAGTCAAAATTACCTTCCGGTGAATACTTCGAATTCAGCCCCCGTAACCCTCCCCTGAATGCTAAGCCCATTGTAGATGATGAAAGCGGGATGTGTATTGGCTATTCCGTGGCGCAGGCTCCCGGTTTGTGGCGGATTTATGATGCTGATGGCGTGTTCGTCAGACTGGAAGAGGCGCCATTAGAAGCTCCCCTGATTGACCCAACAGACCTCGCTTTAATTGCCTTTGGTGCATTCCGCCTTTTTCGGGTTGGTAAAGCATTGTTGGAGAGTGGCGTAAAAACGGCTGTAACGGTAAAACTTAGCCAGGCTACCATTAGCATCTTGCGTGGTCGCCTGAAAATGGGCTTATCAGGTCGTGCCCTTAAGATGACGGCAACACCGGCTAAGCATATGCTTAATCCCGCACGATACGTTCCTTTGCAACTACAGGAAAAAGTTATCCGCTACGGTAAAAGAATGCCTGACCCTAAAAATACGCCTGGTCTTTTTCTTTATAAATCAGAGTTTTATAAACTCGTAGAGAATCGAGCCAAGAAAGGCACCTATTTCCATAAAAAATACACGTTAGAGGTTCTCGTGCGTGAGAAGGATTGGACAATAACTCACTTTTTATACAAGGAATAGGGGGGTATATGATTGAAATAGTTAACGACAGGAAAATATTACGGGTGACTCCCTTTGAGCGGGAGAATACGCCCGATATACCTCAATATGACTGGATACAGACTTACGTGGAGTACGAACTGCCTGAGCTTAAAGCTCAATATCAGGCATCTTTTAATGTTGGCGAGCTTAATATCCTTAAAAATAAACTCACAGAGTTACATATAAATTTAGTGAATGGCGGTAAAGCTCAGGAGGTGGTTTTTGATAGCACAGAAAACCAGTTGAATCTGATATTCACGCCATCACCTTCAGGGCAAGGCGTGCTGCTGACATTAACCCTCAGGCCGGAAAACCCTGCTGAAAGTGTAGTTATCAGTGATAGTCTGGGAATGGATGAAAGTTACTTTCCCGCACTCATTTCCGGGCTGGATGAAATCATTAATTGGCCGAGTTGATTCTCAATTTTAGCCCTGTATGGTTTTGCATGCGTCAGGTTTGCCCGTTCTGGCCGTGTGCCGCCAGAGCTGGAGCGGATCCAGCGTGCTCATGCAACTGCATTAAAACCGACCCGTGAAGCGGGCAGACGAGGCGATGGATCTTTTTGCGCATTGTTTGTTATGTCAGAGATGAGGGCCGAAAGTAAAAAAACCACCTGCTTAGCAGGTGGTTTTTTTACACCTGATTGCCGGGCGTTCGGCCCGGCGGCATTAGTCCTTCGGCAGCAGCGCCTTGGCGCTGAAGCGCGGCGCGGCGGCCTGCTGCTCATCGCGCGCCAGCCAGCGGTAGGCCAGCGCGCCCAGCGCCACGCCGATAAACCAGCTGAAATTGGCGACCGCATGCAGCGACGGAATAAAGCTGAGGATAACGCCGACGGTGACGGAAGGCAGCAGGGCGGCGATGGCTTTCGGGTTAAAGCCGTGGCGATACCAGTATTTACCTGCCGGCGTGTCGTTGAACAGGTCGTCCACCGACAGCTGCTGACGTTTAATCAGGTAGAAGTCCGCCAGCAGAATGCCGAACAGCGGGCCGACAAATGCGCCCAGCACGTCCAGCGTGTAGTGGATCAGCTCCGGTGAGTTAAACAGGTTCCACGGGGTCAGCAGCACCGATCCCACCGCGGCGATCATGCCGCCGGTGCGGAAGCTGATTTTTTGCGGCGCGCAGTTGGAAAAGTCGAACGCCGGCGAAACGAAGTTGGCGACGATATTGATGCCGATGGTGGCGGTGATCATGGTCAGCAGGCCGATCGCCACCGCCAGATCGTTGCCGACGCGGCTGACCGTTTCAATCGGGTCGGTGATCATATGGCCGAACAGCGACTGGGTGCCGGAGACGATCACCACCGTCACCAATGAGAACAGCAGAAAGTTGAACGGCAGACCCCAGCGGTTGCCGCGGCGCACTTCATTCATATTCTTCGCGTAGCGCGAGAAGTCGCCGAAGTTGAGCAGCGGGCCGGAGAAGTAGGAGACCACCAGCGCGGTGGCGGTAATCATCTGCCAGGCCTGCTCGCCGGCGGTCAGGGATTTGCCGGCCAGGGTAAAGGAGATGCCGTCCGGCCCGGTCTGATACACAATCCAGCCCGCCAGCGCCAGCATCACCACGTACACCGCCGGGCCGGCAATATCGATAAAGCGCTTGATGGCGTTCATGCCGTGCCAGAATACCATCGCCTGCAGCAGCCACATCAGCGCAAAGCAGATCCAGCCGAGGTAAGAGAGGCCGAGCAGCGAATCGGCGGTGAGCGCCGCCAGCGCCGGCCAGAACTTCAGCGCCACCAGCATCAGCGCGTTGGCCGCCAGATAGGTCTGGATGCCGTACCAGGCGAAGGCGATCAACCCGCGGATCACCGCCGGGATATTGGCGCCGAACACGCCGAACGCCTGGCGGCAGATTACCGCATAGGGCACGCCCGCCATCTGGCTGGGCTTCGCCACCAGATTGGCGCACAGCTGCACGATGCCAATGCCCGCCAGCAGGCACAGCAGCACCTGCCAGCTTGCCAGCCCAAGGGTAAAGAAGCTGGCGGCGACCACGTAACCGCCCATGCTGTGCACGTCCGACATCCAGAACGAAAAGATATTGTACCAGCTCCAGTTCTGATCGCGGGTCGGCGCCAGATCCTCATTGCACAGGCGCGGGCTGTAACCCTGACGCGTAGTTTGTCTGTTTGGCATGAAACCTGCTCCTCTGATGAAAACCCTGTTGAGGGGATAGTTACGCTGAAGCAGGATTCAGGCCAGAATGCGTAATTTTGTATACAAAAAATTATTTTTATGTATACGATTTGATGCGCAAGAGTTAATCAGGAGTGAGGTGATGAAAAGCGAAAACCGCCTGGAAACGGCGTCCGGCCTGTATGACAAGGATGAGTCCATCTATCAGGCGTTGATGAACGCCATCGTTGAACATCAGCTGCCGCCGGGCAGCAAACTGCCGGAAGAGGCGCTGTCCGAGGTGTTCGGCGTCAGCCGCACCGGCATCCGCAAGGCGCTGCAGCGGCTCGCGGCGGTGCAAATGGTGCAGCTGGCGCCCAAGCGCGGTGCATACGTCGCCAGCCCGACGGCGGAGGAGGCGAAAGATATTTTCCGCACCCGTACCCTGCTGGAGGTGGCGAACCTGCCGGACGTGCTGGCGCGCTGTCAGCCGCCGCATCTGGCGGCGCTGGAGGCGATTATCCGCGATGAGCAGCAGGCGCACGAGGAGCATGACGGCCCGGCGGCTATCCGCCTCTCCGCCGCATTCCATATTCAACTGCAGGCGATCTCCGCCAATGCGGTGTTGACCGAGATGGTGACGCGGCTGTGCCAGCGCTCCTCGCTGGTGATTGCCGCCTGGGGCGCGCCGTGGCGGCAAGGCTGCCGCTGCAATGATCATGAACGGCTGATTGCACTGCTGCGGCAGCGGGATTTACCGGCGCTCAGCGCCGCCGTCGAACAGCATTTTGACCATATTGTCGCCAGCCTGCGTTTTGAACGCGCGGAACTGGGTCATCCCGATTTTGTCCGGCTGTTCGCCGCCTATAAGGAGCAATGATGTCCGCAGTATGTATACAAGTGATCAACCCCAATACCGACCCCGGCATGACCGAAACCATTGGCGCGGCCGCCCGCGCCGCTGCAGCGCCGGGCACCGAAATTCTGGCGGTGTGCCCGGCGGAGGGCGTGCCGTCGATTGAAGGCCATTTTGATGAGGCGGTTGCCGCGATCGGGGTGCTGGAACAGATCAAGGCCGGCCGCGAGCGCGGCGTCGACGGGCACGTGATCGCCTGTTTCGGCGACCCCGGCCTGCTGGCGGCGCGTGAACTGGCGCAGGCGCCGGTGATCGGCATTGCCGAGGCCGCCATGCATATGGCGACTCTGGTCGCCACGCGTTTTTCCATCGTCACCACGTTGCCGCGCACGTTGATTATCGCCCGCCATCTGCTGCGTCAGTACGGCTTCAGCGAACACTGCGCCGCGCTGCACGCCATCGACCTGCCGGTGCTGGCGCTGGAGGACGGCAGCGGACGGGCGCAGCACATGGTGCGTGAACGCTGTATTCAGGCGATGCGGCAGGACGGCTGCGGCGCGATTGTGTTGGGCTGCGGCGGTATGGCCAGCCTGGCGCGGGAGCTGACGCAGGAGTTGCGCATGCCGGTGATCGACGGCGTCGGCGCGGCGGTGAAAATGGTCGAATCGCTGGCGGCGCTGGGGCTGTCGACCAGTAAATACGGCGATCTGGCCTGGCCGGAGCGTAAGGCGCTCAGCGGAAAATTTCAGTCATTACATCCATGCTAACTATTCAGGGGGCAACAGCTCAGCGTATGAATCAACAGCCAGACACCCTTCACCCGGACTACCCGCGCGATATGCGCGGCTACGCCGGCCAGCCGCCGCATGCCGCCTGGCCGGGGGAGGCGCGTATCGCCGTTCAGTTTGTGCTGAACTTTGAAGAAGGCGCGGAAAACCACGTGCTGCACGGCGATGCGGGTTCCGAGCAGTTCCTGTCCGATATCATCGGCGCCGCCAGCTATCCGGATCGCCATATGTCGATGGATTCGCTGTATGAGTACGGCAGCCGCGCCGGTTTCTGGCGTATTTATCAGGAGTTCCGCCGGCGTGAACTGCCGCTCACCGTGTTCGGCGTGGCGATGGCGCTGGCGCGCAATCCGGAGATTGTCGCGGCGATCAAGGCCGCCGACTATGACGTGGTCAGCCATGGCTGGCGCTGGATCCACTATCAGGATATGGCGATCGACGACGAGCGGCGTCACCTGCAGCAGGCGGTGCAGGTACTGACCGATCTGTTCGGCAAAGCGCCCACCGGCTGGTATACCGGCCGCGACAGCCCGAATACCCGCCGGCTGGTGGCGGAGCACGGCGGCTTTGATTATGACAGCGACTACTACGGTGACGATCTGCCGTTCTGGAGCGAGGTGACGTGCGGCGACGGCACGCGCAAGCCGCATCTGATCGTGCCGTATACGCTGGATGCCAATGATATGCGCTTTGCCACCGCGCAGGGTTTTAACACCGCCGAGCAGTTCTATACCTACCTGCGTGACAGTTTCGACGTGCTGTATGAGGAGGGGGCGACCTCGCCGAAGATGATGTCGATCGGCATGCACTGCCGCCTGCTGGGGCGTCCGGGGCGTTTCCGTGCGCTGCAGCGTTTTCTGGACTATATCCAGCAGCACGATCGCGTGTGGATCTGCACCCGTCAGCAGATCGCCGACCACTGGCGGCGAGTGCATCCCTGGCGGGGATAGCTAGAATTTAAGATTATTAATGCCAACGCCGGTTGTTAAATGGCCCGGTGATGACAGATTCGGGTGTTGACCTTTAGCGCGTATCACGGGCTGCCGAACAAGGAACCTGAGCCAGGGGCAACCGGACAGGGATGTCCGGTTGAGGCGGCACAGGCAGGGATGCCTGTAGAGCCGACCCGCCCGGCGACGGTGACGCAGAGAGGGAACCTGCGAAGCAGGCAGAACGTGCCTAAGCGCGGGCGCGGGTGCAGGGGCCGCGCCTACGGCCCCTGCAATTGCCGTTCATTATCGTGACAGAAAAATGCCGATCGTTTACGGCAATTCCATTTACGCCGTCCTTGCATAAATCCTCGTCAAACCTTGCCGACAAAGTTTTACGGTTACTCCATTAAACTTACCTGCGCCGCAACAATCCGCCAGCCGCAGGGGAAACGCACCCAGGTCTGCTGCTGACGGCCGATGCGCGTGCTGCCCTCACGGGTGAACTCGGTGCTGCAGACCGCGTAATCCTCGCCGAACGTCACGATACGGGTATTTTGCAGCCTGCGCGCCAGCCCGGCGGCGGGGCGCGCCGCGCGGAAAGCGCGGATATCGCCGATGCCGTACAGATTCTCGCCGGCGCCCAGCCGCACCGTGCGTTCGCTGTGCCAGAACAGCTCGTCCAGCACGGCGATATCGTTGCTGACCAGCGCCTGCTCGTAGCGGTCAAACGCGGCGGTCACTTCGGCCAGCGTCAGGGGATGGTTAATCTCTGGGGGCGTGATCATGCGGCTACCTCCGCGGCATCGGCCACCGCAATGCCCAGTTGTTCCAGCGCGGCGGCGGCGCGCAGGCAGGCTTGTTCGTTAAACGGCGCGGCAATCAGCTGCAAACCGATGGGGCGTCCGGCGGCGGTGCGCAGCGGTGCGCTGACCACCGGCAGCCCGAGAAACGATATCGGCTGCGTCAGCATGCCCATGCTGGCGCGTATCGGCAGCGGCTGGCCGTTAATGTCCATCTCCTGCGCGCCGATCGGCGTTGCACAGCACGGCGTCGCTGGCGCCAGCAGCACGTCGGCATGGCGGAACAGGGCCATAAACTGCTGCTGCGCATGGCGGCGGAAGCGCTGCGCCTGCACGTACCAGGCGGCGGGGATCATCGCCCCGGCGAGCAGGCGCTCGCGTGAATGCGGCTCGAAGCGCGCCGGCTCGCGGCGCAGGGCGGGCAGATACTGGTTGCCGCCTTCGGAGGCGCTGAGGATAAAGGCTGCGGAGCGGGCCAGTTCCGCTTCGGGGAACATCAGCTCATCATGCGCTTCCAGCGCCCGGGCGGCACGCCGCAGCGCGTCGCGGGCGTCGTCATCGCACCAGGTGGTGAAATAACCGCCGAGCACCGCGCAGCGCAGGCCCTCCATACCGCGCGTCAGCTGCATGGCGGTCAACTGCGCCGGGCGTTCTGCCTGAAAGGCGTCCTCCGGGTCGCGGCCCTGCAGCGCATCGTATACCGTCGCCAGATCGCTGCAGCGGCGGGCAAAGGGGCCGATATGGTCGAGGCTGGCGACAAACGGCTGAGTGCCCGCGCGCGACAGCCGGCCGAAGGTCGGTTTCAGGCCGAAAATGCCGCACAGCGAGGCCGGCACGCGAATGGAGCCATTGGTGTCGGAGCCGAGGGAGAAGTGCACCGTGCCGGCGGCGACCGCCGCCGCTGAACCGCCGGATGAACCGCCGGCGATGCGCTGCAGATCGTGCGGATTACGGGTGGCGCCGTAGTGGCTGTTTTCGGTGGTGAAGCCGTAGGCGTAGGCATCCATATTCAGCATGCCGGACAGCAGACCGCCGGCCTGCCACAACTGACGCACCGCCCAACTGTCGGCCGCGGCCGGCGGCCGCTCGCTGAACAGCTGCGCGCCTGCCAGCGTGGTGTGCTCCGCCACGTCAAACAGGTTCTTCACCGCATAAGGGACGCCTGCCAGCGGCGGCAGCGGCTGGTGTTGCCGCCGCAGTGTATCAATCTGCGCCGCCTCCGCCAGCATCCGCTGCGCGGTGACCGTGGTCCAGGCGTTGATCTGCGGATTGACGCGGGCGATATCGTCAAGCGTGCGGCGGGCGATCTCCTGTGCGCTGAGTTCGCCGTTGCCGAGCGCCCGCTGAATATCGCGGATGCTTAACTGATGTAATTTCATGCCTGATACACTCCTGCAACCTCCAGCCGTTCATCGAGCGGAAACGCCATCAGCGGCTCCGCCAGCGCGGCAATGCGGATAAACTGGCGCTGTAGTTCTGCGCGCCGCTCATCGTCCAGCTCCAGCATCAGGATCTGTTCCATCTGGGCGAGGTAGGCGCGCCAGTCCGGGGGTAAATGAGTCATGCTGTTCTCCTTAAAAGCCGGCGGCGCTGCCGTTGCTGCGCGGGTCGAATGCCCCTTCCAGCAGGCCGTCCGGGTGGCGGACAATGGCGCCTGCGTGCCCCATGGCCTCGGTGAAGTCGGCAAGCACCTCCACCTCATGCCCCAGCGCACGCAGGCGCGTAATGATTTCCGGCGGGAAGCGGCCTTCCAGCTTGAGCGACTCGGAGCTTTGCCCCCAGGTGCGCCCCAGCAGCCAGCGCGGTCGGCTGATGCTCTCCTGCAGCGACGCGTTTTGCAGTACGTAGCGGGTGAAGAGCGCCGCCTGCGTCTGCGGCTGACCGTCGCCGCCCATTGAACCGTACACCATCACGCGGCCGTCGTTCAGGCGCGCGGCGGCGGGGTTGAGGGTGTGGAACGGCTGCTTGCCCGGCGCCAGCGCCAGCAAATGCTGCGGATCCAGGCTGAAGGCGGCGCCGCGGTTTTGCCAGACGATGCCGCTGTCCGGCAGTACCACGCCGCTGCCGAATTCGTGATAGATACTCTGAATAAACGAGACGGCGAGGCCGCTGTTGTCGATCACGCCCATCCACACCGTATCGCCCGGGCCTTTGCCCGCGCCCCACGGGGCTGCCTGCCGTTCGTCCACCCGCGCCGCCAGCGCCTGCAGCGCCGCCGGTGCGAGCAGCGCCTGGCTGTCGCCGGTCAGACTGTCGGGGTCGGTGATATGCGCGTCGCGCAGGCCGAAGGCCAGCTTGGTTGCCTCGACCAGACGGTGGATGGTTGTTGCTTCGTCCGCGTCGGCCATCGCCAATCGATCGCTGATGCCGAGGATCGCCAGCGACGCCAGTCCCTGGGTCGGCGGCGCCAGGTTCCAGACCTCTCCATGCCGGTGCTGCAGCCGCAACGGCCGGCTGCGGCGCGCGCGGTGCCGCTGTAAATCCGCCAGCGTGACGGGCATACCCAGCTGCGCCATGCCGGCCGCCAACCGCTCGGCCAGCGCACCGCGGTAAAAGCTGTCCAGTCCGTCCTGCGCCAGCTGCCGCAGGGTGGTCGCCAGCGCCGGCTGGTGAAAACGGCTGCCGGCCTTCGGCGGCATCCCTCCGGGCAAAAAGGCGTCGGCAAAGCCTGGCTGGTCACACAGTTCGGCGTATTTCGCCTCACTGGCGGCGGCCTGCGAGGCGGTGACGGGAATGCCCGTCGCGGCATAGTCAATGGCGTCCGCCAGTAGGTGCGGCAGCGGCAGTGAACGTCCGCACAGCTCGGCGGACACGCGCAGCGCCTCATCCCAGCCGCTGACGGTGCCGGCGACGGTCAGCGCCGCGCGCGGGCCGCGATGGGGAATGTGTTTCAGATCGGCATAGGCCGCCGGCGTGGCGAGCGATCCTGCGGCGCCGCTGGCGTCGATCGCCACCGGTTCACCGTCCGGCGGCACGATCAGCCAGAAACCGTCGCCTCCCAGCCCGTTCATATGCGGGTAGACCACCGCGATAGTGGCGGCGGCGGCCACCATCGCTTCGATAGCGCTGCCGCCTTCCCGCAGTACCGCCAGCGCGCTCTGGCTGGCCAGATGGTGCGGCGTAACCGCCATCCCGCGGGTCGCTACATTACTCTGCATGGATCGTCCTCGTGGTTATCGTCTGCCGTCGAGGTTGCAAAAGTTGTTCCATCTCTGCGCAACGGGCGGCGTCAGCGAAATTTTTTTGCGCGCCGGCGTGCACGATGGCGGCCTTTGCGGCTATAGTCCGGTGAAACGAAAGTTACAGAGGCCGTGATGCAACAGCTTGATGAACGTTTAAAGGCGCAGTACGCCGCCCTGTCGCCGCAGGAGCAGCGCGTGGCGGATTTTATCTTTGACCACTTTAACGACCTGATCAGCTATAACAGCGCGGAGCTGGCGCGGCTGAGCGGGGTGTCGAAGGCGACGGTCAGCCGTCTGTTCAAGCGGCTCGGCTATGACAAATACAAAGATATGCGCGATGAGCTGCGCACCCTGCGCCAGAGCGGCATGCCGCTGACCGACAACCGCGACGCGGTGCAGGGCAACACGCTGCTGGCGCGCCACTATAAGCAGGAAATGGCCAACCTGACCCAGTGGGTCAACGCCATCGACGCGCAGCAGTTCGCCGAGGCGATCGACGCCCTGGCGAACGCGCGCCGCATCATTATTATCGGCATGCGCAATGCCTATCCCGCGGCCCTGCACCTGCGCCAGCAGCTGCTGCAGGCGCGCGGGCAGGTGCTGCTGCTGCCGCAGCCGGGGCAGAGCCTGAGCGAAGAACTGGTGGACGCCTCGGCGCAGGATCTGGTGGTGATGGTGGCGTTCCGCCGCCGTCCGCGCATTGTCCGCCCGCTGCTGCAGCAGTTGCAGGCGGACGGCGTGCCGGTGCTGCTGCTGTGCGAGCCGCAGGCGCACAGCCTGTTTCCGCTGACGCGCTGGCAGCTGTGCGCGCCGCTGGACAGCGTGTCCGCCTATGACAGCTATGCCGCCGCCAACAGCCTGATCAACCTGCTGGCGAATGCGCTGCTGCATCAGCTGCTGGACAGCGGGCGCCCGCGTATTCATCAGATCGCCACCCTTTACCAGCAGCTGGACGAGCTGGAACAGCGTTAACGGGGCGCCAGCATGGTGCTTTGCCTTATTTTGGTGCGCAAGGGTGAGGGGGACATCACGATGAGTGCCGTTGCACTGCCATCCTGACCCTCCTTCCATACTGAAAAACAGCCATTTACTTTGCGGACGTCGTTTCTTTGCGGCGTCAGCGTCGCGTCGGCCGTGATTGGCACATTAGTTGCAGAATTGGTTTTATGGAACCTTTTGTTTCATGCTAATTTTACGGGGAAACGCTAATGAGAAGAATCATCATCGCACTGGCCGGCGCCGCCTGTCTGCTGGCTAACATTGCCGCGGCGCAGGCCGACCAGTGGCAGCGGATTGAGCAGCGCGGCGCTATCCGCATTGCGGTGCCGCAGGACTTTCCGCCGTTTGGTTCGGTGGGCACCGATTTGCAGCCGCAGGGCTATGACATCGATATGGCGCGCTACCTGGCGCAGCAGATGAAACTGAAGTTGCAGTTGGTGCCGGTCAGCAGCGCCAACCGGGTGCCTTATCTGCAGACCGATAAGGTCGATCTGGTGATTTCCAGCCTCGGTAAAAATGCCGAGCGGGAAAAGGTGATGGATTTTAGCCGCGCCTATGCGCCGTTTTTCCTCGGCGTGTTCGGCCCGAAAACGGCACCGCTCAGCGATGCCGCCGCGCTGGCCGGTCACAGCGTCGGCGTGACGCGCGGCGCGGTAGAGGACATGGTGCTGAGCGCCATTGCGCCGGCGGCGGCGCAGATTAAGCGCTATGAAGACAATAACACCACGTTGTCGGCGTATCTGTCCGGCCAGGTGCAGTATGTCGCCACCGGCAACCTGGTGGTGGCGGCCATCAGCCGGCAAAACGCGGCCAAAGCGCCGGTGGCGAGCTTTATGCTGAAAGATTCTCCCTGTTTTATCGGCCTGAGAAAGGGCGAGCCGGCGCTGAAGGCCAAGGTCGACGCGCTGATTGAACAGGGCATCAAGGACGGCACGCTGAATGCGCTGTCCGAGAAGTGGCTGAAAGCGCCGCTGCCTGCCAGCCTCACGCTGTAAGGCGCACCGTCATGACGCAACAATTGGATTTTTCCGCACTCTGGCCGTACTGGCCGGAGCTGCTGGCGGGGCTGTGGGTTACCGTACAGCTGACGCTGCTGGCGACCTGCGGCGGGCTGGCGCTCGGCATCGTCGGCGCGGCCATTCGCAGCGGGCGCGCCGGCTGGCTGAGCCGCCTGTGGGGCGCCTATGTTGAGCTGATCCGCAATACGCCGTTTGTGGTGCAGCTGTTCTTTATCGTCTTCGGCCTGCCCAACCTGGGGCTGAAAATGACGGCGGGCGAGGCGGCGCTGCTGGCGATGGTGGTCAATCTGGGGGCCTACAGCACGGAGATTGTCCGCGCCGGCATTCAGGTGACGGCGAAAGGACAGTGGGAGGCCGGACGCGTGCTGGGGCTGAGCCGCGGCCAGACGTTCTTGCGGGTGGTGCTGCCGCCCGCGCTGCAGCGTATTTATCCGGCGCTGGTCAGCCAGTGCATTATCGTGATGCTGGGGTCGTCGGTGGTGTCGCAGGTCTCCTATGAGGAACTGACCTTCGCCGCCAGCCTGATCCAGTCGCGCACCTTCCTCAGCTTCGAGGTGTATCTGGTGACCACCGGCCTCTATTTGTTGCTGTCCGTCGCCATGCGTCAGCTGATGATGGCGGCGGGGCGTAAATGGCTGGGGGTGGCGGCATGATGGCCTCTTTTACCGACTGGGATATCGTGCGCAACCTGCTGCTGGCCGGCCGCTGGACGGTGCTGCTGTCGCTGACGGCGTTTATCGGCGGCGGGCTGGTGACGCTGCCGCTGTTGCTGCTGCGCCTGAACGGCGGCCGCCGGCTCGGATTGCTGATCCGCGGCTACAGCGCCCTGTTTCAGGGTACGCCGCTGCTGATGCAGCTGTTTCTGGCATTCTTCGGCGTTGCGCTGTTCGGCGTGGACGTCTCGCCGTGGACGGCGGCGGCGCTGGCGCTGACGTTTTACACCAGCGCATTTTTGCTGGATATCTGGTACGGCAGCATTCGCGCCCTGCCGAAGGGGCAGTGGGAAGCCGCGCGCTGCCTCGGCCTGTCGTTCGGCCAGACGCTGTGGCGGGTGGTGGCGCCGCAGGCGCTGCGCATCGCCATCGCGCCGACGGTGGGCTTCGCCGTGCAGGTGGTGAAGGGCACGGCGCTGGCGTCGATCATCGGATTTGTCGAGCTGACCAAGGCCGGCACCATGCTGACCAACGTCACCTACCAGCCGTTCAAGGTCTTCGCGCTGGTGGCGCTGGGCTACTTTGTTTTGTGCTATCCGCTGTCCCGCTACAGCCGCTATCTGGAGAATAAATTCAATGCCGCTCATCACCATTAATCAGGTGCAGAAGTATTACGGTGACAACCACGTGCTCAAGGGCGTCGATCTGGATATTGCGATGGGGGAAGTGGTGTCGATTATCGGCCGCAGCGGCTCCGGCAAAAGCACGCTGCTGCGCTGTATTAACGGGCTGGAAGGCTACCAGGAGGGCAGCATCAAACTGGGCGGTATGACCATTACCGACCGCGACGCGCAGGCGCGGGAAATCAGCCGCTCGGTCGGCATGGTGTTCCAGAGCTTCAACCTGTTCCCGCATATGACGGCGCTGGAAAACGTGATGCTGGCGCCGCGCCGGGTGCTGAAGAAAAGCGCGGCGGAGTGCCGCGAACTGGCTGCCCGCATGCTGGAGAAGGTCGGGCTGGGCGACCGGCTGGATTTCTCCCCCGCCAGCCTGTCCGGCGGCCAGCAACAGCGGGTGGCGATCGCCCGCGCGCTGGCGATGTCGCCGAAGGTGCTGCTGTGCGATGAAATTACCTCGGCGCTGGACCCGGAGCTGGTCGGTGAGGTGCTGAAAGTGCTGGAGCAGCTGGCGGCCGAGGGCATGACGCTGATTCTGGTGACCCATGAAATGAATTTTGCCCGCGAAGTGGGCGACCGCGTGGTGTTTATGCATCAGGGGCGCGTCTGGGAGCAGGGCGACGGCAACACGCTGTTCGCCAATCCGCAGACCCCTGAGCTCAAACAGTTTATCTCCTCCGTGCGCGGTCTTAACTAACGAAAGGAAAACACGATGGCTATCGCTCAATATTCGCAAATCAATCCGCCGCCGCGCCTGCTGATGGGGCCGGGGCCAATCAATGCCGATCCGCGCGTACTGCGCGCCATGGCGAGCCAGTTGATCGGTCAGTACGATCCGGCGATGACCCACTATATGAATGAGGTGATGGCGCTGTATCGCGGCGTGTTCCGCACCGAAAACCGCTGGACGATGCTGGTGGACGGCACCTCGCGCGCTGGGATTGAAGCGCTGCTGGTGTCGGCCATCCGCCCCGGCGATAAGGTGCTGGTGCCGGTGTTTGGCCGTTTTGGTCATTTGCTGTGTGAAATCGCCCGCCGCTGTCGCGCCGAGGTGCACACCATCGAGGTGCCGTGGGGCGAGGTGTTTACGCCGGATCAGATTGAGGACGCCATCAAGCGCGTGCGTCCGCGCCTGCTGCTGACGGTGCAGGGGGATACCTCCACCACCATGCTGCAGCCGCTGGCGGAGCTGGGCGCTATCTGCCGCCGTTACGACGTGCTGTTTTATACCGACGCCACCGCGTCGCTGGCGGGCAATGCGCTGGAGAGCGACGCCTGGGGGCTGGATGCGGTGTCGGCCGGCATGCAGAAGTGCTTGGGCGGCCCGTCCGGCACTTCGCCGATTACTCTCAGCCCGCGCATGGAGGCGGAGATCCGCCGCCGCAGGTGCGTGGAGGCGGGGATCCGCACCGCGGCGCACCAGGACGGCGAGGAGGAGATGATCTACTCCAACTACTTTGATCTGGGCATGGTGATGGACTACTGGGGGCCGGAGCGGCTCAACCACCATACCGAGGCCACCTCGGCGCTGTTTGCCGCCCGCGAGTGCGCGCGTCTGATTCTGGAAGAGGGGCTGGATAACGGCATCGCCCGCCATAAGCTGCACGGCGATGCGCTGCTGAAAGGCGTCCAGGCGATGGGGCTGGAAACCTTCGGCGATCTGCGCCACAAGATGAATAACGTGCTGGGGGTGGTGATCCCGGCGGGGATCGACGGCGATCGGGTGCGTCAGCTGCTGCTCAATGACTTCGGCATTGAGATCGGCACCTCCTTCGGCCCGCTGCACGGCAAGGTGTGGCGCATCGGCACCATGGGCTATAACGCGCGTAAAGACTGCGTGATGACCACCCTGAGCGCGCTGGAGTCGGTGCTCAATCACCTGAAGTTCGCCACTACGCAGGGCGCGGCGCTGCAGGCGGCGTGGGATCACTACGGCAGCGGGGATGCGGCATGAGCGAAACGCTGACTGCGCAGACGACGGACATGCAGGCCGCCGAGCGCGTGATGACGCGCGCCGACCGGCTGGCGGCGCTCAGCGAAACGCCGGACGGCCTGACGCGCGTCTACCTTTCGCCGCAGCATCTGCAGGCCAACCGGCTGGTGGGACGCTGGATGGCGGAGGCGGGGATGCAGGTCTGGCAGGACGCCGTGGGCAATATCTGCGGGCGTTACGAGGGCGAACAGCCCGGTGCGCCGGCGCTGCTGCTCGGATCGCATCTGGACACGGTGCGCAATGCCGGGCGCTATGACGGCATGCTGGGGGTGCTGACGGCGATCGAGGTGGTGCAGGCGCTGCAGCTGCAGGGGCGTCGTCTGCCGCTGGCGCTGGAGATTGTCGGCTTTGGCGACGAAGAGGGCACGCGCTTTGGCATTACGCTGCTCGGCAGTCGCGGCCTGACCGGCAGCTGGCCGGACGATTGGCTGGCGCAGACCGACGCACAGGGCGTCAGCGTGGCGCAGGCGATGCGCGACGCCGGGCTGGATCCGGCGCAGATTCATCAGGCGGCGCGCGCCGCCGGTGAAATCGTCGCCTATCTGGAACTGCATATCGAACAAGGCCCCTGCCTGGAGCAGGCGGGGCTGGCGCTGGGGGTGGTGCAGGCGATCAACGGCGCGCGCCGTCTCAACTGCTGCTTTACCGGCGAGGCCGGCCATGCGGGCACGGTGCCGATGCAGCAGCGTAAAGACGCGCTGGCCGCCGCCGCCGAGTGGATGGTGTTTGTCGAGCGCACTGCCGGCCTGCAGGGCGGCAACCTGGTGGCCACGGTCGGCGATGTACAGTGCGCGCCCGGCGCGGTGAACGTGATCCCCGGCGAGGTCAGGCTGTCGCTGGACATTCGCGGCCCGCAGGATGCGCCGCTGGCGGCGCTGCTGCAGACGCTGCTGGCCGAGGCCGAGGCGATTGCCGGGCGGCGTCGGCTGCGTTTTGACGCCCAGGCGTATTATCACATCGGCGCCACCCCGTGCGACGCGCGGCTGCAGACGGCGCTGGAGCAGGCGGTGCGGCAGGTGCAGGGGCGTTCACTGTCGCTGCCGAGCGGCGCGGGGCATGACGCCATCGCTATGGCGGAACGCTGGCCGGTCGGTATGCTGTTTGTGCGTTGCAAGGGAGGGATCAGCCATCACCCGGCGGAAGCGGTGACGACGCCGGACGTGGCGTTGGCGATTGCTGCCTACCGTCAGGTGGTGACGGATCTGGCGCAGGGAGAGTAACGTCCCGGCCCGCTGTGGGCCGGGAGCGGCGGATTACTGCGCGTTGCGCAGCGCGGTCACCCGCTGTTGCAGATCCGGCCAGGCGGCTTTGCCCGCCTGCTCGGTGCGCAGGTAGTTCAGCAACACGGCGATTTGCCGGTCGCTGAGGTGGCCGGCGAACGCCGGCATGGTGCCGAGCGCCGGCGTGGCGGGGGCGGCAATGCCGTTCAGCACCACGCGGATGGCGTTGTCGGGGCTGGCGTCGTTCAGGTTGGTATTGAGCGCCAGCGCCGGACGCACCCCGGCCAACGGCGCGCCTTCCGACTGCGCATGGCAGGCCATACAGGCGCCGGAATACAGGCGTGCGCCCTCCGAGGCCAGCGTTTTTGCCTGCGCCTCACGGTGCAGCAGCTGCTGCACCGTGGCCGCGTCGTCGCCCGGCTGCGGCTGATTGAACGAGGCCAGATAGACGGCCATCGCCTGCAGATCCTCTTCCGGCAGCTGCGACAATCCCTCATTCACCACCGGGCCCATCGGGCCGGCGGCCACGCCGTGATTGGCGGAATAGCCGCTGCGCATAAAGCCCAGCAGATCGGCGTAATTCCAGCTAATCGGCGCGTTGGAGTGCGCGGTCAGCGCCGGCGCGTTCCAGCCTTCGGCGACGCCGCCGGACAGATGCGCCTTGCCGCCCTGTTCGGCAAACAGAATATTGCGCGGCGAGTGGCAGGCGCTGCAGTGGCCCAGCCCTTCGGTCAGGTAGGCGCCGCGGTTCCAGGCCTGGTCGTGCGCCGGATCGGGCTGCATGGCGCCGGGCTGCAGAACCAGCCAGTTCCAGGCGGCGATCCCCTGACGGATATTGAACGGGAAGTTCAGCCTGGTTTCCGGCGGCTGGTAGCGCACCGGCGGCTGCGACATCAGCCAGGCGTACAGCGCCTGCAGATCCTCATCGCTGGTGCGGGTGAAGGAGGTGTACGGGAACGCCGGGTACAGATAGTGGCCGTCGCGATCGACGCCGTGGCGCATGGCGCGCTCAAAGGCCGGATAGCTCCAGCTGCCGATGCCGGTTTCGCGATCCGGCGTGATATTGGTGGAGTAGATGGTGCCGAACGGGATCGTCATCGCCAGGCCACCGGTATTGCGTTCACCGCCGGGGCGGGTATGGCAGACGGCGCAGTCGCCGAGCGCCGCGAGCTTTTTGCCGCGGGCGATCTGTTCGGCGCTGAACGTCTGGTGATCCGTCTCCTTCAGCGGGGCGATGGACGGCTGCCAGCTGGCGATGCCGGCGCCAACTGCGGCGATGGCGACAACCGCAGCGCCCCAGCCGAGAACTTTTTTGCTTTTACTCTTCATGGTGGTTTCCTTGCCGTCGGGCGTCAGTGAGCGGAGGTCAGGGCCTGCAGAATGCGTTCGGGGGTGAACGGCACTTCTCGCAGGCGGACGCCCAACGCGTCAAACAGCGCATTGGCAATGGCGGCGGCGCTGGGCACCGAGGCGGACTCGCCGGCCCCCATCGGCGGCCGATCGGGGTTATCCAGCAGTTGCACATCCACCTCCGGCAGTTCGTCAAAGCGCAGAATCGGATAGCCGCCCCATTCCAGTGAGGTGGTGCCGGCGCCGTCAAAGGTGGCGAACTCCTTGAGCACGCGGCTGGTGGACTGGATCACGTTGCCGTGCACCTGATGACGCACGCCGGCCGGATTGACGATGCGGCCGCAGTCATGGGCGACAAACACCTTCTTCACTTTTACCTGTCCGGTGCGGCGGCTGACCATGACGTCGCACACCCAGGCGGCCCAGGCGGCGCCGAAGCCGGGGAATTTGCTGTGGAAATAGCGGGCGTAGGCGAAGCCGCGGCCGCTGACCCACTCCTGCGAGGCGGGCGCCGGATGACGGTGCGCGCGGCCGGGCTGCCAGTCGGCCTGTTTTTTCAGCGCGTCGATCAGCGCCAGCGCGCGTGGATCGTCAAGGTAGCGCAGGCGGTAGGCGATGGGATCGTCGCCCGCCAGATAGGCCAGCTCATCGATCCAGGACTCATGGGCGAACACGTTCGGCAATGCCGACACGCCGCGCATCCAGGAGGCGCGCACGATCGGTGCGGCATCCTGTGCCACAACGCGCATATGCGGGTAGCGATACTGCGGGATGGCGGTGCGATCGCCCATTTGCTGGACGTCAGCCTGATTGGCGACCTTGCCGCTGAGCACCAGCGCCAGCGTCACGGCGTTGTTGGAGGGATAGCAGGTTTTAAAATCATAGGCGGCCACCTGATGTGCGGCATCCAGCCCGCCGCGCACCCGGATCAGCTGCGCGGTGCCTTTTGGTTCCCAGCCGTTTTCCTGTTCGCGCATCAGCTGCACCCGCACCGGTTTGCCCACCGCCTGCGACAGCAGCGCGGCGTCGGCGCTTACGTCGTCAGCGCCGTTGCGGCCATAGCAGCCGGAGGCGTCCAGACGCTGGATATGCACCTGTTCGTCGGTCAGATCCAGCAGTTTGGCGATGTCCTTGCGCAGGTCGTGCGGATTCTGGCTGCCTGACCAGATCTCCGCCTGGCCGTCGCGCACGTCGGCGACCGCACAGGAAGGGCCGATGGAGGCGTGCAGATGGAAGGGCCACAGATAATCGGCGTTCACCGGCGTGGGCAGCGCGCTGATAATCTGCTCGATTCCGGCGTCGTCCTGCAGCATACGGTCCTGTTTCGGGTGCGTCGTCAGCGTATCGTGCAGGCCGGCTGCCAGATCGGGCAGCCCCTGCCAGTCGCGCCAGGTGACCCGCAGCTGGTTCATCGCCGCGATGGCCTGCTCTTCGCGCTCGGCGATCACGCCGATAAAATCGTTAATCACCACCAGCTTGACGATGCCCGGCAGGTGGGCGATAGATGCCGCATCGACGGACACCAGCGCCTTGCCGAGCGGCGCGCTGCTGTCGGCGCCGGCATACGGCGGGCGAATCACCCGGCCGTGCAGCATGCCCGGCACACGCACGTCGTGAACGTAGCTCAGTCCGCCGGTAACTTTGGCGGGAATATCCACGCGCGCTACGGGCCGGCCGACATAGCGGCTTTGGGCGTGCTCCTTCAGCGGCGCCGTGGTATCCAGCGGCAGGTGCAGATCCTGGCCGCGCGCCAGTTCGCCGTAGCTCAGACGGCGCGCGCGGTTGGCGCGCTCGAACACATAGCCGCGCTCGGCGGCCAGCTGGTTTTCCGGCAGGTTGAACGCCCGCGCCGCCAGCTGCAGCAGATGTTGGCGTACCTGCGCCGCCGCCTGACGCAGCGGTATCGAGGTGACCTGGATGGTGGCGCTGGCGATGGTCGGCCCCTGATTCGGCGTGCGGCGCGTATCGCCGAGAATCATGGTGACGGCGGCCAGATCGACATCCAGCTCATCGGCGACGATTTGGCTGAGGGCGGTTTTCACCCCGGTGCCGAGATCGACGTGGCCGTTAAAGGCGGTGACTTTACCGTCGGCGGACAGCGCAATAAAACTGTCGACGCGGTCGGGCGGCGGTGAGGCCGGGCGTGGGGCCGGCGTAGCCGACAGGGCGTCGAATGAGACCGGCAACAGGCTGCTGACCATCACCAGTCCGCCGGCCTGCAGTAAACGGCGGCGGGTGATTTCCATGCTGTTCATCACGCGTTACCCCGCTCGGCCAGAATCTGTTTGGCGCGTTCCGCCGCCCGCAGAATTTCAATATGCGTGCCGCAGCGGCAAAGGTTGAAGGCCAGTTCTTGCTTGATGGTCTGTTCGTCGGCCTGCGGTTCGCGTTCAAACAGCGCCACCAGCGTCATGATCATGCCGTTGGTGCAGTAGCCACACTGGGCCGCCTGTTCATCAATAAAGCCCTGCTGTACCGGATGCAGATGTTCGGCGTTGCCGATGCCTTCCAGCGTGGTGACCGATTTGCCGACCACGCTGGCGGCGTTAACGGAACAAGAGCGGGCGGCGACGCCGTCGATCAGTACGGTGCAGGCGCCGCATTCGCCCAGGCCGCAGCCGTATTTCGGGCCGTTCAACGCCAGATCGTTACGCAGGATGTAAAGCAGGGGAGTGTCGCGGAGGCTATCGTCGAGCGGTATCATCCGTCCATTGATTTGGATGTTCATTGGGTATTTTCCTGGTCAATAAAATGCCGGCATCAATGCCAGCCAGTGCTAAAACGAGCTGATTTATCGAGTTATATGCGTTTGAGATAATACGTTAACTAATCGTTAATTAACTTAACAATTTGTGGGGAGTTGACGGGGAGCGGATGGATATTAAGGAGTATTTTATGGGGCGCGTTTATATGTTAAGCCCGCGGCCGACGTGACGTCAGCCGCGGGGAGAGGTTATGGCAGAATGCGCCGGCCGTCGGCGTCACGCAGATAGGTCAGCAGCGCGGTGCCGTCCCGATCGACGCGAAACTCGCCGTAACGCGCCTGAGCGAATCTATCGCCGTGCCCTTCCTGGAAAAAGTAGCTCGGCGTGCCGATCTGCAGCCCGGTGGGGGACAGATGGTACTGCATCAGGATTTGCTGTGGCTTCAGCGGTTCCCCGCGATAAAAATGCGCGTTGACCGCGTGCCGTTGCGCATCCAGTTCGACCACCAGTTGGCCACTGGTCGCCGGCGCCTGGCAGCCACCGACCCAGCAGGCTTGCTGCAGCTGGCGTACCTGCGCCCGTAGCGGCGCGGCCAGCGCATAGTCCAACGCCATATAGTCGCCCTGCATCAGCGAGCGCGGGTCGACCGGCGCCAGTTGCAGGATGACCACGCGGCCCTGTTTGAGCAGCCGTTCTTTTTGGTAAATCGACAGATTGACCAGCAGCAGCGCCGCCAGCACTACGGCGGCGGTCAGCCATTTGATGACGGATTTAGTCTGCATGGTTACCTCCCTGCGCCTGCCATTGTTTGACCCACATTGCCAGCAGCAACAGCACGACGCCGCTGACCATCAGCAGCAGCGCTTTGTGCAACAGCGAGATGCCGAGGAAGTAGTACCAGTCGCTCAGGTACAGCAGCAGATAGCCGCCCGCCGTCGCCAGCAGCAACCGGCTGCCCAGATAACGCGCGGTCAGCAACAGCAGCAGCCCCAGACCCAGGCCGGGAGAGAACAGGGCGATAACGCCGCAGAACAGCGCCGCAGGCAGGTAGACCGGCACCGCGTCGGCGGCGGTGCGCTGCGTATAGGCCAGCGCGCTGCCGATCAACCCCACGGCGATGCCGATGCCGAGCATGGTAGCCAGCATGGTGCTGCCGGAGGACGGGCCGAAAATATCGCTCAGCAGGTTGTGGTGGATAGCGGCCAGACACAGCGCCATCAGCCCGGCGGGAATGCCGTAGCGCCATGCGCCGTCGCCCGTCGCCGGCCGCGATGCGTTGCGGATAACCTGTTGCAGCCAGCCGGCCAGCAGCAGTGCGACCAGCAGCGCCGTCAGGCCGATAGCCAGCGCCGACGGCAGATAGCGGCTGCTAAAATAGCCCAGCGACTGTACCAGCAGAAAGACCCCGAGGCAGACCGCCATCAGGCGATACAGCGCGTTTGGCATCGCCCACGCCATGACCGCCAGTACCGGCAGGAAACACAGCATTTTCAGCATGATGCTGGGTTGCGCATAGTCGTCGCCGATCAACATAATCGCCAGATAAAAGCCGTAGGTGGCGGCGATGGCCCAGGCCATACCAATCTGCTGCTGACCGATCGTCGGTTTGCGCAGCCACAGAGCGGCCGGCACGGCCAGCAATGCCGAGTAGAGCGCCAGTGAAGCGCCGTTGAGCGATCCAAGCAGGCCAACCGCATACAGCACCAGAACGAGCAGCATCAGGATAATCATCGCCGCCAGCCAGCCGCCCAGCGTCAGCGCGAAGCGCAGATACCAGGGCAGCCGTTCGGAATGGTCGAAATTTGCCACGGCCGCTGCCTGCCGGGCGTTCAGCAACTGGCGCTGTTGCAGTGCCTGCAGCAGCGCGCCGACCTCATCCGGTGCGATATCCGGCGCCTGTTGCGGGTACATCTCACGCCGCCAGCGCAGCAGGCACGCTCCGCACAGCGTCAGCCACAGCGCCATCAGGCCGCAGATCAACATCGGGTGGCCGACCCCCCAGGCGATAAGCAGCAGAGCTTCGGTCTCCCAAGAGAAGTACAGCAGCTGCAGAATCACTACGCCGCCCACCACCATCAGGCTGGCCATGCCGAGGGTCAGCATGCACAGGTCCGGCCGGCGGTGGCGGTAAAAGACGTAACCTATCAGGAGCAACAGCGCCCAGGGTACGATTATCAGACGGTTGTCCGCGCTGCTCCAGTCCAGCACCGTGCCGGCCACCCAGAAGGTGAGTGTCAGCAGCAGGTAGCCGGCCATCAGGCGCGACGGCCAGCGCTTGGCCAACCACGATGTCGGCTGCCGGCGGCGCGCGGCGCCGGCCAGGGCCTCGCGCAGTATCAGGCACAGCAACTGAGCGGCGAGGTAGGCGTACAGCAAGCCGTCTGCTGACCAGGGGAAGCGTTGCCAGGCGTTGTCGCCAATCAGCAGTAACGCCTGGTTGGCGTAGTAGAACTGAAAGGCGAGATTGGCGACCGCCCAGGTGCAGATCCACAGGCCGTTCTGACGCCCCAGCAGCGCCAGCGGCAGCAGCACCAGCGCCCAGGCGCGGAACAGTTCCCAGCTGTCGGCGCCGGTCTGATAAGTTTGTCCGTACAGCGCCAGCAACCCGCCGAAACTCAGCCCGACAGCCAGCAGCGCCATACGCGCCAGCGTCTGTCGCCAGCGCCAGCAGACGACGATCGCCAGTGCCAGAATCCAACCTTCCACCAGGGCGAATTTCGCCATCTTGGGCATGGCCGCCCAGTTCCAGGCGATAAAGAAAATTATCCCGCAGACCAGCGCCAGCAGGCCGAGCAGCGTGAGCGCACCCAGCAGAAAATGACGCCAGCCGGGGAGATCGGGGCGCACGCCGCAGTACAGCAGAATACGTTGATAGGCGCTAGCGGACAGCCTGTCGCCATCCGGCGATGAGCGTTGCAGTGCGCCGAGCGTGCGGCACACATGTTCTGCCGCGCCGGAAGGCATGCGGGCAGGGTGATACGACGAATCCATACAGACTTCCTTGCCGTGGTGACGATTGACCCGGCGGAGCATAAACCCCCGCCGCTGTCGGTTAAAAATGCGCTGCAGATGCCGTGCTCGCAGCGCCGTGCTGAACTACCAGTTTACCTTATTAATCACGATCGTGCGGCTGGTGAGAGCGATGGGACAACGCGGCGCTCGGATATTTGCTGTAAAAGGCGCATCTGAACTGAGTTCTCTCCGTACCTACGGCGGAGAAAATACGGCAGCATGACGGGAAGGGACGATTGACGGGAGATGATGGATGGATACTTTCACTCGCCTGGCCGCTGCTTACCCGGAATGCTGGCTGGGGTTACTGATGCTGTCGGGCTGGGCCGTCGGCAGCGTGATGAGCCGGGTGGCGCGGCAGCTGCCGCCGTTACTGGAACACCGCTGGCGGCAAGCTGCGCTGCGGCAGTTGAATTTACCTGCGGCGGATGAGGAGGTGGCGTTATGGCGGCGTGTGGGCAAACGTATGCCCGGAAGTGGCTGCTCGCCGGCTGCGCTGGCGCATGCGCTGCTGTTTATGTTGGTGGGACTGTGGCAGCCGCCGGGATGGCCGCTGTTGGCGCTGCTGCTGTTTTGCACGCTGGTATTAACGCTGTCGATTATTGATTTCAATACAATGCTGTTGCCGGATGTGTTGACGCTGCCTCTGCTGTGGCTGGGCCTGTTGTGCAATCTGAACGGCTGGTTTGTACCGTTGGAGCAGGCGGTTATCGGCGCCGCTGCCGGCTATATGGCGCTGTGGCTGCTGTTTTGGCTGTTCAGACTGGGCAGCGGTAAAGAGGCGCTGGGCTACGGCGATTTTAAACTGACGGCGGCATTGGGCGCCTGGTGCGGCTGGCAAAGCCTGCCGAACCTGCTGCTGCTGGCGGCAGGCGGCGGCCTGGCGTATAAACTGTTGCGATACGGCTGGAATAAGCATAGCGCGCAACAGCCGCTGGCGTTTGGCCCCTGGCTGGGGATGAGTGGACTGGTAAATTTGCTGTTTTTTATTGTGCCGATAAATTATTAACGCATTATCGGCGATGCGTATCAGGCATAATTATAAAAAAAACAGATCCATCGGATCTATATATTTCACGGCTAAATACATAACGTTTTTTTTAGTTTTCTGTTAACAATAAAAACGCATGGCGATTGTTGTCGGGAAAAACAGGACTTTTCTTATTTAACGTTTTATTCCTGCATTCGTTAATGATTCTCACCACCCTGACGCGATCTCTTTACGCCTGTAATCACGCGCCCTGCCTGATATCGTCTGGGGAAAATCTTAATAATCAGAATGCTGGTGTTAACGGTCAAAGCTGGCTCGTTGAAATATTTTCTTACATATTTTCAATTCCTTTCATATGTCATAGCTTTTTAAACTTATGTCTATAGGTATTTGTCCTAATTATTTTCTTCGCGGCGGACTGAAAGGATTTCCGGTATTCATAATATTTATGAAAGTTTTTATCGGTGCCGCCAGCGAGCGAAGATAAATAATTTTTTTGGGGCGAACGCCATATTGGCGTAATTAAGTCAGCCTGCACGCAGGCTGACGAGTTTATCAGATACAGGATTGGGGAAATACGCCCATGTTGTACGGTTTATTGCCAGAGACCATTGGCTTGACGTATCCGCTTTATTTCAGGACGGCAGCCTGTTCGCCAGGGCGCCGCGTGCGGCCGGGAGTACGGTGTCGGTCAGGCGTCGGGCCGCCGTTATTCTTCACGCCTCCTACCCACGCAAAACTTCAGACCGCAGACACAGGGCTAATCGGGTCAGGCAACCGATCGGCCGGCGATGTCTTGGGTTAAGCCGCGGGAAGCGCCGCTTAACCCTGCAGAGAGTGCCCCATGGAATGGGATTTACGCTATACGCTAACAAAACGCGCCGGTAGGGAGAAGTCTGCCCGGCGTCAGCAAACAAGGAAGAGCATTATGACAACGCATTTAGCCTATTGGCTGCGACGCTTGAGCCCCGATAGCATGCGGACGGCTGCCGGGACGCTGTTGAGTCTGGATGATATGCCGCTGAAGTGTGCACCGTCGTGGCCGGATAGTCAGTCGGACGGTAATCAGAGCTGCGGTTTTTCGTCCCAGGAGTCACCTTTTGCCAGGATTACGGATATGACGGAATGTGAGTGCTCAGCGCTGTTGGATCAATTCACCCTGGATATTACTGCGAAAGCGCAAACCAGACAGCTCGATCCGGTATTGGGCCGTGATGCCGAACTGCGTCAGATCGTTGATGTGCTTTCCCGCCGGCGTAAAAACAACCCGATCCTGGTTGGCGAACCGGGCGTTGGCAAAAGTGCGCTGGTGGAAGGGCTGGCGCAGCGTATTGTGGAAGGCAATGTGCCGGACGGTCTGAAAAATATGCGTATCCGCAGATTGGATGTGGCGCTGCTGCAGGCGGGGCCTGGCGATCTTTCTGCTTTCACGCTGCGGCTGCTGCAGCTGGTTGACGCCATACGCCGTTCGCCGCAGCCGATACTGTTGCTGATTGACGAGGTGCATACGCCGGTGGGCGTCGGCGAGTCGGCCGGCAGTGAAGAGGTGCTCAAGATATTGAAGCCGGCGCTGATGCAGGGAGAGCTGCGCCTGATTATTACCGCCAACCGGCAAGAGTATCAGCAGCATGTCGAGTGGGACACGGCGCTGGGGCACTGCCTGCAGAAGGTCAGCGTCGATGAACCGGATGATGAGACCGCCTGCCTGATGCTGCGGGCGCTGAAAGAGCGTTACGCCCAACACCACGGCGTCTACATCCAGGACTCGGCGCTGAAGGCGGCGGTGGTGCTGTCGCGTCGCTATCTGTGCGGCCGTCAACTGCCCGATAAGGCGGTGGATCTGTTGGATATCGCCAGCGCCCGGGTGCGGATGAGCCTGGAGGTCGAACCTGCGCCACTGACGCAGATCCGCGCGGAACTGGCGGCGCTGGCGATGGAGCAACAGGCGATTGAACAGGACGAGGCGCAGAGTGACGAGGTCGATCCGGCGCGGCTGGCGGATATCTGCGACCGTTGCCAGTGGCTGCTGCAGCAGCAGGCAAGTCTGGAGCAGCAGCTGCGGCAGGAGCAGTTGCTGGCGCGGCAACTGCTGACGGCCCGGCAGGCGGAGCGCAGCGATGAATGCATGGTGTTGCAGCAGCAGTTGGCGGCGCTGCAGGCGTCCGTTCCTCTGCTGTCGCTGGATGTGGACGCCCGCATGGTGGCGACGGTCATCGCCGACTGGTGCGGCATTGAGCTAAGCAGCCTGTTAAAGGATGAGCGCAGCTGTTTGCTGCAGCTTGAACAGCGCCTGACCGAGCAGGTGATCGGACAGGAGTCGGCAATGAGCGCGCTGGCGCAGCGACTGTATACCGCCTTAACGCAGCTGCGGCTGGATAATGGGCCGCTGGGGGTATTTTTACTGCTGGGGCCGGCTGGCGTGGGCAAAATGGCGAGCGCGCGGGCGCTGGCCGAGAATCTGTTCGCGGACGATGCCTCACTGTTGACCCTCAATATGGCGGAGTATCAGGAAGCGTGCGCGGTAAAGCATCTGATCGGGGGGCATGGCGAGCAGGCGGAGGAGGAGGGGACGTTAACCGAAGCGGTGCGGCTGCGTCCTTACAGCGTCGTGCTGCTGGAAGAGGTGGAAAAGGCCCATGGCGAGGTGTTGAAGTTGCTTTGTCAGCTGTTTGAGCGCGGTTCTCTGCGTGACGGCCAAGGGCGGCTGATTGATTTTCACCATACGGTGTTCCTGATGAGCAGCGAGCTGGGGCGCGAGCAGCTGCATCAGCAACTGGCAACGCAGCCCGATGCGACGGACGCCGAGCTGAGCACCGCGCTGCAGCCGATTCTGCGCGCGCGCTTTCAGCCGGCGCTGCTGGCTCAGGCGCAAGTGCTTATCTACCGTCCGCTGGACGTCGAGGCATTGCGGCGGATTGTCGCCAGCAGGCTACAGCAGATTATGCAGCGGCTGCGGCAGCGTTACGATCTGCGCTGCGTTGTCGATGACAGCCTGAGTGATGCGCTGGTGTCGGCCGGCCTGCAGGCGGAGGGCGGCGTGCGCCATATCGACAGCGTGTTGAATCAGCAGATTTTGCCGACGGTCTCACGCCAGTTGCTGCAGCGCCTGGAGGAGCATCGCAAGCCGCAGCAGCTGCAACTGGCTTATGACGCACGGCAGGGCGTTGTGCTGAATTTTGACGTTGGTACGGGCTATCAGTGCTGAGGCGCCGGGGAGAAAACGGAGGCGTCATAACGATTTGTACACTGCCTGCGGCAATATTCGTATATATTGCCGTTTGCATCTGATTGTTACAGCGTCCTTCTCTATTTTTACGGCATTCACATATGAAACCTATTTCCGGGAATACCTGCGCCGCTGCGGTGGCGCTGCTGCCTGTTTTATGGCCGGCGATCGCCGGCGCGGCGTCAGGGGCCGATGACGAGGCGACCGTGGTGGTTACGGCCAAGCGCAGCGGCCTGTCTGAACTGAGTACGCCGGCGGCGGTCAGCGTGGTTAACGGCGAGCAGTTGCGCGACGCCAAACCGCAAATCAACCTGTCGGAGAGCCTTGGCGTCGTGCCCGGACTGCAGGTGCAAAACCGCCAGAATTACGCGCAGGATCTGCAGCTGTCGGTACGCGGTTTTGGCGCGCGCTCAACCTACGGCGTGCGCGGCGTGCGGATTTATGTTGACGGAATTCCCGCCACCATGCCGGACGGACAGGGGCAAACCTCAAATATCGATTTGGCGTCGGCCGATAAAGTGGAAGTGCTGCGCGGGCCGTTCTCCGCGCTGTATGGCAACGCCTCCGGCGGGGTGCTCAACGTTGAAACGCAGACCGGCCGCCAGCCGAACCGCGTTGAGGCGGGCATGTACGCCGGCAGCTATGGATCCTGGCGTTACGGCCTTAAGGCCAGCGGCGCCACCGGCGACGGCAGTCAGGCCGGCGACGTCAACTATGCCGTATCCGCGACGCGTTTTACCACCGAAGGCTTCCGCGAGCACAGCGGCGCGCGTAAAAACCTGGGCAACGCCAAACTGGGCGTGCGTCTGGATGATGCCAGCACCCTGACGCTGCTGTTTAACAGCGTCGATATCAACGCCGACGATCCCGGCGGCCTGACGCGGGAAGAGTGGCAGGATAATCCGCGCCAGGCGCCGCGCGCCGAGCAGTTCAATACGCGAAAAACCGTGTCGCAGACCCAGGGCGGCCTGCACTATCAGCGACAGTTCGGCGACAGCGATGATCTGAGCGTGATGATGTATGCCGGTGAACGGGAAACTACCCAGTACCAGTCGATACCGGTATTTGTCCAGCAGCGCAGTGCCCAGCAGCCCGGCGGGGTGATTGTGCTGGCGCGCCACTATCAGGGCATTGATACGCGCTGGACGCACCGCGGCGCCATCGCCGCCGTGCCCTATACCCTGACCGGCGGCCTGAACTACGAAACCATGACGGAAAAGCGCAAGGGCTATGAAAACTTTGCCGAGGTGAACGGCGTGCAGCAGCTGGGTGTGAAGGGCAATCTGCGCCGTGACGAGCGTAACCTGATGTGGAACCTCGACCCGTATCTGCAAAGCTCCTGGCAACTGACGCCGCGCCTGACGCTGGACGCCGGCGTGCGATTCAGCACCGTCAACTTTGACTCCAATGACCACTTTATTACCCCCGGCAACGGCGATGACAGCGGCAACGCCCGCTATCACCAGTGGTTGCCCGCCGGCGCACTGCGCTATGCGCTGGCGGACGGCTGGAATATTTATGCTGCCGCCGGACGCGGTTTTGAAACGCCGACCATCAATGAGCTCTCTTACCGGCCGGATGGCACAGCCGGCATGAACTTCGATCTGCAGCCGGCCGTCAGCGATACGCTGGAAGTGGGCAGCAAAACCCGCATCGGCAACGGGCTGCTGACCGCGGCGCTGTTCCAGACCGATACCCGTAATGAGATCGTCACCGCCAACAGCAGCAACGGACGCAGCAGCTACAAAAACGCCGGCCAGACACGCCGCCGTGGCCTGGAGTTGGCGCTGGACCAGCAATTTGGCGAGGCGTGGCGGTTAAACATGGCGTGGACGCTGCTGGACGCGCGCTATCGCGACGATATTTGCGGCGATGCCGCCTGCTCGGCGGATAAGTTTATCGGCCGCGGCAACCGTATTCCGGGCATCGCCCGCAATATGGGTTACGCCTCGCTGGCGTGGGCGCCGGAACAGGGCTGGTATGCCGGCGCTGAAGTGCGTTATATGAGCGATATCCAGGTGAATGACGCCAACAGTGCCCAGGCGCCGTCTTATACTACCGTTGGTCTGAACAGCGGTTACCGTTATCCGCTGGGCAACTGGCTGGTCAACGTTTTTGGCCGGGTCGATAACCTGTTTGACCGTGACTACGTGGGCTCGGTGATCGTTAATGAAGGCAACGGGCGCTTCTATGAACCGGCGCCGGGACGCAATTGGGGCGGCGGCGTAAGCGTTTCCTATTCGTTCGAATAATAGCCGATAGCATGCCGGACGGTCGGCATGCTATATTAATACCGTCGCTCAAAAAATAAGCGGAACTATGGGCCGATGCTGGAAAAATAAATTTTTTTACATTTAAGCAACGCAGACTGGCGTATTGTCATTATACTGTAATCATCTGGCGGTAGTTTTCACACGGTGCACAGCCCGAGGCTGTAAATAACACTGCGGGGATCGCTAATGGTAAAGTCCTGGTTGGGGCTACAAAGAAAAAATAACATCACCTCCCTGATTTCTCGTTGTAACGAGGGTTCTCTCTCCGACTCTCTTTTTCTCGCTACTTTCTACCCTGTCACGCGCAACGCCATACTTGCTCATTCCGTTTATTTCGTCTCTTCGTCCGGTGAATCTCGGCATAATAACGCGGCCGCAGGTTTACTTTATCCATTGGCTTGTCCCCGCTCTTTTCGGGCCGTCGCCCGCAGGGCCGAGATATATATTGGCTTGAAGGAGGCCAAAACCTAATACGTGTGTGAAACATTCATCGCGCGTGAATAACGCTGCGGTAGGTGAAACAAACTGTAAGGTGCCACTATGGGAAGACAGAAAGCAGTGATCAAAGCACGTCGTGAAGCGAAACGCGTAATTCGTCGTGACGCTCGCAGTCATCGCCAGTTGGAAGAAGAAAGCGTGACTTCGCTGGTGCAAATGGGTGGCGTTGAGTCTATCGGCATGGCGCGGGATAAGCGCGATAGCTCACCCATCGAGGCGCGAACCGAGGCTCAGGGTCATTACTTGTTAGCCATAGAAAATAAACAGTTGATCTTTGCCACCGGCGAAGCCGGGTGCGGCAAAACCTTTATCAGTGCGGCGAAAGCGGCGGAAGCGCTGATTCATAAAGAAGTGGATCGCATTATTGTCACCCGTCCGGTGTTGCAGGCGGATGAGGATCTTGGCTTTTTGCCGGGGGATATTTCCGAGAAGTTTGCCCCTTATTTCCGCCCGGTGTACGACATTCTGCAGCGTCGGCTGGGATCGTCTTTCCTGCAATATTGTCTGCGGCCGGAAATCGGCAAGGTTGAAATTGCACCTTTCGCCTATATGCGCGGGCGGACATTTGAAAACGCGGTGGTGATTCTGGATGAAGCGCAGAATGTTACCACCAGCCAGATGAAAATGTTCCTTACCCGTCTGGGGGAAAACGTGACGGTGATCGTCAACGGCGATATTACCCAGTGCGACCTGCCGCGCGGGGTAGAGTCGGGCCTGAATGATGCGCTGCAGCGTTTCGAGGAAGATGAAATGGTCGGTATTATTCGCTTTGATAAACAGGATTGCGTACGTTCCGCACTGTGTCAGCGTACGCTGCACGCCTACAGCTAACCTCCCGCTAACCCGAGTAAAAAGGCCGCTATGCGGCCTTTTTTATTGCCGGCGAACAATCTGCACTTTGTTGAGTTATTGTGTAATTTTTTGTGGTTTATTGTATAGAAAATCATTTCTACACTGTTGATGATGATTGGCTGTACACCTTGCCGTCTCGCGGCAAGGAACGGGTCCTGCGCCGGCCTGGCTCAGGGATGGCTATGTATATTATTCTGATGAAAAACAATGAAATATATCGTTTTAATTCTGTTTATTTTATGCGTGGTTTATGTGCATTATCGTGGTCGGGTTCGTTACGGTTTCTGGCGCCAACTGGCTGACCATTCGACCTTCACCGCACCGCTGAACGTCTTTATGTACCTCTTTTCCCGCGTGCCTACCACGCCGTATCTGCCGCAAGAGCTGTTCCCGGAGTTACAGGCGCTGCGCGACAATTGGCAGACCATCCGTGATGAAGGCCGCCAGCTGATGGCGATCCAGCAAATCAAAGCGTCCGATAAATATAATGACGCAGGCTTTAACTCCTTCTTTAAAACCGGCTGGAAGCGCTTTTATCTGAAATGGTATGAGGACAGCCATCCTTCGGCGATGACGCTGTGTCCGCAGACCACCGCGCTGCTGCGCACGTTGCCGTCGGTCAAAGCTGCGATGTTTGCCGAGCTGCCGGACGGCAGCCGCCTGCCGCGTCACCGCGACCCTTATGCAGGCTCGCTGCGCTATCACCTGGGGCTGATTACGCCGAACGACGACCGCTGCTTTATCGAGGTGGACGGCGAGCGCTACAGCTGGCGCGACGGTGAGGACGTGCTGTTTGACGAAACCTATCTGCACTACGCGGAAAACAAAAGCGGGCAGAACCGCCTGATTCTGTTCTGCGATATTGAACGGCCGATGCGCTACCGCTGGACGCAGCGGGTGAACCACTGGCTGGGACGCCATCTGATGAGCGCCGCCACCGCGCCGAATGAAGCGGGCGACCGTACCGGCGGCGTCAACAAAGCCTTCAAGTATATCTACGCCATCCGTCGGGTAGGAAAACGGCTGAAGGCCTGGAATAAAACGGTGTATTACATCATTAAATGGCTGCTGTTCGGCGGTATCGCCGTGGGGATTTTCTGCGCGCTGTAGCCGGCGGAAAAACAAAAGGGCTGAACGTGGCGTTCAGCCCTTTTTTCATGCCGTTACCGTCGGGATCAGGCGAAGATGGTCAGCATATAGGCGGCGAACAGCGCCAGGTGGGCGGTGCCGTTCAGCACGTTGGTGCGGCCGGTGGAGAAGGAAATCTGGCACAGGATCAGCACCGTCAGCATTACCACCATATGCGGCGCCTGCAGGCCGAAGATCAGCGTCTGGCCGGTCAACGTGGCGATAATGGTTACCGCCGGCACCGTCAGGGAAATAGTCGCCAGCACCGAACCGAAGAACAGATTCATGGCGCGCTGCACCTGGTTGTTCAGCACGGCGCGCAGGGCGCCCAGGCCTTCCGGCGACAGGATCAGCAGCGCTACCAGGAAGCCGGTGAACTGAGCCGGCGCGTTCACTTTGGTCAGCAGGCCTTCCAGCGGGCCGGCATTGAATTTGGTCACCGCGATCACCGCCACCAGATGCACCACCAGCCAGGCGGCGTGCCACAGGCTGCTGTGGGAGGACGGTTTTCCGTGGTGCGGGTCGCCATCGTCGTCTTCATGCTCGTAGACAAACAGATTTTGGTGCGTTTTCGTCTGGATCAGCAGGAACACGCCGTACATGGCGGCGGAGATCATGGCGACCAGCAGCGACTGGCCGGTGCTGAAATTGCCGCCCGGCAGGGCGCTGGGCAGCACCAGCACGATCACCGCCAGCGGGAAAATCGCCATCAGATACTGTTTGATGCCGCCGAGGTTGACGTACTGGGTGGCGAATTTACGTCCGCCCAGCAGCAGGGCAAAGCCCACCAGACCGGCGGTGACGATCATGATGATGGAATATAGGGTGTCGCGCATCAGGGCCGGCGCGGCATCGCCGGTCGCCATCAGCGCGGAGATCAGGCTGACCTCCAGGATCACCACCGACAGGCTGAGGATCAGCGAGCCGTAGGGTTCGCCCAGGCGGTGGGCCAACACGTCGGCATGGCGCACGACGCTGAAGGCGCTGCTCAGAATACCGAACAGAGCGAGAATATTAATGCCGACGATCAGCGGGAAGTTGCTGGTGTCGCTCCACAGGTTCAAGACAACCAGCGCAGCGATCGGAAAAATCAGGGAATACTCGGTATGGCGGGATTTAGATCGGCCAGGATCGTGTTGCGACTTCATGGATGGTACGTCTCCTTTCTCGAACTGCAGGTTCCCGGCTGTGTGCTAATCATCTGTATAACCGACGATTTCGCGTATCACGGAAGATACTTAATCATAGGATATGCTGACTGGATTGCACCGTGGGAATAGTGATGTTGTGGTGTTATGAGCAAGAAAAAACTTGCTTTATGTGACATAGGGTAACAAAAAAACCGCAGGGGATGCGGTTTTTTTTACTTACTTTTACGCAGCTAAGCGATTTTTTATCATTAACCCGCTAAAAAAATCAGTTAACGAAGAATTTCCTCGTCAATACACGCAGGTTGAACGTATCAGGAATCAATATTGTCCATGATTTCATGGCGCGTCTCATGATAACCCTCTTCATTTAGCCCCTCACGCCAGTAAGGTACTGCATAAAGCTGATTACGCTCACATTGACGCTCGCGGCGAAGGTAGCGACGCAGGGTGACCACCAGTTGATCCTCGCCGGCCAGCCAGAAATGCGTGTGGCCGGCGGGCAGTGGCTGCGCGCAGAACTGGGTAATCAGCGCTGCGGTTTTATCGGTGCCGCCGATAATCCAGCTCAGCTCAAAACCGGCCGGTTTGCGCAGGTCGAGGGCATCGGCGCTGCTGTCGACGCGGATAAAGGCGTGTCCTTCGCTGCGCGCCGGCAGATTTTCCAGCAGGGCGGCGATGGCCGGCAGCGATGAGGGATCGCCCGCCAGACAGTAAAAGTCAGCCTCCGGCAGCATCGGTTTCGGCCCGCCGGGATTGCTGATGCCGATGATGTCGCCGGATTTGGCGTTACGGGCGAAGCTGACCGCCGGGCCGTTATGGTCGTGCATGGCGAATTCAATATCGATTTCACCCTGCTCCGGGCGAATGGCGCGTACGGAGTAGGTGCGCACCAGCGGGCGTACGGCGTCCGCCGCCCAGACCGGGCCATTTTCGGTCAGGCGCGGCAGATCGGGCTGGCTTTGCCCGGCGCGCGGCAGAAAGACTTTGATATGCGCCGCGGCGGCGTTGGCCGGGTAATACTGTAAATCGTCGGCATAAAAGGTGATGCGACGCAGGTGCGGCGTTACGTCATGAACGCGGGCAACGCTGATTAAATAGGGGGCGCGGGTGCGGGGTGCTTCGGTAGTCACGGCGTTCTCCTGTTGTCGTTGTGGCGGCAGTATACCACGACCATTGATAATGAGAATCGTTGCCAATTAATGGCGCACCGTTTGCCAAGGCCGTGGTTTACTTCCCGAATAACGTTGCGGGATATTTTGCCCGGTGGCGTTGAGCCGATATATGCGGTTTATCTGTCTGGCTGGCAAGGGGGGAAATATTATTGCTGCTGTGTACAAATACTTTTGCCGGCTAAAAAGCGCCGCAGACTTGATTGCCGCTGCGGAAAAGAATAGTGTCATTATCTGGCGGACAAATAGTGAACTAATAAAATTCCGTACAGATAGCGATATGTTTAAATCAGTGGCGAAGGGGAGCGCTGGTGCTGCTACCCGGGAGGTTGATCGGTGTTAACGCGAGATTTTCTGCAACAGGCAGATTGCAAAACGGCATTTGGTACGATTGAAGAGACGCTGTTGCTGACGCCGGAACAGCGGGCAGAATCGCTGGCGCACACGCTGGCGCAGCGGCCGGACAGCGGCCCGGTCTGGGTCTTTGGCTACGGCTCGCTGATGTGGAACCCGATTTTTGAAGCGGAAGAGGTGCAGCCCGCTACCCTGCAGGGCTGGCACCGGGCGTTCTGTCTGCGCCTGACCGCCGGGCGCGGCACCCAGCATCAGCCCGGGCGCATGCTGGCGTTGAAAGCCGGCGGGGAGACAAGCGGCCTGGCTTTCCGCCTGCCGGAAGCGCATCTGGATGACGAGCTGGCGCTGCTGTGGAAACGTGAAATGGTGACCGGCTGTTATCTGCCGACCTGGTGTGAACTGGCGCTGGACGGCGGCCGGAAGATCACCGCGCTGGCGTTTGTGATGGACGCGCAACATCCGCTGTTTGAAGCGGACACCTGTCATCAGGTGGTCACGCCGCTGATTGCCAGCGCCAGCGGCCCGCTGGGCACCAACGCCCAGTATCTGTTTGCGCTCGACCGCGAATTGAAAAACCACGGCATGCGTGATGACGCCATTGGCGAGCTGGCCAGCAGCGTGCGTCAGTGGCTGCAGCAGCATACGCCGGTTGCCGGCTGAAGCGACGACGCGTTTGATTATATCCAATCTCTATATTTAATAACCATCAGCAAGGGCGGTAAATAAACCGCCCTTTATTTATGGTTATCTATCCCGTTATTTTTCCTGACTTTTTATTGCCCTCGTTTTTTACACCGACAGGATGCGGCGTTTGCTTGGCGACTTATCGTGAAAAAGCATAACTAAAGATTATTTCTTATTTGTGAGCCTGCCGCCGTCCCCGTATCAATATTGGGAAATCGTGTGCAATGGGGGACAGGATGAATTTCCAACAATTAAAAATTATTCGGGAATCGGCCCGTCGTAATTACAATCTGACCGAAGTGGCCAATACCTTATTTACTTCGCAGTCGGGGGTCAGTCGGCATATTCGCGAGCTGGAAGAAGAGTTGGGCATCGAAATATTTATTCGCCGCGGAAAACGCCTGTTGGGGATGACTGAACCGGGCAAGGAATTGCTGGTGGTGGCCGAGCGTATTTTGAACGACGCCAATAATATTCGCCGGCTGGCGGATGTGTTCAGCAGCAACGACAGCGGGCAGCTGCATATCGCCACCACCCATACTCAGGCGCGCTACAGTCTGCCGCGGGTGATTAAGGAGTTCCGCACGCTGTATCCGCGCGTACGGGTGGTGCTGAATCAGGGTACGCCGGAAGAAATTGTCGCCATGCTGGCTTCCGGGGAGGCGGATATCGGCATTGCCAGCGAGCGTCTGATGAACGATGACGCGCTGGCGGCGTTTCCGTATTACCGCTGGCACCACGCAATTCTGGTGCCGGAAAACCATCCGTTGACGCAGGCAGGGCCGCTGACGCTGGAGCAGTTAAGCACCCAGCCGCTGATTACCTACCGGCAGGGGATTACCGGGCGTTCACGCCTTGATGCGGCATTTAAGGCGGCGGGGCTGACGCCGGACATCGCCCTCAGCGCGCAGGATTCCGACGTAATTAAAACCTATGTGGAGCTGGGACTGGGGGTAGGAGTGCTGGCCGATATGTCGTACGAGAAAGAGCGCGATCGCGGGCTGGTCAGCCTCAATGCCGAACACCTGTTTGAGCCGAATACCGTCTGGCTGGGGCTTAAGCGCAGCCAGCTGCAGCGCAACTACGCCTGGCGTTTTATTCAGCTGTGCAATCCGACGCTGACGCTGACGGAGATTAAAGATCAGGTGTTTTCCGCGCAGCTTGAACCGGTGATTGATTACCAGATTTAAGTTTTCTGATTGGCGGGAGCATGTGCCCCCGCCGTGGTTCCGCCGGGTTAGGCCTGGCAGCCCATCAGTTCGGGCAGGACGCCCGGCTTGGCCTTCAGTTTTTCCTGTACCGTATCCGGCAGACCGGCCCATAAAATCAGGCCGCTGCGTTTTTCCACTTCGCTGACGGTGGTGCGGAACTGGCAGAAGTCAGCGTCGCGCGGGGTATTCTGATCAAAGATAAAGGCGGCGTAGTGGTTCACCTCCGGGCTGTTGTTGATAAAAATCACCTTCCAGTAGCCGCTGGGAATGGTGTGTGATTTGTCGGTGCCCGGCAGTTTGCCGATCTCGCGCTCATACAGCGGGCCGGTGACGGTATACACCGAACTGACGTCGGCGCGGGCGATCAGTTTGCGTTCCTGCTCTTCCAGCGCCGCCCAGGATCCCTGATTGAGCGTGGATTTTTGCGGTGTGATATTGGAGAGATAGTTCAGCGATTCCCAGTCCGACACGTTCGCCAGCGAGGCCAGCGGCGCCTGATGGCCGCGATCCACCTGCAGCGCGGCGTTGGCGCCGGTGTAGTCGGCCGGGGCCAGAGTGTCCTGCGGCTCCAGCGCGGGGTCGGTTTTCCAGCTGCGGCTTTTGCCGCTGGCCAGCGTATCTTTGGTGATGTGGTAGGCCACCCAGTTGGCGAATTTGGTGCTGCTGTTGTTATTCAGCGTGTAGGCGTGGCGCACGATTGACACGTTGGTGCTGCCGCCGGTCGGGCAGCCGACGGCGCAGTTGTCGATTGATTCGGGCGTAGCGGCGAAGGTTTGCGCGCTGACGAGTATGGCGAACAGGGAGAAAAGTTGGTTCAAACGCATGGTGGCATCCTCAAATAAGTTAAGAAATACTGTATTTATTTACAGTGTTTTTTAACCTATCGCAGCGTTATGAATACAACAATGCAACACATTGATGTTGGTGATGTGTTGTTGGGGATACATAAAAGAGAGGCGTTGAGGCGAAAAAAAACCGCCCCGGGAGGGGCGGTTGAGGTAGCGTTTTACCGTACCAGATGCAGGAAGTGCAGGTGCTTCTCATACTGGTCGAGAATATCGTGGATGATCTGTTCTTGCGTCCAGCCCATCACGTCATAATCCTGGCCGCCTTCCTTCAGGTGGATTTCCGCACGGTAGTACTTGTGCTCTTCGTCCCGCTCTTCATCGTTCAGCCCCGCCAGGGCGAAGGCCGGCTGAATATAGGCGCGCAGACGCACTTCATACACAAAGTTCAGGTCGTCGCCTAAATCCACTTCAAAGCGAATACGGTCGTCCTGCGAGTCGTCGATGGAGGATTCGGTGCTCTGTTTTACCAGCTCGGCTTCCACCAGCGTCATCGCCGGGTGCACCACTTCGCTGACAAAGCGCTTCACGTGCGAGCGTTTCGGGAAGTAGGCGATATTGCGCAGGCGTCGCTGCCAGGAGATCGGGTTGCGCGCAGCGGTCGGTGCGATGGTGGTGGTGGTCTGGCTGTCGCGCTTATGGGCGTCGACCCGCAGCGCTTTCAGCAGCCCGTAAATCGAGATCAGCAGGATGATGGAGAACGGCAGGGCGCTGGCGATGGTGACCGTCTGCAGCGCGCTCAGGCCGCCGGCAACCAGCAGTGCAATCGCCACTACGCCCATCAGCGCGGCCCAGAAGATACGCTGCCAGATTGGCGTTTTGTCGGAACCGCCCGAAGCCAGCGTATCAACCACCATAGCGCCGGAGTCCGCCGAGGTGACGAAGAACACCACCACCATCGCCATGGCGATAAACGACAGGATATTGGCGAACGGGAAGTGCTCAAGGAAGTTAAACAGCGCCAGCGAGACGTCGGTCTGCACCGTTGTCGCCAGATCGCGCGCACCTTCAGCCATAATCAGATGGATGGCGCTATTGCCGAAGAAGGTCATCCACAGCAGGGTGAAGCCGGCCGGAACAAACAGCACGCCGGTAACGAATTCGCGGATGGTGCGGCCGCGGGAAACGCGGGCGATAAACATACCGACAAACGGCGACCAGGAGAGCCACCAGCCCCAGTACAGCAGCGTCCAGCCACCCAGCCAGTTGCTGGATTTCGGTTCGTAAGCGTACAGGTTAAAGGTTTTGCTGACGATTTCAGACAGGTAGCCGCCGGTATTTTCCACAAAGGATTTCAGCAGCAGCACGGTCGGGCCGAGGATACCGACCAGCACCAGCAGCAGGATCGCCAGGCTGAGGTTCAGTTCGGACAGGATGCGGATGCCCTTGTCCAGCCCGGATACCACCGACAGCGTCGCCAGCCCGGTGATCACCACGATCAGCACCACCTGCACCGTTTCATTGATCGGCAGGCCGAACAGATGGTTCAGGCCGGCGTTGACCTGCAGCACGCCGTAGCCCAGCGAGGTGGCGACGCCGAAAACGGTACCGATAACGGCGAAGATATCCACCGCATGGCCCAGCGGCCCGTAGATGCGGTCGCCGATAATCGGGTACAGCGCCGAGCGCAGCGTCAGCGGCAGGCCGTGACGGTAGCTGAAGAACGCCAGGATCAGCGCCACGATGGCGTAAATCGCCCAGGCGTGCAGGCCCCAGTGGAAGAAGGTCAAACGCATGGCCTGTTTTGCCGCCTCCACCGTTTCCGGCGTGCCGACCGGCGGAGAAAGGTAGTGCATCACCGGTTCGGCGACGCCGAAGAACATCAGGCCGATACCCATACCGGCGGAAAACAGCATGGCGAACCAGGAGACATAGCTGAAGTCCGGCTGGGCGTGATCCGGCCCCAGCTTGATGTTGCCGTAACGCGACAGGCCCAGATAGGTGACGCTGAGCAGAATCAGCGCGACCGCCAGGATGTAGAACCAGCTGGCGTTGGTGAATATTCCTTGTTGTAGTGCTTTGAATTTACGATCGGCCAGCTCGGGATAGAGCGCGGCAAACGCCACCAGGACGATGATCAGTGCGGCGGAAATGAAAAATACCGGAGGATTGATATGGCTACGACGTGCCACGTTTTCAGTGTCGTTTTGGCTCATAGAATACCTTCTAGTCCGTTAGGGAGTGATATCCCCTTTATGCTTGAAACTGCATCTGTGTTGCCGACGGTTGCACCCAAATTATTGCTTCATTGAGATGCGCTCCCTTACCGTCGTGATGCAAGTCCAAATTATCTGGGATAAAGCGAGTAGTTGGAAATAACAACTCCAGAGAAAATAGCGTGAGTACGCCAGAAAAATAGTGCTGGAGGAGTATACACTAAAATTGACATAACTTGAATTTACGGGCTTTGAGGTTTTTTAACTTGTTGTTTTTAAATTGAAATCAAGGTTGCCTGTCGACAATGCCGACAGGCGGTGGCCATTAGAAACGCCAGAAGGTGCGGGAGCATAAAATCAGAATCGGGTAAATCTCCAGGCGTCCCAGCAGCATGGCGGCGCACATCAGCCATTTGGCGGGATCGGAGAGCGTGCCGAAGCCGGCCGCCGTTTCGCCAAACCCCAGGCCCATATTGTTGATGCAGGCGGCGACGGTAGCGAACGCGGTCATCATGTCATAGCCCATCAGGTTCAGCGCCCAGACGAACAGACAGCTGAACAGCACGTACAGAAAGAAAAAGCTCCATACCGATCGCAGTACGCGATCGTGCACGGAGGCGTCGCCAACCTTGATGGTGAAAATGGCGTTGGGGTGCACCAGCTGGTTGACCTCGTGACGGCTCACTTTATACATAATCAGAAAGCGCAGCGCTTTAATCCCGCCGCAGGTTGAGCCCACGCAGCCGCCGAAGAAACTGGCGCCGAGCAGCAGCAGGATGGCGTTGGTCGGTGTTTTGGCGTAGTCGGCGGTGGCGAGGCCGTTATCGGTCATCATTGAACTGGTGAGGAAAAAGCCGTGCACCAGCGCGTCTTTGATGCCGTACATCCCGGAGCGGTACAGTTCGGCCACCACAATGGCCACGATGATGGCCAGAACCAGCAGGAAAAAGCGCAGTTCGGGATTGCGGAGGAGCGGCTTCAGGCTGCGGCGGCTGATGGCGACGAAGAACAGGGTGAAATTGATGGCCGCCAGTACGGAGAAAATGCCGCCGACCAGCTCGATCGGCGCGCTGTCGAAATAGCCCAGGCTCTCATTACGGGTGGAAAAACCGCCCAGCGACACGGTGGACAGCGCGTGACACAGGGCATCGAACCAGGGCATGCCGGCCAGGCGAAACGCCAGGGTGCACAGTAACCCGAGTCCGAGATAAATCAGCCACAGATTTTTGGCCGTATCGGCCAGGCGTGGAGTCAGACGCTCCTCTTTAAACGGGCCGGGCATTTCCGACTGATACAGTTTGGCACCGCCGATCCCCAGCAGCGGCAGCACCGCCACCGCCAGTACGATAATCCCCAAACCGCCGACAAAATTCAGCTGCGCGCGATAGTAAAGGAAAGACTTCGGCACCGAGGAGACGTCGTTCAGCACCGACGCGCCGGTAGTGGTGATGCCGGATATCCCCTCGAACATCGCATCCACCAGGCTGATGTTTATCGTATCGTCGAGCCACAGCGGCAGGGCGCTGATAATGGAAAACAGCAGCCAGAACAGCACGATGATCAAAAAGCCGTCCTGGGTGCGCAACTGCACCTTCGACTGGCGGCTACTGAACCAGCCGAGGCCGCCGACCGATGCGGCGATCACCAACGTATAGAAAAAAGAGAAGATGCTTTTTTCTTTGTAGAGCAACGCCATTAATAACGGGGGAATCATGGAAAGGCTGTAGAGAACCACCAAAAAACTGCAAAGATGAACAACAATAACCAGTTGTTTTGTTTTAACCATGCTTGCGCCCGGGTTGCCGAAGGACTGTGCGTCAACACATTGATAGAAGTAGATATAGAATAGCGCGGACGATATAAAAATATCATAAAAATTATGTTATCTGCGTTTGTCCCGGCGCGGGTAGCGTCAGCGGCTCAGGTTACTCAGCGCCAGCAGCGCGCCGAACGTGATTAACAGCCCGCCGAACAGACGGTCGATGCCGCTGCGCAGGCGCAGAAAACGCGTGCTGATGGCCGGGGAGGAAAAGAACAGCGCCACGGCGCCAAACCACAGTATATGCGTCACCGAGATAAACAGCCCGTAACCGATCTGCACCGTCAGTGAGCTTTGCGGGTTAACCACCTGCATAAACAGACTGACGATGAAAATGGTGGTTTTGGGGTTCAGCACATTGGTCAGAAACCCGGTTTTCAGTGCGCGCCATTCACCGATGTTGTGCGCAGGCGTTGCGGCGGGAGCCGGCGCCGTCGCCGCATGACGATACATCTGCAGGCCGAGATAAATCAGGTAGGCCGCGCCGATAAATTTCAGCACGGTGAATAGCCACAGCGAACGCTGAATCAACAGGCCGACGCCAACCAGCGTATATCCCACATGGACCAGTACGCCAAGACCGATACCCAGCGCGCAGTAGAGTCCGGAGGCGCGTGAGCCGGTCAGGCTGTTGCGCGATACCATGGCGAAATCCGGGCCGGGGCTGATAACGGCGAGTAAAGTCAGGGTGACGACGGCAATAAGTTCAGTCATAGTGAGCCTGTATAAGTTATTGATCGGACAGGGCTGCATTGTTGAACGTCGCGGACAGGGAGACAAACGATGAAAACTGACGATATCGGTGAGTCTACCTCACGCAAAATCGGCAGAAATATTTCGCTGGGAGGGCTGCGTTGCTTTGAGGCGGCGGCCAGGCTGGAAAGCTTCACTCTGGCGGCGCATAGCCTGAGCCTGACCCATGGCGCCATCAGCCGGGCGGTGAGGGGGCTAGAGAATGAACTGGGGCTGGCGCTGTTCGAGCGGCGTCACCGCCGGGTCTATCTGACGGCGGCCGGACGTAAACTGTGGCAGGCTACCCAGCAGGCGTTCGATATTCTTGAACAGAGCGTGCAAGAACTGTATCAGCAGGCGCAAAACGCACCTATTGTGCTCTCCTGTGAGCCGACGCTGCTGATGCGCTGGCTGATTCCGCGCATACCGGAGTTTCTGCGCGCCCATCCGGCGATGCATATACAGCTGGTGGCCGGCGGCGGGGCGGTGACTTTTCAGGATGGCATTACGCTGGCGATTCGGCGCAATGATTTTGACTGGGGAGCGAATGTACACAGCATCCCGCTGTTTAGTGAAAAAATTGGCCCGGTGTGCAAGCCGGAAATGCTGACGCATTTTATTGAAGGCAGCCAGGTAGAGCCGCGTTTGCGCCACGATGCGGCGCTGTTGCAAACCGCCACCCGTCCCAACGCCTGGGCAGATTGGGCGCAGGCGCAGGGGATATCGATTGAGGGTATGCCACAGCAGCGTTTTGAGCATTTTTACTTCAGCCTGCAGGCGGCGGTCGCCGGGCTGGGCGTGGCGATCGGGCCGTGGCAGCAGGTACGTGACGATATCAGCGCCGGGCTGCTGGCGGCGCCGTTTGGTTTTCGCCACGACGGCAGCGGCTACAGCCTGCTAATGCCGCAGCCGGTGGCACCGGGCAGCGCGGTGGAAACCTTGCTGCACTGGCTGCAGGGCCAGTCGGCGGATGACTAAAAGGTTACGTTGCGGATAAAGCGTAAAGGGCTTTCGCCGTGGTTGGCGTAAGTATACTGCTGATCGCTGTTGAAGACGTGGGTATCGCCGGCGTGTAGCGTCAGGGTTTGCTGCTCCAGCAGCAGCGTCAGGCACCCCTCAATGACATAAACGATCTCGCGCCAGCCTTCGGCATCGGGCTGTGAGTGATACTGCTCGTGCGGCATCAGCGTCCATTGCCACAGCTCTACCCGCTGACGCGCCGGCACGCTGGCGGTAAAAATCGCCTGGCTGGCCGCCTGCTCGCCTTGCCAGGCCAGTTCGCCGACCAGATGGCTGCCGCGCGCCGCCGGCGCCTGAATCAGATCGCTGAAAGTGACCCCGAGCGCCGCCGCCAGCTTATCCAACACCGCCAGGCTGACGTTGCGCTCACCGGATTCAATGCCTGCCAGCATACGGCGGCTGACGCCGGACTGCGTCGCCAGCGCCATTTGACTCAGCCCCGCCTGCTGACGATAACCGCGCACGTTGCTGCTGAGGTATTGCAGCACCTGGGGAGCGTCGGGTTTACCATTGTGCACTATATTGCTCATTTTTCCGTGATGTCTCATACTGGCAGGATCTGTGCATTATATTGCACGTTGTGTTGATCAAGGGCAAGTCGACATCTATGAGCAAAACATCTTCTACTTCAGGCCTGTTGCTGAAAATCAGGCCGCAGGAAGCGATCCTGATTGTTATTACCATGATCTGGGGCGGTACGTTCCTGGCGATTCATTACGCCATGACGGTTAGCGGCCCGTTCTTTTTTGTCGGGCTGCGTTTTGGCGCAGCCGCACTGGCGTTAATACTGTTTTCATTGAACAGCCTGCGCGGGCTGACCTGGTATGAATGCAAGGCCGGGATGCTGATCGGGGTGACGATTGCGGTGGGCTACAGCCTGCAGAGTATTGGCTTGCAGACCATCAGCAGCAGCCAGTCGGCGTTTATCACCGCGATGTATGTGCCGATGGTGCCGCTGCTGCAGTGGCTGGTGCTCAAGCGTTTTCCGGGCGTCATGGCGTGGATCGGCATTGTGCTGGCCTTCAGCGGCCTGATGCTGCTGGCCGGGCCGAACGGCAGCGAAGTCAGCTTTAGCCTGGGAGAGACCGTTACGCTGATCAGCACCGTGGCGGTGGCGGCGGAAATCATACTTATCAGCGCCTATGCCGGGAAGGTGAACGTCAAACGGGTGACCGTGGTTCAGCTGGCGACCGCATCGCTGCTCTCTTTTATGATGATGCTGCCGAGCGGCGAAAAGGTGCCGGCCTATTCCGATTATTTACTGTACTGCGCCGTCGGTCTTGGGATCGCCAGCGCCCTGATTCAGCTCACCATGAACTGGGCGCAGCGCAGTATTTCGCCAACGCGGGCGACGGTCATTTACGCCGGTGAACCGGTGTGGGCCGGCGTGGTGGGGCGCATTGCCGGTGAGCGTCTGCCGGGAGCGGCGCTGTTGGGCGGGGCGTTGATCGTGCTGGGGGTGATCGTCAGCGAATTGCGTATTCGACGGAAGAAAAAGCGCGAGGCGCTGGCGGAGAGTTAGAGCAGGACAGAATCAGGGGAGGCTAAGCCTCCCCTTTCAGTCAGTGTCAGGCTGCTTTTTTGTTGCGCGCCATCAGGTAGCCGATGCCCAGCAGCACGAACCACAGCGGGGTGGCCATCAGCGCCTGGCGCGTGTCGTCCTGCAGGGTCAGCAGCACCAGAACGAAGGCAAAGAATGCCATGCATACCCAGCACATCAGCTTGCCGGCCGGCATTTTGTAAATCGACTTTTGGTGCAGTTGCGGACGTCGCTTGCGGTACACCAGGTACGAACACAGGATTATCGTCCAGACAAACATGAACAGGATGGCGGAGACGGTGGTGACCAGGGTAAATACCGTCATCACGTTCGGGATCAGGTAAATCAGCACCACGCCGCCCAGCAGACAGATACAGGAGAAAGTCAGGCCGTTGGCCGGCACCGCGCGCTTGGACAGGTTGGCGAACGATTCCGGCGCGTCACCCTGTTGCGCCAGGCCGTACAGCATACGGCTGGTGGAGAAGACGCCGCTGTTGGCGGATGAAGCCGCAGAGGTCAGCACCACGAAGTTAATCACGCTGGCCGCCGCCGGCAGGCCGACCAGCATAAACAGCTCGACGAACGGGCTCTTGTCAGCCACCACGGAACTCCACGGCGTCACGGACATGATGACGATCAGTGAGAACACGTAGAACATGATGATGCGCAGCGGAATGGAATTAATGGCGCGCGGCAGCGATTTTTCCGGGTCTTTGGTTTCGGCGGCGGTGGTGCCGACCAGTTCGATGCCGACAAAGGCGAAGACCGCGATCTGGAAGCCGGCGAAGAAGCCGCTGATGCCTTTCGGGAACATGCCGCCATCATTCCACAGGTGCGAGAGCGACGCGACGCTGCCGTTCGGCGACTGGAAGTGGGTGGCGATCATCACTACCCCGGTGATAATCAGGCCGATAATGGCGACGATTTTGATCATCGCAAACCAGAACTCCATCTCACCGAACATCTTCACCGTCGCCAGGTTGAGCGTCAGCAATACCAGTACGCACAGCAGCGAGACGATCCATTGCGACAGGCCGGGGAACCAGAACTGGGCATAGGCGGTGATCGCCACCACGTCGGCAATCCCGGTCACCACCCAGCAGAACCAGTAGGTCCAGCCGGTAAAGAAGCCGGCCCACGGACCGAGCAGATCGGCGGCGAAATCGCTGAAGGATTTGTACTGCAGGTTGGACAGCAGCAGCTCGCCCATCGCCCGCATCACGAAGAACAGCATAAAGCCGATGATCATATAGACGAAGATGATGGAAGGACCGGCCAGACTGATGGTCTTGCCCGAGCCCATAAACAGACCGGTGCCGATAGCGCCACCGATGGCGATCAGCTGAATATGGCGGTTGGTCAGGTTTCTGCGTAGATGATCGTCTGACGCCTCTGCGGCGTCGGCGGTAATTTTAGAGTGGTCTACCATCTGATGATGTCCTGTCTTACCTGTCATGAGTGAAATTATGAGCTCTAAATTGGCTCTTTCTTATACGTTTATCCGGCTGCCCGGTTTGAATTAAGGTAGTGTTACTAATTCACCCTTTTGCAACATGTTTACAACATTTAACGCCAAGGGGAAAGGTTGATTGTTTCTTGTACACAGGAGGTAAATCGGACCTTCAGAGGACGCAAGGTTACCTTCCGGCATAGCAAATTAACAGCCTTTGCGGGCGCTATCTTGTTGATATACCAATAGGTTAAATTTCTAGCATGAGAAAAACTAATGCGTAAAAACGTATCGCCGGCAATGGATGTCCGACGCCTTTCCACCGCCAGGTGCTGATGTTTGACGTGGCGACAGCGGAATGTGGCTTACGTCAGGCGGCGCTGGCTACGGAACGGCAGGCCGCTACAAATCATCAGCTTAGCCAATTTCTTTTAAGATCAGGCTGGCAAGAAGGCCGCAAATTTGTGCGATGCCACGCAAAATGACCGTTGCGTTTCACCGTGAATGCAGAAAGGTGATCTGGCGCAAATTTACTGCCTCGGGGAACGCATGCGCGGCTTTTTATCCCTATTTCTTGTCATGCACAAAATTTACGGCACCCGTGGTGGTGTGGCGAAATTTTAAGCAACTCAAGCATCAGGCACGACCAGATGGCTAATCTGCCTTTTGTCTTCATATCAATCTGATTGGCTGGATATGTCGTTAAATCTGGTTTTATATTTTGTTTGCAGACGAGCTATGTTGTTATCATGCCGCTTCGATCTCTGAGGAAACAAACAATGAAAAACAAATCATTAGCGCTCTTATTACTGGCTGGTCTGACCGGCTGCAGCCAGCCGTCAACGTCGCCGGAAGCGTCAGCGCCGGCCGCCGGCAAAAACGAAACCTTATACGTCAACAGCCGTCTGGTGGATTGCGTGGGCGTCGCGCCGATGAAATGCATGCAGGTGCGTCAGTCGCCGGATGCGCAGTGGGAGCTGTTTTACACCCAGATTGAAGGTTTCGAGTTTACCCCCGGCTATCGCTATAAACTGCAGGTAAACGTCAGCGAGCTGGATAATGTCCCGGCCGATGCGTCTTCGCTGCGTTATGTACTGGTCAAACAGCTGGAAAAAACCAAAGCATAAATATTGTGCCGGGGGCGGCGGTATGCGGCCTCCGGCGTGATCTTCTCGCCCGCCTTTTGTTAACGCTGCGCAGGCGGTGAAAGAGTATTAACCCCCGATCACAAAAAACCGACAAATCAATTCATCCGCATCGTCGTCAGCAGTAAGCTGGAAGCCACAGGGCTACCACCAAATAGGGATGACATATGTACCAGATGATTTTAGTACCGGTTGATCTTGAAGAGCCGCAACTGACGGACAACGCAATCAAGCATGTGGAGTATCTGGCCAAGGTTTCGGGCGCCAAGGTACACCTGTTTCATGCGTTGCCGGACGCATCGGCATTTGTCACTGCCTATTCGTTCGGCATTAAAGAATTTGAAAATCAGGCGGAAGTTAACGCGATCGACAAGCTGAAGAACATCATTTCGGAAATGGAGCTGCCGCTGGAGCGTCTGTCCTATACCATCAGTTTCGGTTCACCGCGTGATGAAGTGCTGCAGCTGGCCGACGAGATCGGCGCTGACCTGATCGTGGTCGGCTCACGGCGTCCCAGCGTGAAAACCTATCTGCTCGGCTCCAACGCTGCGGCGATCGTGCGCCATGCCAAAACCTCGGTGATGGTGGTCAGATAAGCGTAAACCCCTCTCCCGACGGGAGAGGGGGACGGTTTAACGGCACAGCGCCTCAATCTCATCGTACAGCGCCTGCGGCAGTTCGATGCCGTGCTGCTCGCTCAGCGGGCGCTGGCGAAAACGTCGTTCGCCGGGCAGCCGTGCGCCCTGTTGCCGCATATCGTTGAACAGCGTTTCAGCGTGGGCCAGGTAGGTTGCCTGCTGCTCCCCCAAAAAGCGCTGCGGATCCATGGCGATAATCAGCTCGCCGCCGTAAGGCGATGAACCGGTCTGATTATCAAACGCCAGTGACTCTTTACTGGTCATATCGCCGATTAACGGTCCGGCCAATAATTCCACCATCGCCGCCAGCGCAGAGCCTTTATGCCCGCCAAAGGTCAGCATGGCGCCGGCCAGCACGCTGGCGGCATCGGTTGATGGCCGGCCCTCTTTGTCGATTCCCCAGCCAGGCGGCAGTGGTTTGCTGGCGCGCCGGTGCAGCTCTATCTCGCCGCGCGCCGCGGCGCTGGTCGCCATATCAAACACAAAAGGCGGCTGCCCGGGGCGCGGCCAGCCAAAGGCGATAGGGTTGGTGCCGAACAGCGGCTGGCTGCCGCCGGCCGGCGTCACCCAGGCGTGGCTGGGAGTACAGGCCAGCGCCACCAGTCCTTGGTCGGTCAGCGGTTCGATATCGGCCCACAGCGCCGAGAAGTGTACGCAGTGGTTGATCGCCAGCGCGGCGATGCCGTTGTGTTTTACTTTGTCAACAAACGCCGGCAGCGCCCGGCGGTAGGCCACCAACGAAAAGGCGCCGTGGGCGTTGACCCGCATAATGGCGGGGGCGCTGTCGATAAGCTCCGGTTCGGCATCGGCGGAAACTTTCCCCATCTGCAGCGAGTGTACGCAGCCGAGAATGCGATACAGCCCGTGAGAGGCGCAGCCGTCGCGCTCTCCGGCGGTGACGTTCTGCGCCACCGCGTCGGCGTGTTCGGCGCTGAACCCGTTGCTGCGTAGTGCGCGCTGCGCTAAGTGGTAGGCCTGATCCAGCGTCAGGCGTACGCTTGCCGTCATGGTGTACCCTCCTTATTTACTCTTCTTCATCCCCGACAAAATTTGCCTGAGGTAAACAGGTATAGGCGCCCCAGTAGTAGATCGCCAATGCAATCACCGCCACCGTCAGGGTGTCCCATGGGTGGCCGATGGCGCCGATGCCGCCGAAACTGCCCAGATAGGAGACGATAATGATCAGCGCATAGAAGGCGACCAGCCACAGTGAGGAGTAAACCTGCTGGCGCAGACTGACGGCGTGTGTCGGCACCTGCTTTTTGAACAGGATATAGATAAGAAACATCAGGATCTGCAGGCCAAGCAGCCAGGAAATGGTGTTCCAGCCGGACCAGTAGACGATCAGCGCGGAAATAATAAACGACAGCGGACCGAGCACGCAGAAGCCGCGCACGAAAAACGGCCGCTGCAGATCCGGCGCGTTGCGGCGCAGCCCGGCGGCGGTAACCGGCGCGATGGCATAGCTCAGCACCAGCGCGGCGGATACTACGCCGATCAGCCGCTCCCAGGACGGGAACGGCAGCGTCCAGAAGATCGACAGCGCGAAGGTCAGCCACAGCGCCGGGCGCGGAATGCCGGATTCGCCGTCGACGCGGGTAAAAACTTTAAAAAAGGTGCCGGCGCGCGCCCAGCCGTAGACTACGCGCGGCGTGGCGTTCATGTAGATGTTGCCGGTGCCGCTGGGGGAGATAATCGCGTCGCTGACCACCAGAAACGCCAGCCAGCCCATGCCGAGCGTAATGGCGATATCGCGGTAGGGCAGCGAGAACTGCTTGCTGATGCCAGACCAGCCGCCGCTCAGCATCTCGGAGGGAATGCTGCCGAGAAAAGCCAGCTGCAGCAGGACATAGATCACCGTCGAGAGCAGTACGGAGAGGATCAGGGCGATGGGAATAGTGCGCTGCGGCTTTTGCACTTCGCTGGCTACCGAGATAATCGGCGTCAGCCCCAGATAGGCGAAAATAATGCCGCCGGCGGAAATTGCCGCCTCCACGCCGGCTGCGCCGTAAGGGGCGAAGCCCTGACTGTGCAGATTTTCCGGCTTAAAGAAGGTAAACAGCACCACTATCACCAGCAGCGGCACCAGGAATTTCAGAATACTGATGAAGTTGTTGGATTTGGCGAAGGTCTTCACGCTGTAATAGTTGAGCGCGAAGAACAGGCACAGCAAGAGCAACTGCACCAGCCAGCCGAGCAGCGTGGGATCGCCCGAATCCGGCTGGCTGAGGAAGGGAAACCAGGCGGCGGCGTACTGGCGGGCGGCGACGATTTCAATCGAGATCAGGCTGGAGAAGGCGATCAGCGTGATAAAGCCGAGCAGGTAGCCCATCAGCTCGCCGTGAGAAAATACCGGATAGCGGATGATGCCGCCGGCGCGCGGCAGCGCCGCGCCCAGTTCGCAATAGACAATGCCGAGCAGCAGCACCGCCAGCCCGCCGATCAGCCAGGAATAGATCCCCGCCGGGCCGGCGATGGATGAGACGTGGCTGGCGGCGAACAGCCAGCCGGAGCCAAAAATGGCGCCCAGGCCGATAAATGTCAGATCGGTGAGCGTCAGCTGCTTCTTGAATTTACCCTGTGTGGTCATGGTGGCTACCCTTTTATTATCTCATTGCAGGTGCGGTTCACAGCGGATCGCGCCGGTAAACGCCGTTTACCAGACGCAGCAAATTAAGCGGGTTTTCATCCTGCAGGGCAGGAGGCAGCAGCGACGGCGGCGCATTTTGCAGACAGACCGGTCGCATAAAACGCTCGATCGCCAGCGTGCCGACCGAGGTGCCGCGGGCGTCGCTGGTGGCGGGGTAAGGCCCGCCGTGCACCATGGCGTCGCAAACTTCCACCCCGGTGGGGTAGCCGTTAAACAGCACCCGCCCGGCTTTATGCGTTAAACAGGCCAGCAGCGGCGCGGCGGCGGTCAGGTCGGCGTCATCGGCCAGCAGAGTGGCGGTCAGTTGCCCTTGCAGCGCGTTCAGCGCCTGCTGCAGCTGTTGCTCGTCGTCCAGCGCCGCCACGATGGCGACCGGGCCAAACACCTCTTCCTGCAGCCGCGCATCCGCCGTCAACAGCAGCCGGCCTTCCGCCTGATACAGCTGCGCGCAGGCCTGATGGCCAGGGGCGTCACGCCGGCCGGCCAGGTGCGCGATGCCTGGATGCTGTTCCAGTTCGTTCAGCCCCTGATGATAATGGTGCAAAGTGGCGGTATTGAGCATGGTCTGCGGTTCGGCCGCTTCGATCTGTTGACTCAGCGCGGTGATAAATTGTTCAAGTGCCGGACTGCGCACGCCGAGGATCAAACCGGGCTTGGTGCAGAACTGGCCGCAGCCCAGAGTAACCGACGCCGCCAGCTGCTGTGCGATTTGCCGTCCGCGCTGCGCCAGCGCCTGCGGCAGCACGATCACCGGGTTGATGCTCGACATCTCGGCGAACACCGGGATCGGCTGCGGGCGCTGCTGTGCCAGATCGAACAGCGCGCGGCCCCCTTTGAGCGATCCGGTAAAGCCGACCGCCTGAATGGCCGGATGCTGCACCAGCTCGGCGCCGATACGATCGCCGAAGATCATATTGAACACCCCGGCGGGCATCTGTTGCTGTGCTACCGCACGTTCGATCGCCTGTGCGATCAGCTCTGCGGTGGCCATATGGCCGCCGTGCGCTTTAAACACCACCGGACAACCGGCGGCCAGCGCGGCAGCGGTATCGCCGCCAGCAGTGGAGAACGCCAGCGGGAAATTGCTGGCGCCGAATACCGCCACCGGGCCGATGGCGGTGCGGTACTGACGTAAATCCGGGCGCGGTAGCGGCGTGCGTTCCGGCTGGGCGCTGTCAATCCGCGCGCCGATAACGTCGCCACGGCGCAGCAGTTCGGCGAACAGCCGCATTTGGCCGCTGGTGCGGGCGCGTTCACCCTGCAGGCGCGCCGGCGGCAGAGCGGTTTCCTGCTGGACGACGGTAAAAAAGTCATCATCCAGCGCATCAAGTTGATCGGCAATGGTGTCAAGGAAGGACGCGCGCTGCTGGCTGCTGGTCTGCGCGTAGGCAATAAACGCTGATTGTGCCGCGAGTGCGGCGCAAGCGGCCTCGTGCCGACTGGCCTGATGGAAGCGATAGCCGGTGGGCTGACCGTTATCGGCACGCAGGCTGACAAGTTCGGCCGTGCCGCTGGCGACGCGGCGGCCGCCGATAAACTGCTTTCCGCTGAGGGTGGTGATAGGCATAGTGTCCCCGCTGTGGTTGCGGCGCCCCTGAATGCGGCAAGGGGCGCGTCAGGATTTACAGACCGACGTCCGGCAGCGCCGGACGCTGCGCCAGCGCCTGTTCGATGATGGCGACCACCTGCTGACGGGTTTCGCCCTCCAGCGCCAGACGCGGCGGGCGGGTGACCGCGCTGCCGCGGCCGACCAGCTCTTCACACAGCTTGATGCACTGCACCAAATCCGGCCGGGCGTCGAGGTGCAGCAGCGGCATAAACCAGCGGTACAGCGCCAGCGCCTCGTCAAAACGTTTTTGCTTCGCCAGCCGGAACAGCGTTTCCCCCTCGCGCGGGAAGGCGTTGGACATACCGGAAATCCAGCCTTCGGCGCCGACGGCGATACTTTCCACCACCACATCGTCCAGCCCGGCGAACAGCACAAAGCGGTCGCCGACCGTGTTGCGCAGATCGATAAAGCGGCTGGTATCGCCGGAGGAGTCTTTGAAACAGACGATGTTGTCGCAGTCCGCCAGCGAGATCAGGATCTCCGGCGTGACGTCGTTTTTATAAATCGGCGGGTTGTTGTAGACCATAATCGGCAGATCGGTGGCGGCGGCGACGCTGCGGAAATGCGCGGCGGTTTCGTGCGGTTTGGACGAATACACCAGGGCCGGCATCACCATAATACCGTCGACGCCGGCTTTGGCGGCCTGCTGCGCCATATCCTGCGCAAAGGCGGTGGTGAATTCGGCGATGCCGGCAATCACCGGCACTTTGCCTCGGGCGGCGTCTTTCGCCACTTCGATCACCGCCAGTTTTTCCTGTGCGCTGAGCGAGGTGTTTTCGCCGACGCTGCCGCATACCACCAGTCCGGAGACGCCGTCGTCAACCAGGTTGCTCACCACCCGGTGGGTGGCTTCCAGATCGAGAGAAAAATCGCTGCGGAATTGGGTGCTGACCGCGGGGAACACGCCGCTCCAGTTAATGGCTTTTTGGCTCATGCTGTTTTTCCTGTCGTCGAATGTGTTAATTGATGGTGAGTTATTGGTGAAATTCGATAACAGAGTGACCGGAATCCGCGGCGACGGCTTGACGCTTTTCGCCGCCGGGCATGACGAAATCAGCACAGTAAGCGGGCACAACGCCGGCCGTCGCGGTGAACGGAAAGCCGATAAACGGCTTAATATTGATGGCTTCAGGCGTGTAATGAAGTGCGGAAATCCCGCGGCGTCGAGCCGGTCATGGCTTTGAACTGACGGCTGAAGGCGCTGTGGTCGGTATAGCCGCACTGCAGGGCAATATCGGTAATTGGCGTATCGCCGGCCAGCAACGCGCTGGCCTTTTCCAGCCGTACTTTGTGGATCATCTGGCGTGGCGTCAGGTGGAAAATACGCTTGCAGTAGCGTTCGATCTGCGCCACCGACAGCCCGGTCAACGCGGTCAGTTCCTCCAGCGCAATCTGTCTGGCGTAATGTCGGCGGATATAGTCATCCAGCGCCGCCAGCCGCTGATAGGCCGGGTGGTTGGCCTTGGCCTCCTGCAGGTCGTGCGAGATGCCCGCCATGCCGATGATTTTGCCCTGGGTATCGCACAGCGCCAGCTTTTGCGTCAGGCACCAGCCGGTTTCGCGGCCGCTGTACAGGTGCATCTCCAGCTGATCCTGAATGTGTACGCCGTGGCGCAGTACGCGCAGATCCTGCTCGGTATAGCCGGCGCCGAGCTGGGCGGGGAACACATCGGCGGAGGTTTTTCCCAGCAGCGGCGCCACCGTTTTGAACCCGCAGCGCTTTGCCAGCGTCAGGTTGGCCAGCAGATAGCGGGCCTGGGCGTCTTTCAGGAAAAACACCACGTTGGGAATGGCGTTTAACAGCGGCGCAATCAGCGCCAGGGAATTGAGAACGCTGTGCAGGCTGTGGGGGCGCTGCTGCGCCAGACCGTCGCACAGCTGGCTGAGTTTTTCGACGGCAAAATCATCGTCGGCCGCTACTGCCATCATATCGGGCGCTGGCGGGGGATTGCTGGCTAAACGCATCGCAGTACCTTTCTTGTTGGCCGCTGAATTTAACGGTTTTGGATCAATATTAACTTTTATTTAACTTGGCAAGCGCCGACCGCCAAAACTGCGGATCACCGCATAATTTTGCGCCGTCAGGCTGCCTGTGGCGGCGCAGCGAACGCTCTGGCTGATTTAGCATAAAAATAACAGCATGATAAATAAGAGATTGTTATGGTTTTCCTCTCGTCGGCCGGGCGCGACTGTGCTGATTTCGCCATGCATCGCGCCGAAATGCATCAAGCCGGCGGCGGGAGATTCGGTCAGGCTGGCGTGAAGATTTCATCAACTCGCTGGAGATTCCGATGACCGATTCCACATCCATCACCGTACTGCGGGCGATTGATTCCCACACCGGCGGTGAACCTACGCGCCTGATCGTTGATGGGTTTCCCGATCTGGGCGACGGCAGTATGGCGGAACGTAAGGCGCTGTTTGCCGAATGCCATGACCACTGGCGCAGCGCCATTATTCTTGAGCCGCGCGGCAACGACGTACTGGTTGGGGCGCTGCTGTGCCGGCCCTGCTCGCCGACGGCCAGCGCCGGCGTGATCTTTTTCAATAATACGGGCTATCTCGGCATGTGCGGCCACGGCACTATCGGCCTGATGGCGTCGCTGGCCTATCTGGGCCGCATCCGCCCCGGCGATCACCAGATTGAGACGCCGGTGGGTACGGTCAGCGCCAGGCTGCATCAGGACGGCAGCGTGACGGTGCAGAACGTGCCGGCCTACCGCTACCGCCGCGCGGTGACCATCGAGGTGCCCGGCTATGGCAGCGTCTGCGGCGATATCGCCTGGGGAGGCAACTGGTTCTTTTTGATTGCCGGGCATGGCCTGGCGGTTGAGCGCGACAATATTGACGCGCTGACCGCGTTCAGCTGGGCGGTGCGGCAGACGCTGGATCTGGAGGGCGTGCGCGGTGAAGACGGCGGCGTGATTGATCATATCGAACTGTTTGCCGATGACGAACGCGCCGACAGCCGCAATTTTGTGCTGTGCCCCGGCAAAGCCTATGACCGTTCGCCCTGCGGCACCGGCACCAGCGCCAAGCTGGCCTGCCTGGCGGCCGACGGCAAGCTGGCGCCGGGGGAGATCTGGCGTCAGGCCAGCGTTATCGGCAGCGAGTTCCGCGCCAGTTATCAGCCGTTGGCGCACGGGATCCGGCCGTCGATTCGCGGCGAAGCCTATGTGTGCGCCGACAGCCGGCTGTTGCTCGACCCGCGCGATCCCTTTGTCTGGGGGATCCGCGCATGAAATGCGCCGACGTGATTGTGGTCGGCGCCGGGATTATCGGCAGCGCCTGCGCCTGGCAACTGGCGCGGCGGGGATTGCGGGTGGCGCTGGTGGATGACGGCCGGCCGGGGGCGACCGCGGCGGGAATGGGGCACCTGGTCTGCATGGATGACAACCCGGCCGAGCTGGCGCTCTGTGCCTATTCGCTGCGCCTGTGGCGCGAGCTGGCCGCTCAGATGCCGGCGCATTGCGCCTGGCGCGGCTGCGGTACGCTGTGGCTGGCGGAACATGACGATGAGCTGGCGCTGGCGGAGCAAAAGCAGCAGCGGTTGGCCGCCGCAGAGGCGGAGAGTTATCTGCTCAGCGCCGGCGAACTGCGGCGACGTGAGCCGCTGTTGCGTCACGGCTTGGCCGGCGGGCTGCACGTTCCCGGCGACGGCATTGTATACGCGCCGAATGTGGCCCGCTGGCTGGTAGAGCAGGGGAGAGAGGCGATCGTGCGCTATCGCGACAGCGCCGTGGCGCTGGAGCCGCAGACGGTTCTACTGGCCGACGGCACGCGGCTGACGGCCGATGCGGTGCTGCTGGCGTGCGGCCTGGTGGCCAATGCGCTGCTGGCAGAGCCGCTGCTGCGGGCCAAAAAGGGGCAGTTGGCGATTACCGATCGTTATCCGCCGCAGGTCCGTCATCAACTGGTTGAACTGGGGTACGGCGCCAGTGCGCACGCCAGCGGCGGAACCTCCGTGGCGTTTAATCTGCAGGCGCGCCCCACCGGCCAGTTGCTGATCGGTTCTTCGCGTCAGTTTGATGTGCCGGACGACGTGTTGGATATGTCGCTGCTGGCGACGATGTTGCAGCGGGCGACGCAGTTTGTGCCGTCGCTGGCGCAGATGAATATCATCCGCTGCTGGACCGGCCAGCGCGCTGCGTCAGCGGACGGGCTGCCGCTGTTGGGCCCTCATCCGGTTCATGACGGCCTGTGGTTGGCGCTGGGGCATGAGGGCCTGGGCGTAACCACCGCGCTCGGCAGCGCGGCGCTTATCGCTGACCGCCTGTTGCGACAGCGCCCGGCGATTGACGATACGCCCTACCTGCCGGCCCGGCTGCTGGCGGCTGAGGAGGTTTCCGCATGAGCAAGATTGCCATCACGATCGATGGAGAGCGCTTTTGGGTCAGGGCGGGCATCAGCGTTGCGGCGGCGTTGAGTATGACGCCGCAGCCGCATTGCCGCCGTTCGGTGACCGGGCAGCCGCGCACGCCGTTTTGCGGCATGGGCATTTGTCAGGAGTGCCGCGTCAGTATTAACGGCGTCCGGCGGCTGGCCTGTCAGACGCTGTGCCAACCCGAAATGCATATTACCAGGAGCGACAATGGCTGATTTGTACGGAGAAATTGTGGTGATTGGCGCCGGCCCGGCCGGATTATCCGCCGCGTTGGCCGCCGCGCAAAGCGGTAAATCGGTGCTGCTGCTGGACGATAATCCACATCCGGGCGGGCAAATCTGGCGCGCCGGACCAGCGGTTGAACTGCCGGTTCTGGCGCGGCGCTATCGCCAGGCGGTGGCGGCGCAAAAGAATATCCGCTGGCTGCACGGCTGCAAGGTGGTGGCTTTGTGCGGCACGCGGCGACTGCTGTATGAAGATGCGCAGCACTGCGGGGTGATTGAGTATCGGCGTCTCATCTTGTGCTGTGGCGCGCGTGAACTGCTGTTGCCGTTTCCCGGCTGGACCCTGCCGGGCGTGACCGGCGCCGGCGGGTTGCAGGCGCAAATCAAACAGGGGCTGGACGTACGCGGCCAGCGGGTGGCGATTGCCGGCAGCGGCCCGCTGCTGCTGGCGGTGGCGGACACGGTGCGCAGGTCCGGCGGTAGGGTGGTGCTGTTGGCTGAACAGGCGCCGCTGCGGCGCACGGCGCGTTTTGTTGGGGAATTATGGCGCTGGCCGGGCAAGCTGCGGCAGTCCGTGCGGCTGGTTAATGCGCGTTACCGCGGCGACAGCCGCGTGCTGGCCGCCCATGGCGAATCCCGGCTGGACAGTATTGAGGTGCAAGAGCACGGACGTGTGCGCCGTCTGGCCTGCGATCGGCTGGCCTGCGGCTATGGATTGGTGCCGAATATCGAACTGGCGCTGTTGCTGGGATGTCGGATCGAACAACAGGCGGTCGCCGTTAACGCACAGCAGCAGAGCAGCGTGGCACATATTTATGCAGCGGGGGAATGCACCGGCGTCGGGGGCAGCGAACTGGCGCTGGCGGAGGGGGCGATAGCCGGCTATGCAGCCAGCGGCGCGCCGGCGCCGATGCGGGCGTTGCGGGTGCGTGAGCACTGGCAGCGTTTTGCCACCGCGGTCACGACGACGTTTCGCCTGGATCCCTCGCTAAAGTCTCTGGCGACGGCGCAAACCGTGCTGTGCCGTTGTGAAGATGTCATGCTGGGGCAGGTGGCCGGGCAGGCGGACTGGCGCAGCGCCAAACTGGCCAGCCGCTGCGGTATGGGCGCCTGCCAGGGGAAAGTCTGCGCGACGGCGGCGCGTTACCTGTTCGACTGGCCGCTGCCTCCGCCCCGGGCGCCGCTGACGCCAGCGCGCATCGAAACGTTGCTGTGCTGCATGGCGCGCGAATCCGACGTATAAAACTGCTACACTCAGGCATAATACTCCATGAAACAGGCGGATGATGAATGACTAATGCGCTGATTACACTGATATTATGCCTGTTGTTGGTGCCGCTGCTGCTATGGCTGATGGGCAAGGCATTATCGGCGGCGAAAGATAAGCCGCATGACAGCAAAAGCAAGCCGAAAACCGGTATGCCGCACGGCGACGACGAATAGGCTCAGACCGGGATTAGCCGCGCGGCCAATAGTAGACCTTTTCATACCAGCCTTTATCGTACATGCAGGATTTTATGGCGGCGTTGCGGGCATCTTTGTTGTTATCGCTGTGTAATGTGCGCAGCGTTGGCCGTGCTTCATAGCGATGTCCGTCCGGACAGGTTTTCTTGTTTTTCTTGCAGGGAACGTATTGATCGTTGTAATCGACCTCAACGTCTCTGACGACGTCGGGCGGAAATTGTTGATAGGCGCGTTCCTTGCATTTGGCATGTTCGGCCTGCCAGATTTTATTGCTGGCATCGCTGCGTTCCCACTGTACGCAGCCGGTGAGGAAAAGTGCGGGTATGATCATTAATAATCCGTATGTTTTCATTATATCCCTATTAGTTATTTTATAATCACGCACGGACCCGGTCTCGACTAAGAATATTCTTCTTCAAGGGTTGCTGACGCTGATAAAAGCGGCGTGCTATAAATGGTTACCGAACCGGCTGAGGGCACCAAGCTTGTATCGATGCGGCAGCGGCTATGCCGTCGTCATTGTTTACAGACATCACCGTGCCGGTATCGTGTTGATAAAACCCGGGCATTATAGGTGAAATAAACTATTAGGAAAAATAACCGGAGGTTATATTATTCGGCTGATACTTTACCGCTTCATTCCGACCGTGGCGTGCCGAAAATATGGCAGGGAGTTAAGATAATTCTATTTGAATATCGAGGTAATTGAAAGTTATTCGGATAAAACTGAATAAGGGGCGTATTTCCAGGTTGAATAGCTGGGCTGGAAAAATGCCGTGCGAGAGGTGCGGCCGACAGGGCGGGATATTGCTCTGAGTCCTTGCTGAATGCGGTATGAGCGACAGTCTGTAGGTAACATCAAGATGTTGTAGGGATTAATCTTATTTTTTTGCCTGGGGGCGGGATGCTTGGCGCAGGGAGGGATTATCTTGTTATTATCGGGGCCTATTTTTGTAAGGAGTTCAGGATGAAGCGTTACGCTGCGTTACTTATTTCCTCTGTGTTATTGTCCGGTTGCGCTACCCAGGCTGTACCGCCACAGGAGGCTAAATCCCCGCCGCCAAGCCGGCTGATGCTTTATCAAAACCTGCCGACTACGCCGTATGCCACGGTGGTTGTGGTGCGTGACAGCGGCATGCTGGCCGGCTCCTGCCGTACCGGTGTTTATGTTGACGGCGAATTCGCCGCGTCACTGGCGACAAAAGAGAAGGCGGAGTTCCGCATGCCGGTAGGCAATCATGTGGTCAGCATTGGTCAGGATATGATCGAAAGCCACCTGTGCATCTGGCGCGAAACCGCCGGGCAGCAACCGATGACCCTGCGTGCCGGAGACGTCCGCTACCTGCGGATTGGCGGTGATATGCAGAGCGGTTTTATCCTGAAGCCAGGACGCGGTTAATTGCTCAGGCCGGTGCTGCATGACCGGCCTGTTTCCTCTATACCGCTTACTGGCGGTATGCGTGTTTGATCTGCTGCAGGCTGTTTTTAAACACTTCGGCCTGCGTCGGATCTTCAATCTGGGCAATAAAGCGCTCCAGGTTGATAATGACTTTGCCCGCATCGGCCTGACCAATCGATTTCAGTATTAGCGTTAAAGCGGCTTTCAGGCAGGCTACTTCAGTTGCCAGTGTTTCTGGGTTTGCGGACGTAGTGAAATCGATATTGCTCATTTTATCTCCTGAACTCTGCGGCCATAGCCGGAAAAAGGTGCGCAGTTGCGCCGGGCCGTCGCCGCATCATGCAGGCGTTAGCGCCGTTTTCTGCTGGCGAGTATAACATAAACTGCAGTTTCGCCAGTCACCTCTTCAACAGATGAATATTAATGATATTTATTATATCCAATGTTTATTGCACGGCAGTGAATAGGTATGTCGAATTAAGTCAGGAAAGTTGCGTTCGGGCATATTTCCAAATGCATAATAAGCACTTTTCATGCATGTTCCTGCAGCCGGAAGGGGCGGATTTATTGTAAATAGCGCCATTTTGCCGATACCTATCGCGGCAAAAACCTAAAGTGATAACGCTGCCGGCTGGCATGTGCTATTATAGCGCCGTGATTTTAAAGGGTTAATTCTCAGCGGAAAGAATGTTATTATTACGCTTGGTTATGATTGCCCGCGTTGATTTTTACTCAGGCGGAGCGCTTGCCGTATCCTTTGTTTTGTCAACGGTCTTTCGGTCAGGTATATGCGCTGTCGGATTTTTATCCGTCCGCAACGCCGCAAACTCGCGTCATCAGGTGTAAAAATACGAAAAATTAGGCCTGTTCCGCAGAGTTAATCGAGCATACATATTAATCTGTATTCATTCTTTGTTGAAAAACAAGTAATATCTATCGCGATAACAGAGATTGATTGCGTTACTCCCCTATTTTTTGGAGATTGTTCCTTGATTAGCGTTCTTCTTGTTGATGACCACGAACTGGTGCGCGCAGGGATACGACGCATTCTTGAAGATATCAAAGGCATAAAGGTTGTCGGTGAAGTCCAGTGCGGCGAGGACGCCGTAAAATGGTGTCGCAACAATGTTGTTGATATCGTGCTGATGGACATGAATATGCCGGGTATCGGGGGGCTGGAAGCCACCCGTAAGATTGTGCGTTATGCACCCGACATCAAAGTCATCATGTTGACTATCCACACAGAAAATCCTTTGCCTGCTAAAGTGATGCAGGCGGGGGCCGCCGGCTATCTGAGCAAAGGGGCCGCGCCGCAGGAAGTGGTGAACGCCATACGTTCAGTGCATGCCGGGCAGCGCTATATTGCATCCGACATTGCGCAGCAGATGGCGTTAAGCCAGCTCGAGCCGGAAACCGAAACGCCGTTCAGCTGTCTTTCTGACCGCGAATTGCAAATTATGTTAATGATTACCAAAGGAAAGAAGGTCAACGAAATTTCCGAGCAGTTGAACCTCAGCCCTAAAACGGTAAATAGCTACCGCTACCGGATGTTCAGCAAGCTGAACATCAGCGGCGATGTGGAATTGACTCACCTGGCTATCCGACATGGATTGTTCAATGCGGAGACGTTGTTAAGCGGTGAATGATCGTTTTGATGCTAAAGCATTCCTTAAAACCGTAACCAGTCAGCCCGGCGTCTATCGTATGTATGACGCCGGCGGTACGGTTATCTATGTCGGTAAAGCCAAAGACCTGAAAAAACGCCTCGCGAGCTATTTCCGCACGCAGGTCGGCAGCCGTAAAACCGAAACCCTGGTTAAAAATATCGCGCAAATAGACGTTACTGTTACACATACCGAAACAGAAGCGCTGTTGCTGGAACATAACTACATTAAACTATATCAGCCGCGATATAATGTTCTTTTGCGCGACGATAAATCTTATCCGCTGATCTTCCTGAGCGCTGATACCCATCCGCGGCTGGCAATTCACCGCGGTGCCAAACACGCCAAAGGCGAATATTTCGGCCCGTTCCCTAACTCTTATGCCGTGCGCGAAACTCTGGCGCTGCTGCAAAAGCTGTTTCCCGTCCGCCAGTGTGAAAATAGCGTTTATCGCAACCGCTCTCGGCCCTGTCTGCAGTATCAGATTGGCCGCTGCCTTGGCCCCTGCGTCGCCGGCCTGGTGAGTGAAGAAGAGTACCGGCAGCAGGTTGACTATGTGCGGCTATTTTTATCCGGCAAGGATCAGCAGGTATTGCATCAGCTGATTGAGCGGATGGAAAACGCCAGCAAGGCGCTGAATTTTGAAGAAGCCGCGCGGGTGCGCGACCAGATTCAGGCGGTGCGCCGCGTGACCGAGCGGCAGTTTGTCTCCGGCCACGGTGATGATATGGATGTGATCGGCGTCGCCTTCGAGTCCGGTATGGCCTGCCTGCACGTGCTGTTTATCCGGCAGGGACAGGTGCTCGGCAGCCGCAGCTATTTCCCTAAAGTGCCGGGCGATACTGACCTCAGCGAAGTAGTGCAGACCTTTGTCGGCCAGTTTTATCTGCAGGGCAGCCAGTCGCGCACTTTGCCGACGGAAATTCTGCTGGACTTCACTCTGCTGGAAAAGGATCTGTTGGCCGCGTCGCTGTCCGAGCTGGCGGGGCGTAAGATCCACATTCAGAGCAAGCCGCGCGGCGACCGCGCTCGTTACCTCAAGCTGGCGCGCACCAATGCGGCGACGGCGTTAACCAGCAAACTGTCTCAGCAGTCGACGATTCATCAGCGTCTGGCGGAACTGGCGAAGGTTCTGCAGATGGATAATATTAGCCGGATGGAGTGTTTCGATATCAGCCATACGATGGGTGAGCAGACTATCGCTTCCTGCGTCGTGTTTGATGAAAACGGCCCGCTGCGTTCCGAATATCGTCGCTATAACATCACGGGCATTACGCCGGGAGATGATTACGCAGCGATGGCGCAGGTGTTGAGGCGCCGTTATGGCAAGGCGCTCGAAGAGAAAAAAGTTCCCGATGTGATCTTTATCGATGGCGGTAAGGGGCAGCTTGGCATGGCGCTGGAGGTGTTCGATTCGCTGGAGGTTAGCTGGGATAAAAGCAAACCGCGGCTGATTGGCATTGCCAAAGGCGCCGATCGTAAAGCCGGTCTGGAAACGCTGTTCTTTGTGCCGGCAGGCGAGGGAATTTCGCTGCCGGCGGATTCACCGGCGCTGCATGTGATTCAGCATATTCGCGATGATTCTCACAATCATGCCATCACCGGCCACCGCCAGAAACGCGCCAAGGTCAAAAATACCAGCGCGCTGGAGCTGATTGAGGGCGTGGGGCCGAAACGGCGGCAAACGCTGTTGAAATTTATGGGCGGCCTGCAACCGTTGATGAACGCCAGCGTTGAGGAAATTGCAAAAGTGCCGGGTATTTCACAAGCATTGGCAGAAAAGATCTATAATGCATTGAAACACTGAAGGCAATGTAGCAACATACTCTTAATTCCACTCCAGCCAGATAGTTACCGTAGCATTATGCAATTGAATATACCGACTTGGCTCACCCTGTTTCGCGTAGTTCTGATCCCATTCTTTGTGCTGGCATTTTATCTGCCGTTCAACTGGGCCCCGATGGTTTGCGCCGTCATTTTTGTGTTTGCTGCGGTAACCGACTGGTTTGACGGCTTTTTAGCCCGCCGCTGGAAGCAAACGACCCGCTTTGGCGCCTTTTTGGATCCGGTGGCCGATAAGGTGATGGTCGCCATGGCGCTGGTGCTGGTGGCGGAGCACTATCACGCTTGGTGGATTACGCTGCCGGCGGCGACGATGATTGCGCGTGAAATCATTATTTCTTCGCTGCGCGAGTGGATGGCGGAAATTGGCAAGCGCAGCAGCGTAGCGGTCTCCTGGATCGGCAAAGTGAAAACCAGCGCACAGATGTTGTCGCTGGTGGGGCTGTTATGGCGCCCTGACCGTAGCGTTGAGTATGCGGCTATCGGTCTGTTGTACATCGCGGCGGTGCTGACTTTCTGGTCAATGTTCCAATATTTGAACGCCGCACGTAACGATTTGCTGGAACCGTGATCGATTCGGTGCAAAAATCGGCAAACGGCCGTGGTGGGTGAACAATTTTGTTGACTCATCACGTCAGGTAAGTAGAATGCATCGCATCAGACGGCAGCGATGATTTGCAGAAAGTTAGCAAAAAAATCAGTAAGTTCTGATGACGCGGGAATAGCTCAGTTGGTAGAGCGCAACCTTGCCAAGGTTGAGGTCGCGAGTTCGAGCCTCGTTTCCCGCTCCAAATTTTAGAAGGTTGGTTATTACCAGCTTTCAGCCTGAAAAGGCAAACAGAATACGGCGCGTTAACAAAGCGGTTATGTAGCGGATTGCAAATCCGTCTAGTCCGGTTCGACTCCGGAACGCGCCTCCAACTTTCCCGAGCCCGGGTGGTGAAATCGGTAGACACAAGGGATTTAAAATCCCTCGGCTTATGGCTGTGCGGGTTCAAGTCCCGCCCCGGGTACCATGGGAAACATCAGAATAATCAAAGCAATAAGCAGTGTCGTAAGCCGCCGAAAGGCGGTTTTTTTGTGCCCTTAAAACATCATTCAGAAAATGCTGTCAGTATCCCGGATGATCGTGCCGTTTGCCTTAAGCTCGCTTCCACATCATAGGAACAGGATGTTAAAAAGCGCATGGAACTACGGCTGCGTGTTTACAACGCCGGGAGCGCGGTTATCTGTTTTTCTTTCTTACCATCGTCGAGAGGCATTTTGCTATCAGGCCTACGGCAAAGCCGATAATGCCGATAAATGCGATATCCAGGCCGGCACCAAAAGCTAATGGCATCTCGCCACTATCGGTGCTGCCGGGGAACTCTACGCTGAGAATAGACATGGCGATGCCGATGATAAAAACGATGCCGCACAGGGAGTAGTAAAGCTTGACCATATAGTCCTCAGGTTAGCGCTCCCTACACGGGTAGCGATAAGCGTGATGTTGTTCAATCTGCTACGTTTGATCTGGTTGCCAGCTCACTTGGCTGTAATCAGTTTTCATATCGATAGGCTTCGGTGCAAAACAGCACGACGTCAGGAAGACGCCGTTGGATAGCGTCTTTGACCGCCACGCATTCCGAGCGGGTCGGGTAAACCGTTTCAGTAGCCAATAGTGCGTCGCACGCATCATAACCACAAGGGCTGACCAGCAGAACAAACCCGAGCAGGCTTCCAATCATTGCTGATACTCCAGGTTGGGTGATGGAGATTCTGAGCGATTGGTATGGTGGTAACATAATCAACCATGCCGGAGGTTTCAATGGTTGGTTATTGTACGAGGGGCTGTCGGGTTATCAAAGGTGGCTTATAACAATGTTATTTCAATAGGTTACTTATCGCCTGTGTAGTTATTAAGTCTATAGACCGTGAGTTTAAAATTTCTTGATTGATGGTGGCCGCAGGGGGATCCGCGACGTCAACGCCGAGTCTTTTTACTCGCCGTTCCCAGTGTGGATTATATCAAGCGGAGATACCGATAAACCTCGGTGTCTTTGCCTGCAGGGTCAACATTCAGAATGATATTCCTGGACCGCTGAGAGTGATGCTATCCGAACCAAAGTTGGGGTTTTCGCCCCTACATGCTCGGATTTTTTCATCCTTGGTCGGCTTATGCGTTGCCGCTTGGTCTGGTTGTTCACCCGGCTTTTTCTCGCATCCAAAACCTTGGCAAAGCGAGGGCGATGATAGTGATATTCCATCACTGGAACAGGCATTGAGTAATACAGTCATCAGCAATATAACTATAATCCTAAAGTTCATTTGTCATCCATTAACATTGATTGAATAAATAAAAAATATATCACCCTTATGCTTTACTGGCGATCCTATTACGACGTGTTTTTATCTCGGATTGCCTATGTAGTCAGCCTTTGAATCCATAGCGATAATAATTATTTGTGAATGTGATAACGTGGCTTAACTGTTTATAAAGGGTAACGGCATCGCAGGCCAACCAGTAACATGGGTAATAATGCGTTAGAGATGGTGCCATGAGGCGTTTTTTATTGTCTGTGGAACGTCTGAGGCAAAAAAATCCCCTCGCAAGGAGGGGAAAGGCATCAACACCAGGGAAAATCTTTCACTGACGATGATACGGGAGTCTATATTTTCGAATTTGATTTATGTCAATGAATCTGTTGCAAAAATGCATCGGCAGTATGAGGTTTTATGCCGTGTTGTATGTTGAATAAAGGTCGTTCCTGGTCTATGGCATGTTAGTGATAACGCGGAAGCTTGATGGCATGTGTCGTAAAGGTGTCTATGTCTTTGCAGACCACGGGGTTAGTGCTGCCGGCATAAAAAAAGACATGCAGATGCTTCTCGGGGAAGTACACAAGGTCATCGCCATTGCGAAAGCTGATTACCCGAAAAGGCGAGCCTTCCGCCGTTTTATTGCGTTTTACACCCGCCGCAACCTGAAAGTGGCGTTCAGCCCATTCCAACGTGGTCAGGCCATAGTTAAAGCGCGTGACCGTCATCAAGGCCCGTTCTGGGCAATCTAGGCGTAATACGCTTGCAGTGTGTCCCAAAACGGGTGTCAGGATGCAAATCAGGCTGGCTGTGGCGATATTCAATGTTTTTAACACGTTTCCCCCGTACAGAATAAATAGATGATGGCTTGGTGGGTCAGCCGTGTGGACGCGTGCTTCCCTGGTAAGGCGTCACCGTATGGTTCGGCTCAATCACCTTGCTGAAGAAGGCATCGGGATCGGCGCTGAATTTGAAGCGTTGGAAGCGGGTATAGGCGATATGCGCAACATCGTAGGCTTGCCCGTCTTTGATTACGGTAACCGTATTTCCCGTTTTTGCATCGGCGCATAGCTGAACGGCCGTGATATGTTTGCCTGCCAAGTGGGTGAATTGGCATTGAGGATCGGGGGTGAAGGGGGCGCTTTCCTCCCTGGCGCAGGCGGCGAGGGTTGAGGAGAGGAAAATGCAGGTGAGTATAAGCGTCGCTTTGCTGCGCGGCATGGCCGGAGATCCTTCTGGTATTGTCGGTTATTGGATAAAGGATATAAAAATCAAAAAGAAGTAGCAGCCTTGAATGTGAAGGCTCTCCGAGTCTATCTCATGGTATGCGCTTGCTCTGGACAGACCACGCAGGTAAGACCCCGCGATTGCTTTGTGAGCGCCCGGCAGCGTTTTGGGTTTATGATTCGTCTTCTTTGTAATACAGTCATTAGGATACGCGTTTTCTCCCCATAGGCGCCGGACGCCTTTCCGGAAGATGATAATGGCTGTCGATCATAATGGATATATCACCACACCCTGTGCGGTCACCTTCCAACCTGCGTTTGGATGCGTTATTGATGACGCGGTACGTCAGCTGACGAAAACGCTGGGCGGCGTTATCCATAGCATCTATGTGTATGGCAGCGTTGCACGGGGGAAAGCGACGGTGGGGAGCTCGGATCTGGATCTCTGCATCATATTTCATCGCCCGGTCCTGCCGGATCAGGACACTGCGCTGGCGTCTGTCCGTGTGAAGCTTGAGAAGGCGCACCCCGTTGTCAGCAAGATTGATTTTGACTGCGGCATCCTGTCAGAGGCATTAGCGGCAGAGTACCGGCACAGTTGGGGTTATTGGCTAAAACATCATTGTCGCTGTGTGTATGGTGTGGATCTGACCGAGCAGTTTCCTCGTTTTAAACCTTCACGAGCCATTGCCATGGCGGTAAACGGGGACTATATCAACGTGTTGAACGGTTATATCGCGCGTATTGAACATGCGGACGATGTTAATCAGCACGCGCGCTTACGGCAGTCGGCGGCGAAGAAACTGATCCGCGCCACAAGTTTGTTTCGCGGCGAGTGTGATAGCGACTGGCCGGACACGCTTGAAGAGCATGCGATAAAGTTTATCCGTCAATACCCGGAGCTAACGGACGAGATCGATTACTTCCTTAAGCAAAGTAAAAATACAGCAGGGCGAGACGGTGAATTTATCGCTCGGTTGCGGGCGGTAATGAGGCAACTGGTTCAGTTGGAAAATTAGGGAAATGCTCAACGTGCGATATTACTCATAATCCAAGTGAATTGCTTTGCGTTGTTATATTTATTTTATGATTAATTAATGCTTTTATCCTCCCAAGGCATGTCACTATATCATTGTCATGGTTTTTATTTCCCATCTGTTTTTTTGCGTACAAATCGTGTGCTGTTTACTTCCGGTTAATATGGGTTAAGATTGCCAGGTTATTAAATTTATTTATTGAATAACTAACCTTAATGAAAATCGATTGGACGTAATGCTAATCGGAAAAGGACAGTGTGATCCGGGAAGATAATGATAGGTGATAATGATGTTTGACCTGAAGAAAACAAACAATAGGGAAGCATTTTTTCTTTATTCGAATGCGGAAGGGAATGTGTCTAAGCATGCGGTCATGAACGTGGTCAACAAAGGCGATTATATTCAGGGGTATTCGGTCAGTCGCCGCAGTTATCGAACATTCAGAAAAGAGCGCATTGTGACAATGTTTGATACTCAAGCTGAACTGGAGGCGTTCGACCTGGCATCGGGATGCCGCGATAGCGTTGAGCCAGTGCCTATCTCACGCAGCCAATTATCACAAAACGGCAGTCTGGAAATCTGTTTTACGGGGTTTAATAAACAGGAAAAGGATGAGCTTACCGCTCTTGCCGCTTCGTCTCGGCTTAAAGTGAGAAGCGGTGTGACGGCTAAGCTGACGTTTCTGTGCTGCGGCGCTAATGCGGGTTGGCGAAAAATCGAGGAAGCAAATACCAAAGGTGCGCTGGTTCTGAGCGGCGATCAGTTCCGGCATTTTATGGCAACCGGGGAAATTCCCTATAAATCCGAAGAAGTTGACAGCATACACACTGAAAATGACGCAACCGACCTCGATAAGTTGCAGGCTCTGAAGGAGAACATGGCCGCTACGTTTAATACGCTAAGGTCCTTGCCGCGCAGCAATATTTTAATTGCGCAATTTGTCGACGGTTATGCGGTCGGCTGGCGCTTTGCCGTGAAGTCCGTGTTCAAAGAGGCATTAGATATCAAACAAACGACGGCGGTCTTTGATGGCTATAAGTATGAAACCTGGACGCAGGGGAATCGCTACGAGTTTCATCGCGGTGATGCGTTCTATAGCGATAAACTCGGTTATTCGGACTGGCCAGCATTTTTAAAACTCAAACATGCCGCTATTTTAAAGGTCCGGTTTGAGTGCTTTGCGGGTTATGAAACGGTTGCGACGCTGGATGGCCTTTTTTCCGGCGATTTTGTTCCGGAACATCTGATTACCGAACCTAAAGTATTTGACCGCCTGCCTCTGCGCATTGAAAGCCAGTCTTACGATCCGGGGACGCTGGTTATTGATGTGTTACGTCCGACGCCGGATCAGGAGCGGGTTGAGCGGGTTGAAACGCTGTCTTTAACTCAGGATGAGTTTATCGCCCTGTTGCAAACGGGATATTACTGGAAAAAAGAGAAAGGGCATGCGCCGGCGAGGATAGATATCCTGGGGGAAGACGGCGTATAAAGGGCTGCCTGCATCGGTAACGGCGCCGCTTTATATGAGGTTGACGCTATTATCTTATTGACCCGGCTTCCGGCTGGTGCCGGCATTCTGTGCTTCAGGACGCAGCCCTTTCTGCCGGGGAGTATGGCACATAGCGCATGGCAGAGAGTGTAGCGGGTATGGTTGATTTTGTTTGTTATTAGGATTATTCCCATTGAATTTATGTATTAATTTGTAATTGATGATGTTATGTTACCGCTCGTCGTACAAAGTATGACAGGGAATGTCAGCAACCTTACTCCATTGGTTCTTTGTACGACGATTTAATCATTCCCGTCAAAAACGGTTTACCTTTCCTAATCTGCCCCGAGAATAACATGCACCGGCGGTGCGAACTCACCGGCGGTGCGAACTCACCGGCGGTGCGAGCTCACCGGCTGGTCATCACTTTAGCCGATGGGGTATAATTTTTGTCTTCCTGCCCTGGTGCAAGTGGTTTTCATGTCTTCTTCAATTAAAAACAGCGTTAAGCGCCCGACCCTTGCCGAGGTCGCCGAGCTGGCCGGCGTTTCGCTGGGCAGTGCTTCACGGGCGTTATCGGTTCCCGAAAGGGTCAAACCTGCGACGCTGCAGCGCGTTCGTTCTGCCGTTGAGCAACTGGGCTATGTGAGCAACGGGGCTGCGCGTGCGCTGGCCTCCCGGCGCACTTATACCATCGGTGCCGTTTTCCCCACGATGTATAACCAGGCTTTTGTCGATGCCTTACAGACCTTACAGGCAACGCTGTGGTCGATGAATTATCAGGTCATTTTGGCAACGCATGAATATCAGGCCGAGCGCGAGTTTGACGTGATCAAAACGCTGGTGGAACGCGGCGTTGAGGGCATCGTTTTGGTGGGTTCTACGCATGAGGAACGGGTTTATGAGCTGCTGCGCCAGCGCCAGCTGCCGCTGGTTCTCACCTGGCAGATGGATGAGCCTCCTTATGGTGTCAGTATCGGTTTCGACAACTGGCATGCAACATATCGGATGGCGCAGGAGGTGATTGCGCTGGGTCATCAGACTATCGCCGTGGTCTGCGGCAGCCAGGCAAACAATAACAGAAGTCGTCAGCGCGTTGGCGGCATTGTGCAGGCGATGAAAGAACGCCGGTTACGGTTAGACGAGTCGCGGATAGTTGAGGCGCCATTCACCATTGAAGGCGGGCGAGAGGCTGCCCGGCGACTCCTGGCCGATGGTAAACCACCGACGGCCATTTTGTGCATGACAGATGTACAGGCGCTGGGCGTGCTTAATGAGCTTGAGCAGGCTGGCTGGCGGGTGCCGCAGGATATATCGGTAACCGGGATGGACAACATTGAGTTTTCTGCGCTGACGCAGCCCGCATTAACGACCATTGACGTGCCGTCGCGCGATATTGGCACATTGGCCGCCCGGCGCATTGTCAGCATGGTGGAGCAAACAACGTTTACCGGGCGTGCCGAATTGGCGTGTTCTCTGATCTTCCGGCAAAGCCTTGCGGCGCCGAGGGAAACGACATAACGGCGTGACGTGGGGCCGCGCCGTTATGCCGTGCCGTTTACAGCCCTTGCTGCGCCAGATCGGCGGCGAAGTAAGAGAAGATAAAGTCCGCGCCGGCGCGTTTGATTGACGACAGTGACTCGCGTACCACCTGAGCTTCATCGATCGCGCCCGCGGCAGCGGCGAATTTAATCATCGCGTACTCCCCGCTGACCTGATAGGCCGCAACCGGCAGAGTGCTGGCGTTGCGGATATCGCGGATGACATCCAGGTAATAGCTGGCCGGTTTAACCATCAGCGCGTCAGCGCCTTCGGCTTCGTCAATCAGCGACTCGCGCAGCGCTTCCCGCCGGTTCATCGGGTTCATCTGGTAGGTTTTACGATCGCCTTTCAGTTCGCTGCCGCCGGCCTCGCGGAATGGCCCGTACAGGGAAGAGGCGAACTTGGTGGAATAAGAGATAATGCCGGTATTGCCGAAGCCGGCTTCGTCCAGCGCCTGACGGATGGCCTGAACCTGGCCGTCCGCTGCGGCAGAAGGGGCGATAAAGTCCGCGCCGGCATGTGCCGCCGCCACTGCCTGTTTCTGCAGGTTCAGCAGCGTTGCATCATTGTCGACGGAGTGGTCGTGGACTACGCCGCAGTGGCCGTGGGTGGTGTATTCGCAAAAACAGGTGTCCGACATCAGGATCATTTCCGGCACGGTATCTTTGCAGATACGGGCCATACGCGACACCAGACCGTTCTCGTCCCAGGTATCGCTGCCGATATCGTCTTTATGGTGAGATACCCCGAATGTCATAATGCTGCGAATACCGCTTTTCGCGTATTTTTCCAGCTCAAAAGCCAGTCTGGATTCAGGGATGCGTTTGATGCCCGGCAGTGCGTTCAGCTCCAGATATTCCGAGGTGCCTTCCTCAACGAAGATAGGCAACACCAGGTCGGACAGCCGTAATTCATCTTCCTGGAACAGGGAGCGACGCGCCTCGGAACTTCTCAGGCGGCGCAGGCGGGTTGGCAGGGAATTCATAATAACCTCTTTGTGAAGCGCTTTATCGCATGCAGGAAACATGCGCTGATGTCGGAGAAAAATAAATGAAGCGCTTCAATTTTTCAAGCCGAGCCGCATTTTTTGACTGTTTCACGCTGTGGCGGGGAGATGAACTTGAAGGCGGGCGGGGATAAACAACGCCCCGAACGGGGCGAGGTGATAATAGGGGCTCAGAACGGGAAGCTGGCCACTTTAGGCATGCTAGGGTTGCCCATGGCAATGATAAAATTATCATTGTCTTTGATGATATTTGCGCCTTTCTCACGGCATATCATCGTCAGCTCTGAAACATCATCAGCGCTAACCGCATAATCGAGCCTGATGCGTTTTGCTTTCCCTGTCGAGATGGCAACTTTAGCTTCTTTCTTGCTTTTAACGGTAATCGACATAATAACCTTTTATTTCATATTGTTAAAAGTAATGGTTTACCAAGTCGGCTGTAGCAAGCTAGCTTTCTGGATGGCCATAGGCAAGATAAAATCGGTAATCTGCCAAAAAAACGTGAAGTTTGTCGCATTTATAATATTTATAATGCGAAATATCGGCATGATTGTTGCGCATGGATTATTAGACGGCCGCTACAATAATTAGAATTCATTGTTTTTATTGTGGTTAAATATAGCGGTAAGCATGTGGGGTGCGAAAAATCTTAAACATTAGCGTCAGGGCTTTATATGCTTGCCGTTTGCTAGGAAAACTCTTATTGTTCGACTAATTGTGTGAAATATTGTCCTTTTTTATCCTGTTGTAATCGCTGGATAATGATATCTACTACAGGATAGTCCAGCGGCGTTTGTTTTGAGAGAAAATTTAAAAATGGTTGATTACAGTCTGTACGGGATGCCGCAAGATAATGCCAAAATCTACCGGGAAAAGCTGATGGTTATTTTCGGTGAGAGCGTGTTGCATTTGATTTCGTCACAACGCATGGTGAATAAAGATAATATTATGAAATATCTGGTGCAGGAAATTGAGCGCCAGCCGGAAGATATTCAAAAATATTATCGCGTTGCTCTGGAAACCGTCGGCGTTCATGCGCGTTGAATAAATAGCGAAAAGAAAAACCATTTTATCATTAATTCTGCGCTGCAGGATTTAACCTGCGTTACCAGCTTGGTAATGTGCGGCGAGCAACATAAAAAAACCACCTCGTTTGAGGTGGTTTTTTGTTGCTGACGATTAGTCCAGCTTTGGATGCTGATCGATCAGCGCCTGTTTCCTTTTTTCAAGCGCTTTGATTTGTTCTTCCAAATCGCCAATTTCATCGCTGATGTTTTCAACCTTCTGTTCAATATTATCGTAGGTTTCCTGTAACAGCTCCTTGGCCTCGGAACGGTCTGACGCGGCCGGCGTTGCACCACGCAGCGGTTTGTTGGCGGTTTCTTTCATATACAGGCCGGTCAGCAGGCCGACGACGGCGACCACCATCAGATAATAGGCCGGCATATACAGATTGCCGCTGGACTCGACCAGCCAGGCGGCAACGGTTGGCGTTGCGCCCGCAACCAGTACGGAGATGTTGAACGAAATAGCCAGTGCGCTATAGCGGATATGTGTCGGGAACATGGCCGGCAGTGTTGATGCCATAACGCCGGTAAAGGAGTTAAGCAGCACCGCCAGAACCAGTAGGCCGACAAAAATCAAACCGATGACGCCGCTGTTGATCAGCATAAAGCAGGGGATCGCCAGTAACATCAGGCCGATACTGCCGCCGATCACAAACGGTTTACGGCCGATGCGGTCGCTGGTCAGGCCGATCACCGGTTGTACAAACAGCATGCCGATCATGATGGCGATGATAATCAGGACGCCGTGGCTTTCCGAATAGTGCAGGTTGTGCGACAGATAGCTCGGCATATAGGTCAGCAGCATGTAATAGGTGACGTTGGTGGCAATAACCAGCCCCACGCAAACCAGCAGGCTGCGCCATTGTTTGGTCGCGATCTCTTTAAAGGAGGCGCGCGGCGGATTCTGCAGCGCGTCACGATCGCCCTGTTCCATTTTGTCGACATGCTGTTGGAACGCAGGCGTCTCTTCCAGTGCGTGACGCAGATACAGGCCGATGATGCCGAGCGGCGCCGCGAGGAAGAAGGGCAGACGCCAGCCCCAGTCGAGGAACTTGGCTTCGCCGACAATGCTGGAAATCAGCACCACGACGCCGGCGCCAAGCACGAAACCGGCGATAGAGCCGAAATCGAGCCAGCTGCCCATAAAGCCGCGTTTGCGGTCCGGTGAATATTCGGCGACGAAGATGGCCGCACCGGAATATTCACCACCCACCGAGAAGCCCTGTGCCAGTTTGGCCAGCAGCAGCAGGATCGGCGCCCAGATGCCGATGCTGGCATAGGACGGGATCAGCCCGATACAGAAGGTGCTGATCGCCATAATAATGATGGTGACGGAAAGTACCTTTTGGCGACCGAACTTATCCCCCATGGCGCCAAAGAACACGCCGCCCAACGGGCGTACCAGGAACGGTACCGAAAAGGTCGCCAGCGCGGCGATCATCTGCACGCCGGGAGAGGCGCCGGGAAAGAACACCTGTCCAAGGGCATAGGCAACAAAGCCGTAAACCCCGAAGTCAAACCACTCCATCGCGTTACCGAGCGCGGCGGCGGTAATGGCTTTTTTCAGCTTGCTGTCGTCAATAATGGTTATGTCGTTAATATGTAGCGGTTTATGTCGTTTTCTTCTTAGCTTCATAGCATCATCCCTTAAATATTGAGTTGAACGTGAATCAACCGTTCCCGTTCACGTTTTTCTGCCCAGACATTAACTCTTCTAATTTTAGTGTGCCGTTGGCACTTTGGAGTCCCTCAATCATTAAACTGACTATTTTGTTGAAATTTGACCTATTTCCCCATTGATATGTCACTTGTGTGATTAATAAAAATCCATATATAGCTTAACGTTATATGTGATGGGGATCAAATCTAGCAATTTTGTTTATCAATACGGACGTATAAATAATTACGCAAGATCGGCAGCAAGCGCATGAATAGCCAAGGTAAAAGAGGTTACGGCAGGTAACATACCCCGCGTGAATATAATAACGGAAGTGACTATGCAGTACCGTACTAACCTCAATATTATTGTAAAAAAACTCTCTTTCTTTCTGCTCTATTCAGCAACGCTGGCCGTGCTGATGGGGCTGATTTTTATTGATGTTTATTGGCTACATAACTTTGTCTATGAAATGTCGTTGACGGAGCTGATGCAGGAACTGTTTCTTGCCGCTATCGCGGTCGGTTTCTTTGTCTCCGCTCGTCGCCATGTCGAGTATCGCGCTGCCAGGGTATTGATTGGCGGCTTCTTTCTGTGCATGTTGATTCGCGAACTGGATTTTGTGTTCGATTATCTGCATCACGGCGCCTGGGTGTGGTTTGCTCTGCTGAGCACGGTGCTCTGTCTGGGATACGCGGTTCGCCATGCTGCTTCGGCGCTGCATGGGTTAGCCCATTTCTTTAACCATCCGAGCTACGGCATGATGTGTGCCGGCTTACTGTGTATTCTGGTGTTTTCCCGTCTGTTCGGCATGCACCTGTTATGGGAAGGTTTACTGCTGGATGGTTATGACCGGGTGGTAAAAAATATGGTGGAAGAGGGGTGCGAATTGGTCGGCTATGTATTCTGCCTGTTTGCTACCTGTCAGTATCTGGCGAAACCCCGCCAGATGTGACGCCGCTTGCGGTAATGGCCGACCCCGATGTTTTTCTCAGTGAATAGTTATGTCAGGTTTGACTATATACTGAGATTTATCTGTAAAATATCCCTCTGCCAGTGATTTGTCTTGTACCCACGGCGACGTTATGGATAATGTCGCCAAAGCATAGGGGAGTGCGCTATTAACTCAGTTGGCAGAGTGATTGGTTTTAACATGCTTTATTGGCTACAAAATTGATAGACGCGGGTTCGAGTCCTGCATAGCGCGCCATCTTCCCGCTCTTTAGGCGTCCACCGTCCACCGTCCACCGTCCACCGTCCACCGTCCACCGTCCACCGTCACTGTCTACCGTCCACTGTCTACCGTCCACCGTCCACCGTCTACCGTCCACTGTCCACGTTCACCGTCCACCGTCCACCGTCCACCGTCCACCGTCCACCGTCCACCGTCCACCGTCCATCGTCCACCGTCCACCGTTACTTTTCGCATATCGATCCTTTGCTAGACTGTTATTAAGGCAGGCTTTCTGTCTGATAACCGGAGGTCGATATGTCTGAATCCGCTCAACTGCAGGAACTGATGCAACGTATCGCCGTGCTGGAAGCGCGGGAGAAGGCGCTGACTGCGGAATCCAATGCTTACCAGGCGATCCTGACGACCCTGTTGGGTAATCTGGATAAATCGTTGCGTGATAATGTTATCGGCATGATCGATCGCGCCCATGAAATTGCCTATGCACGTGCGATCCAACGCGGCAACGCCGTGCAACAGGACAGGATCAAACAGGCGGATGACGTTGCGCAGCGGATGTTTATGTTTGCCCAGGGCAAAGCCTCGCAGCCGCGTTAGCTCCACCTATAACAGTTGCCGGTTTTTAATTGCTTAACTGCTATACCTGGGGAAACTGTACTTGTGTTAGCGTGAAGGGTAACGATTGATAGCCATTTTGCTCTCAGGCTAAGGCAGTAAATTATGGACGCGATAAAAAACATTCTGGTGAAAGAGATCGAGCTGATCAACCAGCGGGAAGGGCGTGACGGTAAGCCGCGTTTCAACAGCGAATTTGCCCGTAATCACCGCTATCTGTGTCTGGCGATGTTCGCCGGCTATTTCGCCGTGATTGCCGTGATGTATCCGGTGCCCTATTTAGGGCTTGGGGCGCTACTTGGCTTTACCGCTTTTGTGCTGTTTATGTTTGCCATGTTGCTGATGGAGATCAAGCCCGTTTACCGCTTTGAAGATATCGGCGTGCTTGATTTACGCGTTTGTTATAACGGCGAGTGGTACTTTACCCGCGCGCTGCCGTCCCATGCGGTGGCTGATTTGCTGGCGGAACCGTCGATTAGCCCGCTTTTGAAAGCGCGCGTACGCGAAATTTTAGCCAACAAGGGCGAGGTCGATTTCTATGACGTCTATGATTTGGCCTACGGTAAAAAACTGCATACGCCCGCCGCATCGGTTGCTCTGGTCAACTAAGGGTTGCGTCGACACCGAGGTCGATTATACTCAGCGTTTGAGCCTGTAAAGAAGCATGAGGAAGTTGCGATGAGTGATGAGATTTTTGATTTTGATATTGACGCCGAACTCGCGAAAGCAGAAAAAAAAGCGGCGGAGAAGGCCAGTGAAGTGCCTGACATCCTTGAGGATGAGGCGGACTGCGAAGGCTGCAAAATTTAATCGCCATTGCCAATAAAAAAACCGCCGCGGCGGTTTTTTTATTGGCGGCGGTTTAGTCAAGGATGAACGCCCAGACCAGAAAACCGATAACCACGGCGAGGCAGAGCGCTGAAACGCTGAGCAACACCTTACCTAAAATATCTTTGTCTTTCCCGTGCTGTGCCACGATAAATTATCCAACTATAAGTTTATGAACCAAATCGGCAATGCCCAGGTTCAAACCAACCAATACTAATGCTAAAACCAGCATTGCTGAAACGAACTTTTTCCCGTTATTCACGTGATACCTATCCCGTCGTTTTATCGTTCTTTGCAGCAGTCGGGCAGGCCGACCACTGTTGATTAAGAACTTACTTACGGTCAGAAGTTCCCCATTTGGTTGTCAGACGGGCTAAGCATGCTGATGGTCGGGAGAGGATGGCGGAAAACGGCGGCGCGGAAGCGCGCCACCGGTGCGGGAAGGTTAATCGGCGTCGATTTTTACCCCGATCTTACTGACGATATTGCCGTCCATTTCTGCAATGGTCCAGGTCAATCCATCCCACTCGACCTGGTCGCCGACTACCGGTTCTCCGCCGATCATCTGTATCACAAACTGGCCCAGCGTTTGCTGTTCATCGATACCATCTTGCAGATTCAGCCCGTAAACCTGGGAGATATCGCTTAAACGCGCGTCCGACTGCAGAATAAAATCGCCGAAGAAACGTTCGTCCAGCGTAACGGCCGGGGCCTGGCTAAACAGTTTGCCCAGCGCCGGCAGATCGTGTTCATGGCCGATAACGCACAGAATATCCTGCTCGCGCAGCCGCGTACTGCCGCTGGGGTGCAGCAGCTCTTTACCACGGAACAGGGCGGCGATACGGGTGCCCTGCGGCATTTTCAGCTCGCGCAGTGCGGCGCCGACGCACCAGTTTTCCGCTGAGAGCTGATAAACGAACTGCTCCCACTGGTTTTCCGGGTGTATATCCAACCCGACGCGCGAGATTGGCGCCAGCGCCGGCGGAACCACCACTTTGGCTTTTTTCGCCGCCAGCGTCAGCGTGGTGCCCTGCAGCAGCAGCGAGACCAGCACGACGAAAAAGGCCACGTTGAAGAACAGGTGCGCATTGGGCAGGCCGGCCATCATCGGGAATACCGCTAAAATAACCGGCACCGCGCCGCGCAGCCCCACCCAGGAGATAAAGATGCGTTCACGCAGGGTAAAGTTGCGAAACGGCAGCAGGCCGATAAATACCGACACCGGGCGTGCGAACAGAATCATCCACAGCGAGAGCAGCAGCGCGGGGATGGCGATTGGCAGCAGGTTGCTTGGCGTCAACAGCAGCCCCAGCACCAGGAACATGCCGATTTGGCTGAGCCAGGCCAGCCCGTCGAAGGTTTGTACAATACCGTGCCGGTTGCGGATAGGGCGGTTGCCCAATGTCAGACCGCACAGGTACACCGCCAGAATACCGCTGCCGTTGAGCGCGGTGGTCAGGGCGAAAATCAGGATACCGCCGCTGACGGCCAGCAGAGGATATAGCCCTTCCGGTAATTTAATGCGATTGATCAGCCCCAGCAGCAGCCAGCCGCCGCCAAGGCCGAAGACGATACCCATGCCGAATTGCTGCAGCAGATGCAGCAGGAAGTCCCAGCTGATCATGGTTTCACCGGCGGAGATCATGGCGATCAGGGTAATGGTGAGGAACACGGCCATGGGATCGTTACTGCCGGATTCAATCTCCAGCGTGGAGCCGACGCGTTCGTTCAAACCTTTCCCGCCGAGCAGTGAAAACACCGCAGCGGCATCGGTTGAGCCGATAATCGCGCCGATCAGCAGCCCCTGAATCAGATCGATATTAAACAGCCAGGCGGCGGCCAGGCCGGTCAGGCCGGCGGTAATCACCACGCCGACGGTCGCCAGCGATAGGGCGGGCCATAAGGCGACGCGGAAGGAGCTGACGCGGGTGCGCATGCCGCCATCCAGCAGAATGACGGCCAGGGCCAGGTTACTGACCAGATAAGCGACCGGATAATTGTCGAAAGGGATGCCGCCGAGGCCGTCAACGCCGGCCAGCATGCCAATCGCCAGGAAAATAACCAGAATAGGGATGCCGAGGCGTGAAGAGAATGAACTGAGCAGGATACTGGCTCCTACCAACACAGCGCCGATGATAAACAGGTTGTTGATCGTGCTGGCATCCAAAATAACGTTCTCCTTTGGCTGGGGTAAGGCGGTACGCGGCTGCGTGCGGCAGGTTAATGATAGCCTGTTTTCAGGGTAAAACGCTAAGGATGATTTGCGGCTGTTTAGTGATTATTGCTTTTTTTTAGGGGAAATAGGATAAACCAGCCAAAATTGTCGGTGTTCGGATTTTTATATAGCTATATCAGATGATTGGAAAGCCAGGTTTGCTAATAAAGCACGGCGGGCGGCAAAACCATTAAACCTGAATCAGGTTTAATGGTTTGCGACTAGAGCTGCATTAATGGTCGAGGGATTGTAGGGCGCGTTTGATTAATTCCGCCGCTAGCTTCCTTTCCGCTTCGGAAACGCCATCAAGATTGAAGTGGGACAGGTCGTGCACCAGTATGCTGCGATCCTTACCGCTTATCGAGGCGTCCAGTGCGGAGAGCAGCCTGCCCAGGATTTTAAGTAATGTGGCATTGGCTGGTGCGGCGTCTTGGGCCGTGGTGTTTGGGTCGGTCATTGAAAAATCCTCTCTGTCGTGACGGAAGGGAGATGCTGCTGACGCTGTCTCGGCGACGGCGCTTTCCCTTAGGGTTCAGTGAGCCCAATCGCTACCGTGAGGCAGGGATGTGGATTTCCATTTACTACGCAGCGGTTGCTGCGTAGCCTTATTGTGAAATTCAATTATACGCCGTTAGATGTATTTGGCCGCACGATTTATACGCAAGCAGAACGTAGAGGAGCTCCGCTGCGAGGCCTAGTGGCGAGGTGCTGTACGCGAAGATGAGCGTGTTCGTGGGCGTTCCAGCAAGAAATTCAGATTCAGGCGTTGAATGATTGAGTAGGCGACGATCGGTGCAATCAAACCAAACAGCGTGCCGGCAACGGCCTGTATCAGCCAGCTATCAATGTGTAATCCTTTACTAAGGATAATGCGTAAGCCACTCCCTGCCAGGATATGCATCAGATAGATCACCATACTCAGTTCGCCGAGCCGCTGCAGCCAACGGCAGTTAAGATGACTTAACTGTACTGAAAGACTGGTGATGAAGGCGATTGCGACGACGGCCAGTAGTAACGACAGGATTCCGACTTGGGTGTAGTCAAGATCTAAATAGCAGTGAAACACCCACTCCGCTATGACAAATAATACGGCCAGCAGGGCGGTTACGGGGAAAGTGAGTGAGGCTATGAGGCTTGAATAGCGGATCGCCAGCGCACCCAGAAGGAAAAAGACCATAAAGCGGGTAATGTAATCAACGTGAAACACATGACCGATAGCGTTTTGATAAAGGTACAAACCGATAGATATGAGTAGTAAAATAGGCAATGTCAGCGAAAAATGCTGTTTGTGATACAGCAATGCGGCAACGACGAACACCATGAACAACGCATACAGGAACCAGAATTGCGCTCGTGGGTGTGCGAACAGCGAAAAAATATCGGAAAAGCTGGCTGGGTTGTTTGTATAGCGGGATAAGAATACTTCTATGGTACCCTGCAACAGTGACCATATTATGTAGGGATAGACAATAGTATCTATCTTATTAAGAATAAACTTTCTTTTTCCACGGTGAGCAAGAGAAGAGGTGAAAAATAGTCCTGATAGGAAAAAGAACAACGGCATATGAAAACTGTAGATGATGCTATCCAACTGTTGATAAAATTCCTCTGAGACATGAATACCAGCGCTATATAACCCACGATTTACATGCCCGAATACAACTAAAATAATACCGATGCCCTTGGCATAATCCACCCAGCTTTCTCTCATAAAATTCAGACCTATGCTATTGTATAAACTGAAAATTGATCAAAGCTCAATGTAGCAGGAGAATTTATTTTTACCACTGGTATTGAACCTCCCGAGCATAATCAAGAAAAATCTCAATGCACTTGTCGAGCCAGGGAGGCAGAAACAGAGAGCTATGCTTTTGTCAATGGCAACTTTGGCGTTTGAGGCTTGCCGGAAAACAGGAAACGCAGCAGCGGTACGCGCTTATGCGCTTCATACAATATAAAAGCCAGGCCGAAGACAAATACCAGGCCCACCAAGAATCCCACAATATTATTACTGATATATGGCGTAACGAAAGCGCCGTACAGCAGCGTCAACGGGTGGTGCACCAGATAGATAAATAAGGAAGCGTTCACCAGATAGGTGATACGTGGCGAATGATAGTTCAACAGGCGGTGGCCGAATGAAAACACCACGTTGGTCATCAGGATGCCCAGCACGATCTTGATCAGGACTTCCACTTCAAACATCAGGTCGCTATGAGCCAGCAGCTTCTGGTTCAGCATATAGGCGATAAACAGCAACAGCGCGCCCAGCACCGCCTTGGGTGAAGGGGTGAGGAAAATCTCTTTTAACCAGGCGTATTTGAAGGCATAGGCGCCGAGGAGGAAGAACGGCAGGTAGAACAGCGTTTCCATCACCACAAAATTGAATAGACCGTTGCCGGGTAGTTGCGGAGCGGTAATTAAAATAATCCGGTGCGTCGCCGAATAGGCTATCCCGTAGATAAAGAAGTACAGTGAGATCTTTCCTAAACTGTTCATATTATTTATCGGGAACGGCGCGATAGGCGTTTTTATCGCCTTAATTTTCCGGAACAGGTAAAAAGCGGCGCAGGTGAGCAGCGACAGCGTTAATAAAAACCATAAATGGGACACTAACTCCCAAACGGCAACGTTAATTTTCTGATAGAGGTCAAACCCGTCCCAGCCGTCCAGTTTATGCGTCGCATATTTCAGCAGGAAAAACTGCGGCAGGGTAATTAAGGGGATGGAGCTTAACAGCGGGATGGCCACCCGCTCCAGCCGCACCTTGAGCCAGCGTTTACGTTCATAACGCTGGTATAACATAAAGGAGAAGTAGCCGGAGATGATGAAGAACACCTGCATACGGAAAGCGTGGATGACATCGTTCAACACCGTTAATGAAAATGATGGCGTGAGGCTATTCACCGACCAGGTATGGCTGGAGTAAATCAGAGAAAGATGAAAAGGGATGCCGAGCAACATTAAATATGCCCGGATAGAATCCAGGAAAAACTCGCGCTGGTTGTTTCCGTTAGTCATAAGATACCGCAGATAGTTTTTATTGAGTCTTCTTTAACCTGCTTATTAATCAAGCATGGGTTAAATCTCATTTCAGACCCTACTATATCACCTCATAATTTTCCATAGCGTCTTGCGCGCAGGCTTGCTACGCTGGGCTTCGTCAGCTGCCTAAACTCTGAGCCATAAACATGAACCAATCATTTATCATGTTGTCGGATAGCTGAATAATCCATTAATATGGATTTTAAATGATTTGAGCACACGAATAGGGGGGGATGTGCCAGTTAATATTTTATCCAGACAACCACGCGCCGTGAGCGTTCGTTGGTTAGGTGCCACCGTGTTGTTAACGCTGTTCAGCTCGCAGGCGTGGGCCTTTACGCTTGATGATGTCGCCAAGCAGGCGCAGGAGTTGGCAGGAAAGCGTTTTGAAGCGCCGAAGAGCAACCTTCCTTCTCAGTTCCGCGACATGAAGTTTGCGGACTACCAACAGATCCAGTTCAATCACGATAAAGCGTATTGGAACAAGCTGAAAACCCCGTTCAAGCTTGAGTTTTATCATCAGGGCATGTACTTCGACACGCCGGTGAAAATCAACGAAGTCACCGCGACCACGGTCAAACAGATTAAATATAGCCCGGATTACTTCAACTTCGGCTCGGTGAAACACGATCCCGAGTCGGTGAAGAACCTGGGCTTTGCCGGTTTCAAAGTGCTGTATCCGATCAACCGTGCGGATAAGAACGATGAAATCATGAGCATGCTGGGCGCCAGCTATTTCCGCGTGGTGGGTAAAGATCAGGTGTATGGTCTGTCCGCCCGCGGTCTGGCGATCGACACCGCGCTGCCTTCCGGCGAAGAGTTCCCACGCTTCCGCGAATACTGGATCGAACGGCCGAAGGCGGGCGACAAACACCTGGTGATTTATACGCTGCTGGATTCACCGCGCGCTACCGGCGCCTACCGTTTTGTGGTCTATCCGGGCCGCGACACCGTGGTGGACGTACAGTCCAAGGTGTTCCTGCGTGATAAAGTGGGCAAGCTGGGTATTGCGCCATTAACCAGCATGTTCCTGTTCGGGCCGAACCAGCCATCGCCGATGATGAACTACCGTCCGGCGCTGCATGATTCCAACGGTCTGTCGATCCATGCCGGCAACGGCGAATGGATCTGGCGTCCGCTGAATAATCCGAAGCACCTGTCCGTCAGCACCTATACCGTCGAGCATCCGAAAGGCTTTGGTCTGCTGCAACGCGGTCGCGACTTCAAAGACTATGAAGATCTGGACGATCGTTACGATCAGCGTCCGAGCGGCTGGATTGAACCGCGCGGTGATTGGGGCAAGGGTAAGGTTGAGCTGGTGGAGATCCCGACCGCTGATGAAACCAACGATAATATCGTGGCCTTCTGGACGCCGGACGTGCTGCCGGATGCCAAAACGCCGCTGGCGCTGAACTATCGCCTGCACTTCACCCGTGATGAGGACAAACTGCATTCACAGGATATTGCCTATGTGAGCCAGACCATGCGCTCCACCGGCGATGTGAAGCAGTCCAACCTGATTCGCGAGCCGGACGGCAGCGTTGCTTTCCTGGTGGACTTCGTCGGTCCGGTCCTGAAAGGCCTGGATGAGAAAACGCCGGTGGCTTCACAGGTGAGTGTCGGTGATAACGGTGAAATGGTGGAAAACAACGTTCGCTATAACCCAGTGACTAAAGGCTGGCGTCTGACGCTGCGTGTGAAAGTGAAAGACGACAAGAAACCTGTAGAAATGCGTGCAGCACTGGTTAATGGTGATAAGACCCTGTCGGAAACCTGGAGCTATCAGCTACCTGCCAATGAATAAGTCTACTCAAACTGCCCAGGATTATCTTGCGGCAATGCCTCTGACCGCTGAGCGGTCAGAGGAGCTCAATCAGCAACTGGCCGCCGATGGCGGCCAGTCTTTGGAAGCGCTGCACCGCCAGATGGGTGCTGAAGACGCTAACGTCGCCACGCTGCCGGAAGACGATATCGCGCTGGCTTCGGTTAAAAGCCGCATTGAAAACGCCTGGCCGGATGCGGTTGACGACGAAAACTTTGATACCGATGCGGAAGGGCGCGCCATTCTGAAAGCGACGCCGCCGATCAAACGCACCAGCATGTTTCCGGAAGCCTGGCGCACCAACCCGGTGGCGCGCTTTTGGGACTCTTTGCTGGGCCGATCGCCGCACAATCGTCACGCCAGCAAAGAAGAGGCCGACGCGGAAAACCGCTGGCGTATAGCGGGCTCCATGCGCCGCTATGTATTACTGGTGCTGATGTTGGTGCAAACCGGTATTGCCACCTGGTATATGAAAACCATTCTGCCGTATCAGGGCTGGGCGCTGATCGACCCGATCGCCATGCTCGACCAGGATCTGATGCAGTCGGTGTTGCAACTGCTGCCTTACGTACTGCAAACCGGCATCCTGATTTTGTTCGCCATTCTGTTCTGTTGGGTATCGGCGGGCTTTTGGACGGCGCTGATGGGCTTCCTGCAGCTGCTGATCGGCAAGGATAAATACAGCATCTCCTCCACCATCAAGGGCGATGAGCCGATTAACCCGGAACACCGCACCGCGCTGATTATGCCGATCTGTAATGAAGACGTTGAACGCGTTTTCGCCGGTCTGCGTGCGACTTACGAGTCGGTCAAGGCGACCGGGCAGCTGGATCATTTCGATATTTACGTGCTGAGCGACAGTTACGATCCCGATATCTGCGTTGCGGAACAGAAAGCCTGGATGGAACTGTGTCGCGATGTTGACGGCCACGGGCGTATTTTCTATCGTCGTCGTCGTCGTCGTGTGAAGCGTAAAAGCGGCAACATCGATGATTTCTGCCGTCGCTGGGGTGGTGATTACAGCTACATGGTGATTCTGGACGCGGACAGCGTGATGAGCGGCGAGTGCCTCACCGGGCTGGTGCGTCTGATGGAAGCCAACCCGAACGCCGGCATCATTCAGTCTGCGCCGAAAGCCTCCGGTATGGATACGCTGTATGCGCGCGTTCAGCAGTTTGCGACGCGTGTCTACGGGCCGCTGTTTACCGCCGGTCTGCACTTCTGGCAGTTGGGTGAGTCCCACTACTGGGGCCACAATGCGATCATCCGCGTCAAGCCGTTTATCGAGCACTGTGCGCTGGCACCGCTGCCGGGTGAAGGTTCGTTCGCCGGGTCGATTCTGTCCCATGACTTTGTCGAAGCCGCGCTGATGCGCCGTGCCGGCTGGGGGGTTTGGATCGCCTACGATCTGCCGGGCAGTTATGAAGAGCTGCCGCCTAACCTGCTGGATGAACTGAAGCGCGACCGCCGCTGGTGTCACGGCAACCTGATGAACTTCCGCCTGTTCCTGGTGAAAGGCATGCACCCGGTGCACCGCGCGGTGTTCCTGACCGGCGTGATGTCTTACCTGTCTGCGCCGCTGTGGTTTATGTTCCTGGCCCTGTCGACGGCGCTGCAGGTGGTGCATACGCTGATGGAGCCGCAGTACTTCCTGCAGCCGAGACAGCTGTTCCCGGTATGGCCGCAGTGGCGTCCGGAGCTGGCGATAGCGCTGTTCTCCACCACGCTGGTGCTGTTGTTCCTGCCGAAGCTGCTCAGCGTCGTTTTGATCTGGGCGAAGGGCGCGAAAGAATACGGCGGTGCATTCCGCCTGCTGATCTCGATGCTGATGGAAATGCTGTTCTCGGTGCTGCTGGCGCCGGTGCGCATGCTGTTCCATACCGTGTTTGTGGTCAGCGCCTTCCTCGGCTGGGAAGTGGTGTGGAATTCGCCGCAGCGTGACGATGACGATACGCCGTGGGGCGAAGCGTTCAAACGTCACGGTTCGCAAATGCTGTTGGGTCTGGTCTGGGCCGGCGGCATGGCGTGGCTGGATCTGCGCTTCCTGTGGTGGCTGGCGCCGATCGTATTCTCGCTGATTCTGTCGCCGTTCGTGTCGGTGCTCTCCAGCCGCGCGACGCTCGGCCTGAAGAGCAAGCGTGGCAAGCTGTTCCTGATCCCGGAAGAGTACTCGCCGCCGAAAGTGCTGGTGGCGACCGAGGAGTATCTGCAGCAGAACCGCGCTCGTGCGCTGCGTGACGGCTTTATGCACGCGGTGGTGAACCCGTCCTTCAATGCGTTGGCAACAGCGATGGCGACGGCGCGTCACCATCTGCGCGCGGCGATTGAGCGTGCTCGTGAGGAGCGGGTCAATGAGGCGATGCAGGTTGGTCCGGAAAAACTGGAAAAACTGAAGCGTCTGGAATTGCTCAGCGATCCGGTGGCACTCTCCCGCCTGCATCAGCGCGTTTGGCAGCAGCCGGAAGGTGAGGGCTGGCGGACGTATTATCAGCAGTTACCGCATAATGCGCAGGCTCATCCGGCCGGGCAGCGCTAAGCGCCGGTTTGGATGCCTAACGAAAGGACGCGTTGTTACGCGTCCTTTTTTTATGGCGCTTACATAATGCTGACATTCTGTGTGCCGGTCATCATGTTACACTGCGCGCCGGTATTATCAGGCGACGGATAGGTTAAGAGAGTGAAAACAGGTTTCTTGCTGCGGGTGGCGTTATTAACGCTGGGCGTCATGACGCTGTCCGGCTGCGGCAGTATTATCAGCCGTACGGTGCCCGGTGCCGGCCATGGCCATCAATATTACCCGGGCGTACAGTGGGACCTGCGTGACACGCCCTGGCGCTATCTGACGGTGATTGATGTGCCGCTGTCGATGGTGGTGGATACCTTTATGCTGCCGTTTGACGCGCAGCACGGGCCTTATGAGTAGCCTGCCTAGCGGGTGGCGAATGCCAGCAGGGAATAGCGCTTGCCCCGGCAGGTAAATGTCGTTACCACCGTCATACCCAGACCTTGCTGATGGGCGGCGAGCGAATGCGGGTTAGCGTCGTCAATAAATAAAATACCCAGATCGAACGACGCCCGCGTATGGTTTTTTACCGCCGCAAACAGTTGTTTCAGCACCCCTTTGCCGCGCCAGCGTTGGTCCAGGCAAACCGGGCCGTAGAGAAAATAGCGCTGCTGCTGAATCGGCCGGTTGTCAAAGTGCTGTGCGTCCAGTGCGGCCAGCATGGCGTCGACGACCTCAGGGCGAGGCTGCATATGCGCCTGCGTCAGGCAGACAAAGCCGGCCAGTTGTCCTTCCGCGTCCGCCACCAGAATGCCTAGCTCCGTATTGATGTGCGCAAGCTGGGCTTCATCCATTTTCGAAACGATAAATCCTTGTCGCCGCCGTTCAGCGCTGAGATGCTCCGGCACGTTTTGCGCCTGCAGCGCGAGAATGGCGGGGTAATCGGCGGGCTGGGCCGGTCTGATGATCATTGTCGCTCCTTCAATTCTGTCGCAGCCGCTGAGTGCTTATGGACGCGTTAGCGGTCATCATCCCATTCGTCGGCCGCGGTTTTCCCCTCTTCGGTATCTAACGGCGGTTCCAGTTGGAAATCGTCGTCGTCCCATTCATAAAGGGTGTTTTCGTCCAGCCACTCTTCGCGGATCTCTATGTCGTCATAGTCGCCGGCAAAAATGGCCTGGGCGGCGGCGCCGCTGCGCAGCGGCAGGCACTCCGTCGACGCGCCTTCTTCGGCAAAAAACTCCGCCTGCCACATGATATCACCATCCAGCATCACGTATTTTTGCAAATTGAACTGTTGCGCCGCCGGCGGTTCGTCATCTTCCCCGTCGGTGGACTCAATAAAGGCTTCGCGCGCTGCTTCAATCGCTTCTTCCAGCGTGTCATACAGGTCCATAATCGTCTCCGGTCACAGTGTGTTGGGTTGGCGAGCTTCAAGGGCTGAAGCTGGATGACAGGCGTCAAAATTAATTGTTGTCGCCGTCGCGCAGGATGCAAATTTTTTATGCATTATTTTTTATGTTACCGCTGGCGACGTTATATTGGGTAAGGGTGTAATGAGAGAGGGAATAAGGAAAAAATGAGCTGCGCTCATTCGTACTTAATAGAGATGGCTGAGCTGGAATCAAGGCATTTTATGTAATGCTTTGATTAAAATGGCTATTAAAGTTAATTTGTTTTTTTTTGAACGTTAGCGTCATTTAACGGATGAAAGGTGAGGTTTTCCAGATAAACGCCTTCCCGGACAGCTATTGTTTACCTGAGCATAGTAGTCTGGCGACAATAATCACTCACTTGCGGTTTTTTGTTAATACCATCAGGCCGGTGACGGAGTATTTACTGAGGAGAAACCATGCTGCCTAAAAATACCGTTCTGCGTATAGCACGGCCCACCGATCGGCTGCAGCCTATTGCGGCCATGTATTGCGATGGCCTGGGATTTAGCCGGTTAGGGGAGTTTTACGATCATCAGGGTTTTGACGGTGTGATGCTGGGGCATCCGCACCATGCCTATCACCTCGAGTTTACCCATCATCGCGGGGAATCGGCGGGGCATGCGCCAAGCAAGGACAATTTATTGGTGTTCTACCTGCCAGATGCCTCCGAATGGCAGGCGCAGTGCCGGCAAATGCTGGCGGCGGGCTTTAACCGGGTTAGCGCCTATAACCCGTACTGGGATATTAACGGTCAGACTTTCGCCGATCTGGATGGTTATCGTGTCGTACTGCAACGGCAGACGTGGCAGGCATAAAAAAGCCGGCGCGTAATGCGCCGGCCGGTGCGAAAACTCAGAGCGATCAGACGCTGGTGGCCGGTTGCTGCTCGCTGCTGGTTTTGGTATTGGCCAGCATGCGGCGAATCGGCACAATCAGCAGAGTCAGCACGGCGGCGCAAATCAGCAGCGCGATGGAACAGCGGGCAAACAGCTCCGGCAGTGAGTCCAGCTGGTCCGCTTTCACATGGCCGCCGATCAGGCCGGCCGCCAGGTTGCCGAGCGCGCTGGCGCAGAACCACAGGCCCATCATCTGCCCGCGCATTCTCTCCGGCGCCAGCAGCGTCATGGTCGCCAGCCCGATAGGGCTCAGGCACAGTTCTCCCAGCGTCAGCATCAGAATACTGCCCACCAGCCACATAGGAGATACGCCGGCGCCGTCGTTGCTCAGAACGTGCTGGGCGGCCATCATCATCAGCCCGAAACCGGCGGCGGCGAACAGAATGCCAATCACAAATTTCGTGATGCTGCTCAGTTGGACTTGCTTACGCGCCAGCGCCGGCCATAGCCAGCTGAATACCGGCGCCAGCAGGATAATAAACAGCGCATTGATGGACTGGAACCAGACCGCCGGGATTTCGAAATCACCGATCATGCGGTTGGTGTAGTCATTGGCGAACAGGTTGAACGAGGTCGGCTTCTGCTCAAAGGCGGACCAGAAGAAGGCGGCCGAAACCAGCAGGATAAAGCACACCAACAGGCGGGCGCGTTCTTTGCGGTTCAAACCGGCGAAGGCAAACAGGTAAATAAAATAGAGCGTCACCGAAGCGGCGATGACGTAAACCAGCATGCTGGCGACGGCCACCGGGTTAATCACGATCGTGCCGTTGGCGACCAGCATGGTCAGCGCCACGATAACCAGCGCGATGGCTCCCAGCCAGGCGCCCACGCCGTTTTTCTTCACGACAGGACTGTTCCAGGTAGAATCCAGCCCCACTTCTTTGTCGTAGCGTTTCATTGCCGGCACGGCGAAGATGCGGAAAATCACCAGCGCCACCAGCATACCGATACCGCCGATGCCAAAGCCCCAGTGCCAGCCGTGCGATTTGATCAGCCAGCCGGAAATCAGCGGCGCGATAAATGAGCCCATATTGATGCCCATATAAAACAGCGAGAACCCTCCGTCGCGGCGGGCGTCGCCTTTCTTATATAGCGTACCGACCATCACCGAGATACAGGTTTTGAACAGCCCGGAGCCCAGCACGATCAGCATCAGGCCGATAAAGAACAGCGGGTTGCCCATAATAGCGGACAGGGCTATCGACAGGTGGCCGAGAGCGATCAGAATCGAACCGTACCAGACGGCTTTGCGCTGCCCCAGCCAGTGATCGGCCAGCCAGCCGCCGGGCAGTGCGGCCAGGTACATACTACCAGCGAAGATACCGACGATAGCCGACGCGTTTTCGCGCGCCAGTCCCATTCCGCCTTCATAAACCGTGGCGGCCATAAACAGAATCAGCAGCGGGCGAATGCCGTAAAACGAAAAGCGTTCCCACATTTCGGTGAAGAACAGTGAACCGAGCGGGTATGGATGGCCGAAAAAGGTCCGGCTTTCTTGTTGGTTGCTAGAGGATTGCATAACGTATTCCCAATAAAGTCTGCCGATTGCACCGGCTTATAGTGTGGTATGTATATGTTGTTAAGCGTGATAATTCCGCAAAAGCGGGTTACCGGACAAAACCGCGGCCGCAACGCCCGTATGCCGTGGAAAGCGTCGCGACCCTTTCTTCACTTAGCAGAGTGCAGGCACTCTGCGTGATATTATTCAGCCATTTGATAATCGACTGTTGGTTTTGTCTAGTACCTGTATCCCATTTATTAGATGAAAAGTCGACAAACATCTACTTTTTTAGTTTTTATGTTGGCAAAGCGGTAAATGTGATTGACAGGGCGTTTATTGAGCAGTTTTTTTAATTGTTTTTATAAACAATTGGATAGGTGGTTTCTTTATCGCGGCTGGCGATCAGCGGCGACGAAACGCCATGAATAATGAAAGTGCTGAAAATGGCCGCTAATGATAAAAAATAGTGCGGGCTGCGGATTATGGCTCCTCTTGCAGCTGTTTTTCCTGCGGGCGTTTGGGACGACGCTGCAGACAGCGCCACGAATAGAGCGCGTTGAACATCACCACCAGCGCCGTCACGCCGAATACCGCCCGAAAACCGTAGCTGGCGGAAACCGCCGCGCCGAGCAGCGGGCCGGTGACGTTGCCGACGTCACGGAAGGATTGGTTATAGCTGAAGATGCGCCCGGCCACCTGATTGCTGCTGTTGTAGATTAATAGCGTCTGTACCGCAGGCAGCAGGGCGCCGTCGGCGGCACCCAGCAGGAAACGCAGCACCGCCAGCTGCCATGGCGTCTGCACAAAAGCCATAGGGATCAGCAGCAATACGGAGAACAGCAGCATACAGACGAGAATACGTTCCGGCCCGATGCGATCGCCCAGCCTCCCCAGACGCGGCGCGCTGATTAACGCGGCAACGCCGGGCACGGAGGCGATCAGCCCGCTGACGAACGCCAGGTTATGGATATCGCCGGCCAAATCGCGCACGTACAGCGTCAGGATCGGTGCAATAGAGCCGGTGGCGATCTGAATAATCATGGTGGTCACGAACAGCGCCAAAATCAATCTGGGGTTTTTCAGCGAGGCAAACACCTGACGGGCGTGCAGCATATCTTTCCGTTGTACCGGGGTGAACTGTTCCCTGACGAAAAACAGCGTCAGCATAAAGCAGATAAACAGGACGGCGGCGGTGATATAGAACACCGGGCGCAGGCCGTACTGGTCTGCTAACAGGCCGCCGATCAACGGACCGATCAATGCACCGCTGACGCCGCCGGTTGAGAGGGTGCCCAGCGCCCAGCCGCTGCGGTTGCGCGGCACCTGGGTGGCGATCAGCGCGTTGGCATTGGGAATAAAGCCGCCGAGCAGGCCGAGCACCGCGCGCAGCGCCAGAAACTGCCAGATGTTTTGCGCCATACCCATCAGCGCCATCACGATGGCCATGCCCAGCGCGGAGCGCAGCAACATCAGTTTGCGCCCACGCCGGTCGGCCAGTCCGCCCCAGAAAGGCGAGGCGACGGCGGAAAACAGGAAGGTAATGCTGAACACCAGCCCGGACCACAGGTTCAGCGCCTCATGCCCGGAGACGCCAAGCAATTCGACGTAGAGTGGTAAAAAGGGCATGACCAGGCTGAAGGCGGCGCCGGTAAGAAAGCAGCCGAGCCAGGCGACGAAGAGGTTGCGTTTCCAGTTAATAGGTTCTGATACCGGGGCCATGGGTTACCGTAACAGCAGAAGAAGAGGCAGGCGATGGCGCTGCGGCCAAGGCAAAAAAGTTAGCCTGCTCAGTATGCGCCTTCGATGCGCGGACTTCAAATGTGTTCGGGACGGAGAGGCGGAAAAATAAAATAAAGTTTCAAAAATAAAACAGGGTGCGATCCCGCGCTGAGCGGCGCGGGAGGGAGAATTACAGGTTGAGCAGGTTGCTGAAATCTTCGCCGGCGGCGGTTACCGCCAGTTCGGTCACCTCGTAGTTCGCCACCGCGGTAAACGGATCCTGCGCCAGAATGGCGTCCAGCTGTGAACGTGCCATCTGTTTGGCGAGGATTACGCCGCCGTTGCGCGGGTTTTTACGCCCTGCGGCAATAAAATCACCTTGGGCGAAATATTTTTTCAACCAGGCGATATGCCCTTCAAGATGGCTGTCGACTTCTTCAATCGGGCGATGGTAGGTCAGACTGACAATATACATGATGCGCTCCACGGTTAGCGTAGGTTCGAAACCTTTACCTTCACACTGTTTCGCCCGCGGCTCAAGCCATCAGGCATAAAAAAACCCGCCGTCAGGCGGGTCATGTTTAATACAGCGAGGGTTCACCTTCCGGGCGGGTTTTAAAACGGCGGTGCAGCCACATATATTGGTCCGGCGCCAGCAGAATGCCGTGTTCCACCACCTGGTTCATCCGGGTGGCGGCGCTCAGTTCGCTGTCCAGTGGGAAATCTTCCACCGCTGGCTGAATCAGTAACTCATAACCCTGGCCATCCGGCAGACGACGTGGAGCGAAGGGGATAATCGCCGGTTTGCCCATCCGCGCCAGCATATAGCTGCCGGTGGTGGTGGCGGCGTTGTCTACGGCAAACAGCGGAGCGAAGACGCTGCTGCGCGGGCCGTAGTCGTGGTCCGGCGCATACCAGATGATATCGCCCTGTTTGAGCGCGCGGATCATGCCTTTAATATCTTTGCGGTCCAGCATCGATTTGTTGGAGCGCATCCGTCCCCAGGTTTGCAGCCAGTCCAACAACTTATTGTCATGCGGGCGATAAACGCCGATGCCGGGGTTATAGATACCGAAAATACGGGCGCCCAATTCCAGCGTTAAAAAATGCAGGCCGATCAGCAAAACGCCCTGTTGGTTGTCGCGTGCCTGCTGGATATGTTCCAGCCCTTCAGGGCGGCACCAGCGTTTGATGCGCCAGTCCGGCCAGAACCAGGCCATGCCGGTTTCAAACAGGCCCATGCCGACCGACTCAAAATTCTTCACTACCAGCGCATCACGCTCCGCCTGCGGCATATCCGGGAAACACAGCGTCAGATTCCGTTGCGCGATGACCACGCGGCGCTTCAGAAAACGCATGGAGAAACGGCCCAGCGAGGTGCCGAGGCGGTAGATGACGGGATAAGGCAGCAGTACCAGCAGGTATAACAGGCCAATGCCAAACCAGGTTAGCCAATAACGCGGATGCAGCAGGGAACGATTAAACGAAGGAAGTTGTGTCATGTATTCTCAGCTTTTTGGTAATTATTGGTGTCATAACAGCGAATTAGCATGGTCCGTTGCCCGAATGGACTCTGTGCACGCGTATCATTTTCTGCCGGTAATGGCAGTTATTGTGGCATTTTCTGGCGTGACAGGAAAATCCTGAATTAGGTTATGGTGCGCTCTGTGGCGTATTTTCCCGCGTTTGGCGATAGCGGAGGGGGGAGAATTCGGCCATTAGCCTGACTAACGGCCGAATGATGTTGCCTCAGGGGAGCGCGCTTAGCCGTTGCTGAACAGCCCTTTCAGCACGTGAGGCTCTGAACGCCAGTACTGCGGCGGCGCGCTGGCTTTTGCACCCAGCTTGGCCGCAGCGTGCCACGGCCAGCGCGGGTTGTACAGAATGCCGCGCGCCAGCGCCACCATATCGGCCTGGCCGGTGGCGACGATCGCCTCGGCCTGCTCCGGTTCGGTGATTAAACCAACGGCGATGGTCGGCAGGCCACCCTCGCGCTTGATGGTCTCGGCGAAGGGCACCTGATAATTCGGGCCGACGGGAATTTGCTGCTGCGGTGACAGGCCGCCGCTGGAGACGTGAATATAGTCGCAGCCCAGCTCTTTCAGCGCCTTGGTCAGCGCTACCGACTGTTGCTCATCCCAGCCGTCCTGTACCCAGTCACTGGCGGAGATGCGTACGCCGACGGCTTTGTGCGCCGGGAATACCGCACGTACCTCGCTAAAAATCTCCAGCAGCAGCCGCATACGGTTGGGCAGTGAGCCGCCATACTGGTCATCGCGCTGGTTGGCCAGCGGCGACAGGAACTGATGCAGCAGATAACCGTGGGCGCCATGCAGCTCAATCAGCTCAAAGCCCAGGCGATCGGCGCGTTTGGCCGCGTCGACGAACTGTTGCTTCAACTGGGCGATTTGCGACAGGCTCATCGCCTCCGGTGCTTCGTCATCGGGATGGAACGGCGTTGCGGAGGGAGCGATGGTTTGCCAGCCGCCGTTTGCCTGGCCTATCTGGCCGCCGCCTTCCCAGGGCACTGCGGTGGATGCTTTACGTCCGGCGTGGCCTAACTGAATGCCCAGCGGCATAGTGGCGTGCTGTTTGACCGCATTGACGACCTCGGCCAATGCCTGTTCAGTGGCGTCGTCCCACAACCCCAGGTCCTGCGGCGAAATGCGCCCTTCCGGCGATACCGCCGTTGCTTCGACAATCAGCAGGCCGGCGCCGGACATGGCCAGGCTGCCGAGGTGCATGGTATGCCACGGCGTCGCCGCGCCCTGTTCAGCAGAATACTGGCACATCGGCGCGATAATGATGCGGTTCGGCAGGCTGAGTTTCCCAAGGGAAATCGGTTTGAATAACTGGCTCATTGATATCCTCTTTTCAGGTCGCATTGAATAGCGTGCTCACACTATCCGCATGTGGATTTGTGAACTGCATCAAGTTTAGCAGCCGCAAAGATGGCCGGGCAGTTCATGATGTGCTGCCGGATATTTTCAGGTATGATGTGCGCCGCGCGCGGCCCCGGAAGGGGGGCGCGGCAATAACTCACCTCAGAAAGAACAGGAACGTACACCATGCCAGTGTTACATAACCGAATCTCCAATGAGGAACTGAAGGCGCGCATGCTGGCTGAAACCGAGCCGCGCACCACGGTTTCTTTTTATAAGTATTTTACCATCGATGATCCCAAAGCCTTTCGCGACAGCCTGTACATTCAGTTTGAAAAACTGAAGGTGTTTGGCCGCATTTATGTAGCGAAAGAGGGCATCAACGCACAGATCAGCGTGCCGCAGAATAATTTTGAGGCGTTTAAAACGGCGCTGTTTGCTGCACATCCGGCGCTGGATCAGGTGCGTTTGAACATCGCGCTGGAAGATGACGGTAAATCCTTCTGGGTACTGCGCCTTAAAGTGCGTGAGCGCATTGTTGCCGACGGTATCGACGACGGCAGCTTCGATCCCTCTAACGTGGGTGAGTACCTGAAGGCCGATCAGGTCAATGCGATGATTGACGATCCGAATACGCTGTTTGTCGATATGCGCAACCACTATGAGTACGAAGTGGGGCATTTTGAAAATGCTATCGAAGTGCCTTCCGACACCTTCCGCGATCAGCTGCCGATGGCGGTGGAAATGCTGCAGGAGCAGAAAGACAAAAATATTGTCATGTACTGCACCGGCGGCATCCGCTGTGAAAAAGCCAGCGCCTATATGCTGCATAAAGGCTTTAAAAATATTTATCACGTGGAAGGCGGCATCATTGAGTACACCCGTCGTGCAAAAGAGCAGGGGTTACCGCTGAAGTTTATCGGCAAGAACTTCGTGTTCGACGAGCGTATGGGTGAGCGAATTTCGGATGATGTTATCGCTCACTGCCATCAGTGCGGCGCGCCGTGCGACAGCCACACCAACTGTAAAAATGACGGCTGCCATCTGCTGTTTATCCAGTGCCCGAGCTGTGCCGCCAAGTTTGAGGGCTGCTGCAGCGAGATCTGTCGTGAAGAGTTGAAACTGCCCCGCGAAGAGCAGCGCGCGCGGCGCGCCGGGCGGGAGAACGGCGTGAAGATCTTCAACAAATCGAAAGGGCTGTTGCAGACCACCATGCATATTCCGGCGCCGGAAGACGAATAATCCTGGCCGGATGGGGATAACAGAAGGGCGCGGTTATACCGCGCCCTTGTTTTTTATTACTTTTCGCGAACGCCTTCGACGGAGATGGTCAGTTCAACCTCTTGTGAGGCCGGGCCGAGATCGGTGGTAATGCCGAAGTCTTTCAGCTTGATTTTACCGTTGGCTTCAAAGCCGGCGCGGTAGCCGCCCCATGGGTCGTTGCCCTGGCCAATCAGCTTGGCGTCCAGAGTAACCGGCTTGGTGACGCCGTTAAGGGTCAGATTGCCGACTACGGCGTAGCCTTCGCCGTCTTTTTTCACTTCGGTGGATTCAAACTTCGCCTGCTTGTTTTTTTCCACGTTGAGGAATTCGGCGCTGCGCAGGTGCTTATCACGTTCCGCATGGTTGGTGTCTACGCTGGCGGTGTTGATGGTGACGCTGACTTTATCCTTGGAAGGGTCTTTCTCATCGAAAGTGAAGGCGCCGTCAAAATCTTTGAAGGTGCCGTACAGCCAGCTGTAGCCGAGATGCTGGATGCGGAATTGAACGAAGGCGTGCTGCCCCTGCTTGTCGATTTTGTAGTCGGCGGCCAGCGCGGAACCGGCGCTCAGTAACAGTGCGCCTGCGGTCAGGCCTAATACGGTCTTTTTCAACATGGTTATCTCCATTATTCCAAGAGGTTAATCGGCGCTGCGACCCAGCATCCGTTTCAAAGTGACATCACGATCCACAAAGTGATGCTTAAGCGCGGCCAGAGCGTGCAGTACCGACAGTACGACAACGGTCCAGGCCAGATAAAGGTGAATCGTACCGGCGGTATCGGCCTGTGCACCCATGCCGCTGATACTGGCGGGAACATCGAACCAGCCGAACACGCTGATCGCCTGGCCGTCGGCGGTGGATATCAGATAGCCGCTGATAAGAATAGCGAACAGAATGACGTACAGCGCCAGATGCGCCAGTACGGCACCGACGCGAGTAATGCGGGAATAGCTGGCCAGCGGTTTTGGCGGTGGAGAAATCAGACGCCAGACAACGCGCACCACCATCACGATAAACAGCAATACGCCGATACTTTTATGGATCTCCGGCGCCTGGTGATACCACACGTCGTAATAGCCCAGCGTGACCATCCATAGGCCAAGCGCAAACATGCCGTACACCACAAGAGCAACCAGCCAGTGGATCAAAATAAACAGATGACCGAAACGGTCGGGGGTATTTTTCCAAAGCATCGGACTTCCTTAATTCCTTATTGCCGGCTGCAATATTTAACATGAAAAAACATAAAATCAATAATAAATTTAACTATGTTACGACTTAATAATATTAGTCAGTGGATTTGCACAAGATCGGATAAATTAATCAAAGGAATCGTTGAACCGATAAGGAAAAAGAGACGGTGAATTCTCGTTTGTGAATTGAAATAAAACGATTTTCTATTTTATTGTCAGTTTTTGTCATGTTGCGTAAATTCTGCAGGGGCATTCGGCAACGCGCTTTTTCGGCCGGAGATACGTTGCCACCGCTGTCCTGCGCCCGCTGATTTTCTGTGCGGATGATATTATAAATACTGATGATTACCCCGCCGCCTGATGCAGAGTTTGTTAAAATCAATCCTTCAATGGCTTGCGCCGTGTCTGCGCATTATCGGGAAAAGAAAGGATGTTATCTTGAGCCGGAATTTATTCATCGATCGCCCGTTACGTCTGGCGATTATGCTGGCGATGATCGTGGTGATCCTTGCCGGGATTAAAACCTCTTCGGAAATTGTGGTGCCGTTTTTGCTGGCGATCTTTTTAACCATCGTGCTAAACCCGCTGGTTACCCGCATGGAGCGATGGCGGGTGCCGCGTATTTTGGGCGTGATGCTGTTGGTGACGCTGGTGGTGATAGTCCTGGTGATGTTCATCGGCATGATGGGGGCGTCGCTGAATGAGTTTGCCCGTTCGCTGCCGCAGTATCGTGGCATGATGGCGGAGAAAATGCATGAATTGCAGCGCTATGCGGACCGTTTCAACATCGTGATTTCGGCGGAGGCGATCGTGCATTATATCGATCCCAGCGCCACGATGAATCTGGTGACGCGCATGCTGAGTCACCTTTCCGGCGCCATGACCAACATTTTCCTGCTGCTGATGACGGTGGTATTTATGCTGTTTGAAGTGCAGCTGCTGCCGGCGAAGCTGCGGCAGGTATTGAGCAGGCCCACTCAGGGCATCGCCAACCTGCAGCGGGCGGTGCAGGGGGTGACGCACTATCTGGTGATTAAAACGGCGATTAGCCTGGCGACCGGTATTATTGTCTGGGTCTTTTTGGCGATTATCGGGGTGCGCTTTGCGTTTATCTGGGGGTTGCTGGCCTTCCTGCTCAACTTTATTCCCAATATCGGCTCGGTGATCGCCGCCGTGCCTCCGTTGATTACCGCGCTGTTATTTAACGGTTTTGGCGATGCATTGGTGGTGGCCGGCGGTTTTGTGCTGATCAACCTGGTGATTGGCAACATCCTCGAGCCGCGGGTGATGGGGCGCGGTCTTGGTCTGTCGACGCTGGTGGTCTTTCTCTCTCTGATTTTTTGGGGATGGCTACTGGGACCGGTGGGGATGCTGCTGTCGGTGCCGCTCACCATCATTGCGCGCATTGCACTGGAAGCCAGTGAAAACGGCCGGAAAATAGCGGTAATCCTGGGCGATGGCCGGGATGAGCACGCTCCGGATCGCCAGGCAGAATAAGTGCGGTGTTAGCGCCTTTGGCGCGGCTGGGAGCGTCTCAGCCCGCCATCCGCACCATGGTGCGCAGGCCGGCCGCATCAGGGGGATAAAAAAAACGCAGTATGTTGTACAGCGAATAAAACTCAAGCCGGTTACGGGCGTTAATCTTCTCTGTGATATGGCGTTTATGCACATAAACGGTATGTGCGCTGATCTGCAGTTTACGGGCGATCCGATAGTTTGGTACCTCGGCCATCCAGTACTTCATTACCGTCAACTCCTGCGGACTGAACAGCGAGTGCAGACTGCTTTCCATTAACGCATTCGGCGTATCGCGCAGGATGCGCAGTGCTTTGGGCAGTGCCCCCTTATTGAACAGAAACGCATTATCGGCAATGCGCATCGGCCGATCGCTGTAAGGATAGGGAGTGTCGAGGTAAATAAACAGCACGGCCCCGGCACTGCCGTCGATTAATGTTTGTAACCATGGGTCGTCTTGATTTGGCCGGCAGTAGTTGGTCAGATTCAGCAGAATATGCGTAGGGTTACAGCTGGGGAGGCATTGTACCGCAGCGCTGAGCGTAGCACAGCAGGTAACGGTATTGGCGGCATTGTCGGCCAGATAGCTGGCAATACCGAGACGGGTATAACCGCATTCGTCCACGACGAGTAGTTTCATGCTGACATCCTTGTGATCGGGCAAATAATACCGGGTACTACAAGGTTAAAATAGGGGGGACGTCAGCGGCAATCAATTCGGAAATCCGGATTGTTGCGTGAGCTTTTTCCGTGGATAGATTTAAAGGGGCGAGGATGAGAGGGAAAGGCCGCAGCCGATGCGGACAAAGGCTGCGACTGTGTTGGCGTCTTTAGTTAAAACGCTGCAGCGAGAACGGCGTCAGATCGAATGGGATGGTTTTATCCTGCGCGAACAGCGCGGCGATTTCACCCAGCACGCTGGCGAATTTAAAGCCGTGGCCGCTGAGCCCGGTGATTACCATCATATTTTTACTGCCGGGCACGGTATCGATAATAAAGTCTTCATCCGGGCTCATGTCATAGGTACAGACTTTGCCGTGCAGACACACGCCGACGCCGGGCAGATGCTGGCGCAGGAAATTAAACACTTCGCTGCCGTCGCTGGCGATGCTGCCGAACGCCTTGCGCTGTTGCGGTGTCTCAATCGGCTGGCCGCCATTGTGCTTGCCGACCTTCAGACCGTCGTTATCAGCGGGGAAACCGTAATAGTGGCAACCGTCCTGTGCTTCAACGGTAAAGGCCGGGAACCGGTTGGGTTCGCTGTAGCGTCCGTCGGCCTGATGCCAGGAAAATACTTTACGCAGCGGCGTGATAGGCAGCTGCGGCAACAGCGCTTTGACCCAGGTACCGGCGGCGATCAGAACCTTTTTCGCCTGATAGCTACCTTCTGCCGTAGTGACTTCAACGCCGCCGTCAATGGTGTTAACCGCTGTTACCGGGCAGTTAAACAGCTGACTGCAACCGGCCTCTTTTGCCAGGCGAATATATTGTCTAATGGCCTGCTCGGAGCGGAGAAAGCCGGCATCCGGTTCGAAGACGCCGACATAGTGCGCCGGTGCGCTGAACTCCGGCCAGCGCTGTTGTACCTCATCGGCGCTCAGCAACTGAGTATTCAGGCGGAAAGTACGTGCGCTTTGTCGGGCGTTGGCGATAAATTCGGCGTCTTTGGGCCCCAGGTTAAGGACGCCGCAGGCGTGAAACAGCTGCTCGCCGCTGTCCCGCGTCAGACCATTCCACAGCGCCTGTGCGCGCAGCAATAACGGGACATATTTTTCACCTTCGCCGTAGGCATGGCGAATAATACGCGTATCGCCGTGGTGGCTGCCGTTGCTGTGCGGGGGGATTTCGCTGTCGACCATCAGCACTTTCAATCCTGCCTGCGTGGCGTAGTAGCCGGCGGCGGCGCCAACGGAACCGCTGCCGACGACGATTAAATCATATTCCACGTAACCTATCCTCACTGTTGCGCTTTGCTGAACCCAGCATGATAAAAGGTTGGGCGCGCCAATGCACCCGTTGTCGGCGGCAGATAAAGAAAAAGCGCCGGGAATGAGCACCGGCGCTTAGGACGTTTGGCTTAATGAATCAGTGTTTCTTACGGTCAAGATCCTGGTATTCCGTTGATTCAATTTTTGCGATGCCCGCCTCTAGGATATTTATCAATTGTCGGGCGACATCTGTGGTTAACCAAAGCGTTCTGTCTACTTGGGCTTCCTCGGGCGTTTGGTCTAGCGAAGACAGGTAATGAAGGCGTATCATCATGGCGTCGTAAACGTCAACGGTGCTGATATCCCATCCAACAAGCGGGTGTGTCTGAATAACTTCATCATTTCTGTCCATAAAGACCCCTTATTGAGTAGTAACTAACGCGAGTGACTAACGAGGATCGATGCGGCTCATCTTCATGAGGAGCTTTTACAGTATACGCTTGGTGGCTGACTGCCGCGGGCTTTTCCTGCGAAAATTTGTCAAATAATCGCTTATTTGCGCAATAATTCAGCAAAAAAAGAGGGGCGGCTTGCCGTTTTATGGAACGACAAGCCGTAGAACGGCAGTTTATTCTGCTGCAGGAGAAACGGCGGGAGGCTGAAGATGTTTTTCCAGTTCGGCTGCCAGTTGGGCGAAGTGCTGTTGCGTTTCGGCATCGCGATTTTGGTTTTGCGCTTCCAGCTTCAGGCTATGGATCAGCAATTGGTTAGCTTTGTCATCCAGCCCGAAGGCCAGATAGGAGAAGGCGACTTCCAGCACGCTAAGGCGCCGTTTTTGATCGGCAATAACCGTCAGCAGTTCGCCGAAGGTCATTGCTTCTTCTGATTTTTCTTTGTCCAGGGCCATGGAAAGAGACCTCCTGTAGTAATAGCGCCCGCACTCACCCTTATTACAGATCAGATGGCATTTTTATGCCAGCACATTTCAACTCGCTTTGCCGATTGCAGGCATAAAAAAGCCGGAGAGCGACCTCCGGCAAAAACAGCATTGCAGTATTATTCGGCACTGAACCAATCGTCGGCGCTTTCCCAGGTTTCCTGGAGGATCTCGGCGATCAGATCTTTATCTGTTTTGACGCCGCCGAGTACGGATAGCCCGTTGGCGCCGGAATACCTGACCTGAACCACCGTATCTGGGAACTGACGGTTAATCCGTTTGCTCAATTCGCCGTTCAGGGCTTCAATTGCCCCCGGCGGCAGCGGCCTGGTCTTATCTATGGTTACTTCAACACGCATAATTGCCCCCGAAGTTATCTACTGTTTATTTATACAGTTAATGAGGTTCGGGAGCAAGAGGGTGAATTAAAAAAGATTAGCTGGCGGTCACCGTCCAGTTAACGCTTTCACCGGCCAGGAATGGCACGATGGATTCATTACCCAGAGCAATCTCTTCAGGCTGAACGGAAGGGATTCGTTGCAGCTCGATAAAGTCTTCGTTGACCGGCAAGCCGTAGAAACGCGGCCCGTTGAGTGAGCAGAAGGCTTCCAGGTGCTCCAGCGCGCCTAACTGCTCAAACACCGTGGCATAGGCCGGCATGGCGCTTGGCGCATTGAACACGCCGGCGCAGCCGCAGCTGGATTCTTTGCGGTGCTTGGCGTGCGGTGCGGAATCGGTGCCGAGGAAGAAACGGTCGGAGCCGCTGGCTACCGCCTTGCGCAGCGCTTCCTGATGGATATTGCGCTTGAGGATTGGCAGGCAGAACAGGTGCGGACGGATGCCGCCAACCAGCATATGGTTACGGTTAAACATCAGGTGCTGTGGCGTGATGGTGGCGCCCAGGAAACGATCGCCGGCCTGTACATATTCGGCTGCATCTTTGGTGGTGATATGTTCGAAAACGATCTTCAGCTCCGGGAAGCTGCGGCGAATCGGCTCCATAACCTGGGCGATAAAGCGGGCTTCGCGGTCGAAGATATCTACGTCGGCATCGGTAACTTCACCGTGGATTAACAGCGGCATACCGATTTTCTGCATTTGTTCAAACAGCGGATAGATGCCTGTTACATCGCTGACGCCGTGGTTAGAGTTGGTGGTGGCGTTAGCAGGATAGAGTTTGGCGGCGGTGAAAATACCTTGCTTAAACCCTTCTGTCAGCACGTCGGCCGACAGGGTGTCGGTCAGGTAGCAGGTCATCAGCGGGGTAAAATTGTGTTCCGCAGGCACCGCCGCCAGAATGCGGTCGCGATAACGCTGTGCGGCGTCAAGGGTGGTGATCGGCGGAGCCAGATTCGGCATTACAATCGCGCGGCCGAATACCTGGCTGGTATAGGGCAGGACCGTTTTCAACATCTCATCATCACGCAGATGGATGTGCCAGTCGTCAGGGCGGCGAATTTTCATGGCTTGAGGTTGTGCTGTCATGGTGCAAGGCTCCGGCGGTCAGAAATACGTCTAAGTAAAAGCGAATAATGGGGGTTATTCACGCCGGGGTATAAGCATAAGCGGAAAGCGTTTCTGATGCATCTGTTTGTTAACCAAAGTTGAAAACAATAGGGAAACGGGCGCATAGTAATCGTGTTGACGATGATTTTTGCTACTTTTTATTCCTACAGGAGGATGAAATGGAAATTCGCGTGGTTGCCACTTTGCAGGCTAAAGCGGAGTTTATTGATGACGTTAATGAAGCAGTGCATCAGATTATCGATGCCAGCCGCCAGGAACTGGGAAATCTGCAGTACGATCTGCATCGCGAGCTGGATAAACCCGGCACCTTTGTATTCTTTGAGCGCTGGGCCAGCGCCGAGGCACTGAACAAACATAATGCCACCGAACACTTCCAGCATTTTGTCCGCCAGATTGACGGCAAGCTGGATTTGCTGGATATCAAGCAGCTGAAAAAAATAGCCTGAATATCGTGCAATAAAAAACCCGCCAATCGGCGGGTTTTTTTCACGGTTTAACTTAATCGTTAACCGGCTGTGGCTTGGTGGCCGGGGCGGTGGCCTGGTTTACCGCCGAGTGGCCACCGGCGCTGCCTTTGCCTTCAAAATCAAAGGCCGGACGCTGCCAGTCACTGTGCTTCGGCGCTTCCGGCTGATAAGCCGGGGCAGGCGCTTTGGTCATCGGTGCGCTGGCGATGTGCTTGTAACGCGTCTCTGCCGGCTGAGCCGCGATGACTGGCGCAGGGGCTGCCGCTGCCTCATCGCTTGCCGTCTGCGGAGCTGGTTCGCTGACGACCGCTTCGGCTGGCGCCGCAATGGTCGGTTCCTCAACGGCCTTCTCTGCAGCTACCGCTTTTTCTTCAGCTTCTTCAACGGCAGTTTCGTCGGCTGCCGGTTCAGCGGCGGCAGGCACAGGCTGCTCTTCAGGCTGAGCCGGGGCCGGTGTGGCCTCAGCCGCAGGCTGAACATCGCTGGCGACGTCGGCCGGTGCCTCAACGGCTGCCGGCTGCGGCGCTTTGGCCTCTTCCTGCAGTGGCGCGGCAACTGGCGCACTTTCAGCCGGTTCGACGTTAGCGGCGGCGACTGGAACCTGAACCTCTTCCTGGGCGGCGACGATTGCCGGCGCAGCAACGCTGGCGGCAACTTCCGCTACCGGCTGCTGTTCGGCTGTGACGCTAGGCTGGCGCTTAACCTCAGTCTCTTCAACCGCTTGCGCAGCTGTTGTGACAGGGTAACCGATCCAGACCTTGCCAGACGCCATTTCCGGAGAGGCAAACGCAGCCGTCAGCGGCATCGGCGACTGGGTCGGATAACGCTCGTCGCGGTAACGACGACGACGCTGGCCGCTCACGCGCAGATGACGCGGTGAACGACGTGAGCGGCGCGGCATGCCGTTTTCACCGTTACGGTTTTCCTGCGTGTCTTCTTCGCCGGTGGTGGCTACGGTTTCCGGCAGCAGTTTAACGCTGTCGTCTGCCGCAGGCGCTTTGGCTTCCTCAGCGGTTTCCGCCGGTGCTTTTGGCGCCAGCAGCTCTTCCGCAGCGCGCTGCAGTTCTTCTTCTGCTGACAGGATACGCACCTTCTGCGACAGCTGGCGGCGTTGACGACGCTGAGCCGGTTGCTGATGGCGCTCTTCCTTATCTTCTTCAGCGGCAGCTACCGGTGCGACGGTGGCCTTCTCCTGCTGCTTCGCTTCTTGCTGTGCCTGGCGCTTCTCTTCCTGACGACGACGCTGACGCTCGGCGCGCTGCTCGCGGCGCTGCTGCTGTTGCTCTTCGCGCTGCGCTTTTGCGGCTTCATCAACTGGCGCATCGCTGGCTACCGGCGCGTTATTCGCGGCGTTACGGCGATTGCGGCGCTGCTCGTCACGAGATTCGCGGTTGTCGCGCTCACGGCCTTCACCGCGCTCTTTACGCTCACCACGCTCATTGCGATCGCTACGTTCACCACGTTCACCACGTTCACCGCGCTCGCTACGTTCACCGCGCTCTTTACGGCCAGAGCCCTGACGACGCTGATTACGACGATCCTGACGACGGTTCTCGCCGCCGCTGCTTTTCGCGGTTTCAACCGGTTTCTCTTCCGCGACGGGCTGCGGCTCTTCACCGGCGAACAGCGATTTCAGACCGCTGAAGAAGCGGCTGAGCAGGCCTGGCGCTGCGGCTGGCGCAGCCGGCTGGCTGGCGGTCGGTTTCTTCGCCGTGGCGGGTTCAGCCGCCGGCGGCGGCGCATCGGCGGCCAGAGAGAAGGAAGCCAGCGCCGGTTGCTCCGGACGCTTACGTTCCATCGGGATCTCTTCCGGCGGCTGCGCCATCTCTTCTTCATGCAGCTTCGGCAGCAGATAGCTCAAGGTTGGCGTTTCTTCACCTTTGCGCACGCGCAGTACTGAGTAATGCGGGGTTTGCATCTGATCGTTCGGCACGATGACGGCTTTCACGCCGGCCTGACGTTTTTCGATGGCGCTGACGGATTCACGTTTTTCGTTCAGCAGGTAAGAAGCAACCTGAACCGGCACGATGGCGTGCACCTCTTTGGTGTTTTCCTTCAGCGCTTCTTCTTCAATCAGACGCAGGATGGACAGCGCCAGCGATTCGTTGTCACGCACGGTGCCGGTGCCGTTACAGCGCGGGCAGACGTGGTGGCTGGACTCGCCCAGCGACGGGCTGAGGCGCTGACGGGACATCTCCAGCAGGCCGAAGCGGGAAATACGGCCGATCTGAATGCGTGCGCGATCCTGACGCACCGCATCACGCAGGCGGTTCTCTACTTCGCGCTGGTGGCGTACCGGCGTCATGTCGATAAAGTCGATGACGATCAGGCCGCCAAGGTCGCGCAGGCGCAGCTGACGGGCAATCTCATCCGCCGCTTCCAGGTTGGTGTTGAATGCGGTTTCTTCGATATCGCCGCCGCGGGTGGCGCGTGCGGAGTTGATGTCGATCGCGGTCAGCGCTTCGGTGGTGTCGATAACGATGGAACCGCCGGAAGGCAGGCGCACTTCACGCTGGAAAGCGGATTCGATCTGCGACTCAATCTGGTAGTGGCTGAACAACGGGATTTCACCGCTGTACATTTTAATTTTGCTGCTGAAGTCCGGGCGTCCCAGCGCGGCAATGTGTTCTTTCGCCAGATCGAGAATTTTCGGGTTATCGATCAGGATTTCACCGATGTCAGGACGCAGGTAATCGCGGAAGGCACGGACGATAACGTTGCTTTCCTGGTGAATCAGGAACGGTGCAGGGCGGCCTTCGGCGGCTTTCTTGATGGCTTCCCAGTGCTTGAGACGGAACGACAGGTCCCACTGCAGCGCTTCGGCGGATTTGCCGACGCCGGCGGTGCGGACGATCAGGCCCATGCCGTCGGGCAGTTGCAGTGAAGAGAGCGCTTCTTTCAGTTCGGTGCGGTCGTCGCCCTCGATGCGGCGGGAAATACCGCCGGCGCGCGGGTTGTTCGGCATCAACACCAGATAGCTGCCGGCCAGGCTGATAAAGGTGGTCAGAGCGGCGCCTTTGTTGCCGCGTTCTTCTTTATCAACCTGTACGATCACTTCCTGGCCTTCGCGCAGCACATCTTTGATGTTGGGGCGGCCATGGGAGGAATAGCTGTTAGGGAAGTATTCGCGGGCGATTTCTTTAAGAGGAAGGAAACCATGTCGTTCTGCGCCGTAGTCAACAAACGCTGCTTCAAGACTTGGTTCGATACGGGTGATTTTGCCTTTGTAAATGTTCGCTTTTTTCTGCTCATGACCCGGGCTTTCGATATCCAAATCGTACAGCCGCTGTCCATCTACAAGGGCAACACGCAACTCTTCCTGTTGAGTTGCGTTAATCAACATTCTTTTCATCTTAACTTACTCGTTATTTTTTACATTATCGACAGAGCTGCGGGCAATATATCCGTCATCGTTCAGGTTGCCTTGCGTCGCGGCCTTCTCTCGCATCCGCCCATGTTGCCGGACGTGTGCGCGGTCGCCGCTTTAGCGCCACCTGAATTATTTGGGCATAACCTCTATGGCCGGGTTAAAACCGAAAACCCCGTGTCTTCTCGCAAAGTCGTCAACCTCCCGGTTGTCGCCTGCATAGGGGCGCATTATCTCGGTAAGCCTGTTTTTCTTTGTGAAAAACAGCACTTTTACTCGGGGAATAGCCTCTGATTTACGTCGACAGATCACATTCCATTTGCCGGCCAAGCTGCAACCCGCAGCCCGCTAATTGTTTGATATCGCATTACGTCTTACGCCATTGCTGCGTTTTTGCGTTATCAGACAAACCTTGGTAATTCCGCATTTTACTCTGCTTTAACGAGAATCAACGCGGAAAGCGAACTCATTATTCCACTGCTGATACCGTTATAGCAAGGTGACTTTGCCTTAACTGCGGAAGAAATCGCAAACGATCAAACCGGCTTGCTGCCTTATTGTTCACTGCGGCGACTTCCGCACTCAGACTGACAGTTAAGCATATAAAAAGAGGTGGCGCTATTTACCTGCTGTATTTAGAATCCCGCCCCATGAAAACGAACAATCCTGCAGTACAATTCATCACGGTTTCTGACGACGAAGCGGGTCAGAGAATCGACAATTTTCTGCTTGCCCGCCTGAAAGGCGTGCCGAAGAGCATGATTTACCGCATCGTGCGCAAGGGCGAGGTGCGGGTCAACAAAGGGCGCATCAAGGCGGAATATAAATTGGCGGCCGGCGACGTGGTGCGCGTACCGCCGGTGCGCGTGGCCGAGCGCGAAGAGGCGCCGGTGTCCGCCAAACTGGATAAAGTGGCGGCGCTGGCCGACTGCATCCTGTATGAAGACGACCATGTGCTGTTGCTGAACAAACCGTCCGGCACGGCGGTGCACGGCGGCAGCGGCCTGAGCTTCGGCGTGATCGAAGGGCTGCGCGCGCTGCGTCCGGAGGCACGCTTCCTGGAGCTGGTGCATCGGCTGGATCGCGATACCTCCGGCGTGCTGCTGGTGGCGAAAAAACGCTCGGCGCTGCGTGCGCTGCATGAGCAGTTGCGGCTAAAAACCATGCAGAAGGATTACCTGGCGCTGGTGCGCGGCCAGTGGCAGTCCCACTGCAAAGCGGTGCAGGCGCCGCTGCTGAAGAATATTCTGCAAAGCGGCGAACGGGTGGTGCGGGTCAGCAGTGAAGGCAAACCGTCCGAAACCCGCTTCAAGGTCGAGGAGCGCTTCGCGTTCGCCACGCTGGTCAAGGCCAGCCCGATCACCGGGCGCACCCACCAAATCCGCGTGCATACGCTGCACGCCGGCCACCCGATCGCCTGTGACGATCGCTACGGCGACCGGGAGTTTGACCGTCAGCTGGCGCCGACCGGTCTGAAACGGCTGTTCCTGCATGCGGCGGCGCTGCGCTTCGAACATCCGGCCAGCGGCGAAACGCTGCGTATTGAAGCGCCGATGGATGACCAACTGCGCCACTGCCTGAAGCAGCTGCGCAAACAGGCGCAGCAGTAAGCATTATGCCAGCGGGCTGATCCCTTCGGCCCGCAACATCTCCAACAAGGTAATCAGCGGCAGCCCGACCAGCGCGTTGGGATCGCGGCCCGTCAGTTTGTCGAACAGGGCAATGCCCAGCCCCTCACTTTTGAAACTGCCCGCGCAGTTCAGCGGCTGTTCGATACGCACATAGTTGGCGATCTCCTCCGCGCCGAGAGGGCGGAAATGCACCTGATACGGCTCGCAGACCGCCTGAAGATGCTGCGTGCGGCTGTTGTACAGCGCCAGGCCGGTATAGAAGGTGACGATATTGCCGCTGGCCTGGCGCAGCTGTTCACAGGCCTGCTGCTCGCTGTGCGGCTTGCCCGTAATCTGTCCGTTCAGCACGCACACCTGATCGGAACCGATGATCAGGCGATCGGGGTAGGCGTCCGCCAACGCCTGTGCCTTGGCGGCGGCCAGCCGCAACACCAGCGCTTCGGCGCTTTCGCCCGGCAGGGGGGCTTCATCCACCTGCGGCGCGGCGGTGATAAAGGGCAAATGCAGTTTTTCCAGCAGCATTTTGCGGTAAGGGGAGGTGGAGGCCAGAAGAAGTTGTTGCATAATTTTTTTCGTAAACCGTAGCGTAAATGGTGGCAGCATTTTAAACTGTCGGCCGCTGCGGAAGCGAATATTGGTGAAAGGTGCCGTTTTCACGGCCTTTTTCTTTGACTCTATGTCGTTACAAAGTTAATATGCGCGCCCTATGCAAAAGGTAAAATTACCCTTGACCATTGATGCGGTACGTACCGCTCAGAAACGCCTGGACTATGTTGGTGTCTATGCGCCTGAGCAGGTTACCCGTGTTGCCGAGTCCGTGGTCAGTGTGGACAGCGATGTTGTCGCTGAATTGTCGTTTGATATCGACAACCAGCGTTTGGCGGTTATCACCGGTCAGGCAGATGTCACGGTCACGTTATCGTGTCAGCGCTGCGGCGAGCCGTTCCAGCATCATGTACACACAACATATTGTTTTAGCCCGGTCGTCAATGATGAGCAGGCTGAGGCATTACCGGAAGCGTACGAACCGATCGAAGTTGACGAGTTTGGCGAAGTCGATCTGTTGGCAATGATTGAAGACGAAATTATTCTTTCACTGCCTGTCGTTCCGGTACATGAATCTGAACACTGTGAAGTGTCCGAAGCGGACATGGTATTTGGCAAACTGCCTGCAGAGGCGGAGAAACCGAATCCGTTTGCCGTATTAGCCAGTTTAAAGCGTAAGTAATCGAGGAGTAAGGTCCATGGCCGTACAACAGAACAAACCAACCCGTTCCAAGCGTGGCATGCGTCGTTCACACGATGCGCTGACTACGACTACCCTGTCTGTAGACAAAGCATCTGGTGAAACCCACCGTCGTCACCACATCACTGCCGACGGTTTCTACCGCGGTCGCAAGGTTATCGGCTAAGTTAGCGATACCTTGACTCGTCTAACCCTGGCGTTAGATGCTATGGGCGGGGACTTCGGTCCCTGCGTCACAGTGCCTGCTTCATTGCAGGCACTGGCCTCTAATTTACAACTCCATCTTCTGCTAGTCGGCGATCCCGACGCAATCTCCCCCTTACTCGCCAAAGCCGATCCGCATTTGCTGGAGCGTCTGCATGTCGTGCCCGCTACATCGGTAATCGCCGGCGACGCCAAGCTTTCTCAGGCGATCCGCGCCAGCCGCGGCACGTCTATGCGCGTGGCGCTGGAGCTGATAAAAAACGGTGAAGCGCAGGCGTGCGTCAGCGCCGGCAATACCGGCGTGCTGATGGGGCTGGCCAAACTGTTGCTCAAGCCGCTGGACGGCATTGAGCGTCCGGCGTTGATGACGGTGCTTCCGCATCAGCAACATGGTAAAACAGTGGTGCTCGATCTGGGCGCGAATGTGGAATGCGACAGCACGATGCTGGTGCAGTTTGCCGTGATGGGCGCCGTGATGGCGGAAGAGGTGGTCGGTATCTCACAGCCGCGCGTGGCGCTGCTGAATATCGGCGAAGAAGAGAGCAAAGGTTTAGATAATATTCGCGAAGCCGCCGCTGTATTAAGAAAAACTCCGACAATCAACTATATTGGTTATCTGGAAGGCAATGATCTGCTCACAGGTAAAACCGATGTTATGGTCTGCGACGGCTTTGTCGGCAATGTTACGCTGAAGACAATGGAAGGCGTAATAAGGCTATTTTTATCGCTGCTGAAATCGTCAGGCGACGGTGGCAGGCAGGCGTGGTGGTTAAAATTGTTGGGCCGTTGGTTACAAAAACGGGTGGCGAAACGCTTCGGCCACCTGAACCCCGACCAGTATAATGGTGCATGTCTGTTAGGATTGCGGGGCACCGTAATCAAGAGCCACGGCGCTGCGAACCAAAAGGCGTTTGCGGTAGCTATTGAACAGGCTGTGCAGGCGGTGCAGCGGCAAATCCCCAACCGGATTGCGGCGCGCCTTGAGGCTGTATTACCCAAGAGTGACTGATCGTACATGTATACAAAGATTCTCGGTACGGGGAGTTATTTACCCGTACAAGTGCGCACCAATGCTGATTTAGAAAAAATGGTGGATACCTCGGACGAGTGGATTGTAACGCGTACCGGTATCCGTGAGCGTCGTATCGCCGCCGCTGGTGAAAGCGTGGCGACCATGGGCTTCGAGGCGGCGTCCAATGCGCTGGCGATGGCCGGCGTGGCCAAGGAAGATGTCGGTCTGATTATTGTGGCGACCACCACATCCAGCCACGCCTTCCCGAGCTCTGCCTGCCAGATTCAGAATATGCTGGGCATTAAAGACTGCGCGGCGTTCGATCTTGCGGCGGCCTGCGCCGGGTTTACCTATGCGCTGAGCGTGGCCGATCAATACATCAAAAACGGTGCGGTGAAGCATGCGTTGGTGATTGGCGCTGACGTGCTGTCGCGTACGCTGGATCCTGAAGACCGCGGCACCATCATCCTGTTCGGCGATGGCGCGGGCGCGGTGCTGCTGGGGGCTTCCGAGCAGCCGGGCATCCTGTCCACCCATCTGCATGCGGACGGCCATTATGGCGATCTGTTGACGCTGGCGTACAAAGACCGTCAGGATAAAGACAAGCCGGCGTATGTCACCATGGCGGGCAATGAAGTCTTCAAAGTGGCGGTCACCGAACTGGCGCATATCGTCGATGAAACGCTGAACGCCAACAACCTGGACCGCAGCGAGCTGGACTGGCTGGTGCCGCATCAGGCCAATCTGCGCATCATCAGCGCGACGGCGAAAAAACTGGGTATGGGGATGGACAAAGTGGTGGTGACGCTCGACAGACACGGCAACACCTCCGCCGCCTCGGTACCTGCGGCGCTGGACGAAGCCGTGCGCGATGGACGTATTCAGCGCGGCCAGCTGGTGCTGCTTGAAGCTTTCGGCGGCGGCTTTACCTGGGGTTCGGCGCTGGTTCGTTTCTGATTGACAGGAAATAAAAATGACGCAATTTGCTTTTGTTTTTCCGGGCCAGGGGTCGCAGACCGTTGGCATGCTGGCCGAACTGGCCGCTGAATTTCCCGTTGTTGAGCAGACGTTCAGCGAGGCATCTGCTGCGCTGGGCTACGATCTGTGGCAACTGGTGCAGCAGGGCCCGGCTGAAGAGCTGAATAAAACCTGGCAGACGCAGCCTGCGCTGCTGGCCGCCTCGGTGGCGATTTTCCGCGTATGGCAGCAGCAGGGCGGTAAAGCGCCGGCGCTGATGGCGGGCCACAGCCTGGGCGAATATTCTGCGCTGGTGTGCGCCGGCGTTCTGGATTTCCAGGAGGCGGTGCGTCTGGTCGAGCTGCGCGGCAAACTGATGCAGGAAGCGGTGCCGGCAGGCACCGGCGCCATGTACGCAATTATCGGCCTGGACAATGACGCCATCGCCAAAGCCTGCGCCGATGCGGCCGAAGGGCAGGTGGTGTCTCCGGTTAACTTCAACTCGCCGGGTCAGGTGGTGATTGCCGGTAATAAAGAAGCGGTCGAACGCGCAGGTGCGGCCTGTAAAGCGGCCGGAGCCAAGCGCGCGCTGCCGCTGCCGGTCAGCGTGCCTTCCCACTGTGCGCTGATGAAGCCGGCGGCCGACAAACTGGCCGTAGCGCTGGAGGCGGTGACCTTCAATACGCCGCAGATCCCGGTGGTGAACAACGTCGACGTGAAGATCGAAACCGATCCGCAGGCGATCCGCAGCGCGCTGGTGCGCCAGCTGTACAGCCCGGTGCGTTGGACGGAAAGCGTAGAATTTATCTCAGCGCAGGGCGTGAGCTCTCTGCTGGAAGTCGGCCCGGGCAAGGTGCTCACCGGCCTGACCAAGCGCATCGTTGACACGATGACGGCGGCGGCGATCAACGATCCCGCCACTCTGTCGGCGGCGCTTGCACAATAAAGAGGAAAACAATGAGCTTCGAAGGAAAAGTTGTTCTGGTCACCGGCGCCAGCCGCGGTATTGGCCGTGCTGTTGCGGAATCGTTTGTTGCGCGCGGCGCCAAGGTGATCGGCACGGCGACCAGTGACAAAGGCGCTGAAGCCATCAGCGACTATCTGGGCGCGAGCGGTAAAGGGTTCAAATTGAACGTGGTTGATGCGCAATCTATCGACAGCGTTTTAGAATCTATTCGCGCAGAATTTGGCGAAATCGACATTTTAGTGAATAATGCCGGTATTACGCGTGATAATCTGCTGATGCGTATGAAGGACGATGAGTGGCAGGATATCCTGGACACCAATCTGACTTCCGTATTCCGTCTGTCAAAAGCGGTAATGCGAGCTATGATGAAAAAGCGTTTTGGCCGTATCATCACCATCGGTTCCGTGGTTGGCACCATGGGGAACGCAGGGCAGGCAAACTATGCGGCGGCTAAAGCCGGCCTGATCGGCTTTAGCAAGTCCTTGGCACGTGAAGTTGCTTCTCGTGGCATTACGGTCAACGTCGTGGCGCCCGGTTTTATTGAAACGGACATGACACGGGCGTTGACAGAAGAACAGCGTGCAGGCATTTTGGCATCTGTACCGGCTAATCGTCTGGGGGATGCTAAAGAAATCGCCAGCGCTGTTGCATTTTTAGCCTCTGATGAGGCTGGCTATATCACCGGTGAGACCTTACATGTCAATGGCGGCATGTACATGGTCTAAAAAATGCGAAAACCATTTGCGTTATTTGAGGTAAAAACCGCAAAATAGCGTAAAATCGTGGTTTGACCAGCCGGGATTTAGTTGCATCTTTTTCAACATTTTATACACTACGAAAACCATCGCGAAAGCGAGTTTTGATAGGAAATTTAAGAGTATGAGCACTATCGAAGAACGCGTTAAGAAAATCATTGTTGAGCAACTGGGTGTTAAAGAGGACGAAGTGGTAAATAGCGCTTCTTTCGTTGAAGACCTGGGCGCCGATTCTCTTGACACCGTTGAACTGGTAATGGCACTGGAAGAAGAATTCGACACCGAGATTCCAGACGAAGAAGCTGAGAAAATCACTACTGTTCAGGCAGCTATTGATTTCATCAACGCTAGCCAGCAGTAAGCGAACATATCTAGGCGGTCACTCGACCGCCTAAGTTTTTCTATCCTAGTGTCATATTATCCCTCCTTGGAGGACAAACGTGTCTAAGCGTCGAGTAGTTGTGACTGGACTGGGCATGTTGTCTCCTGTCGGCAACACGGTCGAGTCCACATGGAACGCACTTCTTGCCGGTCAGAGTGGCATCAGCCTGATTGACCATTTCGATACTACTGCCTATGCAACCAAGTTTGCCGGCCTAGTAAAGAATTTTAATTGCGAAGATTTCATCTCCCGCAAAGATGCGCGCAAGATGGATCTGTTTATCCAGTACGGTATTGCTGCCGGCATGCAGGCCATGCAGGACGCCGGGCTGGACATCACCGAGGCTAACGCCTGCCGTATTGGCGCCGCGATTGGCTCCGGCATTGGCGGCCTGGGTTTGATTGAAGAAAACCACAGTTCGCTGGTTAACGGCGGTCCGCGCAAGATCAGCCCGTTCTTCGTGCCGTCGACCATCGTTAATATGATTGCTGGCCACCTGACCATCATGTATGGCATGCGTGGGCCGAGCATTTCGATTGCCACCGCCTGTACTTCCGGCGTGCACAATATCGGCCATGCGGCGCGTATCATTGCCTACAATGATGCCGACGTGATGCTGGCCGGCGGGGCGGAAAAAGCCAGTACGCCATTAGGCGTAGGCGGCTTCGGCGCCGCACGCGCGCTCTCCACCCGCAATGATGATCCGCAGGCCGCCAGCCGCCCTTGGGATAAAGACCGTGACGGTTTTGTTCTGGGCGACGGTGCAGGCATGATGGTGCTCGAAGAGTACGAACATGCGAAAAAACGCGGTGCTAAAATTTATGCGGAAGTGGTCGGCTTTGGTATGAGCAGCGATGCCTACCACATGACGTCACCACCGGAAAACGGCGCGGGCGCTGCATTGGCGATGGCGAATGCCCTGAGCGATGCCGGCCTGAATGCCGGACAGATCGATTATATCAATGCTCACGGTACCTCTACCCCGGCAGGCGATAAGGCCGAGGCAGAGGCGGTGAAATCGATATTTGGCGCCGATGCCGCACACGTGATGGTAAGTTCGACAAAATCCATGACCGGTCACCTGTTAGGGGCGGCGGGGGCGATTGAGTCGATCTTCACCGTGCTGGCGCTGCGCGATCAGGCCGTGCCGCCAACCATCAACCTGGATAACCCGGATGAAGGTTGCGATCTGGACTTCGTGCCGAATGAAGCGCGTCAGACCAAAGATATGGAGTACACGCTGTGTAACTCCTTCGGTTTTGGCGGCACCAACGGCTCGTTGATTTTCCGTCGCGTGTAACGTGGTTGCACTCTAGATTAAAAGCCCGGTTTATACCGGGCTTTTTTACGTCTGTCGTCCGGGATCTGGCCCGCTGCGCCTGTTATCCTGTACGCCGAGATACGGGAAGCAGGGGAAAGTGCTATGTACTGGATTAATGGAGCGCAGAGTGACGCGCTGGCGGCTGGCGACCGCGGTATACAGTTCGGCGACGGCTGCTTTACCACCGCACGCGTGGTTGATGGCCGGATAGATCTGCTGTCCTGGCATCTTGAACGCCTGCAGCAGGCATCACAGCGCCTGCTGCTGCCGTCGCTGGACTGGGCGGCACTAGAGCAGGAAATGCGTCAGGCGGCAGAATCAATCCCGCTTGGCGTGGTCAAAACCATCGTGACGCGGGGCGTCGGCGGGCGCGGCTATAGTCCTGCCGGCTGTGAGCAGCCAACCCGTATCGTGTCATGCGGTGCGTATCCGCAGCACTACCTGCAGTGGCGCGAGCAGGGCGTCAGCCTGGCGCTAAGCCCGGTGCCGCTGGCGCGTAACCCGCTGCTGGCGGGCATTAAACATCTGAACCGGCTGGAACAGGTGTTGATCCGTGCGCATCTTGAGCAGACTGACGCCGACGAGGCGCTGGTGCTTGACACCGCAGGGCTGCTGGTGGAATGCTGTGCGGCTAATTTATTCTGGCGTAAGGGGAAAGCGGTATATACCCCCGATTTGAGTCAGTCGGGCGTGGCGGGTTTAATGCGTCGCCGGGTGATTGAGTTACTGACGGACAGCGAATATACGCTGCATTACGTCGCCGAGCCGCCGGAAACGCTGGCGGCGGCAGAAGAGGTGTTGATCAGTAACGCGCTGATGCCGTTATTGCCGGTCAATACCGCCCATTTGTGGCGCTATGATTCGCGCCAGCTTTATGAGTTTTTACGACACCAAATTTAACCAGGCCGATTAATGAAGAAAGTAAAGTTTGTTGCACTGCTCGTCGTCGTGATTTTGGCCCTGCTGTTCTGGGGCTATCAGAAGGTTGAACGCTTTGCCGATACGCCGCTGGCGATTAAGCAGGAGACTATCTTTAAACTGCCGGCGGGTACCGGACGGGTGGCGCTGGAAGGGCTGCTGGTGCGCGACAAACTGATCCGCAGCGGCAAATGGTTCCCGTGGTTGCTGAAGATTGAGCCGAAACTGGCGGAGTTTAAAGCCGGTACCTATCGTTTCACCCCGGGGATGACGGTACGCCAGATGCTGGAGTTGCTGGCCAGCGGTAAAGAAGCACAGTTCAACGCACGTTTTATCGAAGGATCGCGCCTGAGCGACTGGATGAGTATTCTGCAGCAGGCAAAATACCTGAAGCATACGCTGGCCGGTAAAAGCGAGGCGGAAATCGCCGCTGCGCTGGGCATGCCGGAAGATGCGCATCCGGAAGGGCGTCTGTACCCGGATACCTATTCCTATACCGCCGGCATGAGCGATATCGCTCTGCTGAAGCGAGCCCATGTGCGGATGGAAAAAGCGCTGGACGACGCCTGGCAGAAACGTGACAAGGCGCTGCCGTATAAAACGCCGGAGCAGCTGCTGACCATGGCCTCCATCATCGAGAAAGAGACCGCCGTGGCGGCGGAGCGCGGCAAGGTGGCGTCGGTATTCGTCAACCGCCTGCGCATCGGCATGCGGCTGCAGACCGATCCGACGGTGATCTACGGCATGGGCGCGCGCTATACTGGCACCATTACCCGTAAGGATCTGGATACGCCGACGGCCTATAACACCTATACGATCAGCGGACTACCGCCGACGCCGATCGCCATGCCGAGCCAGGCATCGCTGACGGCGGCGGCACAGCCGGAAAAAACGCCTTATCTCTATTTTGTTGCTGACGGCAAGGGTGGGCACACCTTTACCACCAATCTGGCCAGCCATAATAAGGCGGTGCGGATTTATCGCCAGCTAGTGAAGGAAAAGAATGAAAAGTAAATTCGTGGTCATTGAGGGGCTGGAAGGCGCAGGGAAAACCACCGCACGCGATACGGTGGTCAGCGTATTGCGCGAGCACGGTATCGACGACATGGTCTTTACCCGTGAGCCGGGCGGTACGCCGCTGGCGGAAAAACTGCGCGATCTGTTTAAGCGTGGCTATGAAGGCGAACTGCCCACCATCAAGGCGGAAGTGCTGATGTTATATGCGGCACGGGTGCAGCTGGTAGAAACGGTGATTAAACCGGCTCTGGCGCGCGGCGCCTGGGTGGTTGGCGATCGTCACGACCTGTCGTCACAGGCCTATCAGGGCGGCGGTCGTGGCGTCGACCCGCAGCTGATGGCGTCGCTGCGGGATACCGTGCTGGGTGATTTCCGCCCCGACTTAACCCTGTATCTCGACCTGCCACCGCTGGTTGGGCTGCAGCGCGCGCAGGCGCGCGGCGCGCTGGACCGCATTGAACAGGAGGCGCTGCCGTTCTTTGAACGCACGCGCGAGCGCTATCTGCAACTGGCCGCGGCGGATGATTCGATCGTCACCGTGAATGCGGCGCAGACGCTGGAACAGGTCACCGCCGACATTCGTCAATGCGTCAGCGTGTGGCTGCAGCAACAGGAAACGGCCTGATGAATTGGTATCCGTGGCTGAATACGCCCTATCGGCAACTCGTCGGGCAATATGCCGGCGGGCGCGGCCACCATGCGCTGCTGCTGCACGCGGCGGCCGGCAACGGCGACGACGCGCTGGTTTACGGCATCAGTCGCTGGCTGATTTGCCAGCGGCGCAACGGGGAAAAAAGCTGCGGAGAGTGCCACAGCTGTCGCCTGATGATGGCGGGCAGCCATCCGGATTATCACGTGTTAGCGGCGGAAAAAGGGAAAAGCAGCCTGGGTATCGAACCGGTGCGTCAACTGAGTGAAACCCTGTATGCCCATGCGCAGCAGGGCGGCGCCAAAGTTGTGTGGTTGCCGCAGGCGGAACAGCTGACCGAGGCGGCGGCCAATGCGTTGCTCAAAACGCTGGAAGAGCCGCCGGCGCACACCTATTTTCTGTTGAGCTGCCGCGAGCCGTCCAACCTGCTGGCAACGCTGCGCAGCCGCTGTCTGTACTGGCACCTGTCCAGTCCTGATGAAGCGCTGAGCCTGCAATGGCTGGAGCGGCAGGGCGCGGCCGGTACTCAGACGGAGCGTCTGACGGCTTTACGCCTGCATGACGGCGCGCCGCTGGCTGCCGAACGTCTGCTGCAGCCGGAACGCTGGCAGCAGCGCAGCGCGCTGTGTACGGCGCTTGGCAATGCGCTGCAGTCGCAGGATATGCTGCAGCTGTTGCCGCAGTTGAACCACGATGAAGCCGCCGAGCGGTTGCACTGGCTATGTGCGCTGTTGATGGACGCTATGAAGTGGCAGCAGGGCGCTGCGGCGTTTGTGCTCAACCAGGATCAACAGCAGCTGGTGCAACTGTTGGCGGCGCGGTTAAGCAGCAGCTCGCTGCAGCATAGCGTGCAGCAGTGGCTGCACTGCCGGCATCAATTACTCAGCGTGGTGGGCGTTAACCGTGAACTGCTGCTGACCGAACGTCTGCTGGGCTGGGAACAGATGTTCACAGCCAGCGGCTATACTCATCCTCATTCGCTGTAAAGAGTTAAAAATTATGTTGTTAGTCGATTCTCACTGCCACCTCGACAGCCTGGACTATCAGGCGCTGCACCAAAACGTGGACGACGCGCTGGCGAAGGCCAAAGCGCGCGACGTGGGCTATGTGTTGGCGGTCGCCACCACTTTGCCGGGTTACCGCTCGATGACGGCACTGATTGGCGAGCGCCCTGACGTGGCGTTCTCCTGCGGCGTGCACCCGTTAAACCTGGAAGGGGGCTATGACTACGCCGAGCTGCGCCAGCTGGCGGCGGCGGAACAGGTGGTGGCGCTGGGGGAGACCGGGCTGGACTATTTCTACCAGAAGGATAACTGGGCGCTGCAGCAGGAGTCGTTTCGTCAGCATATCCGCATTGGCCGCGATCTGAACAAGCCGGTGATTGTGCATACCCGCGATGCACGGGAAGACACGCTGGCGATTCTGCGTGAAGAGCAGGTGCAGGAGTGTGGCGGCGTGCTGCACTGCTTTACGGAAGACCGGGCGACCGCCGAAGTGTTGCTGGATCTGGGCTTCTATATCTCCTTCTCCGGCATTGTTACCTTCCGTAATGCCGAGCAGCTGCGCGATGTGGCGCGCTATGTGCCGCTGGATCGTATGCTGGTGGAAACCGACTCGCCTTATCTGGCCCCGGTACCGCACCGTGGCAAAGAAAACCAACCGGCCTACGTACGCGACGTGGCTGAATATATGGCGGTTCTGAAAGGCGTAAGCCTGGAAGAGCTGGCCGCCGCCACTACCGCCAATTTTTCTCGCTTATTTCACATCAAATTCTGATTCATGACCTAGGCTTAGGTTGCCGCCACGATGCGCGGGAATTATTTTAACTCTCGTAATTAATCGGCTGAACGGGTAAGGTTCCTCCCCCGTTCGGCCCGTTAACGGATGCGTATTCACCTTTTTTTACAAAAAACCGCCAATTTCAGAAATAGTACAGGGGTTATTGATTGAAACGTGACTGCCATCAAACAATGTCCGAGGTATTTATTTTACTCTGCGTAAAAATTCAAGGGGTGCTCAGACACCCTGAATTGTAGAGGGTTTCCTTCCTCCTCTGCAGCGCGAAAATCGCGCAACAAGAAGTCGCTAAGCCTATTACTCAGGAGCACACTCAACTATGTTCAAAAATGCATTCGCAAACCTGCAAAAAGTAGGTAAATCGCTGATGCTGCCGGTATCCGTACTGCCTATTGCAGGTATCCTGCTGGGCGTCGGTTCAGCCAACTTTAGCTGGCTGCCCGCGGTAGTCTCGCATGTGATGGCGGAGGCGGGCGGTTCCGTGTTCGCCAATATGCCGTTGATCTTCGCCATCGGCGTTGCGCTGGGCTTCACCAATAACGACGGCGTTTCCGCGCTGGCGGCGGTAGTGGCTTACGGCATCATGGTGAAAACCATGGCGGTGGTGGCGCCGCTGGTGCTGCATCTGCCGGCCGAAGAGATTGCCGCCAAACACCTGGCGGATACCGGCGTGCTTGGGGGGATTATCTCCGGCTCCATTGCGGCCTATATGTTTAACCGCTTCTTCCGTATCCAGTTGCCGGAATACCTCGGCTTCTTTGCCGGTAAACGCTTTGTGCCGATTATCTCCGGCCTGGCGGCGATCGTGCTGGGCGTGCTGCTCTCCTTCATTTGGCCACCAATCGGCAGCGCCATTCAGACCTTCTCGCAGTGGGCGGCCTACCAGAACCCGGTAGTGGCGTTCGGCATCTACGGGGTTGTTGAGCGTTCTCTGGTGCCGTTTGGTCTGCACCATATCTGGAACGTGCCGTTCCAGATGCAAATCGGCGAGTTCACCAACGCGGCGGGCCAGGTGTTCCACGGCGATATTCCACGCTATATGGCGGGTGACCCGACCGCTGGTAAACTGTCCGGCGGCTTCCTGTTCAAAATGTACGGTCTGCCGGCGGCGGCTATCGCCATCTGGCACTCGGCGAAGCCTGAAAACCGCGCGAAAGTGGGCGGCATCATGATCTCCGCGGCGCTGACCTCGTTCCTGACCGGGATTACCGAACCGATCGAATTCTCCTTCATGTTCGTGGCGCCGGTGCTGTATGCGATTCACGCGATTCTGGCCGGCCTGGCGTTCCCGATCTGTATTCTGCTCGGCATGCGCGACGGCACCAGCTTCTCACACGGTCTGATCGACTTTATCGTACTGAGCGGCAACAGCAGCAAAATCTGGCTGTTCCCGATCGTCGGCATCGTTTACGGTCTGGTGTACTACACCATCTTCCGCGTGCTGATTGCCAAGCTGGATCTGAAAACCCCGGGTCGTGAAGACAGCTCTGCTGACCAAAGTGCGCAGGGCGGCACGGAAATGTCCGCTGCGCTGGTGCAGGCATTCGGCGGCAAAGACAACATCACCAACCTGGATGCCTGTATCACCCGTCTGCGCGTCAGCGTGGCCGACGTGTCCAAGGTTGACCAGGCCGGTCTGAAGAAACTGGGCGCCGCCGGCGTGGTGGTTGCCGGTTCCGGCGTTCAGGCCATCTTCGGCACCAAGTCCGATAACCTGAAAACCGATATGGATGAATATATCCGTAATCACTGATTCAGACAGGCATCAACGGAGGGAGGCGAAAGCCTCCCTTTTTTATTTATTATATAATTGATTTATTAATGCTTTCCATTTCCAGTGTCCACATGGTGTCCGCGGTGAGCACGAAAGTGGTTAATGCAGGGCGATCTGGCACTAATAGCGTTTGGTGTATTTCGCATTCTTCGTACAGGGCGGGCACTGCTCGAGGCTGGCACGAAGGCCGCTATCTCTGTGAAACTCAGTAATGCAACGATGAGTTTTCTACGTGGACGCCTAAAGTTAGGGCTGTCGGCGCGAAACCTAAAGGTTACGGAAACCGTTGCTCGACAAATGAGAGACCCTGGGCGTTTTGTACCATTGCAAATCCAGGAGAAAGCTATCCGATATGGTGTTAGACGTCCCGACCCTCATGGAGTGACAGGACAGTTTGTTTACCGTGCAGAAATGAACAGACTGGTTAAACGCAAGGTGGGCGACCAGATTCAATATGTACGTACACGTTATAAACTGCACGTGGTCGTCAGAGAAAAAGATTGGACGATTACGCACTTTCATTACGACAACCTCCCCTGAGAAAAGTGATTATGTTTGAGATAAAAGCAGACGATTCCCTGTTTAGATTCACGTTCGTTGAAAGATTGGAAGAAATTGAAGACAGAAATCAAGATCTGATTATCTGCTGGTTGGAGGTGCAGGGATCGGGCATGAGCCTGCAATGCGAGTGCGAGTTTAGTCTGTTTGATATTAAGACATTACGCGATCAATTAGAGCAGTTTTATCAGTCTTTACCACAAGGGCGCTTTCCTAAAGAGATCGACTATTCTCCTCGTGTTCCAACGTTTAATTGTGAAATTGTCCAGGCTAAAGATACTGACACCATAGGTTTCAACTTCAAGGTTTGCCCGAGTATGTTGACCTTATGGACCATGCAAGGAGGGATGCTCATCGATCAGAGCTATTTCCCCGGTCTCATTGCTGGCTTGAATGACATACTTAGTAATTGACTATAACGAAAAGAGCCCCGCGATAGGCGGGGCTTCTTCTTAAATGAGAGGTTGAACTGATCGCGCCCGTAGTGGGATGTGGGGAACGCGTCCTGCGGGATAAAGTCTGATGGTATTGTAAGTATCCCGCATAATCGAACCATTCACATTGAGAGATCTTCCGGCATACTCATCATTACCAATGAAGGAGATCGCCATGCGTAAAGCCTGTGTTACTAAGCATGAAATCAGCACCGTACACCGTAATTAGATTGCCTGAATCCCGGTGAACCGGCAGGTCATCATCCGGCCTTAGCCTTCAGTGATGCAGCATTTCGTCCACCACCTGCTTCCCTTCCAGTTGATACGGGTAATAGGTCGGCCAGTTATCCATCTCCTTCAGCAGCGCCTCCTGAGAGGTATTTCCCATAAAGATATGGTAGTGGGCCGATTTGCGCGGGCCGATAGTATGGTCGCTGAACTGCACGTATTTAGGCGCCTGGCTGCCGGCATCCTGGCATTCGAACAGGTAGCGCACGCCTTTCTTGCCTGACGTATAGGTCAGGATTTTATGGCCGGCATAATCGTATTTGCAGCTGCTGACTTTATCGCCGCGGTGAAATTCCATCACGCCGTTTTCAATGCCTATGGTGTCCACATCTGTGGCGTACCCTTGGCGATAATAGGCTTTCACCTTGGCGAAGGTTTTGCTCTTGTCCTTTTCCGCTTTCTTTTTAAATACCGGGTCGAGATCGCCGTTTAGCAGATAAGGGTACACCGACTGCCAGACGCCATCCCAATCGCTTAGCGTTCTGTCCTGCACCTGCTTATCGTCAAAAACGCCTGCGGCGGCCTTCAGCTCGACGTCCGTCATCGGCTTACCGTGTGAATGATGGGCATGCGCCAGTGCCTGGCTGCTGATAAGCAGCGTTCCCAGCGTGAGCGCCAACTTGCCAAAATGAATCGTCACCGTATATCTCCCAGCGATATAAAAAATGAAAAGTTACAATATAACATAACAATTAACGGCGCAACGGTGACGTTGCACACTCAGAGGGCGGACGGAGGTGACTGCCGCTGCTGCTATAAATTGCCCACGCCGCCGTCCATCTGTAGTTCAGTGCCTACCATAAACGCCGACTCATCAGAGGCGAGGAAGACCGCGCCTTTGGCTAACTCCCAGCTGGTGCCCATCCGGCCAATCGGCACCAGCGCGCGGATCTCGTCCTTCAGCGTTTGTTCATCCTTATCCTGCAGCCCCAGCTTGCCGAAGGCCGGCGTCTCGGTGGGGCCGGGGCTGAGGCTGTTCACGCGGATGCCGCGGGTATGCAGCTCGCCGGACAGGGTGCGCGCCAGCGACAGCAGGGCGGCTTTGCTGGCGGCGTAGACGTTGCTTTGCGGCAGACCGATATGGGCGCTGACCGAACCGCACAGAATAATCGACGCCGGGTTGGCCAGCAGCGGCAGCAGCGCCTGGATCAGGAAAAATGGCCCCTTGAGGTTGGTATTCATCAGACGGTCGTAGCCCTGCTCGTCCCACCGCTCCAGCGGCTGGTGGGTGACGTCGCCGGCGTTGATATACAGCACGTCCAGACGCGGCCAGCGCTGTGCCAACTGCTGCGCCAGCTGGCGCTGTTGGGCAATATCCCCGGCGTCATTTTGCAACGCGATAGCTTCGCCCAACTGCCGTTGCGCTTCCTCCAGGCCGCGTGACGAACGGCCGGTTATCGCCACGTTGGCGCCTTCGGCAATAAACTGACGGGCGGTTTCCAGCCCGATGCCGCTGGTTGCGCCGGTAATCAGCGCGTATTTGTCTGCTAATCGTGTCATTACGGTTTCCTCCTGCTGAGCTTGCTGGCATTATTTACGGCAAAACTATCCTTTGCATAGTAGGTACCGAATGGATACTAAGGCGCCGGGAGGTATGAAATGACGGGTTCCGCGCATAGCGAGCAGGAAAAAAATTTGGCGGCGCTGCCGGCGGTGGGGCAGCCGTGCCCGATGGTGGATTTTGTTAATTTGTTGTCCGGCAAGTGGGCGATACCGATTTTGTACCGTCTGATCCTGATGGACGCGCCGGTGCGCTTTGGTGAACTGCAGCGCGCCGTGGCGCCGATTGCACAAAAGGAGCTGACGCGTCAGCTGCGCCAGTTCGAACGACGCGGTCTGGTGACGCGGCAAATATTTCCGCAGGTGCCGCCGCGGGTGGAATACCAGATTACCCCGCTGGGCAAGACGCTGCGCCCGACGCTGGATTCGCTGGCCGACTGGATGCGCAGCCATGCGCCGCAGTTAATTAGCGGTGCTGCGCCAGGATTGTCTGATTCTGCGCCACTCGATGTAGAAAGTGCGCAATCAGGTTGAAAGCGGTAGAATTTGTCACTCATACTGCGTATACCTTTTTCTTTAACGCTAACAAGGAATTCCAGATGGCCGAAGAAACGATTTTCAGTAAAATTATCCGCCGTGAAATCCCTGCCGATGTGGTGTATCAGGACGAGCTGGTGACCGCTTTTCGCGATATCGCGCCGAAAGCGCCGACGCATATCCTGATCGTGCCGAACGTACTGATCCCGACGGTGAACGACGTGACCAGCGAGCATGAGGCGGCGCTGGGGCGGATGATGACCGTGGCGGCGAAAATTGCCGAGCAGGAAGGCATCGCCGAGGATGGCTACCGCCTGATCGTCAACTGCAATCGCCACGGCGGCCAGGAGGTCTATCATATTCATATGCACCTGGTGGGCGGCCATGCCCTCGGCCCTATGCTGTCACACTGATTGAGGAAGCCGCCATGCGCTATCACAAACCGCTGCGTTGCCTAATGGCGCTGGCGCTGCCCGCCGCGATACTGATGGGCTGCAGCAGCCCGCAGGGGATCGCGGTTAATGAACGACAGACGGTGGTGATGGAGCCATCGGTGCTGACCGCCGGCATTTTGGCCGACAGGCCGGTGGTAAATGATGCCTCCGGTAGAGTGATCGCTACCGCGGTGCTCAGCAATACGCAGCCGACCTCGGTCACTCTGCGCTACCGTTTCTATTGGTATGACGACCAGGGGCTGGATATTCGTCCGTTTGAAAAACCGCGCGCCATTACCATCGCGCCGAATGCGACGGCGCAGGTTTATTCGATTAATGGCAACTTTGATGCCAAGCGTGCGCGCCTGTATCTATTTTTATAATCCTCGGGCCAGTTGGAGAAAATAATGAAAAAGTATCTGTTTGTGGCAGCGGCCGCGTTGGTATTGACCGGTTGTCCACAGCGTCCGCCTGAACAGCCGGAACCGCCGGCGACGATCACGCCGGTGACGCCGGAGGAGACGACGCCGGTACCGGAGCAGCCGGAGCCGCCAACCTCGGAACCGGTGCCGCAGCCGCCGAAGATTCAGAGTTTTAACTGGCTGGGCAGCGTACAGCCGCTGATTGCGCAGATGCTGAAAGCCGATGGCGTGACGCCGGGCAGCGTGCTGCTGCTCGATAGCGTGAAAAATAATACCAACGGTTCTTTGCAGACCGGCAAGGCGACCGCGGCGTTGCACAAAGCGCTGGGTGCCAACCAGACCTTTACCGTGGTGCCGCAGGCGCAGCTGACCAGCGCCAAACAGACGCTGGGACTGTCGGCGGAAGACAGCCTGGGTTCACGCAGCAAGGCGATTGGCCTGGCGCGTATTGTCAACGCGCAATACGTACTGTACAGCGACGCCAGCGGCGATGTGAAGTCACCGCAATTGGATATGCAGCTGATGCTGGTGCAGACCGGCGAAATCATCTGGTCGGGCAATGGCGCGGTTAAACGCTGAGGCCGAGCTGCAGCAACTCTTGCAACACAAACTGCCGGCGGTGAAAACCGCCGGTAGTCGTTTCAGCCCGGTAGCCGGCCTGACCGGTGAAAGCTGGCGTATCCAGACCGCCGATGGCGCAGTGCTGCTGGCGCGTCAGCAGGGGGCGGAAAAAGCGGTGCTGGGGGTCAACCGCCGGCGCGAAGCGCGCGTGCTGCGGCGCAGCGCCGGGGCGTTGGGGCCACAGCCGCTAGCGCAAGATCGGCGCTGGCTGGTGGTGGAATGGCTTGCTGGTGACGTTGTCACTAGCGACGGTTTTGAGCATTATCGGCAAGGGGGCGAACTGGCGGCGCTGATTGCCACGCTGCATCGCCGGCCGCGCAGCGGTTATCGGCTGAATCTGCCGGCCCAATACCGACGCTATTGGCAGCAGCTTGACCGGCGACGCATTACTCCGGCCTGGCTGCGCTGGCAACGCCATTTTTTGCAGGCGAAGCCGCCGCGGCCGCTGAAGCTGGCGCCGCTGCATATGGATATTCACCCGGAAAACTTAATAAAACAGCAGACGCGGCTGCGGCTGATTGACTGGGAATACGCCGGCGACGGCGATGTGGCGCTCGAACTGGCGGCCCTGTTCCGTTTCAATCAGTGGTCTGCCGCCGCGCAGCGTGAGTTTTTGCAGCAGTACGCTCGCCAGGGCTATCACGACCTGACGGCGCTGGGCCGCCAGGTGCAACGCTGGCTGCCATGGGTTGATTACCTGATGCTGATGTGGTTTGAAGTCCGCTGGCAGCAGAGCGGCGATGCGCAATTTTTGCGTTGCGCCGCAGCGCTGCGCCAGCGTTTTTGTTTATGATCCCTGTTTCTGTATGAATTAATGAAGTGAGGTGGCCGTGGGCCCAGTAATGTTAGACGTCGCCGGCTATGAGCTGGATGCCGAAGAGCGCGAAATTTTACAGCATCCGCTGGTGGGCGGCCTGATTCTGTTTACCCGCAACTACCACGATGCGCAGCAGCTGCGCGAGCTGGTGCGGCAAATCCGCGCGGCGTCCCACGATCGGCTGGTGGTGGCGGTCGATCAGGAAGGCGGTCGCGTACAGCGTTTTCGCGACGGTTTTACCCCTCTGCCGGCAGCGCAGTCCTTTGCCGCCCTCAATAACGCGGCGGAAGCGGGGCGGCTGGCGCAGGAAGCCGGTTGGCTGATGGCGGCGGAGATGATCGCGCAGGATATCGATATCAGCTTTGCGCCGGTGTTGGATATCGGCCACGTCAGTGCGGCGATTGGCGAGCGCTCTTTCCATCAGGATCCGACGCAGGCGTTGGCGATGGCGGAGCGCTTTATTCAGGGGATGCACAGCGCCGGCATGCGCACTACCGGCAAGCATTTTCCGGGGCATGGCGCGGTCAGCGCCGACTCGCACAAAGAAACCCCGCGCGATCCGCGCCCGCTGGCGACCATCCGCAATCACGACATGTCGATTTTCCGCGCGCTGATTGAGCGACGGCTGCTGGATGCGGTGATGCCGGCCCACGTCATCTATACTGAGGCCGATCCGCGTCCGGCCAGCGGCTCGCCGTACTGGCTGAAACAAATCCTGCGTCAGGAATTGGGCTTTGACGGCATTATCTTCTCTGACGATCTGTCGATGGAAGGCGCGGCGATCATGGGCAGCTATGCCGAACGCGGCCAGGCGGCGCTGGATGCCGGCTGCGATATGATTCTGGTGTGCAACAACCGCGCCGGTGCGGTCAGCGTGCTGGATAACCTGTCCCCGGTCAAAGTTGATAAGCTCAAGCGGCTGTATCATCAGGGACAGTTTACCCGTCAGACGCTGCGCGACTCCGAACGCTGGAAGCAGGCGAATCAGCAGCTGAGTGCGTTGAGCGACCGCTGGGAAGCTTACAAACAGCGCGGCGAGGTTAACCCGTAAGGGCGTCGTAATACGGCGCTGCCGGCGAGGGCCGACCTGGCCCTCCGTTTATTGCGAGGATCCACATGATTATCTATTTGCATGGTTTTGATTCCACCAGTCCCGGCAATCATGAGAAGGTGCTGCAGCTGCAGTTTATCGATCCGGACGTACGCTTTATCAGTTACAGCACCCTGCACCCGCGCCATGATATGCAGCATCTGCTGAAAGAGGTCGACAAGGCGGTGCAGCAGGAAGGAGACCGGCAGGCGTTGATCTGCGGCGTCGGGCTGGGCGGATTCTGGGCGGAACGCATCGGCTTTCTGTGCGGCATCCGTCAGGTGGCGTTTAACCCGAACCTGTTTCCGCAAGAGCATATGCACGGCAAAATCGACCGGCCGGAAGAGTACCTGGATATCGCCACCAAATGCGTGGCGGACTTTCGTGAAAAGAACCGCGATCGCTGTCTGGTGGTGCTATCGCGCCATGACGAGGTGCTGGATAGCCAGCGCAGCGCCGATCTGCTGCACAAATACTACGAAATCGTCTGGGACGAGCAGCAGACGCACAAGTTCAAAAATATCTCCCCGCACCTGCAACGCATCAAAGCCTTCAAGACCCTCGCGTAACAGTTCCATAACGCACTGCCCGGCCGCGATTATTATCCAGACGAAGGATAATGCGCGGCTTTTATTATTGTTCTGGCAAATATGTCAGTGGCCAACGGCGGCGCAAAAAATGTGACCTGACGCTAACTATTTGAATCGCAATCGTCAAAAAAGCTCCGCGTCCAGCCTTTAAGCAAAAAAGTTTGATATGCATCAATTATGGTATGACCAAATAACCTCCCATGCTATTCTGGCCGCAGATTGCAGGTTTATTTTACGCGAACCCCATGTATTCTAAGGATATTATTTGTTTACCCTTGGATAACAAATGGTTCACATTTAGAGGGTTATTTTGACAATGCCAATCAAGAAAATCGTCATTGTGGGCGGCGGTGCCGGAGGCCTGGAGCTGGCGACCAGCCTGGGGCATAAGCTCGGCCGTAAAAACAAGGCCGAGGTTACTCTGATCGACCGTAATCACAGCCACCTGTGGAAACCGTTGCTGCACGAAGTGGCGACCGGTTCTCTGGATGACGGCGTCGATGCGCTGAGCTACCTGGCCCACGCCCGTAATCACCACTTCAGCTTCCAACTTGGCTCGCTGACCAATATTGACCGGGACAACAAAACCGTCCAGCTGGCGCAAATTTGTGATGAGCAGGGCGACGAGCTGGTGCCTGAACGTGAGCTGTCTTACGACATCCTGGTGATGGCCCTGGGCAGTACCTCGAATGATTTCGGCACGCCGGGCGTGAAGGATAACTGCATCTTCCTGGACAACCCGCACCAGGCGCGGCGCTTCCATAACGAAATGCTCAACCTGTTCCTGAAGTTCTCGGCGCAGCCGGGGCAGCAGGAGAGCGTCAATATCGCCATCGTCGGCGGCGGCGCCACCGGGGTTGAACTGTCGGCGGAGCTGCACAACGCGGTGAAACAGCTGCATAGCTACGGCTTTGAGGGCCTGGACAACAGCGCGCTGAATGTCACGCTGGTGGAAGCCGGCGAGCGCATTCTGCCGGCGCTGCCGCCGCGTATTTCCGCCGCCGCGCATCAGGAGCTGAACAAGCTGGGCGTGCGGGTATTGACCAACACCATGGTCACCAGCGCGGAGCACAACGGCCTCAATACCAAAGGCGGCGAATTTATTCAGGCCGATCTGATGGTATGGGCGGCGGGCATTAAAGCACCGGACTTTATGAAAGAGATCGGCGGGCTGGAAACCAACCGTATTAATCAGCTGGTGGTTGAGCCGACGCTGCAGACCACGCGCGATCCGAACATCTTTGCTATCGGCGACTGTGCTTCTTGCCCGAAAGAGGGCGGTGGCTTTGTACCGCCGCGCGCCCAGTCGGCGCACCAGATGGCGTCACGCTGCGGCAGCAATATTCTGGCGCTGATTAACGGCCAGACGCTGAAGCCCTATGTCTATAAAGACCACGGCTCGCTGGTTTCACTCTCTCGCTTCAGCACCGTCGGCAGCCTGATGGGCAACCTGATGCGCGGTTCGATGATGGTGGAAGGACGTATTGCGCGCTTTGTTTATATCTCACTGTATCGTATGCATCAGGTGGCGTTGCACGGTTATATCAAAACCGGCCTGATGATGCTGGTGGGCGGCATCAACCGCGTGATTCGTCCGCGTTTGAAAATGCACTGATTTCACCATATTGCGCTATCCAACCCACGCCGTTGCGACCGCGTGGGTTTTTTTATTTTCGCGTCAGGCCGATGTTTGCCATGCTGGTACAGAGGCAGCATAAAATCGGGCGGTTTCCCGCCACAACCTTAGGATTCTTCCTAAACAAGCCACAATCACACATTTTCCCGCATCTTTGGTTACTTCGTCTTATTGCAGCAACAATAAGGATTGTGCAGACTTTGACGTGTTTACAGACGGCGCAGCACGCCCGCCGTAAACCGGGAGGCCCGTGCCGCCAATGCGCAAAATAATAAGCGCGGTGCAACGTTGGTAACACACCCGGTGCAAAATGCGTGGTAACAATTTCAGGAGGATTTCCTGTGAACAAGTCAATGTTAGCCGGTGTAGGTATCGGTATCGCAGCTGCTCTGGGTATTGCTGCCGTTGCCAGCCTGGATGTATTTTCTTCCGGCCCACAATACGCGCAGGTTCTCAACGCCAAGCCGATTAATGAAACCATCAAAACGCCGCGGCGTGAATGCCGCAACGTGACGGTCACCCACCGTGCGCCGGTGCAGGATGAGAACCGCATTGCCGGTTCCGTGCTGGGCGCCGTAGCCGGCGGGGTTATCGGCCACCAGTTCGGCGGCGGTCGCGGCCGCGACGTAGCGACGGTGGTCGGCGCGCTGGGGGGCGGCTATGCCGGCAACCAGATCCAAGGGTCGATGCAGAACAACGACACCACCACCAGCGTGCAGCAGCGCTGCAAAACGGTGTACGACAAATCGCAGAAGCTGCTGGGCTATGATGTGACCTACAAGATCGGCGATCAGCAGGGCAAAATCCGCATGGATCACGATCCGGGCACTCAGATCCCGCTGGATAAGAGCGGTCAGCTGATCCTGAACCGCACCGATACCACACAGGCCTGATGCTTTGACGCCACTTCGGCGTCAAAAAAAACCCGCAGCCAACGTCACCGTCGGCTGCGGGTTTTTGTTTGCCCGCGCTGCGGGCTGCGGCTGTTTTACGCCAGCGTATGTTCGCGGCAGGCGCTCAGCAGATCCTCGATAAACTTCAGCCGTTTGGCCCGGTCGGTCAGATCGAGCATAAACTTCAGCTTGGTGGGGCCGTCCAGCCGGTAGATCTGCGGCTGGCTCTGCAGCAGGCCGATCAGGTAACCGGGATCGACGCGGTTCTTTTCGCCGAACTCGACAAAGCCGCCGCGTTCGTTAACCTCAATTCGCTTGATGCCCAGCGTCTGCGCATGCTGACGCAGCGCGGCGCTGTGTAGCAGATTGCGCGTGGCATCCGGCAGTTTGCCGAAGCGGTCGATCAGTTCCACCTTCAGTTCTTCCAACTCGCCGTCATGCTTGGCGCTGGCGATGCGTTTGTACAGCGACAGACGGGTGTTGACGTCCGGAATGAAATCGTCCGGCAGCAGCGCCGGCATACGCAGTTCCACCTCGGTCTGGCTGCTGGTCAGGTCCTCCAGCGACGGCTCCCGTCCCTGTTTCAGCGCATCCACCGCGCTTTCCAGCAGCTCCATATACAGCGAGAAGCCGATGGTGGTCATCTGCCCGCTCTGGTCTTCTCCCAGCAGTTCGCCGGCGCCGCGGATTTCCAGATCGTGCGTGGCCAGCGCGAAGCCGGCGCCCAGATCTTCCAGCGTGGCGATGGCTTCCAGGCGTTTATGGGCGTCGCTGCTCATCGCTTTAGGATTCGGCGTCAGCAGGTAGGCGTAAGCCTGATGGTGCGAACGACCGACGCGGCCGCGCAGCTGGTGCAGCTGCGCCAGACCGAAGCGGTCGGCCCGTTCGATGATGATGGTGTTGGCGCTGGGAATATCGATGCCGGTCTCAATAATGGTGGTGCAGACCAGTACGTTAAAGCGCTGGTGGTGGAAATCATTCATCACCCGCTCCAGATCGCGCTCGCGCATCTGGCCGTGGCCAATGGCGATGCGCGCTTCCGGCACCAGCTCCGCCAGCCGTTCGGCTGCTTTCTCGATGTTTTCCACGTCGTTGTACAGGTAGTAGACCTGGCCGCCGCGCAGCGTCTCACGCAGAATCGCTTCGCGCACCACCAGGCTGTCGTATTCGCGCACAAAGGTTTTTACCGCCAGACGGCGCGCCGGCGGGGTGGCGATAATCGACAGATCGCGCATGCCGCTCATTGCCATATTCAGCGTACGCGGGATCGGCGTCGCGGTCAGCGTCAGAATATCTACGTCGGCACGCATCGCTTTGATGCGCTCTTTGTGGCGTACGCCGAAGCGGTGTTCTTCGTCGACGATCAGCAGCCCCAAATCTTTCCAGCGCAGATCGCTCTGCAGCAGCTTGTGGGTGCCGATAACGATATCAACCTTGCCGTCCGCCGCGTCGTCCAGCACCTGCTGTTGCTCTTTAGCACTGCGGAAGCGCGACATCATCTCAATACGGATTGGCCAGGTGGCGAAACGGTCGCGGAAGTTGTCGAAGTGCTGTTGCGCCAGCAGGGTGGTGGGCACCAGTACCGCCACCTGCTTGCCGTTCTCCACCGCCAGGAAGGCGGCGCGCATTGCCACTTCGGTTTTGCCGAAGCCCACGTCGCCGCACACCAGACGGTCCATCGCCAGTGGCTGGCACATATCGCTCAGCACCGCATTGATCGCCTGTTCCTGATCGGGCGTGGTTTCAAACGGGAACGTCTGGCAGAACAGCTGATACTGTTCGCGGTCGTGTTTAAAGGCGAAACCGGCTTTGGCCGCGCGCTGCGCGTAGATATCCAGCAGTTCGGCGGCGACGTCGCGCACTTTCTCTGCCGCTTTCTGCCGCGCCCGCGACCAGGCGTCACCGCCGAGTTTATGCAGCGGGGCATTTTCATCGGCGCCGCCGGCATAGCGGCTAATCAGATGCAGCGAGGAAACCGGCACGTACAGCTTGTCCTCACCGGCGTAGGACAAAATCAGGTATTCCGCTTTGATGCCGCCGGCTTCCAGCGTGGTCAGGCCGACATAGCGACCGACGCCGTGCTCAAGGTGCACCACCGGCTGGCCGGGGTGCAGCTCCGCCAGGTTGCGGATCAGGGTATCGGTATTGATGGTGCGGCGGTTATCCTGCCGACGTCGGCTGACGCGTTCGCCCAGCAGGTCGCTTTCGCAAATCAGCGCCCGCTGGCGCATCGCATCGAGGAAGCCGCGTTCGGCGGCGCCGACCATCATATAACGGCCGTTGTCGTCGGCCTGATCCAGCCGCTGAATCAGGCTGGTGCCCAGCTTGATGCGGCCGAGCAGATCCTGCAGCGTCTCACGCCGGCCCTCGCTCTCCACCGAGATGATCACGCTGCCGTCAAAACCTTCGATAAAGCGGCGCAGGTTATCCAGCGGCGCTTTTTGCTGCGCCTGTACCGCCAGGTCGGGCAGGCTTTGGTAGTCGAGATTGGTGTTGCCCGCTTTGGCTGGCAGTGCCTCGGTTTTCAGCGCCACGCGCGGCCAGGCCTTCAGCTCGGCGAACAGGGCGTCGACGCGCAGCCACAGGGTGTCCGGCGCCAGCAGCGGGCGCATCGGGTCGACGCGGCGGCTCTCATAGCGCTGATTGACATCCAGCCAGAAGCGCTCGGCAGCGCTCTCCAGGTTGCCGGTATTAACCAGCAGGGTATTCGCCGGCAGATAGCTGAACAGCGACGGCAGCGGCTGGCTGAAGAACAGCGGCTGCCAGTATTCGATACCGGCGGGCCAGCTGCTTTTGCTGACCTGCTGGTAAATATGTTCGGCGTCGCGGCGCACTTCAAACTGTTCACGCCACTGGCTGCGGAACAGTTCGATAGCGTTTTTATCGGTCGGGAATTCGTGCGCCGGCAGTAGGTTGATCGACTCGACCTCGCTCAGCGTGCGCTGAGTGTCGACGTCGAAAATGCGCAGGCTGTCGATTTCGTCATCAAAGAAATCGATGCGGTACGGTTCGTCGCTGCCCATCGGGTACAGATCGAGCAGGGCGCCGCGGGTGGCAAACTCGCCGTGCTCCATCACCTGATCGACGCTGCGGTAGCCGGCCTGCTCCAGCTGGGCGCGCAGTTTATCCCGCGACAGCCGCTGACCCTTATTCATCACCAGCGCATGGCCGTGCAGGAACTCATGCGGGCAGACGCGCTGCATCAGCGTGTTGACCGGCAGAATAATAATGCCGCGCGCCATGGTCGGCAGATGGTACAGGCTGGAGAGACGGGCGGAGATAATCTCCTGATGCGGCGAGAAGCTGTCGTAAGGCAGCGTTTCCCAGTCCGACAGCGTGGTGACCATCTGATCGGTAAACTGCTGGATCTCATCGCGCAGACGCAGGGCATTTTGCATATCCGGCGCGATCAGCATGATAGGTCCGTCGTGGCGTTCGGCGATTTCGGCGCACTCAACGGCGCAGGCCGAACCGGTCAGCTGACCCAGCTGGCGTAAATCCCCTGCGCGGTTCGGCAGGTCATAGCGGGAGGTAAGTGCTGCGGAACGACTACGGTTATCGGAAATGCTCATCAGGTATCTTTTGATCTGTAAATTGACGGTGATCCGGCGTCGACAGGCGGCGCTTTTGTTTGCTTTATACTAGCCCACTGGCCGGCAAACTGACATAGGCAAATGGGCTTAGTGACGGTTAATTAACCCGCATGCGGCCGCTCTGGCAGAATAAAAGCCGCCGAACGGTTCCCTAATCGGCGCGGAGCCTTTATTATCCATGATCACTTTGCTTAAGCTACGGCCACAAAACGGATTTCATGTATCAACCTGTCGCGTTATTCATTGGCCTGCGCTACATGCGCGGGCGGGCTTCAGACCGCTTTGGCCGGTTTGTCTCCTGGCTTTCCACGATCGGCATTACGCTGGGGGTGATGGCGCTGGTCACCGTGTTATCGGTGATGAACGGCTTTGAAAGGGACCTGGAAAACAACATTCTGGGCCTGATGCCGCAAGCGCTGGTCACCACTCCGAGCGGGTCGGTCAATCCTCAACATCTGCCGGCTTCTGCGGTGCAGGGGCTGCGCGGCGTGACTCGCGTGGCGTCGCTGACCACCGGCGACGTGGTGCTGCAAAGCCCGCGCAACGTGGCGGTCGGGGTGATGCTTGGCGTCAACCCGGACGAAGCCGATCCACTGACGCCGTTTCTGGTTAATGTCAAACAGCAGGCGCTGCAGCCTGGCGGGTACAACGTCATTCTGGGCGAAGTGCTGGCCGGCAAATTGGGCGTCAAACGCGGCGACAGGCTGCGTCTGATGGTGCCGAGCGCCAGCCAGTTTACCCCGATGGGGCGCATTCCCAGCCAGCGCGTGTTTACCGTGGCCGGCACCTTCCATGCCAACAGCGATGTGGACGAATACCAACTGCTGGTCAATCAGCAGGATGCTTCGCGTGTGATGCGCTACCCGGCAGGCAATATCACCGGCTGGCGCCTGTTCCTGCAGCAGCCGCTGGCGGTCGACAGCCTGAGCCAGCAGGCGTTGCCGCAGGGCGCAAGCTGGAAAGACTGGCGCGATCGCAAAGGCGAGCTGTTCCAGGCGGTGCGCATGGAAAAGAACATGATGGGGCTGCTGCTGAGCCTGATCGTGGCGGTTGCCGCCTTTAATATCATTACCTCCCTCGGCCTGCTGGTGATGGAAAAGCAGGGCGAAGTGGCCATCTTGCAAACCCAGGGGCTGACGCGCCGCCAGATTATGGCGGTGTTTATGACCCAGGGCGCCAGCGCCGGGATTATCGGCTCGCTGCTCGGTACGCTGCTGGGCGTGGTGCTGGCGCTGAACCTGAATACCATTATGCCGGCGCTTGGCGCGCTGATTGACGGCGCGTCGCTGCCGGTGGCGGTTGAACCGCTGCAGGTGACGATCATCGCCGTCGCGGCGATGGCGGTGTCACTGCTGTCCACGCTGTACCCTTCATGGCGCGCCGCCGCCGTTCAACCCGCTGAGGCTTTACGTTATGAGTAACCATCCTTTGTTGCAGTGTGACAACCTGTGCAAGACCTATCAGGAAGGCAATCTGCATACCGACGTGCTGCGAAATGTCAGTTTTGCCATGCAGCCCGGCGAGATGATGGCGATTGTCGGCAGCTCTGGCTCGGGGAAAAGTACGCTGTTGCACCTGCTGGGCGGGCTGGATTCACCGACCTCCGGCAGCGTGGTATTCAAGGGGCAGGCGATGAATTCACTGTCATCCGCCGCCAAGGCCGAACTGCGTAACCGCGAGCTGGGCTTTATCTATCAGTTTCACCACCTGCTGCCGGACTTTTCCGCGCTGGAAAACGCGGCGATGCCGCTGCTGATCGGCGGCGTCAAGCCGGCGCAGGCGCAGGAGAAAGCGATGGAAATGCTGGCGGCGGTCGGGCTGGATAAACGCAGCAAACACCGTCCGTCAGAACTGTCCGGCGGTGAACGCCAGCGGGTGGCGATCGCCCGTGCGCTGGTGAATAATCCGTCGCTGGTGCTGGCGGATGAGCCGACCGGCAACCTGGATCACCGCACCGCCGACAGCATTTTTGACCTGCTGGGGGAGCTGAACGTGCGTCAGGGCACCGCGTTTCTGGTGGTGACCCACGATCTGCAGCTGGCCAAGCGTCTTAACCGCCAGTTGGAAATGCGCGACGGCCATTTGCAGGCGCAGCTGACGCTGCTGGGGGCCGAGTAATGCGCGCATTGCCTCTCTCACTGCTGACGGCGCTGCGTTTTAGCCGCGGTCGGCGGCGCGGCGGCATGGTGTCGCTGATTTCGGTGATCTCTACCATCGGCATTGCGCTGGGCGTGGCGGTGCTGATCGTCGGCCTGAGCGCGATGAACGGCTTTGAGCGCGAGCTGCAGAACCGCGTGCTGTCGGTGGTGCCGCACGGGGAAATCGAGCCGGTGAATCAGCCGTTTAACGGCTGGCCGGCGATGATGCAGCGGGTGGAAAAGGTGCCGGGCATTCTGGCCGCCGCGCCGTATATTAATTTCACCGGCCTGATGGAAAACGGCGCCCAGCTGCGCGCGGTGCAGCTGAAAGGGGTCGACCCGGCGCAGGAAGCGAAGCTCAGCGCGCTGCCGAAGTATGTGCAGGGCGACGCCTGGGCCAACTTCAAGGGCGGCGAACAGCAGGTGATTCTGGGTAAAGGCGTCGCCGACGCGCTGGGCGTCAAGCAGGGCTCCTCTGTTACGGTGATGATCCCCAACAGCGATCCGCAGATGAAATTGCTGCAGCCGAAGCGTATTCGCCTGCATGTCAGCGGTATTTTGCAGCTCAGCGGCCAGCTGGATCACAGCCTGGCGATGGTGCCGCTGGCTGATGCGCAGCGCTATCTGGACATGGGTGACAGCGTCACCGGCATCGCCATCAAGGTTAACGACGTGTTCGCCGCCAATAAGCTGGTGCGCGACGCCGGCGAGGTGACCAACGCCTACGTTTATATCAAGAGCTGGATCGGCAAGTACGGCTATATGTACCGCGATATTCAGATGATCCGCGCCATCATGTATCTGGCTATGGTACTGGTGATCGGCGTGGCCTGCTTCAACATCGTTTCCACGCTGGTGATGGCGGTGAAGGACAAGAGCGGCGATATCGCCGTGTTGCGTACGCTGGGCGCCAAAGACGGCTTTATCCGGGCGATATTCGTCTGGTATGGCCTGCTGGCGGGGCTGGTGGGCAGCCTGAGCGGCGTGGTGGTCGGCATCTTTGCCTCGCTGCAGCTGACGAATATCATCAAGCTGATTGAAAAGATGGTCGGTCATTCATTCTTGTCCGGCGATATCTATTTTATCGACTTCTTACCGTCGGAGCTGCACTGGCTGGATGTCGTCATTGTGCTGGCGACCGCGATCGTGCTCAGCCTGCTGGCCAGCTGGTATCCGGCGCGACGCGCCAGCCGTATCGATCCGGCGCGGGTGCTAAGCGGTCAGTGATCGGGTTAAAAATGGGGCGCAGTGATGCAGCCCCATTTTTTTACGTGAGGTAACGGATGTTCTACGGTTTTGATATGGGCGGCAGCAAAATTGAGCTGGGGGTGTTCGACGCCGACCTGCAACGCATCTGGCAAAAGCGCGTGGCGACCCCGCGGGACGACTATCGCCAACTGCTGGCGACGCTGCGTGATATGACGCTGGAGGCGGACGCCGTCTGCGGCGCTGCCGGGCAGGTGGGCATCGGCATTCCCGGTTTGCCTAACGATGATGACGGCACGCTGTTTACCGCCAACGTGCCGGCGGCGATGGGGCAGGCGCTGCCGCGCGATTTGGCGGCGCTGATTGGCCGGGAAGTGCGGGTGGAAAACGACGCCAACTGCTTCGCGCTGTCGGAGGCGTGGGATAAGGAGTTCCGTCGCTATCCGGTGGTGTTCGGGCTGATCCTCGGCACCGGCGTGGGCGGCGGCCTGATCGTCGACGGCAAGGTGGTGTCCGGCCGTAATCATATCGCCGGCGAATTCGGGCATTTGCGTCTGCCGGTTGATGCGCTGGAAGTGCTGGGGCGTGATATACCTCGCGTTGCCTGCGGCTGCGGTCATCATGGTTGCATTGAAAATTACATATCAGGCCGCGGATTTGAGTGGCTGTACGCGCATTTTTATCAGCAGCGCTTGTCGGCGCCGCAAATTATTGCGCATTATCAGGCCGGTGAGCCGCAGGCGCAGGCTCACGTTGAGCGTTTTCTCGATCTGCTGGCGATTTGTCTGGGCAATTTACTGACCGTCATCGATCCGCATCTGGTGGTGATTGGCGGGGGATTATCGAATTTTGCAGCGATCTACCAGGCGCTGCCGTCACGTCTGCCGCGCAGCCTGTTGCGCGTGGCGAAGATGCCGCGGATCGAACCGGCGCGCTATGGCGACGCCGGCGGCGTGCGCGGGGCGGCGTTTCTCAACCTGGCGGATCATTGAATAAGGAGTAGTTATGCGTACGCGCCATCGGCTGCATCAGTTTCGCAAGAGCAAACATGTGCTGCACCAACGTTTTCGTTCGCGGATTTTTCACCGCGATACCATGGCGGCGGCGGAGTTGAAAAAGCCGTTTGTGGTGGTGTTGACCGGGGCAGGTATTTCTGCGGAATCCGGCATTCGCACCTTCCGCGCAGCGGACGGTTTGTGGGAAGAGCACAAGGTGGAGGACGTGGCGACGCCGGAAGGTTTCCAACGCGATCCGGAGCTGGTGCAGGCGTTTTACAATGCGCGCCGCCGCCAGCTGCTGCAGGATGATATTGCGCCGAACGCCGCGCACCGTGCGCTGGCCAGTCTGGAAGAGTGGCTGGGGGATAACTTTCTGCTGGTTACGCAAAATATCGACAATCTGCACGAGCGCGCCGGCAACCACCGGGTGGTGCATATGCATGGAGAACTGCTGAAGGTGCGCTGCACGCAGTCCGGCCAGGTGGTTGACTGGCCCGGCGATCTGAGCGTCGACGACCGCTGCCACTGCTGCCAGTTCCCGGCGCCGCTGCGCCCGCACGTGGTGTGGTTCGGCGAAATGCCGATCGGTATGGACGATATTTATCAGGCTCTGGAGAGGGCGGATTTCTTCGTCGCTATCGGCACCTCCGGGCATGTGTATCCGGCGGCCGGGTTTGTGCATGAGGCGCGGCTGAGCGGTGCGCATACTATGGAACTGAATCTGGAGCCGAGCCAGGTGGAAAGCCAGTTTGTCGAGAAGCATTACGGGCCGGCCAGTGAAGTGGTGCCGCGCTTTGTGCATAAATTTCTGATGGGGAAGATTGAACGTGCCGATCGGCCGTAACCCTGTTGGCGTCGCTGCAGCGCTGGCAGCGGAGGAAACAAGACCGGGCATTGCGCCCGGCCTGAATCAGCCAGAGGCTGGCGTTAGCGGCCGGCCTTCAGCTTCTGGAACTGGGTTTCGTACAGCGTGCTGGCATCGCCGACGTCGTTCTGCCATTCGCCGTTTTTGATCACTGCTTCGTCCGGATACAGTGACTTATCGTTGGCAATGTCCGGCGGCAGCAGTTTTTTCGCGGCCAGATTCGGCGTTGGGTAACCGATGGTTTTCGCCACCTGCACGGCAATTTCCGGCCGCAGCAGGAAGTTGATCAGCTTCAGCGCGCCGTCGACGTTTTTGGCGTTAGCCGGGATCGCCAGGCTGTCCATCCAGAAAATACCGCCTTCCTTCGGCCAGACAATCTCCAGCGGCGTGCCGGCCTGACGGGCGACAAAGGCCGAGCCGTTCCACACCATGCCCAGGTTGACTTCCCCTTCCATAAACGGGTTGCCCGGGTTGTCGGAGTTAAAGGCCAGCACGTTCGGCATCAGCTTTTTCAGCTCGTTATAGGCGGCTTCAATCTCTTGCGGATTGGTGGTGTTGCCGGAATAGCCCAGTTTCCGCAGCGCCATCTGGAACACTTCGCGCGCGTCATCGGTCAGCAGCAGGCTGCTTTTGTACTCCGGCTTCCACAGGTCGGCCCATGAGGTAATGGTTTTCGGGTCGATCTCGTCGCTGTTGACGCCGATGGCGGTGGCGCCCCAGATATACGGGATGGAATAATCGTTATTCGGATCGAACGGTTTGTTCAGCAGGTTGGGATCCAGATCCTTAAAGTTGCTGAGCTTGCTCTTGTCGATCTTCTGCAGCATGCCTTCCTTACTCATCTTGGCGATGAAATAGGTGGAAGGCACCACCAGATCGTACGCGCCGTCTTTATAGGTCTTCAGCTTGGCGTACATGCTTTCATTGGATTCATAGGTGGAATAGATCACCTTAATCCCCGTTTCTTTGGTGAACTGATCGAGCAGGCCCGGCGGCACATATTCAGTCCAGTTATAGAAATAGAGGGTTTTGCCGTCATCGGCGGCGGTTGCAGAGCCGATGCTCAGTGCCATCATCCCGGCTGCGAGCAGGTGTGACCACTTTTTCATGCAGCGTATCCTTCAGCAGTTATCGCGTTTAACAGTATAGGCCGAATAGCGGCGCGGCGGTCCTATACCCCAGAGAGCGGCCATTATAGGCGGCGGGCGGCGCGGGGTAAAGGCAGTTATCCCCTTGGTAAATAGCGGCTTTTAGTCTGGAAAACGGGACGGCAGGTGAGAAACGGACACATTCACAATTGGAATGTGTCCGTTCGATTATTTGACGTTGCGATCGCGCAAGATCAGCTGGCTGGCGAGCACCAGCACCAGCGACATCAGCAGCAGAATGGTGGCGAGGGCGTTGACCTCCGGCGAGACGCCGACCTTGACCATCGAATAGATCTTCAGCGGCAGGATCTCATAGCTCGGCCCGGTGACGAACGAAGACACCACCACATCATCCATCGACAGGGTAAAGCTCAGCAGCCAGCCGGCGGCGACGGCCGGCATCGCCAGCGGCAGGATGATTTTGCGCAGGATCGTCACCTCGCCGGCGCCGAGGTCGCGCGCCGCTTCCAGCATTTTGACGTCGAAGCCTTTCAGCCGCGAGTAGACGGTCACCACCACAAACGGCAGGCAGAAAGTGATGTGCGAAAACAGCAGCGACCAGAAGCCCAGCGAGATGCCCAGTAGCATAAACAGCACCAGCAGGGAGATCGCCATCACGATATCCGGCGACATCATCACCACAAACAGCATGCCGCTGACGAATGGCTTGCCGCGGAAGCGGTAGCGGTACAGCGCCACCGCGGTCAGCGAGCCGATCAGCGTGGCGAAGGTGGCCGACAGCACCGCCATGGTCAGCGAGTGGCCCGCCGCCTGCAGCAGACTGTCGTTGTTGAGCAGGGTCGAGTACCAGTCGACGGTAAACCCTTGCCAGTTGATGCCAAAGCGCGATGCGTTGAACGAGTTGACGATCAGAATCACGATCGGAATATATAAATAGGCATAAATGATGGTCATAAAACCACCGCGTAGCAGGCGTCCGATCATTCCAGTTCCACCTTCTTGTTCAGCAGCTTCGCCGCGCGGTAGTACACCAGCAGCATCAGGCCCATGACCAGCGTCAGGCAGATGCTGGTGGCGGCGCCAAACGGCCAGTCGCGAATATTCAGGAACTGGCTCTTGATCACGTTGCCGATCAGCAGGTTTTTCGCGCCGCCCATCAGGTCCGCAACGAAGAACAGCCCCATTGCCGGCAGGATCACCAGCAGGCAGCCGGCGATAATGCCGGGCATGGTCAGCGGCACGATGATGCGGATAAAGGTCTGCAGCTTGCTGGCGCCGAGATCGCGCGCCGCTTCCAGACAGGATTTATCCAGCTTCTCAATGCTGGAATAGAGCGGCATCACCATAAACGGCAACAGAATATAAATCAGGCCCAGCACCACCGCTTCGGAGGTGTACATGATGCGAAACGGTTTGTCGATCACCCCCAGCCACAGCAGGAAATCGTTCAGATAGCCGCGGGTGCTGAGGAACAGCTTCAGGCCGTAGATACGGATCAGCGAGTTGGTCCAGAAGGGGACGATCAGCAGAAACAGCAGCAGCGGCCGCACCTTCTGCGGCAGGCGCGCCAGAATAAAGGCGAACGGATAGCCGATCACCAGGCAGCACAGGGTGGCGATCACCGCCATATTCAGCGAGTGCAGCAGCACTTCGGCGTACAGCGGATCGAACAGCCGGGTGTAGTTATCCAGCGTGAACACCATCTGAATCAGATTGGCGTCGTCGCGGGTCAGGAAGCTGGTGCCGATAATCATCAGGTTCGGCATAAACACGAACAGCACCAGCCAGGCGACTACCCCGGTAATCACCACATTCTGGAACAGTTTACGCGAGGTCTTCATCGGCCAGCACCACCTCCCAGCTTTCAACCCAGGTCACCGCCATTTTCTGATTCAGCGAGTGGTCGACGTCCGGATCGTCTTCGTTAAAGAATTCGCTGACCATGACCATCTTGCCGTTTTCCAGCTCGACGACCGAGTCCAGCGTCATTCCCTTGTAGTTACGTTCGCGCACATAGCCGATCAGGCCGTCGACCTGCTCGGCGCCGTTGATCTCCTCAACGCGCAGATCCTCCGGCCGCAGCAGCACTTTCAGGCGCTGGCCGGCGCTGACCGGCAGGCTGGCGTAGATATCGCATTCGCGCCCTTCGACGTTGGCGCGCACCCGCTGCGCGTCGATGCGTTGCAGCACGGTGGCGTCAAAGATATTAATCTCGCCGATAAAGCTGGCGACAAACAGGTTGCGCGGCTCTTCGTAGATCTCGCGCGGCGTGCCGTCCTGCTCAATGCGGCCTTCGCGCATCACCACGATGCGGTCCGACATGGTCAGCGCCTCTTCCTGATCGTGGGTGACGAAGACAAAGGTGATGCCGAGCTTGCGCTGCAGCGCCTTCAGCTCGTTCTGCATCTGTTTGCGCAGCTTATAGTCCAGCGCCGACAGCGACTCATCCAGCAGCAGAACCTTGGGTTTATTCACCACCGCGCGGGCGATGGCGACGCGCTGCTGCTGGCCGCCGGACAGCTGGCTGGGACGCCGCTGTGCAAAGGCCTCCAACTGCACCATGCGCAGCGCTTCTTCCACCCGCGGGGTAATCTCCGCCGTCGGCGTTTTCTGCATCCGCAGGCCGAAGGCGACGTTGTCAAATACCGTCATGTGCGGGAACAGCGCGTAGCTCTGGAAGACGGTATTGACGTGGCGGTGTTCGGCCGGAATGTCGGTAATATCCAGACCGTCGAGCACGATCTGGCCGCTGTCGACATCTTCCAGGCCGGCGATCAGGCGCAACACGGTGGTTTTACCGCAGCCGGAGGGGCCGAGGATCGTCAAAAACTCGCCGTGATTAATGGTGAGGTCAAGATCGCTGATGATGGTTTTGCCGTCGAATCCTTTGCTTAACGCTTTCAATTCAACAAGTGGCTTCAGAGAGGATTTCTCAGTCATTTATGGTGTCACTCTATCCCGTGAACTCTTGCAGATAGAACCGCCGCTGGAAAAGACTGCGAGAGCTGGCGAAATACCCCGCCGTACAAAAGCTCAAAACCAGTGGCGCCGCTCGAAATTTTTAGAGCGCGCATGATAGACGCTGTGGCAGTGAATTGAAAGCCGAACCGCCGGCAACGCGCTGATTTTTACCATTATAGCCGCACTATACGACAATTTAACGTATTCATTACGCCAATAAATCATTACCGACGGTAATGATTCTCACTAATTCTGGTTAAAAATGACCTGACGCAATATTTCCCGCCAGGCGCTTTAGCATAATGACTTGCGATAATCTGAAGGGCGCCATCATGGATAAACTACTCGATCGTTTTTTTAACTACGTCACCTTTGATACGCAATCCAAAGCGAACGTTAAACATGTGCCAAGTACGGACGGGCAGCTGAAACTGGCGCGCGCGTTACAGCAGGAGCTGCTGGCGCTGGGTTTTGCGCAGGTGATGCTCAGCGAACACGGCTGCGTCACGGCGACGCTGCCAGCCAATGTCGCCTGGCCGGTGCCCGCCATCGGATTTATCTCCCATCTTGATACCTCGCCGGACGTCAGCGGCAAACAGGTGAATCCGCAAATTGTGGAGAATTATCGCGGTGGTGATATTGCGCTGGGCATCGGCGATGAGGTGCTGTCGCCGGTACGCTTCCCGGTGTTGCATCAACTGCTGGGGCAGACGCTGATCACCACCGACGGCAAAACGCTGCTCGGGGCGGATGATAAGGCCGGCATTGCGGAAATCATTACCGCCATAGTGCGTCTGCGGCAGCAGCAGATTCCGCACGGGGATATCCGCATCGCCTTTACGCCCGATGAAGAAGTCGGCAAAGGGGCCCGCTATTTTGACGTCGAGAGCTTTGACGCCGCCTGGGCCTATACCATTGACGGCGGTGGCGTGGGGGAGCTGGAGTGTGAGAACTTCAACGCTGCCTCGGCGTTGGTGAAGATTGTTGGCAACAATGCGCATCCCGGCAGCGCCAAGGGCGTGATGGTCAACGCGCTGACGCTGGCGACCCGTTTCCACCAGTGTCTGCCGGCGGATGAGACGCCGGAAAACACCGCGGATTATCAGGGCTTCTATCATCTGAGCAGCATCAAGGGGCAGGTCGACCGCGCCGAGATGCACTATATCCTGCGCGACTTTGAGCGCGACGGCTTTGCCGCCCGCAAACGTCAACTGATGGCGGCGGCAGAGCTGGTGGGCAAAGGGCTGCCGCGTGAGTGCCACATCGACGTCACCATTGAGGACAGCTACTACAACATGCGCGAGCTGGTGGCTGAGCATCCGCACGTGGTGGAACTGGCGCAGCAGGCGATGCGCGACTGCGGAATTGAGCCCATCATTAAGCCGATCCGCGGCGGTACCGACGGCGCGCAGCTCTCTTTCAAGGGACTGCCGTGCCCCAATCTGTTTACCGGCGGCTACAATTTCCACAGCAAACACGAATTTATTACGCTGGAGGGGATGGAGCAGGCGGTGGCGGTGATTATGCGTATCGCAACCCTGACGGCGGAGCGCGCCAAAGGTTGATGAGTTGTTAACTTGCCGCAATTAATTTTTGTGCCTAGGGTTGAGTAACATTTTTGCACAAGGAGATTTGCGGCATGAGTTCTGAGTATCGTATCGGCAGCCAGGGATTAGGGCGGTTTGTTCAGGCGATCTGGCGCCATACCGGCAGTTCCGCCCGTGAGGCTGAGCTGGTGGCGGAACACCTGGTGCAGGCCAATCTGGCTGGGCATGATTCGCACGGCGTCGGCATGATCCCGCGCTATATGTCATCGCTGGCGCAGGGGCATCTGCAGCTGAATACCCATGTCAGGGTGGTGAAGGATGCCGGCGCGGTGCTGACGCTGGACGGCGGCAAAGGATTTGGTCAGGTGGTCGCCAGCGAAGCGATGGATCGCGGTATTGAACGGGCGCGCCAGCTGGGGATTGCCGCCGTGGCGCTGCACAATGCCCACCATATCGGCCGCATCGGCCACTGGGCGGAGCAGTGCGCGCGTGCCGGCTTTGTTTCTATCCATTTCGTCAATGTGATGGGCGATCCTATGGTGGCGCCGTTTGGCGGCAGCGACCGCCGCTTCGGCACCAACCCTTTCTGCATGATTTTTCCTCGTCCTGGCCAGGCGCCGCTGTTGCTGGACTTTGCCACCAGCGGCATTGCTTACGGCAAAACGCGCGTTGCGTACAACAAAGGCCTGACGGTAGCGCCCGGCTATCTGATCGATGAGCAGGGCCGGCCGACCAACGAACCAAAGGTAATGCATGAAGCGCCGTTTGGTTCTCTGCTGCCGTTCGGCGCTCATAAGGGCTATGCGTTGGCGACGCTGTGCGAAATTCTGGGCGGCGCGCTGTCCGGCGGACAAACCACCCATGATGATACGCTGCAGGTAACCAACGACGCGATCATCAACGGCATGACCACCATTATTCTCAACCCGGACGCCTTTGAAGCGCCGGCAATGCAGGCTGAGGCTGAAGCCTTTGTTGACTGGGTGAAGGCCTCGCCGGAAAGCGGCGACGAGCCGATTCAGGTGCCGGGCGAGTGGGAGGAGATGAACCGTGCGCTGCGCCTGCAGGACGGTATCCCGATTGACGCCAATACCTGGCAGCAGATTTGCGCTGCGGCGCAGGCGGCCGGCATGTCGCAGGCCGAGCTGGAAGACTATCGCGCGCTGGCACGGGCTGAATCCGTGTAATACGGCCGACATTAGCTATCCAGCAAAAGTATTGGGAGGAATAACGGAATGCAGCAGTTTAATACCCATGCGCAGGCTTATAACGCGGTGCGCAGCAAGATTAGCTATCCCGATGCGTTGTATGCGTCGTTGGCGGCCAGAGCGCCGGCGCATAACGCTGCGCTTGATATCGGCTGCGGCAACGGTGTTTCTACGGTGCGTCTGCAGGGGCTGTTTCAGCAGGTGGAAGGCTGCGATATCGGTGCGGCGCTGATCGAGAAGGCGCGGCAGAACTACCCGGCGCTGACTTTCAGCGTCTGCGCAGCGGAAGATTTTGCGCCTGCCCACCGTTTTGACCTTATCACCAGCGCCACGTCGTTTTATTGGATGGATCGCAAGGCGGTGCTGATGAAATTGCCGGCGTGGCTGAATCCCGGCGGGCTGTTCTGCGCGTACAAATATGATTTTCCGCTGGCGTACGGGCCGCTGCGTGATTTTATCGAACGGGAACTGGTGACCAACTGGGCGCGTTACCGCGATCCCCGGCTGACGCAGTACGATGACACGCTGGAAATCATGCAGGGCTGCCGCCACCTGCAGCAGGCCCGACGCGAGGTGTTCGCCAATATCATTTTCCTGACGCCGGAAGAGGTGGCGCTGTTCTTTTTATCCACCAGCTACGTGACGCGCTATATCGAAGAAGAGGGCGGGCAGGCGTATATCGAACGGTTTAGCGCCGCGGTGCGGGAGATTGCGCGCTCGGAGAGCGTGGCGATGAACTTTGATATTCATGTGTTTACCGCCGTGCTGGGCTAGGCTGCCGGCGAAAAAAAGCCCCCGGAGTCGGGGGCTGATAAATGAGCCTACAGGCGGCGTCAGTCGTTAAAATACCAATAGCCGTTGTTGATCAGCGCAGTCAGCAGGGCGAGGAAGGACGGATCATCGACCGCATCCCCCAGCAGCTCGGCATTGACGCTGAAGTGCTGGCACAGAGCATCGGCAGCCTGCAGGTGTTCGGTATCGATCGGCTCCCCGTTGACGAAACACCGATCGCCGACGCGTAATACGCGCAGGCCGCCCAGACGCTGCAGGGCTTCACCCTGTTGCAGCAGCTCGTAGATTTCACCGGCCTGATAAGGCGGCTCCGGCGGTGCGACGTCGAGCTCGTGGCGTGACTGAGAAATAAACTCGCCGAACCAGTGCTGGAAGTGCTCCGGCTGCTGTACCAGATCCAGCATCATCGCGCGCAGCGCGTCCACTTCCTGCGGCAGTACCTCGGCCGGGTGCTCGCGCAGCTGAATATCGGGGTCGCCATAGCGTTTGCTGCCCAGTTCGCGCGCCAGTACGTAATCGGCGAAGCCGCTGATCAGCTCTCGGCCGTTGGGCGCACGGAAACCAACCGAATAGTTAAGCGCGTTTTCCAACGCGTAGCCTTCATGCGGGAAGCCCGGCGGAATATAGAGAATATCGCCCGGCTCCATCTCCTCGTCGATAATGGCGTCGAACGGCTCCACCTGCAGCAGGTCCGGATGCGGACAGTGTTGCTTCATCGGCACTTTTTCCCCGACGCGCCAGCGGCGGCGGCCGGTGCCCTGAATGATAAATACGTCATATTGGTCAAGGTGCGGCCCTACGCCGCCGCCCGGCACCGAGAAGGAGATCATCAGATCGTCCATGCGCCAGTCCGGCAGTTGGCGGAACGGGCGCATCAGCGCGGAGGATGGCTCGTGCCAGTGGTCCACCGCCTGCACCAGCAGCGACCAGTTGTTTTCACCCAGGTGGTCATAACTTTCGAAAGGCCCGTGCGCCACCTGCCAGCGCCCGTCCTGATGGCTGACGACTCGGCTGTCTACCTCATTTTCCATTGCCAGCCCGGCCAGTTCGTCCGGAGAGATCGGATCGATAAAGTTTTTAAAGCCGCGCTTGAGAATCACCGGACGCTTTTGCCAATAACGCTGCAGAAAATCGCGCCAGTCCAGATCTAATTGATAATCCATGTTGTATTCCAGGAGAGGAGTGTGCCTGTAGAGGATTATATACTCTTCGCCGCTGAAGCTGCAGCATTGTCGGCAGAGATCCGGCGCGTGGCGCGCCGGTGTGCGGGATTATTCGCCGTGCGTATCGTACTGGCGGGCAAAAGTAACCATCATGCGCGCGCCGCCGAGCGGGCTGTCGGCAATAGTGATCTCCCCGTCGTACTGTTCGATAATTTCCGCCGCCACCGACAGGCCCAGCCCCTGGCCGGGGCTGAGGGTGTCGACGCGCTGGCCGCGTTGAAAAATCAGCGTGCGCTTGCTCTGCGGGATGCCGGGGCCGTCATCATCCACCATAAGGGTCAGGTGTTCATCGGAGTGCAGGGTGGTGACCTCAACAAACTCCAGACAGTATTTACAGGCGTTTTCCAGCACGTTGCCCATTACTTCCATAAAGTCGTTTTTCTCGCCGATAAAGGTGACCTCCGGCGAAATATCCAGCGTAATCACCACGCCCTTACGCTGGTACACCTTGTTCAGCGCCAGGCTCAGGCTGTCGAGCAGCGCCGGCACCGAGTGGATCTCCCGCGTCAGCACCGTCTGCCCGGAGTTGATACTGGCGCGGTGCAGGTAATAACCAATCTGCTGCGAGATGCGGCCGATCTGTTCGAGCATGATCGGCTCCGCTTCTTCAATGGTGGTCTGCTTGCCGGAACGCAGCGAGCGCAGCGTGGTCTGCAGCACCGCCAGCGGCGTCTTCAGGCTGTGGGTCAAATCGGACAGCGTGGTGCGGTACTTGGTGTAACGTTGGCGTTCGTTGCGTAACAGAATGTTCAGGTTGCGCACCAGGCCGCGCAGTTCACTGGGGGGATTTTCATCCAGCTGATCGCGTTCGCCGTTTTCCAGATCGCCGACCTGATGGATCAGCGTTTTTATCGGCCGCAGGCTCCAGTAGGCTGCCAACCACAGCAGCGGCACCACCAACAGCAGATTGGCCAGCAGCACATAGCTGAACCACTCCCACACCACATCCGAGCGCTGCAGTTCCTGCGGAATGGAGTCGACCACCACAATGGTCAGCGCCGGCAGGCGCGCGGTGGCGGCATAGGTATTGACCGCCACCGAGTGGGTTAGCGCATTTTGGTCGGACGCGTCATAGTCTTTCAGCTGATCCTGCGCTTTGGGGTTGTCGCCCAGCACTTCGCTGCTGATGCGGGTGTCGGTGTCGATTTCATAAAACCCGGCATCTTTCAGCCATTTTTTATCGATCAGCCTTTCCAGCTCGGGCATCTTGCGCTGGCTCCACAGCAGATGGCCGTGCTCATCATAGATAAACACCAGCGTCGGGGAGTTAAGATCGATATCGGGCGGAATGGCGATGGTGAGTTTTTGGTCCTTCCACTGGGCCAGGCTGAAAAACAGATTGCTTTCGCTGCGCAGCAGACGGAAGGCGGTTTTGTCGAAACTGACAATGTAGCCGACTACCGCCACCAGCCCGTAGGAGAGCGACAGCGCCAAAATGACGCCGGCGGTCGCCATCAGAAAGCGGGCGCGCAGCGAGAACGGCTTTTTATCCCTGTTGAACATAACACTCACTTAATGTCGAAGCGGTATCCCTGGCCACGCACCGTAGTGATCACTTCCTGCGGATGCTCGGCCTGGAGCTTTTTACGCAGACGGCCCATCAGCACGTCGATAGTGTGGCTTTCGCGCAGCTCGGCGTCGGGATAGAGCTGCAGCATCAGCAGATCTTTGCTCACCACCTTGCCGGCGTTGCGGATCAGCGTTTCGATAATGGTGTATTCGAACGCCGTCAATTTGATCTGCTGCTCGTTAACGCAGAGTTCGCGGCGCGACAGATCGATCTGGAAGGGCGGCAGCACGATGACCTGTGAGGCAAGGCCGCTGTTGCGGCGCATCAAGGCCTGCATGCGGGCGATCACCTCTTCCAGATGGAAAGGCTTGGTGACATAGTCGTCGGCGCCGGCTTCCAGCACCGCCACTTTGTCCTGCCAGCTTTCGCGGGCGGTCAGCACCAGAATCGGCAGTTTGACCTGATGGGCGCGCCAGCGGCGGATCAGCGCCAGTCCGTCCTCACCCGGCAGGCCGAGGTCGACAATGGCGATATCCGGCGCGTGTTCCTGCAGAAAATAATCTGCTTCTTTGCTGTCTTCCGCCGCGTCGACCTGATGTCCCATCTCGCGCATCTGTACCGAAAGGTGATGACGCAGCAGACCATTATCTTCAACCACCAGTATTCGCATCGATAATCTCCTGTTTTCGCGCGGGTGCGGCTCCAATCACCCAAATTATATAGGTATCACGCAATTAAGCACGGTTTTCCCGGATTGCGGCTTAATTATCGGCAGCGACCGGTAAACGTTGACTCAACGACGGTGGGGTGAAGCTTAACCAAACTTAAACGGATAGAACGTGGCGACGGCGGGGCGATAAAAAAGGCGGCCCGGAGGCCGCCTGGCTGCGTACGGGCGCAGGATTATTTCAGTTCGTCCACCATGGTGGTGGCGCGGCCGATATAGTTGGCCGGCGTCATTGCTTTCAGTCGGGTTTTCTCGTCTTCCGGCAGCGCCAGGCCGTCGATAAACGCCTGCATGCCGGCGGCGTCCACGCGTTTGCCGCGGGTCAGCTCTTTCAGCTTCTCATACGGTTTTTCAATGCCGTAGCGGCGCATCACGGTCTGGATCGGCTCGGCCAGCACTTCCCAGTTGTGGTCCAGCTCATCCAGCAGGTGCGCCTGGTTCACTTCCAGCTTGCTGATGCCCTTCAGGGTGGACTGATAGGCGATTAGCGCATAGCCGATGCCCACGCCCAGGTTGCGCAGTACGGTGGAGTCGGTCAGGTCGCGCTGCCAGCGGGACACCGGCAGTTTGCTCGCCAGATGGCCCAGCACGGCGTTAGCCAGGCCCAGGTTGCCTTCGGAGTTTTCGAAGTCAATCGGGTTGACCTTGTGCGGCATGGTGGACGAGCCGATCTCGCCGGCGATGGTCTTCTGCTTGAAGTGGTTCAGCGCGATGTAGCCCCAGATATCGCGATCGAAGTCGATCAGGATAGTGTTGAAGCGGGCGATGCAGTCGAACAGTTCGGCAATGTAGTCGTGCGGTTCGATCTGGGTGGTGTACGGGTTCCAGGTAATGCCCAGCGAGGTGACGAACTCTTCGCTGAAGCGGTGCCAGTCCACTTCCGGGTAGGCGACGATGTGGGCGTTATAGTTGCCGACGGCGCCGTTGATTTTACCGAGGATCTCGACGCGCTCCAGCTGGCGGTACTGACGCTCCATGCGGTAAGCCACGTTGGCCAGCTCTTTGCCCACGGTAGACGGCGTGGCCGGCTGGCCGTGGGTGCGGGACAGCAGCGGAATATCGCGGTATTCCTGCGCCAGCTTGGCGATGGCGTCGATGGTCTGACGCCAGTAAGGCAGCACCACGTCCTGGCGGGCGGTGCTCAGCATCAGCGCGTGGGACAGGTTATTGATATCTTCGGAGGTACAGGCGAAGTGGATAAACTCGGACACCGCGTGCAGGGCCGGCACCGCCGCCACTTTTTCCTTGAGAAAATATTCGACCGCCTTCACATCGTGGTTGGTGGTGCGTTCGATGGTTTTGATGCGCTGAGCGTCTTCTTCGCTGAATTCTGCAACGATCTTGTCGAGGAAAGCGTTTGCGTCGGCGTCAAAAGCAGGAACTTCCTTGATTTCTGCGCAGGCCGCCAGTTTTTGCAGCCAACGTACTTCAACCTGTACGCGGAATTTCAGCAGGCCGAATTCGCTGAAAATGGTGCGCAGTGCGCTGACTTTATCACCGTAGCGTCCGTCAACGGGGGAAACGGCGGTCAGTGAGGATAATTCCATCGGTAGCAACTCCTGGGAAAATTAACAATGAGCAACGATATTTTGCGCCTGTGTGAACAGACGATTACGGGAAAACATTAACTGCAGGCGGCTGCCGCCGACCTGTTGCCACAGCACGGCGGCGCGGATGCCGGCCAGCAGCGTGGCGCGCACTTTGGCCTGCACCTGGCTGTTTTGTAAAATGGCCGGTGAACCGGTGACCTGAATGCGCGGCCCCAGCGGGCTGACCACGTCGACATAGATGCCGGCCAGCGCGCTGATAATGGTGTCGGATTCCAGCTCGAAATGCGCCAGCTGACGCTCCAGCTGTTCAAGGCGTTCGCCGAGGGTATTCATCGCCTGTTTGTTGGCGTTGAGCTTGCGTTCCAGCACCATCAGGCTGATGGTGTAGCGGGTCAGTTCGGCGCCGGGGCCTTTATTATTGGCGTTCAGTACGCCCATCAGCGTTTCCAGACCGACTTTCAGATTACGTTCTTCGCCGCCGAATACCGCCAGCGTAGAGGAGGGGTTCATCTGCAGCAGGCTGCTGAGCGAGGTGTGCAACGCGTCGCGGTCGCATTGCCCTTCATGCGCGAGCTGCTGAACCAAACGCGCTGACTGGCTGATTCCGGCCATGGCCAACGTGATGTCATAATAATTCTTCGCCACGAATACTCCTGTATACGGTACATGGCTTACGGTGACAGGCTGCGTGACGGCAAAACGATAACCTTTGCCCGCGCCGGTAACGATAATGATCGTGAATGTTGCAAATCATGCCATAAAACGCGGGCTAAACCCAGCGCGCATTACCGGCGCGCCGGGCCGGGTGCCGGCTATACCGCGGCTTAACCTTCCTCGAGCGGCAGGCGTTGTTCGATAATGCCGCCGCCCAGGCAGATTTCACCCTGGTAGAATACCGCCGACTGGCCGGGCGTCACCGCCGCGACCGGTTCGTCAAAGCGCACTTCGATGCGTTGATCGTCGATCGGCGTGATGGTGCACGGCAGATCCTGCTGACGGTAGCGGGTTTTCACCGTACAGCGCAGCGGGGCGGTCAGCGGCTGGCGATCGACCCAGTGCAGCTGTTGGGCGATCAGACCAAGCGACATCAGGCGCGGATGGTCGTGACCCTGGGCGACGATCAGTACGTTGTTGGCGACGTCTTTGTCGACCACGTACCACGGATCTTCGCTGCTGTCTTTCATGCCGCCGATGCCGAGCCCTTTACGCTGGCCCAGCGTGTGGTACATCAGCCCCTGATGCTGGCCGATGGTCTGACCGTCGACGGTCATAATCGGGCCGGGCTGCGCCGGCAGATAGCGGCCGAGGAAGTCGCGGAACTTACGTTCGCCGATAAAGCAGATGCCGGTGGAGTCTTTTTTCTTGGCGGTGACCAGTTCCAGCTGTTCGGCGATGCGGCGCACCTCCGGCTTTTCCAGCTCGCCGACCGGGAACAGGCTTTGCGCCACCTGCTCGTGGCTCAGGGTATACAGGAAATAGCTCTGGTCTTTGTTGCCGTCGACGCCGCGCAGCAGACGGCTCTTACCGTCAACGTCCTGGCGACGCACATAGTGGCCGGTAGCGATATAGTCGGCGCCCAGATCTTCGGCGGCGAACTCCAGGAAGGCTTTAAACTTGATTTCTTTATTGCACAGGATGTCCGGGTTCGGCGTGCGGCCGGCCTTGTACTCTTCCAGGAACAGCTCGAATACGTTGTCCCAGTATTCCGCCGCGAAGTTGACCGTATGCAGCTCAATGCCGAGTTTGTCGCATACCGCCTGGGCATCGGCCAGATCGGTCGCTGCGGAGCAATACTCTTCGTCGTCGTCTTCCTCCCAGTTCTTCATAAACAGCCCAGCGACCTGATAGCCCTGTTGCTGTAACAGATAGGCGGTAACGGAAGAGTCGACGCCGCCGGACATTCCGACGATTACTTTTTTCTGGCTGTTGTCTGACATGGGGATCTCACGAACTTGAACACGAACCGTGCTGATAAAAAACAGGCGCAGGATTTTAACACGATGGCGGCCTGCGCGCACGGCACTTATTGTGCTTCAGTACGGCCAGTTAAAACTGCCGATCAACGAAAGCGGGTAGCGCTCGGGCTGTCGGTAGCAGCGCAGGCTCTCCGCCACCAGCGGTGAGCGCAGGTTGGGGGCGTGCAGAATCTCGTCGGCGCTGAGCCACAGGCAGCGGTCGATATCGCTGTCCTGCGGCGCGGTAGGCACGATGGCCGGCAGTTCGACGACGAAGCAAAAGCGCAGGAACGGCGTGCCGTCCGGCGCGATCCACTGGTGCATTTTCAGAAACGACTGCGGCGCGGCGCGGATGCCGGTCTCTTCCCACAGTTCGCGTTCGGCGGCCTGCAGCAGCGTCTCGTCGGCCTCCAGGTGGCCGGCGGGCTGGTTCCACAGCGCCTTGTGGTTCACGGTTTCTTCGACGATTAAAAACTTGCCGGCGGCGTGCACCACGTTGGCGACGGTAACGTGCGGTTTGAACATGGTGTCTCCTTACAGCGGTCGGTCGATTTTGTTGTAAATCGCGTCCAGCTCGCCGATGCGCTGCCGGTAGCTGTTGCTCAGACAGCTGACGTCGCTGCCGCACTGTTTACGTTTTGCCAGCCAGCTGTTTTGCCGATCCTGCATTTCGCCGCGAAAACCCATGGCGAACAGGCCGCGCAGAAACTGATATTTGGTGGCCATTTCAACGTCTTTATCGCTCAGCGAACGGCTGGCGCAAATCGCCTGTTCATCCTTTGAGGCCGCCTTGCGGCAATCAAAACTGGCGGCCTGCGCGCCGGCGGCGCACAGCAGCGTGGTTAATAGCAGGGTACCTAACGTTTTCATGGCACAACTCTCCGATTGGCTACGGTGAATCCGTGGTTTTCCATTCACCAGGTTGTAAATCGCCTAATGAAAGATTCCCCATACTGTAGCGAATCAGACGCAGGGTAGGGAACCCGATATGCGCAGTCATGCGACGCACCTGACGATTTCGCCCTTCATACAGCGTAATTTTCAACCAGCTGGTGGGGATGCTTTTGCGTTCGCGGATCGGCGGCGTACGCGGCCACAGCCACGCGGGCTCCGCCACCCGCTCGACGCCGGCGGGCAGGGTGGGGCCGTCCTTCAGCGTTACGCCGCTGCGCAACTGCGCCAGATCGCTCTCCTGCGGAGAGCCTTCTACCTGGACGTAATAGACTTTGCCGGTGCGCTTGCCCGGTTGGGTGAGCTGCGCCTGCAGTTTGCCGTCGTTGGTCAGCACCAGCAGCCCTTCGCTGTCGCGGTCCAGGCGCCCGGCGGCGTAGACGTCATTAAAGGGAATAAATTCCTTCAGCGTGCTGCGGCCGGCCTCATCGGTGAACTGTGGCAGCACATCGAAGGGTTTGTTGAATAACACAACACGGCGCGGCCCCGGCGGGACGGGGCGTTTGGCGCTATTCGGTCGGCTGAATCGTTTAACTTGGTGTTTTTTAACAGGGAATTTATTCATATCTATTGTACTTGCGGATGATAGGCGCATTATAACTGAATCCGTTTCGGATTGGCGCGGATTGAATATTCGAGTAGTATTGACATGCATCTTACAAAGCATTAACAAAAATTGCGCTTGAAGGAGAGGTTGATGGAAAGCAAAGTAGTTGTTCCGGCAGAAGGTAAAAAAATTACGGTCGATGCCCAGGGTAAACTGGTTGTTCCGCATAACCCGATCATTCCGTTCATCGAAGGCGACGGTATCGGCGTTGACGTGACCCCTGCCATGATTAATGTGGTTAATGCTGCAGTTGATAAGGCTTACCACGGCGAGCGTAAAATCTCCTGGATGGAAATCTACACCGGCGAAAAATCTACCCACGTTTACGGGAAAGACGTGTGGCTGCCGGACGAAACTCTGGACCTGATCCGTGATTACCGCGTTGCCATTAAAGGCCCACTGACCACCCCGGTCGGCGGCGGTATCCGTTCTCTGAACGTTGCCCTGCGTCAGCAGCTGGATCTGTATGTCTGCCTGCGCCCGGTGCGCTACTATCAGGGCACCCCTAGCCCGGTTAAACACCCAGAATTGACCGATATGGTGATCTTCCGTGAAAACGCCGAAGACATCTACGCCGGTATCGAATGGAAAGCCGGTTCTGCCGAAGCGGATAAAGTGATCAAATTCCTGCGCGACGAAATGGGCGTGCAGAAAATCCGTTTCCCAGAGCAGTGCGGCATCGGCGTGAAGCCATGTTCAGAAGAAGGCACCAAACGTCTGGTGCGTGCGGCGATCGAATACGCGATCACCAACGACCGTGACTCTGTGACTCTGGTTCACAAAGGCAACATCATGAAGTTCACCGAAGGTGCCTTCAAAGACTGGGGCTACGAACTGGCGCGCGAAGAGTTCGGCGGCGAACTGATTGACGGCGGCCCGTGGCTGAAAATTAAGAACCCGAACACCGGCAAAGAGATCGTGGTTAAAGACGTGATCGCCGACGCCTTCCTGCAGCAGATCCTGCTGCGTCCGGCGGAGTACGACGTGATCGCCTGTATGAACCTGAACGGCGACTACATCTCTGACGCACTGGCTGCGCAGGTTGGCGGCATCGGCATCGCGCCGGGCGCCAACATCGGCGACGAGTGCGCGCTGTTTGAAGCTACCCACGGCACCGCGCCAAAATATGCCGGCCAGGACAAAGTGAACCCAGGTTCCGTTATCCTGTCTGCAGAAATGATGCTGCGTCACCTGGGCTGGTTCGAAGCGGCCGACCTGATCGTTAAAGGCATGGAAGGCGCTATCGCCGCCAAGACCGTGACCTATGACTTCGAACGCCTGATGGAAGGCGCTAAACTGCTGAAATGTTCAGAGTTTGGCGACGCTATCGTCGAACACATGTAATAGAGTTGCGTCAGTAAAATATAACGGGAGCTTAATGCTCCCGTTTGTTTATTATACGCACTGCAATTTTTATCAAATCCCCTCCAAAAAACTCTTTCTCACACCGCTATTGTTATTTATGACTTGGGCGAACTGTACTGTACCAATCCGTTCTGAAGCTGTTATCCGCACCGGATGGCCTGCATCGGCTGTGATTTCAGTTTGCCGAAAGGTAGCGCAAAGGCGGTGGTGCTGGAAAGACAGACCTTAATTCGACGTTATATGAAAGAGGTCCCTTTGACGCCCGATGCACAGGTTATCGCAGTAGGGGACATCGGAAAACTGGATGCCTTTGTCAAAAAATCCCCATCAAACCGACAGTTGACTAAGTGTTATGGTTAAAAATAAATCATTGGACTTTTGCTGACAAATACTTACACTTCGAAATCAACACATGATAATGATAATGAGTATCATTTGCTTATTAACAAAGGATGTTGGTTTCTGGTCTCTTGGATTGGGTTGATCGCTACGGCTCAGGCTACTCCTGTCATTAACCCCGCCGACCAGGACGTTATAGAACGTCAACAAAAAGCCCTGCTTGAGCAGGCGCAGCAACAGCGCGACGACCTGAAAAGTACCACCGCCCTGATGCCTTTGCCGCGGCCCAACCCAGGCTCTAATGATAAAACCTGCCATAACGTCAATCGCATTGCGTTTTTGGGGGCGGAGCATCTGTCCTGGTCGGTGAAACAAAAACTGGTTTCCTCTTATCAAGGCCGCTGCCTGACGCTATCCCACATCAATAATCTGGTGCGGGAGACCACCAACGCCTATTTGCAGCGCGGTTACGTGACCTCTCAAGCCTGGTTGCCGGCACAGGATATCGCCGGCGGCAAACTGACCGTGGCCGTCAGTGAGGGGCGTATTGACGCTATTAGCCTTAATGGGGAAGAAACACCGGCATTGAAAATGGTGTTTCCTGGTCTGATTGGCAGCGTACTCAACCTGCGTGATATTGAGCAAGGTATGGAGCAATTCAATCGATTACCTTCACAGCAGGTCACTATCGATATACAGCCTGGCAAACGACCAGGGTATTCCTCGGTGGTGTTGCGCCGGACGTTGGCACGTTTACCTGTTTCAGTATTTTTGGGCGCCGACAACGGCGGCCAGAAAAGCACCGGAACCGGGCAATTGAACGCCAGCGTGATACTGGATAACCCGCTACGGCTGGCTGACCAGTGGTCACTGTCAGCATCAAGAGACAGCGGGTTTAGTCATAACCGTCGCAGTCGTAGTCTCAATGGGGGTGTCACCCTCCCTTATGGTTACTGGTTGTTCAGCGTCCAGGCGGCCTGGAATGACTTTTATCAGCACATTCCGATACAGGATGCACGCTATCGCTATCAGGGCAATGCAGTGATTCAGCGCCTGGGTGCCAACCGAACGCTGTTGCGTGATGGCCAACAGAAGCTGGCACTGGACATGGGGTTATCGCGCCGGCGTACTGAGAATCGGCTGGCTGGGCAGCGTCTCTCCAACAGCAGTGTGACGGTGGCGAGCCTGTCCGCCGGCCTCAACTACAGCCGCTCGCTGGGCGGTGGCTATCTGACACTCAACCCGACGGCCTCGCACGGCCTGCGGGGGATGGGGGCGACGCCTGATGAGCCGGCAGCGCCCTATGCCGCACGCAGCGAGTTTCGTAAGTTCAGCCTTAGCTCCAGCTACTTTTACCCACTGACCCCTAACCTCTATTACCTGACCTCTGCTTACGGGCAAATCAGCGCTGACAACCTGTATGCCGGGGAGCGTCTTTCCGTTGGTGGACAGTATTCGGTGCGTGGCTTTAAAGAACAGTACCTCACCGGCAACAGCGGTACCTACTGGCGAAACGAACTCAACTGGCAACTCGGCACCGTGCCGGCTATCGGCGACGTGTCGCTGACCGGTGCGCTGGATGGTGGCTGGCTGCGCAGCGAGGCGCACCAGGTGGACGGTGGCAGCGTGGTCGGTGCTGCCCTGGGGCTGACGATGAACATAAAAATGTTCAACCAATCGTTCAACGTAGGCAAACCCCTGGCGTATCCCACGAACCTGCGGCCGGACCGCTGGGTGGCTTACTGGCAAGCTACCGTCACTCTATAAGAAGAATAAGATCGCTAACACATGGCACGAGCCGTGAGGCTCGGAATCAATAACGCAGCCTTTCAAAGGACTGATATGGACAAAATGAACTCCCGGCTTGCGCGCGGCGCCAGCTACCTGCTGATTTACACCACGGCGTTCACACCACTGCATCCGGCGTTCGCCGCCGGTATCAATGCCGCCAATGGCAACACCCAGGTGGTTGTCAAACCCGGTAACGTACCGGTGGTGAATATTGCCACGCCAAACGGTGCGGGCATTTCGCACAACACCTACAAGGATTTCAACGTCGGCGCACCGGGCGCAGTGTTGAACAATGCCTCACAGGGCGGCAAGACGCGGTTGGGGGTCAATATCGTTAACGGTAATCCCAACCTGAAAGGCAAGCCAGTGGAGCTCATCATCAACGAGGTCATCGGCGGTAGCCGCTCCGAGCTGCAGGGGAAGCTCGAGGTGTTCGGCAACAAGGCCAACGTGATGATTGCCAACCCTAACGGCATCACCTGCGACGGTTGCGGTTTTATCAACGCGCCGGGCGTCACATTGACCACCGGTAAACCGCAGTTCGACAAACAGGGTGCTCTGGATGTGCTGGAGGTGAAAAAAGGGGGCGTCACCATCGGAGGTAAAGGACTGGACGGCACGAGAGCCGACTATGTCGATATCCTCAGTCGCGCCACCGAGCTGAACGGCAAAATCAACGCCAAAAACCTGTCGCTGACTCAGGGCACCAACCGCATCAGTTTTAAAGACGGCACGGTTACACCGATTGCCGGTGACGGAGCCAAACCGCAACTGGCGGTCGACACCAAGGCATTGGGCGGCATGTACGCCAACAAAATCCGTCTGGTGGCCACTGAAGACGGGGTGGGCGTCAACCTTAATAATATCAATAGCACACAACACGATATCACGTTGACTACCAATGGGCGTATTGAACTGGGTCAAACGCATGCCCAGACGGACTTGAACGTCAGCGCCAGAGACATTCATATTAACTCCGGCGTTAAGGTTCGTGGCGAACGCGACGTGACGCTGGCTACCGATACGCTCAATAACAACGGCAATGTGACTGCACATCGCGATATGCGGGTGTTTGCAGACACAGTACGCAATATTGAATTACGTGACGGAGGCAATACGGCGTTACACAGCAACAATAATCTGTGGATCCAGAAAGATGCACAGGGCAATAAATCCAAACAGATAGAAAACCGCTCCGCGCGCATTCAAACCAACAGCGGCGATGTGGTAATACGCGCTGAGCAGGTGAATAATGTTAGGAACGCTGAAATTGTTAACAAAACCAAGCTGACGCCGACATCTACAGATAAAAACATGCAGGTGGCTAACGTCATGGCAGAAAGTGGCGACTATCCCGTGATCATCACCGCGGAATTGACATCGCCCTTACCGGAGAGATGGTTTGGAAAAGCGGATTTCAGCAATATTGAGCAGGGGGTTTTGATCAACGACCAACAGACCTTGTTCGATACAGGGAAAAGGTCGGCGCCGGCAGAAATCACATCCGGCCGGCATCTCTATATTTATGGTGATGACATATATAACCATAGCAGCCTACTGAGCGCCAAATCAGACCTTATCCTGACGGGGCAGGATTTCACTAATGAACAGGTGTCCACCGGAACACTGCTGAATTACATCCGTTATATCCCTGATGAAAAAGCCAATAGGGAACATGGGAAAACCACCTTCAATCCGTTAATCACACAAGAGCTGCGGTTAACGAATTACTTCACTCGAGGTGATAACGTTCAGGTCTGGCAACCTACTCTATCCCCCTTACCCCGTGCCAGTTTGAGTGCCGGAAATAACCTGGTTGCAGATTTCAAAAACAAGATAGAAATCAAAACCCCGACGCCTTCCGAAAACGGACTCACGGAAGTGAAAACGACCGGACGACCGGAAGCCATTAAGGCGCAAAACGTGGTGTTGCACGCTGCCAATATCATAAATACCGATACCATTAACGCCAGCGGCAATATCACTGTTCTTGCGGAAGACCGCATCGTACTTGACCAAGGGATCTTGTCTGCTGGCGACGCACTGGATTTAACCGCCGGCAATGCCATTGATGCATGGCAAAGCGAACTGAAGGGACAAGATGTTACGCTCACCGCTCGTATCGGAGAGATAAAGGTCCAGACTAGTGAGAAACCCAACTATTACCATCCAGACGGGGTGCGCTGGCTGGGTAGCCTGGAGGCCTCGCGTGACCTGACACTAACGGCAGGCAGCACCATTACGCTGCTCAATACGCTGCTGGCACCGCAAAGCCGCAATATCAGCATGGTGGCTCCTGGCAGCATCTCCATCATCAAGAATGACGCTATCTTGACGCACAATCGCCCTGGAGAAAAACTGTCGGCAGATAAGCGATTGCACTACTTCAACAACTTGCTCCAGACCGGAGCCATGAATGCCTCCGGTTCAATATTGCTCAACAGCGGTGGTTATCTTGCACTGCGCGGCGCCAACATCAGTGCCGGCAAGGACGTGACGCTACTGGCCGGAGACAATGTTGACCTCAACTACCGCGCGCTGGACAGCAATTACGGTCATCCGTTTGTAGCCTCGCGCACCCCAGAGCTAGGTAGCGAGTTACATGCCGGCGGCAATCTGCTGATTAACTCGGCCCGAGATATCGGGACTCAGAGAGGCTCGCTGTCAGCTAACGATAACATCACGCTGCTGGCTGGGAAAAACCTGTGGTTGTCAAACGTGGCTTACTCCGCCATAGATGCGGCCAATGACAATAACAAAGACGATCGTCATGTGGTGACGACACTCAGCGCCGGTAAAAATCTGACGGCGGCGGCCAACAACCAACTGCTGACTTACGGCGCCAAACTCAACTCCGGCGGTAATATGACCCTGACCTCCGGTGGCGACATGCGTTTTGAGGCGGTACAGAACCACAGCTATCGCGAAAGTGGCAAAGAGTTCACTGAAACACGCACTCAGCAGGGCACCGAACTGAGTGCCGGCGGTCTGCTGACGGCTATCGCCAACGGCAGCATCCTGTTCCAGGCGACTAAACTGTTGTCGAAAGGGCTATCCGGACAGGTGAATACACCTGCAGACCTTTCAGGGGTAGATGCTGCATTTTCAACGGCTGAACGTCTGGTTCAGGAGGCCAGACAACGATTTGACCAAGCGATGAATGCTCGGACTCAGGCCGAAGGTCAGTTGAATGATCGTCGGTACGAGCTGGGCAGTGCACGCCAGCACCCTGATACCTTATCGCTGTTCAATATTAGCGAACACCCTATCACCTCGTCGTCGTCCCGATTTGTTTCAGTACCGGGCTACAGCGGAGGGGGCGCGCATTATAATGCTTCGGCACTGATTGATAACCAGGCACACCTTGACCGGCTATTGCAAGAAGGGGGCCGAGCGTTTGTCAATAATGTTCTTCAATGGGGAGATGTCTCTGCACCGACTCAAGACGGTGCCAAAGTCGGTAACGCGATAAGAGAATCGACCATTGAGGAATATGACAAAATTCGTCAGCGCTTGATAGACCGGCAGAACGCGGTCAATAACGCTCAAAATGCGCTGAATGTAGCTCAACACGCATTCGACCAAGCCCAACAGCAGATCGCGCAGCCGACAAAAGAAAAAAATGATGCCGAAAATCAACTGAACGTGGCTCGGGCAGAAAGACAACGCCAGTATGATGCGGAAAGGCAACGTAAAGAACAGGAAGATGCTCGGAACAGGGAGTTGGCAGTCCGCACTGGCTCCATGGATATAGCCGCCAAAGGCGGCTATCTTTATGCCCAGGCGATGGAAGAGTCCAGCCACTACGAGAAAACGGAAACCAAACGCAAATGGTGGGGTAAAAAAACCGAGGTCAAGCAAACCCGCCATGACGTGACCAATAAGGTCACCGAGTTTATTGCTCCCGGCAATATCACTCTGATGAGCCGTGACGACAGCACCTATGAAGCGAGCAGGATTGAGGCTGGCAGGAATGCCCGCCTGACCAGTACCCACGGCCAGGTCAACTTTAAAGCCGTAAAGAACACCAGTTTCGAACAGACAGTCACCAATTCGAAAGGCTTCTTTATCAAGCAGGCCAACAAGGGCTACGAAGACAATAAGTGGGTGCTGCCGAGTATTTATACAGGCGGTGCGTTGACGGTCGATGCCGCTAAAGGCGTCAATGCTGACATTAAGGTGAAAAACGGCCTGGTGCTACAAAGTGCTATCGATGCCTTGGGTAACACGCCAGGCACCACTTGGGTCAAAGACCTGAACAAACGTAATGACGTGCAGTGGAACACCGTCAAGGATGCCTACGACAGCTGGGATTACCGGAGTCAGAATCTGAATCCAGCAGTGGCCGCGGTGATCGCTATTGCGGCGGCAGCAGTGACGGCGGGCAGTTCACTCACCGCCATGGCTGCAAGTAATGTTGCCGGGGCTGTGGGCGGGGGAGCCGTCACCAGTGGAGCCGTCACTGCGGGGATGTCTTCACTGGCCTCCCAGGCGGCGGTGGCACTGGTCGAGAACCAGGGGAATCTGTCGAAAACCCTGCAGGCGTTGGGCAGCAACGAAAACGTGAAGGCGACTGCCGCGGCGATGGCGGTTGGTGGCGCGCTCAACGGTTTTGACAGCGCGATGGGCTGGAGCAAGGATGCGGCGGGCAAACCACTCAGCCCAAACAATGTCAAGCTGCCACAGCTGAGCAACCAGGACTGGAGCAAGGTGGCGCAGCGTGTGGCCGGGCAATCGGTCATCAGCTCCAGCCTGAATACAACCATCAATGGCGGTAGTTTCAAAGATAATCTCACCAACGCATTGTTGGCCAACATTGGCAACCAGGTGCAGGCTGAGGGCGCCAACCTGATAGGAAATAACGGGGAGATACTGGGGGTGCCGGGTCGGGCCGTGAGTCATGCGGTTCTGGCGGGCATCAGCGCGGAAATCGGTAAGGGTAATGCCAAAGGTGCCGCAGCCGGCGCATTGGCTGCTGAGCTGGCTGGGTTGATAATCAATGACAACCTGGTGAAAAGCGAGGGATGGCAGGAGCGACAGGCTCAAATCAGCCGAGTCGCGGGCGCCTTCGCAGGTGCTATAGCTACCGCTAAAGCCTCGGGAGCCAACAGTGGTGCAAACGCGGGGGAGTTTGTTGAGCGCTTCAATCGCCAACTGCATCAGGAAGAACTCAATGCTATCAAAAAATTGGCGAAAGGTGACAAGGAAAAAGAAGCACGCCTGATGGCAGCGTCATGTCGAAAAGTGGCTTGTACAACGCAGGAGGCGTTAAACTCAGAAGAACGTAAGCAGTTTGAAGAGCTGATGAAAAAATACCCGTCAACGCGGGACGAAGATGGACTTATCGCCAACTACTGGGTACAAAAAGAGCGTCAGCGCTTTGGTAATTATCCGGCATTTGCTGGCTATGACAGTGAAAAGTTATTCACGTATGATTTGGGTGACCAGATAACCGATGGCCAGCTGTTTGCAAGAAACCAACAGATAGAGCAAATCAGCAAGTTGACCGGATGGTCGCCGAACTGGGTGAACGCCTCTGTGATGGCAGTTTCTATCGCCAGTACGTTTGCCGGTATGGGTAAAGTGAGCGTTGGCAACCAGTATCTGTCATCCAAGCTGGTAGGGCCAACCAACTCCTGGAAAGGCTATTTGGTCAATGAGAAGACCATCCAGCAGGCTGCTACGTTCAAAAATAAGGTCACAGAACTGAGGGCAGGTTTGCCATCAGCCCCGAAACGCAGTGGCAACGTTGCAGTGGCTAGCATTGAAATATCTGGAATGCCAAAGACACTTGCAAGTCACAATCTCATAGAGATTGAAGGTAAAGGCTTTGTTGGAATGGGAAAAGAAAATTTCAAATATGAGACTGTACTCACTGATGATGGCAGATATGTGACAAGGAATATAGACTCTGAATATAAAATATTGGATAACTTAGCCGATAGATTAGGTACAAACTATTCTGCAAAAGGCTCAGTTACTATTTTCACCGAAAAACCTGCTTGTGAAAGTTGCTTGGGCGTTGTTAAACAGTTCGAGAGTAGGTATCCAGGGGTGAAAGTTGACGTTCTAGACAATAATGGTGTGCGTTTGATTCCGGGAAGAGGTAAATAACAATGAATGTGATGAGTTATGATGAAATAAGGAGCAGCTTTGCCTATTCAAGCTATGCCTATTGTAGGAATATTCTTAATTTGCTGAATTCTGGTGGTAATCATTCGATTTGTGATACCTCTGATCAGGCATTTGCGTATGAATCATTAGAAGGATCGTTTGTTGAACCAATAGAGTGCCTCATGCTCGAGCTAGTTACTCTTATCTTTATGGCTGGTAGATGTAGTGATATAACAGAAAAATTTCACAAGGATATAATTTTAAAAATTTTATCCAAAAATGACTTATACGAAATGCTTAAGAATGTAACTGAAGACGATAAAAAAGAAATTGTAAACGATCTTCGGTTACTTGGGTTGATCGATAAACCTAAATGACGTGATCTCCGCGTGGATTTATGTGCTTTGCGCATGCAGGTGCTAGCTGAGGCAAAAAAGTAACACCGTAGGTCAGGATTGTCTGAAATCTAATGCCCTTACGAACGGCTCTTTGGAGCCGTTTTTGTTTGATTTTCTATACCGCATAAATGCAAATATGTTGATACGAGTGAAGGCTGTTTTAGAAGAGATGGCACCATGTGTTGATCTTTACTCAATTGACGAAAGTTTTCTCGATCTGAGCGGTATGCGCCTGGTGCGAGTGAGGGTACTTTGCGATACCGGTTTAACTGTTGACGTTGACATTACTCACTCGAAGACGTTTGCAAAGCCTGCCAATTATGTTGCGAAGGAATGAGAAAAACCGGTGGGTTGTAGACTTGTCATATCAAGAACGGCAGCGCAGGCTGCTTAGGTTGGTACCTGTTTCTGAAGCCTGGGGCATCGGCTGGCGTATATCAAAAAGCTTAATATGAGGGGGATCGAAACGGCGCTGCAGTTGGCTGACGCAAGCACGGTTAGGCTATGATCCGTAAGCACTTTAGCTAAAACCTTTTACCCTGTAGGTACTGCTGATTAACGTTGGCAGCCTACCGGATCCTCAACCATCCCTAAATGAAGGCAAAGTCGGTGCATATCAATGAACTAATAGCGAGCGCCGGACTCCAATGTGGATATAGGAATGTGACTCCATGGATGCGTGAATAACAGCAAGCCTGTTTTGGTTGCAAAAGTATACAAAGTGGATTGTTACTGCATGAAAAAATTGGCTTTTTACAAATTTATAATCGGGTGGGGCACGGCAAATCTGGCATACGCATTTGCATTTTTATGGCTGTTTATTGTATGGGTAATTGCATCACATACCGTTTTCCGTCATGAAGATTATTTTCATTTTAAAAAGATAATTTTTAATATTATTACCTACGGTTTCAACACCTGGCTGGATTTTGCTGCTTTGTACTCAACGATATTTGCCTTGTTATGGGCGCTGATTTCGGTTTATAGGCGTAAGTCCGTAAGCTGATAAATATTCTGGCTGATACTGTGACAATTATTAACCTTCTTCTAAGGCAAGGATCAGCCTTGGAAGTTACCGGCCTGGTCTCTGTTGTCATTCTGATGCGGTAGTGTTTTGGTAAATTAAGCGTTATGGTCACTTTTGTGAATAATCCCTTCCGGGGAAAACTGTGCAACCCATCATAAATATACCCGTTTGACTCTTCACGATATTCCTTATTTTTATTCTGGCACTGATTTTCTTGGCCGGTGTGGCTACGGGGAAATACTGTATGCGTCTGGCAATAGGATTTTTCATGCCATCTGCCTGCACTCTGTAAATGGTTATATCAATATTTATCTGTTAAGTAACAATGTCTTGCTGTAAGTGCTAATAGCATATTTTGTTAAGCGCCAGCGCTGGCGTACCCCTAACGTTTGCAGCGGGACTTGTTAAAAAGGATAAAACGATGCAATTACATTTTAAAAAACGCGTTGCCGTATGCTCAATGGCTGCTCTGTTGTTCTCCGCCTCCGGCGCATTTGCTGCGGAAAGTCATGGGTTTTTAACGCCTGAAACCGCACCTGACAGCCTGCAGATATTACCGCCGCCGCCGGCGGAGAATACCACGGCGTTTTTAAACGATAAGGCCGCCTATGAGACGGGCAAGACGCTAAAAGATGCGCAGCGTCAGGCGTTGGCGGCCAGCGATGCAGACTATAAAAATATCTCTGCCGCTTTTTCCGCCGCCTTTGGCGAAGAGATTTCGCAAGAGAAAACGCCGGCTCTCTATGCGCTGCTTCAGGGCGTCCTGCAGGACAGCCACGACTATGCGATGAGAGCCGCCAAGGATCACTATATGCGCGTGCGGCCTTTTGTGGTGTACAAGGACAGCACCTGTACGCCGGAGAAGGATAAATCGATGGCGAAAACGGGGTCCTATCCTTCCGGACACGCCTCATTCGGCTGGGCGACGGCGCTGGTGCTGGCGGAGATCAATCCGGCTCGCGAAACCGAGATACTGAAGCGGGGTTATGACTTTGGTCAGAGCCGCGTGGTGTGCGGCGCTCATTGGCAAAGCGATGTAGATAACGGACGTTTGATGGGCGCGGCAGTGGTGGCTGCGCTGCACAGTAATCAAGGTTTTACCGATGCGTTGGCCAAAGCCAAGGCGGAGTTTGGTAAACGGTGAGGTAGGGATTATTTGCTACTGAGAATGACAGCCCGCTTAGAGCGGGCTGTTGTTAATTTGCCGCCGCGTTTTATTGAGCGCAATAAATACGGGCTTCGCGTGGGGTATAGATGCCGAAGGTCACAATGCCCAGCAGGATATTCGGGAAGGTTTGCTGCACTTCGGTGCGTACCACTTTGTCTGCGCCGCCGCATACCGCAGCTGCATCAATGGCTTTCTTCTGGCCAATGCCGGAGACAAAGAAGTGGTGAGTGGTCGTCTGCTTAGGTACAGCGACAGTCTCGTGTTTCATGGTGAACGTTTGCTGTGCACAGCCGGTAACCGTCATGGCAAGCACTACGGCGGCGAGTAATTTTTTCATTATTTTCAATTCCTTTTTAATTAATCAATCAATATAAAGCGCGGGGATAATGCCACGCTTACAGAAATTTACAAGTGTGGGTGACAATAAATAGCGGGCGGGGCGGAGAAAAATGCCGCAGAACACAGGCGATAGTTCTCGGGCTTTCAACGCGGCAGCATGGCGGTGCGCCAGAGGGCAAGATGCGGCCGCAGTGCACGGTAATGTATGGCTGGCTTAGAACCCTTTTTTTTACTCTGTTTGTAACCCATTGATATTTAATGCTCGGATTGGCAGGTGAAAAAAAAAGGTATCGGCGGCAGAAAGGGGGAAAAGGCTTTAATTATTAAGCTGCTGAGCTTAAACTCTAACAGTTCACTGCCGTACAGGCAGCTTAGAAACTGAAGGAGTACCGGTGTGCAACAGAACTCAAGTTCACTGCCGTACAGGCAGCTTAGAAATTCACCCACACATACCGCCCGCGTGCCCGGCAGTTCACTGCCGTACAGGCAGCTTAGAAAGATGGAAGGGCGGGATGCTCGAGACAATGAGCGTTCACTGCCGTACAGGCAGCTTAGAAAACCGGCGCGCCGTCCATCTACGTGATTAACAGGTTCACTGCCGTACAGGCAGCTTAGAAAGCAGAACTAAACCGGCTCAAACAGCAGCAGGCGTTCACTGCCGTACAGGCAGCTTAGAAATATCTCAGATGGCGTCAGGTAGATGCTCAATCGTTCACTGCCGTACAGGCAGCTTAGAAAAGTGGGGGATCACTAAAGTCGATGGCGTGCCGGTTCACTGCCGTACAGGCAGCTTAGAAAAGTACGCCTGCGCATAGTTCCGCACACCCTTCGTTCACTGCCGTACAGGCAGCTTAGAAAATCAAAAGTAGCAGGGAATCAGAAGGCAAAGAGTTCACTGCCGTACAGGCGGCTTAGAAATGATTAAGATTGTCAAGGGAACTCCCCTGGTAGTTCACTGCCGTACAGGCAGCTTAGAAAACGCCCCGCGCTTCGATATTTCACTGACCATCTTTATTCACAGCAGCCTTATTGGTGGTATAAAATATTTTTATTGAAAACGCTGGTTTGCTATGGGATTGAATGAAATATGGAAGTGTTAAACAGAACATCCGCTGTGCTCAGCTTGCCGTTAACCATACTGTGTGTTTCATTCTCCTCGCTGACAATTATGGGAGAACACAACTCGCTGGTTGATGTTTTCCTGTCGGTGATTGTTTTTTTTGGTTTTCTTAATCTATTCCGGATAGCAGGAAAGTTGATCGCCTGGTTTAATGGGAACGCTAACCAGGCATAGACATGAAGCGAGCCTCTGCTATTTCTGCCGGTCAGATAAATAACGGGAACCCTAGGGTTCCCGTTATTTATTGGTCATTATCGCGTGGCGAAAGGGGATTAACGCCCATCCACGGCTGCCGGGCTGTCCGCCTCGGCCAGCGCATCCTCCAGCACCTCGAACAGGCGGTCGATCTCCTGGCGGGTGTTGTAATGCATCATGCCGATGCGCAACACGCCGCCATGCTCTTGCAGGTTGAGCTGCCGTATCAGTCCCTGCGCGTAAAAATGCCCGCTGCCGGCGCAGATATTATGCCGGCCTAACAACATGGCGATCTGCTCCGGCGAGAAGTCCTTAAAGGTTAAGGCAAAGGTCGGCGTGCGGCGCGTGCTGTCTGGTTCGGGGTAGCCGTAAAGCCGAGCGCCTTCCAGCTGTCGTAAGCGCTGCAGAAAATAGCGGCACAGATCTTCTTCATGTTGGTGGTAAGCGGCGAAACTCTCTTGCAGACGCTGCCTTAACGGTGCGCCCGGCGTGCCCCACTGTGCCAGATAGTCAATGGCCGCTGTGACGCCGGCCAGTCCCTCAAAGCTCTGGGTGCCGGTTTCAAAGCGTCCCGGGCCGATATCGGTTGCTGGCTCCACTTTATACGGGCGCAGGCGTTGTAACCACTGCGGGGCAATATAGGCCATACCGATATGCGGGCCGAAAAACTTATAGGCGGAGCAGACCAGGAAGTCGCAGCCCAGCGCCTGTACGTCGATCAGGTTATGCGGCGCATAGTGCACGGCATCAACGTAGACCTGTGCGCCGACCCGCTGCGCGGCGGCGGTAATGGCCCGGATATCCACCACGCTGCCGGTCACGTTGGATGCGTGCGTTACCGCCACCAGCCGGGTTTTGTCGTTGATCTGCGCGCACAGGCGCTCGGTGTCCAGCGTACAGTCCTCAGGGCGCAGCGGAATATGATGAACGATAGCCTGTTTATCCTCCGCCGCCTGCTGCCAGCTGGAGACGTTGGCGTAGTGATCCAGCGCAGTGACGATAATCTCATCGCCGGGCTGCCAGTCGCGGCTGATGATGCGGCTAAGGTGGAAGGTCAGCGACGTCATATTCATGCCGAAGACGATATTATCGGGCGAGGGGGCGTTTAGTAGCGCGCGTACCGATGCGCGCGCGTTATGCATCACCTGTTCCGTCATCTGGCTGGAAAAGTAGTGTCCGCCCAGGTTGGCGTTATAGCTGCCGAGGTAGCCGGTCATTTTTTCCAGTACGCTGTGGGAAACCTGGGAACCGCCGGGGCCATCGAAAAAGATCGCCGGCTTATCCTGATAGTGCTGCGACAGCGCGCCGAACTGCGCGCGCGCTCGCTCGGGGGTAAACGTCATGCGTGCTCTCTCCGTGCGGTCAGAATCAGCAGATCCAGATGTCCTTCTTCTCCCGGCGCCACGGCGGTGATCGGCGCGAAGTAATGCCAGAGCTTATTGTCCGCCAACAGCACGGTTTCACTGTCCGCCAGTACGCGCCTAAAGAACGGCATGCTGCGATTATCGTCGTACAGCATAACTTCACCGCCGACAATATTGTGCCGGTTGATGGAGGCCATGGCGATATGCTCGAAGCCGTCCTGATGGATCCCTTCCGGCGCCACCGGGGTCTCATTGTAAATCGCCACCACGCGCATCTGATGGATCTCTATTTTTGCGCCGTCGGGCAGGCCGTTAACGTCTGCAAACAGGGCACACATCTCCGCCATGCCTTCGCTTTGCAATACGGCGCTGTCAATCGGCTCGAAGTGGCGGACTACGTTGCCCTGAAAGTGGTTGAATTCATCCGACTGTACGAAGTTACGTTGCCCGATATCCTCAACCTGATTATTACGGAAGGTTATGACAGAGTAGCGGCGTAAGCGGTATTTACCATCCGCATGCTGGGTATGGGGTAAATCAGAAAACGACGGCATTAATTGCTGCGTAGCTTGACGGCTTAGGCTAGTCATACTTACTACATTCTCGTGTCCAGGTAACATAATCACCTCTAATATGAATTAATACTGACGTTATAGGGAGGAATTCCGATTAAATTGTAGACGACCCTGCGGCGATATCAATTTTGCGCCGATGTTACGGATCCGGGCTGGGCAGCGAAGGGGGGCGGAAACTGTAAACGAGGATGAACGATGCAGATATGGCGCGGCATTAAACGCCAGCCGCAGTGACATCGACGGTCGCAGCAGCGGTGGCGTTATGGCGCAATAACGGGGGAAACGGCAGCGATGCAGGCGTGGTCAGGCGCGGAGTTTTCTGCGCCAGATTTTCCACAGGGAAATGCCGGCGACGGCGACAATCGCCACCAGGTTAAGCGCGATGGCGACCGGTAAATATGCCAGATAGTCCAGTGATTCCATTGCCCACCTCCGATAAAAAAGGCCCGCAGGCCTTGTTATTAGATGTCGTCGTTGTTATTTGCGCCCAAGCAGGTAGCCAAAAACGACGCCGACGGCAGCGGCCACCGCCACGCCGGCCAGCGGGTTTGATTCCACCCGGTGTCTGACGACATCGGCGCCGTCGCGGACCGCATAACTGGCCTGCGAGGCATATTTACGGGCCGCACCTTTTATCTCATGCTCCGGTGAACCCGTGGCTTCACCAAACGCTTCTTGCGCAGCACCGGCAACTTCTTTTGCTTTATCTTCAGCTTTACCAAACATATTCGCTCCTTGTGATTGTAGGCCCAACACTGAGGATAGCAGAGCGTGCAAAGATTGCTCGCTGGCAAATGGCCGGGGGATGATGAATGACGTCGGGTAGTAGTAACGCTGGGCGGGCGCTGCTGCGCAGAAATTGTTCGGGGAGGGGTATCAGTGCCAGAAAAGAAAAAAGCCCTTCAAATAGAAGGGCAAAAATACAACAACACCAGGGAAAAGGTAATTAGATTACCTTCAGAAAGTATAGGTTTTTTGAGACATGAGTTTCAATATTTTAATTGATGCATAAATGCATCACTATGATGAATTTATATAGGTCATTAGGTGAATGAGGTTGGTGCAGGAATAGAGTAACGGGCGGTCTGGCAGATTGCCTGCGGATGGCCCGGCATATGCCGGGCCGGGGAAGCTAGTGGGGTGTGCGAAGAGATACCGTCGACAGCCGCGGTGTCTCCGCTGGCGGGACGGCGCACAGCGCGGCCTGTCCCCGTGTGGAATTCAATAATGAAAGCGATGCCGGCCTGCTCTGGTAGCTGTTATATAAATGAAAAATATTAAAAAAGAGAGAAAACATCAGCAGTAAACCAACGAGTAGCGCGGAGTAAAACAGTTTTTTTTTGATTTTTTTCCTGCTGCGTTTGTCGGGCGTGGGCGGATCGCCAGGCACCGGCGGCACCGGCGGGTGTAGATTAATTTCTTCTATCTGGATGACGTGAGAGATCCTCAGTCCTACTTTGGGAATGGTTTCAATAATATTTTTATCGATGCCCATATTTTTGATAATGCGACGCAATATACTCAAGCATTGATTGAGATTATTATTACTGGCCTGCAGACCGTATTCATCCCAGACTTTTTCCAGAATGGTCTCCCGCTCGACGATATGTCCTTTATTTTTGATCAGTAAGGTAAACAGTCTGGCTGCGGCGCTGGAAATGGCAACAATGCTATCAGCCTGGTTATGTCGGTAAAGTCCTGTATCTTCCGGACTAAAGATAATGCTCCCTTCAATGCGATAAATCACCTGACTCATCTCATGTGCTCTCCTGGAAAACGTATCGGTATTTCAATAAGAATAATCTTATGTGATTTCTTTGGGCTGTTTCTTGATCGTGAGCAAAAACGCAATGGCTAATTTATGTCGCGAAATAAGTTATATAATTTAGTGTGTGATAATAACATCCGGTGTTAATAATTAAATTATTATAAAACCAGCGCTAGTTTTTATCCGTGTATTTTCCCTGCGCGGATAAAACAGGAATGCCGGGTAGGGCTGGCCTACACTTAATGTATCGGCATGGCATGCTGAACGCGGAGGTCCGCAGCTGTTTGTCAGGGTAATACGGAGGGCAAGCAATCATGGCATATCAACATATTGTGGTAGCGACGGATCTGGGAGAAAACGCGACGCAGTTGCTGCAAAAAGGCGCCGAATTGGCCAGCGCGTTGCGCGCCAAGCTCTCTCTGATCTACATCGACATCCATCACACCGGCTACTACGCGGAGCTGGGGATCGGCGCTTACAATTATACCGATCAAAAATTCTCTGAGCGGGCGGCGAGCATTCTGGAGTCGTTCAGAAATCAGACGCCGCATCCTATTGCAGAAGTGATCATCGGCCGCGGCGAATTAAGCGAGGAGTTAAACAATGCGGCGCAGGCCAAGGGATTTGATCTGATTATTTTTGGCCACCACCACGATCTCTGGAGCCGTCTATTTTCCGCGACGCGCCAGGCGATCAATACGCTGCAGATAGACGTATTAGTGATCCCTATCGATAACTGATTGCCATCGCCGCCGCCAGGGAAGCGCCGGCGGTGATGCCATTTATTCCTATAAGCAATTAAACGCCTGCTTTTAATTTCATCCAGGGATAATAATATCAAGACGATAGCGGCCAAATAAGCGGTTTTGTTTAGCGAGATCATAGAAAATCTTTATTACCTCTTTTGGGTTATAAAATCGCACATTTTGTCTTTCCCGTCGTGATGTGCGGAATTACCCTGTGAATGATTATTAATTTTTATGATTAATGCGAAGTTAATTCACACGGAGGAGGTGTTATGCGCTTTGACAATAAAGTGGTGATCATTACCGGGGCGGGGAATGGTATGGGGGAAGCGGCAGCGCGCCGTTTTGCCGCAGAAGGGGCCACGGTAGTGCTGGCGGACTGGGCCATTGATGCGGTGGATGCGGTGGCGGCCTCGCTGCCGGCCGGTAAGGCCCATGCGGTGCATATCGATGTCTCCGACGCCGAGGCGGTAGAAACCATGATGAATGAGATCGCCGCGCGCTTCGGCCATATCGACGTACTGCTGAACAATGCCGGGGTGCATGTGGCCGGCAGCGTGCTGGAAACCAGCGTCGCCGACTGGCGGCGCATCGCCGGGGTGGATATCGACGGCGTGGTGTTCTGCTCTAAATTCGCGCTGCCGTATTTGCTGAAAAGCAAAGGCTGCATTGTGAATACCGCATCGGTCTCCGGCCTGGGCGGCGACTGGGGCGCGGCTTACTACTGCGCGGCGAAGGGCGCGGTGGTTAATCTGACGCGCGCCATGGCGCTGGATCATGGCGGCGAAGGCGTGCGGGTGAATGCCGTTTGCCCAAGCCTGGTGAAAACCAATATGACCAACGGCTGGCCGCAGGAAATCCGCGATAAGTTTAATGAGCGGATTGCGCTGGGACGCGCGGCGGAGCCGGAAGAAGTGGCGGCGGTGATGGCGTTTCTCGCCAGTGAGGACGCCAGTTTTATCAACGGCGCCAATATTCCGGTCGACGGCGGGGCGACGGCTTCCGACGGTCAGCCGAAAATTGTCTGAAGTGTAATAACGGCCCGGCTTGCCGGGCCTGTTTCTTTTAAACGCCGATCCGATCGCGCAGCGTGTAGTAAGCCGCGCCGATGGCGGTAAACGGAATTTGCAGGTTGCGGCCGCCGAAGAACGGCAGGTGCGGCAGCTTGGCGAAGGCGTCGAACCGTTCCGCATCGCCGCGCAGCAGCTCGGCGATCAGCTTGCCCGCCAGATGGGTACAGGTCACGCCGTGGCCGCTGTAGCCCTGCATGTAATACACATTATTCTCCAGACGGCCAAACTGCGGCATGCGCGACAGCGTCAGCAGGAAGTTGCCGGTCCAGCGATAGTCGATGCGTACGCCTTTGAGCTGCGGGAAGGTTTTCAGCAGTTTGGGGCGGATCAGGTTGTCGATATCGTCCGGGTCGCGCGCGCCGTAGACCACGCCGCCGCCGTACAGCAACCGGTGATCGGCAGTAATACGGTAATAATCCAGCAGGTAGTTACAGTCCTCCACGCAGTAATTTTGCGGGATCAGCGACTGGGCCACCTCCGGCGCCAGCGGCTCGGTGGTGACCACCTGGGTGCCGCAGGGCATGCTGCGCTTGGCCAGCCGCGGCTCCAGCTTATCGCCGAGGTAGGCGTTGCCGGCGACGATTACATAGCGGGCGCTGACCTGGCCGTGGGCGGTGCTGACCAGTGCCGGATCGCCGTGGCGGATATTGGTGACCGCCGACTGCTCAAAGATCCGCCCGCCTTGCAGGCGGATGGCTTCCGCTTCCCCCAGCGCCAGATTCAGCGGATGAATATGCCCGCCGCTGTGGTCGAGCAGCGCGCCGACGTAGCGATCGCTGGCCACCTCCTGGCGGATGCGGTCGGCGTCCAGCAGCTCCAGCTGGGTATTGCCGTAACGCTCCCAGTGGCCTTTCTGCTCGATCAGCATGTGGTACTGCTTGTTGTTCAGCGCGGCGAAAATCCCGCCGGGACGGTAATCGCACTCGATGGCGTAGCGTTTGATGCGGCTGCGGATAATCTCCGCCCCTTCAAACATCATGCTGCCCAGCAGGCGGGCGTTGTCGGCGCCGTAGCGCTGTTCAATCACGTCGATATCGCGGCTGTAGGAGTTGACCAGTTGGCCGCCGTTGCGGCCGCTGGCGCCAAAGCCGATGCGCGCCGATTCCAGCACCACCACGTCGTAGCCGGCCTCCACCAGAAACAGCGCCGATGAGAGGCCGGTATAGCCGCCGCCGACGATGCAGACGTCGCACTCGATGGATTCATTCAGCTGCGGATAGGGCTGATGCGGGTTGGCGCTGGCCGCATAGTAACTTTTTACGTGTTCGGTCATCTTTTCAATCCTTATTCCAGCGAAATCCAAGTGGTTTTCAGTTCGGTAAATTTGTCCAGCGCATGTAACGATTTGTCGCGGCCATTACCGCTCTGCTTGTAGCCGCCGAAGGGCACCGTCATATCGCCGTCGTTGTAGTTATTGATAAATACCGAGCCGGCCCGCAGCTGGCGAGCCAGGCGATGAGCGCGTGACAGATCGCGCGTCCACAGCGCAGCGCCGAGGCCATAGTCGCTGTCGTTGGCCAGTTCGATGGCCTGCTGCTCGCCGTTGAACGGGGTGACGGCCAGCACCGGGCCGAAGATCTCTTCGCGCGCCACCTGCATGGCGTTATCCACCTGGGTCAGTACGGTCGGGCCGAGGTAGGCGTCATGCGGGCCGTTGCCGCGCCCGTCAAGAAACAGCGTTGCCCCTTGATCGAGCCCTTGTTTAATAAAGTCGGCGACTTTGGCGCTGTGCCCGCTGTCAATCAGCGTGCCCATCTGCGTGTCGGGATCCAGCGGGTTGCCGGGCGCAAAGGCGGCGGCGTGTTTGTGCAGCGCCTGCAGGAACGGCTGTTGAATGCTCTCTTCCACCAGCAGACGCGTGCCGGCGATGCAGACTTGCCCCTGATTGTAGAAAATGCCCGCGGCGGCGGCGCGCGCCGCTTTATCAATATCCGGGCAGTCGGCGAAAATGATATTGGCGCTTTTGCCGCCGGCCTCCAGCCAGACGCGCTTCATATTGGATTCGCCGGCGTAAACCATCAGCTGTTTTGCCACCAGCGTCGAGCCGGTAAAGGTCAGGGCATCGACATCGGGATGCAGCGCCAGCGCCTTGCCGGCGTCATGGCCAAAGCCGCTGATGATATTGAGGACGCCGTCCGGCAGCCCGGCCTGCTGAGCCAGCTGGCCGAGGTAAATCGCGCTCAGCGGCGATTTTTCCGATGGCTTCAGCACTACGCTGTTGCCCGTCGCCAGCGCCGGGCCGAGCTTCCAGCAGGCCAGCAGCAGCGGAAAGTTCCATGGCGTAATGGCGCCGACGACGCCGACCGGTTCACGTTCAATCAGGGCCAGCGCATCGGCACCCGTCGGGGCGATTTCGCCGTACACCTTATCAATGGCTTCGGCGTACCAGCGCAGGCAGCGGGCGGCGCCCGGTATATCATCCCGCAGGCTGTGGCGGATTGGCTTGCCGGTGTCCAGCGTCTCCAGCAGCGCCAGGGTTTCCGCATGCTGCTCTATCTGCTCCGCCAGCGCCAGCAGCACGGCTTTGCGCCGGGACGGCGCGGCGCGCGACCAGTCGCCGCGCTCAAAGGCGGCGCGTGCGGCGCTGACCGCCAGCCCGACATCGGCGCTGCCGGCGCGGGCAGCCTGCGTCAGTTCGCGCTGCCCGGCAGGATCCTCCACCGTAAAGGTGCCCCCTTCAGCGGCCGGCTGATAGCGGCCATTAATAAACAGTCGGTTCTCAATAGTCAGGGCCTGTGCCCGTTGCTGCCAGTACTGCAAGTGGTGGAAATCCATACCTTGCTCCGTTAATCAGAATGTCGTCGGCGTATGCGCGCTGACGATGCGGCAAATGCGCGTTGAAGTGTTGCTGAAGCTGTGGGGAATACCGGTGTTGATGGCGTAGCTCTGGCCGGCGTTCAGCGCGTAGTTCTGCCCGTTGACCTGCAGCACCACTTCGCCTTCCAGCAGCGTACCGATCTCTTCCCCTTGGTGTTTAATGCGTTCACCGGTGGTGGTGCCCGGCTCGTAGGTCTCTATCATCATCGCCAGCGTGCGGTTGGGGTCGCCGTTATGGATCAGTTTCATCGAGACGCCCTGGCTGCCGATTTCAATCAGATTTTCCTGGTCGATCACAATTTGCGGTTCAGCCGGCTTTTCCGGTTCGGCAAAAAATGCCGACAGCGACAGCCCGTAGACCGTCAGCAGCTTCTGCAACGTGCTGATGGCCGGGCTGACCTTGTCCTGTTCGATGGTGCTGATCGCGCTGTGCGTCAGTCCGGACAGCTCCGCCACGCGGCGCTGCGACAGGCCGAGCTGCTGACGGATTTGTGCCAGCCGTTTTCCCGGCGCCAGACTGATTTCGCTCATGGGCGTGGTTCCTTGCGATACGCCCGGCAGGCGTCGATAAACCCGGCAAACAGCAGACGCGAGAGGGCGTATTCGTCGCTGTTCCACTCCGGGTGCCACTGCACTCCCAGAGCAAACGGCTGGTCACGAATGCTGATGGCCTCGACTAGCCCGTCGGCGGCGTGCGCTTCGACGCGCACGCTGGGGCCGAGGGTTTTGGCGCCCTGACCGTGCAGCGAGTTGACCCAGAAGCGGTTGCAGTCCGGAATCAGCTGCGACAGCAGCCCGCCTTCGCGCACGATGACTTCATGGGCGGGGGCGTACTGCTGCTCCAGCGGCAGTTCATGATCTTCGCGGTGCTCCTGCAGTTCCGGCAGTTCATACAGCCGGCGGTGCAGCGTACCGCCGGTCGCCACCACCATTTCCTGCATACCGCGGCAGATGGCGAAAAGGGGAATGCGCCTGTCGAGCGCCAGACGAATCAACGCCAGGCTCAATGCGTCACGGCCGGGATCGGCGTCAGGCTCATCGCCGTTTTCACCATAAAGGTGCGGCTGCACATTACTGGGGCTGCCCGGCAGCATAATGCCGTCGAGGCGCGGCAGCAGATCCGCCAGAATTTCCGGCTCCGCCAGGGCGTGCGGCAGGGCGACCGGCAAACCGCCGGCGGCCAATACCGCATTCAGGTACTTTTCTTGCAAGGTCTGCGTTGGATGCTGCTTTAACCTGTGGCGACACATCACCACGCCGATAACTGGTCTGTTAAATATATTGCCCATTGTCTTCCCCTTGGCCTGTTCGAAATTATGAACGAGATGGCGTAAAAGTAGCCTTTTTGTTCAATATTAACTAAATCTAGCAGCGGGGTGGGCAATATTCAAACCATAATTAACACTTGAAAAACATTTTTGTTGCATCTATGTTTCATTGAGTGGAAATTATATTGAGCAGTACGGTCGTAATCATCGATAGCAACCTCAACAACGGCGGGTGACTCATGCAGACCAATATCGTAGCAGTGGAAAACTTTGTGCAGCACAATGAAGAACGGCGAAGTACCACCTTCCAGCGGGAGGTGAATCATTATCTGGAACGTTATCCCTTAACCCAGCATATTGATGTCCTGCTGACCGATCTGAACGGTGGTTTCCGCGGCAAACGCATTCCGGTGGCGGGCTTGAACAAATTGGAGAAGGGGTGCTATTTTCCGGCTTCGGTATTCGCCATGGATATTCTGGGTAATGTGGTGGAAGAAACCGGGCTGGGGCAGGAACTGGGGGAGCCGGACCGGGTATGCGTGCCGGTGCCGGGCACACTGACGCCCTCCGCCAGCGACCCGCAGTATATCGCCCAGGTACAGCTCACCATGTTGGATGAAGATGGCACTCCCTTTGACGTTGAACCACGCAATGTGCTGAACCGGATTTGGCAGCGTTTGCGGCAGCGCGGGCTGGCGCCCGTGGTAGCGGTAGAGTTGGAGTTCTATCTCATCGATCGCCAGCGCGATGCGGAAGGCTATCTGCAGCCGCCGTGTGCGCCGGGTACTCAGGAGCGCAACACCCAGAGCCAGGTTTATTCGGTCGATAACCTGAACCATTTTGCCGAGGTGCTGAGTGAAATCGATGAGCTGGCGCGGCTGCAGGGCATCCCGGCCGACGGCGCGGTGGCGGAAGCCTCACCCGGCCAGTTTGAGGTGAATCTTCATCATACCGGCGACGTCCTGCAGGCCTGCGACCATGCGCTGGCGCTCAAGCGCCTGATCCGCACGGTGGCGGAAAAGCATCATATGCAGGCCACCTTTATGGCGAAGCCCTATGAAGAGCATGCCGGCAGCGGGATGCATATCCATATCAGCATGCTGGACGCCGACGGCGAGAATGTGTTCGCCGATGAGCAGGGCGAAGATTCCGCGTTGCTGAAGCAGGCGCTGGCGGGGATGATCGCGCTGATGCCGTCCTCGATGGCGCTGCTGGCGCCGAACGTCAACGCCTATCGTCGCTTCCAGCCGGGGATGTACGTCCCGACCCAGGCTTCCTGGGGGCATAACAACCGCACCGTGGCGCTGCGTATTCCCTGCGGCGATCGCGACAGCCACCGGGTGGAATACCGCGTGGCCGGCGCGGATGCCAACCCGTATCTGGTGATGGCGGCGCTGCTGGCGGGCATTGTGCACGGCCTGGAAAACCCGCTGCCGCTGCCTGAACCGGTCACCGGCAACGGTCTGGAGCAGGAAGGGCTGCCGTTCCCGATCCGCCAGAGCGACGCCCTGGCCGCCTTTGCGCAGCAGCCGCTGTGGAAAACGTTGCTTGGCGAGCGCTTCAGCCATGTGTATCTGGCCTGTAAAAACGATGAGCTGCTGCAGTTTGAGCGTCTGATCACCGAAACCGAGATTGAGTGGATGTTGAAAAACGCCTGATCTGCTTAATGTCACGCACCGCGCGCGTCTGGCGCATTTCGCCGGCTCTCCTGTGGCCGGCGAGGCCGCGCGCCCGGTAACTGCTATTCCTAATCAGGCGTACAGGACGCCGACGAGGAACGACACATGACGGCAGAGGCCATCGACTGTAACGGCGCGGCGAAACCGCAACTGCGTAAATCGCTGAAGCTATGGCAAGTGGTAATGATGGGGTTGGCATATCTGACGCCGATGACGGTGTTTGATACCTTCGGCATTGTGTCCGGCGTGACCGACGGCCACGTGCCGGCGTCGTATCTGTTTGCGTTGGCCGGCGTGCTGTTTACCGCCATCAGCTATGGCAAACTGGTGCGCCAGTTTCCTACCGCTGGCTCGGCCTACACCTACGCGCAAAAGGCGATCAACCCGCACGTCGGCTTTTTGGTCGGCTGGTCGTCGCTGCTGGATTACCTGTTTTTGCCGATGATTAATACCCTACTGGCAAAAATCTATCTGACCGCGCTGTTCCCCGAAGTCCCTCCGTGGGTGTGGGTGGTCGGCTTTGTGTTGATTATGACCGCCATCAATCTGAAGAGCGTCAACATCGTGGCGAACTTTAATACGCTGTTCGTGCTGGCGCAGGTGATGATCATCGTGGTGTTTATTGTTCTGGTGATACACGGGCTGCATAAGGGGGAAGGGGTCGGCACCGTCTGGAGCCTGCAGCCCTTTATCAGCGAAAACGCACACCTGCTGCCGATTATTACCGGCGCCACCATCCTCTGTTTTTCATTCCTGGGCTTTGATGCGGTCACTACCCTGAGCGAAGAAACGCCTGACGCTGCCCGGGTGATCCCGCGCGCCATTTTCCTCACCGCGCTGTACGGCGGCGTGATCTTTATCAGCGTGTCGTTCTTTATCCAGCTGTTCTTCCCCACCATTGAACGCTTCAAGGAGCCGGACGCGGCGCTGCCGGAGATAGCGCTGTACGTGGGCGGCAAGCTGTTCCAGTCCATTTTCCTCTGCACCACCTTTATCAACACCCTGGCCTCCGGTCTGGCGTCGCATGCCAGCGTTTCGCGTCTGCTGTACGTGATGGGGCGCGATAACGTCTTCCCGGAAAAACTGTTTGGCTATGTGCATCCGAAATGGCGTACGCCGGCGCTGAATGTGCTGCTGGTTGGCGCCGTGGCGCTGTCCGCGCTGTCGTTCGATCTGGTCACCGCCACCGCGCTGATCAATTTTGGTGCGCTGGTGGCCTTTACCTTCGTCAATCTGTCGGTGATCAGCCACTTCTTTATCCGCGAAGGGCGCAATAAAACCTGGAAAGATCGTTTCCAATTCCTGTTCCTGCCGCTGGTGGGGGCGTTGACCGTTGGCGTGCTGTGGCTGAACCTGGAGAAAAGTTCGCTGACCATGGGGCTGTGCTGGGCCGGGGCGGGCGTGATTTATCTGGCGTACCTGACCCGGCGTTTTCGCCAGCCGCCGCCGCAGTTTGAGCGCCAGCCGTTGCCGTAATTGTTCGCCTTGCGCGCCGTATTCCGGCGCGCAAGGCGCGCGGTTTTCGTGCGTAAACAGCGCCCTGGCGGGGAAATTAGACTAAGATCATATAACGTCTTCTTGCTGAAGGAACGTGAACTATGCGCAGTGATATCCAGTTTCTTCCCCAGCCGGCGATTGACGATCAGACGTTTATGTACGGCGATACCGTACGGCTGACGACGGCTAATTTACGGCATGAATATCAACTTGATGTAAACATCCTGCGCCGCGCAGGCCGGCAGATATATGGCGCAGTGGTCGCCGCCGCGCCGAAAACAGACATCCCGCCGCAGGAGTGGGAGATTGCACGCGGCGACGAGGTGGTCTTCCGTGAGGAAAATATCGCCAAGGCGGTGCCGGGCGCACGCTGAGGCCGTTGGCTCAGCGCGTGCGGCATCCTGTATCACACATCTCAGTTCGTCGGCGGCACTGGCTTGCCGACGAAACATCGCCGCCTCTCCATCACCGTTGCTTATCCTTGATGTGCTCTCCGTCCGGCTGACCGTCGTGCGCCATGCTATTGCCTGAAAAAACACCACTGATGATAAAAATCACATTGATTATGAATTTTCGTGAAACATAATTTGACAAATGTGAACGCAATCGATTACCTATTCGCAAAACAGGTGGTTAGATCACAGATTCCTACCATCGGAGGTTTCTATAATGCGCCGGTGATCTGAGTGGGTAACGCTTGTTTACACCCTGTAGGGTTCAGACTTATTTGTCATCTTTTTCTAACGGGCAGCGAATAGCCCTTTAAGCATGTGGTAATAAAATGAAAAAAATAGCTCTCGCAGCAGGCGTACTTCTTGCGGCGTCTTACAGTGCAGCATCAGTGGCGGATAGCAAAGACAGCGAGTTTGTCTCGGATTGGTGGCATCAAAGTGTGAACGTGGTGGGCAGTTACCATACTCGCTTCGGGCCACAGCTTAACAACGACGTCTATCTGGAATATGAAGCCTTCGCCAAGCACGAATGGTTCGATTTCTACGGCTACATCGACGTGCCGAAATTCTTCGGCGTTGGCAATACGCCGGACCGTGGCATCTGGGATAAAGGTTCGCCGATGTTTATGGAGATCGAACCGCGTTTCTCCATCGATAAGCTGACCGGCACCAGCCTGGCGTTCGGACCGTTTAAAGAGTGGTACTTCGCCAACAACTATATCTACGATATGGGCCGTAACAAGGCTTCGCGCCAGAATACCTGGTATATGGGCCTGGGCACCGATATCGATACCGGCCTGCCGATGAACCTGTCGATGAACATCTACGCCAAGTATCAGTGGCAGAACTACGGCGCGGCCAATGAAAACAGCTGGGACGGCTACCGCTTCAAGATTAAGTACTTCGTGCCGCTGACCCAGGTATGGGGCGGTAACCTGAGCTATATCGGCTTCACCAACTTCGACTTCGGCTCCGATCTGGGCAAGGATGATTTTACGGTGAACGGCCGTCAGGCGCGTACCAGCAACTCCATCGCCTCCAGCCATATCCTGGCGCTGAACTACGACCACTGGCACTACTCGGTAGTGGCGCGTTACTTCCATAACGGCGGCCAGTGGCAGGATGGTGTGGATATCGGCACGCCGCAGGGGCCGATCAAGTCAACCGGCTGGGGTTACTACCTGGTGGTGGGTTACAACTTCTGATCCCGCGCAAAACAAAAAACCCCGCATTGCGGGGTTTTTTGTTTCATTACTTAGGCGTCCTGGCTGGGCAAGTGTTTGACCGGCATAAATAACCGCCCTTTAATGACATAGCATTCATTGTCGATCCACTTGATGATTTGTTCACAGCTTACGCCTTCCGCTTGTGCATAACGGCTAAGGTCGCCATTGAAATGCCGCGTGATGTATTCCATGAGTGTCATTTGCATTGCTTTTGCTCCTGAGCGCCCGCGCACGGCCTGCTGGCTCGTCACGGGAGGTAAGGTTTCTCCGGGAACAAATTTAAGATATTGACAACAAAATCTCAACACTTAGTTTTGTTAAGGGTATTGATAGCAATAGAAAAAAGGTCCCGCATACCGCGCGGGAAACGGATGATTCATAGACTGTATGGATGAAATAAAACTGCGTGAGGCGCGTCATGGTTGCCGGGAAGGCTCCTGACAATGGCGCGTAGTTCAAAACTACTGGAACACCGGCGGCGTCGCAAGTACATTTTGGTTATGATGGCGCGGAAGCTGAATAATTATGCGTTGATACGCTTTTATCGCCGGACAACGGGATAATCTGCCAGCAGACCGATGATAAGCGCCTGCGTATGGACGATTAGGACAGCAACGCCGAAATATAAGAATTTTCCTCATTCTTTATGGGGTAAATTATACTTATAGTCAGCACAATTCCCCAACCGAGGATGTATCAACATGAAAAAACGTCGTATGACCATCACGGCACTGGCGCTGATCGCTTCTCTGGGCGTCAGCAGCGCGCCGGTCTTCGCCGACAAAGGCGGTAACGGCAACGGCGGTAACGGCCATGGCAACAGCGGTAACCACGGCAATAAGGGTTACGATGGCAAACATGGCAATGGCAATGGTAAAGGCAACGGTAACGGTAACGGCAAAGGCGTTAGCGACGGGCATGGCAACAAAGGCAAGCGCGGCAATAGCTCGGACGACCATGGCCTGGTGCGGGTCGACCTGTCCTATGACCGCGCCCGCTCGCTGGCGCTGAACTACGGCCTGACCGGTTACCAGTCGCTGCCTCCGGGGATTGCGAAAAATCTGGCGCGCGGCAAGCCGCTGCCCCCGGGCATTGCCAAGAAAACCGTACCGGCATCGCTGCTGGGCCAGCTGCCGCACTATCCGGGCTATGAGTGGCGCGTGGTGGGCGATGACCTGGTGCTGATCGCCCTGAGCACTGCGCTGGTTGCATCGGTGATTAACGGCGTGTTTGACTAAGCCGTTTTACCCTGATCAGGCCCCGCTTATGCGGGGCTTTTTTATGTGGGGTAAAATTATGTGACCTGCCGAAAGCGGTGAACTATATTTGCCGGATACTTAATGGGATAACTGAGGAACTATGCTGAAACTCTGTCTGATGGCGGGGCTGCTGTGCAGCTGTTCCGCGTTTGCCGATAATAGCGCGTCGATCGCCGACGTGGTGAACCAGCGTCTGGCGCTGATGAAAGACGTGGCCGGCTATAAGGCGCAGCAGCATTTGCCGATTGAGGATCTGGCGCAGGAGAGCAAAGTACTGGCCAACACGCAGGCGCAGGCAGAAAAGCTGGGGCTGGAGCCGCAGTCCGTGAAGCCGTTTATCGTTGCGCAGATGGATGCGGCCAAGGCTATCCAGTACCGCTACCGGGCTGACTGGCTGGCGCAGCCGGAGACGGGCTGGCAGCCGCAGCCGCTGGATAAAGTCCGGCCGGAGATCGCCCGCCTGAGCGACAAAATCCTGCAGCGGCTGGCGCAGCGCCTGCGGCAAGGGCCGATCGCCGAGAACGAGCGCCAGGAATTTATCCAAACCATCCAACAGGTTAATTTGACCGCTGCGGATAAGCAGCGGCTGTTTGACGCGCTGTTAATGGTCAAACTCAATGGGCAGTGAGCATTATTCCGTATGGCGTCCGGTGCCGCGTCTGAAGGTCAGCACCCGGCTGCGCTCGGCGATCAGGTCAACGCTGTAACCGCGGAAGTAGAGACAAAAACGCTTTAACCACGGCCCGTCGCGGCTCTCAACCAGCATGCGACCGTCGCCCAGCGGACTGAGGGTGCCGGTATGCGCCGCCGGGCCGACGCCGATATGCACCTGGTCGCCGCGGATCTCAAAAGCGGTGCGGTAGTGCGGGTGGTACCAGGTGCCCTGCACATGCGACAAACAGCGGCCGCTGGTCTGCACCGGCCAGAAGGTGCGGGCGACGTGGCCCACTTCTCCTTCAATATTTTCGCCGTTCCATTTCAGCCGCATCGGCCGCTGGGCGCTGAGCGAAACCGCATAGCCGTCCCCCGCCTGATACAGCGTCTCCGGGCAGCCAAGATAGGCGACATTACCGTTGTTGACCTCCAGCCAGTACGGTTCTGCCAGCGTCGCGTAGATGCCGTCAGGAATGGCGCGGCTGCGCGGCGGCAGTGGTTCACCCAACAGGGCGGCCATCACCTGCAGGGCGATGCTGGCGCTGTCGCAGTCTTCGCGGTTGGCCACCAGCGCCATACCGGCCTGTCGTTCCGGCGCCAGCAGGAAATAGGTTTTATAGCCGGCATGAGAGCCGCCGTGGCCCAGTAACACATGCGGACCGAGCGGGGTGCGCGCCAGCCCCAGCCCGTAGGCGCTGGGCTGGCCGTTTGTCAGATAGCGCGGCGCGCTCAGCTGCTGCAGCACGCCGGCGGCCGGGCCGCGGTCACCGAGCAGCGCCTGCAGCCAGCGGGTCAGATCGCCGAGGCTGCCGGTCAGGCAGCCCGAGGCGGACAGATGCAGGCCGGCGCTGCTCTGCTGCCAGCCGTGCGGCGTGCGCCAGTAGCCGGGCGACAGGCCGGGGACGATATCGAACCAGCTTTCCGGCGCCTGCCAGCGCAGCTGCAGCGGCTGCGCAATATACTGCTGAACCAACTGCTCAAAGCGGTAGCCCCGCTCCTGCAGCGCCGCCTCCACCAGACGGTAACCGGTGTTGCTGTAGCTGATTTCGCTGCCCGCCGGGAAGTTCAGGCGCTTCAGCTCCTGGATGAACGTCATTACCGGCTCCGCGTGGCTGACGCTGTAGCCGGAGATGCCGAGCAGCCCGAGCGTTTCACGCACGTCGGGCAGGCCGCCGGTCATATCCAGCGCCTGGCCGACGCTGACTGCGGCCGGCTCGCCGCGCAGCTGCGGCAGCAGTTCTCCCAGCGTCTGGTCGAGGCGCAGCGAACCCTCGGTCGCATTCAGCGCCAGCGCGGCGAAGATATGCTTGGTCAGCGACGCGTAGCGCACCACGCTGTCGGCGCTAAAGGGTTCGCCGCGCGCCAGATCGGCCAGACCGGCGCACGCCACCGCCTGTGTGTGTTGTGCATCAAACAGGGTAATAGCGCCGCCGGGGTCGCCCGGCAGGCGCCAGCCGGCCAGTAAGCGCTCGGCCGTGGCCCGGGCTTCACGCCAGCGTAGCTGGGTGTCAGACATAGTTAGCCTCCAGAGTTCAATGATACGGGGCGCAGAACGCCGCTACCGCCGGTTTGTACGCGCAGATAAAGGACGCCATCCGGTCTGTTATATCACCGTCTAAACGGTGCTTTTGGCTCGATTGTGGCGCAGCAGAGCGGCCGGCATCCGCTGTTTTGTGCGGTGTTGGCGGCAGATCGGAGAAGTTTGTTGAAATTTGCGATACAGAGCGCAGATTACGCCGTTTAGGCGGGGGAGTTGCAGCCCGGCAAAGATTCTCCGGGCCGATCGGGCGGCTCAGCGTTGCTGCGCGCCCCAGTCGATCATGCTGTCGATCATCCGGCTCAGCAGTTGCTGCAGCGGCGCGGCGCGCGCGGCGTCGAAGGCGAACGGATACTGCTCGGACATATAATTGACCTGCGCCAGTTCCAGCTGCACCGCATGCTGGTTTTCCGCCGGTTTGCCGTAGGCGCGGGTGATATAGCCGCCTTTAAAGCGTCCGTTCAGCACATGGCTGAACTGTTGCTGCCGCTCGCAGCAGCTCACCAGCCGGTCGCTGAGCGCAACGGCGCAGCTGGCGCCATCGTTGGTGCCCAGGTTGAGATCCGGCAGCTTGCCGTCGAACAGGCGCGGAATCACCGAGGCAATGGAATGGGCGTCAAACAGCAGCGCATAGCCGTGCTGCGCCTTCAGCCTGGCCAGCTCATCCTGCAGCTGCTGGTGATACGGCTGCCAAATCTGTTGCAGATAGCCGGCGCGCTCCTGGTCATCCGGCGCTTGGCCGGGCAGAAAGCTGGGTTCGCCGTTAAACAGTACGTCCGGATACAGCCCGGTGGTGGCGGTGCTGTAGAGCGGTTTATCGTCCGCCGGGCGGTTGAGGTCGATAACAAAACGCGAGTAATTACCTACCAGAATGCTGGCGCCAAGGTCGCGGGCAAAGTCATACAGCTGAGGAATATGCCAGTCGGTGTCCGGCAGCGCGCGCGCGTCTGGCGTCAGCCCGGCCTCAACGGCCGGCGTCAGCTGTGTGCCGGCGTGAGGAATACTGATTAACAGCGGCAGGCTGCCGGTTTGGAAATGGAACGGATCGCGAATGGTCATTGACGTATTTCTCCTCGGAAAATCACCGTGCAGGGCAGCTGTCCGCCCAGCCAATAAGTCAGTTCAGCCGGCCGGGACAGCGGCCAGTGGACGAAGTCCGCCACCTTGCCGCTTTCCAGCGAGCCGTGGCTCTCCTGCAGCCCCAGCGCCCGGGCGGCGTGCAGCGTGACGCCAGCCAGCGCCTCTTCCGGCGTCAGGCGGAACAGGGTGCAGGCCATGTTCATCATCAGCCGCAGCGACAGCGCCGGCGAGGTGCCGGGGTTGGCGTCGCTGGCGATCGCCATCGCCACCCGGTGTTTGCGGAACAGTTCGATCGGCGGACACTGGGTTTCACGCAGCAGGTAGTAAGCCCCCGGCAGCAGCACCGCGACGGTGCCGGCGGCGCCCATCGCCTGCGCGTCCTGCTCGGTGGCGTATTCAAGATGGTCGGCGGACAGCGCATGATGACGCGCTGCCAGCGCGCTGCCGCCCAGTGCGGACAGCTGCTCGGCATGCAGCTTCACCGGCAGCCCGGCGCGTTCGGCGGCGGCAAACACTTTTTCCACCTGCTGCGGCGAAAAGGCCAGATGTTCGCAGAAGGCGTCGACCGCATCGGCCAGGCCGGCGCCGGCGGCTTGTGGAATAATGGTGTCGCATACCAGATCGATATAGTCATCGGCGCGGCCGGCATATTCCGGCGGCAGCGCGTGGGCGGCCAGACAGGTGGTCTTCACTTCTACCGGCAGCGTGTCGGCCAGCCGGCGCGCCACCCGCAGCATTTTCAGCTCGCTTTGCGGCGTCAGCCCATAGCCGGACTTGACCTCCACGCAGGTCACGCCTTCCGCCAGCAGCGGGCGCAGGCGGAACTGCGCCTGCTCCAGCAGTTGCTGTTCCGAGGTGTCGCGGGTGGCGTTGACGGTGGAAATGATTCCGCCGCCCTGCGCGGCGATCTCGGCATAGCTGACGCCGTTCAGCCGCTGTTCAAATTCCGCGCTGCGGTCGCCGCCGAACACCAGATGGGTATGGCAATCCACCAGGCCGGGGGTAATGATGCCGCCTTCGAACTTCACCGTCTCATCTGCGGTAATCGCCGGGCGTGCAGCGTATTCGCCAATCCAGACGATTTTACCGTCGCGCACCGCCATCGCGCCGTCGTGCAGAATATGGTATTTGCCTTCGCGCATGGTGACGATATCCGCCCCGTGCCACAGGCTGTCGCAGTGAATCTCGCTGGTCATCGTTGTCCCGCCTTGCTTGGTTGTATATACAATTAAACACAAGCTAGCGCATTCATCAACGGTCGACAAGAGGTAGCAGGGATAATTTGTTACGGAAATGTGATCGCTATACCCTAAATAATTCAAATGGCAGGAGGGCGGCGAATGAAGGAATCCCGATGCGCTTACACCGGTCAGTGATTCGGGTGACTGAATGCAGCCAACGCACCTGCAATTTGCAGTATGGCGGGGATAAACGGCGGGGCGGCGTGGCGCCCCGCGCGGAGGGATTAAACGTCGAAGCGTCCAAACAGCTGATAACGGCTGCCGGGATACAGCAGCCGCGCCGAGGTGACCACGGTTTTGCCTGACCAGGTGCGGCGATGGATCAGCAGGCAGGGTTCGCGCTCTTCCAACTGCAGCAGCTCGCGCTCCTGCTTGCTGGCGACCACCGCCTCGACGATATGCTCGCCGGCGGTCAGGGGCGCGGCCTGCGTCAGGTAGATATAAGGCGTCACCCGATCGAAATCCTGCTGAAGATAGTCGGGTGCGGCCAGCGGGTTGACGCAGCGGTTTTCCAACTGCACCGGCATCTCGTTTTCATAGTGGACGATCTGCGAATAGAACAGCTGCTGTCCCGGCGCTATGCCCAGCGCGGCGGCCTCTTCATCGCTGGCGGTGCGCGCCGTCATCTGCAGTATCTTGCTGCTGTGGCGGTGACCGCGGGCGGCGATTTCATCGGCGATGTTATGCACTTCTAACAGCGCGGTGTGCGCTTTGGCCTCGGCGACAAAGGTGCCGACGCCCTGCATACGCACCAGAAAGCCTTCGCTGGTCAGCTCACGCAGCGCACGGTTGATGGTCATACGGCTGACGCCCAGCTCCGCCACCATTTCGCTTTCCGAGGGCACGCGCTGGTGCGGCTGCCAGTGGCCGGCGCGGATCTGATCCACGATCGCCTGTTTCACCCGCTGGTAGATGGGGGCGGGGGTATCGCTCATGGCCGTAGCCAGTTGTAACACGCTCTGTTGATCAACCACGACGTTAACCTCGTCAAATAAAAAAATAATAACATCAGTTTACTGTTGATTAGGGCATCTGTATATGTATATACAAGTAATAGCCGATTCTCCAGATTAATGTTACCGGCTTGAAACATTTACCTGTGCGCGCGCTGCGCGCTTTCGCCGTTACACCAACGTTGGAATATTGCTATGCCTGCTTACTACGCTAAACGCGCACTGCTTCCCACCGGCTGGGCGCATGCCGTCCGGCTGGACGTCGACGCTCACGGTTTTCTTACCCAGGTTACCCCGGATGCCAGCCCGGAAGGCTGCGCGTTGCTGCATGGCGACGTGGTGCCCGGGATGCCGAACCTGCACTCGCACGCGTTTCAGCGGGTGATGGCGGGGCTGGCCGAGGTGGCGGGCGATCCGCAGGACAGTTTCTGGACCTGGCGCGATCTGATGTACCGCCTGGTGCAGCGCCTGACGCCGGAGCAGGTCGAAATCATTGCCCGCCAACTGTATATCGAAATGTTACAGGGCGGCTATACCCAGGTGGCAGAGTTTCATTATCTGCATCATGACGCCGACGGCAAGCCATACGCCGACCGTGGCGAAATGACCGGCCGCCTCAGCCGCGCCGCGCAGCAGGCGGGGATCGGCATGACGCTGCTGCCGGTGTTGTACAGCTACGCCGGCTTCGGCGCACAGCCGGCGCAGGCGGGGCAGCGGCGCTTTATCCAGGATGTGGACAGCTATCTGACGCAGCAGCAGGTTATCACCCGTCAGCTGGCGGGGCAGCCGCTGCAGAATCAGGGGCTGTGCTTCCATTCGCTGCGCGCGGTGGAACTGTCGCAGATGGAGCAGGTGCTGGCGCAGGCCGATAGCACGCTGCCGGTGCATATCCATATCGCCGAACAGCAAAAAGAGGTGAACGACTGTCTGCAGTGGAGCGGCCAGCGCCCGGTGGCGTGGTTGTATGAGCATCTGCCGGTCGACAGCCGCTGGTGTCTGGTGCACGCCACCCATCTGGATAACGCCGAGCTGGAGCAGCTGGCACACAGCCGGGCGGTGGCGGGGTTGTGTCTGACCACCGAGGCCAATCTGGGCGACGGCATCTTCCCCGGCGACGCCTATCTGCAGCGTCAGGGACGCTGGGGCATCGGTTCGGACAGCCACGTCTCGTTGAATGTGGTGGAGGAGTTGCGCTGGTTCGAATACGGCCAGCGCCTGCGCGACCGGCGCCGCAATCGTCTGACGACGGCGGAACAGCCGTCGGTGGGCGATGTGCTGTATCAGCAGGCGCTGCAAGGGGGAGCGCAGGCCTGCGGCGCGCCGATCGGCCGGCTGCAGAGCGGCTACCGCGCCGATTGGCTGGTGCTGGACGGCGACGATCCGTATCTGGCGGCGGCGCCGGACGCGGCGATCCTCAACCGCTGGCTGTTTGCCGGCGGCAAGGCGCAGATCCGCGACGTGTTTGTTGCCGGATCGCAGGTGATCGAGCAGGGGCGCCATGCGCTGCAGCAGCAGAGCCGCGCCGAGTTTATGCAGGTGCTCAAAACCTTCCAGCAGGAGGCGTGATGCTGATTAACCGGTTTGATTTTGCCGACCTGCCGGTCAGCCCGTGGCGCAACGGCGGCGGAGAAACGCGTGAAATTGTCTGCCAGCCGGCAGACGGCGTCGATTTCGACTGGCGGGCGAGTATCGCCACCATCGCACAGGACGGGCCGTTTTCCGCCTTCGACGGTATCGACCGTTCGATTACCCTGCTGGAGGGCGACGGCGTCCACCTGTTCGGCGACGGCATTGACCACCGGCTGGAGACGGCGGGCGAACCCTTCGCCTTCTCCGGCGATGCGGCGCTGCAGGCGCGCCTGCTGGGGGGCATCAGCCAGGATTTTAATATCATGACCCGGCGCGGACGCTGGCGCGCCACGGTGCGGCGGCTGACGGCGGCGTGTGAGCTGCCGGCCGCCCACGCCGGCGTCTGGTATGTGCTGCGCGGCGAATGGCAGTTGCCGGCAGAAACCCGGCTCGGCGCCCGGCAGGGCGGCTGGTGGCCGGAGGCGGCACATGGCGGGCAGGCCGCACCGTTGAGCGCGGATGCGTTGGCGCTGTGGGCCGATCTCAGCCGGGTGTAAACGGCGGTAGTCTCTGCGGCTGAGTTATGGGATTATGCGAGGTCTCGTTTCATTTCCCAGTCAAGGCAGAGAAGGGTACATGGCTTCGCTGAAAGACGTTGCAAAACTGGCCGGGGTTTCGTTGATGACGGTATCTCGCGCCATCAACGAGCCTGATAAACTGCGGGCGGAAACCTACCGCCGGGTGAAGCAGGCCATCGATCAACTGGGCTATGTGCCGGATCTGGCCGCCCGCCGCATCCGCGGCGACGGCGGCCGGGTGCAGACCATCGGCGTACTGGCGCTGGACACCGCCACCACGCCGTTCTCGGTCGAAATGATCCTGTCGATAGAAAAAACCGCGCGCGAACATGGCTGGAACAGCTTTGTCGTCAACCTGTTTGACGATGAATCGGCGGAGCATACGGTGGATCTGCTGCTGGCGCACCGGCCGGACGGCGTGATTTTCACCACCATGGGGCTGCGCCAGGTGACGCTGCCAGCCAAGCTGCTGGATAAGCGGCTGGTGCTGGCAAACTGTTTCAGCCGTACGCAGCGTATCGCCAGCTATATCCCGGATGATGAACAAGGGCAGTATGACGCGGCGCGCGCGCTGCTCGACAAAGGCTACCGCGCGCCGCTGTGTATTTATCTGCCGGAAGACGTGCCGGCGGCGACGCTGCGCCGACGCGGGCTGGAGCGCGCCTGGCGGGAGGGCGGCGGCGATATGGCGCAGCTGCGGCAGTACCACCTCAACCTGAGCGGCGGCGATGAGCATTACCGTGACTGCGTCGAACTGTTGGCGCGCCATTTCGCCCCCGGGCGGCAGGAGTGCGACGTGGTGGTGTGCGGCAACGACCGGGTGGCGTTCCTGGTGTACCAGACGCTGCTGGCGCAGGGCTGGCGCATACCCCAGCAGGTGGCGGTGCTGGGCTATGACAACATGGTGGGGATTGGCGAACTGTTTCAGCCGCCGCTCACCACCGTTCAACTGCCGCACTATGAACTGGGCCGCCAGGCGGCGCTGCACCTGATCGAGCAGCGTGAGCACCGCGACAGCGTCAAGGTACCGTGCCCGCTGTTGCTGCGCGCGTCGCTGTAGCTTTTCTGCATGGCCCGGCAGCGCGGGCCGCACAGATTATTGCCAGATGCTGTCCAACGTCCAGCCGGCGATCGCGGTGAAATGCGCCTCGCCGCCTTCGACAAACAGGCCGGGCCGGCAATCGCCGTCCTGCGGATAGATGCGGCTGGTCAGACAGGCTTCGCCGTCATTGACAAACACTTCCAGCGAAGAGCGATCGATAAACAGCCGCAGCTGCAGACGGTCGCCGGCCGGCAGCGGCACGCTGCGGCAGCCGCACAGCGCCGGATCGTCGCTGAACCGCTCAAGCACCAGCCGGTGCGCCTGATTATCCACATACAGTCGCGCCGCGTCGCCCAGGCTTACGCCGTAGCGTTCGGCATCGCTGCCGGCCAGATCCAGCGTCAGTAGCAGTTCGTGCAGCGCATCCCCCAGCGGCAGATGCTGGTTGTGGCAGCGCACGGCGTCAAACTGCCGTGCTTCGCGGCGCAGCGCCGTCAGTTCGCGCGCCGGCTGCATGCGCACCTGCCCGGCGGCGCTGAGCGACAGTTCGCGCGGCAGCGTCAGCGCGCCGGCCCAGCCGTGCGCCTTGCTGGGCATCGGCGATTCCCACATATCCATCCAGCCGAACAGCAGGCGACGGCCATCGGCGGCGGTGAAGGTCTGCGGCGCATAGAAGTCGTGCCCGGCATCCAGCTCGCTGAACGGCTGGGTCACTTCAAAGGCCTCGCCCGGCTGCCAGTTACCGAGCAGGTAGCCGCTCTGGAAGAGGTTGCGATAGCGGTAGCCCTGCGCCGCCAGTCCCTGCGGGGAAAAAATCATCAGCTGACGTTCCCCCAGCGGGAAGAAATCCGGGCACTCCCACATATAGCCCTGCCGGGCATGCTCGGCGGCGGCCAGCACCCGCTCAAAGCGCCAGTCGCGCAGATCGTCGGAACGGTACAGCCATACCTGGCCCAGATCGCTGTCTTTGACGCCCACCACCATCCACCACTGCTCATCTTGCCGCCACACTTTCGGATCGCGAAAATGCATGATGCCCGCCGGCGGCGTCAGCACCGCGCCGTGCTTGGTGAAATGGATGCCGTCCTCGCTGGTAGCCAGGCACTGCACCTCGCGCAGCTGCGAGTCGTCGCCCGGTTCGCCGAGCCAGACATGGCCGGTATACAGCAGCGTCAGTACGCCGTGGTCATCGACTGCGCAGCCGGAGAAGCAGCCGTCGCGGTCGTCGGCGTCGCCGGGCGCCAGTGCGATCGGCTGATGCTGCCAGTGCACCAGATCGCGGCTGGTGGCGTGTCCCCAGTGCATCGGCCCCCAATTTTCATCGAAGGGGTGATGCTGATAAAACGCATGGTATACCCCGTTGATGAAAATCAGTCCGTTGGGGTCGTTAATCCAGCCGGCCTGGGCGGCCAGGTGGAAACGCGGATACAGGTCGTCCTGACGCGCGGCGCGCAGTTTTTCTACGGCGTGATCGGCCTGGGCTAAGAGTTCTTTCATTGGCTTGGCTCGCTTAAGGGATGAATGTTGTGCTTACCGCCGGCGGTTTCGCCGCGCAGCAGCCAGCAGGAGAGCAGGGTGGTGGCGGCGACCACGCCGCCCATCAGCAGGTAGGTGTCGGCAAAGCCGATACGGTCATAGCCGTAACCGGCCAGCGGTGACAGAAAGCTGGCCATCACCTGAGTAATAAACTGGAATCCCACCAGATACAGCGTGGAGGAGAGGCGGCTGTCGAAGCGCGTGGCGATATATTTGAAAATGGCGATCAGCAGGATCGGCAGTTCAACGGCGTGCAGCAGCTTCATCAGGGAAATCAGCAGCGCGCCGCTGACCAGGCCGGAGCCGAGCATACGCAGCGTCATCACGGCGCCTGCCAGCAACAGCCCTTGCTTGGCGCCAATGCGGTTAACCAGCAACGGCGCCAGGAACATGCCGCCGGCCTCCAGAAATACCTGCAGTGAATTAAGAAAACCGTACATCTCGTTGCCCTGCTGCGGCGTGGCGAACTGGGCGGCGAAATAGACCGAAAACTGCTGGTCGAACACGCTATACACGCTGATGCCGAGTACAAAGATTGCCAGCGCCCAGAAGCCGGGCAGGCGCAGCAGCGCCACGGCGTCCTGCAGTCGCAGATTTTCCGCTTTGCCGTACTCCAGCTCGGCCATGGCGTTGGCCTTCAGCTCGCGCACCTGGCTGAGCAGCAGCAGGAATACCACTGCGGACGCCGACGCCAGCCAGAAATTGATGTCCGGGTCGATATTAAAGATAAAGCCGGCCAGAAAGGTGGCGCTGGCCCAGCCGAGCGAGCCCCACATGCGGGCGCGGCCGAATTCAAAGCCGACGATGCGGCTGACGCGCTCGGTATAGGACTCCAGCGCGCCGATGCCGGCATAGAAGGTAGCGCCGATAAACACGCCGCCGACCAGCGCGCCCAGCAGCAGGTTGCTTGCCAGCAGCGGGGCGTAGACATAGATAAAAAACGGGCCGGTCAGCAGCAGCATTACGCCGAGGTACTGCAGCAGGTATTTGCGCAGGCCGAGTTTGTCCTGAATAAAACCGTACAGCGGCTGGGCGCACAGCGCCACCAGCGAGATGGCAGAGAAGATGAGTCCGGTTTCCGCGCCTTTCAGGCCGATTTTTTGGCTCAGCCACAGTGAAATCAGCGAAAAGCTGGATGACCAGGTAAAGAAAAAGAAGAACAGCAGGCCACTCAACAGAAAGTAATATTTTTTTGTTTTGCGGTTCATGATGATGCCCCGGTGAAGGAAGATAGCCTGATTGTTAACGTTAACTTTGTTTGGCTGGAAGTCATCTTACGCGATGATTGCGATGTTAATCACAAAAGTTAACGTTAACATTTTGGCATTGTGATCGCTATCACGTCTGGTCGGCTGAGGGGTTAGGCCGCGTCGAGCGGGCGCAGGTGGTCGTCGCGCCGCAGCGTCATCAGCGCCAGCAGGCTGATCAGTGAGGTAGCCACCACGTAATAGGCCGGAATATCGATATTGCCGGTTTCACGAATCAGACCGGTGATAATCAGCCCGGCGGAGCCGGAGAACACCGCGTTGGACAGCGAATAGGCCAGCCCGAGCCCGGTATAGCGCACTCGGGTGGGGAACATCTCTGCCAGCATCGCCGGGCCGGGGCCGGCCAGTAGCCCGACCACCGCGCCGGCCACCAGCACCGCCGCACCTTTTTGCCACAGCGCCGCGCCGGCGTCCTGCAGCAGATGCAGCAGCGGAAAGGTAAACAGGATCACCGCGCTGATGGCGCCGATCATCACCGTTTTACGCCCCAGCCGATCGCTGAGGATACCGGCCGGCAGAATGGTCAGGGCAAAACCGACGTTGGCCAGCACGGTGGCCGCTAACGCCTGTTGCAGCGTGGCGTGCAGCGAAGTTTGCAGATAGGTGGGCATCACCACCAGAAAGGTGTAGCCGGCGGCCGACCAGCCCATCATCCGGCCAATGCCGACGGTTATGGTTTTGACCACGACAAGCGGCGCGGCGGACGCCGGGCGCTCGGCGGCGGCGGGCCGTTGCTGCGCCTGGGTGAAGCTGGGCGTCTCCTCCAGTTTTAGCCGCAGCCACAGCGCCAGCACGCCGAGCGGCAGCGCCAGCAGGAACGGGATGCGCCAGCCCCAATCATGCAGCTGCTCGTGGCTGAGCAGCGCGCTGAGCAACGCCACCAGCCCGGCGCCTGCCAGCAGCCCGAGCGCTACGGTCAGCGACTGCCAGGCGCCGAAGCGGCCGCGTTTGCCGGGCGGGGCGAACTCGGTCAGCAGTGCGACCGCACCGCCGAACTCACCGCCGGCGGACAGCCCCTGCAGCATACGCAGCAGCGTCAGCAGCAGCGGGGCGGCGACGCCGATTGACGCATAAGTCGGCATCACGCCGATCAGCGCGGTGGTCAGCGTCATCAGCAGCACCACCACGATCAGCGTCGGCCGCCGGCCGATACGATCGCCGATGCGGCCAAAAATCACCGCGCCGATGGGACGGCAGAAAAACGCCAGCGCAAAGGCGGCATAGGCGAGGATCAGGCTGGTAACGGCATTTTCGCCTTGCAGGGTGAAGAAGTTGGCGGCGATCACCGTGGCCAGAAAGCCGTACACGCCAAATTCGTACCACTCAATAAAGTTGCCGACCGAACCGGCCAACAGCGCCTGACGTGAGCGGCGGCTGTCCATCACTGCGGAGTTTGCTGTCATGCTGATCCTTAACCAATCATCCGGGGGGCAGAACAGGGCATTTGGTTTGCCTATGGATTATTTAGACGCTGCCGGGCACAACAAGCAATGCGTTTTTATCAGAAATGCGAGTGCGCCCCCTCCGGTTGAGGGGGCGCAAAAATGCCGGGCTTACGGCCGGTCGCCCTGCAGCACCGTCGGCGGCTGCGGCAGATTGGCATCCTGCCGCTGGCGCGCCACCTGTTCGGCGCTGGCGTTGGCCGCCGCCGGGTTGCCGAACTGGCGGTTGACGTAGTTGCTCAGCGTTGCCACCTCGTCATCCCTCAGCTCGCCGGCGAAGGCCGGCATCAGGATTTCCCCCTGCTGCATATGGCGCTGTACGCCACCGAGGATCACCGCCACCAGGTTTTTATTGTCCGCGGCGCCGGTGCTGCCGTGATGCAGCAGCGATGGATAGGCGTGGAAACCGCTCCCCTTGCCGGCGCCGTCGGCACCGTGACAGCTGGCGCAGTGGCGGTTGAACAGCGCCGCGCCGGAGGCCTCGCCGCCATTGCCGCCGCGCAGCGTCAGGTAGTCCTGCGTCGGCTGTCCCCAGGCGTCGCGGGCCTTGCGCTGTGCATCATCGGCGATGGGCTTTACGCTGCGCAGATAGGTCGCCATGGCGTGCAGATCGCTGTCCGGCAGGTATTGCAGACTGTGCTCGATGGCCTCCGCCATCGGCCCGGCGGCCGAGGCGCGCCCGGCGACGTTGCCGGTTTTCAGGTAGTCGACCAGCTCCTGCTGCGACCAACTGCCGATGCCGGCGCGTTTATCCGGCGTGATGTTATACGCCGTCCAGCCGCCGAGGTCGCCGCCGGCAAAGGCGTTGTCCTCGTCCATCCCCATGGTGAGAGTGCGCGGCGTATGGCAGGTGCCGCAGTGCGCCAGCGCTTCCACCAGATAGCGGCCGTGGTTCCATTCGTCGCTTTTGGCCGGGTCCGGCCGCAGTTCGCCGGCGCTGAAGTTAAACAGCTTCCATAACCGCATGCCCCAGCGCTGGTTGAACGGGAAGGCCAGATCGGTGCGCGGCGTCGCCTGATGCACCGCCGGTTGCGCCAGCAGGTAGGCTTTGATCGCCAGCACGTCGTCGCGCTTCATTTTGGTGAAGGCGTCGTACGGCATCGCCGGGTAGAGCTGCTGGCCGTTTTTACCCACGCCGTCGCGCACTGCCGCGACGAATTCGTCATCGCTCCAGTTACCGATGCCGAACTGCTTGTCGGCGGAGATATTACTGCCGTAAATCACGCCGAACGGCGTGCTGACCGGATAGCCGCCGCCAAACGCCGGGCCGCCCGGCGCGGTATGGCAGGCGGTGCAGTCGGCGGCGCGCGCCAGATACTCGCCGCGCTTGATCAGCGCATCGTCACCGTGCGCCCACAGCGGCGCGGCGCTGAGAAACAGCGCCAGTAGCGTCTTCTTCATGCCATGCCTCCCTGCAGACTGCTCAGCACGCTGTCCGCCATGCGCAGCGCCAGTGCCACGCCGGTCAGCGTCGAGTTGACCGTGGAGGCGGAAGGCATGATGCCGGTGCCGGCGATAAACAGGTTGGGGTGGTCGTGGCTGCGGCAGTCGCCGTCAACCACCGAATCGCGCGGATCGCGCCCCATCATCATGGTGCCGGTGATGTGCTGGTTGTTGTCATAAACGCCGCGCCGGCTGTACAGCGCCTCGCTGCCGCCCATCTGTTTGACGATGCGCCGGAAGTCGACCATCGACTGGTCGTAGCCGCGGTGCACATACTCCGGAAAGCGGTAGTAGACTTCCAGTTTAGGGATGCCCCAGGCGTCTTTCTCGGTTTTGCTCAGCTGCACGCGGTTTTCCGGCTCGGGCAGCATCTCCAGCAGGCATTTCAGCTGTACGTAGCGTTCGGACTGGAACGCCAGCTTTTCATTCAGCGCCTTGCCGTAATAGCCCTGACGGATCAGGCGCTCGGTGAGGTAGCGCACCGGCGAGGTGTTGGCCAGATCGACCCGCAGGGCTGAACGCTGCGCCCGGAATGCGCCGTCGCGCAGGTTGTTGATGCTGCCGGGCCGCATCGGCCCGCGGCCGAACCATACCGGTTCGTCGGCGTAAAATTCTACCGAACTGCCCGGATGATCCATCAGATTACGGCCGACCATGCCGGAACTGTTGGCGATGCCGTGGCGATAACGCTCGCTGCTGGACAGCAGCAGGATTTTCGGGCTTTCAATACCGTTGGCGGTCAGTACGAAGCGTTTGCCGCTGACCCGGTGGCTGTGTTTATTGCGATCCAGATAGTGCACCGCCACGATATTACCCTTGTCGTCGGCCTCAATACGGTACACCACCGCATTGGCGACGATGCGCACGCCGGCCTCCAGCGCCTTGCGGGCGGAGATGCCGCCGTGATACTGGGCGTCGATCGGGCAGACCGGCATACAGTTGTTATTACCGCAGCAGGCCGGGCGACCGTCGTAGGGAACGCTGTTGCGCGCCTGCGGGCCGATGCCGACCTCATAACCCAGCCCGGCGACGCGCTGTTTAATCCGTTCAAAACCGTAAGGCAGCGGGATCCCCGGCAGCGGGTAAGGGCGCGAGCGCGGCGAGTCCAGATCGCTGTCGCCGGAAACCCCCATCTGGTATTCGGCCTCGCAATAGTAAGGCTCCAGATCGGCGTAACCGATCGGCCAGTCGCGGCCTACGCCGTACAGGCTCTGCAGGCGCATATCGTTCGGCAGCAGGCGGAACGCCTGCCCGGCCCAGTGCCAGGTGGTGCCGCCGATACCGCGCAGATACTGGGCGCGGTAGGGGTCCGGCCCTTTTTGGATCAGGTAGTTGTTATCGCTCGGCACGAATTTGGGCTGCGGCGCCCAGGGCTGCGGCGGAAACGGTTCGGTAAAGTCGCCCTTGAACGGCGAGTTGCGGAACAGCTCCACCGCGTTGTCACGTTTAATCTCCGGGCCGGACTCCAGCATCAGCACCGAGGCGCCGGCCTGCGCCATCTTTAATGCCGCCAGCGAGCCGGCAATACCGGCGCCGATGACCACCACGTCGGCACTTAATGAATCAGGCATGGTTATTCTCCTTATGCGGAGGTCGGATCCAGAAATTTGTCTCGCCCGGGCAGTAACTGGGGGGCGTTAATGAGTCGCGCACCAGTTGATAGCTGACGATGTTTTCGAAGGCGATGCATTCAGGCCGGGCGGCATCGCCGATAACGCCGAGATACCAGCCGCCGATCAACGCGTGATACAGGCGCGTCAGCGGTGCGGCATGCTGTTTCAGCTGTTGTTGCAGGGCTGCGCCGTCCTGGGTGCCGTGTTGCTGCAGCAGCGTTGCCAGCGCGTCGAGCAGCGGATTCAGCTGCGGGAAGCGCGGCAGCAGCGCCTGATACAGCCGCTGCGCCAGCTGCGGGTCGGGCAGCGGCATACCGGTCAGCGAACGAGAGACGGTGAGAAAAGCGTCCGGCAGCGATGCGGCGTCAGGCGCCGCCAGCGCGGCACGTCCCAACAGGTTTTGCGCCAGGACGCCGGCCGCCAGCAACCCCGCCGAGCCGAGCACCAGCCGGCGGCGTGAAAGAGCGATCATAGAAAGGTTCCTTTTGGCAGGGGTTACTGCAGCGCGGAGGCGGCGGTTTGCGAAGCCTGATTATCCAGCTCTTGTTTTGGCGTGCTGACGCCGACCGCGCCGACCACGTCGCCGCCAAGCGTCAGCGGGTAGCCGCCGCCGAGCGCCACCGCATGCGGGATGGCGAGCACGGTGGTTTCGCCGTTTTGCAGCCGTTGCATAAACGTCAGTGAAGGCGTGCGGTAGAGAGCGGAGGTGCGCGCCTTGCCGAGCGCGGCGTCCACACAGCCGAGCGGCGCGCCGTCAAAGCGTTGGAACGCCAGCAGCAGGCCGGCGCGATCCACCACGGCGACGCAGCCGACGCTATGCTGCGTTTGCAGGCTGTGGCGCACGTTGTCGATCACCTGATTGGCCTGCTGATTGGTCAGCGGCGCGACGGGCGCCGCCATGGCGTGGCCGGCGCTGGCAGAGAGCAGCGCGCCGGTTAACAGGAGCATTTTTTTCATTACGGTGTTTTTCCAGTGCCAAGAGATAAGTCATCGGAGCGTGCGGGCGGGGTCACCATGCTGCGGCTTGCCCGCACGTCCTGTTTTTATGTACCTTTTGGTTCAAAATACTTTGTTGTTAGTTTGTTAACAATGTGAATTTAACGAAAATAAATCGTTATTTGATGCCGATCACAATTTGCCGTAGATCGCCTCAAGTGCTTGTTGCCAAACGAAAGGTTCCAGTTGCGAATAGCGGATGTTTTGCGCTTTCATCGCGTCGACCAGCCCCTGCTGCGATAACACCGTCGCGCGGCTTTGGTGCGGTTCCACGCCAACGTCCTGCAGCGTTTTCACCACTTCCCCCATCTCCTCGGCGCGGCGTTGCCCGTGCTCCGCCACCCGGCTAATCAGGTAGTGGGGCAGCCGCTCGTCCCAGCCCAGCGACGGGAAACTGGCGTGCAGCGAATCGAGCACCGGCCGTTCGACGCCGTAGCGGCGGGCGGCGTGCAGGCATTCGACGGTCAGCGCCTCCAGCCCCTTGATCATCACGCTGCGGCACATTTTGATCGCCGAAGCCTCGCCGATGCGATCGCTGTGAATCCTGGCGTTAAATCCTAACGGCTGCAGCCGTGCGCCGCCCTCGGCCGCCGCTGGGCCGCCCAGCAGCAGCGGCGTTTGCAGCCGCTTGGGCGGCACCGGCGCCATTACCGCAACCTCGACATAGCACGCGTCGCTGGCTTGCTCAATCGCCGCGGCGGCGGCGCGTTTGGTATGGGGGGCGGCGGAGTTCAGGTCGAAAAAGTACTGGCCGGCGCGCAGCAGCGGAGCGCACTGCGTGGCGACCGCCAGCGTATTGGCGGCGGTGACGACGGAAAAAATCAGCTCGGCGTCGGCCAGCGCCGCCGGCAGTTGTTCGGTCAGCGTGCAGCCGCAGCGCTCGGCGGTGGCTGCCATCGCCGGCGTAATGTGCTGGTCATAGGCGGTAACGCGTGCGCCCTGAGCGCTCAGTTCCTGAGCCAGAATGCTGCCGACTTCACCGAAGCCGATCAGCGTGACCCGTGGGGTAAAGGTGGTCATCAGTTTCTCCCTATGGTTAGGCCGGCCAGATCGCGCCGGGAATGCACACCTCACCGGCGAAAATCAGCCGGGCGGTACGCAGCATGCCGGCCTGTGTCAGTTCGCCGGCGGGCGTGCGGGTCAGCAAGACGCTGAATTCGCCGCTGGGATGCTCCACGCTGACGCGCTGCTGTTCATCGTCGCCTGCCTGAGCCAGCGGCTGCGCCACGCTGCCCGCCAGCAGACAGGCGCTGGCGACGCTGACCGCGCCCAGCACACCGATCGAGGCGTGGCAGCGGTGGGGAATAAAGGTGCGGCTGCTGACGGCGCCGCCGGCGCGCGGCGCGGCCAGCAGGGTCATTTTCGGCACGCTGCGCTGGCTGACGTCGCCCAGGTTCATCAGCGGGCCGGCCTGCAGGCGAATGTGCTCCAGCCGCTGTTTGAGCTGTTGGTCGGCATCCAGCTGTTCGCGGCTTTCGTAGCCGCTGCGGCCGAGATCCGCTGCGCGCAGCAGTACCACCGGCATGCCGTTGTCGATACAGGTGACCGCCACGCCGTCAATCTGGTCGCAGGCCCGGCCGGTCGGCAGCAGAGCGCCGCAGCTGGAGCCGGCGATATCGCGGAAGGTCAGCACAATTTCGGCGGCGCTGCCGGGCACGCCGTCGATGGACAGATCGCCGTCGTAGCGCACCTCGCCGTCCGGCGTGGGGATGCGCGCCACCGCCACCTGGCCGGTGTTCTGCATAAAGATGCGCACTTCGGTGAACGCCGCGTCGGTGGCCACCAGGCCGCGCTCGATGGCGAACGGCCCGACCGCCGCCAGAATATTGCCGCAGTTCTGGCCGTAATCCACCACCGGGCGGTCGACGTTGACCTGAGCGAACAGATAGTCGACGTCGGCGTCTGCACGCTGCGAGCGGCTGACGATCGCCACTTTGCTGGTCAGCGGATCGCCGCCGCCGAGGCCGTCGATTTGACGGATATCCGGCGAGCCCATCGCCGCCAGCAGTACGCGGTCGCGCGCCGCCGGCTGTGACGGCAGGTCGTCCGCCAGAAAGAATGCGCCTTTTGAGGTGCCGCCGCGCATCAGCAGGCAGGGGATCCGACGTTGGCGCATGTTACTCCTCCAACTGGTCCAGTGAGTCGTAGTAGGTCAGGCCTTTTTCCGCCAGACGCGGTCGCATCTGGTAAATATCCAGCCCCAGCTCGCCGTTGGCCATCCGCAGGCGCTTGCTCTCCTCCAGCTCGGCGCGGCGGCGGCTGGCCGCCAGCGTCGCTTCGGCCTCGGCATGGCGCACCACCACTACGCCGTCATCGTCGGCGACCACCGCATCGCCCGGATAAATCAGCTGCCCGGCGCACACCAGCGGCACATTGACCGACCCCAGCGTCTCTTTCACCGTGCCCTGCGCATACACCGCCCGCGACCAGACCGGGAAGCCCATTTCACGCAGCGTGCGGGTGTCGCGCACTCCCAGATCGGCCACCAGCCCGCGCACGCCGTGCGCCTGCAGCGAGGTGGCCAACAGATCGCCGAAGTAGCCGTCGATACAGGGGGAGGTCGGCGCCACCACCAGAATATCGCCCGGCCGGCACTGCTCGACCGCCACGTGGAACATCCAGTTATCGCCCGGCGCCGCCAGCACGGTGACCGCATTGCCGGCGATCCCGCGATCCTGCTGAATCGGCCGGATGGCCGGATCGAGCAGCCCTTTGCGACCCTGCGCCTCATGCACCGTGGCGACGCCGAACGCCGCCAGCGCCGCCAGCGTGGCGTCGCTGCTGCGCGGGACAGAACGCACCACCACGCCTTTTTTACCGATGATGCTCATGCCAGATCCTCCGTCACCCGCGGGAAAATGCTCTGATAGCCTTCGCCATACACGATGTTTTTGCCGCTGGCGATGCCGACGTTGCGCTTGGCCTGTACGCCGCGCTGCTGGGCGACGCGGGTGTAGTACTCCCACAGGTGTTCCTGGCCGGCCATGCACTGAATTGCCTGATATTTTTTATCCCATACCGAGGTGATATCCAGCAGCACGTCCGGTTTCCATTCACACTGCTCCGGCTGGTGGGGTTCAAACAGGTACACCGGCGGCGCGGCGACGATCGGCTCGCCCGGCCGGTAGCCTTCCGCCTGCGCGATAATGCGCGCTTCCTGCGTCAGGTTGCAGGCCAGCGGGTGATCGTAGTTGTACGGATCTTTTTGCGAGTGGGTCAGCACAAAGTGCGGCTGCACCCGGCGGAACACGTCCGCCAGGCGGAACAGATGCTCTTTATCGGCGCGCAGCGGGTAGTCGCCCATATCGAAGAATTCGATGCTGGCGCCGAGGATTTCGGCGGCGGCGCAGGCTTCTTCCCGGCGGGCGGCCTTCACTTTTTGCTCGGTCATCTCGCCTTTGCGCCATAGCTTGGCCGATTCGCCACGCTCGCCGAACGACAGACAGACGATATGTACCTGATAACCCTGCTGACCGTGCAGCGCAATGGCGCCGCCGGCGCGCCAGACAAAGTCGGCGGAATGGGCGCTGACCACCAGGGCGGTTTTGTTTGCGGTTATCTCACTCATGTTCGGATTCCTTGGCTGATTGGAGTGAGCTCATGCTGTCAGTTTCCCGCGTCGGCGGATAATTCATTTGATTGCAGCAGGTATGCGTTTTATTTATATTGCCTGCATCGCCGTCCGGGAGGTTGAGCATGGACTATGAAGAAGACGCGCTGACAAACCTGATGCAAATCAGAGCATTCAGCCAGGTTGTCACGCAGGGCAGCGTTTCGCGCGCCGCCGATGAGTTATTCAGAACACAGTCGGCCATCACCCGGTCGATTCGCGATCTGGAGCAAAAACTGGCGGTGCCGCTGTTTGAGCGTCATGCCAGCGGCATGCTGCTGACCGATTTCGGCAAGTGCGTGCTGCCGCGCGCGCGGCGGGCGATTGCGGAACTGCATCAGGTGCCGGCGCTGCTGGCGCGTCTGCTGGGTAAAGGGGCGGCGCGTACCGACAGCGAACCGCTGTACCTGTTTAACGTACGCCGGCTGCAGATTTTCGTCTGCCTGTGTGAAACGCGGCATATGCAGACCGTGGCGACGCTGCTGGGCCTGAGCCAGCCGGCGATCAGTGCGGCGCTGAAGGTGCTGGAAAACGGCGTCGGCACGCCGCTGCTGGAGCGGACGCCGCACGGTATGGTGCCTTCGCTGGCCGGACGGGAAATTGAGGCCAACATCCGGCGTGCGCTCAATGAGCTGCACCATATTCCGGCGGATATCGCCGCCCGGCGCGGGGTGCTGACCGGCGCGGTGCGGGTCGGCGCGCTGCCGCTGGGGCGTACCCGGCTGCTGCCGCAGGCGATTGTCCAGCTGACCTCGCGCTATCCTGGCGTCAGCGTGGTGACCAACGAGAGTGCGTTTTCCGCGCTGGCGTCTGAATTACGCTCCGGCGATATCGATTTTATTTTTGGCGCGTTACGCGCCAGCGATTATGCGGCGGATGTGTACAGCGAAACGCTGTTTACCGAAGAGATGGTGCTGCTGGCGCGTCGCGGTCATCCGCTGGCGCAGGCCGGGCTGCAGCCGGCGCAGCTGAAGGGCGCACGCTGGGTGCTGCCGCGCTCGGCCACCCCGGCGCGGCGTCTGTTGGACGACTGCTTTCTGGCGATGGCGATGCCGCCGCCGTCGCCGGTGGTGGAAACCGGCGATCTGGCGCTGGTGCGCGGGCTGTTGCTCAATTCAGATATGCTGGCGGCGGTGTCGGCGCACCAGCTGGAGCATGAACTGGCGTCGGGGGAGTTGGTGCAGCTGCCGCTGGCGCTGCCCAACACCGGCCGCGCCATCGGCCTGACGTTCCGTACTGGCAGCCTGCATTCGCCGGCGGCGCAGGCGCTGATCGACAGCCTGCGCGCGCAGTGCGCCGGTATAGGTTAAAGCAGGCTGGCGGCCTGCATCAGCGCGTAGCGGTAGCCTTGAATGCCAAAGCCGCAGATCACGCCGTGCGCCACATCGGACAGGTAGGAGTGGTGGCGGAACGGTTCGCGCTTGTGCACATTGGTGATATGCACTTCAAACAGCGGCAGGGCGACGGCGGTGACAGCGTCACGAATCGCCACCGAGGTGTGGGTCCAGGCAGCCGGATTGATCACCAGCGCCTGCGCCTTGCCGCGCGTCTCCTGGATCCAGTCGATCATCTGCCCCTCGTGGTTGGTCTGCAGAAATACCAGTTCCACATTCAGCTCGGCGGCCGTCCGGCGGCATAGCGTTTCGATAGTGGCCAGCGTGTCATGGCCGTAGGTTTCCGGTTCGCGGCTGCCCAGCAGGTTGAGGTTGGGGCCGTTAAGCACGTAAATGGTTTTCATCGTCTCTCCGTTAGTCAGTAAAACCAAACAGGCGCTGCGGCGTGTGCCACAGAATCTGTTGACGCGTCTGCGCGTCGGGGAACAGGCTTTCGCACAGCATCAGCAGCGTGCCCATGTCCATCCGTTCGGTGGCGCGCAGGAACGGCCAGTCGGAGCCCCACATGCACTTCTCCGCGCCGTAGGCGGCCAGCAGCGCCTGCACATAGGGCTGCGCGTCGGCGAACGGGTAGTGCTGACGGGAAAACTTCGCCAGCCCGGACAGTTTCATATACACATGTTCACGCTCCGCCAGCTGCAGCAGCGCCTGAAAGGCCGGCTGCTCCAGCCCGGCGTCGACGTCGGGGCGGCCGCTGTGGTCGAACAGCAGTCTGGCGCGGCTGCGCCGCAGCAGCGGCAGCAGTGCCGGCAACTGGTCATCCTGTACCTGAATCTGCGCGTACAGCCCCAGTTCCGCCAATTGCGCCATCAGCCGGTCAAGCTGCAGAAACGGCGCGACGCCGAGCATGGCGACGTTGAGGGCGATGCCGACCACGCCCTGCGTCTGCAGTTGCGCCAGTGATTCGCTGCTGCTGTCGAATGGCACCACCGCGATGCCCTTATGGCGGCCTTCACCGCCGGCCAGCGCCGCCAGCAGGCAGCGGTTGTCGGTGTTATAGCCCGAAGTGGGGCCGACAATCAGCGAATGGCGAATGCCGTAGGCCTGCATCACCGCGCGGTAGTGGGCCAACGTCGCCAGTTCATGGCCGGCCGGGTTATAGGCGCTGTCCGGCGCATAGGGGAAATGGCCCGGGTCGAACAGGTGGTGGTGGCAGTCGATCTTCGGCTGGCTAAATAGCGTTGTCATGCGTCTTTCCCCGCTACCGAATACAGCACCTGCTGGTTACGCGTTTTCTGGAACTCCTCCAGCGTTTCGCCGCGCATGGCGGCGTAAATATGCAGGTTAGAGCTGCCGACCACCGCGCCCAGCTTCTCCAGCAGGAAGAAGCTGACGCCGTAGTGGATCATCGCCCGCCAGTCGAGTTCGCGCAGCATGCGCTGTTCTTCGTCGCTCAGCGCCGCCTGATCAAACAGCGCCTGCTGCTGCTGAAGGAAACGGGCGCGCCAGTCCGGCTGGATCAGCCGGTGCAGAAAGCGGTTGATGCGTAGCGCCTTCAGGCTGCGGGCATGGGTGAACGGGTAGGTGCCCGGCAGTTTTTCCACGCCGGCCAACTGCTGATTGATTTTGTCGCGCTGGCGCTGCTGCACGTCGACCGGCGCTTCGCGCGCGCGGTTTTCCAGAATCAGCGTGGAGATGCCGGTCATCGAGGGCAGGTAGTAGGCCTCATGCAGTTTTTCCACGTTGGCGGAGAGCGCGCCGCGCATAATCAGCCACATAATCACCTCCGCCCCTTCCAGGCCGCCGAGGGTGGCGTATTCCGCCAGGGTGATGTCGGTCAGGCGCTGCGGATCGTTCACCAGCATATCGACAAACTGAGCGTCCCATTCCGGGTTATTGAAGCCGCAGCGTTCGCCGTGCACCTGATGCGAGACGCCGCCGGTGGCGACCACCGCCACCTTCAGATCTTCCGGGAAACTTTCGATCGCCCGCCGTAGCGCCTGGCCCAGTTTGTAGCAGCGACGGGCTGACGGGATTGGGAACTGCAGCACGCCGACCTGCAGCGGCACTACCCGGGTCGGCCAGCCGCTATCCTGCCAGGGCAGCAGAGCGGACAGCGGTGAGAACAGGCCGTGGTCCAGCGGTTTGTCCTGGAAGAACGCCATATCGAATTCGTCCGCCATCAGACTGGCGCCGATATGCTGGGACAGCGCCGCATGGCCGGCGACGGGCGGCAGATCGCGCGGACCGCCGCCTTCGTCAGCGACGGCGTAGCTGTCGTCAATCCCCAGCGCAAATGCTGAATAGTGGTCGAAGAAAAATGACGTGACGTGGTCGTTGAATACGTACAGCAGCACGTCGGGTTTTTTCTCCGCCAGCCATTGCTGCATCGGGGCGAAACCGTCGAAAATCGGCGCCCAGGCGCTCTCCTGCTGTTTATTGTGATCCACCGCAAAGCCGATGGTGGGGGTGTGGGACACGGCCAGTCCGCCAATGATCGTTGCCATCCTGTTACCTCTGTCTGAAAGTGTTTACCGGTTATTCATGGTGCGCGACAGCGCTGGCAGGTCGTTAAGGCCAATGCCTTTTACCCTTTCCGCCGGACGCGCGTGCTGATGATTGATAATGGTGATCGCCGCCAGCAGAGCCGGGGTGGCGAGGATAATGAAAATGCTGGTGGCGCCGGGGAACATCCCCAGCAGCACGCCGCCGAGCGATGAACTGATAATTGCGCCGCTGCGGCCGATGCCGTGCATCCAACTGACGCCGGTGGCGCGCATCTCCGTCGGGTAGAACGCCGGGGAGAACGCCTGCAGGCCGGTTTGCGCGCCGTTGATGCATACCCCGCTGATAAACACCAGCACCGCCAGCGCCGTCGGGCCAAAGCCCCAGATGCCCTGCGCCAGCAGGCAGCACATGCCCATCAGGTAGAACAGGGCGATCACCCGTTTGGCGACGAAGCGATCCATCAGGTTACCCACCAGCAGCCCGCCGATGGTGCCGCCCAGCTGAAATAAGCCGGCGATAATCGCCGCGCGCTCCAGCGAAAAACCGGCGCCGCGCACGATGGTCGGCAGCCAGCCGTTGAGCAGATAAATCACAAACAGCCCCATAAAATAGGTGAGCCACAGTACCAGCGTGCCTCTGGCGTAGCCGTTGCTGAACAGTTGCAGCACCCGGGCCTTCTTGGCGATCGCCGGCGTTTTCAGCACGAAGGTGGTGCCGGCGCTGAATACGCCGCCGGCGCGCCGCAGGATGCGGGCGATTTTGTCTTTATGTTGGTTGCGCACCACCATATACAGGGTGGATTCCGGCAGGATCCACATCAGCAGCGGCAGCATCAGCAGCGGCAGCAGGCCGCCGAGGAACAGCACCGATTTCCACCCCAGGCTCGGCAGCATGCCGGCGGCGATAAAACCGCCGGCGCCGGAGCCGATATTAAAGCCGCTGTACATCAGGGTGATCATCAGGCTGCGGCGGCGCTCCGGCATATATTCGGACACCAGCGTCACGCAGTTGGGCATCACCGCCCCCAGCCCGAGGCCGGTAAGAAAGCGCAGCACGGCCATTTCCAGCGGGGTGCGTGCGAAGGTGCTGAGCAGGCTGAACAGCGAGAAACAGAGGATCGACAGCAGCAGCACTTTCTTGCGGCCGAAGCGGTCGGAGTAGGGGCCGGCGATCAGCGCGCCGAGGGCGACGCCGAGCATCGCCGCGCCGAGGATCGGCCCCATTTCGCCCCGTGAAATGCCCCAGTCTTCGATCAGCGCCGGGGCGATAAAGCCCATCACCGCGGCGTCGTAACCGTCGAACATAATGATGATGAAGCACAGGATTAATACCAGCCACTGATAGCCGGAGATGGGGCGCGAATCGATCCACGCTTTGACGTCAACAATGTTGTGGTTGCTCATCGGGTACGCTCTCTGTTTTTTTTATTAATATGTGATCGGATTAAAACTTTGGCCGCAGGCCGGAAACGTATTGGATGAGCGTCAGCCGATGTGTTTTAAATGTTTATAGCATTAAATTGATTTGTATCAATGAATTATCTTAATTGTTGCTGACGCCTCGCTAACCACGTTAGGGAGTGCGCCGCAGGTTGTCTGCCGGAAAATGATTAACGAGGTATGAGTTTTATTTATTTGTCTGGGCGACGGAAATAAAAAAGGGCGCAGTGATTGCGCCCTGTCGAGGTCTGCGGGTTAGCGCTGCGGGCCGGCGGCCAGCAGGCGTTCTCCCGCCGGAGTGACGGTGTATTTGGCGAAGTTATCGATAAAGCGCTGCGCCAGATCCTGCGCTTTTTCCTGCCACAATGATTCGTCGGCGTAGGTTTTACGCGGGTCGAGAATCGCCGGGTCGACCCCCGGCAGCGCGCTCGGCACCGCCAGGCCGAAGATCGGCAGGGTGATGGTGTTCGCCTGCTCAATTTCGCCGCTGAGGATGGCGTCGATAATGCCGCGCGTATCCTTGATTGAAATGCGTTTGCCGCTGCCGTTCCAGCCGGTATTGACCAGATAGGCCTGCGCGCCGGCGGCCTCCATGCGTTTCACCAGCACCTCGGCGTACTGCGTCGGGTGCAGCGTCAGGAAGGCGGCGCCGAAGCAGGCGGAGAAGGTCGGCGTCGGCGCGGTGATGCCGCGTTCGGTGCCCGCCAGTTTGGCGGTGAAGCCGGACAGGAAGTGATACTGCGTCTGCTCCGGCGTCAGGCGGGAGACCGGCGGCAGCACGCCGAAGGCATCGGCAGTCAGGAAGATGATTTTCTGCGCGTGGCCGGCCTTGGACACCGGTGCGACGATGTTGTCGATATGGTTAATCGGGTAGGAGACGCGGGTGTTCTCGGTTTTTGAACCGTCGTCAAAATCGATGCTGCCGTCGGCACGCACCGTGACGTTTTCCAGCAGCGCGTCGCGGCGGATCGCCTGATAAATTTCCGGTTCGGCCTGCGGCGACAGTTTGATGGTTTTGGCGTAGCAGCCGCCTTCGAAGTTAAACACGCCGTCGTCGTCCCAGCCGTGTTCGTCATCACCGATCAACTGGCGCTTCGGATCGGTGGACAGGGTGGTTTTGCCGGTGCCGGACAGGCCGAAGAATACCGCCACGTCGCCCTGTTCGCCGACGTTGGCCGAGCAGTGCATGGAGGCAATGCCTTTCAGCGGCAGCAGGTAGTTCATGATGGAGAACATACCCTTTTTCATTTCGCCGCCGTACCAGGTGCCGCCGATCAGCTGCATGCGCTCCGTCAGGTTGAAGGCGACGAAGTTTTCCGAGTGCAGCCCCTGCTGCTGCCAGTCCGGATTGGTGCATTTGGCGCCGTTCAGCACCACAAAATCCGGCTCAAAGTCCGCCAGTTCGGCATCGCTTGGCCGGATAAACATGTTCTTCACAAAGTGTGCCTGCCAGGCGACCTCGGTGATAAAGCGCACTTTCAGACGCGTATCGGCGTTGGCGCCGCAGAAGGCGTCAACTACAAACAGGCGCTTACCGGACAGCTGATCGCCTACGCGGGATTTCAACTGCTGCCAGACTTCCGGCGACATCGGCTGATTATCGTTTTTGCCGGTGCCGCTGTCCGACCACCAGACGGTGTCGCGCGTGACGTCATCACGCACAATATATTTATCCTTTGGTGAACGACCGGTAAATTCGCCGGTATCAACGGCGACCGCGCCGAGGTTGGTCAGGGTGCCGCGCTCCAGCGCCGGCAGATCGGCGCGGGTTTCCTCGTTGAACAGCAGTTCGTAATCAGGGTTGTAAACGATATCGCTAACCTGATGGATACCGTAGCGGGCGAGGGTTTGTGGGGTTACAGCGGTTGAAGACATAGTCTACTTCCTTATCATACCTTTCGGTGTGACGCCGTCGTTGCGTAAACCGCCGGGTCAGCTACCTGAGGTACCGTTATCGTGTGTCCGACGGGCTAACGACAAGGCGTAACGGCATCGGACGTTTTATTTTGCTGACCGGATTCAGCCGTGCTATTTCCGGTTCTTATTTCTGCAAATCAGCAGTTATTTGCCGATTCCTATAACATGGGAGCAAAAATAATCCCGCTTAATTTAATTACAAAATGCTGACGATAATTAATTAACGCCAAGCTTGGCGGAGTGTCACACTATTTAATTTCGACGGATTAATTTTGTTCTGCTTTTTTATTTTTTATCATATCTTCGGCCTTGTCTACTGTTTTATCTACCTCTAATAACCCGGCGCATATCGATGTGCTGGTCAGTAACCTCATGTTTTTATTTATTAATTATTTTCATTTGGGCGAGTTCGGCCCATGATTTATCAGACACTTGCGGGTAAGGTGAATAATGAAACAGATAAATGTTGAACTCGGTCGTGACAAAGTCACGCCACAATCAGACTCGTCCGGAATAATATGGAAAATACGGAGGATGGATATCGGCACGGTGCCGATTGCGCTGTTTGTCACTATTTGCGCCATCGTCGGTACTTCGGCCTACGCCAACTTTTTACCGAAAAACATGATCGGCGGATTGGCGATCATCATGACGCTGGGTTTTGCCCTGGCGCAGTTGGGAAAATCTATTCCGCTATTGCGGGAAATTGGCGGCCCGGCGATTTTATGCCTGATGGTGCCGTCGGTGCTGGTCTATTTTAACGTCTTTCAACCCAATGTGCTGGCGACCGTTAATCTGCTGATGAAAGAGGCCAACCTGCTGTACTTTGTGATCGCCAGCCTGGTGGTCGGCAGTATCCTCGGCATGAACCGGACGATCCTGATTCAGGGGATGATCCGCATGTTCGTGCCGCTGCTGGCGGGGACGCTGGCTGCGGTGGCGACCGGGCTGCTGGTGGGGCAGCTGTTTGGCTACAGCGTTTATCACACCTTCTTTTTTATTATCGTGCCGATTATCGGCGGGGGCATCGGCGAGGGGATTTTGCCGCTGTCGCTGGCCTACTCGGCGATCCTCGGCGCCACGCCGGACGTGTATGTCGCGCAGTTGGCGCCGGCGGCGGTGCTGGGCAATATCTTCGCCATCGTCACCGCCGGCGTGCTGGCGCGTATCGGCATAAAACGTCGCACGCTGAGCGGCGACGGGATGCTGATTCGCTCTGCACAGGATAACGCGTTGTTCACGCAGCAGGAGAGCGGCGGCACGGTTAATTTCCACTGGATGGGCGGCGGTTTACTGGTGATTTGCGCCTTTTTTATCGTCGGCGGACTGTTTGAACATCTGGTGCATATTCCCGGCCCGGTGCTGATGATTCTGTTTGCGGTATTGTGCAAATACTGTCGGATTATTCCCGCCAATATGGAGAGCGGCGCGCACAGTTTCTATAAATTCGTTTCCGCCGCGCTGGTGTGGCCGCTGATGATTGGCCTGGGCATGCTGTATGTGCCGCTGGAGAACGTGGTGGCGGTATTCTCCGTCGGCTATGTCATCGTTTGTGGTTCGGTGGTGCTGTCGATGGGGTTGGTGAGTTTTCTGATTGCGCCGCGGCTGAAGATGTTCCCGGTGGAGGCGGCGATTGTCACCTGTTGCCATAGCGGGCTGGGCGGCACCGGCGATGTGGCGATTCTGTCGGCATCAAACCGTATGGGGCTGATGCCGTTTGCGCAGATCGCCACGCGTATCGGCGGGGCATCGACGGTAATTGGTGCGACGCTGTTGCTGGGCTGGCTGTCACGCTGAGGTAATCTCAGGAAAAAAATCAGTTTTTCTGCGTAATGCCGATAATTCTGATTAAATTTTCAGATTGTTCGTGAGATAATTTTTTCCAGACGTCTGGGCTTGCATACCTTGGATGTCTGCCGAGTCGCCAGCCATACGGTTGGCGATTCATTCTCCCCCTTTGAGCATATTAATTGCCGCGCCCAGCAGAATACGCTGCTCAATATCCTGACAGGCCGCCGACTGGCGCGCCAACTGCCTGGCCAAGGTTTCCACCGACAGCGCTTCGCCGCGATGGCGCAGCTGCATCACGCCGTCGCCGATCAGGCGGGCGACTTCGTCCCAAACGGGTTTTATCTCCTGCTCCGAGAACTTCATCGTTAACCTCGGTCGGTGATTTTTTGCTCAATGTAGCAGTTGGCCGACACCAGCGCCAGCGCCGCACGCGGCTAACCATAAAACCGGAAGTATAAAAATCAAACCGTCAGTATTTCTTCTGCTTTTACCGTTCAATACTTAAAGCGTCGTACAGCGGGAGGGGAAAATGATGAGTCTGGTGGAGCAACTGGCGGAGTATTACCGCGCATCGCGTTCGGCGGAAGTTCAGCATCCGCTTTGTCGCTGGTGGCTGCTGCAGGGAGAAGAACGCGTAGCCTATTTACGTGAATTGCTGGAGCCGACGGCCAGAAAGCCTGTCGCCCGGCACTAAACCGCTAAGCGGTCGGCCTGCCGGTCGCTTAGCCGAAGGCAATCGCCGCCCAGCGCAGTAACAGCAGGGCCAGACAGATGCCGAGCAGCACCAGCAGCATTTTGCCATGCTTGGCGCGCATACGTTTGGTGACCAACAGTGCCTCCTCGTGCTTCAGACGCTGAGAAAACCGATGCTCAGCCCGATGACAACCAGAACAACCAGCGTGACGGCTTGCAATAAGTCGCTGAAGGTATCGTCGGGGTCTTTGCCGCACTCTTTCATAATACTACTCGCCTAAGGCTATTCGCCAGCCGTGAATGAGTCCCCAGTATGCCTGCCATAACGCGGCGGGCACAGGGCATTTCCGTAAATATCAGGTAAAGATTGGTCGGCGGCGCTTGAGCGAAGCTGCGACGCCCCGTCGGGTTTGTAGTATGCTCGCGGTATCAATACGCTTTCTGACAGGCAGACAACCATGGCCAAGGTAATACCGGCACACTATGAGCAGGCGGAGCGCTGGGCGTTCGGCGATAACGAAGAATTAGCGGATGAGCTGGTGCAGCTGATCCTGAACGGCAGCAAGACCGCCACCTGTTCCAATCTGGATGAGGACGGCATTCCACAGGCCGGCGATATTTTCGTGGTGGTGGACGGCCGGGGGGAACCGGCCTGCGCGATCAAACTGACTTCGGTCGATGTGCGCAGTTACGATCAGGTTGATGAAGCGCACGCCTTCGCCGAAGGGGAAGGCGACCGCACGCTGGCCTACTGGCGCCGCGAGCACCGGCGCTTCTTTGAGGCCTACGATATGTTTGCGCCGGATATGACGCTGATCCTGATGCATTTTACCGTGGTTGAGGCGTTTTAGACCGATGTGCGCGGTGCCGTATTGTTGCCAGTGGGCGACGCCGGAACTGGCGGCCGATCTGATTGCCGGCCGCGCCACGCTGGCAGATGATCCGAACTGGGCGGCCAGCGGCGCGCTGGAACAGGCGGAATACCTGGAATGGGCCAACCACGTGTGCGGCATGGCCTGTCTGCGGATGATTCTGCTTCACCGGGACGGCAGCGCGCCGCCGCTGCTGGCATTGGCGCGGCGCAGCCTGCCATACGGCGCCTATGTGCGGCAGGACGACGAACGGATAAAGGGGCTGATTTATGCGCCTTTTGTTCGTTACGTGGACGAACAGTTTGCGCTGCAGGCGGCGGTGCAGGTCGATATGACGGCCGCACAACTGCCGGCGCTGCTTGCCGAGTGGCGCTACATCATTGCCTCGGTGCATCCCTCCATCCGGCAGCCGCTGCAGACGCCGCCGCAGCGGGGCGGGCATCTGGTGCTGATCACTGCGGCGCCGGCGGGGCGGCTGCAGTTCCATAACCCGTCTGGCGATCGTCCGGAAACGCAGGAAAACGTGACAATGTCACCTGAAGCGTTCGGCCGATTTTTCGCCGGGCGCGTTATCACGGTGAAATAAAAAACGCGCTGCGTTCGCCGCGCAGCGCGTCTGTGACTCTCCTTATCGCCGTTCAGCCGATACGCATAATCCAGGCGTCCTGCTGACGATCATAATGCTGTTTATACAGCAACAACTGCTTACCGTTTAGCGTGGCGGGAATGCTGGTGTGCTCGTCCCAGCCATCCAGTTGCATGCACAAATCCGGGTCCGATTTGCATGGAATGGTCAGCAGGCCATTGCTCTCCGCCTGTTCGGCGGCAGCGGAATGAATGGCATCATCGACCTCAAAACTGCCTATTTTCACTACGGATACGCTCATGAATACTCCTTTTCAGCCAGATACAGGAGGTATGACCAGTTGGCCCGTCATCAATGAGCATAGACAAAGGTGCACAAAATGTCACCGAAAAATTTTATCTGCCGCGAGGGTGGCGATGGCGGCCGGTTTGCCGCCATCGTAAGCGTGAACGAAAGGAGATTACTGGTGGAAATCGAGCGCGCCGTCGCGTACCAGTTCCCGGGGCAGGTTGTTTTTAATCCGGCTGCCGATGCGTTTGGCGATGCCCAGCGGCTGTTGCTGATAGGTGACGATACACTCATCGCCCTGCGGCGGCGCGTCTGGATACAGATCGCGGCCGTGGTACCACTCCTGCGCCAGCGCTGCGTCCAGCTCGAACGCCTGCGGCCCCTGGCCGTCCGCCAGCGCGATCGCCGCCTCATGCTGCCAGCGGTAACCTTTGGGGAAGCGCTCGGCCAGCTTCAGGCCGATGCGTGAGAAGCGCACTTTGCCGATCAGCGCTTCCAGCGCCCTTGGGAACAGCCAGATCTCTTTGTCGCGCGTCCACAGGGCATGGGCGGCGTCATCCCAGGCCAGGCCGGCGGCGTTGGCAGCCTGGCGCACCAGCTCGCCGTCTTTGCGCGACATCGGCGTGAAGGGGAATTTACCCACCTTATAGGTCGGTTTCGCCAGCGCCGGCACCGAGCGGTGCTTGCGCAGGCGGGCGACGAAAAAGCCTTCGCTGTCGTAGATTTGCGGGAACACGTGCAGGAAACCTTCCTCCGTCAGCGCCTGTGGCGCGCCGGGGAACAGATCGCCCAGCGGCTCGATGCTGACCGCATCGCCATAGCTGGCCAGCAGGCTCTGGATCACCGCCTGGTTCTCCTGCGCATTCAGGGTGCAGGTGGAGTAGACCAGTACGCCGCCCGGCGCCAGCGCGTGGAACGCGCTGTCAATCAGCTCGCGCTGCGTATCGGCGATGTCGGCGACGCTCTCCGGCGACCAGTTGCTCATGGCGTCGGGGTCTTTACGCACTACGCCTTCGCCAGAGCAGGGCGCGTCCAGCAGGATGGCGTCAAAGGCTTCCGGCAGGGCGGCGCCGAACACCCGGCCGTCAAAATGGGTCAGCGCGCAGTTGCTGACTCCGCAGCGGCTGACATTTGCATGCAGCACTTTGACCCGGCTGGCGGCGTATTCATTGGCGACGATGCTGCCCTGATTATGCATCAGCGCGGCAATCTGGGTGGTTTTTGAACCCGGAGCGGCGGCAACGTCCAGCACCCGGGCCGGCGTATCACCGCCGGCAAACAGCGCGCTGACCGGCAGCATGGAGCTGGCTTCCTGGATGTAAAACAGGCCGCTGAGGTGTTCGGCCGCGCTGCCCAGCCGCAGACTTTCATCGTCGCGGGCGATCCAGAAGCCTTCGGCGCACCAGGGAATAGGCTCTAATTGCCAGTCGTACTCTTTTACCCGCGTTAGAAAGTCGGCGACGCTGATTTTCAGCGTATTTACGCGCAGGCTGCGGCGTAACGGGCGTTGACAGGCGGCGATAAAATCGTCCATTGACAGATCGGCGGGCATGATAGCGCGTGTGGCGTCGAGAAACGCCGGCGGAAGAAATACGGAAGCAGTTTTAACCACAGAAAACTCTTGCGAGAAAATAAGAAGGAAGGAGAAATTGTAGCACAGAGCCGCAAAAAAACGGGGCCTGTTGTTACAGGCCCCGTTAAGGTTAATCGCGTGGGATGGCGGTTCCCCATGCTTGCCATCCCTTCGGCTCTTCCGCATTAAGCATGAAGTGCTTGCCGACGGCGGCTTTTGGCGCCAGCGGGATGGTCGGCGGCGTGGCGAAGGCGATACCGCCACGGATAAACTGCTGGAAGGTGCCGCTCTTGATGACGCCGCCGGTCAGGCCGAACTGCAGGTTATAGCCGGAAGCCAGCCAGAACACGCTGTTGTTACGCACCAGATGCTGATATTTCTTGCTGATGCGCAGGGCGACATGCACCCGGTCGGACATCGCGCCCAGATAGAAGCCGGTGACGGTGCCGACCTCAACGCCGCGGAACAGCACCGGCGTGCCGATCTGCAGCGAGCCGGTTTCGGCAGCGTCAAGCACCACGCTCAGGCCGTCCTGATAGCGCGAATCGGTAATGCTGGCTTCCTGCAGCTCAAAGCTGCGCAGCGGACGGCTGCTGCGGCCCGGCTCAACGTTAATATACGGCTGCAGCAGGGTATCAAGGTTATTGACCCCGGCGGCGGAAATCTCCGGCGAGACGATGGAGAAGCGGGTACCGAAGCGGGCGAAGTTGTTCACGTATTCCGGATACAGCACGGCTTTCGCCAGCACCTGGGTGCGGTCAGGCGACAGCTGCATCGACTCCACCTGGCCGATATCGATGCCCAGATAGCGGATCGGCATACCGGCGGCCAGTTTGCTGGCGTTATAGGTGCGCAGGGTGATTTGGCTGCCGACCGCGCGGGCGGCGGTTTCATTGCTGTACAGCACCCGCTTGTCGCCTTTGCCCAACGCCACGCCCTGCAGGTTATCGAAGCTGATCGCGCCTTTCAGCGCCCGGTTCAGCGGTGAAGCCTGCACCGTCAGGCCGCTGCCGCTCAGCTGGACTTTGGCGCCGCCTTCGGCCCAGAAGACGGTCTGCTTGCCCAGCAGTTTGCGGTATTGCGGGTCGATATACACATCGACCTCAAACGCATTAGCTTTCGGGCGGATGTCGAGAATTTCGCCCACCTGGAACTTGCGGTACAGCACCACCGAGCCGGATTGCACGTCCGGCAGGCTGGAGGCGGTGAGCGTCAGCGTCGGCGCCGGTGCATTGCCGGTGATGCCCGCCTTGGCCTTGTCGCTGTTGGCGTACAGCGGATACTGCGTTGCCGGTTCGCCACGGCTGCCGGGAATAATGCGGATGCCGCCGTCCAGCCACTCCTGGGCGCTGGCGCCGACCACTTCCATCCCGTCCAGCCCCAGCTTGACGTCCAGGCGGCTGTTGACCACAAACTTGCTGTCTTTGTGCACCAGCGCGCGGTACTGCGCGTCGACGGCGATGCGGAAGGTGACGCCGCTGTTGGTCAGCGTGCGGTTCAGCACCTGGCCGACTTTGATACCGTGAATAATCAGCGGCTGGCCGACGTCGATGCCGTAACTCTGCGGCGCATTCAGCGACAGGGTGAGCACGCCCGGCTGCTGCAGCAGCGTTTCGCTGCTGTCGAGCACGTTGAAGTGGTGCTGCGGTTCGCCGTCGCCCGGGATCAGCTCCAGCGTGTTGCCGGTCAGCAACTGGCTGAGTTTGGCGTCATTCAGGCTGATTTTCGGGCTGCGCATGGCGATGCGCGTGCCGCTGCGCATCAGATCCACCACCGACGGGTCGATGGTCAGTTCACCGGTCACTTTGTTGTCCGGCTGCAGCGTCAGTTTGGTCAGGGTGCCGACCTGCAGTCCCTGATAGATCAGCGGCGTATGGTTGGCGCTCAGGTTATTGCCGCTCGGCAGATCCAGCGTGATACTGACGCCGCGCTGGCTGCGGGCCAGGTCAGGGTACAGCTGATAGCTCTGGTCGGCTTTGGCCTGTTGGCTCTTTTCCGGCGAGTCGAAGGCGATGGCGCCGTTGACCAGCGCCGCCAGGCTCTCCATCTGCACCGAGGCGCCCGAGAGGTTGAAGTCGCCCTTAAAGCCGGAGACGTTCCAGAAGCGGCTGTCGGTTTTCACCAGATTGGCGAAGCGGCGGTCGATCAGCACGTCGATGGTGACGCCTTTATTACCGTTGGCGATGGTGTAGTCGTACACCTTGCCGACCGGAATTTTACGGTAATACACCAGTGAGCCGGTATTCAGCGAACCGAGATCTTCCGCATGCAGGTGAATCATCAGCTCGCCGGTATTGAGCCGGTATTTGGGTTGAGTATCGAGCGCGGAGAAGTGGGTCTGCGCCTTGCCGCTGCCCGGCATCATACCGATATAGTTGCCGCCGACCAGCGCATCCAGCCCGGAAACGCCGGCCAGCGAGGCCTTCGGCGTCACCAGCCAGAACTGGGTGCCGTCGCGCAGTGAATCTTCCAGCTCGCTTTTGATGCTGGCCTCCACCACAATCTTGCCCAAATCTTTGCTCAGCCGGATCGACTGGACGGTGCCGACATCCACGCCCTGATAGCGTACCGGCGTACGGCCGGCGACGATGCCCGCCGCCGATTGGAAATCGATGGTGATGGTGGTGCCGCGCTCCTGAAAATTGTTGTACACCAGCCAGCCGGCGATCAGCAGGGCGATAAACGGCAGTAACCAAAAAGGTGAAATGCGGCGTTTGTTTTTAACCCGCGCTTCAGTCGGCGTATTCGGCGTTTCCTGTTGCATGTGCATCCCAAATCAGTCGGCTATCCAGCCACTCAACGGCAAGAATAGTTAAAATGACCGCAGAGCCAAAGTAAAAGGCTGCCGGTCCCATAGTAAATGACAATAATTGTTCGCGGTTAACCAGCGACATCATCAAGGCGATAACAAACAGATCGAGCATTGACCAGCGGCCGATCCATTTCACCAGCCGCAGCAGGCGAATTCGGGTTTTCAGGCTGTGGCAGGTCTTGAAGTGTATGCTGAACAGCAGCGTGATCAGTACGATAACCTTGGTAAACGGCACCAGGACGCTGGCGATAAAGACGATCGCGGCGATAGGCATATTGCCGGAGGTGGCCAGCGACACTACGCCGGAGAAGATAGTGTCTTCCATGCGCGCGCCGTTGGCGTAAATAATGGAGATCGGCAGCAGGTTGGCCGGCAGCAGCAGAATCATCGCGGCGATCAGCGCCGCCCAGGTTTTCTGCAGGCTGTGGGGCTGGCGATGGCACATCGGAATATGGCAGCGTGGGCAGCGGCCGCGCGCGTCCGGATAGCCGGTAAAGTGGCAGGAGAGGCAGACGTGCAGCGCGTTTGGCGCACCTTCCGGCTGGTGCTGCGGGTAGTAACGCTCCCACAGCTGTTCCAGATTCATATGAATCAGCGTCAGGATGCTGAGCAGCGTCAGCGCCAGGTAGGCCAGCAGCGCGTTGCCGGCTTCGATATCGGCGTACTCTTTGACTTTAATCGCCGCTACCGCCATGCCGATCAGGTAAATATCCAGCATCACCCACTCTTTTAACCGCTCCAGCATTAGCAGCACCGGGCGCAGGTTCATCCCCAGCCGATGGCCGATGCGCAGGTAAAGCAGCGACAGCGCTAATGTCAGCGGTGCGCCAATCGTGCAAAACGCTACCATGCTGGCTGTGATAGGATCGCCCTGACGGCTCATCTGCCAGATGCCTTCCAGCAGGCTGGCGTGAATCGGCGTACCAAGCAGGCGAATGTTAATCAGCGGTTCGGCAAAGGCAAACGGCATCAGCAGCAGCATGGTGACGGCCATGGCCGTCAGCCGCGCCATCGACCAGTCGCGGCCGTTGACCACTTTGGCGTTGCAGCGCGGACAATAGGCCGCCTGACCGCCGTTCAGCGCCGGCAGCCTGAACAGCAGATCGCATTCGCAACAGCGCTGGTAGCGCGCTTTGGAAAGGGGGGCGGTGATTGCCTGTATTTTCATCGTCAACAATAGCTCTGAAGCCCGCCGGTTTACTTAGCGTAGCTGGAAAATTACGCTGCCTTTGCCCAAGGGAGAAAAAAGCGCGGCAAAGCGCGGTTTATGCGAGGCAAACATACCCTGTCGGACGGGGTTTTGTGAAGTAACAGATGATTAACCTTGTGACTATACGCATTTAATGCTTATTTTATAGGGGTTAAGCCCCGGGCTTGAAGTTATCTACAGCGTTTTAATGGTTATTACATGACAAAAGAACAATTCTACGCGGAATTCAAACGCGATCTCTGTGCGTTGTTGGATGGTGAAACCAACTTTATTGCTGCGCTCTCCAACGCCAGCGCGTTGATTAACGAACGCCTGGACGCGGTGAACTGGGCCGGTTTCTACCTGATGGACGGCCAGCAACTGGTGCTGGGGCCGTTCCAGGGCAAGATCGCCTGCGTGCGAATCCCCGTGGGTAAGGGCGTGTGCGGCACTGCGGTGTCGGAAAACGCCGTGCAGCGCGTCGGTGATGTCCATGCCTTCCCGGGACACATCGCCTGTGATGCCGCCAGCAACGCCGAAATCGTGCTGCCGCTGGAAGTCGGCGGTCAGGTTATCGGCGTTCTCGATATCGACAGCACAGTTTATCAACGCTTCGACGAACAGGATGAAGAAGGCCTGAAAGCAGTGGTGGCGGGGCTTTGCGCACAGTTGGAGCAGTGCGATTGTGCGAAATACGTCACTGTAGCGGCAAGTTGATCTACGGTTAACGTGGCATTTAGCGATGGCGTCATTATAATGACGCCTGTTCATGCCTGCGGCTTGTTGGCAACACCGTTGTAATCAGGAAATTTCATGGAAAATCAACCTAAGTTGAACTCTAGTAAAGAAGTTATTGCTTTTCTTGCCGAGCGTTTTCCGCTCTGCTTTAGCGCCGAGGGCGAAGCACGTCCGCTCAAAATCGGTATTTTTCAGGATTTGGTGGAGCGCGTGCAGGGGGAGGAAAACCTGAGCAAGACGCAACTGCGTTCTGCGCTGCGCCTGTATACCTCCAGCTGGCGTTACCTGTACGGCGTTAAAGTCGGCGCGCAGCGCGTTGACCTGGACGGCAACCCGTGCGGCGAGCTGGAACAGCAGCACGTCGACCACGCGCGTCAGCAGCTTGAGGAAGCCAAAGCGCGCGTTCAGGCCCAGCGTGCCGAGCAGAACGCCAAAAAGCGTGAGGCCGCCGGCGATGCCGCAGCGCCGCGCCGTCCGCGTCCCGCAGGTAAAAAACCGGCTGCACGCCGCGAAGGCGCTGCAGTGGAAAACCGCAAGCCGCGTCCTCAGCAAGCCCGCAAGCCTCGCGCTGCCAAAGAAGAAAGTCAGCAGCGTCATGTACCCGTCACGGATATCTCCGCACTGCAGATCGGCCAGGAAATCAAGGTCAGAGCAGGCAAGAGCGCGATGGATGCTACCGTACTCGAAATCGCTAAAGATGGCGTACGTGTACAGCTCTCTTCCGGTCTGGCGATGATTGTGCGCGCAGAACACTTGCAGTTCTGATACGGAGGCCAACTAAGGCATGAACAAATTTGTCAGATTAACGGCAGTCGCTGCCTTGATGTGGGCTGGCGTCAGTTACGGTGCGGATACCGCCAACATCCGCATCGACCAACTGCCGCAGCTGCATCAGGAACCGCAGCATGCTACGGTGAGTGAGCGCGTTACGGCGCGCTTCACTCGCTCTCATTATCGTCAGTTTGCGTTGGACGCGGAGTTTTCAGGCAAGATTTTCGATCGCTACCTGAATATGCTCGACTACAACCACAACGTTCTGCTGGCCTCCGATGTCGCGCAGTTTGCCGATAAGCGCACCGCCTTCGGCGAAGAGCTGAAAACCGGTAAGTTGACCACGTCATACGCGCTGTTCAACCTGGCGCAGAAGCGCCGCTTCGAACGTTACACCTATGCGCTGTCGTTGCTGAAAAAACCGATGGATTTCACCGGCAACGATACGATCGACGTCGACCGCAGCAAAGCGCCGTGGCCGAAAGACAAAGCCGAACTTGACCGTCTGTGGGATGCCAAGGTCAAGTACGATGAGCTGAGCCTGAAACTGGCCGGCAAAAATGATAAGGAAATTCGCGAAACGCTGACCAAGCGTTATCAGTTCGCGATCAAGCGTCTGACGCAAAGCAACAGCGAAGACGTGTTCCAGCTGGCGATGAATGCCTTTGCGCATGAAATCGACCCGCATACCAACTATCTCTCTCCGCGCAATACCGAGCAGTTTAACACCGAGATGAGCCTGTCGCTGGAAGGCATCGGCGCGGTATTGCAGATGGATGACGATTATACCCTGATCAACTCGATGGTGCCGGGCGGCCCGGCGGCGAAAAGCAAGTCGATTACCGTTGGCGACCGTATCGTCGGCGTCGGCCAGACCGGCAAGCCGATTGTCGATGTGATCGGCTGGCGTCTTGACGATGTGGTTTCCCTGATCAAAGGACCGAAGGGCAGCAAGGTACGGCTGGAAATTCTGCCGGCCGGCAAGGGCAGCAAAACCCGCGTGGTAACCCTGACGCGTGAACGCATCCGCTTGGAAGACCGTGCGGTGAAAATGACCATCAAGACCGTCGGCAAAGAGAAAGTCGCGGTGCTGGATATTCCCGGCTTCTACGTCGGGCTGACCGATGACGTCAAAGTTCAGTTGCAGAAGATGGCCAAGCAGCACGTCAAGAGCGTGATTATCGATCTGCGCACCAACGGCGGCGGCGCGCTGACCGAAGCGGTGTCGCTGTCCGGTCTGTTTATCCCGAGCGGCCCGGTAGTGCAGGTGCGTGATAACAACGGTAAAATCCGCGAAGATGCGGATACCGACGGCGTAACCTATTACAAAGGGCCGCTGGTGGTGATGGTTGACCGTTTCAGCGCTTCCGCGTCGGAAATTTTCGCGGCAGCGATGCAGGATTACGGCCGTGCGCTGATCGTCGGCGAGCCGACCTTCGGTAAAGGCACCGTGCAGCAATACCGCTCGCTGAGCCGTATCTACGATCAGATGCTGCGCCCTGAGTGGCCGGCGTTGGGGTCGGTGCAGTACACCATCCAGAAATTCTATCGGGTGAACGGCGGCAGTACCCAGCGTAAGGGCGTGACGCCAGATATCCTGATGCCGACCGGCGTCGATCCGGCAGAAACCGGTGAAAGCTTCGAAGACAATGCGATGCCGTGGGACAGCATTAACGCTGCCACCTACGGTCGGGTTGGCGATCTGAAGCCGTTTGAGCCGGCACTGCTGAAGGATCACGAGCAACGCATCGCCAAGGATCCGGAGTTCCAATACATTGCGCAGGATATTGCTCACTACAAGGCGCTGAAAGACAAACGTAACATCGTCTCGCTCAATCTGGCCCAGCGTGAGAAAGAGAACCATGACGATGACGCTACGCGCCTGAAGCGGATTAACGAACGCCTGCAGCACGCCGGCAAGAAGCCGCTGAAGTCGCTCGACAACCTGCCGAAAGACTACAAAGAGCCGGATCCGTATCTGGATGAAAGCGTGCATATTGCGCTGGACCTGGCGCATCTGGAACAGGGGCAGCCGGCCCAGCAGGTTGCCGCCGGTAAATAGTTTCTGGCCGATGAACGTAAAAAGCGCACCTTAGGGTGCGTTTTTTTATGGGCGTAAGTTCAACAAATTGTGATAGGGGCTGTAGTCCAGCCAGCGATTATTGGCTATAGAGGATGACCGGCGTATGACATGGAATGTATGACTTCAACGGCGAAGGGCGGTGCGGTGAGGGTTAACGAGGGAGCGAAAGGATGAAAAGATATGGCATTATCATAAGGGGAGCCGTCAACCAGTTAAAGCCTGCCCGCAGGAGGCGCGTGTTTGCCGCCGTTACCGTATCACGTTATACCGCCTTGCCATCAAGCGGCAAGTGCGGCATGGCCGCATAAAAAACCTGCAATTGCCGCGGGTTTTCTCTAAAACTTCCCCGTCAGCCGCAACAATCGTTTACAATTCGTAAATCCGGCGGGAAACGCCGTTTTTGTAAAGTTTCGTATTTTTAGTGGGTTAATGGCTTTTCTGGCTTGAAACTGTGCCGGATGCCCATACTTGCTAAAGTATCTACAGCAGCGTCTTGTTAACATTTTATGAGGAAGTAAACATTTTATGATGCGTATAGCTCTGTTCCTGCTCACCAACCTGGCGGTGATGTTGGTTTTCGGGCTGGTGCTCAGCCTGACAGGAATTCAATCCAGTAGCGTTCAGGGCCTGATGATCATGGCCGGTTTGTTTGGTTTCGGCGGTGCGTTTGTCTCCCTGCTGATGTCCAAATGGATGGCGCTGCGCTCCGTTGGCGGGGAAGTGATTGAACAACCGCGTAATGAAACCGAAAACTGGCTGTTGGAAACCGTACGTCGTCAGTCTCAGCAGGCAGGCATTGCTATGCCGCAGGTGGCGATTTACCACGCGCCGGACATCAACGCCTTCGCCACCGGTGCGCGTCGTGACGCGTCGTTGGTCGCGGTCAGCACCGGTTTGCTGCAAAGCATGAGCCGTGATGAGGCGGAAGCGGTTATCGCCCATGAAATCAGCCACGTCGCCAACGGCGATATGGTGACCATGACCCTGATCCAAGGGGTGGTGAACACCTTCGTGATCTTTATCTCGCGTCTGTTGGCGCAGGTGGCCGCTGGCTTCCTGGGTAACCGTGACGGTGAAGGGGAAGGCAACGGCAATCCGATGATCTACTTCGCGGTTTCTATGGTGCTGGAGCTGGTGTTCGGTATTCTGGCGAGCATTATCACCATGTGGTTCTCGCGTCACCGTGAATTCCATGCGGATGCCGGCTCTGCCAAACTGGTGGGCCGTGAGAAGATGATTGCTGCGCTGCAGCGTCTGAAAACCAGCTACGAGCCGCAGGAAGCGGGCAGCATGATGGCGTTCTGCATTAACGGTAAATCCAAAACCTTCAGCGAGCTGTTCATGTCGCACCCGCCGTTGGACAAGCGTATTGAAGCGCTGCGTTCCGGTCAGTATCTGAAGTAATCCAGCATCACTAAAAAACCCCGGCTTGCCGGGGTTTTTTTATGTCTCAAGGTGACGATTTAGTGCGCAGCGGCGCGCGGCTGACGGATGCGTAAGGCGCTGACCAACGCGGCACAGGTGGCGCAACTGCCGGCCAGCAGCAGCGATGCATGTGTGCCGTTCTCCGGAAACAGGTTGAACATCAACGCCACCAGTGCGGCGCCGGAGGTCTGACCCAGCAGGCGTGCGGTGCCCAGCATGCCGCTGGCCCCGCCGCTGCGGTGACGCGGCGCCGAAGAGATGATGGTGTGGTTGTTTGGCGACTGAAACAGGCCAAAACCGATGCCGCACAGCGCCATCCGCCAGACGATGTCCAGATCGGCCGGGTTCTGCGGCAGCGTCGCCAGCAGGAATAATCCAAGAGCGAACAGGCCGAGTCCCAGCGCGCCCAGCAGCCCGGCGTGGACATGTTCAATCAGCCGGCCGGCAAGCGGCGCAACTGCCACGATCGCCAGCGGCCAAGGCGTCAGCAGCAGGCCGGTGGCGACTTCGTCACGCCCTAACACCTGCTGAAGAAAGAACGGCAGCGACACCATTGCCAGCATTTGGGCGGCGAACGAGCAGATTGAGGTGCCCATCGACAGCGCAAAGATCGGGATACGCAGCAAATCGACCGGAAGTAACGGCGCGCTTTGCTGCAGCTGACGGCGCACGAAAAACCAGCCAATCACCAGCAGGGCGGCCAATTCCGCCGCCACCAGCGTCAGACTTTGACCTTGGGCGAAGCCGCTGAGAGCGGCGATCAGCAAACCAAAGGTCAGCGCATTCATCACGGCGCTGAGCGGGTCAAAGCGCCCGCGGCTTTTCTGGCTGTTAGCCGGCAGATAGCGCATGCCCAGCAGCCACGCTGCCAGACCGATCGGCAGATTTATCGCGAACAGCCACGGCCAGGAGGCGAACGATAAAATGCCAGCGGCAACCGTTGGCCCGGCGGCGGACGAGAAGGCGACGATCAACGCGTTAATCGCCAGGCCGCGGCCGAGGTAACGCTGCGGATAGATAATGCGGATCAGCGCGGTATTGACGCTCATGATGGCTGCGGCGCCAAACCCTTGCAGCACGCGAGCAATAGTCAGGGTAGTCAGGCTGTCGGACAGGGCGCAAAACAGCGACGTCAGGCTAAAAACCAACAGCCCCCATTGGTAGATACGGCGGTAGCCGAGCAAGTCTCCCAGCGAGGCCAGCGACAGCAGCGAGACGGTAATGGCCAACTGATAAGCATTGATAACCCAGATAGAGTTGGCCGCGCTGGCGTTAAGGTCGCGGGCGATAGTGGGCAGCGCAACATTGGCGATGGCCCCGTCGAGTACGGAAACGGTGATGCCAAGGGCAATGGCCAGGATTGCGCCGTAGCGCTGCGGCACGGGCAACCCGTCAGAGCTGGAGAGTGTCATAGTGAAATCATAGATAAACGTGCGGAATGTGACCATGCTAACAATTTTTACGCTAATTGTATCTGCCCGATGGCGGCTAATTGTAAACAGCGGTGAGCGGCTAGCGCTTATTCTGCGGGTTACATTGCACAGGATGAAGCGCTCCGCTTATACTGAAACCCTTGTTTAAATTTCTTAAAACGGAAATAGGCTGGGATTGTTGATGGCGAATACGGATCTAGATAAACAACCGGATGCGGTTTCATCGGTGCTGAAAGTGTTTGGTATTTTGCAGGCGCTGGGTGAGGAACGCGAAATCGGTATTACCGAGCTTTCTCAGCGGGTGATGATGTCCAAAAGCACCGTTTACCGTTTTCTGCAAACCATGAAATCATTGGGCTACGTGGCGCAGGAGGGGGAGTCGGAAAAATACTCCCTGACGCTGAAGCTGTTCGAACTGGGCGCCAAATCGCTGCAGAATGTGGATCTGATCCGCAGCGCGGATATCCAGATGCGCGAACTGTCGCAACAGACCCGCGAGACAATCCATCTGGGCGCGCTGGATGAAGACAGTATCGTTTACATCCATAAAATTGATTCTTTATACAATTTGCGCATGTATTCCCGTATCGGTCGCCGTAACCCGCTGCACAGTACGGCGATCGGCAAAGTTCTGCTGGCGTGGCGCGATGAGGCCGAAGTGGGCGATATTTTGTCGCAGATCGAGTTCACCCGCAGCACGGCGCATACCATCACCAGCGCGGCGCAACTGCTGCCGGTGCTGACGCAGGTGCGCCAGCAAGGATTTGGTGAAGACGTGGAGGAGCAGGAAGAGGGGCTGCGCTGTATCGCGGTGCCGGTGTTTGACCGCTTCGGCGTAGTGATTGCCGGCCTGAGCATCTCGTTCCCGACCATCCGCTTCTCCGAAGAGGCGAAGGCCGGCTATGTGCGTCAGTTGCACCATGCGGCGCGTATTATTTCCGAACAGCAGGGCTATCACGACTACCCGTTCTGAGTGCGTGCCGTATAAGGCGATGATGAGCGCCTGCCGATGACCGAAAAACCTGTCTTCACGACAGGTTTTTTTATATTTCTTGCTGAGCCCAATTCAGTATCACCACCAACCCGAGAACGCTCTGATTGTCTGCCGGTTTTCTGAGCGTTAGTATCTTTTACCAGGAGAACAACAAAGGGAAAGCACGGTAAATGGACACGATTGAAGAATTAGGTGGGCGCTATTTCTATGCGGGGAGATATCATCTAAGCATCGGTGAGCTGTTTTTCATGATCTTCTGTGAAGAGACAGCTAACCAATTAGGCATTCAGGATGTTGGGGCGGTTGCCGCTATCTTGGGGGGATTCAATGTTTCAAAAACCCGGGGCAAATTTAGAGGAAATATTACTGATACCTCCTATGTTTCCCGGGGGGCTCGTAAGGTATTCGGCAACAAAACTTTTCCCGGTAATATAAAATTACCGTCTGTTGTTGGAGGATATCCTCCCTCTACAATGAGAGTTATTTTAACGCGTAAGTTGGGAACATTTGTGGGGCGCGCTGTACCTGTCCTTGGGTGGATTATTTTGGCGAAAGACATTACCGAGATTTCTTTTCGGACGGTGGTTAAGTACAACACTATTGCCCGTGGGAGTGACAAGCTATGGTAACGGAGCAGGAGGTTTTAGATTTTTTCCGCGATGAGTTATCTGTTCCTCTTACCTGGACGATGAAGATGGTTCCGCTTGAACTGGACACTATGCTGCAGGACTACGCTGTAGGTGACGAATTCTTCTATGCGATTGAGGACTACGCTGAAAAATTCGATGTAGATGTATCGTCCATCGATATGCGCTACTACTACCCTTGGGAAAATTTATCTCGTTGGGAGCGTTGGACCAAATACCAAAAAGCTGATGTAGAAAAGACCAGAAAGCCTTTAACCGTGCGTATGTTCGCCGAGTCTGCCAAGGCCGGGCGTTGGCTGTATGATTAACTGACGCTGACTCCATCATGCGCCGATTCCACTTCCATGCATGACGTTTACTGTGTATCGACCTCAATACGCAGGCTGTCATGGCGCCAGTACTCAATATCAAAATCAAGAATGTGCCCGTGCCGATCGTAATTCAGACGGCGCAGCAGCAGGGCGGGCAGGCCGACCATTGCCCCCAGCGCGGCGGCGGCCTCGGGCGGCAGCGCGGTGGGGTAAAACGACAGGTGCATGCTGCTGTAGAGCAGTTGGTAATGCTGCTGATAAATCTCGGTCAGGCTGCCGTTCAGATCGTGCTGCAGCAGCCCCGGCACCCGCTGCGGTAAACAGTGGTTCTCGCAATAACAGATGGCCCGTTCGTCGGCATAGCGCACCCGGCGCAGCAGGTAGATCCGCGCGCCCGGTTCGAGCGCCAATGCCTGTCCCACCTCCGGCGATGCGCCGACGTGTTCCCCCGCCAGCAGCGCAGTGCGCGCCTGCCGTCCCTGTTCCTGACATAAACGGTGAAAATTGGTGTTCTGCGTCGGGTCCAGTCGCAGCCGTTCGGGCGTGACAAACCAGCCGCGGCGGTCGGCACGATAGATGGCGCCGCTGGCCTCCAACTGCGCCAGGCTTTCTCGAATGGTGATACGCGTAGTGGAAAAGGCCGCGCACAGCTCCCGTTCGGAGGGCAGCTTATCCCCGGCCTTCAGCGCACCGCTGCTAATCCGTGACTGTAACTGCGCTTTGATCTGCAGATAGTGGGGGAGATCGCCCTGAGGGTGTTTCATGTTATCTCGCTATGGCATGTCGGCAGGCTCCATTATACATGCCCGGATGAATTTTTTGTTTCAGGGGCGGTTGGCGTTTGACCTGTGGAATGCTTAACCGGCACAATGCGCGCGTCTGGTATAGACCAATCGGAAGGGTAAAAAGATGAACGATCGCGATTACCTGCTGTTGACGCCCGGCCCGCTGACCACCTCTGATACGGTGAAGCAGGCAATGCTGTTCGACAGCTGTACCTGGGATGAGGATTACAATATCGGCGTAGTCCAGACGATTCGCGCCCGCCTGGAAACATTGGCCACCGCCTCGTCCGGCTACACCTCGGTGCTGCTGCAGGGCAGCGGCAGCTATGCGGTGGAAGCGGTGCTGGGGACGGCGCTCGGCGCGCAGGATAAGGTGCTGATCGTCAGCAACGGCGCTTATGGCGCGCGAATGGCGGAGATGGCGGCGCTGATGGGCATCGATCACCACTGTTATGACTGCGGAGAAGTGGCGGAACCGGACGTGGCGGAGATGGAAGCGCTGCTGCTGGCCGATGCGTGCATCAGCCATATCGCAATGGTGCATTGTGAAACCACCACCGGCATGCTTAATCCGTTGGCGCAGGTGGCGGCGCTGGCGGCACGCCGGGGGAAGACCTTTATCGTTGACGCGATGAGCAGTTTCGGCGGCATTCCGCTGGACGTGGAGGAGTTGGGGATCGATTTTCTGATCAGCTCGGCCAACAAATGCATTCAGGGCGTGCCGGGTTTCGCCTTTGTGATAGCCCGGCGCAGCGAACTGGAAAAATGCGCCGGCCGTTCGCGTTCTCTGTCGTTGGATCTGTATGCCCAGTGGCGCTGTATGGAAGACCACGCCGGAAAGTGGCGTTTCACCTCACCGACCCACAGCGTACTGGCTTTTGCGCAGGCGCTGCGTGAGCTGGATCTGGAGGGCGGTATCGCTGCGCGCTATGCGCGTTATGGTGAAAACCAGCGCCGGTTGGTGGCGGGGATGCGCGCACTGGGGTTTGAAACCCTGCTGGATGATGCGCTGCACTCGCCGATTATCACCGCGTTTTACTCCCCACGGGCGGAAAATTACCGCTTCGGCGAGTTTTACCAACGTTTAAAACGCCAGGGGTTTGTTATCTACCCCGGCAAAGTGTCGCACAGCGACTGTTTCCGTATCGGCAACATCGGCGAGGTCTATCCGCAGGATATCGACCGTCTGCTGGACGCCGTCGGTCGCGCCATGTACTGGCAACAATAAGGAGTTGTGATGCAACAGGTTAACGCCGTTATTCTCGACTGGGCCGGCACTACGGTGGATTTTGGCTCCTTTGCACCGACACAGATTTTCGTCGAGGCCTTCCAACAGACCTTTGGTATCGCCATCACTCTGGAGGAGGCGCGTATTCCGATGGGGTTGGGCAAATGGCAGCATATCGAGGCGCTGGGCAAACTGCCCGGGATTGACGCCCGCTGGCGGGCGAAGCTGGGGCGCTCAATGACTCCTCAGGATATCGATGCGCTGTACCAGGCGTTTATGCCGCTGCAGATTGCCAAGGTGGTGGATTTCGCCGAGCCGATTGCCGGCGTGCCCGAGGTGATTGCCGAACTGCGGCGGCAGGGTATAAAAATCGGCTCCTGTTCCGGCTATCCGCGCGCGGTGATGGACGTGCTGGCGCCGGCCGCCGCTGCACGCGGCTATGCGCCGGACTATTGGGTGGCGACGGACGATCTGGCTGCCGGCGGCCGCCCGGGGCCGTGGATGGCGCTGCAGAATGTGATTGCGCTGGGCGTCGACGCCGTCGGCCACTGCGTGAAGGTGGATGATGCCGTGCCGGGCATTACCGAAGGGCTGAATGCCGGCATGTGGAGCGTGGGGCTGGCGCTGTCCGGCAATGAGTTCGGTGTTCAGTGGCAGGAGTACCAACGGATGGATGCCGCCGAGGTAGCGCGGCGGCGTGGGCTGGCGGCGGAGAAGCTCTATGCCGCCGGCGCCCATTACGTGATTGACACGCTGGCGGAGTTGCCGGGCATATTGGACGCGATCGACCGGCGGCTGGCAAACGGCGAGCGGCCGTAGCGGCAGGCATAAAAAAACCGGCGCACAGGGCGCCGGTTTTTTTGTTGTGACGGGGAATTACTGGTGGGCCAGTTCCACGTCGTCTTCGCTGTCCATCACCGACTTGTCGGTTTGCTTCATCAGCTGGCTGGTGACGGTACCGGCGGTCATTGAACCGCTGACGTTCAGCGCGGTACGGCCCATATCGATCAGCGGCTCAACGGAGATCAGCAGGGCGACCAGCGTGACCGGCAGGCCGAGCGCCGGCAGTACGATCAGCGCGGCGAAGGTGGCGCCGCCGCCCACGCCGGCAACGCCTGCGGAACTGACGGTGACAATACCAACCAGCGTGGCAATCCACATCGGATCCAGCGGGTTGATGCCAACGGTTGGCGCAACCATAACCGCCAGCATCGCCGGATACAGGCCGGCACAGCCGTTCTGGCCGATGGTGGCGCCGAACGATGCCGAGAAGCTGGCGATTGACTCCGGCACGCCCAGGCGACGGGTCTGCGCTTCCACATTCAGCGGAATGCTGGCGGCGCTGGAACGGCTGGTAAAGGCGAAGGTGATCACCGGCCACACTTTACGGAAGAATTTCACCGGATTAACGCCGGTAAAGCTCAGCAGCAGCGCATGTACGCCGAACATAATCGCCAGGCCGAGGTAGGAGGCGACCACAAAGCTACCCAGCTTGATGATTTCATGAATGTTGGAGCTGGCAACCACTTTGGTCATCAGCGCCATCACGCCGTATGGCGTCAGCTTCATCACCAGGCGCACCAGCTTCATCACCCAGGACTGCAGGGTATCGATAGCGGTCAGGACGCGCTGGCCTTTCGCCTGATCGTCCTTCAGCAGCTGCAGCGCGGCCACGCCGAGGAAGGCGGCGAAAATCACCACGCTGATGATCGAGGTCGGGCTGGCGCCGGTCAGATCGGCAAACGGGTTTTTCGGCACGAACGACAGCACCAGCTGCGGCACCGTCAGGTCGGCGACTTTACCGACATAGTTGCTCTGAATAGCGGCCAGACGCGCGCTTTCCTGCGTGCCCTGCACCAGACCTTCGGCGCTCAGGCCGAACAGGTTGGTGACCAACACCCCCACCAGCGCGGCGATCAGCGTGGTGAACAGCAGCGTGCCGATCGACAGGAAACTGATCTTGCCGAGTGAGGAGGCGTTATGCAGCTTGGCGACCGCGCTCAGGATCGAGACGAACACCAGTGGCATGACAACCATTTGCAGCAGTTGCACATAGCCGTTGCCGACAATGTTGAACCAGCTGATGGATTCTTTCAGCAGTGGGTTTTCCGCACCGTAGATCAGCTGCAGCGCCAGGCCAAACACTACGCCGAGCACCAGACCTACCAGTACTTTTTTCGCCAGGCTCCATTGCTTATGGCGGGATTGCGCCAACAGCAAAAGGAGGGCGACAAAAACCACCACGTTAATGACGAGCGGTAAATTCATCCCCGTGTCTCCAAATCTTTTCTTATATAAAAATGGCTACGCACCAGTGTGTAGCGATGTAAATATCGTAACAGTTTGCCGGGGTGCGGGCTTATACCCAAATGGAATGTTATATAACTTTTGTTTTTAATTTGATTAAAATTACGGCAAATGGGTGATAAAACGGTCGGTTTTTTGTGATCACCATCTAATATTTTTCAACTGTTCAAAATATGACTGCACCGGAATGGTGCAGCCGCCCGGCCAGTAAATGGCAAAGGCGACCAGTGCGAGGCACAACACGCGCTCCAACTGATTACCCTGCTGCGAATTGAGCAGAGGCAGACGAAAGCGCCAGCGGCAGGGCCAGAGCAGCGGCACGCCGGACGGCGTGAGCATATCGGCGACCAGGTGACTGAAGTAGCCGATAATCATGGCGTGCAGCGCATCGGCGGGAATGGGCCAGCTGAGCGGTACGTTCAGCTGGAACAGCATCATGCCGCCGGCGATGGCCAGCAGACTGTGGGTGAAGCCACGGTGGCCAAAGGCGCGGGCGATCGGCTTGGCGATCCAACTGAGGCGCTGACCGAGCAGCGATTTGGGATGATCGATATCAGGCAGCAGTGAGGTCAGCAGGGCGGCGGGGATGATATGCCACCAGTCGCCGTCGGCGAGTACCGGCGTCACTTCCGCCTTCTTGGCGAAGATCGCGCAAGCGACAGAAAAAATAAGGTGTCCTTCCGCGGTCATGCTGGTTGCTATTCCGACTGGTAAACTGGTAATTTATCCAGTATATGGGGATTTTCCCAGTAATGGAATAGGTGACGCTGTAACTAATTGTTTGTTTTACTCTGCTTTACAAAGGGTTGAATGCTTTTGTGTGAGAAGTATCCTGCTTTCTCGTCAGCGATATGCCGGCCGGCAACCGTGCGCCAGCCGGTAAACGTCACGTTTTAGCGCGCCAGCCAGCCGCCGTCCACTGCCAGCGTGTAGCCATTGACATAGTCAGACGCCGATGACGCCAAAAAGACCACCGGCCCCATCATATCCTGCGGCACGCCCCAGCGGCCGGCGGGAATACGCTCCAGTATCTCCTGATTACGCCCCGCATCGGCCCGCAGCTGCTGCGTGTTGTTGGTGGCCATATAGCCGGGCGCCAGAGCGTTAACGTTGATGCCGTGTTTGGCCCACTCGTTGGCCAGCAGGCGGGTCAGACCCATCACCGCGCTTTTGGAGGCGGTATAAGAAGGCACGCGAATGCCGCCCTGGTACGACAGCATGGAGGCGATGTTGATAATTTTACCGCCGCCGCCTTGCTGGATAAACTGCCGGGCCACCGCCTGCGACAGGAAAAACAGCGTCTTGGTATTGATATTCATCACGTCGTCCCAGTCTTGCTCGCTGAAATCGAGTGCGTCTTCCCGGCGGATAATTCCGGCGTTATTCACCAGAATATCGATATGGCCGAATTCGGCGACGGCGCTGTCAATCAGCGCGGGGATGACGTCGGTACGGCTGAGATCGGCATGCAGCTTGAGAAAGCGCCGGCCCAGCGCGCTGATCTGTGCGCTGGTGTGTTCGGGATCGCTGCGGTTGACGCCGATAATATCGCAGCCGGCCTGTGCCAACCCGACTGCCATACCTTGGCCGAGCCCGGTGTCGCAGCCGGTTACCATGGCGACTTTGCCGGTTAAATCAAAGGAATTGATGGTCATAGACATATTCTCTCGCCGTGCGGTCTGGCCGCACGGACAGGGTTGCAGCTTGACGGCCGGCGCAGAGGCCGGCGGCGGGGGTTAGCGCAGCTCGCTGACGGCCAGGTGGTCCATATCGCCGAACACCTGATTTTCGCCCACCATGCCCCAGATAAAGGTGTAGCGCTTGGTGCCGACGCCGGCGTGGATCGACCAACTGGGGGAGATCACCGCCTGTTCGTTGTGCACCAGCAGATGGCGGGTCTCCTGTGGCTGCCCCATCATATGGAACACCGCGGTTTCATCTTCCATATCGAAGTAAAAGTAGACCTCCATGCGCCGTTCATGGGTATGGCACGGCATGGTGTTCCACAGGCTGCCGGCGGCCAGCTTGGTCAGCCCCATCGTCAGTTGGCAGGTCGGCAACACGTCGGGCACGATAAATTTGTTGATGGTGCGCCGGTTGCTGGTGGCGTCGTCGCCCAGGGTCTGCGGCGCGGCGTCGTCCAGGGTGATTTTTTTGTTGGGATAGTGGGTATGCGCCGGCGCACTGTTGTAATAGAACTTGGCCGGTCGTTCGGCGTCAACGCTGCGGAACGTCAGCTGTCGGGCACCCTGGCCGATATACAGCGCTTCTTCCGTGCCGATCTCGTAACTGTGCCCGTCGACCTCGATCAGACCGGCACCGCCGATATTGATGATGCCCATTTCCCGCCGTTCGAGAAAGTAACTGACGCCCAGCTGTTTACCGACCTCATCGCCGATGGTGACGCTTTGCCGGCGCGGCTGGATGCCGCCGATGATAATGCGGTCAATATGGCTGTAGGTCATGGTGTACTGGTCGTCCTCGAAAATCTTTTCAATCAGAAATTCGCGGCGTAATCCGGCGGTGTCGAGCTGTTTGGCGTGATCGCTGTGAATGCTTTGACGGACGTCCATCTCAGGGCCTCGCTGTGGTGAGGGGGAGAAAACGCCGGGCGGCTGGCGTGCTGCGTGGCAGTGACAGCAAAACCACCGCCCGGTGTTTTCTGTGGTGTTCACAGCATAGAGCGGTCGGTATGCGAATTCAATAAAAATGAAATAACGTTTTATTTATTTTTTGACGTGGGTCGACGTTTTTAAAACTGAACGCCCCCGCACGTGCCGGCAGAACGGCGTGCGGGGGCGGGCGCAGAAAGAGGGTAATCGTCAGGAAAGGTGAGACGGCGTCAACTGCTCCAGCGACGTCAACTGATAGTCAGCCAGTGCCCAACGCGCATCCTGGCGATACTCTGCGGCCGGCACCACGATAGAGCGCATGCGCGCCGCCTTGGTGGCGATCATGCCGTTGAATGAGTCCTCCAACGTAATGCAGCGCAGCGGATCGCTGCCCAGCCGTTCGGCGGCAATCAGATATACTTCCGGGTGCGGCTTGCTGTACGGCAGAAATTCTGCGGAAACCAGCTGGTCAAAATAGTGTTCCAGACCGAACATATTCAGTACCTGTTGCTGCATATGCAGCGGCGAGGCGGAAGCCAGACCGATATTCAGATCGAGGCTGCGGCAGAGCTCCAGCGCCTGCGTAACCCCCGGCAGCAGCGGGCGGCGTTCCTGCACCAGCTCAATGGCGCGCTCAATAATGCGGGCGGAAACCTGCTCCCGCGACGCCCCCTGCCACGGCATGGCCTGATACCACATCTCTACGACCAGATCGATGCGCAGCCCCAGGGTATCCGGCAGTTTGTCACGGTCGGAAAGATCCAAGCCGAGCGAACCGAAAATATCCAGCTCGGCCTGCAACCATAAGGGTTCTGAATCAATTAGTAAGCCGTCCATATCAAAAATTGCGCTTTCAATGCGTTGCGAATAAGCCATTAGTGCGTTAACTCCTGCCGATACGGTGGATGGGATCTCTGCGCTACTCTACCATTGCCATCGCCGCGACCAAAATCGCCGCTCCGGACGCAGCGCCAGCCTGCTGGACAAACGGCTGTTTGTGGGCGCGGCCGTGGTGCCTGTGTAAAGAAAACGGTGGGCTTGGCCGGGCAACTACGGGTAAACTCGCGGTTTATTACCGTTGCGTCGTTAACAAGGGGAACACATGACGTATCAACAGGCAGGGCGTATTGGCATTATCAAACAAATTCTGGGGTGGGTGCTGTTTATCCTGGCGTTAGTGTCGACGCTGATTTCATTGCTGAATTTTGTTTACCAATACAGTGAAAAAACTAAAGGCATCAATGCGGTGGTGATCGACTTCGTGCACGTCATCGTCGATATGGTGCGTTTCAATACGCCATTCCTTAATCTGTTCTGGTATAACTCGCCGGTGCCGGGGCTGGATAAGAGCCTGTTCAGCGGCGGCAACCTGATGTTTATTATTATCTACCTGCTGATTTTCGTCGGTTTGGCGCTGCGCGCTTCCGGCTCGCGTATGACGCGGCAGGTGAAGTTTATCCGCGAACGGCTGGAGGACCAGCTGATTCTGGAGCAGGCGAAAGGGACGGAAGGACTGACGCGCGAACAGCTGGAGTCGCGTATTTCGCTGCCGCATCACAGCATTTTCCTGCAGTATTTCCCGCTGTATGTGTTGCCGGTGACGATTGCGGTGGTGGCTTATTTCGTGATTAGCCTGCTGGGCAAACTGGCCGCCGGCGCGTAACGCCCGGCGACGGAAGAGTGATGATATAAACGGGGCCTGAAGGCCCCGTTTTACGTCAGGCGTCCTGCGGATGCAGCAGTGCGTCGATGGCCTGCTGCGCCGCCACCAGATGTTGCCCGCCGAACAGGTTGCTACGGTTGAGCAGGTAGTAGAGCTGGTACAGCGGCTGACGCTTGATAAAGTCCGTCGGCAGCGGCCAGACGCTTTGGTAGCCGTCGTAGATCTGCGGCGGCAGATTCGGGTAGAGCGGCAGCATCGCCAGATCGCACTCCCGGTCGCCCCAGTAACAGGCGGGGTCAAACAGTACCGGCCCGTCGCGGGTCATGGCGCAGTTGGCCGGCCAGAGATCGCCGTGCAGCAGTGAGGGCTGCGGCTGGTGGTGTTGCAGACGCAGATAGACGATATCCACCAGCTCATCAATATCGCCGAAGGACATGCCTTTCTCCGCCGCCAGCTGCAGCTGCCAGCCGATGCGCTGTTCGGCGAAGAATTCCGCCCAGCGACGCTGCCAGGCGTTGGGTTGGGGTGAGGTGGCCAGGTGGTTATCGAAGTCGAGGCCGAACTGCGGCTGTTCGCTCCAGCGGTGCAGGTTTGCCAACTGCTGTCCCAGGCAGTAGGCGCCGTGCGCTTCCAGCGGTTTGAGCTCCAGATGCTCCAGCAGGAGAAAGCTGTAGTCGCGATCGCTGCCCACGCCATACACCTCCGGTACGCGCACCGTTTTACTGCGGGCCAGCAGCGCCAGCTGATCGGCTTCGGCGGTAAAAACAGGCAGTAACTCACGGGCGTCGTTTTTCACGAACACCTCGCTGTCACCGTAACTCACGCGCCATGCCGGGTGGATTTCGCCACCGGGCAGTTCAGTCCTTTCGCGGATTTCTGCGCTGCCAAGATGTTCACTTAACAGACGGCTAACGGCTTGCCACATGGTATTCCCCCCTCTGTGTTGCCTGCTGTTTGAATAGCTTAGCGTCTTTAACGGCGTGAAAACTCGATGTGGCGCACAGCCGGCATTAATCTTTCTCCGGTTTTTATCGCCCGCCATCAGCTCAAAGTATATACGCTATTGATTAATTTAAATACAGTTCGTCGCTGTGGGATTTTTGTCCGCGTCGGGTATGGCGGCTGGGCTATACTGACGCGGTGTTTTTTCAGACGGTTATCGCGATGCCACGCAAAGCCAAACTTATTGAAATCCCTGCTATCGGCCCCCTTGATCGGCAGGCCGGGTCACTTAGCCGCCAGCTGTCGCAGGCGCTGAGGACGGCGGTGCGGCAGGGGAAGCTGCAGGCGGGCGATCCCCTGCCTTCTACGCGTGCGCTGGCCGTGGCGCTGCGTCTGTCGCGCGGTACGGTGTCCGTCGCCTATGAACAGCTGATCGCCGAAGGCGTACTGACGGCACTGGCCGGGTCGGGAACGCGCGTGGCGCCGATTGATTCGCCGCCGCCGGCATCGGCGGTGTTGCCTGGCGCCCAATGCGGCGAGCCGGCGCTTTCTGAGCAGGCGCAGGCGTTCGCCCGCTTTGCCGGTGGTTTGAAACCGCTGTTGCCTGCTCCGTTTACCGTGTCGCTGCCTGTCGGTGATACGGCGCCGGGGGATATCTGGCGTCGACTTGGCAACCGGGTGCGCGCGCGCGGGCCGGGCGCGCCGGATGGCTATGGCGATCCGTTGGGGGCGCTGCCGCTGCGTCGCGCAATCTGTGAGTATGTGCGTCAGTCGCGTTCGGTAATTTGTACGCCGGAACAGATTGTGGTGACCTGCGGCACCCAGCAGGGCTTGTATCTGGCGGCGCAAATTTTACTGGATGCCGGCGATCGCGCCTGGGTCGAGGATCCTGCCTATCCCGGTGTGACCGCGTTGTTCTCGACGGCGCTGCGCGACCGGCAGATGGTGCGGGTGCCGGTCGGCGCAGACGGTATCGACGTCGCCACCGGCAGGATGATGGCGCCCGATGCCAGGGCGGCGTTTGTCACGCCTTCGCACCAGTACCCGCTGGGAATGCCGATGAGTATGGCGCAGCGCAGCGCGCTGTTGGCCTGGGCCCGTGAAACTAACGCCTGGATTGTGGAGGACGATTACGACAGCGAGATGCGCTATGACGGCCATCCCTTTCCTGCGCTGCAAGGGCAGGATCCGGCGCGCGTTATCTATCTGGGCACCTTCAGTAAGGTGCTGTTTCCTTCGTTGCGACTGGGTTATGCCATCGTGCCGCCGCTGCTGGTCGGCGCATTTTGCGGCGCGCGTATTTTGATGGACAGGCATCCGCCGAATGCTGACCAGTACGTGCTGGCGCAGTTTATGGCGGAGGGGCATCTGGCGCGCCACCTGCGGCGGATGCGCAGTCTGTATGCGGAAAAACGGCGGGTGGTGATCGACGCCGTCGGCCGGCATATTAACGCCGAACTGGCGGAGCTGCAGCCCTGCGATCAGGGCATGCATATGGTGCTGTGGCTGCGGCGCGGGCTGGACGATCGGCATGTCGAACGGTTGGCGCAGGAGGCCGGCGTGTCGGTACGGGCGCTGTCGTCGATGTATGCCGCCGGCCGCGGACGTACCGGGTTGATTCTCGGCCTGGGCGGCTACAGCGACCGGCAGGTGGAGCAAGCGGTCATCACGCTGAATAGCCTGTTGCTGACGGCCAGCCGGTGCGGATGAGTGTGCGGCGCTAGCGGGCGAAGCGTTTGGCGCCCACGACGCACAGCAGCACCCCGGCCATTACGGCAATCATCGCCGGTTGTACCTGTTCATGCAGCAGCAGCGCCGCCAGCAGCAGGCCGAAAAAGGGCTGCAACAGTTGCAACTGACCGACGGCGGCGATGCCGCCCTGCGCCAGCCCGCGATACCAGAAAATAAAACCGATCCACATACTGAACAAAGACACATAGGCCAGTGACAGCCAGGCGTCTGCGCCGGCTTTTGGCCAGGAGGCCGGAGCGTAAAGCAGCGTCAGCAGGATGGTGGCCGGCAGCGCCAGCGTCAACGCCCATGAGATGGTTTGCCAGCCGCCGAGGCGGCGCGACAGCACCGCGCCTTCGGCATAGCCCAGTCCGCACAGAGCGACCGCCCCCAGCATCATCAGGTCGCCGAACCCGGAGCCTGCGTTGCTGTGGGTCAGGGCAAACGCCGCCACCAGCGCGGCGCCGGCGACGGAAAAGGCCCAAAATTTTATATTCGGGCGTTCTCTGCCGCGCCAGACGGCAAAGCAGGCGGTCATCAGCGGCAGCAGGCCGATATAAACCAGCGAGTGCGCCGACGTCATATGCTGCAGCGCCAGGGCGGTGAGCAGGGGGAACCCCGCGACCACGCCAACGGCGACCCACAGCAGCGGGATCAGGTCGGCGCGTGCGGGGCGCTGTTGCCTGGTCAGCAGCAGGGCGCAGAGCGCCAGACAGCCGGCAATGCCGGCGCGGATGGCGGTGAGAAACAGGGGATCAAAGGCGGAGACCGCCAGCCGGGTGGCGGGCAGCGAACCGCTGAAAATCAGCATGCCGATAAAGCCGTTAACCCAGCCGGAAGGCGGGACGGCGGCAGATAACGGTTTGGTCTGGCTGTTCATACAATGGCGCTCCACGACGTTAACAAAACCTGAACAGCGCCATTTTGCGGTTTAACCGGCCCAGGGAAAGGGCCAGTTATCACCATTTTTATTAGACCATTATTCCGCGGCGCGCGGTGATTCCAACGTAGCGGAGGCGTGACGGCGTAACGTACGCCAGCGGCTGTACAGCAGCGCCAGCACAAACAACACCGCCTGTACCAGCACGATGCAGGGGCCGGTAGCGCCGTCTATCTGAAAACTGATCAGCGTGCCGAGTACGCAGGAGAAGACCGACGCCACGATGGCGACCAACAGCATGCGATCAAAACTGCGGCACAGCAGGAAGGCGATAATGCCCGGCGCAATCAGCATGGCGATCACCAATATCACCCCCACCGCCTGCAGCGCGGCGACGATGGTCAGCGCCAGCAGGCACAGCAGGCCATAGTGCAGCAGTTTGACCGGCAGGCCGATGGCGCGCGCGTGGCTGGGATCGAAGCAGTACAGCATAAAGTCTTTGCGTTTCAGCAACACCACCGCCAGCGTGATGCCGGCAATCCACAGCGTTTGCCGCAGCTCGCCGTCGGTAATGCCGAGCATATTGCCGAACAGAATATGACTGAGGTGCTGGTCGGTATCCACCCGTGAAAACAGCACCAGGCCGAAGGCGAACATGCCGGAAAACACGATGCCCATTACGGTGTCTTCTTTGACCCGGCTGTGCTCTTTCAGATAGCCGGTAGCCAGCGCACAGAAAATCCCGGACAGAAAGGCGCCGATGGCCAGCGGAATACCGGTGACGAACGCCAGCACAATGCCGGGCAGCACCGCGTGTGAAATAGCGTCGCCCATCAGCGACCAGCCTTTGAGCACCAGGTAGCAGGAGAGCACCGCGCAGACGACGCCGGTGACGATGGCGGCGATAATCGCCCGTTGCATAAACGGGTAGGCGAACGGTTCGCTCAGCCACTGATAGAGTATTTCCATCACGGCTCCTCCTCCTGATGGTTGTCGACATGCGCGACCCGGCGTCTGGACGCCAGCAGGCCATGTTTGGGCGCCAGCACGAACGCCAATAAAAACACCAGGGTTTGCAGCGTGACGATCACGCCGCCGGTAGCGCCGTCGAGGAAGAAGCTCAGGTAGGCGCCGCCGGCGCTGGTCAGCGCGCCGATGCACAGGGCGATGACGATCAGACGGCTGAAGCGGTCGGTCAGCAGATAGGCGGTGGCGCCGGGGGTGATCACCATGGCGATCACCAGTATCGCCCCGACGGTTTGCAGCGCCGCGACGGTGCAGGCGCTGAGCAGGGTGAAAAACAGAATTTTCAACCGCAGCGGCGACAGACCGATGGACACGGCGTGGTTTTCGTCGAAGAACACCGCCAGCAAATCTTTCCACAGCAGACAGAGGATCAGCAGCGATACGCCGATGATAATTTCCACCTGCAGCACGTCTTCATCGGCGATGCCGAGAATATTGCCGAAGATAATCGACTGGACGTTGACCGAGGTTGGGTTGAGAGAAACGATCAGCAGGCCGGCGGCGAAAAAGGTGGAGAAGATAAAGCCGATAATTGCGTCTTCGCGCAGGCGGGTGATATGGCGCACCAGCGTCATTGCCAGCGCCGCCAGCATGCCGGTGAAGAAGGCGCCGGCAGCGTAGGGCAGCCCCAGCGCGTAGGCGCCGGCAACGCCGGGCACCACCGAGTGCGACAGCGCATCCCCCATCAGCGACCAGCCTTTCAGCATCAGATAGGCGGACAGGAAGGCGCAGGCGGTGCCGACGATAGCGCTGACCCAGATGGCTTTCACCATGTAGTTGTAGTTAAAAGGTTGCAGCAGGATTTCCAACATCAGGACTGTTGCTCCTCTTTCCCTTTCGGCTGGCTTTTGGCCGGCGGATCGCTTTTGCTGTGGCCGTAGAACACCGCCGGACGTTCGTCGTCGGTCAGTACCGTCAGGGTGCGCGGATCGTTGTCGTCGTGCAGGTCGGGGCCGGAGAGGTTGATATGGCGCAGTACGCCGCCAAAGGCCTGTTCCAGATTGCTCTGGGTGAAGGTGGTTGCCGTCGGCCCGGCGGCCAGTACGGTGCGGTTGATCAGGATCACCCGGTCGCAGAACTCGGGCACGCTGCCGAGGTTATGGGTGGATACCAGGATCAGGTGCCCTTCGTCACGCAGCGCCCGCAGCAGGTCGATAATGGCGTTCTCGGTTTTCACGTCGACGCCGGTAAAGGGTTCGTCCAGCAGCAGCACCGTGCCTTGTTGCGCCAGCGCGCGCGCCAGAAACACCCGTTTTTTCTGGCCGCCGGACAGTTCGCCGATCTGGCGGTGGCGCAGGGCGGTCAGCCCCACGCGCTCCAGCGCGCTGGCAACCCGTTCCCGGTCTTCCCGCGTAGGGATACGCAGGAAGTTCATTTTGCCGTAGCGCCCCATCATCACTACGTCCTCGACCAATACCGGAAAGTTCCAGTCCACGTCTTCGGTCTGCGGCACATAGGCGATCAGGTTTTTCTTCAGCGCTGCGGCGATCGGCTGGTCGCTCAGCGATACCTGGCCGCGGGTGGGGCGCACCAGCCCCATAATGGTTTTAAACAGCGTCGACTTGCCGCTGCCGTTGACGCCGACCAGCGCGCAGATGGCGCCGCCGTCGAGGGTAAAGCTGGCGTCGTAAATGGCGGTGTGGCCGTTGTTATAGGTCACGGTGACATCGTCGACGCGCAGCGCTGGTCGGATAAATGCCTCTGCGCTCATTGATTAAATCCTTTGGCGATGGTTTGCACGGTGACGTTCAGCAGGTCGATATAGGTAGGCACAGGCCCGTTGCTTGCTGAGAGTGAATCGACATACAGCACGCCGCCATACTGCGCGCCGGTCTCTTTGGCGACCTGTTTGGCCGGTTTATCGGAAATGGTGCTTTCGCTGAACACCACCGGGATCTGGTGGCTGCGCACCGCGTCGATCACCCGGCGCACCTGCTGCGGCGTGCCCTGTTCATCGGCGTTGATTGGCCACAGATAGATCTCTTTCAGCTGATAATCTTTCGCCAGATAGCTGAAGGCGCCTTCACTGGTAACCAGCCAGCGCTGGGCGGCGGGAATGCGCGCCAGGCGTTCACGCAGCGGCGCATCGAGCGCGGCGATCTTCTCACAGTAGGCTTTGGCATTGCGGTTGTAAGTCTCCGCATTGGCCGGGTCGTATTTCACCAGCGCCTTGCGGATGTTTTCGATATACACCAGCGCGTTGGTGGGGGACATCCAGGCGTGCGGGTTGGGGTTACCGTTGTATGGTCCTTCACGAATCGGCAGCGGGGTGATGCCCTCGGTGACGACGGCAGCGGGCACCTGCTTGATATTTTCAAAGAAGCGCTGGAACCAGCGCTCCAGGTTCATACCGTTCCATAGGATTAAATCGGCGTGTTGCGCCTTGACGATATCGCGCGGGGTGGGCTGATAGTCGTGGATCTCCGCGCCGGGTTTGGTGATTGACTCCACCACGGCGGCGTCGCCCGCCACGTTTTGCGCGATATCCTGAATAATGGTAAAGGTGGTCACCACGCGCAGTTTTTTCTCCGCCAGCGCGGCGGGGCTGAGCAGGACGCTGGCGCACAGCAGGGCGCTCAGAGTTAACGGCGTAGCGGCGCGGGCGAACCGGCGCAAGAAGGGGGATACGTGATATTTCAGCGACATGGTGACTCCCTGTGAGTTAAATGAAAATGATTATCAATATCAGTTGGGCGCAGGTCAAGCATCATGTGTCGCTGATGGCAGATTATTTTCATCGGATTAACGGCGGTGGTTTTATGTATCCTCATGTAACTGTCTGACATATTCATCCCAGACGAGCAATCTAACCTGCGGCGTTTTTCCCAACGCAACCTGCCCCAGCCCCTGTGCCAGTTTTTCGATATCCTGTTGATTCAACGCGGTAATAATCGCATAGCTGTTGCTGCCCAGCTCGTGAGAAACGCCGTTTTCATCCACCACCGTGGTGGTGAAACCTTCCCGGGTCAGCTGGCCGGTCAGCTTCGCCAAATCGGTTAATCCGGCTTCCTGATAGTGAAAAGTCACCACAAAACACGTGGTTGCCGATTGACTCATAAATCACCTCTTGGTATATGGATAGCTTGAGAATAGACCAAAAAAGTGATGCAGGCGTCCTTACCCGTTGTTTATGCGACGCAACTCATTGAAAGGAGTATAGGATTCCGTGAGAACCAAGATTGGTTGCCTGATGGCAATTACGCTTTTAGCGGGCTGTGCGAAAGACCCGCAGACCACCAACAGCACAACGGGCGTTGGCGGCACTTCTTCCGGGGGCTGGCTGCAGCCGCCGTCGCAGCAGCAGACTGCGAGCAACCACACCGGCACGCCGGTGGCGTACAGCGATTATATTCGCCAGGCCGCCAGCAATTACGGCGTTGATGAAAACCTGATTAAAGCCATTATTCAGGTGGAATCCGGTTTTAATCCCCTGGCGGTGAGCAAGTCGAATGCGGTAGGGCTGATGCAGCTTAAGGCGTCGACTGCCGGGCGTGACGCCTATCGGATGAAAGGGCGACGCGGGCAGCCGAGTTCGCGGGAGCTGAAAGATCCGGCGGTGAATATCGATCTGGGCGCGGCCTATATCAATATCCTGCAGGCACAGTTGGCCGGGATCAACGATCCGAAAACCCGGCAGTACGCCACCATCGTCTCTTACGCCAACGGCGCGGGCGCCATGCTGCGTACGTTTTCCTCGGACCGGCGTGTGGCGGTCAACCGCATTAATCAGCTGACTCCGGACGAGTTTTACCAACATATTCAAAAGAAACATCCGGCGCCGCAGGCACCGCGTTACCTGTGGAAAGTGACCACCGCCTATCAGGCGATGGAATAGTCTGCGTCAAATGTTACAAACCGGTTGCAAAGTGACCGGTTTTTCTCCCTTTAGTAGCTAAAAAAAGCGACCAAGCTCCCATTTCTAATCATTCCTGCCGAGAATCATGAAAAAACCGCACGAAAAGTTCATGCGGTTCAATAAGGCAATTCTTTGCGCTCATTCAATAAGTTACCGGTAACATTTTTGCTAAAGTTTACTTTATGACCTTCAATAAATAGACAAAAAGGTTACAAAATATTTTTAAAACCCGCATCAACCGCACGGTTGAGGTTAAATAGTTGTGATTATATTTGGATGGAATGTGATATGTCGGACAATAAAACTAACAATTCTCGGCGCGATTTCTTATTGAAATCGGTGACCTTGATTCCTGCAGCGGTGATCGGTGGCAGCAGCGTTGGCGCGCTGACGGCTCCCGTACCGGCCGTTGCCGCTGATGACGCACCAAAAAACAATGACTACCAACCGACCTTCTTCACGCCTGAAGAGTGGGCCTTTATCAACGCCGCTGTGGCGCGTTTGATTCCGGCCGACGATCGCGGTCCGGGCGCGCTGGAAGCCGGCGTGCCGGAGTTTATCGATCGTCAGATGAATACGCCGTACGCTACCGGCTCCATCTGGTATATGCAGGGGCCATTCAACCCTGACGTGCCGAAAGAGATGGGCTACCAGCTGCCGCTGGTGCCGAAGCAGATTTATAACCTGGGCATCGCCGAGGCGGACGCCTACAGTAAAAAACAGCACGGTAAAGTGTTTGCCGAGCTGACGGATGCGCAGAAAGATGCGCTGCTGCAAGAAATGGAGGCCGGTAAAGCGGCGTTCGAGCAGCTGCCGTCCAAACTGTTTTTCTCTTACCTGCTGCAAAACACCCGTGAAGGTTTCTTCAGCGATCCGATCCATGGCGGTAATAAAGACATGGTCGGCTGGAAGCTGATTAATTTTCCGGGCGCTCGCGCCGACTTTATGGACTGGGTTGAGCGAGGGGAACGCTATCCCTTCCCGCCGGTATCAATTCGTGGGGAAAGGGGATAACAATGGCAACGCTAATGAAGAAAAAGGACGTGGTAATTGTCGGGTTTGGCTGGGTCGGCGCCATTATGGCGAAAGAGCTGACCGAAGCCGGGTTGAATGTGGTGGCGCTGGAGCGCGGCCCGATGCGCGATACCTATCCGGACGGCTCTTACCCGCAGGTGATCGACGAACTGACCTACAATATTCGCCGTAAGCTGTTCCAGGATCTGTCGAAAAGTACGGTCACCATTCGCCACAACAGCAGCCAGACCGCGGTGCCTTACCGCCAGCTGGCGGCGTTCCTGCCGGGCACCGGCGTCGGCGGCGCCGGCCTGCACTGGTCGGGCGTGCATTTCCGCATCGATCCGATCGAACTGCGCATGCGCAGCCACTATGAAGAACGCTATGGCAAAAACTTTATTCCTAAGGATATGACCATCCAGGATTTCGGCGTGACCTACGACGAACTGGAGCCGTACTTCGATAAGGCGGAGAAAGTGTTCGGCACCTCCGGCACCGCCTGGTCAATCAAGGGTAAAGTGGTCGGCGAAGGCAAGGGCGGTAACCGCTTTGCGCCGGATCGCTCCGACGACTTCCCGCTGCCGGCGCAGAAAAACACCTATTCCGCGCAGCTGTTTGAAAAGGCCGCGCGCGAGGTGGGGTATCACCCGTACAACCTGCCGTCCGCCAATACCTCGGATTCCTATACCAACCCGTACGGCGCGCAGATGGGGCCATGCAACTTCTGCGGTTTCTGCAGCGGCTACGCCTGCTATATGTACTCCAAAGCCTCGCCGAACGTGAATATCCTGCCGGCGTTGCGGATGGAAAAACGCTTTGAACTGCGCACCAACGCCAACGTGCTGAAAGTGAATCTGACCGACGATAAATCGCGCGCCACCGGCGTGACCTATGTCGACGCTCAGGGGCGTGAAGTGGAACAGCCGGCCGATCTGGTGATCCTGGGCGCCTTCCAGTTCCACAACGTGCATCTGATGCTGTTGTCCGGCATCGGCAAGCCGTACGATCCGGTGACCGGCGAAGGCGTGGTGGGGCGTAACTTCGCCTATCAGAACATGACCACCATCAAGGCGTTCTTCGACAAGAATGTGCACACCAACCCGTTTATCGGCGCGGGCGGCAACGGCGTCGGGGTGGATGACTTCAACGCCGACAACTTCGACCATGCGAAAGAAGGCTTTGTCGGCGGCTCGCCGTTCTGGGTCAACCAGGCGGGCACCAAGCCGATCTCCGGCGTCCCTACGCCTGCCGGCACGCCAAACTGGGGCAGCGAGTGGAAAGCGGCGGTGGCGGACTCTTACACCCACCACGTATCGATGGATGCTCACGGTGCTCACCAGTCTTACCGCAACAACTATCTGGATCTGGATCCGAACTACAAAAACGTGTTCGGTCAGCCGTTGCTGCGCATGACCTTCGACTGGCAGGAAAATGACATCAAGATGGCGCAGTTCATGTTCAACAAGATGGAACCGATTGCCAAGGCGATGAACCCGAAACATATCATCGGCAGCCCGAAAAATGCCGACAGTCACTTCGATACCACCAGTTACCAGACCACCCATATGAACGGCGGCGCGGTGATGGGGGAAGATCCGAAGACCAGCGCGGTTAACCGTTACCTGCAAAGCTGGGATGTACACAATGTGTTCTCTATCGGCGCGTCGGCCTTCCCTCAGGGGCTGGGCTACAACCCGACCGGCACCGTTGCGGCGCTGGCGTACTGGTCTGCGCGCGCGATTCGCGAACAGTATCTGAAGAACCCGGGCCCACTGGTGCAGGCATAAGGACGGCTGATGATGAAAGCAATTATTCCCGCACTGGTCGCCAGTGCTCTGAGTTTCTCTGCGTTCGCGCAGGACGCCACGGTCAGCAGCGAGCTGATCAAGCGGGGTGAGTATCTGGCGCGCGCCGGTGACTGCGTAGCCTGCCACACCAACGGCAAGAGCGGCAAAGAGTTTGCCGGCGGACTGGCGATGGAGACGCCGATCGGCACCATTTACTCCACCAACATTACGCCGGACAAGAAAACCGGCATCGGTGATTACAGCTTCGAAGATTTCGACAACGCGGTACGCAAGGGCGTCGCTAAAAACGGCAGTACGCTGTATCCGGCGATGCCGTTCCCGTCGTTTGCGGTGATCAAAGAAGACGATATGCGCGCCATGTACGCCTACTTTATGCACGGCGTGCAGCCGGTGGAAGCGGCCAATAAGGATTCCGACATTCCGTGGCCGCTGTCGATGCGCTGGCCGCTGAGCATCTGGCGCGGCATGTTTGCGCCGTCGCCGGCCGATTTTGTCGAAGATACGAAAGCCGATCCGGTGGTGGAGCGCGGTCGTTATCTGGTTGAGGGGCTGGGCCACTGCGGCGCCTGCCACACGCCGCGCAGCATTACCATGCAGGAAAAGGCGCTGAACGAGAAAGAGGGCGACGACTACCTGTCCGGCAGCAATGCGCCGATTGACGGCTGGGTGGCTTCCAGCCTGCGCGGTGAGAACAGGGACGGCCTGGGCAGCTGGAGCGAAGCCGAGCTGACCGAGTTCCTGAAAACCGGCCGTAACGACAAGGCCATCGTGTTCGGCGGCATGAGCGATGTGGTTGAACACAGCCTGCAGTACCTCAGCGACGAAGACCTGACTGCCATCGCCCGCTACCTGAAAACGCTGCCGCCGAAAGGCGGTAAGCAGCAGGCTGCGCCGGTGGAAGACAGCGTCGCCAAAGATCTGTGGCGCGGCGACGACAGCAAGCCGGGAGCGGCGCTGTATGTGGATAACTGCGCGGCCTGCCACCGCACCGACGGCGTGGGCTATAAGCGCGCCTTCCCGGCGCTGAAAGGCAACCCGGTGGTGCAGACTGAGGACGCGACCTCGCTGATCCATATCGTGCTGACCGGCAACACCACGCCGGCGGTGAAGGGCGCGGTGTCCAACATCACCATGCCGCCGTTCGGCTGGCGTCTGAACGACCAGCAGGTGGCGGACGTGGTGAACTTTATCCGCACCAGCTGGGGCAACAAGGCCGGCGCGGTCAGCGCTGCAGACGTTGCCGCGGTGCGTAAGGACCGCTCAATGATCCGCGATGAGAAAGAGATGGGCAGCGCTGCGGTGCCGGATCATCCGGACGCGCATAAGTAACGGCGATTGCTTACCGATAAATGTTCAGGCCCCGTAAGGGGCCTTTTTTATGGCGTTGTCCGCTGAGGTTAATCCGATAATCACCCGCGCTATTGCCACGGGGAATACCCGTGTCAAATTTTGACCAATTGCCGGGTTGCATATCGATTATGAGGCTAATATATTAAAAAATTGTCATTATTTTGGTGGAAAATGTTATGGCGATAGATATGTTTTTAAAGGTTGAAGGTATTGAAGGCGAGTCGAAAAACGCCAAACATCTCAAATGGATTGATGTTGTCTCCTTCAACTGGGGCGCGAAGCAGCCGGGCAATGTCGCCGTAGGCGGCGGCGGAGGCAGCGGCAAAGTCAACTACCAAGACCTGACCATCCAGGCGCTGATCGATAAATCCACTCCCGCACTGCTGAAATACTGTTCTACCGGCAAACACCTTCCCAAACTGCAATTATCCATCTGCAAATCAGGCGGCCAGGAAATCGAATACACCAAGATCACGCTGGAAGAAGTGCTGCTTACCGCCACCGAGTTTATCGGCCAGTCTTACGGCGCCACGCTGGGCATGGCGTATTCGTTCCAGGCGGGCAAGGTTTCGCTGGAGTACAGTGAGCAAACCGCCGACGGCGGTAAAGGGCCTTCTTCCATTGCCGGCTGGGATATCAAACAGAATAAAGAAGTTTGATTAACCGGCTGTCGATTGTGACAGCTTAACGGAGTCGTTATGGCATTTCTCAAAGCGCATGAAATAGCAGGGTTAACGGTCAGTCCTACAGGTGAACTTAACGTAGATGCAAATTTCCTCACCCCGGAGGTCATGAGGGAAGCGCAGATAATCGTCGGTTCGATGACGCCGGATCAGGTTTCCAAACTGACCAAAGTGTCGGAAAGCCAGATCGCCTTCACCTTGAATGACTACCGCGATAAGATTAATAAACTGCAGAACACTGACAGGGAGCGCGGCGGCACCCGGCCGGGCGGCACGATTTCACATATCGACAACCGCATTTCGTTGCCGATGATGCCGCCAAGCTGGGGGATCAAGGCCCAGTATCTGGATAACGTCAGCAAGGTAGCCGGCGGCGGCGCGACGCTGGTGGCTGCAGGCGCGATGCTGTTTAGCCTGGGGGCGGGGGGCGCCGGCAGTATTTTAGGCCGCAGTTTGCTCACGGCCGGCACCGGAGGCGCCACCGGTTGGGTGACGCACTTCGTCACCAAGAAGATCCAGTCCGTTAACCAGATTGCGGGCTATCTGAAGAGCCTGGCGGAGATGTACAACACCACGCACAACTCGCTGCTTGAGTTCAACAAGGAAATCCGGCGCAAAAAAATCGCCTATGCGCGTGACAATAGCGCCAATGCGCAGAGTTTTGAAGATAAGGTGATGCAGGATAACGATATCTATACCCCCGCCGAAAAAGCGGAGATGGATACCTTGATGCGCGCCTTTGTCGGTAATGATTACCAGAGCGTGAAGATTACCGGCGACAGCGTACGTTTTATCGAGTTCAGGTTCGTGCGCGGGGACTCGCTGACTGTGAGCAAGACTGCGTATAGTCACCTGGCAGATTTGAAATTCTCTTAATGCTTACCTGCATACGACGACGCGAGCGTATGACGCTGCGCCGTCGTGTCAAGGATATGCCCACCCGATGATGCGCCGCGCGCGTCAGTGAGTAAACCGCGGCTCTTTCTCCTGATGTTCTAATGGGTTACCGCCGGCGTAAAAATCAGCAGTCTCAGCCTTCGCCCGGTTCTCCCTGATACTTTCCCTGTTTTTCGCGTAAACCGTGCATGATTATGCTGAACCCGTACGGGAACTATGGATTAATCGTTCACGAAGCGCGCAGTTAACCGCATAAACATAGACCCATCCTGCATTTTTAATTATCCTTTGCCGTCCTTTCAACAGGCAATAATATGATTTCATTGATTAAATCATTGAATTATAAAATAAAATATCACGGAGAAGGAAGTTCCGTTGAGCGCAATCGTTGTCGTTACAGATTAAGGTAAGCTGTCTCATGAGTACTATTTCTCCGGATTCCGGCGCTCTGGCGGTCCCGCCATCGTCGCGTTGGAACAAAACGGACACCGTATGGATGTTCGGTTTATATGCCACGGCGGTCGGCGCCGGCACGCTGTTTCTGCCGATTAACGCCGGCCTGAACGGCCCGCTGGTTTTGTTGCTGATGGCGCTGTTCGCGTTTCCGCTGACCTATCTGCCGCACCGCGCCCTGAGCCGGTTTGTGTTGTCCGGCTCCAGCCGCGACGGCAATATCCATGATGTGGTGGTGGAGCACTTTGGCGTGCTGGCCGGTAAAATTATCATGGTGCTCTATCTGCTGGCGTTTTTCCCGATCGTGCTGGTGTACAGCATTTCGATCACCAATGCGCTGAACAGCTTCCTGATCCACCAGTTCCACGTCACGCCGCCGCCGCGCCTGTGGCTGAGCCTGGCGGTAGTGGTGGTGCTGAACCTGGTGCTGCTGCGCGGTAAAGACGGCATTGTCGCCGCCATGGGGATGCTGGTCTTCCCGCTGCTGGTGTTCCTGATGGGGATTTCGCTGTATCTGATCCCGAGCTGGAATACTGCGCATTTCACCCAGGGGCTAATGAGCACGCAGTTTGATAGCCCGTCGCTGTGGCATTCGCTGTGGCTGGCGGTGCCGGTAATGGTGTTCTCCTTCAGCCATGCGCCGATCATCTCTTCCTTCGCCTCGACGCAGAAAAGCCTGTACGGCGATAAGGCGGAGCGCCGCTGCGCGCGCATTATGCGCTATAGCTATGTGCTGATCTGCGTCACCGTGCTGTTCTTTGTCTTCAGCTGCGTGTTGAGCCTGTCTTACCAGGATATGGAGCAGGCCAAAGCGCAGAACATTACCGTGCTGACCACGCTGGCGAACAAGTTTTCCAACCCGCTGATCGCCTACCTGGGACCGATCATGGCGATGCTGGCGATGGCGAAATCCTACCTCGGCACCTCGCTGGGCGTTACTGAAGGGGCGACCAGCCTGATTGACGGCGTCACCCGGGCGCTGGGTAAGCCGCTGAGCTCACGTGCCACGCACCGTATTTCGGCGGTGGTGCTGTTCCTGCTCACCTGGGCGGCGACGGTGTGGAACCCGAGCGCGCTGCATATTATCGAAACCATCAGCGGCCCGCTGATCGCAGTCATCCTGTTTATCCTGCCGATGTATGCGGTGCGTGCGGTGCCGTCGATGCATAAGTACCGCGCCCTGAGCAATATCTTCGTCTTGGTGATGGGATTGATTGCCCTGTCGGCGCTGATTTACGGCCTGATGTAATACCGCCGGCGCATCGCAGGATGCGCCGGTTTCTTTTGATGGTTGTTAACACCTGTTTGCAATTCAGCCGCTGAAAAACGCCGTTGATTTTTGATAATAAAAGTAATTCTCATTATGCTTTCCTGGTTGATATTTTACTAAGGAGCAGCGTGTGTCCCGTCGAATTATTCCGCTGGTGTTAGCCTGCGCCAGCGTTTTCTCCGCCCAGGCCCTGGCGACCCAATATCCGTTAACCTTAACCGACACCTCCGGCCAGCGTGTGACGCTGAAGCAGGAGCCGAAGCGCGTCGTGGTGCAGGACGGCCGTGATATTCTGACGCTGGCGCTGCTGGACCGCGCCGATCCGTTCAGCCGGCTGGTAGCCTGGAATAACCTGCTGAAAAAGAGCGACGGGGCAACCTGGGACATCCTGAAAAGCAAATGGCCGGCGGCCAATAACATCCTCGATATGGGCTTTAGCGACCATGGCGAGGTCAATCTGGAAAGCGTGATCGCCAAACAGCCTGACCTGATGATCGCCCAGCTGCGTTCGAAACCCTCGCTGGAACAGACCGGCGTGCTCAAGCAGCTGAAAGCGCTGGGGGTGCCGGTGCTGTTTATCGATACCATGCTGAAACCGGTGGAGAATACGCCGAAAAGCGTGACCTTACTGGGCGAGGCGCTGGATCGTGAACCTGAAGCCAAGCAGTACACCGACTTCTATCAGCAGCACTATCAGAATATCGTAGCGAAAACTAAGGCCATCGAACCCAAGCCGCTGGTGTTTATCGAAGCGAAAGCCGGGCTGAACGGCCTGGAGTCCTGCTGCTTTACCCATGCGCATGTCGGCTGGGGCGGGCTGGTGGAAGCGGTCGGCGCGCGTAATATCGGCTCTGAGCTGCTGCCCGGCGCCACCGGCGACGTTTCGCTGGAGAAAGTCATCAGCATGAAGCCGCAGGTGTATATCGTGTCCGGCTCGCAGTGGGCGACAAAAACCAACGCCGCAGTGCCGTTTGGTTACGGTGTCACGCAAAAGCAGGTGGACGACGCCTTTACCCGGATGAAGCAGCGCCCGGGCTTTGCCCAGATTGACGCGGTTAAACAGGGGCGCTTCTACGGTATCTACCATAACTTCTATAACCATCCGTACAATATTGTCGGGCTGGAGTATCTGGCGAAATTTATTTACCCGGCGCAGTTCAAAACGCTGGATCCGGCGCAGACCTATAGCGACATCCTGAAGAACTTTACCGAAGTGCCTGAAGGCAAGGGCGTACTTGGCGCTCAGGCGCCGGGCGGCAAGTAACCTGACCGGAAAAACGGGAGGGCACCGCGCTTTCCCGTTGCGCCATGGCCGGCGGTCTTTGCCGGCACGAATCGATAAGCCAGAAAATGACTGAAATAATTGCCAACGTCATCATTAATATTGTCGGCACGTTGCTGACGTTCCTCTGTGATATTACCGAACTGGTATTTTCCTGCCTGAAAGGACCGCTGTGGCGGCGGTTGTTAATTTCCCTGCTGATTTTCCTGGCGATGCTGGGCGGACTGTTGTGGTGGGGGCGTTAATGACGCGATAGCCGTTGTTGTGTGGGGTCACAACATACCGGATTGGCTCGGTTTTCTGCTGTATTTCCTCTTAAATGCTCTGAGGCTTCCAGGCGCGTTGGCCGGGCAAGCGTAGTCATGACGTTTATACAGAGCAATATCGACGAGGAGAGTCAATATGGAACATGTTCAGACGGGAAACCAGGAACGGTATGCCGTTGCGGGCGAGGGAAATTATACCCCAGAAATGTTCGGCGCCGCCGGTGACGGTGTGGCCGACGACCGTACAGCGATTCAAGCGGCGATTGATGCGGCACATCAATCTTATTTGTTGCACGGGACGCCCTGTCTCGTGACGCTGGGAGCGAGAACGTATATCGTATCGAAAAACCCGGCCTCAACCACGATTGCCGGCGAGGTCTCGGCTGGTTTTGGCTGCCTGAATATGCGCTCGGGCGTGACGCTGTGCGGCAGCGGGACGATTAAATTGATGCCCGGTACGGCAGGTACCGTCCCGGGCGCGATCGTGACCAACTGGAGCGGTGCTTGCACCGATATCAGCATTGAAGGGATCACCATTGACGGTAATGCCTCCCATGTCAGCGCGTTAAGTATGGTGGCGATCAATATCGTCGATTCCCGACGAGTCCGCATTCATCAGGTCCGGGTTCATAACAATAACGTCGGTAGGGCCGGCGGTATTTATTTACGTAGAAGCGGCAGCTCAATCTCAGCATATGGTTGTCAGGAGAGCATGGTTACCGCGTGCTATGTACAGGATGTCGCCTATATCGGTATTCAGGCAGAGCGCCCTGACGGGATTATCATCTCGGGGAACTACGTGATGAATACGGGGGATAATGGCATTGATATTGAAGGTAATACGCCGGAAAGCGCTTCCGGTACCGCCCGCCAGATGAATATTACCGGCAATATATTAAGAAATAACAAGAACGGTATTTTTATCGAATCCTGCTCGGGTGCCGTTATCAACGCGAATGACATCGCTGAGGTTGCGGGGATTGGCATTGTCAGCAACCGAATCAATTCCGGTTCATTTAATAACGTGATTACCGGCAACAGAATTGCAGGTACGGCCAGTAACACGGCCTACGGTCTGAGGGTGATTAATAGTTCTGGCAACTGTTTGATTCAGAGCAACTATTTCACCAGCCTGCAGAGCGCGATCAGGCTCAACGGCATGGCAACGCGGGTATTCATTGGTGAGAACACCCATGCTGATATTGAGCGATTTATTGTCCAGCTGGATGCAACGACGGACTATCCAGTTGCGGCCCTCAGAAGCCTGGTTGCCCGGCAGTTCATTATGGGCGGACAGAAAAACGGCTTTCCGGCATTGATGTCGCCGCTGGGCAGCCCGGGGAACTTCCCTAACCGTTTCTCGATAGGTACCTGCGATCGCGGGCATTTTTCTGACTTAAACGGGGCGGGAGAAATCAACTTCGCGCGCGGCAGCCTGATGTTGCAATATCACCCAGATTGGAAAGGATACGCCTTATATAATTACCGCGGCGACGGCTATACGGAAATTTTGGCCACGGCGGCCGTGCCGGGCGAATATCTCCTGATTAACGGCGAAACCTACCTGGTGGATGCGGGTCATACTCCGAGTCAAAGAAGAGTGAAGCGCTGGGATGGCAGCCGTTATGCGGATGGCGATTGGAGAAGCTATTTAGATCGGGATTATCAGGGCGAGATTAAACGCCGTGAGAGGGGAACGCTTTAACTTCCCTTAATGATGCCCGGCGTATGAGACCGGGCATTGCTGCGTTTTCATCCGGGGGCTGGGAAGTCACGGGTAGAAGTCCGCCCGCTCAAGGTGATACACTGTCCGGCGTTATGGCGTCACACCAGCGGCACATCGCAAATTCTGTGCCGGTGCGTGTATATATTTGGCAGAGTGAAGCTAAATAGCGCCAATAACTCATCGATGTTAAACAAAAATGTTTTTCTATATGTGATCTGTCGTGTGGGTCACCACTGTAGATAAGGAATTATTAATGCCTGTTATTACGCTTCCTGACGGCAGTCAGCGTCATTACGACCACGCCGTATCCCCCCTGGACGTTGCCCGCGATATCGGCCCTGGCCTGGCGAAAGCCTGTATTGCCGGCCGTGTGAACGGCGAGCTGGTCGATGCCTGCGATCTGATCGAGTCCGATGCGCAACTGGCGATTATTACCGCCAAAGACGAAGAGGGGCTGGAGATTCTGCGCCACTCCTGCGCGCACCTGCTGGGTCATGCTATCAAACAGCTGTGGCCGGACACCAAAATGGCCATCGGCCCGGTGATCGACAACGGTTTCTACTATGACGTTGATCTGGACCATACCCTGACGCAGGAAGACCTGGATCTGCTGGAAAAGCGGATGCATGAGTTGGCCGACAAGGATTATGACGTCATCAAGAAAAAGGTCAGCTGGCAAGAAGCCCGCGACACCTTCGCCGCCCGCGGCGAAAGCTACAAAGTGGCGATTCTGGATGAGAACATCAGCCGCGATGACCATCCGGGCCTGTATCACCACGAAGAATACATCGACATGTGCCGCGGTCCGCACGTGCCGAACATGCGTTTCTGCCACCACTTCAAACTGCAGAAAACCTCCGGCGCTTACTGGCGCGGCGACAGCAAGAATAAAATGCTGCAGCGCGTCTACGGTACCGCCTGGGCGGATAAAAAGCAGCTGAACGCCTACCTGAAGCGTCTGGAAGAAGCGGCCAAGCGCGACCACCGTAAAATCGGCAAGCAGCTCGACCTGTATCACATGCAGGAAGAGGCGCCGGGCATGGTGTTCTGGCATAACGACGGCTGGACGATTTTCCGCGAGCTGGAAGCCTTTGTGCGCGTGAAGCTCAAAGAGTACCAGTACCAGGAAGTGAAAGGTCCGTTTATGATGGACCGCGTGCTGTGGGAAAAAACCGGCCACTGGGATAACTATAAGGACGCAATGTTCACCACCTCTTCGGAGAACCGTGAATACTGCATCAAGCCGATGAACTGCCCGGGCCACGTGCAGATCTTCAATCAGGGCCTGAAGTCCTACCGCGACCTGCCGCTGCGTATGGGCGAGTTCGGCAGCTGCCACCGCAATGAGCCGTCCGGCTCGCTGCACGGCCTGATGCGCGTGCGCGGCTTCACCCAGGACGACGCCCACATCTTCTGTACCGAGGATCAGGTGCGCGCCGAAGTGAACGACTGCATCAAGATGGTCTACGATATGTACGGCACCTTTGGTTTCGACAAGATTGCGGTGAAATTATCCACCCGCCCTGAGAAACGCATCGGCACCGACGAAATGTGGACCCGAGCGGAAGATGACCTGGCGGCCGCGCTGACTGAAAACGGCATTCCGTTTGAATATCAGCCGGGTGAGGGCGCATTCTACGGACCAAAAATTGAATTTACTCTGCATGATTGTTTGGATCGTGCATGGCAATGTGGTACCGTGCAGCTCGATTTCTTCTTACCGGGCCGTTTAGGCGCTTCGTACGTTGGCGAAAACAACGAACGCGTGGTGCCGGTAATGATTCACCGTGCAATTCTGGGCTCCATGGAGCGCTTCATCGGTATTCTGACCGAGGAGTACGCCGGGTTCTACCCAACCTGGATCGCCCCTGTGCAGGTGGTGGTGATGAATATCACCGACGGTCAGTCTGATTACGTCCAGCAATTAACCAAAAAACTGCAAGATGCAGGCATTCGTGTTAAAGCGGACTTGAGAAATGAGAAGATTGGCTTTAAAATTCGCGAACATACTTTACGTCGGGTTCCCTATATGCTGGTGTGCGGTGATAAAGAGGTCGAAGCAGGCAAAGTTGCCGTTCGTACCCGCCGTGGCAAAGACCTGGGAAGCCTGGACGTAAGTGAAGTCGTAGACAAGCTGCTGCACGAGATTCGCAGCCGTAGTCTTCATCAACTGGAGGAATAAAGTATTAAAGGCGGAAAACGAGTTCAACCGGCGCGCCCTAATCGCATCAACGGAGAGATTCGCGCCCAAGAGGTTCGCTTGACAGGTTTGGATGGCGAGCAGATTGGTATTGTCAGTCTGAGAGAAGCTCTTGAAAAGGCTGAGGAAGCTGGCGTCGATCTAGTCGAGATCAGTCCTAATGCCGAACCGCCGGTTTGCCGAATCATGGATTACGGCAAATTCCTCTACGAGAAGAGCAAGTCGACGAAAGAGCAGAAGAAGAAGCAAAAAGTTATTCAGGTCAAGGAAATCAAATTCCGGCCTGGTACCGATGATGGCGACTATCAGGTCAAACTACGCAACCTGATTCGCTTTCTGGAAGACGGCGATAAAGCCAAAATCACCCTGCGTTTCCGCGGGCGTGAAATGGCGCACCAGCAGATCGGCATGGAAGTGCTTAACCGCGTCCGTAAAGACCTGTGTGAAGATATGGATCTGGCAGTGGTCGAATCCTTCCCTACGAAGATCGAAGGCCGTCAGATGATCATGGTGCTCGCACCCAAGAAGAAACAGTAAGGCTTCCAAGTAATCGAACCCGCGCAGCGCTTGCGTTGTGTGGGTTTTATTCGCCTCACTGATTCGTTGTTTAACAATGCGAAGTGGATTTAATTAAAATGCCAAAAATTAAAACTGTACGTGGTGCAGCCAAGCGCTTCAAAAAAACCGGCAGCGGTGGTTTTAAGCGTAAACATGCTAACCTGCGTCATATTCTGACCAAAAAAGCAACCAAGCGTAAACGTCACCTGCGTCCGAAAGGCATGGTGTCTAAAAACGATCTGGTCCTGGTTACCGCGTGCCTGCCGTACGCATAAGCCACATTTTTTGATTCAAGAATAAGACTTTAGGAGAGAGCATATGGCTCGCGTAAAACGTGGTGTAATTGCACGCGCACGTCACAAGAAAATCATGAAGCAGGCGAAAGGCTACTACGGTGCCCGTTCGCGCGTATATCGTGTTGCCTTCCAGGCAGTAATCAAAGCAGGTCAGTATGCTTACCGCGACCGTCGTCAGCGTAAGCGTCAGTTCCGTCAGCTGTGGATTGCACGTATCAACGCAGCTGCTCGTCAGAACGGTCTGTCTTACAGCAAGTTCATTAACGGCCTGAAAAAAGCCTCTATTGAAATTGACCGTAAGATCCTGGCTGACATCGCAGTATTCGACAAAGTGGCCTTCGGCGCACTGGTTGAAAAAGCGAAAGCAGCTCTGGCGTAAATCAGTGGAAGAGGGAGCTTGCTCCCTCTTTTAATCTTTGCCCGCCGGGCAGGTGTTGACTTTTATTGAGCGCCGTTTTATCAATGTGGTTAAACCGCAACCAACAAGGTAATGCAAGCATGCACGCTGCTATTTTCCGTTTCTTTTTTTACTTTAGCGCCTGACTTCAGGAGGCTTTGCGCGTAAGAAAAGAAACGGAAAGTAGCGCCTAAGCCTCCCCTGTGGAGGCTTTTTTTGTTTGGGGCGAAGGGAAATGCATTTTTTTGCCCCAAAGGCGGACGAAAAGATAGATAACTACTTATTTATCAAGGTATTATTAAACGGTAATCCCTTAACGATTATTTAGCGGGCCACACCGGCCAGAGGAAGAGGAAAGCAATGCCACATCTCGCAGAGCTGGTTGCCAATGCCAAGGCAGCCGTAGAAGATGCCCAGGATGTTGCCGCGTTGGATTTGGTACGCGTCGAATATTTAGGCAAAAAAGGCCATTTCACCCTGCAGATGCAGTCGCTGCGCGAACTGCCGGCGGAAGAACGTCCGGCCGCAGGGGCGGTGATCAACCAGGCGAAACAGCAGGTTCAGGAAGCGCTTAACGCACGTAAAAACGCGCTGGAAACCGCGGCGCTGAACGAGCGTCTGGCGGCAGAAACCATCGACGTTTCCCTGCCGGGCCGTCGCATGGAAAACGGCGGCCTGCACCCGGTTACCCGCACCATTGACCGCATTGAAACCTTCTTCGGCGAGCTGGGCTTCTCCGTGGCGACCGGCCCGGAAATCGAAGATGATTACCACAACTTCGATGCGCTGAATATCCCGGGCCACCACCCGGCGCGCGCTGACCATGACACCTTCTGGTTCGACGCCAAGCGCCTGCTGCGCACTCAGACCTCCGGCGTGCAGATCCGCACCATGAAAAACCAGCAGCCGCCGATCCGCATCATCGCGCCGGGCCGTGTCTACCGTAACGACTACGATCAGACCCATACGCCGATGTTCCACCAGATGGAAGGCCTGATCGTCGATAAAGACATCAGCTTTACCAACCTGAAGGGCACGCTGCACGACTTCCTGAACAACTTCTTTGAAGAAGATCTGCAGGTGCGTTTCCGTCCGTCTTACTTCCCGTTCACCGAGCCTTCCGCCGAAGTCGACGTGATGGGCAAAAACGGCAAATGGCTGGAAGTACTGGGCTGCGGCATGGTGCACCCGAACGTATTGCGCAACGTGGGCATCGATCCTGAAGTGTATTCCGGCTTCGCCTTCGGCATGGGCATGGAGCGTCTGACGATGCTGCGCTACGGCGTGACCGATCTGCGCGCATTCTTCGAAAACGATCTGCGTTTCCTCAAACAGTTTAAGTAAGGCGGGAATATCACATGAAATTCAGTGAACTCTGGTTGCGCGAGTGGGTAAACCCGGCCATCAGCAGCGAAGCATTATCCGAACAAATCACCATGGCCGGCCTGGAAGTGGACGGCGTGGAACCGGTTGCCGGCGCGTTTACCGGCGTGGTGGTGGGCGAGGTGGTCGAATGCGGTCAGCACCCTAATGCCGATAAACTGCGCGTCACCAAGGTTAACGTCGGCGGCGAGCGTCTGTTGGACATCGTTTGCGGCGCACCGAACTGCCGTGCCGGCCTGAAAGTGGCGGTCGCGACCGTGGGCGCGGTGCTGCCGGGCGATTTTAAAATCAAGGCGGCGAAGCTGCGCGGCGAACCGTCCGAAGGCATGCTGTGCTCCTTCTCCGAACTGGGCGTTTCCGACGATCACGACGGCATTATCGAACTGCCGGCGGATGCGCCGGTAGGCACTAATATCCGCGAATACCTGAAGCTGGACGATAACGCGATCGAAATCAGCGTAACGCCGAACCGTGCCGACTGCCTGGGCATTATCGGCGTGGCGCGCGACGTCGGCGTTCTGAACCAGCTGGCGCTGAACGTGCCGGATATGACGCCGGTTGCCGCCACCATCGACGATACCCTGCCGATCCGCGTTTGTGCGCCACAGGCGTGTCCGCGCTACCTGGGCCGCGTGGTGAAAGGCATCAACGTCAAAGCGCCAAGCCCGCTGTGGCTGCGTGAAAAACTGCGTCGCTGCGGCATCCGTTCCATTGACGCAGTGGTGGACATCACCAACTACGTGCTGATGGAGCTGGGTCAGCCGATGCACGCCTTCGACCTGAACCGCATCAACGGCGGCATCAACGTGCGGATGGCGAACGAAGGGGAAACCATTACGCTGCTGGATGGCAACGAAGCCAAACTGCAGGCCGATACCCTGGTGATCGCCGATGACAAACAGGCGCTGGCGATGGGCGGTATCTTCGGCGGCGAACATTCCGGCGTGAACGAAGAGACGCAGGACGTGCTGCTGGAGTGCGCATTCTTCAGCCCGCTGGCGATTACCGGTCGCGCGCGTCGTCACGGTTTGCATACCGATGCTTCCCACCGCTACGAGCGCGGCGTGGATCCGGCGATGCAGTACCAGGCGATGGAACGCGCCACCCGCCTGCTGCTGGATATCTGCGGCGGTCAGGCCGGCCCGGTGATTGATGTGACGCATGAAGGCGAACTGCCGCAGCGCGCGACCATCACGCTGCGCCGTGAGAAGCTGGACCGCCTGATCGGCCACGTGGTGCCGAGCGAACAGGTGAGCGATATTCTGCGCCGTCTGGGCTGCGAAGTGACCGAGCAGGGCGATGACTGGCAGGCGGTGGCGCCGAGCTGGCGTTTCGATATGGAAATCGAAGAAGATCTGGTGGAAGAAGTGGCCCGCGTCTACGGCTACAACAATATTCCTGACGTGCCGGTGCGCGCCGATCTGGTGATGACCCAGCATCGCGAGGCCGACCTGACGCTGAAGCGTGTGAAAACCCTGCTGGTCGATCACGGCTTCCAGGAAGCGATCACCTACAGCTTTGTCGATCCTAAAGTTCAGGCGCTGCTGCACCCGAACGAAGAGGCGCTGATCCTGCCAAGCCCGATCTCGGTCGAGATGTCGGCGATGCGTCTGTCGCTGTGGACCGGCCTGCTGTCGGCGGTGGTGTACAACCAGAACCGTCAGCAGACGCGCCTGCGCCTGTTCGAAAGCGGCCTGCGCTTTGTGCCTGATAGTTCAGCAGATCTGGGTATCCGTCAGGATGTCATGCTGGCGGGCGTAATTGCCGGCCATACCCACGATGAACACTGGGATCTGGCAAGAAAGCCGGTGGACTTCTATGATTTAAAAGGGGATCTGGAATCTGTCCTGGAGTTGACCGGTAAATTATCCGAGATTCAGTTCAAGGCAGAGGCCAATCCGGCGTTACACCCGGGGCAGAGTGCGGCTATTTATTTACACGGTGAGCGCATCGGTTTCATCGGTGTGGTGCATCCGGAACTTGAGCGTAAACTGGATCTTAACGGTCGCACCGTGGTGTTTGAACTGGAGTGGGATAAGGTCGCAAGCCGCGTCGTGCCTCAGGCGCGGGAGATTTCTCGCTTCCCGGCAAACCGTCGTGATATCGCCGTTTTGGTGGCTGAAAACGTGCCGGCAGAAGATATTTTGGCAGAGTGTAAGAAAGTTGGCGCAAATCAGATAGTTGGCGTAAACTTGTTTGATGTGTACCGTGGCAAGGGCGTAGCAGAGGGTTATAAGAGCCTGGCTATCAGCCTGGTATTGCAGGATACCGCCCGTACACTGGAAGAAGAGGAGATCGCCGCTACCGTTGCAAAATGCGTAGAGGCTCTAAAACAGCGATTCCAAGCATCCTTGAGGGATTGAACCTATGGCGCTTACTAAAGCTGAAATGTCTGAACACCTGTTTGAAAAGCTGGGGCTTAGCAAACGGGATGCGAAAGATTTGGTAGAACTGTTTTTTGAAGAAGTCCGTCGGGCTCTGGAGAACGGTGAACAGGTCAAACTGTCCGGCTTCGGCAATTTCGACCTGCGTGACAAGAATCAACGTCCGGGGCGTAACCCAAAAACCGGCGAAGACATCCCAATTACGGCGCGCCGCGTGGTGACCTTCCGTCCGGGGCAGAAGTTAAAAAGCCGGGTGGAAAACGCGAGCCCGAAAAACTAACACGGGTAGTAACACTAAAAAGGCCGCTGATGCGGCCTTTTTCATGCCTTGTATCGCGGCACAGTTCATATAACACAATGAGTTAAAAAGAATGATAGTCCATGCAGGCACTTGAAAAACATTCAGATGTGGACACGATGCGGACGTTAAACTTCGACTTTTCCTCTTAGTGGATTGTATGAAATCGCATCTTGCAAAAAAACGATAGGCCATGACACCGGTGAGCCGTTGCGTGATATGGCGATGACGGCGTGGGCGTCGACGTGGCGCATTCCACAGTTTAAGCCGATTGGTGTGCCGACCATGGGCGCGTATCGCAATGAGGGCGCGGGTTTTGCGCCTTGTGGCGAGCTTCTGGTGCGGGTTGGTTGGATTCTTTCTTAAAATCGTTATTATGCTGTAATAATGCGCGATTAAGGAGGCGTTTTGTATGGATGCATATGGAATAGGTAAGGCTGTATTTGATGGTGTCGTATCGATACCCAAGGATGCATGGTTAGGGATGGAAAGAACCTTACAAGACCTGAGGTTGAGCACAGACGGCCGCTACATCAACAACGGAACTTTGCCGACGATGCCCGGTTCGGTAGGGCATTACGCAAGTTGGTCAGTAATCCGCGCACATCGTGGGATATAGCGACCATCATCATCAATGACTGTCTTGATAAACTCCCGGATTCCGCAATACAAAAAATTTACGACAATATGTCAACCGGCGGGACGAAGCTTGCGTCACGTCAGGCCACGCAGTTATTTGTTGTCGGCTATATCACGAAAAAAATACTTGCTGATGCATTGTTGTCCGTTGCCATTTCCCGCATCACTCGAATGTCGGTCGGAGCCATTGCCGGTGGGCTGGTTATTCAGGGAATGATAGCGAGGGCTTCGGAGGCATCACGCAGGCTTCTTAATGATAACCCGCGTCTGTACTGGAAGCTGCGCCACCAAGATTTTGACATGCTGTATTTTCTTTTTGAGGGGATGTTAAAACCCTATATTCAACTGAGCCGCATGCATCATGCCGGTGATGGACGATTCGAACAGGTGTTAAATGAAATTGAACGTATGGGATAAGGTAAAATCGCTGTTTTATGGGCTTGTTCATACCCTTGTTCCTGTACTTACCGGGGGGATGGCGGTACTGGCGTGGGTGATTTTTATCGAGCATGAGTATTTTAAATATGTCGTGCCGGTGTGTGTGATAGTGGTCGGAAGCTTGATTGTCTTTCTTACCCCTGACCGTCGTTCAAACAGGAAAACAAACGATTAAAAAAACCGCCCTGCAGGGCGGTTTCGTGTGTTACTCGTCATCGTTATCGAGGGTATATTTTTTAAATCGGATCACTTCAATTCCCTGTCAGTCATTCAGCTCCTTGAAACGCGCGTTAGTTCATTATGAACAAAGACTGTTGCAGCTTTCTCCTCGTCGCCCATTGAGCCGACGTTTCCCTACTTGCCGTCCATCAGTTGATAGGTGATGCGACGGGCGTCGAACTTTCTTGATGGTGAAGACATTGCTTTTCGTTGCCACCTTGTTGAGCTACATGATTTTGATGCCGTCGGGATTACCATTCGGCGCGTAGGAATACAGATTTTTAAAGCTCTTAGCAAGATAGGATAACTATTGCGCTGTTCAGGATAATATTATTCGGTGACTGTGCTGTATATTAAAATATAGGCGGCTTAATCGCAGGTGTTTTTATATTCATGATAGATCTGAAAATAAATTAGGCGGTTTGATCAAAAATCAATGAGGGAAGAATTATGTGTTCAAGTCATTCTGATGAAAGAAGTGTTTTAATACTGATGATTGCAGTAGCGATTATTGGCTGTAATGCTTTCCTGCTCAGTCCTATCCTGAATGACATTGCCTCGAGCCTTTCGGTTTCGGTAGCACAAATAGCCAGAGCCATTGCGGCTTATGGTGGGGCTACCGCACTTTCCTCGTTATTCCTGGCTCCCTATGCCGCTATGATTGGTGTAACAAGGTCTATGCGTTATGCCGCAATGCTGATGGTGATGGGTATAGTGCTGAGTGCGGGCGCTACGACAGGGGGGATGCTTATTCTTGCTCAAGCGTTGACTGGGATTGCCGCGGGGCTGATGTTACCGGCGACTTATGCCATTACAGCGTATGTCGCGCCAGAGGGGGGCTCGTCGGCTGCCCTCGGTAAGGTAATCGCGGGGTGGTCGCTGGCGATGGTGGCGGGCGTCCCCCTTTCTGCCGCCATTTCTGACATGGCAAACTGGCGTATTGCATATGGCATTCTGGCTATAATGGGGGGGGTATTTTTATTCTTCAGCATAAAACTTCCTGAAATAGATACATCAGATGAGAGATCAGGGTTTTCATTTTATGCGTATCGCTCGAACCCCGAAATATTGATTGTTTTTTTGATTACTTTGCTTTACATGACATCATTTTATGGGGTGTACTCGTTTATTGGTACCTTTACCAGAAACAATTTTAATGATAACGCTACGTTAGCCAGTGGAGTTACCATGTTTTATGGTGTGGGTTTCGGTCTGGCAAGTATAAAATCAGGTTTAATTGATCGCTATAGTCCTAAGTCGATAGCCTGGTTAATATTTGTCGCTATATCTTTGGTGTACTTTGCTATCTCTCAGAATAGTTCTAGTTTGTTTTTTCTGTTTATGATCTGTTTGATTTGGGGTGGGGTTAATAATTTTGGGTTGAATGTTATTGTTAGCATGATAATACAACTTAGTCCTGGATGTAAGACGACCTCATTAGGTATTTATAGTGCCTTATCATATGGAGGGGCGATGATCGGCAGTTTTTTATATGGGTATATATTTAATCAGTGGGGTTTTTCTGTTACTGCTATTGTTTCGTTAATTCTGTGTCTTATATCGGCATTACTTGCCTGGGTTAACGTAAACTATGTCGGAAAGGCACGAAGTCACGGTGTAAAAAAACAGAAAAATTGAGAACCTATCTTAGTGCTATACTTGCTCTGTCAATAATGGTGAGCAATGATGAAGGAGCCAATATGAATAAAATTGATAATACTCAGCACGATAGTGAGATTATCCGTAATTTTGGCTTTCCTTCGGCAGATGTGATCGCGGACTCTACCCTTTCTGGGTGGCGAAGCCTCTTTACGGTGTTGCATAAACAGCGACTCGATACTGATGAGTGTCAACGACCTGCCACGGCACAGCATCAATTGGTACTGTATTGTGGCGGAACAGAAAGCGGTGAAGTGAGTTTTAATCAGGAGTCATGGAAAAAATATACTAAAAGGAAAAATGAGTGGTATATAGCTCCTGCAGGTGGTTCAGGAAGCGTTTGGCGCTGGAAAAATATGACGGAGACAGACCAGGACTCGTATATTTTTCGCATCCTGCTGTCAGCGCAATCTTTGGCTGATGCGGCTTTACAGCTGAATGCCGACTCTTCGATAAATTTAATCCCGCGAATCGGTATTGTCGATGATTTTATGTTACAGCTTGCCCGGCAGCTTCGGGACGAAATGATAGCGCCTAGCCTCTATGGCTGTTCGTATGGAGAGGCATTATCAGCGGTACTGTCGATACATATCTTAAAAAATCACGCAGAGCTTAAGACGATTGAGGTACCCGGAAACGGTTCTTTATCCATGCAGAAAAGGGAGCTTGTGCGAGAATATATTGCAGAAAACCTGGATGGTGTGTTGTCGTTGGATGAGATGGCTGCACTTGTATCACTCAGTAAGTTTCATTTCTCAAGATTATTTAAAAACACGTTTGGTATGGCCCCTTACCGTTATATATAATGCCAGGATGAACCTGCTTGCCAGATTGCTGGCCGATAGCGATGAGCCATTATATTCCCTGGCCGATAAAGTCGGATTTAGTTATAGCACCAATTTGATCAGGGCATTTAGGCGATTTAAAGGCGTGACGCCAATGGAATATCGTAAAGCGATAAGGGGATGATATTAGGTAAACAGACATTGATATGATAATCAAAGGGGCCGCAGCCCCTGAGCTTAACGATGGCGATAGTGCTCTTGCGGGCCGCCGTGGCCGCCGCCGTGCGGGCCACCGTCGCCATGGGGGCCGAAACAGCAGGCGCTCAACAGGGTGGTGAGCAGGGCAGCGCCGACCAGGGCGATAATACGTTTGGTCATAATCATTTTCCTGGTTACAAGGTGCAGTGATTATAAATAACAGCCGGCCGCAGCGTCCGTCAGTAAATCGTTAAGCGCTGTTAGCAGTCATATTTCCGTTGACTCTGGCAGCGTAATGTCAGTATTGCGTAAAGATGCCGAAAACAATCTGCAAATAGGCATCGGTGAGATAGTCGGGAAATAGTCACCTTGCTATAACGGCGCCTGCTTCAAATAACCCGAGACTATCACATGAATAAAATGTTGTTGCTGATGTGCCTGCTGCTGCCGGTGGCGGCGCAGGCGGAGGTGTCTATCGATATCAATGTGCCCGGCGTGTCGCTGCATCTGGGCGATCGGGATCATCGCGGTTACTACTGGGATGGCTACGACTGGCGTCCGCCGCAGTGGTGGCATGCGCATCAGGGGCGCGGCATCGGCGAACGTAACGACCGTGGATATTACTGGGACGGCGGCCGCTGGCAGCCTCCGGCGCAGCATGGGGAAGGCCGCCGCGGCGATGCACACCACGCTGACGACGACCGCAGCCATCATGACGGGCATCCGCATGCTGATCACGAGCAATCGCATGAAAGCAACGATCGTCATGATGGTGGTCACGGCGCGCAGGATAGCGGTAAACCGTACCCAAAACGGGGCGATGAGCATCGCTGATCGCTTACCGCTTACGCAGTTATCCGTGCTCGCCCTTTGAACGGCAGGGCGAGCTGGCTGCCATTTTCCCCTCCGCGATGCGACAAAGGCTTTCCCTGACGTCGTTAACCCCCTAATATTTAACTACAGATGTTAACGATCCGGCCGGCTTCTTCGGCCCACAGGGAATTGCCGCGTTTATGCCAACCAGCCAGACCTTCACGCTTTTACTGAAAAACCAGCGCCGGCGCGATAAGCGCTATCTGTCACTGTTGGCATTGGGCGTGGCGGTGGCGCTGGTGTTCAGCCTGAGCGCCGGCGATCTTTGGCTGTGGCCGAACCAGTGGTTTGGCGACGCCGGCCGGCTGTTTGTCTGGCAGTTGCGTCTGCCGCGCGCGCTGGCGGTGATGCTGGTAGGCGCCAGCCTGGCGGTGGCCGGTGCGGTAATGCAGGCGCTGTTTGAAAATCCGCTGGCGGAACCGGGGCTGCTGGGCGTCGCCAACGGTGCCGGCGTGGCCCTGGTGCTGACGATTCTGCTGAGCCACGGGCTGCTGCCGGTGGCGTGGATGAGCCTCAGCGCGATTATCGGCGCGCTGGCGATGACCTTGTTACTGCTCGGGTTTGCCCGCCGGCGACGTCTGACCAATACGCGCCTGCTGCTGGTGGGGGTGGCTTTGGGCATCGTCTGCAGCGCCGTTATGACCTGGGCGGTCTATTTCAGCTCCAGCCTGGATCTGCGCCAGCTGATGTACTGGATGATGGGCGGTTTTGGCGGCGTCGACTGGCGGCAAAAATGGCTGATTGTGGCGCTGTTGCCGGTGGTGCTGTGGCTGTGCCGGCAGGGTAAGGCGCTCAACCTGATGACGCTGGGGGAAACTCAGGCGCGTCAGCTGGGCCTGCCGCTGCACCTGTGGCGTAACCTGCTGGTGTTGGCCGTCGGCTGGTTAGTGGGCGTCAGCGTGGCGTTGGCGGGGGTGATCGGTTTCGTCGGTCTGGTGATCCCGCATATGCTGCGGCTGAGCGGCCTGACCGATCAGCGTTACCTGCTGCCCGGCTGCGCGCTGGCCGGCGCCGGCGTGCTGTTGGCCGCCGATGTGGTGGCGCGTATCACGCTGCTGTCGGCGGAGCTGCCGATCGGCGTGGTAACCGCCACCCTCGGCGCGCCGCTGTTTATCTGGCTACTGACCCGGGTGAAGGCGTAAGCTGGCTGTGGCAGGCATCCGGCGCAGGCGCCGGACTTTTACCGATGACGACTCTCAAACTGACAGGATAACGATGATGACACAGGCTATTTATGACATTCCGCTGACCACGATCGACAACCGCCAGACTACGCTGCAGGCGTATCAGGGCGATGTGCTGCTGGTGGTCAATGTGGCTTCAGAATGCGGGTTGACCAAACAGTATGCAGGTCTGGAAAAACTGTATGAAACGTATCGTCAGCAGGGGCTGACGGTGCTGGGCTTCCCGTGCAATCAGTTCCTGGCGCAGGAGCCGGGCAGCAATGAGCAGATTCAGGCATTTTGCCGCACCAATTTTGGCGTGCAGTTCCCGCTGTTTAGCAAGATCGAGGTGAACGGCGCCAACCGTCACCCGCTGTATCAGGCGCTGATCGCCGCGCAGCCTGCTGCGCTGGCGCCGCAGGGCAGCGAATTTATGGCGCGACGCATCAGTAAGGATCAGGGGCCGAAACAGCCCGGCGATATCCTGTGGAACTTCGAAAAGTTCCTGATTGGCCGTGACGGCCAGGTGATCCAGCGCTTTGCCCCGGATATGACGCCGGAAGATCCGCTGCTGACGGCGGCGGTGGAGCAGGCGCTGAGCCGTTAAGGGATATGGAGACGATGCTGCAGCTTAGCCAGGTCGGGGTTACGGGGCGCCTGGCCCCGTTTAGCGCGCAGATCGCGGCAGGGCTGCAGGTGCATCTGATCGGCCCGAACGGTGCCGGCAAGAGCAGCCTGCTGGCGCGCCTGGCGGGGCTGTTGCCGGGGGACGGAACGATCGCGCTGGACGGGCGGCCGCTGGACGACTATCAGGCCGGTGAGCTGGCACGGCGGCGTGCCTATCTGAGCCAGCAACAGCCGCCGGCGGCGCTGATGCCGGTATTCCAGTACCTGGCTCTGCACCAGCCGGCGGGCGCAGCGGCGCAGGCGGTGGAAAACGCCATGCTTTACCTGTGTCAGAGCCTGAAGCTGACCGATAAGCTGTCGCGCATGTTGCAGCAGCTTTCCGGCGGCGAGTGGCAGCGGGTGCGGCTGGCGGCGGCGCTGCTGCAGGTATGGCCCAGCATTAATCCGCACAGCCGGCTGTTATTGCTGGATGAACCGACCAGCGCGCTCGACGTGGCGCAAAAAGTGGCGCTGGATCGCCTGTTGCATGAGTTCTGCCGCAGCGGGCGCAGCGCGCTGGTGTGCGCGCACGACCTCAACCATACGTTACAGCAGGCAGATCGCGTCTGGCTGCTGCAGGCCGGGCAGGTGGTCAGGCAGGGCGTAACCCATGAGGTGATGGAGCCGGCTCTGTTGTCACAGATTTATGAGGTGGATTTTCATATGCAGTCGACGGGCAATCAGCGCTGGATTATGACTACCACCGCCTAAGCGTTTTATACGCGCAGGATAAGTAAACGGAATATAAACAAACTTCATAAAATAGCCGGCTAAATACCGGCATCTCGTGCTGATATATTTGAGTTAAATTCGACCGCCCCCTTGAAAAACACACTTCAAGTGCTAGGCTTAATATAAGTTCACTTATTTTAAGAGATAATTGTTAATAATTATAACTTATTGCTTTTTGGTGGATTTATTCTATTCCTCACGGCGATTCCGCCGTCAAAACTTCTGCAGAAAATGAATTTCATCTTAAGGTTTAGTTAAGCTTGCCGCCGTACATTGACCATGGAACAACCGGGAACGACTTTCTCCGGCGTTTACTATCCGTTAAATAAAAGCGCCTTACATTGTAATTGAAATCACGTTCGCAATCTTTGAGGTTTACTATGGATCAATTCTTGCCTTTCTCTCGCCCGGCAATTGGCGATGAAGAAATTGCGGCGGTAGGCAAGGTGCTGACATCCGGTTGGATCACTACCGGGCCGCAAAACCAGCAGCTGGAAGCGGACTTTTGCCGCACCTTTGGCTGCCGGCACGCGGTGGCGGTCAGTTCAGCTACGGCAGGCATGCATATTACGTTAATGGCGCTGGGTATCGGCCTGGGCGACGAGGTGATTACTCCGTCGCAAACCTGGGTGTCCACCCTTAATATGATCGAGTTACTGGGCGCGACGCCGGTCATGATTGACGTTGACCGCGAGACGCTGATGGTCAGCGCTGCCGATGTGGAAGCCGCGATAACCTCCCGCACCAAAGCCATTATTCCGGTGCATTATGCCGGCGCGCCACTGCCTCTGGATGCGCTGCGCGACGTTGCCCGCCGTCACCGGCTGCCGCTGATTGAAGACGCCGCACACGCGGTAGGCGCCCGCTATCAGGACGAGTGGATCGGCGCGCGCGGCACGGCGATTTTCTCCTTCCATGCGATAAAAAACCTGACCTGCGCCGAAGGCGGACTGATCGCCACCGACGATGCGGAACTGGCCGAGCGCGTACGGCGTCTGAAGTTTCACGGCCTGGGCGTGGATGCGTTCGACCGCCAGACTCAGGGGCGCACGCCGCAGGCGGAGGTGGTGGAGCCCGGCTACAAATACAACCTGTCCGACATTCATGCGGCGATCGCCGTGGTGCAGCTGGCGCGTCTGCCGCAGCTGAACGCACGCCGCAAGGCGCTGGCCGAACGCTATCTGCAGGCGCTGCAGGGGTCGCCGTTCCAGCCGCTGGGGCTGCCGGATTATCCGCACGATCACGCCTGGCACCTGTTTATGGTACGGGTGGACGCCGAGCGCTGTGGGTGCGACCGCGATACGCTGATGGAGCGTCTGAAGGCGCAGGGCATCGGCAGCGGGCTGCATTTCCGCGCCGCCCATACGCAAAAATTCTACCGTGAGCGTTATCCGCAGCTGAGTCTGCCGCATACCGAATGGAACTCGGCGCGGCTGTGCACGCTGCCGCTGTTCCCGGATATGAGCGAGGCGGACGTCGACCGCGTGGTCGGTGCGCTGTTCAGTGTACTGGAGGCGTCACGTGTCGCAGATTGAACCGATCAACAAAGTCTCGATCGTCATTCCGGTCTATAACGAGCAGGAAAGCCTGCCGGCGCTGCTGGAACGCACCATGGCGGCCTGTCATCAGCTGACGCAGGCGTATGAAATCATTCTGGTGGATGACGGCAGCAGCGATGACTCCGCCGATATGCTGAGTGCGGCGGCCGAACGGCCAGGCAGCCATGTCATCGCCGTGCTGCTGAACCGCAACTACGGCCAGCATTCGGCGATTATGGCCGGTTTTAATCAGGTGAGCGGCGATCTGGTGATCACGCTGGACGCCGACCTGCAAAACCCGCCGGAAGAGATCCCACGGCTGGTCAGCGTCGCGGAGCAGGGGTACGACGTGGTGGGCACCGTGCGCGCCAACCGGCAGGACTCCTGGTTCCGTAAAAGCGCCTCCAAAGTGATCAATATGATGATCCAACGCGCCACCGGTAAATCGATGGGCGATTACGGCTGCATGCTGCGCGCCTATCGGCGCCATATCGTCGAGGCGATGCTGCACTGCCACGAGCGCAGCACCTTTATCCCGATTCTGGCGAACACCTTTGCCCGCCGCACCACTGAAATCGACGTCCGGCACGCCGAGCGCGAATTCGGCGACTCCAAGTACAGCCTGATGAAGCTGATCAATCTGATGTATGACCTGATCACCTGTCTGACCACCACGCCGCTGCGTCTGCTCAGCGTGGTCGGCAGCGTGGTGGCGCTGTGCGGATTTGTGCTGGCGCTGCTGCTGATCGTCCTGCGTTTGATATTGGGGCCGGAGTGGGCCGAAGGCGGGGTATTCACGTTATTTGCCGTCCTGTTCAGCTTTATTGGCGCCCAGTTCGTCGGCATGGGACTGCTCGGCGAGTATATCGGGCGCATCTACACCGATGTGCGTGCTCGCCCACGTTATTTTGTTCAGAAAGTGGTCGGTAAACAGCCTGACCAAGAGACTCAGGAAGAAGAATGATGAAAGCGATTGTATTTGCTTACCATGATATTGGCTGCGCCGGTCTGCAGGCGCTGAGCAACGCGGGTTACGACATCCAGGCGGTATTTACCCATACCGACCAACCCGGTGAAAACCAGTTTTTCTCTTCGGTAGCGCGTCTGGGGGCCGACATGGGCCTGCCGGTATACGCGCCGGAGGACGTGAACCACCCGCTGTGGGTCGAACGCATCCGCGAACTGCAGCCGGAGATTATTTTTTCGTTCTACTACCGCAACCTGCTGAGTGACGACGTGCTGTCGTTGGCGCCGCAGGGCGGTTTCAACCTGCACGGTTCGCTGCTGCCGCGCTACCGCGGCCGCGCGCCGGTGAACTGGGTGCTGGTTAACGGTGAAAGCGAAACCGGCGTTACGCTGCATAAAATGGTTAAACGGCCGGACGCCGGCGATATCGTCGGCCAACAGCGCGTGGCGATTGCCGGCGATGACACCGCGCTGACGCTGCATAAGAAAGTGCTGGCGGCGGCGTCGCAGCTGCTGGAAGAACAGCTGCCGAAGCTGAAAAACGGCAGCGCAACCTTCAGCCCGCAGGATGAATCCCAGGCCAGCTATTTTGGCCGCCGCAGCGCCGCCGACGGCGAAATTCAGTGGCACCGCAGCGCCGACGCCATCCATAACCTGGTGCGGGCGGTGACCGAACCTTATCCCGGCGCGTTCAGCTATCTGGGGCAGCGCAAACTGATTGTCTGGCGCTCGCGTCCGCTGGCGATTGCGCATGACAAACAGCCGGGCACGGTGCTCAGCGCTTCGCCGCTGGTGGTGGCCTGCGGCGAAGGCGCGCTGGAAATTATCGCCGGGCAGAATGAGGCCGGTCTGTACGTGCAGGGCAGCCGGCTGGCGCAGGAGATGGGCATTGTGGCCGATGTTCGCCTGCTGGCCAAGCCGCAGTCGGCGCTGAAGCGCCGCACCCGCGTGTTGATCCTGGGCGTGAACGGGTTTATCGGCAACCATCTGACTGAACGGCTGCTGCGGGAAGATCGCTATGAAATTTACGGGCTGGATATCGGTTCCGATGCCATCAGCCGTTTTCTGGACAATCCGCGCTTCCACTTTGTCGAGGGCGATATCAGCATTCATTCTGAGTGGATTGAGTATCACATCAAGAAATGCGACGTGGTGCTGCCGCTGGTGGCGATCGCCACGCCGATCGAATACACCCGTAACCCGCTGCGGGTGTTCGAACTGGATTTTGAAGAAAACCTGAAGATCGTGCGCGACTGCGTGAAGTACAACAAACGTATTATCTTCCCGTCGACGTCGGAAGTGTACGGCATGTGCGACGACCAGGCGTTCGACGAAGATCATTCCCGCCTGATCGTCGGGCCGATCAACAAACAGCGCTGGATCTACTCGGTATCCAAACAGCTGCTGGATCGGGTGATCTGGGCCTATGGCGCCAAAGAGGGGCTGAAGTTCACGCTGTTCCGGCCGTTCAACTGGATGGGGCCACGGCTGGACAACCTGGACGCCGCACGCATCGGCTCATCGCGCGCCATCACCCAGCTGATCCTGAACCTGGTGGAAGGCTCGCCGATCAAACTGATGGACGGCGGGGCGCAGAAGCGCTGCTTTACCGATATTAACGACGGGGTTGAGGCGTTGTACCGTATTATTGAAAACCGTGACGGCCTGTGCGACGGGCAGATCGTCAATATCGGCAACCCTACCAATGAGGCGAGCATTCGCGAACTGGCGGAGATGCTGCTGGCCAGCTTTAACGACCACCCGCTGCGCGACCGTTTCCCGCCGTTCGCCGGCTTTAAAAACGTTGAGAGCAGCAGCTATTACGGTCAGGGGTATCAGGATGTGGAGCACCGCAAGCCGAGCATCCGCAACGCCCGTCGCCTGCTGGACTGGCAGCCGACCATCGCCATGCAGCAGACCGTTGCCGAGACGCTGGACTACTTCCTGCGCGCCACCGTGCAGGAAAGTGAGGAGGCATGAGGAAAGTCGGCCTGCGGGTAGATGTCGACACCTTCAGCGGCACCCGGGACGGCGTGCCGCGCTTACTGGCGCTGTTCGACAGGTACGCTATCCGCGCCAGCTTCTTCTTCAGCGTCGGGCCGGACAATATGGGGCGCCATCTGTGGCGCCTGCTGCGGCCGCAGTTTCTGTGGAAGATGCTGCGCTCCAACGCCGCCTCGCTCTATGGTTGGGATATTTTACTGGCGGGCACCGCCTGGCCCGGCCGCCATATTGCGCGCCGGCTGGCGCCGCTGATGAAACAGACCGCTGCCGCCGGCCATGAGGTCGGGCTGCACGCCTGGGATCATCAGGGCTGGCAGGCCAACGCCGGGCGCTGGTCCGAGGCGCAGCTGGCGCGGCAGATCCAACTGGGCGTTGATGCGTTGAGCGCCGCCGCCGGCCAGCCGGTGCGATGTTCGGCGGTCGCCGGCTGGCGCGCCGATCGGCGCGTGCTGGCGGTGAAGGAGCGTTTTGCTTTTGACTACAACAGCGACTGCCGCGGTACGCATCCGTTCCGGCCGCGGCTTGATGACGGCAGCCTGGGCACGGTGCAGATTCCGGTCACGCTGCCGACCTTTGATGAGGTGATTGGCCGTGAAGTCAGTATGAGGGATTTTAATGACTATATCCTGCGGGCGATAGCGCAAGACGCCGGCGTGCCGGTCTATACCATCCACACCGAAGTGGAAGGCATGTCGCAGGCGGCGATGTTTGAGCAGCTACTGCAGCGGGCGCAGCGGCAGGGCATTGAATTTTGTCCGCTGGGCGCGCTGTTGCCGGCTGATTTGTCGTCGCTGCCGCCGGGCGATATTGAACGCGGGCCTTTTCCCGGCCGTGAAGGCTGGCTGGGCCGCCAAACCGACGTGAAGGACGTTGCATGAAGTCGTTAAAAAACGCCTGGGCCATCGTTGCATCGCTGTTTTTTGTGCTGGCGTATCTGCTGCCGCTCAACGGCCGCCTGCTGTGGCAGCCGGATGAAACCCGCTATGCGGAGATCAGCCGCGAGATGCTGCAGCGCGGCGACTGGGTCGTGCCGCATCTGCTGGGACTGCGCTATTTTGAAAAGCCGGTAGCGGGTTACTGGATCAATAACATCAGTCAGTGGCTGTTTGGCGACAGCAACTTCGCCGTGCGTTTTGGTGCGGTATTTTGCAGCGGCGTCAGCGCGCTGCTGGTGTTTGCTCTGGCGATGCTGATGTGGCGCAACGCGCGCCGCGCCGGGCTGGCGGCGCTGATTTTCCTGTCGATGGTGCTGGTGTTCAGCATCGGCACCTACAGCGTGCTCGACCCGATGATCGCGTTATGGATGACGGCGGCGATGGTCAGTTATTACCTGGCCCTGCAGGCCGTCTCGGTCAGGGGCAAGCTGGGCGCTTACGCGCTGCTCGGTCTGGCCTGCGGCATGGGGTTTATGACCAAAGGCTTTCTGGCGTTGGCGGTGCCGGTGATCGCCGTGCTGCCGATCGCCATTACTCAGCGGCGCTGGCGCGATCTGTTGATCTACGGCCCGCTGGCGATTGTCACGGCGGCATTGCTCAGCCTGCCGTGGGCGCTGGCGATCGCTCAGCGCGAGCCGGACTTCTGGCGCTATTTCTTCTGGGTGGAGCATATCCAGCGTTTTGCGGAGAATGATGCCCAACATAAAGCGCCGTTCTGGTATTACCTGCCGGTGCTGATGGCCGGCGTACTGCCGTGGCTGGCGCTGCTGCCGGGGGCGTTGTTCAAAGGCTGGCGCGAGCGCGCCGCGCGGCCGGAGCTGTTCTTCCTGCTCAGTTGGGTACTGATGCCGCTGCTGTTTTTCAGCATCGCCAAAGGCAAACTGCCGACCTATATTCTGCCCTGCATGGCGCCGCTGGCGCTGCTGATCGCGGAGTATGCCGAAGCGCGGCTGAGCGCGCTGCGCAGCCGGGTATTCAGGATTAATGCGCTGCTTAACGGTCTGTTCGGCGCGCTGGGGCTGCTCGCGCTGTTGCTGCTTGGCAGCGGTCTGCTGCCGGGCACGCCGCTGTTCGGCCCACACGAGGGGATAAAGCTGGCGCTGGGGGCGACGGCGTTTGCCGGTTGGCTGCTGTTTGCCGTGCTGTCGCTGGGCGAGGGCGGCCGGCGTTGGACGTGGGCAGCCGCTTGTCCGCTGCTGCTGTGCCTGCTGATCGGTTATGCCATTCCGCAGCAGGTGATCGACGCCAAACAGCCGCAGAACTTTATCCGCACCAATCAGACGCTGCTGGCGCACAGCCGCTACGTACTGAGCGACAGTGTGGGGCTGGCTGCCGGCCTCTCCTGGCAGTTAAAGCGCGGCGACGTGCTGATGTACAACGAACAGGGTGAGGTGGGGTATGGGCTGGGCTATGCGGATGCGCACGACCGGTTTATCAGCGAGGGCGAGTTCGCGTCATGGCTGGCGCAGGCGCGCCAGCAGGGCAACGTGGCGCTGGCGCTGCAGCTGTCGCGCGGGGAGAGCCTGTCCGATCGGCTGCCGCCGCCGGATAAGATGCAGCGCATGAACCGCTACGTTTTGTACTGGTATCAGCAGCAGCCATGAGCGGCTACCTGCTGGTCTTACTGGCGTGTCTGCTGACCTGCGGCGGGCAGCTGTGTCAGAAACAGGCGGCGCGCGGCTGGCGCTTACCTGCCAGGGTGCGCCGTCGCTACCTGCTGCGCTGGCTGGGGCTGGCGCTGACGCTGCTGGCGGCGGGGCTGGCGGTATGGCTGGCGGTATTGCAGCGGCTGCCGCTCAGCCAGGCCTACCCGATGCTCAGCCTCAATTTCGTGCTGGTGACGCTGGCGTCCCGCCTGCTGTTTAAGGAGTCGATCGCGCCGCGTCACTGGTGCGGCGTCGTCGCCATCGTTGTGGGGATCCTGCTGATGAGCGCGCCGTTATGAGAAAGGGCTACATCTGGGGCATCGCCAGCGTGCTGCTGGTCAGCGCCGCGCAGCTGCTGATGAAGTGGGGCATGGTGCAGTTGCCGCCGCTGTCGCTGCATAGTCTGGCGCTGCCGGCGGCGGGAAGCCTGCCGGCGCTGCTGGCGGTGGCATTCGGCATCGCCGGCTACGGGTTGTCGATGCTGTGCTGGCTGATGGCGCTGCGCACCCTGGCGCTGAGCCGCGCCTATCCGTTGCTGGGCGTCAGTTATGTGCTGGTGTATCTGGCGGCGGTGGCGTTGCCGTGGTTTAACGAATCCGCCAGTTGGTTAAAAAGTCTGGGTACGCTGCTGATACTGCTGGGGGTGTGGCTGATAGCGCGGCAGGATGCCCGGAAGCGCTAAAAATTGGCGCCATATCAGAATTATCCCGGTTGAAACTTGCCTTTTTTCCATCGGCGAGGATAAATTACCCGCATAGCGCCGTGACTTCCCGCCGCGCGGGCGATGCGGCAACGTATGCAAGCAAGGGATGATAACAATGCGTACCTGGTTCTTATTGATCAGCCTGGTGCTGGCCGGCTGCAGCAGCCATGCGCCGCCGCCGAGCGGCCGGCTGGCGGATTCCATCGTGGTGGTGGCGCAGCTGAATGAACAGCTGCGTCAGTGGCACGGCACGCCTTACCGTTACGGCGGGCTGGACCGCGGCGGCGTTGACTGCTCCGGCTTTGTCTATCGCACTTTCCGCGACCGCTTTGACATGCAGCTGCCGCGCTCGACGGAAGACCAAACCTCGCTCGGCAGTAAAGTCTCGCGCGATGAACTGATGCCGGGCGATCTGGTGTTCTTCAAAACCGGCCACGGGGAAAACGGCCTGCACGTCGGGATTTATGACACCAACGATCAGTTTATCCATGCTTCCACCAGCCGCGGGGTGATCCGCTCCTCGCTGAACAACGTGTATTGGAAAAAAGTGTACTGGCAGGCGCGTCGCATCTAGGCACCCGCTTTTTTCGGTAAGCGAAAATGTTGTATTCCGTTATCATACCGGCATGATGTTCTGACCGGTAACTGTGATGACAGCCCTGCGCGTATTGATTTCCGATTCTTACGATCCCTGGTTCAATCTGGCGGTGGAAGAGTGCATCTTCCGCGAGATGAGCACGCAAAAAATCCTGTTTCTGTGGCGCAATGCGGAAACGGTGGTGATAGGCCAATCGCAAAACCCGTGGAAAGAGTGCAACACCCGCCGTATGGAACAGGACGGCATTCGGCTGGCGCGCCGCAGCAGCGGCGGCGGGGCGGTATTCCACGATTTGGGCAATACCTGTTTTACCTTTATGGCCGGCAAGCCGGGCTATGATAAAAGCGTGTCAACGCAGATTATCCTGCAGGCGCTAGCGACGCTGGGCATCCGGGCGACGGCTTCCGGGCGCAACGATCTGGTGATCGACACCGCCGAGGGCACGCGCAAAATCTCCGGTTCCGCCTACCGCGAAACACCGGATCGCGGCTTTCACCACGGCACGCTGCTGTTGAACGCCGATCTGAACCGCCTGGCGGACTACCTGAACCCCGATGAAAAAAAACTGCAGGCCAAGGGCATTACCTCAGTGCGTTCACGGGTGGCCAATCTGGCGGAGTTTTTGCCGACGATCACCCATCAGCAGGTGTGCGACGCCATCGTGCAGGCGTTTTTCGCCTACTACGGCGGCAGCGCCGTGGCGGAAGTGATCTCGCCCGACGTGTATCCCGACCTGCCTAACTTTGCCGAACAGTTTGCCAAACAGAGCAGCTGGGCGTGGAATTTCGGCAAGGCGCCGGCCTTCAGCCACCTGCTGAACGAGCGTTTCAGCTGGGGTGGGGTGGATATCTTTTTTGACGTTGAGCAGGGCGCCATCAGCCGGTCGCAGATTTTTACCGACAGCCTGCAGCCGGCGGCGCTGCAGCGGCTGGCCGAGCTGCTGGTGGGCTGCGCCTACCGCAGCGATGCGGTGGCGGCGTGCTGCCGGCAACTGATTGATGAATATCCGGCCCAGCGGACGGAGCTGGCGGAACTGTGCCGCTGGCTCAGCGAAACCATCAAATAACCGTCGCGCTGAGCGGACGGCAGCGGATATTTTTCGTCGCCGTCCGGTATTCCCCGCCTGTTGCCCGTTCAATATCGGCAAATGAGGGCAGGCATTTTTTCTGCCGTTCAATGCCGGGAATAACGCCGATAATTGCTGTCTAATCATATTGAATCCGATGTAACGCAAATCGGCGTGCGTGAAAAAATAAAAGATAAGATTTTTCTTGGTGTTTATTCATGTTTCTGCGTAATTAAAATAATTAAGTCAAATTGTTAGCATACTGCGATGCATTAAGTGAAAAAGGTGTGCGGCAGCTGGCTGTAAACTATTTTGTCTCTCAGTTTTATCTCATTTTTAAGTCGTGGGCGTGACTTTCTTATAGTTTAAAGCTATCAATCTAATACTTATTTATTGGTATTTGCATCGTTATTTCCGATTAATCTATCGGTGATTGATCGATAAAAATTATTGATATACGATGAGATGCTCGCCATTTTTATTCCGGCATTAAAATGAAAATCCAATTTGAAACTGACTTTACCATTCGCCATGTATTCCAGCCTGTCTATACCCTCAGCGGACGGCTGTTAGCGTTAGAAATTCAAAGCCGTTTCAATAGTCCGGACGGCGCCCTGGCGATGCCGGCGGAGATTGGCGTTAATTTATTGCAGCCAGCGCAGAAAGAAGCGTTATTTTATGAGCAACTCGGGGTGATAGAAGCCTATGCGGATTGGTTTATTGAGCATCAGGTATTATTAAGTATTAATATTGACGCCACGCTGGCGGCGCTGTTGTTGCAGGATAATCAACTGTGTCAACGCCTGCGGCGGCAGCCGTTTATCGTAGTTGAAATCAGCGAGAGTTTTCCCCAGTTGTCGGCCGGAAAAAACAATGCGACCGTCCGCCGGCTCAGCGAATTGTTCACGCTCTGGCTGGATGATTTCGGCTCCGGTCAGGCTACGCTGACGCCGTTGTATGACGGTTTATTTACCTATGTAAAAATAGACAAACGTTTTTACTGGCGGCTGTTTTCACATCCGGGATCCGATACGGTGATGGATTCGCTGCTGAGAAATATCAATTTACTGTGTCAGGGTATTATCGTTGGCGGTATTGAAAAAAAAGCCTACTTTAATCATCTCGATCGCGCCGGTGTTTTAGGACTGCAGGGTTTTTTATGGCCGGCCGTCGGGGGAGAACAGTTGGATACCTTGTGCAAAGTTCCGCCAGAATTTATCGACGCTGATGCGCCGGATAATCATTAATCCTGAACGTATTTAATACTGCAGATATACCCTTATCAATAATGGGTGTAGGCGGCGTTAATTTTACGGCGCCGATACTTTCGCGGCGCCGGTAATTTGCCCGCTGGCGCTTGCCGCTCGCCGGAATGTCTTTCTCCTTGTAATTACTCCGTGTTAATCGACCGCCGCAGGCAGTAGAGTAGGCGGAGACCCGCGCACCGTTGCCTGAGGCGGCGGTGCGCGCCCAGTATTCACGGAGATCCTATGCCGCAGTTTGATAACGCTTATTACCGGCAACTGCCCGGTTTCTATACCGCCTTGACGCCCACCCCGCTGGAAGGCGCGCGTTTGCTGTACCACAGCGCGCCGCTGGCGCAGCAGCTGGGGCTGGATGACAGCTGGTTTACGGCGGAAAATACGCCGGTCTGGAGCGGAGAGCGACTGCTGCCGGGCATGCAGCCGCTGGCGCAGGTCTACAGCGGCCATCAGTTTGGCGTCTGGGCCGGGCAACTGGGCGACGGGCGCGGCATTTTGCTGGGGGAGCAGCGCCTGGCGGACGGTACGCATCTCGACTGGCACCTGAAGGGGGCCGGCCTGACGCCGTATTCCCGCATGGGCGACGGCCGTGCGGTGCTGCGCTCGGCAATCCGCGAGTTTCTGGCGTCGGAGGCGATGCATCATCTGGGTATCGCCACCACGCGCGCGCTGACGGTGGTAACCAGCGACCAGCCGGTCTACCGCGAGCAGGTAGAGCGCGGCGCGATGCTGCTGCGCGTGGCGGAAAGCCACGTGCGTTTCGGCCATTTCGAGCATTTCTACTACCGCCAGCAGCCGGAGCAGGTGCGGCAACTGGCCGATTTTGTCATTGAACGCCACTGGCCGCAGCTGGCCGAACGGCAGGATAAATACCTGCTCTGGTTCACCGACGTGGCGGAGCGCACCGCGCGGCTGATGGCGGACTGGCAGACGGTCGGTTTTGCTCACGGCGTGATGAATACCGACAATATGTCGATTCTCGGTCTGACCATCGACTACGGCCCTTACGGTTTCCTCGACGATTATCAGCCGGGTTATATCTGCAACCACTCGGATCATCAGGGGCGTTACGCCTTTGACAACCAGCCGGCGGTGGCGCTGTGGAACCTGCACCGTCTGGCGCAGGCGCTGTCGGGGTTGATGAGTCCAGAACAGCTGCAGCAGGCGCTGGCGGCGTATGAGCCGGCGCTGATGCGCGCCTATGGCGAACGCATGCGCGCCAAGCTGGGCTTCTTCAGCCAGCAGCGGCAGGATAACGATCTGCTCACCGAGTTGCTGAGCCTGATGGCGCAGGAGGGACGCGACTATACCCGCACCTTCCGTCTGCTGAGCGAGGTGGAGCAGCAGCAGGCGCACTCGCCGCTGCGCGATGAGTTTATCGACCGTGCGGCGTTTGACGGCTGGTACCGCCGCTACCGCGAACGGCTGCAGCAGGAACAGGTGAGCGATGCGCAGCGCCGGCAGGCCATGCAGGCGGTGAACCCGAAACTGATCCTGCGTAACTACCTGGCGCAGGAGGCGATCGCGGCGGCAGAACAGGACGACGTCAGCAAGCTGGCGCATCTGCACCAGGCATTGCTGAAGCCGTATGACGACGATGCGCGCTATGACGCGCTGGCGGCGCTGCCGCCGGAGTGGGGCAAGCACCTGGAAATTTCCTGTTCCAGCTGACGCCGCCTCAGCGGCGCAGATACACCTGCGGCGTCGTGAATTCCGGATGAGTCATCACGCCGAGGTCTGCCTGATACCAGCGGGTGAGGGTTTCGGCCTGCAGCACCTCGGCCGGCGTACCGTCGGCCACCAGCCGCCCCTGATGCAGCAGCAGGATGCGATCGGCATACAGCGCCGCCAGATTGAGATCGTGCAGTACGCAGCACACCGCCAGCGGCTGCTGCCGCGTCAGGTCATGCAGTAGCCGCAACGTATGTTGCTGGTGGTATAAATCAAGCGCCGAGGTGGGTTCGTCAAGAAACAGCCAACGCGGCGACGGCTGCGGTTGCCACAGCTGCGCCAGCACCCGCGCCAGCTGCACCCGTTGCTGCTCGCCGCCGGAGAGCCGGCGGTAATCCCGCGACGCCAGACTGAGGCAGTCGGTCTGCGTCATCACCTCATGCACCGCCTGTGCCGCGTCGCGCATACCGTGCGGCGCACGTCCCATCGCCACCACGTCTTCGACGCTGAACGGGAAGGCCAGCTCGCTGTGCTGCCGCATCACCGCGCGCACTTTGGCCAGCCGGTCGGGCGTCCACTGTTCCAGCGGTCGTTCCAGCAGCCGGCACTCGCCGCAGTCCGGCTGCAGATAGCCGGTCAGCAGGCGCAGCAGGGTGGATTTGCCGGCCCCATTGGGGCCGATAATCGCCACCATTTCGCCGCTGGCGATGCTCAGCGACACATCATGAATCAGCCGGCGCTCGCCCAGGCGATAGCGCAACTGCTGCGCCGTCAGGCTGGCGGATTTAGCCACGGTTACGCTCCTGCTGGCGCATCACCAGCCATAAAAAATAGGGGCCGCCCAGCAGGCTGGTCATCAGGCCGACCGGCATCTACGCCGGCGCCACCAGCGTGCGCGCCAGGGTATCGCTGACCAGCAGCAGGCAAGCGCCTCCCAGCGCCGAGGCGGGCAGCAGCCAGCGGTGATCGCCGCCGAGCCGCAGCCGCATCAGGTGCGGCACCACCAGGCCGATAAAGCCGATCACCCCGCTGACGGCGACCGCCGCGCCGGTCAGCAGGGCGCTGAGCAGCAGCAGCTGTAATTTAACCCGCGCCACGTTAACTCCCAGATAGTGCGCCTCCTCATCCCCCAACTGCAGCAGGTTAAGACGGCGCGCCTGCAGCAGCGTCAGCAGGCAGGCGGGCAGAATCAGCGAGGCCGCCACCGCCAGCGTCGGCCACTGCGACTGGTTCAGACTGCCCATCATCCATAGGGAGAACTGGCGCAGCTGCTGGTCGTTGCTGAGATAAGACAAGACGCCGATTGCCGCCATACACAGCGCGTTAATGGCGATGCCGGCCAGCAGCAGCCGCGACAGGCTGCCGTGGCCGCCGCGGCTGATGGCGTAAATCAGCGCCGAGACCAGCAGGCTGCCGAGAAATGCCGCCAGCATCTGGCCGTACAGCGCCAACATCGCCGGCAGCGCGAGCGGCAGCACAATCGACAGCGCCACCAGCAGCGCGCCGCCGCTGCTGATCCCCAGCAGGCTGGGGTCCGCCAGCGGGTTACGGAACAGCCCCTGCATCACCGTGCCGGCCACCGCCAGCGCGCAGCCGATCAGCACCGCCAGCAGCACCCGCGGCAGGCGGATATTCAGCCAGATATGCCAGGCGGCATCGCCGAACGGCTGCTGCCACAGGGTGCGGAATGACAATGTCAGCGCGCCGTAATTGGCGGCAATCAGCGACAGCATGGTCAGCAGAGCCAGCAGTGTCACCAGCGCCAGCCGTGGCGAACGGCGGCACGGCATTACGGCTGCTCCGCGGCGCGGCGCAGCTTAATCAGGGCGTCCGGCGTTTGCAGGCCGAACCCCAGCAGCGCCATATCGTCGACTACCAGCACGCGGCGTTTTTTCCCCGCCGGCGTCAGGGCGATGCCGGGCAGTTTCCACAGCTGTTCCACGCCGCCGAGGGTTTTCACGCCGTCGCGTCCCACCAGCAACAGGTCCGGCGCGCTGGCGATTACGCCTTCCTGCGACAGCGGCCGGTAGTGGCTGAATCCCTGCATCGCATTGCGCAGGCCGGCGGCGCGAATGGCGGCGTCGGCGGCGGTGTCCTGCCCGGCGGCCATTGGCGTCATGCCGCCGTGGCTCATGATAAACAGCACTTTTACCGGCAGCGGCCGGGTGTTGACCGCCGCCAACTGCTGGCGATAGCGCGCGATCAGCTGCTGTCCCTGCTGCCGACGATCCAGTGCGGCGGCCACGGCGGCGATTTTTTCGCTGACCGCTTCCGGCGCGCTGTCGGCCGGGATATGCACCACGCGCACGCCGCTGTCGGCCAGTTGGCGAAATACCAGCGCCGGCTGCGCCAGATCGCTGGTCAGCACCAGCGTCGGCTTCAGCGCCAGAATGCCCTCGGCGTTCAGCTGGCGCATGTAACCGACGTCCGGCAGCGCCTGCAGCGCGGCGGGGGAGAGGCTGGTGCTGTCGCGCGCCACCAGCCGATCGCCGGCGCCGAGTGCATAGACGATTTCACTGACGTCGCCGCCGATAGAGACGATGCGTTCCGCCGCCCCGGCCAGCGGCGTCATCAGCGCCGCGCACAGCGCCAGCACGCGGGAGAATAAGCGCGTCATGCGGCGATGCCCCGCGGCTGCAGTGTGGCGATCTGCTCACGCCACAGGGTTTGTTCCGGCTGGCCCTCGCTGCGCTGGCCGTACAGCTGGGCGATCTGCGTGCCGTCGGCGGCGAACAGCTCCAGACTGGTGACGATGCCGTCTTTGGTCGGCTTACGGGTGATCCAGCTTTCGGCGATGGCCTCTTCGATCAGATGCAGGGTAAAGCGCCGGTTAAACACGTTCAGCCAGCCGTTTTGCGGCAGCAGGCGCTCAATCTGGCCGGTAAAGATCTGCACGCAGCCGCGGTTGCTGACGAAAATCATGATTTCGTTCTGCGCCTGTTGCGCGGCGTTCAGCAACTGCGCCAGCGCGCCGTTATCGACGCGGTAGGCCAGATCGTCGCCGACGGCGCGAAACGCCTGCTGACGACCGAGCTGATGGCGACTCAGCAGCTGGAAGAACTGGTGCACGTCGGTCATGGCGCGCCATTCACTGTCGATGCGCGCGGCGTCGGCGTCGCGGTTTTCCGCCCGGGCCGGCTCCGGCTGCAGCGCCAGCGGCGGGTTGTCCGACGCGGCATGGCGTTCGACCAGCGCCAGCCAGGCGGTCAGATCGGTTTCATCGCTGCTGTATACCTTATGCAATGCATCGCCCTGACGATCGAAAAACTGGATGCTGTGGCGTACGCCGCGCTGGTTGCTTTCGCTCAGGCTGAAGGCGCTGGCCCACTGGCCGAGAAACAGCCGCAGGTCCAGTTCGCGCGGGTTGAGGATCAGCCCCGCGTGGCCGCTTAACTGCTGATTGCGGTAGCGTCCCATCTGTTCATGCACCGCATAGTCGTTGCGGGTGAGCGATTTGGTGACGCCGACCTGTTCCAGCTCGCCGAGCAGCGTACGGACGTCGGCCTGCAGACGGCGGGCGTCGTGGCCCACGCGGGCGTGGGTCAGTTCCGCTTCGCTGACGGCGAGCAGCGCCGCCAGATCGCGCGCGTATTTACCGGGGTGATCCTGTTTAGCCTGCAGATAGCGTGCATAGAGGTCGTTGTTCATGGTTATTCTCCTGTCGTTACCACTGATAGCTGACCAGCAGTTTGGCGTTACGTCCGTCCTGCGGAATGCCCTGCGGCGAGTAATATTCTTTATCGAAGGCGTTGCCCAGCACCACGGTGGTGGTCAGCCCCTGCAGTTCGGCGCTGCCTTTGTAGCTGAGGTAGAAATCGTTGACGCCGTAGCCGGCCTGCTCGGCAGTGCCGCTGGGCACGTGGGTCGAGCGTTGGGTCAAGGTGGCGACCCAGCCGGTGGAGAAACCGCTGGCGCCCAGCGGCACGTCCAGCACGCTGGTGACGGTGTCCGGGTTGATGCTGGCGATCCAGTCGCCGCTGGTTTCATCTTTGCCGCGGGTGCGGTTATAGGCCAGATCCCAGCCGAACCAGCGGGTTTTATAGTTCAGTGCGGCGTCCCAGCCCCAGATTTTGGCGCGGTCGATATTGGTGGAGTAGGTGGTGCAGCTGATGCAGTAAGGCCCGCGCGGGCCGGCTCCGATATCCATGGTGACGGCGGTGGAGATATAGTCTTTGGCTTTGGTATCGAAATAGCTGGCCTTGAACTGCAGGCTGTCGTCGGCCAGCAGCAGGTCGTCGAAGCGCAGGCCGAAACCATACTCCTGGGTGGCGTTGGTCTCCGGCTTCAGATTCGGGTTCGGCACCCAGTTGTTGGTGATGGTGGTGGGGCCCATCGGAATCGAGAAGTGTTTGTCATCGTTGTACATTTCGCCCATGGTCGGCGCGCGGAACGCCTGCGAATAGGAGCCGAACAGCATCAGCCAGTCGGTGGGGGTTATGCTGACCGCCCCGCGTGATGACCATTTGTCCGCGTTGACGTCGTCGTAGCCGTCGCTGCTGCCTTTATAGTTGTCATAGCGCGTTCCGGCCAGAATCGATACCGGCAGATCGCGCAGGGTGATCTCATCCTGCAGCCAGGCGGAGGCGAAGTTGATCTTGGCCTGCGGGAAGCTCTCGGTGGCGCCGCCCGGCGTCTGCTCCTGCTTATACGCTTCGGTGCCGTAGGTGAACAGGTGCGCCGCCGCGCTGTCGCTGAACAGGCGGGTGCGGTTTTCCAGCTTGGCGCCGCGGGTGGTTTGCTTGCGCGCCTCGTCTTCACTGCCGTCGCGGTGGGCGTTGATCTGCACCTCGGAGTAGTACAGCTGCGCCTGTGCATCCAGCCAGCCTTGTCCTACCGGTTTGAGCTTATAGGTCAGCTGTCCGTCGCGCTGAATGGTGGAGCGATCGGTCTGCAGGTTGCTGGCGGAAGCGGCCGGCGTCTGCGGGTTTTTCGGCTCCTGCGCGCGGTTGTTGTAATAGCGGAAACTACCGCTCAGCGCCTGGTTTTCATCGATGGTCCAGGTGCCTTTGGCCAGCAGGTTATTGATGTTTTCATCGTTCGGCGCGTCAAAGCCGTTTCCCTGGCGCAGATTGCCGACGTCGCGGGTGCCGAACGACAGCAGACCGTCCAGATTGTCGCTTCTGCCGTAGGCGCTGGCGCCCATGCCGAGGCTGTGATCGCCGCTGGCGGCGCTGCCGTAAACCCGAAAGCCGGTATTGTGCCCCGGCAGCAGCAGGTCGGCGGCGTCGACGGTTTCATAGGAGATGACGCCGCCCAGCGCGCCGCTGCCGTACAGCAGGGCCGACGGGCCGCGCACCACTTCCACCCGCTTGATCAGCGCCGGATCGAGGAAGGTGCCGTTAAGATGGCCGGTATCGGTGCCCTGACGCACGCCGTCCACCAAGGTCAGCACGCCGCGGCGGTCATAGCCGCGCATCATAATATCCTGGCCGTTGCTGCGGCCGGTGCCGGTGACGGTGATGCCCGGCACCTGACGCAACAGGTCGCCGGCGGTGCCGGCGGTCTGCGCCTGCGGCGACGTGCCGTCGATCACCGTGACCATCATCGGCGCGCTGAAACTGCTGCGCTGGTTGCCGGTGGCGACTACCGTCAGGGTATCGTCGGTCGCTTTTTCCGAACCGGTGTCAGAAACGGGGCTGGTGTTGGCAAAAGCCACCGTAGGCAGGGCGCAGGCAATGGCCAGGCTCAGGGCGGACAGACGCCGCGGGGTGGCAAAAATAGCAGGCATAGTGCAACTCTCCGTATGTTTTACAACATATCAAATGATTTGCTGGCTGCCTGGATCGTGACGATCGGGGTGGCTGGCGTTGGGGCTGTAAGGTATTACTTGGTCAGGATCAGCTTGCCCGCTTTGGTCTGGCGCAGCTGATAGCGTTGGCCCTGATGCGTGATAATCGCGACGCCGTCACGGCCGAGCAATTGCCGGCTGTCATAGCTGGGTGGGGGGGCCGTTTCCTGCGCGGGAGCGGCAGGCGTGACGGGCGCCGCGTGCTGTTTATTATCCATAATTGCTGTCTGAAAAATAAAAGAGTTAATTGATAACGTTTATCATAGTGATAATCATTATCATGTGAACATTGGGTTACAGCAAGGAAAATTTGCTTACCGGCGGGATCGGGTTCTTAACGCGGGAAACCGGAGCGGGGGGACTGAACGGCGCGGGCGGTGGGTAAGGGATTCCGCCCGGCGCGAGAGTTATTTCAGCAGCGTCTCGATACGCTCGAACAGGCGCTCCGGCTTGGTCAGCGGCGCAAAGCGCGTCACGCGCTGGCCGTCGGCGGTGAGCAGGAATTTGGTGAAGTTCCATTTAATGCGCTGACTGCCCAGCAGCCCCGGCGCACGGCGCTTCAGTTCGTTAAACAGCGGATGGGCATCCGGCCCGTTGACCATGATCTTGGCGAACAGCGGAAAACTGACGCCGTAGTTCAGGCTGCAGAAGCTGGCGATGTCCTGTGCGTTGCCCGGCTCCTGTGCGCCGAACTGATTGCAGGGAAAGCCCATCACCACCAGGCCGCGATCGCGATAATAGCGCCACAGATTCTCCAGCCCGCGATACTGCGGGGTAAAACCGCATTTGCTGGCGGTATTCACCACCAGATAGGCGCGCGCCGGGAAGTCGGCCAGCGTTTTGGCTTCGCCCTGCAATGTGGTGCAGGGAATGGATAATAGCGATGGGAGCATGCGGCGGATCCTGTCTCGGTAAATAACCCCCCCTAGTGTAGAGCAATCGCTGTTATCAGGTCACGGATTTGCCGCGCAACGGCAGACGCCGGGCGCCTGCCGTTTGGGCTTATTTCTGCATTAAATAGTCAAAGTTGCTCATCAGATTGCGGTAGTCGGGAATATGTTCGCTGAACAGTTTGCCCAGACCCTCGACATCGTTGCGCCAGTCACGGTGCAGCTCGCAGGCGACGCCGAACCAGTTCATCAGCTGCGCACCGGCCTGGGTCATGCGCTGCCAGGCGGCATCGCGGGTGATGGGGTTAAAGGTGCCGGAGGCGTCGGTCACCACAAACACCTCATAGCCCGCTTCAATCGCCGACAGCGCCGGGAACGCTACGCACACCTCGGTCACCACGCCGGCGATGATCAGCTGTTTTCTGCCGGTGGCTTCCACCGCCTTCACAAAGTCTTCATTATCCCAGGCGTTGATATTGCCGGGGCGGGCGATATAGGGTGCGTCGGCAAACTGCGCCTTCAGTTCAGGCACCAGCGGGCCGTTGGGGCCGGTTTCAAAGCTGGTGGTCAGGATGGTGGGTAACTTGAAGTAGCTGGCCAGGTCAGCCAGCGCCAGCACGTTGTTCTTGAATTTATCCGGATCGATATCGCGCACCAGAGATAGCAGCCCGGTTTGATGGTCGACCAACAGTACCGCCGCCTGGTCTTTATCCAATCTGACATAGGGTTTGCCCATGACTTACTCCTTAACTAAGACGATGATCGTACAAGGCGCCGGCGGCAATGCCGTCGGCATCGGGCGTGCGCAGCCTGCCGCACGCTGTCGACAACCTTAGCGTAGGCGAGTAACGGCAGGTAGCCAGGAAAATTAAGCCAGAGCGTTCTATGGCTGGAACGATGAGGCGGTAGCAGCCAGCTTACGCCGCACCGCGCTCAGGGTGCGGCGTCTGATCCAGCCGCTGGCCGGACGGATCAGCAGCCAGTAGCAGGCAAAGCGCGCTTTCACCTGCGGCGTGGGGCAGTAGACAAAGGTTTCGGTGCGTAGCCGCGTTTGGCCGATTTGATCTGCGACGACCTTAAAGCGCAGCACCAGTTTGGCGGCGTCGGGGTCGGCAAACAGAAGAAACTGCCGGGCGTCCTCCGGCTTGGGCAGAACCAGCGTTGGCCGCCAGAAACGGCCGGCCAGACCGAGGGAGAGTTCGTGGCTGTCCTGATGCAGCGGGGTGAAGCTGTCAAAGCCGAAGGGGCGGGGGGGCTTCGCGCGGCGACGCAGCCTGTCCGGCAGTTGTCGCAGCGCCAGCAGGCGACGGATCAGCGGATCCTCCTGCATATCCAGCGCCTGCACCGCGTGGATAATGGCCTGTGGCGCGGCGTCGATCGGCGCTGACTGGTGCCTTTCGTAAAAGCTGAACGCCGGCAGAAACGGCGATGCGTCCTGCCAGTGCCGGCACGCCCGTGCGCTGATAAATCCCAACCATGCCATAAGCCGCTCTCCGTATTGTCTGTCTGCAATATAGCCGGCGTTGCGGCGTAATGACAGCGCATAAAAAAAGCCTCCGCATGCGGAGGCTTGAGTGTTGCCGTAGCCGGTCTGTTACGCCAGATCGAAGCGATCCAGGTTCATCACCTTGGTCCAGGCGGCGACGAAGTCGCGGACAAACTTCTCCTGACCGTCGCTGCTGGCGTACACTTCCGCCAGTGCACGCAGCACCGAGTGGGAGCCGAACACCAGGTCGGCGCGGGTACCGGTGTATTTTACCTCGCCGCTCTGGCGGTCGCGGCCTTCGTACAGCTCTGCGCTGCCGTCGGTGGCCTGCCATTCGGTGCGCATATCCAGCAGATTGACGAAGAAGTCGTTGCTGAGTACGCCGACGCGATCGGTGAACACGCCGTGCTGGCTGCCGTCGAAGTTGGCGCCCAATACGCGCAGGCCGCCGACCAGAACGGTCATTTCCGGCGCGGTCAGCGTCAGCAGCTGCGCCCGGTCAATCAGCAGCTCTTCGGTGGTCGGGCCGTTCGGCGAACGGCGATAGTTGCGGAAGCCGTCGGCCAGCGGTTCAAGCAGGTTAAACGCTTCAACGTCGGTCTGATCCTGACGCGCATCGACGCGTCCTGGCGTGAACGGCACTCTGACCTGTACGCCCGCGGCGGCGGCGGCCTGCTCAATGCCCACCACGCCGGCCAGCACGATCACATCCGCCAGCGACGCTTTGCCGGAGGCCTGCTGAATCGCCTTCAGGGTCGGCAGCACGCTGACCGGAATGGCGTTGACTTCCCAGTCCCGCTGCGGCGCCAGCGCCAGCCGTGCGCCGTTGGCGCCGCCACGCTTATCGCCGCCGCGGAAGGTGGCGGCCGAGGCCCAGGCGACCGAGACCAGCTCGCTGACGCTGAGATCGGAGGATTTGATCGCCGTCTTCAGGCTGTCGATATCGGCCGCGCTTGGCTGCTGCACCGCCTGCGGCAGCGGATCCTGCCAGATCAGATCTTCGCCCGGCACTTCCGGCCCCAGGTAGCGCGCTTTCGGCCCCATATCGCGGTGGGTCAGTTTGAACCAGGCGCGGGCGAAGGCTTCGTTAAACGCCTGCGGGTCGTTCAGGAAGCGACGCGAGATTTTCTCAAACTCAGGGTCGAGGCGCAGCGTCACGTCGGTTACCAGCATGGTCGGCTTACGCTTCACCCCCGGGTTGAACGGATCGGGAATAATTTCCGGCCCGTCTTTGGCTTCGAACTGGATGGCGCCGCCCGGGCTGCGCGTCTGTACCCACTCGTATTTGAACAGGTTTTCGAAGAAGTTGTTGCTCCACTGGGTCGGCGTTTGCGACCAGACAACCTCCAGACCGGAGGTGATGGCGTCGGGGCCGGAGCCGCTGCCGTAGTTGCTGGCCCAGCCGAGACCCTGCCGCTCCAGCGGCGCCGCAGCCGGTTCCGGGCCGAGGTGGTCGCCGGACGCTGCGCCGTGGGTTTTACCCAGCGTATGGCCGCCGGCGATCAGCGCGACGGTTTCTTCATCGTCCATGCTCATGTTGCCGAAGGTGGCGCGGATGGCGGCAGCGGCGGACAGCGGTTCGCCGCTGGCTTCCGGCCCTTCCGGGTTGACGTAGATCAGCCCCATTTCGGTGGCGCCCAGCGCCTGATGGGCCAGGCTTTCCGGGTGGCGGTGCGCCAGCCAGGTTTTCTCATTGCCCCAGTCGACGTCGAGATCCGGTTCCCAGACGTCTTCGCGACCGCCGCCGAAACCGAAAGTGCGGAAGCCGGAGTTTTCCAGCGCCACGTTGCCGGCTAGAATATACAGGTCCGCCCAGGAGACTTTTTGGCCATATTTTTGCTTGATCGGCCACAGCAGACGGCGCGCCTTATCGAGGCTGACGTTGTCCGGCCAGGAGTTGACCGGCGAGAAGCGCTGCTGCCCGCGCCCGGAGCCGCCGCGGCCGTCAACGGCGCGGTAGGTGCCGGCGCCGTGCCAGGCCATGCGGATAAACAGGCCGATATAGCTGCCCCAGTCCGCCGGCCACCACGACTGCGAGTCGGTCAGCAGGTGACGGATATCCGCTTTTAACGCGGCGTAATCCAGTTTTTTGAATTCTTCGCGGTAGTTGAAATCCTCGCCCAACGGGTTAGAGCGGTTGGAGTGCTGATTTAGCAGATCCACACGCAGTTGGTCGGGCCACCAGTCCTGATTGGTGGTGCCTCCGCCGGCGTATTGCTCAGGTACGTCGGCATGGAAGGGGCATTTCGCGGTCGTTGAAGACGTTGATTTGTCGGTTGGATTGCTCATTTCTTACTCCCTTTGCACTCGATGAATACCGTTACGATATCCTTTGGTTTTAGTAAGAGATATTTGAATTGGCCTACGGATTCGATAGGTATACTTTTTGTAAGTATTTGATTTCAAATGATTTATTTTTGTTGTTCCGAAATTACTCGAAATTTACTCGAATTTTGATAGTTACTTTTTAAAGCATAACGTATTCTTTCCGTCGTGCATCAAGGTATTTACCTGTCATAACTTCCGATTTATGGCCCAGCAATTTCTGCGCAAACTCCTTCCCTTTTTCCTTCTCGTACAACCTGCCAGAGAGGCTTCGGATCTCATGGAACGGTGGCGGGCTTGCTTCAAATTCTATTCCCGTCAATTTTCGTGCCATAGCAAATTTGCCCGTCAAACTATTTAGGCTGATTGCCCCGTCAGGGCTGTTTTTACGGATGCCAGCGCTGATCATGTAATCTGTCTTGCTGGCCTGGCTGCAGCGGTCAATCACTGCTCCCAATTGCAAGCCAACGATTTTCAATTCAAGATCAAGGGGCAGGGCGATCATGGCCCCGGTCTTGTCCTGTTCTATCAACAGCCGTCCGTTCACGACGTGGTCAAACTTCATCTTTGCAATGTCCGCGCGTCGCTGGCCGGTGACAAGAGCAAGATCCATTGCCAATGAGAGCCAGGGGGGCAGCGTGTCCGCCGCTTCACGTATTGGAATATATTGCATTAGCTCCAGCCGCTCCCTTTTTATAACAGGTTTGGCCGATCTCGTTGGCGCGACCGGGTTGCTTTCGATGTGGCCTTCAACGATAGCTTCTCGGAAAATGTCAGAAAGCACAGTTCTCATCGCTGCCGCCATCGTCCTTTTCTCCTGCTTAACCCATATTTCAAGAAACTCTGCGATATGCCGAGTGGTGATTTTTGACAGGATCATCCCACCCATTTTTTCGCTTATGACGGCAAATTGCTGACGGCGAAACCTACACGTTTTAGCTGATAGCTTCCTGCGCTCGAATAGAGTGTAGTACCGCTCCAACCAGTTATTTAGCGTGTATTCGTGGGTGCCTTTAATCTTCTCCAGGAGCAGCACCGGCGAGTAGTTCTGCTCAATGTAATGGTTGGCCTCGATCGCCTGTGCGATTGCGTCACGACGGGATATCGGCCCCAGTGATATCTCTTTCTTGGTGAGCGGGTTCCGCCAGTAGAATGACTTGCTTTTTTGGCGATAAGTCAGATTTTTGGGTAATCGCATGTCATATCCTCCTTTTCGCCGTGTCATTGATCACTTTCTCCATAAACGCCTCGCGCGCCGGCGCGGCGCTCTGCGCTTCCTTAATTTTCTTACCCAGAGTTGGATCGTTGGGCTTGATGTAAATCGTTCCGGGCTTCAGCATGTACCGTTTGCCGTGTTTTTCCGCCGGCGGGTAGAAATTGCCGTTGCGCGCCCAGCGCCAGAGCGTCTGAATGTTCGGTTTGTAGCTCTCATAGGCGCTGTCGCGCCATTCTTCTAACGTCAGTAATTTGGTCATGGTTATGCTCCTGCGCACAACCGGCCGCAATATTAACCGCGGCCGGCGTTGTGTTTTGATTCTCGAAAATCAGTTTTCTTCTCTGTATGTTTCGCTGCAGTACAGCACCGCGTCCGGCAGCCGGCGGTTGAGCTCCGCTTTGACTTGCTCGCACTCCGTCTCGGTCGGATAAACCGTTTCAGAGGCGAGCAGGCCGTCGCACGCGTCGTGGCCGCACGGGCTGACGAGCAGAACAAAACCGATAAGCGTCAGCATGCTTCCGCCTGCGCTGCTGGTAAATCGGCGATCGCTTGCTGGTAACGCTGAATCTCGTCAGCATCGAGGAATCGCTCGGAACGGTGCAGCAACGCCTCTATGTCGGTGCGTTCCTGCCCCGTGGCGCCGTTGGCACCGGCCGCATCGATCGACGCCGCCAGCGCAGCGATGGCGTTCAGTCGGTGGTGCTGCTTCACGATTTTGTTTTTCAGTTCGGTGTACAAGGTGATCCCCAGCTGCGATTTCAGCTCTTCAACCGAGGCGCGTAGGGCGGTAGCTTCCGCTGGGTTTGCGATCTTTTCGATGCTGCCGCGAATGTCTGCCGCCATTTTTTCTGGCGCTGCGGCGGCGGCCGGCTCTTCTGCTGATTCCGCAGCATCGATCACCTGGCTGGCGGTTACGCGCTGTGGCGGTGGTGTGACGTCTTTCTCTTTTTGCCACACCATTTCCTGCCCACGCTCCAGCATTTCCATCATTTCCGAGTTGTTCGGCAGGCGCCGGCAAAGACGGTGCATTACCGACTTGCGGGACATCGATTCATACCAATTTACCCACGGGCCGCTGTCGCTGTTCTTGCTAGCGGCGCGCACCTTCTCGATATCATCGATATTCATCACTTCAAACTGCAGCTCTCCGCTGCGCATCTTAGCGTACGCGAATGCGCCGATCATCTCGCCGCGGTCGAGCAGGTTTGGCTCATAGAAAATATGCTCGCCGTTTTCATCCATCCAAACGCGGAATTTATCGTTTTTATACAAAACGCGTGTCGCGATGAGCGACACCTCGCCGGACTGGCGGGCGCGTTTCATCACGCCATCAATCATCGGCATATACTGCGCACGCGGCACCCATTGACCGTTAACATTCGTTTTGTACACGACAAGGGCCGCCTCGCGTCCGTCGGGGATCAGGCCGTCTTTTGCACACGACGAAAGGGCATTGATGACGCTCTGACGGTCAGCGCCGAATAAGTCCTTGTTGTTTGCCAGCGCCACGGCGGCGGCGCTGGTGAATTTCTCAAAGCTGACGTGGCTCGGTAAAATTTCTTTTGCCGGCGCCAGTTGTTCCGCCAGGTCTTTCTGAATCAGTGCGAGTTGGTTGGTCATTGGTATGCTCCTTAAGCTACGCGCAGCGCTTCCATACGGCGCTGGTCAAAGTCGTTAATGTCGTCCACGATTTCCTCTGTGATCGGTTCAGGCCACACGCCGGTGTCCTGCGCCTGCTTGATATCTCGCAGGGTTTTGCGGTACTCGAGGCGGCCAAGCTCAAGCAGGTCGGCAGATGCTTCGACGATGGCGATCCAGTGGTAGTGCTCGTCTTTGTTGACGAAGATCCAGAAGAACTGGTCGAACGCGGCTACATCGCAGTACATGCCGGCACTCAGGTGATAATCGCGCTCGATAATTTCGCGGTGCAGCCGGGCGCTCAGTGCGCTTTGCTTCACGTTCCCCATGCTGACGGTCTTCAAGTCGAAACCGGAACGCAGGCGACCGGCCTCGATCTCAAGGTCTGGCCGTACGCGAACCTCGAGGCCGGTTTCTTCGTCGATGCCGAAATAGCTCACTTCCACTGCGCGCTGCGGGTGTTGTAGCAGCGGGCCGGCGGACGGGTGCGTAAACAGTGCGTGCTGGATAGCTTTTGCGTACTGCAGCTGCTGCTGGGTGATCTGCTGGCGGCCGTCGTCGCAGTCTTTCCACGCTCCGATCAGTTCGTCGGCGAACACGGCTGCCGGCAGTATCGTTTTGATGCGCGCCGCCATTTCTTCTTTGCTGCCGCTCACAGGCAGCGGCGCCGGGATTGCGTGCTCTTTTTCGACAAACTCCGGATCGATGTTCGCCAACTGCTCGAGCAGTGCATCGCGGCCGCCGGTAGTTTTCAACGGCGCCGGCAGGGTGGCGTTGTACTCCTTAATGCAGGCTTTCATCGCCGTAGCTGTCATTTTTCCGTCGGCGGGGATGGTCTGGAATTCTGCAGGCAGCATCATGTAGAACTGGCCGATTTCGTCCGCGTTACCGCCCAACGCGTACGGCGCCGGCAGGGTGGCGTTATGATTCTCGAGCACGGCACGAAGTGTATCGGCGTCGGCCTGTTTTGGCAGCGCGGCGTTGTGCTTGTCGATAAACGCGCGCATTGATGCCGTGTCAGTGAATGCCCCCGCGGGGATCTGCGGCTCAACGCTAAATTCTGCATCCAGTTTTTCCGGTTCTAGCGCCAGGGTATGTACCAGCGAGCCGAACGTCAGCGCATCAGTGCGCTCGCGCTGAATGCTCTTGATAACGTGGCGGCCGTGGTAGTACATCAGGCTGATGCGCGCGTCCTTCGCCATGGTGCTACTGATGCCGTTCGCCGAGTGATAAACCTCGTTAGGGATATCGTGATAGCGACCCGGTTCAAAATACGCTGGCGCTGGCGCTGGCAGTGTTACGGGAGCTGCCTCCCGATCATCTGCAGCAGCATTTTCAGCTGGTCGAATTTCATCGCTGTCTTTGCTTTCAGTTTCTGCAGGTGCTTCTGTACTTTCTTCACCGCCTTTCTCTTCTTCTTCTCCGGTTGCCAGTGGCGACGCTTCGAACAGCGCGCTGACGTCAAATTTCCCGCCGCCTAGGCTCTGCATTTGCTCACTTTCCTGCTGCAGCGCCACTTCCGTTTTTTCGCTCTCATTTGAGGCGTTATTCTGCGCTACGTCTGGGGTTTCCTGCTGCTGCGCGGTGATGCCATAGCGTTCGCGCAGATTGAATGTGACGCGCCCAGTGATGAACTCAGTGCGTTGCTCTTTATCGTCAATCCAGTTCTCTAGCACGTCGCATGTGATGTGGTAAACATCGTCTTTGTTGAGCTCAGAGAATGGGTCGCACGGTTCAATTTCTTTCGCGAGCAGCCGAGCGAAATACACTTTTGAGAAATCGCCAGCGGCCGGAAGCAGCTCTTCGACATCCTCTTCGCTCATGACGTTGGTTTTGCCGTCCAGCGCGTCGAGGATCGCCCGGCGCAGCCATACGCGGCGTGGGGCTTCGTATTCTGCTGTTTGAGTGTCGTTATCTTCTGGTACCTCAGCCGTTTCCTCTTCCGCCGGCGCCGGGCTCGCAGGAACGTCGAACTCAGTCAGATGGGTGTTGATGTATGTGCGCAACGCGCCAGGCGTCGCGTGAATATTTTCGTCGGCGCCGCGGACTAAATCGACGATAGCTTCGCGCGAACACTGTAGGATCCCCGGTGTGTTGCTGAGCATGTCGTTCCATGCTTGCAGCTTCGGGTCGCGGCGTTTTTTCATATCGGTGACAGCACGGATAATCGCGCCTGGTGGATTAGCGATGTCGAAATCGGACGGATACAGTGCACAACCTGTCACGGTTTCAAGCATCTGCAGGGAGTCGATCGGCGTGCCGTTAACCGGTTGGCTACCGTCAGTGAGTCTTGCGCCGGACTCGGTGCGCGGCGTATCGTCCATCACAAGGGCTTTTGCGGCTTTCAGCTGCTCTTCGTTGAGCTTTAGGCAGTTGCGACCGTACAGCCACGCAGCTGCGATCACGGTGTGCTTGTCGAGGTTTGATGCGAAGTACTCAGCAGGGGCTGATGAACCTGCAGTTTTTGGTTTCTCCTGCAGCTGTTCGCCGGCGGGGATTACCTGCCAGGTGTTTGTGTCGTCCAGCGCGTAGCGGTCGCACCATGTGTCGCTAAACTCGCGCTCTTGTGGCAGGTCGTCGACGACAGGGTAGTTTGTGCGCACAGCCTTGAAATAGTCGCCGGTTTCCAGTTCAGCATCTTCGATCAGGTTTTCGAGATCGCGTTTTGCCCGCGCGTCGCTTTTTGCTTCGAACCAGATAAAAAGCGACGGCTTGCCGGACTTTTGTTTTGCCTTCAAATAATAGGCGTAGATGTTTTGCATTGTGTAACGCTCCGATATTTAGTTACAATGCAAGCCAATCAGTGGCCTGCTTCGGTTGGTCATTGGTTATGCTCCGGTTGCCAGGGGTGGTTCCTTGGTAACCCGTCGCCGGGACGTAAAGCCGGCAGATAGGCCCGCCTTGTGCGGGCCTTTTTGCTTTTATTCCTCCGCAAGCATCATCAGAAGAGCCAGCAGCAGCAGTTTTTTCGGCGAAGTGCGGCCCTTTATCTCGAACCCGGTCGGCGTATCGCCAGGAATGTCGAAATGGGCACGAACGGCCGCGTCGATAGCGCACTGAGGGCAGTCGAATTCCCCAGCGTCATGGCCGGACGGCGATACGAGGGCATGCGGTTTCTCTGCGTTTTCGATTTTCGCGATATAGCCGATCACCTGGTCGCCGGCTGAGATTGCAACGACGGTGGAGTGCAACAGGCTTAATTTCACTTCTACTGACTTGATCATTGGTTTGCTCCGTTTTTAGGCAATGGGATGCCATGGCCGCATTCACGGCCATTGGTTTGGTTTATGTTTTGGTGCTGCTTAGTGGGTGCCGGCGGCCTTGAACTCAGGCGGAATGCTCAGCGATTCGAAAGGGCGCTTTATCGCCCGTAGAGCGCCGACCGGCTCAAAGCAATAACGTCCGCGGACGTAATCGAATGAGGCCGACCATACTGCGCCGGTGCGCTCATTGCGGAGGTTTACGATCTTTCCGCTGTTTGGGATCAGGCTTTTCATTGGATTACTCCCCCGTGCCCGGTTTACCGTTCGGAAAACACTTCTTGCAGAATGTGCGTTCTGCCGCGGCAGCTGCCGTTTTTTCTGAAATGGTTGACGTCCATACGCCGTTATTGCGTGAGTTACACGCAACCGCTCGTGGCCCGATCTTGATGTGGATAACGCCGGCGTTAGAACGGCCATACCTGCATTTATCACTCATAGCCATCTGTAATTCTCCCTGCGATTGGTCATTGGTTATGCTCGCTGTCTTTCCAGCCGTCAGAACGTTGTACCTGCTGCGCGTTGCTGCGATGGAGTTATTAAACACTTTGTTTATATCGGTGTCAACATTTTGAGTTTATAAAATTAAACTTAATGTTTAATCGGTGTGTTTGTGGAATTACAGGCGCAAAAAAACCGGCGCGCGGCCGGTTGGGAAGTGGCGTAAAAAAACCGGCTCAGCGGCCGGTTTAGTTCAAACTAGAGTTTTTTGATCAGGCATTTTCATCGGAGGATGGCTATCATAATGGACAAATCTAATGCTATTTGCTTGCATTTCATTTTGATAGTGAACCACATGACTTGATGTCCAATCGCCAAAAGGTTTGCTCTGATCATATTGCACATGACCAATGTGGTAATGCCACAGATGGTTAGCTATAGCATACTGAATGAGTTTGACTCTTCCACGGTGCTTTTTACTAACACCAGTAGAAGGTTTGTTTCTTCCGGGTAAAGCTGAAAAACCAGACGTTTTCAGCATGGTTATAAAGTCGCCAATCAGCTTAACTTCTTCTTTTGAAAGGTTCTGCATTAATGAAATGAAAGATTTTGAATATGTGACACTTATTGGCATCAAGCATCCCTTTTCAAAGACTGAATCCAATCAACGAAATCATCTCCATTTTTCACCCAGTCCGGGTGTTCGATAGTCTCAGAGTTGATTGATTTTTTTAACTCAACCATATCCAGATTGAAAGCTTCATCTGGAGGGGTTAGATGTAAAGCAACAAGGGCATGGAGTTCTTCACTGATTTTTTTGTACTCACCAAAGGCCTTCATTGCGCGCGTTTTCATATAGCGTAGGTGACGTATATGAGGGAGCCAGGCAGGGTTTGATTCTGCCTTAAAAAAGGTGTATGCCAGCCGGTTGTTCCCAATAGTCAGCTGTGAAACAAGGGAAGACATCATTGCTTCGGAGTCTTCTCTTAGCTCCATTCGCTGCAAGTCTTCTTCATTGCCATACCTAAGTGCTTTGGCCATTTCGATACCATCAGCTACTCGAGCATGGACCTCATCTATAATCGCATCAGTTTTTTTGACAGCAAGCAAAACCTGTTTTTTTGAGATCGACTTACTATGGCTACGATCAAAATCATCCAAAGGCCTCTCAACTGAATGAGAAACCTCGGAAAATGTGTTCTGGACTTTGTCCAGATCGGGGTTGATAAAAGCCGCAGCTTCAAAACCTATCATATCTCTCATCCCATGAGTGTATGGGGAAAACATAGCGGGCGCAAATTCTGCCTGACTACCTACAATCATACAACACTGAGGGTAAAAAAATATCCGAACTTGCTAACAAACTAATGAGACTTAGAGCTTCTAACGCAATCACTCGTCGACAGGCTTATACCGCCCGCGCAGATACTTCTCCACGTAATCATCGATGTCTTTCAGCCGTTTCTGGAAGACGTCAATCATGCGCTCCTGTTCTGCTTCCGGGAGTTGGCGGAACAAAGCCAGCACCTGTGTTTCCTTGGGGGTGAGTCCAGTGCTTTCATCAACATCTTCACCCAGGAGCCACGCAACAGATACCTTTAGACTTTCTGAGAGCTTGAGAGCCGAGGTTTTTCCAATAGTTCCACGCAGAAACCAGTTGTTTACCGACTGTGGACTGACGCCAGCGATCCTGGCCATCTCTGCTTTAGAGATACCCTTCATAGTCATCAGTTCGTTCAGGCGCCTCACTTGAGGGTGCTCGCTTTGGTGATTTTTTCCTTTCATTACCCAATTTTAAACCAAAAGTTTACGCCTTCATAAGCTCATGATGTTGACATTCAAATAAACAAAATGTTTAATCTGTGGTGTCAAAACTATGGAGATAACTATGAGCGCGTTAGAAAAAGCCATCTGTGTAGCTGGAAGTGCTACCAAGCTGGCTAACCAGCTTGGCATTTCTTCCATGACGATCAGTCACTGGAAAAACCGTTATAGCGGAATAGTCCCTGCCGATCGGGTATTCCCTATTTTTCATGTTACTGGCGTCACCCCTCACGAATTACGACCAGATCTTTATCCAAATCCAACAGATGGACTGCCACAGAAAGCCGAGGAATAACCATGTCATTCACTTTTCAGGATGTTATCAGGACGGGCGGCCAAGGGGTGATTTCAGAGAATCAATCTGGTTTTCACCGCCGCGGCACCGTGAAGCCATATGCCGTACGGCAGGCCGTGGAAGAGTGGCAAGCCACGATCCCTGGCAAGGCGCAGGAAACCATCGCGAAGCTGATCACTGATGAGTGGCTTCGCCGTGGTGGTAAAGGGTTGCAGCTGGGCGTTTCGGAACGGAACAACAAGCAGAACATCTTCCGTTGGCTGGATAACCCGCATTGCTCCCAGAAATACATGGGGTACGTCATGCAGCTGGCGCCGGTGATTGCTGACGTGATGCCGATCGAAATTGCGAGAAAGCACGGCTTAAAGCAGGGGAAGACCAAGCTCGAGCTGGTGGCCGACGCCATGAAGGAGTGTGCAGAGGCAAAGCAGGCGGCTTTACTCGGCGCGCCGTTGCGCGAGTTGGAGAAGGAAATCCGTGAGGGTATCGAATCGCTGGTAAAGCTGGCCCCGCCGGAACGCTGGGCGGCAGTGATGACCAGTGCAGCGGCAATATTCAGCAGCTGCATGTAACAACCGGAGCATAAACCAATGGCTAATTTTTCCAGAGAGCAAATCGAATTACAGATCCGCACGCAGTTAGTGCGTGAGGGTTACTCCTACGATGTGGCGCGTTCGGCAGCTGTGCGCGGCGCTGACCATTACCTGAGCCACCCACACGCCACGATTGCCAGCAGCATAGCGATGGCAAAGACGTACGCAAAGCCGCTCAAGCGGGTGAAGGGCAAGCCGGCCGTCAAACCGGCTGTAGGAAATCGCGTGAAAACGTGGGGGCGTGGTTAAAACGGTTCTTTTGCGTAACCGATGGCTGATGACAATGCATCCATGAGCACAGGGATATCTTCAACATGGATTCGAATTGTATCCGGTTCTCCGGTTGCCGAATTGGTTTGAGATATCTCAACGAAATCGCCGTTGGTGAGCGTTACACCGATTTCATCTCGCTGAGGAAGGACACGTAAGAATTTAGACATGACATTTTCCCTTGTACTAGAACAGGCCGAAGTTGAATGAGCAATATTAACTCGAAGGCTACAGCTATGCCAAAACCTTTGCCTAAGAGTAAGGCTAACAACGAGCCTTACCGCAAGGTAAAAATCACGATGTGGGACGACCCGAGTTTCAGGGCATTATCCCCGTTGCCACCTAGCGGCCAGAGCTTGTTTATTTACCTGCTCACAGGCCCCTTCACAGGGATTATACCTGGCTTGTTCAAGGCGGGACGCGCAGCTTTGGCCGAGGAGTTGGGGTGGGAGGTCGAAGCCTTCGACTTAGCCTTGGGCGAAGCCTTATCTCTAGGGATGGTAAAAGCCGACATGCAAGCCAGAGTCTTTTGGCTTCCGAATGCTGCGAAACATAACCCTCCAGCATCCGTGAACGTTATTAAATCATGGGTGCGCGCGTTCGAATTACTGCCCGAATGTGACCTTAAATATGAGGCATTGGAATCGCTAAGAGCCACGTCTCACGGGGTTTCTAAGGCTATGGGGTTGGCTTTCGATAAGGCTTTCTCTTTGGCTAATCCTTTGCCTAAGGATAAGGCTAAGGCTTTGCCAAGAGGTATCCAGAAAGCAGTAAACAGTAAACAGATCTTAAAAGATAAAAGCCTATTGGCACATGGCGGCGATGCTCGCCAAGTGCCGGCAGATGCTCATGGTGATTCACCAGGTATAACTCCGACCAAGAAAGCCAAGGGTCAGGAATACCCGGCTGAATTTGAAACCTTGTGGCAAGCCTATCCCCGCCGGCAGGGAAGCAATCCCAAAAACAAAGCATTTGCCTGCTGGAATGCCCGCAAGCGTGATGGCGTAGAGCCGGCCGTGATGCTCGCCGGTGTTGAGCGATACCGAGATTACTGCACGGCCAGTCAAAAAATTGGCACCGAGTTTGTTCTGCAGGCCCAGACGTTCTTGGGGCCGCGCAGGGAATTTGAAAACTCATGGGAAATAACTACAGGAGGAAATCATGCGGAATTCAGATACAACCCGGGTGATCTGCGCTCGTACTACGAGCAGTTCACCGAATGGGAACGGCAATACGGGGAGCCCGCCGCGGGAATGGGCTCTATGGGAGCTGATGACCAAAATCTACGGCCAGCGATGGATTGCCAAGAATGGCAATCGACCGTCAGACCTTTGGATAGCTCAGGTCAATTCGATGACGAATGAGCAACTCACCCGCGTTTGTGCGGCATTTGCCGACAAATGCAAAGCCGGCAGTCACTGGCCGCCAGATCTTGCTGAATTCGTTGCGGTGACGGCCGAATGCAGCGGCGGGGAGTTTGGTCTGACGGTCGACGATGTCCTTAACGAGAACAAACGCTGGCGCAATGAGTTTTACCGCTACAGCTGCGCAGAGGCATTCGACTGGCGTCACCCCGTGCTTTACCACATTTGCATAGCGCTGAAGCGCGTAGGGATTGAACGACGCCTCACAGAACGTGAGTTGCGCGCGCAGGCGGAAAAAGAGCTCATGCGCTGGGAAAAAAGGGCTGAAAGCGGGATGCCGATACCACCCATTCGCCGCCAGCTGGAAGCACCAAAAGCCAGCGGCCCAACCCCAGCGCAGTTACTTCTTGAGCAGTACGAACGTAGGAAAACCGGAGCATAAACCAATGACCAACAAATCTGAAAGCAGGGTAACAACGAAACAGCTCGCTGAGCTGATCAAAGGTAAAAACCTGAGCACTGCAGAAATTTACCGGATGCTCGACGAGGCTTACCCGTGGCACACGATGAGCCGCGGCACCATCCTGTGCCGTCTGCATGCAATGGTGCGTTCACCGAGTGTCGAGATGATAAAGACCGGGCAGGGGAACAAAGCGCGCTTTCAATTGATCCACGCCAGCGAGCGTTTTCTCGAGCTGAGCGATATTAACTACCGCTCGAAAACGAGTAAAAAACCAGACACTACCCTGTGGCATTTCCACCCGACAGAGCTGCGATTTTGTCAATTTCACAAAATGTTCGATCAGGCGCTGGCGGCCGTTCACGGGATGGGTTTGGCATGATGACTTATGACGAAATAGCCGCACAGCTGATGTCGGTGAGTTGCGTGACAGATTTGCTGAAGCTTTCCGAGTTCTGCGGCCACACTTCTGAGGAAAGGATATGAAAAACACAATTCAAGACCTGATGAATCACCAATTTGCCATGCTGGAAACCGTTACTGATCCGAACGTTAAAGGTGAGGTGTTGCAGGAAGAATTAGCTCGGGACAAAGCTGTTGTGGATCTGTCAGCCAAGATGGTTGATATCTACCGTGTCGCCTTAGATGCACAGAAGGCTGTTTATGAAGGCTATGCCGGTAATGTTCCTAAAGTAATGGGGATCGAAAAATGAAAACATTCACAGATATGCAGCTATTGTGGCTGAAACAGAATTGCAGTGGCCATTCATATAAAGAAATAACCGAAGCATTTCACCATGAGTTCGGTACAACACATACGGTAAAACAGGTTCGTATGAAAATTAAGGCGCTTGGTTTGGCTAAAACTATGTGCCTTGAGCGTCAGTATACTGAGGCGGAATTATCATTCCTATACATCAACCGAGCTCAGCCGATTGTGGAATTAACTACATATTTCAACCGAACTTTCAGAAAAGATAAAAGCAGTGATGCAATATATGGAGTGCTTAGAACGAACGGTTGGAGCAAACAGGCAAAGCAAGAACGCAGGAAGTCCAGGAAGATAAAAGTTGGTGGCAAGCTTGTACCGCTGGATCAGTATGTTTGGAAGTGCGTCAACGGCCCAATACCGGAGGGAATGACTGTCATTCATCTTGATAACGATTTCGAGAACAACGAGATCGGCAATCTAAAATTAGCGCCTCAGTACGTTAAAACCGCATTTGTTCGGGCCGGGTATGACGACGCACCAAAGGCACTGGCACCGGCGATGTATGCGAACGTCATGTTGCACCATGCTGTAAAGCAAATGACCAGCAAAAAACCAGCAATTCGCTATCGGTAAAGCAGCAACTATGACTGCTGGGACGGTTATGACGACTAAATCAGCAATTGGAACGATCTTTAACCTGTAGCACACGAAAGCCCCGAAAGGGGCTTTTTCTTTGCTTGCAAAAGCAAGATTTCCCCACCATAATAACACTGTATAAATAAACAGTGGTCGGAGGGTTTGGCGATGGGGGTTGATATTGTTATCAATAAAAACAAAGAATTACCTAATGGTGCCGCCGCTGCGTTAGAGCAGGAACTTAGCGGGCGATTATTGAAACAGTTCTCTGATTGCCGGGTGTTTGTGCGTCTTGGTAGCCACGATAGTTTGTCAGTCCTGGGCGGCGACAAGGACGCCAAAAAACAAGTGGAAACTATTCTGCAGGAAACGTGGGAAAGCGCGGACGACTGGTTTTATTGAGGTATCTCTGACCGGATTACACAGCACAGGAGGCAGAGATGACCGGATTACAACAAACGCCGAAGAGCGGTTATGAACTCATTCGCTGCAGCGACTCTGTCGTAGTGGCAAAATTTTCCAGCTTTCCCGATTGCGAGCGGGCGCTGATGTACAGAAAGGGCGATCAGGTGTCGTTCATGCCATTGCGTGAAGATGAGATCGTTGGAACACCAAGCCTAATAACACAAATTTTAGAACGTGCCGGATATCGGGTTACCAGTTCTGATACACTAACTTAACGGGCCTGAACACCCCGTACCTGCTGCGCCACAGGAGAAACTATGGCGCAGTTACAACTCATCAAGCAAAGCTCAGGAATACTGATCCCGGCCACGCCGGAGACCAGCGATTTTCTGCAATCACAATGTAAGCTCGGTACCGTGCTGGTGGCCGAGTTCAAAAAGGTGCGCAACCCGGCATTTCACCGGCGTTTTTTCGCACTCCTCAACCTGGGGTTTGAATACTGGGAACCTGCCGGCGGCGCGATCTCGACGAACGAGCGCAAGCTGGTGGCTGGCTATGCAAAATTTCTCGCAACTTTCGGCGGCAATGAATCAGCGTTGCTCGATGCTGCAGATCAATATCTCGAGCGAATTGCTGACCGCCGCGCAGGAAGTATCAGTGCGTGCAAATCGTTTGATGCATACCGGGCGTGGGTGACGGTCGAAGCCGGCCACTTCGATGCTATCCAGCTGCCAGATGGCACGCTGCGCAAACATCCGCGCAGCATTTCGTTCGCAAAAATGGACGAAACAGAATTCCACCAACTCTACAGCGCCGCGCTCGATGTTTTGTGGCGCTGGATCCTGCACAAGCCGTTTAGCTCCCACGCGGAAGCCGAAAACGCCGCCGCGCAGCTGATGAGCTTCGCGGGGTGATGTCTATGAAAAAAACCTGGTTCCATCATCTCGAATGCTCGACCACTCAAGCTGACGAACTGGTCGCTCGGTATCGCCAGCGCGGCGTGAATGTTGAGCGCAGCTTAAACCAAGATTTAATCAGTTGGACGGTCAGTGCATACCTGCCAGAAAGCAAAAAACCACCATGTCCAGCCCGGCGCTGGCGCAACCGGATGTGGGGTGACCATGGCTAATTTACGCAAAGAGGCCCGCGGCCGGGATTGTCAGATCCGCATCCCGGGCATTTGTAACTTCAACCCAGAAACGACTGTGCTGGCGCACTACCGCATGGCCGGTACCAGCGGCACGGCCATCAAGCCAGACGATGCACAGGGCGCCTGGAGCTGCAGCTCCTGCCACGATGCGATCGACGGCAGAACGAAAACAGAATACACGCGCGATGACCTGCGGCTAATGCATGCCGAGGGAGTATTTCGCACGCAAGCAATCTTGAGAGGTGAGGGGAAATTATGATGCTCGATATGTATGAGGTGTTGTCTCGTTGGGGCGTATGGGCACGTGAAAGCAGTGGTATCGACTACTCACCGATCGCCGCCGGTTTCAAAGGGCTGCTGCCGCCGGCAAGCTCGGGGAAAGAGTCCTGTAACGATGATGACGGGCTGCTAATCGATGGCTGCGTGGCCAGGCTGAAAAAGTATAAGCCCGACGAGTACGATTTGGTGATCGCGCACCATATTTATGGCGTTTCGTTGCGCAAGATAGCCAAGCGGCGTAAGTGCTCTGATGGCACGGTGCGGAAGGAGATGCAGACGGCCGAGGGGTTTGTTGGCGGCTGCTTGGCTATGCTGGATGTCAAATTACAAATTAATTAGAAAGGCCCGTTAGGGCCTTAATATTAATTATTCAATAATTCGCCTTAACATTATTTCAACTGGGTGGTATTTGTTATCTCTCTTATCTAGTTTTGAGGTAACGGTTATATCTCCCCTAAATCTCATTTTACCGGATAGTGTGTTGGGAGATAGAGACGGATCCAAAACAAGATTTACTCGACGGTCGATGATACCCGGCACTACAGCCGCCCACCCTTTAGATGGATTATCTAGATCCAATGCGCGAATTTGTATATCGGCATCAGGATAATCTTGGGTTGTTGAGTCTGGTTCCATGATCACAGATGTAGGGGCTTGCCTGATAGTTTCTTGAGGAATAACAACAATTTGTTTTCCACTCCCTATCTGTAGAGACGCAGAGTCATCGTCTCTTGCTGGAGTGAGAACTTTTACTGCACCTTCAGCAAGGGCCTTTTTGTTTTTGACTGAAGTTTCAATTACCGATTTTAAACCTTCAGGAGTCAGGTTGGCTTCACCGGCACCGATATTGATGATGACGTTGTTGTTAGCTTCAAAATGAGGTTTGGTGTCTGGGCTCATGGCGGCGCTTGCAAGGTATAGACCATACCCAACCATGCCAGATATAACCGCAAAAATCAGCGTGTTTCTCAACACTCCATCCCCCAATTTTGCGTGGCATTTCGCCACAAACTCATCCAATTTTTCTTGTGAGCCGAATAATAACTTAATGACGAGATCTTCGTATAGGGCTGCCAGTGCGAAGTAGCTCAACTTCAACCTCAATACCATCAATGTCGCACTCAGTCAGCTTAGCCAGGACGTCCTTGGACTGCTTTACGATGGCTTCCCAACCCTGTAAGGACTTTATGATCTCTTTTACGCTGACTGGACGTTCAGTCGAATAATAAAAATTCTCCCTGAAGGAGAGTTCAATAACTTCAGACATAGGGTATTCGCTTCCATGAGAAACGGAATGACTTTTAAGCTGTGTGTCATTCTGAACAATATATTAGTAGCAATTAATATACAAAAACCCTAACGCGTACGCAAAAAGTGTTGTAACGTGATAAGAGTGGTTACGTAGTCACGTAGCTTAGCAATGTTTATAACCTTGCATAGGGTGTGGCTTATCTTGAAGGAAAAGGGCCGAGAATTCCCGGCCTAATCCGCGGTGTTGCTATGCTGTGTGTAGCTATTCTGCCACATCAAACAAAATGTTACACATAGAAAACATTATTGCAACATTTGGCGGCTGGAAGTTAGACGAATATGTGTCAACCATGCAAATTAATGTGTGCGCAACAGAATGTATGGGGGGAGGAAAAGGTGGATGACACGAATGCTAGACAGAGCAACTAACAAGTTGCGCGTTCTGATGTTGCAGCATCGGTCATCCATACAGTCCGTTACGGCAGTGTGGTAATGATTGAGAGTGGTGATCCAACAAGAAGAGCAAACAACAGAGCTGCACCTATTGCGACACTTATGACCAGTTCATTTTTCATGATGGGCTCCCCGGTGTTATTGCGAAACGGTTCCTACAAACTCTAACGTAGCTCTATACTTGTTAAATTCTGAACGTTCTGGAATTTTTTCCATTTCTCCAGCTATCTGTGATAATAGGTTTGCTGTGTTAATAGTCTTTCTTTGAGCAAGCAACATAACAACACAATGGCCAACAATACTCTTAATGCTATCAAGCTGCTGTCTCTGTTCATCAGTAAGGTCATCCAGATTCATTATCTCTCCCAAAGCGTCTTATAATTAGTGGGTAATTAATTATCTGGCTAATGTTTTTCTCTGTGATTAATCAGCACTCCTGCCACAAAGTGGTGTTTTGTACATTACTAGCAACGGGATCGTCTTCACTGAAGACACTTTTAACTTAGGATTATTCCGAGTGAAGGGCAAGGTAACCTGTGGGAGAAGGTATGGGTTTAAGAAAAATCGCAGCGTTTGATTGCACAATATGCAAAAAAATCCCCGCATTAAGCGGGGTAAATGATTGCATGAGAATCCGTTCTGTTTGACGTTCGAGGCTGTTAGTGTCGTCAATTGACGACACTATAGGAATGGGTTAGGATGAACAAGTCAGCCACACTAAAAAGAAAGAATATTCTGTTTTAGTGAAATATACAAGTTTTTCAATAAGATGAGTTTCTTTTTTCGGATGATAAGAGTGCGTTGGTGCGAGCGTTTCGGTGACTTGGGTTTTATCAGAAAGGCACATTCATTTTGATATTAGTTATCAGATCCCCCCAGGATTGAATGAGTGTGTCTCTCGATATAACTATGTACTTCTGCTTCAACATAACGGTAAATGCATTGAAAGAGTCGGTTTGAAAGTGCCTTTCCCGTTGTGGTGAATTGCAGTCCTTTGAGACAAGCCGAAGATCAGCACCGGCACCACAACCCATTTTCTTAGCCCTGGCATCTGCCGGGGCTGTTCTATTTCAGGGCTGCGCCAACGCGCGGCCTTTTTCGTTTCTATCACCCGCAAGCCGGGAAAGCCCCGGCAGGGGGAGGTATGAGAATGGACAAGTACAGCTCCCAGGTTTCGTACTGGGTTGCATCTCTTTTGACGGCTGCCGGCGCCTTGACGCTGAAAGACTGGGCGGTGTTGGTGGGTATGGCCGTTGCGGTCGGAACCTTCGCGATCAACTGGTACTACAAGCACAAGCTGGTCAACAAGCTGACTGCGGTCGGTTATGACAAAGAGCGGGCGAAAGCTGCCTACAGAGCAATGAGCGAGTAACAGCCATGACACCACAACTCAGGAAGAAATTAGCTGCTGCAGCTGGTGGCGGCGCACTGGCTATTGCCGCGGTGCTGATTCCAGATTTAGAAGGTGTGCGGTACGATCCATATTACGACGTAGCCGGCGTCTTGACGGTTTGCTACGGCCATACTGGAGCCGACATCGTTCTCGGCAAAAAGTACACAGAGGCAGAATGCAAGGCAATGCTGGATAAAGATCTGGTACCGTTCGCACGCTCTGTTGAGCGTTCCGTTAAGGTGCCAGCCAGCGAATATCAGCGGGCGGCGCTCATCAGCTTCAGTTACAACGTCGGCGCCCACGCATTTGAGAATTCCTCGCTGCTACGAAAATTGAATACCGGGGATTACTCCGGCGCCTGCGATGGTCTGCGCCAGTGGATTTATGCCGGCGGCAAGCAGTGGCGTGGATTGATGAACCGGCGCGAGATTGAGCACGCTGTTTGCACTTGGGGGCAGCAATGAGCATCCCATTCAGCTGGCGAACGATGGCTATAGGCTTGCTGCTGGTGTCCGTGGTTGTCGCTGGTCGTATAGCCAGTCACTACCGGAATAATTATCTGCAGGTGCAGCAACATGCGGAACAGCAGAAAAAAACGCTGGCGCAGCAGGCAGAACTGCTCGCAACAATGCGCGCGGATGACGCCCGTAATCGTGCACTGATGGAAAAGCAGCAACAGAGAGAGCAGCAGGTGCGCCAGCAAGGCCAAGATTATCAAAGGAAATACCGTGAAGCGATTAAAAACGACGACTGCGCTAACCGCGATGCTCCTGGGCCTGTCATTGACCTCCTGCGCGGAACGGATACCGGAGCCAGCGGCGCCGCTCGTTCTGCTGCCCCCTGAGTCTGTGTTCAAAACCTGCGAGCAACCAAAACTACAGGGCGGCACCTGGGGGGATATCGGTAGCCATGCGCTGGCGTTGCAAACGGCTTTATCAATATGCGCCAGTCAAATTTCCGTACTGAACAAATGGCGTATAAAAGTGGGAAAATCAACTGATACGGATGCCATCACGAAATAATCCCCGCAATAAACGACATTATCGGGGATAAGCCACTAAGAATGCTTGCGTGATGACTTACCAATTCTACTAATGCTTTGTACTTATCTTTCCGTGATTTTTCATCTGTCGCTGCATTGAGATCTTCAATCTTTTGAGTTATTTCAACTTTAATATCGTCGTCAATGGAGACTTTCGTGAGTTCTTTCTTTAACTCCTCACATGCTGAAGGGAGTGCCTGAATTCCTACAGAAAAATTACCAACTTGGTTGCTATGGGAACCGTCTTCAAAAACAACGCCTTCACCGCCTAAGCGTCCGATATTTATGTCCCCTATTTTGTTATTGTGCGCGCCAGATCCAAATCTGACAGCAGCAGGTATCTTCTTTTCCATATCGCTTCCTTGGTTAATTTGAGTTAGTCGAAGTGACGGATTATAGCCAGAAGAATATTAACGGCAATACAGTCAAAGGGGTTGAGTTAGATTTATTGCCCATTCCAGAGCGCCCACACGGACGTTGCGTAATGCGCAAAGCAAAGTCACCGAATCTGCCAGGCTTTCCCATCGCTGCTGTCGATTGAGCGACAGAGGGAGGGTGTGACCACGGCGATGGGGTGGCGCTGCCACGGTGTGATGGATTTTGTGCAAATGAGAGCGATTATCGTTTGTGGGTCCCTTTCGTGATTTTGAGCACCGAGGGGGCGGCGACACGCGGGAAACGGCTAGTTTTTTGCATTTTATTGACATCATCATCATGTGCTCACGTAATTGTTTTCACTTGAAATTATTTTTTCAAGATGTCGAATCGTATAAAAAGTGTTCATCATCATGGATAAAGAATTGGAGAACGTCAGGCTGAACCTGAATCAGCTGGCGGCAATCACGGGATCACATCGACAAACCATCGCTGCACGCCTGAAAAACGTCGAACCTGCCCCCGGCAGTAATGCCAAGCTGAAGCTTTACACGTTGCCGGATGTGCTGGCTGAGCTGGTGAAGTCTGCGCCGGTGGCTGATGTTGACGAAATGCTACCGCCTGACCGGAAAGCCTGGTTCCAGTCGGAACGCGAGCGGCTCAAGTTTGAACAGGAAACCAATGAGCTGATCCCTGCCGAAGAGGTCGCCCGCGAATTCTCTGCGATGGCAAAGGCGATGGTTCAGGTGCTGGAAACATTACCGGATATCTTGGAGCGTGATTGCGCGCTGCCGCCGTCTGCCGTTTCTCGTGTGCAGTCTATTATCGATGACCTGCGCGATCAGATAGCGCTGAAGGTTATGAACGCTGATACAGAGATTGAGGAGGAAATGCCCGAGGAGGAGTAATGGTCGCACAGGCATCAGCCGCAGAAACCCGGCGGAATATGGCCGGTATTATTCAGGCTCCGCGCCGCATGCCGGTTGCCGAAGCTGTTGAAAAGTTTATGCGGGTGCCTATGGGCGCGGGCAACTCTGTTAAGTGGGACCCGAGCGTGGCGCCGTATGTGATTGAGCCGATGAACTGCCTGGCGTCACGTGAATACGACGCGGTGGTGTTTGTTGGCCCCGCGCGTACGGGTAAAACGATCGGCCTGATTGATGGCTGGATTGTTTACAACATCGTGTGCGATCCCTCCGATATGTTGGTCGTACAAATTTCGGAAGAGAAAGCGCGGGAACACTCCAAAAAGCGCCTGGCGCGCACGTTCCGCGTGAGTCCGGACGTGGCTGAGCGTCTCAGTCCCCGGCGCAATGATAACAACGTTCATGACCGGACCTTTCTGGCGGGGAACTATCTGAAGCTTGGCTGGCCATCGGTCAATATCATGTCCTCGTCGGACTACAAATGCACCGCGCTGACAGATTATGATCGCATGCCGGAAGATATCGACGGCGAGGGCGACGGGTTCACGCTGGCGTCAAAACGTACCACAACGTTTATGAGTGCCGGCATGACGCTGGTAGAGAGTTCACCAGGTCGCGATATTCTGGATTCAAAATGGCGTCGCCGCTCAGAGCATGAGGCCCCGCCAACCACCGGCATCCTTTCATTGTTCAACCGTGGCGATCGTCGCAAATGGTATTGGCAGTGTCCGCACTGCGGCGAATATTTCCAGCCGATCATGGAAGTGATGACCGGATACCGGGAAATCCCCGATCCGGTCAAGGCCAGCGAGTCTGCGCATATGTGTTGCCCTCACTGCAGCGGCACGATAACGGCAGATATGAAACGCAACCTGAACCAGACTGGTGTGTGGTTGCGTGAAGGGGAGTCGATCGACGCCGAAGGCAACCGGACAGGCGAGCCGCGCCGCTCCCGTATTGCGTCGTTCTGGATGGAGGGGCCGGCGGCGGCATATCAGACCTGGTCACAGCTCGTCTACAAGCTGCTGACCGCTGAGCAGGATTACGAAACAACGGGATCAGAGGAAACGCTCAAGGCGGTCATCAATACCGACTGGGGCCGCCCGTACTTGCCGCGTTCTGCCTCTGAACAGCGCCGCAGTGACGAACTGCTGGCGCGCGTGGAGGATTACGGTAAACGCCTGGTACCGCCAAAGGTCAGATTCCTGATCGCGGCGGTGGACGTGCAGGGCGGCAAGAATCGCCGCTTTGTGGTCCAGATTGTCGGCTATGGCGAAAACGGCGAGCGGTGGCTGGTGGACCGGTACAACATCAAGCAGTCGATGCGGTGTGATCCCGATACGGGGGAAGCACTGCCGATCCATCCGGGGGCATACCCGGAGGACTGGAACTTGCTGATCACTGACGTGCTCGATAAAACGTACCGGCTGCAAAACAATCATGACAAGCGTATGCCAATCCTCGCCATGGCCGTAGACAGCGGCGGCGAAGATGGCGTGACCGACAACGCGTATAAATTCTGGCGTCAGTGCCGCCGCGATGGCGTGCATAAGCGGGTGTATCTCATCAAAGGGGACAGCACCCGGCGTCAGAAAACCATTACAAAAATCCACCCGGACAACACAGACCGAAGCGACCGCCGCGCAGCTGCGCGCGGTGACGTTCCTGTCTACCTGTTGCAGACCGACACGCTGAAAGACCAGCTCAGTAACGCGCTGATTCGTGAAGCGCCAGGCGCCGGGTATATTCACTTCCCGAATTGGTTGGGGGAATGGTTTTTTGACGAACTGACCTACGAAGAGCGTGGATCAGATGGCAAGTGGCGTAAGCCAGGGAAGGGCAATAACGAAGCCTTTGACCTGTTTTGCTATGTGCATGCCGTCGTGATGTTACGCCGTTACGAACGTATCAAGTGGGATGAGCCGCCAGCCTGGGCTGAATCACAAGATACGAACCCCAATATTTTCAACGAGAACTCATCAAGGGAGGTCGTGTTGACGAAGAAGAAAACCAAGGCGGAACCGAAACAGGCTGCGCCTCAGCATACCTCTAGCGGATGGATGAACGGTGGCGGTACGGGGGGAGGAGGCTGGTTATGACGAAACAGGAAATCCGGGACATGGTGGTGCGTGTCAGGGGGTTCTACACGGACTCGCTCGACGGTAAATCCGTGTCCTTTACCGGCGTCAACGGTCGCACCATCACAAACCACGATCCGGCGGCTATGCGTGCAGAGCTGGAATATTGGGAAAGCCGGCTGCGCAAGGCGTCCTGTCGTGGCGGTGGGTATAAGCTCGCTAACTTCGTGTAGGTAACCCATGGGATTTATAGAAAAGACACTCGGCGTTGTGGCGCCAGGGTGGGCCTTGTCACGCGCCAAAAATCGTTATCAGCTGCGGGCGTATGAAGCGGCAAACGTGTCACGGCTTCAAAAAGCCAAGCGCGAGGGGCGTTCTGCTGATTCGGCAGTATTCGCGGCCGGTGTGTCGTTGCGTGAGCAGGCGCGCTGGCTGGACGAAAACCACGACATTGTGATCGGCATCCTCGACAAACTGGAAGAACGAGTCGTCGGGGCGCAGGGTATTCAGGTCGAGCCGCAGCCGTTGCGGAAGGATGGCACGCTGCATGAGGAATGTGCGGAACTGCTGGCTAAACACTGGTCCGAATGGTCCGTCCGGCCAGAAGTCACCGGCATGTTTACGCGCGCCGAGGTTGAACGGCTGATCCTGCGCTCAGCACTGCGTGACGGCGAAGTGTTCTCGCAACTGGTGCGGGGGCCGGTATCAGGGCTGAAGCATGCCACAAGCATCCAGCTGTCGCTGGAATGTCTGGAGGCGGACTTTGTGCCGATGAACCTGGGAAGTCTTGGCAGCGGGAATGTTCAGCAGGGCATTGAGGTTAATGCCTGGGGGCGGCCGTTGGCTTACAACGTGTATAAGGCACATCCAGCCAGCACGCTGCGTATGTCTACGGCGACCAAGCGGGTGCCGGCCGAAAACATGTTACACCTGGCAATGCGCAAGCGGCTGCACCAGCTGCGCGGGATCAGTCTGCTACACGGTGTGATTACCCGCCTGGCAGATATCAAGGATTACGAAGAGTCGGAACGTGTTGCGGCGCGTATCGCTGCGGCGCTGAGCTTCTATATCAAGCGTGGCGATGGTGCGGCAAGCGAAGATGGGGAGTTTTCGGAGCCAGGCACTGCGCGTAACTTTGACATTGCGCCGGGCATGATCTTTGACGAACTGCGCCCCGGTGAGGATCTGGGGATGGTTGAGTCAAACCGGCCCAATGTGCACCTGTCTGAATACCGTAACGGCCAGCTCCGCGCCGTTGCCGGCGGTACGCGCAGCGGTTATTCCAGTATTTCCCGTGACTATAACGGCAGTTATTCCAGCCAGCGCCAGGAGCTGGTGGAAGGGTTCGAGGGCTACAACGTCCTGCAGAACTGGTTTGTCGGTCAATACAGCCGCCCGGTTTACCGTGCCTGGGTAGATATGTTGCGTCTGTCGAAAATCCGCCTTCCCGATGATGTGGATATGTCCTCGCTGTACAACGCGCTCTATCTGGGGCCGGTAATGCCGTGGATTGATCCGGTGAAAGAGGCTGAATCGTGGAAAACCATCGTGCGCGGTGGGGCTGGCACCGAGGCCGAATGGGTACGCGCGCGCGGCAAGTCACCGCAGGAGATTAAACGCCAGCGTGTACGTGAAGTTGAATTTAACCGCGATCACGGTCTGGTGCTGGACTCTGACGCAGCCAACGACTCAGGAGCGAAAGCGAATGAAACAAAAAAATCCGGGGTGGATGACCCCGAAAGCAAGTCTTAGCGGTATCGACGCGGTGAATACCGAAACATGGTATGAAATCCGTGCCGCGCTGGGCCGTCCGGGGCAGGTAGAAATCTATCTCTATGAAGAGATCGGCCGCTGGGGTATTTCGGCGCAATCCTTTATCAACGACTGCCGCGACGCCGGCGTGTTCGAGGCCACAAACGTTGAGCTGCACATCCACAGCCCCGGCGGGGATGTGATGCACGGGTTCGCCATTTACAACACGCTGCAGCGGCTGACCGGGCAGGTCGATATCTATATCGACGGCCTGGCGGCGAGTATGGCTTCGGTTATCGCCTGCCTGCCGAATGCCACGGTACATATGCCCTCCAATGCCTGGATCATGATCCACAAGCCGTGGGGCGGCATGGCCGGGGATTCTGACGAAATGCGCGATTATGCCAATTTCCTCGATCGTAACGAGGAGATGATGCTGGCGGCGTATATGTCGAAAACCGGTCTGTCGCGGGAGGAAATCGCGGCGTTATTGAAGGCCGAAACCTGGATGGATGGTGCGGAGGCGGTTGCTAAAGGCTTCGCTGATGTGCTGGAAGAACCACTCGATGCAGCCGCATCGCTCAATCAAAACAAACTGAAGGATTATCACAATATGCCACAAGCAGCTAATCACCTCTTCGGCGCACGTGCGCAGACCTCGGCACCTAACGCGCAAAATCCACAGAATCCGGCTCCGGTCTCTCAGCCGGCGCCTGCTCCATCCACGCCGGTCGCACAGGCTCCACAAATCGATGTGGCGGCGCTGGCGGCGCAGCTGCAGCAGACGTTGCAGGCCAACAACACCGCACGCATCACGGATGTGAATGCCGTCTTTGAAGGTTTTCCTCAGTTGTCCGCGCTGCGCACCGAGTGCATTAACGACATGAGCTGCGATGCGAACATGGCGAAAGATCGTCTGCTGGCTAAGCTGGCGGAAGGCACCACGCCGAGCATTGGCGCCAGTGCCGCGCATATCCATGCCGGCAACGGTAACCTGGTCGGTGATTCGGTCCGCGCCTCGGTAATGAGCCGTGCCGGTCATGCGCAAGCGGAAAAAGACAACCCTTACCAGGGGATGACACTGCGTGAACTGGCGCGCGCCTCGCTGGTTGATCGTGGTATTGGTGTCGCCGGCATGTCTGGTAAGGGGGTTGTAGGTCTGGCATTCACCCATTCAAGTTCCGACTTCGGCAACATTCTGATGGACGTGGCCCACAAGTCCGCCCTGTTAGGGTGGGAAGAAGCGAATGAAACCTTTGATCGCTGGACACGTAAAGGCACGCTGACCGACTTTAAAACCGCGCACCGTGTTGGCCTGGGCGCGCTGGATAAGTTGGGGGAAGTGAAGCCGGGGGCGGAATACAAATACATTACGGTCGGTGACAAAGGGGAACCGATCGCCTTGGCTACTTATGGCAACCTGTTCAGCATTGACCGCCAGACCATCATTAATGATGACATGGACATGCTGACGCGTATTCCTGAAATGATGGGCAGCGCTGCACGTTACACCATTGGCGAGCTGGTCTGGGCGGTGCTGACTGGTAACCAGAAAATGAGCGACGGGAAAGCCCTGTTCAGTGCGGATCACAATAACCTGGTGAACCAGCCTCTGACGATTGACGGACTGGATAAGGCCCGCCAGAAGATGTTGCTGCAGAAATCAGGCGAACGTACGCTCAATATCCGCCCGGCTTATATGCTGACGCCGGTGGCGCTGGAGTCGAAAGCCAATCAGCTGATCCGCTCTGCCAGCGTGCCTGGCGCCGATGCCAACAGTGGCATCAATAACCCGATCCAGAACTTTGTTGAAGTTATCTCCGAACCTCGCCTGGATAATAAAAGCGCGGAGGAATGGTACCTGACGGCGGCACAGGGCAAGGATACGATCGAAGTGGCGTATCTGGATGGCATTGATACGCCGTATCTGGAACAGCAGCAGGGCTTCACCATTGACGGTGCAGCATTCAAGGTACGCATTGACGCCGGCGTCGCGCCGATGGATTGGCGCGGTCTGGTGAAGTCTACCGGCAAAGCCTGATAAACCGCCCGATAACGGCGGTTTTTTTATGTCCGTGGGTGGCGTCGCCACCCATTTTACTTTCTGGAGAAAATCATTATGGCAAAGAATTTACAGCAGGATGGCACCACGCTGGATTACGAGAACACGTCGGCAAAACTGATTGAGTCCGGTCAGCCGGTAGCCGTCGGTGGCATTGTCGGTGTTGCACATGCCGATATCCCAGCAGGGGCGTGGGGCGTGCTGCATACCGTCGGGGTGTTTGTACTGCCCAAGGTGGCGGATGAAACCTGGGCGGTGGGTGACAAGGTTTATCTGGATGCCACTGGCGCGCTGACAGCAAAAGCCACCGACGGCGCAGAAGCTGCTGCAGCGTTCCCTCTGGCCGGCTCGGCATGGAGCGCCGGCGAGGCAGGACAGGAAGACGCTCCGGTGCGGCTGGGTTTCTAAATGAACCGGTTCACGGAACGGATGCAGCGTGCTGATCGTCGTGTGGACCGCTATTTCGCCGAAGACCCCTCGGTGGTTTTAGTCATTGAGGGGCAAGCCCGTCCGGTCGTCGCAATTTTTGAAAGCCCGGATGATATGGCCCTGGTGCAGGGCGGCGGTGAAATTCAGGATCATGCGCCAGCTATCAGCGTGTATACGGCTGACATTGTTGGGCTTGAAAAGAAATGCCAGGCGTTGATCGGCGGGGCCAGCTATTGGGTGACGCATATCGGTGCTGATGAAGCGGGCAGAACGCGCGTGAAGCTTGCCAGAGGCGTCCCTGGGAAAGAGGTGGACCCCATTAACAAATGGAGTAAGTAACGATGGCCAGGACTACGCGGTTACGCCGTGATCTCCCGATCGATATCGACACCATGGTTCTGCGTGACATTGCCCTGGCCGTCGGGGCAACGCACAAGCAGTACATGACCGCGTATTCCCGCGCACTGAAGCGAACTGCCGCCACCATGCGCAAGCGGGCCATGGCGGATATCAAGGATGGGCTGGCGCCGCGCAGTATGGCGATGGTGAGAAAGCGCCTGCTTTCCTTTCGTGTTTCTCGCGGCTCGTTGCTAGATGAAGGGCGCTTGTGGTTCGGTCTGAATGCAATCAAGGTCAAGGACCTGAAGGGGCGTATTAACGGCCGTATGCGTCCGCATCATACCCGCCGTGACCCGAAAACCGGGCGCTATGCCCCGTCGCGCCGGCGGGCAAACTCTGTGGGTTTTGAACCGCGCGGCAACCTGTTGTCAGCCAAAACGTTTGAGAATGGCGAAGTCGGCAGGAGCAAACGAGAAGGACGCCGGACGGTGCTGATCCGCGACCCGGCGACGCGGCGTACCCGCGAAGCCGAAGTCGATATTTATGCGCCGATGCTGGATTACATCGAAGACAACGCGTTTGCGGATGTTGTTGAAATATTTCTGCATCACTTTGAAACCGATATCCGGGGCAGGGTAAAGGCGCGGGTTAATGTGAACAGCTGGAGGAAGTAAGTGGCCAAGCCTATTTTAATGCCGACTTATCACGACGCGGTCATTGAGGCGCTGCGGTCGTTGTCGTGGGTAAACAATGCCGACGACTACCCGGAACAGGCAACGCAGCTCACCACGCCGGCCGTGTTCTTTTCGATCATGGGCTGGGAACAGTCGCCGAGCAGTGACGGGCAGCTCAATGTTGAGTTTGAATGTGATTTGTTTGTGGTGATCGACAAGGCCAGCGACACCATTGATAAACCCCAAATTTACGCCCGCTCGGCGGCGGCGGATATCAGCCAGTGGATCAACGGACAAACCTTCGGGCTTGAAGGGCTGCAGCCGGCGGCGTTTATCAGCGCGGGGCCGGACAGCTTCGATCCTGCGATGGATGATTATATCGTTTGGCGCATCACATATAGCCAGTCTGCCGCCATGGGGGAAGACCCCTTCGAATCGGTTGCCGGTCCGCTGCGTGAAGTCTGGCTGGGTGCGGCGCCGGAAATTGGTGCTGCGCACATTAATGATTACCGGCTTATCTACAAGCGCAAGGAGGAATGATGTCACAGGATATGGGGGACCTTGCCCGGCGCGTGGCCAACATGATCCGCCGTGGTGTCGTTCAGTCGGTGAAGCACGGCCCGCAGCCGCAATGCCGGGTAGAAATAGGCGACATTACAACGACCTGGTTGCCGGTCTGCCAGCCGTCATCCAGCGCCAACAGGGCTGACTCTAACCCGATTGCCGTAGGGGATGCCGTTACCGTCATCAGCGAAGCCGGCGACCTGAATAACGGGCGGGTGTTCCCCGGCTGGAACACGGGGAAAATGCCGGTTCCGGACGGGAGCGAGAGCGAGCATGTCACCCGATACAGTGACGGCACGGAAATCCGTTATGACCGCGGTGCCCATGCCCTGAAAATCATTATTGCCGAAGGCGGCACGTATGAGATTGAGGGTAAGGGAACGCTGCGCGGCCCGGTGGAGATCACCGATACTCTGACGGTTCAGGGTATAACGCAGATCAATGCCAACACCGGCGTTAACGGGGACTTGTCCGTCAGCGGCCAGATATCGGATGGCAAGAGCACGCTGGAGCGGGTGAGGGAGGTTTATAACAACCACGCTCACCCAGGAGACAGCGGCGGCACGACAGGCGAGCCAAACAGCAAGATGTGACCCGCGATTGCGCGGGTTTTTTATTATGGGGGTAATCATGCACGGTGTTAATGCCGGCAACGGCAAGCGGCTCTCCGGCACTGAGCATTTACGGCAATCCGTCATTGACATACTCACCACACCGATCGGCTCGCGTGTGCTGCGCCGTGACTACGGGAGCGAACTGGTTGATTTGGTCGATAACCCGCAGGACGAAAGCAACCGTGTCCGCATTATTGCGGCGACGGCCGGCGCCCTGGCTCGCTGGGAGCCACGCATTCGTGTGTCATCGGTACAGGTGTCGTTTGTTACCCACGGTCATTTTGACCTCACCATCATTGGCACGGATATAGAGAGCAGCCAGCCGATCACGTTGACGGAGATAAGCATTAATGGCGACGAATTCAGCAACAATTAACCTTTCCGAGCTGCCGGTGCCGGATGCGGTGAAAGTCCCGGACGCCGGCCTGATTTTTGAAGGATGGTTAAACCGTCTGCGCGGGTTGGACCCGGTCTATGATGCGCTGCTGCCCTCCGATCCGGTGTACAAACAGGGCGAGGTTCTGGCCTATCATTCCACGCTGTTACGCGTGGCGATGAATGACTCCATCCGCGCCGTGCTGCTGGCCAGCGCAAAAGGCGCTGACCTTGACCAGATTGGCGCAAACTTTGACGTGGCGCGGCTACTGATAAATCCGGGAGATCCGAATGCAGTGCCGCCGGTTGAGCCGGTTTATGAAGATGATGACGCGTTCCGCACGCGCATCCAATTGGCCTGGTCACGACTCAGCACCGCCGGCGCCGAGAACGCCTATACCTTCTTTGCCGCTTCTGCAGACCCCTCTATTCTGGATGTTCGCGCTTATGGGCCGCTGGATCATGGCCGGCGCGGCGAGGTAGATATTTACGTGCTTTCCCGTGATAACGACGGTATCCCCACAGCGGAGGTGTTGGAAAAGGTCAATCAGGCAGTTAATGCGAAAGACGTACGGCCCATGACCGACTTCGTCACCGTGAAGCCGGCGGCAATGGTGAAGTTCGTGGTAACGGCAGATATTTACATCCCCTCCGGCCCGGATATCGACACGGTGATGAGTGCATCACGGCGGGCGCTGGAAACCTACCTCGAACAGACACACCGGATCGGCAGCCGCGTATCACGTTCGGGGATTGACCGGGCGCTGCATCAGCCGGGTGTGGTCACGGTTAAGCTGGCCTCGCCGGTTGATGATCTGCTGATGGATATCGGTCAGGCGCCGCTTTGCACGGAAATCACGCTGAAAAAGGTGATAGTCAATGTCGATGCATAAAACGTTATTGCCGCCTAATGCGCTGCCCGCCGAGCGGGCGCTGGAAGAGGCAACCACGACAGAGGTGCTGTCGATCCCCGACCTTATCCGCGCCGTAAAAAATCCCGACGCATGCCCGGTAGAACTGCTGCCCTGGCTGGCGTGGGAATTCAGCGTAGATACCTGGTTGCCTGAGTGGAGCGAGGAACAAAAGCGCGCAGCCATACGGAACGCGACTTATATTCACCGGCACAGGGGGACGCGTGGAGCGATTGAAACGGCTCTGGAAGGGTTGCCCTTCACCTACCAGCTAACCGAGTGGTTTGAACAGGCGCCACGCGGTGAGCCGTACACCTTTTCGCTGGTGGTGGAACAAGCCGGCAATCCGGTGAACGAACAGCATATTCAGGATTTCAAGAACGCGGTGATGCGCAGTAAAAACCTGCGTTCGTGGTTCGACATGTCCTTTCAAAATGCCACACAAGGCACCGCATACTCGGCCTCCTACATGGTGGTGTCCGAGATAACCAGTTACGGGAGTTAACTTAATGAGTGGTCTTATTCTGACGACTGCCGGCGCGGCGGCGATCGAGGCCGCTTACCAGGCGGGAAGCATCGTGAAAATTACACTGGCGGCTTTTGGTGACGGTGGCGGAAAACCAATAATTCCGAACCCCGACGCGACGGTATTGGTGAACAAGTTCGGTGATGCGCCGTTTACCGGTGGGGCGTCAACAGAAGGGATGATTAGCGGTCAGACCGTTATAGAAGCGAGAAAGTATCCCGGCAACGTTCTGCGAGAAGTGGGGCTGGTCAGTGCTGATGGTGTGCTGGTGGCGTACGGGGATTACCCGGACACCGTATTGCCGTCAGATGGAGCACCGGTGATGAAAGAGATCATCATCAACTTCGCGATGACACTGACACATGCTGAAAGCGTGGTGATTGACGTCGATCCCAATGTCTCTGCATTAACCATTTCAGAAGCAGATAAGCGATATGTAAAAAAAACCGGTGACGTTATGTCCGGCAAGTTACATGTCCAAAATGATATCGCTGTCGATGGCGAAGTTTATATCGGCGATGCCCCGTTACTGCCAGCAGGTGTTCCGCTTCCCTGGCCGTTAAGCTCACCTGCGCCCGGTCATGCATTCCTGTTAGGTCAAGGATTTGACAAGGCAGCTTATCCGCGACTTGCGCAAGCCTATCCGTCCGGAGTGCTGCCTGACATGCGGCGCATGACGATTAAAGGTAAACCGGACGGCCGCGAGCCGTTGAGCTTTGAGGCCGACGGCAACAAATATCATGGGCATGGGCTGGAGATTGACAGCACTGACCTGGGAACAAAGCAGACGACGCCAGGCGGCGCGTATCAGCTGAAATTACGTTCGTACCGTTCTAACACCTCTCTTGACGGCGGCGAAAGCTCGCGCCACAGCATCGACCAAGACAGAGGCCTTGCCGATTATGGTTTGATTGAACGCCTGCCCGATCACGCCCATAGCTTGCCAATCGGCCCGCATATCCATACAGGGCGCATTAACCCGGACGGGAACCCGGAAACAACCGTCAAAAACATTGCATTTAACTATATCGTGAGGCTTGCATAATGAGCACGGACTTTGAATTTTCTGCCGCTCCACGCTGGGTGTGGATTTACAATTTCGATGAAAATAACGTTTTTACCGGCACCCTGAATTTTTACGTCGCGCCGCACACCGGACTACCAGCCAACTGCACGACCATGAAGTGCGCTCCGAAAACCGGTCAGGCTGGTGTCTGGGATGATGGGCAATGGAAGTATGTTAATGATTACCGAGGCTCCCCGTACTGGGATGGGCAGGCGAATAAAAAAATCATGCTTGAAGTCGGCCCTTTGCCGGAAGGTTGTACGTTTACGCCGCCGAACACACCGTATGACACCTGGGACGGTGAGAAATGGGTGACGGATGAAGCCAAGGCTCAGAGTGAGCAGGTTCAAGTGGCAAAGAACGAGCTGACACAGCGTAGCAGTGAAGCTTCTGAAGCTATCGCCCCCCTTCAGGACGCGGTGGAATTTGGCGATGCGACAGAAGCTGAACAGGCGGCCCTGACCGAATGGAAAAAATACAGGTTGGCGCTAAGCCGCATCGATGTTAATCAGGCGCCGGATATCTCCTGGCCAACCCGACCAATCCCAATTAAACAGTGACCCGCCACCGAGCGGGTTTTTTTATGCCTGGAGGATAATATGGCCGAATTGCACGGCGTAGAAACAATTGAACTGACAAGCGGGACGGTTGCCGTTACCACGATCCAGACTGCGGTTATCGGCCTGGTAGGTACAGCCCCGGACGCATCGCCGGGAACCAAGGCGCAGGCCGTCACCGGGACTGCGCTGCTGGATAATGAACTGACGTTTACGGCTGCGCAGCAGGGGCGGGCGGGTAACCAGCTCCGCGTTACCGCTGTTGCAGCGCCGGCCGGCGGAAAAACCAGTGCTACCTATGCGCGAGGCGTGCTGGAAATTCTGCTGGCCAGCGATGCTGACGGCAAACTCACCGCCACCGCGCAAGAGGTGTCCGACGCGGTTCTGGCACTGACTGACAGCCTGGTCACCGTATTACCGGGCGCTGACACCGGCAATGTCAGCCCGTTTAGCGTGGTGCTGTCTGGCGGACAGGATGAACCCTTTCCCCTCAACACACCGGTAGCCGTCGTCGGCGGTACGCAGATGCGGGCGCTGGGTAGTGCAGGAACTATCCCGCCGGCCGTGCAGGAGATTGCCGACCAGACCAACGCGCTGATCGTCATTGTGCGCGTTGAAGATAATGAACAGCCGGTCACCGTCTCCACCGAAGAAAAAGAGCCGATCACCGCTGAGGATGAACAGCGCCTGCTGTCTGATCAGATTTTCAATATCGATATCCGCGCGAATATCCTGGCGGGGATCAACGCCTGGTCATCCAGTGAATCTGTCAACGGTTATCGCCCTCGCATCTTGATTGCGCCGGGGTTCAGTGAAGATGACGGTATCGGCAAAGGGCTGGAAACGGCAGCCGAAAAACTCCGTGCAGTGGCGTATCTGGACTGTGCCTCGATGGCAACGTTGCCGGAAGTTGTGCAGCGCCGGCAGATGTACGGTGGTCGCGTCGAACTGCTGCGGCCTCGGGTGCAAAAAGTGAATGCCAGCGGCGAGCTGGAGTTCCGTCCGTATTCCGCCTTTGCGGCTGGCCTGCGGGCGCGCATCGATCTGGAGAAAGGCTGGTGGTGGAGCAAGTCCAATCAGGACATCAACAGCATTCTCGGCCTTGAGCAGGTTGACGAGTTTATTCTCGGCGATCCGAACTGTGAGGCGAACCTGCTGAACATGCAGAACGTCAGCACCATCATTCGCCGCACGGGGTATAAGCATTGGGGCAATCGCCTGTGCATCGATCACCCTCAGTGGCGTTTCGAGTCCGTCCGCCGCACTGCAGACGTTATCGAAGACAGTATCCAGAACACGGTCATGATTTATAACGACCGGCCGCTGGATAAAGAGACGGCTGATGACATTCTCGGCACAGTGAACGCATACCTGCGCCAGCTTGTTGGCCTGGGTGCCATCTTTGGCGGTACTGCGTGGCTGGACGAAGAACTGAACACGGCGGAATCCCTGGCCGCTGGTGTGCTGTATATCAACTATGACTTCGGGCCGAAGTCACCGACCGAGCGCATCACCATGCGTGTGCGCATCAATAATGATTACGCCGTTGAGGAGATGACCGCACAATGAGCGAAAAAAATACGTTACGGGCATGGACCATTTTTGCCGGCGGCTTCCGTGTTACCGGCGCACATGAGTTTACGCCGCCGGAGCTGTCCATTGTCACCACCCAGCTGCGTACGGGCGCCCAGGATGCACCGACCCCGCTGGATGATGGCATGGAGGCGCTGACGTGCTCTATCAAGTTCTGGGGTATTGATACCGACGTGTTGAGCCGATTTGGCTTTATCTCCGGTAGCCGCCCGCGCTTTATGGCGTATCAGGGCTATCTGAGTAACGGCCGGGCGATTGGCACGATCGAAGAGATTGAAGGGTTCGTCTCGAAGGTCACGCCGGATGCGCGGGGCAATGAAAACATGGGGGAAACGGCGATCACGGTTGAGATTGCGATGAGCTATTACAAGCAGACGCGAGACGGTATGGAGCTGTTTGAAATCGACACCGAGCGTTTTATCCGCCGTGTGAACGGCGTGGATCAGCTGGGCGGCCTGCGCAGCAAAATCCGCATCTAATCCCCACCCAACAACTATTAAGCGGCCTTTGTGCCGCTTTTTTATTGGAGCAATACCATGAATTACCCAGGCAGCAACGTAGAAATCAAACTGTACTCCCCGCTGACGCTGGCCGATGGCAGCAAGCTTGAAAAAGTCACGATGCGCGAACCGCTGGTGCGTGACCGCATCGAGTATGTCAAACGTCCGGGGAGCGATGCAGAAAAGGAAATCGGCATGCTGGCCGATCTGTGCGGCATGAATGTTGAGGACGTCTATCAACTGACTGCAGCTGACTATTACCAGCTTGAGGCGGCCTGGAACAATTTTTTGCTGCCTCCTGGGGAGCGTCAGAAGACGACATCCGACAAGCCTTGAGGCTGGTTGGCCGCACCCTGAATTACAGCATGGGGGACTGGCTCTCCATGCCTTTTTCCACCTTTTACGATTTCGTTAAAGACGAATATGAGCGGGTGAGGAAATGAGCAGCATCAGTCAAAAACTGAAAGCGACGATTACCTTTGGCGGCAACATCGACGGGAGCTGGGGCCGATCTACGGACGGCCTTAACAAAGGACTTAAAACCGTCGAGAAACAATCCGAGAAGTTAGCCAAACAGCAGAAAGAGCTGGCAGAACGGATGAAGAAAACGAAACTGGCTGGCAATGATATTAGCGCCCTTAAGCGTGATTACGACACAGTTACGCGCTCTATAAAAAGGACGGAGCAAGAGCAGGAATCGTTGAACCGCAGCCTGCAACGTGCCGAACGTTTTCGTCGGGCTGGTGCCATGGGGCGCGGCCTTGTAGGCCGGGCGGGAAGAACGCTCGGTGCCGGGTTGGGGATTGCCGCCGCTGGCGGGTTAATCGGTGCGGGGATCGGCGCGGTCATGTCTCCCGTTCGCTCCAATGCCGAAACCGCCGAATCATACGGTATTGCCCGCAGTTATGGCGTAGGAATTGGCACCTACTCTGCCTGGCAGAGCCTTGGTAAGCAGATGGGGCTGAACGGGGAGAACTTCGGTGACCTGTTTGAAGAGTACCGCAATAAGGTCTCGGATTTTAAGAAGGACCCGACGAAAGGCGCTATCGCAGAGAATTTCCCGTTGCTGGGGTTCAAGGCCGGCGATATGTACGGAAAAAGCAATGAAGACCAGGTGTCGAGCATTTTTGAACGTTTGCTGAAACTGGATAACGAACAGCTGGCGGCTGGCTACGCGGATTCCATCTTCGGCGGTGAAGCTAACAAAATCCTGACCTACATGCGCCTGACCGGCAAAAGCTATCGTGACCTGATGAACGAACAGAAGCGGTACAACCTGGTGACCCGTGACGGCGCGGAAGGGGCGATGCGCAGTAACATCGCGTTCAGCAACTTGCGGACGGTCTGGAGCAGCGCTGTGGACCAGATCGCCGGCAAATTGGGCGGAGACCTGGCTCCGATGGTCACCAAACTGGCCGATGAGCTGTCCGACTGGTTCAAAAACGGCGGTATTGAGGTGATTTCCACGACCATCCGCAACTCCTGGATACCTGCGCTGATTGAGTTTGGCAATGGGTTACTCACCTTTAGCAAAGTGGCCGTGAACATTGCGAAATGGCTGGGGCAGTTTGTGCCGGATGAGGCCGACAACAAAAAAAGCGTGCTGCGCTCGCTGGCTTATAACGGCTCCACGGAGCTAGCCAAACAAACGGCCGACCGTTATGGGTTGGGAGAGTGGTTTGATCAGCAGGTTGCTGCTAACCCGAACCTGGCTAAACAGGCCATTGCTGCGAACACGGAAACCAAAGGCATATTAGGACTCAGGGACGATAAAGCGTTCGATAAGCGCATAGATGCCTTGTATGAAAGCACCGTGGGGAATGATGAGGGTGATCCAGTAGCTACAGCATTCACCCGGATGATGGAAAAAGCCGGTCTGCTTGACAGTAAGGAAGATAAGCCCACCGTCACCGACAACCGACGGAATAATATTTATATGACCGTCAACGGTTCGCCGGGGCAGGACGCCAAAAGCATCGCCGATAACGCGGTAACGCAGATCGGTAAGTTGGACGTATTTAACGGGAACAATGCGATGTATGACGCACCTGGAGGCTGGAGCGGATGAGCGATATAGACATCATCGGAACGATAACCGGTGCGTACAGTTACAACGCACCGAACGGGCGCCCGGCAGAAAATGCCAAGATCATGATGATGCTGGGCGACTTTGAATTCTCCATCGATACGGCAGCGTATAACCAGCTGACGCGAGAGGCGCGCTGGCGCTGGCAGGAACAGGAACGGATCGGCAAACAGGACCTGCTGCAGTACACGGGCAAGGAAGCCCGCAGCGTCAAATTGGACGGTGAAGCCCACGCCTTTTTCCGCAACGGGGTAACGTCCATCGACGCACTGTACGATCTCGCCGACAAGGCGCAGCCCCAGCAGCTGGTCAGTGGCGCCGGGGATGTGCTGGGCTGGTGGGTGATTACGGATTTTACCGATACCACGCCGGCGTTCCTGCCTGGCGGCTCTCCGCGAAAGAAAACCTACTCGATCACGATAAAACATTATGCCGACGACATACATAACCCATGAAGGCGATGTGCTGGATGCCATCTGCGTCAGGCATTACGGTCTGGCAAATCTCCCTCAGACGCTGACGGAAGTGCTGGACGCCAACAGGGAGCTGGCCGCGCTGGGGGCGATATACCCTTCCGGCCTGATCATTACGCTGCCTGACATCGAAACGCAGGTTGCAGAGTCAACGGTTCAACTGTGGGACTGAAATGGAAAACGTGCAGAGAGAAGAATATCGCCCGGAGTTCAGCCTCACGGCTGAAGGGCGGGATATTACTGCGCTGATGCGTGAGAACCTGGTGGAAATCAGGCTGACGGATAACGGCGGCGCTACGGCAAAGGCCGACGAACTGCAGATCACCATTCTGTCGGAAACCATGGCGCTCCCTAACAAGGGTGCCCGCCTGCGGCTGGGACTGGGGTTTAACGGGGTATTGCAGGACAAGGGATGGTTTGTTGTCAGCGGTATTTCCAGCAGCGGCCCGCCGCGAAAAATCGTTATTTATGCCACGGCGGCGCCGATGAATGCCCAGCGCCAGCCCGGCGACGTGCTGAACCAGAAAAGCCGCAGCTGGGACGGAGTGAACCTGGGCGATATTGTGAAGACTGTCGCCAGTGACAACGGGTTGATCCCCAAAGTGGCCGGCGCACTGGCAGATATCGCGGTCGGGCACCTCGATCAGGTCAATGAATCGGATGCAGCTTTAATGACCAGGCTGGCCAGTCGTTTTAATGCGATCAGCAAACCGTCCGGTGGCTATTGGCTTTTTCTTCAGCAAGGTGAGTCGTTAAGCGTCGGCGGGAAGCCGCTGGCCAGCGTAACGATTTTAAAGGATGAGGTGTCGGAATGGGGTTATACCGATGGCCAGCAGCGCGGCGCAACGACTGGCCCCGGCAAAAAAGGCGAGGGCGGGAAGAAGGGAAAAATCAGTGTCGCGTACTTTGACCCGGAAGATGGGCGAACGAAAACGCAGTCACTCGAACATGATGGTCCGTCACAATCCCACCCATTCACCCAGCCGACCAAAACCGCCGCCAACCACAGCGCGCAATCCAGAAAAACGCAGGTAAGCCGCAATGAGCGCCGCATGACGCTCAGCGGGCCGTGCCGGCCGGCACATATTCCACTGACGGCAGAGAGCCGGGTTATTACCCAGGGCTTCGGCACGGTGGAGGATCGGAGCTGGTTAATCGAATCATTGGTGTTTTCTCTCACCTCCCAGGGAATGTCGTTCGCGTTCAATCTGGCGACGGACATCAAGCCGCCTAAAGGGAAAGACGGGAAAAAACCGGGGAAAAAGAAAGATGATGGTATTGGCTATTTTGATAAAAATAATGGGAGTCTATAGAGATGGTTAACAGCTTAAAGCAGAGTGCTAGCGGTGGAGAAAATGCTGTAAATAAAGAAATGAAAATATCTGAGTTACCTTCTGCGGATAAATCACTCATTGATGACCTGTTTGTTATATCCCAAGGCGACAAAGACGGAATATTAAGAACAAAAAAAATACCATTGTCAGTATTTATTAAATCTATCCTCTCCCCTAGAGAGGGGAATCTTATTGAGCTTGTTGATGGATTTAATATTTTTGCAGATAAATCAGCACTTGAAAGTCTGACGTCGCGAGCAGAAACCGCAGCGGAAAACGCGGAAAATATTGCTGACGCCAATACGTATTACATAACCCCGGATGATCCGGATGGTACGAGCGCTGGTATCGCTGGTACGCCAAGCGGTAAAGTTTTTCGCGTCGGGCAGGGGCCTGGTAACGGATTCAAATATTATTTGAACGACAACGGAACTGCTGTTGAAATTGCATCGGCTCCCGGTACTGGTGCTGTTAATAGCCCGAATATTATAGAAAATAGCGTTGCTGACGAGAGCAAAAAACTGCCGGCGCTGACTGGTGCAGCAGTGTGGAACAACTCTCCATCATCGGCCTTTGCGGCCTATGGTGTAAAAAAATCTGTTGTCGCCCCCACACTTGGTGATGGTGAGCCGACAAAAAACTACTTTTTTACGCATGATCTTTCATTTGTAAAACCCGGAGATAACGTCGCTGTATCATTCCTGTTTATGGGGTCTACGTTCTACGCGTCTGCGCAGTTCCGATTTGCTGATGGCACGCAAGCTGGTGGTGTAACGACCGAAGACCTGGGGAATGGAATTTTTCGAGCATTTGCGACGACAAAGGTGCCCGCAACAACGACGCTAATAGATGTAAATTTCGGTTATCAGCAGCGTGTCGTCGGCGCTATTGCGGGTGAAATAGCACTGCCAATGCTGGCGGTTTCTGGACATGCTATTACCGGTATCGGCGGTGATATGTCATTCGCTGATTATCAGCATACCTCCGGTATCATTGCACCAAATCTGTTGTTCAACGGTTATGCTAATCCGAAATTTCAGTTGCCGCGTTTGCGCGTCGGCTCATCGCCGTGGGTCCCGGTTGGGGAATTGGCTGATCCTGTGGTTGCGGACGTTCTCTCAGACAAAGGCGCCCTGCAGTGTCTGTACGCCCCGCCAGTGGCCTCGGGATATACAGACCATTTAGTCGAGCCGTGGCTTGATGGCACGTTCTACAAAAGCCAGTATGCGGCCGCTCAGTTTTATATTTATGTCGCTCCGGGTTCGGGGGTGGATGCGCGTGCAGAGGTCGATAAATCCGCAGTGTTTTTCCTAGATGAAAACGGGAATTTCACCGAGATTGAGCCGGATATCATTGAGCGTATCAGTGATAATTTGTTTAAAGTCCGCGCCAGCTATCAATACACAGCAGGCACGCCGCGCCGCATTTCGATGGGTGTTCGCCAGAGCAGTACGGTTTCGACGTTCTACGTGTTCGGCTTCTTTATGTCTGTTGCCGGGCAAAAAATCCGAGACATTGCAGAGACGTCTGCGCGTGATGCATCTATCGAAGAACGTATCGACGGCAATGCAGATAACATCGCATTCAACCCATCCGCAGATCCATCCATTCAACAGCAGCCTATTTATTCTGGCTCCAGCGCATGGACGCCGGTCGCAAACCTGCCCGCGGCCGTGCGAGAAATCGCACAGCATGGTGCGTTAGCGGCGCTGCCGGCACTACGGGCCTCGTCCGGATATAACGATGGTCTTGTCGAAATTAGCCTCGCCGGTGTTAAAGCAGGTGACTACGTTCGCACAGAAAACTACGTGTATATCAATGCCGACGCGGGCGTTGACGTTAAAACTGCGGTCATCACTGCGTGTAAGAGTTTCTTCTATGACAGCACATTCCACGCTGTAACGCCGATGATCAAAGAGCGCATCACAGACAACATCTATGTTGTAACTGCCGAATATCACTACACGGCGGACGCCAGGCGTGTGATATTCGGCTCTCGCAACGTGCTGACGAATGCCGATTTGTATGTGTTCAATACGCGTGTTGCTGTATCAGACAAAACGATACTGAAAATCAACGCATCTGCGGTGCGTGATCCGTTGCTAAACGCATATATCCAGCAGCAACTGTCGAGCGACGGGACGTATCCTGCGCGCCTGAAGGTTGATGATCCCATCGCGGGAGCGGAGAACTATATCCTGCTCTCTGATCAGCTGTTCGTGCCGCCTGAAACGCCTCTGCTGCTACAGTGCCCGCAGATGCTGATGTACTGGACACAGGATATGAACCAGTTTCTCGACTGGACATTCATTGGCATGACGAAGCCGGGGTGGCCGTATTCTTACCAGACGAACCGCACGTTTGAGATTGACCCTGACAAACTCGGTTCGTCCGTCAGTATCGGTTTCCACGACCGCCAGAAGCCGGCTCAGTGGTCACGGCGTAACGTCACGATTGTTCGCCCGCCGGCTACGGCCACAGGGACGAAAAATATCTCGCTTATCGGTGACTCAATCACGCATCGCGGCATGTCTGCGCGCGTGTCAGCGCTTCTACGAGCCGCAGGTTTAACGATTAACGAAATCGGCACGATGCAGCAGCAGGAGAGCGGGGTCGGAGAGGGGCGCACGTCGTGGAACATTTCTCATGTTGTCGGACGCCGAAACGTACTCGATAGCCAGCGCATAGTTATCAGCTACGACAACCCGAGCACGACGCACAAAAACCCATTTCTGTTTGAAGCTACAGCAGAGCAAAAGTCGGCCTCACCGGAAATGTGCTTCCTCAACACTGGCGCTGTTGAGGAAAAATCCTATGCAGAAACACAGGAGGGGACGTTCTACACGTTTGACTATCGTCGCTACCTCGACCAGCAGGGTTTTGCAGACCCTGACGTCGTCAGCGTGTCGTTTGCGTGGAACGATGGCACAGCTGCCATCCCGCCGGCGACATACATCGCGCAGATGAAATATGTTGTCAGCCAGATAAAGTTGGCGTGCCCCGATGCAATCGTTGCTGTGGCTCCATATTGCCATTCGTACAAGTTTGCCGATCGCTGGAACACGTTTACGTCTCAGTACGTGCGTAACACGCTCGGCGCGTTCAGAAACCGCCAGGCTGAGAAAATACACGTTATTCCGACGTGGGCTATTTTGCCGGCTGATACAGAGTGGGACAGCGAAGGCTACACGAAAAAAGTAGACCCGGAATCTGGTTCGTTTGTTGACACGCGAGGGGACGGCATTCATCCGAACCCGCATGGGCGGCAGTATCTGGCATATCAGTGCCTGTTCCCGTACTACATGTATGCGTGTACTGAAGAGTAAATTAGAGGGAATGTGCTCAGGGGAAAATACCCTGAGCGCTTACTTAATTGGAGGAGAATTTTTGCTGGCTATAAAAATATTCAGCATCAGAGTTTTTGGGGCTAATCGTAAATGACAGGTTGTCACTCGCTTGCATAACCCCTTCGATTTCTTTGATGGAAAATGTTGGGTTAGGGTGCGATGAAATGACATTGCATGACGATAACCATGAGTAGCCATCGTCAGTCAACGTGCAAGTTGCATCACTCCCGGTAAGTTGAATGATATTATTTTTAATCATTTCATTTGCATTAGTTGCGTATGACGGAGGGGACTGATCACAGCCAACAACGATGAATGAAACGAATAGAATTACATAACCACTAAGTTTTTTACTCATCACTTTCCCTATTTTATAGGATTATCCTTAGGTTGGAGATTGTATAGTAAATTGAAAGAGAAGCCCAAGAGTTGCTGTCATGGGCGTGGCGGGGGTAGATTCTCTGGTGCTTGCTGTTGTTGGTATGCGCTGATTGTTACACGATTGGTAAGTTATTTAACAATTGGTTGTATAGATCAGTTTTATCGCATCGATCGGTGAAAACGATCAAGTTGTATAGATAACCTTGCTCATAGAGGGGGAAACTGCTCGTTATGCTGCCGGGTTGGTGTCGGGAGTAAAAGGTTGTTTATCTTGATTCTGTTGGTAGCTTGGAGGCTATACTGATGGTCTTATTGGTTTCCAGATGAGCCGGGTGAAGACATGACTGAAGAGCGCGCAAAGCAGATCGTTAATCTCATTGGCCAGATAGTGTTGGGGTTGGTCAAAGAGGGAAGGGATATCACCAAGGACAATATCCTGATGCAACTTGAGTGGCGCCGCGGTGTGTTTGATGATTCGATATACCGAGAGATTTACACTCAAGCTATCCAGGCTATCAACGCTGATGTGTTGATACAGACGTATCCTGACCTCTATTGCCTGACAAAGCATTAACGTGGATAAAAAAGGCCCGGTACGGCACCGGGCTATCAGGTAGGCATATGTCGAGGCTATAACTGCCTTTGATTTTTAATCTTAAATCAATATCGGCAGGATGCAAAAAAATCCCAGCATGATGGATAGCATGCCGGGATTAAAGTTTGGGATATCCATTTAGTAAGTGGGTACGAAAAAGTCCACTTAGACTTAGATTATGTCTTAGTTTGGCTGAATGCAACATAATGTTTCTGCGTTGTGATGGTGTCAGCGAAAATTTGCCTGCGCGCCTACGTGATTGAGCCTCGCTTAGAGGAGCTTTGACTGGAGAGTTTTGCTACCGAATTTTTCCCGAATAAAAACGATGCGAGAGATAACTGCATGATTTTATTGAATGGGAATGCAAGGTACTGCATGACTAAATTTACGGTGAAACTCATGCAATTCATTGAAAATAAATAGTTTTTATTTCTTCTTGCGTCTAAGGATTCGATAGGCCTAACTTTTCAACCGTTTGATTTCATTTATTTATTTTTAACACTCAGAAATCATTCGAGATTTACTCGAATTTTTAACGTTAACCTTCTAAAGCATAACGTATTTTTTGCGACGTGCATCAAGGTATTTCCCTGACATACTCTCTGGTTTGTGATCTGGCTGTTGCTATGCAAATGCTTTCTTTTTTCCCCTCGCATCGTTGGTTCGAGAGTCCTCGAATTTCATTAAACGGGGGCGGGATTGCTTCAAATCCTGTTTCTGTCAATGTTCGCGCCATTGAACATTTCCCCGTTGGTTACGGTGTCCAGTAGCAACAACGGCATGCAATTCAGGTTCAAGGCGTTGATTCGACTGGTTAGTTTTAAATATGATCTTGATCAAAGCATTCACCATCTGTTTAGTTAACTATCGCCAAACTATCCATTAAATTGATGGGGGATTCCATGGACGTGAGTTCTTTTTTTGCGCAGACAGATCCCGGTCGGCGACGGTATGGCGTTGCTTTTTTTGTTGGCGTAGTTGCTGGCGTTATGTCGGCATTTGTGAAGTGGGGCGCAGAGGTTCCATTACCACCTAGGACGTTTTCTGGCGGGCGTGATGAATTCAACCCGCCTTACTTGTTCCTTAGAGATTACCTTGGGATTGACCCTACACAGGCGGTCTATCATTTCTCTGAACATGTAATAAATCCAGTGCATATTACCCACATTATTTTTTCACTTGTTTTTGCTATCGGATACTGTGTTGTCGCAGAAGTTTTTCCTAAGGTTAAACTCTGGCAAGGGGTCATGGCGGGTATCATTGCTACCATAGCGGTTCACTGGATTTCATTCCCACTATTGGGTTTAACGCCGCCTTTGTCGATGTTACCGATAGATGAATATATTTCGGAGTTGATAGGTCACGTTTTCTGGTTCTGGGCAATTGAAATGATTCGCCGGGATCTTCGGAATCGAATCACTCATGAGCCTGATGCTGAAGTGCCTCTGGATGCCAGATTCCGATAATTTAAAATACTGTTTAGGTTAAAACCTCGCGTTGGCGGGGTTTTTTTTAGGGATTTATTACGAAAGGCAATGACGCCTCATAAAGCTGGCCATGCCGATGCGTCAGGGATATCGGAGTCCTTAGTTAGGCCAAGAGTGCGGGGATGCGGTCTTAGCTACGATGCTCCAGCCATCACTCTCATCAGGAAGTTTAAAAGCAAAAAATAATAACCATACAAAAAATGTGCTGTTGACGTCCTGTTGAGTGTATCCGCGATATATTAGCTTTGTCCCTCAATGCGCTTTGTATAAAAATCATTAGAGTTTCAATTATTATAATTGAGCGCTATAGAATTGTCCGTGGTGTATCTATAGCGCTATTTTTTCTGGGTGATTAATTAATTCTATTTAGCATTGCTTTTTAAGGGGGTAGAACAATATATTCTGCTCCGAATAATACACGCTTTTCAGCCTGCGATGATGGGATAGCCCGGAGTGGCTGGGAAGCGTCCTCCCAAAAGCCCCCTTGTTTTGATTAACACGCTGCGTCTCCACCAGGGGGCGTGCCTCGCTGATGTGAAATGACCGTCGGAAAAGACCGGCGTTTATTCCCGGCTCTGGCACCCGTCGGGGCTTCTACGCGCCGGATGCAGGGGGTTTAACCATGACTAATGACTTATGGAGCTTCCCCATCCGTCAGGTTAAATATTGCTATCTGCCCGCTTCGCGCCCTTCTTTTTGCCGATGTCGGCGCCGAACTGGGGCTGGTGACGGCGGAGGCATTCAGAGGGCAGGGGGTTGCGGCGGCGCAGTCCGGATTAGCTAGACGCGGTGACGAAAAATGCCGGCGGCCGCGCTCTGACGGCCGCCGGCGGGGTATTTACCAGCTGTAAGCCACCGAGGCGATAACGCTGCGGCCGCTGCCGTAGAAGCAGGCCGAGGTATTGCCGCAGGAGGCGACATAGTGCTTGTCCGCCACGTTGTTGACGTTCAGTTGCAGCGTGGCGCCGCGCAGCGCCGGGCTGGCCTGGCCCAGCTCATACTTTGCCATCAGGTCGTACAAGGTGTAGTGCGGAATTTTAAACCCGCCTTCGGAATCCCCCCAGCTGGTGCCGGTATAGCGTACGCCGCTGCCCAGCGTCAGCCCCTGCAGCGCGCCGTGCTGGAAGCGATAGCTGCCCCAGGCGGAGGCGGCGTGGCGCGGAATGCTGGCAGGCGTATGGCCGACCTGCTCGCCGATGGCGCTCTCCTTGGTGACCGCATCGGTATAGCTGTAGGCGGCCATGACGTTGATCGCCGGCGTCAGCTGCGCGTGCGCTTCGGCCTCGATCCCTTTGGAACGCACCTTGCCGACCTGCTCGTTATAGCCGGTTACGCTGTTATAGGCGGTGATGTTTTTCTGGGTGATATCAAAGGCCGACAGGGTCAGCAGCGTGTTGCTGCCCGGCGGCTGATATTTCAGACCGATTTCGGTCTGCTCGCCGGTGGTGGGCTTGAACGGATCGCTGCCCGGCGCACCGCTGCTCAGGTTAGGCTCGAAGGAGGTGCTGTAGCTGATATACGGCGACAGGCCGTTATCGAACGCATACAGCAGGCCGGCGCGGCCGCTGAACTTGCTGTCGTTCTGCTGCACGTCGCTGTCCGCCACGCGGTCCTGCGTGCGGACTTCCGACCAGTCCTGACGGCCGGACAGCAGCAGGTTCCAGCGGTTCCACTCCAGCTGATCCTGCAGGTAGATCCCCAGCTGGTCCAGCTTTTTACGGGTGCTGGTGGCCAGGCTGAAGGTGCTTTCATCGATATGCACCGGGGTCGGGTGCGCCCAGTCGAGAATGTATTGATCGCCGCTGTCGCGCCACAGCTTGCTGTCCACGTCGCTCCATTTGTAATCCAGCCCGCCCAGCAGCGTGTGCTTGACGTCGGCGGTGGCGAATTCGGCCTTCAGCTGGTTGTCGATGCCAAGCTCCTGCGACTCGATTTTATCGTGCTGCGGCCGGCGGTTGATGGAATGATCGTTACGGTCGTCGGCGTCAAAGGTGTACACCAGATATTTGTAGGACTCGTCCATATTGGTGTAGCGCAGGTTCTGCTGGAAGGTGAGCACGTCGTTGAGGCTGTGGTCGAAAATATAGCCCACTGAGGTTTGCTCGCGCTTTGCCTGGTTGTAGCTCGGGTCGCTGACGTTGAAGTCGTAGGGGATACGTCCCGCGCTGGTGCTGAACACCGTGCCGTTGGCGGGCAGGAAGTTGCGGAAGCCGGCCTTCGGTTCGTTCTGGTAGCTGGTCAGCAGCGTAAAGCTGGTGTCGGCATTGGGCAGCCAGGTGAGCGCCGGGGCGATGGCCAGACGCTGCTGCTTGTTGTCTTTCATCGACTGATGCTGGGTGCTGGCGATGCCGTTCAGCCGGTAGAACAGCGTGTTGTCGTCGTTGAGCCGGCCGCCGAAATCAAACGCCGCCTCGCCGTAGTGACGGTTACCGCTGCTGAGGCGGATTTTGTGGATGCTCTCGGCGGTGGGGCGCTTGCTGGTCATGCTGATAATGCCCCCGGGGTTGACCTGCCCATACAGCACGGAAGCCGGGCCGTGCACCACCTCGACGCGCTCCAGCAGCCAGGGATCGATCTGGCCCGCCGCGCCGGCCTGGCCGGACAGGCCGTAGCTCAGGCCGTCAAGAAACTTGGGCATATAGCGGAAGCCGCGGGCGATCACCTCATCGTTGCGGTTCGAGCCGCCGCGGTAGTTGGTCAGCAGGCCGCTGGTGTAGTTCAGCGCATCAGACACGGAGAGGGCGGCCTGGTCGTCCATCTGCTGGCGGGTAATCACGGAAATCGCCTGCGGCGTTTTGCGCAGCGGGGTGGCGGTTTTGGTGCCGGCGGCGCTGTCTTTGGCCACCGGGCCTTTCAGCGGCGCGGTCACGCTTTGCGCCGTGACGATCATGCTCTCTTCGTCCGCCGCATAGCCCGGCAGCGCCGGCAACAGGATGAGGGAAGGTGAAAATAACAAATAGAACAGCTGCCCCGACGTTGCCGGTTGTTTTCTAATTATCCCTTTGTTTTTCAATCTCATTGTAACCCCTGAATAAAAACGTGTGCTGTATGAAGGCGTGCGTTACTCCTCACGCGGCCTGCTGACGGCCTTGTTTATCCCACCTGTCGGCCGTTGCTGATTTGCCGAAACGCGCCGTAGCAAAAAAGCTCGCAAATGATATTGAAAATAAGAATGATTATCAATACGATTGTAAATCTTCGTAAAAGTACCTCACTTTACCGTAAGGAATTACATGCATATTTTGCCAGCCGCCCGACAGGGAGCGGCAGTAAGCGCACAGAGCACGGTAGCGGCAGGGGCGGTCAGCCGGTGGTTGCAGGCTGAACAGGCCGGGCAGGCGGCGTGGTGGCAGCAGGTCGTGCAGCGGGGAACGCCGATCGTCGAAGAGCATGATCGGCAGCAGGCGCGCTTCACCTGGCTGTGGCGCGATCCGCACGGGAATGAGCCGCGTTCGCCGATCCGGCGGGTGTATGTCGATATCAACGGCGTGACCGACCACCACAGCACCGATCCAAGTACGCTGCAGCGTCTGCCGGGCACGGATATCTGGCATTGGTCAACCCTGCTGCCGCGCGACTGGCGCGGCAGTTACAGCCTGATCCCGGTGCAGGATGCGCAGCTTCCCCCCGTTTTCAGCGCCGATCGGGCGCAGTGCCGCCAGCAGCAGCGCGCCTGGTGGATCTCTCTGTTCCCGCTGGCAATTGCCGATCCGCTCAATCCCTATCCCGCCGCGTCGACCCGCATCGGCCAGCCGCTGTCGCTGGCGCAAGGGCCGGACGCCGCCGATCAGCGCGCCTGGCTGACCACGCCGCCGCCGCTTGATGCGTCGCGGTTACACCACTTCCTGTGGCGCAGCGAAACGCTGGGCAATCAGCGCCGCATCTGGGCGTACGCCAGCGGCGAGGGCGCCTCTGCGGCCGCGCGGCCGCTGGTGATCCTGCTGGACGGTCAGAACTGGGTGGACGGCCAGCCTCTGCTGCCGGTGCTGGCGCACGAAACGGCTGCTGGTCGGCTGCCGCCGGCCTGCTATCTGCTGATTGATGTGATCGACGGCCAGCACCGCGAGCGGGAACTGCCCTGCAATGCCGACTTTTGGCTGGCGCTGCAGGCGGAGTTGCTGCCGCTGGTGCGTCAACGCATGGCGTTCAGCGACAGCGGCGCGCGTACCGTGGTGGCGGGGCAGAGCTACGGCGGGCTGGCGGCGATGTACGCCGGGCTGCACTGGCCGCAGCGCTTTGGCCGGGTGCTGAGCCAGTCCGGTTCGTTCTGGTGGCCGACGGTGCAGTACGTCACCGATTTTGCCCGGCGCGCGGAGTTTGACGAAGGCTGGCTGACGCAGCAGGTGCGTCAGGGCCGGGTGGCCGCGGGCACGCTGACGGTATTTCAGGAAGCCGGCGACCGGGAAGCGGATATCGAATTTGTGAATCAACAGATGCAGCAGGCGCTGAAGGCCGCCGGGCATCGGGTCAACTACCGGGTATTTTCCGGCGGCCATGACGCGCTGTGCTGGCGCGGCGGGCTGCTGGACGGACTGCACTGGCTGCTTTCCGATATGGACGACATACATTTCGACTAACAGGTGATGGAAATGACTCAGGAACAACAAAACCCTTTTGATGATGAAAGCCTGCCGTTTTTGGTGCTGATCAACCAGCAACAGCAGTATTCGCTGTGGCCGCAGTTTGCCGCCGTGCCGGCAGGCTGGCATGAGGTGATGGGGCCGGCGACGCGCGCCGAGTGCATCTCGTTTATCGAAGCCCATTGGCAGGACATGCGCCCCGCGGCGCTGAAAAACAGCGTAACGCCGGCGCCGTAATCCGCGCGCTCAAGTTCCGACACGTTCCGTTTAAGGAAAAGGATAGAAAGCATGTCAGAAACCCTTTCACTGCCTGAAACCCGGCTCGACTACCAGGAATATCCGCTGGTTGCGGCGCAACCGGGCATCTGGATCGCCGATCAAATCGCGCTGCGGCGCAACAGCTTCGCCGTGGCGCACTATACCGAACTGCGCGGCGAGATTGACCGCCCGTGCCTGGAGCGCGCCATTCGCCAGGGGCTGGCGGAGGCCGACACCGTGCAGGCGCGTTTCTATGAGTCGGCGGACGGTGTACCGCTGCAGCGTCTGCCGCTGCGGGCCGATGCGGCGCAGGTCGCGCCCGCCGAGTGGCTGGACTTCAGCCGGCAACCGGACGGGGAGCAGGCCGCGCTGGCGCTGATGGAAGACGATCTGGCGCAGCCGCTGCCCGCCGACGGCGAACGGCCGCTGTACCGTCAGGTGGTGATGCAGGTCGGCGAAGGGCGCTGGTTCTGGTACCAGCGCTTCCACCATATCATGCTGGACGGCTTCAGTTTTGACGCCGTTACCCGCCGGATCGCCGATATTTACCGCGCATTGCGTCAGGGCGAGACGCTGTCGCCGTCGCCGTTCACCCCGTTCGGCGAGGTGGTGACGGAGTACCGTGAGTGGGCGAGTTCGCCGGCGGCGGAGCGGGCGGCGATGTTCTGGCAGCAGCGGCTGCGCGACCTGCCGCCGACGCTGTCGCTGTCGCATGAAAATTGCGTCGTTGCCGGGGAGGCGCGGCCGCTCAAACAGTCGCTGGTGTTGCCGGCGACGCTGTTCGACGCGCTGCAGGGCGAGGAGGCGTTGCAGCAGACACAGCCGGCCGACATCGTCACCGCGGCGCTGGTGGTGTATCTGGCGCGCATCAGCGGTGAAAGCCGTCTGTCGGTAGGGTTTCCGTTTATGCGCCGCATGGGATCGCAGGCGCTGGCGGCGATCGGGCCGGTGGTGAATGTGCTGCCGCTGCAGCTGACGGTGACGCCGCAGATGTCGCTGGCGGAAACCTGCCGGGCGGTGGTGGCGGAAATCAAACAGGTGCGCCGCCATCAGCGTTATGAGGCGGAGCAAATCCGGCGTGATTTAGGGCTGGTGGGGCAGCAGCAGGAGCTGTACGGCCCGGTGATTAACGTGAAGGTGTATCACAGCGCCTTATCCTTTGACGGCCAGCCGGCGGTGACGCATACGCTGGCGATGGGGCCGGTGGACGATCTGGAGTTTGAACTGGGCTTCCAGAACGAGGCGCTGTACGTCTCGCTGGTGGCCAACCCGCAGAAATATTCCGCCGCCACGCTGCGGCAGCATGCCGAACGCATCGGCCATCTGCTGCAGCAGCTGGCGCATCAGCCGCAGCGGCCGAACGGCGAACTGCCGCTGATCGGCGAAGCGGAACGGCAACGGCTGGCCGCCTGGGGGCGCGGACGTGAACTGACGGCGCCTGCCGGCATGACCTCGATCATCGACGCGCTGCTGCAGCGGGCGGCGCAGCAGCCGGAGGCAACGGCGGTGGCGTGCGGCGGGCAGAGCCTCAGCTATCGCCAGCTGTCGGAACGGGTGATGCAGCTGGCGCGGGTGCTGATTGATCACGGCATCGGCGCTGAAGATGTGGTGGCGATCGGCATTCCGCGCTCGGTGGACACGCTGGTGGCGCTGTTTGCGGTGCTGGCCAGCGGCGCGGCCTATATGCCGCTCGATCTGGACTACCCACGCGAGCGTCTGGCGCTGATGTGCGACGACGCCAAACCGGCGCTGCTGCTGACGCAGCGCGGTACGCTGCCGCAGATGCCGGAACTGCCGCAGGTATTGTGTCTGGATGATGCGCACTGCCGGGCGCTGTGCGCGGCGGCGGCGTCGCATCCGATTGAGGATGCCGAACGGCGCGAGCCGCTGCATGAGGCCCATCTGGCCTATATGATCTACACCTCCGGCTCGACCGGACGGCCGAAAGGGGTGATGTCGACCCATCGCGGCCTGCTGAACCTGTTCCTGTCCCATCAGGCGTATCTGTTCGGCCCGGCGATTGAGAAATATCAGGCTCGCCACGGGCGGCGCATGCGCGCCGGACACACCGCATCGTTCTCGTTCGACTCCTCCTGGGAGCCGCTGTTCTGCATGATCATGGGCTGCGAGCTGTATATCTTCGACGAAGAGCTGCGGCGCGACGCCTGGGCGCTGCTGGAACAGACCCGCCAGACGCCGGTGGATCTGCTGGATATCACGCCGTCCTTCTTCTCGCAGATGGTGGACTGCGGGCTGCTGCAGGGCGACTTCCCGCGGCCATCGTTTGTGATGATCGGCGGGGAGGCGGCAACGCCGACGCTGTGGAACCTGATGCAGCAGCACCCGGAAGTGGAAATCCACAACTATTACGGGCCGTCGGAATACACCGTGGATACGCTGGGCGCGCCGGTTGACGCCGCCGAACAGCCGGTGGTGGGGCGCGCGGTGGCCAACACCGAAGTGTGGCTGCTGGATAAACAGCTGCAGCCGGTGCCGATCGGCGTCGCCGGCGAGCTGTATATCGCCGGCAAAGGCATTGCGCGCGGCTACCTGCGCCGCCCGGATCTGACCGCGGCGCGCTTTGTCGCCAACCCGTTCAGCCGCGGCGAGGTGATGTACCGCAGCGGCGACCTGATGCGCTGGAGCAGCGAGGGGCAGCTGGTATTTATCGGCCGCACCGATCACCAGATTAAAGTGCGCGGCTTCCGCGTGGAGCTGGGCGAGGTGGAAAGCGCGCTGACGGCGCTGCCGCAGGTGGGGCGCGCGGTGGTGATCGCCGAAGCGATCGGCGCCACCCACCGGCTGATCGGCTACTGTTCGGTGCAGGATGCGGCGCTGCGGGCGTCGCCGACGCTGCAAAGCGATCTGTTGGCAGCGCTGGCGGGCCGTCTGCCGGACTATATGGTGCCGGCGCTGCTGGTGGTGATGGACGAGCTGCCGCTGAACGTCAACGGCAAAATCGATCGTCAGGCGCTGCCGCAGCCGCAGCAGGCGGTGAGCAACGTCAGCCGTGACGCGGCCAACGACGCCGAGCGGCTGATCTGCCAGGCGATGGCGCAGCTGCTGGGCATGGAGCGCGTCGGCGCCGACGATGATTTCTTTGCGCTGGGGGGCGACAGCATCTCGGCGATGGGGCTGGGCACCGCGCTGCGGCGCGCCGGCTATCTGCTGCGGCCGCGCGATATCTTCGCGCAGCATACGCCGGCGCGGATGGCGAAGGCGATGCAGCCGCTGACGGCACAGCGACAGCCGCTGCGCGAAGTACAACACGGGCCGATCGACGGCCTGCCGATCCTGCATGCGTTCGGCGAACAGGGCGATATCAACCGCCTGTTCGCCCACGGGGTGTTCCTGCGCGTGCCGGCGGCGCTGGAGGCCGGGCAGCTGCGCAGCGTACTGACGCAGCTGCGCGCGGCGCACCCGGTATTGGACGCACGCACCCGTGAGGGGCAACTGTGGGTCGGGGAAAGCTGCGGGGCCGACTGTCTGCGCGTGCAGACGACGGAAGGCGGGCTGGAAGCGGCCGCCGAACAGGCGTTCGACCAGGCGTTGAGCCGGCTCGATCCCGCCGCCGGCGTCATGATGCAGGCGGTATTATTGCCATGCGGCGGCGAATCGCAGGGACTGGTGCTGGTGATCCACCACCTGGCGACCGACGGCGTCTCCTGGCGCATCCTGCTGGAGGAGCTGCGTCAACTGGCGGAAGCGGCGATGCGCGGCGAGACGCCGGCGCTACCGGCGGAAGAGACCTCGCTGTATGAATGGTCGCGCTGGCTGCGGGAAGACAGCGCGGCACGCGCGGCGGAGCTGCCGTTCTGGCGGGCGATGCTGGCGGACGGCGCACCGCGGCTGGGCGCTCGGGCATTGGATCCGGCGCAGGATCGTCCGGCGGCGCTGTGTGAGCGACGCACCCTGCTGAACGGTGAACTGACCGCCGCGCTGCTGGGCGCATTGCCGCACAGATACCGCGCCAACGTTGAAGAGATCATCCTCAGCGCGCTGGCGCTGGCCTGCCGTCAGCGCTTCGGCGCCTTGCAGCTGCGCATCGGCGTTGAGTCGCACGGCCGCGCCGAGGTTGGCGCCAATGACCTGGCGCGCACCCTGGGCTGGCTGACGGCGGAATATCCGCTGCTGATTGCGCTGGAAGCAGAACCGGCGCATCAGGCGGTACGCGCGGTGAAACAGGTGGTGCGCGCGGTGCGTGACCGCGGCATCGGCTACGGCCAGCTGCGCTATCTGCACCCGCAGCATCGCGATGCGCTGAGCGCCTTGGCGGCGCGCAATGCGCCGGAGATCCTGTTCAATTATCTCGGACGTTTCGGTCAGGAACAGACGCTGTGGACGCCGCAGCGCACGCAGCAGCGCTTCCGCGACGTCTTTGCGGTGGCGCAGGATGAGCAACAGACGCTGAGCCATCCGTTGGAAGTGAATATTTTTGTCGAAGAAGGGGAGCAGCCGCGTCTGGCGGTGAACTGGAGCTGGCTGCCGGCGATCTTCAGCGAGCAGGATATTGCGGCGCTGCACGACGGTATCGAACAGGCGCTGGCCGAGCTGTCGGCGTTTGCCGCACGTCAGCCGGCGCAGGCGGCGGCGACGCTGGTGGCTGCCGAACTGGCGCCGCTGACGGTCCGCGATGAGCAACTGCAACAGTGGCAACAGCGCCATGGGCCATTGGCGGATGCGCTGCCGCTGCTGCCGCTGCAGCACGGTCTATTGTTCCATGCGCAAACCGCCGCCGTCGGCGGCAGTTATAACTCGCTGACCCGTCTGAGCCTCAGCGGCGAGCTGGATGAGCAGCGTCTGCAGCAGGCGCTGGATGCGGTGGTGCGCCGTCATCCGCAGCTGGCGGCGCGCTTTACCCGTGAAGGCGAGCCGCTGCAGCTGCTGCCGCTGTTGGCGGAGAGCGACAGCCCGTGGCCGCTGGACGTGCAGCCGTTGCCGGCGCAGTCGGCGCAGCAGGAGGCGCAGGCGCTGCGCACGCTGGAGCAGGAGGAACTGGCGCGCGATTTGTTCAATCAGGGCGGAGCGATGCTGCATGCGCTGCTGGTCAGGCACGGCGACGAAGCGCGCTATACGCTGTTCCTGAACGCTCACCACCTGATTGTCGACGGCTGGTCGACGCCGGTGGTGCTCGGCGATCTGTTGACCACGCTGTATCAGGGGCCGTCGGCGCTGCCGCCGCTGCGCTCACGCTACGGCGATATCGTGCGGCAGCTGACGGCGCGCGATGCCGAGGCGTCGCGGCAGATCTGGCGGCAGACGCTGCAGAACGCGCGGCCGACGCTGCTGTTCGGCGAGCGCTCGCATGATGAACAGGTCTATGAACGGGAGATGACGCTGCCGCCGGCGCTGGAACAGCGGCTGCTGAACCTGTGCCGCGAGCGTGGCCTGACGCTGAACAGCGTGATGCAGGGCATATGGGCGCTGCAGCTTGCCAGCCACAGCGGCCAGCAGGACGTGGTGTTCGGTTCGCCGGTGTCCGGCCGTTTCGGCCAGGTTGACGGGGTGGAAGAACATGTCGGCCTGTTCAGCAATACCTTGCCGGTGCGGGTGCGGCTGGACGGTCAGCGCTCGCTGTGTGAACAGATGGCGGAGCTGCAGCAGCAGCAGATCGCACTGCTGGAGCATGACGATCTGGGGTTGGGGGAGATCCAGCGTCTGGCGGGGGCCGGCACGTTGTTCGACACGCTGCTGGTGGTGGAAAATTACCCCGACAACGGCGCGCTGCTGGGCGGTGACCGGCCGCTGCGCTGCGACGCCATCGCCAACAAAGGCTATACCCACTATCCGCTGACGCTGCTGGTGCTGCCGGGTGAGCGCCTGCGCCTGCTGATGGAGTACCGCGCGTCGGTGCCGCAGCCGCAGCGCTTCGCCGAACGGCTGATGCTGCTGCTGACGCAGTGGATCGAACAGCCCGATCGGCCGCTGGCGCAGTGGCAGCTGCAAACGCCGCAGGAGCAGGCGCTGATCGCAGCGGTGAACCAGACCGCGCATCCGCTGACGGCGACCACGCTGCCGCAGGCGGTGGCGCAGCAGGCGGCGCGAACGCCGGACGCTGTCGCGCTGCAGGATGCGCAGCACTGTCTCAGCTACCGGGAGATGCAGCAGCAGACGCAGCAGTTGGCGCAGCGGCTGCGTCAGGCCGGCATCCGGCCGGGGGATATCGTCGCCGTCGCCTTGCCGCGTTCGGTGCGCCTGAGCCTGGCCCTGAGCGCGGTGGTGCAGCTCGGCGCCGCCTGGCTGCCGTTGGATACCGGCTACCCGGACGAACGTCTGGCCTATATGGTGGCGGACGCGCAGCCGCGGCTGATTATCAGCGACAGTGCCCTGCAGGCGCGTTTCGCCGCGCTGGCGCCGGTGCTGACGTTTGACGAGGTGACATTGTCACATGAGCCGTCGCCAACGGCGGAAGCGTGGCCGGCGATCGACCCCGATGCCCCGGCCTATGTGCTGTATACCTCCGGTTCAACCGGACGGCCGAAAGGGGTGGTGGTCAGCCACCGGGCGATTATCAACCGGCTGTACTGGATGCAGCACGCCTACCCGCTCGACGGGCAGGATGTGGTGCTGCAGAAAACGCCGTGCAGTTTCGACGTCTCGGTATGGGAATTCTTCTGGCCGCTGATGGTGGGGGCGCGTCTGGTGATGGCGCCGCCGGAGGCGCACCGCGACCCGCAGGCGCTGACGGCGTTGATTGATGAGTACCGCGTCACCACGCTGCACTTCGTGCCGTCGATGCTGGCCATCTGGGTGGAGGCGCTGGCGGAGCAGGCGTCGCCGCAGCGCGCCCGCAGCCTGAAGCAGGTGTTCTGCAGCGGCGAGGCGCTGTCGTGCGAGCTGGCGGCCCGCTATCAGACGCAGGTTGGCGCGCCGCTGCATAACCTGTACGGCCCGACCGAGGCGGCGGTGGACGTCACCTATCAGCCGGCCTCCGGCGCGGCGCTGGCGGCGGTCAGCGGCGCCGGGGTGCCGATTGGCCGTCCGGTGTGGAATACCCAGCTGCACATTCTGGATGCGCTGCTGCGTCCGGTGCCGGTCGGCTGTGCCGGCGATCTTTACCTCAGCGGCGTACAGCTGGCGGCGGGCTATCTGCGGCGCGCCGACCTGACCGCCCAGCGCTTTGTGGCGTCGCCGGCGGGGGATGGACAGCGCATGTACCGCACCGGTGATATCGCCCGCTGGCTGGAGGACGGCAGCGTCGAATATCTGGGGCGCAGTGACGATCAGCTGAAGATCCGCGGTCAGCGCATCGAACTGGGGGAAATCGAGCAGGCGCTGCTGGCGCAGCCCGGCGTGGCGCAGGCGGCGGCGCATGCCATCGTGCTGTCGCCGCAGGCCGCTGCCGCCGGCGGAGCCGATATGCGTCAGCTGGTGGCCTGGCTGGTGCCGCAGCCGGGCATGGCGCTGGATAGCGAGGTGCTGGCGCAGGCGCTGGCGCAGCGTCTGCCGGCGCATATGCTGCCGGTCAGTTATGTGCTGACCGACAGTTTCCCGCTCAGCGCCAACGGCAAGCTGGACCGCAAAGCCCTGCCGAAACCGCAGTATCAGCAGACGGCGGGGCGTGCGCCGCGCAGCGACAACGAACTGCTGGTGGCCGGGCTGTTCAGCCGGATCCTGCAGCGCGACGGCATCTGCGCCGGGGACGATTTCTTCGCGCTGGGCGGGCATTCGCTGCTCGCCATGCGGCTGGCGGCGGAACTGCGTCAGCAGTCGGGGCGTTCGCTGTCGGTCGGGCAGATTATGTTTGCCCGCAGCGTGGAAAATATGGCGGCGCTGCTGGATGAGGCGCAGCCGAGCGGCAACGCCGAAAGCCGTGGCGCCGGCGAAATCCTGCGGCTGCGCGGCGGCGACGGACCGGCGCTGTTCTGCCTGCATCCGGCTTCCGGCTTCGCCTGGCAGTACGCCGGCCTGATGCGCTATCTGCCGGGCGACTTCCCGATCGTCGGCCTGCAGTCGCCGCGGCCGGACGGCGTTATTGCCCGCTGCGACACGCTGGATCAGATGGTCGATCGCCATCTGGCGAACCTGCGAGACCTGCAGCCGCACGGCCCGTACTACCTGCTGGGCTATTCGCTGGGCGGCACGCTGGCCCATGCGATGGCGGCGCGTCTGCAGCAGCAGGGGGAAGAGGTGGCGTTCCTCGGTATGCTCGACACCTACCCGCCGGAAGGACAGGACTGGAGCGGGCCGAGCGAGGAGCAGGCGCAGCAGGAGGTGGCGCAGGAGCAGGCGGAGTTTATGGCGGAGGACGACGGCGATCCGGCGCTGCGCGCGGAGAAGGCGGCGATGTTCAACGACATTGTCGCCAACTATAAGGACGCGGTACGTCTGCTGTCTACCGCCCGCAGCGCGCGCTTCAACGGCACGGCGACGCTGTTTGTCGCCAGCAAAACCCTGCCGGCGGAGATGGACGTCAACGCCACCTGGGCGCCGTATCTGCAGCGGCTGACCTGCTATCCGCAGGCCTGTGAGCATGCGGATATTCTGTCGCCGGCGTTGCTGGAAACGCTCGGGCCGCTGCTGCATTCGCTGTTAACGCGCCAGTACCGTCTGGCCTGACCGATAGGCCGGCGGCCAGCGCGGCTGCCGGTCTGTAATAACGATAAAGTTTATTGTGAGACATTATGGCTAAACCCTCTTTTTTGCTTGATTTCAGTTTACTGAGAACCAATGCGCACTTCCGGGCGATTTTCTGCGCCCGCATGCTGTCGGTCTTTTCACTGGGAATGTTGGCGGTCGGCGTGCCGATTCAGATCCAGGCGATGACCGGCTCGACGCTGCAGGTCGGGGTGGCGGTGGCGCTGGACGGCGTCGGCATGTTTATCGGCCTGATGCTGGGCGGCGTGCTGGCCGATCGCTTCGACCGGCGTAAGCTGATTCTGTTTGCGCGCGGCACCTGCGGCTTGGGCTTTGTGGCGCTGAGTCTGAACGCCTTCGCCCCGGCGCCGTCGCTGTGGGCGCTGTATCTGCTGGCCGCCTGGGACGGCTTTTTCGGCGCGCTGGGCATGACCGCGCTGATGGCGGTGATCCCGCTGTTGGTGGGGCGGGAGAATCTGGCCTCCGCCGGGGCGCTCAGCATGATTACCGTGCGTCTGGGGGCGATTCTGGCGCCGGCGCTGGGGGGCGTGATTATCGTCGCCGGCGGCGTGGGGGCGGCGTTCGCCGTGGCGGCGGCCGGCACCCTGGGCACGCTGATCCCGCTGACGCGCCTGCCGACGCTGCGGCCGCAGGCGCAGGAGCCGGAACATCCGCTGCGGGCGCTGGCCAGCGGCGTGCAGTTTGTCTGGCGGCACAAAGTGGTGGGCTCGGTGGTGCTGCTGGGGATGCTGATGAGCATCGTCGGCGCGGTGCGTATTCTGTTTCCGGCGCTGGCGCAGGATACCTATCGGGTGGGCACCTCGGCCATCGGCCTGATGTATTCGGCGGTGCCGCTGGGCGCGATGCTGGGCGCCTTTACCAGCGGCTGGGTGCCGCGCTTCCGGCGGCCGGGCGCGCTGATGCTGAGCGCTGCGATCTGCGCCTTTGCCGCCATCGCCTCGCTGGGAGTGTTCAGCAGTCTGCTGCCGGCGCTGATCGCGCTGGTGTGTTACGGCTATGCCAACGCCATCGCCTCGCTGCTGCAGTTTATGCTGATTCAGAGCAATACGCCGGACCACCTGCTGGGGCGGGTGAACAGCCTCGGCACCGCGCAGGACGTGACCGGTGATTCGCTAGGGGCGCTGGGGCTGGGGGTGGTCGGCCGGGTGCTGACGCCGTTGCTCAGCGTGCTCACCTTTGGCGGCGCGGCGGCGCTGATCGGCCTGCTGCTGGCGTGCAGCGTGCGTACGCTGCGCCACTGTGTGCTGCCTGCGTCGCCGCAGGAAGAGGAGCCGGCGGACGGGGAGCCGGTGACGGCCGACTCCCGCTCTTGACGTGCGGAACGGCGGTTACGACTCCGCGTTGGCGAACTGCCGTTCCAGATAGTCCAGCAGGTTGTTGGCGCTGTAATAATCCAGCCGAAACGTATCCAGCCCCATGGCGTAAACCCGCTGCTGGCGCACCGCCGGCAGCTGCGACAGGAACGGGTTGCCGGTAAACTTCTTCACCGTCCGCCCGTCGGCGGAAAACAGCAGTATGGTGGCGCCGCTGACCGCGCGCGCCATTTTTTCCCCGCTGAGCTGAATAATATCGTTGCGTTTACCCTGCGTGTGGTTGCCGCTGATGTCCGGCGGCAGCGGCGCGAGGGTAAAGCCCAGCTCCTGCAGCAGCTGACCCTGCGCCGACGCCGGCGTCCAGATATTCATCCCGCGACCGTCCTCGTAATACACCAGCGCCGAGGTAGGCTGCGGCGGCAGGGCGATACGCTGCTTCAGCGCCGCCACCCGCTGCTCGAAGCGCGTGACGGCGGCCTGCGCATCCGCCTCATGGCCGGTTATTTCCCCCAGTTGCTGAGTCAGACCTTGCCAGCTGATATTGCCGTAATCAATCACCACCGTCGGGGCGATGCTCGACAGCTGTTCGTACAGCTTCAGCGCGGAATCGCCGCCGGTGGCGGACATCACGATTAAATCCGGCGTTTCGGCGGCGATCGCTTCGGCATTGGGCTCGCTGATATACAGCGGCTTCAGCCGGCGCGCCTGCGCGGCCTGGCTCCACTGGGTGAAAAAGCCCTGAGCGTCGGCCACCGTCGAGTTGCGTGCGGTGGCGCCGGAGCCGACCAGCGGAGCGTTAATCGCCAGCAGCGAACCGGTCAGCGTTACGCTGGTGGAGACGATGCGCTGCGGCGGTTGCTGCAGCACCACGTCGCCCCGTGGCGTATGCAGGGTGCGCGGCCAGCCGGCGTCCGCGGCGCGGCCTGGCGGGCTGGCGAGCAGCAGTAGAAAAGTCAGTAGGGTGGAAAACAGCGGAAATAAACGCGAGGGCTGCACGGCCGGTCACTCCTTGATATCGAGGCGGAAAAATAAATCACGTCAGGGTGGCTGGTTGCTGGGCAATGGCTAGCTGACTAATGGTTTTTTGCAATATGTTTTTACATCAACAATACAAATAATTATAGTTCTCATTCGTATTACTTCGCGAGGGCGTTTGTGCTATCGCGTCAATTAATATGCCTCAGGGAAAGACATCAACACCGGAATCGCCGTTTTTGCGGATGATTCAGCACGGACACAGGGAATATCGGCGGAACGGCGCGGCGGCAATCACGCCGGCGTATTCCGCTCACTGACAATAATAAAACCCCGAAGGATAAAATAATGATTATGGCTAAACGCCGTGGCCGTCTCCTGACCTCTGGCGGCCGGATGATGCCGGCGCTGTCAGGGATTGCCGTTCTGGTCGCCGCCGCGCTGCACCTGCCGGATGCCGCCGCGCAGGAGACGGAGCAGGAGGACAACATCCTGGTGGAGGCCGCAGCAGGCGACGATGAGGCGGCGCAGCAGGATTACAGCGTGCCGATCACCCGGGCGGGCACCAAGATGAACCTGACCGCGCGCGATATCCCGCAGTCGGTCAGCGTTATCGGCCAGCCGCGCATGCAGGACCAGCAGATGCAGACGCTGGGGGACGTGCTGAAAAATACCACCGGAGTGACGGAGAAAGTGGCCGACTTTGACCGCAGCACCTTCTATTCGCGCGGCTTCCTGATCGATAACTACATGGTGGATGATATCCCCACGGTGTTTGAGGAGCGCTGGAATCTGGGGGATTCCGCGTCGGATACCGCGCTGTATGAGCGGATCGAGGTGGTGCGCGGCGCAACCGGCCTGATGACCGGCGCGGGCAACCCGTCCGCCGCGGTGAATATGGTGCGCAAGCACGCGGACAGCCGGGAGTTTACCGGCAATGTGTCCGCCAGCTACGGCAGCTGGAACAAGCAGCGCTATGTGCTCGATCTTTCCGCGCCGCTGACCGCATCGGGCAATGTGCGCGGGCGCATGGTGGCCGGCTATCAGGATAACGACAGCTATATCGACCGCTACAGCACCAACAAGAAGTTTATTTACGGCGTGGTGGATGCCGATCTGACCGACAGCACCACGCTGTCGGCGGGCTACGAGTATCAGGAAACCAACGCCGACAATCCGCCCTGGGGCGGCGTGCCGCGCTGGTATCGCGACGGCGGCAAAACCGACTATTCACGCTCGTTCAATACCGCGCCGGACTGGGCCTACAACGACAAGCAGTCGCGCAAACTGTTCGCCACGCTGAAGCAGCGCTTCGACAACGGCTGGCAGTTCACCCTGAACGGCACCCACACCGAAACCAAGCTCGACAGCAAGATGCTGTATATCGACGGCTTTTTTGACCGCGACAGCGGTATCGGCGTCAGTTCCTATCCGAACTACCCGGTGGTCGGCGGCACCGGCTACAACACCGGCACGCGCAAGGTGCATGCCATCGACGCCTTCGCCAGCGGGCCGTATCAGCTGTTCGGCCGCCAGCACCAGCTGATGGCCGGGGTCAGCTACAGCCGGCAGACCAACCGCTACCTGAACGCTTTCGCCAACCTGTCGCCCGACGACGTCGGCAACTTTAATCACTGGAACAGCCAGTTCCCGGAAAGCGACTGGGGCGAGATGAGCGTGGCGCAGCAGGACACCATCCATCAAAAATCGGCCTACGCCGCGACGCGTTTCTCGCTGGCCGACTCGCTGCACCTGATTGCCGGCGCGCGCTATACCCAGTGGAGCACCAGCACGCTGACGCAGAACATGGAGAAGAACAACGTTACCCCGTACGCCGGGCTGGTGTACGACATTAACGACAGCTGGTCCGCCTATGCCAGCTACACCTCCGTGTTCAAGCCGCAAACTTACCGCGACAGCAGCGGCAGCTATCTGTCGCCGGTCACCGGTAAAAACTACGAGGCCGGTGTGAAAAGCGACTGGCTGAGCAGCCGTCTTACCACCTCGCTGGCGATCTTCCGCATCGAGCAGGACAACGTGGCGCAGAGCACCGGCCACGTGATCCCCGGCACCGCCGAAACCGCTTACTCCCCGGCGCAGGGCACCGTCAGTAAAGGCATCGAGTTTGAAGTGAACGGGGCGGTGACCGACAACCTGCAGATGACCTTCGGCGCGACCCGCTATGTGGCGGAGGACAGCAAGGGTGAGGCGGTCAATCCGATGTTGCCGCGCACCAGCGTGAAGCTGTTTGCCGCCTATAACCCGCCGGCGCTGCGCGAGCTGACCGTTGGCGGCGGGGTGAACTGGCAGACGCACACCTGGCAGGACGTTGCCGGCCCGGAGGGCAACGGCACCCTGCACGCCGAGCAGGGCAGTTATGCGCTGGTCAACCTGTTCGGTCGCTATCAGCTGACCAAACAGCTGTCGCTGCAGGCCAACCTGAACAACCTGTTTGATAAACGCTACGACACCAGTGTGAGTCAGTACGTGGTCTACGGCGCGCCGCGTAACGTGTCCGTGACCGCCAACTACCGTTTTTAATTTTTATGCTGAAAAAGAGGTTTGCGATGAATAAGAAAAAATCTGCGCTGATGTTGTTGGTGGGGTTGGCGTTGGCCGGTTGCAGCGCCCAGCAGGGCGGCGGCGCATCCGCGACGGCGACAGGCACGCCGGCCGCGGCGGTCACGCAGAGCGCTCAGCTGCAAAAGAACGCGCTGGGGGACGGGCTGTATGAAATGGCCCTCACGCCGGACGGCCGGGCGCTGTATGTCGCCAGCGCGCAGGGTTTTAAGGACGTGCAGGGCGGAGCGATCTATAAGCTGGATCCCGCCACGCTGAAGGTGCTGGGGATCACCCATACCGATCTGAAAAACTTCGGCGTGGCGATGGATCCGCAGGGCAAGACGCTGTACGTCACCAACTCGCTTGACGGCGGCGTCAGCGCGCTGGATATCGCCAGCGGCAAGATTACCGGCCGTCTGCTGTTCAGCGAGCGCAATGAGAAAGGCTTCCCGTATGGCGCGCGGGAAATTCTCTGGCATGACGGCCAGCTGTTTATCGGCGGCGTGGCGGATCCCGGTGTGATCTGGGTGGTGGATGCCAAAACGCTGAAGCTGAAAAAACGCATTAATAACGCTGGGAAATGGGTCACCGGTTTGCACTATTCCGCGCAGACCCAACGTCTGTATGCCGCCAACGGCGGCGGTGAAATTCTGGTGATCAACCCGCGCAGCTACGCGATTGAGCAACGCTGGCAGCCGCTGGGTGAGAAGCCGGCGCTGCTGCTGAATCTGGCGGAAGATAAGCAAGGCGGTCGCCTGTTCGTCACCGATAATTCCAAAGCCAAAACCACGCTGGTGCTGGATATCCGCAGCGGCAAGCTAATCAAGCAGCTGGACAACGGCGATTCGCTGGCGGTCAAGTATAACCCGCAGCGCCAGGAGCTGTACCTGACCCAGCGCGAATCGGGCAAATTGCTGATCCTGGATGCGCACAGCTATGCGACCAAGCGCAGCGTCAGCCTGCCGCCGCACCCGAACAGCCTGCTGCTGTCCGCTGACGGACAAACCCTGTACGTCACGGTGAAGCAGGCGTTCAACAAGGACGGCTCGACCCAGGGGCCGGACAGCATTGTGCGGGTGCCGCTGAATCAATAACGCTTATAAAAAATAATTGCAGAACCTGTTAGGCCATATGTGAGGTAAGAACGGGGGATAAAGAAAGTTTTTCTATAAATATGTCATTTTCACTTCTGACGGGCGCAATAAGATGCGCCCGTTTTTTAAGCAATCATCATGGGTAATTACTTGGATGCATCCTGCAGGGCTTGCTTCATAAAGGCGACTGAACTTTCGAGAGCCTGTACCGCTTCTGGCTGCAGCGTTGAGAAGAAATGCCAAGCGTGGAACATACCCGGCCAGACTTCCAGATTTACACGAACGCGGTTATCACCCAGATGCGTTGCCAGACGCATCGCGTCGCTCAGCATAAGTTCGTTTTCGCCAATTTGAACGAGCACTGGCGGTAGACCCGTCACATCGGCAAATACCGGTGATGCCATTGGATGGTTAGGCAACGCATCACCCAGGAAGGTGCGCGCCAGAAAATCCAAACCTGCTTTTGTGTTTAAGGGATCGAGACCTTCCCTATTGGTCATGGATACACCCGTATGTTCAAGATTGGCCCATGGTGAGATAGAGACACCAGCGGCCGGAAGCGGGAGACCCTTGTTACGTGCGGCAACCATGACGGTAACAACCATCGCTCCACCCGCAGACTCGCCTGCCAGCACGATTTTACTGGCATCAAAGCCTTGTTCAATCAACCACTCATAGGCACGAACCGTATCGGTAACTGGCGTAGGGAAAGGATACTCCGGAGCCAGTCGGTAGTCCGGCATGTAGACCCTTGCGCCCAGCATATTGGCGTAGTTGCCGCCAATACCGTGATAGCCAGCTGGTTCACCGACAATATAGGCCCCGCCGTGGATGTACATAACGATAGCATCGGTTTCAAGGATGTCGGGCGTAACCAAAGTGCCTGGTACGCCCCCCATATCAACCTCATTAAAGCTCACTCCGGCAGGTGCAGGATTTTTAGCCAGCATACGGGTGTAGGCGTTACGGACCTCACTCATCGGCGTTACGGTATCCTGACCTGTAAGGATTGGCCCCAGACCGGCCAGACTGTCTGACCATTCTTTTACAGCTTGTTTGGTTTGTTGATTCATCATCAGTGCTCCTGTGTATATTTGCGTTTAAATTTGACAGGAGCCTATGATATACAAACATTTGGGGAATATGGTTCCCATATCAGGGGGCGTTAATGCCCGTATTTGAAGAGAGAAATAATGCATGGAGATCAATAGTATTGGTGATATTGCAGCATTCGTCGCTGCGGTAAAAGCGGGGAGTTACACCCATGCGGCGAGTTCCCTTGGGCTTACACGTTCTGCTATTGGCAAAAGTATTGTCAGGCTTGAAACACGTCTTGGTGTTCGTCTTCTTAACCGTACTACGCGGCGTCTGAGTCTTACTGATGAAGGGAGGATAATGTTTGATCGTTGTCGTCAGATACTCGAAGACCTCGAGGAGGTCGATGCCACCATGGCCATGCGCAGAGTTAAGCCAACGGGGACTCTCCGGCTTAGCGCGCCGCTCTCTTTTGGACAGCGACATATTCTTCCCGTTCTGGATGCTTATCTAAAGAAATGGCCAGAACTTCGCGCGGAGGTGTCTTTTAGCGACAGGTTTGTGGACCTTATTGAAGAAGGTTTTGATATTGCCATTCGCATAGGTGAACCGCGCGATGATTCGCGCATTCTGACCCGAACGATAGCGTTGCAGCATATTGTCACATGCGCATCACCTGAGTACTTGTCCTCTCGAGGTATTCCAAAGACACCTGCGGATTTAATCGACCATGACACTATCTTTCTTCTTAGTGCAGAGAAAAGACGTAGCTGGCGGTTTGCCACCCCGGAAGGGGCATTTGTGTATGAAGGACCCGGGCGACTTAACCTCGACAGTTCTGAAGCCATGCGTGCATCGGCTATTGCCGGGTTTGGAATAGTCCACTTACCAACCTATTTGCTCGGTGAGGATTTGCGTAGCGGAAGATTGATACCCGTTCTTGAGGAATATCCTATTCCACCGGAACCTATTCGGGTGATTTATCCCAGTAAGCGGCATTTATCACCGCGGATTCGCTCTTTTATTGACCTGCTTATTGAAAGCTGGGAGCAGGGAGCGCCTTGGGAATAAGGCAGGCGTATCCCAAGCTCTGTTGTTCAGAATGTTTTTCAGGCCTAACGTCCGCTCCTCGCTCACAGCGGACCTTCAGCTCCGTTAGCTTGCCCGCTTACGGCTGCCTGGTGCCGAAGCGCGAAGCACTACAGGTCGGAAGCAGGGGTATACTTGGGTCACTTTGCTCTTGTCTGTCTCGTGGATCGGTTCTGAAGGATATAGGTTAGAATTCACGTAGTGGGATCAACGATTAATTTCTTGCTGGCATAAGCGTTCGGATGCTGCGGTAGGTTAATCTGAATGATAAACGGCTCGGTTCGGTCGGTAGATGAGGGTGCTCCGGTAGTGATATGCGTTCTAACATAATTGAATATATTAGTATTTTTATACAGGTCGTTGAGCAGGGCAGCTTCACCAAAGCTGCTGATATTCTGCAGCTGCACCGCCCCGCAGTGAGTAAAGCGATACAGCAGCTCGAGGACGAACTTGGCGTAAAACTCATACATCGTACCACCCGCAAGCTGAGTATTACGGCGAAAGGGGACGAGTTTTATCAGCATGCCAAACACGTTCTGGCTGAAGTCGATGGCATGATGGCCAACTTTTCATCAACCTTACCACCGCGTGGGCGGCTCAAGCTTGATGTTCCGCTGGCGCTGGCCCATACCATCCTTATTCCCCACCTGACGCAGTTCAAGTCGTTATATCCCGATATTGACGTGGTGCTGGTTTCATCGGATAAAAAAAACGATCTGATCGCCGAAGGCGTGGACTGTGTGGTACGCCTGGGGGAACTGCAGGATTCAAGCTTTATCTCCAGACGTCTCGGGGATATCAGGATGGCCACCTGCGCCGCTCCCTCCTATTTGCAGCGGTATGGGAGGCCGGCAACACTGGCAGAACTGGAACAGCACCGGGCAGTTAACTTCTTCAGCGAACACAGTCGTGACGTGATGGAGTGGAAGTTTATCGAGAATGGAGAGGTGGTCTCACTGCGCCCTGCCAGCAGCATGCTGGTCGATAATTCCGATATTCTGTTGTCCTGCGCCCTGGCCGGTCTGGGGATTATCCAGGCCTCCAGTGATGCCCTTGCCCCGCATATTGCTTCCGGTAAGCTTGAAGAAATCCTGGCGCAGTATCCCTCCGTTGCCAAACCCGTGTCGGTGATGTATCCGGACCGGCGCTATCTTTCCCCTCAGGTGCGCGTCTTTATCGACTGGTTCAGCGAGGTTTTTGCCAGCAGATCGGCAGAAACCGACAGATTGTTACTGAATGAATAACACTGAAGTTCCTCAGCGGCTATTTTTACCCGGGTGACAACCACGTAGATTGTTCGCAGATTAATCGAGTACACCTTTCACGCTATCTATAAGGTATACCGCTAACTGACGAGGTCTATATATGTCTAAAGTTGTCACGTTTAACCGCACCGGCGGTCCGGAAGTTCTTGAGGTTGTTGATGTAGAGGTGCCGGCGCCTGCCGCAGGGGAAGTCCAAATCCGCGTACATGCAATTGGCCTCAATCGTGCTGAAATTATGTACCGAAATGGTCAGTATGTGATTGCCCCCGAATTCCCGGCACGTCTGGGTTATGAAGCGGCTGGCGTGGTTGAGGTTGTCGGTGAGAATGTCGAAGGGTTCGCCAAAGGGGATGTGGTCAGCGTGATCCCTTCATTCATGTTTAACGAATATGGTATGTACGGTGAGCGTGTTAACGCGCCGCTACACGCGGTGGTGAAACATCCTGGCAATTTGTCTTTCGAAGAAGCGGCCGCAAGCTGGATGATGTTCGTCACGGCTTATGGCGCACTGGTTGAATACGGTAACCTGCAGGCCGGGCAGAATGTTATTATCCGCGCAGCATCAAGCAGCGTTGGCCTGGCAGCTATTCAGATCGCGAACATGTTGGGCGCCAAACCTGTTGCCCTGACCCGAACCAGCGAAAAACGCGACATGCTTCTGCAAGCAGGGGCGGCCGCTGTGATCGCGACTGCGGAGCAGGATATGGTCGCTGAAATCAACCGGGCGACACATGGCGAAGGTGTGCACATTGTTTTTGATCCTGTTGGTGGCCCGGACGTGGCAAAGTTGACTCAAATCATGGCACCACAAGGTATGTACTTCCAGTACGGTGCGCTCGACAGCCGTGACATGCTGGTGCCTGTATTCGATATTCTCGGTAAACATCTCACGCTACGCGGCTATGAGCTGTTCGAAATCACCACCGACGCGGAAAAAATGGAGCGAGCGAAAACCTTCGTTTCAGAAGGTTTGCGTTCTGGCAAACTGAAACCGGTCATCGATAAAACCTTCAGGCTTGAAGATATCGCAGATGCGCATCGCTATATGGAAGCAAACGGTCAGGTCGGTAAAATAATCGTGACCGTGGGATAAAACCGCTCTCCCACGCTTTATAAGCGCAATTGCAGGGGCGCGTGAACGGCTCCTGCAATTGCCGGTCATTGAGGCGACAGAGAAGTGCCGGGCGTTTACGGCCATTCAGGTTACCCGCGACTGACAGACATCGTGTGCGGGTGATAACCGGTTTAGGCGGCCTGCGGCAGCTGCTCATGCAGCGGCGGCGTCAGCGTGACCGGCAGCGCCGGCGAGCTGCGCAGCTCGGACGGGGTGAAGCCGAAGCGCTTTTTAAACATATAGCAAAAGTGCGACTGCGAGCCGAAGCCAAAATCGATGGCGATATCAAACAGGCTCTGCTCGGAAAAGCGCAGCTTGCGCAGCGCACCCATCAGCCGGCGTTCGCGGATGTAACGTCCCAGCGAATAGCCGGAAATCTCCTTAAAAACCTTCTGCATATACCATAACGAATAGCCGGAGTAGGCGGCGAGTTCGGGTAACTGAATGGCCCGGCCAAGGTGGTTTTCTATCCAACGGCTGAGCTCCACGACAAGTGTTATATGAAGTTGTTCGGTCATGTCGGCTGTCAAGGCTGATTGAAACAGCCTGCAGTATGCCTTAAACCTGCGTCGGGGATTTATCGTAAAAATGGGGTTGGGGTAAAAACATTGGCGAACAGACGGAGCATGATGCGTTGCGGGCAGGCCGGGGCGGCAACCCCGGCCGGGAATCTGTCAGAAGCGGGTGTCCACCGCGTCCGCCAGCATTGCCAGCAGCTGTTCGCTGTCTGACCAGCTGAGGCACGGGTCGGTGATGGACTGGCCGTAGGTCAGCGGTTGCCCGGCAACGATTTTCTGCGTGCCTTCCACCAGGAAACTTTCCGCCATGACGCCGGCGACGGCGGAGGAGCCGGCGCGGATCTGCTGGCAGACGTTCTCCGCCACGTCCAGCTGGCGGCGGTGCAGCTTCTGGCAGTTGCCGTGGCTGAAATCGATCACCAGGTGCTCCGGCAGGTCGAACTCGCGCAGGCTGTCGCAGGCGGCGACGATATCCGTCGCGTGGTAGTTCGGCGTTTTGCCGCCGCGCATAATGATATGGCCGTACGGGTTGCCGCTGGTCTGGTAAATGGTCATCTGGCCGTTTTTATCCGGCGAGAGGAACATATGACCGGCGCGCGAGGCGCGGATGGCGTCGATGGCGATACGGGTATTGCCGTCGGTGCCGTTTTTGAAGCCGACCGGACAGGAGAGCGCCGAGGCCATCTCACGGTGGATCTGGCTTTCGGTGGTGCGCGCGCCGATGGCGCCCCAGCTGATCAGATCGGCAATATACTGGCCGATCACCATATCGAGAAATTCGGTGGCGGTCGGCAGGCCGAGCTGGTTGACGTCCAGCAGCAGCTTGCGCGCCATTTCAATGCCGCGGTTGACCTGGTAGCTGCCGTCCAGCGCCGGGTCGGAGATCAGGCCTTTCCAGCCCACCACGGTGCGCGGTTTCTCGAAGTAGGTGCGCATCACGATTTCCAGCCGGTCCTGATAGCGTTCGCGCAGGGCGTTCAGGCGGCCGGCGTAGTCCAGCGCGGCGTCGAGGTCGTGAATCGAGCAGGGGCCGATCACCACCAGTAGGCGTTTATCCTCGCCTGACAGGATCCGTTCAATACGTTTGCGTGACGCTGTCACGTTATCGGCAACCGCCGCAGAAATCGGCAACTTGTCCGCCAGCGCTTGCGGCGTAACCAGGCTGTCGATGCGCGCGGTCCGCAGTTCATCTGTTTTGTGCATGACGTTCTCTGAATCTGTTTCTTCTCTACGGCAGGAGTACCGGGAAGTGATGACGATCACAATAACGCAAAAGCGGCTGATTTCAACCGTACAAAACGAGATTTATTGACCTGAGGCGGTAAAAAATGGCGTTGCATACCGTCACGCCGCCCGTGCGGCGTGACAAATGCGGGGCGATCAGAACATGCGGCGGCTCATGCCGAGAATATCGAGGATTTTGGTGGAGATTTCCTCTACCGAATAGTTGGTGCTGTTCAGATAGCGGATCTGATTTTTACGGAACAGCGCCTCCACTTCGGCAATCTCCATGCGGCACTGGCGCAGCGAGGCGTAGCGGCTGTTTTCCCGCCGCTCTTCGCGAATGGCGGCCAGGCGCTCCGGGTCGATGGTCAGGCCGAACAGCTTGTGCTGGAACGGCTTCAACGCTGCCGGCAGCTGCAGGTTATCCATATCGTCGGCGATAAACGGGTAGTTGGCGGCGCGGATGCCGAACTGCATCGCCAGGTAGAGGCTGGTGGGGGTTTTGCCACAGCGGGAGACGCCCAGCAGGATCACCTGCGCCTGATCGAGATTGCGCAGCGAGATGCCGTCGTCGTGCGCCAGGGTGTAGTCGATGGCGGCGATGCGCGCGTCGTATTTGCCCAGGTTGCTGGCGGTCAGCCCGTGGGTGCGGTTCGGCACCGGCGTCGGGTCGACGTTCAGCTCCTGCTGCAGCGGGCCGACCAGCGCCTGTACGATATCCTGACAAAAGCCCTCGCTCTGCACGATCACCTGACGCACTTCCGGCGAAATAATCGAATAAAACACCAGCGGGCGTTCGCCGGTCTGCTGGTAAATATCGTTGATTTGCTGGCAGACGGCGCGCGCCCGCGCCTCGGTTTCGACAAAGGGGAGCGAATAGGTGGTCGCCGTGACCGGGAACTGCGACAGCACCGCATGGCCTAATACCTCTGCGGTAATGGCGGTGCCGTCCGAAATATAGAAAACGCTTCTTTCCACCCGTGACTCCTTAATTGAGAAACAGTAATCCTGCTGCTGCGGCAATGGGTCTGCCTGAAGGTTAAGCATAATGGGCTCCAGATGATTCGGCGGTAAAGAGGCTAACAAAAAAAGTGTGACGGCAAGAGACGCTTGCTCAGGGAATGGGCAGAGACGGGGAAAAATAGGAATAATCGGCTGCCATCGTTGCCTGAAACACTTTTTCTTTTTTTATGAAATATCAATTCCGGCACTGAGGGGGGGACTGACGCGGAAAATGGCGCTTTGGCGCGCCGGCGGGCGGCTTTTTTCAATTTAAAGTTTAAATATTATGTAATTTATTGAAATAAAAAGCGGTTAGCTAAAAAGGGAACGATACCATCATAAAAGTTTCATTTAGGTAATACTCTTAAAATCCATTTTCTTCATTGGGTTGAACGATTCACCTTTCCATTTCTCATGGATGATTGTGCTAGTCTGATTGCGCTCAAACCAACGAGCAGTTAACGCAATTGAAGTAGGCTGCGCTCAGGCACCAATAAGCGATGAGCAACGCGAATAACCGGCCCGGCATACGCCGGGCCGGTGCTCAGCCGATGCGCAGCCTAAAGTCCGTCTATACCCTACTGATAGCAATAAGGATTGTCTCGATGCCCAACAATGGCCCAGACTTGCGTAATGTGCTTTGGTATAACCAGCTTGGCATGAACGACGTTGACCGCGTTGGCGGCAAGAATGCCTCGCTTGGTGAAATGATCACCAATCTTTCCGATCTGGGCGTGGCCGTGCCAAACGGTTTTGCCACCACCGCACAGGCGTTTAATGATTTCCTGGAACAAAGCGGCGTTAACCAACGCATTTACCAGCTGCTGGATCACACCGACGTTGATGACGTCACGCAGCTGGCGCAGGCCGGCGCGCAGATCCGCCAATGGATTATTGATACGCCGTTCCACCCGGAATTTGAGCGCGAAATCACCCTGGCTTACCAGCAACTGGCCGACGGCGAACCGGAGGCCTCGTTTGCCGTCCGTTCGTCCGCCACCGCTGAAGATATGCCGGACGCCTCGTTTGCCGGCCAGCAGGAAACCTTCCTTAACGTGCAGGGCATCGACGCCGTGATGGTGGCGATTAAACACGTGTTCGCCTCGCTGTTTAATGACCGCGCCATCTCCTACCGCGTGCATCAGGGCTACGATCACCGCGGCGTGGCGCTGTCCGCCGGCGTACAGCGCATGGTGCGTTCGGATCTGGCCTCTTCCGGCGTGATGTTCACCATCGATACCGAATCCGGTTTTGATCAGGTGGTGTTTATTACTTCCGCTTTCGGTCTGGGCGAGATGGTGGTGCAGGGGGCGGTCAACCCGGATGAGTTCTACGTGCACAAACCGACGCTGCAGAACAACAAGCCGGCGATTGTGCGCCGCAACCTCGGTTCGAAGAAAATCCGCATGGTGTACGCGCCGTCGCAGGATCACGGCAAGCAGGTGCAGATTGAAGACGTGCCGGAGGCGCAGCGCAATCGTTTCTCGCTGAGCGACGACGAGGTGCAGGCGCTGGCGCATCAGGCGATGCTGATTGAAAAACATTACGGCCGCCCGATGGATATCGAGTGGGCCAAAGACGGCCATACCGGCAAGCTGCTGATTGTGCAGGCGCGTCCGGAAACCGTGCGCTCCAACGGCCAGGTGATGGAACGCTATCAGCTGAACGGCAGCGGCAACGTGCTGGTGGAAGGGCGCGCGATCGGCCACCGCATCGGCGCCGGCCCGGTGAAAGTGATCCACGATATCAGCGAAATGGATCGCATTCTGCCGGGCGATGTGCTGGTCACCGACATGACCGACCCGGACTGGGAGCCGATCATGAAAAAGGCGGCGGCGATCGTCACCAACCGCGGCGGCCGTACCTGCCACGCGGCGATCATCGCGCGTGAGCTGGGCATCCCGGCGGTGGTTGGCTGTGGCCACGCCACCGACCTGCTGAAAGACGGCCAGAAGGTCACCGTTTCCTGCGCCGAAGGCGACACCGGCTACGTCTATCAGGACGAGCTGGACTTCAGCGTGCAGAGCTCCGAAGTCAACGAACTGCCGTCGCTGCCGCTGAAAATCATGATGAACGTCGGCAACCCGGATCGGGCGTTCGACTTCGCCTGCCTGCCGAACGAAGGCGTCGGCCTGGCGCGTCTGGAGTTTATCATCAACCGCATGATTGGCGTGCACCCGCGCGCGCTGCTGGAATTTGACCAGCAGACGCCGGAACTGCAGGCGGAAATCCGCGGCATGATGCAGGGCTACGACGATCCGGTCGAGTTTTACGTGGGCCGGCTGGTGGAAGGCATCGCGACGCTGGGTGCCGCGTTCTGGCCGAAGCGGGTGATCGTGCGTCTGTCCGACTTCAAATCCAACGAGTACGCCAACCTGGTCGGCGGCGATAAATACGAACCGCACGAGGAGAACCCGATGCTGGGCTTCCGCGGCGCGGGCCGCTATGTTTCCGACAGCTTCCGCGACTGCTTTGCGCTGGAGTGCGAAGCGGTGAAACGCGTACGCAACGTGATGGGGCTGACCAACGTTGAAATCATGGTGCCGTTCGTGCGTACCGTGGCGCAGGCGGAAGCGGTGGTGGCCGAACTGGCGCAGCAGGGGCTGAAGCGCGGTGAAAATGGTCTGAAAGTGATCATGATGTGCGAAATCCCGTCCAACGCCCTGTTGGCGGATCAGTTCCTGGAGCACTTCGACGGTTTCTCCATCGGTTCCAACGATATGACGCAGCTGGCCCTGGGCCTGGACCGCGATTCCGGCGTGGTATCGGAACTGTTTGATGAGCGCAACGAAGCGGTGAAAGCGCTGCTGGCGATGGCGATTCAGGCGGCCAAGCGCCACGGCAAGTATGTCGGCATCTGCGGACAGGGGCCTTCCGACCATGAGGATTTTGCCGAGTGGTTAATGGAGCAGGGCATTGACAGCCTGTCGCTGAACCCGGATACCGTGGTGCAGACCTGGATTAATTTGGCGCAACAAAAATAAGCCGTTTTAATTAAATTAAGATTAATGCCATAGCCGCAACAATGTTGCGGCTATTTTATTTCTGAATGTAACTTGGTGATGAAGGAAAATAAGCGGGGAGAAAAATAGAATAAAAAAAAGCCCATCTAAGAAGACGGGCAAAGACTACACACAGCAATTCATATGTATGGCATTACATTGTTCGGAAACTTGCTTGGCTTCAGCGAGTTAAAGCAAGATATGGCAATAATACTAGGCACTTAGCGCGTTTTAGTCATTAAGAATTGTCCTAATAATTGCAATTTAAACCATTAAATGATTATTTCCCCTCGTATTTACAGAAAATAGAACATGTATCCTTACGGCATGTTTATTAACGCGCCATTTGGCATGACGAAATAGATTTTATATTAATGCGAATTGTCGTGCGGCGGGGAATGCTGTTAATTGTATTGTGTGAACGCGCCTGCCCATTACGGGCAGGCGGGATTAAATTACATCTCTTCCAAATCCTTGGCGACTTCTTCCAGATCGGCGGTCGGCTCCGGTGTTTCATTCATCCAGGCGGTGAGCAGGCGGTAGGAGACGGCCAGCACTACCGGACCGATGAACAGCCCGATCATGCCGAAGGCCAGCAGGCCGCCGATGACGCCGGACAGGATCAGCACCATCGGCAAATCGGCGCCCATGCGGATCAGCACTGGCCGCAGGAAGTTGTCCAGCGTGCCGACCACGCAGCTCCATACCAGCAGCACGGTGCCCCAGGTGGTGTCGCCGCTCCAGTAAAGCCAGATAATGGCGGGCACCAGCACCGGTAACGGCCCGAGCTGCGCGACGCAGAAGATGAACATCAGCACCGCCAGCAGCACCGCCGCCGGAATGCCGGCGACCGCCAGCCCGATGCCGCCCAGCACCGACTGCACCAGCGCGGTGACCACCACGCCCAGAGCCACGGCGCGGATCGCCTGGCCGCCCAGTAGCACGGCGGCGTCGCCGCGTTCGGCGCCGAGGCGTACGGCAAAGTGGCGGATGCCCAGCGCCACCTGTTCGCCGCGGGCGTACAGCAGCGCGCTGAACAGCACCATCAGCGAACAGTGCATCAGGAAGCGGCCGATATGCGCCGCCTGCGAGGCGAACCAGGTCGCGGTACGGCCGAAGTAGGGCTGAACCTTGGCGATCAGCGCGCCGCCACCGCTTTGAATCAGCGTATGGTAGCTGTCATACAGTTTGTCGCCGATCATCGGCACCGCGTGCAGCCAGGCCAGATCGGGAATATGCACTTTACCCGGCGTGCTGGCCCAGGCGACCAGCGGCGCGCTGTTGTCCACCACGCTGTTCACCAGCAGCGCAATCGGCATCACGAACAGCAGCACCAGCAGCAGCGTCATCGCCAGCACCGCCAGCGAACGCCGTCCCCAGAGCAGCTTCTGCAGTTTAAGCAGCACCGGCCAGGTGGCGATCACCACCATGCCGGCCCAGGCAAAGCCGAGTATGAAGGGCTGCACCACCCAAAAGCAGGCGATGATCATAATGGCAATAAACAGCACGCCAAAAATTAGCCTTGGTAAATCGTAACGAGGTTGTGGGAGTGTCATGAAGGGCTCTCATCCTATGGTTTGCAGTACCCGCCCGCCAGCGATTGGCGGGGGATAAATTCCGTTGTTCCCGTTAATCATGATGCATTTTGGCTAAATTTCACAGTGTGACAGGTAATTAATACTGATGGATGGGTGCGAGCGCGCCGGCGGATACGGTTTGTCCTGCCCGCGTTATTTTTGCCAAGGAGAAGACGTTGAACCTACAGGAAGCATGGACTTGGCACGGAAGCCGTTTGCTTAAAGGTGGCCCGCTCCGCTTGTTTTTCCCCGGTATCCATTTCAATATGTCGTTTATACCCGGCATACTTCAAGTTGCAGGCGTGTTGGCTGCGCTCAGTCACCCGAATCACTTACCTGAGTAAGCTCATCGGAGTTTTTCACTTGCCGCCTTCCTACAACTTGAATTATTTAGGGTATATAGCGATAACAATAATTTAGGGCAGGCCTGCGACGGGCCTGATTCAGCGTTTATCAGCGCATCAAAATGAGACGGACAGGGTCTACAAAAGCAATGATCCCACAAATAGCTCAGGCGCCCGGGTTGGTTCAGCGGGTGCTGGATTTTTTGGAAGCGTTAAAGCACAACGGATTCAACGGCGATATCGCCACCAGCTATGCCGATCGCCTGACGATGGCGACCGATAACAGCATTTACCAACTGCTGCCGGAGGCGGTGCTGTTTCCGCGCTCCACCGCCGATGTGGCGCTGATTGCGCGGCTGGCCGGCGAGGAACGTTTCAATACGCTGACTTTCAGCCCGCGCGGCGGCGGCACCGGCACCAACGGCCAGTCGCTCAACAGCGGTATCGTGGTAGATATGTCGCGCCATATGAACCGTATTCTGGACATCAATCTGGAGCAGGGCTGGGTGCGGGTCGAGGCCGGGGTCATCAAAGATCAGCTCAATCAGTACCTGAAGCCGTTCGGCTACTTCTTTTCACCGGAACTCTCCACCAGCAACCGCGCCACGCTGGGCGGCATGATCAATACCGACGCCTCCGGGCAGGGCTCGCTGGTGTATGGCAAAACCTCCGATCACGTACTGGGTCTGCGCGCGGTGCTGCTGGGCGGCGATATGATCGACACCCGCGCCATGCCGACGGCGCTGGCGGAAACGATTGCCCAGGAAGAAACCGCCGAAGGGCGCATTTACCACACCGTGCTGAACCGCTGCCGCGACCAGCGCGCGCTGATTCTGGAAAAATTCCCTCAGCTCAACCGCTTCCTGACCGGCTATGATTTGCGCCACGTGCTGAGCGACGATCTGCAGACCTTCGATCTGACGCGCATTCTGACCGGCGCCGAAGGCACGCTGGCGTTTATCACCGAAGCGCGGCTGGACATTACACCGCTGCCCAAGGTGCGCCGGCTGGTGAACGTCAAGTACGATTCGTTTGATTCGGCGTTGCGCAACGCGCCGTTTATGGTGGAGGCCAAGGCGCTGTCGGTGGAGACCATCGACTCCAAGGTGCTGAATCTGGCGCGGGAAGATATTGTCTGGCATTCGGTCAGCGAGCTGATCGCCGACGTGCCGGATAAAGAGATGCTGGGGCTGAATATCGTCGAGTTTGCCGGCGATGATGAAGCGTTGATTGAACAGCAGCTGGATGACTTGTGCCAGCGTCTGGACTCGCTGATGGCGGAGCGGCAGGCCGGCGTGATTGGCTACCAGGTGTGCGGCGATCTGGCCGGCATCGAGCGGATCTACGGCATGCGTAAAAAGGCGGTCGGGCTGCTGGGCAACGCCAAAGGGCAGGCCAAGCCGATCCCGTTCGCGGAAGATACCTGCGTGCCGCCGCAGCACCTGGCGGACTATATCGCCGAGTTCCGCCAGTTGCTCGACGGACACAACCTGAGCTACGGCATGTTCGGCCACGTTGACGCCGGGGTGCTGCATGTGCGTCCGGCGCTGGATATGTGCGATCCGCAGCAGGAGATGCTGATGAAGCAGATCTCCGACGACGTGGTGGCGCTCACCGCCAAATACGGCGGCCTGCTGTGGGGCGAGCACGGCAAGGGCTTCCGCGCCGAATACAGCCCGGCGTTCTTCGGTGAGACGCTGTATGACGAGCTGCGCCGCATCAAGGCGGCGTTCGACCCGGACAATCGCCTTAACCCCGGCAAAATCTGTCCGCCGCTCGGCGTCGATGCGCCGATGATGAAGGTGGACGCGGTAAAACGCGGCACGCTGGATCGCCGCATTCCGATCGCCGTGCGTAGTTCCTTCCGCGGCGCCATGGAGTGCAACGGCAACGGCCTGTGCTTCAATTTTGACGCGCGCAGCCCGATGTGTCCGTCGATGAAAATCACCGGCAGCCGCATTCATTCGCCGAAAGGGCGCGCCGCGCTGGTGCGCGAATGGCTGCGCCTGCTCAGCGAGCAGGGCGTCGACCCGCTGCAGCTGGAGCAACAGCTGCCGCAGCAGCGTATGAGCTTCCGTAATCTGATCGAAAAAACGCGCAACAGCTGGTACGCCGATAAGGGCGAGTATGACTTCTCGCACGAGGTGAAAGAAGCGATGTCCGGCTGCCTGGCCTGTAAGGCCTGTTCTACCCAGTGCCCGATCAAGATTGACGTGCCGGGATTCCGCTCGCGTTTCCTGCAGCTGTACCACACGCGCTATCTGCGTCCCGCCAGTGACTACGTGGTGGCCGGCGTGGAGAGCTATGCGCCGCTGATGGCCAAGGCGCCGAAGATGTTCAACTTCTTCCTGAAGCAGCCGTGGCTGCGCGATTTGAACCGCAACGCCATCGGCATGGTCGATGTGCCGCTGCTCTCCAGCCCGACGCTGCGTCAGCAGCTGTCCGGCCATCAGGCGATCAATATGACGCTTGAACAGCTGGAGGCGCTGCCGCATGCCGCGCGCGCGCAGTATGTGCTGATCGTGCAGGATCCGTTCACCAGCTACTATGACGCCGTGGTGGTGGCGGACTTTGTCCGGCTGGTGGAAAAACTCGGCTATCGGCCGGTGCTGCTGCCGTTCTCACCAAACGGCAAGGCGCAGCATGTGAAGGGCTTCCTGACGCGCTTTGCCAAAACGGCGCGCAAGACCGCCGATTTCCTTAACCGCGTCGCCCGGCTGGGGATGCCGATGGTCGGGGTCGATCCGGCCTTGGTGCTGTGCTACCGCGATGAATACCAGGAGATCCTCGGCGAGACGCGCGGCGATTTCCGCGTACAGCTGGTGCATGAATGGCTGCAGGCGTTGCTGGCGGAGCGGGCAGAACAGCCGGCCACCGGCGAAGCCTGGTATCTGTTCGGCCACTGTACCGAAACCACCGCGCTGCCGGCCAGCAGCCAGCAGTGGGCGTCGATCTTCGCCCGCTTCGGCGCCAAACTGGAAAGCGTCAGCGTAGGCTGCTGCGGCATGGCCGGCACCTATGGTCATGAAAGCAAGAACCTGCAAAATTCGCTCGGGATTTATGAGTTATCATGGCATCAGGCGCTGCGGCGGTTGCCGCGTCAACGTTGCCTGGCCACCGGCTATTCCTGCCGCAGCCAGGTCAAACGGATTGAGGGCAACGGCGTGCGGCATCCATTACAGGCGCTGCTGGAGATGATTGCGTGAAGCTGTGGAAACGAGAGACAACGCTGGAACAGTTAAACCGTTCCGGAGAGGGCTGCATGGTGGGGCATGTGGGGATTGAATTTACCCAAATCGGCGACGATTTTCTGGAAGCCACCATGCCGGTAGACTCGCGCACCACGCAGCCTTTTGGCTTGCTGCACGGCGGCGCGTCGGTGGTGCTGGCGGAGTCGATGGGGTCGATGGCCGGCTACCTGTGCACCACCGGCGACCAGCAGGTGGTGGGGGTGGAGATCAACGCCAACCATCTGCGGCCGGCGTTTGACGGCCGGGTGCGCGGCGTCTGCCGGGCGCTGCACGCCGGACGGCGCAATCAGGTCTGGCAGATCGAGATTTTCGACAAGCGGGATAAGCTGTGCTGCATCTCCCGCCTGACCACGGCGGTGATTGAGTAACACACTGAGGCCCGGCGTCCGCGCCGGGCCTTATTCTTTGCCCTTACAGCTGAAAGGGCACGCGTTTGACGAAGTCCTTTTGATAGGCGTTAGCCTTTTCCCAGGTTCCCTCCATGGCGTATTTCTGACAGATCAGCGTCAGGGTGTGGCGCGCAAAATGGTAGCTCTGTACCCGAAACAGCTGACAGCGCTGCGGATTGTTGATCTCGACGATCAGCCGGTTATGCAGCTTGCTGAGGGCGTGCAGATAGCTGTCGTCATCGCCGTTCTCCAGGCACAGATTGGCCATATTCAGGCAGACGCCGTTGTAACGCTTCAGGTGGTCGACGTTGCACGTCGGCCGCTTGAGCGCCGCCTCCGCCATATAGAAATCCACCGTGGCGTCGCGGATACTGAATTTGTACTCATCAATCTTGCCCAGCAGCCATGCATTCATCGAAATGTTCATTTGCCCACGCCTGATAAAGTAAATGATAATCATTATCATATTTGCAGCCGCTGCGGCGATCAATCATCACGGCGAAATTTTTTTTCCTGCTCCGGTATTCAGAGCGTAGCGATCCATTTGCCCGCCAACGACTAAACTTTAACCTATAGGGAAGATTCACCGCCGGTGTGACGGCGACGACGTTTTAGCGCGTAAGGGCATTTTTAAACCAGACAGCATGGCAGAAATAGGTATTTTCTATGAATGTTTAAACAACGACGAATTGGCACGGTCGGCAGCAATACGGGACAGGGCGGTTCGCGGATAAAATGCAAGTAAAAGCATTAAAATTCAGTCTGGTAGGAAATGCTGGCCGTCGGTACGCGGCCATCGCCGCGCCGGGTGTCCGCGCAGCTTGCCGGTCGGAAGATGGAAAATCGGGCCGCGGGGGCGATACCCCTGCAAAATCAACGGTTGAAGTGATAATCATTATCACTAACATGGCTGGCAGATATCCCGCGCAGCGTGCGCGCGTCGCGTGTAACACGACGGGAAGAGGATGATGCGTCTCGTCAGAGACCAGTATGAGGTAGGTCATATGCAAACAGAAAATGTCGGCACTTTTTCGCTGGATGAGCAGGCCTGGCAGGGGATTTCGCTCAGCGACAGCGCCGTGCAGCAAATCATTAAACTGATGCAGCAGGACCCGCAGGTAAAAGGGCTGCAGCTGAGTGTGAAACAGTCCGGCTGCGCCGGCTTCGGCTACGTGCTGGATCTGACCCGCGAGCCGGCCGACGACGATCTGCTGTTTGAGCGCGACGGCGCCAGGCTGTATGTGCCGTTAAAAGCGATGCCGTTTATCGACGGCACCACGGTGGATTTCGTCCGCGAAGGGCTGAATCAGATATTTAAGTTCAATAACCCTAAAGCTCAGCACGCCTGCGGGTGCGGCGAGAGCTTTGGCGTTTGAGTGATGTGATCGCCATGACACGAAGCAATGTAAATGTAGAAGTTCCTGATAATGTGCAGGCCTGGGTCAGCGAGGGACGCTATAAAGAAGGCTTCTTTACCCAGCTGCAGACCGATGAGCTCGCCAAAGGCATTAACGAAGAGGTGGTGCGGGCGATCTCGGCCAAGCGCAACGAACCTGAGTGGATGCTGGAATTCCGCCTCGAGGCATACCGCGCGTGGCTGCAGATGGAAGAGCCGCACTGGCTGAAGGCCAATTATGACAAGCTGAACTATCAGGATTACAGCTATTACTCGGCGCCGTCCTGCGGCAGCTGCGACGACGCCTGCGGCTCTCAGCCGGGGGCCGAGCAGCAGACGGGCGCCGCGCTGAATGAGAACGGCTACCTGACCAGCGAAGTGGAGCAGGCGTTCGAACAGCTGGGCGTACCGGTACGCGAGGGCAGCGAAGTGGCGGTGGACGCCATTTTCGACTCGGTGTCCGTTGCCACTACTTACCGTGAGAAACTGGCGGAAAGCGGGGTGATTTTCTGCTCGTTCGGCGAAGCGATTCAGGAGCACCCGGAGCTGGTGCGCCAGTATCTCGGCCGGGTGGTGCCGTCCAACGATAACTTCTTTGCGGCGCTGAACGCCGCGGTGGCTTCCGACGGCACCTTCGTCTATGTGCCGAAGGGCGTTCGCTGTCCGATGGAGCTGTCCACCTATTTCCGCATCAACGCGGCGAAAACCGGCCAGTTCGAACGCACCATCCTGATTGCCGATGAGGGCAGCTACGTCAGTTATATTGAAGGCTGCTCCGCGCCGGTGCGCGACAGCTACCAGCTGCACGCGGCGGTGGTGGAAGTGATCCTGCATAAAGACGCCGAGGTGAAATACTCGACGGTGCAGAACTGGTTCGCCGGCGGGGAAAGTAAAGGCGGCATCCTGAACTTCGTCACCAAACGTGCGCTGTGCGAAGGGGCGAACTCGAAAATGTCCTGGACCCAGTCGGAAACCGGTTCGGCGATCACCTGGAAATACCCCAGCGTGATCCTGCAGGGGGACAATTCGATCGGCGAATTCTTCTCGGTGGCGCTGACCAGCGGCCATCAGCAGGCGGATACCGGCACCAAGATGATCCATATCGGCAAAAACACCAAGTCGACCATTATTGCCAAGGGCATCTCCGCCGGCCACAGCGAGAATACCTACCGCGGACTGGTGAAGATCCTGCCGGGGGCGGAAAACGCGCGTAACTTTACCCAGTGTGATTCGATGCTGATCGGCCCGGACAGCGGGGCGCACACCTTCCCGTACGTCGAGGCGCGCAATAACAGCGCGCAGCTGGAACACGAGGCCACCACCTCAAAAATCGGCGATGACCAGCTGTTCTACTGTCTGCAGCGCGGCATCAGCGAAGATGACGCCATCTCGATGATCGTCAACGGTTTCTGTAAGGACGTTTTCTCCGAACTGCCGCTGGAATTCGCGGTGGAAGCGCAAAAGCTGCTGGCCATCAGCCTGGAGCACAGCGTCGGTTAACCCTGCCGGTTTGGCGGCAGCGACAAGATTTTTGGCGTGACAACGCCACCTGAGGATACAGCATGTTAAGTATTAAAGATTTACGCGTCAGCGCGGAAGACAATGAGATCCTGAAAGGACTGAGTCTGGAGATTAAACCGGGCGAAGTGCATGCCATCATGGGGCCGAACGGCTCCGGCAAGAGCACGTTGTCCGCGACGCTGGCCGGGCGTGAAGAATATGAAGTGAGCGGCGGCAGCGTAACGTTTAAGGGCAAGGATCTGCTGGAGCTGGACCCGGAAGATCGCGCCGGCGAAGGGGTCTTTCTGGCCTTCCAGTATCCGGTGGAGATCCCCGGCGTCAGCAACCATTTCTTCCTGCAGACCTCGGTCAACGCGGTGCGTAAATACCGCGGTCAGGAGGCGCTGGACCGTTTCGACTTCGCCGATTTTATCGAAGAGAAGATCGCGCTGCTGGATATGCCGGCCGACCTGCTAACCCGTTCGGTCAACGTCGGCTTCTCCGGCGGTGAGAAAAAGCGTAACGATATTCTGCAGATGGCGGCGCTGGAGCCGGACTTGTGCATTCTGGATGAAACTGATTCCGGGCTGGACATCGATGCGCTGAAGATCGTCGCCAACGGCGTGAACTCGCTGCGTGACGGCAAGCGCGCCTTTATTATCGTCACCCACTATCAGCGTATTCTGGATTACATCAAACCAGATTACGTCCACGTACTTTCCCAGGGGCGCATCGTTAAATCCGGTGATTTCTCTCTGGTGAAACAGTTGGAGGAGCAGGGCTATGGCTGGCTTGCCGACCAACAGTAATTCACGCGCGCTGCAACAGCTCTACAGCCTGTTCGAGGCGCAGGGCGGCGAGCACTCCCCGCATGCGCTGGCGAACTGGCAGCAGGCGCTGCGGCTGGGCTGGCCGACGCGCAAACATGAGAACTGGAAATACACGCCGCTGGACGGCCTGCTGGATCATCAGTTCCATGCGCCGCAGCCGGCGGCAGTCAGTGCCGAGCGCTGCGCCGAGCTGGCGTTGCCCCTCGATGCCTACCGGCTGGTATTTGTCGATGGCCGTTACCGCGCCGATCTGAGCGACGCCGATCTCGGCGATTACCAGCTGGAAATGGCAGGGTATCAGCTGCCGGAGCCGATTCAGCCGGAGATCTTCCTGCACCTGACCGAGAGCCTGGCGTTGGAAAGCAGCCTGATTCGCCTGCCTGCCGGCAAAGTCGCCGCTCGTCCGCTTTACCTGCTGCATATCAGCAGCGGGCGCAGCGGCGCCGGCGAAATTAACAGCGTGCACCACCGCCATCATCTGGAGGTGGCGGCCGGTGCGCAGGCGGAGGTGATTGAGCATTACGTCAGCCTGAACGAACACGCGCACTTTACCGGGGCGCGCCTGACCGCGACGGTGGGCGACAACGCCCAGCTGCATCACTGCAAGCTGGCGTTTGAGAATCAGCCGAGTTATCACTTTGCTCATAACGATCTGAAGATTGGCCGCGACGCGCGGGTGAAAAGCGACAGCTTCCTGCTGGGGGCCGGTCTGACTCGCCATAACACCAGCGCACAGCTGAATGGCGAAGGCGCCAATCTGCAGCTCAACAGCCTGGTGCTGCCGGTAGGGAAAGAAATTTGCGATACCCGCAGCTATCTGGAGCACAACAAGGGGTATTGTGAAAGCCGCCAACTGCATAAAACCGTGGTCAGCGACCGCGCCAGAGCGGTGTTTAACGGCATGATCAAAGTGGCGCAGCACGCCATCAAGACCGACGGCCAGATGACCAACCACAACCTGCTGCTGGGCAAGGTGGCGGAAGTGGACACCAAGCCGCAGCTGGAAATTTACGCCGATGACGTCAAATGCAGCCACGGCGCCACCGTTGGCCGCATTGACGAAGAGCAGCTGTTCTACCTGCAGTCGCGCGGTATCGACAAGCATGATGCGCAGCAGATGATCATCTTCGCCTTTGCCGCGGAACTGACCGAAGGCATCGGCAATGACGTAATTCGCGAGCGGGTGCTGGCGCATATCGCACAGCGTCTGCCGCGGGAGGCCGTATGAGTTATCCGATCGAACAGGTGCGCCGGGACTTTCCGCTGCTGACGCGTGAGGTCAACGGCCAGCCGCTGGCCTACCTCGACAGCGCCGCCAGCGCGCAAAAACCGCAGGCGGTGATTGAGCGCGAGATGGAATTTTACCGCCATGGCTACGCCGCGGTGCACCGCGGCATTCACAGCCTGAGCGCGGAGGCGACGCAGCAAATGGAGGCGGTGCGTGAACAGGCGGCGCGCTTTATCAACGCCGCATCGGCGGAAGAGATCGTGTTCGTCAAAGGCACCACCGAAGGCATCAACCTGGTGGCCAACAGCTACGGCAGCCTGCTGCAGCCGGGCGACAGCATCATCATCACCGAGATGGAGCACCACGCCAATATTGTGCCGTGGCAGATGCTGGCGCAGGCGCGCGGCGTGACGCTGCGCGTCTGGCCGCTGCAGCCGGACGGCACGCTGGATGTGGCTGATTTGCCCGGCCTTATCGATGACCGCACCCGGCTGCTGGCGATTACCCAGGTCTCCAACGTGCTGGGCACCGTCAACCCGCTACAGGAAATTATCACTCAGGCGCACGCCGCCGGGGTGAAGGTGCTGGTGGATGGCGCGCAGGCGGTGATGCATCAGCAGGTGGACGTACAGGCGCTGGACTGCGATTTTTATGTGTTCTCCGGCCATAAGCTGTATGGGCCGTCCGGCATCGGTATTCTGTATGGCAAAGCCGCGTTGCTGCAGCAGATGCCGCCGTGGGAAGGGGGCGGCTCGATGATTCAGCAGGTCAGCCTGACGCAGGGCACCACCTATGCCGAAGCGCCGTGGCGCTTTGAGGCCGGCTCGCCCAATACCGCCGGCATCATGGGGCTGGGCGCGGCGCTGAACTATGTGTCGCAGCTGGGGCTGGCGCAGATACAGCAGTATGAGCAGGCGCTGATGCAGTATGCGCAGGAGGCGCTGCAGCAGGTGCCGCAGCTGCGCATCTACGGGCCGGCGCAGCGCGCCGGGGTGATCGCCTTTAACCTGGGCGATCACCATGCCTATGACGTCGGCAGTTTCCTGGACCAGTACGGCATCGCCATCCGCACCGGTCACCACTGCGCGATGCCGCTGATGGCGTTTTATCAGGTGCCGAGCATGTGCCGCGCTTCGCTGGCGATGTACAATACCCGCGAGGAGGTGGATCGGCTGGTGGCCGGTCTGCAGAGAATTCAGCGACTGCTGGGCTAAGCGCCCGGCGGTGGAACAACGATAGGAAGCCTGATGGCCAACTTGCCGGACAAAGATAAACTGGCGCGTAATTTTTCACGCTGCCTGAATTGGGAAGAGAAATACCTATATGTGATCGAGCTGGGCGGCCGTCTGCCGCCGCTGGCGGAGGAGGCGCACAGCCCGGAGAACCTGATTTCGGGCTGCCAGAGCCAGGTGTGGATCCTGATGCGAAAAAACGCGCAGGGCCAGGTCGAGTTCAGCGGCGACAGCGACGCCGCGATTGTCAAAGGGCTGCTGACCGTGGTGTTTATTGTCTATCGTGACCTGACGCCGCAGCAGATCGCCCTGCTGGACGTCCGTCCTTTCTTTGCCGATCTGGCGCTCAGCCAGCATCTGACGCCGTCGCGTTCACAGGGGCTGGAGGCGATGATCCGCGCCATCCGGCAAAAAGCCGCGCAGCTGTAATCATTTTCCCGCCCGTCATACCGGCTCATTGATTATGTCAATGAGCCTTTACAAAACGCCGTCGAGCGATGCCGCTAACGCCAAATCAATGTTTTTTCAACCGCTTAGTTGTTGACGTTACCTTGACAATTCCTGCAGGAAGCTAGTTTATAACACTTTGATTTTTAGGCGAGTTATTGCCTTTACACCCAACGTTGCTAGTATTAAACAGGTTATTGTCTGATTTACCCGTGAACAGGCGACAGCTAGCCTTGTGGCCGAACCGTACTGAAAATAGGGAAGAGCATGAAACGTGCGTTGACTTTAATGGGCGTACTATTCGCCTCCGTGTTGGCCGGCAGTCAGGCCGCTAATGCGACCGAATATCCATTGCCGCCGGCGAACAGCCGTCTGATCGGCGAGAATACCACCTACACCGTACCGGATGCCGGCCTTTCGCTGGAGGCGATTGCCGCCAAATACCAGATTGGCCTGCTGGGCATGCTGGAGGCCAACCCCGGCACCGATCCTTACCTGCCGAAGCCGGGCAAAGTGCTGACCATTCCGACGCAGATGCTGCTGCCGGATACCAAGCGCGAGGGCATTGTGGTCAATCTGGCGGAGCTGCGTCTGTATTATTACCCGAAAGGCGAAGACAAGGTGATCGTCTACCCGATCGGCATCGGTCAGACCGGGATGCACACGCCGCTGAAAGTTACCTCGGTCAGCCAGAAGATCCCTAACCCGACCTGGACGCCGACCGCCAATATCCGCAAACGTTATGCGGCGAAAGGCGAGACGCTGCCGGCGGTGGTGCCGGCCGGCCCGAATAACCCGATGGGGCTGTTCGCCATGCGCCTGTCGATGGGGCATGGGGAGTATCTGATTCACGGCACCAACGCCAACTTCGGCATCGGCATGCGCGTCAGCTCCGGCTGTATCCGCCTGCGCCCTGACGATATCGAAGCGCTGTTCAACAGCGTGCCGAAGGGCACCCGCGTGCAGATTATCAACGAGCCGGTGAAGGTATCGGTTGAGCCGGACGGCAAACGCTATGCGGAAGTGCATCAGCCGCTGTCGAAAGTTGAAAGCGACGATCCGCAGACCATGCCGATTTCGCTCTCTAAGTCGCAGCAGAAGTTTGCCGATAGCGCAGAAACGGATAAGTCGGTGTTTGACAGCGCCATAACGCGCCGCTCCGGCATGCCGGTGCTGGTCAGCGTCGGGCAGAACCCTGCAGACGTCCCTCTGCCGTCGGTACAGCTGTTTGGCGGCAGTAAGCAGGCCGAGACACAGGCAGCGCCGATCAGCCAGGCACAGTAGCGCACAGCGCGCGTAAGCGGTATCAAGCTCAGCCAGGCGCTGGGCTTTTTTTATGGCGTCGTGGGGTAGGTTCAGAAAGGGCGGTTTGACACGGCGGACAGACATAAAAAAACGGCGCACAGGGTGCGCCGTTTTTAATTACCGAAACTCTCTTACTTTTTGTAAGAATGAGCTTGGTTGTCCAGACGCTGGTTAGCACGTGCTGCGTCGTCTTTAGCTGCTTGAACGTCGGAACGGATAGAGTTCACGTCGTTGCTCAGTTGATCAACTTTAGCGTTCAGAGTCTGAACGTCAGAAGACAGTTGATCGATTTTAGCGTTGCTAGAGCAACCAGCCAGCAGAGTAGAACCCAGGATTACAGCGCCCAGTACCAGTTTAGTACGATTCATTATAACACCCTCTAGATTGAGTTAATCTCCATGTAGCGTTACAAGTATTACACAAACTTTTTTCGAAAGAGAATAAATTTTTTGCGTTGGAGGGCTTTATTTTGATCGTTCGCTCAAACTTGCATCTTGTTTTACGCAATAGTTAAAAAAGTGAAGCAAAACAGCCGGATTCCATCAGACTGCTCCTATTCATTATTCACTTAATAATAGCGAGCCTGCTATTGCGTTTTCGGAAATATCGTTTACCCGAGCAAAAAAAACGCCGCAAAGCGGCGTTTTGTCGATCAGATTTTTGTCACTTTTTAAATTACAGCACGTGAACGGAGGCGGTATTGGTGGTGCCGCTTGGCACCAGCGCGCCGGAAACCATCACCACGATATCGCCTTTCTGCGCCAGGCCGCTGGCCAGCGCCGCTTCCTTACCAATGCGGTAGAAGTCGTCGGTAGAGGCGATTTCTTTGACCATCTGCGGGATGACGCCTTTGCTCAGCGCCAGCTGGTGGCAGGTGACTTCATTGGTGGTCAGCGCCAGGATGTTGGCGTCCGGGAAGTACTTGCGCACGGATTTGGCTGACTTGCCGCCGCTGGTGGCGACCACGATCAGCGGTGCGGCCAGTTTCTCGGCGGTTTCCACCGCGCCGCGGCACACTGCTTCGGTGATGCGCAGTTTGCGGGTGTCGTTCAGGCTGTCGATGCGGCTAGGCATCACTTTATCGGTGCGCTCGCAGATGGTCGCCATGATGCTGACCGCTTCCAGCGGGTATTTGCCCTTGGCGCTCTCGCCGGACAGCATAACGGCGTCGGTGCCGTCCAGAATGGCGTTGGCGACGTCGCCGGCTTCCGCACGGGTAGGGCGCGGGTTCTTGATCATCGAGTCAAGCATCTGGGTGGCGGTGATCACCACTTTGCGTGCGCGATTACATTTTTCAATCATCATCTTCTGGGCGAAGATCACTTCTTCCACCGGGATTTCCACGCCCAGATCGCCGCGGGCGACCATGATGCCGTCAGAGGCTTCGAGGATTTCGTCGAAGTTGTTCAGGCCTTCCTGGTTTTCGATCTTGGAGATGATCTGGATCTGCTCGCCGCCATGGGCTTTCAGGTGCTCACGGATTTCCAGCACGTCAGAACGCTTACGGATAAAGGAAGCGGCCACGAAGTCCACGCCTTGTTCGCAGCCGAAGATCAGGTCGCGCTTGTCTTTTTCCGCCAGCGCCGGCAGTTGGATGGAGACGCCCGGCAGGTTAACGCCTTTGTTTTCACCCAGGTCGCCGTTGTTCAGCACCTTGCACACGACTTCGCTTTCACTGATATCGGTCACTTCCATGCCGATCAGGCCGTCGTCAACCAGCACGGTGTTGCCGATTTTCAGATCGTCGGCGAAGCCAGGGTAGGTTACGGCGACGCGTTCGTTGTTGCCGATAACGCTTTGATCGGTGGTGAAGGTGAAGGTCTGGCCGGCGACCAGCGCCGCGTCTTTACCGCCTTCCAGCTTCATGGTACGGATTTCCGGGCCTTTGGTGTCCAGCAGGATGCCGGCGGTGGTGCCGGTTTTGGCCATGACCGCACGCATGTTTTTGATGCGGTTGCCGTGCTCTTCATAGTCGCCGTGCGAGAAATTCAGGCGCATTACGTTCATGCCGGCGTTCAGCAGTTGGGTCAGCATCTCTTCCGATTCGGTTTTTGGACCGATGGTGCAAACAATTTTGGTCTTTTTCATGACGATTTTTTCTACAAGTTGTGATGGATTATAAAACGAATAAAACCGACGGCCAGACCGCCGGTATGGAATTTGAGTCGAACCTGATAGGGCAAATCATAGTTAAGAATAGGTGACCGTGGTTGAAATGGGGCGGAAAAATTCAGCCCGCGCCGGCGTGCGGGGATACGGCGAAAACGATTGGAAAATAGGATTGTTGTTATTGCGTTTTCACAGATCAAGGGCTGAAACCATTCAACTGAAAGACGCGCGCATTATAAGGCCATCAGGGTGGGAAACAAAACAAAAAACCGATGGCTGGCGCAGGTTTAGTCAAAAAGAGAGCAAATGTGGCGCAAATATGCGTCCGTGCGGCGAGTTTGTTGCGCAAATTACTGCAGTGTAAATAAAACGTCGCAGCCGTTAACGTCAGGCGCTGATTTCCAGCAGCGTACCGGCGCTCAGGCAGAAGCAGCCGCTGGGCACCTGCGCCGGAACAGCCACGCTTTCGCCGGCCTGCAGCAGGAGAATATCGCTGCCGACGGTAAATTCAAAGTCGCCGTCGATCACCCGGATGTGCACGGCGTCAGCACGCTTTTTCAGTTGGCCGAAGGCGCCGGCTTCAAAGCGGACTTCCGCGGCGACGCGGCCGTCGCTCAATTGTCCCTCACGGCGGGACTGGCCGTTATCGGGCGTGGTAAACGCCGATGCGGCAATAAATTTCAACATAGCACCCTCTTGGTCAATCAGGCCGCCGATGATAGCCGATCGGTACGGTGGAGCCAAAGTTTTTGCGCCGTCGGCCAAGGCGCGTTGACTCTTGACGCAATTTTCATCTGTCAGGGCTGGCGGTAGCGGATCGCCTCAACCAGTGCGGAAAACGCCGGAGAAGCATTGCGCCGGTTGGGGTAATACAGGTGGAAACCGGCGAAGTAGGGGCTCCAGTCGGCCAGCACCTCAACCAGCCGCCCGTCGTCCAGGTAAGGCTGCACCATAAAATCGGGGAGATAGGCCAGCCCGATGCCGTCCAACGCGGCGTTGAGAATATGGATATTGCTGTTGGCGGTCATCTGGCCCTTAACCCGCACGGTTAATGGCTGGCCGTCTTTTTCAAACTCCCAGGCATAGAGGCTTCCACCCGGCGAGTGACGGATATTGATGCAGTTGTGGGCCGTCAGATCGCGTGGGTGCAGCGGCGTCGGGCTAGCGGCAAAGTAGGATGGCGCGCCGACTACCGATAGCCGCCAGTCCGGGCCGAGCCGCACGGCGATCATGTCCTGGCTGATCGCCTCGCCCAGCCGGATCCCGGCGTCAAAGCGCTGCTCGACGATATTGGTAAAGCCGTAATCAATGCAGATTTCAACGTTGATATCCGGGTATTTGGCAAGAAATGCCGGCAGCGCGGGGCGTAAGATCTGTTCCGCCGCATCGTCAGAGCAGGTGATGCGGATGGTGCCGGCGGGCTTATCCCGCAGTTCGCCGATTTTATCTATTTCCGCCGTTATCTGCTCGAACAGCGGGCCGGTGGAGGTCATCAGCCGCTCGCCGGCCTCGGTGGGGGCCACGTTACGGGTGGTGCGCGTTAATAAACGTACGCCTAACCGTTCTTCAAGGTTACGGATGGTATGGCTTAATGCCGAAGGGCTGACGCCCAGCTGTTTCGCCGCCCGGGTAAAACTTTGCGCTTTAGCCACCGCAAGAAAAGCGAGGATGTCATTCATGGCTGCCGATCCTGATTATTGAACTGGTATATCAATGGTGTCCGGCGGTTGCCGGCGGAAACCCGTTGCCGCTGCAAATTGATGAGATTTTTTCACAAGTACATACAGATTACGCCCTCTAATCATAACACTGCCGGCGTATTAGGATCTGCCTATCGTTAGAAAACAGGAATAATGCATGCCGTCAGTTCATACCGTTTCAACATCGCGTATCGCCAGCCCGCATCCCGCCTGGGGCGCCGTATTTTCTATGGCGCTGGGCGTGGTGGTGCTTATCGCCTCCGAATTTATGCCGGTCAGTCTGCTGACGCCGATTGCGCGGGATCTCGTCATCAGTCAGGGCCAGGCGGGGCAGGCCATCTCCGTATCCGGCCTGTTTGCGGTACTGACCAGCCTGCTGAATACTCCGCTGACCGGCCGCTTCGATCGGAAAAAAGTGCTGATCGGCTTCACCTTGCTGCTGACTTTTTCCGGACTGATCGTGACCTTCGCCGCCAATGGCGTGATGTTTATGACCGGCCGCGCTCTGCTGGGGGTTGCCATCGGCGGCTTCTGGTCAATGTCCACGGCGACCGTGATGCGTCTGGTACCCGTGCATGCGGTAGCCAGGGGGCTGGCGCTGATTAACGGCGGCAATGCGCTGGCGGCGACCATTGCCGCGCCGCTGGGCAGTTTTTTAGGGCAGTATATCGGCTGGCGCGGGGCGTTTTTTATCGTCGTGCCGCTGGCGATCGTTGCCTTTGTCTGGCAGTGGCGAGCGATCCCGCATTTGCCCGCTGCGTCGCGGCAGCAGGGTTCGGCCAATCCGTTTCGCCTGTTGCGTTACCCGCAGGTGGCGCTGGGAATGACCGGCATTATGCTGTTCTTTATGGGGCAGTTTGCGGTCTTTACCTATTTGCGGCCATTTTTGGAAGAGGTGACGCAGATTTCCGTCAATCAGCTTTCTCTGACGCTGCTGGCGTTGGGGGCCTTCGGCCTGCTGGGCACCTGGATGATTGGTTATCTGCTGCAGCGCCGTCTGTTCGCCTGGCTGGTGGCGATCCCGTTAGCCATGGCGCTGATTGCCGGCCTGCTGATTGAAACCGGTGCGTCTTTTATGTTTGTCGGGCCGCTGTTGGCGCTCTGGGGACTGGTGGCGACGCCGGCACCGGTGGCCTGGGGACTGTGGTTGAGCAAAGCGTTGCCCGATGATGCCGAGACGGGCGGCGGCCTGATGGTGGCGGTGATCCAGGGGGCGATTACTCTGGGCGCAGGTGTGGGCGGCGTGTTGTTTGACGCGCTCGGCTGGTGGAGCCCTTTGGCGTTTGGTCTGTTGCTGCTGCTGGGGTCGGCGCTGTTTGCCTGGTTTGCCATGATCAACAGCGTCAGGATCAATATGGCGGCGGTGGAACATTAATGGGAGTGTGACGGTGTTTAGGAGGGATAAACCGAGAGGGCGGCGTGTGGTATATCCGAACTGGCACCATACGACCAAAAGAGAGTGGCTATTTAAAAGCTATTTATGCAGGGAAGGATATTACGGATTGCGATGAAATGGTGCGTCCGAGTGGACTCGAACCACCGACCCCCACCATGTCAAGGTGGTGCTCTAACCAACTGAGCTACGGACGCACTGAGCTGCTGCAGTAATTTGGTGCGTCCGAGTGGACTCGAACCACCGACCCCCACCATGTCAAGGTGGTGCTCTAACCAACTGAGCTACGGACGCACTGAACTGCTGTAGGAATTTGGTGCGTCCGAGTGGACTCGAACCACCGACCCCCACCATGTCAAGGTGGTGCTCTAACCAACTGAGCTACGGACGCATCATTTTCCTGTCTGTCATGGCTGACAGCGGGGACGAATATTAACGAGCAACCTGCCTGCTGGCAAGGGGAAAAACGTAATTTTATCCGCTATTTCGCGCGACTGCTGCGCTTATGCGCAGTGAGGCGGTTTTTTCCGCAAATTCAGCGTGGGAAGTCGCCGGCCCGCGGGGAGCCGGCGGAAAAATCAGCGGGTGGAACGCTGCAAAATCAGCGCGGCGGGCTGACGCTGCAGCCAGCGCATGCGCAGCACCATCATGATGGCGGCGAAGGTCAGGCCGATAATAAAGCCGATCCAGAAGCCGCTCGGCCCCATCGCCGGCACGATGTAGTCGGTCAGCGCCAGCAGATAGCCGCTCGGCAGCCCCAGCACCCAGTAAGCGATAAAGGTGATGAAGAAGATCGAACGCGTATCTTTGTAACCGCGCAGTACGCCGCTGCCGATCACCTGAATGGAGTCTGAAATCTGGTAGACAGCGGCCAGCAGCATCAGGTGCGAAGCCATGGCGACCACCGCCGGCGTGTCGTTATACAGCAGCGCGATCGGCTCGCGCAGCAGGGCGGTAAACAGCGCGGTGCCGCAGGCCATGGCAATACCGACGCCAATGGCGCTGTAGGCTGCGACGCGCGCGCCGTCGACGTTGCTTTCCCCCAGCCGGTGGCCGACGCGGATGGTGGAACCGACGCCGAGCGACAGCGGCAGCACGAACATCAGTGAGCTGAAGTTCAGGGCTATCTGGTGGCCGGCGACGGCGACGATGCCGAGCGGCGACACCAGCAGCGCCACCACGGCGAACAGCGTCACTTCAAAGAACAGCGCCAGGGCGACCGGCAGGCCGATGCCGACCAGACGTCGCTGCGTGGCCCAGTCGACCGGCGGCCAGGCGCGCTCTGGTTTGATGTCGCGCTGCGACGGCGCGCGGCGCACGTACCAGCGCATCAGCAGGAACATCACCCAATAGACGCTGCCGGTAGCAACGCCGCAGCCGACGCCACCCAGTTCCGGCATGCCGAATTTGCCGTAAATGAAAATATAGTTAATGGGAATATTCACCAGCAGACCAATAAAGCCGATCACCATCCCCGGTTTGGTTTTGGATAATCCTTCACACTGGTTACGCATTACCTGGAAGAATAAATAGCCCGGCGCGCCCCACATAATGGCGTGCAGGTAGCCGACGGCTTTTTCCGCCAGTTGCGGATCGACATTGTGCATCATGTCGATCATATATTTGCTGTTATACAGCACGGCGATAATCAGCAACGAAACACCGCTCGCCAGCCAGAAGCCCTGACTGATTTGATGCGCGATGCGGTCGCGGCGGCCGGAGCCGTTAAGCTGGGCGATAACCGGCGTTAACGCCAATAGCAGGCCGTGGCCGAACAGGATAGCCGGTAGCCAGATGGATGTGCCGACTGCAACTGCAGCCATGTCCGTGGCGCTGTATGCACCCGCCATAATGGTATCCACCACGCCCATCGCCGTCTGGGCGATTTGCGCGATAATGACCGGAATAGCGAGGGCTAATAAACTACGCGCTTCAATAAGGTACTTCTGCACGCATTACACCTTTTTGAGTATTAAGCAATGAAAGAACGGCTGTCACGAATGGACAGCAATTTAATCGCGGAATGATAACCAGCGTAGTGTAACCGTTCGGACTTATTTAAGCCACTGGCGTTGTTTAATGCAGGATAGCCGGCGGCGATGGGAAAACGGGTTTATTTCGTGCGCAGACAACGAATTTTTACCGCTGCGGATTTGGTTTTCTCCGCCATCTGGGGCACACTGCCTACCAGCGCTGTATATCTATTTTCAGAAAGAGGCACCCATGTTTACCGGTATCGTACAAGGCATTGCGCCGCTGGTTGCAGTAGAAGAAAAACCCAATTTCCGTACCCACGTGATTGAAATGCCCGATGAGCTGCTGCCCGGTCTGGAACTGGGCGCTTCGGTGGCGCATAACGGCTGCTGCCTGACCGTTACGGCGGTGGAGGGCAACCGCGTCAGTTTTGATCTGATTAAAGAGACCCTGCGGCTGACCAACCTGGGCAGTCTGACGGTCGGCGACAAGGTCAATGTGGAAAGGGCGGCGAAATTTAACGATGAAATCGGCGGCCATCTGATGTCCGGCCATATTATCTGCACTGCGGAAATCGCCAAGATATTCACCTCGGAAAACAACCGTCAGGTCTGGCTGCGTATGCCGAATGCCGATCTGATGAAGTATGTGCTGCATAAGGGGTTTGTCGGTATTGACGGCATCAGCCTGACCATCGGCGAAGTGGTGAACAACCGTTTCTGCGTGCATCTGATCCCGGAAACGCTGGAGCGCACGACGCTGGGTAAAAAACGTCTGGGCGACAAGGTCAATATTGAAATCGATCCGCAAACGCAGGCGGTAGTGGATACCGTCGAGCGCGTATTGGCCAGCCGTGAAGCGGCGACGGCGCAGATTGCGGATCCGACGCCGAAACCCTGAACGGGCACGATCTGTTTGAAGGCAAAAAAGAGGAGCTAAACGTGAAGTTTTATCGGAAAACATTGATGTTGGCGGCGCTGATGACGCTGGCTGCCTGTAGCAGTACGTCAGAGAACGGCGCCTCTGCGTCGTCGGTCGATGCGGATGACACCTGCGGCGCGTCGCAGTATCAAAACTACGTGGGCAAGCCGCTCTCTTCACTGGATGGCGTGCAGATCGACGCCCGTCAGGTGCGCACCATTCCTTATAATTCTGCGGTCACCATGGACTTCAACCTGACCCGCCTGAACTTCCTCGGCGATCGGGACGATAAAATCACACGCGTTTACTGCGGCTGATCGTGGCCAGATAATAAAAACCCCGGGACTGAATGCCGGGGTTTTTTATTGCGAACGCATGAAACTCAACGCGGTACGCGTATGCCGCCTTCAACGCCTTTCGGGCTGAACAGCACCTGCCACAGCTGAATATCGCGCGAACGGAAGGCGCCGGCGCAGGCGTTGAGGTAGTAGCTGAACATCCGCTCGAAACGCTCGGAATAGCGCTCGGCCAGCTGCGGCCACGCCTGTTTAAAGCGTTCATACCAGGCCATCAGGGTGCGATCGTAGTCGGCGCCGAAATTATGCCAGTCTTCCATCACGAAATGGCCTTCGCTGGTCTGGGCAATATGCGCCACCGAGGGCAGGCAGCCGTTCGGGAAGATATATTTATTAATCCACGGATCGACATTCATATCGGTTCTGTTTGAACCGATGGTGTGCAGCAGGAATAAACCGTCGGGTTTTAAATTGCGCTCCACCACGTCGAAATAGGTGCGGTAGTTTTTCGGCCCGACGTGTTCAAACATGCCGACCGAGACGATGCGGTCAAACTGCTGATGCAGATCGCGGTAATCCTGCAGTTGAATATCGACGTCCAGCCCGGCGCAGCGCGCTTGCGCCAGCTTCTGCTGTTCTGCGGAGATGGTCACGCCCACCACCGAGACGCCGTAATTTTTTGCCGCAAACGCTGACAGTCCGCCCCAGCCGCAACCGATATCCAGCAGGCGCATGCCCGGCTGTAATTGCAGCTTGTCGCAGATCATACGCAATTTATTTTCCTGCGCCTGTTCCAGCGTTTCGGCGCTTTTCCAGTAGCCGCAGGAATATTGCATATAGGGATCCAGCATCAGGGTAAATAAGTCATTACCGAGATCGTAATGCTCTTTCCCCACGATCCACGCGCGCTTCTTCGACTGCAGATTGGTTAAACGCGCGGCGGCAATGCGCAGCGTATCTTTAAAATGGTGGGGGAGTTTTCTTTCCAGGCCGGCGGCCAGCACGCGATGAAAAAAACAGTCCAGCCGCTCGCACTCCCACCAGCCGTCCATATAACTTTCACCCAGCCCGAGAGAGCCTTCCTGCAGCACGCGTTTAAAAAATTCGGGGTTCTTTACCTGAATATCGAAAGGTCGGGTGCCGTTTATTTCTATATCGGCCATGCTGAGCATTTCATGGGCGATACGATACCATTGGTTGTCCTGGATGCTCAGATCTTCTAAACACGATGAACTCATTAGTTTCTCCATCACCTTTCTTCTGACTTATGGCCACCAAAAAAAGCTTAGCCAATTTCGGTAGGCACATACGTATACCTGCGGAGGATTGCACCGCGGCGTCCGATATCCGACATGAACAGAGGAAAATTCAAAGAGAAGCCCGTACCGGCTGGCAGGGTAAACTCATCAATAAAATAAAAAAGTGACGCCATTGGCGACCACGAAACGCCACGGATTACTACAAGATTTTACTATCTTATTTTAGCGCTTTTTTGAGTATAGGCCTGCCGGGGCGCTTCCTCAACCGCAAATCGCACCCGGCAGACATGTCATTTAAGTGAATATTATTACTGGTAATTATGACGCAGAGTTAGCATGCTGACGGCGTTCGGCGTTCTTTTGCCGTGTGCTGTCGCCGCGCTGCAGCAGATAGCCGGCGGCGGCCAGCGCCACCGTGGCGACCATCACCGTCACCGTCGCCAGCAGCGGCTGGGCGATATAGGCGGAGACCAGCATACTGGCGACAAAACACAGGCCCAGTTGCAGGGTATTTTGCAGCGCCGCCGCTTTGCCGGTGCTTTCCGGGAACGGCGTCAGCGCATTTGCCACCACGATCGGGTAGGTAGCGCCGTTAACCAGCGCCATCAGGCAGAATGGGATCAGCAGTGTGGTCAGCGTCGGCGTGGTCAGGGTGGCGACCAGATACAGCGCCACCATGCTGACGGCATACATGAGGAGCAACCACGGCAGCAGCGTATTGCCGTTCGTACGGTTCAATGCGGCGCGGCAGCCGAACCCCCCGAGCAGAAACGCCAGCGTCTGCGGCACATAGCTCAAGCCGATATCGTTCGGGCTGTAGCCCATATTGCCCAGAATAAACGGCGAGCCGGTCAGCCAGGCGAAGAAACCGGCTGAGCAGGCGGCGTACACCAGCACGTTGCCGCTGTACAGCGGCGATTTCAGCAACTGCAGGAAACCGATGCCAGGCGCAGCGCCTTCATCGGCTCGCGGACGCGGTTTGTCGCGCAGCAGCAGCGTCGGCAACAGCAGCAACAGCGTAATGGCCAGCAGCACGGCGAAAATGGCGCGCCAGTTCAGGTGGTTCAGCAACCAGGCGCCGACCAGCGGCGCCAGCGCCGGCGAGAGGGCGACCAGCGGCATAATGGTGGCGAACACCTGGTTGGCGCGGCTGCCCGGGTAGCGGTCGATCACGATGGCCTGCCAGGTCACGGCGGCGGCACAGACGCCGACCGCCTGTATAAAGCGCAGCGTCCACAGCTGCTGCGCGTTGTCCGCCCACATCATGCCAAGGCAGCCCAATCCAAACAGCGCCAGACCGATCAGCAGCACCGGCTTGCGTCCCAGTCGATCGGACAGCGGTCCCCACAGCAGTTGCGCAAAGGCAAAGCCGGCCAGGAAGATGCTCAGGCTGGCGCTAATGGCGCCGGGGGAGATTTGCAGATCTTTTTGCATCATGCCGAAGGCCGGCAGGTACATATCCGTGGCCAGAAAGCCGAGCATACTCAGGCCGGCCAGATAAAACATAAATCCAAAGTTTCGCATAGTGGTTCTCAATCGTTATTTGTGATGCAGGTTTTCACGCCGCGCAGTGTATCCGGCTGGATCTCTGGTTGTGAAACGGTAATATTTGCATACTGGTTTGAAAATTTTTGCAGGCAAACGTATGTGGTCTGAATATTCACTGGATGTGGTCGATGCGGTAGCGCGTACCGGCAGCTTCAGCGCGGCGGCGCAGGAGCTGCACCGCGTTCCTTCCGCGGTCAGCTATACCGTGCGTCAGTTGGAGCAGTGGCTGGCGGTGCCGCTGTTTGAGCGGCGTCATCGCGACGTCACGCTGACGCCGGCGGGGGCGCTGTTTGTCCAGGAGTCGCGCGCTGTCATCAAAAAAATGCTCGACACGCGACGTCAGTGCCAGCAGGTCGCCAACGGCTGGCGCGGGCAGGTGAAGATCGCCGTCGATCTGATCGTCAAGCCGCAGCGCTGTCGGCAGCTGGTACTGGATTTTTATCGCCACTTTCCGGACGTTGAGCTGCTGCTGCAGCCGGAAGTGTTCAACGGCGTATGGGATGCGCTGGTGGATGGCCGCGCCGAAATGGCCATCGGCGCCACGCGCGCGGTGCCCGCCGGTGGCGGGTTCGCCTTTCGCGATATGGGCTTTATGAACTGGCTGTGCGTGGTCAGCGCCGATCATCCGCTGGCCGGGCTGAACGGCGCGCTCAGTGATGAACAGCTGCGTCCCTATCCGGCGCTGTTGCTGGAGGACACATCGCGCAATCTGCCCAAGCGTGTTACCTGGTCGCTGGACAACCAGCGCCGCCTGGTGGTGCCGGACTGGGTATCGGCGGTGGATTGCCTGCGTGGCGGTTTATGCGTCGGCATGGCGCCGGCGCACAGGGTGTTGCCGCTGGTGGCGCGCGGCGAGCTGGCGGTACTGCAGCTGCACGAGCCGTTTCCGCCCAGCGCCTGCTGTCTGACCTGGCAGCAACCTAATCAATCGCCGGCCATCGCCTGGCTGCTGGATTATCTGGGGGACAGCGAAACGTTGAATCAGGAGTGGCTGAGCGAAGCAGAGGAAGCGGGGCCGGTGCGGGAGTAAGCGCACCGGCCAGTCGCAATTAGCGGCGGTAATCGATAAAGGGACCGTCGGCCACGGAGCGCCGTTCGATCAGTTTAGGATGGACTTCGATCACCTGCGACTCCTCGCGTTTGCTGATAATACGGTCCAGCAGCATGGTGAAGGCCATTTCGCCCAGGCGCTCTTTCGGCTGGTGCACCGTGGTCAGGGCCGGGGTGAAGTAGCGCGCGTTGCGCACGTTATCATAGCCGATCACTGAAATATCCTGCGGTACGCGCAGGCCCAGCTCGTCCGCGGCGCAAATGGCGCCCATCGCCATAATATCGCCGCCGCAGAACACCGCCGTCGGGCGATGTTTTTGCGACAGGATCTGGTGCATTGCCTTATAGCCGGACTCCGGCTCGAAGTCGCCCTGGACGATCCACTCGTTGCGCAACTCGACATTGGCCTCCTGCAGAGCCTTCAGGAAACCCTGATGGCGGCCGCCGCCGGTGTTGCGTGACAGCTGGCCGGGAATGGCGCCGATCTCACGGTGGCCGCGCTCGATCAGATAGCGACCCGCCAGATAGCCGCCTTCGAAGGCGTTATCGATAATGGTGTCGGTAAAGTCGCTGCGCGCCACGCCCCAGTCCATCACCACCATCGGAATATTACGGTGGTCTTCCAGCATGCCGAGCAACTGATCGGGGTATTCGGAACACATCACCAGCAGGCCATCGACGCGCTTTTGCGCCAGCATCGCCAGATAGGCGCGCTGCTTGTCCAGATTGTTGTGCGAGTTGCACAGAATCAGGGTGTAGCCTTTGCTGTAGCAGCTGTTTTCCACTGCCTCAATCACTTCGGCAAAATAGGGGGCTTCGCTGGAAGTCGCCAGCAGGCCAATGGATTTGGTGTGGTTGACCTTCAGGCTGCGCGCAACCGCGCTGGGTGAATAGTGCAGCTCTTTAATGGCGGCCCAGACCGCCGCTTTAGTCTCTTCGGCGACGAAACGGGTCTTATTGATGACGTGCGAAACGGTGGTGGTGGAAACGCCCGCGCGTTTGGCCACATCTTTAATCGTTGCCATGTAAAGATGACTCCTGAACTCACATGTTTGCAGTATGTAAGCATGTTGTTAATCGTTTGCCTGCGCAGATCCTTCTCCAAAATCTCGAAAACGTAGTTTTTAGTTTGGAAGTCGTAAGCCGCTTGCTTGGTTTGGAGGGGCTTATTGGCCGGTACGCAGCAGTGAACTGCGAATTTTGGCGTATATTGCGCAAAAGTGGAAGAGGAAATCGGTATTATCCGCCAGGAAAGCGGGCAATATTTTTATATTGGCCTCTTTTTTGCCGCAACACGATCGGGCGTTGCGCAAAATCAATTGGGAATGGCCGTGAACTGTGGGAAAATCATTTGACCCATTAACGCTGGGGGCTTTATGCTGGCGTCGCGAAACAGATAAGGGAGTTTCTGATGGAAACCGAGTTGAAATTGTCATTGTTCACCACCGTATGTGCGTTGGTGATGATTATCGCCTTTAGCTTTACCGCCGCGCTGAACTGATTGTTCTGCGAAATATAAAAAGGCGCAGTAATTACTGCGCCTTTTCTGTTTGCGGGTGAACCGGCGCTTATGCCAGATTTTCCGCCACGAACGCCCAGTTTACCAACGCCCAGAAGTTTTCCAGGTAGTTAGGACGCGCATTGCGGTAATCAATGTAGTAAGCGTGTTCCCACACGTCCACGGTCAGCAGCGGTTTGTCTTCACCGGTCAGCGGGGTAGCTGCGTTGGAGGTGTTGACGATCGCCAGTGAGCCGTCTGCTTTTTTCACCAGCCAGGTCCAGCCTGCGCCGAAGTTGCCGACAGCGGATTTGGTGAACGCTTCTTTAAACGCGGCGAAAGACCCGAAAGCCTGATTGATGGCGTCCGCCACCGCGCCGGTTGGTTCGCCGCCGCCCTGAGGTGACAGGCAGTGCCAGTAGAAGGTGTGGTTCCACACCTGCGCCGCGTTGTTGAATACGCCGCCGGTAGAGGTTTTCACGATCTCTTCCAGGGTTTTACCTTCGAACTCGCTGCCTTTCACCAGGTTGTTCAGGTTCACCACGTAGGTGTTGTGGTGCTTGCCGTAGTGGTATTCCAGCGTTTCAGCGGAAATGTGCGGTTCGAGAGCGTCTTTTGCGTACGGTAATGCAGGTAATTCAAACGACATTGCTTTCTCCTTATTGATACAGCGCTAAAATGCCCATGGCCGCCTGTGGGATGCGATCGTTCGGGTGGTCCCCCAGACGAAGCCGCGCTATTTATACCCGTCATACAGCATATTTAGGGCATATTCGGGCATCGAGTTGTTATGTTTTTTTTAAGGTTATTAATTCTAACCACTTTCAAAGGGAAGGGAAGGTTTAAAACGTGCGGAGCGTTCAACTGCTTAAAGCGTCGGCAATGGCGGGAACGGGGGAATGGCTGAGGCAAGCTCAGCCATGCGGAGATTAGCGAACGGTTTTCGGCGTCATCACGCGGCGGGCGCCGATGTAATGGTTTTGCCAGTAGTTATTGTCCAGCTGACTGATGCGGATATCTTTGCCGGTACGCGGCGACTGAATAAACTTGCCGTCGCCGAGGTAAACGCCAACGTGGTCGGCCACGCCGCGGTTATTAATGCGGAAGAATACCAGGTCGCCTTTTTGCAATTCGCTTTTCTTAATCGGCGCGGCATCACGCAGGTGATACATCTCATTCGCCGTACGCGGCATTTTAATTTTCATCACGTCTTTATAGGCGTAATAAATTAAACCGCTGCAGTCAAAGCCGGTACGCGGCGAGGCGCCACCCCAGCGATAGGGCTTGCCCATTTGATTCATCAGCTTGGTCATTGCGGTTTGCTTCGCCCGCTGATAGCGCTTTTTATGCGCCGCGCTGAGCTTGAGCGGTTTATCGTCGCTCAGCAGTTTGCTGGTTGCCAGGCCGTGGGTGCGGTGACGACCGTAGCCTTTTTTATAACCTTTCTTCGGCGGGGTGACTTTATTTTTCGCCAGGTGCGTCACTTTACGCGTAGATTTAATGCGGGTCGTTTTTTTGGCGGTTTTAATCGTCGTGCTTTTATGCGCTTTTACCTTGGTGGTTTTTGGCGCCGTGGCGGTGCGGGCTTTTTTACTGCTCTTCAGCGTTTTCTTTTTTCGACGCTCGTCCGGGCGCGCATCGCTGACGTGGCTTTTACGCGGCTCAGCGGCAACGCGCGACTGTGGCGCAGCGTGCGCCAGATTGAAGAACAGCTGGGTAAACAGCAGCACAAAAAGCGTAACTATTAGACGCATGTCGACGTTACCAACCTTGGTCCCGAGTCAGAGATTGAATTAAACACAGTATTCCCCAAATCCGCGATATAAAACAGCGCGGAACTTAATAAAGCGTAATCCATATTGTGAGAAAACGTTAATAAGATTTCACCTGGCTGAAATTTAATCGCCGGGCGGAGAAAAAAACGCCGCTTTGACCGCGCAGGTTAATATTTCGCAGCAGGGCGCTGCTGAAAATATATTAGTGAAATGGTCAGATTAAAAATGTTATTCTGAGAGCATGTTTAGCGCGTAAGGGCGTTGCCGGCGCCGCTGGTTCGGCGGGCGGAATGTCCTTGCAAAAGATGGCGTTTTTTTGCAACGGCCGCAGCCGCTACAATAGCCCGGTGTAACGCATGTTGTAGCCATCCGATGGCTTGAGGAAGCAATGATGACGACGATTGAAAGAATTCAGCAACAAATCGCAGAAAACCCGATTCTGCTGTACATGAAAGGCTCACCGAAGCTGCCGAACTGCGGCTTCTCCGCGCAGGCCGTACAGGCGCTGTCCGCCTGTGGCGAGCGTTTTGCCTACGTGGATATTCTGCAGAACCCGGACATTCGCGCCGAGCTGCCGAAATACGCCAACTGGCCGACGTTCCCACAGCTGTGGGTTGACGGCGAACTGGTCGGCGGTTGCGATATCATCATCGAAATGTATCAGCGCGGCGAACTGCAGTCGCTGATCAAAGAGACGGCGGAAAAGTACAAGCAGGAAGACCAGCAGTCGTAACGACGGTTTTCAGCGGAAGGATAATGGGCGCAGTCGGTGTATACCGCTGCGCCCATTTTTTGTATTACTCGTCGTCGCCGGCGGCGCCGATCGCCAGCGGCCATCCGCCGAGCCGTTTCCAGCGGTTAACCAGCTCGCAGAACAGCAGGGCGGTCTGCTCGGTATCGTACAGCGCGGAGTGCGCCTGGCTGCTGTCGAAGGTCATGCCGGCGGCGATGCAGGCTTTGGCCAGCACGGTTTGCCCCAGCACCAGACCGCTGAGCGCGGCGGTGTCAAAGGTGGCGAACGGGTGGAAAGGATTACGCTTCAGGCCGGCGCGTTCTGCGGCCGCCATCAGGAAACTGTGGTCGAAGTTGGCGTTGTGCGCCACGATAATCGCCCGGTTGCAGCCTTGCTCTTTCAGGCCTTTGCGCACCGCCTTGAAAATGGCGTGCAGCGCGTCATATTCACTCACCGCGCCGCGCAGCGGATTGTGCGGGTCGATACCGTTAAATGCCAGGGCTTCCGGCTGCAGATTTGCGCCTTCAAAAGGCTCAACGTGGAAATGCAGCGTTTCATCCTGCTGCAGCCAGCCGTCCTCATCCATTTTCAGCGTAACGGCGGCAATTTCCAGCAGCGCGTCGCTCTGGGCGTTAAAGCCGGCGGTTTCTACATCTATTACTACGGGATAAAACCCACGAAAACGACCACTCAGGGCGTTAAGATCACTTTTATCGGCCATCAGTTTCTTATCTTCATCGAATGCAGCGCGCATTATGGCAAATTTTGCCGCGGCGTGCAGGCGGTTATCATGCGGATAATAAAACGGGCGCAGAACGCGCCCGACGGAAACTTAGTTGCCGAGGCCGTGGCCGGCGTGTTTATTCTCGATCAGCTCGATTTTATAGCCGTCTGGATCTTCCACAAACGCGATCACCGTGGTGCCGCCTTTGACCGGGCCGGCTTCGCGGGTGACGTTGCCGCCGGCCTGACGGATGGCGTCGCAGGTGGCGGCGACGTCGTCGACGCCCAGCGCCAGATGGCCGAAGGCGCTGCCCATCTCGTAGCTGTCAACGCCCCAGTTATAGGTCAGTTCAATGACCGCACCTTCGCTCTCTTCGGTATAGCCAACGAATGCCAGCGAGTATTTATATTCCGGGTTTTCACTGGTACGCAGCAAGCGCATGCCTAATACCTTGGTGTAGAAGTCGATAGAGCGTTGCAGGTCACCGACGCGGAGCATGGTATGGAGTAGGCGCATAATTTCCTCTAATTGCAGGTGTTTGCCGTCGTTAACGGCTGAGTTATTGAAACGTCGTTCAGTATAGCGTTGTCGCAGAAGGGAATTCAAATGGCGCGGCGGCGGACGCCTCTAGGTGACGGTGTAACAAAAACCGCACCGGCCAATAAAACACCAAAGGCCGGCGCAGGGCCGGCCCGTAGCGTAAACGCGGGGGTTACTTCGCCAGGAACGGGTAGTCGGTATAGCCCTGAGCGCCGCCGCCGTAGAAGCTTTCCGGCTGCGGTTCGTTGAGCTCTGCGCCTTGCTGCAGACGTTCGACCAGATCCGGGTTGGCAATATAGCTGCGGCCAAAGGCCACGGCGTCGATATAGCCTTTTTCGATCAGCGCTTCGGCCTTTTCCGCCGTATAGGCGCCGGCGCCGACGATAACGCCGCTAAAGCGCGCGCGCACCGCATCGCGGAAGGCGTCAGAGTAAGGCTTGCCGCCGGCCCAGTCCGGTTCGGAAATATGCAGGAACGCGATGTTGCGCTTATTCAGCTCTTCCACCAGGTACAGCGCCGCTTCTTCCTGATCTTCACCGTTATCCAGGCCGTTGAACGGGCCGAGCGGTGAAATACGGATACCGACGTGCTCGGCGCCCCATTCCTGGATGCTGGCGTCGACCACTTCCAGCGTCAGACGCGTGCGGTTTTCGATGCTGCCGCCATACTGGTCGCTGCGCTGGTTGGAAGCCGGCGACATAAATTGGTGCAGCAGGTAGCCGTGTGCGGCGTGCAGCTCAATGTAATCAAAGCCGGCTTCGCGCGCATTGGCGGTTGCCTGGCGGAAATCATTGATGATGCCGGGAATTTCCGCCGTTTCCAACGCGCGCGGCGTAGAGGTCGGCACGCGTACCCAGGCGCCGGTTTCATCGCGCACGGTGGTGCGGGTGTCGGCGTTGATGGCGGACGGGGCGACCGGCGCCTGCTGGCCCGGCTGCAGGCTGGTATGAGAGATGCGGCCTACGTGCCATAGCTGTACGGCGATATGGCCGTTTTTCTCATGCACCGCCCGGGTGATTTCTTTCCACGCGGCAATTTGTTCCGGCGTATGCAGCCCCGGCGCGCCGGCGTAACCCTTAGCCTGGAAGGAAATTTGCGTCGCTTCGGTGATCAGCAAACCGGCGCTGGCGCGCTGGGCGTAGTACTCTGTCATCAGCGGCGTCGGGATATCGCCCGGTTCAATGCTGCGCAGGCGCGTCAGCGGCGCCATAAATACGCGGTTGGGCAATGTGGCGGCGCCAACCTTCAGCGAGGTAAACAGTTTTTCAATTTTCATAAAGCATCCTATCCTGAATAGACCGGTCGACTAGTGATACATTAAATAAAACCCCTGTGATGTCGGATCTTGGCATCCCAGGGGAGGGGCTTAAGGCTGCGCAGGGCGCAGCAGCAGTTCAATACTTTCCAGCGCGCTGGTGAGCGGCGCAACCGAACGACGAATTTTGGCGCGCAGTGAAGCGCCGAGCCACAGCGCGTACAGCGTTTCGGCGGTGGCCGCCGGGCTCATGGTTATCGCCAGCGACCCTTCGCGGATACCGCGTTCAATCGCGTCCTGCAACCGGCCGATCACCTGCGCGCTGCCGGTTTCCAGCGCATGACGCATCGGTTCCGACAGATCGCTGACTTCGGCGGACAGTTTTACCGCCAGGCACGAATTGTGACATTCGCTGCGGCAGTGAAAACTGATGGCCTGCGCATAATAGCTCAGCAACTGGTGGCGGGCATCGCTGCCGCTGTCGTTGAACAACGCCAGCATGGCGACGTCATAATGCGCGAAATAGCGTTGCAGCATGGCTTCGCCGAAGGCTTCCTTCGAGCGGAAGTAGTGATAAAACGAGCCCTTGGGCACCCCGGCGGTAGCCAGCAGTTCGCTCAGGCCCATGCCGGTAAACCCCAGGCGCAGGCTGAGTGACTCGCCGGTGGCGAGCAGGTGTTCGCGTGTATCTGTGTTGCAATGCGTATGTTTCGTCGTCATGAGGCTGAGCATAATAGACCAGTTGGTCTAGATCAAGAGGGAAAGAAAAAAACCGACGCTGAGGCGCCGGCCATGATGGTGAGTATTGTGCCTCAGCGGCGCAGGGAAGTTAAGCGCTGTCGCTGCGGCAGCGCTGCAGAATATCCAATTGAGACTGATACTGCCGGGTCTGCACGTTCAGCATGCCAAGCAGGGTATGGAACAGATTATCCTGCGAGACGGCATCCCGCTGCGCGATATTTTGCAGGCACTGGCGGTTAATGCCGAAGCTGCGCTGATAGTCTGCCGACATCCACATCAGGAACGGTACGTGCGTCTGTTGGCTCGGTGCGAACAGATACGGCGTGCCGTGCAGGTACATACCATTTTCCCCTAACGATTCGCCGTGATCCGACAGGTATACCAGCGCGGTATTGAAACGGTCGCTGTACTGCTGCAGCAGTTTGATGGTGCTGTCGAGCATGGCGTCGCTGTACAGCAGCGAATTGTCATAGGTATTTATCAGTTGCTGGTGACTACAGTCCTGGATCTGATTGCTGTCGCAGGTCGGGGTAAAACGGCGGAACTCAGGCGTGCTGCGGCGGTAGTAGGCCGGGCCGTGGCTGCCCATCTGGTGCAGCACAATCACGCCGTCGTCTTTCAGGCTATCAATATAGTCCCGCAGGTGATACAGCAGCACACTGTCCATACAGACGTCACCTTCACAATCCTGCGGCAGTTGCAGTTTGGTCATATCGACGTGAGGGATCCGGTCACAGGCGCCTTTACAGCCGTTATCGTTATCGCGCCACAGCACGTTGATTCCGGCATGGGCCAAAACGTCCATCAGTCCCTCCTGATGCTCGGCCAGGGTGGCGTTATACCTGCTGCGCGTCATATTCGAAAACATACAGGGGACCGATACCGCGGTTTCGGTACCGCAGGAGGCGGCGTTTTTAAAATAGATCACGCTGTCCTGTTGCAGGCGCGGGTTGGTGACGCGCCCGTAGCCGCCCAGCGAGAAGTTTTCCGCGCGCGCGGTTTCGCCGACCACCAGTATCACCAGCGTCTTTTTCTGCTCGGCGCGGAGCAACGGCCCCTTATGGGCGTCCTCGCCGATTTTCACCAGAGGCAGGCTGCGGGTGAGTTCGCGCTGTTCGGTGAGCTTGATGGCGCCGGCGATAAAATTCGACGGCGTCAGCATTTTCACCACGCTTTTGTTGTTGCGAATCAGCGACGCGTAGTCTTTATAGAATAATGCGGCGATCAGCAGAATCACCACCAGCGACAGCATCACGTTGGCGGCGCGCAGGCCGAGCGTGTACCACCACGGGCGGGTCTGGCGAATCCTGACGATAGACACCGCCGCTGCCGGCAGCACGCCAAGCAGCAGCAGCCACAGCCCCATTTGCGGCGTCAGCAGCGCGCCGATCTCCTGCGCATTGGTTTCAACGACACTTTGCATCATATCGCCGTCGATCACGACGCCATAGCTATACATAAAGTAGTTGGCCGCAGCGCTGCCCAGCAGGAAAACAATCATTAACGGTTTGCGCAGATAGGGGATGGTCAGCATGCTGAAAATGATGTTCAGCGCGCAGAAGATCACCACCGGCATGGTGGCGGCGAACAGCAGGTTGTTGAAACTGCCGAAACGGATATATGACCACGCCGTATGCAAAAACAGCGCATTTTGAAATAGCGTAAAGAACAGCGCGCAGCCTAGGATAAAGCTCAGGCTGCCGCATGAAAATTTTGGTAGTAACCGCATTGCCGCATTGTCATCCTGTAGAAAGTCATGCAGGGCAATCTAGCGGGTGAAACTTAAGATAACCTTAGAGGCATGCCGGCCGCGCGGAGCGGCCGGGCTGGCGATATCAGTAGGCGGCGGTAAACTGCGCCCGGATAAACTGCGGTTTTTCGATTTCGTCGACGATCGCCACCGCCAGGTCTTCCACCGAAATATGCGCCGGCGCATCGCCGTCCATCAGCAGGCTGGTGGTGCCGAGGCGGAATTGGCCGGTGCGTTTGCCCGGCTCCAGCATGGCGGCCGGAGACAGATAGGTCCACTCCAGGCTGTGGTTCTGCAACAGCTGGTTGCGCAAATCACGCACCGCGCGGGCGCCGGGGCGAATATTTTCCGGGAATTCCGGCGTATCGACCAGTTCTACGCCGGGTGCGACCTGCAGGCTGCCGGCGCCGCCGACCACCAGAAAACGCGTGACGCCGGCGGCGTTCACCGCGCTGAGAATTTGCTGCATACCGGCCACGGTTTTGTCATACAGGTTATCTTCCCCCCAGCCGGGGTTAAAGGCGCTGATCACCGCATCCTGGCCGCGCAGCTGCGTGGTCAGCCAGTCGGTATCGGCCACGTCGCCGAGTGCGATATGCAGGCGGGCGTTGTCCGGTAAATCTTTTTTCTGCCGGGCGATGGCGGTGACGTCCAGTCCGCGCGACAGGGCTTCATCCACTACGCGACGGCCTACAAAACCGGTGGCTCCAATAATGGCAATTTTCATCTGCTTGCTCCTGATAAGTGATAAGGCAACCGTGGGGCCGAGGTCGTGCCCCGGCGTGATGCAGATACTCTAGATCTTAACAATAGATTTGATTAGTGCCATATTGATGCTTTCTTTATTAAGTAAAACTTTATAGTGATGGATAAACTCAATCGAATGGCGGTGTTTGCCGTGGTGGTGGCCGAAGGATCGCTGGCGGCGGCGGCACGGCGGCTGGGCATGTCGTCATCGGCGGTCAGCCAGCACCTGCGCGCGTTGGAAAGTTCGCTTGGCGTGCCGCTGCTGCACCGCTCCACGCGCAAACTGGCGCTGACCGAGGCCGGCGCGGCGTTTTATCCCGGCTGCGAAGCCATGCTGCAGCAGGCGCAACAGGCGCAGCAGCGGCTGGCGGAGCTACGGGACACGCTGGTGGGGGAGCTGCGCATCGCCACCACCGTCGGTATCGGCGGCGGGCCGCTGGCCGAGGCGCTGGCGCCGCTGTTGCAGGCGCATCCGCAGCTGACGCTGCGCGTGCTGGCGGATGACCGGGTGGTGGATATGATTGAGCAGCGGGTGGATATTTCGCTGCGGGTCAGCCGGCAGCTGGCGGACACCTCGATGATCGCGCACGCTCTGAGCGAGTGGCCGATGGTATTGTGCGCTGCGCCGCGCTATCTGAGCCAGCACGGCGTGCCGGAAACGCCGCAGGCGCTGCAGCAGCACCGCTGGATCAGCGGCAACAACGCCGCTTTTCCGCTGGATTTGCACCATGCCTCGGGGGAGACCTTCAGGCTGCGGCAGGCGCAGGGCCAGATCGTCAGCGACAGTATGCACGTGATGCGCGCCTTTACCCGTATGGGGCTTGGCATCTCCGGTCAGCCGCTGTATGAGATTGGCGATGAACTGCGGCGCGGCGAGCTGATTGCGCTGTTGCCCGCCTGGCGGCCGACGCCGCTGCGGTTGCATGCGCTGACGCTGGAACGCGCAATGCCGGAGAAAACCCGCCAGGCGCTGCGCTATCTACGCGATTATTTTCGCCGTCTGGCGGAAAAGTCGCTTGCCATCAACGCCGATGACGTCTTCAATTAAGGGACGAGTCAGGAGGTGGTGTGCCACAGCAACTTGAGTTCTTCGACATTCCCAGCCCGTGTCGCGGCATTTGTCAGGCCGACGAGCGCGGATACTGCCGTGGCTGCCTGCGCAGCCGCGAGGAGCGCTTCGGCTGGATGAACATGAGCGATGCGCAAAAGCGCGACGTGCTGCGCCTGTGCCGCCAGCGGCTGCTGCGTCTGCAGCGCGCCAATAAGGCGGCGGAAGAACAAAACCCCGATCAGCCTTCGCTATTCTGAGCACTTTTCCCATGAATTTTCCGATCCTGCGCACGGGCCGCCGCGCGCTGCGTTTCCCTGCGTCGCCGGCTTGTGTATGCTGGGGAAAACACCGTTATGAGGTCTGAACATGGGTCATCGTATTCAACTGGCGCCGCAGGGGCCGGAATTTTCCCGTATGGTCTGCGGTTACTGGCGGCTGATGGAGTGGGGCATGTCGCCGCAACAGCTGCTGGGGTTTATCGAGCAGCACCTTGAGCTGGGGATCACCACCGCCGACCACGCGGATATCTATGGCGGCTATGCGTGCGAGCAGGCATTTGGTGACGCGCTGCGGCTGCAGCCGGCGCTGCGTCAGCGGCTGGAACTGGTGAGCAAATGCGGCATTGCCACCACCGCCAAGCCGGGCAACCCGATCGGTCATTACATCACCGACCGCAGTCATATCGTCAGCAGCGCCGAGCATTCGCTGCAAAAGCTGCATACCGACTATCTCGATCTGCTGCTGATTCACCGTCCCGATCCGCTGATGGACGCCGACGAGGTGGCCGAAGCCTTTGTCGATCTGCACAAAAGCGGTAAGGTGCGCCACTTTGGCGTGTCTAACTTCACCCCGGCGCAGTTTACGCTGCTGCAGTCCCGTCTGCCGTTTTCGCTGGTCACCAATCAGGTCGAGATCTCGCCGCTACATCAGCCGGCGCTGCTGGACGGCACGCTCGACCAGTGCCAGCAGTTGCGCATCAAGCCGATGGCCTGGTCCTGTCTGGGGGGCGGACGGCTGTTCAGCGGCGCGGAGAGCCAGCCGTTGCGCAACGAACTGCACAGTGTGGCGCAGGAGATCGGCGCCGACACGATTGAACAGGTGGTTTACGCCTGGGTGATGCGTCTGCCGTCCGCGCCGCTGCCGATTATTGGTTCGGGTAAAATCGAACGCGTTACATCGGCGTTGCGGGCGCTGGAGCTGACGATGAGCCGCGAGCAGTGGTTTCGCATCCGCAAGGCGGCGCTGGGGTATGACGTTCCCTGACGGCGTGCGCCGGCCACTGTCGGCCGGCGCATTAATCAGGCCACAATCAGCTGGCCGTCCTGCAGCGACTGCGGGCTGACGCCGACCAGCGTCACGCTGCTGTCGCCCAGCCCGATAGTCAGATTGTTATCCGCTTCATGGTATTCGACCCGGCTGCCGGCACCGATAAACACCAGCTTATCGCTTGCCTGCAACCCCTCCAGCCGATCGTGGCCGAAGCTGCCGCTGAACAGAAACGTATTGCCGCCGCCGCCGGCCTGCAGTTGGTCGTTGCCGGCTCCGCCGACAAACGTATGGTTGCCGAGCTGGCCGTTCAGCGTATCGTCGCCTTCCAGCCCGAACAGCCAGCCGCCGGCCTGCGTTGCCGTCAGGCTGTCGCCGCCGTCGCCGCCGTTGAGCGAGTCGGCGTAAGCGGTCAGCCCCGACGCAGAGAGCAGGCCATCGGCGGTGACCTGATGATCGACGTTTTTATTCAGCACGACGAGCTGCGACTCTTTGCTGCGCAGCGTAGAGATATTCTCGGCAAGGGTAATCCCGCCGTCGGCGTCGCGCAGATACAGGTTTACGCCGTCGTACGCCACTTCGCGATCCTGCAGCGGCTGCTGGATATCCAGCGTATTGCGGCCGTCACCGCCGAGGATCCAGTTATAGCCGCCGTCGTCGCGGAAGGTATCGTCGCCGGCGCGCCCTTCGAGGTAATTGTTGCCCTGACCGCCTTTGATGAGATCATTGCCATCGCTGCCGATGATAAAGGTCGGTCCGCTGTGCGTCTCGGCATTGCGGTTGAGATCTTCCACCCAGGTCGAGCCGCGGGTCACGTTGGACAGATTGGTGACGATCACCGTCGAGTTTTGCCCGGTAAGATCGTAAAACGCCGAGTCCAGCACGCGCGTCAGACCGTCCTGATAGGCACTGGGCAGGTGCGACAGCCAGGTGGGAATATTCAGGATGGAAAACGGCAGCGCGTTCCAGGCGGCGGAGGCGTAGTGATCGTTAAAATTGACGATATTATTGGTGGCGTTCTCTTTTACGCCGTCGTGCACCCCCAGCGAACCGGCGGTCAGCGTACTGCCGTCGAGGGCGCGGAACACCGGGTCGTTTTCGTAACCGATATTCAGCACCCGATCGTCGCCTTGGTGCTGAGTGGGTGAGGCGAATGCCACATAGTTGGCGTGTGCGTAGAAACCGTCCCAGTTAGCGTCACTCATGCTGGCCATACTGTTGACGGCCATGCCGCCCAGGCTGTGGCCGCTGACCACCACGTCTTCGCCCGTCAGGCCGTTTTGTTGCGCAAAGCGCGCCACGTCGCCCAGCAGCGTATTAAAGGCGTTAAGCGTGTAGTGGTCGGCATAACCCGCCGGGCCGAAGCCGGCCAGCAGATCGTTAATCACATCGCCGATACTGTCGCTGATGACCGATTCGCGCGGTCCGCTGGTGCCGCGGAAGGCGATGCCGATCTCGGTCAGCTTGCCGGCATCGTCATACTTCGCCAGCACTTCAGCCTGTGCGGTTTCATAGCCCCTGGTTTCGCCGAAATAGGTGCCACGGGCGTCGGTTTTACCCTGGTAGCCCAACTGCTGCGCATCGACCCGTGTCCAGCCGGCCTCGGTGACCGCCTCCAGCGCGGCCTTTTCCGCATCCGGGTTCCAGGGAATGCCGGGCAGCGCGCCCTGCGAGTCGGTACTGCCGAGGATACCGCCAACCAGCGTCAGCGGCAGCCCCAGGCCATAGCCGTTATTCTGATAGCCGACGGCAAAGCCGTTATCGATGTTATGGTATGCATAGTGGGAGATCGCCATCGCGTCGGCAAACAGCGTTTTGGACGCAGCGGCGTCCGTCTCACGATAATCAAAAATGCCCATAGCCGGTTCCTTTTGATGCCGGTTGCCGTTATGTTGGTGATTCGCTTGATGATCTTCGGCAGCCGGGATTAAGTTAAACAGGATAAACCGAACGACAACTGGTCAGATGACTGACCACAAGCGGTAAAGAAGTATTAGCACAGATGGATAATTATGCGAGCCGGGCAGGCAATATTGCGCTCCCGTCGGGTGCGGCGAGGCTCGTCTTCTATACTCAAAGTTCGATAACGGACGTGAATGGAGAGGTTGATTTATGAAACATTTTTGGTGTGCGGCAATCGGCCTGCTGGCCTGCGGCGTTGCCCAGGCGGCAACGGAAGAGGTGGATATTCATTTGGTGACCGCGCAGGGCATCGGTCAGGATATTGGTAAGATCGCCATCAGCGAAACGCCGTACGGGCTGCAGTTTACACCGCAGCTCAAAGCGTTGCCCGCAGGCATCCACGGTTTTCACGTACATGAGAACGGCAGCTGCGAGCCGGCGATGAAAGAGGGCAAGGCGGTGGCGGCGCTGGCGGCCGGCGGCCACTTTGACCCGGAAAAAACCGGCAAACACCTGGGGCCGTATGCCGATGGCCACCTGGGAGACTTACCGGCTATCTACGTTGCCGAAGATGGCACCGCCAGCTATCCGGTGCTGGCGCCAAGGCTGAAAAAAATCAGCGACATTGAAGGCAAGGCGCTGATGGTGCACGTCGGCGGCGATAACCATGCCGATCGGCCGAAACCGCTGGGCGGCGGCGGCGACCGCTTCGCCTGCGGGGTGATCAAATAACCGTGCGTCAGGATGGGGCCGTCATGACGGCGGCCCCATCGTCCTGCGGCGGCGCGATAGCCTGCCGCAGCTGTTGCAGCGAGCAGTATAGCCGCCACACCAGCCCGGCCAATTCCCGCGCCGCCGCGTCATGATGCTGCGCCAGCGCATCGCCTATCCGTAGTAACTCCTGCAGTGTCGCATCCAGCGAACGGTGCTGAACGCCTCTTTCCGTCATAATGCCGCGCAGGCAGTGAATACAGCGATCGCGCACCGCCGAGAGCGGGTCGGAGCGCGTCTGCCAGTCACGCAGCTGCCAGACGATATGGCTGCAGTTCAGCAGCACCACGCCCCAGCGCAGCAGCCAGGTGCGCGCCTCCTGGTCCTGGCTCTGATTCAACTGGCTGATGCGGTGGTAAATCAGCGATTCGAACCGGCTTTGGCGCAGCTGCGGCTTTTGGCTCAGTTGGTCAATAAAATCGCGCCGCAGGGCGCGGATGATGCGCCGGCTTTTGCGCTTGTCCGAACTGGGGCGCAGGATCTGGAAGGCCAGCCCGGCCAACAGAACGCCGACGATCTTGCCGATATTGTCATTGAGGAATGACTGATAGTCGTAACTCGGCGGGTTGGTGATGGTAAGAAAAGAGCCCATAAAGACAATCAGCTGTCCCCACAGCGCGGCGTAGGGGGGATTCTGCAGCTTGAGCATTTGCATGGTGACCAGCACCGGGAACAGAAAGGCGCAGAACAGCCAGAAATCATCGATTTGCACCATCAGACCGAATTTCACCACAAAGCAGCCGACGGACAGCAGCACCAGCGCTTTTAACAGCGTGGTGATGCTTTTGATCGGCGACGGCGTGGCGGAGTAGAGCACGCAACTGATGGCGGTCAGCGTCAGAGCGGCGCTGCCGGCCTCCCACTGCGTGTTGATCCAGTAGGCGCAGCCGAGCACGATGCTTAAAAAAGTGCGCAGCCCGTTGTAGGCCGCTTCATAACTGTCGGTATGGCGCGCCAGCGCGCTGACCGCCGGAGGCTGAATATTGCTGACCGGCGTGGCGTTTTCCAGCTGCAGCAGCCAGCGGTTGGCCTGCAGATACAGCCAGCAGAAGTCGCGCAGCCGCAGGAAAAAAGCATGGTGGCGATAGTCCGTTTCATCCAGCGGCGCGATCTGCTGCAGGATTTTCGCCAGCCGGTATTTGTCGGTATGCGCATTGCGCAGTTCGTCAAGCAGCTGTGTCAGTACCGGCTCCAGATTGGCCGGCGGATCCGGCCAGTTGAGCAGCATACGCCGCAGGCTGGAAATTACGCTGGTCAGGCGCAGCTGCAGGTGCAGCATGTAGTTGAGCACATGGTTTTGCCGGCGCAGCCGGTAGTGGCTCCAGAACGCCTGAATACGCAGCAGATTCATGGTGAGGATCTGGCTGATGACCCCTTCGTGGGAGGTGCGGATCTGCGGCGTCACCTCCGGTTGCCACAGCATGGCGGCGTGCTCCAGCAGGCGCAGATGCATGCGGCGCAGGGAGGTCAGCAGCGTTTCGCCGTCAGAGGTGCTGGGCAGGATCATCATCATCAGCGCGCCGCACAGGATGCCGGTAATCACCTCGCAGACGCGCGCCTGGGCAAGGTTGAAAATATCCAGCGTGTCCGTCACGTTCACCGTACTGAAGGCGATAATGGCGGCGGTGTAGCCCGACAGGGCGAAGGCATAAGAGACATTGTTCTGATAGTGGTTGGAAATATAGGTGCACAGCCCGATCCAGGCGGCGATAAACAGCGTGAACAGCCAGGGATCGTTCAGGCAGTGGCCGGCGATGGCGACCGACGCGGCGGCGCCGATCAGGCTGCCGATAATCCGGCCGATACTCTTGCTGATAACGCCGCCCACCGTGGGGAAACTGACCACCGCCGCCGAGGTGAGCGCCCAGTAGGGCTCGTCCAGATCAAGGGCGAACGCTACCCAGAGCGCCAGACACATTGCCAACGAATTACGCAGCGCATAGCGCCACTGGCCGCCGGTGGCGCGCCCCCACGGCGTGCGTTTCCATTCCAGAAACGGCAGATTCATTGATTAACCTTTCTGATGTATCGAAATGGTGCAGGTGGTGCCGGCGACCAGCGGCAGGTCGGCGGGCACATTGAGCAATTTTATCCGTACCGGCACGCGCTGCGCCAAACGTACCCAGGGCACATTGGGTTTCACATCCATTAATAAATTGCCGCCGTTTTCGACGCTTTGGTCATAAATAGCGCGACCGATGCTCTCGACCTGTCCCTGTAAAGGCACATTGCCATTATATAAAGTGATATCCGCTTTGTTTCCCTCTTTAATATGCTTGAGCTTGGTCTCTTCAAAATAACCGAGCACATAAAAAGAGTGCACATCGACCAGCGCCACCAGCGGGGTGCCGGTGCTGGCATAGTTACCCACCCGCGCCTGTAAATTAGTGATATAACCGTCCGTCGGCGCATAAATTTGCGTTTTACTTAAATTCCATTTTGCCTGTTCAAGATTTGCCTGAGCGGCTTTATAAGCCGCTTTCATTGCCTGTGCGGTTAAATTTGCAGCGTCCAGCGCTTCGCTGGAAATAACATCGCGCGGCAGTCCGCGGCGGCGGGCGGCTTCATGTTCGGCCTTCGCCAGGTCGGACTGCGTTTTGGCAAGCGCCGCCTCGGCATTCGCCAGCGAGATGCGGTAAGGCTCGGCGTCCAGGCTAAATATCAGACTGCCGGCGGAAACATATTGGTTATCGTGTACGGTTATTTTGGTCAGCCGGCCTGAGACTTCCGGGGTGATATTGACCAGTTCCGCGCGTACTTTGCCGTCGCGGGTCCAGGGAGACTGCATATAATAATTCCACAGCCACCAACCGGCGCAAATGGCGATGGCGCAGACAATGACCGTGGAAAAATATTTTAATGTTTTATACTTCATCGGTTACAAACTCGCTAAGATCCACAAAGAGCCGCTCACGGCAATGACGAAAATGGATAAATCCATTAACATTGGATGCCAAATTTCGCCGGAATAGAGCCAGTCGCGCAGCAGGCGATGCACCAGCAACCAAAAAACCAGACCTAGTAAGAATGCTTTAAACATGGGGGGGAAATAAAGCGATGCGCCCAATACCAAATCGGGCAGTGCTGCGCTCGAATGTAACCATGGCGTAATCAATTTAACTATTCCTACGTGCAAATGTGTAATATATTCGAGTATTTGGTAACCAAATACTGCTAAGTTTACTGACGGCTTTGAGAATATCCATTATATACATTTGTATTTTTAATGTGATTTACCCAAAATAGAGTATGGTCTGGGAGATTAATATTAGCATGCTAATTATAAGGAGGGGTAAGTGGAATCAACTTTAGGTTCGGATTTAGCACGATTGGTTCGTGTTTGGCGCGCGCTCATCGATCATCGGCTAAAACCGTTGGAGCTCACCCAGACGCATTGGGTGACGCTGCACAATATCAGCCGGCTGCCGCCGGAGCAGTCGCAGATTCAGCTGGCGAAGGCGATTGGCATTGAACAACCCTCGCTGGTGCGTACGCTGGATCAACTGGAAGAGAAGGGGCTGATCACGCGGCATATCTGCGCCAACGACCGGCGGGCGAAACGCATTAAACTGACCGAGGCCGCCGCGCCGATTATCCGCGAGGTGGACAGCGTTATCAGTTCGACACGCGGTGAAATCCTGAACGGCATCAGGCCGGAAGAGGTACAGCTGTTGGTGACGCTGATTGGCAAGCTTGAGCAGAACATTACCGACCTACAAAACAAACAATAATCTTCAAGATTTTTGCACGATTACATTTACAGCAGCAAAACATAAAACCGGAGGCCAGGGCCTCCGGTTTTACGTTGGGAAACAGCGTGTTACAGCGGAGATACGGTAACCGTATTGCCGGAGCGCGCCATACGCACGCGCTGGCCCGGGCTGAACTTGGTGGCGCCTGCTTTCTGCACCACGACAATGTTGTCGCCTTTGGTGTCCGGACGGATTTCCAGCTCGACGCCGGAAGTACGGCCGGCAACGTCGCCGATCTGGTCGCCCGCCACGCCGCCGGCGACGGCGCCTGCTGCGGTGGCCAGGCTACGGCCGGTGCCGCCGCCGATCGTGTTGCCGAGGAAGCCGCCGATCACTGCGCCGCCGATGGTGCCGAGCATGTTAGAACCGCCTTCGCCCTGGATTTTCACCGGACGCACGGATACCAGAGTGCCGTAGCTGGCCTGCTGCACCTGCTTCGCCTGTGCCGACGTATAAACGTCGCCGGACATGGAATCATTGGCGCAACCGGCCAGCGTCAGCCCGGCTAGAGCAACAACGATAAGACGTTTGATCATATAAAACTCCTGATTTTAGTGTTCCATAACCTGGCCATCCCAGGCGAGAGTCAGTGAAAGATAGACAAAGTATGGCTCAAAGCTGCGCAAATGCCTATTAGGCCGCGCGTGCCGCACCTTACCTCTCCTTCCAGCATAATCGTGCACCGTTCAACCAATAATAAACAGCTGTTTAAATTTATCACAGTGTATCGCCGTACGGCTCAGGGTAAAACGTGCGCCTGGCGCGTGCTAAAAATAAACGTTTTCTCTCACAATCGCAAAAAAGGCATCCTAATTCATGGCGTTAATAGATTAATTCTGGTTTATTTGTCTGAGTGACAACGGTTAAGCAGACCCGCGACGGGGAAAGGACAGGTTTATGAAGTCAGGCCGCTATATCGGCGTTATGTCAGGCACCAGTCTGGACGGGGTAGACGTGGTGCTGGCCGCCATTGATGAACGTATGGTGGCGCAGCAGGCCAGCTACAGCCATCCGCTGCCGATTGCGCTTAAGCATGAAATCCTCGGCATGTGCCAGGGCCAGCCGATCACGGTCTCCGCTGTCGGGCAGTTGGACGCCAGGCTGGGTACGCTGTTCGGCGAAGCGGTGCTGGGGCTGCTGGAGCAAACCGGCGTGCCGGCCCATGAGATCACCGCCATCGGTTGCCACGGGCAAACCATCTGGCATGAGCCGGAAGGAGACACGCGTTTTTCGATGCAGCTGGGTGACAATAACCGCATCGCCGCGTTGACCAACATTACCACCGTCGGCGATTTTCGCCGCCGCGACATGGCCTACGGCGGGCAGGGCGCACCGCTGGTGCCGGCGTTCCATCAGGCGCTGCTGTCGCATCCGGCGGAGCGGCGCATGGTGCTGAATATCGGCGGTATCGCCAACCTGTCTATGCTGCTGCCGGGGATGCCGGTGCGCGGCTTTGACACCGGGCCGGGCAATATGCTGATGGACGCCTGGGTATGGCGCCATCGCCAGCAGCCGTATGACAAAGATGCCGCCTGGGCGATGAGCGGGCGGGTTTGCCTGCCGCTGTTGCAGCAGATGCTGGCCGATCCTTATTTTGCGCTGCCGGCGCCGAAAAGCACCGGACGGGAATATTTCAATATCGGCTGGCTGGAGCAGCAGTTGGCGCGGCTGCCGGGCGTCAGCGCGGCGGATGTGATGACCACCCTGGTAGAACTGACCGCCGTCACTATCTGCGAACAGGTGATGCTGGCCGGCGGCAGTGAACGGCTGCTGGTGTGCGGCGGCGGGGCGCGCAATCCGCTACTGATGGCGCGCATGGCGGCATTGCTGCCCGGCACCGAGGTCAGTACCACCGACAGCTTCGGCATCAGCGGTGACGATATGGAAGCGCTGGCGTTTGCCTGGCTGGCGTTCCGTACCCTGTCCGGCCAGCCGGGTAACCTGCCGTCGGTGACCGGCGCCAGCCGCGAAACGCTGCTCGGTGGGATTTATCCGGTTTTCCCATCGCACCGGCGTCCGCTCTGTTAGGATAAAAACGATCGCCTGACTACAAGGAATAACCCGATGAAAAAACTTCTTCTTGCCGGCCTGACGCTGGCGCTCGGCGGGTGCAGCTATTTCCTGCCGCAGCAGAGCCAGGTGCTGCACTACCAGTGCGGCACCACGCCGCTGACCGTGGCGCTTAACGGTGAAGACAGCACGGTCAACCTGTTGCTGGATGGCCAGCAGCTGACGCTGAAGCAGCAGTTGGCCGCCTCCGGCGCCAAGTACGGCGACGGCAAATATACGTTTTGGTCCAAGGGGCAGAGCGCGTTCGTCGAACGTGACGATAAAGTGATTATGAGCGACTGCACGCTGGTGAACTGAGATGGCGCCCGGCGTGCGGTAAAGATTGAGATTATGGCGCGTCGGGCGCAGAATAATCCCACCTATTTTTTGGTTGGTTGATACACCAGATGTCTGATAACACTCAGTTTGATGTCGCGGACCTGCGCCGCGAATACACCCGTGGCGGCCTGCGTCGTCAGGACCTTACGGCAAACCCTCTGGATCTGTTTGAGCGCTGGCTGCAGCAGGCCTGCGAAGCGCGCCTGGCCGATCCCACCGCCATGTGCGTGGCGACGGTGGATGAGCAGGGGCAGCCGTATCAGCGTATTGTCCTGCTGAAGCACTATGACGACAAAGGGCTGGTGTTTTACACCAACCTTGGCAGCCGCAAGGCGCAACAGCTGGCGCACAACCCGAAAATCAGCCTGCATTTTCCCTGGCATACGCTGGACCGGCAGGTCAGTTTCCTCGGCACGGCGGAGCGCCTGTCGACGCTGGAAGTCATGAAATACTTCAGCAGCCGGCCAAAAGACAGCCAGATCGGCGCCTGGGTGTCGCAGCAGTCAACGCGCATCTCGGCGCGTGGCGTGCTGGAGAGCAAGTTCCTCGAGCTGAAGCAGAAATTCCAGTCCGGCGAGGTGCCGCTGCCTAGTTTCTGGGGCGGTTTCCGCGTCAGATTCGACTCCGTTGAGTTCTGGCAGGGCGGCGAACACCGTTTACATGACCGTTTCCTGTACCAGCGCGACGGGAATGACTGGAAAATTGACCGACTGGCGCCCTGACGCGCAGAAAATACCGTTAAGCGCTGGCAGAGTTGAGGCCGGCGCTTTATTCTATGCGCTTCATTCCGATTTTATTATTTCGCCACTGGGCGGAAGGCCGTGTACCGGCAAAGGTGCATTCGTTTATACATGGAGAACTTGATGGCTAGCATCAACCTGATTCAACAATTGCAAGAGCGGGGCCTAGTGGCCCAGGTGACGGACGAGGAAGCGTTAGCAGAGCGACTGGCGCAAGGGCCAATTGCGCTGTATTGCGGCTTCGATCCGACCGCTGACAGCTTGCATTTGGGCCATCTGGTGCCGCTGCTGTGCCTGAAGCGTTTTCAGCTCGCCGGCCACAAACCGGTGGCGCTGGTGGGCGGGGCGACCGGTCTGATCGGCGATCCGAGCTTCAAGGCGGCGGAACGCAAGCTGAACACCACGGATACCGTTAACGAGTGGGTGGAGAAGATCCGCAAACAGGTGTCGCCGTTCCTCGATTTCGACTGCGGCGACAATAGCGCCATCGCTGCCAACAACTACGATTGGTTCGGCGATATGAACGTGCTGACCTTCCTGCGTGACATCGGCAAGCACTTCTCCGTTAACCAGATGATCAATAAAGAAGCGGTGAAGCAGCGCCTGAACCGTGACGATGTCGGCATCTCCTTTACCGAGTTCTCCTACAATCTGCTGCAGGGTTACGACTTTGCCGAGCTGCACCGTCGTCATCAGGTGGTACTGCAGATCGGCGGTTCCGACCAGTGGGGCAACATCACCTCCGGCATCGACCTGACCCGCCGTATGCATCAACAGCAGGCGTTCGGTCTGACCGTGCCGCTGATCACCAAGGCGGACGGCACCAAATTCGGCAAAACCGAAGGCGGCGCGGTATGGCTGGCGCCGGAAAAAACCAGCCCGTACAAGTTCTACCAGTTCTGGATCAACACTGCGGATGCGGACGTGTACCGCTTCCTGAAGTTCTTCACCTTTATCAGCCTGGAAGATATCAACGCGCTGGAAGAAGAGGACCGCAACAGCGGCAAAGCGCCGCGCGCCCAGTACGTGCTGGCGGAAGAAGTGACCCGTATGGTGCACGGCGAAGAGGGGCTGGCGGCGGCGCAGCGTATTACCCAGAGCCTGTTCTCCGGCGCGCTGCATGAGATGACCGAAGCCGATTTCGCGCAGCTGGCGCAGGACGGTATGCCGTCGGTCAAGCTGGATAAAGACGCCGATCTGCAGCAGGCGCTGGTTAACGCCGAGCTGGTGCCGTCACGCGGCCAGGCGCGCACCATGATCGGCTCCAATGCGGTAAGCGTGAACGGCGAGAAGCAGTCCAACGCGGAATACGTTTTCAGCGACGACGACCGCCTGTTCGGCCGCTATACGCTGCTGCGTCGTGGTAAAAAACATTACTGCCTGGTTGAATGGCAGTAACGACAGCAACGGTATAAGCAATAAAATGGCCCGCAGAGCAACCCTCTGCGGGCCATTTTTTACGACCATTTCTGCCGCCTGGGTCAAACGGCAGAATTGGCAATCAGGCAGCGATGACTTCGCCGGTGTGGCTGGCGGTTGCGACGCCGTTGGCCTCGATCGTTGGCGCCTGATAGTGCAGGCTTACTGCGCTCAGGTACGGGTCACGATCGCCGAGCGAGAAAACAATATCATCGGCATCGAAGCTTTGGTTGTGGTTGTTATCGACAATCACATACACCGCCTTGTCCAATTTCACCATGCTGACTTCCGCAAGATTACTCTTGCTGGCGCCGTTAGACATTTTATCCAACACCTGCGCAAACAGGTCTTGTGCGTTATTGCTGGCGTTGAGGTCGCTGAATACCGCCTTCAGTTCGCTGTCGGTGGTGGCGCTGCCGTACAGTGTGGCCGTTTTGTCGCCGGTGGAAGAGAAGAGCCATGGATTAGCGCTATCGCCTACCTTGATATTGGTGGAAATAGGACCCGTAAAGGTGACCAGATTGTCAATACTGCTGTGCTCAAAGCTCAGATTTTTGGCGGAACTGATGGTCGTATTGCCCTGAACATGTGCGTCCATAATGGTCAGACCGGTGTTTTTCACCGATAACTGATGACCGGCAAGCTCGTCAATGATACCGGCGAACTGCTCTTTGTTAGCCAGTCCGTTCAGGGTGGTATAGAAACTGCCGCCGCCGGTGCCGCCCATTTCCATATTAAGATTCAGTCTCACATTGCTAAAATAATCACGGTCATAATAATCACTTCCCGTGATGGTTTGCAGGTTATCGCTAAAGCCGGCGCCTACCGTCAGGTTGAGGTACAGCGGTTTGAGCAGGGACGTTGTCCAGCCTGACAGCATCAATTCGGAGATAGAGTTGTCGCCGCTATCCAGCTTCAGGGTACGGGTTTGCGCCGTTGTCTCGTTACCTCCCATATTGACTGACAGCGTTTGCAAATGATCGGAGTTAAAGCTGAAGCTCCCCATATCGAACACAGGGATCAGGCTGGCTTTTTCCGTGAAGTTCAGTGAAAATGAGGTATCGTCGGGGCGGGCCGAGGTATGGATAGAGACGTGGCTGTCTTTTGTCAATTCGCCATCAATATAAAAATGATTGCGGACGTTAAGCAGCGTCAAATCGCCGGAATAGGCTGAAAGCATACCGCCGCCGTCGTAAATGAAGCCGGACCAGTGATCTGTGTTTGTGTTTGGATCCTGCTCCAGCGAGGCGGTATTCGCGTAGTCAGGATGAAAGATCGTCGCGTTTTTCTCAAACAGACCAAAATCAAAGACGTTACGCCCTTCGGTCGCGACCAGTTTACCATCTAGGTAAATTTCACCGGTGCCGACGTAGTGGGTCAGATCGATGGTGGAGAAGCGCTGGTACTGGTCGAGATTGCTGACTATTTGGCCGTGCAGCTCACCGTTTTCATCGGTGGTCAGATAAACGGATTTGGTGATAAAGTTTGCTGATATACTCGAGTCGCTTCCGCCTTTAGCGATAAAGGTCTTGCTCACGTGGTTGGCACCGCCGTCGACGCTATTGCCTTGCCAGAGCAAGCTGTTCGTCGACAGTTTGATGTTGGCCTGAGTCAGGTCGGTACCGTTCTGTACCAACACCTTAGCGTAAGACAGTGTGTTTGAGGCATCGGCATGAGCGAGGGCGGCATCATCCAGGTGTAGTTCGACATAACGCCCCCCGAATGATTTGCTCACCGCTTCGCTGGCGGCATACTTACCGGTAAGCACTACGTGTGTGACATTTTTCAACGCCTTATCAAGCGTAATCGCGAGATCCTTGTCAGCATTGATCGACAAGGAGGTCATCCCAGAGAGCGCAACCAATTCGATATTGCTAAGGGCATGGTTGCCGTAGCTGTTGGTTTCCGCCATCAGTTTGCCGTCGTCTGACAGGGTAAAGGTGCCGTTGAAACTCTTCTGGTAGCCAAAAATATCGGCTAGTTGCTGGTTAAAATCACTCAGCTGTTGATCTATTGACCAATGCGTTCCTCCCAGCGGATACTCGCCGTTACGAAATGCATCGATAATTAATGAGCTGGCGGCGATTTTATCATTCCCGGTCTTGAGCATTAACGCCTGGGAAACGCTGCTGGACATCTCGCTGCCGTAGAGTGTCGAATAGATTTTCTGGTAATCGCCGGCGCCGCTGAACTGCTGCGAATTGGCGAGGGTTTTTAGCAGATCCTGATTTGAGGTACCGCTGGCAAGCAGACGGCTGAAGGTATCAAGTGCGGTGGCATTGGTGCCCGAACCGGCAACGGCCACGTACAGGCTCATTACGGTTTCGACGTATTTGGCGTCGGGCATTTCACCCGGCGCGTAAACATGAGTGGCTGCGGCAAAATTTTCTTTGGCGGTGTCATGGCCGGTATCGTTACGAATGTCGGCCATCATCTGCATGATGACGTCACCGTGAGTTTGCGTTCCGTCGTCAAGCCCGCCCAAGTATTTTTGCAGATCGCCATCGCTGATCGCCGTGCCGAACGCATTGGCATACAGGGTCTTAACGAAGGCCTCATTACTCAGTTGATTGATATAACTTCTTTCCTCGACAAAGAGGTTGGCAATCTCTACCGCACTTTTTTGACCGGACGCAAGCTGGTTACCCCAGTAGTTGACGGCCCTGGCATTGGTCATGCTGCCCAGCAGGTAGTAGATCCCCTGGACGTCGGACGCGGCGGCGATTTGGCCGTCCTCAACCAGCGATGAAGGATACAGGGTGCTATTGACGACTTCCTGAATATGCTGCTGGTGCGTGTGTTCACCGTCGGCGCTTTTGACGCTGTCGATAATCTGGTTGGTCAGGGTGCCTAACGTTTTGCCGGCAAGTTGTTGCTTTACCAGGCTGTCCAATGTGGCGCTGTCGGGCTGGGCACCGGTGATGTTCTGATAAATATACTGCACTTTTCGCTCGGTGCTCAGGCCGTCGTAGCGTTTGGCGCCATCCGCGGAGTTGATCAGCGCGCTGACCAACTGGCTGGTGTTATAGTGGCCGTTACTCAGCTGTTTGGCAAAATAGAACAGTGCACTTTCGTCTGCGTGTTTTCCTAAAGCGGCGTAATAGAGTAGCGCCACGTCTTGCTGTAAGGTAAGAATGCTCATAATTCTCTCTGGCTGTGTAAGTAAATACGGAATAACTGAATTTCAAGGTATAGTTGAAATTTAGTCAAATGCAACGTGTTTCAGCCAGTTACGGAAAAATTCGGATTAAAACCTTATTTTTTGCCCGGTGGTGATGGGGAAGTGCTGGGGGATAGCTAACATCATCCGCCGTACTCGGCTAAAATCTCAGCGGCTTGTCGGAACCGTGCTTTTTTTGCCGTCGAGCTTTGATTACAATGGTCCGCTGCCAAATATATTCTGCACCAATATCTTCTATTTTTAACGCAGCTGCTGGCGTGCTGGTCACGTCGTTTTATTTATTCTGCCGTGGGCTTGATGCATGCGGCATGGCAAGGTTTGGTTGTACCAATGAAAAACATTCTTTCCATTCAATCACACGTGGTGTTCGGTCATGCCGGCAACAGCGCCGCGGAGTTCCCCATGCGCCGCATGGGCGTCAACGTCTGGCCGCTGAATACCGTGCAGTTTTCCAACCATACGCAGTACGGCCGCTGGACCGGCTGCGTGATGCCCGCCAGCCACCTGAGCGAGATCGCCCAGGGCATCGCGGATATCGACCAGCTGCAGCGCTGCGACGCGGTGCTGAGCGGCTATATCGGTTCTCCCGAACAGGGCAGCCATATTCTGGATATCGTGCGCCAGGTGAAACAGGCGAATCCCGACGTCTGGTATTTTTGCGATCCGGTGATGGGTCACCCGGAAAAGGGCTGCATCGTGGCGCCGGGCGTGGCGGAGTTTCTGTGTCAGCAGGCGTTGCCGTGCAGCGATATGGTGGCGCCGAACGTGTTGGAACTGGAACAGCTCAGCCAGCGTGAGATCGCCTCCGTCGATCAGGCGGTTGACGCCGCGCGCGCGTTGATTGCGCGCGGGCCGAAAGTGGTGCTAGTGAAACACCTGAGCCGCGCCGGGTATCGCCACGACGCGTTTGAGATGCTGCTGGTGACGGCGGAGGAAGCCTGGCATATCAGCCGTCCGCTGGTGGACTTCGGCAGCCGTCAGCCGGTGGGCGTGGGCGATTTGACCAGCGGCCTGCTGCTGGTGGATCTGCTGCAGGGCAAGGCGCTGGACCAGGCGCTGGAGCACGTGACGGCGGCGGTGTATGAAGTGATGCTGACCACCAAGGAGATGGGCGAATATGAACTGCAGGTGGTTGCCGCGCAGGATTATATCGTCAACCCGCGCTGCCATTTTGCGGCGGTGAAGCTCGGGGCATAATTCTTTCCCCGCCGTTGCGGCGGGGAAGACAAACACTTACTGCAAGCCTTCGGCATTCAGCGCTGCGGCGACCGCCGGGCGTGCCGCCACGCGCTTCATATAGCCGGTCAGGTGCGGATAGGGCTGCAGATCGAACTGCAGCGCTACCGCCCAGCGCAGCACGGTAAACAGGTAGGCGTCCGCCACGCAGAAGCGGCTGCCCAGCAGGTAGTGTTGCTGCGCCAGCACGTCGTCGAGATAGTGGAAATGCTGCTCCAGCTTGGCGCGCGCCATCGCCAGATACGCTTCCGGCGTTTTAGGGTTGAACAGCGGGGTAAAGCCCTTGTGCAGCTCCGTAGCGACAAAGTTCAGCCACTCGATCGCATGGTAGTGCGACAGCGTGCCCGCCGGCGGAATCAGTTGACGATCGGGCACCCGATCCGCCAGATACTGCACTATTGCCACGCCTTCGGTCAGCAGACTGCCGTCATCCAGCAGCAGTGCCGGAACCTGTCCTTTAGGGTTAATCGCCAGATAATCGGCGCCGCTCTCGGTGGTTTTGCTGACCAGATCGACTTTTTCCGCGGTGAAGTCCAGCCCCGCCTCGCGCAGCACGATATGCGGAGACAGGGAACAGGCGCCGGCTTTATAGAACAGTTTCATCGTTTGACTCCTTGATAAGGATAAAAGGCGTGCGTGCCTAACCCTCTATCCTAGCGCCGCCGCGATGAAATTGCCGCGCTTCAGCTAACAAATTTCACTGACGGCTTCATCCTGCGGCTGCAGTTGCGCCAGCGTGGCGGCAATTTGCTGCTGCAGCGCCAGCGGCGCGGTTTGCATCGGCGCGCGCAGCTCGTTGCGCAGCAGTCCCTGCTGCGCCAGCGCGGCTTTCACCGGCGCCGGATTGGCGAAGCTGAACATCTGACGGATCATCGGCAGCAGTGCGTAGAAGTTGGCGCGCGCGGCGGGCAGATCGCCGTCGGCGACCTGTTGCACCAGCTGCACAAAGCGCTCCGGGTACAGATGTGCCGACGCGGAGATCGCCCCGGTGCCGCCGAGGCACAGCGTGGAGAGAATCAGGTTGTCCTCGCCGGTCAGCACGTCAATCTCGCCGTCGTCGATCAGCGCCATGGTGACGTCCGGATTGCCGCCGCACTCTTTGATGGCTTTCACCTGCGGGTGGCGGGCAATCTGACGCAGCGTGTCCAGCTCAAGGGTGACGCCGGTGCGATAAGGCACGTTGTACAGGATCACCGGCACGTGCGACGCGTCGGCCAGCGTGGTGAAGTACTCAACCAGCCCGGACTGCGACGGACGGATGTAATAAGGTGCGGGAACCAGCACGCCGGCAATGTCGCGCTGTGTAATCGCCTGCTGCATCTGCAGGGTGGCGGTCAGATTGTTGCCGGCCAGCCCCATGACGACCTGGTGCGCCGGCGCCACTTCCAGCACCGCGTCCAGCACCGCCAGTTGCTCCTCTTTATCGAGCGCGGCGGCTTCGCCGGTGGTGCCGCACACCACCAACCCGTCGACGCCGGTGGCCAGCAGATGCTGCGCCAGACGTTTTAGCGCGGGAAAATCGACGTTGTGTTGATTAAACGGGGTGACTAACGCTACCCAAATACCGGAAAAAGAGGCCATAAAAATTCCTTCTGAGTGACCGTGAGAGAGGCCAGATGAAAAAGCAGCGAATGGGCGTTGCGCGTCGTGCTGCCAGCTCATCTGACAGGACAGCGCCCCGGTCAGACGAGCGGCTGCTTCTGCAATGTATCGATCAGGCCGCCGGCAAACATCGGCGCACTCGGGCGGTATGTCGGGGGATAGTACAGCGGCATGATGGCGTTCTCATAACGGGATAATAGGGGATGATGATGAATACTCCCGATCGGGCTGTCAATTTATAACAGGTTGATAACATTGTTATTCATGATGGCCGAAGGCTGATGAGTTTCGCTAATAGCGCGGTGCGGACGATCGCTGTCTGGGGTCAGACATCGTCCCGGACGCCGAATTTACGGTCAAACTCGCGGCGGTAGGCGCGCGCCTTGTTGCGATCGCGGATCCACAGATAGCCGCACACCAGCGCCACCGCGCCGGAAAACACCATATTACGCATATCCTGGTCATAACAGTACACCAGCAGGGTATCCAATGCGGCGATCAGCGCAAACCATTTATAGACGTGGGACTGCCGCCGCGTTGCCGCGTTCAGGCGTTTCAACTGTCTGGCTTCGTCGAGCACTGGTTTTTTCTGCATGATTTTCCTGTCTGGGATTTTTATTAGAAATAAATTAGCAGAGATTTGATGATTACCGAACCGGTTAATCTGAGTTTTTTCTGAGTGATGGCGGCAGAGAGGGGCAGATCGGCATGCCGGGAAGATGCTTTTACTACCCGGTCGCTTGTTTATTCTGATAATGTGATTTTTTATTCACCCTGGAGGGCGGTATGATCGTTCGTACCTGGCACGGCTGCGTGCCGCAACAACATCGGCAGGGTTTTGCCGATCATCTGGCTGTCACAGGCGTGCAGCATGCTAAGGCAACGGCTGGAAACTGTGGCGCTTTTGTCCGGCAGGAACTGCAGGGCGACTACGTGCACTTTTTTCTGGCTACGTATTGGGAGTCGCTGGAGGCCATCAGGCAATTTGCCGGCGAGCATTATCAACAGGCGGTCACTTATCCGGATGATGAGGCATATGGTTTGATTTCAGACCCCTATGTTTTTCAGCATCGGGTGACGGAGATAGCCGCACTGTAACCACCGCGAGGAGAATGTGATGAACCATCGAACGTTACGACCGGAAGAGTTGGTGCAACAGCAGCTTGAGGCTCACAACGCGCGGGATATCGACGCTTTTCTCGCCTGTTGGGCCGAGGATGCGCAGTACTATCAACATCCCGACAAACTGCTGGCCAGCGGCAAGGCGGAACTTCGCGAGTACCATATCGCGCGCTTTCGCGAGCCGAGCCTGTTTGCCGAGCGCGTAAAGCGTATTGTGGTTGCCAATAAAGTGGTCGATCAACTGCGGGTGACGCGTAATTTTCCCAACGGACGCGGCAGTATGGACGTGCTGGTGATTTATGAGATTACCCAGGGGAAAATCGCCCGCGCCTGGATCACCGTTGGCCCCTGCGTGGTAGACGAAGGGGCGCTGTGACGCCGCTTACAGCGCGATAACGGCTTCGATCTCAACGTTCACATCTGCAGAAAACAGCGCGCTGACGGCCAGCAGGGAGCAGGCCGGCAGCGCATCTGCCAATGCCTCTGCCAGCACCGGACGCACCGACGGCAGGTCGGCGATATCGGTCAGAAACACCGTCAGTTTAATCAGCGTTGCCAGGCTGCCGCCCTCATAACGGGCAATGGCGTCCAGCTGTTGCAAAACGGCCTGCGTTTGCCGTGCGGCCGTCTCTCCCTGCGCCTCGCCGCCGAATGCCGTCAGCCCGGAAACGTACAACAGATCGCCATGGCGCACCGCATGCACATACGGGCCACCGGGCGCGGTTAAAAATGGGTAATTAATGCGTTTTAGTCCAGACATACGTAATTTCCCCTTAAGGCGAAGGCAATAAAATCGATACACTGGGCTGACAGGGCGGCATAACGTGCGCCCGCACTTTCAGCTATCAAGATGCGAGAGGGCGATGAATCAGGCTTTTACTCCCTACCTGCAGCGCTGGGCGCTGACGCCGGACGGTAAGGCATTTGAAACCCATAGTAGCCTATTGATGCCGGTGCGCCACCAGGGGGCGCCGGCGATGTTGAAAATTGCCCGTGAGCCGGAGGAAAAATTCGGTGCACGGCTGATGTGCTGGTGGCAGGGCGACGGCGCGGCGCAGGTGCTGGCCTGTCACGGCGACGCGCTGTTGCTGGAGCGCGCGCAGGGGGCGCAGTCGCTGACCCAGCTGGTGCGTACCGGTGATGACGAGCGGGCAACGGCAATCCTGTGTCAGGTGGTCGCCCGACTGCACAAACCGCGCGCGCAGCCGCTGCCGACGCTGATAGCGCTGGACCAGTGGTTTGGTTCGCTGTGGCCGGCGGCGCAGGCGCACGGCGGCATGCTGCGGCTGAGCGCCAGCGTGGCGGCGGAACTGCTGGGTAGCCCGCGCGAGCAGTGCGTGTTGCATGGCGATATCCACCATGGCAACGTGCTGGATTTCGGCGAACGCGGCTGGCTGGCCATCGATCCCAAGCGCCTGTATGGCGAACGCGGTTTTGATTACGCCAATATCTTCTGCAATCCCAATTACGGCATCGCCACCGATCCGCAGCGCTTTCAGCGGCGCGTTGAGCAGGTATGCACGTTGGCCGGCTTTGAGAGGCGACGTCTGCTGCAGTGGATCCTGGCCTGGACCGGGCTGTCCGCCGCCTGGTTTATGGAGGACGGCGATACGGCGGATATCGATTTCCGCGTGGCTGAACTGGCGGCGACCGCGCTGGGGCTGTCGCCACCGGACGACTCAGGGTTCATCCTGCCAGTAATCGAGCGATGCTGAAGGTCGCTGCAGATAGCGCGCCTGATAATCGCCGGTAAACGCCATGGCCTGATACTTGCCGGAATCCGGGTACTCCACCAGCTCCGGCTGTTCGCGGGTACTGATGGAAAGATAGGTCAGCGGCGCGTCGGAGCTATTGATGAGCTGGTGAGGATAGTCCGGCCCCGGCGGGATAAAAATGGTATCGCCGGCGCTGACCGGCAGCATTTCGCCGGCCACGCGCAGGGTGCCACAGCCTTCCAGAATGATAAACATCTCTTCCTGCCCGTAGTGGAAATGATAAGGGCAGGAGCGTTTGCCGGGGGCGACGGTATCGATGGAGGCACCGAGCTTGCTGGCGGCGGTGCCGGTACCCAGCCGTGCTGACAGGCTGTCGTACAGCGGCGGACGGCTGTCGTGGCGTTTGGCGATCTGATGGTAATTGCGGATCAGTTTCTGGCGTAGCTGTGCGGCATGTTCAGACATAGATTCGTTACCCCGTCACTTATTCATGGAGTGAGCGTTGTACAAGCAGAGTCGGCCAACGCGCTGGATCTCAGTTAACCAGAATATCCGCCCGGATGCGACCCGTCTTCAGCGCATTGCCCGTGCCGGCCACGCCAGCAGCAGATGGGCGAATACGCCGCCAACCAGCCCCCAGAACGCCGCGCCGACGCCAAACAGCGTAATGCCGGAGGCGGTGATAAGAAAAGTAATCAGCGCAGCGTCGCGCTGCCGTTCATCGTGCAGAGCACGCTGCAGACTGCCGCCAATGGCGCCCAGCAGCGCCAGCCCGGCGATAGTGTGGATCAGCGCTACAGGCAGCGCGCTGAGCAGCAGACCGATAGCGCCGCCGAATAGCCCGGCCAGCAGGTAAAAGCCGCCGGCCGCCATTGCGGCCAGATAGCGTCGTTTCGGATCCGGATGCGCGTCCGGCCCCATACAGATGGCGGCGGTAATTGCGGCGATGCAGACGGAAAAGCCGCCGAACGGCGCCAGCAGCAACGCGGTAAGCGCGGTCCAGCTAATCAGCGGCGAGGTGGGAACCTGATAGCCGGCGGCGCTGAGCGTGGCAATCCCCGGCGCATTCTGCGACGCCATGGTGACGATAAAGAACGGAACGCCGATCCCTAGCAGTGTAGAGAGACTGAATTGCGGCGCGATAAACTCGGGCGGTGCGATGGCGCCGTGTAACGGTATCGGCGCGATCGTGCCCTGCAGCGCGGCGACCGCCAGCCCGGCCAGCAGCGTCAGCACAATGGCGTAACGCGGCAGCAGACGGCGCGCCAGCAGATAGGTCAGACACATGGCGCCGGCCAGCGGCAGGTTGCTCTGCAGCGCGCCGAAGGCGTCCAGCCCGAAGCGCAGCAGAATGCCCGCCAGCATCGCGGCGCAGATCGGCGGCGGAATAATATGCATCAGCCGGGCGAACAGTCCGGTGACGCCACACAACAGAATCAGCCCGGAGGCGAAGATAAACACGCCGATGGCTTCCGGCAGCGAGGTGCCGGGCAGGCTGGTCACCAGCAGCGCCGCGCCGGGGGTTGACCAGGCGGTGAGAATCGGCGTGCGGTAATACCATGACAGCCCTAGTGAACTGACGCCCATCGCCAGCCCGAGCATACTCAGCCAGCCGCCGATTTGCTGCGCGCTGGCGCCGGCCGCCGCGGCCGCCTGAAAGATAATCGCCGCCGAACTGGTATAGCCTACCAGTACGGCGACAAAGCCGGCGATCAATGCCGGCAGGAATATGCCGCTTGCCCGTTTCATCCTATCCCCTGGTGCTTGTGCGTTATAGCGCACGATTGCGCCGAGCATAGCACTGTGCGTTATAGCGCACAAGGCGCTATAATCGGCCCAGCAATGCGAGGAGAAATGATGCAACCAATGAGCGGCCATCTGGCGCAAACCCTGAAAGCACTGCGTCATCAGCGCGGTTGGAGCCTGAGCCAGGCTGCCGATCAAACCGGCGTCAGCAAGGCAATGCTGGGACAAATTGAGCGTGAGGAGTCCAGCCCGACGGTAGCAACGCTGTGGAAAATCGCCACCGGTTTTAACGTGGCGTTTTCCGCTTTTCTGGCGCCGTCATCGCCGCCTACGCCGACGCTGCACCGTCAGGGAGCGCTGCCGGCCTTTATGCAGGAGAACGCCGCCATGCGTGTGACGCCGCTGTTCCCGTTTGACGCGCAACTGGGCTTTGATATGTTCGCCATCGAGCTGGCGCCCGGCGCCTTCAGCGAATCGACGCCCCACGAGCCGGGGGTGATCGAACATGTGGTGGTGCTGAGCGGCGAGCTGGAGCTGGCGATCGACGATCGCTGGCACCGTCTGGCGGCCGGCGAGGCGATGCGCTTTCAGGCCGACCGTCCCCATGCCTACCGCAATAGCAGTGCGCAGGCGGTGCATATTCACGATCTGATCCATTACCCGCGTACTTAACCCGTTCGCCGCGTTTTGACAGCATGGCAGTGAATGGGTAGTTTGTTGATAATCACTCTCATTTGATTGTTTAACCGTGCCGGTTATGCCGCACAGCAAAAGGAGCTTGATGGTGCCGTTCGCTAATCGACGTCAATTTCTTAAACTCGGTGCACAAACCGCAGGAGCCGTTATCGCCATGACTTCACTGCCTAACAGTATCCGCCTTGCCATGGCGGGCGCACAGCCGCCCGCGGACGATCAGCTGTGGCTGGAACCCTTGCAGGGGAGCGAAGCGCTCAACTGGGTCAAACAGCAGAATCAGCGCACGCTGCAGCAGTTTGCGCAGGGCAGCGCCTTTCCGCAGTTGGAAAAACAGGTGCTGGATATTCTGAATAAAGAGACGCAGATCCCCTGGGTCACCAAATTTGGCGACTATTACTACAACTTCTGGCAGGACCAGAAAAATCCGCGCGGCCTGCTGCGGCGCGCCACGCTGGACGAGTACCGCAAGCCGCAGCCAGTCTGGGAAACGGTGCTGGATATCGATGCGCTGGGCAAAGCGGAAGGGAAAGAATGGGTGTATCACGGTTCGCAGTCGCTGGAGCCAGAACATCGCTATTGCCTGATTAATCTGTCGCCGGACGGCGGCGATGCGGTGGAAGTGCGCGAGTTTGATTTACACAACAAACGCTTTGTCGAGCAGGGGTTCCGCCTGCCGGCGGCGAAAAGCGTGGTGTCCTGGGCCAGCGCCGACGAACTGTTCGTCGCCACCGATTTCGGCAGCGGCTCACTGACCCAGTCCGGCTACCCGCGTACGGTGAAGCGCTGGCGGCGGGGTACGTCGCTGGACAGTGCGGAAACGTTGTATCAGGCGCAGCCGGAGGATATGCGCGCCTATGCGTATCACGACGATACGCCCGGTTTTGAGCGCGACTATATCGTGCGCATGATCGACTTCTATCGGCAGGAAACCTTCTTGCTACATGCCAACGGCGAACAGCAGCGTATTGAGGTGCCGTCTGATGCGGAGATCAACAGCCACCGCGACTGGCTGCTGATTAAACCGAGAAGCGACTGGCAACTGGAGGGGCGGACTTATCCGGCCGGCGCGCTGCTGGCAGCCAAATTCGACGACTATCTGGCCGGCAGGCGGAAGCTGGAAGTCCTGTTTACCCCCAGCGCCAACCAGGCGCTGAGCGACTATAGTACGACGCGCGACCACCTGATCGTCGGCATTATGCAGGATGTGGCCAACCGCCTGGAGGTGCTGACGCCGCAGGGCGACAGCTGGCACTCCCGGCCGCTGGGCGTACCGGTCGAATTGAGCACCGTCGCCGCCGGCGGCATTGACAATAAGACCAATGATTATTTCCTGACGGTCAGCGGATTCCTGCAGCCGACGTCGCTGTATCTGGGCAGTCTGGACGATGAGGACGAACCTGAACTGCTGAAGCAGGCGCCGCAGGACTTTGCCGCCGATAAGTATCAGGTCAGCCAGCACTTTGCGACGTCGCAAGACGGCACGCGAGTGCCGTATTTCCAGGTGGCGCGTAAAGGGCTGCGGCTGGACGGCGATAACCCGACGCTGCTGTATGGTTACGGCGGCTTCGACGTTTCCCTGTTGCCGAGCTATCTGGGGGCGCGCGCGCCGACCTGGCTGGAGCGGGGCGGCGTGTATGTTATCGCCAATATTCGCGGCGGCGGCGAGTACGGCCCGGCCTGGCACCGGGCGGCGCTGAAGCAGAACCGCCATCGCGCCTATGAGGATTTTGCCGCCGTGGCGCAGGATTTGATGGACAGAAAAGTGACATCGTCACGCAGGCTGGCGGCGCGCGGCGGCAGTAACGGCGGCCTGCTGGTCGGCAATATGCTGACGCACTATCCGCAGCTGTTCGGTTGTATCGTCTGTGAGGTGCCGCTGCTGGATATGCGGCGCTACACCAAGCTATCGGCCGGTGCGTCGTGGATTGCCGAATACGGCGACCCGGATAAGGCGCAGGAGTGGGAATATATCCGCACCTTCTCGCCGTACCATAACCTGAAGGCGGCCGTTGCCTATCCACCGGTGCTGTTCCTGACCGCCACCAGCGACGACCGGGTCAATCCGGCCCATGCGCGTAAAATGGCGGCGCGTATGCAGCAGATGGGCTATCAGCAGGCGTACTTTTATGAAAATACCGCCGGCGGCCACAGCGCCGCGGCGGATAAGCAACAGTCGGCGTTTAACGCCGCGCTGGTCAGCGAGTTCCTCTGGCACAGCCTGAACGGCGCAGGCTAGGCGGTAGGGTAAACGACAGCACAAAAAAGCCGGTCAGTTGACCGGCTTTTTTGTGCGTCAGAAGCAATCAGTGGCTGGCGGAGGTCGCCGGCGCTTTCTGCGTGGCGTCCTCGGGGTTGTCCAGCGTCATGCGGTGCAGCTTCGGCGCGGTCAGCATCATCAGGATGGCGATCACCCCGGTCGCGATGCCGATCTGCAGGAAGACGTGGCTGTAAACCGCCAGTGAAGCGTGAGCGTCGTTAAGCTCGCCGGCCGGCGTTGCGGTCAGACCGGCCACTTTACCGGCGATCAGCGCGGCGGCGGCGGTGGTCAGGAACCAGGAGCCCATGATAAAGCCCATCAGACGCTGTGGCACCAGCTGCGCCACCATCGCCAGACCCAGGCCGGAAATCATCAGCTCGCCGATGCTCTGCAGCGCGTAGCTCAGAATCAGCCAGTTAACGGATACGATACCGGCGTCGTTAGCGAAGCTGGCGCCCCAAGGCAGCACCAGGAAAGCGCCGGAACACAGGATCATGCCGAAGGCGAATTTGTGCGGCATCGGCAGGCGGTCGCCCATTTTATTGTACAGGGCCGCCAGAATCGGGCTGGCCACCATGATCCAGAATGGGTTCAGCGCCTGATACTGTTCCGGTTCAAAAGGAATGCTCAGAATGCTGTGCTCCACGTTATGGATCGCAAAGAAGTTCAGCGAGGTCGGCATCTGGGCATACAGCACGAAGAACACCACCGCTTCCAGCATCAGCAGGAAGGCGACGATCATCTTGCGGCGCGCGGCGCCCTGCATGGTGAAGGTCTCTTTGGCGAACACCAGCACGATGCCGGCAGAGATAATCGCCAGCGCCCAGCGGGCGATCGTCTGGTTGTGCAGCAGCCAGGTGGAGATGGCGATCAGCGCCACGATGCCTACCAGCACCATCAGCAGCTTCGGCAGGTGCAGCGGCTTGAAGTCCGGCTTGGAGCCGTGCTGCTTCACCCACTTCTTGCACATCATAAAGTTGACCAGAGTGATCAGCATACCGACCACGCTCAGGGAGAAGGCGACGCTCCAGCCATATTTGGCCGCCAGCCACGGGGTAGCCAGCATCGACATAAAGGAACCGATGTTCACCGACATGTAATACATGGTGAAGGCGCCGTCCAGGCGCGGGTCATCTTTCTCATAGCAGGTGGACAGCAGCGAGGACGGGTTGGCCTTGAACAGGCCGCTGCCGACGGCGATGGCCGCCATACCGAGGTAAACCCAGAAAATATCGTGGCCGGAGTAGGCCACCATGGCATAACCGGCCGCCAGCACCAGCGCTCCCAGCACGATGACGCGTTTGGTGCCGAGCACTTTATCCCCCAGCCAGCCGCCGATGGCGACAAAGCCATAGACCAGGGCGCTGAACGAGGAGAACAGGGTGATGGAGTCGGCTTCGCTCAGGCCGAGCATCTTGACCAGATACACCGCCATGATGCCCTGCAGGCCGTAGTAGCCGAAGCGTTCCCAGAGTTCGATAGAGAAGATCAGGTAGAATGCTTTCGGCTGCTTAAAAGCATTAAGGCTGATGTCTTCCGGGTGTTTGTTGTTTGCTGTTGACACAAGTACCTCGATTTTTCACAACCCGTCATAAGTGACAGGAAAATACAAAAGGTGATGCCGAAAGCATCCTTCTGCGTTGTTATAAGATGGGATGACGGCGGTTAATGTTCACTATCTTTGTCAACCTGGCAAGCTCTTTGTCATATTCGGTTACATATAACGACGAGGCAGGGAAACAACTATGTTGCAAATGTTATGCAGAATTAACGTTTGAGTTTTTTTGATTTGCCGAGCTTTTGTTTTGTTTAAAAGATATCCAGGCCGCATCTAGTGATATGTTCTGCTATTTGGATTTTTTTTAGACCATATCAATGGGTGTGGGTGATAATCTGTTGCAATGTCATGCATATCGCTTGTTTTGCGGAATTATAGAAATCTCGCAAAACTTGTAGCCAAGTTGTGAATGCATTGTTTAATCTGAATCGTGATACAGGCCGCAATTTTATGCTAATTTTTCGCTTGAAATTAAGTGGAATATCAGATTCTGCGGAAATCCACGATCTTGCCGAGGTTAATGCTGCGCAATATCACATTTTTGATAAAAAAGAGGCGTCAATAGGGAGAGGCCGGACGTGGTATGCGCCCGGCGGCAGATCAGGCGTCTGGGTAGACTTTTTCTTTATATTCGCACAGGTCTTCAATCAGGCAGGAGCCGCAGCGCGGCTTACGCGCGATGCAGGTATAGCGCCCGTGCAGAATCAGCCAGTGGTGGCAGTCGACCTTGAACGCGGCCGGCACCACCTTCAGCAGCTTCTCTTCAACCTGGTCGACATTTTTGCCCGGTGCGAAGCCGGTGCGGTTGCTGACGCGGAAAATATGGGTATCGACGGCGATGGTCGGCCAGCCGAAGGCGGTATTCAGCACCACGTTGGCGGTTTTACGGCCGACGCCGGGCAGCGCTTCCAGCGCCGCGCGATCTTCCGGCACCTCGCCGTCGTGCTGTTCCAGCAGAATGCGGCAGGTCTTAATCACATTCTCCGCCTTGCTGTTAAACAGGCCGATGGTCTTGATGTACTCTTTAACGCCGTCCACGCCCAACGCCAGCATGGCCGCCGGCGTATTGGCTACCGGATACAGCTTGGCGGTGGCCTTGTTGACGCTGACGTCGGTGGCCTGCGCCGACAGCAGCACGGCGATCAGCAACTCAAACGGCGTGCTGAATGTCAGCTCGGTGGTAGGGTGCGGGTTGTTGTCACGCAGCCGGGTCAGTATTTCCAGGCGTTTTTGTTTATTCATGAGGCTTTCTCTGGCTCTCCGTGCTCCGGCGCCGCGTCGGCGATTGCCTGCGCCTTGCGCGCTTTCATCTTCTCATCAATCACATATTTCGCCGCCAGCATCAGCCCGAGGCCGATAAAGGCGCCCGGCGGCAGCATCGCCAGCAGCAGCGGGCTGTCGAAATGCACCACTTCAATACGCAGCACCTTGGCCCAGTTGCCCAGCAGCATATCGGCGCCGTCAAACAGTGTACCGTTGCCGATCAGCTCACGCATTGAACCGAGCACGAACATCGCGCCGGTGGCGCCCAGGCCGATAAACAGGCCGTCGATCAGCGCCAGGTTGACCGGTTTTCTGGCGGCGACCGCTTCGGCGCGGCCGACCACGATGCAGTTGGTGACGATCAGCGGAATAAAAATCCCCAGCGACTGGTACAGGCCGAAGGCATAGGCGTTGATCAACATCTGCACGATGCTGACCGCGGCGGCGATAATCATCACATAGATCGGGATACGCACTTCACTCGGCACCAGCCGCCGCAGGGCGGAGATGGAGCCGTTGGTGATCATCAGCACCAGCGTGGTCGCCAGCCCGAGGCCGAGGGCGTTGGTGGCGGTGGAGGTCACCGCCAGCAGTGGGCACAGCCCCAGCAGCTGCACCAGCGCGGAGTTGTTCTTCCACAACCCCTGAATCATTAACTCTTTTGCTTCACTCATTGGCTGCTCCACAGGCAGGTAAGTGGTCAAGTTTAGTCGGCAGCGTCTCCATATACAGCGCGGTACGGCGCACGGCGTTGACTACCGCGCGCGGCGTGATGGTGGCGCCGGTGAACTGGTCAAACATACCGCCGTCCTTTTTCACCGCCCAGCGCTTATCATCCGGCCCTTCGATCTTCTGGTTGCTGAAGAAGGTGATCCAGTTGCTGAGGCGCAGCTCGATTTTATCACCCAGGCCCGGCGTTTCATGGTGTTCAACCACCCGGCTGCCGAAGACGGTGCCGCTGAAATCAGCGCCGACCAGCAGTTTTATCGCGCCGGAGTAGCCGTCCGGCGCAGTGGTTTCCAGCGCGGCGCCCACCGGTTTGCCCTGTTTGCGCGCCAGATACAGCCGGTGTGCGGCCGTGTCACCCAGCGCCGGATCGCTGACCAGATAGCACTCCGTCTGCATATCATTATCGTAATGTTCAGGCGGCAGCACCTGATCGAGCAGCGTTTTTTGCTGCAGCGCCGCCTGATGGGCGATGGTTTTCTGGGTTAACGCATTGACCACCGCGGTCATACCGGTGGTGGCTGCGGCGAACAAGGCCAGCGTGGTGCCATGCTTGCGCATTGATTTTAGCATGATGGCTCCTTAGCGATGGCCGTAAACACGCGGCTGCGTGTAGTGATCGATCAGCGGCACGGTGATATTGGCCAGCAGTACCGCGAAGGCCACGCCGTCCGGATAGCCGCCGTAAACGCGGATCAGCCAGACCAGCACGCCGATCAGCGCGCCATAGATCAGGCGGCCTTTCGGCGTGGTGGAGGCGCTGACCGGATCGGTGGCGATAAAGAACGCGCCGAGCATGGTGGCGCCGGAGAACAGATGGATCAGCGGTGACGCCTGATGCGCCGGGTCAAGCTGCCAGGCGAGGGCAGAGCACAGCGCGATGGCGGCCAGCATGCTGAACGGAATCTGCCAGTGAATCAGCTTGCGTCCCAGCATAAACAGCCCGCCGGCGAGGAAACCGAGGTTCACCCACTGCCAGCCGATGCCGGCCAGCGCGCCGCCGAATATCGGCGTCTGCAGCACCTGTTCTACCGAATGGCCGCTGCGCAGGCCGGTTTTGAAGCCGTCCAGCGGCGTGGCCTGGCTGACGCCGTCAACGCCCAGTTGCAGCTGGTGTAGGGAGAGTCCCTGGCTGGTCTGGCCGCTGAAAATACTCAGCAGCACATCGTGAAACGGTAACCCTTCGGCGCGCAGCGCTTCCGGCGGCAGCCAACTGGTCATCTGTACCGGGAAGGAGATCAACAGTACCACGTAGCCGACCATCGCCGGGTTGAACGGGTTTTGTCCCAGGCCGCCGTACAGCTGCTTGGCGATCACGATGGCGAACAGCGTGCCGATAACGGCCATCCACCACGGCGCCAGCGGCGGCAGGCTGATGCCGAGCAGCAGGGCGGTGAGCAGGGCAGAGTTGTCGGCCAGTCGGGCGCGCACCGGCTGTTTGCGCAATGCCAGCACGGTGCCTTCCGCCAGCAGGGCGGTGGCCATTGCCAGCGCCGTCTGTACGAGAGAACCATAGCCGAAGAACCAGATTTGCGCGCCCAGCCCCGGAATGCACGCCAGCATCACCCAGAGCATAATGCGGCTGGTACTCTGCTGATTGTGGGTAAAAGGGGAACTGGCGATATGTAAGCCTTTGGTGGCAGACTGTTTTACCGGCCTAAACTTCATAGAGTCACTACACCTGTTTGTCCCGCCATTATGACAGGATTACTTTATCAATAACTTGCCGTCAGTTTAATGTAAAAACAACGACTTAAATTCATATCCCGCAGGGCCGCCGAGTGTGGGGCGGTGCCTGCGCGCGGGTAAATATGGGGGCTCTCAACGCGATGGCGTTGTCAGAAAGCCCGGTATCCGGCCGTGCGGCTTCCTGCCGAATGAACAGAACCGGCGTAGTTTACATTGAACAGCGCGCTATCACTATTATCTGTCACATTGTTTTTCATTTCTTTCGGCCGTATCCAGGGCTGAGGCCCTGTGCCGCCGAGGGCGTTGCACCGGGGAGGAGAATGCTTTACGCGATATTCCAGCGTGGATTTTAAAACCTGTTCCCAGCGCAAAAACGCCGCAGCAATGATCAGGACACGGGGCGTTTGACCGCCATTTTTCGCATTATTCATGCCATACTGTGGTTTTATTCAGCAACGTTTTGCGTTAGCTTAATCCTAGACAATACGGGGGCGCAGTATAAAATCGCGCAGAACCTAATCCCACAATCCTAACATGTTATTTTGGGTACATTTTTTCGCACAAAATATCAACCATGATATAATGTATACAGGTTACTATCCCGAGTCTTACTAAGTTAGTGAATTGATAATAATGACGAATGAAGACATATTTTTTATTGAAGAGCTGATCGAGTGGGTTGAAATACATCTGGAAACACGCCCGAACCTGGATGAAGTGGCACGCATCTCCGGTTACTCCAAATGGCATCTGCAACGTAAATTCAAGCGCATCACCGGCATTCAGCTGGCGACCTATATCCGCTCGCGTATCCTGACCCGTGCGGCGGTGGCCCTGCGCATTACCCACCGCTCAATTATCGATATCTCTGACGAACTGGGCTTCGATTCACAACAAACGTTTACCCGCATGTTTAAACAGCGCTTTGGCACCACGCCAAACCGCTACCGTTCCATGGAAAAATGGGACGTAAAAAATCTGATGCCGCGCTTTAGCTTCGAGGCGCAGTATGACAAAGGCTACTACCCGGAAGTCAAACGGCTGACGCTGCCGGAAATGCAGCTGGTCGGTTTTTCACGCCAGCTGGATTTTGAAGAACAAGAGATTGAGCACGACTCCTGCATGGCGATGAAAGATGAAATCTTCAACGACTTTTTCAAGGGGCTGGACGTCGGCTGCCGCAAGGTTTACAGCATCTACTCCGCCCGGCTGCAACATGAGGGGCTTTGTTCCGGCATCCATTCGATGGCGGTCGAGGCGCAGCACCGTAAGGATATTGTGTCCGGTCATCATACCGACAATATTACGCTGCCGCCGCGGGAATATATCTCAATAACCCATAAGGGCTCGGCCAAAGAGTGCATCCAGTTTTTTGCCTACCTGAGCACTCATGTGATGCCGGGTTTGCGTCATGACGTGAAGGGCAGCGTGGAGATGGAGATTATCGAGATTAACGAATGGCAAATGGATGCTAAACTGCGTCAGATTGACGTTGACTATACCTACCTGATTTCTATCGACTAATTTCACACGCCGGCTGGCAATCCGTTTACTCAGGGTTGCGTACGCCGCGTGGGGAACCCCGCACCTTCACGATCTTTTCTCTACCCTTTATCTTGTGTATGCGACGAAGTAAAAACGCCTCGCGCTACGCGAGGCGTTTTGGTCAGGACTGTTTTTCCGTTTCTGCCTGCTGAGCGGCTTTTTTGGCCTTCACACGGGCGATGGCGGCAGCGACGGCGGCCTTGCGCGGATCGGCATCGCTATCCGCTGCGGCAGGGGCCGGCGTTTCAACCGATGCGACGTCCGGTTGCTGAGCGGCTTTTTTAGCCTTCACACGGGCGATAGCGGCGGCAACGGCGGCCTTGCGCGGATCGGCATCGCTGTCCGCTGCGGCAGGTGCCGGGGTTTCAACCGGTGTATCGTCGGCCTGCTGTGCAGCCTTCTTGGCCTTCACGCGGGCGATAGCGGCGGCAACAGCGGCTTTGCGCGGATCGGCATCGCTGTCCGCTGCGGCAGGCGCCGGGGTTTCAACCGGCGTATCGTCGGCCTGCTGTGCAGCCTTCTTGGCCTTCACGCGGGCGATAGCGGCGGCAACAGCGGCTTTGCGCGGATCGGCATCGCTGTCCGCTGCGGCAGGCGCCGTGGTTTCAGCCGGCGCGCTGTCGGCCTGCTGTGCAGCCTTCTTGGCTTTGGCGCGGGCGATGGCGGCGGCAACGGCGGCCTTGCGCGGATCGACATCGCTGTCCGCTGCGGCAGGCACCGGCGTATCGTCGGCCTGCTGGGCGGTTTTCTTGGCTTTTACCCGCGCCAACGCGGCGGCAACGGCAGCTTTACGCGGATCGTCAGTCTCAGCGGCATCAACCGCAGGCACGTCAACCGTCTGCTGCTGCGCTTTGCGTTCCCGCGCCTGCGCTTTGCGCGCCTCGCGGGCGGCGATGGCGGCGCTGTTATCCGGCGTAGCGCCCGGTTGTACTTCACCGGTCGCCGCATCGTTTTTACTGCGTACGCGCGCCAGCGCCGCCTGAACGGCGCTTTGGTCGTTATCGGTCAACTTGACCGCCGCCTTCTTGTGGCGCTCTTCACGCGCCAGTTTCTCGCGTTCCATACGCGCCTGTTTGGCTTCGTAACGTGCTTTGGCTTCGGCGGCGCGCGCCGCTTCCTGATCGATCGCCTTGATTTCCGCCTTTTCCTGGCGGTAATACTGCACCAGTGGGATATTGCTCGGGCACACATAGGCGCAGGCCCCGCACTCGATACAGTCAAACAGATTATGCTGGCGCGCCTTGTCGTGCTCCTGGCCGCGACTGAACCAGTACAGCTGCTGTGGCAGCAGCCCGGCCGGGCAGGCGTCGACGCACAGCCCGCAGCGGATGCAGGACTGTTCCGGCTCCTGCGGCGCCATTTCATCCACGGTCGGCGCCAGCAGGCAGTTGCTGATTTTCACGATCGGCACGTTGAGCGCGGGCAGGGTGAAGCCCATCAGCGGGCCGCCCATCACCACCATCTGCTGGCTTTGCGGCCGGAAACCGGCGAATTTCAGCAGATGCTCCACCGGGGTGCCGATGCGCGCCCACAGGTTACCCGGCTGGCTCAGTGCCTCGCCGGTCAGCGTCACCACGCGTTCGATTAACGGTTCGCCGTCGACGATGGCGCGTTTAATGGCGAAGGCGGTGCCGACGTTCTGCATCAGCACGCCGATGGCGGAAGAGTGTTTGCCATGCGGCACTTCTTTGCCGGTCAGAATCTTGGTCAGCTGCTTGGCGCCGCCGGAAGGGTATTTGGTCGGGATCACCCGCAGACCGATGCCCGGATGCTCGCGTAGCGCTTCTTTAAGAGCGGCGATGGCCTCCGGTTTATTGTCTTCGATGCCGATCAGCGTGGTTTTAGGCTGCAGCAGATGACGCAGGATATCGGTGCCCTGCAGAATTTCTTCCGCGCACTCGCGCATCAGGCGGTCGTCGGCGGTGATATAAGGCTCGCACTCGGCGGCGTTGAGGATCAGCGTTTCGACGCCGTGGGCGCCGCCCTGCAGTTTGCTGGCGGTCGGGAAACCGGCGCCGCCCAGGCCGGCAATACCGGCCTGATGGATGCGCCGGAGCAGCTCGTCGGCGTCCAACTGGCGATAGTCGGCCGCCGGCTGACGTTCACACCAGCGGTCTTCGCCGTCAGGACGGATAATCACGCACAGTTCGGCCAGCCCGGACGGGTGGGCGGTGATATGCGGTTTGATGGCGATCACCGTGCCGGAGGTGGGGGCATGTACCGGCAGGGTACGGCCGCGGCCCATGGTCAGCGGCTGGCCTTTCAGTACGCTGTCGCCGGCCTGCACCAGCAGTTCGCCTTCCGGCCCCAGGTGCTGCTGCAGCGGGATGATAAAGGTGTCGGGCAGCGGTGCCGTGCGCAGCGGCGCGCCGCTGGACTGCGTCTTCATTTCAGGTGGATGGATCCCGCCGTCGAAATCCCAAATGCGATCTTTTTTAAAGGCGGTGAACAGATTAAACATGTTGCTCCACGTGAATGACTTGCACCGGGATGGTCTTCATATCCCATTTCCAATTGGCGGTGGTGGCGGCGACCGGGATCATTTCAATACAGTCGGTCGGGCACGGCGCGACGCACAGATCGCAGCCGGTGCACTGATCGGCAATAACGGTGTGCATGGCGCGGGTGGCGCCGACGATGGCGTCTACCGGGCAGGCCTGAATACATTTGGTGCAGCCGATGCAGTTGGCTTCATCGATAAACGCCACTTTACGCACCGGCTGGGCGACTTCCTCACCGCCGTCCAGCGGCTGAGGCTCGACGTTGAGCAGTTCGGCCAGTTTCAGCATTACCTGCTCGCCGCCCGGAGCGCATTTGTTGATCATCTCGCCGTTGGCGACCGCCTCGGCGTAGGGGCGGCAGCCGGGATAACCGCACTGGCCGCACTGGCTCTGCGGCAGGATCTCATCGATCTGCTCGGCAACCGGGTCTTCTTCCACCTCAAAACGGCGCGCGGCAAAACCGAGCACCACGCCAAACAGCAGCCCGAGGGCGCTTAATGCCGCAACGGCAATCCACAACGCGCTCATTAGAATTTCACCAGACCGGTAAAGCCCATAAAGGCCAGAGACATCAGCCCGGCGGTGATCAACGCGATGGACGAACCGCGGAACGGCGCAGGTACATCGGCAACCGCCAGACGTTCACGGATGGCGGCGAACAGCACCATCACCAGCGAAAAGCCCGCCGCGGCGCTAAAGCCGTAGACGGCGGACTGCAGGAAGTTGTAGCCCAGGTTGATATTGAGCAGCGCCACGCCGAGCACCGCGCAGTTGGTGGTAATCAGCGGCAGGAAGATGCCTAACAGACGGTACAGCGCCGGGCTGGTTTTACGCACCACCATTTCGGTGAACTGCACCACCACGGCGATTACCAGGATAAACGCCAGCGTCCGCAGGTAAATCAGATCGAGCGGCACCAGAATAAAGGTGTTGATCACCCAGGAGCTGATAGACGCCATGGTCATTACAAAGGTGGTCGCCATGCCCATGCCGATGGCGCTCTCCAGCTTCTTGGAGACGCCCATAAACGGGCAGAGGCCAAGAAACTTCACCAGGACAAAGTTGTTCACCAGCACGGTGCCGACAAAAAGAAGCAGGTATTCGGTCATTGCAACGCCTAAAAAAAGAAAAGCCGCTTATTATCGGAAATCAGCGGTAGAACGACAACCTATGAATCGCAGGGATCATACCTTTTCGTTCTGTTTTGGTCAAAAAACGCACGAATTACCGTTCGAATCGTGCGTTTCCTGCTGAAATTATTCGGTAAAAGTCTGTTTCACCCGCTGCGAGCGACGCAGATAAGGGACAAAAATCGCCGCCATCAGCAGCGGCCAGCCCAGGCTGCGCACCGCCACTTCGTCGGGAATCGGCGCGAAGGCGAAGGATTTGATCGCCAGCAGCACGGTGATCAGCAGCCACACCAGAAACAGTTTGGGAAAGCGGTGCGAACGGTGGCAGAACAGCCACAGCAGCCACAGGGTAAAGACCCACATTGCCAGCGTTGTCAGCACGGAAAAGTACCACTGCAGCGTGAAGGCCTGCGCGTTGGTCAGCAGATATTCGCGCGACTCCGGGGTGATAATCGCCATCGCGTACAGCGCCAGCATCAGGGTGGCGCTGAGCAGGGTGACGATCAGATAGGCCATGGGGGCCAACAGCCAACCGCCAATGCGATTGTATTCAGCGTGGGACATAAACGGCTTCCTGGATAACGGGTTAAGGCAAACTGCGGCATAGAGTAGCGGGTAATGCCCACGCCGTCATCCCCATGCGTGCGGTGTTGAGGGGGAAAGCATTGCCGTGCGTCGACGACAATGCTTATTCCGTTACGGAAACCGTCTCTACTGCAGGCTTCAGGCCTGGCGGCTCTCCTCCCGCAGCGTTACCGGGCTTTCCTGCACCGTCGGCGTATTGGAGCGCAGCGCGCGGCGGATCACGAAGAAGGCCGAAATCAGCATGGTGACGGCAACCAGCATAAAGAACCCGCAGAGCGCGGCGTTAATCTGGTTGCTGAACACGATGGTCTGCATATCCTGCAGCGTTTTGGCCGGCGCGATAATCTCGCCGTGCTCGATGCCGGCAGAGAACTTGTTTGCCTGCGCCAGGAAGCCGATGCTTGGCTTTTCATGGAAAATCTTCTGCCAGCCGGCGGTCATCGAAGTGACGAACAGCCAGACGGTGGGCACGATGGTGACCCAGGCGTAGCGCTGCTTCTTCATTTTGAACAGCACCACGGTGCCGAGGATCAGCGCCATCGAGGCCAGCATCTGGTTGCCGATGCCGAACAGCGGCCACAGGGTGTTGATGCCGCCGAGCGGGTCGATCACCCCCTGATAGACGAAGAACCCCCAGCCGGCCACCGCTACGGTGGTGCCGGCCAGGTTGCCGAACCAGGAGCGGTTATTCGCCAGACGCGGAACCGCCACGCCCACCAGATCCTGCACCATAAAGCGGCAGGCGCGGGTGCCGGCGTCGACGGCGGTCAGAATAAACAGCGCCTCGAACAGAATGGCGAAGTGGTACCAGAAGGCCATCATCGCGCGGCTGTTGAACACCTCGCTGATAATATGCGCCATGCCGACGGCAAAGGTCGGCGCGCCGCCGGCGCGCGACAGCACCGAGTTTTCGCCCACTTCCCGGGCGATCAGCGACAGCGTTTCCGGCGTTACCACAAAGCCCCAGCCGTTGATCACCTGCGACGCGTTTTCCACCGTGGTGCCGATCAGCGCCGCCGGCGAGTTCATGGCGAAGTAGACGCCGGGGTCCAGTACCGAGGCGCAGATCAGCGCCATAATGGCGACGAAGGACTCCATCAGCATCGCGCCGTAGCCGATAAAGCGCATGTGGCTTTCGCGCTCCACCAATTTCGGCGTGGTGCCGCTGGATACCAGCGCATGGAAGCCGGAAATGGCGCCGCAGGCGATGGTGATAAACAGGAACGGGAACAGCGCGCCGGAGAACACCGGGCCGCTGCCGTCAATAAAGCGCGATACCGCCGGCATTTTCAGCTCCGGCATGGCGAACACGATACCCACCGCCAAACCGATAATGACGCCGATCTTCATAAAGGTCGACAGGTAGTCGCGCGGCGCCAGCAGCAGCCAGACCGGCAGCACCGACGCGACAAAGCCGTAAATCACCAGCACCCAGGTCAGCGTGGTGCCGTGCAGGGTAAAGAACGGCCCCCAGTAAGGGTGCTGCGCCACGTTGCCGCCGTAGATAATCGCCAGCAGCATCAGCACAAAGCCGATCAGCGAGATTTCGGCGATTTTACCGGGGCGAATAAAGCGCATGTAAATGCCCATAAACAGCGCGATAGGAATGGTTGCGGCGATGGTGAACAGCCCCCACGGGCTGTCCGCCAGCGCTTTGACCACCACCAGCGCCAGCGCCGACAGGATAATAATCATCACCCCCAGCGCCCCGAGCATGGTTATCACCCCGGCGAAGGCCCCCAGTTCCTGTTTGGCCATTTCCCCCAGCGAACGGCCGTCGCGGCGGGTTGAGATAAACAGCACCAGAAAATCCTGCACCGCGCCGGCCAGCATCACACCGATCAGGATCCAGATGGTGCCGGGCAGGAAGCCCATCTGTGCGGCCAGTATCGGCCCTACCAGCGGGCCGGCGCCGGCGATGGCGGCAAAGTGGTGGCCGAACAGCACCCACTTGTTGGTGGGCACGTAATCCAGGCCGTCATTGTGCCGTTCGGCGGGCGTCAGCCGGCGGTCATCCAGTTCAAACACCTTTTTGGCGATAAACAGGCTGTAGAAGCGATAGGCGATGCTGTAACAGGCGACGGACGCCACCACCAGCCAGACTGCATTGACGTGTTCGCCGCGGCTGAGCGCCAGCATGGCAAACGCGCCGGCTCCGACCAACGCCACCACCAGCCAGATAATTCCGGACTTGACGTTCTTCATGGTAAACAACTCCTTGGTGTGCAGAGAGATGAACAGAGATGTTGTTATGAATAATGTGTAACAGCTTAAAAATAGGAGTTTTAGGCGGGAAGAGAAGCCGGGCGGCGAAGAAATGTGAGGCTAGTATTGTTTTATTGTAAAAACAATGTGATGAAATGACGTGAAAGCACGGCGATATCGGCGGCGGCCAATAAAAAGGCCGGGCAGTCAGCCCGGCCTCGGTATTGTCGGCCTCCCAACGCGGGGAGCGCGGAGGGTTACGCCGCCGGTTTGGCGATCACGTTGCGGGTTTCCATGCGCACTTCCGCAATATTGACCTGCAGCGTATCGCTCTGGCGGTAAACCACTTCGCCTTTCACCTGCACGGTGCCGGTATCCTGGCTGCACACCAGCTCATCGCGCACCGCATGGATAAACGGCGCCGGGATAAAGGCGACGGCGCCGTTATCCAGCAGGCGTACGCGCAGGCCGCCACGCGTCACATCGATGATCTCCGCATTGAAACGGGTATCGGTGCCAGCTTTGTCCTGCAGGAAGCGGGCGTACAGCCAGTCGCCGACGTCGCGTTCCGCCATGCGGTTGGCGCGACGGCGCTCTGCCAGCTGCAGCGTCATGGCATCCTGCGGTTTCTCCGCCGGTTGTTCGCTGATGATCGCTTTCAGCAGGCGGTGGTTGACCATATCGCCGTATTTACGGATCGGTGAGGTCCAGGTGGCGTAGGCTTCCAGCCCCAGGCCAAAGTGCGGGCCGGGTTCGGTGCTGATTTCCGCAAAGGTCTGGAAACGGCGGATGCGGCTGTCGAGGAACTGGGTCGGCTGAGCGTCCAGATGGCGTCGCAGTTCGCAGAACCCGTCCAGCGTCAGCAGCTTCTCGGCGTCGGCTTCAACGCCGTTGGCCTGCAGCACGGTGACGGCCTGTTCAACCAGCGCCGGGTCGAAGCCGTTATGCACGTTGTAGATGCCGAAGCCCAGACGGTCGCGCAGTACGATGGCGGCGCAGACGTTGGCGGCGATCATGCACTCTTCAACGATGCGGTTGGCGATGCGGCGATGCTCGGTGATGATATCCAGCACCTCGCCTTGCTCGCCCAGCACGAAGCGGTAATCCGGTCGATCCTTGAATACCAGCGCATGCTGGTGACGCCAAGAGCTGCGTGCGGCGCAGACGCGCTGAAGCAGGGTGATCTGCTGGGCGATGGCGTCGCTTGGCGGCTGCCAGTCGCCGACGCCTTCCAGCCAGTCGGAAACTTCGTCGTACACCAGCTTGGCTTTTGATTCGATCTCGGCGGCGAAGAAGTGAATATCGTCGCCGAGGGCGCCGTCGGCGGCGATGGTGACGCGGCAGGCCAGCACCGGACGGCGCTCATTGGCGCGCAGCGAGCACAGGTTGTCGGACAGGTCGCGCGGCAGCATCGGGATATTGAAGCCCGGCAGGTAGTTGGTAAAGGCGCGCACGCGGGCGATGTCGTCCAGCGCGCTGCCTTCATCGACGAAGGCGGTCGGATCGGCGATGGCGATGGTCAGCTGCAGCGTACCGTCGGCGTTCTCCTGCACCAGCAGGGCGTCGTCCATATCTTCGGTGCTGGCGCTGTCGATGGTGACAAAATCCAGCGCGGTCAGATCTGCACGCTGCAGAGCGTCGCTCGGCGCGTGGGTTTCCGCCATCTCCGGCGCTTCTTTCTCCAGATTGTGGCGCGCCAGCGTCACCCACCACGGCACGAAGTGGTCATCGGCGTGGGTGATGTACTGCGTCAGTTCGGCGTAAAACGTGCGGTCGCCCTTGAGCGGGTGACGACGCATCTCGGCCACCGCCCAGTCACCGGCCTGGAAGTCGTGGCTCAGGCCGCGCGCGGGGCGGCACTGGATGGCGTCTTTCAGCAACGGATGGTCCGGCACGATAGACAGGCGATCGTCTTTTTTCTGCACCCGGCCGACAAAGCGCGTCAGGAACGGCTCGACCAGCGAGTCCGGCTCCGCGATTTCGCGCTCTTTTTCCGTATGCAGCGTGGCGACGATGCGATCCCCGTGCATGACTTTTTTCATGTGCGGCGGTGGGATGAAATAGCTTTTTTGACCGTCTACCTCAAGAAAGCCAAAGCCTTTCTCAGTCCCTTTTACTACGCCTTCAACGCGCGGGGTCTGAGAGTGAAGTTGCTGTTTAAGCTGCGCCAGCAGCGGGTTATCTTGAAACATATCGTCCAGTGAATGGGTTGTGAGTGGCAAGATTTGCGGCTGACAGTTTTACGCGAATCACCCGCTGCGGGCAAGCCTGACGTCGCGCTTTTCCCGGCGAGGCGGACTATTTTTGGTCATTCTGCGGGCAGGGGGCGGAAAAGCGTCCCGACGAGCGGCCGGGACGGCGGGGCGATTACGCCTGCAGCGGCGTCGGTTGCAGGATCTCAATCCAGTAATCGTCCGGATCCTTGATGAACGCCACGTAGTTCATACGCCCTTCGTGCAGGCGCTTCTGGAAGGTGACGCCCATCTGTTCAAAGCGTTCACAGGCGGCGCGTACGTCCGGCACGGTGACGCACAGGTGGCCGAAGCCGCGCGGTTCGCTGTTGCCGTTATGGTACTGGAAATCCGGCTGATTTTCCGTGCCGTGGTTGTGCGTCAGCTCCAGGATGCCCGGCTGGCTCAGCGTCCACTGCTTGCGCTGCTCGTCATCCTGCGGGATCTGGTCGCGCGGGACGCGGGCCAGATACACGATGGTAAACGCCGCCTCGGCGAAGTCTTCTTTATATACCGGCGTAAAGCCCAGCACGCGGGTATAGAAGTCCAGCGCCTTGCTCAGATCTTTTACGCGGATCATGGTGTGGTTAAACACATAACCATCGGTAACGCTTTCCGGCTGGTCGGCGACGCCCGGCAGGTTTAATAACTCGTTCAGAGGCATAATTTTTCTCCTTGATGCTTTATCTGTAACGCTGTGCTGAGTATACCCTGTCTTGCAGGAAGCGTGTGGCGGGCGGCAACATCCGGCAACGTCTGATAACAACCGGAATGGATTTTAAAGCCGGCGCGCCGTTTTTTTCGCCAAAACGTGACGGCGCGGCTTGCGGGCGGCAAGGTTTATTACCGGATCGGCATAACACATACAAATGGTTGCACTCTGTTATCTGCTGTAAAAGACTGGTGATTCCGCTGCCGCGCCGTTTGGTGCAGTCTAGCCCGCCTAAAACAGAGAAATATGAAGAGGATATCGTCGTGAAGCCTAGTGTATTGGCCGTTGTATGTGGAATGTTACTGCCGCTGGCAGCCCAGGCGGCAGCAACGCCGGCGCAGGTTCCTGCGCTGACCCCGCCGCCAATCGATGCGGCTTCGTACGTATTGATGGATTATACCACCGGCCAGATTTTGGCGCAGGATCATGCTGACGAGCGGCGCAATCCCGCCAGCCTGACTAAACTGATGACCGGCCTGGTGGTCGACCACGCCCTCGATCAGCACAAAATTGGGCTGGATGACGTGGTGACGGTGGGCCAGGACGCCTGGGGCGCCGGCAACCCGGTATTTAAAGGGTCCTCGCTGATGTTCTTAAAGCCAGGTGACAGGGTCACGGTGCGCGATCTCAGCCGTGGCATTATCATTGACTCCGGCAATGACGCCTGCGTGGCGATGGCCGATTACGTGGCCGGCAGTCAGGCGGCTTTCGTACAGTTGATGAACCAGAAAGCGGCGCAGCTCGGGCTGAAAAACACCCACTTTGAAACGGTGCACGGCCTGGATGCGCCGGGTCAGTTCACTACCGCCGGGGATTTGGCGCAGATATCGCGGGCGATCATCATGAGCGAACCGGCGGAATATCATATGTACAGCGAAAAATCGCTGACCTGGAACGGCATCACGCAGCAGAACCGCAACGGCCTGCTGTGGGATAAAACGCTGCACGTTGACGGCCTGAAAACCGGCCATACGGCGTCGGCGGGCTTTAACATTATTGCCTCCGCCACCGAAGGCAACCGCCGTATGATTGCCGTGGTGATGGGCGGTAAAAGCTCGAAAGGGCGTGAAGAGCAGGCGCGTAAACTGCTGACCTGGGGGCTGCGCGACTTTGACACCGTGCAGGTGTTCAAGGCCGGCGCCGCACTGGGCAATGAGACGGTCTGGTACGGCGATAAGTCGCAGGTGCAGGTCGGCGTCCAGCAGGATCACGCGCTCAGTCTGCCGAAGGGCGAGGTGCAGAAGCTTAAGGCGCAGTACGTGCTGAACGGCAAACGGCTGGAAGCGCCGCTGAAGGCGGGCCAGACCGTCGGCGAAGTACGCATCAGCGACGACGGTAAACTGCTGGAAACGCTGCCGCTGGTGGCGCTGCAGCCGGTTAATCAGGGCGGGATCTTCTCGCGGCTGGTGGACTACATAAAACTCAAAGTATAACTATTCCCTCCGGGCCCGGCCGACGCCGCACGGGCCCGCTTTTTGCTGCTTAATGATATACTTGGTTTAGATGTCATCATCCGAGCGAATTAATGGATATTAAGCAACTGATTTATCTGTGTAATCTTGAGCGCGAACGCCATTTCGGCCGGGCGGCGGAAGCCAGTTTCGTCAGCCAGCCGACGCTATCTATGCGGTTGAAAAACCTGGAGAAAGAATTGGGCGTGGCGTTGATCAACCGCGGCAATAATTTTGAAGGCTTTACCGCAGAGGGCGAACGCGTGCTGGCCTGGGCGCGGGAAATCGTCTCGGTGTATCAGGGGCTGAAGCTGGAGGTGGAATCGCTCAAGCACGGGCTGAACGGAACGCTGGTGATTGGTGCGGTGCCGCAGTGCAGCATCATGCTGGCGCAGTTGCTGAAGTCGGTCAGCGCCAAATTTCCCCGGCTGGATTTCCGCGTTTCGGTACTCAGCGCCGATCAGCTGCTGGAGGCCCTGACCGCCCATACGGTAGACATCGGCATCGGTTTTTTCGAGCTGCAGACGCTGCACGAGCTGCATTTCCAGTCGCAGCCGCTGGAGGACAGCGGCGTCGATCTGCTGTTTCATCCGCAGCACTTTCCGCAGCTGGTCGGCGATACGCCGCTGACGCTGCGTGAGGTCGCCGACTTGCCGCTGTGCCTGGCGGAACCGTCGCGCTATTTCCGCCGCTATATCGATCAGAACTTCCGCGATGCCGGGTTAACGCTGCATACGCGGCTGGAAACCAGCTCGCTGCTGCAACTGCTGCAGGGGATTTTCGTCGGTTTAGGCTGTGGCATCTTTCCGCGCGGCAATTTACTGCCGGAAATGACGCCGCAGCTGCAGCGCCGTTCGATCGCGATAGCGCCGATGACGCGCCACGCGGCGGTGGTGGTGGCCGAGCCGGGCCGGGCGACGCCGCTGGCCCAGCATTTCTTTGACGCGGCCCAAAGTTGGCTGCTGCAGTAAATTACTCTTCGTCTTCCGTGCCGATGCTGAGCGTATCGCCCAGGCTATAGCGCAGACGGTTCTCCCAAGCATACAGAGCGCTGGTCAGTATCAGATCCAGCGCCTGCGCCTGCGTTGCGCCCTGCTGAAACAGCGGTTGTACGCTGTGCGGCGTAAACTTTTCCGGGCTGCGGGTTAGCGCGCTGCCGATCTGAATCACCGCCTTTTGCCGGGGATCCGCCGCAAGCTGATAGCCGGCGTCGATGCTGTCGCACAGGGCGTGCACCAGCGGCGGGTTGTGCAGATCGGCGGCGACGCTGGCGGCGCAATAGCGGCTGCCGTTGATGCGTGAGGTGCAGAGCGCCGCCAGCGCCATCAGTCGACGGCTCGTTTCATCATTACTGCCATGAATACCGTTAAATACGCCGTTGCGTTCACGCAGGGCAGCGGCATCATGGGCCAGCAGCAGGTAGTAATCCTCACTTCGCGCGTCCGGATGGCTCTGATCCAGCACGTCCAGCTGTTCGGCCGCCGCCTCTTCGGGTTGCAGCAGCGTCAGGCGTGACCGCCAGAGCGGCGGGCGTTCATCAAGGCGCAGCGCCTCGGCGTCCTGCTGGGTGGTGAAGCCTGGTGCCACCGCAGCGGGCCGGCCCGCCAGCGCGGCGATGCCGGCGACTACCCGCGCCTGATAGCTGACAAAACCGATAATCTGCACGAAGGAGACGATATCCGCTACGCTCAGGCCGACATCACTCAACTGCTGCAGCGCCTTACGACAGATCAGCGTGGGCTGGGTGGCAAGCTGGCGGGCGTATTGGGTGATTTGCGCTAAGCGGATATTACTTTCACGGGAGGCGTCGGGGCTGTCGAGCGGGGCGAGGCGGGCGGCGTAGTGGCTACACAGCGACTGCACGCCGGTAACCTGCGCCACCGTCAGCGCGGTACAGAGGCGATCGTATGGTGACAACGTCACGTGGCGCGACAGCGCGACCTGCTCGGGAAACAGTACGCTGCAGCACGCCAGCGAGGCGCTGAAGAGCGGCGCCCGGGCGATCAGCGCCTGATTCAATGCCGGGTCGGCAAACTCGCCCAGTCCCAGCAAAAAGCGGTCGCGGATCAGGGCGGCCTGCGGCTCTAACGGCATATCGCCGCGTACGCTGCACTGGGTTTCATGATACCACTGGCTATGATATTGGCGCTGTTGTTCCCTGAGGCGTGGACTCGTCATCAGTGAGATATCCTGTTGTTTAATCAACTCAACGTAGGGATATCTTCACTGATTCGAATAGCGAGATAAAATAATGTTACGTGCTAATCAATAACTGAAGGGAATAAAATATAATGATATATCACAAAAATGTAATTTGTATTTGCGCCTGACGGGTAACGGCCCGCCGCGCAGGCACGGCCTCCGGGCGGCGCCGACACCGCCCGGAAGTTGATGTCAGAAGCGGCCTCCGCCGTCGCGCCGCCAGGCGTCGGCGGTCAGGGCTTCGCCAAAGTGGCTGGCGATCAGCCGCTTGGTCAGTTCATGCAGCGGCGCTGCCAGCACCTCGGCGGTGCTGCCGCGCTCGACGATTTCCCCTTCATGCATCACCAGCACCTGATCGCTGATGTGTTTCATCATTCCCAAATGCTGGGTGACATAGATATAGGAGATGCCGTGCTTCTCCTGTAGTTCCAGCATCAGGTTGATGATTTGCGAGCGCATCGACATATCCAGCGAGGCCAGGGCCTCATCGGCGACGATCACCTTTGGCTGCAGAATCAGCGCCCTTGCCAGCGCTACGCGCTGTTTCTGGCCGGAGGCCAGCATATGCGGGTAGTAATAGGCGTGGTCCGGCAGCATGCCGACCTGGCGCAGCGTCTGGTTAATGCGCCGCTCGCGCTCCTCTGGCTCCAGATCGGTGTTCAGGCGCAGCGGGGCGTCCAGAATCTGCCCGATGCGCTGACGCGGATTGAGCGAGGTGCTGGGGTCCTGAAAAATCATGCGGATACGCTGGCTACGGTAGCGGTAGTCGCCGTAGTTCAGCGGATGGTCGTCGATCAACAGTTCGCCGGCGCTGGGTTCGACCATGCCGGAAAGCATCTTCGCCAGCGTTGACTTGCCTGAACCGTTCTCGCCGATAATCGCCAGCGTCTGGCGTTCGCGCAGGGTAAAACTCACCGACTTGACCGCTTCGACGTGCTGACGACGGAACAGACCGCTGCGGTAGCGGTAGGTTTTGCTCAGGTTGCGCACTTCCAATAGCGTTTCCATCTCACTGTTCCTCCATATTGAGCGGGAAGTGGCAGGCGAACAGGTGATTCTTCACCGCACGCAGGCGCGGGGTTTCGATGCATTTTTTCTGCGCATAAGGGCAGCGTGGCCCCAGCCGGCAGCCGATGGGCAAATGTTCCAGTGACGGGATCGCCCCCGGCAGGGTATTGAGCCGGCTTTTATGCGGCAGCGAACGGCCGAAGTCCGGCATGGCGCGGATCAGCGCCTGGGTGTACGGATGATGCGGTGCCGCCAGCAACTCCTCGCAGCGGGCGCTTTCCACCGTCTGGCCGCAGTAAAGTACGTTCACCCGGTCAGCCCATTTGCTCATCATCTGCAAGTCATGGCTGATCAGCAAAATGGTGGTGTTGTTGTTTTGATTCAGCCGCGCCAGCAGGCGGAAAATCTGCGCCTGGGTGGTGGGCTCCATCGCATTGGTCGGCTCATCGGCGATCAGCAGACGCGGCTGGTTGGCCAGCGCGATGGCGATCATCACTTTTTGACATTCCCCTTCGGTGAGCTCATAGGGGAAACTGCCCATAATATCGTTGTGATCTTTAATACCGACGCGGTGCAGCAGCTCAATCGCCCGGCGACGCCGCCAGTTGAAGCGCTGCCACCAGTGGCCTTTATAGGTCCAGCCGGGGATAGCCTGCGCCAGCTGCCGGCCGATGCTTTCGGACGGATCAAGACAGGATTGCGGCTCCTGGAAAATCATGGAGACGTTGTGGCCCACCAGCTTGCGGCGCTCGCGCGGCGTCAGCTGCAGCAGGTCGATGTCGTCAAAGCGCAGACGGTCGGCGGTGACGCGCCAGTTATCTTTGGTGACGCCGCAGATCGCCTTGGCGATCAGGCTTTTGCCGGAGCCGGATTCACCCACCAGCCCGCGTACTTCGCCTTCGCTCAGCGTCATGCTGACGCGGTCTACCGCCTTGACCGGTCCGTCGGCGGTCATAAATTCAATCGTCAGATTGCGGATATCGAGCAACGGCATTATTCCACTCCCGCATTAATGGCGCGGCGCATGCCGTCACCCAACAGGTTGATCAGCAACACGCTGATCAGAATGGCGGCGCCGGGCAGCATCACCGCCCAGGGCGCGACATATACCAGCTCCAGCGAATCGCCGAGCATGGCGCCCCATTCCGGCGACGGCAGCTGCGCGCCGAGGTCGAGAAAGCCGAGCGCGGCGATATCGAGGATCGCCATCGACAGCGCGCGGGTGAACTCGGTCACCAGCACCGCGGCGATATTGGGCAGCACCGCATACCACAGGATCTGCAGGGTTGAAGCGCCGTCCAGCCGCGCCGCCACCACATACTCTTTTTCCAGCTCGTCATGCACCGCGCTGTAAATGGTGCGTACTATGCGCGGCAACAGCGCCAGCCACACCGCCAGCATGGCGTGCTCCAGTTTCGGGCCGATAAACGCCACCACCACGATCGCCAGCAGCAGCGACGGGATAGACAGCAGGGTATCGAGAATATGGTTCAGCACCGCCGAGCGCAGGCCGTGGGTCACGCCGGCCAGCACGCCGAGGATCACGCCGAAGAAGGCGGCGCCCAGCGTCACCACCAGCGCCGAGCCGAAGGTGGCGGCGGTGCCGGTCAGCAGCCGGCTCAGCAGATCGCGCCCCAGATCGTCGGTGCCGAGGAAGAACGACACGTTGCCGTAGCGCGACCAGGAAGGCGGCAGCAGCTGGTAGCCGAGGAACTGCTGGTCGAGCGCATAGGGCGCCAGCAGACTGCCGAACAGCGACAGCAGCACCAGCGCAATCACGCCGTAAAAACCGATCATCGCCAGCGCGTCGCCGTAAAATATCCGCCAGGTATAGCGCAGCGGGCTCGGCATTTTCTTTTCGCGGTATACGTTATCGAAGGGCATACCATTCCTTATGTTTCAATGGGTTGGTTGCCGCACCCAGGATATCGGCCAGCACGTTGATGGTGATGACCAGCGAACCGACCAGCATCACGCCGGCGGAAATGGCGGCGTAGTCCTGCTGGCGAATGGCGTTAATCAGCCAGCGTCCCAGACCCGGCCAGCTGAAGACCACTTCGGTGATCATCGCCAGCGTCAGCATGGTGGAGAACTGCAGCCCCAGCTTCGGGATGATCGGCGGCAGCGCGTTGTGCAGCACGTGACGGCGGATAATGGTAAAGCGCGATAGGCCGCGGGTGGCCGCCGCCTTGATATAGTTCTGGCTGAACACCTCGTCGGTGCTGATGCGCATCAGCCGCACCACTTCGGTGGTCGGCGCCACCGCCAGCGCGGCGATCGGCAAAATCATATGGCGCAGCGCGCTGGCGATCATTTCGCTGCGGTACGGCGAATCGGACAGCCAGGCGTCGACCAGCGCAAAGCCGGTGACCGGCTGCACCTGATACAGCAGATCGAAACGGCCGGAAACCGGCAGCCAGCCCAGATGCAGCGAGAAGAACAGCATCAGCAGCAGCGCCAGCCAGAATACCGGAATGGAGAAGCCCAGCAGCGCAAAGGTGCTGATGGCGGTGTCCTGCCATTTGCCGCGCATCACGCCGGCGATAATGCCAAGCGGGATACCGATAAACAGCGCCAGGGCAAAGGCCAGAATGCACAGCTCCATGGTGGCCGGGAACACCTCACGCAGCTGTTCGTCAATCGGCTGGCCGTTAATGCTGGACACGCCGAAATCCCAGTGCAGCAGACTGGTGAAATAAAATTGGTAGGCATCCCACAGCCCGGCGCCGCTGAGCGGCGCATGCGGCGTGAAGTAGCTCAGGCTGAAGCCTACCAGCGTCAGGAAAAACAGGGTGATAATCAGCAGCAGGCAGCGGCGCAGAGTAAAGATAATCACGGTTTTTCTCCCTCCGCCGTTTCACGATACACGCCGGCGAATGATGCGTTGCCGAAGGGGCTGAGCACCAGTCCCTTGATGTCATAACGGTAGGCCTGCAGACGCAGCGATGACGCCAGCGGCAGCACCGGCAGCTGCTGCTCCAGAATTTTTTGCGCCTGACGGTAGCTGTCAATGCGCTGCGCCAGCTGCTGCGACAGCAGGGCGTTTTGCAGCGTTTCATCAAAACCGGGGTCGCACCAGTGAGCATAGTTGGTTTGCGAGCGAATTGCCGCGCAGCTCAGCAGCGGCCGGAAGAAGCTGTCCGGGTCGTTACTGTCGGTGGCCCAGCCGGTCAGGGTGAGGTCGTGATTCATCTCCATCAGCCGCGCCTCCTGGAAGCGGCCCTCCACCGGCACGATGGTGACGTGCACGCCGATCTGGCCCAGATCGGCCTGGATCAGTTCGGCGGTTTTCAGCGGGCTGGGGTTATAGGACTGCGAGGCGGTCGGCACCCACAGCTTCAGCTGCAGATTGTCGATGCCGGCCTCTTTCAGCATGCGGCGCGCCTGCTGCGGGTCGTAGGCGGTGACGTGCGCGTCATTGTCATACGCCCAGGAGGCGCGCGGCAGAATCGACGCGGCGGTCTCGGCGGTGCCGTAGTAAATCGACTGCATCAGACGCTGGTTGTTGATCGCCAGCGAGATGGCCTGACGCACCTTCAGGTTATTGAACGGCGGTTTGCGGGTGTTGAAGGCCAGATAGGCGATGTTCATCCCCGGCCGCAGCGTCAGACGCAGGCGCGGATCGTCGCGCAGAATGGAAAGCTGGCTGGCGGCCGGATAGGCCAGGACGTCGCATTCGCCGGTCAGCAGTTTCGACAGGCGACCGGTGCCGCCGGCGCCCAGGTCAATCACCACCTGCGCCATACGCGGTTCGCCTTTCCAGTAGGCCTGGTTGCGCGCCAGGCGGATATATTGCCCGGAGCGGTATTCATTGAGCAGGAAAGGCCCGGTGCCTACCGGCTCGCGGTCTATCATCTGCTGGTCGCCGGCCTTGCTCAGGTTGTCGGCATACTCTGCCGACAGCACCGGTGCATAGTGGGTAGCCAGATGCCACAGGAACGAGGCGTCCGGCGCCTGCAGGCGGATCTCGACGGTGTAGTTGTCGAGCTTTTTCACGCTTTGCACCGAATCAGAAAACTGCAGGCTGTCGAAGTAAGGATACTCGCCACCGTTGACGTCGTGATACGGATGCTTGTGGTTAAACACCCGCTCAAAGCTGAATACCACATCGTCGGCGTTCATTTTACGCGTTGGCGTAAACCAGGCGGTGTGCTGGAACGGCACGTCTTTACGCAGGTGGAAACGATAGGTAGCGCCGTTGTCCAGCACCTCCCAGCGCTGCGCCAGCTCTGGAATCAGCCGGTAGGTATAGGGGTCAACATCCAGCAGGCGATCGTACAGCTGCGCCGCCAGCGTATCGACCGTCAGGCCGCTGCTGGCCATCTGTGGATTAAAGGTGTTCAGGATGCCGTTGACGCAATAGACAAAACCGCTCTGATGTACGTCCGGCAGGGGCGCCGGAGCATCAGCCGCGGGCGCAGGCGCAGGCGCAGCGGCGGCCATCAGCGAATTGCCCAGGCATAACGACAGGATCCAAATGGGTAAACCACGCATAGAGGCTTCATGGGTTAATAAGCGATAGCGTTAGTGTACCGTACTCTGGCGAACTGCCCAATTCTTCAGATAAAAACGTCGATTTTTCTGCGGCTTGATTGACCAACCGGGAGTCACGGCGCCGTGCAGGCGGAAAAAAAGACAAAATGTTATGTTATAACATATCTATTTCGTGTTACCGTTTTTGCCTGGTCACTAACAACTGCAGGGGAAACATGGGAAATACGGCTATGGCTCACCGTCAGCCGCTGCCGGATGTGCAGAGCGGACACGGGGAGATGAGCGATATCGCCCTTGACTGGGTGGGAATGCAGGGCATCGCGCTGCCGCTGGAGGTGGCGGGGCGTCCGCTAAATGCCGAAGTAAGCGTCGGCGTTAACGTCTGCGCCAACCGTGACGGCGCGCGCGGCATTCATATGTCGCGCCTGTATCTGACGCTGGATGCGCTGACGCAGGGGGAACTGACGCCGCGACGCATTATCAACACGCTGGCCGAATGTCTGCAGTCGCAGAGTACGGACAGCGATCGGGTGCAGTTGGAGATCGGCGGGGAACTGCTGCTGTCGCGTCCGGCGCTGATCAGCCCGCAGCGCGGCTGGAAAAGTTACCCGCTGCGCATTACCGCAGCGCTGGAGCTGCTGCCAACGCTGACGCTGCAGGTCGGCGTGCCTTATTCATCCACCTGCCCGGCGTCGGCGGCTCTCAGCCGTCAGGCGGCGCAGCAGCAGTTTCTGGTCGATATCGAGGCGGATGATGAAACGGTCGGCACGCAGCAGGTGGCTGACTGGCTGGGGACGCACGGCATGCCGGCGACGCCGCACAGCCAGCGCAGCTGGGCGTGGGTGACGGTCACCTTGTCCGGCGATGAAAAAGTACTGCCGGTGATTTCGCTGATCGACCGCATCGAGCATGCGCTGGGGACGCCGGTGCAGACGCTGGTCAAGCGTCAGGACGAGCAGGCGTTTGCATTGGCTAACGGCCGCAACCTGATGTTTTGTGAAGATGCCGCGCGCCGGTTGTATGACGCCCTGCGCCGCTCCTGCTGCTACCGCGCCTTCAGCGTGCGGGTGGAGCATCAGGAAAGCCTGCATGCGCATAACGCGGTAGCCCGACTGAGCTGGCGGGAGGACGCTGATGCTGCGTAAAAATCCCAGCGGCCATCTGCCGCAGGTCTCCGCCCAAGCCTATATCGATCCCACTGCGATTATCTGCGGGCGGGTGATTATCGGCGATTACGTGTACGTCGGGCCTTACGCGGTGATTCGCGCCGATGAAGTTAACGCCGACGGCGATATGGCGCCGATTGTGATCGGCGCCCACTCCAATATTCAGGACGGCGTGGTGATCCATTCCAAAAGCGGCGCGGCGGTAACCATCGGCAGCTACAGCTCCATCGCCCACCGTGCCATTGTGCACGGGCCGTGCCGCATCGATGACCGGGTGTTCGTCGGTTTTAACAGCGTGCTGTTCAACTGCCATCTGCGCAGCGGCTGCGTGGTGCGTTATAACGCGGTGGTGGACGGCGTGACGCTGCCGGAGCAGTGCTATATCCCGTCCACCGAACGGGTCGGTGCAGACAGCGATCTGTCGCGCTATGGCCAGGTGGAACCCGACGCGCTGCAATTTTCAGAGGAGGTGGCCGCCACCAATGTCGATCTGGTGCGCGGCTATCAGGCATTACGCAACGAATTTTAGTGAGGCTGCCATGCAACCACTTCCGGTTACGGTGCTTTCCGGCTTTCTTGGAGCCGGCAAGACCACGGTGCTTAACCATATACTGAACAACCGTCAGGGCATGCGCGTGGCGGTGATCGTCAATGATATGAGCGAGGTGAATATCGACGCCGCGCTGCTGGCCAACGAAGTCACCCTCGATCGCCAGCAGGAAAAGCTGGTGGAAATGAGCAACGGCTGTATCTGCTGTACTCTGCGGGAAGATCTGCTGGTGTCGGTACGTGAGCTGGCGCAGGCCGACCGCTTTGACTACCTGCTGATTGAATCCAGCGGTATTTCGGAGCCGCTGCCGGTGGCGGAGACTTTTACCTTTGAGGATCAGGCGGGAGAGAGCCTGTCGCAGTTTGCCCGGCTGGACACGCTGGTCACGGTGGTGGACGGCGTTAATTTCCTTGAGCAGTACCAGCAGGCGGCTAGTCTGCAGGAAATCGGGCAAAGCCTGGGGGAGGATGACCTGCGCAGCGTGGCGGATTTGTTGATTGAACAGATCGAGTTTTGCGACGTGATACTGATCGGTAAAACCGATCTGCTGACGCCGCAGCAGCTGGCGGAGGTCACGGCGCTGCTGGCCAGTCTCAATACCGAGGCGAAGATTATCCCGATCGCGCCGGGCACGCTGCCGCTGGACGAAGTGCTTAACACTCATCGCTTCAGCTTTGAAAAGGCGCAGCGTGCGCCGGGCTGGCTGAAGGAGTTGCGCGGCGAGCATCTGCCGGAAACGGAAAATTACGGCATCAGCAGCTTTGTCTACCGCGCCCGTCGGCCGTTTGCGCCGGACAAATTCTATCGCCTGATTAACGGCGACTGGGCCGGCGGCAACTTGCTGCGTTCGAAAGGTTTTTTCTGGCTGGCGACGCGGCCGCAGCACGCCGGGCAGTGGAGCCAGGCCGGCGGCATTGCCCGCTACGGCGTCGCGGGGTTGTTCTGGCGCGCCATTCCGCAGGATAACTGGCCGCAGGATGAGGAAACGCGGGCGCAGATTCTGGAACGTTGGGTTGAACCGTTTGGCGATATGCGCCAGGAGCTGGTGTTTATCGGTCAGCATCTGCCGCAGGCGGAGATGGTGCGCCGGCTGGATGCGTGTCTGCTGAGCGATGCGGAGATGGCGGCCGGTCTGGCGTATTGGTTGGAGATGGCTGACCCGTTTCCTGCCTGGTAATTGCACAATGTTGTTGTGGAAATGAGAAAAATTCTCAACAAAAAGCTTTACAGCTGATATTGAGAACCATTATCATCACCTCGCAGTTCACGGAAGGCCGCTCCCGCGGTGCTGACGTGAAAGGCACGACATTGCTCACATTGCTTCCAGTATTATTTTCAAGCCAGCTCGGGTGCTGGCTTTTTTTTTGCCTGTCGATCCCCATTTATTCGCGATGTACGCCTAATCCGCCTTGTCCCGGGGCGAGATCCGCGCGCAGCGTCAGCGTCGGGATGTCAAGTCGCCGCCGTTCTGCCGCCGGAACGGCTGGCGCGCGGCAATGCCGCTCTGCAGGTGCGGGAGCCGCCGGTGGCCGTGCCGGGGTTCGAGATGGTGATGCTGTGGCTCGAGCGCAGCCACCGCGATCCGGCACACCGGTGGCTGCGGGCGCATATTATGGCGTTGCTGACCTGGGCCTCAGGCGGACGGCTCTTCACCGGGCTGCAGCGCATGTTTCTTCAGCATGCCGCGCAGCTGATGGTAGGTCAGCCCCAGCAGTTCCGCCGCTTTGCGTTGGTTAAAACGCGCCTGGCGCAACGCCTGCTCCAACAGCCGTTTCTCCTGCTCGCTCTGCCAGCCTTTCAGATCCAGCGGCAGCGCGGGGATGCCGGCGGCCTGCGCTTCCGCGGCCGGTGTATCCGCCGGCGTGCTGCGGGCAAACGGGTTGATCACGATTTGGTCCAGCGCCTGTTCGCTGCTGCCGTGGCGGTATACCGAACGCTCGACCACGTTTTTCAGTTCGCGCACGTTACCGGGCCAGCCGTAGCCGAGCAGCGTCTCACGGGCGCGGGCGGTAAAGCCGGGAAACAGCGGCAGCGCCAGTTCGCGGCACATCTGGATGGCGAAGTGCTCCGCCAGCAGCATGATGTCCTGCTGCCGCTGGCGCAGCGGCGGCAGCTGCACCACGTCAAACGCCAGTCGGTCGAGCAGATCGGCGCGGAATTTGCCGGCCGCCGCCAGCGCCGGCAGATCGTCGTTGGTGGCGCACACCAGGCGCACGTCCACCTGCAGCGGCTGGCTGCCGCCCACGCGCTCAAGGTGGCCGTATTCAATCACCCGCAGCAGCTTCTCCTGCACCAGCATCGGCGCTGTCGCCAGCTCGTCAAGAAACAGCGTACCGCCGTCGGCGCGTTCAAAACGCCCCAGATGGCGCTTCTGCGCACCGGTAAACGCGCCGGCCTCATGGCCGAACAGTTCGGAATCCAGCAGATTTTCATTCAGCGCCGCGCAGTTGAGGGAGATAAACGGCCCCTGCCAGCGGTTGGACAGGTAGTGCAGCCGGTGGGCGATCAGCTCTTTGCCGGTACCGCGTTCGCCAATCACCAGCACCGGTTTGTTCAGGGTTGCCAGCTGCGAGACTTGTTCTAATACTTCTACAAAGGCGTTTGCTTCGCCCATCAGGGGATCGATCTGCTCGCTCATGATGAAATTCGCCAATAGTTGGTGAAAATAATCACTTTACAGCATGGCACGGCAGAGTCAAAAATAAATAGTCCTTTAATATCAGTGAAATAAAAGTTGGCACGCATCTTGATTATATCTTGGCGTCCGCAGTATGACTTAAGACGGCGCTGAAGACGCCACTGACACCAAGAGGAAGTGAATTATGGGTATTTTTTCTCGTTTTGCCGACATTGTGAACGCCAACATCAATACGCTACTGGATAAGGCGGAAGATCCGCAGAAGCTGGTGCGTCTGATGATTCAGGAGATGGAAGACACGTTGGTTGAAGTGCGTTCCACCTCGGCGCGCGCGCTGGCGGAGAAAAAGCAGCTGCTGCGTCGTATCGAGCAGGGTGAGAAGCAGCTCGATGACTGGCAGGAAAAAGCGGAGCTGGCGCTGCGCAAAGATAAAGAAGATCTGGCGCGGGCGGCGCTGATTGAGAAGCAGAAAGTGTCCGATCTGATCGCCACGCTGACCCATGAAGTGGAGACGGTGGAAGAAACCCTGAGCCGGATGAAGAGCGAAATCGGCGAACTGGAAAGCAAGCTGACCGAAACCCGCGCGCGTCAGCAGGCGCTGATGCTGCGTCATCAGGCGGCGTCGTCTTCCCGCGAAGTGCGCCGTCAGTTGGACAGCGGCAAGCTGGATGAAGCGATGGCGCGTTTCGAGCAGTTTGAGCGCCGTATCGACCATATGGAAGCGGAAGCTGAAAGCATCAGCCTGGGTAAAAAGAAAACCCTGGATCAGGAATTCGCCGAACTGAAGGCGGATGACGCCATCAGCGAGCAGCTGGCGGCGCTGAAAGCCAAGATGAACCGCTCAGAGTAACCGTTTTTTGCGGCCGTCCGGCGGCCGCCGTCCGATAACAGAAACCCGGCTTGCCGACGCCGCAGCGCGGCGTCCGGCAGGCGGGAATAACAAGGAGTTGAAATGAGTGCGTTATTGTTAGCCATTCCATTGACGATTTTTGTGCTGTTCGTCGCCCCGATTTGGCTTTGGCTGCATTACAGCAATCGGCAACAGAACGGGATCCAGCTGACGCATCAGGAAATGCAGCGGCTGGCGCAGCTGACGGAAGACGCCAAACGCATGCGCGAACGTATTCAGGCGCTGGAAGAGATTCTGGATGCCGAACATCCGAACTGGAGGCAGTCTTGATGGGCAATTTGCTGGGCAGTAAAAAACTGTATCGCGTGCCTGAAGAGGGTATGGTGAAGGGCGTTTGCGCCGGCCTGGCGCACTACTTTGACGTACCGGTGCGCCTGATCCGCGTGATGGTGGTGCTGTCGATGATCTTCGGCCTGTTTTTCTTTACCGTCGTCGCCTATTTCGCCATGGGCTACCTGCTGGAAGCGGCGCCGGCGAGCCGTTTCGACGGCGAACATCAGCGTACGCCGCGCCAGCTGTTGGATCAGTTGGAGTATGAACTGGGCAGCGGCGAGCGCCAGCTGCGCCAGGTTGAACGCTACGTGACCTCGGATACCTTCGGCGTACAGAGCCGTTTCCGTCAGCTGTAATTGACGGTTGCCGTGCCGGACGCCGCCGTCACCTTTGCCGGAGGGCAGTTATGACCAGAGCAAACCACGCCGCCAACGGCGGCCAATCCGCCACTTTCCAACGAGGAGCTGGTGCAATGTTGAAGAGATTGTCTAAAGTCATCATCATAGCGTTACTCAGTTACGGCCCGGCGGGGGCTACCTCATGGCTGCTGAGAACCGTCAGCCGTAAACCGCTGCGACTGCTGCTGGCGATGGTGCTGGAGCCGATGTTCCGCAAGGGGCTGAATAAGGCATTCGGGCGTTATACCCGCTAAGTCGCTGCTGCCTTGGGCGGTGGCCGACGCAGCCCCGCCGCAGCGCTGAGTGATTTTGGGTATTTATGCCAAGGAGAAGAATGAAACGATTAAAAAATGAATTAACCTCGCTGGTCAACCGCGGTATGGACCGCCATCTGCGTCTGGCGGTGACCGGCCTGAGCCGCAGCGGGAAAACCGCCTTTATCACTGCACTGGTCAATCAACTGCTGCATGTCCACAGCGGCGCGCGGCTGCCGCTGTTTTCGCCGGTGCGCGAAGAGCGCCTGCTGGGGGTAAAACGTATCCCGCAGCGCGATCTCGGCATTCAGCGTTTTACTTATGATGAGGGACTGGCGCAGCTGTACGGTGCGCCGCCGACCTGGCCGACCCCCACCCGCGGCGTCAGCGAAATTCGCCTGGCGCTGCGCTACCGCTCCAATGATTCCCTGCTGCGCCACTTTAAAGAAACCTCGACGCTGTATCTGGAGATCGTCGATTATCCGGGCGAATGGCTGCTCGACCTGCCGATGCTGGAACAGGACTACCTGACCTGGTCGCGTCAGATGACCGGGCTGCTGCAGGGCGATCGTGCCGAATGGGCCAAACCGTGGCTGGCGCTGTGCAACGCGCTGGATCCGCTGGCGGCGGCCGATGAAAATAAACTGGCGGCGATCGCGCAGGCCTACACCGATTATCTGCTGCGCTGTAAGGCCGAAGGGCTGCACTTTATTCAGCCGGGACGCTTTGTGCTGCCGGGCGATATGGCCGGCGCGCCGGCGCTGCAGTTTTTCCCCTGGCCGAACGTCGACGCCGGCAGCGAATCAAAACTGGCGCAGGCCGACAAGCACACCAATATCGGCATGCTGCGCGCCCGCTTCGGTTATTACTGCCAGTCGATCGTAAAAAACTTCTACAAAGAACACTTTGTGCGTTTCGACCGCCAGATTGTGCTGGTGGATTGCCTGCAGCCGCTTAACAGCGGGCCGCAGGCGTTTAACGACATGCGCCTGGCGCTGACCCAACTGATGCAGAGCTTCCACTACGGCAAGCGTACGCTGTACCGCCGCCTGTTTTCGCCCACCATCGACAAACTGATGTTTGCCGCCACCAAAGCCGACCATATTACCGCCGATCAGCACGCCAATCTGGTGTCGCTGCTGCAGCAACTGGTGCAGGAAGCCTGGCAGAATGCGGCATTTGAGGGCATCAGCATGGACTGCGTCGGGCTGGCTTCGGTGCAGGCGACCGAGAGCGGCATGGTGGACCATCAGGGGCAGCGTATTCCGGCGCTGAAAGGCAACCGTCTGTCGGACGGCGCACCGCTGACGGTATTCCCCGGCGAAGTGCCGGCACGCCTGCCGGGGCCGGCGTTCTGGCAGCAGCAGGGGTTCCACTTTGATGAATTTCGTCCGCGCGCCATGAGCGTGGACAGTCCGTTGCCGCATATTCGTCTGGACGCGGTGATGGAGTTTTTGCTGGGAGATAAAGTGCGATGAGCGAGCCGATAAAACCGCGTATCGATTTTGAAGAGCCGCTGCAGCCGCCGCAGGAGCCGACGCTGCGCGCCGGTATGGCCTTTGACGAACAGCAGGCGGATAACTTCTTTCCCGCCGCGCCGGAGCTGGAAAAGGAGGAGGAAGAAGGGCGCGTTGAAGGCATCGTCAATGCGGCGCTGAAGCCGAAGCGCAGCCTGTGGCGTAAAATGGTCACCGCCGGGCTGACGCTGTTCGGCGTCAGCGTGGTGGCGCAGGGCGTGCAGTGGGTGCATCAGGCCTGGCTGCAGCAGGATTGGATCGCGCTCGGCGGCGGCGTTGCCGGTGGCCTGATCGTCGGTGCCGGCGTCGGCTCGGTGGTGGCGGAATGGCGTCGCCTGTATCGCCTGCGCCAGCGCGCCGAAGAGCGTGACGAAGCGCGGGAACTGCTGCACAGCCACGGGCTGGGCAAAGGGCGCGAGTTCTGCGAAAAACTGGCGCGTCAGGCCGGGCTGGATCAGGGGCATCCGGCGCTGCAGCGTTGGCAGGCGTCGCTGCATGAGACCCAGAACGACCGTGAAGTGGTGGCGCTGTACGCGCGCCTGGTGCAGCCGGTGCTGGATAATCAGGCGCGGCGCGAGATCAGCCGTTCTGCGGCCGAGTCGACGCTGATGATCGCCGTCAGCCCGCTGGCGCTGGTGGATATGGCGTTTATCGCCTGGCGCAATATTCGGCTGATCAACCGCATCGCCGCGCTGTACGGCATCGAGCTGGGCTATTTCAGCCGTATTCGCCTGTTCCGGCTGGTGCTGCTGAACATCGCCTTTGCCGGCGCCTCTGAACTGGTGCGCGAGGTCGGGATGGACTGGGTGTCGCAGGATCTGGCGGCGCGTTTGTCCGCCCGAGCCGCGCAGGGTATCGGCGCCGGCCTGTTGACCGCGCGTCTGGGCATTAAGGCGATGGAGCTGTGTCGGCCGCTGCCGTGGCTGGAGGATGATAAGCCCAAGCTGAGCGATTTCCGCGGCCAGTTAGTCGGCCAACTGAAGGACGTGATGAAAAAAGGCGACAAGAAAGCCTGATAATCCCGCCGCCGCACCGTCCGGTGCGGCGCTTTTCCGTGTGGCGTAAGCCAGCGTTGACGAAAGAACATCCTGCTGTAATTTCGTGATAATTATCCAAAAATAATCTCCGAGTCATGATAAATATCTGGCAATAAGCTAAAATGACGCGGATGGTGTTATTCATTTGCGATTAGAATCAATAACCACAATGATAAATCAGCGTTCTGTCAACTTTTGCTGACGGAACGTTTCTTCTGTCCGGGGTGAGAGAGTATGATAAGCGCCACTCATCCCGTGTACGCAAAACCTGCAGATAAGGCCAATACTGATGCGTTTGGAAGTATTTTGCGAAGACCGGATCGGTCTTACCCGAGAATTGCTGGATCTCTTGGTATTACGCAGCATTGATTTACGCGGTATCGAAATCGATCCTATCGGCCGGATTTACCTTAATTTTTCCCAGCTTGATTTTGATACCTTCCGCGCCCTGATGGCGGAAATCCGCCGCATCGCCGGCGTCACCGACGTGCGCACCGTCAGTTTCATGCCTTCCGAGCGCGAACACCGGGCGCTGCGCGCGCTGCTGGAATCCATGCCGGAGCCGGTATTCTCCATTGATATGAAAGGTAAGGTCGAGCTGGCCAACCCGGCGGCGCTGGCGCTGTTTGGCCTGAACGAAGATAAAATCCGCAACCAGACGGCGGGGCAGCTGATTGGCGGCTACAGCTTCAGCCGCTGGCTGGAGAATGAACACGCCGCACCGCACGCTGAGCGGGTGGTGATCCGCAGTCAGGATTTCCTGATGGATATCACGCCGATCCACCTGGAAGATGAAAACCAGCAGCCGGACGTGGTCGGCGCCGTGGTGATGCTGAAATCCACCGCGCGTATGGGGCGGCAGCTGCAGAATCTGTCGGTGAACGATGACACCGAGTTCGATCATATCGTGGCGGTCAGCCCGAAAATGCGCCAGGTGCTGGAACAGGCGCGCAAGCTGGCGATGCTGGATGCACCGCTGCTGATTGTCGGCGATACCGGCACCGGCAAAGATATCCTGGCCCGCGCCTGCCATCTGCGCAGCCCGCGCGGCAAACAGCCTTTCCTGGCGCTCAACTGTGCGGCGCTGCCGGATGACGTGGCGGAAAGCGAGCTGTTCGGCCATGCGGCGGGCGCCTATCCGGGCGCCGGTGCGGCGAAAAAGGGCTTCTTCGAACAGGCCAGCGGCGGTTCGGTGCTGCTGGACGAGATTGGCGAAATGTCGCCGCGGATGCAGACCAAACTGCTGCGTTTCCTGAACGACGGCACCTTCCGCCGCGTTGGCGAAGATCATGAAGTGCACGTGGACGTGCGGGTGATCTGCGCCACGCAGAAAAACCTGATTGAGCTGGTGCAGCGCGGCGAGTTCCGTGAGGATCTTTACTACCGCCTGAACGTGCTGACCATCACGGTGCCGCCGCTGCGCGAGCGCCCGCAGGACATCATGCCGCTGACCGAGCTGTTTGTCGCGCGCTTTGCCGATGAGCAGGGCGTCGCCCGGCCGAAGCTGTCGAGCGATCTGAACAGTTTCCTGAGCAAGTACGGCTGGCCGGGGAACGTACGTCAGCTGAAAAATGCGATTTATCGCGCACTGACCCAGACCGAAGGCTTTGAACTGCGCCCGCAGGATATCGTGCTGCCGGAGTTTGAGGTCGAGATGTCGCTGGGGGATGAGGCGATTGACGGGACGCTGGATGAGATCAGCAAGCGTTTTGAGCGCTCGGTGCTGACCCGGCTGTACCGTACCTATCCCAGCACGCGCAAACTGGCGAAGCGCCTGGGGGTCTCACATACCGCAATTGCCAATAAACTGCGTGACTACGGCCTCAGCAGCCGCAAACCGGCGGAAGACGCTGAGGAATAATGACGAGAAAAAGCCCGGACTGACCGGGCTTTTTTATGCGCGAATTACTTCAGCGCCGCCAGGGCTGCGTCGTAGTTCGGTTCAGAAGTGATTTCTTCCACCAGTTCGCTGTACAGCACGTTGTCTTGCTCATCCAGCACCACCACGGCACGGGCGGTCAGGCCCGCCAGCGGACCGTCGGCAATTTCTACGCCGTAAGTCTGTTTGAACTCGGCGCCGCGCAGGGTGGACAGGGTTACTACATTGCTCAGGCCTTCCGCACCGCAGAAACGGGACTGGGCGAACGGCAGGTCGGCGGAGATGCACAGCACCACGGTGTTATCCAGGCCGCTGGCCAACTGGTTGAATTTACGCACCGAAGTGGCGCAGACGCCGGTGTCGATGCTTGGGAAAATATTCAGCACCTTACGTTTGCCGGCAAAGCTGCCCAGCGCAACGTCTGACAGATCTTTCGCCACCAGGGAGAACGGTTTGCCCTGTTCGCCGGCTTTCGGCAGTTGGCCGGCAACGGCAACGGGGTTACTCTGGAACTTTACGGTCTGAGTCATGACTTGATTCCTTTGACAGGTGTTTATACAAAAGATGTGCACCTAATCGGCGAGCGGCTCACGCCCATTTTAACATTAGGTTCACACCTTGCCGTCAGTCTATGTCAATGCATGCCGCTTGGGTATACAAAATTGGCTAAACAGTTGTATATATTGGCATACCCTTGCGTACAGCGCTGATATTACGCGTACTATTCAACCAGGAGCGGTGATGAGAAGCATGCGTTTTTACCCACAGGCCTGGCCGCTGCGCGCCGCGTTTGTGATTTCACGCGGCAGCCGCAGCGTGGCCAACGTGGTAGTGGTGGAAATCGAACAGCAGGGCGTCTGTGGCGTGGGGGAATGCACGCCGTACCCGCGCTATGGCGAAAGCGAAGACTCGGTGCTGGCTCAGTTGGAGGCGGTCAGGCCGGCCATTGAACGCGGCCTGTCGCGCGACGCGCTGCAGCAGCTGATGCCGGCCGGCGCGGCGCGCAATGCGCTGGACTGCGCCTTATGGGATCTGGCGTGTCGCCAACAGGCGCAAACGCTGTGGCAGCGCGCGGGGGTGAACCCGCCGCCGCAGGTCACGACGGCGCAAACCGTCGGCATCGATACGCCGGAGGCGATGGCCCGGGCCGCGTTGGAGCTTAACCGCCGTGGGGCGACGCTGCTGAAAATCAAGCTGGACGACCGGCTCATCAGCGAGCGGCTGGTGGCGATCCGCGGCGCGGTGCCGGAGGCGACGCTGATCGTCGACGCCAACGAATCCTGGCAGGCTGAAGGTTTGGCGGCGCGCTGCCAGCTGCTGGCGGATTTACAGGTGGCGATGCTGGAGCAGCCGCTGCCGGCCGATAACGATGAGGCATTGGCGAACTTTATCCATCCGCTGCCGATCTGCGCCGATGAAAGCTGCCATACCCGCGCCGATTTGGCCCGGCTTGCCGGCCGTTATCAGATGGTCAATATTAAACTGGATAAAACCGGCGGCCTGACCGAAGCGCTGGCGCTGGCCGAGCAGGCCGTCAGCCAAGGCTTTACGCTGATGCTCGGCTGCATGCTGTGCACCTCGCGGGCGGTGACGGCGGCGCTGCCGCTGGCGCCGGCGGCCCGTTTTATCGATCTGGACGGGCCGACCTGGCTGGCGCAGGATGTTGAGCCGGGGCTGGATTTTGCCTGCGGCGTCATCCGGCTGGGCGACGTATAAGCGCGGGATTACTGCGGGTAGGTCAGCAGCTCAATCATCGCATCCAGATACTGTTCGCTGGCGGCATCGGCGGAGATGGCCGGCAGTTCGGCGGTGATGCACGGCAGCGACAGATCGGCGCACCAGCTGCCGAACGAACCCGGCGTTTCATAGCCGACGCTGCTGACCAGCGGCAGGGCGAATTTGTGCGACAGCCAGACGCCAAGGTGCGAGCTGGCCGGATCTTCAATACACGCCAGCGGTTCATGAAAAGAGACCACCCAGGCCGGCTTCAGCCGGTGGATCAGATGGCAGAGCGCCTGGGTTTCCGGTTCGGAACCCGGCCGGCCGCCGGTTGACAGCTTGACCTCCCGCGTTGGCGCGGCGCTGTTCCAGCGGTAGACCGTATCGCCGGAACGCCAGTTGGCCGAGGGGAAGTTGCGGTTCAAATCCACACCGTTGGCGTTGGCGCGCAATCCTAACTGGCAGCCGTCCGGGTTGACCGCCAGCACCACATGGTGGCGCCGCGCGGCGGGAGACAGGCTGCGCAATGCGCAGGACAGGGTGACGACGGCGGCATTTTCATCACCGTGCGTGCCGGCGATGATCAGCCCGGCGTCCGGGCCACGTGCTACGGCGGGGAAATAAAGCAGCGGTGCGCCTAATAACGATTTTCCGTAACTTTCTCCAGCCACGGCCAGCTGGCCGCGTTCGCTACGCGGTCGTTGTTGAGTCATGGTGTCGCCCTGTATCGCCAGTGGGTGAAAATGCATTGTTATTTTATTCAGTGTATTACGCTTTTGTGTGACTTTCCCACAACATTGTTGCTCTGCGTCTTATCTGAGCGATCAGCGGCGGCGTGGCGTAATGTTCGCTGCCGATACGGCTGCCGCTTGTTATACTAAGCAGACAGCCAAGCCGATAATCAGCAAGGAGATTTAACATGCCAGTCGCCAGAATAGTCGCCAGTTATACGGAACACGAGCAGGACACGCTCACGCTGTTGTGCGGCGTGGATGATGAGAATCAAATCCGCCAGGGGGAGTGGTTCGGCGTGGTGAAAAATGATGATGGGCGCGGAGATGAATCCAACTACCCGTTTACCCTGCATGTGGACTACCAGAAAAACAGTTTCTACCTCGATTACGGTTATGACGACGTTAACGACCGCCAGCTGCAAACCACCGATATTCAGCTAAAACCGCTGGAAGAGAACGCTCAGTTCACCATCTTTGATGAAGAAGAGGGTGAAGAGTTTACCTACCGCATCCGCACCGTTCATCTCTACGATTAAGCCTTCAGGCCGTGCCGCCGGCCAGCGTCCGGCGGTGCAAAGCGCGGCCGTTATCGCATTTTCACACCGCCGGCGTTGTTTTTCCCGCAGGGCCGCCGCCGCCATGATGCGCCGCGGCGCTTTTGGGTATATGATAAAAAATTCAGATGGTTAACGCGGGATAATAACGATGGCGAGAAAAAAAATTCAACGGGGTTTCCGTTTGGCAGGCTGTGCAGTGGCCGTCTGCCTGAGCTTTGGTGTCAGTGCGGCGCAGGTGCCGGCCGGTACGGCCCTGGCCGATAAGCAGGAAATCGTGCGCCATATTAAAGATGAGCCCGCGTCGCTCGATCCGATTAAAGCGGTTGGCCTGCCGGAGGCGCAGGTAGCGCGCGATCTGTTTGAAGGGTTGGTGAATCAGGATGCGCAGGGCAATATTATCCCCGGCGTCGCCAGCCGTTGGCAGACGTCGGATAACCAGACCTTCCTCTTTACCCTGCGCAAAGACGCACGCTGGTCAAACGGTGACCCTGTCACGGCGAACGATTTCGTCTACAGCTGGCAGCGGCTGGTGGACCCGAAAAGCCTGTCGCCTTTTGCCTGGTTTGCCCAGCTGGCGGGGATCCAGAACGCCGAGGCGATCATCGCCGGTAAGCTGCCTGCCGAAAAGCTGGGGGTGACGGCGGTGGACGCCCATACCCTGAAGGTACAGCTGAATAAGCCGGTGCCGTACTTTGTCAGCCTGACCGCCAACTTCAGCCTGTTCCCGGCGCCGAAAGCGGTGGTGGAGAAATACGGCAGCGACTGGACCAAGGTAGGCAACCTGGTCGGCAACGGCGCCTTTAAACTGCAGCAGCGGGTGGTGAATGAGAAGCTGGTGCTGGTGCCGAATGAACACTATTGGGATCATAAACACACCGTGCTGACCAAGGTGACGTTTGTGCCGATCAATCAGGAATCCAACGCCACCAAACGCTATCTGGCGGGGGATATCGATATCACCGAATCCTTCCCGAAAAATATGTACCGCAAACTGCTGAAGGATATTCCGGATCAGGTCTATACCCCCGATCAGTTGGGCACCTATTACTATGCGTTTAACACCCAGCGCGCGCCAACCAACGATGTGCGGGTGCGTAAGGCGCTGTCTTACGCCATCGATCGCAAGATTATCGCTGAAAAAGTGCTGGGCACCGGTGAAAAGCCGGCATACCACTTTACGCCGGACGTGACCGCCGGCTTCAAAGCCAAAGATAGCCTGCTGCAGCAGCAGTCGCAGGCGGAGCTGGATGCGCAGGCCAAGGCGCTGATCCAGTCTGCCGGCTATGGCCCGGATAACCCGCTGAAATTGACGCTGCTGTATAACACCTCGGAAAGCCATCAGAAGATCGCCATTGCCGTGGCCTCGATGTGGAAGAAAAAGCTGGGGGTGAATGTTAAGCTGCAGAATCAGGAGTGGAAAACCTATATCGACAGCCGTAATACCGGCAACTTCGACGTGATCCGCGCCTCCTGGGTGGGGGATTACAATGAGGCGTCCACCTTCCTGTCGCTGCTGGGTTCTTCGCATGCCGGCAATATCGCCAAGTTCCGCAACGCAGACTATGACCGCGTGCTGGCGGAAGCCAGCCGGCGCACCAGCCCGGCGGCGCTGAACGCCGACTACAACAAGGCGGAGCAGATCCTGGCCGATCAGGCGCCGATCGCGCCGATTTATCAGTACACCAATGGCCGCCTGATCAAACCCTGGGTAAAAGGTTATCCGATTACCAACCCGGAAGACGTGGCCTATAGCCAGACGATGTATATCGTCAAGCATTGACGGGTGTTGTTTCCTCAACAAAGCGGCCGGTGCGTGGTTACGCGCCGGCCGTTTCTTGTCGGAGGCTAAATAGATGCCGTAAGCCAGGAGGCAATATCCTGGGTCTGAATCGCATTTTGCGCATTGTAGGTGTCGCGCATTGGCCACCACATGCCGTCACCCCGGGCAAACGCGGCGCGATAGCGCAGCATCTGGTCATCCGGGCGTAAACGCAGGGCCTCCAGCAGCGCCGGCAGGGTGAGCACGTTTTTGGTAAAGCGCCGTTGCGTAACGTGTTCAATCGTTGAGGCCAGTTGCCGGTATGATGTTGTTTCCCCCGCGACAAAGATGACGTCGTTGACGATCCGCGGCTGATGTAAATAGATGGCGCTGGTCAGTCGGCCGATATCGGCCGGCGAGGTGACGGTGACCTGAGTGTCCCATCCTCCCAGCGCGTTGATGGTGTTGGCCGATAAATTGACGACGTCGAATGCCGGTTCGAAGAGGAAGCTGGTGAATATGCCGGTTGAAATAATCACCCACTCCGTGGTGCTCTGCGCCCGTAATAGCGTCCGGACATCATACTGTTCATCCCAGACGGGCTGGCCGCTTCCTTTACCGACCACATCGTAATTAACGCCGAATTGCCAGGGGAAGTATCGCCGCACCCCGGCATGCAACACCGCGCGCGTGATCTTGAGCTGCGTACCGGCCCCGGCAACGAACCCCATACAGTTAATAACGGTATCAAACGGCTTAAATATCCTGCTTAACTGTTCAGCCGAACAGGCGGCCAGGTCTACGCCGATAAAGGTTGCGCCGGCATCAGCATGTTTTTGATGCGTTGCCGACTGCAGTTTACCGTGTTTATCGCGGGAAGCGGGCGAAACAATGACGGAAACAGCCCCGTTGCGCTGTGTGACCGCCGGCAGCAGCGCATCCAGTACCGCATCTCCCAGTTGTCCCGCTCCCAGCACCAATACTCGTTTATCTGCGTTCACGTCATGTTGTTGCATTTTGCACCTCACTGCTGGTGTTGATGGAATGTGGGGCAAGTTTACGGTGGAGAGCTACATTCGATAAGTCAGCGGGTGTAGGTTAGACTGTTCGTTAATATGGGATAATCAGGGTGCGCATTCAGGGGGAGAAGGTGGATAGACTGGAATCAATGCGGGTATATGCGCATGTCGTTGAGACACAGAGTTTTGCCAAGGCGGCGGAAGTGCTGGGGATGCCGCGCTCAACGGTATCCCGGGTGATTAAGGAACTGGAAGCTTACCTTGGGCTGCAGTTGTTACAGCGAACCACACGCAAGCTCAGCGTGACGTCCGACGGAGAGGGATACTACACGGAATGTAAAAGGCTGCTTGCTGATATTGCCGCCATGGAGTCCTCATTCCCCGGTAAATCTGGCCAACCCAAAGGGCGCTTTAAAGTCGGTATGCCGCAATCCCTGGCCCGGCACTGCATCATCCCCAAAATTCAGACGTTCTTGCAGCATTATCCCGAGCTGGAGCTAATGCTTTGCTCAAGCGATCATGTGGAGGACCTCATACGGGAGGGCTACGACTGTGCGATCCGGGCGGGCAGAATTGAGGACTCCACCACGCTGGTGGCCCGTCCGCTGGCGAATTTTAAATGGGTGGTGCTGGCAGCACCACAATACCTTGATACCTATGGCGAACCGAAGTGTCTGGACGATCTGAACGGCCATCGCGCGGTGGGATACCTTAACCACCGGACCGGGCGCACGACAGAGTGGTTTTTTGCGCATGATACCGCCGTGCGGGCGATCCGTATGCCGGAAACGCTGGTGGTAGACGATACGGATGCCTACATACAGGCCGGCGTACAGGGGCTGGGGTTAATTCGCGTGGCCAGCTATCTGGCTACTCCCTATTTGCGTAGCGGAGCGCTTATTGCGTGCCTGCACGACGACGCTTTTGATTTACCCTTATCCTTGGTGTATCCGCAGAACAGATACCTTCCTCCCGCAGTGCGCGCTTTTTACGCATGGAGTCAGGGAGTGCTGAGTTCAGCGAACGATTGTTGCATGGCGGAAACAGAAAACCCGCTGAAATAGCGGGTTTTTTTGTTCTCACACGGTCCTCAGCTGACGGCGTTAAAGAACTTCTCTCAGGGTATCAACGACAACGCGGCCAGCCATGTCGGTCTGAGTCACACGGTAGGAGGTTGGGTAGGAACGGCGGGTACTCAGGTGGTCATACACGGAAACCTTGCCGATGGGGTTTCCGCCGGCGTCCTTAACGATAAATTCGCTAATCTCTTCCTGACCTTGGTGACGCAGCTGGATGTGATTAACCTTCTCCAGCGTATGGCTTTCATCTATTTTTAAATGGTCTCTTAACATAACTACACTACCTCCTCGTAGGTAGACGCAAGTATATGCCGATGAAAATTGAGGTAAACCTACTTTTGTTTATTTTTTATTGTTGTTTGGAATTAAAAAAGATGTGGAAATGTTAATGAATCATAAAGGGCAATAATTACCCGCTGAGGTGCGGCTTTTTTGCCCGCTTTTGACACCGCTGCTTACCGGCTTCTTCTTTGATTTAAAAAGCATAAAGACTAAACTTTGCGCTAATGAATAAAAATAAGAGGGTGGCAAATGGACGTCATTGACGGCAGCCAGCTACAAATTGCCGATGCGGTGTATGCGTTTCGGCTGGATGGCAAGGGCGGCGTAACGCCGATTGGCCCGCAGGATAGCATCACCAGTCAGCAGCCTTGCTGGCTGCATCTGGATTATGCTCATCCGGCAAGTTTGCAATGGCTGAGCGAAACGCCGCTGCTGCCGGATTCTGTACGCGATGCGCTGGCCGGCGACAGCTCCCGGCCGCGGGTGACGCGGCAGGGGGACGGCACGATGATTACGCTGCGCGGCATCAACTTTAATGTTAATTCCCGTCCTGACCAGCTGGTGACTTTTCGCGTGTTTATCACCGATAAGATGATTGTCTCCACGCGTCACCGTAAAGTGTATTCCATTGATGAGGTGGTCAACGAACTGCAAAACGGCGTGGGGCCGACCGACTGTGGCAACTGGCTGGTGGAAATCAGCGATGCGCTGACCGACCATGCCAGCGAGTTTATCGAGGAGTTGCACGATAAAATTATCGATCTGGAAGATGCGCTGCTGGATCAGCAGGTCCCCGAACGCGGCCAGTTGGCGCTGATTCGCAAGCAGCTGATTGTGTTGCGCCGCTATATGGCGCCGCAGCGGGATGTCTTTTCTCGCCTGGCCAGCGACCGCCTGAGCTGGATGAGCGATGACGACCGCCGGCGTATGCAGGATATTGCCGACCGACTGGGGCGCGGTCTGGACGATCTGGACGGCAGCATCGCGCGTACGGCGATACTCGCCGATGAAATCACCACCGTGATGGCGGATGCCATGAACCGGCGTACCTACACGATGTCGCTGCTGGCGATGGTGTTTCTGCCAGCCACCTTCCTGACGGGGCTGTTCGGCGTCAACCTGGGCGGTATTCCCGGCGGTGACAAACCCTTCGGCTTTGCGCTGTTTTGCCTGCTTTTGGTGGCGTTGGGAGCGGGCGTAGCCTGGTGGCTGAAACGTCGCCGCTGGCTGTAGTCATCGGAGAAGAAAATACGGCAAAACCTGATTAAAGTTGCGCGAAATCAACATTTGCCGTCGGAGAATGCGGCATTATTCTTCCCGCAGGTGAATGCAACGTCAAGCGATGGGCGTTGCGCTCCATAATTGTCTTACTTTCTTATTTTTAGAATTACTGCATAGCAAATTTGATTCACACGATGCCGGTGTTATCACCGGCATTTTTTTCGTCTTTTTTCCGCGCGGTCAGGCTGCTGTTGACCACGATACCTAACTAGGCCGCCGCTTCATCCCAGAAGCTGGCTTCAATTTTATGCCCGTCCAGATCGCGGACAAAACAGCCGTAATATTGCTCGCCGTAGTGCGGCCTGGAGCCTGGAGCGCCCTCATCCGTTGCGCCGGCCTGCAGCGCCTGACGATAGAATTCATCAACCTGCTGTTTGCTGGTGGCGAAAAAACCGATATGGACGCCGTTGCCGATGCTGGCGAGTTTGCCGTCGAGCGGGGTTTGCAGCCAGAATTCGGGGTAGTCGCGGCCATAACCGATGGCGCCATGGTGCTCCAGCACGCGGCGACAGCCCAAGGCGGACAGTACCCGATCGTAAAAATCCGCCGCCTGGTCGAAATGGTTGGTTCCGATGGAGACGTGGGACAGACAAGGGGTGATATTCATCGGTAAGTAAACTCCATATTACTGTATGAAAAAACAGTATAGAGCAAAGCCGATGACGACAGGCGGTTTTTTAGCGTCAAATGTGAGCGGGATCGTAAAGCTCGGCGGGGGAAAACGCCATCCGCCGCAGGGTGGATGGCGTGTAGACTTACTTGATTTCCAATACGTTCAGCCGTTCAGGTGCGGCGACGATCTCGTCAGCCTCTGCGGCTTGCCAGCCGGCCGGCTGCAGCGGCAGCTCTTCGCGATCGAACGCCAGATCGCCGCCGTTTACCACTTCGTCGCCGTGCTGAATGCCTTTGAAGTCAAACAGTTCGGTATCACACAGGTGCGAAGGCACCACGTTTTGCATTGCGCTGAACATGGTTTCAATACGGCCGGGGTAGCGTTTATCCCAGTCGCGCAGCATATCGCCGATCACCTGGCGCTGCAGGTTCGGCTGTGAACCGCACAGGTTGCAGGGAATGATCGGGAAGGCTTTCGCCTGGGCAAAGCGCTCGATATCTTTCTCACGGCAGTAGGCCAGCGGACGGATCACCACGTGTTTGCCGTCGTCGCTCATCAGCTTGGGCGGCATGCCTTTCATCTTGCCGCCGTAGAACATATTGAGGAACAGCGTCTGCAGAATATCGTCGCGGTGGTGGCCCAGCGCGATTTTGGTGGCACCCAGTTCGCTGGCGGTGCGGTAGAGAATGCCGCGGCGCAGGCGCGAGCACAGTGAGCAGGTGGTTTTGCCTTCTGGAATTTTCTCTTTAACGATGCCGTAGGTATTTTCTTCTACGATCTGATAGTCCACTCCCAGTCCGTCCAGATAGGCCGGCAGGATGTGTTCCGGGAAGCCCGGCTGCTTTTGGTCCAGGTTGACCGCTATCAGCGAGAAGTTAACCGGCGCGCTCTGCTGCAGGTTGCGCAGAATTTCCAACATGGTGTAGCTGTCTTTGCCGCCGGACAGACACACCATGATGCGGTCGCCTTCCTCAATCATATTGAAATCGGCGATGGCCTCGCCTACGTTGCGGCGCAGGCGCTTTTGCAGCTTATTGAGGTTGTACTGTTCTTTCTGGCTCACTGTTTGTTTTTCTGACATTTAAATCGTGCTCGTTCTCATTGGGGTGCACTATGGACATGGCGCCGTTAGCGGCCAGTTTACCATTCAACGGGCGGATAGGAAAAATCCATCCGCGCCCACGGTGCTACATGCAGTGGCATCCTGACCGCAGCGCGATCAACACGGCTCACGGCATAGGTGCAGTTTGGCGAGTATGGTACGGATTACGGCGACGAATGCCAGCACGTTTTACTGCGGCATCCCATCGCGCCCCGATCGAGAATAGCGCATAGTGAGGTGCCTGCTTTCCTTTTGCCATTCGTGGCATGAATACAAACCGCAGACGCTGTTTTTCGCTACGTCCATATTCGCGATGGTGAAAAATAATCACCACTTTACGGTGCAGGCCGGTGCCTCTATTGCTGGCGCGAGTAGGGTAACGATCCGCTGGCGTCCTCTGCCTGGAAAGTGTACTGATAAAAAAAGGCCGGAACTACCGGCCTTTATCCATCCGATTAAATGCTATTATAATTATCTTGTATGCAATAATGGATAGCATTAAATTTATCGGGAAGCATATTAACGTGTAAGTGTAATAAAGCGGTTCCGGGTATCCGCCAAAAAAATCAGATATTCGAGCGGCCGTGCCTTCCGTCATATTTATAATTAGCCATTCATAAATGTATTCGTAAGGTAGCACCAAGCCCAAAGTTATCAGTAGCGCGATGAATAACGCTGTCTTTGCTAATATCTTAAACCACGTCACCATGACTAACCCCACATTCGCCATTGCTTATCACGTCTATAACCCCGTATGATTTAATGTTTCCTTTTTAATTTTGCTCCTCTCGTTCTTAGTAGCGCATTGCGTATTACGGCAAAACCGGAATGGTGTTTTAGTGTAATATAGCCGAGGGAAACTGCACCGGGGTGCAATCTGAAATTCCCGCGCCTTACTCCATTTATCCATGTATAGTCGTCTATCGCTCCATCGTCTCGATATAGCCCAAACCAGTCCCTGCTGGGCGTTGGTATATTCCGTGCAAATCTGTTCCATGCATCATAGGCAAATGTTTTAACGTGCCACATGCTGCCACCTGACGGCCTGTCAACTATCCAGTATTTGCCAGCGGGGATCGGGCCTGCATTGGGAACCATGCCGCATCCTGGAACATTCCTGTACGCGCCTTTTCCAGAGGATGCCATAAATCGTTAACGGAGAATAGTCCGCATCGTTAATTATAAATTTTCCATATAGTGCCATATTTTCTATCCTTGATTCATATCAATAAACGCTATTTTTACACCGAAACAAACATAAATGAATGGATTTTTTTTAAAACATCCCCGCATGTTTTTATGAAAAACAGGACTTTTTCTTATTTTTTTATTGGATGTGTAAAGGGAATAAAGGAACGTGTCGAACTAAAAGGGGAAAAAGGCAGTAAAATAGCCTGGGACGTCTATGTTGTTTTATGCAAGCGTTGAGAATTGATGTCACTACCCCAAATGACGGGCGCGCATTCAGCGCGCCCGGTAGGATTTACTCGTTGGCCGATTTTTCCGCCTTGCCGGCCAGCAGACTGAGGAAGTCGTATTTCTGCTGCAACTCCTGCGCGGCCTCCTGATACAACGCGCTGGCGACCTCAGGCTGCAGGCTGTTCAGGCGGCGGAAACGCTGCTCCTTCAGCAAGGTGGCGGCAAGATCGCTGTTCGGCGGCCGTGAATCCAGCGCCAGCGCCGCTTTGCCTTCCTGCGTGCGGCGCGGATCGAAGCGGTACAGCGGCCAGAAACCGCTGGCGGTCAGCTGTTTCATCTGGTCGTGACTCAGCGCCAGATCGTAGCCGTGCTCTTCACACGGGCTGTAGGCGATAATCAGCGACGGGCCGGGGTAGGCTTCCGCCTCCTGAATCGCTTTTACCGTCTGATTCAGCTGCGCACCTAACGAAATCTGCGCCACATACACGTGGCCGTACATCATCATGCTGACGCCGAGGTCCTTACGCGCCTTGCGTTTACCGTGTTCGCCGAATTTGGTCACCGCGCCAAGCGGCGTGGCCTTCGACTGCTGGCCGCCGGTGTTGGAGTAACACTGGGTATCCAGCACCAGCACGTTGACGTTCTCCGTCAGGCTCAGCACGTGGTCCAGCCCGCCAAAACCGATATCATAGGCCCAGCCGTCGCCGCCGATCAGCCAGATGGATTTATCCAGCAGATGATCGGCATCGTCGGCCAGCTGGCGGGCGTTACCGTCATCGAACTGCGCCAGCTGGGTGCGCAGCTCGGCGATTTGCTTCAGCCGCAGGGCGGGTGCGATGTCATCCATCCGCAGCCCGTTGACCAGCTCCGCCGGCAGACGATCGGCCTGCGACGCCAGCAGACGCAAGGCGCGCTGCCGATGCTGATCGACCGTCAGGCGGAAGCCCAGTCCAAATTCGGCGTTGTCCTCGAACAGTGAATTGGCCCAGGCAGGGCCGCGGCCGGCGGCATTGGTGGTGTACGGCGTGGTGGGCAGGTTGCCGCCGTAGATGGACGAACAGCCGGTGGCGTTGGCGATCAGCAATCGATCGCCGTATAGCTGGGTCAGCAGCTTGATATAAGGCGTTTCGCCGCAGCCGGAACAGGCGCCGGAGTATTCGAACAGCGGCGTAATCAGCTGTGAGGTGCGGATATCGATGCGTTCAAGCTGCGCCGGATCGATTTCCGGCAGCTGCAGGAAGAAGTCGTAATGGGCTTTCTCTTCCGCCAGATGTTCCAGGCGCGAGGCCATATTGATCGCCTTGATCTCCGGCTGCTGGCGATCTTTGGCCGGGCAGACTTCCACGCACAGGTTACAGCCGGTGCAGTCTTCCGGCGCCACCTGCAGCACGTATTTCTGCCCGCGCATATCGCGCGCTTTGACATCCAGCGACTGCAGGCTGGCCGGCGCGTGCTCCATGGCCGCCGGCGGCACGACTTTGGCGCGAATGGCCGAGTGCGGGCAGGCGGCGACGCAGTGGTTGCACTGGGTACAGAGATCCGGCCGCCAGATCGGCACCTCTTCGGCGATATTGCGTTTTTCCCACTGCGTGGTGCCCACCGGCCAGGTGCCGTCCGGCGGGAAGGCGGAGACCGGCAGTGCATCTCCCAGCCCGGCCAGCATCGCCGCCGTGACGGTTTTGACGAAGTCCGGCGCGGCGTCGGCCACCACCGGCGGGCGTTGCGGGCTGGCGGGGTTGACGGAGCGCAGCGGAATGGCGGTCAGCGCCTGGCGCGTTGCCCCCAGCGCCTGCCAGTTGCGCTCGACGATCTCCTGGCCTTTGCTGCTGTAGCTGCGGGCAATGGCGTCCTGCAGCTGTTGCAGAGCGACGTCATCCGGCAGAACCTGCGTGAGATGGAAAAATGCCATCTGCATCACGGTGTTGATGCGCGCGCCAAGCTGGCATTCGCGCGCCAGTTTGGCCGCGTTGATAATATAGAAGCGCGCCTGGCGTTGCTGAAGCAGCGCCTGCACTTCCTGCGGCAGCCGGTCCCACACTTCGTCAGCGCCGTAAGGGGTATTGAGCAGAAAAATCCCGCCGTCTTTCAGACGTTCGACCATCTGGTATTTATCGATAAACTGCGCCTGGTGGCAGCCGATAAAATCGGCGCGGCTGACCAGATAGGCGGAATTGATCGGCCGTTCGCTGACGCGCAGGTGCGACACCGTCAGGCCGCCGGCCTTTTTCGAATCGTAGACAAAGTAGCCCTGGGCAAACAGCGGCGTTCCGTTGCCGATGATTTTGATATTGTTCTTGGTCGCTGAGACGGAGCCGTCACTGCCGAGGCCGTAAAACAGCGCCTCCAGCGTGGCGTGAGAGGGGAGCGGATTATCATGCAGCGGCAGCGACAGCCCGCTGACGTCATCAAAGATGCCGACGGTGAAACGCGGGCGTGGCCGTTCCTGTTCCAGTTCGGCAAACACCGCCAGCGCACAGTCGGGGCCGAACTCTTTGGATGACAGGCCGTAGCGGCCGCCGATCGTCAGCGGCAGGGTATCGCGCTCACCGCGGCTGAAGGCTTCGGCCAGCGCGCTCATCACATCCAGATACAGCGGTTCGGCCGGCGCACCCGGTTCTTTGGTGCGGTCCAGCACGGCGATTTTCCGCACGCTGGCCGGCAGCGTCTCCAGCAGGTGGGCCGCCGAGAACGGGCGGAACAGACGCACCTTCACCATACCGACCTTTTCACCGCGCGCCAGCAGCGCATCAATCACTTCTTCACAGGTGCCGATTGCCGACCCCATCAGTATCACCACCCGCTGCGCATCGGGGTGGCCGTAGTATTCAAACGGCTGATACTGCCGACCGGTCAGCGCGGCGAACTGCGTCATCGCCTCGCTGACGTGGCGATAGGTTTGCGCGTACCACGGGTTGGCGGCCTCGCGGGACTGGAAGTAAGTATCCGGATTGGCGGAGGTGCCGCGTACCACCGGGCGTTCCGGCGACAGCGCCCGGGCGCGGTGGGCGGCGATCGCCGCCTGCGGCATCATCTGCCGCAGGGTATCGTCGCTGAGCGGCACGATTTTGTTGATCTCGTGCGAGGTGCGGAAGCCGTCGAAGAAATGAATAAACGGAATACGGCTGTTGAGGGTTGCCGTCTGCGAGATTAAGGCAAAATCCTGCGCCTCCTGCACATTGCTGGCGCACAGCATGGCGCAGCCGGTCTGGCGTACCGCCATCACGTCCGAATGGTCGCCGAAGATCGACAGGGCATGGGTGGCCACCGTACGCGCGGCGACGTGCAGCACAAACGGCGTCAGTTCGCCGGCCAGTTTATACAGCGTCGGGATCATCAATAATAATCCCTGCGAGGAGGTAAACGATGTCGACAGCGCGCCGGTCTGCAGGGCGCCGTGCACGGTGGCGATCGCGCCGCCTTCCGACTGCATTTCTACCACCCGTGGTGTATCCCCCCAAATATTCTGGCGGCCGTCACCGGACCAGGCGTCCGCGTGCTCGGCCATGGTGGAGCTGGGCGTAATAGGATAAATTGCGATGACTTCGCTGGTGCGGTAAGCCACCGACGCAACGGCATGGTTGCCATCTGTCGTAATCATGGAAAGTACCTTATTTCAGCCATGGCGTTGCGCCATGCGGAAAAAAATGCCCTGGAGCCGGGTGAAAAAAACAGCGTTAAATAAAGTCTAGCAGAGGGAAAATCGCGTTCTTTATCACGTTTGTGTGCAGAGCGCGGTTTCAGCGTCGGAACGTTGTAACCTGATATGTCGCAAGGAAATCGCATTATCCGCTGGCGGTGGCGGTGCGGTTTAACCATAATTTAGCGCTTTATTGCCATCATGGCGGCGTTGGCTATTAACAGAGAGCGGGACAAATGACGGGATTAATGTATTTAACCATGGCGATTATCGCCGAGGTGGTTGCCACCACCATGCTGAAGGCGTCGGAAGGGTTCACCCGCCTGTGGCCCTCGCTGGTGGTGGTGCTGGGCTATGGCGTGGCCTTTTGGGGCCTGTCGATGGTGGTGAAAAGCATGCCGCTGGGCATTGTGTATGCGATCTGGTCCGGCATGGGCGTCGTTTTGGTGTCTATCGCTGCGGTATTTATTTATAACCAGAAACTCGACTGGCCGGCAATTATCGGCATGGGATTAATCGTCGCCGGAGTATTGGTGATTAACCTATTGTCAAAAACCAGCGCTCACTAATATTACGATGAATAAAAAAGCCCGCATGACGTTAATCATGCGGGGTGAAGAGCTCAGTTAATTAACTGAAAAATAGTGGAATGCTAATCTCTTAGCGCCTATAGCATACGCGCTGAGCCGCACTTTCAACGTGGCAGAAAATGCGGCGTGCCGTGCTGCTGCCCAGCACGCGCCGACGGCCGTTTGCGCCGTAATTCTGCGTGCGACCGATGGTGATAAGGAGTGTCTGACAGTGATAAAGTTTCGGCTGGCGCAAAAAAGCGCAAAATAATGGCGGCGATGTATTCTCATTATTAAACGAACAGGCTAAATTAAATACACCCGTCATACTCCAAGTTACAGGTGTGTTGGCCGCGTTCAGTCACCCGAATCACTTACCGAGTAAGTTTATCAGGGTTACTTCTCTTGCTGCCTTCCTGCAACTTGAATTATTTCGGGTACAGGTTTGTATTAATTGCACGATCATATGCCCATCAAGAGGCGTTGTTATTTTTTATATAATCAGGTTCAGGAGAAAAACAATGGCAATGCAAATACACAAATGGTCGCTGACCGGCGCCGTTTTGCTGCTGGCCGCGTGCAGCAGCAATAATGATGAACCGCAGCAGCAGGGCACCAGCGCCAGAATTGACCACTTACCGACCAGCGCACACTGCGCCAACGTCGGCGGCACCACCACCATTGCCCATACGCTGAATGGCGAGGCGGTCAGAATGTGTCAGATGCCGGACGGCAAGCAGTGCGAGGAGTGGGCATTAGGTCAGGGGGCCTGCGCCAGCGCTGGCTAAACGCCGCCCCCGGAGGATAATGCGGGCTTATTGCACCCAGTCTTTCAGGGTATAGACCAGCGTGTGTTTACCGTCGCTCAGTGTCAGCTGCTGGGCATCCAGCGTGACGCGCGCGCCGTTATTCAGCACGCTGCCGATGACCTGATCCCACTGGTTACGCAGCGGGTCGGCACACATCATTCGCGTCGAGGCCAGGTTTTTAACCGTCAGCACGCCGTTGTCCAACTGGCCGTTGCCGAAGAAGCGGTTGCACATTGAACCGGAGATATGCATCTTCTCGCCGAATTCAATGCTTGGCCCGCGCCCCTGTTGTGCATTGGCGGCGACGCCGTCCACGCTCTGCAGCACAAAGTTGTGATGCAGCAGATCGCTTTCCTGTACCGGCTTGCCGGCAGGCGTACCGCCGGCGCAGCCGGCCAGCAGCGTACTGGCCAGCGCCAGCGGGATCCATGATTTCATTGTTGCTCTCCTGAGGTTGTTGTTCCCTGTGTTTCAGCCATGCAGCTGGTTGGCGCAGGGTTCGCCGCGCGTCAGCTGATCGATATTCTGCAGTGTGGTTTCAGAAATGCTGGTCAACGCCTCTTCCGTCAGGAAGGCCTGGTGGCCGGTAAACAGCACATTATGGCAGGCCGACAGCCGGCGGAAGATATCATCCTGAATCACGTCGTTGGATTTGTCCTCAAAGAACAGATCGCGTTCGTTTTCATACACGTCCATGCCGAGCGCACCGATTTTCTGCTGTTTGAGCGCGTCGATGGCGGCGGCGGAATCAACCAGGCCACCGCGGCTGGTATTGATGATCATCACGCCGTCTTTCATCATGGCAAAGGCCTGCGCGTCCAGCAGGTGATGATTTTCCGGCGTCAGCGGGCAGTGCAAAGTGATAACGTCCGATTGGGCGTACAGCGTCGGCAGATCGACGTATTCCGCGCCCAGTTCCAGCGCCTGTGCGCTGGGGTAAGGGTCGTAGGCCAGCAGCTTCATGCCGAAGCCTTTCAGAATACGCATGGTAGCCACGCCGATTTTACCGGTGCCGATCACCCCGGCGGTACGGTTATGCATATTAAAGCCGATCAGTCCTTCCAGGGAGAAGTTGGCGTCGCGGGTGCGCTGGTAGGCGCGATGGATGCGACGGTTCAGGCTCATCATCAGACCGACGGCGTGTTCCGCCACCGCTTCCGGCGAATAGGCCGGTACGCGCACCACCTTGATGCCGAGCTGCTGTGCGGCGGCCAGGTCGACATTGTTAAAACCGGCGCAGCGCAGCGCCAGAATCTCTACGCCTAACGCCGCCAGCTCTTCCAGCACTTCGCGGCTGCCGTCATCGTTGACGAAAATACACACCGCCTTGCAGCCGATTGCGGTTTTGGCCGTTTTCTTACTGAGCAGAAAATCAAAAAACTCAAGTTCGTAACCAAACTGCTGATTTACCAACTCAAGGTATTTGCGGTCATACTGTTTTGTGCTGTATATCGCCAGTTTCATTGTGGTTTCTCCACCGAGAATATTATGGCTAGTTTAGTGTTTTTTGCCAATTTTGACAATTAGTTAGCCATTATGGACCAGGTGGGGATAGGGGACGGCGCGGGCAAAAAAATCCCCACATTCATGGTGGGGAAATGGCTTCTTCATATATACCATCACGCTAGGATACGGTGGGTATACAACTTACTTATTAGAATCATTGCCAGACTATTAATCATCAGCAGCAACGACAATAACAAAAGTCTGAAATGCGCCGTGCGCCAGGCGGCTAATATGTAAGCAAAATCGACAAATGACGGATAAAGATCGGTGAAAATGGCAGAAAGGGGCTTCCCGTGTCCTATCTAACTTCACCCTGGTCTAAAATCATGCCATCATAATTCCCCTTTCCGGCATAGACTTAATGCAACTGCGGGCATGCTTATCTAGGAATGAAGCAATCATTTAATGGCTAAACGATTGAGAATATTCATAGGGATTGTGGTGGCTATCCTGATCCTGCTGTTGGTGCTGTGGCAAACGGTGCCGCGCTGGCTGCCGCGCGTGGCGGCGTACTGGCTACCGGCAGGCAGCCAACTGACGCTGCAGGGGCCGCTGCGCTGGCAAAACGGTGGCCTATCGTTGCCGGGGGCGCAATATAAAGTGCAGCAGTGCCTGCTGGCCGATTTGGGCGCGACGCGTCTGCATTATCGCGGCGGTCGCTGGCTGCTGGACAGCGACAAACTCAGCGTTGACAGCGCCTGCCTGAGCCAGTTGCCCGCCGGCGAAGACGACGGCGCGCCGCTGACCCTGGATGCGCTGCAGCGCCAGTTGCCGACGCTCGATCTGAGCATCAACCAACTCTCTATCCTGCCCTGGCAGCACTATGCCGGCAAACTGCAGCTGCATAATACCGCTGCGGGCCAACGGCTGTTTTATCAGGGTAAAAATCTCAAGGCGGAAGCGCTGCTGAATAACCGGCAGCAGCTGGCAATCTCTTCGCTGAATGTACTGCCGCCCAATAGCCCGCATCCGCTGCGGTTCAGCGGCGATATCACCATAGCGCGCGATTTCGCCGCTCTGCCGCCGCAGGGCAAACTGCGGGGCGAGGTGCAAACCGCCTACCTGCAGCAGCCGCTGCTGATGGACATTAACTGGCATCAGGGGCAAGGGGTGGTGACGCTGACGGAAAAAGGCGATAAGCAACCGCTGGCAACCTTGCCCTGGTCGGTCACGCCGCAGCAAATCCGCATCGACAAAGGCGAATGGCGCTGGCCGTATATTGACCAGCCGCTAAGCGGCGGCGTCAACATTGCGCTGCATGACTGGAGCAAAGGACTGGATGAAACGCAAATCAGCGCTCGGCTGAATGTGATCACCGCCGGGCACAACGGCAAGGGCAATGCGGTGTTGACGCTGGGGCCGGGCAGCGTTGGCCTGACGCGCAGCAATCTCGACTTCCAACTGACCGGGCAGGCCAACCTGGCCGATTTTTCCCTGACGGCGTCGATTCCCGGCGTGGTCAGCGGTTCTATTCTCAACCCGACGCTGGAGCTGCGGCCCGGTTCGCTGCTGCGCGCCTGGGGCAACGCCTCGCCGGAAATGAAGCTGGAAGAGGCGCGTCTGCCGCTGGCCGGGGTAAAAGTCACCGCCAATGGCATTACTGGCCGTCTGCAGTCGATTATTCGCGCCAGCGACAGCTATTGGGGACGTTTCAGACTGCATCTGGACGGTCTGGCGCAAGATTTCTGGCCGGACAAAGGGCGCTGGCAGTGGCGCTATTGGGGCAACGGCCAGCTGCCGCCGCTACAGGCGAAGTGGGACGTGGCGGGCAGCGGCGACTGGCAGGACAGCCTCCTGACGCTCGATCGCCTCTCCACCGGCTTTGATCGGCTGAAATATGGCATGGTCACGGTGGCCGCGCCGCGCCTGACGCTGAACAAGCCGCTGCGCTGGCAGCGCGATGACGCACTCCCGTCGCTGAACGGTGAACTGCAGCTGGTGGCGGATAAGGTCAGTTTCAACGGCGGCGGTCATCTGCCGGCGTCGACGCTGGCGCTGCGGCTGCAGGGGCGCGATCCGCAGAACTTCCAGTGGCAGGGTAAGTTGCAGGCGCAGGATATCGGGCCGATTGCGCTGCGCGGCCGCTGGGACGGTGAGCGCCTGCGCGGGGAAGGCTGGTGGCCGAAGCAGCGCCTGGCGGTGTTCCAGCCGTTGTTGGCGCCGGATCTGAATATTACGCTGCGCGACGGCGAGTTTTACGCCCAGGCGGCATTCTCCGCCGCGCGTGAACAGGGCTTCGCCGCCGGCGGCCACTGGGTGGTGAAAAACGGCGGCATGTGGATGAAGGACGGCGAAATGAGCGGTCTGGATTTCGTCATGTCTTACCGGCTGCAGAACCACCAGTGGCTGCTGGGTGCCAAGCAGCCGGTGACGCTGCGCATTAAATCGCTGAGTAACCTGTTTGAGATGCAGAACATCACCGCGAATCTGCAGGGTTACTACCCCTACAGTGAACGCCAGCCGCTGACGCTGAGCAATGTCGGCGTGGATATGCTGAACGGCCACATCGGCCTGTCGGCGCTGCGCCTGCCGCAGCATGACGCTGCGGTGCTGAAGCTGGATCGCGTCGACCTCAGCGCGCTGTTTACCGCGCTGAAGCCGAAACAGTTCGCCATGTCCGGCCGAGTGAACGGCGAGCTGCCGCTGTACCTGAATAACTCGCAATGGCTGGTGCGCAACGGCTGGATCGCCAACGCCGGCCTGCTGACGCTGCGGCTGGATAAGGATATGGCCGACGCCATCGCCAGCAACAATATGGCGACCGGCGCGGCCATCGACTGGCTGCGCTATATGGAAATTCATCGCTCACAGGCCAGGGTCGATCTCGACAACCTGGGCGTACTGACGTTAACGGCCAGAATCGACGGGGTTAACCCGCAGAAAAACGCCAAACGAGAGGTTATTTTGAACTATAGCCATCAGGAAAACGTGTTTCAGCTGTGGCGCAGCCTGCGCTTTGGCGACAACCTGCAGGAGTGGCTGGAACAGGCCCTCGCACAACCAGGGGAACAACCATGAAGATCATCACCGGGCCGGCTCTGGCGGCCGTTGTCGGCAGCGTGCTGCTCAGCGGTTGCGTGCCGCGTATTGAGGTGGCGACGCCGAAAGAGCCGATCACCATCAATATGAACGTCAAGATCGAACATGAAATCCATATCAAAGTGGATAAAGACGTTGAAAATATGCTGAAAAACCGCAGCGATCTGTTCTAGGAGTGGGGTAAATGAAAAAGCGATATTTATGGCTGATTGGCGCCGGCTGGCTGCTGAGCGGCAGCGTGATGGCGTTGACGCTGGACGAGGCGAAACAGCAGGGGCGCGTCGGCGAAACGCTGAGCGGCTATGTCGCACCGCTGAAACAGGATAACGATACGCTGGCGCTGGTGAAACGCATCAACGATGGTCGAACGGAACAGTATCAGAAGATTGCCGAGGGCAACCATATTGCGCTGGACGATGTGGCGCGCATGACCGGGCAGAAGCTGGTGGCGCGTGCGCCGTCGGGGGAATACGTGCGCGGCATTAACGGCCAGTGGCTGAAGAAATAACAGAAATAACAGGCAGGGAAATCGTTGAGGGCGCACGCGGCGCCCTCGACGGTTTATCAGGCGGTGAGCACCTGAGTCAGCACAGCTTTGGCGTCATCTTGCGCTTTGCCGGCAACGTCCGGGCCATAGGCCACGCCTTCGACAAACACGAATTCCACGTCGGTGATGCCGATGAAGCCCAGGAACAGGCGCAGGTAAGGTTCAACCAGGTCGGTTGGCGTACCTTTGTGAACGCCGCCGCGGCTGGTCAGGATAATCGCACGTTTGCCTTTCACCAGGCCTTCCGGACCGTTTTCGGTGTAGCGGAAGGTCACGCCGGCGCGGGCAATCAGGTCGAAGTAGTTTTTCAACTGGGTTGAAATATTGAAGTTGTACATCGGCGCGGCGATGACGATGGTGTCGTTGGCCTGCAGCTCGGCGATCAGCTCATCGGACAGCGCCAGCGCTTCTTGCTGACGCGGGGTCAGCGGCGCGTCGGAAGGGCGCATGGCGCCGACCAGTTCGCCATCCAGCACCGGCACCGGGTTAGCCGCCAGGTCACGTACGGTGATGGTGTCGCCGCCGTGGTTTTTGCTCCACTGCTCAACGAAGAAGTCGCTCAGTTGGTTAGACTGTGAGTAGTTTGCCAGGATGCTCGATTTCAGAACCAGTAATTTGCTCATCGTAAATTCCTTACGTAATCGTAATACCCGCCGTGTTAAGGCCGTTGGGTGAGGATGGGGAACTGCAGGACTTAGCGCCCCTCGCATGGATTACACTCTATTTGGCTTTTGCCTACAGGGATAGCGGAATATTTCGAGACCTTTGTTCGATTTTATTGAAAGACAATTGCCTGCGGAAACAGAGGGGTTATGGAGAAAAAACGCCTTGTGTTACTCTGTCGGGCTAACAGCGTTGTGATGCTGAACTTATTTAAATGGCGTTGCCGACCAGCCGTTGCGCAGCGCGGAAACAAGGAATACCAAACGTGAAATCTCCGCTCGCGGCATTATCTTCCCAACTGGGCGAGCTGATGCTCCGTGATCAACAGCGCCTGCAGCGCCGGCTGCATGGTGCGCGCAAAATCAAAAATTCCGATGCACAGCAGGCGGTCGCCGATGAAATCGCCGGCGACATGGCGGTGGCGTTGCAGAAAGTGCAGTCGCGCGCCGCGTCTTGTCCGGCCATCAGCTATCCGCAGGGGCTGCCGGTCAGTCAGAAGAAGCAGGCGATTCTGGAGGCGATTCGCGACCATCAGGTGGTGATCGTCGCCGGTGAAACCGGCTCGGGGAAAACCACTCAGCTGCCGAAAATCTGCCTGGAGCTGGGGCGCGGGGTGAAAGGGCTGATCGGCCATACCCAGCCGCGCCGTCTGGCGGCACGCACCGTCGCCAACCGCATTGCCGATGAGCTGGACACGCCGCTCGGCGGCAGCGTCGGGTATAAGGTGCGCTTTAACGATCAGGTCGGCGAACAGTCGCTGGTCAAACTGATGACCGACGGTATTCTGCTGGCGGAAATCCAGCAGGACCGCCTGCTGATGCAGTACGACACGCTGATTATCGATGAGGCGCACGAACGCAGCCTGAACATCGACTTTATTCTTGGCTATCTGCGCGAGCTGTTGCCGAAGCGTCCGGATCTTAAGGTGATCATCACCTCCGCCACTATCGACCCGCAGCGCTTCTCGCGCCACTTCAATAATGCGCCGATCATTGAGGTTTCCGGCCGCACCTATCCGGTGGAAGTGCGCTACCGTCCGGTGGTGGATGACGCCGACGACGGTGAACGCGATCAGCTGCAGGCCATCTTTGACGCAGTGGACGAACTGGGACGCGAAGGGCCGGGGGATATCCTGATCTTTATGAGCGGCGAACGTGAAATCCGCGATACCGCCGACGCGCTGAACAAGCTGAACCTGCCGCATACCGAGGTGCTGCCGCTGTATGCACGGCTGTCAAACAGTGAACAGAACCGGGTATTCCAGTCGCACCATGGGCGACGCATCGTGCTGGCGACCAACGTGGCGGAAACCTCGCTGACGGTGCCGGGAATTAAATACGTTATCGATCCCGGCACCGCGCGCATCAGCCGCTACAGCTTCCGCACCAAAGTGCAGCGCCTGCCGATTGAGCCGGTGTCCCAGGCGTCGGCCAACCAGCGTAAAGGGCGCTGCGGCCGCGTATCGGAAGGCATCTGCATCCGTCTGTATTCGGAGCAGGATTTCCTGTCGCGGCCGGAGTTTACAGACCCGGAAATTCTGCGCACCAACCTGGCGTCGGTCATTCTGCAGATGACCTCGCTGGGGCTGGGCGATATCGCCGCCTTCCCGTTTGTGGAAGCACCGGATAAGCGCAACGTGCAGGACGGCGTGCGCCTGCTGGAAGAGCTGGGGGCGATTAACAGTGCGCCGAACGGTCACTATCAGCTGACCGCGCGCGGCCGGCAGCTGGCGCAATTGCCGATCGATCCCCGTCTGGCGCGCATGGTGCTGGAAGCCAGCAACAGTGGCAGCGTGCGCGAAGTGATGATCATCACTGCGGCGCTGTCGATCCAGGATCCGCGCGAGCGGCCGCTGGATAAACAGCAGGCCTCCGATGAGAAGCACCGCCGCTTCGCCGACAAAGATTCCGACTTCCTGACCTTCGTCAACCTGTGGGATTACCTGAAAGAGCAGCAGAAGGCGCTCTCTTCCAGCCAGTTCCGCCGCCTGTGCCGCACCGATTTCCTCAACTATCTGCGGGTGCGCGAATGGCAGGATATCTACACCCAGCTGCGCCAGGTGGTGAAGGAGCTGGGGCTGCCGATCAACAGCGAGCCGTCAGATTTACGCAGCGTACATACGGCGCTGCTGACGGGGCTGCTGTCGCATATCGGCCAGAAAGACACGGATAAGCAGGAGTTTACCGGCGCGCGCAACGCGCGTTTCTCCATCTTCCCCGGTTCCGGCCTGTTTAAAAAGCCGCCGAAGTGGGTGATGGTGGCGGAACTGGTGGAAACCAGCAAGCTGTGGGGGCGCATTGCGGCGCGTATCGAGCCGGAGTGGATTGAGCCGCTGGCGCAGCATCTGGTGAAGCAGCACTACAGCGAGCCGCACTGGTCGAAATCGCAGGGTGCGGTGATGGCCTGCGAGAAGGTAACGCTGTTCGGCCTGCCGATTGTGGCGGCGCGCCAGGTCAATTACAGCAATATCGATCCGCTGCTGTGCCGGGAACTGTTTATCCGCCATGCGCTGGTGGAGGGCGACTGGCAGACGCGCCATGCGTTCTTCAGCGCCAACCTGAAGCTGCGGGCAGAGGTTGAAGAGCTGGAACACAAATCGCGCCGGCGCGACATCCTGGTGGATGATGAAACGCTGTTCAGCTTCTACGATCGCCGCATTCCGGCCGACATCGTCTCGGCGCGCCACTTTGATAACTGGTGGAAACAGGCGGCGAAGCAGCAGCCGGATCTGCTCAACTTTGAGAAAGCGATGCTGATCAAAGAGGGGGCGAATAAAATCAGCGCGCTGGATTACCCGAATTACTGGCATCAGGACAACCTGAAACTGCGGCTGAGCTATCAGTTTGAGCCGGGCACCGACGCCGACGGCGTGACGGTGCATATTCCGCTGCCGTTGCTTAATCAGGTTGAAGAAGCCGGTTTCGAGTGGCAGATCCCGGGAATCCGCCGTGAACTGGTGATTGCCCTGATCAAATCGCTGCCGAAACCGGTACGGCGCAATTTTGTACCGGCGCCGAACTATGCTGAAGCCTTCCTGGGGCGGGTGACGCCGCTGGAGATGCCGCTGCTGGATGCGCTGGAGCGCGAGCTGCGCCGCATGACTGGCGTGACGGTGTCACGTGATGACTGGCAGTGGGAACAGGTGCCCGATCATCTAAAAATGACCTTCCGTGTGGTGGGCGACAAGCACAAGACCCTGCGCGAAGGGAAAGACCTGACGGCGCTTAAGCTGCAGCTGAAAGAGAAAGTGCAGGAAACGCTGTCGGCGGTGGCCGATGACGGACTGGAGCAGAGCGATCTGCATATCTGGAGCTTCGGTGAACTGCCGGCGTTCTACGAGCAAAAACGCGGCGGTTACTCGGTGAAGGCTTACCCGGCACTGGTCGATGAAAAAGACAGCGTGGCGATCCGCCTGTTCGACAGCGAGCAGGAGCAGCAGCAGGCGATGTGGCAAGGCACGCGCCGCCTGCTGCTGCTGAATATTCCGTCGCCGATCAAGTATCTGCATGAAAAACTGCCGAACAAGGCCAAGCTGGGACTGTACTTCAACCCGTACGGCAAGGTGCTGGATCTGATTGATGACTGCATCTCCTGCGGTATTGACAAGCTGATTGCCGAGTATGGCGGTCCGGTGTGGCAGGAGCAGGCGTTCGCCAAGCTGCAGGAGCGTATCCGTGCCGAGCTGAACGACACCGTGGTGGAGGTGGCGCAGCAGGTCGAACAGATCCTGACCGCGGTGTTTAACATCAACAAACGCCTGAAAGGACGGGTGGATATGTCGCTGGCGCTTGCGCTGTCGGATATCAAGGCGCAGCTGGCCGGGCTGGTGTACCGCGGTTTTGTCACCAACAACGGCTGGAAGCGTCTGCCGGATACGCTGCGTTATCTGCAGGCGATTGAACGTCGTCTGGAGAAGCTGGCGATCGACCCGCACCGTGACCGCGCCCAGATGCTGCGGGTGGAGCAGATTCAGCAGGCGTGGCAGCAGTGGCTGAACAAGCTGCCGCCAAAGCGCCGGGAAGAGCCGGAGGTGAAGGAGGTGCGCTGGATGATCGAGGAGTTGCGCGTCAGCCTGTTCGCCCAGCAGTTGGGTACGCCGTATCCGGTGTCTGATAAACGTATTCTGCAGACTATTGAGCAGCTGTCGGCTTAACGCCTGGCGCGGGTCTGTCTTCCACGCCGGCTCGCGCTATTCTTGCTGTTCAAGTGCCTGCAACTGGGCATAAATAGCGGTGACCGCCAGCGCCCGGTTGTCGGCACGGTAGCGGTCTTTGGCCGCCGGCGCGGAGCTTTGAATGGCGATCAGGCGCCAGCCGTCTGCCGTTTTCAGCAGCAGCGGTGAACCGCTGTCGCCGGGCAGGGTATCGCACTGATGCGACAGCACGCCTTGCTGCGCCCAGCCGGTCACCGTGCAGTTCTGATGACTGTACAGACTGTCCAGATGGTCCTCGGGGTAGCCGGCCTGGGTAATCAGCCTTCTGGCCTGTTTCATCGCCTGCGTCAGGGTCGGCGTATCGCCTTGCCACAGCGGCAGCGGCCGTAGCGGCAGCGGCGTCGCATCCTTGAGCCGTATCAGCGCAAAGTCATAGGCCGCCGCGCCCGGCGGCACGATCCAGCCGTCGCCGTCCGGTTTCAGTTTCTTCCCCAGCTTCCGATCAACCAGCGTTTCAATATTATCCGTTTGGTAAGCCCAGCCTTTGGACTGGGCGATAAAACGCAGCGCTACCGCTTTATCCAGCACGCCGGGCGGTGCCAGCACGCAGTGGCCGGCGGTCAGCGCCAGATGTGGTGAAATCAGGGTGGCGGTGCATAAATTGCCGCTGACGGTCTCGATCTGGCCGATAGCCTGCCAGGGCCAGCCGCGGGTTTCACTCACTTTTATCCGGTCGTCTTTACCAAAAAACAGGCGGGTTTTCTCCGCATGGGAGGGACCGTCGGCCCGGGCCGGGCCGGCGCTAATCAGTGGAAATGAGCACAACAACAGCAAAGCGGATATGCGCATAGATCTCTTGCCTGATACGGGGTAATCCATAAACTCACTGAATGTCTACTATAGACGGAAATTGACGTGTTGAAACGTTCGTTGATTGATTTTTCAATAAATTCTGCGTGCATGGACGCCAATGCTCAGAGATAAAACGCCGCGGCGATCAGGCCGCAGAGGATCAGTACGGCCAGTACGATTTCGAACAGATAACGGCGCAGCATAGATGACAGCCTCCGATAAAAAACACCCGGCAGGCCGGGTGTTTGGATGAACGTCATACGTGGTCAGGGCGGAGTGCCCCGGCAGATCAGTGCGCCGCTTTTTTCTGTTGTTTGGCGTGCTTGTGCGTTTTTTTCGCCGCCTGGGCTTTCTGCACCGGCGCTTTTTTGTGGGCGGATTTCACCTGTTTTTTAGCGGCCTGCGCTTTCTGCGCCACGGTTTTTTTGGCCTTGGCGTGATGGTGGCTGACGTGGGTGCTGTTAGCCGGGGCTGCGGTGGCGGCATCGGCGGCAAATGCGACGCTGGACAGGCCCATTGCAGCGGCAACAACCAGAGCTAATGTTTTTTTCATTGTCGGTTCCTCAAGTGATTTTTCGTGTCTTAACCCCACTGCGGGGCCGTGGATAACAGCATAGGGAAAGCGCCGCTGGCTTTCCGTGCATGATTGGTTTCGGCGTGTAACGGCATGTACATGCTACACTGGCCTCAGCGAGGCGGAGATTAAGAGGTTGTTTATGCAGCAGATTGCGGTGCGGAGCGGGGTTGCGCCAAACGGCGACATACCGATTGCGTATGAAGACTGGGGTGACGAAAGCGCGCCGCCCTTATTGCTGATAATGGGCATTGGCGCACAGATGCTGCTGTGGCCGGATGAGTTTTGCCGGGCGCTGGTTGAACAGGGTTACCGGGTGATTCGCTTTGACAACCGCGATGCCGGCCTGTCCGGCAAAACCCACGGGCATCGCCGGCAGCCGCTGTGGCTGCTGATACTGCGCGCCCAGCTTGGCTGGCAAAGTGCGGTACCTTATACGCTGGCGGATATGGCGGCCGATGCCGTTCAGCTTCTGGATCATCTGCACATTCGGCAGGCGCATGTGTTGGGCGGCTCAATGGGCGGCATGATTGCCCAGGTGTTGGCGGCGGAGTATCCGCAGCGAGTGCGCAGCCTGATCGTGCTGTTTTCCAGCACCAATCAACCGCTGTTGCCGCCGCCGGCGCCGTCGCTGTTATTCCAGCTGCTGCGGCCGTTTCCCGTTAAGGCGTCGCGCGCACAGCAGCACCATTACTGTAAAACTCGTTTGCGTCTTCTGGCCAGTAAACGTTACCCGATGCAGGAAGCGGAGCTGGATGCGCTGGTCAGCCGGCTATTGCAGCGCGACGGCGGCAGCGAAGGGCTGCAGCGTCAGTTTTCCGCCTTACTGGGCAGCGGCGATCTGCGGCGTTACAGCCGGAACATTCAGGCGCCGACGCTGGTGATCCACGGCAGTGCCGACCGTATGGTGCGCAAGGCCGGGGGAGCTGCCGTGGCACGGGCGGTTCCCCATGCCAGGCTGCATATTGTGCCGGATATGGGGCATGACCTGCCGCAACCTTTGCGTTTACCACTGGCGACGCTGATTGCGCAGCATATGGCGCCGCACTGACCGATGGGGAAATGCATTGCCTTATCACATTTGCCGGTGTGTCCCTCTCATTTTAGTTACAACATACATATAGAGTGCAACAGGGCGGCACTCTGCGGCCGCCGCGTAATCGGTAAGAACGTGCGCTATGGATTAGGCCCCCCAGCGGAGAGTCAAAAGACCGGGGCGACCGTCAGCAGCAGATTGGCGAAGCGCCGCTGCTCGCCGGAGGCGATAATCAACGCCGTACGTTCGGATTTGACCTCGGCGTAAAACTGCTCCCGCTCCAGATAGCTGATGGGGCAATCGGTAGGCAGCAAGCGTCGGTAGTCGTCGGCCGCAGTATGGGGAAAATCCGCCGGCGCCGTCATCAGGGCGGCATGTTCCACATTGATACAGGTCAGGATTTTCTCCAGCACCAGCGCGGCGGGGATCATCCCCGGCGACAGATTGAGATACACCACGGTCGCGTCTTTACGGGCGTTGCTGGTTACCGCGTAATTGGCATCGGCGATTAACAGCTGACTTTTGTGGCCGCATGCCGCCAGTGCGCCGAGCAGAGGCGGGTGGATAAGTTCTGATTTAATCATGTTGGTTCTCTGTCTGAAATGCCGGCAGCCGTTTCGGACTGCCGGCCGGTAGGTTACATGCGGTAAATGCCGCCGTTGATATCAATGGTGGCACCGGAGACGAATCCGTCATATTCCGCCGCCAGGAAGGCGATCACGCGCGCCACATCCTGCGGCGTGCCGGCTCTGCCCAGCGGGATTGCGCGGACGGTTTCTTCCGCCGAGGCTTGGGTGGTGTGGCGATCGTGAAAACGCGTGCCGAGGATCAACCCGGGAGCCACCGCGTTCACCCGGACGCCGTGTTCACCCAGTTCCGCCGCCAGCGAACGTGTCCAGGTCAGCACCGCACCCTTGCAGGACGAGTAGACCAGCGAGCCGGAATGTCCGCCGGCGCGGCCGGCCAGCGAGGCCAGATTGACGACGCTGGCGCCGTCTGCTGCCGCCTTCAAGAATGGCAGCGCGCTTTGCGTCACGTTCAGCATGGTGGTCATATTCACATCCAGCACCGTTTGCCAGAACTGGCGGTCGATTTCTCCCAGCCACTTACGGCCGACGATGCCGCCGACGTTATTGATCAAAATATCGATGCCGCCGAGAAACTCCGCCCCGGCGCGCACGCAGCGTTCGGCGTCTGCGGTCTCGATTAAATCCGCGTAGCCATAGGCCGCGCGCTGCCCCAGCGAATGCGCCAACTCTACCAGCGCTTTGGGGCCTTCTTCGCCGCTGTGGTAATGCAAATAAATATCGCAGCCGGCCTGGATCAGCTGTTCTGCCGTGGCCCGGCCGATGCCTTGCTCCGCGCCGGTGATAAAGACTTTCTTGCCGCTAAGATTGCCCATGGTGAATACCTCGTGTTAAGGGGGAAAGTGAGTTACGCCCTGATGACGCCTTCGCGCTGTTTGGCGCAGTAGAAAATGCAAATCAGGCCGGTGACCAGCAGACACAGCGCCAGGAAAACCAGCCCCGGAATGCTGCTGTGGGTAAATTCGTTAAGCACGCCCACCACATAGGGGGCGACAAAGCCACCGATGTTGCCAATGCAGCTCACCACCGCCAGGCCGGCGGCGGCCGACGCGCCCGACGAAATATTGGCGGGCATGGATAAAAACGGCGGAACGGCGGTGTAGATACCGACGGCGGCGAGACATAAGAAAGAGAGCGAGACGAACAGGTTGTATTGGAAGAAGACTACCGCGCCGGCCAGACCGATGGCGGCCATCACCATGCTGATGCCGGCAAAAATGCCGATTTGCCGGGTTTTACTGGCCCACAGGCTCCACGGATAAACCAGCAGCGCCCCCAGGCCATAGGGGATCAGCGCCAGCAGGCTGACGTGGAAAATATCGTTGCCGGAAATGGCGGTAAGGATGGAGGGCAGCCACATGCCAAAACCGTAAATGCCGCAGACCATGCCGAAATTCAGCAGGGCGTAGATCAGATATTTTTTGTTTTTAATACCGTTAAAGAAATCACCCAGCGTTATTTGTGATCCGGATTTGGTACGCTGGTTATTATTCATTAACCAGGCTTTCTCCTCCACGTCAAGGTAACCGACGTCTTTTGGTGAGTTCTTTATGATAAACGGAATAATCAGGCCGATAATAATCGGCGGCACGCCTTCAATAATAAACAGCAGTTGCCAGGGTTCAAGGCCAAACCAGCCGTTGTCAATATTAAGGATAAAACCGGAAATCGGTGAGCCGATGGCGTTGGATAAAGGCTGGACGATAATAAACATGCCCAGAATTTTGGTGCGGTATTTTTCCGGGAAAAATACGGTAAAATAGTAGACCACGGAGGGGAAGAAGCCAGCCTCACAGACACCCAGCATAAAACGGCAGATATACAGCTCCATCGGCGTACGTGCAAAGCCCATCAGGGTGGCGAAGATGCCCCATGAGATAAGGATGCGGGCGAACCAGATACGCGGGCCGAACTTGATCGTGCCGGCATTGCTGGGGATTTCAAACATAAAATAGCCGATAAAGAAAATACCGGAGGCAAAACCGAATGCAGAGGCCGTGAGCCCCAGGCTGTCTTCCAACGCTATGGCGGCATAAGCCATATTGTTACGATCAAGAAAGGCCAGAAAATATAACAGAATCATTAAGGGGACGATATGCAGCGTCAGCTTTCTTATTGCGCTGCGTTCAATATCCTGCGGCGTTCTTTTGTTCATGGTTATTTATCCAAGTTTTGTTTATTGGCGTGTTCCGTCCCCGGCTTTAATGCTCGCCGGTGTTAATTAATAAACGATTGCCTGATGTGATGACGTTGCGTGTTAGCGCATTATTAGTGGGTTATTGGTATTCATTATTTATTCCTATTGATTTACGTATACCGCTGCCGATAACGCAGGGGAGCCCCCAGCGTCGAAATATATCTGTCGCCGTGCCGAATTGGCGCTAATCTTTTACTGACTGACGGCCGATCAAGGTCGGCGGAAAAAGAAATTCACCGGGCGGCAGCAGAGGATCGTTGATGCGTTTAATTAAGCGTTCGACCATCAGCTGCGCCATAGCGGCCAGCGGCGGCATTACCGAGGTCAGTCCCGGTTCGGAAAATCCGGCCAGCGAAATATTGTCGATGCCAACGATGGATATCTGCTGCGGTATGCGCACCCCGGCGGCGCGCAGCCCCGTCATCAGGCCAATGCCCAGCGCATCGTTGATTGCCACAATACCGTCCGGACGGGGCGTCATGGCGAGTATACGGCTTACCAGCGCCCGGCCGAGTTCAAACATCTCCGTATCGCCATATTCACTGCTGGCGTTGCCTTCTATCACCCGTTCATACGCCGGTAGCTGATGGCTGCGCAACGCCGCCAGAAAACCGTCGATTTTATTGCTGCGGCTCAGGGTGAGGGCCGCCTCGGTGGCAAAAACAATCTGCCGGCAGCCACGCTCAATCAGGTGGTTCGCCGCCAGGCGGCCGGCTTCAACGTTGTCCATAGAGACGCTGTCGACCAGCCGGGTATCGGCGGCCATACTGCCGCTAAAACGGTTGTCGTAGCTGACAATTCTCATCCCCTGTTCGGCACAGCGGACAAAGTGCGTTTGGCGGATATCGCTCGCCGCGACGATAATGCCGCGCACGCCGTGGGCGAACATATCGGTGATAAAGGCGCGTTCCTCTTCTTCCTGACGGTATGAATTACCGAGCAGCACGCGGTAGCGGTATGCCCGGGCAGACAGGTCGACCTGATGCGCCAGCGCCGAAAAGCTGGGATTGACAATCGACGGCACCAGTAAACCGATAATCGTCGGCTGCCCGCTAGTGCGCGGCGGCATTCTCTGCGGCCGGTAATGCAGCTCGTCCATCGCTCGCTCAATGCGCAACCGCGTCTCTTCACTCATCTGATGGGCGCGATGATTAAGCAGGTTTGACACGCTGCTGATGGAAACGCCGGCTCGCCGGGCAACGTCGCGAATATTGGCCATCTTGTCGCTATCCTTATGGTTGCCGGCCGCTGCGGGCGGCTTTGCTCCGCCGATAGGCAGCAATCTATAAGGGAAAGGTGGCGCAGGCAAGCGGCAACCGGACAGGGTAAGGCAGCGAATATCGCTTTTGTGAAAACAGTCATGCGCAGCCCCCGGTGTTTACTAAACAGCGGCGGTGCTTTTTACTCTCATTGGCAAATCATGATATCCATGATGGTTACGCGGTTAAATCAGGGGGGGTATATTAGAGTTAGGTGTGTGGATAGTCGATTCACCTATTATCGATACTTTGTAGCTATGCCATACATAGAATATTCTGTTCAGAACGCGATAAGTAGTACGCCCTGGCATAAATGGCGGGGAGCCGTTCCATGACTAATTTATCAGTCATTTCAGTACGGATGCCGGTAAGATATAACCCCGTAATTCCTCCGGGGAAAATCGCGTAACTCCCTGTACACAGAGTATTTTTTGAATGTGGGAGAGCCGTCTGCCAGACTCTCCCGCTTTTGTCGTACAGGCTTACAAATCCTGGGCTGTTGGTCGGAAAATAATCTCGTTAACACCCACATCTTCGGGTTCGCTAATGGCAAAAGCAACCATGCGGGCATAGGTTTCCGGCGGAACGCCAACTTTTCCTACGTACTCCTGATTGACAGCCTGAACGTCTTTATCGCTGATATGCTCGAGCAACTCTGTAGATACCGCCCCTGGAGAGATAATGGTTGCACGGACGTTATAAGCGCAGGCTTCTTTTCTCAGCCCCTCGGTGAGTGCGCGTACCGCATATTTTGTGGCAGAGTAAACGGCGGATGCCGGGAAGACCAGGTGGCCGGCAACGGATGCCGTATTGATGATGTGTCCCGACTTTTGGGCTTTCATATATGGCAGGGCGGCGGCGATGCCATGCAGAACACCACGGAGGTTCACATCGATCATCTGATTCCACTCATTCACTTTAACCTGATCGAGCGGCGATAGCGGCATAACACCGGCATTATTAATCAGTACATCAATGCGACCCAGTTGGTTAACGGCAGTATCAACGAGCTTTTTAACGTCATCTTCACGGGTTACATCGGTTGCTACAGCAATTGCAGTTCCGCCTTGATCATTGATTTCCTTGGCCAACACATCTATACGATCGGAGCGGCGGGCTGCAAGTACCAATTTGGCACCTTTTTTGGCAAGGTGACGAGCTGCAGCTTCACCCATACCGCTTGAAGCACCGGTTATTACAATTACTTTATCTTTAATATTGTCTGTCATCTCAGTTTCCTTAGTACGGGGTTAATTGCTGCTTTGTTGTCACTCACTATTTTGTCCGGTTTTGCAGCCAGTACGCGTACGGAACCGGCAAAACGGGGAAGGTTAAACTCCCGCGCCACTCGGCGCCGGCATGGTGCATAGCGACGGAAGCAAGGCCGTCGGGATGCGTGAGGCGATAATCCTGTTGCGCAGGGTAATATCTTTAAGCGTGTAGGAATCAAACAAATCAGGCATCGACCTCTCATCCATCCAAGTGAAGTATGAGCGTAATCATAGTCCTTTCTTATCCGATGCCCTTGTCATATTCGCCAAAAAAATTGCCTAAAATGATTAATCATTATTGAAAGGTGCAAAGTCGGCTTTGATGATGGTAAATTTAGAAAATCATTAAAATTATCGTTCTGTTGTGCATGTATGGCCACTGAAAATCCGAATTCCGACCAAAAAAATATTGCGGATATGATTGTAGAGATTGCCCAAAACGATGGTGATTATTCTACGGCCATCTCTTCACTCACCATTCATCGCCGTAGTGTGCCCACGGCGCCCGTGCACTGTATTTATCAGATGGGACTGGGCGTTGTGGTGCAGGGAGCGAAAGAGGTCATGCTGGCGGGGAAACTAACCCGGTACAGCGCAGGTGAGTCTATGCTGACCACGATAGATCTGCCAGTGGTCTCCCATGTTACTCAGGCAAGCCAGGATGAGCCCTTTCTGGGGTTGGTGCTGACATTTGATCCCCGGACTGTGGTACAGACTGCTGCGCTTATGCCTTCGGCGAAGCCTGTAAGAGAAACATTGCTTAATCCGCTGTCTGTTGAGCCTCTGGATGAAGGGGTAACGGGCGCTTTGCAACGTCTGATAAAGCTCTTGGCCGAGCCGGACTTAATCGGCCCGATCGCGCCGCTCATCGTACAGGAAATTATTATCCGCTTATTGGCCAGTAATCATGGCCCCCAGCTCCGGCATCTGGCAACGGCAGGCTCTCCGGGGCAGAATATTGCCAGGGTGGTTGGCTGGCTTAAACAGAATTTCACGCGTTCTGTCTGCATAGATGAATTGGCCGCGAGTGCCTATATGAGTCCATCCACGTTTCGGCAACATTTTCGGGCGGTGACGGGGGTGAGCCCGCTACAGTACCAGAAGAAGCTCCGGCTACAGGAGGCCAGACAACAGATGCTGAGCAAGCATCTGGACGCCGGCAGCGCTGCTTTAATCGTTGGTTATGAAAGTGCTTCGCAGTTTAGTCGCGAATACCGCCGGGAATTTGGTGAATCTCCGCAGCGTGACATTAAACGTATGCGTTTACATGGCGAGTGATGCGGATACAGAAACGTAATCGCTCGTTCACTCTCGGTGATATATCCGCAACCAGTCAGAACGGGATTGCCCTTATCCCCTTAACGCGCTGTCGGCTCGGCATTTAACAAGGCAGGGGATTTTACCGGCCAGCTGAAGCGGAAACTGGCGCCGCCGAGCGGGCTGGCGTCGACGAAAACCTGCCCCTGATAGGCAACGGCAATGGAGTGCACGATGGCCAGCCCCAGGCCGCAGCCGCCGGTGGCGCGGTCGCGACTGGGGTCCAGGCGTACAAACGGTTCGAAAATACGCTGGCGCTCATCCGGCGGAATGCCCGGCCCGTCATCTTCCACCTGCAGGCAGGCGATGTCGCCGTCAAACCACAGGCCGATGCGCAGGCGCCGTTGCGCATAGCGCAGCGCGTTGTTTACCAGGTTATCCAGCACCCGCTCCATCAGGCGCAGATCCACGCCGCCGAAGTCGCCGCGATGGGGGATATCCAGTGCAATATCGCGCTCGGGATGCATCAGCCGCAGATCTTCCGTTTTGTCCTGCAGCCAGCCGGGCAGGTCGATCGGTTCAATATTCAGCGCCACCTGCGGGCGGTCGAGGCGCGCATAGGTCAGCAGCTCGTCGATCAGCGATTCCAACTGGCCGATATCGCGGTTCAGTGCCTGCTGTTCGCCGTCGGACAGGTTATCGCTCATCGCCAGCCGGTACCGCAACCGCACCAGCGGAGTGCGTAATTCGTGAGCGATGCCGTCAATCAGCTGCTTCTTACTGGCGATCAGAGTGTTGATATTGTCCGCCATCTGATTGAACGCCACGCCGAGCCGGTTCAGGCTGGAAGTGGGATCAAAATGGGTGCGCTCGTCCAGATGTCCGGCGCCGAGGCGCTGCGCGGCGTTTTCCAGCTTCAGCAGATCCTGCCAGTGCGGGCGCATCCACAGAAACACCGGTAGCGCCAGCGACAGGCCAATCAGCAGCAGCACCACCAGATCCAACAGCCGCACCTGATGCAGATAGAACAGATAGGGAATGGGGCCGACCACCAGCACGTAGTGGCTGCGCGGAATGCGCTGCATAAAGGTGTACTGATCGTCCAGCGCGATGATTTCCCCCAGCCGCAGCCGCTTTTTCATCTCATCGCTCAGTTTCTGCTTGCCCAGTGGCTCAATGTGCAGCTGGAAGGAGAGGTTGAGATCCAGCGTATCAATGGTTTTGTTCCAGTCCTTGAGCGGAATTTCCCGCAGTTCGCTGCGCATCAGGTACAGCGAGCTTTTCATCAGGTCGTCCATCGACTGGCGGCCGGCGCGTTCGGCGGTCACCTTGTACACCAGCCCGACCAGCATCGCCATCACCAGAAAGCAGACGAACAGCAGCAGGAAGAACTGTACGAAGAGTTTTCTCATGGCTGCGCCTGTTCCCAGGCGTTGGGGGCGAACAGGTAGCCTTTGTTGCGTACGGTTTTGATGCGGAAGGGGTCCAGCGCATTGTCGTACAGCTTGCGGCGCAGGCGGGAAATCGCGACGTCGATGCTGCGATCCAGCCCGTCATAGCTGACGCCGCGCAGGTTTTGCAGCAGCGCCTCCCGGTCCATAATCTGCCCGGCGTGGGTCGCCAGTTCCCACAGCAGGTCAAAGTCCGAGGTGGAAAGGGTGATGGTCTCGTCCGCCAGCGTCACCTGGCGGTTGACCGGGTCAATGCACAGCAGGCCGAAATGCAGCGCGTTGTGCGGCGTCAGGGCGGCGGGATCTTCATGCCCTGCGGCGCCCTGACGCAGATGCAGGCGCAGGCGCGCCAGCAGCACCGCCGGCGGCGTGGTTTTCAAAATATAGTCGTTGGCGCCCATTTCCAGCGACAGAATATGGTTCATATCGCTGTCAAGCGACGTCAGCAGCACAATCGGGCCGTGAAACTGCGGCCGCAAATCGCGGCACAGCGTCATGCCGTCTTTGCCGGGCAGCATAATATCCAGCAGCACCAGATCCGGCTGCTCCTGCGCAATGCGCTCCAGGGCGGTGTCGCCGCGCGGTTCGACCAGGACGTCAATATCATGCTTGCCCAGATAGGCGGCGATTAATTTACCGACGTCGGCGTCGTCTTCTACAAAAACAATTTTGTGCATTTTTTCCGGGGAGTTATCAGCAAGACGGCATTCAGCATAGCGCGCCGCTGTACGTTGCGCCATGCTCCGCTCGGCAACGATCAGCGCAGCGGACGGCCGCCGTCGACGCCGTGGGTGCGGCCGGTTACATAGCGGCTGCCGAGCAGGTAATGCACCAGGTCGACCACTTCGCTTTCGCCGGGAGCGACTTTCATCAGCGACTTTTGCAGCGCCTGCTGGCGATAGGCTTCATCGTCGCCGGGGTTAAAGATAATCAGCGCCGGCGCAATGGCGTTGACCTTCACCTCCGGCGCCAGCTTGCGGGCGAACGAGCGGGTCATATTATCCAGCGCCGCCTTGCTGGCGGCGTAGGCGATATGCTTATCGCTGCCTTTCTCCACCACGTAATCCGTCAGGTGGATAATATCGGCGCCGGCCTGTCCCTGACCGCGCAGGCAGGGCTCCAGCAGCTGATTCAGCAGATAAGGGGTGTAAACGTGGATTTGCAGCATCGACGCCATCACCTGCTCCGGCGGCGTCTGTGGCGATTCGGCCTGCCAGGCGCTGGCGTTATGCACCAGCGCCCGCAGTTTAGGTGTGGTTTCCCGCACCTGCGCGGCAAACTGGTAGATGCCGTCATGGGTGGAAAAGTCGGCTTGAATGCAGGTGGCGCCCAGCGATTTGAGTTCGGCGAGCGCCGGATAGTCACTGCGGTAGGCGACGATTACCGGCACCTGGCGCTGCAGCAGCGATTTGGCCAGCGCCAGGCCGATGCGGCGGGCGCCGCCGGTGATCACTACCGGCGCAGAGTCATAGGGTTCCATCGATTAAAGCTCCTGAACAGGCTGGCAAACAATAGGGGAATTATGCCATTATACGGCGTAAAATCGTTATAGCTTCGCATCGATTATCCATTTCAGGATGTAATATACCCTAAATATCCAGGGCGACAGGTATACGCTGGCCAAAAGAGGAACTGAGGGGATGAGTAACGGTCACCTTGCATCCGTCGCGCGCAGTGAAACAATCTGCTTTGACTACATGGAGTTTCTGTCTGCATCGTGCAAGAAGCACTGGCGCTTTATTGATGCAATTTACGGCGTTATGCCTATTTTTGGCATGGTGCTGAAATCACGCGTGGTATCCACGCAAACGCGTACAGAACAGTTAAAAGAGTTGGCTTTGCAGGTGGTGTCCACCCAGGTCAGCGATGAAACCAATATTGTGCGTCTGATCGATCTTGGGCAACAGCAGGGGTTGGCGGTATTTGATATTCTGCTGCCTTATGCGCTGGATAAAGCTCAACTGGCGGCGATTCAGCAGGAGTGTGCGACAAACGTGGTATTAACGCAGGTGGGTGAGCGCATCACCATCAGCACGCAGGAAAAATGACCGGGTGTTTTCACCCGGCCGTCCTCACTCATTACTGCAGCATAAACCAGCCGGCCGGCACGGTGGCCAACAGCAGCAGCAGAATGCTGCTTCTTTCCAGCTTGTTCAGCAATTTCACGTCATCATGGCCGCGACGGGCATAGATAAACACCAGCAACCCCGGCGCGTACAGCAGCACCGACATCAGCAGATGCATCAGCCCTGAGGCATACAGCAGCCAGATGCCATACAGGCAGGCGCCGCTTGCCGCCACGATCAGGCGTTTGTCATTGCGCTGCCGCGCCACTTTGAACAGGAAGGCGCCGACCAGGAAATAGGGCACCAGAATCATTTCCGAGGCGATGGTCAGCAGCGAGTTATAGTTGCTGCTGGTAAACCAGATCAGCACCAGCGCAATCTGCACCGCGCCGTTGGTCAGCCACAGCGAGGCGGACGGGGCGTGGTTTTTATTCTGCCGGCGGAACACTTTCGGAAAGGCGCCGTGCTGCGCGGCCAGCAGCGGTACTTCGGCCGCCATAATGGTCCAACTCAAGTAGGCGCCGCACACCGAGATAATCAGGCCGACGGCGATAATCACATCGCCCCACGGGCCGAGCAGATCGACCATCATCACCGCCATGGACGGGTTGCGCATCTGCGCCAGTTCGCTGCGCGGCACCACGCCGAGCGCCAGCAGCGTCACCAGCAGGTATACCGCCAGCGCGGACACCACTGCCAGCATGGTGGCCAGCCCGACATCCTTCTTGTTGCGCGCCCGTGCCGACACTACCACCGCGCCTTCCACGCCGATAAACACCCAAAGAGTGATCAGCATGGTGTTTTTTACCTGCTCCCACACCGGCTTGCCGAGCGCCACGCCGGTAAAGTCGAGGGTGAATACGTCCATTTTAAAGGCGATCACCGCCAGCACGGCAAACAACCCGAGCGGCAGCAGCTTGGCCAGCGTGGCGGCCAGGTTGATGCTGGCGGCGGTCTGCACGCCGCGCAGCACCAGCGCATGCACCACCCACAGCAGAATGGATTCCCCCACCAGCGCCTGCCAGGTGTTGCCGTCGCCGAAGATTACCGCGCCGCCGCGGTCGGTGAAAATGCTCAGCGCGGCGAAGACGATCACCAGATAAGAGACATTGGCAATCACCGCGCACAGCCAATAGCCCCAGGCGGAGCAGAAGCCGACCAGCTCGCCGAAGCCTTCTTTGGCATACGTAAAGATACCGCCATCCAGATCGGGACGCAGCCGGGTCAGCAGCAGCATGGCGAAGGCCAGGAACAGAATGCCGACGCCGGTAATGCCCCAGCCGATCAGCAGGGCCGCCGGGCTGGCGACTTCCGCCATATTTTGCGGCAGGCTGAACACGCCGGCGCCGAGCATGGAACTGAGCACCAGAGCGGTTAATGCGAGTAGACCTAATTTTTTTTCCAATGAAGGATCCCGAATACAGAATAAACAGCTGGAGAGCGCCGATTGAGCAGTAAAAACAGGGTGACGATCACCGTGCGTTTAGACAATTAGCCCTGAAAAACGGCGCAGATTCTACGGACGGACGCAGCGGGATGCAATGATTGAATATGCGGAACGGTTAAAAAATTATTCAGTCGTGACGGAAAGAAAAACGGGCAGCGCCAGGGCTGCCCGTCGGAAGGGGTAAAACGCGGTTTATTTGAACAGATCGGCGCTGACGGTCAGGTTGCCGCCGCTCTTGTTCTGCCACTGGCGGGTGACGTGATAGTACTTGGCGCCTTTGGCGGCCGCACGCTTCGCCACTTCGGTGGAGACGTCGGTCATGCTGTTGAAGTGGCCGGTAAAGGTCACGGAGTCAAACGGCTGCATTTGCGCGGCGGTCACATTGTTTACTTCCTGGATTTTGGTGCCGTCGGCCAGGGTGACAGTGTAACGTTTGCCGGTTGACGACTGCGTTTCGAAGAAGCGGCCGACTTCACGGCTTGGTGAGCCGGAAGAGGCGACGCCCGGGATCTCTACCTTCGCCGCGGCGGCACCGCCGGCGGCCAGCGCGGCTTTACCGGCTTCGGAGTCGGCCGGGATCGCGTTCGGGCTCTGCACGATGCGTTTTGGCGCATCGGCTTTATAGACGTAAGCGGTGACGTATTGGTTGCCGCCCTTGTTAGCGTCAACCTGACGGACGATAAAGAAGGAATCGGCGCCTTTTTTCTTCGCCTGCTTGGAGATGGCGTCGTTGACGTCCGGCTGGCTGCGGAAGAAACCGCTGACGCTGACGGTATCATACGGCTCTAACTGGTAGGCCTTGTCTTTCGGCAGCTCTTTCACGCCGTTGAATACGCGATAGTTGCTCTTCTCTACTTCCGGCGCGTCGCTGTGGTAGATGTCCGCCGTTACGCGCCAGTTGCCGCCATTGTTACTATTATTAATATCTTGAATATAGAAAGCGTCTGCGCCCAGTTTATCGGCGCGGCGAGAGACGGCGGTGGCGGCTTCGTTGATGGCGTTGAAACGGCCGGTGATGGTGATGCGATCAAATGGCTTGATAGCCGCCGCTTTCTCAGGCGTTAACTCTTGCGCAGCATGAGCGGACAGCGCGGTAAGTGATAACAAGGCTGATGCGATGATCGTGTTCTTCAGCTTCATAAAAAATCCTTTCGCCTAGCGCATTAACGTTTATAACGTGCTGAACTGTTGAGGTGTTATTCAGCCATTGATTATTACATGTAATCTTGGCAGGTGTCTCAGCATTTTATGTCATCGCCTGAGACAAATCTGTTAATGGCGTGGCGTTCTTTTTCATCGTCTTCGGATATAAGCATCCATAATAAAGATTTTGTTTGAATAAGCATTGTTTATTCACATTTTTATAACTTTTATGCCGCATTGCCGCAGAGTACTGTGCCTGCGCAGATGGCTCACGGTAAGAAAACTGCCTGTTTTCATTAGGACTTTGGTTATTTTTTTCAGAGAAAATTGCGCTCTGTCATGTCGCTGCATGCATTTTTATGTAAAAACTCATCCGATGGGTTAAGCAAACGTAGATCATCGATCCTATTTTCAGTAGGTTATAGGTAACGCCGCCATTTATCCGCCGGCACGCTTCGGCAACGGGTCAATGGACGGCGTTATCACTATGGGGTTGGAAGATAATAAGATCATAATCCGGAAGGGAATATTATGCGTATTGGTGTACCTAAAGAACGGTTGGCCAATGAAGCGCGCGTCGCAGCTACGCCGAAAACGGTGGAGCAACTGCTGAAACTGGGTTTCAGCGTCGCTATCGAGCACGATGCGGGCAAACTGGCAAGCTTTGAAGATGTCGCTTATCAACAGGCAGGCGCGACGGTGGCCGACGCCGCAGAGGTGTGGCAGTCGGATCTGATCCTGAAGGTCAACGCGCCGCAGGAAGAGGAAATTGCCCTGATGCGCGAGGGGAGCACGCTGGTCAGCTTTATCTGGCCGGCGCAGAACCCTGAGCTGATGGAAAAACTGGCGGCGCGGCGTATTACCACGCTGGCGATGGATTCTGTGCCGCGTATTTCGCGCGCGCAGTCGATGGATGCGCTGAGCTCGATGGCCAATATCGCCGGCTACCGCGCCATCGTAGAGGCCGCGCACGAATTTGGCCGCTTCTTCACCGGGCAGATCACCGCCGCCGGTAAAGTGCCGCCGGCGAAAGTGATGATTATCGGCGCCGGCGTCGCCGGTCTGGCGGCTATCGGCGCTGCCGGCAGTCTGGGAGCGATCGTCCGCGCCTTTGACACCCGCCCGGAAGTGAAGGAGCAGGTGCAGAGCATGGGCGCGGAGTTCCTGGAGCTGGACTTCGAGGAAGAGGCGGGCAGCGGTGACGGCTATGCCAAGGTGATGTCCGAAGCCTTTATCAAGGCGGAGATGGCGCTGTTTGCCGCGCAGGCGGAAGAGGTGGATATTATCGTCACCACCGCGCTGATTCCGGGCAAGCCGGCTCCGAAGCTGATTACCAAAGAGATGGTCGCCAGCATGAAGCCGGGCAGCGTGGTTGTCGATCTGGCGGCGCAAACCGGCGGCAACTGCGAACTGACCGTCGCCGATCGCATCATCACCAGCGACAACGGGGTGAAAATCATCGGCTATACCGATCTGCCGAGCCGCCTGCCGACCCAGTCCTCTCAGCTGTACGGCACCAACCTGGTCAACCTGCTGAAGCTGCTGGCGAAGGAGAAAAACGGCGAGCTGGATATCGACTTTGAAGACAGCGTGATCCGCGGCGTGACGGTGGTGCGCGACGGCGATATCACCTGGCCGGCACCGCCGATTCAGGTTTCCGCCCAGCCGAAACCGCAGGCGCAGGCCGTGGAACCGCCGGCCAAAGAGGAGAAAAAACCGATTTCGCCGTGGCTGAAGTATGGCCTGATGGCGCTGGCCGTGGTGCTGTTCGGCTGGCTGGCGGACGCCGCGCCGAAAGAGTTCCTGTCGCACTTCACCGTGTTTGCGCTGGCCTGCGTGGTTGGTTACTACGTGGTGTGGAACGTCAGCCACGCGCTGCATACGCCGTTGATGTCGGTCACCAATGCGATTTCAGGCATTATTGTGGTTGGTGCCCTGTTGCAGATTGGCCACGGCGGCTGGGTGAGTTTCCTCTCCTTTATCGCCGTGCTGATTGCCAGCATCAATATTTTTGGCGGATTCACCGTCACTCAGCGCATGCTGAAGATGTTCCGTAAATAAGGGGTAACCAATGTCTGGTGGATTAGTTACAGCAGCATACATTGTTGCCGCTATTTTATTTATCTTGAGTCTTGCGGGGCTGTCGCGTCATGAAACCTCCAAGCTGGGCAACCGCTTCGGCATCGCCGGGATGGCGATTGCGCTGATTGCCACCATCCTCGGGCCGGACGCCGGCAACGTGGGTTGGATCATTATCGCGATGATTATCGGCGGATCGATCGGCGTTTATCTGGCGAAGAAGGTGGAAATGACCGAAATGCCGGAGCTGGTGGCGATGCTGCACAGCTTCGTCGGCCTGGCGGCGGTGCTGGTCGGTTTTAACAGCTATCTGGACCATGGCGCGCCGATGGAGCCGGTGATGGAGAATATCCATCTGAGCGAAGTGTTCCTCGGCATCTTTATCGGCGCGGTGACCTTTACCGGTTCCATCGTGGCATTCGGCAAGCTGCGCGGCAAAATTTCCTCCAAGCCGCTGATGCTGCCGAACCGCCATAAACTGAACCTGGCGGCGCTGGTGGTCTCTTTCCTGCTGATGGTGATGTTCGTTTCCAGCGACAGCGTAGGGCTGCAGGTGTTTGCACTGCTGGTGATGACGGCGATCGCGCTGGCGTTCGGCTGGCATCTGGTGGCCTCGATCGGCGGGGCGGATATGCCGGTAGTGGTGTCAATGCTCAACTCCTATTCCGGTTGGGCGGCGGCGGCGGCCGGCTTTATGCTGAGCAACGATCTGCTGATCGTGACCGGCGCGCTGGTCGGCTCCTCCGGCGCCATCCTGTCTTACATTATGTGTAAGGCGATGAACCGTTCGTTTATCAGCGTGATTGCCGGCGGTTTCGGCACCGACGGTTCGTCTACCGGCGAGGCGGAAGAGATGGGCGAATACCGGGAAACTACGGCGGAAGAGGTGGCCGAACTGCTGCGTAATTCCAGTTCGGTGATCATCACGCCGGGCTATGGGATGGCGGTGGCGCAGGCGCAGTATCCGGTGGCGGAAATCACCGAGAAACTGCGCGCCCGCGGCATTAACGTGCGCTTCGGCATTCACCCGGTCGCCGGCCGTCTGCCGGGCCATATGAACGTGCTGCTGGCGGAAGCCAAGGTGCCGTACGACGTGGTGCTGGAAATGGACGAGATCAACGACGACTTCGCCGATACCGACACCGTGTTGGTGATCGGCGCCAACGACACCGTTAACCCGGCGGCGCTGGAAGATCCGCGCAGCCCAATCGCCGGCATGCCGGTATTGGAAGTGTGGAAGGCGCAGAACGTTATCGTGTTTAAACGCTCGATGAATACCGGCTACGCCGGCGTGCAGAATCCGCTGTTCTTTAAAGAAAACAGCCAGATGCTGTTCGGCGACGCCAAAGCCAGCGTGGATGCGATTAAAAACGCGTTGTAATCGTCAGGCGTCGGCATGATGAAAACTGCAATGCCGGTCACGTTACGTGGCCGGCATTTTTTTGCGGTCAACCGCCTGGCCGCCTATGCTGAGTAGTTCAGCAACAGTGCATGAAGGGGAGCGCGTATTACGCGCGCCATTGAGTGACAATGTCACCGATAAGCTGCCTGAGGTGAATGATGAAAGCGAGAATTTCCGTGCTGACGCTGGCCGTTGCCGATCTGGAAAAATCCCTGGCCTTTTATCGTGACGGTCTGGGCCTGCCGACCGACGGTATTATCGGCCGTGAGTTTGAACACGGCGCGGTGGCGTTCTTCGAACTATCCGGCGGGGTCAAACTTGCCATCTGGGCGCAGGACGACCTGGCGCACGACACCGGACTGGCGAAAACGCCCATTAGTTCGACCGCCTTTTCCATCGGGCACAACGTCGCCAGCCGGGCGGAGGTTGATGCCATCATGACGGCGGCGCAGCGCGCCGGGGCCGGGATCGTCAAATCTGCGCAGGGGACGTTTTATGGCGGCTATGCCGGCTACTTTCGCGACCCGGACGGGCATCTATGGGAAGTGGTGTGGAACCCGCACTGGGCCTTGCCGGACGACTGAAGCCCGCCAGGCGGCATGTCGCCGGCGTTCATCAGGGCAATCCCGGCGTGCGGACGGGTAAAAAATGCGGAATTTGACGCCAGATAGGCCATAATTTGTGCAATCCAACACATCAGATCACAATTAAGGGGCGTAATGCGGTATCTTATGTCCCGATTTCATCCATTTAACGGATCCTAGACCCAATATGATTATCAAACCTAAGGTTCGCGGCTTTATCTGCACCACCACTCATCCGGTGGGTTGTGAAGCCAATGTTCGTCGTCAGATTGCCTATACCAAACAGCAGGGCGCTATCGCTGATGGCCCGAAACGCGTATTGGTTATCGGCGCCTCCACCGGTTATGGTCTGGCCTCCCGTATCGCTGCGGCTTTCGGTAGCGGCGCGGCCACTATCGGCGTGTTCTTCGAAAAAGCCGGCACCGAAACCAAGCCCGCAACTGCCGGCTGGTATAACTCCGCCGCGTTCGACAAGGCTGCCAAAGAAGAAGGCCTGTACGCGAAAAGCATCAATGGCGATGCGTTTTCCAACGAATGCCGCGAAAAAGTGATCGAACTGATCAAACAGGACCTCGGCCAGATCGATCTGGTGGTTTACTCGCTGGCTTCTCCGGTGCGTAAAATGCCGGAAACCGGCGAAGTGGTGCGTTCTGCGCTGAAGCCAATCGGCGAGGTGTACACCACCACGGCGATTGACACCAACAAGGATCAGATCGTCTCCGCCACCGTTGAACCGGCGACGGAAGAAGAAATTGAAAACACCATCACCGTGATGGGCGGTCAGGACTGGGAACTGTGGATGTCCGCGCTGGAAGGCGCCGGCGTTCTGGCGGAAGGCGCGAAATCCGTGGCTTACTCCTATATCGGCACCGACTTGACCTGGCCAATCTACTGGCACGGTACGCTCGGCCGGGCAAAAGAAGATCTGGACCGCGCAGCGACCGCTATCCGCGGCGATCTGTCCGCTAAAGGCGGCACTGCACACGTAGCGGTGCTGAAGTCCGTGGTGACCCAGGCTTCCTCCGCCATTCCGGTGATGCCGCTGTATATCTCCATGGCTTTCAAAATCATGAAAGAGAAAGGCATCCACGAAGGCTGCATGGAGCAGGTCTACCGCCTGATGCGCACCCGTCTGTACGGCGGCGACAAGGCGCTGGACGACCATCAGCGCATCCGTATGGACGATTGGGAACTGCGTGACGACGTGCAGCAGGCCTGTCGCGACCTGTGGCCGTCCATCACTTCGGAAAACCTGAGCGAGCTGACCGACTACACCGGTTACAAGCAGGAGTTCCTGCGCCTGTTCGGCTTCGGTCTGGAAGGCGTGGACTACGATGCGGACGTCAACCCGGACGTGCGCTTCGACGTTATCGAGCTGTAATTCTCAGCCAGACGTCAACAGGGCCCCGCGGGGCCCTGTTTTGTTTATGACTGGCGTGTTGCTCTAGTCCTCATCGTCATGCTCATCATCTTCATCGGCCTCAATCGGGCAGTTGAAGTCTTCCGGCTTGATCACCAACAGGTCGCATTTCAGATGGTCGATCACATGTTCAGCGGTGTTGCCGATAAAGGCGGCGGAGATACCGGTGCGCCCCAGGGTGCCCAGCACCACCACGCCGGCCTGCAGGTGCTCGGCCAGATCCGGAATCACTTCTTCCGGCAGACCTTTCTCGACGTGGGTAAACTCTTCATTGATGCCAAATTTCTGGCGTAGCGCCTTCATCGCGATCAGATGCTGGCCGCGAATGGCGTCGTTGTAAACGCTGGGGTCAAAATCGGGAAGCTCGATGGCGATATTGATCGGCGTAACCGGGTAGGCGCCGACCAGATGGACTTCCGTTTGGTTAACGTTTTCCGCCAGTTCGACGGTTTCCTGCACCAGACGGATATTGAGCGGATCGTGGTACGGCTCTTCGCTGGACAGGTTGACCGCCACCAGCGCCTTGCCGCCTTCCGGCCAGGGTTGGTCTTTCACCATCCACACCGGACACGGACACTTACGCAGCAGATGCCAGTCGGTCGGGGTAAAGATTACCGATTCCAGCCGGTCATGCTGATGCGCCATTTTCAGTAGTAAATCATGCTGTCCGTTCAGCACTTCTTGAATAATGGCCTCAAACGGACGGTTGTGCCAGACCACTTTGATTTCGATGGGCACGCCATCTTCCAGATAAAAGCGACACTGTTCCTTGATCCATGCGGCGCGCTGGCTGATAACGCCCTGGCGCATTGCCGTACGTTCATCCGGCGACAGCAGGGTGGTCATTTCGTAAGAGAAGTCATAGATAGGAAGGAAGGCCTTGATGCGCCCGCCATTCCGCTTGACCAGGTATACCGCCCGGCGCAGCGCCGGCTGGTCATCCTGGTTGGGGTCAATAGCCACCAGAAGATTCTGATACATCGCCATTAGGGCCTCCTTACAGCTGAAATCAACAGTCTGTTAATTTACAGAGTAACCCAACATTGAAAAACAGAACAGCGGAGAGAGGATGAGCCGGATCAATAATTAGAAATTATTGATCCGGCGATGGTATCAGACGGCAGCGACGCTGATGCGCGGGGTGCCGGCCAGTTGCGACAGGGCATCCGCATTCTCGATGGTAATGTATTTGCCTTTGACGCTGAGAATTTCGTTTTTCTGGAAGCGGCCCAGCAGGCGGCTGATGGTTTCTACCGTCAGACCGAGGTAGTTGCCGATATCGCCGCGCGTCATGGTCAGGCGGAACTCGCGCTGCGAGAAACCGCGTTCGGCAAAGCGGCGCGACAGATTATAGACAAACGCCGCCAGACGCTCTTCCGCGTTCTTTTTCGACAGCAACAGGATCATGTCCTGATCGCCTTTGATCTCGCCGCTCATCAGGCGCATGATCTGCTGGCGCAGATTCGGCATTTTACCGGCCAGATCGTCCAGCGTTTCGAACGGGATTTCGCAGACCATCGAAGTTTCCAGCGCCTGGGCAAAGCTCGGATGCTTCAGCGAGCCGATGGCGTCAAAGCCGACCAGATCGCCGGCCAGATGGAAGCCGGTAATCTGCTCGTCGCCTTGTTCGGTAATGGTGTAGCTCTTGATGGTTCCTGAACGGATGGCATACAGGGACTTCAGTTCATCACCAGCCTTGAACAGCGTTTGACCCTTTTGGATCGGCTTTTTCCTTTCAATGATGTTGTCGAGCTGGTCAAGCTCATGGGCATTGAGGGTGAAAGGGATGCACAGCTGGCTGATGCTGCAGTCCTGACAGTGGATCGCACAACCACCGGACTGGATACGACGGATCACGCGTTTTTCAGGGATCATAGATTACGCTCACGCAATAATTGATATGCGTCAATTTTAACATCTTTTGCGGCAGGTTATAAGGGTATCAATAGGAAGAATAGGGGCATAGTGTGCGATATTTAATCATTTCGCTGTGCTTTTATGCTGTTCGCGAGCAAACTATATGATTTGAAATGAAAAGCCGCACACGGGCCGGTGCGCGGCTTTAAAAACGCTACAGCAAATCTTTTGGTAAAAAGCCTTCGTGTTTCAGCAGCCACTGTTTGCGCGCCACGCCGCCGGCATAGCCGGTCAGCGCGCCCTGGGAGCCAATCACCCGATGGCAGGGCACCACGATGCTGACGGGATTGGAGCCGTTCGCCATGCCGACGGCGCGTGAGGCGGTCGGTCGTCCGATACGTTTTGCCAGCTCGCCGTAGGTGATGGTTTCCCCGCAGGGAATGCGGCGCAGCTGCCGCCAGACGGTGCGCTGGAATTCACTGCCGGCGGTCATGACCGGGATATTGTTGATGACCTCCAGCTCGCCGGCAAAGTAGCGCTGCATCAGGCTGCTCAGACCGCCGGGGTCACGCTGTTCCTGTAGTTGGAAACCGCCGCGGCGGTAATGGGTATTCAGCAGCTTGATCAGCTTGTCGTAATAGTCGCTCCAGTCGACGGCGCGCAGCTGACCTTGCTCATCGGCAATCAGCACCAGTTCACCTATCGGCGTAGGCATCCGGTCAATTAAAAATGTCTGCATACGTTCACTCCTCTTCACTGATGGGCCGATTATTACATGAAACCACGCGCGGCGATGGCGGCTTTCGGACATTAACCTGCACATTACCCACAAGGGATTAGCAGGGTTGCGCGCGTATTTTTGAATCAGGCTCAAAGCCGGACTATGCTCAATAAAGCCTGATGCCTTTTTCACCGCCCGGGACGTGCGGCGGGGCGGGAGGTTTAATTTTTTCGTCATCTTTCTGACATGTCGCAGTCATACCGCTGGCTTAACTTTGCTGCGACTAGGCCAAGGAGATAACACGATGTTTAGCTTGGACACTTTGCTGCAAGACGCTTTTCCGCATCGCAATCCCCCCGCCTGGCAGCGTAGCCTGCTGAGAAATCTGCTCTTCGAAAAAGAATTCAAACAGTTTGCCGCCGACTATCCGCATCTGCGCGGGCTTGACCTGGTTGAGCAGGTGGTGGACTACTTCAACCTCAGCTGTGAACTGGTGGACGGCGATCTGGAGAATATCCCGAGCCAGGGGCCGGTGGTGCTGGTGGCTAATCATCCGATAGGCTCGCTGGACGGCCTGGCGCTGCTGCGCGCCGTGGCGGCGGTGCGTCAGGATGTGAAAGTGGTCGCCAGCCAGGTGCTGAGCTATATCGAGCCGCTGAGCAGCCTGTTTGTCCCGGTCGACAATGTGGCGTACAAGACCAGCCGTCAGCAGATCCAGGCTATGCAGCAGCAGTTGGAACGGCAGGGCGTGCTGATTATGTTCCCGGCCGGAGAGGTATCGCGCATCAGCCCGCAGGGGATCCGCGACGGCCACTGGCATACCGGCTTTCTGCGGCTGGCGGCCAAAGCACGGGCGCCAATCGTGCCGATTCATATCAGCGCCCGCAACAGCAGTCTGTTTTATCTCGCCTCGCTGGCGTATCGCCCTTTGTCGACGCTGCTGCTGGTGCGCGAAATGTTCCAGCAGCGCGGCGGCCGCATCAAAATGCGTATCGGCGGGCGGATTCCGTTTAACAGCTGGCACGACGGCCACACCAGCGCCCGCGATCTGGCCGAACGTTTTCGCCGCCATGTGTACCGCCTGGGCCAGGGGAAAAGCGGCCTGTTTGCCAGCGAGTCGCCCATTGCCTTGCCGGAAGATCGCCAGGAACTGAAAAAAGCGCTGAAAGCCTGTGAACAACTGGGAAAAACTCCCGATGGCAAAGCGATTTTCCTCTATCGGCGGCAGGATGACGCGCGCTCGCCAATCCTGCGGGAATTGGGGCGCCTGCGGGAGATTGCATTCCGCGCGGTGGGGGAAGGCTCCGGCCGCCGCCGCGATCTGGACAGCTACGACGACGACTATTATCACCTGGTGCTGTGGGATGAAGAGGCGCTGGATATCGTCGGCGCCTACCGCTTTATTCCCACCGGCGAACAGCTGGAACGCAAAGGGCTGGCGGGCATCTACAGCAACAGCCTGTTTGATTATGACCGCGATATGATGCCGATACTGGCGCAGGGCATTGAGCTGGGCCGCAGCTTTATTCAGCCGACCTATTGGGGCAAACGCGGGCTGGACTATCTGTGGCTGGGCATTGGTGCTTATCTGGCCAAATACCCGCAATATCGCTATCTGTTCGGGCCGGTGTCGATCTCCGGTGGCATGCCTGTTGCGGCGCGGGATCTGCTGATTGCCTTTTACCGGCTCTATTTTGCCTCTGACAATCCGCTGGCCCAGTCGCGTCAGCCTTATCCTGCTTCGCTGCCGCAGGTGCTGGCGCAGTTTGCCGGCGATGACTATCAGGGCGATCTGGTTCGGCTGAAAAGCCTGCTGAATAACCTGGGTTGTTCGATTCCGACGCTTTACAAACAGTACAGCGAGCTGTGCGAGCCGGGCGGCGTACAGTTTATCGATTTTGGCACCGATCCGGCCTTTAATAACTGTATCGACGGGCTGGTGCTGGTCGATCTGTCCAGACTCAAACCGGCCCGCTATCAGCGCTATATCGCCATCCATCAGCCGGCACACCGCCAGCGCATCACGCCTTAACCCGTTGTCCTGCCGTTTACGCTGCTCCTGACAAAAGAATAGTCAGGGGCACGCGTTGCTTCGCCTGCCGCTGCCTCACCCGTAAATACGTAACTAGCAGATATTTCTTTATTTAGATGTAAAAATATGTAAATTTGACTTTAAGATTATTCGCAGTAATGATAAGCGTAAGGAATTTGTAAGTATGAGTGAAAAAGTCAGGAGAGACGAGTGGAGCAGCTCAATAACGGACTGTTTATCAAGCAAGAGCGTTTTGAAGTTCTGGCCATTTTGCGAGATATCTACAAGCAGCGCACGCCGATGCGCATCGCTAATCAACAGCAACAATTCTTTTACAGCCAGCTATTAAGCGTGGGCGCCGGCAATATCGTCTTTGACTGCAGCGATTGTCAGCAGTGCACCGGCGGTCAGCTGCAGGTGGTGATTGAAGGCTATGACGCCAAAATCGAGTTTTTGGTCGATAGCGCCGAGCGGATACGTCATCAGGAAAACGAGGCATTTTCTGCCCAACTGCCGAAAGAACTGAAGTACATTCAACGTCGCCGCCAGCCGCGGATTACTACGCCTTACTGGCGCGATTTCTATTGTCACGGCGATTGCCCCGACGGTTCGCCTCTGCAATTGCGCATCCATGATATTTCCGTGGGCGGCGTCGGCCTGCGCCTGGACGGCGAGGTTCCGTCGTTTCTGCACCCCGGCTTTATGTTCCACAAAGTCCAGCTGAACCTGGACAGTTACGGCACCTTCAAAGTGAATATGGAACTGCTGGCGATCTCCGACGATCACGACGTCAGCCCGGAAAATGAAGAGGATAACCGGCATTTTTCCCGCCTTTCCTGCCGTTTTACCGATGTCAGTCCTGCCACAATGCGCAAATTACAAAGCGCGGTGTATGCATTCGATCTGGACTTCAACAAAAAGAAAAAACGTTGAGCGGCGCGGCGTGCCGCGCCGGCCTGCTTTATTCTGACGCCGACAGACGGCCAATTTCTCCCCAACCGTAACGAGCCGCCTCCGTCAGAGCGGCACATACCTCTTCAATCGCGTGATAAACGGCGTTCTCCGCCGGTTCGCCGGCCAGCAGCCGGCTGACCAGCAGCGCGGTAAACATATCGCCGGTGCCTTTGACGTTGGCGTCAATTTTGCGATGGCTGATGGATCTGGCTTCCTCGGCGGTAACCCACAGCAGACCGATCTCCTGTGGATCGGCCCGCTGGTCGGGGACGCTGGTTACCAGCACCCAGCGGGTGACATCATTCAGCAGCGCCCGCGCGGCGCGTATGGTCTGTTCCGGGCTGGTCAGCGTTTCACCGCAGATCTGCTCCAGCTCAAAGCCGTTGGGCGTCAGCCCGTCGGCCAGTTGCAGGAATGGTGACCGGTAGCTGTCGACCAGCCGCTGGTTGACGTAAACCCCTTCGCCGTAATCGCCCATTACCGGGTCAATCACGATCAACACCTGCGGATTGAGTTCTCTGACGCGCCGCAGCCAGTTCGCCAGCAGTTGACATTGGCTGTCATTACCCAGATAGCCGACAATGACCGCACGCGCCCGCTGGGCCACACCGCGCGCCAGCAGATCGTCGAGAAAGCCGCCGAACCAGTCGTCGGGGATCACGCCGCCGTGCGGCGGGCCATAATAGGGCGGACAGCCGAATAACACCGTCGGCACCTGCAGCGCCTGTAACCCCTTGGCCAGCAGAGTGCGGTAGGCAATGCCGTTGCCGACGCTGCCGTAAATGACCTGTGACTGAATGCTGATCACATCGATCGGCGCAGGCGACAAAGAGGAAAACTGTGGCATGGGCGCTTCCTTAACCGAAAAAGAGTTTACGGTTGATTATCGCGCCGTGCGCGGCAATAAGCGATAGCAAGATAGCAAGATAGCAAGATAGCGGGGAGTGGGGCGACAGCAGAAAACATCGGCAACGGCCGCGCGTGACGCGGCCGTTCGGGGTCAGGATTCCAGCCAGTTCTTCAGGCGGATGGCGTCACTGTAGTGGCCATAGCGCTGCTGTGAACCCAGCAAAATCATCACGATCGGCTGGCCCTTAATGACCGTGCGCACCACCAGACAGTGGCCGGCCTCGTTGGTGTAGCCGGTTTTTTGCAGCCGGATATCCCAGGCATGATTGTTAATCAGACCGTTGGAACTGCGGTACACCAGTTGGCCGCGGCCGGGGTGCACAATCTGCTGCTTATCGGTGCTGAAGGCGCGAATGGTCTGATAGCGGTAGGCGTGCTTCACCATTTTCAGCAGATCGCGCGCGGTGGAGACATTGCGCGGCGTCAGCCCGGTCGGATCGCGGAAACGGGTGTTTTTCATACCGATCTGGCGCGCCTTGCGGTTCATCCGGGCGACGAATGCCGGACGCCCGCCGGGATAGTAACGGCTCAGCGCCGCCGCCGCGCGGTTTTCCGACGACATCAGCGCAATATGCAGCATATCGCGTCGGCTGAGGACGGAGCCGACGGTCAGACGCGAGTGGGTTTTCTTCAGTAAATCACGGTCGGCGCGGGTCACCTTTATTTTATTGCCCAGCGGGCGTTTATTATCCAGCACCACCATGGCGGTCATCAGTTTACTCAGTGAGGCAATCGGCATACGTCGGTTGGCCTGTTTCTGATACAGCGTCTTGCCGGTCTTGGCATTGACCACCAGAGCGGCGCGGGAGTGCAGAGCGAGCGGGGCGGAAGCCTGTGCAATAGAGACTGTGGACAGCATGACGCAGGCGGCTGCGACGGCTATCAGCCGGCGGGAAAGAGAATTAAACAATGACATGACACCGTGACTTTTGACTAAAACGATTAACAGATACCGTCATGAGTCTGCCGAGCAAATGTGGAGAAAATAGGGGGAACGGGGCGAGGTTTTGAGCAAACGCCCCACGCTTAATAATAAGCAGGCTACTTTTCTGCGGCCACCGCTTCGCTGACCAGTTCGCGAAAACGGCTGACGATGGGTGAGTGTCGGTTGCCGCGCAGCGCCAGATACAGCGGCGCGGCCAGGTCATCGGCATCGCGGATGGCGCGATAAACGATGCCGTCGCCGCCAAGGCGGCGCATCGACGCCGGCACGATTGACAGCCCCAGGCCGGCACCGACCAGGCTGAGCGTCGCCGGCAGGCGCGGGGCCTCCTGCACGATGCGCGGGCTGAAGCCGGCGCGGTAACAGGCGGCGAGGATGGCGTCGTACAGCCCTTGTCCCGCCGGGCGGCGGTAAAGAATAAATGCTTCATGGGCCAGCGCCGTCAGCGGCAGCGGCGTCTGGGCATTGTCAGCCAGCCGGTGGCCGACCGGCAGGGCGATCAGCATACTTTCGCGCAGCACCGGTTCAATACTTAAACCGGGAATTTCACTGACCGGCGAACGCACAAAGGCCGCGTCAAGCCGCTCGTCAACCAACGCATCCATCAACTCCCCGCTGCCGGCCTCTTCCAACTGTGTGGCGACGTCCGGCAGGATTTCGCGGTAGCGGCGCAGCAGGTTGGGCACGAACGGGTGCAGCGCCGCCGAGCTGGTAAAACCGATGGCGATATGCCCCTGTTCACCGCGGGCGGCGCGGCGTACCGCATCCCCCAGCGTTGCGGCGCGTGCCAGCAGCGCCCGCGCCTCACGGAGCAACACATCGCCGGCGTCGGTGGCGCGCACGCCGCGCGGCAGGCGCTGCAGCAGTTGCACGCCCAGTTCCTCCTCCAATCCCTGCAGCAGGCGGCTGAGCGGCGGTTGCTGAATGCACAGCCGTTCGGCGGCGCGGGTAATATTGCCTTCCTCAACCACGGTGACAAAGGCTTTCAGCCGGCGCAGTTCAATCATATCAATACCCTCAAGGTATGGTTTGTATCCAGGAAATGCATTAGACATCATGGCATGCGTGCGCGCATCATACCAGCCATCAAACGGCAAGTGAGAGGCGTCATGGCTGAGACGAACATGGTGAAGGTATCAACAGAAACGGTGGTTCCCGGCAACTGGGCGCTGTTTCAGGGGTTTTTAATGCTGGGGCTGATCGGCTTCGGCGGCGTGCTGCCGCTGGCGCGGCGGATGCTGGTTGAAGAGCGGCGCTGGTTGAGCGGCGAGCAGTTTACCGATCTGCTCGGCCTGTGCCAGTTTTTGCCCGGCGGCAATGTGATTAACCTGTCGGTGGCGGTTGGTATGGAGTTTCGCGGCCTGCGCGGCGCCTGCAGCGCGCTGCTGGGGCTGATTTGCGCGCCGACGGCAATTGTGGTTGTCCTGGGCGCGGTCTATGCGCGTTTTCAGAACGACGCTCATATTCAGCATCTGTTCGCCGGGCTGGCCGCCGCCGCCGCCGGGCTGCTGTTGGCGACCGCGTTAAAAATGTTGCAGCCGCTGCGTGGCCGCTGGCTGGCGCTGGCGGTCGCTGCGCTGTGTCTGCTGGCGATCGCCTGGCTGCGTCTGCCGCTGTTGCCGACCATGTTGACGCTGGCGCCGCTCAGCATTTTGCTGGCCTGGAGAAAATGGTTATGATTCCAGTGCTTATCGCGTTAGCGGTCATCTTTAGCGAGCTTTCTCTGATGGCGTTCGGCGGCGGCATCACCATTCTGCCGGAGATGCAGCGACAGGTGGTTGAGGTGCATCAGTGGATGAGCGCGCAGGAGTTCAGTGCGTTGTTCGCTATGGCACAGGCGGCGCCGGGGCCGAATATGATGGTGGTGCCGCTGATCGGCTGGCACGTCGCCGGCTGGGCAGGGTTGCTGGTGTCCTCGCTGGCCAAGTTTGTGCCGTCGTCGCTGGTCACCTTACTGGTGATGCAGGTGTGGAAGCGTTTCAAGGATCGGCCGTGGCGGCGCTACGTGCAGGCCGGGCTGGTGCCGGTAACGGTGGGGCTGGTCGCCGCCAGCGGCGCGTTGATCGCCGAGGCATCGGCCGGCAACTGGCGTCTGGCGTTGCTGATTGGCGTCGCCACGCTGCTGAGTATGCACAAACGGCTGCATCCGCTGTGGGTACTGGCCGGCGGCGCGCTGCTGGGGCTGTTGATTGCCTGAGATGAGGTGCCCTGCGCCCTTTAAGCGCAGGCATGCCGACTCATTGCTGCAGAAACTAAAGCTTCTGCCATAACCAATTTTACCAGGGGTGTTCCGGCTCGCGGGCATGTTCCAGTGCGAAGGTGCCCAGCTCGATTTCCCCGCCGCGCTGATAGTGCGCAATTACCACGCCGCTGGGGGTACTGAGCGCTTTTTCCAGCATAAAGGCCATCGCCGTCAGCCCCTCGGCGAACAACCGTTTACCGTCTCCCAGCAGTACCGGATAAATCAGCAGCCGCAGTTCATCCACCAAATCGTAGGACAACAGCTGCTGTACCAGTTCGCCGCTGCCCTGCACGATTAAATCCGGCCCGTCTTCGGCCTTCAGCGCATTCAGCGCCGCCGGCACATTCTGGCCCAGAGAGTGGCTGTTCTGCCAGCAGAGCGTGTCGCTGTGATGGGTAGCAACGTATTTGGTCGCCTGATTGAACAAGCGCGCCGCATCGTAACTGATTTGATCGAAACTGCCGGCCGCAGGGTCGCTTTCCACATAGGGCCAGTGCGCGGCGAAAATGTCATAGGTTCTGCGCCCCAGCAGCAGGTCGAACGGGCGGGAGAACAGATCGCCCATGGCGGCGGCGATCTGGTCGTCCCAGTAGGGCACCGTCCAGCCGCCGTAGCGAAACCCGCCGGCGCGATCTTCTTCCGGCGCGCCCGGCGCCTGCATCACCCCGTCCAGGCTGAGAAAGGCGCCAACGATAATCCGTCGCATAATGCTACCCTCGGTTGATTATTACCTTTTAAGGGTAGAGCGCTGACGCCGACTCTGCCAATTCACCCCCGTGAGCGCAGCGCCTTCAGCAGCGCCTGGTGGAATTTCTCCGGCTGTTCCATTTGCGGCGCATGGCCCAGCCCCGGGAACTCGACCAGTGTCGCCTGTGGGATCAGCTTCGCCACCTGCTTGCCCAATTGGTGATAGTCGCCAATCTGCGCCTTGACCGCCGACGGGGCAATGTCGCTGCCGATCGCCGTGGTATCGTCGGTGCCGATCAGCAGGGTGGTCGGCATCTGCAGGTTTTTAAATTCGTAATAGACCGGCTGGGTATAGATCATGTCGTAGATCAGCGCCGAGTTCCACGCCACCAGCCGTTTGCCGGGGCCGTTGTTCAGCCCGGCCAGCATATCGACCCAGCGGTCATACTGCGGCTGCCAGCGGCCGCCGTAGTAGGTTTTCTGTTCATACTGTTTAATGCCGGCGGCGCTGGTTTTCAGCTCGCGCTCAAACCATTGATCGACGCTGCGCCAGGGCACGCCTTTCGCCTTCCAGTCCTCAAGGCCGATCGGGTTGACCATCACCAGTTGCCGCGTTTGCTGCGGATACATCAGCGCATAGCGCGTGGCCAGCATACCGCCGGTCGAGTGGCCGACCAGCGTCGCTGAGGAGATCTTGAGTTTTTTCAGCAGATCGTGGGTGTTTTGCGCCAGCTGCTGGAAGCTGTATTGGTAATGCGGCGGCTTGCTGGAGCTGCAGAAACCGATTTGATCCGGGGCGATCACCCGGTAACCGGCCTTGCTCAGCGCCTTGATGGTATCTTCCCAGGTGGCGCCGCAGAAGTTTTTACCGTGCATCAGCACCACGGTCTGCCCGTTGGCGTCGCCGTCGGGCACGACGTCCATATAACCCATGCTTAAGGTCTGGCCCTGCGAGCGGAAGCTGAATTTCTGCAGCGGATAAGGGTAGTGAAAACCTTGCAGTTCGACGCCATATTGCGGGTTTTCAGCGGCACCGACGGCGCAGGGCAACAGCGCGCCCGCCAGCAGGGCGCAACGGGAAAGTTTTAACATCCTGAAGTCCTTATAAAAAGCGAAAGAGTCCTGAGTATAGTGGCTAATGCGTACGCGCAGGGTAAAGAACGGTCAACGCTGGGCGATAGCCCCGCAGCAGCGGGGCGACGGACGGCTACAGCTGCTTCTGGCTGCGGAACTGCTTCAGGGTGTGGGCGACAAAGGTCATTTCCTGCGGCGTTCCCAGCGAGATGCGGCACCAGTCATCGGCCGGCGGGAAAGCACGTCCCACCAGAATGCCTGCCTGTTTCATTTGCTGCTGGAAGGCGGCGAGCGGCGTGGTGAGCTTAAAGAACACGAAATTGGCTTCCGACGGTAGATAGTCGAGGCCTAATTCGTCCAGCGTCTTCAGCAATATCTGCCGCGAAGTATCATTGCTTTTCTTGCTGTAGGTGACGAAGGCCTCATCGTGCAGCGAAGCCAGAGCGGCGTCCACGCCGCAAAAATTGATCTTTTCGCCGGCCACGTGATTGGCCAGGCGGGCGATCAGCGCCGGTTGCGCCACGGCGTATCCCACGCGCATGCCGGCCATGGCGTAGATTTTGGAGAAGGTTTTCAGCAGGATCACGTTGTCGGCGCCCTGTTTCAGCAGCGGGCCGACCGAGCGGAAGCGCGGGTCGTTGACGAATTCGGCATAGGCTTCATCAACAATAAACACCGTATTGGCCGGTTTGCTGGCGATCCAGGGTTCGATCAGGTCGGCCGGCGTGATGGTGGCGGTGGGATTGTTCGGGTTGACCAGATACACCAGCGACGGGCCGGCGTGGTTGGCAACCGCCTGTTTCAGTCCGTTGATATCGAACTGCCAGCCGTCCAGCATTGGCACTTTGGTGATTTTCATCCCGGCGATGGCGGCGAAGTGCTCGCCGTCGCCGTAGGTCAGCGCCGGGATCACCAGCTGTGTATCCAATGTGGCGTAAGCCTCGATAGCGGCGCGAATGCCCTCCGAAGAGCCGGCGGTCAGCAGAATGGACTCGTCTGGCAGTTGATAACGGCCGGCCAGTTGGCTGCGCAGCGCGATAATTTCCTCTTTGGCGTAGCGGTTGGCCTTGACCACGGCGTCGCGCGCCGCCGCCTGCGCCCGCGGCGACATGCCGAGCGCATTTTCATTGAAATTGATGCGGATAGGATGTTCGGCCGTCGGTGTGGTAAAGCCGGCCGAGGACGACGGCTGCGCATCGGCCAGGGCGCTGCGGCTCAGTCCCGCCAGCGCGACGCCGCCGGCCAGAGCGCCCGAAAGTTTTAATAACTGTCTGCGTTTTACATTCAATGTATGGCTGTCTTGCATCTGCACTTCTCCTTGCTGAAAAATCGTGGCAAGGAGCAGGGGCAGGAATCGTGCCAACTTGTAACTCATTGATTTATTGTGGTTCCCGGCCAGCGTTGCACTGTAACGCATCACGGCGGCCGGGCAACTGCACCATGAGGCATGCAGGTTATGCGATGCGGCGTTGCACTAACCGTCTGAACCAGCGGGGATTGCTGAACATAACCAGGTTGCCGAGCAGGATCAGGCACAGGCCGATCACCGCGTTGCCATGCCAGATATACCCCTCATACAGCGTCGAAATGGTCAGCGCCACCAGAGGAAACAGCAGGGTGCTGTAAGCGGCGGCGCTGGCGCCGATGCGTCCCAGCAGGCTGAAATAGGCGGCAAACGCGATCACCGAACCGAAAATTGCCAGATATAACAGCGACCCCAGATAGCGGCTGTTCCACTCAATCTGAAACGACGCCCCCTGCGCCCAGGCCAGCAGCCCCATCAACAACGCGCCGTAGCTCATGGCGTAAGTATTGGTCGACAGAATATCCAGCCCGTGGCGCTGGTGGCGGCTGCCGATCATATTGCCGAGCGAAAAACCCAGCGTGCCGAGCAGGCACAGCCCCACGCCGTGCAGCAGCTCCGGTGCCGGCTGTGCGGCCCGCAGCTCGTGCCAGAACAGCGCGACAATGCCGCTGACGCCGAGCAACGCGGCGGGCAGCAGGTTCGGGCCGGGGCGCTGACCGAAGAATATCAGGCCATTAAGCGCGTTAAACAGCACCGCCATGGAGAAAATAACCGACTCCAGGCCGCTGCTGACGGCGGCCGCGGCCAGATAGAAACAGTAAAAGTTGAAGCCGAACACACAGCAGCCCTGCAGGAGGCAGAACAGATGGTCGCGCAGGCTGATGCGGCGCAGCCTGCGGGTCAGCAGCAGCGCCAGCCACATCACCAGCGCGGCGATAGCGAAACGGTAGCTGATGGAGACCGGAATGGCGACCGGTCCCTGTTGCTGCAGATTAATCGCAATCCAGGTGGTGCCCCAGATCAGCACCACCGCCAGGTATAACAACGCATTCATCAGGTAATCACTCCAGCGGGAAAGAGGGGCGATTATGCGTTGCCGGGCCGTGGAGCGCTTGCAGACGCCTGCGGCGAGTTGCATATTCTTGCGCTTTTTTTACCGGCGCAGTGGTGCCGCGGCGCGCGACTCCTTACACTGGAAGCCTGTTTATCATCCTCGGAGCCAGGCATGTCAGCGTACAAGGCGTTTACCACACTGCAGGAGCATAAGGCCCGGCTGCATCATCACCTGCATCTCGCGTCCGGCGTGGAGCTGGCGGCCTGGTCCAACTGTGACGATCGCATTACTCAGGAAAGCGCCGACCACCATACCCTCAGCCTGTACGTCGCCGACGGCTACGAGTGCTACCAAAAGGTGCCGGACGGCTGGCGCAACGGCGGCGGGCCGGACCATTTTTGCATTATGCCGCGTCAGTATGAGTCAACCTGGGACGTGCGCAGCAATCTGTCGTTCGCTCATCTGTATTGCACCGATCGTCATCTGCGGCAGCTGGTCGAGCAGACCTGGGACCGCAGCCCGGCGTCTATCAACGTTGAGGCGCGCTCTTTCGGCGAAGATACGCAGATTACGCGGCTCTACCGTCAGTTTTTGCTGAACGTCGACTGGCAGGACAGCGCCAATCAACTGACCATCAGCAGCGCGGCCGGCATGCTGATGGCGCATTTGCTGCAGCATTATACGCAGCTGCAGTGGCGGCTGCCGTCGGTACGCGGCGGGCTGGCGCCGGCGGTGCTGCGCCGGGTGTGCGATTTTATCAATGAACATCTGGAGCAGCCGCTGCTGCTGGGTGAACTGGCGGCGCAGGCCGGACTCAGCGAATTTCACTTTGCCCGCATGTTTAAACACGATACCGGTCTGGCGCCGCACCAATACGTGATGCGGGCGCGGCTGCAGCGGGCGGCGCACCTGCTGCGTCACGGCGTATTGCCGGTGACCCAGATTGCGCTGGCCTGCGGTTTCAGCTCCGCCAGCCACTTCAGCAACCGCTTCAAGGCGTATTACGGCATGACGCCGCAGCAAATGCGCCAGGGTACAACATCGGCCTGAGCGGCCTACTGATTATCTTCTTCCACCGCCTGATAAAGCTGCTGCAGAATATCGGGGAAGGCCGACTGCACGCGATTCCAACTGGGTACAAACGGTTTGCTCTCCGCCGGCGCGTCCATAAACTGCTGGCCGGCCTGCGTAATTACCTGGGCGAACAGCTCCACCGCTGACTCCTCGCTGTGGCGGTCAAACGTCAGGCCGTTGATTCTGGCATCGTGGTCGAAGGCGTCAATCATATCCAGCGCGGTGCGGTAGTAGGTGGCGCGCAGCACGCGAAAAGAGTCGCTGGTGATGCTGACGCCCTGGATCGCCAGTTTGCGATACAGCGCCTTGGTAATATCAATGGCCATGCGCTGCAGGCCGCCGGCGGGGTCATGTTCCGACATCGGCTGATGTTTATGATCGTAATTATCGGCAATATCCACCTGACAGATGCGGTTGGTGGCGGTGGTGCGCTGCACCTCCGACAGTACGCCGATCTCAAGCCCCCAATCGCTGGGAATGCGCAGATTGTTGAGAATATGGGTGCGCATGGCGAATTCACCGGACAGCGGATAGCGGTAGCTGCGCAGATACTCCAGAAAGTCTGAGTTGCCATACACTTTTTGCAGCGATTTCAGCAGCGGGAATACCAGCAGCCGGCCGACCCGGCCATTTAGTTTTCCGTCCGCCACGCGGGCGTAATAGCCTTTGCAAAAATCATAATGAAAGTGCGGATTGGCCAGCGGATAGAGCAGGCGGGCCAGAAGCTGACGATCGTAAGTGACAATGTCACAGTCGTGCAGTGCTACGCAGCTGCTGCGGCGTGACGCCAGCGTATAGCCGCTGCAAAACCAGACGTTGCGGCCTTTGCCGGGTTCACTCGGCGCCAGCCCTTTGTCACTGAGCCGGCTGGCGATGGCGCTGAGGCGCGGGCCGTCGTTCCACAAGATACGATGCCGCTGCGGCAGGCGGGAGAAGAAGCGTTTGGCATGCTCAAACTGCTGCCGGTCGGCGCGATCCAGGCCAATGACGATCTCCTGCAGATAGGGCACCTGCGCCAGCGTTTCGACGATATGGTCCAGCGCCGGCCCTTCAAGCTCCGTATAGAGCGAAGGTAAAATCAGCCCCAGCGGCGTGCGGCCGGCGAACACCTGTAGCTCATACTCCAGCTCGGCAATTGGCCGACGGGTCAGATTATGGAAGTTGGTGATGATGCCATCCTGATAAAACTCACTCATGGGCAATCCTCCGCGCTTTACCGGGTAACAGAAAGTGGTCCAGTCCCTCGCTCCAGCCGGCCGGGCCGGTTTGTCGGCTGCGGTACAGCCGGCCGCGCCGTGTCGCTGGCAATGGAAGGGGTTCAGAGCGCAGGGCGCGGATCAGCACGGCATAGTCCGCGCTCTGCAGCAGCGGCAGGTCGTTCGGCCCGTCGCCCAGCGCCAGCGTGGTGAAAGGGCGTTGATGGCGTCGCTGATAGTACCGGATCAACCAGCGGGCGGCGCGCCCCTTGCTGACGCCGCGTCCCATCACATGGTAAAAGCGGCCGCCACGGGTCAGCGTCAGCCGCTGTTGCGCCAGCGCATGGCGAAAGTGCGCCAGCTGCTGCTGATCGTCCAGCCAGCACAGTGGTTCGGAGCCTGCGCGCTGTCGCGCCAGCCGGGCCTCCTGCGGGGTAAATCCGCACCACTGCGCCACCGTCGCATCGTCGGCGTCGGCAAAGCCGCGAAAAGCGAAACTGGCGTGCAGGCGGTGCAATGCGTTGACAATGGCGGCATAGTCCGCGCCAAAGATACGCGCAGGCTGACGCCAGCCGGGCGGGAAAACGATCTGCGCGCCGTTTTCGGCGATAAAAGGAAAGGCGCTCAGGCCAAGGCGCTGTTGCAGTATGGCAATTTCCGCCGCCGTTTTACTGCTGGCGATAATCAGAGGTATCCGCGCGGCGCTGAGGCGGCCCAGCCAGGGCTGCGCCGCCTGCCAGCTGTAACTGTCATGATCCAGCAAAGAGCCGTCCAGATCGGTAAAAATCAGCAAATTGTCTTTCAGCGTCAGCATCTTATCCCCATCGGTCATTACGTGGCGCCGCAGATGCGGAGCGCGCGCCTCAGCGTGGATTTTGTGACGTACGTCACAGTTAACCCTAATGGGTTATCTCGGTTCGTGCAAGTTTCACCGCCACAGGATGGATTTGATGAGAGGAAGCCAGAGAAATCATCAGCGGCATGGTGGTGGCCGGAACGGAGCAACAACAGCCGCCCCGGGCTGTGTGTTAAATAGATATTTTGAGCGCGTGCAATTACCGTTTTTTGTGAATATTTCGTTTACAGGTGAAGTCGTGAATTCATTTTTATGATGAGTCATTCGTCTTTATTTTTCATAGCCAATGAGATTCCGATGTTATTGTTTTATAAGGTGTAAATTTGCGTTCCGGGGCGTTGATTTTATCCGGCTCAGGCATAGAATCAGCGCAGCCGATATCAACCGTCGTGGTTGAGACGGTTTAATTTCATCGATAACAAACAGGGAGTTTGCTAATGAGTCATACCAGGAAATTATTGGAAGCTCAGACCAATGGCGTGCAGAAGTTTGGCAAAAGTTTTAGCCGGCTGGGCTGGGTTTGCTTAATTATCTCCGCAATCATTCTTTTGGTTCCGTTGCTCTTCGGGCTGGGCTTCCTGGGGATATATGTGGCCGGCCCGTTCCTGCTGATGGCCGGCATGTTTATTTATATCGGCAAGAAAACGAGCAAGCATATGGATTTGTATAAGGGGGCAGCGGCCGAAACGGCGGATATTATGGAGAAACAGCTGAAGGATTGAGCACCGTGCGCCGGCTCCGTACTGCGGCGTCGGCCAACGCCGCTGGTTATTCCTGTACGCAGTGAAACAATCCAATGGATGGAAATGTTATGGCTAACGAGGAAGGTTTAAACATTGTGCGGGAGGATAAAACTAATTATGCATGAATCAATGACGGGAGTTAAACCAGGCGGGCATACTATTGCTCGGCATGTAGGGTTGACCAAAGAACAATTAGCAGAACGTTTGAAAAATCCGCGCATCCGCAAGGCATCTTCGTTTAACTCTTTACGTTCCGGCTGAGATAGCAATAAGTTCAGCATTAAAAGCGAATAAGGAGTGGATCAGACTTTGGGTAATAAATCCGGGAGGACGGCCTAACCTCGAGCTTACCCACATGATGGGGAGTGAGATTGGCTACGGCCTTGGCAAAGATTCTCCGCGGATAGTGAAAACTGCAAGGTTGAAGGTGATTTTGCACCACCAGGAATTTAACGGTAAGTCCTATTTCATACTCACTGCATTTCCCGATTTTTGAGGTAACTATGCGATTTCATGGAGATTTCAGCGAATTAAACCATTTGATTAACCTCTACTTTGGCCAGGACTACGACCTGTTTACCGATGCTGAAACGGTAGAGGGGGTGATTGATGGCTTTCTAGAACAAAACGGCTATCAGGTGATCGGTGATATCCTTGAGGAGGTGAGAGAGTTCCAAGCCACCTATGCCGGGCGTCTGAGCGAGGAGATGGCTATACAATTTTCTGCCGATTTTGTCCCGGAGAGTTGGGGAACCACGGCGCAGGAATTCTTCACGCTGGTACAGCAAAAAGCTGAGAAAAAGTTAGCGGCCCTTAAGTGCTCAGAGCGATCGCAATGAGTTCGCCTTTACTTGGCGAATGAAAAGCAGGTAATAAAACGCACTGCGATAGATGTTGTACTCATGGATGTACCCGAAAGAAACCCCCATCATAAAAAACAACTCACCGTTTGATTAAGAGGATTACACTGACAGCACACTAGGCAGATTCGTAACGAAAGAACAAAACTGGCCGGGAGGCATTATGAAAGTAGCTCTGTTGGGCGCCGCGTTGCTGATGGCGACATCGCAAACGGTCTGGGCGGCACAGGCGTGCGGCGATAAAAACAGCCAGACCGAAATGAACATCTGCGCCGCAGACGAGTACAAACAGGCGGATGCGCAGCTTAATACGCTGTATAAGCAGCTGCAGAACCGGTTAAAAGGCGATGCGGCGGCCGCTAAGCGGCTGGTTGCCGCGCAGCGCGCCTGGATTGGCTTTCGCGATGCGGACTGCCAGTTCAGCGCCGGCGCCAGCGAAGGCGGTTCGCTGCACGGATTTGTCCTGAGTAACTGCCTGACGGATAAAACGCAGGCGCGCGCCGCAGAGTTCAAACAGTTGCTGGCGTGTCCGGAAGGTGATACCAGCTGCCCGCTGCCGCCGGCGTCATAAGCGTGACGCGCCGGTCTTCAGGCCGGCGCGTATGCTGCTCAGGGGATCGGCCAGTCGGTCGGCATATTGCTCATCACATCAATAAACACATCTTTGCTCACCGCCCAGAAGTGCGACACGCCTTCCTGGGTCAGGGTGATGCCCATTAACCCCATGACGAACCAGATGGTGGTAAACAGCCCGAGGCTGCTGAAGATAAACGCCATGCCGTTACGGCTGGCTTTGCGGCAAACAACGTTTAACTGACTGGCGATAAACATCATGACGGCGCTCAGCAATTCCCAGCGCATCATGATAAAGCCCGTGGCTATGGTACTCATCGAAACTGATCCTTGACTACAAAATTGGCGTTCGTCCGTCTCAATTCGGCGTGCCGATAACGCAGAGCGGTGGAAGCGACGTGAAGAAAAAGCAGGATCAATAGTGTGATCCTGATCACATTGTAGCACCACCCTGATTTACGGCTCAATGCCTTCGCCGGAGGAAATTACCGTTTCGCGACACATTCAAACATGCTGAAACATTTCTGCCACATCATTAGCAACCTTTTCATGGGGCAGCGTGATGAATAACGCTATGCTTGGCCGTTTTTCAACCCGTTGTTTTTACAGCGGGAATAAGCTGTCAAACAGGTAACCCGCCCCGCATGGCCCTATTAAAAGAGAAAATTCGCGACCATTCCGCCGAGGAAATGCTGTTTGTCCGCCGCGCCGGCGTGGCGTTATTGGTCGTTGTGGCCTGCTTCGGCGCGCTGATTTACAACCTGTACCGCCTGCAGGTGAAACAACACGATTTCTATCAGACGCGTTCCAACCAGAACGATATCAAAATGGTGCCGATTGCCCCCAGCCGCGGGCTGATCTATGACCGTAACGGCGTGCCGCTGGTACGCAATCTCACCCTGTACCAACTGCAGGTCATTCCCAGCAAAATCGCCAATATGTCGGCGCTGCTGCAGGCGTTGACGCCGATCGTCGATTTAACGCCGGACGATATCAGCAGTTTCCGCGATCAGATGGCGCACACCAGCCGCTATAAGCCGGTAACGTTAAAAAGCGAACTGAGCGAAACGGAGGTGGCGCGCTTTGCCGTCAACCAATACCGCTTCAACGGCGTCACGGTCGACAGCTATCAGCAGCGGCAGTATCCCTACGGCGCGCAGCTGGCGCACGTGGTGGGCTATGTGTCGAAAATCAACGATCGCGACATCAAACGGCTGACCGAAAACGGGGAGATGGAGAACTATGCGGCCGACCATAATATCGGCAAGCAGGGCATCGAAGGCTATTACGAAAAGGCGCTGCACGGCGTCACCGGCTATCGGGAAGTTGAAGTGGATAACCATGGCCGCATCGTGCGGCTGCTGAAAGAACAGCCGCCGCAGGCCGGTAAAAACATCTACCTGACGCTGGATGTGCGCCTGCAACAGTACATCGAATCGGTGCTGAAAAACCAGCGTGCGGCGGTGGTGGTGGAAGACCCGCGCGACGGCGGCATTCTGGCGATGGTCTCCAGCCCGAGCTACGATCCCAACCCGTTTGTGAAGGGCATCAGCTACAAATCATATAAATCGCTGCTGTCCAACCCCGATCTGCCGTTGATTAACCGCGCCACCCAGGGGTTGTATCCGCCGGCGTCAACGGTGAAGCCCTATATGGCGCTGTCCGCCTTATTCTCCGGCGTGATCACGCCGAGCACCACCTATTTCGGCGCGCCGACCTGGACGCTGCCCGGCACCAAACGCCGCTACCGCGACTGGTTGAAAAGCGGCCACGGCATGCTGAACGTCACCAAGGCGATTGAGGAATCCGCTGATACCTTCTTCTATCAGGTAGCCTTCGATCTGGGGATCGACCGCATTCACAGCTGGCTGAGCCAGTTCGGCTACGGCAAACCGACCGGCATCGACCTGAACGAAGAGTACAACGGCGTGCTGCCGAGCCGCGAATGGAAACAGCGGGTGCATAAAAAGACCTGGTATCAGGGCGATACCATTTCGGTGGGCATCGGCCAGGGCTACTGGATCGCCACGCCGATTCAGATGGTCAAAGCGCTGACCATTTTGCTCAATAACGGCAAGGTGAAAAATCCGCATCTGCTGTATTCGATGAAGCGCGGCGCGCAGATAAACCGTTATCAGCAGCCGGCGCCCAGCGCGCAGGTCGGCGATCCTAACTCGCCGTACTGGGGCATCGTGCGTAACGGCATGTACGGCATGGCCAACTTGCCCAACGGCACCGGCTATAAACTGTTCCACAGCGCGCCTTACCACATCGCCGCCAAATCAGGCACCTCGCAGGTGTTCGGGCTGAAGGAGAACCAGACCTATAACGCCAAAATGATCCCGGTGCGGCTGCGCGACCATATTTTCTACACCCTGTTTGCGCCGTACCAACATCCGAAAGTGGCGATGGCGCTGATTCTGGAAAACGGCGGGGGAGACGGCGTGGTGGCCGGGCCGACCGCGAGGGCGATCCTCGACCATATTTTCGACCCGGCCAACGCGCCGCCGGCCGGCGAGCCGGAAAAAGTGAAAGCGCCGATGAGCGACAGTGCTGATGTGCAACAGTAACTGAAGCTTATTGTTACTTTCTTACAAACTGCAATCTTCCTACTGGATTTTTCTGAGTAGACTGCAGGGATAAATAATCCGAATAAAAACGCAGGGTTAACAGTGGCACCATCTTCAAAAAAAAACGTTAAAAATTACTCTTCGCTGCGCTTTGGCTGGATCTGCGCCGGGATACTGCTTTGCTTTATCCTGCTGATGCTGCGCGTCGGCTATCTGCAGTTGCTGGAGCACCGGCAACTGACCAGTCAGGCGGATCAGCGCTCAGTGCGTACCCAGGTGGTGCCGACCAACCGCGGCATGATCAGCGATCGCCACAACGAAGCGCTGGCGGTCAGCGTATCTTCGCGCGATATCGTGCTCGACCCGAAACATATTATCGACAGCCAGACCAACACCGGCGACGAACGCTGGCAAAGTATGGCGAATATCCTGAAAATGCCGCTGAGCGATATTCAGGCGCTGATCCAGCGTAACGCCCGCAAACGCTTCGTCTACCTGGCGCGTAAAGTGGAGGATGACAATGCGGAATATATCAAGAAGCTGCACCTGACCGGGGTCAGCAGCGAGCAGGACTTCAGCCGCTTTTATCCGATGGGGCAAGACGCCGCCGGGCTGATTGGCATCGTCGGTCAGAATAACCAGGGGCTGGAGGGCATCGAACGCGGCTTTAACCACCTGCTGCAGGGCAAAAACGGCCTGCGGGTGTACCAGAAAGACGGCAACGGTGCGGTGATTAACGTGCTGAAAAACGTCGACCCGGTGCCGCCGCCGAACATCACGCTGAGCATTGATAAATTTATTCAGTATGTGCTGTTTGCCCAGATCCGCGACGGGGTGATCGCCAACCAGGCGGACTCCGGCTGCGCGGTGCTGGTGAAGGTCAACACCGGCGAAGTGCTCGGCATGGCGAGCTACCCGACCTTTAACCCGAATAACTACGCCAACGCGCCGTCGCAGAATATCCGCAACGTGTGCAGCAGCGACAGCTTTGAACCTGGTTCGACCGTGAAACCGCTGGTGGTGATGGTCGGCCTGAACCGCCACCTGATCCAGCCCGATACCGTGCTGGACACCACGCCGTACCGGGTCAACGGCCATCTGATCCGCGATGTGGGCCATTGGTCGAAGCTGAGCATCACCGGCGTGCTGCAAAAATCCAGCGATATTGCGGTGTCGCATATTGCGCTGGCGATGCCTGCCACCATTCTGCCGGCGGTGTATCAGAACTTCGGTCTGGGGAAACCGACCGAACTGGGCATCGGCAATGAGAGCAGCGGCTACCTGCCGCTGCACCGCACGCGCTGGGCGGATATCGAACGCGCCACCTTCTCATTTGGCTACGGCCTGCGGGTCACGCCGTTGCAGATGGCGCGTGAGTACGCGGCGATCGGTGCGTTCGGCGTTTATCGGCCGCTGTCGATCACCAAGGTGACGCCGCCGGTGGTGGGCCAGCGCGTTATGCCGGCCTCGGTGGTGAAGTCGGTGGTGCATATGATGGAAAGTGACGCCTTGCCGGGCGGCAGCGGCGTCAGCGCTGCGGTGCCGGGCTACCGTCTGGCGATAAAAACCGGTACTGCGGAGAAAATGGGTACCAACGGCAAATACGACGGCGGCTATATCAACTACACCGCCGGCGTTGCGCCGGCCAGCGATCCGCAGGTGGCGCTGGTGGTGATGGTTAATAACCCGAAAGCCGGCAAGCACTTCGGTGGTTCGGTGGCCGGCCCGGTGTTCGGCAAAATCATGGGCCAGGTGCTGGAACATATGAATATCCTGCCGGACGCCCAGCCGCTGAACGTGGTGTCACACATTAAAGGCTAAACCCCACGGCCTGCCGGATGTCGTTCCGGCAGGCTGCTTGTTCCCGTTACTACTTCACGCCCGTCCGCATCATCCCGTGCTCCAGCTGTTTCCACAGGTAGCTGACCGCCGGCGTCATACGTCGTCCGACGCGGCAGATCAACTGGCTGGGAAAGGCGCGGGCGATCGGATGATCGATCGGGATCGCCGTGACGCGCCGCTCGTCGACCGGATGGCGGGTGGCGTCGCTGGACATAAAGGCCACGCCCAGCCCGGCGGCGGCAATCGCCTGTGCGGCGGTAAACATATTGCAGCGGTAGGACGGGGCGAAGTGGATCTGCTCGGCCTGCGCCAGCGCGTGTAAATAGCGCTGCACGCCAAAGTGATCGGGCATAAAAATCAGCCGCTGGCTCTGCAGTTCACGCACCGTTACGCTGCGCTGTTTGGCCAAAGGATGGCTGACGCTGACCACGGCGGAAAAGGGCGCACCGCGGAATGAACGCACTTTCAGCAGCGGGTCAAAGTCATCGACACCGGTGCACAGCCCCATATCTACCTGGCCTTCGCGCACCATGGCGATAATCTCGGCGGTAGAGCCGCAGCGCACATCGACCACGATATCCGGGTAGTGCTCGCTGAAATCGCGCAGCGCGCGACCGAGCAGCCGGTCGATAAACCCTTCGCCGACGCCGATCGCGATATGGCCGCGTTTTAACTGGCGAAACTCCTGCAGCTGCATGGTCAGTTCCTGCTGGCGCTGCAGCCGCTCGCGGTAGAAATCCACCAGATGCAGGCCGATTTCCGTCAGCGTGACGCCGCGCCCCTGGCGCTCCAGCAACACCATATCGAGTTTGTGTTCCAACTGGGCCAACTGGCGGCTGACGGCGGAGGCGTTAACGCCCAGTTTATCGGCGGCGGCCCGCACGCCGCCGTAGTTGGCCACTTCATACAGATAACGCAGCTGGCGTTCATCCACCTCGCTGACAAAGCTGTCCCCACGCATTATTGCCGCCTCAACTGTTGACTTAAAAGCAACACAATAGCACGCGGTATGTTATGTGAGCAGTAAAAAACCGATGCTAGACTCGATGGTTCCCTTTGCTGAATTATTGGTATAACCAAATGAAAAATAACGGTAATTATACGGCGCTGGCGGATGTCGCGCCGCTGGAGGAGGAGCTGACCGCGCTGCGGCGTCATCTGCACCAGCACCCTGAACTGTCCAATTTTGAGCAGCACACCGCCGCGCTGGTGGCAGACAAACTGCGGCAGTGGGGCTATCAGGTCGCCACCGGCATCGGCGGCTATGGCGTGGTGGGTACGCTGCAGATCGGCGACGGCGGCAAGCGCCTGGCGCTGCGCGCCGATATGGACGCGCTGCCGATCGAAGAAAGTGGTGACCACGACTACCGCAGCCGGCAGGCGGGCGTGATGCATGCCTGCGGCCATGACGGCCATACCGCCATGCTGCTGGGGGCCGCGCGCTACCTGGCGCAGAGCCGCAGCTTCTCCGGCACCCTGCACCTGGTGTTTCAGCCGGCGGAAGAGATCGGCAGCAACAGCGGGGCGCAGCGCATGATCGCCGACGGCCTGTTCGAGCGTTTCCCGTGCGACGCCATTTTTGGCATGCATAACCATCCCGGCTATCCCGCCGGCACCATGATGTTCCGCAGCGGTCCCTTTATGGCGGCCTGCGACACCATCACCATCACGCTGCACGGCAAGGGCGGCCATGCGGCGCGGCCGCATCTGGCGGTCGATCCGCTGGTCGCCGCCAGCAGCCTGGTGATGGCGCTGCAGACGGTGGTGGCGCGCAATATTGACCCGACCGAGGCGGCGGTGGTCACCATCGGCTCGCTGCATGCCGGCCACGCCGCCAACGTTATCCCGCAAAGCGCCACGATGGAACTGAGCGTGCGCTCGTTTAATCCACAGGTGCGCGAACAGTTAAAACAGCGCATCAGCCAGCTGGCGCAGCAGCATGCCGCCGGTTACGGCGCGCGCGCCGAGGTCGATATCCTGCCGGGCTACCCGGTGCTGATCAATCACGAACAGGAAACTGAGTTCGCCCGTCAGGTAGCCACAGAGCTGCTGGGCGAACAACAGGTGGTCGCGCCGTTTCCCGCGATCGCCGGCAGTGAGGATTTCGCCTACTACCTGCAGCAGCGCCCGGGCTGCTTTATGCGTCTCGGCAATGGCGACAGCGCCATGCTGCACAACGCCGCCTACGACTTTAACGATGCCAACCTGACGGTCGGCGCCGCTTATTGGGCACGGCTGACGGAACGTTTCCTCACGGCATAACCATAACAACAACACGCCGCCTGGCGCGGCTTTAATGACAGACAGGGTTAACAGACAGGAGCAGTGTCTATGCACACGGTTGAAACCTCGCAGCGAAAGATTATTGTCGCTGCCGTGTTCGGTAATCTTCTCGAATTTTATGATTTTACCGTCTACAGCTATTTCTCCTTGGCGATCAGTAAGCAGTTTTTCCCCAGTCACGATCCGGTGATCTCCACCATGCTGGCGTTTTCCGCCTTTGCCATCGGCTTCGTCGCCCGGCCGCTCGGCGGCGTGGTGCTGGGCTATTATGCCGATAAGAAAGGACGCCGTGCGGCGCTGACGCTGACCATTATGCTGATGGCGCTGGGGGCGGCGATGATTGGCCTGGCGCCCAACTACGCCGCTATCGGCGTGGCCGCGCCGGCGTTGATCGTACTGGCGCGGCTGATTCAGGGCTTCGCCCAGGGCGGTGAGTTCGGCGCCGCCACCGCCACGCTGCTGGAAACCGGTTCCGACGAGCGCCGCGGTTTTCGCGCCAGTTGGCAGCTCGCCAGCCAGGGAGCCGCAGCGCTGCTGGGAGCGGCCGTCGCGGCGATTCTCACCTTCACGCTGTCGGCGGAGGCGTTGGCGGAGTGGGGCTGGCGTATTCCGTTCCTGCTCGGCACGCTGATTGTGCCGGTGGGCATTTATCTGCGCCGGCATATCGTTGACGAGCCGCCGGCGGTCAAACCGGCAGAGCGGCGGGTGTTCGAGGCGCGCCACGTGCGCAACTGGCTGCTGACGGTGTTTTCGATCATGGGCATGTCGGTTTCCAGCTACATCATGATTTACTATCTGCCGACCTACAGCATCCAGCAACTGGGGCTGCCGGAGCGGCTGTCGATTATGGTGGCGCTGGCGACCAGCGTGATTTCATTTGTCATGTGCCCGATCTACGGCGCCTGGTCGGATAAACTGCGCAAACGCAAGCCGCTGGCGATGTTCGGCCGCCTGATGCTGCTATTGTTGCTGTACCCGGCATTCTGGGCCATGACGCACTTTCCCACCTTGCCGGCGGTGATGTCGGTGATGATCGTGCTGATGCTGTTCTACACCATGGGTTCCGCGCCGGCCTATGCGCTGATGCCGGAAAGCTTCCCGCGTCATATCCGCGCCAGCTATATGGCCAGCGCCTACGCGGTGGCGGTGTCGCTGTTCGGCGGTACGGCGCAGTTGGTGGCCGCCTGGCTGTTGGACGTTACCGGCAATAAAATGGCGCCGGCCTGGTATATGATGATTTGCGTATTAATCTCGCTGCTGGCGGTGGCCCGTTTTGAGGAAACCGGTGATAAAGCGCTGGAATAAGTGGCTGCGCTATAAAAATAACCAGAAAATAGACGGTGGCGGTGCAGCGACATTTTTCATTGCCCGCGGAAGAAAGGAAATGGACTAATTAATAAGGAAGAAAATTAATTATCCGACGTGCCGCCAGGGAGCGACGGCAACGTCGGATTACAGGGGCGATTAACGGCTGGTCTGGTGGCCGATGATGCCGCCCAACGCAGCGCCGCCCAGGGTTCCCAGGGTGCTGCCGTCGGTCAGTACGGCACCGCCCAGCGCGCCGACGCCGGCGCCGACAGCGGTATTACGATCGCGATTGGACATGTGGCCACACGCAGTGACAGACAGCGTTGACAGAATCAAAACAGCTACGCCAGCGGCACGTTTAATGTTCATATTGTTTCCTGGTAAAAGTGAGGAATTAATAAACGACAACGTAAAGATTAATGCCTCGGTAAAAGTTGCAGTGAATGTATTCCGCCGTTCAAAAATAAAATAGGGAAATATTCTTAATTTTTTGTAGAGGGAATCTTATTTGCCTGTGCGGGAAATCGCCGTTTGGGGCGAAATAGCCAACCATGCCGCACGGTGGGGCACGCCCGGCGTGAAGAGCCGCTACGCGCAATTGTGTTATCAATGACACAAAAAGCTAACGGCGTACGCCGCGTTCATTGACTTTTGGCGGCCTGCTATTCAGTATGGGACTCTCGTGTCACTAATATGACATTCTTATCCGGTCATAAGAAATTCAGCAGGTGCCAGCGTGTCTACCTCAACCCGTTTTGCCGTTGCTATTCACATACTTACCAATATTACGCTGTTTCGCGGCCAGGCGGTGCGTTCAGAGGATATTGCCCGCAGTGTGAATACCAATCCTACGGTGGTGCGCCGCATTCTCGGCGCGCTGGCGGAGGCCGGGCTGACGCACTCGCAGATGGGGCAAGGAGGCGGCGCCTTGTTGGCCAGGCCTGCCGACGACATTACGCTGCGCGATATTTACCATGCGGTGGAAGAGCAGCCCTATTTCCCGCTGCACCGCTCCAAGCCCAATGATGCCTGCTACATCGGACACGCCATTGTGCCCGTACTGGAAGGGGAGTTTGAACGTATCAGCCGCCAGATGGACCATGCGTTGGAGAAAACCACGCTGGCTGATATCGTCGGCCGGGTAGAAGCCTGTGCCGGCTATCCTTTCACCCCCTGTGAACCCGCATCGACAACAAACCTGCCTAATTAATCAATTCCGTGAATCATTGGCTCTTTAAAGAGCATTTTTTTGCATTGATTTAATGTAACTGTGTACGTTACATTGATCCACGTCAAAAGTGTGACCACTTTTGTCACATATAAGACACGCTTATTCGATGAGGAAAATCCCTGAGAAATCACTCTCTTCGGGAGGGGATGTTTCGCTCATTTTTCGACTGACGGCCAAATGCGTCGTCAGAGATTATTTTGACCAGGAGACGACGATGATTGAGATGTTAGAAAGCCTGGCTACGGTGGTTATTCTGGTGCCGGTCATGGTTGCGGTTCTGCTGGGGGTGATTTATGGCCTGGGCGAACTGTTTAACCTGATTTCCAACGCCGGCAAGAAGCAAGAAAAACCCGCGCCAGCCGCCGCTGCACAGGCGAAACCGGCTACGGAAGCGCGCGTCAAACCCGCGGCCGCCAACGCCGAAGCGTAATCACGTTACGCCAATAAACAGGGCTGAATCGCTATCCGGTTCGGCCCTTTTTTATTGCACTTTTCCCTCAGCCGCCGTTTTTGGCTGCACCTCTGCACCTCTGCACACTGTGTGCCGATATTCGCCGTTGTTAACCACTTTTTCACTCTGCGTCGTTAACCTTTACCCAATCCTGACGGTTGCCAGACGACGATCTCCTTATCATTGAGAATAAACGTTCATTCTCTATGTGTCGGTGATTTTCTATGCAAGTAAGAAGTGTTGTGCTGCTCAGCCTGTCGCTGCTGTTAAGCGCCTGCGATCGACCGTCGGACACGCCGGCGGCGGGGCCGCTGGACGTGGGCGTGCGGACGCTACAGGCCCGGCCGGTGACGCTGAGCAGCGAGCTTTCCGGGCGGGTGATCGCCGCGATGAGTTCTGAGGTGCGTCCGCAGGTTGACGGTATTATCAAACAGCGGCTGTTTACCGAAGGGGCGGAGGTGAAAGCCGGTCAGTTGCTGTATCAGATCGATCCGGCCAGCTATCAGGCCAGCTACGATCAGGCGCTGGCGCAGCTGCAAAATGCCCGGGCGACGGTGAAATCCAGCCGCCTCAAGGCCCGGCGCTATGCGGCGCTGGTAAAAGAAAACGGCGTATCTCAGCAGGACGCCGATGATGCGCAAGCGACCTATCAACAGGCGCTTGCGTCGGTTGCGCAGTACCGCGCGGCGGTCGCCAGCGCCAAAATCAACCTGGACTATACCCAAGTGCGGGCGCCTATTGCCGGCCGCATCGGCATTTCCGCCGTAACGCCCGGCGCGCTGGTCACCGCCGGTCAGAGCGACGCGCTGGCCACCATCCGTGCGCTTAACCCGATTTATATCGACCTGACGCAGTCCAGCAGCCAGCTGCTGACGCTGCGCAAACGTCTGACGGCCGCCCAAACGGCGCAGACGGTGCCGGTAAAGGTTCAGCTGGAAGACGGCAGCGCCTATGCCCAGCCGGGAAAACTGGCGTTAACCGAAGTGGCGGTGGACGAGTCAACCGGCTCGGTTACCCTGCGTGCGGTGGTGCCCAATCCGCAGCACCAGCTGCTGCCGGGCATGTATGTACGGGCGACGGTGGAAAACGGCGTCGATCCGCAGGCCATTCTGGCGCCGCAGCAGGGGATCGGCCGCGATGCCGACGGCAACGCCACGGCCTGGGTGGTGAACCCGAAGAATCAGGTTGAACAGCGCAGCGTGGTTACCGACCGGGTGGTCGGTAGCAACTGGCTGGTGACCTCCGGCCTGCGGGCGGGCGACCGGCTGATTATCGAAGGTACCGATAAGGTGAAGGCGGGGAGCCGGGTCAACGCTGTCGAAGTGACGGCCGCCAAGGATAAGGTGGAGTAATATGTTTGCGAAATTCTTTATCCGCCGCCCGGTCTTTGCCTGGGTGATCGCCATTATCATTATGCTGTGCGGCCTGATGTCGATCCGCTCGCTGCCGATTTCACAATACCCGGACGTAGCGTCGCCGTCGGTGGCCATTTCCGCCACCTATCCGGGCGCCTCGGCGGAAACGCTGGAAAACAGCGTGACGCAGGTGATTGAGCAGCAGCTGACCGGCCTCGACGGTCTGCTCTATTTTTCTTCTTCCAGCAGTTCCGACGGCTCGGTCTCCATCAATGTCACCTTCGATCAGGGCACCGACCCGGATATCGCCCAGGTGCAGGTGCAAAACAAGGTGCAGCAGGCGGAGAGCCGCCTGCCGAGCGAAGTGACGGCGCAGGGCATTACGGTGACCAAAAAGCAGAGCGACTTTCTGCTGATAATGTCGCTGTACGATGACACCGACCGCCGCAGCGCCAACGATATCTCCGACTATCTGGTCAGCAATATGCAGGACACGCTGGCGCGGGTGCAGGGCGTGGGCGACGTGCGGGTGTTCGGCGCGCAGCATGCCATGCGCATCTGGCTCAATCCGACCAAACTGGCGTCCTACTCGCTGATGCCGTCAGACGTGACCAGCGCTATCGAAGCGCAGAATACCCAGGTGTCGTCGGGCAAACTCGGCGCGCTGCCGTCGGGCGGCGATCAGCAACTGACCGCCACGGTAATGTCGCGTTCGCGGCTGCAGACTGCGGAGCAGTTCCGCCAGATTATCGTCAAAAGTGCCGGCAGCGGCGCGCTGGTGCGCCTGGGCGATGTGGCGCGGGTGGAGATGGGGGCGGAAGATTACAGCGCTCATTCACAGGTCAACGGCCACCCGGGGGCGGGGATCGCGGTGATGCTGGCGCCGGGCGCCAATGCGCTGTCAACGGCGCAGGCGGTGAAAGCCGCCATCGCCGACTTCCAGCGCGGCATGCCGCAGGGCTATAAGGTGGCCTATCCGCTGGACAGCACCGACTTTATTCATATCTCGATCGAAGAGGTGGTGAAAACCCTGCTGGAAGCGATGGTGCTGGTCGTGGCGGTGATGTTTGTGTTCCTGCAGAACCTGCGCACCACGCTGATCCCGGCGATCGCCGTGCCGGTGGTGCTGCTTGGCACCTTCGGCGTGCTGGCGGCATGCGGCTACTCGATCAATACGCTGACGCTGTTCGGCATGGTGCTGTCTATCGGCCTGTTGGTGGACGACGCCATCGTGGTGGTGGAAAACGTGGAGCGCGTGATGCGCGAACAGCGGCTGCCGCCGCGCCAGGCGACGGAAAAGTCGATGGGGGAGATTACCGGCGCGTTGGTCGGTATTGCGCTGGTGCTGTCGGCGGTATTCCTGCCGATGGCGTTCTTCGGCGGTTCGACCGGAGTGATCTACCGCCAGTTCTCGATCACCATCGTCTCTTCCATGGTGCTGTCGGTGGTGGTGGCGCTGACGCTGACCCCGGCGCTGTGCGCCACGTTGCTGAAGCCATTAGATGAACAACACGGCACCCGCGGGCTGTTTGGCCGCTTCAACCGCGGTTACCAGCGGCTGCAGACGCGTTATCAGCGGCGTATCGGCCGGGTGATTCACGGTCCGGCGCGCTATTTGCTGTTGTATACGCTGGTGCTGGCGGGCTGCGCGTTGATGTTTTTCCGCCTGCCGACCGGTTTTTTACCGACGGAAGATCAGGGGTATGTGATGGTGCAGTTCACCCTGCCGGCCGGCGCGACGGACGCGCGAACGGCGGTCATCAGCAATAAAATCAAGGACTACTTCCTGACCAAAGAGAAAGACAACGTCAACGTAGTGTTCACCGTATCCGGCTTCAGCCTGAGCGGCAGCGGGCAGAATGCCGGCATGGGCTTCGTCTCGCTGAAGAACTGGAGCGAGCGGCCGGGCAGCGAGAACAGCGCCGATGCGATTGCCAAACGGGCGATGGCTTATTTCTCCCGCGAGCGCGACGCGCAGATCTTCTCGCTGACGCCGCCGTCGGTGCCTGGTTTGGGCCAGTCGAACGGCTTTACCTTTGAGCTGCAGGCGCGCGCCGGCACCACGCGGGCGCAACTGCTGGCGATGCGTAACCAACTGTTGCAGCAGGCCGGTGAGAATACGGCGCTGTCGGCGGTGCGCGCCAACACGCTGCCGGATATGCCGCAGCTGCAGGTGGACGTCGACGATGCCAAAGCCGGCGCGCTGGGGCTGAGCACCAGCGATATCAACAGCACGCTCAGCAGCGCGCTGGGCGGCAGTTACGTCAATGATTTTATCGACGGCGGCCGGGTGAAAAAGGTCTATCTGCAGGGCGATGCGCCATTCCGCAGCAAGCCGGAGGATATTGATAAATGGTTTGTGCGCGGCAGCGACGACAGCATGACGCCGTTTTCAGCCTTTGCCCGCAGCCGCTGGATCAACGGGCCGGAGAACCTGTCGCGTTACAACGGCCTGGCGGCGTATGAGATTCAGGGTCAGGGCGCATCCGGCGTCAGTTCCGGCACGGCGATGGCGGAAATGGCCAAACTGGCGCAGCAACTGCCTGCCGGCACCACTTATGCCTGGAGCGGCCTGTCCTATCAGGAGCAACTGACCAGCGGGCAGGCCTCGGCGCTGTATGCCATTTCGATTCTGGTGGTGTTCCTGTGTCTGGCTGCGCTGTATGAAAGCTGGTCGGTACCGTTTTCGGTGATGATGGTGCTGCCGCTGGGCGTTATTGGCTCGCTGCTGGCGATCGGCCTGCGCGGTCTGGAGAACGATGTTTACTTCCAGGTAGCGTTGTTGACGGTGATCGGTCTGTCAGCGAAGAACGCCATTCTGATCGTCGAGTTCGCCGAAGACGCTTACCGGCGCGGGGCCACGTTGACGGCGGCGGCGGTGGAGGCTGCGGCGCTGCGGCTGCGGCCGATCCTGATGACCTCACTGGCCTTTGGCGCCGGCATCCTGCCGCTGGCGTTGTCCAGCGGCGCCGGCGCCAACAGCCGGATCGCCATCGGCACCGGTATCCTCGGCGGTACGCTGACCGCGACCGTACTGGCCATTTTCTTTGTTCCTCTGTTCTTCGTTCTGGTGCGCCGCGTGTTTTCCGGCAAACCGCAGGGACTGACCGATAAGGGCGCTTCACATGATGCAGAATAAACGGTGGCAACGCCTGGCCGTGTTTTCCCTGCCTTGGCTACTGGCCGGCTGCCTTTCCCTTGATCCTGACTATCAGCGGCCGGCGCTGCCGGTCACGCTCGGCGACAGCACCGCGGCTGACCACACGGACGGCTATCCACAGCTGGCGTGGCGCGACTATATCACCGACGCCCGGCTGCGGCAGGTGGTGGCGCTGAGCCTGGATGCCAACCGCGATCTGCGCGAAGCGATCGCCAATATCGCCGCCGCCCGCGCGCTGTATGCCGAAAGCCGCGCCTCGCTGCTGCCGACCCTCGACGCCGGCCTTGACGGCAGCCGCTCGCGGGCGCTGACCGGCAGCGGCAATGCCACCACCATCAGTCAGAGCTATCAGGCGGAGGCCGGCACCAGCGCCTTTGAACTGGATCTGTTCGGCAAGAACCGCAGCCAGACGCGCGCCCAGTATGAGAGTTACCTGAGCAGCGCCGAAGCGGCGCGCAGCACGCGCTTAACGGTGATTGCCACCGTGGTGGAGGCCTGGATCGCGCTGGCGGCCGACCGCAGTAATCTGGCGGCGGCGCAGGATACTGCGGCCAGCGCGCAGCGCTCGTTGACGGTAACGCGCAACAACCAGCGGCACGGCATTGTCTCTCTGGTGGACGTCGCCTCGGCGGAAACGGTTTATCAGGCGGCGCGCGCCGACGTGGCCGAATACGCCACCCTGGTGGAACAGGACAACAATGCGCTGGTGCTGGCGGTCGGCCAGCCGGTGGCGGCCAACCTGTTGCCGGACGGCATCGACGCGCTGGCCGGCAGCATGAAGGAATTGTCGGCGGGCGTCTCTTCGCAGGTACTGCTGAACCGGCCGGACGTGCTGGCGGCGGAACATACGCTGAAGGCGGCCAATGCGGATATCGGCGCGGCGCGGGCGGCGTTTTTCCCCACCATTTCGCTGACCGCCAGCGGCGGCGTCGGCAGCGCGTCGCTGTCATCGCTGTTCAGCCGGGGGGCCGGCATCTGGTCGTTCGCGCCGAGCATCAGCCTGCCGATTTTCAGCGGCGGCTACAACGCGGCGGCGCTGGACTACGCCAACGCCCAGCAGCGGGCCGATGTCGCCAGCTATGAAAAAACGGTGCAGACCGCCTTTCAGGAGGTGTCGGACGCGCTGGCGCGCCGCGCGACGCTCCATCAGCAACTGAGCGCGCAGCGCGGCAACGTCGCGGCGGCACAGCAGTATGCGCATCTGGCGGAGCTGCGTTACCGCCACGGAGTTGACAGCTATCTGAACCTGCTGACGGCGCAGCGTACGCTGTACAGCGCGCGTCAGTCGCTGATCGCCGTGCAGCAGACCCATTACCAAAATCTGATCACGCTGTATAAGGTGATGGGCGGCGGTAGCGCACGGCCGGCGACGGATAAAACTGATTAACCTGCGTGACTATCTTGTTCAGCGACTAAAATGGTAGGGGGCGCCGGCTTTTCGTCGGCGCCATCGACAACCTGACTGTCTGATAAGACAGAGGAGCCTGAGCATGACATATGTAGACGGTTTTGTGGTGGCGGTGCCCGCCGCCAATCAGGAGGCGTATCGTGCGCTCGCGGCGAAAGCCGCGCCGCTGTTTAAGGAGTTTGGCGCCACGCGCGTGGTGGAGTGCTGGGGGGACGACGTGCCCGACGGCAAACTCACCGATTTTCGCGGCGCGGTAAAGGCCACGGCTGATGAGGTGGTGGTGTTCAGCTGGATTGAGTACCCGTCCAAACAGGTGCGCGACGAGGCAAACGGCAGGATGCGCAGCGATCCGCGGATGCAGGAGTTTGGTAATGAGATGCCTTTTGACGGCGCGCGGATGATTTTTGGCGGTTTCTCCACGCTGCTCGACGAGTAAAGGGGGGCGCTATGGCCATCATCAGGCAGCAACTGTGGTTTGCGCAAGAGATGGAAGAAGCGCTGACCTGTTATATCGCGCTGTTTCCCGGTTCGAGGCTGGAATGGCATACAACGCTGCCCGCAGAGTCGCCGTCCGGCCCGGCGGGCAGCGTCAAAATGGCCGGTTTTATCCTTGGCGATCAGCGTTATCTGGCCTTTGAGGCGCAGCCGATCGATCCCTTTACCCACCGCTTTGCGATTGCCGCCGAATGTGACGATCAGGCGGAAATTGATCGGCTGTGGACGGCGCTCAGCGAAGGCGGCAAGACCGAACCCTGCGGCTGGCTGCAGGACCGCTGGGGCATCAGCTGGCAGGTGGTGCCGAAACGGCTGGGCGAGCTGATCCAGGGTGACGATCGCGCCAGGGCGCAGCGCGTGGCCGAAGCGATGCTGAAAATGGGTAAAATTGATATCGCCGCGCTGGAGGCGGCGGCCAATAAAGCGTAAGCGACGTTTTCCCTCTCCGCAACGGGGAGGGAAAATGCAGGAAAAAGATACCGTTATCACAGATATTGCGTCATGCTGCTGTTATTCCCCCCGCAAGGAGCCGCCGTTATGCATCAACAACAACTGAATGCCCTGATAAACGATTATCCGCTGGTCGCCAGACTGCAGGCCTTTGAGCCGCTCACCTGGTTTAATCCGCGCGCCACCACGCTGGAACAGGGGCTGCCGTTCGTCGGTCTGGGGCGGGAGGAGGTGGCGCAGGCGGAGCAGCGACTGACGCGTTTCGCGCCTTATCTGAGCGCCGCCTTTCCGGAAACCCGCGCGGCGGGCGGCATCATCGAATCGGAACTGGTGGCGATCGACGCGATGCGCCAGGCGCTGAACGACCGCTATGAGCGTGCGCTGACGGGACGGCTATGGCTGAAAAAAGACAGTCATTTACCCATCTCCGGCTCGATCAAAGCGCGCGGCGGCATTTATGAAGTGCTGACTCATGCGGAGAAACTGGCGACGGACGCCGGGCTGCTGCAGCCGGAGGATGATTATACGTGCCTGTTCTCCGACGATTTTCGCGCGTTCTTCAGCCGGTACCGCATCGCCGTGGGGTCGACCGGTAATCTGGGACTGTCGATCGGTATTATCAGCGCCAAACTGGGTTTTAACGTCAGCGTGCATATGTCCGCCGACGCCCGCGACTGGAAAAAGCAGAAACTGCGGGAAAACGGGGTGAACGTCATCGAATATGCGGAAGATTATGGCGTAGCGGTGGCGCAGGGGCGTCAGCAGGCGGCGGCGGATCCGCACTGTTTCTTTATTGACGATGAAAACTCAAAAACGCTGTTTCTCGGCTACGCGGTGGCCGGTGGCCGGCTGAAACAGCAGTGTGAACGGCAGGGAATTGTCGTGGATGAACAGCACCCGCTGTTTGTCTACCTGCCGTGCGGCGTGGGCGGCGGCCCCGGCGGCGTTGCGTTCGGCCTGAAGCTGGCCTTTGGCGACCACGTCCACTGCCTGTTTGCCGAGCCGACCCATTCCCCCTGCATGTTATTGGGCGTGCATACCGGCCTGCACGACGCGATTGCGGTGCAGGATATCGGCATCGATAACCTGACGGCGGCGGACGGCCTGGCGGTGGGGCGGCCATCCGGCTTTGTCGGCCGGGCGATGGAGCGCCTGCTGGACGGCTTTTATACGCTGAGCGATGAAGAGATGTATCAGCTGCTGGCGCTGCTGGATCGCCATGAGCAAATCCGGCTGGAGCCTTCGGCGCTGGCCGGCATGCCGGGGCCGTGGAGAGTGGTTGCTAACCCGTAGTGGCTGATGCAGCAAGGCCTGAGCGAACGGCAGGTGGCAAATGCCAGCCACGTGGTGTGGGCCACCGGCGGCGGCATGGTACCGGAGGACGAAATGGCCGCCTACCTGCGGCAGGGAATATGACAAAACGTGCGCGTCTGCGTGCGCAGGCTGGACATCCGGCTAAATATTCTGAGAATAATGGCGACGCTAAATGTTAATTCTATGAGGTAACGGATGAATACGCTTGACGCGATTACACAACGACGGGCTACCAAACAGTTCGACAGCCAGCATGTCATGACGCTGGATGAGAAAAAAGCGCTGCTGGATATCGCGCTGCAGAATGCGCCGAGCGCATTTAACCTGCAACACTGGCGTCCGCTGCTGATAGAAGATGCCGCCCAGCGTGCGGCGATCCGCGAAGCGGCCTGGGATCAGGCGCAGGTGACCGATGCTTCCATGCTGGTGCTGCTGTGCGGCGACCTGTCCAGCTGGGAATCACAGGTGAAAAACATCTGGCACGAGGCGGCAGAACCGGTACAGCAGTTTATCTATCCGGCGATTGACCAGTATTACCGCGATAAACCGCAGGTGCAGCGCGATGAAATCATGCGCAGCAGCGGTATTTTCGCCCAGACGCTGATGCTGGCCGCCAAAGCGCAGGGCTATGACTCCTGTCCGATGGATGGCTTCGACTTTGACGCGGTCGGCAAGATCGTCAACAAACCGGACCATTACCAGATCGCCCTGATAGTGGCGATCGGCAAAGGCGTCAGCCAGCCTTATCCGCGCATCGGCAAACTGCCTCTCGAGCAGATTGTCAGCGTCGATCGTTACTGATCGTCTCCGGTATGGGGCTATGGCCCCATACCATTCTCACCTTTATCAGAATCCTCAAGCGCCGCCACGATCTGCGCCAAACGCCGCTGCTGCCGTGCCGGCAGGCTGGCCGCTGCGCGATGGCCGACGTTGTCTGCCGCCAGCGTATTTAATCCCACCAGCCAGTCATAAATATAGAAGGCGGCGTCATTGACCGGTGCGGCCGCCAGCCGGGTCAGACGCGGCGGCGTCAGATCGCCGGACGGCGCGTGCGGAGAGGTAAAGATCGGCTGCCCCTGCTGGATGCGGCTGGTTGGCCGCCGTTGCGGCAAGCAGTGTTGGAAGCCCAGCCAGGCGACAAAATCGCCGAGTACGCCGAGCGCCAGTGAGGTTTGACGTTGGGCATTGCCGCTGTCGGTCATCAGCGCGTCGCGCAGCTGACGGTCAATGCCCAGCCGCCAGGCGGCGTTAATCAGCGTATCGGCCAGCAGGCTAAGACAGCGGCTGTCGATATCCAGTTGCTGCTTCAGCGCGCGGTTATCCGCCAGACGGCGCAGATGTTCCAGCCACAGGCGGAATGCAGCGTCGGCAAAACACGATGTCGGCGGGGAAATATCGCTGCCGTCCGCAACCGGCGCCAGCAGATCCAGCTCGATGCCGATACCCAACGGCTCACCGCCGGTAAGCGGCGCCGGCTGTTGATAGAGATGCAGCAGCGCTTCCTGCGGCGGTAGCAGCTGTTGCAGCAACTCGCCGTGCACCCCGGTGCGGGCCTGCAGCGTCTGCAGCAGACGCCGGGCGACCTGCTGCTGTTGCGGCCGTTCATCATCATCCGCCGCCGGCAGCCAGTCGCCCAGCACCGCTTTCGTCAGAACGGTGTGCAGCGTCAGCAGCCGTTTGGTCAGCCGCCGCTGACGGATGCGGTTATCGACCGCCGTCGTCAGATAGGCCAGCAGGCGCCGGTGATCGTGTTCATCCTGCGCCAGCAACGTCCCCCAGTGTACGCCCGGTTCGCCGATATGGCGCTGCACGGCGGCTTCATAATCCTGCGCCGCAGCGCTGCGCGGGGTCAGCAACCAGATCAGGTCCGGTTTGCCTGCCTCATCCGGGGCCGGCAGTCCGCCTTGTTGCCAATGGCTGAGCGCTTTGGCGGCCGGCAATACTGTCTGTCGATCGGTCGCCGCGCCGCTGACCAGCAGCAGCGTGGGTTGGCTGCGCTCGTTGCAGTGGTGCAACAGCCAGCGGCGTTTGGCAGACAGCAGAGAGGATGTTAGCGCCTGCTCACATGCTGTCGAAACGCCGGGGATATCCAGCAGAACGACGGGATGACCAAAGATGCCGCCGCCTGACGGCGTGGTGAGCGTCAGTTCGGCCGTCAGCAGCGCCAGTTCCGCCTGTGAACAGCGCTGCGGCGTCTGCGCCTCAGTCAGCGGCAGCAGCACGGTATGGCGGTCGCCTTCGCCGTTGAGCCAGGCCGCTGCTGAACCGTCGATCACCGCGCTCAGCGTGTCGATATCTTCCGTCAGCGTGAACTGGCGGCTGCCGAGCTCCCGCAGCCGGTGCGCCAGCTGACGATACAGGGCGGTGAACGCTGGCCGCTCTCCCCACAGCGGAGCAAACAGCGCTGCGCGCTGATCGATATTCAGGCCGGGCGCCAGCGCTAGCGCCGCCGGCCAGAACGGATCGTTGGCGAGCTGCGGATGGTAGTGGCTCAGCGTCTCCCACAGCGTCAGCAGCCGATCTTCGTCAACGCCCTCTGCCGGTATCGCGTGGGGCTGACGGCGCAGGGCGGATAAACCTGTCGCCAGCTGCCGGCGATCCGGCGGCTGCGCGCCGGCGGCGAAAAACAGCAGCCCAACGAGGTCGCTTTCCTCCAGCAGCGTCAGGCGTGGTGTGGCCGGCTGAGGCGTCTGGTGATAGCGTACCGTCAGCGCCGGCTGCCCGACGGGGTGCGGGGTAACGCCCAACTGGCGTAGCAGTGCGGCCTTTGCCTGCCGCGCATTGCCGTAAATACCCAGGCTGAAACTCTCGTCAGCGGCAATGGTCAGCCGCCGTGCGTCGCGCCGACAGCGGCGCAGGCGCAGCGCCAGACTCTCCGCTTCCGCCGCCAGCCGCGCTGAATCATGGCGAGCGTCCTGCAGCCAGTCGAGCGCCCGTTGCGCAACGTCGTGCAGGCGTTGCGCCGGTAAAGAAATATCACTCATGATGGAAACACGCTCCCGCTGTCGATCCAGTAATGGCTTGCCGCGCCGTCGCCGGCCGCCAGGGTATTTAATTTCAGCTGCAGGTGCGTCAGCGGCACCGCTTCGCCATCGTCCAGCGTGGCGTCGGCCAGTTCGAAGCGTTCACCGTCGGCAACCCGCAGCCGTATCTGCAGCACCGCGCTGCCGGCCAGCCGGCGCGCCAGTTGCGTATCGACAATATGCAGGCTGTACAGCGGCGAGGCGGGCCAGCGCGCATTGTCCAACTGACGGAAACCCAGGCGCAGCGGGCCGCGCAGGGTAAAGGCGCGGTTATCCAGCATGAAGTCGCGGCGATCCAGATCGATATCGCGATAGTAGACGTTATCGTCGCTCAGGCTCTGCCGGGCATCCAGCATGCCGAGATAGCGGATGGTGGAGTAAGGCCGGAAATCGCCGGCCTTGAAATAAAAACTGCCAAGGCGCAGGTCCAGCGCCAGTAAGCACAGCATAGCGCCGACCGCCGCGGTGGATTTCGGCGTGTCGATACGTCCGTGGCGGGCGAACGGATACCACTGACTGGCGTGATAGCCGTCCAGCGACAGCATGCGGCCCGCCGGCAGGGGCTGCAAATGGCGCAGCAGCGCCTGCACGCCCGGCAGGCGGCAGGGGCGGCCGGTCAGCAGCAGCACATCGCAGGCGTAATGGGCCACCACTTCGCTGAGTGCCTGCAGGCACGCTTTGATGCGGATCTGTCCGGATAGAAACGCCGCGTGCAGATCGCGCAGAGGCAGCAGCAGCGGGGTGTGCAGAATGTCGAAGGCCGGCGCATCGGCGCCAAGCTGGCGCTGCACCTCTGCGTTGATAAAGTGCAGTACGCCGTCGGTCGGCCGCTGCGGCAGCAATTCGCCGAAGGTGGCCGCCAGTTCGGCGCCGGCGTCCAGCGGATCGTACGTTTCGTAGGCCTGTAAAATCGCCTGGCCGAGCGGAATAAATAGCTGCAGCGCCGTTTGCTGCCGCCGCGTTGACAGGCCGTCGAGCCGTCCCTGATTGCCGAACAGCGTGTCCATCAGCGCGGCGGGGTGCGCCACGCCGGCCCGCTCCAGCGTCTGCCGCAGCGCAGGCAGCAGATAGCGTTGGATCACATCGAGCAGGATATCGTCTCCCGCCAGTTTAAAACCTTCGCGGAACAGCAGCTGCGGGATGATTTTTACGTTATGCCCCAGACCGTCGTCCAGCGAGAACTGGGTGACCGACAGATCGCTGGTGCCGCCGCCGATATCGATCGAGGCGATGCGCAGCGCCGTACCGCGCTGTGCGGCAGGGCGATCCGGGCGCGCCATGGCGGCAAAAAACGCCTTACTGTCGCCGGCAAAATTGACCTGCGTTTCGTTATACAGGTACACCATCTGGCCGCAGGTGGCTTCATCCCACTCCATCTGGATCTCAGGCTGCGGCGGCGCGTCGTGCGTCTGCCAGCCGAGCGCCGTCCAGACCAGACCGATGGCTTCGGCCATGCGGCGGCGAAACAGCTCGCGCTCCGGCTTTGGCATCGCGGCGGGCAGGGTAAGGATAATCTGCCGCAGCCGTCGCGGCGTGTTGCCGTGCGGCTGGGTCAGACGCTGGGCCACGCTGTTGATCTGCATCAGCGTCTGCGCCAGCAGCTCGCTCAGCATCAGCGTCATCAGCGCGCTGCGGCTGTACTGGGCGCTGAATACCGGCAGCTGCTGTGACGGTGCGAGGCCAGATAACGGCTGGCCTTCGTCGTTCAGTAATAACGACAGCGGTGCGGCGGCGGCCATTGGCTCCTGCGCCTGATTAAAGCGCCAGCCGTGGTCATAGGGGGCGTCGTCCCACAAATAGCGGCGCGGGCTGGAGAGGCCGGTGGCGCCCTCGGCGCCCTGACGCTGCGCCGCCAGCCGGCTGGCCTCATCGCCGACCCGCACCAGCGACGGCCAGCAGAATGCCCGCTCGCGACCGCTCTGAAAAGAGTAGTTCTCCGGCCCAAACTGTGTCTGAACAAACTCCACCCGGCTGGAGAACGGCGCCTGATGCAGTTGGTGCGGCTGGCTGAAATCCCGCAGCTGCAGCGCATAGGTCTGCTTCAGGCCGTCACGCTCTTGCGCATGCTGCTCGACTAAAATGCCGCAGGTATGGGAATTGCCGACGTCGAGGATCAAATCGACCGGAATCGGCGCCGTTTGTCCGCCGGCGGCGATCAGACGGATCGCCGGCAGCTGCAGCCGCTCTGCCAGCAGCGTCAGCAGGTTCAGATAATGCGCCTGATATTCGAACGCTTTCAGCGCGCCACGCAGCGCGTTTTCGCTGCGCTGCTCGCGCTCGGCGGCCTGCTGACGGAACACGTCCCGCAGCCAGCCGTCGACCCAGGTCTGATCGAGAAACTCGTCGAGATCGCGGCTGTGATGCGCCAGCGCAAACGCCAGACCGGCGTTGACGTCATTCGCATCCGGCGCCAGCGACGGGGTATCCGCCTCCCGCAACTGGGTATCAAACGTCAGGGTAATGCGCCACAGGCAGCCATCCTCGTCGGGCTGCGTCAACGGCGTAAAGCGCATCCGCGCCCAGTTTGCCGGGCCGTTGAGAAAACCGCCCGCCGGGCTGAAACGGAAGAAAGGCAACGGCAGCCACTGTTCTGCCAGCAGTGCCAGCGAACGTTCAAACGGCAGACGCAGCTCCGGTCGGACCGTTTCCGGCGGTGTGCTGTCGTCGTGGTTCAGCAGGTGCTTGCCTGACGTCGTATCGAAGCGCAGCCGCAGCAGCGGGCCGTTGGCGGTTTTACGCACATAGGCGCCGGGCAGCGTTGGTGCAGCATTCTCCGGCGGCAGACCAAAGTCCAGAAACTGTACGCCGCTGTTTTGCACCAGCGTGATCTGTGCGGGGTAATGGGGAAGGGTCGCCAGCATCATTTTTTCTCGCGCGTGATGGTCATGGGGTAAAGCGTGTCGGCGCCGTAGCGGCCGCTGCACGCGGCGGGGCGGTCCTCCTGCGGCTGGCAGACGATTTCCGGTATCTGATAGCGGGAGCCGTCGCTGCAGTGCGCCTTAGTGCGGCTGTTAATCACCAGGTTGCCGGACGGCATCAGTCCGGTTTCGACGTCAACCCGGCAGCGCACGTTATCCGCCTGGCGGATGCTGAGGCTGCCTTTACCGTTATGCAACCGGTACCGCAGGCTGGGCAGCCGACCGGTCAGCGGCGTTTTGACATCCGGCACGGCGCGCCATTCGCCGTTAAGAAAACGGGTGGAACCGGCTTTCACCGCTGCGGCGGGCATGATCAGGGCGTGGTTATCGCTCGGCGGCGCGGCAGGCTCCGGCGTAGGGGGCGCCGGCTGCAACGTCGCCTTTGCCAGTGGCAACGGCGGCATGGGCGTGATCGCAGGCGGTGCGGCCGGCGGCATCGGAAGAACCGGCGCGGTCCCGGCAACCGGCGGCGCAGCGTCGTGAGACTGCCGCCATTGCCAGCCCAGCGCGGCCAGCGTCATGACCATGACGATAGCCGCCAGCAGCCAGCCTGGACGGCCGGCGCGCGGCGGCCGGACGTCATATTGCGGCGCGGAGGGCGCGCCGATCGCCGTTTCGGCAGCGGTAACCGGCGCGGCGACCGGCGAGGTTTCCTCCGACCGCAGGCAGGCAAACGGGTCACTGCCGCCGCCTTGTTCGGCATGGTCAAACCCCCAGAACGTCAGCACCGGTTTGCCGTCGACCAGATAAACCTGCTGCGCATCAGGGAAGCGCAGCAGATAACGCAACAGAGTACCGAAGCGCTGCTGCGCCGCCTGCGGCGCGGCAACGGCCTGGCGGCTGAGCGCCTCAACCTCGGTAAGGCAGGCGTCCAGCTGCGCCAGCGCCGCACGTCGTTCATTATCGTCGGCCGCCGTCCACGGGCGGATCTCACCGCTGAACGGCGCATACCAATCGATGCGATCTTGTCGGAGGTTTAATTGCGGGATAGCCAGACAGTCTGCGATTGCCGGTTGATTCTTGAGGCGCAGCGCCTCGCGGATTGACTGCGCCTGGGCGTAAATGGGTTGGCCATTTTCCCCCAGAGCGACCAGCTTATCCAGACTGCCGCTGCGTAAAAAAGGTTTCGTCACGCTCAGAAAGACCTTGTGTAAGACTTGCTACAACACCAACGGTCACTCTAATCCGCACGCAAAGAAAGCAAAGGGAGAAAAACAGGGCAAAATCGCCGTCTGTTTACGCCATCAGACGGCGCATTCTGCCTCTGCCAGCAGTGAGATCACCGCTTGACGCAGCCACTGCAGCGCCGGCTCGCGATCGCGACGGCGGTGCCACAGCATCGCTACCTCAAACGGGGCGATATCCAGCGGCGGCGGGCTGACGCACAGCCCGTAATGCTGCCGCCAGCCCGCCGCCAGCCCTGCAGGCACGGTGGCGAAGGCCGCGCTGCGCTGCAGCAGCAGAGGCAGCGAGGCAAAATGGGGCGTGGTGTAAACCACCCGGCGACGCTTTCCCAGCTCGGCCAACTGGCGATCGATCAGGCTGCTGTCAGCACCGCGGTAGGAAACCAGCAGGTGGTCGGCGCGGGTATAGGCATCCAGCGTCAGCGGCGTCGGCGGCTGCTGTTGCTGCGGGTGCCAGAAAGTTTGGTAGTCCATGGTGGTCAGCACCTGGCGCACCACCGCGTGCGGGGCGTCATTGGCGACGGAAATCGCCAGATCGATCTCGTCCCGCACCAGCAGCGCGGCGTCCTGAAACGGGTCGGTTGCCGTCACCTGCAGGCGGACGCCGGGGGCGTTGTGGCGCAAAAACTGATACAGCGGCGGGATCAGCCAGCTTTCCACCCAGTCGGTCACGCCCAGACGAAAGGTTTGCCGGGCGCGGGCAGGGGAAAACTCCGGCTGTTGAAACAGCACCTGCTGCATATTTTCCATCAGCGGCGTCAGTTCCGTCACCAGCGATACGGCGCGGGGCGTCGGCTCCATGCCTTTGGCCGAACGGATAAACAGCGGATCGTTAAACATCTCGCGCAGGCGAGCCAGCGCGCCGCTGACCGCCGGCTGGCCAAGAAACAGTTTCTGCGCCGCGCGCGTCACGCTGCGTTCACGGTACAGCACCAGCAATACCGTCAGTAAATTCAGATCGATACGATTAAAATCATTTTCTCTGATGTTCACAATCAACCTAATCAATTTGAATGATGTTATTGGACAATACAATAATCTCTGCCAGCGTTAAAGACGACGTTAAATCTCATATGGGGAGTTTATGAAACGACATTTAGTGCTGGCCGCCGGCCTGCTGATGACCACCGCCGCGGTTCAGGCCGCCGATACGCAGCGGCAGGCGCCGGGATATTACCGGATGACGCTGGGCAAACTGACCGTCACCGCGGTGTCTGATGGCACGGTGACCATCCCGCTCGATCAGCTGTTGGTGCCGATTGACAAGGAAACGCTGCAGCGCCGGATGGCGGAGGACGCGATGACGCCGCAGGCGGAAACCTCGCTCAATACCTTTGTGATTGACGACGGCAAACAGCGGGTACTGGTGGATACCGGCGCTGGCCAGCTGTTCGGCAACAATGGCGGCCATCTGCTGGAAAACCTGCGTGCGGCGGGCTACCCGGCCGACAGCATCAACGCGGTACTGCTGACGCACGTGCATGGCGACCACTCCGGCGGTGTGTCGCAGCAGGGCAAACCGACGTTCCCCAATGCGGATGTCTATGTTGATAAACGCGATCCGGATTTCTGGCTGAACGATGCCAACCAAAGCAAGGTGGAAGAGGGACAGCGCCACACCTTTAAAGAATCCGCCGATGCGCTCAATCCGCTGATCGCCGCGGGCAAACTGAAAACCTTCAGCGCGCCGGCGCGGCTGCCGCTGGGCATTCAGGCGCAGGCGGCCTACGGGCATACGCCGGGCAGCGTTACCTACCGCATAGAAAGCGAGGGGCAGACGCTGGTGCTGTGGGGCGATATTATCCACGCCAAAGCGGTGCAGATGCCGGAGCCACAGGTGGCGATTCACTTTGACGTCGACCGGCGGCAGGCGATCGCCACGCGCGAACGCATCCTGGCGCAGGCGGCGAAAGAGGGCTTCTGGGTGGCCGCTGCGCATATCTCCTTCCCGGGGCTGGGACATGTGCAGCGTCAGGGCAACGGTTATCGCTGGGTGCCGGCCAACTATTCCACTCAACTGGCGAAATAATCCGTATCGCCGTCTAAAACAAGCAGGCCGCTCCATCCGGACATTAAGGCATGGAGCGAGCTTTACTGCATTTATCCGTTAAAATTAAACACAAGTCAGCTTTATTATTTGATATATTTTTATATCAATAATCAATCTTCAAGTGATTTCTTGGTTATTTTCAAAAAATACTCCTGCCTGGTTGGGATGATTTTAACGCGCAAGGATTATTCTTGCAGCGCAAGATATCGATTCACTATGTTACCGTGGTTTTTAAATTGGATTATTTTTATTTTTTCACGTATTGATTTTGTTTTTTCTTTGTTTTTTAGGCTAAAACTCCAATTTGATATGCGCGGCTGTTTTTATTTGGCGCTTTGTTGATTGTTTGAAATAACATGCGCTAACATTCTTCATCAGACGCGGATGGGATTCCGCCGTACTTAATCAATAAAATTCGCACTCAGCCTCCGGGAATGGATGTCTCCATTCCAACCGTTAAATATTGCCCGCGTTCGCCGTGCAATATTTTTTTGGATTGCATGACTAAGGATAAAGTCAGAGTGAATCTTGGTGTCGATATTATAGAAATAGATCGCGTCGCAATGGCAATAAAACGCAGCGGAGATAAATTATTGCTCCGCCTTTTAACCGATGATGAGCGGCGAGAACTGGGCGACATTACGCATAACTGCGAGCGCGTCGCCGGCTTTTGGGCGGCCAAGGAGGCTGCGGTGAAAGCGTTGGGAACCGGCTTTCGCCTCGGTATCGCCTTTCACGACATTGAAGTGCGCCACGATAAATTAGGCCGGCCTTTTTATTTTTTCTCGGGTGAATTTGCACGCCTGATGAAAGAACGTGGTCTGGCGCAATCTACGCTGAGTATTTCACATTGCCGGACGCATGCTATTGCGGCGGCGGCATTCAGTTGACGTGTTAATATAAAGGATTATTTATGTCGATATATCCTGATTTAAATGGGAAAAATGTGCTGATTACCGGCGCAAGCGGAGATATTGGTCTGGCTATATGCAAGAAATATCTTGACCAAGGCGCGACGGTTTATGCTGTTTATCACAATGATGCCAGCGGGCTGGAAAAATTAAAAAATAAACATCCGCAGGGGCAGGCGCTAAATATTCATCAGTGCAATGTTTCGGACGTTCAGTCCGTCGATGAACTGGTGAATACGCTCGATGCTGAGGCCGGCTCTATTCATGTACTAATTAACAATGCTGGGATTTATAAAGATAATTTATTCAGCGCGCTGAGCTTTGAGGAGTTCGACCAGGTGATCAAGGTCAACCTGTACGGCACCTTCAATATGACCAAGCAGTTTATGCGCTTATTGCGCCTCGCGCGTCAGGCGGCGATCGTCAATATTTCGTCGGTATCCGGCGTTACGTCCAGCTTCGGTCAGACCAACTACAGCGCGGCCAAGGCCGGCATCGTCGGCTTTACCCGCACGCTGGCCGCCGAGATGGCCGCCAAAGGGGTGCGCGTGAATGCGGTGGCGCCGGGGATGATCGAATCACGCATGGTAAAAAAAGTCCCGCGCCAGATTGTGCGCAACGTGATGTCCGCCATTCCACTCAAGCGTCTTGGTCATGTCGACGAGATCGCCAACGTGGTGGCGTTTTTGAGTTCGGACGCATCCAGCTACATCGTCGGTCAGACCCTGATCGTCGATGGCGGCCTGATTATGCGTTAACAGACAGGAAAGTCGCATGCCTAACTATAACAAAAGTCTGGTTACCCCTTCGGTGCTGCTACGGATGGGCGCCTGGCGAGCACCTATTTTTATGGTCGACCGCATCGTGGATTTTACCCCCGGCGAGAAAGGCTCGATCACCGTGATCAAGCACGTCACCTTCAATGAACCGTATATTCCGGGGCATTTCCCGGATAACCCGGTGATGCCGGGCGTGCTGATCGCCGAGATTTTCGGCCAGGCCAGCGAGTATTTCAGCCTGCTGTGCGATTACTGCCAGCGCCATGAGCGGGAAACCGCAACGCCGCTGAAAAAGTTCGATGACGTGGCGCGTTCGCTGGCGAATGCCGAAGGGGTCGAGCGGGTGATGGCCGAGCGCCACCGCATTATCGGTTTTCTGGCGTCGCAGGACGTCAAGTACCGCCATGTGGTGAATCCGGGCGACACCATTGAGGTGCACAGCAAGCTGGCGTTCGCCGATCCCAACGGCTTCCACCATTACGAAGTGGAGGCCCGCGTCGGGCGTCATATCGCCTGCGCCGGCCGTATCGTCAATTTCCGCATCGACCGCAGCATTGCGGAAGCCAAGGGCATACAGATTAACTAACCGCGGGGAACCAACACCATGAGTAACACCGGGCTAAACGCCGTGATTGAACAACGACAACAGGTACTGGAAAAAATCAAGGCGGGTCTGATCGAGCGTCTCAACCTGTACCAGAACGTGCAGCAGATTGATGACGATACGCCGCTGTTCGGCAGCGGGCTGAAGCTGGATTCGGTAGACGCCACCGAGGTGATCGTACTGCTCGATGAAACCTTCAATATCCGGGTGAAGGAGGGCGATGACCCTTCCTATATGCGCAGTGTGAACACCCTGGCGTCGTTTGTGATCGGCAAGCAGGGAGAAATGGCGGCAGCCAAGGCAGCAGAAGAGGCGGAAAAGGCATGAAACTGAGCGATATTCATCAGCAAAATGGCGCCATCATGGGCGAACGCAACGGCGTCGCCGTCCCACTGCGCTACTTCGACGCCGCCGCCGAGCACCAGGCGCTGCGTAAGAACATTCTACTGGTCGACTACTCGCATTTCGGCATCGCCAGCGTCAGCGGCGACAGTGCCTGGGCGCTGCTGAACCAGGTGGTGTCCGGCGATGTCTCCTCCATCCGTGACGAACAGGCGATGTACAGCCTGATCCTCGATCGCGACGGCATGATCGTCAGCGATCTGTATATCGCCTGCGATGATGAACGCTTCCTGCTGATTTCCGAATGGATGACCGGCGAGGCTCTGTGCCAGCTGCTGCGCGATCGGCTGGCGGGCAATGAGGAAGAGTTTGACGAGATTGAAACCATCGAGTCGCTGACGCCGGACTGGGGCACGCTGCACCTTGAAGGGCCGTACGCCTGGGAACTGCTGGCGGAGCTGTACGGTATGGACGTGATCGGCCTGCCGTTCCAGGAGCATATGCACGTTGACGAACTGATCCTGCTGCGCAGCGGCAAGCACGGCGAATTCTCCTACAAGCTGATGGGGCCGCGTGACGAACTGGCCGACGTATGGCGGCAACTGCAGGAAGCCGGCGAGAAGTTCGATCTGCGCACCGGCGGTCTGGATTATCAGCGTCTGGCCCGCCTGGAGAACCCTTGCTGGGAGCCGGGGCTGTTCAATGACTACAGCCGCTGTCCGATCGAACTGCAGATGCAGTGGACGGTGTGTTATGACAAAGACCAGTTCACCGGTCAGGAGGCCATCGGCGAGCGCGTAGAGCAGGGCGTCGCCCAGCGCGCCGTCGGCATGACCATCGCCGGCCGCAGTGAACCGATGCCGCAGCGCGGCGATAAAGTGCTGCTGAACGGCGAGTGCATCGGCGAAGTGATCGTCTGCGACTACTCCACGGATCTGGAGGCCAGCCTTGGCCGTCTGATGCTGCGCAACGCCTGGGCCTGGGCGGATATCGACTGCTATCAGGTGCAGTGCGGCGACGCGCTGGTGACGGTGAACACCGCTGCGGTGCCGTTCGCCCGCAACTACAGCTTCCTGATTAACCCGTCGGAGCACAGCTACGTCGACAGCACGCGTCCGCGCGATCTGCTGCAGCAGTTTGAATGGCAGCGCATCAAGGAAGAACAGGAAGCGGCGGAAAAAGCCGCGCAGGAGCAGGCAGAGCAGGTATCGGCCGACAAGCCGCCGCAGGCCTGACGCTCACGACGCGCCCGGTTCGGGGCGCGTCACCCTTAATTCGGGTGTGCCGACACGCAAGACATGACACGGAAGACATTATGACTGTTACTCGCAAACGCGTGGTGATAACCGGGATGGGGCACCTCTCCTCCATCGCCACCAATGTGCCTGAGTTTAAGCAGGCGCTGCTCAATAAAACCTGCGGTATTAAACCGAGTGAAAAGTACCTGGAATGGTTTGAAGACGCCAACGCTTCGGAAGTGCTGCAGCCGCTGAGCTGGCCGGGACTGTCCGACGAGATGGTTGCTTCGCTGGATAACGCCGCGCTGTGGGCCTATAAGGTGGGCCATGAAGCGCTGGAGCAGGGGGAACTGCCGCCGGGCGCGCTGCGTGACAGAACGGCGTTAATTATCGGCGTCTCCTCGGCCGGCACCGAAGCCTTTATTCCGCTGATCGAGCAGCGTATGGAGGCGTTTTCACTGCAGAAAGCCATCATTTCCGGCAGTTTCGCCTCGTGCAGCGCCATTGTCTCTTCGCTGCTGGGGCTGAAGGGCGGCTTTGAACTGGTCGCCACCGCCTGTACCGCCAGCACCAACGCCATGGGTATCGGCTATGACCTGATCCAGAACGGCAAGAACAGCACCGCGTTGGTGGTGGGCACCGAACCTATCTATCTGCCGACCTTCGCCGGCTTCTATGCGCTGCATGCCATGAAACGCACGCCGTCCAGCCCGTTCTCCGGCTCGCCGGGCATGTCGATCGGCGAAGGCGCCGGCGCGCTGCTGCTGGAAGAGTATGAGCACGCGCTGGCGCGCGGCGCGACCATCTACGGTGAAATGGTGTCGTACGCCACCTCCTGCGACGCCTACCATGAAACCGCGCCGGATCCGCGCGGCGAGGGCGCGGTACAGGTGATGCGCCACGCGCTGCAGAATGCGGCGCTGACGCCGGAAGATATCGGCTATATCAACGCGCACGGCACCGGCACCGAGGCCAACGACCGCTGTGAAACGCTGGCGATGAAGAAAGTGTTTCCCAACATCATGGACATTCCGGTCAGCTCCACCAAGGCCTATGTCGGCCACAATATCGGCTCCGCCGGTATCATTGAGCTGATCGCCTGCTTCCTGACGCTGCCGGAAAACAAAATCCTGCCGACGCTTAATTTCACCACCCCCCGTCCCAACTGCGATCTCAACTACGTGCCTAACGAGTTCCAGGACGGCGACGTCAGGTTGTTTATGAAAAACAACTACGCCTTCGGCGGCAATAACTGCTGCGTCATCGCCAGCGTAAAGCCGGAGCAGAGTCCTCCCAGCGTCTACGCGCCGAAGCGCGTGGCAATCACCGGGATGGGCGCGGTCAGCGCCGCCGGCCACACGCTGCAGGCGATGCTGCAGCGTATGTGGCAGCAGCAGACGCCGGACAGTCTGCAACCGCTGCTGCTGGATGAGGAGACGCGTGAAGAGTTCCGGCAGATGCTGGGTGCGGTCAACCAGAACAGTGAATCCCGCGCCTTCCTGAACCAGCGCTTCGCCGGTATGGACATCGACGCCGAACTGGACAAGGCGACCGGCTTGCACCAAATCACCGGTCTGGATCCGCGCAAGACGCTGCGCCGCTTCGATCCGCGCAAGGCCAACCTGATCAGCACCTTTGCGCTGCTGGCGCTGACGCAGGCGATGAACGATGCCGGGCGCAAAATCAAACGCGACGGCCAGACGCTGGGCATGATACTCGGCATGTCCAAAGGCCCGCAGGCGACGGTGGATCGCTATCTGCAGAGCCTGTTCCCGGATCCGACCAAGGTGCGGACGTCGGAATTCCCCGGCTCGCTGATGAACGCCATCTCCACCTTCTGTTCCATCTCCGAAGGTATCAAGGGGTATAACACCTCGCTGGCGACCGGCATCAACGCCGGATTAGGGGCGCTGACCTATGGTTACGAGCTGGTGCGTCAGGCGCTGCAGCCGCAGGTAATCGTCGGCGGCGCAGATGAAAACATGAGCACCTTCGCGGTGTATCTGCAGGCGCTCAGCGGCGATCTGCAGCTGACCTGCGATGCGGCGGCTTTTCAGGTGTACAGCAATCATGCACAAGGCTACATCCCCGGTGAAGGCGCGGCGATGCTGCTCCTGGAAGATCTGCAGCATGCTCAGGCGCGTGGGGCGCATATTCACGCCGAAATCATCGGCTACGGCAAAGACAACGACGGCAGCTTCTTTGATCCCCATGATGTTGTGGCCCGGTCGGCCTCGCTGTCGCGCGCCATCGGACAGGCGCTGCAGGAAGCGGCGCTCGAACCGCATGAGTTAGATCTGGTGTGCGGCACCAGCGACGGCACGCCGCTGCGCAATGCGGTGGAAGTCGACGCGCTGCGCCGTAGTCTGGGTGAGGCGCGTCGCAAGGTGCCGCTGGTCAACTATAACGGCTGGTTCGGTCTGGTCGAATCGAGCATTGGCCTGCTCAATATCGCCGTGGTCAGTGAAATCATGCGGCGCGGTGAAATCCTGCCAATTCCGTATACGCAGGAATTCTGCGCCGAAGATTTCCACTTCGTTAACGCGCCACTGCAGCAGACGGTGAATACGGCGCTGGTGATCGGCGCCACAGAAGGCGGTAACCACTACGCCGTGGTGCTGAGGAAGGCAGCGTGAAACCGCGGGTGATAGCCAGCGGCTGGGGGCAGTGCAGCCCGCTGGCGGCGGATTTTCCGGCGCTGATTGAGGCGATTTCCGCCGGACGCTGTGCGACGGGCACCCCCTGGTTCGACAGCGACGATGACTGGCAGAACCTGCGGCTGGGCAGTAATCCGCATACGGTGCACGCACCGCGCGCTGACGCCGAGCCGTGGCAGCAGCTGCAGCCGGTGATTGACGAGGCGCTGGCGATGGCCGGCCTGCAGGCGTCCGCTTTGCAGGGGCCGCGCGTGCGGGCATTCCTGGCCGGCAACGGCATGCGGCCGAATATCGCCGACTTTGCCGGCTACCAGGATCGCAATGACGGGGAAGATTTGCTGTTCTTCCCGGCGATCAAACGGCTGCATGCCGACAGTTACGCGCAGGACGCGCTGGCGCGCCGCTTTGTCGACACTTATAGCCTCGACTGGCCACCGACTTCGGTGTACAGCGCCAGCAACTCCTCGCTGACGGCGCTGCATCTGGCACAGGCCGGCATTGCCGCCGGCCGGCTCGATGTGGCGCTGGTGGCCGGTTGGCTGAAGATCGTGCTGCAGGATGTGGTGTTTATGGGCGGGCAAGGCATGCTCGGCAATGGACAATCGCAGCCGTTCAGCAATCAGGACAACAGCGTATTGCTGGCCGACGGCGCGGTGGCGTTGGTGATTGAAAGTGAAGATCACGCCAGACGGCGCGGCGTCACGCCGGCGGTCGCCATCCGCAGTTCGGTGTGCCGCCAGAGCAGCGGCGGGCGCGGCGGCGCCTTTACCGCCGATTTTCGCACCATTGCGCAAACCATCGACAGCGCGCTGCTGGCGGCCGGGCTGACGCCGCAGGATATCGCCTGCGCACTGCCGCATGCCAACGGCACCGTCGCCGGCGACAAGGCCGAAGCGATGGCGCTGCAGAAAGTGTGGGGCAAAGGCGGCATTCCGGTCGTCAGTTACAAAGGGCAGGCGGGCTATGTCGCCACCTGCAGCGGCGTGCTGGACTTTATGCTGGCGGCGGATGCCCTGCTGCAGCGGCGCCTGCTGGCCGCCGCCGGCCGTCATCCGGTCGACGCCGCTTTACCGATCCATGTGCATATGGACGCGCCGCCGCTGCCTCTGCATACCCCGCACCTGCTCAAGTCCGGCATCGGGCTGGATGGCTCGGTGACCGCCATGGTGCTCTCAGACTGCCGGGAGAGCCCCCATGAGTAAACCGTCTGAACGTCAGATACCGGCGGACGCCGTCCGCCTGGCCGGTTTTTCCCTGCTGGAGCCGAACACGCTGCTGCAGCGTTTTCAGCCTACCTGGTTCAACGTCTGGGAGGCGTCGCTGTATAAAAAAGCCAACGCCAGATCCGGCAGCCGCCAGTGGCTGCTGCGCCGCTTCGGAATTGATGATGCGATGCTGCCCGCCGAGGCACTGCGCAAAACCAATTACCGCGACTGGCTGAACGGCCTGGGCGACGCCTGCCATCAGGCGGTGGCGCAGTTGGGCGCCAAAGGCGAATTTCAGCTGCGCCATGAGCGTAATGCGTTGCTGTACGTCGACGCCTGGGGAGAAACCACCACCTTTGAAGAGGTCAACAGCTGGCGCGATGCGCTGAGCGTCGACATCCTGCCGAAAAATATCGTGCGCGACTATGGCATCAACGGCTTCAGCGGCAAGCTGCGCGGCGAGCGCAACGGGTTAATGAGCGCGCTGCTGATCGCGCAGGACATGCTGAACAGCGATCTCAGCGACAACGTGATTATCTGCGGCCACTTCCGCAGCATCCCGGTGCTGACCTTCTCGGAAATGCAGCGTTATGCCCGCGCGCGCGGCGGTACGCAGAGCAACAGCCAGGCCAGCGTAGAACGGATCGGCTGCCTGATCCTGAAAAAAACCGCCCCCGGCGGCCCCTGGCTGCACCTTAGCCGCTATCTGCGGCTGCCGGACTCGTCGCGCCAGGCCGCGCAGTATCTGGCGGACAGCTGGCTGCAGCATTGCGGCGCCAATACACGTCAAGTACTGGGCGTTACGCCGCCGGCCGGCGCGCTGCGTCAGCTGCAGCAGCAGGCGTTCGATCGTCTGCCCGTTACGCTGGCATATCGGGCGCTGAACGAACTGTACGGTGACAGCGGCTGCATGAACCCCGCGCTGTTTTGGCGCTATCTGCAGCAGTTCCCGATGCCGCCGGGCCATGCGCTGCTGAACGTGCTGGATGGCCAGGACGGCGCCTGGTTGCTGGAGAGCTGGCTGACGGAGGCGATCCCGTGAAGAAATACGGCTTGTTGATGCTGATCGCCGCCGCGCCGCTTTCGGCCGCGCCACGACCCGATTACCAGGCGGTGTACCACATTCTGCCGCTGCGCGGCGACGTGCCGATCGGGGAATACCGCGTCAGTCAGCGCTGGCAGCCGGACAGCAATAGCTACCTGCAGCAGGCCAGCATTCAGTTTCGTTGGCGGGTGCTGCTGCGCTCGCACCAGTACCGCTACCGCGATGAAGTGCGCTACGGCGCCGACGGCGGGTTCAGCTACCGGATTGAAGAAGATAACGACGGCAAGACGCGTCAGGTCAGCGGCCGCTGGCGTCCTAATGAAAGAGCGTTGACGCTGGCGACACGGTACGAGCGGCGTCAGGAGGCGAAGACGGTAGCGAAAGAGACGTTTGATTTCCCGCTGTTCGCCCTGCGCTTTCCCAACCCCTGCTCGCCGCAGCAGGCGGGGACGCAGCGCAGCCACCGGATGCTGATGCCGATTGACGGTGAAGTGGTGCAGGTCGAGAGCCGTTATGTCAACGTCGGCGATTTTACGCTGCCCGGCGACAGCGCCGTGACCATAGGGCTGTGCCAGATCGTCAGCAGCGGCCCGCGACGGGACGCGAATCACCGCTCCTGGGTCAACCGGGACGGCTATCTGGTGTACGAAATCTCTGCCGATTACCGCCTGCGGCTGGTGCCGGAGGCATCCCATTTACCGCCCAACGTTCAGGAAAAAGGATTATGACGATACACGCTGCACAACCCTTGCCCGTGGTGTCCCTGCAACAGGCCAGCAAACGCTTCGGCAAAGGCCCCGGCGCAATCACCGCGCTGGCGGCGATCAGTACCGAGATCCATGACGGCGAGTTTATCGCGCTGTGCGGGCCGTCCGGCAGCGGCAAAAGTACGCTGCTGAACCTGATGGCCGGCATCGACTATCCAACCGGCGGCCACGTCTATCTGCTGGGCAACGATCTGGCGACGCTGAACGATAAACAGACCGCGCGTCTGCGTGCCGACGCCATCGGCTTTGTCTTCCAGTTCTTCAATCTGCTGCCGGTACTGAGCGTGTTCGATAACGTCTATTACCCACTGATGCTCAACGGCTTCAGCCGCCGCGTAGCGCAGGATCAGGTGATGGACATGATCGAGAAAGTGGGGCTGGTCGACCACTACCGCCGCCAGCCCGGCGAGCTGTCCGGCGGCCAGCAGCAGCGGGTGGCCATTGCCCGCGCGCTGGTCAAGCGCCCGCGGCTGATCGTCGCCGACGAACCGACCGGTAACCTGGATACCCGCACCGGGCAGGAGATTGTCGATTTGCTGCTGACGATGAATCAGGAGCTGAAAACCACCTTTGTGATTTCGACCCACTCGCTGAAATTGCGCGATCAGGCCAGACGCGTGCTGGAAATCAAGGACGGAGAGCTGAAAAATGACTTTCACAATGCTTAAGCGTTACGGTGTCACAATATTATTGGCCATCGGCGTCAATGCTTCTGCCGCCGACCAACGCGCCGCGCCGGAGAGCGGGCGGCTACAGACCATTCTGACGATTAACGCGCAGGCGCCGATCGCCGATCTGAACCGCGCCACCGCCAGCCTGAAGGCGCAGTTTGAGCAACATGCGGATTACAGCGTCGGCAAGATGTTCTATGGCTACGGGCAGCTGTTTATCGCTACGGATTTTTTAAAGAAAAAGAACTACCTGCGCGCCGCCGAATCCTCCAAGCTGGGATTTTTCTACATTGATGAGGCGGCGGAAACGGATGACGGCGATTGGCGTCTGCGCTTTTTACGGGCGCGGATGGACGCTTTCGTACCGGCCAGCAACGGCCGCTGCGTGGTGGCGGTAAAAGATACCGACTATCTGCAGCAGAGCGCATCGCTGCCTGCGCCGCTGCGGCCGATGGTCACGCTGATGTCGGCGCGCGCGCTGGAGACCTGCAAGCAGCAGGAAAAGGCCGCCGCCGCCTGGACGGCGCTGGGCAGGCAGGGTGAAGAGGGGCAACGGCTGTTGGCGCTGCGCAATCAGCCAGCACCGGCGTGGGCGCCTGCGGAGCTGAGCCTGGTGATCCGGCCGCTGACGGAGGGCGCGTTATGATGAATATCCTGTTCTGGATCTCCAATATCATCATCGTGTATGCGCTGTTGGTGGTGGTCGTCACCGCGCTGCGCAAGCCGACCGATATCCGTTACACCTTCCTTAACCTGTTCCGCCAGCGCCGTCGCTCCGGCGTAACGCTGCTGGCCATCACCCTGGGCGGCGTGGCGGTGTTTATTTTCGGCGGTTTTGTCGACTATTCGTTCTGGGCGCTGCGGGAGCAAACCATCCGCACCAACCTCGGGCATATTCAGCTGTATGAGAAGGGCTACCTCACCGGCGGCGCCAATAATTCGCTGCAGTACACCATCAAAAACTATGACGAGGTGAAACGGCTGCTGCTGGCGGATGCGCAGATCGCGCCGCAGATCGCCACCGTCACCGGGCAGCTGGCGTTTTCCGGCATTATTTCCCAGTACGATACCGGTACCTCAACCTTCTTTACCGGCGTGGGCATTGAGCCGGAGACGTCGCTGGTGCTGGGTTCGCTGGATCGCATTATCTCCGGCAGCGATCTGTCGCGCGTGGAGCAGCAGGACATCACCGTCGGCTCCGGCATCGCCAATGCGCTGTCGGCCGGCTACAGCGACTGGGTGGATATGCTGGTGGTGAACCCGCAGGGAGGGCAGAACGCCATGTCGTCTCAGGTGCGCGGCGTGTTCCAGTCCGGCATTAAAGAGTATGACGACACGGCGATCAAACTGCCGTTGAAAACCGCGCAGCGACTGCTGCAAACCAGTGACGTCAGCAAGATCATCATCATGCTGCAGGATACCGAGCGGACGCCGGCGGTGCTGGCGCAGATCAACCGGCTGATTGAACAGCACCAGTTGCCGCTGGAGGCGCGCTCCTGGGACGATCTGGCGGTGTTCTACCACCAGGTGGTGAACCTGTTCGAAGGCATCTTCCTGTTTATCAAATCCATCGTCAGCGTGATTGTGGTGTTTATGATCGGCAACACCCTGATGATGAACGTGGTGGAGCGCACGCGCGAAATCGCCACGCTGCGGGCGCTGGGGTTAAGCCAATCTTATATCGGCCGCTTATTCGTACTGGAAGGCATCATTATCGGCATTATCGGTTCGGTGCTGAGCGTCAGCTTCGGCATTCTGATCGCCTCCATCATCAATATCAACGGCATTCCGATGCCGCCGTCGCCGGGCTATACCCAGGGCTATCTGGCCTTTGTCATGTGGGATCAGGACATCAACCTGTTCTGGTTCTCCTGCGCCTTGCCGCTGGTGACCGCATTGATTGCCTCCATTATTCCGGCGCGTCGCGCCTCAAAACTGGTGATCGCAGAAGCGTTCCGTTTCGTTTAACACTCAGGGAGAACATGAATGACTAAAGGACAAACCGTACTGATTACCGGCGCAGGGCGCGGCATCGGCATGGCCGTGGCGGAAACGCTGGCGGCGGAAGGCTATGACCTGATCCTCAACTATCGCAAGGATCAGGGCAAAAGCGCCGCCAACCTGCAGCGCTTTCAGGCGGCGGAAACCCGCGTCAAGGTACGGTTGGCAAAGGCCGACATCGGTGAAACGCGTGATATTCAGGAGATGATGAAAAAGCTGCGGGCAGACGGCGTGGAACGCATCAATCACCTGGTGCTGAACGCCGCCGCCGCACCGTTCAAAGGTTTTATGGAGATGACGCGCAGCGACTGGAAGCTGCTGTTCAACACCAACCTGATCGGCAACACCGCCTGCGTGCAGGAAGTGGCGCCGCTGATGAAAGACGGCGGCACGATTTGCGCCATTTCCAGCATGGGCAGCCAGCGGGTGTTGCCGAAATATCCGCTCGGCATCGCCAAATCGGCGCTGGAGAATCTGGTGCGCTACCTCGAAGTGGAACTGCATCCGCGCAATATCCGCGTTAACGGCGTGTGCGCCGGCATGGTCAACACCGATATGTCGCAGTTTCTGAAAGATCTGTGGCCCTCGCTGCACGACCGATACGAGCACTTGCCGCGCCGCTGGCTGCTGGAGCCGCAGGAAGTGGCGGATATCGTCTCGTTCCTGATTTCCGATCGCTCAAGCGCAATACGCGGCACCACGCTGATCGCTGATTTGGGCATGTCGCTGGAAGCTTAACCCCTATTTACGGAAGAACAGGCCATGAGAATTTCGATTATCGCCGGCTGGCTGCTATGCGGCATGTCGCTCAGCGTATGGGCCGATGAGTCATTGCCGAAATCACTGGATCGCACCGAACTGGAGAAACTGACGCAGGAAGACCAGCGTGCGCGCGACATTATCCGCAACGCGGACCGGGTCAGGGCGCCGGAGCAACCGTTCCGCTATACCCTGACGCTGACCGAGCATCGCGGCGGGCGCGATCTTACCGAGAACCAGCAGGTGCTGGATGTTTCGATGCGTTTTTATAAACCGTCGGAACGCTATGAGAAAGGCGACGCGCGTGCGCTGGTGCGCTTTGTGTCGCCGGCGCGCGATCGCGGCAAAGCGCTGCTCTCCGATCTGGACAAGATGTGGTATTACGCCCCCGACCTGCGGCGGCCGATTCCGATATCGCGTCAGCAGCGGCTGATGGGGCAAGTCTCTAACGGCGACGTGGTGGCGGCGGACTTTGATTATTCCTACATCTCCACGCTGGTCGGTGAAGAGGCCTGCGGCGACAAAACCTGCTACAAGCTGACGCTGAAGCGCCGCTGGCCTTATGTGACTTACCCGGCGATCGACTACTGGGTGGAAAAGGACACCGGCAACCCCAGCCGGGCGGACTTTCTGTCGGCGGACGGCGTGCTGATCAAACGCTCTTATTACCGCGATTACCAGCAGGCGCTGGGCCGCCTGCGGCCGGGCACCATCGTGGTGGAAGACGCGCTGCGCAAGGACAATTACACCACCATGCAATACAGCAATCTGGAGCTGGAGTCGCTGCCGGAGAGTAATTTCCAGAAAGAGTACCTGATGAGACTGAACGGATGAACCGCGTCAACCGGCTGCCGCTGGCGGGGCTGATGCTGTTGGCCTGTGGCGGTAACGCCTGGGCGGCGGCGGAGTGCCGGCTGCAGCGCGGTTTCGCCGGCGTGGAGGGCGTGGCGGCGCTGACGTCCGGTTCGTTATGGAAGTTCGACGACCCGGCGTTTCGCAACAACGCCATCGCCAACCTGTATCTGACGTCGGTGGCGCGCTGCACCCTCGGCGAAACGCTGAGCATCAAGGGGCAGGCCAGCGGCGCCTATACGCAGCAGGCGCGCCGGCCCGGTGAGCTGGAGGATAAACGGCAGCAGGGCGTGGCAATCCTCAACGAACTGGTGGCCAGCCTGGCGGTGCGCGATAACTTCTATCTCGATCTCGGCAAACTGCGTCATACCAGCGGCTATCTGTTCTCACGCGCGCCGCTCGATCTGCTGCGCAACGTCAGCGGCGGATTGCGCACCGCGCGGGTGTACGCCACCGGCGACAGTTGGCGCGGATTATACGATGAAGGCAGCTATGGCGCCGGCGGCACGCTGTACCGCAAAGAGGGCACCTATACGCTGGCGGTGCTGCCGCGGCTGAAGCGTTTTCCGCCGCGGCGCGAGGCCGCGTCGGAATGGGATGCGCTGCTGCGCACCAACGGCAGCGAGCGCTATTACGCCAGTTACACCTCTACCGGGCTGAACACATTCAACCCGACGGTATCGCTGCTGGCGGGCCAGCAAAAAACGCTGGCGCTGGGAGCCAGCGGCAATCTGACCGATAACCTGATCCTGAGCATTGAGGGCGCCGTGTCCCACGGGGAAACCTGGCGACATCTGGACAGCCGCTACGCGCGTGACATGCGTGAGGATCTGGCGTATCGCGAAGAAGCCTACCGGATAAACGGCAAGGGCATTGAAGGGGAGATCGGCGTCGGCTTGCGTTATACCACGGCCGAACAAACGGAATTCGGCGTGGAATACTATGGCCAAAGCCAGGGGTACAGCCGCAGCGAATGGCGTAATAACACTGATACCATCAGGTTTATCAACGGAGGCTATGCCGACCGGCTGGATCCGTTCTGGCTGCCGGTGGTGCGCGACAGTTTTCAGCAATATTCACGCCTGATGGCGGCGGAAACCACCAACGTCAGCCGCGGCGGCAACCTGTTCGGCAAACACTATCTGACATTTTATACCCGTACCAACAAGGAACGGGTCGGGGAGATCGATTGGTCCGTGTCGAGCATGGCCAATCTGGTCGATTACAGCACGGTACTGAATGTGCATCTCCGCGCGCCGATGAAAAACAATATTGAATTGTACGCTGGCGCCGTCGCCAGTATTGGCCGCAGGGACAGCGAATTTGGCATCTTTGGCGAAAAAGGGAATCTGTATGCAGGTATGCGAATCAGTTGGTAATCGTTTTATGGCGTCCACGCTGGCCGAGGGCTGGATGGTGATTTTTCCGGGGCAGGGATCGCCGACGATCGGCATGGGCGGCGATGTATGCGATGTTTCACCGGGCACCCGTGCGGTGTGGGATTGCGCCAGCGATATCTCCGGTATCGACATGCGGAAACTTTGTCAGAAAGGGCCGATGACGCGGCTGACCAAAACGCTGTATCGGCAGTTGGCGGTCACCACGGTTAATACGGCGATGCTGACGCTGCTGCGCGAACGCCATACGCTGCCGGAAAGCGGCTATGCCGGCCACAGCGCCGGCGAATACAGCGCGCTGTACGCGGCCGGCGTCATGAATCTGGAAACCCTGTTCCACGCCGTCAGCCGGCGGGCCGCCATCATGCAGCAACTGGCGGAACAGCGCAAAGGGGCGATGTATGTGGTGAAACCGTACGAGTATGCGGCACTGCGGCGGCTGATCGACGAGATGCAGTTGGGCGATCGGCTGAATGTCTGCTGCGACAACGGCCGCCAGCAGCAGGTGGTCGGCGGCGAGGTGGCGGTGCTGAAAACGCTGATCAATCAGCTGGCGCGGCAGGGTGTGACCACCATCAAGCTGGCGGTTAACGGCGCCTGGCATACGCCATTGATGGCGGAAGGCGTGGCGCAGATGCGTGAAGCGCTGGCAGTGCTGCCGTTCTCCTCGCCGAGCTGCCCGGTGATTATGAACCGCAGCGGCCGGGCGGAATACGCCATCGCGCAGATTAAGGAGAACCTGGCGCATCACCTGACCGATACCGTCCGCTGGCGCGACAGTATGGATCTGTGGTCAAGCATGGGCTACCGCCGTTTTCTGGAGATCGGCAATAAAAAAATACTGGGCCATCTGTTGCATGAGCACTATGCCGCAGAAAGCGGGCATGACATTCAGCATTACTATCAGCTACAGCGCGACACGCAGCGGCAGGCAGGGTAACGCGGATGATCCCGAATTTTGATACCTTCAGCACGCGCTACCTGCGGGCGGCGCGCATTCCTGTTGTACTGGTTTCTGCGTTGCTGACCTCATCGCTGCTGCGCAATGTGATCGATATCAGCCTGTGGGAGATGCTGGCCGGGCTGGGGACGATTTGTCTGTCGATCGTCTGGAGCATGATGCGTGACGGGCGCGGCTACTGGGTTTACACGGTCTATACGATGCGGGTGTACGAAACGCCGGAGGAGATCGCACGGCGTATTGAACACCTGCCGCTGGGCGGCGCGTCCAGGCTGTTTTATCAGCCGCTTGGCGCTTCGCTGGTGACGCTGGGCGTGGTAGTGGCGCTGAGCCTGGCGGCATGGCTGTGCGGACCGCAGTACCGTTATCCGCTGATTGGTCTGTTGGGCGTGGTGCTGCTGCCGGCAGTGATGTTATGGCAGTTGTATCGTTCCATTCCCTTTTTAATCCGTCAGGCGATGATGATTCATAAAGATAAAGCAAGCCATACGCCGCGGCCGCGGCGTTTACCGGGCTGTCTGGCGGAGGATCTGCTGCTCGGGCTGCTGATCAACTTTGCCCTGGTGCTGCCCATCGGCCGTAAGGCCGAGTTCAGTCTGGCGGCCGGTTACGGCAATCCGGCGTTTATCGTCGCGTTTATGATTCTGTTGACGATAGTGATGCTGTTTATGTTCTTCTTCGCCATCCGCCCACGCCGTTATGTGCTCCTGGGCGATATGCTGATCGGCAATATTGCTGCGGACTTCGCCCCCTGCGCGCCCTGGTCGCTGACTGCCAGGCTGACGCGCCCGTGGCGGCTGGTTATCTGGCTGGTGGTGGTAGCGCTGTGGAGCGTGGCGATCTGCCTGCTTTTCCAGGCGATGGAGCTGCCGCAAAGTTTTGTGCCGTTTTATCTCTGCAGTCTGCTGCCTATCGTGCTGATTTACTGTGCCGAGCGTTATCAGGCGCTGTATGACAACTACCTTGAGGCGCAGGAGATGCGGCAGCGCTATGAAACCGTCGCTGCGGCCGTCAATGGCAAGCTGAATAAAGCGTAATGGCCACAGCCCGGCAGTTGCCGGGCTGTGCGTTTACTTGGCGACCACCAGACCGGTGCCGCGACCGCGCGGATCCGAAGCGGTTTCCGGCGTGTCGTTATTGACCCGAATCACCTGAATATCGCCCATATTCCAGCCCTGATCTTCCAGCGTATAGCCCATCGTCTTCAGCTGTGCCGCCACCTCGCCGGTTAACGGCGCGAAGCTGTCGAAGTAAATGGTGTCTTTCGGCAACAGCTGATGATGCACCCGCTGTGCCGCCACCGCCTGCTGCAGCGGCAGGTGGTAGTCATAAATATTGTTCAGCACCTGGAAAATCGAGGTGAAGATCCGCGAGCCGCCCGGCGTGCCGATCACCAGCGTCACGTTACCGTCGCGGGTGACAATGGTCGGGCTCATCGAGGAGAGCATGCGTTTGCCCGGTTCGATGGCGTTGGCATCGCTGCCGACCACGCCAAACGCATTGGCGACGCCGGGCTTGGCGCTGAAATCGTCCATTTCGTCATTCAGCAGGAAGCCGGCGCCTTTGACCACCACGCCGCTGCCAAAGTCCCAGTTCAGGGTATAGGTGTTGCTGACCGCGTTGCCGTCGGCATCCACGATGGAGAAGTGGGTGGTTTGGTGGCTCTCCAGCCCCGGCCGCACCTTCTCGGTGGCGGAGATCGCCTGCGGATTGACCTCTGCCGCACGCTGCTGCAGATAGTCAGCGGCGATCAGTTTTGCTACCGGCACGTCGCTGAAATCCGGGTCGCCCAGATAGTCGGCGCGATCGGCAAACACCCGCTTCTCAATTTCTGCCAGCAGGTGGATATAGCGCGCCGAGTTCAGCTTAACACCGATAAAGTCTGCCGCGCGGTCTTCTTTAATGCCCAGCAGCTGCGCCAGCGCGATACCGCCGGAGCTGGGCAGCGGGGCGGTATACAGGGTGTTGCCGCGCCAGCTGATTTGCATCGGTTCGCGCCACTTCACCCGGTAGTCTTTCAGATCCTGTGCGCTGATCAGCCCGCCGTCCTGTTGCATCTGCCTGAGCAGCAGGGCGGCGGTTTCCCCCTGATAGAAATCCGCCGCGCCTTTATCGGCAATTCTGGTCAACGTTTTCGCCAGCTCCGGCTGTTTAAACACTACGCCCGGCTGCATCTTGCCAAAGTAGTCGCCAAAGTTGGTTTTGCCGGCAAACAGCTTATTGGCGTCTTCACGGTATTGATACTGCTGGCCGGCGACCTTAAAGCCCTGTTGCGCATAGCCGATGGCCGGCGTCAGCAGCTCCGCCCACGGCAGCTTGCCGAATTTCTTGTGCGCCTCCCACAGCCCGAGCACCGTGCCCGGCACGCCGGCGGCCTTACTGCCGATCAGGCTGAGGTTCTCAATCACTTCGCCTTTTTCATTCAGGTACATGCCTTTGCTGGCGGCCTTTGGCGCGATTTCACGGTAATCCAGGAAGTAGGGTTTGCCGTCGACGTACAGCGTCATAAAACCGCCGCCGCCAATATTGCCGGCCTCCGGATAGGTCACCGCCAGCGTAAATGCTGTCGCTACTGCGGCATCCACCGCGTTGCCGCCGGCCTTCAGGATCTGTGCCGCCACTTTGGCGCCGTATTCATCCGGTGCGGCGACGGCGCCGGCGGTGAGATCCGCCGCCAGCAGCGGGGTGCTGGTCGCCATGATGGCGGCGCTGAGCGTCAGGATTTTGAACAGACGAGTCTGCATAATGATTCCTTGTAGGGTAGATTCTTATTAGGTTTTTCCTTACCGGACAGCAGCCTGCAGAGCGGCGCCGCGATCGGCCTAAAGAAAGTAGCAGCAGAAACGGCAGGACGCCGGATGAAGGTCGGGTTTCGTGATATGGCGCAAATGGAAGAATGGCACGGCACGCCGCAGCATCCGCATGAGCTGATTCATCACCGCTGCATCGGCTGGCGCAAAGAGCCTGGTGCCTCTCCCTACCGCTGGGAGTTTGCCGAGCAGGGGCGTGATTTTGATGTGGCCGTCAATCCTCAGCTCACCACGAACGATATGGGCGTGATGGTGTACACCGCCTGCGCAGGCGGCGGTATCAGCTTTGGCATGGAGGAGACCGTTCTGCCATACCTCGCACGCGGTGAGCTGGTGACGCTGCTGGATGAATGGCTACCGACTTTCCCCGGCTTCTATCTTTATTTCCCCAGCAGAAAATATTTGGCGCCGAAGCTCCGGGCGTTTATTGATCATGTGAAGATGTAATAGATTTAATTAATAGACATAGTGATATTTTTCATTAATGGGAAATAAGCACAATCTGGCTGCACTAAAATAACTCCCGCTGCACGCCCGCAGTGAGTTTATGCCGCAAAGAAATAGCGCACACCTGTTGTTACCCACTGTTTAATAATGACTTATTAATAGTGGCATGCCTGATGCATACCTCCGTGAGCACGCTTATTCAATATAACGCATCGTTGCCTGCGCCAAATAGGGCGCCTGGCCTTTTGCCGGAGGAAATATGACCACGCTTAACCTTCCCGTCGTTGTCAGCGCACGCACCAAATGGATTCAGTTATTTCTTGGGCTGGTCTGTATGGCGTCAATATCCAGCCCGCAATATGTCTGGACATTATTAACCCGTCCGCTGGCGGAGAAAATGGGCGTGGGCCTGGCGGAGCTGCAGGTGACTTTCTCGCTGCTGATTATCCTGCAAACCTTTTTCTCCCCGTTTCAGGGCAAACTGATCGACCGCTTCGGCCCGCGCCGGTTGATCGCTATCGGTACGCTGCTGTCGGGGCTGAGCTGGGTGCTGGCCTCGCAGGTCACCAACCTGACCGGGCTGTATCTGGCCTATGGCTGCCTTGGCGGGCTGGGCACCGGTATCGTGTATGTCGGCGTGGTCGGGCTGATGGTGCGCTGGTTCCCGCAGCAGCGCGGGTTCGCCGCCGGTGCGGTTGCCGCCGGCTACGGCATGGGCGCCATTCTGACCACCTTTCCGGTAGCGAACAGTCTGGCTGCGTACGGTCTTGAACACACGCTGTGGCTGTTCGGCGCTATTTTTTCGCTGGTCGGGCTGCTGGCCAGCCAGGGGCTGAAAGCGCCGCTGGACGAAGTGACAGAGCCGGCCAGCCGTTTTGTGGCGCAGTCGTCGCGCCAGTACCGCTCCGGCGAGATGCTGCGCCAGCCGCTGTTTTGGCTGATGTTTGCCATGATGGCCATGATGTCGACCTCCGGCCTGATGGTGACCTCGCAAATGGCGATATTTGCCCGTGACTTCGGCATCGCTGACGTGGTGGTGTTCGGCATGGCGGCGCTGCCGCTGGCGTTAACGCTCGACCGCTTTACCAACGGCCTGACGCGGCCGCTGTTCGGCTTTATCTCCGACCGCTACGGCCGGGAAAAAACCATGTTTATCGCGTTTGCCCTGGAAGGATGCGCGATGACGCTGTGGCTGATGTCGCGCGATAACGCCGTACTGTTTGTGCTGCTGTCCGGCGTGGTGTTTTTTGGCTGGGGCGAGATCTTTTCGCTGTTCCCGTCAACGCTGACGGATACCTTCGGCAGTCGGCATGCCACCGCCAATTACTGCTGGTTATACATGTCGCAGGGCATTGGCTCCATCCTCGGCGGGCCGCTGGCGGCGCTGATGTATCAATATACCGGCGGCTGGCATCTGGTATTCGGCTGCGCCATTGCGCTGGATTTTATCACCGCCGGCCTGGCGCTGTGGGTGCTGCAGCCGTGGCGCCGTCGTTTTATGCAGCGGCAGGCGTGACGGAAAACGGGGATAAAAAAAACCGGTTAGCGTTCGCTAACCGGTTGTGTATCGCACGGGCGAGGGTAAATTAACGGCCGGCGACGGTGACGAAGCGGGTTTCCAGATAGGCTTCGATCGCTTCGCTGCCGCCTTCGGTGCCGTGGCCGGAGTCTTTCACGCCGCCGAACGGCGTTTCCGGCAGGCCGAAGCCGATATGGTTAATGGTCAGCATACCGCTTTCGACATCGCGACCCAGCGCGTTGACGGTGGCGATGTTGCGGCTGTAGGCATACGCCGCCAGGCCGTAAGGCAGGCGGTTGGCTTCAGCGATGGCTTCGTCATAGTCGTTGAACGGACGCAGCAGCGCCACCGGGCCAAACGGCTCTTCCGACATGGCGCGCGCGTTCAGCGGCACGTCGCGCAGTACGGTCGGCGCAAAGAAATTACCGTTGCCGGCCAGACGCTTCCCGCCGGTGGTGAGCTTGGCGCCCGTGGCAATCGCGTCCTCAACAAAGGTCTCAATCGCGTCGACGCTGCGGCCCAGCACCATTGGTCCCATGGTGACGCCGTCCTCCTGGCCGTTGCCCACCACCAGTTTATTCACTTCGGCGGTAAACTTCTCAACGAAGGCTTCGTAAACGCCCTGTTGGATCAGGAAACGGGTCGGGGCGATGCACACCTGCCCGGCGTTGCGGAACTTGGAGGCCGCCAGCTCTTTGGCCGCGGCATCCAGATCGGCATCGTCGAAAATCAGCACCGGCGCGTGACCGCCCAGCTCCATGGTGGCTTTTTTCATATGCTGGCCGGCCAGCGCCGCCAGATGTTTACCGACACGGGTGGAACCGGTGAAGGAAATTTTACGGATGGTCGGATGCGGGATCAGGTATTCGGAGATCTCCGCCGGCGTGCCGTACACCAGGCCGATAACGCCGGCCGGAATGCCGGCGTCGACGAAGGCCTGAATCAGCGCGGCCGGCGAGGCAGGGGTCTCTTCCGGGCCTTTGACAATGATCGAGCAGCCGGCCGCCAGCGCGGCGGACAGCTTGCGCACGATCTGGTTAATCGGGAAATTCCACGGCGTGAAGGCGGCCACCGGGCCGACCGGCAGCTTCAGCGTCTGCTGCTGAACGTCCTGCTGGCGCGACGGAATGATCTGGCCGTAAGTGCGGCTGGCTTCGCCGGCGAACCAGTCGATCACGTCGGCGGCACCGAGGATCTCGGCTTTTGCCTGCGCTACCGGCTTGCCTTGCTCTGCGGTCATCACTTTGGCGATGTCGCCGGCGCGTTCACGCAGCAGCACCGCCGCCTGACGCATAATGGCGGCGCGGCGGTGAGCGGAGGTTTCACGCCACAGCTTAAAACCGCGCTCGGTGGCGGCCAGTGCCAGCTCCAGATCGGCTTCGCCGGCGTGCGCCACCTGGCCGATAACGGCATCGGTGGCCGGGTTGGTGACGGTCAGGGTTTTACCGGCGACGGCGTCGCGCCATTCACCATCGATAAATAATTGCGTATTTGGGTACATATGGCCTCTTTTTAATGTCTTACTTCTGATTCAACAGCGCCAGCAGCGCTTTGGCGGTGGCCGCCGAGGAAGCGGGGTTCTGGCCGGTCACCAGCAGGTCGTCGGTGATCACGTACGATGCCCAGTCCTCGCCTTTGCTATAGCGGCCGCCATTTTGTTTCAACACCTCTTCAACCAGGAACGGAACGACGTCAGTCAGACCGACCGCATCCTCTTCGCTGTTGCTGAAGCCGGTGACGGACTTGCCTTTCACCCACGGCTGACCGCGGGAATCCTTGACATGGCGCAGCACGCCCGGCGCATGGCACACGGTGGCCACCGGCTTGCCGTGCGCCAGCGTCTCCTGGATCAGCGCGATGGAGTGGTGGTCTTCGGCCAAATCCCACAATGGCCCGTGACCTCCCGGATAGAATACCGCATCAAATTCCTGCGGCACGATCTGCGCCAGTTTCCGGGTGGAAGAGAGCGCCGCTACCGCCGGCGCGTCGTTGACAAAACGGCGGGTATCGGCGGTTTGCGATTCCTCTTCATTACTCTTCGGGTCCAGCGGCGGCTGTCCGCCGGCCGGCGAAGCCAGCACCAGCTGCACGCCGGCATCCTTGAAGATATAATAGGGCGCGGCAAACTCTTCCAGCCAGAAGCCGGTTTTTTTGCCGGTATCGCCCAGTTGGTCATGCGATGTGAGCACCATTAGAATTTTCATCATGGGTTCCTTCAGTGGGATTAGACCAGTCGTCTAGAGTGGCATGTTCGCCAGGCTAATTCTAGCCCAGTGTGGCTTTTCGCTCCGGCAACGCACAGGATGTGAACGTACTACTCAAAAACCAGGCAATTCTTTACTATGATCGCTACAGGATTTTTTTGCCAACAGGATGCTCTGATATGCAAGGCGTACCCGACAGATTCCCCGATAAAAAAGATCATGCCCATTTTCGCCATCTGTCGCAGCATGCCGGGGTAGAGCTTTATCATGCCTATATCGATCGCTACGCCTTCGCGCCCCATACGCATGATGCTTTCGGCATTGGCACCGTAGTGCAGGGCGCGGAGCGTTTTCGCTATCAGGGTGCGCAGCATCTGGCGGCGCCCGGCTCGCTGGTGCTGATGAATCCCGATGAACTGCATACCGGCGAATCCGCCAGCGACGGCGGCTGGCATTACCGCATGATCTATCTGGAACCGGCCACGCTGGCGCAAATCAGCGGCGAGGCGGACATGTGGTTCAGCGATGCGGTACGTCACGATCCGCAGGCTTCTCAGCGCATTGCCGTGACGCTGAGCGCGCTGTGGCGGACAGACGATCCGCTGGCGCAGGACGGCCTGCTGCTGGATATCGTCGATACGTTCCGCCCCCACGCGCGGCTTGCGCGGCCGACGCGTTCTGAAACCGCCCACCGTTTCGCGGTGGTGAGGGAATATCTGTGGGACAACTACGCCCAACCGGTGACGCTGGCGCAGCTGGCCGCGCTGGTGATGCTCAGCCCGTTCCACTTTCAACGTAAATTCAAGGCGGAATTCCACGTAACGCCGCACCAGATGCTGATGGCGATCCGCCTGTATCGTGCCAAACAGCTGCTGACGCAGGGGTTGCCGGCTGCACAGGTCGCAGCTGCGGTGGGGCTGAGCGATCAGGCGCACCTGACGCGCGCCTTCGCCGCTCGTTACGGTGTCACTCCCGCCGGTTATCAAAAACAGGTATTCTCTGCCTGATAACTTTTAAAACAGCAATTTGCTACAAGCCAGCCATGCCTAATTGCGTTAGATTGGCACCCATTACCGGTTATTCGCACACTGCCAGAGCGTTATCGTATGCGCTCTGGCTCTTTTTATGGAGTCACCATGTTTTTAGGGATTATGTTTGCGCTGTCTGCCGGGCTGATGTGGGGGCTGATTTTCGTCGGGCCGCTGATCGTGCCGGATTACCCTGCAGCGCTGCAGTCCACCGGTCGCTATCTGGCGTTTGGCCTGATCGCGCTGCCGCTGGCCTGGCTCGATCGCCAGCGGCTGAAAAAGCTGCGGCGCCAGGACTGGCTGGAAGCGCTGAAGTTTACCGCCATCGGTAACCTGTTGTATTACGTATGTCTGGCCAGCGCCATCCAACGCACCGGCGCGCCGATTTCCACCATGATTATCGGCACCTTGCCGGTGGTGATGTCGGTCACCGCCAACCTGTGTTACGGCCGTCATGAAGGGCGGCTCTCCTGGCGACGGTTGACGCCGGCGTTGCTGCTTATCGCCTTGGGGCTGGTGCTGGTTAACGTCGCGGAACTGCACAGCAGCACGGTGCCTGTGGATCTCTGGCGCTACGTCAGCGGTCTGGCGCTGGCGCTGCTGGCGGTAGCCTGCTGGACCTGGTATCCGCTGCGCAATGCGCGCTGGCTGCGCGAACATCCGCAGCTGCGGCCGACCACTTGGGCGACGGCAATGGGGGTAGCGACGTTGCCACTGTCGCTGGTCGGTTATCTGCTGGTCTGTGGTCAGCTGGCGCTGACACAGCCTGAGTTTGCCTTGCCGTTCGGCCCCAGACCGTGGGTGTTTGTCGCTTTGATGGTCGTGCTCGGGATTTTTTGCTCGTGGATCGGCACGCTGTGCTGGAACGAAGCCAGCCAGCGTTTACCGACGGTGCTGGTCGGGCCGCTGATCGTGTTCGAGATTCTGGCGGGGTTGGCCTACACGTTTATTCTGCGCCAGAGCTGGCCGCCGCTGCTGACCAGTGCCGGCATCGCCTGTCTGATGATCGGGGTGATTTACGCCATGCGCATCCGGCCGGAGCCGGTAGTGGTCTCGCTGGACAGCAAGGCGTAATATCTGCCGCCGACGGCGGCAGACAGGGGGTTAACGCGCGCGCTGGCTGATGATCTCATCGGCCACATTGCGCGGCGCTTCCGCGTAGTGGCTGAACTCCATGGTAAAGGTGGCGCGCCCCTGCGTCATTGAACGCAGGGTGGTGGAGTAGCCGAACATCTCGGACAGCGGCACTTTGGCATGGATCTCCTTACCGCCGCCGCCGGCGATATCCTCCATGCCCTGCAGCTGACCGCGGCGGGATGACAGATCGCCCATCACGCCGCCGGCATACTCTTCCGGCGTCTCTATTTCCACCTTCATAATCGGCTCCAGGATCACCGGGTTCGCCTGACGGCAGGCCTCTTTAAAGCCGAAAATCGCCGCCATGCGAAACGCCTGCTCCGAAGAGTCGACGTCGTGGTAAGAGCCGAAGGTCAGGTGCACCTTGACGTCCACCACCGGGAAACCGGCCAGAATGCCGTTGTTCAGCGCCTCCTGAACGCCTTTTTTCACCGCCGGGATATATTCCCCCGGCACCACGCCGCCTTTGATCTCATCGAAAAACTCGAAGCCTTTGCCGGCTTCGTTCGGTTCGACCGTTAACACCACGTGACCGTATTGGCCTTTACCGCCGGACTGGCGCACGAATTTGCCTTCCACATCGCTCACTTTGCTGCGGATGGTTTCGCGGTACGACACCTGCGGCTTGCCGGTGTTGGTGTCCACGCCGAATTCGCGCCGCATGCGGTCGACGATGATTTCCAGATGCAGTTCGCCCATACCGTAAATAATGGTCTGACCGGACTCCTCATCGGTACGTACCCGAAACGACGGATCTTCGGAAGAGAGGCGCTGCAGCGCAATGCCCATCTTCTCCTGGTCGGCTTTGGTTTTCGGTTCGATCGCCTGGGCGATCACCGGCTCCGGAAACACCATACGCTCCAGCGTGATAATCGCGTTGGGATCGCACAGCGTATCGCCGGTGGTGACGTCCTTCAGCCCGACGCAGGCGGCGATATCGCCGGCGTGCAGCTCATCGACGTCTTTGCGGTCGTTGGCGTGCATCTGCACGATGCGGCCGATGCGCTCTTTCTTGCCTTTCACCGGGTTGTAGACGCTGCTGCCTTTCGCCAGCACGCCGGAGTAGACGCGCACAAACGTCAGTTGGCCGACGAACGGATCGGTCATCAGTTTGAACGCCAGCGCCGAGAATTTTTCCTCATCGTCGGCATGGCGCACCACGATCCGATCATCCTCATCGTGGCCTTCCATCGGCGGTACGTCGAGCGGCGAGGGCATCAATTCTATTACCGCGTCCAGCATGCGCTGCACGCCTTTATTGCGGAACGCCGAACCGCACAGCATGGGTTGAATTTCGCCGGCGATGGTGCGCGCGCGCAGGCCGGCGGTAATCTCCGCCTCGCTCAGCGCTTCGCCAGCCAGGTATTTCTCCATCAGCGCTTCTGAGCCTTCGGCGGCGGCTTCCACCATTTTCTCCCGCCATTCGTCGGCCTCGGCCTGCAGCTCGACGGGAATGGCCTCAAAGCGGAAGGTCATGCCCTGGCTGGCGTCGTCCCACAAAATGGCCTGCATGCGGATGAGATCCACCACGCCGCTGAAGTTATCTTCAGCGCCGATCGGAATGACAATCGGCACCGGGTTGGCCTTCAGGCGGTCGATCATCATCTGCCGCACGCGGAAAAAGTTGGCGCCGACGCGATCCATCTTGTTGACGAATGCCAGCCGCGGCACATGATATTTATTGGCCTGCCGCCAGACGGTTTCCGACTGCGGCTGAACGCCGCCCACCGAGTCATAGACCATCACCGCGCCGTCGAGCACACGCATCGAGCGCTCGACCTCAATGGTAAAATCGACGTGTCCCGGGGTGTCGATAATATTGATGCGGTGCTGCGGATAATTATGTTCCATGCCGTTCCAAAAGCAGGTGGTCGCCGCCGAGGTGATGGTGATCCCGCGCTCCTGTTCCTGTGCCATCCAGTCCATCGTTGCTGCGCCGTCGTGCACTTCGCCCAACTTGTGACTGACCCCGGTGTAAAACAGAATCCGCTCGGTGGTGGTAGTTTTGCCGGCATCGATATGTGCCGAGATGCCGATATTGCGGTAACGTTCGATAGGGGTAGTGCGTGCCATAATTAACCTTGCTTAGCCGTGTGGCGTTTGACTCGGCGCCGCTGCGGGCGCCATATACCCGTTAATGAAAGGGCGCCCCGGCGTGGGGCGCTCATACCGTATCCGGCGCTGTCGCTGCCGGATGCTCCTTAATCGTAGTTTACCCCGGTGATTTTATTAACCTATGGCTGCGATAGGCGTAGCTTTTCAATATGTTGATTTTATTGTTATTGCTTTTACCCCGGAAGTGACAGGATGAGGCAGATAACACCCGCAGGCCTGAGAGTGGCGATCGGCGCGTGGTGGCTGGTATAATCTAGCGTGAATATGAACACGCCCGGGCGTAGTTTCCCTGGGCGCTCGGATGGAAAACGGCCGGTGTTAACCGGCCATGATTTAATTTGACGGGGTAATTGTTTTTTTCAATCGCCGGGCTAACATGAAGATCAACTTGCAACACACTATTGATATAAGAACATTTAAAGCAAATGCAATTAATAGCGCTGCAAGATCATATGGCTCTGGATATCCACCGATAATATCCGTTATATATATTGCAGTATCCAATGACATGATATGACTCATGTTTACTCTAATGAAATAGTAATATGGTAACCACGCACCCATAATTATCATTAGTACGATGAAAACAGCTATCTTTGCCAGTATTAAAAATGACTTTTTCATCCGTTTACCTTGCATTCTCCGTGGCTAATCACATCAATCATACCATAAGCACGAAATCTCGTATTTCTGACGGGGACTGTCTTAGTTCTAAGCAACGCGGTACGAATTGCAGCAAAATCCGAGTGGTGTTTTAACGTAATGCAGCCAAGGGACAGAGTGCCCGGATGTAGTCTAAAGTTTCCTCGCCTAACCCCGTTTATCCATGTGTAATCGTCTATCGAACCATCGTCCCTGAATAGTCCGAACCAGTCATTTTTACTCGTTGGCACGTTATATAAGTGACGGTTTACCACGTCACTAAACCACGTCTTTATTGGCTCCCTGACGCCCCCAGAGGGGCGATCCACAATCCAGTATTTCCCCGCCGGGATTGGGCCGTTGTCGGGGATTGCTTCGCACCCCGGCGCGTTCCGGTAATTCCCGTTGCCGGAGAAGGCGAGAAACGTACCGATACCATAAAGAGTCAGCGGTGAATAATCCGCATCATTAACTATAAATTTTCCGTATAGTGCCATGTTTTCTATCCATGATTGATATAAAAAACGCTGTTCCTGCGAACGGACAACATAAACCGTGGCATAAATTTTTTAATTAGCGGTTTGCATTTTTTATAGCAAAATAGGAGATTGCCTGATTTTTTGTAGCCAAACACCGAAAGAGGAGCGGTGAGTCAGGCGTTAGCGGCGGTTATTAAACATCGCCTAAACAAAAGGCATATTTATCGGCAACATAAATCAATCCTGCTTATAATCCCCGCGACGTTTATAGCGATATCTCGTTTGGCGAGGCTCCTATACAAACACAGGTTACTGATCTGACGACATCGAGAGATGCCCAAGGTTAAGACAGGCTTGATCGGATTAAGGTTTAGCCCAAGGTAACTTCTGATATTTCATTCAGATACGTTGTATAGTGCTAAAACCTGGACGCGGAGATAGGCTTCCTGCACTCCCTCTTTGGTTACTCTCCTGACGACCTGCCGCATAAACAGCGTAGCGGGGCGGTTTTTTTGCCATCAAACCACCAGCACCGCACATCTGAAACGGCAACTTATGCCATCAAGGATAGGGAGGTTGAAACTCTTAATGCGACGACGCGAGGTCACTATCGAAAACACTTAACTTGAGGATATGAAAATGGGAAACATGACGGTATTTCTCGGCTTTCTGGGCCTGATCAGCACCTTGGGACTGCTGGCAGCCTATATGAGCATCAAATGGGACGACTAAATGAATCTTAACGATCCACCCAGTCAGCTCCTCCCCGCAATCACACTGCGTATTACGGGGAGGAGATCGTAACGACCTAACCTGGATGCGGTTGCACAGTGTGTCGCTATCATGATTATTTCAATTTTTGTTTTGCTGTATGCCATCCTGATGATCTCCGTCGGTATCAACGAGATCTACTTTTCCTCCACCGGTGAATCCGAATTCTTTATCAGCCTGCTGCTGACTTTCTCCGGCACTCTGGTGCTGCTGGGCCTGATATGGCGCTTTGTCGGCCGGCGCGGTGAACGAAAACGCCATAAATCGCAGCGCTGACGGCCTGCGTTACCGCTATGCGCACAGCGCGCAGGATTCCGATGTTCTGCCTATCATTAAGCAGCTATCATAATCTCGGTTTATTGTTATAGACGGGATAGCCCGGCTGTCTCATCTGTTTTATCTATCTATCAACTATGTTGGGCATCGAGATTTATGATAAGGCCGTTACAGATCGTTCTGTTGCTACTGGTGCTGTTCGGGCTGCCGCTGGCGCCGCACAGCGGCTATGCCGCCGAAGAGGCGCAGCCTGCCGAGCGGGCCGAACTGAGCCAGCAGGATATTGCCGCAGCGCTGAAAAACTATCAAAAAGAGCTGGACGATATTAAGCAACAGGTTTCCAAAGCCACCACCGATAACCAACTGAGCAAACTGCAGGAACGTACGCAGCAGCTGGCGGGCAATACCGAACAGTTTCTGACCGACCTGCAGCCGATGCAGGAGAAGCTGAAAGGGCAGCTGGATGTGCTCGGCCCGCCGCCGGCGCCGGGTGCGCAGGCGGAAACCGCCGCGGTGGCGCAACAGCGTAACAGTCTGAACAACAGTAAAAAGCTGCTGGATGACTCGGTAAAACGTTCGCAGGCCATTCGCGGCAGCGCCCATGAGCTGACGCAGCAGATCGGCGATTTACGCCGCGTGGCGTTCAAGTCTCAACTGGCGCTGAATTCCGGCAGCGTGCTCAGCCTGTCGTTCTGGACGCCGGTGATTGCGCCGCAGCCGCAGGACAAACAGCGCCTGACGGAGTTCGCCGCTGAACTGCGCGCCGTCTGGGATGCCAGCTGGCAGGCGCCGTGGCGTTACGGCACCGCCGGCCTGCTGCTGTTGGCCGGGGTGATCTGGTCGCTGGGACGCTATTTCTCCGAACAGGCGCTCGCCTGGTTCAGCATCCGCTATCTGCCGGACGGCCGCCTGCGCCGCAGCTTTACCGCACTCGGCACCGCGCTGATTACGCTGTGCACTACCGCGCTGGCGCTTAATCTGTTGTATCAGGCGTTCACCTGCGCGACCGAACTGTCATCGATGCTGCAGGACTTTGCCGACGGCTTCACCCGTCTGGGCATCTTCTGCGCGCTGATCGCCGGTCTGGGAAGGGCATTTTTGTCCAACCGTCGTCCCTCCTGGCGTCTGCCTGCCATTGACGACACCATCGCCGCCGGCCTGCGTAACTTCTCGCCGCTGCTGGCGGCGCTGGTGCTGGCGTTCGGCACGGTCGAACTGATTAACAACGTGATTGGCGCCAGCCTTGGTTCCACCATTTTCAGCAACGGCCTGCTGGCTGCGCTGATGGCGCTGGTGCTGTTGGCGATAACGCTGCGCGCCCATCGTCTGCGCCAGCGCAGCGAACGCCAGGGCGAACAGCTGGAAAAACGCTCGATGATCGGCGGACTGGCGCAGCTCGCCACGCTGCTGGTGTCGTTAGTGGTGCTGCTGGCGCTGCTCATCGGTTATATCTCGTTTGCCCGTTTCCTGATTTATCAGGCGATCTGGACGACGCTGGTGCTGATGGCGTTCTATTTCCTGATTCAGTTCTCCACCGACGTCTGGAGCGCCATTTTCTCGTCGCATACCGCCAGCGGCCGTTCGCTGATGCGTTCGCTCGGCCTTGGCGAGCGCCATCTGGAACAGCTGACCATCGTCTTTACCGCCGCCTTTAAGTGCGGGCTGTTGCTGCTGATGATCGTGGCGCTGCTCAACGGCACCTTCGGCACCACCACGCCGAACTCGCTGCTGGAAAAAATCGTCGCCATTCTCAGCGGCGAAGGGCTGAAAAAGCTGCATATCGTGCCCGGCAATCTGATTAACGCGCTGATTTGCCTGCTGATAGGCGGCTATATTCTGCGCGCCAGCAGCCGCTGGCTGAATAACGAACTGCTGCCGAAAACCATCAACGACGTCGGCATCCGCGCCTCGCTGGTGACGTTGTTCACCAACGTCGGCTATGTGCTGCTGATTCTGATCACGCTGGCCGCGCTGGGCATCCAGTGGAATAACCTGGCCTGGATCGTCAGTGCGCTGTCGGTGGGTATCGGTTTCGGCCTACAGGAGATTGTGAAGAACTTCATTTCCGGCCTGATACTGCTGACCGAACGGCCGGTGAAAGTGGGGGATATGATCGGCATCGGCGGCGTGGAAGGGGACGTGCGGCGCATCAACGTGCGCGCTACCGAGATCCAGCTCAGCGACCGTTCCACCATGATCGTGCCGAACTCGCAGCTGATTTCGCAGAACGTGCGTAACGCCACCATGGGCAATGCGCAGGGGGTGGTGACCATCGCGCTGACCTTCCCGACCGAGATCGACCCCGAGCAGGTGCGCAACCTGCTGCTGACCGCCTACCAGGAATATGAGGCGATTCAGGAGTCGCCGGCGCCTTATGTGCGCTTCAGCCAGCTCGGCCCGGAGGGCATTATCCTCAGCGTCACCGGCTATGTCGCCAGCCCGCGCATGGTCGGCGCCACCAAAAGCGAGCTGCTGTTCAATATCCTCAAGCTGCTGCGTCAGGAGCAGGTGCATCTCTCCAGTCCGCAGGAGGTGGTGGTCATGAGGCAGCGCCAGCAGCAGCTGACGGAGGATGAGGAGGCTTCGGCGTAATTGCTGCGCGCAGCCCATAGAAAAAATCTATATTTACGCCGCGCAAATCAATTTCACTTTTGTGCCGTCGCGGCGCATGCTGATCGGGTTATCACGCTTGACGGAGGGGTTATGACGTTAGTGAATTTGGCCGACGTACTGCTGGCGGCCTTCGGCGGTGCGCAGAATGTGGATCGCCTGCGCTACTGCGCCAGCCGTATCCGCGTTTCGCTCAAAGAAGATGGCAGGCTGAACCGGGACGGCATCGCCGGGCTGGAGGGCATCAAGGCCCTGCTGGAAGTGCCGGACACACAGGGCGGCGTTGAGTACCAACTGGTAGTCGGCCCCGGCAACGCCAGGCCGTTGTATCAGGCGCTGAGCGAATCCGCCGGCCGCGACTACTGAAGCTGCGGCCCCAGCCGTTCGATATGCTGGCGCATCAGCGCCAGCATCTGCTGAATCTGCGGCGCGTCCGCCTTTTCCCGTATCAGATACATGCCCACGGTGCACACATTGTGGGATTCCATATTCAGCGGTGCAATGCCGTAGCGGGCAAAGTAGCCGGCCATACAGCGGGGATAGGTCAGCATCACCGCGTCAGAATCATTTACCATATCAATCGCTGACATCATCGAATTGGTGGACCAGATCACCCGCTCCGCCAGATGCTGGCGGTTGCGCGTCAGCTTCTTCTGCTGCATATCCGCCACCATATGCTGATAGCGGGTTTCATCCGGCGTCAGCTCTACACAGGGGTAATCCAGCAGATCGTCCGGCCGCACGGCGCGCCCCTGTAGCGGATGATCCTGACGGGCGAACAGCGTGTCGGCGGTGGCGAACAGCGGCAGAAAGGTAATACCGGCCTTCGGGTTCAGCCCCTGAATTTCATGGCCGATAAACAGGTCGATATCACCGCCTAACAGCAGATCCATCAGCCGCAGGTGGTTGCCCAGGTCAATATGGATATTGACCGTCGCGTGCTGCTCGCGGTAACGGTTAAAGCAGTCGCGCACGAACATATACCACCAGGCGTGGCCGCTGCCCATACGCAGGCTCTGCGCCTGACGCGCTTTGATCGCCGCCATCTTCAGCAGCGTATTATCATAGATACGCTGCATCATCTGCGCCTGCTCCAGCAGCAGCTCGCCATACTGGGTGGTGGTCACGCCGCTGGAGGTGCGCTCCAGCAGCTGCACGCCCAGATTTTCTTCCAGTTTCTTCATGTTATGCGTCAGCGTCGGCTGGCTGAGGCAGAGTTTGTTTGCTGCATGACTCACATTTTTAAACATGGCGACTTCGATAAACTGGCGCAGAATTTTGTCCACGATCATGTTTTCCGCTGTTGATATAGAAGATTTCTATATCGTAGGTGCGAAAAACAATTTCCGCCAATGACGCCCAGCCGATAGCGTGCACCTATGCCGATTGATTCCGCACAGGGGACGCCATGAGAAAACTGTTGTTAAACCTGACCGCCTGCTCATTGGCGTTGCTGCCGGCGCTGGCGCAGGCCGATACGCTGAGGATGGAGTGCTCGCCCAGCAAAGAAGGACGTGAGTTTTGCCATTACGTCAAACAGCGTTTTGAAGCCCAGACCGGGCACACCCTGACCTTTATCGATTTACCCCGCGCCTCTGACGAGAAGCTGTCGCTGTTTCAGCAGTTGTTTGCCGCCAGAGACGCCAACGCCATCGATCTGTTCCAGGCCGACACGGTGTGGATCGGCGTGCTCAATAAACATCTGCTCGATCTGACGCCATATGTCAGCGATATGCAGCAGGACTTTTTTCCCGCCGCCTGGCGCAACGACATGGTGAACGGCCGCGTTAAGGCGATTCCCGCCTATATGGATACCGGCGCGCTCTACTACCGCAAAGACCTGCTGGAAAAGTACGGCGAACAGCCGCCGAAAACCTGGGCCGAGCTGACGCGTATCGCCGCGCGCATTCAGCAGGCGGAGCGTGAGAACGGGCATAAAGGCCTCTGGGGGCTGGTGTTTCAGGGTAAATCTTATGAAGGGCTGACCTGCAACGCGCTGGAGTGGGTGGCGTCGCAGGGAGGCGGCACCTTTATCGACGCCGACGGCAACATCACCATTAACAATCCGCGCGCGGCGCGGGCGCTGGAGATGGCCGCCGGCTGGGTCGGCACCATCGCGCCGCCCGGCGTGCTGGGCTATATGGAGGAAGAGGGGCGCGCGCTGTTTCAGAACGGTGATGCGGTGTTTATGCGCAACTGGCTGTACGCCTATGTGCTGACGCAGGATAAAAGCAGCGCGATACGCGGCAAAGTGGGCGTGATGCCGGTGCCGGGCGGCGTCGACGGCCAGTCGGTCAGCACCCTGGGCGGCTGGCAGTGGGCGATCAGCAGCTACACCAAAAATCCGCAGGCGGCGGTGGCGCTGCTGAAAATCGTCAGCGATGCCGAATCGCAGAAAAAAGCGCAGGCGCTGCTGGGCTGGGCGCCGTCACGCCAGGCGCTGTATCAGGATCCACAGGTGCTGGCGCAGGCGCCGTATCTGGCAACCTTCAGCGGCATTCTGGCCAAGGCCACGCCGCGGCCGGCAACCCAGACTCAACGCAAATACGCCCAGGTCTCCAAGGCGATTTACAACACCTCATTCAACGTATTGCGTCGCGACAGCGATGGCGCCGATGCCGTGCAGACGCTGCAGGCGCGTCTGGAACGCATTCGCGCCCGGGGATGGCGCTAAGCGCCGCCGATTAACCATCAGGAGCCTTATGCCATGAAACGCGATACGCAACCTTTGTCTCTGACGGTGGCCCATCCTCCGCTGGAAAAGCGCGCGCAAACGCGCCGTAAACTGAATTATCAGCAAAAACGCAGCCGCATCGCCTGGCTGCTGGTCGCGCCCGCCTTGCTGTTACTGTTGGCGGTCGCCGGCTGGCCGCTGCTGCGCACGCTGTTTTACAGCTTTACCGACGCCATGCTGGATATGCCGGGCGAATGGCGCTTTGTCGGTTTCGCCAACTATCTCGATCTGGCTGACGAACGCAGCTACGGCGTGCTGGCGGACCCGCTGTGGTGGCAGGCGGTGGGCAATACGCTGCGCTTCAGTCTGTTGTCGGTGTCGCTGGAGCTGCTGTTCGGCATGCTGCTGGCGCTGCTGATGAATCAGAAATTCCGTGGGCAGGGATTGGTGCGCACCGCCATTCTGGTGCCGTGGGCCATTCCGACCATCGTTTCCGCCAAAATGTGGGGCTGGATGTTCCACGACCAGTACGGCGTGGTGAACGACCTGCTGCTGAAAATCGGTCTGATCGATACGCCGCTGGCCTGGGTGGCCGAGCCGGGGCTGTCGATGTGGGCGGTGGTAATCGCCGACGTGTGGAAAACCACGCCGTTTATGGCGCTGATGCTGCTGGCGGCGCTGCAGCTGATTCCCGGCGATCTGTATGAGGCGGCGCGGGTGGACGGCGCCAACGCCTGGCAGCGCTTCCGCCGCATTACGCTGCCGCTGATTATGCCGGCGATGATCGTGGCGCTGATCTTCCGGGTAATGGATGCGCTGCGGGTATTTGACCTGATCTACGTGCTGACCTCCAACAGCGAGGCCACGGTATCGGTCTCCGGCTATGCCCGCGACCAGATGGTCAGCTACCAGGAGATGGGCGCCGGTTCGGCCGCTTCGGTACTGGTCTTTATGATGGTGGCCGGCATCGCCGCCTGCTTCCTGACGCTGTCCCGCCTGAACGATAAGGAGAAACGCGCATGAAACTGACGCGGCAACAACAGCAGTTCGGCCATCGCGCGATGATCTACGCCGGTGCGGCGCTGGCCAGCGTGATCTGCCTGTTTCCTTTCTACTATGCGCTGATTACCTCGCTGCGCGGCGGGCAGGATCTGTTCCGCGTCGCCTATCTGCCGGACGCCTGGCACTGGGGCAACTATGTCACCGCGCTGATGGAGAACGGCATCGCCCGCAGCCTGTTGAATTCGATACTGGTGGCCGGCGTCACGGTGGGGCTGTGCCTGCTGGTGTCGATCACCGCGGCGTTCGCGCTGGCGCGTATCTCGTTCCGCGGGCGCAAATATCTGCTGTTCACCATTTTATGCGTGTCGATGTTTCCGCAGGTGGCGGTGCTGTCAGGCATGTTTGAGCTGGTGCGTTTTCTCGGACTGTATGACTCGCTGGGGGCGCTGGTACTGTCCTACGCCACCTTTTCGCTGCCGTTCACCGTCTGGGTGCTGACCACCTTTATGAAATCCATCCCGCTGGAGCTGGAGGAGGCGGCGATCGTCGACGGCGCCGGCACCTGGACCATTATCAGCCGCATTTTCGCGCCGATTATGGGGCCGTCGCTGGTGACCACCGGGCTGCTGGCGTTTATCGGCGCCTGGAATGAATTTATGTTCGCGCTGACGTTTGTCATTTCCAGCGGCAAACGCACCGTGCCGGTGGCTATCGGCATGCTGCAGGGCGCCTCGCAGTTTGAACTGCCGTGGGGGGCGATTATGGCCGCCTCGGTGATTGTCACGCTGCCGATCGTGGTGCTGGTGCTGATCTTCCAGCGTCGCATCGTCAGCGGCTTAACGAACGGTGCCGTAAAAGGCTGATATATCGACTAACCCTGAGGTAAGAGGAAAAAGCAATGGCGACAAAAATCGTATTGGTAGGTGCCGGCAGCGCACAGTTCGGCTTCGGTACGCTGGGGGATATCTTCCAGAGCAAGACGCTGTACGGCAGTGAGATTGTGCTGCACGACATCAACCCCGCCTCGCTGGCGGTAACTGAAAAGACCGCGCGCGACTTCCTGGCGGCGCAGGATCTGCCGTTCAGCGTCAGCGCCACCACCGACCGCAAAAGCGCGCTGCAGGGCGCCGAGTTCGTGATTATCTCCATCGAAGTCGGCGACCGCTTCGCCCTGTGGGATCAGGACTGGCAGATCCCGCAGCAGTACGGCATCCAGCAGGTTTACGGTGAAAACGGCGGGCCGGGCGGGCTGTTCCATTCGCTGCGCATTATCCCGCCGATCCTCGATATCTGTGCCGACGTTGCCGACATCTGCCCGGATGCCTGGGTGTTTAACTACTCCAACCCTATGAGCCGCATCTGCACCACGGTGCAGCGTAAGTTCCCCGAACTGAATTTTGTCGGCATGTGCCACGAAATCGCCTCGCTGGAGCGCTATCTGCCGGAAATGCTCGGCACGCCGTTCAGCAACCTGCAGCTGCGCGCTGCCGGCCTGAACCACTTCAGCGTACTGCTGGAGGCCAGCTACAAAGACAGCGGCCGCGACGCCTATCCGGACGTGCGCGCCAAGGCGCCGGGCTATTTTGAGCGCCTGCCGGGCTACAGCGATATTCTGGCCTACACCCGCCAGCACGGCAAACTGGTGGAGACGGAAGGCAGCACCGAACGCGACGCGCTCGGCGGCAAAGACAGCCTCTATCCGTGGGCGGACCGCACGCTGTTCAAAGAGGTGCTGGAGAAGTTCCACCACCTGCCGATCACCGGCGACAGCCACTTCGGCGAGTATATCCGCTGGGCCTACGAGGTGAGCGATCACCGTGGCATTCTCGATTTCTACACCTTCTACCGCAACTATCTCGGCCACGTCGAACCGCGCATTGAACTGAAGCTGAAAGAGCGCGTGGTGCCGATTATGGAAGGCATGCTGACCGACGCCGGTTATGAAGAGGCGGCGGTAAATATTCCCAATCGCGGCTTTATCAAACAGCTGCCGGCGTTTATCGCGGTGGAGGTGCCGGCGATCGTCGACAAGAAGGGCATTCACGGCATTAAGGTGGAGATGCCGGCCGGTATCGGCGGGCTGCTCAGCAACCAGATTGCGGTGCACGACCTGACCGCCGAGGCGGTGATCAACGGTTCGCGCGATCTGGTGATCCAGGCGCTGCTGGTGGATTCGGTGAACGATAAGTGCCGCGCCATCCCGGAGCTGGTGGATCTGATGATCGCCCGCCAGAGCCCGTGGCTGGACTATCTGAAATAAGCCGCTGCGGCGGGGCGCACGTCGCTCCGCCGCCATCGACGTCGCGAACAGGAGACCCTTATGGCGCAACTTACGCTGGAAAAACTGCAAAAACGCTACGGCAGCCACGCCGAGGTGATTAAATCGCTGGATCTGCAGATCAACAGCGGCGAATTCGTGGTGATCGTCGGCCCGTCCGGCTGCGGCAAATCGACCCTGCTGCGGATGATCGCCGGGCTGGAGGCGATCAGCGGCGGCGGCATGTATATCGACGGTAACTACGTTAACGACGACTCGCCGGCGGAACGCGGCATCGGCATGGTTTTCCAGTCTTACGCGCTCTATCCGCATATGACGGTGTATCAGAATATGGCCTTTGCGCTGGAGCTGGCGAAGGTCGGCAAAAGCGAAATTGACCGCCGGGTGCGCGACAGCGCGCGCGTGCTGCAGCTGGAGCAGTTGCTCGACCGCAAGCCGAAAGACCTGTCCGGCGGCCAGCGCCAGCGGGTGGCGATCGGCCGCGCCATCGTGCGCGAACCCAAACTGTTTCTGTTTGACGAGCCGCTGTCCAACCTGGACGCCTCGCTGCGCGTACAGATGCGGATGGAGGTGGCCGCGCTGCATAAGCGCCTCGGCGCCACCATTATTTACGTCACCCACGATCAGGTGGAGGCGATGACGCTGGCCGACCGCATCGTGGTGCTGAACAAAGGGCATATCGAGCAGGTCGGCACGCCGCTGGAGTTGTATGATCATCCCGCCAATGAGTTTGTCGCGCAGTTTATCGGTTCGCCGAAAATGAACCTGATCCCGGCGGTGCTCAAGCGCGCCGGCGAACGGCAGAGCGTGGTGGAGCTGGATAACGGCAAGCAGCTGGTGCTGCCTGTGGCGACGCCGCAGGCGGCGGAAGGGCAAAGCGTCAACCTCGGCATCCGCCCGGAGCATATCCGCGGCGGCCGGCTAGAGGAGTGTGAATATCAGGGCGAGGTGATGTTTGTCGAACATATGGGCAACGAGACCTACCTTTACCTGGACAATGGCAACGCCGGCGAGCCCTGGGTGCTGCGCAACCCGCAGCGTTCGCCGATTACGGCGGGCGAGACCGTCGGCGTGCGGCTGCCGGTGGAGTGCTGCTATCTGTTTGATCATTACGGCCGGGCGTTCCCGCGCCAGCTTCCCTCCGAGCAGGCGCACTAACCGAAGGAGCAGGCATGAAACAACGGTGGTGGAAAGAGGCGGTGGTGTACCAGATTTATCCGCGTAGCTTTATGGACAAGCTTGGGGAATTATCCTGATGTTACGGTGTCACATACTTTGCGCCCTTACGAGGCGCGGGTTTGCCTGTTGGCGTGATAGCGCTGCCGGCCTTTTTGCCCTTAAGCCGTGAAGGTCAGGGCTGGCGCGCTAAATGAGCCCCTTCTGGGCAAACGTGAACCGGGTCGCTTCATTCAAATCCATGCTTTTCAGCGCTTCGGCCGGCACCCAGATAACGTCCTGAAACTCCTCGTTAAACGTAATCTTCCTGTTGGTGCTCACACAGTCAAATATCAGATAAATCATGTAAATTTCTTCGGTGGTTCCATCCGGATAGGTTTTGGTCCGGATATCATCACGAAACGCCCATGGTTTAACATCAGTGATGCAGAGTTTTTCGCCTAATTCTTCCATGATTTCGCGCCTTAGCGCGGTTTCCATGGTTTCGCCGGGTTCCATTCCGCCGCCGGGCAAAGCCCATTGTCCCGGGAAAACCCCGCGATCGGCGGCCATTTTAGCCAGCAGATACTCGCCGTTGTTTTGTATCACCGGGCACACGATGACTCTCTGGCGCATTTTCATTCCCTTAATCTTGTTGTTTTCACCAGTGTATCTCTTCCCGACGCCAAGGGGCAGTGCTGATCACATTGCTACGTTTGGATTTGGCCTGCTGGCTGGCGATGACCGTTCAGCCGCTCTTTCTGGGTATATATGCGCTGCTGGCAAACTCCATTTTTATATACGGCCAGGCGAAAAATAAAACCATACCCATAACCGTTATGCCGATCGACACCCTGAAAAAGCGCTTGCCGCCATTGTTCAAAATGAATGAGGGGAAACCCATCAGGCTTACTCGGTATGCGGACTGCGGTAGATTTGAACCACAACGCTATTTGGCGAAGTATATTTAATTAAGGTCACAACATCTTTGGACTGCGGAGTGCGCCAGCACTCTGCTTCAACGTCGCATCGAGACTGTGGTTGATAGCCCGCAGACGCTAGGTAACTGCGAATTTTGCTTGTATCCGTTGCGTTGTCGAATCTAACGGTAAAGACCTGCGCCTCCGGCCCGCTGACGTTACCAAACTCAAAGCTATAGTGCTCCGCGATACGCGGCATGTTTTTCAGCAGTTCAGGCGTGTAGAACGCATATTCCCGACTATCTTGCTGGGTATAGTATGCGCTACCGGCAAATTCCATTTTTATATAGGGCCAGGCGAAGGCGAACATAGCGCCGATGGCAACGAGCACGATTGTCAGTATTCTAAACGTCTTCATAGTTTCATCCTGCCGTTACCTGTACCTATAACGAAAAACGTTTTATCACGGCGGTAGCATGCCTTTACGTGGTCTGGCATAAGGAAATTTTTTCGGGTCGGGAAACAATAGCGGTTTAAATTCTTCGTTTTTCCATGCGCCAATTTTTCCGTAATGATCCCAGCGTCTTAGCGCTTCCACCTTGCTGACCGGGCGCAGCATAGGAAAAGGGTTCTGAATCGACACGGCGCGATAAAAACCGAGCAAATCAGAAACCAGATCTTCACCGCTGTATCCGCTGTCAGTCACAAAGTTGATAGGGAATGTGCCCTGGAAAGCCTCAAACTTTCGCGCCAGTGTCATCATCATCGCCAACGCGATGCTTTTTTGCTCCCAAAAAGGGCGGCCACGTCTGATACGCCACGTTATCATTTTACCCGAGCGGATTAAGTTAAATGGGTCTCTCATGCCTTGAGAATAAGTCACATCATAGTATTTATGTCCGGATAATTCTCCACGGGCTAGCTTATTCAGCAAAGCATGAATATCAGTTCCTTGCGCATGGCCTAGATCAATCCAACCGAGTACTTCTGTATAAACCAGACCATATTTTTCAGTCGCAGCGTATTTTCCGTCGAGTATATCTGAACGTTTGCTCATCCCTAAGAATCCTTCCTGTCCTTGTTCACTATGCCGCTGTGCATAATTCGCACAGCGGATACTACCTAATCTCCGTGCCGTTTCAATACTGGTTCGCCTATATCGACCGAAAAAACAGCGCCTTATTATCAGGCGCTGCGGGAGGAGGGCTTAACGCGCTGCCGACGGGTTATCCGCCGCCGGCTGATAGGCCTGAATGGCCTCGGTCATCGGGCGGCAAAATCCCATTTCGCCGGGCGGAATCGGCGCGCCATCCAGTGACATCACCATTTTGGCGTCGTCAGGGCCGTTATTGAGGCGGCAGGTCACCCCACAGCCGGCCGCCGGTATAAAGCCAAAACGCGGGTAATACTGCGGATGCCCAAGAACGGTGATGATTTTCTCGCCGGCGGCGCGCGCCGCCTCAATGCAGGCCAGCATGAGTGCGCTGCCGACGCCGGAACCCTGATGTGCCGGATGCACCGACAGCGGCGCCAACGTTACCGCCGGATGGGCACTGACGCTGGCGCGGGTGCAGACAACGTGGCCGATAACCGTACCATGGCGGTCTTTGGCAACCAGCGACAGCGCTGGAAGCCAGCCCGGGTCCTGGCGCAGCTGATTCACCAATGCCGCTTCTTCGTGGGAGCCGAAAGCATCAGCAATCACCTGCTGCACCTGGGGGATATCCTGCGGAGTTTCTAAACTAATGGTTATGTTCATATCGTTACCTGATAGATATTGCTGTCACGTCAATAAGCCTACCGGCGGAGCCGATCGCGCCGGTAGGCAATGGGGTTTTAACGGTTGTCGAGCTGTGCGCGGACGTGCGCCAAGCCGGTGGTATTGATGCGGTACGGCTGGCCATTGACTGACTTAATCAGTCTCTTCGTCCGCAGTTTTTTGAATACCGTAAGCGTGCAGTCGCTCAACAGCAGTCCTTCACGACTGTAACATTCCACTGCGATTACGCGGCCGGAGGCGGCCCGGGTGTGGACGATGCGTCCGCCTTTGGCGAGGACGTGGAGCGTCCGCTGTTCCTGACGGGAGATATTCATGCTGTTAATTACCTGTAATCATCATATGCAAAAACGAACCGACACCGGGTGTCAGCGTAAAAAGTTTTAGCGTGGTGATAATCAGTCCCGTTTTCAGAGAAATGGGAAACCAATTATCAGATGATTACATGCTCCAGCATCAATGCCTCAGGGTGAGATGGGAAAAGGAAACGTGGCGAATAATAGCACAGGCCGGGCGCTATTAACCAGTTTACCCGGCGGCAAAAAGGGGGCTACAATACGCAACTCATGTATGGATAAACAGGTATTTGCTATGACGCTGACCCTGGATGGCGAAAAGATTGACCGCAACCGCTTTACCGGTGCAAAAGTTGAAAATGCGACCTTTCACAACTGTGATTTTTCGGGGGCGGACCTGACCGGCAGCGAGTTTATCGGCTGCACGTTCTACGACCGCGACAGCCGGTTAGGGTGCCGCTTCAGCCGGGCGCAGCTGAAGGACGCCAGCTTCAAAAGCTGTGATTTATCCATGACGGACTTCAGAAACGTCAGCGCGTTAGGCATTGAAATCCGTGAATGCCGAGCGCAGGGCGCAGACTTTCGCGGCGCCAGCTTTATGAACATGATCACCTCACGCAGCTGGTTTTGCAGCGCCTACATCACCAAGAGCAACCTGAGTTACGCCAACTTTTCAAAAGTGGTGCTGGAGAAGTGCGAACTGTGGGAAAACCGCTGGAACGGCGCTCAGATTCTGGGGGCAAATTTCAGCGGCTCCGACCTTTCCGGCGGCGAGTTTGCTTCGTTCGACTGGCGCGCCGCCGATTTTACCCACTGCGACCTGACCAATTCGGAACTGGGCGAGCTGGACGTGCGCAACGTTGATCTGCAAGGGGTCAAACTGGACAGCTATCAGGCGTCGCAGCTGATGGAGCGCTTAGGTATCCTGGTTATCGGCTAGCGTTGCTGCCTGGCAATGCACACGGCGTCAGGATTCATCCATCAGAATACAGGCGTCGCCGTCGCCGCTTTGCTGGTAACGGGCGTACAGCGCGGCCACGTCAATATGGGCGAACTCTTCCGTCAGCGCATCCAGCAGGCTACGGATGGCGGGCATCAGACCGCGCCGCGACGGAAACAGGGCGTTTACCTCCGCCGGCTTCGGCTGCCAGGCCGGCAGCACCGTGCTCAGTTTGCCGCGTTTGAGATCCTTGTACACCACAAAGGTCGGCAGTTGCACCACGCCGCGGCCTTCCAGCGCCGCCCGGCGCAGGGTGATCATATCGTCGGTCACCAGATTAGGGCTGTGGCGGATACGACGTTCCGCGCCGTCGGGGCCGTGCAGTTGCCATTCGTGCGACTGATAGGCGGTGGAGACCGACAGGCTGGGATAGCGGTCGAGCGCCGCCGGATCGCCGATCGTACCGTATGTTTCCAGCAGCTGCGGGCTGGCGACCAGCTGATAGGTGCAGGGCGACAGCCGTTTGCTCGCCAACCCGCTGTCAGGCAGCGGCGGCACGTCGATACGCAGCGCCAGGTCAAAACCCTCCCGCAGAATATCCACCTGGCGATTGGTGCTCTCCAGATAAATCTCGACGTTCGGATAGCGTTTCATATAGCGCGCCAGCATGCCGGTCACCAGGAAGTTCAGCAACGCCGTCGGGCAGGCGATGCGGATGCCGCCTTTCGGTTCGGTCTGGCTCTGGTGCACGATGGCCTGCGCAGCCTCCGCCGCCGCAGTCAACTCCATACAGTGGCGGTAGTAGGCGTGCCCCAGTTCGGTGACGGAAAACTGCCGGGTGGAGCGGTTAATCAGTTTGATCTCCAGCCGCTCTTCCAGCGCATTGATACGTCTGCTTAACCGTGATTTGGGAATGCCCAATGCGCGCCCGGCGGCGCTGAAGCCACCGTGTTCGACCACGCGGGCAAAGTAATACATATCATCCAGGTTCTGCATCTTTACGTTCCAATATTGCAACAATGAATTCTAAAACTGGCATTTGTGGCTTGCGTGTACCAAGTTTAAGCTAAATGGTAACAGAGTTAACGTAAAACGGGATACACAGATGTCAGTTGAAGCGAACGGCACGACGCTGCCGACCAGTATGAAGCAAATCATTATCCGCGAACCCGGCGGCCCCGAGGTGTTACAGGTAGTCAGCGCCGAGCTGCCGCGCCCCGGCGCCGGTGAAGTGTTGATCCGCGTCCGGGCGGCGGGGATTAATCGCCCTGATATTATGCAGCGGCAGGGAATATACCCGATGCCTGCCGGCGTCACGCCGGTTCCCGGGCTAGAGATTGCCGGCGAGATCGTGGCATACGGGGAAGGGGCGACGCGTTTCGCCCTTGGCGAACGCGTCTGCGCGCTGACCGACGGCGGCGGCTATGCCGAATACTGCGTGGTGCCGGAAACCCAACTGCTGCCGATACCGCAGGGGTTTAGCATGGAGCAGGCGGCGGCGCTGCCGGAAACCTTCTTTACCGTCTGGGCCAACCTGCTGGCCGACCAGCGGGTGAAGCCGGGCGACAGCGTACTGATTCACGGCGGCACTAGCGGCATCGGCACCTCCGCGCTGATGCTGTGCCGGGCGCTGGGCATTACCGCCTACGCCACCGCCGGCAGCGATGAGAAATGCGCCGCCATCGCCGAACTGGGCGGCATCGGCATCAACTACCGCCGCGATGACTTTGTTGCGGCGATTGAGAAGCACACCGATGGCGCAGGCGTTGATGCGGTGCTGGATATTATGGGCGGCAGTTACTTTAACCAGAATATTGAGGTACTGAAAAAGGACGGCCAGCTGATTATTATCGGCTTCCTCGGCGGCAACGAGGCGGAAAAGGCCAACCTGATGAAGCTGGTGCTGAAGCGTGCGCGGGTGACAGGCTCCACCATGCGCGCACGCAGCAAAGAGGAAAAAGCGCAGATTGCCCGTGAGCTGCAGCAGCACGTCTGGCCGCTGCTGGAAAGCGGCCAGTGCCGCCCGCCGCTGATCTACCAGACCTGGCCATTAGACGATGTGGCGCGCGCCCATCAGGAAATGGACAGCGGTAAACATATCGGCAAAATTGTGCTGACCGTTGGTTAACGGCACAGGCAGAAGGCACAAAAAAGCCCGCTTGATTACCAAGCGGGCTATCTCATCTTACGGGGCGGAATTATTTATCCAGCGCGTAGGCAATCACGTAGTCGCCGCGGTCCGGTGACTGACGTGCGCCGCCGGCGGAGATCAGGATGTACTGCTTGCCGGTTTCCGGTGAAATATAGCTCATCGGGGTGCCGCCGCTGCCGACCGGCAGACGCGCTTTCCATACCTCTTTGCCGGTTGACGAGTCAAAGGCGCGCAGGTAGTAGTCCTGCGTACCGGCGATAAACACCAGGCCGCCCTGAGTGGCCAGCGTACCGCCCAGCGTCGGCATGCCGACCGGCATCTGCGCACGCATCTTGATGCCGAACGGGCCGGTGTCCTGCACGGTGCCGGCCGGTACCTGCCAGACCACTTTCTGGGTCTTCAGATCGATGGCGGACAGGGTGCCGAACGGCGGCTTCTGGCACGGAATGCCCAGCGGCGACATAAAGCGGTTTTTGTTCACCGCATATGGCGTGCCTTTCAGCGGCACCGCGCCCATCCCGGCATTCACCGATTCACCGCCGGTGCTGGCAGGCGCATTGGCGTCTTCCTGTTTCTGCGGAATCATCTGCACCCACAGGCCCAGACGCATATCGTTGGCGAAGATATAGTGGTTGTTCGGGTCAACTGACAGGCCGCCCCAGTTCATGCCGCCGAGCGAGCCAGGGAAGCTGAGGGATACGTCGGTATCCGGTGCGGTGAACAGGCCGTCATAACGCATCGATTTAAAGCTGATGCGGCACATCAGCTGGTCGAACGGCGTGGCGCCCCACATATCCGATTCGCTGAGCTTCTGTGCGCCAATCTGCGGCATACCGACCGAGAACGGCTGGGTGGCGGAATACTGCTCGTTCGGAATGTTGCGGGTTTTAACCGGCAGTTCTTTCACTTCGGTCAGCGGCTTGCCGGTATGGCGATCCAGCACGAAGATCTGACCGGTTTTCGCGCCAAACACCAGCGCCGGTTTGGTGCTGCCGTCCTTCATCGGGAAGTCGATCAGGCTTGGCTGCATCGGGATATCGAAGTCCCACAGATCGTTATGCACGGTCTGGTAGACCCATTTCTCTTTACCGGTGGTGGCGTCCAGCGCCAGGATGGACGCGCCGTATTTGTGGTCCAGCTTGGTGCGGTTGGCGCCCCACAGGTCCACCGACGAGCTGCCCATCGGCAGGAACACGGTGTTCATCGCCGGGTCATAGGACATCGGCGCCCAGGAGTTCGGGGTGCTGCGCACATAGTTCTGGCCCGGTTTCAACGCCGCGTTCGGATCGTCGTTGCCCGGGTCGAACGCCCAGCGCATCTCGCCGGTGATCACGTTAAAGCCACGCAGCACGCCGCCCGGCATATCGGTCTGAACGTTATCCGCCACGCGGCCGCCCACCACCACGGTGGTGCCGGCCAGCGTCGGCGCGGAGGTCAGCTGATATTTCGGATCGGCGGCGTCGCCGAGGCCGGCTTTCAGATCGACGATGCCGTTCTGGCCGAAGTTGTGGCAGAACTCGCCGTTATCGGCGTTAATCGCCACCAGACGCGCATCGATGGTGTTCATCAGAATACGACGCTGGCAGGTATCGCCGGCCGCCAGCGCAACCGGCGCGGCAGGGGTGGAGCCGGGAACGCTTGGCTGCGGGATCGGCTTGTTAACGTCGAAATAGGCCAGACCGCGGCAGCGGTTCCAGACCTGAGATTTGGCGTTGATTTCACGCTTCCAAATCTCTTTACCGCTGTCTGCGTCAACCGCAATCACGTTGTTGTGCGGGGTACAGAGGAAAATGCGGTTGCCAACCTGCAGCGGCGTCTGCTGATCTTCCGCACCGTTGCCGTCCGGGCTCAGCGGGGTATCGCCGGTGTGGAAGGTCCAGGCCACTTTCAGATCTTTAACGTTATCGCGGGTGATCTGGTCCAGCGCCACAAAACGGTCGCCGCCCGGCGTGTTGCCGTAGTTGTCCCAGTCTTTTTGCTGTTTGGCTTTATCCACCGGCACCAATGGCAGCGGCTCGCCGCTGAAGGCAACGGTCGGGTGCGGCTGGAACATCTGCACAAAGGTCACGACCATGCCGACGGCCAGCAGCGCCGACAGCAGGTAGGAGAGTTTGCCCAGCGGCGCTTTACCTTCCGCCTTGCGCAATGCCGGCCAGGTGAGAAACGCCAGCAGCATCAGGCCGGTCGGCACCATCAGGCGCGACACCAGCGGCCAGAAGTCGAAGCCGGCGTCAATCACCGACCAGATCAGGGTGCCGATAAACACCAGCAGGAACAGCACCACCGCCGACGAGCGGCGGCGGAACAGCTGGATGGCCGCCAGCAGCGTCACCACGCCGGCGATCAGAAAGTACCAACTGCCGCCCAGCGAGACCAGTTTGCCGCCGGCAATGGCGAAAAACAGCCCGGTGGCGGCGAGGACGATCCCCAATAGCGCGCACCATATTTTCATGCCCGGTCGGGCATTTGTATCAGACATATCAGTGACTCTCCCGAATCATGTTACTTATCGTTGTGTGTTAACAAAGTGTAATCGTTAGCCGGTATTGCGCCACGAACGCGGCGCATGGCGGGGCAATTAAACCGTTAAGAAGGCTTTATTGTACCATTTGATTCGTTTTTGTCGTTACAGATATGTGTTGTATAAAAAGGATTAATGTGAAGATTTAGATCGAAGGGAACAACCGGCGCTGCCCGTCAAGCAGCGCCGGCAAATCCAGCGCCGCCAGCGCGGCGGCGTCTGGCCGCTGTTCCAACAGACTTTCGCGCGTGTGCTGCAAATAGTCGCCGGCGGAGAGTTGCAGGCTCTGGGCCAGCGTCTGTTTCGCCTGCTGCAGCGCCGTATCGTTCAGCACGGCTAATTCCTGCCGCATCTGCTGTAAAAACTCGTGGGTATAGCGCTGCAACTGCGCAAGGCTGCAGTGCGGCGACTGCAGGGCAAACAGCATGCCGTCGCGATCGGCGCAGCGGTGATAGGCGCAGTGCGCCACATAGCCGATATTCAGCTCGACCCGCAGCCGCTGGAAGAAGCGGGGCGCATACAGCTGCGCCAGCAGCCGCAGCGCCAGTCGCGCCGCCGGCGAGCTATCCGACAGCGGGCAAAACAGCAGCAGGGTCCGATCGTCATCTTCGTCGCTGAGTATCACCGGCCGTGCGTCGGTGATCATTGCGGCATCCTGCACGGCGATAATCGGTGCCGGGAAAGCGGACAACAGCTGACTGAGCTGCTGATGCAGCGCCGCATCGCCGGCAAACAGCGTCGCCTGCCAGCACACCGCGTCGCCCGGCGACGTCAGAACCTCCGGTAATTGCGCTGCCAGACGGCGCACGGCGATATCGCCCTGAGCGCGCAGCTGCGTACGCTGCCAGCTGCGCGCCGCCTCCTGTTTAAGAGCATCGTCAAGGGAAGTCAGACGCTGATTGATCTGGCTGAGCGCCCGGCCCAGCAGCGGGGCGTCGCCGGACAGCTGCAGCGTCCAGACGCCGTGGCTCTGCGTCACGCCGAGATAGCCGCCCTGATGCGCCGTTTCTGCCGCCAGCGTGCGTAGCGCCGAGGTCAGTAAACTGGCCTGCGCCGACGCCAGCGGCGTTGCCGGCGCGGGGCGCAGCAGCAATACCGGCGGATGATCGCCGTCAGAATGCCATGTCAGCGGTGCCCGTTCAGCGGGCAGCATCAACGGCGGCGGCGGGGCGTCGCTGTGCGGATAAAAGCGATAGCGCGGCGCAATGCGCGCGCTGTGGGTGGCGACAAAGGGGGCCAGCGCCAGCGGTAACCCTTGCAGTATGCGCGGCGTTGCCGTTCCCTCCGGGGTCACCAGCAGACGACGCAGATTGCCCGCCGTCAGTGCGGCCAGGCAGGCCGTCCACAGTGCATCTTCAGTCGCCGGCGGCAGGCCGAACGCCCGCGCCCGCAGCTGATCCAGCGGCGGCAAGCGCATAAAGTCCTGATTGCCACGCCGCATGTAGTGCTCGCGCTGTGCTGCGCTGAGCGACGGCAGCTGCCGCAGCCAGTTCAGCAGGGCGCTTTCAATCCTTGCGGCTTCCGCCGCGCTGCCCCGGTTGACGCTAAAGATAAACGTCAGCAGCGCGCGTCCTTCGGCGCAGGGCGTATGCTGCAGCCGGACGCCGTCGCAGCAGGCTTCACGGCGCAGCAGCGCCATCAGGCTGCCGGGCGCTTCGTCCTGCAGCAGCGCATCCAGCAGGCGCAGTCCGTCACGGGCGGCGGCGTCCGGCTGGTTAAGCGCAAAGGTTAAGCGTAGCTGCGGCAGTCCCGGCAGACACAGCCGGCGATCGGCTTGCGGGATCAGCCGCGGCGGTTCCGCCTGTAGGACCACATCGCCGCCAGGGAGCGTCGCCGTCAGCCGCTCGGCCAGCTGTCGCAAAGTGTCGAGCGGCAGCGGCGCCTGCAGCCATAGCGTCATGTTGGCAGCGTGGTAATGGCGACGATGGAAATCGCACAGGGCGGCGCGTAACGCCGGCATATCCTCGCCAAACGCCTGACGGTTGCCGATGGTGAAGCGTCGCATGGCGGCGATGCCGTCAAACGCCTGCTGCTGCGCGGCCTCGCACAGCGTATCCGCGTCTTTGCACAACAGACGGTATTCGGCCTCGATCACCTCAACCTCCTGCGCCAGCGCCGGCAGGGCCAGCAGCGGGGCGGCCAGCATGTCGATCAGCCGCGCCAAACCGTCGGCGAAGCGTTCGCCGTCGATTTCAAAAAAGAAGTGGGTTTGCGTTTCGCGGGTGGTGGCGTTGAGGCGGCCGCCGTGGGCGGGCACCCAGTTCATCAGGCGTTGATCGTCGTCAAAGGTGCGACTGCCGCGAAACAGCATATGTTCCAACAGATGCGCCAGCCCCGGCCAGGCCGACGGTTCGTGGTGGCTGCCGGCGTCAATCTGCATCAACGCCGCCGCGCGCGGGGCAGCCGCATCGGCCAGCAGTTTCAGCTGCAGGCCGCTCGCGAGCCGCAGCGTAACCGGGGGCTGGGGCATGGTTAGGCCTGACCTTTGAAGATCAGCTGGGAGTTGGCGCGGTTGCGGAAGCGCAGCTGATCGATGCCGATCTGCGTCTGGTTCGCCGCCTCGCGTGCCGCCAGGATGGTGCCGTGGTGCGCTGATTTCGAACACACCGGGTCAGCATTGCTGGCATCGCCGGTCAGCATAAACGCCTGGCAGCGGCAGCCGCCGTAATCCTGCTCTTTTTCCGGGCAGGAGCGGCATGGCTCCGGCATCCAGTCATAGCCGCGATAGCGGTTAAAGCCGAATGATTCGTACCAGATGTGCTCCAGGCTGTGCTCCAGCACCGACGGGAATTTCACCGGCAGCTGACGGGCGCTGTGACAGGGTAACGCCATGCCTTCCGGCGTCACGCTGAGGAAAATCGCGCCCCAGCCGCCCATGCAGCCTTTCGGCCGTTCTTCGTAGTAGTCCGGCGTGACGAACAGCAGGTTGGCCAGGTTACCGCTGTCGGCCATTTTTTCACGATAGCGCTGCACCACCTGTTCTGCATCGGCAATCTGCTCGCGGGTCGGCAGCAGGCCTTCGCGGTTCAATTGCGCCCAGCCGTAAAACTGACAGGTCGCCAGCTCCACGTCGTCGGCCTCCAGCTGAATCGCCAGCTCGATAATACGGTCGATCTGGTCGATGTTATGCCGGTGCAGCACAAAGTTCAGCACCATCGGGTAGCCCAGCGCCTTGACCGCTTTTGCCATCGCCAGCTTTTGCTGGAAGGCTTTCGGGTTACCGGCCAGCGCCGCGTTCAGCGTTTCATCGCTGGCCTGGAAGCTGATCTGGATATGGTCCAGACCGGCGTCGGCGAAAGTCTGCAGCTTTTTCTCCGTCAGCCCGATGCCGGAGGTGATCAGGTTGGTATAGAATCCCAGATCGCGCGCGGCGGCAATCAGCTCCGGCAAATCTTTGCGCACCAGCGGCTCGCCGCCGGAAAAGCCCAGTTGCACGCTGCCCATCGCCCGCGCCTGCCGGAACACCTCAATCCACTGTTCGGTGGTCAGCTCCTGCTCCTGCGCGGCGAAGTCGAGCGGGTTGGAGCAGTAGGGACATTGCAGCGGGCAGCGGTAGGTCAGCTCCGCCAGCAGCCACAGCGGCGGGTTAACCGACGGTTTTACAGCATTCTCAGTCACGGAAAATTACCCATTTTTGCTCGTAGGCGCTCTGGAAAAACTCCAGCACGTCCTGCGCCAGCCCGTCGGCGCCGGGAAAGCGCGCGTTCAGCTGGTCTATGATGCCTTGCAGCGTCGATTTGCCGTCCACCAGTTGCAAAATGGCGGCGGCGCTGTCGTTCAGTTTGGCCATGCCCTCAGGGTACAGAATCACATGGCTCTGCTGCACCTCTTCCCACTGCAGGCGGTAGCCGCGGCGGAACATCGGGGTTTGTTCTGGATTCAGGGTCATTACACCAGCCTCTGGGTATGCCACGCCCGCGCATCGGTCACGGTGTGGTACGGCGCTCGGTTCAGGGTATAGGCCATGGTCATGGCGTCCAGCATGCTCCACAGAATATCCAGTTTAAACTGCAGGATCTCCAGCATACGCTGCTGCTTCTCTACGCTGTCGCAGTACTCCAGCGCCAGCGCCAGGCCGTGCTCTACGTCGCGGTTGGCCTGGCCGAGGCGGCTGCGGAAGTAGTCATAGCCTTCGGCCTCAATCCACTGATAGTGCTGCGGCCAGGTGTCAAGGCGCGCCTGATGGATCTGCGGTGCGAACAGTTCGGTCAGCGAGCTGCAGGCCGCTTCCTGCCAGCAGGCGCGGCGGGCGAAATTGACATAGGCGTCGACGGCGAAGCGCACGCCCGGCAGCACCAGCTCTTCAGACAGCAGAGTCTCGCGCTGCAGGCCCACCGCTTCGCCCAGCCGCAGCCAGGCTTCGATACCGCCTTCGCCGCCGCCGTAGCCGTCGTGGTCGAGAATACGCTGCACCCACTTGCGGCGCACGTCCGGCTGCGGGCAGTTGGCCATAATCGCCGCGTCCTTGATCGGGATGCTGGTCTGGTAATAGAAACGGTTGGCGACCCAGCCCTGGATCTGCTCGCGCGTCGCCTCGCCGTTGTGCATGGCGATATGGTACGGATGATGAATATGGTAATACGCGCCTTTCGCCCGCAGCGCCGCTTCAAATTCGGCCGGGGAAAGGGGATGTTGCTGTGTCATGGCGTTAACCTACAGGTCGATGTTCATACCGTCCCAGCTCACTTCGATGCCGGCCTGCGTCAGGCTGCGACGCTCGGCGGAATCTTCGTCCAGGATCGGATTGGTATTATTAATATGGATCAGGATTTTGCGTTTTGCCGGCAGCGAAGCCAGCAGCGCCGCCAGGCCCTGTTCCTCGGCCAGCGCCAGGTGGCCCATGTCTTTGCCGGTGTTGCGGCCGACGCCGGTGTCCGCCAGCTCATTGTCGCGCCACAGCGTGCCGTCAATCAGCAGGCAGTCGGCGCGCTGCAGCCACGGCAGCAGGGCATCGTCCGGCTCGCCCAGCCCCGGCGCGTACAGCAGGTTGCTGCCGCGTGCGGTATCTTCGATAAACAGGGCGACGTTATGCCCCGGCAGCGGACGGTGGCGATACTGCGAATAGGGCGGTGCATTGCTCAGCAGCGGGATGGCGGTAAAGCGGATGGTCGGGCAGACCGCCGTCTGGAAGCTCTCCAGCGGTTCAACCGGGTGGTGGATCAGCCCGCCGTTCCAGTGCGACAGCATGGTGAACAGCGGGAAGCCGTTGCTGAGATCGTCGTGCACTTCACGGGTGCACCAGACGTGATGCGGGCAGCCTTCACGTAAATTGAGTAAACCCGCGCTGTGATCGATCTGGCTGTCGGTCAGGATAATCGAACCGATGCCGGTACCGCGCAACACGTCGGGGTTATTCAATTCAGGCGAAGCCAGCAGTTGATGGCAGATATCGGGGGAGACGTTGCACAGCACCCAGTTTTTACCGTCGTCGCTGATGGCGATGGAGGACTGGGTACGGCGCGACGCCTTGATGGTGTTGTTACGCACGCCCTGACAATTCTTGCAGTTGCAGTTCCACTGAGGGAAACCGCCGCCTGCCGCAGAGCCGAGAACTTTAATCTGCATGTGTGGACCAGATAAGGGAAAACCAAAGAGATGCCCGCACAGGGCGGGCATGACGGGCAATTAACGGTTGGAAATGTACAGCGTCACTTCCAGGCCCAGGCGCAGGTCGACGAATTCAGGTTTAGTCCAGGTGGTCATATGTCGTACTCCTATTTTATAGTCGCGGGCAAAAAGCGCCCATTTAGAAAACCGTTTACATTCGGCCGCTGCGATGTTGAATAAATGTGATGAACTTCGCAACCTTTAAAGGGTAAAAGTTTTTGGCTACGCGCGCCAGTTGACATCAAGCGTTTTTATCCAGTTGCCCCAACAGAGCTTGTCCAGCAGCGGTTGGTCAAAACCCGCCAGCGACAGCGTCTGAATCAGCGTCGGCAGCCCGCTGACGTCTCCCAGCGGCTGCGGCACATTCACACCGTCAAAATCCGAACCGAATCCAACGTGGTCTTCACCAAGTTTAGCGATTAGAAACTCAATATGTTTAACAATTTCGGTCAAATCGGTATTGGCGCTGTCTCGTTTGCCGTCGGCGCGCAAAAATGCGGTGCCGAAGTTGACGCCGACCATACCGCCGCTGTGCGCGATGGCCTCCAGCTGCGCGTCGGTGAGGTTACGCGGCTGCGGGCAGAGCGCATGGGCGTTGGAGTGGGTCGCCACCAACGGCGCGTTGCTGAGCGCGGCGGTGTCCCAGAAAGCCTTTTCGTTCATATGCGAGACGTCGATCATGATGCGGCGCCGGTTGCAGGCGGCAATCAGCGCTTTGCCGGCGGCGGTCAGGCCGGGGCCGCTGTCCGGAGAGCCGGGAAACGCGCCGCGTATCCCTTCACCAAACGCGTTGGGCACATTCCAGAACGGGCCGATGCTGCGTACGCCCAGTTGATAGAAATGATCCAGCTGCGACAGATCGGCGTCCAGCGCGCCGGCGCCCTCAATATGCAGCACCGCGGCGATCCGTCCGTCGGCCCGGCACTGGCGGATATCGTCGGCCGTACGGCAGATGCGCAGCCGTTCCGGCGCCGCCTGCTCCAGCTGATACATAATAGCGATCTGCTGCTCGACGATGGTCAGCGGATCGAAATAGTCCTGCACCTGCGCTTCAGACTGCCCGCGCTGCTGGGCGACATACGCCACCGGCGGGATAAATACCGCAAACAGCCCGCCGGCGAAACCGCCGCGCCGCATACGCGGAAAATCGAGATGGCCGCCCGCCACCTGATGGTAAAAGGCGCCGGCCGGATCGTCGGGGTGGTCAAGCCACAGTTTGAGCAGCAGGTCGTTATGGCCGTCAAATACGGCGTGGGGCGCTGGGGTCGTCATGGTGGTTTCGCTCTGTCGGCAGGTAGGCGTCTATGTTCCCCGATCTGCCGGGACAGGGCAACCGCCGACCTTGCCGAACGGTGGTTTGTGCGGCAAGTCGCTAAAAAATGGCCGCCCCGAAGGACGCAATTTCTTGATTTTTTTGTGACGAGTTAAAGCAGTGCCTGTGTGACACCTGTTTTCCCCATTTTTTACTATCAAAAGTTGTACACCTCGCACAAATAATCTTCCTGCCAGATAGCTCCTATTGATACGTCCCTCTACCCACATTAACATCAGGAAACTTACTGATAGGGAGAGTTATAAATGGATGTTATGGATGCAGGGAAAGCTATTGCATTAGGTATTGCCAGTATTCCACGTGATGCATATTTAGGGTTAGAACGCACGTTGCAGGATCTAAACCTGAGTGATGGACGTAGCTACTATCAGCGCCGTAATCTGGCAGAGGATGCCCGTTTTGCTCGCGGTATGATTAAGATAGCCAAGAACCGCAATCAGATATACGACATAGCCAGAATCATATTAGATGATGTAATTGATAAAGTTCCTGAACCGGTTCTGCGATGGCTGCATAGTGCTGTAACGCAAAAACAGACGGAAGCGGAGAGTAGCTGGGTTATGCAAAACTTAATTGTCACCTACCTTGCGCAACAACTTTGTGAAGGGGTAATGATGAGTGCATTCTTCAAGCTCACGATCCGTACAACCCTTACCGCTGGGGTAGGTTTGATATTAACGCAAGGCTTGCTAGCCAATGCAGCTAATGCATCCCGTGAACTGGCGTTGACTAACCCCGCCCTGTATCGCAAGCTCTACATCAAAGACTTTGATATGCTGTACTTTATGTTTGAAAAGCCGATCGGTAAAATTACCAAGCTCATCCAAACGTATCAAAACAGCCCGGCTCAGTTGCAGGAGTCTGTACGAAACCTAGATTTTAAAGGGTGAGAATATGATTTTCCTCATGCGTTTACTTTTCGGTCTGGTGGGTTCCGTGATGGGAGGTGCTGCACTTCTTAGTTTTGCGTACTTCTACGAGGAACCCGGCAACATGAAGATTATAGCCCCGTTAGGGATTGTTGTTGTTGGCGTCCTGTTGCTTATCGTGATCGACAAGTTTACTCCCAAAAAAGACTGATGCCGAAGAGTGCCCTCTACTGTTCTTCATCGAATGTCATGGTATGAGGGCAGGAATGACCAGCAATAAGTCTATGGTTTGGCCGGTTCCGGGACGATGGAAAGACAGATGATGTGACGTTCACACAGGGCGTTATGCGTGGTGGATTCCGGTTGCATCCAGCGGGGCCGCGTAAGATTTCTGAGGGCTGCATCACTCTGTTCAATCAGCGTGAATTCAATGTGCTCCGCTGGCGTATCCTCAACTCTCCAAAGTTCAAAATCCCCGGCTCAAACCTTTACGCCTACGGTGAGGTCAGAGTGATATGAAACGCATTCTCTTGAGCCTGATAGCCTTTGTGGTGCTGGCTATCGTCTTGATGTTTATTCTGGGGGCTATTATGCCGGATAGTCTGTTCCGCTCACTGGCGAGCCTGCTTGATATCCACGATGCGGAGGGAATGACAAACCTGCTTGCAGATGTGACTCTCATAGCGTCTGCGGCGCTCTCTCTGCCGATCGTCTGGATAGGTAACCGCAGGTTCAGATAGGTAAAGAAAAGGGCGCAGAGAGCGTCCTATAACGATAACGTTCATGGCGGGTTGAAATGACTGACCGTCTCCCCACTTTCCCTGCCTAAGCTATCACAAAAAAATGGCCGCCCCGAAGGGCGGCCATCTGCTGTACTCACACGCGTTAGCGCGTCAGATTACTTGCTTTCGGTGCCGTCTGGCAGGGCATAGGCCACAATGTAGTCGCCCATTTTGGTGCCGAACGAGCCGTGGCCGCCTGCGGCGATCACCACGTACTGCTTACCGTTGACCTGATAGGTCATTGGCGTTGCCTGGCCGCCGGCCGGCAGACGCGCTTCCCACAGTTTATCGCCGTTGCTGACGTTAAACGCACGCAGGTAGTTATCTGCGGTAGCGCCGATAAAGAAGATATTACCCGCGGTGGTCACAGGACCGCCCAGCATTGGCATACCCATTTTAAACGGCAGTGGAACCGGCGAGCTGTCGCGCACGGTGCCGATACGTTTTTTCCACACGATCTTGTTGGTTTTCAGATCGACCGCAGAAATGTAACCCCAGGCAGGCTGTTTGCACGGGAAGCCCAGTGGCGACAGGAACGGGTTCAGAGTCACGCCGTACGGTACGCCGTACTGCGGCTGAATGCCGGACTCGGAGCCGGTGCCGCCTTTGTCATTTTCATCCGGTTCGATCGGGTTGCCCGGACCGCGCGGAATCAACTTGGAGACAAACGGCAGCGCCATCGGGTTGGCGATCGCCACCTGACGGTCGGTATCCACCGACAGGCCGCCCCATTCAAACATCCCCAGGTTGCCCGGGAACACCAGCGTGCCTTGCTCGGACGGCGGGGTGAAGGTGCCTTCATAGCGCAGGCTGTGGAACATCACGCGGCAGACCAGCTGATCGTAGATGGTCGCACCCCAGGTGTCCGCACCGGTCAGTTTCTCTTCCGGACGGAAGGTCAGCTCGGAGAACGGCTGCGTCGGTGACAGACGGTCGCCTTTCGCCGGGCCCTGCGGTACCGGACGCTCCGGTGCAGGCACCACCAGTTTGCCGGTGGCGCGGTTCAGCACGAAGATGTTGCCGGTTTTGGTCGGTACGTAAATGACCGGTACTTTCTTGCCGTCTTTATCAGTGATATCCGCCAGCGTCGGCTGGGCAGGGATATCCATGTCCCACAGGTCGTGGTGCACGGTCTGATAAGACCAGGCCAGTTTACCGGTACTGGCATGCAGAGCCACCAGGCTGCTGGAGTAACGCTCCATTTCCGGCGTACGGTCGCCGCCCCAGATATCCGGGGTAGGAACGCCCATCGGCAGGTAAACCAGATCCAGTTTGGCGTCATAGGCTGCCGGCGCCCAGGAGTTCGGCGAGTTCGGCACGAAGTGGTGTTCGTCGGCAGGGATCTTGTTCGGATCGGCGCTGCCCGGATCGAAGGCCCACAGCAGTTTGCCGCTGTTGACGTCAAAGCCGCGGATTACCCCGGAAGGCTCGCGGTTGGAGTAGTTATCGGTGACCGCACCGGCGATGATGATCACTTTATCGGTGACCACCGGCGGCGAAGTCGGCTCATAACGGCCCGGCGACGCATACGGCATATTGCTCTGCAGGTTCAGCTCGCCGTTGTTGGCAAAGTCCGGGCAGCGTTTGCCGGTTTCCGCATCCAACGCAAACAGACGACCGTCGTTCACCGGCATGATAATACGGCGGGCGCACTGGGCAGCCGGCGTATGATTGGCATCGGCCTGCGCCGCAGCCGGTGTTTCATGATAAGAAACGCCGCGGCAGGTGATGTGCTGGAAGGTCGAGTTGTATTTGAGCTGCGGATCGAACTGCCACTTCTGTTTACCGGTAGCGGCGTCCAGCGCGAACAGTTTCTGGTGCGCGGTGCACAGATACAGCGTGTCGCGGATTTTAATCGGCGTCACTTCGTTGGTGATCTCACCCGGGTCGTTCTCGGTTTTCAGATCGCCGGTGCGGAAGGTCCAGGCTTCTTTCAGCTGAGAGACGTTTTTGTCGTTGATCTGCTTCAGCGGCGAGTAGCGGGTACCTTCCTGAGTACGGCCGTAGGCCGGCCAGTCAGCGCCGTCAGCCTGCGCGGCCTGGTCGACCACCGCCTGCGTCTGCGCCGGGTCCAGCGTGCCGTGGATCTCCTGCGGGTCGTTGAACACCGCATAGACCAGCACCACCACGGTCAGCACCAGCACTGCGCTCAGCGCGCCGTAGGCCAGTTTACCGCCGGCAACCAGTTTGCGGTAAATGAACGGCAGCACCATCCACAGACCGAAGAAGAAGGTGACGTCGAGACGCGGCGTCAGCGCCCAGAAATCAGGGCCGACTTCCCACAGCGCCCAGATCACCGTGCCCAACAGGAACAGGGCGTACAGCAGTAAGGCAGTAGCACGACGACGATACAGCAGCCATGCGGTTATTAACATTACCAGACCGGCGACGATGTAATAGAACGAGCCGCCAAGTTTGGTCAACCATATCCCGCCGACTAACAGATATACGCCGCTTAACGCAGCGAATAGTGCTGTTAATAGGATCAGGATGGATGAGGGGTGTTTTTTTTCCATAGAATTAACCACCGTGAATTAAAAAAGCTTCATTTTGAGAATAAGCCAAATCTCAAAAAGCATTCTGTTTTTTTGTTTCACCGGGCCGAAAATAGCGTTCGGCCGGTCGCTTTATTGACCCTGGAATCAATAAAGCTGCGCAAGTATGAGACTTATTTCACAGATATGGTAGAGCTTTAATGGTAAGACGCACGTTTTTTCACCGCCGCAACACCGGCCGGAGAGCGCCTCAGCCCAGTAATCATGCGGTCTGAGGCGGGAAGCGCGGCCGATGAACAATTAATGCGTCACCCGTCACAGAGCGATAGCGCATGGTTTATTAATCATCAAATATCGTACGTTATTTATGGCTATTCACGCGCCGGTGAAATATACCCTTAATTTTATTGCCACAATATATCGGGGGCAGGATGATTCTAAATTTGATTACCCCTGATTTTTTCGTTGTTTTTTTTCGCGTTTTTTCGTCCTGCGCGCCCGCACGTTCCATCATCTTTACTAATCTATTACAGGCGCGGTCGCATGTTGGCGGCTGCGCATACCTTTGGATGCGTTTAGGAGACGGAAATGACTATCCACCATAATACCTCGGGAAAATCGACGCTTGCCGTGGCGCTGTATGAACTGCTGAACCCGATTCCGCTCGGATTCTTTGTTGCCGCCTGGGTCTTTGACATTATTTACCTGAAAACTTTTGTACTGATGTGGACCCACGCCGCCAGCTGGCTGATCGCCATCGGGCTGGTGATCGCCATTATTCCACGGCTGATTAATCTGGTGCAGGTCTGGTTCAGCGGCAGCGCGCGTGAGAGCGGGGCGAAACTGCACTTCTGGTTGAACCTGCTGGCCATCCTGCTGGCAATCGTCAACGCCTTTATTCACAGCCGCGACGCCTACGCGGTGGTGCCGTTGGGCGTCACGCTCTCGACCCTGGTGGTGATCCTGCTGCTGCTGGGCAATGTGCAATTTGCGTTACGTCAACGTGCCGCTTAAGGAGAAGCCGACCATGAAAAAACTCAATACCGTCCTGACCGCCGCCGTCCTCAGCGCCCTGCTGGCGGGGTGCGACAACGGCTCACAGCTGGATCCGCAAAAGCAGATAGGCCCAGACCCGGAGCTGCCGCAGGCGAAAAACTTCCTGATGCCGCCGATGCAGGTGCCGGAAGGCACCGCCTGGAAACAGGGCGAGATGCCCAAGGTGGCCGAAGGGCTGAAAATTGAAAAAATCGCCGAGGGTCTGATGCACCCGCGCCAGGTTTACGTGCTGCCGAATAACGATATTCTGGTGGCCGAATCCAACGGGCCGGCCAAGCCCACCACGCGGCCGAAGCAGCTGATTATGGGCATCGTGCAGAAATCTTCCGGCAAGGGCGGCGCGGGCGGCAACCGCATTACGCTGCTGCGTAACGTTGACGGCCAGTGGCAGAAACATACCTTTATCGAAAATCTGCGCTCGCCGTTCGGCATTCAGCTGATCGGCAACACGCTGTGGGTGGCCAATGCCGACAGCCTGGTGAAATTCCCTTACCAGGAGGGGCAAACCGAGATCCGCGAGCCGGGGGTTGAAGTGACCGAACTGCCGGGCGGCCCGCTCAATCACCACTGGACCAAAGCGCTGCTCGCCAGCCCGGACGGCAGCAAGCTGTATGTCGGGGTCGGCTCCAACAGCAATATCACGGAAAACGGCATCGGCGCGGAGTATCGCCGCGCGGCGGTGCTGGAAGTGGATGCCGACAGCGGCGCCAGCCGTATTTATGCCGGCGGTCTGCGCAACCCGACCGGGCTGCAGTGGGAGCCGCAAAGCGGCAAGCTGTGGGCGATCGTCAACGAACGTGATGAAATCGGTTCCGATCTGGTGCCGGACTATATGACCTCGGTGCAGGAGAACGGCTTCTACGGCTGGCCGTACAGCTATTTCGGCCAGCATGTGGACAGCCGCGTACAGCCGCCGCGGCCGGATCTGGTGGAAAAGGCGATCAAGCCCGATTATGCGCTCAGCTCACACGTCGCGCCGCTGGGGCTGCTGTTCTACACCGGCGACAATATGCCGCAGTACCGCGGCGGGGCGTTTATCAGCGAGCACGGCAGTTGGAACCGCACGCCGCTCAACGGCTACCGGGTGGTGTGGGTGAAGTTTGAAAACGGCAAGCCGGTCGGCAAGCCGCAGCCGGTGGTGACCGGATTCCTGACCGACGACCAGAAGCAGGTGCGCGGCCTGCCGGTCGGCCTGGCGATGGATAAGCAGGGCGGCGTGGTGATTGCCGATGACGCCGGCGACAGCGTCTGGCGCATCAGCGCCGCGCAATAACGCGTTAACCCGGGTCTGGCGCGACGGCCAGACCCGTTATCTTGCCTGCGCCGTCCGGCAACATCAGCCGGACGGCGTTTTTCATCCTCAGCCGTCGCTGGACAGGGCGCTGAGGCGCAGACGCTTGCGGCGCTGGTGCCGATACAGGTGATCCATAATCTCGGCCCGCGACTCAATCGCCGGCGGCGAGCCTTCCAGCGGCTGACAGGCGCTCTCTTTACTCATCCGCACCGCAATCAGCCCCACCAACGCGCCGAACATCAGATAGCCGGCGGGCGCCAGCGGGTTGTCGGTGACGTTGACCAGCCAGGCGCTGAGCAGCGGCGCGGTGCCGCCGAACAGCGACGTGGAGAGGTTATAGGCGATCGCCAGCCCGCCATAGCGCACCGCGGTGGGGAACAGCGCCGGCAGCGTAGAGGCCACGGTGCTGAGAAAGCAGGTCAGCAGCAGCCCCATCACCAGCATGCCGATAAAGGTCAGCGCCAGGTTTTTGCTGCCCAGCGCGTAAAAGCAGGGCAGCGTCAGTAGCAGAAAACCGACGCAGCCGAGGGTCCACAGCGGCTTGCGGCCGATCTTGTCGGACAGCGCGCCCATAAACGGCAGCACCACCATCATACACAGCATGGCCGCCACCACGATGGTCAGCCCCTCCAGCTCACTCAGCCCCAGCACCACGTTCAGATAGCCGGGCATCCAGGTCAGCAGCATATAGTCGGCAAGATTGAGGATAAACACCATGCCGATGCACAGCAGGAAGGCGCGCAGGTGATGGGTGACAATCTCTCGCCACTGCTGGCGCAGCCCCGGCGGCGGCGCGCTGTTTTCCATATGTTTGGCGAAGGCCGGGGTCTCTTCCAACCGCAGACGCAGCCAGACGCCGATCAGCCCCAGCGGGCCGCCGATCAGAAACGGCACCCGCCAGCCCCATTCACGCATCGCTTCATTGCCCAGCAGCAGGGTCATGGCGGTGACCAGCGCGGCGGAGAAGATCAGCCCCAGCAGGGTGCCTACCTCCAGCCAGCTGCCCAGCCGGCCGCGCTTTCTGTCCGGCGCATATTCGGCAATAAAGGTGGCGGCGCCGCCGTATTCGCCGCCGGTGGAAAACCCCTGTACGCCGCGCGCCACGATCAGCAGCGCCGGCGCCCACAGGCCGATGCTGGCGTAGCTCGGGATCAGGCCGATGGCGAAGGTGCCGAGCGCCATCATGATCATGGTCAGCGCCAGCACCCGTTTGCGGCCGATACGGTCGCCGAGCGGGCCGAAAAACATGCCGCCGAGCGGGCGGATCAGAAAGGCGACGGCAAAGGCGGCATAGGTGGAGAGCAGTTGGGCCCCGGGGCTGATCTCCGGAAAGAAGACCATCCCCAGGGTCACGGCCAGATAGCCGTAGATGCCGAAGTCGAACCACTCCATGGCATTGCCCAGTGAGGCCGCCGCCACGGCGCGTTTCACCAGGGATTTGTCGATGATGGTGACATCGGGGACGGCGTCAGCATGATGTTGTGATGCAGGTGATGTGTTGCTATTCATTATTTTTCTCCATGATTAATCTGGAGAGCGGGGCGGCGGGAACGAAGCGCCGCCCACGGCATTACCCATATTCCCTGCGTTTATACCTCTATGTCGCCTTCACGGCGCAGGCTTTGCAGCGCCGCGACGGACTTTACGTTTTTGGTGACGATATAGGTAAAATAGCGTTCGATGCCCAGGTCGGAATCCAGCCAGCTGTCAATCAGACGCTGATACTCGTCGATAGACAGCGTTTCGAATTTGGCCCAGTAATCCACGCCGCCGCCCACTGCCACACATTCGGTCAGTTCTGGCGTATTGAGCACGCGTTTTTCAAAACGGGCAAAGCTCTCTGCGTTATGTTGTTTAAGCTCGATCGATACCCAAATCGGCAGGCGCTTCATCAGCACCCGGGCGTTGAGCCTGGCGTAATATCCTTCGATCAGTCCGGCCTGCTCCAGGCGTTTTACCCGCTCCCAGCAGGGGCTGACGGACAGGTTTATCGACTCCGCCAGCCGCGACTTGGTAATGCGGCCGTCTTTACTCAGAATGTCGAGGATCTTCAGGTCATAGCGATCGAGTTTCATACGGTAATTACATCCTTAATGGCGACCGGCGCGCCGGGGCCGTTAATCGCTATGGCGATACGATCTCCCGGGCAATAACGGCCAGCGTGTCCCCCATCGCAACCTGTGCCGGAAAGCGCCGCGCCAGCACAATGCCGTCGCGCAACGCCCGGTACTCCACCGGCGGCTGGCCGCTGCGGGAAGGGTCATAAACGCGGGCCAACAGTTCACCCGCGTTTACGCGCTGGCCCAGTGGGCAGAGAAATTCCAGAATGCCGCAGTGCTCGCTTTGTACATAGCAGGATGCATCCGGCATATCAAGCAGCTGCGTTTCTCCCTCCCAGGGCTGCGGCGTCTCCGCCAGCACGCCGTGATGGGCCAGAAAGTTGCGCACGCCGCGTTCCGCCAACTGCTGGCGCTGCGGCGTGGTGGTGCCGCCGCCGCCCAGCTCGGTGGTGACAAATCCCTTACCCTGGCTCTCCACCACCGTGTCGTACAGCTGGCTGGCGTCCAGCTCATACATCATCACGGTCAGCGGCGCGCCGAAGGCCTGCGCGGCGGCCAGGTTATCGGCCTGCTGACGCTCGTCATCCAGCGCGTGCAGCGCGGCGAAGGGCATGATTTCCAGCGTGCGGCCGCCGGAGTGCAGATCCAGCGCCACGTCGCACATCGGCACCAGCACCCGGGTAAAATAGTCGGCAATCTGCGCGGTGACGCTGCCGTCCGGCGCGCCGGGAAAGCTGCGGTTGAGATTGCCGCCGTCGATGGGAGACGTGCGTTTACCGGCCTGTACCGCCGGCGCGTTCATCATCGGAATGATGATTACCCGCCCTTGAACCTCGTCGGCCTGCAGCGTGTTGGCCAGTTTCAGCAGGGCGATAATGCCCTCGTACTCATCGCCGTGGTTGCCGGCGGTCAGCAGCGCCGTCGGCCCCGGCGCGCCGTTGATCACCGTCACCGGGATCATCACCGCGCCCCAGGCGGAGTTGTCGTGGGACCAGGGCAGCTTCAGGAAGCCGTGCTGCACGCCGGGCTGGCCGAAATCCACCCCGGCATACACGGGGCTGGGCTTTTCATGACTCATGCTGTTGGCTCCTTATTTGACGAACAGACGTCGTGGGTAGTCGCACAGGACGTCGGCGCCCTGTGCGGTGATAACGATGCTTTCGGTGATCTCCAGCCCCCAGTCATCCATCCACAGACCGGGCATAAAGTGGAAAGTCATGCCCGGCTGCAGCGGCGTTTCGTCGCTGGCGCGCAGGCTCATGGTGCGTTCGCCCCAGTCCGGCGGGTAGCTGATGCCGATGGGGTAGCCGCAGCGTGCGCCGCCGCGATCGATGCCGGCACGACGCATGGCGCCTTCCAGCGCCCGGGCGACATCGCCGCAGGTGTTGCCCGGACGGGCGGCGGCCAGCCCCAGCTCAATGCCGGACAGCAGCGCCTCTTCACCGCGCCGGAAGTGATCCGGCACGTCGCCGAGGAAAATGGTGCGCGACAGCGGCGCGTGGTAGTGACGGTAGCAGCCGGCGATCTCAAAGAAGGTGCCTTCCCCGCGGCGGAACGGCCGGTCATCCCAGGTGAGATGCGGCGCGGCCGCGTCGGCGCCGCCCGGCAACAGCGGTACGATCGCGGCGTAATCGCCGCCGAAACGCACGCCGTCGTCGTCCACCCAGCCTTCGATGGCGCAGCGCTGGATCTCCGCCACCAACATGTTTTTCGGCAGACCCGGTTCCACCATCTGGTAAATGCGCTCATGCATCCTGCCGACGATGCGCGCGGCGATACGCATATACGCCAGCTCGCGCGGCGACTTGACCGCCCGGCACCAGTTCACCAAGGCGGTGGCGTCGATAAATTCCTGCTGCGGGCAGTTCAGCTGCAGGTTCAGAAAGGCCAGGGCGGAGAAGTAGTAGTTATCCATTTCCACGCCGATGCGCGCCTGACTCCAGCCGAACAGCGGCAGCACTTCCTGGGCCAGGGCGCGCATCGGATGTTCGTCCGGATTCTGCACCAGCCGCTCCGGGTAACCGATAATCCGCTCGTCGGCCATCCAGCAGGTGCGCAGCGCGCCGTTGCTGTCCTGCTGGCGGCCGAACCACACCGGTTCATCTTCCAGCCCCAGCAGCACGCACTGATGCACGTAAAAAGACCAACCGTCGTAACCGGTCAGCCAGGCCATATTGGAAGGGTCGCTGACCACCAACAGCTCGATGCCTTGCTGCACCATGGCGGCGCGGGTTTTGGCGATCCGCTGGTCGTACTCTTCGCGTGTGAAGGGCAAAGTTTTCGTCAACATGCTGTTTTATCACTCATCGCAAGCGTGGAAGCCCTGACCGGCGGGGAAACGCCGGCCTGTTTACCCTGTACCCAGGGCGCGGGGTTACTGCGACTGCTCCAACTGCGCCAGCGCAAAGGCGGCGATGGCGCTGTCCTGCACCCCGGTGCCGCTCAGGCAGCACAGGGTGATGTCTTGCGGCGTAAGGCGCAGCGGCGTGCCGCCGGCAACTAATGCGCCCAGTTCGTACACCGTGAAGGGCGGCGTCTGCCCGTTAAACGCTTTCAGCTCGCCGTTGTGCTCGCTCTGGCTGCGCAGATCGCAGACGACGTGGTCGGCATGCAGCAGGGCGCTGATATCAATCTCCCGCTTGTCCGGGCTGTCGGATCCCATGGCGGTGACGTGTACGCCGGGAGGCAGGTGCTCGGCAAACAGCAGCGGCTCGCGGGATGGTGTGGTGGTGACGATAATGTCCGCCCCGGCGCAGGCGGCGCCGCTCTCCGGGTATCCCGTCGCCTGTAGCCCGGCATCCGACAGTTCCCGGGCCAACCGCTGCGCCGCCTCCGTGCGCCGCGCCCAGATTGATACCTGTTCGACCGGAAACAGCAGACGCAGGGCGGCCAGCTGCAGCCGCGCTTGTTCGCCGGCGCCAATCAGCGTGATGCGCCGGCTCTCCGGCCGGGCAAGATATTTGGCCGCCAGCAGCCCGGCCAGCGCGGTACGCACGGCGGTGAGGTAGCCCTCATCCAGCAGCAGCGCCCGTGGGACGCCGGTTTCGGCGCTCAGCACCACCATCAGCCCGTTAAGGCTGGGCAACCCGCGCCGGGGATTATCAAAAAATCCGGGGCTGATTTTGATGGCGAAACTGTCGCTGCCGCGGATCCAGGCGGTTTTGACGTCCACTTCGCCGTTGACCTCCGGCAGCGCCATCGAAAGGATCGGCGGCTGCACCACGTTGCCCGAGCCGAGGGCGCGGAATCCTGCCTCAACCGCCGCCAGCGCGGCGGCATCCAGCCGCACCGCGGCGCTAATCTGCTGTCGGTTATAGATCTGCATCCTGTGCCTGCTCCTGTCTGGCCCGATCGAAGGTTTCCAGCGCGACGTTGTTGCCGCTCAGCACCAACGCCACCTCCTTGCCTGCGATCGGGATCCGGTGGTGCTCTATCGCCGCCAGCCCGACGGCCGCGGCCCCTTCCAGCAACATCTTCTCCTGCTCCAGCAGGGTGACCATCGCCCGGGCGATGGCCGTCTCCGGCACCTGATAGTGGCTGTCCATCGTCGCGCGTACCAGCGCCAGGGTGTGGCGGTTATCAAGCCCGATACCGCCACCCAGCGAGTCGGCCAGGCTTGGCGTCTCCGGCACGCTGACCGGTTTCCCCGCCTGCAGGCTGTGCCACATGGCGGCCCCGTCGCTGAGGCTGACGCCGACCACCTCGGTGCGCGGACTCAGCTGCTTCATCACCAGACCGATGCCGCCCAGCAGCCCGCCGCCGGACAGGCCCGCGAACACCATATCGAGCTGCGGCCGCGCCTCGAGGATCTCCAGCGCCAGCGTGCCCTGACCGGCGATAATCAGCGGGTGGTCGAAGGGCGGAATCGCCACCTGGCCGCGGCTCGCCACCCGTTCATCCACCGTCTCAAACGCCTCATCCTGGCTGTCGCCGCAGCGGCAGACCTCGGCGCCCAATGCCTCAATGGCCGCTACCTTATTGGCCGGCACCAGCGAGGAGAGGCAGACGGTAGCCGGAATGCCCAGTTCCCGGGCGGCCCAGGCCACCGCCCGGCCGTGGTTGCCGGTGGAGGCGGTAATCACGCCGGCCTGCAGCCGCTGCGGCCCGTATTGCTCCAGCAGGGCGGCGATCATGTTGCTGGCGCCGCGCAGTTTAAACGCGCCGGTAGGCTGCAGATTTTCCAGCTTGAGCCAGACCTTGGCGTCATAGCGCTGCGACAGGTACGGCGAATAGCGCAGCGGCGTGTTATCCGCCTGAGCGCGGATGCGCCGGCGCGCCTGCCAGACATCAGCCAGCGTAACGCCGCCGGGAAGTTCAGGATTCATCGTTGTTCCTTCTGTCAGCGTAGCTGGCCGGCGGAGCCAAGCTCATCGGCCACGCGGTTCACCGCCCGCAGGGCGCGGTCGACCAGTTCATCCACCTCGGCGCGGTTGATCACCAGCGGCGGCGCAAAGCCGAGGATATCCCCCTGCGGCATGGCGCGGGCGATCAGTCCGTTGTCCAGCGCCGCCGCCGACACGCGCGGCCCCACTTTCAGCGCCGGATCGAACGGCCGGCAGCGGGTTTTGTCGCCGGAGAATTCAATTGCCGCCATCAGCCCGACGCCGCGCACCTCACCGACCAGCGGATGATCGGCAAAACTGTCGTGCAGGCGCTGCTGGAAGTACGCGCCGGTGTCGGCGGCGTTCTGCACCAGGTTTTCCCGCTCGATAATCTGCAGATTCGCCAGCGCCGCCGCCGCCCCCAGCGGGTGGCCGGAATAGGTCCAGCCGTGACCGATCGGGCCGTATTCGCCGGTTCCTTGCTCCAGCACGCGCCACACCTTGTCGCTGACGATCACGCCGGACAGCGGTTGATAGGCGCTGGTCAGCCCTTTGGCGATGGTGATCAGATCCGGGCGCATACCGTAGGTATGAGAGCCGAACTCACTGCCGGTACGGCCGAAGCCGCAGACCACTTCATCGGCAATCAGCAGGACGTCGTACTTATCCAGCACCGCCTGTATCGCCGGCCAGTAGCCCTCCGGCGGCGGCACGATACCGCCGGTGCCCAGTACCGGTTCGCCGATGAACGCCGCCACGCTGTCCGGCCCTGCCGCCAGGATCATTGCCTCCAGCCGCTCGGCGCAGTGCTGCGAGAACGCCAGTTCGCTGACGCCCGCCAGCTCCGGCGCCCGTTGGTAGTAGTAGGGGGCGTCGGTGTGCAATATGCCGTCAATCGGCAGGTCGAAATGGTCGTGGAACGACGCCAGCCCGGTCAGGGATCCGGCGGCGATGCTGGAACCGTGGTAGCCGCGCAGGCGTGAGATGATTTTCTTCTTCTGCGGCCGACCGAGAATGTTGTTGTAGTAACGCACCAGTTTGATCTGGGTTTCGTTGGCGTCGGAGCCGGACATGCCGTAATAGACTTTGGACATGTTCATCCCGGCTTTGGCGATGATCTTTTCCGACAGCGCCACCAGAGGCTCGTTGGTATGGCCGACATAGGTGTGGTAGTAGGCCAGCTCTTTGGCCTGACGATAGATGGCTTCGGCCATCTCTTCACGGCCGTAGCCGATATTGACGCAGTACAGGCCGGCAAACCCGTCGATAAACTGATTACCGTCGGCATCGTGCACCATAATACCGCTGCCGCCGGTCATCACCCGGCCCGGTAGTTCGCCGTGCGCATAGTCGCGCAGATGGGTGGAGGCGTGAAACGTCACCTGACGGTCGCGGGAAATCAAGTCGTTGCGCTGTTCCATGATCATTCTCCTGTTACTGAGGGCAGAGTGGGTTCGCCTGACAAACCGCCAAGGCAGAAGTAGCGGGTGGTTAGATATTCATCGATGCCGGTGCGGCCGCCTTCGCGCCCCAGACCGGACTGTTTGACGCCGCCGAAGGGCACGGTAGGGCCGGTCATTTTGACGCTGTTCACCGCCACCATGCCGTACTCCAGCTCGCGGATGTAGCGCCAGACCCGGCGCTGATCGCGGGTCCAGAGGTAGGCCGCCAGCCCGTATTCGGTGGCGTTGGCCTGAGCGATCGCCTCATCATCCTGCTGCCAGGCGGCGACGGTGGCGATAGGGGCAAAGCTCTCCTCCTGCCAGACCCGCATCGCCGGCGTCACGCCGGCCAACAGGGTGGGCATAAAGTAGTTGGCGCCCGGCGCCTGACGCTGATCGCCGTGGATCAGGCGCGCACCGCGGGACAAGGCGTCATCCACCAGGGTCTGCGCCTTCTCGACCGCCTCACGGTGGATCAGCGGGCCGATATCGCTGTCCGGGCTGTCGCCGGGGCCGACTTTCAGTTCGCGCAGCCGTGCGGTAAACGCCTCAATAAACGCGTCGTGGATCTGCTGATGCACCATAATGCGGTTGGCGGCCAGGCAGTCCTGACCGCTGGTCTGGAAGCGGGCGGCGATGGCCGCCGTCGCCGCTTCATCGATATCCACGTCCGGCGCCACCACGAACGGCGCGTTGCCGCCCAGTTCCAGCGACACGCGCTTCACGCTGCCGGCGCACTGGGCCAGCAACAGCTTGCCCACCCGGGTGGAGCCGGTAAACGACAGGGCGCGCACGCGCGGTTCTTCACACAGCTGGGCGCAGACCGCCGGCGGATCGCCGGTAATAACGTTAAACACGCCGTTCGGCAGCCCGGCGCGTTCCGCCAGCTCGGCCAGCGCCAGCGCGGAAAAGGGCGTTTCATTGGCGGGTTTTACCAGCACGCTGCAGCCGGCGGCCAGCGCCGCGGCCGCTTTGCGGGTGATCATCGCCAGCGGAAAGTTCCAGGGAGTAATCAATGCGCAGACGCCCACCGGCTGTTTCAGCGTGCCGGGCAGGGTGCCGTCGATTTGTACGGCGAGCGTTTCACCGTTGATCCGCACCGCCTCTTCGGCAAACCAGCGGATAAAACTGGCGGCGTAGTCCACTTCGCCTTCGGCCTCGCGGCGCGGTTTGCCCTGTTCATTCACCAGCAGGGTGGCCAGATCGTCGCGGTGCGCCAGCAACTGTTGATACCAGGCCATCAGCAATGCCGCGCGCCGGTCGGTACGCACCTGACGCCAGCGGCTGAAGGCCTGTTCGGCGGCATCCACTGCCCGTTCGATCTGCGCCGGCTCCAGCAGCGGGATATGCCCCAGCAGGCTGTTATCGGCCGGGTTATACACCGGCCATTCAGCGCCGGACTCACTGTGGCACCACTCGCCGTTAATCCAGGCGAAATGACGAAACAGACGGGGATCCTCTAACTTCATCTGCGTTCTCCTTAGCGCCGAATAGACGCGGCGCTTAGTCTGCTCCCCCGTCAAGATTACCGGGGGAAAGGCACATGGGATGCTTTGAAGATAAGAGAAAGTGTGAATAAATAATTTCTGTTTCAGCGTCGTAATTATTGGTTTTTTTCTGTTGTTATTGCAATAGACGCTAAATCAACGCCGCGCAACAGGCACTAAGGAAATAAATATGACCACATTGTTTTTATTTATTACGCCGCCGGTGAAACGGTATGCCGCGAGCCAAACAGAATGCTGGACACGCCCGCAGATGGCGGAATGATTGTCTGAAGAAATGGCATAATCCGCTGGTAAATACGTGATCCACAGGAACACCGTTAACGTCGGGGATTATCATAGGTGTTTGATTATAATGGGGTGTCGAGTAGGTTTCGGGCGAGATTCCCCGCACATCCGGGACACCGTCGGCCAGTGCCGCCGCATAGGGCAATAAGCCAAAGTTATTTTTCGTGATATGGCTCATAAATTTAAACTGACACGAGCAGGTTATTAATGATGACGGAGTTCACAGAAATGATGCTTACCGTAAGCGGCTGTAAGATTAATAACAGAAAGACGCAGCAATAATAACGGCAGAATAGTTTTTATGATGCGGCGCTTGAATGATAAGGAATCGCTATGGCGCATATTTCATCCGCCGGAAAAGTATTAATGCCCCCCGAGAAAGGAGGGCTGAAAAGTATCGCTTATTGATCCCAGCGGGCGCGTTGCATATCGATAACAAAACGATATTTCACGTCGCCCTGCAGCATGCGGCTAAACGCGGTTTCTACCTCGCCGGCATCAATCAGCTCTACGTCGGCGGTGATATTGTGCTGGCCGCAGAAGTCGAGCATCGCCTGCGTTTCCGCAATGCTGCCGATCGAGGTGCCGGTAATGCTCAGGCGACGGAACACCATCGGCGTCACGTCCGTCGGCGGGTGCGGGCTGTCCGGAATGCCGACCAGCACCAGATGGCCGTTGGTCTTCAGGCAGGCCAGGTAAGGATCAAGCTGATGCGGCGCGGCGACGCAGTCGAGGATAATGTCCAGACTGTGTTGCTGGGCGGCCATCTGCTGCGCATCCTTGGATACCACCACCTGGCTGGCGCCCAGACGGCGCGCATCGGCGCCTTTTTCCGGCGAGGTGGTGAACAGCGTCACCTCCGCCCCCAGTGCGCTGGCCAGCTTCACCGCCATATGGCCCAGCCCGCCCAGGCCGATCACGCCGACCTTATCGCCCGGCTGCAGTTTCAGGTGCTGCAGCGGCGACCAGACGGTCACGCCGGCGCACAGCAGCGGCGCTACCGCGTGCAGCGGCAGGTTCTGCGGCACCGATACCACAAAATGCTGGTCTACCACGATCTGCTCGGCATAGCCGCCGGTCGTCAGCCGGCCGGTATATCTGTCGGTGCCGTTATAGGTTGGCACAAAACCCGTCTCGCAGTACTGCTCCTCCTGCTGGCGGCAGAAATGGCAGTCGCCGCAGGAATCCACCATCACGCCGACGCCCACCAGATCGCCCGGCTGAAAGCGCGTTACCGCCGCGCCGGTGGCCCGCACCCGGCCGACAATCTCATGGCCCGGCACCAGCGGATAGTTGCTGACGCCCCATTCGTTGCGCGCCATATGCAGATCGGAATGGCATACCCCGCAATACAGGATCTCAATGCTGACGTCTTCCGGCTGTACATCACGCAGCGTAATCTGGGCGGGGGCCAAAGGGCGGTCGGCATGGCTGGCCGCGATAGCGTTAATTTTCATCGTTTCACCTTTCGTTATCGGCATCTGTCCGCAGCGGTACGGACAAACTTGCGTTGAGGGCGGCAGACTATAGACAAAAGGTTCCTTTATTGATAGTAGTCACCATTTGGTAACCATGATGTTCAGGAGTCTCCGATGCCGGATTGGATCGATGGGAAAGTCTATTTTTATGCCGACTCGGCGCCGCGCCGGCTGATGTCGCTGTTTGCCGTCAAGTGGAGCACCATGGTGCTCCATGCGCTGTGGCACTGGCCGCAGCCGGGCGCGCGCACCGGTGAACTGCAGCGCAGCCTGCAGGGCATTTCCAAGAAGATGCTGTTTCAGACATTGCGTGAACTGGAGCTGCGCGGGTTGATTGAGCGTAAGGTGTATCAGGTAGTGCCACCGAAGGTGGAATATTCGCTGACCCCGCTGGGGCGCACGCTGGCGCAGCCGATTGAGCAGATGTATCAGTGGGGGCTGGATAATCAGGCGGCGCTGGATGAGATGGAGCAAAATCTGGCGCGCAACGGCCAGAACGCCGGCGCAGAGCCGTAAGGCGATAAAAAAAGCCGATAACCCAGGTTATCGGCTTGTTGTCTGTCGGCAGGGCGCTTAGGCGTTTGCCAGCCCCTGTGCGGCGCTGTCTACCAGATCCAGCAGGCGCTTGACGTCGTCCAGCGTTACCGTCGGGTTCAGCAGCGTCAGCTTCAGGCAGGTGACGCCGTTAAATTCGGTCACGCCGACGTTGGCCTGGCCAGATTCCAGCAGGTTATCGCCGATACGCTGATTCAGCAGCGCTACCGCGGCGTCGTCCGCCAGCTGTGCCGGACGTGAACGGAACAGTACGCTGGCCAGCTGCGGCTGCATCACCAGTTCCAGCGTCGGCTGCGCGTTGACGTATTCCGCCACCTGCTGCGACAGGGTAATACCGTGATCGATAATCTCGGCGTACTGTTGCTGCCCCAGCGCTTCCAGCCCCATCCACAGTTTCAATGCGTCAAAACGGCGGGTGGTCTGCAGCGATTTGGACACCAGGTTCGGCACGCCCTGCGCTTCGTCAAACTCGGAGTTCAGGTAAGCCGCCTGATAGCGCATCAGCTCATAGTGGCGCGCCTCTTTCAGCAGGAACGCGCCGCAGCTGATGGTCTGGAAGAACTGCTTGTGGAAGTCCAGGGTGATGGAGTCCACCAGTTCAATACCGTCCAGATAGTGGCGGTACTGCTCGGACAGCAGCAGCGCGCCGCCCCAGGCGGCATCCACATGCAGCCAGATCTGGTGCTGCGCCGCAATCTGTGCGATATCACGCAGCGGGTCGATCGCGCCGGCGTCGGTGGTGCCGGCGGTGGCGACAATCGCCATAATCTGTTCGCCGTTGGCATGCGCCTGAGCCACTTTTTCCGCCAGATCGTTCAGATCCATCCGCGCGCGCTCGTCAGTTTTCACCTGCGTCACGCACTGATAGCCGAAGCCCAGCAGCGCCATGTTCTTCTGCACCGAGAAGTGGGCATTGGCAGAGCAGAACACTTTGATTTTACGCAGATCGCCGATCAGGCCGTCCTGCTGCACCGAGTGTCCCTGACGGGCGAAGAAGGCGTCGCGCGCCAGCATCAGCCCCATCAGGTTGCTCTGGGTGCCGCCGCTGGTGAACACGCCGGCGTCGCCAGGCTGGTAACCCACGCGTTCACGCAGCCATTCGACCAGCTTCATCTCGATGATGGTGGCGGAAGGGCTCTGATCCCAGGAGTCCATGCTCTGGTTGGTGGCGTTAATCAGTACCTCGGCGGCCTGGCTGACCACCAGGCTCGGGCAGTGCAGGTGCGCCACGCACTGCGGATGGTGTACCGCCAGGCTGTCCTGCAGGAAGTATTCAACCGCACGTTCAATCGCCGCCTGGTTGCCCAGGCCCTGCGGATTGAAGTCCAGCTGAATGCGTTCGCGCAGTTCGGCCACGGTTTTACCCTGATACATCTCAGGCTGCTGCAGCCACTGTGCCACCGCCTCGCTGCTCTGGGCGATCGCCTGCTGGTAGGCTTCAATGCTTTGCGCTGAGCCGGCCAGGATCGGGTTTGACTTGGACATTGCGTTCAACTCCACTCAGACAGGCTTAACGCCCGCGCTCAACAGAGCGTTTTCAAATTTATCCAGGAATACGCCCAGCTCTTCATTGCTGATCAGCAGGGAAGGCAACAGACGCAGCACGCTGCCGTGACGGCCGCCGCGTTCCAGAATCAGGCCGCCTTCAAAGCATTTTTTCTGCAGCAGCGCGGACAGCTCGCCATCGGCAGGGTAGCTGCCCATATGATCCGGCGCTTCGTGCGGTTTGACGATCTCGATGCCGAGCATCAGACCCAGGCCGCGTACGTGGCCAATCACCGGGTAACGCTGCTGCAGTTCAGCCAGCTTGCCTTTCAGCCATTCGCCCTGAGCGGCCACTTTGTCGGCAATGTTGTGTTCTTGCAGGTACTTCAGCGTGGTCAGGCCGGTCGCCATCGCCAGCTGGTTGCCGCGGAAGGTGCCGGTGTGGTGGCCAGGCTCCCAGGCGTCGAACTGCTTCTTGATGCCCAGCACCGCCAACGGCAGGCCGCCGCCGACCGCTTTCGACATTACGATGATGTCCGGCTCAATGCCGGCGTGCTCGAAGGCGAAGAATTTACCGGTACGGGCAAAGCCGGCCTGCACTTCGTCGATAATCAGCAGAATACCGTGCTCCTGCGTCACCTTACGGATACGCTGCAGCCACTCGACCGGCGCCGGGTTCACGCCGCCTTCGCCCTGAACTGCTTCCAGGATCACTGCCGCTGGCTTACGCACGCCGCTTTCAACGTCGTTAATCAGGTTTTCGAAGTAGTAGCTCAGCGCCTTGACGCCGGCTTCGCCGCCGATACCCAGCGGGCAACGGTATTCATGCGGGTAAGGCATGAACTGCACTTCCGGCATCATGCCGTTGATGGCTTCTTTCGGCGACAGGTTGCCGGTGACCGACAGCGCGCCGTGGGTCATGCCGTGGTAGCCGCCGGAGAAGCTGATCACGCCGCTGCGGCCGGTGTGCTTCTTCGCCAGTTTCAGCGCGGCTTCCACCGCGTCGGCGCCGGAAGGGCCGCAGAACTGCAGGCAGTACTCTTTCCCCTGACCCGGCAGCAGAGAGAGCAGGTGGGCAGAGAAGCCGTCTTTTAACGGCGTAGTCAGATCGAGCGTATGTAACGGCAAGCCGCTGGTAATGACATTTTGGATGCTCTGCAGGACATCAGGATGATTATGGCCCAGCGCCAGCGTACCCGCGCCGGCCAGGCAATCAAGATATTGTTTGTTTTCAACATCGGTCAGCCAGACACCCTGAGCCTTCGCAATCGCTAATGGCAATTTACGAGGATAACTCCTAACGTTTGATTCAAATTCAGCCTGTCTGGCCAAATAGGTTTCGTTGTTTCCATTAAATGAATCGGCACCTAAAGTATCAATACGGACTTTATCCGTCATCATATCACTCCTACAACCAGGGTTATTGACAACGCCTGATTGAATAATTGAATTAACAAATGATTTGCTCTGCATAAAAGCGCGCCCAATATATTTGTTTTTAACCTGTGGCTCAATCATTTATTTTGTTTAATTTTGTTTAGATTTTCCCTATATGAATCAATACGTTGTTGATTTTGTGGCCGAAAATATGCGCCATAACAGAATCGCGCCGGGTTTAACAAGAGGGCGAACCGTTACTTTTTTGCAACATATTGTCTTGTAACGAGTTTTTTATCGTTTAGTGATAAAAGGCGCCCCGACGGGCGGCCGCAACAAAGGCTAAGCGATTATTTATAAACCACATTTATTTCTTCGATAACCTTTTCTGGGATAAATAATAAGGCTTTATTCGACGATATAAAGTGCGCCGGCATAGAGCAAAAAGTTATTGATTGAGCCACGGATAAACAAGGAAAGAGCATATGCATAACGCCAGGAGAGCGACAGACAGAAAGCTCTGAATTTTCACTGACGTCAACCGACAACCGTTACTCAGCGAATAATTGGTGCACAGAAGCAAGTTTGCGCGTTCCTGACTCCTGGCCTACAGTAAGCTGGCGTCACGAAACTGTCATATTCCTTGTCCGACTTTGCTTGTTATTCATGACTTCAACACCATGCGGATTTTTGTAGGTGGCAGGGCAGTTATTACCCCTGCCGTATCAAGCTCCGCCTTCATTCCCTGAAGGCGGGAACGTTCGCATAAGGAAAGTACCCGATGAGTAACCGCACCAAGACCTTGTCATTATGTGCACTGCTGGCGTTTACCTGCTCGTTGTCCGCTCAGGCAGAGGAGGCCAAAACTACGGGGCAGAAAGCCCAACAAGACATTGGCCCAAAACACGGAGCCACGTTGATCCCTAAAGCACGCCAGGTTATCTGCGAGAACGACGGCGGCTATAACTACCCCGATGACGGTTCCAACATACCCAACGCCGCCTGCCGCGCCGCTTTTCTGTTTAAACAGGACAGCATCCCGGTCTGGGAACGCCGGCAGATGTTTGTCGAATGGCCGGCCTATTCACAAAACCTGGAGGGCACCAGCTCGCCGGCGGATAAAGTGCCCGATGGCCATTTGTGCTCCGCCGGGGTGGCCAAGTTTGAAGGTATCGACCAGCCGCATAAGGATTGGCAGGTTTCCAGCGTAACGGTCAAAGACGGCAAAGCAACGCTGTACTATGACGCCACCAAGATCCACGAACCCAGTAAGTGGAATATCTATATCGCCAAAAAAGAGTTCGATCCAACCACGCAAACGCTGAGCTGGGGCGTACTGGAACCGCTGACGGTGACCGAGGTGATTGTTCCGCCGGGTGACAATGCCGGGGTCTATCAGATCGAGGTGGACATTCCGCAGGATCGGGTGAACGGTCAACACACTTTGCTCTATGTGCAGTGGGAACGTATCGATCCGGCGCGGGAAACTTTCTTCAGCTGTAGTGACGTCAGTTTTACCGCCACGCCCACCAAGGCAAAACTGAGCAAGTAACGCCATAGCGTAAATTGACATGCCGGAAGCGCTGTCCGGCATGTTTCCGCACTACCTCGCATGTAACCCGCGTTTCTGATAAAGAATGCCCCATCATTGCGGTTCCGCAACGTCTTACCTAAGCTAAAACAGGAAAATACGCGGAGAATAATGGAGAATTATCTCCGTGTGACCTTCCGGCTCTTGGCGTTAAGGGAAGGGGAACGTGATAACCTTGGCTAGCGGCAGAACGTAGATATGGGAAAAGAGAATAAACGGCGACAACCCGGGGTATTGGCGCATCGGGATGATATGGTCAACCAGGCGATATGCAGCAGTCTTCCCTGGCTGGCGTCCATCAATATCGCCTTCGCCATGCTGGTGGTATTGCGTAATCTGCTGTTCCCCGGTTTCGACGCCACGCTGCATATCGGCGCCGTTATCCCCTTTATTATGGATGGCATGATGGCGACAGTAATGACGCTGTCACTTATTCTGTGGGGTGTTTCCCGCATCGGAAAAGGTGGCGACGGTCGCCGTGTCCGCCTGTGGGCCTTACTGCTGCTGCCGTTGCTGGGCGTGCTCTGGGCTATCAGCTGTTTTGGCTTCGTGGCTTATTGGCAGTTGCCGTTCGCCTGGCCGTTGGTATGCATACTGATGCTGACCGGCATGACCTCACTCTATTTTTATCCTCCGGGGTTCGCGCTGTTTCTTACTCCGCTGTGGCTTATCACGCCGCTGGCCAGCATTCAGCTTAATCATGGCGTCAACGGCCATTTTGCGGTGATATGGCTGATCTTCACCGTTATTGTGATTTACGGTCGTCAGACCTTGCTGCGCTGGTTTGATGAAGCCTGGTCACGCTATCAGGAAAACCAACTGCTGATCTCTCGCCTGGAGACGCTGGCGTTGCAGGACCCGCTGACGGGGCTGGCCAACAGAAGGGCGTTGGAATCCCATCTCGCCAGCCTGTGCGCCGTACAGGTACCGTTCGCCCTGATCATGGTCGACGTCGACTACTTCAAGCACTACAACGATCGCTATGGTCATCAGGCGGGGGATGCGTGCCTGGCGGACGTCGCCGCGCTGCTGGCAGCGGCGGTCAGAACGCCGGAAGATCTGGTTGCCCGCTACGGCGGGGAAGAATTCACCCTGGTATTGGCGCACGCTAATGCGGAGCAGGCTGCGCAGGTTGCCGAACGGATTCGGGCCCGGATAGAGCAGGCGGCATTACCCCATGCCGCATCGGCAGTCAGCCGGTTGGTTACCGTCAGCCTGGGAATTGCCGCCTCGGCCGGGCGGCTGACGCCGCCGCAGATGATTGCCGAGGCCGATGAGGCGTTGTACCGCGCCAAGCAGGCCGGGCGCGATCGCTGGTCATACTGATTATCACTGCTGAGTGAAGTCCGGGCAGTGAATGCGTTTCAGCTGTTGCTGATACCGTTCCTGCTGGTGGTTCTTCAACGCGCTGGCGGTGGCGCTGAGCGCGTCGTGGTTTTCCTTGCTGTTGATAAATACCGATTTGATCTTCTCGTCCGGCACCTCTTTGGCGATCTGGCAGTGCGCGCGCAGATCGTTAATCAGCGTTTGCTGATTCAGCGCAAAGGCCAGGCTGTCGTAGGCTCCGGCGGTTGCACCAAAGGCGGGCAGCAGCAGAGCGGCGGATAACACCCATGTTTTTATCATGATCTCTTTCCTCAAACGGTGAAAACATGCGTAGCCAGCGCCCCGCAGGGCGCTGGCTATTCCTTACGGAGTAACAATATTAAACCAGAACTCGAACTTATCCATATAACTCAAGAGTTCATTGACCTTATCAGCGCTGCCTTTGATTTTCAGCCCGCCGTTTTTCTCAGCCTGTTGCAGGGTTTCCTCTTTCAGGATGATTTTATTCAGCGTGTCGCGCGACAGGGTGAGGGTGGCATCGGCGTCTTGCGCCTGGACATTGGCGGTATGGTTTAATACGCCGTTTTCCAGCTCCAGCTTATACTTGCCGCCATCGTCGCCGAGATCGACATTCAGCACCGCTTTGGCGCCGGCCGCTTTCTCTCCGTTAATGTGCACCGCCAGATAATCAAAGAACATTTCCGGCGTCATCGCCCGCACCGTATCCGGGCTGGCGGTGTTTGGCGTCGGCAGCTTCATCACGCCGTTGCGCAGCTCCTGGGCGCCGGTGAGGTAGAAGTTACGCCACGGCCCGGATTCTGCCTGATAGCCCAGTTGCTCTAACGCATCCGCCTCCAGCTCGCGTGCCGCTTTGTTTTGCGGATCGGCAAACACCACTTTGCTGACCACCTGCGCCACCCAGCGGTAGTTGCCTTTGTCAAAGTCCGCTTTTGCTTTCTGCAGGATGCTGTCGGCGCCGCCCATATATTCGACGAATTTCTTCGCCGCTTCTTCCGGCGGCAGTTCATCCAGCGTCGCCGGGTTACCGTCAAACCAGCCGAGATAGAGCACGTAGGTTGCCTTCACGTCATGGCTGACGGAGCCATAATAGCCCCGGTTTGCCCAAGTGTTTGCCAGGCTGGGCGGTAGTTTAAAGTTGGCGGCGATCTCATCGCGCGTCAGCCCTTGGTTCGCCATACGTAACGTCTGGTCGTTGATATAACGATACAGGTCTCGCTGGCTGCGCAGCAGCTTCTGCACGTTCTCATTGCCCCAGGTTGGCCAGTGGTGCTGTGCCAGGATAATCTCCGCCTTATCGCCCCACAGGGTCAGCGCCTCGTTGATATATTTAGACCAAGGCAACGGCTGCCGGATCTTGGCGCCGCGCAGTGAATAGGTGTTATGCAGGGTGTGGGTGACATCCTCTGCGGTTTCAATCAGTTTCTTCTCTTCGATATACCACAGCATTTCTGCCGGTGCTTCAGAGCCGGGCGCCATCATAAAGTCGTAGGTCAACCCGTCGATGGTGCGTTTTTCACCGGTTTTGGTGATGTAATCCGTTGGTGCAATCAGCGTCACGGTGCCTGCGGAGGTGGTGGTGCCGAGACCTGCGCCAACCTGGCCTTTAGGATCGGCTTTCAGCAGGTTGCCGTACATATAGCTCGCCCGGCGGCTCATTACGTTGCCGGCCATGATGTTTTCCGAGACTGCCTCTTCCATAAAGCCGGCCGGCGCATAGATCTTCACCTTGCCGTCTTTGACGTCCGCCTCATCGACCACGCCGCGTACGCCACCGTAGTGGTCAACGTGGCTGTGGGTATAAATCACCGCCACCACCGGTTTTTTACCGCGGTTCTTATAATAGAGATCCATACCCACTTTCGCCGTTTCTGCAGAGACCAGCGGGTCGACCACCGTGATTCCTTCTTTACCTTCGATAATGGTCATATTTGACAGATCGAGGTTGCGGATTTGGTAGACACCATCGGTCACTTCAAACAGCCCGCTGATATTAATCAGCTGCGACTGACGCCATAAGCTGGGGTTGACGGTAGCCGGCGATTTTTCATCTTCTTTGATAAAGGCGTACTGTTGCGGGTCCCAGATCACGTTGCCGGCTTCGCCCTTAATCACCTCAGCAGGCAAGGGAGCAATAAACCCTTTATGCGCATCGCTGAAATCGGTTTTATCGGAGAAGGGCAGTTGGTCGTAGAGTTCGGCATTGGTTTTTTGCGTCGCCGAGGTGGCATCCTTCCTGGCGTCATCGGCTGCATACACGCCGGGAGATAGCGAAAACGAACCGGCCAATATCATACACAGGATAAGAGGTTTCAGTTTCATAGTATCCTCAGAGGTTATCTTCAACTGTTTGATAGATAATGAAATCTTGTGCCGCCTTACCTGGCGGCGCGCAGCGTTGGCTCTCCGGCAGGCGGCGAATTAAATCATTTTTTGACGCTACGTCTTAAACGTAGATGAAAACTGGCGAACCAACGGATAAATCACACAAAAATTTGATCTGATTGGGGTAAAGGCAGGATGACGCCATGGTGACAATGTCACTTTTTTGATGTAAAAATCAGGAGTTATGTTAAATGCAAGGGGCAAGGGCCAGTCATGATTACGCCAGGGGGAAGCACCGGCCATTGGTTTGATAAATCTACTGAATGATACCAATCTGCACGCTCCAGGGGTAAAGTATGAAATCGTGGTTTTAATCAATAAATCAGTTGGATGACTTACTTAATGAAGACATATATCAGCAAAGAGTTTGTTTCAGATCGGGCCTGGGACGCGCTCAATATCGCCAACTTTGATGGCACCACGGTACGTCTGCACTGGACCGATCGGCCTTATAAATGGCATATCAATGATGGGCAAGAGGTTTTTGCCGTGATGGACGGCAGTGTAGAGATGCATTACAAACAGCAAGGCGAGACCCAAAAAGTGCTGCTTAATGCCGGCGATATTTTTTATGCCAATGTCGGGTGCGAGCACGTAGCGCATCCACAGGGAGAGGCCCGGATCCTGGTAATCGAAAAAGAAGGGTCCGTTTAAACCAGGCGGGATGCAAGGCATCCCGATGTTGTATTACGGAGATCGGCCATCATTTCCGTTTGGTCAACTGGCGGTGATGGATCTTGAGCTGCCGGCGCCATACGCGGTTATGTAAATAGAATGCCATGGTTTTAACCAACATGGCGCTATTGAGGCATTTGACACTTGCAAGGATAAAGACGAATCCGATGATCGCGCCGATCAGAAATCCCATATGGCTTTCAATGCCGGACAGCAACATGATGATGGTGCAGAGCAAATACAACACGGCCAGCACCGCAGTGAACAACAACAGCACAAGATAAAATTTCAGTGCCGGCAAACAGCCTCTGGAAACAAGCGTTAGCGATGGGAAAACCAATAGACAGTAGACCAACCCGGTTATAATTATCCCTATAAAGACAGCATGTTGAGGCCATTCCATCCAGCCGAAAATCGTATCCCAAATGGATAGCTGCGGTATGGCAAAGCTGAGAAGCGCGAAGAGTGCGCTGAAGATTAACGGCACGCCGGCAGTATGCAACCCCACCGGCGCGCCCATTTTTTCCTTTAAGTCATCTTTAACAGACTCAAGATGCTGGGGATCGTCCGTTGTTATCTGTTTATCAACGGCAGCGCCCAGTTCAAGGCTCTTTTTAATGTGGTTTATCATTATCGGGATTACGTAGAAAACCCCATGATAAAGCCCAAAGACACAGATTCCGTGTACCGGCACCTAGGTGCGCATAATGTATATTATGTTAAATTGATTGTTAAGGTATTGAAGTAGATTACTTCAGAAGTCATCCCCACTTCCGATAAACCTGTACATTAGAATTTCCGGCTTCCCTCTCGTTTCTTGCATTAGATACAGAGTACATTTTTCACATCTATAGTTGTTCCGGGAGACGGATGGTCTATGACCAGCGTAATGTAATATAGATAACGAGCTCGTTTAGCCGGGATGACCAGCGTTTGCCTCGTTATTATCAACGTGCGGCAAAAAAGTCGCTATCAACGAATAAGTAACATGTTCATATGGTAGACCCATTATTGGTAACCTTTCTTCAAGCTTCTTTTCCATCTCGGCAAGGCACGACGTGTAGTCAAACAGGTACTCCGTATTCCAGAAAACATCCCTGACATTTCTGGGGACCTTTTCGTAAAGTCTGGAAAGTTCAAGCATAAGTTCTTCATTGATAAGCAGCTTGAATTCTGGGGCTGCGCTCAAACCTACGATAGTAAATGACTGGTTACCGTTATCACCGGTAACTTGATCTCGGAGTAAATACACTAATAGAGGAGCCTCTATGCCTTTTGCAATAGCCGCCGTTGCATCAAATTGCTCTGCCTGGTTTATAGCTTTATCGAAAATTGGATGGCCTATTCCAAGGATTTCGATTTTCTTATCCTTCACTGAACGGTCAAATGAGAGCGCATCGTAGCGGCGCCTGATTCCAAACTGATTACTCCAGATTTTAGGCGTTTTAAAACTCATCAGACCCTCGTCACTTATCTCAAGGCGATGCCCGTTCAACTTAAGCATGTTGTCAAAAAATCCCTGCATATTAATGAGATCGAGTTTAGGGACCTCATCGAGGTTCTGGTATTCAAACTTTTCTGCGTGGCCAATCAGATTTTTGACCACACTCACGGCAGACTGCCCACCAAACGTTCCCGTTCTGGAGTCAAACCATTTTTTTAAACTCTCAGGGTCTTCAGTTAATCCCTCAGAGAAAAGCGCATTAAAAAAGCCTTTATCTGTCATGCCAAGAATTAGCTGTAAGAGATCTTCCGGTTCTTCCATAGCCGCTCCCAAAGAGCGCATGACGGTTTCAATTTTGGTATTTAACAAATCCCAGATCTTTGACTCTACGGTGTCCGGATTGCGTAAAGCAATGACGTCTACCTGTTGGCGCTGGCCATAGCGATTAAGTCGGCCTACACGTTGATGCAGGCGCATAGGATTCCATGGAAGGTCAACATGAATCATGGAATAGCAATTATCCTGCAGGTCTATCCCTTCCCCACCGGCTTCGGTACAAATAATAAATCTGATGCTTCCATCTTTAAATTTCCCCGCAGCATCATAGCGATTCATCGTCCAGGTAAAGCGCCCTCCAGACTCATCAAAAATACCATCTAGACGCCCTTCGCCATTGATAAAACCGACTGAACCAAAACCATAGCGTTGATGTAAAGTATTGGCGATAAGTGCCTGGGTAGCCTTATATTCCGTGAAGAAGACAACCGTTCGATCCTTAAACTCATTTTCCAGTATATTGATTAGCGTTTGGATCTTTGTTTCCTGTTGAACCTCCGAGGCCAGAATCTGCAACTCTTCAAGCATTGGCAGCTCATTCTCCATTAGAGCCACCTGTACCGATACGCTGGCATATTCTTCTTCCAGTTCGACGTAATGGTCATCCAGTTCGGGGGCCTCAAGCTCTTCAGAAAGGAGCAACAACGCCTGTCCAATATCCTGTAATCGAAGCTTACCTTCTCCAAGTCGACGAATACGGCCGCTGATCGCCGCATAAATTGCGGCTACCGAGCTGGCAGCAAGCTTTTGCATCGCAATCAGCACAAGTTGAACGGTGCGTTGATCCACCTTCGTCAGAGAGGATGCATAGGCTTGGCCGGTTAGAATAAATGTGGTTAATTTGTCATAGAATGCTTGTTCAGCGGCAGAGAACATATACGTTCTGGAGCCCACTCGGACGGGTTTAAACAGCTTATTCCCTTCCATGTCGGTGACCTGCTGCTTGTTATTTCTGATGACGACCTGTTTAACCCCTTGAAGCTGCGCGTCGGCCGCTTTATTTGGTTCAAACAGATCGGGCCGCAGCAGGTGCAGTAATGCGAAAAAGCCGTAGTCTTTGCCGCGATGGGGAGTGGCGGTGAAAAACAGCCGTGACTCAAACTTATTATGCTCTATTAAGTTCTGGATAAAACGATAGCCCAATGTTGCGCCGGTATCTTCCTGATTGTTGAGATGATGGGCTTCATCAACGATCAACAGATCCCAATTTTCGGCATTGAGCATCCGATCATGGCGACCATGGCTGTCTTTGCGTAATGTGGGCAGCGATGCCACTACCTGATCGTGCGTATTCCAGTAATCAGAACGTTCCGTATCAATATCCGGGGAATACAGCGTCAGCCTGATATCAAACATCAGCCGAAGTCGTTCCTGCCACTGTGATACCAGCGAAGCTGGTGTTAGCACTAGCAAACGCCGCACACGCTTTTTCGCAATTAGCGGCCATAAGATTAAACCGGCTTCAATGGTTTTTCCCAGGCCAACATCATCTGCAATTAACTTCTGCACGGGCCATTTCCGTAGAACGTTGTGGCATACCCATAGCTGATGCGGCAGCAAGTTGATACGTGAAGTCGAGAAAACGCCCCAGCTATCATTGATTGAGCGGATGGATAATGCCTGACAGCGGGCAATGACTTCCCGAAGATTATCAAACTGACCCTCGGCGATGGCATCAATGGAGCTTTTAACTGGCTCAAGCTCGTTAACCGGACGCTCTTGAAAACCGCTTTCAAACCTGACCAGCGCAGTTCCATTACGGACCAGTTGCACCTCGCCAATCTCAAAACGGGGATGTCTGACCTGGTTGCCTACGGTTAAGGTAATTTCGTCATCACTCATCATTTTTCTCGTTCTAGCTGCCAATTTCCAGAATCTCTACAAGACACTCTCGATTTTCTCTTCTGGCCAGGACGTGTAGTGGAATATCAAAAGCACCGTTAAACGTGGCCTTTTCTTCACCCATGTGTCGACAGAGAAAAGCGTAAATTTCCTTCGAATGTTCTGCCGTAGCTGAGTCCAGCTGTAATCCCCCTTCTGGCAGCCGATTACTTAACAAGTCTCTGACTCCAGCAGAGGCCATATAGCAATGTGGCGCTAGTGAGTGATCATCATAAATATTATGGCGGCATAGCTCACGTAAGATGAAATTCACTCCGATGCCAAGCGTTGATTTCAACTCGGGTGGCGCAAAATTGCTGCCGGACAATATTGCACTCTGTCCCGGCCGGATAAGGTCGTTAATATTCGGCAACCCCGATTCGGCAGACCAAAAGAGGTCAATATAATCCGTCAGGTTACTGGAGAAACGGTACAGCGGCAATATCTGCAACCATACCCGATATGCCTCACCGGTGATGGACTTTGCCAGATAACGATCCATAACCTCAAACCAATCGTCTGCATTATCCGTACGAACGAAAACATCCCACCATTTCTGCTGGTTGAAGAACTTCAGCGCGTCGCGATGTTGATACTCACGGGTACGCCCCAAGGTCTGGCAGGAGCCTAAAAACAGCAGTTGGAGCCACGCCTTGTTAAAATGTTCGGGACGGTCATCTTCTTTTATCGCCAACCAATCAAACTGACCATCCGGATAAAGTTCGCTGTCATAATCGGTGCGTTCTGGGGCCTCTTTCTCCCACCAATCATAGATACGCTCCAATGCCTCAGTTAAGCCCAGTGAAGATCGGCCCTCCTTGCTGAGTTGTTCATGAATTCGCTTGTTACGTTCATGGTCCGTTATCATGCGAACATTGCGGAATATATCTATGTATTTTCGCTGCCAACCCCATTTTTGCAGATGCTGAACATCGATAGTAAACAGCCAGTGAGGAGCCCGAGCTGCTTTGAAGCCATCAGCGAGCGCCTCACCATACAACCCGGTAACAAGATACCAGCACAACGCTTTTTGTTTGCGGGGGTCAGATCCAACGTCCGGTGACTTCGCCCACTTATCCAGTGTTTCTGCATGATATGGTCGGGTAGCACGCCGGCACCTGTCGATAAATCGAATATCATTTTCACTATACTGAGACGACAGAATGAAAGATTGTGGAGCAAAATCAATCACTAAATTTTCATCCCCGGTGGGATTTTGCGTCTGACGCAACAACGCTTCTTTAACCGAACGGTGGGAGTGGTTTTCCATCAACACGGTCACTTTAGCCAATCGTTCTTTGAACCGTTCTATCTGTTCCTGAGTCGCTTTCTCTTTGTTTAGCAAGTTATCAAATGTTTCATCAAAAATTGGCTGAAGCTGCGCGGCTTTAGACGGCGACAAATAGCTGTCATCCAGCTCTTCATCTAGCAATGTCTCTAGTTCCAGTACAGGAACTAGCAGGCCTAAATCGATAAGCGAGCGCCCTACCGCAAAGCTCACTAACCGCTCTTCCTGGAAATAGCGCTGTAAGGCTGAAAGTCCCGAGACATGAGAAGAGATATTACTCAGTAATTCACTTGCCTGGTGGGTTACTGTCGTCATCGAGATAAGAGAGGCTGATGCATCGCTCATACCGGTAGGCAGTGCTTTATGTAAGTGATAGAACGACAAGATCCCGCCGGTCTCTGCGCTGAACATTTGCAAAATCAAATCAGCGTAAGAATCAGCACCGCTGTTACTCTCCGCCTGACTTTTTACGCCAGGAATGCTCTTTTGCAGCACCTGCCACAGGTTTCCCCAAAACGTGGCGAAGTCGGTCTCATCATCCAGTTCCCACTCCGATTTTATCGCCCGCCAGTTTTGCTGGCTGCGTTGAAATAGCTGTGACAGGAAATACGCAAGCTTACCGCCAAGTGCGGTGAATAGCCGCCGGTTATGAGCAGAAGTGATCGCCAACTGATTACGGCCAATATCCACATCGAAATTCGCATTGATAGCAAATCCGAGTTTGATATCCCCCAGAAGCGGCGCGAGATTCCAGAGGCGCGGGATACTGTAATTATTCCCCAATGGAATTGGTCCCTTCGGTCCCCGGCGGAAAACAAAGCTCCCCGCCTCGGTTTTCAAGGCCGCAATAGTCATATCACTCTTACGCTTTGATGATGAAACCCGTACTGTTCCAAAACTCAAGCCTTCAATGAGTTCACTGGATTTCGGCTTCCAGTGATACGACTCGCCGTTGAGCTGAATAGTATGAATCTGTCTGGCAAAAACCGGCAGTAGTGCTACGTGTCGGTTGAAAGACTGCAGCACGATATCAGGAGAGAACTCTTCCTGCAGCGGTAATGACACCAACGTAGGTTTGTAGCCTCCCTCGAGACGCTCCTCACGTACCAGTCTGAATAAGGCATCATGTTCATCACTGACTTTAGGTAAAATACCGCCCTCAATCTGAACAGCCAGACGCCCTGAAACGATATGCGGCTTGTCGGTAACAAGCAGACAGCTTTTAAAGCCCAGGCCAAATTTCCCGGTAGTTTTCTCATCTTTATTCGATCGATTCCGGGCAATCATTTTCTCTAGATCGGTCTTAAATCTGAATTCTGTGCCATCAATCGCGCTGCCCGCTGCCCGGAACTGGTTAACCTCACGTCCCCAGTTAAAAAATTGCAGTTCACCATGACCAGAGCGCACTTTGAATACGCTGCGAACATTAATTTCATCCGCTCCGACGCCCAATTTTGCGAGTTCGATTACCGCATCATCCGCATTCTGGAATAATTCGAAGGGAATGCTCTGCGGATGATACTGTGCTTGAGTGATCTTATGGCGCACAGCCTGCAGAATTGCCGTCTGCAGGTCGTTACGACTCTCAATTTCGGCGCTAATTTTCTCAAGCGCCCGGGCCCGCTCAACTTCATTGAAGCGCCCTTTTTCTGGATCGCGTGCCTGATAATATCCCGCTATCAGCTCTGCCAGTGGTGCATCGCTCAGACGGAGCTCTTCCAACTGATACACGATGCTGTCGAGCATGGTTATTTTAGCCGTCAGAATATCTAGCTGTTCGGCCCCCGTGAAATTACCCCAGATATGGTCTAGTGAGAGTCGTTGACCGTAGACTTTTTCTAACAGCAGCTCGGCACTCTGCTTTAGAATTTCAAGCAGATGCACTTCCTCCATTTCCATTACCGGCAGCTTGCGCAGCAATAGCCCTATTTTTGTCGAGCTCGCAAAACGATGCCTTTCCCAGATGAACAAGGTCCGTGCGTTGGATTCCAGTTCAATTTCTATCGGGTAATTCAAAATAGAGTGAACTGTCGCCCTCTCCCCTTCAAACGGGGTAAGAGAAAACTGCATGGAGGAGACGGCCTGGCGGAGTGATTTCCCCGGGAATAGCACCGGATTATCCGGAGAAGATGTGAGTACCTTCCAGTTTTGCCCAATTTTGTCGATAAGCTCATCGGCAGTATGCTGCCCAAGATATTGGAGGCATACCTCTTCGACATCAGGAGTGCCGGACATCAACAGCATATTGGCCGCGATCGCTAACCCGTTGGTGACCTGACTTTGCCAGTGAGAGAAATAGGATTCCAGGATACCGGCCGTGCCCAAAAACGCCGTATTATCGGCCAGACCAGTGAGGGATTCCATTTTTGACGCCTGTTGCACACTCTCTGGCAGCACTGATTTGATGATTTGCCAGTCCTGTTCATGGAGCAGCGCTTTCCCAGCCGCACCAATAACACCGTAACAGAGCTGCGTTGCGCTCGCGTAACCGTTCGCTTGGGTACGTAATGTTAATGTTGGCAACAGATTGCGTGCCGCAGAGGTGGCGCATATGGCGGTGAGCAGCGCTCCCCGAAGCTGCGCAATATCTTCAGCCGGGATGCCCAGAGAGACCAGACGCTCATGTGCTTCCACCAGGTGGTCGGTATCAACCAGGTTTCCTATTAGTATTTCCGCGCTGGCTGGCGAAATAACGCCTTCACTGGAAAAGTTAAAACACTCAATGATCAGCTTCCAGCCTTTGAGAGGGCTAAAGACTTCAGCATAATTCGCCGCCTGTTTCAGCACTTCCGTTGTCAGTCGGCATTGGCCAATCTGATAACCCGGCGTGTTTGCCGCTATTTTCAGCGCAGCGGCAGCGATCTCATCCGCACTATTTAGCAAAAGTGGCGTAATCAGGGCAAGATCATGTGTACTGGTGTTATCTATCTGTCCGGCGAAGAAAATCTGGTTGCTCTCTTTGCCCAGCAGATAACACGCGCGCCTGTTTTCAGGTTGCCCAGCAATTACGTAAGCTGGTGCGACTGGGTGGCCATTGGCCAGTAGCCAAGGCTTTGTTTTGAGTTCGATCAGCTCTGGTAATCTACCTGACTGGTTGATTTGTTCAATAATGAATCGATTGTACTGTGATGGCGTTTGCTGGCCGAGAGCGAGGGCAATCGCCTTATCCGCGTCAATCCCCGGCAAAACGTTATCCTGCTGTTTCTGAACCTCTCGCGACAAGGCACGTTCCATCCAGATCACCGATTGCGCCAGCATTTTCGGAAGCGGGTAGTCACTATGCAGCGCGCAACGGTCTGTAATGGCTATAAATTCACCGTTAACCGTTTTATGTAGAGGAAGCTGCCGCCAGATGATGTCATCTTCAATGTAACGCAGAATCTCTTCCGCATATTCCTGCGTTTGCACCAGCGAAGAAAAATCTACGGCCAGGATATCCTCACCAAGCGCCTCCAGCACATTGCGCGCATTCATCTCTTTAAGATTAATACGCTCTTTTTCTTGGTAGCTAAACTTAAGAGTGCGAGAAAGAGCATAAGGAATGATATGCCAGTTGTTATCGCTGGCCAGCGTCTCTTTATGCAGTAAGGACCAAACCGGATTTCCCTCAACAACGGACCAGAGCTTACAGGACGGGTCGATATCCCGCTTGCAGGCATGAAGTAAATACCGCACGGCAAGTTGTTTTTCAACGCTTAACGCGTTATCAATCTGGAGCTTCGAGACCAGTTCAGCGCGCAGTTCTGCAACCGCCAGCCTCGGCCTTTTTTCCAGTAAATGCAGCACGGCCTGCGTGTCGCATACGGTCACTTTGCCGTTAAACAGTTTGTCGTTAACATCTTTATTGATGAAGACAACCTGACGATCCTCTAAAGCGCCTTCGAGAAACTCACCAAGCTGGTAGTTTCCGACCTCACCACGTCGGAATAAGCGGCGCTGCTGGAAAAGTTCCTGGAGCGTCCGTCGGGACTCCAGAAACGGCCTGGAATGCCCAGGACGATAAGCCCTGAATAGCTTAATCGTATCGCGTTTTTTAAGTATTTCATCTTTATCGAATGGGATCAGCGCAGAGAGAAACTCAAGTGAAGCTTTCTCTTTTCGCTCATCCTGAATGGTACTCTGGGCAATCGCGATTAGGCATTTATCTGCATCATCTACATTAAGCATACTTGTGCGACACTCTCCCTCAGGAATGACACAAGCAGGCACGATCAATCGATCTGTTTCACTCAGCGGAAGCGTATCCCACAATAGCTGCTCATCCCTTTCAATCCCAAATACCCAGCGATAAGTCTCCGGGATAAAACAGAGGAACCGCCAGACCGCCGATTTATGTGCAGATAACGCCGGTAATCTAATTTCCGCCATAACGCATCTAGCTAAGCGTATTAAGGCATTCAGGCAACGTTCATTATTCTGAAGGCTCTCGAGGAATTCGTTAAGATAACCAAGTTGGATTTGAGACTCAAACACGCGTGGGGAGACTGACTTCAGAAGCGTGCTAACCTCTTCCCTCTGCCAGCAAGAATTCTGCAGTGCCAGGATATTGGGTTTACGCAGTTCAAACAATGCATAATCTTCAGCCAGTGTTTTCAGCCCTGGTAACGTATCCCAGACACGGTGATAGTCATTAGATGCCGGGGTCGGGAGCGGTCGCGTTGGTTGATGTCCTGCAATGAGCGACCAATGGCTTCGTTCTCCCGGCAACATCTGGAAAATCCACTGATATTTCGCGGTAGCGTGATTCTGGTAACGGCTCCCTTCGTTACTAAAATATCTTCGTAATCCTTCACTCAGCGCTATCGTCTGTTCAGCCGTCAAAGAAAACCGGGCAGTCACCTGGCTGACCGAGGCCAAAATCAGTGACAGCGTTCCCTCATTTGCCAACAAGCGGTTCCATTCATGTGTGACATTCTCTTCAGAACTGGGCTCAAGGGAGACATTCCCACCAATGCTTTGTCGACCGTGGATTCCAACGCGTCCTGCGTCAATAAAGAAGTAGCCATGGAGAAATAGTTCAAAACAGGTATCGCCTGTGATGTGGGTCACAAACGCTTGCTTCGATTGAGAGACATCCTGATCGCCCAGCGGTAGGAATACCGCCCAGCGAATGGTTAACGTTGCTTGCTCATCCCCCGCCCTTCTGGCAATCAACACCGCCGCCGCGTGAGGCTTTGTTTTGTCCTCAATTTTCTGTTCAGCACCTGCAGAATTTCGCCCGTAGCTGATTGGCCAAAATTGATGGGCTTTCAGTCGCGCGAAAGGCTCTGACTCCAGCATAGTCTCAACGCCAACGTAACTAAGGGGAGACAGTTCTTTTTCCTGCCCGGATTGCAAAAAGATCTTCCCCTGCCAGTTTTGATCTTGTCCAGTGTCCGGGAAAGTGCATCTGCCAGAGCCATCCTGCAACTGCACAGCAAAAAGCCGTTTTGTAGTACCTGATGTCACCGTGTACCCGGTGATAGATTTGAGTGTTTTCAACATGGGCAATAAATGCCCCAGCTGTACAGGGAGGTAGGGATCGATAATAAAGGAAGGTGCGGTGCGCTTAAAATCGGGGCTATTGATGATGTAATTGTACTTTTCGCCCCGCTCTGCGGCAATGGAGTCCGAGCGTAGTGGGATCCAGACAATAAATGTGTAGGCTTTAGAGGCAAGGCCGGAATCCATTAAACCTATTGTACTTTGCAGCAGACGTTTATCGTTTTCGCTGAAATGCTCCCAGTCTGGCCGTTCGTCGCCCCAGGGGTTTAGCACATCCGCTTTAGCGTACGGTCCTTGATGTCCCTGCCAGTCGCTACCGACATAGAAATAGACCTCCCCAAGATGGAAAAGGCTTTTCATTCCCAGGCCAAACTTGCCTACTGCATGCTGATTACCGGCTTTGCTACCTAAGCCTATTGAACGAATTCCCTTAGCATCCGCATCACTCAGTTTGGCATCATTGACAAAGAAAATTGCCGGGTCACGTAATAAAGGGTGCTCTGCACCTTCAAGCCCCTCATGCCAGCCGAGTAATAGCGACTCCGCTCTGGCATCATCCGCATTCTGAACGATCTCTTTCAGTACGGGGAAACCGCTTTTGTAACGGTCTCGTAAGTTATCGGCGATGAGCTGTATATCACTCAGAGGGTCTCGAATAAAACCTGACATGGGTTATTCCTTTAAGGCGTGGTTTTATACGATACGCTAAAACCACTAAGATAAGAATATTCTCAATCAACTTTTACTCGGAAAGACAATAGTCTGTGTCAGTTCATTTAGTAGTCAATTGACCGGGGTGAATGTGTAATGCAGCAACTCGCCAACGAGCTCTGTGTTGTTACGCGTCGCCGGCAGATGCAGCTGAACCGCCAATGACTGGAGCAGCGGCAAAAAAAACAGTGGAATCGGTCAGAATGCCCTCCTATTTTGATCGCGCCACGTTAAATCAGAGAAAAATTGGCTACTCTCCACCAAAACTCACAGTTTATTTAATAACCCTTAATAACATAACTGCGGCGAAATTTATTCGGAGTCTTCGTAAATTTTAAACTCTTTCCTCTGTTCAGCACGGTATTGATTGGACCAAGGTTAATATTTCGTCATGCTTCACCCAGAGTTTATTTTACTTAAACTAACCGAATGATTAGCCCGTAAGAACCGCTTCCAGTCCCCCTGCAACAGTAACCAGCTACCTCACCCTGCCATTTTCCTGTGACCCCACTCACAACTCCGTTACAACGCCGGAAGAGAGCAAAAAATAGGAAGCGTTTAAACAAAGGTAAGCAAGCCGACGCTCTAGCCCGCTAGGTATACTCTGGACGAAGCCAATCTGAATGAGTGAACAATAATGAAAATCACAGAAATTGCCTCTGACAGTTACGTAAAGGTCAGCGTTAGGGAAAAGATAGGATATGGGTTTGGCGATCTGGCCTCCAACCTGTCGTTTGGATTTGTCTCTCTATTCTTGCTGTTTTTCTATACCAATATTTATGGCATTACCGCCGTTCAGGCGAGTTTAATCTTTGTGATCGCTCGTATCCTGGATGCGATATTTAACATTTTCGTCGGTTACTTTATTGATAAAACCCATACCCGCTATGGCAAGCTACGGCCTTACCTGCTGTTTGGGGCCGTGCCATTGGGCATTTTGACGGTGTTGTGTTTCAGCACCTTCGACAGCGAATTCAAGTTTTATTACGCACTGATTTCCTACACCATCTACTGTCTGGCCTACACCGCGGTCAATACGCCCTATTCCGCCATGACCAATATGTTGACTCAGCATGAAGGTTCGCGGGCCTCATTGTCGGTCTATCGCTTTGTGTTGGCGATTGTCGGTTATCTGATTGTCTCTACCAGCGCAGATTTACTGATTTCGCAATTTACCGACCAGAAGATGGGGTATGTGTTTGCTGTCAGCAGTTTCAGCCTGTTGGCGACTTTCTTCTTCCTGGCCTGCTTTGGCATGACCAAAGAACGGGTGATTAGCCTGCCGGATCAAAAGCCCCCCACGTTAAAAGAAATGATCACCGCAGTCTCTGGCAACTTACCGTTAATCAACCTTTCTCTGTTCACCGTGTTCTTCTATATCGCCTATACGGTGTGGATGGCCATTGCGATTTACTTCATCAAATACACCCTGGGCGATGAAACCTTTACCGCCAAGTTCTTTGCCATTCAATCCGCTGCCTACGTGGCAGGCACCATCGTGTCAGAAAAACTCATCAACATCATGGGTAAAAAGAAAATGGTGCAATTGGGGCTGCTGATCGGGATTGCCGGGGTGATGTTCCAGTATTTCCTGGCAGGTGATAACAGCTACCTGATTATGACCGGCGTGTGCCTGTTCAGCATTACGCTCGGGATGGGTTTTGTCGCGATGTGGTCGATGATTGCCGACACTGTTGAATTTGCTGAATGGAAGCATGGCATACGCACCGAAGGGGCTATTTACGGCTTCTTTAACTTCATCACCAAAATTGCCATGGCGATTGGCGGAGGCTGTGCCGGGTTGATGCTCGACTACTTTGACTACTCTTCCGAGCATATCAGTGCCAATGCGTTAAACGGCATTAATTTGATGATGACCCTGTTTCCAGGTCTGATGTTTGCCCTGGGGATGGTATTTATCTTTTTCTATGCCCTGGATGAGAACACCTACCGGAATATCATTAAAGACATTGAATCGCGCAAGCTTAACGCGCTGTAACATTGCAGGTAATTAACATGAAAAAAGAGTTTCAGGCCATCATTGCGGCCATGACCGCCGAAGAAAAAGTGGCGCTACTCAGCGGCAGCGGCCTGTGGCGTACCGCCCGCCTTCCGCAGCATGGGATTGAAGACATCGTCATGACGGATGGCACCTATGGCGTTCGTTACAGCACCAGCCAGATTGAACAAGGAGAAAACTGGAACATTACCGATTTCCTCGCTGTGATTGGCCAAAGCGCAGGCAACGTTGAACAGGAAGAACAGAAAGGAGGATCTGAAGCGCTGTTCAGTAAATCCAAACCCGCCACCTGCTTCCCCAACGGCTCTACGTTAGCCTGCAGTTGGGATAGCGATCTGGTGTACAAAATGGGTGAGGCATTAGCAAAAGAGTGTCAGGAGATGGGGGTAGGTATTTTACTCGGCCCGGGGATCAACATCCGCCGCACGCCATTGGCTGGCCGTGGTTATGAATATTACTCGGAAGATCCTGTTGTCAGCGGAGACATTGCTGCCGCATTGATCAACGGCCTGCAAGACGGTGGCGTGGGAGCCAGCCTGAAGCATTTCGCCGCCAATAACTCGGAGTTTCGACGCACCGAAATGGATTCGGTGATTGAAGAACGGGCGCTACGCGAGATTTATCTCAGTGGTTTTAAACGCGCTATCGATAAATCCAACCCCTGGACAGTGATGTCATCCTATAACCGGCTCAATGGCGTGCAAACCTCGCAGGACCCCTGGTTACTGACCGAAGTGTTACGTAACGAGTGGCAATATGACGGACTGGTGATGTCCGATTGGTATGGCATCAAAGATCGCCCTGCCTCCTTACTGGCGGGTAACGATCTAGCTATGCCGGAAACACAGCGCGATAAGCAAGAACTGCTGCAAGCGATCGAACAGGGAGAAATACCAGCAGAAGTGCTGGATACTGCCTGCCTGCGCATGCTGACGCTGATAGACAAAGTGCAACAACACCGCAAACCGGGGACCCAGGCCGACTATCAGCGACATCATCAGTTGGCGCAGCAGCTTGCCGCCGAATCCCTTGTTCTGCTGAAAAATGAAGATAACATCCTGCCGCTACAGCCAAACAAACAGCGCACCGTCGCCGTGTTGGGTAAACCGGCGCAAGAACCGGTGATCCAGGGCTCTGGCTGCGCCACTACCGTACCTTACATGCTCGATCGGCCTCTTGATGAGATTTTTGACGTGGCTGGCAGCGATTTCAATATCGACTATGCCATCGGTACCCCTGAAGATAACGTTATTGATGAACAAGCGTTGGCACTGGCCGTTGATACCGCGAAAAATGCCGATGTTGCCGTGGTTTTCGTCAGTACCGCCATTGGTGAAGACGGTGAAAATGGGGATCGCAAGGATTTGAATATTCTGCCTAGCCATGAGGCGCTGATCCGAGCCGTCGCCAGACAACAGCCCAATTTGGTGGTCGTACTTGCCAACAGCGATGCTGTAGTAATGCCCTGGCTGTCCGATTGCAAGGCCGTGCTGGAAACTTTCTTTGCCGGACAAGGTATGGGCCGGGCCGTGGCCGATATTATATTTGGCCGGGCCAACCCTTGTGGCAAATTGACCGTGACTGTGCCCAATACGCTGGAAGAGACACCAGCCTGGCTCAGTTATCCAGGTGAAGACCTACGCCATCATTACAGTGAAGGACTGTTTGTGGGGTATCGCTATTACGATCGTCGTAAACTGGTGCCGCAATTCCCGTTTGGTTTCGGCCTAAGCTATACCACCTTCAGCTACGCCAATCTGACAACCTCGGCGGCACAGATTGAGGAAGGCCAGTCGCTGACCGTCAACGTAGAGGTAACTAATAGCGGTAAAGTGGCGGGTAAAGAGGTGGTGCAACTCTATCTTTCCGCACCATCAGGGGAACTGTTGCGTGAAGAGCGGGCCTTGAAAGCCTTTGCCAAAGTTCATCTTGAACCGGGTGAAACCAAGACCGTGAGCATGGTGCTCAACTGGCAAGATTTTGCCTGTTTCCATCCTGGTATGGCCGACTGGGTAGTGAATGCGGGTGAATATCAGTTGCACGCGGCTCGTTCTTCACGGGATATTGCGATTAGTACGACGGTCAACATACTGGCGCAACCCTTTTATCTGTCGTTAAAAACGGATAACTCATTGCAGCAGTTGATCAACAATCCGCCGGCTTTTGATCGGGTGGTCAAGTTGTTGGTTAGCAAAAACAACCTGCCGGAAGCGCTTGTGAGGGAAAAACTGATTGCGGTTGCCCCCGATCTGTTCTGCGGTCTGTTTATTGCCTTGACAGAGTTCCTGGCCATTGATATTACCCGGCAGGAGTTGGCGTCCGCCTTGCAGGGCAGTAAGGCAGAGGGTTAAAGCCCGCCCATTCCCTCTCTCTTGGGGAGAGGGAATCATTACGCATTTACGTTGTTAACTCACGGGGATTAAGCCGATGTTTCCTTTTTCTGTCACACAGCGGCCAAGGCTAAAATCGCAACAGCAAGCGGTTGCAGCAATCCATGAAGGTAGCGGTTATGAGCTGATCTCATTTGATGCCGAGAAGCTGAACGTGTTCGCCGCGGAGGTTTACTACTGTGAACCGCACTGGCACTCGGCACCTGAGCTTATCTGCATTCTGTCGGGAGAATTCTCCGTGACTCTGGGTCACGCCACTTCGCTCGCAGCGGCAGGCAGCATGCTCTATATCAATCCGGATGAAATCCACTCGTTAGAGGCTCGCGCGCCGAATAGCCAACTACTGACGATCCAGTTCGCTCCAAATCTGTTTGATGAACTCCATCCGGCCCCGCAGCTGGATTACGCCCTGTTTCATCAGCAGGAGTCAGGTGAAGACCTACAGATCCGCAGCAGCGTGCTCGCCCTGCTCGAACATCTGGTGCACGCCCAACCTTCGTTTACCCGTATTGCTCTGGTGTATCAACTATTGAGCTCACTGGCGACGGCAGGAGAAAAACGGGCCGATCGGCAACAGATGACGTTCAGAAAAAAAGACCAACAGCTAGTTAAATACGGCATCGAATTTATCAATCAGCATTTTGATGACGAGCTTAATTTGTCCACCGTTGCCGATAACGCCGGTGTCAGTTACCACCATTTCTCACGCACATTCAAAAAGATCAGCGGCTACAATTTTAAAGAATATCTGACCATGGTCAGGATTAATAAGGCTAAACTGTTGCTGAAAGACACCAATATCCCGATCACCGACATCAGCTACACCTGTGGTTTCAGCGGTCATAAACAACTGATTTTTGCTTTCAACAAGTATTGTCGCATGACGCCAACAGAATTTAGAAAAAGCTACCTGACCGCAATCAACTCTGCTGCGGAAACGCAAATCATGACAAACTTCTGTTGTCTGCCGCTGGATCCGCAGATTGTCGCGCGCCTGCGGCACTTAACCCCCACCAGCTACTAAGCTCTGTCGAAATTCTATCCCTTGAAAAAACACTGCGCATGGCTATGCGTCGCTGGCAGTTTATCGTGTGCCACCACTAAATGCGCAAGCAACCATCAATTAGCGTGCTGCTTCGTCCGCCAATCCACGGCTCATCGCGAATAAAACTTACGCTGACCCGGCCCTCGCGATGCAGTTGAGTGCCTTGCCGGACCTGATATCCTTGTGCTGTTACACCACCGTCGGGGAAATTATTGGTCTGCAGCAAACGGGCCAGACACGCATTAGCGCTGCCGGTCACCGGATCCTCGACCAGCTTGTCCCACTCAACCAGAAACGCCCGTATCTCGTAATCTGCGGGATCGCCGGATGGATAAGCGCCATAAATCACCACGCCGTCAACCTGATAATCAATTTGCATCTTCTTAATCATGGCCTGGTTTGGCGTCATCGCCAGACAGGATTGCGCGTCTGGCATACGCACCATCAGCCAACGGATGCCCATGTCGGCCACCACCGGCAGAATCTCTGTAGCCATTACCGCCGGTTGAAAATCGGCCGCCAACTGCTGCCGTTCCTCAAGTGTCAGCGTGCGCAGCGTGACCTCCGGCGCGGCAAACGCCAGCGTGCCTTCCGGCAGGATATTGACCGCCACCAGACCGACTCCGCATTCCTGCATCATCACCCCCGGTTGTTTGGTCACCAAACCAGCTTCCAGTAAGGCATGGGCCGTGCCCAATGTCGGATGCCCGGCAAAGGGCAACTCTTTTTCAGGGGTAAAGATGCGCACCCGGTAATCTGCGGCCGGATGCGTCGGCTTGAAAACGAAGGTGGTTTCCGAAAGGTTGGTCCAGCGCGCTAACGCAAGCATCTGCGCTTCATCCAACCCTTCCGCTTCCAGGATCACCGCCAGGGGGTTTCCCTGCAGTGGCGAGGTGGTAAATACATCCACCTGTTTGTAAGCGCGTGGCGTTACGTTATCACTTTTGTGCATTTACCCTAACCCGCTAGGTTTGACTGAGAGGGTTCTCAATCTACCGAAATATGCAGATTATTCAATAGCTCAGTCGGATAGATACACCTTAACGTGTGGATCCCGGACGGTGCCGGGATCTTATACACCTCGACGAGACGTTTAACTCTCTCCCCCTGCTTTCAATGCCTTGAAGCCTGCCTGCGCCGACCGTTTATCTTGTTCTCCATGCAACGAAATGCGCGAGGTTTCCGGTAGCGCCAAGCCGCCAACCAGCGCCAGTAATGCCACCAGCGCCAGATAAAATGCCGGTGACACGCTGCTGCCGGTGTAGCCGATCAGCCAGGTCGCGACTAAAGGCGCCGTTCCGCCAAAAATTGTGTAGGCCAGATTATAAGTAATCGCGGAGGCGGTATAGCGCGCTCGGGTGGGGAAAACTTCCGAGAGCAGCGCCGCCGTCACCACGCCGGACAATACCGCCCCGGTCGCCAACAGCAGATCGCCGAGAATCGCTGCCCAAAGATGGCCTGAGCTGGCCAACTGCCAGGCAGGATAGACGCTCAGTATCACCCAGACTCCGGTCAGGGCGACGGTTTTTCTGCGCCCTATCCGATCGCACAGCGCACCGACCGGCGGACACATTCCGGCGGCAAACAGCAGCGCAACGGTGGAAACCAACAGCGCGGCAGCACGGCTAAAATGCCCTTCCAGTTGCAGGAAGGTGGAAAAATAAGTGGTGAACATATAAAACGACAGCGCCGTCAAAGAGATAAACGCCCCTAGCCGCAAGATATTCCCCGCCTGCTGGCGTAACGTCTCGCTTAACGGTGCGTGGGCAGTGGCGGATTCAGCAAGCGCCGCGCGAAACGCCGGCGTCTCTTCCATACGCAGCCGCAGATAAACGCCAACCAGGCCGAGCGGTGCAGCCACCAGAAAAGGAATACGCCAACCCCAACGGCTCATCTGCTCCGCGCTCAGGCTGGCATCCAGCAGATAGGTAATCGTCGCCGCTGCGGCAAAGGCGGAAAAGGTAGAAACCGTGATAAAACTGCCGTACCAGGCGCGTTTGTGGTTAGGGGCATGCTCCATCACATAGGCGCAGGCCCCGGCATATTCACCACCAGCAGAAAACCCTTGAACACAGCGGGTTAGCGTCAGAAACAGCGGCGCCAGCATGCCAATGCTGGCATAGGTGGGCAGCAGACCAATGATCGTGGTCGATCCCGCCATCAGTAACACGGTTAAAGACAAAATACGCTTGCGGCCCAGTTTGTCGCCCAGCATACCGAATATCACCCCGCCCAGCGGGCGCAGTGCAAAAGCCACGGCGAATACGGCGAATGTCTGTAACAATGCCGCCTGCGGCAGATCTGCCGAAAAAAATTGTTGCGCAATGATCGTCGCCAGAAAGCCATAGACGGCGAAATCAAACCACTCGACAAAATTACCAATCGCTGCGGCGGTTGTCACCTTACGCAGCGTGGCTGCCGAGACGGACGTCATATTATCCATAGCCATCTTCCCCCTGTTTGGGTGTTCTAACCAGATGTAGGTCGAAATTACAGGGGAATGCGCTTCCCCTGCGCGGTTATAGCGTGGAATATTCGCTGTCTTTTTGATTCTGTCATTAAGTCATTAGTCCGTTATTGATAACAGATTAACTTCTAATTCGAAAATTAATGACAGACAAGTTCAACCGCAGAGTCGCATAAAGTTTTTGGGTGTTCAACAAAGCCGTCGTCACACACCAAATAACAACAACATTCACGAATGAATCTATCAATAAAACACAATAAACATCAACGAGTTATATAAAACCATTGCTGCCATATGATTTTCATTTAGAGAAAAATACTGGAGGGATAACATTAATCGCTGCCGGTTTTGTCGCCTGCTTAGGATAACCTATTGATTTTATTTTTTATTACGGCGTGATTTTTTAGGGAGGCGCACCAGATATTAAATACTATTTATTCACCTGTCGCTTTTAGATATCGAAGCGTCGTTTTTCATGTTTTTATATTTTATTTAAATCCTATTATAGGCTATTAACATCTGCTCATCCGATTGCAATTAAAATACCCCCCTAAAATGTATTTTTAAGTTTTCACTATTTTTAACGCCACTTTCACTTTATCCCGAGTAGCGCTGTTTTTGCTGCCGAAAGGAAACGTTCGGAAATTTCATCCCCTTCCGTTGCCCTTGCCAACATCAACGCCCCCGCCATCAGCGCTAGCTGTGTCAGATGCTTGTCGGCAGGCGCCGTATCCGGTTTATCTTCCTCAATCGCGGCCAGGCGCTCTGCCATTTTTTTGACGCCAGCTTTGTAAGTCTCGCGAACCGGCTTTTCACGATCTTTACGCAACACATCGCTGGCCAGCGCCGAGACCGTACATCCGCTACGGGTGTTATCACGGTGTTCCGTTGAAAGATAGTATTCAACCAGTTGTGCAAAGCTGCCCATGTCGCCTTGATCCAAGAAAGCATCCGTATCATCAAATGCCTGGCGGCAGGCCAACGCCTCTAACTCATCTTTGGAACTAAAGTGCCCATAAAAGCCGCCATGGGTCAGGCCGACGGCCGACATAATGTCGTTTACGCTGACACCGTCAAGCCCCCGTTCACGAAACAGTTCTGAGGACGCTTTAATGATATTTTTCCGGTTATGTTCCATCTGCTCTTTAGATACGCGTCCCATTCTTCCTCCTGTAGCCCGTAATATCAGCGCGGATCAATCGCTCCAACCGCCGCATCCCCAGCCTGTCTGGCGTGCGGCGGGATGATGTTAACATACTCCGCCCCGCGGCAGAGAGCAGCAATCTGGTGGATATAAGCCCATTGCTTCTCATTTCAGCCGCCCTGTGTGGCTAGTGTGGATTCACCGTGCATACCACCAGCCATTGAATCCCTACCCAGCCCCCCCACTCACAAACGCCTGAACGTTGGGTATCGATCGCCTTTCATTTTAAATGATGGTTGACATTTATTATACATGTCGAGCATCATTTAAAAAAGCATGCGTTTTTGCCACAACCACAACCACAACCTAAGAGAGATTGCGATGAAAGACACCACCTCGGTATTAATCACCGGCGCTTCAACGGGAATCGGCGCTGTTTATGCGGATCGTTTTGCCCGCCGTGGACACAACCTTATCCTGGTTGCCCGCGATACCACGCGTATGGCGGCGCTGGCTGAACGGCTGCGCGCGCAATATAACGTGAGCATCGACATCCTGCCGGCTGACCTCAGCCAGCCTTCAGAGGTCGAAAACGTGGCGCAGCGGCTGCGGGACGATAAGGACATCACCGTGCTGGTGAATAACGCCGGGATGGGGCTGTCAGGCAGCTTTACGTCGCAGAGCGCTGCCGATATCGATCGGATGATAGCCGTAAATCTGTCTGCGGTTGTCCGCCTGGCGCACGCTGTGGCGCCACGTCTGGCTGCGGCCGGCAACGGCGCCATCATCAATATCGGTTCCGTCGTTGGGCTGGCTCCTGAACTCGGCCTGACGGCTTACGGCGCCACCAAAGCGTTTGTGCAGTTCCTCTCCCAGGGATTGAGCCTCGAACTTGCGCCGCAGGGGGTATATGTTCAGGCCGTGCTGCCCGCCGTGACGCGTACCGAAATATGGCAGCGTTCGGGGGCGGACATTACGACGATGAGCGGCGTGATGGAAGCCGGCGATCTGGTGGATGCGGCCCTTGCCGGTTTTGACCGCCGCGAACCGGTGACCATTCCCCCACTGCACGAAGAACGGCTATGGACGGAGTTTGACCAGGCGCGTCAGGCGATGCTGCCAAACTTCCAGCAGGCGCAGCCGGCGCCACGTTATACCCGTGATACCGAGTAACCCGGCAATCTATCTCCCTTAAAGAGCGACGGACATACATGATGAAAGCACTACAGCTGAAAAGTTATGGTAAATCAGCCCAGTTACAGTTTGAAAATATCCCCCGACCGGCGATCAACGATGATGAGTTGCTGGTCAGGGTTTATGCCGCAGGGCTGAATGCGATCGACTGTATGATCCCGACAGGGAGTTTTAAACCCATTCTCAAGCTGACGCTGCCCGCGGTTATGGGCAGCGATCTGGCCGGAGTGGTTGAGGAAGTCGGTAAAAACGTCACCCGCTTCAAGCCGGGCGACGCGGTATTCGCCAGCCTGTTTGATATGGACCAAGGGGCGCTGGCGGAATATGCCGCGGTGCCTGAGCGTGCCGCCGCCCTGAAGCCGGCCAGCCTTGATTTTACCGAGGCGGCGTCCCTCCCGATGGTTGCCCTGACCTGCTGGCAGGCCTTTGCGCGGGCGAAGTTAAGCGCCGGCCAGCGCGTCTTTATCCCTGCCGGTTCCGGCGGGGTTGGGACATTCGCCATTCAGCTGGCAAAACATCTTGGTGCCAGCGTCGGCACCACGACCAGTGCGGCCAACATGGAATTGGTCAGCGCTCTGGGGGCCGATGAGGCGATCGATTACAAGAAAGCCGACTTTGATAAAATCCTGAGCAATTACGATCTGGCGCTGGCATCCGTTCGGGGTAACGGTCTTGAAAAAACGCTTGAGATCCTGAAACCCCATGGCGAGGTTGTTTCTCTCGTCGGTCCGCCGGATCTTCCGTTCGCCCGTCAGCGGGGAATGAATAGCGTGATGAAAGCGCTGTTCTGGCTGTTAAGCCGGAAAATCATCAGCCGCGCCGCCCGCCGCCAGATCCGCTACTCTTTCCTGTTTGTTTCGCCAAACGGTGACCAGCTATCAGAGATTGCCGCACTGATTGATGCCGGAAAACTGAAGCCGGTAATCGATAAGACTTTTTCATTTGCTGACAGCATCAACGCGCTGTCTTATCTCGCCGCTGGCCATGCAAAAGGGAAAGTTGTCGTGCAACTGACAGACTCGCCGTCCGCATCCTGACAATAAACGCCCCGCATGTCGCGATCAGGCAGGTTATAAGAATTCCCTATGTCGTTATCAGATCAGTGGCAGGAACGCCATTCACCTAGACTGGGCGTGCAGAACCAGTGCGCTATCGCGGTACTTAGTGCTCACTCTGCTTCAGAGATAGACATCTTACAGCATGATATGGAGCAACTATGGGACACTCATCAAACAGAGGCGTTGTATACCAGGGGCCGGGAAACGTTGAGGTGATGGATATTGATGAACCAAAGTTCGTCAGCCCGTCAGGCAAGAAAATCGACCACGCAGTAATTCTCAAAGTTCTGTCGACCAACATTTGCGGTTCGGACCAGCATATGGTTCGCGGCCGCACTACCGCGCCGGCCGGCATGGTTCTGGGGCATGAAATCACCGGGGAAATCATTGAGAAAGGTTCCGATGTTGAAATGCTTAACGTCGGCGATATTGTCTCCGTCCCCTTCAATGTGGCGTGCGGCCGCTGCCGCTGCTGTCGCGAGCTTGATACCGGCGTGTGCCTGACCGTTAACCCGGCGCGCGCGGGCGGCGCCTTTGGCTATGTGGATATGGGCGGCTGGGTCGGCGGACAGGCCAAATACGTCATGGTGCCGTATGCCGATTTCAACCTGCTGAAATTCCCCGACCGCGATCAGGCGCTGGCAAAAATTCTGGATCTGACCATGCTGTCAGATATCCTGCCAACCGGCTTTCACGGGGCGATCACCGCCGGCGTGGGCGTCGGTTCTGTCACCTATGTCGCCGGCGCCGGCCCGGTGGGTCTGGCTGCTGCGGCCTCCGCGCAGATCCTGGGTTCAGCGGTGGTGATGGTCGGCGATTTTAATAAAGAACGCCTCGCGCACGCCGAAAGAATGGGCTTTGTACCGATCGATTTAGGCAAACACGATCGGCTTGGCGAGATGATCGCCGAAGTGGTCGGCGTGCCGGAGGTCGATTCGGCCATTGATGCGGTAGGCTTTGAAGCCAAGGGCCACTCCGGTAAAGAACAGCCGGCGGTAGTGTTGAACAGTATGATGGACATTACCCGCGTGGCTGGCAATGTCGGTATTCCGGGGCTGTATGTAACGGATGACCCGGGCGCCCATGAGCAGGCGGCGCGCGAAGGATCGTTAAGCCTGAAGTTTGGTCTCGGCTGGTCCAAGGCGCAAACCTTCCATACCGGGCAGACGCCGGTTCTACGCTACAACCGGCAGCTGATGAATGCGATTCTGCATGACCGCCTGCCGATCGCCAAGATTGTGAATGCCAAGGTGATCCCGCTGGAAAGCGCCGCCGAGGGCTATGCCAGCTTTGATGCCGGCGTGGCGGCGAAATACGTTCTGGATCCCCACGGCATCCTCGCTTAATCACGATACGTTCACGTTTGTTCTGACAGTTAGCGGCGGGTCTGCTGCTATCTGTCAGGTTATCCCGCCTTCACCCCGTGAACGGGCGGGCATACCCCGCCACGTTCACATCCTGCTAATCCGTTATCGGGGTTCCTGCCTGTTTTGCGCCCTCCGGGCGGATTTTGAACCAGATGGCATACATCGCCGGCAGAAACACCAGCGTGATGATGGTGCCGCCGAACGTGCCGCCGATGAGAGTATAAGCCAGCGTCCCCCAGAACACCGAGTGCGTCAGCGGGATAAACGCCAGAATTGCCGCCAGGGCGGTCAGCAACACCGGTCTGGCTCTCTGGATGGTCGCCTCCACCACCGCATGGAACGGCGTAAGCCCTTCCTGTTCGTTATGGTGGATCTGGCCAATCAAAATCAACGTGTTGCGCATCAAAATGCCCGACAGCGCAATCAGGCCAACCAACGCATTAATGCCGAAAGGCTGGTTAAACAGCAGCAGCGTCGGCACCACCCCAATCAGCCCAAGCGGCGCGGTAAGAAATACCATCACCATCGCCGACATTGAGCGTACCTGCAGGATAATAATCAACAGCGTGATGGCAATCATGATCGGAAACAGCGGCGCCATCGCTTTGGTGGCTTTGCCGGACTCTTCAATCGACCCTGCCTGCTCAATGCGGTATCCGGCCGGCAGTTTATCCACGATCGGCTGCAACTCTTTGGTTATCGCCGCAGACACATCCGGCGGCTGCAGGTTTTCAGCAATATCCCCGCGCACGGTAATCGTCGGGGTACGGTCCCGGCGCCGCAGTACGGGATCTTCCATTCGCACGTCAACCTCGCCAATCTGCGACAGCGGCACCCGCTGGCCGGCAGACCCCACCAGGGTAAAACCGGCTATTTTGTCCGGATCGAGCCTGATATCCCCCGCCGCGCGCCCCATGACCTGCACGGAACGAATGTCTTCGCGCACTTCGGTGATCGGCACGCCGGAAAGCAGAAACTGAAGCTGCTGGGCAACGGCATTTGATGTCAGCCCGACCGCCTGCAGTCGGTCCTGAACGAGCGTAAAATGCAGCGTCGGCACCCGCGGCCCCCAGTCGGTATTGACGGTCCTCATCATCGGGCTGGCCTGCATGACGGTTTTCACCTGCTTTGCGATCTCGCGCAGCCTGGCGGGATCCGGCCCCATAACGCGGTAGGCCACCGGATACGGGGAATACGGGCCAAACACCAGCTGCGTCACACGCACGCGGGCTTCAGGCGCCAGCCCGTTGGCCGCCGCTTCACGCAGCCGGAACTTGAGCGCTTCACGCGCTTCCTGGCTGTCCGTCAGCACCACAATTTTGGCAAATGATGGATCGGGCAATTCTGGCGCCATGGCCAGATAGAAACGCGGCGAACCCTGCCCAATGTAAGCGGTGACAATTTTTGCTTCTTTTTGCTGATGTAACCAGTCTTCAATTTTCGCCGTTGCGGCATGGGTCTGTGCTATTGAGGTACCATAAGGCATTTGTACTTCTACCAACACTTCCGGGCGATCGGAGGTGGGGAAAAATTGTTTTTTAACCAGCCCCATGCCGAGAATGGCCACGGTAAATATGCCAAGCACGGCGCCAGCCACCAGCCATTTGCGCGCGATGACGCGGGTCAGCAGCCGGCGAAAACGGTTGTAATGACGCGTGTCGTAAATCGCCGCGTGGCCCCCTGCCACCGTTTTGATTTTCGGCAGCATTTTCACGCCCAGATAAGGCGTAAATACGACCGCCACCACCCAGGATGCAATCAGGGCGATGCCCACAATCCAGAACATGTTGCTGGTATACTCGCCGGCAGTGGACTGCGCAAAGCCGTTGGGCATAAAGCCAACGGCCGTTACCAGCGTACCCGCCAGCATCGGAGCCGCCGTATGGCTCCAGGCATAGGCGGAGGCTTTGATGCGGTCATAGCCCTCTTCCATTTTCACCACCATCATTTCGATGGCGATGATGGCGTCATCGACCAGCAGGCCCAGCGCCAGAATCAGTGAGCCCAGCGTGATACGGTCGAAGTTTTTGCCGGATGCCTCCATCACCACAAAGACAATCGCCAGCGTCAGCGGCACCGCCGCGGCGACGACAACCCCCACGCGCCACCCCATACTGATAAAGCAGACCACCATCACCACCAGCAGTGCGACAAAGAATTTGATCATGAACTCGTCGACGGCTGAGCTAATGTTGACGGACTGATCGGTGACCTTGGTCAACGCCATGCCCAGCGGCATATCCGCATTGATGTTGGCCGTTTCCGCATCCAGAGCCTTCCCCAGCTCCAGTCCGTTCCAGCCTTCGCGCATCACGATGCCGAGCAGCAGCGCCGGTTCCCCCTGATTGCGCACCAGGAAAGTCGCCGGATCTTCATAACCACGTTCCACGGTTGCGACATCTGAAAGCTGCAGGGTTCTGCCCTGTACGACGATGGGCGTCGCGCGGATCGCATCCAGCTTGTTGAAGGCGCCGTCCAGACGGATAAAGACCTGCGGCCCGCGCGCATCAATCGACCCTGCCGGCGTCAGGACGTTCTGACTGTTCAGCGCCGAGAAAATATCCTGGGGAGAAATACCCAGCGTCGCCAGCCGGTCATGGGAGAAGGAAACAAAGATGCGCTCCGACTGCTCGCCGATAATATTGACCTTCTTAACCCCCGGAACGTGCAACAGCCGCTGGCGCAGTGATTCAGCATCACGCACCAGCAAACGCTGCGGCACCCCCTTCGCCTTCAGCGCGAAGAGCGCAAAGGTGACATCGGCAAATTCATCGTTGACCATCGGCCCGATGACGCCGGCCGGCAGGTTTTTTGCCTCATCATTGATTTTCTTGCGCGCCTGATAAAACTCTTCCTGCACCTGCGAAGGCGGCGTGCTGTCCTGCAGCGACAGCATGGTGAAGGCCATACCGGGGCGGGTGTAGGTTTCGCTGCGGTCATACCACTTCAGCTCCTGCAGACGCTTTTCCAGCGGTTCGGCAACCTGGTCCTGCATTTCCTGCGCCGTCGCTCCCGGCCAGGCGGAGATAATCGTCATCTGTTTGACTGTAAACGGCGGATCCTCCGCACGCCCCAGCCCAAAGAACGCGAGGATCCCGGCCACGGTAATCAGAATAATCAGGAATAAGGTGATGGAACGCTCGCGAACGGCAAGCGCCGAAAGATTAAAACGCCCGTCGCTCATGGTTTGCTCCCGGCTACGCGGGCATCGCCCTGTTCAGCCATTCTGACGGTCTCGCCGTCATGCAGCAGATGCGCGCCCAGTGCAACCACCCGATCGCCGGGTTTGAGGTTACCGCTCACGCTTGCCGCATCGTCCCCCAGACTCAGCACCTGAACCGCCCGCCACGTCACCCTGGCAGGCTTGCCTGAAATACTCCAGACCCCCGGACCTTTACCCGGGTCGTAGAGGGCGGCCAAAGGCACCTGCATAACATCGCGGGCTATTTTATCTTTCGCTATTTGCAGCGTAACGGTTGAACCCAGCGGCGCACCCGCCAGCGCACCTTCCAGCACATACCTCGCCTCGAAGGTGCGGGTCACCGGGTCGGCCGCATTGGACAGCAGGCGCAGTTTCGCCGCCACTGCCTGAGTATGGTTTCCGTATAGTGAGGCCCGCGCCTCGCTGCCGATAGCCGGCCGCAGCGTCTCGGGCAACTGCACGCTGGCCTCACGTTGCCCTGCTCTGGCGAGCCTGACCACCGGCTGCCCGGCACTGACAACCTGCCCCGGTTCAGCCAGCGTATCCATGACCACGCCGTCGGCATCGGCCAGCAATACGGTATATGCCGACGCATTTTTCGCTACGTCAGCCTGCGCCTGGGCGGCGCTGAGCTCTGCCCGGGCCGTGTCAGCGGCGGCTTTTATTTGGGCGTAGGCGGAGGCGGATACGGCGCCGGTAGCAACCAAACCGCGATAGCGCGCCTCATCACCCGCCGTCTGTCTGGCGCGCGCCCGTGCGGCAGCAACCGCCTGTTGCTGAGCCTTGGCCTGTAGGTTCAGATCGGCGGGATCGAGACGCATCAACGGTTGCCCGCGCTCAACGGTCTGGCCGGTATCAACAAGACGCTCAAGGATTTTTCCTGACACCCGGAAGCCAAGATCGCTTTGCGTCCGGGCAACGACAACGCCGGTGAACGCGCGGGAAGCATCGACGGCAGCGGCCACCGCCGCCGTTCTTACCAGAGGGGGCTGATTGCGCGGATCATCGCTCCCCGACGTGTCGCCGCATGCCGCCAGGGCAAAGGACAACGAGCAAATGGCAATAGAGACAGGTTTGAGCCTGAGCATGGGTTCCCTTATTGAGGTAACAGGACAGTAACCGCATTCTCAGACCAGTGACCAATATTGTCAATAGTCACCATTCAAGGCGACAGGCTTCTCAGTATCAATGACGACAACAATACGGCAGCCGATGAGGCCGTTTCCAGGTTGTACTGCAGCTGAACCGGGTTGATGTAAGGCCGCATGACCAGGTATATCGCATGCGCCGCCTCATCCAACGGCGTTTTTCGCTCGAACTCGCCGTTCTGCCGGCCCTCAAGGATGATTTGCTCGATCAGTTGCCGCAGACGCTCCTCATGCGCCGCGGCTGAAGGCCAGCTGTCACGGGCAGCGACCGCAGCGATGTCATAAAGCTTGCGATCGTGAAAAAACAGGTCGCTGCCGGCTTCCGTCAGGGCTTTGAATAGGCGTCTCAGCTTCTCGGCGGCCGTCGGCGCATCGGCGATGGCCGCATGGACAATCTCCATGATCATCGCCAGCCGGTTACTGCAGATCACCTCGCCGATCGCCTGCTTGGAATCGAAAAACTTATAGATATACGCCTTGGAGAAACCGATCGCTTTGGCGAGATCGGACACGGTGGTTTTTTCGTAGCCAAAGTGCCCGAAATGCTCGGTGGCGGCGTCCACGACCTGATCGCGGACGCTGTGGTCCGCGGGGCCCCGTGCGGGGGTTGTATTGATATGTTTAGTCATTTATCCAGCTTAGCGTAATGCGCCCTGAGCGACAACAAGTGACCAATTTGCGATAAGGTTACACGAGTGGTTCGACCCAGGGCTTCCCTATTATTCCTGTGGCGTGCTGTTACGTCGTGACCGGCAGGGGGAATTGTCCGTCGCCAAACGCCCCTCTACCGTGGAGCGGTTACCGCCCGGTTGCGGGCCACGATGCGATCGTGGGTCAGCGTTTCGCCCGCAGACATAAACTCATCCAGCAGCACATCCCTGTTTTTCGCTGCGCGGGCTTTATCCGCATGCTGCAGAGCCGCCTTTAGCTCGGCAGGAGACAATTCCGTACAATAGGCAGGCGTGCCGGGTTGCTGACGCCAGGATTCTGCCAGTTGGCCCGCATCGACAGGCTCGAATCCCGTGTCACTGACCAATGCCATGGCAATGGATTTGGCGTTTTCATCATCTCCGGCCACGGGAATCGCGATGCGTTCAGCGGCGCCGTCCGGCAAGCCTTTATCCGCCAGCGTGGCGGCAAGCACCGCATTCCACGCTTTGATCAGAGGCCGTCCGAGCTGCTCGCTGGCCCAAACGCCCTCCGGCTTGCCCTGCTCAATCTCGGCGATAGCGCCATCGCGGAACGGATAATAATTTGAGGTATCAATAATCGTCACGCCGGCTGGCGCGTTGCTCAGCCAGGTCGCGACGTCGGTGTGGTTAGCAAACGGGATGGCCAGGATAATCACCTCGGCGTCACTGACGGCCTCTTCCCGGCTCACCGCCACGGCGTTGGCCTGGCGGGCGATATCAACGATCGTCGCCGGCCCCCTGGAGTTTGCCAGCTTCACGTGATGGCCGCAGGCAGAAAGTTTACTCGCCAGTGTCGCGCCGATGCTGCCTGCGCCAATAATGCTGATATTCATCGTAGGTCTCCTCAGTATCCTGAATCGTTTATGACTTATTCCGCTGCCGGATGCGCAAAGTCGTTGAGCGTATCGCGCAGCTGAACCAATCCTTCCTCCGTCAGCTGGCACGCCGAGCGGATTTTGTCGGTGACGGACCAGAGTTCCTCACGCAGCGCTTCGCCACCGGCGGTCAGCGTGATCAGCACCCGGCGCTCGTCGCTCGGATCGCGCCGGCGCAATACCCTGCCCGAAGCCTCCAGCCGCTTTAGTAAAGGCGTTATCGTCCCGGTATCCATCCCCAGACTGTTACCCAGTTCCCCGACAGAACGCGGCGTCCCGCTGAACAGTTCCAGCATCACCAGATACTGCGGGAAAGTCAGCCCCAGCGGGTCGAGAAAAGGTTTGTGCATCCGGTGCATCCGGTTTGCCGCGCCGTACAACGCGAAGGAAAGCTCTGTGCCAATCCCCCGCGGCTCTCTTTTATTCATCGTCATCGCCAAAATCTGTTGGTTGATATTCTAGTGCACTAGATAAAGTAAGCGAATTCTCCCGCCATCAGCAAATAATATCAATGGATGATCGTGCGCTGCCGCGATAAACGGGCGCTGACGTTAAAGACAATTACCGGAGGTTAAGTCATCAGCGAGCGCCAGCAGACTGGAAACGGGAGACCGTAAACAGGCGTTAAACGTCCATTTAAACCGGGTTAAAGAGGCTCCTGAATAGACAGCTTGATAAGAATTTACCAATCCTTGTTAACAACGGTTTGCTCAAGTGATGACATTGTCAGTACAACCATCGGCCCGCCCTGGCGGATTCTGCAAACATGCGTACGGTCAGTGGCGCTTTGTTTTGCACCAACGGTTTATTGGTGAACCATTTCCTGAAGAACCATTCATGCCGCCACGGATAGTATTTGTCCCACTCTAGCGCCGAGACATCCACACCAAACACTTCATCATATTTTCCGATGGCAAATTTCACCTCATCGTCCTCGGCGTATTCCTGCAGCGGGTCATCCAGTTCTAACGGGATAGTCTTAAACGTGAACGTCGCAAGAACCGATAGTTCCTCCCGAAAGAACGCCAGCACCTCCTCATCACTTACCATAACTTATCCTCTCCACGGGCAATTTTGTTGTAGCGCGTGGTAGCTTTTACCGTGATTTGGGCGATGTCATTGGCCAAAATCACCCAGCCAAGAACAGGCACGGCACGGCCAACAAACACCCCGAGGTTGTTAACCATTCTGACCTTGAACTTTAGGACGGATCCCTTTGTTACCGTCGGCAAAATTGCGCGTTTGAAGCGCACGTTTACGTGCTTACGGAAGAATAACGATGCGTGTGACGTGCCCGGTGTCGCGGTGCTTGGTTTACCGGGGACGGGTATCGAATTATCACCCAGAATTAAAGCCGCAACGCCTAAAACATCTTGAACGCCTAACTGCTCTTCAACGGTATCAATCATGATCCAGAACAGCAACTCATGCGCTGATACGTTTACGATGCCCTTATAGAAGTAAGTCCCACCCAGCTCTTCAACGGTATCCATACCTATTCCCTCAACTCAGCATGCTCGCAACATAACCAATGATGACGGGGTTTTCAACGTGTTGTTTCGCTACATCGCCAAACCTGCCCCACTTTGCACGTGCAAAAAAACAACAGACGTGCCAACATAGCCAAATCAGTGGCTTAAAGCTTACAAGGGTACGATATGGGGCTGGGAATCAAGGCGTTAATCGGTGCGCTGGTGGTCATTCTGATCGGCGTATTATCCAAATCACGCAACTACTATATTGCCGGTCTGGTTCCCCTTTTTCCTACCTTCGCCCTGATCGCCCACTATATTGTCGGCACCGAACGCTCTCTGGAAGATTTACGCACCACCATCCTGTTTGGCATGTGGGCGGTGTTCCCCTACATGGCCTACCTGGTTTCGCTCTATGTGCTGCTGGGCTATGTCAAACTGCCGACGGCGCTGACTGCTGCGGTGGTGTGCTGGCTGGTCGCCGCCTGGCTGCTGATTCTGGCCTGGAACCGCTGGCACGGCCAGGGATAATACGGCCATGCGCCATTCTCCCGCTCAATGCGAAGAGACAAACGTTGAAGGCGTCATCGACGCGGGTATGGCGAAGGTGCGTTTCATTCGCTCAACCTCTTGCAGCGGCGTCAGCCCGAACAGGCGCTTGAACTCACGGCTGAACTGCGAAACGCTCTCATAACCCACCCGGACGCCGGCGGCCGACACCGTGAAGTTATTGCGCAGCATCAGCAGGCGAGCCTGATGCAGCCGCGTCGATTTCAGGTATTGCATCGGCGAAGTATTGGTCACGGTTTTGAAATGGCTGTGGAAGGTCGGCACGCTCATGCCGGCTTCCTGCGCCAGCGCCGTCACATCCAGATGTGAAGCGTACTCGGCGTGCAGCTTGCGCAAGGCTTTCGCCACCTTGCCAAACTGGCCCTGCATCGTGAGCGCACTTCTCATCACCGGCCCCTGTTCGCCGCTCAGCACCCGGTAGTAAAGCTCCCGCAGCATCGACGGCCCTAGCACCTCCGCATCCAGCGGCGACGCCATAATCTGCAGAAAACGCAGTACGGAACGGCTGAGCGGCGCATCCATGCGGCTCGACATCATACTGCGCGGGGCGTCGGTATCGGCAACACCGCGGCCATCCAGCGCCAGCATCAGGTCGGCGGCCAAGTTAAAATCCAGCCGGATGTAAATCGCCAGCATCGGTTCCGCCGCGCTGGCGTCCGTTTCCATGGTGAACGGCACCGGCACCGAGACCATCAGATAATGCTGCGCATCATACAAATAGACATCATTTCCCAGAAAACCGCGCTTGCTTCCCTGCACCACAATCACGATCCCCGGCTCATACAGCACCGGCGTGCGCAGCAGCGGCCGGTTGGAACGTAAAAAACGGACATCGGGCAACGCGGTGAGATTATAGCCTTCATGCGGCGTCAGACGATCCAGCAGCGTAACCATCTGGTGGCGGATCTGTCGGGATGTGTGTGTCATAGCGCCTGTGCTAGCCGTGGGAGGGATTTCCAGTGTGCCACTGCGGTTCTGACGCGTCCAGCCCGCTCATAGGAATAGGCAAAACACCGAGAGGATCCGGGCTACGCGCAACGCTTCCCCCGCCGTATGCTGGCGGCTCTACATAACGGAGGGAATACCTGATGACATCAGCAAAGTTATTGTTTATCACCGGCGTCAGCAGCGGGTTTGGCCGCGCGCTGGCGGAACAGGCGCTGCAGGCCGGGCACCGGGTCGTCGGCACGTTAAGAAATGAACAGGCTAAAGAAGCGTTCGAAGCGCTGTCGCCTGGCCGGTGTTTCGGCAGGATCCTGGACGTTACGGACTTCAGCGCCATTCCGCCGCTGGTTGACGCCGTAGAGCAGGACATTGGCGCCGTCGATGTGCTGGTCAATAACGCCGGTTATGGCCATGAAGGCGTGATGGAAGAGTCACCCATGGATGACATGATCCAGCAGTTTAACGTCAACGTCTTTGGCGCCGTCGCGCTGATTAAAGCGTTTCTGCCCTATTTCCGCGCACGACGTGCGGGCCATATTCTTAACATCACCTCAATGGGCGGATTTATCACCATGCCCGGCATCAGTTACTACTGCGGCAGCAAGTTCGCTCTGCAGGGTATTTCAGAAACGTTAACGCAGGAGCTGAAGCCATTTAATATTGCCGTGACGGCCGTTCAACCGGGATCTTTCCGCACCGATTGGGCCGGGCGTTCCATGGTGCGTGCGGCACGCAGCATCAGCGATTACGACCGCAGCTTCGCTCCCATCCGTGAGACGCGCATGAAGCGCAGCGGCCATCAGCCCGGCGATCCGGTTAAGGCGGCCAGTGCCATTTTGCAGTTACTTGACAGCCCCGCGCCCCCGACGTCGCTGCTGTTGGGGAGTGATGCCGTAACGCTGGTCAGGGACAAGCTGCAGCGGATGATCACCGAGATCGATGCCTGGGAAGCGGCCAGTCGCTCAACTGACGGCTGACGCAGCGCTCTGATTCCCCGCGCAGCGCTCGTCCGTATGCGCAATCGCGACCAGGGTTGGCGCAACGGTAAAGCCTTACCTATGATTAAACGCAAACGTCTCAAGGACAGGTTGTCTTTTAAACGCGGGGAATCACATGCGAACGGTATTGTTTACGGCGGCAGTAGTACTTTTATCCGGATGCGGGCTCAGTGACGAACTTGATGCGATCACGCTGGAAAATCACCAAAAAGTCTGTGACGGCTATGGTTTTACCCGGGGAACCGAGGCGTATGCCAATTGCCTGATGCGGCAGGATGAACTCGAAGATGCCGATGAACAGCGCGCCTTGGACCGGGAGGCGAGAAAGAAAAAATAGCCCTTCAGGCGCTGCCAGCCAACCCTGTGGGCAGCACGTTTTCAGCAGGTGGCGGAGGTGTTTTTCGCTATGCCTGACTCCACTTTTTATACTCCAGGCCACCAAACAACGCGAGACCCGCAAATGAGAACAACAGCACTGGCGTTTACCCTCCCGCTCTTCTTATTTACCGACCTGGCCAGCGCCGCTGACGGTTGCGCACCGCTGAAAACCACGATTAATGCAGACAACAGGCATGTTTATCAGGAATTGGTCCAAAGCGCGTTAACCGAGAAAGTAAAGTTGGCAACCATCGACATCACCGAGGTGCTGGCCGAAGATAAATGGCTGGCCGTTTTTGCATCCACGGAGATCTCCGATCCCGGCGTGTTTTTCTTTAACGACAATAAATTTATTGATGTCTGGGGCGGGATGGTGGAAGCAAAAGAAAAACGCACGGTAACCCAATGGGCACATGGCCTGCACGTACCGGGGACATTAACGCAATGTTTCTTTAAGGGCATTGTGATTAAGTAGGCAGTATCCGTTACTCAGCGCCAGAACGGTAATTTCCCTATCGCCGCTCTGGCCGTTTCGCGCAGCGCCACCTCGCCGGCGGCGTTTGTCCGACTAACTTTTGGAGACGAAGTATTGGAACGGCGACGATATTTTCATTCATAATCTTTGCCATCATCAGAATGATACGTACCTTCAAACGGATCTGACCATTTATAGTCATTATAAAATAAGGTAACTACATCACCGGTATCCCATAATAGCGTCCCTCCGCCACTGGAGGCTATTTTCCATTTTCCACGCGTATTGTCGCTAAACGCAATCGTTCCTTTAGCATAACAGGGAGAATAACGCTCATGCGTATTGAACATTAAAGGGACCGGATATGAACCTGAGAAAAAATCCTTTACCTCATTGGCTGAGATTTTAAATGCCCGGCATCCTTCCGTCACATTTTTCGACTCATCCTCACTTTTCCCCATTTCATTCACCTTCACCTTCACCTCGGTGATTTTTCTGGGCGGGATATTAGCGGCAAACGCTGTATGCAGAGCAATAATCATGGGGAGTATGAGAAACAAACGCTTTACCATTGTGCCGTATCTCCCCCTTATCATTGCTGACTCCATAATAATTTAATCCATTTGTTTTTGTAATACGTATAGCAACACATCATTACCTGATGAATAATAAATTCAAGATTACACCCGCTCTGTAACAAACAAAAAATATAACCCAATGAATATCTAAAGATATGATGAGAATCACAAAGGGAAATAATAAAAAATCATCTGGTCAGTAATGCTTAAATTAAATCGCCTTGGAGGCATTTATTTCCTCTCCTAAAAACCGTCGCCCTGCTGGCGAACGGTTCGAGAAACATGCGCTCGCAATCCTGACCCGCAATAAAAAAGCCGGGGTTTCCCCCGGCTCAGGCAAGCGGATTAACCGTTCTGGACAAATGCCAGCAGATCGGCGTTGATCGTCTCTGCCTCGGTGGTCGGCATGCCATGCGGGAAACCGTGATAGGTTTTCAGCGTGCCGTTGGGCAACAGCTTGGCCGACAGCGGACCGGAATTGTCATAAGGCACAATCTGATCGTCGTCGCCGTGCATCACCAGCACCGGAATGGTGATGCTACGCAGATCGTCGCTGAAGTCGGTCTGTGAAAAGGCGACAATGCCGTCATAGTGCGCCTTGGCGCTGCCCATCATACCCTGACGCCACCAGTTTCTGATGATGCCTTCGGAAGGCTGCGCGCCGGGACGGTTGTAGCCGTAGAACGGCCCCGCCGGCACGTCATGATAAAATTGCGCCCGGTTGGCGGCCAGCTGCGCCTGCATATCATCGAACACCGATTTGGGCAGGCCGCCGGGGTTGGCGTCGGTTTTCACCATCAGCGGCGGCACTGCGCTGATCAGCACCGCCTTGGCGACGCGGCTGTCACCGTGGCGGGCAATATAGTGCGCCACCTCGCCGCCGCCGGTTGAGTGGCCGACGTGCACCGCTTTTTGAATACCGAGGTGATCAACCACCGCCGCCACGTCATCGGCATAGTGGTCCATATCGTGTCCGTCCCAAACCTGGCTGGAACGCCCATGCCCACGGCGATCGTGAGCAACGACGCGGTAGCCGTGCGCCAGGAAAAACAGCATCTGCGCATCCCAGTCATCTGAACTCAACGGCCAGCCGTGGTGGAAAAAGATAACCTGTGCATCCTTCGGGCCCCAGTCTTTGTAGAAAATCTCGACGCCGTCTTTCGTTGTGACAAATCCCATTGCATTTCTCCCTCAGGTTTATGGTGTGAACTCACTTCGCCGACTGCACGGTTATGCCGGCAGCGGCTCTGTTTAAGGATAGTGGTGGTACGGGCATTCATCACGACGCTATTTTCTATCGTTTTGATTGATCAATGCGCCATTTTTAATCAATACCGTGTGACGGGCAGAAGCTCTGCCCAGCATCACAAGCGGGGATGACCCTGCCGGTTACATCAGGACTGGCACGCCCCCCGCGCAGGCCTTAAACTTGTCTCTATTCATATCAATAAGACTTTATCCGCCATGCATGATTTTCTGATTATCGTCCCCGACGGGGGCATGCTGTTTGAGGCGGCGGGCGTCGCCGATATTCTGACGCAGGCCAACCGCCTGCTGCCGCAGGATGCCCCCGGCGCCCCCTATCGGGTAATGGTGGCCACCACCCAGTCGCACCGGGTGGTGCACGGCGTCTCAGGCCTGAATCTGCTGGCCGATCGGCGGCTGTGCGATCTTGACCCTACGCATCCTTACGACACCGTGATGGTCGCCAATAAGGGCCAGTCCGACGCCGAGAACCTGAGCGTGGTGCACTGGCTGCAGCAGGCGGTGCACCACGCCCGCCGGATCGCCTCAATCTGCGGCGGTGCGCTGCTGCTGGCGCAGGCCGGCTTGCTGAACGGCCGTCACGCCACGACCCACTGGCGGCTGCTGGAACGTCTGCAGGCGGAGTTTCCGCAGGTAACGGTCGACAGAGGGCCGATCTATGTGCAGGACGGCAATATCTGGACCTCGGCCGGCGTCAGTTCCGGCTTCGACCTGACCCTGGCGCTGGTTGAAGAAGATCACGGTTTCAGCCTGGCGCGGGATGTGGCGCAGGATTTGGTGATGTTCCTGCGGCGTCCCGGCGGACAGGCGCAGTTCAGCCGTTACCTGCTGCACCAGGCCGGTGACGGCCCTATCTGTCAGCTGCAGACCTGGCTGGCGGAGAACCTCACGCAACCGCTCTCCGTCACCCAGCTTGCGGAACGCGTCGCCATGAGCCCACGCAATTTCACCCGGGTGTTTACCCGCACCACCGGCGTCACGCCGGCCAGATACGTGGAAGAAGTACGCCTGAACGCCGCCAGACAGCGGCTGGAGCAAACGACGCAGGGCATTGAGCAGATCGCCGTGGACACCGGTTTCGGCAGCGGCCTCAATCTGCGCCGGGTGTTCGAGAGAAACCTGCAGCTGACGCCGACGGAGTACCGGCAGCGCTTTTGCGCACGACACCTGTCCTGAATTGATTGTTTATTGTCATTTACGCCAAAACTGCGCCGCACTACATTGATGACAGACACCGATAACGAAGGAGTTCATCATGGTCAACGTAGGCATCAACGGCTTCGGCAGGATTGGACGTAACGTGTTGCGCGCCGCGCTTGGACGGACAGATTTTCAGATCGTGGCGGTTAACGATCTCACCGACAGCCGCACCCTGGCCCATCTGCTGAAATATGATTCACTGGCCGGCACATTCGCGGCGGAGGTCGAGGCCGGTGAAGGTCAGCTGAAGGTTGATGGCCGGACGATCCGCGTGTTTTCAGAACGGGATCCGGCGGCGATCCCCTGGCGCAGCGCCGGGGTGGACGTGGTTATCGAAGCCACCGGCTTATTCACCGAGAAAGCCAAAGCGATGGCGCATATCACCCACGGCGGCGCCAAACGCGTGATTATTTCCGCCCCGGGCAAGGATGACGACATCACCATCGTGATGGGCGTCAATGACGCGCAGTACGATCCGGCGCGGCATCAGGTGGTCAGCAACGGCAGTTGCACCACCAATGGTCTGGCGCCTGCCGCCCAGGTGCTGCATCAGGCATTCGGCATTGAACATGGCCTGATGAACACCACCCACGCCTATACCAACAGCCAGGCGCTGCACGACCAGCCGGAAAAAGATCTGCGCGGCGCACGGGCCGCCGCCGTTTCCATCGTGCCGTACTCCAGCGGCGCCGCCAAGGCGATCGGCAAAGTGATCCCCGAACTGGACGGCCGGATGACCGGCTATTCGCTGCGTGTTCCGGTACCGGTAGTGTCCATCGTCGATTTAACGGTCAACCTGCAGCGCGAGGCGACGGCTGAAGAAATTAATGACGCGTTCCGCAGCGCCGCCGCATCCGGCCCGCTGCAGGGCATTCTGGGCTACAGCGATGAGCCGCTGGTATCGAGCGACTACCGCGGCGATCCGCGTTCTTCAATTATTGACGGGCTGTCGACGCTGGTGATTGGCGGCAAGATGGTGAAAATCCTCGCCTGGTATGATAACGAATGGGGCTTCTCCAACCGCCTGATCGATCTGGCGCTGCTGATGGAAAAACGCGGCTTATAAGTCCCTTTGCGCAAGGTTCAAGGCTATACTGACGACACCGCCGACGGCGGTGTTTTTTTGTCTCTTTCGATAACGGAGTCATTATGCCAGCGCCATTTCCCCTCACCCCCGCCGAACGCGTCGCCGTGATGACCTTCGCCGACGGCGATCCTGATGAAAACCCCTGGGTTGCCGGCAAACCACGGGTGGAGGAGATCGACGTCGTCGACTATGACCCGTCTTGGCCGCAGCGCTTCGCACAGGAAAAGGTGCGGCTTGAGCGCACGTTGGGGTCATACGCGCTGCATATTGAGCATGTGGGATCCACCGCGGTGCCGGCGCTGGCGGCCAAGCCGATTATCGATATCGATCTGCTGGTGGCCGACCCGGCGGATGAAGCGGGCTACATACCGCCGCTGACCGCATTAGGCTATACCCATACCGTGCGCGAGCCGTCATGGTATCAGCACCGGATGCTGCGGCTGGACGCGCCGCAGATCAATCTGCACGTTTTTGCCGCCGGCAGCCCCGAGCATTTGCGTCACCGGCTGTTCCGCGACTGGCTGATCGCGCATCCTGAAGATCGGCAGCTGTACGCCGCCAGTAAACGGCGCGCAAAGCAAGGCGTAAACACCATGACCGATTACAACCGCAACAAGCAGGAGACCGTGCGGCAGATTTACGCAAAAATTTTCGCCGCACTGGCTAACGGCGCGAATTAAGCGTTATTCCCCGGCAGCGCGCTGGCCAGCGTCGCCATCAGCCGTGCCCGCCGCTGCTCCAGTTCGTCAATCTGCCGTTCGATATCCGCCAGGCGTTGATACTGCACCGCCTGCGTTTCCGGACAAAACGCGGCGCCTTCTACCAACAGCATGCAGTCCGGAAACGCACGGATCTCCGCAATGCTGAACCCGATGCCAATCAGCCGCCGAATCTGGCGTACCTGAGTGACCGCCCGTTCGGAAAAATAACGGTAACCATTCTCGGCGCGCGTTGAAGTTACCAGCCCCTGCGCGTCGTAATGACGGATCGCCCGTACGCTGACGCCGGTTTTTTGCGCCAGCTCCCCGATTGATAACTGCATTGCTCCCCCTGAATCAGCGCTTGACCCTGACATTAATGTCAGGGTTTAGCATAGCCGGGAATCGTTATTGAGACAGGAGCTTTTTATGCCGTTATCCCTTCGTCACCTTATTCTGGCGCTGATGCTGGCGCTGGTTTCCGCCACCCTGCCCGCCGCAGAGAAACACTACACCGTCAGCGCGCCCGACGGTGTGCAGATCGCCGTGCAGGAATCGGGCAACCCCGCCGGCCCGCCGATTATCTTTATCCACGGCCTGCTGGGGAGCCATCTGAACTGGACGCAGCAGCAACAGGCCCCGCAGCTGCAGCGCTACCGGCTCATCACCTTTGATCTGCGCGGCCACGGTCTGTCCGGCAAGCCGCAGCAGGAAGCGGCGTACCGCGACGGCAAACGCTGGGCGGACGATCTGGCTGCCGTCATCAACAACGCGCAGGCCCGGCGACCGCTGCTGGTCGGCTGGTCGCTGGGCGGCGCGGTGATCACCAACTACCTGGCGGCCTACGGCGACAGCAACATCAGCGGCGCCGTCTATGTCGACGGCGTGGTGGAATTAACCCCTGACCTGATCCCCGCCCATCCGCAGGTTTATAGCGCGATGACCGCCGAGCGGCTCGGCACCCACCTGAACGGCGAGCGCGCCTTTCTGCGCCTGTGCTTTTATCAGCAGCCGGATCGGGTAACGTTCGAACGGCTGCTGGCCAATGCGGCGCTTGCCGCCTGGCCGATGCAGCGTGCGGTACCGACGATGACGATCCCGCTTGAGCAGGGGCTGAAAAACGTCCGTGCGCCGCTGCTGTTTATCTATGGCCGGCATGATGCGCTGGTCAATCCGCAGGCATCACTGGCCAGAGCGCGAAGCGTCAACCCGCGCATTGAGAGCCAGATCTATGACGACTCCGGCCACGCGCCGTTTATTGAGGAGGCGCCGCGCTTCAACCGTCAGCTGGCGGCGTTTGCCGCCCGGCATACCGCGCGCTAAACAATGAAAAGTACGACTGACAACACCGTCGCCGGCGGTGTTGTTGCCTGACAATTTCAACCAAATAGCAAACTCTCCGTGCTTTCTTACATTCAACTCGCGGAATTTGTCACAGACAGCGCGAGGATAAAACCTGATCAGGGTAAAAAATTACGGCATATATCACGCTTTTCTGATGAATTCATATCATCGCCGATTCTTTTTCTTTATAAAGGATAACAATTATCATTATCAAATGGATTTGTGGCGCATTTACCCAAAAATGTCCTTTCAGTTCAGAATGATAGGAGCCCGGTAATTAGCAGATGTTTTTATAAAACATCATTTATATGGATTATGAATCATGAAAATAATTATCTCTTGGATAGTGTTTTTTTTAATTTTTTATTTTTCGATCTATTTCTTTGCCGTTCTGTTCGGAGAACACTTCAGAGCGGATAGCGCAATAATATTATCGTTTATATTTTCAGGAGTTATGTCTTTGTTATTTACAAAAATAAGAAAGCAAGGTGGACAATAAATAAAAGCGGAAAATAAGGAAATGGTTATGAAGACGCTGAATAATATCGAATTAATCGCAGTGGCCGGCGGTGGTGGTTTTAGCTATGCCGAGTTAGCCGGAACCGTCGCCGCCGGAGCCGTAACGGGAGGTCTTGCTGGTGCAGCCGTCGGAGGTATCGGCGCTATTCCCGGTGCCATCGCTGGAGCGGCGCTGGCAGGATCCGGTTATGCCGCCAACCAATTGGTGCAAGGCGTATTCAATAATGACGCATCCTGGCCTGGCGGGCGTATTGAAAAAATGTCGTCAAACGGCCCCGGGATGACGTTCTGTCAGTTAAAAGGACTGCCTGAAGGCTGCTAAGCGCCGAAGAAAGAGGCACAGGGGTGACTGTCATTTCCTGTGCCCAACGCCTCCCCCGCAATATTTCACACCGTTATCCTCCGCCTGCCCCACGAGCCAGCAGTGACCAATGAGGTATTTTCAGCAAACAACTATACACCGGATAATGAATATCATAGTATCGGTTAACTAATTGATACCGGAGAGTATTGTTGATGAAAAAACTGCTGTTTTCGGCGTTAATCGCCACGTCCGCCGTGTTGTTATCCGCCTGTTCACCGGATAACGATCATAACGTTAAAGTGGCGATCAATACCGGCCCGGATGAAGCCATCTGGAAAGTCGTCCAGCAGGTGGCAAAAGACAAATATAATCTGGATGTCGACGTTATCTCCTTTAACGATTACGTGCTGCCTAACGAAGCGTTAAACAATAAAGATGTCGACGCCAACGCCTTCCAGACGCTGCCTTACCTGGAGGATCAGTCGAAGGAGCGCGGCTATAAGTTTGCCATCGTCGGCAAAACCTTTGTGTTCCCGATCGCCGCCTACTCGCACAAGATAAAAAATATCAGCGAGTTAAAAGACGGCGCCACCATCACCATCTCCAACGAGGTCACCACGCTGGGCCGCAGCCTGCTGCTGCTGCAGGCGCAGGGGCTGATTACGCTGAAAGACGGCGTGGGTTACCTGCCGAGCAAAATGGATATCACCGCCAACCCGAAAAACCTGAAGATTGTTGAGGTGGATACGCCGCAGCTGGCGCGCACGCTGGACGATCCGAACGTGGCGATCTCGATTATCAACACCAACTTCTCCGCCCAGGCCGGGCTGTCTGCGGTGCGCGACGGCTTGTTCATGGAAGAGAAAGACTCGCCGTACGTCAACGCGATTGTGGCGCGCGAAGATAATAAGGACAGCAAGAAGATTCAGGAACTGAAAGACGCCTTCCAGTCCCAGGCCGTCGCCGACAAGGCGATGGAAGTGTATAAAGGCGACGCGATTAAAGGCTGGTAATTAACATCCTCGGCCAGCTAAAAGACGGCGGCCATACCGCCGTCTTTGCCCTCTGCCCGGATCTTCACCGGGAAAAACCACGGCGTATTGAAAATCAGGCACCGTGCAGCGCCAACCCCTTGATCGCCTTATCCACCGCCTTCTTCGGCCCGAGCAGCGCCAGACCGACCAGATTCAGATTATCAGCATCCTCCGCCAAAAACGCCTGACGGTTGGCTTCATCGTGCCCGGTGGTAAACATGGCGTGCACGTAGGGGATCAGGGTGAGTTCACGCTCCAGCCCTTTTCGGTGGCTGGTCTGCAGCCCGGCAATATCCGCCTCAAAAATCAGCATCGGCTGGCCGGAAATCGCGCCGTAATGGCGGCCGTGCGCGTCCACGTAGCGCTCGCCCAGTATCTCCGGAGCGGCTGCGGCAATCCCCGTCGCCAGAAAAGCCACCACATTCAGCCGCTGCCAGGCGGCCAGATCGTCACGCACGATAAAGGCGATTTTGCTATCAAACATCACTGCCGGTACTCCGTTGGTTGCTAAAAAACGCATCATCGGAGATCGGCCGTCCGTCAGTATAGAACGTTTGTGCACTGGCGCTGATAGGCCTGCGGCGACAGCCGGTAGGCGCGCTGGAACCAGCGGCCCAGGTGGCTCTGGTCGGCAAACCCCACCTGCATCGCCACCTGCGCCGGCGGCTCGCCCCGCGCCAGCCGCATACGCGCGGCGCGCAGACGCAGCCGCACCAGATAGGCGTGGGGCGACAGGCCAAAAGCTTTTTTAAACTGGCGAGTCAGGCGAAAGCGATCGATGCCGCTCTGCCGGGCCAGTTCGTCCAGCCCGATATTGTCGGCCATATGTGCGTGCAGGTATTCCCTGAGGCGATGGATCAACACCTGCGACTCATCGCTCAGCGACGAGGGCCTCACCTGGATATGGCGGGCCAGCAGATCGATCAGCCGGTCCAGACTCTGGTCGCGCGCCAGCCGGCCTTCGTTGTGGTGCACGGCGCAGAACGCCTGCTGGATCGCCGCACTCAACCGGGCATCGTCGGTCAGCGTGTGGCGGAACGCCCCTTCCAACGTCGACACATCGCCCAGCCCGCGCCGCCGCATCACGCCGGATACCCAGCTCTGCGGCAGATACAGCATGCCGTAGGTAAAGCCCTCATCCTGCGGCGCGTGGCCATCGTGCACCGCACCCGGTTCTATCAGGATCGCGCGCCCGGGGCGGCTGGTATGCAGCGAACGGTGACAGTTGAAGCGCTGTAATCCCTGCTGGGTAACGCCGACCAGCATCTCGTCATGATCGTGGGGATCGTAAGCGTGCCCGCGAAAATGAGCGTGAACGCTTTCGATACCGGTGTCGTCATCACGCCGCAGGGTAAGCCAGTCTTCGCTGCGCGGCGCATTATGCGTTGACGCCATGGGATTCTGTTCTCCGAAGCGGTATGGATGGATGTCAGAATTATCATACGTTCATCCCCGGGCGTTACAAAAAAATTGAAACTCATGCCGTTTTGCCGCCACTCAATGGCTATGTATTCAGTCAGGAGTCATCAAGGTGAAAATGCCACAGATCAAAAACGTCTTCAGCAGCAACCGGGTCAATCCACCGCCGCAACAAGAAACCGCCCGTCCCGTCACCGTGGCGGATTTACTGCAACGCGGCGCCAACCAGAACGACAGAAGCGTGGAGCCAACCGGCTTTAACTCGATTCATGAGCTGCGGGATTTTGCCCGCAACAACCCGCTGCCTAACACGCTGTATCGCGCCCATTTTGGCGATCGCGACGAGATTGACGCCTACGGCCTGGAACGTTCCGACGCATCGGATAAAAAGAGCGGCGACGACTATCTGGCGGATATTATCAAGCACACCTCGCGCACCGGCGGCAGCAGCGGCGGCGTGCTGTCGCTGTCCGGCTCGCTGCAGACCGCGCGCCGTTTTGCCACCGGCCGCACCGTGGTGCAAATCGACGCCAGCGCCTTTTCCGGTCGCTTTAAAACCACCGCGCAGATCCTGCTGGACGATGCGGACCGCCTGATGGCGGCGAAGAAAGTCTCGCCGAGCACGGTCAGAAATGCGCTGGAGCATTTACAAAGTGATGGGGAGTCCGAGGCGTTCTACCTGGACGGCGATATCCCCCGCAGCGCGGTGACCCAGATCTACTAACCCCCGCCCGGGTCCTGTCGCGCAGGCGATCAGGCGAAACCGCCGTTGACCCTGATCACCTGCGCGTTAATCCAGCGCCCCTGTCCGCCGGCCAGAAACGCCACCACCTCGCTGATGTCCTGCGGCACGCCCAGTCTTTCCAGCGGCGCGGCCTGCGCCAGCGCGTCAATTTGCTGCTGACTCTTACCGTGCATAAACAGTTCGGTGGCGGTCGGCCCGGGCGCGACCGCATTGACGGTAATATCCCGCCCGCGCAGCTCATTCGCCATCACTCTGACCAGCCCTTCCACGGCAAGCTTCGAGGCGATATAAGGGCCATAGCCGGGCATCGATTTGGCAATCACGCTGGTAGACAGCGCGATAATGCTGCCGCCCGCCGACAACTGCTCGCCGGCCGCCGCCATCATCAGAAAAGCGCTGCGGGCGTTGACGTTCATCATGGCGTCAAAGTCCGCAAGACTGGCGCTGGCAATCGGCGCCATGCGCATAATGCCGGCATTGATAACCACCGTATCAAGCCGGCCAAAGGTGGCCTGCGCGGCGCTGAACAGGCTGGCTACCACGTCCGGCTCGGCGACGTCTCCCGCCACCAGGACGGCTTTTCTGCCCAGCGCGGCGATCTCATCCGCCACCGCCTGCGCCGCTGCGCGATCCCTGCCAAAACCCAGCACGATATCAAAACCGTCCCGGGCCAGCGTGAGCGCGATATCGCGCCCTATGCCTTTACTGGCGCCGGTCACAATGGCGCTTTTGTTCTCCACCGACATACGTGTTCTCCTGTCCGGCACGGTCGCCGGGTTGGTTGGTCATCAGCAGCGCACGGCCGCGCCGCCGGCACGAGTAGTAATTATAGCGGCGGCACGTGGCCGAGCTGCTGATACAGCGCCAGCCAGTCTTCCATGTGCCAGGTGGCGGTTACACGCTCGCCGTTCAGGGTATGAAACTCGTGCAGCCTGACGCTGATGCTGCGCCCGCTCGGCGCAATGCCCATAAATTCGCCCAGATGGGTGCCGGTAATTTCGGCGCGAACGGCGGCTTTGCCCGGCTCCTGCAGCATCTCGTGAATGGTGATGCGGATATCGGGAAACGCGGCGATAAATCCGGCCAGCAGCGGCTTGAAGCCGTCAGGCCCCGGCCCCTGTCCCGGCGCCAGCGGAATATCCTGCCAGTCGCGGGTAACCGCCAGGTGCACCAGCTCCGGGTCTTTATCATTAAACGCGCGGTACAGCGTCTCGACGGCGGCGCGCTCGGTTTGTAAACGTTGGGTCAGATCGTCAGTATCGGTCATGCCTGGAAGCCTTTTGCTATCGGCGGTGCAGCTCACCGCCTTGCGCAGTATTCACCGCCGTGCCATCATCAATCCAACAAATTTCATGTATAGAGTAATATATAAAATATGAATTTTGAGGGGTTCGATCTTAATCTCCTTGCGGCGTTTGACGCGCTGATGGCGGAACGCAATGTCACCAAAGCGGCGGCGATGGCGGGCGTCAGCCAGCCGGCGATGAGCGCGGCGTTGGCGCGTCTGCGGCGCGCGTTCGACGATCCGCTGTTTATCCGCAGTGCGGAAGGCCTGCAACCGACCGCCAAGGCGCAGGCCATCGCCCCGCCGGTTGCCGAAGCGCTGGCGCGCATCCGCGGCATTATGCACCCCGCCGAGGCATTCGATCCGGCGGCGCAAACGCTCAGCTTTACCCTGGGACTGACGGAGTATCCGCTGCATATCGCGCTGCCGGCGCTGAGTAAGAAATTTGCGGCGCTGGCGCCGAACGGCACGCTGCACATCCGCAGTTTTACCGACCGCGATGAAACGGTGGCGCTGCTGGACAGCGGTAAAATTGACGCGGCCCTGAGCGTAACGCCCACCAAGACGCAGCGCCGGATCGTATCCGTTCCGTTGCTGAGCGATGAGTTTGTCACGCTGGCGGCAAAAGACGACGAGACGGCGCGCGACGAAATGACGCTGCAACGCTTTCTGGCGATGAAGCACATCCTGGCGTCGCCGGAAGGCAACCGCTACGGACTGATGGATGAGATGCTCAGAGAACGCGGGCTGACCCGCCAGGTGGCGCTGACGCTGCCCAGCATGTTCGCCATCCCGGCGCTGCTGCCCGGTTCGCACTATATCAGCACGGTGCTGCGCCGGGTGGCGGCAACCTCGGCCTGCCGCGAGGCGCTTACCATCACCGAGCCGCCGCTGCCGATGCCGAAGATTCAGTTTCACCTGTTATGGCATCAACGCACGCAGGAGCATGCGGCACATCGCTGGCTCAGAGAGATGATTGGCGCGGTGTGCCGGGAGATTGACTGACCGTCCCCCGGCGCCATGCCCTTACAGTACTTTCGACAAAAACTGACGCGTGCGCGGATGGCGCGGGTGGTTTAACAGTTCATCGCCGCTGCCCTGCTCGACAACTTTACCGTCCACCATAAATACCACCTGATCGGCCACCTCACGGGCAAAGCCAATCTCATGGGTCACCACCACCAGCGTGGTGCCCGATCGCGCCAGCTTTTTAATCACGTCCAGCACTTCACCCACCAGTTCCGGATCCAGCGCCGAGGTTGGCTCGTCAAACAATATGACCCGTGGACGCAGCGCCAGCGCGCGGGCAATGGCAATGCGCTGCTGCTGTCCGCCGGAAAGGTGCCGCGACCAGGCGTCGGCCTTATCGCGCAGTCCGACCACATCCAGCAGCGCATACGCCTGCTCCACGGCGGCCCTGCGGCTCAGCCGTTTGTGCGCCACCGGCGCTTCAATCAGATTTTCCAGCACGGTCAGGTGCGGGAACAGATTGAAATTCTGGAATACATAGCCGACGTTAATCCGCTGTTTGAGTATCGCTTTCTCCTTCAGTTCATACAGTCTGTCGCCCTGCCGCCGATAGCCAATATAGTCGCCGTCAATCTGGATAAATCCTTCATCCACCCGCTCCAGGTGGTTGATGGCGCGCAGCAGCGTCGATTTGCCGGAGCCGGACGGCCCGAGGATCACCGTGACGGATCCGGGCGGGATCTCCAGCGACACGTCATCCAGCGCCTTATGCCGGCCGAAGTATTTACTGACGCCGGTAATGGAAATATGACCTTCAGCTGACATGGGCAGGCTCCTGTGCGGTGACCGCGCGTGCGCGGCCTGCGGTGCGTGTGGTATTGACCGCCGAACGGCGCTCGCTGCGGGCCAGCGCGCGTTCAACGGCATACTGAATAAGCGACAGCACGGTAGTGATCACCAGATACCAGACCGCGCCGACCATCAGCAGCGGGATCACCTCCTGCGTACGGTTGTAGATCATCTGGATGGTGTAGAACAACTCCGGCATCGCCAGCACGTATACCATCGCCGTGCCCTTGGCGAGGCTGATAATCTCGTTGAAACCGGCCGGCAGGATGGTGCGCAGCGCCTGCGGCAGAATAATGCGTACGGTGCGCCGCCACGCCGGCAGCCCCAGCGCGGCGGCGGCTTCGTACTGGCCGTGATCGACGCCTAAAAAGCCGCCGCGGATAATCTCGGCGCTGTAGGCGCTTTGTACCAGCGTCAGGCCAACCACCGCGGTGGAAAACTGCCCCAGCACGTCAATAGTGGCAAAACTGCCCCAACGGATGCCGGTAAAGGGCACGCCGAGCGATAAGGTGTCGTACAGGTAGGAAAAGTTATACAGCACGATCAGCACCACGATTAGCGGCAGCGAGCGGAACAGCCAGATATAGCCGAACGCCAGCGTGCTGAGCAGCCAGGAAGAAGAGAGCCGCGCCAGCGCCAGAATACCGCCGAAAATCACGCTTAACAGCGTGCCAAGCAGGGTCAGCAGCAGGGTCTGCCCCAGTCCCTGCAGAATCACCGGGTCGAAGAACCAGCGGGCGAACACCCGCCATTCCCAGCGCGGGTTAAAGGCTACCGACTGCACCACCGCCGCCAGCAGCAGGAGCGCGACGGCGGCGCCGACGGCGCGCAGCGGATAACGCGCCGGCACCACTTTAATGGTTTCACCGTTTTTCATTATCATTCCTCATGCAGTTTGGCGTAATGCGGCGTGCAGCAGCGTTTTGGTAAAGCGCAGCCGGCCGTCAAACGGCGGCCGGGCGTACTCTTCCGGATCGCGGCCGGGGTCAAACTGCGGGGTATAGCCCTGGCCCAGGTAGAGTTTCACCGCCTCCGGCTGACGAAAGCCGGTGGTCAGATAGATGTGCCGGTAGCCCGCCAGACGCGCCCGGCGCTCCAGCTCCTGCACCACGCGGGCGGCCAGCCCCTGCTGACGCAGCGTCTTATCGGTCCAGATGCGTTTAATCTCGGCGGTTTGCGCGTCGTACGGCTTGTAGGCGCCGGTGGCGATAATCGCGCCGTCGCGCTCCAGGGCGATAAACAGCCCCTGCGGCGGCAGATACCATTCGGTCAACTCGACCTCCGCATGGCGGGAAAAGTAGTCGTCATAACGCGCGGCGTATTCGTCAAACAGCCCGGCGAGAATCGGCTGCAGTTCGGCGTCCTCCGGCGATACGTCGCGAAATTGCTCGCTCATCACGGCCTCCTTAATCACCCAGCCCGGCGGGATTGACTTCCGAGGCGGTAATACGCTCCACGCCTTCCCCCCAGCGATTGAGCACCCGGGCGTAGTCGCCGTTGTTGATCGCGCCGTTCAGCGCGGTCTGGACCGGCAGCGCCAGGCCGCTGCCCTTTTTCAACGTCACGGCGATATGCGCCGCTTTCGGCCAGCCGCCGTCCACGCTGCCCGCCAGGCGGGTTTTACCGCTCAGCGCCGCCTTCCACGCGCCGGTGACGTTGGGGCCAAACCAGGCGTCGGCGCGGCCGGACTGCAGCGCCAGCGTCTGCGCCGCATCGTCTTTGGTATAGATCGGCGTAAACGGCTTCAGCCCGGCCTGCAGGTTTTGCGCGTTCCACGCCAGCAGGATCGCTTCCTGATTGGTGCCGGAGCCGACAATAATGCGTCGCCCGGCGATATCCGCCGCCTTTTGCAGCGATGCAATCGGGCTGGAGGTTTTCACATAAAAACCCAGCGAATCCTTGCGGTAAGTGGCGAAATCAAACTTCGCCTTGCGCGCTTTGGTGACGGTGATATTGCTGATCGCCGCGTCATATTTGCCGGAGGTGACGCCGAGCGGCCAATCCTCCCACGAGGTGGGCACAATATTGAGTTCCAGCCCCAGGCTGTCGGCGACCAGCCGCGCGATATCCGCCTCGCTGCCGAGCAGCGTTTTATTGTCATCGGCGAACAGCGTCAGCGGCGGCGAATTCAGTCCGGCAATGGCGACGGTAAATTTTCCCGGCACGGCAAAGCGATAGCCCGGCGGCAGTTGCGCGACGGCGGCGGCGTTTTTCGCCGTGTGGATCGGCGTTTTGTTGGCATCAAGGCTCACGCCCGCGCCGTTGATGGTGACGTTCTCAGCCCGGACGGCCGGCGTAACGGCCAGCGCCAACGCCAGAATAAACAAGGGTTTCTGCATAGCGTTTCTCTGTATTTTTTATCGTGAGGTGAACTGATTGCGCGGCTCCGCCAGCCCCAGGCTGGCGCGCAGCGTATTGCCGGGATATTCTCGGCGGAACAGGCCGCGTTCCTGCAGGATCGGCACTACCTGATCCACAAAGCGCGGGAAGGTATCCGGCGTGCCGCCCTGAATAATAAAGCCGTCGGCGCCGTATTCTTCAAACCAGTGCTGCAGCCCGTCGGCCACCTGCTCCGGCGTGCCGGCAAAACGTGGTCGCGGCGAGGCAGCCTCCAGCGCCACCTGACGCAGCGTCAGACCGCGTTCACGGGCACGATGTTTGATTGCGTCGGTGGTGCTGCGAAAGCTGTTCTGCCCCAGTACGCCCAGTTCCGGGAAAGGCTCATCCAGCGGATACCGGCTGAAATCATGATGCTCAAAGTAGCGGCCCAGATAATTCAGCGCATCCGGCAGTGAAACCAGCGCCGCCGTGGTCTGGTACTGCTGCTCCACATCCTGCGCGTCGTGGCCGACAATCACGCTGACGCCCTGGAAGATATGCAGTTCCTCGGCGCGGCGGCCATGCTGTTCCAACTGCTGTTTCACGTCGCGGTAAAACGCCTGCGCGTCGGCCAACGTGTCATGGTGGGTAAAAATGGCGTCGGCATGGCGCGCCGCCAGTTTTTTACCGTCGTCGGAGGCGCCCGCCTGGAAAATAATCGGCCGGCCCTGCGGCGTGCGGCCGATATTTAACGGCCCCGCCACCTGAAAGAAATCACCGTGATGGTTCAGCTTATGCAGTTTTTGCGGATCAAAGAAGCGGCCGCTCTGTTTGTCACGCACAAAGGCGTCCGCCTCCCAGGAGTCCCACAGTCCTTTCACCACCTCAAGATACTCGTCGGCAATGCGATAGCGCAGCGCATGCTCCGGGTGCTGACTACGGGAAAAGTTTTTCGCCGATCCCTCCAGCGGCGAGGTCACCACGTTCCAACCGGCGCGGCCGTGGCTGAGGTGATCCAGACTGGCGAACTGACGCGCGGCGGTAAACGGCTCGCTGTAGGAGGTGGAAAGCGTACCGACCAGCCCCAGGTGCCGGGTGACGCCGGCCAGCGCCGACAGCACGGTCAATGGCTCGAAACGGTTAAGAAAATGCGGGACCGATTTTTCATTGATATACAGCCCGTCAGCGACGAACAGAAAATCGAATTTTCCCTCTTCCGCCTTCAGCGCCGTGGCTTTGGCAAAATCAATATTGATGCTGGCGTCGGCGGCCACTGCCGGATGGCGCCAGGCGGACATATTGCCGGATGCGCCATGCAGCATCGTGCCCAGGCGCAGCTGTCGTAATACGGACATCGTTTTCCCCTTGGTTAAAGTGAGTGCAGCGCTTGTCGCTGACCGGTTAACGTCATGCCGCCACCTGTCGGGCCTGTGCCAGCAGCCGTAGCGAGCGCAGGCGCGCCGCGCCGTCGGCGATAGGCGTGTCAATAATGAACTCATCAATGCCCCAGCGCTGATGCAGCGCCTCAAGCTGCGCCAGCACCGTATCCGCCTGACCGGCCAGCAGCGACTGGGCGCGTCTGGCGATGCGCAACGGTTCACTGCCCGCCTGACGGGCAAAGGCATAGGCCTGCTCTTCACTGGCCACGCTGACGCGCTGGCCGTTCGCCAGCTCGACGCCCCATACCTCGACGTGACGCGCCAGCCGTTGCGCCTCGGCCTGTGTCGGCGCGACAATCGCCTGAACGGCAACCAGAGTTTCACGGGTGCTGTGCGCCCGCCAGGCGTCGAGCACCGTGCGCATCAATTCGGTATCGCCGTTCAGGTGCGCGGCGAAGACAAAGCGCCAGTCCAGCCGCGCCGCCAGTAATGCGCTTTCCACACTGGCCCCCAGCAAAAAGCCCTGCGCAGGCTGCGGCGGCAGCGGCGTGGCGCGCACCGGTTCGTCGGCCCCGGGCGACAACCAGCGGTTCAGCTGCGTCAGTTGGTCGGCAAAACTGCCTTTATCCTGTGGGTTCAGCCCGTGCTGTAACGCCCGCGTGGAGAGCGGCAAACCGCCGGGCGCTTTACCCACGCCAAGGTCCACGCGGCCCGGGGCAAGTGACGCCAGCAGGTTGAAATTTTCCGCCACTTTATACGGGCTGTAATGCTGCAGCATCACGCCGCCGGACCCCACGCGGATGCGCTGTGTCTGACCGAGGATCCAGGCGATAAGCAGTTCCGGCGACGGACTCGCCAGTTGGGGGGAGTTATGATGTTCGGCCAGCCAGAAGCGGTGAAAACCGGCGGCCTCCGCCTGCTGCGCCAGGTGTAAAGTACGCGCCAGCGCCTCGGCGGCGGTTTCGTTTTCCGCGACGGGGCTTTTATCCAGAATGCTGATTCGCCAGGACATGTTGTTATCTCATGTGATTTAACATGTCGTTATTATTAAAGGGCGATTTACTTACTGAAAAACAATTAATTTACCTTTGGATTGCCGAAATCCGGCAATGTATTCCCTGCTAACCGTGAGGGGTTAAAGAGCGCCGGCGTGAAGGCCGCGCCGGCGCCGAATACCAACACCGGTTATGCAAATGCCGCGCGGAACGCCTGCAGCGCCGGCTCCGGATCGCCGGACGCCCATCCTTCCAGCGCCACCACGCCCTGATAGTTAATCTCCCGCAGCGTGCGGGCGATCGCCGGATAGTTGATCTCCCCGCTGCCGGGTTCACAACGGCCCGGCACGTCGGCCACCTGTATTTCACCAATATGCGCGGCGCTGCGGCGAATCAGCTCGCACAGGTTCCCTTCGCCAATCTGCGCGTGGTAGAGATCGAGATTCATCTTCACAAAGGGGCTGTCCACCGCGCTGACCAGCGCCAGCGTCTCATCCGCCCTGGCGAACGGCGTGCCGGGATGATCGACCACCGTATTCAGGTTCTCCAACGTAAACACGCGGCCCGCCCGCTCTCCCAGCACGGCCAACGACTGCAGCGTTTGATAGGCTTGCAGCCACATCGCGCCGCTGGCCGTCGCCACCGGCCTGACCGGCAGTCCGCGGTGATCCAGCCCGGTGCCGTGCAGGTTCAGCACCGGGCAATTCAGACGCTGCGCCACCTGCAGCGATTCCTGCGCGCTGTCCAGCAGTTGGCCAATGGCATCCTCGTCATGCAGATTGCCGCTGATATAGCCGGTCATCGAGGTAAAGCGCGCGCCGGTCTGCACCAGCGCCTCGATGTCTTTCTGCGTCCAGTCCCAGATTTCAACGCCGAATCCCAGCTGATGAATGCGCCGCACCCGCTCAATAAACGGCAAATCGAGAAACACCATTTCGGCGCAGACGGAAAGCGTAAAGTCTGACATGCGCGTTCTCCCTTACAGTACGATCGGTTTGGACTGTTGCACGGAAGCAATGCAGGCCAGCGCGATTTCCAGCGCGTTGCGCGCATCCTGCCCCGTCGCCTGCGGCGTATCCCCCGTCGCCACGCAGCGCACAAAATCGCCTAGCTCCGCGATATAGGCATCGCGCAGCAGATCCGTATCCCGGCGGGCGGTATCGATGGATATTCCCTGCGCGTTGTAGCGCACGCAGTTGTTGATATTGATATTGCCCGCCTGCAGCATGCCCTGGCTGCCGAACACCTCGCCGCGCACATCGTAGCCGTACACCGCCTGGAAGTTGGCCTCGGCGGTAGCGATGGCGCCGTTGTCGAAACGAATGTTGACCACCGCGGTATCCAGCAGGCCGCGCGCTTTAAAGTCCGGTCGCACCAGCGCATCGGCCATCGCGTACACTTCAACCGGTTTCGCGCCGGGGTTGAGGTGCAGCAGAATGTCGAAGTCGTGGATCAGGGTTTCCAGGAAAATCGTCCAGTGCGGGATCGGCGTCGGATCGCCCAGCCCCGGATCGCGCGTAACGGAGCGCATCAGCTGCGGCACGCCGAGATGGCCCGCCTTAATCTCCTGATAGGCGGCGGCAAAACCGCTGGCAAAGCGGCGGTTAAAGCCGACCTGCAGCACCACGCCCGCCTGCTGCGCCGCCGCGATCGCCGCATCCGCCTCCTCCAGCGTCACCGCCATCGGCTTCTCGCAGAAGATGCTTTTCCCGGCCCGGGCCGCCGCCGTCACCAGTTCGGCGTGGGTACGGGCCGGCGAAGCGATGACCACCGCGTCGATATCGCCATCGTCAAACAGCGCCTGCGGATCGGTATAGGCGCGTGCCGCCCCCAACGTCGCCGCCAGCTTCTCCGCCGCCCCCGGCACCGGATCGGCCACCGCCGCCAGCGTCGCCCCCGGAATACGCTGCGCCAGCGTCTGGCCGTGGAAACTCCCCATCCGTCCTGCGCCAATCAAACCAACGCGCACCATCTTTGCAACTGCCATAACGTTCTCCTTTTTTATCGGTAAGGTACTGACTATTTAGTGTGGGAAACCGGCTGTGTAGCGGAGATCTCCGCCTGTTCACCGCCAAAGCGCCGGGATTTCGACAGCATCAGCGGTTCGATATGCTCCAGGGAGACGCCCTTGGTTTCAGGCAGGAAGCGCCCGACAAACCAAAACGCGATCAGGCTGAACCCGCCGCACAACAGCAGCGGAAATGCACCGTGGAAATGCGCCATCAGCGCAGGACTGCGGTTCATCATCGGAAAGCTTTGCGTCACGATAAAATTGGCCGCCCACATGGAGCAAAATGCGAAGCCCATCGCCACGGCGCGCATGCGGTTGGGGAAAATTTCAGAGATCAGCAGCCAGGCGCCCAGACTCCAGGAGAGGCCGAACACCAGCACAAAGCCGACCAGCCCGACGATCGGCAGATAGCCTTTCATCTCCTGCATAAACGTCCAGGCGGTGAAGAACAGAAACAGCGCGCAGCCTAACGAGCCCCAGCGCAGCAACGGAAGACGGCCGAGGCGGTCAACGGCGAACAGCGCAATAACAACGCCCGCCAGCAGCGCGGCGCCGAGGAAAATACTCTGAAACAGCGAGTCCTGGGTGTTGCCGGTCACGTTCTGCAACAGCGACGGCGCGAAATAGAGCAAAATATTGATGCCGGAAACCTGCTGCAGCACGGCAATCGCGCAGCCGATCCAGAGAATGTAGCTGGCTTTTTTATCCTGCAGGATGCCCGGCTTTTTTCTTGCCTGCGCCTGCTCGGACGCCAGCGAACGCATAATCTCTCCGTGCAGCCGCTGGCCGTGTTCCGGATTCGACAGCGAACCCAGCACCTTCAACGATTTGTCCTGCTTGCCGCGCATGGCATACCAGCGCGGCGACTCCGGCATAAAGAACGCCAGCAGCAGGAACAGCGCGCAAGGCACCAGACCGGACGCCAGCATCCAGCGCCAGCCGGTGGCGACCAGCCATTCATGAGGCATCCCCTTGGCGATCAGGAAATTCACCACATAGACGGTCAGCTGGCCGCCGACCATCAGCATCTGCTGCATGCCCAGCATTCGCCCGCGCAGATCCTTGGGCGAGACCTCGGCGATATAGAGCGGCGTCACGGCGGAGGCCATGCCAACCGCCAGCCCGCCGATCATGCGGTAGATAACAAAGTCGGTCAGGTCGTGCGCCAGCGCCGAGCCGACGGCGGAGATAATAAACAGCACGGCGGTGACGATCAGGGTGCTTTTGCGCCCGCAGCGGTCAGACAGGTAGCCGACGCCCCAGGCGCCGATGACGCAGCCCAGAATCACATTGGACACCGCCCAGCCGCTCTCCGCCGGCGACAGCGACAGATGCTCGGTCAGCGGGTCGATCACCCCCGAAATCACCGAGGCGTCATAGCCCAGGATCACGCCGCTGAGTGAGGCGATCGCGCAGATAAACAGGATGTAAGGTACGTTGTGTTTGCGTTGCGACATGGCGCTTTCTCTCCACGTTTTTATTGTTAGATTTATCGGTCTTATCGGTAAGAGCGATATTGCTTAGCAACCGCCATGCCAAAAATTAACGCACTGTTTTATAAGGAAAAATAAAAAACGATCGTGATCACATTATGTTCACAAACAAGACATGTTCACGCCACATGTCTCTATACTGAACACTTTATGATCTGCGGACACTACCCATGGATTACACACCGGAACGGTACTGGGATGAGGAGTGGGAGTTGATTGCCAGGCTTAATAATGAGCAGGCTTTCAGCCGTTATATCAAGGCATTGCACCAAGCCTGGCGGGTGTTCTGGCGCGGTGAGACGCCGTCCGGCGTGCGCGCCGCCGTGCACGCCTCCTGGGCGCGCAGCCGCAGCAACGGCATCGATCCCGACCATTTTCAATACCGGTTTTGCGAAGAGAAACGGCTGCAGACGATACTGGCGCACAACGCCCCGCTGATCGCCATCGCGCGCGGCGTGATGCGCAACCTGCTGGCTTATAATCCCAACGGACATATTAATCTCACCGACGCCAGCGGCATTACGCTCTACTTTTGCGGCCAGGATCTGACGCCGGTGGGCAGTATGCTCAGCGAGGACGTTTCCGGCACCAACTGCACCGGTCGCTGCCTGAGCGAAAACCGCCTGGTGTATCTGCTGAACGGCGAGAATTACAAACGCGCCCTGCGTCAACGTGATAAACACTGCGCCGCCGCGCCGGTCAGGGACGAAAACGGCGTGACGATCGGCGTGCTGACGCTGACCGCCAACTCCGGCAACTTCCACTACCATACGCTGGGCACCGTGCAGGCGGCGGCAGAGGCGATTTCCCAGCAGCTGATGCTGCGTCAGCTGCTCGAGGAGCAGCAATCGGTGCTGGAATCTATCAATGAAGGGGTGATCGTCCTGGGGCAACGGGGCAATATCCGCCAGCTCAACAGCTACGCCCGCCAGGTGCTGGGCATCTCTCCACGCGCGGACAATCAGGATATCGACAACGTTCTGCAGCCGGAAGCCTGCTCGCTGAAGACGCTGAACGCCTGTAAAGACCGCAGCATTACTTTCTGCCCGGACGGCGGCAGCCGCATCACCTGCCTGATTTCCGTCGTCTGTACGCCGGACGGCGGTAAAGTCATTTCACTGCGGGAAAACCGCCGCATCCGCGATATCACCCACAAGGTAATCGGCAGCAGCGCCAGCTACCACTTCGACATGATCCTCGGCCAGTCGGCCGCCATGCAGGCGATACGCAACCGGGCGCGCACCGCCAGCCGCAGCGACAGCACCGTGCTGCTGGGCGGCGAAAGCGGCACGGGGAAAGAGCTGTTTGCCCAGTCAATCCACAATAGCAGCGCGCGGCGTAACGGCCCTTTTCTGGCGGTCAACTGCGGCGCAATCCCGCGCGATCTGGTGCAGAGCGAGCTGTTCGGCTACGAAGACGGCGCATTCACCGGCTCACGCCGCGGCGGCGCGGCGGGCAAATTTGAACTGGCCGACGGCGGCACGCTGTTTCTGGATGAGATCGGCGATATGCCGCTGGATGCGCAGGCCAGCCTGCTGCGCGTGCTGCAGGAGAACGAGGTGACGCGCATCGGCGGCAACCGCCCGCTGAAGGTCAACGTACGCATCATTGCCGCCAGCCACCGCGATCTGGAAAAAGAGGTCGCCGGCGGCGCTTTCCGCCGTGACCTTTGGTTCCGCCTGAATGTTATCGACCTGCAGATCCCGCCGCTGCGTCAGCGTAAAGAAGACATCAGCGAACTGGCGGACGGCTTCTGCGAGCAGATCTGCCGGACGCTGGGACGAGAGAAGGCGCGCTTTACCGCCGCCGCCTTGCGCCGGCTGGAAGCCTACGGCTGGCCGGGCAACGTGCGTGAACTGGAGAACATCGTCGAGCGCACCCTCAACCTGACGGACAGCCGGGTGATTGACGAGCAGGATCTGCCGGATGTTCTGCAAACCGCCGGCGCGGCGCGCGGCCACGCGATAAGCGGTAGCCACAGCCTGCAGGAAAGTGAAAGAAATCTGATTATCCTGTGTCTGACGGAAAAGGCCGGCAACCTGCGCCAGGTGGCGCTGGCGCTGAACCTGTCGCGCGGCGCGTTGTATAACAAGCTCAAGCGCTATGGCATTGATGCCGACGACTACCGGCGCGACAAAGCGGTGCGTTAACCCCGTCGTTGCCGCGCCGGGCCGGCAGATAGCCTGGCGATATTCACGTGCCCGACCAAACCGGCGGCCTTTTTTCCAGAAAGGCGTCCACCCCCTCAAGCAGGTCCTGGCTGTGCAAGCGCCGCTGTTCTGCGGCATACTGCGCCTGAAAAGCCTCCGGCAGGCTTTTATCGGCGCTGTCGTAGGCGATATTTTTAATCGCGCGCGTCGCCGCCGGCGAGCAGCGCAGAATATCATTCACCAGTTGTTCAACCGTATCCGCCAGTTTCGCCCCGTCGACCACCTGATTGACAATGCCGAACGCCTGCGCCTGACGAGCCGAGATCTGTTTGCCCGTCAGCAGCATCTCCATGGCCAGTTTCATCGGCATCTGCCGGGTCAAACGGAAAATGCCCCCCGCCCCCTGAATCAAACCAAGCTTGGCTTCAGGCAGAGCGAAAACTGACGCTTCACTGGCGACAATCAAATCGCAGGCCAGCGCCAGTTCAAAACCGCCGCCAAAGGCGTACCCCTCCACCACCGCAATAATCGGCTTGTAAATATCAGTGCGTTCGGTCAGTCGCGGCCAGCCTGGACGTCCGGCGCTGCCCAGGCTGGAAAAAGGTTCGCCGTCGGCGTAGCGCGTTTTCAGTTCCTTCAAATCCTGACCGACGGAGAAGGACTTGCCGCCCGAGCCGGCCAGCACCGCCACCCACAATTCGTCGTCATGGTTAAAATCTTCCCATACCGTCAGCAACTGCCTGTGCATGTCAAGATTCATCGCGTTAAGCACGGCCGGGCGGTTCAGGGTGATATAGGCGACATGCCCCCTTTTCTCGTATAACACCGCCGGCGGTAGATTGTCTCGTTCTGCCATATTGCCTCATCCTGTTTCATCAGGCGCGCCGGTCAGCGCGCCTGTCATTACACCACCGGCACCTCAGGGATTTTTTTGGCGAATTTACCGGTCTTTTCTTTTACATCGACGGCATACATTCTGATGACCTGTTCGCGACAGAATGCCTGCATATAGTCGCGGAACGCCGCCAATGGCTCTTTGGCAAGCACCAGCATGCGTTTATTCACCGGTACGGCCGGCGCCGCCATCAGCGTAATTGCTTCCTGCAGGGTTCGTTCCAGCGCCTCTGCAGCCACGACCCGATCGAAGATAAATCCGGCATCAGCATCGTCAGCCCTGACTTTACGTCCATGCAAAATCACCTGCTTGGCAAAGCGCTCGCTGGTCGCGCTGGTGAGCCGCAGATTGGAAACGCCGGGAATAATGCCCTCTTTGGCTGCCGGCAACGAGACATAGCACCCCTGCTCGCCGATCACATAATCGCAGGCCAGCACCATCTGCATACCGCCGCCGATGGCGAAGGTCTCCACCAGGGCGATCCAGGGTTTCGTGATGCTGACCGCCGCCCCCTCTGACGGGCAAACGACGCCGTGGATCAGCTTGTTAATGCACCCCATCTCTCTGCCAATCAAAAATTCCGGATAAGAGATGCCGGCATCGTGCAGTTTTTTCAGATTGATGCCCGAGCAGAACACCCGGCGTCCGGCATATTTCGGATGGCTGACCACGCCGCCGCGCAGCACACCGGCTTTAACCTTGTCCGATAAATGGACAATATCCGCCGCCGTTTCCAAATCGCGGACAAAGTCGCCGTCTTCGGCATGCAGCGTATCACCATCAAGGAAAGTGACCACCGCCGCCTCGCCTTCCTGACGGATCTCCAGCGCCGTCAGTCTGACGTAACCGCTGCGGTTAAAGGCCTCGACCAACGGCAGCGACGCGTCTTTCGGTTGCAGCATGGCGTTTAGCAGATGCGTACCGGCGTCCTCGTCCTGCAGCACCTGCGCCAGGAAAAGCGAAAAACAGTAGTCGGCAGCCGCCTGCTGCGGCGTGCCTTGCGCGATCTCGCCAAACAGCAGTTCCGCAGCAGACTGATAAAGCGCCTCAATACGCTGAGAGCGGCAATAGTGCCCCGTCCATAACCGGTACAACGCCAGCCCGTAGCGCGAGAAAAACTGCGTAACGTCCGGGTCGGCAGCGCATTCGGCAATGATCATATCGTCTCTGAGGGCGCTATTGCCGTAATGCGCCTGCAGCGCGGTCTTTAACGCCGCGGCCTGCTGGCGCAGCGCATGGGAGAACTCATCGGTATGTTCACTCATCATCCGGCGCTTACCCCTGACGCAACGTACGGTCGCTGGCGGACAGCGACAGGCCGATCGTGTCCTCGTACGAGGTATGACAGGCCTCCAGCATCAGCTTGCGGCGTACGCGGATATCGGTAAAGGCGTGCGGGTTCATGCCCATCGCCAGATCCTCCGCCAGCGCAGCGGGCTGCGTGCTGGTGCGGTCCAGCAGGCCGCTCGCCAACGCCTCCTCGGCGCACAGCGTATTCCCCAGCACCAACAGCAAACGCACCCAGTTGGCCGCCAGCTGATTGGTTAAGCGGTGAATCAGCATCCCCGGCAGCGTGATATCTTTCCCGCGCAGGGCAAAGGTGCTGTCAGGCGTGCCCAGACGCAGATCGGCAATGGCGATAATGGATAAGGCCACCAGCCCGCATTCGCCGTCGGTGGTGGCGATCAGCAGCGCATTCAGGTTTTCCACCCGGCGCAGCGCCTTTTCCCACTTGTGCAACAGACCGACATCCATACTCTCTGTTCCCTGCGCCGGCGCAGCGCCGCCCGCAAAAGCGAACAGCACCTGATCGATCGCCGGAGTATTTTCAACCTGAGCGCAAAGTTGATTAAGTTGTTCAATCATGTCGCTGGTAATTGCCGCTGAGCCGGTAAAATTGATTGTTAGACGTTCCATAAATGACCTCAATTACGTTAAATTATTTTTCCCATTGCACCAGGGCAGTTTCAATCGCCGCGCCGGGGCCCATCGTCATAAAGACCCCGATATCTCCGGCTGACGTTATTTTTTCATTTTGCAGACGTTCTAAAGAAAACAGGAATGAACCGCTGGAAAGATTGCCGAAATCATTTAATACGCTGCGCGTGTGGCGCAGATCGCTTTTCGTTAATCCCAAATTGATACAAATTGAATCGAGCACTTTTTTGCCGCCGGAATGCACGACCCAGTGATCAATATCGCTGACGTTGAGCTGATGTTCGCCCAGCAGTTTATGCACCACTTTTTCAACTTTCGATCCCACCACATACGGCACGTCTTTTGAGAGGTAAAAGCGGTTTTTATGCTGCTCATCATTCCAATCAAACTTCATCATGCCGATCGCCGAAGGTTCGGTCAGGCTGAGCTTCGCCCGCAGTTTGATCGCGCCGGCAGGTGGCGCATCGTCTTCCGACGAGCTGACGACCGCCGCAGCGCTGGCGCCGTCGCCAAACAGGCTGTTAACCACCGCGGTAGGGAGCGTGCCGTCCTCAATGTAGGCCGCAGAACAGATTTCCGTGCAGACCACCACCGCCAGCTTGCCCGGATTGGCAAGCGACCAGTTTTTTACCGCGTCCAGGCCGTTCAGCCCGGCGGAACAGCCCATGCCGACAATATCAATCCGGTTGCAAAAGTCCGACACCCCCAGCGATTCACAAAAACGGGCGCTTAATGCCGGCACTAAAAAACCCGTCGACGTCACGCAGCAAATACAGTCAATATCTTCAATCCGCATGCCGATTTTATCCAGACACTTGCGGATTGCATTCCCCCCCAGTTTGAGCGCATTTTTTTCATGACGCGCCAGCATTTGCGCATGCGTTTCACCCTCGGCGGCGCTTCCCGCCATATTGTCTATCGACAAATGTCTTTTGCTGATTCCGCTGTTAATAAATATGGAGCGAATGCGGCTATCCGTAATATTAAGGTTGTCACAGACCTCGCTCTGTGAATAGGCGGTTTCCGGTACATCATGCGCACAGGCCAGAATATAGGCGTTCATTCCGTTATTCGTTCTCTCTTTCATCTGCAAATACCCACCGTCATCTATAAATACCCGCTCGAATTCCATTCGATTAGCGGGAAAATGAAATATCACTCTGTGAATGAAGCTGTTTAACGTTCAGATCTGTTGCGGCAAGAGTTTTTCATTGAGAAACTGACAAAACTTGCGGGTTCCCGCCGCAATCGCGGCCGGCGGGTAATAACTGAAGGCGAGCCGGATACCGTGAGCGCGCTGCCGGCCGTCCCGCACCGCATAACTGACCGGCAGAAATGTCACCTGATACCCCTCCGCACAGTCGAGCAGGTGCGCGGTGTTGATCTCCTGCGGCAAGCGGATATACACGAAAAAGCCGCCGGCAGGCGCGTGCCACTGCAGCAGACCGGCGTCCAATTCCTGCTCGAGCACCTGCAGCATCGCGTCACGCCGGGCACGGTATTCATCGCGGATCGGACGGATCCAGTTTTCCAGTGAGTATTGATGCTCGATTAAAAAACCGGCGACAATTTGCTGATTCAGCGCACTGCTGCTCAGGCTGGTGTGATCTTTAATATGCAGCAAATGGTTAAAGGTTGCGTCGCCGTGCCGGCTTATTACCAGATAGCCCAGACGCAGCGACGGACATAACGTTTTGGAAAACGAGCCGATATAATAGACCTGGCCTGCGTTATCCCGGGTTTTTATTGCGCGGGGCTGTATGCCATCGTAATAGAACGCCGAATAGGTGCCATCCTCAATAATCTTCACCCCCTGCTGAGCGCAGACCGCAAGCAGCGCGCCTTTCTCCGCCTCGCTCAGTTGGTAGGTCATCGGATTATTAAAATCAGGATTGATATAGATAAGTTTTATCTGCTTACCCTGCCGGCGATACTGCTCGATAACCGCCGGCAGCAGCGTAAAATCAACGCCGCCGGCAGGATCGGCAAGATCGTCGATAGCGATTTTAACGGATGACTTCCCCAGGACCGCGACGCAATCGGTAAATCCGAAGTAGCTGGGCTCAATAATCAGCACGCAATCCTCGGGCTGGCGTAATTCGTGCAGTAGCACCAGGTTGTAGGCTTCCTGGCAACCATTGGTCACCAGAATCTCCTTCTCGCCAGCGTGGATCCCCTCATCATTCGCCAACCATTTGGCGAGATGAGCAGTAATCATCCCCTGGCTAGGTCCGTAAGTGTAAAGATTCTCTCTGATTTTCGCGTTGTCATAGTGCTTTTCTGTCCGTAAGAACGCCTGATAGATCCGCGCATAACGTTCAAGATCCAGTCTGGCGTAAATATCAGGGTTGGGACGCCCTAATGACAGTGAACAGGCATGAGGATAGCGCTGGTTAAGCGCGCCCACGATGGATAAAACACTCTCCTGAGTTGGCATACAAACATCCGTTGATTCATGTAGATAGTGATGACGGGCCGCAATAAGGCCGGCCAGACGCGTTGCCTGTCACACGCTCGTCGCCGGCGTGCCGCATGTTATTTATTCATCGACGATGCGATAAATATCATCCCGCTGCTGCCATGCCAGGATTTGATTAAAATCACGCGTTAACTGGGATTGATCCTGATGCAGTAAATAAGCGAATCCGGGCAATCCCTTGGTGTCCGCCGTGCGGGTGACGCGCTGTCCCGGACGCGGCAACGCAAAGAAATTGGAAAAGGAAGGAAGCCGCTCTATCGCGCGTTTCCCCGGCATCGCCTCCAGCACGCCGTCGCGCTTGAACAAAAAGGATATTTCAGACACATAGGCATGCATGCGGTAATGCGTGCCCACGTAGCGGTCGATGAAATCCTGCGGCGCCAGATACATGGCCGCACACAGGCTGACCTGGGTGTAACCGAGGCAGGCGCTGAATGTCACGTCATTGATGGAGGCGCCCATCAGGCGGGCATTGGTTTCAATCAGCACCGGCCCTTCCGCCGTCAGGATCACCTCATTGTGCGCCGCGCCATAATCGACGCCCAAGGCGGATAATACCTCAAGGGTATAGGTCGCCAGCGCTCTGGCGTACGTTTCCTGCGCATCGATCAGGTGCATCCCTTCAAAGTTGTAAGCGCCGCCGCTCACCCGGCTGCGCACCTGCTCCCAGATGTCCGTCACATAATGCTGTCCGTGCCAGCTCAACGTGTTGACGAAATACTGGGTGCCGTCAATCAGTTCCTGGATCAACAATTCATCATTCACATAACCCAGCAGATTCTCTTTGCCCAGCAGTTGTTCTGCCGCACGCTGCACGTCCTCCCCGCTCTCACACAGCGTTACGCCGTCGCTGGCGCCGCTGTTCAGCGGTTTTACAATCACGGGATAACCGTTCAGCTCGGCCCAGGATACCAGTTCCGCGGCTGAAGAGGCCTTGCACTGCCTGATTGAGCGAATGCCTTTTTCCGCCAGCTTTTGCTGCGAAATATACTTATTCCGTCGCCAGTCGGTGGTTTCTGGGTCATTCGCCGCCGGTATCCCCATGGCTGACGCCAGCATATCCGCCAATGCAATGCCGCTGTCCGCACCGGCAATCACATAGCGAATATCATACGGTCTCAGCTGCTGGATAAGGTCATCCAGCGATCCGGCATAATTAATGGTTTCGACAAATCCCTGAGTACGCGTTTGGCGCGAAAAATCTTGCCAGATATGCACCACGTCGCAGCCGCGCGACATAAATGCCGCCGCCAGTTCATTTCCCGTTGATAGCGCATCAATAATAACAATCGTATTTTTCACCAACCACTCCTGTCTTACGTAAGAATAAAACCGGGAAAATAAACACCCAAAATAAACGACACGAATATTCCCGCACCATTATCTGGCGGGCTCTCGCCAGCGGTGCATTAATTATTTATCAGAAAGTAAAAACAGGCATCCCCTGCCAAAATAACGGCCATTATATTTTTCTGATATCTTACCATTATGTTATTGCGAATATCGTTTAGGCGTCTTTAACCTTTAACAACAACAATAATGCCAGCAGCGACAGTGACAGCGCCGCATAATAAACGGCCTGATGATTCCAATGCTGACTGATGGCGCCCTGAAGCAAACCGGCAAAAATCGCCCCGGTGGCAATACTGTTGCTGTACAGCGTACTGGCCGTTCCCGGGCTCTCCGGCATCAATTCTTGCAGATAGAGCATACCCAGTGCGCCGACGATACCGATAAAAACAGCATTCAGCACCTGAATCGCCGCCAGCGCCCATGGAGAAACCGCCTGTGTCATGCCCAGGTAAAACAGCGCGGAACAACCGGCGGCCAGCAGCATCATAGGACGCGTGCCAACGCGCTTGATCACCGGCGAGCAGAACAGCATGATCAGAATTTCCAGCCCTGCCGCGCCTCCCAACAGCCAGCCGGCGAAACTACTGCCCATACCCGGCAGGCTGCTGATATATATCGGCATATCGATCAGGTACATCGTATCGCCGCCCCACAGCAGCGCCAAAGCGGCAAACAGCAGCCAGGCTTCTTGCGACCGACCCGTGGCCGTCGGGGTAGCGGACGTCGCCGGCGTCGCTGAACGTGGCGGCACGTCCCCCGCAGGCAGCGAGGACAGGACGAAAAGTCCGCCCAATACAAACAGCAGAGCCACCAGCAGATACAAGGCGGTAAAACCGAAATGCGCGATGATAAAGAAAGCGACGGGCGGCGCGATCACCCAGGAGATCGAAATCTGGGCACGCATCCGGGTGGTGAATTTGATAACGTCAAAATCGGCGCCGACCGAATACTGACGCGCCAGAGCAAACAGTTGCGGCATCGCCGTTGTCGCCAGCGCCGACAGTATCACGCCTGCCGACACCAGAATGCGATAATCCCGGCTAAACGCGAACAGCAAGGCATTGGCTATGGCAACCGAACAACACAGCAGGATCAGACGGCGGCGATTACCGCCCGAATCCGACTTTCGCGCCATCAGTTGGCTGACGCCTACGCCGGCCAACGCGTTAACGGTATAAAACATCCCCACCATAAACGGACTGGCGCCGATTTCCCGCGTCAGAAACAGGCTGACAACCGGCATTTGTAACGCGCCCGCCATTCCTAATATTAAGGCTACTGCCATAAAAATAATATTGACGCCCTGTCCCTGGCTTACCGTATCACGTTCCAACTCCATAAACCCATTCCGTTATTTAAATAGAGAAATAAAAAACACAGGGGAAATACACCCTATATTTATATCGCAGCGGCACGACCGCAAGGATCATCTTACGGTTATTTTTCACGCCGGTGCTCACATGTTTTATTGATCGTTTTTAGCGCGACAATATCTGATGGGGAATAATAATGTCTTTTTAAGTGACCGTTTCGTTAAAAAGCTGGTGAATATATATAACAGACTTTTGGTCTTTTACAATGCGCCATTTTTCATCGTAGGCGTTATATCCTTATGCCAAAAAAGTGACTTGCATTTTTTTTGACATAAATCACTGAAACGGAAACGAAAGGCTGGGGATTCCACTGGCGTTGCCGGTTAACTCGGACTTATCTGCCAGATGGCGCCGGTCTCGGCAGCAACATGCACATTTGCATCAACATGAAGCATATTAGCAGTGGCTTGCGCCTCATACCCACGGCCACAGGAGGTCATAGAGGAATTCCAGGACGTTTCTGCGCCGCCGGTTTGGCGGCAGTAACGTCTCTGGCTGCGGTGCTTTGGGTCGCTTGCAGGCAACGCCCTGCTCATCCAGCGCCTGCCAGGCGGCCTGCCGCACGCTCAGAACAAAATCTTCCCGCAGCATGCGCAGCAAAATCGCCTGGCCGCCGTCGATCGGCCGCTGGCGCAGCTGTTCGATCAGCGCCAGGCGTTTGCGGTAATCCGTTTTATCGCGCGACAGCCGATCCGCGTGTTCAAGATTGATAGGCGATCTCCAATGTCTGTGTCTGACAACCAGGCGCGATGATAGCGCGTCCGGGCCGTCAGTACATCCTGTCGCTGTCCAGCGCCTGCTGCATCCAGTGCAAAAAGCGCTTCACCCGCGCCAGCTGGCCGAAACCGCGCGGATAAACCAGATGATGGGCGCTGACCGGCAGGCTCAGCGCCGCCGGAAACAGCCGCACCAGCGAGCCGTCGCGCAGGTAGTCCCGCGCCAGCAGTTCGCTCTCCAGCACCACGCCGTGTCCCAGTCGCGCGGCCTGCAGGCTCATGTAGGAACGGTCAAAGCTGAACACCCAGGGGCGCTCCGGCTGGGGCAGATGATGGGCGGCGAACCACTGCGGCCACTGGATCAGCGGCGTTTCCGACAGAATCAGCTGGTGCTCCGCCAGCGCTGCCGGCGAAGGCGCCGGATGACGCTGCAGATAGTCCGGCGATGCCATGGCGGTAATGCATTCATCACGTATCGTTTTGATATCAAACGGCGACCAGTCCGGGAAGCCGTGGCGGATCGCCACGTCGATGTTATCGCGGCTGAACGACAGGTTTTCATAAGAACATGACAGTGTCACGTTAAGCTCCGGACAGGCCTCATGCAGCTGCTTCAGCCGCGGCAGCAACCACAGCAGGCCGAAGCTGGGGGCGCAATGGATGCGCAAGGCATTGTTCTCTTTCTGGTCGCGGATCTGCGCCGTGGCCTGGGCCAGGTTCAGCAGCAGCTGACTGATTTCACGCAGGTAAGTTTCCCCCGCCAGCGTCAGGCTCACCCCTCTGGCCGAGCGGTTAAACAGCGAGTTGCCCACCAGTTTCTCCAGCTTGGCCAACTGGTGGCTGGCCGCCGAGGGCGTGATATTCAGCTCTTCCGCCGCGCGCGCCACATTGCCGAAATGCGCCACCTGCTCAAACACCTGCAGCGCCTTGATTGAGGGGATCGCCGCCTTTTGTATCTCCAACCGCCGTACCTCCGCTTGCCGTGATTTCGTCACAGCCTGTCACGTCGCCGGAGCTGAAAATGTTAAGCCGATCAAAACATAAGTTTAATTCATCATCGACTGAATTTTTTTGCATTGCCGAAAAGTGCATCTCCTTCAATGCTGAACACACCCTACCGGCCGCGATGGCCGTAAAAACATAAAAATACTCAGGAGTCGCAGATGTTACTGAACAATAAAATCGCCGTTATCACCGGCGCCGCCTCCGAGCGCGGCATCGGCCGCGCCACCGCCGCCTGCTTTGCCGCCCACGGCGCACGCGTGGCAATCCTGGATCTGGATCGCCACGCGGCGGCCCATGCCGCGCAGCAGCTTGGCGACGGCCATCTGGGACTGGCGGTTGACGTCGCTGACCCGCAGGCGGTCAATCAGGCCGTGGCGCAAATCCTCGAGCACTACGGCCGCATCGACGTACTGGTCAACAACGCCGGCATTACCCAGCCGGTAAAAACGCTGGAGATCGGCATGCAGGACTACGACCGCGTGCTGGACGTCAGCCTGCGCGGTACGCTGCTGATGTCGCAGGCGGTGATCCCGGCGATGCGCGCCAACGGCGGCGGCAGCATCGTCTGCCTGTCGTCGGTATCCGCCCAGCGCGGCGGCGGCATCTTCGGCGGCCCGCACTACAGCGCCGCCAAGGCCGGCGTGCTCGGGCTGGCGAAGGCGATGGCGCGCGAGTTCGCCCCGGAGCAGATCCGCATCAACAGCATCACCCCCGGCCTGATCCAGACCGATATCACCGGCGGCCTGATGCAGGACGAGCGCCGGCACGCCATTATCGACGGCATTCCGCTCGGCCGGCTGGGCAACGCGCAGGACGTCGCCAACGCCGCGCTGTTCCTGGCCAGCGACCTCTCCAGCTACCTGACCGGCATCACGCTGGACGTGAACGGCGGCATGCTGATTCACTGACCCGGCCTCGCCCGCCTTACGGCCCCCGCACAGCGGGGGATCCCCGTCTGTTTCAGGAGTGGACATCATGACAACGCTTAACCTGACCGCCGCCGCCGGCGTGCGCGACACGGCTTACCGCAAGATTGCCTGGCGGCTGATGCCGATTTTGATGCTGTGCTACCTGTGCGCCTACCTTGATCGGGTAAACGTCGGCTTCGCCAAGCTGCAGATGATGGACGATCTGGCGCTCAGCGAAACCGTTTACGGTCTCGGCGCCGGCATTTTCTTTATCGGGTATTTTTTCTTCGAAGTACCGAGCAACCTGATCCTGCACCGGGTGGGCGCCAGACGTTGGATCGCCCGCATCATGATCACCTGGGGACTGATTTCCGGCCTGTTCGCCCTGGTGGAAACCGCCTGGCAGTTTTACCTGCTGCGCTTTCTGCTTGGCGTGGCGGAAGCCGGCCTGGCGCCCGGCCTGCTGCTGTATCTCACCTACTGGTTCCCGGCGGCGCGGCGCGCGCGCATGACGGTGCTGTGGTTTATCGCCATTCCGCTGTCCGGCATGATCGGCGGCCCGATCTCCGGCTGGATTATGGAGCGCTTTGCCGGCGTGCACGGCTGGGCCGGCTGGCAGTGGATGTTTGCGCTGGAGGCGGTGCCTACGCTGCTGATGGGGCTGGTGGTACTGATGGCGCTGAAGGATCGGGTCGAGGACGCGCCCTGGCTGGATGAACACCAAAAACGCCTGGTGCGCGCCGATCTCGACGCCGACGATCAGCATAAACACCAGCACGGCACCATCGCCGCGTTTATCGGCGACAGGCGGCTGTGGCTGCTGGCGCTGATCTATTTCTGCGTGGTGATGGGCCAGTATGCGCTCACCTTCTGGCTGCCGACGCTGGTCAGAAACGCCGGCATCCGCGAACCGCTGCAGATCGGTCTGCTCAGCAGTCTGCCGTATCTGTGCGCCATCGTGGCGATGATTCTGGCCGGGCGCAGCGGCGACCGTCATCGTGAACGACGCTGGCATCTGGCTATCCCGATGCTGGCGGGCGCTGCGGCGCTGCTGCTGGCCACCCAGTTCGGCCATTATGTCGCGCTGTCGGTCGCCTTTCTCTGCCTGGCGGCGGCGGGCATCCTCTCCGCCTCCTCATTGTTCTGGATGCTGCCTACCAATCTGCTGGGCGGCGTTTCCGCCGCCGCCGGCATCGCCGCGGTGAACTGCTTCGCCAACCTGGCGGGCTTCTTCTCCCCTTACCTGATCGGCGGCATCAGCAGCATCACCGGCTCACCCGCCTGGGGCATGTATCTGATCACACTGGTATTGCTGGCCGGTTCGCTGTTGGTGTTCCGCATCCCGGCCGCGCAGGTTAACCGATAATCACGGAGTTAAAACATGACCACAATCGATGTACCGCAGACCGCCGCGCTCTCACTGCAGCAGCGGGCGTACAACATTCGCCGGCACGCGCTGATTATGGGCCAGGTGCAGGGGCAAGGCTATATCGGCCAGGCGCTCGGCGCTGCAGACCTGCTGGCGGTCAGCTATTTTCACGCCCTGCGCTACCGCGCGGACGATCCCGAATGGGAACAGCGCGACCGTTTCTATCTGTCGATCGGCCACTATGCTATCGCGCTCTACGCCGCGCTGCTGGAGGCCGGCATTCTGCCGCTCGATGAGCGCGAAACCTACGGCGCCGACGACAGCCGTCTGCCGATGTCCGGCATGGCCGCCTACACCCCCGGTATGGAGATCACCGGCGGTTCCTTGGGGCACGGACTGGGCATCGCGGTGGGCGCCTGCCTGGGGCTGAAGCGCAAAAACAACCCGGCGTTTATTTACAACCTGCTGTCCGACGGCGAACTCAATGAAGGCTCCACCTGGGAGGCGGTGATGTCCGCCGCGCACTGGCGGCTGGATAACCTGATTGCCCTGGTGGACGTCAACAATCAGCAGGCGGACGGCCACTCGTCGGAAATCCTCTCCTTCGAACCGCTGGCCGACCGCTGGCAGGCGTTCGGCTGGCATGTGCAGCGGGTAGACGGCAACGACCTCGACGCCCTGGTGACCGCCTTCGACGTCGCGCGCCGCCACGATAAACCCCAGCCTCGGGTGATCCTGTGCGACACCCGCATGGGCAAAGGCGTCCCTTTTCTGGAGGCGCGGGAGAAAACGCACTTCATCCGCGTGGATGAACATGAATGGGATCAGGCGCTGACCGCCCTGGAAATCGGAGAACAACCATGAGCCAGACCACCACCACGCCCGCCGGCGGCAAAAAGCGTTTAACCACCTCGGCGATGATCGCCTCCATCGCCGCCGAAGGCCAGCCGACACAGTCCGCGCCGTTTGGTGAAGCGCTGGTTGCGCTGGCCCGGCAGCGCGACGACATCGTCGGCATGACCGCCGATCTCAGCAAATACACCGATCTGCACCTGTTCGCCAAGGCGTTTCCCGAGCGTTTCTATCAGATGGGCATGGCGGAGCAGCTGTTGATGAGCGCCGCCGCCGGCATGGCGCGCGAAGGCTTTACGCCGTTCGTCACCACCTATGCGGTGTTCGCCGCCCGGCGCGCCTATGACTTTATCTGTATGGCGATCGCCGAGGAGAACCTGAACGTTAAAATCGCCTGCGCCCTGCCGGGGCTGACCACCGGTTACGGCCCGAGCCATCAGGCTACCGAAGATCTGGCGATCTTCCGCGGCATGCCGAACCTGACGGTGATCGATCCCTGCGATGCGCTGGAGCTGAGCCAGATGGTGCCGGCGGTGGCGGCGCATCAGGGGCCGGTGTATATGCGCCTGCTGCGCGGCAAAGTACCGCTGGTGCTCGACCGTTACGATTATCAGTACCGTCACGGTAAGGCCCAGCGGCTGCGTGACGGTAAAGATGTGGTGATTATCGCCAGCGGCCTGATGACCATGCGTGCGCTGGAGGCGGCGGAACAGCTGGAGCAGAGCGGCGTCAGCGTGGCGGTGGTGCATTCGCCGGTGATCAAACCGCTGGATGAGGAGACCATTCTGCGCGAGGCCGGCGTCTCCGGCCGGCTGGTGATCGTTGCGGAGAACCATTCACAGATTGGCGGTCTGGGGGAAGCCGTGGCGTCAACCCTGCTGCGCAACGGCGTGACGCCGGCGTTCCGGCAGATCGCTCTGCCGGACGCCTTCCTGCTGGCCGGCGCGCTGCCGACCCTGCATGACCGTTACGGCATCTCCACCACCGAAATCATCCGGCAGATCAAGGGCTGGCTGTAGCTGTAGGCCGCACCGCGACAGGGAAGTCGCATTACGCCAGCCGCAGCTCGCTCTCTTTGATATCGGCGATAGGCCCGAGCAGCGCGCGGTCGAATTCCTGCAGCGCCAACCCCTGACGCACCCGCCGCGGCCAGTCAGGGTTAGCCAGCGCGCCGCGCCCCAACGCAATCACATCGGCCCCCTGCTCCGTCAGCTGCAGCGCCCGCTGCGGTTGATGCAGCCCGCCGTTGGCAATCAGCGTCAGCGACGGCGCATGGCGATGCGCCAGTGCCGCCAGCGACGCCCCGTCGGCGTCGAATGCCGGCTGCCACGCCTCATGTTCGGTAATGTGCAGAAAATCGATGCCCGAGGCCGCCAGCCGTTGGAACACCGCTTTGGCCCCGGCCTCGCCTTCGGACCATTTATGGTCAAAATCATTCACCTTGCCCTGCGACAGGCGAATTCCCAGCGGCGCCGCACGACCAATCCGCTGACGCACCGCGTCGATCACCGCCAGGCTGAGCGACAGCCGGCCGATAATATCGCCGCCCCAGCGGTCATCGCGCTGATTGCTGTAGTCGGTGAAAAATTGGTCCAGAAGGTAGCCATTGGCGCCGTGAATCTCGATACCGTCAAAACCGGCGTGCAGCGCACGTTCCGCCGCGATAGCGAAATCCGCGATAATCTGTTGAATCTCCTCGTCGTCCAGCGCTCGCGGCAGCGGATATTGCCCTTCACCGCGGTAAAAGGCCATCTGCTCGCCTTTCGGCCGCAGCGCTGAAGGGGCGACGGTATGCATACGATGGCGGTTTGCCTGCGACAACGCGCCGGCATGCTGGAGCTGGGCGAAGATTTTGCCGCCGTGCTGATGCACCGCCTGCGTCACTTGCTGCCAGCCGCGTTGCTGCGCCTGGTTCACCAGCCCGGACTGAAAGTCATAGCTCTGCGAGCTGGCGCTGTCGATATAGATGCCTTCACTGACGATCAGGCCAAACTCGCCCTGCGCGAAGCGCTGATAATACTGGCGCATTCTCTCGCCCGCCACGCCGTCGGCGGAGGCGGAAACCCGCGTCATCGGCGCCACCGCCAGCCGGTTGGGCAACAACAGTTGGTTGATTTGCTGCGTCTGGAACAGCGCGGAATGATTCATGACAGGCCTCTCCGGTTAGCTTATTATAAACAAAACCAATTGTAATCCCGGGTTTGGTCAGGAAAAACACCGGGGCCAGATAAACCCGTATAACGGAATTCGTTATAATGAACCTGAAAGAGATTGAAATTTTCCTGCAGGTGGCCCAGACCGGCAGCCTGACGCAGGCGGCGCACCGTCTGGACATGTCGCCGATGTCGGTCTCGCGGCGGCTGGCGGCGCTGGAAGCCTCGCTCGGCGTGCGCCTGTTGCACCGCACCACCCGCGCGGTGTCGCTCACCCCAGAAGGCGTGGAGTTTATGCCTTACGCCCGCACCATGCTGGAAGCGGAACAAAGCGCACGCGTCCTGTTTTCCAGCGGGCGGCAAGGCGCTGGCGGTCAGCTGCGCGTCACCGCCCCCTCCGGGCTTGGGCAGCGTATTCTGGTGCCGCTCATTCCGACGCTGCTGGCGGAAAATCCTGATATGAAAGTGGATCTGCAACTGAGCGACGAGGTCGTTGATATCGTCGCCCAGGGCTTTGACGTGGCGATCCGTGTCGCCCCGCTGCGTGATTCCAACCTGATCGCCCGCAAGATTGCCGATAATCCGCGCGTACTGTGCGCGGCGCCGGCCTATCTGCAACGGCACGGCCGGCCGCAGCGGCTGGCGGATCTTGCCAGCTTTGCCTGCTTGCGGCTGAGTAACGTGCTGCAGTGGACATTTTCCGACGACGGTCAGACCACCGGAATAAGTATCGACGGGCGCTTTAGCTGCAGCAGCGTTGAGGGCGTGCGTTCACTGTGCAAGGCGGGGCTGGGGCTGGCGCAGCTCACCCACTGGGATATTCGGGAGGAACTGCGCCGCGGTGAGCTGGTCGCCATTGAACTGCAGGATGTTCAGCCGCAGGCATTGGCCGTCTGGGCGCTGTTTCCCAGTCATCGTTACCTGCCGCTGCGGGTCGGCGTGTTTCTTGACGCGCTGGCGAAAGCGATGGGCTAGCGTCGCCGTCCCCTCAGACGCCGCTCAGGTGCGGCGTCAGGTAGTCGACCACGTCGCGCACCCGGCTGAATTTAGCCGCATCCGCCAGCGGGATCGTCATGCCGAATTCCTGTTCCAGCAGCGTCAGCGCCTCCACCCGATCCAGCGAGTCCATTTCCAGATCGAAAAAGAAATCTGCATCAATCGACATGTTGGATTTATTAATCCCCTGTAGTTTGGCCAGTGCGCCGAGCACGCGTTGCTCAATGGTTTCCATACGTTTTCTCCGAAAAATCTTCCAAGACGGGCGATCATTGCCGACGCCAGTGGCTGAAAATATAGGATTATGTTGAAAAAATGCCGCATTTTTGCCAAAAAAATCCCCATTCGTCACGTTTTATTCCTCGGATGCCGTTTTGCCACCTGTATCACGTCGCCGGAAAAAACCAGACAAAAAGAGATTGAATATCCGACGCATCGTTCTATATTCAACCATATGGTTAAATTACCGCACTCTCAGCTGGACGCCGTTTTTCATGCGCTGGCCGATCCGACAAGACGCGCGATCCTGACGCGGCTGTCGCAGGGCGAGCGCAGTATCGGCGAGCTGGCCGCGCCGCTTAACATGAGTTTCGCCGGCGCCTCCAAGCACATCAAAGCCCTGGAACAGGCAGGACTGGTGCAGCGCACCGTGCAGGGAAGAAACCATATTTGCCGACTCGAACCAGAGCCGATGGCGCAGGCCATGCAATGGCTGCAATCCTATGAACATTTCTGGACGGAACGACTCGACGCGCTGGAACAGGCGCTGCGGCAGTCGGAGCCGTCCACTCCCAAGGAGTGAACGATGAATGATTACGGTATGGTAATTGAAACCGGCACGTTGAGGATCCAGCGTCTGCTGCCCGGCCCGATTGAGCGCGTATGGGCCTATCTGACCGAGTCAGACAAACGCGCCACCTGGCTGGCGGCGGGCGAAATGAAGCTGGAACGCGGCGCGCCGTTCGAGCTGGTGTTCAATAACGGCGAACTGGCGGGCAAAGATGAACCCACGCCGGCGGAGTACAAGGCTTACAGCGGCCCGGTCACCAATCCCGGGCATATTATCTGCCTGTTTCCGCCGCAGGTTCTGAGCTTCACCTGGGAAGAAAAAGGCGAAGAACGCCCGTCAGAAGTCACCTTTGAGCTGACCGAGCAAGGCGACAACGTGCTGCTGACCGTCACCCACCGCCGCCTGGCCGACCGTAGCCAGATGCTGAGCGTCGCCGGCGGCTGGCACACCCATCTGGATATTTTGGTCGATCGCCTGAACAATCAGCCGCCGCGACCGTTCTGGGCCACGCTGACGCAGGCCGAAGAGGCATACCGCGCCAAGCTGTAGTCAATGAAAGTCGCATTGGTGATTACGCGCCAGGCTAAAGCCTGGCCGTTTTTATTAACGTGTATAGGGACTGCTGTAAATCTGGATAAATACCCTTTCCGGTTCTGATAGCTGCGCAACCATCACCACATCTTTTGAACCCGTTGTGCGCCAGCACTCGGCCACAACCATACAGGTAGGCTGCGGTTGGTAACCCATGGCGGTCAGATAGTCGTTCACATGACGAGTATCGTCAGTCCCATAAAATGTCACCGCATAGATCAAGGCTTCTGGGCCGGCAACATTTGCATAATTGAAATCATAGTGGTCAGTAATGCGCGGCATGTTCTTGAATAATTCAGGAGTGTAGAACTCATACTGTCGAGAATCTTGCTCGGTATATTGTGCACTGCCGGCAAAATTCATTTTTATGAACGGCCAGCAATAAGTCCATGCTGCGACAATACCGATAATCAGGACAAGGGTAACTTTTACTGACGTCTTCATACTATGGGTTCTCCTTTCCCACCCTGCATAAAAGAGCCATTCCGAGTAGCGACAGCAACATTCCCAGAGTTAAAATCACCGTAGGGTCTGATGGTTTTCATAAAGGGCGGCAGATCTCCTCTGCGCGGTTTAGCATGGGGATACCTGACCGGATCGGGAAATAGTATCGGTAAAAAACTCTCGTTCTTGAACGAACCGATCGGGCCATAATGGTCCCAACGCCTTAAGGCTTCAACTTTACTAACGGGACGCAGGAAAGGAAACGGATTTTCAATAGACATCACGCGGTAAAACCCGAGTAAATCGGAAACCAGATCTTCACCGCTAAAACCGCTGTCGGTAACCAGGTTGATAGGAAATGATGATTGGAATGCCTCAAACTTGCGTGCTAGCGTCATCATCATCGCCAGCGCGATGCTTTGCCGCTCATAATACGATCGCCCCCGTCTGATACGCCATTTAATAAACTTCCCCATACGAGTAAGTTTAAATCTGTCAGTCATAGACTGTGAGTAAGTCACATCATACCGTTCATCGCCTGATAGTTCTCCAGTATTGAGTTTATCCATAAGCAATTTGATATCGGTTCCCTGAGCATGACCCAGATCCACCCAGCCAAGCACTTCCGTATAAACCAGCCCATAAGACGCGGTGTGCGCCTGACTGCTGTCAATAATATCGCTGCGCTTACTCATCCCTGATTATCTCCCTGATTAACGACAGATAGATTCCGCTCTATCTTTATTCCCTGTTAAATCGCGTGCGCACAACATAACCAACCGCCGCGGTCAGTTCAATAACGTCCGGGAGAGAAAACGCAGATAACCGATTGAAAAAGTTAAGTTCAGGAACAATCTTGGATACGTGTGCGGCCGGTACGTTGTATTTCACGTAACGCTTTGCTTTTAACGGACGAAGCGCGCTTCGCCCGTTATGCCGGGGAGAGCGCCCCGCTAATCGGCAGCAAGCGAAAGCCGGGCCACGCACCAGTCCCATACCGCATCCTGCGGGGCAAGCGGCAAGGATGAGCGCTTGCGGACAAGGAAATAGCTGGGCTCTATCATCATGGTCTCATCCGTGACCTGCATGAGACGCCCGGCCTTGAGATCCCTCGCCACAAACGCGCGGCATGCCAAGGCGATGCCCTGGCCGGCCAGGGCCGCATCCAGCGCCAGCGTCGTCTGGTTAAATACCGCACCGGGCAGTTTGCCGTCGGCACGCAGAAACAGCGGCCAATGGTCGAGCGCATCATGCAGGAGCGGAAGTTCCCTAAGCCGTTCTCTAGATAGCGGGAGCGGTAAATCTTTGACCAGATGAGGGCTGGCGACCGCCACCAGTTCCTGATGGAACAGCAGCCTGGCCTCCAGCTCGGATGGAAACGGGGGACGGGTTAGCCGCATTGCGATGTCCACCTGGTCACGCTCAAAATCGCAGAGCGCCTCGGTGGCGACCGTGCGCAATTCCACGCCGGGTAACGCGGCGTTCAACTCGGCCAGACGAGGGATCAGCAGCTTTGCGGCGAAGGTCGGCGTAACGCTGATCGTGACCGTGTCTGGCCGCTCAAGTAGCCGCCCGGTGGCGTCCCCGAGCGTATCGAAGGCGCGGGTCACCTCCGTCAGGTAGGCCGCGCCCTGTGGCGTCAGAGCAAGACCGCGTGGCAGACGCTGGAACAGGCTCTGGCTCAGGTGCTCTTCCAGCGCGCGCACCTGCTGTGCGACGGCGCCCTGGGTGACGCCCAATTCCTCGGCGGCGGCCCGAAAGCTCAGCCGGCGGCCTGAAACCTCGAAGGCCCGCAGAGCATTAAGCGGGGGGAGTTTACGGCGGGATGGCGTCATAGCGGTACCCTATAGTTTTTCTACAGTCTTACGCGTTTATTTATCACACGAAACTTCAGCTGTCACCTGACACAATACCTGTATAACCTAACCAAAGGAGACTGTTATGGCTGAAGAAAAAGTTGCACTCATCATGGGCGGCGGATCCGGTATGGGGGCCGCTGCCGCACGCAGACTGGCTCAGAGTGGCTATCGCATCGCAATTCTCTCCTCGTCGGGCAAGGGCGAGGCGCTGGCCCAGGAACTGGGCGGCGTCGGCGTTACCGGCTCGAACCAGTCCATCGACGACGTGAAGCAAATCGTAGATCTGACAATGGCAACATGGGGACGGATCGACGCACTGGTCAATTCCGCAGGCCATGGTCCGCGCGCACCGCTACTCGACATCACTGACGAGGAGTGGCACCAGGGCATGGATGTCTATTTTCTGAGCGCCGTGCGCCCGATTCGTCTGGTCGCGCCGATCATGGCCGCGCAAGGTGGTGGCGCCATCGTCAACATTTCGACGACCTGGGCTTTCGAGCCGTCCAGCCTATTCCCGACGTCGGTGGTATTCCGGGCGGGTCTTGCCAGCTTCACCAAGCTCTTTGCGGACGCCTATGCGGCGCAGAATGTCCGCATGAACAACGTGCTGCCCGGCTGGATCGACAGCCTTCCCGAAGTCGCTGAACGCCGCGACAGCGTGCCGATGGGCCGCTATGGAACCGTTGAGGAAATCGCAGACACCGTGGCCTTTTTGCTGTCGGAAGGCGCGGGCTACGTCACCGGCCAGAATATCCGCGTCGACGGCGGCGTAAGCCGCTCCATCTGATTGCCTTTGAACGATCCGCCTTCTCTGATGGAAGGCGGATGGTTGCCCGGATCCCCTATTTCACCGTGAGGTATCCCTCGCGATCAATCACTGCTCTTTCAACCCACGGTTGATCAGCATCGGTTCAATGCTCGGCGCTTTACCGCGCCAGGTTTCATACAGCTTTTCCAGATCTTCGCTGTTGCCGCGCGACAGCACCATATCACGGAAGCGCTGGCCGTTTTCCGCCGTCAGGCCGCCGTGCTCGCTGAACCACTGGAAAGCGTCGTCCGCCAGCATTTCGGTCCACAGATAGGCGTAGTAGCCGGCGGCATAACCGTTGCCCCAGATATGCTGGAAGTAGCTGGAACGGTAGCGCGGCGGCACATAGCTGAGATCGATGTTATCTTTCTGCAGCGACTGCGCCTCGAACTTGTCGACGTCCTGCTGCGGCCGATCGGCGCTCAGCATATGCCAGTGCATATCCAGCAGCGCCGCCGACAGCAGTTCGGTCATGTCGTAGCCTTTGTTGAACTTGTCGGCCTTGTTGATCTTGTCGACCAGTTCCTGCGGCATCGCCTCGCCGCTCTGATAATGCTTGGCGAAGTGGGCAAAAACTTTCGGATCGCGCGCCCAGTGCTCGTTAAACTGCGACGGGAACTCGACGAAGTCGCGCGCGGTATTGGTGCCGGACAGGCTCGGGTACTCCTGATCGGCAAAGATGCCGTGCAGCGCATGACCAAACTCATGGAACATGGTGATCACATCGTCATACGACAGCAGCGCCGGCTGGCCGGGCGCCGGTTTGGTGAAGTTGGCGACGTTGTAAATCACCGGTTTGGTGCCGTTAAGCTTCGACTGCTCGACGAAGTTGCTCATCCAGGCGCCGCCGCCCTTGTTATCGCGCTTAAAGTAGTCGGTATAGAACAGCGCCAGCGATTTGCCGTCCTTATCAAACACCTCATACACCCGCACGTCCGGCTGGTAAACCGGGATATCCTTACGCTGTTTAAAGGTGATGCCGTACAGCAGGTTAGCCGCGTAGAACACGCCGTTATTCAGCACGTTATTCAGCTCAAAGTAAGGTTTGATCTGTGATTCATCCAGGTCGTACTTCGCCTTGCGCACCTGCTCGGCGTAGTATTGCCAGTCCCAGGCCGCCAGTTTAAAGCCGCCTTTTTGCTGGTCGATCACCGCCTGAATATCCTTCGCCTCGCGCTGCGCACGCGCGGTCGCCGCCGGCACGATATCGCGCATAAAGCTCAGCGCCGCCTTCGGCGTTTTCGCCATCTGATTTTGCAGTTTCCACGAGGCGTAATCCGGGAAGCCTAACAGTTTGGCCTGCTCGGCGCGGATCTTCGCCAGCCGGGCGATGGTCTGGCGGGTGTCGTTGCCGTCGCCCTTCTCGGCGCGCGTCCATGAGGCGTCAAACAGCGCCTTGCGCGTGTCGCGATCCTTCAGGGTCTGCAGATCCGGCTGCTGGGTGGTGTTCTGCAGCACCAGCAGCCACTGTTTATCCAGCTTGCGTTCGCTGGCCGCCTGGGCCGCTGCCGCCAGTTCGCCGGCGGACAGGCCGTCCAGTTTGCTCTTGTCGCTGATGGCCAGCGCGCCGTTCTTCGCCGCCGCCAGCAGCTTATTGGTGAACTGGGTGCTGAGCGTCGCCGCTTCCTGGTTCAGCGCCTTCAGCTTGGTTTTGTCGGCGTCCGACAGGTTGGCGCCGGCCAGCTCAAAGCTTTGGTAAGCCACTTCCAGCAGACGGCGGGATTCCGCATCCAGCTTCAGCGAGTCACGCTGCGCATACACCGCTTTAATCCGCGCAAACAGCTTGCTGTTGAGCATAATGGCGTCGTCCATCGCCGCCAGCTTCGGTGACACCTCTTCATCCAGTTTCTGCAGGGCGTCGCTGGTATTGGCGGAGGTCATGGCGCCGAATACGCTCATCACCCGGGTCAGCAGCGCGCCGGTTTTTTCCAGCGCCACCAGGGTATTGTCAAAATCCGCCTTGGCCGGGTTATTGGCGATTTTGTCCACTTCCGCCAGTTTCTGTTTGATGCCCTCATCAATCGCCGGCGCGTAGTCGCTCTCTTTAATCTGATCGAACGGCGGCGCCTGATACGGCAGACGGCTTTGGTAGAAGAACGGGTTGTCGCTTTTTTGGTTCTCGTGCTGATTGGCTTCGCCGGTCACCGTCGCCTCCTTCGCCTGGCCGCTGGGCAGCGCCGCATGTTCGGAGGGGGTTTTGCTCTCCTCGGCCTGCGCCTGCGTGCCCAATGCCATGCTCATCGCTAACACTAAAGTGGATAAACGCATCAATTCAAACTCCTCCATGTAGGGTGCGGGGAATCACGCTTCCCCAATGCCATCCCAAGCTTAGGCGCAGTTGTCAGATTCAGCAAAAACAACTGATTAGCGCCGCGCTTCTTGCCCGCCGGCGTAATGGGCGATCACTTCACCGGCAACGGCGACGGCGATTTCCGCCGGCAGTTTGCCCTTCACGTCCGCCAGCCCCAGCGGGCAGCGCATCCGCGCCAACGCCGTCGGTGCTACACCGCGCAAACCGAGCTGATACTCGAAACGCTTCCGCTTGGTCAATGAACCGATCAGCCCGAAATAGGCGGCGTCGTTACGTTTAAGAATACGCTCCGCCAGCGCCAGATCGAGACCATGATCGTGGGTCATCACAATATAGAGGCAACCCGGCGGCAAGTCATCGACCGCTTCCGGCAGATCCTCACACAGCTGCGGCAAAATATTGGCGGCCACCTGCGGCGGAAACTGTTCTACCCGGCTGTCGAACCAGCGCACCTGCAGCGGCAGCGTCGCCAGGATCTGCGCCAGCGCGCGTCCCACATGGCCGGCGCCGAACAGCGCTACCTGCGGCCGTACCGCGTTCTGCGGCTCAAACAGCACGCGGACGTGGCCGCCGCAGCACTGCCCCAGCCGCGCCGCCAGCGGAAAGCTCTCCAGCCGCAGCGCCGTCTCGCCCTGCTGCAGCATGGCGCGGGCAATTTCCAGCGCCTGAAACTCCAGGTGCCCGCCGCCGATGGTGTCCAGCGCCTGCCCGACGGTCACCAGCATCTTCGCGCCGCGGTTGCGCGGCGTGGAGCCGTGCTCATCAATCACGGTGACCAGCACGCAGGGTTCGCCTCGCTGCCGCAGGGCGGCCAAGGCATCAATCCAGTGCGCCATCTTCACCCTCCCGCAGATTTTTGGTGACACTGTCACCTGAAAGCATCTGCTGTACGCCCCACAGCACCCGCTCCGGCGTAGCCGGCGCGTCAATATCCGGCTGAAGCCGGTAATCGCTCAGGCTGGCGACCGCGTCCTTAATCGCGCACCAGACCGAAATCGCCAGCATAAACGGCGGCTCGCCCACCGCTTTGGAGCGGAATACCGTCTGCTGCGGGTTGCGGCGGTTTTCCAGCAGCGATACCCGCAGATCGGCCGGCACATCACCTATTGCCGGGATCTTGTAGCTGGCCGGCCCGTTGGTCAGCAGCCGGCCCTGTTCATCCCATACCAGCTCCTCGCAGGTCAGCCAGCCCATGCCCTGCACAAATCCCCCTTCGATTTGCCCGATATCAATGGCCGGATTGAGCGAGTCGCCGACGTCATGCAGGATATCGGCGCGCAGCAGCTGATACTCGCCGGTCAGGGTGTCGATCAATACTTCAGAACAGGCCGCGCCGTAGGCGAAGTAATAGAAGGGATTCCCGGCGCCGGCCTCGCGATCGTAGAAAATCTTCGGCGTGCGGTAATAGCCGGTGCTGGACAGCGAAATCTGGTTCAGATAGGCCTGCTGGACGACCTGTTCAAAACTGAAGTAGCGCTCGCCGACCCGCACCTGGCCGTTGCTGAACACCACCTGCCGCGCCGGCACCTGGTGTTGTTTGACCAGCATGTCGATCAGCCGCTGTTTAATGGTCAGCGCGGCGTTTTCCGCTGCTTTGCCGTTCAGATCGGTGCCGGACGACGCCGCCGTCGGCGAGGTGTTCGGCACTTTGCCGGTATCGGTGGCGGTGATCTGAATCCGCGCAATATCCACCTGGAACACTTCGGCCACAACCTGCGCCACCTTGGTGTTCAGACCCTGACCCATCTCCGTGCCGCCGTGATTAAGCTGCATGCTGCCGTCGGTATAGATCAGCAGCAGCGCCCCGGCCTGATTGAGGAAGCTGGCGGTAAATGAAATGCCGAATTTCACCGGCGTCAGCGCCAGCCCCTTTTTCAGCAGCGGGCTGCGCGCATTGAACGCCCGCACCGCCGCGCGGCGCGCGCGGTAGTCGGCGCTGTGCTCCAGCCGCCGGGTAATCTCCGCCAGCAGGTTCTGGCCGACCGGCTGCTGATAATGGGTCACATTGCGCGTTTTCTGCCGGTAGTAGTTAGTTTTCCGCACCGCCAGCGGATCCAGCGCCAGGTGGCGGGCAATAACGTCCATAATGTTCTCGATCGCCATCATGCCCTGCGGGCCGCCGAAGCCGCGATAGGCGGTATTCGACGCGGTATGGGTCTGGCAGCGGTGGCCGGTTATCACCACATCCTGCAGGAAATAGGCGTTATCGGCGTGGAACATCGCCCGATCGACGATCGAACCGGACAGGTCGAGCGAATAGCCGCAGTTGCCCGCCAGGTCGATGTTGATACCGCTCAACAGGCCACTGTCGTCAAACCCCACGTCGTAGTGAATGTAGAACGGGTGACGTTTGCCGGTGATCATCATGTCGTCACGGCGGTTAAGGCGCATCTTCGCCGGCCGGCCGGTCAGGTGCGCCGCCAGTGCGCACAGGCACGCCGGCCCGGCGGCCTGCGTCTCTTTACCGCCGAAGCCGCCGCCCATCCGCCGGGTGTCGACCGTTACTTTATGCAGCGGCAGCGCCAGCACCGAGGCCACCAGTTTCTGCACCTCACTCGGGTTCTGGGTAGAGGAAGAGACCCGCATACTGCCGTCCTCGCCGGGCACCACCGCAGAAATCTGGGTTTCCAGATAGAAATGCTCCTGGCCGCCGATGCGCAGCTCGCCCTGCAGCCGGTGTGGCGCACGCGCCAACGCCGCCTCCGCGTCGCCGCGACGGTGGCGATGGCTCTCCTCGACCAGCCAGCCGTTGCGGTATGACTGTTCAACGTCCAGGCGCGCCGGCAGATCCTGATAGTCGATGACGATCGACTGCGCCGCTCGCCAGGCGGTTTCCTCATCTTCCGCCGCCACCACCGCCACCACCTGACCGACATACTCGACCCGATCTTTGGCCATCAGCGGATCGCCTGCGGTCAGCGCGGCGATATCCAGCTCTCCCGGTACGTCCTGCCAGGTCATCACCCGCACCACGCCGGGAAACTGCGCGCAGGCGGCGCAGTCCAGCGCCACAATCTTCGCATGTGCACGCTCGCTCAGCCGTGCAGCCAGATGCAGCTGCCGCGGATACTCCAGCTGGTCATCAATGTATTGCGCCTCGCCGCTGACGTGCTTATCGGCGCTCTCGTGCTTCTGGCTACGTCCGACGCCGCCGCGCAGCGGCTGGCCGAACTGTGCGGCCAGCTCGGCCTGGCTGCGTTCTGGTTGGGGTCGCTTACTCATGGCTGGTTACCTCAATAACGGTGGCCGGCGCGCTCAGCGCGATGAAATAGCGGCGCAGCAAATTTTGCGCCACCAACATGCGGTAGGCACCGCTGGCGCGAAAGTCGCTGAGCGGGGTGAAATCCTGCGTCAGCGCCTGTGCCGCCCGCTCCACGCTGGCGTGCTCCCAACGCGCGCCAAGCAGCGCCTGCTCGCAGGCGACCGCCCGTTTCGGCGTGGCGGCCATGCCGCCGAAGGCGATGCGCGCAGAGCGCACCCTGCCGTCTTCAATCTGCAGGTTAAACGCGCCGCACACTGCGGAAATATCATCCTCCAACCGTTTGGAGACTTTCCAGATGCGGAAATCCGCCGGGATCGACGCCGGCAGCTGGATGCTTTCGATAAATTCCCCCGGCTGCAGCGCCGTCTGCCGGTAGGCGAGAAAGAAGGCGTCCAGCGGCAGTTCACGCCGCTGGGCGCCGCAGCGCAGCGTCAGTACCGCATCCAGCGCCAGCAACAGCGGCGCGCCGTCGCCGATCGGGGAGGCATTGGCGATATTGCCGCCCAGCGTGCCCTGATTGCGGATTTGCTGCGATGCAAAACGCTGCAGCAGCGCCCCCAGCGCCGGATGCTCATGCCCCAGCGCGCGGTAAAGTTCGCTCAGCGTCACGCCGGCACCAATGCGTAACTGCGCGCCCCGCTCAATCTGCCGCAGTTCGGCAAGCTGGCCGATGGCGATGGTCAGCGGCAGATCCTGGTGGCGTTGCGTCACTTCCAGCGCCAGATCGGTGCCGCCGGCCAGTAATTTCGCCTGCGGATGCTGCACATACCATTGCGCCAACTGATCCAGCGTTTGCGGCATCAGGCAGCGTTTGCCGTCGCCAGCCGACTCGTCTGCGGCGGGGATCTGGCGCAGGCGCGCCAGCGTCTCCGCCTGTCGGGCATCGAACTGATCCGGCGTTTTTGCCGTACACGCCTGCTGCGCCGCCGCGACGATCGGCCGATAGCCGGTACAGCGGCACAGGTTGCCCGCCAGCGCCTGCAAAGCCTGCTCGCGCTGATAGCCGTCGCTGTTCTTTTGCAGGCAAAATAGCGACATCACAAACCCCGGCGTGCAAAAGCCGCACTGTGAGCCGTGGCAGTCCACCATCGCCTGCTGCACCGCGTGCAGCCGCCCCTGATGGCGCAGATCCTCAACGGTCAGCAACTGTTTGCCATGCAGCGCGCTGACAAACGTCAGGCAGGCATTGACGCTGCGGTAGCGCAGCCGCTCGCCGTCGGCCTCTGCCAGCACCACGGTGCAGGCGCCGCAGTCGCCGGAGGCGCAGCCCTCTTTGCTGCCGCAGCGGCGCAGATGGCGACGCAGATACTGCAATACCGTGGTATTGGGATCGAGCCGTTCACTTTTCAGCGTATCGTTCAGCAGAAACTGGATCATGCCGCCTCCTGCCGCTGCGGCGCCTGAAACACTACTTTGCCGTCCACATAGGTGCGATACACGTTGCGGTCATCACCGAGCGTCATCAGCATAAACAGCACTTCATCCAGCGTGCGGCTGTTGGCGTAGCGCAGCTGTTGCAGCGGCGAGACCGCCGGATCGAGCACCACAAAATCCGCCTCTTTACCGATGTCAAAGTTGCCGATATGGCTGTCCAGCGCCAACGCGCGCGCGCCGCCCAGAGTGGCGTGATAGAAGGCTTCGCCGGCCGCCAGTTTGTAATCCTGTAACTGCGCCACTTTGTAGGCTTCCCCCAGCGTCTGCAGCATATTAAAGGTGGTGCCGGCCCCGACGTCGCTGCCGATGCCCAGCCGGACCTTCCGCCGCCAGGCCTGCTGCAGCTTAAACAGCCCGCTGCCGAGAAACAGGTTGGAGGTCGGACAAAAGGCGATCGATGAGCGGGTATCGCACAGGCACTGCCATTCGGCGTCTTCCAGATGCAGACAGTGGGCGAAGACGCTTTTCTCACCGGTCAGCCCGTATTGATGGTAAACGTCCAGATAGTTGCGCTGCTGCGGAAACAGTTCTTTCACCCAGGCCACTTCATCGCGATTTTCGCTCAGGTGGGTATGCAGCCAGACGTCGGGAAACTCTTGCCGCAGGCGCTGCACCTGCGCCAGCAGCTGCGGGGAGCTGGTGGGCGCAAAGCGCGGCGTCAGGGCATAGCCCAGCCGCTGTTTACCGTGCCAGCGGCGGATCAGCGCCCGCGTTTGCTGATAACTTTGCGCCGGCGTCTCCAGCAGCGCCTCCGGCGCGTGGCGGTCCATCATCACTTTGCCGGCAATCAGCCGCATATTGAGCGCAGCTGCCTGTGTGAACAGCGCGTCGACCGACTGCGGATGCACGGTGGCGAACACCAGCGCGGTGGTGGTGCCGTTGCTCAACAGCTGCTGCAGGAAAAATGCAGAGATATTCTCAGCATGCTCCGCGTCGCCAAAGCGCCCTTCGACCGGAAAGGTGTAGCGCTGCAGCCAGCCCAGCAGTTGATCGCCATAGGCGCCGATCATTTCAGTTTGCGGATAGTGAATGTGGCAGTCGACAAAGCCCGGCACCACCAGTTTATCGCGGTAGTCCGTCACCGCCGTGCCGGCCGGCAGCAGCGCTGCGCCCTGTTGCCACTCGCCGAACCAGACGATGCGCCCCTGATTCAGCAGCAGCAGACCGTCCGGCAGATGCCGCAGTTGGGCGCCGAGTTGTTCCGGCTGTTCCACGCAGGCGGCAATATCGAAAAAATTGCCACGAATGGCGTGGGTAAATGACATGCTCATAATGCTGTTCCTATTTTTCTGGCGCGCATAGCGCAACCGGCGGCGATAAATATTTCACCGGTTAACGCATGGCGAATTTATCATCAATTGCAGGCGATAAATTAAAGATAGCAATCGCCATGCCAGCATGCAGAAAACAGAATAAACACTGAAAAATCAGTCAATTAAAAAACACTCCATTATGCGTAAAATCACAGGATAAATATCCTCCGCATAAGCAAACGGTTGCGGTTAAATAGCAACCGTTTGCCTTTATTTATGCAATATTGCGCTGCACCATTGTTGCGCAACGATTATTTTTCGCCGTCCGGCCAATGGCTATGCGTATTAGCCTTGAGCCAACGCGTTAGCATTTCTGTTCATTACGCCACATATCCCCGACGCTGCACCATCAGCATGCAGACGGCTGCAGCCCCGCTCGCGCCAGCGGCAGCAGGCCGGCTTGCCGCTCGCTCCTTTGCCATCCGGTATTCACATTTACGGTAATTCTCAAAAGATGCCTTCACTTTATTAACCACTTTTTAACAATGGCGCATTGCGCTATGCTCACCCTCTTGTCTGTACCAATATCTACGCCACTGGGTTGCCGTTATGCCGGAAAATCGCCGCTGTTTTACTCTGGACGCTCTGTTATGAGCGTTTTTTCACGCGTCGGCGCGCTGCCGCTGCTGGTGGCAGGCGCATTTTTTATGGAGAACCTCGACGGTACGGTGATTGTCACCGCGCTGCCGCAGATGGCGGCCGCGTTCGGCGTGCAGCCGGTGGATATGAATATCGGCGTTGTTGCCTACATCCTGACGCTGACGGTATTTATCCCCGCCAGCGGCTGGATCGCCAACCGCTTTGGCGCACGCCGCGTGTTCTCGGCGGCGATTGTCATCTTCACGCTGGCCTCGGTGCTGTGCGCGCTGAGCGCGGATCTGGTCACCTTTACCGCCGCCCGTATTCTGCAGGGCTTCGGCGGTGCGCTGATGGTGCCGGTGGGTCGGCTGGCGGTGCTGCGCAACACCGATAAAAGCGGTTTGATTAAAGCCATCGCCACCATTACCTGGCCCGGGCTGGTGGCGCCGATCCTCGGGCCGCCGGTCGGCGGCTTCATCACCACCTATGCCTCATGGCACTGGATTTTTATTCTCAACCTGCCGCTGGGGCTGCTGGCGCTGCCGCTGGCCTGGCGGCTGATCCCGGATGAGGCGCAGCAGGAGCGCGCACCGTTTGACGGCATCGGCTTTGTGCTGACCGGCGTTGCCTGCTTCGGCCTGATGTTCGGTCTGGATCTGATCAACCATCCGCAGCTCTCCTGGCTGGTGCCGCTGTTGTGCATCGCCGCCAGCCTGGCGGTCGGCGCGCTGGCGGTGCGCCACGCCAAACGGCATGCCGCTCCGCTGATCAACCTGTGGGCGATGCGGGTCAAAAGTTACGCGGTCACTATCTGGGGCGGCACGCTGTTCCGGCTGGCCATCGGCGCGGTGCCCTTTCTGCTGCCGCTGCTGTTCCAGATCGGTTTCGGCCTGAGCGCCTTTGAAGCCGGGCTGCTGGTGCTGGCGGTGTTTGCCGGCAACCTGGCGATGAAGCCCTTTACCTCCGCCATTCTGTACCGCTTTAATTTCCGCACCACGCTGATGGTCAACGGCCTGCTCAACGCCGCCGCTATCTTCGGCTGCGCGCTGCTGACGCCGGAGACACCAATCTGGTTGATTATCGCCCTGCTGTTCGTCAGCGGCCTGACGCGCTCCATGCAGTTCACCGCGCTCAATACGTTGGCATTTTCCGAAGTGCCGCAAAGTAAAATGAACGACGCCAATACGCTGTTCAACGTGGCGCAGCAGATGGGCGGCGGGCTGGGTATCGCGGTGGGCGCGCTGGTTCTGCGGCTGGCGGAGATCTGGTTCCCGCCGGCGGGCGATGCAATCCCGCTGGCCAACTTCCAGCTGGCGTTTGTGGTGATCGGCGGTATTGCGCTGCTGTCGGTGGTTGACAGCTTCGGCCTGCCTGCCGAAGCCGGCAATGAAATCCGCCGGCAAACGCCGCCTATCTCAGCGCCGGAGAGCGGAAAACGCGGTTAACCGCACGCTTTGTGCCCTTTTATCCGCCGGTGGGTAAAAATGGCTCGCATCGGCTGACAATCCACGTAATATCGACGATCCGCCCGGCGTCAGCCCGGCGGATTTTTTGCCATTCGGGCCTGAAAAGCGAGGTAAGAATAATGATTCACAGTGACCTTTCTCAGTGCCGCGTAAACAGCGAACGGCTGTTGCTGACCCCTTTTAGCGCAGCCGACGCCGATGAGGTTTACCAGGCGATTACACCGACCCTGACCCGCTTTATGAGTTTTGAGCCGGAACCCTCCGCCGAGGCGTTTGCCGAGGTATGGCAGGGCTGGCTGCCGCTGATGCGTGAAGGGGAAGAGATCTTTTTTGTCGCCCGCCGACGCGAAGACAAACAGTTTGTCGGTATGGGCGGCGTGCACAATCTGCGCTCGCCGACGCCGGAGCTGGGGCTGTGGGTAAAAGAGGACCAGCAGCATCAGGGCTACGGCCGCGAACTGCTGCAGGCGATTGCCCGCTGGGCCGGCGAACGCTATCGGCCGCACTACTTTATCTATCCGGTTGCGGAGCAGAACCTTCCCAGCCGCCGGCTGGCCGAGTCGCTGGACGGTGAATTCAACGGCCGTCGGGATAACATCAAATTCGACTGCCTGGTCTACCATATCCCGCCGTTCAGCGAATAATCTGCGCTGATTTCGCCACCCGGCAGCACGCTACGGCAAATCTGCGCCGCACCGCCATCTTCCTTTGCCGCCGTGGCGCGGAATATGCTAATCATAGATGCAGACATGGGTAAAAACAGTTGAGGAACAGAGGGATGATTATTTTTGTTACCGGCGCCACCGCCGGTTTTGGCGAGGCTATTGCACGTAAATTTGTCCAGCAAGGCCACCAGGTGATTGCCACCGGTCGTCGCATCGACCGTCTGGATAGCCTGAAGGATGAGCTGGGCGACGCCCTGCATACCGTGCAACTCGATGTGCGCAACCGCGCCGCCATTCATCAGGCCATCGCCGCCCTGCCGGCGCAGTGGCGTCAGGTGGACGTGCTGGTGAATAACGCCGGGCTGGCGCTGGGACTGGAGCCGGCGCACAAGGCCAACGCCGATGACTGGGAAACCATGATCGACACCAACGCCAAAGGGCTGGTCAATATGACCCGTGAACTGCTGCCGGCCATGGTGGAACGCAACGTCGGCCATGTGATCAATATCGGCTCTGTCGCCGCCAACTGGCCGTATGCCGGCGGCAACGTTTACGGCGCCACCAAGGCGTTCGTCAAGCAGTTCAGTCTCGGCCTGCGCGCCGACCTGCAGGGCACCCGCCTGCGCGTGACCGATATTGAGCCAGGCCTGGTGGGCGGCACCGAGTTTTCCAACGTGCGCTTTAAAGGCGACGACGACAAGGTGGACCGCACCTATCAGGGCGCCAACGCCCTGACGCCGCAGGATATCGCCGAATCGGTGTATTGGGTGGCGACGTTGCCGTCGCACGTGAATATCAATACGCTGGAAATCATGCCGGTCAGCCAGTCCTTCGCCGGACTGAGCGTCCACCGCGACGCCTGACCCTCACGCGGCAGACGCTGTCTGCCGCCGTTTCTCAGGCTGCACGCCAGCCGGCCACGATAATCAGCATCCCCGCCAGCGCCACCCCGGCACCCAGCCAGTCGAACGCCGTCAGTTTTATCCCATCCACCACCCGCAGCCACAGCAGCGCGGTCGCCACGTATACGCCGCCGTAGGCCGCATAGACCCGGCCGCTGGCCGCCGGATGCAGCGTCAGCAGCCAGACAAACGCCATCAGACTCAGCGCCGCCGGCAGCAACAGCCAGGCGCTCGCCCCCTTTTTCAGCCACAAATACGGCAGGAAGCAGCCGACGATCTCCGCCAGGGCGGTGGCGAAAAAGAGCAAGGTGGTTTTTAGCATGATGTGCCTGAGCTCTCTAAAAGGTAAACGAAAAGCGCGCCTGGCTGGTCTCCGGCAAGTGCGCAGTGTTATTATTAACCAAACGCTCATCGAGCGCGTGTCAGGTGCCGGATCGCCGCAGCCGCGGCGCGTCCGGCGTCGCAACACTAACTCATAAGGATAACAAGATGAAATCACTTTTCTCCCAACGACTGCTGCGCAGGATGCTGCCGGTCGCGGCATTGGCGCTGTCTGGCGCCTGGCAACTGCCGGCGCTGGCCGCCAGCTGCACCCAGGGCAGTACCTGCGTTACCGTTGACGGCAACGGCGGCACCGCCATGTCCAATGAAAACGCGCGCCAGAGCAAAGAGCAGTGGAACGACACCCGTAACCTGCGCCACAAGGTCAATACCCGCGTGGAGAAAGACTTCGATAAGCTGGACAGAGCGGCGGATGATGAAGATCGCTGTAACGACAGCCTGAACGTCAACGCCTATTGGGAGCCGTCAACGCTGAAATGTCTTGACCGCACCACCGGCCGTCGGATTAATCCTTAAACCGCCTGCAGCCGCTGCGTAGGCGTTAATTTTCACATCGGCAACTGCTATCCTGATAAAGGAAATTCATTCTCAACCAAGGACAGAATGATGAAAAAAGCGCTGATACTGAGTGCACTGTTATTGGCCACGGCGCCGCTGGCGGCCTTTGCCTCATGCGAAAGCGTGAAGGCGGAAATTTCGCAAAAAATTATCGCCAACGGCGTACCGGAATCCGGCTTCAAACTGGATATCGTGCCGAACGATCAGGCCGAACAGGCCGGCGGCCAGGTTGTCGGCCATTGCGAAAACGACACACAGAAAATTGTCTACACCCGTCTCGCCAACGGTGATGACGGCAGCGATGCAGCGGCCACCGGCACCAGCCAGGATGCCAACGCACCGCAATAACCGTTCACGGGCGCAGCACGCTGCGCCCGCTTCCTTTCAGACCCGCTCCGCCTCGCCCTCTTCGCTCTGCGGCCGCTGATGCGCCGGCACCAGCAGCGCGGCGCCCAACGCGCACAGCGACACCAGCGCCGAAACCAGAAATACCCAGTGCAATGACAGCGCAACCTGATGACTCAACGCCCCCAGCGTTTCCGCATCCAGCGCCGCACGCCGCGCCGGATCCATCAGCTGCTGTACCGGATCGGCGGTCTGCGGCAAACGCAGCTGCAGGTTGATATTCAGCGTCGCGCCGAGAATCGCGGTGCCGATCGCCGAGCCCATCATGCGGGTAAACACCGTACAGGCGGTGGCGATGCCGCGGATGCTGTGATGCGCGGCGTTTTGCACCGACACCAGAAAAGTGGTGTTGCACAGCCCCATGCCGGCGCCGACCATAAAGGCCGCCACCCGCCCCCACAGCAGACCGCCGTCCGGCTGTAACAGCAGTAAAATCGCCCCGCCGGCGACCAGCAGCCCGGCCCCCAGCAGCGCCGTGGTGCGATAGGAGGTCAGCAGCATCAGCCGGCCGCTGAAGGTGCTGGCCAGCGGCCAGCCGATCGACATCAGGGCCAGCGTGGTGCCGGCCTGCAGCGGCGTACCGCCCATCGCGCCCTGAATAAAGGTGGGCAGAAATGCGCTGATGCCCATCATCGCCGCGCCGATCGCCAGGCCGCCGACGTTGCCGGCGACGATCACCCGGCTGCGCCACAGCGCCAGCGGGAACAGCGGCTCCGGCGCGCGGCGCTCCTGACGAATCAGCAGCCACAGCGACAGCGCCGCCAGCAGCAGCATCGGCACGATCCCTATCCCCAGCGTATCCGCCTGCAGCAGCGCCAGCAGCAGACTGGCGACGAACAGCGTCATCCAGGCGGTGCCCGCCCAGTCCAGCGCGTGGTTGCGCACCCGCTCGCCGGACGGCAGGTAGCGCCCCAGCAGCGCCATCGCCAGCAGGCCGATCGGCAGATTGACCCAGAACACCAGCGCCCACGGCAGATGTTCGACGATAAACGCCCCCAGCAGCGGGCCGATAATGGCGGAAAACCCCCACACGCTGGACAGATAGCCCATCACTTTCGGCCGTTCGTCCGGTCCGTAGACGTCACCGATAATGGTGGTGGCGATCGGCATCACCGCCCCGGCGCCCAGCCCTTGCAGCAGACGGAAACCAATCAGCCAGTACATATTCGGCGAGAAGCCGCACAGGATAGACCCCAGCAAAAACAGCGCAGCGCCGAAGAAAAAGACCCGCTTGCGACCATAGAGATCCGCCAGCCGGCCATAAATCGGAATGGTAATCGCCTGGGTGAGCAAATAGACCGCAAACACCCAGCCAAGCAGCGAAAAGCCGCCCAAATCGGCGATGATGGTCGGCATGGCGGTCGCCACAATGGTGGCTTCAATGGCAGACATAAACATCGCCAGCATACAGGCGATCAGAATCAGCGGCCGGTGCGCCACCCTGGTGGCAAAAAGGTCATTAGTCATTATTTAACCAATAAATCCGCAAGTGTGAGGCAATAAGAATCAAGTATATCAGCGCAGCTCGACAAGCCGCCGGCTCGCTGTCCGCTCTGCGATCTCGGTAGTTTAAAAAGGCATCAATTGAACATTTTGTGACAGCGTAACGAAAAGTCGGGTAATTTTTTTCATTACCGCCTACGGCTAGCTACCATGCGGGCTAAGGTAAAAAAATTGTTAAATTCAATCGCCTGATTTCGCTGGCAAAACTTGTCAAGCAAAACAACAGGATGTTATACCTTGATTCAGCCGGACGCAGCACGATCCGGCAGCTTTCGTAATCGTTAAAATCATTATTAACAATTGATTTTAAAGCCTTATTGGGACAGCACTCTGCGTAATGCATGGACGAGGCCGCCTTCTGCCCAATAACACCATTTTTAATGCGATACGCCCGTTTGGCCCCCACCGGCAACTGTGGGTCGCCATCGCGCGTCACTGCGCCCTATAACCGGCGTTACGCACTACGGAGGACGCACCACATGACTACCTCAGCGCACCAACGGCGCTTTGCTCTCGGCGGCCTGCTGCTGCTGGCCGTGATCGCTCTGCTGATCTACGGCATCGGCTGGGAGACGATAAAAGCGCGGCAGGTCGACCTGATTTATCTCGGCGAGCAGCATATGTTCCTGGTGTTCTGCTCCATGCTGCTGGCGCTGCTGGTCGGCATTCCCAGCGGTATCCTGCTCAGCCGCCCCTTCGCCCGTCGCTGGGCCGAATACGTCATGCAAATCTTCAACGTCGGCAACACTCTGCCGCCGCTGGCGGTGCTGGCACTGGCGATGGTGATCGTCGGTATCGGTGACAAGCCGGCGGTGGTGGCGCTGTTTCTGGCGTCGCTGCTGCCCATCGTACGCAACACCTATTCCGGGCTGATTTCCGTACCGGCGCCGCTGCTGGAAGCGGCCAACGGCATCGGCATGACCGCCGCCCAGCGCCTGCGCCAGGTCGAACTGCCCAACGCGCTGCCGGTGATTATGGCCGGCGTGCGCATTGCGATGGCGATTAACGTCGGCACCGCGCCGCTGGCCTTCCTGATCGGCGCCAGCAGCTACGGCGAACTGATCTTCCCGGGCATCTATCTCAACGATTTCCCGACCCTGATTCTGGGCGCCGCCGCCACCGCGCTGATTGCGCTGCTGCTCGATCTGGCGCTGGCCGGACTGGGCCGCTGGCTCAGCCCGCACACCGCATCCTGAGGAGAACACCATGACCCCTTGGCTGAAACAAGGTAAAGCGGCGCTGCTCAGCGCGCTGCTGCTGTTTACCAGCGTCAGTTGGGCCGCTCCGCTGACGCTGGCCAGCAAGAACTTTACCGAACAGCGTATTTTGTCGGAAATCACGGTGCAGTATCTGCGCACGCAGGGATTCCAGGTGGAGCCGAAAACCAACCTGGCCACGGTGATCACCCGCAATGCGATGATCAATAAGCAGATCGATATGACCTGGGAATACACCGGCACCTCGCTGATTATCTTTAACCATATTAAGCAGCGCATGACGCCGCAGCAAACCTACGACACGGTGAAAAAACTCGACGCCAAACTCGGCCTGGTGTGGCTGCAGCCGGCGGATATGAACAACACCTACGCCTTCGCCATGCAGCGCAAACGCGCCGAAAAGGAAAATATCCGCACCATGTCGCAACTGGTGGCCAAAATCGAGCAGGTGCGCCGGGACGACCCCGATAATAACTGGCTGCTCGGACTGGACCTGGAGTTTGCCGGGCGTTCCGACGGCCTGAAGCCGCTGCAGAAGCTGTACAACATGCCGCTCGATCGCCCGCAGATTCGTCAGATGGATCCGGGTCTGGTGTATAACGCCATCCGCGACGGCTTTGTCGACGCCGGCCTGATCTACACCACCGACGGCCGGGTGCAGGGCTTCGACCTGCAGGTGCTGGACGATGATAAAGGCTACTTCCCCAGCTATGCGGTCACGCCGGTGGTGCGCGCCGACGTGCTGAAAAACACGCCGGGGCTGGAAAAGGCGCTCAATACCCTGTCGAAGCAGCTGACCAACCCGGTGATCACCCGCCTGAACGCCAAAGTCGATATCGATTATCAGACGCCGCAGCAGGTCGCCCGCGACTTCCTGAAGCAACAGGGCCTGATTTAAGGAGAGATGATGCAAACCTTAATCTATGCATGGCAGAACTGGGGCTACATCGCCGGTCTGACGCTGGAACATATGATGCTGGTCGGGCTGGCCGTCGGCCTGGCCATTTTGATCGGCGTCCCGCTCGGCGTGCTGATCGTGCGCCATAAATGGCTGGCGACGCCCATTCTCAGCCTGGCCACCATCGTGCTGACCATTCCGTCCATTGCGCTGTTCGGCCTGATGATTCCGCTGTTTTCGCTGATCGGTCACGGCATCGGCTACCTGCCGGCGGTCACCGCGGTGTTCCTCTACTCGCTGCTGCCGATCGTGCGCAATACCCACACCGCGCTGGACAATCTGCCCGGCGGCCTGCGTGAAGCCGGCCAGGGTATCGGCATGACCTTCTGGCAGCGGCTGCGCTGGGTCGAAATTCCGGTGGCGCTGCCGGTAATTTTCGGCGGCATCCGCACCGCCGTGGTGATGAATATCGGCGTGATGGCGATTGCCGCCGTCATCGGCGCCGGCGGCCTCGGCCTGCTGCTGCTTAACGGCATCAGCGGCAGCGACATCCGCCAACTGATTACCGGCGCCGTCATGATCAGCCTGCTGGCGATCGTGCTTGACTGGCTGCTGCACCGCTTACAAATTGCCCTCACGCCCAAGGGGATCCGCTAATGATTAAATTAGAAAACCTGACCAAACAGTTCGTACAGAAGAACGGCAAAGCGTTCAACGCCGTCGATAATGTTAATCTGGAAGTGCCCGCCGGCGAAATCTGCGTATTGCTCGGCCCGTCCGGCTGCGGCAAAACCACCACGCTGAAAATGATTAACCACCTGATTATGCCGACCAGCGGCAAAATCCTGATTAACGGTGAGGATACCTCCGGCCTGGACACCGTCACCCTGCGGCGCAATATCGGCTACGTGATCCAGCAAATCGGCCTGTTCCCCAATATGACCATTGAGGAGAACATCACCGTGGTGCCGCGCATGCTGGGCTGGGACAAACAGCGCTGCCGCGAGCGCGCCGAAGAGCTGATGAGCATGGTGGCGCTGGATCCGAAGCGTTTTCTCAGCCGCTATCCGAAAGAGATGTCCGGCGGCCAACAGCAGCGTATCGGCGTGATCCGCGCGCTGGCCGCCGATCCGCCGGTGCTGCTGATGGATGAACCGTTCGGCGCCGTCGACCCGATTAACCGCGAGACTATCCAGAATGAGTTTCTCGATATGCAGCGCCAGCTGAAGAAAACCGTGATGCTGGTCAGCCACGATATTGATGAGGCGCTTAAACTGGGCGACCGCATCGCCGTGTTCCGTCAGGGCAAAATCGTGCAGAACGCCAGCGCGGACGAGCTGCTGGCGCGCCCGGCCAATGAGTTCGTCGCCTCATTTGTCGGCCAGGACCGTACGCTGAAGCGCCTGCTGCTGGTGCAGGCCGGCGACGTCACCGACCAGCAGCCCACCGTCACGGTGCGTAAATCCACCTCGCTGGCCGACGCCTTCGCCCTGATGGATGACAACGATGCGCGTTCGGTGACGGTGGTGGACGATGACGGTAAGCCGCTGGGCTACGTCAAACGCCGTGAGGCGCGCGGCGCACAGGGCGTCTGCGCCGACGCCATTCACCACTTCCGCGTGCACGGCAAAGCCGAGGAAAACCTGCGCGTGGTGCTGTCGAAGCTGTATGAGCACAACACCTCATGGATGCCGATCGTCGATGAAGACGGCCGCTACAGCGGGGAGATTTCGCAAGATTATATCGCTGATTATCTTAGCTCCGGGCGTACCCGCAGGGCCTTGAATCCTCAGTAAATTCTGAAATTTGGCGGCCCCGGCCGCCGTTTCTCTGAACCATAGCCAAAACCTATTCCAGCGATAGCCCATAACTCTATAATTGCTTGATATCAATCAAGTATCATCCGCGCCCGTCCTCCGACAATCCATACTGCCGTTTTTTTCGCCATCCCGTTGGATGGCGCGGCAATCACTGTAAGCAAACTCAATGGAGCGAGAGCAAGATGAAAAAAATTATTTTGGGGTGTGCGATCCTGGCGATCGCGGGGTATCTGGGCATCGTCGGTTATATCTATCATTACGATCAGCAGCGCCAGCCCGCGACTGCCGATAATGACATCAACGCTATTTTCACCAAGCATGGCTGTGATTACTGCCATACCCAATCCGCCGAACTGCCCTTCTACGCCAGCCTGCCGGTGGCCAAGCAGCTGATGCAGTACGATATCAAAACCGGTTCGCAACATTTCGACCTGAACCCGACCCTGAAGGCACTGAGCCAGGACGGCGCGGTGCCGGAAGTGGATCTGGCGAAAATGGAAGCGGTGCTGCAAAGCGGTGAAATGCCACCGATGCGCTATAAAGCGGTGCACTGGTCCGGCGAACTGGGTGACGCCGACCGGCAGACCCTGCTGAACTGGATCCGCACCCAGCGTGAACGCTTCTATACCCGTCCGGGTACGCCGGAAGCGCTGCGCGGTCAGGCGCTGCAGCCGCTGCCTGACTCGCTGCCGACCGACGCACAAAAAGTGGCGCTGGGCTTCCGCCTGTTCCACGATCCGCGTCTGTCCGCCGATAACAGCATCTCCTGCGCCCATTGCCACCAACTGGGCGCAGGCGGCGTGGACGGCCGCGTCACTTCACTGGGGGTCAACGACCAGCACGGGCCGATCAACGCGCCGACGGTGTTTAACGCCGCGCTGAACTTTTCACAGTTCTGGGACGGCCGCGCCGCGGATCTGCAGCAGCAGGCCGGCGGACCGCCGCTCAACCCGGTTGAAATGGCCTCCACCTCCTGGGATCAGATTATCGGCAAGCTGGACCAGGACGCGCGACTGAAGGCGGATTTCCAGCGCGTTTACGCCGACGGTTTCTCCGGCGATAACATTACCGACGCCATCGCCGAGTTTGAAAAAACCCTGCTGACGCCGGACAGCCCGTTCGATCGCTATCTCAAAGGTGACGAAAGCGCGCTGACCGCCCAGCAAAAGCGCGGCTATCAGCTGTTCCGCGACAACAAATGCGGCACCTGCCATACCGGTGAAAACCTCGGCGGCCAGTCATATGAAGTGATGGGGCTGAAAGCCGACTACTTCGCCGACCGCGGCAATCTGACCGAGGCCGACAACGGACGTTACAATGTCACTAAAAATGAAGCCGACCGTCACCGCTTCAAGACGCCGACCCTGCGCAACGTCGCGCTGACCGCCCCGTATTTCCACGACGGCAGCGTCACCAGCCTGCACCAGGCGGTGAAGGATATGCTGAAGTATCAGGTCGGCGTCACGCTGCCTGACAGCGACGTCGACGACCTGGTCGCGCTGCTGGATGGCATGACCGGCAAATACCAACCCTCCTCCCCGCCGGCGAACTAAGCCAGAATGTCGTCTCACCAGCGGATCTGCAAAGATTCGCTGGTTTTCCCACCGCCAGACAAGCACAATGCCTTCCTGCCTCATTCATTTTATTCACTATTTTATTTTGACGGACGCATGAAAAGACGGATTCATCTGCGCCACTATCGCGCCCTGCTGCGCCGCCTGTTCATTGCGGTCTTCCTCGGTATTGCCGCCGCGCTGGTGGTCTGGCTGTTTCACCGCGCCATGCTGGGGCTGGAGTGGCTGCTGCTCGACCATGAAGACGGCAGCCTGGTGGCCGCCGCTGCCTCGCTGCCCGCCTGGCGACGCGTGCTGACGCCGGCGCTGGGCGGACTGGCGGCCGGCTTTCTGCTGTGGATCTATCAGCGCTATCAGCATCAGCAGCCCAACGCGCCGACCGACTATATGGAAGCGATTGAAACCGGCGACGGCCGGCTGGACGTCAAGGCCAGTCTGGTGAAGTGTCTGGCGTCGTTGCTGGTGGTCTCCAGCGGCAGCGCCATTGGCCGCGAAGGCGCGATGATCCTGCTGGCGGCGCTGATTGCCTCGGTGTTTGCCCAGCGTTTTACCCGTGAAAGCGAATGGAAACTGTGGGTGGCCTGCGGCGCCGCCGCCGGGATGGCCAGTGCCTACCACGCCCCGCTGGCGGGCAGCCTGTTTATTGCGGAAATTCTGTTTGGCACGCTGATGCTGGCGTCGCTGGGGCCGGTGGTGATCGCCGCCGTCAGCGCCCTGCTGGTGACCAATCTGCTGAGCGGCGGCCAGGCGCCGCTGTATAACGTTGAACCGCTGCCGGCTCCGTTGCCGCTGCAATATCTGCTGATGGCGCTGCTCGGCGTGCTGGCCGGCATCTGCGGGCCGCTGTTTCTGTCGGCGATGTCCGCCACCGGACACGCTTTCCGCTCATTACGCCTGCCGCCGCCATTGCAGCTGGCGCTGGGCGGGCTGATCGTCGGGCTGCTGTCGCTGCTGTTTCCTGAGGTGTGGGGGAACGGTTATAGCGTGGTGCAGGCGCTGCTTAGCGCACCGCCGGGCGTGCTGTTGGTCGGCGCGATTCTGATCTGCAAACTACTGGCGGTGCTGGCCAGCAGCGGTTCCGGCGCGCCCGGCGGCGTATTTACGCCAACGCTGTTCGTCGGTGCGGCGCTCGGTTCGCTGGTCGGCCAGCTGTGCGCCCTGTGGCCGGAGCTGGGCAGCGCAATCCCGCTGCTGATGGCGCTGACCGGCATGGCAACCCTGCTGGCGGCCACCACCCACGCGCCGATTATGGCGGCGCTGATGGTGTTCGAGATGACCGGCGAATACACCCTGCTGCCCGGCATCCTGCTCTCCTGCGTGATCGCCACTACCATCTCCCGCGGGCTACGCCCGGTGTCGGTCTACCACAACGCTTAGCAAGCCAGCAGCGCGCTGATGTCCAGATAATGGGCCAGTTCGCGCTGCTCCGCGCGTGGCAGGTAAGGAATTTCCCCCAGCAGCGGCGCCGCAATCCGCTGCTGTAGGGCATCGATGGTTTCCGCATAGTGCGCCAGCCCCGGGTTGATACGGTTGGCAACCCAGCCCAGCAGCGGCAGGCCGGCATGGGCGATCGCCTGCGCGGTCAACAGCGCATGGCTGACGCAGCCTTCTTTAATCCCCACCACCAACACCACCGGCAGCTGTTCCTGCGCCACCCAATCGGCATACGGGCGCAGATCGCTCATCAGCACCTGCCAACCGCCGCTGCCCTCAACCACCACCACCTCGGCCTTTTCCGCTATCTGTTTCAGGCCGCGGCTCATCAGCTCGTAGTTGACGCCATCGCTGGCGTGGGCATGAAAAACTTCATCCAGACAGGTGATCGGATTGATCTCCTCATAGCTCAGCGGCACGCAGGAAGAGGCCTGCAGCACCAAAGCGTCTTTATTGCGAATACCTTCGCTGGTTTCCTGACAGCCCGCCGCAATAGGCTTATAGCCTACGGCGCTACGCCCCTGTGCGGCGAAAGCCTGCAGTAAAGCGCGGGAAATCACCGTTTTACCCACAGAGGTGTCCGTACCTGTAACAAATAAACGCTTTAACATGAATAAAATGCCCCGGGATGCTCCGTTAACCAAAAAAAATGCCATCACTTCGGCGGAAGGTAGAACGGAGAAATTCTAGGGGATACAAAATGCGGGCGGATTGAGGTAGCTCAATATTTTGTCGTTAAATAATAACAATCTCTGATACGAGCTGGCGTGCAGCGACAAAAGCGCTAGCCCTGCAACAGTTTCACCAACAGCGAACCGTTGTACAGCGCCTCTTTCACCAACGCTGCGCCGGGCATGGTGCCCTGATTGAAAAATTGCGTGGACTCAACCTGCAGCGCCTGGCTATAAATTGGTAAGGACTGCTGGAGAATACAGGACATGATCGCGGGATGCAGAATCTCCGCCGCACGGTTAAGCGGCGAGCCGATCAGGATCTTTTCCGGATTAAACAGATTGACCATTATCGCCAAAATGCGTCCGACGCTGTGCCCGACGCTTAAAATAATATCTTTAGCCAGTCGATCGCCGGTCAGCGCCGCATCGCACAAGGATTCCACCGTCAGCGGCTGATCGCGCAGCGTAGAACCAGCGGATACCTGCAACCGCTGCTGGGCTATCTCCAGCATATTCTCAATGCTGGCCACCGTTTCCAGGCAGCCGTGGTTGCCGCAATAACAGCGCTTGCCGTACGAATCGACCTGGGTATGGCCAATCTCCACCACCCGCTGGCTGCCGGTGTGCAGCACCCGCCCGCCGGTAATCACTCCCGCGCCGACGTTATGGTCAATCACCACCTGAATCACGTTCTGACAGCCGCGTGAGGCGCCGTACAGCGCCTCGGCCATGGTCCAGGCGCCGATGTCATGCTGCAGGAACACCGGCAAACCGGTGCGGGCCGACAGCGCCGGCCCCAGCGGCATATCTTCCACCGTATAAAACGGCATACGGTGCACAATACCGTTGGCGGCATCGATCATCCCCGGCAGGGTGATGGCGATCGCCGTCAGGCGCTCCAGGAGACGCTGATGGCGGCTGAAGAATTGATCGACTTCCGTCAGAATACGCGTCAGCAGCGGCTCGTCATGCTCCGCCGCCAGCGGCAGTTGCTCTTCCACCACCATTTTGCTACTGAGATCGCGCAGCGCCAGCGTAATGCTGCCGCGGCTGATGCGGGCGGACAGGTAGTGCCAGGCCTCGGTATCCAGCACCAGCCCGACGGCCGGGCGGCCGCGGCTGCCCACTTCCTGATATTCGGTCTCTCTGACCAGATGGGCTTCCAGCAGTTCGCGCACGATTTTGGTGATGCTGGCCGGCGCCAGCTGGGCGCGCTTTGACAGTTCAATTCGCGAAATCGGCCCGTGCTGATCGATCAGTCGGTACACCGCCCCTGCATTTGTTTGTTTGATCTGATCAATATGCCCAGGCTGAGCGTCCGCAATCACAAACCGGCTCCTACTATTTTTCGCGCTGCTAAATAAAGACTAAAGGGTATGGTGGAGCTTTTATAATAAAGCGTCAACTATTTGATTCGTTATGTGATTAGCAGCACAAATTCCGCTTTGTTTCAGTGAAGTTCATCGTATTTACGCCGGTTAAACCGGCGCTTCGGCGCGCGTCAACATCATTTGCATCAGCGCACGGGCGGCAGCGGTTAACGGCCGCTGGCGATGGTGCACCAGCCAGACTTCGGTTTGCGCCTGCGGTTCGGCCAGCGGCAGGTATTTTACGCCGTCAAGCTTCACCCGGCCGAACGAAGCCGGCAGGATGGAAATCCCCAACCCGGCGGACACCAGGCCGATAATGGTCATCGCCTCGCCCACTTCCTGCGTGATATACGGCGTGATGCCGGCGTTCTCCAACAGCAGCAGCGTTTCATCGTACAGCGCGGTGCCGACCTCACGCGAGAAAAACACAAACGGCTCCTGCGCCAGATGGCTAAAACGCAGAGCATCCGGCGCCAGCTGCGCCAGCGGGTGCCCTTCCGGCACCACGGCCAGCATCGGTTCGCGCAGCAGCAGCGTGTGCCGCAAGGCATCCGGCAGCTTGGTATTGCGCATCACGCCCAGATCCAGCTCGCCGTTCAATAACGGTTCCAACTGTTGCTTAGTATTGATTTCACGCATTTTAATATGCACGTCGGGATGCTGCTGCCGGAATGCGCGCAGATTACGCGACACCGCGCCGATAAACGGCGCCGACGAGGTGAAACCGATGGTCAGTTCTCCTGATTCGCCGCGCTCCAGACGTGCCGCCTTTTCCGCCGCACGATTCACCTGGTCGATCACCTGCCAGGCCTCTTTCAGGAACATTTCGCCGGCCTGCGTCAGGCTGACGTTGCGGTTGTTGCGCGCCAGCAGACGCGCGCCGACCATCTCTTCCAACGCCTGTATCTGCTGGCTGAGCGGCGGCTGCGAAATCCGTAGGCGCTGGGCGGCGCGGCCAAAGTGCAGCTCTTCCGCAACGGCGATAAAGTAACGCAGGTGGCGCAGTTCGATATTCATATTTAAAACGTCTCAATTTTAATTATTAATATATTAGACAAAAAATTCGCCGCTCCCTATGATTTTATACAGCAACCATCGCTGTGTATTTCCGAAGTCCGGTAAGGAACCTGTGTGAATTCCCCAATGCGTTCTGCGGCCAAGACGCCGTCGACGCGGGCCGCCAATGATGAAACGGCGGCCGCTGCGCCAAAAACCCAACGCTCTTCGTTGAACAAACTCCCCTATATTGAACGCGGTACGCCGCAGTTTATGCGCGTGACGCTGGCGCTGTTTTCCGCCGGTCTGGCCACCTTCGCACTGCTGTACTGCGTACAGCCGATCCTGCCGGTGCTATCGCAGGACTTCGGCATCTCTCCGGCCGAAAGCAGCCTGTCGCTCTCCTTCTCCACCGGGCTGCTGGCAATCGGCCTGATGTTTACCGGCCCGCTGTCCGACGCCATCGGCCGTAAATCGGTGATGGTGGTGGCGCTGCTGCTGGCGGCGGTGTGTACGCTGATCTGCGCGGTGATGACCAGCTGGCACGGCATTTTGCTGATGCGCGCGCTGATCGGGCTGTCCTTGAGCGGGCTGGCGGCGGTGGGCATGACCTACCTGAGCGAAGAGATTCACCCCAGCTTTGTGGCGTTCTCCATGGGGCTGTATATCAGCGGTAACTCCATCGGCGGCATGAGCGGCCGTCTGGTGACCGGCGTACTGACCGATTTCTTCTCCTGGCGCGTGTCGCTGGCGGTAATCGGCCTGTTCGCGCTGATCGCAGCTTTTGTGTTCTGGCGCATTCTGCCGGCCTCTAAACATTTTCGCGCCAGTTCGCTGCGCCCGCGCACGCTGATGATCAACTTCAAGCTGCACTGGCACGATAAAGGGCTGCCGCTGCTGTTTGCCGAAGGTTTTCTGCTGATGGGCAGCTTTGTCACCCTGTTCAACTACATCGGCTATCGGCTGCTGGCAAACCCTTACCACCTGAGCCAGGCGATTGTCGGCCTGCTGTCGGTGGTGTATCTCACCGGTTCTTACAGTTCGCCGAAAGCCGGCGCGATGACGGCGCGTTTTGGCCGCGGCCCGGTGCTGCTGGGATCGATCCTGATTATGCTGAGCGGCATTCTCCTCACCGCGCTGGCGCCGGTGGCGGTGATCTTTGTCGGCATGATGCTGTTTACCGCCGGCTTCTTCGCCGCCCACTCGGTGGCCAGCAGTTGGATTGGCCGCCGCGCTCGCCGCGCCAAAGGCCAGGCCTCCTCGCTGTATCTGTTCAGCTATTACGCCGGATCCAGCGTCGCCGGCACGCTCGGCGGCGTGTTCTGGCACAGCTTCGGCTGGAGCGGCGTGGTGGCCTTTATCGGCGTGATGCTGCTGCTGTCGCTGTTCGTGGTGCACTACCTGCGCAAACTGCCTGAAGCCGCACGCGTTTAACTCTGCCGCTGTGGGCGCGGCCCTCGCCGCGCCTATATTCTCCGCCCGTCTCACCTTGTCTGTCCTGTTTGGCCTTGACTACACCGTTATTCCCCTTATTTACCGTTGCTGAGGTTGCCCCCTCGGTTGGCCTACCCTACAATGTATGTTGTAACTAAAATACGAGGTAGCGATGAGCAACTACGACCTGATTGCCCGGATGAACCAGTGCTTTAATCAATTGGAGGCGGCGCTGGCGGAACTCCACCAGCAGATCGTGCCGCTGCGGCTGCTGGCCGCGCGGGTGTTCAGCCTGCCGGAGATTGAGAAAGGTAAAGAACACCAGGCCATCGAACAGATCGCCGTTGAGCAGCACCTCGGCCAGGCGGCGCGCGACCTGGCGCTTGAGCACTACCAGCGGCTGTTTATCCATCACAATAAGCAGCACGTCAGCAGCAAGGCGGCGGTTCGCCTGCCGGGCGTGCTCTGTCTGGCGGTGGAGCCGCTGCAGTACGCCGCCCTGCAGCAACAGATCTCACGGATCAACCGTCTGAAGGCAGAACTGGAACATATCATCACCGTCGAATCCGGGCTGGCGCCGGAACAGCGCTTCGACTTTGTCCATACCCATCTTCACGGGCTGATCACCCTCAGCGCCTACCGCACCATTACCCTACTCACCAACCCGGACTCGGTGCGTTTCGGCTGGGCCAATAAGCATATTATCAAGAAGGTAAAGCGCGACGACGTGCTGCAGCAGTTGGAAAAAAGCCTGAAGGCCGGACGCGCGGTGCCGCCGTATAACCGCCAACAGTGGGCGGAGCTGGTCAGCCGGGAAATTGACGACGTCAGCCGCCTGCCGCAGCAGGCGACGCTGAAGATCAAGCGCCCGGTCAAGGTGCAGCCTATCGCCCGGGTGTGGTATCAGCAGCAACAAAAGCAGGTGCAGCACCCCTGCCCGCTGCCGCTGCTGGCGCTGTGTCAGTTGGAGCGCGGCGCGGCGGTGCCAAAGATTGGCGAGCTGCTCAACTACGACGCCAACGCGGTAAAACATAAGCATAAGCCGCAGGCCAAACCGCTGCGGTTGGTGGTAAAGCGTCTGCACCTGTATACCGATGCGCCTACGCGCTGAGGGATTCCCCTTGAACAAGGGTTAATCCGCTTTACTATCAGGATTAAAGATACCGAACAGATATCGAAGCCGTGGGTATCGATGTAAACTGGATAATATTTGCCGAAGCCAAAGAATACAGAAAATTATTAGCCTTATCTGAAAGCATCAACGCCATAAATACCCCTAACGATGAACCTGTCGTTGCTTGATTAAGGAACAATCGCAATGAAACTCAACGCTAGCGTGCCACCAAATCGGATGAATCATGAGGAGTAAAATGGACACTGAAACGATTTATTTTATTTCCAGCCCCTCACCGACGCTCGGCCGCTCCCCACTCCACGGCATGGGCGGAGGGCTTTTTGGTCACTATAAAGAAGAGGAATACCTTGCCTGTTTACGACAAGGATTAAAAGAAAAGCACACCACATGGACCGTAGCCAGTGATAATACCGAATCCGATATAGAGAAGATTATCGCACAGCGGGTCAAACTCCTGGTTTGCGCCCCCGGGCTGCGCTTTCAGTTCTATAGCCAAGGATTTGAGCCAAAAAACATCATCCATCTCAGCACGATGGATTACGTTAATAATAATATTCAGCCGGTAATTAACCGTATAACGGCACTATGCCATGAGGAAAGTTTGAACCGATAATAACCACGTTCAAACAGGACCTGCCTCCCGGCAGGCCCATTTTACACCGCCCGGCAACCGCTACGGCTTCATACTGCCGACCATATTTTCCGGCCGCACCCACTGGCCGAACTGCTGCTCCGTCACATACCCCAGCTTCAGCGCCGCAGCCTGCAGCGTCAGCCCTTCCTTATGGGCCGTTTTGGCGATTTCTGCCGCCTTGTCATAGCCAATGTGGGTATTCAGCGCCGTCACCAGCATCAGCGATTCATTCAGCAACTGGCCGATGCGTTCGCGGTTCGGCTCGATGCCGGAGGCGCAGTAGGTGTTGAAACCGTTCATCCCGTCGGCCAGCAGGCGGATCGACTGCAGATAGTTATGGATCACCATCGGGCGGAAGACGTTCAGCTCAAAGTTACCCGATGCGCCGCCGATATTCAGCGCGACGTCATTGCCCAGCACCTGCGCGCACAGCATGGTCATCGCCTCACACTGGGTGGGGTTGACCTTCCCCGGCATAATCGAGCTGCCCGGTTCGTTCTCCGGGATGGCGATTTCGCCGATGCCGCAGCGCGGACCGGAAGCCAGCCAGCGGACGTCATTGGCAATTTTCATCAGCGAGGCCGCCAGCCCCTTCAGCGCGCCGTGCCCCTGCACCAGGGCGTCGCAGGTGGCCAGCGCCTCAAACTTGTTCGGCGCGGTGACGAACGGTTCGCCGGTCAGCTCCGCCAGCGCCTTGGCAACCCGCACCGCATATTCCGGATGGGTGTTAAGCCCGGTGCCGACGGCGGTGCCGCCCAACGCCAGTTCGGCGATATGCGGCACGCTGGCGTCGATATGCCGCAGGCTGTGCGCCAGCATCGCCGCCCAGCCGGAAATTTCCTGCCCCAGCGTCAGCGGCGTGGCGTCCTGCAGGTGGGTGCGGCCGATTTTAACGATGTCGTGAAACGCCTCGGCCTTAGCGCTCAGCGTACGCTGCAGCGTCTGCAGCGCCGGGATCAGCTGCTGACGCAGCGCAATCACGGCGGCGACGTGCATCGCGGTAGGAAATACATCGTTAGAGCTCTGGCTTTTATTGACGTCGTCATTGGGATGCACCCGGCGCCCCTCTCCCCGTTCGCCGCCCAGCAGCTCGCTGGCGCGATTAGCCAGCACCTCATTCATATTCATATTGGTCTGGGTACCGGAGCCGGTTTGCCAGATAGAGAGCGGGAACTCATCCGGATGCTGCCCCGCCAGCACTTCGTCCGCCGCCTGGATAATCGCCCCGGCGCGCTCGTCCGGCAACAGGCCAAGCTGCCGGTTAACTTCGGCGGCGGCGCGCTTGGTCAGCGCCAGCGCGTGAATCAGCGCGGTCGGCATCTTTTCCGTAGATATATGAAAGTGTTCCAGAGAGCGCTGCGTCTGAGCGCCCCACAGACGATCGGCCGGAACGTCAATCGCCCCCATCGAATCTTTTTCGCTACGCATGACTGCCATTACCTTCTCCTTAGTACATCGCCTAAAAACTCACCACTCCAGTATAGCGATATAATAATTATTCGCATTTGGCGAGCGTTGTCGACTTAGTTTCCGACTTTGCCCACTTGCAAGCCCCGGAGCAGCGTTGTTTACTGGCGGCAATTCATTTCTCACTCAGGGAATCATCATGCAAAAAATGACCAATACGGTGCAAAACTACGCCTGGGGCAGCCACGACGCGCTCACCAAACTGTACGGCATTGCCAACCCGCAGGGAAAACCGATGGCGGAACTGTGGATGGGCGCACACCCCAAAAGCAGTTCTCAGGTGACGGACGCCACGGGTGCGCAGCGCGCATTACGTGATGTTATTAATGAAAACCAACCGCAGCAGTTGGGGCGCCAGGTCGCCGAGCGCTTTGGCGAGCTGCCGTTCCTGTTTAAAGTGCTGTGTGCCGATCAGCCGCTGTCGATCCAGGTGCACCCCAGCAAATCCGCCGCAGAAATCGGTTTTGCCAAAGAGAACGCCGCCGGTATTCCTCTGGACGCCGCCGAGCGCAACTACAAGGATCCGAACCATAAGCCGGAGCTGGTATTCGCCCTGACGCCGTTTTTGGCGATGAACGGTTTCCGCCAGTTGGACGATATTGCCGCCCTGCTGCAGCCCATCGCCAGCGCCCATCATGATATCGCCGCTTTCCTGCAGCAGCCGGACACGGAACGCCTGGCGAAGCTGTTCGCCGGCCTGCTCAGTATGCAGGGCGAACAAAAAGCCCGGGCGCTGGGCGTGCTGAAAGCGGCGCTCAACAATCAGCAGGGCGAACCCTGGAACACCATCCGCTTTATCGCCGGTTTTTACCCGGATGATAACGGCCTGTTCTCGCCGCTGCTGCTGAACGTCGTGCAGTTGGCGCCGGGCGAAGCGATGTTTCTGTACGCAGAAACGCCGCACGCCTATCTGCAAGGCGTGGCGCTGGAGGTGATGGCCAACTCGGACAATGTGCTGCGCGCCGGCCTGACGCCTAAATTTATTGATATCCCGGAGCTGCTGGCCAACCTGCAGTTCCGCCCGCAGTCCGCCGACGCGCTGCTGACCCGGCCGGAGCCGCGCGGCGACGAGCTGTTCTTCCCGATTCCGGTGGACGATTTCGCCTTTTCGCTGCATACGCTGTCCGCCGCGCCCCAGCCGTTGGCGCAACAGAGCGCGGCCATCGTATTCTGCGTGGATGGCGAAGCCATATTGGAACGACAGGATCAGCAACTGCGGCTGCAGCCGGGCGAATCCTGCTTTATCCCCGCCTGCGAGTCGCCGGTGAGCGTCAGCGGCAGCGGCCGCATCGCGCGGGTTTATACTCTTTTGTCGTAACCATTTGGTAAATTTCAGCAAATGGGTTGCTAAAAGCAGGCGCATGCCTTCACAATTAAACGCCTGCGGGCGTTTTTTTGTTGGCCCTGTTCGCCTTGCGACGATGCAGCCACCGCTTACGCGCAGTGTTAAGCGCCACAGGAATGCCAAACCCTTTACAACAGGATGAGAGAACGATGAAAAAGTCAGTCGTCGCCGTCGGCGTTATTGCGATTCTTGGCGCAGCATGGACCGGGGCTTCATGGTACACCGGTAAACTCATTGAGCAGCGGATGGGCGAAGTGGTGAGCAGCACCAACAGCCAGCTGGAAAGCTACCTGCCGCAGGCCGGCATCAAACTGAGCTATGAGGATTACCAGCGCGGCCTGTTCAGCAGCCACCTGCGCTTTGTCATCCGTCCGGACGGCACCGCCAGCGGCGAGCAGGCGGCGCTGCAGCCGGGTGAGGAAGTGGTGCTGCAGGAGGTGATCGACCACGGCCCCTTCCCGTTCGCCCAGCTCAAGCGCTTTAACCTGATCCCCAGCATGGCATCGGTACGCACCGAGCTGGCCAATACCCCGGCGGTGAAAACGCTGTTCGATATCGCCAAAGGCAAAGCGCCGTTTACCGCCGATTCACGCATTGCCTATAACGGCGATACCTCCACGGCGCTCAAGGTACTGCCGCTGGATTACCAGAAGGACGGCAACGCGCTGACATTCGCCGGCGCGGATCTGACCATTGACGTCGCCCGCGATCTGAAAGCGGTGCAGGTAGACGGCAGCAGCGACAGCGCCACGCTGTCCGGCCGTACCGAATTTGGCCAGACCGAGCAGATCACCCTGCAGGGCATTACGCTGAAAACCGACACCCGCACCGGCCAGTACGACCTGAGCCTCGGCGATCAGGCGCTGAACATTAAGCAGCTGAAAGTCGCGGTCGATAACAAAGAGGCGCTGACGCTGGACGGCTTCAATCTGGCGAGCAAATTTGGCGAGCAGGACGGCAACCTGAATGGCCAGATCGATTACACCATGGATGCGCTGAAGCTGCAGGGCGCCGACTTCGGCTCCGGCAAGCTGACGCTGAAAGTCGACAAGCTGGACGGCAAATCGCTGAAAGAGTTCGCCGACCGCTACAATCAGCAAATGGCCGCCCTGCTGCAGCAAAGCCAGTCTCTGCCGCCTGAAGCCTATCAGGAGCAGGCAAGCGCCATCGTGATGCAGAACCTGCCGCTGCTGCTGAAAGGCAACCCGACCATTAACGTTGCGCCGCTGAGCTGGAAGAACGGTAAAGGCGAAGGCACCTTCACGCTGAACCTGGATCTGGTCGATCCGACCCAGGGCGTTTCCCCGCAGGCGCCGGACGATCTGCTGCTGGCGCGCGCGGTGAAGAAGCTCGACGCCAGCCTGAATCTTCCTGTGCCGATGGCGACGGAAGCCACCGCGCAAACCGCCAAACTGCAGGGCTACAACGCCGAAGAGGCGCAGAAGCTGGCGCAACAGCAGGTGCAGGGTCTGGCGGCCATGGGGCAGATGTTTAAGCTGACCACGCTGAAGGACGATGTGATCGGCTCCCGTTTCCACTATGCCGATAATCAGGTGGAGCTGAACGGCAACAAGATGTCGCTGCAGGAATTCCTCGGCATGTTCGGCATGCTGGCCGGCCCGGAACAGGGCGTACCGCCGGCGCCAATGCCAGTCCCGGCTCCGGCTCCGGCTCCGGCTCCGGCTCCGGCACAATAATCGCATTATGGGGGCTGTTACAGCCCCCTTTTTACGCTGTCTGTTCCCCCTCCTCCATAAAATTTCGCCGCTGATCCTACTAAGCAAAGCTCATATTCCCGACTGAGAAAATAACGCCAATTATTTATATCTCTTGACTTACCATATGTCAGGAATATAGTTTTTATATTAAAAAAGAAACGTAGTTTCATATTTAAAACGAAGTTAACATATGGAACATAAATAAACAGCCTGTCTCATGGGCAAAACAATTAGTTTCACCAATAAAACTAACGCCGTCATTATTTGTTGGCGGTACGTGCTCGCGCCAATAAAACATTGACTCTTTACCGGGGAAGATATGCGCAAGGTCATCGCTTTAATTTTACTTGCATCACCAATGGGTTACGCTGCGGAAAATGTCTCGAACAAAAGCAACGCCGCGGCCACCGCGCCTGCAGTAAAAAGCAAATCGGCGTTTCCGCATCTGCATTGGCAAAGTGCTGACAATAAAAACAATCTGGATATTGGCGGCGCGCTGCGCGCTAATTATCGCTACGAAGATTGGGGTAGCAGCAATTATCGCAATCCGCCACATTTACGTTTTGATGCCTTTCGTATCGACGCCAGCGGAAATTATCAGGATGCTTTTTTCGATGCCGGGTTCTGGTTGCAGGATCGGCGAAAATACGCCATTGACCGCGCCTATATCGGCTATCACCTCAACCAACATGCCGATATTCAACTGGGTGCACCGTTCAAGCCTTTTGGTCTGATGCCCTATCCGCAATTTGGCTGGTCCTACGGTATCCCTTTCTATCTGGGATTTGGCGTTAATGCCGGGCTGGGAGCTAAATACCAGTATCACAGCAGCGATTGGACCTTTGATGCAGCCTACTATCCCCGTATGATGCCGGCCGGAGTGCGCTATGCGCCCGACGTGGGCAGCTACAATGATTTAAAGAATACCAACGCCGGCGCGCAGCGGTTGCAGCAGAACGAAAAGCGCGATCAGGTCAATCTGCGCCTGGCGCGCGAATTTCAGCAAGGCAACTGGCGCAATGAGCTGGGCGCCTCACTGGCGGCCTCTCGCCTGTACAATCAGGCAACCGGCGATAACGGCAGTTTCTGGGCCGCAGGTCTGCACACGCTGGTGAATCACGATCCCTGGCATTTATCCGGCCAGATTATCCGCTACTCCTATTCCGCCAAAGGGCCAAGCGGTGCGGACAACTCAACGATCCTGATGGGCGGCAATGGCCTGACGCCCTCTTATCTGATCCCGGCACAGGCCACAACGGCATCACTTAACCTGGCTCGCGATGTGGCGCTGGACTGGGGGCCGGTACAAAAGCTACGGTTTTACAATGACTACAGCGTGCTGTGGAAAGATGCAAACGGCGGTTCAGACTCGAAAATGAACACCCTTGGAGTACAAGTTTTCGCCCTGCCGGTGATGCTGTGGGTCGATCTGACCTGGGCGCAAAACGTCAACCCGTGGGGCGGTGCAGAAAATGCCACCGGCTGGACCAGCACACAATCTGCCGGCAGCAACAAATGGTATTTTCGCACCAACGTCAATATCGGTTATTACTTCTGAAACAAAGGAAACCCGGCCGCTATGCCGACGCCCGCTCAATCAGTTTCGGCGCCAGAATCACGTCCTGCGGCGGCAGTTCGGGGGACTCAATCCGCTGCAGCAAACGGGCGGCGGCGCTGCGCCCGACGTCACGCGCCGACGTGGAAACCAGCGTCAGCGGCGGTTCACTCAACGCCGCATCCGGCGCGTCGCCAAAGCCGATCAGCGCCACCTGCTGGCTGAGGAAACTGTCGATGCCGTCCGAGCCGATGCCGCGCCCGCTGCGGATAATGCCAAAATAGGCGCCCAGCGCCACCGAGGCTTTATCGCACACCATGGCGCTGATGTTGGGGTGCTGACGCAGCAGCTGTTCGGCGGCCAGCGCCGCCGCCTGTTGTTGGCTCTCACACTCGATAATCCACTCGCTGCGAAAAGGTAAACCGTACTGCACCAGCGTGGCGCAAAAGCCTCCCAGCCGCTCGGCACGGGTCAGCGAGTCGCTGCGCCCGCCCAGATAGGCAATCTGCCGGTGGCCGCGTTTAATCAGGAATTCGGTGGCAATCTGCGCCGCCTGCATATTGTCCGGCCGCACCACGTCCACTTCCGCCACGCTGCCGGAGCGCGCGGCGCACACCAGCGGTACGCCCTGTTCAGCCGCCTGCGCCTGCAGGCCGTCGACAGCACGTGCGCCCCCCGCCAGCACCAGTCCGTCGACGCCGTGCGTCAACAAGGTGTCAAAGCAGCGCATCAGCCCGGCGCCGTCGCGTCCGCTCTGCATCAAGAACAGCACCTTGCCCTGCGCTTCCAGCGCTTCGCTCAGGCCGGCGGTCATCTCCGCATAAAAAGGATCGCCAATATCACGCAGGATCAGACCAATCACGCCGGACGCCGCGCCGCGCAGCGTCGCCGCCTGTCGGTTGCGCACATAGCCCAGCTGTTCGATAGCCTGATGCACCCGCGCCACGGTAGCCGAAGAAATGCGCCCTTTGCCGCTCAGCACCAGCGAAACCGTACTGACGGACACCCCGGCGTGCTGTGCAACATCGGTAATGGTGATCTTTTTGATGGTGTAACCTCAACAAACGATGGCCATGGCGCTAAATGTATACCCATCAGTCCGATACAGTAAAACGATTTACCGGCTTTCTGTATAGCGGTGAAAAGTTCACCGTTTAATTGTGATAATCGGCGCATTTTTAATAGGTAAATCGTTTTATCTTATTTTTACCTTCGGCAGGCGCGCTTGCCTGCTCATTTTCATTCGCCAGGAGTCTCCGGTAATGCCAGCAAGTCAAAAACCCAAAGTTACCCTCTGGGAGTTTTTCCAGAGCCTGGGCAAAACCTTTATGCTACCCGTCGCGCTGCTCTCGTTCTGCGGCATTATGCTCGGTATCGGCAGTTCGCTCAGCAGCCGCGATGTCATCAGCCTGCTGCCGTTCCTCGGCCACCCTGCCTGCCAGCTGCTGTTTACCTGGATGAGCAAGGTGGGGTCTTTCGCCTTCAGCTTCCTGCCGGTGATGTTCGCCATCGCCATCCCGCTCGGCATGGCGCGGGACAATAAAGGCGTCGCCGCCTTTTCCGGCTTCGTCGGCTTCGCGGTGCTCAATCTGGCGACCAATTTCTATCTGACCGCCAGCGGCGTACTGCCCAGCAGCGATCCGCTGGTGCTCAAGGCGCATAATATCCAGAACGTGCTCGGCATTCAGTCGATCGATACCGGCATCCTCGGCGCGGTGCTGGTCGGCATTATCGTCTATCTGTTGCATGAGCGTTTTAATACCATCCGCCTGCCGGATGCGCTGGCGTTCTTCGGCGGTACGCGTTTTGTCCCGATTATCACCACCCTGACGCTTGGCGTGTGCGGGCTGGTGGTGCCGCTGATCTGGCCGTGGTTTGCCGCCGGCATTAACGGCCTGGGCTGGGTGATTAACGGCGCCGGCGCTTTTGGTCCGATGATCTTCGGCAGCGGTGAACGCCTGCTGCTGCCCTTCGGCCTGCACCATATTCTGGTGGCGCTGATCCGCTTTACCGACGCCGGCGGCACGCTGGACGTCTGCGGCCACAGCGTCAGCGGCGCGCTGACCATTTTCCAGGCCCAACTCTCCTGCCCGACCACCCACGGCTTTGCGGAAAGCGCCACCCGCTTCCTGTCGCAGGGTAAAATGCCGGCCTTCCTCGGCGGGCTGCCGGGCGCTGCGCTGGCGATGTACCACTGCGCCCGGCCGGAAAACAGGCATAAGATCAAAGGGCTGCTGATTTCCGGCGTGGTCGCCTGCGTGGTGGGCGGCACCACCGAACCGATCGAGTTCCTGTTCCTGTTCGTCGCGCCGTTCCTGTACCTGATCCACGCGATCCTCACCGGCCTCGGTTTTACCGTGATGGCGCTGCTTGGCGTCACCATCGGTAATACCGACGGCAACATCATCGATTTTGTGGTGTTCGGCATTCTGCACGGCACCGCCACCAAATGGTATCTGGTGCCGCTGGTGGCGGCCATCTGGTTCGCCGCCTACTACGCCATTTTCCGTTTCGCCATTTTGCGCTTTAACATTAAGACGCCGGGCCGCGACAGTGACAACGCCGGCAGCGCGGCGCACGCCCCGTCAGGTACGGTGGGCCAGTCGGGCTATAATGTTCCGGCGATCCTCACCGCGCTGGGCGGCGCCGGCAATATCGTTTCGCTGGATAACTGCATTACCCGCCTGCGGCTGTCGGTGGCGGATATCAGCAAGGTCGACGATGCGGCGCTGAAGGAGAACCGCGCCATCGGCGTGGTGCGCCTGAACGCGCACAGCCTGCAGGTGGTGATCGGCCCGCAGGTACAGTCGGTCAAAGATGAATTAGACTCATTGATAGCGGCAAGCCGGCCTGCAGCAGAACTGTCTGGAGCAACCCATGTTTGATTTTTCCACCCCGATCGACCGTCACGGCACCTGGTGCACCCAGTGGGACTATATCGCCGACCGCTTCGGCAGCGCCGATCTGCTGCCGTTCACCATTTCGGATATGGACTTCGCTACTGCGCCCTGCATTCTGGATGCGTTGCAGCAGCGGCTGCAGCACGGCGTGCTGGGCTACAGCCGCTGGCAGCATGAAGATTTCCTCGGCGCACTGCGCCACTGGTATCAGTTGCGCTTCCAGACCGCGATCGATACCGCCGACGCAGTGTATGGGCCATCGGTGATTTATATGGTTTCCCAACTGATCCGCCAGTGGTCAGCGCCGGGGGAATACGTGGTCACCCATATCCCCGCCTACGACGCGTTTTACAAGGCGATTCTCGGCAACCAGCGTCAGCTGTTGGCCTGCCCGCTACAGAAGGCCGGTAACCAATGGCATTGCGATATGGCCCACCTGGAGGCGCTGCTGGCCCGGCCGCAAAGCAAAATTCTGCTGCTGTGCAGCCCGCATAACCCGACCGGTAAAGTGTGGAGCGCCGAAGAGCTGCAGCAGATGGCAACGCTGTGCGAGCGCCATCAGGTTCGGGTCATCAGCGACGAGATCCATATGGATATGACCTGGGGCGAACATCGGCATCTGCCGTGGAGCCAGGTCGGTGCCTCGCCGTGGGCGCTGCTGACCTCCGGCTCAAAAAGCTTCAATATCCCGGCGCTGACCGGCGCCTACGGCTTTATCAGCGATGAGGCATCGCGCGACGCCTATCTGCACCAGCTTAAAGGCCGCGACGGCCTCTCCTCCCCGGCGGTGCTGGCAATTGTGGCGCATATTGCCGCCTACCGCCACGGCGCCCCCTGGCTGGACGCGCTGCGCGACTATCTGCAGGGCAACCTGCGCTACGTCGCCGAACGGCTTAATCAGGCCTTTCCGCAGCTGGCGTGGCAGCCGCCGCAGGCTACCTACCTGGCGTGGATCGACCTGCGTCCGTTGAATATTGACGACCATGCGCTGCAACAGGCGTTGATCGAGCGGGAAAAGGTGGCGATCATGCCCGGTTTTACCTACGGCGAAGAGGGGCGCGGCTTTGTTCGTCTCAACGTCGGCTGCCCGCGCAGCAAGCTGGAGGATGGCATGGACCGGCTGATCGCCGGCCTGCGGTTTGTGGCAACGCCAGTCTGACGCATCACGGCGGGCCAACGCCCGCCGTTGTCGATTACTGCACAGCAGGGATATCCGCCAGTTGACGATAGACCGTCAGTCCCAGCGCCTCAGCCACTTCCACGTCCTTATCCGCCCCTTGCGAAGCGCCCTCAATACGGTAAATCCCCTGACACTGGGCAATCAGCCGATGCGCAACCGGATACAGGTAGGCCTCGCTGATCTCATCCCCCACCTGCTGTGAGCCGGCGGCGCCGGCCAGCGGCAGCGCCAGCCATTCGCCAATCACCGGCACATGCCCGCGCTGATAGACCGCCAGCGCCGCCTGCTCCAGACGATGCAGATTGGCGGCAATACGCGCCGTATTGCCGTTGGTGCCGCTGCGATAAGGGCCAGCAATCAGAATTTGTTGCGCTTTCATAAGGCGTTCTCCCAGTCAGGATTCAGAGCGATAAATTGTAATAACATGATGGTTTTGGCATCGACGATCGTTCCCTGTCTGATGGCCTGCAGCGCCTCTTTCAGCGTCATCTCCAGCACCTCGACATCTTCACCCTCATCCTCAAGGCCGCCGCCCTGATGCATACGCGCCGAGGCGTCATATTCACCGATAAAGAAATGCAGTTTTTCGGTCACCGAACCGGGGCTCATATAAGCCTCAAAGACTTTCCGCACGTTCTGCACGAAATAGCCGGTTTCTTCTTCGGCTTCTGCACGAATACGCTGTTCCGGCGACGCGTTATCCAGCAGGCCGGCCGCCGCTTCAATCAGCATGCCGTCGTGACCGTTGACGAACACCGGAAAACGAAACTGCCGCGTCAGGATCACCGTTTGCGCCTGGCGGTTGATCAGTAAAATCACGGCGCCGTCGCCTCTGTCATAGGTTTCACGGCTTTGCCGCTGCCAGCTGCCGTCGCGACGCAGAAAATCAAAGGTGTTCTTTTTCAGCACATACCAGTCATCGGATAACACCTGCGTTGACACCATGCGTACGCGATCTTTTGTTGGGATCATCTTGTCTGCTCCAAAGGGGTTGAGGGTCGCATTGATACTATCGTGCAGTTTCGTGTATGATCAAGATCATTCGTGCAAACAAAAAATTGACGGGGACGTATGCTGACCAGCCAGCGCAAGAAGCTAATCCTGGAGAAACTTGCCAGCGAGGGCCAGGTATTGGCCAAACAGTTAAGTGAGATGTTCGGGCTGTCGGAAGACACCATCCGGCGTGATTTACGCGAGCTGGACAGCGAAGGCTTACTCCAGCGCGTGCACGGCGGCGCGCTGCCGGTATCCCCCGCCATCGCTCCATTTGCCGAACGCAACAAGCAGGAGTCCGGTGCCAAACGCGCCATTGCCCGCGCCGCCGCCGCCATGATTTTGCCGGGCCAGGTGGCGATCGTGGACGGCGGCACCACTTCTGCCGAGCTGGTGAAACAGCTGCCGCTGTCTTTACAGGCGACCATTGTCACCCACAGCCCCAGCGTGGCGGTCGGGCTGGTGGACCACCCGCAGATCGAGGTGATCCTGATTGGCGGCCGGCTGTTTAAACATTCGATCGTCACCGTCGGCGCGGCCGCGGTAGAGGCGATGTCGCATATTCGCGCCGATCTCTACTTTATGGGCGTGACCGGCGTTCACCCTACCGCCGGTCTCAGCACCGGCGATTTGGAGGAGGCCTATATCAAACGCGCGCTGGCGGCGCGCGCGGCAGAAACCGTGGTGCTGGCTTCCGCCGCCAAACTTAACGCGGCCTCACAGTATGCCATCGGCGATATTACGCTGGCGCAGTCCATTATTGTGGAGCACGCCACCGACGAGGCCTTGATATCCCCGCTGCAACAGGCGGGCGTCAGCGTCATTAAAGCCTGACGGGCGACATCTGCGCGCGCCGTTTAACGGTGCGCCAGACGCCGCTTACCGGCGAAAAATGCCAAATCCGCAATAAAATGCGATGAATCTCACATTTGTATTAAGTTTTTCCGAATTAGCGGAGCGCCCTTCCCGTCAGCCCATGATTTCAGCGGCTAAATCAATCAACTCTTTGAATAAAAATAAAAAAACCTCAGCGTCCCCAGTATGGCCTGATTCTAGAAATGTGATTTAATTCGCAAAAAATGTCCATAAAACTAATGAGTCAATCGCTATAACGACGATTTTTGTCATTATTTTGTGATGTCGCTTGCAAATTTACCCCTATTTAAAATTCAACAATGACGTTAAAGCAACGAAGGGGGCCTACGATGAAAATCGGTATAGTGATTAGCGGCGGCGATGTCAGCGGTATTAATAATTTTATTTTTCAAATAGCCAATCTGACGCAGGCCGAAATAGTTTTATTTGACGGCGGCATTCCGGGGTTATTGGCAAACCGGCACCGCCCTATGACACAACGCGATCTGATCGATTATGCCATTTCCGCTATTCCGCTTCTTAGCTCCGGCAGAACCAGCCGGAAACTCTACGCATCGGAATATGAAGGCATCAGTAAACAACTCAAGGCACTGCGGATTGACGTCATTATTATGGCCGGCGGCGACGGCTCCCTGCAGTTTTTAAATACCCTGAGCGAATTTGGCGTCAACTGTTTTGGCATCGGCATGACCATTGATAATGACGTATTCGGCAGCAGCTATACCGTCGGTTTTTCTACCGCCTGCGAACAAATACTCAAAGAGGTCGCCAAATTACGTAATACCGGCAGGGCACTGCCCGGCCGCGTATTTATGTTGGAATTGCTTGGCGGATATTGCGGCGAACTGACTCTGCAGTCCGCCATTAAATCCAATGCCGATTTTGCGCTCATTCCGGAGTGTCAATATAACCTGCCGGAGCTGGCCGAGAGAATAAAACACAAGCTGACATCGCAAAACAGCGTAATTATTTTGTGTTCCGAGGGCTACACCAAAGAGTATTCACCGGGCTTCCAGGGGGCGATCGACACCATGATCAAGCAGCTGGAGCCGCATATCGGCGTCCGTATTCGCAAGACCATCGTCGGGTATGGCCTGCGCAACGGCGACCCCACCGGCGAAGAGATTTATCAAGGCACGCTGATGGCCAATGAGGTCGCGCGCTGTATTCAATCCGGCATGAAAAATAAAGCCATCGTGATTAATGCCGGCAATCAGGCAATTCCCATTGATTTAATCAGTATGAAAAAGCGTCTGGTAGATACCGAAGGGCACCATTACAAACTGGCCAAACAGTTAAATATTATTTGAGGAGCAACGTCATGTTAAAAATACTCTGCGTATGCGGCTGTGGTTTAGGTTCAAGCTTTGCTATTGAAATGAGCGCCAAGGCAGTACTCAAAAAACTAGAGATCGACGCGGATATCGACCACACCACTATTTCAGAAGCCGGAGCCTTTAAGTCCGATATTATTCTCACTCAAAAAACGTTTGCGGATATTCTCAATGCCGATGCCAGCGAGGAAGAAAAGAAACGGGTCATTATTCTTAATAAGCTGACGGATAAAGCGGAGATTGAGCAGAAGATCGTCGCGTTTCTTAAAGAACGGAATATGCAAGGGCTGCCATCATGAACAGCATGATAAATTTCATCGTAAAGGACCTGCTGGGTCAGGCATCGGTGCTTATTGCGTTGATTGCCATGTTAGGACTGCTGCTACAGAAAAAGTCCGCGGGTAAAGTGGCCGAAGGCACCTTTAAAACGCTGTTGGGTTTTTTAATCATGATGGCCGGCATTAATATTATCGTCGGCGCCCTGACCTATCTAAACGATATATTCACTCACGGTTTCGGCATGCACGGCTATATTACCGACGTCGCCGCAATAGCCGGGGTGGCTAATCGCGAACTGGGTTCTGAAGTGGCGCTGACGCTGTTGGTCATCTTTGTGGTCAATATCATCATCGCCCGGCTGACACCGTTCAAATATATCTTTCTGACCGGTCAGGCGCTGTTGTGGATGGCCACCATCGGCGCAGTGGTCGGCTATAAGGCCGGGCTGAGCGGGCTGCCGCTGATTCTGACCGGCGGGATCTTTGGCGGCGTGATGGCGGTGCTGATGCCCGCGCTGGCGCAGCCGGTGGTGCGCCGTATTACCGACGCCGACGATGTGGCGCTGGGACACTTCTGCACGCTGGGCTATCTGGTGCAGGCGGCGGTGGCCAAAGTGGTAGGCAGAGGCTCCCGCTCCACAGAAGATCTGCAGTTGCCGGACAACTTTAAATTCCTGCAGGACACCTATGTATCGATGGCGGTGGTGATGGTCCCGATGTACCTGATCCCGGCGCTGGCCGCCGGCCCGCAGTATATCGCCCAATACGCCGACGGCATGAACTACCTGATGTACTCCTTTATGCAGTCCATTCAGTTTGTCGCCGGGGTGTTCATCCTCTACAGCGGCGTACGCCTGTTGCTCAACGAACTGGTGCCGGCTTTCCGCGGCATAGCGCTGCGCATCGTGCCTGACGCGAAACCGGCGCTCGATTGCCCGGTGCTGTTTCCCTACGCCCCCAACGCGGTGATCGTCGGTTTTCTCGCCACCACGCTCGGCTCGGTCATCGGCATGATCGTCTTCCCGATGTTTGGCCTGGCGATGATTCTGCCCGGCCTGCTGACCAACTTCTTCGCCGGCGGCACCGCCGGGATCTTCGGCAATGCGCTGGGCGGACGGCGCGGCGCCATGATCGGCGGCGTCGTGCACGGCCTGTTTATCACCCTGCTGCCGGCGCTGTTAGTGCCCATGCTCGAAAGCTACGGCTTCGTCGGGCTGACCTTCAGCGACTCCGACGTCATCAGCAGCGGGCTGGTGCTGGGCAATGCTCTGCAGCACAACTGGCTGTTCGCCGGCCTGTTTATTGCTTTTGTCGCGCTTCTCGCGTGGTTCGTTAACGGTAAATCAACCAAGCACCATGAGGAAAAAGTCCATGAAACTTTATAACTTTCCCGCGTTGTTACAGCTGGCCAAAGCCCGCAACTACAAAGCGCTCGGCTCTTTCAACCTTCACTGTCTGGAAATGCTGCCCGCCTATTTCCGCGCGGCGCAGCGCGCCGACAGCCCGCTGATGATTCAGATATCCACCGGCACCGCCGAATATCTGGGTTATCAGCTGCTGGTCGACGCCGTCTCTTCTCTCGCCGCCAGCGAGCAGATACCAACCTGCCTGCATCTGGACCATTGCTCCGACCCGCGCGCGATCCGTACGGCCATCGACGCCGGGTTCAGCTCGGTCATGTATGACGGTTCCCACCTGAACATCGATGAGAATATCGCCAATACGCGCCTGGTGATTGAGATGGCCCGGCCGCGCGGCGTTTCGGTGGAGGCGGAACTGGGGGCCATCGGCGGCGCCGAGGATGGGAAGATGGTCGCCGCCGAAGACATCAGTTTCACCACGGTGGCCGATGCCAAGCGTTTTGTCGATGAAACCGGCGTCGATATGCTCGCCGTATCGGTCGGCACGGTGCACGGGTTGTATACCGGCAAGGCGCAAATCCAGCATCAGCGCCTGATGGAAATTACCGCCGCCACCGCTACGCCGCTGGTGCTGCACGGCGGTACCGGCGTCAGCGATGATGATATGCGCCGGGCGGTAAGCGGCGGCATTGATAAGGTTAACGTCGGCACGGAAATGAATGTGCAATGGGTCGGGCGCTGCAAAGAAACGTTTGAGAAAGGCAAAGTCAGCGACAGCGTACGTAAATTTCTGATCCCGGCGAATGAAGCGGTGACTAATGTATTAACTGAAAAAATGAATTTATTTCGCTGAATAATTTTATTCCCTTTTAAACGTTGAAAGAAAATCATGCCTGGCGCCCCGGCGCGCTCCGGGGCTGGAGACAACCATGTTTAAATTTATGAAGCGGCATAAAACGGTGATTGCCGATGACGATCAATATCACCGGGAGGCGGCGCAAATCGCGGAAAGTATCGCCCGCCAGGAACGCCAGTTAGACAGCCATCCGCAGGACGGCGAAATACAGAAACAATTAATGTTGGAATATAACCGGGCGCTAAAAATATACGCTAAAAGTAAAGCGTATCGCGATCGGGTTGATGAACTCTTTGTGAAGATTGATGAGTTACGCAATGTCATAAGAAAAAGTATCTGAGGACCAGCTATGTCGATAAAACAATTGTTGATCGAAGCCAACGCCATCCAGCTCGGCGTTAAGGAGCAGGACTGGCAACGGGTGATTACCCTGGCGGCGCAGCCGCTGGTGACACAAGGTTATATTGAAGCATCCTACTGCCAGGCGGTTATCAACAATACGCTGGCGCATGGCGCATATTACGTTTTTGATGAAGGCATCGCCATTCCTCACGCACGGCCCGAGTGCGGCGTGATTAAGAACTGCTTTAGCCTGGTGGTGCTTGACCAGCCCATCGCTTTCCAGGGCAGCGAAAAAGCCGATATCGTGATCCTGTTCGGCGCCACCAGCAGTGATGACCACATTGAAGCCGGCCTGCGTGCGATTGTTGAATGGCTGGACGACCCGCAGACGATGGCAAAACTGCGGGCCGCAACCCAACGGCAGCAAGTTGTGGAGATCTTATGAGTGCAGCATTCTCTACCAACGGCAATAAATGCGTCATTTTGGTCAACGGCGTTCCCGCCTCGGGGAAAAGCACCGTGGCTCGCCACATTGCCGAACGCTTTGGTTTCCCCTATCTGACCATTGACGGCATCAAAGAGCCTTTTATGGAGCTGTTCGCCCCGGTCGATCGCCAGCTGAACCGTAACATCGGCCGGGCGGCGTATCAGACGATCTGGTCGATTGTCGCGCATGCGCCGGCGAACTGCGTCTATGTGATTGACGCCTGGTTCGGTTTCCAGCCCAGAAGTGAATTGCAGCGCTATCTGCAGCAGGCCGGGATCGCGCACGTCGTGGAAATCTGGAACCAGATATCAGGCGATCTGGCGGCTGAACGCTATGCCAGCCGCTTGCACCAGCGTGCCGACGGCCACCCCGGCGCGGAGTATGTACCGGAATTGCGCCAGTTGGCCGAGCGCGCGACGCCGATGGCGCTGGGGCCGGTGCTGACGCTCGATCAGTCCCAGCCACTCTGCCTGCCGCATATTGAACGCTGGCTGCAGACGCACCACCTGCAGCCCGTCCACGCGCACTCAGAACGGCGGTCCGTTGCGGCGCTTGGGGTGCGCGACTGATCCGACGCAACGGCAGGCTTGCCGTCTGCCGTTGCATAAAAACACGCCACAGCGCGGCTTTATTGTGATTGTGGTCACTTTTTTATGTAACAGAATGGCTATTTTCATCAAATTGTTTTTATACTGTTCTGCACTTTACCTTCCCTCATCAGCGAGTGCACAACATGATTGACCCACGCCTCCCGCTTACCGATATCCACCGCCATCTTGATGGCAACATTCGTGCGCAAACCATTCTCGATCTGGGCCGCCAGTTCAACCTCGACCTGCCGGCGAACGATTTGGAAAGCCTGCGTCCGCACGTGCAGATCACCCATACCGAACCGGATTTGGTCAGTTTTCTGCAAAAACTGGACTGGGGCGTGGCGGTGCTGGGCGATCTGGACGCCTGCCGCCGCGTCGCCTATGAAAACGTCGAGGATGCGGTCAACGCCGGCCTGCACTATGCCGAGCTGCGCTTTTCCCCCTACTACATGGCGCTGCAGCATCAGTTGCCGGTAACCGGCGTGGTCGAGGCGGTCGTCGACGGTATTCGTTCCGGTTGCCGCGACCATGATATCGATATTCGCCTGATCGGCATTCTGAGCCGCACCTTCGGCGAGGCAGCCTGTCTGCAAGAGCTGGAAGGCCTGCTGGCGCACCGCGACGCGATCACCGCGCTCGATTTGGCCGGTGACGAGCTGGGCTTCCCCGGCAGCCTGTTCCTGTCCCACTTTAACCGGGCGCGCGACGCCGGGCTGCGTATTACCGTCCATGCCGGCGAAGCCGCCGGGCCGGAAAGCATCTGGCAGGCGATTCGCGAGCTGGGCGCCGAACGTATCGGCCACGGGGTGAAAGCGGTGGAAGACCCGGCGCTGATGGATTACCTCGCCGAGCACGACATCGGCATTGAGTCCTGCCTGACCTCCAATATTCAGACCAGCACCGTAGCGGCGTTGGCGCAGCACCCGCTGGCGACCTTCCTGCGCCACGGCGTGACGGCGTCCATCAATACCGACGATCCTGCCGTACAGGGCATCGAGATTGAGCATGAATACCGCGTGGCCGCGCCGCAGGCGGGACTGACGCCGGAAGAGATGCGCCGCGCGCAGGAAAACGGCCTGACCATGGCGTTTCTCAGCGAGCAGGAAAAACAGGCGCTGCGCGCCAAAGTGGCCGGTTAACCCTGGCTCAATACCTCAGCAAAACAGCGGCCTCACGCCGCTGTTTTCTTATCTGTCCAGCCGAACTTATTCCGCCGCCGCAGCCTGCTGCTCACGCGCCGTTTTACGCGCATAGCGCTGCGCCAGCACCGCGCAGATCATCAGTTGGATCTGGTGGAAAATCATCAGCGGCAGCACCATCGCCCCCACCGCTGCGGCCGGGAACAGCACGTTCGCCATCGGAATACCGTTCGCCAGGCTCTTTTTCGAACCGCAGAACACAATGGTGATCTCATCGGCGGTATTAAAGCCCAGCAGGCGTGCGGCGTAGGTATTGATGATCAGCACCACAGTCAGCAGCACCAGCGACATCACCAGAATCACCAGCAGCGACATGCCGTCGATTTTATGCCAGATGCCCTCAACCACCGCGGCGCTGAAGGCGGTGTACACCACCAGCAGAATCGAGGAGCGGTCGGTCAGGTTAATCAGCTTGCGGTGCCGGTCGACCCATTTGCCAATCAGCGGGCGCGCCAGGTGGCCAATCACAAACGGCACCATCAGCTGCAGGATAATCGCGCCGATGGCGTGCAGCACGTCGGTATTGCCGCCCTGCGTATGCATCAGCGCGCCGACCAGCAGCGGCGACAGAAATACGCCGAGGATGCTGGAGGCCGAAGCGCTGCAGATCGCCGCCGCTACGTTGCCGCCGGCGGCGGAGGTAAAGGCGATTGCCGACTGCACCGTCGCCGGCAGCGCGCACAGATACAGGAAGCCGAGATACACCGTCGGCGTCATAAAGCTCGGCACCAGCAGGTTCATCGCCAGTCCCAGCAGCGGGAACAGCGCAAAAGTGCTGAGAAAGACCACCAGATGCAGTTTCCAGTGGCTCATGCCGGCGATAATCGCCTGTCGCGACAGCTTGGCGCCGTGCATAAAGAACAGCAGCGCGATCGCCGCGGTGGTCAGCCGCTCAAAAAACACCTGCCATACCCCTTCACACGGGAACAGCGAAGCCACCACGACGACCAGAATCAAAACCAGTAAAAATTTATCGATACGCAGACGTTGTAACCAAGACATCAATCAGAATTCCTTGCCAAAAAAACGGGCTCAGCGGCTGAGCCCGTCATAAAAAAGACCTGCGGGTTAGCTGACCGGCAAAGCGGCCTGCTGTTTGTCCGACTCAATCCCCAGTTCGATCATTTCCATCACGGCGATCGCTTCGGCGGCAGGCACCGGATTGGCGCCGTCGCCGTTAATCGCGTCGCGGATGGCGGCGTAGTAGGCCGGATAGTTGCCGGGCAGCGTCAGCAGCGGCTGTTCCGCCAGCACATCATCACGTGACAGCGTCACCACACCGTCGCGCATATCATAGCCCCAGTCGGCCTGCGGCAGCCGTTCGCCGGCCTTCAGCCGGTCTTCCTGCGGGTCCAGGCCATATTTGATATAGCTGCCCTGGGTGCCGTGCACGATATAACGCGGGCCTTCCGCCGCTGCCAGCATGGAAGCATGCAGCACCACGCGCCGTTTGCCGTACTGCAGCAGCGCGTGGAAATAGTCCACCGACTGCGAGCCGGGCCGCAGCTGGCCCAGATCGACAAACAGCGTCTGCGGTTTGCCGAATAGCTGCAGCGCCTGATCGATCAGGTGCGGCCCCAGATCGTACCAGATGCCGCTGCCCGCGCCGCCCTGTTCGCGCCAGCGCTGGCGCACCTGCGGCCGGAAGCGGTCAAAGTGCGATTCAAAGTAGACCACGTCCCCCAGCGAACCTTCCTGCAGCAGCGTTTTCAAGGTCAGAAAATCGCTGTCCCAGCGGCGGTTATGGAATACCGACAGCAGCAGGCCACGCTGCTGCGCCTGCTGCTGCAGCGCACGTGCCTGTGACAACGTCACGGTAAACGGTTTATCCACCACCACGTGCTTGCCCGCCGCCAGCGCCTGCTGCGCCAGCGGATAGTGGGTATCGTTCGGAGTGGGAATGACGATCAGATCCAGTGAGGGGTCGTTGAACAGCGCCTGAGGTTCGCTGACTACCGGCAGCGCCGGCCAGTCGGCGTGCACCTTGCCGGCGTCGCTGCTGACCACCGCCGCCAGTTCCAGGCCCGGCGTGCCGGCAATCAGCGGCGCATGAAAGGTCTTGCTGGCGTAGCCGTAGCCCACCAGCCCAACGCGAAGAGTTTCAGCCATGGTGTTTCCTCTGCAAGGCCAGTTATCACCCTGTGATTTGACACCATGATGCCGGACGGAACAAGAAGTAAATTAAATGTTAATCTGCAGCCGCAACGCCCGGGTTGTTCCAGGCCCGTTCGCGGCCTCGTTGCGCCGGATAATTAATCTCCACGCTGCGGCGACGAAAGTCGCTGGGGCTGACCCCGACGCGCTTGCGAAACACCCGCGAGAAGTAAAGCTGGTCGTCATAGCCCACCACGCGGCCAATGGCGGCGATCGACTCCTGAGTGGTCTGCAGCAGCAGTTTGGCGCGGATCACCCGCTGGTCTTCGCGCCAGCGCAGAATATTGATGCCCACCTGCTCGCGGAACAGGTGCGCCAGCCGCGACGGCGACAGGCAGACGTGGCGCGCCACCTCCTCAATACGCAGCTCCCCCGCCAGATTGCCGGTAATAAACTGACAGGCTTCAATCACCCGCGGGTCCATAATTTTCTGCGGGCTGAGCGGGTCTTCTTCCATCGCGCGCAGCAGCAGACGCTCCAGCAGGTTCATGCTCATCTCTTCCGCCAGCCGCCTGCCGGAACGCTGCGTCTGCTCGATATTGGCGAACAGGCGGTCGAACTCCTGCAGCAGCTGGCCGTTGGGCAGCGTCAGCCGTCCGACCTGATGATTCTTACTGTGCCATTCCAGCCAGTCGGCCCAGTAGGCGCGCGGGCGGAAATAGACCCAGCGATGGTGCCAGCAGTCGCTCTCCGGCGAGCGGCCGTAATAGTGCGCCGCCTTCGGCGGAAACAGCAGCAGATCGCCGGGATTGCAGTACAGCGTCTCCTCGCCGTCAAACACCTTGCCCTGACCCTTGATGGTCAGATTGAGGATGTAGCCCTTCATGCCGCCCGGCCGGTCGATAAAGAAATCCAACGGCCCTTCCGCCATAATCGGCGTCAGGCCGGCCACCAGGTAGGCGTTAAAACTGTAGCCCGGCATCAGCGGGTCTGACTGGGATTCCTGCGCCATACGATGGTACATCTGGCCTCCATAATACTCGGTTATCCTGCCGCGCTGCCGGCCCTGCGCCGACAACGCGATAGCGTGCCTTAAACGGTACGTTTGCTCTGCTGTTTGTAGCGGTCGAAAATCACCGCCGCCAGCAGGATCGCTCCGCGCACCACGTACTGCGAGAACGGTGAGATATTCAGCAGGTTCATGGCGTTTTCCACCGTGCCGAGAATCAGTATCCCGGCAATCACGTACGAAATCTTGCCGATGCCGCCCTTCAGCGAAACGCCGCCCAGCACGCAGGCGGAGATCACAATCAGCTCATAGCCGATCGAGGTCATCGGCTGGCCGCTGGTCATGCGCGACGCCAGAATAATGCCCGCCGCGGCGGACACCAGCCCGGACAGCACGAAGATGATGATTTTGGTGCGCACCACCGGCACCCCGGCCAGGCGCGCCGCCTCTTCATTGCCGCCGATCGCCAGCGTGTTGCGGCCGAAAGTGGTTTTATTCAGCAGGAAACCGAACAGGATCAGGCAGCCGATGGTGATCCAGATTGGCGCCGGCACCCCCAGCCAGTTGGCGTAGCCGAGGGCGAAGAAGCGTTCATCCTCAATCCCCACCGCCTTGCCGTCGGAAATGATATACGCCAGGCCGCGGAAGATTTGCATGGTCGCCAGCGTGGTGATCAGCGCGTTGATTTTCAGCCGCGCAATCACAAAGCCGTTAATCAGGCCGGAGGCTACGCCCAGCAGCAGCCCGGCGCCGACGCCGATCCACAGGCTTTCGCTCATATTGATCACCACCGCCGTGGTCACCCCGGCGCAGGCGATCACCGACGCCACCGACAGGTCAAAATCGCCGGAGGCCAGGCAGAACAGCATGCCGCAGGCCACCATGCCGGACATGGAGATCGCCAGCCCCAGCCCTTTCATATTGATAAATGAGCCGAAGTTAGGCACCAGCAGTACGCAGGCCAGGAACAGCACCGCGAAGACCACCAGCATGCCGTAGCTGTCCCAGATGCGCGACAGCCCCAGGCTGCCACGGTTTTTTACCGAATTGGTCGTTAGGGTCGACATCTTTTTCTCCTCCACGGTCAGGCCACCGCCGCCGCGGCATCAGGGGTAATATCGGGGGTGCGCAGCATCGCCAGGCTGAGCGCCTGTTCCTCGCTGGCCTCATCGTGCGCCAGTTCGCCGGAAATCGCGCCTTCGCGCATCACCACGATGCGGTCCGCCAGCCCCAGCACTTCGGGCAGATCGCTGGAGGCAAACAGCACCGCGATGCCCTGCTGCGCCAGCTGGTAAATCACGTTATAGATTTCATGCTTGGCGCCAACGTCAATGCCGCGCGTCGGCTCGTCGAGCATCATCACTTTCATCTCCTCCGACAGCCAGCGGCCAAGGATCGCCTTCTGCTGGTTGCCGCCGGAGAGGTTCATAATCAGCTGTTCGGCGCTGGGGGTTTTGATATTGAGCGAACGGATATGCTGCTCCGCGTTGCGGTTTTCCCAGGCGTTGTCGAGCAGGCAGCCCGCCCGCAGGCTTTTGCGCCGCGCGCTGATATTGATATTGTCGCGCACCGAGTGCACCGGGATGATGCCGTCGGCTTTGCGGTCTTCCGGGCACAGCATGATGCCGGCGCGGATGGCGTCGATCGGCGAGCGGATGGTCAGCGGCGCGCCGTCCAGCGTCAACCGGCCGCCGCCGACGCGCGTGGCGCCGAAAATGCCTTTCATCAGTTCGCTGCGCCCGGCGCCCACCAGCCCGAACAGGCCGACGATCTCGCCGGCGCGCACGCTGAGGCTGATCGGCGTTTTCACTCCGGCCGCCTGCAGATTATCCAGCTGCAGCCGCACCGGGCCGTGTTCACGCGGCTGATAGCCGTAAATATCCCCCAGATCGCGGCCGACCATCGCCTGCACCAGCCGCTCGTGATCTACCTGACTCATATCGTCAAAGGTACGCACGTAGCGCCCGTCTTTGAATACCGTGATGGCATCGCTGAGGGCGAAGATCTCCTCCATACGGTGGGACACGTACAGAATGACCCGCCCTTCGGCGCGCAGTTCGCGGATCACCCGGAACAGGTGTTCAATCTCGCGCGCCGACAGTGAGCTGGTCGGCTCATCAAAGGCGATAATCTTGGCGTTGCGCGCCAGCGCCTTGGCGATCTCCACCATCTGCCACTGGCCGATGGAGAGGTATTTCAGCGGCGTATCCGGGTCAATATCCAGCCCGAGATGCTCCAGCTGCAGCCGCGCCTCATAGCGCAGCAGTTTACGATCCACCAGGCCGCGCCTGCTGGGCAACTGCCCCAGGTAGATATTCTCGGCCACCGTCATTTCCGGCACCAGATGCAGCTCCTGATAGATAATCGCCACGCCGGCGTCCAGCGCCTCGGTGGTGGCGTTAAAACGCACCGGCTGTCCCTGCAGTAAGATCTCCCCCTGGCTGGGGGCGTAGTTGCCGCTGAGGATCTTCAGCAGCGTGGATTTGCCGGCGCCGTTCTCACCCATCAGCGCGTGAATTTGCCCGGCCTGACAGCTAAAACTGATATCGTCCAGCGCCTTGACGCCGGGGAAGGTTTTGCCGATGCCGCGGAAGGCCAGATAAGGCGTGCTGGCGGTCATAATGCTTTCCTCATGGCTTGCGAAAACACGCCGCCCGGCGTAAACCGGGCGGCTCAGGCATTACATCAGGCCTTTTTTCTGCAGTTCGGTTTTAAAGTTGTCGCGGGTGATCAGCACCACGTCGGTCACTTCGGTAAACTTCTGCGGTTCAACGTCTTTCGCAACCCAGTCATGCAGCATCTGGATACTCTTATAGCCGTGGATATCCGGGCTTGGCAGCAGCGAGCCGTAGAAGCCGGTGGCCTGCCCCTTGGAGAGTTCGCTGACGGCGTCAACGCCGTTGATGCCGATGCCGATCACGTCCGCCGCCTTGAAGCCCTGGCCCTCGGTGGCGCGCACGCCGCCCAGCACGGTGTTGTCGTTCATGCCGATAATCAGCCAGTGTTTCACCTTCGGATGCTGTACCAGCATGGAGTTGGCTGCGTCAAAGGCGCCGGGGATATCGTTGGATTTGGTCGGCACCTGATAGATCTGTTTTTCCGGGAAGCCGGCGGCCTTCAGAGCGTCCATTGAGCCGGTGGTGCGGCGGCGCGCGGTATCCAGCTCGTTGGCGGTAATCGCCATCACGCCGGTTTCTGCCGCGTTCCAGCCGCGCTTGTTCATCTCCTTCCACAGCTCCTGCCCCTGCCGCTCGCCGATTTTGCTGGCCGCCATCATCACCAGCGGTACGCTGTCCATCGGTTTGCCTTTGGCAGTGACGAACTGATCGTCAACGGCAATGACTTTCAGGTCATAGCTGCGCGCTTTGGCGACGATCGCCGAACCCAGTTTCGGATCCGGCGTACAGATTACAAACCCTTTGGCGCCGCTGGCCGCCAGACTGTCAATGGCGTTCAGGGTTTTTTCGCCGTCCGGCACCGCGATTTTTATCACTTCAAAGCCGAGGTCCTTACCGGCTTTATCGGCAAATTTCCATTCGGTCTGGAACCACGGCTCCTCCGGCTGTTTCACCAGAAAGCCCAGTTTCATGGTTTCGGCAATAGCTGATTGTGACATAACCGCCGCCAGTCCTATCGCCGCCAGCGCCTTAGTGAATTTATGCATAGTGCTCTCCGCTGTGTGGTTCTCCCCGGCGCTGAAAATCTCGCGCAGTGAAAACGTTCTCATTAGGGTATTTTCGGTTGCCTCATCGGTAAGGCGCTTATTGGCGCGCCCTGCCCGGCGTCGGCATGCAGACCGGATAAGTTTTAGCGGTTATTTGTTAATGAAATGTAGAGCGCTATCACATCCAGAGATAACAGCAGACAAGTCCATATATTTAGCCGATTCAGTCTGTCGCCAACTTTTGATAGCCATCACAAAATCGCTGCGGGAAGCAGAAATGTGCATACATCCAGCCAACGTATCCTCACCGGCCCGCCCGGCGCGCTTTTATGGTGATAGCCGTCCTTTTTAATCAGGAGTCACTATCATGACGGCAGACGCAATCGCCCTGGGACTGGACTTCGGCAGCGACTCGGTGCGCGTATTGGCGGTAGATTGCCGCAGCGGCGAGGAGCTGGATACCGAAGTGGCCTATTACCCGCGCTGGCAGCGCGGCGACTACTGCGACGCGGCGCAGAATCAGTTCCGCCATCACCCGCGCGACTATATCGACGCCATGGAACAGGCGATTGTCGCGCTGGTGCAGCGTATGACGCCGCCGCAGCGTCAGAGCGTGATCGGCATCGGCGTCGATTCCACCGGCTCTACGCCGGCGCCAATCGACGAACATGGCCAGGTGCTGGCGCTGCGGCCGGAGTTCGCCGATAACCCGAACGCCATGTTTGTCCTGTGGAAAGATCATACGGCGATCGATGAGGCGGAGGCGATCAACCGCCTGTGCCGCAGCGGCGAGTTTGCGGATTACACCCGCTATATCGGCGGCGTTTACTCATCGGAATGGTTCTGGGCCAAGATCCTGCACGTCTCACGCCAGGATGCGGCGGTGCGCCGGGCGGCGGCCTCCTGGGTAGAGCTGTGCGACTGGGTGCCGGCGCTGTTGTCCGGCACTACGGCGCCGCAGCACCTTATCCGCGGACGCTGCAGCGTCGGCCACAAAACGCTGTGGCACCCGGACTGGGGCGGCCTGCCGCCGCGGGCGTTCTTCGCCGCGCTGGATCCGCTGCTGGTTGACTGTCTGCCCTATCCGCTGTTTGAAGAAACCCGGACCGCCGAACAGCCGGTCGGCACGCTGAGCGCCGAGTGGGCGCAGCGGCTCGGCCTGTCGCCGCAGGTGGTGTTGTCCGGCGGCGCGTTCGACTGCCATATGGGCGCGGTGGGCGCCGGCGCCCGTCCCCATACGCTGGTCAAAGTGATTGGCACCTCTACCTGCGATATTTTGCTGGCCGAGCCTCAGCGCGTCGGCGACCGGGCGATCGCCGGCATCTGCGGCCAGGTCGACGGCAGCGTGGTGCCTGGGCTGATCGGCATGGAGGCGGGCCAATCGGCATTCGGCGACATGTACGCCTGGTTCGGCCGCCTGCTGAGCTGGCCGCTGCGCGAAGCCGCCCGCAGCCGGCCGGAGCTGCAGCCGCAGCTGGCGCAGATTGAACAGCAGCTGCTGACGACGCTGACCGACGCCTGGGCCGCCAATCCTTCTTTGGAACATCTGCCGGTGGTGCTGGACTGGTTCAACGGCCGCCGCACGCCGTATGCCAACCAGCGCCTGCAGGGAGTGATCGGCGATCTTAATCTCGGTACCGACGCGCCGACGCTGTTCGGCGGCCTGATCGCCGCCACCGCCTTTGGCGCACGCGCCATTATGGAGTGCTTTGAGCAGCAGGATATTCCGGTGGAAAACGTGCTGGCGCTGGGCGGTATCGCCCGTAAATCGCCGACCATCATGCAAGCCTGCGCCGATGTGATGAACCGCCCGCTGCAGATTGTCGCCTCCGATCAGTGCTGCGCGCTGGGGGCGGCGATTTTCGCCGCCGTCGCCGCCGGACGGCATGCCGATATCCCGACGGCACAGCGCCATATGGCCTGCGGCCTGGAGCGCACCCTGCAGCCCGACCCGCAGCGCGTAGCGCGCTACCAACAGCTTTATCAACGCTATCAACAGTGGTGTCAGGCCGCCGAACCGCGCTATGCCGCGCCGGCATCATGCCCTGACCATGCCCAATAACCGCCAACCGACCTGGAGTTTCTGATGGACGTATTTACACAACGCGAAGTCTGGTTTGTCATCGGCAGCCAGCACCTGTATGGCCCGCAAACCCTGCAGCAGGTGAAACAACACGCCGAACAGGTGGTTAACAGCCTTAATCAGGACGCCGGCCTGCCGGTGAAACTGGTGTTAAAACCCCTGCTCACCACGCCGGATGAAATCAGCGCCGTCTGCCGCGACGCCAACTATCAGCAGGCCTGCATCGGTATTATCACCTGGCTGCACACCTTCTCGCCGGCCAAGATGTGGATCGCCGGTCTGTCAATCCTCAGCAAGCCGCTGCTGCAGTTCCATACCCAGTTCAACGCCGAGGTGCCGTGGGACAGTATGGATATGGACTTTATGAACCTGAACCAGACCGCGCACGGCGGCCGCGAGTTCGGCTTTATCGGCGCACGCATGCGCCAGCAGCACAGTGTGATCACCGGCCACTGGCAGGATAAGCAGGCTCATCAGCGCATTGCGCAGTGGATGCGCGTCGCCGCCGCGCGTCAGGAGAGTCAGCAGCTGAAGGTCGCGCGCTTTGGCGACAATATGCGTCAGGTGGCCGTGACCGAAGGGGATAAGGTCGGCGCGCAGATTCAGTTCGGCTATGAGGTCAACGCGCACGGCATCGGCGACCTGGTCAGCGTGATTAACGAGGTCGGCAACGGCGAGGTGGACGCGCTGATCGACGACTATGAAGCCAGCTACACGCTGAGCGAGGCGGTCACCCTGCACGGCGCCAAGCGGCAGAACCTGCTGGACGCCGCACGTATCGAACTGGGGATGCAGCGTTTCCTGCAACAGGGCGGTTACCACGCCTTCACCACCAACTTTGAAGATCTGCACGGCATGCGGCAGTTGCCGGGGCTGGCGGTGCAGCGCCTGATGCAGCAGGGCTACGGCTTCGGCGGCGAAGGCGACTGGAAAACCGCCGCGCTGCTGCGCATTCTGAAAGTGATGGCCGACGGACTGCAAGGCGGCACCTCCTTTATGGAGGACTATACCTATCACTTCCAGCCAGGCAATGATTTGGTGATCGGTTCTCATATGCTGGAGGTCTGCCCGTCGATTGCCGAGCAGAAACCGCTGCTGGACGTGCAGCCGCTCGGCATCGGTGGTAAAGACGATCCGGCGCGGCTGATCTTCTCCACCCCGGCCGGGCCGGCGGTCAACGCCAGCCTGATCGACATGGGCGACCGCTTCCGTCTGCTGGTGAATCAGGTCGATACCATAGAGCAGCCGCACCCGCTGCCGAAGCTGCCGGTGGCGCGCGCCATCTGGCGGGCGCAGCCGTCGCTCGCCACCGCCGCCGAAGCCTGGATCCTCGGCGGCGGCGCTCACCATACGGTGTTCTCACAGGCGCTGAGCGCCGACTACCTGCGTTTATATGCAGAGATGCACAACATTGAGTTTCTGCTGATTGATAATGAGACGACGCTGCCGGTATTCAAGAATGAACTGCGCTGGAATGAAGTGTATTACCAACTGAACCGCCGGTGATTTTTTCACCACACGGTCCGGATGCCGGTCAGGTTCACTGACCGGCATTTCCTGCTCCCCCCGTAGCGTAAACCGTTATAGAGGATATACGTATACCTGCGATGCGGGTCGATATCGGCCCGTCCCTGAGCCGCATCCCTACCGAATCGCCGGCGCACCTGACCTTGCACACCGGCATCAATAACGCTTACTTCACCATCGCGATTTGTTCACGCATCGCCGCTTTCGCCTTTACCCGCCGCGACCAGATCGCGGTCACGATCGGCACCAGAATCGACGTCACAATCACCGAGGTGGCCACCAGCGCGGTCGCCGCTGGCGCCACCGGCTTAAACTGCGGCACCATTTCGGCAATCAGCACCGGCGTCGCCACGGCAGCGCCGGCCGAACTGGAAGCCGCCACGCCGGCGGTGCCGTCGCCGCCGCCAATCAGTTTATCGGCGACGATCAGCGGAATGCCGGTGACGATAATCACCGCGACGCCCAGCAGGATCCCCAGCAGGCCGGTCTGGGCGATAACGCTCAGATCGATGGTGTTGCCGAGCGCGAAGGCAAAAAACGGAATCAGCGTCTGCACCGCTTTGCCAAACAACTCGCGCAGTTCCGGGTCAAGATTGCCCAGCACAAATCCCACCAGGAACGGCAGCACCGCGCCGATAAACACATGGGGTTCAAACGAGGCGATACCGGCGGTACCGAGAATAATCATCGTCATCAGCGGCCCGGATTCCAACGACATCAGCACAAACGCCCCGGCCTCTTCTTTCGTGCCGTACTGCTGCATAATCGACGCGTACAGGCCGCCGTTGGTCATATCCATCGCCGCCACCAGCGCCAGCGTCGACAGCCCGGCAAAGAAGCCGACTTCCACCCCATGTTCCGGCAGCAGGCGCGAGGCCACCGCCGCCACCACCCAGGCGACGGCGATCTTGGTCACCACCAGCGTACCGGATTTGCGCAATACGGTGCCGGTGGCGCTCAGTTTGATCGCCGCCCCCATACAGAAGAACCATACCGCCAGGATCGGCACCGTGCCGGACATCAACCCGTTGGTAAACGAACCGAAATATTTGCCTGCCCCCGGCGCAAAGGTGTGGCAAGCCGCACCGATGAACAACGGCACCAACATCATGCCGCCCGGGATCTTGTCTATCGCACGTTTTATCTGCATCACTCACTCCGTCTGGATGAACTGGTTATAGCAACGCATCGTCGACTGCCGCCTTCCCGGGCCGCTGCGAAACGATTGGGTTATCCACACTAACGGTTCACGACAGGAATAAAAGTGATCGCATGCATAAAATTAAAACGATGTTTTGTTTTTATAGGGCCGCCATTCCAAAATAAAACACAGCGCACAAAAAAGGCGGCAGCTGCCGCCTAGTGACATGGAGGTCTGCTCAGCTCAATACCGTACTGCCAAACGCCGCCTGCCAGTCCTGCTCAAACGTCGCCAGCGCGGCGTCCACCGCCGGCGTGGCGATCAGCTGCTCGGCCACCTCGATCGGCAGCGTTACCGCGCGGCAGCCCGCCAGCATGCACGCCAGCACCTGACGCGGCGTTTTAAAGCTGGCGGCCAATACTTTGGCGTGCGGCGCATGCAGCGTCAGCAGTTGCTGCAGCTCCCGCACCATTTCAAGCGCATCGCCGCCCTGCGCATCGACACGGTTTACGTACGGCGCGACATACTCGGCGCCGGACAGCGCCGCCAGCAGCCCCTGCGTGGCGCCGTACACCGCCGTGCCCAGCGTCGGAATCGACATCGACTGCAGCTTTTTCATCGCCGCCAACCCTTCGCCCGTCGCCGGGATCTTCACAATCAGCCCCGGTACGCGCTGATTCAGCAGCACCGCGTCCGCCACCATCCGCTCCGCATCGTTCGCCATCACCTGTGCAAACAGTTTGCCGGTGCCGCCCAATGCATCACGCAGCGCCGGCAACACCTCCCAAAGCGGCTTGCCTTCTTTAGCGACAATGCTCGGGTTGGTGGTCACCCCCTGTAACGGCAACACCCGCGCCAGACGCTTTACCGCCGTGACATCCGCACTATCGAGGTAAATCTCCATTTCGGACTCCTGCATAGTTATCTGCTGATTCAAACGCCGTTTGCCCTATGCTAAACCAAAAGCGCGCCGCTGACGATGCGAGGGGCTTTAGCGCATTACCCTGCCGACGCAGCATGCTATTATCCCCCCATCTATCTCTTTGAAAACAGGCGCACTCCGCCCATCAGGAGCCTATGAACGCAAGACAACAGAACATTTTGCAATGGGTCAACGAGCGGCGGCGCATCAGCGTCGGCGAACTGGCGCGCGCGTCTGGCGTTTCGGAAGTGACCATCCGGCAGGATCTGAATCTGCTGGAAAAGCGCAGCTATCTAAAGCGCATCCACGGCGCCGCCGTGGCGCTGGAAAGCGATGACGTCGATGCCCGCATGATGTCCAACTTCGTGCTTAAACAGCAGCTGGCGCGCTATGCCGCGTCGCTGGTCAACGACGGCGAAACCATCTTCATCGAGAGCGGCAGCGCCAACGCCCTGCTGGCCCGCTACCTGGCGGAACGCCGGCATATCACGCTGATCACCGTCAGCCATTACATCGCCCATCTGCTGAAAGAGAGCGACTGTGAGGTGATTGTCCTCGGCGGGATGTATCAGAAGCAGAGCGAAACCGTGGTCGGCCCGCTGACGCGCCTGTGCATTCAGCAGGTGCATTTCAGCAAGGCGTTTATCGGTATCGACGGTTATCACGCCGATACCGGCTTTACCGGCCGCGATATGATGCGCGCCGACGTGGTCAACGCCGTACTGGCGAAAGGCGTGGAGAATATCGTGCTGACCGACGCCTCCAAATTCGGCCAGATACAGCCCAACCCGCTGGCGACGCCGCAGCAAATCAGCCGGGTGATCACCGACACGCGGCTGGCGCCGGCCTATCAGCAATTACTGCAGCATCAGGGCGTGCAGCTCGATATGGTGGGCGAATAACGCCCTGCGCTTACTGGCCGTAGTAGGCATGCTTGCCGTGTTTACGCAGGTAGTGCTTATCCAGCAGGGTCGGCTGCATCTGTGGCAGATCGGGCGACAGCTGGCGTGAAAAGATCCCCATATAGGCGATCTCCTCCAGCACCACGGCGTTATGCAGCGCATTAGCGGCGTCCGCGCCCCAGACAAAAGGACCGTGTGAATGCACCAGCACCGCCGGCACCGCGGCGGCGTCCAGCTGACGCTGGCGGAAGGTTTCCACAATCACCTGACCGGTTTCCCACTCATAGCGGCCTTCGATCTCGGCATCGTGCATTTTGCGGGTGCAGGGAATGTCGCCGTAAAAATAATCGGCATGGGTGGTGCCCCAGGCGGGAAGATCCAGACCGGCCTGCGCCCAGATGGTGGCATGGCGGGAATGGGTGTGCACCACGCCGCCGACGTCGTCAAAATTCAGGTACAGCGCGCGGTGCGTTTCGGTATCGGATGACGGCTTTTTGTTGCCTTCCACCACCTTGCCGCTCTCCAGCTCCACTACCACCATATCTTCCAGCGACAGCGCCTCATATTCGACGCCGGACGGTTTGATCACCATCAGCCCCGCCTGGCGATCCACGCCGCTGACGTTGCCCCAGGTAAAGGTGACCAGTCGGTGGCGCGGCAGCGCCAAATTCGCCGCCAGAACCTGTTGTTTTAGCGCGTTAAGCATCGTCTTTCCTCAATTCACCGGCTTTGCCGCTATTGTCAAAGGCGCCGGCGGCAACGGGTATGGGCAAATTGGCTAAAGACAGGCAGCTTTCTGCTGCCGCGGGCAAAGCGTGCGATCGGGCATACTTCGGATTCTGGCGATAGAACACGCCAAAAGTTTCAGAATATTTACCTGCAAATGGAAATGTAACTATTTATACTGAATTACTGCGGCACAACCTGCCGCGTTTTTATCTGCCGGCATGGCGCCGGCGGTTTATTTGCTACTGTATGGGTGTGAATAGCAGGCTTGATGTATGGTTTACGCCTGTGCCCGGCCCCTTTCTGCAGCATACGCTGGCGGCGGCACTCAACGCCGGCGTCAACAAAAAAGCAGCAGGAAAGTGACAGGGTATATACTTACTTAAGGCACTTCCATATAGCCCATGCTAAGGAGAAGTCATTATGATGATCATTAACAAACGTTTTGCTACCGCCGCTCTGGCGATTACGCTGGCATTTTCGCTGAGCGCCTGCTCCAACATGTCCAAGCGCGATCGTAATACCGCTATCGGCGCCGGCGCCGGCGCAGTCGGCGGCGCAGTACTGACCGACGGCAGCGCGTTAGGTACGCTTGGCGGCGCGGCAGTCGGTGGGATCATCGGTCATCAGGTTGGTAAATAACCCGGCGGATGGCGCAGACCGCTGTCGGTAAACCGGCAAAAGCGGCAAGTTTGTAGATAACGAAAAAAATAATTTCAGGTCGCTCTGTTTTGTCTGTGGCTTTTTCCTGCAGTCACCGGGTTCACCACCCAAACACACGATAAGCCATGCCGCAATGCACCACCGCGGCATGGCAATAAATCCGCTTAACCGCCCGCCAGCTTGACCTTCATGCCTTTTGCTTCCAGCAGCTGTTTGAGCAGATCGCGCTTGTCGCCCTGAATTTCGATGACGCCGTCTTTCACCGAACCGCCGCAGCCGCACTTCTTCTTCAGCTCCGCCGCCAGTTTGTCCAGTGCGCCGTCATCCAGATCGAGACCGCTTATCAGGCAAACGCCCTTGCCTTTACGGCCGCTGGTTTGCCGCTGAATGCGTACGATACCGTCGCCGCGCGGACGCTGCGGTTTGGCCTCTTCTTCTTTCACCCGCCCGCCGTCGGTGGAGTAAACCAGCCGGCTATTGCTGTCTTTCATCCTGACCTCCGAATTATCGCAATGATGCGCGGATAGCGGCCAGCGTGGCGGCCGGATCGGCGGATTGGGTAATCGGACGACCGATCACCATATAGTCGACGCCGGCAGCCTGCGCCTCGACCGGCGTCATTACGCGGCGCTGATCGCCGGTCGCGCTGCCCTGCGGGCGGATCCCCGGCGTCACCAGTTGGAACTGGCTGCCGCAGGCGGCTTTCAGCCGCTGCGCTTCCTGTGCGGAACACACCACGCCGTCCAGGCCACAGTCGCGCGTCAGGCGCGCCAGACGTTCCGCCTGCTCCGCCGGGCTGATGTCGATGCCGATCGCGCGCAGGTCTTCCGCCTCCATGCTGGTCAGCACCGTGACGGCAATCAGCAATGGCGCATCGGCGCCATATGGTTGCAGCGCCTCTTTTGCCGCGCTCATCATGCGCGCGCCGCCGCTGGCGTGGACGTTAACCATCCACACGCCCAGCTCGGCCGCCGCCGCCACCGCATGCGCCGTGGTGTTGGGAATATCGTGGAATTTTAAATCGAGGAATACGTCAAAGCCGCGCTGGTGCAGATCGCGCACCAGCTGCGGGCCGAACAGGGTAAACATCTCTTTGCCCACTTTTAAGCGGCAATCCTGCGGGTCGATGCGATCGACAAAGGCTAACGCGGCGTTCTTATCGGCATAATCCAGCGCAACAACGATCGGAGATGATTTTAAGCCATTGTTATTAACGTTACTTTCAGAACTCATTGCTTTTACCCTTTGTAAAATGGACATCGGCCTTCCCCGGAGTACTCCGCAGGGCGAACCCGCAAAAACGGCACGCCGCATTCTACATGCCGGCCGCCGGAAATCCCAGCCGCAAGACGTTAACTGCACGATGTCTGGGCATTCTGCCCCGCACTTCTTTTACCTGCGGAGCCAGCCTCCGCTGACAGGCCCAATATTAAATTTTTGTGACTCACTAGACGGTGTAGCCTGGCTGGATTAGCGTGAAGTCTCCCTATCTCATACAAGGCTGTGACATGAGCGAGATATCTACCCTAACGATAAAAATCCCTCTTGAGCTGAAAGAGAAAGTCAGAGCCGCAGCGCTGGCCGGCGAATGCTCGCTGAGCGCGGAAGTTTGCCAGCGCCTGGCGGACAGTTTCACCACGCCGGCCGCCGGTCAGAAAAAGGCGCAGCGACAGGCGGAGATTGACAGCCAGGAAACCACAGAAGTGGTTGAAGCCCCATTGAGCCAGAAAGAGTTGAGAAAACTGCGGCAGTTGCTGAAGATAAACGTCAAAAGCGGCAAGAAGAAATAGGTCACGCTTAAAAAAACGGGGCGAAAGATTCACCCCGTTTTTTATTGGCCATCCAGACCGCGGATCGGCTTCACCGAAGCCCAGGAGCGGCATGACGGGCAGTGCCAATAGAGCGAATGGGCGGTAAAGCCACACTTATGGCAGCGATAGCGCGGCTTGGTGCGGATCTGTTCTCCGACCATATCGCGCAGCAGCAGCAGGCTCTCCTTCGCACGGCCGTCCTCCGCGTCAGCCAGGTGGTAGTCCATCAGGCGGTAGAACACCAGCATGGTCGGGTGACGCTGCAGCTGACGGTTGATATACACCTGCACCACGTCGCGCCCTTCATGCTGCTCGATCACTTCGGCCAGCATCAGCTCTGCCGTCGCGCCACAGTTCTCCTCCACGCAGCGCTTGAGGAACTCGGCCCAGGCGGCTTCCTGCTGCGGCAGGTGCTGATAGCATTCCTGCAGCATCGGCAAGGTTTCACTCACCAGATCCTTATCCTGATCCAGCACGCGCTTGAGCGACTCCACCGCCTTGGCATACTCGCCCTGCGCCATACAGATGCGGCCGACCATGATCGATACACGGGCGCACTGCTTGTCCGCGGCGGCGGCACGTTTCAGCAGCGACATCGCCTTATCGAGATCGTCGCTGCCCATCGCCTGCAACGCCAACTCACAGTAGAAATGCGCGATTTCGCCGCGCTGTTTGTCTTTACCCAGCTTGACCAAACGCTCGGCTACTTCAATGGCCTTCTGCCAGTCGCTGGTCGCCTGGTGAATCACCAGCAGTTGCTGCAGCGCGGCCAGCCGGAAGTCCTGCTCACCGGTCAACTGGCTGAACATATCCTCAGCGCGGTCATACAGCCCGGCGGCCATGTAGTCGCGCCCCAGTTGCTGAACTGCCAGCAGGCGTTGCTCAAAGGTGAGCGACGAGCTTTCCATCAGCGCCTGGTGAATACGGATAGCGCGGTCGACTTCGCCGCGGGAACGAAACAGGTTACCCAACGTCAGGTGGGCCTCCACGGTGTTGCTGTCCTCTTTCAGCATATCGAGGAACAGATCGACCGCTTTGTCCTGCTGGTTGGAAAGCAGAAAGTTAACCCCGGCCACATATTCACGCGACAGACGGTTGGCTTCCTGCTGTTTATCCTGCTGAGCACTTCTGCGCCCCATGTACCAGCCATAGGCGGCAGCCACGGGCAGCAACAGAAACAGCAGCTCTAACATAGAAGGTTATTCCTTGCTGACAACGGGCTGAGTCACCGGTTCAGCTGGCGTTTCCAGCTGCGACTCCAGCCTTTTTACTTTCCGCTCGGCGCGGCTCAGGGCAAGGCGCGTACGCAGATAAAACAGGCCGCAGATAATCCAGCCAAGTACGAACCCCATGCCGAACAGCGTCGCCAGAAGTGTGGATACCCGGTAATCGCCCTGCGCCACCAGATAATTAAACGTCACAACCTGATCGTTCTGCGCGCCAAGCGTTACGGAAATAACGAAGATCACCAGAACCAGCAAAAAAATAAGTAAATATTTCACATTCTTTCCCGCGATGCCGAGTTTATCGGATGAATTATGCCCAAGGGTGGCGTCCGTAATACATTAAGTTAGCATTTCCCGCAGCAGCAGGGAAACCCTGGCGTGCGATAAATGCATAAAGACGCTGGTATATTCGGCAATAACGACGTCACCGGACACCCAGATGAGAACGCATCTCAAAATAGTGAATTAATAATGAAATGGGGGCGAAAGCGATCAATTACAAGGCGGGGGGATTAATACGTTGGCGACGGGCATTCGTCGCCAACGTGACATCGTCACAACAACGGCCTAACGCCTGTGGCCGCGATGCGCGATCTCCTGCTGTTCTTCCGGCGGCGGCGTCAACGGCCCGAACCAGCGCTGCGCCAGCCAGCAGACGATCGCCACCAGTAATGCGCTGATTAAGGTCGCCACCGCCAGATCGCGCGGCCAGTGCATCCCCAGCAGCAGACGGCTGATCATCACGCCGGCGGCCCAGACCATCAGCACCGCCACGGTTTTATAGTGCCGGCGCGGCCACAGCAGACCAACGCCCAGCAACGCCCAGGTGGCGGCAAACGTGGTATGGCCGGAAGGGAAAGCAAAGCCGGTTTCAAACTGCCAGTGCTTGCGCAGCCACTCCGGCACCAGCGGCTGCCCCTGCAGCTGATCTTTCACCAGCGCCGCGCGCTGCTTACGCTTCAGCGAATAAAAGTGTTCCTCACTGATATTGTGCTGCTGCTCCAGCCACATCACGAACGGTCGCGGCGCCTGCACCTGCTCTTTTATCAGCGATTTTATCCCCTGGCCCACCAGGATCGAGGCCAGCAGCAGCACCATCAGCCCGATCGCCGGTTTAAGACGAAAGCGCAGGCACCACAAAAACCAGGCCGACAACAGCACGCTGGTCAGTATGCCCCACGGCGCGGTGACCGTTTCCGTCATCCAGAACATCACTTTCAGCAGCGCATTATCGCCGCCGGGCTGCCATTGCCAGCCGGTCAGCCAAACGGCCAGCGGTATTAACAACAGCAACAGGGTTCCGCCGGCGGTGCGTTTTGCGATATCAAACATTTTATCATCCCGGTTATGGTTCAGAGCGCAGTGTAACAACCTTGTAATCTCAAGAACATAGCAGACGGCACGGACGCAGGCCGCCAGGCGGAGGAAAGCCCGGCCCCCTATTGCATCAATAGGTGGCGCACGGCGCCGGATGCTGGTTTGCTGAGCACCACTGGGCAAGAAGTTATGGCAGAATAGTCGATAATAAGCCATTAGAATACGCGGCGGCGCGTTTAATGCTGGTCAGGCGTTCATGTCGGACGTACCATGCGTTGCAGCGATTGAATCGAAAGTGTTGGAGAGTAACATGCAGCTTAAACGGGTGGCAGAGGCTAAACTGCCGACACCTTGGGGCGATTTCCTGATGGTGGGTTTTGAAGAACTCGCCACCGGGCACGATCATCTGGCGTTGGTTTTCGGCGATATCAGCGGCGATACGCCGGTGCTGGCGCGCGTACATTCGGAATGTCTGACCGGCGACGCCCTGTTCAGCCTGCGCTGCGACTGCGGTTTCCAACTGGAAGCCGCGCTGGAGCACATTGCCGAAGAAGGCCGCGGCATCCTGCTGTATCACCGCCAGGAAGGCCGCAACATCGGCCTGCTGAACAAAATCCGCGCCTATGCGCTGCAGGACAAAGGCGCCGATACGGTGGAGGCCAATCATCAACTGGGCTTCGCGGCGGATGAGCGTGACTTCACCCTGTGTGCGGACATGTTTAAACTGCTGGGCGTGGATGCGGTGCGTCTGCTGACCAATAACCCGAAAAAGGTGGAGATCCTGAGTGAAGCCGGGATTAACATTGTCGAACGGGTGCCGTTGATCGTCGGCCGCAACCCGAAAAATGAGCGTTATCTGGCGACCAAAGCGGCCAAAATGGGCCATCTGCTGGACCAGAAGTAACCCACGCTAAAATAATCAGGGCGCCCGCAGGCGCCCTTTTTTATTACAACATTTTCCTGATGACGTAATGCAGGATGCCATCGTTCTGGTAGTAGGTCAGCTCGGTTTGCGTGTCGATGCGGCAGCGGGTATCCACCACCTCTTCACGGCCGTCGGCATAGGTGATATGCAGCGGCACCGTCTGCCCCGGCTGCAGACTCTGCAGGCCGCCGACGCTGATGCTCTCATCCCCGCTCAGCGCCAGCGTTTTGCGCGTCACGCCCTGCGGAAATTCCAGCGGTAGAATCCCCATGCCGATCAGGTTTGAGCGGTGAATACGTTCGAAAGACTCGGCGATCACCACGCGCACCCCGAGCAGGCGCGGCCCTTTGGCAGCCCAGTCACGGCTGGAGCCGGAGCCGTACTCTTTACCGGCGACCACCGCCAGCGGCACCTGCTCTTGCTGATAACGCATCGCGGCGTCATAAATCGCCATCTCTTCCTGTGACGGGATATGGCGCGTATAGCCGCCTTCCACACCCGGCACCATCTCGTTGCGGATGCGGATATTGGCGAAGGTGCCGCGCATCATCACCTCATGGTTGCCGCGACGTGAGCCGTAGGAGTTGAAGTCACTGTCCGCCACCCCGTGCTCGCTGAGGTAACGTCCCGCCGGGCTGTCGTGCTTGATATTGCCCGCCGGGGAGATGTGGTCGGTGGTAACCGAATCCGCCAGGATCGCCAGCAGACGCGCGTTGTTGATATCCTGCACCGGCTCGGGTTTTTCCTGCATGGTGCTGAAGAACGGCGGATGGCGAATATAGGTGGAGTCATCCTGCCAGTTATAGGTTGCCGACGCAGCCACCTCGATTGCCCGCCACTCCTCGTCGCCGTTAAACACTTCGCTGTATTCCTTACGGAACATCTCGGTGCGGACTTCCTCTACCGCCTTGGCGATATCGGTATTGCTTGGCCAAATGTCTTTCAGATACACCGGTTTACCGTCGCGCCCTTCTCCCAATGCATCCTTGGCCAGATCCAGCTGCATATTACCGGCCAGCGCATAGGCGACCACCAGCGGCGGCGACGCCAGCCAGTTGGTTTTTACCAGCGGATGGATACGTCCTTCAAAGTTACGGTTGCCGGACAGCACTGCACCGACGGTCAGATCGCCGGTTTTAATCGCCTGCTCGATCGGCTCCGGCAGCGGGCCGGAGTTACCAATACAGGTGGTGCAGCCGTAACCCACCAGATTAAAGCCCAGCGCTTCCAGATAAGGCATCAGCCCGGCGCTGGCGAAGTAGTCGGTCACGACTTTGGAACCCGGCGCCAGCGAGGTTTTCACCCATGGCTTCACCTGCAGGCCTTTATCCACCGCATTTTTCGCCAACAGGCCGGCGGCCATCATCACGCTGGGGTTAGAGGTGTTGGTGCACGACGTGATGGCGGCAATCACCACCGCGCCGTTGCTGAGCGGATGTGTTGCGCCGTCCAGCGTGAAAGGAACGGAGTCCGCCCGGTTTTTCTGGCCGCCGATGTCCAGCTCGGTCGCGGCCTGGAAGGCCTGCGGCACTGCCGACAGCGCCACCCGATCCTGCGGCCGCTTCGGCCCGGCCAGACTGGTTTCCACCGTCGACATATCCAGCGCCAGCGAACTGGTGAAGACCGGCTCATCGCCGGGATGACGCCACATACCCTGCGCTTTGGCGTAACTTTCCACCAGCGCGATCTGCTCGTCGCTGCGTCCGCTCAGTTTCAGGTAGCCGAGCGTGACCTCATCAACCGGGAAGAAGCCACAGGTAGCGCCATATTCCGGCGCCATATTGGCGATGGTGGCGCGGTCCGCCAGCGGTAATTGCGCAAGGCCGTCGCCGTAAAATTCCACGAACTTGCCGACCACGCCGTGCTTACGCAGCATCTGCGTGACGGTTAACACCAAATCGGTGGCGGTGATGCCCTCGCTGAGTTTACCCGTCAGTTTAAAGCCCACCACATCCGGGATCAACATCGATACCGGCTGCCCCAGCATCGCCGCTTCCGCTTCGATACCGCCGACGCCCCAGCCGAGGATGCCCAGGCCGTTAATCATGGTGGTGTGGGAATCGGTGCCCACCAGCGTATCCGGGTAGGCGATGCGTTTGCCGTCCTGCTCCTCATGCCAGATGGTCTGGCCCAGATACTCAAGGTTGACCTGGTGGCAGATCCCGGTGCCCGGCGGCACCACACGGAAGCGGTTAAAGGCTTGCTGCCCCCAGCGCAGGAAGGTGTAACGTTCGTGGTTGCGCTGCATTTCGATACGCACGTTATCGGTAAATGCCTGCTGGTCGCCGAACTCATCGACGGTTACCGAGTGGTCAATCACCAGATCTACCGGCGACAGCGGGTTGACCTGGTCGACATTGCCGCCCAGCCGCTGCACCGCTTCGCGCATCGCCGCCAGATCGACCACCGCCGGCACGCCGGTAAAATCCTGCATCAGCACGCGTGCCGGGCGGTAGGCAATTTCACGGTCGGCATGTCCGCTGCGCTGCCAGTCGACGATCGCTTGTAAATCCTCAACCTGCACCGTATCGCCGTCGATATGACGTAGCAGGTTCTCCAACAGCACTTTCATGGACTTCGGCAGCCGGTCGATATCTCCGAGCTGTTTGGCCGCCTGTGGCAGGCTGTAATAGTGATATTCGCTATTCAGTGCAACCAGCTTATCCATACTCGTTTCACTAAGATTGGACGACATAGCTCCTCCATTTTTATTATGTCAAAAACAGGGTAATTACTGAGGTCTTGTTTAAAGATAACACAAACGTGATGTAACGTTTTGATAACAACACGATTTGATCACAGCGATAGGCAAAAGCGATGGCGCGCCGACAAGTGTTAGCTAAGTCAAAGGGTTAGGATGAAACCCACCAAAAAAGGAGTAATAAATAACCACATCATTGGCAAGGATTGTGGACGCCGCGTGCGACAAAAGACAGGAAAACACCGAGGCATCGGCAGGCAAAAAGTAACGCCGGGATCCGGCAGGAATTAATCGTTCTGCACTTTGGTCAATACCGCTTCACCAGTGCCGCGATTAAAAGAGAGATAAAAAACCGCGCCGCCATGTCGTTCCTGCTGCGACCAAACCTCATTAGCGCCAAGTCGCCGCTTATCCAGAGCGTAACCCAAGCCCCGCAGATAAATCCTGAGCGGCTCGATGTCAGAGGCACGTTGAAAAATAATAGCGTTTGATGGTGCATGCCCGTCGCCGGGCTGCGAGACAAAAACGTAATCCGCTGAAATACGCGGCGCTTGCGCGATCTCTTTATCCGTCAGGATGCGATAGGTAAAAAAGTCGTTTTCCGTGTATTCAGTCACCTCATTAACGCCTGATGCAACGACATAGATAAACACACCACTAAGAAGAAGCACGCCCATCAGCGTCAAACTGCCCCACTTCAACAACGTTCTCACGGTTACCTCACTCCTTTGAATTCAAATGATGTTCCATTGCCCGTAAGAACGTTGACAGTCCCGGACGTAAAGTCATCCCACGGACGCATCCACGTCATAAAATGTGGAAGGTTTACCTTGTACGGTTGGCGCCTGACACAAGGGTCGCTTGGATCAGGAAAAAGTATCGGTAGAAAACCGCTATTTTTATGGGAGCCGATAGAGCCGTAATAATCCCATCGACGCACAGCCGCAGTATAACTCACGGGCCTGACTCGATAATCATATCGGCCAGGAATCATATAACGATAAAATCCAAACAGGTTAGAAACGAGATCTTCACCACTATAGCCGCTGTCTGTATACCACGAAAAAACACGCTGGCTTTGTAAGTTTTCAAAGAAAAACGATGTATTCAACATCATCGCCAACATAATACGGTTAACATCACTACCGCTGCGCCCTCACTTGATCTGCCACCGTGAAAATTTCCCGATACCCAACCGGCTCCCAAATCTGGCAATACGCATATCTTGGCGATACATCACGGTATAAAAATCTTTCCCGCTATTCTCACCCGCCAAGAACTTGCGTTTCAGGGCAATGATATCATCACCGCGAGCGTGCCCCATATCAAGCCACCCTAAGACCTCGGTGTAAACAAGCCCGCTTGTCAGCCATTCAAATTTCGCTCCATCCTGTATATCCCGTCGAGTACTCATAACCTATATCCTTTCAGGTTAACATATTGATTTTTATTAATATTTAGCACATGCATGCTGGAAAATCTGCAGATTATTTTAAGGGTATAAACAGAAAAAGATGCGACCTGGGTCTAGAGTAAATTTACAGTGAATAGCCCAGATGACACTTTTGAATGCGTGACCCACTCCATGTTAGTAAAAAGCTATCAGACCATAACTCAGCTCTATAGATGATAGCGTCGAGGGCACGTTAGAAGGGATGTGTGGTGAGTATGTAACGTGAATCAATATCGCCTTGGCGCTGCGCTCTAAGGAGATATGAAAACGGGAGGGATAAATGTTCCCTCCCGGTAAGTCTGGCTTTACAGCCTGTTTCAATCAACAGATTGAAACAGGTGAGCGAACACCCGAGTGTTGATCCTGCGGTAAGTCGTTAATTTTACGCCCTACTTCACCGGCAGTTTGATGTCCTTGAACATCGCCTCGATCTCTTCATTCGAGCGCAGCGCCACCGCGGTGTCCACCACGTCGCGCGTCAGATGCGGCGCAAAGCGCTGGATAAAGTCGTACATATAGCTGCGCAGGAAGGTGCTGCGGCGGAAACCGATTTTGGTGGTGCTGTAGGTGAACACATCGCGGGCGTCGACGGTCACCAGATCCGGATCCTGCACCGGGTCGACCGCCATGCTGGCAATCACCCCCACCCCTAACCCCAGGCGGACGTAGGTTTTGATCACGTCGGCATCGGTAGCCGTGAACACGATACGCGGCGTCAGCCCGGCACGGTTAAAGGCGGTATCCAGCTCTGAACGACCGGTAAAGCCGAAGGTGTAGGTCACTATCGGATATTCAGCCAACTCTTCAATGGTGATATGGCTTTTGCCGGCTAACGGATGATCGGGTTTCACCACCACCGCGCGGTTCCAGTGGTAGCACGGCAGCATAATCAGATCGTCGTACAGATGCAGCGCCTCGGTGGCGATAGCGAAGTCGGCGGTGCCTTTGGACACCGCTTCGGCAATCTGCGTCGGCGACCCCTGATGCATATGCAATGAGACGCGCGGATAACGTTCGATAAAGCCTTTGATCACGTTAGGCAGCGCATAGCGCGCCTGCGTATGGGTGGTGGCGACGTACAGGGAGCCTTTATCCGGATAAGTATGTTCGCCGGCAACCGCTTTGATTGCCTCGACCTTGGACAGCACCTCGCGCGCGATGCGGATAATCTCCTGGCCTGCCGGCGTCACCTGCGTCAGGTGTTTGCCGCTGCGGGCAAAGATCTGAATACCCAGTTCATCCTCCAGCATACGCACCTGTTTGCTGATGCCAGGCTGAGAGGTATAAAGCCCTTCCGCTGTCGATGACACATTCAGGTTGTGATTAACCACTTCCACAATGTAACGAAGCTGCTGCAATTTCATATCTTATACCATCCTAGGTTAAACACTGCGGCCAGGCCGCATTCAGGTATATCGGTGTTTCCCGGTATGCTGAAAAGTTGGTGAGCCATAACACAGTGTTAACCCAGATGCTGCAGAAAACGCCGTTGTTAATAAGCTTTAATCATAAATACATATTTTTATATAACCACTATATCACGCCATAGCTTCAAGTATAGATCCACGTCACACTATGATAACGATTATTTCGCATTACTATCAATGCGCAACGCCGGTCCACGGTGATTAAAACGCACCAGAATGGCCGGTTTCCCCGGGCACGGGCATAAAAAAACCAGCCGCCCGGGCTGGTTTTTTAAGATTGCTGCCGTCAGCAACGATTACTTTTTGGTTTCAACCCATTTGCCATCCACGAAGAATGCGGTCCAGCCGGTGGCCTTGCCCTCTTTCTCCGAAGAGACGTACTGCTGCTTGGTCTTACGGCTGAAGCGCACCAGCGTTTTGTTGCCTTCCGGATCGGCCACCGGAGCATCGGCCAGGTAACGCAGTTTTTCCGGCAGACGGTCCTTAAAGCGCTGCAGTTCTTCCACCAACGGCGCACGGGTTTCGCGCGATTTAGGGAACGTATTGGCTGCCAGGAACACGCCGGCCGCGCCGTCACGCAACACAAAATAGGCGTCCGACTTGGCGCATGGCAATTCCGGCAACGGCACCGGATCTTCCTTCGGTGGCGCGACTTCACCGCTGCGCAGGATTTTACGCGTGTTCTTACAGTTTTCGTTGGTGCAGCCCATGTATTTACCGAAGCGCCCCATTTTCAGGTGCATTTCGGAACCACACTTCTCACACTCAACCACTGGGCCGTCATAGCCTTTCAGGCGGAACTCGCCCTCTTCAATCTCGTAACCGTCACAGGCCGGGTTGTTGCCGCACACGTGCAGTTTGCGCTGGTTATCGATCAGGTAGCTGTCCATCGCGGTGCCGCACTTCTGGCAGCGACGGCGCGCGCGCAAGGCGTTGGTTTCCGCATCGTCCCCTTCCAGTATGTTAAGCACTTCGGCTTCCGGCACCAGGTTGATGGTGGTTTTGCAACGCTCTTTCGGCGGCAGCGCATAGCCGGAACAGCCGAGGAACACCCCGGTGCTGGCGGTGCGAATGCCCATCTGGCGGCCGCAGGTCGGACAGTCGATGCTGGTCAGCACCATCTGGTTCGGGCGCATCCCGCCTTCTTCCGGGTCTTTTTCCGCCGTTTCCAGCTGTTCGCTGAACTCGGCAAAGAACTCGTCCAGCACCGCTTTCCACTCCGCGTGGTTGTTCGCCACCTGGTCGAGGCCATCTTCCATGCGGGCGGTGAAATCGTAGTTCATCAGCTCACGGAAGTTCTCTTCCAGCCGGTCGGTGACGATTTCGCCCATTTTTTCCGCATAGAAACGGCGGTTTTCCACCCGCACGTAGCCGCGATCCTGAATGGTGGAGATGATCGAGGCATAGGTGGAAGGACGGCCGATGCCGCGTTTTTCCAGCTCTTTCACCAGCGATGCTTCGCTGTAGCGCGCAGGCGGCTTGGTAAAGTGCTGGCTCGGGATCAACTGCTGCAGATCCAGCTCGCTGCCGATGTCGACAAACGGCAGAGTGCGATCTTCGTCGCCCTTGCGCAACGCCGGCATCACCTTGGTCCAACCGTCGAAACGCAGCGTGCGGCCTTTGGCGCGCAGCTGGTAATCACCGGCTTTTACCGTCAGCGTGGTGGAATCGTACTGCGCCGGCGTCATCTGACAGGCGACAAACTGACGCCAGATCAGCTGATACAGTTTTTGCGCATCCGCTTCCATATCTTTCAGCTGTTCGGCCACCACGTTCACGTCCGAAGGACGAATCGCTTCGTGCGCTTCCTGAGAATTCTCTTTGCTGCTGTACTGATTCGGCGCTTTCGGCAGGTATTTCTCGCCGAAGCTGTCGCCGATATAACCCCGCACCATATTGAGCGCATCCTGGCTCAGGTTGGTGGAGTCGGTACGCATATAGGTAATGTGGCCCGCTTCATACAGACGCTGCGCCATCATCATGGTTTTCTTCACGCCGAAGCTCAGACGCGTACTGGCCGCCTGTTGCAGCGTGGAGGTAATAAACGGCGCGCCCGGCTTGCTGCTGGTCGGTTTGTCTTCACGATCCTGCACCGTGTAGCGCGCTTTCTCCAGCAACGCCACCGCCGCGTAGGTCTGGTCGCGGTTTACCGGTTTGAACGGTTTGCCGTGCGCATGGGTCACTTCCATCTGCAGCGCGGTTTCACCCTGCGCCAGCAGGTCGGCGCGCAGTTCCCAGTACTCTTCCGGCACGAAGGCTTTGATATCGCGCTCGCGCTCCACCACCAGGCGGACGGCCACCGACTGTACGCGGCCGGCGGACAGGCCGCGGGCAATTTTCTTCCACAGCAGCGGCGAGACCATATAGCCCACAACGCGGTCCATAAAGCGACGCGCCTGCTGGGCGTTAACCCGGTCAATATTCAGTTCGCCCGGCTCGCTGAACGCCTGCTGAATGGCGTTTTTGGTGATTTCGTTAAACACCACGCGGCTGAAGCGCTGGTCGTCGCCGCCGATCACTTCCCGCAGGTGCCAGGCAATGGCTTCCCCTTCGCGGTCCAAGTCGGTTGCGAGATAAATGTGGTCGGCGTTTTCCGCTAACGATTTTAACTCTGCGACAACTTTTTCTTTACCAGGCAGGATTTCATAATGCGCTTTCCAGCCGTGATAAGGATCGACGCCCATTCGGTTTACCAGCGCCGTCGTTGCGTCTTTTTTAACTTTTTTCTTGGCCTTGGTTTTGTCTTCGCTTGAGTCAGCGCTCTTTTTGCTGGCTGAGCCACTGGTCGGCAAATCACGGATATGACCGACGCTGGACTTCACCACGTAGTCATTACCCAAATATTTATTAATAGTTTTGGCTTTTGCCGGGGACTCAACTATTACAAGAGCTTTACCCATATTTACCTTTACCTAATTTATTTCTTCTGAAAAGAAGTCTTTTATCTCGCCGTGCCGCGGCAATTCACATCTCTTTTTTATATTGCGGCAGTCTGGCCGGAGATCAACATGTTTTTTTCCGTTGGCTGCTTAACTGCTCAACCTGAACGCAAGTTGCTGATCGCCCCCGCCTTTCAGCCATGCTCCAGAGGTATGGCCGTCTATGGCTCGCCGTTGGCGTAAACAAAAATTTCCACCTGAGGCCGCAAAATCCCACACTGTACCTGATAAAAAGCGCCACGCAACCTAATTAGCACGGAAAACGCTTTTTCGCCAATTTCCATAGCCTGCCAGCCGTCCGGACGGCAGCTAAACCTTAGTTTATTTGCGGATAAACGGAAAGCAGCGCTAGTATATGCGCAGTAAAGATATCCGGAGTGCAATAAATGAACAATGATACTTCACCGATTAACCGCGAAGCGTTACTCAAAGAAGCAAATAACATCATCCGTCAGCATGAGGATTATCTCCACGGCATGGTCGCCACCGATGTCGAACAAAAAAACGGCGTGTTGGTATTTCGCGGCGAATTCTTTTTAGACCCGGACGGTTTGCCGACGGCAAAAACTACGGCGGTATTTAATATGTTTAAACATCTCGCCCACCGACTTTCAGAAAAATACCATCTGATCGATTGAGCGACGGATAAAAAAACGGGGGCCAAGGCCCCCTCGATACTCCCCGGCTTACAGCAGCGGCTTTTCTCCGCGCTGCCACCAGCGCAGCAGCAGGCGATCGGCGCTTTCCGCCGCGCTGCCGGTAAAGCGGTCGATCAGCCGTTTATGGCGGGTATAGCGCACCCCGATCACCTCATGGGTTTCCATTTCGGCAATCAGCAGGTCATCGCTGGTGCCCACCGCGTCGACCAGTCCTTTTTCCCGGGCCTGCGTGCCGAGCCAGTGCTCACCGGTCGCCACGCTGTCGATATCCAGCGAAGGACGTTGCTGATGGACGAACTGCTTGAACAGCAGATGGGTTTCATTCAGCTCCTCGCGGAACTTCTCACGCCCTTCGTCGGTGTTTTCACCAAACAGCGTCAGCGTACGTTTGAACTGGCCGGCGGTGTGCAACTCGACGTCCACATTGTTCTTTTTCAGCAGGCGGTGGAAGTTGGGGATCTGCGCCACCACGCCGATGGAGCCGATGATGGCAAACGGCGCCGCCACAATGCGATCCGCCACGCAGGCCATCATATAACCGCCGCTGGCGGCGACTTTGTCCACCGCCACCGTCAGGCGGATGCCGCCGTTGCGCAGGCGTTCCAACTGCGAAGCGGCCAGGCCGTAACCGTGTACCACGCCGCCAGGGCTTTCCAGACGCAGCAGCACTTCGTCCTGCGCAGTCGCCACCGCCAGCACGGCAGAGACCTCTTCGCGCAGTGAAGAGACTTCATGCGCGTCCATGCTGCCCTTGAAATCCAGCACGTAGAGACAAGGCTTACCCGCCTCCACCGCGCCCGCCTTCGCCCGCTGCTTTTTGAGCTTATCGTCGGCCTTGGTCTGCTTCTTAAACTGCTTGTTCCAGATTTTTTGCTCTGCCGCATCCATCCGCGCCAGACGCATATCACGCTGCATATCGCGGTATTGTTCGCCGAGATCGGTCAGCCGCAGCTCCCCTTTTTGCTGGCTCTTGCGATGTCCCAGACTTACCGCCAGCAGCGCCAGCGCGGCGATAGCGATCGCCACCGTGGCGACCTTGGCCAAAAACAGGCCGTAAACAGATATAAACTCCACAGATTCCGCCTTGATAACAGGTTGTTAGTTGTCTTCGTTCATTCTAGCCAACTGTTCCCCCGGCTGTCGCGGCAAATTCCCCTTCCTGGAATACGCGACGCATCGGATGAGCGTCTTCACCCGGGCGGCACGCTGGGATTGTTCCGTTTTTGTTACAAAAGAATGCCGTTTCGCCCGCCTTATCATTGAAAATGCGATCCGTTTCAGGCATATAACACGCATTATTTATCAATGTGATCATCGCATTCGCTGCGGGGCCAGCGCGACCGTCGAACCGACACGCCCGCCGCCGGCCTCCCACACCCACTGCATTTCCCCGAAAACGGTGGAAATTGCCCGTCACGGCGCGAGGAATTATTGTGCATTACAACCCTAAACACGATCTGCTGGAGCAACGCATCATTCTGGTTACCGGCGCAGGCGACGGCATCGGCCGCGAAGCCGCATTAACCTATGCGCGTTTCGGCGCACAGCTGGTGCTACTGGGCCGCACCGAAAGCAAACTGTTGGCGGTTCGCGACGAAATTGCCGCCCAGGGCGGCGCGCCGGCGCTGACCGTCACGCTGGATCTGCTGCATGCCACGCAGGAGCAATGCCGCCAGGTCGCCGCCGACCTGACGGATCAGCTGCCGCGTCTGGACGGCGTACTGCATAACGCCGGCCTGTTGGGTGATATCGTGCCAATGGCCGAGATCGATATGGCAATGTGGCACGATGTGATGCAGGTCAACGTCAACGCCACCTTTATGCTGACCCAGGCGCTGCTGCCGCTGCTGTTAAAATCCCCTGCCGGCTCGCTGATCTTTACCACCTCCAGCGTTGGCCGCATGGGACGCGCCGGCTGGGGCGCTTATGCCGTCTCCAAATTCGCCACCGAAGGCATGATGCAGGTGCTGGCGGAAGAGTATAAAAGCCGCCATCTGCGGGTAAACTGCATCAATCCGGGCGGAACGCGCACCAGTATGCGCGCCGCCGCCTTCCCGCATGAAGACAAAAACAAGCTGAAAACCCCGGCGGATATCATGCCGCTGTACCTGTATCTGATGGGTGATGACAGCCGCCGTAAAACCGGCATGAGCTTTGACGCCCAGCCCAACCGCAAACCCGGCGCCGCCGAATAGGGAGAATGCCTTATGGCTGAAGATCGCCACCAGCAGCGTCAGCAGCGGTTAAAAGAGCAGGTCGACGCGCGTATTGCCGCCGCGCAGGAAAGCCGGGGGTTACTGTTGGTATTCACCGGCAACGGGAAAGGGAAAACCACCGCGGCGTTCGGCACGGTCACCCGCGCGGTAGGCCACGGCATGCAGGCCGGCGTCATTCAGTTTATCAAGGGCGAATGGCCCAACGGTGAAAAGAATCTGCTGCAGCAGCATGGCGTGGAGTTTCAGGTGATGGCTACCGGCTTTACCTGGGAGACGCAAAGTAAAGAGAACGATACGGCGGCCTGTCAGGCGGTCTGGCAGCACGCTAAACGCATGCTGGCCGATGCGTCGCTGGATGTGGTGCTGTTGGATGAGCTGACCTATATGGTCGCATACGGCTATCTGGAACTGGAAGCGGTAATGACGGCGCTGGCGCAGCGCCCGGCCCATCAGACGGTGATAATTACCGGCCGCGGCTGCCATCGTGATTTACTGGAACTGGCGGATACGGTGACGGAGATGCGACCGGTGAAACATGCGTTTGACGCCGGCATCAAAGCCCAACAGGGCATCGACTGGTAATCATCCTCCGCGTAGCCGTCGATTGGCGGCTACGCGGGGCTGCGGATTAGCTGCGTTTACGCGTCGGCTTGGCGGCAGATTTAGCGCCCGCCGGCTTGCCGCCGCCGTTGCCACGGCGTCCTGGAGAGACCTGGCTGTGACGCTTCACCGCACGGCGAATCTGGTTGGCCTTCACGCGGCGACGCTCACGCTCGACCGGCAGCTTACTGACCGTTTCCGGCTTCAACTCCACCAGTTCGCGCAGGTAGTTGATCGATGACAGATCCAGTTCAGCCCAGCCGCCGCGCGGCAGGCCTTTCGGCAGATCGATATCACCATAACGCACGCGGATCAAACGGCTGACCTGTACGCCGACCGCCTCCCATAAGCGACGCACTTCGCGGTTGCGTCCTTCGGTCAGCGTTACGTTGTACCACTGGTTCAAGCCTTCCCCGCCCTGGAACTTGATGGTGCGGAACGCCGCCGGGCCATCTTCCAGCTGTACGCCACGGCTCAGCTGTTTCACCTTGTCGTCGTCAATCTGACCGAATACGCGCACGGCATACTCACGTTCAACTTCACGGCTCGGGTGCATCAGACGGTTGGCCAGTTCACCGTCGGTAGTGAACAGCAGCAGCCCCGAAGTATTCACATCCAGACGGCCCACGGCCACCCAGCGCGAACCACGCAGTTTCGGCAGACGATCGAACACCGTCGGGCGCCCTTCCGGATCGCTGCGGGTGCAGAGCTCGCCTTCCGGTTTGTAATAAGCCAGTACGCGGCACACAGCCTCTTCCGACTCTTTTACCGACACCACATGGCCGTCAATACGGATTTTCATCGCCGGATTCACTTCCACGCGATCGCCCAGCGTCGCCACTTTACCGTCGACGCTGACGCGTCCGGCTTCAATCATGCCTTCAATTTCACGACGCGAACCGTGACCGGCACGCGCTAAAACTTTCTGTAATTTTTCGCTCATGGAGCAACCTCTTGCGTCGCCTTCACAGGCGTCTGCGTATACTATACGTTCAATCAGTTACGGCAATCGGCGCCATAACCCTATAATCTTGCACACTTTTTGGCACGCTGCATGGCACACGCGGCACCACACCAGCTACCACGCATCATTCAACGTGGCCGCACATTCTACACAAATTTTAGAATTAATGATTCTAAAAAGAATGTTCGTTTTTCACCCAGCGCTGACAGCCTGAAATAAGCCTAATAACGCATAAGCACGTTTCTACGCACACCATGCGCATGACGCCAGCGCAAAGCATGTGGAATGACGGTGTACCGCCAGGAATTATCAGTAACCGCCTCGGCCACAACACAGGCGTTACTTTATGCTAGCCGGATATCACCAGGGATCAGGTGCCAAGGGTAAACGCTGAGAATCTTACAAAGTGGGGAATACGGCATCAGCCGCAAGACAGGGCCGGCGAGCGCCAGCCCTCTGACAACATTAGTGACGCTCGCAAGGATAAGCGGCTGCCAGCGCCAGCATAATCACCGACGGCGCCGAATAGTGCAGTTGTTCAGGATGGTCGTTGAGGTATTGCATCACCGCGTCGGACGCCGTGCCGACGCTCATTCCGGCATCCGGGCAGATGTTGCGGTTGCCCTGCATCGAATAAGTATCGAATACCCCGGCGACATAGCCCATGAACATACCGCCGTTCAACGCCTCGGCGACGGTCGCCACGCCGTTTTTATTCTTCACATAGCCGTCACTTTCCGCTAACAGCGCGCTGCCAGAATAAAAACCGGCGTTCGCCGCCGAAGAAACCAGTAAGGAAGCGACCAGTAAAGTCTGTTTTATCATTGTTACGCGCCCTGCCATTACTTATTATTTTGTTATCGTAGAATAGCGGTTTTCGCCACGTTTGCGGTCGCGAAAGCCGATTTTCAGAATTTCTATAGAGTTATCAGCGGAACGGCGACGGGTCGCCGGCACCCTCGCGCATCACTTCCGGCGCGGCCTCCGTCAGGTCTACCACCGTGGTCGGCTGCTGCCCCAGGAAGCCGCCGTGGATCACCAGATCGACCTGTTTACCCAGGTGATCGCTAATCTCTTCCGGGTCGGATTCGGCAAAATCATTGCCCGGCAGCATCAGCGTGGTCGACATCATCGGTTCATTGAGCGCTTCCAGCAGCGCCAGCGCAATCGGGTTGGACGGTACGCGCAGGCCGATAGTTTTACGCTTGTCGTTCATCAGGCGACGCGGCACTTCTTTGGTCGCCTTGAGGATAAAGGTGTAATGCCCCGGCGTATTATTCTTGATCAGGCGGAATGCCGTGTTATCCACGTAGGCATAGGTCGACAGCTCCGACAAGTCGCGGCACATCAGCGTAAAGTTATGGTGGCCGTCCAGTTGACGGATACGGCAGATACGCTCCATGGCCGATTTCTCTTCCAGCCTGCACCCCAGCGCATAGCCGGAGTCGGTCGGATACACGATCACCCCGCCTTTGCGCAGCACATCAACCGCCTGATTGATTAAACGCGGTTGCGGGTTGTCCGGGTGAATATAAAAAAGCTGGCTCATCTGTTACTCCTAAAAGTGCTGCACGCGGACGCCGCCGCCCGCACTCATGCCTGATGCGTCAGGCTAACCAATCATTGCCGCGCCAGCGGCCAGTCACGCCACACCGGCTCTACGCCGCCGGGCAGCCACAGTTTGCGTCCCAGTTCAATCCAGGCGCAGGGTTGATGAAAATCTGAGCCCTGCGACGCCAGCAGCTGAAAATCCTGGGCATATTGCGCCAGCTGCGTACGTTCATTCGGCGCCTGCTGACACTGGGCAACTTCCATCGCATCGCCGCCGTGTTCGGCAAAATACGCCAGCAGGCGTTTTAGCCATTTCGCCGTCAGATCATAACGACCGGGATGCGCGACAACCGCCTGTCCGCCGGATTGATGAATCACATCAATGGCTTGTTCTATTGTACACCACCGTGGCGGAACGTAGCCGGTTTTCCCCTTGGCCAGATATTTTTTAAACACCTGGGCGATATTGTCGGCGACGCCGACCTGCACCAGGTAACGGGCAAAATGTCCGCGCGTTACCGCTCCGCCGTCGGCCAGCCGCTGTGCGCCTTCAAAGGCGCCTTCGATACGCGCTTTGGCCAAACGGACGCCAATTTCCTGCGCGCGCTGCTGCCGCCGTTCAATCTGCTCCGCCAACAGCTGCACCATCGCCGGATGTGCCGGATCGATGCCCAGACCGACGATATGGATCTCGTGATTTTCCCACAGGGTGGAGATCTCCACGCCGTTGACCAGCCGCAGCGGCAGCGCCTGCTGCTCGATGGCCGCCGCCGCCGCCGCCAGGCCATCGGTGGTGTCGTGGTCGGTAATCGCCAGTACGCCGACGCGCATCTCCGCCGCACGCTGTACCAGTTGTGCTGGCGTGCAAGACCCGTCTGAAGCGGTAGTGTGGCTGTGGAGATCGTACAGGGTAAAGGCGGAGGATGGAGCAGTGGTGTCAGTCAAAAGAAATATCCTGCAATGGCTTAGCTTTTTATCATAACCGCTAATGCCGTCCGGACGGAAATCTATTCTCCGGCCCCGACGATGCGTTGGATGAAAATAATTCACGACGCTGATAAAAACATTGCTGATTAAAAGTATTGACATCGCAGCCATGAACCAGTTAACTAGTACACAAGTTCACGGCAATCCCCGTGTTGGATGATAATTAGCGAGAGCGCGATAATGAGCAAACAAACTTCTCTTCTTCGTTGGTGGCGTACCTCCCTTTCGCGGGCGGTGTAATCACGCATACCTGTCATCCGACAATGCAGATTCTCCAGGCCCGCAGTAATGCGGGCTTTTTTATGGGCAAAATTTAACGGGAAGTACAGTCAATGAGCAAACCACAACTGACATTACTCAAGGCGCAAGCCGACTACCGGGGCGACCCCACCACCCTGTTCCACCAGCTGTGCGGCGCCCGGCCGGCCACACTGCTGCTGGAGTCGGCGGAAATTGAAAGCAAACAGAACCTGCAAAGCCTGCTGGTGATCGATAGCGCACTGCGCATTACCGCGCTGGGGCGTCAGGTCAGCCTGCAGGCGCTGAGCGCCAACGGCGCCGCGCTGCTGCCGCTGCTGGATGAGGCGCTGCCGGCCGAGGTGCAGATTGCCGTACGCCCCAATGGCCGTGAGCTGACCTTCCCGCAGATTGATGCAGTGCAGGATGAAGATGCGCGTCTGCGTTCGCTGTCGGTATTCGATGCGCTGCGCACGCTGCTGAAGCTGGTCGACTCCCCGGCCGACGAGCGCGAGGCAATGATGCTGGGCGGGCTGTTCGCTTACGACCTGGTGGCCGGTTTTGAAGAGCTGCCGCAGCTGCGTCAGGACCAGCGCTGCCCGGATTTCTGCTTCTATCTGGCGGAAACACTGCTGGTGCTGGACCACCAGCGCGGCGTCGCCCGCCTGCAGGCCAGCGTGTTTACCGGCGACGATGCGGAGCAGCAGCGTTTGCAACAGCGTCTGCAACAGATACAGCAGCAGCTGAAGCAAACGCCGCAGCCGATTCCCCACCAGACGCTGGAAAACATGCAGCTAAGCTGCAACCAGAGCGATGAGCAATATGGCGCGGCGGTCAGCGAACTGCAGCAGGCGATCCGCCACGGAGAAATCTTCCAGGTGGTGCCGTCACGCCGCTTCTCCCTGCCTTGCCCGACGCCGCTGGCGGCCTACCAGACGCTGAAGGACAACAACCCCAGCCCGTATATGTTCTTTATGCAGGACAACGATTTCACGCTGTTCGGCGCATCGCCGGAAAGCGCACTGAAATATGACGCCGGCAACCGGCAGATTGAAATCTATCCAATTGCCGGCACCCGCCCGCGCGGCCGCCGAGCCGACGGCTCCCTGGATCGGGACCTCGACAGCCGCATTGAACTGGAGATGCGCACCGACCATAAAGAGCTGGCGGAGCACCTGATGCTGGTCGATCTGGCGCGTAACGACCTGGCGCGCATCTGTCAGGCCGGTAGCCGCTACGTGGCCGATCTGACCAAAGTGGACCGCTACTCCTTCGTGATGCATCTGGTGTCACGCGTGGTTGGTACGCTGCGTCAGGATCTGGACGTGCTGCATGCCTATCAGGCCTGCATGAATATGGGCACGCTGAGCGGCGCGCCGAAGGTGCGCGCCATGCAGCTGATCGCCGCCAGCGAAGGCAGCCGCCGCGGCAGCTACGGCGGTGCCGTGGGCTATTTCACCGCCACCGGCGATCTGGATACCTGCATCGTGATTCGTTCCGCCTATGTGGAAGACGGCATCGCCACCGTGCAGGCCGGTGCCGGCGTAGTGCTCGACTCTGTCCCGCAGGCGGAAGCCGACGAAACCCGCAATAAAGCACGCGCCGTGCTGCGCGCCATCGCCACCGCGCATCATGCCAAGGAGGTGTTCTGATGGCCGATATCTTACTGCTCGACAACGTCGACTCTTTTACCTACAACCTGGTGGATCAGCTGCGCGCCAGCGGTCATCAGGTGGTGATCTACCGCAACCAAATCGCCGCCGAAGTGATTATTGAACGGCTGAGCCAGCTGGAACAGCCGGTGCTGATGCTGTCGCCGGGGCCTGGCGCACCGGCCGACGCCGGCTGTATGCCGGAGCTGCTGCAGCGTCTGCGCGGCCGGCTGCCGATTATCGGCATCTGTCTGGGGCATCAGGCGATTGTGGAAGCCTACGGCGGCCACGTCGGCCAGGCCGGCGAAATCCTGCACGGTAAGGCCTCGGCCATTCGCCACGACGATGACGCAATGTTCGCCGGCATGGCGAACCCGCTGCCGGTCGCGCGCTACCATTCTCTGGTGGGCAGCAACATCCCCGCCGCCCTGACGGTGAACGCCCGCTTTGGCGACATGGTGATGGCGGTGCGGCACGATGACGATCGCGTCTGCGGCTTCCAGTTTCATCCGGAATCGATTTTAACCACGCACGGCGCGCGCCTGCTGGAACAAACGCTGGCCTGGGCATTGGCTCAGCCGCCAAAGGGGGCAGAATAATGCAGCCTATTCTTGAAAAACTGTACCGCGCCGAGTCGCTGAGCCAGCAGGAAAGCCAGCAGCTGTTCAGCGCCATCGTGCGCGGCGAACTGGAAGCCAGTCAGCTGGCCGCCGCGTTAATCAGCATGAAAGTACGCGGCGAGCGGCCGGCGGAAATTGCCGGCGCGGCCAAGGCGCTGCTGGCGGATGCTCAACCGTTCCCTCGCCCGGACTACCTGTTCGCCGATATCGTCGGCACCGGCGGTGACGGCACCAACAGCATCAATATTTCCACCGCCAGCGCCTTTGTCGCAGCGGCCTGCGGCGCCCGGGTGGCCAAACACGGCAACCGCAGCGTCTCCAGCCGTTCTGGATCTTCCGACCTGCTGGCGGCCTTCGGCATCCGTCTGGATCTGCCGGCCGAACAGGCGCGTCAGGCGCTGGACGATTTGGGCGTCTGTTTTCTGTTCGCCCCGCAGTACCACACAGGGTTCCGCCATGCGATGCCGGTACGTCAGCAGTTGAAAACCCGCACGGTGTTCAACGTGCTGGGGCCGCTGATTAACCCGGCGAGACCGCCGCTGGCGCTGATTGGCGTTTACAGCCCCGAACTGGTGCTGCCGATCGCCGAAACGTTGCGGGTGCTGGGCTATCAGCGCGCCGCCGTGGTACACGGCGGCGGCATGGACGAGGTGGCGATCCACACCAGCACGCAGGTGGCGGAGCTGAACAACGGCGATATCACCACCTATACCCTGACGCCGGAGTCATTCGGCCTGCCGAGCTACCCGCTGGAAGCGCTGCTGGGTGGGACGCCGGAAGAAAACCGTGACATTCTTGCGCGGTTGTTACAAGGTAAAGGCGAGCCTGCTCACGCCGCAGCAGTGGCGGCTAACGTCGCGTTACTGCTGAAATTATTCGGACAGGAAGACCTGCGCCAAAACGCGCAGCAGGCATTAGCGATGATTGACAGCGGCCAAGCCTATGAGCGAGTAACCGCGTTGGCAGCAAGAGGATAAATGATGCAGGAAACCGTGCTCAACAAGATTGTTCGTGATAAAGCGCTCTGGGTCGCAGCACGACAGCAACAACAGCCGCTGGCCAGCTTTCAGAACGAACTGGTCCCCAGCGAACGCAGTTTTTACCATGCCCTACAGGGCGCCAAAACGGCGTTTATTCTCGAATGTAAGAAAGCCTCGCCTTCCAAGGGGCTGATTCGGGAAGATTTCAATCCGGCGGAGATTGCCGGCGTCTATAAAGAGTACGCCTCAGCGATTTCCGTGCTGACCGATGAAAAGTATTTCCAGGGCAGTTTTGACTTCCTGCCGCTGGTCAGTAACGCCGTCAGCCAGCCGGTGCTGTGTAAAGACTTTATCATCGACCCTTACCAGATTTACCTGGCGCGCCACTATCAGGCCGACGCCGTTCTGCTGATGCTGTCGGTGCTCAGCGACGAGCAGTACCGACAGCTGGCGGCGGTCGCGCACAGCCTGAAGATGGGCGTACTGACCGAAGTCATCAGCGAAGAAGAGCTGCAGCGGGCAGTTACGCTCGGCGCCAAAGTCGTCGGTATCAATAATCGCGACCTGCGCGATTTGAGCATCGACCTGAACCGCACCCGCACGCTGGCACCGCAGGTGCCGCACGGCGTCACGGTGATCAGCGAATCCGGCATCAATAACTACGCGCAGATCCGCGAGCTCAGCCGCTTTGCCAACGGTTTCCTGATCGGCAGCGCGCTGATGTCGGAGCCGGATCTGCGTGCGGCGGTGCGTCGCGTGATCCTCGGCGACAATAAAGTCTGCGGCCTGACCCGGCCGCAGGACGCGGCGGCGGCGTATCAGGCCGGCGCCAACTATGGCGGGCTGATTTTTGTCGGCCGTTCACCGCGCTATGTGGATATCAGCCGTGCACGCGAAGTGATCGCCGGCGCGCCGCTGAAGTACGTCGGCGTGTTCTGCGACGCGCAGGTCGACACCGTGGCGCAAACCGTTGAGCGTCTGGGCCTGCGCGCCGTACAGCTGCACGGCGCCGAAGACCAGGATTATATCAGCGCCCTGCGCGCCCGCCTGCCTGCCGACTGCCAGATCTGGAAGGCCCTGAGCGTTAAAACGCAGGTGCCGGCGCGCGATCTGCAGCACGTCGACCGCTATCTGTTGGATAACGGCGCCGGCGGCACCGGACAGCGCTTCGACTGGAGCGTACTGCACGCCGAGCCGCTGGATAACGTGCTGCTGGCCGGCGGCCTGAGCGCCGATAACTGTATTGAGGCCGCACAGCTCGGCTGCGCCGGTCTGGATTTCAATTCCGGGGTGGAAAGCGAGCCCGGCATTAAAGACGCGCAGCGTCTGAGCGCCGTCTTCCAGACGCTGCGCGCTTACTGAACGGCAGACATTTTTAACGAATTAACGCATAGGACGGGAACCTCGATGACGCTGCTTAACCCTTATTTTGGTGAATTTGGCGGGATGTACGTGCCGCAAATTCTGATGCCGGCTTTGATCCAACTGGAAGAAGCCTTTGTCAGCGCCCAACGCGATCCAGAGTTTCAGGCCGAGTTTATCGACCTGCTGAAAAACTACGCCGGGCGCCCTACCGCGCTGACGCTGTGTAAAAACCTGACCGCCGGCACCAACACCAAACTGTATCTGAAACGTGAAGACCTGCTGCACGGCGGCGCCCACAAAACCAACCAGGTTCTGGGACAGGCGCTGCTGGCGAAACGCATGGGCAAAACTGAAATTATCGCCGAGACCGGCGCCGGCCAGCACGGCGTGGCGTCGGCGCTGGCCAGCGCGCTGCTGGGGCTGAAGTGCCGCGTCTATATGGGTGCCAAAGACGTTGAGCGCCAGTCGCCGAACGTATTCCGCATGCGGCTAATGGGCGCCGAGGTGATCCCGGTGCACAGCGGCTCCGCCACGCTGAAAGATGCCTGTAACGAAGCGCTACGCGACTGGTCCGCCAGCTATGACAAGGCGCACTATATGTTAGGCACCGCCGCCGGCCCGCATCCCTATCCGACCATCGTCCGCGAATTCCAGCGCATGATCGGCGAAGAGACCAAGGCCCAGATGCAAGAACGCGAAGGCCGCCTGCCGGATGCGGTATTGGCCTGTGTGGGGGGCGGCTCCAACGCCATCGGCATGTTCGCCGATTTTATCGATGAGACCAGTGTTAAACTTATCGGCGTCGAGCCTGCCGGGCTGGGCATCGAAACCGGCCAGCACGGCGCGCCGCTGAAACACGGCCACGTCGGCATCTACTTTGGCATGAAATCGCCAATGATGCAGACTGCGGAAGGCCAGATCGAAGAATCCTACTCGATCTCCGCCGGTCTGGATTTCCCGTCCGTCGGGCCGCAGCACGCCCATCTGAACAGCATCGGCCGGGCGGATTATGTCTCCGTCACCGATGACGAAGCGTTGGAGGCCTTCAAGGCGCTCTCGCGTCACGAAGGCATTATTCCGGCGCTGGAGTCCTCCCATGCGCTGGCGCACGCCCTGAAAATGATCCGTGAAACGCCGCAGAAAGAGCAGATTCTGGTGGTGAACCTGTCCGGCCGCGGAGATAAAGACATATTTACCGTTCACGATATTCTGAAAGCACGGGGAGAAATGTGATGGAACGTTATCAGCAACTGTTCAAGCGCCTGGCGAGCCGGCAGGAAGGCGCCTTCGTGCCGTTCGTCACGCTGGGCGACCCTAACCCGACACTGTCGCTGCAGATTATCGATACGCTGATTGAGAACGGCGCGGACGCACTGGAGCTGGGCATCCCCTTCTCTGATCCGCTGGCGGACGGCCCTACCATTCAAAACGCCACGCTGCGCGCCTTCGCCGCCGGCGTAACGCCGAGCCAGTGCTTTGAAATGCTGGCGGCCATCCGTCAGAAGCATCCCGATATTCCTATCGGCCTGCTGATGTATGCCAACCTGGTGTTCCATAAAGGCATCGATAATTTTTATCAGCGCTGTGCCGACGTCGGTGTGGATTCGGTGCTGGTCGCCGACGTGCCCTTTGAAGAATCCGCGCCGTTCCGCGCCGCCGCGCTGCGTCACGATATCGCGCCGATCTTCATTTGTCCGCCGAATGCCAATGACGATCTGCTGCGCGAGATTTCGTCTCACGGGCGCGGTTATACTTACCTGCTGTCCCGCGCCGGGGTCACCGGCACCGAAAGCCGCGCGCAGCAGCCGCTGAACCACTTGATCAATACGCTCCGTGAATATCATGCCGCGCCTGCGCTACAGGGGTTTGGTATTTCAGAGCCGTCTCAGGTGCGTGAGGCCTTGCAGGCCGGTGCTGCCGGCGCGATTTCCGGCTCCGCCATCGTGAAAATCATTGAGCAGTACCAGCAACAGCCGGCAGAGATGCTCGCCAAGCTGGGCAAATTCGTCAGTGAGATGAAGGACGCCACCCGCGGCTGAACCTTGCTTTACCGGGTGCGCCCCACGCACCCGGCTTTAAGAATAACCTCATCATATTTCCCAATATCCGATTGACTAATCTGTCCTTTGTTTCACACTAATGATGGCTGCGGCAATCCGTACGCCAACGTAGTCTGTCGTTAAAAAAATAACATGGCATGGAGAGTAACTATGAAGCTATTTAAAACCCTTGCGGCACTGTGTATGGCCGGTGTGATGGCGCTGGCGGTAACGGCCTGCGCGCCGACGGCGAAATCAGAGGGAACTGGCGGCTATATTGACGACACAGTAATCACCACCAAGGTGAAATCGGCGCTGCTGGCGGATAAAAACATCAAATCGCGGGAGATCAGCGTGGAAACCTTTAAAGGGCGCGTGCAGCTAAGCGGTTTTGTCAGCACCAGCGCAGACGCCAACCGTGCGGTGCAGGTTACCCGCGGCGTCGCCGGCGTGAAGTCGGTAGAAAACGTGATGCAATTGAAGTAAACCCCAAGGAGGCGCCGCAAGGCGCCTCCCCGTGAAACACGCGCTGCTTAGAAACGGTAGCCGGCACCAAACATGAATACCCACGGATCCAGGCGCGTATCAATGCTGTGATGGCCGCCGGACGCATCGTCAAAGCGGGCTTTGGTTTCGATGTTCATCCACCACACTGACATGTTCAGCATCCAGTGCTCATCCAGGTTATAGTCCAGGCCAGCCTGCGCCGCAACGCCCCAGGAGTCTTTCAGGCTCAGGTTGCTCAGACCGGTGTCCTTGCCTTTCTGATTGAATTTTTCATCAAAGAAGGTGGTGTAGTTGACGCCCACGCCCAGATAAGGACGCAGCTTATCCTGACGGTCGCCAAAGTAATATTGCGCCATCAGCGTCGGCGGCAGGTGGTGCACGGTAGCGATATCGCCGCTGACCGCCTGGCCGCTGAGCGACACTTTATGGCGGAACGGGGTTGCCGCCAGCAATTCAACGCCGATGTTGTCCGTTACCATATAGCCGAAAGTCAGCCCAAGCTGGGTATTGTTACTGGCGTCGAATGAGCCCTGACCCAGCACGTCATCCGAACCGGTGGTCGGACGCACCGTCGCCGCGCCAGCGCGCAGCAGGAAATCCCCGGCCTGATGCGCATTTGCCGCCATTGGCACCATTGGCGCGACCATCGCCGCCAATACCGCTAAAGTAGTCTTCTTCATCATCATCCATTCCATATGTGTGGTTTCTAGCCCTGCCGAATATACCTATTACAAGGTATTTTTGATCGCATAGAGATCACATCTTATGTGTAAAACTATTAATTCGCACAAAAATCAGGGTTACCTAAGCGATTAATAAATCAAGAATTGATCTAAATCAAAAAAGGTCATTTGTTGTGAAAAATGTAAACAAGTGAAATATCAGTTGCAGAAATGCGCGGCGCTGAGTAATTTTTTCGCTCCGTGTTGGTTTTGGTTGGTGACCGTTAGGAGATGGTGGCAATCAAGATGAGCGAAATTCTCAATCCCTGTGTTAGCTGTGGCGCGTGCTGCGCCTATTTTCGAGTGTCATTCTATTGGGCTGAAGGCGATGACGGCGGCGGCGTGGTGCCAAGCGCGCTCACCGAGCCGTTAACCCCGTTCCTGCGCTGTATGCAGGGAACCAACAGCAGGTCTCCGCGCTGCACCGCGCTCGACGGTGAAATCGGCCAGGCCGTATCCTGTTCTATTTACCTTAACCGGCCGACGCCGTGCCGCGAATTTGACGCCTCGGGCGAAAACGGGCTGCGCAATGAAGCCTGCGATCGCGCACGCGAACGCTACGGCCTGCCGCCGCTGCCCGTTCCTCAGCCGCTGGCGCTGCCGGAAACGATAATCGCTGAAGAAATCAGCGCCATAGCGCTTGCGGGGTGCCACAGCGAGCCGGAACAAGGTACAATCCACCACTGATTATCTCTGTTCCCGACGCCAAGGAGTCTGCATGTCCATCACGGCTAACACTGTGTACCGTGACAGTTTTAACTTTTTCCGCAACCAGCTGGCTACGATTCTGCTGCTGGCGCTGCTGACCGCGTTTATTTCGATACTGCTCGATCAGGCATTCCAACCCGACGCCGAACAGCTCAAGATACTGGACGCCGCGTTTAATGAGCTATCTACATCCACCGGAATGGGGCTGCAGGAGTTTGTGGCGCAGATGACCCCGGAACAGCAAATGGTGATGCTGAAAAAATCAGCCGCGGCCACCTTTGCCGCGCTGGTGGGGAATTTACTGTTGGTCGGCGGTATGCTGACGCTGATCCGTCTGGTTTCTCAGGGGCAGCCGGTCAGCGCGCTGCGTGCGATCGGCGCTTCCGCGCCGGAGTTGCCGCGCCTGCTGCTGCTGCTGTTTATCTGCACCTTGCTGATTCAGCTCGGCCTGACGCTGTTTGTCGTGCCCGGGGTGATTATCGCCGTCGCATTTTCGCTGGCGCCGGTGATTTGCTCTGCAGATAAGCAAGGCGTGTTCGCGTCGCTGCGGCAGAGCACCAAGCTGGCCTTTGCCAACGCCCGGCTGATTGTACCGGCCATGATGCTGTGGCTGGCGGCCAAGCTGCTGGTGCTGCTGCTGGTCAGCCACCTGTCGGCGCTGGCGCCAAGCGTTGCCGGCGTGGTGCTGACCGCGCTGAGCAATCTGGTGACCGCGCTGCTGCTGGTATATCTGTTCCGTCTGTATATGCTGCTGCGCAACTGATTACGGCCGTGGAACGCTTTAAGGGCACGCTTCGGCGTGCCCTTTTATTTTCACCGTCGCGCACGGCGCCCCATAAAGTGACAATGTCACTATAATCCTCCCCTCCACAACCCTGCCTCCTCCGACGTTCTGATGCCAACCACTTTCCATGGTAAATTATCAACGGACGCTATTGCTCCAGGTAGACAGCCGCGGGCGGGATGCCCTTTGGTAATTTTATGCAAATTCTTGCCCGGAAAGCGGAAATCTGCGGACAAAACGCCGATAATCAGCGCCCTCCGGCGGTACACAGATCCGGCCGAATCCGGTATAGTCGGCCGACGAACAGATGATGGATTGATTTATGAAGCAGTTTCTTGATTTTCTCCCGTTAATTGTCTTTTTTGCGTTTTATAAGCTTTACGATATTTACGTCGCTTCCGGCGCGCTTATCGTGGCGACCGCACTGGCGTTGGTGTTCACCTGGGTGAAATACCGCAAGGTAGAAAAAATGACGCTGATCACTTTCCTGATGGTGGCGGTATTTGGCACGCTGACGCTGGTGTTCCACAGCGATCTGTTTATCAAATGGAAAGTCACGGTGATTTATACGCTGTTCGCCATCGCGCTGCTGGTCAGCCAACTGGTGCTGAAAAAACCGCTGATCCAGCGGATGCTGGGCAAAGAGCTGACGCTGCCGGACCGTATCTGGAGCAACCTCAATCTGGCCTGGGCGCTGTTCTTCCTCGCATGCGGGCTGGCCAATATCTATGTGGCCTTCTGGCTGCCGCAGAGCGTGTGGGTCAACTTTAAAGTATTCGGCCTGACCGCGCTGACGTTGGTGTTTACCCTGCTGAGCGGCGTCTATATTTATAAGCATATGCCGGAAGAACAGAAAAAATAGTTACAAAATTGTTAATGCCCGCGGCGGCAACTGCGGGCAATATAATGTGATCCACTTCTCAAAAAAATAAACGACTATGACACAACAACGACCTTTACCCAGCGGGGAGCTGGTGCTCCGCACGCTGGCCATGCCGGCGGATACTAACGCCAACGGCGATATTTTTGGCGGCTGGCTGATGTCGCAAATGGATATCGGCGGTGCGATTCAGGCCAAAGAGATCGCCGAAGGCCGCGTTGTTACGGTGCGCGTCGACGGCATGACGTTCCTTAAACCGGTCGCCGTCGGCGATGTGGTGTGCTGCTATGCCCACTGTATCCGCACCGGCCGCAGCTCGATTACCATCAATGTTGAAGTGTGGGTGAAGAAGGTGTCCACCTCGCCGATTGGCCAACGCTATCGCGCGACCGAAGCGCTGTTTACCTATGTGGCGGTGGACGACGAAGGCAACCCGCGCGCGCTGCCGGACGGCAAGATGAACTTCCGCGTCGGCTTTGAAGAGTAAGCCGCAACAAACGCAAAAATAACAAGGGTCGCTAACTAGCGACCCTTTTTCTTTAGCTGTTTGCCGGCATTAATTCAGCGAGGCGGTGCCGTCCAGTTTGAACTGAATATTGACGATGCGGTCTTTCGCTGCTTTCGGTTCATAACGCCATTTACGCATCGCCTGTTTCACCTCACGCTCGAACATATTGCGCGGCTGGGCCGACAAAATGCGTACGTTGCTGATGCGGCCATCGCTGTCGACGTCGAACTGTACCCGCACTCTGCCCTCAATCTGCAGCGCCTGTGCACGCGGCGGGTATGATGGCGCCACGCGGCTCAGCGGCTTCGGCCCGGTATCGGTTGAACGCCCCTGCACCGGCGCTGCCGGCGCCTGCTTCACCGGCGCTTTATCGACCGGTTTGGCCGGCGCATCATTTTCAAACGGCGAAGGCTGACGCGGCTCGGCTTTCTTCGGCTCGCGTTTTACCGTTTTTTCCACCTTCGGCTTCGGTTTTGGCTTAGGCTTTGGTTTCGGCTTCACCGGTTCCGGCTTGGGAATCGCTTTCGGCACCGGCGGCGGCTCCGGGATCGGTTCAGGTTCCGGCTCTGGTTCTACCTGCGGCTCAGGCTCCGGCTCGGCAGGCGCCGGCGGCGGCGGTTCCGCCAGCGCGGCGGTATTGACCATCATGACGCTGATCGGCGCATCCTCTGGCTTGGGCGGCATCATCACCTCCTTGACGGAGGCATAGAGTAAAGCGGCCACCAGGGCGCTGTGTAAGCCAACGGAGAGGACAATCGGCACTGACAAACGGCGAATTGGGAACATCTTTTTTAGCAGCATAATGGTTCAGTTTCCTCTGGTTCGCCAAGTTTAAATGCAAATAGCAATCATATTCAATAACGAACGGCAAACTATCGCTGTAATCGGCATGATTCGTCACTTCCGCCGCCAAAAACGCAAAATGGTTAACTGACCGTTAGCCTTTATACGCCGCTGCTACACGTTTTTTTAACCTGTGTTTCTCCCGCCGGGCACAAAAAAACCGTATCAAGCCTGCGTATAAATGACGCAGGATGTAAAACCAATAAATTAACAGCTGCAGGAAATGTGACGTTGTGGAGGGAACTGCAGATACCGTTGGTGTACGTCATTCGTGATGCGCGCCAAGTCGCAACGCATCACGAATCCGCGAACAGATAGGCCAGGTCAGCCGACCGTTTCATCTGGCGGCGAGAACCTGGCCGCCGCGCTCAACACCGCCAGTACCGAAGCAGTGACGATGTTCGCGTGTTGACCCACGCCAAAACGTGAGCCGGGCACGCCGGGCATGGCAGCCTCCACAATGGCCAGCGCCGCCGCACCGGAACCCGCGCCCAGGCTGCGCTCCTCATAGCTATCGATGCGTAACGATTGGCCTAACGCCGCTACCGTCGCAGCAATCGGGCCGTTGCCTGTCCCCTCGACCGTCTTGATATTGCCCTCCGCATCCGCCATTTCCAACGCGATACCTTGCCCGTCCGCGTGCTCGAACAGGCGATGCCCGCGATAAATGAAACGGGTCTGTTCCCATGTCGGGGCAAGATAAGTGCGTTCGAACACCGCCCATATTTGCTCGCTGGTCAGTTCCGTTTCGCTGCCGTCGGCCAGAGCCTGAACGATGGCGCTGAACTCCACCTGCATGCGGCGCGGCATGGTGATGCCGTGATCGCGTTGCAGCAAAAATGCGATACCGCCCTTTCCCGACTGGCTATTGACGCGCACGATGCTGTCGTAGGTTCGGCCCAGGTCTTTGGGGTCAATGGGCAAATAAGGCACACGCCAAATCGCATCACCCTTTTGCGCGTTCAGACCCTTGGCGATGGCATCCTGGTGCGAGCCGGAGAACGCCGTGAATACCAGGTCGCCCACATACGGATGTCGCGGGTGAATGGGCAGCGCGGTACACTCCTCGGCCACGCGGGCAATCGCCGCAATGTCGGAAAAATCTAACCCAGGCGCGATGCCTTGCGTATACAGGTTCAGCGCCAGCGTCACCACATCGAGGTTGCCACTGCGTTCGCCATTGCCAAACAGGCAGCCTTCGACCCGTTGCGCACCGGCCAGCATGGCTTGTTCGGCGCAGGCCACGCCTGTCCCCCGGTCATTATGCGGATGCACGGACAGCACAATGTGCTCGCGCCGTTCCAACCGCCGATCCATCCATTCAATCTGGTCGGCGAAGACGTTGGGCGTAGAGACTTCTACCGTGGTTGGCAGGTTGATGATCATCGCCCGCTGTGGCCCGGCATCCCAGGCACGAATAGCGGCGTTGCAGACGGCCAGTGAAACATCCAGCTCGGCCATGCAGAAAGTTTCAGGCGAGTATTGCAAGACCCATTCGGTTTCCGGATGGGCATCCGTCAGTTGCCTGAACAGCGTAATGTGGCGTTCTACCATTTCGATAATCTGCGGTACGCCCATGCCGAACACCATCTCGCGCCATGCGGGTGCGATGGCGTTGTAGAAATGCACGATCACGCGCCGCGCGCCTGCCACACTGCGCACCGTCTCGGCGATCAGATCATCCCGCAGTTGCGTCATGACCATCGGGGTGACGTCATCAGGGATCTGCCCTGCGTCAATAAGGTGGCGAACAATGTCAAAATCAGTGCGCGATGCGGCGGGAAAACCGACTTCAATTTCTTTGAAACCGATGCGCACCAATTTGTGGAACAAGCGCAGCTTGCGTTCGCGATTCATCGGCTCAAACAACGCCTGATTGCCGTCGCGCAAATCGGTGGACAGCCAGATCGGGGCCTGCGTCAGGGTACGTGATGGCCATTGACGCTCGGCAAGAACGACCGGTGAGATGGGACGGTATTTTTGGGAAGGATCGGTCAGCATAAAAACACTCCAGGGGAATCATTGACACCCGATTCCCCTGGCTCGGAACAAGCTGACGATGGTCGGGGTCAGGGGGAATCAGGATGGGTCATGGCGCGAACGGGCGCGCGCAGACCCCGACCGGGAGCCAGTGTTAGTAGCCGTTGCAAAAGCCCAAGTGCGTGCATGAGTAAATAGTCCCGGTTGATTGCCTGCCTTCGATATTAGGCTTGCGCACCTCGGCCATCTACATAAAAATAGACATATTCTTTATTTATTTGGACAAACTGCAGCGGTATGGGCTTTTCCTCTCCTGAAAACGGCGGTCACGCGCTCGACCTGAGCACCAAAGATACCTGCGGCCTGCCGGTATTTGGCGTAGCCGTGCGCTACCCTGCGGGCCATATCGTACCCTTGCATAAACATGCGTATGGTCATCTGATATATGCCAATCACGGTCTGTTACGTGTGGAAGCTGAAAGCGGACAATGGCTGGTGCCGCCTACGGCGGCGGTCTGGCTGCGCTCTGGCGTGGCGCACCGTCTGGTTGCCCCCGTGGCGCTGCAAGCATGCGGCCTGTTCGTGCGCGAAGATGTCTGCCCCCGCCTGCCGGAGCGCGATTGCGTCGTCCATGTCTCCGGCCTGCTGCGCGAGTTGATCATGGCGCTGGCCCAGGCCGACCACCAGATCATACCGTCTAAACGTATACATTTGCTCGGTGAGCTTTTGGTTGAAGAACTACATACCCAGCCGGCGCTGCCGCTTCATCTGCCGTGGCCAACGGGCGATGCCAGCAACCCGGTGCAGCATGTATGCCAGGCGCTACTGGACAACCCAGGCGATAGCGCCACCGCCGTCGAGTGGGCAAACAGGCTGGCAATGGGCGACAAAACGTTCCACCGGCGCTTTCTTCAATCGACCGGTATGACCTTCGGCAAATGGCGTCAGCAACTGCGGTTGATGTCGTCGTTAACGCTATTGATGCAGGGAATACCGATCACGCAGGTGGCGCTGGCGAGTGGTTACGATAGCCACAGCGCCTACAGCACGGCATTCAGTAAGCAATTCGGCCGGCCGCCTTCGGTATTTGCTGCGAATCTATAATTCGCCATTCCCCGCCTCGTTCAGCCTGACAGAGCAGGATTATTCCTCGTCATCACCATAATACAGTACGCCCAACTTGATTAACGGGCGTCCCTGCGCTTTGCGGTGCAGGTTGGTATCGCGCAGCGAATAGACGCAGCCGCAATATTCCTGCTGATAAAAACGTTCGCGTTTGCTGATGTCGATCATGCGCGACGCGCCGCCCTTCTTGCGCCAGTTATAATCCCAATACGTCAGTTCAGGATATTTCTGCGCCGCGCGAATGCCGCAGTCGGTGATTTGCTGCATATTTTTCCAGCGCGAAATACCCAGTGAACTGGAGATCACGTCATAGCCATGCTCATAGGCGTACAGCGCCGTACGTTCGAAGCGCATATCGAAACACATGGTGCAACGGATACCGCGTTCCGGCTCGTGCTCCATCCCTTTGGCGCGCGCGAACCAATTATCGGTATCGTAGTCAGCATCAATGATCGGCACCCCATGTTTCTCCGCAAAACGAATATTTTCCTCTTTGCGCAGCAGGTACTCTTTTTGCGGATGAATATTGGGGTTATAGAAGAAGATGGCATAATCGATACCGGACGCCTGAATCGCCTCCATCACCTCGCCTGAACAGGGTGCGCAACACGAGTGCAGCAGCAGTTTGCTTTTCCCCGCCGGCAGATTGAGTTTTTCCCGCACAAATTCCGTCATACTTTCACCTTAATTCTTCTCTCGTCCCGATGCGGGCCGCACTATACGAATAAAAACTAGCGCCTTCAAGGCATTAACGCCAGTCTCCGCAAAAATCATTTCTTTGCCGATGCTTTTAGGCTACTTTGGTTTACCCCTGATATAACGATGATTTTAAAGGTGAAACATGCTGTATCTGATCTATGCGCAAGACCTGCCCGGCACGCTGGAAAACCGTCTGGCGGTGCGCCCGGCGCACCTCGCCCGCCTGCAGGCGCTGCGCGATGAGGGCCGTCTGGTGGTGGCCGGGCCGAACCCCGCCATCGACAGTAACGATCCCGGCAGCGCCGGCTTTACCGGTTCGACGGTGATCGCCGAGTTTGAGTCGCTGAGCGATGCGCAGCAGTGGGCGCAGCAGGATCCCTACGTTGCCGCCGGCGTGTACGGCGACGTGGTGGTCAAACCCTTCAAACAGGTATTTTAGGCAAAAAAAAGCCAGCGCGGAGTCGCTGGCCAAGTGGGTTCTTCGAGGGAATATGTTGTGGTGTAAACATACTCCGCCGCGCCGGGCATCGCCATCTATCGGTGCGATAGGCGATGCCGCCGCGTTATGACGCCGACTGCGTATCCAGAATATAGCGCTGCATATCGGCAAACATGGATTCCCACTCCTGTTCCGAGATATCCATCAAACCAAAGTAACGCAGCATAAAGGCGCCTTCAGTGGCCAGGAACGCCAGCCGGGCGCGTTTATCCTCTTCGCAGGCCAGATCGAGGCCATCAATCCGCTCGCGGTACCACTCCCGGCTGCTCTGCAGATGTTCCGGCGTTTGTATCAGGGTCGCCATCAGGCCTGCCGCCTTGGCGCTGGAGGTGTGATCGGAGTTGCAGGTCGCCAGCATATGCGCCCGCACCCTGGTCAACGGTGCAGGGTCGTCGCCGGCAATCTGGTCGAAAACGTTATCATACGCCTTGCCCCAGCGGTCAAACATGGCGTCAATCAGCGCATCCTTACTGCCGAAACAGTACTGTACGCCGCCCTTCGAAATCCCCATTGCCTTCGCCACGGAATCAATCGTCAGGCCGGATGCCCCTTGCGTTGCAATGATTTCTTCCGCCGCATCCAACACTCGATCGCGATCGATACTTCGCTGTCGCCCCATTGCATTCCCCTTTTCAATACGAACGTATGGATTTATAGTATGCGCGTTAACCCCACAAAAACTTGGGGATAGGTTACGGCAGCGTTTCGCCGCCCCGTTTCTATTTAGGATGTCATTATGCACGCAAATAACCGCTGGTTGATCCTGGCAATGATCTCCAGCGCGCTTTTTTTAATTATCATTGATATGACCGTGCTGTACACCGCGCTGCCGCGGCTGACGACGGCGTTGGAAGCCAGCGCATCGGAAAAATTATGGATCGTTAACGCCTATCCGCTGGTGGTCGCCGGTCTGCTCCCGGGCGCCGGCATGCTCAGCGACCGAATCGGCCACAAAAAAATGTTTATCGCCGGTCTGCCGATGTTTGCCGTCGCCTCGCTGTGCGCCGCCTTTGCCCCCAGCGCCGCAATGCTGATTGCCGCCCGCGCCTTTTTGGCCGTCGGTGCCGCCATGATGATGCCGGCGACGCTTTCTATCGTACGCCACGTATTTACCGAGCCAAGCGAACGGGCGCTGGCGATCGGCATCTGGTCGGCGGTCGCCTCCGGCGGCGCGGCGGTCGGGCCGGTAGTCGGCGGCATCTTGCTGGAATACTTCTGGTGGGGATCGGTATTTCTGATCAACGTTCCGGTGGTATTGGTCGTGCTGCCGCTGGCCTGGCGGCTGATTCCCCAGTGCGGCGGCAACAGCCAGCGTCCCTTTGACGTGGTGGGTTCGCTGCAGATTATGGTGGGGCTGGTCAGCAGCATTTATGCGTTAAAAGAACTGAGCAAGACCCAGCCGTCACTGCCGATTCTGGCGCTTTCCGCTACGTTGGGGCTGCTGTTTTTAATCCTGTTCGCGCGTCGGCAGCGTCGGGCGGCATCGCCGATGATTGATTTCTCGCTGTTCAGCAACCGGCTGTTCGCCAGCGGCGTCGCCGTGGCGGTGATCTCGATGATCGCTCTGGTGGGCATTGAGCTGGTATTGAGCCAGCGCCTGCAACTGGTCAGTGGCCTGACGCCGCTGCAGGCCGGGCTGTTTATCCTGCCGATTCCGCTGGCTTCCGCCCTTTCCGGCCCGCTGGCGGGGCTGCTGCTGCCGCGCTGGGGAGAGCGGCCTCTGATACTGGGCGGTCTGCTGCTGACCACGCTGGCCATCGCCGGACTGATTGGGTGTTATCACGGTGCGCCGCTATGGCAACTGGCGCTGCTATTTGCCGCCGGCTTTGGTCTGGGCGCCGCCATCACCGCCGCATCCACCGCCATTATGCTCAATGCGCCGGAGGAAAAGTCCGGTATGGCGGCGTCAATTGAGGACGTGGCCTATGAGCTGGGCAGCGTTTTGGGCATCACGCTGCTGGGTGGCCTGATGACCGTGGTTTACAGTTACAGCCTGCTCCTGCCTGCCGATCTGCCGGTGACGCAGTTGGCCTATGACAGCCTGGATGAGGCATTACGCCAGGCCGGTGAACTGAGTGCGGATCAGGGAGCAACGCTGATTAAACTGGCGCGCGCCTCCTTTGACCAGGCCTTTATCGCCGTGCTGGCCGCCGCCGCCGCCCTGATGGCCATCGGCGCCGCTGTGCTTTCCCGCGCGATGAAAAAGTAACGCCCCAACGAAAAACAGTCCCGTCAGGGACTGTTTTTATCGCTCTCGCCGTCGCTTCACCATTCACAAGACACAGTAAACAGCAAGGCTCGCCGGTGCTGATTATCCAGGAGCCGCCGCACCTGCATAATATGCCGATACCCTCTCGACTGGCGTTCCAGCCAACGGTGCCTGCGCCGCTGATTCTGTCGCATCATCCGCCAACGGGCCACTTCATTTCTACTGCGTCTCATAATTTTACCACTTATACGTCATTGCCAAACGCGGGGCATTATATACCTTTCGCCCCCCCGGCTGCACCCCGTCTGGCCGGCAGTGATGCAATGAAACAGTAATAAACGGCGCGTTATGCCAAATAAAAAGTTATTTCCACGCTGTACATCCCGTTTCTCTTCGACACATTTATGTCACTTAAGATCCGGGAAAAGGTTTCCCCTTTGATGATCTGTGCGTACACTCATCGTTGGTGGTTTGCGAACGGGATTTTTCGCCTTTATGACAACATTTTATACCGTAATCAGTTGGCTGCTGGTGTTCGGCTACTGGCTACTTATCGCCGGTGTTACCCTGCGTATTTTGATGAAACGTCGCGCCGTGCCTTCGGCTATGGCCTGGCTGTTGATTATCTACATTCTGCCGCTGGTCGGCATCGTCGCCTATTTATCCTTTGGCGAGCTGCATTTGGGGAAACGTCGCGCCGAGCGCGCCAAGGCCATGTGGCCTTCCACCGCGCGCTGGCTGAATGAGCTGAAGGAAAGCCGTCGTATTTTCGCCACGCAATACAGTGAAGTGGCGCGGCCGCTGTTTCAGCTCTGCCACCGGCGTCAGGGCATCGACGGCGTCAAAGGCAACCAGCTGCAGCTGCTGACCACCACCGACGCCACGCTGAAGGCGATGATTCGCGATATTGAGCTGGCGCGCCACAATATCGAGATGGTGTTCTATATCTGGCAGCCCGGCGGGCTGGCCGATCAGGTTGCCGAGTCGCTGATGGCCGCCGCGCGCCGCGGCGTCCACTGCCGGGTGATGCTCGACTCCGCCGGCAGCCTGCAGTTCTTCCGCAGCCCTTATCCGAATATGATGCGCAACGCCGGCATCGAAGTGGTCGAAGCGCTGAAGGTGAATCTGTTCCGCGTATTCCTGCGTCGCATGGACCTGCGCCAGCACCGTAAGGTGGTGCTGATCGACAATTACATCGCCTATACCGGCAGCATGAATATGGTAGACCCGCGCTATTTCAAGCAGGACGCCGGCGTCGGTCAGTGGATCGATCTGATGGCGCGTATGGAAGGCCCGGTTGCCACAACAATGGGGATTGTGTACGCCTGCGACTGGGAGATTGAAACCGGCAAGCGGATATTACCGCCACCGCCGGATATGAATATTATGCCGTTCGAGCAGGAAAGCGGCCATACCATTCAGGTGATAGCCTCCGGCCCCGGCTTCCCGGAGGAGATGATCCACCAGGCGCTGCTGACGGCGGTCTATTCTGCGCGCGAGCAGCTGATTATGACCACCCCCTACTTCGTGCCGAGCGACGACCTGCTGCATGCCATCTGCACCGCCGCGTTGCGCGGCGTTGAGGTCAGCATTATCGTACCGCGCGATAACGACTCGATGATGGTGCGCTGGGCCAGCCGGGCCTTCTTCTCCGAGCTGCTGGAGGCCGGGGTGAAAATTTACCAGTTCGAAGGCGGCCTGCTGCATACCAAGAGCGTGCTGGTCGACGGCCAGCTGAGCCTGGTGGGCACCGTGAATCTGGATATGCGCAGCCTGTGGCTGAATTTTGAAATCACGCTGGTGATCGATGATGACGGTTTCGGCAGCGATCTGGCCTGCGTTCAGGACGATTATATCGCCCGCTCCAGACTGTTGGAGTCCAAAGAGTGGCTGAAACGGCCGTTCTGGCACCGAATCCTTGAGCGCGTATTTTACTTTTTCAGCCCGCTGCTGTAATTAGCGCCGGGCATGGTTTACTATTTGCCACATCATTTATGACTGGAATTTTTTATGGATTTGAATAACCGCCTTACCGAAGATGAAACGCTGGAACAGGCATACGATATCTTCCTCGAACTGGCCGGCGACAATCTGGATCCGGCGGATATTCTGCTGTTCAACCTGCAGTTTGAGGAGCGCGGCGGCGCCGAGCTGTACGATCCGTCGGAAGACTGGCATGAGCATGTCGATTACGACTTAAACCCGGACTTCTTTGCCGAAGTGGTGATTGGCCTGGCGGAAAGCGACGGCGAACCGATCAACGACGTGTTTGCCCGCGTGCTGATCTGCCGCGAGAAAGACCACAAGCTGTGCCATATTTTGTGGAAAGAGTAACCACAAGGTACTGATAAAAAAACCTGCCAAACGGCAGGTTTTTTTGTTTTTCCGCCGTTGGTTACAGCGGGTCCACCTTCAGGCAGGAGACCGCATGGCGGAAACTGCCCTCCAGCAGCGGACGCGTTTTGGCGCACTCCGGCCCGGCAATCGGGCAGCGCGTACGGAATACGCAGCCGGAAGGCGGGTTAATCGGCGAAGGCAGCTCCCCTTCCAACAGCTGGATTTGCTTGTCCTGCTCTTTATCCGGATCGGGCACCGGCACCGCCGACATCAGCGCCTTGGTATAAGGATGCTGCGGGTTGTGATACACCTCGTCATAGGTGCCCAACTCCACCGCATGGCCGAGATACATCACCAGCACGCGGTCGGAGATATGCTTCACCACCGCCAGGTCGTGGGCGATAAAGATCAGCGACAGCCCCATCTCACGCTGCAGTTGCTGCAGCAGATTGACCACCTGCGCCTGAATGGAGACGTCCAGCGCCGATACCGGCTCATCGCAAATCACCAGCTTCGGCTCCAGAATCAGCGCGCGGGCGATACCGATACGCTGACACTGGCCGCCGGAGAACTCGTGCGGATAACGGTTGACCAGGTTCGGCAGCAGGCCGACCTTCATCATCATCGCCTGGACCTTGTCGCGCACTTCCTGGCGCGGCATCTTCGGATAGTAGGTGCGCAGCGGTTCGGCGATGATGTCGCCGATGGTCATGCGCGGGTTCAGCGACGCCAGCGGGTCCTGGAAGATCATCTGGATATCGCTGCGCGCCTTGCGCCAGTCGGTGTCGCTCATGCCGAGCAGATCTTTGCCCAGCCAGGCCACCCTGCCGCTGGTGGCCTTGACCAGGCCGATAATCGCCCGGGCAAAGGTCGACTTGCCGCAGCCCGATTCCCCCACCACGCCCAGCGTCTCCCCTTCAAACAGGCGCAGCGTCACGCCGTCTACCGCTTTCAGCGTTTTCGATGGCTGCCAGAACCACTTTTTGTCATCATTAATATCAAAGTGCACCTTTAAATCGGCTACTTCGAGCAGAACGTTCTTTTCGGTTGCTGTCGTCATACCAAGGCCTCCACCGGCTTGAAACAGGCGCGCAGGCGCCCTTCACCAAACGGCTCCAACGCGGGAGCGCTCGCACACTGATCCATGGCATACGGGCAGCGCGGCTGGAACGGGCAGCCTTTCGGCAGCCGCAGCAGGTTCGGCGGATTGCCGGGGATGGTCAGCAGCGATTCCCCTTCGGCGTCAAGACGCGGCACCGCATTGAGCAGGCCAATCGAATACGGATGACTCGGCCGGTAGAACACGTCGCGGGCGCTGCCGTACTCCATGGTGCGCCCGGCGTACATCACCAGCACCTTGTTGCAGATGCCGGCAACCACGCCCAGATCGTGGGTAATCATCACGATGGCGGTATTGAATTCGCGCTTCAGCTCGTTCAGCAAGGTCATAATCTGCGCCTGTACCGTCACATCCAGCGCGGTGGTCGGTTCATCGGCAATCAGCAGTTTCGGCCGGCACAGCAGCGCCATGGCGATCATCACCCGCTGACGCATCCCGCCGGAAAACTCATGCGGATACATACGCATGCGCTTGCGCGCCTCCGGCATTTTAACCGCATCCAGCATCCGCACCGACTCTTCAAACGCCTGGCTTTTGCTCATGTTCTTATGCAGCATCAGCACTTCCATCAGTTGTTCGCCCACGCGCATATAAGGATTGAGCGACGTCATCGGATCCTGGAAGATCATCGAAATCTCTTCGGCGCGCAGTTTGTTGAGCTGCTTCTCCGGCAGGTTGAGAATTTCCCGGCCGTTAAAGCGTGCCGAGCCGCCGATACGGCCATTGGCCGCCAGCAGTCCCATCAGGGCGAACGCGGTTTGCGACTTGCCGGAACCGGATTCGCCGACAATGCCCAGCGTTTCACCGGCGCGCAGGTCGAAGTTGAGATCGTTAACCGCCGTCACGTCGCCGTCCGGCGTCGAAAACGTCACGCGCAGATCGCGCACGTCCAGCAGCGGCGCGCCGTCGGCCGCCTGTGCGCCCGCAGCCTGCGGATATTCAAGGGTAGTCATGATGGCGCTCCTTAACGATCTTTCGGGTCGAGGGCGTCACGCAGGCCATCGCCGATAAAGTTGAAACAAAACAGGGTGACCACCAGGAAACCGGCCGGGAACAGCAGCAGCCACGGTGAAACCTCCATCGAGTTGGCGCCGTCGCTGAGCAAGGCGCCCCAGCTGCTTAACGGCTCCTGCGTCCCTAACCCCAGGAAGCTGAGGAAAGACTCAAACAGGATCATGCTGGGCACCAGCAGCGAGGCATACACCACCACCACCCCCAGTACGTTCGGCACAATATGGCGCAGTACGATGTTGCGGGTGGAGACGCCGCACACCAGCGCCGCTTCGATAAACTCTTTACGCTTCAGGCTCAGCGTCTGGCCGCGTACGATACGCGCCATATCCAGCCACGACACCATGCCGATCGCCACGAAGATCAGAAAAATATTCTGACCAAAAAAGGTCACCAGCAGGATCACGAAGAACATAAACGGGAAGGAGTTGAGGATCTCCAGCAGGCGCATCATCACCGAGTCGACTTTGCCGCCCAGATAGCCGGACAGCGAGCCGTACAGCGTACCGACCACGACGGCCACCAGCGCCGCCGCCACGCCGACCATCAGGGAAATACGCCCGCCGATGGCCACGCGCACCAGCAGGTCGCGACCGGAGGAGTCGGTGCCGAAATAGTGGGCGGACTCCAGATCCGGCGGCGCCGACATCATCCCCCAGTCGGTGTCGTCATACGCAAACTGCGACAGCCACGGCGCGATAATCACAAACAGGGTAATCAGCGCCAGCACGATCAGGCTGCCCAGCGCCGCGCGGTTATGCATAAAGCGCCGACGGGCGTCCTGCCACAGGCTGCGCCCCTCGACCTCCAGCTTTTCGCTGAAGTTTTCCAGAGCTTCGCTGTTCTTTTTGGTCAACATCATTGGCGTGCTCCAGATTAATAGCGAATTTTCGGATCGATAACGGCATACAGCACGTCAACAATCGCATTGAACAGAATCGTCAGGCCGCCGACCAGGATCGTCAGGCTCAGTACCAGCGAGTAGTCGCGGTTCAGCGCGCCGTTGACGAACAACTGCCCGATGCCCGGCAGGCCGTAGATGGTTTCAATCACCATCGAGCCGGTAATGATGCCAACAAACGCCGGGCCCATATATGACAGCACCGGCAACAGCGCCGGTTTAAGCGCATGGCGGAAAATAATGCGCCGCATCGGCAGGCCTTTGGCGCGAGCGGTACGGATAAAGTTGGAGTGCAGCACTTCAATCATCGAGCCGCGGGTAATACGCGCGATGCTGGCGATATAGGCCAGCGACAGCGCCACCATCGGCAGGACCATAAATTTGAAGGCGCCGCCGTTCCAGCCGCCGCCCGGCAGCCACTTCAGCGTGATGGCGAAGATCAGCACCAGCAGCGGCGCCACCACGAAACTGGGTATCACCACCCCGGTCATGGCGAACCCCATCACCGTATAGTCCCATTTGGTATTTTGCTTCAGCGCCGCGATCACCCCGGCGCTGACGCCCAGGATCACCGCCAGCAGAAACGCCGCCGCCCCCAGTTTGGCCGATACCGGGAATGAACCGGCCACCAGATCATTCACCGAATAGTCTTTGTATTTAAACGACGGGCCGAAATCCCCTTTTGACAGCTGCAGCAGATAATTGCCGTACTGTTTCCAGATGGGATCGTTGAGATGATATTTGGCCTCGATATTCGCCAGCACTTCCGGCGGTAACGCGCGCTCGCCGGTAAACGGGCTGCCGGGCGCCAGGCGCATCATAAAGAATGAAATGGTAATAAGGATAAATAGTGTCGGGATCGCCTCTAACAGGCGTCGAAGTATAAATTTCAGCATTGCCCTAACCCTGTGCTACAGCCTGATAACGGCTTATTATTTTGACCGGGCCAGTGACAACGTCACCGGCCCTTACCGTATCAATGTTTAATGATGTACAGATTTTTATCGTACACGTTATCAAGCGGGTCTTTACCGGTATAACCGCCCACGTAAGGTTTCACCAGACGGGCGTTCACATAGTAGTAGACCGGCACGATGGCTGAGTCTTTATCCAGCTGCACTTCCGCCTTCTGGTAGAGAGCGGCGCGCTCATCTTTGCTTTTCGCCGTCAGCACATTGGCCATCAGCTTATCGAAGGCTTCACTCTTATAGTGCGGCGTGTTACTGCTGCTGTCGGACAGCATCATATTCAGGAAGGTGCTCGGTTCGTTATAGTCAGCGCACCAGCCGGCGCGCGCCACGTCATAGTTGCCCTGATGACGGGTATCGAGGAAGGTTTTCCACTCCTGGTTAACCAGCTTGACGTTGACGCCCAGATTTTTCTTCCAGATGGAAGCGGCGGCGATGGCCAGTTTTTTATGCAGGTCCGAGGTGTTATACAGCAGGCTGAAGGTCAGCGGCTTATCCGGGCCGTAGCCGGCTTCCGCCAACAGTTTTTTCGCTTCTTCGTTGCGTTTGTCCTGCGTCCAGCCGAACCACGCCGGCGGCGTCAGTTTCGCCCCGTCGGTATACGGCGGCGTAAAGCTGTAGGCCGGCAGATCGCCCTGGTTCTTCACTTTATGCACGATAATGTCGCGGTCGAGGCCCAGTTTCAGCGCCTCACGCACGCGCGCATCGGTAAACGGCGCTTTCTGGTTGTTGATTTCGTAGTAGTAAGTGCACAAATAAGGATCGACGTGCACCTCTTTCGGCCGCTCTTTTTTCAGTTTCTGGAACAGTTCGATCGGCATATTGTTGTAGGTCATGTCGATCTCGCCGGTGCGGTAACGGTTAACGTCGGTCACCTCGGAAGAAATCGGCAGGAACGTCACTTTATTGATGATGGTTTTGGCGTCGTTCCAATACTCCGGGTTGCGCTCCAGCACGATGCGTTCGTTAACCACCCAGTTCTTCAGCTTATACGCGCCGTTGCTGACATAGTTTTGCGGTAGCGTCCACTTCTCGCCAAACTTCTCCACCGCCTCTTTATACACCGGCTTCATGGCGTAGTGCGGCGTCATTTCCACCAGATAAGGCACCGGTTCGGTCAGCGTCACCTGGAAGGTATGGTCGTCCAGCGCCTTCACGCCCAGGGTCGATTTATCTTTTTTACCGGCGATAATGTCATCGACGTTTTCAACGTGCGCGTACTGCAGGTAGCTGGCATATGGCGAGGCGGTGTTCGGGTCCACCAGACGCTGCCAACTATAGACGAAGTCCTGCGCCGTTACCGGTTTGCCATTCGACCATTTGGCGTCTTTGCGCAGGTGAAAGGTCCATACCTTATAATCCTTGTTGTCCCAGCTTTCCGCCACGCCCGGCTCAATGCCGCCGTCCGGCGTATTGTTGGCCAGGCCTTCCATCAAATCGCGGGTGACGTTATTTTCCGGCACCCCTTCAATTTTATGCGGATCCAGCGACTGCACTTCAGAGCCGTTATTTTTAACGATCTCCTGTTTGTCAGCCAGTTGAACCCCCGCCGGCACCTCGGCGGCGAACGCGCCGGCGCTGATGCCTAGCGCGGCCATAATCCCCGCGGCCAGCAGGCTTTTCTTTGTGATGTTGGTCATATTATCCACTCCAGTTTTTTATTATCACCGGCTCGATGTCGAGACGGCGTGGCCCGTTATGCGAGCCGTGTATCCAGCCGTCGCGGAACGACTGCGGCGGCTGGCTTCTCCCCCGTATTACCCGCCGTTGCCGGCATGGTGTAATACCCATTACTGCTTGATCATGTACAGATTTTTCACATCGATATAATCGAGCGGATCTTTACCGGTGAACCCACCCACCGTCGGCTTGATCAGGCGCGCACTGACGCGGTAATAAACCGGCACCAGCGCCGAATCTTTATCCAGCTGCGTCTCCGCCTGCTGATACACCGCGGTGCGCGCGGCGGCGTCCGGCGCCTGCAGGCTGGCGGCCATCAGCGCGTCAAAGTGTGCATTTTTATAGAACAGGGTATTGTTGCTGCTGTTGGAGAGCGCCAGATTCAGGAAGGCGCTCGGTTCGTTGTAATCGCCGCACCAGGTGGCACGTGCAACGTCAAACTCCCCCTGATGGCGACTTTCCAGTGACGTTTTCCACTCCTGGTTTCTCAGGGTAACGTCTGCGCCGAGGTTCTTTTTCCACATCGACGCAGCGGCTATCGCCTGCTGTTTGTTTTGATCGGAAGTGTTGTACAGCAGCGAGAATTTCAGCGGGTTACCCGCACCGTAGCCGGCTTCGCTCAGCAGTTGCCTGGCGCGTTGATTGCGCTGGGCCTGTGTCCATGTCGCCCACTCAGGCACGGTGAAGTTGCCACCCTCGGTAAAGGTTGGCGTAAACCCGTAAGCCGGGATCTGTCCCTGCCCCATAATTTTGTTGGCGATGATGTCGCGGTCCAGCGTCAGCTTCACCGCTTCACGCACCCGCGGATCGGTAAACGGCGCCTTCTTATTATTGATTTCGTAATAGAACGTACACAGGTAAGGATTGACGTGCAGTTGCTCAGGGATTTCACGTTTCATCTTGCCAAACAGCGTTGGCGGAATGGCGCTGTTACTGATATCGATCTCACCGCTGCGGTAGCGATTAACGTCGCTGACTTCTGAGGCGATCGGCAGGAAGGTGGCTTGCTCAATCACCGACGCCGCATTGTTCCAATAGGTGTTGCTGCGTTCCAGCACGATGCGCTCGTTAACCACCCACTGCTTCAGCCGGTAGGCGCCATTGCCGACGTAATGCTGCGGCAGCGTCCATTTATCGCCAAACTTCTCTACCACCGACTGCTTGACCGGTTTCATCGAGGTATGCGTCAGCATACTGAGCAAATAAGGCACCGGCTCGCTCAGCGTCACCTGCAGGGTGTGTGCGTCAAGGGCTTTCACGCCCAGGTCCTGCGGCGGCTTTTTACCGCTCAGAATCGCGTCGGCATTGGCAATCTTGGCGTACTGCAGGTAGCTGGCATAAGGCGACGCGACGTTAGGATCCGCCAGACGACGCCAGCTATAGACGAAATCTTCCGCAGTCACCGGGGAGCCGTCGCTCCAGCGTGCCGTATTACGCAGATGGAAAGTCCAGACTTTAAACTGCTCATTCTCCCAACGCTCCGCAACCGCCGGTACCACATGGCCATTGGCGTCGGAACTCACCAGCCCTTCCAGTAAATTGAGAATTATGTTGCTTTCCGGGTTGCCCTCTACTTTATGCGGATCGAGTGACGCCACTTCCGAACCATTATTCACCACAATAGTTTGCTGCGGTGCCAGTTGAATACCGGCGGGCACCTGAGCCGCCTGGCTGACATTCAGCGCAGAAAAAAACAATCCGGTAATAAAAACGGCTAAAGGCGTACGCGTTACGACTTGCTGCATAGTCGGGGACTCCTCGCTATCAATAAGCATGACTTATGGAATTTTGTGAAATGCTTATAATTATTTTAAATAAACGGATACCAGCAAAAATCATTCCTGTTTATCAGCGACGCGTGCAAACAGCGCGGAAAAGTTGCTCGGAAATTAGCAGATGCCAAAATCCACCGCCAATAAATTTTATAAAAATGTTAAGCAATTCTCTTTTGTTAGCGGCATCCTCAGCGCTTCCCATCAGGTCCCCATAGAGAAAAGTCACATTATCACAATGATTTTACTGATAAAACCAACAAAGATAGCCATCCGGCACACCGCCAACACGTCGCGCGCCACCTAAAACAAACATTAAATTAACAAATAGAACATTCAAAGAATAAACATCTGGCAATGCGAGCCTAGTCACTAATATCACCTGGATGAGGCCGAGACAAGCCCCACAGAATGATGTGATTAAATTAACAACAAAAGTTCACCAGATAATCAAAAACAGCGGGGAAGGCGCAAATAAAGGTTAAAAAAATAACGTGATGGGTACTTTATCGCCAAATAAAGTGAGAGCTATGCCACAAAATAGTGCATTGGTATAAAAAACGGACGCATCGTGCACCCTATTAATGCATTAATTAAATAAGTTTAAAGTTTAAAAATAATTTGAGCCGAAAATGACGCTTCCGGCTCAAATTACACCCTCAGAGTAAACCGGGGAAAATAGCCTTCACGCCGGTAACAATAAATTCAATGCCCAACGCCATCAGCAACAGGCCCATAATGCGCGTGATTACGTTGATGCCGGTCTGCCCCAATAGACGGACTAATAAAGGCGCGGCGCGAAAAAGCAGCCAACAGCAGAAGGCAAACAGCGCGATTGCCAGCGTAAACCCCAGCAGGTTCTGCCAACTGTGGTAGCGGGAACTCCAGACGATGGTCGAACTGATGGCGCCCGGCCCGGCCATCAGCGGCAGCGCCAACGGCACCACGCCAATGCTTTCGCGAATCGCGCTTTCCGACTTCTCCTGCTTGTTCTGTTTATCTTCCCCCAGCTTGCCGCTGATCATTGACATGGCGATGGTCACCACCAGAATCCCGCCGGCAATACGAAACGAATCGATAGAGATGCCGAACAGGCGCAAAATCCCCTCGCCGATAAACAACGACGTCCACAGGATAATCGCTACGGAAAGGTTGGCGGTGAGATTGGTTTTATTACGTCCGGCTTCCGCCTGGTAGCTGGTCATACTGATAAAAACCGGCAAAATCCCCACTGGATTCACCAGCGCAAACAGGCCGACAAAGAATTTGATATAGCCGGAAAAATCCAACAATGATTGCCCCACAAGAACTCCGCATTAATCGCTGTATTAGGGCGCACTGCCCCATGCGCGCTAATGTAATGGAAATAGTGCGGCTAATCCATCCGCCGAAGACAGCATTTTTCTTTCAGACAAGGTTTGTAATAACCACCTTGCTAACATGTTATCGCAATGTGTTTTTTAGTGGTTTTTATGTTTCAAGAAGGCAACAATGCGCTTCAAATAAGAATTTTCTCGATAACGCCAAGCTGAAAGGTGTCAGCTTGCACTTTTTGTGATTTAAATCATAAAAACACTACCCAAGAGTAGTTAAGCTTTTAGTCGTAGTCAGACAGCGTGCAACTTCCGCCGTTGCCTGAGCGACATCAAGTTCCTGAGCAAAGCTCTTTAAGCAAATCAGCATCATAGGTAGCTGACCAGTAAAGAAAACCGACGTTTTCCATGGTGTTCCGATACCTGACTATACTTGCTGCTTACACGGCTTATTTACTGAAAGAGTTTAACATTATCAGGAGAGCATTATGGCTGTAACAAATATCGCTGAATTGAACGAGCTTGTTGCACGTGTCAAAAAAGCCCAGCGCGAATACGCCAACTTCACCCAGGAACAGGTTGACGCTATCTTCCGTGCTGCTGCCCTCGCCGCTGCCGATGCGCGTATTCCGCTGGCCAAAATGGCCGTTGAAGAATCCGGTATGGGTATCGTTGAAGACAAGGTGATTAAAAACCACTTTGCCTCCGAGTATATCTACAACGCGTATAAAGATGAAAAAACCTGCGGCGTGCTGTCCGAAGACGATACTTTCGGCACCATCACCATTGCCGAGCCTATCGGTCTTATCTGCGGCATCGTGCCCACCACCAACCCGACCTCTACGGCCATTTTCAAAGCGCTGATCAGCCTGAAAACCCGTAACGGCATTATTTTCTCGCCGCACCCAAGAGCCAAGAACGCCACCAACAAAGCTGCAGATATCGTGCTGCAGGCGGCAATCGCCGCCGGTGCGCCTAAAGACATCATCGGCTGGATCGATCAGCCTTCCGTCGAGCTGTCCAACCAACTGATGCACCACCCGGATATCAACCTGATTCTCGCCACCGGCGGCCCGGGGATGGTCAAAGCGGCCTACAGCTCCGGTAAACCGGCCATCGGCGTCGGCGCCGGCAATACGCCGGTGGTGGTCGATGAGAGCGCCGATATCAAGCGCGTCGTCGCCTCTATTCTGATGTCGAAGACCTTTGACAGCGGCGTGATCTGCGCCTCTGAGCAGTCCGTGATCGTTGTCAATGAGGTGTATGACGCGGTGCGCGAACGCTTCGCCTCGCACGGCGGCTACCTGCTGCAGGGTAAAGAGCTGAAGGCGGTACAGGATATTATTTTGAAAAACGGCGGCCTGAACGCGGCCATCGTCGGCCAATCGGCGCCGAAAATTGCCGAAATGGCGGGGATCAGCGTACCGGCCAGCACCAAGGTACTGATCGGTGAAGTCAAACTGGTGGACGAATCCGAGCCTTTCGCCCATGAAAAACTCTCACCGACGCTGGCGATGTACCGCGCCAAAGATTTTGCCGACGCCGTCGACAAGGCGGAAAAACTGGTGGCGATGGGCGGCATCGGCCATACCTCCTGCCTGTACACCGACCAGGACAACCAGGCGGAACGTATCGCCTTCTTCGGCGATAAGATGAAAACCGCCCGTATCCTGATCAACACTCCGGCCTCGCAAGGGGGCATCGGCGACCTGTACAACTTTAAACTGGCGCCTTCGCTGACGCTGGGCTGTGGCTCATGGGGGGGCAACTCCATCTCGGAAAACGTCGGTCCAAAACACTTGATCAACAAAAAAACCGTAGCGAAGCGAGCAGAAAACATGTTGTGGCATAAACTTCCGAAATCTATCTACTTCCGCCGTGGCTCTCTGCCTATCGCGCTGGAAGAAGTGGCGGCCGATGGCGCAAAACGCGCGTTTATTGTCACCGACGGCTACCTGTTCAATAACGGCTATGCCGACCAAATCACCAGCGTGCTGAAGTCCCACGGCATTGAGACAGAAGTATTCTTTGAAGTGGAAGCCGACCCGACGCTGAGTATCGTGCGTAAAGGCGCAGCACAGATGAACGCTTTCAAGCCGGACGTGATTATCGCGCTGGGCGGCGGTTCGCCGATGGATGCGGCCAAAATCATGTGGGTGCTGTACGAACATCCGGAAACCCACTTCGAAGATCTGGCGCTGCGCTTTATGGACATCCGTAAACGTATCTACAAGTTCCCGAAAATGGGCGTGAAGGCGAAGATGATCGCCGTTACCACCACCTCCGGCACCGGTTCTGAAGTTACGCCATTCGCCGTGGTGACCGATGATGAAACCGGCCAGAAATACCCGCTGGCGGACTATGCCCTGACCCCGGATATGGCGATTGTCGATGCCAACCTGGTGATGAACATGCCGAAATCGCTGTGTGCCTTCGGCGGCCTGGATGCGGTAACCCACGCGCTGGAAGCCTATGTGTCGGTACTGGCGAACGAATATTCCGACGGCCAGGCGCTGCAGGCGCTGAAACTGCTGAAAGAGTATCTGCCGGTCAGCTATAAAGAAGGTGCGAAGAACCCGGTGGCGCGTGAGCGCGTGCATAACGCGGCGACCATCGCCGGCATCGCCTTCGCCAACGCCTTCCTCGGGGTCTGTCACTCCATGGCCCATAAACTGGGCTCTGAGTTCCATATTCCGCACGGTCTGGCTAACGCCATGCTGATCAGCAACGTCATTCGCTATAACGCCAACGACAACCCGACCAAGCAGACGGCCTTCAGTCAGTATGACCGTCCGCAGGCTCGTCGCCGTTATGCAGAAATCGCCGACCACCTGGGCCTGAGCGCTGCGGGCGACCGTACCGCACAGAAAATTGAGAAGCTGCTGGCATGGCTGGACGAGCTGAAGACCGAGTTGGGTATCCCCGCCTCTATCCGCGAAGCGGGCGTACAAGAGGCCGATTTCCTGGCGAAAGTCGATAAGCTGTCCGAAGACGCATTTGACGACCAGTGCACCGGCGCCAACCCGCGCTATCCGCTGATTGCCGAGCTGAAACAAATCATGCTGGATACCTTCTACGGCCGTGAGTTCAGCGAAGCTGAAGAAGCCGTAAAAGCGCCGGCCGCCGCCAAGGCGGAGAAAAAAGCCAAGAAGTAATCTTCCGCAGCTAAACACAAAAACCCGCCGTCAGGCGGGTTTTTTTATGCGATATCACGCTGCAGATTAATCCTCCGCGTGCATCGCCTCTTTGTAATGTTTGCGGCACACCGACACATAGCTCTCATTGCCGCCAATCACCACCTGAGCGCCCGCCTGCATCGCTTTGCCGTGTTCATCAAGCCGCAACACCATATTCGCCTTACGGCCGCAGTGGCAGATGGTTTTCAACTCCACCAGCTTATCCGCCCATGCCAGCAGGTACTGGCTGCCGATAAACAGTTCACCGAGAAAATCGGTACGCAGACCGTAACACAATACCGGAATATCCAGCTGATCAACCACGTCGCACAGTTGCTCGACCTGCGCTTTACTCAGGAACTGACTTTCGTCCACCAGCACACAGTGTACCGTCTGTTGCTGGTGCTCCTGATTAATCATGGCAAACAGCGACGTGTCATTATTATACAACTGCGCCTGTGATGAGAGACCAATCCGCGAACTTACCTTCCCGACGCCAAAGCGGTGGTCAATCTCTGCAGTGAACACCAGCGTACGCATACCACGTTCTTGATAATTATATGAAGATTGCAACAGCGCGGTGGATTTCCCCGCGTTCATTGCCGAGTAATAAAAATAAAGTTGAGCCATGAGCCAGCAATTCCAGGTGGTATAAGAAATATTCAGATATCGATTCTGAGAATCAAGTGTATCACAAGCTGACGATGCGCCAGTATCGATAACCGCGTAGCGTAAAACGCCCTGCTGTCCCTCCCCCCCTTAGGCTATTTACCGCCGGAGGATGGCCCACACACTATTAATTAATGCTAATGGTTTGCCCTGAGATAAAAGATACGGGCTACCCATTACGTTTAGATGTAACGCCGTATAGCCCAGACACCATCCTTGTTAGCTAAATAAATTACCCACAGGGCGCGAACTGCTATTTATAGTTCGTCATCCTCAAACATCACATCCTGACAAAATCTTTACGCATATACCCCTATTGTTTACATACCATCATGTCGGATTGACTCGTCAATGCAGAGGCTAATATCGATATAAAATGCAATTATTTCCCGGCAATGAAAGCCTGCAGCTCACAAACATGCACAATTGCTGTTGAAAAATTGGCTTAAAAAGCCCACCATTAAAACCGAACATAAAGCGGTGTAATAACCCGGACTGTTCCGAGTAATGGTTTTTAAATGGCATATTTGGGGACTCTTCGCAATTTGGCTATTGCAGAAAAGAAAAGAGCACTCTATTATTATCCAGACGCCCCCACCAATATAAATTGAGACTAGGACAATGAGCGAAGCCTTAAAAATTTTGAACAACATCCGTACTCTGCGCGCGCAAGCCAGAGAATGCAGCCTGGACACTCTGGAAGAGATGCTTGAGAAACTGGAAGTTGTTGTGAACGAACGTCGCGAAGAAGACAGCCAGGCTCAAGCAGAAATCGAAGAGCGTACCCGTAAACTGCAGCAATACCGTGAAATGCTGATTGCAGACGGTATTGATCCTAACGAACTGCTGCAGACCATGGCCGCTAAATCCGCTGGTAAAGCAAAGCGTGCTGCACGTCCGGCTAAATACCAATATAAAGATGAAAACGGCGAAACCAAAACCTGGACTGGCCAGGGCCGTACTCCAGCCGTGATCAAGAAAGCTATCGAAGAGCAAGGTAAATCTCTGGAAGATTTCCTGCTGTAATAGCGCTGCTTAATCGCATTAAAAAGGCTCCTGCGGGGGCCTTTTTGCTGTCTGTCGCCCTCTCGCAATATCACGTTTCGTTACGTGAAATGAGCCAGGCATGTCAAATGATGCCATAAGCGGAAATAGAAAAAGGGGCCGTAGCCCCTTTAATTTTCGCAGTAAGCAGCTTGTTTACTGCACGTGATAAAACGCTTTATACCAATCGACAAAACGCTTCACCCCTTCCTCGACGCTGGTCGCCGGCTTAAAGCCAATCGTGCTATACAGCTCCTTGGTATCTGCACTGGTATCCAAAACGTCGCCAGGTTGCATCGGCAGCATATTTTTATGCGCCGTCACGCCTAACGCATTTTCCAGCGCGCTGATATATTCCATCAGCTTAACCGGTGAACTGTTGCCGATATTATATACATGGTATGGCGCGGAACTGGTGGCCGGAGACCCCTGCTCAACGCTCCACTCGGCGTTCGGTTGCGGAATGATATCCTGCAAACGCACTATGGCTTCGGCAATATCATCGATGTAGGTAAAATCACGATGCATCTCGCCGTGATTATATACATCGATACTTTCACCGGCCAATATTGCCTTGGTAAACTTGAACAGCGCCATATCAGGGCGCCCCCACGGGCCATAGACGGTAAAGAAACGCAGGCCTGTGGTAGGTAAGCCATATAAATGCGAGTAGCTGTGTGACATCAGCTCATTGGCTTTTTTCGTCGCTGCGTACAGAGAAACCGGATGATCGACAGAATCCTCCGTAGAGAACGGCAGCTTGCGATTAAGGCCATAAACCGAACTGGAAGACGCGTAAAGCAAATGCTCAACGTTATTATGCCGACACCCTTCCAATACGTTTAAATGACCGATCAAGTTGGAATCGGCATAGGCCATTGGATTATCCAGCGAATAACGTACCCCGGCCTGAGCGCCAAGGTGAATCACCCGCTGAAACTGGTGTTCGGCAAACAATGTTGCGATCCCTTCACGGTCCGCCAGGTCCAGCTTGATAAACTGAAAGGCCGGATACCCGGCCAAAAGGTCAAGACGCGCGACTTTCAGGCTGACGTCATAGTAGTCATTCAGGTTGTCGATACCGACAACCTGATGCCCTGCGGTCAACAAACGCTCGGCAACGTGATAGCCAATAAACCCAGCGGCGCCTGTAACCAAAAATTTCATACTCACCTCTTAAATGACCGGCTGCACCGATGCACCACGGCCAATCGCATAGTATGTGAAGCCACGGTTTTGCAGACGCTCAGGATCGTACAGGTTACGGCCATCGAAGATCACCGGCTCCTTCAATGCGCCTTTAATCGCGTCAAAGTCCGGCGCGCGGAAGTTCTGCCATTCGGTGCAAATGACCAGTGCATCGGCGCCTTTCAGCGCTGCTTCTTTGGTCCCCATCAGTTTCAGATCGTCGCGGTCGCCATAGATGCGCTGCGTTTCGTTCATCGCTTCAGGATCATAAGCCTGCACGCTGGCGCCTGCTTCCCACAATGCTTCCATCAGTACACGGCTGGAAGCTTCACGCATGTCGTCGGTGTTCGGCTTGAACGCCAATCCCCACAGTGCGAAGGTTTTACCACGCAGATCTTCACCGAAGTAGTGTTTGATAAACTGCACCAGCTTGCTCTTCTGCTGGTAGTTCACCTGCTCCACCGCCTGCAGCAGTTTCGGCTGGTAGCCAATATTTTCAGAGGTGCGGATCAGCGCCTGCACATCTTTCGGGAAACAGGAACCGCCGTAGCCGCAGCCCGGGTAGATAAAGTGGTAGCCAATGCGCGAGTCGGAACCGATGCCCTGACGCACTTTTTCAATATCGGCACCCAGCAGTTCCGCCAGGTTAGAGATTTCATTCATGAAGCTGATTTTGGTCGCCAGCATGCAGTTAGCCGCATATTTGGTCAGCTCGGCGCTGCGGATATCCATCAGAATCATACGATCGTGATTGCGGTTAAACGGCTCATACAGCTCACGAATCGGCTCGATAACATCTTTGTTATCCGTACCGATAACGATACGCTCCGGACGCATACAGTCGGCAACCGCCGCCCCTTCTTTCAGGAACTCAGGGTTGGAAACCACGTCGAAGGTCAACGTGCTGCCACGTTTTTCCAGCGTCTCGGCCATTACCTGGCGCACTTTATCTGCAGTGCCGACCGGCACGGTAGATTTGTCAATCACCACTTTATGATCGGCCATATGTTCTGCAATGGTACGGGCTACTGCCGTCACATATTTCAGATCGGCAGAGCCGTCTTCATCCGGCGGCGTACCTACGGCGATAAACTGGATGATGCCGTGTTCAATACCGGCTTTGGCATCGGTAGTGAAGTGCAACCGGCCAGCTTCATAGTTCTGCTGCACCAACGGGGTCAGGCCCGGTTCAAAAATAGGGATGTTCCCTTTCTTCAAGTTTTCGACTTTGCGCTCATCAACGTCAATACACATTACGTCATGACCAACCTCAGCCAGCACCGCAGCCTGTACCAAGCCTACGTAGCCAATACCAAAAACGGTTACTTTCATGGGAAATCCTAGTTTTTCAAATTAAGACGGAAAATGGATCAGATCTTTTCAGCGGCGGCAAACTGCTGCAACCACTGGGAAAATTCTTTGCCCAGGCTGGCATGGCGCAGCCCGTACTCGACAAACGCCTGCATATAGCCCAGTTTATTGCCGCAATCGTGGCTTTTACCCTTCAGGTGATAAGCCTCAACCGACTCTTTACGCATCAGCATATCGATAGCGTCAGTCAGCTGGATTTCATCACCGGCTCCCGGTGGGGTGTGAGCCAGCAGCGCCCAGATATCGGCAGACAACACATAGCGCCCGACGATCGCCAAGTTGGACGGCGCCTGCGCCGGCGATGGTTTTTCTACCACGCTGACCATTGGCGCGCTTTCACCCGGCTGCAGATCGTAACCTTTACAATCGGCCACGCCGTAGCTGCCGACGTTTTCCTGCGGTACCGGTTCAACCATAATCTGGCTGGTGCCGCTCTGTTCGAAACGCGTCAGCATGTCATGCAGATTGTCTTTGGTCAGATCCGCGCTGTATTCATCCAGAATGACATCCGGCAGCACCACCGCTACCGGCTCATCACCGACCAACGGATAGGCGCACATGATCGCGTGGCCCAAGCCTTTCGCAACCCCCTGACGTACCTGCATAACCGTTACGCCTGGCGGACAAATAGACTGAACCTCGTCAAGCAACTGGCGCTTCACGCGTTTTTCCAGCATGGCTTCCAGTTCAAAGCTGGTATCAAAATGGTTTTCGATAGAGTTTTTAGAGGAGTGCGTTACCAGAACGATTTCGTTGATCCCAGCGGCAATACATTCATTGACGACGTATTGGATCAGAGGCTTATCCACCAGCGGCAGCATCTCCTTCGGTATCGCCTTTGTTGCCGGTAACATCCGTGTGCCTAATCCAGCCACCGGGATCACTGCTTTTCTGACTTTCCGATTTAAAGCAGACATTATTCCTCTCTTAAACTACGCTCAATTTATGAGCTTTTATCCGTTATACAAAACTCTCGGAGTATACCAGCTAAATAGCAGCGAGCATTACCCCTTATTGAAATCGGGAGAAATTAGGACAATTACCCAAGTGCCGGGTTTACGATGATTATTAACCCTTAATTGCGTGGTAAATTATGTCGAATATATGGACACAATTGCGTATTCATTCCGCACTGAGCATCAAGCGTAATCGGCCGCCCGTCCCCCACACCTGACACTGCCAAGCCGCGCAGCGCTGGCTGATTTGGTTCATGTAGGCCGCGCCCAGGGTGCCCAGCGGCACGCCGTTGCTCAGTTGTATTTGATTATCACCGGTATTGACGTTGGCGTGCAGGCCGGCAGAAACCAGAATCAGGTTTTTATATTCGGCATGGTAGTAACCAAGCAGCAGGGGAAATTGCCCGTCCAATTTCCCCTGACGCAATAATTGATTAACTTGTTTTAACAGTGTTGACATTTGCGGCAGACGGTGACGCTGATTAGCTAAATGATCTTGTAACAAGCCATTAAATAAAGCGCGCAATAATAACGCGGCCAGCACGCCATTATCACCGGCGCGAGTGACATCCAGACAATAAAACGCCAAATCGTTCTCTGACAGCGCCGCGATATCCAATACCAGGCCGGGATTCTCACCGGTGGTCAACTGACGGTAATTTATACGACAATGGGCAATCGTCTGTTGAACCGGCGGCTGCAGCTGCTTCAGCAAACGCGCCGCCTCGGAAGGGTTCTTACTCAGCGCATCCCAGTCCTGCAGCAGGTCGGCTTCCTCTAACGCCGGTGAGGTGAACATATTGGGGTATAGGCAGGCCAGCACCGCTTCGCGCAGGCGATTAAGATCGGTTAACGGCTTCAGTAGTACATCCTGGACGCCCAGACGCAGCACTTTAGCGATATCCGCCATTTTATCGGTGGCCGAAATCACCAGAATCGGGATCTTGTCCCCTTGCAGACGCAGATGCTCAACAAACTCGATCCCGCCCATTTCCGGCATCGCCAGATCGCACAGAATCAGATCGGGCTGCACATCCTCAACGGCACTCAGCGCCTGTAACCCATTACTGGCCTCATGCGATTGCGCGCCCAACGATTTCAGATAGCCGACAAGCACCGAACGAAAGACCTGTTCGTCTTCAACAATCAAAATGCGCTTGCCTGTCAGTGGTAGTGCCATTAGCCGAGCCTCTTCCCTTTTCATGTTGTAATAGTGGCTCAAAATGGCCACTTGCGCCTGCCGGAAATCAGCCTGACGTTGCGTTTTGCCGTGAATCGCGGTAACTATTTTTGTTTTATCAACGGCAACAGCTGCTCAAGCTGTTTTTCCACCGCCAGGCTTCCCGCGGCGATAGCTTCCTCCGCCCGATGAAAATCCAGCGTGGATATTTGCGGACAGTAAGGTTGGATCAGGACATCCGGCGGATCGCCCGCCATACGGTTTCGTTTCAGACGATTCTCTAACACTTGAATCGATGTGCTCATGATTTCCATCGCGGTCGGCGTAAAGTTGGTTTTTTTGATGCGCATTTTACCGATACGCTCACGCAACCGTCCGCGCCAGTTATCCGCCATCGCCACCGGCTCCTCCGCTTCGCTGCGTACCGAAAACAGATCCTGCTGCATTAGATGCGCATCATGCTGCAAATCAACCGCGATGACGATATCCGCCCCCAGCGCACGGGTCAACGAAATAGGCACCGGGTTCACCACCGCGCCGTCCACCAGCCAGTAACCGTCGAACCAAACCGGCGACAGCAACCCCGGCATACTGCACGACGCCCGCACGGCCTGATGAATATCCCCCCGGGTTAACCATAATTCGCGGCCGGTGCTGAGGTTAGTGGCCACCGCGCCAAATTTCAGCGCACACTGTTCAATGTCGTTAATATTCAGCAGTTGCCCCACCGCATTAAAGACCCGTTCACCGCGCAGCAGGCCGCCGCGCCGCCAGGACAGATCCATCAGACGAATCACGTCCCAGTAGCTGAATGAGCGCACCCATTTCTCCATCGCCGGCAGCCGGTGACAGGCATAAGCCGCACCCACCAGCGAACCGACGGAACAACCGGCGACAATATCAGGCTCGATCCCCATTTTCTTCAGGGCATTGATGACGCCGATATGCGCCCATCCTTTGGCCGATCCCGCCCCTAACGCCAGCCCAATTTTGATTTGTCGCATGATCGTCCGCCTTCTGCCGGTGAAATTGTTTTGCACATTGCCTTAAAGGGTACATTGTCACCAATAAATATTGTTAGGTAACATATGCGCTCAATGTGTCTGAATATCGGCCAGTATCGACAATGGCCGCAGGTTTTAGGAGTTATTTTGTCTGAATTATGCCCCTGCGGCAGCGGCGCCGGGTACAACGCCTGCTGTGAGCCTTATATCAGCGGCGTTGCAACCGCACCAACGCCAGGCAAGCTGATGCGCTCGCGCTATACGGCCTATGTCAAGCAGCAGGTCGATTACCTGATCGCCAGCTGGCATCCGGATTGCAACGCCGCACAGTGGCGCGACGCCATCGTCGAAAGTTTTCAAACCACCCGCTGGCTGGGCCTAACGATTGTGGCGGAACAAAACGGCCGAGACGACGATGAAGGCTTCGTCGAGTTTATAGCCCGCTTTACCGACGGCGACCATGCCAGCCCTCAGGCCATGCATGAACGCTCCCGCTTCCTTCGCCAGGAGCAACGCTGGTACTATATCGACGGCACCCGGCCGCAACCGGGACGAAACGACCCTTGCCCCTGCGGCTCGGGGAAAAAATATAAAAAATGCTGCGGGCGTTAAGTTCGCGGTGAAAAGTACGCTGACGCCGGCAATGACCGGCGCTTCAGTATCAGACAGGATCCTCATCCATGCCACACCAAAATATACAACGTAAAGTATTACGCACTATCTGCCCTGACTCGAAAGGGCTGATCGCCAAGATCACCAATATTTGCTACAAGCATCAGCTCAATATTGTGCAAAACAATGAGTTCGTCGACCATCGCACCGGGCGTTTCTTTATGCGCACCGAACTGGAAGGCATCTTCAACGACAGCACGCTGCTGGCCGACCTGGACGACGCACTGCCGGAAGGCTCAGCGCGCGAATTGCACAGCGCAGGACGCCGCCGCATCGTGGTGCTGGTCACCAAAGAAGCCCACTGTCTGGGCGATTTGCTGATGAAAAGCGCCTACGGCGGCCTGGATGTTGAAATCGCTGCGGTGATCGGCAATCACGATACCCTGCAAACGCTGGTGGAGCGCTTCGACATTCCTTTCCATCTGGTAAGTCATGAGGGGTTGACGCGCGAGCAGCATGACCAGCAGATGATCGCCCAGATCGATCAATATCAGCCCGACTACGTGGTGCTGGCCAAATATATGCGCGTGCTGACGCCGGCATTCGTCCAGCATTACCCTAATCAGGTCATAAATATCCACCATTCGTTCCTGCCGGCGTTTATCGGCGCGCGCCCTTATCACCAGGCCTACGAGCGCGGGGTTAAAATCATCGGCGCCACGGCACACTATGTGAACGATAATCTGGATGAAGGCCCAATCATCATGCAGGACGTGATCCACGTCGACCACACCTATTCTGCCGAAGACATGATGCGTGCCGGGCGCGACGTAGAGAAAAACGTTCTCAGCCGCGCGCTGTATCACGTGCTGGCGCAGCGGGTGTTCGTCTACGGCAACCGAACCGTTATTCTGTAATCGTTACCCCGCCATCTCCTGCCGCTTGGTCGGCGGCGGGAGATTGCATAAAAACATCGCACTCTGTTCACAGATGCAGCGCCAAGAATAAAAAAACGGCAAACAATTCATTTTCTGCATTTCAATGCTTTACACCGGCGCTTCATTTGATATGATGCGCCCCGCTTACCGAGACAGCGCTTACGCAGCCAAGGTAGCAAGGGAAGCCGGTCAGCTTCCTGGTAGTTTAAAATTCGTAAAATCCACGAATTTCGTGGTGGGGTTCCCGAGCGGCCAAAGGGAGCAGACTGTAAATCTGCCGTCACAGACTTCGAAGGTTCGAATCCTTCCCCCACCACCATCTTCCTCTTTTCAAGAGGATGCTTAGCAAGCATTATGATGCAGTGCACTCATGTGCGTTACACCTTCTATGTTTGCGTCTACAATTTGTAAATCCATGAATATCATGGTGGGGTTCCCGAGCGGCCAAAGGGAGCAGACTGTAAATCTGCCGTCACAGACTTCGAAGGTTCGAATCCTTCCCCCACCACCATCTCTTCAAAGCTCTCAACGCATACCAGCGTCTCAAAAGCCACATAATTCTCCACACAGGGGGAGGATGAGAAGCTTCGATAAGGTTCGAGTTGAGCGTAGCGAAACAACGCGCTTCAGCGCGGCCCGAAGGGTGAGGAGCGTAGCGACGAATAATCCTTCCCCCACCACCATCTCTTCAAAGCTCCTAACGCATACCAGCGTCTCAAAAGCCACATAATTCTCCGCACTGGGGAAGGATGAGAAGCTTCGGCAAGGTTCGCGACGCGCGCTGTTTTGCGTGCCAAACATCGCGAAACGGCAATATCCTGACCACTTTCCTACGCCCAAACTTGAACTCCCCGGCGCAATTAGCTATACCACATGCTTCTTTTACGCAGTAAGGAAAGGAAAAGTGCATGCGTCATAATATTTGCGTTTTTTGCGGCGCCAGTGAAGGCGTTAACCCCGATTATGCCGAGCACGCCCGCAAGCTCGGACACGCTTTAGCCACTCAGGGACGACGTTTAATCTATGGTGGCGGCAAGAAAGGCTTGATGGGCATTGTCGCGGATGCGGTACTGGAGGCGGGAGGAGAAGCCATTGGCATTATCCCTGAGCGTTTGGTCGAAGCGGAAACCGCGCATCGCGGCCTGACCAGCCTGGAAGTGGTGCCCGATATGCATACCCGTAAGGCGCGCATGGCCGCACAGGCGGACGCGTTTATCGCCCTGCCGGGCGGCATCGGCACGTTGGAAGAACTGTTCGAAATCTGGACCTGGGGCCAAATCGGCTATCACAATAAACCCGTCGGGCTGCTGGATATCAATGGCTTCTACCGCCCTTTAAATCACTTCCTGCAGCACGTTGCCGATCAGGGCTTTATGCGCCATGACTATCTCGGCACCCTGCATACCAGCGACTCAGCGTCTACATTGCTGCAGCAGTTCGATGACTACCAACCGAAAAATTACGATCGCTGGGCAAAATAATGGTCGACGGCCAGCGGCGGCGGTCGCTGGCTTACGTTACATTTAGCGCCAAACTCTGCTACTATCACAACACATTTTTCTCGTGAAAACGGCACCGCTCATGAAGTTTGTCTCTTTTAATATCAATGGACTGCGCGCGCGTCCCCATCAGTTGGCCGCAATTATCGAACAGCACCAGCCCGACGTGATCGGCCTGCAGGAAACCAAAGTTCACGATGACATGTTTCCGCTGGAAGAAGTCAGCAAACACGGCTACCACGTGTTCTACCACGGTCAGAAAGGCCACTACGGCGTCGCCCTGCTGACCAAAGAGGCGCCTATCGCCGTACGTCGCGGTTTCCCGACCGATGAAGAGGATGCGCAGCGCCGCATTATCATGGCCGATCTGGCCACGCCGCAGGGCACGCTGACGGTGATTAACGGCTACTTCCCGCAGGGCGAAAGCCGCGACCATCCGGTAAAATTCCCGGCAAAAACCCGCTTCTATCAAGATCTGCAAGACTATCTTGAACAGCAGCTGTCGGTAGAAAACCCGGTACTGATTATGGGCGATATGAATATCAGCCCAAGCGATTACGACATCGGTATCGGCGAAGAGAACCGTAAACGTTGGCTGCGCACCGGCAAATGCTCCTTCCTGCCGGAAGAACGCGAGTGGATGGCGCGTCTGTTGAACTGGGGCCTGGTTGATACCTACCGCCATGCCAATCCGGAGCGCAACGATGAGTTTTCCTGGTTCGACTATCGCTCCAAAGGTTTCGATGACAACCGCGGCCTGCGCATCGATCTGCTGTTAGCCAGCACGCCGCTGGCGGCACAGTGCGTGGCTACCGGCATCGATTATCAGATCCGCGGTATGGAAAAACCATCCGACCACGCGCCCGTATGGGCCGAGTTCTCGCTGTAATCATCCCACCCCGGTAACTTTGCCGGGGTCTTATTCAAAAAAAGTATGAAAACCATAGACGTGGTTGCGGCCATTATTGAACGCGACGGCAAAATTCTGTTGGCACAACGCGATGCGCAAAGCGATCAGGCCGGCTTATGGGAGTTTCCCGGCGGAAAGGTCGAGGCCGGCGAGAGCCAGCCGCAGGCGTTAGCCAGAGAGCTGGCGGAAGAACTGGGCATTGAGGCGGTTATCGGCGACTATGTCGCCAGCAATAGCTGGCAGGCGGGTGAACGCCTTATTCGTCTGCATGCCTGGCGGGTTGGTGCGTTCAGCGGCGAATTGCAGCAGCGCTGTCATTCAGCGCTGGTTTGGGTAGAGCCGCAACGGGCCGGCGCCTACCCGCTGGCGCCGGCGGACATTCCGCTGCTGGCTGACTATCTGCGCGGCGAAACGCCACATCATTCGTGACACCGTCACCTGCTCAGGCGCACCCAAATCAACGAATGGGTGCCTACCTGTGTTTTATCACGCTGACACTGCAATAACTCACCCTCAACCTTCAGCAGCGCCCCTTCCGAATAGTTCTGATCTTGATATATACAGCAGCGCAGGCATGGCGCAGGTGCCGCCGTACTCTTCGCTGCGCCCCAGATCTCCGGCGCGACCGGCAGCACCACGTCTACGTCGCCGCGATGTGCCCCGGCCATTGAGGAAAACAGCATGCCAGCGACGGCGATCGCCAACGGCATCGGGTAATTCATTCGCTTTTCCCCCGCGCCTTGGCGGCGCTTTTTTTGCGTTTTTTACCACCGGCGCTGGCCGGCGGCGGCAACCCGCGAAACGCCAGGCTGGCTCTGCTCTGTTTAGCCTGATAAATCAGCTCCTGCAAGGTTCCCTCCAGCGGCTGCATAAAATCCTGGTAGCGACAGGATTTCTCACTAATCTGCGTCAGGGTTGCCTCCCAGTGCGCGGTCATATCCGGCCTCGCCGCCAGCTCCGGTAAAGAGTGAATCAACGCCCACCCGGTTTCCGTCGAATGGATATAACGCCCCTTTTTATACAGAAACGAGCGCTTGAACAGCAGTTCGATAATACCCGCACGCGTGGCTTCAGTACCTAAACCATCGGTCGCCCGCAGGATTTTCTTTAACGCTTTATCCTGTACAAAACGCGCGATGCCGGTCATCGCCGATAACAGGCTGGCGTCGGTAAATGGCCGCGGCGGCTGGGTCTGCCGCTCCACCACTTCGCCGCGTTCACACAGCAGTTCATCACCTTTGGCAACCACCGGCAGCGGCGCGCCCTCGTTCTCCTCATCCTGCTCTTTACTGCCTAACAGGGTACGCCAGCCGGCCTCGGCCAGAAAACGCGCCTTAGCAACAAACTTGCCGCCGGCAATGTCCAGTTCGATCACGCATTTACGGAATACCGCATCCGGACAGAACTGCAGCAGATACTGTCGTGCCACCAGCCCGTACACTTTCAGCTCGTCAGTGCTGAGGTTGGCCTTACTGGCGCGCGCGGTAGGAATAATCGCGTGGTGCGCATCGACTTTTTTATCATCCCAGCAGCGGTTGCGGCGTTCGCTGTCGATCACCTCCTGAGGGTAGAGATCCGGCTGGTGAACGCTGATGGCGTTCAACACCGCATGGCGGCCGGCAAAATGCTCCTCCGGCAGGTAGCGGCAGTCGGAGCGGGGATAAGTGATCAGTTTGTGGGTTTCATACAAGCGTTGGCAAACGTCCAGTACCTGCTGGGCGCTGAGGCCAAAACGCTTCGCTGCTTCAATCTGCAGGGTAGAAAGCGAAAACGGCAGCGGTGCGATATCGGACTCACGCTTATCGTTATAAGCGGTAACCAGCGCCGGCTGTCCTTCAATGCGCTTCACCACGTGATCGGCCAGCGGACGGTGCAGTAAGCGCCCCTCTTCATCCTGGTATGGCTCACAGGATTCGCTCGGCTGCCACAGGGCGACAAAACGCGCTTCCTGCGGCGTGACAATATGTGCTTTTACGTCGAAGAAGTCTTTCGGTACAAAGTTTTCAATATCTTCGTCACGGCGTACCACCAGCCCCAGTACCGGTGTCTGCACCCTGCCTACCGACAGCACGCCGTCGTAGCCGGCATTACGCCCCAGCAGCGTATAGGCGCGGGTCATATTGATGCCATACAGCCAGTCGGCGCGTGAACGCGCCAGCGCCGACACGCACAGCGGGATAAAGTCCCGGTTATCGCGCAGACGCTCAACCGCCCGCTCAACCGCCTGCGGGTTAAGATCGTTAATCAGGCAGCGGCGCACCGCCTGACGCTTTTCCGGCGTCAGCGCCAGATAATCCAGCACCTCGTCCACCAGCAATTGCCCTTCGCGATCCGGGTCGCCGGCGTGTACTACTTCATCCGCCTCCAGCAGCAGCTTTTTAATCGCATTCAACTGTTTGCTGACCGACGGGCGCGGCTGCAGCTGCCATTTTTCGGGAATGATCGGCAAATCTGCCAGCGACCAGCGCGCAAAGCGGCTGTCGTAGGCATCAGGCTGGGCCTGTTCCAACAGGTGGCCGACGCACCAGGTGACCACATCATTCTTGCCACAGGCGATAAAACCATCGCCGCGGCGGTGGGGTTTGGGTAACACATCAGCAATGGCGCGCGCCAAACTCGGTTTCTCGGCTATAAACAGTCGCATTATTCACCGTTTTTCTGGCTATACGTCATCAGGAATTCTCTTACTTCAGCATAGTTGCCGCGGAACACAATCCGCCGGGCTTTCTTTTCCAACTGGAAACGGTACATCGGGTCGTAATAGTACTGCAGCAACGGCACCAGCCACTCCTGGTGGGCGTTACTGCTGCCGCTGGCTAGCTGGAACTGCAGCGCCCATTCCAGCCTCTGCGTCAGCAACTGGTAGCGCTCCATGCCTAAACGACGCCGAATGGCGAACAGCCCGTGGTGGAGATATTCGCCGTAGCGCTGCCAGCCGTCCTGTTCGCCGTAGGCCTGGGTAAATGCCTGGCGCATATCGTCAATATACTCCGCCTGCAGACGCGCCAGACGCACGTCGAACGGGTCGTCAATCACCACGACCGGCGCCTGCTGCATACGATTGAACATCGGCAGCGGTATGCTGTTGGCGCCAATCAGGCGGCTCTCATCTTCCAGCACCCACTGACGGCAGCCACCATGCTGTTTTTTCAGTAATAACACAGCCAGACGATTCTCAAAATCGATCTGTGCACTTTGCCCGGCCAGCGTGCGGCCAAATGATGACCCGCGATGGCGCGCCAACCCTTCCAGATCGATACCGGTCGACAGCTCGTTCACCATCAGGGTTTTGCCGCTGCCGGTATTGCCGCCGACGATCACCATCGGCAGCTCGGCGCTGTATTCGAGGATATTCAGCAGATAGTGGCGTAACGCCTTATAGCCGCCGACAATGCGCGGGTAGTCGACGCCCGCTTCGTGCAGCCATTGCTGCACCAACTGTGAGCGCAACCCGCCGCGGAAGCAGTAAATATAACCCGCCGGCCGTTCAGCACAGGCGGCCAGCCAGGCTTCGGTTCGCGCCTGGCGGAGTACGCCGTTCACCAGGCTATGGCCCAAGGCAATCGCCTGCTGCTGGCCATGCTGCTTATAACAGGTGCCCACAGCCTGCCGTTCCCGGTCATTCATCAAAGGCAAATTCACCGCCTGCGGGAACGCGCCGGCGCTGAATTCAACCGGTGCGCGCACGTCAATCAGCGGCACATCCTGCAGGAAAATCTGGCGGTAGTCGTTGCAATCCGCCCTGCTTTGTACCGTCACCGCTACTGAACCTCGATCATCGGTTTACCGGCCACCGCGTCGTGCAGTTCGCCAACCGCTTCCAACCGCAGATCGTGGCGCGCGGCAATCGCCTGCACCTGCGCTTCGCCCTCCGGCATCACCGCCAGCAGCAGTCCGCCTGAGGTCTGCGGATCGCACAGCAGCTGACGCTGTACGTCGCTCATCGGGCCTATCAGGTGGCCGTAACTGTCAAAGTTACGGCCGGTGCCGCCCGGTACGCAGCCTTCGGTGATATAGCGTTCAACGTCCGGCAGCTTCGGCACCCGGTCAAACCAGAGCGTCGCCTGTAGCCCGGAGCCCTGACACATTTCGCTCAGGTGGCCCAACAGGCCAAAGCCGGTCACATCAGTCATCGCACTCACGCCGTCGACCTCGGCAAATTCAGCGCCCGGCAGGTTCAGCCGGCACATCACCTCGGTCGCCAGCCCAGCGTGTTCTGGCCGCAGCTGGCTTTTCTTCTCGGCGGTGGTGAGCACGCCGATCCCCAGCGGTTTGGTCAGGAATAATCTGGCGCCGGCCTGCGCAGCGCTGTTCTTTTTCACCCGTTCGGTGCTGACGATGCCGGTGACCGCCAGGCCAAAGATCGGCTCTGGCGCATCGATGGAGTGGCCGCCGGCCAGCGCAATCCCCGCCTGCCGGCAGGCATAACGTCCGCCGTCGATCACCTGCTGCGCCACTTCTGGCGGCAGTTTGTCCACCGGCCAGCCAAGAATGGCAATCGCCATGATCGGTTTGCCGCCCATGGCATACACGTCGCTGATGGCGTTGGCCGCGGCGATACGGCCGAAATCAAATGGATCGTCGACGATCGGCATAAAGAAATCAGTCGTGCTGATCACGCCGGTGCCGTTGCCGATATCGTAAACCGCCGCATCATCGCGGGTTTCATTACCCACCAGCAAACGCGGATCGACGAATTTGGCCTGTTCGCTGTGCAGAATAGTTTCGAGTACTTGCGGAGAAATCTTGCAGCCGCAGCCAGCACCGTGGCTGTACTGGGTCAGGCGGATGGTTGGCGATGTCATAGTCCACTTCCTTCGGTTAACAGCCTTCAAGATAACATATATGCCGCGATGCCAGCCCGGTGCATCACCCGGCTGAAGGCGCATTGATATGCCACCTGGGTACAACTTCAATCAATTGGAATATAGGGTAGCGCTTGCCGGAGGGATTGATAAGAGCAAGCCGACGATAATGCGTCGACCTGCTCATAAACAGTACAAAAACACAGGGTATTGCGCGTTTTTTGCGTCTCGCCCGGAAAAATTTAGAAGTAGCTGACGAACGGCGCGCTATCCGGCGCGACAACTTTGCTGGCCGCCTTCAGCTGCGGCGTGCCCAGATACAGGAAACCGACGATTTCGTCCTGCTCACGGCAGCCGAACGCTTCACGCACCTGCGCATGCGCGGTCCAGGCGCCGGTGCGCCAGATACCGTTAAATCCTTGCGCCAGCGCGGCCATCTGCATCGCCTGCACTGCGCAGCCGGCGGACACCACCTGCTCCCATTGCGGTACCTTGGGGTTGTCGCTGCAATGGGCGATCACGGTAATAATCAGCGGCGCGCGGAACGGCGCCTGTCTGGCCTTGTCAATCGCCGCATCGTCCAACCCATCCTGTCTGGCGGCCGTCTGCAACAGCTGGCTGAAACGCTCGAGCCCCTGCTCTTCAATCAGCACGAAACGCCAAGGCTGCAGCGCGCCGTGGTCGGGCGCGCGTAAACCGGCATTGATAATATTTTGCCGTACTTCACCACTCGGCGCAGGGGCCGCCAAGCGAGCGGCCGAACGGCGGTTCAACAACAGATCCAGCGCATCCATCACAAACTCCTGATAACAATTTTCATTTTCATCACGGTAGCACAGCTAAACAGCAAGTTACAGCATTGACAATAACGGCTGTCGACAGTGATTTAAAGCTGACATTTGGCTGGCCGCTCATTAGGATAACGGGACATCCTCAGCCCATGTTTGGAGAAAACATGCATACTTTGTGGCGTATCATTGCCGGAACGTTCAGGTGGACATGGCGTCTGCTGAATTTTGTCAGAGAGTTTATTCTCAACCTGTTTTTAATCGTGCTGATTTTGATCGGCGTCGGCATCTATTTTGCCTTCCAGAGCACCCCGCCGGCTGAAAGCACCCGTGGCGCACTGTTGGTCAACCTGAGCGGCGTGGTGGTCGATCAGCCCAGCATGAAAAACCGTCTCCTGCAACGCAGCCGCGAATTCCTCGGCGCCTCCGCCAGCGAGCTGCAGGAGAACTCTCTGTTCGATCTGGTCGACAGCATCCGCAAGGCCAAGGACGATAAAAACATTACCGGGTTGGTACTGCAGCTGAATGATTTTGCCGGTGCCGATCAGCCATCGCTGCAATATATCGGCAAAGCGCTACGGGAGTTCCGCGACAGCGGCAAACCGATCTACGCCATTGGCGATAGCTATAACCAGACGCAGTACTATCTGGCCAGCTACGCCAACAAGATTTACCTGTCGCCGCAGGGCAACGTCGACCTGCACGGTTTCGCCACCAACAACCTGTATTACAAGACCCTGCTCGACAAACTGAAGGTCAGCACCAATATCTTCCGCGTCGGCACCTATAAATCGGCGGTTGAGCCGCTGCTGCGCGACGACATGTCGCCGGCCGCGCGCGAAGCGGACAGCCGCTGGATAGGCAACCTGTGGCAGAACTACCTGGACACCGTGGCAGCCAACCGCCAAATTACGCCGCAGCAGCTGTTCCCCGGCGCTGCCGGCGTTCTCAGCGGTTTGCAGGCCGCCCAGGGCGACACCGCCAAGTATGCGCTCGACAACAAACTGGTGGATGAGCTGGCTTCACGCACAGTAATGGAAAATAAGCTGGTCAAGGCCTTTGGCTGGAATAAACAGACCAACGATTTTAACGCCATCAGCATTTACGACTACCAGCCGGCGCCAACGCCGGAGCAAGGCGGCCAGATCGCCGTCGTGTTCGCCAATGGCGCCATTATGGACGGCCAGCAGACGCCGGGCACGGTCGGCGGCGACACCACCGCTGCGGAACTGCGCCAGGCGCGTCTGGACCCGAAAGTAAAAGCCATCGTACTGCGGGTTAACAGCCCGGGCGGCAGCGTCAGCGCTTCCGAGGTGATCCGTTCCGAACTGGCGGCCGCCCGCGCCGCCGGCAAACCGGTGGTGGTCTCAATGGGCGGCATGGCGGCCTCCGGCGGTTACTGGATCTCTACGCCGGCGAATTACATTATCGCCAGCCCAAGCACCCTGACCGGCTCGATCGGCATCTTCGGCGTGATCAATACCTATCAGGACACGCTGGGCAGCATCGGCGTGCACACCGATGGCGTGGCGACCTCACCGCTGGCCGATCTGGCGGTAACCAAAGCGCTGCCGCCGGAGTTTGCGCAGATGATGCAGCTCAACATTGAGAACGGCTACAAGCGCTTTATCGGCCTGGTGGCGGACTCGCGCAAAATGACGCCGGAACAGGTGGATAAAATTGCGCAGGGCCACGTCTGGACCGGCAGCGACGCCAAAACCAACGGTCTGGTCGATCAATTGGGTGATTTCGATGACGCGGTGAAGAAAGCCGCCGAGCTGGCCAAACTGAAGCAGTGGCAGCTGAACTGGTTTGTTGACTCACCGAGCATGGCGGATATGGTGCTCAGCCAGTTTGGCGTCTCCATCCACGCTATGCTGCCTGCCGCCATCCAATCCATGCTGCCGGCACCGTTGGCTTCGGTGGCGATGGCGATGAAAGAGCAGCCGGGATTGTTTAATAACATGAACGATCCGCAGAACCGCTACGCCATTTGTCTGACCTGCGGCGAGGTGCGCTAAGTCATTAATCTTCGGCCCGGCGCAACGCCGGGCTTTTTTTCTGGATTTATCGTCCTATAATTCAGCCCATCTTATTCTCTACCGATTCCCTGCCATGCAAAAAAAATCCATTTACGTCGCCTATACCGGCGGCACCATCGGTATGCAGCGTTCCGAACAGGGCTATATCCCCGCCTCTGGCCACTTACAGCGCCAGCTGGCGCTGATGCCAGAGTTCCATCGCCCGGAAATGCCTGACTTCACCATTCATGAATATGCGCCCCTGATCGATTCCTCCGATATGACCCCGGAAGACTGGCAGCATATCGCCGACGATATTAAAGATAACTATCACCGTTACGACGGTTTTGTGATCCTGCATGGCACCGACACCATGGCGTTCACCGCTTCCGCGCTCTCCTTTATGCTGGAGAATCTGGATAAGCCGGTAATAGTGACAGGGTCACAAATTCCACTGGCGGAACTGCGCTCCGACGGGCAAACCAACCTGCTGAACGCGCTGTATCTGGCCGCTAACCACCCGGTGAACGAAGTCAGCCTGTTCTTCAACAATAAGCTGTTCCGCGGCAACCGCACCACCAAGGCGCATGCCGACGGCTTTGACGCCTTCGCCTCGCCCAACCTGCCGCCGCTGCTGGAAGCCGGTATCCACATCCGCCGTCAAAGCGGCATCGCGTCGCCGGCCTGTCATGGTGAGCTGAAGGTGCACAATATTACGCCGCAGCCGATCGGCGTGGTGACCATTTACCCTGGCATCTCCGGCGCGGTGGTGCGTAATTTCCTGCTGCAGCCGGTCAAGGCGCTGATTTTACGCTCCTACGGCGTTGGCAACGCGCCGCAAAAAGCTGAACTGGTCGATGAACTGCGCGCCGCGTCCGAACGTGGCATCGTGGTGGTCAACCTCACCCAGTGCATGTCCGGCCGGGTAAATATGGGCGGCTACGCCACCGGCAACGCGCTGGCGCATGCCGGCGTCATCAGCGGTTTTGATATGACCGTCGAAGCCGCGCTGACGAAACTGCACTATCTGCTGAGCCTGCCGCTGACGCCCGCCGAGATCCGCCAGCAGATGCAGCAAGACTTGCGCGGCGAACTGAGCGCCGCGGGCTAAAATACCGGGAGAGACGATGAACAGCGCCCTGTTATTGATTGATTTGCAAAACGACTTCTGCCCCGGCGGCGCATTGGCGGTCACAGATGGCGATGCCGTCATCGCAGTGGCCAACCAGGCGATCGCCGCCAGCCACGACCGCGGCGACTGGGTGGTTGCCAGTCAGGACTGGCATCCGATGCAGCATCGCAGTTTTGCCGTTAATTCATCAGGGCTGGTCGGCGAATTGGGTGAGCTGGAAGGATTGCCGCAGGTCTGGTGGCCGGTTCACTGCGTCCAGGAAAGCGCCGGCGCCGAGTTTCATCCGCGCCTGCAGCAGCGGCAAATCGATGCGGTATTTCGCAAGGGACAGGATCCGGCCATCGACAGCTACAGCGCGTTTTTTGATAACGGCCACCGAGCAAAAACCGCGCTGGATGATTGGCTGCAACAACGCAACGTCAGCACGCTGACGATCATGGGGCTGGCAACCGACTACTGCGTAAAGTTCAGCGTGCTGGACGCCCTGCAGCTGGGTTACGCCGTTCAGGTCATTAGCGACGGCTGCCGCGGCGTTAACCTGCAGCCCGATGACAGCGATCGGGCGCTGCAGGCAATGCAGCAGGCCGGCGCGCAATTAGTGACCTTGTCACAATTTCTGCAGCGCTAAACGACAAACGGGCGATCTGACATCGCCCGTTTGCACACTGCGCCCTGCCCGCCGCTTACTGCGGTTTCAGCTTAATCAGCGGCTCTGCGGCGAACTGCTGCTTCAACTCTTGCTTGCTCTTCATCACGATCTGGCCGTCGGTGCCGATGCTCATATGTTGCGGATCGTGGTTATGCATTGCCTGCCACAGCATCACCGCCTGCAGGCTGTTTTCTTTCTGTTCCGGCGTCAGCGCCACGCCGTCCGGCCATTTACCCAGCTCAACCGCCTGCGCCAGGCGCTGGTAAATCTCCGGCGTCATCGCCGCAACCAAATCCTTCACGTCCATCAGGGCCGTCCTTCACTTATTCCTACTGCCGTTGAATAATAGCTGAATCGATTTTTCTAAAAAATTCGCTCAGCCTGCCGTCTTCTCGCCGTTGGCGGCGTCGGTAAAACTCAGCGAGGCGGAGTTAACGCAATAACGCTCGCCGGTCGGCTGCGGGCCGTCGGGGAACACGTGGCCCAGGTGCGCATCACAGTTACCGCAGCGAATCTCAACTCGCTGCATATTATGTGAATTATCATCAAGATAGCGGATGGCATCGTCGGACACCGGCTCATAGAAACTTGGCCAGCCGCAGCCGGAGTCATACTTGCTTTCGGAATAAAACAGCGGCGCATTACAGCAGAGGCAATGGTAGAGACCATCGCGTTTGTTCTGCAGCAATTTGCCGGAATACGGCGCTTCCGTACCGTGTTCCTGGGTCACATAACGTTGTATTTCATTCAGTTCCGTGACCGGGGTGTGGGGGGCGTGATCTTTGCTCATAGATGCGATTCCCGAAATATGGATAATGTCAACGAAAACAATGATTAATGATAACAAAAAATTAACAGCGCTGCAGGCCTTTTTAGCCTAAACTGTAGCGCATAAAGTCCACGCCGGGGCGTTATGTGATGGCGATCACATATCTGACCCAAGCGCTCTTTAAACTCGGCGGTTTGCCCCCATTTTCCCAATGAGGCCGAACGCAAACGGAATGTACAATAAGCGTGCAAACTCAGCTCTCAGCTTTGACTTGCCGCAAGAATTGACACGATTCCGCTTGACGCTGGGTAAGGTTTTTGTAATTTTACAACCAACCTTTTATTCACTAACAAATAGCTGGTGGAATATATGACTATCAAAGTAGGTATCAACGGTTTTGGCCGTATCGGCCGCATTGTTTTCCGTGCTGCTCAGGAACGTTCCGACATCGAAATCGTTGCAATCAACGATCTGTTGGACGCGGAGTACATGGCTTACATGCTGAAGTATGACTCTACCCACGGCCGTTTCAACGGTACGGTAGAAGTTAAAGACGGCCACCTGGTTGTTAACGGCAAAACTATCCGTGTTACCGCAGAGAAAGACCCGGCTAACCTGAAGTGGAACGAAGTGGGTGTTGACGTTGTTGCTGAAGCAACCGGTATCTTCCTGACCGACGAAACCGCACGTAAACACATCACCGCAGGCGCGAAGAAAGTTGTGCTGACCGGCCCTTCCAAAGATGCGACCCCAATGTTCGTACGCGGCGCCAACTTTGAAAAATACGCTGGCCAGGATATCGTTTCCAACGCATCTTGCACCACTAACTGCCTGGCTCCGCTGGCTAAAGTCATCAACGACAAGTTCGGCATCGTTGAAGGCCTGATGACCACCGTTCACGCTACGACCGCAACGCAGAAAACCGTTGATGGCCCGTCTCACAAAGACTGGCGCGGCGGCCGCGGCGCATCCCAGAACATCATCCCTTCTTCTACCGGCGCAGCAAAAGCGGTAGGCGTTGTTCTGCCTGAACTGAAAGGCAAACTGACCGGTATGGCGTTCCGCGTTCCGACTCCAAACGTATCTGTGGTTGACCTGACCGTGCGTCTGGAAAAATCTGCCACTTACGAAGACATCAAGAAAGCCATCAAAGAAGCCGCTGAAGGCGAGCTGAAAGGCGTTCTGGGCTACACCGAAGACGACGTGGTTTCTACCGACTTCAACGGTGAAGTGCTGACTTCCGTATTCGATGCCAAAGCAGGTATCGCGCTGAACGACAACTTTGTGAAACTGGTTTCCTGGTACGACAACGAAACTGGCTACTCCAACAAAGTACTGGATCTGATCGCTCACATCTCCAAATAATGGCGTGATGTACAGCTGATTGACGAGGGCGACATTAATGTCGCCCTTTTTTATTGGTTTTTCTCCCCTGCTCAGCAAGAGTATATGGCGATAGATAAGGTGACTCGATGAACGAAAAAGTTTTCACCCTGCCCATTAGCAAACAGATTTCTCCGTATATCAGCCAACGACAGCTGGACGAGTTAAGCGTCGTGGTGGTGTCTCACCCCAAAGTTCGCGCGGCGGTAACGCTGCAAGGCGCGCATCTGATCGGCTGGCAGCCGAGCGGCGAACGGCCCGTCATCTGGTTGAGCGAAAACACGCCGTTTAAAGCCGGCAACGCCATCCGCGGCGGCGTACCGATCTGCTGGCCATGGTTCGGCCCGGCCGGCAAGCCTTCGCACGGCTTTGCGCGTAATCAACCCTGGCGCCTGACCGCGCATGACGAAGATCAGGATGGCGTCATCCTCACTTTTACGCTGCAGGATAACGAACAGACCCGCAAGCTGTGGCCGCACGCCTTTACGCTAATCGCCCGCTTCAAGCTGGGGGAGAGCTGTGAAATCGAGCTGGAATCACACGGCGACTATCAGGCCAGCGCCGCGCTGCACAGCTATTTCCAAATCGGCGATATCGCCAGGGTCAGCGTTGCCGGGCTTGGAGAAACGTATCTGGATAAAGTGGCAAACGGCGCTGAAACCCGCCAGAGCGGCGATGTGACCTTTAGCGGCCAGACCGACCGTATTTACACCCAGCCGACGACATGCAGCCTGATCAAGGATCCGGCGCTGCAACGCACGATTGAAGTGCAACACCACTATATGAGCGATGTGATCGCCTGGAATCCGGGCGCTGAACTCTCCTGCAGCATGGCGGATATGGCCAACGACGGCTACAAAACCATGGTGTGTGTTGAAACCGGACGACTCAGCAAGCCGCTGCTGGCGCAGGGCGAACAGCCGGCCCGTCTGGCGGTGACCTTCCGCTGCCGCAAAGACGCCTAAGTCCGTACCGGACGACAGATAAGCAAAAGGGGCGATAGCGCCCCTTTTCTCTTGGCGTACAGCCGCCGTCAGAAGGTGTACGTGACACCGCTCCACAGCATGCCGTCGTAAGACGAGTCCACCATCGGGCTGTCTTTAACTTCATCAGACAGGCGCACGTAACGTCCCATAAAGAAGGCGTTCCAGCTCTTGTTGATCTGATAGTTCGCCGTCAGCTCCAGGTATGGCGCCCAGCTGTCGCTTGGCTTGTAGCTGTTCAGGCCGCTGCGGCGCGACTCGTTGTCGCTCACGCCGTAGTAGTATTTATTCTGGTTTTTGCTGCTCCAGGTCACGCCGACGCCCGGGGCCAGGCTCCAGTCGCCCAGCTGGAACTTGTACAGATAGGCCAGATCGCCGACCAATCCATTGCTGTTATCCAGCGTATCGCCGCTGAAGGCCGCACGCAGCGTGCCCCACTCGGCATTATGCGAATAGGCCATCCCAGCCATCAGCGTGCCGCGACGTTTGTCCAGCCGTTTCATGCTATCGTCATCGCTGTCGCCGGGCTTAAAGTGCAGCGGTGAATAGTACGCCATCACGCTGAGTTTGTTGACCTCATCGTTCCACAGGTAATAACCGGCGGTCAGCGTATGGAAGTAAAAATCCTCGCTGTCATAGTTGATCACCGGCACCGGATACAGGCGGGTGTTGTTGCCCTTGTAAGGGTCCGGCGTCAACAGCGCCGATGCCCCCAGCGACCAGGTTCCCGCCTGAGCACCCTGCGCGCAAAGCAGCGCACCGGCGATTGCCAACGTTTTGAATTTGAAAATTTTCACCCGTTCGATTCCCCTCGTTGTTCTTGTATAAACACGTTGCGTCGCCAGCCCGGCAACGCGCTCCCCGATACAGACGTCCCTAGGCCATCCGTGATACTGCGTTGTCATGCCATGCTCGGATAGGAGCCGTTAAAATAGCGTCATATTCTAGGTGAAATTTTAGTGACGCGCTTTATCTTTACATGTTAAATCACGCCGGATCGGCAACATTAATGTTGAAATATGTATAAGGCATGTCAGAAACATGACGTTTCCCCCCTCAGGCCGCAGCCAATAAGGCCCTCCGTTGACCCTGAAATAACTGAGTCATTGATATGACTTAAAAAAAGCTTTTTCGCTGACAGGAAATTTTCCGCTATGCCAACTAAGCTTAAATCAGAAGCTGAAATTACCCTGAGCCCAGTGGCAATACAGCGCAACTCGCGATAATAAGCGCAACAGGTTGGCATACGGGTTGCTGTACTCAGGTTTTAACTTCTTCTTTCGGGGGCCGGAATGGGTACTCAATGTTATTGAGTTGCGGCGCTACGGCCACAGTCTCAATCCCAACGGGTCTATCACCTGCTCCCTTTAACCTGTGCTAATAACGAAAGGACGGGCATCGCCATGAACATATTTGACCACTATCGCCAGCGCTATGAAGCTGCCAAGGACGAAGAGTTCACACTGCAGGAATTTCTTACCATTTGCCGGGAAGATCGCAGTGCCTACGCCAATGCCGCGGAACGTCTGCTGATGGCTATCGGTGAACCGGTCATGGTCGACACCGCGCTTGAGTCCCGCATGTCGCGCCTGTTCTCCAACCGCGTGATCGCGCGCTATCCGGCCTTTGAAGAGTTCTACGGTATGGAGGAGGCTATCGAGCAGATCGTCTCTTACCTGAAACACGCCGCACAGGGCCTGGAAGAGAAAAAACAGATCCTGTATCTGCTGGGGCCGGTCGGCGGCGGTAAATCCTCGCTGGCCGAACGGCTGAAAGCACTGATGCAGCTGGTGCCTATCTATACGCTAAGCGCCAACGGCGAACGCAGCCCGGTCAATGATCATCCGCTGTGCCTGTTCAACCCGCAGGAAGACGCCGGCATCCTGGAAAAAGAGTACAACATTCCGCGCCGCTACCTGGGCACCATTATGTCGCCATGGGCGGCGAAACGCCTCAATGAATTTGGCGGCGACATCACCAAGTTCAAAGTGGTGAAAGTGCGTCCGTCGATTCTCGAACAGATCGCCATCGCCAAAACTGAACCCGGCGATGAAAACAACCAGGACATTTCCGCTCTGGTCGGTAAAGTGGACATCCGTAAACTGGAAAACCACGCGCAGAACGATCCCGACGCCTACGGTTATTCCGGCGCCCTGTGCCGGGCCAACCAGGGGCTGATGGAGTTCGTCGAGATGTTCAAGGCGCCGATCAAGGTGCTGCACCCGCTGCTGACCGCCACGCAGGAAGGTAACTATAACGGTACCGAGGGCATCTCCGCCCTGCCGTTTAACGGCATCATTCTGGCCCACTCCAACGAATCGGAATGGGTGACGTTCCGCAACAACAAAAACAACGAAGCCTTCCTTGACCGTGTCTATATCGTCAAGGTGCCGTACTGCCTGCGGGTGTCGGAAGAGATAAAAATCTACGACAAACTGCTCGATCACAGTGAACTGACCCACGCGCCGTGCGCGCCGGGCACGCTAGAAACGCTGGCGCGCTTTACCGTGCTGTCGCGGCTGAAAGAGCCGGAAAACTCCAGCCTCTACTCAAAAATGCGCGTTTACGACGGTGAAAGCCTGAAAGATACCGATCCGAAGGCCAAGTCGTATCAGGAATACCGCGACTATGCCGGCGTGGACGAAGGGATGAACGGCCTGTCGACCCGCTTCGCCTTCAAAATTTTGTCACGCGTGTTCAACTTCGATCATACCGAAGTGGCGGCCAACCCGGTGCACCTGTTCTACGTGCTGGAACAGCAGATAGAACGCGAACAGTTCCCGCAGGATCTGGCGGAAAAATACCTGGAGCATCTGAAAGGTTATCTGATCCCGAAATACGCCGAGTTTATCGGCAAAGAGATCCAGACCGCCTATCTGGAGTCCTACTCCGAGTATGGTCAGAATATTTTCGACCGCTACGTGACCTATGCGGACTTCTGGATTCAGGATCAGGAATACCGCGATCCGGATACCGGCCAGCTGTTTGACCGTGAATCCCTTAACGCCGAACTGGAGAAAATTGAAAAACCTGCCGGCATCAGCAATCCGAAGGATTTCCGCAACGAAATCGTCAACTTCGTGCTGCGCGCCCGGGCAAACAACAATGGCCGCAATCCTAACTGGACCAGTTATGAGAAGCTGCGCACGGTTATCGAGAAGAAAATGTTCTCGAATACCGAAGAACTGCTGCCGGTCATCTCCTTTAACGCGAAAACCTCCACGGACGAGCAGAAGAAACACGACGACTTTGTCGATCGCATGATGGAAAAAGGCTATACCCGTAAGCAGGTGCGTTTACTGTGCGAATGGTATCTGCGGGTCAGAAAATCCTCCTGATAACGCGCTGCGAGTGACGTCGTAGAGGGATGCCTTAATAAGCCCGCGGGCTGCGGTTCGCGGGCGCCAGGGCATAGAAAGTTGGCAATGGTTGGGGGAACTATGGCTTATTTCATTGATCGACGGCTGAACGGCAAAAACAAAAGCATGGTGAATCGCCAGCGCTTTTTGCGCCGCTACAAGTCGCAAATTAAACAGTCGATCGCCGAGGCCATCAACAAGCGTTCGGTCACCGACATAGACAGTGGCGAATCCGTATCGATTCCCAACGCCGATATCAACGAACCGATGTTTCATCAGGGGCGCGGCGGCACGCGCCATCGCGTCCACCCCGGTAACGATCATTTCGTACAGAACGATCGCGTCGAACGGCCACAGGGCGGCGGTGGCGGCGGCAGCGGTCAGGGCAACGCCAGCCAGGACGGTGAAGGTCAGGATGATTTCGTTTTCCAGATCTCCAAAGACGAATATCTCGACCTGCTGTTTGAAGATTTGGCGCTGCCGAACCTGAAAAAAAATGAGTACAAACAGCTCACCGAATTCAAAACCCATCGCGCCGGCTTCACCGCCAACGGCGTGCCCGCCAACATCAGTATCGTACGCTCCCTGCAAAACTCGCTGGCGCGGCGTACGGCAATGACCGCCGGCAAACGCCGCGAACTGCGTCAGTTGGAAGAGCAACTGACCACCATGGAAAATACCGAACCGGTGCAACTGCTGGAAGAGGAGCGGCTACGTAAAGAGATTGCCGAACTGCGGCAGAAAATCGAACGCGTTCCCTTTATCGATACTTTCGATTTACGCTACAAGAATTATGAACGCCGTCCGGAGCCATCCAGCCAGGCGGTGATGTTCTGCCTGATGGACGTTTCTGGTTCAATGGATCAGGCGACGAAAGATATGGCCAAGCGTTTTTATATCCTGCTCTATCTGTTCCTTAGCCGTACCTACAAAAACGTCGAGGTGGTGTATATCCGCCACCATACGCAGGCCAAAGAAGTCGACGAGCAAGAGTTCTTCTACTCGCAGGAAACCGGCGGTACCATCGTTTCCAGCGCGCTGAAGCTGATGAGCGAAGTGGTGGAGGAGCGTTACAACCCGGCGCAGTGGAACATCTACGCGGCGCAGGCGTCGGACGGCGACAACTGGGCCGATGACTCCCCGCTGTGCCATGAGTTGCTGGCGAAAAAACTGCTGCCGATCGTGCGCTACTACAGCTATATCGAAATTACCCGCCGGGCGCATCAAACCCTGTGGCGTGAATATGAAAACTTACAGGCCAGGTTCGACAACTTTGCCATGCAGCATATTCGTGAACCGGACGATATCTATCCGGTATTCCGCGAGCTGTTCCACACCCAAACCGCCTGAAGGCCGTCTCTCAGGGCCGGGTATTCCCCGGCCCTCCTCTTCCATCAGGAATCTTTGGTCTGCACCCAAAACGCATGAATCAGGCCCGGGAAATATCCCAGCAACGTCAGAATAATATTCAAAATAAATGCGCCGCCTAATCCTTTGCCCAGCAGCACGCCCAGTGGCGGTATAAGGATGGTAAATACGATACGCCAAAAGCCCATAATGCCTCCTCAGTGTGCTTGTTCCCTGCCAACATATTATATCCGCTTAATATTTTCAAAAACTTATCAGCACTGTATCTCTTTTTCGGCGTAGTCTTACGCCCGGTGATAGCTTGTTGTTTATAGGGATATATGACCCCAGGGAATAACGCGCGCCATGATTAGTCGGCGCTGGTCGTTGATTATACGTGGCGATACTCCTAAAATGCGCGCTGAGAAATATTACTGGAATGGGTTTCATGTCGTCGCTGTGGGTTGCAACACAATATTTTTATTTGTTTGGCTTTTTATTCTCTGTGGTTTTTACTTATCTGGTCAGCCGGGATACGATTAAAATTCGCTGTCTCAGCGCCCTCACCATCGGCCTCACCTGGCCGCTCAGTTTACCGGTCGTGCTCATGTTTTCCCTGTTCTGAGCACCCGCCGAGATCGCCGCGCCGTCCATCCATGCCGGCACGGCGATGCCCATCAGAAGTCGTAACCGACCGTCGCGACCACGCTGCGTTCCTGCCCCCAATAGCAATAGCTGGTGCCGTAACAGGCCGCAACATACTTTCTGTCCGCCAGATTATTGACGTTCAGCTGTACGTACGCCCCTTTCAAGCTCGGCGCCACCTGCGCCAGGTTCATACGTACTGATGCGTCCAGCAAGGTCACGGACGGAATGCGTTGGGTATTTTCATTATCCGCCCACTGCTTGCCTATATAACGCACGCCCGCGCCAAGATTCAGCCCGTAGCCCGCATCATATTGTCCCCACAGCGTCGCCATTTGGTTCGGCGCCAAATATGGCGTATTGCCGTTATTGCCGTCGATGGCGTCTTTAAATTTCACCTTGTTATAGGTGTAACCCGCAATCACATTAAGGCGATCGGTCACCTGGGAACGCGCTTCCAGCTCAATCCCCTGCGAATGCACCTTACCGGCAGGTTCATAATAACTTTGCTGCACCACCCGGTTCGCCACGTCCTTTTGCGTGAGGTCATACAGCGACACGCTGTACAACGATGTGCTGCCCGGCGGCTGATACTTCAGGCCGACCTCATACTGCTTGCTGGTGCTGGGTTTCAGCATATGGCCGTCATTATCCGCCAGCGCCTCTGGGGTGATCGCCGAGCTGTAGCTGGCGTACGGCGAGAAGCCGCTGTCGAAGTGATACAGCAGCGAGGCACGACCACTGAAGTGGTGATCGTTACGCGAATCGGTGCTGTCGGCGGTCAGATTGGTATTTTTACTCTCCAGGCGATCGTAACGGCCGGCCAGGTTGAGATACCAGTTGTTCAAGGCGATCTCATCCTGCAGGTAGACGCCGGTCTGCTGATAGTGACGGCGCGAGTCGGTGCGCACCACGTCGGTCAGCAACGGCTCCCCCGCTACGCCGGTATAGGGATTCAACGGTGACGCTCCGCCGCTTTCATCCCACAGATTATTGCGGAAGCGCTGGTAGTCCAGCCCCAGCAACACTTTATGGTCCAACGGACCGGTGGCGAACTCGGCTTCCAGCTGGTTATCCACGGCATAGGCGTCCAGTGAGGTGCTGGATCCGCTGTAATAGCGATTCAGCAAGGTATGCTCTTCATTCCAGCCCGCCTGATACACCTGCTCCAACTCGACGTTCGAATGGGTGTAGCTGGCGTTTTGGCGGAACGTCCAGACGTCATTAAACCGGTGCGAGAAGGCATAGCTGTAGATCTGCTCCCAACGCTTGAATACGTTATGGCGGCTGTCGCCGTCAAAGAACCCGCGCCCCAGTTTGTCGCCCTGACTGGCATACAGGCTGCCGTCCGCCGGCACCGCACTGTGATAGCCGCCGGACGGATCTTTTTGCAGGTAGGCCTTCAGCAACAGCGAGGTATCTTCACTCGGTTGCCATAACAGCGACGGCGCAATCGCGTAGCGTTCTTCACGTTGGTGGTCATACATGGTATCGCTGCTGCGCGTCATGCCCGTCAGGCGGTATGCCCATTGATCCGACAGCGCACCGGTCACGTCAAACGCGCCGCCCTGGGTATGGTGATTGCCGCCCGTCAGGGTGAGGTGCCCTTCGGTGGCAAACTGCGGCCGCTTACTGGTCAAGGCCACCAGACCGCCAGGAATGCTTTGGCCGTACATTACCGAAGACGGCCCTTTAATCACGTCAACCCGCTCCAGGAACCAGGGATCAACCTGCAATGCGTTGTAACTGCCGCTGTCGCTCAGCAGCCTCAGCCCGTCCAGAAAAGTGTTATTCACATCGCCGCCGTGAAAGCCCCGCAGCGCAATGGTGTCATAACGCGTCGCCCCGCCGGCAAAGTTGGTGAACACACCCGGCGTATACTTCAACGCATCATTGACCGTTAAGGCATTTTGGTCGGTCATCTGCTGACGCGTCACCACCGATACCGCCTGCCCGGTTAAAATCAGCGGTCGGTCGGTTTTTGTCGCCCCCTGGCTGGTGCCGGCGGTATAACCATGAGTTGCCGAATCCGCCGTGTCCGCCGGCTTGGCGGTCACCAGCAGCGTATCCTCCGCCCAGGAGGACAGCGGTAAAAACAGGGCAATAGCGCATAACAGACGGGAGCGTTTGACAGGAAAAATCCCAGACATAGCCGTAATTCCTATTGGAAGCCGTAAAATGTACACCGCAACAAGACAAGACAATTTCGATGACAGTCTGGTCAGAACGTGATGCGGTGCGCTGGTGTTAAGAAAATGAAAATATTGGTAAAGATAATAACAATGATAATTATTATCTTTTATAGGTAGGGAGTTCAAGTACGCCTGGCGTTTGCCATCAGAAAATTACGAGGACTATCGCAGTAAAATCAAGGTGAGGAACAAAAGGCAGGCGATTACTTCGCCGGATGTGGCGGCGTTTTGGAGATATGTGGTTCAGAGATATCCACCATGCGGCAGATTTTGCTGTAGTTGCTGTAACCTTCGCAGACTTTGTCTGCCACAAAGGTGCCCAGATACCCCAGCACCAGCGCATACCCCAACATGCAACAAATAAAGATCAGCGTTCTCACTCCGGCAGCCACCTTCAACAAAACCTATGCGTATCATACCGTGATTCGCCCTTTTTCGCCTGCCTGGAATTGACGCTGCGCGGCAATGCCGGCTTTGTAGTATCCTGTCACTCTCTTTTGGCGAGCAGAGAAACCTGATGCACCATGTGATGTTGGATATAGAAACGCTGGATGTGAAGCCAAGCGCGGTCATTCTGGTGGTTGCCGCCGTATTTTTCGATCCCAAAACCGGTCAGTTGGGCGAGGAATTTGAAGCGGCCGTCAGCCCGCAGAAGGAGCAAGACGGCAGGACAATAAGCCTGGACACCGTCGCCTGGTGGGCCAGGCAATCCGATGAGGCGCGTAAATTGGCCTTTGGCGGCAGCGACAGCTTAAAACGCGTGCTGACCAACCTGAGCCGCTTTATTCATATGCACAGCAGCGACACGGTAAAAGTCTGGGGCAACGGCAAAGAGTTTGACTGCGCCATCCTGGAGCACGCCTTCCAGCAACTGACGATGCCCTGCCCGTGGAAGTTTTGGCACACGCAGGATGTCCGCACCCTGGTGACGCTGGCAGAGCTGCGCGGCTTTAACCCCAAAAAGGCACGGCCGTTTGAAGGTACGCCACACCGGGCGCTGGACGATGCCAAGCATCAGGCCAGATATGTCGCCGACGTGGTGGCCAACTGCTATTTCCGCCACGATGCCGCACTGCTGCCCTGATCCGGACAGGCGCTGTTCCGCTGCCGGCATCGCGCCTGCCGCTCTCTCTGTATAACAACCTGGTGCACCGCCCTTTCCATTTCACTGCGAAGGCACTACCCTAAGCCACTTTGTCACTTGGATGTGCTATTTTTCATTATGCAAAAATTTCTCCTTCTCCTGCTGAGTCTGGTCTTGCTGGGCCCGTTAGGCATCGACCTCTATCTGCCGGCGATACCGGCCATCGCGCTGGGCCTGAACAGCAGCGAAGCGGTGATCCAATCCACCATTTCGCTGTTTATTCTGGTGCTAGGACTGGGGCAGATCGTCGCCGGGCCGCTGGTCGACAACTACGGACGCAAGCCGGTCGCGCTGGCCGGTATTATCCTGTATATGATCGGCGCCGCCATGGCCGCGCTGGCCAACAGCCCGACGCTGTTTATCGCCTCACGCCTGCTGCAGGGCATCGCGGTATGCTGCACCGCCGTAGTGGCGTTTAGCGGCGTGCGCGACCGTATGAACGGCGACGATGCCGCGCGCGCCTTTGGTTTCCTCAACGGTACGCTGAATATTATCCCGGCGCTGGCGCCGCTGTTGGGCGGATTACTGGCGGAAGCGTTTGGCTGGCGCGCCCCTTTCTGGTTCCTGGTCGGCTACGCGCTGCTGGTCTTCGTGCTGATCGCTCTGCGCCTGCCGGAAACCCGACCGGCAGATACGCGGCCGGTCAAAGGGCTCCCCGTACGCCAGTACGCACAGATCCTGCGTCAGTCACGCTTTCTCTCTTTCGCCGTGGTCAATGCCGGGGCCATGGGCATGGCGCTCACCTACGTGTCGCTGGCGCCTAATGTGCTGATGGGCACCGCCGGCCTGACGCCGCTGCAATTTTCCCTGGCGTTCGGCGCCAACGGTTTCTGGATTATGCTGGTGAGCTTCTTCGCCAACCGGGTGATTCGCAAGGTCGGCCGGCCTTTTTGTCTGGCAACCGGCGGCGTGCTGATGGGGCTGGGGTGCCTTGCCCTGCTGTTTGATATCACCTTCCTGACGGCCGATGCGCAAACCCACTGGCTGGCCTATATGCTGCCGGTTGCCATCGGCTGCGCCGGGCTGGCGTTTGTGATGGGCCCGGCCACCAGCTATGCGCTGGAGCCGTATTCCAACGAGGCCGGAGTAGCCTCGGCTCTGGTCGGTTTCGTACAGATGGCCGGCGGCGCGGCGCTGGGATTGCTGGCGATGGCGCTGCCTCTGCAACCGAAAATGGCGCTGGCGCTGGTGATGGCGGCGGGCTGTTTACTGGCGCTGCACGCCCGGCAGCGCAGTAAACAATTAAAGGGACAGTTAAACCGGATCGGCTGAGCTTATGCGCCGGCTTCCACCGGCACCCGCGGCGTCAATGCCGTCAGCAGCTCGTACCCCAGGGTACCGGCTGCGGCGGCCACGTCATCCACCGGCAAATGCCGCCCCCACAATTCCACCTCAGCACCGATAGCCGCCTGCGGGCACGGCGTCAGATCCACCGCCAGCATATCCATCGATACCGTACCTACGGTGCGCGTCAATACGCCGTCAACCCAGATAGGCGTGCCGCTCTGCGCATGGCGCGGATAACCGTCGGCATAGCCGCAGGCGACAATACCGATCCGCTGTACGGCGCTGGCGGTATAGCGCCAGCCATAGCCGACGCTGTCGCCGGATTTTAGCGTCTGCACCGCGATAATCTCACTGCGCAATGACATCGTCGCCTGTAGCCCCGTCGCGGCAATATCCGCCGAGTTGCCGCTCGGCGATGCGCCGTACAAGATAATGCCCGGCCGCACCCAACTGCCGTGCGTATCCGGATGCCACAGCGTCGCCGCCGAATTGGCCAGACAGCGCGGCAGCGGCAGTTCCGCCGCCGCGCGATCAATGGTCGTCATTTGCTGCGCTACGCCACGCGCATCATCGGCAGTCGCGAAGTGGCTCATCAGCGTCATAGCGCCGATATTGGCGATGCCCTGCGCCCGTTGCCAGACGCTGCGTATCCGCTCGGGCGCAAAGCCCAGCCGGTTCATGCCGCTATTCAGCTTCAGATAAATATTCAGCGGCGCCGCGAGCCGTGCCTCGGCGATCGCCGCCAGCTGCCAGTCGCTGTGTACGGCGGTGGTCAACTGATAACGGTCAATCAGCGCCAGGTCCTGCGGCTGAAAGAACCCCTCCAGCAGCAGGATCGGCCCCTGCCAGCCGGACTCGCGCAGCAGCACCGCCTCCGCCAGATCCAGTAACGCAAAGCCGTCAGTATTCGCCAGGCTGCGCCAGACGTGTTTAATACCGTGGCCATAGGCATTAGCCTTCACCACCGACCAAACCTTCGCAGCGGGCGCATGGCGGCGGATAACCTGTAAATTGTTGTCGAACGCCGCCAGGTGCAGCGTTGCGGTAATTGGGCGGGGCATGGGCTCTCCTTCAGCCGGTTTGACGCCGGCCGCAGTCTGCCGCTGCGGCCGGCGATGAGGATTAACGCGCCGGATGCACGTCGTTCAACGGTGCACGCCGCGAATGGGTCACACCACCGCTGTAACGCGCCACGGAGAGATCGTCAAATGGGATCGCCGGCGTGATGCCGGAGATCAGGTCGGCAAGCAACTGGCCGGAACCGCAGGCCATCGTCCACCCCAGCGTGCCGTGGCCGGTATTGAGGTACAGGTTCTTCAATGAGGTGCGGCCGACAATCGGCGTACCGTCCGGCGTCATCGGCCGCAGTCCGGTCCAGAACGTAGCCTGTTCAACCCGGCCGCCGTTGGGGTACAGATCGCGCACCACCATCTCCAGCGTCTCGCGTCGCTTCTGCTCCAGTTCGGTATTAAAGCCGACGATTTCCGCCATACCGCCAACGCGAATGCGCTGGTCAAAGCGGGTAATAGCGACTTTATAGGTTTCATCCAGCACCGTTGAGTACGGCGCCGCCGTCTCATCGGTAATCGGGATGGTCAGCGAGTAGCCTTTCAGCGGATAAACGGGGATCGCCACCAGCCCGCGCAGCAGCGCGGTCGAATAGGAACCGAAGGCCACCACATAACTGTCCGCCGTCAAAGTCTGCCCGCCGCACTGCACGCCGGTAATTTTATCGCCATCCACCAGCAGGCGATCGACGTGCTGGTCATACAGGAAGGTCACGCCCGCCTGCTCCGCCATTTTGGCCAGGCGCTGGGTAAACAGCTGGCAATCACCGGTTTCATCATTCGGCAGTTGCAGACCGCCGGTCAGCTTGTGCGCCACCTGCGCCAAAGCCGGCTCCGCCGTGGCCAACTGGCTGGACTCCAGCAGTTTGTAAGGCACGCCGGCGTCTTCCAATACCGCAATATCTTTCGCCGCATTCTCAAACTGCTGCTGCGAACGGAACAGTTGCAACGTGCCGCGCTGACGCCCTTCGTATTCGATACCGATGTCCTGACGCAACGCCTTGATGCAGTCGCGGCTGTACTCCGCCAGACGCACCATCCGCCCTTTGTTGGTGGCATAATGGGACGTATTGCAGTTTTTCAGCATCTGCCACATCCAGTTGATCTGAAAGCCGGTGCCGTCCAGGCGGATAGCCAGCGGCGCATGGCGTTGGAACATCCATTTGATGGCCTTCAGAGGCACGCCGGGCGCGGCCCATGGCGCAGCATAACCCGGCGAGATCTGACCGGCGTTGGCGGCGCTGGTTTCCAGCGCCGGCCCTGGCTGACGATCAACCACCGTCACTTCATGCCCGGCTTTCGCCAGATACCAGGCGCTGGCTACGCCAACCACTCCACTACCTAAAATCAAAACTCGCATCACTGACTCCAGCCCGAGGTTTAACAAAGCATAATCTTCTGTTGACGGCAAATTAACTCAGTAGAAAAAACCATCCAACAAATTAGTTTTTAATCGTGACAGATTTCACAATTAATTTATCGTTCAAGCCGCTTCCTTTTGCAATAGGCGGATTTAAATAGCGATAACCTGCGGTGAAAGCCGGTTTCTGGAGAGAATAGCGCCCCCTCATGCAATCAATGACTGCATTGAAGTCACTAAAAATCGCCCTCATGTGCAACAGGTTGTTAACAGAATATAAAATCAACCCTGCCATACAAAACAAAATATTAATCTACAAAACACGCAAAACATCAACATATCCTGCGAGGCAACATCGGCGGCAAAACAGCAGAAAAAACTCACCCGCTATCCGCTCCTCCCGTTAAGTTCAGACAGGACGTTGAATTTTTAGGCTTTATAACCCCCTCGCCCCGTTCTTTTTTGAGCTACGATTGATTAAGGGCCGCCGTAATGAGCCTGGCCCGTACAAAACGAGGGTGCGCTGATGACAACTTCAACACATGATCAAATTATGGATGAAAAACGTCTGAGCGATGGACCAGACTGGACGTTTGAGTTGCTGCAGGTCTATCTGGAGCAGATTGACCGCGTCGCCAAACATTACAAACTGGATACCTATCCGCACCAAATTGAGGTCATCACCTCTGAGCAGATGATGGATGCGTATTCCAGCGTCGGGATGCCGATTAACTATACGCACTGGTCATTCGGTAAAAAATTTATCGAAACCGAACAGCTCTACAAACATGGGCAGCAGGGGCTGGCCTATGAGATCGTCATCAACTCCAATCCTTGTATTGCTTACCTGATGGAAGAGAACACCATCACCATGCAGGCGCTGGTGATGGCGCACGCCTGCTACGGGCACAACTCATTCTTCAAGAACAACTACCTGTTTCGCAGCTGGACCGACGCCAGTTCGATCGTCGATTACCTACTGTTCGCCCGCCATTACATCAGCGAATGTGAAGAGCGCTACGGCGTAGAAGAGGTAGAAAAACTGCTGGATTCCTGTCACGCGCTGATGAACTACGGCGTGGACCGCTATAAACGTCCGCAAAAAATTTCACTGCAGGAAGAGAAAGCCCGTCAGAAGAGCCGGGAGGAGTATCTGCAAAGCCAGGTGAACTCGCTGTGGAAAACGCTGCCGCGCGTCGAACGCGAAGACGCGCCGGAGCAAGAACGTCGTTACCCCAGCGAGCCGCAGGAAAATATTCTCTACTTTATGGAAAAAAACGCCCCGCTGCTGGAGCCGTGGCAACGGGAAATCCTGCGCATTGTGCGCAAGGTCAGCCAGTATTTCTACCCGCAAAAGCAGACGCAGGTAATGAACGAAGGCTGGGCCACCTTCTGGCATTACACCATACTCAACCATCTGTATGACGAGGGCCGCGTCAGCGAGCGCTTTATGCTGGAGTTCCTGCACAGCCACACCAACGTGGTGTATCAGCCGCCTTACAACAGCCCCTATTACAACGGCATTAACCCGTATGCGCTGGGCTTCGCCATGTTCCAGGATATCAAGCGCATCTGTCAGTCGCCAACGGAAGAAGATCGCTACTGGTTCCCGGATTTTGCCGGCAAAGACTGGCTTGAAACGCTGCATTTCGCCATGCGCGACTTTAAGGACGAAAGCTTTATCAGCCAGTTCCTGTCGCCGAAACTGATGCGCGACTTCCGCCTGTTCACCGTGCTGGATGACGACCGCAACAACTATCTGGAGATTTCGGCCATCCACAATGAGGCGGGATATCGGGCGATTCGCCAAGAGCTGTCGGCACAGTACAACCTGAGCAATCACGAACCCAACATCCAGGTCTGGAACGTTGATCTGCGCGGCGATCGTTCATTGACGCTACGCTATGTGCCGCAGGAACGCGCGCCGCTGGATAAAAGCCGCCGCGAGGTGATGAAACATGTGTACCGGCTGTGGGGGTTCGACGTGATTTTGGAACAGCAAAACGAAGACGGCAGCGTCGAACTGCTGGAACGCTGCCCTCCGCGCCCCAGCGCGCTGTAACACGCAGCAAAAAGGGCGCATGATGCGCCCTTGTTTTTTACCAACGCGACGCCGCCGTTAACGGCGCGCTTCGGTCAGATCGCTCGGCATGGTGCCTTGCATGCTTTGCCAGATCGCGCCGCTCTCCTTGCCATAATTACGCACGGTATCCATCACCTGGTCGTACATTTTCTCATGGCACAGCATCGACAGCTTACTGTAGAACGAACGCGCCAGCTTGCGCGCTTCCGGGTTGGAGAAGTAGTAACGGCCAACGCGGGTATACAGCCCTTTCAGACCGTTGAAAATCAGCCCGTAAATCGGGTTGCCGGACACGAAGGCCAGACCGCGGAAAATTTCATAATCCAGCGTATTGAACGCCTCGGCCTGATCTTCAACCTCCGACGCCTTCGCCAGGACGGCCTGCGCTTCCTCAGGGTGGTTACGCACCGCAGAGCGGATAAAGATAGAGGCAATATTGGTGCGCACCGACAATAAATTATCGATCAACTGCGGGACGCTGTTATGATCGAGGCGCGCCAGCGTTTCCAGAATGTTGAGGCCGGATGTTTCCCAAAAGTTATTCACTTTGGTCGGCTTGCCGTGCTGAATCGTCAGCCAGCCATCTCGCGCCAAACGCTGTAAAACCTCGCGTAACGTGGTGCGCGTGACACCTATCAGTTCAGATAGCTCACGCTCCGCGGGCAAAATAGAGCCAGGAGGGAAGCGATTATTCCAAATACTTTCAATAATGTACTCTTCCGCAAAACCGGCTGGACTCTGTGCCTTAATGACCATGTGTTTGACGTTCCGTTGCAACGATATCAGTAATAGTAGTCCGCTGATCATACCAGATCATGCTGGTATGACATAGTGCGAGCTGGAAACTATAAACGAAAGTGTGCATAACCTGGCAAAAAACAGCCGAAAACGGCGAAACCCATGAATTTTAGGTTGAAATTTCTGCCGCAGTTGCATCGCAACCGCCGGCGTTGGTAGGGTAGCAACAATTTTTCTTCAAGGTAGTAAGACATATATGGAAATGACAACACGCAGCGCCGTTGTGAAAAATTTTCTCGGCCAATCCCCTGACTGGTATAAATTAACCATCCTGATATTTTTGGTTATCAATCCGCTGGTCTTTTTCCTGATAAGCCCCTTCGCTGCCGGCTGGCTGCTGGTCGCGGAATTCATCTTCACCCTGGCGATGGCGCTCAAGTGCTACCCGCTACAGCCCGGCGGCCTGCTGGCGCTGGAGGCGGTAGCTATCGGCATGACCAGCCCGGCGCACGTCGGTGAAGAGATCGCCAACAATATTGAAGTGCTGCTGCTGCTGATCTTTATGGTGGCCGGCATCTACTTTATGAAACAGCTGCTGCTGTTCGTATTTACCAAGCTGCTGCTGAACATCCGCTCCAAAATGCTGCTGTCGCTGGCGTTTTGTCTGGCTGCGGCGGTGCTCTCGGCGTTTCTTGACGCCCTGACGGTCGTCGCCGTGGTAATCAGCGTCGCCAGCGGTTTTTATTCTATCTACCACAATGTCGCCTCCAACCAGCCGGAAGACGCGCATAACGTGAACGACGACAGCGGCATCGACGGCGATGACCGCAAACAGACGCTGGAACAGTTCCGCGCCTTTCTGCGCAGCCTGCTGATGCACGCTGGCGTCGGCACCGCGCTCGGCGGTGTGATGACCATGGTCGGCGAACCGCAGAACCTGATTATCGCCAAAAGCGCCGGCTGGGGCTTTATTGATTTCTTCCTGCGTATGGCGCCGGTTACCCTGCCGGTCTTTGTATGCGGCCTGGTGGTGTGTCTGCTGGTGGAGCGCTTTGGCGTTTTCGGCTATGGTGCGCAACTGCCTGAGCGCGTGCGCGAAGTATTGACCGAGTTTGACCGCCAGGCCAGCGCCAAGCGCAACCGCCAGGAAAAAGTCAAACTGGTGGTGCAGGCGCTGATCGGCATTTGGCTGGTGGCGGCGTTGGCTCTACATCTGGCGGAGGTCGGTCTGATTGGCCTGTCGGTCATTATTCTCGCCACCTCGCTGTGCGGCGTAACCGACGAACATGCCATCGGCAAGGCCTTCCAGGAAGCCCTGCCGTTCACCGCCCTGCTGACGGTATTTTTCACCGTGGTGGCCGTAATCATCGAACAGCATCTGTTTAGCCCGGTTATCGCGTTTGTGCTGCAGGCCGAGCCGTCGGCGCAGCTGATGCTGTTCTACGTGTTTAACGGCTTGCTGTCGGCGGTTTCCGATAACGTCTTTGTCGGCACGGTCTATATCAACGAAGCCAAAGCCGCCCTCACCAGCGGCGCCATCTCGCTGAAGCAGTTTGAAATGCTGGCGGTGGCGATCAACACCGGCACCAACCTGCCTTCGGTCGCTACGCCAAACGGACAGGCGGCGTTTCTGTTTCTGCTGACCTCGGCGATCGCCCCGCTGGTGCGCCTTTCCTATGGACGTATGGTCTGGATGGCACTGCCATATACCATCGTTCTGGCGCTGGTCGGGCTGCTGTGCGTTGAGTTTACCCTGGCGCCCGTGACCGACCTGCTGACGCAGTGGCACTGGCTCACGCTGCCGCATCTGGAGGCTGCGGGGCACTGATTCAGCCCCCGTGACGTTGCCAGCCATACTTTGTTACCTCGAAAAGGGTCTCTGATGGCTGGCAACACGGTTGAATTGTGGTTTACACTGCCGGTTCAATTGCTTACTGCATGGAAGACTCAAAATATGTTGCGATTCTTTAAGCGCTGCTCACAAGGACGCCGCGCCTGGCTGTTGATGGCTATCACCGCGCTGGCGCTGGAACTGACTGCGCTCTATTTCCAGCACGTTATGCTGCTGCAACCTTGTGTGATGTGTATTTATGAGCGCTGCGCGCTGTTTGGCATTCTGGGCGCCTCTCTGTTAGGGGCAATGGCACCGAAAACGCCACTGCGCTACGCCGCCATCCTGCTGTGGATCTACAGCGCCTGGGAAGGGCTGCAGCTGGCGTGGAAGCACACCATGATTATGCTACACCCTTCACCGTTCAATACCTGCGACTTTTTCGTCAGTTTCCCTTCCTGGCTGCCGCTGGACAAGTGGATGCCGGCCGTATTTCATGCTTCCGGCGACTGTTCGGTGCGCCAATGGCAGTTCCTGACGCTGGAAATGCCGCAGTGGCTGGTCGGCATCTTCGCCGCCTACCTGCTGGTCGCCGCGATCGTGCTGCTCAGCCAGGTAGTGCGTTCACGTCAGTAAAGCTGACGCAGAGTAAAACGTATCGGTATCAATCTGAAAGGCGCCTGACGGCGCCTTTTTTATAGGGGCTATTCTGCACGATGAGACGGCGGAAAAATCACATAAAGAGAAGCGATGCCCCACGGGGCGTATGGTTTGTCGGGTTTTATCGTCCGTGATGCAAGACGGCGTACAACGATGATTAGCATTATTGTTTTAGTGTTTCCCTGGTAAATGCAGCTCTTTATCTTTTTGGACACGGCCAAGGATGATCCAGACCGAAAAACGATAATCCAAACGTCAGTACAATATAGGCAAGCAATACAGCAAACATCAGAACAGCCATTTTCTCCAGCAGATTAAGACGGTTATCATCAGTCATACTTCACATCTCCTTGTAACTACCCACAATAAACACGCCTTTAAAACTTAGGCAACTATGCCTTCCACTTCAATAGCCACACATAAAATGAAACATTATTAATAAGATTGGTTAATGGTTTGTACATGTTTGCACCAACCGGCATGCTCGCCGCGTTGTTGTAAAGTATTTACTCTTGCCGATTAGCCGGGTATGTTGCGCCATCGTTTCCGCCTGAGTGGCAAACCGCACCTTATCTGACGACGTTGATAGGCGTCTGGTACCGTCGGGCAAGCGCATAACTCTTGGTTATCCAGCAACAGATACTATGAACAGAATTGAAATTGCCTTGGTGGTAGTCTGCATCATTCTCACCACCCTGCTGTTTTCCAAATCGGGTGACGTCATGCGACGCAGCAGAAGCCGTTATGAGGTGATCGCCGAAGAGCCGGTGTACAGCTCTCGTATGAGCATACGATAACGACATAACTAACATTTTTTGTTAAATAGATATTATTTATAGCTTTTAGTTATAATCGGTTGTAATAAAAATCTCTTGCCAACACCTATTGTAATTAATATCTTTTTCCTGATTTGAGTTTTGCCCCATAGGCTCTCTATGGGGCGACCTGTCACAACACACGAATTGCGTTATAATAGAGTATTCTTGCTATACCCGTGCTTTGCAGTAGTAACACCTTATGCCCATCAGTTCTGATATCCACATGCGAGATATTTTTACTGATGACTTTAGCCTCGGTAGCTGAATTCGACATTGTAAACTCCCCATTAATATTACCGTCCTCACCAGATATATATACCTTCCAAAGAGACACCGGAGTGTTACTTCCGCCATTCAGGCTAAATGCCCAAGTTGACGCATTGTTTGGCACTGAGATTTTCCCAGTAGTCCCCTGTAGCTTATGAGCACCTAGGATGGATATATTCCTATTTATTCTCATATCTTCAGATGTTACCGAGCAGAACGGAGAGGATACACTGTGTTGCGTTGCATACATTTCAAGGTGAGAGGAAGAACCGCCAACACCAAGACCGCGATATGCCATATTACGTGGGTTCTGTGATGCACTCGGCCCCCATATATCACATGTAAACAGATTATGCCCATATATACCACCAACATAATCAGCAGCAACACGGGCTTTACTGAAATCCCCCGTTCTATTACAGATGATAATATCGGGATATATCGCCGTTTTTTTACTAGGCACTGTGATTTTTGAAATCTTTGCTGAAAATCCCGGGGCGGTAATAACGTCACCAACAGAAAACTTTGACTGTCCATCAGTGACATTACCATCTTCTTTGACATTCAACTGCCACTCGCCCTCATATCCACGCATGAGACTCGATAATGTGTATGATTTCTTATTACCGCTTGTAATATCAGTACCAAACTCAACGCCATACATATCGTCAATTTCAATGTTGTCAAGCGTAAGTATGGACGTATGCTGTGCGTTAAAATCATATGTGCCACCGGTAATGTTGGCGTACTGTGAGCGGTCTTGCAGCGAAATGCCACCATACAGATTGCTTGCGCACCAGTTTATATCTATATTATGGCATTCACTATTCCCATAGCCCTTGCCAAATCCACCGATCAGGCAAGCAATATAACCACCAGACCAAAAACGCCCTCTAATCTTATTCATTCCTGACTGAAATGTGGGATCTAAATAATTTTTGAATCCAATAATATAAGCAGTCATTTCATTACATGAAATTAGGCTTGTAGATACACCTCTACCTTGTGATTTAAAAAAGGTCGCTCGATCATTACCATAAAACTCATTAACATGCAGCCTCAGATTGTCCATAGGCCCGCTATGGTCTGGATAGAAAGCACCTTCAGCATCCCACCATTTCTCGGGAACCTCCGGAAAATTGTCACCAACCCTGACAATATTCAAATGAAGATCAAACCCACGAGAAACAATAGTATGATTATCTTTGCCAACGCCAATTTTGCAAGGGATACATTTCTGAATTAAGTAAATTCCGTCACCGCGAACAGCGTTTACACCCGTATCTACAGCATGGTCTATCGCTGCAATAATGGCACCAGCATCATCAGTGCTGCCATCACCCACTGCGCCAAACATTTCCGGCGTAATGTACTTTACAGCGTCTTGTACCGTACCACCCTGATCCAGAATAACTGATTTCGCGTTAATATCTTCCACGTTATTTCTCCTGTCTTATGCAGATAAATAAAATGACGAACGAGTAACCGGATACTTACCGTATAAATAATCGATTCGCTGCGTTCTGTGTAAGATATTAATCATTGTCAGCATTGATAATAAACCGAAACCCGTTGTGCCATTGCTCAGCGCATTTTTTACGCGTATCTTTACGAACGTACGTAACTTTATTTCTTTCCATTCGGGAAGATAACGGTGGGGCAAATGTACAGGGGCTTTAATCAAGACGTGGTCGAGTGGCGGAATAGCCGATAAAAATGGGGAGAGATCTGCCCGAACAGGGCAAAACCCCAATGCGCGCATGCGCACAGCGGGGTTATCAGGATTACAAATGCAGATGGCCGGTAACACGACCTGCTGACGATGTCAGACACTATTTCCGCGTCGGCGATATCCATGTCTTGGGCGCCAACCTCGTCAGTTCACGCCTTTCAATACGGTCAATCAACGCGCCCAGTCCGGCTTATTGAGGATATGGTCCTGCCAATCCACCACCTCACTCTCGCGCACGGCAATATGGCGTACGGTAATACGCTCACCGTGCATCGCTGCCTTTGAACCGCTGATCAGCGGGTGCCAGGGGTATAGAGGCTTGCCTTCGCCGATCAGACGATAGGCGCAGGTTGGCGGCAGCCAGTCGAAAGTCACCAGATTTTCCCGCGTCAGTTTGATGCAGTCTTCTTCCAGTTCGAAGCGTCCTTCATAGTTGCGGCACTGGCAGGATTTAATATTCAGCTGGTTGCAGGCAACGTTGGTAAAGTAGATTTCGTCGGTATCTTCGTCGATCAGCTTATTCAGACAGCACTGCCCACAACCGTCGCACAGCGATTCCCACTCTTCTTCTGACATTTCCGCCAGCGTTTTGCTCTGCCAAAAAGGACGTTGTGACATGTTGAAATCCGGTATAACCCCTTAATACCTCAGCCAGCCCGGCATGCTTGCCCGAGCCGCACGATCGGCGATTAAGGATGAGTAAATGAATATTAGCCTGCATACAGACTGCGAGGGGCACTATATAGACATTTTAGCCTGCAGATGCAAGCCTTGCCGCCGTTTTTACACGACGGCCGGCAGGATCAGATCACGCGCGTGGTCAGCGTCTTGTCGTTCAGGGAGATTGTCAGCATATCGCCCGAGGCCATCGGCCCGACGCCCTGCGGCGTGCCGGTGAGAATGATATCGCCGGCGCGCAGCGTGAAGAAACGGCTCATGTAGGCGATCAGCGGCAGGATCGGTGTGATCATATCGCGCGTATTGCCCTGCTGGCGGATCTCGCCGTTAACATTCAGCGTCAGTTCAGCATTTTGCGCGTCGCCAAACTCGGCGACCGGAATAAAACCGGAGAGAGGGCAAGAGCCATCGAAGCCTTTGGCCTTTTCCCACGGCTGGCCGGCTTTCTTGAACCCCGCCTGCAAATCACGCAGCGTCAGATCCAGCGCCACGCCGTAGCCGGCGATCGCCCGCGCCACGCGATCTTCATTGGCCTGCTTCAGCGGCGTACCGATCAGCACCGCCAGTTCAACCTCGTGGTGCACCGCGCCAAGATCTTTCGGGATCGCCACCGGCTGGCGGATATCGCACAATGCGGTTTCAGGTTTGATAAACAGCACCGGCTCGGCGGATTTGGCGCTGCCCATCTCCTTGATGTGATCGGCATAATTGCTGCCGACACACACCACTTTGCTTACCGGAAAATCCAGCAATGCCCCCTGCCAGTCTCGATGTTGATACATTCCGTTTCTCCCTACAAATCATGTAGGGGCTCAGCCCGCAGGCCAGGCCCGTTGTCGTTACAGTAGCGCCGTATCGCTGACGGCCCGCCGGTGCGGCTTATTGGCCAACGGCATCCGCCATCATACCCACGCTGATGGCAAAATAATATGAACGGTTCCAGTGCATGATGGTACGGAAATTATCATACACCAGGAACGCTCGCCCCTGCGCATCGTCCGGCGTAATGACCCAGCTGCGCAGCGTAGCATCCGGCAGCGCGGTGCCGTCAGGCTGCGTGACGCCCATTGCCGCCCACTGATTAACCGTGCGTCCGCGGGTTTTCAGCCCCAGATCGGCAGCGCTGAAGCCTGCCGGCAGTTTGACTTCACGCCCCCAGCTGCTGCCTGCCAGCCTTCTGTCGACAGGTAATTGGCCGTCGAGGCAAAAACATCATCGACATTGTTCCAGATATCAATACGTCCATCGCCATCGCCGTCAGCGCCATAGGTCAAGAATGAGCTGGGCATAAACTGGCTTTGCCCCATCGCACCCGCCCAGGAGCCTGTCAACTGTCCGGCCGTCACGTGTCCCTGCTCAATAATCTGCAACGCCGCCATCAGTTGCTTGCGGAAAAACGCCTCTCTGCGCCCTTCAAACGCCAGCGTCGCCAGCGCGGAAACCACGTCTTCCTTACCCTGAATCTTGCCGAAATGACTTTCCATCGCCCACAGCGCCACGATATAGCGTTCCGGCACGCCGTAACGCGCCGTCGCCCGTGCCAGCTGCGGCTGGTATTTACGCATCATCTCGCGCCCCTGCCGCGTTTTACTGGCCGACAGTACGCGCTGCAGATAAACGTCCAGGGTGATCTTCTTTTCCAGCTGATTGCGATCGGATTTAATCACCCTATCGACAAAATGGATATTGGCAAAGGCGCTGTCGACCGTTTTCCGGCTCAGTCCCTGCGCTAATGCCTGACTTTTAAGTTGTTCAACATAGGCGGGAAACTGCGCCGGGTCGCGACCGGTAGCGGCCAGCGTATTCGCAGCCGGCGCTCCGGGACTGCCGGCCGCAGGCTTCAGCATCCCTCCCGACGCGGGCGGCGTGGCGGTTGGCGCCGCTAGCGCCTGGTTCTTATGGCCGGCACAGCCGGCCAGTATCAAAGCCGTCAGTGTCAAAGCCGTGGTCGACAATCTCATCGCGGTGTCCTTTTCTGCAACTCAATTCCGCCCCGCTCAACATGCGGGGCAGACGACAATTATTTCCCGCCGCCCAAATGCTGGCTCAATAAATTCTCAACCGGCGGCGGCACCTGCAGATAAAACCCTTCTTCCTTCAGGGCCTCTCTCACCTTGTCAATATTCGCATTGGCTAATCTTTTCCGTTCATCAAGATTAAGCAACATAGCGAACTGCGGCGCGCCAAAACTTTTCAGCAAATCCTCCGGCACGCGCGAGAAGTCGTCTTTTTTTTCGACATAAAGATAAGTTTGATCGCGTTTTGAACTTCTATAGATCACACAAAGCATATTTTTAACTCTATTTAATTGGGGCAGTGTCTTGCCTGGATATAACTCTGACTATAACATGCTTCTAGTACATCGGAATATCGCACCCCGAGTGGAATTCCGGGGATTTAAAGTTGCTGAAACTGAGTCAGGATAGATGTCACAATCGCCAATTGAGCTAAAAGGCAGCAGTTTTACCCTATCGGTTGTTCATTTGCATAATTCGGAACCCGAGGTAATTCGCGAGGCGTTGCAAGAAAAAGTGGAACAAGCTCCCGCTTTTTTGAAAAACGCCCCTGTTGTTATCAACATTGCAGCGCTTAACGGCGACGCAAACTGGAAAGAACTCCAACAGGCGGTCGCAGCGGCAGGTCTGCGGGTGGTTGGCATCAGCGGTTGCAAAGATGAGCGGCAAAAACGGGCGTTTGCCCGTGCCGGTCTGCCGTTGCTGAGTGAAGGAAAAGGCCACAAAGTGGCCGCTGCCGAGGTGCCGGCTCCGGCTCCCGAGCCGGCAGCCGACAACGCTCCCGCCAAAACACGCGTCATCAGCACGCCTGTCCGTTCCGGCCAACAGATTTATGCCCGTAACTGCGATTTAATCGTAACCAGCAGCGTCAGCGCCGGTGCAGAAGTGATTGCCGACGGCAATATTCACATCTACGGCATGATGCGCGGTCGTGCGCTGGCTGGCGCATCCGGCGATGCCTCATGTCAGATTTTTTGCACGCATCTGGCCGCTGAGCTAGTCTCTATCGCAGGGCAGTACTGGTTGAGCGACCAGATCCCGTCCGACTCGTTCGGGCAGGCAGTACGACTCAGCCTGTTGGATAACGCTTTAACCATACAACCTTTAAATTGAGCCCTTTTGACAAGGAACCACTTCATGGCACGCATTATTGTTGTTACATCGGGTAAAGGGGGGGTTGGTAAAACCACCTCGAGCGCAGCCATCGCGACCGGTCTGGCCAAACAAGGCAAGAAAACCGTCGTTATCGACTTCGATATCGGTCTGCGTAACCTTGACTTGATTATGGGCTGTGAGCGTCGCGTGGTTTATGACTTCGTTAACGTAATTCAGGGTGATGCCACGCTGAACCAGGCGTTAATCAAAGACAAACGCACCGAAAACCTCTACATTCTGCCCGCATCTCAAACGCGCGATAAAGACGCGCTGACCCGCGAAGGCGTTGAGAAAGTGCTCAACGAACTTGGCAAGATGGACTTTGACTTTGTGGTGTGCGACTCACCAGCCGGTATTGAAACCGGTGCGCTGATGGCGCTGTACTTCGCGGATGAAGCCATCATCACCACCAACCCGGAAGTGTCTTCGGTACGCGACTCCGACCGTATTCTCGGCATTCTGTCCTCCAAATCGCGCCGCGCCGAACAAGGCAAGGACCCGATCAAGGAGCACCTGCTGCTGACCCGTTACAATCCGGGCCGCGTCAGCCGCGGCGACATGCTGAGCATGGAAGACGTGCTGGAAATTTTGCGCATTCCTCTGGTCGGGGTTATCCCGGAAGACCAGTCCGTACTGCGCGCATCCAACCAGGGTGAACCAGTGATTCTGGATCTCGAGTCCGATGCCGGCAAGGCATATGACGATACCGTTAACCGCTTGTTAGGAGAAGAACGCCCCTTCCGCTTCATTGAAGAAGAGAAGAAGGGCTTCCTGAAACGCCTTTTTGGGGGATAAACCATGGCTTTGTTAGACTTCTTTCTGTCCCGCAAAAAAAGTACAGCCACTGTAGCCAAGGAGCGGCTGCAAATTATCGTCGCAGAGCGTCGTCGGGGAGACAGTGAACCCCCGTACCTGCCCGATATGAAGCGTGACATCCTGGCGGTCATCTGCAAGTACATTCAGATTGACCCTGACATGCTGCACCTTCAGTTTGAGCAGAAAGGAGACGATATTTCGGTACTGGAACTCAACGTCACGTTACCGGAGTCAGAAGAAGCCGCTAAATGATCGCGACGCAATAAATATCCCCCTGTATTTTTTGCAGGGGGATACTGTATATGTGTCCAGATATTGAACGGGAAAACAGCAAAATATCTATTTTTACCGTTTGAGATTAATCCCAATTAATCTGGTGGTAATGTTATTTAAACTTAATACTGGCGCCAGTATTATCTGAAATTAAATCCATCCCACAATAAACGGAGCAGTTTCCTTTTCCCCTGCCCCGCATCCGCTTCTGTTCTATTAATAACCCTGTAGGATTGCCAATAACGGCTCGGCTAATAACTCCGCACGCCACCCGTTGATTAATTCCGGCTGGCAGTCGCTGTTTTTCAGTTTCCAATGCCAATTCAGCAGCTGATTAATTTGCCGGCGCGATGCCAGCAGTTCACTGCTTAAACCGCTTTGCTCACTGACGGTAACGATCGCCGCCTTGATATCCTTGAAGACCTTTTTGTAACCCGGGTGCTCTACCAGATTGGCCACCGGTGCCGGCAGCTCGGCTTCATCCAGCGCGTTAGCCTCAGCAACCAGCGCCAGCAGCGTTTTACCGTGGAACCGGATCTCCGGGCCACTCAGACCCAGTGCGTCCAACTCGCCCATTGAAGACGGCATATGGCGCGCCACCGCCCACAGGTTTTCTTCCCGCACCACAAAATTAACCGCCAGATCGCGTTGCCGCGCCTGCAGCAGTCGCCAGGCGGCCAGTTTTTGCAAACAGCCCAGCTGGCGCGGGCGCAGCTGCCAGGCATTATTGATTTCGCGGTAGGCCAGCTCCGGCGCCAGCGTTTCGCTACGGCGTTGGCACAGCAGCAGGCACTCATTGCTCGCCGCATCGGTCCAGCCGGCCTGCTCGACTTCCTGCACCAGTTGGCCGGCCATCGGCAACAGATAGAACACATCGGCCGCCGCATACTGACACTGACGCTCGGTCAGCGGCCGGGCCAGCCAGTCGGTACGCGATTCGCTTTTGTCCAATTCGACCTGCATATAGGCAGCAACCAGCGTGGCGAACCCGCACGACAGCGGCCGACCGGTGAATGCCGCCAGGATCTGGGTATCCACCAGCGGCGTCGGCAAGGTTTGGAAAGCGTTCAGGAATACTTCAAGATCTTCGCTGCCGGCATGCAGATATTTCACCACGGCCTTGTCGCTCAGCAGGTCAATAAACGGCTGCCACTGTGTAATCGGCAAAGGGTCAATCAGGGAGAGTTGTTCACCATCGTATAACTGGATAAGGCCAAGCTGCGGGTAATAGGTGCGCGTTCTGACAAATTCGGTATCAAGCGCGATTTGAGCATGTGTTCTGGCCTGTTCGCAGACCTGCTGCAATCCGGCATCGGTAGTGATCAACGTATAATTCAAAACTTCATTCTCTTATTTCATGAGCCAAACACAACAACGCCGGCATTCACCGGCGCTGTTGATAAGTAAGTGTGACCGGACAACATCAGGCGGCATCGGCCGCCTTGGCATTTGTCTGTTCGTCACGCAGTTCGCGTCGCAGAATTTTGCCGACGTTCGATTTCGGCAACTCGTCGCGGAACTCAACAATTTTAGGCACTTTATACCCGGTCAGGTGCCGACGGCAATGGGTCAGCAACTCGTCCTTGGTCAGCGAAGGATCCTTCTTCACCACGCAAATTTTCACGCTCTCGCCGGAGGCTTCGCTCGGCACGCCAATTGCCGCGCACTCCAGCACTTTAGCATGCTGACTGACGACATCCTCAATTTCATTCGGATAAACGTTAAAACCCGATACCAAAATCATATCTTTTTTACGATCGACGATGCGAATAAAGCCTTGTTCATCCACCGTGACGATATCGCCGGTCGCCAGCCAGCCGTCTTTCAGCACTTCATCCGTGGCGTCGGGACGTTGCCAATAGCCTAACATAACTTGCGGCCCTTTGACCCACAGTTCACCCGGTTCGCCCATGGCAACGTCTTCCCCCTGCTCATCCACCAGGCGCACATCGGTCGACGGTACCGGTAACCCGATACTGCCGCTGTAATGCTGCAAATCATACGGGTTGCCGGCCACCAGCGGCGCGCACTCGGTCAGGCCATAGCCTTCCAGCAGGTGCTTGCCGGTGGTCTGCTCCCACTTATCCGCCACCGCCTTTTGCACCGCCATACCGCCCCCCACCGAAAAACGCAGCGTCGAGAAGTCCAGTTTGAGGAACTCCTCGTTATTCAGCAACGCATTGAACAGGGTATTGACGCCGCTCAGCGCGGTAAACGGGTATTTGGCCAGCTCTTTAACCAGGCCGGGGATATCGCGCGGGTTAGTGATCAACAGGTTACGGCCGCCAAGATCGATAAACAGCAGGCAGTTCACCGTCAGAGCAAAAATGTGATACAGCGGCAGCGCGGTCACCACCAGCTCTTGTCCGGCACGGAACAGCGGCGCATAAGCCGCCTTGGCCTGTTCGAGATTGGCCTGCATATTGCGGTGGGTCAGCATCGCGCCTTTCGCCACCCCGGTGGTGCCGCCGGTGTACTGCAAAAAAGCCAAATCGCTGTTAATGATGTCCGGTTTTACATATTGCAGACGTCGGCCGCGCTGCAGCGCCGTACGGAAAGAGATGGCGTCCGGCAGGTCGTACTTCGGCACCAAGCGTTTGACATACTTCACCACAAAGTTGACCAGCGTGCCTTTGGCCGCCGAGAGCTGATCCCCCATCCGCGTCAGGATCACATGCTTAACCTGGGTTTTGAAGACCACCTTTTCCAGCGTATGGGCAAAGTTGGAGACGATGACAATAGCGCTGGCGCCGCTGTCGTTGAGCTGATGCTCCAATTCGCGCGGCGTATACAGCGGGTTCACGTTAACCACCACCATGCCGGCCCGCAGAATGCCGAACAGCGCAATCGGGTACTGCAGCAGGTTTGGCATCATCAAAGCGACACGGTCGCCTTTATTCAGCCCCAGCTCATTTTGCAAGTAGGCGGCGAATGCCCGGCTGCGCTCTTCCAACTTGCGGTAGGTCATCACCTCGCCCATATTGATAAATGCTGGTTGATCCGCATAACGCTGTACGGCATTTTCAAACATTTCAACCAAAGACGGATAGCGATCGGCGTCAATCTCTGCTGGCACATCTGCCGGATAACGTTTTAACCAGACCTTTTCCAAGGTATTACTCCCGAAATCATTTCTCATTATCATCGCAGCCCCTAAATGCGCAGCCAGGTTATAACAATATTTTAACTCAGCAGACCAGTTTAGGTTTTAAACAATTTGCAGGTTGCGATGCGTGTCACTAATTACCGGCGCTTCCCTACGCCAAAAGAAAAGGCGGCTCATAAGCCGCCTTCACAATCTATTGAATTTTCGCGTAACTTACTCGGTAACGATCGTTTGCACCTGTGCCGGGCCAGGGCTGTACCAGCCGTACCCCGGGCCCCAGTCAGGTCCCCACGGGCCGCCACGCCAACCCCAAGGGCCCATTGGCGCCGGAGGCATCATTACCTGCTGCGTCACCCGCCAGCGTTTAAAGCCGCTGACGTTCATCGTAACGAATTTATACGGCGTCGCACCGATTTTGCCAGGCTGCACGCCGGTTATCGAACCGACTACGGTGACCAGATGCCCCTTGAAGTCCGTCGGCTCAAGGAAACCGTTTACCGTCGCCAGCACTCGCCCACGCGATGGTTCACCGAGAATCGGCCGCGCGCCATCGTCCAGCGGCACTGCGGCGATTTCCAGTACCGTCTTGCCCTGCTCGTTCGCCACATTCACCACTTTACCGCCAAAGCGGGCCTCCGCACCGTTAAACAGGCTTGGCGCGTTTTGCACCGACGCCAGCTCGGTGACCGGCGTTGGGGATGAGCCTTTAATCGCATCGGGGACGGTGACGCAGCCGGACAGCATCAGAACGCCGCCGGCCAATGCCGGCAGCGTGAATCGTTGAATTACGGTACGGATTAACATGGTCGCAATCTCCTGAAATATCTGTCACTTCGACTGTTATTTTCGCCGCAAGTTGCAGAACGTTTCATCCCTGTCACGTATAAAGCGCACATAACGTGCAAAGGGCTATTCGCGCCCCGGTAACTTCTTCCAGGTGACTTCATTACGCAGATACGTCGGTTCAGCCTGTTCAACCGGGCAAGCCTGCCCCTGCTGCCAGGCATGCAGCGCCAGCGGCAGCATATCTTCCGCTCGCGGCAGCAATATCTGACCATCATGCAGAGTAATCGGCGCACCGGCAACCAGCTGCGGGTAGGTTTGCCAGCCGGTGCCTACCTGCGCCCAGTCGCCTTGCAGGCCCTGCGCGCGCGCCAGCGCCTGCTCGGGCGACAATACCGCCTCACCTTCGCTTTCCAGCCATTGCCCATCGGACTGACGCTCAAACTGGCCCCAGTAAACCTCGCCCATACGGGCGTCGATCGCCGCCAGCACGCGCTGCGCGCCGGTCATACGCCAGGCGCCCTGCGCCATGGTCTGTAGGGTAGAAACGCCCAGCATCGGCAAATCGGCGCCTAACGCCAGTCCCTGCGCGATACCAATGCCGATACGCACGCCGGTGAAACTGCCGGGGCCACGCCCAAAGGCCAGCGCATCAAGCTCGGCGAGCGTCACGCCGGATTCGGCCAGGACCTGCTGCACCATCGGCAGGATACGCTGCGTGTGTTCACGCGGGCACAGTTCAAACAGGGCGTGGGTTTCGCCTTGATTCCAGAGGGCAACGGAACAGGCTTCCGTTGCGGTATCGATCGCTAAAATTCGCGTGGACATGCCAACCTCAGGCGGGAAATATCAGTATTTTTTACAAGGCGCGCATTGTAGCACAGCCCCGATTACCGGCATAGCCGCAGCCACCACACGGGCGTGGCTCCCCGGTTATTCCTGCTGCAAAAAGGCGATCGCCTTGCTCAGATCGCGCGTGCGCGGCGTAGGCGGCAGGCTATTGAGAAAGACTTCGCCATAGGGACGCATCACCAGCCGGTTGTCGCAAATGACCAGCACGCCGCGGTCATCCGTATCGCGGATCAGGCGGCCGACACCCTGCTTGAGGGTAATCACCGCATCCGGCAGCTGTACCTCATTAAACGGATCGCCGCCGCGCAGGCGGCAATCTTCAATGCGCGCCTTGAGCAACGGATCGTCCGGCGAGGTAAACGGCAGTTTATCGATAATCACGCACGACAGCGCATCGCCGCGCACGTCCACCCCTTCCCAGAAACTGCTGGTCGCCACCAGCAGCGCGTTGCCCGCTTCGACAAACTGCGCCAACAGCTGCCCCTTACTGGTTTCCCCCTGCACCAGTACCGGCAACGTCATCGACGCGCGAAACTCTTCGGCCAACTCACGCATCATCTGGTGCGAGGTGCACAGGAAGAAACAGCGCCCCTGGTTGGCCTCAATCATCGGACGCAGCATCCGCGCCAACTGGCGCGCTCCACCCGGCTGATTCGGCGACGGCAGAAAACGTGGCACACACAACAGAGCCTGATTAGCATAGTCAAACGGGCTGGGTAACAGCAGCGTCTTCGCCTTGTTCAGCCCCAGCCGTTCGGTAAAGTGCCCCATCTGTTCATTCACCGACAACGTCGCCGAGGTGAAAATCCAGCTGCCCGGTTTATCATCCAGCAGCTCACGGAAACGTTCCGCCACCGTCAGCGGCGTCAGGGCCAGCACGAAATTGCGCGCATTACACTCATACCAGTAGCTAAAGCCGGGTTCATTGACCGATTTCAGGCGTTTAAGGCGGGTGCGATACTGGCTTGCGCGCTCAAACGCGGCATCCAGCAGAGCCGAGCGCCCGAGCGACAGTTTCATCACGTCGTAACACAACTCCAGCGCATCATCGAGCAACAGCAAAGCGCGCTGTACATTGGGCTGGTTCACCACGTCGCGCAGGTTGCCGCGAAAGCCCGGTTCCCCCAGCGCCAGCCGAAAATCCTGCGTACTCATGCTTAAGCGATCGGCGCTCTTTTGCAACTGAGCCGCGTCGCGCACCTCGGTGCGGTAAGCGATGGTGATATCTTTCGCCAGATCCATCAGCTGACGGCTGGTCAGCTGTTTGCCAAAATACTGGCTGGCGATATCCGGGATCTGATGCGCTTCATCGAAAATCATCACATCCGCCTCGGGGATCAGCTCGGCAAAACCGCTTTCCTTCACCACCATATCCGCCAAAAACAGGTGATGGTTAACCACCACCACGTCAGCGTCCATCGCCTTACGGCGGGCTTTGACCACGAAGCAGTCCTGATATTGCGGACAATCGCTGCCCAGGCAGTTGTCATTGGTGCTGGTCACCAGCGGCCAGACGAAGCTGTCTTCAGCCACGTCGCTGCAACTGCTGATGTCGCCTTCCACGGTCTGCGACGACCAGCCGCGCAGCTGCACCAGATCGATCAGCGTCTGCCCCGCCAGTTCGCCGCCGGCCAGCGACTGCTGCTCCAAACGCTCCAGGCACAGGTAATTGGAGCGCCCTTTCAGCAACGCCAGTTTACCCTTGAATTGCAACGCTTTGGCGATAGTCGGCAGATCGCGCGCGTACAGCTGATCCTGCAACGCCTTGGAACCGGTAGAGATAATCACTTTTTTATTCGAACGCAGCGCCGGCGCCAGATAGGCAAACGTTTTACCGGTTCCGGTTCCCGCTTCCACCACCAGTTCCTGTTTAAAATTGATGGCCTCGGCGACCGCTTCGGCCATCAGCCGCTGCGCTTCGCGCGGTTTAAACCCTGTAATTGCCTGCGCCAATGCGCCGTCTGTTGCGAAATCGTCTGCCACGCTGCCTCACCGCCGAAAAAATTCAGCTGTGATTATATACACATTCCGCAGCGCCGTGCAGATGGCAGCAACGGACGCTATGCTGTGCTACCCTAAGCGAGCCAACAATATGGAGATAACTGAATGAATATCGAACGCATTGATCCTGAACAGCGCTGGTCGGAAGCCGTGGTGCATAACGAAACCATCTATTACACCAGCGTGCCGGAAAATCTGGATGAGGACGCGACGGCGCAGACCGCAAACGCCCTGGCAGCGATTGACGTCCTGTTGGCGCGCGTAGGCTCAGACAAAAGCCGCGTCATGGACGCCACCGTGTTTCTCGCCGACGCGGCGGATTTTGCCGCCATGAACGCCGCCTGGGACGCCTGGGTGGTGCCCGGTAGCGCACCGGTGCGCTGCACCGTGCAGGCGAAGCTGATGAATCCGAAATACAAGGTTGAAATCAAAATCATCGCCGCCCAATAATTGTCATGCCGCGGACCTTACAGACCGCGGCATAATGGCCATGGCGCCGCCGCGGCGCCTTTATGCCAGCTTAATCAGCACCATTCCCGTCAACAACAGCGTAACGCCCAACCAGCCTTTGCCATTGAGACGCTGACCGAACAGGATCCAGCCGGCGGCCACGGTGGCGACAATACCAAAACCGCCCCACAGCGCATACGCAACCGACAGGTCTATCCCCTTAACCGCCTGCGCCAGCGCACTAAAGGCGGCCAGTACCGACAGCAGCGACAGCAACCCCAGCCACACCCTGCGGAAACCGTCTGACATTTTCAGAAAAATGTTGGCGACAATCTCCAGCACCGTAGCCAGCACCAGAAAACCGATATGAACCCACTCAAGCTGTTGCATGCTGCGCACCTCGCTCATCGTCAGACTTCGGCGTCTTACGGGTGCCGGACTTCACCAACATAATGCCCGCAATCAACGTCGCCAGACCCAATACCTTCAGCAGGGAAATCGGTTCATCGAACCACAGCACGCTGAACAGAGTAATAAACAAAATGCCTATGCCTTCCCACAGCGCATAGGCCACACCCAGGGCGACACGCTTGACCGCAACGGACAGCAAAATATATGACGTGGTAATCATCACATACATCACCATATGCCCCAGCATGCCCCCACTGACGCTGGCATATTTCATCGACAAGGTGCCGATAATTTCAGTAACGATAGCCAAACCTAAAAACAGCCAATAAATCATGATTTCTCTCCCAAACGGCGAATAACGCACGCAAAGGTATATTTATCCCGATTTATCTCGTCCGAGCGGCATTTCACCGCATCGGGACGTAGAGATCCCTGGGGATAAACTGACCCAAATGTTGTAAAAACAGAGTGTCCGGTTATGCGGAGATAAAGCTTGAAAAACGCAGCCTTATCGCAACCGGTTAAGGGAGAAAGGTGCTATAGCTCACTGCACCAGTGGTGTTCACTGGCAAGGATGGCAGACAGGAAAAGCTGACAGGTTGAGGTTCTAAGGGGGTTTTTATTTGTAGTCATCATAGTTATCTCGCTATCTTCAGCCGTACATATCACAAAACCCGTACGATTTGCTCAATATCCTCATTATGGAAAAGTTTAACGGAGATAGTTGTACCATAGGCTTTAAAATAAAGCAAACCGCCATTTTGATAAACAAGTGACAAAAAATAAGTTAAAAATAAGAAAGTTATATAAATAGAAAACTAAAAAAGGCTCAATCAATGATTGAGCCTCTGAGTAGCATGCCTTGTACAAGGATGCGGCAAACTCAGGCGCGACAAGGCTTAGCCACGCGCACCATCCACCGCTTCACGCGCCAGTTTGGTAATACGCGCATAGTCGCCCTGCTCCAACGCATCGCCAGGCACCAGCCAGGAACCGCCGATGCACAGCACGCTTTTCAGCGCCAGATAATCACGATAGTTACCCGGCGAGATCCCGCCGGTAGGGCAGAAGCGCACCTGCGGGAACGGACCGGCGATCGCCTGCAGCGCTTTCACACCGCCGTTGGCTTCCGCCGGGAAGAACTTGAACTCACGCAGGCCGTAATCCATCCCCAGCATCAGTTCAGACACGGTGCTGATACCCGGAATCAACGGAATGCTGCCGGCTGTCGCCGCCTGCAGCAGATCGGCCGTCAGCCCCGGGCTGATAGCAAACTGTGCGCCTGCCTCGGTCACCGCCTGCAGCTGCTGCGGGTTGATCACCGTACCGGCGCCGATAATCGCCTCAGGCACTTCATTGGCAATAGCTCGGATAGCATCCAGCCCGCACTCGGTACGCAGTGTCACTTCCAACACGCGCACGCCGCCGGCGACTAATGCCTTAGCCAACGGCACCGCATGTTCCAGCTTGTTAATCACAATAACCGGCACAACCGGGCCCGCGGTCAGAATCTGCTGCGCGCTGGTTTTCCAGTGATTCATCGTCATTTTCTCCACATTGAGGTTGGTGTATGGCACGCCCCTGCCACAGGGCCTTCAGATCATGGTCTGAAAAGTCCGGCCGTACCCTCAGCCTGATCGACAGGCAAAAAAAAGCCGGCAGACTCGCTGCCGGCGTAACAACTTATTCGAACTCGTTCCAGGAACGGCCGTCGCGGGTGATCATCGCCACCGATGCCACCGGCCCCCAGGTACCCGCCTGATAAGGCTTAGGCGCGTCATTGTCGGCTTTCCATGCGTCCATGATGGAATCGACCCACTTCCAGGCCTCTTCCACCTCATCACGGCGGACAAACAGCGCCTGAATACCGCGCATGCTTTCCAGCAGCAGACGCTCGTAGGCGTCGGCTACGTGCTCCTGGTTGAAGGTTTCCGAGAAACTCAGATCCAGCTTAGTGGTTTGCAGATGGTGCTTATGGTCAAGGCCCGGCACTTTATTCAGTACCTGGATCTCAATCCCTTCATCCGGCTGCAGGCGGATGGTCAGCTTGTTCTGCGGCAGCTGCTGATATGAGTCGCTGAACAGGTTAAGCGGCGGGTTCTTGAAGTACACCACCACTTCGGAGCATTTAGCCGGCAGACGTTTGCCGGTACGCAGATAGAACGGCACGCCGGCCCACTGCCAGTTATCGATATCCACGCGGATGGAGACAAAAGTCTCCGTATTGCTGCTCTTGTTGGCGCCCTCTTCCTCCAGATAACCCGGAACCTTACGCCCCTGCACGAAGCCGGAGGTGTACTGGCCGCGCACCGTCGTTTCACGCACGTTGCGCTGATCGATACGGCGCAGAGAACGCAGCACTTTCACCTTCTCGTCGCGAATACGGTCGGTGGTCAGATCCGCCGGCGGCGACATGGCGATCATGGTCAGTACCTGCAGCAAGTGGTTCTGAATCATATCGCGCATCTGACCGGCCTGATCGAAGTAACCCCAGCGCCCTTCAATGCCCACTTCTTCCGCAACGGTGATCTGCACCGAGTCAATGGTGCGGTTATCCCAGTTGGAGGCGAACAGCGAGTTGGCGAAACGCAGCGCCAGCAGGTTCAACACCGTTTCCTTGCCCAGATAGTGGTCAATACGGTACACCTGACTTTCATTGAAGAACTCGGCAACCTGATCGTTGATCAGGCGTGAAGAGGCCAGATCGGTGCCCAGCGGTTTCTCCATCACTACGCGCGCCGGCTCTTTGTTCAATTTGGCCTGGCCTAGCCCTTTGCAGATCGCGCCGAAGGTGCTTGGCGGCATCGCAAAGTAGTTGATGGTGGTACGGTTTTCCTGATCCAACATTTTGCCCAGTTTGGCAAAATTTTTGCTGTCGTTGACATCAAGATTACAGAAATCTAATCGCGCGCTGAGCGTAGCCCACAGTTCGTCATCCAGCTTTTCCTTCATAAAGGTTTCAAGCGCTTCTTTGACGATCTTGGTATAAGCGTCTTTATCCCACTCTGCACGGCCCACCCCGATAATGCGGGTGTCCGGGTGGATATGACCGGCTTTTTCTAATTGGTACAGGGAAGGCAGCAGCTTACGGCGCGCCAAATCCCCCTTCGCGCCGAAAATAACCAGGTCGCACGCCTGGGCTGTAGAGGTTACCGCCATGTTCATCTCCTCGTTGCAGGATATTTGTAATTTTCTTACATTACTAATGTACTCTCTTTACCTACGGCCAGTAAACCCGGATTAAAAGCAGAAAAACGCCAGAAACTTTGCGGCTATACGTTGAAAGTCTGCCGATACCGCCAACGTTAGCCAAAATTGTAATTTTCTGTCTTTTTTGTCGCTCTTTTACCATTATGAAAGTTAGACACAGCTCATATTCTGGTGAAAAATCCCAGCAAACGCTCTGTCGAGACTGCCAACGGTTACCAGCACGTAGTATATTTTCACTAAACCGGCATTGATTTCTCCTTTGATTGAAATCGATATACCCAATTGATTTCTCGTTGCATCCTGGCGCAGGCCGGCCACTCGCGCCGCCCCGTAGATATCAGGCGCGTTTTTTACGCACCGGCAACCGGAAATATGCAGGGTAAAAAACCATGAGTGACACCCGTTATATGAATACGCTGGAAAAAATTCAGAGCCATTTAGAACAGCTGAGCAAATCCGAAAGAAAAGTCGCCGAAGTGATCCTCGCATCGCCGCAGACGGCGATCCATTCCAGCATCGCCACGCTGGCGCGTATGGCCGACGTCAGCGAGCCAACGGTAAACCGCTTTTGCCGCCGTCTTGATACCAAAGGTTTTCCCGATTTTAAACTGCATCTGGCGCAGAGCCTGGCTAACGGTACGCCTTACGTCAATCGCAACGTCGAGGAAGACGACAGCGTCGAGGCTTACACCAGTAAAATTTTTGAATCGGTGATGGCCAGCCTGGATACAGTAAAGGCAAATTTAGATATTGCCGCAATAAATCGTGCGGTAGACCTGCTGACCCAGGCGAAAAAAATCTCCTTCTTCGGCCTCGGCGCCTCTGCGGCGGTAGCCCATGACGCCATGAACAAGTTCTTCCGCTTCAATATCCCGGTCGCCTACTTCGACGACATTGTGATGCAGCGTATGAGCTGCATGAACTCCGGCGAAGGCGACGTGGTAGTGCTGATTTCACACACCGGCCGCACCAAGAATCTGGTGGAAATGGCGCGTCTGGCGCGCGACAACGATGCCGCGGTGATCGCCGTCACCTCGCATGATTCGCCACTGGCGCGTGAAGCGACGCTGGCGCTGCTGCTCGACGTGCCGGAAGATACCGACGTCTACATGCCGATGGTATCGCGCATCGCGCAGCTTACGCTGATTGACGTATTGGCGACCGGTTTTACCCTGCGCCGCGGGGATAAATTCAGAGATAACTTGAAGCGGGTCAAGGAAGCGTTGAAAGAATCGCGCTTTGATAAAGACGTAGAGATCCCCAACAGTTTCGAGTCATAATCGAAATGGCCCTCTTTCGCCGCCGGACAGCCTCTGCGAGGCGATTTGATCGGCGGCACTATAGGTTGTACCGTGTAACACGTTCCTGCGGATAACCCGGGTGTGACGCCAGCGTAATGAAACGTGGCTATGGTAACGTTTCACGCTGGTTCGCGTTATCCGATGCTTATCGCAACACTTTTTTTATTTGCTTCACCAGTCAACGGAGTAATACATGTCCAGACGGCTCAGAAGAACCAAAATCGTTACTACACTGGGTCCGGCTACCGACCGCGACAATAATCTGGAAAAGATCATTGCTGCCGGCGCCAACGTAGTCCGGCTTAATTTTTCCCATGGCAATGCGGAAGACCACCAGGCTCGAGCGGATAAAGTGCGTGAAATCGCCGCGAAGCTGGGTCGGCACGTTGCTATCCTCGGCGATCTTCAGGGGCCAAAAATTCGTGTATCCACCTTCAAGGAAGGCAAGGTCTTCCTGAACGTTGGTGATAAATTCCTGCTCGATGCCGAAATGGCGAAAGGCGAAGGCGATAAAGAAAAAGTCGGCATCGACTATAAAGGCCTGCCTGCCGATGTGGTGCCGGGCGATGTGCTGCTGCTCGACGACGGACGCGTGCAGCTGAAAGTGCTGGAAGTCAAAGGCATGAAGGTGTTTACCGAAGTGACCGTCGGCGGCCCGCTGTCCAACAACAAAGGCATTAACAAACTGGGCGGCGGTTTGTCTGCCGCGGCGTTGACCGAAAAAGACAAGGCCGACATCATCACCGCCGCCAAAATTGACGTTGATTACCTGGCGGTCTCCTTCCCGCGTACCGGTGAAGACCTGCACTACGCACGCCGTCTGGCGCGTGATGCGGGCTGTAATGCCAAAATCGTTGCCAAGGTTGAACGTGCGGAAGCCGTCTGCGATGAAGAAGCGATGGACGATATCATCCTGGCGTCCGACGTGGTGATGGTGGCACGCGGTGACCTGGGAGTGGAAATCGGCGATCCGGAACTGGTAGGCATTCAGAAAACACTGATCCGCCGCGCCCGTACGCTGAACCGTGCTGTCATCACCGCTACCCAGATGATGGAGTCGATGATTACCAACCCGATGCCAACCCGTGCGGAAGTGATGGACGTGGCAAACGCCGTGCTGGACGGCACCGATGCCGTAATGCTGTCGGCGGAAACCGCTGCCGGCCAATACCCGGCGGAAACCGTTGCCGCCATGGCGCGCGTGTGTCTCGGTGCGGAGAAGATCCCTAGCATCAATGTTTCCAAACACCGTCTGGACGTGCAGTTTGACAACATCGAAGAAGCAATCGCCATGTCTTCGATGTACGCCGCCAACCACCTGAAAGGGGTCACGGCAATTATCGCCATGACCGAATCCGGCCGCACCGCGCTGATGATGTCCCGCATCAGCTCTGGCCTGCCGATTTTCGCCATGTCACGCCATGAGCACACATTAAACCTGGCTGCTTTGTACCGTGGCGTCACGCCGGTCTATTTCGACAGCCACACCGACGGCGTTGCCGCCGCCAATGACGCCATAAACCGTCTGCGCGACAAAGGCTACCTGCTGTCCGGCGATTTAGTGCTGGTCACGCAGGGCGACGTGATGGGCACCGTCGGCACCACTAATACCAGCCGTATCCTGCGAATCGAGTAATCTTATACTCAATTGACCGGCCTGCCCTGAGCAGGCCGGTATTTTTACCAATGATGGAACCCTTCAACGTTGTCCTAACCATAAGGAAAGTACGGCGTGCTGCATCAACATACCCCGCATCTCGATACAAATCGCTCCGTAAATTTAGAACTGGACGGTCAACAGCTCGACCAGCTTGATGCCGCCATGCTGGCAGGATCGGGGCTGCGCAAAATAAGCCTCTATAACAACCAACTGAAAGTATTTCCGCCGGAGATCGTCAACCACAGCCAACTGCAAGTGCTGAACATATCCGTGAATCAGTTAACTGCTGTGCCGGATGAAATTGTTCAACTGCGGCAATTGGAAATGCTCGATCTGGGACACAACCAACTTAGCGTGATCCCTGACGAAATCGGTCAGCTCGACAAGCTGAAATACCTTTACCTCAGCGACAATCAACTCAGCGATTTGCCGGTATCCTTGTCCGGGCTAACAGCGCTACGCTATCTGAACGTTACTGACAACCGCCTGACCACCCTGCCGGACTTCCTTTGTCAGCTCATGTCGTTGCAAGAGCTCAGGCTTTACCATAATCAGATCGCTCATCTGCCTGAATCCATCCATCGGCTGTCACTGCTGCGGGAATTACATCTGATGCACAATCAGTTAACGTCATTGCCGGCCAGCTTTGGTGAATTAGGCACGCTCAACATATTGGATGTCTCCAACAACGTCATTACCCACCTGCCGGATACGTTCTGTCAGCTTTCCCAACTGTGTGAGCTTAATTTGCGCTTTAATCAGCTCACTCACCTGCCTGAAAACATAGGACAGCTGAGCAAGTTGCAAATTCTGGATCTGCGCGCTAATCGGCTCACGACGTTACCGGCCAGTCTGGCTGAGATGAAAAGTTTGCGCCGGCTTGATTTACGCTGGAATGATTTCACCCGCTATCCTGAGGTTCTCGATCTGCTGATCGAAAGAGGGTGTATGGTGCACGCGTAAATAACAAAAGGCGCCATTTGGGCGCCTTTTTACATTATTTCACCTACGCATCAGCGGTATAAATCATCGCGCGAATAGGGTTCAATCTCCCCTTCCTTACGCGTCTTCAACAGTTTGAGGATCCAAGTGTACTGCTCAGGGTTCGGCCCCACCAGGTTCTCCACCTCTTCATTCATCCGCCGGGCAATGCGGTTGTCGTCAGCCTGAGCCAGATCGTCCATCGGTTCGCGGATATAGATATCCAACATGCTGGTTTTACCGTCATACACCGGGAATAACGGCACGATCGCCGCGCGGCACACTTTCATCAGGCGTCCGACCGCCGGCAGCGTTGCCTTATAGGTAGCGAAGAAGTCGACAAACTCGCTGTGCTCTGCACCATGGTCCTGATCCGGCAGATAATAGCCCCAGTACCCTTGGCGAACTGAACTGATAAAGGGTTTAATGCCGTCGTTACGTGCATGCATGCGGCCGCCAAATTTGCGTCTTACCGCATTCCACAGATAGTCCACCAGTTGGTTACGCTGGTTATGGAACATCGCCGCCATCGGCTGACCACGCGCCGCCATCAGCATCGCCGGCACGTCCACCGCCCAGCCATGCGGTACCAGGAAAATAACGTTGCGCCCTTCTGCGCGGATCTTATCCAGCACCTCTTCACCGTGCCAGCGCACGCGCTTCAGTACCCGCTGCGGGTTAGTACAAGCCAGCTCCGCCATCAGCACCATCGACTGTGGCGCGGTGGCGAACATTTCATCAATGATATGCTCGCGATCGCTTTCCGGCACGTCCGGCAGGCAATACAACAGATTAATACGGGCGCGACGACGGGCGCCTTTTGCCACCCGACCGGCCAACCGGCCCAAGCCGCCCAGCAGCGGATCGCGCATCCGCGCAGGTATCAGCGAGACGCCGGCCATCAGCCCCGTCCCCAGCCAGACGCCCCAGTAGCGCGGATGGAAGAAGGCTTTTTGAAACTGCGGGATAAATTCTACGTTCGACTTTTTTTCGTTTTGCATGCACCAACTCTTAACTTAGCGATTCGGCTATTATCCCAGACATTACGCGCTGCACGGCGATTTCCCACTCGCGCGCGATTCAAAGGCTATTGGGTATAATAATTGCAGATGATGAATTTGCAATTCGCCACGGCGAAACGCCAAATAAGGAAAAGGCCCGATCGCGGATCGGGCCAATGAATAAATTTTAACGGCGGACTCAGTCCAGCTGCAACTGCGGCACCACTTCCTTCACCTGCGCCAGGTATTCACGGCGATCTTTACCGCTCAGGCCTTCAGAACGCGGCAGTTTGGCCGTCAGCGGATTCACCGCCTGCTTGCCAACCCAGAACTCATAGTGCAGGTGCGGCCCGGTAGAACGGCCGGTATTGCCGGAAAGCGCAATGCGATCGCCGCGTTTTACTTTCTGACCTGGCTTCACTAGCAGTTTCTTCAGGTGCATATAGCGCGTGGTGTATTGGCGGCCGTGACGAATAGCCACATAGTTGCCCGCCGCGCCGCTGCGCTTGGCGATAACCACTTCTCCATCACCCACCGCCAATACCGGCGTCCCGACCGGCATCGCAAAGTCGACGCCTTTATGGGGCGCAATACGACCGGTGACCGGGTTAACACGGCGCGGGTTGAAATTGGAGGAGATACGGAACTGCTTCATGGTCGGGAAACGCATAAAGCCGCGCGCCAGGCCGGAACCCTGACGATCGTAGAATTTGCCGTCCTCGGCGCGAATTGCATAGTAGTTTTTACCGCCGGTACGCATACGCACGCCTAGCAGTTGGCTTTGCTCACGCTTGCCTTCAAAGTGCTCACGCGACATCAGCACCGCAAACTGGTCGCCTTTGCGCAGCTTACGGAAGTCCAGCTGCCACTGCAGCGCCTTGGTCACCGCGCTGATTTCAGCACGGCTCAACCCGGCGGAGGAAGCGCTGGCGACAAAGCTGCCGTTCAACCGGCCGCTGATAACCTTGTTGCTCCACACGCCCTCTTGGGTTTCTTCACTGGATTTGAAATTGTTGCCTACGCGCTCATAGGTGCGGGTCTCGCGGCGGGATACTTCCCAGGTCAGCGTTTGCAGATCGCCGGCCTCGTTCACCGTCCAGGAGAGCTGCTGGCCGATTTTTAAATTACGCAGGTCGCGGTTTTGCGACGCCAGCAGCGCGACATCCGACATGTCGATGCCGTACTGTGTCAAAATGCTGCTCAGGGTATCGCCGGTAGATACGACATATTCATGCACCCCTTCCTCGCCGGCGACCTTTTGGTCCAGCTCATCCTGCGGGATTTCATCATCTGGGGTAGGTTGATCGATATCGATAGGTTCGCTGGCCTCAGGCAACAGCGAATGTAGCTGGCTGGATTCTAGTTCGACGTTCTTAACGATGGGGTTATGGTCTGGGTGATAAACAAAAGGCCGCCAAACAGCAACGGCCAATGTGACGACTGTCAGCGACCCCAGCATGACGCGATGGGGCCGAGGCAGGTTGTTATACGCCAGAGCGATAGTTCGGACTATCTGCTGCACTCTTGGATATCCTCATAAGCTTTACTTCAGGCAGCTCACGTATTGGTTCGACAGCGCTGTCAGGAAGTTCCCGTAGCTGTTCTTCCCCAATGCGATGCCGCTACCCAACGGGTCCAGCGTTCCAGAACGCACCTTGGTACCCTTGGCAACGGCAGTGATTACGGCCGGCCTGAATTGTGGCTCAGCAAAAACGCATACTGCTTTCTGCTCAACCAACTGTGTTCGAATTTGGTGTAAGCGCTGTGCTCCAGGCTGAATCTCAGGGTTAACGGTAAAATGGCCCAGTGGGCTCAAGCCGTAGTGTTTTTCAAAATAACCGTAAGCGTCATGAAAAACAAAATATCCCTTGCCTTGCACAGGCGTAAGCATCTTACCAACATTTTTGTCAGTTTGCGTCAGCAGATTCTCGAACTGACGCAGGTTCGCGTCTAGTTTGTCTTTATTTTGCGGCATAAGTTCCAACAATCTGTCATGAATCGCGATCGCAGTCACTTTTGCCATCTCCGGAGACAGCCAGAGGTGCATATTGTATTCGCCGTGATGGTGACCGTGTTCGTGCTCATCGTCATGCCCTTCATGATGATGTTCGCCCCCTTCGGCATCCTTCAGCAGCAGCGGTTTTATCGCCGGCAGCGCGGCCACGGACAGCTGCTTTTGCGCATCAATCGGCTGCAGCGGCTTGCTGAGGAACGCCTCTAGCTCCGGGCCGACCCACACCACCAAGTCAGCCGAGCGCAGACGGCGCAGATCGGAGGGACGCAGCGCGAAGTCATGGGGCGATGCGCCGTTCGGCAGCAGAACTTCGGTTTCCGTCACGCCATCGGCGATGGCGGAGGCAATAAACCCTAGCGGACGAACCGATGTCACCACCGCCGCCGTCGCACTACCGGCCATCATCAGCGCGCTTGCCAACAGCGCACGCTGCAGCCATTTTTTTTTCTGTATCATCGTGTGTTATCCCGTCGTGTTTGTCAGCGAAGCGTGATATTATAACATTCGGTAAGTTCTGCAAGATGTAATCAGAAATGTCTACACTGACAACGTTAAAAAATATCTCCGTTTCGTTCGGCAGCCGCAATGTGCTGTCGAATATTTCTCTCAGCCTGCAACCTGGCCGCATACTAACGCTGCTGGGGCCGAACGGTGCGGGTAAGTCGACGCTGGTGCGCGTGGTGCTCGGCCTTATTGCGCCGACCAAAGGCGACATTGAGCGCCAGCCGGGCCTGTGTATCGGCTATGTGCCGCAAAAGCTGCATCTGGATGCCACCCTGCCCCTGACGGTCAGCCGGTTTATGCGGCTCAAGCCCGGGGTCAAAAAGGCAGATATTCTGCCGGCGCTCAAACGGGTACAGGCGGCGCATCTGTTGGAACAGCCGATGCAAAAGCTGTCCGGCGGCGAAACACAGCGCGTGCTGCTGGCCCGGGCGCTGCTAAACCGCCCGCAGTTGCTGGTGCTTGATGAACCGACGCAGGGCGTCGACGTCAACGGCCAGTTGGCGCTGTACGATCTGATCGACCAACTGCGCCATGAGCTGGACTGCGCCGTGCTGATGGTTTCCCACGATCTGCATCTGGTGATGGCAAAAACCGACGAAGTACTGTGTCTGAATCAGCATATCTGCTGTTCCGGTACACCGGAGGCGGTGTCGACACATCCCGAATTTATTGCCATGTTCGGTAACCGCGGCGCAGAGCAACTGGCTATTTACCGCCATCACCATAATCACCGTCACGATTTAAAGGGACGTATCGTATTAAAGAAAACCGGGAGTCGTGACGCATGATCGAACTGTTATTCCCCGGCTGGCTGGCCGGCATTCTGCTGGCCACCGCCGCCGGCCCGCTGGGCTCGTTTGTCGTCTGGCGCCGGATGTCCTATTTCGGCGATACGCTGGCGCACGCGTCGCTGCTGGGCGTCGCCTTCGGCCTGCTATTGGACATCAATCCGTTTTACGCGGTAATCGCCGTTACCTTGTTGCTGGCACTGCTGCTGGTATGGCTGGAACGGCGTCCTCAGCTCTCTCTGGATACCCTGCTGGGCATTATGGCGCACAGTGCGCTGTCGCTCGGCCTGGTGGTGGTGGCGCTGATGTCCGATGTGCGTGTCGATCTGATGGCCTACCTGTTTGGCGATCTGCTGTCGGTGACCACGGATGACATTGCGATGATTGCCGTCGGCGTGGCGATCGTCCTGTTGGTGCTCTACTGGCAGTGGCGCAATCTGCTATCGATGACCATCAGCCCGGAAATGGCACACGTTGACGGCGTCAATCTGGCGCGCACGCGCATCGTGCTGATGATGGTGACCGCGCTGACCATCGGCCTGGCAATGAAGTTTGTCGGCGCGCTGATTATTACCTCGCTGCTGATTATCCCGGCAGCCACCGCGCGCCGGTTTGCCCGCACGCCGGAGCAAATGGCCGGCATCGCCGTACTGGTCGGCATGCTGGCGGTAACCGGCGGCCTGACCTTCTCGGCGTTTTACGATACGCCGGCCGGCCCGTCGGTGGTGCTGTGCGCAGCCATTTTGTTTGTCTTCAGCCTGTCGAAAAAACAGCAAGCGTAATCGCCGTTAGCCAGCAAAAAGGGTCGCTTACGCGACCCTTTTTTCGTCAATTCTTCCTGTCACTCTTCGCGCTCAATACCGAAATGCTTATAGGCATGGTTGGTCGCCATGCGTCCGCGCGGCGTGCGCTGAATAAAGCCTTGCTGAATCAGGAACGGCTCAATCACGTCTTCAATCGTTTCACGCTCTTCGCCAATCGCCGCCGCCAGGTTATCCAACCCTACCGGCCCGCCGGTAAACTTATCGATAATCGCCAGCAGCAGCTTACGGTCCATATAGTCGAACCCTTCCGCATCCACATTCAGCATATTCAGCGCCTGCGCCGCGACTTCGCCGGTCATCTGGCCGTCGGCCCGCACCTCGGCGAAATCCCGCACCCGGCGCAATAAGCGGTTGGCGATACGCGGCGTACCGCGCGCCCGGCGCGCCACCTCGTGTGCGCCGTCCGGCGACAGCGTCAGCCCCAGGCAGCTGGCGCTGCGCGAGACGATGTGCTCCAGATCGGCCACCTGATAGAACTCCAGCCGCTGGACAATGCCGAAGCGATCGCGCAGCGGCGAGGTCAGCGAGCCGGCGCGGGTGGTGGCGCCGACCAGGGTGAAAGGCGGCAGATCGATTTTGATCGAACGCGCCGCCGGCCCTTCGCCGATCATAATATCCAGCTGATAGTCTTCCATCGCCGGGTACAGCACCTCTTCCACCGCCGGCGACAGCCGGTGAATCTCATCGATAAACAGCACGTCGTGCGGTTCAAGGTTGGTGAGCATCGCCGCCAGATCGCCGGCCTTTTCCAGCACCGGACCGGAGGTAGTGCGCAGGTTGACACCCATTTCATTGGCGACGATATTGGCCAATGTGGTTTTCCCCAGCCCCGGCGGCCCGAAAATCAGCAGGTGATCGAGCGCGTCGCCCCGCAGTCTGGCCGCCTGAATAAAGATTTCCATCTGCTCGCGAACGTGCGGTTGGCCCACGTACTCCGCCAGCATTTTGGGGCGGATGGCGCGATCGATCACCTCTTCTTCCGTGATCGGCTCGGCTGAGATCAGGCGGTCGGCTTCAATCATTTCTTATCCTTATCCCGGCGGTTACAGGGCCGCGCGCAGCGCGTCGCGGATCAGGGTTTCACAATCAGCGCCCGGCTTGGCCACTTTACCGACCATACGGCTGGCTTCCTGCGGTTTGTATCCCAGCGCCACCAGCGCCGCAGCGGCCTCGGCTTCAATATCCGCTTCCGATGCCTTGCCGGCGTTGGCCGGCAGGTTGATCTCACTGCTGTTGGCAAACAGGTCGCCGTTAAGCCCTTTAAAGCGGTCTTTCATTTCCACCACCAGACGCTCGGCGGTCTTTTTGCCCACGCCCGGCAGCTTCACCAGCGCGGTGATTTCCTCACGCTCTACCGTGGTGACAAACTGTTGCGCCGACATGCCGGACAGGATCGCCAACGCCAGCTTCGGCCCTACGCCGTTAACCTTAATCAGCTCGCGAAACAGCGCGCGTTCCTGTTTATCGTTAAAACCATACAGCAGCTGCGCATCTTCACGCACCACGAAATGGGTAAATACGATCGCTTCCTGCCCCAGCTCCGGCAGTTCGTAGAAGCAGGTCATCGGCATATGCACTTCATAACCGACGCCGTTCGCTTCCAACAACACCAGCGGCGGCTGTTTTTCCAGGATATTACCTCTGAGACGACCTATCATTTACCCTCCAGCTTCAATTCTTGTTCACGGCCCGCAGCCATGCCATGCTGCTAAGCTTATAACATAAAAAAGGCTGGATGAATATCCAGCCTGAAGTTGATGGCAAAGCCATCTGATGGCCCGATATACCCAGGCCTAGCGTAACGAGGAGCATTATGGGACGCATCCCTGCGGGCCAACCTGTCGGTTGTTCAAATTTGCTCCCGGCAAATTTGTCCGGCGGCTAACGCCGCTACGACCCCATCGCCACGCTCTTCTTATAACGCGCTTTGTCAGCAGTCTGAGGCAGTATGAATATCCGGCCGCCCGGAATCTCTTCGCAGCCTGATAACGCTTATTTTAAACGCCCGCGCGCCATGCTTAACCGCCCTTCGCTCATCCGCAGCACATTCTGGCTGAGGTGGCAGTGGGTGATGGCGATAGCCAGCGCATCGGCGGCGTCCGCCTGCGGACTGGCGGACAGTTTAAGCAACGAACGCACCATATGCTGCACCTGCGCCTTCTCGGCCGCGCCGGTGCCGACCACCGTCTGTTTGACCTGACGGGCGGCGTACTCAAACACCTCAAGATTCTGGTTGACCGCAGCAACGATCGCCACGCCGCGCGCCTGCCCCAATTTGAGCGCCGAGTCCGGGTTCTTGGCCATAAACACCTGTTCGATGGCGAAGAAATCCGGCTGGAACTGCGTAATAATCTCGCTGACGCCGGCATAAATCAGCTTCAGCCGCGTCGGCATATCGTCCACGACGGTGCGAATGCAGCCGCTGGCGATATACGACAGCTGGCGCCCCTGCTGACGAATCAGGCCATAGCCGGTGATGCGCGAACCCGGGTCAATACCGAGGATAATCGCCATTATGTCGTCCGCTCCGTCTTGCCCGCCAACGGCGTCAGGCGCTGCAACAGCGCAGCGCCATATTCACCACGCATTACAGCGTAGCCGCCACCTCGTCGGAGATCTCACCGTTGTGGTAAACCTCCTGCACGTCGTCGCAGTCTTCCAGCATATCGATCAGACGCAGCAGCTTCGGCGCGGTTTCCGCATCCATATCGGCTTTGGTCGACGGGATCATCGACACTTCCGCCGCTTCGGCGGTAAAGCCGGCGGTCGTCAGCGCGTCTTTCACTTCGCCCAGGTTTTCCCACGCGGTGTAAACGTCGATCGCGCCGTCATCATAAGTCACGATATCTTCCGCACCGGCTTCCAGCGCCGCTTCCATCACGCTGTCTTCATCCAGGCCCGGCGCAAAGGTGATCACGCCTTTTTTGGTGAACAGATACGCCACGGAGCCGTCGGTGCCGAGGTTGCCGCCGCACTTGGTGAAGGCGTGACGCACTTCCGCCACGGTGCGGTTGCGGTTGTCACTCAGGCATTCGATCATGATGGCGGTGCCGCCCGGACCGTAACCTTCATAGATGATGGTTTCCATGTTGCTGTCGTCTTCACCGCCGACGCCGCGGGCAATGGCGCGGTTCATGGTGTCACGCGTCATGTTGTTGGACAGCGCCTTATCCATCGCCGCGCGCAGACGCGGGTTGGCGTCGGGATCGCCGCCGCCCAGTTTGGCCGCGGTGACCAGTTCACGAATAATTTTGGTGAAAATCTTACCGCGTTTGGCGTCTTGCGCCGCTTTACGGTGTTTTGTGTTGGCCCACTTACTATGACCTGCCATAAAAAATCTCCAAAAAAAACTACTGGACTGAATTAATCACAAACTCTTCAATCGCCTGCTGGTTGCTCCATGACTTGGTCAGTTTGACGGCTTCCGCCGCCTCAAGCCACCGATAGGCGTGATGCTCGGTAATCACCGGATCGCGCTCTGCGGGCAACGCCAGACAGAACCAGTGCTCTTTATTACGCGTGGTTCCCGGCGCATAGCGATGTCGCAAGTGGACAAAGAGTTCAAACTCCACGCAGCGCTGGCAATCGAACAGCGGCAGATTCTCCGCCACCACATCGATGCCGACTTCTTCTTTGATTTCACGCTGCGCAGCATGCAGCGGCGATTCATCCGCCTCCAGGCTGCCGGTCACCGACTGCCAGAATTCGGTATCGTCCCGCCGCTGTAACATGAGCACCCGGCCGCTGGAACGCGCATAAATCACCACCAGAACCGACTCGGGGCGTTTATAGTTCATCACGCGTTCTCTGAGTTAGCGTCGTCCGCCGCGCCCTTTTTCACCACGCTGATGGACAGCTCCTGCAGCGACGCCGGGTTGGCGAAGCTCGGTGCGTCGGTCATCAGACAGGCGGCAGCGGTGGTTTTCGGGAAGGCGATCACGTCGCGGATATTTTCCGTGCCGGTCAGCAGCATCACCAGGCGATCCAGGCCGAAAGCCAGGCCGGCGTGCGGCGGCGTGCCGTACTTCAGCGCGTCCAGCAGGAAGCCGAACTTCTCACGCTGTTCGTGTTCGTCGATGCCCAGAATGCTGAACACCGTCTGCTGCATTTCGCTGCGGTGAATACGCACCGAGCCACCGCCCACTTCGTAGCCATTCAACACCATGTCGTAGGCGTTGGCGATGGCTTCGGTCGGCGCCTGCGCCAGCGCTTCCGGCGAGGAGTCACGCGGAGCGGTAAACGGATGGTGCATCGCCGCCAGACCGCCTTCGTCGTCTTCTTCGAACATCGGGAAATCAACCACCCACAGCGGCGCCCAGGCGTCCAGCTTGGTCAGCTGCAGATCGCGGCCCAGCTTCAGACGCAGCGCGCCCATCGCATCGGTGACGATTTTGCTGCTGTCAGCGCCGAAGAACAGAATATCGCCGCTTTGTGCGTCGGTGCGCGCCAGCATCGCTTCCAGCACGTCCGCGCTGAGGAATTTGGCGATCGGGCTTTGTACCCCTTCCATCCCGGCGGCACGGTCATTCACTTTCAGCCACGCCAGCCCTTTGGCGCCGTAGATGTTAACGAATGCGCCGTACTCGTCGATCTGCTTACGGGTCAGCTGCGCACCGCCCGGTACGCGGATCGCCGCCACGCGGCCTTTGGCATCATTGGCCGGGCCGGAGAACACTTTAAATTCGACGTCTTTCACCAGTTCGGCCACGTCCACCAGCTCCAGCGGGTTACGCAGATCCGGTTTGTCGGAACCGTAGCGGCGCATCGCTTCGGCAAAGGTCATGATCGGGAAGTCGCCCAGATCCACGCCCTTCACATCCTGCCACAGTTCACGCACCAGCTGTTCCATTACGGTGCGCACTTGCTCGGCGCTCATAAAGGACGTTTCGACATCGATCTGGGTGAATTCAGGCTGGCGATCGGCACGCAGGTCTTCGTCGCGGAAACATTTGACGATCTGATAGTAGCGGTCAAAACCGGACATCATCAGCAGCTGTTTAAACAGCTGCGGCGACTGTGGCAGCGCGTAGAACTTGCCTTTATGTACGCGGCTCGGCACCAGATAGTCGCGCGCGCCTTCCGGCGTCGCCTTGGTCAGCATCGGCGTTTCAATATCCAGGAAGCCATGGTCGTCCATAAAACGACGGACAAAACTGGTGATCTTGGCGCGGGTCTTCAGACGGTCGGCCATTTCCGGGCGACGCAGGTCCAGGTAGCGGTATTTCAGACGCGCTTCTTCGCTGTTGGTCTGGTTGGCGTCCAGCGGCAGCGGCTCGGAACGGTTGATAATCTCGAGCGCATGGGCGAACACTTCCACTTCGCCGGTGGCCATATCTTTATTGATTTGGCTGTCCGGACGCGCGCGTACGGTGCCGACGATCTGGATGCAGAATTCGTTGCGCAGTTCGAACGCTTTGTCGAACGCCGCTTTTTTATCCGGGTCGAAGAACACCTGCACGATGCCTTCGCGATCGCGCATATCAATAAAGATCAGGCCGCCCAAATCACGGCGACGGTTTACCCAGCCGCACAAAGTCACTTCCTGGCCCACGTGGGACAGATTCAACTGCCCGCAATATTCAGTACGCATACGCTATCCTTTTACTCAGCCGATGCCGCGCCGGACGTGTTGCCCTGGGCGCCGCTGTTATCTGATGAACTCTTGTTGCCCGGTTTAAAATCAGTCGCGTACCAGCCGGTGCCTTTCAGCTGGAATCCGGCTGCGGAGATCAATTTTGTCAACGCAGGCTGCCCACACGCCGGACAATCCGTCAGCGGCGCATCGGAAAATTTCTGCAATTTCTCTAATCGATGAGTGCAAGCACCACATGCATATTCATAAATCGGCATAGGTCGTTGGATTAAAGAGAGTTGAAAAAAGGCGGTCATTATAAAGGAAATTCATCCGCCCGATAAGTGCGAAGCGCGTATTGTTCTGCGACTAAATGCTGCCTTTTTGTCCGAACCACACATTGATTAACAAATTTCCCGTTAACAGCGGCGCAAATGTTCACGTAGCCTAGATTTACGCTTGATTGTTACAAACCCGGCGGCAAACCGCCCAACCCCCTTTTCGCAATGAGACAACGCCATGCTGAAACTTGATACCTCAACCACCGCTCTGGTACTGATTGACCTGCAACAGGGTATTTTACCCTTTGCCGGCGGCCCGCACAGCGCTGAACAGGTCGTCACTCACGCCGCCCATCTGGCGGGACGCTTCCGCGCACTTGGCGCACCGGTGATTTTGGTACGCGTCGGCTGGTCCGCAAGCTTTGCCGAAGCGCTGCAACAGCCGGTTGATCAGCCTTCTCCACCGCCGGTCGGCGGCCTGCCCGATAACTGGTGGACCTTCCCGGAAACGCTGGCGGTCAGTGATGACGATATTCTGGTCACCAAACGCCAGTGGGGCGCCTTCTACGGCACCGATCTGGAGCTGCAGCTGCGCCGCCGCGGCATTAAAAGCATCGTGCTCGGCGGCATCGCCACCAATATCGGCGTAGAATCCACCGCGCGCGACGCGTGGGAACGCGGCTTCGAACTGGTGATCGCCGAAGATATGTGCAGCGCGCAGAACGCGGACATGCACCAGTTCGCCTTCCAGAATATCTTCCCGCGCCTGGCGCGCGTACGCAGCACCAGCGAAATTCTTGCCGCGCTGTAAGCGACGGGTTAACGTAAGCACTTTCTATTTTGCGCTGCCCGCCCGCCGGGCAGCCGATAACTTGCGAAGGAACGGATGTATATCGGATTACCGCAATGGCACCATCCCGCTTGGAACCGCATCGGACTGCGGGATCTGGCGGACTACAGCCGCTATTTTAACTGCGTCGAGGGCAACACCACCTTTTATGCCCTGCCGAAAGCTGAGATCGTGCAGCGCTGGCGAGCGATGACCCACGACGATTTTCGCTTCTGTTTCAAATTCCCCGCTGAAATCAGCCATAAGGCGGCGCTGCGCCATTGCGACGCCGACGTGCAGGCGTTTTACCAGTGCCTGGCGCCGCTGGAGCAGCGTATCGGCCAGCTGTGGCTGCAACTGCCGGCGGCCTTCGGTCCGGCGGAACTGCCGGCGCTGTGGGCGTTTTTCGACACCCTGCCCGGCGCATTCACCTACGGCGTCGAAGTGCGCCACCCCGCCTTCTTCGCCAAAGGCGAAGAAGAGCGTCTGCTGAACCAGGGGCTGCACCAACGCGGCATTAACCGGGTGATCTTAGACAGCCGACCGGTGCACCACGCCGCGCCGAACAGTGCGGCGGTACGCGATGCCCAGCAAAAGAAGCCGAAGCTGCCGGTACACGCTCTGGTTACCGCTGACAATCCGCTGGTGCGTTTTATCGGCGGCAACGTACTGGGCGACAACCTGCGCTGGTTCGATGCCTGGCAACATAAGCTGGCGGATTGGCAACAGCATACGCCTTATCTGTTTATCCATACGCCGGATAACGGTGATTCGCCGCAGCAGGCGCAAAAGATCTGGCAGTTGCTGCGGGAAAAGATACCGTCGCTGCCTGCTGCACCCGACTGGCCCGAACAGGATTCACTGTTTTAACCAATTAATCTGGCGTATTACATCAGATTTTTCTCCGCGACAGCCAAACAAATGGCGGCTATTATGCAGGGGCCAGTTTTTGGTTAGGGAATGGAGTTAAAAATGGTAAGCGCGCTCTATGTGGTGCTCGGCGCATTGTTGTTAATCAAACTCTCTTATGACGTAGTCAAACTCAGGATGCAGTACCGCGTCGCTTACGGCGACGGGGGCTTTTACGAGTTGCAGACCGCCATCCGCGTACACGGCAACGCCGTAGAATATATTCCGATCGCCGCCGTACTGCTGGTGCTGATGGAGATGAACGGCGCAGAAATATGGCTGATTCACCTCAGCGGCCTGATGCTGATCGCCGGACGTCTGGTGCATTTCTATGGCCTGCGCAACCGCGAAGTCCGCTGGCGCCGTTCAGGTATGGCCGCCACCTATATCTCCCTGGTGCTGATGGTGCTGGCGAATACCTACTATCTGCCATGGGAACTGATCTTTTCGCTGCACTGAACCCTCGCTTTCCAGGCGGCGATGCCGCCTGTTTCCGCATCGATAATGTGATCTCTCACGCCGATATCTGTTAGAATACGCCCCTTCGAATTCTGACCTGATTTTTTGCCGCTATGCCAAACCGCGATACTCTGTTTTCCGCCCCTATCGACAAGCTGGGCGACTGGACCTTTGACGAACGCGTTGCTGAAGTGTTCCCCGATATGATCCAGCGCTCCGTGCCCGGCTACTCCAATATTATTTCCATGATCGGCATGCTGGCGGAACGCTTCGTGCAGCCGCACAGCCAGGTCTATGATCTGGGGTGTTCACTGGGTGCGGCCACGCTGTCGATGCGGCGGAATATCAGCGTGGCGGACTGTAAAATCATTGCGGTGGACAACTCGCCGGCCATGGTCGAGCGCTGCCGTCGCCATATCGACGCCTTTCGCGCCGAGACGCCGGTCGAGGTGATTGAAGCCGATATTCTCGACATCAAGATCGAGAACGCCTCGATGGTGGTGCTGAACTTCACCCTGCAATTTCTCGAACCTGCCGACCGCCTGCGCCTGTTGCAACAGGTTTACCGTGGGCTGCGCCCGGGCGGCGCGCTGGTGCTGTCGGAGAAATTCAGCTTCGAGGACGCGCCGGTCGGCGAGTTGCTGTTCAATATGCACCACGACTTCAAGCGCGCCAACGGCTACAGCGAGCTGGAAATCAGCCAGAAACGCAGCATGTTGGAAAACGTCATGCTGACCGACTCGGTCGAAGCCCATAAAGCGCGCCTGCAGCAGGCCGGCTTTGAACACGCGGAAGTGTGGTTCCAGTGCTTTAACTTCGGTTCGCTGATCGCCCTGAAAGCGGGAGAAAACGCATGATCGAGTTCGGCGATTTTTACCAGCAAATAGCCAAAAGCCCGCTCAGCCACTGGCTGGACACCCTGCCCGCACAGCTCAGCGCCTGGCAGCGCGAATCGCTGCACGGCAAATTCAAACAGTGGTTCAACGCGGTGGAACACCTGCCACTGCTGACGCCGGAGCGGCTTGACCTATTGAACGGCGTGCGCGCCGATATGAACCAGCCGCTGTCCGCCGGCCGGCTTGAGGGCATTGAAACCATGCTGCGCACGCTGATGCCGTGGCGTAAAGGGCCGTTCTCCCTGTACGGCATCGATATCGAAACCGAATGGCACTCCGACTGGAAGTGGGATCGCGTGCTGCCGCATATCTCGCCGCTGGCGGGCCGCACCGTGCTCGACGTCGGCTGCGGCAGCGGCTACCACATGTGGCGGATGCTCGGCGCCGGCGCGCAGTTTGTCGTGGGTATCGACCCGATGCAGCTGTTCCTGTGCCAGTTTGAGGCGGTGCGCAAGCTGCTGGGCGGCGACCAGCGCGCGCATCTGCTGCCGCTCGGGATCGAACAGCTGCCGGAGCTGGCTGCGTTCGATACCGTCTTCTCCATGGGGGTGCTGTATCACCGTCGCTCGCCGCTGGATCACCTGTATCAGCTGAAAAATCAGCTGGTGCGTGAAGGCGAACTGGTGCTGGAGACGTTGGTGGTGGAAGGCGATCGCCATCAGGTGCTGGTGCCGGGCGACCGCTACGCGCAGATGCGCAACGTTTACTTTATCCCGTCCACCGAAGCGCTGAAGGGCTGGCTGGAAAAATGCGGTTTTGTCGATGTGAAGGTGGCCGACGTCTGCGTCACCAGCCTTGAAGAGCAGCGCCGCACCGGCTGGATGACCAGCGAATCGCTGGCCGACTTCCTCGACCCCGACGACCCGACGAAAACCCGTGAAGGCTACCCGGCGCCGCGCCGCGCCGTGCTGGTGGCGAGAAAGCCCTGATACTTTCTCCGCGGCGTATCCAACGATACGCCGCATCAATCAGCGTTAAGACGCCGTCCGCTGCTGCGCCAGCTGTTCCGCGCGCTGCAGCACCGCCTGCAGATCGTCTTCATCAATATCCAGAAATTCGCCGTCCATCAGCGCCTGATGCAGATCGGCGCGGGTAATCGGCACATCAAGCGGCACCGGTTCCGGCTTCGCTTCGGCGGGCGATAGCGCATGCGGGTAGCGTCTGCCCATCAAGTTATTAAACACTATTGCCAGCAGCGCCATCAGCACGGAGTTGAGTAACACCGGCGACCAGACAAACGCATAGCCCAGCTGTTTAACGACATCGCCGCCGAGGATCGCCGTCAGCGCCACCGCCCCGCTCGGGGGATGCAGGCAGCGCAGCTTAAACATTATCCCAATCGCCAGGCACGCGGCCACGCCGCAGGCAATGCCCGGATCTCCGATCAGTTTGCCGCAGCTGACGCCAATCAGCGCCGCCACCAGATTACCGCCGACAATCGACCAGGGCTGTGCCAGCGGGCTGGCCGGTACGGCAAACAGCAGCACCGCCGAGGCGCCCATCGGCGCGACAAACCATAAATTGACGCTGCCCAACATCCAGTGGCTGACCCAGCCGGCGACCATCAGCCCCAGACCCGCGCCAAGGCTGGCGAGCGCAATCTCTTTATTCCCTGCGGCTAACGGATGCGGCCACAAACGCGCGCCCCCTACTTTCAACTTCGTTACTATCGGGTTAATCATGTTGCCTAATAATGTAAAAATTAACGTTGCGGCGGGAATATATCACAGGAAAAATCTTAGTTAAGCTTTTATAGAAGGTAAAAAACCCGGCGAATGCCGGGCGAGAGAGGATTTGTGTAGATTCAGTCTCGGTAACTAGGCGCTCTGCGCCAGCGGGTCGACCAGCTCCAGCGCGCCTTTCATCGCTTCCACCATTTCACCGTCAACGCAATAATGGCTGAACTCGTCGAATTCATTATCAGCGCACATGGTGACACCGGCCTTGCGGTAGCGCATGGTGGACGGCACGGTATGGCCGGAAGAACTGTGCAGTTCGCGAATACCGATATCGACAAACTTGTGCAGGTTGCTTAAGCGCACGCCGGCGCCGGCCATAATCACCGGCCCCTGGCTGGCCTGCAGTAAATCACGCAGCAGCGGCAACCCCAGCTCGGCATTCTGCTGCTGGCCGGAGGTCAAAATGCGCGCCACGCCCAAGTCGGTCAGCTGTTGCAGCGCCTGCATCGGGTTCTGGCACATATCAAACGCCCGATGGAAGGTCACCGCCATATCACCGCACAGCGCCATGACTTCCCGCATGCGCGGCAGGTCGATGTGGCCCTCTTCGTCCAGCATGCCAATTACCACGCCGGGGAAGCCCAGCTCGCGCACCTGCGCCACGTCGTTTTTCATCACGCTGAAATCAACGGAGCTATAGCAAAAATCGCCGGCGCGCGGCCGGACGATGGGATGCACCGGAATCGCCAGCCTCTCCCGCGCCAGCGCCAATGATCCATAGCTGGGCGTCAGGCCCCCTTCGCTTTGGCTGGAGCATAATTCAATTCGATCCGCTCCTGCGCGTTCAGCCGTCAGCGCGCAATCGACGCTATAGCAACAAACTTCCAGTTTAATCATTATCACCTCCAGATGACGGCCAGCTCACTACCCGTCTTGTTTATCCGCATACTTGTCGCGTAGGCTGCAAGTATCAGCGAAAAACAGTTCAGGGAGTAACTATGGCATTCAATTTTGATCAATGGATAGACCGCAGTCACAGTGACAGCGTGAAATGGGATAAATATCACGATCGCGATATTATTCCGCTGTGGGTGGCCGATACCGACTTCCAGTCGCCGCCGGCGGTGATCGAGGCGCTGCACCAGCGAGTCGCACACGGTGTGTTCGGCTATGGTCACCCTTCTCCCGCGCTGATCGCGCTTTTCGTTCAGCGTATGGCGGAACGTTACCAGTGGCATATCCGGCCCGAATGGCTGGTGTTCCTGCCCGGACTGGTCTGCGGCCTGAACCTGTGCGTGCGCGCGTTTACCGCTGAAGACGAAGGCACTATTGCGCCTTCCCCCATTTATCCGCCATTTCGCAAAGCCGCGCAGTTTGCCGAACGACGCCAGCTGTCGGTGCCGATGCGCATGCAGAACCGGCGTTGGCTGCCAGACCTGCCGTCGCTCGCCGCGCAGCTTGACGGCCGGGAAAAACTGATGCTGTTGTGCAACCCGCACAATCCGGGCGGCACGGTGTATCGCCGCGATGAACTGCTGGCGCTGCAGCAGTTTGCCCGGCAACATGATTTGATCGTCTGTTCCGACGAGATCCACTGCGACTTACTGCTGGAGCCAGGTCTGCAACATATTCCGTTTGCCGCGCTGAATGAGGACGCCGCCCAGCGCAGCGTGACGCTGATGTCTCCGTCGAAAACCTTTAATATCGCCGGACTTGGCGCATCAATGGCGATCGTTCCCAACGATCGTCTGCGCCGCTCGCTGTGTCGCACGCGTCGCGGTCTGGTGCCGGAGGTCGACGTGCTGGCGCTGGTCGCCGCGCAGGCCGCCTATCAGCACGGACAGCCGTGGCTTGACCAGCAGCTGGATTACCTGCGTGCCAACCGCGATCTGGTGATGACGCGCATCAATGCCCTGCCGGGTCTGCATCTGTCGCCGGTTGAAGCCACCTATCTGGCATGGATTGACTGCAGCGGGCTGCCGGTCGATAACCCGCATGCCTTCTTTGAGCAGGCCGGCGTTGGTCTGAGCCCCGGGTTGGACTTTGGCGACCGCCGCTTCGTACGCTTAAACTTCGGTTGCCAGCGCGCACTGCTGATACGCGCGCTGGAGCGTATCGAGCATGCAGTGCATGCTTTGACCGGCTAATCGCGCTCGCTGGCGACGATCTCGCGAATGGCGTAAGGATGGAATTTGATGGTGACGCTGCCATCGGTAATCGCCAGCGTCGGGTTCGGCAAGCGCTCACCTTCCCCCTGCGGCGCGCTCTGCTTCAGCTTAATGCCCGGCGCAAGCAGGGCTTCGTCCGGTAACAGCGCCAGCGCGCGCGCATACAGGGTTTGCGGATCGCCGGCGATCACCAGCTCCACATGCTCCCACCCCTCATGCGGGTAACGCTTGTTACCGGGAAACGGCAGTTCAATACAATCAATTTGCCACGGCCCCACCTGCAACGGCTGATGCAGATCGAACAGATAAATCGGCCGACCGTTGATGATGGCGTCGGACATCACGTCAGCGCATTGCCGGAAGCCACTCAGCCAGCGTTCCGCCGTAGCGTTTTGGTGGCAGCGTACCGAAATATGGTCGGCATCAAACTGCGCCAGATCAAGCTGTAGCTTCTGGGCGAACTGTGCCAGCGTTTGTTCGAAACGGGGTAAGTCCAGCGCCAGATCCTGCAATTCGGCGATGGTTGAGAAAGGATTCATAGTATTGTTGTCCGCTAAAGCTGTTTTTAGGGGCGTAATTTACCGCGCCTGAGCGACGAGGGCTACATCTGCCGGCGCGGAAATCATCACATGACCGCCGATGGGCAATATGGCGGGCGTAGGAAAGAGAAAGCACGGCCCGTAGAATTATTTTTCTCCCCGTTAACTATTCGTGCCACTTATATTTTTTAGGATTTATCCCATAAGAAAAATAGTATAATATCTGAGAAATAGAATATTCACAGTTTGCATGCAAATTAAACTAATAAAAATATCTTTATTGCTGTTTAAACTAGGTTCTACAATAGTATTTCACTGAGGCAACCCCTGCACCACGAGCGCTTATCATTCGTACCAAAACCCATCTATCCGACTGTTTAAACAGTTATTTACTGAACACACATCCTGAGACTTATCTTAAATCAATCATCGTTAATTGATTCAGCATAGTAATTAAGTTAGCTTGAGACCATGTTATAGCTGAGAAAATGATTATGTTTCTTTTAACGATATCTGTAGTACTCATCGTTATTGCCGTTTATGCAATTTTACGCCATTTCAAAACGCGCCGTGGCAGTGCGTTCGATGGTCGTCGTCGCAAGAAGTAACGGAATCTCTCCCGTACTCTTTTTATCATCCAGATAACAACACCGGTGAATCCGTCCACCCACTTGCGGAAGCTGTGGGTGACGTCCTTCGTTTTCCGCCCCCCTTTTCCCTTGCAGACTTTATATCTCGCCACCGCCGCAACTGCTGACGTGACGTCATCAATCGGTTACAATTATGGGCTGTTTTGTGGTTGGCTGCGGACGTGAGTCCCCCTATAGAGCCACCGTTGAATCCGCAGGGGCGCAACTGGCGTCTTTGCATTTGTCATTTAAGGTATCCCGGTGAATATTCAGGCACTTCTCTCAGATAAAGTCAGCCAGGCGCTGATTGCCGCAGGCGCGCCTGCCGATTGCGAAGCACAGGTCCGTCAATCTGCTAAAGCGCAATTTGGTGATTATCAGGCCAACGGCGTCATGTCCGTTGCCAAAAAGCTTGGCATGCCGCCACGACAACTGGCAGAAAAAGTCGTCGCACTGCTTCAGTTGGACGGCATCGCCAGCAAGGTCGAAATCGCCGGTCCGGGTTTCATCAATATCTTCCTTGACGCCGCGTGGGTCGCCCAGCAGGCCGACGCCGTGCTGCGCGCGCCAAAACTGGGCATTGCGCCGGTCGCGCCGCAGACGATCGTGATCGATTACTCGGCGCCTAACGTAGCGAAAGAGATGCACGTCGGTCACGTGCGTTCCACCATTATCGGCGACGCCGCCGCCCGTACTCAGAGCTTCCTCGGTCATAAAGTGATTCGCGCCAACCACGTCGGTGACTGGGGCACGCAGTTCGGCATGCTGATTGCCTATCTGGAAAAAATGCAGAATGAAAGCGCCAATGAGATGGGGCTGTCAGATCTGGAACAGTTCTACCGCGAAGCCAAGCGTCACTACGACGAAGACGCCGAGTTTGCGGAGCGCGCGCGCGCTTACGTGGTTAAACTCCAGGGTGGCGACGACTACTGCCTGAAAATGTGGCGCAAGCTGGTGGACATTACCATGGCGCAGAACCAAATCACCTATAACCGTCTTAATGTCACGCTGACCGAAGATGATGTCATGGGTGAAAGTCTGTACAACGCCATGTTGCCGGGTATTGTGGCCGATCTGAAAGCCAAAGGGCTGGCGGTGGAAAGTGAAGGCGCTACCGTGGTGTTCCTGGACGAATACAAAAACAAAGACGGCGACCCGATGGGCGTCATCATCCAGAAAAAGGATGGCGGCTACCTGTACACCACTACCGATATCGCCTGCGCCAAATACCGTTACGAAACCCTGGGTGCCGACCGCGTGCTGTACTACATCGACTCCCGCCAGCACCAGCACCTGATGCAGGCCTGGACCATCGTGCGCAAAGCCGGTTACGTGCCGGATTCGGTATCTCTCGAACACCATATGTTCGGCATGATGCTGGGTAAAGACGGCAAGCCGTTCAAAACCCGCTCCGGCGGCACCATCAAGCTGTCCGACCTGCTGGATGAAGCCATTGAGCGCGCCGGCAAGCTGATCGCCGAGAAAAACCCGGATATGCCGGCCGATGAACTGCAAAAAGTGGTCAACGCCGTCGGCATCGGCGCGATCAAATACGCCGACCTGTCAAAAAGCCGCACCACCGACTATATCTTTGACTGGGACAACATGTTGTCCTTCGAAGGCAACACCGCGCCTTATATGCAATACGCCTATACCCGCGTGGCCTCGGTGTTCAAACGCGCCGGCGTCGACGAAAGCGATCTGACGCTGCCGCTGGCGATGACCGAAGAGCGTGAGATTGCGCTGGCAACTCGCCTGCTGCAGTTTGAAGAGACTATCACCGTGGTGGCGCGCGAAGGCACCCCGCACGTGATGTGCAGCTATCTGTACGATCTGGCCGGCCTGTTCTCCGGCTTCTATGAGCACTGCCAGATCCTTAACGCCGACAGCGAAGAAGCGCGCCAGAGCCGCCTGAAACTGGCGCTGCTGACCGCCAAGACGCTGAAAACCGGTCTGGATACGCTGGGGATCGAAACCGTCGAGCGGATGTAATTGCCGAACACCGCATAGCAAAAGGGTCGCCAAAGGCGACCCTTTTTTATTGTCCCGCCAGCGCGGGCTAAGGCGCGGCGTGCCGCGCCCATGATGCCGCATCAGGCGACGCGGCGGGCAAAGTCGCGCGGCCGGAAGCCCAGCACGCCCAGCACGCCGAAGTAGGCCACCACGCCGGCCACCACCACCGCCGCCAGGCGCAGCAGGCGCTCCAGCATATTGCCGTTATCCCAGGCCGGCATCAGCCACAGCATACCGACCAGCACCGCCGACATCACCAGCACCGCCACCACCAGCTTGGTGAGGAACAGCGCCCAGCCCGGCTGCGGACGGAAAATATCCTGCTTACGCAGCTGCCAGTACAGCAGTGAGGCGTTCAGACAAGCCGCCAAACCGATCGACAGCGACAGCCCGGCATGTTTCAGCGGACCAATAAAGGCCAGGTTCATTACCTGCGTCATAATCAGCGTGACAATGGCGATTTTCACCGGCGTTTTGATGTCCTGACGCGAATAAAAGCCGGGAGCCAACACCTTCACCACGATCAGCCCCATCAGGCCGACAGAGTAAGCCACCAGCGCACGCTGCGTCATCGCCGCATCAAAGGCGCTGAATTTGCCGTACTGGAACAGCGATACGGTCAGCGGTTTAGCCAGAATACCCAGAGCAATCGCGCTCGGCAGCGCCAGCAGGAAGCACAGGCGCAGCCCCCAGTCCATCAGGCGGGAATACTCATCGTGATTGCCGCTGGCGAAGCTTTTTGCCAACGACGGCAACAAAATGGTGCCCAGCGCCACGCCCAGCACCCCGGAAGGAAACTCCATCAGGCGATCGGCGTAATACATCCAGGAAACCGAACCAGACACCAGGAACGAGGCGAAAATGGTGTTGATAATCAGTGAAATCTGGCTGACCGACACCCCGAGGATCGCCGGCCCCATCTGACGCATCACCCGCCATACGCCGGCGTCGCGCCACTTGATGCGCGGCAGCACCAGCATACCGATCTTGCGCAGGTGCGGCAATTGGTAACCCAGTTGCAGTACGCCGCCGACCACCACCGCCCAGGCCAAAGCCAGCACCGGCGGATTGAAATAAGGCGCGGCGAACAGGGCGAAACCGATCATGCTGACGTTAAGCAGCGTCGGCGCAAACGCCGGTATCGAAAAGCGGTTCCAGGTATTGAGAATCGCCCCCACCAGCGACGCCAGCGAAATCAGCAAAATATAGGGGAACGTAATGCGCAGCAGCGACGAGGTTAAGGCGAATTTGTCCGGCGTATCCGTAAAGCCCGGCGCAGTGATATAGATCACCCAGGGCGCCGCCAGCATCCCGGCCACCGTCACCAGCGCCAGCACCAGCGTCAGCAGGCCGGAGACATAGGCAATAAAAGTACGCGTCGCCTCTTCCCCCTGCTGGCTTTTATATTCGGCGAGGATCGGTACAAACGCCTGAGAGAACGCGCCTTCGGCAAAGATACGGCGCAGCAGGTTCGGCAGTTTGAACGCCACGAAGAAGGCATCCGTCGCCATCCCGGCGCCAAAAACGCGTGCGACAATGGCGTCACGCGCAAAGCCCAGCACCCGGGAGAACATCGTCATCGAGCTGACGGCCGCCAGTGATTTTAGTAGGTTCATGTGGTTTTTCTGGTGAGTACTACGTGTAAATATCAACGCCTGCAACAGCAGGCGTCAGTCAAGAAACGGCTTCAGTTTACGCATCCGCGGCAGAATAGCCAACGCCATATGTTACATGGGGTTACCCGGCAAATCCGCGTCGCGCAGTATCTGTTCAATCATCCGCTGGGCGTAAAGTGCCTGTTCACCTCCGGTCTGCGGCGGCGTCTGATTTGCCACCGACTGAATAAAGTGACGCACCGCCCCCTCAAAACCTCGCTGGGCCAGCGTGGTCTGCCAGCCGGGCGCCGGTTGCTCCAGAACGCCGTCGCGGTCTTCACGCCGCCACTGGCGCATATCGTCCAGTTGATACACCGCGCCGCGGGTCACCGCCTGCACGCTTTCCCGCTGGCTGCCCGCCTGGCGGTGCATGCTGGTAGTCACCATTGTCTCACCGCAGCGGAAATGATGCTCGGCATACAGCATTTCACCGGCATCATTAGCGCTCAGCCGGCCGCCCAGCAGTTTGCCTTCGCCACCGGCCAGCCACAGCGCGGTGTCCACCACGTGCAGATAGTCATCCAGCAGGGTGAAGCGCAGCAAATTCGGCCCTACGCTGTCGGCACGGTGCTTATCCATACGGATCGACGCCGGCTGGCGCATCTGCTGCTGCAACTGCCCGTACAGCGGCGCAAAACGGCGGTTGAAGCCGACCATCAGCGCCTTACCGCGCGCCTGCGCCAGTTCCAGCAGTTGTTCGCCCTGCTCCAGCGTCTCCGCCAGCGGTTTATCAACGTAGACATGCACGCCCTGCTCCAACAGGCTTTTCACTACGCTGAAATGGCTGGCGGTGCTGCTGTGTACGAAAACCGCATCGCACTGCTGCGCCAGTTCATCCAGGCGGGAGAAACAGGCCATCCGGTAGCTGTCGCACAGCGGCTGTGCCTTCTGGCGGTTCGGCGAAAAGCCGCCCACCAGTTGCCAGTCGGCCGCGTGGCTGAGGATCGGCAGATACGCTTTTTGCGCGATGCCGCCCAGGCCGACCACACCAATACGTAGCTTAGTCATCCCGCCCCTCCGCCGTCAGTTGCTGCAGTTGCTGCGTCAGCGCCGCGACCTGCTGTTCCAACACGGCGACGCGCTGGCTTAATGACATATTTTCCTGCTCATCTTCGACGGCGGCGGTCGCTACCGCCTGTTCGGCGCCGAACAAATGCGCAAAGCGGCTTTCACGCTTGCCCGGTTCACGCGCCAGGCGCTGTACAAACGGGCCGTCTTCCCGCCCGGCCAGTTGCTGCAGCAGTTGTTCTACCTCGGCGACATCGTTGAAATCATATAGCCGCGCGGCGCGCGTACGCAGCTCGCCCGGCGTCTGAGCACCGCGCAGCAGCAAGGTGGCAACCAACGCCAGTTCCGCGTCGCTGAGCTTCAACTGACCGAATTCGGAATTGCAGAAACGCTGCTCATATTTCACCACCCGGTTGCCAAAACCGCTTTGCGTGCGCAGAAAGTGTTTTTTCACCAGTTCGTCCAGCACCTCCTGAACCTCGCCTTCACTCAACGCCATCACCGGCTCACGGTTGGTTTTCTGATTACAGGCTAATGTGATGGCGTTCAATGACAGCGGATACTGCTCCGGCGTCGTCACCTGCTTTTCCAGCAGACAGCCGATCACCCGCGCCTCTTGCGTGCTTAATTGATATTTCATTATCGTTATCTCAACGTGGCGGAAGCCATTCTTTATTGGTTAACGCGGTCAGCACGTGATCCTGCCACGTGCCGTCGATCAGCAGGTAGTCCTTGGCGTATCCTTCACGCTCAAAGCCCAGACGCGCCAACAGCGCGCCGCTGCGCTGATTATGCGGCATATAGTTCGCCATAATGCGGTGCATACGCTGCTGACGCATCATATAGCGGTTCGCCGCCTGTAGCGCTTCATACATCAATCCCTGTCCCTGCCATTTCTCACCGAGTGAATAGCCAAGGAAACAGGCATGAAAAGAGCCCCGCAGCACATTGCTGAAGTTCGCAACGCCGCGCACCTCATTTTCATCCGGATCAAGCAGAATGAAGTAGTAGGCGTTGCCCTGCTTTTGCATTTCCGTGATCATGCCGAGCCGCGCCTGCCAGCCGGAAGGATAGCAATAGCTTTCATCACGCACCGGCTCCCAGGGTTTGAGGAAGGCGCGATTCTCCGCGTAATAATCCGCCAGGCGGTAGGCATCGCGCTCATGCACTAAACGGACGGCCAGGCGATCGGTGGTAAGACGTACTTTTGGTGATGCAGAGCGATAGCCGAACATCATTTCCCCCGCTATTCGGAACGGTTCGATAAAAAGAGAGTGATGGAACTGCGCCCTATGCATCAAGCGGCATAAACCGTATTTCCCGTCATTGAATATAACCGTAGCCTGCCTCACAGGTAAAACCCCAAGCGCTCAGTAAATAAGCGGTCAGTTTTTTTTCCCGCGCTTTTGTCGGCATGCTCCCGTTATTTCGGCGACCTCATCCGGAAACAGGTGGTCAACGCTTCGGCAAACAGACGTAAAATACGCGCTAAGTCACCAGAAAATCAGCAATATTTATATCAACTGCTATTCTGGTAGTACATTCACATCAGGAGTCGTCAGCATGTCCGAAGAAAACAATCACCTGCCCCAGCTGTTGGAACATATGGTTTTGAACCTGCGTATGATCTATGCCCGCTCCACGCTGATGGAGAAAGCTCTGGCGCGTATTTTGGCGGATGACAACGCGCTGAAAAGCGATGTGATTGAACAGCTTCAGCAGGTTAACGCCGCCACCGAGCGCGATAAAGTCGATTTAGAGCAGGCCCGCCAGCATTTGATTGACGTTTTCAATTCCATTCCCGCCAAAGAATAACCTCTCCCCCAGGCGCAACCTGCCGTGGTACGGTGGGTTACGCCTATTAGGCATCTTCCGGCAAGAATAGCGGGCGACAGCATCCGTAAGCTGTGCTAACTATTGCGGCAATCACCTGACAACGGGAGCGAGTATGAAACTGTTTATCTACGATCACTGCCCATTCTGCGTTAAGGCGCGCATGATTTTCGGTCTGCAAGGTCAGCCGGTGCGGCTGGTCACCCTGCTTAACGACGACGAAATCACGCCGACCACCATGATTGGTAAAAAAATGGCGCCTATTCTGCAAAAAGATGACGGCAGCTATCTGCCGGAAAGCATGGACATCGTGCACTATATCGATCGGCTGGCCGATAAGCCGCTGCTGACCGGCTCCAGCAACCCGGCTATCGGCGAATGGCTGGCGCAGACTGCGGAATATACGCCGCAGCTGCTGTTGCCGCGCTTCGCCCAGGCCGACTTTGAAGAGTTCGCCACCGACAGCGCCCGTCAGTACTTTATTAATAAAAAACAGGCGGCGATCGGCGACTTTTCCCAACACCTGGCGAACAGCGCCGACCTTATCGCCCGTCTGGAGCAGGATCTGCCGGCGCTGGCGGCGCTGATCGTCTCGCCGGAGGCGGTCAACGGCACGCTGTCGGAAGACGATATACACCTGTTCCCGCTGCTGCGTTCGCTGTCCATCGTCGCCGGCGTTGCGCTACCGGAGCCGGTTGAGGCCTACCGTAACCGCATGGCTGAACGCAGCGATATCCCGCTGCTGCTGAATATGGAACAGTAATCACCGCCGCTGCGGTCAAAGGAGGAGCGCACAGATGCTGAAAATGGTGTTCGTCACCGCGCGCGATCGGGCGCGGCTGGCTGAAATTTCTGCGGTGCTGATCCGCTACGGTCTACAGGATGTGGTGCGTCTGCTGGGTTTAAGCCCGCTGCTAACCGCCGGCAAAGGCACCCCGCAGACGGATGACAGCCCGCTTTCACTGCCCGAACGTCTGCGCGCGGCGCTGGAAGCGCTGGGGCCGACCTTTGTCAAATTCGGCCAGATACTGGCGACCCGCTCCGATCTGCTCGACGCCGGCTGGACCAGCGAGCTGGACAAGCTGCACAGTCAGGCGTCCACACTGCCCTGGCAAACGCTGGCCGGTCAGGTGCATGCCGATCTGGGCGGCGACCCGCAGCAGATCTTTGCGCAGTTCGATACCCAACCGCTGGCGGCGGCATCCATGGCGCAAATTTATCGCGCCAGGCTGCACAGCGGCGAAGCGGTGATCGTCAAAGTATTGCGTCCGGGCCTGGCAAAAACCATTCAGGCCGATGTCCGTCTGCTGCGCTATCTGGCCGAAACGGTGGAACAGCAAAGCCCGGCGCTGGCGCGCTATCGCCCGGTGCAGATGGTGCAGACGCTGGCCACCGCGCTGAATAACGAGCTGGATCTGACCCACGAAGGGAATAACTGCGAACAGGTCGCGCAGCGCTTTAGCGATCGGCCAGAGGTGAAGATCCCGAAAATTTACTGGCAATGGTCAGGTAAACGGCTGCTGGTGCAGGAGTTTCTGCCCGGCATCGCGCCGGAAAACCCGCAGCAGTTGGCGGAGGCCGGCTTTAACGGCCCGCTGCTGGCACAGCGCGGCGCGCAGGCGTTTATGCGTATGGTGCTGGAACACCGCCTGTATCACGCCGACCCGCACCCCGGCAACGTGATGGCGCTTGACGGCGACCGCGTGGGTTTTATTGACTTCGGGATGGTCGGGCAACTGTCAGCAACGCGGCGCAATCAGCTGTTGCGCGTGCTGCAGGCAATTGCCGAGCGGCAGAGCGAAGGCATCGTCAACACGCTGCTCGCCTGGTCAGACAGCAATAACCCCGACGTGCAGGATCTGGAACTGGCGGCGCAGAACTATCTGGACAAACAGGGGTTCGGCACCTTAACGCTCGGCAAAGCGCTGACCGACCTGCTGGCGATGTCCCGCGAACACCAGCTGGCGCTGCCGCCCGATCTGGCGCTGCTGTTTAAAGCGCTGATCACCGCCGACGGCGTGCTGCACCGGCTGGATCCAGACTTTGACATTATCAGCACCTTGAAACCGATGCTGCAACAGCTCACGCTGCAGCGTTACGCGCCGGAAGCGCTGCGTCAGCGCATGTTTGCGCTGGGTGCCGACGCGCTGGATGCCAGTGATGAACTGCCGCAAAACCTGCGCCTGCTGCTGCGGCGTCTGACGCGCGGCCAGCTCAATGCCGACATCAACGTCAGCAATCTTTCACAGCTGAGTAAAGCATTGGAACGTGCGGCGGTGACGCTGGCTATCGCCATTGTCACCGCCGCCTTTGCGCTGGGCCTGGCGCCCTACCTGATGCACGTCTCCCCACGCTTATGGGGCGTGCCGCTGTTTCCGCTGCTCGGCGGTTTGGCTTGCATCGGCGGCATCGTCCTTCTGGTTCTGCGGCTGCGGCGATGAGAAGCAGGAGATTCGGCGTTATCCGATAGGCGCACCGCCGATTCCCGCGCACTATCAACGCGCGCGGGGTTTATCGCTTGGGTTGCGAATGCGCGCATGTTTATAATGATAATCAATTCATTATTGGCATTTTTATTAGCAGTAGTTATGAGGCACGTATGAAAAAGATGGTTATGGGCGCAGCCGCCCTGATGTTTGTCGGCGCGCTAGCCGGCTGCAACAAGCTGACCCAGTACACGCTCAGCGAACAGGAAGTTAATGACTACCTGCAGAAACATAATGATTACCAGAAGCAGATCGGCGTGCCAGGGCTGGTGGATGCGCATATCGTGCTGACGCAGCTGCAGAGCCAGATCGGCCGCAGCGAACCGGGCAAGGTTACCCTTTCCGGCAATGCCAAAGTGGACATCACCTCGATTCTGGGGCCACAGCAGGCGGACATGCAGCTGACGCTGAAGGCGCAGCCGACCTATGACCGTGAGAAAGGAGCCATTTTCCTGAAAGATATGGAGCTGACCGACTATAAAGTGCAGCCGGAAAAAATGGATACCGTGATGAAGGCGATTTCGCCTTATCTGAATCAGTCACTGAAAAGTTACTTCAACCAGAAACCGGCCTATGTGCTGGACCCGAACAAGAGCAAAACCGAAGCCATGGCGCGCAAACTGGCCAAAGGGCTGGAAGTGAAGCCGGGCGAACTGGTGATTCCGTTTACTGATTAAATTCAGCGCATGAAGGCGCAGCAACCGCTGCGCCTGACAGGTTTTACGCCTGCTCGTCGTCTTCAGAGCCTTCCTGCTCTTCATACTCCGCCAGTTCATCGCGCATCGCCTGCAATGCATCACGGGTAATCATCGCCAATGTGCGATAAAAACCGCTGGTTGCATGGGCTTCAACCTTGCCGAGGAAACGTCCGCACCACGGCAGCAAATATTCATCAAACAGCGTAATTTGCGCCTGCGCCTCATCTTCCTGCGACTGATCTTCCAGCCAGGATGCCGCCAGCAGCAGCGAGCCGAAGTGATCCGCCGGCGCCTCGCCGAGCGGCATACCGCGCTGCTGCAGGAAACTGCGCACTTCGCTTTCCGTCGCCCCCTCAACATAGGTTGAGCGCAGCGGCGATACGCTGCATTCAGCGCCAACGAACAACGCGTTAAAGTCGGCAGCCAGCAGGTGCGGCTCGCAGCCTTGCTGTAAACGCTGGAGCAATTCATCCTGCTCCAGCGGCCAGTGCTGCTGCAGTTTACCCTCTTGAATCAGGCTGAACAGCGGCACCAGCAGCGGGTCCTGCGGCTGACGGTAAAACAGCGTCCCCAGCACGCGGCAGACGATGGAAAACTCATTCATGATGAAATCCTATGCAAAGGCGGAAATTTTTTCCGTGACGATGTCACAGATCGGCCAATTCCGCAATCGCTGGTTTGCCGCGTTGCTCAAGAAAGTTCAGTAAACGACGCGGACTGACGTTGAGGATGCGATCCTGCGGGAATTCAACCTCGGCAAGGATGCGTTCACAGTGCTCAAAACCTCCCAGCGAAAAGGCAATATGCGAGTCTGAGCCCAGCGCCAGCCAGCCTCCGGCATCACGCACCGCAGCGGCGATCGCCCGGCAGTTGGCTTCACTGCCCTTACGTGAATGCGTAAACGATGAGTTGTTCAGCTCAAGCGCCACATTATAACGCGCAGCGGCGGCGGCAACCTCCGGGATATCAATCGGATAACGCGGATTGCCCGGATGACTGATGATGTGGACATCGCCCTGCGCCATCGCGGCAATCATCGCCTGCGTATGGGCAGCCCGATCCTGCGGTGCAAACACCGGCTCATGGAAACCGGCGATAATCACATCAATGGCATCCAGCATCGGGCCGGTGCAGTCAATATCGCCGTCCAAATTCTTAATGTTGGCTTCAATGCCGCGTAAAATGGCAACGCCGTCCACTAACCGCGGCCAGACGCGCATATTCATAAAGTGCCAGTAGTGCGGCGCATCGGCCATATCCGGGCCGTGGTCGGTAATGGCAAACAGCTGGATGCCCTTCTGCTTGGCTTCGGCGACATAATCATGCAGCGTGCTGTAGGCATGGGTGCTGGCAACGGTATGCATGTGTAAATCAACGGGGTACATTGCTTCTCCTTATTCGTGGGTCAGCCGCCATGCGCAAACGGCGGGCGCGGTTGCGCCTTAGCATAGCAGTTAACCGGCTCATTAATAACCTCTGCGAATATCCACAATTCCCGTCGGCGTCTCTCCGGCTTCGATCGCTAAAATATTCTGGGCAACCCGATCCATCGCCTGTTCAGGCAAGGTAATCGCGGCAATATGCGGCGTGATGGTAACGGCGGGATGACGCCAGAAGGCGTGCGCCGGCGGCAGCGGCTCTTGCACAAAGACATCCAGCGTCGCCGCTTTAATCTGCCCCAGCTCCAGCGCCGCCAGCAGATCCTCCTCAACCAGATGCGCGCCGCGCGCCAGGTTGAGCAGATAAGCCTGCGGCGCTAAATGGGCAAACATCTCACCGTTGAGGATCCCCTGGGTTTCCGGCGTATTGGGCAGCAGGTTAATCAACAGCTTGACGCCGTCCAGGAATGCCGGCCGCTGCGCCTCGCCGGCGAAACTGCTCACGCCGTCAATCTGCTTGGCGCTGCGGCTCCAGCAGCGGACGTTAAAGCCGAAGTCCACCAATTTTTGCGCCACCGCCCTGCCCAACACGCCGGCGCCGAGAATACCGATAGTGAAATCCTGTAGCTGATGCGGCTCCAGCGGCTGCCACTCTCCCTGTTGCTGCTGCCGCTGGTACTCATCGAAACGGCGGAAATAGCGCAGCACGTAACTCAGCGCATACTCCTGCATCTGCTGCGCCATACCGGTATCTTCCAGCCGTAACAGCGGTACCCCCGCCGGCAGCGTACCGGGATGTTGCCTCTCCTGCTGCAAAATGGCGTCAACGCCGGCTCCCAGGGCGAACACGCCTTTCAGCTGATGACGCCCGGCCAGCATTTCATACGGCGGCAGCCAGACCAGCGCATAGTCTGCCGGACGATCGTCCCCCGGCTGCCAGATGCGCAGCGTGGAACCGGGCAAACGCTGCTGCATGCCCGCCTGCCACTGCTGCGCATTAAACGTAGGATGGTAAAACATAATGTTCATGGTAAGAGAGGCTCCTGCTTGTTCGCTGTTATTGTCCCCTCAGGTTTCCGTGAATCGTCAGAAGATGCAAGAGTAAAACCGACAAATAAAAACAGCCCCGACCAGTGGGGCTGTTTCGCTCAGGCTAGTGCCGCTGCGCCGTCAGACGCGCTGGATCAGGCGGCGCAGCAGTGGTATCAGGATCAACAGCACCACGCCCACGCCGGCCGCTCCCCACCCCAGCATGCTGAAGACATGGCTGTAGCCGGGGTTGGTTAACAACGGCGTACTGCCGCTGTTTTCCGGCATCAGGCCGGATACATAGCCCGCCAGCACTGAGCCGACGCCGGTCACCATCATCCAGCAGCCCATCATGACGCCCTGGTAACGCGCCGGCGCCAACTTGCCGATCATGGCGTAACCGATGGGCGAAATCAGCAATTCGCCAATGCTCTGCAACACGTAACTGATAACGATCCATTTAAACGCCACCAGTCCGTCGCCGCCCGCCAGGCTGATGCCCAGCGGCAGCACCAGCATCCCCAGCCCCATACAGAACAAGGAGCCGGAAAACTGCAGGGGAATATCAATCTTGCAGCCGCGGGCGCGCAGGCGGTTAAACCACCAGGCCAGCAGTGGGCCGCCGATGACGATCACCAGCGTGTTGATGTTCTGGATCCACTGCGGGGCAACATGGATGCCATACGGGTTCAGATTGATATTGTGCTCCGAAAACAGCATCAGCCCCATCGGCGCCAGCTGATACAGCATCCAGAAGACCAGCGATCCCAAGGCCAGAATCAGGTAGGCGCTCATCCGCCGACGCTCATCGCGCGGATGATGGCGTAGCGTAACGAGACATAGCAGCAAGAAAATGGCGCATCCCAGGCCAATCACAAAGTAACCGCTGAATTCAGCATGGGTCAGCATCAGACGAATCACCGGCACCAGAATCACTAATACCGCCAGACCGGCCAACAACCGACGGCGATACTGCGACGGCGTCGTATCAAGCAATGGGGTATTGATATCGGCCAGCATGCGCCAGCGCAGCGCCGCAACGATAATCGCCCCGGCGTTGCCCAGCGTGGCGAACAGAAACAGCGTGCGGTAACTTTCCGTCAGTTGGAAATAGCCGGCGGCACTGTAGCCAACAAAAAAACCCAGGTTCATCGCGGCATAGTTCCACAAAAACGCCATCTCGCGCCGGTCATCCTCGGGCTTGAACCGCTGCGTCAGCATCATATTAATGCAGGTGACGTTCAGCCCGCTGCCGGTGAGGAACATCGCCAGCCCCCAATACAGCCCCCAGACGCCGGCCAGAGCAATCGTCGCGCACCCCGCCACCTGCAGCACCATCCCCAGGACAAACAGGTTGCGGTTGCTGAGATAGCGTCCGCCCAGGTAGCCGCCGAACAGGTGCAGGCCATAGTTGAACGCGCCGAATACGCCCATCATGGCGTTGGCGCTGCTTTCGCTGAACCCCAGACGCTTGGTGGCATACAGCACCAGCGTGGAGTACAGCACGGCAAAGCCTAGCGTAGCGAAGATTTGGATAAAGAACAGCGCTCCCGCGCCGGAAGGGGCAACATGGCGTGACGACGCCGCCAGTGTGGAATCTGAGTCAGTCAAAGCAAACCTCTACTGCATTATTATTTGATGGTTTTATCCCTGTCTGCGCTATCTGCCCTACGCCTTCGCTACACGCGGCGGAGAGCCGGTGCAACCGATAAGGAAATGGCATCAATAGCGCGGTAAGCGGCGCGGACGTTGATGTTTCCTTGCAAAAATCCCCACACGCTCGTCACTCCATTTAGCGGCATATTTGACTAATAATCCAGTATTAATGAATACATTGGCAATACGACATAACGAAACGGTGGAATATTAATCTACAAATGGATAATTTGCTCAAATAACAAACCAGACGACAGTTCCAAGTTTCTTATCGGCCATTCTCGGCGGCAGGTGAAGAATAAATAGCTGATTATTGTGCGTGAAATCAGCAAATTGCTGCAAGTTTAGCTAAACAAACTGAAAGCGTAAAAAGAGTGTTGACGCTGGGATCAGTTTCTCCTACATTAGCGCCCGTCGACAACGCAAGGCGCTGACGATGACAATATGGTGAGGTGTCCGAGTGGCTGAAGGAGCACGCCTGGAAAGTGTGTATACGCGAAAGTGTATCGAGGGTTCGAATCCCTCCCTCACCGCCATATTCCAAGAGAAAGCCTGAACTCATGTTCAGGCTTTTTTGCTTTATATTCCCCGTCCGGGAGGGTGAGACCCTCGACAGGGTTCGACAAAACGCAACGCGTTTTGCACAGCCGTCAGGCTGCCCGCAGGGTGAGCGCAGCGAATACATCCCTCCCTCACCGCCATATTCCAAGAGAGAGAGCCTGAACTCATGTTCAGGCTTTTTTGCTTTATATTCCCCGACCGGGAGGGTGAGAACCCTCGACAGGGTTCGATAAAACGAAGCTTTGGACGGTAACCCCCAATAACTTTGTCGGACTTTCAGCCAAAAAGAACACAACTTAACCACCCGTTACGAAACCAAAAAAATATGCTTGACCCACCCGCCCTCACTCCCTATAGTAGCGCCCCGTTGCCCTGACGCATTCAGCGCAACGACAATATGGTGAGGTGTCCGAGTGGCTGAAGGAGCACGCCTGGAAAGTGTGTATACGCGAAAGTGTATCGAGGGTTCGAATCCCTCCCTCACCGCCATATTCTAAGAGAAAGCCTGAACTCACGTTCAGGCTTTTTTGCTTATATTCCCCGTCCGGGAGGGTGAGAACCCTCGACAGGGTTCGACAAAACGCAACGCGTTTTGCACAGCCGTCAGGCTGCCCGCAGGGTGAGCGCAGCGAATACATCCCTCCCTCACCGCCATATTCTAAGAGAAAGCCTGAACTCACGTTCAGGCTTTTTTGCTTATATTCCCCGTCCGGGAGGGTGAGAACCCTCGACAGGGTTCGACAAAACGCAACGCGTTTTGCACAGCCGTCAGGCTGCCCGCAGGGTGAGCGCAGCGAATACATCCCTCCCTCACCGCCATATTCCAAGAGAAAGCCTGAACTTATGTTCAAGATTTTTTACTTTATATTTTTCTTCCTTGCACTAATAGCCAATTATGAGTTGACAAAAAAACATTTTATTTTATTCACCCATAAATCCTCACTTCTAATTACAACTTTTCCCGGGTCTCGATTGTACTCATCAGCAATAATTTTTTTCATTCTATCTGTCGTTATATATTCATGGAATTCTTTCATTCTTTCATAGGAGTCTTTGGTTTTTTTACTTAAGAATTCCATACCGTTACTTATGTTTGTAAATTTAACCCCCTTTTTAAATTCATACAACCTCATAAAACCCTGTAAAATACTATCATCTTTTGATATTTTTTCTAATGATGAATAAAATAACTCAGGATCTAACAAGTCTTCAATCTCGGTATTTGTTGCATCAGTTGATGCAATACTGATGAGATTAGATTCATCATTTCTAATCGACAGTCTGAAAAAACCAAGTTTTCTATTATACCGTCCGTGATTATACCCTTCCATTCTGATTAAATTCTTTGTATCTGTATCTATTAAGCATAGTACCTTCCCCTTTATTAATTTATTTTCTTGCTCATCGGAAAACGGAACATGCAGAAACTCAAAAATCTTCTTGATATTACCACAACCATTAAATGGAAGAATAAATAGATTAGGGATCGAGTCCTTTAAATAAGAATTTAAGTATAAACAATCTTCACTTCCTTCGCAAAATATCCAATTGTATTCATTTTTCTTCAATAAACTTAACATTGATGCCATCAAATCAAAATAGCTTTTAATTTCTATTGAATTGGGAAATGCCCTTCTACCTTCTTGGATGTTTTGCAATGGAAATGCATCTATCACAACATTATTATTAGCCTCCCCTCTAGAAATATAATGTAATGACGCATGCATAGGTCTTAACACCAACCCATACCAATGAGTTGTTATAAATATTTGTCTACCATACCTTTCAGATAAATTTATTAAACTACAAAATTGTTCAAATCTATGTGCTGGCTCCAATGACACTTCAGGTTCATCAATTGCAAGAATAACCTCTTTATTTTTAGGCGACTCGGTAGACAATAGAGCTGTCGCCACATCGATTAGCGCTATACGCTGCTCTCCAGAACTTAAGTTTTTAATGTTCTTTGAATCTTTTGATAATGGTCTAAACGTAAAATACCTCAAGAAGATAGAATCTAAAATATCAGTTGGCTTTATTGGCCGCTTAATTGCCCCTTTATATTCAAATTTATAACCCTCAGGTATTTTTTTATTAATTTCATCAATATATAAATCAAGCTTGCTATTAATAATATCAATCACACTATGCTTCTTTGTTTTTCCTTTCCCCTTATTTAAAGGATGATCTTCAGATAGATTATGCTCTTTGTTAGATAAAAGCATTCTGATTTCATCAGAAATCTCCCTATCCATCATACCCTGCATTTCATACGCCTGAAGAGACAATATATCACTTGTTTTATTCTCCACTGGAATATAGACAAATTTATAACGATCCAATATCCTCTTAAAGATACTGGTTATTTTGTCTTTCGAAACACCATCTTTCTTTGTCGCATCCGTTATTTTTTTATGAAAAGTACTTGTTAACAGCACTGCACCATCAAAGTTCTTACCAATAGATATTAAAAAATAATCATCCGGGGAATACCAATCTCTCAGACTATCTCGATATGTAATATATTTCTTTGTAAACTCAGTGTTTGACACTTCAAGAAAATTAAAGTTCCAAAAATAATGGGAAATCCTCTCCATCTGCTGAATATCATCACCAAGCCATTCTGATTTTTTAATAATGAATAATGGGAATATGTTGACGCGATCTTTTTTCTGTCCAATCGAGTATGCCCACTCCCTGCTATCAACATTATTCATTAAACAGTCGATACTTTCTAGTATCGCAGACTTACCGGCGCCATTATCGCCGGCAAAAATTGTCATGCGATCGCTTCCTGACGTTAAAAATGGTATGAAATTGATATTTTCATAATTTTTAAAGTTACGCAAAAAAAGGCCACAAATCATTACATAATCCTTTGCAATAAAAACCACAAAAAATAAAATATACATGATGTATCATTGGTTGGCATATTCCATTTGGTTATATTAATGGCAAAATTAATTGAGTGGGCGGAATAAAGATAACGACGTATAGAAATAAACCGATACTATACGTATGATAAAGTAGTAACAAATAGATAAACATTCTACTTTTTTATATCTTTTTAGCTGCGAACTAAAGCCGGCTCAACACCGCAATAAAAAAGCCCGACGTCATGTCGGGCTTTTTCCATTCAACAGCTGGGAATCAGTTGCTGGTATCGAGTTCCGGGAAACTTTTCACCAGATCGTCGATCGCCTTCATCTGTACCAGGAACGGCTCCAGCTTATCCAGCGGCAGCGCTGACGGGCCGTCGCACTTGGCGTTGTTCGGATCCGGGTGCGCCTCAATAAACAGGCCGGCCAGGCCCACCGCCATACCGGCGCGCGCCAGTTCAGTTACCTGAGCGCGACGACCGCCGGAAGCGGCGCCAAACGGATCGCGGGTTTGCAGCGCATGGGTCACGTCGAAAATCACCGGATGGCCGCCGGTGGCGTTCTTCATCACGTTGATGCCCAACATATCAACCACCAGGTTGTCATAGCCAAAGTTGCTGCCGCGGTCGCACAGAATAACCTGGTCGTTGCCGCCTTCTTTGAATTTCTCCACGATGTTGCCCATCTGGCCCGGGCTGACGAACTGTGGTTTTTTAACGTTGATCACCGCGCCGGTTTTCGCCATCGCTTCCACCAGATCGGTCTGACGCGCCAAAAACGCAGGCAGCTGAATAACATCAACCACTTCCGCCACTGGCTGAGCCTGAGCAGCCTCATGCACGTCGGTGATGGTTTTTACGCCGAAGGTTTGCTTCAACTCTTCAAAAATACGCATCCCCTCTTCCAGGCCCGGCCCGCGATAAGAGTGAATGGAAGAGCGGTTGGCTTTATCAAATGAAGCCTTGAAGACGTAAGGAATACCCAGTTTTTGCGTCACCGTGACGTAGTGTTCGCAGATGCGCATCGCCAAATCGCGCGATTCAAGCACGTTCATACCACCGAACAGCACAAACGGCAGGTCGTTCGCTACGTTGATGTCGCCAATGCTAATCACTTTCTGTTTCATGCTTTCGCCTTTATTGAGGGTAAGTCGCCAAAATTAGTGCAGCGTCACCTGTTTGGGTTCGATCGCGTGGATCTGTACTTTGATCACTTCGCTGACCGGATCTTCAGGACACTGCTCGATAAAATAGTTGAGGTCAGAAATCGCCACATGGTTGCACTCCAGCTGCGCATAGATTAAACCACGGTCACGAATTTCATACGGATCGTCCGGGTCAAAGCACAGCACCGTTTCACTGGCGCGCAGCGCCATTTCCATCTGCTTTTCTTCCATCAGGGCGGCTTTCAGCGTATCGAGCATCTTACGCACCACCATATTATTCTCCGCTTCATCCAGATCGTCATCTTCCAGTTCGGCGGATAAACCCAGATTGCCCCTGATCCAGGCCTCAAGCGTATGCTCATTCAGCGTTTCGCCGTTAAGCGGATTGATTAGCCACATCTCATCATCCATCCAGTCGGCCCGCAGGATTAACTGGGTCGGAAAAATTACCGGCATCAGCGGTAAACCGAGCTGATGGGCGATGTGCAAAAAGATAGTGCCCAGCGATACCGGCGTACCCTGGCGCCCTTCCAACACCTTATCCAGCCAGATGGCATCAGAAAGACGGTAGACGCCGCTCGCCCCGCCAAACCCCCAGGTACGGTAAAACAGCTCAATGAGTGCCTCTAATCGCTGTTCCTGACTGAGATCGTCCGGCACTGCCGCCCGCGCTTCTTCAGACAATCGCTGCAGTTGGCGCGCCACGTCGGCAGCAGGAAAATCTCGCCGCACGCGCTGAGACACCAGAATGACCCCTGCGCTCAGCGGTGAAGAATTAAATTCAAAATCAGCAATGCTACTCATAGGTATCCCATCAGAAACGGTATTTTCGTCGTGGCAAGTTTAATAATCAGGTAGAGACAGCCCAGAGCCAGAATAAACGCCGACGTGCGTAACCCCGCGCTGCGGACTTTCTTGCTCAGTGCAACGTAGCCCAGCAGGATATAGATAATAACGCCAAACAGCTTTTCGGTCAGCCAGGAGTCCATGCCCAGCAGCGGGTAAAGCTGGAACATCACCACCAGTGCAATGCCGCTCAGAAACAGCACGGTGTCATTAATATGCGGCGCTATCTTCACCCAGCGCCGGTTCATCATCGCCGAATCACGCCATTTCCAGAAAAAACGCAATACAAACAAAACAATACTGATGGTTACCGTCAACAGATGCAAATTTTTTAACGCGGCGTAGGCTGTCATGGTCATTCCCTTTGCTTTCCAGTAATTATTATTGGGCCGGCAGATACTGCCCCAGCGTTACCCGCTCGTTGCCGCCATAGTCACGGCGGCTCTCCACGGCGCCAAAGCCCGCCTCGGCCAGCAGTTCACGCACGCTGGCCGCCTGTTGCCAGCCGTGCTCCAGCAGCAGCCAGCCTTGCGGCAAAAGATACTCCGGCGCCTGGCGCACGATGGCGCGTAAGTCCGCCAGGCCGTTCTCCTCCGCCACCAGCGCGCTGTCCGGCTCAAAGCGGACATCCCCTTGCGACAGATGCGGATCGGCGGCGTCGATATAAGGCGGGTTACTGGCAATCAGCTGGAAACGCTGCCCGGCCAGCGGCGAAAACCAACTGCCCTGAACAAACTGCGCATTGGTAATCGCCAGTTTTTGCGCGTTATGGCGCGCCAGCGCCACCGCTTCAGGCTGGAAATCAACGCCGGTTACCGTACAGTCGGGACGTTCGCTGGCCAACGCCAACGCAATGGCGCCGGTGCCGGTACCCAGATCGAGAATGGCGCAGGCGCCGGCAGGCAGACGTGCCAGCGCCTGCTCGACCAGACATTCGGTGTCCGGCCGTGGAATCAGGGTTGCGGGGGAAACAGACAGCGGCAGCGACCAGAATTCACGCTCGCCCACCAGATAGGCAATCGGCTCGCCGCGCGCCCGGCGCGTCAGCAATATTTCCAGCCGGGCGATCTCCTGAGGGGTCAGGCAACGCTCGCCAAACGCCAGCAGATAGGTTCTGGCGCGCCCGGTGACAAACCCCAACAGGATTTCCGCGTCCCGCCGGGCGCTGTCGCTCTCCGTCAGCCGGGCCGTTGCCGCCTTCAGACAGCTTTGATAATCCATCACTCTTGCTCGGCGGACAACGCAGCCAGCTGATCCGCCTGGTATTCCTGCACGATAGGTTGGATCAGCATATCCAGCTTCCCTTCCATCACTTCGTCCAGCCGGTAGAGCGTCAGGTTAATGCGGTGATCGGTCACGCGGCCCTGCGGGAAATTATAGGTACGGTTACGATCGGAACGGTCACCGCTGCCCAGCAGGTTACGCCGCGTTGATGCCTCTTCCTGCTGGCGTTTGGCCACCTCGGCGGCACGGATGCGCGCGCCCAGAACCGACATCGCTTTCGCTTTGTTTTTATGCTGTGAGCGCTCGTCCTGACACTCCACCACAATGCCGGTCGGCAGGTGGGTAATACGGATCGCCGAATCGGTGGTGTTAACGTGCTGACCGCCGGCGCCGGAAGAACGGAAGGTGTCGATTTTCAGGTCACCGGGGTTGATATCCGGCAGTTCAGCCTCCGGCACCTCCGGCATCACCGCAACGGTGCAGGCCGAGGTGTGAATGCGCCCCTGAGATTCGGTTTCCGGCACGCGCTGCACGCGATGGCCGCCAGATTCAAACTTCAGCTGGCCGTATACGCCCTCGCCCGAGACTTTGGCGATCACTTCTTTAAAACCGCCGTGCTCGCCTTCGTTGGCGCTCATCACTTCTACCCGCCAGCGGCGCGTTTCGGCATAGCGGCTGTACATCCGGAACAGGTCGCCGGCGAACAGCGCCGCCTCGTCGCCGCCGGTGCCGGCGCGAACTTCGAGGAAGCAGCTGCGCTCATCGTCGGGGTCTTTCGGCAACAGTAACAGCTGCAGCTGTTGCTCCAGCTCTTCGATCACCGTTCTGGCCTGTTTAATCTCTTCCTGCGCCATCTCGCGCATTTCCGGGTCTTCCAGCATCATCTCGGCGGTCGCAAGATCGTCTTGCACCTGGCGCCACTGCAGGAAACAGTTGCTGACATCGGTCAGCTGCGCATATTCGCGCGACAATGCCCGGAACCGGTCCTGATCGGCAATAACGCCGGCATCGCCGAGCAGCGCCTGAACTTCTTCATGGCGCTCTTGTAACGCTTCCAGTTTGGCAACAATAGAAGGCTTCATGCGTGGTTTTAAACCCTGTAAATAGAGAGAAACTAGTGCTGATCCAGCCCGAGGCTGTCGCGTAATATTTGTAACCGCTCCACATCGCCGTCGCCGGCAGCCTGCTGGAGGGATTTGGTAGGGGCATGAATAAGACGATTGGTCAGATTATGGGCCAATTTATGGATCACCTGCTCCACATTGGCACCCTGCGCGATGGCCGCTAACGCTTTGGCTTCCATTTCGCTGCGGATCTGATCGGCCTGCGAGCGGTAGTCGCGAATGGTTTCCACCGCACCCTGCGAGCGCAGCCAGGCCATAAAATTGGTGCTTTCCTGTTGAACGATGGATTCCGCCTGCACTGCCGCCGCCTTACGCTGCGCCAGGTTGTTCTGAATAATCGCATGCAGGTCGTCAACGCTGTACAGATAGGCGTTCGCCAGCTTGCCGACCTCCGGCTCGATATCGCGCGGAACGGCGATGTCCACCAGCAGCATCGGCTGATTGCGGCGCGCCTTCAGCGCCCGCTCAACCATGCCTTTGCCGATGATCGGCAGAGGACTGGCCGTCGAACTGATAATGATGTCAGCATCGGCCAGGCGCGCGTCAATTTCCGGCAGCGTAATCACCTCGGCGCCGACTTCATCCGCCAGCAGTTGCGCCCGCTCGCGGGTACGGTTGGCGATGATCATATGCTTGACCTGATGTTCCCGCAGATGACGCGCAACCAGCTCAATGGTTTCGCCCGCGCCCACCAGCAACACGTTCAGATCCGCCAACGACTCGAAAATCTGGCGCGCCAGCGTACAGGCGGCAAACGCCACGGACACGGCGCTGGCGCCAATCTCGGTTTCGGTACGCACGCGCTTGGCGACGGAGAAGGACTTTTGGAACAGGCGCTCCAGCTCACCGGATAGCGACTGCTCACGTTGGGACTCGGCAAAGGCTTTTTTCACCTGGCCAAGAATCTGCGGTTCGCCCAGCACCAGTGAGTCCAGACCGCTGGCAACGCGCATCAGGTGGCTGACCGCATCATTACCGTGATGCCAGTACAGGCTCTTTTTCACCTCTTCCGGGCTCAGCTGATGGTATTCACACAGCCAGGCCACCAGTTGCTCGTGAATGTGCTCCTGCTGCTCCACGCTGAGGTACAGCTCGGTGCGGTTACAGGTGGACAACACGACGCCGCCCTGCACCAGCGGCTGCTGGAGCAGACTATTGAGCGCCTGGTCAATGCTCTCTGGAGAAAAGGTGACTTTTTCCCGCAAAGCAACCGGTGCGGTTTTGTGGTTAATGCCTAAGGCAAGCAGGGTCATTGCTTCAAGTAATACTTCTGTTGGTACGGGTTTCGTTGACGGCATTCTACTTGATGCGCGGCATCAATAAAAGCAACAAGCGCATCTTACGCCCAATCGCTGCCATCGTCGGCACACATCAAACAACCGCTTAAAAACAAACCATTAATTTATAATGACGATCAAAACTAAAGAACCGACGCCGCTGGCCGATTAAATCAGGTAACGATCGCGTGTTATGTGTAGTTTAGCGCTTTTTGCCGGCCAGATAAAACTCGCCGCGCCATGGCGCTCCTGCGCTGAACCTGTACGGATATTAATCAATAGTTAGTTATGATTATAACCACTGGCAACCTTCCCAATTGTTATTATTGAATTTCTGTCCGCCTGTTCGCATAATTCCGCGCCGTATAAATTCGTACATAGCGAATAATATCGGTTTATCCGTTCAGCCCCGATAACATCGGCGCCCGAAGTGATAATGCATTATATAAAGGACGCCGCGGGTGGTTTGAGCATCGGTGCGAACCATTCGTCGGAATTAAAAAATTGTATAAATATAAAAAGCAGGTATGGATATGGCACATAAAATTAGTCGTTTAGCCCGCGGCGTGGCCGTTGGTCTGATAGCTGGCTGCACCGCCTTTGCCGCGCAGGCAGAAATCACCTTACTGAAACAGGATCCGCAGGCCGGCGATCCGCTGAGCCGTCTCAACTTCACCGTCGGCGGCAGCATCCGTCCACAGTTCAATATGATGACCGGCGACGGCGATAAAGGCTCTTACAAACGCAACGGCTTTGACGGCGGCACCCGCTTCCGCTTTGCCGCTGACTACTACCTGTTCGATGACATCAGCTGGATCAGCTACTACGAACTGGGCGTCAACATCCCGGCGCTGTTTGACTGGGACAACCACTACGCCGACGGCGCCAACAACACCAGCCGCCGCATGCTGTACACCGGCCTGAAGAGCAATACCTGGGGCCAGTTGACTTTCGGCCAGCAAAACAGCGTTTACTATGATGTGGTCGGCGCCAAAACCGATATCTGGGATTACGACATGCTCGCCCAGGCACCGGGCAACGGCATCAACGGCGACTACGACGGCTCTTACCGTTCCCGCAAAATGCTGAAGTACAAGAAGACCTTCGGCGATGCCGACGTCTACGCCTCTTACCTGTTCAACGACAGCGACTACCTGCCGGGCAACGGCCTGCGTTATAAGCGCAAAGGCGGCGGCTCACTGGGCGTCGATTACCATCTGACCCGCGACCTGACCTGGGGCACCGCGTGGAACTACACCCGTGCGGAAATGCGCGATCCGACCGGCGGAGACAGCAAAACCTACGACCAGAACATCCTGGGTACGGCGCTGAGCTGGAAGCCTGACAACTGGACCTTCAGCTTCGGCGGCGGCTGGTACAATAACTTCCTGACCACCAAGCAGACCGACGTGCACAATTACTTCGCCGGCGACGCCTGGGGTATTGAATACTACGCCGGCTACACCGCACCGGTCGGCCAGTATGCGCTGAAATCCGTCACCCCTTATGTGATGGGCGACCGCCTGGAATACGTCAGCGGCCGCAACTATCAGCGTATCGATAACGGTCTGGGCGTCACCTTCCAGTTCGACTACGGCTTCCGTACCGATGTGGAACACGTGTTCACCTCCAGCACCGACAACCTTGGCGATATGACCGTCGTACGTCTGCGTTACGACTTCTGATCGTACGGGCGCCCGCCTTGCCGGCGCGGCGCCCCGTTTTCTGAGAAAAAACCGCATTTTTCATCTTCTTGCTACATCCTTCCCCCTATCTCCGCGTACACTATGAACATTCGTCCGCCCTGACGCCGACGCGCTGAATCATAATATTGACGCTGCGCGCCTGTGCCGTTAGCGTGGTGGCAAAAATGGGTGGCGTCACGTCAGCCCGCCAGGACAAAAGGACAAAAAATCGTTATGCCTATCCGCAAAGTCAGTTTGCTACGCCTTATCCCGCTGGCCAGCCTGGTGCTGGCGGCCTGTACCACCACCAGACCGACCGGCCCGGCCACCAGCCCGACGTCTCCTGAGTGGCGAGCCCATGAGCAAGCGGTGCAGCAGTTAAACCAGTATCAGACCCGCGGCGCTTTCGCCTATCTTTCCGACAGCAAAAAAGTCTACGCCCGCTTCTTCTGGCAGCAATATTCGCCGGATCGCTACCGTCTGCTGCTGACCAACCCGCTCGGCAGCACCGAGCTGGAGCTGAACGTGCAGAAAAACGTGGTGCAGCTGACCGATAATCAGGGCAAACGCTACGTCAGCGACAATGCCGAGGAGATGATCCGTAAGATGACCGGCATGGCGATTCCGATGAATAATCTGCGTCAGTGGATGCTCGGCCTGCCCGGAGAAGCGACCGACTTTACCCTGGATGACCGCTACCGCCTGAGCAAACTGAATTACCAGCAGGAAGGCCTGAGCTGGAAAGTCAGCTATCAGGACTATAACAGCGATATTCAGCCCCAGTTGCCGAGCCGTCTGGAGCTGCAGCAGGGCGACCAACGCATCAAGCTGAAAATGGATAACTGGACGCTCAAATGATTCAGCAGTGGCCCTCGCCGGCAAAGTTAAACCTGTTTTTATATATCACCGGCCGTCGCGCAGACGGCTACCATCAGCTGCAGACACTGTTTCAATTCCTTGATTACGGCGACACGCTGACCATCACTCCGCGTCAGGATGATAAAATCTGCCTGCTGACGCCGGTTGACGGCGTTGAGGATGAGCACAACCTGATCGTACGCGCCGCCCGCCTGCTGCAGCGTTACTGTGATGAACAGCAGATCGCCACCCCGCCGCGCGGCGCCGACATCCGGGTTGAGAAAGTGCTGCCGATGGGCGGCGGCCTGGGCGGCGGCTCATCAAACGCGGCGACGGTGCTGGTGGCGCTGAACAGCCTGTGGCAGTGCGGCCTTAGCGACGAACGGCTGGCCGAACTGGGTCTGAGCCTCGGCGCCGACGTGCCGGTGTTCGTGCGCGGCCACGCCGCGTTCGCCGAGGGCATCGGCGAACGGCTGCAGCCTGCCGATCCGCAGGAAAAATGGTACCTGGTCGCCCACCCCGGCGTCAGTATTCCTACACCGCTGATTTTCGGCGATGCCGAACTGAAAAGGGATACGCCGGTGCGCACGCTAAATGAACTGTTTCAATTACCGTACGCCAATGATTGCGAACCGATCGCAAGAAAACGTTTTCGCGAGGTTGAACAGCTTCTTTCTTGGCTGTTACAATACGCGCCGTCACGCCTGACCGGCACAGGTGCTTGTGTGTTTGCAGAGTTCAACACCGAGTCCGAAGCCCGCCAGGTGTTAAATCAAGCCCCGGCGTGGTTGCGTGGTTTTGTAGCGCGTGGCGTTAACATTTCACCACTACATCGTACCCGTTCCGGGCAAATTTGAGTCGTAGCTCGACGTTTCGTTGCGCAGGGCCCGTTTTATTCGGCCCTGTATCCCTGCGCTACTACGCCTCATAGTTTTACATACCCGTATGTCTATTGCGTCAGCCATGCTCAACAGCCCCCTGTGCTGGCCGACTGTCAATAGCATCTTCTCTGGACGCAAGCCTGAGGTTCTTCTCGTGCCTGATATGAAGCTTTTTGCTGGTAACGCCACCCCGGAACTAGCACAACGTATTGCCAACCGTTTGTACACCAGCCTTGGTGACGCCGCTGTAGGTCGTTTTAGCGACGGCGAAGTGAGCGTGCAAATCAACGAAAATGTACGCGGTGGTGATATTTTCATCATCCAGTCCACCTGCGCTCCCACCAATGACAACCTGATGGAACTGGTTGTCATGGTCGATGCCCTGCGGCGCGCTTCTGCAGGCCGCATCACCGCCGTTATCCCCTACTTCGGCTATGCCCGTCAGGACCGTCGCGTTCGCTCCGCGCGTGTGCCAATCACCGCTAAAGTGGTTGCCGACTTCCTGTCCAGCGTCGGGGTTGACCGCGTGCTGACCGTGGATTTGCATGCTGAACAGATCCAAGGCTTCTTCGATGTACCGGTTGATAACGTCTTCGGCAGCCCGATTCTGCTTGAAGATATGCTGCAGCAGAACCTGGAAAACCCGATCGTTGTTTCTCCGGATATCGGCGGCGTCGTGCGCGCACGTGCAATTGCCAAGCTGCTCAACGATACCGATATGGCCATTATTGATAAACGTCGCCCACGCGCCAACGTTTCTCAGGTGATGCACATCATCGGTGACGTTGCCGGCCGCGACTGCATTCTGGTCGATGACATGATCGATACCGGCGGCACCTTGTGTAAAGCGGCTGAAGCGTTGAAAGAACGCGGTGCCAAGCGCGTATTCGCCTACGCGACGCACCCGATCTTCTCCGGCAACGCCGTAGACAACATCAAGAATTCCGTGATTGATGAAGTGATCGTCTGCGACACCATCCCGCTGTCACCAGAAATCAAGGCACTGAAAAACGTACGTACTCTGACCCTGTCCGGCATGATGGCTGAAGCTATCCGCCGTATCAGCAATGAAGAGTCAATCTCTGCGATGTTCGAACATTAATTCTCCGTCGGCGCGGGCATTCCGCGCCGCCGTTGAACATGGTCAGACGCAGTAAAAGAAAAACCCGTTGGCGCCTCGGCAACAACGGGTTTTCTATTTTAAAGCGCTCATAGCGTTAAACCTGGTTACGCGTCACAGTACCTGTGCCCCTCTGTCTCCCTGACGTAATGACTAATGCGATGAACGATGATGGCTATTGCGGCAACGCTTATCAAAATGTTTTACCCACCAATAGCGATCCGCAACCTGTTCACGTCCGCCGATACGCGCGCCGGCCAGCCACAGCAAGGCGCCGATAAAGATACTGAATATCGCTCCGTGGGAGAAAAACTGCGGTAAATTGAACTGAGAGACCTCGGCGACAATGGAATAGCCAACGCCGCCAATCATCACCAACAGCCCAAGCCCCATCAGAGCGTTACCCATCACATCCGCGTTTTTACGTTTCATATGTCACCTCCATAGCGCTAAATGCCAGCGGGATGAATAAGTCATTGTTAACTCCCTGCGATGAATTAATTATAGACACTCCCGGGGCAAGGGTATTGCGTTGGCGATCACAGATGTGTAATTAACACTGACAAATCTTTACTTTAGAAGCAGCAACTAGCTATAAAGTTGAACTATAACCCGTGTGCATTATTCACTTTTCAAAGTAAAGGGCTGTCGTTTATTACCGAACACGACGTGTTTTGTCATTCGGCGCAACGGAAGGTAGACTAATGCCCTTTCCATTATTTTGAGCATAGTGAATCTCTCCGTGAGCAGTATCAAATTGATTGTCGGCCTGGCCAACCCCGGCGCCGAATATGCGCAAACGCGCCACAATGCAGGCGCCTGGTATGTAGATCAACTGGCGCAACGCCATAACCAGGCGTTGAAAGAAGAAGGCAAATTCTTCGGCTATACCGCACGCCTGAACCTGGCCGGAAACGACGTCCGGCTGTTGGTGCCAACCACGTTTATGAATTTGAGCGGTAAGGCCGTGGCGGCCATGGCGTCGTTCTATCGCATCCAGCCAGATGAAATCCTGGTCGCTCATGATGAGCTTGATTTGCCGCCGGGCGTCGCCAAGTTAAAACTGGGTGGCAGCAACGGCGGTCATAACGGCTTAAAAGATATTCAGAGCAAGATGGCGAACAACCCGAACTTTTATCGTCTGCGTATTGGCATCGGTCATCCGGGCGACCGCAACAAAGTCGTGGGATTCGTACTGGGCAAACCGCCGGCCAGCGAACAGAACCTGATCGATGAAGCAATAGACGAGTCGCTGCGCTGCACCGAAGTGCTGTTAAAAGACGGTATGACCAAGGCCATGAACCGTCTGCATGCATTTAAAGCTGGCAACTGAAGTCAGTCTCAGGCTGCATGGTTAACCATGCAGCCTCACTTTATTTCTCACAAAACAAGACGCCGACTTGACGCTTCGCCGCAATTAACGGCCGTCTGACATTGCCTAGGACTCAATGTCAGTCAGGCAATGCCTAGACGTCGGCGGATGGAGCGGCGTTTTTTCCTGATTGAGTGACGTAGTACAGGCTTTTCCCTTAGCATATTACGGCTATGCAGTGAAAAAGAAAGTAAAGATAACATTAATAATGTTGGCGTTATATAAATAAACATTCCATTCATTTAACCTATCCTCCTTGACATCCTCCAAACGCAAAAAAAATGCCGAGCCGGAGTAACCAGCCTCATTCAATGCAACAATAAAACACATCTAAAAAATTACAAAAAAAATTAATAATACCAAAGAGATAAATGGAACATTCTTGTTATTTATCAGCTTTAATTCAGAAAAACCCCAATAATCTTTATTATTGGGGTTTGGTATTTTAGTCTGCGGCAACGCGATAGGTGGGATCGTCCAATTCATGAAGACAGAACGGACCAGCCTGCTTCAGCAGACTGACGCAGTCAGCGCTTAGATGACGCAGACGCACCGTCTTGCCGGCGGCCAGGTAGCGCGCCGTGAGCTTATCAATCGCCTCTACGCCGCTGGAATCCATCACCCGGGTCTGTGCAAAGTCTAAAATAACCAACGCCGGATCGTGTGCAGGGTCAAAGAGCTCGGCAAAGTCCGTCGTGGATCCGAAAAAGAGCGGCCCCGCTAAAGAATAAACAACGGTGTTGTTTTCTTCTTTTTTATCACGGATAGATATTTTTGCCTGTTTCCAGGCAAAGACCAACGCCGAAATAATGACACCGCTGATAACCGCCACGGCCAAATCTGCAAATACCGTAATAACGGTGACGGTCAGCAGAATAAAGGCGTCTTCTTTCGGCATTCTTTTTAAGCGGCGCAGCGAACTCCACTCGAAGGTGTTATAGCACACCACCAGCATAATGCCGGCCAGCGCGGCAACGGGAATATAACCGATGTAGGATGACAGGCTGACCACAAACAGAATCAGCAAAATAGCGCCAACCGCTGCAGAGATGCGGCCACGGCCGCCGGAGGTGAAGTTGATGATCGACTGGCCGATCATCGCACAACCGGCAAAGCAGCCAAACAGCCCGCAAATAGTATTCCCTGCCCCCTGGGCGATGCTTTCACGGTTGCCGTTGCCTTTACTGTTGCCCATTTCATCCAGCACCGTCATGGTCAACAGCGATTCAATCAAACCGACCAGCGCGATAATCACGGCGTATGGCAGCACCACCTTCAGCATATCGAGCGTAAACGGCGCCATCGGCAGGCTAAAGTGCGGCAGACTGCCGGAGATATCCGCCAAATCCCCCACCCGCAGCGTATTCAGTCCAAACCCGATCGCCAGCGCCGACACCACGATCAGCGCCGCCAAAGATGCCGGGATCGCCTTGGTCAGACGCGGGAAGAATACCACCACCAGAATCGCCAGCAGCACCAGGCCGTACATCAGCGGCCCCTGCCCGGCGACCATATGCAGCTGCGCCAACATAATAACGATCGCCAGGCCGTTGACGAAGCCATGAATCGCCGGCAGCGGTACCAGACGAATAAATTTCCCCAGGCGGAAAATGCCGATCAGGATTTGAATCACGCCGGCAAAAATGGTCGCCCACAGCACGTAATCCATCCCGTGCTGGGCCGCCAGGCTCATTAACACCACCACGATGGAGCCGGCCGCGCCGGACACCATGCCGGGTTTACCGCCGAACAGCGCCGTGGTCAGGCCGATAATAAATGCGGTATGCAGGCCGACGATGGGCGACAGCCCGGCGACCAGAGAGAAGCCGACGGCTTCCGGGATCATGGATACCGCGACAACAAAGCCGGCCAGGACTTCATTCTTGACGTCCGCCAGCCTGAAGTTGCTCAGGTTAAGCATAAATTTTCCAGATAGTCTGAGATTGCAAAAACAGTGCATGCCTGATGCAGGCAGCAAAAAACATCAGCGCCGGCGCAAGGCCAATGCTGTTACAGAGAGAGTAAGCGGGCGGGAAAACTCAGGGTGGAGTAGGCAAGAAGTACATCCGCGCGTTTCCTGTTGGTTAAAGATAGTAAACAGTATGTTGAAACGTGAGCAAGATCTCAACACAAACTTCGTAAGCAAAGCTCTCCGCCCTCACGCCGGGATCGTGATAGATGCGCATTACGTGTATAATGACGCAATTATTCTGCCCTTTATGCGGCCAGTTAATGCTAACTGGTTGTTAGTTAAGATATTTAAGGTGATAACAACATGGGATTCAAATGCGGTATCGTCGGCCTGCCAAACGTAGGCAAATCCACCCTGTTCAACGCGTTGACCAAAGCGGGTATCGAAGCAGCCAACTTCCCGTTCTGCACCATTGAACCGAACACCGGTGTGGTTCCGATGCCCGATCCGCGTCTGGACCAGTTAGCCGAGATCGTCAAACCCCAGCGCATCCTGCCGACCACCATGGAATTCGTCGATATCGCGGGCCTGGTGAAAGGCGCCTCCAAAGGCGAAGGCCTGGGTAACCAGTTCCTGACCAACATCCGCGAAACCGAAGCGATCGGCCACGTGGTGCGCTGCTTTGAAAACGACAACATCATTCACGTTTCCGGTCAGGTCGATCCGGCATCGGATATTGATGTGATCAACACCGAGCTGGCGCTGTCCGACCTGGATACCTGTGAACGCGCCATGCACCGCATCCAGAAGAAAGCCAAAGGCGGCGATAAAGACGCCAAGGCAGAGTTGGCCGCATTGGAAAAATGCCTGCCGCACCTGGAAAACGCCGGCATGCTGCGCGCGCTGGATCTGAGCGCGGAAGAGAAAGCGGCCATCCGCTACCTGAGCTTCCTGACGCTGAAGCCGACCATGTACATCGCCAACGTGAACGAAGACGGCTTTGAAAACAACCCGTACCTCGACAAAGTGCGTGAAATCGCCGCCGGCGAAGGCTCCGTGGTGGTCGCCGTCTGTGCCGCCGTCGAATCCGACATTGCCGAACTGGATGACGAAGAGCGCGACGAGTTTATGGCCGAACTGGGTCTGGAAGAGCCAGGCCTGAACCGCGTGATCCGTGCCGGTTACCAGTTGCTGAACCTGCAGACCTACTTCACCGCCGGCGTCAAAGAAGTGCGCGCCTGGACCATCCCGGTCGGCGCTACCGCACCGCAGGCAGCCGGCAAGATCCACACCGACTTCGAGAAGGGCTTTATCCGCGCGCAGACCATCGCCTTTGACGACTTCATTACCTACAAGGGCGAGCAAGGCGCGAAAGAAGCCGGAAAGATGCGCTCTGAAGGTAAAGAGTACATCGTCAAAGACGGCGACGTAATGAACTTCCTGTTTAACGTCTGATAGATAACCTCTCCCCATAAAAAACCACGCTAACGCGTGGTTTTTTTATTCATCATCACCGCTCGTCCTTAACGCATCTGCAGGATAATAACGTTGCTGCTGGCGGGATCGGTTTTCTCGCGTAGCTCCCCAACCGCCTTGGCATCCGTCTCCGCGCCCTGATTCCCCCATGAGGTACGAATAAAGTTCAGCACGTCGGCGGTCTGCTGGTCGGTAAGCTGTTTACGGTACGGCGGCATACGGTAGGCATCCGGCACGCCGTCGGCCACAATACGCGCGGAGCCGTTCAGCACCACGTTGATGGAAGACGACGCATCAACCTGCATTGACGTCGCGCCGGCCAGCGGCGGGATCCACGGCGCCTGACCACGACCATCCGCACCGTGGCAGCTGCTGCAGCGCGCCATATAGGTCTGCCTGCCGGGATGACTCCCGCTGCCGCCCGGCGCAGCAGCTGAGGCTTCTCCTTGCGGATATCGCCAGGCGTTGCCGCTGTTATTACTGCCGGCCGGCAACGCCTTCAGATAGTGGGCGATCGCGCGCAGATCGTCATCGCTCATAAACTGGGTTGAGTTGTTGAACGCATCAGTCATTGAGCCGAACACCACGGCGTGCTGGTTGCGCCCCTGCTTAAGGAATGTCACAACGTCCTCTTCGCTCCAGCGGCTGATGCCGGTATTGGCATCGTTACGCAGACTTGGCGCATACCAGCCGTCCAGCAGCGCGCCGGCCAGATACTCCTGGCTGCCGGCGTCCAGCGCCTTCTCATTAAAGGCCAGCCCGCGCGGCGTATGGCAACTGCCGCAATGCCCCGGCCCCTCCACCAGATACGCGCCACGGTTCCACTGTTCGTCCTGGCTCTCCTGCGCCTGATAAGGCCCGCCGCGGGAAAACGCCGCGCTCCACAGCGCCAGCGGCCAGCGCATATTCAGCGGCCACGGAATTTCTGTCGGGCTATTCTGGCGGGATACCGGTTTAACGCCCTGCATCATAAAGGCATACAGCGCCGCCACGTCCTCATCGCTCAGCTTCTGGTAAGAAGGAAACGGCATGGCTGGGTACAGGCGATGGCCGTCACGTGCGACGCCGTGGCGCACCGCGCGATCGAAATCGGCCAGCGTGTAGCGCCCGATGCCGGTCTCGTCATCAGGCGTAATGTTGGTGGTGTAGATTTTCCCTACCGGCGTCGCCATCGCCAGGCCACCGCTGAAAGGCGCGCCGTCCGGCGTGCTGTGGCATGCCACACAGTCGCCGAGCCGGGCGACATACTCCCCCTGGCGAATCAGATCGGCGGAGATTGCCGACGTGTCCGTCGGCTCATGATCAAACGTTGAAGCAGGCGTACGCAGCAGCCACACGGTCGCCACCGCGGCGACGCCCACCAAACCGGCCACTATCAGGCCGAGCCTTTTCAGTTTCATGATTCTTTCCCTTAAGCGCCTGCGGCTCAGCTGAAGTTAAAACGTGACAGCGGCATGGAGCGGATCCGCTCGCCGGTCAAGCGGGAGACGGCGTTCGCCACGGCCGGCGGTATGGCGGGCAGTGGCGGCTCACCAATGCCGCCCATTTTGGCGCCGCTCTCCACAATGCGTACCTGCACCGGCGCCATGCGCGAGGGCGGCAGAATCGGGTACATATCGTAATTGCGCGCGACCGGCTGGCCTTTTTCATACACGCTCTCTTCTAGCAGCACCTGAGATAGCCCAAGGGCAACAGCACTATTGACCTGCGCCTCAATGATTGCCGGATTAACAATGCTGCCGGGATCGATCGCCTCCCAGACCTGATGCACCTTAACCTGACCATTCTCGATGGAAACCTCGGCAATGGCCGCCGCCTCAGAGCCAAACGGCGAGGCCATCGCCACCCCACGCGCCCGGCGGCTGCCGTCAGGCGCGGTATAAGGGCCGGCCTGCCAGCCGCCGGACATCTCCGCCACTTTGTTGAGCAACGTCGTCAGCCGTTGATTCCCCTTCAACAAATGCAGTCGCAAGGCGAAAGGATCCAGCTTGCTCTTATCGGCGATCTCATCGAGGAAACACTCATAGAGAAAATCATTCATTGAGTTGCCCACCGAGCGCCAGTAACCCAGCTTGACCGGCCCCTTTTTATAGATCTGCGCGATACGCACGTTGGGAATGGCATACGCTTTACCCGTCAAGCCTTCCAATGCCGTGGGATCCAGCTGCTCGCCGTGTTTGCCTGCCTGCCCTTCCGTCGGCCCTTCGCAGATGCTGACCGCCTCCAGCGCCACGGGGTAGCCCTGCGCATCCAGCCCGGCACGGAAACGCACCGCGGCCATCGGCCGGTGGGTGTCGCGCAGAAACTCCTCCTCCCGGCTCCAGATCAGCTTGATAGGCCGGCCAACCGCTTTGGCCAGCGCAATGGCCTGCGGATACACCATCGCGGTGTCATAGACAAAGTGGCGGCCAAAGAAACCGCCGAGCAGCGGTGAATGGATAATGATTTTTTCAGGGGCGAGTCCGGTGCGTTTAGCCACGTCGGCCTGAAACATTTCCGGCGCCTGATTCGGTATCCACAGCTCCAGGGTGCCGTCGTTATTAAAGCGCGCCAGCGCGGAAGGCGGCTCAAGCTGGGCATGATTGAGATACTGGCTGTGATAGGTCGCGCTCAGCGTGGTTTCCGCCGCTGACATTCCCTGCGCGATATCACCCTTCACTTCCGCGTCTTCGCCCTTGCCCGGCTCCTGCGCCAGCACGGCGGCAAACGCTTCAGAGGAGAAATCGGCAGGCATATAGTTACCGTCCGGCGTGTCAGGCTCCAGCCACTCAACCTGCAGCGCTTCGGCGGCGCGTTTCGCCTGCCACCAGCGCTCCGCCACCACGGCCACCGCCCCCGGCAGTACATGTACCGAGTGCACGCCTTTCATCGCCTTGACCTTATCTTCATTACGCAACTTGCCGGCATGCAAGCCAAGCCGTGGCGCATGCTGGACGGCGGCATGCAACATGTCGTCAACGCGGCAGTCGATGGTATAGACGGCCTTGCCCGTCGACTTTTCATGCATATCGAGGCGCTGAACCGGTTTGCCGATCCAACGGAAGCGGGCAGGATCTTTAAGCGTCACTGAATCCGGCGACGGAACGGATAAATCGCGGGCGCGGGCGGCGAGTTCGCCATAGCTCAGCGAACGACCGGAAGCCGCATGAATAACCCGTCCCGGCTCGGTCTGCAGCTGTTCAACCGGCACGGAAAGCTCCGCCGCTGCTGCCTGCAGCAGCATCTGCCGCGCCAGAGCGCCGAGACGACGCATGGTGGTGTAGCTGGCCCGCACCGACTGGCTGCCGCCGGTGATGCGCATCCCGCCCTCCATCACCTGATATTGTGAACCGGCCGGCGCATTCTCGACGATAAAGGTCGCCGGATCGGCATCCAGCTCCTCACCAACTATCTGCGCCATCGCGGTAAATATCCCCTGTCCGCCCTCGATAAACGGCGAAAGGAATTTCACCGAGCTGTCGGGGCGGATTTCTAGGAATGCCGGCACCCGCGTCCCCGGCGCTAAAACGGCTTCAGCCGCCTGAGCGCGGCTCTGCCCAATCGGCAAACCGACGCCCAGCACCAAAGCGCCGGCAAGGCTGCCGCCGGCCAGCAGAAAACGACGCCGTGAAAGGTTAACCGGTTGCTCATCCAGAGCTGTCAGATCGTGATCGCGTCGTTTCATGCGTTGTCTCCCTCCCCCGCAACCTCATGAATGGCGGCGCTGATAGCGTTGTAGGTACCGCAGCGGCATAAATTCACCATCGCCGCAGCAATCTCCTCGTCCGAAGGATGAGCGTTATGCTTTAACAAGGCGGTTGCCGCCATCACCTGGCCAGACTGGCAATAACCGCATTGCGGCACCTGATGCCGAACCCACGCCGCCACCACGCGCTTGCCGACGTCATCACTTTCGATCGCCTCAATGGTGGTGATTTTTTTCCCGGCGACGGTCTCCAGCGGCGTCACGCAGGAACGCACGGCCTGGCCGTCCACCATAACCGCACAGGCGCCGCACTGCGCCAGGCCGCAGCCATATTTCGTGCCGGTCATGGCCAGATCGTCGCGGATAACCCATAACAGCGGCGTATCCGCGTCCGCATCGGTCTGATAAATCTTGTTGTTGATATCGAGTTCCATCGCTAACCGCTCCAGATAAAATAGTGCTCACAATGACGGCTGTTCAGCTTGCAGGCTCAGGCAATGGCTACCCCGCAATGCTGATAAGGGTGGGTACGTCAGAAAAATGACGGAGATGAAGAAGACTTTTTATATTTACAAATATTAGACAAATAATTAACAGTTTCCTGCTCAATGTGGTTATGAAAAAAATTCACAAATCGCTACGTCGGATGCGTCAGCGCGCCAGGCCGTTTCCCGTGGCCGAAGCGCAGCCCGCGCTGTTTAAGGCGCGGACATCATGAAATGGAGGTCGGGGATAAGGGACGGGAAAATTAGCCTGTGCCGGTGAACAAGCGTTACCGGCCACTTTGCATTGGAAACCCACGTGGCGCACATCGCCAAACGCATCCGCGAGGTGATTGGCGGCGAACGGGTCTGAGCCGATAGTAAAAATCCACGCCGCAGCGTGGATTTTTACTAGTCGGAATTAAGCTGCGCCTATTTGACCGGCGTCGTCTCAAACACCAGCGTTTCCAGCGGCTGCAGGGTAACCACCAGCGCCTGCTGATACGCCTGCGGGAAGGTGGCATTGTTGCCGTAAACCGGCTTCAGGCTAAAGCGGGTGGCGGCGCCCTGCGGGATTTCAAAGTCTTTACTCAGGTTCAGGTAATAGGCCTGCGGCTTATCCAGCGGGTTACGCAGGCCGAAAATCGCCTTCTCCGGTTGCCACGACGCCCAACCGTATACCTCCAGCCGCGTCGGGTCACCGCCGATCCAGTGGGTATCGACCAGCACATCGGCATTATCCCGCGACCACGTCGCCGCCTGCGCCAACGTATCCCACTTATGGTCGTTCAGCATCGACGGGGTGATATACAGCTCCTGCAGCTGCGTACCGGTGGCGAAGAAGCTCCACACCTGGTCGTCAAAGTCGTCGTCGCTCTGTACTTTCTCCAGGCCGTAGTAGGCATTTGCCGCGCTGATAATGCCGTGATACATCAGTGAATTCAGCGGGAACAGCGGCCCTTTTCTGACGATCGAGCGATAGGTTTCCGCATCGCGGTAGGTCATCCACCGCTGCACCGGCGAACCTTTGCCGTACAGATTGATATCATCCCCCTGCCGCCAGATGGAATCGGCATAAAACAGCCAGGACGGGCTGGCGTTGGTGCCGGTGGTCAGGTTGATAAACTGATTCGGATTGGCGGCGCGCATAGAGTCCAGCAGCGCGATCGAAGCATCAAAATCCGAGGCGAACGGACTGCCGGCAAGATGCGCGTTGGCGTTGCCCATGCCGTCCAGCTTGAACGAGGTGATATGCTCGTTCTTGATCAGCTTGACGATCTGCTGATTAAAATTCTTAAAGTAGTTCGGGCCGGACAGAGCCAGCTTGCCGTCAACGGTTTCAAAGCCGTACTCTTTGGCGTGGGAGACGCGTATATCGCGCGGTGTGTTATAGCCGCCCCACGGCGACAGCCACAGGCCGACCGAACTGTGCAGACTTTCCGCTTTCTTTTTCACCGTGCCAAAGCCGTGGCGGAAGGCCGGGCCGAACAGCCAGCGTCCGGTGCGGTCATCCCAGCCGTCGTCCAGCAAGAACGCGTCCAGCTTCACGCCGCGCCCGCTGATAAAGGCTTTGTCCCACTCGTCCATCCGTTTCAGCACATCCTGTTCGGTATAGGTGGTGAAAAAGCCGATATCCATCCAGCTGTTGTAGTGCAGATAAGGCTGATACGGCCGCGCGCGCACCGTATTAATGAACTGGTTGACGCTGCGGCGCAGCTGGCCGACCTGCGGGAAGGTGCCGAAATAGATACGATAGCTGACCGGCGTTTCCGGCTGTATCGGCGTCGCCAGTTCCACATTCAGGTTGGTGGTGGCCTCGTAGGCGTAGGTATTGACGATCGGTTTTTCCGGCATGATAAAGAATGAGTCGGCGATAATCGGCGAACTGTTAATCGCACCGTCAACATACGGGGCCTGGGACTGCTTCTTCGTCGGGAAGAACGTGATCTTCGCCACGCTGCGCGCCTGCTTCAGCGCCGTAATCTTATAATCGATGCGGGCATACTTGCCGTGCAGCGTGTTGAGCGTCACGCTGACGTTGAAGTCCGGGCGCGTATACGCCAGCACGATCGCATCGCCCTGCTGGCTGACGCTCTTCAGCGTGAAATCCGCAGCATGAATTACCGTTTCATCCGGCAACGTCAGAAAAAACAGCTCCTGCGGCGCCAGCCGGCTTCCGCCGGCCTTATCTTTAATCGCCAGCGCCGATTTGCCCTCGTCAAAGGTTACGGCAATCTTCTCATTGTCGAGCGCATATTGCGCGGCGGTCGCGCCGTTGGCAACCAGCAGCGCCAACAGCGCCACGCGGGTGACTTTCTTCATTCCAGAGGTCCTTATTGTTGTTATCGAAGGTAACGGTAATAACGGCGCATTACGCCGTCAGCGCCGTCTCCGCGCCGATGCGACCCGCCGAGCCGCACAGGCTGATTTTATTGCTGACCACCTCTTTCATTGCATCCATGCCCACGCGCAGGTAATAACGGGGATCGTTGCCCTGCGGGTTATCGGCAAACCACTGCTTCACCGCCCCGGCGAAGGCGATCTTCAGCTCGGTGGCAATGTTGACTTTGCAGACACCGAGTTCAATCGCCCGGCGCACGAAGTCGTCCGGCACATCGCTGGCGCCGTGCAGCACCAGCGGCACGCTGACCACATCGCGAATGGCCGCCAGCCGCTGAAAATCAATCTTCGGCCGCTTGGTGTATAAGCCGTGCGCGGTGCCGATGGCGACGGCCAGGCTGTCGACGCCGGTCTGCGCCACAAAGCGCCGCGCCTCCTGTGGATCGGTCATAAACGCCTGCTCTGCGTCGGTGGCCATATCATCCTCCACGCCGCCCAGGCGGCCCAGCTCGGCCTCCACGCTGCAGTCATGACGGTGACAATACGCCACCACCGACGCCACCAGCCGGACGTTATCGTCAAACGGCAAATGGCTGCCGTCGATCATCGCGCTGCGTACCCCGGTCTGCACCTTGCGGCGGATATCATCCAGCGATTCATGGTGGTCGAGATGCAGCGCCAGCGGCATCCGATAGCTGTCGGAATAGGCGCGGCACAGCGCATAGATCTCGTCAAAAGCGATATGTCTGAAGGTGCCGGGCGTACCCGCCAAGATCACCGGCGAGCGCAGTTCGGCGCACACTTCCAAAATCGCCTGAATAGTCTCGGCATTATGAATATTGAACGCCGGCACGGCGTAGCCGTTGGCCTGCGCGTCCAGTAACAGATACTTGGTGGAAATAATGCTCATGGTGCCTCCTACGCTTGCCATGCATGAATAACCACGCCCTGCACCACCCGGTTTACCGCGCCGCTGGCGGAAGGCGTATCCGGCGTGATGCCCGCTTTCAGCGATTCGCTCAGTGCGAACATCTGCGCATACATCAGGAAACAGAACGCCAGCTCCACATCGTTGAACCCGCGTGAAGGCGGCAGCAGGATATGCGGGCCTTGCTCAACCATCGCGTCCGGCTCCGCCGCGATCGCCAGCACGCGCATCGCCTGGTTATCACGCCGCAGCTCGGCCAGCAGATCCAGGTCGTAACGCCGCGTATAGGGATGACTGGAAATAAACACCACCACCAGCGTCTCGTCATCCACCAGCGATTTCGGGCCGTGACGGAAGCCGGCCGGCGAATCGTAAAACGCCGCCAGCCGGCCGGCGGTCAGCTCCAGCACTTTCAGCGCGGCTTCGCGCGCCGCCCCCTGCAGGCCGCCGCTGCCGAGGTAGGCGACGCGCTTCCACGGCAGGCTGCCGAACACGCCCTCGCGGACATCGTCCAGCGACGCCAGAATGCTGCGGCAGCGCTCGGCTACGTCGCGGAACGCCCCGACGTTAAATACCGCCGGCACAAACGCCGCCAGACAGCTGAGCATCATGGTGGTGATGCTGCTGGTCATGGCAAAACCGCGATCGTGCGTTTCTGCCGGCATCAGCAGTGCGAAGGCATTGCCGTCGTCACGCGCGTTTTGATACAGGCTGCCGCCCTCATTACAGGTAATCACCAGGTGATGGCATTCCGGCACAAGCTGATTCGCCAGCTCAATGGCCGCCAGGCTTTCCGGACTGTTACCAGAGCGGCCAAAGGAGACCAGCAGCAGCGGGTGGGCGGCGTTCAGGTAGTCCATCGGGTTGGTGACCAGATCGGTGGTGGGCAACGCGCTGAAATTCTTGCCCGTGTAGCACGTCAGCCAGGGGGCGATAATCTCGCCGATAAACGCCGAGGTGCCGGCGCCGGTCAGCACAATGCGTAAATCCTCATTCAATAGCAGCGGCGCAAGAAACTGCTCAAGCGACTGGCGCAGGTTATCGATAGCATTTAACGCCCGTAGCCAACTGGCCGGCTGCTGGCGGATCTCGGCTTCTGTCCAGGTGCCCGTAGCAACGGTCGGGCAAGTCTCGGTTTGTGGCATAACTTCATCCTTAGTCGTGTGACATCAATATCGGGCGTGGCGGCATTTCGCCTGATGACGTTTTGGGCTATTCGCATGCAGTGGGTTATATGCCCTCTTCCAGCGGCTTTTCCTCTCGGCAGCGCCCCAGCTCATCCGCCAGGCTGGTCAACCCGCGGCGTCCGCACGCCAGCGCCTGCCGGCGAAATGCTTCGCTGCTCAGCCCCTCACGCTCCAGCACCATCTCCAACAAAAGTTGCAGATTGGTGCCGGTAATCACTTCCCGCCCCGGCTGCTGCATCGCCAGCGTCGACGCGACGCGGAACGGCGTGCCCCCCAGCAGGTCGGTCAGAAACACCAGATCCTCGTGCGCATCGAGTGCCGCAACCGCCTGCTCCAACTGTGCGGTCAGCAGCGATGTGCTCGAACTTTCGGTAAAATCGATCGCCATAAACTGCGGCTGCTCGCCCAGTATCTGCGTCATCGCCCGCGCCAGCCCGCTGGCGAAGCCGCCGTGGCCGCAAAGAATAATGCCTATCATCGTGAACGCCTCCGGCTTACAGAAAGTGAGCGAACTTACCGACTATCGCCAACACCACGGTGATCGCGATTAGCCGCAGCGGACTCCAGCCGCGCCGCACCAGGTAGTACATCAGCAAGGTATACATCAGCGGCAGGAAGGCCGGCATCAGCTTGTCGATCACGTCGCTCTGCAGCTTGACCACCGCGTCACCGGCGGTGATCTCCAGCGTCGTCGACAAACGTACGTAGGTCGCCACCAGCGCGCCAATCACCGTCATGCCGACGATCGACGCCGCATGGCCGACCCGCCGGGTATTGGCTTTCAGCAGCGGGATCGCCGCCACGCCCATGCGATAGGCATAGTGAGCCAGCCCAAAGCGCAGCCCCAGGTGCACCACGTTAAACAGCAGCAGGAAGATCACCGCGCCGAGGATCGAACCCTGCAGTGCCAGGCTGGCGCCGATACCGCCGCAAATCGGCAGCAGCGTCAGCCAGAACATGGCGTCGCCGATGCCGCCGAGCGGCGCGCCGACGGCGATTTTGGTGCTTTGGATGCTGTTCACGTCCTGCTTGGAGCGCTCCATCGCCAGAATAATGCCGATGACAAAGGTCACCAGAAACGGGTGGGTGTTAAAGAACCCCATATGTCCTTTCATCGCCCGCGCCAGATCGCGCGGGTTGGTATGGATTTTTTTCAGCGCCGGCAGCAGACCGTACAGCCAGCCGGCGGCCTGCATGCGTTCGTAGTTGAACGAGGCCTGCAGCAGCATGGAGCGCCAGGCGACGCGGTTGATGTCCTTGCGGCTCAGCTCCGCGCCGACGCGCTGGTCTTCATACCGGTTCTCATTAGCGCCGGTCAGCAGCGTCTCCTCTCCGTCTGAAACGTTGTTCGGCAGCGTGGTCGGGTTAGATGCCATCTTCGAATTCCTCCTGCTTTGGGGCCGGCGCATTGGGTTCAGGGCCTTTGCGGTACAAATCAATCAGCGCCATCGCCAGCGCCGCCGCGGCAATCGCCAGCACCGGCAGCTTCAGCCAGGCCGCCGCCACAAAGCCGATGATAAAATAGGGGATATAGACATTTTTCATCATGATCTTCAGCAGCACGGCGAAGCCGATGGCCGGCATAATGCCGCCCGCCACGCCAAGGCCGTCAATCAGCCGCGCCGGCAGCACATCGATCGCGGTTTTGGCGTGTTCCGCGCCAAAGTAAATCGGCAGGAACGCGCACAGAAAGTAGAAGCATCCCAACGCCAGCATCGCCAGGTAGTTCACCCGCTCAATGCCTTTGGTATCGGCGTTGGCCGCCATCCTGTCGCAGCGTGACATCACGCCGGACATCACCGAGAACAGGAAGGTGATTCCCATCTGCACCGCCACGGCGAACGGCACCGCGACGCCGACGGCGACGTCCGGTTTTACCCCGGTGGTGATGGCAAAGGTGGTGCCGACGATGGTGCCGATAATCACATTGGGCGGCTGCGCGCCCGCCAGCGGCGCCAGCCCCATCCACACCAGCTCCAGCGTGCCGCCGGTCAGAATGCCGGTATGCAGGTCGCCGAGGATCAGCCCCACCAGCGGACCAAGCACCACCGGGCGGTGCATATGGGTTAAACCGTCAAACATATCCAGGCCGGCGATAAAGGCGAGAATGCCCAGCGCGCAGGCCTGCAGCAGAGTGATTTCCATTACCTGTCCCTCACAGTTGTTTGAACAGATCCAACGCGGGTTCCGTCGGTACGCCCTGCACAAAGCACTCAACCCCGGCGGTTTGCAGGCCGTGAAACGCGGCGATATCGCCGGCGTCGACGGAGACCGTTTTGGCGATTTGCCGTTTACCTTCGACGTAATGCATATTGCCCACGTTGATGCGCGTCACGGGCACCCCGCCCTGCACCAGCGTGAGAAAATCCGCCGGCGTCTTGCAGACCAGCAGGATTTTTTGCCGATCGGCGGCGCGGTGAATGTTGTCGATCACCTTCTGCAGCGACCAGAAGCGCACCGCAATGCCCTCCGCTAACACCATCTCCATCAGGTTTTGCTGCACCGGATCCGCAGCCACCTCGTCGTTGGCCACCAGCACCAGATTCGCACCGGCGAACCCGACCCACTGAACGCCCACCTGACCATGAATCAAACGTTCGTCGATACGGCTTAATACAATGTTCGGCATAGCGTTTTCCTCGTTGTTGTTATGCGGAACGCAGGGCCTCGCCCTGACAGGCGGCGTGGTACTGGCCCAAAACGTTCTGGATATGGTCGATAATCAGCGCACGCGGCGCGGCAGCCAGCGTTCCCGCCCGCACCTTGGGGTACTGCAGCGGTAAATACTGGCTGAGCAGCGGCTGCGGGATTGGCGTGTCCGTCAGGTTGCGCAGCAGCTGTGTAAATGCCTGCTCAATCTGTTCATCCGGCCAGTAATAGCGTATGCGGTCGGAGTAGCTGTAGCCGCGCGCCAGCCGACGGGCGGACTCATCGCCGTGATAGTGGCTGCGCCAGTATTCCGGCCGTTTGAGCATCACCTGTTCCAGCACCTGACGCAGGCCGGAGCAGGCGTTCGCCGGCAGCAGTTCCTGCTCGATCGCCGCCAGCGCAAACAGCGCCTCGCGCAGGGCGAAGGTCAGCGCCGGCCCGACTTTCAGTATCGCGAAATGGTCTTTCACCAGTTGACGCAGCGCCTGCGGCGTCTGGTAATCGGTGGAATGCGCTTCAAACACCAGCGTATCGCAGGACTCCACCATGGCGCTGAGCGCCACGGCCTGTTGCGGCTGGTAATCAATTACCTGCGTATGGTCGAACTCGACGCCGGGCTGCACCACCAACGCGATAATCCTCGGCCAGACGTCGCCCAGCCCCTGCCGTTCAAACGCCTGACGATGTGCGGCCAGCGTCGCCCGCGCGGCGTCCGGGGCGGTAACCGCCAGCGTCGTCAGGGTTTCATGCGCGCCGCCGGGAACCGGCACCTCGGTGCCGATCACATACGCCAGATCGGAAACGCCAAACTGCGTGCGGCAGGTACGCTCGGCCACCTGCGCCAGCCGCGCGGCGCGTTCGGCGACGATCGCATCGCTCAGCGGCTGCGGATCATCCGCGCAGGGCATGCTGCAATCCAGGTGAATCTTTTTAAAGCCGGCGGCGACGTAGCTTTCGATCAGCGTTTCCGCCTGCGTCATCGCCTGCTCGGCAGGCTGGCTCTGCCAGCGGTTGGGGCCGAGGTGGTCGCCGCCGAAAATAATCTGCGATGCGGGGAAATCCAGCTTCTGCGCCAGCTGGCAGACAAAGCCGCGAAAGTCCGCCGGCGTCATGCCGGTATAACCGCCAAACTGGTCGACCTGATTGGACGTCGCCTCAATCAGTAAAGGCGTCTGCCGCTGCCGGGCGTAGCGCAATGCCGCTTCCAGCACCAGCGGATGCGCAGAGCACACGGCATAAATGCCGTTCGTCTGCCCTTGTTTGTGCCTGTTTACCATCTCGGTTAGCTGCTTCACTTTCCTCCCCCTCTCCGGCTGACGCGCGGCGATGCATTTCGTTTCGTTTCTTTTATCCTGCTGCAGGGTGTTTAAAAAACAAAACGAAAGATATTAATTTTCCGATCTGTTTCACAAAAGAAAGCAAATGAAAGAGTGCAGACGTGAGGAAGCGCACTGAAGGCGGCATTTTTACGCTTGCATTCTGTCAAAGGAAAGGGGTTAATAGGCGAATCGAAATGAAACGAAAGATTTAATGAAAGGAGCTCATATGAGCAGCAGCAGCGACTTTTCCGCCGACAAGCGCGCCACCGGCACCAGCGAACGGCGTGAACAGATTATCCAGCGGTTGCGGCAGCAAGGAAGCGTGCAGGTTAACGATCTTTCCGCCTGGTTTGGCGTCTCAACGGTGACCATTCGCAACGATCTGGCATTCCTGGAAAAACAGGGCATTGCCGTGCGCGCCTACGGCGGCGCGCTGATCTGCGACGGTACGCTCCCCGCAGCCGAACCCAGTGTCGCAGCGAAAAGTTCGCTGAATACGGCGTTAAAACACGGCATCGCCCAGGTAGCGGCCGATATGATCCTGCCCGGCAGTCGGGTGATACTCGACTCCGGCACCACCACCTGCGAAATAGCCCGGCTGATGCGTCACCACCATGAGGTGATCGCGATGACCAACGGCATGAACGTCGGCAACGCGTTGCTGGAGGCGGAAGGCGTAGAGCTGTTAATGACCGGCGGCCACCTGCGCCGCCAGTCGCTCTCGTTTTACGGCGACCAGGCGGAGCAGGCGCTGCTGAATTACCACTTCGATATGCTGTTTCTCGGCGTCGACGCTATCGATCCGGAGCGCGGTATCAGCACCCACAATGAAGACGAAGCGCGCCTGAACCGCCGGATGTGCGAAGTGGCGGAACGTATCATCGTGGTGACCGACTCCAGCAAGTTCAACCGTTCCAGCCTGCACAAAATCATCGATACCCAGCGTATCGATACCATTATCACCGATGAGGGCATTCCCGCAGACAGCCTCGGCGAGCTGCAAAAAAGTGGGATCGAGGTAGTGCGGGTGAAGGTCTGACGCCAGCGTCAGCATTTAGCGCTGACGCTGGGCCTCAAAGTACTGGTTGCACATTGAGAAGATCAGCGTGTCCGGGTTCTTGATCAGCACCGTCGCGCCGGGGAATTCGTCGTCATCCGGCGTATTGGAGGCTGAGTCTTTCGCTGTATGCATGATGGCGATCCGCTCCACCGCTGGCGCAATGATGCCAAGCATGGCGAAATCGACGGCCGGCGTCTCGGAATCGGCATCCGAGTTATCCTCAACAAACTCCTGCTCCTCAACCGTACTGCTTACCACGCCCAGACTGCGCCGCTGCTGGTTGTTCCAGCTAAAACCGTCCGGCTGATAGCTGATCTGCGTATTCAGCACGCTGTCGATCTGCTGCCGATCCCAGCAGACGGCGGCCTGTGTCAGCAGCGTCTTCGTCACGCGCCACCGGCCAAGCAGCAGGCTGGGGATTCGCGCTTTGCTTTGCGACGCAGACGCGGCATGGCTCTTCAGCAGCGGCTCCTGCTGCGCTATCGCCAGTAACGGCGCCGACAGCGGTATAAGCATCATCAGTGGTAATAACCGACGTGTAACTTGCATAACGGATTCCCTTATTTCCTGGCGATAATCGAGCGCCCCATAAAATCGGGCAGGATTAGCATACTGTCGCCGGGTCCGCGCGCGCAACTGCCAACGCGCCCCCGGTTGCTGCCTGGTTCAATATTCCATGCTCCGCCAGCGGCGCGCGCAGCCCTTGCAAAAATTAAAACATCGTTTTAATTTACCCTCAGCGGACTCATCCGTTATCAGGAGCGCATGATGTTTGTATTTAAACAAGATACCCGGCTGGAAACGCTGGGCGATGGCGTATCGCGCCGTATTCTGGCTCACGGCGGCGGCATGATGGCCGTGGAGGTGCACTTTCTCGCCGGCGCGGTGGGGCCGTTGCACAGCCACCCCCATGAGCAGCTGACCTACGTGTTGTCCGGACGTTTTGAATTCACCATCGGCGGGGAGACGCATCAGGTCAGCGCCGGCGATACGCTGTATAAGCGGCCTCACGTGGTGCACGGCTGCGTCTGTCTGGAAGCCGGCGTCCTGCTGGATACTTTTACCCCGCAGCGGGAGGATTTCCTGACCTGAGCCGCGTCCTCCCTGTTCTCCCCGGTTAAAAATTGCGAGCCGCAGCGCAATTTAAGCGATTGTTCGCTCAGCGCGGCGCATCCTCGCCAATACTGTGTAGACGGTAAACCGGGCGGAGACAGGGTATGCAAATCGGTAATCAAGCAAGGATGAACCGGCTGTTTAATCAGGGTAAATGTCTGGATGTGGCGATCGACCACGGTATCGCCAACGAGCCGGATTTTTTGTCCGGCCTGGAGAATATCGAACGGGTGATGAGCAGCCTGATCGACGCCCGCCCGGACGCCATTCAGGTCAATTACGGCCAGGCCGACCTGCTGCAGGCTGCCCCGCAGCGCAACAAGCCGGCGCTGGTAATGCGCACCGACGTCGGCAATGCCTATAACGCCGCCCGCCATCGTGAAATGTGGGCGGTGCTGCATAATCCGGAGCAGCCGATCCTCGCCGCCCTGCAAATGGATGCCGCCGCGGTGGTGGTCAACCTGTATATGATCCCGGATGAGCCCGGCATTTTCCGCCAGTGCGTGGAGAACATCGGCCGTTTGCGTCACGCCTGCGAGCGTTACGCCATGCCGCTGATGATCGAGCCGCTGGTGATGGCGCCGGCCGGCCAGGGTGCTGCCTACGGCTCGATCGGTGATGTGGAGAAAATGGTGCCGCTGGTGCGGCTGGCGCGCGAACTGGGCGCCGATATCATCAAGGCCGACCCGACCGAACGGGTGGAAGATTTTCACCGCATCGTCGAAGCGGCCCGCTGCCCGACGCTGGTGCGCGGCGGCGGCAAAGGCGAGCTGCGCGCGGTGCTGGACAAGTCCGCCGCGCTGATGGCGCAAGGCGCCAGCGGAATGGTGTATGGCCGCAACGTTTATCAGCACGATAACCCGGCGCAGGTGGTGCGCGCATTGATGGCGATTATCCACCAGGGCGCCGGCGGCGAGCAGGCGCTGGAGATTTACCATCAGGCATAGCGCATCGTTATGTAACTAAAATAACTCCCGTTCTCCGCTGCCGGCCGTGGTAATCTGCAGCCGGTAACTGCACCCGTCCCCTTTCCCCGTTAGAATAGCGCGTCACAACCTGCTCCGGAGAATTCTTATGTCACAGCCAAGGCTTCCGCTGAAGCTCAGCACCTCGGTTACGCTGATGGTGTCCGCCATTATCGCCTCGGTGCTGATGGTGGTTTACGCGCTGTTTTTTGTCCAGATGGACCATGAAGGACAAAGCCAGCTGCAGCGTAAAGCCATGGCTATCGCCGAAACGCTGGCGCTGTCCGACACCATCGTCGACGGGCTGCAGAACCGGCGGCAGGACGGCGCTATTCAGCGCTTCGCCGAGCAGGTGCGTCAGCATAATGAACTGCTGTTCGTGGTGGTGCTGGATATGGACGGCATCCGCTATTCGCACCCCAAACCGGCGCTGATCGGCCATCATTTTATCGGCAACGACCTGGCGCCGGCGCTGCGCGGCCAGTTAAACAGCGCCATTAACCGCGGCGCGCTGGCTCCGGCGCTGCGCGTGTTTGTGCCGGTTTATAACGCCCGCCACCAGCAGATCGGCGTGGTAGCGCTGGGCATTGCGCTGGATACCGTCGAGCGGGTTATCGACGAGAGCCGCTGGATCATCTACTGGACGCTGGCCTTCGCCGCACTGGTCGGCTCGCTGGGCACGTTCTGTCTGGTAAAAGCGCTGAAACGCATTATGCTCGGTTTTGAGCCTTACGAAATTTCCAACCTGTTCGAACAGCGCAATGCGATGCTGCAATCGATTAAAGAAGGCGTGATTGCCGTCGATAATCAATCACGCATCAGTATCGTCAATGATGAGGCTAAGCGGCTGCTGCGGCAGAGCGGGCCGGTTGAAAACCTGCTGCTCAGCGCCGCCAGCAAACACTGGCCGGCGCAATTGCATCTGGCAGAGGTACTGGCCAGCGGTAAACCACGACGCGACCGGCAGATCGCCTTTAACGGCAGTGAACTGCTGGTCAATACCGTGCCGGTGATCGTTCAGGGACAGGTGGTCGGCGCGATTGCGACCTTTCGTGACAAAACCGAGGTCAGCCAACTGCTGCAGCGCCTCAGCGGCATGACGCAATATGCCGATGCGCTGCGGGTGCAGTCGCATGAGTTTATGAACAAGCTGCACGTGATCCTCGGCATGCTGCATATGAAGGCGTATCAGCAGTTGGAAAACTATGTGATCAATACCGCCAGCACCTATCAGGAAGAGATCGGCACCCTGCTGCGCCGGATAAAATCGCCTGAAGTCGCAGGCTTTTTTATCGCCAAAATCAACCGTGCGCAGGAGGCCGGCATCGATCTGGTGATTGATGAGGACAGCCTGCTGCCGGAAGCGGCAGAGGCGGAAACCACCCATGTGCTGATCAGCGTGCTGGGTAATTTAATCGAAAACGCCATTGAGGCCATCGACGGTGAGGAAGGACATGAAATTACCCTGAGCTTCCATCACAATGGCAATCATTTACACTGTACCGTCAGTGACGACGGTCCGGGCATCGATCCGATCGTCGGCTCGCGCATTTTTGAACAGGGATTTTCAACCAAAGGGTCAGGACGCGGCATCGGCCTGGCATTAATTCTCAGCCACCTGCAAAAGCTGGGCGGCAGTATTGATTTTGACTCTGAACCGGGTGAACTGACCCAGTTTTATGTGCATATTCCCTATCAGGCCAAGAGCTGAAAACATGATTAACGTACTGATTGTCGATGACGATCCCATGGTGGCGGAACTCAATAAATATTACCTGAGCCAGGTCAAGGGCTTTCACTGCCAGGCCACGGTGGCAACGCTGGCGCAGGCACATGCCCTGCTCACCGACGCCAGCGCCCGTATCGACCTGGTGCTGCTGGATATTTATATGAAGCAGGAGAATGGGTTAGACCTGCTGCCGGCGCTGCGCGAACTGGGGGAGAAAACTGACGTCATCGTCATCTCTTCCGCCAGCGACGTCGACACGGTGCAAAAAGCGCTGCATTACGGCGTGGTGGATTATCTGATCAAGCCCTTTCAGTTCACCCGTTTCAAACAGGCGCTGAGCCACTATCAGCAGCAGTCACAGCTGTTGGCGCAGCGTACATTTTGCGCGCAGTCTGACGTGGATAATCTGCTGCGCCGCCAGCCGAACGGCAGCGAAAACAAGAAACTGCCGAAAGGGTTAACCAGCATTACGCTGCGCACGGTATGTGAGTGGATTGAACAGCAGCGTGATGAGGAGTTTTCCACCGACAACCTGGCCAACGCCATCGGCATATCACGGGTCTCATGCCGTAAATATTTAATTTATCTGGCTGACAGCGAGATCCTCAGCACCCGCATTATGTACGGCACCACCGGCCGGCCGGTGTATCTCTATCAGCTCAACGCCGATGCGCTGGGCCTGTTGCAATCGTATTGCCGCTGACCCTCTTCGCCGCCCCGCGCGCCGGCATAACACATGCGCGCTTCCCCCCTTCTTCTGCCCGTCGCCGGCATCGGGCGTTTATTGCACTGCCAGCGGATAAAGCCGGCAAAGTTCAGCGCTAAACGTAAATTTTATTAACAAATTCAGAACATATCGCTACGGTAATGTTTGCGTCACAATTAATTAATAAAACAACAGTAATAAAACTGTGTGAATAGAATTATTCCTAAAAATTTCACTTATCCGATGAGCGAACCAGAATTTCAATCCATTGATATTTAATTATTTTATAAAAAATCACACGATTTATAACTTTTTAACATGGGTTTAATACTTAATTAAACTTTGATCATCAGCGTGATCTGGTTCTAACTTTATAGGCGAATGGATGAATAACTCTCGCTTGGATGCTTACCCTGTTAATGCAAAACCCTGCAAGGTTTTTAGGAGGATTTATGGCTGATAATATCGTGAAAGACGTCGCTGACACCGCAAGCGATCTGGTTGGTTCCGTTACCGGTACTGCGGGCGATCTGGTTGGCGGCGTGTCTGGCACCGTAGGCGATCTGGTCGACTCTACCGTTGACAACGCTACCGGCGCTATCGGCGGTGTCGTTGACGCTGTAACTTCAGGCAGCGGCGGCCTGTGGGGTGTGATTAGCGGCGTAGCCGGCAGCGTTGGCGGCCTGCTTTCCGGCGTAGCAGGCTCTCTGCTGGGTCTGGTGGGTGATGTGGCTGGCACCGTAGGCGACCTGGCCGGCAATGTGACTGATTTTGTTGGCGGCGTACTGGATAAAATCAGCGACCTGGGCGGCGATGTCGGCAAAGTTGTTGACCACGTCACCGACGGCGTATCTGGTGTGGTTGACCACGTCACCGACGGCGTATCCGGTGCGACTGACGCAACCGACGCGCTGATCTCTGCACTGGAGCAGACCGGTGGCGACGTTGCCGCTGCTGCTACTCCTGCTGCTGTAGAAGTTAACGGCGTGACTGACGCCGCAGACGCTGCCGTACACCACGCAGCGTAAGCCATACCCGGATTCATAATATCGCTCTGCGGTCGTTCTGGCCGCAGAAACAAAATAACCGGAACGCAATAATTTTCACATATTTGCCAGGGTTTGCTGCGCCATTCTGAGGGGCCGGCATCATTTTATTGTTATTCATGGGGGTGGGAAATGAAACCAGAAACAGAAATTGTTCGCGTCGGTGACTGGCAGGTCTATGTAGAGCGATATATGTACCCCGGCGTCACGGATTCCGTCATCTGCGTTAATGGATCTTTTTCAACCACGCTGGCTTTTCGCAGCTGCGTACGAAACTTCAAGAACCGGGTTAACGTCATTCTCTTCGATTTACCGTTCCTTGGTCAGTCCCGTCAGCACAATGATTTAACCAAACCGCTGGCGAAAAGCGATGAGGTTTTCATTCTGCAGAGTTTGATTAACCATTATGAACCGTCTTATCTGCTCTCTATCTCCTGGGGCGGACTGGCAGCACTGATGGCGCTCTCCTCCCGCCCGCGCTCCATCCGCAAAGCCGTCGTTGCTTCGTTCTCCACCAAGGTTAACGACGCGATGAATTACTACGTCAGCCAGGGTAAAAAACTACTGGATGAAGGCAAAGGCGATGAAGCGGCTATGCTGCTGAACACCGAGGTCGGCAAATATCTGCCGAATCTGTTAAAGCAGGTGAACTACGAACATTTGCGGCAGTTTGATGAGTCAGCGCAAAAGCAGGTTCGTTACCACGTTGCGCAGATTACCGAGTTTAATCAGGCGGATTATATCGATACCTTCCGACAAATCGATACGCCGATACTGTTCATTAACGGCGAGCAGGACGAATACACTACAGCGCAAGATATTAAGGAACTCAGTAATTATATCAATAACTGCGAATTTATTACCGTACCGCAGGCTGGCCACTTTATTTATATGGAAAGCCGCTTTGCGGCAGATTATTTCAACGACGTGATGAACGGTTTTCTGTTGGTTGAAGAGGCGATGGCATCCTGAAAACGTGTCGCCGCACGCTGAAAGGCCGGACGTCAACAGCGACCGGCCTTTTGTTTTTCTTGCGAATGTTCAGTCCCAGCTGATGCGCCCGCACAGGCTCGGGTCGCGTCCTTCATCATCCCATTTCAGGCTGCCGCGGTCCCCCGGCGGCATACAGTTCACCAGATAGTCTCTGGCCGCCGGTCGCGTGCTGTTCGGGTACCGTCGAATCCGCTCCCGCTGCTCCCCCAGAATATGCGCGCGTTGCCGCTGGCGCTGGTAATCCGCCAGTGCTTGAGCCTGCTCTTCACTCTCCGCCCGCTGATTGTCCTGCGCCAGTTTTTCCGCATTCCATATTTGGTGGCGCGGCACAGGCTTGAGGGGCTGCTGCGCATTACCCGCTTTCCGATCGGCCGCTTCCGGCGGGTGATATTGTAAATCAAAGGTCGCGCCTGCGGCCGCAGACGCCGCGCCCATCAGCACCGCCGTCAGTAGCGGTAAGCTCCGTTTCATCAACATTCTCCTGAAATCCCTGTTTATGCGAATGCCATTCCGAGGGGGACGCTTGCCGTAAAGATCTCCCCCTGGCCCCACCGCTGCGGCGCTGAGCGCCGAAAGCTTGGGACAGAGTTAATTAGCATTCTTATTAATGGCTATAAAAACGGCAGGCCGCAGGATTATAAATGACGGCCAAATGAGAATGAAAGTGATTACGCTAATTACAATAGTTAATTAATCTGGCGGATAACCGGCGCCATCGACTCAATTCTGCTCCGAAACCAGCACCGCCAGCGTATCAGGCTCCAGCGCCTTGAAGATATGCGCCCTATCGCCGGGATAACAGATATAGTCGCCGGCATACAGCTCGACCGGCGTATCAATCAGCCCGACCAGCGCCCGGCCTTGAGTGATGATGATATGTTCCACCGAACCGGGCGAGTGCGGCTGCGAAATGCGGTCGGCGCCGGGCTGGGTCGTCAGCAAATAGATATCACGCCGCGCCCCCGGCGGACAGGTCGCCAACAGCGCAGCGGTGTAGTCGGCCATTTCCGCCACCACCGTCGGCCCTTCGCCGCGACGGATCACCTGCGTGCTGTTTTGCTGTGGCTCCATCAGCCTGGCAAACGGAATATCCAGGGCGACGCACAACGACCACAGCGTTTCCAGACTGGGGTTGCCGTTAGCCGCCTCCAACTGCGACAACGTCGATTTAGCGATGCCCGCACGCCGGGCGACCTCAGCCAGAGAGAGGCCCGCACGCTGGCGTTCACGCACCAGCGCATCGGCAATAATGGTTATCGGTTGCGTCATAAATTACGGCACCTTAATCCTATAACGAACGATCGTTCGACTTGTAAAACACTTCAGCGTTGTTCATTATAACAAAACTTTCGTTCGTTATAAGGTCATGGAGATGAAGTTCAACCGCTTGAGCGTGCTAAACAGTGGGGTGGTCAAAGGCATCGTGCTGGTCTGCCTCGCCGATGGGATCGTGGGCGTCTCTTACGGCTCGCTGGCTACCGGCTACGGCTTCCCGCTGTGGGTGCCGCTGGCGCTGTCAGTCCTGGTGCTGGCCGGCGCGTCCGAGTTTCTGTTTATTGGCATCGTCGCCGGCGGCGGCAGCCCATTTGCCGCAGCGACCGCCGGGCTGTTGGTCAACGCGCGCCATATGCCTTTCGGCATGGCGGTGAAGGATTTGATCGGCCACGGCCCGGCGCGCTTTCTCGGCTGCCATATTATGAACGATGAAAGCGTGGTGTTCGGCGTATCGCAACCGACGCTGCCAGCGCGCAAGGCGGCTTACTGGCTGTGCGGTCTCGGTATCGCGCTGTGCTGGCCGCTGGGGGTGATTGTCGGCGGTTCGATCGGCAATTTAATCCCGGACGTGCACAGCATTGGTCTGGATGCCGTCTTCCCGACGATTTTGCTGGCGCTGATCGTCTCAGCGTTGAAAAACCGCCGCACCCTGCTCTCCGCCGTTTCCGGCACGGCGTTCGCGCTGGCGGCCGTACCCTGGGCGCCCATTGGCATGCCGGTGCTGTTTGCCCTGTTAGGGCTGCTGATCAGAAAGAGGACGCGTTGATGTCACTGCACACCATTGTTACCGGCATGATTATCCTGGCCGCCGGCACCTACCTGCTGCGCCTGAGCGGCGCCCTGCTCGGCCAAAAAATGGCCTTTTCCACCACCACCCGCGACCTGCTTGCGGATGCCGCCACCACGCTGTTGCTGGCGGTCGCCGTTATCGCCACGCTGTTCGAAGATCAGCATTTCGCCGGCGCGGCGCGGGTGGTCGGCGTCTTGACCGGCTTACTGCTCACCTGGCGTAAAGTACCGTTAATTATCGTGCTGGTCGCCGCGGCCGCAGTGACCGCACTGCTGCGCTGGCTTGGCCTGCCCTGAGCGGAATGATTCGCATAACCAAAATAATGATAATAACCAAGCGTAACTGTTCTATGATGTAATTTCAGCGCAACGGGATAAATTGCGCATTAACCATCGGTGCCGGACTGACAGTTCGGCACTTCCAAGACATGTGATGCATCGCTTCGGTTAACTTTATTATGCTGAAAAAAACGCTTCCCCTGCTTCCCCTGTGCCTGGCTTTACTGCCGGCGTTCGGTCACGCCGTCGATAAGGCAGAGATCGATAAAGTCGTACAACCATTAATGGAAAAATACGCGGTGCCGGGTATGACCATCGCCGTTTCCGTTGACGGCAAACCGCAATTCTACAATTACGGCGTGGCATCCAAACAGAGCAAGCTGCCGGTTACGCAGAACACGCTGTTTGAGATCGGCTCGCTGAGCAAAACCTTTACCGCCACGCTGGCCGCCTATGCGCAACACGCCGGCAAGCTTGACTGGGCGCAACCGGCCAGCCATTACCTGCCGCAACTGCAAGGCAGCGCCTTTGACCGCGTCAGCCTGCTGAACCTGGCGACCCATACCTCCGGTCTGCCGCTGTTTGTGCCGGATGAGATCACCAATGAACAACAGCTGATGGACTATTACCGCCAGTGGCAGCCCTCGCACCCAATAGGCAGCTACCGGGTATATTCCAACCTGGGAATTGGTCTGCTGGGCATGATCACCGCCAAAAGCCTGGCGCAGCCGTTTACCATCGCGATGGAGCAACGTTTGCTGCCAGCTCTGGGCATGACGCACAGCTATGTCAATGTGCCGCCGGCCGCTCAGAAAGATTATGCTCAGGGCTACAATAAAGAAGATAAACCGGTGCGCGTTACCCCCGGCCCGCTGGATGCTGAATCTTACGGCCTGAAATCCAGCAGCAGCGATCTGATCCGTTACCTGAACGCCAATATGGGGCTGGTCAAGGTAGCGCCTGACTGGCGGCAGGCGCTGGATGGCGTTCATCGCGGCTACTACCACGCCAGCGAGTTCACGCAGGACCTGATGTGGGAAAGCTACCCTTACCCGGTCACACTGGATACGCTGCTGGCGGGCAATGATGCGAAAGTGATCATGAATGGCGTGCCGGCACAGGCAATAACCCCGCCGCAGGCTCCTCAGCAGCAGGCCTGGTACAACAAAACCGGCTCGACCAACGGTTTTGCCACCTACGCGGTATTTATCCCCGCGCAGAAAACCGCCGTTGTGATGCTGGCAAATAAAAACTTCCCTAATGATGAGCGTGTAAAAGCGGTATACCAGATTGTACAGAGCCTGACGCGCTGAGCATCATCGCCTTTCGGGGGGGCATGCGTCCCCCGGTTTTCCTCTGGTAATGCTGAGTCATAATGCGACAGTTTTTTTGCGTAAAAGTCTGAAACAAGCGTCTAAAAAAACAGGCGGAATTAATCATTATCCGTTGAATAATTGGTACATTAATCATTTCCTGGCAAATCTATCGCACACGCCAAACTTAAGCGCTACTTGTTAATCACCTCATTGTTTCTACCTTTACTTATTACAAGGAAATCATCTCAGCTACCGTGGCCGAAGATAACCACTCAGGGAATGTGGTGAGTAGTATCCGCCGATTTACTTGGATAGTGAAGAGATGAAAATGGTCGACGAGGCCCCACCGCTCAGCCTGCCCGCCAGGGTAAAATACATCCGCCAACAGATTATCGCGGCAGGTAATGACGTTAAGCTGCGCTTCCCCGTGTTGAAATATCAGAACGCCATCGGCTTAGGCATCTTGCTCTTCTCGATATTTTCACTGGTTGCCGTCTCGACGCTCTATATTCATCAGCAGATTTCCTGGTGGTTATGCCTGCTGCTGAATGCACTGTGTCTCTCTTTAGCCCATGAAATAGAACACGATTTAATTCATAACCTCTATTTTAAAAAAAATCGCTTTATGTATCACCTGATGATGACCTTAGTGTGGATCGTCAGGCCAAGCAGCGCTAACCCGTGGGCGCGTAAAACGCTGCACCTTAAACACCACCAGTATTCCGGCTCAGAGCAGGATCTTGAAGAACGTGCGCTCAGCAACGGCACTCGATGGGGAGTGCTCCGGCTGCTGATGACGGCGGATCTGATGGTGGCACTGGCCGTCGTCGCCTGGCAGGACAAAGGCAAAGGCGACCTGCGAGGGGTATTACTGACCGGCCTCAAAGCGTTCTTCCCCGTCGCTTTTCTTACCTGGGGGCTGTGGTATCTGTTCCTGATCGTACACGGCATAGATTTTGCTGCTACGCTGAGCGGCATGCCGATTACCTGGTCCGGCGCAGCACAAGCGCCGATCGGCTATCTCGACATGTTGGTGGTGGTACTGATTGGCCCCAATATTCTCTGGAGCTTTTGCCTGCACTTCGTCAGTTCAAATATGCATTATCATGGCGATATAGAGCACAACAATATCCTGCAGCAGACGCAGGTGATGAACCCTTGGTGGCTATGGCCGCTGCAGCTGTTTTGTTTTAATTTCGGCAGCACGCACAGCATTCACCACTTCGTGGTTAATGAGCCGTTCTATATCCGCCAGTTGACTGCGGCAAAGGCGCACCGCGTAATGAGAGAGATGGGCGTCAGGTTTAACGACTATGGCTCATTCGGCCGGGCCAACCGTTGGGGAGCCGCGGAGTAAACGGTAAAAACGCGAGAACTGCGCGCCCCTGCACCACCTGAGTCAGGGCCGGGCCGGGCGATTCTCGCGCCTGCTTACATCACTGAATGCATATCCGCATGAGACGTTGCAATGCCGTTAACGTCGATAGCGCTGTGCGCCGGTGCCGCATGATCGTGTCCATCAAGGTACAAATTAAATTCCGCAGCGCTGGTTTTTTCCTGCTTATCCCCCAGCAGGCCGTCGAACCAATGTTTGATCCCCTCGAAAATATGGCTGGGTTTATCCGTCAGCTGATCATACTTTTCCTTAATCTCATGGAAAGAATTCCCCACTTTATCAGCAAGGTTCTTAGCGCCTTCCAAGGTATCCTTGAAAAACGTGAGCGGTTTGCTAAATAAATCTGAAAGATGACTGGCACGAATGTGAATAAACTCCCCTACCTCATGGGATAATGATTTCATTTGTTTCAGCGTGGATTGGAAAAGCTCAGAGGATTCAGGCGATAAACTATCGATTGTTTCTTTAATAGCGGTATGAAATTTAACAATGGGATCGCGCAAATATTTCGGTAACGAACTCAGGAAATCATCTTCATTTTCGAACTTGTCGAACATAGTACCCCCAGATAAACCATCAATTGTGATACTCAGGTCTTATTTTTATAGTTGTAAAGCCTCACCCCGTCAAAAACACGCTGGATGAATAAGAAAAGTCACAGCATGGCGGCACGCACACCGCCGGTGTGGCTATACTGGAGTGGCACGCACTGCCCACTTTTAGGGGAACTTATGTTTGACCACGTTAAATTCGGCGTTAGCGACTATGCCGCCAGCAAGACCTTCTTTCTCAACGCATTGGCGCCATTGGGTGTAAGCGTGGTTGCTGAAGGAACGCCGGACTACGGCGTAGAGTTAAGTTCTCCCAGCAACGCATCACTGTGTCTGTACCAAACCGCAGAACGGCCGGCGCACCTACACCTGGCGTTTGTCGCCGACAGCCGTCGGCAGGTGGATGATTTCTACCGCGCGGCGCTGACGGCCGGCGGTACAGATAACGGCGCACCGGGCCTGCGCCCCAATTATCACGCCAATTACTACGCCGCCTTTGTGATTGCGCCGGACGGCCATAATATTGAAATGGTCTGCCATCGGCCTGATGAATGAAAATAGCGATAAGGAAATGGAGGCTGCCTGTACGGCAGTGAACCGGGACTGGAAACCCGTAGTTGGTGGCTATTTTTTCTAAGCTGCCTGTACGGCAGTGAACTTATTTCAACTAGCTGTATCCGATGGATGGGATTTCTAAGCTGCCTGTACGGCAGTGAACTGTTGCAGATTAGCACTAGCCCGTTGTTTTTAAAAGCACTGCCGGCGATGGCGCACAAAAAGGTTATTTTTCACCGCCCAGAAAACCAATTGCATATCAATAAGTTATCGGAGGTGTAAAAAAAGGGTCTGCGTGCCTCCGGCTCGTAAAGCAGTTTCCTAACGACTTGGCACAAACAGACAGCGACACGCTGGTTATAGATATCAGTCCTGTTTTACGTCCGTTGTCTCACCGTTTTACCTCCCTGCTCCCAACCTTTGCCTGTTCTGGCTATACTGGATTGCCAATGATTCATAAGGTAAATAAGTTTGTTTTGCTCACGCGCCTGCCCGCGAGCAAATCATGCAACAGATAACTAAACAACCGGAAGGTAGCATTATGAGATTAGCGGTAATAGTGATAGTCGGCGTACTGGTTTGCCTCGGTATGATGAGCTTCTTACAATATATCAGCGAGCAGCCCTGGGGGCAGTAAATACAGTAGGCCAAGCAGAATTCAACACGCCAGCGTCTGTGATGATTGTTGAGCAACATCAACAATGGCGTGCAATCGCGCATTCTTACATAACCGGGATTTTATCTATAACTGCCATCCAGTCCCTCCCTACCCCTTTCGTCTATTCGTTTTTATATTAAAAATTTTCTGCTGCCTCATGTTTTTTCGGTTGAAAACCATCATCACTGGGCGATATTGCCATGTAATAAAAGAATTTTACTTATCAAAATAAATAAATCCATTTAGGGGATTATTAATAACAAGAACAATTCACAATGCCAACCATTATTTTCTTTAAGCTATTAGTTACTCCTCTAAAAATATAAAGTGAATGGCTTCCCATTCAGATTTATATTCGACGCATTGCTCAAGCACCATTCTGACGGCCCGTTCACGTAGCTCAAGGGATCACAATCAGCTGATTTCTCTATCATTTAGAAGCGCTTTTCACTGAGCGTTTGATCTCGCGGCAATCCGCTGTAATTCATTTCATTCGGCAGCGGCATTTGCACTTTTTAGACCAGAGTCTAATCTGGTTAGAATCCGACCTAAATTAGACTCCAGTCTAAAATACCCATAAACTCCCATGGGAGAGTGTCATGAGCAAACCGATCAAGAATATCGTCATCGTGGGCGGCGGCACTGCGGGCTGGATGTCCGCTTCGTACCTCATCCGAGCGCTCCAGCAGCAGGCGAACATTACGCTCATCGAGTCTGCAGCGATCCCTCGGATCGGCGTAGGCGAAGCGACCATCCCGAGTTTGCAGAAGGTGTTCTTCGACTTTCTCGGGATACCGGAGCGGGAATGGATGCCCCAGGTGAACGGCGCGTTCAAGGCCGGCATCAAGTTCGTGAACTGGAGAGAGTCTCCTGATCGCTCGCACAACGATTACTTCTACCATTTGTTCGGCAATGTGCCGAACTGCGACGGCGTGCCGCTTACCCACTACTGGCTACGCAAACGCGAGCAGGGTTTTCAACAGTCGATGGCGTACGCCTGCTATCCGCAGCCCGGAGCGCTTGATGGCAATCTGGCTCCGTGCCTGCACGACGGCAGCCGCCAGATGTCCCACGCGTGGCACTTCGACGCGCATTTGGTGGCCGACTTCCTGAAACGCTGGGCCGTCGACCGCGGGGTGAACCGCGTGGTCGACGAGGTCGTGGAGGTTAACCTGAACGACCACGGCTTCATCTCCAGTCTATCCACCAAGGAGGGCCGGAAGCTGGAGGCGGATCTGTTTATCGACTGCTCCGGCATGCGCGGGCTCTTGATCAACCAGGCCCTGAAAGAGCCCTTTATTGACATGTCCGACTACCTGCTGTGCGACAGCGCGGTCGCCACCGCCGTACCCAACGACGACGCTCAAGCGGGGGTCGAACCCTACACCTCCTCGATCGCCATGAACGCGGGCTGGACCTGGAAGATTCCGATGCTGGGCCGGTTTGGCAGCGGCTACGTCTTTTCCAGCAAGTTCACCTCTCGCGATCGGGCCACCGCCGACTTCCTCAAGCTCTGGGACCTTTCGGACAATCAGCCGCTCAACCAGATCTCGTTCCGGGTCGGGCGCAACAAGCGATCGTGGGTCAACAACTGCGTCTCTATCGGGCTGGCGTCGTGCTTTTTGGAGCCTCTGGAATCGACGGGTATCTACTTCATCTATGCGGCGCTGTACCAACTCGTGAAGCATTTCCCCGACACCGCGTTCGACCCGCGGTTGGCCGACGCGTTCAACGCCGAGATCGTCTACATGTTCGACGACTGCCGAGACTTTGTCCAAGCGCACTACTTCACCACGTCGCGAGAAGACACATCGTTCTGGCTCGCGAACCGGCACGACCTGCGGCTATCTGACGCCATCCAGGAGAAGATTGAACGCTACAAGGCGGGGCTGCCGTTGACCACCACGTCGTTCGACGATGCCACGTACTATGATACCTTCGACTACGAATTCAAGAACTTCTGGCTGAACGGCAACTACTACTGCATCTTTGCCGGCCTGGACATGCTGCCCGACCGATCGCTGCCGCTCTTGCAACTGCGGCCGGAGTCTGTCGAAAAAGCCGAGGCAATGTTCGCCCGCATTCAGCGCGAGGCCGAGCGCCTGCGGGCAAGCCTGCCGACAAACTATGACTACCTGCGGTCGCTGCACCAAGGCAACAGGCCCGCATCGACGGAGAGCCTGTAGTGGAACGCACTCTGGAGCGGGCACGTGCATTCGCGGCCACGCACACGGCCGTGGCGGCCTGCGATCCTCTACAGGCCAGCTCGCTTGTTCTGCAACTGCCAGGATTGAACCGTAATCAGGACGTGCCCGGCATCGTCGGCCTGCTGCGCGATCTCCTGCCGGTGCGCGGCGTGCCCTCCGGCTGGGGCTTCACCGAAGCTGCCGCCGCGATGCGGGACATCGGGTTCTTTCTGGGGTCGCTCAAGCGGCACGGACACGAACCTGCGGACGTGGTGCCCGGGCTTGAGCCGCTGCTGCTCGACCTGGCGCGCATAACCGACCTGCCGCCGCGGGAGACGCTCCTGCATGTGACGGTCTGGAACCCTGCAGAAGCCGACGCGCAGCGGAGCTATACCGGGCTCAGCGACGAAATGCACCTGCTTGAGAGCGTGCGTATCTCGATGGCGGCTCTCGAGGCCGCCATCGCGGTGACCGTCGAGCTGTCCGACGTGCCTCTACGCTCGCCCGCGTTCGCACAAGAATGCGACGAGTTGGCAGCCTATCTGCAAAAAATGGTTGAATCGATCGTCTACGCGTACCGCTTTATCTCGCCGCAGGTCTTCTACGATGAGCTCCGCCCCTTCTACGAACCGATTCAAGTCGGGGGCCAGAGCTACCTTGGCCCCGGCGCCGTAGAAATGCCCCTCTTCGTGCTGGAGCATGTCCTGTGGGGATCGCAATCGGATCATCCCGCCTATCTGGAATTCAAAGAGACCTATCTGCCCTATGTACTTCCCGCGTACCGGGCTGTCTACGCCCGTTTTGCCGGGAAGCCGGCGCTCGTCGACCGCGCGATCGGCGAAGCGCGAGCGGCCGCTACGCAGGACGAGCACGTCCGGGCCGGGCTGGCGGCTCTCAACCGGGTCTTCGTGATTCTGCTGCGCTTCCGGGCGCCGCATCATCAATTGGCGGAGCGGGTGTACGAAGCCGGGCGCAGCGGCCCCGCTGTCGGCAGTGGCGGATACGCGCCCAGCATGCTCGGCGATCTGCTCACGCTCACGCTTGCCGCACGCACCCGCATCCGCGCCGCCCTCAACCCGTCCTGACGCGCGCGGCCATCTGTTTCCTCTCATTAGGAGATTTGCCCTCATGACTCAGAAGAGCCCCGCAGACGGGCGCGATAACAACCACTTTGACGTGATCATCATCGGTTCGGGCATGTCCGGCACCCAAATGGGAGCGATTCTGGCCAAACAGCAGTTTCGCGTGCTGATTATCGAGGCGTCGTCGCACCCGCGCTTCACGATCGGCGAATCGTCGATTCCCGAGACGTCGCTGATGAACCGCATCATTGCCGATCGCTACGGCATTCCAGAACTCGATCACATCACGTCGTTCTACTCAACGCAGCGTTATGTGGCGTCGAGCACCGGCATCAAACGCAACTTCGGCTTCGTGTTCCACAGGCCGGGTCAAGAACACAACCCGAAGGAGTTCACGCAGTGCGTCATTCCCGAGCTGCCCTGGGGGCCGGAGAGCCACTATTACCGGCAGGACGTCGACGCCTATTTGTTGCAAGTCGCCATTAAATACGGCTGCACGGTCCTCCAGAATACGAAAGTGACCGAATTCCACGCCGATAAAGACGGCGTCGCGGTAACCACCACGCAGGACGAACGCTTCACCGGCCGCTACATGATCGACTGCGGAGGGCCTCGCGCGCCGCTCGCGGTCAAGTTCAATCTCCGCGAAGAGCCGTGTCGCTTCAAGACGCACTCACGCAGCCTCTACACGCACATGCTCGGGGTCAAACCGTTCGACGACATCTTTAAAGTCAAAGGACAGCGCTGGCGCTGGCACGAGGGGACCTTACACCACATGTTCAAGGGCGGCTGGCTCTGGGTGATTCCGTTCAACAACCACCCGCGCTCGACCAACAACCTGGTGAGCGTCGGCCTGCAGCTAGACCCGCGTGTCTACCCGAAAACGGACATCTCCGCGCAGCAAGAATTCGACGAGTTCCTCGCACGCTTCCCGAGCATCGGGGCGCAGTTCCGCGACGCCGTGCCGGTGCGCGACTGGATCAGGACCGACCGCCTGCAGTTCTCATCAAGCAGCTGCGTCGGCGACCGCTACTGCCTGATGCTGCACGCGAACGGCTTCATCGACCCGCTCTTCTCCCGTGGGCTAGAGAACACCGCGGTGACTATCCATGCGCTCGCGGCTCGCCTCATCAAGGCACTGAACGACGACGACTTCTCCCCGGAACGCTTCGAATACATCGAACGCCTGCAGCAAAAACTTTTGGACCACAACGACGACTTCGTCAGCTGCTGCTACACGGCGTTTTCGGACTTCCGCCTGTGGGACGCGTTCCACCGGCTATGGGCCGTCGGCACGATCCTCGGGCAGTTCCGGCTCGTGCAGGCGCACGCAAGGTTCCGCGCGTCGCGCAACGAAGGCGATCTCGATCACCTTGACAACGATCCCCCGTACCTCGGGTACCTGTGCGCAGACATGGAGGGCTACTATCAGCTGTTCAACGACGCCAAAGCCGAGATCGAGGCCGTAAGCGCCGGGCATAAGCCGCCCAAGGAGGCCGCAGCGCGGATCCACGCCCTCATCGACGAACGGGACTTCGCCAAGCATATGTTCGGCTTCGGCTACTGCATCACCGGGGAAAAACCGCAGCTCAACAACTCGAAGCACAGCCTGCTGCCGGCGATGAAGCTGATGTACTGGACACAGACCAGCGCGCCGGCAGAGGTGAAAAAGTACTTCGACTACAACCCGATGTTTGCGCTACTCAAGGCGTACATCACCACCCGCATCGGCTTGATGCAGAAGAAGTAGCCGGCCGTCGAGGAGCCAAAAACGATGAACGATATTCAATTGAATCAGGCAAGCGTCAAGGCGCATCCCCCGAAGGCATACGACGCAACAACATCCGTGGCCGCAAGCTGGTACGTTGCGATACGCTCAAGCGACCTCAAGGACAAACCGAAGGCGCTGACGCTCTTCGGCCGTCCGTGCGTGGCGTGGCGCGGCGCGACAGGACAGGCCGTGGTGATGGATCGCCATTGCTCGCACCTCGGCGCGAACCTGGCCGACGGGCAGGTCAAGGACGGCTGCATCCAGTGCCCGTTTCATCATTGGCAGTACGACGAGCAAGGCCAGTGCGTTCACATTCCCGGCCACAGTCAGACGGTGCGCAGCCTGGAACCTGTGCCACGCTCGGTGCGTCAGCCGACGCTGGTCACCGCCGAACGATACGGCTACGTGTGGGTCTGGTACGGCTCCCCCGAGCCGCAGCATCCACTGCCCGACATCGCCGCCGCCGACGTCGACAACGATGATTTTATGCACCTGCATTTCGCGTTCGAAACCACGACGGCGGTCTTGCGCATCGTCGAGAACTTCTACGACGCGCAGCACGCGGCCCCGGTGCACGAGCTCCCGATCTCGGCCTTCGAACTCCGGCTGTTCGACGATTGGCGCCAATGGCCGGAGGTCGGGCCGCTGGCCCAGTCAGGCGCGTGGTTCGGCGCCGGGATCGACTTCACCGTGGACCGCTACTTCGGGCCCTTCGGCATGCTGGCGCGTGCGCTCGGTCTGAACATGTCGCAGATGAACCTGCACTTCGATGGCTACCCCGGCGGATGTGTCATGACCGTCTCTCTGGACGGAGACTTCAAATACAAGCTGCTCCAGTGTGTGACGCCGGTGAGCGACGACAAGAACATCATGCACATGCTTATTTCGATCAAAAAGGTGGGCGGCGCCCTGCGCCGCGCGACCGACTACATGCTGTTCGGACTGCAGACCAGACAGGCGGCGCAGTATGACGTCAAAATCTGGAACGGGATGAAGCCGGACGGCGGCGGCGCGTACAGCAAGTACGACAAGCTGGTGCTCAAGTACCGGGCGTTCTACCGGGGATGGGCCGACCGCGCGGTCAGCGAGCGGTGATGCGTGAGTTGGGGGTCTTGCCCGGATGGGGGTCGGAGACGTCGTTTCGCCGGCTGCTGACAAGCCTGACGAGCGGCGTCACAGATAGCACGGTGTGAGGATTCCGGCCATTTTAAAGCCTGTGATTATATACGCCTTTACCTTAGTCACTCCCCTCGCGCATTGAAACCTTGGGCGTAGTTGGCTATGTTACGGCCATGTCAATTAACAAGGAATGTTGCTCATCGTGAAGAGGTTGCCTGATAACCTGTACCACCTGTTCTATGGGGAACTTGTACCTGAACTGTATGACCGGATCGTCACACCATCCCGTGCATGGGATAAAATTTGTCGCCGCTATACATTCGATCATAAAAGCGCCATAGGTTTTAGTAACTTTGGTTCAGATATCAAGGAACGCGTTGCCTGGGACTCTTCCCCGGTTGATGAGCAAGGCTATTATGCCAAGTCGATAAAACACAACATCGAGCATGGTGACGTTGTTTATATCGACACCAAGTCACTATGGAACCCGTTAGACTTCGCGTTTTACATCAATCATCAGGGGTTTCTGGTATCAAATTCTGGCTACAGCGCCTTTAAGCTTGATGGCGCCAACCGAATTATTCACTATTACGAGCAAGCTGTCGCATCGCGTCGCGGACAAAGCCGCCCGCGAGCTACCGTTCGGCCTGTTCCACAGCAGCCTCAAACCGCTAAAAAAGCGCTCAATACGTTAAATAGCAAAGCAGTTGGACGGTTGCTAGCCGCAGGCGGGATATATAACCAGAATGTGGAGGGGTTTGCTGAAACAGCAAAACAGCTCGGTGGAGAGGCTGCGGATGGATTTAATCAGGTTGCAAACCCTCAGTCTATTGGCTCGCTGATCGCACTATCATCCATCGTGGCCGTGGCAAAGCTTCCAAGTGGTGGCGTAGCCAATGTCAAATCACTGGAAGAACTACAACAATTCTTGGGTACATATAAAGGCGAGCGTAAATTACTGGATAATATCGATGTTATTAAGATGAACTATGTTCGACGTTCCAGAGAGGAAGCAAAACTATTACGCAGAGAATTTGATGGAAAAGTAAGGAAAAACTTTCTTAAGTCTATTTCTGATAACCCTGAGGCTACCAGAAGGTTTAACTCTGATGATTTAGAGCTCATAGCCAAAGGAAGGGTTCCTGAGGACTGGTCAGTTCATCATAAACTTCCATTAGACGATAGCGGAACTAATGACTTCAATAATTTAGCTCTTATTAATGAGCGGTATGAACACGCTGTATTTACAACTACACAATCTCGTATTACCAGAGGAATGTCCTCAGGGGAGTCGCGTGAAGTACTTTGGCCTGTACCTAAAGGCGTTATCTATCCGTGAGATTTAAAATGAAAAATATGAATGATATTGTCGAAGAAATTCAAAAACTTGCTGAGTTGTTAGAGTACCCCGTGTACCCTGGTGTTACAGCTAACCTACCGTATTATGATTTCGGTAGGAAAATTGGCTCTCAGCAACATGATTTTTGGGCACAATATGGTCAGTTTATCCGTCTAATGGATGGTTTTCAGATAGATGGCATTCGTATATACGGCCTGGAAAATCATGGGAAGTCCAAGTATAACCGACTCATCGAATACAATGATGAACTAACCTTGATATCCCAAAAAGCCCCTAATGCTTATGTTGAATCATATGATCATCTAATCGTTATTGGAAATAATGGAACAGATACTTTCGTATACGACGTCCGTACACAAAAATGGGATATGCGGGATCGTATTGCCATTGATGAATCCTACGAATCTCATGACACATTTGAAAGTTTTCTATCCTCAGTAGTGAAAACTATACAGGTGAATAATGCCTAAAAAAAATTATAGATAGACCCTCCTCCCCTATCTGTAACTCTAGATAATGGAATATTTATCAGGTATATGATTTCCTGATAGACCCAGTGATTTGGTCGGGATTTTTTCCAAAAAACTTACCCCTATTCGTAATTTTCTTGGACAAGTTGAGCGCTTTCACCGAACGATGTAATTGCCGCCGTAGTGCTTAACCCAGTTGGCAACGACGATTGCATGCTTGCTTGATGCCGCCAGAAACGACAGTTCCCAGCGATGCGCGAATAACAATATAACACAATAAAATCAACAAATTAAAAAAAGACCGAATACGATTCCTATATTCGGTCTAGGGAAATGGCTCTTGGGAGAGAGCCGTGCGCTAAAAGTTGGCATTTATTGCAGGGCTTGTTCAGCCATGCACTTTAAGCGTAGCCTACACGGCGGCTTTTGCCAGCCAGACGCACGGCGGGTGATAGTTTGCAAGCGGCATCAAATGCGTACAGAATTCACCCAGTCGTTAACTTATTGATAAGCCTACGCGGCGCTTTGCCTCACTTGGCGCACAGCGTTTGTGCACGCTCGCGGAACGGCTCGACGCTCATTTTTTCTCCGGGGTTATTGGCGTCATCCAGCAGGATGGTTGCCAGCGGCTGTGCGCGCTGCTGGCCGGATGTCACCTGTGCCTGCGCAATATCGTTCAGCGGATACTGCATCAGCGTGCTGTTGTTCAGCACAAACAGCGCGCCGTCTTTACGGCACTGCAGGGTGACTTCCTCTTTGGTAAACGCCCACTGCTTGCCGAATTCCAGCTTGGTGACATTTTCCAGACCTTCCGCGGCCAGTGCGCCGCCTGCGCCCGCCAGCAGTGCGAGGGCTAATAATGCACGTTTCATGTGATGACCTTAAGTAGCTATTTGATTCAATTTTCCCGTAATTCAGGGGAGTACCGCAAGTCGCAATATCAATTTGGCGCATAGGTGGCAAACAGACTGACCAGCAGCAACACCGCCCCGCCCAGCGCCAGCTCGCTCCAGCAGGCCCAAACCACGCCGCGCTGGGCAAGGTTGGGCACGCTGCGCATCGCCGGGACGATCGCATACCGGTTGGTCAGCGCCACGCCCACCATCAGCAGCACCAGCGCGCTTTTTATCAGCAGCAAACGCTGATACGGCGATGACACGTCCAGCGGCCACCCGCCGACGATCATCAGGCTGTTGAGGACGCCGGTTATCAGCACCACCGCCACCGCCAGATGTCCCCAGCGGGAAAAACGGATCAGTGTGCTCACCGCTTCTGCACGCCACGCTGCCGGGTGCAGATAACGCAGGCAGACCAGCAGCGGCAGCAGGCTGCCAAACCAGTAGCCGGCGGCAAGCAGATGCAGCGCATGGCTAACACGATGCAGCGTGCCGAACAGACCGGTGTGCATCGCCGCATGGCCGATAAAAGCCATACTGATCAGCAGCAGCCCGCCCAACATGGCGCTCGCCCCGGCGCGCAGGCGCAGCGGCAACCACAGCGCCGCCAGCGATAATGCCGACAACGCCAGATGCCAGCGCCACACTTCACCAAAGGTGGTGCCCAGCACCGCCAGCCAGACATCCCACTGATAGGTATCCTGCCAGCCGTCGCCCATCTGACCGGCCTGCACGGCCAGCAGCGCCACGGCAGAAACGGCAGCCGCCAGCGCCGACATCGTCAGCCAGGGACGCAAATCGCGGGAAAGTAACGCAGAGAGCCGCTGCGGCGACAGTAAGGCGGTGAACAAACCAATGCCGAACATCAGCATCACCGCCGTAAAGTGCACGAAGCGACACAGGACAAACAGAGTCGCCAGGGTCATCGGTTATTTTACGGTAAAGCTGTATTGGCCTTTGGTTTTATGTCCGTCAACGGAAACCACGTGCCAGTCGACCTGATATTTCCCCGCCGGCAGCGCTTCCGGAATCGGAATGGTGGCTTTGGCATTATCCTTGGCGTCCAGTTGCAGTTTGCCGATTTTGACCGCTTTATTATCCGGGCCGATCAGTTTGACTTTGCTGAAGCCCGGTTCAATACCTTCCGAGAAGCTGAGCGTCAACGCCTGCGGCGCCGGGCTGACGGTGGCATCCGCCGCAGGCGTTTGCAATTTAAGGTGAGCATGCGCTAAAACCTGCTGCGAAGACAAACCGACAAACAGCGCGAACAGCGTGGCGAGCAGACGAGATGAGGAGCGAATTTTACCGATCACAGTGGTATCCCTTAATACAAAGATGAGGACGGAATACCCGTCAGCCTTCGGGGTGCAGGCAGCCTGGCGCTCCTGCCAGCCGAATAATACGGGTACTCGCGTGTCACGACCACGCCAGAGCCATATATCCCCTACGACCCGCGTTGCGTGCGGCAACCCAATTCATTGAGGGGGAGTCAGCAGCCCCGACCCGGCATGATGGCAACGCCGTGGGAACAGGAACAAACCGTGCGTGACGCACGCAGAAAACCTCTTCCGAACAGCGTATTCTGTTAGATCATAACGATGAGTTATCATCAAGTCGAGCACATCGCTGCCATTTTTCAAAATGGCAGCACGTTTCGCTGTATAACCGCAATAACGGCAGGCATAAAAAAACCGCGCCGGCATTATCTGCAGGCGCGGCTGTTTCCGGGCTGAAAATTACAGCTGGCCGTTGCTGTCTTCGCCGCCGGCCGCGCCCATTTTCTTCAGATCCTTGTCGATAAAGAACAGCGCTTTGCCGCTGGTACCGACCAGCGCCAGCTTATCCAGTACGGATTTGAACAGTTTCTCTTCTTCATGCTGCTCGGCAACGTACCACTGCAGGAAGTTGAAGGTCGAGTAATCATGGGTGGTCATCGCCACATGCGCCAGTTCGTTGATCTGACGGGTAATCAGTTGCTCATGTTCGTAGGTCTGCTGGAACACATCGGCCAGCGACTCAAACTCTACCGGCGGCGCGGCAATACTGCCCAGCACTGGCAGCGCACCGGTATCGCTCAGGTAATCAAACAGACGCTGCATATGCTGCATTTCTTCCTGTGAGTGCTCTTTCAGGAAGGCTGCAGCGCCTTCAAAGCCTTTATCCGCACACCATGCGCTCATCTGCAAATACAGGTTCGCTGAATAAAACTCAAGGTTGAGTTGTTCATTCAACTGCTTTGTCATTTCTTGCGTCAGCATAGTTATTCCTTTCAATTTTGCAGGCCAATATTTTATATGTGCCGTATTATGCACTGCCAAAAACAAAATAAAAACAGTTGATTTACATCAAATGATGATTAATTTAAATATTCTTATTTATCATTTGGTTAAAATTAAAACCCGCCAGTGTTAATATTTATGATAATTATTTTCATCTTGCCTGAGATCTAAAGGCGAATCATTCTTATTTGAAATAACAACAATAGATATCACAAATAAAAACAATGACGACATTAGCTGCCCAGCTATATAAAAATAATTATCATTACCCCATAAGGCGCTCGCAGCGTCACGCCGGGCTTGCCAAGCGCTGCGCGGTGCATTACCTTCTGCGCAGATAAATGCGGTATCAGTAAGGAGCATAGCGTGGGATACAATCTGGCAGAACTCTCGAAAGAAGAGATGGACAAGGTTAACGTGGATTTAGCCGCTTCCGGCGTGGCGTTCAAAGAACGCTATAATATGCCGGTGATTCCTGAAGTGGTGGAGCGTGAACAGCCGGAATACCTGCGCGACTACTTCCGCGAACGCGTCATCCACTACCGGATGGCGTCGCACAAGTTCTCTCGCCTGCCTTACGAACCGAAAAGCAAATAACAACAGCGGCGGATGCGGCTCTCCGCATCCGCCGCGCGCTTACACCGTTTTACCGGCAAAACGATCGGTAGCCAGCATCAGCTGGTGCAGAATCCCCGGTTCATCAAACGAATGCCCTGCCCCTTCTACAATATGCAGTTCAGCTTCCGGCCATGCCTGCGCCAAATCCCAGGCGTTTTGCACCTGGCAGGCCATATCATAGCGGCCATGTACAATCACCGCAGGGATATGGCGAATCAGCGGCACGTTGCGCAGTAGCTGATCGTCGCTCTGCAAGAAGCCCTGATGGGTGAAATAGTGATTTTCAATGCGGGCAAACGCCAACGCAAAGTCATCTTCACCAAACGCCGCCGACTCGGTACTTGGCAACAGCGTGACGGTTTCCCCTTCCCAGATGCTCCACAGTTTCGCCGCTTCCAGCTGTACTTCCAGATCTTCGCTGGTCAGTCGCCGGCGATAGGCGGCGATCACATCCTGACGCTCCTCGGCGGAAAGAATCGACAGCACGCGCTGCCATTTTTCCGGAAAGAAGCGTGAGGCGCCATCCTGGTAATACCAGGACAGTTCCTGTTTACGCAGCGTAAAGATGCCGCGCAGCACCAGCTCGCTGACGCACTGCGGGTGCGTTTGCGCATAGGCCAGTGCCAGCGTCGAGCCCCAGGAACCGCCGAAAACCAGCCACTGCTCCACGCCGGCCATTTCACGCAGCCGTTCGATGTCGTCGACCAAATGCCAGGTGGTATTGTTGTCCAAACTGGCGTGCGGCCGGGAGCGCCCGCAGCCGCGCTGGTCGAACAGCAAGACTTTATAACGCTCCGGGTCAAACAGCTGCCGATGATAAGGGGCAATACCGCCCCCCGGCCCGCCGTGGATAAACACCGCCGGTTTCCCCTCCGGGTTACCGCTTAATTCCCAGTAGATCCGATGACCGTCCCCGGTATCCAACCAGCCACTGTCATACGCTGCTAACGGCGGATATAACCCGCGTAATTGTTCCATTGCGCTTTCCGTCTCTCTGTGAATGATGCTTTCATCAAAGCCCATGCATGCCATCAGGTCAACGGCAAAACCTGAAAACTCCGACAGATAACGGGCAGTTCACGTTCGTTTGCTTAAAATGAATACGACCGGCTATTGCATTGCTTATCATTACGTCACCTTTCGGCGTTTTTCTCACCAGCGGCCAGCGCCTCTACGGCAACGAACGTTTGGCGACAAACTCAACAACCGTTATGCTGGGAGGAAAAAGAGGAAAGCATGACATGACGTTACGCATTATTGACACTGAAACCTGCGGCCTGGACGGCGGCATTGTTGAAGTCGCCTCCATCGATCTGATCGACGGTCAACTGGCCAATCCGATGAGTGATTTGGTATGCCCGGACCGCCCCATCAGCATTGATGCGATGGCCATCCATCATATTACGGAGGCGATGGTCGAGGATAAACCCCGTATCGCCGTCGCCATTAGCCGCTATCTCGGCAGTGATTACTACGTGGCGCATAATGCCGCCTTCGATCGCGGCGTGCTGCCGGAGATGCGGGGCCGCTGGATCTGCACCCTCAAACTGGCGCGCATGCTGTATCCGGATATCAAGTACGGCAACCAGTATCTGCGCTATGCGCTGAATCTCGACGTGCAGCTGCCGCAGGACAATACGCTGTATCCGCACCGGGCACTGTATGACTGCTACGTCACCGCCGCCCTGCTGCAGCGTATTATCAAGGACTCATCCTGGAGCGCCGAAGAGATGGCCGATATCACCGAGCGGCCGTCGCTGATAAAAACGTTTAAGTTCGGCAAATATCGCGGCCGGCTGATTGAGCAGATCGCCCAGGAAGATCCGGGCTATTTACAGTGGATGCTGAAAAATCTCACCGATCTCAACCCGGATATGAAACACACGCTGAAGTACTATCTGATTGGCTGACAGAACGGGCGGCAGCGCGGCCGCCCGTTCTGCTTTACTCGGCCAGCGACAGAATAAAGGCGTATTCCAGCGCGATATCCTCATAGGCTTTGAAACGGCCGGATTTACCGCCGTGGCCGGAATCCATATCGGTATACAGCAGCAGCTGACGGTCATCGGTTTTCAACTCACGCAGCTTCGCCACCCACTTGGCCGGTTCCCAATACTGCACCTGCGAATCATGCAGGCCGGTAGTCACCAGCAGGTGCGGATACGCCTGCGCCTGTACCCGATCGTAAGGGCTGTACTGTTTGATGTAATCGTAATACGGCTTCTCATTCGGGTTGCCCCACTCATCGTATTCGCCGGTGGTCAGCGGAATGGACTCGTCCAGCATGGTGGTCACCACGTCAACGAACGGCACCTGTGCCACCACGCCGTGGAACAGCGCCGGCTGCTGGTTGATCACCGCCCCCATCAGTAAACCGCCGGCGCTGCCGCCCATGGCGTACACCTGCCCGGCGGCGCCGTAGCCCTGCTCAACCAGCGCTTCGGTGACATCAATAAAGTCGTTAAAGGTATTTTGCTTGTTGAACAGTTTGCCATCTTCATACCACAGCTGCCCCAGTTCGCCGCCGCCGCGAATATGCGCCAGCGCGAATACAAAGCCGCGGTCCAGCAGGCTCAGGCGGCTGCCGCTAAAGGCCGGATCCATACTGCTGCCGTATGAGCCATAACCGTACACCAACAGCGGATTGCAGCCCTGGTTAAAACGGTCCGCCCGGTACACCAGCGAAACCGGCACTTCAACGCCGTCGCGCGCCTTCACCCACACCCGCTCGCTGCGGTAATTTTCCGGCGTAAAGTTATTCACCTCTTGCTGTTTGAGCAGTTTGCGCTCACCGCTGTCGAGGTTCAGTTCATACAGGCTGGCCGGGGTGGTCATGGAGGAGTAGCCATAGCGCAGCAGCGCGGTTTCCGGCTCCGGGTTGTAGTCCAGCCAGGTGACATAGGTCGGATCGTCGAAGGCGATACGCTGCTCTTCACCGCTGCACCAGTGGATTTGCCGCAGTTGCGTCAGGCCGGCGCTGCGCTCTTCCACCACCAGCCAGTCGCGGAACAACTCAAAACCTTCCAGCATCACGTCATCGCGCGCGGCAATCAGCGTCTGCCACTGCGCTTCGTCCGCAACGTCGCTCTGGTACAGGCCGAAATTTTTACCGTCTTTGTTCGAGCGGATATAGAACGTCTGCCGATAGTGATCGATGGCATATTCATGATCTTTGCGGCGCGGCACGAAAATCTGCGGCGTCGCATCGGGCCGATCGGCGTCCAGCAGCAGGATTTCCGAGGTGGTGGTGCTGCTGAGGTGGATCAGGATATAGCGCTCTGAGGTGGTTTTTTCCAGCCCGACGTAAAAGGTATCGTCGGTTTCTTCATATACCAACCGATCGTTTGCTGGATCCGTCCCCACGATGTGATGGTAGACCTGATACGGCAGCAGCGTCTGCGGATGTTTGCGCACGTAATACACGCTGGCGGAATCATTGGTCCATTCGAAGTTGCCGGAGGTGTTTTCCAGCACTTCTTCCGCCCAGGCGTCATTCTGAAGATGCTTAAAGCGGATGTCATATTGGCGGCGCGACAGGAAGTCTTCCGCCACTGCCATCATGCGGTTGTCCGGGCTGATGTCCAGACAGCCCAGGGTATAAAACTCGCGCCCCTGCGCCCGCTGGTTACCGTCCAGCAACGTCTGCCAGGCATCGCTTTCCGCCGCCGGCTGGCGCACATAGAGCGCATATTCATTGCCGGGTTCATAGCGCGTCTGGTAGCGGTAGCCGTTGCGTACATAAGGTGCCGAGTGCTCCTGCTGCGGAATTCGCGCCACCATCTCTTGATACAACGCTTCACGCAGCGGCTGCTGCGGCTGCAGCATCGCGTCGGTGTAGGCATTTTCCGCCTGCAGATATGCCAGCACCTGCGGATCGCTGCGCTCGTCATCGCGCAGCCAGTAGTAGTCATCAACGCGGGTATCGCCGTGCAGCGTCATCGGATACGGGCGTTTTTCCGCCTTCGGAGGGGTCATCATTACCAAATCATCCACTTACGTCTATTGATGGGCGTAAGGGTGGCATGATTGCCCCTGCCTTAACAAGTAGGCGCCGCTGCTTTTATCCTGCGGCGCCGCATTGCATTACGCCAACTCACGCTTTTTCTGATTCACATCGCCCTCGATGCCCTGTTTCACATCGTCGGGAATTTTCAGCGAGCGCGCCAGCGCGTCAAGATAGCCGCGCTCCATAAAGTGATCGACATCGATCACCATACAGCTGAGGTAATACACTTCCAACGCTTCCTCTTCGTTCTTTACGCCGAGCGCCAGCGCATCGGGATTGAGCGGCTGTTCTATCGCCTGCTGCACCCAGGCCTGCGCTTCGTCGCCAATCTGCAGCTGCGTCAGGCTGTCGTCAATGGCACGACGCTCGTCATCATCAATATGACCGTCACTTTTCGCCGCAAACACCAGCGCCTGCACCAGCCGCTTGGCGCGTAGATCGACCGGCGTCGACTGCATGCCGAACTGCGGCTCATCCTGATGGGTATCTTTCACCCGTGATTTGTATTTGTTCCACAGCACCGCGCCTGCCGCGGCGCTGCCGCCGATAATCAGTGCGTTTTTACCGAATTTACCGACCAGCTTGCGCGAGGATTTATTCGCCAGTAATACGCCAACCAATCCGCCCAGCGCGCCGGGCGCCAACAATTTGCCGATGCCTTCTGTACTGCTGTTCGCGCCTTTTTTTTGCCCCAACAGCGATTGAATCTGCTGCATCCAACTGTTTTTCATTGCATCCCCTCGCATGGATAGTAAAGCGAACGGGCACCTGTGCCGGAACGCTGCTAAAACTCCAGATTAGGGGATTTTTTGTCAATTAACGTATGGCGGGGAAAATTTGTGTGAGGCATTAGGCAAGTTGACAGGAAAGATTCGCCAATCAGGGCGCCTGCGTCGCGCCCTGGCGCAGGAGTTACTGCGGTTCGCTGTAAGCGATATCGCCGGTCTTGCAGTTAAGCGTGACGCGATAGGTTTTATCCGCCTTGCTGCCGCGCACCGTTAGCGGCACCTGCCAGAGGTCGTCCTCACCGCTGACCGCATCCGGGCTGACCCAGGCGACCGGCGTTGCGGTACCGAGCAGTTTTTTATCCGATGCCCAACGCGTGATGCGGTTTTGCAGGAAATCGCGCTTTACCTGTGCGGCGACGTCCGCCGCCTGCAGCCCGGCGCACAGACCAACCTTCGCCGTCCGCTGCTCATGCTGCTGCGCCTGAGCACTGCCGGTAAAACCCAAAATAACCGCCAGCACGGTGGCCAGCCCCAATCCTGTTGCTCTCATATACCCTCCAGTTGTCATTACACTACCCGGAGAGCGCTGACTGGCATCAGGCCTGGCAGGCGATCAACGTTTACGAAACACGATCGCAAACAGTTCATCCACCCCCGGATAGATCTCCTTGATAACCTGCCTCAGCGCATCGAGCGACATGTTTTCCTGCCTGGCGTGCTGTTCGGTCAACGCGTCCAGACGAACCGGCGTCACTGACAACACCTCGATAAAACAGAAAAACGCTCCGTCTTCGTGGCGACTGACGCGTAATACGTCGCCGGGCTGGAAATGCGATTCGCTGGTATCACGCAGGGTGATGGTTTTACGTTCGGCTAAAATATCCTGCTCGAAACGGCTGAAGAACGTGATTTCACCGCCCATCTTAGATCCTTTTTCATCACAATGCTGCAACATAGTGATTAAGCAGCCTGTTTTTCCGACGCGCTTCCCGCTTTTGTCGCCGCCTTCTTGTCACTCTTCGGTTTTGCCGCCTTAGCGTCCGCCTGCTGTGGTGCACCGCCACGCAGAATGTGCGTCAGCATCTCTTTATGTTCCGCCAGGAAGAAGCTCAGCGTGTCACGCTGCTCTTCATCCAGCACCAGCGGCGCCTGCTGCAGCCATTCACCGAGATTATCGGCCAGATCGAGCATTTTGTCGTAAGCGTCGGCTTCCTTTTTGCTGGCGAACGTCATTTTTTCCTCACCGTTTCTGACCACTACGTATTTAACTTCAACCGCCATGCGTATTCCCCAAAAGATTTAAATACTGTATATAAACACAGTATAAGTAATACCACGCGGAGGCACAAGCGGCCTCCGCGGTTAATTATTTCAGCAGGCGCGCCTTGCAGTTTTTCCCTTTGATTTTACCTTCACGCAGGCGCTGCAGCGCTTTACGGGCGCTGTTCTTGCGGATGGCCACATAAGCATGCATCGGGAACATATCAATTTTTCCGACCTCCGCCGCAGTCAGCCCCGCTTCGCCGGTCAGCGCTCCCAGAATATCGCCGGGACGAATTTTCGCCTTGCGGCCGCCGTCGATGCACAGCGTGGCCATCTCTGCTTCCAGCGGCGCGTTGCTCGCCCCGCTCAGTTCGCTTACCCGCGCCCACTTCAGATCTAGTTGCAGATACTCTTCCAACGCATGCGCCCGCGCCATTTCCTGCGGCGTACACAGCGTGATCGCCAGGCCGCTCATGCCGGCGCGGCCGGTACGGCCAACGCGGTGCACGTGCACTTCCGGGTCGAAAGCCATTTCGTAGTTCACCACCAGCTCAAGATCTTTGATATCCAGCCCACGCGCGGCGACATCGGTCGCCACCAAGACGCGGCAGCTGCGGTTGGCAAAACGCACCAGAACCTGATCGCGGTCGCGCTGTTCCAGGTCGCCGTGCAGCGCCAAGGCGCTGATATCACGTGCTTCCAGCGCATCGCACACGCTCTGACAGTCGCGCTTGGTGTTGCAGAACACCACGCAGGAAGCCGGCTGATAATGCCGGATGGCGGCCAGCAGCAGCGCCGGACGCTGGTCGCGCGTCGTCTCATAGAAGCGCTGTTCGATGGTAAGCGGCGCATCATCGTCGTCCACTTCCACGCTGAGCGGCGTACGCTGTACGCGGGCGCTGATACGCTCAATACCGTCAGGATAGGTGGCGGAAAACAGCAGCGTCTGGCGCTGCGGCGGCGTATAGGCAATCACATCGTCGATATCGTCGGCGAACCCCATATCCAGCATGCGGTCGGCCTCGTCCAGCACCAGCACGTTCAGCGCGTCCAACTGCAGCGTTTTTTTACGCAGGTGCTCCTGCACCCGCCCTGGCGTTCCCACCACGATATGCGGCGCATGCACCAGCGAATCCAGCTGCGGCCCCATCGGCTGGCCACCGCACAGCGTCAGGATTTTAATATTCTGGGTAAAGCGCGCCAGACGGCGCAGCTCTTTGCTGACCTGATCGGCCAGTTCGCGCGTCGGGCACAGCACCAGCGCCTGCGTCGCCACCTGCCCGACATTGATTTTATCCAGCAGGCCAATGCCGAACGCCGCCGTTTTACCGCTGCCGGTTTTTGCTCTGGCGCGTACGTCCTGCCCTTGCAAAATTGCGGGCAGCGCCGCGGCCTGCACTGGCGTCATGGCGGCATACCCCAGTTCGTTGAGGTTGGCCAACTGTGCGGCTGGCAGCGACAGGGAAGAAAAGGAAACTGTGCTCACGGCGATAAACTCTTTATAGGCGGATGAAAAGGCGGCGCTGCCGGTCGGCAGCTTATCAGGGGCAGATGATAACAGAGAAGGCCCGGCGCCGTCATAATACCTGGCGGCCGTTCCCGGCGACTGCGCATAAAAAAACCCGCCTTAAGCGGGTTTTTTTGGCAGCGATGTCGCTAATTAGATAGCAACAACATCGGCTGCAGCCGGGCCACGTTGGCTGTCCTGGATGGAGAACTCAACCTGCTGGCCTTCAGCCAGAGTCTTGAAGCCATCGCTAACGATTGCGGAAAAATGAACGAAAACGTCCTTAGAACCGTCGGCTGGAGTGATAAAGCCGAAGCCTTTGCTTTCGTTAAACCATTTTACGTGACCAGTGATCTTAGCCATTTGACTTTCCTTTACTTGATAAACCTGCCTTTACGGCACTTACGGCGCGAAGGCCCTGCGTTATGTAGGTCTTCTTTCACCGCTGATTATTAACGCATAATCATGCCTACAGGGCAAATTTTTTCGTTTCTGCCGCCTATACGGTCTGTCGGCCGGCGGGCGCACCGGCTGGCAACGCAATCGTTTTCGTATATACTGCGCGCTGATTTACATTGGCTTCATTTTCACATCAGGTACGAAATTATGCTAACTATTGGAACCGCCCTGCGCCCTTCCGCCACCCGTGTGATGCTGCTCGGATCCGGCGAATTGGGGAAAGAAGTGGCTATCGAATGCCAGCGTCTGGGGCTGGAGACGATCGCCGTTGACCGCTACGCCGACGCACCGGCAATGCACGTGGCGCACCGCAGCCATGTGATCAATATGCTGGATGGCGAAGCGCTGAAGAGCGTTATCGAACAGGAGCGCCCTGACTATATCGTGCCGGAGGTTGAAGCCATCGCCACCGCAATGCTGGTGCAGCTGGAACAACAAGGCCACCGGGTCGTCCCCTGCGCCGAAGCCACCCGCCTTACCATGAACCGCGAAGGCATTCGCCGTCTGGCTGCGGAAACGCTCGGGCTGCCCACCTCCACCTACCGCTTTGCCGATGATGAAGAGAGCTGCCGACAGGCAATCGCACATATCGGCTACCCTTGCATTATCAAACCGGTGATGAGTTCCTCCGGCAAGGGCCAGAGCCTGCTGCGCGATCCTTCCCAACTGAGCGCCGCCTGGGACTATGCCCAGCGGGGCGGCCGCGCCGGCGGCGGCCGGGTGATAATCGAAGGGCTGGTCAAATTCGATTTTGAAATTACCCTGCTGACTATCCGCGCCGTCGACGGCGTGCATTTCTGCGCGCCTATCGGCCATCGTCAGGAAGATGGCGACTACCGTGAATCCTGGCAGCCACAGCAGATGTCTGCCCTGGCGCTGGAGCGTGCGCAACAGATTGCCGCCCAGGTCGTTACAGCGCTCGGCGGTTACGGCCTGTTCGGCGTAGAGCTGTTCGTCTGCGGTGACAACGTCATTTTCAGCGAGGTTTCGCCACGTCCGCACGACACCGGCATGGTCACGCTGATTTCGCAGGACGTCTCACAGTTTGCGCTGCACGTGCGCGCCTTTCTCGGTCTGCCAATCGGCGCCATCCGCCAGTTCGGCCCGGCGGCATCCGCCGTGATTTTACCGACGCTCGACAGCGGCGATCTGCGCTTTAGCGGACTGGATAAGGCGTTGGACGGCACCAATCAGCTGCGGCTGTTCGGTAAACCGGAGATTGCCGGACGGCGTCGTTTAGGCGTCGCGCTGGCCTGCGGCGACAGCACCGAGCAGGCAGTGGAGCGCGCCAAACAGGCGGCTGCAGCGGTTGTGGTGCAAGGTTAAACTGATGCGGGCGTAGCAGGACGCTGCGCCCGGAAATGATATCAATAATCGTCGTCGTCTTCGTGTTGCGGGTCGGCATCCTGACGGGGCGTATCCTGCCCATCGGGCGCGCTATCATCGGCCTCGTCTTCCTCATCAAACAGCACGGCAACCCGTTCTCCCTGATGCTTTTCACGAATTTCCTGTGCAACGCGGGCGATAGCTTCGCCGCTGCTCATGCCCTGCTCCATCAGCTGATGGATGCGCTCTGCGGCTTCCTGCTGTTCCTGGTGGTTCAGCGACGGCATTCCAAGCATGTTCTTATCTCCGGCAAATTTGGAGAGGGATTATACCGCGCGCCGCCGCCGCCGCAAGCTTAGGGTCGCGCGGCCTGTGAATAGCCGACATCCTCGCTTCGCCACCGCTTCAGACGATGGCGCCACAGCAGCACATGCCAGCCCTGTTTAATTCCGCGCGCATTGGCCGCCATCACTACGTCCATACCACGCTGATAGAACTCACGTACGATTTGCTGCTGCGCTGCCGGTTCCGGCTCGCGGCGAACGCTGTGGCAAATTCCCAGCGCCTCGCGGGTAATCTGCCAGTGAAACGCCGGGCGGATGGCAATACGATCGGCGTAGCGTTGATTCAACGCCACCAGCATATCGATGATCTTCATATAATGACGCTGGTAGTCGACGTTCGCCGCGCCGGTGCGGCGGCGGTTACTGATCGACTGGCCATGTACGCGCTGGCGATACAGCGGCGTGCTGAGATATTTCACCCGCCTGGCGTTAAACATCACCTCGGTAGTCCACGGAATATCCTGATGGTGTAAACCCGGTTCAAAATAGAGCCGGTGTTGTTTAATAAAATCAAGCCGATAAATCGCCAGCCATACCACGTGAATAAACTTACGCGAATTTAATGCGCGTTCAAACCACCGAACCCCGCTAATAACATCGGTGGATGCCAAACGCTGCGGTGGAATAATCGGCAACAGCTCACCATTGTGCTCGAAATAACGCTCACCGTTGCACTGCATCACATCCAGCTGATGTTTTTCCGCTTGCTCGATTAATGTTGCGTACATCTCCGGCGACAATACATCATCGGCATCAGGGAACGCGACATATTTACCACGCGCCACCGCCAGGCCGCGATTGCGCGCCACTGAAACGCCGGCATTATTCTGATCGATGACCTGAATATGTTCATAACGTGCGGCATAGTCGTGTGCTATTTCCGCGGAACCATCGGTAGCGCCGTCATTGACGATAATAATTTCCAGACGTTGTTCCTGCTGCGCCAATAAAGACTCAAGGAATGGCACCAGTAATTCGCCCACATTATGCATCGGGACGATAACGCTCAGCATTAACGACATAAATTTGCTCTATTACTTATTATCAGGCGGAAAGTTAACCTGTTTAATGTCACATCGCCCAACACCGCATGATTACCGCTGGCTGGAAAAGTCTGGTATCGCCCAGAGCAATGTAAACACCGTGTAAATATTCGTGAATCTTTGCATATTTAAATTTCGTTTAAGGAGCAAAAAATGCTTCGCCGGCTATCCTTTGCCCTGCGCGTCAAACATGCGCACAATGCGCTAATGTGGCAAACTAACGCCCCAACACCGACGTTCCCGTTAGCCAGGTTTATAACAATTCATGACTGCTACCGCTCCGCACCTTAAATCCTTGCCTTATACCCGCGACATGCTGCTGCAGCTGTTTTCCCCGTTGTCCGCACAGCCGTGGGCCATGCTGCTGCATTCCGGCTTTGCCGAGCACTCCCATAACCGGTTTGATATTTTGGTGGCCGATCCCTGCGTTACGCTGACCACCCGCGGCGCGGCAACGGACATCCGCCATGGCGACGACTGTCTGAGTTCGACGGACGACCCTTTTACTCTGCTGCAACAGCAGCTGTCAGCGCTGCCTTTCACCCCGTCAGCCGATGACAATCTGCCGTTTCAGGGGGGGGCGCTGGGGCTGTTCGGTTACGATCTGGGACGGCGGGTAGAAACGCTGCCGACGCTGGCCCGGGCGGAACTGACGCTGCCGGATATGGCCGTCGGCATTTATGACTGGGCGCTGATCGCCGACCACCAGCAACAGCGGCTCACCCTGCTGAGCTACGGCGATATTGAACAACGCTGGCAGTGGCTAAACAGCCAACGGCCGGTGCCGGCGGCGACGTTCCAGCTCACCGGCAGTTGGCAGGCGAATATGACGCGGGCGCAGTACGGCGAGAAATTTCAGCGCATTCAACATTACCTGCGCAGCGGCGACTGCTATCAAATCAATCTGGCCCAGCGCTTCTCCGCGCCTTATCAGGGCGACGAATGGCAGGCTTTTCTGCGGCTGAACGACAGCAACCGCGCGCCGTTTTCCGCCTTTTTACGTCTGCCGCACAATGCGGTGATCAGCATTTCGCCGGAGCGCTTTTTATGGCTGGAGCGCCAGCAGGTACAAACCCGGCCGATTAAAGGCACGCTGCCGCGACTGGCCGACCCGCAACAGGACGCGGCTCAGGCGCAGCGGCTGGCCGAGTCGCCGAAGGACCGCGCCGAAAACCTGATGATCGTCGATCTGCTGCGCAATGATATCGGCCGCGTCGCGCAGCCCGGCAGCGTGCGCGTTCCCGAACTGTTCGTCGTCGAACCCTTCCCAGCCGTGCACCACCTGGTCAGCACCATTACCGCCCGCCTGCCGGCCGCTACGCCGGCGAGCGAACTGCTGCGCGCCTGCTTTCCCGGCGGCTCCATTACCGGCGCGCCCAAGGTGCGGGCAATGGAAATTATTGAAGAGCTGGAACCACAGCGGCGCAACGCCTACTGCGGCAGCATCGGCTATATCAGCGCCTGCGGCACCATGGACACCAATATCGCCATCCGCACGCTGATGACTGAAAACGGTCACATTCACTGCGCCGCCGGCGGCGGCATCGTGGCCGACAGCCAGGAACAGGCGGAATATCAGGAAACTTTTGATAAAGTAGGCAGAATCTTACCGCTTCTGGGGGAGTTTAACCCTTCGTGAACCCACCGACCTATCCCGATTCGCTGGCCGCCTTTATCAGCCGTTTTCAGCTACAGCTGCCGCAGGCGGTACAAACGCCGCACGGCGTACGCGCCGCCGCCGTGCTGGTGCCGATAGTATGCCGTGAGGAGCCTACGCTGCTGCTGACCCGACGCGCCGATACGCTGCGCAAACATGCCGGACAGGTGGCGTTCCCCGGCGGCAAGGCCGATCTGCAAGACGCCTCACTGATTGCCACCGCGCTGCGTGAAGCCGAGGAAGAAGTCGCTATTCCGCCCGCCGCGGTGCAAGTACTTGGTCAGATGGCGCCGCTCGACAGCAGCAGCGGTTTTCGCGTGACGCCGATCGTCGGTCTGGTGCCGGCCGATATCCGCTTTCACGCCAATGAGGGCGAAGTGGCGGACGTGTTCGAAATGCCGCTGCACGAAGCCCTGACGCTGTCACGCTATTACCCGCTGGATATTCACCGCAACGGCTACCGCCACCGGGTGTATCTGTCCTGGTATCAGCGCCGCTTCGTCTGGGGGCTGACCGCCGCCATCATCCGTCGTCTGGCGCAGCAGGTCAGCCTGTAATCCCGCCTTTAAGTGATCTCCGTCACATCCCGCTCACGGACTATTCCGGGTTTCAGCACGAAAGCGATCGCCATCACTTCATCGGCCTGCCAATTCAACTATCTTGCAGGCCATTGAGGTTTTAAAAAAACTGTAAACCCTCTCTTAAACATTACGATATGCCTGTAAAATACGCTCAATCGGTATAAACCTCTAAGCAAATAGGGTTATGCCGACCGCGTGCGGTTAAGGAACGCCGGCGCGATGGCCCGAGAGACGCTCGGTACGACGCTGCTTACGGCAGGCGCCATGCCCGTAGCCATCACCCATTTTGTGACGCCACGGATTATTTAATTTCATGCGAAAAAGAGCGCCAAACCCGTAAGGCCTCTTTACAATATCGCTGTTCCCTGCGCGGTTTTTAACCGCTGCAGCCATAACAATATGCCTCTTTAAGGAGTTCTAGCGTGATTAGCGTTTTCGACATGTTTAAGATCGGCATCGGCCCGTCCAGCTCTCACACGGTTGGACCGATGAAAGCCGGCAAACAGTTTGTCGACGATCTGGTAAATAAAGGCCTGATGCCTTCTATCACGCGTGTTGCCGTTGATGTTTACGGCTCACTCTCATTGACCGGTAAAGGTCACCACACCGATATCGCCATTATTCTCGGCCTGGCCGGCAACCTGCCGGACAGCGTGGATATTGACGGTATTCCGGGTTTTATTCGCGATGTCGAACAGCGTCAGCGCCTGATGCTGGCAGGCGGCCTGCACGAAGTTGACTTCCCGCGCGACGGCGGCATGGTGTTCCGCAGCGACAACCTGCCGCTGCATGAAAACGGCATGTGCATCCACGCCTTCGCCGGCGATAAAGAAGTCTACAGCAACACCTATTATTCCATCGGCGGCGGTTTTATCGTCGACGAAGCGCATTTTGGCAAAGCCGACGTCAGCGAAGTCACAGTGCCCTATCCTTTCCATTCGGCGCGTGAAATGCTCGAGCACTGCCATAATACCGGCCTGTCGCTGTCCGGCATGGTGATGCAAAACGAGCTGGCGCTGCATAGCAAGCAGGATATCGAAGCCTACTTCGGCAACGTCTGGCAAACCATGCGCGCCTGTATCGACCGTGGTCTGAATACCGAAGGCGTGCTGCCCGGCCCGCTGCGCGTACCGCGCCGCGCCTCGGCGCTGCGCCGCATGCTGGTCGCCTCCGACAAACTGTCCAACGATCCGATGAACGTCATCGACTGGGTCAACATGTTCGCCCTGGCGGTCAATGAGGAAAACGCCGCCGGTGGCCGCGTGGTTACCGCACCGACCAACGGCGCCTGCGGCATCGTGCCGGCGGTGCTGGCCTATTACGACCACTTTATTGAGTCGGTCAGCCCGGATATCTATATCCGCTACTTTATGGCCGCCGGCGCTATCGGCGCGCTGTATAAGATGAACGCCTCCATTTCCGGTGCGGAAGTCGGCTGTCAGGGCGAAGTCGGCGTCGCCTGCTCCATGGCCGCCGCCGGCCTGGCCGAACTGCTGGGCGGCAGCCCGGAACAGGTGTGCGTCGCGGCGGAAATCGGCATGGAACACAACCTGGGGCTGACCTGCGATCCGGTGGCCGGGCAGGTACAGGTGCCATGCATTGAACGCAACGCCATCGCCTCGGTTAAAGCGATCAACTCGGCGCGAATGGCGCTGCGCCGCACCAGCGAGCCGCGCGTATCGCTGGATAAGGTGATCGAGACGATGTACGAAACCGGTAAAGATATGAACGCCAAATATCGCGAGACCTCGCGCGGCGGCCTGGCAATCAAAGTCCAGTGTGACTAAACCATAATAAGACCCCGCCAATCGGCGGGGTTTTTGTTTTTTTTCAGCCAATTAAAAACAATAAGTGACAACGTCACCCCGTCATTCCTGACATGCTGTGCCTCTATCTCCGGTTTAACCCGCGTTTTATCCCTTTGTTCACGCCAACTGAAATAAATTATTACGCTATCATTTCCTCCTCTACCATCACGGCTAAAATTAGCCGAGAATCAGAAGGTAGGAGCAAGTCCGATGCTGTACATTGGATGACTTAGCGCAACAAGGATTCAACGTCGATGTTAATGACCCAATTTGCTGTCAACAAGTACCGCCATTATCGCTGGTTGCTCGCCGGCGCGGTTGGGTTGGCTATCCTGTTAATCTCATTATACATTCGCTACTATCAGGAAGTTAAAACCATCGAACGCAGCCAACAGCGGCTGGCGGCGCACACCATTACCAAAATCGAACGCCTTTTGCAGCCGGCCAGCGAGCAGGCCCGGCACACGATGGCGCTGGTCGGCCGCCCCTGCAGCACACTGACCGCGACGCTGCGTTATCGCGCGGCGCAGAACCAGGCGCTGCGCTCCGTGCTGTTGGTCAAAGATAACGACATTTATTGTTCCAGCCTGTTCGGACAACGTCAGTATCAGCTCGACGCCCTCTTGCCACAACTGAGCCCTACCGCCGAGACGCAGTTGGTGCTGCGTCCGTCGCTGTCGGTGACCAAAGGCCTGCCGACGCTTGTCATGTGGACGCCGCAGGCTCAGGACGTCCACAGCGGCATTCTGCACGTGTTCAATATCGACCTGCTGTCGGATTTTTTGCTGGAGCCGCAACAGCCCTACGGCCAGCGTATCGTGCTTAACGTCGGCGCACAGAGCCTGGAGTATGCCAAACGAGAAATCATCGACAGCAACACCCTACGCGGTAACCTGCGCTATACCTCAGCCTCCGGACTGTATCCCTTCACCATCTCGCTGTTCGGTCCCTCAACCCAGCGAATGGCGCTCGACGCGCTGCCCGCCCATATACCGCTGGCATTGCTGATCAGCCTGCTGGCTGCCTATGTGGTCTATCTGATTACCGCCAATCGCATGAGCCTGTCTTACCATATCAGTCATGCCATCAACCGCCGCGAGTTCCAGGTTTACTGCCAGCCAATCATTAACGGCGCCAGTGGTCGCTGTCTCGGCATAGAAATTCTGTTGCGTTGGAACAGCAAACGACAAGGCTGGATCTCGCCGGACGTGTTTATCCCGCTGGCCGAGCAGCACGGGTTAATCACCCCCCTGACCCGCTTTCTGATGACCACGGTGGTGGAAAATCTGGCGCTGTTCCCGCCACGCCCTTCGTTTTATATCAGCATCAACGTCGCCGCCGAGCACTTCAACGCGCAGACGATCCTCGCCGATATCCGCCGCATCTGGCTGCCGGCCAACCCCATGCCGTCGCTGATGCTGGAGCTGACCGAACGCACCGCGCTGTCGGAGATTCAATACGAACATATTCGCGCGCTGAAAGAGCTGGGCGTCATGCTGGCGATTGATGATTTTGGCACCGGCCACAGTTCGCTCAGCTATCTGAAAAAGCTGAGTCCGGACGTATTGAAAATCGACCGCGCCTTTACCGCCGCGATCGGCACCGATGCCATCAACGCCACCGTCACCGATACCATCATCACGCTTGCCCACCGGCTGAAGTTAAAACTGGTGGCCGAAGGGGTGGAAACGGCCGAACAGGCCGACTACCTGTGCCTGCGTCAGGTCTATGCGCTGCAGGGCTATTACTTCGCCAAGCCGATGCCGATTCAGGAGTTCCCGCAGTGGCTGCAGCACTATGAAACGCACCAGCGTGCAGCGTCGGAAGTCCCCCACGCGGGGGGAGAAATGAAACCGGAGGCCTGAGCCTCCGGTGGGTGATTACTCGATTACTCGGGGTCTGCCTGTTCCGGCATTCCCTGACTGATCCTCACCAGTTCAATGCGGTATTCGGACGCCGCCAGGATTTCAAAGCGTAAACCGTTCTGTTCCAGCACTTCGCCCACCGCCGGCATCTGGCCGTAATGCGACAGCAGGAAACCGGCCAGCGACGCATAATCCTCCGTCGGACTCACCAGATCCTGACAGTTCAGCGCCTGCTCCAGAGAATGCAGATCTGCACCGCCCTGCACCAGCCAGCTGTCGCCGTCGGCAACGATATCCGGCGTTTCATCCTCATCCGGGAATTCGCCGGCGATCGCCTCCAGCACATCCAGCGGCGTTACCAGCCCCTGCACCACGCCAAACTCGTTGGTGACCACCACCAGACGGCCCTTGGCACGACGCAGTACCGCCAGCAGGTTAATCACGTCCATGGTTTCCGGTACCACGATCGGCGGCGTACGTGCGGCAAACTCGGCGATATCCTCGCCCTGTTCCAACGCCACCAGCAGATCTTTGGCGCGCACCACGCCGATAACTTCATCCAGCTCATCACGGCACACCGGGAACAGGCTGTGCGGCGTATCCAGCAATTGCGCCCGCACTTCGTCGCGTGAGCGATCGCAATCGACCCACGAGATCTCAGTACGCGGCGTCATCACGCTGCGCAGCGAGCGCGAGGCCAGCGTCAGTACGCCGCTGATCATGTAGCGCTCTTCTTCCGCGAAGGCTTCATCCGCCGGCAGCAGTACGTCTTCCGTCGCCTGCTGCTGAGCACGCTGCTGCCCCATCAAACGCATAATGGCCTCTGCCGTACGCTCACGCATCGGCCGACGTTCCTGATGCTTGATAAAGTTGCGACGCGCAATCTGATTAAACAGCTCGATCAGAATCGAGAAGCCGATCGCCGCATACAGGTAGCCTTTCGGAATATGCAGGCCGAAACCTTCTGCGATCAGGCTCAGGCCGATCATCAGCAGGAAGCTCAGGCACAGCACCACAATGGTCGGGTGCGCATTGACGAAATTGGTCAGCGGCTTGGACGCCAGCAGCATCACCGCCATGGCGATCACCACCGCGGTCATCATCACCGGCAAATCGTTCACCATGCCGACGGCGGTAATCACCGCATCAAGCGAAAACACCGCATCAAGGATCACAATCTGCACCACCACCGCCCAGAACTTGGCATAACCGCGGTTGCCCTCATCCTGGTGCGAGTGCCCTTCCAGCCGCTCATGCAATTCCATGGTGGCCTTAAACAGCAAGAACACACCGCCGAACAGCAGAATCAAATCGCGGCCAGAGAAGCTGAACTCCGCCACGCTGAACAGCGGCGTGGTCAGCGTGACCATCCACGAAATCACCGACAACAGCCCCAGGCGCATAATCAGCGCCAGCGACAGGCCCAGAATTCGCGCCTTATCCCGCAGCTTCGGCGGCAGTTTGTCTGCCAAAATGGCGATAAACACCAGGTTGTCGATACCCAGTACGATCTCCAATACCACTAAGGTCAGTAACCCTGCCCAAATTGAGGGGTCCATTAAAAATTCCATGTCAGACTCCGGAAAAAGACAGATTAGCTAAGCGACGCGCAGGGGCGATGAATCGCATGTCGGACGCAGTGCGGCGGAAATAGCAAAAGTTCGGGGTGGTAGTACCGGGATATGGCCGGGCGGCCGTGATTGCTTGTGTGATGCCAGCAGGTGGCGGGTATAACCTTGGAAAACAGCGACTTCGGTGACAGTCCATAGGGTGGGCTGAGGCCCTTCACTCCTAATAATGAAAGAAGCGGATACTCTATCAGGAAAAATTTTACTGTCCAAGCCAATTTTAAATCGCCGCATTGATCTGCCAACAAGCTGAAAAAACATGCGATTTCTCTTAGTTAATAGCGGAGCAGCGTCACACTATTTATTTTTTCGCCCACTAAAATAAATGACGAAAGCAGCGGTCTATCCGGCCGGCCGGCTAACGCTGTACGACCAGGGCCGACTCTGCCTTGCCGAATTTCACCCATAATGGATCTGAACCGTGAAACTGACCGTCAGGAAGACGGCAAAAACAACGATCTGTACCTGAGGTTTAACGAGGAGGTAGCGAGTGGCAATAGCTATTATCATCGGCACACACGGGAGCGCCGCAGAGCAGTTGCTGAAAACGGCGGAAATGCTATTGGGCGAACAAGACAACGTCGCCTTTATCGATTTCGTTCCCGGAGAGAATGCCGAAACTTTAATTGAAAAATACCAGGAAAAAATCAGCGGCCTTGATACCAGCGGCGGCGTGCTGTTTCTGGTGGATACCTGGGGCGGCAGTCCGTTCAACGCTGCCAGCCGGGTCGCCGTCGACCAGCAGAATTATGAAGTGGTCACCGGCGTTAACATTCCCATGCTGGTAGAAACCTTTATGGCACGCGATGACGATCCGGGCTTTGATGAGTTGGTGGCCATCGCGGTGGAAACCGGCCGCGAAGGCGTGAAAGCGCTAAAAAAACCGCCGGAGGAAAACCCCGCGCCTGCCGCCCCTTCGCCCGCACCGGCCAAGGCCGCGCCTGCCGTCGCCCTCGGCCCCAACGACCATATGAAAATCGGCCTGGCGCGCATTGACGATCGCCTGATCCACGGCCAGGTCGCCACCCGCTGGACCAAGGAAACCAATGTGTCGCGCATTATCGTGGTCAGCGATGAAGTCGCCGCCGACAACGTGCGCAAAACCCTGCTCACCCAGGTTGCGCCGCCGGGCGTCACCGCCCACGTGGTCGATGTGGCAAAAATGATCCGCGTGTGGAACAACCCGAAATACGCCAATGACCGCGTGATGCTGCTGTTTACCAACCCGACCGACGTCTGGCGTCTGGTGGAAGACGGCGTTGACATAAAGTCGGTCAATATCGGCGGTATGGCGTTCCGTCAGGGAAAAACCCAGGTGAACAACGCCGTGTCGGTGGATGAGAAAGATATTGAGGCGTTTAAAAAACTCAATGAACGCGGCATTGAACTGGAAGTCCGTAAGGTCTCGTCCGATACGCGTTTAAAAATGATGGACCTGATCAACAAACTTAATTAATGGCGACAGCCGTCATTATTCTACTCAGCGCTCTTGGTCAATAGGAGAAGTGCAATGGAGATAACCACGCTTCAGGTTGTACTGATATTTATCGTTGCCTGTATTGCCGGCATGGGTTCCGTGCTGGATGAATTCCAGTTTCACCGCCCCCTGGTCGCCTGTACGCTGATCGGCGTTATCCTCGGCGATATGAAAACCGGCATCATTATCGGCGGTACGCTGGAAATGATCGCCCTCGGCTGGATGAACATCGGCGCCGCGGTTGCGCCCGATGCCGCACTGGCCTCCATTATTTCCACCATTCTGGTTATCGCCGGCGGACAAAGCGTCGGCGCCGGTATCGCGCTGGCCATTCCGCTGGCCGCGGCGGGCCAGGTCTTAACCATCATCGTGCGTACGCTGACCGTCGCCTTCCAGCACGCGGCGGACAGCGCGGCCGAGCGCGGCAGCCTGCGCGCCATCAGTTGGCTGCACGTCTCCGCCCTGCTGCTGCAGGCGATGCGTATCGCCATTCCGGCCGTGATCGTTGCGGTATCCGTCGGCACCGCCGGGGTGCACGCGCTGCTGAACTCCATCCCGGAAGTGGTGACCACCGGCCTGAATATCGCCGGCGGCATGATCGTCGTGGTCGGTTACGCCATGGTGATCAATATGATGCGTGCCGGCTATCTGATGCCGTTCTTCTACGCCGGTTTTGTCACCGCCGCCTTTACCGATTTCAACCTGGTGGCGCTGGGGGTCATCGGCGTGGTGATGGCCGTGCTGTATATCCAGCTCAGCCCTAAATATAACAAGCCGCAGGTGGTTCAGGGCGGTCCCGCCCAATCGAACGACCTTGATAATGAACTGGACTAGGAATAGGTGAGAGAAATGGTTGATACCACTGCAGCTCAAAAGAAACTGACGCCGGCCGACGTTCGCGGCGTATTTATCCGCTCTAACCTGTTTCAGGGATCGTGGAACTTCGAACGTATGCAGGCGCTGGGCTTCTGTTTCTCCATGGTGCCGGCAATCCGCCGCCTGTACCCGGAAAACAACGACCAGCGCAAGCAGGCGATCAAACGCCACCTGGAATTTTTCAACACCCACCCTTACGTCGCTGCGCCAATCCTCGGGGTAACGCTGGCGATGGAAGAACAGCGTGCCAACGGTGCCCCCATCGATGACGCCGCCATCAACGGCATCAAGGTCGGGCTGATGGGGCCGCTGGCCGGCGTCGGCGACCCGATTTTCTGGGGCACCATGCGGCCGGTGTTCGCCGCGCTGGGCGCCGGTATCGCCCTGACCGGCAGCCTGCTGGGGCCGATACTGTTCTTCGTGCTGTTTAACCTGGTGCGTATACTGGTGCGTTACTACGGCGTGGCCTACGGCTACCGTAAAGGCGCCGATATCGTTAACGATATGGGCGGCGGCTTCCTGCAGAAACTGACGGAGGGAGCGTCGATTCTCGGCCTGTTTGTCATGGGAGCGCTGGTCAATAAGTGGACTACCGTTAACATTCCGCTGGTGGTGTCGAAAATCACCGATCAGACCGGACATACCACCGTTACCACGGTACAGACAATTCTTGACCAGCTGATGCCGGGCCTGATCCCGCTGCTGCTGACCTTCGGCTGTATGTGGCTGTTGCGTAAAAAGGTCAATGCGTTGTGGATTATCCTGGGGTTCTTCGTCATCGGCATCTTCGGCTACTGGATTGGCCTGCTGGGCTAGTTAACCACCGTCACGCCGGGGGCTTGCCCCCGGCTTTTTCAGTTAGGGAGTGTAAGATGTCGCTGACGGATATCGCCATCGTGCTGTTTATTGTCTTGCTGTTGCTGTACGCCATTTATGACCAAATCATCCAGGAGCGGCTCAAAGGCCCTACGCTGCTTAAAGTAAAACTCAAACGTCGCCACCGCATCGACAGCCTGATTTTTGTCGCGCTGCTGGCAATTTTACTGTACCGCAATCTGGTCAATCAGGGAGCGCCGCTGACCAACTGGTTATTAATCTCTTTGGCGCTGGTCGCCATATATCTTGCTTATATTCGCTGGCCGACATTATTATTTAAAACGCAGGGTTTCTTTTATGCCAATGCCTTTATTGCCTATTCCCGCATCAAGGCAATGAATTTAACCGAAGATGGCATTCTGGTGATTGCGCTGGAACAGCGGCGCTTATTGATTCAGGTCACCCAGTTAGACGATCTGCAAAAGATTTATGATTTTTTCATTGAAAATCAAAACATTAAAACGTAGCCGTTCACTTCCTATCGAATCCGGCGTCAAAAACGGTTAATTTATCCACGACGACGCCGATCCCTCTGCTTATTATTTCCACAATAACATCATCACTATCTGCTTTATTTTTCTCCTGCAATCATTTAATGAAAACAATTATCAATTTCATTAAATACCCCCAAGAATTAAACGTTGTCTTTGGCAAAAATAATATGATAAGGTTGCGTCCGTCATTGGGGAGTAGCCGGTTTCTGATTACTCACAATCAGAAACGCCCGTATCAACATACTCGTTTTGTCGTTTGAAACGTGGTGCGGGCAGCCAGAGTCAGGTTGGCGAGACCATAGGCACGTAACTCCGTCGTTTGGTTGGGGGTGGGTTGCGTGTATATGGAGCCGCCCGGCCGAGACTATTTCACATGAATCTATCTGCTACCCTGATCCTCGCTTTCGGCATGTCTATGGATGCGTTTGCTGCGTCTATCGGCAAAGGCGCCAGTCTGCATCAACCCCGTTTTCGCGAAGCACTCCGTACCGGCCTTATCTTCGGCGTCATTGAAGCAATTACCCCGCTGATCGGCTGGTCGCTGGGCCTGCTTGCCAGCCAATACATTATGGAGTGGGATCACTGGGTCGCCTTCGGCCTGCTGCTTATTCTCGGCGTGCGCATGATCGTCGGGGGGATACGCAACCGCCCGGACGAGGTTGAAAAGGTCAAACGCCACGGATTCTGGCTGCTGGTCGCCACCGCAATCGCCACCAGCCTCGACGCCATGGCAATCGGCGTCGGTCTGGCCTTCTTACAGGTGAATATCGTGCATACCGCCATGGCCATCGGCTGCGCCACCATGATAATGGCCACGCTGGGTATGATGATCGGCCGCTTTATCGGCCCGCTGCTGGGCAAACGCGCCGAAATCCTCGGCGGGCTGGTGCTGATCGGCATCGGGGTGAATATTCTGCTGGACCATCTGGGCTACCTGTCCTGACGGTCACATCAGGCATCGTTAAGGGCTGAACGCTGTTCAGCCCTTTTTTTCGCCCGGCCTATGCTACGCCTCGCGGCGGTACAGGCTGATAGCAAAGTCCGTCTCACAATCAAAGACGTCGCTGGCTGCCAGCCGCTGCTGCACCTCCGGCGAGGCGCGCCAGGCAAATGGCGTCATCTGCAGCAAATTCGCCGCCTGCTCGCCCGGCAGCGCCATCGTATACGCCAGCCGTTCGCTGTGTTCACGTTGAAAACCGCTCAGCGTCTCATCATGCTCGTCATGTAGCTGAACCTGTTGATAAACCTGCTCTTTCAGCTGATATAAATGGCGCGGCGCCGGTGACACCGTCACAACCACCCCGCCCGGACGCACCACGCGCGCCAGCTCGGCCGCCTTACAAGGCGCATAGATGCGCAATACCGCGTCCAATGATGCATCGGCAAACGGCAGGCGATGGCTGGAGGCGACGCAGAATGCCACCTCAGGGTAACGCTTGGCGGCATAGCGAATGGCCACCTTGGCCACATCCAGCCCATAAACGGCCATCTGGCGCTGCTCTCGTAGCCGTTCAGCCACCGCGGCGGTGTAATAGCCCTCGCCGCAGCCGATATCCAGCAGCGTCTGCGCATCGGCGCCCAGCGCATTATCCAGCAGCTCAGCCACTCGCTGACGTAGCGGCTGGTAAAATGCGCCCTCCAGAAAGGCGCGCCGCGCCTGCATCATCTCCGCACTGTCGCCAGGCTGCTTCGAGCGCTTGTGCTGTACCGGCAACAGATTGACGTAGCCTTCCTTTGCACAATCGAACTGATGGTTATTTTCACAACGCCACTGTTGCTGGGTGAGCAGCAGCGGCAACTGGCACAACGGGCAAAGATAGGACATGGGTTTGGCTTCCAGAGAGATACGGCGCGGCTAGTCTAAATAAGCCCGGGTATTGATGCAAGGCGCGCCAGCGCGCGGTATACAGCCGACGCTAGCCAAAGCGGGAAAAAGCTCGCTACACTGGGTGCCTGTCTTTCAAATACGGATTGTTATCAGACCATGACCGATTATTCCGCACTGCTCAGCGCCATCCCGGCCATTCAGCACGGCTTTGGCAACAAAAGCGCGCTGCTGCCCGAATCGCTGCTGCCCTACCGCGATACGCTGCCCGAGAAAAAGCAGGTGCACGGCACACGCATCGTCGATGTGCTGCAGCCAGGGCAGCTCTGCGGCGAGGCAGACGGATTTTACACCACGCAGCCGGGCATTTTGCTCAGCGTGCTGACCGCAGACTGCCTGCCGGTGATATTCAGCCGCCGCGACGGTGCGGCGATCGGCGCTGTACACGCCGGCTGGCGCGGCCTGCTGGACGGTATTCTGGAACAGATGGCGCAGCGCATCGCGCACGATGACGATCCCGCCAACTGGGTGGCCGCCATCGGACCGGCTGCCGGCCCCTGCTGCTATGAAGTCAATGAAGAGCTGGTAGCGCAGTTTCAGCAGCGTCTGCCGCAGCCGCCCGCGCTGATCAGCCCGCGCTTTCGTCACCTGGATCTGGCCGCCATCGCCCACGATAAGCTGACGGCGCTGGGTTTTTCCGCCGTCGATCACACCGGCAGTTGCACCATCTGTACGCTCAACCATGAGCCACAACAGCCGCAGCGCTTTAAATACACCAGTTTTCGCCGCAACAGCCAACGTCGGGCGCAGGATCCGCAACATCCAGATATCAAAGGGCGTAATCAGTACGCCGCCATCATTATCAATCCCTGAATGACAGATACGAAAAAGCCCGCACGCTGGCGGGCTTTTTTTACAGCTGACGCTGATTAGATAGCAGTAACGTTTACTGCTGATGGACCTTTCTGGCCATCCTGGATTTCGAACTCAACGTTCTGGCCTTCAGCCAGGGTTTTGAAGCCGTTACCCTGGATTGCAGAGAAGTGTACGAACACGTCTTTGCTGCCGTCAGCCGGGGTGATGAAACCGAAACCTTTAGACTCGTTGAACCACTTAACTTGACCTTTGATCTTTGCCATCTTGAGTATTTCCTTTGGATTGTTTAAACCGCCCGTAGGCGTTACATAGACAAACTAGAGTCGTTACTGCTTGAGGCACTAAGATAAGGATCGGCAGAGAAGCGGTATTCAACGTTAACGTCTTTACTCAGAACTTCTTTACTGATAGAAATGCCACACATATACAGAACTGTACCTCGTTTTACCCAATTGCGTTATCACATACTCTGTATGCAATGGCAAGCCATTTTTAATCACTGATGGACGCGTCGCACATAATTGAAACGGTCAGCCGCGGCAACGGGCTGAACACGCTAAAATATGTTGAAGCTTTTCCTCTTTTCTGCTCTGCATCACGCATGCTCTGTACTCCCCGCCCCATCGGGAATTTAACAAAACTTTCGCTGCATATGCGTCGCTGAGCAAACGCTACAGGGCACGTTTTCTGACTTTAAGATTAAAGTTTTTTGAATATTTATGAATAATCTTCGCCGAACAATATTCTCCGCATTTGCTCCTGAGCGTTCCCGGTAACAGCATGCAGGTTAACGCCGCCTGCGGCGATGAGGAACAGCGGTGTTAGTGTTAAGGCGTGCATGCGGATGCCCACCCGGCTCATTCGATATGGCCACAGCATCAACAGCGAATCGGCCTCTGCCGCCGTAAGCGATAAATGTGTCACGTTACAGATTGCTTTGAATATCCATCTTTCTGCCTTATGACGTCATCACAAACCGTTAGGAATTCGCCCGTGTTTTCTCTCTTTTTTCTAATTTGTTTCCGTAGAAACCCGTCCGTTATTTCCCTCCCCCGAAAAAACTGATTATTACAACGAGTATTTGAGCGCCGTATCACACTCAATGCGGACAATTCCCCTTTCTCTTTGCAGAACGATTATTCAAAATCGGTGGTGCGTTTATTTTCTATACATCGACCAGGTCATTTTCTACGGATGGAGATTGAGTTATGTCAGAGCCAACGGTGGCGAGAGGAAAGTTTACTTATGATAACGAGGGTAATGATTCAGGAAAATGGAATTCACGACATTTACATTGGCCAGAAAAATACTCTGGCGTCACTATCGGCCGCGGCTACGACTTAAAACACCGCCAAAGGGAACAGGTCATTCGCGATCTTACCTGCGCAGGCATCAGCCAGGAGAAAGCCGAACTGATTGCCGGTGGCGTCAAACTGACGCGCGACGCAGCGCGAAATTTTGTACGTACTCATCGCGATCAAATCGGAGAGATCACTACAAGTCAGCAGATTCTGTTATTTAACCGAGTTTATGCTGAATATGAACGAGTGGCAAAACGTGTATATAAACGTCACGCAGCATCAGAAAATGGTTATATCCTTTGGGAGGACTTATCATCTGAAACCAGAGAGATTATTACAGATATGGTGTATCACGGCGTCGCCAACATAAAAACATATAGATCAGCAGCGAGAGGTAACAAAGAGGAACTGATTAACCACATTCGGGATAATATTAATGGAGACCTGGCAAGACACAACGCCAGAATCAATTACCTGAGGAACAGTAAACAGTAAATGAACAATAAAAAAATATATCAATATTCGGCGCAAGCCATCCTGCTGCTACTCTCTGGTGTATGTTCTTCTTTTGCCGATGAAAGGAAACTCGCGGTTGTGCCAAATGTTGCCCAGCAGATAATTATTATACAACAAGAGAAATTATGCATCACTGAAGACTCCCGTGGCTCTAGCTCGCGTGCGATGGCCGAATGCGCCGATCTTTTGCTGTCAGACTCTCAACAGCAGCTGGATAACCGAATGGCCGAAGTCAAAGACTACCTGGCTTATTACGACCGCAGCACCAAGGGCTATGAAGACAACGGAAAAGAGTACCTGGCAGCGTTCAATAAATATTTGGCAACGTGGCGTGAGTATGTCAGCGCCAAATGCGGTTTTCTGTATTTTGAATTCAAGGATCCTGGTAAATATATAGAAACGCATACCTGCCAGGCAGCAGAAAACTACCAGCTGGAAACCTCACTGCGTCGCTTTGGCTCAAGTTAAGCCATCGGCATATCGCGCCTGCGTCAGGTGTCCTGCGCAGGCGCATACTGACGTTTTAACTGCCCTGATTCTCTTTGATGTTCCAGCCAGCGGAGACTTCCGCGCCTTTTCCGCCTTTATCTGTTTGCTCCCAGTATTTATGCAAAACCTTAGCCGCCTGGAATTTATAGATAACAGGAATGATCGATTGCCTCAGATCGCCTTCATAGCGGGCCTCCGTGACTAAAACATCTTCCAGCGTCAAACGTAAGTACTCAATGTTCTCGCCGCCGGCTTTATGGATAGCGAGTTCAACTTTGCTGATATGTTTACCGCTGGCGGCATACTGAAACAGCGTCGGCGTCGCCCTGTCGACATTGGTATAAATAACCAGATCGTCATAATGAACCTTACCCGCCCCGCCGCCGTTGCCGACGTGCATATTACCGGGTTGCGTGGCACCCAGGTCAAAGCCGGAAACATCAATCCATCCCTTATGCCCTGAATCTTGAGACTCACCGGAAACGCCATCCACCTTTAAAAACGCATTTGATGCCATTGCTCTCACCCATCCTTTTGGTTTGATTGAGGGCCAATCATAGATGAGGCATCCCCCTATCAAAAGAGAGGTTTCTGAATGGAATTCCGGCCTATGTTAAATATATTCTCGCCTCGCTTACGCGTCCGAATAACGGGTTATTCACAGCATGCCGCCGGCAATAACGGCTTCCCAGCGAGAGCACAAACAACGCATTAATCATTCCGGCGACAGTTCGCCTGCGGTGAAGGTAACAAGCACAATGACAGTCGCCATACCGTCAGGGCAATGCGATCTGCGCGCCGATTTTAATCGGCCGGAAGCCGTCCGGTTCAACGCCGGCAGCCTGCAGCGCTTGCCTAAGCTGCTCAGGCGGTTCATCCAGTGACTCATCCGCCAGTTCAAAAACGCCCCAATGCATCGGAATGGCGCGCGGCGCGCCCAATTGTTGATACAACGTCACCGATTGCTGGGGATCCATATGCTGCTCTTGCATAAACCAGCGCGGTGCATAGGCGCCAATCGGCAGCGCCGCCAGATTAAACGGCCCCAGTCGCTGGCCTATCTCCGCCAGGCGTTCGGAATAACCGCTGTCGCCGGAAAAATAAAAGCGCAGCGCCGGGTGGTGAATCACCCAGCCGCACCACAATGACCGGTTGCGGTCCCAGAGAGAGCGCATGCTCCAGTGCCGAGCCGGCACGGCGTGCAGCGCCGTCTCCCCCAGCGTCAGGCTGTCCCACCAGTCAAGCTCCTCAACCCGGGCAAAGCGATAACGGCGGAACCAGCGCTTCAGCCCCAGCGGCACCACCACGGTCGCCTGCGGGAAGCGCCGCGCCAGTTGCCGGATAGTGCGCCGGTCAAGGTGGTCATAATGGTTGTGAGAGATGAGCAGCACGTCCAGCGCCGGCAGTTGCGCCACCGACAGCGGCGCCGGCGTTTTGCGCTTCGGGCCGTAGAAACTCAGCGGCGACGCCCGCTCCGACAACGCCGGATCGATCAGGATATAACGCCCAGACAGTCGCAGCAGCAACGCCGCATGCCCCAGCCACCAGACGCCGTCATGTGCGCCGCCGAGATCCGCCGGTTGCCACCACTGCTCAACAAAACGCCGGTAGCCGGCCTGCGGCGGCGACGGCAAACCGAGCCGCTTACGCTCGTCCTGCCAGCGGCGTAAATCCCCTTCGCGCCGCAGCGACGGTTCCGGGTTGCGAAACCCTTGCGGCGTATGATGCGCCTTACCGGCGTCATAGTAGCGGTTAACCGCCCCTTTCTTGTTTGCTGCTCGCTTCACGGCTGACTCCTGCTGTTAATCTCCGCCACGTTAAGACGCCCCGGCAAAATAGCATACGGTGAGGCTGACCTTTTCGCCAATCGCGTTGTCTGAGTCACTGTAAGTTTTGCAGGGCCGACAAGAGCCTGTTAAGTATCTCTTAAGAACTTTATGTTTTACTGTTCGGGACAATCAGAAAAGGAGAAGTTATGGGTCGTTCATCATCACGCCAATCACGCAGCCGTCTGGGGCGCCTTCGCAGCGCGATGCGGGCGCAGGCGCAGTATTGGAAAATGTATGCCGCCATGAAACTGCGCCGCCTGCGCGTTCCGACGCCGCTGGTGCTGCTGGCCGGCGCCGTCATGAGCTTTTTTGTTCTGGGGCTGATGATGGCCAGCGTCGTGGCGATCGATATCATCACCACGCTGTTCCTGCTGTGTAGAAAAGTGTTCGGTGCGGGCCGTCATCCGCAGGGCAAACGCACTATGCCCGCCGGCAGCCGCTAAATCGTTCGGGAGGCGCCTGCTGCGCCTCCCTTAAAGCTTATGGCATGCGGCGCGTGCCGTTTTTCTTGACGGTCGCGGCGCGGCGGCGCGTGAGCGTAAAGCCTAACCACAACACCCCTATCCAGACCGGCATCAGCAGTACGGAAATACGAATGCTGTCAGTGCAGTACATGATCAGCAAAATCATCGCCAGAAACGCCAGACACAGATAGTTACCGAACGGATACCACAAAGCCTTGAAGTGCGGGATCACTCCCTGACGATTTTTTGCCGCACGGAATTTCAGGTGCGCCAGACAGATCATCACCCAGTTAATCACCAGCGTGGACACCACCAGCGCCATCAGTAATTCAAAGGCCTTGCCCGGCATAACGTAGTTAATCAGCACGCCGATCGAGGTCACCAGCGCCGACAGGCCAATCGACAGAATCGGCACGCCGCGCTTATTAACGCGCGTCAGCGCCTTTGGCGCATTCCCCTGCGTCGCCAGCCCGAACAGCATGCGGCTATTGGCGTATACTCCGCTGTTATACACCGACAGCGCCGCCGTCAGCACCACGACATTCAGCAACGTCGCCACCAGGTTGCTATCCAGCGCGTGGAAAATCATCACGAACGGGCTACCGCCCTCCACCACTTTCGCCCACGGATACAGCGACAGCAGCACGGTCAGCGAACCGATATAAAAAATCAAAATACGGTACACCACCTGATTGGTGGCCTTGGGAATACTGCGACGCGGATCGGCGGCTTCGGCCGCGGTAATCCCCACCATCTCCAGGCCGCCGAAGGAGAACATGATCACCGCCATCGCCATCACCAGCCCTTCCACCCCGTGCGGGAAGAAGCCGCCCTGCTGCCACAGGTTGTCGATGCCGGCTTCCGGGCCGCCGGTGCCGCTGGCCAGCAGGTAGGCGCCAAAGAAAATCATCCCCATGATGGCGGAAACCTTAATAATGGCGAACCAAAACTCCGTTTCACCATAAATGCGCACGTTCACCAGGTTAATAAGATTGATCAGCACAAAGAACACCGCGGCAGATACCCAGGTAGGGATCTCCGGCCACCAGTATTGAATATAGATGCCGACGGCGGTCAGTTCCGCCATACCCACCAGGATAAACATCGCCCAGTAGTTCCAACCGGAAAGGAAGCCGGCAAACTCGCCCCAGTATTTATAGGCAAAATGACTGAACGAGCCGGCAACCGGCTCCTCCACCACCATTTCACCCAGTTGGCGCATAATCAGAAAAGCGATAAAACCACCGATGGCGTACCCAAGCAGCACCGACGGGCCGGCCATTTTAATGGTCTGCGCAATGCCGAGAAATAAGCCGGTTCCGATGGCGCCCCCAAGGGCAATAAGTTGTATGTGTCTGTTTTTTAAACCGCGTTTTAACGGAGTATCCTGATGCTGACCGCCCATCTTATCCTCATATGGCTAGAAACCCTGCCGCAACTGCACAACGTTTCGCCAATCAATTATTGTATCTGCGGGCGGCTTTTTAACACTTAACCCCGAGTGCATCAAGGATTAGCGCCGGAAGCGTGCTGTCTCCGGCGCTGTTTTTCACCCGGGGAAAGATGGCAAACAACCTGTTCAGCCCACCAGGCTGCACAGTTTCGTCAGCGTGCGCGCGCCGATCATCAGCGTTGCGACATAGGATTGACGACGCGTGACCACTTCAACCGCCACGCGATCGTTCTGATATTTGATAAGGTAGGTAGAGGGCCAGCCCTGACGACGCTGGCCGAAACTTTCGGCATGACGGTCAATCGCCGCGTGGGCAACCACCAGATGGGCCAGGTTAGTATCACCTTTAATAATGCGTTTCATAAACAGCCTCCGCCACAGACAGTTCCGTTGTCAGATTATGGAAAACATTAACATTGTGTTTTAGTAAGACGCGTCGTCCGGCTGCTGGCTCAGCAGAAAGCAGATCATCGCGGCGCGCAGCGGGCTGCTGCTGTCCGCCTGCCATTCTCCGTGAGCGGTGGAGATACGCGCCTGCCACTGCGATTGGTCGCAGTGTTCGGCGGGATTCAGACTGATTTTGTTGGCGCAGATAATCGGCCAGGCATCGGAGGGGTTCTTGCAGTAGTCTTTACCTTTGACGCCGCCGTAAGGGTACCATTTGTCCGGATTTTCTCCGGTAATCAATGCAATACTGCGGTTTACCTCGGCGTCACTTTCTTCGTACCATTTAATCATCAGCTTTATCCATCTTTCGTAGGGTTGGCGCTACATTACGATGGCAATGCGACAGTTTTATGACATACAGGATTTACATTATCTGTATTAATGGATTTCGCCCGATACTGGCCGTCAACGGCGATTTACGCCGTATTTATTACTGAATCTCTGGAGAAAATGGCATGATCGCCGGACTGAACCACCTGACGCTCGCGGTACGCGATATTGAACGCAGTTTTCACTTTTATGTACGCACGTTGGGGTTAAAACCCCTGGCACGCTGGCGACAGGGGGCATATCTGGCCGCCGGCGACCTTTGGCTATGCCTGTCGCTGGACGACGCAGCGTCACCCTCGCCCGATTACACACATTATGCTTTCAGCGTCCCGCAGGCGGATTTTGCTACCAGCGTCGCGCGTTTGCGTCAGGCCGGCATTCGCGAATGGAAAAGTAACCGTAGCGAAGGCGAATCGCTCTATTTTCTCGATCCTGACGGCCACCGACTGGAACTGCACGCAGGCGACCTCGCCAGCCGTCTGGCGGCCTGCCGGCGGCAACCCTATCAGGAGATGACTTTTTTTGAGGATGGTGAGAAGGCTGATGGTTAAAACTGAAACTGAGATAACCGACCGTGTCCTGCCGCCTTCTCACCAGAGATGAAGCGCCTTAGCGCTCGGGGATGACATCTTTGAATTCCATCGCCGGCCCGAAATCGTCATCGACAGCAGACACCGATTCACCGCGCGACTGGCGCGCTATCTGCTTCAGCAGCGCCGTTTGCTGCTGTTGCTGCTCGGCGATTTCCTGCAATAGACGAACCTGTTCGTTGGCCCGCACGCTGGCGCGGTTTACCAAAAACCACACCCACAATCCCAGCAACAGCGCGACCAGCGCAATCCCCAAAGAGAGCAGCGACGGAGAAAACCCTGCATCAGACATATACAACCCTACCTACAGCTAAATATCAGTCGCTATCTTACCACTCCCTCGCTGAACAAAAACATCCTTGTACGCACTGTTATAGCGGGATTTACCAAGGAATAATCCGAGTTATCGAACAGATCCCTAACGCAAAGTTTCCACCTTGATCACAATAGCTATCGAGGGCAAGCAGATTAAAGAACAGGCATGCCAGCACGGTCGCAACGATCAGCAGAATTTTGTTTCGCAACAAACTTAGCAGCCTCATTGTTACTCAGTTGACTTCCTGCAGTCTATCACAGGAAAGTTAAACGAAGTTTAACTCGCCGTTTAGATTTCCCCTTGCCGGTATGAATTTAAGAATGTTACGGTTGCGTCCCGCCCTCCGGCGTGGCTATATCACAGCAGCCTATTTAACAAGGAGTAGGAATGAGTAAGTTAATCAAACTGGTGGTGGTGGTGGCCGTGCTGTACGGTGCGCTGCTGTTTTCCGGCTATGGGGTACTGATCGGCAGTCAACAAAACGTCGCCGGGTTGGGATTACAGTGCAAATATCTCACCGCGCGTAATGTGGTAACCGCGCAATATTTACACGGCGACAACGGGGTTATCGGCATTTCCGACTGCCCGCTGTTCAAGAAAATAGAAACGGTGGTGGACTAAGCGCACCACCGACCGGCCGCCTGTCCTGGGCGGCCTGGCTTAATCCTGCTTGAACTTCAGCTCAATCAAGGCAACGGCTTTTTCAATCGCCCGCTTGGTCACCGGATCGGCGCCCGCCGGATGCGTTGAAAAATCAATGCTCTTCAGCTGGCCGGCCATTTTGTCACGCACCTCGGTCGGCGCAATCACATCAATGACATCCAGAATCTGCTTAATCACCAGCTGGCAGGCGACCAGATCGGAGGCGATTTCCTGATCGTGAGTTAACGCATTGGACATAATCATTTCCTCTTTAAACAAACGCCGCACAGAATATCATGCTGATTGCGGCTTTGCCGCACCAAAGCCGCTTCAGCCTGAATTTTCAGTAAAACGGCGCATTCGGCATCAAAATCTGCGGCGTATTTGACCTATACTGGTAAGCATCATCAGCCAACATCACACAGGAGATGAGTTATGGCGAACCACAACGTGAAATCTTGGGCTACGTTGCGTGAAACTTCGGTTGAGATTGCCGAAGCGATTTTCGAACTGGCAGGGAATGATGAGGCGCTGGCGCAAAAGATCTGGGAGGAAGGCAGCGATAAAGCACTGGAAATGGCCTTCGCCAAAACCGACGCCGACCAGCTGTACTGGGGTGAAGAAACGGTCGAACGTAAAAACGTCTGACGGCCAAAGAACAAAAAGCCCGGGTGTCGCATACCCAGGCTTTTTCATGGAGTCTCAGCGCCCTTTCCCGAGCGCGGCCAAAAAGAGCGTCACCGTTTCTCACCTCCCACGCCTTCCGCTTTCTTCACTCTCGCCGCCGGCGCCGCTAGAAATACGGCTACGCCAACAATGACAACCAGAGTAATAATCATGGTCGCTAACATAGAATCACCCCATCAACGCTGCGTTGTACGGTGGACTTTCTGCTGTTTGGTGCATATGCGGCCGGGCTACCTGATATCAGCGCAGCGGGGCTGGGGTTCAGATTAGCGGTATTCGTTATCGACTGACAAGCATTAGCGGTCGGATTATGTGACGCAGGTTGGCCACTGCGCGGCGTTTTTTGTCGGCGGCGGCAAGTTGTGTATACTCGCAGTATGTCGATCCCACACAGATGCACTGATGATACAAGAACATCACCTCTCGTTGGTCTGCGCCCTGAGTCAATGGGTTGAAACCCACCTTGGCCGTGTGATTCACCTTGAAGAGCTGGCGGAATACTCGGGCTACTCCCTGTGGCATATGCAAAAACTGTTTAAGGAAGCGACCGGCATCTCACTCGGCAAATATATCCGCGAACGGCGCTTGGCGGGAGCGGTTTATCAGCTACGCAGCAGCAACGCCTCGATTTTCGATATCGCGCTGGATTTTGGCTTCGGCTCGCAGTCCCACTTTACCTACATGTTCCGTAAGCGTTTCAATATTACACCCTATGATTTTCGCCAGGATCTCAGTGTCGATCTGCATATTGACCCACCGTTGCACGTTATCCATCAAAAAATGGCCTGAGCCTCGCCGGAAACAAAACGGCTGCCGGGTGGATTAATCAGATCGACATCCGACCAGTTGGTTATATAAAAATCTTTATCAATAATTTATAAATATAAAAAACCCGCCGCAGCGGGTTTTTTTATATTGTCTGCTGGTTTAATAAAACGCAGCTACTACCATAGCTGCAAGTGAGATCCAAAACACCGCCGTTGCAACAACAACATGGGATAATCTTGCACGATAGAGTATTTGGCTCATACTACCTCTCTTACTTCTTTCTGAAGGGCTGATAACCCGGGTCTTTCTAGGAAAGATCCTAGTCGTTTATGCCAGAGAATAACTTGCTTCAGATCACTATTTAGCTTAACAAGACTATTTATTAACAAACATGATTCATTGATCACAATAAATCAATAAAAAAGGCGAAAAAAGAATAAGAGATGTAAATGATATTCATTGCTGTAATCACAATGGCTGAATGGAGCCAGTCGGCAACGATTTTAATCGGCGTTCATATATATTAGGTTATATAAAAATAACTGATATCAATAAGCCAGCGGGGGCGGCAGGATGTGGCCATAAGCGCCGCAAGCGGATAACGCGGGAGCTTCACGCCGGACATGCCACCCATGCTCAATGAACGTCCCGTCACATTAAAGCGCCCGTAGCAAGACCGCCAATTACCGCATTTATAATAAGGTTAAAGCCATTTCGATAATAATGGGTGCCACCGGAGCGGTTACCCAGCCAATAACCCTGCTCCAAGCGCGTCAATAATACGCTGCTCGTTCAGCCAGGCGGTAATGGGATGTTACGTTCAGCAGGCCGGCAGATTATAGCTATGGGTTTTTGATATAACAGCCTTTCACATCCAATTTATCATCGGTGTGTTTTAGATCGGAAAAGTAGGTCATGCCAAACAGAACGGATACCACCAGCAAAGCGGAAACCAGCAGCCCGATAATGGCAATCAGTTTGGTTTCGTTATGGAGTTCATGCTCCATTTTCTCTCCCGTTGTTAAAAAGAATCACATCAGCCATAACGTGGCCGCCAAAGTGAAAAAAATCAGCGTGCCCGATGCAACAAGCAACACCAAAACGGCAAATTGTGCGTCACCCAAGGTGTCGCGGTATGTTTTATCCTGCGGGGTGTTACGCCGTTGTCTCACGAGTTCTGTCTTCAGCATTTTATTGTTTTTTTGAAGCGATACCCGCCGCACACTGGCGCAGGCCGTCGTTTGCACATCCGCTTCAAACCCCGAATCCCGCAGACGCTACCAACTTTCCCCCCGACGGTCAACAATCCCCGCCAGACCGGCCTGATACCGGCACGCAATATTCACATGTTTTATAAAAACAAAACTTTAATAAGAAAAACTAATTAAAAATGACATAAAAAAGCCCGACCGACGATCGGGCTTATCAATGCGTGATTACTGCGGAATACGCAGCACCTGTCCCGGATAAATTTTGTCCGGGCTGGACAGCATCGGCTTATTGGCTTCAAAAATCTTGTTGTACTGGTTGGCATCGCCGTAGACCGCTTTCGAGATCGCACTCAGCGTATCGCCTTTTTTCACGGTATAGAACGTGCTTTCACCCGCAGATTGAGCAACGGTGATGTGATCTTCCACGCCGCTGATGCCGGCCACGTTACCCACGGCAACCAGAATCTTCTCTTTCAGTTCCTGCGAAATACCGTCACCGCTGACCACCGCCTTACCATCAACCACCTGTACATCTACCTTGTCGGTATCCGGCAGGCCGCTCTTGTTAAGGTGCTCTTTCAGTTTAGCGCTCTGATCGGCCGCGTCTGCATTACCGGTCACTGTGTCCCACAGTTTTTCGCCTGCTTCTTTAACGAAGTTAAACAATCCCATATTCACTCCTGAGTTGAGGAAGAGATACCCCACCGTTGCCGCAGCAAGGCGGTAAGCACCACGTTCATTGCAATAAGACCCGTTAAGCTTAGCATCGCCGGGTGAATTTTCAATAAAACCCAATGGATTAGGCGGTTAGAGTAATCTGAAATTGGCCCTACCGATGATTAAATCATCACTAGGGTTAATGATTAAGCAGAAAAACCGTGCCACAATAGTGACAGCCTCGCGAATAATGGCAGAGGAGGAATCTGAACGATGTACGCTCTGGTGATGTTTGTCTGCTATCTGGACGGCGGTTGCACCGATATCATGGTGGATATTCTGCGTGACGAACAGCAGTGTCTGGTGGCAATGAAAGAACAGAACCTGCGCCACGCCGGCTGCTATCCGGTGGAGGACTTTATTGACGGCTTCTGGCTGCCCGCCAATGAGTATGCCACGTTTTGACAGCATGCCGGGACTGCGCCAATACGCAGTCCCGCTGTTTATCTTTGCCTGACCAGCCGGAAACGCGGCGTCAGAAGTGATAGGTCAGGCTGACCGCCACGATATCATCGTTGCTGAGCTTCAGCTTGTTATCATCGCTCAGCTGGTTAATCTGATAATCCACATAGGCGTACATGTTTTTGTTGAAGTAGTAGGTCGCGCCAACATCAAAATATTTCACCAGATCGGCATCCCCTATTCCTTCTATATCCTTGCCTTTCGACTGCACATAGGCCAGTGACGGACGCAGGCCGTTCTCAAACTGGTACTGCGCCACCAGCTCAATATTCTGTGTCTTGTTGGCAAAGCCCTGCTCACCGTTGACGCTGATTGGCGTCATATTACGAGTTTCAGCATACATCGCCGCCAGATACACCTGGTTGGCGTCATATTTTACCGCCGTCGTCCAGGCGCTGGCCTTGTCGCCCTCACCGATTTTCGCGCGTTTCTGATCGCCGGTACGGTTGGAATCCGAGTAGGCCGCCGCAAAGCCGATGCCGCTGCCGCCGATATCCTGATAGTCCAGCGACAGGCCGTAGCCGTCGCCGTTTTGCCGCCGCAGCTCGCGGCTTTCATTTTTGCCCTGATACTGCAGCGCAATGTTCAGTCCCTCAACCAGGCCAAAGAAATCGCGGTTGCGGTAAGTCGCCAGGCCGGTGGAACGGGCGGTCATAAAGTTATCGGTATAGCTGTAGGAATCACCACCGAACTCCGGCAGCATATCGGTGTAGGATTCCGCGTCGTAAACCACGCCGTAGTTGCGGCCATAGTCAAAAGAGCCGTATTGGCCGAAGCGCAAACCGGCAAAACCCAAGCGGGTTTTAGTACCGTTGCTGGCGTCGCTGCCCTCCGAGTTGTTTGCCTGGACATTGTATTCCCACTGGCCATACCCCGTCAGCCGATCGTTAATTTGCGTTTCACCTTTGAAACCGAAACGCACATAGGTCTTATCGCCGCCGCTTTCATCGTTATGAATAAAGTAGTGCTTGGCGTTGACCCGGCCGTAGAGATCCAGCTTATTCCCGTCTTTATTATAGATTTCTGCCGCATTGGCTAATGAGGACATTGCGCCCAGCGCAAGCGCCGCGCTTAATACACTGCGTTTCATCATTATTTTCCTGTTTATTTAGCTAAACCCTGCCCCTCACGCCCAATTTATACTTTGGGCTGTGATAGCTATCATTTAATATCTTATAAACGCCCCTAATAAGGGGCCATGTGACATTAGCATCATGAATCCTCACTGAAAATAAAAATTTGCGCAAAACAACGTGGATAAAGCATGATTTAATGTAACGTTATGTTAATGAAAGATTTTATTTAACGATATGATTTATAAATACTTTTGCACAATAAGTTATAACCAAAATGGTGCGACGCACCTTTTTGGTGCATAAAAATGAGAGGTGGCGCAATTTATCGGCAAACGCTATCGCAATGAAATTATTAGTGCGTTAATAAAAAACGTTATTTAATTCACATTTCTTGCTTTGCTAATTCAGCGCGGTTCTTTAGCCAAAACTCGCATAATAGGAACCCTGCCGACAACAGACGGAACAAAACAAATCCTGATGGACTATTTTAAGATTAATAAACTCCGGGATGATGGCATACATCACCATCACCAAGTAATATCGGCCTGTTGTTATAAATTTTGTCTATGACAAAAAATCATAAGGCCCGGAACCGGGCCTTATTAATAAGAGAAACTATGCATCCGCACCGGCGGCTAAAATAGCGTACTGCGTTCAACCTCCGTCAGCAGCATACCGGCCCGTAACCCCAGCGCAACCTGCGGATTGGGGAACAAAATCCATTCCTTGGCATGTTGCACCCGATAGGCCTCACCGCTCTGCTCGCTGATCAGCCGGCCCTGCTCCAGCTCGGTAAAGTTGGCTGTATCATCGTTCAGGTGCAGCACAAAGTCCTGCTGGCGCTTAATCAGCGACTGCTCCACGTGGAAAACGCGGATCGCCGGCCCCTGACGCGGCGACGGCGCTTCGCCGCTGACCAGCCCCTGCAACGCACGGTTGATGGCGGCAAACTGCGCCAGATCGTTCTGTCCGAACGGACGCGCCTTGCCTAACTCCAGCGTACAGCTGGCCGCCGCCAGGTGCTCGCTGGTAAAGTGGCTGAAGGTGCCGCCCGGCGCCCGGTGAACCACCAGCGCGTCCAGCTCTGCCGCATCCAGTCGGGCCAGCAGCTGCGGATGATAACTACGCGTCTGGAACGGTAAAATGCCAAAGCGCGGCAGGCGTGATTCGCGGATGGCGGTATGCAGATCGTAATGGAAGCGCTCTGCCGTTTCATGCTGAAAAAAGTTCGTCGCCAGCTGCTCCAGCTGCTGCGCGCGCGCCGTTTCGCCGCTGGCCGGAAAATCACGGTAGCGGCCGCCAAACATGCGGTTCATATCGGCATGCAGATAGCGCCGGTCGGCGCGCATTGCCGCCGGGTTGCCCAGCACCACCAACAAACGCACCGTCAATGCCCGCACGCCGCGTAAAACATCGCCGACCAGTTGGTTAAGCAGCTCAATCGGCGCGGTTTCATTGCCATGAATACCGGCGGAAAGCAGCACCGCCTGTTGGTAGCCCTGTTGCGGACAGATCTCCAGCAGCCCTTCCCCTAACCAGCGCCAGCGCAGCGTCGCCGTCTCCCCCTGCTGCGCCGCAGGCACTTCACCCGCCAAGGTCATGGCCAATAGATCAAACATGCATCCTCCGTCGGTTTAAATATATTTATCTGGCTCACTGCTGGAAGGGATAAATCGACCCTAATCCCATGATGGAAGTCAGCGCATCCAACGCCTCCCGCCCTTCGCGCAGCAGCTGCGGATCGGCCAGGTCGGCGGCCGTCAGGCGGTCGCGGTAATAGCGATCGACCCAGTCATTCAGCGTGGCGAACAGTTGATCGCTCATCATCACCCGCGGATTGACGGCGCGCAGCTCTTCCTCGTTCAGCGCCACCCGCAGCCGCAGACAGGCCGGGCCGCCGCCGTTGCGCATGCTCTCGCGCAGCGCAAACACCTGGATCTGGTCGATCGGCCCTGCGCCGGCCACCATATCATTCAGATAGCTCCACACGCCGGCGTGCTCACGTGACTCTTCCGGCACCACAATCATCATTTTGCCGTCGGGCTTGGTCAGCAGCTGGCTGTTGAACAGGTAGGTTTCCACCGCGTCTGCGACGGAAACCCGCGCCGTCGGCACCTCAATCGCCATCAGTTCGCTGTCGACATCGGCCATTTTGCGGCGCAGCTCGTCCAGCGCCTGTCGCTGATGCAAAAACGCCTGCTGGTGATGGAACAACACCTGCTGATTACTGACCGCAATCACATCGTTATGGAACACGCCCTGATCGATGACCGCCGGGTTCTGTTGAATAAAGACCGTATGCTGCTCATCCAACTGGTGCAGACGGGCAATCGCCTCGCTGGCCTCACGCGTCTGACGCGCCGGGTAGCGTGTCGGCTCACATTCGCCGCCAAACTCCTGCCGGCCATAGACAAACACCTGCACCCCGCGCCGGTGGTAGTCGCTCCCCAGGCGGTTATGGTTAGCCGCGCCCTCATCGCCGAACAGCGCCACCTGCGGCAGCGGATCGTGATGAACAAAATGGCGCGCGTCGCTGAATATCGCCTGCAGCGCGGCGGACGTGGTGTCCGCCTCAATCGCGCGGTGAAACTTATTATTCAGGTTGGCAGGGGTGAAATGTACTTTGCCATCGGCGCTGTCGGCCGACGGTGATACGGTGGCCGCATTGGCGGTCCACATCGACGAGGCTGAACCTACCGCCGACAGCAGACGCGGTGAAGTGCGCTGCGCCTGCGCCAGCACCGCTTCATCGCTGCCGCTGAACCCCAAACGCCGCAGCGTCGGTAAATGCGGACGCTCCTGCGGCGGCAGCACGCCCTGCTGAAAACCGAGATCGGCCAGCGCCTTCATTTTCAGCAGCCCCTGTTTGGCCGCCAGTTTGGGATTGGAAACGCTGTTCTGATGCTGCGTAGATGCCTCATTACCAAACGACAGTCCGGCATAATGGTGACTCAGCCCCACCAATCCGTCGAAATTGACCTCATATCCCGCCATACGGCTCTCCCAGGGCCGGCAATCAGCCGGCCCCTTTCGCGATTAATTAAAGGACACGCCAGGGGACAAACTGGCCGGCATCTGCAAGGTTTCGCTTTCCAACGACGCCATCGGCCAGGCGCAATAGTCCGCCGCGTAGTAAGCGCTGGGGCGATGGTTGCCCGACGCGCCAACCCCGCCGAACGGCGCGGCGCTGGATGCGCCGGTCAACGGTTTATTCCAGTTGACGATACCGGCGCGCGCTTCCAGCAGCAGTTGCTCAAACTGGGCGCGCTGCGGCGAGATCAGTCCCACCGACAGGCCGTAACGCGTCTGATTGGCGATGCGTAGCGCCTGGTCGAAGTCGTCATAGCGAATAATGGTGGTCAGCGGCCCGAAGTACTCCTCGTCCGGCAGAGCCGGCACCTCGCTGACATCGATGATTCCCGGGCTGAGCAGCGCGCTGCCGCTTTCCAGCCGCTGCATGGTCAGCAGCGCCTTGCCGCCGAGCGACAGCAGGTGGTGCTGCGCCGCCAGCATTTTCTCTGCCGCCGGCGAAGAGATCACCCCGCCCATAAACGGCTGCGGTTCGGCGTCCCAGCGGCCGACGCGCAGCGCGGCCGCTACCTGCACCAGACGCTCGATAAAAGCATCGCCCTGCGCGCCGCGTTTCACCAGAATACGCCGTGCGCAGGTGCAACGCTGTCCGGCGGAGATGAACGCCGACTGGATAGCCAGATTAACCGCGGCATCGCAATCGTCGATCTCTTCCACGATCAGCGCGTTATTGCCGCCCATTTCCAGCGCCAGAATCTTCTCCGGTTGCCCCGCCAGCTGGCGATGCAGCTGGTAACCGGTGCCTGCGCTGCCGGTAAATAACAGGCCGTCAATCTGCGGGTTGGCCGCCAGCGCTTCACCGGTTTCCCGCCCGCCCTGCACCAGGTTGATCACCCCGTCCGGCAGCCCGGCCTGCAGCCACAGCTTCAGCGTCACCTCCGCCGTTAACGGCGTCAGCTCGCTGGGCTTGAACACCACGCTGTTACCCGCCAGCAGCGCCGGAACAATATGGCCGTTAGGCAGGTGCCCCGGGAAGTTGTAAGGGCCGAACACCGCCAACACTCCGTGCGGACGGTGACGCAGCGTCGCCGCGCCGTCAGCCATTTCGCTGCGGCTTTCGCCGGTGCGGGCCTGGTAAGCCTGCAAGGAAATGCCCACCTTGCCGATCATCGCCTGTACTTCGGTCAGCGTTTCCCAGCGTGGTTTTCCGGTTTCACGGCTGATGGTTTCCGCCAGCTGCGCCTTATGTTCTTCCAGCAGCGCAGCGAAGCGCTTCACCAGCCGCTCGCGTTCGGCAAACGGCGTGCGCGCCCAGGCAGGAAACGCGCTGCGCGCCGCTTCGCAGGCGGCATCCACGTCGCCGGCATCGGCGCCGTTGGCCTGCCACAACGGTTGATTATCAACCGGGTCGGTTTTACTGAACGCCGCGCCGTGTCCCGGGCGCCAGACGCCATTAATTAACTGTGCCGCATGTGACATTAAACTTTCTCCTGTGTAAAAAGGGCCACCACGCGCACCGGGCTGCCCTGCTCCACGCCGAGCGCCGCAGCGGTGGCGGCGTTCATGTGCAGACGGTCGTCATACAGATCGGCCGCGACCAGCAGCGCACGATAGTATTGATAGTTTTCGTTGGCCACCAGCAGCAGCGGCGCATCGGCGCGCATCGGCTTCTCATCCAGCACCACTTTTACCAGCCGGCTGTGTTTCACCGCGCGGATATCGTCGATTTCCGCTTCCAGCGTCGGGCCGCCGTCGAAGATATCGACATAACCCTGATAGCGCAGGCCTTCGGCCTCCAGTAAACGGCGCGCCGGCACGGTGTGCGGATGCACTTCGCCAATCACCTGCTGCGCATCCTGCGACAAAAAATCAACGTATAGCGGGTGCTTCGGCATCAGCTCGGCGATAAACGCTTTCTGGCCGGTGCCGCTCAGATAGTCCGCCTCGGCGAACTCAATCGAAAAGAAGTGGCTGCCGACGTTTTCCCAAAACGGCGAACGGCCGTCTTCATCGGAAAAACCGCGCATTTCGGCAATCAGTTTGCGCGCGAAGCGCTCGCGGAAAGCGGCGATAAACAAGAAACGCACTTTAGACAATAATTTGCCGTTTTCACCGTGACGGTAGTCCGGATCGAGGAACAGCGTGCAGAGTTCGGAATGGCCGGTGTGGTCATTGCTGAGAAACAGCGTCGGCACCGTTTTGTAGACGCCCAGCGGCTTGGAGGCATGCACCTGTGAGCCAACCCGGAAGCTGTACCACGGCTCCGTCAGTCCCACTGCGACCTCAATGGCGCTGACGCCCACCACCTGCTGGCGCTCGCTGTCTTCCAGCACAAACAGATAGCACTGTTCACCGGGGGGAAGTTCGCCTTGCCAGGTTTTCAGCGCCCGCTCAATGCGTGCCGACAAGGTATCTTCATTTTGCGGCAAAGAGGTGAGGCCAATACCGGATTTACCGGCCAGCGTCAGCAGATCTGACAAATCACGACGCTCAATGGGGCGAATAATCATCATAATGCGAACCTCTACGTCATTCGGCGGCGCCGCTGACGACGCCGCCGAGAAATTAGCTGCAAATACGTGCTACCGCTCGCGCAAAGCGCGCCAGACCTTCGCGTACGTCCGCTTCCGGGATCACCAATGACGGCGTGAAGCGCACCACATTCGGCCCGGCGATCAGCGCGATCACCCCTTCTTCATTGGCATACTGGGTAATTTGTTTAGCTTTGCCGGCATAGTCCGGCTTCAGCACGCAGCCAATCAGCAGGCCGCCGCCGCGGATTTCAGAGAAAATCGGGTACTGCTGATTAATTTTATTCAGCTCCTCGATAAACCACAGATGGCGCTGCTTCACCCCGTTCAGCACTTCCGGCGTATTGATCAGCGAGAACACCGCACCGGCCACCGCCGTCGCCAGCGGGTTACCGCCGTAGGTGGTGCCGTGCGTGCCGACGCCGAGGGTTGTCGCCAGCGCATCGGTGGTCAGCATCGCGCCGATCGGGAAGCCGCCGCCCAGCGCTTTGGCGGTGGTCAGCACATCCGGTACCACGCCGTACTGCGTATAGGCGTACAGATCGCCGGTGCGGCCCATACCGGTTTGCACCTCATCGAAAATCAGCAGCGCGTTGTGGCGATCGCACAGCTCGCGCAGCCCCTGCAGGAATTCACCGTCGGCCGGCAGCACGCCGCCTTCCCCCTGAATCGGCTCGACGATCACCGCGCAGGTGCGGTCGTTAATCATTTCCGCCGCCGCGGCCAGATCGTTATACGGCGTATGGGTGATGCCGCCCGGCAGCGGCGCGAAGTCCTGCGAATACTTCGGCTGCCCGCCGGCGGAAACGGTAAACAGCGTGCGGCCGTGGAAGGCATTGTTGAAGGCCACAATCTGGTTTTTCTCGGCGCCGAACTTATCCAGCGCATATTTGCGCGCCAGCTTCAGCGCCGCTTCGTTAGCTTCCGCGCCGGAGTTACAGAAAAAGACTTTGTCGGCGAAAGTGGCGTCAATCAGCATCTTCGCCAAGCGCAGCACCGGCTCGTTGGTATAACCGTTGCCCAGGTGCCACAGTTTGCCGGCCTGCTCCACCAGCGCCGCCTTCACCACCGGATGCGCATGCCCCAGCGCGTTCACCGCAATACCGCCGGCAAAGTCGATATACTCTTTACCCTGCTGATCCCAGACGCGGGAACCCTCGCCGCGCACCAGAATAAAATCGGCGGGAGCATAAACCGGGATCATCCAGTCGTCGAAAGACTGGCGGGTAACTGCGATTGGCTGTTCCATAGTGACCTCATGACGTAAGCGAAAAACAGATTTTTGAGCCGAAGGGCCGTTTCTGCACGGTAAAGCGATACAACAATACAAAAAACCGCTCGGAATCTGATGGCGCCTGGCGATGATAATGCTCTCTTTCACCGGCGTTTGAGATACAAATCTGTTACATAAAGGCGGTTTTTTACTATATCTGTCGTGTAGCTCAGCCAGCAACGGGCCATTAATGTTAACGGACAGTTAAAATACATGCCGTCTGATAAAGAGTGTAGAGCAGTTATCGTGCCAATAGCTGATTTGGGAGGTATTTCTCATTTTTTTTCGTTAAAACAACGGCTTATATTGCATATGTATGCAAGTTTTATGCATTTGTACTGCATAAATGTAAAAACGCAGCCTGAAAACGCCATAGGCAACGAAATACTATTCATTAGCAAAAAGTTTTGTTTTTTCTGATCGCGCTCGCAAAAAATAAGCGGCCTAACGAATTTCGGCCGCCCGGCCATGCGCCATTACGGTGCAAATGCTCTATTTTGCCCCAGCAATATGGGGGGAAATTCCCTAGGATTCTGGCGACAGCTGGCGGATCAGCTCGCCGAGGGTGCGGATCGCCGCCTCCAGCCGGTCACTCCACTCAAACGAAGCGTTCAGGCGGAAACAGTGGTTGAAATGGTCGCCGGTCGTAAACATACGGCCGGGCGCAATACTGATGCCCTGCGCCAGCGCGCGCTGGTACAGCGCCATCGCCGACAGGCCCGGCGCCAGCTCCAGCCATAAAAAATAGCCGCCGTCCGGCTGGCTGACGTTGACCGTCGGGGGAAAATAATGCGCAATCGCCTGACGCATCGCGCTTTGCCGCTGCGCCAGCAGGCGACGTAAACGCCGCAAATGCGTGTCATAACCGCCGTGCAGCAGGTAATCGGCGATCGCCATCTGCATCGGTACGCTGGCGGATACGGTGCTCATCAGTTGCAGACGCTGGATCTGTGCGGCATGCCGGCCGGCGGCGACCCAGCCGACGCGAAACCCCGGCGCCAGACACTTGGAAAAGGACGAGCAGTGCAGCACCAGTCCGTCCGTGTCCAGCGCCTTGGCCGGCAGCGGCCGTTCAGCGCCGAAATAGAGCTCGCCGTAGACATCATCCTCAATCAGCGCGATCTGCCGCTGCCGCAGCAGAGTCACCAGCCGCTGTTTATTGACCTCCGGCATCGTGGCGCCCTGCGGGTTCTGGAAATGGGTCATCAGCCAGCAGGCCTTGATCGGATACTGCGTCAGCGCCTGCTCCAACGGCTCCAGTTCAATACCGTGCTGCGGATGGGTCGGTATCGCCACCGCTTTCAGCCGCAGCCGCTCCAGCGCCTGTAGCGCGCCGTAAAAAGCCGGCGACTCAATGGCCACATAGTCGCCGGGTTGTGTGACGGCCTGCAGGCTAAGGCTGAGCGACTCCATCGCGCCGGCGGTAATGACAATTTCATCCGGCGCCACCTGCATGCCGCTTAACGCATAGCGCTGCGCAATATTGCGCCGCAGCGCATCATTGCCCGGCGGCAGGTTAACCAGCGAACTGTGCGGCGTGAACTTGCGCGCCACGCTGCTGAGCGCCCGCGCCAGTTTCGGCTGGGTAAACAGCGTCGCATCCGGAAACGCCGAACCGAATGGCACAATCTGCGGATCCTTGCAGGCCTGCAACACGTCGAAAATAAAGGCGTTGATATCCACCTGCTCGCTCAGCAGCAGCTTTTCGCCGTGCGTCGCCTGCGGCAACGGCTGCGGCCGGGCGGCCACGTAATAGCCGGACTGCGGGCGCGCCACGATCCAGCCCTGGCTTTCCAGCAGTTGGTAGGATTGCACCACCGTCATCAGGCTGAGTCCCGCACGCCTGCCGCTTTCCCGCAGAGAAGGCAATTTATCGCCGGCGCGCCACACCCGGTTTTGGATCTGTTCGCGGATTTGCTGCGCCAATTGTTCATATCGTGTCATAAATGCGCCAAAAGAAACTGTTATAGGTAAAAGTAAAATAACTGTCACTATTATAGTCAATGTACTCCGTGTTTAACTGACCACCAAGTTTTCTTTGCTTTCCGGCGATGATTTACGGGTGATTTTTCCGCCGCCAGACGGCCATCCGAACGCGGTTTCTCGCCGGGAGGTCATTGAAAAAAACACGTCTATACTGAAGAGGTCATGTTATGTACAACCCTAGGGGGCGCTATGCTGGGTCTTGATGCACTCGAGCTTGCCAGAATACAGTTCGCCTTCACCGTATCCTTCCATATTTTGTTCCCCGCAATCACCATTGGGCTAGCCAGCTATCTGGCAGTGTTGGAAGGTTTATGGCTGAAGACACAGGACGACACTTATCGGCAGCTCTATCATTTCTGGTCGAAAATTTTTGCCGTCAACTTTGGCATGGGGGTGGTCTCCGGTTTGGTGATGGCCTACCAGTTCGGCACCAACTGGAGCTTTTTCTCCGAATTTGCCGGCAATATCACCGGACCGTTGCTCACCTATGAAGTGCTCACCGCATTCTTCCTTGAGGCCGGTTTCCTGGGGGTCATGCTGTTCGGCTGGAATCGCGTCGGCCCTGGCTTGCACTTCTTCGCCACCTGTATGGTGGCGCTCGGCACGCTGATTTCCACCTTCTGGATCCTGGCGTCGAACAGCTGGATGCAAACGCCGCAGGGCCATGAAATCATCAACGGCCAGGTGGTGCCGGTGGAGTGGCTGAAGGTGATTTTCAACCCGTCATTCCCCTACCGGCTGCTGCATATGTCCACCGCGGCGTTCCTGGCTTCCGCCTTCTTTGTTGGCGCCTCCGCCGCCTGGCACCTGCTGCGCGGACGAGATACGCCGGCAATGCGCACCATGCTGTCGATGGCGATGTGGATGGCGCTGATCGTCGCCCCTATTCAGGCGTTTATCGGCGATGCGCACGGTCTGAATACCCTTAAACACCAGCCGGCCAAAATCGCCGCCATCGAGGGACACTGGGAGAACGTCGCCGGTGAAGCCACGCCGCTGATCCTGTTCGGCTGGCCGGATATGGAGCGGGAAGAGACGCGCTTTAAGCTGGAAATTCCCTACCTCGGCAGCCTGATCCTGACCCATAGCCTGACGGAGCAAATCCCGGCGCTGAAGTCCTTCCCGCCGGAAGATCGCCCCAATTCCACCATCGTATTCTGGAGTTTCCGCGTCATGGTGGCCATGGGCCTGCTGATGATTCTGGCCGGCGTCTGGAGCCTGTGGCTGCGCTGGCGCGGCGGCCTGTACCACTCGAAGCCCTTCCTCTACTTCGTGCTGTGGATGGGGCCTTCGGGGCTGATCGCCCTGCTGGCGGGCTGGTTCACCACCGAAATAGGCCGTCAGCCGTGGGTGGTCTATGGCCTGCTGCGCACCAAGGACGCGGTTTCCGCCCACGGGGAACTGCATATGAGCATCAGCCTGCTGGCGTTTATCGTGGTGTACTGCTCGGTGTTCGGCGTCGGCTACGCCTATATGATGCGGCTAATCCGCAAAGGGCCGCAGCCGCATGAAGGCGAGCAGCCGGACGACACCGAAGGCCGGCCGGCGCGTCCGCTTTCCGCGGTCAAAGAGCATCTGGACGACAGGAGTTGAACATGGGTATCGATCTTCCGCTTATCTGGTTTTTGATTATCGTGTTCAGCACCATGATGTACGTGGTGATGGACGGTTTCGATCTGGGCATCGGCATCCTGTTTCCATGGGTCAAAGACAGCAGAGACCGCGACGTGATGATGAACACCGTCGCACCGGTCTGGGACGGCAACGAAACCTGGCTGGTGCTGGGGGGCGCCGCGCTGTACGGCGCCTTCCCGCTGGCCTATTCGGTGATCCTCGACGCGCTGGCCATTCCACTGACGCTGATGCTGATCGGCCTGATTTTCCGCGGTGTGGCGTTTGAATTCCGCTTCAAGGCCACCGCCGACAAGCGTCATATCTGGGATAAGGCCTTTATTGGCGGCTCGCTGCTCGCCACCTTCTGTCAGGGTATCGTGGTCGGCGCCATTCTGAACGGCTTCCCGGTTGAGAACCGCGCCTATGCCGGCGGCCCGCTCGACTGGCTGACGCCGTTCGCGCTGTTCTGCGGCCTGGGACTGGTGGCGGCTTACGCCCTGCTCGGCTGTACCTGGCTGGTGATGAGAACCGCCGGCGAACTGCAGGCGCGTATGTACCGCCTGGCGACGCCGCTGCTGCTGGCCCTGCTGGTGATTCTGGCGCTGGTAAGCATCTGGACACCGCTGGCGCATCCGGAAATCGCCGACCGCTGGTTCAGCCTGCCGAACCTGTTCTGGCTGCTGCCGGTGCCGATTCTGGTGCTGCTGAGCGCCTGGGGCATCTGGCGCGGGGTGAATCACGACGCGCACTACTCGCCGTTTCTGCTGACGCTGTTGCTGGTGTTCCTTGGCCTGAGCGGGCTGGGCATCAGCATCTGGCCGCTGCTGATCCCGCCGTCCATCAGCCTGTGGGAAGCGGCATCGCCGATGCAGAGCCAGGGCTTTATGCTGGTAGGCGCGCTGTTCATCATCCCGATTATTCTGGTCTACACCTTCTGGAGCTACTACGTATTCCGCGGCAAGGTGAGCCATGAGCAGGGTTACCACTGATGAAGGAGGCGACGATGAAAGAGAAAGACGCCGCCCCTTGGTGGAAACGCGTCGGCTGGCTGGTGATCATCTGGAGCGCCAGCGTGCTGGGGCTGTTTGTGGTGGCGACGATTTTCCGCATGCTGATGACCGCAGCGGGGATGAAGTCGCACTGACCCCCGCCATCATCTCCCGCGCCGCCGGCACTATTTACCGGCGGCGCCGTTCGGAAAGTAAAACGACACCACCAGCGTCACCAACGGCAATGCGCCGATTTTCAGCAGTTCGAACATCTGCCGCAGCGGCTGGTTGTCATCCCAGTAGGCATGGGCGGCAAATACGCCGGCGCTAATCACAAACAGACCGCTCAATACTTGCCTAGCCAGGCGCAACCGCTCCATTTCGTCAAATGTCGCCGTGGCGTCAAGGTACAGCGCGCCGACGTCCACCAGCTTCTCCCGCCGTTGCGCACACATTAAAACAGCCCCTGCACCTTGCCGATCACTTCCAGTTCACCGCCGTCGGTGTCGCGCACCACGGCAAGCGTGGTGCCGTCCTGCCTTAACCAATGATGGTCGGCAAGCGCCAGTAACGAAAAGGCTTTCACAATCACCTCGGTTTTGGCTAATCCATGACGTGCGGCCATGGCGTTTAAACTGTCATCAATCTCATTGGAAACCAGTAACGGCAAACGACGCATATTCCACCTCCTGTGGCCTTGGCTAAGGTGGGAAGACTGTAACGCCATTGACGTCGCTGTTCAATTAGTGAACTGCGTAACGCTTCGCAGAAGCGACAGGTTTTTCTCGGAAAATCATCGGGAAACAGCAAAGGGAAAAAAATCCGCGCTGGCAGACAGCGCGGATGGCAGGATTAACGACGGCTGCGCACCAACTGATAACGGCGGGTCAGATACTCGACCGGCGCGCTCCAGATATGCACCAGACGGCAGAACGGGAACAGCACGAACAGCGTCATCCCCAGCACCATATGCAGGCGGAAGATCAGCGCCACGCCGTCAAGGTGCTGCGACGCGCCGCCCTGGAAGGTCACCACCGCCTGCGCCCAGCCCACCAGCTTCATCATCTCGCTGCCGTCCATATGCTGGGCGGAGAACGGAATGGTCAGCAGCCCCAGACAGACCTGCACCACCAGCAGCGTCAGGATCAGAATATCGGCGACGCTGCTGGTTGCCCGCACCCGCGGGTTGGTCAGACGCCGCTTCAGCAGCAGCGCGCCGCCCACCAACGTCATCAGGCCGCAGATGCCGCCGGCGATCATCGCCAGCTTCTGCTTCACGTCGATCGGCAAAAATGCCTGATACATCCAGTGCGGCGTCAACATGCCGAACAGGTGGCCGAAGAAAATTCCCAGGATGCCGATGTGAAACAGGTTGGAGGCCAGCCGCATCCCCTTTTTATCCAGCATCTGGCTGGAGCCGGCGCGCCAGCTGTACTGGCCGTAATCGTAGCGCAGCCAACTGCCGACCAGAAAAATCGTCCCCGCCAGATACGGATAAATATCGAAGAAAAACTGATTGAGAAATTGCATGATTAGCGTCCTTTGGTTCCGGTTAACGCATCCGACAGATCGAGATACTGCGGCGCCACCGCACCGGCGAAGCGCCGCTGGTGTGCGGTTTGCTGCGCGGAAGCGCAGCCCTGCGGTTCGCCGAGAAACTTAATCTGTTCCTCTTCCCATACCGCATCCAACGCCTGCGGCGTATCATCGCGCGCCTCTGCGGCCACCTGCTGCTGCAGCGCCTGCGCCTGAATATCGCTGCCGGACAGCGCCAGCAGAATGTCGAACAGCACGCCGTATGCGCTGCTGCGCTGATGCAGGCGTGCGCCCAGCAGCGCCAGAATCGGCGCGATGTCCTGCAACCCCTCGCGCGCCGCCTCATGGCTGCGGCTGGCGAGATACTCCAGATACAGCGGCAGAAAATCCGGCAGTTCGCGGCTGTCGATCTGCAACCCGTCGGCGCGATACTGCGCCATCAGGTCGACCATCGCCTGCCCGCGGTCGCGCGATTCGCCGTGCACATGCTCAAACAGCAGCAGCGAGGTGGCGCGGCCGCGGTCAAACAGCTCGCAATAGTCGGCCTGCGTGTCCAGCAGCGGGCGGGCGCACAACTCGCGGATAAACTGCATCAGCAGCGCGCTGTAGTGCAGATCCAGCTCGCAGGCCGGCTCCAGCGCCGCCAGCAGCTCATCCTGATGATCCCACAACGCCTGATCGGGATAGTCCAGCAGGCGGGCGATAATCCGTAATGTCATCATGAGGCATCCTCCGGACGCGCAGTTTTCTGCGACACGTCAATCGCATCGATACGGCGGCTGTTGAACAGGTTGAACTTACCGTCGCTGCCGTGGCAGCCGTCGCCGAAGCTGAAGCCGCAGCCTTTGCTTTCCGGGAAGGCCTCGCGCGCCAGCTCACGATGGCTGGACGGCACCACAAAGCGGTCTTCGTAGTTGGCGATCGCCAGATAGCGGTACATTTCCTGCGCCTGCGCTTCGCTCAGGCCCACCTGTTCCAGCGCGCTGGTGTCCACCACGCCGTCCACGCTTTCGGCGCGCTTGTAGTGGCGCATCGCCAGCATACGCTTCAGCGCCAGCAGCACCGGCGCGGTATCGCCGGCGGTCAGCAGGTTCGCCAGGTACTGCACCGGGATACGCAGGCTGTCGACGTCCGGCAGTACGCCGTTGTGCGCCAGCTCGCCGGCATCCGCCGCCGACTGAATCGGCGATAACGGCGGCACGTACCACACCATCGGTAAGGTGCGGTATTCCGGGTGCAGCGGCAGCGCCAGCTTCCAGTCCATCGCCATTTTGTACACCGGCGACTGCTGCGCGGCGTCGATCACGCTCTGCGGCACGCCGTCCGCCAGCGCCTGGGCAATCACCGCCGGATCGTGCGGGTCGAGGAATATATCCAGCTGGCTCTGATACAGATCCTGCTCATTTTCCGTCGCCGCCGCCTGTTCGATACGGTCGGCGTCATACAGCAGCACGCCCAGGTAGCGGATACGCCCGACGCAGGTTTCCGAACAGACGGTCGGCTGGCCGGCCTCGATGCGCGGGTAGCAGAAAATACATTTCTCCGACTTGCCGCTTTTCCAGTTAAAGTAGATTTTCTTGTACGGGCAGCCGGTCAGACACATGCGCCAGCCGCGGCACTTGTCCTGGTCAATCAGCACAATGCCGTCTTCGCCGCGCTTATAGATAGCACCGCTCGGGCAGGTCGCCACGCACGCCGGATTCAGACAGTGCTCGCACAGGCGCGGCAGATACATCATGAAGGTGTTTTCAAACTGGCCGTACATCGCCTTTTGCATATTGGCGAAGTTTTTATCCTGCGAGCGCTTTTCAAACTCGCCGCCGAGGATCTCTTCCCAGTTCGGGCCGTTCTCGATCTTCTTCATGCGCTGGCCGGTGATCAACGAGCGCGGCCGGGCGATCGGCTGCTGCTTGCCCTGCGGCGCGGTATGCAGATGCTGGTAGTCGTAATCAAACGGTTCGTAGTAATCATCCAGCGCCGGCACGTGCGGGTTGGCGAAAATCTTCGACAGCACGCCGACGCGGCTGCCCATGCGCGGCTCCAGTTTGCCGTTGATTTTGCGGATCCAGCCGCCTTTCCATTTGTCCTGATCTTCCCAGGCGTGCGGATAGCCGACGCCCGGCTTACTTTCCACGTTGTTGAACCACGCGTATTCCATACCTTCGCGGCTGGTCCAGACGTTCTTACAGGTGACCGAACAGGTATGACAACCGATGCATTTGTCCAGATTCAGCACCATGCCGACTTGCGAACGAATTTTCATTTGGCTTTCTCCTGCTGGCTGCCCTGGGTGTCGTCGTTACCTTCGCCATCCAACCAATCGATACGGTTCATCTTGCGCACTACCACAAACTCATCGCGGTTGGAGCCGACGGTGCCGTAGTAGTTAAAGCCATAGCTCAGCTGCGCATAGCCGCCGATCATATGCGTCGGTTTCGGGCAGACGCGGGTGACCGAGTTGTGGATACCGCCGCGCTGGCTGGTGATCTCTGACCCCGGAATATTAACGATGCGCTCCTGCGCGTGGTACATCATGGTCATACCGGCCGGAATGCGCTGGCTGACCACCGCACGGGCGGTCAGCGCGCCGTTGGCGTTGAACGCCTCAATCCAGTCGTTATCGGCAATGCCCAGATCGGCGGCGTCCTCCTCGCTCATCCAGACGATCGGCCCGCCGCGCGACAGCGTCAGCATCAGCAGGTTGTCGCTGTAGGTGGAGTGGATACCCCATTTCTGGTGCGGCGTCAGGAAATTCAGCGCCTTCTCTTTATTGCCGTTCGGCTGCCGGTTAAGCAGCGGCTGCGCGGCGCGGGTGTCGATCGGCGGACGGTAGACCAACAGGCTCTCGCCAAAGGCGCGCATCCACTCGTGATCCTGATAAAGCTGCTGACGGCCGCTGAGGGTGCGCCACGGGATCAGCTCATGCACGTTGGTGTAGCAGGCGTTGTAGGAGACGTGCTCGTCTTCCAGACCGGACCAGGTCGGGCTGGAGATAATCTTGCGCGGCTGGGCCTGAATATCACGGAAGCGAATCTTTTCATCTTCCTTGTTCAGCGCCAGATGCGTGTGATCCCGGCCGGTGACGTTGCTGAGCGCCTGCCAGGCTTTTACCGCCACCTGGCCGTTGGTCTCCGGCGCCAGCGACAAAATCACTTCCGCCGCGTCAATCGCACTATCGATCTTCGGCCGGCCGGCCGCCGGGCCGTCGGTCTTCACGTAGTTCAGCTGTTTCAGGAAATCGATCTCCGTCTGGGTGTTCCAGCTGATGCCCTTACCGCCGTTGCCGAGCTTGTCCAGCAGCGGGCCTAGCGAGGTAAAGCGCTCATAGGTAGCCGGATAGTCACGCTCAACCACCATGATGTGCGGCGCGGTTTTGCCCGGAATAAGGTCGCATTCGCCTTTTTTCCAGTCCTGTACGCCCAGCGGCTGCGCCAGCTCGGCGGCGGAGTCATGCTGGATCGGCAGCGTCACCACGTCGGTTTCCTGCCCCAGGTGGCCGACGCACACCTCAGAGAAGGCCTTGGCGATGCCCTTGTAAATTTCCCAGTCGCTCTTCGACTCCCAGGCCGGATCGACCGCCGCCGACAGCGGATGAATAAACGGATGCATATCCGAGGTATTCATGTCGTCTTTTTCATACCAGGTGGCGGTCGGCAGCACGATATCGGAATAGAGGCAGGTGCTGGACATGCGGAAATCGAGCGTCACCACCAGATCCAGCTTGCCTTCGCCGCCCTGATCCTGCCACTCCACGTCCTGCGCTTTAACGCCGCCCTGCTGTCCCAAATCCTTGCCCTGAATACCGTTTTCCGTCCCCAGCAGGTACTTCAGCAGGTATTCATGGCCTTTACCGGAGGATCCCAGCAGATTGGAGCGCCAGACGAACAGGTTGCGCGGGAAGTTCTGCGGGTTGTCCGGTTGCTCGGCGGCAAAACGCAGCGCCCCCTGCTTCAGGCTGTCGACGGTGTAATCCAACGGCGATTGTCCGGCCGCGGCCGCCTGCGCCGCAATCCGCAACGGGTTGGTGTTCAACTGTGGCGCGGACGGCAACCAGCCCATACGTTCGGCGCGCACGTTGAGATCGATCAGGCTGCCGCTGAAGCGGGATTTATCCGCCAGCGGCGACAGCAGTTCCTCGGTAGCGACGGTTTCATAACGCCACTGGCTGGAGTGGTTGTAGAAGAATGAGGTGCCGTTCATCTGGCGCGGCGGTCGCTGCCAGTCGAGGCCGAAGGCCAGCGGCAGCCAGCCGGTCTGCGGCCGCAGCTTCTCCTGGCCGACGTAGTGCGCCCAGCCGCCGCCGCTCTGGCCGACGCAGCCGCAGAAGATCAGCATATTGATCAGACCGCGGTAGTTCATATCCATGTGATACCAGTGGTTCATACCGGCACCGACGATGATCATGGAACGACCGTGGGTTTTCTCGGCGTTCTCGGCAAATTCGCGCGCGATGCGGATGATGTGATGGCGGGAAACGCCGGTAATCTGCTCCGCCCACGCAGGGGAATAGGCCTTGATGTCGTCATAGCCGGCGGCGCAGTTGGCGTCGTCCAGCCCGCGATCGAGGCCGTAGTTCGCCAGCGTCAGATCGTAGACGCTGGCCACCAGCGCCTCGCTGCCGTCCGCCAGCTGCAGACGTTTCACCGGCAGCTTATGGCGCAGCACCTGCTCCAGCGCCACGCTGTTGAAGTGTTCGCTTTCCGCGCCGCCAAAATACGGGAAACCGACCTCGGCCACCTCATCGTGTGACCCCAGCAGGCTCAGCTGCAGCTCAACCTCCTGCTGCGCCTGGCCGGCGCGCTGCTCCAGGTTCCATTTACCCTGCTCGCCCCAGCGGAAACCGATCGCCCCCTGCGGCGCCACCAGTTGGCCGCTCTTTTCATCCAGCGCGACGGTTTTCCACTGCGGATTGTTGTCCTGCCCCAGCGCGTCCACCAGATCGCTGGCGCGCAGCATGCGGCCGGCGGCGTAATAACCCTCGTCGCGCGGCTCCAGCAGCACCAGCATCGGCATATCGGTATAGCGGCGTACGTAATCGCGGAAATAGCCGACCTGACGATCCAGATGAAACTCTTTCAGCATCACATGGCCCATCGCAAGCGCCATGGCGCTGTCGGTGCCCTGCTTCGGATTCAGCCACTGGTCGCAGAGTTTCGCCACTTCGGCGTAATCCGGCGTCACCGCCACGGTTTTGGTGCCCTTGTAGCGCACCTCGGTAAAGAAGTGGGCGTCCGGCGTGCGGGTCTGCGGCACGTTGGAACCCCAGGCGATAATGTAGGAGGAGTTATACCAGTCGGCGGATTCCGGCACGTCGGTCTGCTCACCCCAGGTCATCGGCGACGCGGGAGGTAAATCGCAGTACCAGTCGTAGAAGCTCAGACAGGTGCCGCCGATCAGCGACAGGTAACGCGCGCCGGACGCGTAGGACACCATCGACATCGCCGGGATCGGCGAAAAACCGATAATACGGTCTGGGCCGAAGGTTTTTGCGGTATAGACGTTGGAGGCGGCAATCAGTTCGTTCACCTCCTGCCAGCTGGAACGCACAAAGCCGCCGCGGCCGCGGGCGATTTTATAGCTCTTGGCCTTGTCCGGATCGCTGACGATAGCGCCCCAGGCCTCGACCGGATCGCTGTGCTGCGCCTTGGCTTCACGCCACAGTTTCAGCAGGCGTTTGCGCATCAGCGGATATTTCAGGCGGTTGGCGCTGTACAGATACCAGGAGTAGCTGGCGCCGCGCGGGCAGCCGCGCGGTTCGTGGTTCGGCAAGTCGGGGCGGGTGCGCGGATAGTCGGTCTGCTGGGTTTCCCAGGTGACCAGGCCATTTTTCACGTAGATCTTCCAGCTGCACGAACCGGTGCAGTTGACGCCGTGGGTCGAACGCACGATTTTGTCGTGCTGCCAGCGGCTGCGGTAGCCGTCTTCCCAATCTCGGTTGCTGTCAAGCGTCTGGCCATGTTCGCCAGAGAACGGTTCCGCCAGCTGTTTAAAATAGCGGAACCGGTCTAAAAATTTGCTCATCCGGAGTTCTCCTGAAGGCTCTTATCGTTATTTTCCCTCACTGCCCGGCGCCTGCGCCGGGGTTCGGGTCTGGGGTCATCATGATGGACCGTCATTGCTCAATCTGCGGCCAAGGCTACTGATGCAATGGCGGCGGCAAATTGATTGCGATCAACACAACATGATGGGAAAAACGCGGGCAGGCGCGGCAATACCCCTTTTGGATAACGCCAGAAAACTCAATTTGATATTGATTTATAACAAGAAATTAAAAACGTCGCCGCCGGTGCATATCTTGCGCATTGCTGCCGGCTATTTGGGGGTACTCCTGCGCCGCAGCGGCGGCAAACCGGATTCAGCGATGCAGCCACCGATGGGTGCTGCCCAGTGGCGGCAGTGGTATCTCCAGCTCGCGGCGTGTCTGATGACGCCAGCCATCCGGCAACTGCAGACGCAGCGTCACCGGGCGCGCCTCCGGATTGGCGACCAGCAGCAGCGCACGGTCGCCACGCACGAAGATTCGCGCCGCCGCTGCGGATCCCGGCAATTTCAGCGTTACACCGTCACCCGTAAGCAAGTAAGGGCTGAAACCGTTAACCTGACGAGCCACACGGGCGATACCGCGCCACTGCGTCTCAAACGCCGCGCGGTCAAAATGGCCACGCCGCTGCTGATAAAACAGGTCGTTATAGGAATAAAACAGCAGCCCGCGCGCGCCGCCGATCAGCGCCAGCCAGGCCTGGGTGCGGACTTCATCTTCCGTCGGCGCCCGCGCAGAACGCCGGTCATCATAGGCGGCATGATCCATAATCTGAATCACCATCCAGGCGCCCTTCACCCCGCGCGCCGCGCGCACGGTTTGCTGCGTATCATGCAGGGTGCGGCGCAGGTGAGGCTCCGAACCGACCGGATAGGGATCGGTCGCCAAAATATCCGCACTGTTGAAATAGTCATCCAGCGTGGCGGTTTTATTCAGCACCTGAAACGTCGGGTGGTGGCGGTCAAGCCGCTGCACCTGCTGGTGCCTGGCCGCAATCTGCGGCAGAAACTCCAGCCCCAGCTCATCATTGATATACCAGGCCAGTAAATTAGGCTGGTTTTTCAGCCGGTTAATCTGGGCGGCGGCCAACGCCGCATAGCTGCCGCGCGTCGCCGGCGCAAAACGGCTGCCGGCATAGAGATCTTTGATGGCGTAGATAACCTGCAGCCCGTGACGCCGGCTGCGGTGAAAAAAAGCGTCGGCGTCCTTGCCAACGCCATAACGGTAATTGAGCACGCTGTTGAAACCGGCGGCGGCGATACGCGCCAGATCGTCATCGCCGCTGCGGGTGGTGTAAATCCCCAGCGGAAATATCCGTTCGCCGCGGCGACGGGTAAACCCCTGCCTGTCAATCGCCACCGTCGGCGTCGGCTGACCGATATCCAGTGCGATCTCACTGCTGCGGCTGCGCCCCGTCGGCGCTTCGGTCACCTGCTGACGCAGGCGATATTCCCCCGGCGGCAACGGCGGCGGCGTATAACCCAGCCAATAGCGCTCGGCGATATAGCGCCGCTGGTTCGTCTGGTCGACAACTTTGCGCTGCCGATCGAGCAGCACGCTGCTGACCGTCACCCACTGTGGATGCGGCGTTTCAATCAGCGTGCGACCGCCCGCCGGATAGAGCGCCGCCTGCGGCGACAGCACGCAGGCATACGCATCGTCGAACCACGCCGTCCCGGTGGTGCCACGGCGCAGATACAGCCCCAGCGTCACCCGCGCCGCCCGCCGGGGCACGCGATACAAGGCCGAGATATGCCGCCAACCGCTGTTGCCGACGATTCCCGTCGGGTAGCGCCCCTCCAGAAAACGCCCCTGTGCATCAAAACTCTGGATATACACGCTGGCGCCGCGATCCTGCGGCGCCCCCTGCAGCCCGCGCCCTTTCAGCCAGGCGCCAAACGCGATAGCCTGTCCGGGCTGCGCCGCGACCGTCTGGCTGAAGGTGTGGTAACGGGCGGCATCCTGATTGTGATAGCGCAGGCTGGCCCTGCCGCCGTGCGCCGCGCTATCCTCTCCGGCACCTTCGCCGCGCCAGCCCTGCAGCCCCTGTTCGAAACCGGGGTTTTGCAGTAGATTCGGCGCACACTCCTGCGGCGGCATCCCCTGCAGCAGCGCGGCGGCGGCAATCGCCGGCATCAAACCGCTCATTGCCGCTTCATCGCCGCATTCAACAGGTAAGCAAAAAACAGGTAACAAGATTTCTGGTACGACAGCCCCAGATACTGACGGTAGATTTTCCACTGCCAGTCCGCCGCCTGCAGCTTATTGCCGGACAGCGAGTGGTCGGAAACCCGGTAAAATGCCAGCGGTTCCGGCACGCAGTACGCCAGGCCGTTGTATGCCCGTTCCAGCACCGCCAGCCACATCAGGTAATCTTCATGCCCCACCGGCTGCTGATAGACCTTACCGGTGCGCCGCTGATTGTAGATACCGGTCAGGTTGCCGATGCGGTTGCTCCTGAGCATCGCCGGGTAGTCGATAACCTCCGCCGCGCCGCGGTAGTTCTTCACCTGATGCAGATCCTGCTCAAAGGTGTAATAGTGCGAGCACACCACGTCGTAGCGGCCGGACTGCAAAATCTCCACCTGCCGCGCCAGCTTGTTACCCAGCCACACGTCATCGCTGTCGCAAAACGCCAGGTAGTCGCCGCGGGCCATATCGATACCGATATTGCGCGTGGCCGCCACCCCCAGGTTGCGCGGGTTGCGAATATAGGTCACACGCTCATTCCTCAGCGCCGCCACAATGTCCGCCGTCTCATCGGTGGAGGCGTCGTCAATCACATACAGCTGAAAGTCGGTAAAGCTCTGGTTGAGCACGCCCAGAATCGATGCCTTGACGGATGCCGCTGCGTTATAGGCCGGCATAATAACTGATACTTTTTCCATATGTTCCTCACGTGATAATCCGTTGCCACAAGGGGTAAATACGTTCCGGCGTAAAGCGCTGCGCCTGCCGCCACGAAGCGTGCGCAAAGCGTAGCCGCAGTGCGTTATCCGCCATCAGCGCCAGCACCCGTTCGCAGAACTGCAGGCTGTCGCCGTCCGGCACCAGATAGCCGTTCACCCCGGACTCAATCAGTTCCGCCGGCCCGGTTTGACAGTCATAAGCCACCAGCGGCAGGCCAAAACTCAGCGCTTCAATCAGCACCATCGGCAACCCCTCGTAACGGGAGGTCATCAGATACAGACTGGCCTGACGGTAATAGCGCGCCACGTCCGGCGTCGCCGGCAGCAAAGAGACCTGACGCTCCAACCCCGCCTGCGCAATCTGCCGTTGCAGCGCCGGCCGCGCCGGGCCATCACCGACGATCAACAGCTGCCATGACGGCGCCTGACGGGCGATCTGCCGCCAGGCGTCAATCAACCGGTCAAAGCCTTTCTGTTCGGTGAGCCGGCCGATGGCCAAGGCGACGTTGCGCCGTTGACCGCAGTCGGGCGGCTGCGGCGTAAACGGCGAAACGTTCTCGATCACCAGGCATTTATCCTGCCGGATCCAGCGGCCGATCCGCGCCCGATCTCGGTGCGTCAGCAAAATCACCCGGTCGCCCAAGGCATAAATCAGCAGTTTCAGCCAGCGCATCGGCCACGGATACTGCTGAAAACTGACGTGTTCACTGAGCAGCAGCCGGCTATCGGGACACAGCAGGCGCAAATACGGCGTCATCACCACCGACAAACGCCCCATCGAGACGACAATGATGGCGTCGTAACGCCCGCGCCGCAGCGCCCACGCCAGCCGCCATGGCCAACACGGTGCCCGGCTGCCGATCGGGCGCAGCGTCACCGACTGCGACAGCGGAAAAAACGCCCGCTCGCCGCCGAAAGAGAACAGCGTGACCCGCATGTCGTCGCTGTCAGCCAGCGCATTGGCCAAGCCGCTGGCGACGCGTTCGGTTCCGCCTTTCCCGGCGATATTCTCAATAACAATGGCAATATTGCGTGACGTCATTTCACCTCCGAAAACCGTTGCGGGCATGGCGCAGCAGACGACCGCCCAGCGGAAAAAGACCTAACCGCGTCAGGCAGTCGCCGTACAGCTTGATCAGTTTGAATTTGCCGCTCAGCGAGTGCTGAAGAGTGCGCGAAGAGTAATAACTGAACGCCTGCTGATTCTCGCTGTAGAGGGAAGCCAGCAGATGTTTGCAGGCGAAGCCGCTGATATGCTGCGCGCTTGAGGACAGGAACGCGTCGATAAACAGATCGCTGGCTTCCAGGTTCAGTCGCGTGCTCATCCGACTGGCGCGGCCAACGTCCAGATACACTCCTCCGCCGGCATCGTGGGCAATCTGCGCCCCCAGATTGGTGGCGTTGACCAGAAAACCCCAGTCCTGGTGCTTATACAGAAATTCGGGAAACAAAAAGCGTCGATCGCTTTTTTTACGCATGCTGATGGTGGAAGAACGGATGTCGCCCATCTCCAGGAACAGGAAATCTTCCCCGGCGCTGCCGCTCTGATACTGGAAGGTATAGTCGCGCACCGATACGCCGCTCACCTCGGCGTAATTACCAAAAATAATGTCAATACTGACGTCTTCGTGGTATTTCAGACGGCGGATAATATAGTTGGTGGTGAAGTAGTCGTCGGCGTCGAGAAAAAACACCACCTCCGCCTCCGCCAGCCGCACGCCCAGATTGCGCGATACCGCCGCATTGCTCTTTTGCTTCTTCTCATGCAGCATTACCTGACTGTGGGCGCAGGCAATTTGCCGCACCTGAGCGATATCAATCGCATCCGAGCCGTCATCCACCAGAATCACCTGGTAGTCGAATCCCCGACAGGCGGCAAAAATGCGGGAGAGCGTCTTCGGTAAAAATCCTGCGCTGTTATAAATTGGCATAACAATTGAGAAATCCATTTCTTACCTCAAGGATAATGGTGGGTAATCGCGTTTATCTGCGGTAACGGAGGGCATGGAGCAATGTCGGCGGCATGCCCTCCGTTACTCGGTAAAGTAGCCGCCCCATTCCTGCTCGATGCGCTCCGGCATCAGGCGGGATAAACCTGCGCCGGGCGTAAACGTCAGCTCGCCGAAGTAGACCCGCTCCCCCACCTGATAAAAATCGACCCGCAGATAGGAAAACTGCTGCGCCGTCAGGCGCGCCAGGCGCAGCATGTCCGCCAATTGCGACGGTGCGGCCAGAGGCTGCTCGGCGTTAGGCAGGACAAGGCGAATTTCCGTACGGTTCCAGTTTTCATCGAAAACATCCCGCCGGTGTTCGCCAAAGCGCTGGTAATCCACCTGAATAAAAATGCGAATCACGCCATCGCGGTTGAAGCAGTGAAACTTGAGATCGTGCGGCACCTCGCCGTTTTCCAGCAGCAGCCGTTCGACCATGATGCATGGCTCAATATCGCGGTAGTGCCGCTCACGGCTTTGCTGATAAAAATTGGCGCGCATCCAGCACCGGGTTTGATCGTAGAGTTCGGCGTAGCTGACCTGTTCCTTATCAAACACCAGCCGGTTATAACCGCTACCGTGGTTGGCCTTGAGCACGAACTGGCGTGGCAGACGGCGAAATACGTCATAACTCAGTTCCGCGCCGTGCGCGTACAGTTCAATCAGATAGGCGTCACCCCAAAGCCCGGCGATAAACTCGCGCACTTTGTATTTATCCGACAGCATGGTGTAAACGCTGCGCGGATAAATCTTGCGCCGCATCAACTTCTCGCTATAGCCGCGCGGGTGCGCCAGACGCGGCCACCGCTTAAAGTACATCGCATATTTCACCTGATGGTGCAGCGCATCGGGCAAACACCGAACGATCCCTTTCAATAAACGATTAAGCATGCCGCCTCCTTAGCGTGCGAATAAAACGTGGCAGAGCGTAATAACAGGTCAGTTGCAAACGGACGATCCGTCCGCCGCGGAAAAAAGCGTTTAACACAAACAGTGAGAAAAATTCAGCCAGCAGCGTCGACAGCGCCGCGCCGGGCAACCCGTAACGCGGGATCAGCATGGCGTTCATCACCACGTTGGCCAACGCCACCAGCGGCATCTTCAGCGCAATAAAACGGTAACCGGCCAACAGCACCATGCTGCGATACGCCACCGTCCCCAGCACCGAAAACAGCGCGGTCAGGGTACTCATCGCCAAAACATCGGCGGCCGGGCGGAATGCCTCGCCATACAGCCACGTCACCAGCGGCGTGGCGTAGCCGCCCAGTATCAGCAGCGCCGGCAGAGAAATCAGCAGCGCCAGCAGGCACAGCAGACGGATACGGTATTCCCGTTCCGGACCGGCGGCGCAGCGGGCAATCCCCGGCATCAGCGACGTCACCAGCGCCAGAGGAATAAAGATCCAGCCCTGGCCCAGCGTTACGGCGGCGCTGTACCAGCCTACCGCCTGCGGCCCGAGCAGATTGCCGAGCATGATTTGATCGATGCGGGTATAGATGACGATCGACAGCCCGGCAGCGGCCAGCGGCAGACCGACACGCAGCAGGTAGCGGCCATAGCGCCGCGTCGCGCGCGCGTTAAACGGCGCCGGCGGTGAGCCGCGACGAAACAGCCACAGACGCGTCAGGTAAGGCAGCGCGCTGGCGATAAGATACGGCACGGCAAACCACACCAGCGGCAGCGCCGCGCCGATCAACGCCAGCCGCAGGACGATCGCCAGCGCTAACGCCAGGTTGTTAATCAGCGTATTGCGCTTCGCCTGCAGTCGGGCATCGTAGTAAATCTTGTAAACGTCCTGGACGGAAAAATAGGCGCTTGCCAGCAGCAGCGTGCTCATCCAGGTTTGCGGCGCCGGATGGTGATAAAAACTCCATAACCACAGCGGCAGCGCCAGCAGTAAAAACAGCCGCCGCCGCAGCTGCATAGAGGCCATCATCAGCCGGACGCCGCTGTCAGGGCGGCGGGCAACGCGGTTGAAGATCACGCTGTCGGCGCCCAGCTGCACCAGCGGCACCACAATAGCGATCGTCGCCAGCAGATAGTTCAGCGCGCCGAACTGCGCCGGCCCCAGATAACGCGCCACATAGACGGAAACGAACACGCCCGACAGGCTGAGCGATACCCGCTCCAGCATCAGCCAGAACGCATTGTGCAAAATCGCCTTCATAGGGCTAGGTCCTGTGCACCGTGTCGCCCTCTTCCCGGTGGCTGGGGTAGGCAAAGTTGTAATAACCGACATCGGTAACGGCCTTTTTCACCACGCCGTTGAGAATCACGCCTTTGACGGATACGCCGTTCTGTTCAAAGCGGCGCAGGCTGGCTTCAACCTGTTTTATGCTGTTAACCGCGAAACGCACCACCATCAAAGAGGTTCCCGCATGATGGCCAATAATCGCCGCATCGGTGACTGCCAGGATCGGCGGCGTATCAATCAGCACGATGTCGTAACGCTGTCCTGCCCAGCGCAAAAAGTCCGTAAAACGCGGGTGCATCAGCAGTTCGGAAGGGTTTGGCGGCACCTGACCGCGCGGGACAAAATCCAGATTGGCCTGCGCCGTGGTGCGCACCGCCAGGCTCGGCTCAGTGCGGCCGACCAGCACGTCGGACAACCCGTGCCGTGCGTCGTTGCTCAGCCAGCGATGCAAAAACCCCTTGCGCATATCGCCGTCAATCAGCAGTACCTGCTGGCCGGCCTGAGCCAGCACCGCCGCCAGATTAATGCTGGCGAAACTTTTCCCGCTGGCCGGACTGGCGCCGGACACCATCAGGATATTGTTGCTCGCCTCCATCATCACGAAGTGCAGACTGGTGCGCAGACTGCGGAGCGCTTCAACGGCCAGATCCTCCGGCTGTTCCAGCGCCAGGATCGGCAGCCGCTCACCGCCGGAGCGCGTCAGCAACAGCTGCTGACTGCGGTTGCGCTTCGTCTGCCATAATGACAGCGGCACCGTGGCATACACATTGATACCGCGCTTTTCCAACACGGCGCTATCGTCAATGCCCCGGTGAAAAGCACCGCGCAACAGAACCACCGCGGCGGCAATCGTCCCGCCGCTCAATAGCGACAGTATGACGATCAGCATTTTTTGCGGTTTTACCGGCTTAATCGTCGTTTCCGCCGCATCGATAATGCGGATGTTCCCCACCGTACCCGCCTTGCTGATGCTCAACTCCTGCTGTTTGTTCATCAGTTGCATATACACCTGCTGATCAACCTGTACATCACGCGTCAGGCGCAGCACCTCCTGCTGGGTTTTCGGCAGGTTCTGCACCTGTTTGCCCAGACGCTTTTTTTCCTGCTCCAGCGTGGCGCGTTTTTCCAGCAGGGCGCGATATGCCGGGTGCGCGCGGGTATACAGCTTGGAAATCTCCGATTCTTTGAAGGTCAGTTCATTAAGCTGCGCCTCCAGCTGCACCAGCGTATCCAGCACCGACTTGGCCTCCAGCGACAGGTCCACCGAATTATTCTGCCGGCGGAACTGATTGAGCTGGTTTTCCGCCTGGGTCAGCGAAGATTGGGTCTGCGGCAGCTGACGCGCCAAAAACGCCAGCATGCGCTGCGCCTCTTCGGTTTTGCGGTCGACATTCTGTTGCAGATAGTTTTCGGTGATGCTCTGCAGAATCCGTCTGGCGTACTGCGGATCTTCATTCTCCAGTTTGAAGGTCATGATGCCGCTCTCTTTACCCGCCAGGGTGATGCTCAGATTGCGGCGCAGATCGTCGATGGCCTGCTGACGCGCCAGCTTTACCACGCTAAACGTCGCGCCCGGCTCGGCGGACAGCGTCGTCACGCGCAGACGCCATGCGCCGTCCTGCAGCATCTCCCCCGCCCGGCCGCGCAGCAGCGTCCGCCCGTCCTGGCTCAACGTAAAGCGCTGGTTCTCCCGCACGCTCAGGGTCAGGACTTTCCCCAACATGTCCGTCGGCACCGCCAATTCGGCAATCGCCAACTGTGGGACCGGCCGGCCAAGCAAACGCGCTACGCCTTTGCCCACCAGCGGGAAAGCATCCGCGCTGACCCGCACCGTCAGTCCCAGGCTGTCCACGGTTTTCCCCAGCACGTAGCGGGAGTTAACCAGCGCAATCTCATCCTGCGTAGCGGAAAACTGCTCGCCGGCATTGTCCAGCGATTGGCGCAGCAGCGACGCGCCGGTGGTCGGCTGCTCCACCTGCGCCATCGCCGTCGCCTCATAGATCGGCGTCGCCAGCAGCGCGTACAGCAGTCCCAGCAACGCCGCCAAGATGGTCGCCAGCGCCAGACGCCAACGGTTATCCCACAGCAGGCCGATCAGGCGCTCCCACTCCAGTTTCTCTTCCACATCGGCCACCGCACCGGGTTGTGCACTATTTTTTATCATCGCTGCTCCTTGCATCGACCATTACCTTTTACCAATTACGCAGCCGCAGCGCGGCCCAGCTTCACCGGTGATATAGTGAAATGCGGCGAAAGTGGCATCCACCGACGGATCCTCTACAGCCCGCGCCAGGCGGATAAAATCAAAATTCATGCAAGCATCCTGCTACAAAATTAACGGTCGGCTGCCGGCGAGCCGGCGGCCATTGTTGTCCGCCGAGGTTCACGTACCAGCAGGAAATAGCCGCCGGAACACAGCATAAATGCCGCCAGCATCAGGCTTTCCTGCCACGCCATCAGCTCGCCGGACAGGCCGACAACGGCCAGAGCCAAAGCCAGCAGACCGCTTACCGCCAATGCCTGGCGGGCGCTAAGACCACGGCGCATCAAAATATGGTGCAGATGATCGCGACCGGCTCGAAACGGGCTCTGACGCCGGGCGATACGACGCAGCATGACGCTCACCATATCCATCAACGGCATGGCAATCAGCCACAGCGCGCCGACCGGACGCATCACCGCACCGTCGCCCTGCGTCGCGCTCAACAACAGCCACAACACGGTAAATCCCATCACCATGCTGCCGGCATCGCCCATAAAGATTCGGTTGCGGCGCCCAAAAAAACCCAGGTTAAACAACAAGTAGGCCGCCAGGGTGACAATCAGACTCAGGCACCAGAACGCCGTGTCCAGACGGCCGCCCAGAGCGAACAGCACCGCCAGTCCGGCCAGCGTCACGCAGGACTGTATGCCCAACTGACCGTCAATACCGTCGACCATGTTGTAAGCGTTAATCGCGCCCCACACCGCCAGCGGCGTCACCAGCAAGGCGCCGTAGCCAAGCTGCAACGCTTCGCCGCCCCATAGGCTGCCCAGCGAAGAGAGCCGCATGCCGGCCGCCAGCATCATCACCAGCGCCAGCCCGCCCTGTACCGCCATACGCGGCGCGACCGACAGCTCAAAGCGGTCATCCAGCACGCCCAGCAGCAGCAGCGCCGTCACGCAGCACAGGTAGACCGCCATATGAGGCACGCCGTCCGGCTGCCAGAGCGAGAACAGAGCCACCGACAGATAAATCGCGATGCCTCCGCACAGCGGAATATGGCCCTGATGCTGTTTGCGGGCGCTGGGCTTATCGACCAGCGCCAGTTTCAGCGCCACTCCCCTGGCGATCGCCATCAGCAGCAACGCCAGAAAAAATATCACTCCCAGTTGATAAACCATTTCTCCCCCCTTGCTCCCTGAAATGACGCCGCCTGCCGTCCTCCGATTTCCTGGTGCGTCAGCGCACCATGGCATCAGCGCGCGCGAAACTCATGCCTGATGGTTTTGGCAATCGCATCCTCCAAAGGCACCGGTGCAACAAAATCAGTGCGCACATCGCTTTTGAACTGCGTTCTGGCGCAAAACTTCTGCACGCGGATGCGGCTGACGGGAAACTGACGCCGGGTGACTTTACTCACCAAATCCAGAGCGCCGGCGCCGCACAATCCCAGCCAATAAGGGATGCGTAACGTTTTGCTATTTTTGCCCAGCGAAGCCGACACCGTGGTCACCAGCTGATTCATGGTCAAATCGGGTTTATCGACATAATTGCAGATCTGATAGGCGGGCTGTTGATCGAGCGCGTGTTCCAGCCGGGCGGCGATATTCTCGACATACGCCATCGACTTGAAATTATTCCCGCTGCCAATCATGACAAATCGCCCGCCGGCAATTTGGCGCAGCAGGTTATACACATTGCCGCGGTTGCCTTCGCCAAAGACCACCGTCGGCCGGATTATCGTCAATTTGTTTTGCTTATCCGCCTTGCGCCAGGCTTCATAAACATATTCCGCTTCCAGTTTGGATTTGCCGTAGTGGTTAAAAGGATCAAAGGCGCCGTCTTCGCCGGTTTCCTGCTGGACAAAGCCATATACCGCCACCGAAGAGGTAAAAATGATCTGACGAATACCCAGCGCCGCAGCCTGTTGGCAAAGGTGGCGTGCGCCCTCCACATTCACTTGATAATAAAGCGAACTGGGCTGCACGTTATCCTTGTGCTCCGCCGCCAGATTGATCGCCACGTCACAACCGTCCAGCGCGGAGCGCAGGGTTTGCGGTTGCGTGATATCGCCGTATTGATAAAGTTCGGGGTAATCCTCACTCGGATTTTTATCAATAATGCGCAGCGTGAGATCGCTGCGCGAACGCAGACGTTTGACTAACCGTGTGCCAATAAAGCCGGAGCCACCGATAATAGCTACTTTACGCTCATCCATAATATTCACTCAGCCTGTTATCGTTATTTCCGCCAGTGATTCTGGCAGAAAGCCAATAGCGATTAACTATCGGACACAGACTGAACAAATTAACTTCCCCTTTCAAATAACAAAAAATAAAATAGCAGTCGTCACGCCATGTAAAACAGGATTAAAAGTGAAATTTCTCTTTGTCTAATTCTCTCTTTCGCGAGAAAAAAATGAGTTCATCAGATTGTCCGGCAGGGTAAGCTGAATTTCGCTGCTCTCCTTTATTTCATCATAACGATATTGCTGCCGGAACCGCCCCTTCTTGGGATCAATGCATTCAATCGTCACCTGCAAGGACTTATTTCCCTGATACATGCACAGCAGCGAGCGCGACGAAGGTGCATCAGGATTATCGGCATTGCTGAACTTTAACGTCAGCATCACCCGCGTCGGGCTGTATATACGGCTTCCTTCCGCGAGCGGACGCGCCTGACTTCCCAGGTAAAAGAAAACATTTGCGATAACCGCGAATAACGCCAGCACGGACACCAGTTTGACGCCGCGGGTAATCAACAGGGAAAAAGTCCCCGTTTGTCTCTTTTGCGGTTTAAACGGCTGCGTATGCCAAAGCGGATGCTGAGCCGCTATTTTTTCTTGATTCATCTCAGAATCGCGCTCGGCGCTTATTGCCATATCCTCAGAAAAACTCCCCCGACCAACACTTTCAGATGATTCCTGTTGAATATCCTCTTCCACCAAAGATTCGTGCTCTAAAATAGCTTCATCATCATGGCTGTCATCGCTCAAGAAATTAAATATTGCACGGTTTTCAACCCTGTAACCTAAGCGAGGGATGGTTCTGATAATGGTATGATCGCTATCGCCGATCTTCTGGCGAATGGATTTAATGGTCTGATTTATCGTTGAATCAGAGCAGTAAGTACCTTTCCATATGCTTTCTATAATCTCTGCCCGAGTCACCAGTTCGGGGGAGTTGGCAACCAACAGTGAGAGTATTTGATACTCCTTCCAACGTAGGCGGGTGCTTTTCCTGGAAGGGATCAATACATTGAGATTCCTAATCGTTATTCTTTTATCGAGATCCACGTTAATTTCCTTAATGAGCCCACTCCTGCACGCGTGATATAGAAATAAGAAAAAACGACAAAGAAATCAAATCTAAACTTAACAAGTTGGCGAATTTATATTTTTACCCATATGAAAAGTCAATTTCACTCATGCTATTTATACATATCCATATAATTTAAATGCCTTTTTAACCCCTGGTGGAAAACTGTTTCCCTGCGCAATCACCCGGCACAACACCGCACCCAACCAGATGAATTAAAAAAGAAAAGCAGACCAACACAAACAAAAAACAGACAATGAAATCATAAAATTTCATCATAAAATCAATCAAGTGAAAACAATAAGCATTCGGCATTTCGACCTAATCCTATTGTAAAGCAATCGTGAAAAGTGGCATGAAAGAAGAATGAGACTAATCTCATTGAATGAGTGCCGGACAATTAATTTAAAATGGGAAATTCTGGGGAGTTTTTACTATTTATATTACAGGGAAGGAAGCATGGAAATCATTAGAATAAATAATCTGACACCCAATCCATTATTAAATAACATAATTAACCATTGGGTGTTGGCGCATGTTTTCTTAGGAAGAATACCCATCCTGTTATTTAATATTATTGATATTACAGGGCTTAATCATATTGTTGCAGGTATCTCTCCTAGCGCGGAGATACCTGCAGGGAAAGGCGTATTATCCGCGCGGCTTACGCCCGTATACCAGCCAGGTAATCACCACGCAGAGAATATAAAACACCAGGAATACCTTCATCGCCCCGGCTGGCGAGCCGGTCATTGCCAATGAGGTGCCAAAGGCTTTGGGGATAAAGAATCCGCCCACCGCGCCAATAGCGGAAATAAAACCCAGCGCGGCGGCAGAGTCGGTCACCGCTTCGCGCTGTGCCTCTTCATCGCTGCCGCCGGCGGCCTTGACGCGGTCGACGGTAATTTTACGGAAAATCACTGCGATCATCTGGAAGGTGGAGCCGCTCCCCAGCCCTGCCGTCAGGAACAGCAGCATAAAGACGCCGTAAAAGGCGATAAAGGAACCGGATGAACCGGCGTCCGGCAGCGTCAGGAACAGCAGCCCGGCAAATACCGCCATCAGTACAAAGTTGATCAGCGTCACGCGGATGCCGCCAAAGCGATCCGACAACGCACCGCCGACCGGACGCGCCAGCGCGCCAAGGAACGGGCCAAAGAAGGCATAGTGCAGGATCACCACATCCGGAAACTGGGTTTTCGACAGCATGGCGAACCCGGCGGAAAAACCGATAAAAGAACCGAAGGTGGACAGATACAACAGGCTGAGCAACCACAGGTGCCCGCGCTTCAGGACCGGCAACTGCTGGCGCAACGACGCCTTGGATGCCGCCAGGTCGTTCATGCCGAACCAGGCCGCCAAGGTGGCGACCAGCAGAAACGGCACCCATATCCAGGCGGCGTTTTCCAGCCATAGCTGGCTGCCGTCCGGCTGCTGATGGCCGCTGCCGCCAAACAGCGTAAACATCCCCAGCGTAATCGCCAGCGGAGCCGCCAGTTGCATCACGCTGACGCCGAGATTGCCCAGGCCGCCGTTCAACCCCAGCGCACCGCCCTGCTTCGCTTTAGGGAAGAAGAAGCTGATATTCGCCATGCTGGAGGCGAAGTTGGCGCCGCCGAAGCCGCACAGCAGCGCGATAATCACAAAGATGTGGAAAGGCGTAGCGGGATCCTGCACCACCATCCCCAGCCACAGGCAGGGGACGATCAGCAGACAGGTGCTGATCGCCGTCCAGCGCCGGCCGCCGAAAATCGGTATCACGAAGGAGTAAGGCACGCGCATAATCGCGCCGGATACCGAAGGTAACGCCGTCAGCATAAACAGCTGATCGGTGGTGAAGTTAAAACCGACCTTGTTCAGATTGACGGCAACGGCGCTGAACAGCATCCAGACGCAGAACCCCAGAAGCAGACAGGGAATCGAGATCCACAGGTTGCGGTTGGCGATACGCTGCCCACGCTGCTGCCAAAACTCGCTGTCCTCGGGCCGCCAGTCCTGAATAACCGCGCCCGTTTTTTTGTTTGATGACGTTGCTATGTGCGACATAAATAACCTCGAAAGCACGCTGATAATTGCGCTCACCCTAGAGCTCCCCCCTTAGTGCAAAGTTGACATAAATCAAGCCGGGTGCAGGTAGCCGTCGCCGCAAAATGCCCCCAACTCTATTAGGGAGTAAACGCCAAATCGTTTAAATGGTTTTTATATTCAACCAGATAGCCATCGCTCAACACGCAGGAAAGCCGGTGTGCCGGAGGCGGGGAAACTAATGGTTACTTCGTTATAGGTATGGGGTTATCTGCAGGGATAATGAAAAATAGCGCCAAATTGTTATCGGAACGGCTCGCCCGTCTTCCGATTGTTCCTCACTTCGCCGTCGTTGTTTTCAGGAATCTGCGCCGTATGAAATCATTACTGGCTCCGCTCTCCATCGTTAATCAGGTCGCCGTGCTGATGCTGCTGCTGGCGCTGCTTGGCATCGGCGGCATGAGCATCTCCGCCTGGATGGCGCAAAGCATTCAGGGCAATGCGCATGCCATCAACAAGGCGGGATCGCTGCGTATGCAGAGCTATCGTCTGCTGGCATCGTTACCGCTGGATGCGCGCAGCGAGAAGCTGATTGCTGAACTGAACCGCGATGCCGACAGCGAGGATTTACAACGTTCGGTGGCGCAGGAAGGCCTTACGCCGCAATTTTATGCGCTGCGCGACTACTGGCAGCACACGCTGCAGCCCCGCCTGCGCCAGGCGCAGCACCCCGCCGACGCCGACGCGCAGGTGGCGCACTTCGTCGGCCTGCTGGACGCGCTGGTATCGGATATCGACCGTCAGACCGAACGCCGGCTGCTGGCGGCAACGCTGGTGCAGTGGGTGTTTATCGCCCTGACGCTGCTGCTGCTGGCCGGCACCATCTGCTACCTGCGCCGCCGCCTGCTGCACCCCTGGCGTCAGCTGGTCACCATGGCGATGGCGGTCGGACGCGGCGATTTCAGCCGGCGCTTCCCCCAGCGCGGGCGGCAGGATGAAATGGCCTCGCTCGGCGGCGCCTTGAACGGCATGTCGGATGAACTGTCCACCATGTACGCACGTCTGGAACAGCGCGTGGCGGAAAAAACCGCCGATCTGCAGCAGAAAAACCAGGTTTTGCGCTTTCTTTATCACGCCAGCCGCCAGTTGCATACCAGCGATCCGATGTGCAGCCGGCTGATGCCGGTGCTCAGCCAGCTGCAAACCCTGACGCCGCTGCGCGCCATGCAGGTCAGACTGTACGAAAACAACAGCCAGGAGCAGTTCCAGCAGCTCAGCAGCCATGAGCCGCTGCGCCCGGAGCACTGCCACAATCCGGCCTGCCGCGCCTGCCTGAGTGACGACGACATAGTGGATGAAGGCCCGACGCTCAGCTGGAGCCTGAGCGATAAACTGGGTAACTACGGCCTCCTGCTGGCGCAAAGCCGGCAGCCATTAAGCGATGAACACCAACAACTGGTCAGTACGCTGGTCGAACAGCTTACCAGCGTATTGGCGATTGAGCGGCAGGTCGACCATCAGCAGCAATTGATTCTGATGGAAGAGCGCGCCGCCATCGCCCGCGAGCTGCACGATTCGATCGCCCAATCCCTGTCGTGTCTGAAGATGCAGACCAGCTGTCTGCAGATGCAGGGAGCGGGCCTGCCGGCCGACAGTCTGACGCTGGTGCAGCAGATGCGCGAGGAGCTGAATACCGCCTACCGCCAACTGCGCGAACTGCTGACCACGTTCCGTCTGCAGCTGAGCGAGCCAGGCCTGCTGGCGGCGCTGCAGAGCACGGTGCGGGAGTTCAACACACGCCTCGGCATCGACATCGCGCTGGATTATCAGCTCGGGCCACGCACCGTCCCGGCTTACCAGGCAATCCACCTGCTGCAAATCGCCCGCGAAGCCCTCAGCAATATTCACAAACACGCCAAGGCGACGGAAGTCCGCATTCAGGTGACCAACCGTCAGGGGGAAGTGACGCTGACCGTCAGCGATAACGGCTGCGGACTGCCGCCCAACAGCGAACGCCCCGACCATTACGGGCTGATAATTATGCGCGATCGCGCCAAAAACCTGCACGGCCGCTGTGAGATCGTCTCCGGAGACGCAGGCGGAACAACGGTCAGCGTGGTATTCCGCCCGGAGATCCCCTGATATATCAGGGAATAGCGCCGGTCGCCGGCCATTGAACATTTACAGGAGAAGTTATGACCACCGAAACTGAAGGTGCCGCCACCATACTGCTGATTGACGATCACCCCATGCTGCGCAACGGCGTCAAACAGTTAATCAGCATGGATTCCCGCTTGCAGGTCATCGCCGAAGCCAGTAACGGCGCGCAGGGCGTTGAGCTGGCGGAACAGTTTGACCCGGATCTGATCCTGCTGGATTTGAATATGCCCGGCATGAACGGGCTGGAAACCCTCGACCAGCTGCGGCTGACCGCCCTGTCCGGCCGGGTGGTGGTGTTCAGCGTCTCCAATCACGAAGACGACGTCGTCAGCGCGCTCAAACGCGGCGCCGACGGCTATTTGCTGAAAGATATGGAGCCGGAAGTCCTGCTGAAGGCGCTGCATCAGGCCGCCGCCGGTCAGATGGTGCTGAGCGAAACCCTAACGCCGATCCTGGCCGCCAGCCTGCGCGACAACCGTCCGGCCGCCGAACGCGATATCCAGCAGTTGACCCCGCGCGAGCGCGATATTCTGAAGCTGATCGCCCAGGGGTTACCGAACAAACTGATCGCCCGCAAACTGATGATCACCGAAAGCACGGTGAAAGTGCACGTCAAACACCTGTTGAAAAAGATGAAGCTAAAATCCCGCGTCGAGGCCGCCGTATGGGTGCTGCAGGGAAAAACCGTCAGTTAAGCGCCGGCACCTGCGGCGTCTGCAGCATTTTCGGCTCGGACAGTTCGTCTTCCCGGCCGCCGCCGGCGCTCAGCGGCGGCGTCAGCTGCAGCGTGATCCAGTTGGAAGTCACGCGCTGCTGTTTTTCATCTTCCAGCGTCACCGACAGCCGGTAACGGTTTTCCGCTCCCGGCGTATCGTCCCAGGCCGGCATAATCACGCTCCAGCCGTGCGGATCGGTATTGTTGCGCGGCGGCGTCAGACTCAGGGTTTGGGTATCACCCTGCCAGCTGACGCGGGTAATCTTGTTGCTGGCGCGAATATCCACCACCAGCTGCAGCGTTTCACCCGGCTGCAGGTTCCACGGCGGCGTCGCCAAAAACACCTGCAGCGTCTTGCGTTGTTTAAACTCCAGCACCGGCACACTGTTGCGTTCGATCGGATCGTAGCGGCTGCCGCGCAGCGACTTGGCCTGCGCCACGTATTCCGGCGAGATCTGCTTCGACAACGGCACGCCGAAACGGTAATTGACCGACAGCTCCACCCTGTCTTGCGTTTCACCGCCGTCGCCCAGCTTGTGCTGCGCCTTCAGCGTCATCAGCGGCACCGGCGTATAGTTCAGCCCCAGCTGCATGGCGCGCGGATCGCGCTGTTTATTGCCGCTGCCGAACAGGTCGACATTGTCGCCGAGATACTGCTCATAGCTCAGCGTAGCGCCAAGCTGGCGGTAAAACGGCAGATAACCCTGGGTGGTAATATCATAGCCGCGCGCCGGACGGCTGAGGAAAACACCGTCGCTTTGCTGCTCACGCATCGCCGAAAGCGGCTGATAGTAATTGGCGGAAAAACGCAGGTAATCCCCCCAAGCTTCGGCGCCGACGCTGGCGCGGTTGCGCTGGTTCTCCAGATCGCTGTCAAACACCGTGTTGTAGCCCAGCAGCCAGTCGCCGCTGACCCAGCGCTGACCCAGCCCCAGATTGGCCAATGAACTGTCGGTGCGCTGCTGGAAACCGAGCTGGCTGTAGGTCAGCAGACCGTTAACATCGTACAGCGGGCTGAACAGTTGCCCTTTACTGCCGGAAAAGTCGCCGTCCGAAGTCAGCGCCAGCGAGACATTCGCCGTTCCCAGCGGCGACAGCAGTTCCTGCGCCTGCTGCTGCAGCAGACCGGTCGCCTGGCCGATGGCGTAGTTCTCCGCCTGGGTGCGCAGCTGCTCCCTCGACACCTTATTCAGGTTACTCTCACCAAAGGATTTGGCCTTGGTCGCCCACTCTTTTTCCCGCGCGCTTTCCAGCAGCGTGCTGCCGCCCAGCTCCGGCAGGTCGGCGGCGGCGTTTTTATTCCGGTTCACCACGGAGTCGGGCGCCGGCGGCGACTCTGCCGCAACAGGCAAGATGGGAAGCAGAGGAACTAACAGACACAGCAGCGAAACCCGGCGGGCCGCACTGCCGTCAGCGATAGGTCTAACTTTGCGGAAATGTTGAATCAAAACTGCCATTAAACTCGCACCACGTCCCCGTCCACGGGAGAGGGTAAACTCAATTTTTGCTACGGTTACTCCGAACCGCAGACAGCCAAAGATGTATTCACTATAGCACAGGCCCGCGCCCGTTATCCGTGAGTCGCCGGGGTAAACGACGATACCGCAGCATAGTCCGTAGCCCCCAGAAAACAATCAGATAAAACTCAATCGGCAATGGCATGAAACCTGCTATGCTTCGAACCACTTTGACGTGCAGAGCAGGAGGCTGAGTGAGCCAGAAACAACCAAGTAAAGAGCGCTTTATCGGCCTGGAGTGGCTGAGATTTCTGCTGGGGTGCTATGTGATGGTGTACCACACCGCCCACCAGTACCCGCAAATCCGTAGTATTCCCATGCTGCCGGAATTCACCAGCATGGGCTTTTTCGCCACCAGTACCTTCTTTATCCTGTCGGGTTTTCTGCTGAGTCACGTCTATTTCAACGGCAATCAAATGCGCGAACCGGCACGCACTTTCTGGGCCAAACGCTTCTTTAACCTGTATCCGATTCATATTGCGGCCTTGCTGATTGCCATCCTGACGGTCACGCTGATGCAGTGGTGGGCGATCCCGCCGGAAGGCCCCGCCGCCAGCCTGCGCTTTGTGATTTACGACACCAATGAAGAGCTGGGGCGGACCAACCCGGAAATGTTCCGTCACTATATGACCAACCCGCAGCTGGCGTTTAACACGCTGCTGCAACTGCTGATGCTGCAGGCCTGGAACCCCTACTTCCTGACCTTTAACGCCCCGCTGTGGTCACTGTCTACCCTGTTCTTCTTTTACCTGCTGTTCCCGCTGCTGGCGCCGCGTCTGCTGGCCGTACGCAATAAAAAGCTGTGGTTTGTGCTGCTGTGGGGGCTGTATCTGCTGCCGGCTATATGGGTGATCTGGCAGCAGCAATATGGCATGCCGTATACCGGCCTGTTGCAGCGCGGCCCGCTGTTCCGTCTGCCGGAGTTTCTGGCCGGCATCGTCTGTTACGCCATCTTCCGTCAGCGACGCGCCGATGCGGTGCCGCACGGCGCCGTCTGGCGCTGGGGCTGCGTCGCCTTTATCGCCGCCTGCTTTGTCATCGCCACCTTCCTGTTCACCCACGGCGGTGCCAAATACTGGTACTTCCTGCTGCATAACGGCCTGCTGCTGCCGGCGCAGTGCGCGCTGGTCTATCTGAGCGCGCTGGCCCGCACCCCGGCCAGCCGCTGGGTACAGCACTGGTCGCCACGGCTGGGGGCCGCTTCGCTGTCGATCTTCGCGCTGCACGTGCCGCTGTTTAACCTGTTCCGCACCGTTGAACAGTGGCTGCGCGGCGATCCGCTGGGCTGTTTCAGCAGTTGGAGCGCCTGTATCGCCGCCGCCGGCGAGGTGAAACTGTCGATTACCGGCTATCTGCTGTATCTGTTGCTGAGCGTGATGCTGTGCCTGCTGTTCCAGGAACGTTTCGTCGTGCCGCTGCGCAACGCGCTGACCCGCCGCTTCCTGCCGGCCAAGCGCCAGCCGGCCGGCAACGGCGGCGCATAAGCGCGGCGCGCTCGCCTTTTGCCGATTTATTCGCCCCATTTCACTGAATTTCATCTCTCCCGTTTTCCTTCTTCACCCCGCAGCCAACCGGCAGCGGGGTGAAACCTGCGTCATTTCACCAAAACTCACATGCGCGCGGGAAGCGACGAATGTTAGCCTGCACTACGCATTCAGGGACATTCGGGCAACGGAGAACCGCTTATGCCAAACTCATCCGCCGCGGCCGCAGGCATGCCGGAAACGCGCTTTCCCGCGCTGGGGTGGCTGTTGCCGCCGCTGGCTTTGTGCGTCTGGTTCGCGCCTTATATCTCGCTGGTGGCGGGCTGCGGGCTGATCGCCGCCGTGATGCTGCTGCGCCAGCGGCCCAGCCGCAGCCTGAGCCTGGCCGCCTTTCTGATCCTGACGCTGATATCAGCGGTGCCGCTGGCGACCAAAACGCTGGAGCCGCGGATGAACGACAAGGTGAATTACTACCTTGAGATGCTGCAGGCCAGCGGCTACGGCCTGACGGAGTGGCTGACGCAGTTTTCCGGTGCGGACTTTCTCTCGCACCTGCTGTTCAAGCTGAGCGCCATGCTGTTCGGCAGCGGCAACGCCGCCTTCGCCGCTTTCTTTATTGTCAGTTTCTCGCTGCTGGCCCTGGGCGTCTATCGTCTGACGCGGGTCTACTTTGCCGTCATCCTGTTTCTGTTCTGCTGTCAGTACAATTTTCAGGGGCTGTACGGCAATCTGCTGCGTCAGGGGCTGGCGCTGTCCTTTCTGGTGCTGGCGGCGGCAGAGCAGCGACGCGCGCCAATGCTGCTGTGGATTATCCTGGCCTCTCTGAGCCACTTTTCGTCCTACCTGTTTCTGCCTTTCCTGCTGCTGCCGGCGCGCTGGCGCACTATCGGCACCCTGCCGGCGCTGGCGGCGTTCGCCGCCTGCTACCTGGGCGGCGCGCTGCTGATGCCTAAACTGCTGGCGCTGGTCGGCAACGACTTTCTGGCGACGCGCGCCGAGGCCTACGTCAGCGGCAGCTTCGGCAATAATCCGCTGCGGAAAATTCAGATAACGCTGCTGTATATCGCCGTGGTGGAGGCGCTGTATCAGTTTTCCCGCTTTTACTTCCGCCACCGCGACCACCCGGCGCTGCAGAGCGCCTACGCGGTGCGGCTGATGTTTCTCTATACCTGCGCCATCTTCTTCGCCACCAGCAGTTTTGAAGAGGTCGCTAACCGCTACTCGTTCAATATGATGATTTTCGTGCTGATCTTCATCGTCATTATCTGCGGGCAGTTGAAAGACGCCGTCAGCCGGGTGCTGCTGACGCTGCTGTGTTTCAGCCTCGGCGTCGCTTCCTATCTGTACATCAATCTGATTGGCGTACAGCAGTTTTGGTACGGCGATCTGCAGGCGCTGCTGACCGACAGCCTGCCGGCGGTGTTCGCCAAGCTACAGATCAGCGGTGCGCTGTAGCCAAAACGCCCGGCCTTCAGGCCACCTGCCGGCCGGCGTGCTGCGCCAGCAGCTTCTTCAATTCCGGCAGACAGGAGCCGCAGTTGGTGCCGCACCGCAGCGCTTCGCCCAACGCTTCGGTGCTGCCGCAGCCCTGAGCGATCGCCGCCATAATCTGCGGCTCCCCGACGCCAAAACAGCTGCACACCGTCCGACCCTGCGCCGCCTGCCCCGGCGCGGCGCGACCGGCCAGCAGCGCCAGCCGCGGCGGCCCCGACGGCGGCGCCTGCTCAAAGGCCGCCAGGATTGCCGCCCGATCGAGCGCCAGCGCCTGCCGGCGCACGTAAAACGCCAGCTGTACCTCGCCCCGCCGCCAGCCGATCAGGTGATAGCCGTGCTGCGACAGCGACGCGCTCTGTAGCGTCAGCCCCTCCAGGCCAAAGTGCTGTTGCAGCCAGGCTTCCCAATCCGCCACCGGCTGCTGGCCGGCCATAATAAAATGCGTCGCCTGCGTCTGCGTGACCCGGCTCCAGTAGATGCCTGCCGGCGGCGTCGCCGCGCCGCGCAAAAAGATCTCTGCCTGCCAGCAGGCAGGCCAGCGGCTGACGCGTACCGGCGCATGCTTGCTCTCCGGCTGGCCGGACAGCGCGTCGACCACCGGCGGGATCAGGCTGTCCACCCGCCCCTGCGCGGTGAAACGGTCATTCCAGTGCATCGGTACGAAGACGCTGCCGCGCCGCTGGTCCGTCGTCAGCTGCGCACGCGCGATCATCCAACCGTGGCGCGTGGCAAGGCGCGTCAGCTCGCCGTCGGCAATGTCCAGCGCCGCCGCATCCTGCGGGTGCAGCGCGCAGAATGGCTCGCTGATATGGCGCATCAGTCGCGCCGTTTTGCCGGTACGCGTCATGGTGTGCCACTGGTCACGAATGCGTCCGGTATTCAATACCAACGGGTAGCGCAGCGTCGGCGCATGCTGCGGCAGACGCGGAGCGATCGGCAGCAGCCGCGCTTTGCCGTCGGGGTGGAAGAAACGCCCGTCGGCAAACAGCCGCTGACACCCCGTCGGGTATTGCGCGTTCACCGGCCACTGCAGCGGCGTCATCTGCCGCCAGGCCTGGCGGTCAAGCCCGGCCAGCCCGCTGATATCAAACGCCCGCGTCCCCTGATTCTCAAAACCGGACAGCGCCGCATGCTCGCTGAAGATCTCGGCCGGATGGCGGTAGTCGAACGCCGCGCCGTAGCCCATGCGCTGCGCCACCTGGCTGAGGATCCACCAGTCGGCGCGCGCTTCGCCCGGCGGCGGCAGAAAAGCGCGCTGGCGGGAAATGCAGCGCTCCGAATTGGTCACGCTGCCCTCTTTCTCCCCCCATGCCAGCGCCGGCAGGCGGATATGCGCCAGCGCGGCGGTATCGGTGTCGGCCATCACCTCGGACACCACCACCAGCGGGCACTCTTTCAGCGCCTGACGCACCCGATCGGCGTCCGGCAACGACACCACCGGGTTGGTGCCCATAATCCATACCGCCTTCACCGTACCGTCGGCCACCGCGCGGAACAGATCCACCGCGTTCAACCCCGGCCGGCGCGCAATGTTCGGCGCCTGCCAGAAACGCCGTACGCGGTCGACCTCTTCCTCGCCAAAGCCCATGTGTGCCGCCAGCTGGTTAGCCAGCCCGCCCACTTCGCGCCCGCCCATGGCATTCGGCTGACCGGTCAGCGAAAACGGCCCGCAGCCCGCCCTGCCGATGCGACCGCCGGCCAGGTGCAGGTTGATAATGGCGTTGCATTTATCCGCTCCGCTCGACGACTGGTTCACCCCCATGGAATACAGCGTCAGCCAGTTTTTCGCCTCCGCCAGCAGGTGGAAGAAAGCCGTCACCTGCGCCAGCGGCAGCTGACAGTATTGCGCCACCCGCTGTGGCGTCCACGCTTGCGCCGCCTGCAGCGCCGCCGATGCGCCTTCGGTGTGGCATTGTAAAAATGTCTCATCCAGCAAGCCCTGCTGCGCCAGCCAGTGCAGCGCGCCGTTAAACAGCGCGGCGTCACTGCCGGGACGCAGCGCCAGATGCAGATCGGCGTCGTCACAGCTGGCGGTGGCGCGCGGGTCGATCACCACCACCTTCATCGCCGGCCGCTGCTGACGGGCGCGCATCAGGCGCTGGTAGAGGATCGGATGCGCCCAGGCGGCGTTGGATCCGCACAGGATCGCCACATCCGTCAGTTCAACGTCCTGATAGCTGCAGGGCACCGCATCGCCGCCGAAGGCGCGTTTGTAGCCCACCACCGCCGACGCCATGCACAGACGCGAATTGGTGTCGATATTGGCCGCGCCGATAAAACCTTTCATCAGCTTATTGGCGACATAGTAATCCTCCGTCAGCAGCTGGCCGGACGCGTAAAACGCCACCGCCTGCGGCCCGTGCTGCGCAATGATCTGCGCAAAGCGCCGGGCGACCGTCTCCAGCGCCTGGGGCCAATCGACCTGATGACCGTCAACCTGCGGCTGCAGCAGCCGCCCCTGCAGATCCAGCGTTTCCGCCAGCGCGCTGCCCTTGACGCACAGCCGGCCGCCGTTGGCCGGGTGCGCCGCGTCGCCGCTGACGCTGATACCGTCGCCCTGCGTCGTCACCGCCACGCCGCAGCCGACGCCGCAATACGGGCAGGTGGTGCAGTGCAGCGCGCTCATAACGCCGCCCCCGCCATCTCCTGCGCCTGTGGCTGCAGCGGGCCAGGCTCGCCGTACACCCACACCCGCTCCTGATCCACCCGCACCGGCCAGACCTCGAGGCGCACATTGCTGTCCTCCAGGCTGACGCCGTCACGCAGGCGGAAGCGCTGCTTGTACAGCGGCGAGATCACCACCGGCTCGCCCGCCGCGTCACCCAGCAGACCGCGCGCCAGTACGTTGGCCGAACTGCCCGGCTCGCGGTTGGCCAGCGCGTACACGCCGGCGCCCGGCAGGTGAAACAGCGCCACCTGCCGTCCGGCCACCCGGGCGGCGATGCCGCTGTGCAGCGGAATATCGCCCAGCGCACACACGTCTTCCCACTGCGCCCCAGGTTCCCGCGCCGGCTGCACCTCAATCACCTGAGCGCGCACCTCGGCCGGGCGGCGCTGTCCGCGCTCCGGCTGCCACACTACCGCCTCGTCCGGCTGGTCACTGTTGACGAACGCGCGGAACTGGCGCAGTTTCTCCGGGCTGGCCAGCGTGGTTTGCCATTCGCACTGGTAGCTGGCGATCACCGTCTGCATCTCGTTTTCCAGTTCCGCGGCGATGCCGAGGCTGTCCTCCAGCACCACCTGCCGCAGATAGTCCAGCCCGCCCTCCAGATTATCCATCCAGGTGCTGGTGCGCTGCAGCCGGTCAGCGGTGCGGATATAGAACATCAGGAAACGGTCGATGGTGCGGATCAGCGTAGCGCTGTCCAGATCGCTGGCAAACAGATCGGCATGGCGCGGTTTCATGCCGCCGTTGCCGCACAGGTAGAGGTTCCAGCCCTTGTCGGTGGCGATCACCCCCACGTCTTTGCTCTGCGCTTCGGCGCATTCACGCGTGCAGCCCGATACCGCCATCTTGATTTTGTGCGGCGAACGCAGCCCCTTGTAGCGGTTCTCCAGCTCAATCGCCAGCCCGGTGGAATCCTGCACGCCATAGCGGCACCAGCTGGAACCGACGCAGGATTTCACCGTGCGCAACGATTTGCCGTAGGCGTGGCCGGTTTCAAAACCGGCCTCCACCAGCTGTTGCCAGATCTCCGGCAGTTGCTCCAGGCGCGCGCCGAACATATCCACCCGCTGGCCGCCGGTTATTTTGGTATACAGCTGATAGCGCTGGGCGATCTGCCCGATGGCGATCAGCCCCTGCGGCGTGATTTCGCCGGCCGGTACCCGCGGCACGACCGAATAAGTGCCGTCCTTTTGAATATTGGCGAAGAAGCGATCGTTGGTGTCCTGCAGCGGCAGGTGCTGCGGCTCCAGCAGGTATTCATTCCAGCAGGAGGCCAGAATCGACGCCGCCAGCGGCTTGCAGATTTCGCAGCCGTGGCCGCGGCCATGTTTTGCCATCAGTTCGTCGAAGCTGCGGATATTACCGACCCGCACCAGGTGGTACAGCTCTTGGCGGGAATAGGCGAAATGTTCGCAGACGTCTTTTTTCACCTCGACGCCGCGCTGCGCCAGTTCATGCTCCAGCACCTGTTTCACCAGCGCCGCGCAGCCGCCGCAGCCGGTGCCCGCCTTGGTGCAGTTTTTCACCGCCGCCAGATCGCCGCAGCCCTGTTCCACCGCCGCGCCGATATCGCCCTTGCTGACGTTGTGGCAGGAGCAGATCTGCGCGCCGGCCGGCAATGCGGCCACCCCCAGCCCTTTTGGCGCCCCGCCGGCGGCGGCCGGCAGGATCAGGCTTTCCGGCGCCGCCGGCAGCGGCAGATCGTTCAGCATCATCTGCAACAGCGTGCTGTATTCGGCGCTGTCGCCCACCAGCACCGCCCCCAGCAGTTTTTTGCCGTCGGCGGAGACCACCAGTTTTTTGTAGACCTCCGCCGGTCCGTCAACCCAGCTGTAGCTCTGACTGCCGGCGCTACGGCCGTGGGCGTCGCCGATTGACGCCACCTCCACCCCCAGCAGTTTCAGCTTGGTGCTCATATCCGCACCGCAAAACTGCGCGACGCCGCCGGCCAGCGTATCCGCCAGCGTGCGCGCCATCTGATAGCCCGGTGCCACCAGACCAAAAATCTGCCCGTTCCACAGCGCGCACTCGCCGATGGCGAAAATCGCCGCATCGCTGGTGCGGCACTGGTCATCAATCACGATGCCGCCGCGTTCACCCAGCGCCAGATCGGCATCCCGCGCCAGCTGGTCGCGCGGGCGGATGCCGGCGGAAAACAGGATCAGGTCGGCCTCCAGCCGCCCGCCGTCGGCAAAGTGCATGCTGTGACGGTGTAACAAACCGTCCTCTATCGCCCGGGTTTCCTTGCCGGTATGCACATTAACCCCCAGCGCCTCGATTTTTTTACGCAGCATGGCGGCGCCGCCGTCATCCAACTGTACGCCCATCAGACGCGGCGCGAATTCCACCACGTGGGTTTCCAGCCCCAGCTGACGCAACGCGTTGGCCGCCTCCAGCCCCAGCAGGCCGCCGCCCACCACCACGCCGACCCGGGCGCTCTCCGCGCTGGCCGCAATGGCCGCCAGATCGTCCAGCGTGCGGTACACCAGACAGTCCGGCCGCTGGTTACCGGGGATCGGCGGCACAAACGGATAAGAACCGGTAGCCAGCACCAGTTGGTCATAGGCGGTTTCCCGCCCTTCGCTATCCGTGACGCACTTGCGCTGACGGTCGATGGCGCATACCCGCAAGCCCAGCCGCAGTTCAATGCCGTAGCGGTCAAAAAAGCCATCTTCCACCACCGACAGCGACTGCGCGCTGCGGCCGGCAAAGAATTCGGACAGGTGCACGCGGTCATACGCCGCCACCGGTTCTTCGCCAAACACCACAATGTGGTAGCGCTGATGCAGCTCGCGCGCCACCAGCTGTTCCAGGAAGTGATGTCCCACCATGCCGTGACCGGCGACCAACAATACGGGTTTGTGCATATCGCTTTTCCTCTCGTTCGCCGTCACTGCGGCTTCACACTCTGTCCTGCCGAACAGCAGCGCCGCCGGATCCGTCACCGGGCGGCCCAGCCGTTGCAGATAAAATTGCGCGTCGCCGGCGTCGCCATACAGCAGCACGCCGTGCAGTACGCCGTCGCGCAGCAGCAGGCGGCGGTAGTGCTGCGCCTGCGGATCTTCGGCGTAATGAACCTCATCGCCCTCTGCCGGCTGTACCTCGCCGGCGCACAGCATGTCGATGCCGCTGACCTTTAAGCGAGTGTTCAGCGGCGCGGGCCGGAAGGGTTCACTCGCCTGCCCGGCTAGCCGCTGCGCCAGCAGCGTCGCCTGCTGCCAGCACGGCGCCACCAGACCGAAGGTGGTTTCCCCCAGCTGGCTGCACTCGCCCACGGCGTAGATCGCCGGATCGTCGGTCTGCTGGTGCTCGTCCACCATGATGCCGCGCTGACAGGCCAGCCCGGCCTGCTGCGCCAGCGCGATGGCCGGCCGCACGCCGGCGGCAATGACCGCCAGATCGCAGGCCAGTTCGCGCCCGTCGCTCAGTCTGGCGCCCTGCAGTTCGCCGTCGCCGTAAAAGGCGCTGACCTGCGTCGCCAGATGGCTGTCGATGCCGCGTGCCGCCAGGTTGTTCTGCAACATGCCCGCCGCGCGCGCATCCAACTGACGCTCCATCAGCCACTCGCCCCGGTGCACCACCGCGCTGCGCACGCCGCGGGCGGCCAGCGCCGCCGCCGCCTCAATCCCCAGCACGCCGCCGCCCACCACCAGCGCCCGCGCCCCCGGACGGCAGCGGCCGAGCATCGCCTCGACGTCATCCAGCGTGCGGAAGCCGTACACGCCGGGCAGTTCAATCCCCGGCGTCGGCGGCAGCCACGGCCGCGAACCGGTGGCGAACACCAGCAGGTCATAGGCGACGCTGCCCGCGCGGGTGATAACCCGCCGCGTCTGCCGATCCAGCGCCAGCGCCGTTTCGCCATGCCGCAGCGCGACGCCATGCTGGCGATACCACGCCAGCGGATGCAGCAGCGCGTCGTCGAAGGATTTCTCGCCCGCCAGCAGCGGCGACAGCAGAATACGGTTGTAGTTGCCGCGCGGCTCCTCGCCGATCACCGTGATGGCATAGCGCTGCGGCGCCAGCCGGCACAGCGTCTCCACCAGCCGCATGCCCGCCATGCCGTTGCCGATCACCACCAGGCGTTGCTGCGTTGCCATACTCATCTCCTACGCCGCCTTGGCGTGCTTTTCGTACAAAAACGTCAGCACCTGCTGGCGGTAACGGTGATAGGCCGGGTCATCCGCCAGCGCGACGCGAGAGCGCGGGCGCTCCAGCGCTACCTGCAGAACTTCACCGACCGTGGCGGCCGGGCCGTTGGTCATCATCATCACCCGGTCAGACAGCAGCACCGCTTCGTCGACATCGTGGGTGATCAGCACGATGGTGGTATGCAGCCGCCGCTGAATATCCATCACCGCATCCTGCAGATGAGCGCGGGTCAGCGCGTCCAGCGCGCCGAACGGCTCATCCATCAGCAGGACTTTGGGCTTCATCGCCAGCGCGCGGGCAATGCCGACGCGCTGCTTCATACCGCCGGAAATTTCATGCGGCCGTTTATGCAGCGCATGGCTCATATGCACCAGCGCCAGGTTATGTTCGATCCAGTCGCGCATTTCAGCGCGGGTCATCTGGCCGCGGAACACCTGATGCACCGCCAGCGCCACGTTCTCGTAGGTGGTGAGCCACGGCAGCAGCGAGTGGTTCTGGAACACCACCCCACGCTCCGGGCCGGGGCCGTCGATCTGGCGGTTATCGCACAGCAGCACGCCGTCGCTCGGCAGCGTCAGCCCGGCAATCAGGTTCAGCAGCGTGGATTTGCCGCAGCCGGAGTGGCCGATCAGGCTGACGGTTTCACCCGGCTGAATATCGATGCTGACCTGATGCAGGGCGACAAACTCGCCCTGCGGCGTATCAAAGCGCTGGCTGACGTTCTGGATCTGGATAATCGGTTTCATCGCGGGCTCCTTAATGGCTCTGATAACTAAAACGCTTTGCCAACCACATCAGCCCCTGCTCGAGCAGCAGGCCGACGACGCCAATCACCAGAATGGCGACGATGATGTTTTCGACGTTGAGGTTGTTCCACTCATTCCAGATCCAAAAGCCGATGCCGACGCCGCCGGTCAGCATCTCCGCCGCGACGATCACCAGCCAGGCGATGCCGATCGACAGCCGCACGCCGGTCAACACATACGGCAGCACCGCCGGAAACAGGATCTTGCGCATCACCGTCCACTCCGACAGTTTCAACACCCGCGCCACATTGAGGTAATCCGCCGGGATACGCGTGACGCCCTCGGCGGTATTGAGGATCATCGGCCAGATAGAGCAGATGAAAATGGTCCAGGTCGACGCCGGTTCGGAACGCTGGAACAGCAGCAGGCCGATCGGCAGCCAGGCCAGCGGGCTGACCGGACGCAGCAGGGAGATAATCGGCCCCAGCATATGCGCCATAAAGGCGAAGCGGCCGACCAGAAAGCCGACGGGAATGCCCACCAGCGCCGCCAGCGCAAAGCCGCCCGCCACGCGCTGCAGCGACGCCAGCACGTTCCAGCCCAGTCCCTGATCGTTCGGCCCGGCGTAATAAAACGGGTCGGCAAACAGCGTCAGCGCCGCCTGCCAGGTAGCCAGCGGCGTCGGGATGCCCTCGCTGTTTTGCGCGACAATCTGCCAGACGGCGATCGCCAGCAGCAGGCCCAGCAACGCCGGCAGCGCACGCCGCAGCAGCGGCTGCCAGCGCAGGCGGCGGCGCGGCGGTGTCTTGGTTTCCGGAACCGGGGCAGCCGCAGTCTGCACCTCTTTCAACGGGACAATCTGCGCGCTCACCGGCTCGGCGGCGGCGTCGATACGTTCAGCCAGATTTTTCATTGCCTACCTCTCACGTCACGTTTAACAGCAAAACTGTTGGCGTACGCCGCCGGGTTGCTGCCGTCCCAGCGTTTGCCATCGATCAGGGTGCTGGCGCGCATCGCGCTGGCCGGCAGGCTGACGCCGCCGACCGCCGTCGCCGCCTGCCGGTAGATATCGATACGGTTAATGCGCGTGGCGACCGCCAGGTAGTCCGGTTCGGCCTTCAACAGCCCCCAGCGTTGCTGCTGGGTCAGGAACCACATGCCGTCGGACAGATACGGGAAACTCACCTCGCCGTCGCGGAAAAAACGCATGGCATGCGCGTCCTGCCAGCGTTTGCCCAGGCCGTTCTGGTAGTCGCCCAGCATGCGCCCGGTAAGAAACGCCGCGCTGGTGTTGATGTAGGCACGCCCCGCCAGCCGGTTGGCGCTTGCCACACGGTTGGCGTCGGAGGCGTCGATCCAGCGCGCGGCATCCAGCACCGCCGCCGTCAGGGCGCGCGCGCTGTTCGGGTGGGCGCGCACCCAGTCGTCGGTGGTGCCCAGTACCTTTTCCGGATGATCCGGCCAGATTTCCTGCGTGGTGACGGCGGTAAAGCCGATGTTTTCGGCAATCGCACGCTGGTTCCACGGCTCGCCGACGCAAAAACCGCTCATATTGCCGATCTTCATGTTCACCACCATCTGCGGCGGCGGCACCACCAGATTGCGCACGTCGTTGTAGGGGTGAATGCCGGCGTGGGCCAGCCAGTAATTCAGCCACATGGCGTGAGTACCGGTGGGGAAGGTCTGCGCGAAGCTGTAGGCGCCCTTTTCCTCGCGGTCGATCAGCGTTTTCAACGCGGCGGCGTCACGCACGCCGGCCTGTTTCAGCTGGTTGGCCAGGGTGATGGCCTGGCCGTTATTGTTCAGCGTCATCAACACCGCCATATCGCGCTGCGGGCCGGCGGCGCCCAGCTGCAGGCCGTAAATCATGCCGTACAGCGCATGGGCGGCGTCCAGCTCGCCGGACAGCAGCTTGTCGCGCACCGCTGCCCAGCTGGCCTCTTTGCTGGGAATAATTTCGATGCCGTATTTCTCATCAAACTTTTTCACCGCCGCCATCACCACCGAGGCGCAGTCGGTGAGCGGAATAAAGCCGACGCGCAGCCGTTTTTTCTCCGGCGCGTCCGACCCTGCCGCCCAGGCGACATTGAACAGACCCGGCGCCATCATGCTGCCGCCCAACGCCGCGCTGCCGAGCAGAAAGCGGCGGCGCGACAGCGCCATTCCCGGCGATTTGGTGTGCGTCATCAACAGCTCCTCATCTGGGTGCGAAAAACAAAAAAGGCGTCCCGTCGGCGCGCTTCACCCACGGTGAAACGCACAGAAAGGACGCCTTTATCCAAATTAATCAGGTCATCAACCGCCGTTGGCTGATAACGCATAAAACAATGCAGTTTACGTGCCAATGTTTGTCAGTGCCGGCTGGCGCGGGCCAACGCGCACGGCGACCACGCGGTATGGCGGCGATTGCACAACGGCGAGGCATCGCCTGCACTGAGGCCGTGCAAATCCCTCGGCTATTTCCCCGGCAGGATATCCGCCACCGCCAGCATGGCGCGGGCAATATCAATCAGACGCTTATTCTGGTCCATCGCCATTTTGCGCAGCAGCTGGTAGGCGCTCTCTTCCGTCAGACCGCGATACTGAATCAGCAGGCTTTTGGCGCGATCGATTTCCCGCCGCTCCTGCAGGGTGGCGCGCGTCGCCGCCAGTTCCTCCGACAGCGTTTGCAGGCGCTGCGACTGCTGCCGGATCATCGCCATCAGCGAACGCCCCAACTGCGGATTAACGCCGTCGTCGAGCAGTGCGTCGCCGTCGGCCGCTGCGCTGACAAACACCGTATAGCCCTGCTCCGGCGCGGGCCACGTCGGCTCCTGCTGCGTCAGCGCCCGCTGCGCCGCGGCCAGGCTGGCGCGGCAGCCGTCCATCAGCGCAACCTCCAGGCGATCCTCAATCTGTTTCATCGCATCAATGCGCGCCGAGGTGATATCAAACCAGCGCAGGCTGAGATCGCCGCCGGGCTGCCGCTGGGTGCAGGCAACGCGCCGCAGGCGTTCAAACTCGCGATCGTCCTGCTGCTGCAGCCGCCGCCACTGCGCCAGCGACGCGGGGTCGGCAAACTCGGCGAAGGTGTGAAAACAGCGATCCTGTCCGTCCATCAGCTGCGGCAGCCGCTGCTGCGCCGCGTCGTCAAACTGCCCGGCGGCAAAGCCCGCCGCCCCCAGCGCCCGCTCCTGCCCGGCCAGCTCTTTACCCTGCATAAAGCTGAACATGGCGATCAGCCGGCGCGCCATGGCCGGTTCCAGGCAGGCATCCGTCGCTTCATACACCAGCGCCAGCAGGCTGTGAATGATCGCGTTAAAATGCTGCATCGCCTCGGCGGGCGTCAGGCTGCGCGCATCCGCCTGCTGACGCAGCGCCGGCAAAGCGGTGAGATGCTGCAGCGCGCCGGCGATACGGCCGAACAGCCGGCCGGCGGCCGCCAGCGGCGCGGTGGTGGCATCCATCTGCGCCAGCAGACGTTGCACCGCCCGCTCGGCCTGCGCCACATCGTCGCGCCGCGCCGCCAGCCGATCGCCGAACAGCGCACCCTGCGAGCAGAGATAAATATTTACCGTGCCCCGCTCGCGCTGCAGCATATGGATCAGTTGGCTCACCTGTCCCACCAGCTGCCCCATGTGCAGCAGCTGTTGCAGTACGGCGATCTCACAGCGTTTCGACGCCAGCAGGAAATCGGCGGCGCTGGGCGGAAAGGCGGAATTGCGGCTCATGGTGCAGGCTCCGTTCAGCTAGAATAGGCGGAAACCTGCAAAAGCCGTGCCGGGGCGTCATCGCCGGATACGGCATAAAAAAGGCCTCCACAGTGGGAGGCCGTTGGTCATCCATGCTGTCGTCAGCAGGCGTTACACGGTTTTAAATTCCGCTTCCGCCTGGTCGAAACGTTTGGTCATGGTGGCTGAAGGCTTGCGGCCCATCAGGCTGACCAGCACGATCGCAATGCTGGCGAACAGGAAGCCAGGGATGATTTCATACAGATCCAGCCAGCCGTACTGTTTCCACACCAGTACCGTGATCGCACCCACCAACATGCCGACCAGCGCGCCGTTGCGCGTCATGCGCGACCAGGTGACGGAGAGCAGCACCACCGGCCCGAAGGCGGCGCCGAAGCCGGCCCAGGCGTAGCTCACCAGCCCTAGCACCCGGTTTTCCGGGTTGGCGGCCAAGGCAATGGCGATCAATGCCACCACCAGCACCATAACGCGGCCGACCCACACCAACTCACGCTGGCTGGCGCCTTTGCGCAGGAAGGCTTTGTAGAAATCTTCGGTAATAGCGCTGGAGCACACCAGCAGCTGGCAGCTCAGGGTGCTCATTACCGCCGCCAGAATTGCCGACATCAGGATACCGGCCACCCACGGGTTGAACAGGATCATCGCCAGTTCGATAAACACCCGCTCGCCGTTTTCCGATACGTTGCCCGCCTGCGCCGGGTTATTGGCGAAGTAGGCGATGCCGAAGAAGCCGACCGCGATGGTGCCCGCCAGGCACAGGATCATCCAGGCCATGCTGATGCGGCGCGCGCTGCGGATGGTGCGGTGAGAGTCCGCCGCCATAAAACGCGCCAGAATGTGCGGCTGACCGAAGTAGCCCAGCCCCCAGCCGAGCAGTGACAGGATCGCCACCAGATTCAGCCCTTTGAGCATATCCAGGTTGGCCGGGTTCTTCGCCTCAATCACCATCATGGAGGTATCAATGCCGCCGACGGCCAGGATCACGAACACCGGCGTCAGGATCAGCGCAAAGATCATCAGGCCGGCCTGCACGGTGTCGGTCCAGCTCACCGCCAGGAACCCGCCGATAAAGGTGTACAGAATGGTCGCCGCCGCGCCGGCCCACAGCGCGGTTTCATAACTCATGCCGAAGGTGCTTTCAAACAGGCGTGCGCCGGCAACGATGCCGGAAGCGCAGTAGATGGTGAAGAATACCAGGATCACCACCGCCGAAATTATCCGCAGCAGTTTGCTGTTGTCTTCAAAGCGGCTGGTGAAGTAGTCCGGCAGCGTCAGCGCGTTGTTGTTGGCTTCGGTATGCACCCGCAGCCGGCCCGCCACCAGTTTCCAGTTCAGATAAGCGCCGATCGCCAGGCCGATGGCGATCCAGCTTTCGGAAATGCCCGACATGAAAATCGCGCCCGGCAACCCCATCAGCAGCCAGCCGCTCATATCGGATGCGCCAGCGGAGAGCGCGGTCACCACGCTGCCCAGGCTACGGCCACCAAGGATGTAATCATCGAAGTTGTTGGTCGCCCGGTAGGCGAGTAAGCCGATCAGCACCATCCCGAAGATATACACCAGGAAGGTCACCAGCATAGGTGTGCTTATTGTCATTCAACTCTCCACTTTCATTTTCCCCTTCATCCTTCGCCGGCAACGCCGTGAATTCTTTCGGGTGTTTTAATTCGCGCTGTAGTGCGGTGTCTGTCGCCTGCCGACGCGTCGGAACGAAACGCCGTCGGCGCAGTGCGTAGTCAATCTCGTTTTTGCCCGGTATTGTCAGACCGCTGGCTATCCTAGATGACCTTTTTGCCATTCAACAACACTTTTAACAACAAAGTTACACAAAGTTCACCCTGCGTCACATTTAACCAGGTTATCGGTTGCACTCCCCCTACGCACCCGTAGTTGCACCCCGGCAGAATAAACCATAAAAATTCAGGGGTGACCGGTTATACTGCATATTCCCCGGCAGACACTGAATAACGAGCAAAAACCATGCCGTTTCCTGCGGCCAAAAAATCGAGTTAACTCACACTTCGTTAATCAGCCTGATTTAACAAGGTTGCACAAAGTTGCAACATGCAGGATATTGTCTGCCTTCAGACATACACAACATATTTCACGAGCCTATCCCCGCAGGCTAAAAGCGGCCCGGAATTTGTATAGCCTGCCGGGATAGGTTCTAAACACACAGGAGCTGGATGGTATGGGCACGACCACAATGGGCGTCAAGCTTGACGAGGCAACGCGCGATCGCATTAAAAACGCTGCACAACGCATCGATCGCACGCCGCACTGGTTAATCAAGCAAGCCATTTTTAATTATCTCGAACGTCTTGAGAGCGGTTCCGATATCCCTGAAATTCCTGCAGTTAATGCCGCCAGCAGTGGCGACGCGGACGACATTATGCCGCAACCGCAGGAAGAGTCCCACCAGCCGTTCCTGGAATTTGCCGAACACATCCTGCCGCAGTCGGTCACGCGCGCCGCCATTACCGCCGCTTACCGCCGCCCGGAGCAGGAAGCGGTGCCGATGTTGCTCGAACAGGCGCGATTACCGGCCGATCTTGCACAGGCCACCCACAAGATGGCCTACGGTATCGCCGAGAAGCTGCGGAACCAAAAGAGTGCACACGGACGCGCCGGCATGGTGCAAGGCCTGCTGCAGGAGTTCTCGCTTTCGTCACAGGAAGGCGTGGCGTTGATGTGTCTGGCGGAAGCGCTGCTGCGCATTCCGGACAAACCGACCCGCGACGCGCTGATCCGCGACAAAATCAGCACCGGCAACTGGCACTCCCACCTGGGACGCAGCCCGTCGCTGTTCGTCAACGCCGCCACCTGGGGGCTGCTGTTCACCGGCAAACTGGTGTCCACCCATAACGAAGCCAACCTGTCGCGCTCGCTGAACCGCATTATCGGCAAGAGCGGCGAGCCGCTGATCCGCAAAGGCGTCGATATGGCGATGCGCCTGATGGGTGAGCAGTTCGTCACCGGTGAAACTATCGCCGAAGCGCTGGCCAACGCGCGCAAGCTGGAAGACAAAGGCTTCCGTTATTCTTACGACATGCTGGGCGAAGCCGCGCTGACCGAGGCTGACGCACAGGCCTATATGGTCTCCTACCAGCAGGCGATCCACGCCATCGGCAAAGCCTCCAACGGCCGCGGCATTTATGAAGGCCCGGGGATCTCGATCAAGCTGTCCGCCCTGCACCCGCGCTACAGCCGCGCGCAGTACGAGCGGGTAATGGAGGAGCTGTATCCGCAGCTGCTGTCGCTGACCCTGCTGGCGCGTCAGTACGATATCGGCATCAATATCGACGCCGAAGAGGCCGACCGTCTGGAGATCTCGCTCGATCTGCTGGAAAAACTCTGCTTCGAACCGCAATTGGCCGGCTGGAACGGCATCGGCTTCGTTATTCAGGCCTATCAGAAGCGCTGCCCGTTTGCCATTGACGCGGTGATCGACATCGCGCAGCGCAGCCGTCGCCGCCTGATGATCCGTCTGGTGAAAGGCGCCTACTGGGACAGCGAAATCAAACGCGCCCAGATGGACGGCCTGGAAGGCTACCCGGTCTACACCCGCAAGATCTACACCGACGTCTCCTACCTGGCCTGCGCACGCAAGCTGCTGTCGGTGCCGAACCTGATTTACCCGCAGTTCGCCACCCATAACGCCCACACGCTGAGCGCGATTTATCATATGGCGGGCAACAACTACTATCCGGGGCAGTACGAGTTCCAGTGCCTGCACGGGATGGGCGAGCCGCTCTACGAGCAGGTGGTGGGCAAAATCGCCGACGGTAAACTGAACCGTCCGTGCCGCATCTACGCACCGGTCGGCACCCATGAAACGCTGCTGGCCTATCTGGTGCGTCGTCTGCTGGAAAACGGCGCCAACACCTCGTTCGTCAACCGTATTGCCGACACCACGCTGTCCCTCGACGAGCTGGTGGCCGACCCGGTGCTGGCGGTGGAAGCGCTGGCCGCCAGCGAAGGTCAGATTGGCCTGCCGCATCCTAAAATTCCGTTGCCGCGCGATCTGTACGGCGAAAAACGCGTTAACTCCAGCGGTCTGGACCTGTCGAACGAACAGCGTCTGGCTTCCCTGTCCAGCGCCCTGCTCACCAGCGCCGCGCAAGAGTGGCGCGCCGATCCGATTATCGACGCCGACGCCGATCAGGGCGTGGAACAACCGGTGATTAACCCGGCCGAACCGAGCGATATCGTCGGTTACGTGCGTGAAGCCACCGAAGGCGAAGTCAGCCGCGCGCTGGACGCCGCCGCCGCCGCCGGCCCTATCTGGTTCGCCACCCCGCCGGAAGAGCGCGCCGCGGTGCTGGAACGCGCCGCCGAGCTGATGGACAGCCAGCTGCAGAATCTGATTGGCATTCTGGTACGCGAAGCGGGCAAAACCTTTAACAACGCCATCGCCGAAGTGCGTGAAGCGGTCGACTTCCTGCATTACTACGCCGGCCAGGTGCGCGACGATTTTGCCAACGACAGCCACCGTCCGCTGGGGCCGGTGGTCTGTATCAGCCCGTGGAACTTCCCGCTGGCGATCTTCACCGGGCAAATCGCCGCGGCGCTGGCCGCCGGCAATAGCGTGCTGGCCAAACCGGCGGAACAGACGCCGCTGGTGGCGGCGCAGGCGGTGCGCATTCTGCTGGAGGCCGGCATTCCGCACGGCGTGCTGCAATTGCTGCCGGGCCTGGGGGAAACCGTCGGCGCGCAGCTGGTTAATGACGAGCGCGTGCGCGGCGTGATGTTCACCGGCTCCACCGCGGTGGCCGGCATTCTGCAGCGCAGCATCGCCGGACGTCTGGATCCGCAGGGGCGGCCGACGCCGCTGATCGCCGAAACCGGCGGCCTGAACGCGATGATCGTCGACTCCTCCGCCCTGACCGAGCAGGTGGTCACCGACGTGGTGGCTTCCGCGTTCGACAGCGCCGGCCAGCGCTGCTCCGCGCTGCGCGTGCTGTGCATTCAGGAAGACGTGGCGGAACACACGCTGCAGATGCTGCGCGGCGCGATGGCGGAGTGCCGCATGGGCAACCCGGAACGTCTGTCCACCGATATCGGCCCGGTGATCGACGCCGAAGCCAAAACCGGCATCGACCGCCACATTCAGACCATGCGTTCCAAAGGCCGCAACGTGTATCAGGCGGCGCAGAACAACGCGCAGGATGAGAAAGAGTGGCCGCGCGGCACCTTCGTCAAGCCGACGCTGATCGAGCTGGAGAGCTTCGACGAGCTGCAAAAAGAGATCTTCGGCCCGGTGCTGCACGTGGTGCGCTACCGTCGCGCCAACCTGGAAGCGCTGGTCGATCAGATCAACGCCGCCGGTTACGGCCTGACGCTGGGCATTCACACCCGTATTGATGAAACCATCTCACGGGTGACCGAGCGCGCCAAGGTGGGCAACCTGTACGTTAACCGCAATATGGTCGGCGCGGTGGTCGGCGTTCAGCCGTTCGGCGGCGAAGGCCTGTCCGGCACCGGTCCGAAAGCCGGCGGCCCGCTGTACCTCTATCGCCTGCTGGCTAACCGTCCGGAAGACGCGGTGCAACGCACGCTGGACCGTCAGGATGCCGAGCGCCCGATGGAAGCCAGCGCACGTCCGGCCCTGCTGGCGCCGCATCAGGCGCTGGAGAAATGGGCGGTGGCGGAGAACCTGCGCGATCTGGCGCAGCTGGCGCAGCGCTATGCCGAGCTAGGCCAGGGCGGTACCGTACGTCCGCTGCCTGGCCCGACCGGCGAACGCAACACCTATGCCCTGCTGCCGCGCGAGCGCGTGCTGTGTCTGGCGGATAACGACGCCGACGCGCTGACGCAGCTGGCTGCCGTATTGGCGGTCGGCAGCCAGGCGCTGTGGCCGGAAGCGGAGCTGCAGCGCACGCTGTACCGCCGCCTGCCAAACGAGGTGCAGGCGCGCATCGCCTTCACTAAAGACTGGCAGAGCGATAAGGTGGAGTTCGACGCCGCCATGCATCACGGCGACGCCGATCAGCTGCGTATCCTGTGCGAGCAGATCGCCCAGCGCAGCGGCGCCATCGTCTCCGTGCAGGGCTTCGCCTACGGCGAAACCAATATCCTGCTGGAGCGCCTGCTGATTGAACGCTCGCTGAGCGTCAACACCGCCGCCGCCGGCGGTAACGCCAGCCTGATGACTATCGGCTGATTAGTTACCACTCGGTAAGACAAGCCCCGCCTTTGGCGGGGTTTGTCTTGATGGTAGTATCGTTTGACGCCCGGGATACCCAAACCTCAGGTAACGCGTTATGACGCTCTCTTAATTCAAGCTTAGGCATTAGGATCGACGCCCGCGAGTTTGGCAATCGCCAACATGACGCCGCCAACCGCAATCGTGTTCATCCAGATAAAATGCATCCAGTAGTATACTGTGATCCATCCCGTCAGTTCGCGAGGCAGGGACTGCATAAAGGCATAAGCATCTGCGGGTGCAAAGGTATCTTTCCCGATTTTTATTTTTTTATCTTTTAGCAACTGATAAAAAAACACGGTCGGGAAATAGCTGCCAAAGTAGCCAAAATATACCGCAAGTTGATTAAAATCGTTCATATATAAACCCTCCCTTTCGTATACAGCAACGAGGCGTTCATACTTTTTGCGGTTTATCCCGAAAAAAATCATGGTAAGGAAACCGACAAAGCAAGCTAGGAAAAATATTATTGCTCCGACATATCCCAACATCAAAAACATTAGCCACCCACTATTTTATAGATAAAATCACCGCCAAATTCGCCAATCGCGCTACCCACGGCTCCACCAGCCAGACTTCCACCAGAAGCTCCGACTATCGCACAGGCCAGACCCGCGCCGCCAGCCATGGGGGCACTGATCACTCCCAGCGCGACACAGACACCACCGCCGGCCAACGCCCCCCAGGTGCCACCAAAGGCTCCTAAAAAAGCACCGCCGATGAATGAGCTATACCCTTTTAACGCGACACGACCACATTCGTTTTCACGGTCGACCGTACAGGAATTATAGATATCATTGGTGGTACTGGTCGCAGCAACGCCCAACCCCACCCAGCCGGCGTTGCGCATAAACCTGATGGCTCTGCTGGTGCCGTCCAGGTAGGTCGAATAGCCATGAATCGCGCCAACGCCCACCGTCGCCCATTCATGCACGATGGAGCGGCTTGATAAATTTAAGGCCCTTTTCATGCTTTCATACGGATGCAAATTCAGGATTTTGCGCGGCAGACGATTAAAAATAGGCTTATCCAACATCGTCTTCAGTTCGTTGAACAAGTGGTTACGCTCGACAAAAAACTGCTGGCTAATCAATGTTCCTTGCGTACGAAACTGGTTCTGGTAGGTGCTCTCAATCTTCTTGAGAATCTCCTCAATACGACTGAAATAACGCTTTCCGGCATCGCTGGCCGTTCCCAACCCCATGCTGCTGCCATTGAGGACGGTTGCGATAGTCTCATAATGACGATGAAGAAAGTTTGCCTGTTCCGCATCCACCTGCGACATCGCCTGATTAACCTGATTTTTCGCCTGGCGTAACTGCTGTAGGGCTGGCCCTTGTCGGGCGTTGTTCGGGTCGGCAACGATCAGGATATGTCCGGGTTTCACCCAGGGCGTATCGGCATTAAGCTGCATAAAATAACGGGCGGCTTCGCTGCGTGGGTTTCTGAACAGAATATTGCCTTGTGAAGAGAGCGTACCCGGCGTTTCAACGACGCAATAACCGGGCTCAATACGTTGACGGGGAGGAAAGGCCATTAATAAGACTCCTTGTCATAATGACGCCATAGGGGGTATGTGAGTGACGTACCTTAAACGATCTCTGTCCAAGGTTCCAACGATTACAATGGGCATATATCACAGAATACAAAGCACAGAAAACACCAAGGAAAACAGCTGCGTGTTACGGTTTCAGCTACTGACAGCCCCCGTAATCAAGGAGAGTATGGCGGTAGAACGAATACCTGTGCGGGAGCGAGTTCTAACCATCAGGCGGCTTTATTTTCAGCCCCGCCCTTATTGGTATGGAACATGGTCAGTATTCACAGCGAGGTGGTCAGATAGCGGAAGATCAGCATACTGCCCGACGCCAGCAGGATCACATTAATCAGCTTCAGGAACTGTTCGCGCGACATGTTCAGCGTGAAATAGCGGCCAAGCGTAATGCCGAGCAGCATGCCCGGCGCCAGGGCTAACGCCAGCAGCAGCAGATCGGCATCAAAATAGACCCCGGCCAGTGCAAAGATCGCCACGCGGGTCAGCGTGCTCAGGCCGATCAGCGTGGTTTGCGTAATGCGCATCGCCTCTTTGCTTTCAATCCGTCCGCTGAGGTAAATCGCGTAAATAAAGCCGCCGCTGCCGAACAGCGCGCTGAACACCCCGCCGAGCAGGCCAAACGGAACGGAAGCTCTGGCAGAGAAACGGCGATCCGGCTTCAGCCCGCTTAATGCGTAGGCGGCATACAGCACCACGAAAATCCCCAACGCCAGCAGCAGAATGTCAGGCCGGGTTCTCAGCAGAATGAGCGCGCCGATCAGGCTGCCGGCGATCATCAGCGGCACCAGCCGTTTTAATTCCGGCCATTGTGCATTGCGCCCGTCGCGGCTCACATTGACCATCGCCGCGCACATATCCAACAGCGCCAGCAACGGCACGATTTTCGCTACCGGGATATACAGCGCCATCACCGGGCTGGCGATCAGCGCAGTGCCGAAGCCGGCAATGCCGAAGATGACATAAGCCACCAGTAGTGCACCGGCCAATACCAGATAGTGGGAAAGCTGCAGTGCGTCTTGCATGTCAGTATCCGCCTAATTGTATGATCGTGGCCGGCGCTATACCGCGGGCAGGTAGTGTTTCAGCTGGCTCAGGCGGCTGCGGGTGCGCTGGATATCATCCAGTTCGACGCCGTCGGTCATCACCGCCAGCGGATAGTCGCTGATCACATACAGCCGGCAATTCTGGTCGTAGAGCACGTCAATCACGTTGATAAAACGCTGCTGCGCCGCCGGAGACTGGGTCGCCAGCGCCGGAACATCCTCAATAATCCAGCAGCGGCAGCGCTCGCATAACGCCAGATAGTCCATCACCGCCGTAGGCGCCGCGCACAGCGCGGCAAAGGAAAAGTGCAGAACATCCCCGGCGGGAGAAAGCACCGTCAGGGTACGGTAACCGACCTCAAGGGCATGCGGCAGGCCGTCAGGCTCCGGCAGCCCGCACTCCCGGCGCTGCGCGGCATTGCCGGGACACAGATAGACGCCCCGGCAAAACGGCGTGCTGTCATTCGCGCCCAGCGAACGGTAGTCCTGGCCGCCGGCCAATGCGAAGATCTCCATATGCTGTTTTATCAGGGCGATCGAAGGCACAAACCGTTGGTGATAAAGGGGATTGGCTAACAATTCATCCGGTGGATAGTTGGAAGTCACCACCAGCAGGATTTTCTGGTGAAAAATAAAGTCCAGCAGGGGTTTGATTAACATTGCATCGCCAATATCGTGCAAATGAAATTCATCGAAACACAATAACCGGCAGTCGCCCAACTGAGCGCTTAATACCTCGGCTATCGGCTGCCCTTGGGTATCCTGCGCGGCAAGTCGTTGATGCAACTCGCGGAAAAAATGATGAAAGTGTACGCGGCGTTTATCTTTTATCGGCGCCGCGTCATAAAAAGCGTCAAGAATAAACGTTTTTCCCCGCCCTACTTTTCCCCAAATATAAACGCCGTCGCGGTGAGCGTGACCGTTCTGCGGATTCAGGTTGGCAGCAATCAGCGCGTTTAAGCTGGAAATAACCTGTCGTTGATCGGAATCAAGCGTAAATTTATTCGCCCTGGCTTTGGTTTCCATGATTGCCGGGAAATCAAAAGGCGTCCCAATGCTCGTCATAGCATTGCTCCATGCATAACGGGCGGAATTGTCATCGCAATACCGGCCCTGTCGGTAATGTTATTTTTAGTTAAGTGAAGGATAGAGCCTGCGTCCGCGCTTTGTTCCGCAGAATATATATTGTGTGATTGAATTCACAGCACGAAGCCGGGCGTATCAGCGCCCGGCGCTCTATTTACTGGTTGATAAACTTATCGAGGAACTGACGGGTGCGCTGGTGCTGAGGGTCGGCAAACAGCGCCTTCGCCGGCCCCTGTTCGACAATACGGCCGTTGTCCATAAAGATGGCGCGGTCGGCGACGTCGCGGGCAAAGCTCATCTCGTGGGTGACGATCACCATGGTGCGCTTCTCTTCCGCCAGCGCGCGGATGGTGTTGAGCACCTCGCCCACCAGCTCCGGGTCCAGCGCCGAGGTGGGTTCGTCAAACAGGATCACTTCGGGCTGCATCGCCAACGCGCGGGCGATCGCCACCCGCTGCTGCTGGCCGCCGGACAGCCGCTTCGGATAGGCCTGCTCTTTACCGCTCAGCCCGACCTTCGCCAGCAGTTCGCGGGCGCGCTGCTCAGCCTTGGCGCGCTCCTCACCCTTCACAATCACCGGCCCTTCGATGATGTTCTCCAGCACCGAACGGTGCGGGAACAGATTGAAGTTCTGAAACACAAACCCCACCTGCTGACGCAGCTCGCGCACCTGGCTCTTTTGCTTACCGAGCGAACGCGCGCTGTCGATCTCGATATCACCCACGCGGATGGTGCCGGAATCCGGCACTTCCAGCAGGTTGATGCAGCGCAGCAGCGTAGTCTTCCCCGAGCCGCTCGGCCCGATGATCGCCACCACTTCGCCGGAGTTCACCTCGAGATCGATACCGTGCAGCACCGTATGGCCATTGAACTTTTTCACCACGTCCTTTACTTCGATGGCGCTCATGGGCTTATTCCTTATCCTGACGGTTAACGTGCGATTCCAGACGGTTCTGCAGCGCAGACAGCAGCGTCGCCATCAGCCAGTAGATCAGCGATGCCGCCAGATACATGGTGAACACCTCCAGCGTGCGCGAGGTGATCAGCTGCGCCTGGCGGAACAGCTCCGGCACCTGAATGGTCGCCGCCAGCGAGGTGTCTTTCACCAGCCCGATAAAGCTGTTGCCCAGCGGCGGCAGCGCGGTACGCGCCGCCTGCGGCAGAATCACCCGGCGCAGGGTCTGCCACGGCGACATGCCGATACTGGCGGCGGCTTCCCACTGCCCTTTATCGATCGAGGAGATCGCAGCGCGCAGGGTTTCCGACGTGTAGGCCGCCGTGTTGAGCGACAGGCCGATCAGTGCCGCCGGGAACGGGTCAAACTCAATGCCGAACTGCGGCAGGCCGTAATAAATCATAAACAGCTGGGCAATCAGCGGCGTGCCGCGGAACAGTGACACGTAAATACGCGACAACCACGACAGCGGCCAGAAATGCGAAAGGCGCATCAGCGCCAGCAGAAAACCGAGAATCAGCCCCAGCGCCATGCCGCCGAGGCTCAGTTGCAGCGTAAGTATGGCGCCCTTCAATAAAAACGGCGCTGAATCCAGCGCCAGTTGGATACTCTCTTGCATTATTTCGTTACGTCCGCGCCAAACCATTTGTCAGAGATCTTCGCCAGCGTGCCGTCTTTCTGCATCTCGGCAATCGCCTGGTTAATGGCGTTCAGCAACTCCGGGTTATTTTTGCGCACCGCCACGCCGGACTCCTGACGGGAGAACGCCGGGCCGGCGACCGCCAGCGTGTTACCGGTTTTCTTCACCAGATCCAGCGCCGCCAGACGATCCACCAGAATCGCGTTGATGCGGCCTACGCGCAGATCCTGATATTTGGTCGGATCGTCGTCATAGGTGCGCACGTCAACGCCCTGCACGTTTTCGCGCAGCCATTGCTCGTAGTTGGTGCCGAGGCCAACGCCGACCTTTTTACCCTTCAGGTCTTGCGGCTTGCTGATTTGCCCTTCGTTGCCCTTCTTCACCAGCGCCTGAATACCGGACACGGTGTACGGCGTAGAGAAATCATATTTTTTCTTACGCTCGTCGGAAATAGTGACCTGATTGATCACCACGTCGATACGTTTGGAATCCAGCGACGCCAGCATACCGTCCCATTTGGTCGGGCTCAGTTTGGCTTTAACGCCCAGATGCTGCGCCAGCGCGTTGGCGAAGTCCACTTCGAAGCCGGTCAGCTTGCCGTCTTCCCCCTGGAAACTGAACGGTGGATAGGTGCCTTCCAGGCCCACTTTCAGCGTACCGTTGTGTTTTACCTGATCCAGCAGATTGTCTGCCGCGAAGGTGTTTGCACTCAGGCCGGTGGTCAGCGCCACCGCCATCATCCCCAGAACCAGCTGGCGTCGAACGTTAGAAAAGAGCATAGCTACCCCGTATAGAATGTTATCTTTTTTGATTTCAGGACTTTAACAGCCTGCATGGCGGTATAAAGGAATATTACCTAATAAATATAGTTCAGAATGGAATATCACTACACCCCCGGCCTACACCTGCGGGTGATAAGCGAACAGCGCCGGCGCACCGCCGGTATGCACAAACAGGATCGGGCCGTCATCGCGGAAGCGCCCTTGGGCAATACCGTCGATCAGTCCGGCCATCGCCTTGCCGGTATACACCGGGTCGAGCAATAGGCCTTCCTGCTGCGCCAGCAGTTGCACCGCCGCCATCCCTTCGTCATTCGGCATACCGTACTGCGGCGCGAAATAGTCATCCCACAGCGTAATCGGCGCCAGCGCCTGTTCCAGCCCCAGCGAACGGGCCAGCGCCTGCTGAATCTGTTCGACTTTCGGCAGCTGTTCTCCGGCGCGGCGTGAAACGGTGACGCCAATCAGTTCGCTCTCCGGCAGCAGTTGCTGCAGCCCGACTGCCAGACCGGCGTGGGTGCCGGCGCTGCCGGAGGCCACCACCACGGAGCTGAAGGCAACGTCCTTGCCCTGGCTGGCGATTTCCAGCGCGCACTGCACATAGCCCAGCGCGCCAAGCGCGTTGGAGCCACCCACCGGCACCACGTAAGGCCGGACCCCCTGCGCTTCCAGGCGCGTCGCCAGCGCCTCCAACTGCTGCTGCGGCGCGTGCAGTTCATCGCACATCACAACTTCCACGTTGAACAGATCCAGCAGCAGGCGGTTGCCGTTGGTCAGGTAGTTTTCAGCTTGAGTATTGATGGGATTTTCCAGCAACGCCACGCAGTGCAGGCCAAGTTTGGCGGCGACGGCGGCGGTCTGGCGGACGTGGTTGGACTGGATGGCGCCGGCGGTCACCAGCGTGTCGGCTCCCTGCTCGAGTGCATCGGCGGCCAAAAACTCCAGTTTTCTCAGTTTGTTGCCGCCCAACGCCATCGGCGTGACGTCGTCACGTTTAACGTATATTTCACGGCCAAGGTAGTCAGAAAGGCGGGACAGTTTCTCCAGCGGCGTGGCGGAGCCAACCAAATCGAGGCGCGGGAATTGCGCCAGTTGCTGTTGCAGATTCACAGCTTACTCCCAGTAAAGCGGTATTAACGTCTGACAGCTAGGTGTAACAGAAGTGACGTCAATAATCACTTATTATCGATCGCGGGAGCGCCGACGGCCGCCCCGGGGCGACCGTCACAGGCTTAGTAACTCTTCTGCCAGGCGAGGTACTGGTCGTATTTGCGCAGGGCAATGCGATAGTTGTTATGTCCGGCGCTGGGCAGGTCGTCAATCAGGTGATGGCAGCAGCCGTTGCTGAGTTTCTCCGCCGGATAATTGCGCGCGCACAGCATTTCGTCCAGCCGCCGCAGGCGCACCACATATTCACGCACGGTGCTGTGGCTCATTTCGGTCTGTTCGAACAGATATTGTTTGAACGCCATAATGTCGAAGTAGCTCGGGTGGCTGTTGCAGGAGATTTCGCTGCAGAAACGGCATAGTGCGGTCAGCTCCTGCTGCACGCTCTGCCACACCTGTTCATCGATCGGCTGGTCCATGCGGGCGATGGCTTCTTTGTTGATGATTTTACCGCGAAACACCAGCGCCATGCGGTCCAGCTGTTTACCGCACTGACCGCAGTGGGTCTGAGTGTGTTTGTAATCTTTTACATAACGGCTCAGCGGCCGCTTTTTCAATACTGTTCCAGACATTAATGAGGGCTCCTGTTATCGCCGATCAATCATTAGCCAAACGGGCGCGCAAGCGTTTGATCGCCTGGCTGTGTAATTGACTGACGCGTGATTCGCCAACGTCCAGCACCGCGCCAATCTCCTTCAGGTTCAACTCCTCCTGGTAATACAGCGTCAGCACCATTTTCTCGCGCTCCGGCAGAGCCTCGATGGCGCCAATCACCCGCTGACGCAGGCTCCCCTCCAGCAGCTGCTGCAGCGGATTGGCCTCCTCATGCCCGTCCAGCATCAGTTCGGCGCTTTCGCCCTGCTCCTCCCGCCACTCGTCGTAAGAGAACAGCTGGCTGTTATTGGTATCCAGCAGGATCTGACGATAATCGCTGAGCGAGATATCCAACGCCTGCGCCACTTCCTGTTCGGCGGGCGGGCGCCCCAGTTGCTGCTCCAGCTGCTGCATCGCCTGCGCCACCTCGCGCGCGTGACGCCGCACGCTGCGCGGCACCCAGTCGCGGCTGCGCAGTTCATCGAGCATCGCGCCGCGAATGCGCTGCACCGCATAGGTGGTGAAAGCCGTTCCCTGCAGGGCGTCGTAACGTTCGACGGCGTTCAACAGCCCGATACCGCCGGCCTGCAGCAGATCGTCAAGCTCCACGCTGGCCGGCAGCCTGACCTGCAGACGCAGCGCCTCATGGCGCACCAGCGGAACGTAGCGCAGCCAGAGAGAGTTTTTGTCCATCACGCCTTCGGCGGTATACAGATCGCTCACTATGTCTAAAACCTGCGGGTAAAGGAGTCAGCGCTATTATCCGCAGCGGCGGTAATGACAATCGACGGAACAGCCGCAGAAAACGGGCCTTATTTGCCCCATGCGGCAACGCACCGGTACGCAAGGATAAAAAAACCCCGCCGAGGCAGGCGGGGTGGTAAGCGACGGTTAATCGGAGAGAGGTGATTAACGCAGCAGAGACAGCACGTTCTGAGTTGACTGGTTAGCCTGCGCCAGTACGGACGTCCCCGCCTGCTGCAGGATGTTGGCGCGGCTCATGTTGGACACTTCGGTCGCGTAATCGGCATCCTGAATACGGGACTGGGAAGCAGACAGGTTGTTGACGGTGCTGTTCAGGTTGTTGATGACAGAATCGAAACGGTTCTGTACCGCACCCAGGGAAGAACGCAGCTTATCAACCTGAGACAGGGCTTTATCCAGGGTATCCAGCGGCGTTTTCATGGTGACGGCGGTACCGCCTTCGGTGACTTTACCGTCTTTATCCACGGTCGCTGACGCGTAAGTTTTCTCGCCGGTGGTCGCATCGGTGGTTTCAACGAACATGCTGTCTTTACCGTCCGCATCTTTACCGGTGATCAGCGTTTTACCTGCCGCCAGGCCGCTCTTCGCCGTATCCGGGTCATAGCTGACATCTTCACCGGTAGACGCCTTGATGGTCGTGCCCTTGGCGACTTCGCTGCCTGCGGTCGGGCCTTTGACGGTCACGTCGAAGCCTTCCAGACCCAGCTGCTTGGCGTCGATTTTTTGCAGATCGATATTGATGGTTTCGCCGTCGTTCGCACCAACCTGAATGGTCAGAGACTGATCTTTACTCAGCACTTTCACGCCGTTGAAGTCAGTTTGTTCAGAGATGCGGTTAACTTCTGACAGACGCTGGGTGATTTCGTCCTGGATGGATTTCAGATCGCTGTCAGAGTTAGAGCCGTTCTGCGCCTGTACGGTCAGACGACGGATGTTCTGCAGGTTGTCGTTCACTTCGTTCAGCGCGCCTTCGGTGGTCTGCGCCAGGGAGATACCGTCGTTGGCGTTGCGGGACGCCTGAGTCAGGCCTTTGATGTTGGCGCTGAAGCGGTTGGAGATCGCCTGGCCGGCCGCATCGTCCTTCGCGCTGTTGATGCGCAGACCGGAAGACAGACGCTCGATCGCGGTACCCAGAGAAGACTGAGATTTGTTCAGGTTGTTTTGCGCCATCAGCGACAGGCTGTTGGTGTTAATTACTTGTGCCATAGTGTGAGTTTCCTTACGAATCAGTATGAATGCACGGGGTCATTCATATTCACAATTAAAGGTTCGGGCTGTTGCCCACGGCGTCAATCACCGTCCACTCAGGTATCGGCGTTGCCCTTGCAACCTTTAGATTTTTTTTATTTTTTTTTCATGCCTGGCCAATGACGCAAATAACACGCTTTTTCCCTCTTCTATTGCCCTATCGGTTTTTGCTTTTTTGCATAAACTTTTCCACCGCTGGGCCGATAACGCAATAAGCGAATACATCAACCAAGGAGCACGACCCATGGCATCGATCAGTTCATTAGGCATCAGTACCGGCATGGATCTGAATGGATTACTGGACAAATTAAGCCAGGCGGAGCAGCAGCGTCTGACGCCCTACACCACACAGCAAAGCAGCTACAACGCCAAACTGACCGCTTACGGCACGCTGAAGGGCGCGCTGGAGAAGTTCGACAACCTGAGTAAAGAGCTGGCTAAACCCGAGTTTTTCACCAATACCACCGCCAGCAAGCACGATCAGTTTAATGTCACCACCAACGCCAAAGCGGTGCCGGGCAACTACACCATCACCGTCGACCAGCTGGCGCAGCCGCAAACGCTGACTACCGACGCCAAGATTGCCAGTCAGACGGAGAAGCTGGGCACAACCGGCGCCGGCGACCGCTCCCTCACCCTGACCACCGGCAACCCGCCGAAAGCGGTGAACATCCCGCTCAGCGACGACCAGACCTCGCTGGTGGAGATGCGTGACGCCATCAACGGCGCCAAGGCGGGCGTCAACGCCAGCATCATGCGCGTCGGTGATAATGAGTACAAACTGGCCATCAGCGCCAGCACCCCGGGCGCAGAGAGCAAAATCTCCGTGCAGGTGAATAACGACGACAAACTGGGCGCGGTACTGAACTACGACGGCGTCAGCGGCAAAGGCGCGCTGCAGGAAACGGTGAAAGGCCAGGATGCCAAAGTCACCATCAACGGCACGCAGATTCAGCGCAGCACCAACGCTATCTCCGATGCGCTGCAGGGCGTGACGCTGGATCTGAAAACCCTCACCAAGCCCGGCGAATCGCAGAATCTGGTGATTGAAGCCGATAAAGGCGGCTCCGCCGATAAGATCAAAGAGTGGGCCGACAGTTACAACTCCCTGCTGGATACCTTTAACTCGCTGACCAAGTACACGCCGGTAAAAAGCGGCGAGGCGCAGTCAAACAGCAACGGCGCGCTGCTGGGCGACAACACCCTGCGCGGCATTCAGTCATCGATCAAAAACGCGCTGAGCGCCGCGCAGGACAACCCGGAGCTGAAGGGGCTCGGCAACCTGGGCATCAAGACCGATATCAAAACCGGCAAGTTGGAAGTCGACAGTGAAAAACTGAAAAAAGCGATTGAGGAAAAGCCGGATCAGGTGGCGAACTTTTTTGCCGGCAACGGCAAAGACAGCGGCATGGCGACGGAGATTCATAACGAAATCCAGAACTATATCAAGGCCGGCGGCATTATTGAGAACTCTACCAAGAGCATCAACAGCAGCCTTGACCGGCTGAATACGCAAATCACCCGCGTGACGGAAAGTATTCAGAACACCATCGACCGCTATAAACAACAGTTCGTACAGCTGGACACCATGATGTCGAAACTGAACGGCACCAGTAACTACTTAACTCAGCAGTTCTCTTAACACAGATTAACCACAGGTAAATAAAACAGCATGTATAACCGTAGCGGAACACAGGCCTACGCACAGGTCGGTTTAGAAAGCGGCGTCATGAGCGCCAGTCCGCATCAGTTAATCGTAATGCTATTCGACGGGGCGCAAAATGCCCTGTCGCGCGCGCGCATACTGATGGAACAAGGCAATATCACCGGTAAAGGCCAGGCGTTGTCCAAGGCGATAAACATTATCGACAACGGCCTGAAAAGCGGGCTCGACCACCAGCAGGGCGGCGAGATCGCCGCGCAGCTCGACGCGCTGTACGACTATATGAAACGCCGTCTGCTGCAGGCTAATCTGCATAACGACCCGCAGGCGCTCGACGAAGTGGCGAAGCTGCTGGAAAATATCGCCGACGCCTGGCGACAGATTGGCCCCAATTATCAACCCGCGCAGGACGCCATTTAATGGAACGCCAACAGCAACTGTTATCCGTCTATCAGCACATTGCCGGCCTCAGCGCACAAATGCTCGCGCTGGCGCAAAACGGCGACTGGGATCGCCTGGTGGAACTTGAGCTGACCTACGTCACCGCGGTGGAAAAAACCGCAGACTTTTCTGACGTGATGGCTTCATCCATGGCGCTGCAGGAACTGCTGCGCCATAAGCTGCAGCAGATTCTGGATAATGAAACCCAACTGCGCGCCTTATTGCAGCAGCGCCTGACAGAGCTAAAGTCTTTAATCGATCGGTCAACGCGGCAAAGCGCCGTTAACGCCGCCTACGGGCAATTCCACGACCGCGCCCTGCTGTTAGGGGAGCCGCAGAACCCATAATCGCCCTACCCGATTCCCGCCGCAGGCCGCAGCGTTGATAACGCTTTAACGTCCGGCACGGTTTTCGTTTATCCTGTTTACTTTATTCACGGTGGCAACGGTTTCTTTGGCAGACGCCGTTTAGCCGGCGGGAAAAACAATGGATAAATATCATCCCGACATGGACGTTTTCTGTTCAGCAGGAAATTAATTTTTGGCAGGAAATAAGCAGAACTGCGCGTCACCGCGTATGGAAAAAAGTTGCTCCAATGGGCGGCAACGCGTAAAGATATTCTCAGAGACTGGCTGCGAAGCGAATATCGATGGAACGCACAATTAATCTTTGTCCCGGGATCGGTAGCTCGGCGCATATTATTCAACATACTGAATTATTACTCCCTTCAGTGTATTTCGAACAACCTCACCTGTACCTGATCCAGGAGGGGTGCAAACGCATCCGTTGGCAACAGCAGGAAGTGGTGGCGAACGCCGGCGATCTGCTGCTGATTGATGGCGGACAGACCGTTGACATTATTAACAGTATTTCCGATAAGGGCCGCTTCAGCTGCCATTTGATCACCTGCGATCCGTTGCTGTTCAGCGCTTCGCCTGCGCCGGTTGATTTATCTGCAGCCAGCGCGTTTTCCGGCGTCCGGACGCTGCCGGATATCCCCTGCGGATTTATTCACAGCTTTGAAACCACGCACCTGGCACTCACGTTACACCACAGTTTTCCTCAGGCGATCACCCGCCATAAACTGCTGGAAATTTTGCTCTGGCTGGCGCAATACGGCATCAAATTTGTCCACGGCGAAGTCAAAGATCTGACGCAGCGCGTACGCCGCTGCCTGGCGACCGATCCGCACAGCATCTGGAGCGCGGCAAAGGTGGCCGCCAGTTTATCGATGAGCGAAGTGGTGCTGCGGCGTAAGCTGTCAGCAGAAAATACCGCTCTGCGCAACCTGATGATCGACGTGCGCATGAGCAGCGCGCTGGCGTTGCTGCAATCCACCGACTGGCCGATCTCCGCCATTGCCCAACACGTCGGCTATGAGAGCGCCTCCCGCTTTGCCGAGCGTTTCCGCAAACGCTTCGGTTTCGCCCCCACCGCCATCCGCGGGCATCAGCGCGTTATGGAGGCGGCGACCGGCTGAGAACATCACGCCATTTGCCCTAGGACAGGGCAAGTGGCGTGATGGCTTAACTCAGGCTCGGGATAATAATGGCGGCAAAGACGGCGGCAATAACCAGCCATTTCAGCAGATAATAGCCGCGACGGTGGCGTTTTTTCAGCCGTTGCCCTGCATCGCGGATTGCATTGACGTATTTGAAAATACGGTTAATAAAACCGGTGCGATCCTGTTCGTCATTAGGCGAACTGGCCGCCGACATCAGCGTCTTGCCGACCCAGTGGTTCACCGCCTGCGCCCAGCCCCATTTCATCGGCCGCTCGATATCGCAAAACAGGATGATGCGCGTCTGATCCGTGCCGTTTTGCGCCCAGTGCACGTAGGTTTCGTCAAAAATCACCGCCTGACCGTCACGCCAGCTGTGGCGCTGGCGATCCACTTCAATAAAACAGCGGTCGTCATTCGGCGTCACCAGCCCCAGGTGATAGCGCACCGATCCGGCATAAGGATCCCGGTGCTTGCCCAGATGGCTGCCGGCGGGCAACTCGGCAAACATCGCCGCCTTAACCGACGGGATCTGGTTTAGCAACGCCACGGTGTTGGGACACAGTTCCAACGCCGAAGGATGGGTATCGCTATACCATTTAAGGTAAAAACGCTTCCAGCCGCGCTTGAAAAAGGTATTGAACCCGGCGTCGTTGTGGCTTTGCGCCGCCTTGATATGGTCCTGCAAACGCAGGGCTTCCTCGCGAATCACCTGCCAGCTGTCAGTCAGGTGCTGCAGCTCGGGAAAAGTCTGCGGCGCAAAGTAAGGCTGTTTGGCCGGCAGGCAGGAGAAACCGGTCATAAACATGTTGATCGGCCCCATAAAGGTGGAGTGATCGAAAAGTTGTCTGCTAACTTTTTGTTTTTCCTGCCCGCGGGAGTGGGCGTAAATAAAGCTGATAATAAAAATGCCGATGATAATTACTGCAACCATAGAATCCGTCCTATAGAGTCGTTCTGTCAAAATCGCAGGAATTATAATTTCACGCCCAAAAAAATTTAATTATTTTGTGCCTTTTAGTTAAATGAATGTTAAACAAATAGTTTTTAGCCGCTAATCTCACGTCGACGGCGGGCCAGTTAACGGCGGAGAAGGCAAGCGGCCATGTCGCCATGGCCGCGTAAACGGTTACTGTGTAATCATGAGATAAATTAATACAATCAGAATAGCTATTATCACAAAACTTATTCTACGCCATCCGGCTTCACTTTTTAAACTCATACTGTTCCCTGTGTTAACTGCATCAAATAATAACGCCGATATTTTAATTCATTACATTTTAAATAACCATCGCCTGTCGTTTTTTTTCTTCGCGAATATTTAATAAGTCGATGAAAATCACCTTGCAGCCAAAAATATCGTGTTTTAATTCCATGCATAACAATTTTCAATTAGAATGCCATTTCAAATAACACATTAATCCTGCTGCTTACTATGAAAATAATATCCGTACGGGAACACCCGGAGTTAGCCGAAACCGCCATCGCCTATTTTCAACGCCAGTGGGCCACGCCAGAAACGATAATGATGTACCGCGATGCCATTATCCATGCCATCAACGCTGAAAATCCGCTGCCGCAGTGGTATCTGCTGATGCAGAATCAGGAAGTTATCGGCTGTGCAGGGTTAATCACCAATGATTTTATCAGCCGTGGCGAGCTTTATCCCTGGCTATGCGCGCTGTTTATTGAAGAACAGCATCGCGGCCAGGGGCACGCCACCCGGCTGATTCAGCATATCGCGGCGCAGACCAGGGCGCTGGGGTTTACTCAATTGCACCTGTGCAGCGACCTGACAGGCTTTTACGAAAAACTGCAGTTCGTTTCCAACGGCATCGGCTACCATCCGTGGGGAGAAAGCTCGCGTATTTATACGCTGAAATTATAGTTCAACTTGATTAATCAACATATTATGACGCCGGCTCACTCTATGCCGCCGGCCGGCGCCAGAAAATCACCTACCCCTGCCAGGGAATCGGCATCCTGCCGTACTTACCCAGTTTGAATGTCGCGCTGCCTGTTGCAATCAGATCGCCCTCGGCATTATGCAAAAAACCCTCGGTAAACACGATGGAACCTGTCTTGCGCACTATTTTGCCAATGCCTTTGATCTTTCCCGGCTGCGCCGGACTGATAAAACTGGTTTTTGATTCAATCGTTACCGCCAGCAGCGGCGTCGGCAGCGTAATATAGACCGCCGGCCCCATCGCATCATCCAGCATTGCCGACAGGATCCCTCCCTGAATACAACCCAGCGGATTGGTCAACACCTGTTCTGCGTCGTACTCCACCTGAACTTTCATCGCATCATCATCATAGTGGACGAATTTCCATCCCAACATCTTTGAGACCTGCGACAGAATAACGTCACCTTTAACTACGCGTAAAAAGTAGGGATCGTTCTGCATGGCAACCACCTCCAGTTATGAAAGAGTACTCTGGAAAATACATAAAAATTATTTCACTTTCATACTTAGGATAGTTGAGCAAAAAACAATCACCAGTTTCTTTTTAACACGTTCGAATCATCCAGAATGGCCATAAAAAACAGTAAGGGGCACAGGCAACTTCGGTGCGTTCAAGAAAAACGGCTTATGCCATAAATGCGTGAGTTAACCCAAAGAAAAGATGTGCGCAGTGGGGCCAAGCGACTATTTCCGCCACCGAGTGGCGGCGCCGACCAGCGGACGGTTTATTATCTGGGACTCTCACCTTTCCTGCCATGGCATCACCCATCTGTCAGCCGTCTTATCCCGCTACACCTGCATATTCATAATATCCTGATACGCCGCCACCAGCTTGTTGCGCACCTGAATACCCAACTGCATCGACACCGATGATTTCTGCAGATCCACCATCACATCATTCAGACTGATGCCCGGCACGCCCCGCTCAAAATCCTGCGCCTGTTTGCGCGCCGCCTGCTGGTTATCGCTGATTTTACCCAGCGCGGCCTTCAGCTCACCGGCGAAGCTGACGCCCTTCGCCGGCTGCGCCGCGCCTGAGCCGCCGGCCTGCAGCGCCGTTGCCTGCAACTGCTGCAGCACGCCTTCAATCCCCTGAATCGCCATTCCGTTCCCCTGTTAGTGGTTATCGTCACCGGGTTGCTGTACGCCCGACACAATTTTGATGATGCACACCCTAGCACAGGCTTTTGCCGCTAAAGCGGTTAATTAACTGCAAAAAACGCGGCTTATCGGGCCATCAAAATCATCGTCCGGGGCAAATAATGGCATGCCCAAAATGGGGACAGTTTTAACCCGTCAAGTTATGTGCATCATGGAGTCTGTTTTGTCACCACACAACGCTAAGCATTTTGTTCAGCCAGGTAAGGGGCCAGCATGAGCGCCTCAATCACCAGCGGTGAAAACCGTGAAAATGGCCTTCAGGCCCAGTGGAACCGCCTGCGCGCCAATCCTAAAATCCCGTTGCTGATTGCAGCCTCCGCTGCGATAGCCATCGTGGTGGCGCTGTTGTTATGGGTGAAAAGTCCGGATTACCGCGTGTTGTACAGCAACCTGAACGACCGGGACGGCGGCGCGATCGTCACGCAGCTCACGCAGATGAACATCCCCTACCGCTTTGCCGATAACGGCGCGGCGCTGATGGTTCCCGCCGATAAGGTGCACGAAACCCGTCTGCGTCTGGCGCAGCAAGGGCTGCCGAAAGGCGGCGCCGTCGGTTTTGAACTGCTCGATCAGGAAAAATTCGGCATCAGCCAGTTCAGCGAACAGATTAATTACCAGCGGGCGCTGGAGGGCGAACTGTCGCGCACCATCGAATCGCTGGGGCCGGTGCAGAATGCGCGGGTGCATCTGGCGCTGCCCAAGCCGTCGCTGTTTGTGCGTGAGCAAAAATCCCCTTCCGCCTCGGTCACTCTGACGCTGCAACCGGGCCGGGCACTGGATGACGGCCAAATCAACGCCATCGTCTATATGGTCGCCAGCAGCGTGGCCGGCCTGCCGCCGGGCAACGTGACGGTGGTCGATCAGGCCGGCCGGCTGCTGACGCAGTCCGACGGCAGCGGGCGCGATCTTAACGCCGCGCAGCTGAAATACGCCGGCGAAGTGGAAAGCCGCTACCAGCGCCGCATTGAAGCGATTCTGGCGCCGATCGTCGGCAGCGCCAACGTACGGGCGCAGGTAACCGCACAGATTGATTTCGCTACCCGTGAACAGACCGATGAACAGTACCAGCCCAACCCAACGCCGGAGAAGGCCGCCATCCGCTCGCGTCAGCTGAGCCAGAGCGACCAGATCGGCGGCCCGCAGGTGGGCGGCGTGCCGGGCGCACTCTCCAATCAGCCAAGCGCAGCGCCTGCTGCGCCGATTGAAACGCCGCCGGCCAATAACGCCGATGCCCAGACCAAGGCGCAAACCAATGCTGGCAACAACGCCGTCAGCGGGCCGCAAAACAGCCGCCGCGATGAAACCACCAACTACGAAGTCGACCGCACCATCCGCCATACCCAGCACCAGGCCGGTACGGTACAGCGCCTGTCCGTGGCCGTGGTGGTCAACACCCTCGGCACGGATAAAGACGGTAAGCCAGTCATGATGGACAAAGCGCAGCTGGCGCAGGTGGAATCGCTGGTGCGCGAGGCGATGGGCTACTCCAGCGCGCGCGGCGACTCATTGAACGTGGTCAACTCGCCGTTCAGTGATGTAGAGGTCGGCGGCGGCGAACTGCCGTTCTGGCAGTCGCAGCACTTTATCGATCAACTGCTGAACGCCGGCCGCTATCTGCTGATCGCGCTGATTGCCTGGCTGCTGTGGCGCAAACTGGTGCGTCCGCAGTGGCAAAACCGTCAGGCGCAACAGCAGGCCACCGCCGCAGCCACAGCCGCACCGGCCCACGCCGCCGAAGGCGGCAGCAACCCCAGCAATGAGGAACTGGTGCAGCGCAGGCGTTCACAGCAGCGCGTCAGCGCCGAAGTTCAGAGCCAGCGCATCCGCGATTTGGCGGATAAAGATCCGCGCATCATCGCCCTGGTAATCCGCCAATGGATGAGTAACGAATTATGAGTCTGACAGGTACAGAAAAAAGCGCCATCCTGCTGATGACGCTGGGAGAAGACCGCGCCGCCGAGGTATTCAAACACCTCTCGTCGCGCGAAGTGCAACAGCTGAGCGGCACCATGGCCAGCATGCGGCAGGTATCGCACAAACAGCTGGGCGATATTCTGACGGAGTTTGAGGACGATGCCGAGCAGTATGCCGCGCTCAGCGTCAATGCCAGCGACTATCTGCGTTCGGTATTGGTAAAGGCGTTGGGCGAAGAGCGCGCCTCCAGCCTGCTGGAAGATATTCTCGAATCGCGGGAAACCACCTCCGGGATGGAAACGCTCAACTTTATGGAGCCGCAGAGCGCTGCCGACCTGATCCGCGACGAACACCCGCAGATTATCGCCACCATTCTGGTGCATCTGAAACGCGGCCAGGCGGCGGATATTCTGGCGCAGTTCGAGGAACGCCTGCGCAACGACGTGATGCTGCGAATCGCCACCTTCGGCGGCGTGCAGCCGGCGGCGCTGGCGGAGCTGACCGAAGTACTCAACAACCTGCTCGACGGCCAGAACCTCAAGCGCAGCAAAATGGGCGGGGTGCGCACCGCCGCCGAAATCATCAACCTGATGAAGACCCATCAGGAAGAGGCGGTGATCGACGCGATGCGCGACTACGACGGCGAGCTGGCGCAGAAGATCATCGACGAGATGTTCCTGTTCGAAAACCTGGTGGAAGTCGACGATCGCAGCATCCAGCGCCTGCTGCAGGACGTGGAAAGCGAGTCGCTGCTGATCGCCCTGAAAGGCGCGGAGCAGCCGCTACGCGAGAAGTTTCTCAAGAATATGTCGCAGCGCGCCGCCGACATTCTGCGCGACGATCTGGCCAACCGTGGTCCGGTACGGATGTCGCAGGTGGAAAACGAACAGAAGGCAATTTTGCTGATCGTCCGTCGTCTGGCGGAAAGCGGCGAAATGATTATCGGCGGCGGCGAGGATACCTATGTCTGACAGCAGCTCCCCACTCGCCTGGCAGCCGTGGCAGCTTAACGATTTAGCGACGCCGATGCCGCCGGAGGAGGACGCGACGGAAGCCGCGCCGATGCCGGCGGACACGACGCCTGATGAGGCGGAAAGCGAGCGGCAGCATCTGGCAGCGCTGCGCCTGCAGGCGCAGCAGCAGGGCCATCAGCTGGGCCATGACGAAGGTCGGCAACAGGGCTATCAGGAAGGCTATCAGCAAGGCCTTGCTGAAGGGCGCCAGCAGGGCATCGAACAGGGCGAACAGCAGCAGCAGCCGCTGACCGAACAGTGGCGGCAGATGGTCGGCGAATTCCAGCATACGCTGGATGCGCTGGACAGCGTGATCGCCGCACGCCTGATGCAGCTGGCGCTTACTGCCGCCAAACAGGTGCTCGGCCAGCCGCCGGTCTGCGACGGCACCGCCCTGCTGGCGCAGATCCAACAGCTGATTCAGCAAGAACCGATGTTCAGCGGCAAGCCGCAGCTGCGTGTGCATCCCGATGATTATCCGCGCGTGGAGCAGCAGCTCGGCGTAACCCTGAGCCTACACGGCTGGCGGCTGCTGGCCGACGGCGATCTGCACCCCGGCGGCTGCAAAGTCAGCGCTGAGGAAGGCGATCTCGACGCCAGCCTGGCCACCCGCTGGCACGAAATCTGCCGCCTGGCGGCGCCGGGGGACGTATGACGACGCCCCGCCTCAGCCGCTGGCTCAGCGCGCTGGATACGCTGGAGCAGCGCATTCAACATGCGCCGCCGGTGCGCCGTTACGGCCGCCTGACCCGCGCCACCGGGCTGGTTCTGGAAGCCACCGGCCTGCAGATGCCGCTCGGCGCCACCTGCCTGATAGAGCGGCACTGCGCCGGCGAGATCCAGGAAGTGGAAAGCGAAGTGGTCGGTTTTAACGGCCAGCACCTGTTTCTGATGCCGCTGGAAGATGTGGAAGGCATCGTGCCCGGCGCGCGGGTGTACGCCCGTCTGGCGCCGGAGGGGCAAAGCGCCGGCAAACAGCTGCCGCTCGGCCCCGCCCTGCTCGGCCGGGTATTGGACGGCGGCGCCAAACCGCTCGACGGTCTGCCGGTGCCGGAGACCGGCTATCGCGCGCCGCTGGCCACCGCGCCGTTCAACCCACTGCAGCGCACACCGATCGAACAGGTGCTGGACGTCGGCGTGCGCACCATCAACGGCCTGCTGACCGTCGGCCGCGGCCAGCGCATGGGGCTGTTTGCCGGCTCCGGGGTGGGTAAAAGCGTGCTGCTCGGCATGATGGCGCGCTATACCCAGGCCGATGTGATCGTGGTCGGGCTGATCGGCGAGCGCGGCCGGGAGGTGAAAGACTTTATCGAAAATATTCTCGGCGCCGAAGGCCGCGCCCGTTCGGTGGTTATCGCCGCGCCGGCCGACGTGTCGCCGCTGCTGCGGATGCAGGGTGCCGCCTACGCCACGCGCATTGCCGAAGATTTCCGCGATCGCGGTCAGCACGTGCTGCTGATTATGGACTCCCTGACCCGCTACGCCATGGCGCAGCGGGAAATCGCGCTGGCGATCGGCGAACCGCCGGCTACCAAAGGCTACCCGCCGTCGGTGTTCGCCAAGCTGCCGGCGCTGGTGGAACGCGCGGGCAACGGCATCAGCGGCGGCGGTTCCATCACCGCCTTTTATACCGTCCTGACCGAAGGCGACGACCAGCAGGATCCGATTGCCGATTCGGCGCGCGCCATTCTCGACGGCCATGTGGTGCTGTCGCGCCGGCTGGCGGAATCCGGCCACTATCCGGCCATCGACATCGAAGCGTCCATCAGCCGTGCGATGACCGCGCTGATCGACCAGGAGCACTACCGTCGGGTGCGCGATTTCAAACAGATGCTGGCCAGCTACCAGCGTAACCGCGACCTGATCAGCGTCGGCGCCTATTCGGCCGGCAGCGATCCGCTGCTGGACAAGGCGATGGCGCTGTATCCGCAGATGGAGGCCTATCTGCAGCAGGGCATTTTCGAACGCAGCGGCTATGACGAAGCCTGCCAGCAACTGCAACAGCTGATCGTTTAACCACACGGGAGCCAGGCACGATGAAATCAGACTCGCCACTGCTGACGCTGCGCGACCTGGCGCAAGAGGCGGTGGAACAGGCCACTCAGCAGCTGGGCCAGGCGCGTCAGGCGCAGCAGGCGGCGGAGCAGCAGCTTTCCATGCTGCTTAATTACCAGGATGAATACCGGCAAAAACTCAACGCCACGCTGAGCCACGGCATGGGTTCCGCCAGCTGGCAAAACTATCAGCAGTTTATCGCCACGCTGGAACAGGCCATCAGCCAGCATCGCCAGCAGTTACAACAGTGGAGCCAGAAAGTGGAACAGGCGATGAAACAGTGGCAGGACAAACGGCAGCGGCTGAACGCCTTCGACACCCTGCATACGCGCGCGCTGCACGCCGAACAGCAGCGGGAAAATAAACGTGACCAAAAACTGATGGATGAGTTTGCTCAACGTCGTTCACACAGGAACAGTAACCTATGAACCTCACCCTTCTGCCCGGCCTCACGCCGGCAGGCGACGCCGCAACCGACGGCCTGGTGCCGGCTGCCGATAACGATGCGCTGTCATCGGCGTTCGCGCAGCTGCTCGGCGAGCGTTTTCGCCCCGCCGGACAGCGCTCGGGCGTGCCGCAGCCTTTGGCCGCCGATGCGGAGCCGACGCCGGGCGATGGTGCGCTCAGCCAACTGCTGAACGTCCCGGAACAGTTCGAAACGCTGGCGAACCTCACCGCACGAGCGCCGGCCGACGCGGCGGTGGCGCAGGATGATACGTCGGAACCCCCGACCGTATCCGCACTGAAAACCCATGACGCGCCGGATGCCGCTACCTTACAGGCGCTGTTGGCTATGCTGCCGGCGATTGCGGCACCGCAGCCGGATGAACAACGCGCCGTCCCAGCGCCCGCGGATAACCGCCCCCCCGGCAGGCCGTCCGCCCCGGCGGTCTCATTGATCGGCGCATTGCATGACGATGCCGCGCCGTCTGCCGAGCGCGTCGCTACGCCGGTAACGCCTCGTCAGACGCCGGCAGCGCAAAATAGCGAGGCCGACGCCGCGCCGCTGGCGATCAAAACGGACCTCTTCACCGCCGATCGCGTACCGCTGAGTACCGATAGCGCATCGTCGCCGGCGCCGCAGCACGCCATGACGCCAGCCCCGCAGTTCACCGCATCACAGCCCGCAGCGGCGGTAGCGGCTCCGGCCGCGCCGCTGCTGAACGCGCCGCTCGGCAGCCCAGAATGGCAGCAGGCATTAAGCCAGCAGGTGCTGATGTTCCACCGCGGCGGCCAGCAAAGCGCCGAACTGCGCCTGCATCCTCAGGAACTGGGGTCGCTGCAGATTACGCTGAAGCTGGACGATCAGCAGGCGCAGCTGCACATCGCCTCGGCGCACGGTCAGGTGCGCGCCGCGGCGGAAGCCGCCATACCGCATCTGCGCCATGCGCTGGCGGAAAGCGGCATCAATCTGGGCCAGAGCAGCGTTGGCGGCGACGCGACGCCGCAACAGTCGCAGCAGCAGGCCTCACAGGAGCACGGCCGGTCGCCTTCCTACCGTGAGCAGCACGGCGGTGCGGATCTGCCGGCGGAAGCGACGGCCGCTCCGCCAACCCTGCAGGCGCTGGCGCGGGCGGTTGACGGCGTCGATATCTTCGCCTGACGCAGCGCGGCAAACGCCGAAGCTGACACGTTTTTCCCCGTCTATTCAGGCTATTGCATGCCGGGATAGACGGGATAATAACGCCATCTTTATCTCCCCTATTTGTCAGGGGGACGCACGGGCGAGCTCTGCGCGTGCCAATAACAGGAATTTGATTAAGTAATGTCACAAAATACCCTGCCAACGGCGCCGAAAAAGCGCCCGCTATTGGTCATCCTGTTGCTGCTGATCACCGTCGCCGCCTGCGGTGCGGCGGGTTACAGCTGGTGGCTGCTGCAACAAAAAGGCCACGGCGACGGCACCGCCGCAGCCAAACCGCAGCCGCCGGCGGCGCCGGTATTTATGCCGCTCGACACCTTTACCGTCAATCTGCTGACGCCGGACAACAACCCCGACCGCGTGCTTTACATCGGCCTGACGCTGCGGCTGCCGGATGAGGCGACGCGCCGCCGGATGAACGATTTTCTGCCGGAGGTGCGCAGCCGTCTGCTGATACTGCTGTCCCGTCAGGAAGCCGCGCAGCTGGCCAACGAACAGGGAAAACAGCAGCTGGTGGCGCAGATCAAAGAAGTGCTCAGCCCGCCGCTGGTTAACGGCCAACCCAATCAGGTGGTCAGCGATGTGCTGTTCACCGCCTTCATCCTGCGGTAATCCACTATGGGCGACAGTATCCTTTCTCAGGCGGAGATCGACGCATTACTCAACGGCGACAGCTCAGGCGATGAACCTGCGGCGATGGTCGGCAACGAGAGCGAGGTCAAGCCTTACGATCCCAATACCCAACGCCGGGTGGTGCGTGAACGTCTGCAGGCGCTGGAAATCATTAACGAACGTTTTGCCCGTCAGTTCCGCATGGGGCTGTTTAACCTGCTGCGCCGCAGCCCGGACATTACCGTCGGCCCGATCAAGATCCAGCCGTATCACGAATTCGCCCGCAACCTGCCGGTGCCGACCAACCTGAATCTGGTGCATCTGAATCCGCTGCGCGGCACCGCGCTGTTCGTGTTCGCCCCCAGCCTGGTGTTTATCGCCGTCGATAACCTGTTCGGCGGCGACGGCCGCTTCCCGACCAAAGTGGAAGGCCGCGAGTTTACCCCGACCGAACAGCGGGTGATCCGGCGCATGCTGCGGCTGGCGCTGGACGCCTACGGCGACGCCTGGAGCGCGATTTATAAGGTGGACGTGGAATACGTCCGCGCCGAGATGCAGGTGAAATTCACCAATATCACCACCTCGCCGAACGATATCGTGGTCACCACGCCGTTCCAGGTGGAGATCGGCGCGCTGACCGGCGAATTCAACATCTGCATCCCCTTCTCGATGATTGAGCCGCTGCGCGAACTGCTGACTAATCCGCCGCTGGAGAATTCACGTCAGGAGGACAACCGCTGGCGCGAAACGCTGGCGAAGCAGGTGCAACACTCTGAACTGGAGCTGATCGCCAACTTTGTCGACATCCCGATGCGGCTGTCGAAGGTGCTGAAGCTGCAGCCCGGCGATGTCTTGCCGATCGACAAACCGGAACGCCTGATCGCTCATGTCGACGGCGTGCCGGTGCTGACCAGCCAATACGGCACCCTGAACGGGCAATATGCCCTGCGTGTTGAACATTTGATTAACCCTATTTTGCATGCTCTGAGTGAGGAACGGCCCAATGAGTGACCCGAAACAACCGTCTGGCGAAGAAAAGGAATCCGCCGACTCCCTGTGGGCTGACGCGTTTAACGAACAACAGGCGGCGGAAAAGCCGGGCGTCACCACCGAAGGCGTGTTCAAAACGCTGGAGGCGCAGGATGCCATCGGCAGTCTGCAGGACATCGACCTGATTCTGGATATTCCTGTCAAACTGACGGTGGAGCTAGGCCGCACCAAAATGACCATCAAAGAGCTGCTGCGCCTGTCGCAGGGTTCCGTGGTGGCGCTGGACGGGCTGGCCGGCGAGCCGCTGGATATTCTGATCAACGGTTATCTGATCGCCCAGGGCGAAGTGGTGGTGGTGGCCGATAAGTTCGGCGTCCGCATCACCGATATCATCACCCCGTCCGAACGCATGCGGCGCCTGAGCCGATGAGCGCGACCGTGCAGACCCACACCAGCCAGCCTGCCGAACCAGTCTTGCCGGCCGGTTCGGTGCTGACTCAGGTCAGCAGCGCGCTCGGCGGCGTGCTGCTGCTGATCGTGCTGGCGGGCTGGCTGTTTCGCCGCCTGGGTTTTACGCCGCAAAAACGCCGCGGCGCGCTGCTGAATCTGCGCGCCAGCTGCCAGGTCGGCCAGCGCGAACGCGTGGTGGTGGTGGAAGTGGACAACACCTGGCTGGTGCTGGGCGTCACCGCGCAGCACATCACCCCGCTGCATACCCTGAGCGCGCCGCCGGCCGCGCCTGATGCCGCCAGCGCCACGCCGCCGGCGGATTTTCGCCAGTTGATACGCAATGTCCTGCAACGCCCGGAAAAATCGGCATGAATGCACCCCAACGCCCTTCCTGCGCGTCGCCGACGCGCCTCACCCGTCTGAGCCGCTGCTGTGCGCCGGCGCTCACCGCCCTGCTGCTGATCAGCCCGCCGGCGCTGGCGCAACTGCCGGGCCTTATCAGCCAGCCGCTCGCCGGCGGCGGCCAGAGCTGGTCGCTGTCGGTGCAGACGCTGGTGCTACTGACTTCGCTGACTTTCCTGCCGGCGATGCTGCTGATGATGACCAGCTTTACCCGCATCATTATCGTGCTCGGCCTGCTGCGCAACGCGCTGGGCACCCCCACCGCGCCGCCGAATCAGGTGATGCTGGGACTGACGCTGTTTCTGACCTTCTTTATTATGTCGCCGGTATTCGACAAGGTGTATCAGGACGCCTACCTGCCGTTCAGCCAGGACAAGATCGCGCTCGACGCCGCCATGGAAAAAGGCGCGCAGCCGCTGCGCGAATTTATGCTGCGCCAGACGCGGGAGAGCGATCTGGCGCTGTATGCCCGGCTGGCCAATCAGCCGCCGCTGGCCGGCCCGGAAGCGGTGCCGATGCGCATCCTGCTGCCGGCGTACGTCACCAGCGAGTTAAAAACCGCCTTCCAGATTGGCTTTACGGTGTTTATCCCCTTTCTGATTATCGATCTGGTGGTGGCCAGCGTGTTGATGGCGCTGGGGATGATGATGGTGCCGCCGGCCACCATCTCGCTGCCGTTCAAACTGATGCTGTTTGTGCTGGTCGACGGCTGGCAGCTGCTGCTGGGTTCGCTGGCGCAGAGCTTTTATTCCTGACCCCGTCCCCTCCGGCGCTCAGCGCCGCACTATGCGGAGAGAAACGCAATGACTCCTGAATCGGTAATGGCGCTGGGCGTCGAAGCGATGAAAGTCGCGCTGGCGCTGGCCGCCCCGCTGCTGCTGGCGGCGCTGGTCAGCGGCCTGGTGGTCAGCCTCATGCAGGCGGCGACCCAGATCAACGAAATGACGCTGTCTTTTATCCCGAAAATCCTGGCGGTGGTCGCCACCATCATTATCGCCGGCCCGTGGATGCTCAACCTGCTGCTGGACTATATGCGCACGCTGTTTGGCAATCTGCCCAACATTATCGGTTAACCATGCTCAACCTCGACAGCTCGCAGTTCACCCTCTGGCTCAGCCACTATTTCTGGCCGCTGCTGCGTATTCTGGCGCTGATCGCCACCGCCCCGCTGCTGAGCGAAAAGCAAATCAGTAAAAAAGTGAAGCTGGGGCTGGGCGGGCTGATCGTCATGCTGATTGCGCCGACGCTGCCGGCCAGCGAGATACCGATTTTCTCCGCCGCCGGCCTGTGGCTGGCGCTGCAGCAAATCCTGATCGGCGTGGCGCTCGGCCTGACCATGCAGTTCGCCTTTGCCGCGGTGCGCACCGCCGGCGAAGTGATCGGCATGCAGATGGGCCTGTCGTTCGCCACCTTCTTCGATCCCTCCGGCGGGCCGAATATGCCGGTGCTGGCGCGCTTGCTCAATCTGCTGGCGATGCTGCTGTTTTTATCCTTCGACGGTCATCTGTGGCTGATCTCGCTGCTGGCGGACAGTTTCCACACCTTGCCGATCGGCACTCGGCCCCTTAACGGCAACGGCTTCCTGGCGCTGACTCAGGCCGGTTCGCTGATCTTTATCAACGGCGTGATGCTGGCGCTGCCGCTGATCTGCCTGCTGCTGACGCTGAACCTGTCGCTGGGGCTGCTCAACCGCGTCACGCCGCAGCTGTCGGTATTCGTGATCGGCTTCCCCGTCACCATGACCATCGGCATCCTGACGCTCGGCATGATGATGCCGATGCTGGCGCCGTTTTGTGAACATCTGTTCGGCGAAGTGTTTAACCGGCTGGCGGATGTGCTCAGCGGCATGCGCAGTTAGCCCGCCGATTCCGCGCATAAAAAAAGCCCGTTGCTCCAAACCTTAGTGGGAAAAAGAGCAACGGGCCAAACGACTGCGCCCGGTTTGTAAGGGAATGGTCGCCCCGCGTCAGCACGGGACGTTCCCTTTCGCGCAGCCAAATCGGCATGCGCCGCCAACCGGCGGCGCACAATGGTCAGCGTTAGCGATTCATCTGAAACAACGACATGCCCTGCATATCGCCGAAGGTCTTATACGAAGCCTGCAGCGCGGCCTGCTGCTGGAAATAAGACGAGATAGCCTCGACAACGTCCACGTCGACCAGCGCGCTCATCTGGACCTGATTGTTCGTATCACGGACTTTGCCGATATTATCCAGCGTCTCAATTTCCTGCATCTGCGTACCCAGCTTGGAATTGACCGTCAGCACGTTGTTGTAAGCGTTATCCAGACCGCGCTGCGCCTTGTCCAAATCCGCCTGTACCTGTTGACGCGTCGCGTCGTCGGCGTCCTGCAGCGGGGTATTGAGCGCCTTGAGCGCCAGATCGATACTGTCAAACACGTTGCTCACCGGCGCGCTGCCGTCCGGCTCCGGCTTCGGGTTGCTGGTCAGCGACATAAAGATCGCATCACCGGTATAGCCGACGGTCATGGTGCGGTTGGCGTCAACCTTCTGCTCAATCGCCCGGCTGCTGCCCTGATACACCACCTTGCCGTCGTCCTGCTGGACAAACGGCGGCTGGTCGTCCTTAAAACCGCCGAACATATAGCGGCCGTTGCCGTCCGAGTTGTTCGCCTGGCCCAGCAGCTGATCTTTCAGCCCCTGCAGCTGAGTCGCCAGCGAGGCGCGGTCGTTATCGCTCAGCACGCCGTCGCCGGCGTTAACCAGCAGGCCTTTCATATCCTTGATGCTGCCGGCGGCGCTGGCGGTCACTTTCTCCGCCATGGTGATACTTTGCAGGGCGAACTGACGCGCCAGCGCATACTGGCTGTTTTCCGACTGGGACTGCGTCAGCATCACCGCCTGCGAGGCCGCCAGCGGATCGTCGGACGGCGTCAACACCCGGGTGCCGCTGGACAGATGCTGGGCGGACTTCATCCACAAAGACTGCCGGTCGGTCAGGCTCTGCATGTTTTGCTGATACATCATGCTGGTGCTCATACGCATAGTCTGGGTTCCTCAATCAACGGATGGACAGGAGAGCATCGAACATCGAGCTGGCGGTCTGAATCACCTGCGCGTTCGCCATGTAATACTGCTGGAAACGCAGCAGTTCGCCGTACTCCTCGTCCAGGTTGACGCCGGATACCGACTGCTGTTGTTCCGTCAGCTGCTTGACGATATTGCCCTGCGCAACGCTGTTGGTTTTTGCCGTGGCGGTCTGGTTGCCGACGTTGCTGACCAGGCTGGCATAGGCGCCGCTCAGCGTGGCCTTGCCGTCCACCAGCTTTTGCGTCTGCAGGCCGCTCAGCTTTTTCACGTTGTCGTTATCGCCGCTACCGCCGTCCTCGCTGCCGGCGGCGGCCAGCTTGCCGGCGTCGCTAATCACCACCTTCAGGTTGCCGGCCACATCGCTGACGGGCTTGACGGTGAAGCTGTCGTTCTTATTGGCCGTGCCGTCGATGCCGACCCGCAGTCCTTCAAATTCCAGCGTCGGTTTACCGTCAGCGTCGGTGCCGGGGGTGGCGTTCACTTTGACGTTGTCCGACAGGCGCGTCACCTGCCAGTTGCTGCCGTCAAACTCGACGCGGTAATCGCTGGCCTGCACTTTGCCGGTATCGGTATAGCTCACGCTCAGTTCGGCGTCGCCGCTGTTGCGACTGTTTCCCACCACCCGGCCGCCGCTGAAGCTGAAGAAATCGCCGCCCGGTTCGCCATGAATATCAAAACCGGCGCGGTGCTGCTGGTTAAAGCTGTCGGCCAGCGCCAGCACCATCTGCCCCAGCTGGTTGCGTGCCCCGTCCAGCGCCTCACTGCGGAACTTCAGCACGCCGCTGACGCTGCCGCCGGTAATCTGCCCGGTCGGGATCTCGCTGGCGCCGTTACCGCGGTTATAGCCCAGCGTCAGCCGCGCCGGATCCTCGCTGGAGGGAACAGCCTCCACCTGATAGGTATTACTGCCCTGCACCAGCGTCAGGCCGTTGGCGAAAGAGACGGTGTACGTGTCGCCGTCCTGCTGCGTCACCTGCACATTGACGATTTGGTTCAGCTCGGTCACCAGTTGGTCGCGCTGATCGAGCAGAGCGTTGGGTTCGCTGCCGCTGCTGCCGCGCAGGCGGGTGATTTCATCATTCAGTCGGGCAATCTGCTGGCTGTAGTTATTAATTTGTACCGCGCTTTCGCTCAGTTGCTGATTGACGCCGGCATCCAGATCGCGCAGATATTTATCGGCATTACCGATCTGGTTCACCAGGCCGTTGGCCTTGCCCAGCACGGTGTTGCGCGACGCGTCATCACCGGCGTTATTGACCACGTTCTGCAGGCTGGTGAAAAAATCCTGCATATTGGTCGACACGTTGTTGGTTTTGTCCGCCAGCAGGTTATCTATCTGCGAAATTTTTTCATAATAGGCGCTGTGGGCGCCGGCCTGGCTCTGCGCGCCACGCAGCTGATTGGTGATGAACTGGTTATATTCACGGTTCACGCTGGTGACCGTGACGCCGTTGCCGATAAAGCCGGCCATGGTGCCCATACCGCCGTTCTGCGCCAGAATGGCGGTCTGACGGTTGTAGCCGGCCACGTTGTAGTTGGAAATATTATTACTGACGGTGCTCAGCGCCACCTGCGCCGCATTCAGGCCGCTCATCGCGGTATTGATTAAGCTATTGGACATAGAGATTCCTTGTGCTGCGGCGCCGGAGGCCCACAGGGTTTCATCAGGTTGCTGAACGACGCCGCCCAGCCTGTCTGGGTTATCGGCCGGGCGGCGAAGAACTTGAGGGAAAACTCACGGCGGCGCGGCATGTGGAAAATACGTGACAGGGTTGGTGAATCGCTATTAAAAGCCTATTGCCAGGATACTTTGCCGGCAGACGTGACATTTAATCTGACACATCGCCGGGCATGGTGATCAGAACAGATCCTGCAAATCGTGGCTGTAGGCCTTCGCCACCTGCTCACCGGCGCTTCTCATCTGCGCAATCACGCTGACCAGTTTGCGGGCATAGTGCGGATCGGTGGCATAACCCGCCTGCTGCAGCGCATGCGCCGCCTGTTCCGGCGTGCGGGCGGCGGCGACGCCGGCGTAACGCGGGTTGCCGGTCAGCAGTTTGACGTAGTCGGCGATCGCCTCCACGTAGGAGCCGTACACGCGGAAACGCGCCTTGATCTTCTTCGCCGCCCCCTGTTCAAACTCGGTAGTGGTAATTTCCGTCACCGGCCCGCGCCAGCCGCTGCCCGCCTTGATGCCAAACAGGTTATGGCTCGGCGAACCGTCGGCGGCCGGGATTTCACGCCGTCCCCAGCCGGATTCCAGCGCCGCCTGCGCCACGATCAGCTGATGGGGAATACCGCTCTGCTGGCTGGCAAGGCGCGCCGGCGTTGACAGCCGGGCGACAAAGTTGCCGTTGTTCAGCGGTGCAGAATTCCCCGGCACCGACGGCATTGGCGGCAGCGCGCGCCGCACCAGTTGCTCCAACGCCTGACGCGGCAGAGCCTGCAGCCTGTCGCCGTCCAACGCCATCGGCACCGTGCCGGCCGTTTCGCTCGGTGGCCTGCCGGCGCTGCCGAGCTGGCGCACCATCATATCCGCCAGCCCCAGCCCCTTCTGCGACATCTGCTGGGCGATCTGCTGATCGTACAGCGAGGTATACAGCCGGGTCTGGTCGCTGCTCAGCATGCCGTCTTTCGGCAGCGCCGCGCGCATGCTTTTCAGCATCATCTGCACGAACATGCCCTCCACCTGGCGGGCCACCTGCTTCAGGTTGCCCTGCGGGTCAGCGGCGGCGGCGCTTTTCAGCCCGTTCAGCGCCTGGGCGTCGTAGGCCGCGCCGGCCATACTGGTGACGTCTCTGCTCATCAGATAATTTCCAGTTTGGCGCGCAGGCAGCCGGCGCTCTGCATCGCCTGCAGGATGGACATCAGGTCGATCGGCGTCGCACCCAGCGCATTCAGCGCGCGGACTACGTTATTCAGATTGGCGCTGGCGTTGACCTTCTGCAGCGAACCGCCCTGCTGCTGCAGCGAGATCTGGGTATTCGGCGTCACCACCGTCTGACCGCCGCCGAACGGCGTATCCGGCTGGCTGACGCTGTTTTGCCGATCCACCACCACCGACAGGTTGCCTTGCGCCACCGCGCAGGAATCCAGCACCACATCACGGTTCATCACCACCGAGCCGGTGCGCGAATTGATGATCACCTTGGCGTCGATCGCGCCGACACGCACATTGATATTCTGAATATCCGCCAGAAAACGCACCTGAGAGCTGTTGCCCTGCGGCACCAGTACCTTGATGGTGCGCGCGTCCAGCGGCGTCGCGGTGCCGTAGCCGCGCTGGCGGTTAATCGCGTCGCTGATCTGCTGCGCCAGCGTAAAGTCTTCATTGTTCAGCTGCAGATTGATTTCGCCGCCCTGACCGAAGGTGGTCGGCAGCTCGCGTTCGATGGTGGCGCCGTTGCTGATGCGCCCGCCCGCCAGGTGGTTGACCTGTACGCTGCTGCCGCCGGCCGCCGCGCCGGCGCCGCCGACCAGCACGTTGCCCTGCGCCAGCGCGTATACCTGGTTATCCACCCCTTTCAGCGGCGTCATCAGCAGCGTGCCGCCACGCAGGCTTTTGGCGTTGCCCATCGAGGAGACCACCACGTCGATATTTTGCCCGACGCGCGAGAACGGCGGCAGCTTGGCCGTCACCATCACCGCCGCCACGTTTTTCAGCTGCATATTGGTGCCCGGCGGCACGGTGATGCCCAGCTGCGACAACATATTGCTCAGGCTTTGGGTGGTGAACGGCGTCTGCATGGTCTGGTCGCCGGAACCGTCCAGCCCCACCACCAGTCCGTAGCCGATCAGCGCATTGTCGCGCACGCCCTGCACCGTCACCAGATCGCGGATCCGCTCCGCCGCGGCCGGCAGGCTGAGGCTCGCCAGCAGCGCGGCAATCAGTAATTTCTTCAGCATCGCGATTCCTTAGTACGGGGAGAGATTGAGGAAGAAGCGCTGCAGCCAGCCCATGGTCTGCGCTTCGTTGATATAACCGTTACCGACGTACTCAATGCGGGCGTCCGCCACCTGGGTCGAGGTCACGGAGTTATTGCCGCTGATGGTGCGCGGGTTCACCACGCCGGAGAAACGAATAAATTCGGTGCCCTGATTGATGGCGATCTGCTTTTCCCCCACCACGTGCAGGTTGCCGTTGGTCAGCAGCTGGTTGACGGTTACGGTAATGGTGCCGTTAAAGGTGTTGTTGGCGTTCGCCCCCCCTTTGCCGCCGAAGCTGCTGTCGCCGGACATTTCCATATCGGCGCGCGCGTTGCCGAACAGCCCGCTGAGGTAGCGCGGTGCGGTGGCGACGCCGAATTTGCTGGCGCCGTTGCGGCTGGCGTTGGCTGACGAGCTCTTGCTGGCGCTGACGTTTTCCTGCAGCACGATGGTCAGGGTATCGCCGATATTGCGCGGCCGCCGGTCTTCAAACAGCGGCTGATAGCCGTAGTTCATCGGCTGTACCGTCTGAAAAATCGAGCCGTTCGGCACCGGCGCGGTGGCCGGCGCCGGCTGCGCGCTGGTGGCCCCGTCGACCAGCGGTTTGTGCGGTATGTAGGCGCAGCCGCTGAGCGCCAACAGCGCCGTGGCGGCCAGCGCGCGTTTGCCCTGCGATGGCCGGCGCGCCGTCAAAAGAGTGGTTAGCACAACAAATATCGCCTTTGTTTACGAGAGAGTTAAGCGGGCGCAGCAGGCTGCGCCCTGATGCGTCCGCATCGGTTACAGCTGCGTCAGTTTCTGCAGCATCTGATCGGAGGTGGACACCGCCTTACTGTTGATTTCATACGCGCGCTGTACCTGAATCATGTTTACCAACTCTTCCGCCACATTGACGTTGGAGGTTTCCACATAGCCCTGATACAGCAGCCCGGCGCCGTTCAGCCCCGGCGTGCTCTCATTCGGCGCGCCGGAGCTTTCAGTTTCCTGGTACAGGTTTTCACCGACGCTCTCCAGACCGCTGTCGTTGATAAAGGTGGTCAGCGTCAGCTGGCCGACCTGCTGCGCCGCCGTCTGCCCCTGCTGGGTCACGCTGACGATGCCGTCGCGCCCCACGGTAATGCTCAGCGCGTTGGCAGGAATGGTGATCGCCGGCTGTACCTGGAAACCGCTGGCGGTCACCAACTGGCCGTTCTGGTCAATCTGGAACGAGCCGTCGCGGGTGTAGGCCTGACTGCCGTCCGGCAGCATTACCTGAAAATAGCCCTGTCCCTTGATCGCCACGTCTTTACTGTTGTTGGTCTGTGACAGATTGCCCTGACTGTGCAGGCGCTCGGTGGCCACCGGCCGCACGCCGGTGCCGATCTGCAGGCCCGACGGCAGCGTGGTCTGCTCGGAGGACTGTGCCCCCGGCTGGCGCATGGTCTGGTACAGCAGGTCTTCAAATACCGCACGCTGGCGCTTGAAGCCGTTGGTGCTGACGTTCGCCAGGTTGTTGGCGATCACGTCCATATTGGTCTGCTGCGCGTCCAGACCGGTTTTGGCAATCCATAATGATGGGATCATGTTGTTTTCCTTAGCTCACTGACAGCAGCGAGTTGGCGCGTTGTGCATTCTCATCCACGCTGTGGATGACCTTCATCTGCATTTCGAAGCGGCGGGCGTTGGCGATCATATCGACCATGGTTTCCGTCGGGTTGACGTTGCTGCCTTCCAGCACGCCGGGCATCACCCGCACCTGCGGGTCGTTCGCCAGCTGGTTGCCGCGCTGCTGCCGGCTTGCCGGCGTCAGATGGAACAGCCCGTCATCGCCGCGCGCCACCTCAGCAGCCTCCGCCTTGACCAGCTTCAGCCGGCCGATCTGCGCGATGGTGTTCGGCGGGTCGCCCGGATTGAGCGCCGAGATGGTGCCGTCGGCGGCGATGGTGATCTCAGACTGCGGCGGCACCTCGATTGGCCCGCCGTCGCCCAGCAGCGGCCGCCCCTGCACCGTCAGCTGCCCTTCGGCGGAAATCTGGATATTGCCGTTGCGGGTGTAGGCTTCGCCGCCATCGGCCAGCCGCAGCGCCAGAAAACCATCCTGCTGCAGCGCGACGTCCAGCGGGCGCGCGGTGTAGTTCAGCGCCCCTTGGCGCATATCGGCGCCCGGCGTCGAGGCGGCGACCAGCGTACGCGTCGGCAGGCTCGGCCCGTCGACCGGCACCGCGCGCAGCGCCGCCAGCTGGGCGCGAAAGCCCGGCGTCGAAACGTTGGCCAGATTGTTGGCGGTGATCGCCTGCTGGTCCAGCGTCTGACGCGCCGCCCCCATCGCGGTATAAATCGCGTGATCCATAGCTTGGTTCCTTTAACCCCGCCGTCAGCGCAGGCTGACCAACGTCTGCAGGATGGAGTCCTGCGTCTTGATGGTCTGCGCGTTCGACTGATAGTTGCGCTGTGCGACGATCATATTGACCAGTTCCTGGCTCAGATCGACATTGGAGGACTCCAGTGCGCCGCTGGTCAGCTTGCCGAAGCCGCCGCCGCCCGCCACGCCGACGCGCGCCTGACCGGAGGCGCCGGTTTCCTGCCACACGTTATCGCCCTGTGACGCCAGCCCTTCCGGATTGGAGAAGTTAGCCAGCACGATCTGCCCCAGCACCTGTTTTTGCTGGTTGGAGTACAGGCCGACCACGGTGCCGTCCTGCTCAATCTGGAAGTTGGTGTATTCGCCGGCGCTGTAGCCGTCCTGCGACACTTTACTCACCGAGTCGCTGCCGACGTTCTGCTGCATGCTGCCGGCAAAGCTGAGGGTGAAGTCCTGCGCCGGCGCGCCGTCTTTGGCCGACATCGGGATCGTCAGGCTGAACGCCGTGGCGCTCGGGTTGCCGTCGGCGTCCAGGGTTTCAGTCAGGGTGCCGCTGGTGTTGAAGTTCAGGCTGCCGGCCTTGTCGGCCGGAGCGCCGTCAACGCTGCCGTCCTGGGTGTAGACATCCCATTTGTTGTCGGCGGTTTTGACGAAATAGGCGTTAATGTTGTGCGCATTGCCCAGCGAGTCGTAGGTGGTAATAACGTTGACGTAGTTATAGGAGTCCGTTTTGCTTGGATCGAAGGTCGTATTTTCCGGCACCTTGTGGGTGGACTTCAGGTTGGCCACCATCGCGCCGGAAGTGGATGCTCTGGCGTTCATCATCCCTTCAGGAATGCTCAGCGGCTGCGGATCCGCCCCCTGCTGAATGGTTGGCGGCGTACCAGCTGCCGGGTAGCCGGTCAGCTGCAGGCCTTGCATATTCACCAGGTTACGGTTTTCATCCAGTTTGAACTGGCCGTTGCGGCTGTAAAAGATGCCGCCGTCGCTGTCCTGCAGGCGGAAGAAACCACTTTCGGTAATGGCGATATCCAGCGCGCGGTTGGTGCTGGTCGGCGTGCCGCCGTTAAAATTTTGCGTAATACCCGCCACTTTTACCCCCAGCCCGACCTGCGAGCCGGCGAACATATCGGCAAAGGATACGCTGCCGGATTTAAACCCGGCGGTGGCGGAGTTGGCGATATTGTTGCCGATAACGTCAAGGTTGGTCGCCGCCGCATTAAGGCCGCTGACTGCCTGAGAAAAAGCCATGTGTAGTCTCCAAAAAACAAATAGGTAAGTTAAAACAGCCGTCGCTGAATCTGGCGCTGCGTGTTATAGGATCTGGCGCACATCTTCCAGCGTGGCGCTGCCCGCCAGGCCGAGATCCAGTTTGGCGCCGTCTGCGCCGCGGGTGACGCCGTTCACCATGGCGAAGCGCAGCGGGTTCGCCACCAACTGTTCACCGTTGCCCTTGGCGTTGATGGCGACGGTATAGGCGCCGTCCGGCGCGTTGCTGCCGTCTTCCAGCTTGCCGTCCCAGGTAAAGGCGTGCACGCCGGCGCCCAGGCTGCCGATCTCGATGGTGCGCACCGCCTTACCGGTGGCGTCACTGATGGTGGCGGTAACGCTGCTGGCGGCGCGTTCCAGCTCGACGCCGAACGGCGTGGTGCTGACCTGACCCTCTTTACTGCCCACCAGGATGTCTTTGCCCGGCACCATTACGCCGTGGCCGATCAGCGCGCTGGCCTGCAGTGACTGGTTGCTGTTGATCTGGCCGGAAATCGATCCCAGCGTGGTGTTGAGTTTTTCGATGCCGCTGACGGTGTTGATCTGCGCCAACTGGGTCGTCAGTTCGTTGTTCTGCATCGGGTTGGTCGGGTCCTGGTTTTTCAACTGCGCCACCAGCAGGGTCAGGAAACTGTTTTGCAGATCCTGGCTGCTGTTGCCGGCCGCGCCGCTTCTGGCGTTGGCGCCGGCGACGGTGTTGTCCAGTGGTTCATTGGTGGTTGCGGCAATGCCCATAAAAAGCTCCGGTTATTGGCCCAGCGTGAGGGTTTTCATCATCATCGACTTGGTGGTATTCAACACCTCGACGTTGGCCTGATAGCTGCGCGAGGCCGAGATGGTGTTGACCATTTCACCGACCACATCGACGTTGGGCATCTTGACGTAGCCGCGGGCGTCCGCCAGCGGGTTGCCCGGCTGATACACCCTGCGCGCCGGCGCCGGGTCCTCCACCACCTGCGCGACGCGTACGCCGCCGGTAGGCTGGCCGGACGCTGAGGCCACCTCGAACACCACCTGTTTGGCGCGGTACGGCTGGCCGTCCGGCCCGGTGACGCTGTCGGCGTTGGCCATGTTGCTGGCACTGACGTTCAGCCGCTGCGACTGCGCGCTCAGCGCCGAACCGGAAATATCAAAAATGTTCAGTAGTGACATACGCCTTATCCTTGAATCACCGACAGCATGCCTTTGATCTGACCGGTAAGCAGCGTCAGATCGGCTTGGTATTTCAGGCTGTTATCGGCAAAGTTGGTGCGTTCGCGATCCATATCCACCGTGTTGCCGTCGCTCGCCGGCTGGTCCGGCACCCGGTATAACAGCTCCAGCTGCGGCGGCTGCAGGTTCTGCGCCGGAATATGACGCGCCGAGGTCAGGCTGAGCGCCACGCCGCTGCCGCCGGGGCGGCCCTGCGCCATCACCTTGTTCAGTTGGCTGGCAAAATCAATATCCCGGGCCTGATAACCCGGCGTGTCGGCGTTGGCGATATTGCCCGCCAGGATCTCCTGGCGCTGCGCGCGCAGGTTCAGCGCCTCCTGCCCGAAACGCAGGCTGGCGTCCAGTTTGTCGAGCATGCTCCCTCACGAGGTTAGAATTTGGAGCCGACAGCATAAACGCCGCCATTGCCAACCTATCGCCAGAATAAACGTCAAATGCGTCGCTATTTGCCCGCTTAACCGGCGCGGACTCCGGGTACACTGGACGCCATCAGACAGGTCGCCGCGGCGGCGCGTGCGACGCTAACCTCCGGGAGGCCGGGATTGCGATTATTACTCATACTGCTGGCGCTGCTGCCGGGCCTGCCGGCCTATGCCGACGATCTCGCCGGGCAAATCGACCGTTTTATCCAGGCGCAGTTTGCCAACAGCCCGGTGACGGTCAACGTCGAGGTGCGCACGCCGAAGGCGCAATGGCCCGCCTGCGCCACACCGCAGCTGGCGCTGACGCAAAGCGTCCGCCTCTGGGGCGCCGTCACCCTGTCCGCCCGCTGCGGCAATGAACGTCGCTTTATCCAGACGCAGGTTGCAGCGACCGGCCGCTATCTGGTGGCCGCACGCGCGATCCGCGCCGGCCATGCGCTGACGGCGGCAGACGTAAAAGTCATGCGCGGGCGGCTGGATACGCTGCCGCCGCGTGCACTCAGCGACGCTCGCCGCGCCCTCGGCGCCGTCAGCCTGCGCAATATCGGCCGTGCGCAGCCGCTAACCGCCCCGATGCTGCGCCGCCCCTGGCTGGTGAAAGCCGGCCAGCCGGTGCAGGTACGGGTACAGGGCGAAAGTTTTACTATCAGCGGCAACGGTAAGGCGATGAACAACGCCGCCGCCGATGACAACGTGCGGGTGAGAATGACCTCCGGGCGGATCGTCAGCGGCCATGTCGGCGAAGATGGCGAAGTGCGTATCACGTTATAAAGAACGCGATTAAAGGTTTGCGCCGGCCTGCCGATAGTTACACTATCAACGACAGCGGCCGAGCGCGCCGCCCAGAGTAATAACGACTTCCGTCGCCGCAGACGCGCGATGTAGATGGAGATGGGACATGAGTATCGATCGCACCCAACGGCTGCAGGCCATTACCGCCGTGCAGCCCCGAGAAACCTCGGCGGAAACGCCGCTGAAACCGCGTAAAAACGCCCAGGCGGAAAACGGCCAGAGCGGTACGCAGGTCAGGCTCAGCGACGCGCAGGCGCAGCTGATGCAGCCCGGCAGCCAGGATATCGACATGAACCGGGTTGAGGCGATCAAGCAGGCGATTCGCAGCGGCGATCTCACTATGGACGCCGGCAAGATTGCCGACGCGCTGCTGCAGGAAATGCAAAACGACAGCCAGTGGACATCCGGACCGCGCTGAACGTACAGAGAGAAAAGGTAAACAATCACCATGGAAAGTCTGGCACTGCACCTGGACAAGCTACTGGAAACGCTCAGCGAGTTGGAGAGCGTGCTGGCGGAAGAACACGCCCTGCTGTGCGCCGGCACGCTGCCGGGGCCTGCGCTGCAGCGCGTTACCGATGACAAAAGCCAGCTGCTGGCGACGGTCAATCATCTGGAACAGCAGCGACAGCTGTTGGAAAACGGCGGCGGCCCGAAAGCGCCCTATGCCGGCCATGACGGGCTGACTGCGCGCTGGCGGCAGGTTCAGCAGCAAAGCCAGCAATTACGTGAGAAAAATCAGCATAACGGCCTGCTGCTCAGCCGCCATATCGACCACAACGCTCAGGCACTGGCGGTGCTGAACAAACAGAATAAAAACCTGTACGGGCCGGACGGACAGTCGCGCGGCGGCAGCCTGCTGGGGCGCAAAATCGGCGTTTAAATCCAAATCCCTCTTCGCGTCGTCCGGCTGCCCCATAACGCCGGACGAGGTTTACCATTTTGCGCAGCCGTGCGCATTCCTTTGATAAATGCTGCTATATCGTCATTTTTAAATTCATCACGCCCCGCATAATCCCTCTATTCCTCTGTGCCTCCCCCGTTTGACGCGGCATGATGAGCGCGTTGTTAAACCGCTTGAAATATACCCACCAAGGGTATAGATTTCACAGGGAGCGTGAATGACGGATATCTACCTGACCAAAACGTTTCAGGCTTTTGCCGCGCGTGAACGCATCAGCGACGCCACCGTGATCAAAGCCGCCAGAGAAATACGGCATGAAAACTACGAGGCCAACCTCGGCGGCTGCGTGTACAAAAAACGGGTCGCGAAACACGGCGGGGGAAAACGCGGCGGCTACCGCCTGTTAATCGCCTTCCGTGAGGAGAACCGGCTGTTTTTTATGCGCGGGTTCGCCAAAAGCGAGAGGGAGAACCTGAGCCGCGACGAACTGGCTGCATTAAAGTGCCTGGCGGCTCTGTATCTGGATTTCTCGCCTTATAGACTTTATCAGTTGGTTAACAACAAGGAATTAAAGAGGCTGTGTGATGAGCAAAATTCTGTCTGAGATCCACCAGGAAGTGCAGGGACTGCACCAAACGGGCTTCGTCGACGATGTGACAATGCGCACCTTCGATATGCTCTGTTTACACCCGGTTAAACACTACTCGCCCGCCGACATCCGCGCCCTGCGTGAACGTGAAAACGTCAGTCAGCCGGTGTTCGCCCTGCACCTCAACGTCAGTAAAAAAGCGGTGCAAAAGTGGGAGCGCGGCGAGGCAAAACCCAACTCCGCGGCGATGAAGCTGCTGTCGCTGGTTGAACGCAGCGGACTGGCGATCCTCGCCTGAGACATTACTGATAATTGACAATCACCTGGTTGCTGAGCACCCGCAGCGGAGGAAACAGCGCGCCGCGCGTCTGCACAACATAGCTGAAGCGCAGCTCGCTGGCCGCCGGCGCGTCCTGCAACGCCAGCGTAGTGCCGCTGGCGCCTGCGAGCGGTACGCAACGTCCCGGTATGCACAGCTGCACCTGTAAACCAGCCGGCGGCGGTGATGTCAGCAGATAACGCCAGCTGACGCTGACGATGCGCGCCTCATCGCTCGGCAAGACATTCGGCGGCCGCAGCGCGGACGACTGCGTGCTGATACCACCGTGGCTCAGCGTCGCCCCCAGCCCGTCCGCCGCCCAGGAGCCGGAGACCGCCTGCGCCGCCTGAACGCCGAACAACCACAGCAGCAGCCACAGACGCCTCATCAGACGCCGCCGATGGTGGCGGTCATGCGAATTTGGCGCTCATCATTGATTTCCAGATTCGACAGCACCACCAGCTGCGGCAGACCGCGGCGCAGAAAGCGCGACAGCAGCGGCCGCAGCGCGTGATTGACCAGCAACACCGGCGGCGCACTGTGCATTTCCTGACGCTGCAGCGCCTGCTGCGCCTGTTCCAACAGCCTTTCGGCCAGCCCCGGCTCCAGCCCGCCGCCGTTCTGCAGCGCCTGCAGCAACAGACGCTCCAACTGGGTATCCAGGCCAATCACCTGAATTTCACCGTTGCCCGGGAACCACTGCTGGGTTATCGCCCTTCCCAGCGCGACGCGCACCACGGCGGTCAATTCATACGGATCGCTCTGCGTCGGCGCATGCTCTACCAGCGTTTCAATAATGGTGCGCATATCGCGAATCGAAATACGTTCCGCCAGCAGATTTTGCAGCACCTTGTGCAGCGTGGTCAGCGAGACCACGCCGGGCACAAAGTCCTCGGTGAGCTTCGGCATATCCTGCGTCACGCGGTCCAGCAGTTGCTGCGCCTCCTGACGGCCAAACAGGTCGCTGGCGAACTGGCCGATCAGATGATTCAGGTGGGTAGCCACCACGGTGCTGGCCTCCACCACCGTGAAGCCCTGAATTTGCGCCTGCTCACGCAGCGCGCTGTCGATCCACACCGCTTCCAGACCAAAGGCCGGATCGACGGTTTTCTCGCCGGGCAGTTCCCCCGCCGCATTGCCGGGGTTAATCGCCAGCCAGCGCCCCGGATGCGCTTCACCGCTGCCGATTTCCACGCCCTTCATCAGAATACGGTAGCGGGCCGGCGGCAGCTCAAGATTGTCGCGGATATGCACCACCGGCGGCAGGTAGCCCATCTCCTGGGCGAATTTTTTGCGGATGCTGCGGATACGCCCCAGCAGCTCGCCATCCTGCTGGAAGTCCACCATCGGGATCAGCCGGTAGCCCACTTCCATGCCCAGCGGATCTTCCAACTGAACGTCCGACCAGCTGGCCTCCAGCGCCTGCGGGTTGTCCTGCGGCGCGGCCGGTGCTTCCGCCTGACGCGGCGCCTGCTGCTCACGGCCGCGCAGCCACCAGGCCAGCCCCAGCAGCCCGGCGGTAAACAGCAGGAACACCAGATTCGGCATGCCCGGCACCAACCCCAACAGCCCCAGCACCCCGGCGCTGAGCAGCATCACGCGCGGGTTGTTGAACAGCTGGCCGACCATCTGCTCGCCAACGTCCTGATCGGTCGCCACGCGGGTGACGATCACGCCTGCGGCGGTAGAGATCACCAGCGCCGGAATCTGCGCCACCAGCCCGTCGCCGATGGTCAGCAGCGTGTAGCTCTCCGCCGCCGCCCCCAACGGCATACCGTGCTGCACCACGCCGACCAACAGGCCGCCGACCACGTTCAGCACCATAATCATTAGGCCGGCAATCGCATCGCCGCGCACAAATTTACTGGCGCCGTCCATCGAGCCGTAGAAATCCGCCTCCTGCGTCACCTCGGCGCGGCGTTTTTTCGCCTCTTCTTCGCCAATCAGTCCGGCGTTCAGGTCGGCGTCGATCGCCATCTGCTTGCCCGGCATGCCGTCGAGCACAAAACGCGCGCCCACTTCGGCAATCCGCCCGGCCCCCTTGGTGATCACCATAAAGTTAATCAGCACCAGAATAATAAACACCACGATGCCGATGGCGAAGTTGCCGCCGACCAGGAAGTGGCCGAAGGCTTCCACCACCCGTCCCGCCGCCGCAGAGCCGGTATGCCCTTCCATCAGAATGATGCGGGTCGAGGCCACGTTCAGCGACAGGCGCAGCAGGGTCGAGAACAGCAAAATGGTGGGAAATGCGGCGAACTCCAGCGTGCGCTGGGTAAACATCGCCACCAACAGCACCATAATCGACAGTGCGATATTGAAGGTGAACAGCAGATCGAGGATAAACGACGGCAGCGGCAGCACCATCATCGACAGAATCAGCAGAATCAGCACCGGGCCGGCAAGCACCTGCCACTGCGTATCTTTAAAATTCCCCGGCAAACGAAGCAGGGAGGCCAAATTAGCCATCAGCGTTACTTTCTCCAGCAAAATCCAGTGCGTCCGGCACCGGTAAATGTTCAGGTTTTTTCGGGATCAGCCCCCCTTCCCGCTGCCAGCGGCGTAGCTGGTACACCCAGGCCAACACTTCGGCGACCGCGGCATACAGGGTAGTGGGAATATGTTGGCCAATCTCGCTGTGACGGTACAGCGCGCGCGCCAGCGGCGGCGCCTCCAGCAGCGGGATACGGTGTTCTCCCGCCAGTTCGCGGATGCGCAGCGCAATCTCGCCGGCGCCTTTCGCCAGCACCTTCGGCGCGCTCATCTTTTTATCGTTGTACTGCAGCGCCACCGCGTAGTGCGTCGGGTTGGTGACGATCACGTCCGCCTTCGGCACGTCCGCCATCATGCGGCGGCGGGCGGCGGCGCGCTGCTGCTGGCGAATCCGCCCCTTCACGTGCGGATCGCCCTCCTGCTCCTTAAACTCGTCGCGAATATCCTGCTTGGTCATCTTCAGCTTTTTGAAGTGGCTCCACAGCTGATAAAACACGTCGAACGCCACCATCGGCACCAGGCCAAGCACCACCAGCAGGCCGCAGAACACCACCATCTGCAGCGCGTTGGCCATCGCATCCAGCGGCTGCTGCGTCACCAGATGCAGCATCGCCGCCCAGTTGTGCCACAGATACAGACCGGTCACCCAGCCCACCAGCAGCGCTTTAAGCACGCCCTTCAGCAGCTCCGCCAGCACCTGGCTGGAAAAGATGCGTTTCAGGCCGGACAGCGGGTTCAGCCGTTTGAGATCGAACTTGAGTGATTTGGCACTGAACAGCAGCCCTCCCAGCAGCATCGGCGCGGTCAGCGCCACCAGCACCAGCCCCGCCAGCACCGGCAACAGCGCCCACACCGCCTGACGCAGCAACGTGGCCAGCTGGCGCAGCATCTGCTTATCGTTATTCACCATGGCGTGATCGAAATGCAGGCCGCCGGCCAGCATCTGCGACAGCTCTCGGGCCATATTGCTGCCCCCCAGCCACAGACACGCCAACCCCACGATCAGCATCAGCATGGACGTCAGTTCGCGCGAACGCGGGATCTGCCCCTCTTTCCGCGCTTTTTCCAACCGATGGGGCGTGGGGGCCTCGCTTTTTTCCAGATCGCTGTCTTCAGCCACTGCCTGTTCACCGTGCCGGAAAGGAATAAAATTGCGGTCAGCATGACAAAAAAATGCGGAGTTTATTGATGGAACAGCGCGGGAAAAGGTGAGTTATTTCGGGGATGGGGAACGACCGGACGCGGAGATTACGGTCAGTTTTTCCGCCGCAGAGCATCGATTACACAAAAAATATCACCGGACGCGGCGACCCGCGCCCGGTATCCCTCAGAAACCGAGGCTGTCGAGCAGGTCGTCCACCTGCTCCTGATTGGCGATCACGCCGACGCCGTTCTGATCGAGCTGCGGACCGTTGAGTAAACTGTCATTCGGCCGCTTATCTTTAACCGGCTGCTCCGGAATATTCTCCATCAGCACCATCAGCAGCTGTTTTTCGATCTCCTGCACCACGCTCATCATGCGTTTGATGACCTGACCGGTCAGATCCTGGAAGTCCTGCGCCATCATGATTTCCAGCAGCTGCGCGTTGGTAAAGGCGGTGTGCTCCGGCACCTGCGCCAGGTACTGACGGGTATCGCTGACCAGCACGCGCGCCTCCGCCAGCTCGATCGGATTGGCGAACCACTCATCCCAACGCCCCTGCAGCGCCTTCGCGCCGGTTTCCAGCTCCGCCTGGCGCGGTTGCGCCGCTTCAACGCAGTTCAGGGCGCGTTCCGCCGCCTGCGCCGTCATGGTCACGACATAGTCCAGCCGGTCGCGCGCATCCGGTATCGCCTCCGCCGCCTGGGCGATCGCCTGGTCAAGTCCCAGCTCGCGCATGCTGTCGCGCAGCATCCGCGTCAACTGGCCGATACGGGCGATAATCTCCCCCGCGCTCGCCGCATCGCTGGCAGGCATCGGAATATTTGTCATGGCGCTTTCTCCTTACATGCCCAGTTTTTCGAAGATCTTATTGAGCTTCTCTTCCAGCGTCGCCGCCGTGAACGGCTTCACCACATAGCCGCTGGCGCCGGCCTGCGCCGCCGCAATAATGTTCTCTTTCTTGGCCTCGGCGGTCACCATCAGCACCGGCAGTTTCGCCAACTGTCCGTCGGCGCGAATCGCCTGCAGCAGCTCCAGGCCGTCCATGTTCGGCATGTTCCAGTCGGAGACCACAAAGTCAAAACCGCCGGCCTGCAGTTTGCCCAGCGCGTCGGCGCCGTCCTCCGCCTCTTCCACATTATTGAAGCCCAGCTCTTTCAGTAAGTTCCTGACGATGCGACGCATGGTTGAGAAGTCGTCCACCACGAGAAATCTGAGATTTTTATCTGCCATAGTTAGTCCTAAGGTTTAATGCTCATTATTGAGCCAATTGCAGCAACAGCCGCGCCGCCGCTACTCCGGCGACGCCGGCTAAATCCGTTCGCCCCCGACGCAGGCGGCGTCAGATACGCAGCGCCTGCCCTCCGGCGATTTGCGCCAGCATGCGCTGGCTTATCCGTTCCAGTTCCACCACTTCGCTGACGCCGCCGCCGGCGATAGCCTCGCGCGGCATACCGAACACCACGCAGCTGTTTTCATCCTGCGCCAGGGTATAGGCGCCGGCGCGGTGCATTTCCAGCATGCCGGCGGCGCCGTCGTTCCCCATGCCGGTCAGGATCACCCCGACCGCATTGCGCCCGGCGAACTGCGCCACCGAGCGGAACAGCACGTCCACCGCCGGCCGGTGCCGGTTGACCGGCGGTCCGTCATGCAGCTTCACCTGATAGTTGGCGCCGCTGCGCGCCAGCTCCAGGTGACGATCACCCGGCGCGATGTAAGCGTGCCCCGGCAGCACGCGCTCGCCGTCTTCCGCCTCTTTCACCGTAATCTGGCACAGTTTGTTCAGACGCTCGGCAAAGGAGCGGGTGAACCCCGGCGGCATATGCTGCGTGATCAGCAGCGCCGGACTGGTGGCCGGTAACGGCTGCAGCACCTGACGAATCGCCTCGGTGCCGCCGGTGGAGGCGCCGATGGCGATCAGCTTTTCGCTGCTGAGCAGCGGCGTATGGCTGAGGATCGGCGGCGCGGCGGCGCGCGTACGCGACGGCAGGCGCGCACGGGCGGCGGTGCGAATCTTTTCGGCGATCAGCTCGCTGTACGCCAGCATGCCTTCGCGGATGCCCAACTGCGGCTTGGTGACGAAATCAATCGCCCCCAATTCCAGCGCCCGCAGGGTAATTTCCGAGCCTTTGCCGGTCAGCGATGACACCATCACCACCGGCATCGGCCGCAGACGCATCAGCTTTTCAAGGAATTCCAATCCGTCCATGCGCGGCATTTCGACGTCCAGCGTCAGCACCTGCGGATTAAATTTTTTGATGAGATCGCGCGCCACCAACGGATCCGGCGCGGTCGCCACCATTTCCATATCCGCGTGGCTGTTGACAATTTCACACATCAGCTGCCGCATCAGGGCGGAGTCATCTACGCTTAACACTCTGATTTTACTCATTACCTCTCCTTGGTCAGGCCATACACGGTCTGCCCGCGCAAGTAGACATCCCGGCTGATCTGGCTGAAGTTTTCGGAATGACCGGCAAACAGCAGCCCGCCAGGCTTCAATAGGGGAACAAACCGACGCAGAATCTTTTCCTGCGTCGCCTTATCGAAATAGATCATCACGTTGCGGCAAAAAATAGCGTCGAACTGCCCCGGCAGATCCCACTGCGGCGCCAGCAGGTTCAGCGGCTGAAAGTGCACCTGCGCCGCCAGCTCCGGCCGGATACGCACCAGCCCCTGATGCGGCCCGGTGCCGCGTAAAAAGTAGCGCTGCATCTGCCCCGCCGTCAGCGTGCGCAGGTCCTCCTGCCGGTAGATGCCCGCCTGCGCCTTCTCCAGCACCTGCGTATCAATATCGCTGGCCCATACCTGAAAGCCGCCGCCCCGTTGCCCCAACGTTTCGCTCAGGGTGATGGCGATGGAATACGGCTCTTCGCCGGTCGAGGCGGCGGTACTCCAGACGCAGTAGCCGTTCGGGCGCGTGCGGGCATGTTCGGCCAGAATAGGAAAGTGGTGAGCCTCACGAAAAAACGCCGTCAGGTTGGTGGTCAGCGCATTGATAAACGCCTGCCATTCGGCGCAGTTGACGTCGCTCTCCAACTGCGCCAGATAGCTGCCGAAATCATTGATGCCCAGCAGGCGCAGGCGGCGCACCAGGCGGTTGTACACCATTTCCCGTTTATGCTCCGCCAGCACGATGCCGGCGCGCTGATAAATCAGCTGGCTGATACGGCGAAAATGCACGTCGGACAGCGGCAGACGCTGCGCCATCTGCGCCAGCGGCGTCGCCGCGCCATGGGGTAAAGGCTTCATCGCGTCTTACCCGGAAAAGAACTCGGTTTTATGCTGTTTGACAATCTGGCGTCTCCTTTTGCCTCTGTAACCACTCTGCGGCCGGCACGCTGACGTGCGCGTCCGCCAGACGAAATACCGACACCGCATCCGCCAGGGCGATCGCCTGCTCTTCCAGACCGCTGGCGGCAGAGGCCGCCTCGACCACCAGCGCCGCATTCTGCTGTGTCACCTGATCCATTTGCGTCACCGCCTGCGTCACCTGTTCAATGCCGCGGCTTTGCTCATCGGACGCGGACGTAATTTCCCCCATGATGTCGGTAACCCGCGTTACCGAACGCACGATGTCCTGCATGGTGGCGCCGGAGTGTTCCACCAGCGTCGACCCCTGCTGCACCCGCGCCACCGACTCATCGATCAAATCTTTAATCTCTTTCGCCGCCTGCGCGCTGCGCTGCGCCAGACTGCGCACCTCACCGGCCACCACGGCGAAACCGCGCCCCTGTTCGCCGGCGCGCGCCGCCTCCACCGCCGCGTTAAGCGCCAGGATATTGGTCTGGAAGGCAATAGCGTCGATGACGCCAGTAATGGCGCCGATTTTCTGCGAACTGCCGGAGATAGCGCACATGGTATCGACCACCTCGCCCGCCAGCTCGCCGCCTTTGGCGGCGATGGTCGACGCATCGCGCGCCAGTTGCGTGGCCTGGCGCGCATTGTCGGCGTTCTGTTTCACCGTTGAGGTCAATTGCTCCATGCTGGCGGCGGTTTCTTCCAGCGAGGCGGCCTGCTGCTCGGTGCGGGAAGAGAGATCGTTATTGCCTGCCGCAATCTCCTGCAGCCCGATCAGCATGGCTTGTGTCCCGTCCTGCACTGCGCCGACGGTATTGGCCAGCGACTGCTGCATCTGCCGCAGCCCGGCGAATAGCGCGCTGATTTCATTGTTGCCTTTCACCTCCACCGGCATCGCCAGATCGCCGGCGGCGATGCGTTCAAAATGGCGGCGCATGGTTTTCAGCGGCCCCAGCAGCACGGTCTGCTGCCACCAAATGGCGCTGCCGGCGACGACGAACAGCATCAGCACCGCGCCCGCCAGCATCCAGCCGCCCAAGGCGTAGGCCCGCTGATTGGCCTGCTGCGCCTGCGCCATCTCGCCCCTCAACTGCTGCAGGTAATGCGTGAACTCCGTGTCAAACTGCGCCTGTATTTGCTGCGTGGGCTGCGCCATAAAAGCCTGCAGGTTGCCGCTCTCCAACAAACCGATCAGCTCCAGCAGCGCTGCGCGCAACCGCTGATAGCGGGCCGTCAGGCGGCGTTCACTCTCGCCGGCGGGCGCAAGCGTCTGAAACTGACCAAAACCCTGCTCGGCGCTCTGCAGCGAACGGCGGGCGTCATCCATCAGGGGGTTCACCTGCTCCTGCGGCAGCTGCAGCGCAGCACGGGTGCCGGCGCGGTTCAGGCTATTGCGCGCCTGCAGCAATGCAATCCGGCTCATCGTCAACACGTCACGCTGTTGACTTCCCTGCGTTATCACCTCAAAGCTGCGGCTGTCGGCGCGGAAGGCGCTGAACGACAGACCGGTGCTGATCAGCTGCATCAGACAAAAACAGAACATCAGCAGATACAGGCTGATGGAAATACGGACTCGGTTAAACATGATGAATCTCCTTTCATCCGGACGCGGCCAGCCGACGACGGAACAGAGGCGCTTTCTCCGCAACCGCCGCGCTACAGCATGCGGCGGTTACGGCACCTCAGAGTCAGAACGTTTCCCAGTTATCCTGCGTCTCGCCGACGCTGGCTTTACGCGGCGTAATGCTCGGGACAGCCGCCTTGCTGATGACCGGCGCGTTGACGGCTTCCTGACCGTTGTTATGCAGGCGGAACACCGCGACGGAGCGCGTCAGCAGGCTGACCTGCTCCTCCAGCGCCGCGGCCGCAGAGGCCGACTCTTCCACCAGTGAGGCGTTCTGTTGCGTGACGCGGTCCATTTCCGCCACCGCCTGGCCGACCTGGTCGATCCCACGGCTCTGCTCGTCGGACGCGGAGGCGATTTCTCCCATAATGTCGGTGACCCGCGTCACCGCATTGACGATATCGCCCATGGTTTCGCCGGCGCTTTCCACCAGTACCGATCCCATATCGACACGGCTGACCGAGTCATCAATCAGTCCTTTAATTTCTTTTGCCGCCTGCGCGCTGCGCTGCGCCAGATTGCGCACTTCGCCGGCCACCACGGCAAAACCGCGCCCCTGTTCACCAGCGCGCGCCGCTTCCACCGCCGCGTTAAGCGCCAGAATATTGGTCTGGAAGGCAATGCCGTCGATCACGCTGGTAATATCAGCGATTTTCTGCGAACTGCCGGCGATATCGTGCATAGTCTGCACGACGTCGGCGACTACCTTGCCGCCCTTCTGCGCGGTTTCAGAGGCGCTCAGCGCCAGTTGGCTGGCCTGGCGCGCATTTTCCGCATTCTGTTTCACCGTGGCGGTCAGTTGCTCCATGCTGGCGGCAGTTTCTTCCAGCGAAGCCGCCTGCTGTTCAGTGCGGGAGGAGAGATCGTTATTACCGGCGGCGATTTCCGACGCGCCGCTGTAGATAGCGTCGGCCCCCTGACGCACGCCGCTGACGGTGTTAGTCAGTTCGGCCTGCATATGCTGCAGGCTGGCGGCCAGCACGCCCATCTCGTTGCGGCTGCCGACGTCGATCGACCGGGTCAGATCGCCGGCAGCAATGTGTTTGATATGTTCGATAATGCGGTTAAGCGGACGTACCAGAATATGATGAATACCGCTCCATACCAGCACGATCGCCGCCAGCACCACCAGCAGCACGGTCACCAATGTCCAGAGCGCCGAACTATAAGAGCGTTCGTTGGCCTCTACCGCATCGTGATACAGCTCGCCGTTTTTCATCAGATACGCGACATAGACCTGTTCGAAGGCATCCTGGTAGCTTTGAGTCGGTTGGTCGAAGAAGGCGTTGATTTTGCCGGCGTCCAGCAGTTGGATCAGCTCCGACAGCGCGCCGTATAAAATGTGATACTGCTGCTTAAGCTTTTCAGCAGCCTGCCGGTCCTGTCGCTCGCCAAGCGGGACTTTTTCGTAAGCGGCGTAACGCTGCTGCGCCTCGCCGAGCGCGCTGCGGGCCGATGCCAGTAAATCCTGCACGCTGGCGCCGCTGCCGATTTTATTGGCATCCATCATGTAGCGGATGCCCGCGCGGTTCAGCGTATTGCGGGCCTGCAACAGGCTTACCCAGCTGCCGTTCAGTTCGGACTGCTGCTGTCGGATAGTCTGCAATACGGTGAAGTTTTCCTTATCGCTCTTGAGCGAGGAGAAGAACAGTCCGCCGGAAATCAGCTGCAACGCACCAAACAACACCAGCACCAACAGCAGGCTGGTCACGACTTTCATACGATTAAACATGTGTCCCCTTCTTGGAATGCCACTCGGATAAATCCCAAAACGTTATCTGTCTGGGTTATCGGCGGCGCCGAAGAGAACTTTATGGTTGCGGGTAACTATTTTGTGTGAGTCGGTTACCGCCGTTGCACCGCTCGGAGACGGCGGCACAACGGCGACGGCCATCTGTGAATCAGGCGCTTTTCACCACGCTGTCGACCAGCGACATCTCTTCGCTGCTCAGCAGTTTTTCAATATCCACCAGGATCAGCATCCGTTCACCCAGCGCCCCCAGCCCGGTGAGGTATTCAGTCGCCAGCGTGACGGCAAATTCCGGCGCCGGCCGGATCTGCTCGGCGGTCAGCGACAGTACGTCGGACACGCCGTCCACCACAATACCTACCACCCGCTGGCTGAGGTTGAGCACAATCACCACGGTGTTTTCATCGTAAGAGACGTCCTGCTGGGCAAACTTCACCCGCAGATCGATAATCGGCACGATCACGCCGCGCAGGTTGGTCACCCCTTTAATAAACGCCGGCGTATTGGCGATGCGCGTCACCTGGTCATAACCACGGATCTCTTGCACCTTCAGAATATCAATGCCGTACTCTTCATTACCCAGCGTAAAAATCAGGAACTCCTGCCCTACGGTTTCACCAGCCATTTTGCTGACGCTTGCCAATCCAGCCATATTCATGCCCTATCCAAGTCGGTTAACGAGTTACGCCGCCGCCTCCGGCAGCAGCTTTTCACGGTTCAGCGTCTGCAGCGCCGACACATCGACGATCAGCGCCACGCTGCCGTCACCCAAAATGGTCGCTGCGGAAATGCCCGGCACCTTGCGGTAGTTGCTTTCCAGGTTTTTCACCACCACCTGATGCTGGCCGATCAACTGATCCACCAGCAGCGCGTAGCGCCGGCCGGCGCTTTGCAGTATCACCACGATGCCCTGCGTCGCTTCGGTTTTCGCGCCGGCAACGTCGAAGATGCGGTACAGCTCAACCAACGGCAGGTATTCGCCGCGCACCTGCAGCACCCGCTCGCCGCCGGCCAGCGGATGCAGATCTTCCGCCTGCGGCTGCAGCGACTCCATCACCGCGTTCAGCGGCAGGATAAACACCTCGTCATTCACCTTGACCGACATCCCGTCCAGGATCGCCAGCGTCAGCGGCAGCAAAATACGGATAGAGGTTCCCTTGGCCGCCTGCGAATGAATTTCTACATGGCCGCCCATCTCCTGAATGTTTCTCTTCACTACGTCCATGCCGACGCCGCGGCCGGAGACGTCGGTCACCTGTTCCGCAGTGGAAAAGCCCGGCGCGAAGATCAGCATACCAACCTCTTCGTCGCTCATGCTGTCGCTGACCGCCAGTCCCTGCGCGGCCGCCTTGGCCAGGATTTTTTCCCGGTTCAGCCCGGCGCCGTCGTCAGTCACCTCAATGCAGATATTGCCGCCCTGATGCTCCGCCGACAGAATCAGGTTGCCGACCTCCGGCTTGCCCGCAGCCAGACGCACCTGCGGGTCTTCAATCCCGTGGTCCAGGCTGTTGCGCACCAGGTGGGTCAACGGATCGATAATGCGCTCTATCAGGCTCTTATCCAGTTCGGTGGAGCTGCCCTGTAACGTCAGCTCTACCTGCTTGTTCAGCTTGCCGGCCAGGTCCCGCACCAGCCGCGGGAAGCGGCTGAACACGTACTCCATCGGCATCATGCGGATCGACATCACCGACTCCTGCAAGTCACGCGCGTTGCGCTCCAACTGGCTCATGCTGTTGAGCAGGTCGCCGTGCGCGACCGGATCCAGCGTGCCGGAACGCTGCGCCAGCATCGACTGGGTGATCACCAACTCGCCGACCAGGTTGATCAACTGGTCCACCTTCTCGACCGCCACGCGGATGCTGCTGGACTCCGTCGCCGCTTTGCTGCGCGGCTTCGGCGCGTCTGCCGCCGGCGCCGCCGTTTGCACCGCCGGTGGAACAGGCCCGGCCACTTTTGCCGCCTCAGCCGGCGGGGCTGCGGTCGCAGCGAAGGCAATCTGCTCAGGCTCCAGCACAAAGCAGAGCACCGCGCTGATATCCTCTTCGCTGACGGACGTCAGCAGCGTCACCGACAGGCTGTTTTCACCCTGCTGCGGATCGCGCACTTCGCCGAGGTTACCCAGTTCTTCCAGCAACAGCGGGATTTCGTTCGGTTTCAGATCGGTCAGTGAAATATGCAGCCCGCCGGCTCCGGCTGACGCGGACGGCGGCATCGCCGGGGCGGCCACCTCAGGCTCCGCTGCCGGCAGTGCGGGAGCGCCCTGTTGCGCTTCCAGCGCCAACTGCCGCAGCGCCTGACAGATATAGGCAAAGCTGTCGGCATCGGGTTGTTGTGACGTTTTATAGGCGTCCAGTTGCTCCTGCATAATGTCTTTGGTTTCCAGAAACAGGTTGATAATCTCGGTGCTCAGGCTCATTTCCTGGCGCCGCGCGCTGTCCAGCAGGTTTTCCAACAGATGGGTGGTTTCCTGCAGAATGCTAAAACCGAAGGTGGCCGCACCGCCTTTAATCGAATGGGCCGCGCGGAAAATGGCGTTCAGCGGTTCGATATCCGGCGCCAGCGGATCCAGCTCCAGCAGGTGCTGTTCCATATCGGCCAGCAGCTCGTCTGCTTCATCGAAAAAGGTCTGATAAAAAGCGCTAATATCCATACTCACGGGATCACCTCTACTGTGAGACGCTGTGGGTTAGTCGATGGGCCTGCCGCCGGCGCCGGTGAGACGTCCGTCGTCGGCGCCTCCGGCGCTGACGGCTGAACCGCCGCTTCTCCAGCCGGCGTCTTTTGTGTCGACGCGGCAACAGGCTGCGGCGCCAGTTGCTTCAGCGCCTGCGGCCGGCTGATTTCCGCCGCCTCGCTTTTGGCGTTTTCATGCTCGATGCCCTGCTGCGTTTGTTTATTCAGCACCAGGATCGTGATGCGCCGGTTCATCGAATCATCCGCCCCGTGCTGCTTCAAACTCATGGTGGCGGCCATGCCCACCACGCGCAGCACTTTGCCTTCCGCCAGCCCGCCGGCAATCAGCTCTCGCCGTGAGGCGTTGGCGCGATCGGCGGACAGTTCCCAGTTGCTGTAATAGCGCTCGCCGGTGGCGTACGGCAGATCGTCAGTATGGCCAGACAGGCTGATTTTATTGGGTAAGTCATTCAGGATCGGCGCAATTGCCCGCAGAATATCGCGCATATAATTCTCCACCTGCGCGCTGCCGGTTTTGAACATCGGCCGGTTCTTGCCGTCGATAATCTGGATGCGCAACCCTTCATCCATCAGGTTAATCAGCAGGTGCGGCCGCAGCGCCCTGAGGCGCGGGTCGGACTCAATCAGCTGATCCAGCCGCTCGCGCAACTTATTGAACCTCCGCGCTTCCGCCTGCTGTTCGGCGTTCGGCTGTTTTTTTACCAGCCCGTCCTGCCGGGTGGGATCCTCGCCGCCGCCGGGAATCGGGCTGCTTTCGGCACTGCTTTTGTTGCCGCCGGTCAGCGCCACTTTCAGCGGCGTACGGAAATATTCGGCGATTTGCGTTAACTCCTGCGGACTGGCAATGGCCAACAGCCACATCACCAAAAAGAACGCCATCATCGCCGTCATAAAGTCGGCATAGGCGATTTTCCAGGAACCACCGTGATGCGCGTTATGGTGCGCCTTACGCTTGCGAACCAGGACGACCGGGTGATTCTGCTTCATGCCTGCTCTTCTTCCGCTGCCTGCTGCGCCGGCGCCCTCACCTGACGCACATGTTCTTCCAGTTCCACAAAGGACGGCCGCTCCGTGGTGTACAGGGTTTTACGGCCGAATTCGACGGCAATTTGCGGCGCGTAGCCGTTCAGGCTGGAGAGCAGCGCCACCTTGATGCACTGCATCATTTTGACGTTCTCCGCGCTCTTTTGCCGCAGCAGGGTGGCAAGCGGAGAAATAAAACCGTAAGCCAGCAGGATCCCAAGGAAAGTCCCCACCATCGCATTGGCGATCAGCGCCCCCAGCTCCGCCGCCGGCCGGTCAGCCGAGGCCAGCGCGTGCACCACGCCCATCACGGCGGCGACGATGCCGAACGCCGGCAGTGAATCGCCGACCATTGCCAGACTGCCGGCCGGCACCTCGCTTTCCTGCTCGAAGGTTTCAATCTCTTCATCCATCAGCGCCTCAATTTCAAACGCGTTCATATTGCCGCTCACCATCAGCCGTAAATAGTCGGTAATAAATTCCACCAAATGGTTATCGGCAAGAATGCGCGGATAATTAGAGAAAATTTCACTCTCCTGCGGGTTATCAATATCGAACTCCAGCGACAGCATCCCCTGCTGGCGTGATTTGGACAGCAGGCGAAACAGCAACGCCATCAAATCCATATACAGCGCTTTGTTGTATTTTGAGCGGCGCATCAGCGTAGGTATGGCGCGCAGCGTGGCCTTGATCGCTTTACCGTTGTTGCCGACGATAAATGCGCCAACGCCGGCGCCGCCGATAATCAGGAACTCCGCCGGCTGATACAGCGCGCCGAGGTGGCCACCCACGATCATATAGCCGCCAAATACCGTGGCCAGAACCACTACGTAACCCAAAATAACTAACACACGCATTCCTTAATTAAACGAGGTGGATGGAGGACGGGAGCAATGCCAAACGCCATCGTAGCGGCGCAACAGCCTGCGCCGACGGGAGCCGCCGGCTCCCCTACGTATGGGTGATAAATTGATGCCGTAAGCCGGAGGAACCCCGGCTTACATTGCGCGTTTAACCGGCTCGTCCAACAGTTGTGGAATAATATCGGCCAGTTGCGGCGAAAGTTTACGTCTTTTTACGGCGCGGGATGGGGGTTGGCATAAACTGCAGACGAAATTGCTCAGCGGCTGATGCGCATGAGTGATAAACGTACCGCCGCAGCAGCTGCAGGCGGAAAGCTGCAGCATATCGCTGTCGACAAAGCGCACCAGCGTCCAGGCGCGGGTCAGCGCCAGCAACGGCGGCTCGCCCGGCTGCTGGGGACACTGTTCCAGATATAAACGGTAGGCTTTGATCACCGCCTCAACGCCCGTGCATTGCCCGCTTTTGAGCAAGAAACAATAGGCGTTATAGAACATCGACGAGTGAATGTTATGTTCCCAGGTCATAAACCAGTCGGTAGAGAACGGCAGCATGCCTTTCGGCGGCGGACTGCCGCGCAGTTCCTTGTACAGCTTGATTAATCTGCCGCGGCTGAGCTGCGTCTCGCTTTCCAGCATCTGCAGCCGTGCTCCCAGAGCGATCAACTCCATGGCAAGCTGGATATCCTTGGCTTCCTTGACAATACTCTTATCCGCCATCTTCAAGCCCTTTTCTTCATCGCGCCGTCCTGCTTACCGGAGAGCTCTTGCAATAAATGGCTTGAGAGCAAAATCCCGGTGTGGATCTGCTGCAGGTCATCAACACGCGACTCTTTTGTCAGCTGTGTGATGGTTTGATGATCGTTAAAACGGAAATGGCACACCAGCTGGTTGGTCTCCGCCAGCTTGACCATTTGCGGTAACGTTAATTGCGACAGGGCGTCGGCCATATCCTCATCAATCCCCAGACGGAACATTGCCGATGCTTTTTCATCATTAATCAAACGCTGTGCTAAAAGTAAGTACGACAAATTGATGTCGTATATATGCTTAAGTAATTCAGACGTACCCATATTTCCCATCCCGACAGACTATGTTTAAAAACATACGCTGGGTGATAATTTTATCGCCCGTGACTTGGGTTTTCTCGAAGTTGGCAAATGAATCCTGATTATCATCCGTGAAAAGAGAGTGCCGATTTCACGCTCCCGGAACGTCATTCAGTAAATAATTCGCTCTCAAATCCATGTGAATAGGTATGCAACACCCTGCTCCGCTGGTTGCGAAATCACGGTGAAGCTTTTTTACAAGTTAATAAGATTATTCCTAAACAACAGCAACTCTACCCCCGATCCGTTAGCACACACAACGCAAGCATACGGCAATTTTAAATACAATGTGACGTAGATCACAAAAATGCAGCCTTTTTAACTCAAATATCAGGTTGGCAGCATTTTTTTTGCACATATCAACGCGCAAAAAAGCGCCACAAGTAAAAAAACGTCTGAAAAGAGATATTTATCAGCCAAAAAAATAGCTTTTTTAGATCAATTCGAACAAAAGCGTCACCAAACCAAAATCACAGAACAAAAATCTGCACATCTCGGATAAATACAGAGTAAATAGCTAGTTAACAGCAATCTAACCATCAGCACGCTAACAATTAGCCGCATCAACTATAAGGTTGTTTGTAGGTAAGATATCGCAAAAAGTGCAGATTTCAGTGAATCACTATTCGACAATAGCGAATAGTCTTGGCAAAGCGCCGGGCTAGTGCGGGACAAAAGCCAAGAGATGTAACAAAGCATATCCACCGACGCGGGCCATCTGCATAAAATAAATGTATAGAGCGCGTTAATCTAACCATCGGCAGGATGGTTTAATCCTTTAATTGTTTTTTTATATTTCCGCAAAAAAACAATCTGAAAAACTGCGCCAGATTAATACGTTCGCGGAGTTTTGTATTTTCCCGTCTTTTATGCCAGGTGTATATTTCCTTTATCCCTGCCATTCATCGCTCAAAACCAACGGCTCAGACACTCGCCTGTTTATCGTTTTCCCGCCGATGTGCCAGGCCAGTGTTCGACACCAAATGTCCCCCGAATAGCCGGACGTTTTCTCACTCGGGGTTATCGCGGCCCCCAAGCAACGCAAAACAGGTTGCCGGCGCATCCCGCCCATCGGCACAGATACGCCACACTTCCCCGCCGCCTTCCGGAAATATTCAACACGCCATGACTGACATAAATCTGAAAATGCAGCCTGAACGCTGCCGGCCAGCTTAAGACTAGGCTGAATTCATAAAAAATCGGGCGTTGCCGCATTGCTGACAACGCACGGGCATATTACTATTCTGGCGCTTATGCGCACTTGGCGCGTTATTTTTCACCGGTGCTCGTTTTTCACCATAGTTTCTACTTTTTAGTCTGTCGTCCATACACGGCAACGGTGCAATCACTCTACATATGTGATTTTTCCTAATCACAACTATTAACAGGCTATATTTAAATCATGACAACTACCCTAGAATACCTGATGACATTTCGTAAATGCTCCAGCCTGGACAGCCTGGAAAAGGTTTACGACAAGCTACACTACTCGATTGATAATGATACAGAAATGAGCAACATGTACCGTGCGGCAGACCACCGGCGCGCCGAGTTGGTTTCAGGTAAACTGTTTGACCTGGGAAAAATTCCTAAAACATTATGGGCCCGCGTGCTTTAATTTTTTCCTGCGAATCATAACGTGCGCAACCACCGTTATCTTTAATTGCTCAATAAAGGCTTTTTGGAAAATTTATTGTCGCGCGTGATGCAAAACACGGTTATTTCCCTCATCAGCTTCTACGATTATTTATCGGGACAATAGATGGAGAGGAAATATGGGATATCAAAAGGTGCTGGTTGCCGTCGCCGTGGCCGCCGACAGTCAATTATTAGTGCAAAAAGCGGTCTCCATCGTCCGTCCCTACAGCGGACAGCTCACGTTGTTAAGCATGGTGGCGAACCCTGAGCTTTATAATAGCTTCGCCGGCCCGATGCTCGGCGATCTGCGCAACCTGATGGAAGAAGAGACCCGATTGTTCCTGGAACAACTCCGCCAGCAGGCCGGCTATCCGATCGCCGACTTACTGGTGGTGCAGGGAGAACTGGGGGACGGCCTCAGCTACGCCTGCCAGCAGCGCAGTTTTGATCTGGTTATCTGCGGCAATCACAGCGGCCATCTGATGAACAAGCTGAGCTGTTCAGCCGCGCGGTTTATCGATACCAGCCGGACAGATGTGCTGATCGTCCCGCTCTGACCCGGCGCGGCGCGGAGCACTTTCCGTTGGTTGTTCCCCATCGCTTCTGACTAGACTAGGGGCTGGTACCCGCAGCTCAGGAGCGTTTTATGTCTCAACAACCACAAAACAATCGCCGGATCGTGCTTGCTTCACGGCCGCACGGCGAACCCACCCCGGAAAATTTACGTCTGGAAACGACCGACGTACCGCAGCCCGCCGCAGGCCAGGCGTTACTGCGCACTGTTTATCTGTCGCTCGACCCTTATATGCGCGGCCGGATGAGCGATGCCCCTTCTTATGCTCCCCCGGTAGAAGTTGACGACGTCATGGTCGCCGGCGCCGTGTCGCGCGTCGTCACCTCACAACATCCGGATTTTAAACCCGGCGACTGGGTGCTGGGCGCCACGGGTTGGCAGGACTACTCACTTACCGACGGCAGCAACGTGCGCAATCTTGGCGCACACCTGGAACACCCCTCACGCCTGCTCGGGGTATTAGGCATGCCCGGTTTTACCGCCTATATGGGATTACTGGACATCGGCCAGCCGCAGCCCGGCGAAACCGTGGTGGTTGCCGCCGCCAGTGGGGCGGTCGGTTCGGTGGTCGGCCAAGTGGCGAAACTGAAAGGCTGCCGCGTGGTCGGCATCGCCGGCGGCGCAGAAAAATGCCGCTATGTGAAGGATGAGCTGCAGTTCGATGATTGCATCGATCATCGCGCCGACGATTTTGCCGAACGGCTCGCCCAGGCTTGCCCAAATGGCATTGACGTTTATTTTGAAAATGTCGGCGGCGCGGTGTTCGACGCGGTAATGCCTTTACTGAACGCCAGGGCGCGCATTCCCGTCTGCGGCATTATCGCCCAATATAATGCCACTGACCTGCCCAACGGACCGGATCGCCTGCCAATGCTGCAGGCGCTGATCCTGCGTAAACGCATTCGCATGCAAGGTTTTATCATTTTTGACGACTATGCGCCGCGCTTCACTGAGTTCCTGCAGCAAATGGAAACCTGGGTCAATCAGGGCCACATAAAATTCCGCGAAGATATCATCGACGGCCTGGAGAACGCCCCGCAGGCCTTTATCGGCCTGCTCAGAGGGAAAAACTTCGGCAAACTGGTTATTCGCGTCGCAGAAGAGTAATCAATATCATGCCGCTGGGGGCGCTCGCCCCCAGCATGGGTAAACCTAAGATTTAGCTCAACCCATTAACTTTTTTACCAGAAAAAACCTAGAATCATGCGTTCAGCCCACCATGGCATGAGTGCTTTACAATCAAAAATCGCCATCCCCCCCCCCGCCACCAATGAGATTTATCTGAAATAATATTCGATTAATTTATGTATTTCTCTATATTTATCATGTGAATGGTAAGGATAGAAAATCAGCGAAAAGTTAATTTTCGTTAAAAAATAGTTTTAATTAAGAGGGTTAAGAGACACCTGACTCATAAGCTTTTGGTATTACCAATTCACCAAACCATACACATGGAAAATGGGATGCATTTTAACTCGCTGTTTATATTGCATAAAAATAAAAAATTGCGTAAGTTAGCTTCACCAAAATGGGTTACTCGCGGTCATTTTGCAAATGCCTGTGGCTATTGTAAACTGCAGCCAGACCCGTGGATGTGTAAAGATTGTTAAATATTCGGATAATAAAACGCTCTATTTGTGACAGATACGCCCTCGGGATCGCGCGTTAATCCCGTGCGGTAGCCATGCCTGAACGGCAAAAATAGTATGTGTCTGCTTATCATTAAACATGGCGCGAATTGAGGCACACGGCGCTGCCAGACGCCAGTCTGAGCGGCACCTGCAACGTTCAATCGCTCGCTAATCATTAAGCAAAAATCATCACATTATCCGCTGTTTTCCAGCTTAATAACGCGTAACCGTCGCATGCAACAAGGCTCGCTATTCCCCGGTCCCTGCGCCCGAACGGATGTGCGCCTGATGCCATGCATACGCATAATCATTTGTTTTAGGGAACGTTACCTTTTATTTCCCTGTCGTTTACATAATTTCTTGTGACGTAGCCTGATATCTATAAAACCTAAAACGGGACTGTTTTGAGCGGTGCTGCGTGGCAGCGCGCTGATATCCACAGGAAGCCTTACACACACAATGAAAGCTACCACTACCATGTTGTTACGCTACGGCGTCTCTCCTTGTCTGGGCCACCAGCAGGAACATTATCTTCTGGGAAGCCGCCGTTTTTACCTGGGTAAAAACGGCGGCTTCTCCGTGCCTGCTGCCCACACCACCGCAGGGAAAACGCGACGACCAGGCGCTGCCGTTTCACGGCGGGATGCCGGCAGCCGTTTTTCCCGCCGGCCTCGTCCTGCCCTGCCGCGTTACTCCCCACCCCTGACAGAAATGCATCCGCACTGGCGCCATCGCGCAGGCCTAAGCCCTTTGCCGCACCGGCACTCGGCGGCGCCAGTCCAGAACCATTTCCCTATGGCAACGCGCGTCGTACCCCGTCATCCACATCGCCAATGCGCAGCCGCAGTGACGATGAACGTTGATTAATCACCGCGCTTCTAGCCGACAGACAACAAAAGATATAAAGAGGATATTGTGAAAATACGGATTACGATGACACTGCTTTCCGCCCTGATCCTTGCCGGTTGTTCGACGCCGCCGCCGCCGCCGGTCATCAGTTCAGATACCCTGGTCACCAGCGAAATCAACGGCGTGAAGCTGCAGCACCGTATGGCGATCGCCGCACCGAAACAGTTCAAACCGATTAATGAAGAGTACCGCAGCCTGTACGCCGCCAGCGTCATGACCCAGCCGGGTTACGGTGGCGCCACCGTTACGCGCCTCGACAACGCCGCTTCCTTCTACGCGCTCGGCGAAGTGGAAAACGACTGGCTGGCCATCTCCGCCGTACGCGGCGGCGACCTGATGGGTTATATCCAGAACAACGCCGGCGTGCCCGAAAACAAATACAAATCAACCTTGCGAAAAGACCGACCGCGCCGTGCACGTGCCGCCGCCAAACCGCAAAACTGCGTTCAGGTCGGCAGCGACGGCAAAGCCTGTAAAGACGCCAAATCGGCCACCTGGATCCTTGAGTAGTCCCCTTTCGCTGGGAGTCATTGATAATGAAATCATCATTCGCCCCGCGTGCGTGGGGTTTTAGCCTGCTGATGCTGGGCGCGCTGCTGCTCAGCGGCTGTATGTCTTCGGCAAAAAGCGTGCCGTCGCGCTACAGCCTGACGTTTGACGCAGTCCCGCAGGTCAATGCCACCGCCGGCCAGCGCCCCGCGCCGATCAAGGTGCGCGTGCTGCTGCTGCGTTCAGACGCGGAATTTATGGATGCCGACTTCTTCAGCCTGCAAAACGACGCCAAAAGCGTACTGGGCAACAGCCTGCTGGACAGCGACCAGTTTTTCCTGACGCCTGGCCAAAATGGTAAAAAACTGAACGGCCAAAGCACTCTGGAAACGCGCTATATCGGCGTAATCGCCGAATACCAGAATCTGGACGGCAAAGCCTGGCGCATTTCACTGCCGCTGCCCGCCCCGACCGAAACCAATTTCTATAAGGTCTGGCAATTCTCGCCGGATGAGCTGCAAGCGCACGTTGTGGCCGATGTTAACGGTCTGCGCATCGTCAAAGACGAAGACTGATTATTTGGGGCGGGCGCGCCCGCCCTCTACATAGGTGTGATGATGAAAGATGCTCATAAAGTGGTCTGGAGTGAAGGGATGTTTCTGCGTCCCCACCATTTCCAGCAGGCGGAAAACTACCTCGAAAGTTACGTGCGTAACTGGGGACAGGCGCATAACGGGTGTTTCTGGGGCTTTTTGACCCTTGAGCTGGATCAGACCCTGCTGCGTCAGGGGAAAATTGCCCTGACCGCCGCCAGCGGCATTATGCCGGACGGCACGCCATTCCGTTTCAACGGCGCACAGCAGGCACCGGCCCCGTTGGCCATTGCCGAGAACAAAACCGGCGAAAATGTTGTACTGGCATTGCCGACGTACCGCGCCGGCCGTGAAGACGTTATCTTCCAGGAGTCGCCGGACGCGCTGGCGCGCTATCTGGCTTACGAAAATGAGGTGGACGATCTCAATGCGGTCTCCGTCGGCAGCGCAGCGCTGCAGTTCGGCAACCTGCGCCTGCGCCTGATGCTGGAAAGCGATCTGAACGCCGAATGGACCGCCATGACCGTCACCCGCGTGCTGGAAAAACGCGGCGACAACAGCCTGCGCCTGGAGCCAGACCTGATTCCGCCGACGCTCAACTGCCAGAGCAGCCCGGCACTGAAAACTTTTATCAACGATCTGCAGGGCCTGCTGCAGCAACGCAGCCAGCAGATGAGCCAGCGTCTGCTGCAGCCGGGCCGCGGCGGCAGCTCCGAAATGGTCGATTTTATGCTGCTGCAGCTGGTGAACCGCTATCTCGGCCAGGTCAGCCATGCCTGGCACCTGGAACATCTGCACCCGGAACGCCTGTTTGCCGAATGGCTGCAGTTCGCCACCGAGCTGTCCAGCTTTTCACCGCAGCGCACGCCGGAAGGCCGCCTGCCGGTGTACGATCACGACAACCCGGCGCTGTGCTTCGGTAAACTGATGCTGCTGTTGCGCCAGGGGCTGTCGGTGGTGCTGGAAGACAATGCTATTCAGCTGACGCTGGTCGAACGCTCGCACGGGCTGAACGTGGCGACGGTGCAGGACACCAAAATGATGCGCGACTTCGGCTTTGTACTGGCGGTACGCGCCGACGTCGCCGCCGACGTGCTGCTGACCCACTTCCCGGCGCAGATGAAAATTGCCCCGGTGACGCGCATCCGCGATCTGGTGCAGCTACAGCTGCCGGGCATCGGCCTGCGCACCATGCCAGCCGCGCCGCGTCAGATTCCGTACCACGCCGGCTATACCTACTTCGAGCTGGAGAAAGGCGGCGATCTGTGGAAACAGATGGAAAAGTCCAGCGCCTTCGCCCTGCATCTGGCAGGGGAATTCCCGGGTCTGGATATGGAATTCTGGGCTATTCGCAGCCATACGGACCGATAAGCTATGACACAGGAAAACATCCAGGCCGCGCAGTGGGATAACCCGTTGGTGGCCGCCGCCAATCCGCTGCTGAATGCGATCTCGCAAATCCGGCAGTCGGCGACGCACGCCAATCCGGCGCAGCTGCGTCAGCAATTGATCGATGAAGTTCGCCGTTTTGAAGTCCGCGGCCAACGCGCAAATCTGCCGTATGAAGTGATTATCGGCGCGCGCTACTGCCTGTGCACCGCGCTGGATGAAGCCGCCGCCCTCACCCCTTGGGGCAGCAACAGCGTCTGGTCGGGCAGCGGCCTGCTGGTCACCTTCCATAACGAGACCTGGGGCGGCGAAAAGTTTTTCCAACTGCTGGCCAAGCTGTCGCAGAGCCCACGCGAGCACATTAACCTGCTGGAGCTGGTCAACTACTGCCTGCTGCTGGGCTTTGAAGGCCGCTACCGGGTGATGGAAAACGGCCGTTCGCAGCTGGAAACCATGAAACAGCGCCTGCTGCAGCTGATTCGCTCGGTGCGCGGTGGCTATGCTCCGCCGCTGTCGCCGAACGCGGTCGATATGCCGGTGCAGCAAAAACTGTGGCGACCGCTGGTGCCGCTGTGGGCCTGCGCGGCGCTGACCGGTTTCCTCGCCTCGCTGCTGTTTATCGTACTGAACTGGCGTCTGGGCGATGCCACCAGCCCGGTGCTGGCCTCCATCTACCAGACCAACCTGCCGCAGGTGACGATCGGCAACCCGGCGCCGGCCGCGCCGCCGGTGCTGAGCCTGAAAAGCTTCCTGCGTAAGGAGATCGCCGAAGGCCTGGTCGTAGTGCGTGATGAAGCGCAGCAAAGCGTGGTGATCCTCAAAGGCGATGGACTGTTCAACTCTGCCGCCACCAGCGTACGCCCGGCGTATATCCCGGTCATCGACCGCATCGCCAAGGCGATGAACGGCGTCAGCGGCAAAATCCTGGTGACCGGCTATAGCGACAGCCAGCCGATCCGCAGCGCCCGTTTCGCCTCGAACTGGGAACTTTCGCTGGCGCGCGCAGAAGCCGTCAGCGAACGGCTGCAAAAACATCTTGATAACCCTCAGCGGGTGAAAGCGGAAGGCCGCGGCGAAAGCAACCCGGTCGCGCCGAACAACAGTAAAGAGAACCGCGCATTGAACCGCCGGGTTGAAATTACGCTGTTGGTTGCGCCAGAGAATACTCAGGCGGAAATCAACGGACTGCAGCAAGGAAACGGAAAGTAATGCTTAGTACGTTATTCTCCATCATCACCAGCCGCCTGTTATGGGGTTTTGCCGGCATCAGCGCCATGGCGTTCATCATCTGGATGATCGGCCCGCTGGTGGCCATCGGCGATTACCGTCCGCTGGAGCCGGAACTGAACCGCATCATTACTATCGCGGTGATCTATCTGATTTGGGTGCTGTGCCGCATTGTACCGCGCATCTACAGCGCCTGGTTCAACCGTAAGCTGCTCAGCAACCTGCGCGCCAGTGAGCAGGCGCCGGCCGACGACGCCGACGCCAAGGCGGAGCCGCAGCAGGATCAACTGCTGGCGCAGCGCTTTGACGAAGCCGCCCAACTGCTGAAAAAAGCGCGTTTTGCCCCCGGCCAGGGGGATAAACACCGCTGGATGACCCGCTTCAGCCGCCAGTATCTGTATCAGTTGCCCTGGTATGTGATTATCGGCGCGCCGGGCGCAGGGAAAACCACCGCGCTGGTGAATTCCGGCCTGCACTTCCCGCTGGCGGATCGCTTCGGCAAATCGGCGCTGCGCGGCGTCGGCGGCACCCGCAACTGCGACTGGTGGTTCACCAACGATGCCGTGCTGCTGGACACCGCCGGCCGTTACACCACTCAGGAAAGCCAGCGGGAAGAAGACGCCGGCGAATGGAAAAGCTTCGTCAACCTGCTGAAGAAATACCGCACCCGCCAGCCGATCAACGGCGTGATGGTGACCATCAGCGTCGCCGACCTGATGACGGAAAGCGCCGAAGCACGCAATGCGCAGGCCAGCGCCCTGCGCAAACGGCTGATTGAACTGCACGAACAGCTGGGCATCCACTTCCCGGTGTATGTGATGGTGACCAAAACCGACCTGCTCAACGGTTTTATGGCCTACTTCAGCGGCTTTGACAAAGCGCAGCGCGACCAGATCTGGGGATTCACCTTCCCGTATGAGCGCTCGCGCCAGCCCGACTTCAACCTCAGCGGCGAATTTGAGCAGCAGTATACGCTGCTGCAACAGCGTCTCGACGCGGCACTGCCGGATACGCTGCTGGTGGAACACGATGCCCGCCAGCGCTCGGAAAGTTACCTGTTCCCGCAGGAATTCGCCGCACTGCGACCGTTGCTGGCGCAGTACCTGGACGTGGTGTTCGCCACCTCCAGCTTTGAAACGCGCTTCACGCCGCGCGGTATTTACTTTACCAGCGGCACCCAGGAAGGCCTGCCGTTCGACCGGGTGATGGGCGAACTGAACCGCTATCTGCAACTGCCGTCAGCCGGCAACGGCCAGCGCAACGGCGCGCAGACCTCCTGGGACAGCGTCAACGACGATGCACCAATCCCGGCGGCCAAAGGGCAAAGCTTCTTCCTGAAAGAGACGCTGGAAACGGTGATCTTCCAGGAGTCCGGGCTGGCCGGCAGCAACCGCTGGTGGGAGTACCGCAACCGTGCGCTGCACTGGGCCGGTTACATCGCTCTGGCGGTGGTGCTGGCGATTCTGGGGATTTTCTGGTTCACCAGCTACGGCAATAACAAGGCCTATCTGGCCGAAGTCTCCGCCAAGGCGCCGTCGGTGGAGCGTCAGGGCCAGGGGCTGACCCAGCTGAACTCCGGCGATATGTTCGCCCTGCTGCCGTTCCTGAACAGCGTGCTGCATCTGCCGGACAGCCAGAACTTTTCGCTGGACGATCCGCCGTTCACCTACCGCATGGGGCTGTATCGCGGCGATCAGGTCAGCGACGCCAGCAACGCGCTGTATCAGAAAACGCTGCAAGAGCTGCTGCTGCCGCAGGTGGCGCAACAGATCGCCACTACCCTGCGCAACGATAACCACAGCGACGCCGATTTCAGCTACGAAGCGCTGAAGGCTTACCAGATGCTGTATCTGCCGAAGCAGTACGACGGCAAATTCCTGCGCGCCTGGGTAATGCTCAACCTGCAGCGCAATCTGCCGCAGGGCAGCACCCAAAAACAGCTGCAGCAGTTGGAATGGCACCTGAGCCAGCTGCTCGACGGCCAGATTCAGGCTTCGCCTTACGCCAAGGATGAGGCGCTGGTTAGTCAGGCGCAGGCCGCCATCAACCGCGCTCCGCTGTCGCAGCGCGTGTATGGTCGTCTGAAGCGTCTGTTGCTGAATCAGACCGAGATTAAACCGGTTCGTCTGGTGGATCTCGCCGGCCCGCAAACCGAGCTGGCGTTCTCGCGCAAAAGCGGCAAGCCAATCACCGACGGCATCCCCGGCCTGTTTACGCCACAGGGATATTGGAAAGCGTTCGACAGCAATATCGACAAAGTGACCGATACGCTGCGCCAAGAAGATGTCTGGGTGCTGAACACCCAGACGCCGGAGCAGAAAAGCGCCGATCTGACGAAAACCGTACGTCAGCTCTATATGCAGGATTTTATCGCCGTCTGGGATGAACTGCTGGGCGATATTCAGCTGGCCCACATTGGCAACCTGACGCAACGCATCAGCAGCGCACGCCTGCTGTCCGGCAACCCGTCGCCGATGCGCAACCTGCTGGTCAACGTCGGTAAAAACGTCACGCTGCGGGAAGAGAAAGAGGGTAAGGAAGCACGCTCGCTGGCGAATAAAGCCGGCGAATCCATCAACCAGAGCGCCAACCGTACGCTGGAAGCCCTGTTCACCAACCGCCCGAGCAACGCCGACGGCGACGTCTCCGCCCAGCCGGAACAGGTGGTGATGGCGCACTTCGCACCGCTGCTGGAACTGGCCCAGGGCCAGGGCGAAGGCAGCAAAGCGATTGTGTTTGACGGCGTTCTGAAACAGGTCGACGAGCTGTACAGCTATCTGACGGCAGTTCAGGGCGCAGCCAACAGCGGCATGTCGGCGCCGCCGAGCGACGTGATCCCACGCCTGCAGGCGGAATCCGGCCGTTTGCCGACGCCGTTTAAACAGATGCTGTTATCGCTGGCGATCGGCGCCAGCAGCGATACCCAACGCAAGGAGATGGAGAACGTAAAAAAGCGCATCAGCTTTGAGGTCGGCAGCTTCTGCCGACAGGCGATAGCTGGCCGCTATCCCCTCTCCTCGCGTTCAAAACGTGACGTCACGCCGGATGACCTGGCGCGCATGTTCGCGCCCAACAGCGGGCTGATGGACAGCTTCTTCCGTGAAAACCTGCAGGGCAAAGTGGACACGACCCGCGCCAACTGGCGTTTCACCCCGGGCGTCGATGGCAAAACGCTGCCGGGCGGCGAAGGTATCTTGCGTTCGTTCCAGCAGGCGCAGCGTATTCGCGACGCCTTCTTTGCCAACGGCACCGCTACGCCGTCGTACCGCGTGACGGTGCGTCCGGTGCGGATGGATAACGATATTCTCAATATGACGCTGGATATTGACGGGCAGCTGTTCAAATACAGCCATGGTCCGCTGGTGCCGCTGGTGGTCAGTTGGCCGGGCACCCGTAATACCAATCAGGTGCACCTGCAGCTGGCGCTGGCGAACGGCACCACCGCCAGCCTGCTGACCAGCGGCCCCTGGGCGCTGAATCGCATGGTCGATATGGCGAGCCTGTCGGCCGGCGGCAGCAGCCTGAGCCGTCAGGCGACGTTTAACCTCGACGGCCACCGCGTCACGCTGGAATTCACCGCCAACAGTATCCGCAATCCGTTCCAGCTGCCGGCATTCTCTTGCCCGTAGCCCCGAAAGGACATTCATCACCATGAGCAACGACCAAAGCCCGACAGCGAGCATCGGCTGGTATGGAAAGATTCCCACCGCCGGTGATTTTTTACAGCGCCGCCTGCCCGACTTAGTGGTCAGCAACTGGGCCCAGTGGTTTCACAACGGTTTAGTCAACCAGAAACAAAACTTGCCCGATAACGCCAGCAACCCGTTCAGCAATGCGCCGGTGTGGAATTTTGTGATTCCCGCAACGCTCGGCAGCCAATATATCCAGATGGGCTGCCTGCTGCCGGCGCGCGACCGCGTGGGGCGCCACTACCCGATCTGCGCCATCCGTCTGTTTACGCCGGAAGAGTGGCATATCCAGCAGTTGAATATGGCGGCGGAATGGTATCGGCAACTGGGCCACACCCTGCTCAACGGCGTGCGCAACAGTTTTTCCGCCGAGCAGATCGACCAGAGCCTGCTGAACATACCGGCGCTGCCGACACCGCCGGAAGAGAGCGAGTCCGAAATCCTGTCGATTATCGGCTTTCGCCATCCGGATCTGCCGGGGCTTGGCTGGCAACAGGCCGCCGACTGTTTCGACCCGGCGCAGTACACCAGCTTTTGGTGGACCAATCAGGCCGATGGTCATCCGCTTTATACCCATGTACACAGCGGTAACCTGACGGTGCAGCTGTTCTCGCTGCTGTTTGAGCCTAACGGCTGGGCGCGTCCCGGCCGCGGCGGGCAATATCCGCAAATGTTTGATTAACAGCGTTTTCATTTATCTAGAGACTGTGTATGGCTATCGAAACCCTGCTGACCCCGATTAACGCGGATTCTCCCTGCGGCGACAATCTGGAATATGACGCTGACTTTTTAGCGATGGAGCAGGCCTGTGCCGGCAAGGCTGAGCAGCAGTTCGGCGACACCATTATTCCGGCTGAAGCGCCAGATTGGGTGCAGGTGGAGCGCCTGGCGACCGCACTGCTGGAACGCACCAAGGATCTGCGGGTAATGCTGCCGCTGACGCGCGCCTGGACACAGCTGCGCGGCCTGCAAGGCTATGCCGACGGCCTGACGCTGATTCATCAGGCGCTGGATCGCTACTGGGAACCGTTGCTGCCGCAGCTGGAATTTGACGGCGAAGCCGACCCGCTGTTCCGCATTAACGTGCTGGCGGATCTCGGCGACAAGTCCGCCCTGGCCGGCTGTGTACGATCCGCCTGGCTGCTGAAAAGCGCCGCCGGCGAGATTATGCTGCGCGATGCCTGCTCGCTGCTGGACGGCAGCAAGCAGGAGTGCCCTACCTTCCCCGGCGGCCGCGCCCGCCTGCAGGATGAGCTGGGCCAGCCGGAACAGCCGGCGGTGGCACTGGTGCGCACTATCCTTCTGCAACTGGCCGCCATTCGCGACATCGTGACGCGCCACTTGGGCGAAAGCGCGCTGCCGGAAATGCACACCCTGCTGAAAATGTTCAACGTGATTGCGCAGGCCGGCGGCACCACGGCGCCGGACGTCGCAACGCCGGAAGCACACGACGAGCAGCACGCCGAGCAAGCCGTCAGCGCTGTACCAGCCGCAGCGGCGGCGCTCAACTGGCGCAGCGCGCAGATTCAGTCGCGAGACGATGCCCAACTAATGCTGGAAAAAGTAAAAAGCTATTTTCAGCTGAATGAACCGAGCCATCCGGCGCCGCTGATGATTGACCGCGTGCAGCGCCTGATCGCTCTGGACTTTATGCAAATCGTCCGCGACCTGGCGCCCGATGGTCTTACCCAACTGGAAACCATTCTTGGGCGCACTGATAACGACGACAACCACTGAAACTGAACCCCGGCTTGTCGTTTTTCGTTTCGACCACTATCGTTGCCTGTAGTAACAGAAACAGGCCAGAATTTGAACGACGCCGTTACCGATGGCAATCGTTCCTAATCGTCATTAGATGGAGTAACTCATGGCAAACTCGAAATCCCGCAGCGGACAGAAGTTCATCGCCCGCAACCGCGCGCCGCGCGTCCAGATTGAATATGATGTCGAAATCTACGGCGCAGAACGCAAAATTCAGCTGCCGTTTGTAATGGGTGTGATGGCGGATTTGGTCGGTAAACCGGTAGACCCGCAGCCGAGCGTCGACGAACGCAAGTTCCTCGATATCGATATCGACAACTTCGACGAACGCATGAAGTCGTTGAAGCCGCGCGTGGCCTATCAGGTAGATAATACCCTGACCGGTGAAGGGAAGCTGAACATCGATCTGTCCTTTGAAAGCATGGACGACTTCTCCCCTGCCGCCATCGCCCGCAAGGTTGATTCGCTGGGCGGCCTGCTGGAAGCACGCACCCAACTTTCCAACCTGCTTTCCTACATGGACGGTAAAAACGGCGCCGAAGAGCTGATCTCCCAGATTCTGCAAAACCCGGAGCTGTTGAAATCTCTGACTAACGCGCCGAAACCGGCAGAGAAAAAAGACGACAATAACGAGCGTGAGGATTAATTGATGAGCAACTCGCCTCAGCAACAACAAGCGTTACAGACTAACGAAACCTTATCCAACGACGAGTTCAGCGCACTGTTGAACAAAGAGTTTCGTCCGAAGACCGATCAGGCGAAAGAAGCCGTCGCCAACGCGGTGAAAACGCTGGCGCAGCAGGCGCTGGAAAACACCGTGACCGTTTCCTCTGACGCCTATCGCACCATTCAGGCGTTGATCGCGGAGATTGATGAAAAGCTGTCGCAGCAAATCAACAAAATCATTCACCATGAAGATTTCCAGAAGCTGGAAGGCGCCTGGCATGGCCTGCATTATCTGGTTAACAACTCGGAAACCGATGAGCTGCTGAAAATTCGCTTTATGAGCATCTCGAAGAAAGAGCTGGGCCGCACGCTGAAGCGCCACAAGGGCGTGGGCTGGGACCAAAGCCCTATCTTCAAGAAAATCTATGAAGAAGAGTATGGCCAGTTCGGCGGCGAACCGTTCGGCTGCCTGGTGGGCGACTACTACTTCGACCATAGCCCGCAGGACGTTGAACTGCTGGGTGAAATGGCCAAGATCAGCGCCGCGTCCCACTGCCCGTTCATCGCCGGCACCGCGCCAAGCGTGATGCAGATGGAATCCTGGCAGGAGCTGTCCAACCCGCGCGACCTGACCAAAATCTTCCAGAATACCGAATATGCCGCCTGGCGCAGCCTGCGCGAGTCGGAAGACGCGCGCTACCTGGGCCTGGTGATGCCGCGCTTCCTGGCGCGCCTGCCTTACGGCATCCGCACCAATCCGGTTGATGAGTTCGACTTCGAAGAAGATACCGACGGCGCAACGCACGGCAACTACACCTGGACCAACGCCGCCTACGCGATGGCGACCAACATCAACCGCTCCTTTAAAGAGTACGGCTGGTGCACCGCGATCCGCGGGGTGGAATCCGGCGGCGCCGTAGAGAACCTGCCGTGCCACACCTTCCCGAGCGACGACGGCGGCGTGGATATGAAGTGCCCGACCGAGATCGCCATCAGCGACCGTCGCGAGGCGGAACTGGCGAAAAACGGCTTTATGCCGCTGGTGCACCGCAAAAACTCCGACTTTGCCGCCTTTATCGGCGCACAGTCACTGCAGAAGCCGGCGGAATATTACGACGCCGACGCCTCAGCCAACGCCCAGCTGTCTGCACGCCTGCCGTACCTGTTCGCCTGCTGCCGTTTCGCGCACTACCTGAAGTGCATCGTGCGCGACAAAATCGGTTCCTTCCGCGAACGCGACGATATGGAACGCTGGCTGAACGACTGGATCATGAACTACGTGGACGGCGATCCGGCCAACTCCTCGCAGGAAACCAAGTCCCGCAAACCGCTGGCTGCGGCGGAAGTTCAGGTGGAAGAGATCGAAGATAACCCGGGCTACTACAGCGCCAAGTTCTTCCTGCGTCCGCATTACCAGCTGGAAGGCCTGACCGTTTCCCTGCGTCTGGTGTCGAAACTGCCTTCGCTGAAGAAGAATGACGCGTCCTGATGCGCCGATGACAGGCTGCGGTAATGCGCAGCCTGATTAAAATAAGGATATTGTCTATGGGCACGAGGCCACGTTTTCTTGCAGCATGGGCTGCTGCAAAAAATATTTATGATCCCAATGATCCGTTGGGAAAAGTAAAAAATACTATCGGCGGTGCTGTAAAACGCAATTTCGATATCCCTGTAAATAAAGGCGGATGGGAAAATAGTTGTGCAGTAAGAATGAGTTACGTTCTTAACTACACGGGCCACCCCGTCCCCAGGATAAGTCAGTTAACCGTCTCTGGCGCAGATAAGAAATGGTATTTTTTTCGAGTCAGGGACTTGATTGCCTACCTTAACACTACATGGGGAAAGCCAGATTTAATAATGAGTTACCCGCAATTGCCTGTAGCTCAACTGGCTAATAGGAAAGGGTTAATTCTATTCGAAATTACGGGCTGGAGTAACGCCGGCGGACACGCAACCTTTTGGAATGGTTCTCAGTGTTCCGATCATTGTTATTTTAATGAGGCTAGTGCTCAGTACTCGACCACACATGCTAACTTCTGGGAATTACCATGAGTAAGTTGATAATAACCAGTCTCACTACGGTCTTAGTAAGTCTTTCCCTGCAATCATTTGCTAAAGATGCCCAGGACCCGGTAGCATTTATCAAGCAAATGCCTTATCAGCAGGCGGTCAAAGAACTGGCATTATCCCGTTGCTTATCTCAGGTTTCTGATTCAGACAAAACTTTTTCTATTGACGCTGCTAGAACGGCTAATGCAATAAGAGACTGGATACCGTTTGATATAGAGTCTGGAGATGATAGAATCAACGCGCTTATTGATAAATTCAAGTCAAGAACCAATGAATTTCATAGCGAGTCTGAAACTAACAGTCAGGGTGTTACCCTGAACTGCCTGCGGTTATATCACAGCCATGAATTAGATGGTTTGTCCCGCACGTTAATCGTCGGCAATCCAACTCACTCATGGGAAACAGATAACCCGCATAAATAATTATTGAGTTATTACTATTTAGAATAGTATCTCGATAAACAATACCGATAGTTTTCGGTATTTCATAAGGTGCATGGCACAAGGAGCGTTAAATGGTAGTGCATTGCCAACTTTCCAATTCCTGCTGCTATTACCTGATTTTTCAACGCAACGTTAATATTATTAACCCTTAAAAAGAGTGAATAAACTATGGCTATTGATATGTTCCTGAAAGTTGAAGGCGCCAGCGGTGAATCTAAAGATTCCAACCACAAAGGCTGGACCGACATTACTTCTTTCTCCTGGGGCGCGTCCCAACCGGGCAACATGAGCGTGGGCGGCGGCGGCGGTGCCGGTAAAGTGTGCTTTAACGACCTGCACGTTAACGCGCTGGTTGATAAATCCACCCCGGCTCTGCTGAAGCACTGCTCCAGCGGTAAGCACCTGACCAAAATCGAACTGTCCGTCTGTAAAGCCGGCGGTACTCAGGTTGAGTATGTAAAAATCACCCTGGACGACGTACTGGTTACCGCTGTGCAGTACACCGGTTCAGGCGGTGAAGACACCGTCGGCGTAACCTACTCCTTCCAGGCGGCTAAAGTTAAACAGCAGTACTGGGAGCAGAGCGATAAAGGTGGTAAAGGCGCAGAAAGCAGCGCAGGTTGGAACATCAAAGAAAACCGCGAAGCTTAATCTCAATATAACCTCCCCCTTGGGGGAGGTTTATTCTTGTCCAACTTAAATTTATCTATTAACTTAAAAATAAATAACAATGAAAGCTATCAGGAAAGGTGATAAAGGATCTCATGTAAAATCCCTACAAGAGATGCTTATCGGACAAGGTGCGAATATTTATGCTGATGGTATTTTTGGCGGAAAAACAGAATTCGCAGTCAAGAAGTTTCAGCTTAAAAAAGGTTTACATATCGATGGAATTGCTGGCCGAAAAACTTTTTCAGCTTTAGGCAAACCATCAGTAGTACGGGCACCACAACCCCCCATTGGAGGGAAGTCCGGGCGTCAAGGGACGCGAGCAATGACCACATCACAAAGTGGACTAAGGTTTATATTCAATATTGAATCGTGGCGAGGCGTAAGTAACCATCTTCACTGGCCAGGTGGCGCAAGTGGAGTAACCCTTGGCCCAGGTTATGATATGAAAACGCGTTCTGTTAACTCTATAAAGAACACAATGATCGCCATAGGATTAGATAGTACAACAGCAGATAAGATCAGTAAGGCCTCTGGTTTAAAACACCAAGACGCCAGGATTTTTTCACAAGAAAACCATAATTTGGTTGCTTTAACTGCTGCGCAAGAAACCTCATTACTTAAATTTATCATCCCCGCGTATGAAAAATTAGTGAAAAGTAAAATTCATGTACCCTTAACCCAACAAGAGTTTGATGCGTTAGTTTGCTTTTCCTATAACCCCGGAGGGAGATTTAATAATGTTGCTTCATTAATCAATCAAAATAGAATATCTGACGCAATGACAGAAATAAAAAGAGCAATAACCTCTGCCGGAAAGGTAATGAAAGGTCTTATCAATAGAAGAAATTACGAAGTTGATCTATATCTAAATGGAAATTATCGATAAGGATAATACCTAATGAATTCATTAGAATTACTAGCCTGCGGATTTATACTTTCTTTCAGCGTATGTGCTGCGGACAAAAACAATAATACGTCAATAGTCTCCCCTATTGAAGGTCAATGGCAAGTTAACCAGGCAAATATCAATAACGATGCCACACGTACGCTTAGTTATCAGTTTAACGATCCGCGACTAGTCGGTAGAGTCATTACTATTAGCAATAATAAAATCCAAACAAACTTGCCAGAAGGCAGTAACTGTCTCACCCCAAAACTTGCTGAAAAGACAATCAGCCTTGACCAATATATTACCGACACGATGGGCGGCGAACACACCATCACGGCTAAAAGCTATGAATTAAACGAGGATGGTAACAAGCATGTTTTGGCCCAAGAAATAACTTGTGCCTCAGGCTCATTCGGCCCTGCCGACAACGCCATGAATGCCCGCATTGCCGTACTCAACGCAAATAAATTACTGGTCAATTGGTATGATGGTTCGTTATTGCAGCTTAACAGGTTGCCTGCAAACCCTAAACCCGTTGCCTCATTCGAGTGCTCTAATGCTAAAAGCAACGTTGAGAAAGCGATATGTTCGGATTTTAATTTAGCCGCTTATGATAAAAGTGTCGCTCGTGCCTGGTTGCTGGCTAAAAAACAATCCAACAATATCGGTGATAAAAACTTATCCACATCATTGATGAAATCACAAAAATCATGGTTACAGCAAAGAGATAAGTGCATGAATGACAAAAATTGTCTGACTGAAGCAATGTCGACTCGTATTGACTCACTTTCATCATATTGGTAAGGCTAAATATAACGTCTGAACATTTTGTTATGAAAACAAAAATAAGCCGCTTTCTATTTATCTGTTTTTTATTTTCTTCAAGTGCATCATTTGCAAATGATATGAAAATAGAAAACCTACCACAAAATAAAATATATGACAATTGGCTAATCAGTCGTTGCATCGGTGAATTTACTGACTCAGAAAGCACCCGGCAAGATGCATTCCGCTCTGCCAGTGCTTATCTTGAATTTAGTCAACTACCGATCGAGGCCTTTGACAGCAGCGAAGTGCTGATACATCAGTACCTGCAAAAAAAGAGTAGCGGTTCAGTGCCTGGAAGCTATAACACATTGGCCTGTCTTTCATTACCAACATCAGAACAAGCCAAAAGTATTTTCAAGAAATACGCAGTCATCAGTAAATAAAATAAACACTTTACGGTGGCGGTCAGCATGGGAAATGACAACGTAAAACATGGAAAGATAGTTATGAAAAATAATAAATTATCGTTTCTTAGTTGCCTTAGCCTGGCCTGTTTCTTCACCTCTTTATCTGTTTATGCTGCACCGCGATCTTACCACGGTGATGCAGTGAGCTATCTGAAGAATTACGCTATCAGCGTTTGTATTGCCAAAGGCTATTCGGCAGCAGAGGTTAAAAACGACGCGGCCGCAGCGGCAAGAGGCTATAGTGAGTTTGGCGAATACTCACTTGAGGCACATAGCGCGGTGCGCAGTCTGGCTCAACGGTTTCTTGCCAGGCATTATGACAGTATGTCCGGCGAATCGATGACGCTAACTAAGTGCATTGACCTCTATCACAGCCGGGAACTTGATAGCATCATCGAAAAATATAAAGACAAAAATTAATGGATTGGTAATGAACAATGACGTCACTATCTCCACCTTTAACTACTCATATGGATTTGTATTTTCATATTTTACCATCTCCATAGCGTTGTTTGTTTTACTTTTCCATTTAAATAAATACGTCACAAAAAAGCATAGCCATTCACTTTTTATTTTATCGACAGTTATTGTTGTTATTTGCGGAGCCGTGCAGTTCATTGTTTTTGGTGACGGCAATTACTTCTTTAGTCTTTTCTACCCCGTTGAACTTATCAAATACCAAGTCGTGCAGTACGGTGGGTTATTTTTTACCATCGCCTACTCTGTTCTACTGCCACGAAACACGTATTACAAGAAGCTAAAGAGTGATAGTAAAAAAAACCAACATAAAAACAAAAGACAAGGCTAACAATGACAACACCATTATCAACTTACCCTTACTCCTACGGATTCCCTGTTAGCTATTTTTTTATTTCCATTGCAGTACTGCTGGGACTCTACTTTTTACGAAAAAAAACCATACGCCTGCACTGGTTTCCGTTATTTATTGCGCACTTTGGCGTAACAATCGTCTGCATTGCGTTGCAAAGCGCCATCTGTCTTGATGGCGAAGCTATTTTTGACCACATTTACCCGGCTATCGACTTCCCCGATTACCCTGAAGTCTGGTACGGCAGCATATTCTTTATGGTCGCCTATTTTCTGTTACTGCCCCCTGTCACTAACTTTGAAGGCACGTCCGAAACACGGCAACCAAAACAGTAACAACCTCTTTATTCATCACTACCCGCAGCCATGGGCGTGAAAACAGTTTGCATCAAACCTAATCAGCAGGAATGCCTTATGCGATTTTCTATTGTAAAAAACAAAAATGGCCAAAACCCGCCGCAAAGCAGTTGCGACTTCCTGCCGCCGGGCGGCACCATCGGCCGCAGCGTGGACAACAACCTGGTTCTGCCGGATGAAGAACGCGCGATTTCCCGCCTGCAGGCCATTGTGCATATTTCCGCTGACGGCGAGTGCCGCATCACCAACCGTGGCAACGTCACCCGCGTCCTGCTGAACGACATTCCGCTGGAGCGCGGCCGTCAGGTGGAGCTGCAGGATGGCGATATCCTCGGTATCGATGATTATCAGATCCAGGTCAACGATCTGAATCAGCAGGCCGCGCCGGTGCAGCCGGCAGCCGCTGCGCAACCGGTGCCTCAGGCACCGGTGGCCGATGCCGCGCCGGCCGCCAAGGCAAACGGCGCCGCGCCGATCCCCAACGAAATCTGGGACAGCCTGGTGGAAGAGTTCACACCGGCAAGCGCCGCCGCGGCCGTACCGCCGAAAGCGGAGCCAACAGCGCAGCCCGACCATAACCCGCTGCTCGATCGGCCACAGCGCGAACTGAACCCCAGCGACCCGCTGGGCCAACTGGACGGCGATGTCGATCTGCACCAGCTGCAGCAAAAACAGACTGACCCGGCCGAACTGTTCAAAACCGACAGCACCTTCGAGCGCGACAATATCCTGACCGATACCACGCCGAGCACGCTGCTGGCGGAAAACCAGCCGAAACCGGCCAAACCGGAAACGTCAAAACGCCCGCAAGCGGCGGTGACGGAGAGCGGCAATAAAGATGAAGAGCTGGATCCGCTGGCGCTGTTCGGCGGTTCTTCCGCGCCCAGCACGCCTGGCGCATCAAACAGCAACGATCCGCTGGGGCTGCTGATGGGCGGCGCCGTACCGCTGACACAGCCGGAAGCAGCACCAAGCGTGGCCGCACCTCAAACGCCGGCAGCCCCGGTTGAACCGGCAAAGCCTCAGCCTGCACCGCAGCCGCAGGCAGCGCCAAAGGCCAAGCCGCAACCGCAACCGCAACCGCAACTACAACCGCAACAACAGGCTCAGCCAACACCAGCGCCGAAGCCACAGCCGCAGGCCGCCGCACCGCAGGAGCCGCCACGCGCGCAGCCGGAACCGCTCGTGCCGCCTGAAGCCGCGCCGCATGTGGAACCCCAGCAGCGTTCTCGCCCGGGCAACCGGCTGGGTATCGATCCTATCGCCTATCAGAACGCCCGCGCTCAAGGCTCGGCGGCGTCTAACGGCGACGTGCTGGAAGGCCCGCTGCTCAAAGCGTTGCTGCAGGGCATCGGCCTGGACGACCTACAGCCGCAGCCACATTTTGATGAGCAGCAGGTGCGTCAGGTCGGTCGCCTGCTGAGCCTGTTCTCTCAAGGCACCGTCGCCCTGCTCTCTTCGCGCTCTATCCTCAAGCGCGGCGTGAAGGCAGAGATGACCATGATTCTCGACGAGGCCAATAACCCGTTCAAACTGCTGCCGTCCGGTAAAACCGTGCTGATGCAGATGTTCGGCAGCCAGATGCCGGGCTTTATGCCACCGGAGCAGGCGGTGCGCGATGCGCTGATCGATCTGCAGGCGCACCAGTTGGGGATGATCGCCGGCATTCGCGCCATCATCGCCGCCATGCTGCAGTCCTTTAACCCGGACCGTCTGGAAGAAGAAGCGCGTAAAGAAGGCTCCGCGCCGCGGCTGGCGCTGCCTTCCAACCGTAAAGCGGCACTGTGGGACTATTTTGTAAAAAATTACCAGCAGACCTCGGGCGAGATCGAAGATGACTTCCATACGCTGTTTGGTGAAGCCTTCCTGCATGCCTATGATGTTGAAGTGAATCAGTACAAAGACTCCCAAACCAAACCGGACGTGTAATGAATATCACCATAGCCTCTACCTCTAATCAGGGCGGCCGCGCCTCAAATCAGGATCAGACCGGCGAAGTGGTTGGCAACCGTGCAGCCTGTTTCGTGGTGTGCGACGGCATCGCCGGTTTTCCCGGCGGCGAAGTCGCCGCCAAACTGGCGCGCGACACCATCCTGGACAATTTTAACGGCGAAAAACATCTGGATGCGCAGAGCATCCGCCAGCATATCTCGCAGGCGAATGCGGCCATCCACCAGCAGCAGAATCAGTCCGAAGAGTACAGCAAGATGGGCACCACGCTGGTCAGCCTGTTTATCGACCGGGATTACCAGCTGGCCTACTGGGCCCACGCCGGCGACAGTCGCCTGTACCTGTTCCGTCGCGGCTACCTGCACGCGGTTACCACCGACCACAGCCTGATCCAGCAGATGCAGGACGCCGGTTACCAGACCAGCGGCATCAACAGCAACCTGCTGTACTTTGCGCTGGGGCTGAGTGAAGAGCGCGACGCTACCTACAGCGACGTACTGCAGTTAGAGGACGGCGACGTTTTCCTGCTGTGCACCGACGGCTTCTGGCACAGCTTTACCCAGGCCGAACTGGAGCAATCGCTGCATATGGTCAACTCCCCCAGCGAGTGGATCGCCCTGATGCAGCAAGCATGGAAGAAAGACAACAACAGCGATAACTACAGCGCTATCGCCGTATGGATTGGTTCACCGCAAGAGACCACGCTGCTGCATTCGCTGGCGGATGCAGAACGTTTCCTCACGCGCGACTGAACCGCATAACACAGCTAAGGTTAACGATGAAATATTGGATGCCCGGTGTGATCGCCCTGATGGCGGTACCCGCCGTTCACGCGGCAAATTACCGGCTGGTGTATTCTCCCAGCCAGAAACTCGAAGTCTTTATCGACAACGTCAAAAACAACAAACCGGAAAGCTGGTGTGCGCCAAGCATCCCGCTGCGTATTGTTTCCGCTAACGCAAAGGACGCCGCCATCCTGGACGGCTTCCTGCCGCGGGTCGGCAGCCTGCTGGCGAAACAGTGCCCCAAAGTCAGCCAGTTGCCGTGGACGCTGACCGATAAGGCCGGCAACACGCTGGCAGCCGGCGATGCGCTGAAAAACCAGCGCTGGAAGCCGCAGGTTAAAACGGCGCCGCAGGCGCAGCCGGAAACAACGCCGGAAGCACAGCAGGCAACCGCCATGCCGCCGGCCGCGGTCGCCGTCAGTTCACCGCAGGCCGATGCCGCGCCGGCGCAGGTGTTCGAGCTGCCGAAAGGCTGCAAGTTCCGCACTTACTGGCAAGGCAACGACGCCGGCAGCGCGATGTTCGTACCTGCCGGCGGTAACCTCACCTGCCAAAGCGACGGCTGGCTGAGCGGCAGCGATAAAGTCCAGCTGCAGAGCAATGGCAAAAGCAGCTCGCCGACCATCAGCTTCCTGCAGGGCTACCCGCTGATGAATATTGACGTGGCCGGCCAGACGCTGACCGTGGTCAGCGCCAACCGCCAGCGCATGGTGCTGGCCAATCCGCAGGTTGCCGGCAGCTATTTGGTGCTGCCGTTTGACGCCGCTCAGCACGCCTGGTTCTTCAGCGGCACGCTGATTGCCGAGTTCCCCCGCCAGCAGGCCGCCGATGCCGATCGGGTGAAACAGCGCGTCGCCAAAGTGCGTGAAACCTGGCTGCCGCTGCTCAGCGCCTATCGCGAGCCGCTCAGCGTACGGCTGGTGGATCAGCTGGCCGCCGACCGGGTTGACCCGGCCAGCGGCAGTTATCTGACCGTCCAGAACGCCGCCCACTGATTAAGAGGTATTTTGTTGTGAAATCATTAACCGACGTATTGCAAGGCGGCTCCGTCAGCGCAGCCACCCAGGCGGTGGAAGCCGATATCAAAGCGCGCCCGGCCGACGCCGATCTGCGCGCCGCGCTGGTGCAGCTGCTGTGCCTGAGCGGCAACTGGCAGCGCGCCAAAGCGCAGCTGAAATCCTGGCAGGCGCTGAAACCGATGGCGCAGCCGACCACCCTGCTGCTGTTGCAGTCGGTCGAGGCCGAACTGCAGCGCCAGGCGGTGTTTGCCGGCCAGGCCGCACCGGCGCTGCTGAAGCAGGATCAGCCTTGGATCGGACAGATGGTCAAGGCCCTGCAGCTGGACGTCGCCGGCGACGCCGCACAGGCGCAGGCGCTGCGCGACCAGGCGCTGGAAGACGCGCCGGCCAGCGGCGGCAGCCTGCTGCTGGCGGACGGCGATGATGAAAAAACCGTCGCCTTCGACTGGCTGACCGACGGCGACGGCCGCCTCGGCCCGGTGTGTGAACTGGCGCTCAACGGCGTCTACTACTGGCTGCCGTTCTCCGCCATCGCCGAAATCCAGTTCCAGGCGCCGCAAAGCGCCATCGATCTGGTCTGGAGCCACGCGCTGGTGCGCCTGACCGACGGCCGCGAGCAGGTATGTCAGCTGCCGGCGCGCTATCCGCTGGCGGCAGACAGCGACGACGCCCTGCTGCTCGGCAAGCGCACCGAATGGCAGCCGCTCGGCGACAGCCCGCACTATCTCGGTTACGGCCTGAAAACCTGGCTGAGCGACAGCGACGAGTTTCCGCTGCACAGCCTGCGCCAGTTGAGCTTCGATCAGGACGCCTGAGATGAACGACAAGCACCTATGGGGCGCTCATAACGGCGACGATCTGCGCCGGCAGGGCTATCGCCAGCGGCAGGACAGCGAGCGCCTGACGTCACGCGACAAGATGCAGCCGGTGCTGCTCGACCTGCTGACCGATGATGAACCGCATAAAAAACAGGAAGCGCAGATCCGCAATCTGGTGTCGCACAGCGAACTGCGGCGGCGCGTGCTGCGCGATTTGCAGTGGCTGTTTAACTGCGTCAACAGCGAATCCAATCTCGACCTCGGCGATTTTCCTCAGGTGCGCCGCTCCACGGTGAATTACGGCGTCGCCTCGCTGGCGGGCAAACGAATGTCGGACATTGAATGGCAGGATATCCAGCGCGCGCTGACCGAATCGATCCTGAATTTCGAGCCGCGCATTCTGCCTGAAGGCCTGCAGGTGCGCTGCATCTCCGACACCGGCTCACTGGAGCTGCACAACGTGTTATCGATTGAAATCAAGGGCCGCCTGTGGTGCGTGCCCTATCCGCTGGAGTTTCTGTTCAGAACCGACGTCGACCTGGAAAACGGTCACTTCGATCTGAAAGACATAGGGTAAGGCGATGGACAGTAAACTGTTAGAGTATTACAACCGCGAACTGGCCTATCTGCGCGAGATGGGCGCGGAGTTCGCCGAACAGTACCCGAAGGTCGCCGGGCGTCTCGGCATGCGCGGCATCGACGTGGCGGATCCTTATATCGAGCGTCTGATGGAGGGCTTCGCCTTCCTGACCTCGCGCGTACAGCTGAAAATGGACGCGGAATTCCCGCGTTTCTCGCAGCGGCTGCTGGAAATTATCTATCCGAACTATCTGTCGCCGACGCCGTCGATGGCGATTGCCGAACTGCAGCCAGACAGCAGCAAAGGCGACATCAGCAACGGTTTTACCGTACCGCGCGGCACCATGATGGACAGCCAGACGCTGAAAAAGAACGGCATCACCTGTAGCTATACCACCGCCCACGACGTCACGCTGCAGCCGGTGCGGCTGGCCAGCGTGGAACTGGGCGGCATTCCGGCCGATATTCCGTTTTCCTCCCTCGGGTTGCAAAACCGCGGCTGCGTCAGCGCGCTGCGCATCCGGCTGGAGTGCTATGACACCGTCACGCTGAACAGTCTGGATCTCGACAACCTGATGTTCTACCTCTCCGGGCCGGATATGCAGGCGCAGCAACTGCTGGAGCTGCTGATGCAGCACAGCGTCGGCATGCTGTGCCAGACGGTGGAAGCGCAGCCGCAGCGGCGCGTGCTGGCGGATGACGCGCTGCGTCAGGAAGGCTTCGCCCCGGAACAGGCGCTGCTGCCGAACGACCTGCGCAACTTCGACGGCTACCGTCTGCTGCAGGAATACTTCGCCTTCCCGGCGCGCTTCCAGTTCTTCAGCATCAGCGGGCTGCAGCCGCTGCTGCGCAGCGTGCGTGAAGGCAAGAAAACGCTGCGCCAGTTTGAGATTGTGGTACTGCTGGACCGCCACGACGCCGCGCTGGAGCGGGTGATTGACGTCAGCCATCTGGCGCTGCACTGCACGCCGGTGATTAACCTGTTCCCAAAGGTGGCCGAACGCATCACCCTCAACGAAAAAAATCACGAATACCATCTGGTGGTCGATAATATCCGTCCGCTGGATTATGAAGTGTTCTCGGTGCAAAGGCTGGGCGGCAGCGCCAGCGAGAAACGCTATGAGCAGGAGTTCCGGCCGTTTTACAGCACGCTGAGCGAAGACGACGGCAACTACGGCGCCTACTTCTCGCTGCGGCGCGAACAGCGCACCCTTTCCTCTCACGCCCGGCGCTACGGCACCCGCACCGGCTATGTCGGTTCCGAAGTGTTCGTCTCGCTGGTGGATGAGCGCCAGTCGCCCTGGCACAGCGATCTCAAATACCTGACGGCCGACGTGCTGTGCACCAGCCGCGATCTGCCGTTGATGCTGATGCAGCAGGACCAGGGCAACTTCGTGATGCCGGACTCTATCCCAATCAAGCGGGTGTTCCTGCGCAAAGGGCCGACGCCGCCGCGGCCGGCGCTGGCGGAAGGCATGATCACCTGGCGGCTGATCAGCCAGCTGCAGCTTAACTACCTGAGCCTGATGGACGGCGATCCGGAACAGGGCGCCGCCAGCCTGCGTCAGCTGCTCGGCCTGTACGGCAACCTGAGCGAGCCGGCAATCGCCAAACAGATTCAGGGCGTGCGCAGCTGCAACCTGCGGCCGGTGTACCGCCGGGTGCCGGAGCCGGGGCCGATCGTGTTCGCCCGCGGCATCGCCATCGACCTGACCGTTGACGATCAGGCGTTCTCCGGCAACAGCCCTTATCTGCTCGGCAGCGTGCTGGAACGGCTGTTCTCACGGCTGGTGGCGATGAACACCTTTACCGAAATGACGCTGTCCAGTCAGCAGCGCGGTGAAATCGCCCATTGGCAGGCGCGCATGGGCAAAAGGACGCTGATATGAGTGAAAGCGTAACCGAACTGCCGGCCGGCGACGCGCCGCAGATCAACGCGCTGCACCGCCTGCCGGACGACTTCTGGCTGCGGCTGCGCGCCGCGCCTTACCGTTACGATCTGTTCCAGCTGCTGCGCCGGCTGGACGCTCAGGGCGGCCAGGCTTATCTGCTGGGGCGCGCCCCGCTGCCGCGCCATGAAATGCTGCGTCTGGGGCAGGAGCCGTCGCTCTCTTTCGCACCGTCGACGCTGGCCAAGGTCACGCCGCGCAGCGGCAGCCCGCTGCATGAGGTGTCGATCCTCAGCTTCGGCCTGTTCGGCCCCAACGGCCCGCTGCCGCTGCACCTGACCGAATACGCGCGCGAACGGATTTACCACCATCAGGACACCACCCTGACGGCCTTCGCCGACCTGTTTCATCACCGCCTGACGCTGCTGTTTTACCGCGCCTGGGCCGATGCGCAGCCGACGGTGTCGCTCGACCGGCCCGACAACGGCAGCTTTAATGACTACCTGTCGAGCCTGATCGGCAACGGCCAGCCGGCGCAGCGCCAGCGCGACAGCATCAATGCGCACGCCAAGCATTTTATGGCCGGTCATCTGATTCGCCACAGCCGCGACCCGGAAGGCCTGAGCAAAATTTTACGCGGCTATTTCCAGGTGCCGGTGCGCATCGTGGAGAACGTGCCGCACTGGCTGCGCGTCGACCCGCGAGAACAGGCGCGGCTTAAGGCCGGGCGCGGCGCACCGCGGCTGGGCGAGTCGGCGTTTCTCGGCGTGGCGGTGCGCGACGTGCAGCACAAGTTCCGCATCGAGCTAGGCCCGATGTCGCAGCAGGAATACGACCGTTTCCTGCCCGGCGCCGAACTATGCGAACAGCTGCGCGACTGGGTGCGCCAGTATCTGGGCATCGAATTTGTCTGGGAAGTCCGGCTGATTCTGGCAAAAGAACAGCTGATCGGCACCCAGCTCGGCGGCGCTCAGCGGCTGGGGCTCAGCAGCTGGATGGCCGCCGAACGGCGTCAGCACGACGCCGGCGATCTGACTTTCAGCCCGGAACCGCTGGAAGATATTTAGCAGGGCGCGCACTGCCGCGTCCGTCAATTACATCGATATGTTTAAAACGCAGGCAGGACTTGCCCTGCCCCTACGAGGAAAACCATGTCAGAAATCAGCCGCTCGGTACTCTTTGGCAAACTGGATAGCCTGCTTTTCACCTCCCTGGAAAGCGCCACGGCTTTTTGTAAGCTGCGTGGCAACCCTTATGTTGAACTGGCGCACTGGCTGCATCAGCTGATGCAGGCGCAGGATGGCGATCTGCAGCAGATTATCCGCCACTTCGCCCTCGACGAAGACCAACTGACGCGCGATATCGTCGACGCTCTGGATCGCCTGCCGCGCGGCGCCAGCGCCATCTCCGATCTGTCCGAACATATCGACAGCGCGGTCGAGCGCGCCTGGGTCTACGGCTCGCTGAAGTTCGGCGCGCACGCCATCCGTGGCGGCCATTTACTGCTGGGGATCCTGAAAACCTACAGCCTGCGCCATCTGCTGAAAGCCATTTCTGGCCAGTTCGAACGCATCAACGCCGATCTGCTGATGGACCAGTTTGCCGCCATTGTCGGCAATTCGTCGGAAAACGCTCAGGCACAAAGCGCCGCCGGCGAACCGGCCGCCGTGTCCGTACCGGGCCAGTCCGGCGGCAGCGTGTTGGCGCAATATGCGCAGGATATGACGGCGCGCGCGCGCAACGGCGAAATCGATCCGGTCAGCGGCCGTGACGAAGAGATCCGCCAGATCGTCGATATCCTGATGCGCCGCCGACAGAACAACCCGCTGCTGACCGGCGAGGCCGGCGTCGGTAAAACCGCCGTGGTGGAAGGCCTGGCGCTGCGCATCGTCGCCGGCGACGTACCGCCGCAGCTGCGCGACGTGCAGCTGTACCTGCTGGATATCGGCATGCTGCAGGCCGGCGCCGGCATGAAGGGCGAGTTCGAAAAACGCCTGCAGACGGTGATTGACGAAGTCCAGTCCAGCCCGACGCCGATTATTCTGTTTATCGATGAAATTCATACGCTGGTCGGCGCCGGCGGCGCGCAAGGCACCGGCGACGCCGCCAACCTGCTGAAGCCGGCGCTGGCGCGCGGTCAGCTGCGCACCATCGGCGCGACCACCTGGGCGGAATACAAAAAATACATCGAGAAGGACCCGGCGCTGACCCGCCGCTTCCAGGTGGTGCAGGTGCACGAGCCGGACGAAGAGAAAGCGCTGCTGATGCTGCGCAGCACCGTCAGCCCGCTGGAACAGCACCACCGCGTGCTGCTGCTCGACGAAGCGGTCGACGCCGCGGTGCGTCTCTCCCACCGCTATATCCCGGCGCGTCAGCTGCCGGATAAGGCCGTGGCGCTGCTGGATACCGCCTGCGCCCGCGTCGCGGTCAGCCAGCACGCCGAGCCGGCTCAGGTGGAAGATTGCCGCCACCGCATCGACGCGCTGCAGATTGAACTGGATATCGCCCGCCGCGAAACCAAGGTCGGCATCGGCGATCCGCAGCGCCCGGCGGCGATCGAAGCGCAGCTGAGCGAGCTGCAGCAGCAGCTGACGCAACTGACCGAGCGCTGGCAGGAAGAACTGGGGCTGATTGCGCAAATCATCGATCTGCGCGCCCGACTGCATCAGCAGGAAGCGGAACCGGACGACGACGCCACAACCGACAGCGACGCGGAAACGCCGGCGGAAACCGCCGAGGCGGCTGAAGCCGCAGAACCGGCGCCGTCGGCAGATGAACTGCGCGCCCAACTGGCCGTGCTGCAACAGCAGCTGGCTACGCTGCAGGGCGAAGCGCCGCTGATCTTCGCCGCGGTGGACGCCAATATCGTCGCCGCCGTGGTCGCCGACTGGACCGGCATCCCGCTGGGCCGCATGGTGAAAAACGAAATCGAAGCGGTGCTGCAGCTGTCCGACACCCTGAACGAGCGGGTCATCGGTCAGCGCCACGCGCTGGACCTGATCGCCCGCCGCGTACGCACCTCGCGCGCCCGGCTGGACGACCCGAACAAACCGGTCGGCGTCTTCCTGCTGGCCGGCCCGTCCGGCGTCGGCAAGACCGAAACCGCGCTGGCGCTGGCGGAAACGCTGTACGGCGGCGAGCAGAACGTTATCACCATCAATATGAGCGAGTTCCAGGAATCGCACACCGTATCGACGCTGAAAGGCGCGCCTCCGGGCTACGTCGGCTACGGCGAAGGCGGCGTGCTGACCGAAGCGGTGCGCCGCCGTCCTTACAGCGTGGTGCTGCTGGACGAAATTGAAAAAGCGCACCCGGACGTGCACGAAATCTTCTTCCAGGTGTTCGATAAAGGCTGGATGGAGGACGGCGAGGGCCGCCATATCGATTTCCGCAACACCATTATTATTCTGACCTCCAACGTCGGCACCGACTTAATCGCCGGCCTGTGCAGCGACCCTGACCTGATGCCGGAGCCGGAAGCGCTGAGCGGCGCACTGCGTCAGCCTCTGCTGGAGGTGTTCCCGGCGGCGCTGCTCGGCCGTCTGCTGGTGGTGCCTTACTACCCGCTGACCGACGCCACGCTGGGCAACATCGTGCGTCTGCAACTGGGCCGCGTCCAACGCCGGATGGCAGAAAACCACGACATTACCACCACCTTCGACGACGCGGTGATCGAACAGATCGTCAGCCGCTGCACCGAGGTGGAATCCGGCGGGCGTATGGTCGACGCCATCCTGACCAACACCCTGCTGCCGCAGATCAGCCATACCCTGCTGTCGGCCAGCGCCAACGACCAGCGCTACCGCCAGCTGCATATCGCACTGCAAAACAACGAGTTTATTTGTCAATTTCAGGCTTAACGCCCCGGCCGCCGCGGCGGCCAGTTGATCACAGAGAGTAGTCACTATGTCCGGAAACGGGATCAAAAAACCGAACTCAAACAGCCTGCCGATCGGCTATCGGTTCAACGAGTTTGAGATCAAGGAAGTGATCGGCGAAGGCGGCTTCGGCATCGTCTATCGCGCCTACGACCACCAGCTTGAACGCACCATCGCCATTAAAGAGTACATGCCGACCCAGTTGGCCCAACGCAATGACGATCTGACCCTCAGCCTGCGTGGCGAACGTTTCAGCAAAACCTTTCAGGCCGGCCTGAACAGCTTTATTCAGGAGGCGCGCCTGCTGGCCCGTTTCTCCCACCCGGGGCTGCTGCACGTGCTGCGCTTCTGGGAAGAGAACGGCACCGCCTATATGGGCACCCAGTTCTACAGCGGCACCACGCTGAAAAACTTCCGCCTGCAACAGCCGGCGATGATTGACGAGGCGTGGATCCGCCGGCTGCTGCCGCCGCTGTTCAGCGCGATCGACACCATCCATCAGGAAGGCTACCTGCACCGCGATATCTCGCTGGATAATATCCAAATCCAGGAGAATCAGCTGCCGGTGCTGCTGGACTTCGGCTCGGCCCGTAAAGAGATCGGCAACCTGTCCGACGAAACGGAAATCATGCTGAAGCCGGGCTACGCGCCCATCGAGCAATACACCGAAAACAGCGACGGCGAGCAGGGTCCGTGGACAGATATCTATGCGCTCGGCGCGGTGCTGCATACCCTGATCGTCGGCAACCCGCCGCCGGTCAGCGTGGTGCGCAGCATTGAAGACAGCTACCAGCCGTTGAGCGAACGCCGCCCCGAAGGCTACTCGCCGGAGCTGCTGCGCGTAATCGACCAGACGCTGGCGCTGAAACCGGAAGAACGGCCGCAAACCATCGATGAAATGGCCGAGCTGCTGCACCTGCCGGTGGCCGACGAAGCGGAAATCATCAGCACGCCGGCCGCCGCGCCGGAACCCCCGCTGCCGGCCAGCACTCCGGCGACCGGCACTGCCGCCGCCGGCAGCATAACCGTCGGCGGTATGACGTTCTCCCGGCCGATGATGATCGGGGCGGGCGTTGCCGCGCTGCTGGTGATTGGCATCATCTCCTGGCTCAGCAGCTCTCCGGACGACGCCGCGCCGACCGCAGCGGCGGAAAACGGCGCGCCGGCCGACAAGACGCTGTCACCGCAGCAAAGTGCGCCGCAGCTGGACAGCGCTGCGCAGGAAGCCGCACCGCCGCCTGCGCCGGTGGCGATGGTCTATTTCAAACTGCGCCCGGGTGAAAAAGTGACGCTGGACGGCAAAGTCCAGTCGCTGCAGCCAAGCACTAACGGCTTCGCCAGCCTGGATCTGGCGCCGGGCACCTATCAGCTGGAAATCCACCGTAACGACGATAGATTGCGCCGCCAACAGCTGACGATCGAGCATGCCGGCACCTGGCTGGTCGCGCCGACCGACGCCGGTTAATTGTCCCCTATTCCGGCGCCGTCAGACGGCGCCGTTTTACCTCCACGCGATTGACATCACTACCCCGGTCCAAGGCCACGCCGCCGTAACGAGGAGTGTCATTCACCAAGGATGTTTCTATGTTAGACCGCATCACAGCTTATACGCCGCTTGGCCCTGAACAACTGCTGTTTCGTTCTCTGGAAGGCACCGAAGCCCTGTCCACACCGTTTGATTTCCGCATCGAACTGCTGAGCACCGACGCACGTCTGGACCGCAAGGCGCTGCTCGGCCAGCCGCTGACGCTGGAAATCCCGATCCCCGGCCTGCTGCGCCCGCCCCGCTATCTCAACGGCAAGATCACCGCCATCGCCGTCAGCAGCGAAGAGATCAGCGGCACCCGCTATTCGGTGTACGCCCTGCGCGTACAGCCCGACCTGTGGCCGATGCTCAAGGATCGCAACTTCCGCATCTTCCAGGAACAGACCGTTCCGGACATCGTCAAAGCGCTGCTGGCCGAACAGAACATTCAGCTGGAAGACCAGCTGACCGGCGAGTATCGCCAGTGGGGCTACTGCGTGCAGTACAGTGAATCCACCTTTAACTTCATCAGCCGCCTGATGGAGCTGGAAGGCATTTACTACTACTTCAAGCACGAGCAGGACAAACACACCATGGTGCTGGCCGATAACCCGCACCATCACCAGCCGTTCCCCGGCTATGAAACCATTCCGTACCACGTCACGCCGTCCGGCGGCGTCACCAGTGAAGAAGGCATCAGCCAGTGGACGCTGGCCGATCAGGTGACCCCCGGCATCTACAGCGTGGACGATTACGACTTCCGCAAGCCCAACGCCTGGCTGTTCCAGGCGCGGCAGAACCCGGCTTCGCCGGCCCCCGGCCAGATTGACGTCTATGACTGGCCCGGCCGCTATACCGAGCATCAGCAGGGCGAGTTCTACGCACGCGTGCGTCAGGAATCCTGGCAGGCCGAGCATCAGCAGGTGACCGGCACCGCTACCGCGCTGGGCATCGCCCCCGGCAACACCTTTACGCTGATCAAAGCGCCTTATATGTCCGATAACGGCGAATACCTGACGCTCTCCGCCCGCTATACCCTGCGCGAAAACAGCTACGCCAGCGGCGATACGCAGGGCAGCCTGCACCGCATCGACTTCACCGTCATCCCGGCCGATGTGCAGTTCCGCCCGGCGCAGAGCGCGTCGTGGCCGAAAACCCACGGCCCGCAGACCGCCCGCGTGGTCGGCCCGCAGGGCGAGTCGATCTGGACCGACAAATACGGCCGCATCAAGGTGAAGTTCCACTGGGACCGGTTGGCCAAAGGCGACGACACCAGCTCCTGCTGGGTGCGCGTCTCCAGCGCCTGGGCCGGCCAGGGCTTCGGCGGCGTGCAGATCCCGCGCGTCAACGACGAGGTGGTGATCGACTTTATCAACGGTGACCCGGACCGGCCAATCGTCATCGGCCGCGTGTACAACGAAGCCAGCATGCCGCCGTGGGCGCTGCCGGCCGCCGCCACCCAGATGGGCTTTATGAGCCGCTCCAAAGACGGCACGCCGGACAACGCCAACGCCCTGCGCTTTGAGGACAAGGCCGGCTCCGAGCAGGTGTGGATCCAGGCCGAACGCAATATGGATACCAACGTCAAGAATGATGAGAGCCACTCCGTCGGCGGCCACCACAACTTTATCGTCACTAAAAACCATGAAAGCCAGGTTAACGGCGAATACCGCCAGTCGACCCAGTACAACCGCAGTGAACTGGTGGGCGGTGACTATGCGATGAAGACGCAGCAGCAGATCATGCTGAGCTCCGGCGAAGGCATCACGCTGGTAAGCGGCGACAGCAAGCTGACGCTTAATCCGAACGGCACCGTCTCGATTCAGTGCACCCAGTTTGAAATCAACGCCAGCGCGCAGGGCGAAATCAACACCGGCGGCACGCTGGATCTCAACATCAAAAAACCGGCCAAAGGTAAAACGCCGACGCCAACCCCGGCGGAGATCACGCAGGAAGTCGCCAAGGTGTTCAACAGCTCTTCGGAGGGCAACGCATGACGCAGCAGACCCGTTACGCCCTGTCCGAAGGCACCCTGACGCTGCCGGAAGCGGCGCAGGATACCAGCGTCACCATCCTCAAACTGCCGCAGGCGCGCGCCACGCTGGTGGTCACCCGCGCCTATGACGTCAAACCGGGACAGGAAGAAGCCTACCTGCAGCAGCAGTTGGCCAAGGTGAAGCGCGATATGAAAAAATTCAGCGCCCGCGCCGTGGAAGACAGCAGCTTCGGCCCGCTGCCGGCACGGGCGGTCAGCGTGCGTTTTGAAAACCAGGGCATCGCCATCGAGCAGCAACTGCTGGTCGTACGCCTGGAAAGCCACCTGATGGTGCTGACCTTCAGCACCAGCGCCGCCTTCGCCGCCGAGGCGCAGGCCACCTGGGAACAGATCCGCCAGGGATTTATTCCGGCCGGCAACGCAGCGGAGGCGTAAGCGATGTCTGATTTAACCGCCGCGAGTCTCGGCGACCCGCTGGTGCACAGCTCGCTGCTGGCCGACTTTGTCAGCGGCCTGGTTGAGGGCGCCATCTATGCCGGCATCTACGCCGGCGCCACCGCGCTGATCTCCTCCGGGCTCGGCGCACCGGTCGGTTTCGCCCTAGTCGCCGGCGCCATGGTGTCCGGCATTCCGGAGAAAATCGGCACCGCCGCCGGCGCGCTGGTGGATACGCTGATCGGCACCGGCCCGCCCGACGCCTTTATCACCAGCGGCTCCGACAACGTCCATATGAACGGCAAACCGGCGGCCCGCGCCGCCGGCACCGTCGACCACGATTTTCTCAACAGTCCCGACGTTGGCGCTGAAGAAGGCCCGGGCCTGATCGACAGCGCCCTGGCGGTGGCCGGCGGCATCATCTCCAGCGTGATGCATCCCGGCCCGCTGATCGACAAGATCGCCAGCATCGACGGCGAATCGGTGAAAAACTGGCTCGGCGACGTCTGGGACGACATCACCCAGCCCACCGTCGAGAGCGCCAGCCCGTACGCCACCCCGGCCAACAAAGACACCGTCGCCTGCACCAAGGGCCATATGGCGGAGAACGTCAACTTCCTGGCCGAAGGCTCGAAGAAGGTGCTGATCAACGGCCACCCAGCCGCACGCAACGGCGACCGCAGCACCTGCGAAGCCAAGATCGAGGTGGCGGACAACCCGCGCGTACGCATTGGCGGCGACGGCATCGTGGTGCGCGATATCCGCAGCGGTAAAAACGCGCTGGCCTACTTTGCCGGCGGCCTGATTGGCGGCCTGGGCAAGCAGGGCCTGGCGCTCAGTCAGTCGCTGTTCCGCCGCGTAATGCCCCGTCTGGCGCTGAAGGATGCCGGCTGCGCTCTGGCCGCCGTGGCCGCCGCCGATCTGGCGGGCAACGCCGCCGGCGCTGCCGTGGGTACAACGCTGGTGGCCGCCACCCAGACCGGCCATCCGGTGCATATCCCCACCGGCGCCAAAATCCTCGCCGGCGAGGAGGAGCTTGACTTCACCCTCCCCGACCGCATCCCGCTTTACTGGCAGCGCCTGTACAACAGCCGCAACCGCGCCGCCGGCATGCTCGGCGTCGGCTGGATGCTGCCGTTCGAAACCCGCCTGCTGCGCATGCTGGACGACAACGGCCAGCCGCAGTTTATCCTGCGCGACGCCTCCGGCCGCGAGACCGGCCTCGGCAACGTCACCCCCGGCGACGTCATTCGCTTTACCGAAGACGGCTTTACCCTCTACTGCTCGCTGCAGGGCGTGATGCTGCTGCAGACCGCCGAGGGCGAACACCAGCTGTACGAGCCGGATCCTGCCCGCGTCGGCGAATGGCGCATCGCGCGCATTTATGACCGCCACGAGAACTGCCACCACTTCGCCTGGAACAGCGCCGGCCAGCTGGTCACCATCTCCAGCGACAACCAGGCGCTGGAGGTCGAGCTCAGCTACGACGCGCGCAACGGCCGTCTGCTTGCGGTGCATCAGCACGTCGGACAGGAAAAACGCCTGCTGGTGCAGTATGACTACAACCCGCAGGGGCAGCTGATTGCGGTGCGCGACGCCGACGCCATCGTCACCCGCCGTTACGGCTGGGATGACGCCAGCGGCCTGCTGGCCTGGCACAGCTACGCCACCGATCTGCGCGTCAGCTACCGCTGGCAGCGCGCGGCGGACGGCGACCACTGGCGCGTCAGCGAGTATCTGGTGCTGGACGCGCAGCTGCAGTGTCTGGAGCACTGGCTGCTGGAGGCGGACGAAGCCGCACGCCGCGCCAGCGTCACCTGCCTGTCCGGCGGCACCACCGAACACCGCTGGGACAGCCTGCTGCGCATTACCGACTATACCGACAGCTACGGCGCCCGCTGGCGCTTCCGCTGGGCCGCCCTGCGCGAGAACCTCAGCGCCGTCATCACCCCCGACGACCAGCGCTGGGAGCTGGGCTATGACGAGCGCGGCAACCTGATACTGGTGCGCGACCCGCTCGGCAACACCACCCAGACCACCTGGCACCCCGCCTGGGCGCTGCCGTTAAAAGAGGTGCTGCCCGACGGCGCCTGCTGGCAATACCGCTACAACCCGTTCGGCGACGTGGTGGAGATGACCGACCCGCTCGGCAACGTCAGCCGCTTTACCTGGAACGACCAGGGCGACCTGCTGACCCGCACCGACCCGCTCGGCAATACCCAGCAGTTCTGGTGGAACGCCCTCGGCCAGCTGACCCGCGACGAAGACTGCTCCGGCCACCAGAGCCGCCGCGAGTATGACGACGCCGGCAATCTGCTCCGCACCTGCGATGCCGAAGGCAACGCCACCCGCTACCGCTGGAGCGCCGCCGGACGTCTGCAGGCGCTGGTGCGTCCCGACGGCCGGGAAACCCGCTACGACTACGACCACGCCGGTCTGCCCTGCCGCGAGAACATCGACGCCTTCTCCGAACGCCGCGTCGAGCGCAACGTGCGCGGCCAGATAACCTGCGCCGTCGACCCGGCCGGCATCGAGACACGCTATCAGTACGACCGCTTCGGCCGTCTCACCGCGCTGGTCAACCCCAACAACGAGCGCTGGCAGTTTGACTACGACGCCGGCCACCGCCTGCTGGCCCAGAGCGACTTTGCCGGCCGACGCAGGCAGTACCGTTACAACCCGCTGGGACAGGTCAGCGCCATAACCGAGTACCCGCTGGCGCAGGACGGCGACGCGGCGCAGCCGCTCCACACCCGTCTGAGCTATGACGCGCTGGGCCGCCTGACCGCCAAAGAGACCGCCGACAGCCGCACCGAATACCACTACCAGGCGCGAACGCTGGAAGTACGGCGCACCCCGCTGGCGCTGTGGCAGCAGGCGCAGGCGCGCGGCGAGCAGCCCGACTGGCCGGAGACGCTGCGCTTTAGCCGCGACGCCGCCGGCAACCTGTGCGCCGAAGAGAACCACAGCGGCCGCTGGCAGCACAGCCATGACCCGCTCGGCAACCTGAGTGCCACCCAGATGCCCGACGGCAGCACCCTGACTCAGCTGCGCTACGGCAGCGGCCATCTGCTGCAGACCGCCCTGCTGGCCGCCGGCCAGCGGCACGACATCGCAGGCTGGCAGCGCGACAAGCTGCACCGGGAAGTCGCCTGCACCCTCGGCGCCGTCACTCAGGAGACCCGTTACGATAGTGTCGGACGCATCACCCTGCGCCGCGCCAGCAGCGAACGCAGCCACCCGCTGGTGTTCGAACGCCGCTACCAGTGGGACCGTCAGGACCTGGTGGTGCAGCAGAAGCTGATTGAGAACGACAACCTCACCGACGGGCCGCAGTTCCAGCAGCGCCGCTTCGGCTATGACGCCCGTGGGCAGTTGACCCACAGCATCCTGCCGCAGCGCGAGGAGCGTTTTTACTACGACGCCGCCGGCAACCGCAGCGATGGCCCGGCCGTCACCGTCTGGCGCAACCTGCTGCAGCGCCTGAACGGCCACCGCTGGGGCTATGACGGCTTCGGCCGGCTCAGCTGGCGCCGCGACGGCAATACCGGCGTCGAGCAGCGTTTTCAGTACGACGCCGAACACCGCCTGACCGCCGTCACCTTCGACGGCGACAGCCGCCATCAGCGCGCCGAATACCGTTACGACGCGCTCGGACGCCGCACCCGGAAAACCCTCTACCCGCACCACGGCGAGCCGCAGACCACCCTGTTCCACTGGAACGGCCTGCAGATGGTGGGCGAGCACAGTCCCGACCAGCCACAGCGCAGCACCCAGTATCTGTACAAGGAAGACAGCTACGAGCCGCTGGCCCGCGTCGACCGCCACGGCGACAGCAGCGAGGTGTACTGGTACCACAGCGAACTCAACGGCCTGCCGGAGCGCATGACCGACGCGCAGGGTAAAGTCGTCTGGCACGGCCGTTTCTCCGCCTGGGGCGCCACCGACGCCGAGAGCGGCACGCTCGCCACGGCGCAGAATCTGCGCTATCAGGGCCAGTATCTGGACAGGGAAACCGGGCTTCACTACAATCTGTTCCGCTACTACGATCCGAACTGCGGCAGGTTTACCCAGTCAGATCCGATCGGACTGGCGGGCGGGGAGAATACCTACGCGTATACCCCGGATCCGATTAGCTGGGTGGATCCGTTGGGGTTGATAAAGTGCCACACACCTCCTAAAGGCAGAAAAGTTAATCGAACAATTTACAGATTTGAAGAACCAGACAGAATAAATACTACTTGGACCACACATAAATGGAATATTATGGCTTCTCATAGATATACTGATGAAGGTTTAGGTGGTGTATATGGCGCAAACTCACGTAAAACCGCGTTATCTGAGGTGACTCACTGGAATGTTGACCTATCTCGTAGGATTTTAATAAGTAAAAAAGTTCAATTAAACAATGTGCTAGACTTAACTCGTTCTAACGTAAGAGATAAGTTAGGGGTTTCCTTAGGCGATCTTACTAGTAATGACTATACTATTACACATCAAATTGGTCATTGGGCGAAAACACAAGGTTATGATGGTATACTTGCACCGTCAGCAAGAAATCCTACTGGTTCTAATTTAATATCATTTTTGGGATTTTAGATAATGTCTTCATTAGAGTTTTATTACGCAGGCGATGAAAAATGGAAAAGGTATGCTGACTTTTACGCCGAAGATTATTTAGACGACAATGCTCGTATGATTGCCAAAAGGTTGAACGGAAACCTTGACTTGGCTGTTGTTATTTATGGTAAAAGAGGAGTAAAAGAATCTCTATGGTGGATCGAACAAAGTGTCCCTGCATTAGAAGGACTAAAACCTATTGATTGCCTTAAAAAACCTGAACTAATAAAACGTCTTCGCGAATGTGTAATGAGAATGCCATAATTTACCTCTCCCTTATAGAAGAAATCCAACTAGAGCTGGATATTCCCATGAGGAAAATATGAGTGGAAATTAGTAACTTCTGTCTTTGTTAAAAGCGAGCGATTTAACATTTTAACATAACCAGTTATTAAATGGAAAACAAACAATAAAATTGTGACAGTAAAAATCGATTTCTATATGGAACCTATTTTGTTCTCCACGAAAAGTCAGTTTCTTTCCGGCACAACTCAAGAAATAACTAGTCATGAGGTGATATTTGACGAAGATAAAGCCAATGCTTTGTTGTTTAGTCAACCCCCACCCGCTGAATATATTATTTGGGGTGATTTTTTCCGAAGAAATATCAGAAACCCTATTAAATGAAAAGTATCAAGAATCACAATAGGCAATAAATAACCACACACTAAAGGCTAAGGAAAGCTAACTAAAGGAACACATTAGAAAAAGAAAGGAATTTTTAAAAAAAAGACCGGCTTACCTGTAAATAACAAACACGATGACTTAAAAAAGAATTTAGCGATGAGACAATATATATTCTCAATATGACATCAGCTCAGAGATACTTATTAGGTGAGGAAAAAGTATCTATTCTTAAATCAATTTTTGATATATTCAAAACTGGATGTTTACCTTGTGACGTAAAGAAAGAAAAAAAAGAAATAGTAATATTCAACCCCATAAAACTAAAAGATTAAAAATCATTATCTGCCCGCCGCGCCAGCGTCACCTGCCTGTCCGGCGGCACCACCGAACACCGCTGGGACAGCCTGCTGCGCATTACCGACTATACCGACTGATCCTACCCACGTAATGTGGACACGGCCCTAAGCGAGGTTTTGGTTTTCAAACTGTTCCGGGCTAAGACCGCCACAGGCACTGTGACGACGCCAGCGATTGTAATCGCACTCGATATAATTAAACACTGCCGTTCGCATTATTTCCCGGCTGGCAAAGTCCTCCCCGTGGATACATTCCACCTTCAGTGAGTGAAAGAAGCTTTCCGCACAGGCATTGTCGTAACAACAACCTTTAGCGCTCATACTGCCCTGCAGATTATGCCGTTTCAGTAAGCTCTGGTAATCCGTTGAACAGCACTGGCCACCTCGGTCTGTGTGCACGATGACATTTTCCGGGCGTTTGCGCCGCCATAACGCCATCTGCAGTGCATCGCAGGCAAGCTGTGCCGTCATCCGTGAGGACATCGACCAGCCAATGACTGACCGCGACCACAGGTCAATCACCACCGCCAGATACAGCCAGCCTTCACCGGTGTGCAGATACGTGATGTCACCCACCCACTTTTGATTCGGACCGCTGGCGTAAAAGTCCTGCTTCAACAGATTCTCGGATAGTGGCAGACCATGCTCACGGTAACTAACCGGGCTGAACCGGCGCGAGGCTTTCGCCCGCAGCCCCTGACGACGCAGACTGGCGGCGATAGTCTTGATGTTGTACTCCGGCAGTTCATCAGCAAGACGAGGCGCTCCATAACGCTGTTTTGCCTTGGCAAAGGTCTGTCGAACCGCATCATCGCAGACAAGTCGGAACTGTTGACGCCGGTTTATCTGGTGACGACGCTGACGCCAGGCATACCAGCCACTGCGGGCGACGTGCAGTACCCGGCACATGGCTTTGATACTGAACTCAGCCTGATGCTTTTCGATAAAGACATACTTCATTTCCGGCGCTTGGCGAAGTATGTCGCGGCCTTTTGGAGAATGGCCAGTTCCTCGTCCCGTTCAGCCAGTTGGCGTTTGAGGCGGGCATTCTCAGCGGCGAGTTCGCTCTCACGTTCAGAGGACGTTGCCTGTTGCTGCCGCTTGCTACGCCAGGTGTAAATTTGCGACTCATAAAGGCTGAGTTCGCGGGCGGCTGCAGCCACACCAATGCGTTCAGCCAGTCTCAGGGCTTCGTCGCAGAATTCAGGTGTATGTTGCTTGCGTGGCTTTTTAGTGGTTGATGCTGGTTTTGTCATGTGAGTCACCTCTTGCTTGAGAGTTTACTCACTTAGTCGCGTGTCTACTATTGCTGGGTAAGATCACATATGATCACTATGAATTTCTTCGAGGATTATAATTATGTGGTTTGATTACGCCCATGGAAAAGAAAATATTAAATTCATGTTTAACAATGAGTTATCTTTAGATGAATCTGAACTTGAAAGCTTTCTATTTTATGACCTTTCAAAAATAAGAATATGTTTCAACACGAGGAATATCCCCAAAAAAACGCCAGACAAATGGAAAAAATTAGAATTTAATGGACTATCTATAAAATTAACACTTGTAGGTATAAAAGAACTAAACCTGCAAGGTAAACGAATTGGTTTTACATGCACACCAGAAATAAAAAAACCAGATAATAAAATAGTTTTTACCGTCAATAACGACGAGGGGAGGTATTTATTATGTTCTGCCGAATTCATTGTCATAAATTCAATTGAACCATATTTAGATGAACGATGGAAATGATATAATTCTTCAATACTGGGGAGTATTTTAACTTCCCATTTTCTTATCGTTTTATTTTATTTATCTCTCTAAAAAACATTCCCGATCCTTCATTGTTTAATCTCTGTTCATTAAATTAAACTAGCGTATCTTTAATCCCCCCTGAGCACTCTCTGCTGGAAGCAGACGATACCACACGTTTCGTCAGTATCATCTGCCTACCTATCTAATCGCATACCCTGGATCCGATTAGTTGGGTGGATCCACTGGGAATGGCTAGGTGTGCTCCCAAAATTAATGCTAAACATGTTTTTCATGGTGAAAGTTTGAACATCCAGATGGTCATTCTGAATGCAGGTTTACCAAACATACTAAAACATCATGACTCTGGTCATGTTCACTCCATTAACCGTAAAAGTTAAGGGGTTATTTTACATGGTAGATAATGAGAGAATAATAAATTTCCCAGTTCCAGATTGGAATAGGATAGTTTCTGATAGGTTTGATAGTATCATAACTTGCGTTTGCTATCAGTATGACTTCGATATCGATTTTTATGGGCCGTACGGATTTGATTCACCTGTAGCCAAAGAAATTATCAATGACTTCATCAAAGGCGCAAGTTTTTATGACGCCACTGACAAGCGTTTATGCAAAGCCAATAGCATTAATAGAAAAGGATTGTATATCTTCCCACAGGATGTGGACGATAGACAAAGAAATTGAAAATTACGCTATAACCTCTAAAAAAAACGAGCTGAGAAAGAAAAGAGGTTTAGCTGTAAATGATACATCTGAAAAGCCTATTTTATTTAACATAACAGATGAAAGAAAAATTCCCGACAGTGTTATATCTTACTTAATTTGTGAAGATATCCCATTATTTATTGTTAATCATTACATGCCTGAGGCAGGAAGTAGTATTTTGTTTTTCACTGAAAAATTAGCTGAGAACTTTTTAAACCATGCAAAAAAAAGAGGCATTGTGGTTTATACGGTGGAAACAATAAACTCATTAAAATCATGGTAGCATCCTATTCAAAAGTAAAAACACTTGGGAACAGGAAATGTCACTTGTGAAAATAGAATAGTTACAAGCAAAAAAGATCCTCGCTGGACATTTTCTGCTATTCAACCAAATAGGTAGGCAACGCAAATATAGCATTTAGTCAAAAGTTCTTGGGTAATAAAATTATGACAGTAAAAACCGATTTCTATATGGAACCTATTTTGTTCCCCACGAAAAGTCAGTTTCTTTCCGGCACAACTCAAGAAATAGCTAGTCATGAGGTGATATTTGACGAAGATAAAACCAAGACTTTGTTGTTTAGTCAATTCCCACCCACTGAATATATGATTTGGGGTGATTGTTTCCGAAGAAATATCAGAAATCCTATTAAATAAAAAGTATCAAGAATCACAAGAAGCTATAAAGAACCACACACCAAAGGCTAAGGAAAGCGAACTAAAGGAACACGTTAGAAAAAGGGCGCCGTACCCGGAAAACCCTCTACCCGCACCACGGCGAGCCGCAGACCACCCTGTTCCACTGGAACGGCCTGCAGATGGTCGGCGAGCACAGTCCCGACCAGCCGCAGCGCAGCACCCAGTATCTGTACAAGGAAGACAGCTACGAGCCACTGGCCCGCGTCGACCGCCACGGCGACAGCAGTGAAATTTACTGGTACCACAGCGAACTCAACGGCCTGCCGGAGCGTATGACCGACGCGCAGGGCAAGGTCGTCTGGCACGGCCGTTTCTCCGCCTGGGGCGCCACCGACGCCGAGAGCGGCACCCTCGCCACGGCGCAGAATCTGCGCTATCAGGGCCAGTACCTGGACAGAGACAAATCAGCCAACGGCTGATTTGAACAGCGCTTCAGCGCTGGCCCCGAAGGGGCGAGCCTCATGTATGAGGCGAGTATTCCGGGCTTCACTACAATCTGTTCCGCTACTACGATCCGAACTGCGGCAGGTTTACCCAGTCAGATCCGATTGGACTGGCGGGTGGGGTGAATGTATATCAATACACTCCTAATCCATTAACATGGGTAGATCCTTTAGGTTGGAGTTGCACACCTAAATTTAGTAGTAATTTCGAGAAAAAACTTAAAAAACATGCTCAGGACATATATGAAACATCGAGAAAACTAGGTGTTCCCGTAGCAAAAGGAGACAAAGATGGGATGAAAAATTTCATTCTTAACATTGTCGAAGATAATACTAACCTAGCAAATCCTAATTTCAAGTGGAATACAATTGACTCTACAAGAGCCTATATCAAAGGTGATGCTATAGTATTAGTTAACAACTCAAGCAATGAAATATTGACATTCCTTCACAAAGAACGCACGTCATCATATTTACAAGAGATAATAAAATGGAAAAAAGCAATTATCACCATTCATTTTTTAAAAAAATATCAAACAACCTCTATGGAAAAGAAATATTACAAACCATAGAGGTAAAGGATGAGGACGGAGATGTTATTGACAATGTTATATTCATTGAAACCAAAGATAATGGGGTGGTCGGATTTTACATTAACGGTTCCAATCCATTAATTAGCACGAATAAAATTGATGAATTTGATTCATTTAACCTGTATGCTTTATATGAAAAATTAACAAGTACTGAAAAAAACATCCCCAGTCATTTTGAAGTGGATTATTTAGAAGTATTCTTTCACCCTGAGTACAATGAGTTGCTCGCCATTTATTTAACCTCTCATGACTTTTTATCATCTTTACTGATTGTGTTTTTAACTGATGAAATTAATATATTTTCAGATATCAATAAAGATGAAATAATTAACGTAATAAAAGATAATTTAATTCAGTTCAAAGATTCAAAACTTCTATCCTTCCATAAGGAAAAAGGTAACGAAAGCTGGATTGAAAGTTGACTACCTGCTGGGACACCAAAAACGGCACGCTCGCCGCAGTACAGAACCTGCGCTATCAGGGCCAGTATCTGGACAGGGACAAATCAGCCTAAGGCTGATTTGAACAGCGCTTCAGCGCTGGCCCCGAAGGGGCGAGCCTCATTGATGAGGCGAGTATTCCGGGCTTCACTACAATCTGTTCCGCTACTACGATCCGAACTGCAGCAGGTTTACCCAGTCAGATCCGATCGGGCTGGCGGGTGGGGAGAATACTTATATTTATGCGCCTAACCCACAGTCTTGGGTGGACCCATATGGATTAAGCTGCAAGCCATCTGCACATGAAAATAAAGGAAATATTGTATACCGAGCACTTACTAAACATGATGCAGAACGTATTGCCGCAGGTAAATCAATACAAGGTAAAGCAATGGATGGAACTTGGATTGCGGCTGAACATGTTGCTAACCAACCCTTATCGCTCAATTCCGCTGCTGCTGGAGGACCATGGAAAAATAGCCCATGGATATCAACCACAAAAAACATGGATATAGCTAAGGCATATGACAGTGGTTTTGGAATAGTTCAAGTTGATTTAAATAAAGTCAATGCACTACAAGTTCAAGTATGGGAACATGCTCCTAGAACTACTGGGATTGATGGTTTAGCCTATCATCGGTTAATTTGGGCACAGGAAGTTACTATATTGCAAGAAATCCCATATTCAGCAATTAAGGTTATATAATATGTTAGTAAACAAAGACAATGCGTTAGAAATATTAAAATCCGATGTGACGGACTTTCTATACCCTTTGAAAATGGGTGGTGAGTTCAACATAGGCAAATACAAAAAACTTATTTTCACTCTGGATGACATAACTAGACTTTATAAAACAGAGAATTTAATCCCCAAGAAATTATTAAGCGAAATTTATCTTACCGCAGAAGGAATAAGTAACGAGCCTCCTCACATAAAAAACTTCGATCTTGGTTCCATGGCAGAAGAGATAATGGAAAAATATTATATGTTATTATCAGGGAAATCCGTAGATGATCCTAAACCAGAAGTAGGGAGAATAATATAACAATGACAATAAGATTCTATAAAACCAACGAGCCATATGGTTTTCTCTCTAATTTTTCCAGACACGATTTCACACTTGACGGAGAGGAATGGGACACTGCAGAGCATTATTTTCAATCAAGGAAGTTTTCTAAACAAAGCATTAAGGACAGAATACGCTCAGCAAAGTCGCCAATGGATGCCGCACTAATTGGCAGAGATAGAAACAATACTTTAGCTGGTGACTGGGAAATAATAAAAGACGATGTCATGAGAGTGGCCGTTTTTGCGAAGTTTAGCCAGAATGTTTTTCTAAAGGAAGCTTTACTATCAACCGGCAATAGTATTCTTATCGAGCATACTAAGAATGATTCTTATTGGGGGGATGGTGGAAATGGAACAGGGAGAAACATGCTAGGAATTATTCTTATGGAGGTGAGAGAATTATTGAGGAATAAATAATTTTTTATGAGGTAAGGATACGTGTACAAAAGGAAAATTCAACACTATCCTCCTCTAGATAAAAATGGCTTCATTCTACTGTATGCAAAGAGCGCTGGCAGTTTGACTACGACGCCGGCCACCGCCTGCTGGCCCAGAGCGACTTTGCCGGCTGCCGCAGGCAGTACCGTTACAACCCGCTGGGACAGGTCAGCACCATAACCGAGTACCCGCTGGCGCAGGACGGCGACGCGGCGCAGCCGCTCCACACCCGTCTGAGCTATGACGCGCTGGGCCGCCTGACCGCCAAAGAGACCGCCGACAGCCGCACCGAATACCGCTACCAGGCGCGCACGCTGGAAGTACGGCGTACCTCGTTCCAGTGGCTATGTCATTGATACTCTCGAAGCCGCCATGTGGGCCGTATGGAATACTGATAATTTCCGTGATGCTATTTTACTGGCTGCAAATCTCGGTGATGATGCAGACAGCGTGGCAGCAACCGCTGGGCAACTGGCCGGGGCGCTTTATGGCTATTCGGGTATTCCTGATGAATGGCTTGCCAAACTGGCTCAACGAGAAAGAATCTCGCAATTAGCCGAGAGCCTATTTGAGTTATCGCCGAATTGAAACCAGCATAATCACGCTAAAAGGGTAATAATAAATGGAGGTAAAAAGTGAGTTTTAAAACGTTACACTCTCAACCTTGGGACTTCACGGTATACCTAACCGAAACCGGGGAATATATTATTAAAGTTATGTTTTCAGAAGGTGATTGCAAAGTAGACATTGAGCGATATTATGATTTAACTACTGAGATTGGCCCATTAAAAACAAACGATTTTATATTCAATGAATTATCCCACGCGATAAGAAATAATCCATCATATTATAAAGATAAGGAAATTAACCCAGGAGAAATAAAAAAACGTCTTCACAGAAAATTCGGTTGATATCTTCGCTTACGAAGAACACGACATTGTCGCCGATCCGGCAGAACCGTGCTTATACTGAAAAAAAGTGGTTAAACTCCTTATAAACAATAAACATCCCATTAAAAACACGGACATCTCCCCCATGACCCCCATCCCCCCACTGAGTAAAGAAGACATCGACGCCGTGCTGGACAGCGCTGCGGGCGTTACGCCGCCGCCGGACGCCCAATGGCGATTTGACGATGTACCTCATGAGCCTCTGCTGCGCCATATTCAGGCCCTGAGCCACAGCCAGTTTCTCTTTGTCTACGACTGGACGAATGAGTTTTCCCGCGGGGGCGATCCGCGTTTCACCTGCCGGCGCACGCTGGCGCAGGCCGACCTGACGCTGCTGCGCAAACTAATGACCGCCCATCTCCGCATGGATCGCTTCTGCGAAAATCACCTTGCCAGCCTTATCATCTGCGGATACTGGCAGGCCTGTCTGGATCGCCTGCAAGAATTGCGCCGGGCAATGTAACCCGCCGGCGCCCTGCCCCATCAGTTGCCGATCTCGGTGCGCACATCCAGCAACTCCGGGAAGAAGGTCAGCTCCAGCGCCCTTTTGAGGAAACTGACGCCGCTGGAGCCGCCGGTGCCGCTCTTAAAGCCGATAATCCTCTCCACCGTTTTCATATGCCGGAAGCGCCACAGGTGGAAACTCTCCTCAATATCCACCAGCTTCTCCGCCATTTCATAGGCTTCCCAGTAAGTCTGCGGATTGTCATAAATGATTTTAAACACCGGCAATAAATCGGGGTTGCGCTGGTAAGGCTGCGTCCAGTCCCGCTCCACGCAGGCCTGCGGCACCGGCAGCCCTTTGCGCGCCAGGTACAGCAGAAACTCATCGTACAGGCTCGGCGCGTCCAAAATCGCTTTCAACGCGGCGTATTTCCCCTCGTCGTTGCGGAACACCTCCAGCATCGCCGCATTCTTATTCCCCAGCAAAAACTCAATCGAACGGTACTGATGCGACTGAAAACCGGACGAATTGCCCAGCACATTGCGAAACTCGACGTACTCCGACGGGGTTAAGGTTTCCAGCACCGCCCACTGTTCGAACAGCAGACGCTGGATCTGCTTCACCCGCGCCAGGATCTTGAAGCAGTGGCTGAGTTTATCCTGTTGTACCAGCTGGCGCGCGCCCTGCAGCTCGTGCAGCATCAGCTTCATCCACAGTTCGGAGGTCTGATGCTGCACCACAAACAGCATTTCATCATGGTGCTGCGGGTTGGACAGCGGGTGCTGGCAGTCCAGCAGCTGGTCCAGGCACAGATAGTCGCCGTAGCTCATACGCTTGGAAAAATCGGTAACAACCGTGCTCTCTATTTCCCGTTGATTCATCTGTTCTCTCCGCGCAGTTTCAAATATGAAACAGGGTTCCGATTACTAAACTGAGAGAAAACAATAGCCCATACGTGCAACAACTGCTTAACAATAAACGAGAGTTACCTCGCAAAATGTACGCCAGCTACCGGCGTCCGGTGTTCACTTTTCTTGACGCTTTCGGCTACGCCGCCCGCTCCATACCCGCCGTGGCTCAAACCATCGGCGTTACGCGGGCAGCGCGCTTACAGGGGAAGCATGGTTTCATGCAGATGGCGCCATACCACCCGATTATCCGCCCCCAATTCAAACACCACGGTCGAAAAGCGCAGCGTCGCCTCCTGGCCCGGCAGTTGCTGCCGCTCCTGATAGGTCACGGTCGCCCCGGCGGCGCTCTCTGCAATCAGCTGCATGTTGTCAATTTCAATCTCCAGCCCCGGCCGCGCGCCGCACTGGGCGCGGAAAAATGTAGTCAGCGAGGGGAAATCAAGCAGTGCGCCGCCCGGCGTCACCATCGAATAATCCAGGCTGAAACGCGCCAATAAATCGTCACACATGGCCACCGGACTGTCGCCATCGCCAAGCCAGCGGCGAATCAGCGTATGGGCATCTAAAACTTCCTGAAAATAACGGTTCATCATTTCTCCTGATTAAGCATAAGAATAACGCTGCGATTGGCGATCCGCAGGCAGAGCAGAACGGGGATGACGGTGCTGACCGCCGCCAGGACAAAACATAGGTGGTAAGCCCGCGCTGCCGGCATACCGGTCATATTGAGTAATACGTTAAGCAATAAGCTGATTAGCGTGACGCCGAAACAGAAGCTGAGCTGGCGGTTAATGTTCCACAGCGCGCTGGCATCCGCCAGTTCAGTATCGTCTACCTGTATAAACGCCGAACTCTGCGCGGTGCTGCTGCACAGACTGCCGCCAAACCCCATCAACGCGTAGGCGGAGGCCGCCAGCACCACGTCATCGCCGCTGCCAATCAGCGACAGTAAGCCGATACCGCTCCCCTGCACCAGACAGCCGATGATAAACAGCGGGCGCGGCCCAAGCTGATTAAACGTTTTGCCCGTAAGGGAGATAGCGGCAAGCGCGGCGATCGCCCACGGGAGCATCATCACCCCCACCAGCGTGGCGTGCATACCCAGCTGATTTTGCAGATACAGCATCGCAACCAGGCTGACGCCGGTAAAAATGCCGGGAATCAGCTGATAAATCAGCATCGCGGTTCGCAGCATCGGCTCCTGCATCAGGCGCAGGTTAAGCAGCGGCTGCGTTTTGCGTAATGAAGCGCGCACATAACCGCCCATCAGCGCCAGACCGGCAAGCAGTAGCATCGCCCCCACGCCCAGACGGCCAGACTCCCCCATGTTGGTCAGCCCTAACAGGATCAGGCTCAGCGCCAGGCAACCCGAGATAAGGCCGCTGAAGTCCAGCCGTTCGGCCGCGCCGGCCTCGGCGTCGGGCTTCAGCCAGCAGGCGGCGAGAATTAATGCGGCGAACGCCAGGGGCAGGCTGGCCAAAAATACCCAGCGCCAGCTAACGTTGTCGACCAGCGCCCCGCCGATAGCCGGAGAGAGCGCCGGCGCCATCAGCGCCACCAGCATCACGACGGCAGAGAGCCTGGCCCGCTCATGGCTGCGGTACAGGGCGTAGGTCATGGTCTGGCCGACCGGGATCAGCAGCCCCCCGCCCAGCCCCTGCAGCACGCGCCAGGCTATCAGCTGTCCAATATTGCCGGCGGCGGCTACGCCGCAGGTGCCGATAATGAACCCCCCCAGCGAGAGCATCAACAGGCGCTTTGATCCCATCCGTTTTGCCAGCCAGCTGCTCAGGGGAATAACCAGCGTCAGTCCCAGAATATAGCCGTTGCTCACCCACGCCAGCTGACTGACCGGCGCATCAAGCTGCCGACCGATATCCGGATAGGCAACGTTGGCGATAAACATGTTGACCAGATCGATAAAAAATCCCAGCAGATAGACGCTGGCGACACGCACCCGGTAATTCATAGGTTTTCCATAAAAAACAGCACAGTGCGCGTAGTATAAAATCATAAAAAAAAAGATAAATCGGCGCCTGGCGGTTACACTGTCAAAATTATTTTGACAATTATTCACCCACGCGAGGAAAACCCATGTTGAATATGCAGCGCCTGGAGATATTTGTGGCGGTGGTGGAAGCCGGCAGCTTTACCGGCGCGGCGCAGACGCTGGGGCTGACCAAGGCGGTGGTGAGTTTTAATATCAAGCAGCTGGAGGAAAGGCTGGGCGTCTCCCTGCTCACCCGCAGCACCCGGAAAGTTGCCGTCACGGATGCCGGCGAGCGTTTTTATCTGCGCTGTCTGCAGCTGCTGCAGGATGCAGAAAAAATTCTGGACGATGTGCGCAGCGACCATCGCGGCCTGCACGGCATACTGCGCATCACCACCACGCCGGAATATGGCGCCAACGTCGTGGTGCCCGCGCTCTCGGCGTTTGCCGCTCTGCATCCGCAGCTGCGCATTCAACACGTCTCCTCGTCAAAAAACGACGATCTGATCGCCGGGCGTTTTGACGTGGCGATACGCCTTGGCCAGCTGGCGGACTCGACGCACCATGCAAAACTGTTGGAGTGGTTTGATATTTTCCCTGTAGCCTCAACGGATTACTTGACGACGCATCATGACGGGACAATCGCGGACCTGCAGCAATTGCAAAACGCGCGCTGGATCGCCCATAGCCGTCTGGCCACGCCGCTGAGTTGGCAGGTGGTGACGCCGGCCGGCGACAGCGTGCTGTTCCGGGCCAGCACCCCTGCCACAATCATGGCAGACAGCGCGGCGGCACTGCTGGCGTTTGCCCGCAGCGGCGCGGGCGTAGCGTTACTGCCCGCCTGGCTGGTGCGGGAAGATATCGCCAGCGGCGCCTTAACCCGGCTGCTGCCCGACCACCGTTTTCCCAGACAGGGCATCTACGCTCTCTATCCCAATACCCGCCATGTCTCCGAGAAGGTGCGGGCGTTTATCGATTTTCTGCAACGCCGTATTGACGCTCCCGATGCCCCCCTTTAGCGCTGCGTTTGCAACGGTCGCCGGGCCGCAGGTAATTTCTGTACTAAACTAATTACATACCCCGCCAACAGCGGATGGATGCGTGGGACCGCTCTCTGCATTGGGTCAGAACCCCAAGGAGGCGCCATGAGCTACCAACATATCGTGATTGCCGTCGACCTTAACGGCGACAACCGGCAACTGTTAGCAAGAGGTGCGGCGCTGGCCGACGCCTGTGATGCCAAGCTGTCATTAATTCACGTCGATATTCACCACGCGCCCTACTACTCGGCGTTGGGCCTGCAGACCTACCACTACAGCGGCGAGGTGCCCGCCGAAGTCACCGCCAGCAAGCAGCTAGCCGCCATTGCCCAGCAATCGTCTTATCCGATACCGGATTCGATCGTCGTGTCGGGCGAACTGCTGCCGGAACTGAGAAAAGAAATCGACGCGCGCGGTATCGATCTGATTATTTTCGGCCACCATCACGACGTGTGGAGCAACCTGTTCTCCACTACGCGGCAGGCGATTAATCATCTCGACGTCGATGTCCTCGTTGTACCGTTAGTGACCAATCAGGAGGCCTTATGAGCAGCTACCAGCATATCGCCGTCGCCACCTCACTGCTGGATGAGGAACGCCTGCTTATCGACAAAGGCATCGCCCTCGCCTCGGCGCTCGGGGCGAAGCTGTCGCTGATTTATGTCGATGAGCATCACGCCTCTTACTATTCGGAACTGGGCCGCCCGGTGGCGAACTTCTCCGAAACCCAGTTTGAGGAGAAGATCAGAACGGAGATGCAGCCGCTGCTGCAGGCCGCCTCCTATCCGATCGCGGAAGTTATTATCAGACGCGGCGAGCTGGCTTATGAGCTGAAATACGCCGCCGCAGAAAAAGGCATCGATCTGTTTATCTTCGGCCACCATCAGGATCTCTGGGGCAACCTGTTCTCTTCCGCCAGAAACGCCATTAATACCCTGCATACGGATATTCTGGTGGTTCCCATCAGGAAATAACCGCGCGCCGCGCCGGTGCATCGCCGGCGCGCCTTTCTCCGCACTTGCTATACTTTTCACACCTCACACCGTCACCCCTGGCCGCTCTCTGCAGAAAGGATCGATCGTCCATGCAACAGGCGCACCGTAACATTCTGTCCGTCATTTTTTCCGTGTCGGTCTTCAGCCTGACCTACGGGCTCAGCGCACCGCTTATCGCGCTGCAGCTGGCGGATAACGCCTATGGCGAGACCACTATCGGGCTTAACGCCGCCATGCACGCCCTTGGGGTATTCGCCGTCGCCCCGTTCCTGCCGCGGCTGTTCCGCCGCTTCAGCCCGCTGGCGCTGATGTGCGCCTCGCTCAGCGCCATCGCGCTGCTGTTTCTGCTGTTTCCCTGGCTGCCGCTGCCGGCATGGTTTGTGTTGCGCTTCGGGCTGGGCATATTTACCGAAATCATTATGGTGCTGACCGAAACCTGGCTGAATGACGCCACCGTCGAGCAGGCCAGAGGGAAAACCATGGCGCTGTATACCGCCGGGATGTCGCTGGGGTTCGCTTCCGGTCCGCTGATCCTGACGATGATGGGCAGCGACAGCGCCGGGCCGTTTGTGGTTGGCGCGCTGATCGCCCTGGCCGCCGTGCCATTGATCGCCAGAGCCGGTATGGTGCGGCAGCCAGGCGAAGAGCTGACGCCGATCGGGCTGCGGCAGAGCCTGCAGCTGGCCCTGCTGGCGATCGTCGCCACCGCGCTCAACGCCGCGATTGAAGTGGCGGGAATGAATTTTCTGTCACTGTACGCCATCAGCCTGGGGTGGAGTGAATCACGGGCGACGCTGCTGATCTCGGTGCTGATGTTTGGCGCCATCGTACTGCAGCTGCCGCTGGGCTGGCTGGCGGACAAAGTGGATCGCCGCCGCCTGATGACGCTGCTGGCGGCAATTTCAGCCCTCGGCGCGCTGGTGTGGCCACTGCTGCTGACCACGCCGCTGCTGGCCTACTGCCTGCTGTTTGTCTGGGGCGGGGTCTTTGTCGGCATCTATACCGTCGCCATCACCTGGGTAGGTTCACGGTTTCGCGGCGCGCAGTTGGCGGGCATCTATGCCGCCATGTCGGTCGCCTGGGGCGCCGGCGCCCTGCTCGGCCCGCTGCTGGGAGGCGCAGCGATGGAAGCCGCTACCCATGGTTTGCCGTATATGACCGCGCTGCTGTGCGCGCTGTTTACCGTGCTGTCGCTCAGCCGCCGGACGGCATCACGTTGAGCGCCCGCGGCGGATCGCCCGGGAAAACTCGCCGTCAATCAGCGCGCCGGGCGGACGCTGCAACCGGCTGCGACGCCTTAGATCGGCAAACGGCAGCCGGCTGTCCAGCAGCCCCATGCGGTAACAGTAACGGTCGGCAAAGCCGCTGAGCAGCAGCCGCCAGTCATACTTGACCGCCGGCGATACCACCCGGCCGTGACGCAGAATATTGGTGGTGCAGTTATTGCACAGTGTGTGATACCACTCCGGCTGTGCATTCACCTGCTCAATACGCAGCAGGTAATCACGCAGCAGCAGCCGACGTTGCTCGGCCGTCAGCGTTAATCCATACAGCCAGACCCGTTCGTGGCGCACATCGCTGCGCACGCCGATCAGATCGCGCTCGTCGGCCACGACATAGATCACCGGGTAGTTGCGCCAAAATCCCCCCATGGCCGACCACGGCTGATCCTCCCTGCGACGGGTCTCAATCGAGATCGCCAGCCACTCCCCGTTACTAAAGCCAAAACTGAGAAATACGTGGGCAATGGCGTTGCCGCCCCAGTAAGAAAGCACCAGATCGGTGGCGTTCAGTTCACTCAGGCGAAAGCTGCGATCGTCCCACGCCGGCAGCGGTTCAGCAACGCTGCGGTAGCGAAAATTGCGTACGTTGCGAATCTGAAAGCGGTCATTATCCAGCCAGACCACGCCGGCCAGCCGGGCGTATTCCGCCAGCCAGGGCGCACCGTTTTCTACCGGGCGAAGCATCAGGAAGCGTCATCCTGACGCCGCCGGCGTCGCCATGACAGGCGCGCCGGATGCACAATGGCATGCAGCGCCCGGGCATAGTCCAGCGCCAGGCCGGGCGTCCAGGCCATGGTGGTGGCGCGCTTGCGCAACTGGGCGGCAATCCACAGTTCGGGAATAAAAAACAGGCGTAAAAACGTCAGCCAGCCGCCGCGGGCAAAAACGCCGTCCAACGCCGCCTCCAGCCCGTAGGCCACGCTGCTGGAACAGTTACGCCAGGTCAGGTTGTACACCTCCGCCTGGCGATAGCTGGCCCAGTAGCGCCGTAGCCCTTCGGGATTAAAGTCGTGGAAGACAATCTTGCGGTCGGACTCACACCACGCCGCCGACTCGCTGGCGTAGCTCTGCTGGTACTGCCCGGCGACGTTGTTCTCCTGAATTGCCTTCAGGGTGTTGAAAAATTCCGACGGCGAGCGGTCGATATCCACCGCCGGATAGAGGCTGATATACAGTTCCGGCGGCATTTCCAACGCCGCATGGCCGGTAGAAATCACGCCGTTGGCGTCAACCGCAGCGATATAGCGGTTAAACACCGGCCGGCGGATCGGTTTACTGGCTGCCGAGCCTTCCGGCGTCCAGATATGCACCACCAGCGAGCCGTCATAGGGCAACGGATCTGATTCCTGCGGCGGCGCTGCCGTTTCCGGCAGCAGCCCGCCCGGTGCCAGCAAATTAAACACCGCCGCGCCGTCGCGCAGGCGGAATGCACGCCAGGCCAGCCGCAGGCACTGCAGGCCGCCGGCCATCATAATCGCGCCAAGAAACTGCGAAACGGTGCCATGATGGTGCGTCGGGTACGGGAAGAAAAGAAACAGCGCGAACAGCAGTTGCGCAACGCCGGCGGCAAACGCCCGCCGCCAGCCGTGATAGCGCACCACCCAGGCCGAGGCCATCACAAACAGCCCGGTAATAAAGAAGGCAAAACCAAAAATGACCGCCAGTAACAGATTACTGCTGTTACGCCCGGATAAAATCAGCAGCGCAACAAAACAAAAAATGCCGCCTTTAAAATAGAGCACCGCCTTTTGCGCACCGACGCCGCCAGGGGCCAGCATCAGCGTCGCCAGGCTCTCAATCAGCAGCAGAATGCCAAAGATATGCAGAGGGAAATAGCGAATGCCCTGCAAACCGTCAATAAATATGGAGACGCCCAACCCGCCCCACAACAGCCCGATTACCGCCAGCAGCGGGGCATTCCTTCTTACGAAATCAGCACCGGATAGCAACAAGGCAAGCTGTAACATATTTACGCCCCCTGCGGTGAGTGAATAAAGACTTTGCTGTGCGGCTCTTCGCTCCAGTAGCCGACAATCACCACGCCAGCAGGCCCGCGCAGGCCGAGCAAACGGTTTTCGCTGACCGCAATCCGGTTTGACGGCGGCAGCGCCAGATGGAAGCGGAAGGTTTCACTGTTGCCCCCCTGCTGCAACACCTGCTGCCAACGCTGCTGCATGGCGCTGCTGTCCTCTGCCGACAGCAGCGCAAACAATTGTTCGACATTGCTTATCGCGGCCAGTTGTTGGCTCAGCGGGGTATGGATGTTTTCATCCCACGTCAGCCGCCCGCTCTGCGGCTCCAGATGGTAGGCCGCCTTCCCCTGTCCGGGGCCGGCCATGCGTTCCTCCGCCTCTGACGCGCTTACCGCCGCACGCTTTTGCACATAGACAAAACTCAGCAGCAGCGCCGTGGCGGACAGGTAACACTGCGCCAGCAGCAACGATTCACCGTCGCGCAGCCCGGGGATAAAAAATGGGCCATAGCGCTGCCAGGAGTAATAAATCACGATGATGCTAAAACACAGGAAGGAAAATGCACCGAACCGGTTGCCGCTCATCACCGGAATCGCAATCATCAGCATCACCGGCAGGCAGGCCAGGGCAAACTGTAGCGCCGTTCCGTGCGCTCCGCCGATCGGCTGATGAAAAACGTACCAGGCACTCAGGCATAGCAGCAACCACAGCACACCGCCGGACAGCAGTTGACGAACGCTTAATGGCCCGGAACGCCAGCGCAGCCCCATCAGGATGGTGGTCAGCAAAATGGTGCCGACCACATTGGACGCCCACCACGTCCAAGCGGCCTGCACAAAATCAACCTCGTGCCTTAACGCCAGCCAGCCACCGCCCAGCAGACCGGAGAGCACGCTGGTGCCCAACGTCGCCAGCAGCCAGACGCCCACGCTGCGCAGTTGATCTTGCGGTGAGGAAAAATGCCTGACGCACCACGCCACCGCCAGGCTGTTACTCAGGGAGATCGCGGATAGAATCAGGGAGGTTTCCAGCGTATGCCGCAACGTGGCATCCAGCAGCACCCGGGTAAGGAACAGCACCAGAAACAGCATCGGCCAATAACCCCGGCCGAAGATCAGAAATGCGCTGACCGCTACCCCGGCAGGGAACCAGACGGCGGCGACCCGGCTGACGGGCGCATCCATATACAAAGAGATATAGCCGGTAAGAAAATAGAGCGCGCACCAGAACAGTAAAGCCAGCAACGAGCGCCCGGACAGGTAAGACACGTCGTGCCTCCAAAAGCAAAATCAGCGTGACTTAAGAATAGTGCAGCATGGGGCAAATGGTAGGAAGGCACCCCGTTCGTAAAGCCGTAATCCGGTATACAGGCGAATACATTCCTGTAACGAGAGCACGTTTTTGTCTGATGGCTGGGTGATATCAGGCAACATGAACGGTAGCAGCAAAAAACGGCTCCGCAGAGCCGTTCTCATTAGCATTTAGGTCCAGTCCTCATCACCATTTTCATGGAGCCAAACAATACCACCAGGACAATCATCTTCATAAAACCAAACATCTTCATGCTTGGCTTTCCACTCATCTTCTGTTTTAGGAAAGGCCGACTTATATTGAGCTATTAGCTCCTCAGCACTCCCGTTCAAAAACTCCCCACACTTACCTAATTTAATCTTATTATCTTGCATTAGTCGAAGAACAATCTCAAAAAACAGTAATTTCTTTTCTTCATACGTCAAGTTTTCCCTATTAAAATTTTCGGGTATCATTGCCGACCATACCGTACCAATTGATGCTCCCTCCAACTCCGAGCTAAACAGTCTATATTCTTCATCGCTATATAACATAATCGCCCTCAACGGAATTTAATTCCCATTCTTTTCTTCACTTTTCCCTGCAATGCTTTTAATTGTTCATTACCAATTATATCAACAGTCCAGCGGGCCTTAGTTTCTTCTTTACTGCTAGATACACTTCTTAACGTTACTTTTTCTCCTGTCCTCTCGTTTAGCACTGCAGTCCAAATCATCCCGTTTTTCACCTCCAGCAATGGATTACTACCAGCCAGTGATTGCACATAATCGAAGATCTCCTGTTTTGACAAACCTTCTGTAGCAAACACTTTTGTATTACCTTGTTTATTACTCCCGCCTTCTCCTAAAATCTGCTCAAACTGTTTCCCAAACATATTTAATTTACTCTCTGCCTGTTTGGGATCAAACACCTTCACCAACTGGTCGGTATTTGTTTTCTGGATATCGCGCAGATAATCAACGGTTTTCGTCGACAGACCGCCCCCAGCCGTCGACTCTCCTTTGATAAACTCAGCAACAGGTTGGGTGTTAAATGCCTTATTTTTAAAGGACTCATCGGTGACTTTCACCACCTGCTGCGCCAGCTTCTTCACGCTATCCTGGGTTTTCCCTACGATCAACGTGCTGCCGGCAGTAACAGCGCCTGTACCTATAATAGCATCCGGCGCAACAATATCCGCCGCATAGATCCCCGCCTGATTAAGACACAAAGTAAGAAGCGATGATGACAGCGTACTGCTTGATGATTTTATTCAGATTATAAAAAATAAAACTGCTGATGCCGGATAATAACAATCCGCCAATATTTTCGGGAATCCCCACCGTCATCCGTGTATAATAAAACCTCGACCGTTTAGTCGCGTCGTTATCTGAATCACAGCCGGCAAGAAGATATGATGAATAAACATTTAATAACAAATGCGCCTGAAAATAACACCGATACGTGCATGGTTAAACGCCCGGTCTGGCAGCGCGATAATCTGCAACAGGCGGAAGAAGACTGGCTGGCGGAAGAGGTGCCGGTCGCGCTGGTGTATAACGGCATTTCCCACGTGGTGATGATGGCAACGCCAAAGGATCTGCCGGCCTTTGCCATCGGTTTTTCCCTGTCGGAAGGCATTATCACCTCAGCCGACGAGATCTATGATATTCAGCAGTACCCTGCCTGCAACGGTATAGAAGTGCATATCGAACTCTCCAGCCGGCGCTTTATGCAGCTGAAAGAGCGCCGCCGCAGCATGACCGGGCGCACAGGCTGCGGCGTTTGCGGCGTGGAGCAGTTGCAGGAAGTCACCCGCCCCATCGCCCCGCTGCCGTTCAGCCAACGTTTTGATTTAACACAGCTTGATGCCGGGCTGGCGCAGCTGAAAAGCTATCAGACCGTCGGGCAGCTGACCGGCTGCACCCACGCCGCCGCCTGGCTGCAGCCGGACGGTAACCTGAGCGGCGGCTATGAAGACGTCGGCCGTCACGTGGCGCTGGATAAGCTGCTGGGATACCGCAGCCAGCAGGGCTGGCAGGCCGGCGCGGTGCTGGTTTCCAGCCGCGCCAGCTATGAAATGGTGCAAAAAACCGCGATGTGCGGCATTGAAATTCTGTTCGCCGTCTCCGCCGCCACCAGCCTGGCGGTTGAGGTGGCCGAGCGCTGCAATCTAACCCTGGTCGGCTTCAGCAAGCCGGGGCGCGCCACCGTCTATACGCATCCGCAGCGTCTGTGGCGCTCCGGCAGCGCATAGGCTCGCTGTTTCCGGCCCCCGACAGGGCCGGTTTTATTTTGTTTCGGAGAAAAACATGACCTCTGGCGTAATAAATTAATCAGGAAGCTTTCCGTCATCCGGATGGATAATAAAAATCCGTTGTTGATTAAATAGCTTATTCTCAATGACGCCACCATCCGTTAAAATACAACCTATTATTCATCCCATAAAATATTTCAGTAAAAATCAGGAAATATTGACCTTATGATCATTCGTCCAAACCAGCACTGGTTTTTGCGCCTGTTTGACTGGCGCGGCTCGGTGCTGTCAAAAATAACTTTTCGTCTGGGCTTAAATGTCCTGATGTCGATTATCGCCATTGTCTTTTATCAATGGTATGAGCAATTCGGCATTCATTTAACCGTTGCCCCTTTCAGTTTGCTTGGGATCGCCATCGCCATTTTTCTCGGCTTCCGCAACAACGCCGGCTACAGCCGCTTCGTCGAGGCGCGCATGCTGTGGGGCACGCTGCTGATCGCCGAACGCACCCTGCTGCGCCAGTTGCAAAACCTGCTGCCGGAAGAGAAAGCGCTGCATCGCCATATCGCCCGGTATCTGATCGCCTTCGCCTGGAGCCTGAAGCACCAGCTGCGCCACACCGATGCGACCGCCGATTTGTACCGCATTCTGCCGAAGCCGGCGTTTGCAGAAGTGAACGCCAGCCCGATGCCGACCAACCGTATCCTGCTGCTGCTCGGCCATGAAATCGGCCGGCTGCGTCAGGCCGGCCGGCTCAGCGACATCACCTACAGGATGCTGGATAATAAACTCGACGAACTCGCCCACGTACTCGGCGGCTGCGAACGCATCGCCAATACGCCGGTGCCGTTTGCCTATACCCTGATCCTGCAGCGTACCGTGTACCTGTTTTGCTCCCTGCTGCCCTTCGCGCTGGTGGCCGACCTGCACTACATGACGCCGTTCGTCTCGGTATTTATTTCCTACACCTTCCTGTCCTGGGACTCGCTGGCCGAAGAGCTGGAGGACCCGTTCGGCACCACCGCCAACGATCTGCCGCTCAGCGCCATCTGTAACGGTATTGAACGCAGCCTGATGGAAATGAACGATCAGCAGCCGCTGCCGGCGCTGCATAAGCCGGATCGCCACTTCAACCTGACCTGAGCCGCCAACGATAAAAAAGCCTGTCGAAACAGGCTTTTTTATCATCCGCCGACGGCGCGGAAAACAGGTTATGCAATCCGCTGAGTTGATCTGCTCATGGTGCGGGTAATTTTTACCGGAACGGATTTTGAGGTAGGCGTACCGGTACCGTCGCCGATGCTGTTCATCGGCACCAGCGGGTTGGTTTCCGGGTAATAGGCGGCCAGGTTGCCACGGGGAATGGCGTAGCTCACCAGTTTGAAGCCGCTGACCGCTCGCTGCACGCCGTCGTTCCAGATGGTTTCAATATCCACCAGATCGCCGGCCTGATAGCCGGCCGCGGCGATATCCTCCGGGTTCATAAACAGCACTTCGCGCTGGCCGTAAACGCCGCGGTAACGGTCATCCAGGCCGTAAATGGTGGTGTTGTACTGGTCATGGGAGCGTAACGTCTGCAGTACGAACGGCACGTCCTGCTGCGTCGCCAACTGCGGGAACAGCGTGGCCGGCAGCGGCGCATAGCTGAACTGCGCCTTGCCAGACGTCGTCGGGAAGCGCAGCTCGGCGGCCGCATTGCCCAGGTAAAAGCCCCCCGGCTGCTCGCACTTGTGGTTAAAGTCGCTAAAGCCCGGAATGGTGGCGGCAATATGGTCGCGGATCTTGTTGTAATCTCCGGCCAGTTCCAGCCAGTTGATGGTCGGCGTATTGCCGAACGCCGCGTTGGCGATGCCGGCGACGATCGCCGTTTCAGAGCGCTGGCTGTCAGACAGCGGTTTACCAATACCTTCGGAGGCGTGCACCATGCTGAAGGAGTCTTCCACCGTGATGAACTGTTTGCCACCGGCCTGAACATCCTGCTCGGTGCGCCCCAGCGCCGGCAGAATCAGCGCGTCTTTTTTGCCGGTCACCAGGTGGCTGCGGTTAAGTTTAGTGCTGATATGCACGGTCAAATCGCAGTTGCGCAGCGCCTCTTCCGTACGGCGGCTATCGGGAGCCGCCGCGGCCAGGTTGCCGCCCAGCGCGATCAATACCTTAACCTCGCCGCGCAGCATGGCGCTCAGCGCATCCACCGTATTGTGGCCGTGGGCGCGTGGCGGCTCGAAGCCAAAGTGCGCGCCCAGGCTGTCCAGAAAGGCGGCCGGCGGCTGCTCATCGATGCCCATGGTGCGGTTGCCCTGCACGTTGCTGTGGCCGCGCACCGGGCACAGACCGGCGCCCGGTTTGCCCAGTTGGCCGAACAGCAGCTGCATGTTGACGATCTCACGCACCGTCGCCAGCGAATGTTTATGTTGGGTAATGCCCATCGCCCAGGTGCAAATCACCCGTTCTGCGTGCTGATAAATCTCTGCCGCCTCGCGGATTTGCGCCTCGCTCAGGCCGGACTGCCGCTCAATAAACGCCCAACTGGTGGTCACCACTTCCTGCAGATAGCGCTCCACGCCCTCGGTATGGTCGGCGATAAACTGCGTGTCGAACAGACCGGGTTCCCCGGCGGCGATGCGCGCGTGGTGGGTTTCCGCCAGCGCTTTCACCATGCCGCGCACCACCGCCATATCGCCACCCAGGTTCGGCTGGTAATAGCGGTGGCTGATTTCGCCGGCCATCGGCGTCACCACTTCCAACGGTTTTTGCGGGTCGGCAAAGCGTTCCAGCCCGCGCTCGCGCAGCGTATTGAAGGTGACGATGCGCGCGCCGTGTTCTGCGGCATGGCGCAGGCTGTGCAGCATGCGCGGGTGGTTGGTACCGGGGTTTTGGCCGAAGACAAAGATGCCGTCCGCCTGGTCGAAATCCTCCAGGCGGATGGTGCCCTTGCCAACGCCCAGGCTTTGCCGCATGCCGAAGCCGCTGGCTTCGTGGCACATGTTGGAACAGTCGGGGAAATTATTGGTGCCCAGCACCCGGCCGAACAGTTGATACAGCCACGAGGCTTCATTGCTGGCGCGTCCGGAGGTGTACAGCTCCAGCTGGTTCGGATTCTCCATCCCCTTGATGTGTTTGCCAATCAGGGCAAAAGCGTCATCCCAGCTGATGGGTTCATAATGATCGGTGGCGACGTTATAGCGCATCGGCTCAGTCACCCGGCCCTGATACTCCAGAAAATAATCGCTTTCCAGATAAAGGCGGCTGACGCGGTGCGCGGCGAAAAATTCGCGATCGACGTGACGCCGCGTCGCTTCCCAGGTCACCGCTTTGGCGCCGTTCTCACAAAAGCTGAAGGTGCTTTTATTATCGTCACCCCAGGCGCAGCCCGGGCAGTCAAACCCTTTGGATTTATTCATCCGCATCAGGTTGACCATGTTCTTCAGTGCTTGTTTACTGTCAAAAACAAACCGCGTGGTGGCCTCCAATGAGCCCCAACCGCCCGCGGCCGCTTTATACGGCTTTATTTTTGATTTGAATTTCATAATTGTCTCGATGTCTTTTTAATAAATAACCGGCCGCTGGCTAATCAATTTTTTATTTGTGTCCGGCTATTTTCTGCGATGTAAAATCATTTTACCTCTGTATAACATACCGTCAAATTGGTTAACTTTATGGCGCAATAGATACGGTCTATCACACACAATATTGACCTATCTCACTGTATTTAAAGGAAACAATCTGAAGCTCATGATGTGGGGAAATATCCAATCGATATCGTGACGATTTTGGCGCTCGCTACTTTTTACTTCTAAAATATCAGTGGCATTCTCACTTTTACGGCAAAGGACTCATGAACAACCATAATTATGATTCACAAGCAGTTTTTAGCCCGATAACGCGCAGCGCCATTTTTATTGTCGCCACCCTTAACCCCGCCCCTGAACACTACGATACGGTACGCGACTGGTGCGCCGACATCGCTGCGCTGGTGCGTTCGGTCGGGAAAAGAGCGCCGGCCGGAAAATTATCCTGCGTCTGCGGCTTCGGCTCCGGCGCCTGGAATACGCTGTTCGGCCAGCCGCGCCCCGCGCAACTGCACCCGTTCCGCGAAATAGGCGCCGGCGGACGCGTCGCCGTCGCCACGCCGGGGGATATTCTGCTGCATATTCGCGCCGATGATATGGATCTCTGTTTTGAACTGGCGACCCAGTTGCTGGACAAACTGGGCGACGCCGTCAGCGTGGTTGATGAAGTGCACGGCTTCCGCTATTTCGATCAACGCGCGATGATCGGCTTCGTCGACGGTACGGAAAACCCGGAAGGCCGAGAAGCCGTTGATTTTACGGTGATTGGCGAAGAAGACGCCGAGTTTAGCGGCGGCAGTTACGCGCTGGTGCAAAAGTATCTGCACGATATGACGGGCTGGAACGCCCTGAGCGTGGAGCAGCAGGAAGGTATTATCGGCCGCCATAAACAGTCCAATATTGAACTGGACGACGATGTGAAACCCTCCTCCTCCCACAGTTCCCTCACCACCCTTGAAGATGAACACGGCAACGAGGTGAAAATCCTGCGTGACAACATGCCGTTCGGCCGCCCGGGCATGCGTGAATTCGGCACCTATTTTATCGGCTATGCGCGCTCGCCGGAACCGATTGAACAGATGCTGGAAAACATGTTTATCGGCCGGCCGGAGGGCAATTACGACCGGCTGCTCGACTTCAGCCACGCGGTGACCGGCAGCCTGTTCTTTATTCCGTCGGCGACGCTGTTGGAGCAGTTATCAACGCGCACGCTCCCCGTCAACCTGCACTGATTCCGGTAACGGCGTACGCCATAAAAAGTTAACCTCTACAGCAGCAGCGCCAGCTCCATCGCCGTGCGCTGCAGCAGCGGCAACACGCGCTCACGCAGCTCCTGCGCCGACACCTGCGAGGCATTGACGCCGACGTTCATCGCCGCCACCACGCCGCCTTTGCGCGAATGCATTGGCACCGCGATGGAACGCAGGCCAATCTCCAACTGCTGGTCGTTAATCGCATAGCCCTGGCGCCGCACCCGGGCCAGCTGTTCGCGCAGCTGCGCCTCGCTGACGACGGTATGCGCCGTCAGCGGCTCCAGCGTCACCCGCGACAAATACGCCTCCAGCTGCGCTTCATCCAGCGCGCTGAGCAGCACCAGCCCCATCGACGTGGCATAGGCCGGCAGGCGGCTGCCGCGCCCGAGATCGATAGTCATAATGCGCTTTACCGAGGCGCGGGCGATATACAGGATATTGTCGCCGTCCAGCGTCGCCACCGAACAGGACTGATTAAGCTGCTTGCTCAGGTAATCCAGTGAATTCTGCGCCGCCTTCGCCAGTTCCGAAGAGGACAGATAGGCGTGCCCCAGGGTCAACACCCGCGGCAGCAGCCGGTAGTGGCGGCCGTCGGGGCAGTGCACAAACCCCAGCGCCTTCAGCGTGTACAGGCAGCGCCGCACCGCCGCGCGCGGAATGCCGGTAATCTGGCTGATTTCCGACACCGACATCTGCGAATACTGCGGCTTGAAAGCCTGCAGCACTTCCAGCCCGCGCGCCAGCGACGCCATAAAGTTGGGGTCGCCCTTATATTTATCATTGCTCAGCTCGCCGATCTCCTGCAGCCGCTGCAGTTCGCCGTCGCCTAATTCCGGCATATCGCTCATTCCGCCTCTCCTTTTCGTTAATAATCATGCAAATAGCGTCTTACGTCAGCGTATGCAACCACCTGCTACAGCAAATGGGTGAATTAGTTAGCTGCATCACAAAATTAACATCAAAATAACAAACCGTCCGATAATCGCACAAAGATCTGATATTCGCACTTGCTGGTGATTTTTTCCTCCCCTAAGTTGAATTCAAGCCAGGCCATATGGCGTTAAAGAATCAGCCTACCAAGGAGAAGAAATGATTAATAAAAGCGTGCAGTCCACCGACGCCGCCGTTGCCGATATTCCCGACGGCGCCAGCGTGATGGTGGGCGGCTTCGGTCCGGCAGGCCAGCCTTATGCCCTGCTGGACGCCCTGATCCGCCGACGCCCGCGCAACCTGACGGTAATCAGCAACAACGCCGGCAACGGCGATTTCGGGCTGGCGGCGCTGCTGAAAGCCGGCTGCGTACGCAAAATCATCTGCTCATTCCCGCGCCAGTCCGACTCCTGGGTGTTTGACGACCTCTACCGGCGCGGGGAGCTGGAGCTGGAGCTGATCCCGCAGGGCAACCTGGCGGCGCGCATTCAGGCAGGCGGCGCCGGCCTCGGCGGTATCTATACCCCGACCGGCTACGGCACCCAGTTGGCGGCAGATAAAGAGGTGCGCGAAATCGACGGCCGGCACTATGTGTTCGAACTGCCGCTGAAGGCCGATTTTGCCCTGATCCGGGCCGAGCGCGCCGACCGCTGGGGCAATCTGGTCTATAACCAGACCAGCCGCAACTTCGGCCCGATCATGGCGATGGCCGCCGGCTGCACCATTGCCGAGGTCAATCATCTGGTGCCCCTGGGTGAGCTGGATGCCGAAGCGGTGATCACGCCGGGGATTTTCGTGCGGCGCGTGGTCAGCGCACCGTCCACCCCACAACGGCTTTCGGCCTGAGGAACCATCATGTCAAAACTGACGCATCAACAGCTGGCCGAACGTATCGCGCGTGATATTCCGGAAGGGGCCTACGTCAATCTGGGCATCGGCATGCCGACCCAGATCGCCAACTATCTGCCCGCCGATAAAGAGATCTTTTTACACAGTGAAAACGGCATCCTCGGCATGGGGCCGGCGCCGGCGGCCGGAGAAGAAGACCCCGAACTGATTAACGCCGGCAAGCAGCCGGTGACGCTGCTGCCGGGCGGCTGTTTTTTCCACCACGGCGACTCCTTCGCCATGATGCGCGGCGGCCATCTGGATATCTGCGTGCTGGGGGCCTATCAGGTGTCGGAACGGGGCGATCTGGCCAACTGGAGCACCGGCGCGCCGGGGGCAATCCCGGCGGTCGGCGGCGCGATGGATTTGGCGATCGGCGCGCGTCAGGTGTATGTGATGACCGAACACCTGACCAAAAAAGGCGAGTGCAAAATCGTCAGAGAGTGCAGCTATCCGCTGACCGGCGTCGGCTGCATTACCCGCATCTACAGCGACCTGGCGGTGATCGACGTCACCGACCACGGGCTGGTGGTGCGCGAGATTTTTGCCGGCCTGACGCCACGCCAACTCCAGGAGGTCACCCCGGTTGAGCTGACTTTTGCCCTGCAACACGGAGAACAACACGATGACTCACGCTTATCTGTGTGACGCGGTGCGCACCCCGTTCGGCAAGCTGAACGGCACCCTGGCCGGGATCCGCGCCGACGATCTGGCGGCGCTGCCGCTGCAGGCGCTGCAGCAACGCCACCCGCAGCTGGACTGGAGCGCGCTGGACGATGTGCTGCTCGGCTGCGCCAATCAGGCCGGCGAGGACAACCGCAACGTGGCGCGCATGGCGCTGCTGCTGGCCGGGTTGCCGGTTTCCGTACCCGGCTGCACCGTCAACCGTCTGTGCGGCTCCAGCCTGGATGCGACGGCGATGGCGGCGCGCGTGATTAAAAGCGGTGAAGGCGACCTGCTGATCGCCGGCGGCGTCGAGAGCATGTCGCGTGCGCCGTTCGTTATGGGCAAAGCGGAAAGCGCCTTCAGCCGCGCCATGCGGCTGGAAGACACCACCATGGGCTGGCGCTTTATCAACCCGCAGATGAAAGCGCTGTACGGCGTCGACTCCATGCCGCAAACCGCCGAAAACGTGGCGGAGCAGTTCCGCATCAGCCGGCAGGATCAGGACGCCTTCGCCCTGCGCAGCCAGCAGCGCGCCGCCGCCGCGCAGGAAAGCGGCTTCTTCGCCAGCCAGTTGATCGCGGTAACCATTCCGCAGAAAAAAGGCGAGGCGCTGAGCTTCAGCCGCGATGAACACCCGCGCGCCACCAGCCGTGCGGCGCTGGAAAAACTCAAGCCGGTGGTGCATCCGCAAGGCAGCGTCACCGCCGGTAACGCCTCCGGGCTGAACGACGGCGCCTGCGCACTGCTGCTGGCCAGCGAACGCGGTATGCGCCGGCACGGCCTGCAGCCGCTGGCGCGCATCGTCGCCAGCGCGGTCACCGGCATCGAGCCGTCGATTATGGGTTTCGGCCCGGCGCAGGCGGTGCGTAAAGTGCTGGCAAGCGCCGGCCTGCGCCTCGAACAGATGGACGTGATTGAGCTGAATGAGGCCTTCGCCGCGCAGGCACTGGCGGTGACCCGCGCCCTGTCGCTGCCGGACGATGCGCCGCAGGTTAACCCACACGGCGGCGCCATCGCTCTCGGCCACCCGCTGGGCGCCTCCGGCGGCCGGCTGGTGATGAATGCCGCCTATCAGCTGCAGCAAAGCGGCGGACGCTACGGATTGTGCACCATGTGCATCGGCGTCGGTCAGGGCATCGCCATGATTATCGAGAGGGTGTGATGGAGATTGAATACCGCCTTGACGGCCCGGCCGGCGCACCGCTGCTGGTGCTGTCCAATTCGCTGGGTACTACATTGGATCTGTGGCAGCCGCAGATGGCGCTCTTTACCGCCCATTTCCGCGTGCTGCGCTATAACCAGCGCGGCCACGGCGGAACGCCGCTGCCCGCCGCCCCGCTGACGCTGGAGATCCTTGGCCGCGACGTCGTCGCCCTGCTCGACAGGCTGGACGTTGAACGCGCCCATTTCTGCGGCATTTCGATGGGCGGGCTGACCGGCCTGTGGCTCAACCGCTATCAGCCGCAGCGCCTGCAGCGGCTGGTGGTGGCCAACAGCGCCGCGCGCATCGGCAGCGCCGAAGGCTGGCATCAGCGCGCGCAGACGGTGCGCCGTGACGGCCTGGCGGAGATTGCCGCCGCATCGCCGGCGCGCTGGTTCAGCGAGGAATTCCAACGCCGCGAACCGCAGCAGGTGGCGGCGCTGGCCTCGCAGTTGGCGCAGGGCAACGCCGCCGGTTATGCCGCCTGCTGCGACGCGCTGGCGCAGGCGGATCTGCGGGCCGAAGTCCGCCACATGCCGCAGCCGATGCTGGCGATCGCCGGAGAGCTGGATCCGGTCACCACGCCGGACGACGCACGCTTCCTGTTGGCGAACGCGCCGCAGGCGGAACTGGCGACCCTGCCCGCCTCGCACATCAGCAATATTGCGTGTCCGGCGCTGTTCGCCCACCGCGTACTCGACTTTCTGACAGAGGTATAACCCATGACGCTGTGTATTGAACGCATTGAAAGCTGGCTGCTGGATATTCCCACCATCCGGCCGCACAAACTGTCGATGGCGACCATGGGCTGCCAGACGCTGACCATCGTTCGCCTCACCTGTGCGGGCGGCCTGGTCGGCTGGGGCGAAGCCACCACCATCGGCGGCCTGAGCTACGGCCCGGAAAGCCCGGAAGGGATCAAGTCCGCCATCGATACCTATCTGGCGCCGCTGCTGACCGGCCAGCAGTTTGACGGCCTGACGCCGCTGGTCAATCTGATGAACGCCAGCGTCAAAGGCAATACCTTTGCCAAATCGGCGCTGGAGACCGCGTTTCTCGACGCGCAGGGCAAAGCGCTGCATCAGCCGCTCAGCACCCTGCTCGGCGGCGCGCAGAGCCGGCAGCTGCCGGTGTTGTGGACGCTGGCCAGCGGCGACACCGAGCACGATATCGCCGAGGGGCAGCGCCTGCTGGCGGAAGGCCGCCATAACGCCTTTAAACTCAAGATCGGCGCCAGACCGCTGGCCGACGACCTGCGACACACCGCGGCGATCGTCCGGGCGCTGGGGGCCGACGCCAGTATCCGGGTTGACGTCAATCAGGCCTGGGACGCCGCCAGCGCGGTGCGCGGCATGGCTGCGCTGCAGGAGATCGGCATCGATCTGGTGGAGCAGCCGGTGGCGCTGTGGGACCGCGCCGCGCTGACGCAGCTGAGTCAACGGTTCACCCTGCCGATTCTGGCCGATGAAGCGGTAGCCGACGCCCATGACGGCTACGCGCTGGCCGCCGGCGGTTTCCGCGGCGCCTATGCGCTGAAAATCGCCAAGGCCGGCGGCCCGGCGCAGGCGCTGAAACTGGCGCACGTCGCCGATGCGGCCGGCATCGCGCTGTACGGCGGCACCATGCTGGAAGGCAGCATCGGCAGCGTGGCGTCGCTGCACGCTTGGTCAACGCTGAAGCTGGCCTGGGGAACGGAAATGTTCGGTCCGCTGCTGCTAAAAGACGACATCATCGCCGAACCGCTGAATTTCGCCGACGGACAGGTCACGCTGCCGGACGGCCCGGGCCTCGGCATTGAGGTCGATGAAGACAAACTGCGTTTTTATCAGCGCACCTAGAGGAGCCTGCCTGATGTTGTTCAAAGTTGAAATGTCCGTGCAACTGCCGTCCGATATGCCGGCCGCCGTCGCCGATGAGATCAAACTGCGTGAAAAGCGCTATGCGCAAGAGCTGCAGACGCAGGGAAAATGGCGCCACCTTTGGCGCGTGGCGGGAAAATACGCCAACGTCAGTATCTTTGACGTGGAAAGTAATAGCGAACTGCACGATATCTTATCGGCGCTGCCGCTGTTCCCGTATATGGAAATGCATATTGAGGCCTTGTGCCGGCATCCGTCATCCATTTACGACGACGATAAATAAAGCAGAAATAATTCATCTCCACGGGTTAGCCGGTTATTTTCGGCGCCGTAAACCCGAGCTCAGCCCGAATAATTGCGATGCGCCGCTGCCGGCCATCGCCGTTATTTACGGCTCTATTATAATGAGGAGTCTGCAATGTCCGTATCCTTCAATCAGTCTGAAGACGTCAGCAAGCTGCTGGATATCAGCAGCGGTTTAACCGGAAACGACGGCGATCCGCGTTTTAAAGCCATCACCCGCCAGCTGCTGGGTAATATCTGTCAGTTGATCGACGACTTTGATATTAGCGCCGAAGAGTTTTGGCGGGCGATTAACTATCTGCATCAGCTCGGCGGCCGTCAGGAAGCGGCGCTGCTGGCGGCCGGCCTGGGGCTGGAGCACTATCTGGATATGCGTGAGGACGCGCGAGAACGCCAGCAGGGTCTGAACGGCGGCACGCCGCGTACCATCGAAGGGCCGCTGTATGTCGCCAATGCGCCGCTGAGCGACGGCTACGCACGGATGGACGACGGTACGGACAGCGGCGAAGTCATGTGGCTGCACGGCCAGGTCAGCGACCAGCACGGCCGCCCGCTGGCCGGCGCCATCGTCGATATCTGGCACGCCAATACGCTGGGCAACTATTCGTTCTTCGATAAGTCGCAGAGCAATTACAACCTGCGTCGCCGGGTGCAAACCGACGCCGACGGCCGCTACGCGGTGCGCAGTATTTTGCCCTCCGGTTACGGCTGCCCGCCGGACGGCCCGACGCAGGCCTGGCTCGATCGCCTTGGCCGCCACGGCAACCGGCCGGCGCATATCCACTTTTTTGTTTCCGCTCCCGGCCACAAGCACCTCACCACTCAGATCAACCTGAACGGCGACCGCTACCTGTGGGACGATTTTGCCTTCGCTACCCGCGATGAACTGATCGCCGATCCGATCAAAATCAGTGATCCGGCGCTGGCCGCACAGCGCGATCTGCCCGGCGAACATACCGAAATCCGCTTTGATTTCATGATTTACGCCGCCGGCGACAGCGCAGAGGAACAGCGAATTAAACGCCCGCGCGCGCTGGAAAGTTAAACCGGAAAAAGAACAACAATAATACCTGCGCCATGGGGAATAAATTTCCCCAGGGCACCCTACGCAACGTGATTAACGAGGTCATTAGTATGAACTCATCAACAACTGCTATTTATTCCACGCTGGAACAGAAAATAAAAAATGCATTGCGGGTAGATAAAGAGCAAGGCGTCTACCAGTGTCACCGCGGCATATTTACCGACCCGGCGATATTTGAACTGGAAATGAAGGCTATTTTTGAAGGCAACTGGGTATATATGGCGCACGAAAGCCAGGTCGCCGAGCCGGGCGACTATTATACCCTGACGATGGGCCGCCAGCCGGTGATCATTACCCGCGACAAGCAGGGAGAACTGCATGCGATGATCAACAGCTGCTCGCACCGTGGTGCGATGCTGGCCAGCCGCAAAAAGGGCAACAAAGCCACCTTTACCTGTCCGTTTCACGGCTGGACGTTTAACAACGCCGGCAATCTGCTCAAGGCCAAAGACGAAAAGAGCGGCGGCTATCCCCCGTGCTTCAAACAGGCCGGCTCGCACGATCTCAAGCACCTGCCGCGCTTTGCCTCTTACCGAGGGTTTCTGTTCGGCAGCCTGAGCGACAAGGTGCTGCCGCTGGAGGAATACCTGGGCGATACCCGGCAGGTGTTGGACCTGATTGTCGATCAGGCGGAAGACGGCATCGAACTGCTGACCGGCGCCTCCTCGTATACCTATGACGGCAACTGGAAGCTGCAGATGGAAAACGGCGTCGACGGCTATCACGTCAGCGTGGTGCACTGGAACTATGTCTCGACCATGTCGCGCCGCAGCCACGACGCCAGCAGTACCCAGACGCTGGACGCCACCTGCTGGTCGAAAAGCACCGGCGGCGTCTACGGCTTCGAACATGGTCATATGCTGCTGTGGACCCGGGCGCTGAACCCGGAGGTGCGGCCGGTATTCAAACACTTCCGCCGCCTGAGCGACCGCTTCGGCGAGACGCGCGCCGATTTTATGGTCAACCATACCCGCAACCTGTGCATTTACCCCAACCTCTACCTGATGGATCAGTTCTCCACCCAGCTTCGCGTGATGCGCCCCATCGCGGTGGATAAAACCGAGGTCACCACTTTCTGCTTCGCGCCGAAGGGAGAAAGCGCCGAGGATCGCGCCCTGCGCATCCGCCAGTATGAGGACTTCTTTAACGTCAGCGGCATGGGCACGCCGGACGATCTGGAAGAGTTCCGCGCCTGCCAGCAGGGCTATCTCGCCGGCAACATGCCCTGGAGCGATATCAGCCGCGGGGCCACGCGCTGGCTGGAAGGCCCCGACGACAACGCGCAGGCGATGGCGATCCGGCCGCTGATGAGCGGCGTGCGCGCCGAGGATGAAGCGCTGTATGTCCCCCACCACCATCACTGGCAGCAGACCCTGCTGCGCAGCCTGAACGACACCGAGGTGCAGTCATGAGCCAGCAACAACGTATTGAGCAGTTTTTATACCGCGAGGCGCGGCTGCTGGATGACCGCCAGTGGGATGAGTGGCTGGCGTGCTACAGCCCGCAGGTCGAGTACTGGATGCCCTCCTGGGGCGAGGATGACCGGCTCACCCGCGATCCGCAGCGCGAAGTATCGCTGATTTACTACCCGAACCGCGAAGGGCTGGAAGACCGCGTCTACCGCATCAAGACCGAGCGTTCAGCGGCCAGCACGCCGGAACCGCGCACCACCCACCATATCAGCAACGTGGAGCTGATCGGCGAAACGGCGGATGCAGTGGACGTACGCTACAACTGGAGCACCTACAGCCACCGCTATCAGAAAACCGATCTGTTTTTCGGCAGTTGCCGCTGCCGCATCGCGCTTGGCGGCGAACAGCCGCAGATCCTGAGCAAAACGATCCGTCTCAATAACGACTACATCAGTCATGTGATTGATATTTACCATGTTTAATGGGAGGCGATGATGAGCTATACCGTTGCGCTTAACTTTGAGGACGGCGTCAGCCGTTTTATCCAGTGCAATCCCGATGAGACCGTGCTCGACGCCGCCTATCGCCAGCAGGTCAATCTGCCGATGGACTGCGCCGACGGCGTCTGCGGCAGCTGTAAATGCCATTGCGAACAGGGCGACTACCAGTTGGGCGATGACTACCTGGATGACGCCCTCTCCGCAGAGGAAGCCGGACAACGCCAGGTGCTGACCTGCCAGATGGTGCCGCAGTCCGACTGCGTGATCGACGTGCCGATGGCCTCCACGCAGTGTAAAACCGGCTGCGAAACCTTTTCCGCCAGCGTGGTAAGCGCCACCGCGCTGTCGGACAGCGCGATTGAGTTCAGCCTGCAGTTGGATGACGCCCACGGCGGCGTCGCCTTTTTGCCCGGCCAGTACGTCAACATTGAAGTGCCGGGCAGCGACGCCCGCCGCGCCTATTCGTTCAGCTCCCTGCCCAACGCGCCCCGGCTGTCGTTCCTGCTGCGCAACGTGCCGGGCGGCATGATGAGCAGCTACCTGAGCGGCCGGGCGCGCCCCGGCGATAAAGTGCGTCTGCACGGCCCGCAGGGCAGCTTTTATCTGCGCAGCGTGACGCGGCCGCTGCTGTTCCTCGCCGGCGGCACCGGGTTGGCGCCCTTTCTGTCGATGCTGGAGCAACTGACGCAGGACGACGTCCGGCAGCCGGTGCGGCTGATCTATGGCGTCACCCACGACTGCGATCTGGTGAAGCTGGAACAGCTGGACAGTTATCGCGCACGGCTGAGCGATTTCAGTTACCTGACCTGCGTCGCCAGCGACGCCTCGCAGGCGGCGCGCAAAGGCTATGTCACCCAGCATCTTGATGACAGCCAGCTGCACGACGGCGATGTGGACGTCTACCTGTGCGGCCCGCCGCCGATGGTCGAGGCGGTGCTGCACGACTTCCGTCAGCGCGCCTTCACGCCGGCCAGTTTCCACTATGAAAAATTCGCCCCCAGCCAGACGGCGTAAGGAGTCGCTGATGCTACAGCAACGTTTTAGCAACAAGGTAATGGTCATCACCGGCGCGGCGCAGGGGATCGGCAAAGCGGTCGCTGAACAGGCCGCGCGGGAAGGCGCGAAGTTGGCGCTGATCGACCGCGCGCCCTATCTGCAGGAGGCGGCCGCTGCGCTGCGGGAGCTAGGCTGCGACGCGCTGGCGATTCATGCCGATCTGGAACGCTGGGAGGAGACGCAGGCGGCCATCGATGAGGCGCAGCAACGCTTCGGCCGGCTGGATATACTGGTGAACAACGTCGGCGGCACCATCTGGGCGCGGCCGTTCGCCGAGTATGCGCCGGCGCAGATTGAGGCGGAGATTCAGCGTTCGCTGTTTCCTACGCTGTGGGGCTGCCGCGCCGTGCTGCCGCACATGCTGGCGCAGGGCGGCGGCGCGATCGTCAATGTCTCTTCGGTCGCCACCCGCGGCGTCAACCGGGTGCCCTATTCGGCCGCCAAAGGCGGGGTGAATGCGCTCACCCGGTCGCTGGCGTTTGAGTACGCCGACGCCGGCATCCGCATCAACGCCACCGCGCCGGGCGGCACCGAAGCGCCGCCGCGCCTGACGCCGCGCAACCGGGACACGCCGACACCGCAGGAGGAGGCGTGGTATCAGCAGGTGGTCGATCAGACCCTAAACAGCAGCCTGATGCACCGCTACGGCACGGTAAACGAACAGGCCGCCGCCATTTTATTCCTTGCCAGCGACGCGGCCAGCTATATTAACGGCACCGTGCTGCCGGTGGCCGGCGGCGATTTAGGCTGACAGACCCGGCAGAGCGGGCCTCCGCTCTGCCGTCCCGCTCTAACGCCGCCGCCGCCCGTGCTCATCAACCACCCTTTCTCCGTCTTCCTTGATAAACTCGCCTTGCTGTGCGTCCGGTAAGATATCCAGCACCACCTCCGACGGCCGGCACAGCCGGGTGCCGAGCGACGTCACCACGATCGGCCGGTTAATCAGTATCGGCTGCTGCAGCATAACATCGATCAGCTGTTCATCACGCCAGTGCGTCTGCGCCAGTTGCAGCCGTTCATACGGCTCGACGTTCTTGCGCAGCAATGCCCGCACCGGGATGCCCATATCGGCAATCAGCCGGCACAGTTCGTCACGGCTCGGCGGTGTTTCCAGATACAGTACGATCGTCGGTTCGACGCCGCTGTTGCGGATCAGCGCCAGCGTATTGCGCGACGTGCCGCAGGCCGGATTATGGTAGATAGTAATCGTTTTCATGGTTGCCCCTTTTTACGATGAGACCGACAAACGCAGCGCCAGGGCGGCTAAGGTCACGAATAACACCGGCAGCGTCATGACAATACCTACGCGGAAATAGTAACCCCAGGTGATATTGATATTCTTGCGCGCCAGCACATGCAGCCAGAGCAGCGTCGCCAGGCTGCCAATCGGCGTAATCTTCGGCCCCAGATCGCTGCCGATCACGTTGGCGTAGATCATCGCCTCTTTAATCACGCCGCCAGCGCTGCTGCCGTCAATCGACAGCGCGCCGATCAGCACCGTCGGCATATTGTTCATCACCGAAGACAGGAAAGCGGTGATAAAACCGGTGCCCAACGTCGCCGCCCACAGCCCCTGTTCCGCCAGGCGGTTCAGCACTGCCGACAGCAGATCGGTCAGCCCGGCGTTGCGCAAGCCGTATACCACCAGATACATCCCCAGCGAGAAAATCACAATCTGCCACGGCGCGCCACGCAGCACCTTGCCGATAGCGATCGTCCGGCCGCTTTTCGCCACCAGCAACAGCACCAGCGCGCTCACCGCCGCCACCAGACTGACCGGCACGCCCAGCGGCTCCAGCACAAAAAAACCGACCAGCAACAGCAGCAATACGCCCCAGCCGGCGCGGAAAGTCGACACATCGCGAATGGCCTCATGCGGCGCCTTCAGCAGCGCCACATCGTAACGGGCCGGAATATCCTTGCGGAAAAACAGGTGCAGCATCGCCAGCGTGGCGATAATGGCGGCGATATTCACCGGCACCATCACCGCCGCATAGTCATTAAAACCAAGCTGGAAGAAGTCTGCCGAGACGATGTTCACCAGATTGGAAACCACCAGCGGCAGGCTGGCCGTGTCGGCAATAAAGCCGGCGGCCATGACAAACGCCAGCGTCGCCGCCGGACCAAACCCCAGCGCCAGCAGCATGGCAATCACTATCGGCGTCAGGATCAGCGCCGCGCCGTCATTGGCGAACAGCGCCGCCACCGTAGCCCCCAGCAGCACGATATAGCTGAACAGCCGCCGCCCTTGTCCTTTACCCCAACGCGCAACGTGCAGCGCCGCCCACTCAAAAAAGCCGGACTCATCCAGCAGCAGGCTGATGATAATCACCGCGATAAAGGTGGCGGTAGCATTCCAGACGATGTGCCACACCACCGGAATATCGCCAAGCTGCACCACCCCGCTCAGCAGCGCCAGAACGGCGCCCAACGAGGCGCTCCAGCCGATGCCCAGCCCCCGCGGCTGCCAGATAACCAATACGATGGTCAGGATAAAAATCGCGCCCGCCAGCCACATACGTACTCCTTGTCTCTTGGATTTCATATTCGAAATTTCAAATATGAAAAGTTAAAATTTTTACGTTAGCGGCACACCGTCCGCCCGTCCGCGGCGGCGCGTTTTGCCAGATTGCTCACCTGCTCCTGCTGACTAAGGTAAGCCTGCTCGATAATGCCCGCCGCCCAGGCCGGCATATGCGGCGAAAGCCGGTAATAGACCCACTTGCCCTCACGGCGGTCCAGTAGCAGGCCGCTTGCGCGCAGCATCGCCAGATGACGGGAGATTTTAGGCTGCGGCAGCGTTAAAACCGCCGCCAGTTCACACACGCACAGCTCTTCAGCCTGCCGCAACAGCAGCACCATCGTCAGTCGGGTTTCGTCCGACAGGTTTTTAAACAGTTGTAATGGCGTCAGCATCATTCCGCAGGCTCCTTATCCCATTGCCCGGCCAATCTTAACCCTGCACGACACGCTGTCAACGACATATATGGAAATTCATATGTTATTGAGCGGCCGCGCCGCACATCGTGAAAGTTTCAGCTATCGAATCGATACGGTAAAGCCGCTGTTCATGTTCTAAGCAGCACTCTACAATCGCCGCACTGACAACCAGACATCGCCAAGGGGGGCGCCATGTACAATTTTTCACGTTATCAGGCCAAAGAATTGGCATTAGCCTATATGAGCGGCAAACAGCACGATCTCTCGCCGCAGGCATTCCTGCAGCAGCTTAAGCAGACGGAAAAGTCATTCGAACATCTGCTCAAGTATGGCGCAGAACAGCCGCGTGAAGTGATGATGAAAAGCTTCTGAACCTTGGTACGCCTGGATTTACTCATATTTCCCATACATAAAATTCGTCTCTGGATACGAATATTATAAGAATTCGTATCTGAGTACGAATAATTGACAAATTCGCCTTCAGATGCGAATTTAAATGTCCGTTCGTTTTCTGGACAGCCTACTATGAAAGCGCAAATCAGCGTTATCACCGGCGATCTCGTCAACTCACGACGTGTTGACACCCCACGTTACATCGCGCAGTTACGCACCGAACTCACGGCGCTTCAACAGGCCGGCCTGCTGACGCAGTTTGAAATTTTTCGCGGCGACGCCTTTCAGGCCGTGGGCCAGCCCGAGTCCGGCCTGTGGCTGGCCGTCTACCTGCGTACCGCCTTAAAAGCGCAACATGATGCCGCGCTCTGGGACGCGCGCATCGCCGTCGGCCTGGGCAAACGCCGGGGCCGGGGCGACGGTTACGGCAGCGCCTTCCTCAATTCCGGCAACGCGCTGGACCTGATGACAAAAAATTGCAGGCTGGCTCTGAAAATTGACAATGAACGCGCCAATGCCATTGTCAGCGATCTGCTACCGATGCTAGATCATACCCTCAGCCGTTTGTCACAGGCAGAAGCGCAGGTCGTCCAGGCACGCATGCTGACAACGACCAACGCGCAAGCGGCCGCCGCGGTGCGCAAGGCAGCGTCAACCGTCTCCGCAACGCTCAAACGCGCGGCCTATGATGAAATTATCCGGTTCATTGATGCAATTAACAGGATCATTTAAGTATGGCTTTAACCTATGCGCCACTGTTGATCTGGCTGCTGGTGCTCCATCTGCTGGCGGACTTCCCTTTGCAACCGCGCGCCTGGGTGCAGGATAAGGCTCAATACCGCCACCGGTCGCGTTTTTTACTGCTGCACGCCCTGCTGCACGGCGTCGTGGCGGCCTGGGCCGTTGCCGGCTTCGGTCTGCTGCACGGCGGCGTCTCGTCGGCGGATGTGCTGCTGGCGCTGCTGGTGGTCGGCATCAGTCACTACGTGATTGATCTGGCCAAGGTGACGCTGATGGTGCCGATGAAGCCGGCGGCAAGCTTCCTGCTGGATCAGGGCCTGCATCTGCTGGTGATTATTCTGCTGTGGCTGGCAATCGTGCCGCATGTCGCTACGCTGTTCGAGGCGTTATGGCAGCGTTTCGACGGCTGGCGCGTCGGCCTGGCGGCGCTGGGATACGGGCTGATTTATATGCCGATGGGGCTGCTGATCGGGCAGTTGCTGGCAAGCTGGACGCCGCAGATGCAGCCGAACGCCAAGACGGACAACGATTCTTTGCTGCGCGCCGGCAAACAGATCGGCTATCTGGAAAGAACGCTGATCCTGACCTTTGTGCTGCTGGGGCATATTCCGGCCATTGGCTTTCTGCTGGCGGCCAAATCTATTTTCCGCTTTGGCGATCTGCGACAGAGCGACGATAAAATGCGTACCGAGTATGTGATGCTCGGTACGCTGTTTTCTTTCACCCTGACGATTATGCTGGGGCTGCTGATTACCCTGTTATGGTAACCGACCGCCGCTTACAGCCAGACGCCAAACCGGCGGATATAGAAGCGCTTCATCAGCTGCGCGACCACGCAGTAGCTGACCAGCGTCGCCGCCAGCCACGGGAAATACTCCCACGGTAACGGCTGCAACCCCACCCAGGCGCCGAGCGGCGAGAACGGAATATAGATGCCAATCGCCATGATCAGCCCGGTCATCAGCAGCACCGGCAGTGCCGCCGTACTCTGGATAAACGGAATCTTCTGGGTACGCAGCATATGCACCACCAGCGTTTGCGACAGCAGCCCTTCAATAAACCAGCCCGACTGGAACAGCGCCTGATGCTCAACGCTGTTGGCGGCAAACACAAACCACATCAGCGCATAGGTGGTCATATCAAAAATCGACGACGTCGGGCCAATCCAGATCATAAAGCGTCCGATATTTTTGGCATCCCATTTGCGCGGCTTACGCAGAAACTCCTTATCCATTTTGTCCCACGGTAGCGACAGCTGTGAGATGTCATACATCAGGTTCTGAATCAGCAGATGAATCGCCAACATCGGCAGGAACGGGATAAACGCGCTGGCGACCAGTACCGAGAACACATTGCCGAAGTTGGAGCTGGCAGTCATATTCAGATATTTGATGATATTGCCAAAAGTCTCGCGCCCCTTGATGACCCCTTCCTCCAACACCATCAGGTCTTTTTCCAACAGGATGATATCCGCCGACTCCTTGGCAATATCGGTGCCGCTGTCTACCGAAATACCCACGTCGGCATCGCGCAGCGCCGGGGCGTCATTGATGCCGTCGCCGAGAAAACCGACGGTGTGGCCATTCGCCTGCAGCATTTTCAGTACGCGGGACTTTTGCAGCGGCGTCAGCTTGGTGAACACGGTGCGCAGCTCCACCTCCTGCGCCAGCTGACGATCGTCCATCAGCTCGATTTGCGGCCCGGAAAGCGGCACCCCCGGCTCCAGCCCGACATCGCGACAGATTTTGCAGGTAATCACTGGGTTATCGCCGGTCAGCACCTTCACCGCCACGCCATGTTCCTGCAGCGCGCCGATCGCCGCCTGCGCGCTTTCTTTCGGCGGATCCAGGAATGTCAGCAGCCCCCGGATCACCAGATCGCGCTCATCCTCCACGCTGAGCGGCAGCGTGCAGCCCTGTACGCCCAGTTCGCGCGTCGCCAGCAGCAGCACGCGGAAGCCGTCCTCATTATATTGATTGGCCAGCGCCAGCAGCGCCGCACGACGCGTCTCATCCAACGTAACCCGGCAGTCGCCCTCCTGCACATGGCTGGCGATAGCAAGCATCTCCTCCACCGCCCCTTTGCAGATCAGCAACTGTTGCTGCCGTTCGTCCTGCACCACGATCGACAGGCGGCGGCGGATAAAATCAAACGGCAGTTCGTCCACCTTGCTGTAACGCCCCAGGGCCTCTATGCCCGTCTTACCGCGGCCAAAACGCACGATTGCCTGATCCATCAGGTTCTTCATGCCGCTCTGGTGAAAGCTGTTCAGCCAGGCCAGATGCAGCACCTGGCTATCCGAAGCGCCGCTGGCGTCCAGGTGATGCTCGAGAATGATGCGATCCTGCGTCAAGGTGCCGGTTTTATCGGTACACAGCACGTCCATCGCGCCAAAGTTCTGGATGGCGTTAAGCCGTTTAACCACCACCTTACGCCGTGACATGGCAATAGCGCCTTTTGCCAGGTTGGAGCTGACAATCATCGGCAACATTTCCGGCGTCAGGCCGACGGCGACCGCCAGCGCAAACAGCGCCGCCTCCCCCCAGTCGCCCTTGGTAAAACCGTTAATCAGCAGCACTACCGGCACCATCACCAGCATAAAGCGGATCAGCAGCCAGCTGACGCTGTTGACCCCACGATCAAACGCCGTCTGCGCCCGGCTGCCGACGATCGATTTTGCCAGCGAACCAAAATAGGTTTGTCCGCCGGTGGCCACCACCACCGCGCTGGCGGTGCCGCTGGCGACGTTGGTGCCCATCAGGCAAACATTGGCCATCTCAAGCAGCTCGCTTTCGCTGGCGGCCTCGGCATCGCAGGACTTCTGGCTGACGCTTCCCAGCGTGTCATATTTTTCAATCGGAATCGCTTCCCCCGTCAGAATAGCCTGGCTGATAAACAGATCGCGCGAGCTGAGCAGCCGCACGTCCGCCGGCACCATATCGCCGGCCGACAGCTGGATAATATCCCCCGGCACCAGCTCACGCAGCGGAATTTCCACCACCAGCGATTGGGCGCTGAAGCTGCTGCGCCGCAGCACCGTCGCGGTGGTGCGCACCATACTTTTCAGCGCCTCCGCCGCTTTATTGGTGCGGTACTCTTGCCAGAAGCGCAGCAAACCGCTCAGCGCCACCATAATCAAGATGATGCTGACACCGGTCAGATCGGTTTCGTCACCCTGCTGGGCCGGTAGCCAGTAGTCGGTAAAGAAACTGATCGCCGCCAACACCATCAGCACAAAAATAAACGGGTTATTGAAAGCGCTGACCAACTGCCACAGCGCATGCGGCGCTTTTTCATGAGCGACCTGATTTGCCCCGTAATAGGCGAGCCGCTCCTGCGCATCGTCCTGCGTCAAACCAAGACGATTACAGTTAAGCTGCGCCAGCGTCTGGTCAATGCTGTTTGTCGCCTCTTGCGCGATGGCATACGACTCATGCCCCTGCGGACGGCGATGAGTTTTGTTGCTGAAATAAGTCATAATGCTATGCTCTTATTTTTATTCTGCGCACAAGGGTTCCTCCGCCGAAAATAAATTAACGACGTTACGCAGAAAGAATTTTATTTAATAAGACTTACCCGACGTGAATGTTATTCCGCCGGTAATGCAGACAATAAAAATCCGGGATGATCGTCCATGACGCCTCCTTATCACCCAGCGGGTGAAGCACATTGATCAGAATGAACCGGCCGGGCTGCGCAGAGCATGGCCGGACGCACGCCGAGCGATGCTCAGCGCAGGTGCGAAAGGAGGCCTGGAGGGAACAGGCTGAAGCGGAAAAGTGCCATATCGATATCCGAATTCAATCATCCACGACGCGCAGGCGGTGGATACGGCGTTATTATTCGGGAATGCACAACGCAGGAATACTGGGAAGATGCTGCCCGCCAAAGTCGGCAAGCAACATATCAGAAGAAGATAGTTCAGCTTGCCTTGTTTATTTTATCGCAACTAAAACTGTCCAATTAATTTCTCCTGATAGATTTTGCACGAAGTATAATAATGCGGAATTATTAAGTAAAGCAGGTTTTATTAAACGAAGCGTCAACCTGACGGCGAAATAATTACCGGCGCCGATAATCTGCCGGAAACGGCCGTCACAGCTGTTGCTGCAGCCACGCCAGCAGCCGTTGCACGGCAGGGTTATCATTGGCCTGCGGCCAGACCAGGTAGTAATCGACGCCTTCCGGCCGCCAGGCATCAGCCAACGCAACCAGCCTGCCGGCGGCAAGCATATCCCTGGCCAGCAGGGTCTTCACCAATGCAATACCAAATCCCTGCTCTGCGGCGCGCAGCAGCAGCCCCGCATCATTGAACAGCGCCAGCGTTTGCCCGCACGCCTCCCTTCCCCTTGCCTGAAACCATGTACGCCACGGCGTCACATCATGCTCCAGTAACGGCAGTTCTTCGCCACCTTGCAACAGCGCCGCTTGCCAGCGCTGCGCCAGGTCAGGAGCCGCAACCGGAATAACGTCACCATCAGCAATCCGCTGCGCCTGCACGCCGCGCCATTCGCCAGCGCCGATGCGAACCGCCGCGTCAAATCCTTGGTGGGCCAAATCCTGCACCGTCAGGGAGGCGTCAATATCCAACACGATATCCGGATGCGCCGCCTGAAACGCGGGCAGACGCGGCAGCAGCCAATAATGGGCAAATGACGGCAATACGCTGATGCGCAACCCCTGACCGGCAGCAACGGCGCGCGCCCGCAAGACCCCTTGCTCTAGCGCTTGCATCGCCGGCTCTGCGGCCGCCAACAGCTCGCGACCGGCACCGTTTAGGCGTACGCCGCGACCGCGACGTTCAAATAACCGGTATCCCAGCGCCTGTTCCAGCTGCCGAATCTGCTGACTGACGGCCCCATGCGTCAGATGAACCTGTAGCGCCGCAGCGCGCAAATTTTCCAACTGCGCGGCGATAATAAAGGTCGGCAAACACTGCAGAGGCAAGCGGTCAAATTTCACTGGTTAGCCTTTCTATCCAAAAGCGTCATTCTTTCTCGATTTTCACCGGCTGACAACCTGTTTACTCTACGCTTAACACTCTCCACTCTGACCCGGAGCCGATAATGCACCCAACGCTGCAACAAGATTTAACCCGCTTTCCACTGATCCTTGATCACACCCGCCGGCTGGCAGAAACCTTTCTGGCCGGCCTGAATGAACGCCCCGTCTGCCCGCCGGCGGCAGCGCAGCAACTCAAGCCCGGCGACGATCGCTTATCTGCAGAGGGCGTAGGCGCCCAGGCTGCGCTGGAGCACTTTTGGCAACATTATGCCGACGGCCTTTCCGCCAGCGCCGGACCACGTTACTTTGGTTTTGTCACCGGCGGCGCCACGCCCGCCGCGCTGGCCGGCGACTGGCTGGTTAGCGTTTTCGACCAAAACAGCCTGCTCAGCCATGACACGGTAGCCGCCGCCATCGAGCTGGCAGCGATTGAACAGCTAAAAAGTTTACTCGGCCTGCCGAAGACATTCAGCGGCAGCCTGGTCAGCGGCGCAACGATGGCCAATTTTTGCGGACTGGCGATTGGCCGCCAATGGCTGGGCGCCCAGCGCGGCATCAACGTGGCGCAGCAGGGCGTGGCGGCGCTGGGCGCGGTGCAGGTGTTGGCCGCCAGCCCCCACTCCAGCAGTGAGAAAGCGCTCGGCATGCTGGGCATCGGCCGTGATGCTCTGGTGCCTATCGCCCCCCTGCCGGATTCGGAAGCCATCGACCCCGATGCGCTGGCGCGCCATCTGGCCGCACACCCGGCCACGCCGACCATCGTACTGGCCAGCGCCGGTACGGTGAATACCACGGCGTTCGACAATATTTCCCGTCTGCTGGCGCTGCGCGAACGCTACGGGTTCTGGTTGCATGTCGATGCGGCATTCGGCGGCGTCGCCGCCTGCTCCCCCGCCTACGCCCCATTACTGGAAGGCTGGCAACAGGCGGATTCCATCACCGTCGATGCCCATAAATGGCTGAACGTGCCCTATGACAGCGCCATCCAGTTTACCCGTCATTTGGCGTTGCAGATGCAGGTGTTCCAGAACGTGTCGGCTTATATGGAAGCGCCGGCCCTGCGCCCGGATCATTACCTGCACCTGACGCCCGAAAACTCAAGGCGCTTTCGCGCGCTGCCGCTGTGGATGGCGCTGAAAGCCTATGGCCGCGATGGTATACGCGATATGGTTGAACGCAATATCTTGCTGGCTAAACAGTTGGGCGATGGCCTGACGGCCAGTGAGGGATTCTGTCTGCTGGCGCCGGTCAACCTTAACGTGGTGTGTTTCGCACTGACGGGAATCAGCAGCGACGCAGAAGCGGAGCGCGATAACTTTTTGGCGCGGCTCGATCGGCACGGCATTATACGCTGTACCGCCACCCACTATCAGGGCCAGCCGGCGATCCGCGCCGCGCTGGTTAACTGGATGACCGAAGAAAGCGATATCGCACTGGCGCTGGATTCGTTGCGGGCATGCCGGTTTACAGCGAACTGACTACGGCAGAATGGTCTGCATGCCACGTGGAAAACGCCTGCAGCCGCTGCCTTTGCCGGCCATCATCGTCAATGTTGCCGGCAGCGAGCCAGGCGTTAAAGGCAGCACGACGCTGCGGCCACTCATGGTCCAGCATTGACAGCCAGTCGGTATCCCGGTTGCGCCCCTTAACCACCACGGCCTGGCGGAAGGTGCCTTCCAAGCTAAAGCCAAAGCGTAGTGCCGCCGCACGCGACGGCGCATTAAGCTGGTCGCATTTCCACTCGCAGCGGCGATAGCCCAGATCGTCAAAGACGTGACGCAGCATCAGAAAAATCGCTTCGCTGCCGCTCGCCTGGCGCTGCATCCGCGGCGACCAGTTGATCATGCCCAGTTCAACCACGCCATTGGCCCGGTCAATACGCATAAAAGCGCAGGTGCCAAGCGCTCTGCCGCTGCGCTGATCGATCACCGTCATGGTTTTTCGATCGCCGGCCTGAGCCTGGCTTTGCAGATAACGGGTAAATTCATCCGGCGTTTGCGGACGTTCATAGGGAAGGTAAGTCCAGTCGCGCCCATCTTCAGCCAGTTGATAGGCTTGAAACAGCGCTGCGGCATCGCGCTGGATATCCAGCGGCTCCAGCCGGCAAAAACGCCCGGACAGCGTCTGTGCTCCCGGTTCTCCGGCTGGCTGCCACGCGGGTAACGCATCGCCGACACATTGACCAAACAGGTTATTCCCCATCGTCGTTGACCTCTCCCAGTAAATTGGTTAGCTCAAGCAAACTAAGCGGAACGCCCATAGGACGCAAGCGCTACGCAGAAAATTTCGCCGGCAATAGTTCAGAAAAACCAATAGGTAGGTATTCCCTCGTCACTTTTCCATTAACGAATCATCAACAAAGCGCTAATTCTTTGTTCCATATCGCATTGCGGAACGAAAAATACACCGAAAATATTAAAAAAATGTGACAAGCAAAGAAGCGCAATGATACAAAATGAAAAGATTACCATTCTCAACAATACGATGAGCCATGCTAACATAGTGAATTATAGGAATTTTCCCCTACAAACAACGATCGGGAAGGCAAAATGCGCATAAAAAATGGACGGTTATCAGTCAAAAAAACAACACATGAATTTTTTTTAAGAATTTTCCTAGCAATCTGAAATTTAAAATCGTGACATGATAAACAGACTCAATGAACAGGCGAGCGGTGCTTAAGATGCCTTAGGCTGTAGAGCATGTGTGGTGCTCTGGAGGCATTGGTGAAGCCTTGTGCTGACTTAAGCCAAACTTATGAATTCATCTGTTTGATAAGGTTAGTCAGAAAATATCATTGAGCCGTTTCGCTTTTGTTGGTAGAACATTCTTAATTAGTGATATTTTGATTTTTTTGCCTTTTTGGCTTTCAGGCTTTTTCTCATTATTACCGCGGTAAAACGGATTTAAGTGGGGGTGCAACTATGCCAACGATCATCATGGACTCATGCAGCTATACGCGATTGGGTCTAACGGATTACCTGACATCGAACGGTGTGAAAAAACGGCAAATAAACGCCGCGACCGACATTGATAATCTGCACGAAAAGTGCACACGTTTGAAACCCAGTCTGGTATTTATTAACGAAGACTGTTTCATCCATGAGAGCAACGCAACGGAACGCATTAAACGGGTGATCTCACTACATCCGGATACGCTGTTCTTCATCTTTATGGCCATCACCAATGTGCATTTTGACGATTACTTATATGTTCGTAAAAATGTCATCATCTCGTCAAAATCCATCAAACCGGAGACGATGAACCAGCTGTTGAGCCACTACCTGGAACGCAAGCCGGCAACCCGCTCTGAAAAAACCGCTCTCGATCAAACGCCGGTCACGCTAAGCCAAACCGAATCGAATATGTTGCGTATGTGGATGTCTGGGCAAGGTACAATCCAGATCTCCGACCAGATGCAAATTAAAGCAAAAACGGTCTCTTCTCATAAAGGGAATATCAAGCGCAAGATTAAAACGCATAATAAACAGATCATCTATCACGTGGTGCGTTTAACCGATACGCTGACCAGCGGAATATTTGTTAATAGCCGCTAATGGCGAGAATATCACCGCAACAATCGGCGATAAGCAGGTTTAAATAACCATCAGATTACGTATAGCAACGTATTTCGCCACTAAATATGAAACGCCTGACTGCGACATTTTTTGCCGCAGCGGGTTATTCATTTTTATCGCCGCCTGTGCTGACATACGGATACGCAAGTTATCATTACGCAGAGTGAAAATAACCGACAAAACTACTTTCCGGCCAGCACAACTGGTCAGCGCAGCTAATATTTTTCCGGATTGCGCGGCTCAACGAAGGTGCCGTCACGGCTGTCGATTTCATTGAAGAACCACACGCCAGCCGGGTAATCCTCCAGCGCCACCAGATACATCGTCCCCTCATTAAAAACTTCCACCGCCAGAATGGTTCCCTCGCGCCGTGGGCCGCCGTCGGTCTTCACCGTTACCGCATCGTTGACTTTCATCGCTAACTCTCCTCATTCGTTGCTCTCAGTGTATAACACCGTGCGCCACTGCCTGGCATCCGGCCACTATTTTATCTGTCGCCGTGACTTTTCGCATTCTTAACACTCTGCCAGCAGAATCTTACACCGCCGGCAGGTAGTCTGTATCACGGTATCTCCCCCCAGAGAGGTGCCTGCAAATGAAGAAGTAACAAGGAACTTTTGCCCGCCGGCACCGGCGGGCTTTTTTTCATCGGCAAATCTCATTTTCAAACCCGGCAACGCCCACATTAATCATAATAAAAACAAATAGTTCTACAACACCTTAAATGATTATCGTAGCGCAACGGATACATACTGGTGCAGATATACAGGCAGCAGATATGTTGCTACGGTGCAGTCAAAAAATTGTGATGTCGTCGTATAAAATTGAGATGTGAGGGAATTGATAAGCACCATTCCATCCGGTTACATTGAACGTACAATGGAATAAAAGGATGCCAAGGATGAGCAAAAGGTCAGACATCATTGATGGTTCGCAAGCCCCTTTCCAAAATAGAGGCTTAGTTTATACGGAAGTACTTGGATGGGTGGATCTTGGACATGCACAAGGTACAGATATTCGTTATCTCCTGAATAAAATTGCGCAAGGAGAAGCATCGGGGAAAGAGTTTTACGATGTCACGTATTCTCAGGGCATGACATCACGATGGGGCCTTGTTCGCTCAGGGAAGGTAATGACGTGGCAGGTCAAACATGGCCGCCACGATTATGAACAGAAAAGCATCGCTCTGGCGATGATGATGTCGATGGCATTAAGATTTGAGTCGTTCCAAAGCTCATTTCCTAATAATCTGGTGACCGACAGCGGATTCAGTGGTGAAGATCTGGTCTCTGACCTGTTAGGGTTTTATCGCGTAGTATCTGTCCATAACCCTTTCCACCTGTTACGTCCAGTCAGTAAAGCAAAAGCCCTAAGGCGCTGGGATCATTATGGCAAAATCGGCAATTGGAAAAACAAGACGTTTCTGCCCCTCCTGTTCCCCGATCCAGAAAAATTCCCTAACGCTAAACCGTATAAAAGCGTTCTTCCCTCGTTTATGCGTACGGTCGTTCCTTATAGCGATTTTCAGTCTGGGAACGTGATGCTTCCCCAGCATGATAAAACCTTTATAGTTTTAGGTGCCGACAACAACAGGAGTGGTCTGTGAGAAAAAGTGTAGCTGTAGCGATGGGCGTAATATTAGCCGCCGGTATGGTACTGACAGCGGTCTTGCCATACGTGAAGATGGAATTTGCCAGCAGCGCCCACTATACCGAACAAGATACGCGGGAGTATGAATATTACACACCGGACCTGCTAAAAAAAATACCAAAAATTTCAAAAAATTATGAGTTTAATTATAGCAATATCAGTGGTCCGCAGGCGTTTGTATTTGGTATACAGTTCAACGGCACAACCGATACCAGCAAGATTCGCGACTACCTGACTTCTGAAGGTTATGAGCCACAGAAGCAATGCCAGACAGAAGCTGAATGCTGGCGCTCTCCACACAGCAAAGATGTCGTATCTTTTTATCAATCAACGGAATTAAATTTAGTGAGTGTCGAAATTTATCGCAGTGAGTATACCGAGTAACCACGGTGAAGCAGGGGTTGGATTCGACTTCCCAAGTTTACAGGCTTGGCCTGCAGGCGATCGATTGGTTATGCGAAGCGCCACTAGAGAGGTGCTCATCATCCAACAAAAAATCTTTTCCACCAAACACAAAAAAACCCGCCTTGGCGGGTTTTTAGTTAATCAGCGTGGATGCCGATTAGATAGCGGTAACGTTAGCCGCAGATGGACCTTTAGCGCCGTTCTCGATAGAGAACTGAACGTCCTGGCCTTCAGCCAGAGTTTTGAAGCCGTTACCCTGGATTGCAGAGAAGTGTACGAACACGTCTTTGCTGCCGTCTGCAGGAGTGATGAAACCAAAACCTTTAGACTCGTTGAACCACTTCACTTGACCTTTGATCATGTTGGACATGTCGATTTCCTTTAATAAAATATGTTAGCCGCCATCGGCAGCGTTAAATAGCCGGTTATCAGTTACTTATGGAGGCACCGGAAAGGAAATTCGTCAAAGAAGGCTATCAGGGATAACGCTCTAAAATTGAACTACTTTACTCAAAATGTCGTGCATAAATAGGTCTGTACCACAGGCCAACTGCATTAACGCACGATGGGCATTTAATAGCAACTCTTTTCGTCATTGACGACGCCAAAGAACATCATTTGTTCATATTTCACGCCTTATGCGCGTTTTTAGCGCACTGTTCGTTATTTTTACAGATATATTGCCGACGACTGCTTTCAGAGTTATCCCTATATCGTCTCACCGAACAAGACCATAAAATAATAATAAGTTCACCACTCCTCCTGGTGATGGACACTACAAGCTGTGTTGTAAATTTTATGCGCCTCCCTATAGGCGCTTTTTTTTATCCCCGTATCCCGGCCCCGCGCTTCAGGAATCTTCTCATTGCTGTTCAGAGTGACTTCCGTCACAAATATGCCCCTTCCAGGGCACTTTACCGAGGTCACGTTATGGCGACTGAATACTTACTACTCTTGGCCGGTTTGGCTGGCGTCTCAGGCTTTGCGATGTATAAACACTTCAAAAACGTTAGAAAAAGCAGTTTGGTGCGTCCAAACGACCGTTAATCGATGAATAACCGGGGAAACGCCCCGGTTTGCCTCCCCCGCCGACGGTAACATTACCGTCACACCGTCGTCACAATAAAGCCATATTATAGTGAGCGCCCTATCCTTATCGGTTTATTCCAGGGATCGTCTATGGCTACAATAAAAGCAGTTAACCATCAGCAGGCGGAAACGTTAATCCGCTCCGGCACGGCGAAAAAAATTGAGCTGGCGTACGATATCGGCAGCGATGATTTCTTTCAGCTCGCCAGTTTATGGTGCGATCGCGGCGCCAAAATCACCAAGGGAAAAGAACACTTCGTTGTTTCATTGAAAGGATTCCGCATTCCTCCCAATGATTAATCCTACGCCGCCTTCCGGCGGCGCTTTCCTCGCCTCAGGCGTCCATCGCCCTTTCTTCTACATCCACCGCGCCGGCTTGCGGTAACATTCTTATCATGATGTAACGTAACGCTTATCTACACTGAGAGAGTAGCGTCACCCCATTCAATAAGGAGAACCGCATGACCGTCACACACCTGCCCGAGCAGATGCGCGTTATTGAGATTACCGCCGCCGGCGGCCCGGAAATGCTGCAGCCCGCCCAGCGCCCGCTGCCTGTGCTGGCGCAGGGCGAAATACTGGTGAAGGTTGCCGCCGCAGGGGTTAACCGCCCGGATGTGCTGCAGCGGCGTGGACACTATGCGCCGCCGCCGGGCGCATCCGATATCCCGGGATTGGAAATCGCCGGGGAAGTGGTCGCCGTCGGCGAGGGCGTCCAGCACTATGCGCTCGGCGACAGCGTCTGCGCCCTGATCGCCGGCGGCGGCTATGCCGAATACTGCAAGGTGCATGAAAGCAATGCGCTGCCGGTTCCCAAAGGCTTCAGCATGGCTGAAGCCGCTGCCATTCCGGAGACCTTCTTCACCGTCTGGGTGAACGTCTTTCAGCGCGGCCACCTGCAGGCCGGTGAAACTGTTCTGCTCCACGGCGGCACTTCCGGGATCGGCACGGTCGCCACCCTGCTGGCCAAAGCGTTTTGCGCCCATGTGATCACCACCGTCGGTTCAGAAGAAAAACGGGCGGCCAGCCTGGCGCTCGGCGCCGATGTGGCGATCAACTACCGCACGGAAGACTTCGTCGAACAGACGATGAAAGCGACCAACGGTAAGGGCGCCAACGTGATTGTCGATCTGATCGCCGGAGAGTACCTGGCGAAAAACTATCAGGCGGCGGCGATGGAGGGGCGCATTGTGCAAATCGGCACCCAAAACGGCGTGGTGAAAGAGCTCAACCTGATGCCGCTGCTGCTGAAGCGCCTGACGCATACCGGCTCCACCTTACGCGCGCGCAGCGTGCAGGATAAAGCGCAAATCGCCGCCGACCTGCAGCAAAAAGTCTGGCCGCTGCTGGAGCGCGGCGCCATCAAACCGCAAATCTTTCAGACCTTCCCGCTGGCGCAGGCGGACGAAGCGCACCGGCTAATGGAATCCAGCGCGCACATCGGCAAGATTATGCTCACCCTATAACCCTTGCCCCGCCCTGAGGTGGGGCAAGGCATCAGGCGCCGGGGGCGTGGACGTCCGCCGGCGTGGCGTCGGTGCTGGCCAGTTTCTCCTGAGCCAGCGCCTCATCCTCGCTCTCCCGCTGCAGGCTCTCTTGCTGTGCGCCCTTCTTCGGCGAGTACACCAGTTCGGCCATGATCGGGAAGTGGTCAGAGCCAATCGAGGGCAGGCGACGCAGGCTGCCCAGCACAAAATCATCGCTGTGAAAAACGTGGTCCAGCGGCCAGCGTAAAAACGGATAGCCGGCATGGAAGGTGCTGTACATGCCGCGACCGCGGCGCGGATCAAGCAGCCCACTGATTTTCAGGAATAACCGCGTGGTGGTGGACCAGGCGACATCGTTCAGATCGCCGGTGACGATCACCGGCGTTTTGGCATCGACCACGCTTTTTCCCACCAGCACCAGTTCTGCATCGCGGTCTTCCGATTCATCATTCTCCGTCGGGCTGGGCGGCATCGGGTGTACGCAGTGCAAGCGCACCTGCGGCCCGTTATCCAGTTGTACCAGCATATGCATCGACGGAATCTCCTTATCCACCAGATACTGAATCTCTGCGTCGACAAGCGGCAGGCGCGAATAGACGTGCATGCCGTATAGGTTGTCCTGCGGGCATTTCAGCGTATAGGGATAATCCTGTTCCAGCGGCGCCAGCTGTTGCTCCCACCAGCCGTCGGTTTCCACCGCCACCAGCACGTCCGGCCGCTCTGACGCCGCCAGCGCCAGCAGCTTTTCCGCATGGCGGTTCGGCGTCAGCACATTGGCGACCAGTATGCGCACGCGCGGCTTTTTCTCATAACCGGTAAAATCCAGCACCTGCGGCTTGCTCAGCGGCGTATAAGGATAAATCCAGCGCGCCTGATAAATCACACAGGCCAGATTGACTACCGCCAGGCCCCAAACCCACGGCGATGACCAGGGCAGCAGCGTCACATTCAGCAACAGCGTCAATAACGCCAGCGCCAGTATCTGCAAACGGGGGAAATCCCATACGCGGACCCACCAGGCCGGATGCGTTGAAATCGGCGCAATAGTCACCAACGCCAGTAAACACGTCAGTATTGAGATAATCCCTGTCACGCAACGTTCCTCTTTTTTAGTTAATCGTCGGCGGATTTACGCACCGACCTGCCGCACACATCTATGCGGCAGCCAAAAGGTTGCCACAAACGACCTTGTTTCCGCCAGCGGCGGTGCAAGGAATATTTTGCGTATAAAGCGAGGAAATTCTGTAAACCGTCTGCGGCGCAGACGCGGATGGCAGGAGAGAAACATGCCCCGGCAAACCGGGGCATCAAGGCTTAGCTGAACAGTTTACCGACGTAGTTGGCCAGTTCGTCCTGTTTCACTTCACCGTTTGGCGAGGCTTTATCCGCCAGCGTCGGCAGCAGCTGCGCCACGGTTTCAGACGTCTGGTTGCTGTCAACGCCCAATTTGGCGGCCAGCTGCGCAATCGCATCGCTGCCCAGCGCCTGCTGAACGTGGTCGCCGCTGATGGCCTGGTTTTCACCGTTGCCCAGCCAGGAACCGACAATATCGCCCAGCTGTCCCTGCTGCAGTTTGTTCAGGATTGCCTGCAAACCACCCTGCTGCTCAACCCACTGCAGAATGGCCGCGATATCGATCCCGCCTTTACCGCCATTACCCAATGCATTACCCAGCACGTTGCCTAAAACATTGCCTAATGCGCCATCTAACAAACCCATAGTATTCCCCTTCTCAGATCGCCGGCCATACGCCGGGCGATCGTCACCTGTAATTAAACGAAAAAGGGCCGCCGTGGGCGACCCTCATTGATCAGCACCGGATTAGCTTCTGATCTTTCTGTAGACAAAAAGCACCACCAGGGCACCGATCACGGCAACCACAAAGCTGCCCAGGTTAAAGCCATCGACGCGGCCCATACCGAAGAAGGTACTGATCCAACCGCCGACAACTGCACCGATAATACCCAGGATGATGGTCATGATAAAACCGCCGCCATCTTTGCCCGGCATAATCCACTTAGCCAGAATACCGGCGATTAAACCAAAAATAATCCAAGAAATGATGCCCATTTATACTCTCCCTATTTACTTTTTGCCTAAAAGGAAACCGACGACCAGTCCAACAACGGCGCCGGCGCCAACCCCAGCCCACGGGTTGTCTTTTACATAACGACAAGAACAATCGACAGCGTCCTTCACACAGGCGCGCACTTCACATGCGCACCCTCTGGCGCTGCCGCATGCCGATTCTACACGATCTTTACTGTCATTTTTAACAAACATTTCAATTCCTTAGCATAACATAATCTGGAAGCCCCGCATCACACCGCGTGTGAGCGCGTCTTTCCGCCTTATGTTTCACCTGCTCCGCCGCCCGCATACGCCGCCGGCAGCGACAGGGTGCCCAACGAAACGACGCGTTTGCACTTTATTACTATAGTCAAAAATCAGCGCGTTACCTATTTCACATCATCTGAATCGTCGGGCGGATTCACGCGCCCCTGACGTCAGGCGTGCAATGGCATTAAAGGGAAAAAGTCGATCGGTTGATTCAAATTATATTATTATCATTCACCAAATCCATCTTTGAGAAAAAACACGTAACAGCAGGAAGTTGAAAGCAAATGTTATTAAGCCCAACTTTTGAGCGCTCTTTCTTGCGCCCTCGATACTGGCTGCTTTGGATCGGTCTCGGCATACTCTATTTGTTAGTTCTTCTCCCCTACCCGCTTATTTATCGCCTCGGCCATCTGCTCGGCAGAATCGCCAAACGCTTTATGCCGCGTCGGGTAAAAATAGCCCGACGGAATCTGGAACTGTGCTTCCCCGACATGCCCGCAGCGGAACGCGAAGCCCTGGTGACCCACAACTTTGAGTCGGTCGGCATGGGTCTGTTTGAGGTCGGCATGGCCTGGTTCTGGCCCGACTGGCGGATTTCCCGCTGGTTTGCCGTCAGCGGCCTGGAAAATATGCAAAAAGCGCGCGAAAACGGCAGGGGCGTCCTGCTGATCGGCATGCATTTCCTGACGCTGGAACTGGGCGCACGCATCTTCGGCATGCAGAACCCGGGCATCGGCGTGCATCGCCCGCATAACAACAAGCTGATGGAGTATGTACAGACCTGGGGCCGCCTGCGCTCCAACAAATACATGATCGACCGTAAGGACGTAAAAGGCATGATTCGCTGTCTGAAACAGGGCGAAATCATCTGGTACGCGCCGGACCATGACTATGGCCGGCAGAGCAGCGTGTTTGTGCCGTTTTTTGCCGTGCCGAACGCCGCCACCACCACCGGCACCTATCTGCTGGCGCGCATGGGCCGGCCCGCCATCGTACCTTTCGTGCCGCGCCGTCTGCCGCACGCCAAAGGTTATGAGCTGATTATTCAGCCGCCGCTGGACAATTTTCCGCTGGATGACGACACCAAAGCGGCCGCCTACATGAATAAAGTGGTAGAGGAGCAGGTTTTACTCGCCCCTGACCAGTACATGTGGCTGCACCGCCGTTTCAAGACGCGCCCCGCAGGCGAAGCGTCCCTTTACTAGTTTGCTGATTGCGCCGTTTCACAAAAAGGCGCAATCAGCCGGCTAAACCAGTCCGCAAAGGCGCTGAAACGCGCCGTGCGCTGGCGACGGTGCGGATACAGCAGCGCAAGATTCATCGCAGGCGCGCGCGCCTGCGGTAAGACTTCCACCAACTGTCCGGCATCCAGATAGTGCTGCACGTCAAAACGCGGGATTTGAATCAGCCCCATCCCTGCCAGACAGCAGCCGATGTAGTTTTCTGCATTATTCACCGTCACCCGGCTGGGCAGCGCTTTCTCCTGCGCCGCGCCATCCTGTCGCCACTGCCAGACGTTCGCGGTCATCAAATTCGGCTGAGCATAGCCCACCACCCAATGCGCAGTCAGCTGTTCGGTTCGCAGCGGAACGCCCTGCCGCTGCAGATACGCCGGGCTGGCGCAGTTGATCATGCCCAGTTGCCCCAGGCTCTGGCCGATCAGGCTACTGTCGTGCAGCTCGCCGACCCGCACAACGCAGTCCACGCCTTCCTGCACCAGATCGATATGGCGATCGCTGGAACTGAGAAACAGTTGAATATCGGGGTAACGGGTAAAGAAGTCCGGCAGCGCCGGCACGATGATGCGCCGCGCAATGCGGCTGGGCACATCCACCGTCAGACGGCCGCCGATCGACGCATCCGGCGGCAGAAAAAGCCGATCCAGCGCCGCCATCTCATCCAGCAACATGCGCGCGCGTTCCAGCAGGCGCTCGCCGTCGCTGGTCAGCTGCACCCGCCGCGTGGTGCGGTGGAACAGCCGGGCGCCCATCTCGCTTTCCAACTGTTGGATCGCCGAGGACACCGTAGTTTTCGGCATCAGCATGATTTCCGATGCGCGCACAAAACTGCCCACTTCGGCGACCTGGATAAATACCCGCAGTCTCCCTATTTTATCCACCGGCGCCTCACGCTGCGGCTGCGGCGTCACGCCGCAGCCAGGTTGAACGATATCGTCAATTAACGGGTAGTATAGCCGCCGTTGGCGAACAGCGTTTGCCCGGTGATCCACCAACCGTCGGTCACCAGGAATTTCACGATCGGCGCAATATCTTCAATATCGGTCAGGCCGGTTTTGGAGAACTTGCTCAATGCCGCCGCGCTGCGGTGATAGGCTACCGCTTCCTCGCTTTCTTGCCCGTAGAAGAACGGCGTATCCATAGGGCCAGGACCGATGGCATTGACGCTGATTCCCCGCTCGCCGAACTCTTTCGAGGCGGCGCGGGTGAAGTGCTCTACCGGCGCCTTACTGCCGGGATACACCGCATAAAACGGCGTATAGGCCGCCAGCAGCGAACTGACAATGGTGACAATCCGGCCGTTATCCGCCAGATGTTTCCCCGCCTGCTGAATAAAGAAGAACGCCGCCTTGGCATTCACGTCAAAGCTGGTGTCGTAATCCGCCTCGGTCACTTCGGCGATCGGCTTTTTAATCACCAACCCGGCGGTATTGATCGCGATATCCACCTTGCCGAACGCGCTCACCGCCTCTTCAAACAGCCGGGCGACGTTGTCCGGCCGGGAAAGGTCGCCCTGTACGGCGATCGCCTGCGCGCCTGCGGCCTTGACCGCCGCCAGCGTCTCTTCCGCCGCCGGGCGGCTGCTGTCGCTGTTATAGTGCACCACGACCGCCGCCGCGCCGTTTTGCGCCAGATCGCGCGCCACCAGGCCGCCCAGGTTCTTCGCCCCGCCGGCGATCAGGACCACTTTGCCATCAAGAGATTGACTTCCCATAACCATAAACTCCTTTAGTGAAGGTGCCGTTGAGTATAGGAAGTCTTATCGCGCAGATAATCAGCGAAAATCGGGATGCACTGTCCCGCTTTTTCGTTTAATCATGGCAAATGCGCAGAGCGTGATCCCCCGCCCGATCTTCTCCCTGCCAGCCGCTACACTAACCAATCACGCTCTGCAACAGTTGCCGGGCGTAACCATTTTATCAGCGCCCTCAGGCGGTGGGGGCTGAAGATAATCCGAGGGCAATACCATGCAGATTCAACCCTATCTGTTCTTTAACGGTAACTGCGAACAGGCGATTAATTTTTATGTCGAGCAACTGGGCGCCAGGCTGGAAATGCTGATGCGCTATAAAGATCTGCCCGCCGAGGCGAAACAGGACGACATGCCGGAGGTAGACCCGCAGGCGGTAATGCACGCGCACCTGCTGATTGGCGACGGCGCGCTGATGGCTTCCGACGGCTGCCCGCAGGAAGACGGCGACAACGGCGCGCACCGGGGCTACTCGCTGTCGCTGAACCCCAGCAGCGTGGAGCAAGGTAAAGAAATTTTTAACAAACTGGCGCAGGGCGGCACTGTCACCATGCCTTTTCAGCCTACGTTCTGGGCCAAAGGTTTCGGCATGCTGACCGACCAGTTCGGCGTCAACTGGATGATTAACGTGGAATAAGCCCATAGGCCTGCAGCGGGCGTCAGCGCGAGTGATGCCAGCTGTAGGCCGCCATGGCGAACAGCACAAACAGCAGCGTAAACAGCAGCAGCGCCAGCCGCCAGTAAGGCGATTGCCGCCGGCGCACGGCGATAGCCATCATCACGGCCAGCGCTCCCAGCGTCAGCGGATAATAGACCGACAACGTCAACAGCGTAATGATAATGTAGTCCGACACCTTGTCCCCCTTCCTGTATTAATCAGTTAACTTGTACTAAATTTATTCCTTCCACGTCCGCCCGTTCATTCGGCCGGCGGGCAGGTTTCAACGCGCATCGCCCAACGTTTTGTTCGCATTAATCACTACCCGAAAATCAGGATGATATGACGCCACCGTCCTCAGAGTCAGCAAAGTCCAGAACTTCGCCGTTGCTGTTTCAAGCCGCCGTGTTCGTGGTGATCGTCGTCGTTACGCTGATCGTGTTTAACGTCTGGCAGAGCTGGCATGCCCGCAAACTCGATCTGCAAAGTGCGGATAACGGCACCTCTAATCTGGCGCGCTCGCTGGCGCAGCATGCCTACGACACCTTCAAGCAGGTGGATAACGGCCTGCTGGATTTGAAAGAACGCGCCGAACACGACGGATTTGGCGCTCCGCAACAGCGTCGCCTGCAAAAAGTGATGCATGACCAGGTCACCAATTCGCCGCAGCTGCACGGCAGCTTTATCTTTGACGCGCAGGGGCGCTGGGTGGTGACCTCGTTCGGCCTGACCGGCGCCCACGCCAATAACGGCGACCGCGCCTATTTCCAATATCATAAGAACCACAACAATAATAACTTCTATATTGGCAAAGTAATCCGCAGCCGCTCCACCGACGATCTGGTGATCCCCATCTCACGCCGGCTTAACCACCCGGACGGCAGCTTTGCCGGCGTGGTGCTGTCGACGCTGTATGTCGATTATTTCCGCAACTTTTACGATGACTTCGCCCTTGAGGACAACGATGCGCTCAGCCTGCTGCTGGCGGACGGCACCATTTTGTACCGCCGCCCTTACGCGCCGAATAACATCGGCAAGAACGTCGCCCTCGGGGTGCTGTTCCGGCAGATTCTGCCGTATTCGGCGTTCGGCAACGCCACGCTGGTGTCGCAGTTTGACGGCGTGGAGCGTATTTACGGCTACTCCCGCGTACCGCATTACCCGCTGGTGATCGCCGCCGGGCTGTCGAAACACGATGTACTGAGCAGTTGGCGCAAGGACACCGGCCTGTTCGCCCTCGGCGGCGGCATACTGCTGGCGATATTGCTGGCGCTGGGCATGGCGCTGATCCGGCAAATCAACCACAGCCTGCAGACGGAGGCGGAACTGGTGCGCACCCGCGATCAGCTTACGCAGATGAACCAGACGCTGGAGGAGCTGGCGCTGCTGGACGGCCTGACCGGGCTAGCCAACCGCCGCCGCTTCGATATGGCGCTGGCCAACCATATCAATCACGCCGTACGCTATCAGCGCGATCTGGCGCTGCTGATCCTGGATATCGACTATTTCAAACAGTACAACGACATCTACGGCCACGTCGCCGGCGACCGCTGCCTGCAGCAGATCGGCCGGCTGCTGAAAGAGATGCCTAACCGCGTCGGCGATCTGATCGCGCGCTACGGCGGTGAAGAGCTGACGATCATCCTGCCGGATACCGATCTGGCAGAGGCGATGAGCTGCGCCAAACGGGTGCTGGCGCATGTGCGTCGGCTGCAAATCCCTCACGAAGGCAGCCCGCTGGGCCTGATTACCGTCAGCATCGGCGTCGCCATTCAGGCTCCCGGCGACGCCGACAGCACGCCGGTCGCGCTGATCAAACAGGCGGATGCGGCGCTCTATCAGGCCAAGAAAAACGGTAAGAACCAGGTGTGTCACGCCTGAGGCGGCGCCAATAACAACGGGGCCACAACGGCCCCGCGTAAGGAGAGAAGCGGCGCTTACTGCGCCTCTTGCTGCGGGAAGTCGCCCTGCTGCCGCGCCACCAGCGTTAAAATGCTGTACAGCGCCACCGCCTGCTGATGCTGATTCAGCACCTGCACATCCCACACCACCACGCCGTGCGGCCTATCCTCCGCACTTTTCTGCGGCTTGCGGATCTTTTTCTTGCAGGTCAGCCGCACCTGAATGGTGTCGCCGATCTTCACCGGCTCGATAAAGCGCAGATTTTCCATGCCGTAGTTGGCGATCACCGGCCCGACGCCCGGGTCGACAAACAGCCCCGCCGCCGCGGAAACCACAAAGTAGCCATGGGCCACGCGCTCGCCGAACAGCGACTCCGCCGCGCCGAGTTTATCCATATGGGCATAGAAATGGTCACCGCTCAGACAGGCGAAATTGACGATATCCGCCTCGGTGACCGTACGCCGCGCGGTCAGCAGGCTTTCGCCGATCGGCAGCTGTTCAAAATACTTGCGGAACGGATGAACCGGCGATTCCAGCGCCTCGGCGCCGCGCACCCACTCTTGGCCGATCGCCGCCAGCATGCTCGGGCTGCCCTGCAGCGCGGTACGCTGCATATAGTGCTTCACCGCCCGCAGGCCGCCCAGCTCCTCGCCGCCGCCGGCGCGTCCCGGCCCGCCGTGCATCAGCATCGGCAGCGGCGAGCCGTGGCCGGTGGACTCTTCCGCCGCCGCACGGTCCAGCACCAGCATCCGTCCATGGGCGCAGGCGGCGGCGCGGATAAAGCGCGTCGCCACGGCGGCATCGGCGGTGACCAGCGAGCCGGCCAGGCTGCCTTGCCCCAGCAGCGCCAGCTCAATCGCCTGCTCGCCGCTGTCGTACGGCATCAGCGTAGCGACCGGGCCAAAGGCCTCAATATCGTGCACCGCGCTGTTACGCAGCGGCTCGGCGCAGTACAACAGAGTTGGCGGGTAGAATGCGCCCTGGCGATCGTCATCGCCCTGCGCGCTGAATGACTGCAGGCTGGCGCCGCATAGCGGTTCACAACCGTTGTGCAGCAGCAGTTCAACTTTCTGCTGCACATCATCCCGCTGCTCCAGGCTGACCAGCGCCCCCATCCTGACCTGCTCCAGCCGCGGGTCGCCAACCTTCACCGCGGCCAGGCGCTGCAACAGCGCCTGTTTCACCGCCTCAACCTGCGTCGCCGGCACCATCACCCGGCGGATGGCGGTACATTTCTGCCCCGCCTTGCTGGTCATCTCACGGCAGACTTCTTTAATAAACAGCGCAAACTCCGGCATCTCCGGCGTCACGTCCTCTCCCAGCACGCAGCAGTTCAGCGAGTCGGCCTCCATGGTGAACGAAATCGATTTTTCCAGCAGCCGCGGGTGGGCGCGCAGTTGCCGGCCGGTCTGCGCCGAGCCGGTAAAGGTCACCGCATCCTGATAGTCCAGATGGTCAAACAGATCGCCGACGCCGCCGCAAATCAGCTGCAGCGCCCCGTCCGGCACCAGACCGCTGTCGATAATCAGCTGCACCATCGCCTGCGTCAGCTGCGCGCTGGCGGTGGCGGGTTTCACAATCGCCGGCATACCGGCCAGCCAGGTCGGAGCCAGTTTTTCCAGCATGCCCCAGCAGGGAAAGTTGAAGGCGTTGATATGCAGCGCCACGCCGGGGCGCGAGGTCAACACGTGACGCGCCATAAACTGGCCCTGTTTCGATAACGGAATCGGCTCGTCTTCCGGCCACAGCGTGTCGTCCGGCAGCTCGCGCCCGGCCAGGCCGGCGTAGGCAAACAGCGTAGCGATGCCGCCTTCAATATCCACCCAGCCGTCGCTGCGCGTCGCGCCGGTCTGGTAGGAGATCTCATACAGCGTCTCTTTATGCGCCAGCAGATACTTCGCCACCGCCTTCATCATCTGCGCGCGCTGCTGGAAGGTCATCGCCGCCAGCGCTCGGCCGCCCTGCTCCCGCGCATAGTTCAGGCTGTCGGCCAGCGGCAGCCCCTCAGAGCAAACCTGATACAACGGCTCGCCGGTGAGCGCGTGACGGATCTCGCGAGCCGGCCCCTGGCCGTATAGCCAACGCCCCGAGAGGTAACTGTTCAACTGCTGCATGCGGCTTCTCCTGAATTCATAAAGTGACGTCATAAAGCGTAATTACGTATCACATATTTTCCAGTCATCGCCAAGTTAAAATTTAACAAAAAACAAACAACGGGAGTGTAAAGCTGGCCGTACGTCAGCAGCCGTGCGAATTTACGGCACAAAAAGCAAATATAAATCAATAAAATAAGAAAATTAGTTGTGAGGGCCGTCGCAAAACCCTAATAACCTTGTTTGATCTTTAGGTTATCAACTTGTAGCTTTATGGTTATTAAAGTGATTCACATTTTTATTGTTCACTTTAAAAATACGAATCATCAATGAGGTAACCATGACCACCGACGCACAACATCAGCAGCATTTCGACGCCAAGCTGGCCGCCGATATCTCCATCGAGGCCAAAGACTGGATGCCGGACGCCTACCGGCAAAACCTGATCCGTCAGATCGGCCAGCACGCGCATTCGGAAGTGATTGGCATGCTGCCGGAAGCCAACTGGCTGACCCGCGCCCCGACCCTGCGGCGCAAAGCGGTGCTGCTGGCCAAGGTGCAAGACGAAGCCGGCCACGGCCTCTACCTGTACAGCGCCGCCGAAACGCTGGGCTGTTCGCGTCAGGACATCTACCAAAAGATGCTCGACGGCAAGATGAAATACTCCTCCATTTTTAACTACCCGACGCTGAACTGGGCCGACGTCGGCGTGATCGGCTGGCTGGTCGACGGCGCGGCCATCGTCAATCAGGTGGCGCTGTGCCGCGCCTCTTACGGCCCGTATGCCCGTTCAATGGTGAAAATCTGTAAAGAGGAGAGCTTCCACCAGCGTCAGGGCTATGAGGCGGTGATGGCGCTGGCGCACGGCAGCGAACAGCAAAAGGCCATGCTGCAGGACGCCATTAACCGTTTCTGGTGGCCGGTGCTGATGATGTTCGGCCCCAGCGACAACGACTCTCCGCACAGCGCGCAGAGCATGGCATGGAAAATCAAACGCCACAGCAACGACGAGCTGCGGCAGAAGTTTGTCGACAACACCGTTCCACAGCTGGAAGCGCTGGGCATGACCGCCCCCGATGCGGATCTGGCCTGGGATGAGGCCAGCGGCCACTACCGCTTCGGCAACATCGACTGGAGCGAGCTGTTCCAGGTGATCAAGGGCCAGGGCCAGTGCAACCACGAACGCCTGCAGGCCAAGCGTCAGGCTTGGGAAAACGGCGCCTGGGTGCGCGAAGGCGCCATGGCGCATGCCGAAAAAAACCGCACGCGAGCGGCTTAACAAGAGGATTCTTCCATGACTCACGCCGAATGGCCGCTGTATGAAGTATTTATCCGCAGCAAACAAGGGCTGGCGCATCGTCACGTCGGCAGCCTGCATGCCGCCGACGACCGGATGGCGCTGGAAAATGCCCGCGACGCCTACACCCGGCGTAACGAAGGCTGTTCCATCTGGGTGGTGCAGTCCTGCCACCTGATCGCCTCGCAGGCCGAAGACCGCGACGCCTTTTTCGATCCGTCGGAGGACAAAATCTACCGCCACCCGACGTTTTACACCATTCCCGACGGCATCAAGAACATGTGAGGCGGCCATGACGCAACGCGATCCCCGTATTACCTATCTTTTGCGTCAGGGCGATACGCCGCTGATTCTGGCGCAGCGCCTGTGCGCCTGGTGCGGCCACGCGCCGGAGCTGGAGATCGATCTGGCGCTGGCGAATATCGGCCTCGATCTGCTCGGCCAGGCGCGCAATATCCTCAGCTACGCCGCGACGCTGATCGGCCCCGAATGCAGTGAAGACCAGTTGGCCTTCGGTCGCGACGAGCGCGAATTCCATAACCTGCTGCTGGCCGAACAGCCAAACGGCGGCTTCAACGATACACTGGTGCGCCAGTTCCTGCTGGATGCCTACCACCTGCTGCTGCAGCGCGAACTCAGCCGCAGCCGCGATCCGCAGCTGGCGGCCATCGCCGCCAAATCGCTGAAAGAAGCGGAATACCATCTGCGCTTCAGCCAGGGCTGGATGATCCGCCTCGGCGACGGCAGCGAAACCAGCCATCAAAAAATTCAGCAGTCGCTGGATGCGCTGTGGCGCTTTACCGCCGAACTGTTCCACGCCGATGACACCGAGCTGATGCTGGCCGAGCAGGGCATCGCCGCCGATCCGCGTCAGCTGCAGGCGCCGTGGCAGGAACTGGTGAACGATACGCTGCGCCAGGCGACGCTGACGCTGCCGGAGCAGCCGGCGTTCCGCCTCGGCGGCAAACAGGGCCAGCACAGCGAGCACCTCGGTTTTATCCTCGCCGAGATGCAATTCCTGCAGCGCGCCTACCCCAACTGCAACTGGTAGCGAGGTGACTGATGATCCTCCCCCACTTGGAGCCCGCCGAAATCCCGCAGATCTGGCACTGCCTACAGCAGATCAGCGACCCGGAACTGCCGGCGCTGTCGATTACCGATCTGGGCATGGTGCGCAAGGTGGAGCGCGACGGCGACGGCTGGCGCATTATCTTTACGCCAACCTATTCCGGCTGCCCCGCCAGCGAATTTTTGCAGGACGCGATCAAACAGCGGCTGGCCGCCGCCGGTTTCAGCCCGGTGACGGTCGCTACCCAGCTCGATCCCGCCTGGACCACCGACTGGATGAACGCCGACGCGCGCGCCAGGCTGCGCGCCTACGGCGTCGCGCCGCCGCAGGGCCATACCTGCGATAGACCGGACAGCCACGGCCCGGTGCAGTGCCCGCGCTGCGGCAGTGACAATACCGAGAAAATCAGCGAGTTCGGCTCCACCGCCTGCAAAGCGCTCTACCGCTGCTGCGCCTGCCGCGAGCCGTTCGATTATTTCAAATGCATCTAGGAGCGCAGAACATCATGACGGTTTTTCATCGCCTGAATGTCGCCGCTATTGAACGCGAAACGCCGGACGCCGTCGCCATTACCCTGCGCGTGCCCGACGAACTGAAAAGCGCCTACCGCTATACCCCCGGCCAGCACCTGACGCTGAAAGCCAGCCTCGACGGCGAAGAGCTGCGCCGCTGCTACTCCATCTGCAGCGCGCCGCAGGACGGGCTGTTGCAAATCGGCGTCAAGGCCATTCATCAGGGGCGTTTTTCCTCATTTGTCAATCAACGGCTCAAGGTCGGCGACGCGCTGGAGGTGATGGTGCCGCAGGGGCGCTTCGGCTACCAGCCGCAGGCGGAGCGCCACGGCAACTATCTGGCCATCGCCGCCGGCTCCGGCATCACGCCGATGCTGTCGATTATTAAAGCCACGCTGCTGCTGGAACCGGACAGCCAGTTCACGCTGATCTACGGCAACCGCAGCAGTCGCTCGGTGATGTTCAAAGAAGCGCTGTCCGATCTGAAAAACCGCTACCCGCAACGCTTCCAGCCGCTGTACCTGTTCAGCCAGGAGAGTCTGGACAGCCCGCTGCTCAGCGGCCGCATTGACCGCGAACGCCTGCAGGCCATCGGCGCCACGCTGCTCGACTACCGCGACTATCAACATGCGTTTATCTGCGGCCCGGAAGCGATGATGGACGACGCCCACAGCGTACTGGAGCAGGCCGGCATGCCGGCCGGGCGCATCCACAGCGAACGCTTCAACACCAGCGGCGTCAGCGCCAGACCGGCCGATGCCGCCAGCCGCAACGCCACCCGGGTGGCGATTCAGCTCGACGGTCGCCGGCAGGAGATCGACGTTACGGCGCAGGACGACAGCATTCTCGACGCCGCGCTGCGTCAGGGGGCGGACCTGCCCTACGCCTGTAAAGGCGGGGTCTGCGCCACCTGCAAATGCAAGCTTACCGCCGGCGAAGTCGAGATGGGCGTCAACTACAGCCTCGAGCCGGACCAGCTGGCCGCCGGTTACATCCTCAGCTGTCAGTCGTGGCCGAAAGGCGACGGAGTGACGCTGGATTTCGACGTTTAGGAGCCGCCGATGACTACCCCCTGGATATTGCACGAGCGGCAGGGTCGCGTTCTTACCCTGACGCTGCACCGCCCGGAGGCGCGTAACGCGCTCAGCACCCCCTGCCTGCAACAGCTGATCGAACGGCTGGAACAGGCCGAGGCCGACGACGACACCGGCGCGGTGGTGATCGCCGGCGGCGCGCGTTTTTTTGCCGCCGGCGCCGACCTGCGTGAACTGCAGCAGCAAGATCTGCCCGCCACCCTGCGTGACCCGCGCCCGCTGCTGTGGCAGCAATTGGCCCAGTTCAGCAAGCCGCTGCTGGCGGCGGTCAACGGCTATGCGCTCGGCGCCGGCTGCGAGCTGGCGCTGGCCTGCGACATCGTCATCTGCGGCGAAAGCGCCCGCTTCGGCCTGCCGGAAATCACCCTCGGCCTGATGCCGGGCGCCGGCGGCACTCAGCGGCTGATTCGCTGCGTCGGCAAATCCCGCGCCAGCCAGATGGTGCTGAGCGGCGAGGCCATTGATGCCCGCCTGGCGCTGCAGAGCGGACTGGCGAGCGAGGTATGCGTCGACGCGCTGACGCTGGAGCGCACGCAGCAGGTGGCTGCACGTATCGCGCAACAGGCGCCGCTGGCGTTGCGCGCCGCCAAACAGGCGCTGCGCCAGGCGGAGGAAACCGGGCTGACGCAGGGGCTGGCCATGGAGCGCCAGCAGTTTGCCGCGCTGGCCGCCACCGAAGACCGCCGTGAAGGCATTGCCGCCTTCTTCGAAAAACGTACCCCACACTATAAAGGGCGCTGATCCATGGACAACAACCTGATTCTCACTCACCTCGACGCCGGCGTACTGACCATCACGCTGAACCGCCCCGACCGGTTGAACAGCTTTAACGATGAGATGCACCACCAATTGGCGGAAGCGCTGACCCTCGCCGAACGCGACGAGGCGGTGCGCTGCGTCCTGCTGACCGGCGCCGGACGCGGCTTCTGCGCCGGGCAGGATCTGAACGATCGCACCGTCAACGCCGACCAGCAGGCGCCGGACCTCGGCCTGTCGGTCGAGCGTTTCTATAACCCGCTGATCCGCCGTCTGACCGCGCTGCCCAAACCGATCGTCTGCGCGGTGAACGGCGTAGCCGCCGGCGCCGGCGCGGCGCTGGCGATGGCCTGCGATATCGTTATCGCCGCCGACAACGCCAATTTTATCCAATCTTTCTGCAAACTCGGGCTGGTGCCGGACTCCGGCGGCAGCTGGTTCCTGCCGCGTCTGGCAGGCCACGCGCGCGCAATGGGCATGGCGATGCTCGGCGATAAAATCAGCGCCCGTCAGGCGCAGGAGTGGGGCATGATCTGGCAGGTGGTGGACGGCAGCGAACTGGAGGCCCATACCCGGGCGCTGGCGCGCCATCTGGCGACCCAGCCGACCTACGGCCTGGGGCTGATCAAAAAAGCCATCTACAGCGCCGCCACCAACACGCTGGACCAACAGTTGGATCTGGAGCGCGACCTGCAGCGCCTTGGCGGCCGCAGCGACGACTATCGCGAAGGCGTCAGCGCATTCTTCGCCAAACGCCCACCGGTCTTCAGCGGAAAATAATCATGAACGCAATTCCCCTTACCTCACCCGTTGCGGTGATTGGCGCGGGCACCATGGGCATCGGCATCGCGCAGGTGGCCGCCGCCGCCGGGCATCCGGTCACCGTGTTCGATATTGACCGCGCCGCCGCCGAGCGCGCCTACGAGACACTGAGCCAGCGCCTGATGCGCCGGGTCGAGGCCGGCAAGGCGGATCGCCGCGCCAGCGAACAGCTGCTGGCCCGCATCCGCATCGCCGAGGCGCTGGAAGAACTGGCCGACAGCGCGCTGGTGATCGAGGCCGTAGCGGAAAAGCTGGCGGTCAAACAGAGCCTGTTCCGCGAGTTGGAAGCGATTTGTCCGGCCGACACGGTGTTCGCCAGCAACACCTCGTCGCTGTCGATTACCGCTATCGCCGCCGCGCTGCGCCACCCGCAACGCATGGCCGGCATGCACTTTTTCAATCCGGCGCCGCTGATGCAGCTGGTAGAGATCGTCACCGGGCTGGAAACCAGCGCCGCGACGTGCGATCGCCTGAGCCAGCTGGCGCAGCAATGGGGCAAACGACCGGTTGTGTGCCGTTCGACGCCGGGCTTTATCGTCAACCGCGTCGCCCGGCCGTTCTATGCCGAAACGCTGCGGGCGCTGGAGGAGCAGCTCGCCGATGCGGCGACGCTGGATGCCGTGCTGCGCGACGCCGGCGGCTTCGCCATGGGGCCGCTGCAGCTGACCGATCTGATCGGCCAGGACGTTAACTTCGCCGTTACCCAATCGGTGTTCGACGCTTTCTTCAACGACACGCGCTTCACCCCGTCGCTGTTGCAGCAGGAACGGGTGGCCGCCGGCCATCTGGGGCGCAAAAGCGGCCGTGGTTTTTACCGCTATGGCGACGATGTCGATGCACCGCAGGCCAGCTACGCCGCTGCCGCTAACGCCGGCCCGGCTGCTCGGGTCACGCTGCACGGCGACTGGTCGCCGCTGGCGGATTTCGCCGCGCTGCTGACGGAAAATGCGGCGTCGGTCAAACAACCCGGCCAGACCAGCCCGCTGGCGATGATCGATGATGTTACCTTTATGTTAACAAATGGTAAATCAGCCAGTCAGGTCGCCGAAGACATCGGCACGCCGGTGGTGCTGTTCGATCTGTCAGCCGACTACCGGCAGGCAAATACCCTGGCGATCGGCTGCGCGGCGCAAAACAACCCTCAGGACAACGCCAAAGTGATTCAATGCTTGCAGTCGCTGGGCAAACGGGTCATCACACTGCCGGATTATCCCGGTCTGCTGGTGATGCGCACCGTCGCCATGCTGGTCAACGAGGCACTGGACGTGGTCAACAAAGGCATCGCCAGCGCGGCCGATACCGATAACGCCATGCGTTTCGGGGTTAACTATCCGCGCGGGCCGCTGGCCTGGGGACAGGCGCTGGGCTGGAAACAGATCCTCGCCACGCTGGAAAACCTGCAGCGCTTCTACCTTGAAGAACGCTACCGCCCGATGCCGCTGCTGCGCCGCTGCGCCGCCGGTCACGCCCTTCCCCCTTCAGGAGCCGAACAATGAACGCCAATACGCCGCGCGCGCTGGCGCAACGCTGCGCCGAACATATGTTTCAACAAGATAGCTGCGCCCAGGCGATGGGCATGCGTCTGGATGCGGTCGACTGCGGTTTTGCGCAGGTCAGTATGGAGGTCGGCCCGCAGATGCTGAACGGCCACCGCACCTGCCACGGCGGCCAGCTGTTCAGCCTGGCCGATACCGCCTTCGCCTACGCCTGCAACAGTCAGGGGCTGGCGGCGGTCGCCGCCGGCTGCAGCATCGACTTTATCCGCCCAGCGCTGGCCGGCGACCGGCTGATCGCCAGCGCCGAAGTGCGCCATCAGGGAAAAACCACCGGGCTGTACGACGTGGAAATTATCAACCAACAGGGGAAAACCGTGGCCTGGTTCCGCGGCCGCGCCCATCGCCTTGGCCATCAGGTCCTGGAGGAACAGCCATGAACCACGCCTTCATCTGCGACGGCGTACGCACGCCGATTGGCCGCTACGGCGGTGCGCTGGCGACGGTGCGCGCCGACGATCTGGCCGCCCTGCCGCTGCGGGCGCTGATGGCGCGCCACCCGCAGGCCGACTGGACGCAGGTTGACGATGTGATCCTCGGCTGCGCCAACCAGGCCGGGGAAGATAACCGCAACCTGGCGCGCATGGCGCTGCTGCTGGCCGGACTGCCGCAGAGCGTTTCCGGCACCACCATCAATCGTCTGTGCGGCTCCGGCCTGGACGCGCTGGCAATGGCCGCCCGCAGCATCAAGGCCGGCGAAGCCCAGTGGGTGCTGGCCGGCGGTGCAGAGTCGATGACCCGTGCGCCGCTGGTGATGGGCAAGGCCGACAGCGCCTTTAGCCGTCAGGCGCAGCTGTTCGACACCACCATCGGCTGGCGTTTCGTCAACCCGCTGATGCAGCAGCAGTTCGGCACCGACTCGATGCCGGAAACCGCCGAAAACGTCGCCGCACAGTTCAACATCAGCCGCGCCGATCAGGACGCCTTCGCCCTGCGCAGCCAGCAGCGCGCCGCCAGGGCGCAGGCCGCCGGCATTTTGGCGCAGGAAATCGTGCCGGTCAGCATTGCGGGGAAAAAAGGTGCGCTTATCCAGGTCAGTGACGATGAGCACCCGCGCCCTGAAACCTCGCTGGCGCAGCTGCAGGCGTTGAAAACCCCGTTCCGCCAGCCCGGCACCGTGACCGCCGGCAACGCGTCCGGGGTTAACGACGGCGCGGCGGCGCTGATCGTCGCCTCGGAGGCAATGGCGCAACAGCAGGGGCTGACGCCGCGCGCGCGCATTGTCGCCACCGCCGCCTGCGGCGTGGAGCCGCGTCTGATGGGCATCGGCCCGCTGCCGGCCGCCCGCCGGGTGCTGGAAATCGCCGGGCTGAGCCTGGCGCAAATGGACGTGATTGAGCTTAACGAGGCGTTCGCCGCCCAGGCGCTGGCGGTGCTGCGCCAGCTCGGCCTGCCGGACGACGCCGAGCAGGTCAACCCCAACGGCGGCGCCATCGCACTCGGACACCCGCTGGGCATGAGCGGCGCCAGAATGGCGCTGGCCGCCATGCACGAACTGGAACGGCGGGACGGCCGCTATGCGCTGTGCACCATGTGCATCGGCGTCGGTCAGGGCATCGCCATGATTATTGAACGCGTCCAACACTGAGGCCAAAATAATGACAACCAATCCCCAGCCCCTCGACACCATTGAATTCGCCTCGCGCGATGAGATTGAAGCACTGCAGCTACGGCGCCTGAAGTGGACCCTGAACCACGCCTACCAAAACGTGCCGATGTATAAACGCAAATTCGATCAGGCCGGCGTCCACCCTGACGATTTACGCCAGCTGAGCGATCTGGCGCTGTTCCCCTACACCACCAAACAGGATCTGCGCGATAACTACCCGTTCGACACTTTCGCCGTGCCGATGGAACAGGTGGTGCGCATCCACGCCTCCTCCGGCACCACCGGGCGGCCGACGGTGGTGGGCTATACCCAGCGCGATATCGACAACTGGGCCGACATCGTCGCCCGCAGCCTGCGCGCCGCCGGCGCCACGCCGCGGGATAAGGTGCACGTCGCCTACGGTTACGGCCTGTTTACCGGCGGGCTGGGCGCCCACTACGGCGCAGAGCGGCTGGGGGCGACGGTGATCCCGATGTCCGGCGGCCAGACGGAAAAGCAGGCGCAGCTGATTCTCGACTTTAAGCCCGACGTGATTATGGTCACCCCGTCCTACTGCCTGACGCTGATTGACGAGCTGGAGCGCAAGTTGGGCGGCGACGCGCGCGGCTGCTCGCTGCGTATCGGCGTGTTCGGCGCCGAGCCGTGGACCGAAGCGCTGCGCCATGAAATAGAAAGCCGCATGGGCATCAAGGCGCTGGATATTTACGGCCTGTCAGAAGTGATGGGGCCAGGCGTGGCGATGGAGTGCGCCGAAAGCGGCGGCGGCCCCACCATCTGGGAAGACCACTTTCTGCCGGAAATTATCGACCCGGACAGCGGCGCGGCGCTGGCGGACGGCGAGCACGGCGAACTGGTGTTCACCACGCTGACCAAAGAGGCGCTGCCGGTGATCCGCTACCGCACCCGCGATCTGACCCGCCTGCTGCCGGGCGACGCGCGCCAGATGCGGCGCATGGGCAAAATCACCGGTCGTTCCGACGATATGCTGATCATCCGCGGCGTCAACGTCTTCCCGTCGCAGCTTGAAGAGCAGATTATGCAGTTCGAGCAGCTGTCGCCACATTATCAGCTGCAGGTCAGCCGCGCCGGCCACCTGGATACGCTCGCGGTGCGGGTGGAACTCAAAGAGTCGGCGCTCAGTCTCAGCCACCAGCAGCGCTGCGATATCTGCCATCAGCTGCGCCACCATATCAAATCGATCGTCGGCGTCAGCACCGACGTCAGCATCGCCAACTGCGGCGATATTCCGCGCTCGGAAGGCAAGGCGCAGCGGGTGGTCGACCTGCGTCCCCGCTGACGCCGCCGACGCCAGGGATGGCGCCGCCGCTGGCAGCCGCCGGGGGATATGGTAATGTGGTGAGTCACCGTAGCCTAACTCGTGGAAAAATATGGAACAAAAACTGGATGACTTTATCCACCATGCTTTAGAGGCTCAGCCGATTAGCGGCACGTCGCTGATTATTTCCCTGTATGGCGATGCGCTGAGCCATCGCGGCGGCGAAGTGTGGCTGGGCAGCCTGAGCGCCCTGCTGGAATCGATGGGGTTTGGCGATCGCTTTGTGCGCACCTCGGTATTCCGGCTGCAAAAAGAGGGCTGGCTCGACGTGGAGAAAATCGGCCGCCGCAGCTATTACCGTGTAACCGAACAGGGCATGCGCCAGTTTCGCCACGCCGAATCCAAAATTTACCTGAGTGAACAGCCGGAATGGGACGGCAAGTGGGAGCTGTTGCTGCTGGAAACGGCGGAAAAAAGCGAGCGCGCGCGGCTGAAGAAGGAGCTGGGCTGGCTGGGGTTCGGCCAGTTGGCCAGTAACCTGATGGCGGCGCCGACGCACGCGCAGACCGACGTCACCGCCCTGCTCGGCGAGCTGAACGCCAGCGAACAGGTGATCTACTTCCGCGCCGACTACCCCTACGCCCGCTCCGAAACCACCCTGCGCCAGCGGGTGGCCGACTGCTGGGCGCTGGAGCAGGTCGCCGGTTATTACCATGAGTTTATCGTCTCTTTTCGCCCGCTGATGGCGCTGCTGCGCGAGGCGGACGACGCGGTGCTGACGCCCCGGCGCTGCTTCCAGATCAAGCTATTATTAATTCACTTCTTCCGCCGCGTGGTGCTGAAAGACCCGCTGCTGCCGGATGCGCTGCTGCCCGCCCAGTGGGAGGGACAAATCGCCCGCAACCTGTGCATCAATATTTATCAGCGCGTCGACCGCGCCGCGACGGAGTATGTCAGCGCGCTGGCGGAAACCACCATCGGCGCCCTGCCGGCGCCCGCCGCCGGCTATTACCGGCGCTTTGGCGGCCTGCCGCGCGATAACGTCACCTATTGAGGAGTAGCCACATGCCTGTGTATCAAATTGACGGCCTGACGCCGGTGGTCGACCCCAGCAGCTATGTTCACCCGACGGCGGTGCTGATCGGCGATGTGATTATCGGCAAAGGGGTGTATATCGGCCCCAACGCCAGCCTGCGCGGCGACTTTGGCCGGCTGGTGATTGAGGACGGCGCCAATATTCAGGACAACTGCGTGATGCACGGTTTCCCGCAGCAGGACACGGTGGTGGAACAGGATGGTCATATCGGCCACGGCGCCATCCTGCACGGCTGCCGCATCGGCCGCAACGCGATGGTCGGCATGAATGCGGTGGTGATGGACGGCGCGGTCGTCGGTGAAAACACCATCGTCGGCGCCTGTTCGTTTATCAAGGCCGCGGCGGTGTTCGACGCCAATAAGCTGGTGCTCGGCAGCCCGGCGCGGGTGCTGCGCGAGCTGAGCGAACAGGAGCTGGCCTGGAAACGCGTCGGCACCCAGGAGTATCAGGATCTGGTGACGCGCTGCAAAACCACCCTGCGGGAAGTCGCGCCGCTGAGCGAAGCCGAGCCAGACCGCCAGCGCCTGACCTTCGGCGATCGTCTGGTGCCGAAAAGCCAGCTGTAATCCGCCGGCGGGGTTAACGCTGACCCTGCCGCCACGGACGCCCCGTCACCCTGCCCTGGCCACCTTGAGCACGCCCTGCTCGCGGTACAGTCTGAACGACGCCGAGTAGCTGTTCCCACCGGGTTGCCGCATGTCCTTAAAGAAGGTCTCCACCTGGATGCCGTATCGGCCCCCCGCGTTAAACGGATAACCGAAATCAGGAATACAGCGGCCGGAAAGTACAGGAATAGGCGCCACGCTGGCGTCTGCAGCCAAGTATTTGCGGAAAATGCGGCCCTCAGCATCAACGATTTGTAATCCGTTCAGGTATTCATTTTTCCCTGCCGGGATAGACACGCACAGACGGTTATCTTTAATAGTCACGTCGGCAGGCTGGATATCCAGCAGCCTGGACTCGCAGGCGACCAGCAGCACAGCGCTACAGACCACAATGGTTAATTTGATATTTAGCACAATGGTGAGTCCTTATCCGAATTTATAAATTTTCCACATTATTTTCAGATAATGTATTTAATTTTTTTATTTATCTGAGAAATAATGAGAGCGAGTCGATATTCAGGTTCAACGAAAGAGAAAATATATTGCCATGCGTTAGCCTAGCCGTATATTAAAACCTATCTATCAAACAGGAAGATAGGATTAAGGATGAGTAAAAAAAAGGACATCATTGATGGACGGGATTACGGTAGATCCAACGGATTGATTTACACCGAAGTTCTTGGATGGATTGATTTAGGTCATGCGCGGGGCAATGACATCAGGGGATTGATGCGAAAAATTAACGCTGGTGAATCTTCCGGACAGGATGAATACAATGTTACGTATTCACAATCGATGACCGATCCCACCTACACCATTAAAATGGGTAAATTCATTACCTGGCGCATTAAGAGGGGGCGTTCATATAATGAACGACAAAGTATTGCTCTCGCGATGATGACAACACTAGCGCGAAAGTTTGAAGCATTCCAATCATCATTCCCCATCAACCTAGTGACGGACAGCGGTTTTAGTGGTGAAGATCTGGTTTCCGACTTACTGGGTTTCTATCGCGTGATGTCTATTCACAACCCATTTCCACTGCTGCGCCCTGTCAGTAAAGCAGAAGCTCTAAAACGTTGGGATCACTATGGTCCGATTGGATCGTTCAAAAACACCTGTTTCTTGCCAATATTATTCCCTGACCCGGTCAGATACCCCCATGCCAAACCACGTCTGGGAGAATTGCCCCCTTTTATGAAGACAATCCGGCCTTATAGCGATTTCAAATCTGGCAACGTTGTAGTAGCGTCTCGCAATGGCTCATTTATCGACAGAGCACGAGGGGGAATCTTGCCATTATGAAAAAGTCGTCGAAAATCGTTGGCATCGTGGCAGTGCTGATTGTCGCGGGGTTGCTCTATTCCTGGCCGTTAATCCAGATGGAGTTTGCCGGCAGTGCACACTATACCGAGCAGGATAAGCGAGAGTATGCATTTTATACCCCAGATATCCTGAAAAAAATGCCACGAATCTCCCCCCGTTATGACTTTGACTTCGCCAACATTACAGGTCCTTCAACGCATGTGTACGCCGTAAACTTTTACGCGACTGAGGATACCAGCAAAATTGATAATTACCTGACATCCATTGGCTACCAGCGTCAGGATAACTGTAATATTGACAATGAATGCTGGAAAGGCAAAGACCCCGTGGAAACGGTCATGGTCATGAAACTGAAAAGTGAAAAAGGTGTCGTTGTGCAAGTAGTCTATGATTTCACATCATAATTTTCCGGTATCTTAACGGACACTTCGCGCCTCCTGCAGGAGGCGCTTCCGCCCCGCTACTCCATGCCCGGCGTCGGCCTCACCGCGTGGGCCGCCGGCCGGCGGCGCAGGCGATACAGATAGATGCCCGCCAGCAGCAGGGTAAACGGGATGCCGAACCACAGCGTCATATGGAAAAAGTCGGTAAAGGCGGTGGAGATCATCAGCGCCAGCATCAGCCCCGCCCCGAGCAACGTGGTATAGGGGAAGCCCCACATGCGGAACTTCAGATGCGTCCCGCCGTGATGGCGACGGAAAAACAGGTGAGTGATAAAAATCATCAGCCAGGTGAAACAGGCGCCGAACACCGATATCGACATCATCGCGGCGAAAGACTGTTCCGGCGCCACCAGGCTCAGCACAATCGACACTACAATGCCGATGCATGACATCGCCAGCGCGTTGAGCGGGATTCCGCGCTTGCTGACCCGCCCCAGCGCCGCCGGCGCCTGCCCGGCGCGCGCCAGCGAAAACATCATGCGGGTAGTGATATACAGCTGGCTGTTCATCGCCGACAGGGCGGCAATCAGCACGACAAAGTTGAAGATACCGCCGGCCGCCGGCAGGTGGATGACGTTCATCGCCACCAGAAACGGGCTTTCCCCGGTACCGGACTGGCGCCAGGGCACAATCGCCAGCATCAGCGCAATCGACAGCATATAGAAGATAAACAGCCGTAAGATGGTGCCCTTAAAGGCGCTGCGTACCGCCACCACCGGATTTTTCGCCTCGCCGGCGGCAACCGCAATCATCTCAATGCTCAGGTAGCTGAAGATCGACACGATCACCGCAAACCACATGCCGCTCAGGCCAAACGGGAAAAAGCCGCCGCCGGCGGTAAAGTTGTGCAGGCCAAAGTGCGGGTTGGCGGAAAAGATCAGGATGCCGACGCCGATGGCGATAAACGCGCCAATCGCCAGCACCTTGATGGCCGACAGCGCATACTCCACCTGGCCGAAAGACTTCACGCCGACCAGATTAATGACGACCACCGCGGCGGAGAACAGCAGCACCCACGGCCAGGCCGGCGTATCCGGGAACCAGAACTGCATATACATGCCGATGGCGGTCACCTCGGTGCCCACCGCCAGCACCACGCACGACCAGTAGGAGTAACGCACTAAAAAACCGCACAGCGGGCTGAGGTAAAACTCCGCGTAATCGCCGAACGAACCGGAGGTCGGGTGCTGCGAGGTCATCTCCGCCAGACAGCCCATCAGCAGCAGCGCCACCACGCCGCCAATCAGGTAGCTCAGCAGTACGCTCGGCCCGGCCATCTGTATCGCGTAAGCGCTGCCGAGAAACAGGCCGGTGCCTATCGCGCCGCCGATGGCCAGCATCGACATCTGCCCGGCCGTCAGCTGCTTTTTCAGCCCGCCCTGCCGCCGGGCGATTTCATCAAAACGCGCCTGATCTTTCATCGTTAATCCACCTTGTTCACACGCTGCGGGAAACGGCCAGAATGGCGTCGGCGACATAGTCGATATTGTTCAGGTTCAGGCCCGGCAGGCACATGCGGCCGGGCGCCACCAGGTAGATGGCGTAGCGCTGCCGCAGCGTCTCCAACTGCTGCGGATTGAGGCCGGTATAGCTGAACATGCCGCGCTGGTCGCGAATGCGCCGGTAGTCCAGCGCCGAACCGCCCTGCTCAAGCCCGCTGGCCAGCCGCAGGCGCATCTGACGGATGCGATCGCGCATGGCGTCAAGCTCGCTGCGCCACAGGTGACGCAGTGCATCATCCGTCAGAATGGTTTCCATAATTCGGCCGCCGTGGGTCGGCGGGCAGGAGTAGCTGCGGCGGATCAGGGTTTTCAGCGCGCCTTGCGCATTCGACGCCGTCTGCGCATCGCCGCAGCACAGCGTCAACGCCCCCAGCCGCAGGCCGTACAGCGCCGCGTTTTTGGAAAATGAGTTGGCGATCAGGCAGTCCAGCCCGGCCCGATGCGCCGCGCGCAGCGCATAGGCGTCCTGCTCCAGCCCGTCGCCGAATCCCTGATAGGCGATGTCAAACAGCGGCAGCAGGCGACGCTGCTGCATCACCTCAATCACCGTGCGCCACTGCGCCGGCGTCAGATCGGTGCCGGTCGGGTTATGGCAGCAGGGATGCAATAACACCACCGCCCCGGCCGGCAGGCCGTTGAAGCACTCCAGCATCGCCTCAAAGCGCAGCTCGCCGGCGATATCGTCAAAATAGGGATAGCTGTGCGTTTGCAGGCCGGCGCCGGCGAAAATCGCCCCGTGGTTGGCCCAGGTCGGGTCTGACAGCCAGATCTCCTCGCGGGAAAGATAATCACGCAGAAAATCCGCCGCCAGCTTTAGCGCCCCGGAACCACCGACCGTCTGCACCGTCGCCAGTCCGCATGCGGAGACCTCCTCGCCCAGCAGCAGACGCTGTACCTGCGCGGCAAAGGCCGCGCTGCCTTCAATCGGCGGATAACCGTGCGGATGACCCTGCGTCAGTAAGCGTTGCTCCGCCTGTCGCACCGCCTGCATCAGCGGGATATTGCCCTGTTCGTCGTAATACAGGCCGATACCTAAATTAACCTTTTGCGGATTATCATCCCGTAAATAGGCCTCCATTAACGACATAATAGGATCGGCGGCGGAAGGTTGCAGATGTGCGAACATAGTTATCCTTAGCCCATCATTAATGGGCCGGCAGGTAAATGGAATAAATAACGCCGCCAAATAAAAATGGCACGGCGTTAATAAGCAGATTATTTAAATAACTTAATCGCAGGCGCTGACGGTAATTTCTATTTTCATTCCCGGCACCACCAGTTTATCGACAATGACCGTCGAACGGTTGGGATAAGGCGGATTAAAATAGCGTTTATATATTTCATCGAGCAGTTTGACGTCATTCACGTCGGTCAGATAAATAATCACCTGCAGCACGTTATCGCTGTGGCTGTTGGCGGCGCGCAGCGTTTGCGCCAGATTATCGAACGTCAGCGCTATCTGCCGCTCCGCCGCGCCGGTTTCAATCGTGCCGTCCGCACGCACCGGGCCGTGGGCGGTAAACAGCATGCCGCCGCCGCGTGTCGCCCATGAAAAGGGCTGCCCGATATCCGGCAGCCCGGTGTCGACGATGGTTCTCATCGGCCATCTTCCCCCTGTTGCAGTAGATGAATCAACGCCCCGTCGGCGGCAAACAGCACGTCCAGCACGTTGTAATGATTGGCGCCGTCCACCGCCTGCAGCCCGACCGACAAGCCCTGCTGACGCAGCGCCTGGCAGTAGTGTTCGCTTTGGCCGATCAGCTCCGGCAGCTCCTGCGCGCCGTAGAACAGCGTCATCGGCGTAAGCCGTGCGGGAATATGCCGCGCCGGGCTGAGCGCGGCGATTTCGGCCGCCGTCAGCTGCAGGCGGTGGTTGACGTAGGTAGACAGCAGCGGCTCCAGCTCAAAGATACCGCTGATCGGGAATACCGCATCCGCCAGCGGATGCTGCTGCCAGCGGGCAACCAGCTGCCCGCCGGCCGAATGCCCGGCCAGATAGACCGGCCCGCACGGCGGTCGCTGCGCCAGCCGGCGTTGGATCTCGCTCAGCGCCGCGCCGATTTCCCCGTCGATATCCGTCAGCGTCGCCTGCGGCGCATGGCTATATTCCACCAACACCACATCCAGCCCCAACGCCAGAGGCAGCGTAGCGATAAAGGCAAAATCTTCTTTATTACAAAATTGCCAGTAACCTCCGTGAATAAATATCAACGTGCCGACAACCGAATGGGGAGAATATAGCCAATCAATGGTTTGACGCGGCAATTCTCCATAGGGAATATCACCGTCAAAATTGAATCTTTGATAAATCTCGCGGCTGCGGTGCTGAAATGAAGCCAGAATTTCCGCCTCATTATCCACCGTAGTGCCATTATCATAACTCCCCGGCATTAGTTTCATATATTGAACTTTGTTTATTATTTAATATATGGATTAACTATTAGCAACCGGTCAAAATGTTGTCAAGAAGTGAACAAACGCAATGCGCGTCCGGTAGAATAAAATAAATGATTGCGCGATAAAGTTTTACCGGTGAAACTTTTTTCCGCAAATCAGCCAATAAATACCTGCGACATCGCGTCGTCATCATATTGCTTAACTGTGATTGCGGTCGCTGACTAAAACAGCGCTAAGTGTTTGAATGGTCACTATACGCATTTTTGCCCTGGCGGCGATGCCTCTCGCTTAAAACACTTGCTATCACGGCTGATTTTGCGGCATTTTTACTCAAGCAAGCCTGACGCTACCGAACCTATAAGCATTGATGAGTGCCCTGATGATTAGATGGCCATGGAAAACCACGCCCTCCCCGGCGCTGACGCCCGCCCAATGGCAGGAAGCGCTGGCGATTCCGTTGCTGATGCCGCTTGATGACGATGAATGCCACCGACTGGCGGCGCTTGCCGAGAAACTGCTGCAGCAAAAGCGCATCGTGCCGCTGCAGGGGCTGCCGCTGACGCCGCTGATGCAGATGCGCATTGCCCTGCTGTTCGCCCTGCCGGTGCTGGAGCTGGGCGTCGACGTTCTGGACGGCTTCAATGAAATCCTGCTGTATCCTTCCCCGTTTGTGGTGGAAGAAGAGTGGCAGGACGATCTGGGGCTGGTGCACTCCGGGCCGGTGGTGCAGTCCGGGCAGAGCTGGGAGCAAGGCCCCATCGTGCTGAACTGGCAGGACGTGCAGGACTCGTTCGATCTGTCCGGCTTTAACCTGGTGATCCACGAAGCGACGCATAAGCTGGATATGCGCAACGGCGGCGTCGCCAACGGCGTACCACCGATGCCGCTGCGCGAGGTGGCGGCCTGGGAGCACGAACTGCACGGCGCGATGGACGCCATTCAGGACGAGATCGATCTGGTCGGCGAGGAAGCCGCCAGCATCGACGCCTATGCCGCCAGCGATCCCGCCGAGTGCTTTGCGGTGCTGTCGGAATATTTCTTCAGCGCGCCGGATCTGCTGGCCCAGCGTTTCCCCACGCTATACCCGCAGTTCTGCCGCTTCTACCGCCAGGATCCGCTGGCGCGGCTGCAGCGCTGGCAGAGCGAACACGGCGGCGGCGAGGCCTAACTACGCCCGCCCTGCTCAGTTGCTGAGCAGTTGAATCAAAAGCGCTAAATTAGCGTTGACACACCCGGAGCGGCTGGATATGATGCGCCCCGTTCACACGATTCCTCTGTAGTTCAGTCGGTAGAACGGCGGACTGTTAATCCGTATGTCACTGGTTCGAGTCCAGTCAGAGGAGCCATATTTAGAGAAGCCCGCTTAAGGAAACTTAAGCGGGCTTTTTGCTTTCCGGAAACTCTCCCGCCACGCAAGCAACCGCTGCGCATTATGCGCCGTAAATCAGCCGCTCTGCTATGCTGTATCCCGCAACCACCGTTGCCGACCAATCGGTGCGTCTGGGCAAGACTGCCGCAGTATGTTGAGCCAGTCCGCCGCGATTCGATGTGATACCCGTAACCGGGTTGGGAGATGCAGTTTTATGAGCAACACATTTCATGTGTTGGGAATTTCAGGCAGCCTGCGCGCCGCCTCGTTAAACACCCGCTTTCTGCAGGCAATGGACCGATTACGGCCTGAGAACGTCAGCTTTACCCGCTACACGCACCTGGATGCGATCCCGCTGTTTAATGCCGATCGCGAAGATCATCCCTGTCCGACCCTGACGCACTGGCGCAGCGCCCTGGCCCGCGCCGATCTGGTGCTGCTGGTCAGCCCGGAATACGCGCATGGCGTGACCGGCGTGATGAAAAATGCGCTGGACTGGATCGTCGGCAGCGGTGAACTGCTCGATAAACCGCTGGCTTTTCCCAATCTCTCCCCGCGCGCGCGGCTGGCGCATTCGCAACTGGCGGAAACGCTGCAGATTATGGGCTGTCGTCAGCTTACTACCTGCAGCCCGCAGGCCACGCTGGCAGCACCGTATGTCTTGCCGGACGCCGATGAACAAACGCTGGCCGCCCACCCGGAAATCGGGCCTCGGCTTCAGGCGCTGTGGCGCAATATTGCAGAGGAACTCTCGGCGTTACGCTGAGGTACGCAGGAAAAGATAAAACGACAGGTAGGGGTCTGGGCCTGTGGGATCTCGACGCGGGGGATAGACATGACCTGCGGATTGCCGGACAACGGCAATCCGCAGGGTATTTTTGCTTAGAACGAGACCGTCAGCTGCGCGTTAACCGAGTTGGCCTGCAGCTGCGAGCCATACTGCCCCTGATAGGACACCCCAACCCGCGTCGAACGCGTCAGCGGCACGTCCAGACCGACGCCCACCACCGCCACGTCCTTATCCACCGGCGCGCCCTTGGTGGCAAAGCTGTCGCCGGTGGCGAATACCATCCGCGACAAAGTGTCCATTGTCGCGTAAGCGTGCTGCCACCGTGCCGTGTGACATAACCCGCCACTCACTCCTCTTGCCGCTGACCAAACCAACAACGGCACGAATACCTGCATATAGGCCACGCCGACAGTGCCAACCAGCGTCAGTGCCACTGCCAACCGAGGTCAAAAAGAAGGCTGGCATAGGGACGGGGAATGCGCCACACGGGCGCAATAATTCAGAAAAGGCGTGCGAAAATCTCTCATACGGCGAGAGATTGAGGTGAAAAGTCAGCCTCGCGTTACTGCACCAGCGTCAGCGCGCGTTTCGGCTGGCCCGGTGCGGCAATCATCGCCAAGAGTTGCGCTTTCACCGCCTGCGCCGCTTCAGACAGCGGCTGCTGAACGGACACGCACAGCGCCAGCGGCAATGCCAGCGACGGATTGCTGATACGCGCCATCCAGGCTCTGGCCGGGCCGGTCAGCGCCCGCGCGGCGGACTCCGGCAAAATGGTCGCCCCCAGCCCGCCGGCGATGGCGGCGCTGAGCATGGTCGGCGATTCGATCTCGCCGACGACATTCAACGCCAGTTTGCGCACCGCCATCGCGTCTTCAATCTGATCGCGCACGCTGTCTCCTCGGTGCGGTAAAAACAGATTCAGCCGCGCCAGCGCCCGCAGATCGATATAGTCGCCGGGATTAGGCACCGAACGTGACGCCACCAGATACAGATCCTCTTTCGCCAGTACCGTGGTATTAAACCCCTGCGGCGCCTTGGTGCCATAAATAACCGCCATATCCAGCGCGCAGTTGGCCACCTGATCGGTCAGCGCCGGGCCGGTATCCTCATGCAGGCGCAGCAGAATGCCGGGGTGCGCATCGCGCATCGCCTGCAGCAGCGGCATCGCCAGCTGCGCGGCGGCGCAGCCGGAGGCGACGCCAAGGGCAACCTGCCCGCTGACCGCCAGCCCGATGTTGCTGACGGCGGCCTGAGTCTGCTCACACATGCGCAAAATCGTCTGCGCATGGGCATAGAGAATGTTGCCCGCTTCGGTCGGCATGACGCCGCGCTTACTGCGAATCAGCAGTTGCTGCTGAAGTTCGCCTTCCAGCGTCGCCAGCTGCTGGCTTAACGCCGGTTGCGCAATATGCAGCACTTCCGCTGCCTGCGTCAGGCTGCCGATATCGACGATTTTGACAAAGTATTTAAGACGTCTGAAATTCATGGAGCCCCCGTTATGCGCAAAAAACAACGCTAACCCCACAGCAAGATCCGGGCCATAATCGGGGGAAAAAGCCAATGACGCCGCCAACAGGCTAAAAAGGCAGGGAAAACCGGCGCACTCCGGCCGCCGCCGCCCGCCGCCGAAGGCCGGCTACGCCGGCGCGCTGCACCAAAAAGAAGCAGCGCCGCCCGCAGAAACACACCCAATCACTCAATAATGCAGCAGGTTGGGTATTCTTACAGCAAACGCGTCAAAATGCGTTTTTTCATGCTTTACAAGCCCCTGCCGCCTCGCTATTATTCGCCCCGTTCACACGATTCCTCTGTAGTTCAGTCGGTAGAACGGCGGACTGTTAATCCGTATGTCACTGGTTCGAGTCCAGTCAGAGGAGCCATATTTAGAAAAGCCCGCTTAAGGCAACTTAAGCGGGCTTTTTGCTTTTCTATATATAGACTATCCCCTTCAGTCAGCCTACGCGCTTTATCATTCACCCGGTCAATTGCTCAATCGTAAACGGTGATTGATTCATTGTTACCGGTATTTCCAGGGTCAATTAATTGCCATATTGATAGTTCATTTATTTTCAGTGCGTGAAAAAATTACAAATTAAAATTGGAGTTGTTTTTATTTTATTTTTGTTTTAGTCTAACGAAAATAGATAAGAAGGGAATCTTAATGAGTACTTACAAAGAGATAGCAAAACGCATCGCGAAGATTATTGTTTCTCCCGAAACGGCAATTGGTTTTGTGCATGGTGTATTATCCGTACCTCAAGACTTAGGTTATCTGGCCTATGGTTATCTGAATACAGAATCCAGATATAACAGAGACACGGAACGCATCAGGTTAATTAAGGCGGTTCGCTTTGGCATTCTTCAGAATGAAAGCTTTATAAACACAATAGAAACCATATTAAAAAAATTCAATCAATACGTACCGAAAAACAAAAGAGATAACATTTACGCTAAAATCGGATCGTCTATAGTGGGTCGTACAGTCACCAACTCCATAATATCAAAAAAAATAGCAATATCTATAGCTCAACGTAGTACTCTTATGATCGCTCTGCGAGGTGGCATTGTCGGCAATACGCTCTTAGCAGGAGGCATGGCAGAACGTAGCATTTATACGTCTCAAAGGCTTCAACGCACTGAACCAAAAATATATAACGCGTTGCGCCCAAAAAATTATGACTTCCTTTATTTTCTTGTTGAGCCGGCTTTACATCCTTTTGTTGAAGCATTAAGAGTGAGAAGAACGCAGGGAGAAGGAGCATTCAATCAGATTCTAGAGCTTGTAGAGAAAGAGGTTAATTATGGGAAATGATAAAAAAGGAAAGTTACCAATCGGAAAACGCATATTCCATAGTTTTCTGGAGTACTCTGTTTCTTTACTTGGCGGAGTATTAGTTTTTTTATGTATCTATTGGTTCTTCCACTTTGAAACATGGCATGAAAGATTTATATATATTGCTGTTAGTATAGCCGTTGTATATCTTATTGTTAAGCTTCTACCCGAAAGACCAGAAGAGTAAAGTTTTAATCGTTTAGTTTTATGAGCGCTCAACGTGGGCTGAGTTATATTTTAGAACTCAGCCCACGTTGAGCGGCTGTTTCACGGTTGAGTATTCTGCAAGCAGCGCATGCGGCATACTTACAATTCAATCAGCGAGCGTGAAAACACCTCCCGGTGCATTGTGATGTCCTCCGCCGTATCGGAAAGATGGGCGGCCAAACCCGGAAACAGGCATCGCCACCACTGAGTCCCATCCGCTGTTCATTTAACCAAGCTAAACTCCTTATCGATCAGGTCATTAACCGTCACGCGATTTGGCAGAATCTTTAACTGATAAAACAAATCGGCCACGGGCTGCAGCACCTGAATGTCCTGTTGATTGACGCTATGCGCGCCCTTTGACGTCCGACCCGCAATGTGCCGGGCGGTTTTCAGCGGTAAACGCGTCAATTGAGCGTAAACCTTGGCGTATTCCTCCGGATGATCGATCGCCCACTGCCGTGCTCTGGCGACGCGTTCGGCAAAATCTTTGATGGCCGCTCGCTTGTCCGCATCGGCCAATGAGCGCGTCGTGGCGGTCAGGAAACCGAGCGACGGCGTTAATCCCTGACCATCGCGCAGCAGGCGCGCGCCGCTTTGCTCCGCAACGCCCAAATAGGGATCAAAAACCGCCCAGGCCGCCACCCTGCCGGTGCTAAACGCCGCGCTGGCATCGGTGGGCATCACAAACTGAACCTTCACATCTTCCCGCTTCAGCCCGGCCTCCTGTAATGCCGCATACAGCAAGTTTTGCGAGATGCTGCCACGCGCGGAGGAAACCACCACCGTTTGCCCTTTCAACTGCTGAACGCTGTGCAACGGCGAATCCTTCGGCACAATAATCCCGTTAGACTGGCCATAGCCGACGTTGGTTTGAATCAGCTTAAAATCCACCCCGCCCGCCGCCGCCATTAATACCGGCAGATCCCCGGCATAGGACGTATCTACGGCGGCCGCGCGCTGCGCTTCAAACAGCGGCGCCGCCCCCTGGAAATTGGCCCATTGATACTGATAAGGCGCATCTCTCATCACGCCGGCGGCCTCCACCAGGCTACGCAGCCCGCGGGCCTGATCGCCCAGCACCAGTTTGGCGTCGCCGATCGCCCCCTGTGCCAGCGGCGCCGTCAATAACATGGCGCCCAGCCCCACAACCCTAAGTAAAACAGAAAACTGCGCCATACTTTTCCTCTTTATCAGTGACGGTGATGCGTATTGTCCGATGGGTCAGAGCACGTTAAAGCCATGGGTTGCATCACGCGCCAGCTGTTCCACCAATCCGAACTCCCAGTCCAGATACGCTTGCATCGCGTCACGCGGATTGTCGGTGCCTTCATACGGGCGGCGATAGCGATCGATGCGCGGCGCGGCCAACCGCCCTTCGCCCTTTTCCAACGGCCGGTTTTCAGCTATCCACGCCTGGGTGCCGCCGGCAAGCAGCTGCACCGGCTTGCCGGTCAGCGCGGCCACTTCCGGCACGGCATAGCGCGCCAGCAGGCTGCTGCCGCAGGTCACAACATAGCGTTCCGCCGGCGGCAGTTTTTCCAGCGCCAACGGCAACTGTGAACGGATGACCCAATACGCACCGGGAATATGGCGCGCCACATAGTTGGCGCTGGTGGTGAAATCCAGCAGCACCGTGCCTTCCTGCGCCAGCAGTGCGGCCAACTGCGCCGGGGTGATGTCATCCGTCGGCGGCGACGGCGGTAGCTGCGCCGCCGGGCCGCCCTGCTCGGTAAAGTCGGCGGCGGACAGCAGCCCGTCCACCACCGCCGCCTCCCAGCCCATCTGTGCCAACCAGGAGGCGCTCATGTTGGCGCGCACGCCGTCATCATCCACCAGCACCACGCGGGCGCCGCGCACGCTGGCATAGTGATCTGTTTCCTGCACCAGTTGCCCGCCCGGCGCGCTATCACTGCCCGGCACATGCCCGGCGTGATACTCCTCGGGGCTGCGCACATCAAACAGATAGGTGGTGCGCGTCGTATCCTGCCGCCACAACCCAAACGTCTCGCGATCGATACGCACGACACCGGCCGCGTCCGCCACCCGCCGGGCCTGTTGCTGAGCCTGCGCCCGATTCTCCACGCCGTCCGGGTAGCGGCGCTGCTGTTGGCTTTCCAGCGCAAACCCCGCCAGCTCCCAGCCGATCGTACCATTGCGCAGCGCCGCTACCGGGTTGCTGATGCCGGCATTGATTAACGACTGGGTACCGATAATGCTGCGGGTACGCCCGGCGCAGTTAACAATCACCTGCGTATTGGGATCCGGCGCCAACGCGTTGATCCGCAACACCAGCTCCGCCCCCGGCACGCTGGTGCCGGTGGGGATACTCATGGTTTGGTATTCATCAAAACGGCGCGCATCGACGATCACCACATCGGCATGCTGATCGATCAGCGCCTTAACCTGCTGCGCGGTCAGCGATGGCGTATGCCTGCGGCTTTCCACCAGCTCGCCAAAGGCCTTGCTTGGCGTATTGACGTCCTGGAAAAGCTCGCCGCCACCGGCTTGCCAGCCCGCCAGACCGCCGGCCAGCAGAGCGACGTCGCCATAGCCGAACTGCCGTAACCGCGCTGCCGCCTGTTCGGCCCGCCCGTCACCGTTGTCGTAAACGGTAATGGGGGTGCCACGGCGCGGAATGCGCCGGTAGGCCTCCAGCTCCAGCTTGCTCAGCGGAATATTGACGGCAAACAGCGGGTGGCTTTGCGCAAATTCAGCCTCTTCGCGCACATCGATCAACGCCAACTCCTGGCGGGCCAACAACGCGGCGCGCAGGGTGGAAAAATCACGGTAAACAAAGGCAGACATACTTATACTTCCTTAGAAAGATCCCAGATATTAGGCAGTTGGGTGTTCGAGTAGCCGGAGATAAAAGGCTTCACCGCGCCACTTTCGCCATACACCGCCCGCTTGACGGCACCGATATTGCCGCCGTACACATGAATGCTGATTGATACGCGATCGTTAAACGCATTACTGACCTGGTGAATATCGCCCTCCTGCTCGGACAGTTTCACCACCTGCCCGGCGGTTAACCGCTCGGCGCCGCCTTCGGGCCGAGGCACGCCCTGGCCGTCGAGCACGTAACGCTGGTTGATTTCGGCGCCGCGCAGCATGCCAATCAGTCCCCACACGCGGTGATCATGGATCGGCGTAACCTGCCCCGGCCCCCAAACGAAGCTGACGATGGAAAAGCGCTGGGCGGAATCAACGTGCAGCAGGTACTGCTGGTAATGCTGAGGGTGTGGGCGGGCGTACTCCTCGGCCAGCCAGTCATCCTGGCTGACCAGTTCGGACAGCCATTGCGCCGCCTGTTCCAGCCGCGCCGTATCGCCCAGCGGCTGTTGATGCAGTCGGGCCAATTGTTCGATGAACCCGCGTAAACGGTCTAAGCGTAATGGCACTGTCATAGGGTTTTCCTGTCTGAAGCCGTGCCTATCACGCTAACAAAGAAGTTTTTATTATCTAAATGCATTTTTGTAATAAACTAAAATGCATAATTCACATAAAGAGAGTTTTCATGCGTACAGACGACATTGACGCACTGCTGGCGGTGGTGCAATTCGCTTCTCTTAGCCAGGCCGCGGAATACCTTGGCATTAGCCAATCCGCCATGACCCGCCGTCTGCAAAGCTTTGAACAGAGCCTGGGCGCCACGCTGCTGGATCGCCAAACCAAACCGCTTAAACTGACGGCCATCGGCCATCGCGTCTATGAGCAGTGCCTGACGATCAAACGCGAAACCAAGCGGTTGGAAAGTTTGCTTAATCAGGATGCGGAACCGCGCGGCCCGCTGCGCCTGGGAATTCCGCAGAGCCTGAGTGAAATTGCCTTACGCCCGGCGCTGCTGGCCCTCGGCGAACATTACCCGCAACTGCGCCCGCAGGTGGTCTGCGGTTGGGGCGGGCAGCTGATAAAGCGCCTGGAAAACGTTGAGTTGGACAGCCTGCTCGCCATGGGGCCGGCTCAGCAAACCTTTGATGACAGTCTGACGGCCAAGGCGCTGTGCCCGCTGGAGGTTGTGGTGATCGCCGGCAAAAACCTTAATCTCAACGCCAGCCGTCTCGGCCGTTGCGCACACCACGGCTGGGTATTGAACCCCGACGGTTGCGGCCTGCGCGCCGGCTTAAACCGCGACCTGCAGTCGCAGGGGCTCGGGCTGAAAATCAACGTGGAAACCGCCGGCGCGCAGTTGCAAATCAGCCTGGTGGCCCAGGGGTTGGGGCTCGGGCTGGTGCCCCGGGCCGCATTAACCCATAGCCCGCATCAGGACGAGATCGCCATTGTTGAGCTGACCGACTTCCAGCCGAAGGTCCAGCTGTGGCAGGTCAGCAGCCCGGGACTGGGCAACCTGCAGCGGCCCACTACCTTTTTTGCCGAGAAGATCGTGCAGTCGCTTCGCGATTAATGAGATTAAAAATAACAAGTTAGAGTTATAATTAACTTTTCGCATATTAAGATATGATAAAAATGCATTTAGATCATTAGAGCATCGCGTATAGGGTATAAAAACAACGCTGCTATCGCCAAACCTTTGGCCGGCAGCCCAACCCTATCACGCATCCTGGCAAGGAGTTCTAATGAGCGTCCAATTTTTAGGCATGATCGGCCACCGCCTGTCTTCGGAAATCATCCCCCCGGCAGGCCCGATATTTGACCGCGACTACATTGTGCGCTTTGCGCAGACCCACGAGGCCGCCGGTTTTGACCGCCTGCTGGTCGGGCATTGGTCCGATCAGCCCGACGGTTTTTTAGTCACGGCGCTGGCCGGGCTATCCACGCAAAAAATCAACTTCTTACTGGCACACCGTCCGGGCTTTGTCTCGCCGACCCTGGCGGCGCGCAAATTCGCCACGCTGGAACATCTGCTGAACGGCCGCCTGGCGGTGCATATCATTAGCGGCGGCAACGACGCCGAGCAGCGCCGCGACGGCGACTACCTCGATCACGATCGGCGCTATGCCCGCACCGATGCGTTTTTAGACGTTGTGCGTCAGGTCTGGACTCAGGAACGACCGTTTGACGCCGCTAACGATTTTTACCAGGTCGAGCAGGCCTTTTCGGCAATAAAACCGCTGCAACAACCCCATATCCCGATCTTTTTCGGCGGCTCATCAGACGCAGCAATCGCCGTGGCCGGCAAGCACGCCGACGTGTTTGCCCTGTGGGGCGAATCGCTGGCGCAAACCCAGGAAACCATCCAGCGTGTACGGGCCGAAGCGGCCAAACACCAGCGCCACATCGACTTCAGCGTGTCATTCCGGCCGATTATCGCCGACACCGAAACGCAGGCCTGGGAAAAGGCCGAAGAGATCCTGCATGTCGCCACCGAACATGCCGCGCAAACCGGCGTGAGCCATAAGAACAAGCCCAACAGCGTGGGCGCGCAACGCCTGCAGCAAACCGTGGCGCAGGGCGACGTGGTGGATAAACGTCTGTGGACCGGCATCGCCAGACTGGTCGGCGGCGGGCACAATTCCACTGCGCTGGTGGGCACGCCGGAGCAGGTGGCCGATGCGCTGCTTGATTACTACGATCTGGGCGTGCGCAACTTCCTGATCCGCGGCTTCGATCCCCTGAATGACGCGCAGGAATACGGTAAAGCACTGTTGCCGATCGCCCGTGCCAAAATCGCCCAACGCAACGCCAAACAAAGCGCCTGATGGCCTACGGAAGAGGCACCACGTATGAGCTCCGTTCAGTCTATCCCTCTCCTTGCGCGGCGACAGCGCATACCGGCGCCGCTCGCGCAGATCGCCGAGCAACTGGCGCAGCAGGCCGCAGCGCTGGATCGCAGCGGCGAGTTCCCGCACGCCAATCTGGCCCTGCTGCATGAATATGGGCTGCTGGGCCTGGCCTGTGAGCAGCGTTATGGCGGCGCCGACGCCAACCTGCCCACTCTGCAGCAGGTTGTCAGCGCCATCGCACAGGGCGAACCGTCAACGGCGCTGATCGTCTGCATGCAGTACCTGCACCACCTGCGCCTGGCCGCCAATCCCAAGTGGCCGGAAGCGCTGCGCAGCGCAATCAGCCAAAGCGCGGTTCAACACGGGGCGCTCATCAACAGCCTGCGGGTCGAGCCGGAACTGGGTTCCCCGGCGCGCGGCGGCCTGCCCCGCACCGTGGCGACCCGCACCTCGGCCGGCTGGCGGCTCAACGGCCACAAGCTCTATACCACCGGCATTGACGGGCTGAGCTGGCTGGCCATCTGGGCGCGCAGCGATGATGCCAACCCGCAGGTGGGCACCTGGCTGGTGCCGCGCAACAGCCCGGGCATCACCATTAAACGCAGTTGGGATCATCTGGGCATGCGCGCCAGCGGCAGCCATGAGGTGATCCTGCACGATGTGACGGTGCCGTTGAGCCATGCGGCGGATATTTACCCGGCCGATCGGCCGCCGCCGCCGGATACGGCGCAGATCCGGGCCGCCGCCAATGCGCACGCCGCCCTGCTGCCGGCCATCTATGACGGCGTTGCACAGGCGGCGCGCCGCTGGCTGATCGCCTGGCTGCAACAACGGACGCCGGCCAGTCTGGGCGCACCGTTAGCCAGCCTGGCCCGCGTACAGGAAACCGTTGGGCAAATCGACGGCCTGCTGCTGGTCAATCAGAGCCTGCTGCGTCAGGCTGCGGCGCAGGCATTCAGCACGGAACAAGCCAATCTGGCGAAAGTGACCATCACCGAAAATGCGATAGCGGCGGTGGAAAAAGCGCTGACGCAGAGCGGCAACCACGGCCTGACGCGCCATAACCCGCTGGAACGCCACTACCGTAACGTACTCTGCGGACGGGTACATACCCCACAAAACGACAGCGCATGGATCAAAGCCGGCCAGGCTGCGTTAAGACCACAGGACGATAATCAACATGTTGCGTATTAAATCCCCCCTGGGCGCCCTATTGCTGCTCGGCCTGGCAGGCCTGCCGCTGCTCGCCGACGCACGTATCACCTTGCATATCGCCGATCAAAAAGGCGGGATGCGTTCACAGCTGGAAGCGGCCAACGAACTCGCCAACCTGCCTTACGATATCAAATGGGCCGAGTTCCCCGCCGCCGCCCCGCTTGCCGAAGCGCTGAACGCCGGCGCGGTCGACGCCGGCATTATCGGCGATGCGCCATTGCTGTTTGCCCTTGCGCAGGGCGCACCGGTGAAAGCGGTCGCCGTGGATAAAAGCAATCCGGCGGGCACCGCGGTGCTGGTGGGCGAGAACTCGCCGCTGAAAAGCGGCCAGGATCTGAAAGGAAAGCGCATCGCCACCGGTAAAGGTTCGATCGGCCACTTCGTGGCGCTGAAGGCGCTGCAACAGGCCGGCCTGACGACCGCGGACGTACAGCTGGTCTTTTTAGGCCCCGTGGATGCCAAGATCGCGCTGCTCAGCGGCTCGGTCGACGCCTGGGCCACCTGGGAGCCTTACACCACCCAACTGGTTAAAACCGGGCAAGGGCATGTGCTGGTCAGCGGTAGCGGTCTGCTGCCGGGAAATACCTTCCTGGCGGCCACCGATGCCACGCTGCGCGATAGCGCCAAACGCCAGGCGCTGCAGGATTATCTCCGCCGCCTGGCCAATGCGGAGCGCTGGGCCTACGCCAACCTCAACAGCTACGGCAAAACGCTGGGAAAAATTATCCGTTTCCCGCCCGATATCGCCCGCGAGCAGTTCGCCAACCGCCAACTACGCTGGCAACCGATTGACGCACAGACCGTGCGCCAACAGCAGGCCACGGCCGATTTCTATCAGGCTAACGGGCTGATCCGGCAACCGCTTGACGTTACTCATACCTTTGATAAGGGCTTTAGCGTGCCGCCGCAAACGCCACAGGAAGGTCAGCCATGAAACACCTTGCCCAGTATTCACGCCGCAGATTTCTCAGTTTGGGAGGCAGCCTGCTGGCAGCCCCCGCGTTGGCCGCCCTATCGCCGACGCTGTTCGCCCATGATATGACCGCCATGCATCAGGAGGGCGGCAACGCACTGCGCCTGCCCGCGCCTTATAAGTTGAAACTCGCCATCAACCAGAGCGCGGTATGTATTGCTCCCGTCACCGTGGCGGAGCAGCAGCACTTCTTCAGCAAGTACAATTTGGACGTTGAATTTGTCAACTTCGGCAACTCGACCGATCTGCTGTTGGAAGCGATCGCCACCGGCAAAGCCGACGCCGGCATCGGCATGGCGCTGCGCTGGCTGAAGGCGCTGGAGCAAGGTTTTGACGTCAAGCTCACCGCCGGCACCCACGGCGGCTGCCTGAATCTGCTGACCGCCAAAAATGCGCCCTTTACCAGCCTGGACAAGCTGAAAGGACAAACCATCGGCGTGACCGATATGGCCGGCCCGGACAAGAACTTTTTTGCCATCCTGCTCAAACGCCATGGCGTAGACCCGATCGCCGACGTGCAGTGGAAGGTTTATCCCGCCGATTTATTGAGCGTCGCGTTGGATAAGCAGGAAATTGCCGCCATCAGCGGCAGCGAACCCTTTAGCTACCGCTTATTGGCGAGCGGCAAATACCAACTGCTGGCAAGCAATATGACCGGGGAATACGCCAATCTCAGCTGCTGCGTGGTTGGCGTCAGCGGATCGCTGGCGCGTAAACACAAGGCCGCAGCGGCGGCGTTAACCCAGGCGCTGCTGGATGCCCACAGCTACGCGGCAGAGCACCCGGAAAGCGTTGCCGACGCCTTTATGGCCCACGCGTTAAACACCAATGTCAAAGAAGTGGCCGGCATTATCCATGGCCAGGCCCACGGGCATCACGCAGTGGGGGAAGCCTTCGTCAAAGAGCTGACCCAATACGTCAGCGATTTACAGCGGGTACAGGTAATTAAACCCGGTACCGATGCCCACCAATTTGCGGAGAGCATCTATGCCAACGTATTTGCTTGATAGCACTCTGAAAAGAGAGAAAACCGCCGGCGAACGGATCTGGCTTACCGGCCTGCTGGCCGCCGCCGCGTGGCTGGCGGCCGGGCTTATCACCACCTATTGGCCTGACGCCAGCCGCCAATGGCCATACAGCCGGGCCTGGTCCTGTCTGCAGCTGACGCTCGGGGTGGCGTTGCTGGCCCTGGCGCTTGGCTATCGGCGCTGGCGCGGCCGCGGGCAGCGCTTACAGCGCGCCGGGCAGTGGCTGATCGCGCTGCCGCTGTTTTTCAGCCTGTGGGAGCTGCTCACGGCGAAAACCGGGCTGCTGCCGGTGCCGTTTTTCGCCCCGCCGCAGGCGCTGATTGAGGTTTACCTCACCGACTGGCCGCGCCTGCTGAACAGCCTGTATCACTCGCTATCGTTACTGTTGCTGGGGGTCGCGATCGGCACCCTGAGCGGCTTTGTCAGCGGCGTGGCAATCGGCTGGTCGCAGCGCATCGGCTATTGGCTGCACCCGATACTGCGCATTCTCGGGCCGGTGCCCTCAACCGCCTTGCTGCCGCTGTGCCTGTTTATTTTCCCCAGCAGCTTTGCCGCCAGCGTGTTCCTGATCGCGCTGGCGACCTGGTTCCCGGTTACCGTGCTCACCTGGTCGGGCGTCGCCAACATCGATAAAGCCTACTACGAGGTGGCGCGCACCCTCGGTGCCAGCCAGCGCTTTTTAATTTTCCACGTGGCGATCCCCGCCGCCCTGCCCAGCGTGTTTGTCGGCTTGTTTATGGGGCTGGGGGCGTCGTTTTCAGTGCTGATCGTTGCTGAGATGGTCGGAGTGAAAGCAGGCATCGGCTTTTATCTGCAGTGGGCGCAGGGCTGGGCGGCCTATCCCAATATGTACGCAGCGCTGCTTGTGATGGCCTTTCTGTGTTCAGGGCTGATCGGCCTGCTGTTTTTCGTCCGCGATCGGCTGCTCGGTTGGCAAAAAGGAGTGATGAAATGGTAGCGCAAGCCGCACAGGCCCGGATAAACGCCAGAGGGACGGCGGTTGACGTGCGCAACGTCAGCCACCGCTTCACCCTGGGGCAACGGGAAATAGCCGTGCTGGATAACATCAGCCTGAACGTTGCCCCCGGTGAAAGCGTCGCCCTGCTCGGCCCTTCCGGCTGCGGGAAATCCACGTTGCTGCGCCTGCTGGCCGGGCTGGAACCGCTGCAGACCGGCCAACTGCTTGCTGACGGCCGCCCGCTCGGCGCCCCCAGCCCCGAGCGCATTCTGGTTTTCCAGGATCCCACGCTCTACCCCTGGCGGACGGTGCGGCAGAACGTGCTGCTCGGGCCGCAGGCGCAGGGGCTGAGCGGCCAGGAGCAACGGGCCGACAGCCTGATTAGCCGTATCGGCCTTAACGAGTTCGCCAACGCCTACCCGAAGCAACTCTCCGGCGGCATGGCCCAGCGCGCCGCGCTGGTGCGCGCGCTGCTCAACGAGCCGCGCCTACTGTTGCTCGACGAGCCGCTGGGAAAACTGGACTCGCTGACCCGCATCAGTATGCAGCGCGAATTGATTAACCTGTGGCAAAGCCAGGGCTACACCAGCCTGCTGGTCACGCACGATATTGAAGAAGCGCTGCTGTTGTGCGATCGGGTGATCGTGCTGTCGCCGCGTCCGAGCCGGATTCTGGCGCAGTTTACGGTGCCGCTCGCCTACCCGCGCCACCGGGACGCCCCGCTGCTGATTAAACACCGGCAGGACATTCTGAAAATTCTCGGCCAGGAGATCGATTGGTAACTTTACTGCCAATCGCGGCCAACACCGATCAAACCACCGCTAACGGGAGTTGTTATGTCTTTACTGTCTGTCCCTACCCCCCCGATCGACCCGGTAAAAAACGGCGTCAGCCAGGAAGAGTGGCAGGTGCGCGTCAAATTGGCAGCCGCCTATCAGTTGGCTGCCCTGTATAACTGGACCGATCATATTTATACCCATTTCTCGGCGCGCGTACCGGGGGTGGAAGAGCACTTCCTGATTAACGCCTACGGCCTGTTATTCAGTGAAATCACCGCCTCCAATCTGGTGAAAATCGACCTGGACGGCAATATCCTTGCCGACCCTACCGGGCTTGGCATTAATCAGGCCGGCTTTGTGATCCACAGCGCCATACACCGCGCCCGGCCCGATCTGCAAGCCGTGCTGCACACCCACACCAAAGACGGCGCGGCGGTCTCGGCGCAAAAAGAGGGTCTGTTGCCGCTGTCGCAACATGCGCTGGCTTACTATTCGCGTATGACCTATCACGAATACGAAGGCGTGGCGCTCGATCTGGATGAGCAGGAACGGCTGGTGAACGATCTGGGCCACAGCAACGTGATGATTTTACGCAACCACGGCCTGCTGGCCGGCGGCGTGAGCATCGAACACGCGTTCCGCGAGCTGCACGGTCTGGAGCGCGCCTGCAACATTCAGGTGGCGGCGCTCGCCGGCGGGCGGGACAATTTACACTACGCGCCGCCGGCCGCGATCGAAAAGGTTAAGGCGCAGTCTGCGCGTTTTAGCAGCGGCACGGATGAGATCACGCAAAAACACTGGGCGGCGGCCATCCGCCAGTTGGAAGCCAGCGGTTTATCCCGCTTTAACCAGTAACTTTTGGCGCTCTTTCTCCGTCAGCCATGAGACATCGCCGTCAACGGCCCGCGTTCCCGCTCTTGTCGGCGCAAGGCACAACAGAGCCGCGCACCAGCAGTCTGGCGGTAAACTCAACCCGATCGGTCAGCGGTTCCTGCCGTATCTGGGCGATCACATGCCGGGCGGCTTCTCGCCCCATTTCATACACCGGCTGCGCCACCACGCTCAAGGGTGGCGTGACGATCTCGGTCCACGGGAAATTATCGTACATGATAAACGACAGATCGTCGGGTATGCGCAATCCCCGCTGCGTCAACTCACGCAGCAGCGACATGGCGATAAGGCTATCGGAGGCCACCAGCGCCGTCGGCGGAGAAGCGCTCTCCCACAGCTCCGCCACAATGCGCGCAATCGAAGCGTCATCCACCGCATTCGCCTTGATCAGCGACGTGTCAAACGGCACGCCGGCTTCAAGAAACGCTTTCTCCATCCCCGCCAGACGCTGCGCTACCGGCGTCGGGCCTAAATCTTCAGGATAGCGCCAGGGTTCCTCACAGCGCATGCTCGTCACATAGGCAATACGCCGGTGGCCGCCATCCAGCATCAGCCGGGTCGCTTCCTGCGCGGTATCGGTAAAATCCACCGAGATGGTGGCAACGCCAAGGCCATGAACCGCCCGGTCAAACAGCACCAGCGCTTTACCGTCGGCGATAATCTGCGCCAGGTGCTGATTATCATTGGCGGCGGAACTGCACGGCACGACGATGATGCCGTCCACGCGTTTTTCCATCATCACGCGCACGGCCTCCTGCTCTTCCTCAAGCTGCTCATCGCTGTTGCTTAACAGCAGATGATAGCCGGACTGTCGGGCGACATCGGCAATGCCGCGCAGCGCCAGGCCAAAGTGCGGGTTTTCGATATCGCCGACGATGACGCCTATCGTATTGGAACGCCCCGTATTCATACTGCGCGCCAGCTCGTTCGGCCGGTAGCCGAGCTTTAACGCCGCCTGATGCACCAGCTTATGCACCTCTTCACTCACTGCGCCATAGCCGCCCAGGGCGCGGGCGGCCTGCGCCTTGGAGACGTTGGCTTCCCGGGCGACATCAGCCACGGTCGGCGATTTGGTTTTAGGCATCCTGTTTGTCATAAGTATTCCGAATCACAAGTTAATAACGTGAAGATTGACGCTGCGTAAACGGTGTGCATATTATCATAATAACTGATTGAGACCGGTCTCACAACGATGAGACGGCTTAACAGACACCTGCGCCGATGCTGACAATACAACACCATAATCCCGTCACTTCGGCAGTCTCTGATGTTTAAACAATAATGACGGATGAGCTATGAAATCGCACAAATACCTGCACAACATGACGGCCATACTCCTTGGCTCAGCAGTTCTCCTTAGCGCGCCATACGGCGCTCTGGCCGCCGATAATGATAATCCCTACGGGCTGATCCAGCCCGGCCACCTGCGGATAGCCAGCCTCGGCGATGCCAAACCCTATACGTTCACCGATAAAAACGGCCAGTTCACCGGCTTTGACGTGGAGTTTTTCACCAACGTGGCGCACCGGATTGGGATCAATCAGGTCGATTTTATCGGCCAGGATTTTTCCGCCATTCTGCCCGCCGTAGCCAACGGCCAGTACGATGCCGGCGTCGCCGCTATTGGCATTACCCCGGCCCGGGCAAAGACCGTCGATTTCTCTACCGGTTATCTGGCGGGCTACCTCACCGTACTGACCCGTAAAGATTCGGGGGTGAAGGATGTCGCCTCGCTGGCGAAAAAACGCCTTGGCGTCGTCCAGGGGACACTGCAGGAAAGCTATGCCGTCAAGCACTTTACTCAGACCGACGTCGTGCGTTTTCCCGATAACAATGCCGCCGTCTCGGCGGTGAACAACGGCACCCTGGATGCCATGTTCCTCGATTACGAAGCCGCAAAAAGCTACAGCGATCGTTTTCATCTGGTTAACGCCGCCAATGTTCCCTCGTTTGATGCCCCCGCCGGCATCGCGATCGCCAAGAACAAGCCCGCCTTCAAGGCCGCGCTGGATCAGGCGATCAACGACGCCATGAAAGATGGCACCTGGAAGACCCTGTATCAGAAGTGGTTCCCGGGTTCACCGATGCCGAAGCAGTATCTGCCCGACGGGCAGTAACTCCGCGAACGTTCACGTTCTGAATGCCACCGGGGGTGAGCCGCGCTCACCCTGAAGAAAATGAGGCACGGTTATGGACCTGTTAACCATTCTCTCGCGCACCTTCTTTGATATCCCGTCGATGCTGGAGGTACTGCCGCAGCTGATCGGCACCGGGCTGATAAATACCATCATCATCTCACTGTCGGCGACGGTGCTGGGCACGCTGTTTGGCTTACTGCTGGCCCTGATGGGGATCTCGCCGTCGCGCTGGCTTCGTCTGCCGGCCCGCATTTATACCGACCTGTTCCGCGGGCTGCCGGCGATTCTGACCATCCTGGTGATTGGCCAGGGCCTGGCCCGCTTTAGCTACCAGCTTTTCGGCCCGACGCCCTATCCGCTCGGTATTTTTGCCCTCAGCCTGATCGCCAGCGCTTATATGGGAGAAATATTCCGCTCCGGTATTCAGAGCGTAGAAAAAGGACAAATGGAAGCTTGCCGGGCGCTGGGCATGAGCTACGGCCGCGCCATGAGGCTGGTGATTATTCCTCAGGGGATACGCCGGGTACTGCCGGCCATTGTGAATCAGTTTATCGCGATTATTAAAGACTCATCCCTGGTCTATCTGCTTGGGCTGATGACCGACCAGCGCGAGCTGTTTCGCGTCAGCCAGGATGCGGCCGTTCTGACCGGCAACCTTTCGCCGCTGATGCTGGCCGGCCTGTTTTATCTCGCCATCACCGTTCCGCTGACCCATATGGTGAATTATGTGGATGTGCGCTTCCGCACCGGCCGCCGCCGTTTAACAGCGCCGAAAAGCGGTCTGAAAGAGGTCGATGAAGTTCAACACCACGCCGACACCACGCTGAAAAACGGTTCGGCTAACACGCTTATCACCGAGAGAGGTCAGTAACCATGAGCCAGTCAGTGATTCATGAAACCCACCCGACGCCGCAGCCCACCTACCACGGGGCCGGGCTGGAACTGCGGGAGCTTACGCTGGCCTATGGGCCGCTGGAGGTGTTGCGCAAGGTCTCGCTACGCGTCGAACCCGGCACCACCACCTGCATTATCGGCCCGTCCGGCTCCGGCAAGTCGACGCTGCTGCGGGGGATTAACCGCCTGCATGAACCAAAGTCAGGGGACGTGCTGCTGTCGGGCAAATCGGTGCTGCAGGACAAGCCGGATGCGCTGCGGTTGCGTATCGGCATGGTGTTTCAGCATTTCAACCTGTTCCCGGACCATAGCGCGCTGGAGAACGTGGCGCTGGCGCCGTGGAAAGTCAAAGGGCTGCCGAAATCCCAGGCGATGTCGATTGCACAACGGCGGCTGGATGAGGTCGGTCTGGGCCAGCGCACCGATCACCGGCCGCGGGATCTCTCCGGGGGCCAGCAGCAGCGCGTGGCCATTGCCCGGGCGTTGGCGATGGATCCTGAAGTGATGTTATTTGATGAAGCCACCTCAGCGCTTGACCCGGAGCTGGTAAAGGGCGTTCTGACGCTGATGGCGGATCTGTGCCGCTGCGGCATGACGATGGTGGTGGTTACGCATGAGATGGGTTTTGCCCGCAGGGTTGCCGATCAGGTGGTGTTTATGGATGAAGGCGAAATCGTTGAGTACGGCTCGCCGGAAAATATCTTTGAACGCCCGCGGTCGGCCCGCCTGCAGCGTTTTTTATCGGAGGTACTGTAAATGGCATACAAAAGCATCGCCACCGGCCTGATTCGGACAGCGCTGGTCGGTTTTGGCATTTCCGGGCAGGTCTTTCACGCGCCCTTGCTGGCCGCCAATACGCGGTTCCGGCTGGACGCTATCGTCACCGCTAATGAGGAGCGCATCGGCAAGGCGCGGCAGCGTTATCCGCAGGCGCGCCTGCTCGCCAACTGGCAGGCGTTATTACGGCATATCGATAGCGGTGAGCTGGAGATTGACCTGATCGTGCTGGGGACGCCGCCCGCGCTGCACGCCGAACAGGCGCGCGACGCCACGGCGCGCGGCATTCACCTGGTGGTCGATAAACCGTTTGCCGCCAATGCCGCGCAGGCCGAGCAGATGCTCGCCGACGCCCGGCGTGCGAATACGCTGCTGACCGTGTTTCATAACCGCCGCTGGGACGGCGATTTCCTGACGCTGCAAAAGCTGCTGAGTGAGGACGCGGTTGGCGCCGTCCGCACCTTTGAGTCCCGCTTTGAGTGGTGGCGTCCGCAGGGGTTCGGCAACTGGCGCGACCGGACTCCGCTGGCCGAAGGCGGCGGCCTGCTGCTTGACCTCGGCAGCCACCTTATCGATCAGGCGATTCAGCTGTTTGGCCCGGTACGGCAGGCCTCCGCCGAATTGGTTCGCTACGGCCGCCAATCGGACAGCGATGACGATGCGTTTGTCTCACTGCTGCATGAGAACGGCGTACGTTCCCGCCTGTGGATGAACGGCCAGGCGGCGCAGAACGGACCGCGCTTTCACCTGCTGGGCAGCCGGGGCGGCTATACCTGCTGGGGCCTGGATAACCAGGAGCCGTCGCTCGCCGCCGGTCTGTTACCAAGCGACTCGCAATATGGCGTCACGCCGGAGCCGGACTGGGGGACGCTGAGCAATGGCGAAACGCGCCATGCCGTACCGCATCAGCGCGGGAATTACCCCGCGTTTTATCAGCAGCTGGCCGGCGCCCTGCTGGACGGCGGCCCTTCCCCGGTTGATGCCGGAGAAGCGCTGACGGTACTCCGGCTGATCGACGATCTCCATCAACGCTTTGCCGTCCGCTGCGCCTGAACGGCGTGAATTTTATCTTTGCAGAAAAGGAAACAGACATGCCTGTGAAATCTGAACGTAAAACGGTTGTGGTGCTTGGCGGCGGCGTGCTGGGCGTCTCCACCGCCCTGCAGCTGGTGAAAAAAGGCGCACAGGTGACGCTGGTCACCGAAGCCGCGCTGTGCTCCGGCGCTTCCGGCCGCTCGCTATCATGGTTAAATTCGGCCGGGGAACGCTCGGCGGAATATCACGCGCTGCGGATGATGGGCATCGATCGTTACCGGACGCTGTTCGCGGAGGATCCTGCCCGCGACTGGCTGCGCTTTGACGGCGGGCTGTTCTGGGCAGCCAACGACACGGCGGGTACGCTGGCCCGGCACGCCTATGAAAAGGCGCACGGTTACGATTCGCATGTGGTTGACGCGCACGGTATCGCGGAGATTGACAGCGCGGTGAATCCGGCTGCGCCGGCTGAGTGCGCCATCGTCAATCCGGGAGAAGGCTGGGTTAGCCTGCCCGACTTAATCCGCCATCTTCATCAGCAGTTTCAGGCACTTGGCGGGGAGGTGATCGAGCATGCCGGCAAAGCGGAGGTTATGACCGATAAGGGGCGGGCCTGCGGTATCCATTGCCAGAAAGGCACCTTTCGTGCCGATGCGGTCCTGGTGGCCTGCGGGCCGTGGACGCCGGATGTCGTCGCGCCGCTGGGCGTCGCTATTCCCAATGGTTCGCCGGTTTCGATGCTGGCGATCAGCCAGCCCGTCGCGCAGAGCATCAAGCTGGTGATGAATACGCCGCGCGCGGCGGTGCGCCCGAACCCGGGGAGCACCATTGCCGTGGATCACGATTGGTATGAAGAGCAGATCGTTCCACAGCCTGATGGCGGCTACACCATTGCCGAAAGCGTGGTCGATCAACTGATGGAGGAAGCCGGCGCACTCATCGGTCGCGGCGCCCCGCTGCACGCTCAGAGTTGGAAGCTGGGGCTTAAACCTATCCCGGGCGATGGCGAGCCGGTACTCGGCGAACTGCAGAAAGTGCCCGGATGTTTCGTCGCCTTTACCCACTCCGGCGCCACGCTGGCGCTGATCGTCGGCGAACTGCTGGCCGACGAGATTGTTGACGGTAAGCAACACCCGATGCTGGCGACATTCCGCGCCGAACGTTTCCACTGACGATCAACCCGCCTTCACCGGCGGGGAATCAGAAATGCGTCCAGCGTCAGATTATGCGTATGACACCAAACCACCGGGCGGTAAACAGCCGGAGGGTTTGGTGTTTGCCTTTTCTCGCCAACGGCCAACGTTACGCCACAGGCTGGTGCTTCAGGCCGCCGTTCTGCAGCCAGTGATAAAGGTCCGACGTGCTCTTCAGGTGCATCTTGCGCATCATCGAGCGTTTGTACAGGCTGACGGTTTTTACGCTGATTTGTAAGCGCTCTGCAATGTCGTACGGCGTTTCCCCACGGCCAAGGCGGTGCACGATATCACGCTCGCGCTGCGTTAACGCATGCTTGTCACACCAATAACAGCGGTGCGCAAAATCGTACCGCATCTCACAGGCTTCCAGTGCGGCGTCAACCTGGCACATAATTTTTTCCAGTGGGTCGCGGCGGTACAGGCGGCCGGTTTCCCGCTGGCAGGCCGGCAGCATCAGCATCGGCACCTCCGGCCGATCGCGCAGGGTCAGGTACGCCGTAGACAGTCGATAGTCCGGACGCGGCAGCCGGCAGAACTGGCCGGCCACACCTTCGCCGGCGGCAATAATCACCAGATCGGCCGGTGAAGCCGTACTGTATAAATGGCAGACTCCGACGCTGCGGGCGCTAAAATGCTGCTCCAGCGCCAACCTTAAGCCTGCGGCAAAAAAAAGATTGGAGTCGTCGATATAAATGGAGAGTGTCCGGGTCATTGTGTTCCCTCATCAGATGCCACGGGTTGAAAACGCGCGTCCATAGGAAACAGCAGCGCTGCCTCGCGGCGTTGCTGTTCTGCCGGCACATCTTGTTGCTGATACTGCAAAATCTGGATGAATGTGGCGTACACGTTGGCATCGATGCGATGCTTCAAATAACGCTCCGCCCAAGATGCATACTGCTGTAAACGCCGTTCATCCCCCGTCTGGTTAAACGTCAGCAGGGAAGACATTTGCCGGTCAAACTGACGGCGATCGCGATACGCCCAGTAGGTAAACGGCGACATGGCGTCCACATCCTCCATCTGCCTGAAACCGCCCCTTTCCGCCTGCGTCAGCGTATAGCCGCCGCTTAACGCGCCCGCCATCATCACCAGGGTCACCACCGCCAGCAGCTGCGTTCCCCAGGCGATCGGCGCGCGTAAGCGCGGTGACAAACGCCGTCGGCGCATAACCGGCATGGCCCGTCGCTCCAGCATCGCCAGCAGGATTAAAAACGCTATCCAGTGCGGAAACGACAGATAAAAGGGATATTCCGTCTGAGTGTGCAGCAGCAGCGGCAACAGCACGAGAAACAGCGCGATGCCTTCCGCACGTCTTTCCCCCTGCGCCAAACGCAGCGTGTGCCGCAGCAGGACGATGCCGCCGGCGATGAGCAGCGAGACGCCGGCCAGGGCGATTACACCGCCTTCCACCCACCACAGCAGCAGCTCGTTATGCGGATGACGGGCAATTTCCGTCACCACGGTCGGCATCGCCTGATGTACGCGGAAGTGTTGAAAGCTGTACTCAAAACCGCCGTATCCCCAGCCTGACCACGGTTTCTCTGCAATCATCGCCAGCGTGTCGCGCAGCATGGTGTAACGCGCATGGTTGGAGGCGGTATGACTGACATAGCGCAATCCCTGTTCCGTCAACAGCCCCTGCCACAGGGCCAACAGCGCCAGCCCCGCACCCAGCGTGATTAACAGTGCCGCAATCCGGCTACGCCGCGGCGCAATGCGCCACTGCGTCAGTAGCATCAACGCCGCCGCCACGCCTCCCGCCAGCCAGCCGGTGCGCGACTGAACCCAGACCAGCACCGCCGGCAACAGTAACAGCAGCGCGGCCAGCAGCCCGCTGCGCCAGCGTTCAGTAACCAAACCGGGCTGGCCAAACTGCGGCTGTAGCCACAGCATCAGCGTCAACGCCACGCCCATGGCGATAAAGCTGCCCAGCACGTTCGGCTGTTGGAAAATACCGTAGGGGCGACCGCCGGGCACATAATCCATCCACGCCTGCGCCACACCCGGCCAGAACAGCTGAAACAGCGTCAGCGCCGCCTGCAGCGCCACTGCGCACAGCATCATATGCAGCAGAAAACGACGAAAACGCAGCGGCATGCGGTATTGCGACAAGATCAAGTAAAACAGCAGGCCTCCCGCCAGCCCCGCCAGGCGCCAGCCGGCATGCGCCAGCCATTCCGGCTGCGTATAAGTCAGCGGAATAAACAGCAGCGCCGCGCCGCCAATAAACAACCTGCTGACCGATGTTAACGTCAGGTATTTATGCTTAGGCAGGCATTGCCAAATAACCAGCGTTACCGCAGCCATCGCCATCCAGGCAAGACTATTTAGCGGTAAATTCAAACCAATTCCGCCACCGTTTGGCAGGTAAATTTGCATGACAATGATGAACCACAGGCAAAAAATCATTGCTGGCAGCCGCTGATAGGCCAAAAAAGAGGTAGAACAATGTTCTAAATACAAGCGCGCCATCCTCAAATAACTTCCGAAAAAATAATCAATAGCTCACCTAAAAAAACAAACCCCACTGAACAGTGAGCATTAATAATAAAAGGTGGCAACAACACTACCTGCCACGGCAACGTTTACTGACCTCCGCCAGCAGGAATTATCCGGACAAATAATATTTTACAAGTCAATATTGATAGGGTACGTATTATGTAACTCCCCTCGCATCCCCTGCCGACAAACACGGACGGCAGTGTGTCAATTCACAATATGACATAGCTATTTTGTGTGCTTTCATTCACATTTCATTAAAGAGACTGAATAACCAGCGTGGCCGAAGCATTAAATACACCGCCTTTTAATTCAGCCTGAGGGTTTCTTACCGGCATCAAGGTGATGTTTGCACGCCCCAAACCGTCTTCCAACCGAATGGGAAATGCCCCCATTGGTTTGACCAACCTCTCATTGTTTTTTAGCGCAAAGCCTAACTCAGCATTGTCAGAACGGATTAAATCCGATGAAAACATTGACGTATCCGCCACCAATTTAATTTTAACATTCTGTGTCAGGCTGCTGTTGCAGTTAAAGGACAACGTAATATCTTTACTATACCCTTCGCCTTTTTTGTCAGAACTGGAAGCAGGGATCAGCGCAGTTTGCAACATGCCGAAGTTAACGTTAATGACATTTCCTTGATTAATAGAGCACTCTGACGGCACCGGGATTACCTGCCCCCCGGGCCGCGTCCGCGCCTGTACCAGCGGCTTACTGGGTCGGGATGGCCGGGGTACAGAAATATCATTGGTATACATGACCCGATAAACAGAGAACAGTTCGGTATTTGAGGGGACGACAACGGCACCACCAATAATATTCCGCCTCAACATTAAATAAATATATCCCTGACTGGTCGTAGAGAACATCATCCCACGGGTTCCCTGCCCGACAGGAGGAACCGTAAAAGCTTTCAACCCAGGAGGGGCTAAGGGAAAATACTCATAGGCCGCACTCCCCGTCTCGGCACTGGAAATGCGAATGTCTACGTCCTCATTTAATTTAAAGTAACCAGGGTTAAGATCAGACGGCGCCAAGCCGCTTCCCATATCGACATAGTGCGACATCATAAGACCGGAGCCTTCCATGTTCCGGTTACAAACAGCAGGAAACCTGTCGGGAACCGTTGAGTAGCGCATCCGTGCCGAAGCGCCTTTCTTATTACTGGAAAACGACGCAGAGGACATCGTCACCACCGCAATATTAACCGGATCCCCCCAGCAGGTATTATCCGGCTCCGCATGGGAGCATAGCGAAAACACCGCTAGCAAAATGAATAAAAAATGCCTCATTTAAGTCTACCCTCAGAAAAGTAAGGCACTCATCATCAACTCAATATCAAGCATGTCGACGAAATCACATTCAGCACGTTCAAATAGACAGAATAACTAACGTAGCCGAAGCGTTAAACCTACCGCCTTTTAGCTCACGATAAGCATCTTTTACCGGCGATAAAGTAATATTCTCATTATCCACTCCGTTTTCCAATCGGGCAGAAAATGACTCCATGGGTCTGATCAAAACTCCGTTATGTTTTAGCGCGAACCCCAGTTGATAATTATCAGAGCGGATAAGATCTGAGGAGAAGTCCGCGCTGTCTGCCACCAGCCGTACCTGAATATCCTGCGTTAGGCTGGTAGTACAGCTAAAATGCAACGCAATATCTTTGCGGTACCCCTCATCATCGCTGCGACTTGGAACCAAATTCGTTTGTAACGTATGAAAATTAGCTTCAATGGTGTTCCCCTGATTAATCGAACACTCCGGCGTCACCGGTATTACCTGCCCGCCGCCTTTGGTGCGTGCCTGAACTATCGGCCGGCTTGGGCGCGGCGGGTAAGGTAGCCGATCCATAACCCGGTAGGCTGAAAAAAGCTCGGTATCTGACGGTACGACAATAGCGCCGCCAATAACATCTCGCCTTAATTTTAGTTCCACGAGCCCACTACCAGCCACACTGAACCCAGAAACCTTTATATTCTCCCCATATGACTTGGGAGACGTCAAGCCAGCCAATCCATCAGACGGTACCAAAGGGAAGTATTTGCTTATTGAGCCACTCCTTATCCTAATATCCACATCATCAGTTAATTTAAAATAACCAGTACTCATTTCAGAGGGTACAAGCGTCGGCCCCATGTCAACATAATGGGTCATGAATACATAATTTTCGCTTCTATTACAAACCCCATCAAACTCTATAGGGTCCGTTTGATACCTCATTGTTGCTGCAGCCCCTTTTTTATTACTGGTAAAAGGCGCGGAGGCTATATCCACCACGGCAATATTCACCGGGTCGCCCCAGCAGGTATTATCCGGCTCAGCGTGGGCGGATAACGCCGCCAGGGTTGATAACAATACGACCAATAATCTCATGCTCTGCATGTCCCTGTCCTTTTTATACCGCGCTCCCATCTGTCATAAGCGCGTGATATGAAATATCCCCACGTCCCGCTCAGGGATAATCAATCATCAGCGTCAGCGCTGCGCTAAAGCTGCCGAGCGTAATCGTATGGTTCTTCAGCGCGTCAGGCTCAGCCTGCACGTAACCCATCAGGTTAAAGGTATTGCTGCCGTCATGCAGTTGGTGGCGGTAAACCTTATTGATCGGCAACGGCTTCCCTTCGCTAGATTCCAGCCCGATAACCACGCCTTTTGCCAGACTGCCGCCCGCCAGCTGCAGCAGGCCGGGCAACGGGCCGCTTTCAGCCCCTTTCAGGGTGATTTCCACCTGATCACCCAGCTTGGTGTCGCACTGCGTCAAACGGATGGCAAACGCCTTACCGGCCGTGCGCTGGTTAAGGTACAGGTATTTATCCACCACGTTGCCGAAGTCGAGCTCGATCTCCGCATCATCAGGCTCCAGCATGCAAGGCTCCGCCACCAGTGAGCCGTGGAAATACAAATTCTCTTTGGCCTGCAGCGCAGCACATGGAATGAGCAGGCTTAATAACAGCGCAACGCACTGGGTACGCATGGCAGCTCCTTTTCGCCAATTCTTCGTAAACATTATTGGTACTCGACCAGCAGCGTGGCAGAGGCGTCAAACGCCCCTTCCGGCAGCTCGGCACCCGCTTTTTTTACCGGCACAGCCTGCAACTTCAGCGTCGGGACAGGCGTAATCCGCACCGGCTTATTCAGCTCCAGCGGTTTACCATCCAGCAGCATGTGAATGCCCAGATCGGTCACGGAGCTCTGGATCGCGGCTTTATCAAACGCCGTTGCCTGGCCGTGCACCTCCAGCCAGAGATCCCATTTCAGCTGGCTTTCATCGCACTTCAGCGGCGCTTCAACCTGCTTTAAGTAATTCTTACCGTCCACCCGGTTGATCCCGATCTCGCCAAACGGCACGTCGATCACCTTGTTGTTATTAATCTGGCACGGCGGCGGCTCAACCAGCGTGCCATAAATTTTGATTTCCGTGCCGCCGCTGCCGCCCGGCACAGCCAGAGCGGGGGAAAAAATCGGCGCCAGCAGGCATCCCCCCATCGCCAGCCAAAACCCCCTGCTGCGGCTTAAATAACTGTGCATATACCCTCTCCATAGGCTTGAGAAAATAGCCTGCGTCCTTTTGCCATCGGCTTTTAATCACTGGCTATGCGCTGACGGCGTTTGTACCGCTCAGTCATAATTCAGACTGAAATTAACCTGGCTGCGATACGCGCCGGCCTGCAGCGGCGCAGCGGTGCGCTCCGGCATCACCCGGTAAGTCAGAACGTCCTGACCCGGCGTCAGAAACTGCGGCTTACCGCGGAAACCCAGGCGAATATCCCGCCCTTTCGCATCAAGCATGCGCAGGCCTAAACCGGAAACGCCCTGCACTTTAATCAGCTGTGCATTGTCAGCATCCGCCGACGCGATAAAACGCACGCTGACCACCGGCTGGTTGGCGTCCCAGCTCAACATGCCGCCGCGCTCGTCCCGGCTGCTGCCGGTGGTGCGAATGCAGTCGCGCAGCCGCAGTTGGAAAGCGACCGGTTCGCCACGGTCGCCGGCCTTTTGCAGGCGTCCGGTGCCGGTATTGCCCAGCGATACCGCCTGCTCGGCAGAATTCATCTCCAACCGACAGGCGCTTTCCGTCAACACGCCGTGCACGTGCAGCACGCCGTTGGCGCCTTCCACCTGCCAGTTATCCGCCGCCGCGGCGATGCCCGGAGCCAGTCCCGCCGTGCAAAGCAACAGTGCGGCGAGCGGTAGAACCTGACGTGTCGGGCATAAACGGGCTTTACCCGACAGACTGCGTTTGATGGTCATTCCCTTGTCCCCCTTACCGGTTTAGCTGCGGTGATTTTCCGCCACGGCCTGGCAGTCATTGCCGGCGCAGCGGAAAGTCAGCTGCGGACGACCGCCGTAATCGTTGATATAGGTCAGCACCGGCGCGCTGCCCAGCGCCGCCGCGCTGACCGACATCTCGGCCGCACCCAGCGGCGGCACCATAAAGGGTTCAAAACCAGCCGCGCTCTTGCCGTTCTTCTGGCTGCTAGCGTCCACCAACGTGACGTAATATGGCGTCGGGTTATTCACCGTGTAGCGATCGCCGTGCCTGGTCAGCGTCAGCTTCTCCTGCCAGGGCTTGGTCAGCGCCTCCACGTCCTGCATAATCGCGTGCGGGCGGTAAAACAGTTTGACCCGCGTCTGCAGGGCGATCTGCAGCGTATTGGGCTTATCGCTCTTGGGCGGAATTTCACGCAGGTTGAAATAGAACAGCGTTTCCCGGTCCTGCGGCAGCTGTTTAACGCCCGGCAGCGCCTGGATTTTCACCTGGCTCGGCTTACCGGCCTCGATGCGCTGCACCGGCGGCAGCACCACCAGCGGATCGCTGATCTTGTTGCCCTGCTCGTCCTCAATCCACCCCTGCGCCAGATAGGGCAGTTGCTGGTTCTGATTGCTGACGTTCAGGCTGACGGATTTCGCGCCGCCGTCGAATACCACCCGGGTGCGATCCAGAGCGATGGCGGCATTGGCCTGCTGCATCGCCGCCGCGCCGCTAAACAGGCAGGCGGACATCATCAGCAAAGTACTTGGTTTCATTCCTTTATTACTCCATTCAATCATCATAAAAACCGTCATAGACCGAAAGTCCGCGCTACTTCTCCGCGTTGACCGCCTGTTCCAGCGGCTGGCACGGTAGCAACAGGTTGTTGAAACCGTCTTTCGGCAGCGGATCCGGCAACGAAATGGCGCACTGCGCGTCACCGTTCCAGAACACCCGCATTTTTTCGCCCGCCTTGATGCCGCTAAGGTAAACCTTGCCGCCGTCGTTAACGATGCCGGTCTCCTGCTTGCGCAGATTAAACACCGTAGCGCCGAACGGCGGCGCATCGCCATTCGCCAGGCGAATGACCGCCATGGCCTTTTCACCGGCAATCACATTAAAACGCCGGAAACCGATCGCCCCTTCCGTCAGGGTCGCCTGCACCACCGAATTGCTGGCATCCGCATTGTCCGCCAGCTTGTTCAGATCGATACTGGCCTTGTTGCGGTAGTAGCTGTTAATGTCGGTCACCACCGCTTTACCGAACATATTGCTGCAGCTGGTGCTGCCGTAGCCACGCACCGGCACATCCGCCACGCCGCCGGTATCCAGCATCAGCCGCGTACCGCCCATCGTGCCGACGCGGTGCAGCGCGCCGCCTTCCATCGTCAGCGTGACCCCGCCCTGAGCGGACAAACCGAGCGCGGTATATTGCCCTTCCTGGTAGCTGATATTGCCGCTCAGCTGCGCGGCATCGGCTTCATGGTTTATATAACCGCTGACCGAGGCGCCGCTGCGCGTCTTGCCGACGCTGACCTGATAGTTATTGTGTTCATCAATGCGGTCGTAATAGCTCAGGCTGTTGCTGTTATCCCCTTTCGCCAAGGCGGCGTTGTAGCTCAGGCTGCCGCTGTTGCCCCAGGGAATCGACAGCGACAGGTGGGCGCCGTCATCTTTGACGCCGTCATAGGTATTGCGGTAAGCCGACAGCGACAGGCTCAAATTACGCATCGACCACAGATCGAAATAGTGCGATACCGTCAGGTTGTAGCGGTCGTTCGCCGCCCGATCCCAGTAGGTCTGGTGGTTGTAGCTGATAAAGGTGCTGACCCCCAGATCGCGGAACTGCTTGTTAAAGCTGAGGGTATACATCTCTTTACTGCTGCCGATCTGATAGCCGTAGTAACGCGCATCCAGATATTCGCTCATGGTCATAAAGTTCTTTTCCGAGAAACGATAGCCGGCGAAGGTGATATTGCTGTCGTACTCATCAAAGTTTTTTGAGTAGTTCACCCGATATGAACCGCCGCTGAACGTCCCCTCCTGCGGGATATGCGCACGCGACTGAATCACGTCGAACGAAATCGCCCCCAACACCCACAGATCGCGGCCGACCCCCAGCGACAGCGCGTTATAATCGCCGCCGAGGATGCTGCCGCCAAACAGCGACCAGCCGTTGCTGATGCCCCAGGAAAACTCGCCGCTGGCAAACATCGGCCCGCGCGTGCGATGCCGCCAGTCAGAGGGCTTGCCCGCCGCCAGTTTGTAACGCACGCTGCCCGGTCGGGTCAGGTACGGAATGCTGGCGGTGTCCATCTGGAACTTTTGCACGCTGCCGTCCTGCTCTTCCACCCGCACGTCCAGCTTGCCCGACACCGCGTCATTAATGTCCTGAATGCGGAACGGCCCCGCCGCCACCTGCGTTTCATACAGCACGCGCCCCTGCTGGCTGACGGTGACCTTGGCGTTGGTTTTCGCCACGCCGACCACCTCCGGCGCATAGCCGCGCAGGTTGGGCGGTAACATATTGTCGTCGGATCGCAGGTTGGCGCCGGTATAGCGGAAGCTGTCGAACACGTTCGAATCCAGGTAGTCTTCCCCCACCGTCAGGCGCGAGCGCCAGGACGGCAGGGCGCGGAACGCGTAGTAACGGCTCCAGTCCAGCTTCTTTTCCGTCCCCTGAGCGCTCCCGCTCTGGTGGCTGATATTGCCCTGCCAGTCGGCACGCAAACGCCAGGCGCCGATGTTCAGGCCGGCGGTGCCGTTGCCGCTGAAGTCGTAATCGCGCGCGCCGTCCCGCTGCTGGCGGGTGCCCTGCGCATTGACGTTGTAGTCAAACAACAGCCCGGCAATACCGTCATCCCACAGTGAAGGCGGGTCCCAATCCTCGGAGGTATATTCCAGGTAAGCCTGCGGCATGTTTAGATAGAGCGACGCCGCCGACAGATCGCCGGTGGCCTCCATTCCCTTCAGGCTATGCATATCCAGGCATTCGCCGTTGTGCCACCACGTCAGTTTCTTGCTGATGTCCTCTTTCAGCCCCAGTTGCGCCACCTGCGTCGGGGAAAGACAGGCCTGACTGCCCTTATCGTCATCGTCAGGCGCATAGAACATAACCTGCTGTTCCGGTAATTCATGTTTATTCAGCCGAATCGTCATGTTATATGCACCCGGCATAATATATCCGCGACGCGAAAATTGGCTGAGGTCAATATTATTTCGGTCATTCAAATCCAACACATCGGTGTTAAATTCAATTGCGTCGCCTGCCAGTACATAACCAGGCAACCCGTTAATGGCTAACGCAATTAATATCCCTATCGTTTTCGGGCGAAAGAGTGCCCCAGCAGAAAACCAATCCATATCTGCAGACCTTTCGTAATATAAACTTATGACGACGAATCAGTAATAATCGAGCTTGAATCTGATGGTTGAAAAATAATCGCCGGTACGCAGCGTTTTTTTATCCCCAATCAGCCTGATGAAATAATTCAGCTGCATATTTCCCGAGTGAATGTCGCTCTTTGGCATCGCTACGCCAGGCGCGGCAACATTGCCTTGTTCGTCGCTGATTTGGATGGCCAGACCCCGTGCCTCGCCCTGCAGGCCGAACCCGTTGCCTTCCGTCGGCCCGTCAAACGTGATTTGAAAATATTGCCAGTCAGGCAGCCTTGAGGTGTATCTTTCCAGCGAACAGTTAACGAGGAGCACGCTAAAAGGAATGGCGCTACCCTGCCCCTGACTGACAATCTGACTGACGGGAACCGTCCCCATATCGACCGTTTGATCGCGTTCTCCGGCCGCAATCGCGCAGGCGCTGTCAATAATCGCCCCGCCCATATGCACCGTTCCCCGGCCGGATAAACCGGCAAACGCGACAGGGCCCATGGCCAGCATGCCCAACAACAATAAAAGAACCACAGTTATCCAGGGTTTCAACCAACGCATCACGTTTCCACCACACAATCCTTTATGGGATAACATGCGGGTATCGCTACCCGCATGTGTTCATTTACGTACTGGCTATTACTGGTAAGACATGGTGAAGTCAGCAACGCTGGTGAAATCACCCGGGACCACGGCTGCAGACGCGCCGTCACCCTGCAGGTAAGCGCCGAAACGCAGAATGTTTTTACCTTCGGTCAGCTTGTGTGCGGCAGTCGCAGTGCCCAGTTTGATTGGTTTACCTTCGGTATCCACCAGCGCGATGCTGGCGCCTTTCGCGGTGCCGTTGATTTCCAGGCGGCCGTCGCTGTTTTCAACGCCGGTAAAGGTCAGAGAAACGGTGCTCTTATCTTTTTCCAGCTCGCAGTTTTCCAGCAGTACCTGGAACTCTTTCTTGACGGATTTACCGCCGTCTTTCAGTACCACTTTAGAGATCTGCCCCAGGTCGACAGTTTGATCGACGGTTTCTGGCGAGATGGAACATGGCGCATCAATAATCGCTCCTTTGAAATTAACCACCCCTTGCCCCTGATTGCCTGCGTGCGCCATGGTTGAAGCACCGAATACCAATACGCTGGCCATCATGATTTTGTTTAATTTCATTTGTTAAATTCCTTATTAAATTCCAATGTAATGTCATGGTTGTGCATTATTAATGCGCATTGTCATGCCTCCCTGCCTTCTCTGCATATCGCCTCATTTTTACGCAATGAAAGTGATATGCATTTAGAATCAACCTATAAACAGAAGAATTTTCTCATTCCATTATTAGAGAATTTTTACCTCTGAATGTCAGGAAACAGACTCCCATCAAACAGGTATACAGGTCTGCCGTGACAGCGATGACAATGATAGACACACCGACAACAACCAGCAAAACATGCCTTAAACAAGTAAATATATAGTTTTTTTACACTACAAAAACATAAACACATAGATTTTAATAATGGACACTAAGTTTTTATTTATGCCATAGAGTTTTTTTAACCAGGCTAAAGTTTAGCTGGATTATATTAAGTGAAAATATTTACCATAGTGACTTGACGGTCATTTGCCGAGTGTATAACCCTATAAACATTATTATAACTAGGAATCATCCTATCCTTATGAAATACATAATAAATCTGATTATCGTTTATACACCATCGGAAAAAACGCTCGCTTTACATAACGACCCGTCGCAAAAAGTGAATCTGTCGAATCCGGCTAATCGCTTACTGCTGGAGTTAATCAGGTACAATGGAAAAACGCTGGAGCGAGAAACGTTATTGCATAACGTATGGGAGGAGTATGGTTTTACCGGTTCCAACAGCAACTTAAACACCTATATCAGCGAACTGCGGAAATCATTTTCCAGCCTCAGTGAAAACATAAAAATCATCACCACCGTCCCTAAGGTCGGCTTTCGTCTGGAAGCAGAAATAGAACCGGCATTACACCCTGATGCACATGCGGAAACGCGTGCCGACGCCGAGGTGGTCGCTCAACGCACCACCTCACCGCCACAGGAAGAGCGGGAAATGAGTGAGGATGAAAGAAACAACGCTGATCGACAGTACAGCGGCGTTAATAATAAAGCGGCTCCCGTAGAGGCATCAACACACACGCCGCCGGCAGTGCCAAACAGCTCCCGCCAGCGCAGCTATAAACTCGGTGTGGTCATGGCCATGGCATTCGCGTTAATCGCCTGGCTGGGGTATGCGTATTTTCACACGCCGCGACTGTTGAAGATTGTATCGGAGCCCTATTCCTATCTTTTCACCCTTGGCGGTTGCGAGGTGTACTCGCTGGACTATAAAAACGCCTACAGCAAAAAAACGCTGATCGCCATGGCCAGACAGGATATTGCCCGGGAAAAACTGGACTGCCAACACATCAAAAACGTGCTCTTTTATAAAAAAATGTGGGCCGAGGATAAATTCAACGAAGTCACCTTTATGGGCATCTGTTCGGTCACCACCACGGAAAAATACGAACGTTGTTTCACCATCAAAAATTTTGCAGGGAACTAGCATGAAGAAACTGGTCTGTTTTATGGTTAGCCTGATAGCGCTGTTATCGGTTCCCTCTATTCCTGCCAATGCCGCCACGGCGCTGCTGCATTGTGAAGCCGAAATGCTGATCCGTAAAAACGTGACGGAAAACGATCCCATTTCACTGCATGCAAATGCACACTACTTCTTCGACCCGGCAGGGAAAGGCTATGTGGATATTATCGGCACCGTACAAAATAAACGGCAAGCCGCCCATCTGGACAGGATCATTTACTTCACTTACGCCCGCGCCGCGCGCGATGGTTTTTACACCGTGAAATTTACCCACAGCCGGCCCAAACCGCTCGACAATACGCCGCAGGCAATGCTGGATTATTTTTATGAGATCGGCAAGGAAACGCCCGGTTACCCGGTGGATATCTCAAAACTGAACGAGAACCTGATCCTGTTCAGCCATTTGTCCTTCCCCACCATGCTGTGCCAGAAGATCTGAATCTCCTTCGCGGCCGGGCTGACCGGCCGCTGCCTGCAACGGGGAGAAGCGGTTCAGTGATTGTCTAACCCCGATTGGCGTATCCATGCATGGAGTCTGGCGCAATCTTGCTGCGACACCATCTGTTTTTCAGCCAGTTGCGGAATGATGGCGACATATCTGCGCACGTCCGCAGCAAACACGGCCGTATTCATCCGATCGAGCGCCTGTAATCCTTTGAGCAAACGGAGTTGTACCTCAATCAGCGCTGCGCCGTCGCGAGCTATGGGATTCACAATGTCATCGAAGAGATCTGCCGTCACGATCGGTTTGACCCACACGTTGTGATAGATCACCGCGTCAGATTCCGGCTTGTTTCTGCCCCATACCGCCAACAGTCTCACCGCGCGGCCGATAACATCAATCGCCGTGCCAGGATCGTTAACGGCCGGTGACAACGCGCGAGAGGCGATCTCCGCCAACACAGCAAGGCCAAAGCGAGGATCCTGATCAAACGAGCGCTCCGCTCCGATGGTGATGGCAGCCAATAGTGCTGCCGTCTCGAGGTCAGTATCTGGTGCAACGATCCAGCCCACAGGATGCCCCGGATGCACAAAGGCGCCGGTCTGGCAGGCCAAATAAAGCTCCCCTTCAATTTCTTGCAGCCGGTCATCCAGCATCTGCATATCAATATGCTGAATATACCCAATTTCTGTCGGATAGAGCGCGATGGCATCCGCAGGAGAGTGCTGAGGGGATAACCACGCTTTGCCCCCCATGTAAGGGATGTTAACGCGATTTTCCAGCGCATTGCGCGCCGCCTCTTCCACCCGCGACGTCGTTTCCCCTACGCGCCCCAATAATGAAAGATGCTGGATCCAGCGCAAGAGCGTGATAACGATTAATGCAATGACCAGCAGCGTAACAACGAATAATACAACCCGCCCCCGCTCCCCATAGGCGCCCATACTCAGCGCCACAATCCCGACCAGGCTGAACAGGAAGGAGCCGATAAAGGTCGCCAGGACGTTTTGCGTGGTGCTGTCTTCCATCACCAGCCGCGTCGCGCGCGGCGTCACGCTGGTGGTTGCCGAGCTGTAGGCGGACACCATGATATTTAATGAAAATGTCGTTACCGCCAGCATGCTGGACGCCAGAATATTGAGGATATTATCTACCGCATCGGCGCCGACCATGCCGCCGATGCTGGCAGGAATAAATGGTTTAATGACGATGGAAACTAACGCTGAAATGACGGCCAGAAGCGCGAATAAGCATGCGCGAAACCAGAGTTTGCGCGTTAACTGGCTAAACAGCCAATGCCATTTTGACATGGTAAACAATCCGTTGTGAGCACATGCTAATCACTATAGCCCAGACTGTTTCATCTGCACCACGTTTCGCGCCGGCCAGAATCCCGTCGTTTTATGCCGTTATCACCACCGGGAGATAAAAAAACCTGCCGCCGGGGCAGGTTTTTCAGTATGACGTCCGCTACCAATAGCGAGGTGGCTCCACGATTAAAGGGTTTCACCGTTAGAGGCAATCACCCCCTGATACCAGTAGAACGACTTCTTGCGCGAACGTGACTGATCGCCGGTGCCGTCATCATGTTTGTTCACATAGATAAAGCCATAGCGTTTGCTGTACTGGCCGGTGGTAAAGGAAACGCAGTCGATGCAGCCCCACGGCGTATAGCCCAGCAGCTCCACCCCGTCATAGCTGACGGCCTTGCCCATTTCGGCGATATGCGACTTCAGGTAGTCGATGCGGTAATCATCATTGATGCTGCCGTCGTCTTCCACCTTGTCGTAGGCGCCGAAGCCGTTTTCGACGATAAACAGCGGCTTCTGATAACGCTCATACAGCTCGCACAGCGCATAGCGCAGGCCGACCGGGTCAATCTGCCAGCCCCAGTCGGAGGCTTTGACGTGCGGATTCGGTACGCTGCCCTCAAAGCCGGAAATGGCGTCACCCTCGCCGCCGGCGGCCTGCACCGCGTTGGTCATGTAGTAGCTGAAGCCCAGATAGTCGCAGCAGCCTTCGCGCAGAATCTGCTCGTCGCCCGCTTCCATCCTGATGTTGAAGCCGCGTCGCTGCCACTCGTTCAGTACGTAGGACGGATAATAGCCGCGCAGCTGCACATCGGTGAAGACATAGCGTTCGCGCATGGATTCCTGCGCATACATCACATCTTCCGGCTTACAGGAGAACGGATACAGCGGCACCATCGCCAGCATGCAGCCGATCTTCATCGCCGGGTTGATGCGGTGGCCGATTTTCACCGCCAGCGCGCTGGCGACAAACTGGTGGTGCAGCACCTGATACATGGTCTCTTCAGGATTATCATGTTCGGTGTACACCACGCCGGAGCAGCAATAGCCGAACAGCGGCGCGCGCCAGTTGCGCTGGTTATTGATCTCGTTGAAGGTCATCCAGTACTTCACCTTGTGTTTGTAACGTTCAAACACCACCTCGGCGAAGCGGACAAAGAAATCGACTACCTGACGGTTGGTCCAGCCGCCATACTGCTGCACCAGATGCAGCGGCATTTCGAAATGCGACAGGGTGATGACCGGCTCAATATTGTGCTTGAGCATCTCGTCGAACATGTCGTCGTAGAAACGCAGCCCCTCTTCATTCGGCTCAGCCTCATCGCCCTTGGGGAAAATGCGCGTCCAGGCAATCGAGGTGCGGAAGCATTTGAACCCCATCTCGGCGAACAGTTTGATGTCATCTTTGTAGTGATGATAGAAATCCACCGCCTCATGGTTCGGGTAATATTTGCCCGGCACCACTTCCTGGGTGATCTCGCGTGGCACGCCGTGCGCGCCGCCGGTCAGCACATCACAAATGCTCGGGCCTTTGCCGCCCTGATCCCAACCACCTTCAACCTGGTGTGCGGCAACCGCGCCGCCCCAAAGAAAATCCTGCGGAAATACGCTTTTCATCATCGCTCCTGTTTGTTACCCAATCTGCATAACCGGCTGCCCGCAGGCAACCTCTCTGTTTACGTCCAGCAGGCGCACCGCAAACTCATCGCTGTTCAGCACCACAAACGGCGTGGTCACGTCATACCCCGCCGCTTCTATCGCCTGCTGCTCAAAGCGGATCAGCGGGTCGCCCGCTTTCACCTGCTGGCCCACCGCCACCAGCGTGTCAAAATGCTGCCCCTGCAGCTTGACCGTATCCAGCCCGACGTGGATCAGCAATTCGGCGCCGTTGGCGCAGGTCAGCCCGACCGCATGCCGGCTGTCGATCACCGAGGAGACCACCGCGTCGCAGGGCGCCAGGATCTGACCGTCCACCGGGCGGATCGCCACGCCTTCGCCCAGCAATTTCTGCGCAAAGCTGGGATCGTTCACCTGCTCCAACGGCACATAATGCCCCGCCGCCGGGGACAGCAGCGTCACCGCCTGCGGCTGCGCCGCCGGCTCATCAGCCGCAGGCGTTTCTGGCGTCTTTGGTGCCGCAGGCGCCGCGCCGCCCGCCGCCAACGGCGGATCGTCAAAGCCCACCGCGTACACCATCGCCATGGTGCTGATTATCGCCGTAGCAACGCCCGCCAGTTCGCCGATAAACGACATCGGGTTCTCCGGGCTGATAGCGTTTACCACGGTCAGCAGGCTGGGTAATCCAGCATAAGCATAGTAGTAACTGCCGAAGAAGCTGGTGACCAAAGCGCCCAGCGCGCCGCCGATACAGCCGCAGATAAACGGCTTTTTCAGGCGCAGGGTCACACCGTACAGCGCTGGTTCAGTAATGCCGAACACGCCAGTGACGCCGGCGGAAAGCGCGGTAGTTTTAAACTGCGGGTTGCGTGATTTAAAGCCGACGGCCAATGCCGCCGCCATCTGCGCCACCACCGCAATGGTCTGGAAAGCCTGAAAAGAGTCGCGGCCGTGCGCATCAAAGTTGGCCATCACCACCGGCGTAATCCCCCAGTGCACGCCGAAGATCACCACCATTTGCCATACGCCGCCGATCAGCGCGGCGGCCAGCGCCGGCGCGGTGTCAAACAGCCAGTTGTAGCCGCCGGCAATGGCGAACGCCGCCGAACTGGTGATCGGGCCGATCAGCAACAGCGTAAACGGCACCATAATCAGCATGCAGACCAGCGGGGTAAATAATTCGTTGACGACGTCGGGGATCGCGCGGCGGGCATATTTTTCCACGTATGACAGGCACCAGATCATAAAGATCGGCGGCAGCACCGACGAGGTGTACACCGTTTCCGCCAGCGGCAGGCCGAGGAAGTGGATCGCTTCGCCCTGCGCGATACGCGCGGCGATGGCGCCCCACTCAGGATTAATCAGCGCGCAGCTGCACAGCACCGCGATAAAGGTGTTACAGCGGAAAAAGCGCGACGCGGTAATGGCAATCAGCACCGGCAGAAAGGCAAACGGCGTCCAGGACATAAAGTTGAGCACCTCGAAGGTGCCGCCGTTCGCCAGCTGCGGCGCAAAATGTCTGGCGACGATCAGGCCGCCCTGCAGGATGCCCGCCGCCGCCAGCACAAACACGATCGGCGCGAAAATCGCCGACATGGAGCCGATGACCGCGTCCAGCAGCCGGACTTTCGCGCCTTCGGTTTTTAGCTGGCTCTGATCGACCAGGCCGGAAAAAGCGTCAAACACCTCCGCCACATGTACGCCGATCACCACCTGAAACTGTCCGCCGCTCTGCACCACCATGATGACGCCCGGCAGCTGTTTAATCCGCTCCGCCGCCTGCGGCGGCGTCTCCTTCAGCACCAGCCGCAGACGGGTGGCGCAACGGGTAAAACTGACCAGATTATCCTGCCCGCCGACCTCCGCCAGAATATCGCCGGCCAACTGGGCATAGTTTCTTATTTTCGTCATTATTTTAATACCTTATCGTAAAGGTTATGACTTCCGCCTACGTGTTTCTCAAAAATGAAACCGGTTGCAGAATAAGTGGGAGGCTTCTTTTCTGCAACCGGTTTCAGTGAGAAGTGTGTCAGGGATAACAGTTTGCGGCGCGCGGCCATGAGCGACGGCGGCAGAGCGGCGTCGCTGCGGGAGACACAAAAAAATAGCGGGGAGAAACGGCCGCCCGCCAGAACGACGGGGGCTGCGGCGCGTCAGCGCGCCGTCAGGCTGCCGCGCAGTAAACCAGGCTCTTCTGCGCCGCTCAGCAGCGCCAGCGCACGCTGCGCCAGCGCATCCAGCGAATACTCAATCGACGGCACCGTCGGCGCGCCGGGCCACTGCAGCGAACCGTCCAGACTGAACACCATCACCTGCGCCGGCACCTGACGCTGATACTGCGCCAGCACCGTCAGCGCCTCCTGCGCCTGACAGTCGTCGGTCACCAGCAGCGCATTAAACGGCATCGTGCTGTTGAGCAGGCGCTGCAGCGCAATGCGCGTCACCGCTTCGTCTTCCACCACCAGCTGGCGGTTATAGGGGATAAGGTGCGTTTCCAGCGCGTGGCAATAGCCCTGCAGCACCTGTTCGGCGGCGTCGCCGGCGGCAAAGTTAATCAGGGCGATCTGCCGCCGCTGCTGGCTAGCGAGGTAATGCACCGCGGTTTCTGCCGCAAACTGGTGGTCAAAACCCACGCTTTTCGCCGTGGACGCGGTGACGCAGTCCAGACACACCGTGCTGTCCGGCAGCGGCGGCAGCGCAAAACGCGCGCCGACCACGATCAGCGCATCGCACCAGCCGCTGCTCAGCTCCGCCGCCGCGGCCGCCAGCGCGGCGGCGTCGTTGGCGAAACGCAGCAGCAGATGCTTCTGCTGACGGCTCAGCTGCTTCTCCAGCGCCTGGAGATAACCGGTCGCCTGCTGAATATGTTCCGTGGCGCAAATCACGCCGATACAGCCGGTGCTCTGGCTGGTGAGCGACTGGGCGACGGCGTTCGGACGATAGTTCAACGTTTCCACCGCCCGCAGCACCGCCTGCCGGCTCTCTTCCTTTACCCCGCGACTGCCGCTCAGCACCCGGGACACCGTGGCTTTCGATACCTGCGCCAGGCGGGAAACATCATTGATATTGGCCATAACTGCGGGTCTTCCTGCTGATAGAGAAAAACGGGCCGGCGGCCCGCTACAGACGACTGATAAAGCCAACTATTAGGGAGAGCGTGACGATGGGGTCGTAGCGGCGTAAGCCGCCGAAGCGCCCCTCGTTACGCTAGGCCCGGGTATCACGAATCATCAGACGACGTTGTCATCAACCTCAAACGGGCCGGCGGCCCGCTAGTGATTATCCCTGAGCCGATGGCCGTTGTCGTTGATAAAGTTCGACCATTTCGGCAATCAGTTCCCGCGCCAGTATCGCATTCATCAGATGATCCTGCGCATGCACCATAATCAGCGTCATCGGCGTTTTGCCCTCACCGCCGTCCTGCTCAATCAGCCGGGTCTGCACCCGGTGTGCGGCGCGGGAAAACTCATCGGCCTGCTGCAGCTGCGTCTGCGCCAGTGCAAAATCGCCGTCACGCGCCGCCTGCAGCGCGCTGAAACACAGGCTGCGCGTCTGGCCGGCATTAACGATAATCTCCATCACCGTACTTTCCAAATCGTCCATCAGCGTTGCTCCTCAAAACCGTTGGCGGCGGCGGTTGCGGCGAACCATTCGCCGCTTTTCTTGATAGTGCGCTGCTGGCTCGCCAGATCCAGCTGCACAAAGCCATAGCGGTTCTTGTAGGCGTTGCTCCATGACCAGTTATCGATAAAGGTCCACATATGGTAGCCCAGGCAGCGGCTGCCCTCGCTGATGCCCCGGTGCACCCACTGCAGATGCTCGCGGATAAAATCGATGCGGTAGTCGTCCTGAATCTGCCCGTTCTGCTCAAAACGCCGTTCATCCTCCACGCCCATGCCGTTCTCGGAAATAAAGCAGCGTGGGTTGCCGTAGTTTTCCCGCAGGTTGGTCAGAATATCGTAGATGCCCTTTTCGTAAATCTCCCAGCCGCGGTACGGATTCATCTTGCGGCCTGGCATCGCATAGTGGCTGAAAAACCACTCCGGCATAAACGGACTGTCCGGATTGACCAGGCTGTCGCGGCACTGAATGCGGCGCGGCTGGTAATAGTTGATGCCCAGCAGATCCACCACGCCCTGCGCCAGCAATGCGGCGTCCTCCGCCTGGCATGGCGGCAGTTGGTCATGCTGACGCAGCAGCGCCACCAGCTCCTGCGGGTAGCTGCCGCGCAGCGCCGGGTCGAGGAAACTGCGGTTAAACATCAGATCGGCAACATGCGCCGCCTGCACATCGGCCGGGTTGGCGGAGCGCGGATAGGAAGGCGTCAGATTGAGGATGATGCCGATCTCCCCGTCCTGCCCGCGGGCGCGGTAGTTCCGCACCGCCAGCGCGTGCGCCAGCATGGTGTGGTAGGCCACCGTCGCGGCGCGCCTGAAGTCCACCACGTTCGGGTAGTGGAAGTCATACAGATAGCCGCCCTCCACCGGCACAATCGGCTCGTTAAAGGTAAACCAGTGCTTGACCCGGTCGCCGAACAGGCGGAAACAGACATCGGCAAACTCGGCATAGGCCTGCACCACTTCACGGCTTTCCCAGCCGCCCTGCTGCTGCATCGCCAGCGGCATATCAAAGTGAAACAGGTTGATAAACGGCGTAATGCCCTGCGCCAACATCTCGTCAATCACCTGGTTATAAAACGCCACCGCCTGCGGATTAACCTCGCCGCGCCCCTGCGGGATCAGCCGCGCCCAGGAAATGGAGGTGCGGAAACTGTTGTGGTTCAGCCGTTTCAGCAACGCGATGTCATCGCGCCAGCAGCGGTAGAAATCCGAGGTTTGCTGCGGGCCGACCTGCTGGTGAAAACGCTCCGGCTGCAGCCGGAACCACTCGTCCCAGATGGTGGCGCTTTTGCCGAAACTGAGGCTCTCGCCTTCACTCTGCGGCGCCGAGCTGGCGCTGCCCCACCAGAAATCTTGCGGGAATGCATATTTCATCACGACCCCTTACGTCAGGAATTAACGGCGGCTTCTCCGCCCTGTGGTTGTTGTTTTTCCTGCTCCTGCTTGAGCAGCGTGCGCTCATAAGCCTTCAGGAACGGGTAATACATCAGCGCCGACAGCACCATGCAGAACAGGCACATCAGCAGCGGGCTTACCGCCCAGTTCGCCGCCCATGAGGCGCCAATCGGCGCCGGCGTGGTCCACGGCGTCAGCGACACCACCTGCGCTACCCAGCCCAGTTTGGTGGCGATATAGGCGAAGGTGGCGTTAATCATCGGCACCAGAATAAACGGCAGGAAAAACACCGGATTCATGATGATCGGCGCACCGAACAGAATCGGCTCGTTGATATTGAACACGCTGGGCACCACGCCCATCTTGCCGATACTGCGCAGATGCGCCGCCCGGCTGCGCAGCAGTAAAAACGCCAGCGGCAACGTAGAGCCGACGCCACCGATCAGCAGGTAGTGGTCCCAGAAGCCCTGCAGGTAGATATGCGGCAGCGGCGCGCCCGCCGCCAGAGCGGTCTGGTTCAGCGCCAGGTTGGTCATCCAGAACGGGTTCATGATGCCGGTGACGATCAGCGCGCCGTGAATACCGGCGAACCACAGCAGTTGGCAGATAAACACGGAAATCAGGATCGCCGGCAGCGAGTCCGAGGCGGACACCAGTGGCTGCAGCAGATGCATAATCGCCTGGGGAATGATCATGCCGGTGTAGCTCTGCACCAGCAGATTAAGCGGATGCAGGGTGGCGACGATCGCCACCACCGGGATCAGGATCTCAAACGATCGCGCGACGCCAGTCGGCACCTCCTGCGGCAACCGGATGGTGATATTGTGCCGCTTCAGCCAGGCGTACAGTTCACCGGCATACAGCGCGGTAACGATAGCGGTGAAAATCCCCTCGCCGGAGAAATACTGCGTATCGATCACGCCGTCGCGGTACGGCGCCGCCACCAGTAAAAACGCCATCAGCGCCAGCAGGCCGGTCATGATCGGGTCCAGTTTATGGTGCCGCCCCAGACTGGCGCCGATCCCCACCGAGATAAAGAAAGTCATCACCCCCATGCTGAGGTGAAACGGCAGCATCAGCTGTTCACGGTATTGCAGTGAAAAATTCAGCCAGCCGCGGGCGAACGCCCAGCTGCTGTCGGCGGAGAACGGCGGAAAGATAAACACCAGCATAAATGAGCCGATGATCATAAACGGCAGCGCGGAGACAAAGCCGTCGCGGATGGCAATCACATGGCGTTGCTGGCCGACGCTGCCGGCCAGCGGCGTCACCTTCTGCTCGATAAGGTTGACCATCGCCTGATAGAGAGAGGTCATGCCGGCTCTCCCTGCTGCGCGATCAGCGCCAGGGCGAAATCCAGCACCTTATCGCCGCGCTGCATGCCGTAATCCATCATATCGATCGCCGCGACCGGAATGCCCTGCTCCGCCGCGCGCGCAGACAGCGCCGGCAGCATATATTTCACCTGCGGCCCCAGCAGCACCACCTGATAGCGGCTGAACTGCTCATCAAATTCCCCCGCGCTATAGGCGGCAATCTCCACCGGCAGATCGCGGCTGGCGGCCTCCGCCGTCATTTTCTTTACCAGCAGACTGGTCGACATCCCCGCAGAACAGCAAAGCATAATTTTCTTCATTGTTATTACCCCAGTGATGGTTGGATGCATTTCTCACCGCCATTGGAAACGATATGGAAACCGGTTTCCAACACCAATAAAAAGGAATGAGAGCGTTCTCAAGCATCAGGAATAAAATAAGGGAAACGGCGTGAGGCGGCTCACAAGTTACGCAAGCGGCAGGCATGGCGGCATAAAAAACCCGCAGCACGTGCTACGGGGCAGAAAAATTACCGGCGAAATGTCGCGCCGTTATCTGAGATCGTAATAAACCACCAGTTGGCCTTTTTTCATTTTCAGCGCGCTGATGGTCACCTCACCCAGCTCAGCCAGCGAGCGCACGTGGGTGCCGCCGCAGCCGTAGGCCGGCAGATCGCCGAAGCCGACCTGGCGAACGCCGTTTTCCTGCCGCTGACGGCGCGGTAAATCGGCGGCGATCAGGCGCGTCAGCGCCTCCTGCAGCCATGCCTGCTCCAGCGCTTTCACACCGTCGCCGGGCATAAAGGTAATGCGCCCTTCCCCCGGCCAGTGATGCGCCTTCACCGGGCGCCAGCCCTGCGTTTCCCCCAGATAGCCGATCAGATGGCCGGCGGAGTGCCAGCGCGCATGCAGTACCCGCAGCCGGCCGTCGACCTCGATATCGATGGCGCCCGGCGGCTGCGGGCGCGCCACCACGTGCAGAATATCCTCACCGCGCGGCACCAGCCGCAGCAGCGGTTCGCCGTTCAGAGTGCCGCCGTCGGCCGGCTGTCCGCCGCCCTGCGGATGAAACAGCGTAGCATCCAGCTCCAGCGCATAGTTGCCGTCCTCCAGCGGCTGGCAGGCCAGCACCTGCGCCTGCAACTGCAGTGCATCGCTGTGATAGTAATGTCGTTCTGTCATCGTTTATTCCCCGGTTAATTGACCCTGCACCCAGTATATTCATGTCATAATCAGAGGATAATCCGTTATCAGAAGAATGGACTTTTGCGCTGTGATCACAAATCAAGCCACCGCATTACTGGCCGAGATGGCCGTATTCGTCCAGGTGGCGGAAAGCGGCAGTTTCTCCGCCGCCGCCCGCCAGTTAGGCGCTTCCCCCTCGGCCGTCAGCCGCAGCGTCAGCAAGCTGGAACGGGCGCTGGCGCTGCGCCTGCTGCACCGCACCACCCGTAAGCTGCGCCTGAGCGAGCAGGGAGAAACCGCCCTGCAATACTGCCGGCAGATGCTGGCGGCGGCCGACGCGGTGCTCAGCCTCAGCGGACAAAACGACGCCGAGCCGGAAGGGCTGGTCAGCATCAGCGTGCCGAAAGCGGTCGGCCGCTTTGTGCTGCACCCGCATATGCCGGCATTTTTGCAACGCTACCCCAAGGTGGACGTGCGCCTGCGGCTGGAAGACCGCTATATGGATTTGATTGACGACGGCGTGGATCTGGCGCTGCGCATCACCGACAGCCCGTCGCCGGGGCTGATCGGCCGTAAACTGATGAATATTGAGCACCTGCTGTGCGCCACGCCGCACTATCTGGCGCAGCACGGTACGCCGCAGCAGCCGCAGGCGCTGACGCAGCACAGCTGCATCTATCTGGGAGAGACGCCGAACGACGCGCGCTGGCGCTTCCGCCGGGCAGGCAAAACGCAGATGGTCAACGTGCGCGGGCGCTATGCCGCCAACCACACCGGCGTGCGGCTGGATGCGGTCAGACAGCATATCGGCATCGGCAGCCTGCCGTACTTTACCGCCCGACAGGCGCTGGCGGACGGTGAACTGGTGCAGGTGCTGCCGGACTGGGAGTTTCTCAGTAACTATCGCGGCGGGCTGTGGCTGCTGTATGCGCCGACGCCGCACCTGCCTGCCAGGCTGCGGGTGTTTATCGACCATCTGGTCGCCTGCCTGGCGCAGCAGCCGCAGCTTACAGCGCCTTGCGCAAAGTGATGTTGATGCGGTGCGATCCCACCAGCGAGTGGTAGCCCTCCTTCACCGGTAAAATACCGTGGAAACACAGGCGCGACGGACCGCCCCACACCACCACGTCGCCGTGCGCCAGCGGAATACGCCGCGCCCGGTCGCTGCGCTGCAGGCCGCCGAACTGAAACACCGCCGGCAGCCCGAGCGACACCGATACGATCGGCGCGCCGAAATCGCGCTCGTCTTTATCCTGATGCAGCGACAGCTTGCTGCCGGGGTCGTAACGGTTAATCAGGCAGGAGTCCGGCGTAAAGTGGCCAAAGCCGGCCTGCAGCGCAGCCTCGTCCGCCAGCGCCAGCAGAATGGGCGGGATCGCCGGCCAGCGGCGGCCGCTGCCCGCGTCGCGTTCGGCGTAGCGGTAGCCGCGGCTGTCGCTGGTCCAGCCGTTGCCGCACCAGCTCATCGCCACCGACATGGTATAGCCGCCGGGCGTGGTCAGATGCCGCCACGGCACCTGCGCCACCACGCCGCGCACCGCCGCCAGCAGCTCGGGGCCGTGGTCGCGGACAAATCCGTGCAGCACCACCGCGCCGGGCGCTATCTCCTCACGCCACGGCGCCGGCAGCGCGTCTTCAAAAAGGTCGATCGTCATCGCCAACACCTGTTTATTTAAACAGTGTTTATTTAAACAGTGTTTATTGTAGCGGCGAAAATACGCTTGTCCAGCGCCGCCGCAACCGGCGGCGAAATGCATTTAGTTGATTGATTTAAAAGAAAATAAATGTTGTTACGTTGTCACCATCAAGCGTAAAGCGTCCGCCAAAACGCCGCCCGGCCGGGCACTGCGGCGTTAAATCCTGCAGCAGCGCCAGCGTAAAGGTCTGCGCCTGCGGATCCAATGCGACGATCTGCGCATCGAGAAAATCAAAGTAGCGCTGCACCTGCGGATAAAGCGCCTTGAACAAGCTCTCTTTGGCGGAGAACGTCAGCGTCAGCGACAGGTTGAACGGCAGCGGCTGTTGCCGCAGCCACGCCTGCTCTGCCGGATTGACGATCCCACTCCACAGTTGCTCGGCGCGCTGCATCGGCATCTGCGTTTCCACATCCAGCCCGACGCCGCCGCTATCGGCCGCCGGCGCGACGGCGCACAGCGCGGTATCCGCGTTGTGGCTCAGCGCGCCGACGATACCGTCAGGCCAGACCGGCGCGCGATCGGCGCCGCGCGCCACCACCCGTTGCGGATGCCCCAACGCCTCCAGCGCCTGGCGCGCCAGCAGACGCCCGGCCAGATACTCCGCGCGGCGCTTCGTCACCGCCGCGGACAGATGGTCGGGGAACGGCAGCGCCGCCTGTTGCCACAGTGCGTCATGGTAGGCCGTCAGGCTGAAACGGCCGCGGATAACCCGGCCGGGAAAGTCGCTGACCGGCAGCCAGCAGATATCGGTAAGAAACGTAGTGAGCACGGCGGTTCCGCAGTTTAGGATCGACGGGGAGCAGTGTAATGCGAGTGACGGGCGGGCGTACAGCCCCTCTCTCGCCGGAGAAAGGGGCGATGGCCGTTACAACATTGTTTTCATCGCTTTTTCAAAGTCGCTCCAGCTGCAGAAGCCGTCTTTATCGGTCGGGCAGCCTTCCAGCGCCATCGTCACCCGCTGCGGCGGATGCTGCAGCGTCAGCTTATCGGCGTTGCGCAGCTGCTCGGTGGACTGATAGACATACTCAATCTTCAGCAGGTCGCGATCGCCCTGCTTATCGTGCCAGCGCTGGAACACCAGCTTGCCGCCGATCGGCGTTTTTTCATACTGCTGCGGCAGCTGATAAGGTTTGAACTGCATCGCCGACAGCAGAGAGGCGATATTGGAATCATGCCCCACCAGCACCGTCAGTTTGGGCGCCTCGCCCTTCTCCTTACCGATCAGCGCCGAGCTGATGTAGGTCAGCAGCGGCTTGGCGACGTTCTGCGCCACCACCGTCGAAGTGAACAGCGAATCCTGATAGCCGTCTTTCAGCTGCGCCAACTGCCGCCACTGCTCCGGCGTGGTCACCTTGCCCCACGCCACCTGATCGGCCGGGAAGCCCTCGTAATACTGCAGCATAAAGGCGTCCACCAGCGAGTTGCCCACCCGCAGCGGGCCGGCGACGCCCGGCTCTTTACCCGGCACCGCGCTCATGGTGCTGGTTTCTGCGGTCAGGTCGCACTGCTTGTCGGTTTTACAGGCGCTGGAGTCGGCGTAGTCGGTGATTTTCGCCAGCTGCCGGTAGGCGGCATCCAGCTGCAGCGAGTGCAGTTTGTCGTTCATCGCCTTCAGCGCCTGCTGGTTAAACTGCTTGCTGTTATCGGTAATAATCGGGTTAAAGGTCGGGTCCATAGTCCCCATTTTATCCTGATGATGCACCGCCACGTCACAGCCCGGGAACGCGCCGTTGGTAAAGAACTGCGCGGTGGCCACCGTGCGCTGCAGGCTGTTGGCGTACACGTAGACGCTGCCCGGTGTCGGACAGCCCTGCTGCGGCAGCAGGCCGGCCTGCTTCAGCCAGGCGTTGAAATAGTGCCCCATATACACTTCCAGCACCCCGCCCTTGGTGGTCAGCTCACCGCCCGGTGTATCCCACTGCGGCCAGGCCTGCGGCGTTGAGTTAGCCAGCACGCTGCCGTTGTTGGCCAGCGGCGCGCGCAGGTTGTGGCGGCTCATCACCAGCACCTGCTCCAGCTGATAGTCGGCGGTTTCCGCCAACGCCGAGGCGGAAAACAGCAGCGGCAGGCAGAGCAGCATCTTGTTTTTTTTCATCGCGAAGGGTCCCTGTTGTGTGTGTTTTTAATCAGTTAGCCTGACCGGACATCATGGCGGGGTTCGGCAAAAAAAGGTGTGAGGAGGGTCACGCGCGGCGCAATACAGCGGCGGCCCGCTAACGGGCCGCCGGCATCACGCTTAATACCACAGGCTGAGGATCGGCCAGCCGATCAGCAGCAAGGCGGCGATATACAGCACGCCGAGGATCGCCCCCAGCCGCCAGTAGTCTTTCGACTTCACATAGCCGCAGCCGTAGATGATCACCCCCGGCCCGGTGGCGTACGGCGTCAGCACGCCCATCAGGCCGATCGACAGCACCAGCAGAATCGACAGCTGCTCCATCGGCACGCCCGGCAGCCCTTTGCCCACCGCCAGAATCACCGGCAGCATGGTGGCGGTATGGGCCGACAGACTGGCAAACAGATAGTGGGCGAAGTAGAACACCAGCACCAGCGCCACCACGGTCATCGTCGGCGAGAAGTCGCTCAGGTGGGTGCTCATGGTGGTGGCGAACCAGTCAATAAAGCCGGAGCGCGTCAGGCCGTTGGCCATCACCACCAGCGTCGCCAGATTCACCAGCGTATTCCAGGCGCTGGAGTATTGGGTGATCGCCTTCCACGACACCACGTGCAGCGCCAGCATCAGCGACACCGCCAGCAGGCACACCGCCGTGGCGTTCACCACTTTACCGCCGAACACCCACAGGCACAGGCTCAACAGCACCAGGCCGATCAGCGTGTACTCCTGACGGCTCAGTTTGCCCATCTCCGCCAGCGCGCCGTCGGCCCAGCCGGCCACCTCGCTGCTGTGGGTGACGCCCGGTTTATACAGGTAATAGGAGAGCAGCGGCGCGACAATCAGCAGCACCAGCCCCACCGGCAGAAACGCCATAAACCACTGCATCCAGCTGATATGTACGCCGGCGATTTTGCTGACAAACTCAATCCCCAGTACGTTCGGCGCCGCGCCGGTGACGAACATCGACGAGCTGAGGCTGGTGCCGACCACCATCATCCACATCAGGTAGCCGCCGATGCGCCGCGACGACGGATCATTCGGGAACGAGTCAAACAGCGGCGGCAGGTTTTTCACCACCGGGAACACCGTGCCGCCGGTGCGCGCAGTGTTGGACGGAGTAAACGGCGCCAGCAGGATATCGATAATCACCACCGCATAGCCGAGCGTCAGCGTCCGCTTGCCCATAAACTTCACCAGAAACAGCGCGATGCGCCGCCCCAGCCCCGTGACCTCGTAACCGAGCGCAAAGATGAATGCGCCGAACACCAGCCACACCGTGGTGCTGGAAAAGCCGGCCAGCCCCCACTTCAGCGCCTCTTTGCCGGCCTTAAAGCCCGGCCCGGCCAGTTCCTGCGGGCTGAACAGCACCCAGGGCGCAGCCAGCACGCCCACCGTTACCGCAATAAAGCTGATGGCGGTCGCCGGGATCGGCTCCAGGATCATGCCGATAATCATGGCGACAAAAATGGCGAAATAGCGCCACGCCTGCGGCGGCATACCGGCAGGCGCCGGTATCAGCAGCAGGATCGCCAGCACCACCAGCGGCGCCAGCGCCTTGGCGAATTTTTGTTTCAACGGACTCATAGAGGTTCTCCTGAACGCAGCATTATTATTCCTGTAAGGCCGGTGGCGATATCTGCGCCAGCAGCCAGGTGACTATCAGCAGGTCGGCGCAGCCGCCGGGGCTGAGATGACGGGCCGTGCACTCGGCGTCAAACTGGCGCAGCCGCGCGATACCGTCTCTGCCGCCGGCGCCGCCCTGTGCCAGCAACTGCGCCGCGCGCTGCTGCAGCCAGCGCAGCCCGGCCATGCCGCCGCGCGCGGCGACATTGGTATCGCCGTTGTGCGCCATCAGCCACAGCAGGCAGTCCTGCAGCGCGCTCTGCGCGTTATCGCCCTGCCGCAGCCGCCGCAGATAGCGTGGTAATGCGCCGTGCAGCACCAGCGGGAAGCCGGCTTCGGCCTCGCCGCGCGCGCCGCTCAGGCCAAACCGGCGGTACAGCCGCTGGCCGGCGCTCTGCCCGGCGTTGTTGCGCTGCAGCTCGCGCACCGTCAGCCCCTGGCAGATAGCCGCCACCTCCGCGCACAGCGCAGCGGGCGTCGGCGACGACAAACGGCCGAACGCGCAGCACAGCAGCCCGAGCGCAAACACGCTGCCCTTGTGGGTGTTGACCCCGCCGGTGACGTGGAACATATGGTTTTCGCAGGCCAGACCAAGCGGCCGCAGCCGCGCCAGCACGCGATCGGCCGGCAGCGCCGCGTCCTGCCGCCCCTGACGGATAAAGCGCGGCAGCCAGACGCCGATGGCGCGCGCGCTGCGATAGAAATGGCCGATATGCATATCCTGATGCGCCCCGTTGTTGTCGCGGTCGACCAGTCCGGGCTTCGGCGTCAGGTTGACCTCGGTCAGCAAGGCGCGATAGGCATACAGGGCAAAGCGCCGTTCAGCCGCAGACAGCGGCGGCGGACTGACGGAACTAGCGGGCAGCGAGTGCAGCATTGAGCGTCTCCTCCATGGCGGCCAGCAGCCGTTCAACGTCGTGGCGGCGCTGCCGCGCACAGACGCGCGCCGGCCGATCGCACAGCAGACAGCGCCGGGCAGGCAGCCCGCCATCGTCGCGCGACAGAATGCGCCCCTGCGCGTCCAGCACGTCGATATCCCACAGCCGCCCGGCGGGATGCATATCCTCCAGCCGGATGCAGCACTGTTTCACCTGCCGTGCCGCCGCCTGCAGCGACAAAAAACCTTCGCCGCCGCTGGGCAGCCCCTGCACCTCGGCGCGCAGGCAGCGCCACCCCTGCCGCCGTTGCTCGGCGCGCAGCGCCTGCCAGCCGAGATTGAAGATGCGCCGCGTCAGCGGGCTGTCTTTCAGCGCGCCCGGCGCCAGCGGCGTCAGCACCACCAGCGTCGCCGGATGGCGCGTCAGCCAGGCCTGCTGACGGTCGCGCCGCCGCTCGCGGGCGGCGAGCAGTTCCGTCAGGCCGACGGCGCGGTTGGCGGCCTGTTCGGGGGGGAGGATCGTCATACGCTACTCCGCCACCTGACGCACCACGTCAATCACCGAACCGTCGCGGTAGCGCACTACCGCCACCACCTTGTCGCTGAAGGCGATCGGCTGCGGTTCACCGGTCAGCGTCAGAGCGCGCTGGCGCAGCCAGCCGATATCAACCACCGCCAGCCCGGCGTCGCGCAGCCGCTGCGCCAGTTCCGGGCGCGCCGGGTTGACGGCAATGCCGTGATCGGTAACCAGAATGTCGATGCTGGATCCCGGCGTGACGCAGGTGGTCACCTCATCCACCAGCGTCGGGATGCGCCCGCGCACCAGCGGCGCAACGATAATCGCCAACCGCGCGGCGGCGGCGGTGTCGCAGTGGCCGCCGGAAGCGCCGCGCAGCACGCCGTCGGAACCGGTCAGCACGTTGACGTTGAACCCGGCGTCAATTTCCAGCGCGCTCAGCACCACCACGTCGAGCCGATCCACCGCCGCCCCTTTCGAGGTCAGGTTGGCGTACTGATTGGCGCTGATTTCGATATGCTGCGGGTTGCGCGCCAGCGAGCCGGCCGCGGCGCGGTCAAAGCTCTGCACGTCCAGCAGTTTGCCGATCAGCCCCTTCTCGTGCAGATCCACCATGGTGGAGGTGATGCCGCCGAGCGCAAAACCGGCGCGCACGCCGCGGGCGCGCATCTTGTCTTCCAAAAAGCGCGTCACCGCCAGCGACGCGCCGCCGGTGCCGGTCTGCAGCGAAAAACCCTCGCTGAAGTAGCCGGAGGCGGCGATCACCTCGGCGGCGCGGCGGGCGATCAGCAGTTCGCGCGGGTTGGAGGTCATGCGGGTGGCGTCGGCGCCGATCTTGTCGGCATCCCCGACCCGCTCCAGCTGTACGATCAGATCGACCCGATCCTGCGCCAGGCTGGCGGGATGATGCGGGTACGGCACCAGCGCCTCGGTCAGCAGCACCACGGTATCGGCGTGCTGCGCATCCACTTTGGCGTAGCCGAGCGAACCGCAGCAGGCGTCGCCGCTGTAGCCGTTGGCGTTGCCGAACTCATCGCAGGCCGGCACGCCGAGAAAGGCGACGTCGATATGCAGCTCGCCGGACTCAATCAGGTTGACCCGCCCGCCGTGGGAATGAATCTGCACCGGCTGTGCCAGCAGGCCGCGAGAAATCTCTTCCGCCAGCGGGCCGCGCAGGCCGGAGGTGTAAACACGGCTGACCACGCCGTGGCGGATATGCTCCACCAGCGGCGCATGGCACTCGCTGAGCGAACTGGAAGCCAGCGTCAGGTTGCGAAAGCCCATCGCCGCCAGCGTGTCCATCACCTGATTCAGCGTCAGATCGCCGCCGCGAAACGCGTGGTGGAACGAAATGGTCATGCCGTCCTGCAGGCCGCTGCGGCGCACCGCCTCCTGCAGCGAGTCGCAGCGCTTTCTGTCGCGCGGTTTGGCCGCCTGCTGATTGGCTTTTGAACTCTCCTGATAGACGGCCAGGCCGGCCAGCTGCTGCAGATCGATCGGACCTTGTTGACGTTTCATTGCGCCTCCCCGCTGTGCGTTGCTTCTTCACGAATGCCGGACAACGCCGCGCGTTGCAGCACCAGACGCGCCCGCTCAATCACCGGGCTGTCGACCATCTTGCCGTTCAGCGACACCACGCCGCGCCCTTCACGCTCCGCCGCTTCGGCGGCATTCACCACCCGCTCGGCGTGCGCCACCTCTTTGGCGCTCGGCGCGTACAGGTTGTGCAGCAGCTCTATCTGCCGCGGATTGATCAGCGACTTGCCGTCAAAGCCCAGCTGCTTGATCAGTGCCGCCTCCTGCAGGAAACCGGCCTCGTTGTTGGCATCGGAATAGACGGTATCGAACGCCTGAATGCCGGCCGCTCTCGCCGCCTGCAGAATCGAGCAGCGGGCGAACAGCAGCTCAATCCCCTCCGGCGAACGTTCGGTGCGCAGGTTGCGTACGTAATCTTCCGCGCCGAGCGCGATGCCGATCAGGCGCGGCGACGCCTGAGCGATGGCAGCGGCGTGGGTGATGCCCGCCGCCGACTCAATCGCCGCCAGTAGCCCGGTGCTGCCCTGCGGACGACCGCACGCGCGCTCGATGGCGCTGATTTCACGCTCCATATCCAGCACGTCCTGCGCGCCGTCGGTTTTCGGCAGCCGCACCACGTCGGCGCCGCCGCGCACCACCGCCTGCAGATCCGCCAGGCCGTAGGCGGAATCCAGCGCGTTGACCCGCACGATGGTTTCCACCTCCTGATACAGCGGGTGCTGCAGCGCGTGGTACACCAGACGGCGCGCCGCGTCTTTTTCCCGCAGGATCACCGAATCTTCCAGATCGAACATCAGCGCGTCGGCCTGATAGATAAAGGCGTTGCTGACCATTGCCGCGTTGGCCCCCGGCACAAACAGCATGCTGCGGCGCGGACGGGATTTACTCAGCGTTTTCATCGCTCACCTCCCAGGGCAGTTGGCCGTCGTCGCTGGCGCGCATCAGCGCGGTTTCCAGCCGGGCGCACAGCACGCAGTCCAGCGCGCCTTTGTCGTCGACCATCACCTGTACCGGCTCGACGCCGTACTGGTTCAGCACCTGCAGCAGCGTGTTGCGGATCGCCGCGCCGAACTGTTTTTCCACGCTGCTGGCAATCAGCAGGTCATGCTGCGGGCCGTCGCAGGGCGCGATGCGCACCATCACATCGCTGGATTCCAGCGTGCCGGCCATTGCTTCTCGGATTATCTTCATCATTCACCTGATTGTGCGGACTCAAATTCCGGCGACGCCGCGTTAGACTGGCGTCGTGCCTGCAGATCCTGCAGGTAGTAAAGGGTGTCTTCCGGCACCAGCGGCGCGGCGGCGTGGAAATCGCCGGCGGCCAGCAGTTTGCGAACCCAGGAGGCGGAGATGGCGGTGCCCTGATACTGCAGCCGTTCAATCTCCACCAGCTGGATCGGCGGGCTGGACAGCGCCGGCGTTTCCAGCCAGTGGCGCATATCGCGGTTATATTTCGCCGTGACGGCGCAGAAAGGCTCATTGCCGACAAACCGGTGGGTAATGCCCAGCGCCGGCGCCAGATACTGGCGGAAGATTTTTAAATCGATTTCGGTGTAGCAGTCGTCGGCCACCCCCTGCTCCTTGATGAAGTAACAGGGGAAGGTGGCGCGCGAGATCACATACTGCGAACCTTCGTGTACCGTCAGGTTGGCGATGTCGCGGCTGCCCTGCATCACCAGCCGGCGCCGGTCTTCATAGGGAAAACGCGAGGTGTCTTCACGCACCAGAAACAGGTGCAGCCAGTCGCACTGTGCGGCGGCGCGGCGGATCAGATACTGGTGACCGCGGGTGAACGGGTTGGCATTCATCACGATACTGCCGATCACCTCGCCCGGCCGGCGCTGCGTTGCCAGCCGCGCCGCATAGCGCTGCAGGCGGCACGGACTGTCCTCCATCAGCACCACAATGCCCGGCACATCGGCGATCGGGTAAAAGCCGCACTGGCGGAACAGGCCTTCGTTTTGCGTTTTGGTATAGATAAACAGCTGACTGTGATGGCGTTCGTACGCCAGGTTGACCAGCTCGGTCGCCAGCGACAGCGCCAGCCCTTCGCCGCGTAGCTGCGGGCTGATGGCAACACATTTAATAATATTGCCGGCGATGCCGCCGCAGGCCATCAATTTATCGTTCTGCGTAACGGTAATAAACACTTCCACCGTCGTATCAATATTCAGGTCATTGGCACGCAGAAATGCGCGAATATCGGCAATGGCCTGATGTTCCGTTCTGTAGACTCGATTAAATATGGCGCCCGCCAACATAACTCGCTCGCTAATATAACAATTCAAATACAAACACCGGGTAAAGTTAACAATCAGGTAAAATAACACCTTAAAAACCACCACCTTACGCCGGAGATAACAATAAAGAGGTAAGCTAAAAATTATGGTAAAGGGAATTATTGCGGCAATAATTGACCTAATTCACAAAGCGTTGGCGATTAATAAGTTATTTAATGGTTTTTATTTACTTAATTATTTTTATCGTTTTTATTGATCTGGCACGGCGCTCCAATGCCAGAAGATCCATTACCTTCAGCTTAAGCGTTATTTCATCAGGGGGAGCATATGGAATGGCTGAATATCTTAATCGTTGAGGACGAAACGCCGCTGGCGGAGATGCACGCCGAGTTTATCAGGCAGCACGGCAACTGCCGGCAGATGTGGCTGGCGGGCAATCTGGCGCAGGCGCGCGCAATGTGCGAACGCTTTAAACCCGATCTGATCCTGCTGGATAACTTTCTGCCCGACGGCCGCGGCATTGAGCTGCTGCGCGAGCTGACGCTGCAGGGCTACGGCGGCGGCATTGTATTTATCACCGCCGCCAGCGATATGGATACGGTAGCCGAAGCGCTGCGCTACGGCGTGTTCGACTATCTGATTAAACCGCTGGCCTACGACCGGCTGGCGCAGACCCTGCAACGCTTCAGCCAGCGGCGGCAGGCGCTGAAGGGCAAAACCCGCGTCAGCCAGCAGCGCATTGACGAGATGTTCAATACCTATGCCCGCAGCGAGCGGCAGGCGACGCTGCCGGCGGGCATCGACGCGCTGACGCTGACCAAGGTGCGCGAGCTGTTCGCCGACCCGGCCATCCGCCACACCGCCGAAAGCGTGGCGCAGCAGCTGGGGCTGAGCCGCACCACCGCCCGCCGCTACCTGGAGTTTTGCAGTGCGCACCAGCAGCTGACGGCGGAGATGGTATACGGCAAGGTCGGCCGGCCACAGCGGATTTATCGCGGCGTCGCCGCATCCTGACGGCTGCGCCCCGATACAGGGCCGGCATTTTGGCGGTGAAATGCGCTAAATCTGCAAAAAACTCAAGCAATTGCGCATTCTGTAAGCAAACGGTCACAGAATGCGTATTCCCCCTTTGACATGCCCGCAGCGGCTCGCTATGATTCGCCCCGTTCACACGATTCCTCTGTAGTTCAGTCGGTAGAACGGCGGACTGTTAATCCGTATGTCACTGGTTCGAGTCCAGTCAGAGGAGCCATATTTAGAGAAGCCCGCTTAAGGAAACTTAAGCGGGCTTTTTGCTTTGGGGGATCGACTAGACGGTGGTGGATATAGTGGAACGGTGTGGACCGGAGAAAATGGTAAGAGTTGCACTCCTGGCCCGAAGAATCACCGGGCGTACTGTGGTTATCTATCAATGAAACGTCTATTCCTCCCTATAATAGGAGCGGTTCCTTCCCCCGAAACAGGGCAATAGCCAGCTCCCATCCTCTGTACCATTATTATTCTCCTCCTGAGTGATAACAGACTTGCCAAATCCGTAGACTATTCCCTTGAAAATACTTTTCATTTCTAACTCAATTACGTAAACAGCAATGAGGAAAGCCCTAAAATCATTACGATACTCATTATCAGCTGAGTCAAGACAACAAAAAATGCAAGAGCACCAAGCACTGTGATTTTTCTACGAAGGATGAACGTAATACCGGAAAGAACAGCGCCGAACAGAACCGTTTTAAGTATGTAAGACAACGGCACTATTGCCGTATGGCCTGTATGTATGCCTGCCAGACCAATAAGACCGATAAACAGGCCTCCGCAAAAAAAATATCCCCAGAACGTCATTGGCAAACTTAGTTGTCCCGTTACCAATTTTTTCAACACAATTGCATCCCTTTTATAATGTAGTGTGTTTAAGTTTTCACACCTAATCATCTTTACTGTAAACTTGCACTTCAGCCAAACTTTCGTTTATTCAGCAAAGTTCCTGTCTCACCTTCTCTCATGATGAGAAGAAAAATTATAGTCACTTTGCTTTATCTGCGGCTTTACGCCTTATTTCAATCATACGCACATAAAAGTCATGAAGTTCCCCATCCTGTTTGGCAACTATTTCAGGAGATAATGGTTTACGCTCTTCTTTCCATTTTAGATTCTCTTTATTGCACTGCTCGTACGCAGTGTCAACTATCTCAACTGCGGGTTTATCTGTGTTAATAAACGGGATGGTTTGGTCATTGAGGCAACTTGATAGAGGAGTACCGTATTGCTCGGCTGATACGCCACTCACGAATGCCCCTAGTAGCCAACACATATACTGAAGATTTCTTCTCATTTTATCCTGCTTTTCAATACACCAAAACGTAGCAATTACGAAACTAACATCGTCGCGAGCCATCTGCTCCTTGAGCACAGTAATTTACTGCAATTTTAGCTAAGTCGTCTATCGACTATACAAAGGGCTTCGAACCGAAGCTCTGACAATCTTTGCTGCCTATTCCGGGATTAGAGCCTGCGGATGCATGATATGCTTGGAATGATACGGGGAAGACATACGTCCACTTCTGACACTTTCCCATCCTCGACGTCAAATATCAACTGCCTCCCCGCTCACCTCTCCCCCGCCGGCACCGACAGCGGCACGCCCTTCTTGCCGGCGTAAAACACAATCAGCACCGCGCCCTCTTGGGTGGTATAGCCGCGATGGGCAATATCTACCACTTCGGGCAACACCTCGCCGGCGGTGACCTGCCGCTTTTCCCCGCTGGATTTCTTCTCTATCGTCACCACGCCGCTCTGTACATAGGCGGCATTCGGGATCGGATGCTGATGCCAGTCCAGGCTGCTGTTGGGAGCAATGGTGATCTTCAGCACCGAAAGCTGCGGAGTGCCCTGCGGATAGGCGGAATATCGCGTACCGTCCCAGGAACGCTCCGATTCCAGCAGCGTTTCGCTGTCGACGCCGCGCTTATCGCCGTGCGCCTGAGCAAAAAAGGTGGGAAGGGATAACATCGCCGCGGTGCACATTACCAAGGTGTGTTTAGGCCAACGCATAGCGCAATCCTTATGTTATACAACCTGATAAATAACGCATGAAGCGCCGGCGGGCCTTCAGCGCATCCGGGAAACACTGCCCCGGCTTTACACAGTATGTACAAATATTGCGCTAACGGTAGTTTCTGCCGCCTGTACTGCGGCCATCAACATCATTCAGCACGTCCTGCCGGGCGTTCTCGTTAACCATGCCGACCCTTCGCAAACGGCACGGCGTTAACCGTGCCGCAAGCATCCGCAGCGGGAAAAACCTATTTCCCCAGGTAGCCTAGACGGCGGGAAATCAGTGAGCAGACCTGCTCCAGCTCCTGGTTAACCCGCTCGATTTTACGCTGCATACGGTGCGTCGGCCCCGCGACGCTCAGCGCGCCGACCACGCTGCCGGTATAGTTGAAGATCGGGTGCGCCACGCAGGTCAGCCCCTCTTCGTTCTCTTCGTTATCGAGGGAGTAGCCTTTCAGGCGAATATCCGCCAGCACCTCATACAGCGCCACGCGGTCAACCAGCGTTTTCTCGGTAAACGCCGTCAGCGGTTTGCTCAGCACGCGGTCGATTTCTTCCTGCGGCTGGAAGGCCAGCAGCGCCTTGCCAATCCCGGTGCAGTAGGCCGGCAGACGCGCACCCAGCTGTGCGTTGGTCTGGATGGAGAGCGTCCCTTCGCTTTTGTACAGGTAGACCACGTGGCCGTCGTTGTAGACGCCCAGAAAACAGGTTTCTTCAGTTTTGGCGGAAAGCTTCTTCAGGTACGGAATGGAAACCTCAACCAGGTTCACATTCATTAATCCTTTTATCCCCAGTTCCAGACTTTTCAGATCCAGATGATAGCGCTCCGTCGCGCTGTCCAGCATCACATACTGCCGCTCCTTGAGGGTTTCCAGGATGCGGAATCCGGTCGTTTTCGCTATCTGGGTACGCTTTACCAACGCCGCCAGCGATATGCCTTCGGGATGGTCTCCTATTTCTTCCAACAGCGTTAAAACCTTATCAATGCTGGAAGAGTTCGTGCTCTCGCCACCTGACATCCCGTTACTCCCATTCGAAAAATTTCCGTTATTGTAGCCGTAATGCTACATCCTACAAAATTCGTTTGTTTTCAGTACATTGACATCCGCACCTGACTTTCGCCGCCTGCTGTTTGTGACCCCCTTCACCAATCAGCAAAAAACGGAATGACATTCCTATTTATAAAAAATAGTCTAAATAAAAGGAATGACGTTCCGAAATTTTAGCCACTAAGGAAGCGACATGTTCATCGTCACCATTGATTCCGGTACCACCAATACCCGGGTGCGTATCTGGCAGGATAAAAGGATCATCGCCGACGCCTGTGCAGCGGTCGGGGTGCGCGACAGCGCCAAAAGCGGCAATCTGGCAACGCTCACCGCCGGGATTAAAGACGCCTTGGATCGTGCGCTGGCGCAGGCTGAAAACTGTACGCTCGATCGCTGCGCGATCGTGGCGTCCGGCATGATCACCGCCGATGTCGGGCTCTGCCCGCTCCCCCACCTGAGCGCACCGGTCGGCGTTGAACAGCTGGCGAACGGCGCGGTGGCGCGGCATATTCCGGCCATTGCGCCGCAGCCGATCTGGTTTATTCCCGGCGTAAAAAACGCCCTGCCGCAGGTTAACCTCGCCAACCTCGATATGATGGATGTGATGCGCGGTGAAGAGGCGGAAACCTTCGGCCTGCTGGCGTTACACGCCGTGCACGGCCCTGCGGTGATCGTGCTGCCCGGCTCACACTCAAAGTTCGTCAAAATCGACCGTCAGCAGCGTATTGCCGCCTGCGCCACCACCATGGCCGGCGAGTTACTGGATGTGCTGACCCACCACACCCTGCTGGCCGGTTCGCTGGACCGGCAGTTCGCCGCCCGTCTGGAGCTCGACTATCTGCTGCAGGGCGCCGAAGCCTGCCGGCGTACCGGCCTGTCGCGCGCCTGCTTCTCGGTACGGCTGCTGGATCTGTTTACCGACGCCACCCACGACCAAAAGGCCAGCTATTTACTGGGCGTCACGCTCTGCGCCGATATTCAGGCGATGAAACAGAGCCGGGCGCTGGCGATGACGCCGGATACCCGCGTGGTCATCAGCGGCAAACCAATCCTGCAGCAGGCGCTGGCCGCGCTGATCGCCACCGATCCCTTTTTCACCGCCGACGCGCTGCTGGTGGATGAGGATCCCGCCCGGCCGCTGTCCAGCATCGGCGCCATCGCCGTTATGGAAATCATCATGCGTCAGGCGACACCGCACAGTGCGGCGCCGTCTGACGTCGTCGCATCCGGAGATCCGTTATGAAAATGAACCTTACGCTGCCGCTGGTCGCCATTCTGCGTGGCATTACGCCCGATGAAATTGACGATCATCTTCCCGTACTGATTGAGGCCGGTTTTCAGGCGATTGAAATCCCGCTGAACTCGCCGGCGTGGCAAACCAGCATTGCGCACGCGGCCAAACGCTATGGCGGACAAACGCTGATCGGCGCCGGCACGGTGGTGAATGTCGCCGACGTTGACCAGCTGGCGGCGGCAGGTTGCCAGTTTATTGTGACGCCGGCGACGCAGCCTGCGGTAATCCGCCGGGCGCTGCACCACGCGATGCCGGCGCTGCCGGGGTGCGCGACGCCGACGGAGGCCTTCAGCGCCATCGAGGCCGGCGCCCGGCAAATCAAACTGTTCCCCGCCGGCCAGTTCGGCCCCGGCTATGTGCGTGCGCTGAAATCCGTGCTGCCTGCCGATATTGCCCTCTACGCCGTCGGCGGCGTCACGCCGGACACGCTCGGCGCCTACCTGCAGGCAGGCTGCAGCGGCGCCGGACTCGGCAACGACTTATACCGGGCCGGACAAACGCCGGAACGCACCGCGGCGCAGGCGCGGGCCTTTGTGGCGGCATACCGCTCCCATCCCCATCAGAACGCTTAAAGGTATCACTATGAAACATCACTACCTGTTTAAAAACGCCACCGTGATTGACGGCTCCGGCGGCGCCGGTTACGTCGCCGACGTAGCCGTCAGCGACGACCGCATCACCCGTATCGCGCCGGTTATTAATGACGATGCGGACGTCACGCTGGAGTGTCGCGGCCGGGTACTGTCGCCCGGATTCATCGACGTCCACACCCATGACGATCTGATCGTGATCAAGCACCCGGAATATGTTGAGAAAACCTCGCAGGGCGTCACCAGCATCATCGTCGGCAACTGCGGCATCAGCGCCGCCTGCGCGGTGATGAAAGACGACGTGCCCGACCCGCTCAACCTGCTGGGAGAACTGGCGGAGTTTCGTTACCCGGATCTGGCCAGCTATCGCCGCAAAGTGGACGAGGTCACGCCGTCGGTGAACGTCGCCACGCTTATCGGCCACACCACGCTGCGCAACAACTTTGTGGCGTCACTGAACGAGCCGGCGCAAAGCGCCAGTATCGACGATATGCGCGCCGCCCTGCGGCAGGCGCTGCAACAGGGGGCGCTGGGGCTGAGTACCGGCCTGTCCTACGGCAACGCCGTTAACGCCTCAACGGAAGAGATCTGCGCGCTGGCGGAGCTGCTGGCCGAACATCAGGGCATCTACACCACGCATATGCGCACCGAATATGACGGGATCATCGACGCCATGCATGAGGCATTTCACGTCGGCCGTCACGCCCGGGTGCCGGTGCAGATCTCCCACCATAAGTGCGCGGGCGCCAAAAACTGGGGGCGCACGGTAGAAACGCTGGCGCTGATAGAGAAGTATCAGCAACGCCAGGATATCAGCTGCGATCTCTACCCGTACCGCGCCGGCTCCTCCAACCTCGATCCGCAGCAGGTTACGGCGGACTACGACATTTTGATCACCTGGTCCACGCCGCACCCGGAAATGGCGGGCAAAACCCTGCTGGAGATCGCCGCCGCCTGGGATAGCGATATTCACCACGCCGCCCAGCGGCTGATGCCCGCCGGCGCCATCTATTTCCAGATGGATGAAGCCGATGTGCGCCGCGTACTGGCTCACCCCAGCGCCATGGTCGGCTCCGACGGCCTGCCGTGCGATCCCAACCCCCATCCGCGCCTGTGGGGCACCTTCCCGCGGGTATTGGGCCACTACAGCCGCGATGAACGGCTGTTCCCGCTGACGACCGCGGTGCACAAGATGACCGGCATGTCCGCACAGCGCTTCGGCATGCGGCAGCGCGGGCTGATCCGGGAAGGATACTTTGCCGATCTGGTGGTGTTCGACCCGGCGCGCATCAACGACGCCGCCACCTTTCAGCAGCCGAAACAGCGGGCCGAGGGCATTGAACAGGTGTTCGTCAACGGCGTACTGACCTACAGCCAACAACAGATGACCGGCCGGCGCGCCGGGAAATTCCTGAGCAGAAACCATTAACCCGAAAAGAGGACATCATGATTAAACGTTACGGAATTACCGGCTCCACCGGCACCGGCGGCCAGAACCTGCCGTTCGCCAAAGCGGTCAGCGCAGACGGCTGGCTGTACGTCTCCGGCCAGACGCCGATGGTCGACGGGGAGATTATCGACGGCGGCATCGTCGCCCAGTCCACCCAGGCGATTCAAAACTGCCTCGACATCATGAGCGAGGCGGGCTTCGGCAAGGAAGACATCGTGCATATGAAGGTCTTTCTGACCGACGCGCGCTACTTCCAGTCCTTCAATAAGGTCTTCCGCCATTTCTTTGCCGAGCATCCGCCCGCGCGCGTGTGCTGCGTGGCCGATCTGGTCGTCGACTGCATGGTCGAGGTCGACATCACCTGTTTTAACGCCAAATACAAGCAGAACTAACGGCATTATCACTACGTAAGGGAATATTATGGAACACAACAATTTCCTGATCTGGTTTTTACTCTATGCCTTCGTCATGATGGCGATCGGCTGGTACGTCACCCGCCACCAGAAAACGGGGGAAGACTTTATCCTCGGCGGCAGAAAGCTGCCGATGCTGCTGACCCTGGGCTCCACCGTCGGCACCATGGTCGGCACCGGCTCCAGCATCGGCGCGGTGAGCTTTGGCTATACCAACGGCTGGGCCGGCATGCTGTACGGCATCGGCGGCGCAACCGGTATCCTCCTTACCGCCTGGCTGTTCGGGCCGGTCAGGAAACTGCGCTTTATGACCATGAGCGAGGAGATCTGCTACTACACCGGCGGCAGTCGCATCGTGAAGAACCTGGTGGCCCTGCTGATTTTCCTCGCTTCAATCGGCTGGCTGGGCGCACATATCCTCGGCGGCGGGCTGTATCTGGCCTGGGCGGCGGATATCGATATCACCGTAGCCAAGATCATTATCGCCGTCGGCTTTATCTTCTATGTCGGCATCGGCGGGTATAAAGCCGTCTCCTGGATCGACACGCTGCAATCCATCGTGCTGTTCCTCGGCTTTATCGTGCTGGCCGCGCTGTCCGTCAGCTACGTCGGCGGCTGGGACACCCTGGTCGCCAACACCGATCCGCAGGCCTTTACGCTGTTCGGCATCGGCAAGCTCGGCCTGTGGCCGGCGCTCTCTCTGGCGATCGTCATCGGCATTGGCGTACTGGCGACGCCGTCTTACCGTCAGCGCATCTACTCCGCCGCCTCGACGCGCTCCATCCGCCAGTCTTTCGTGATTACCGGCGTGCTGTACATGGGCTTTTCATTCCTGCCGGCAATTATCGGCATGGCAACGCACGTGATGAACCCCGAGCTGGAGAACCCCAGCTTTGCCTTCCTGTTCGCCACCAACGCCCTGCCGGCCGTGCTGGCCATGGTGGTGCTGATCGCCGGCATGTCTGCCAACCTGTCATCCGGCAGTTCGGATGCAATTGCCGGGGTTTCCATCATTCTGCGTGATATTTACACCATGGTGACAGGGAAAATGCCGCCGCCGGAGAAAGCCATCAATCTGTCGCGCATTTTCCTGCTGCTGGTGATTCTGCTGGCGCTGATTTTCGCCCTGACGTCGAATGACATCATTGGCTATATCACCAAAATGATTTCAATGATTATGTCGGGCATGTGCGTCACCGTGCTGCTGGGTAAATTCTGGCTGCGCTTCAACTGGCAGGGCTGCATTGCCGCGCTGCTGGGCGGCAGCCTGACCTCGCTGACCGTGATTCTGATCCCGGCCTGGTCACAGGCGCTCGGCAACCCGGTGATCCCGGCGCTGCTCGTCAGCCTGGTGGCCGCCGTTGCCGTCACCCTGCTCACCCCGAAAAATAAACTGTCACGCGAAGAGGTGCTACAAATGATCACCGACGAACGGGAAGCCACCCACACCGACACCAAACCAATCGGACCGCTGGCGGGAGAAAGCAAATGACGGCCGTCAATAGCGCAAAGCATAAATCGGCGCCGATGCATGTTTCCGCCGCCGGCATCAGCAATCTGCTGCATGAAGATGTCTGCCTGCCGGCCGCCGTGATTCAGGCCGGCGCGCTGGAAAATAATATCCGCTGGATGCAGCGTTATGCCGATAAGCGCGGGGTTTCACTCGCGCCGCACGGCAAAACCACCATGACGCCGTGGATTTTTCGCCGGCAGCAGGAGGCCGGCGCCTGGGCAATTGGCGTCGGCAGCGCCTGGCAGGCACATGCCGCCATGGCTGCGGGCATCGAGCGGGTGCTGATGGCGAACCAGCTGGTGGGCAAAGCCAATATGCAACTGGTGTCGCAGTTGAAACAGCGCTATCCGCGCTGTGATTTTCTGTGCTGCGTCGACAGTGTGGACAATGCCGCCTCGCTTGCCGCCTTTTTCCACGCTCAGGGACAAACGCTGGACGTGCTGGTGGAGCTGGGCGTGCCGGGCGGCCGCTGCGGCTGCCGCAGCACGGCGGAGGCGCTGGCGCTGGCGGCCAAGATCGCGGCGCTGCCGGGCCTGCGGCTGCGCGGGCTGGAGCTGTATGAAGGCGTGCTGCACGGCGACGATCCGCAGCCGCAGATAGAAGCCTTACTCAGCGCGGCGGCGGCGCTGGCCTGCAATATGGCGGTGTATGTCGACGGGGAGTTTATTCTGACCGGTGCAGGCACCGTGTGGTATGACGTGGTATGCAACGTCTGGCTGACGGCAAAAAAGCCGCCGCACTGCCGCATTGTGATTCGCCCCGGCTGTTATATCACCCATGACAACGGCATCTATCAGCAGGCGCAGGATGCGCTGCTGGCGCGCGACCGCATCGCCTGCGATCTCGGCGGCGATCTCAGCGCCGCTCTGCAGCTGGTGGCCATGGTGCAATCGGTGCCGGAGGCCCGGCTGGCGATTGTTAATTTTGGCAAGCGTGACTGCGCCTTTGACGCCGGGCTGCCGCAGCCGGTCGCCCATTACCGGGCGGGTAAGGCGCTGCCGTTCAGGCCCGGCGCCTATACCAGCAGCGAGGTCATGGACCAGCACTGTATGCTGAGGCTGGCGCCTGACAGCGATGTGCAGGTCGGCGATATCCTGATCTTCGGCACCTCCCATCCCTGCCTGACCTTTGATAAATGGAAAACGCTGTTGCTGGTCGATGACGACTACAACGTGCAGGCGGAGCTAGATACCGCCTTTTAATCAGGCAGTCACGCACAGCTCATTCCAGTAGCTGTAGCGCATCGCGCGGCGGTAGCGATTATTTTCCATAATGACGCAGCAGCGAAGGATGGAACTCAAAACCGTACAGCTGGCTGGTGGCCAGCATGGTTTCCAACAGTGCGGCGCTGTCGCCGGGCTGCTTCGTCTGCTGCGGTTCGGCCTGTACCCCACGGCTGAACCGCAAAAAAGCCAGTAAACGCTTCATGCTCCCCTCCTCAGTCAATGATTGACGCCTGAGAGAAGTAAAACGCTTACCGGCCCGGAAAGGAAATATGCATTTTTGCGTTGCTTAGCTGAAAACCGGGTTAACCGCTGCGCCGGTGTCAGCTTTCACGGTCGCGTTCGACAATGCGCACCAGCAGCGCGCCAAACAGAACCATATCCACCAGCAGCGCCAAAGCGAAGTTAAACCCGCCCGCCGCCTGCCACTGCAGCCACTGCGTCGCCGCCAGCGCCGCGCCGCAGATCAGCGCCAGCGCGGCGCGCCCCCAAACAGGATGTCGCCCCGGCGGCGCGCTAGCGCGATGGCGCTGGTAGACCGCGCCCAGACCGGCGCCGGTCAGCCAGGCGCCCGGCAGCAGCATCGTCCATTCCAGCCGTCCGTGCAGCGCCAGCAGGATCCATAGCAACCCTGCGGCAGCGATCAATAAGCCATAGCGCGCCACCACCAGCGGCGACGGCTGCGCCAGCGGACGGTAACGCCCCAGCGCCACACCGCAGGCAAAGGCCAGCGCCAGGCTGAGCGGCAGCGCAACACCGGGCAGCGGCTGCGCCCAGCCATACTGCCGGAACAATAGCAGCGCCGCAGATAGCAGTACGCTCAGCACGATCGCCCGGAGCACCGCACCCGGCGGCGTGATCGCGCCTGCGTCCGGCTGTTTGGCTAACGGTATCATCATCGTCCTCCTGCATCATACGCAATAATCATGAGATAAACTCACCCTCAGTGAGCAACTGCAATAAGCTTATCTCGCGTATAATCAGGTAATCAAAGTCATAGATTTCATTCATAGATGAGAATAACTCAGCCATGAGAAAACCACGCTTACCGCCGCTGGGCGCCGTACGCGCCTTCCATGCCGTTGCGGGCTGCCTGAGCTTTAAGCTGGCCGCCGAACAGTTGGGCGTCAGCGCCACCGCCGTCAGCCATCAGATCAAACTGCTGGAGTCGATGTTGGAATGCCGGGTCTGTGAACGCAGCGCCCAGGGCGTCAGCCTAACCCATGCCGGGGAATTGTTATACGGCGCAACGCAAAGCGCCTTCAGCGCGCTGGAGACCGCCACCGCGCAGATTATGCAGGCCGCTCAGCCGCCGGCGCTGACGGTCACCACCACCTCCAATTTTCTCACCCACTGGCTGGTGCCGCGCCTGGCCGATTTTAAAGCGCAGCTGCCGGCCATTGATTTACGTCTGCACACCAGCGTTGAGCGGGTGGATTTAACCCAGCGCACCGTCGATGCCGCCATCCGCTACCGCGAAACGCCGGAAACTCACCTGCACAGTACCCTGCTGTATGAAGACCGCTTTATCCTGGTGGCCAGCCCGTCGATCGGCATCAAAACGAAGGAAGATCTACACACCGCCACGCTGTTTCACGTGGAGCAGCGGCACGTTCCCGCCGACTCGCCCACCTGGCAAAACTGGCAGCGGCGCTACGGGCCTGACGGGCTGGACTGCAACGGCGGGTTGATTTTCAGCGATGAAACGCACGCGCTGCAGGCGGCGGTGGCTGGACAAGGCGTGGTCATCGCCAGCCGGCTGCTGGCGAACGATCTGCTACAGCGAGGCGTGCTGACCGCACCGTTTGACGAGTCGCTGCCCGGCGCGCGCTATTATCTGGTAACAACGGAGGAAGCGGCGCAGCGGGCGGATATTATCGCGCTGCGGCACTGGTTATTGCAGCAAATGGCGGGGCAACCTGCAGATAAATGATAAACGCTTGCCCTTCCCCTTCATGATCTATAAGTTATTAACTTATTGATATATAAAATATATCCATCATGGAGGATGCTATCATTTACCTGTTAAATGTGATCTATCAGGGATATCGACAGTCGTTCAGCATCAAAGGCCGGGACAGCCGCGCATTCTATATCACGCTGGTGGTATTTCAGCACCTGTGGTTTGTGCTTTACCTGGCTGTCAAGGTGGTGATGAATTACCCGCTTTCATGGATCGTGGTCATTATCTTTGTGCTGCCGCTGCTGGCCAGCAATATCCGCCGCCTGCATGACGGCGGCTACAGCGGCACCTGGTGTTTCTGCTGGTTTGTGATGCCGCACCTGGCGCTGATTGGCACCATGTTTCTGTCGTCGCTCAATAACAACAATCCCTACACCCGCTACCCGCAAAATTAATCCCGGGACGCATTTTCCTTATTGCGCGGGTACTTCCACAGCCAGCGGCCGCTAACCATACGCCAGTAGAACAGCGCGCCGCGTACCGCCCAGTCCATAAACATCCCCAGCCAGACGCCGGTCACCCCCATGCCCAGCACGATCCCCAGCGTATAGCCGGCTACCACCCGACAGCCCCACATGCCCAGCATCGACACCCACATGGCAAAACGCGCGTCGCGCGCGCCCTTCAGCCCGGCGGGCAGCACCCAGGAGGCGGCCCAAATCGGCATAAAGGCGGCGTTCAGCCAGATCAGCACCTTCACCACCTCTTTCACATCATCCTGCTGGGTATAGAACGCGGCAAACAGCCCGGCGAACGGCGCGCTGCCCCAGGCCAGCAGCGTCAGGCCAAGGGTCGACAGCCAGAAAATATGCCGCAGCTGCCTCTCCGCCTGGCCAATTTGCCCCTTGCCCAGCCGCCGTCCCACGATAATGGTCGACGCCGAGCCCAGCGCATTGCCCGGCAGGTTAATCAGCGAGGCGATCGAGAAAGCGATAAAGTTACCGGCGATCACGCTGGTGCCCATGCCGGCCACAAACATCTGCGTCAGCAATTTGCCGCCGTTAAACAGCACTGACTCAATGCTGGCGGGAATGCCGATGCCCAGCACCTCTTTCAGGATCGACAGCTGCAACCGGCTGAAATAGCTCTTCAGGGTAATGTGCAGCGACGGATTAAAGCCGATCGCCAGCACATAAATAATCGCCACGGCGCCAATATAACGTGACAGGGTCAGCCCCAGTCCGGCCCCGATGAAGCCCAGACCGTCCCAGCCCGGAATGCCATATATCAGCGCGCTGCTGATAATAATATTGAGGATGTTCATGCCGCCATTGATCAGCAACGGAATTTTGGTGTTGCCCGCGCCGCGCAGTGCACCGCTGCCGATCAGCGCAATCGCCGCCGCCGGGTAGCTCCACACGGTGGTCTGCAGATAGGAGAGCGCCAGCGCCTTTACCTCCGGCGTGGCGGCGCCGGCAATCACATCAATAATCTGCTCGCCAGCCAGGTGGATCGCCGCCGCCAGCAGCAGCGCCACCACCGTCATCAGCACCAGCGACTGACGCGCCGCCGCGCGCGCCCGCTGGTGATCCAGTTTGCCCAGGCTGAACGCCACCACCACCGTGGTGCCAAGATCCACCGCGGCGAAAAAGGCGATGATCACCATGTTGAAGCTGTCCGCCAGCCCAACCCCGGCCATTGCCTCCTTGCCCAGCCAGCTCACCAGAAACGTACTCAATACGCCCATCAGCAGGACGCAGGTGTTTTCCAGCAAGATCGGCACCGCCAGCGGCACGATCTCGCGCCGAAACAGCACGCGGTAACTTTTCCGTTTGGGGTACCACGGCGTGGCGATCACCCGTTGACGAAGCTGCGCAAATAAGTTCAACATTGCTCCATGGCATAAAACGAAACTCTGTTTTAAATCATGTTTGATCCCTGCCGATCCTGCAAAGTTTTTTGTGCTGATTGCGCATGCCGGGCGCTGGCGGGCTGGCACCCTGCGCCACGGCGCTGATATGGATTTGTAACATATTGAGAATATGCTACTTTCTAACAATACCCGCAGTCGGACATCAACACGTTCAGAGGTACTATGGCTCATAGCAAAACAGGCAGTCACCACGCGGTCGCAGACGCGCTGGATCAGTTGGAAGCCCTCTACCAGGGTGCGGTCGAAGCGCTGCGTACGGCGATCGGCGATTTTATTGATAACGGCACGCTGCCGGACGCGCAGGCGCGGGCCGCCGGGCTGTTTGTCTACCCGGAGCTGCGCGTCAGCTGGCACGGCACCGCCCCCAGCGAAAAGAAAACCCGCGCCTATGGCCGCTTCACCCATCCCGGCCGCTACACCACCAGCGTGGCGCGGCCGGCGCTATTCCGCCACTACCTGGAAGACCAACTGACGCTGCTGGTGGAAGAATACGGCGCCGCCATCGAGGTGGCGCCCTCGCAGCGTGAAATCCCCTATCCGTATGTGATAGACGGCTCTACGCTGGAGCTGGAGCGTTCGATGAGCGCCGGGCTGGCGCAACATTTTCCGGTGCCGGAGCTGGCGCAGATCGGCGATGACACCGCCGACGGTCTGTCGCAGGCCAGCGACACCTTCCCGCTGTCGCACTTCGACGCGCTGCGCGCCGACTTCTCTCTGGCGCGCCTGCGCCACTACACCGGCACGCCGGTGGAACACTTCCAGCAGTTTGTGCTGTTCACCAACTACACCCGCTATGTGGACGAATTTGTCCGCTGGGCCTGCAGCGAGATCGCCGATCCGGACAGCCCGTATCAGGCGCTCTCCTGCGCCGGCGGTATCTACATCACCGCCGATACTCTGTCGCCGGAGCAGGCCGTGTCCGATCTGGCATGGAAAAACAACCAGATGCCGGCCTACCACCTGATTGGCGCCAACGGTCAGGGCATTACGCTGATTAATATCGGCGTCGGCCCTTCCAACGCCAAAACCATCTGCGACCATCTGGCGGTGCTGCGGCCGAACGCCTGGCTGATGATCGGCCACTGCGGCGGCCTGCGTGAAAGCCAGTCGATTGGCGATTACGTACTGGCGCACGCCTACCTGCGCGACGACCACGTGCTGGATGCGGTACTGCCGCCGGATATCCCGATCCCCAGCATCGCCGAAGTACAGCGGGCGCTGTACGACGCCACCAAGCAGGTCAGCGGCATGCCGGGGGAAGAGGTCAAACAGCGGCTGCGCACCGGCACGGTGGTCACCACCGATGACCGCAACTGGGAGCTGCGCTACGCCGCCTCGGCGCTGCGCTTTAACCTCAGCCGCGCGGTGGCGGTCGATATGGAAAGCGCCACCATCGCCGCACAGGGCTACCGCTTCCGCGTGCCTTACGGCACGCTGCTGTGCGTTTCCGACAAGCCGCTGCACGGCGAGATCAAACTGCCGGGGCAGGCCAACCGCTTTTATGAGGGGGCGATCTCCGAGCACCTGCAGATCGGCATCCGCGCCATCGACCTGCTGCGCGCCGAAGGCGAACGGCTGCACTCCCGCAAGCTGCGCACCTTTAACGAGCCACCGTTCCGCTGACGGTAAACGGCCCGGAAAATCCGGGCCGTTTGTTTTTATCTGCGCTTAAATCGCTTCCAGGTCGCGGCCACGGGTCTTCGGCCCGAAAATACCAATCACCCCCATCACCATCAACATGCTGAAGACGATAAAGCCGATGACGCCGGCCGACCCGCCGTACTGCAGGATCACGCCGATAATAATGCTGCTGAACGCCGTCGATAAGCGGCTGAAGGAGTAGCAAAAACCCACCGCGCGGGCGCGGATAAAGGTGGGGAACACTTCCGACTGATAAGAGTGGTAACTGTAGGTCAGCCAGGCGTTCGACCAGGTGATGAAAATACCGCACAGCACCAGCCACAGCGGGTTGCTCTGCCAGGCGAACAGCGAGCCGAAAATAACCGTCACCAGGCAGGAAAGAACGATTTGCCACTTGTTTTCCATCCGGTCGGCAAAGCGGCTGCAGATTAACGAGCCCAGCGGATAGGCCAGCGTGATAAAAAACGCATACAGCAGGCTGTGGGTCACCGAGGCGCCTTTGCCGGACAGCAGCGCCGGCAGCCAGTTGCCAAAGCCGAAAAAGCCGATCGCCTGGAAGAAGTTCATCACTACCAGCATCAGCGTACGGCCGCGGTAGCGCGGCGACCAGATATCGCGAAAACGCCCCTGTCGCCCCTCTTCCGCCGCCGGCGCGTCGCGCTGCGGAAACGGCGGCGCATTCGTCACGCCGCAGCGCTGCTCCATGCCCGCCATAACCTGACGTGCCTCGCCATAGCGTTGCTGCTGCACCAGCCAGCGCGCCGACTCCGGCAGGCCTTTACGCACCAGCCAAATCACCAGCGAGGCCAGCGCGCCGATAATCACCACGTAGCGCCAGCCGGTCAGCCCGAAAATGGTCTGCGGCACCAGCCACCATGACATCAGCGCCACCGCCGGCACCGATAAAAACTGGATAAAGAAAGCAAAGGCGAACGCGCGGGTGCGTAAATGCGCCGGGATCCATTCGGTGAGATAGGTGTCGATGGTTACCAGCTCGATGCCCAGGCCGACGCCGACCAGAAAGCGCATCAGCAATATCCATTCCGCCTGATTTTGCAGCGCCAGCAGCAGCGAAAATGCGCCGTACCAGGCCAGTGCAAACATAAAGGTCGCCCGCCGCCCGAAGCGGTCGGCATACGGGCTCAGCAGGCTGGCGCCGACAAACAGGCCAAGAAAAGTCACCGAGGCAAACGCCGCCTGATCGGAGACGCCGAACACGCCGTCGGCGCCGAGATGGAAAATGCCTTCGGCGATCATTGCGCCACTGATATAGCCGGTCTGAAACAGATCGTACAGCTCAAAAAAACCGCCTAACGACAACAGGGTAATAAAGCGCCATAGCCCGGCCGAGGCGGGCAGCGCATCGATTCTGGCCGACAGGTCCTGCTCATGAATCGGCGATTGCGCATCGGCCCGCCGGTTATCCATCACAAAAGTATCACTCACCCGCAACCTCTCGATAACATTGACATAGGCTGTCTATGCTAATGATTCGCGGACGGAGTTAAATTTTTAATTAGCAGGCTAAAGAAGTTAATTAAGCATAAAAAACTGCGGGGATGCGGTTTGGCTGGGGGAAAATTTAACCGGCTGACGAAGGGGGTTCGCCAGCCGGTCTATGCGGCTCAGGCGCGATGATGCTGCAGGCGCTCGCTGCGGTAGAAGTTCAGCACGCACCACCCCAGCGCAATCAGCGCCAGCGGCGCGCCGACCAGGCCGACGTTCGGCATGCCGAGATGCAGGCTGACCTGGTTGCCCAGCAGCGCCCCGCCGCCGATGCCCAGGTTGTACAAACCGGAGTAAATCGACATCGCCACGTCGGTGGCGTCCGGCGCCAGGCTCAGCACCTTCGCCTGCATCGACAGGCCGATAGCCATAATCGCCATCCCCCAGAACGCGCACAGCAGCGTCAGGTGCAGCTCACTGTCGGCGGCCGGCAGCAGCAGCAGCAGGCACACCGCCAGCAGACCGATCGCGCTGATAAACAGCCCGGACGGGAAGCGTTCGCTGTAGCGGCTGAACAGCAGGCTGCCGATAATGCCGGTCGCGCCGAACAGCAGCAGCATCAGCGTGGTGAAGTTATCGCTCAGGCCGGCCACCCGCTGGATAAACGGCTCGATATAGCTGTAAGCGGTAAAGTGCGCCGTCACCACAATGATGGTCAGCATATACAGGCTGACCAGCGCCGGGCGCTTGAACAGTACCGGTACGCTGGCCAGCGAGCCGGAGTGCTCGCTCTTCAGCACCGGCAGCAGCCGCCACAGCATCAGCAGCGCCAGCGTCGCCGCCACCGCGATGCCGATAAAGGTCATCCGCCAGCCCAGCAGCTGCCCGACGACGCGCCCCAGCGGCAAGCCGAGCACCATCGCCAGCGCGGTGCCGCCCGCCAGCATGCTCAGCGCCTGCGCTTTTTTGCCCGCCGGCGCCACGCGGATCGCCAGCGAAGCGGTAATCGACCAGAACACCGAGTGCGCCAGCGCCACGCCGGCGCGGGAAATCACCAGCGTGGTGAAGTTCCAGGCAACCGCCGTCAGCACATGGCTGGCGATAAACAGGATAAATACGCCAATCAGCAATTTACGCCGTTCGATTTTGCTGGTCAGCAGCATGCACACCAGCGAGGCGGCGGCGACAATCCAGGCGTAAATCGTAATGATCAGCCCCACCTGCTCGGTCTGCATGGCAAAACTTTGTGCTATATCGCTCAGTAAACCAACCGGAATAAACTCGGTGGTATTAAAGATAAAGGCGGAAACGGCAAGCACGACAACGCGCAGCCAGGCTGTGCGGCGGGAAGCGGCGACTTCGTTCATGAGTAAACAGATCCAGAACAGGTGGGTAGCAATGGGGATATTTTATCCAATTGCCGGAAAAAACGCGACACTCATCACACTTTTATGCCGATTTTTTTACTTACGCCGTCTATTCGGCGCAGGAGAGAAGGATGACGTCCGGCAGCGAACGTCATCCAACCGCGCCGTCCGTCAGATGTTTTCCACCCGCTCAACCAGCGCCTGAGTTAACGCCGTACGAATGTCATTGCAGGCTTTGCCGATGCGGTATTGATAGCCGGAGTCCAGAATGCCGTTGATCTCACGGCTCAGATTGGCGCGCACCTGCGTATAGAGTTTGGCCTGCGTCAGAATCTGATTTAATTCGGTGTTTTTGCTCTGATAGGCCGCCGGCGAAACCTGCTGCAACGCATTCAGTTCTTTCATGCAGGTATACAGGGCGGCGTCGTTGCCCACATTCACTGCCGGCCGGGTTGATAACATGGAGGATGTTTCCGTGGCTTGCGCCTGCTCCGCCTTGGCGACGGAACGGTTGCCAGCCTGCTGACAACCCGCCAGTAACGCGCAAAACGTTACTACTGCGATGGTTCTTTTCATAACTTTCCAAATCCCAGAAATGCGGCAACGGCAAACTATATACGCCGTCAGACGTGCTGTTATAGGTATCAAACCGCTAGGCAAGCGCGTAGCGGCTTGTTTATCAGGGATATTCCCAAACAAGCCGTCATGCTAACACAGAAAAATCCCAACAAACAGTAAGGTGAAATGAAAAGTATTAATATAAAAATGGCTATCGTTTTTTTGTTAACTCTCTGGAAAGTAGCTAAAAGTCAGCAGGTCACCGGTCAGGCCGCCGCCTGCCGCTCCGCCATCGCCTGATAACCGCGCCTTCGTTAACGGCAACACGCCAGGCGATGGCAATAACAAGGTTTCTGCACGCAAAAACCGCACGGTTCAACATTAAGATGCTGAAAAATGGCGCAAATTGTTTATTAAGCCAGCGAACGCACCGTTTAACCCTCCTGACGCTTTGACAAAGCCCTTCCGGCTCGTTACTATGCGCCCCGTTCACACGATTCCTCTGTAGTTCAGTCGGTAGAACGGCGGACTGTTAATCCGTATGTCACTGGTTCGAGTCCAGTCAGAGGAGCCAATTTCCTGTTTGCATGCATCTTTGCGAATCCTTATCTGATATTGATTCAAGAGGTTAGCGTGAAAACTCTTCCCGGTGCATTTTGATTTTACCCTCCGCATCGGGAAAAATTGGTGGTCAAATCTGGGGTCAGGTTAGTTCGATGACGGAGTGACCCCCAAATGTCCCTTAACGACTCAAAAATCCGCAACTTAAAACCATCCGCAAAACCCTTCAAAGTTTCTGATTCTCACGGTCTGTACCTTCTTATCAAACCAGGCGGCTCACGTCACTGGTATCTTAAATATCGTATAAACGGCAAAGAATCCCGCATTGCACTGGGTGCCTATCCTGCCGTCTCCCTGTCTGATGCCCGCCAGCAGCGCGAAGGTATCCGTAAGATGCTGGCGCTGAACATCAACCCGGCACTGCAGAGGGCTGCTGAACGCAGAGCCTGCACACCAGAGAAGGTGTTTAAAACAGTGGCGCTGGCATGGCATAAAAACAATAAAAAGTGGTCGCAGAACACCGCTGACCGTCTGCTTGCCAGCATGAACAACCATATCTTTCCTGTAATTGGTCATCTGTCCGTCACGGAGCTTAAACCCCATCATTTCATTGACCTGCTGAAAGGCATTGAGGAAAAGGGCCTGCTGGAAGTCGCGTCCCGCACGCGGCAGCACCTCAGTAACATCATGCGCCATGCGGTCCATCAGGGATTTATCGACACCAACCCGGCAGCAAATCTTGATGGCGTGACGGCTCCCCCCATGAGACACCACTATCCCGCCCTGCCGCTGGAGCGGCTGCCTGAACTGATTGAACACATTGAAGCATATCATCAGGGCCGTGAACTGACCCGGCTTGCTGTCCTGCTGACGCTGCATCTGTTCATTCGCTCCAGTGAGCTGCGCTTTGCACGCTGGTCAGAAATTGATTTCATAAACAGAATTTGGACGATACCCGCCACACGCGAAGCCATTGTGGGTGTGCGTTATTCAGGGCGCGGTGCAAAAATGCGCACTGCTCATATCGTGCCCCTCTCACAGCAGGCTATAGCTATTCTGAAACGGATTAAGGAAATATCCGGGGCTTACGAACTGGTCTTCCCCGGCGACCATAACCCGTACAGGCCGATGTGCGAAAACGCGGTTAATAAAGCACTGCGCCTTATGGGATTCGACACGAAACAGGACATCTGCGGACATGGCTTTCGGGCAATGGCATGCAGTGCCCTGATGGAGTCTGGCTTATGGTCGCAAGATGCAGTGGAACGCCAGATGAGTCACCAGGAGCGCAACACCGTGCGTCTGGCTTACATTCATAAGGCTGAGCATCTGGAAGCCCGCAAGGCGATGATGCAGTGGTGGTCAGATTATATCGATACATGCCGGGTCGCATACGTACCACCTTTTAACACAGGGCGGGATAAAAACAACGAAGCTGCATGACCAATAACAAAAAGCTGTATCAGCATACCCTGGTACGGCTTTATTCATTTCTGATGGCTTGCCAACCCCTCCACCCCGACCCGACCCGTCGCTGCCTGTAGAAAGCTGTTACACAACAACAACAACAACACGCTTGCGCCGTCAGCCCTGGCGTGCCATTTCATTTGAGAGCAAGGATCATCCCTACTGCCCCAGCGACGAGAACGGCATCAATGAGAAGCTCGAACGTATGCGTCTGGAGTTTCTGGACGAGACGTTTCGCAATCATCGAACCGACGAACAATGCGATGCCGATGGCAAGTCCATGTGTGAGGACAGGCTGCGCGAGTGCGCCCGATATACCGAACGTAGCTAGCTTACCAGCGTAGAGCAGGATTGCGCTTGCCGCCTCTGATCCCAAAAATACGCCTCCACTCATTCCGTACCCGGTAAATACCGGCACGCTGAGCGGCCCGGTGGACAGCACGAATCCGGTCATAAACCCGACAATCGCCCCGGCCAAACTCATGTGCCAGAGATTCAAGTGGAGGTTCGATCGTCTGATGAGACGGCGCAGCGGGATCATCGCAAGGAAGAAAGCTGCTAGGAATACCTCCACTGTGCCAGGAGAAATCGTAAGTAACGTGTGCGCCCCGAGAACAGCCGCAGGAACTCCCGCCAACGAATAGGCAAACACCGGTCGCCAACGAATCTCATGCCACCAGACAATCACCCGTCCGATGTTGCCGAAAAGGGAGGCGATCGCCATAACAGGCACAGCAATCCGTGGCCCGTACGTGGCGACGAGGACGGGCAGCATGATTAACGACGAGCCAGTGCCGACGACACCGCTGAGTACTCCGGCACCGAGAGCGACGAAGAAGAGAAGTAAGAGTGCAATCATCGGCTTTAAGATCAACCAGGGCCATCGCTCGCAGCCGCAAGAAGCGGCACCAGGATGTCGCTGATCGGCGTTGGAATGCTGTGAACCCGGCCGCGACGCGCAATGACGCCGTTGCGGATATCCCATTCAAGCGGTCGGCCAGCTTCTCGATCCGTGAGGATGGAGGTGCTCATGTCTGCAGGAGCCGCCCGGAACTTATCGAGGATCTCCTGCGGCACTTCGTCTCCGAGTTCAGCGCCCTCTGCACGTGCCACGGCCAGGCATTCCTGCAGATAAGCCAGCGTAAGCCTGGCGATATCAGCACGGCCAAACATGCCTGAGCGGCGGTGCGTGAGTGCCATGAGTCCAGCCACCGCATTCTGCATCAGCTTGCGCCAGGCCAGGGAGCTGAAATTCGCGGCCAGATCTACGGAGCACCACGTGCCTTGCAGCGCTGCGGCCACTACACGGGAAGCTGGTGCGTCTGGCACGCTGAGGCGCGCCTCACCACGCAAGCGTACCGAGCCATCGGACTGCGCTTGCGCAGGGAACCACACGACAGCGGGAACAATCTGTCCGGGCAGAGAGTACGTAGCGAGCCTGTCCAACTGTTCGACCCCATTCTGGAGCACGCATATAACCGTCTCCGGGCCAGTCAACGCCCTGAGCCATTCTGCTGCCGCGTCGATTTGTGTGGACTTGACTGCCAGAAAGATAAGATCAACCGTGCGAGTGATTTGTGCCGGATTCGTCTGTACCGGACCGGGTACGGTGATAAAGCGGTTGCCATCTTGCAAGGTCAGGCGATCGCGGGGAGTACGTCCACACAGCAATGGTGTGCGGTCGACTTCGTGTAACGCCGCCGCGACTGTTGTGCCGATGGCACCTGGACCTAAAACAGCAACAACTGTATTGATTTCAGTGTTCATGAATGCGGACTCCTTGCAACAGAATCTAATTACGTGGTGGTTGTGCCCTTCCCAAAGGACATGTAATATATTACATATGAATAAAGAAAATGGTAATAGAATTTCAGAAGGTGAGCAGCGGTTACAGCAATGGCTTGGCAGCATTCACGCCCGAAGCGGCGACCTCGCTGCAAGTGAGGCTAAAGTTGTCGATCTCCTGCTTGTCGATCCTTTATTTGTCGGTACAAGCACGGCAGCACAGGTTGCCACCCGTGCTGGTGTATCACCGCCGACAGTAATACGCGCTGCACGAGCGATCGGGTTCACCGGGTTCACTGAACTTAAGATAGAGATTGCCCGGGCTCGTGGCACTGCCCAATTCTTTGCCCCGCCTGAAGTTCTTACAGCGGATGCGACGCTGGCATCAGTGCTGGAAACATCAATTCGTGCTGGTGTAGACGCACTGACTGCGCTCAGCGGTGCTATCGAAATCTCCGCACTTGATGAGGCGGTCGATTTAATCCAGAGCGCACGCCAGGTATTTGCATTTGGTGCTGGTCCCTCTGCGACGGTTGCCGCTGATGCGGTCTTTCGTTTGCGGACGGCGGGTGTGATAACCGTCAGTATCCAGGATTATTTATCAGCGATGATTGCTGCTCGTCTACTCGGTCCAGGCGATGTCATCATCGTCGTCAGTTCAACAGGGCGCACATCATCCACACTCTCCATCGCTGATGCAGCATCCTCGGCAGGAGCATCGCTTATTGCAATAACTAACCAGTACGATACCCCACTGGCAACACTCGCCAACGTTTCGCTCGTTGTTGGCGGAATGCCACTCCCGGCACAGATGGCCGCTGCCGGGAGTCGACTGGCCCAGCTCGTCGTTATTGATACGCTGGTCGCTGCTCTCACTCTGCGGGATAAAGAACAAAGTCGCCGGGCTGAACGGGCGGGTATTGATTTGCCCGATATGTCCTGATGCAGTTCAGCACGGTAGCAATGATTCTTACTGCTGCGGTAGCTCATGCAGTATGGAATATAGCCTCAAAATACAAGAGGGAAGACACTCTTGTGTTCGTCTGGGCGTACAGCTGTGCCTCAGCATTGCTGTGGCTCCCGTTCAGCCTCATTCTGATAGTTGAGGGACAACAGGAACTCGACTGGAGACTCGCTGTCGGCGCAGTTATCTCGTCTGCACTTCATATCGCTTATTCTCTAATCTTGCAGGCTGGCTACGAGCGCGCCGAACTGGGTGTTGTTTATCCGATTGCCCGAGGAAGTGGACCAGTTCTGACGATACTGTTTGCAACCCTTCTCATGGGAGAACGGCTTTCACCAGGCGCTTTACTCGGCGCTTTTATCGTTATCGCTGGTATTTTCGTTGTCACCGGCAATCCGTTCAGGAGCGGAAGCCGACCACTACAGGGAATGCTTTGGGGGGCAGCGACAGGCACCGCCATCGCTGGCTATACACTCTGGGACGGTTATTCGGTAATCTCTCTGCACTTGGATCCAGTGCGCTACTACGCCAGCACACTCCTGCTACAGAGTCTGATTCTTACCCCTGGTGCGATGCGGCGACGAAATCGCATTCCAACTGCTGTACGTGTGGATATCATCCCAATCCTTATCATTGCTGTATGCTCTCCCCTTGCCTACATCCTTGTACTGACAGCCATGCAGAGCATGCCACTGGCACTCGTCGCTCCTCTCAGGGAAACATCCATTATTGTCGGCTCCCTTCTTTCGTACTGGCTGTTTCGTGAAAATCATCTGGCACGCCGGATTGCCGGTGCAGTGGTGGTGCTGACCGGCATCGCAATAATTAGCCTTTGATCGCTTCGTTGGATGCCAATCGTCGTCTTATTGTCAGCGTGGATCGTTCGTCGAAGTTCAGTTTTCATCACCAGTTTGATCGCAAAGCTATGCCACATAGCACTATTGGCTTTATAATCATTAACGGTAAAAGTGGTATTGAATAGTGATACTCCGATGCAACACATTCAACATGTAGCCTGATTCTGATAACCGCTTTCGTTAGAAATGGCTTACTCCATAGCGAGAGTTCGTGATGCTCAAAACAGAAGATCTCAACACTATGATATCAATTGATGAGATTCACTTTGCTGACTGGCAAATCTGGCCACAGCTAAGGATTCTGTTACATCGGGGTAAGCCAGTAAGAATTTCTGCCAGAGCTTTTGATGTTCTGGTTGTTCTGGTGAGTGCCAGAGGTAAAGCGGTAAGTAAAGAATCTTTACTTACGCAAGTGTGGGGAAATGAAATCGTCGAAGAAAATAATCTTCAGGCACAAATTTCAGCTATACGCCGCATACTGGGACATGACCGCCATCTACTGGTTACTGAATTTGGTTGTGGTTATCGCTTTAATATCAACAAATCGCCAACTGAACCTCTCTCTAAATCAAAAATACCTGAGCCCGCTATTACCCCTTTTCTAGCGTCGATTCTGGGGCGTGATAAAGCTGTGCAGGAATTATGCGCCTTATTGGATCAATACCGTCTGGTGACGATTACAGGCTCAGGGGGCGTGGGTAAGACTCGTCTGGCATGGGAAGTCGTCAGTCTTACACACACGCATTTTCCTGATGGAATATGTGTGGCTGAACTGGCTCATATCACCGAAGCATCCAGCTTGCTATCCGTTATTTCACAAGCGCTCCATCTTCCATTAGCTGCCATTCATAATGATGCCGATTTACGGCAACAGCTTGCACGGCGTCGATGTTTACTGCTGATTGATAACTGTGAACATGTAATTAATGAACTTGAACCAGTGATTACGTTGCTCCTGCACCTGGCTCCCCATATCAAACTGTTGTTGACTAGCCAGGTAGCGTTGCAGGTTGCCGGCGAGCAACAATATCTACTACCACCATTACAAGTTCCTGAGAGCGAAGAGGCTGATACCCACGAGTTACTGACTTTTTCCAGTGTCCGCCTCTTTATCGAACGCGGGCAGGCAAATCGACATGATTACCATCCATCAGCCAGCGAACTGTCTTTGATTGGCGAGTTATGCCGTCATCTTGACGGTCTGCCGTTGGCGATTGAACTTGCGGCCTCCCGTCTGCCAGTCATGAGTGTCAAAGAGATCTATAGCCGACTGGAAGACCGTTTCCAGCTATTGAGCAATACGCACAGATCTCTGGAGCCCAGACATCAGAAAATACTGACCGCGCTGGAGTGGACTTATCAGTTGCTCAACACACGTGAACAACGATTATTTTGCTCTCTGGGGATCTATACCGATATGTTCAGTGCGAAATCAGTAAGCGACCTTCTGCTGATTAAAGACAAGCATCGCTGGCAGGTTGTTGACGATCTGCAAAGATTACTGTCTTTATCCCTGATTCAGGTCAGTACTCAGGTACCAGAGACCCGTTTCCGCCTGCTGGAAACCATGCGCCAGTTCGCATGCGATAAACTCAGGCAACAGGGTGAATATACTGTTCTTGAGGCCCGTTTTGCCGGTTATTATAAAGTTCTGGTAGAAGAGGCCCAAGGTGATTGGTTTATGCTGCCAACGGGACAGTGGCGTGAACGTTATAGCCATATGCTTAATGATTTGCGGAGTGTATTACAGCAAACGTTGACTGAGGGGGCCGATCCTTCTAAGGGGCTTAAGATATTACAAGCGATGACCCCTTTTTGGATTGAATATTCACTATACGATGAATGTCAGCGCCATATTTATCCTCTGCTTTATGAAAATACTTCGCAGGTAGTATTAACGCTACGCCAGAGAATGAATCTCAGCGCTGTAGCAGGTAAGGCGTCAACCTGGGCAAAAGGCCCTACGCCTGAAACACATTCAGCCTGGAAAACCGCGCTGACAATTGCAGAAAAGCTCGACGACAAAGAAATACGTTTACAGGCTCATTACGGATTATGGTTGTATTATCTGCGTACTGGCGAGTTGGATAAAGCGCTTGAGCATGCGCAATCTATGTGCGAGCTAGCACGGTCCATTACCGACGAGGAGGCGATGGCAACCGGGCTGCGTATTCTCGGTGTATCCCTGCATTTTTTGGGCCGTCATGATGTCGGGCGTGATTATCTCCAGCAATCTCTTGATTGGTATGAACATGGTGAATTAAGCCACTCTTTCCGTTTTGGTCTTGATCAAGCGAGCGCCGGTCAGGCCTTTCTGTCTCGTTTACTCTGGTTACAGGGTGAGTATAAGGCCGCGAAACAGATGGCATGGCGCGGTGTTAAAAAAGCCGCTCGTTTGCAGCATGTCTGTTCTCTTTGCTGTGCACTGGCTGAAGGCGCTTGTATGACAGCAGCACTGGATCGTAATCCGCGTTGGGTTATAAAGGCCGCAAACTGGCTTATTCATCTGGCAAAAAGGCATGATTTATATTTCTGGAAGACATACGGCGAGCTGTTTCTTGTTTGGGCCAAACAGTTCAGTCATACCGATGTTAGTCAAACTACACTGTTTAGCTCGTTGCGGGCGATGGGATTAGACTGGCAATATTCCCCCTTGTTGTCAGAAATTGATACCGGGGTATCACTGAGAGCCACCCGCCAAGATCATGAAAACTGGTGCACGCCAGAGCTGATGCGTCTTTCTGCCACTCAATTACCTCCTCAGAAGCAACGCCTGCTGTTGGAGAAGGCCCTGGACAAAGCGCGTCAGCAACAGGCTCATGGCTGGGCCCTCCGTATTGCTTATTCATTGGCGACATTGCAGGCTGAAGCCGGGGAAAAATGGGCTGCTAAACAATTGATACAGGACGCTTTACATGATGTTGATGACTCAGACAATGCGACGGATGTAAGAAGTGCTATTGCGCTATGTGCCCGAATAGGGACCTGAATATTTACGTTTTACGGCTATTAACATCCCCATGATCACGAGTCCGCCCCCTGCTGAAGAAATCAGCGCCCAGCTATGAGTTGTCTCCCATAACCAGGTGGCAGTCAGTGAGCCACATGCTCCGCCAATAAACATAACGCACATAAATAATGTATTAAGACGGTTTCTGGCATCCGGACGCAAAGAATAAATCGTGTGCTGATTAGCTATCAGTACACATTGCTCACCCGCATCCAGTAGTAGAATGCCCACCACCATACCCACAATACTGTTCCATCTCCAAAAAACAGTCCAGGCTAGCAGCATGAGTATCACACCAAAAACAACCATTCGGAATGGTCCCTGACGATCGCTGAAACTTCCCGCCAGAGGCGCACACAGAATACCGATTAACCCCAAAGCAGCCAGGGCGCCGGTTATCCCTGCACCGTAATCGTAGCGATGAGCTAACCAGAAAGGGAGCACGGTCCACAGCACGCTGAAGGAGGCAAACAGCATTGCTTGTGTAAGAGTTGCACCACGCACCTGCGGCTCGTTTTTCCACAGCAGTCCTAATAAACGTAATACCGCCAGATAGTTAAACTTTGGCGTTGACAACGACTGAGTAGGCAAAATGCGTAAGATGAAAAATATAGCCAGCAATGTCATGATCGCGCCGGATAAAAAGACGCCACGCCAGCCGAAATACTGACCAATAAGGCCTCCGATAGCCCGGCCAGCAAGGATACCTGCCAGGACACCGCTCATCACCGTACCAACGGTTTTACCTCGTGCAGAAGTTCTTGAGAGCGAGGCGGCAAGCGGCACTATCTGTTGAGCTACTGTTGCAGCCATCCCGGTAAGGAAGGAGAAGAACACCAACACTGTCGCCGTTGGGGATAACATCATGCCGATCATTGCCAGGAAAAGCACCTGCGCTTGACGCAGGATAAGCCGCTGACGTTCAATATAATCGCCCAGGGGGATCAGAAAGAATAAGCCCACCGCATAGCCTACCTGGGTGACCATGGGGATCAAAGAAACAGCTCCCCATTCATTGGGAAATGATCCGGCAATTAAATTCAGGACAGATTGATTAAAATAAATATTAGCCACAACAATACAACAAATAATCCCCAGCATAAGAATCCTGGTAGAAGAAAGCTCGTGATTGTCCGAACGCATTGACCACTCCTGGCACTAAACTCAATATTGTCTGGAGTATAAGCAAAGGCGACACCCAACTCTTTGACCGCTTTTTTCAGACATCTGAATTCTGATGCACAAGCTCCTGAAAAAGAGATTTGTTACTAATACTGCTCATGTTATTGACTGTGCTTAACTTGAGGAGCAACAAATGGATTTAAAACTGACTGGAAAAGTGGCTCTGGTAACTGGAGCCCGTACCGGAATTGGTTTCAGCATTTGTGAAGAATTGGCCGTGAATGGTGTGCATTTAGTCATGGTGGCCAGACGAGAACCTGAGCTGATTCTTGCTGCGAAAAAAATTTCAGAGAAATACGGTGTTTCGGTGCTGCCTATTGCCGGGGATGTGACTGATCCCAAACTACCTTCTTTAGTGGTTGAACAAGCGGAAAAAGTTTTTCAGCGTATTGATTTACTGGTGAACAATGCCGGAAGAGCCCATGCGGGCACGCTGTTAACCACTTCGGAAGAAGACTGGCAGATAATGACTGAGACCAAATTCTCCGCCATGCGACGTTTTTGTAAGGTAATCATCCCCGGGATGCAGAGACGAAACTGGGGGCGTATTGTCAATATCTCATCCATTGGCGGTATCTACCCTAATCCGCAACTTACCGTCTCACACGCACTGAGCGCCGCTATCAACAACCTGACCCGTAGTTTAGCACTTAGCGTGGCTCCGGATGGCATTCTGGTCAATGCGATCGGAGTGGGTGCTGTCGCGACGGATAACTGGGCGCAGAACATGCTACCGAATGTTCGCAATCGTCGTCCTGAACTGGCTGACAGAACAGACGAAGAGGTAATGGCATTACTGGGTAAAGAGAAAACGCCTGTGGGCCGCTTTGGACTTCCTGAAGATATTGCTGCAATTGCTGCGTTCCTACTTTCTGGGAGGAATCAGTTTGTTACTGGACAGACAATTGAAGCATCAGGCGGAGCAGACAGATTTATGTAATGTCTTCCATTCAACTTAAATAATGTTTGAGAATTGAATTAGTTTAACCTGATATTTGTTCTTCTTTTCAATCACTGCGAAATATGAGGCCGGATATGGGGGGCTGAAACGCTAAGAAGCCCCCGCGCCAATATAATCCAAATATTATAACGTAATAAATCCCGCACCATGAAATTAATTTCACTGGAAAATTCATGGTATTTTTTTAAAAAAATAGAAATAGAGGCAAACCACTATGTCAAAAAAACAAACACTATCAAATACAAACTATAGTTCGCCTGACTGGCTGACTATCCGTGAAGCAGTCGAAGTGATAAATAAAAAAGGACTGAAAATTAAAAAAAAGTGACATTTACAAGCATGCATTACATGGCAGCATTCATCTCTCTATTTACTTTCAGTCGCCAATTACATTACGAAAAATACAGAGGTCGGGCTACAAAGTAAGGCTCAGACCATGTGATATGTCATCAATAAATCGTTTATGCCTTCTTGACAAAAAAGCGTTTATTGAAGGACATAATTTTATTGTTAGCACTACTGGCAAATATATCATCCCCACAGAGAGAGTTATTGACACTCTATTGATTGGATATGAATATGTTCTAGTACAAAAATTACTTGCCCAATCTCTTAAAATACCATTACCTGTAACAGGAGCTATTGATTTTAATCATGGCATAACAGTTAGCTTACAAGGAGAACCATTTCAACTATTCGATAAAATGACATGGGAAGAAAGAATAACACAAAAAATTATGCAACTCCCTAAAAACATTTCACCATATGTACATAAAGAGATATTCTCAAAGAGGATAAATAATTACCTGGGGAAAGAGTATTTCCCGGCTCATATTTTACCTCGGGATGCCTGGTTTGTTATTCGACACACTGAACTTGATAAAGTCATTGACATCATAACCAATAGCAGAGTGCCCCCATTATCTGCAACGCGAATATCAACACCACTATCTCGTTTTTTCTGGCTGGTCTGTAAAAACAATGAAGTCATCCGTCCATTAATTAGTAAACCGTACAAACTACTATCTATTTTCGAACAATGGGCATCTGACGAAGGCATTACCGACAGGCTCAGTGGTGATACGTTAAAAACTGCACTCGTACGCGGTTCCCCCACATCAATGTCGGATTGACGCAAGTGAATTTTACCAAACCCAAATGTCCGTATTAAGGACCCTAAAATCAGTAATACGGACATAATTAGTTTTTTTGACTCTTTTTTCCTTGTCACCTCAAGGGATATTATATTTCTGCATTACGGGTATAAATACATATCATCAATTACCAAGCATTAGAAATGTAAAAACAAAATAGTACTTAAATGCTCACAACCCCACACATACATAAAGCCACTCCTTATTCAAGGAGGATTTAGCCGACCTGCATAGGTTCGATCGAATCCAAAATGCGAAAAATAGATTAACCTTAATTTATCCAACCATTAAATACACACATGGGTTCGTAATTATATTCCAATTAATTAATCCAAAATTTACTCACCAATACATTACACATGCAAAAACACGAAAACATACATTGCACAGAAAGACTTAGATTCATTTACAATGAAATAAATGAGTGATTTCATTTCGCTCAACAAATATATAACTGAGGTACTAAGGCCATGATTACTAGATGAACCCGTCCATAATCCAGATAGTTACTAAAGATTTAAAAACTCATCCTTATGATACGAGTAATTACCTTACTCCCTAGTAGACTTGCTTTTAATATTTACGGCCTTTTTTCTATACCGGTGCGGGGGGACATTATACCTTTTCCGAAATGCCCTGGTTAATGATTGCTGAGAGTCAAAGCCAAATCGCATCGCGATGTTTATCAAAGGTTCATTTGTTGTGATAACAGCCTCTAAAATAAGACATAATTTTTTCTCTCTGATAAAACCTCCCAGGCTCTGCCCTGTTTCAGAAAAAAACAGTCTCTGCAAATGCCATTTTGAATATCCGGACCTGATAGCCACATCATCAATTTTTAGTGGCATCTCTATATTTTTGTTTATCCAGATAATTAAGTCATTTACAAAATCTTTTCTGTTTTTCATAACCGAAACCTTAGAATTACTCTACTAGAAATACATTTTCATCAGGCATATAGATCAAGAGCTGACAATCCCTAAGTTCTGCATAAATCCTCAATAGAAACCATACTTTTTATTATGGTGTGATGGATATACTCGCAGACAGTCCAGCCACCAATTCAACTCCCTCCGGCAATCTGTCAATATGAATCCGAACCGGGATACGCTGCGCGAGCCGCACCCAGCTAAAGGTTGGCTCGACATTAGGCAGGCCAAGCCCCCCGGTCTCGTCATTGTTATCATCTATTCCGCGTCCGATACTCTCAACATGACCCGTGATCACCGGCTTAAATCCCATCAGCGTAATGTGTGCAGTATTTCCCGTGCGGATATGTTGCAACTTAGTCTCTTCAAAATAGCCAACCACCCAAAAACTATTGGCATCAATGATGGAAACTTTAGTTTCTCCCGCTGTGGCATAGTCACCAGGGCGAAGCCGCAAATGTGTGACATAGCCCGTAACCGGTGACCGAACAATAGCATGCGATAAGTTAAGCTCTGCAAGGTCCAGCGCAGCCAGTGCACCGTGGTAATTAGCCGCAGCGACGCTGGCTGCGCTGGCTGTTTGTTGTAAATCCTCGCTGGAAATCACCCCTTTAATCTGAGAGCGTCGCCTCGCCGCATCCTGGCGCATCAGCATTTCATGACGTTTCGCCTCAACATCAGCCTGGGCGCTGACCACTGCCAACCTCAACCAGTGCGGGTCAATGGAATAGAGCACATCGCCCCGATTAACCCACTGATTATCGCGGACGGCCACATTCAGAACCGGTCCAGAGACATCCGGCGCAATCTGGACCACATCCGCACGAACCCGACCATCGCGGGTCCAGGGGGTTTGCACATAATGTTTCCAGAGAATAAAAGCCAAAAGCGTAGCAACCGCCACAGCGCTGAGCGTCAGCAAATAGCGGCCCAGTAGAGAAAGTAACGATTTCATTTTAAAAACCCCAGTTCGGTCAGTCCCTGCAATAACAGGTAAAAAGTAATAATAAAGATGGAAAAATCGATCATCGGGCGAAACGGCAAGCGACGGTAACCCTTGCTTAGCGAGAAAAGCTGCACGAGTAATAGCGTACAGGTGAGCGCGACGAGGGAAATTAACAGTAGACCGGGTACAAAAACGCCCTCAATATTGAAATCATTGATCATCGACAGGCTCCATTTCCTGAGTGCTTAATGCGCAGTACAGATCAACCAGTTGATTAACATGATGCCGCGATAGTTCATCTGCTACGGACAGGCTACGCTCAGTCAGGCTGACAATCCGTTCAAGTAAGGTGTTAATATCCGTCGAGTGTGTAAGACAATTGAGAACCTCTTTTATTTCTTTGTCTGCATGCGCATCCCATCGGCGTAATCGCATTACACACAGGCCTATACGCAGGGTGTGCAAAAGATGATTCAATGCCTGTTCTGATGACTGTCCGCTGCGCGGCAAACGTGGCAGTATCAACGCAGCCCGATCGATCATCAGGTTGATCCAGAGAGTTTCATCAGTATTCAACACACCTTTCACGCTGCGGTTAATATCGCGCTGGCATAATTTAAGCAGGCGATTTATTGCCGCATCTGCCTGCACAGTCTGCAGAAAGCCCATGCTGAATACCGCAAAGCCAGTTGCAGAAAATAATGCGATAGAGGTATTCACCGCCACGGCAAAATCCCCGCTGTAATGAGCACCCAGCTCGCACAAAATAGGCAGCGTCAGTGTGATCCCCATCGCCATAAACGTGGTGGGCGGCCTTGCCTGGAGCGATCCGGCAAGCAGATATACCGGAGCTAGAACCACTACCAGCACGATAAAATCACTGACTTGCGGTAGGAGAAAGAAGCTGTAAATCAGGCTTATCACAACTCCCCAGAGGGAACCAATGATGTATTTCACAATATGCGGGGCAGGCGTATCGAAGCTGCCAAACAGTGTGCAACAAACGCCAAGGATAGATACTGCCGTACCGCCATCAGGCCATGCCGAGAAAATCCACACCATGCAGCCGCTCAAAATGATGGTGAAAGCGCCCAATGCGGTGCGGGCAGCAGTAAGAGGATCGCGGTGGAATACATACCCTTTCACGGTATTCATTTCTGAGTGCGCAGGCATCTGATTCGCGTGATGAATGGCATCCGAAAGACGATAGCACTGCTGCACGAGGACAATGGCCTCTGTCAGGTAGCGCATAAAACTTACATGCAGTGCTTCTACAAACGTCAACTCATGTACGACATAGCGCTGCAGTAATTTTTCACTGCGTTTTTTGAGCTCTTCCCCCTCGCTTTTAAATTTTCCTTCATCTTTGCAGGCCAGCCAGACCTCAACATCATCCATTAAAATTTGCACATCGAAAGGTATCTTCGCTATCAGCGCTAAACGGTCACGTAACTCACAGTTAACAATGACTAATCGCGCAAGCCTGTCATGAAGCCTTTTTCTCGCTTGCCGGACCGGTACAGAGAACGCAAAATCATAAGGGATATGATGGCTGATGCCCTGCAGGAACTGCAATGCCAGTGCCATATGCAGCGGCGAGGAAACAGGATCGGGTTTGCCTGTTAAAGTCTCTGCGATACGCTGTCGCGCCGCGAGCAGCGTCTGCGATAATTTACTGTTGAACTGGCCTGAGATGCGCGCGGGCAATACATAGCGATGGATAAGTGCCGCGCAGAAGATACCGATCATGATTTCCTGTACCCGAGTGATAGCGATTTCAAAAATCGCGCCAGGATCGGATACAGCAGGGAAGCCAATCAGACTCGCAGTGTAACCAGCAAGGACAAAACCATAGGCCCGGGGCGTACGTTCCAGCAAGGACAAATAGAGGCAGAATGTAATCCAGCCTGCCAGTATCACGCTGCAAAATACGGGGGAATTCACGAACGTGGGTACAATTAATACCGTCATGCCAGCGCCAATTACCGTTCCCACCAGACGATACAAACTTCTGCTTAGCGATGCTCCGACGGAGGTTTGGGAAACAATATATACGGTGATAATTGCCCAGGAAGGCCGCTCCAGGCCAATTGATAATGCAATATAGTATGCGAGCATCGCAGCGGTAAAACTCTTCGCCGAATAGAGCAGAGCGTTCGCATCATTCAGTAGTGAAGGAGAAGCCATACCGTGAAGACGATGGCATATCGTGTGTAAAAAAATGAAAGTAACTCGCGTTAATTTTTTCATGCCGGAAATTATTACCGGCTTGCATATCTACTTAAATACTCTATTCTGTCAAAAAATACCTAAATGTTGCCAATCTATGTTACCCCCACTTGCCAATACGCTGTTCGATCCGGATACCACCTCCTGCCCCGCAGTCGCGCGTCATTTGGATTTTGTCGATTACGCGGCCGAAGTGCCTGTGCATACGCACCGCAAAGGGCAATTGATTATTGCCCTCTATGGAGCGGTCATTTGTCGCGCCGAAAATGATATCTGGATCGTGCCGCCTGATTGTGCCGTCTGGATCCCTGGGGGAGTGCCGCACAGCGCAAAAGCTACTTGGAATGCGCATCTCAACTATCTTTTTATCGAGCCTGGAGCCGCCGAGCTGCCGGAGCGATGCTGCACTCTGGCCATTTCTGGTCTGATCAAAGAACTCATTGCCCGTTTAACCCACGAGGGCGTCGGATACCCACCAGAAAGCCATCTAGCCAGACTGACCAGAGTAACACTTGATGAATTAGCCACCATGCCTCAGCAGAAACTGAGCCTCCCTGTGTCGTCGCATCCTAAAATCCGCGCCATGGCCGATGCTCTGGTCAGTCAACCTGATGACCGAAGCACATTCAAAACATGGGCAAAAAGACTGGCGCTTAGCGAGCGTTCTCTCGCGCGTTTAATGCTGCGCGAAACCGGGTTGACGTTCGGACGCTGGCGTCAGCAACTGCAACTGATAATTGCTCTCCGGGAACTGGCTAGCGGCGTTTCGGTTCAGAATGTTGCAGCTAATCTGGGGTATGAATCGGTTAATGCGTTTATCACCATGTTCAAAAAAACCATGGGCAGTACACCCGCACACTATTTTGCCGAACGGAAAACAAGCGCACACTTAACCGATATTTAGCGACATCAGGTTTTCCAAGAAACCAGAGGTGAGTCATAGAGCTGCCATATCCGTCTCCCTATGCGGGGGATCACACTACAGAATCTTTACCGCATGGAACCTCCAGCCAGGACTATATTGCCTCAGCCGCCTTAACGATAAAAAGAATCAAAGGACGGTATTATATCTGTTGGATCGGTCTATACATGATCGGGAAGCACAATCAATTCAGCATTGTGTTAAGGAAGTAGTTGAGCATATATGTTTCGACCACACAGAACACTTCTATGGCGATGCTTCATAGCGCATTACCGCCACAGTGGTAACGCCCCCCCCCCTGACTGAAATTCACAATGAATGTATTTAACCGCATCTTTTTATTGTCCTCATTATCACGCTAAGTCATGACACCATTGCAGCAGCGAAACGCTGAAAACTACACAGCAGCACAACTATCCTTCTCCACATCCTTATACAACTAATAACTTATTATTTATTCACTACAAAACCGTACTAAGGATCTTCCCATCAGTAATAAGGTGCTATCGGCTTTTCCTAAGCTTACTGCTGTGTTCTTTTATTTTCTCTGGACATGCACCAGTCATTCCACAATAGGAGAATACAATGACATCACATCAGTTGTTACGTTTAAAACAGGTCGAAGAAAAAACCGGTTTGAAACGCTCTCAAATTTACTTGTATATGAAAAATGGTTCGTTCCCACGTTCAATAAAAATTGGCCCGGCCAGTGTGGCCTGGCTCGAATCGGAAATTGATGAATGGATCAACCTTAAGTTAGCCGGACGTTAGATCAGTTAAAAATGTCCGTTTATTTGCTCAACTTTTCCATATGGATTGAGGAGATAACAGAATGATTCCATTAATTAATTACACCATCTTAACTGATGCATTGCACGCTCTGAAAGAAGGCAATATTCGTCACTGTAAATCCCTCGGATTTACTTTCGACGAAATGAATGCTCTTAATCAGTTATCACTCGATGAACTGTTTACGGTCAGCCGGGCGGCAGTTCCCTTTGTTTCGGTCAGTGTCCGCCATGATGTTCTGCATCATTTACTGGCGCAGGCCCGCCAGGAATACCAGCATCAACAGGAGATTAACCGTGCTATCCGCCTGGGTGGCTCTATCTCGTTGCTCAACCACTATTTTGGCCTGACATCAAATGAAGTCTGCCTTCGTCGCCGGTTGCTGAGTGTCAGCGTGCCGTATGGGCGGACGCCTGAACCAGATGAAGAGACAGATGCCGAAATCTGGAGGCAATGGCAAAAATGTCGGGTGGATAACCTTGAATCCTCCGACGCGCTGGCCGCCATGATGCAGGTGACGGAAAAGCTATTGCCGGACGCCGAAGGTCTGTCTCTCACCACCATCTGGAAGCGCATCACACTCTGCGAAAAGGAAGCCGCCAACAGGAGGGCATCAAATGCCGGATGAGATCGACCGCGATCAGGAGTTCAATGAACAACGACTGGAAGAGATGATTGAACAGAGCCGTTTCAAACCAGGAACAACACCATCATTATTCCACTGCCGTTTATGCGGTAAACCTATTCCTGAAAAACGACGGCAGGCACTACCAGGCGTAACAACCTGTACGGAATGTCAGGATAAACTTGAACGCCGTCGTTGTTAAATGTGAACCAAAAGACGTATGAGTAATAAATGCTCATACGTCTTTATCTGTATCAGAAAGTAAAAATAAATCCCCATAATTTACTTCAACTTCCTTTCCTGCTCTCCAATTTCTTTATTTATCCATCCGACTAACTCTTTCATTTTTGTTTTGAGTTTATCGTTTATGACTCGATCCAGCCCCCTCATGCTGAACACGCCATTACAGAATGGTTGCCCTAATGGACGTTAATTCGTCCGGGCCGGGTATTGCTCTTTAATAATACGGAACGGGCTGTCACAAAACCACAATTCAGGGTGCCGCTGAATGTTCTCGCTGACCCGTTAAAACCGGAATGCAGAATCGGGACGTGATCGAAAAATATTATTTTCTACCATTTTATTAAAAGGGCTCATCATGAGAAAACCCGATTATTATGCATATGTTGCCCAGGAAAGTCAGCCGGATACTCAGGGCGAGAAAAATACGTACTGGACAAAAGTCGGCGTTGCCTTTGCTCACCACGGTAAAGCCGGTCTGAATATTGTCCTGACGCCCGGTATTGCCGTCTCCGGCAAACTAGTCCTGCTGGAACCTCGCGAGGAAAACAGTCCGCAGCAGAGTACGGCTCCTGTCGAAACCGCGCAGTAATCCCTTTGATTCTGACTCCACAGCATGCAGCGTCTGCAGACCCTGCATGCTGTCTGCTTTCTGAGGCCATCATGCTTTCCACCACTGCCTTTCTGGCGGCGGCCATGCAGTGCGCCGCCAGCATTCATCCGTCCACGGCACTCGACGTGGCGCGGGTGGAATCCGGTTTTAACCCGTATGCCATTGCCGAGATTGTCCCGAACTCCGGAGAATCTTCCGGCGATAAACACGTTAATTCTCACCAGCCAGCCAGTCGGGGAGAGGCAGAGCATATTCTCCGCAGCCTAATGGCTCAGGGCCGCCGTTACTCTGTTGGACTGATGCAAATCACCAGCACCAATTTCCGCCATTACGGCGTCACGGCCAGCGACCTACTTAACCCTTGCATCAATCTGTCGGTATTTGAGCGCATTCTCGCCGACTGTTACCGGCGCGGCGGCACCCTGAAACGAGCACTCAGTTGTTACTACTCCGGCAACTTTGAAACCGGACAGCGACCGGAATCCGCCTTTAACCAGACCAGCTACGTACAGCGCATTGGCTATGTCGTCCCGTCCACGCGGGAAGACCGGCACCGTGCCCCTGACCGGAGTGTACAGCCCTCTGTCCGTTATCCCGCCGTTGTGCTGCGCGGCGAGCCTGCCGGTGCCACTGCGCCGATCCTGACTTCTCTGCATTATCCCGGTGCCGTCATTCGCGGCGCTATCCCTGTTATCCCTGATGAGGATAAATGATCATGCGTAAACGCCGTTACTCCGTTGTTGCTTCCGTGCTGCTGCCTGCCCCACTGCTGGCGGCGGACAGCGGATTTAACAAGGCCAATGAGACACTGAGCAATACTTCGACCGGCCTGCTGGGACTGGCCGCCGTCACCATCACGCTGGCGACCATGTGGGTGGGCTACAAGGTGCTTTTCGACGGCAAGAGCCTGCACGATATGCGTAACGTCATCATCGGCGCGATCCTGATTGTCGGCGCGTCCGGCTTCGGTGCCTACTGGGTGTCATAAGCGAGGTAACGATGGCTACGCTGAATAAAGCACTCACGCGGCCTGCCGCCATTATGGGTATTCCTCTTGTGCCGTTCGTTCTCGTCAGCGGGGCCATCGTCCTGCTGGCGGTCTATGTCAGCTATTACCTGGCACTGTTGCTGATCCCGGCCTGGGCGGAAATGAAAAATAAAGCCCGGAAGGATATTCATTATTTCAGTCTGCTCTGGCTGGCATTTAAAACCCGTGGGCGACTTTTCACCAGTAAGCATTTTGGCGCGAATGCCCTTCTGGCAAACCAGTACGATAATGTTGATGTGTCGGAGTTTATTCAGAAAATGAAATTAAACGAGCGTATTACGCTGGATAAATATATTCCGTATTCCTCCCATATTCACCCTTACGTCATCAGAAACCGTCACCGTGATTTGGTTGCCACCTGGGAACTGGGCGGTACAGTCTTTGAATGTGAAGACGAACATCACCTGACCCTGATGGCCACGCATCTGAACAATATTATCCGCTCGTATGAAGGTCTGCCGGTAACATTTTATATTCACCGGCTCCGTGAAAAATACCATGATGCTTTTGAAGCCTGTTCGGGCATACCCTTTTCTGATGACGTGACCCGGCGGTATTACCAGCCGGTAAAAGAAAAACCGTTCTGGCGGCACCGGCTGTTTTTCACCGTCTGCTACGCGCCGTTCTCTGCGATTGAGAAAAAAACCATGAAAGCGCAGTCGCACGGTAAACGCCAGCCAGCTCTGGATGACGCGCTCAAAATCATGCAGGAATACCGTGAAGCACTGGAATCTTCATTATCCCGCTATATGGCAACGCCGCTGGGGATATATGAAGAAAACGGGCGGGTATATTCCTCACAACTGGCGTTCTTCCACCGCCTGATCACCGGCCAGTGGCAGAAAGTGGCCGTAACGCGCTCGCCGTTTTATGAAACGTTAAGCACGCCGGACGTGTTTTTCACCACCGACACCGGTGAATGCCAGACGGTCAGCGGTTCCCGCTTCTTCCGCAGTCTGGAGATTAAGGATTATTCCCCGGAAACCCACACCGGCATGCTGGATGCGCTGCTGTACGCCGAAAGCGAGTATGTTCTGACGCAGTCCTTTACCTGCATGGCACGGGATGAGGCACAGCATCATATCCGGCTGGCGGAAAAACGGCTTAACTCCACGGACGACGACGCGACTTCCCAGCGCGAAGAGCTGATTGTCCTGCGCGACCTGCTCCAGTCCGGACATGTGTCATGCGGTAAATTCCACTTTTCCCTGCTGGTCTCCTCAGACAGTGCCGGACAGGTGGTGAAGGACACTAACGTTCTGGCCCAGCCCTTCGCCGATTTGGGTATTATGACGACGCTTTCCACCCTGTCACTGCCAGCTGCATATCTGGCGCAACTGCCGGGCGTCTATATGCTGCGTCCCCGACTGGTGGCCGTCAGCAGCCAGAATTTCGCCGATATGGCCTGCCTGCATAACTTCCATCCCCACAAACGTAGCGGCAATCCGTGGGGGGAAGCCATCGCCATCCTCACATCTCCCGGCGGTGGCGGGTATTACCTGAACCTGCACGACAGCCAGGCCGGACGGGATGACACTGGTGAGAAAACGCCGGGGAATACGGCGATTATCGGGAAAACCGGCTCCGGCAAAACCCTGCTGATGACCGTCATGCAACAACTGATGCAGAAATACCGTAACCCGGCGTCGTTTGCGCCTTCTGCCACCCTCAAACGGCTGACCACGGTGTATTTCGATAAGGACCGGGCGGCGGAGATGGCGATCCGCCAGGCGGGCGGGCGTTATTTCCGTATCCGTACCGGCGAGCCCACCGGCTTCAACCCGTTTGCGCTGGAGCCAACCCGCCGGAACATCAGTTTTATCAAACGGCTGGTGCGCATGCTGTGCCGCCGCAACGGTAAGCCGCTCGATCCGCGCGATGAGGAGCGGATCAGTGCCGCCGTTGACACCATCATGCTGGACTATCCGCCGGAGTACCGCCGGTTCGGGATCACCCGGCTACTGGAAGTGCTGCCGGAGCCGCCGACCACAGACGCCCGCACCAACGGGCTGCGTATTCGCCTGAAACAGTGGGCGCAGGGGGGCGAGTTCGGCTGGGTGTTTGATAACGAGGCCGATACATTCACCATCAGCGATGTCGATAACTTTGGTATCGACGGCACCGAATTTCTGGATGATGACGATATTCGCGGCCCCGTGACCTTTTACCTGCTGTATCGCGTGACCAGCCTGCTGGACGGTCGCCGCCTGGTGATGTTTATGGATGAGTTCTGGCGCTGGCTGGCCGATGTCGAATTTTCCCGCTTCTCGCTCAATATGCTGAAAGTCATCCGCAAGCTGAACGGTATCTTCGTTCCGGCAACACAGTCACCGGATGAAATCGTCAAACATCCCATAGCCCCGGCGATTATTGAGCAGTGCGGTACCCAGATTTTCCTCGCCAACCCGAAAGCCAGCCATGCGGATTACGTGGAAAAAATGAAAGTACCGGAAAGTGTTTATGACACGGTCAGGAATCTGGATCCGGGCGAGCATTATATGGTCATCCTGAAAACACCGCTTCGGGCCGGGGAAACCCGCCCGTTTATGGCGATGGCGAAAATGGATCTGTCCGGACTGGGTAAATTCACCCGGCTTCTCAGCGGCAGTGAGGACAACCTGAAAATATTCGATGCCATTTATCAGGACGGTATGCGACCTGATGAATGGAAAGATACGTTTCTTGACCGGGCAATCTGAAAGCCAACCGGAGGTAATATCAATGCGTTCCAGGAATCACCTTCTGGCATTATCGTTATTTTTCTCAGCACAGACGTTCAGCGCCGGAATACCGGTTTTCGACGCCGTGCAGAATACCGAATCCATTAACCAGTGGATGCAGAAACTACAGCAATGGGAAGATACGGTTACCCATTATAAAAGTGAACTTGATGCATATAAGAAACAACTGGCTACCGCAACCGGCGTGCGGGATATTCAGGGTTTTCTCAGTGATGCCCGAAGCCTGAAAACCGATATTGATAATCTCCGTAAGAATGATATTTCACTGGATGATCTGCTGACCACGCAGAACAGTTCATATTCTGCTGAACTGCAAAACCTTTACAGTAAATACAAATCGTTCAGCGTATGCAGCCCGGAACAGGAAGGAATAAAATCCCAGTCTCTGGCCGACAGTTGTAAACAGATGATCCTCAATCAGGCAATGGCGATTGAGAATACCACTGACGTTGAAAACAGGATCAACAGCACACTCAGCGACATATCAGACTTATCTGACCGTATATCGAATGCGCAAGACTCGAAAGAGTCTCAGGATCTGGCTAACGCCATCGCGGCGAAAAGCGTACAGTTAAATGCGCTGACGAATCAGTGGGAGATGTCTGTCAGACAGGCTGAACAGCGAACGACATTGCTGGAACAGCAAAGACAGAAAGCCTTTGAACAGCAGCAGCTAACGGCACCTGTTGCTGACCTTAATAATTTATAAGGAGGTTATCCGTGCTCAGATCCTTATTCACCTTATGCATACTCTCAGGCGTTATCGTGCTCTCCGGCTGCAAGGAAACCAAATCCGAAGCCTGGTATAAACAGCATCCTGACGAAACTTATGCGGTTTATACGCAATGCCTGAAGGATGGCGAGGCAAGCGATAACTGCGAATTTGCCCACCGGGCAGCACTTATGTTTGCACAGGAAGGCCAGCCCGGGGTTAAGGAGAAATTTGAGGCGATATTTCAGCAGGAAGCTGAAAAACGAAATGCTGTGACACAGTAATTTTTCCTTCAGCAAAACAGGGAATTCTCCCTGTTTTTTATTTCCTTTCTTTATATATCAGGTGAGGCACCATGTCCGGTGGTATTTTTGTTGGTATGGACAAAAACATCATGAATGGACTGAATGCCGTACTGGAAGGCCAGTCTTCCACTTACGGCACGATGATCAGCGTCATCATTGTCAGCTCTTTTACCTTATTTATACTGTTTCGCGGTTATCAGACGCTGGCTGGCAAACTCCGGACCCCGGTTGAAGATATCGCCTGGGATGTGGGGCGAATGCTGCTTATCACCACCTTTGTGTTAAACCGGGATGGCTGGCTGGATATGGCGGTAGCGGCTATCCAGGGACTTAAAGACGGTATCAGCGGCGATGATAACGTCTGGGCGCTGCTCGATACTGTCTGGGAAAAGGCACAGGCGCTGGGGCAAAAGTTATTTAATATGGACACCTCAACTTACGTCAAACTGAATGGCGGCCTTGCCGAAGTTCTGGTATGGGGCGGCTCTATTGTCCTGCTGATGGCAGCCACCTTTGTCAACCTGCTCGCCGAAATCACCATCCTGTTAATGACGACCACCGCGCCGCTCTTTATTTTCTGCCTGCTGTACGGTTTTCTTAAGCCGATGTTTGATAACTGGCTGAAAACGATTTTCGCGGCAATATTAACGGTCATGTTTTCCGCCTTATCCATCCGTATCGCCATTAATTACCTGAATAAAATACTGGATGCCGCAGCAAAAACATCCGCTGAAACCAATATGGTCACGCTGGCAGCGCAGTGCCTGCTGGCCGGGATAGCGGCGGGTGTGGTGGTCTGGTTCTCCGCGAAGCTCGCCAGCGCACTCAGCGGGGCCGCCGTACAGGCGGTGCTGCAGGGTGCAGCCATGAGTGGCCTGAGCGGACTGGCGAATAAATCCGCCAGTCTTGCCGGGCCGGGTGTAAAGGGAGGTGCCCGCCTGGCTGCGAAAGGCGGCATGGCCGTCGCCGCGGCGACAGGCAGGCTCACCGGCGCAGGCGTGGGTAAAACCGTGAGCGCCTGGCAGAAACGCGCCGCCGCCATCGAAAGTATGAAACGCCTGAACCGGCAGCGTTACCGTTAATCCTCCCGGCTGTTAATTTCCTTTCCCCGTCACGCCGTGCCCAGCGCCACCGGTGCGGCATTCCTGCATCCATACGATAAGAGGCTTCCATGAAATTCAGCATCTTTCTTCTGATGCTGTGCGCGCTCACGGGCTGCGCACGGCATCAGGGCGACCTCCCGCCGGTATCCGGCGAACCCGAGCCGGTGAATTCCCCCGCCATCATTCAGGAGCTGACTCACCATGTCTGATATTCAGAACATTGTTAATGTTTCCCGCTCTTTTGAATCCATCCTGCTGGAAAAGGAAGAGCGTTCCCGAAGAACCGCCTGGCGGGTGGCCGCTGCCGGACTGATTCTGGCTGCAATGGCGATTGCGGCCATTATTATTCTGCTGCCGCTGAAAACTACCGACACTGAATTATGGTCAGTGGATAAACAGACCGGGCGCTATGAATATATGACCCGTGTGAAGGAGCGGGATATCTCGTCTGAAAAAGCACTGGCGCACTCTCTGGCAGCACACTATGTCAGACTTCGCGAGGGGTATAATTATTTCTCCCTCCAGCGTGATTATGACGACGTACAGTTATTTAACAGCGACAGCGTGAACCGGGACTATCTGGACGGGTTTAACGGTGACCAGGCACCGGACGTTATTTTTAATAAGGCGGAATATGTTGTCTATATCGACATTATTTCCAATGTTCATACGCCTGCCACCGGGCCGGATAATCTGGCAACCCTGCGTATCAAGCGCACTATCCGCCGTATTGCTGATAATTCCGTGAAAACGGATGTGTGGAATATCCGTCTCACATACCGCTACGTCCCGCACCGGCAACTGACCGACAGCCAGCGCGAAGTGAACCCGCTGGGCTTTATCGTCACCAGCTACCAGCGCGACAAAGAGCTGAGGGGGGAATGATGCTGAAATACATTCTGCTCCTCACGGGTTTACTGGCGTCATGCGTGGCATGGAGCGCGGCGACACCGCGCGGCAGCGCGTATGACAGCCGGATGCAGAACGTCACGTACAACAGCCAGAACGCCACGGTCGCCAGTACCCGACCCGGCTACGTCACCATGCTGGTGTTTGATGATGATGAAACCGTTATCGATGCGCAGGCGGGTTTCCCCAGAGGCTGGACCGTGACGAAAAGCGATAACCGGGTGGGCGTCAGCCCGAACCCGATTACCCAGCCGGTCACGGACGCCAGCGGCAACAACGTCAGTCAGGTGTTTCTGCCGACGGCAAAAGACTGGAAAACCAACCTGTTCGTGGTGACATCGAAGCGCGATTACAGCCTGGAGCTGAACGTGCTGGATAAAGACTCGCCCGCCCAGGCCTTTGTTATCCGCTACCACTATCCCGATGAGCAGCGGAAAAAGTCAGCGGCCACCAGCGCCACCCTCCAGCAACGACAGCAGGAAACACTGGACCGGCAGCGGATAGCGGCGGCATTCGGGCAGACAACCACGCCGCGCAACTGGCGCTATACAAAACGGGTGGCCGCCGGTTCCGCCGCCATCGCCCCGGACTTTACCTGGGATGACGGTCGTTTTGCGTATATCGGTTTTTCTCCTGCGAAAACCCTGCCTTCCGTTTTCCGGGTGGTTAACGGCCAGAAGCAGGCGGTCACGCCCGGAACGGTTAAACGGGGCAACTACACCGTGATGGTGGTTCCGGCATCGCCGCAACTGGTTCTGCGTTACGGCAGCTCGGTGGTGGGGATCGAAAACGACGGATTCGGGCGTATCCCGCTGACCAACAGTGACACCGTTTCGCCGTCCGTTACGCTGGAGGAAAAATGACCGACAAATCTTTCCCGGACGAACCGGAAAAAACCACCGCAGAACGGGAAGCAGAAGCCCGCGAACGCGCCCGCGCGGCAATGGCATATCAGGAACCGGAGCAGAAAACGCCGCCCGGTCAGCCGGAAGTGACCCGCTTTCGTAAAGCTTCTGGTCGCCGCACGCTGATCGTCAGCCTGCTGAGTCTGGTACTGGTCATCGCGCTGGCATCCGGTGGCGATCGTCTTCTCAGCGCCCTGAAAAGGGGTGCTGAGAAAGAATCTGACACTGCGCCACCGCCCGCCTCCGGGACGGTGCAGCAGGAGCGTAAGAATCTGGGCATGGACAGTAACCCGTTTGGCCTGTTCGGCCCAGGGAGGCAGGAAAGCGCAGGCACTGCCAGTCAGAGCGCCCCGGCCACTCCAGCTCTGCCGCCCGGGCCGCCCGCTCTGAACAAGGCGGCAGCACTGGCAGGCGGGCTGAACAGCGGCAGTACAGGGTCAGGCGACGATATGCGCACGCCCCGAAGCGGATCGCGCAGCAACGCGGAAACGTCGGGCAGCCCGTCAGCCTCAACGGCGTACACATCCTGTCAGTCGGTACTGGTCAGTGGCGAAGATGGGCGCCTGCGTTGCCCGGATAGGGTCACACCGGCAGCCAGCAGTAACAGCGACAATCCAGGCCTCGCCAGCGTTACCGGCGTGAAGCGGCTTGGCCTCAATCCCGATCTCTATATCCCGGTGGATCGCTATATTCCGTGTTCGATGATGCGGCGCTTCGTATCCGATGTTGGCGGTCAAATCTCCTGCCTGATCGGTGAGAATGTCTGGAGCGCCAGTAACCATGTGAAGCTGATCCCGGCAGGAACGGTCGCCCGTGGCGTCTACCGCACCGGGGCACTGCAACACGGACGCAGCCGGATGTTTGTGCTGTGGACGGAGCTGCGCACGCCGGAGCCCGGCAGCCTGCAAATCCCGCTCACCGATACGCAGGCCACCGGCCCGCTCGGTGAGGCGGGGATCGCGGGCTGGATCGACAGCCATTTCTGGGAGCGTTTCGGCAATGCCCTGATGCTCAGTACCGTGCAGGACGTGGCGGTGGCGGCATCAGATGCCGCACCGGGTAAAGACCGTAATACCGACTATACCGAAAACACCCGCGCTGCCACGGCGGAAATGGCGAAAACGACGCTGGAAAACAGCATCAGTATCCCGCCCACCATGTACCTGAACCAGGGTGATGTGATCGGCATCATGACCGGCACGGATATTGATTTTTCCTCTGTTTATCAACTTCGACTGAAAAAGAAATGGTATGAACGCTGAAAACCTGTCACTGGATTTTATGAAAAACCGGCTGTTTGGTGATTTTCTCGCGCAGGATGGCCTGACAGAAATTGCTGTTAACCGACCGGGTGAGCTGCATACAAAAATTCGGGGAAAATGGCAAAAACAGGCATCTCCCATCACGTTACGTCAGTGTCATGCTTTTGCCAGAGCGCTGGCGTCCTGGCATGACGATAATATCGACGATACATCACCCATCCTTTCAGCAACATTAGGATCCGGCGAACGTATTCAGGCGATTATTCCCCCGGCCTGCGAGCGTAATACGGTGTCCATTACGCTTCGCAAACCCTCGTTTGAGCAGAAAACACATCAGTCATGGATTGATGCGGGATTTTATCAGCACGTGGCTGGTCAGGAAAATACGGAAAGTCAGGATAATGCACTGATCCGGTTATATCACAGCGGGGATATTCCCCGTTTTATGGAAAAGGCGGTGGAATACGGCAAAACGATTTTTATTGTGGGTGAAACCGGCTCCGGCAAAACCACCTATATGAAAACGCTGCTGTATTATATTCCGCTACATCTCCGTCTGGTAACGATTGAGGATAATCCCGAAATCCGTTTTTATCACCATGCCAATTATGTTCATCTTTTTTACCCGGCGGATGCCGGGGATAACGCCATTGTCACACCCGGCAGGCTGATCCGTGCTAATTATCGTATGAACCCTGACCGGATATTACTGGCGGAAATTCGTGGACGGGAGGCGTGGGATGCGCTGAAAATTGTCGGCTCCGGGCATGAAGGGTTAATAACCTCCCTGCATGCGGGCAGCCCGGAAGAATGTATTGAAGGCATCATTGACCGCTGCTATGAAAACCCGGACTGCCGGAACATTCCTTTTGATGTGCTGTTACGCAAGGTACTTAAAAGCATCGATGTCATCGTCAGCATTGATATACACGGCGATGTGCGACGGATGCGTGACATTTACTTTAAGCCAGTTCATTTAAATGGCATGAAAGAGACATTCAGACATTAACTCCGGCAAATAACATTACTCAAGATACGTAACCTTTCATTAATCATAATGGTAACTGAAATGAAAAAAACAATATTATCCGTATTATTACTCTGCGTTATGGCGTCATGTCCAACATCTGTACTGGCTGCTGATGCCTGCAAAGTGGTGTTATGTATGTACGGTAAAGCAACCGGGAATGGCGGCAGCAGTGAATGTCACACCGCTGAACGGGCATTTTTTAATATCGCAAAAAAGAACAGGCATGGTTTTCTACCTGACCATACGGCTGATGCCAGAAAATCGTTTTTACTTGAATGTGACTCGGCAGACCCGGCGGCTATCAGTCGGGTCATCAGTAAATATGGCCGCGTTCGTGGTTAATACTGGCGAGACGGGCACAGAGCGTGACGGTTTTCAGGTTTTTACGGCTTCTGTTTTTCGCGGATTAAGGAGCGAAGAAACAGGGGCCGTAAAAATGAGGCAGCGGACAGAAATATTTTCGCGGGTTAAGGAGCGAAAATAATTCAGGCACCGCCCCTCACCTGCAAACAGCCGCGCCCACGCGGATTTTGCAGGCCGGGGGGAGCCGGATAAATTTCGCCGCCCCAGCGAGCGAAAAGCTGTCGCCCACGACAGCGATTTATCTGGGGGGCACAGCCCCGCACACCGTCGCGGCTAAGTCTCCGGCCAAAAGCCGGTAGCGTGGCGCGACCACCCTCTTTAAAGGTCAGCTTCCCTTTTATTCCCGCTGCGAGGAACGAGCAAAGGGAAGAAAAAGGCGAAAGCGACCGTCTTAAAGGGGGTGGTCGCGCGTAGCGGGCGACGGTGTGCCGCCGTTGACGTTGGGGGTTTGGCGCGGCGTCCAGCCACGACATTACCCCCATGCGACATATCATAAGGGCGTCCAGCCCGCATGTACTGGCGCACGCCGTGTCGTGCAGGGAAGCATGCTTTCCGGCACATGGTCGCATAGCGGCCACCTTCTTTACCCCATACGCTCGCCCCGCCTTTTCGCCCAACACCGTGGGGCGAACTGATGGGGCGATGTCATGGGGCGAACTGCTGACGAAGGAGGCATCGTGATTTTGAATAAGCTGGTCGTTTCACTGTCGCCGATAGTGAATGGCGCGCTGAGCTTCATTGCTTTTATGCAACAGCATCAGCTGATGCTGGCGCTGTTATCGGGGCTGACGATGCCGTTTTTCGCGTCAATGAAAAGCGATGAACGGCAAAAAGCCCCGTTGTGGCAAAAGCTGATTATTGTTTTTTCCATGCTGTGTTTTCTTTCCGGTACGATGGCCCCGGTTGTTATCTGGATTTTTCAGTGGCTTTATAAAGGCCGTGTAGTCGCCAGCATTTCCGTTCTGGCATGGCCGGTGCTGATTGCCTTTACCGTAACGGGTTTTATTTTGCATATTTTGCTACGCAGAGTATTAACACCTGAATTAGACAGAATAAAGAAACACCTCGTCAGAAAAACAACGCTTGAACGGGAATTGCGCACCGATGTCCGCACGGTAAAATCACTGCTGCCGGAAACGCTGCATTATGACCCGCTGGATTATATCGACCTGAACAAAGGGTTATTTATCGGCATGGACCGCGATATTCAGCCAATGTACCTGCCGTTAAACGACTGGCAAAAACAACACGCGGATATTATCGGCACAACAGGAGCTGGTAAGGGCGTTGCCACCGGCATATTACTATATCAAAGCATTCTGGCCGGTGAAGGCGTATTTGTGATGGACCCCAAGGATGATGAATGGGCACCCCACCTTTACCGAAAAGCTTGTGAAGATGCCGGGAAGCCCTTTGCCTTAATTGACCTGCGAAACCCCCAATACCAGTTAAACCTGATTGAAGCGATCACCGCCGATGAACTCGAAGAGCTTTTTGTTGCCGGTTTCAGTCTGGCAGAGAAAGGTCAGGAATCTGACTTTTATCGCATTGACGACCGGAAAGCAGCACGAATAGCCGCGCAGTATGTCACCCGAAATACTGCCTCAACCATTCGGGATGTTTATAACGGCGACTACGTTCAGGGTATTGCAGATAAGATAAAGGCCTTTTTCGGGAAAATTGAAGAGCTGGCCCTACTCAATGCTATCAATGCCCCCACCGGATTTTCGCTTAATACGATATTTGAGGAAGGCGGTTGCTGCTATGTGATTGGCTCAATGCGCAACAGCAAAATCATTACCGCGCAGCGCATGTTGCTGGTTCGACTATACCAACTGGCAGAAAGGCGCGAGCGTGTGAAGGACGTGCCCCGCCCCATTGCTATTTATCTTTCCGAACTGAAATACCATTTATCCAGGCCCGCGCTGGAAGGTTTAGGCGCGGCACGCGATAAAGGCGTGCACATTATTATGGACCATCAGTCGATTGCCGATTTAAAAGACTGCCCGGCAGATTTGAAAGGTGATGCCGTTGTCGGCGCGGTCGTTGAGAACGCTAAATTCAAACTGGTTTATCGGGTCATGGATCCGGACACCGCTGAATGGGTGGCAAGGATGTCCGGCACCATATTAGTCGATGATGAGGTCCGCAAAGCCAAAACCGATGCCGTACTGACAGAGACTATCGACGATGAACGCACCATCAGGCAGGCGGAGCGTTTCTTTACCGACAGCAATATGATCCTGAACCTACCCGATTTTGTCAGCTTCATCTTTACGACAAAAACACTCCCGTCTGCTTCGCTGATTTCGCCCATCAGGGTGAGAAAACGCGAGCTGGAAATCTGTGCCGTATCGCCCTCGATTGCCGCCACCGCCGCAACGGTAAACATCACCCTGGATTTTAGCGAGGAGGAAACTTCCCCCGGACCAGCATTAACGCCGGATATCACCACAACGCGGCCTGATCTTTTTTTTGATGAGGTGGGCGAAAAAAACACGACAACACCAAATGCCGATAAAGAAGAAAACCCGTCATTGCTGGATTTTTAAAGGGGGAATGATGCTTATCACCGCATACAGCGAACGCCAGACGCGGCACCGCGAAAAAATACAACGACTTCTGAATTTTCTGAAAGAAGATACGTACAGTGACTTTAAAACGCTGATGCTGCTATTCGGCTTCAGAGACCATAAATCGCTATATTCCCTGCTTTCAAAAGTCGAGGGCATGGGGTTAATACAAAAGCATGTCCTGGTATCGCGCACGATGAAGATTTCATTGTGGGGCATAACCAGTGACGGACTGGCCGTTGTATTAACACCCGACGATGCGCTTTTCCCGGCGCGGTTTGAGCCTTCAAAAATCACCGGCTGGACCTTGGAACATCACCTTGATAATCAGGCAGCCCGGATCATCCTTGAGCAAAAAGGCGCATCCGGGTGGATAAATGGCGACCGCACAACCTTCCTCAGCCGGTATCAGGTCGGTCATCGCCCGGACGGGCTGATCACCCTGTCCGGCGGCACCGTGATCGCCATTGAGACCGAGCGTCGTCTGAAAACCAAAGCCCGATACCAGTCAATCATCGCCAGCCATTTACTGGCCCGCACCCGTAAAGACTGGATTTACGTTTTTTATATTGTGCCGGATCCGCAGAAAAAGCGCGGCCTTGAACGGCTCTTTGACAGCATCCGGCACGTCATCGTTAACCATCAGCACATCCCGTTGGAAACCCGCCACCGAAATGTCTTCCGCATCTACACGCTCGACGAGCTAAAACAGCTTGATGTAGGCCACTGCATATAGTTCTTCTGTATCACTTACAGTCCCAACCCACCCAACCAGCAGCGCAACAACCTGAAATAATCCCCCTCGAAATACTCCCCAATATCAGAACAGACAGGACACCAGAATGAACAGAGAAACTGACCGACTTGCGGACGTACTGACCGAAATGAGCGCAAAAGCGCTGGTGACTTGGATGACGCATTCCGCTTTGCAGGACATACCGCGCGAAGCATTACTGGTTCGCGGCCACGATTTTGTGTATGCCCTACATGCAAATTTTGTGCTGCTGCGTGATGTTCTGTCAGAAACGATGGAAGATATTGAGCAGCAGAGCCATGACCTCGAAGAAAGACTGAATAGCCTGGAACAACGCCTTCAGACGCTTCAGAAAGATACTGATAATTTATATTAGCTCACCTTTGACCTAGCACAACTACGACATAGGGCCAAACCTAATCTGACAGGCAGCTTTGTGCCAAGAGCGGAAATTGATGACCAAGTTTAAGTACCTCATCGGTGTGAATGAAAATGGAAATTATCTGGCTGCCGGTGAACGTGATAATTTCATAGAAATCCCGCTGCATTCAGGTTAGAGGAAAATTCTACTTATGCCTGCATTGTTCTTTCGGGGGGGTACCCCTGCACCAGAAAATTAACAAATATAGCTAATTCAATCGGTGACAGGATAATGCCCCTCCCTCTGTATATTCTAACAATTAATAAACTTACAATCTGTTTTTATGTTCAGCAAGTCTAAAAAATCTTCCTCTGATATTTTTCGTCTCAATCCAATTTTAAAAGTAGAATTGCTACCATAAAATAAGTCGTAGTGATGCAAGGGATGTATGTCTTTTTTACCATGTTTTTCATAGTTAATCCTATCATAGTCATACCTTAAATATCCATCTTCCATCATGAGTAACTCTCTCAAAAAACTCCAATAACTCTCATTACAACTATCCTCTTGATATAAGGATATTTTCTCAATAAATTCCAAGCTACAGCCACTATAAAAACTCGGCTCATTTATTAATGATATAACCTCAGATGTAATTCGATTATCAACTTCCATCTCGTTTCTAAATTTGAATGAGTAGCATTCATTTTTCTTAATGTAAAATGGGAACATAATTGAGAAATATTTATCAGATTTCACAAAAAATATTCTACTCATTTTATCAATTCTAACTATAATCTTACCCTTAGCGTTGCTTTCTTTAATTGTCGGATTGATAAGCATATACTTAATACTATTCATCAATAGTTCTATTATCTGGATTTTATTTTTAATCGGCTTAAAAAATCTATCCATATAAGATTCATCTATATCAAATGAGTACTCAATCATCTGCAGTAGTACTTTTTGTTATCGTTAATAAATTCAACAATCCCATCCTCATCAAAATCGTCTTTATAACTTTCAGGTAAAGACTGGATGAATTTCTTCCAATATTTCTTTTCAATCCCTTCTCTTGTTAAAATATCATTAATAAAATCATAGAAGGAGACGTTAGATTGACTTTTAACCTTAACAATACGCTTCTGTATTCTTTCTTTTTCTTCCCTACTTGGCTCTTTTGTTTTAATTACATCTTGTGTATTAATTATATCTAAACCATCAAGTTGGCATTGGATTTTTTCATACTTTTCAACCAACAAATAAGACTGAAGAAATGAACGGGTTAACATTGTGTAAAGACTATTCCTATATGTATAATTATCTTTAATTTCCTTTGTCACACAAATAACAAAAGGGAATTCCAATCCTTTGACATTATTAACATTTGAAATAAACAATTGATTGGGTATTTTTTTCTTAGTCTCTACTGCTTTATTAACATCCCATTTAAGCTCAGTTCTAATTTTAAACTCTAAACGATCTATATAATCATAGATGTAATTATCTTTATCTAACATGATTATAGCAATATCATTTGATTCTACCGTCGGATTATCATTTTTAATACGCTTTAAAATATCAATAACTTGTGACTCATTTATATGTTTCATGATATTCATGTTCGATATTTTTGTCTCTTCTAAATCCTCAAACCTCCGAATAGAATCACGAGAGAGTGTCACTTCTTTGTTTGCTTTATTGATAGTATAACCACTACTTTCCCACTCACTATCTTCTAACCAATTGAGTTTGTTTTCCTCAAAAAGCCCCATTCCAATAGCATGTGCAAACATTAAAATCCGAGGTGCCGTTCGGTAACATTTGTTAAGTACATAGTCGACATTTTCAACTTCTTTCTTGATGTTATTTTCAAAAATATCCTGAAAAATATCACCAGCTACGTATACCTTGTGTCTAGTAATCTTTTCACACAACTCAAAAAATACTTCAGGAAAGTCTTGTTTTTCATCAATTAAAATATAATCAAATGCATATTCTAAGTCTTCAATTTTATTAATTTCAATTAATGCCTTAGAAAAAATCTCATGGTAACTAGTGTTTTTGCTCCACCTTGAAAAAGAAATGCCATAAAAATCACAGATATAACTATATAACCCAGAGTCTTTATCTTGCTTAGAACCCCACGCTCTATCAACCCACAACTCATTATTCCATTTGATTTGTTTTTCGACTTTCATAAAGTCAAAAAACGTTGGAATCCTATCTTTCAGTGTATGAGATAATGCTTTATTATGACACGTAAAGAAAATTTTAATCTTATCTTCCGATGCATATATTTCTTTTAGTTTATGCATTAAAAGCTCGGTTTTACCAGTGCCAGATAAACCTTGGATTGATATTCTTTTATTTGGTAGTTGCTTGTATATAAATCGAGTTTGCTCACCATCAAATAAAATTATATTATGTTTTACTTTTTCAAGAAGCGTTGTTGGAGTTTCAACTCCGACCTTATCTATATTATTTATACTACCCGTAATTAATGATATCAAAAGCTCACACTTCCTATAGTCAGCCTCATCAAGTTGATTCTCTTTCAAAATTTCTGAGCAATCAAAGTCGTTATCTAGCGTAACCTGGCTCGTGAAACCTTCTTTTAATTTTCGAGCTCTTCCTATATGTTTTTGATATCTATATTTATCAGATATAGAGTTAACATCCTCCATAAAATCTTCGTAATATTCATCAAATTCATCTTCATCATTTTTTAAATCAATGAATATTATTTTGTGCTTTGGTGAAAGTATTACTATAGTATTTTCTGAATAAGAGTAGCTATATTTGTTTTCACCTAATGGAGCTGTTATTAAGTATAACTGTTCAGTTGGGTTTTGTTCAGCATACTCCTCGATATTTTGAATAACATTTGTATTCAATTCACTCTTTTCTATATGATTATAAAATAAACTATTTGGCATGCTGCTAGTCACCTGATTATGTTAATAGTAACCACCGTAAGTGGTGGATAAACCTATAAGTTATTATCTAACAATTTTAGGGAACTTCCAACCAAGTGTGTGCAGAAAGATGGGCATTTCTGAGGCCACCTTTTACAACTGGAAGAAGAAATTTTCCGGTCTGGGTGTGACAGAATTGCGCCGTCTGCGGCAACTGGAAGATGAAAATCAGCGGCTGAAGAAATTGGTGGCCGCTCTGAGTCTGGACAAGGAGATGCTGCAGGAGGTGCTGAAGCAAAAGTTCTGAGGCCGGCTCAGAAGCGCCAGGCGGTACATTTTCTGCGTGAGGCTTATCGCATCAGTGTCCGTCGAGGATGCGGGTTGCTGATACTGAGCAGAACTGTCTATCACTGGCAGAGTCGGCGTGATGATCGGGCAATAACCCTGCGCATCAGGGAAATTGCGGAAACACGAATACGCTACGTCCGCGCATTCATGTCCTGCTGCGACGGGAAGGCTGGCTGATAAACTATAAGAAAACACACCGGATTTACTGTCTGGAAGGCCTGAATCTGCGCAGGAAACGTCCCCGCAGACATATCAGTGCGGCACACCGTCAGCAGCGTCCGCCCGTGACGCACATCGATCAGTGCTGGAGTATGGACTTCGTGTCGGATCGTCTGTTTAACGGACGGCACTTCCGGGCGCTGACTGTAGTGGATAATTTTAGTCGGGAATGTCTGGCGATCCATGAAGGAAAATCACTGAAGGGTGAGGTTGTGGTCAGTGTAATGGATGCACTCAATAGGTATCACGGCAGTGAGTTTATCTCGAAAAGTCTGGATAAATGGGCGTATGAACACGGTGTCACGATGGACTTCTCCCGACCCGGCAAGCCGACAGATAACCCGTATATTGAGTCATTTAACGGTAGTCTGCGGGATGAGTGTCTGAACATTCACTGGTTTTTGTCACTGGAAGATGCACAGGACAAACTCGACAACTGGCGCAGGGAATATAATCATGAGAGAACCCATTCATCATTAAATGACATGACTCCGGCGGAATTTATCCGAAGTATCCAGAAAGATGAAGATCTCTGATTTAGCACTGTACTGATTTTGGGCCAGGGTCATACCCGAGCTCGTTACAGCTTGTCGTTGAGGAGGAACATCTTAAAAATATAAAGCTGCCGCATTGGGTTGGGCTTGTGTAAGTCGATGCTAACGTCTAACCATTTAACTTCCGCTTCTCGCTGTGGGTTCAACGGGCCGATGCAACACTAGGTTTACTTTCAGAATGAGCTGGAATCAATGATTTCGTCAGGCCTGCTTTTAGCTCTAAACTGACTGTCATATTTGGTTGTGTGCTGTACGAGAAAGCTGTACAGCGATATGAGCTATTGCAATTAATCACATGGAGTAACTACACATCAATCCCTTCTTGGGGTTGTTTTAATTCCACTGCAGGAACATGACTGTTCGGTGCTCGCCCTGTCTGCGCTCCGCCTCACTCATGTCCCTACAGCGTTACTGTTTTAAAAGCCCCCTACACGCAAAGCCCCATTCCTTTGCAGTGCATTCCCACTCAAAGCTTATCCATCAAATAACGATGCGCTTTGGATGCCGCGCTGGCGGCCTTGAAAATATAGCGCTTGTCGTTCTTCAGTGCTTTCAGCCAGGAAGCGATATAGCTTTCATGCTGCACCTCTCCAACGATCCCCAGATCCGCCACCAGGAACGCGCTTCCCAGTTCGGCGATCAACTCCTCAAACGCATACCCCTCACTGCCAAACTTCCCTTTCATTTCACGGTTCAGCCGACTTTTTGCCCCGCTCCAGTGAATCAGCTCATGCAGGCCGGTGGCGTAGAAATTGGCAGCGTCGGTAAAAAGACAACGTTCCGGTAAACGGATTTCATCGGTTGACGGTGCAAAAAAGGCGTTTTGTCCCTTCTCAATGATGGTTGCACCACTGTTACGGAAAAGCGCTTCCGCACGCGGTAACGGCTCAAAGATCTCTGCCGGACAAACGGCTTCGTCACTCAGAGGCAAACCATCAATTTGCTCAACATTAAACACGGTGAACGTCTTCAGCATCGGGATATAGTCAGTTTCTCCGTCGTCATTTTCCTTTTCCAGCGTGGTATAGAAAATGGCGGTAGTGCCGTGTTCTCCCTTGCGCACCTGCCCGCCTTCCGCTTTTGCCTGCTTGTAGGTCATCCAGCGCGAATCACTGAATCCCTGTTTTGAGGCACTGCACCATAGCAACATGATATTCATTCCACTGTAAGCAGCACCAGTCGCGTAGTTTGAAGGTAATCCTGACATGCCTGGTACGCGCTGCCACGGGCAGGACCACGGCTTAACACCTGTTTCAAGGGCAGAAATGATGCTGTCAGTGACTGTCTGATAAATATCGGTTTCGGTTCTGGAAAACTTCGTTTTTGAGGAGCCTGACTGCTCCAGCGGGGATACGCTGGTCGCCGTTGCGGTGCTAGGGGCGCTAGTCTGGTTATGCAGGGAAATAGTCATGGTTTTTTCTCCGTCAGTGGTGTGATTTCCGTCTTCGTATCGCCTGACGGTTCGCTTTTCCGGCATCGTTCCATCCCGCAAGGGCGCAGCATGCGTGCTATTTACCCTTGCGGGATGGGTTGTGTTGGGAAACGATTAGCCGGAAGCTGATACGGGAACGGAAATCACATGGGAGAAAAACCAGATTCTAAATACCCATTCGTAGCGCCCCTTGCTCCGTATCGGTGAAAGAGGTTAAGGCTAGAGATTTGTAGTGGTTTGATTGGCTTAGGGATAAGGTCTAGCTAAAAAGTAAAATAAAAAGCAGGGGTGTTAACTCTTACAGAGCCTGCGACATGTAGCAGCTGTAGCAAATGTATGAATAGTAGTTTTTTGAAAAAAAACATCTAACCCTATAATTTTATAATCAATATACTCTAGACTTATTTTAACATTCTTAATTTGCTCGAGAAGTAATTATTTTGAGTTTCAGTTCCATATTGGATATGAATGACAACAAATAAAAAATGTGATTTATTTCAAACCCTGGACAAGAAGATCGCCCCTCAAATTCCAGTTTGTATTTTTTTAAATATAATGATGTTTGTTTCGATAAAAACTATCCATTCTCAGCTCTTATCGGAATTGAATCGCCAATTTAATTTCAACTATTTTTGGATATCTTTAAAGAAAATAGAGCACCTCTCAATAATCGATGGCAACATTTCATCTATTAAATCATTTCTAAAAGTATGTTTGGAGTAAGGCCGAGGTACTATTATACAAGACAACTCCTGTAATGTGATAACTGAGCTTGGAAAAACTGCATCTGAACCAGCTAAAATTAAAGCCTCACGACCTAAATGTATTACTGAGTCAATACAATCTGCACACATTGCTGCGCTCTCATAATCCACTGTTTTTTTCTCAGAGTTGAATAGAGGCACTTTCTTTATTTCAAGTACCCAAGGATTTTTCTTCGAAGCTCTGACACACTCAATTTTAATTCTTTTGCAACAAGGGCACACCCATCGCTCATCATATCTATTCCAATATTTCCCCCTAGTAGAGGAAAGGTGGGAAATCTCATTTGATGTTGGCTCACGTTTAGCGATAAAACTTTTTTTCATCCTCCAAGAGTTAGTTGCTCCTTTAAAAACTTCAGTGTTATACAGTAAACTTTCAGGCCAATACTGATCAAACTCTAACAATCCATTAATCCTAAAAAAATGCCTGGCTAAAGTTTCTGTCTGTTTAGCGGTTTTTTCTGATGGTTGATACCAGTCTTGTTTTTCGGCAGCTATAGTTGCAAATTTTCTAGCCATATCCATGCGAATATTAAATACAGGCTCTACCCTCTCCCACATTTTTTTTGCGGCCTCAGCATTTATTTGATGTTCGCGATTACTGGCAACATGAATAAATTCCGATATCTCCGTTGGTGAAAATGAAAAAAATCGATGGCATTTAACTAAGCGCTTAGCATCAGCATCGGCTTTATTACAGTCAGAACATATTATCGTATTGTCATAGGCTGATAAAGAAAATGCTGTCTTTATGGCAAATCGTTCAGAGAGAGCATCCGCAACAATAGTTTTCTTCTTTGTTGATAATTCCTCAAAGAGGGACTTTACGACCTCTTTCATATGGTCATGATGTTCATGTAGTTGGCAGCTTAAAAAATTATTTTTATTCAGCCTCACTATTTCTGATTTTTTCCTTCTGCAGCAGGGGCAAATCCACTCTACCGGGGTCATAACCCACCATTTATTAAGATGTGCCCCATCTGCTTTAAAAAGGGAAACTAAACGCTTTGTTGACAATGTGAATTCTGAATCAAGACCCGTAAGGTCTCGCTGTGCAAGAGAGAGTTTAAATATTTCCCAATCCATTTTAGACCTCAATCATTACTAATAATCATGCTAAGATTTTACTCGTCAACATCGTCGAAAATACTTCGTCCTGAAGACAAATTTGTACTCTGGGCTTCTTCTGTTTCTAATTCTTCGTAATCCACTGCCTCGGATTGCTTCTGCTTCAACATATCTTTCTTAGCTTCGATTTCACGGATGAATTGTTCAGATTTTTGCCATTCATCTTCATCATAAAAATCCGCACAATAAAGTTCATTATTCTCGTCACGAAATCGCTCCAAAAGGCGTATGACATCGTAGAATGCTTCGTCTACATCATCATCTGTACCCCAGGAATCCTCTATATCTTGGATTATTTCATTCATGTTAGAGTAAAACCCGACTTTTTGGACTGAAAGCCTGGCTGCATTCTCTTCTTGCGAGAGTAAAACTCCGACAAAGTCGGCATCGATGAAACAATCTGAATGGTTTACTGTGGCAAGAACGCTCAGCCTGTCCAGTACTTTTATTCTGAGCTCATCACCCAGTAGACCATTTGCATTCAGCCTACCCAATATTGTAAGGCTATTATCGTATCTTCTCGCAGAGTTTATTAAATCAAGCAAATTAGCCTTTGTCTTGTTGTTATTGAAATAAAGTCCCAAGAATTCAGGTGAACACCTGCTTGCCAAAAATGAGAGTATTGGCTTACTGATGGAGGCTCTGTTGCCACTAGGATCGATGATGTCCAGAACGCTGTTGAACATACTATGTGGCACAACCAGTTTTATCCCCTCAATCCCCATATCCCCACAACTGATTTCCTCGATTAATCTTTCCTTTGTGACTCCGGAAAGGTAGATATCGATGAGTTCTGGATTACCCGAAACATCAGTTGCGAAAGCATCGCGAATGGTTGGATGGCGGAATTTCCAGTAGTGTTCGTCTTGTGTTTTGCTAATTCTGATGAGTGAATCATCTAATGCTGACAATGCAGCTTTTACGTCGCCAAGATTTGATTGCATGGACGTGATGATATTGGTTGTCTGAGGGTTTTCTAACCGCAGTGGGATTGGTAGTTCCCCTCCATTAGCAAATACGAGGGCTAAGGCCGCTCTTTCAGCGGGTGCAAGCCCACCAATAATGTCTGCCATGATCCCCGTGGGATTTGAGAAAAAATCAACGACCCCAACTTCGTTAGGCACAAGCTTATTCGTGAACTGTGGATTGGCGAATCTCCGGGCAATTTCCGGAAGAAATTTGGGCACTGTTACTACTGACGGTAGAAAACTCTTAATTGCCCTTCGAAATGCTTTAGTCTGTTTCCCAAGCTTCAGGTGGTTGTACAGGATCATGGCTTTTTCAGGATCGGAGAGTTTCTCAACTTCAATTGTGACTCGGCTGTCTTTAAACAACTCGAATTTATTTGTATTTAAGCGATTCTGGGCTGCACGGAAGATATAGCTGCGCGAAGTGAAAATCACTCGCGCTCCCTTATGTATAGCAGCTTTCAACTTAGGGAGCCTTTGATTCCACTCTTGGACTCGGTTAAAGTCACAATGATTAGATCCAAAAGCATCGTCAACCCAAAAAAATTGTCCTGGATCGTCTGGGTTCCATTGCCTATCCAAATCTTCCGGCGAACTTAAAATCAGCGTTTGCAACCCCCACTCATCAGCCGCTGAGAGCGCTAACAAATTAGCTATCATAGTCTTACCACTTGCAGGTTCACCTATAAGCATCACGAATCCGTGATCCCTGAGAGCGTGTGCACAACGTCGGTATGCCTCTGTGGGGACGAAGCATGCAAGATCTGGTGCAATCGAATCGAGAACACTTTTTGCTTGCCGGAATGCCTGATTTGTAATTATCTGGGAAAGGTCACCAAGACCATATATTCGGGGTACCATACGCCTAAGACTTGGGTGTAAGGATATGCTGTGGTTTATCCATTCGGCACCGTAAATCCTTGCGAACTTTGCACCAGCTTTCCGCATGTCCTCTTCCATCAAGGCGGCTGTTTCAGCGGAAACTGAACAATTAGTGAATAAAAGGTATACATCGGCCAGCCCTTTACTCACAAGCCGCTCAATCTTAGGAAGTTCATCACTAACAACTCCCTTTGAAAGCTTCATATCTTGCTTGCTGGAATGTTTACATTGAGTAGTAAAACTAATGCTGATGTCATCGCCGAAACCAGTTCCAGACCAAGTGCCATAGAAAGCCCCATCGCGGCCGCCATCAACGCCGTCAGAGAATACTTGAAATGTCTGCCCAAAGGTCTCTTTCAAGATACATGATACGAGATCCTCGAAAGCCTTCCATCCAAGTTTGTGGAGGTCGAACTGGATTGATTGCATTGTTTTTTTAGAATTTCGGATTTAATAGATACTTATTTTAAAGTGTATGTTGGGGATGTCTAGGGATTGATTACAAGAAGCGAGTAAGGTAAGTGTTTACCTAAACAAGAACTGCTGTTTGTTGTGGTTTACTGAATTTGGCCACCTGAACAGAGGTGATATGCTCATCTCAGAACAAAACAGGTGTCCCAATGAAAAGAAGAAATTTCAGCGCAGAGTTTAAACGCGAATCCGCTCAACTGGTCGTTGACCAGAACTACACCGTGGCAGATGCAGCCAGCGCTATGGATGTCGGCCTTTCCACAATGACGCGATGGGTGAAGCAGTTGCGCGATGAGCGGCAGGGAAAAATACCTAAAACCTCTTCCATTACTCCGGAACAAATTGAAATACGTGAGCTGAAGAAAAAGCTACAACGTATTGAAATGGAGAATGAAATATTAAAAAAGGCTACCGAGCTCTTGATGTCAGACTCCCTGAACAGTTCTCGATAATCGGGAAACTCAGGGCGCGTTATCCTGTAGCCACTCTCTGCCATGTGTTCGGGGTTCATCGCAGCAGCTACAAATACTGGAAAAACCGCCCTGAAAAACCAGACGACAGACGGACTGTATTACGAAGCCAGGTGCTTGAGTTACATAGCATCAGCCACGGTTCGGCCGGGGCAAGGAGCATCGCCACCATGGCAACCCAGAGAGGCTATCAGATGGGGCGCTGGCTTGCTGGCAGACTAATGAAAGAACTGGGCTGGTCAGCTGCCAGCAACCCACTCACCGGTATAAACGTGGCGGTCATGAGCACATCGCTATCCCGAATTACCTTGAAAGACAGTTCGCAGTGACAGAACCAAATCAGGTATGGTGCGGCCACGTAACGTATATCTGGACAGGCAAACGCTGGGCATACCTCGCCGTTGTTCTCGACCTGTTCGCGAGAAAGCCAGTGGGCTGGGTAATGTCGTTCTCACCAGACAGCAGACTCACCATGAAAGCGCTGGAAATGGCGCGGGAAACGCGCGGCAAGCCGGCCGGCGTGATGTTCCACAGCGTTCAGGGTAGTCATTATACGAGCCGGCAGTACCAGCAGTTACTGTGGCGATACCGGATCAAGCAGAGTATGAGCAGGCGTGGAAACTGCTGGGATAATAGCCCAATGAAACGCTTCTTCCGGAGCCTGAAGAATGAGTGGGTGCCGGTGACAGGTTATATTAACTTTAGCGAAGCAACTCATGCGATCACAGACTATATCGTTGGGTATTACAGCTCGCTAAGATCGCATGAATATAACGGTGGGTTACCCCCAAACGAATCGGAAAACCGATACTGGAAAAACTCTAAAGCGGTGGCCAGTTTTTGTTGACCATTACACTGTTAAACCCGCGGCGATTCATTCGGGCCTGCACCTCACAGGCCAGACGTTTACGCTCAGTGTTAATACTGCTCAATGTCAAAAGAGACGCCCTGACGAGGGTTACCATTCATGGTGATAATGCTCAGCAATGCACGATCGCCTGAGAGGGCCGAGAATTTTTGTCTCAGGTGGCGCCTCAGCGGGTCGCTTGCCGTCGTTAACACTAACCCAAGCCCCTTCTCCTGCATCGTCAGCATCCTGAAAATGTCCGTCATAGCCACGCGGTTCATATCATCCAGGTGAGCGACAGGCTCATCAAGGAAGAAGGTGCCCCCCAAGGTCCTTGCTCTGGCAAGATACAGGGACAGTGCAAGATCCTGCCGCTGCCCCTGACTGAAATAATCCTGCGTAATAAGTTCATCATCCGCTTTGTCACCTGTCAGTGCCCGCCATCTCAGCTTGCCGTCCTTTGCCACTTTCAGTCCATCGTAAACTTCATTGGCATGCATTCGTGAAAACATCTCCGAAGCAGGTTCGATGAGATTCTTAAGACTGAGGCTGGTCAGACGTTCGATTTCGGATGCTAGCTCATCACGGGCCTGCTCACCTTCCCGCTTTCTGCGTGTGTGTTCACCTATCCTGCGCTCCAGCGTCTCAATGCTGGTGCGAAGCGATCCCGCGCGACTAATAGTTCTGTGCAGATCCACGGCCCTCTGAGCCAGTACATATAGCGTCTCTAAGTGATTCAGGCGGTTCTGCATGCCTGCATGCGCCTCTTCACACTGGAGCAGATTCGCTTTTGTCAGGTCTGCAGCACTGACTTTTCTCCACTGAGTTTGGATGAACTGAAGGTCCGCAAGAACGGCAACAAGCTGTTCTTCTGCGGCCGTTATTTGTTGCAGGCTTTTAGAGACGTCTTCCCCGGTCTGCTTCAGCCCCATTTCGGATACCTGCTGCGCCAGCCGCGCCGTCCGGAGGGCGATGTCAGTATCATCCTTTATCTCCGCCAGCGAAGACTGCACAGACTGGCACCGGTCGTAGACGGATAATTCGACCACTGCGTCTGTATCCGTCTTTAGAAATGCTTCCGCGGCAAGTAGCCTCTCCCTGAACGCCGCATAACGTGCAGACAGCTCCAAGTGAGCAATAAACTGAGATAACTGTTCGGGTGACGATGAGGTTATTCCTCTCTCCTCAAAAAAGACACCATTGCAATGCGCCCTAAATGCCTCACTGAGCTTGCTCTCCGCTACGGCAAGGGATGCTGAAAAGGCGTCTGCATCACGCAATAAGCCTTCCTTTTCCCTGAGCGTCTCTTCCATGCCCGCATAATCACTGCGCATTTGCTCAAGCTGCACATTCAGCGCCTGTGCTTCAGGGGAAAGCCTGTCGCGGGCCGTACGTAACGCAGTTAATAAACGTTCATTTTTAACCCAGTCATGCGTGCAGAGCGGGCAACAGTTCCCCTGTACCTGACTGACAAGCTGCAATCCCAGTGCGTGCAGTTCAGCGGTCTGATCATCCAGCTCCCTGACCGAGGATGTCATCCGCTTAAGTTCATCCGCTGCCTGTTGTGCTTTAACACGTAACGCAACCACCTCATCCCGCGACACGCGCCTGATACGAGACTGCCATTCCTCACGAGCCTCTCCTGAAACATACACGCTGCGTGCCACCTCAAGGTAGCGACTCAGTTCTTCGTGATAGCCCTGCAACGCGCCTGACGGGATACCCTTTTCAAAATAGTTTTCAAGCAGCTGCGTATCCGTGAAACGGAGATTTGCGCTGACGCCCGCCTGCTGCATTATCTGAGCATAATCCTGCGCCGGGGAGCCTTGCGCAGCCATCCATTTCAGCCGCGTTTCCAGTTCCCGAACCTGACCGTCGTCACGCCGTTTTTGCTCCCCGGCATGCTGATGCCTCTGGTTGGCATCCTGCCATGCGCTGCGATGCACAAGGATTCGGGTGCGTAACTGCTGCTCCTCTCCGGATGCATGCTCAAAGGCTTCCCACCGGGCTGACACATCAAGACAGACGGCTCCGTAACTTTCCGTCTCACGTCTGTATTTCGCAATATCCGTTTGCGCACGCTTAAGGAAAGTTTCATGATTTGAACTGTCCTGCCCAGAATCCAAGCTGACGGCAAGCTGCGAAATCAGCTCAGCCGCATCTGATGCAGGTTCATTTGCTTTTTCAGCCTCATTGACGGCGCGGAGCTCTTCCCGGAGACGGTCTAGCCGCTGTGTCAGTTGGCTGACACCGGGCAGATACTGGAGATAACTGTTGATGGACTGCTGTAGGGGTATGAGATGTCCGTACCCCAGAATGTTGGCAAAGACCTGTGAACGCTGTTCGGCTTGCGATTCATCCACCAGCAGGGATAAGGCATTAGAATAAAGCCACCGGCTATTGCGAAGCCAGGCCTGCTTTGTCAGAACCGCCTGGGGACGGTTCTTGCCCGCACCAATTTCCTCCGGAGAGAGCAGGCTAAGAAGAGACAGGGTGTTGCATTGAGTGATGACCTGTCCGTCGGACTTCTCCAGTCCCTTCAGCGTGCGCGTTAGCCGGTACTGCTGCCCGCTAATAATGCAGTCTGCGGCAACAAAGGTTTCTCCATCCCCCCACTTACAGGTCAGCGAACTTTCTGAAACGTCAGGTAATATGCCCGTCAGTAACCACTCCACCGCCTGACAAAGCGTGCTTTTTCCCGTACCATTTGCGGCATAAATAACGGTCAGTCCCGTGTTAAGCGGAATGGTCACCTCTCCGGGTATTCCCCTAAACCGGCTGATCGTCACGTTTAATATCTGAAGATTATACATCGCTGCTCTCCCACTTACTTCCATGGTTCAGGGCGATAGCACGCGGGGAATTTCCCGACTCAAATTCAGCCAGAAGCGCTTGCGTGCTGCCTGTGACCCTAAGGTCTACGGCAGAGATTCCCCGCTGCTCCAGCGGGGCAAGCCCCAGCATTGTGACGCGACCGGTGCGTTTCCACTCCCCATTTTCCATCCACACGAAATGCTTTCTGACCAAACGGGTATTCTGCTCAACTTCTGTAATCAGGCCGTCAGGGACACCGTGAACTGACGGCATCGCATATACTACGCTTGCATCGATGACCCTGCCCTTGCCTTCACGAGCCCGGGCCATCGCGTCCGCAATCTTCTCGCTGACGATCAATTCTCTTTCCATCTGGTCAGGCTTCGCGTTTAGAGGCCACAGCAGCATGCAGGCATATTCGGATTCCCAGTAAAGACTGCCTTCAGACATACCCGTAAGGTATTCCACCGGCAATGTTTTCCTGAAGAATCCGGCAAAGGCCGCTTTTGCTTCAAATTCAGCAATCAGACTATCCATTTTTTACCGTCCATATACTGCTCAGATAGCACTCAAGCTCAGCCGGATCGTCATTTCGCGTCCGGCTGAGCAGAGGATTAAGGGGGAAAAGCCAGGCTCTGCGCGTTGAACGTGGCGCAGCGAAGGAGTCAGCCTCCGCCGCGGGTTCAGCAATATTGGCGCGAGTCAGATCCTGTCGGATTGAACGACCATGTGAAGGCAGGTCCTCTTCCACATCAGCAAACACGCTCAGGTCGCAATGCTCCCCCCCATCCTGTATCCACCGGGTCAGTATGGCGTCAACCTGCGTGTCACTCATTTCATCAGGTAACCATCCCATCACGGACTCAGGTGTCCCCACACCGTTCCATAAAAGATGACCCGTCACGGCATGATTACCGTTCCAGCTGACGCTGGGGTGCATTGAAAGGTAGCTTAGCGCTCTGATCACTTTACGCATGCCCCGGCGCTGTTGAAGGAATGTGTTCACCTGCGGATAGACATAGGACCTGGGCCCGCTCAGTGCATAATGAACAAAATAGCCGGCATAGGGGGGGTTACATGTCACCAGCGCGTGCCGAAATGCATTCACCCCCTCCTGTACAAGGAATTGCGGGGGATCAGTGAAGGGATCCAGCAGCACCCGCTGAAGCTCAAGCTGTATACCATCGCCTACCTCGTAAAAACACCCATTGTGCCATTGCCACATGTAACAGGATGTCGCGGTAAATTCATCACCCGCCGAATTAAACCTAAGGCAAAACATCGCAGAGGTCACGCTCTTATCCCGGATTAACAGGGCCGGTATCGGCCCGTTATCGGCGTGCAAAAGATCATCACCTGCACTGGCTGGGTAAATGCCTGAGGCATAACGTATGCCGTCCGTAATCTCCACCTGTGACTGATGGCAGAAAATGACCCCTAGAAAACGCTTCTGACGTAGGCTCTCAAAACGGCGGATTTGTGCGTTAAAATGCTCCTGTGTCAGCGCACAGGATGATGAGACCAGAAGGACGTTGGGTCGCCGGTGACCGTCATCAGCAATGCTCAGAGAGAGACGGTCATCCAGTACCGTGCCGGAAGAACCGGCCGGAGTGTAATAATCGGTGTTCAGAACGGGCCAGAGATTCACATCATTAAACGCCAGGCGAAGCGCGCGCCCTGCATAACTCAGAGCGGCATTGCAGTCGCAGGTTTCCAGTAAAATAAACCGGTGAATATCGCCCACACCGGACTTTACCCAGCACCAGCCCGCCTGATACTGAGCCCTTCCCGGGTAAAGGCCCTCGCTGTCAGCAGAAAGCCAGCCGTCGTTTTTCCAGGCGTTTAGCACGGTACCGGGCACGATGCCGCAGCCTGCCTGTAAAATAACGGTGCCCTGACATTCACTGATAAGCGCATCAATGGAGCACTGGTCAGCAGGGTCAAAAGCATTCGCGGGGCAGACCAGCATGACCGGATAGTTTCCGGCCACCTCGGGCATTTTATCTTTTAGGAATTCGCCCAGCATACGCACAGAAAGTCTTTCGCCCGCCGGAAAAATAAATGCGTTCAGCCGGCCTGCGGATAACAGGTTTTCATTTCCGTAATGGGTATAAACGTTTTCTGCATGCATGGCGCGTACATCCGCCGCAATAGCGCCCTCTGGATAAACCTCCCGGAAAAAATCCAGAACGCTCTTTTGAGAAAAATACACTTCACGGCGAAAATAGATGCCCATGAGGTTGTCGGACGCACGCACAAGTGGCGAGAGCGATTCACGGGTGTAAAGCTCAATATTCAGTCGCTCAAACTGCGGATGCACCATGTCATATAATGCCTGTCCGGTTTTTTCCTTAAGCAGCGGGGATTTTCTGAGCAACGCATATTTGTCGCGGACGGCAACCAGTGCTTTGAGGTAATCCGTTTTTCGGCCGATAAGATCGGCCAGCGCAGTAGGGTTTCGCTGGAAATACTGCTGTGTTTCGCCGTTAACGTTATCAGAAACTACGAGAATATAGCGAAATGGGAGACCGTCAGGAGGAAGCAAATCACTTATCACCAGACTGCGCAGGCAGATTTTTATCCACTCATCGCGAACTTCTGGCATGGTAAACGCTTTCGAACTGTACCGTTTACATTGCACGATGCCCGCAATCACTCGGTCTTTCATCAGCTGAACGTCGATACCGTTATCGGATCCATCGTTTATCCGAAAGGCCGTGTCATACCAGTCCCAGGTCGCCTCAACCTTTTTCTCATCAAATAAATCCCGGACGATTAATTCGAATGCTCTGGGGTCAAGCGTGCCAAAAGGCAACTGTCCGCAGTCATGAGCATAAATATCCCGGGCGTTGTTGTGAGCCAGCGCTCTCTCTCGATCATCGTCTTCATCGCTGTAAATACGAATACTGGCGTCCATTCACCATCCCTCAGACAACGTAGTCACTATTTTTGTGTCATTTTAAGATACTTTACTCCCACTTAAGCCGGGCACAAAGCCTGAAATGCTAAGAATTTCATCGCCATCAGTAACGGGGGTATTTACCGCACGCCATGTTTTAATGCCTGGCAGGGCTATCCCGAAGGGATGAGCTCCAGATTCAAAAATACACTTGCTGAGGCCTGCTGAATCAGAGGGGAATGTGCGTAAGCGTTATTTTCAGGAATTTCAGGCGCGTGGCTGGCAGGTCCTTGCGAGATTCGCAGTTGCCCAATGTTAAATCAATACGTTGGAGCGAATTCGGGTTAAAACCTGTGAGAGCCCGGGCGGCGCGACTGACCTTTCAGCTTCTACCTCCAGGCAAATAAGGCCGGCGAGAACGACTCACGAATCCAGCTCACAGGGGAATAAGTCATCAGAAATCGTTAATTTGTTATTCGTTATTGCACCCTCTTTTATCAGCAAAGACGTTCGTTTAAATTGAGAGCCTGAAACCGTATTTAGTCAGCACGCATTGAATCACCATTGTGATTACCAATCACTTATTAATCGCAAACAGCAATACTTAAGCAACAAATGATAGCCGGAGAGTGCGGGATGACGGATTAAAAACATCAAAACTATTAACTTCAGATAAAATTAATTTCTTTGATTTTCTAAATATAGAATAACACCACTTTTTTTATTAATGAGTCACAAAGAATATTTTTTATTTTCCTGCATAACCAGATTACCTCTAAGCAGGACATTATCCGTATAGTCTGGAACGATAATTATCCGCGTATACGCGTCAATAATCACCACTAACTGGTATATAAACTGCGGGCGATGCTGGAACGTCACGATTTGCCCGCCAGACTCATCTTTACAATCCCCAATCATGGGCTCAAACTGAATGAACCCCTGTTGCACTCCCTGGCAGGGGTCTAAACCGTTATGACCGACGACGGGAATAAAAGCCTGCCGTCATCCGCGAGCTTCCCTCTGCATGCTAAAATTCAATGACGCGTATGTTCTCTCACCATTCGCTTTGCCATCATCTGCTGTGGCTGCTTATGGCCCTTGTGCTGGGCGTGAGCATTCACAATATTATCCGCATCCTGCCCGTGGTCGCGTCAACGGATATACCTATCCTTCCCGTGCCCATTTCAGGCCATCACACAGTTAGGATTTCACCATGCCGAGACTCTCTCTTTAATGAAAAAAATGCCTGGTCTCCATTTTTTGTTGATGAAATGACGCACGAAGACCCGCGATTACCCGACGCACCGATCAGTGCCCTGCTTTTCAGCGTCAGAGGGCTCCTCTATGAGGACAAGAACACAAAATGTCTGATTATCCTTGCATCCGGCGCCGCACAGTTTATCGTTGCCGAAGGCGATGGACTTCTGGACAGCGAGGAGGCTGTCGCCCGTATTTTCTCTGACCGCGTGACCATTATAAAAAGGGGGGTTACGGATTGACCTGCTCCCCGCTGTTAGACACATTTGAGTCATTTAAGATGGCTCAAAAAGTGGTTGGTCCGGTTTACCGGGATGCTTACAAAGAAACCGGAAATCTCAAAAGTGCCTGGAACTAAAGCTGGGATACTTACAGGGTCAGTTTAGGGATCGGAAATGTTTGTACGTTAAGCACATTTTTTAACCAATCCAGATACGTAAGGGATTGATTTAGCGTCAGTGGCTATCGCTTTTAGGTTATCCGATTAAGACAAAATCCCCTCAAAACGCTGTATAGCGCGGGAGTACACTCTATTGCTACAGGTAAGCCTGTTCAAAAAACAGGCTTACCGTGCAATAATTCTACATATCCAAACTGACCCCTAGTAATACCACCCCATTGGCGCTTAAACTCACTGCAAGCCCGGACAACACTCCCACAACTGAAAAGTCTATGGGTACGGTACAGATGAGTGTTAATTGTTGTTTTGAGGCTGACATCCCTGACGTTGTTTCTCTAATAAATTATGAATAGTCTTGGTAAAGCCACTTCTGAATGCCGGAGTATATAACTCTCTTGCTTCTGAATTAAGTAATTCAAGATTATGAAAATCAATTTCTCTTTTTAATTCAGTTCCATGATAAAAAGATATATGCGGGATCGCCGGGACATCGAGCCTTGGAGAATGAATGAGTAACGGGCCAAGGTTCCTGGATGCTTTTACCACATCATCAACATTCCCTCTCAAGAAGCGATTGACAGCTGAAACAATTACATCAGCAGCTTGTAATCCTGATGATTTCGATGAATTACCGAAAATACTATACTGTTTTAGAATCTTACCAAACTGAAAGGGAAAAGAAGCATCTGCAACAGAAGAATGGTTTACACCAAATACTTTCATGCGTCGTTCCACTTCATCTTCAGGCATTCCAATACCAGCATCACTCACGCCAAAGTTTCTCTTGAACACCTCCATTTCTTCTGGCAAGTGTGGAATACCACGTGGCTCTCTGTAATAATCCAATTCAACAGTTTCAGGCATAAACTTTGAATAAAGCCATTCAAAGCTCAGAGGTGCGTTGTTTTTCCTGTCAAAAACCCATTCAAAGCGGGATAATTCTCGCGGATTACGGCGCAGATAAAAGGTAATGGTTTTATCCAGCATATGTGAAATCAAATACGACTGAATAACAACCTGATTATATTCCTGAATGCTTAAAGAATTGATGAGATTTTTTGTTTCTTCAAAAGAATGGTTAACCTCGGAAAACTCATCAGGCGTAAGGCCACCCCTGATTTTTTCAATATATCTAAGTCTGCCATCAATCTGTTGTTTCATGTGGAGACGGGTTAACTCATCATCTAATGATGTACGATTGACGGTCATCGCATGAAACGTGCAATCCAGTTTCAGTAAAGCGGTGATAAAATCGGCAAAGCAATCATGAGAAGGGTCTGGCCTTTTGAGATGTTTAATCTCCTCAGAAGAAGGCACGTTCAGTTTCGACTTAAGCTCCATTAATGCAGCACTGACTTTTTTTTCATTCTTATGGGGTACAGTTAACGCTCCAACTGTACCCCATGCTTTATCAATGGTGGCTAGATCGTTACTTGAACTGAATATCCCTGACTCATCAATATATATTTTCATTATAAATCCCTTTTAAATAACGTTATAAGACAGTCAAAAAAATATGATAGTTACAGTCATTCTTACTTACCGAGTGACTTTAGCATCTCATTCTTTTTGTTCAGCAGTTCTTGACAGAAAACTTCATACTTTTCATCATCTAAGAACTCATCTATTACCTGAATGATTCTCTCATTATTAGTTGAGTTTAAATGTTTCTTGATGACTGCCTGCTCGAAATCCCGCCACCACCTACCCTCATCAGACATCGCAGCCTGATCGGGCAAGCCATTAAACCGTTCTTTATTCTGATAAATTTTATCAATATCGAGAAGCGCAACAAAGTTAGGCTTTAAATGCAGAATATGTGAGTTCTTATAAAATTCAAAACGCTGGATTGCTCTTTTGGTGTGATCATCATTTTCAACTATAAAAATTGCTTGCTTCTTACTTTCAGTAAGTAACTCCATTAATCTCTCAGACTGGTACAGACCTCCTAACGCAATGGCCTTCAAATCCGCGACATTAATTTTTTCCTGCAAAGCTTTATTGCTAATGAAGCAGTCGATAAAAAGCTCATCTACCTTCCCCTCAACAAACAACGTTATTTCATCTGACGTAACGCTGTTCTTTCTTTCTTCATTGGCACTTTTCAGTATTTTTGCAACGCCAGGAATAGATGTGGCCCTTGGGAAAAGAGGAAGCCACCCTTTACTGTTGCTCCAGATGACTGGAAGCGTTGTATTTGGGGTGTTATGGTCAAACGCCAGTAAGCCACCCAGCTGAGAAAATCCCAGTGTGGATGTCGATACGACCCTGTTATATTTTTTTATGATTTCCAGTGATGCATTACGCTCCGATACCGGCATATCTTTATAAAATACGCCGTCAAGATTAGCCACAGTATCTTTTGAACAATATTCCAGAGCCGTAACAACGGTGGCGCCTGTTTCTTCAATTACATGTTTTATTCCATCTTCATAACCTGCAACCGTCAGAACAAATAAATTACGGGATTTTGTTAATGAATACACCTCTTCAGCAACCCGCTTAACTTCATGAGCAATGGTTTTTCCTGATCCAATGACATCATCGACCAATACGATATTTTCAATCTTGGACAGGTCTAGTTTATCTTCATCATCATTTGACACGAAATCCTTTTCTGATAAACCTACCGTTGTCCTGTAATGATAAGCTATCAATGAGCCACTTTTGGCCGTGTTTCCTATTGCTGCAAAAAGGGTATTATATTTCTCCATCGGAGAACCTTTTTCCGATATTTTCCTTATTAATTTTGTGTGTGCAACTTCCAAAGCCGACCTGATGCTGTAGGAATCAAGAATATCAATATTGTTGAGAATTCTGACAGCTAGGGGATAATGTTCAGCATCGAACTGCATAACCCATTTGATTGCATGATCCAGTGAAACCTTGACGGGCCATGAATCTATTATTTTTTCGATTTGTCCGACTAAAACGTTTAAGTTATTAGGTAATGCGTTGATCATTATAATTCCTGTATTTTAATTGAATGTACCAGGCTACAAAGCTCATTATATATCAGGCCTGCTGCGCAGAGTTAAGCACTCACTTCAGCGAACATGGATACCCTGCCCACCTTGACTTTTCGTCCGCCGCCGCCTCCCACTCTTTAAACAGCAGGTCGATTGTGCTCTGTACTATCGTGCTTACTATAACGTCGTCCTCTGCATCCCGGAAGTATTCGTCCCTTATTTCAATCTCGGCCTTGAGTCGGGCTATTTCATCGGCCAGCTCGTCGTCAGTCATCCCTGCATATTTTGCCATCTGCGCTCCTTTTCCTTTCGTATTTATCCTCACACACCATTAATTCTTCAGCGCGTGGCGATCAGCGCCCGCGCGTCCTCCGGAGTCATCGAGAACCGCACGCCGAGCTGGCGCGTCACGTCCAGCGCCATCACCCGGCAGTACCACTCGGTGCTTTTCTCATCCTCATGGCCCATCAGCGCCTGGATCACCTTCTTTGGCACGCCGTGCTGCACCAAGTGCATAGCAAACGAATCCCTGAACGTTCTCGTGCACAATGAGGTAACGATCACCACCTATGGTAGAGCGCTCAAATTAGTTTTGCGAACCCCGCAACTATTGGTGGTCATTTTGGTGGTCTTGACAGAAAGGGAATTCAGGTTTAGCTTGCTTATTAGCCAGTTAATGGCAAAGGCGATCCCAGTCAGAGGAGCCATATTTAGAAAAGCCCGCTTAAGGCAACTTAAGCGGGCTTTTTGCTATCCGGCGTTTAGCGATCGGACGATGCCTGCCAGAGATTAAGCTGGCCGTCGGCCACGTGCTCATCAATCTGCTGCAGCTCCGCCGCGCTGAACGTGAGGTTGTTCAGCGCCTGGCAGTTTTCCTCCAGCTGCTCCGGCCGGCTGGCGCCAATCAGCACCGAGGTAACTCGATTGTCCTTTAACAGCCAGCTCAGCGCCATCTGCGCCAGCGTTTGCCCGCGCTGCTGCGCCAGCTGGTTCAGCAGCTGAATGCTTTGCAGGTTCTGCGCGGACAGCATGCTCTCTTTCAGCGAACCGCCCTGCTCGCGCTTCATGCGCGAATCCTCCGGAATGCCGTGCAGATACTTATTGGTCAGCAGCCCCTGTGCCAGCGGCGTAAAGGCGATGCAGCCCGTCCCCTGCTGTTCCAGCGCATCCAGCAGGCCGCTGCTTTCGACCCAGCGGTTCAGAATGCTGTACGAGGGCTGATGGATCAGCAGCGGTATTTTCCATTCCCGCAGCAGCGCCGCCATTTTGACGGTACGGTCGGTGGAATAGGAAGAAATCCCCACGTACAGCGCCTTGCCGCTCTGCACCGCCTGCGCCAGCGCCGCGGCGGTTTCTTCCATCGGCGTATGTTCATCCACCCGGTGCGAATAAAAGATATCAACGTAATCCAGCCCCATGCGCTTCAGGCTCTGGTCGAGGCTGGCCAGCAGGTATTTGCGTGAGCTGCCGCTGCCGTAAGGGCCGGGCCACATATCGTAACCCGCCTTGGTGGAAATAATCAGCTGATCGCGATACGGCAGAAAGTCCTGCTGCAACAGCCGGCCGAAATGGCTTTCTGCCGAGCCCGGCGGTGGACCGTAGTTGTTTGCCAGATCGAAGTGGGTAATTCCCAGATCAAACGCTTTACGCAGCAGCGCCCGCTGGGAAGAGAGACTGTGACCATCGCTAAAGTTGTGCCACAGTCCCAACGACAGCGCAGGCAGCTGTAGCCCGCTGTTGCCGCAGTAACGGTATTGCATCTGGTCATATCGGGAAGCATTTGCACAATAAGTCATGAGTGATCCCTACGCATTGTTTAATATTAAAACATTGTTTCAATATCAGACTAAAGCGTGGTTCACCGGCTGGCAACGGGTAAAGCACATAACTTTGAGGCAGGTAAAATAAAGCAGGCCAGATCGTAGATCTGGCCTGTGGGGAACGTTGGGTTACTTCACTTCGCCCATGGCTTTCAGCTTTTTAGACAGCTCGCGACGCTCTTTCGACAGATCGGCATTTTTGATGATGTAGTCATCAACGCGATCTTCATAGTCGCTGCGCATATTGGCGATGATGGCCTGAATGTCTTCGATGCTCATGCCCGGCTTGATGTACTCGCTCAGGTTGTCCAGCAGCAGTACACGCTTCTGGTTATCACGGATTTTCTTTTCGTTATCGACGATTTCGCGCTGCAGCTTGTTTTTACGGCGGAACATACGCACAAACTCCAAAACATCCTGGAAACTCGGCTTAGTTGCATTATCCATCTTTATACCCTTGCTTTAGTAATACACAGATTCATTTGCTTACGGCCACAATGTTCTCAAGATACAGGTTTGTGGCGGTGCGGCACAACTCCCAATACCGCTATCTTACCCACTTTAGCGTCGCGGCCAAAACCCGAAGCGCACGCTTAATGATCTCACACACTATTCCGCGCTGTCGGCGGTACAGACTTTAAGCAGATCGCCCAGTTCTTCCAACTGCTGCGCCAGCTGCATACTGAGCCACACATAGCCGTAAATCGGCGCTTCAACGTGCTGCCCGCCGGCTTCCTGCATCAGGGTTTTCAGTTCGGCGGAGATCTCCCCCAGCTCGCCAATGGTTTGCTGTGGCAGACCGGGGCCGCCGTGCTCCATCATCGCCGCCAGCGCCTCTAGCGAATGCAGCGTCAGCAGTTGAGCACTGCGCAGCTTTTTAGCGTTCAGCATAATAAAGTGCGTTTCACGCGATGCCCAATAGGCATCGGCCAGCAGTTCCAGCGTGCACACCAGATTGCGGCTCAGGGTCTGCACCGCTTCAAACACTTCGACGGAGATATGGCTTTCCTTACTGCTGGGGGCAATCAGGCTGCGCAGCTTCACCACCTGATTCAGCAGGCGCTTCAGGCGCAGCTCCAGCCGCGGCCTCTCCACCACGTTCGGCGACAAATAGGCGCCATAAACCTGCCCGGCGGTGCGAAAACACTCCGCCATCTGCATCCGCCACAGAATATAGGCGCGCTGCGGATAAATGCTGGTGAACAGCAGCGCCAGTATCGAACCGAAGATGACATCGCCGCTGCGCCACAGCGCGGTTTGCATATCGCCGCTGCCTTCGCCGCACACCACCGCCAGCGTAATGCCGATCAGCAGCGCCATATAGGGCCGTTTACCCAGGGTAAAGTAGCCGCAGACGAACATCACCACCCCGCACCACAGCAGCATCAGTGGCAATGAATAGATTGCCAGATACAACGCCACCAGCCCGGAGGCGGCGCCGAACACCGTGCCGGCAATGCGCTGCAGCGCCCGCTGCGACACATTGCCCCAAAACGATATCGGCCCCATCACCACCACCAGCGTAATCAGCGGCCAGGTGCCTTCCGGAACCTCCAGCAGGCGGATCAGTAAAAAGGTGAGAATAAAGGCCAGCCCGATGCGCACACCGTGCACAATGCGGTAATGACGGTATATCAGGTGTTCAAATGAGGAAATGCCACGATCCAGACGCACGGTGAGCCCACTTACTGATAACGGAAAACCCTCAGTGTAGCGGAGCCAGCACAAAAATGGATAACCGGGAATGTAGAAGAATATGTGCCGCAGCGGGAAACCGGGCGCAGCCGCTACGCCCGGCTTAGCTATTATGCAACGTATTTATCCACCAGCGCCTGCAGGATCGCCGCGGTTTCCGCATCCATTACGCCGTCATATTTCTGCGGACGGAAATGCAGCTGAAACGCCCGCACCAGCTGGCGGTAGCCTTCGTCATCGCCGGCGGCGCTGACGTCATAACCATATTTGGCAAACAGCGCCAGCAGTTGCTGCCGGTCAGGCAGCCCCTGGTTGCAATAGTAGTGCTGATAGCGCTGACGCGTTTCTTCCTCATACCAGGCGCCGACGCCGGCCTGATACAGCTGATGCCACGGGAACTGCGGACCGGGGTCGCTCTTGCGGCCGGGCGCAATGTCCGAATGCGCCACCACGTTGACCGGAGAAATGTCCGGGTAGCGCTGCAGAATATTGCACGTCAGCTGGATCACCGCCTCAATCTGCTGCGGCTCAAACGGTGGGAACGTGATATCTTCGCCGTCGCCGCTGGCCAGATTAACGATCTCAATGCCGATCGAGGTGTCGTTCAGGCTGTTGCGCGCGCCCCACTGGCTGACGCCGGCGTGCCAGGCGCGCTCCTGCTCATCCACCAGGTTAAAGATGCGCAGCCCGTCGAACCCGGCCGCCTGATAGCTGGGATCCTGCGGATCCGGCACCAAATAGTGCGCGCTGACGGCGTTGCCGGTCAGCGAGGTGACCGAGTCGGCAAAATTTTGCGCGGTATAATGCAGCACCAGAAAGCGCACGCGGCGGTTAAAGCTGGCCACCGAACGGTAGCTGTTGTAATCGATAGTGAACATCGCAGATTCCCTCTTTGCGTTAGCTGTCCAAAGGTATTCGCATAGCATCATGATACGCGAAGGCTGGGTGGTATGAACATCACCACGCTTTATTTTTAGCTAAACGCTAAATTTTTAGCAAGAATTTTTAGCGGATAAAATATTTACCTTTTTGCTAAAGAGTGCGATTATCCGCCCATGGAAACCAAAGAAATAAGACGCAATAATTTGCGCGACCTGATGGCCCGCTACGCACGCAACGGCACCAACCAGAACGAGTTCGCCGCCCTGGTGGAGTCTTCCGCGCCCACGCTGAGCCAAATTATCGGGGACAAATCTTCACGCAATCTTGGCGACAACCTCGCCAGGCGAATTGAAGCCAGGCTGAATTTACCCAAGGGCTGGTTCGATGTTTTCCATGAAAAGCAGCTGGCCAAACCCTTTGATAACGTCGATACGGCGTCAGACTTTCAGCCTGCCCGCCTGAAGCCGGTGGTGTGGGAAGACACCAATCAGGACAAGGAAGAGTTTGTGGAGATCCCCCTGCTGGATATCGATTTCTCTGCGGGCGACGGCTGCTATGAAATCGTCGACCGCGAAGAATTTTCGCTGATTTTCCGCCGCTACTATCTGCACAAGATGGGCGTACCGGTGAATGCCGCGCGGATTATCCGCATCTCCGGCTCCAGCATGGAACCGCGCCTGCAGGACGGTGACGTGGTCGGCATCAATACCGACGATTTACGCATCCGTGAAGGCAAAACCTACGCCATCCGCCACGGCAATCTCCTGCGTGTCAAAGTGCTGCTGGAGCAGCCGGACGGCGGCGTGATTATCCGCTCGCTGAACCGTGAGGAGTACCAGGATGAGTACCTCAGCTATCAGCAGCGTAAAGATCAGCTGGTGGTGCTCGGCCGGGTGTTCTGGTCATCCTCATCCTGGTAAGCGCGCTTATTTGAAGTCCACCGCCATCTGCTGCGGAATCGACTGGCCGCGGGTGCTGGCCACGCAGTGTGCAAGATAGTCGGTAAAACGCGGCGGCTGCGGCATCCCCAGCTTCAGCAGTTTATCATTGCTAAAACGCACGTTGAGCATGGCGAACGAGCCGTACAGGCGCATCGCTTTCAGCATCAGCCGTTCGTTGCACGGGCCGAAGATATCCTTAAGTTGACGGCGCATCTTCACCAGCGCCTCATAGCTGACCTGCGCATAGTGTTCGCCAACCGGCGCCTGCTCCAAAGCGCTGGCCATGGCGCGGTCGATATCGGCAAAGCTGACGCTGCGCTCCGCCCCGGCGGAGATATGGTACACATCGTTCTCCAGCCGTTCGCCGTTCAGCAACATCACCAACGCATCGGCGCAGTAATCCGCCGGGATCACGTCAATTTTGTCCTGTAGCGAACACATAAATTTGCGCAGCATCAGCGCCATGCTGAATACCCAAAAAATGCTGCTGGATGGCTGGCAACCAAGGCGCGTGTGGCCGACGACGATCGACGGCCGGGCAATAACCAACGGCAGCTGCGGCAGTTGCTGACGCATCAGCTGTTCAATGGCAGATTTGGAACGGGTGTATTCCACCAGATGCTCGGCGTCTTCGGCGAACTCGCCGCTTTCTGCCACCAGCGTGCCCGGTTCCGGCGTACAGGACATGGCGGTGCCGACGTGTAAAAAACGCTGCAGCCCTTCCACCTGCGCCATTCTGCTGGCCAGTGCCAGCGTACCCTCAACGTTAACTTTCCAGATCAGCGGGTTATTGCCAAATGACGCCACCGCCGCACAGTTAATCACGTGCGTCACATTATTCAAGCGCACATCGCTCAGGAAACTTTCCGCGTCGGCCAAATCCCCCAACAAAATACTTTCCGGTGTAATTCTATCTAATATTTCAGGCGTCAGGTTAAACTTGGCCATATTATTTTTAATCCGAGCCAGCCCCTGTTCTTTATTTTCAGCGCGTACCAGCAGCAGATAGTTTATCTGCTGGTTTTCAATTAATAATTTTTCCAGAACCGCACCACCCAGAAAGCCGGTAGCGCCCGTCAGCAACAAAGTTTTCATTTCGTTTTACTCGTAGAAGGATAGAATAAAACGGATTTTAAATGGCAATAATTAAACGCATCATCAATCAACTATGCGGAGAGAAAACAAATATCGCCGTTAAGGCTTCATTAAGGTTTGAACTGAAATCCATACAATATCTTTAGTTACACTCTTATATTCACACTCAAGATATTTAATCGGTTCGTTGAAGGATTATTTATATTATCTCTGTCTTAATACGCGTGATTTTTCCCTTTTATTTCGGAACCACTATGAGTTACAACCAAAAAGTCTGGTCAGCGGTACTCTTGATGTGCGCCCTGTTCTGGACAGCAATCATCGGCACGTTCTGCACGTTGAATGACCATCATCACCAGCCAGGAAGCTATGCCGAGCAAAAAAACAGCGTTGCCAAGCATCCGACATGTTAAGAATAATGCATTGAAATTAAACCTATTTCATCATCCGCTCTTTTCCTGGCTCTCTTTTATCTACGCATAGAAGTATGTGCACTCTGCTCTGCTTGACGGAAAGACACTTTACGGATAAGAATACTGTACACAATCACAGTAACCTAAAGATGATGATATGTTTGTAGAGCTGATTTTTGACCAACGTAATGTGCAGGGATTGCCGGGCGCGGCCGGGATTATCAAGGACGAACTGACAAGGCGGGTGCACAAGATTTTTCCCGATGCCGAAGTGAGGGTAAAACCCATGTAGGCCAACGGCCTGAATACGGATGTCAGCAAGAGCGACAAAGAAAAACTGAACCGCCTGCTGGAAGAGATGTTTGAAGAAGCCGATCAGTGGCTGGTTAGCGACCTGTAGCCGTTGAAATATTAGGTAAGGTTAGTTTAAGGTACATAGGCTAAAAGTCCCTATCGACTATGACAAGGAGTCACCCCATGGCCTTACCTCCCCGTCAACGGATTGAACCTGGTTACTGCGTTGTTGAAACCCCTGGTTCGCTCACTTCGCAGGCAAACATGCTGTTCAGAAACCCAAACAGCGAAGCCGCCCGCTATTACCTGCAGCTTAATGCCGATACTCCATGGGTGAAGCCGGGACATATTCTGATCGTTGCCGATCCGCACAACCCCCACCAAGGCCCAGCCCTACACCATTTACGCCGGGCCAAAAACCAGGTGAATAAAGCGATGGCGCAGGTGGATGCCGAACAAGCGACATTTCTGCAGCGCAATTACGACACTCTCGCCACCATACTTAATGGCAGCAGCACCGGATTAGGCATCGCCAGTGATTCAGGGAAACGCTACTTTGAACGAATTGATGAAATATTGCGGAAAGTAGAAACTACGTATCAGAACCAGTTCCGCACCCAAGGTACGCTAATCGGTCAGCAGTTTTTTGTCGAACGGAATCGCCTGTTTGGGGAGCTCAAAGTGATGCTGGATAAACCTGTATTCAGCCGACTAACGCGCAAAATCCTGAATCTGCGTCCGTATGACAGCATCAAAAGCGCCCTGAATTTGTCAAGCCGCTCAATTGTCCATGAGTGGTCTACGGTTGGCGTGGGCGCGATTAGAGGTTATTCGACTTATCTGGATGGAACCAGCAGAGCCATTAAATTTATGAAGAATGCTGGATGGGTGGGTTTGGCAATATCAGCGACCAGCACGACCAATGACGTGTATCATGCCTGTACAACCGGCCGCGAGAATGAATGCGGTCATGTTGCCTTCAAAGAATACGGCGCCTTTGTTGGCGGAGTAGGATTAGGTTCAGCTGGAGGTACCTGGGGAGCTCTGGCTGGGGGTGGAGTTTGTGTTGCCTTAGGAATTATCAGTGCCCCTATGGCCGGTAGTGCCGGCGTAGCATGTGCCATCATAGGCAGTGGTATTGGAGCATACGCTGGGACCACCGCAGGTGAAGCTATTGGTAGAGGTGTAGGACGCGGCATGGCCGATATCTTGTTTAAGTAACATAGGTAAATTATGAGTGATGCAGTTAGAAATTTTGGTACAATAATAGCCTTCCTAGGGATGTTGCTCTTTATTTTTAGCATTGCCTATTTTTCTTACATAAAAAAAGATTATAACAACACGATTTCAAAATATTTATCACATGGTTTGTTTATGAGGCGATTTGATATGCTTGCCGCTTCCGCGGGATATTTTGGCAGCATGATCGTTACCATATTTTTTTGGCAGCTTCTGACCCGAAAGCGCATTCAACTGTCCAAAAATGAGTACCTTGGGAATGAATCTTACGATTTTGTCAATGCTTTACCAGAGAGTGAAACACGTTGGATTAAACGCTACTTTCACCTCTTTTTAATCTGGTCATTTTCAATGCTCTTGGGAGGGGTGCTGATGTATCTACCCGACTGGCTACCTATCTCGTGACGGAGACTAAAACCATTATTGCTATCTGGTAGGAGGGCTGTTAACGGCTATATGGGCAGAAAGTATAGTGATTACGCTGCCGATATTGTTTAAAAATAATGATGAGATATCGCCAATGAGTTTCTATTTAATGCTTTTCGGGACAGTGCTTGGTTTCTCTGGTACTACTTTTTTCATATTTATTATGGTGTACTTCGGTTTCACAAAGAAAAGATATGAGGATATTTTATCCCGGTATTTATCCAGTGGTATTATCATGCCGGATGTTTACGTTGTTTATTCCAAGGGCGGTTTTTTTACAAGCCTATTTGTCGTTGGATTTTTCAGGAAGCTTCTCAAAAATAAAACTATTAAGTTGGGGAGGGGTACCAAAATGCCAAAAATCTCCTATGAATATGTGCAATCATTACCCGAACCTTTGAAGGCATGGATAAATAGGTATTATAGTATGCATATGGTAGCGGCCACTTTAATTTCCGTTGGTTTTACCCTTATGTTTATTGATAGTCTTGCCTCATAGCCTTCAAAAATCCCATGAGTCGTTTTCAATACTTGGAGGAGGTCTACTCATGCACATACCCGAATGGTTTCATATTCCATAGCACGATGAACCTCTCAGGCACGTCAAAGGCCCTCCTACCAATGTTCGGGCGCTGCCCCATACAACCTATCGATAATTCCTTTTAGACTGAACCTGCGCAGCAAAACCGGCCGCATTCCCCTTCTGGACTGCCCGAAGATGGTTTACCATGTAGCAAACGCAGCGGATCAAGGGTGAAACACCTTTAAATCTGTCAATCAGATGACAAACGCGGACAAGCTCAGACAGTGAAAAACAACAGCAGACAGAATACGTTTTACATCCACGACTATGAGACCTTTGGCAAAAGTCCGTCGCTGGATCGTCCAGCCCAGTTTGCCGGCGTGCGCACTGATATGGACTTCAATATCATCGAAGAGCCGCTGGTGATCTACTGCACCCCGGCGGATGACTACCTGCCGGATCCGGAAGCGGTGATGATTACCGGCATTACGCCGCAGGAAGCGCTGGCCAAAGGCGTTTGCGAAGCCGAGTTTGCCCGTCAGATCAACGAAGCCTTCAGCGTTCCCGGCACCTGTATCCTCGGCTACAACAATATTCGTTTCGATGATGAGGTCAGCCGCAATATTTTTTACCGCAACTTCCACGATCCTTACGCCTACAGCTGGCAAAACGGTAATTCACGCTGGGATCTGCTGGATGTGATGCGCGCCTGTTACGCCCTGCGGCCAGAGGGAATTGTCTGGCCGGAAAATGACGAGGGCTTCCCCAGCTTCCGTCTGGAGCACCTGACCCGCGCCAACGGCGTCGAGCATGAACAGGCACACGACGCGATGTCAGACGTGTATGCCACCATTGCCATGGCCAAGCTGCTGAAGCAGGCGCAGCCGCGCCTGTTCGACTACCTGCTGCAGCACCGCAACAAGCACAAGCTGAATGCGTTGATCGACATTGCCGAGATGACGCCGCTGGTGCACGTTTCCGGCATGTTCGGCGCGGCACGCAGCAACACCAGCTGGATCGCGCCGCTGGCCTGGCACCCGGAGAATAAAAATGCGGTGATCGTCTGCGATCTGGCCGGCGACATCTCCCCGCTGCTGGATCTGAATGCCGATCAGTTGCGCGAACGCTTATATACCCGCCGCGACCAGCTGGCGGCCGATCAGCCGCCGGCGCCGATCAAACTGGTGCATATCAATAAATGCCCGGTGCTGGCGCCGGCCAAAACCCTGCTGCCGGAAAATGCCGAACGGCTGGGCATCGATCGTCAGGCCTGCCTGGATAACCTGCAGATTCTGCGTCAGCACCCGGAAGTCCGCGAGAAAGTGGTAGCGCTGTATGCCGAAGCGGAGCCCTTCACCCCGGCCGACGACGTCGACGCCAAACTGTACGATGGTTTCTTCAGCGATGCCGATAAAGCGGCGATGAAAATCATTTTGCAAACCAAGCCGCAAAACCTGCCGGCGCTGGATCTGGCCTTTGGCGACGGCCGCATGAAGGAGTTGCTGTTCCGCTACCGCGCACGCAACTATCCAAACACGCTGGACGATGCCGAACAACAACGCTGGCTGCAGCACCGTCGGGAAGTGCTCAACGCCGAGCGGGTGCAGGCCTATATTCTGCAGTTGGAAGCGCTGTATAACCTGCATGAAGGCGACAACGCCAAAATGGCGCAGCTAAAAGCGCTGTTTGATTATGGTAAGCAGCTGGTCGGGTAAGGCAGGAGTGCGGTGGGCCTGGCCCACCGCAGGTTATTCGTCAATGCGCACGTCGATCAGCACCGGGCAAGGCGCATGTTCAATCACCGCCACGCTGCACGAACCTTTCAACAGGCGGTTAAAGGATGACATCTGGCGACGCCCCATCACGATCATCGCCGCCTTCTGCGCCTTCGCTTCCGCGACAATCGCTTCCGCCGGCTCGCCGACCAGCACCTTGCCGCTGGCACTGACACCGGCCTCGCTCAGCACCGCCAGCGCCTGCCGTACCACCGTTTCGGCCGCCTGCTGCTCGTCATTGGCATAGGCAAAGTCAGCCGGGTCTTCGCCGCCTTCTTCATCGCCGTTCACAACCAGCGCGTAACCCGCATCGATGCAGCATACCGCCAGCGCCTGCGCCTGCAGCGCCCGCGCCTGTTCGGCGGCCAGGGCCAGCACATATTGCGTCGCGTCCGAATTATCCATCGCCACCAACAACGTTTTCATCTCAGGCTCCTATTCATCACGCAGCGCCGCCTTGCCGATTTCATCGATCAGCGCCTCTTTGCACTTCAGAATTTCAGTCCGGTAATGCGCCTCATTTTTCTGCAGGCGCGGGCCGGGGATCAACAGACTGATGGAGAAACGCCCCAGGATGGTGTCGATCGCCACCGCCATGGTGGAAATGCCTTCCAGCGTCTCACCGCGATCGTAAGCCAGCCCAGTTCGGCGAATCTCCGCCAGACGCGTCATCAGCGCGGGAAAATCACGCACCGTTAAATCAGTAATCGCCGGGTAGGCCTCACCCAGCAGCGTGCGGGCCGCATCGTCGTTATCCAGCGCCAGCAGCGCCCGGCCGCCGGAGGTGCTGTACAGCGGCAGGTTCATACCCAACCGCGGCACCACGCGCAGCTCGCGCTCGGCAACAATATAGTGCACCACCGCCAGCTGCAGGCCGTTGGCCCGCGCCAGCGACACGGTTTCCCCGGTCGCATCGCTCAGCGCCTGCAGCCAGGGCTGGGCGATCGCCACCACGTCGGTATGCACGTTGGTAATCAGACGCAGCAGCGCCGGCCCCAGACGTACCCCGCCGACGCTGCCGTGGCTGCGTACCAGTTGAGCATCGTCCAGCGCGCCGACAATACGCTGCACCGTAGAACGCGGCAGATCGACCCGCTGGGCGATCTCGCCCAGACTCATACCGTTTGGCTTTTCGCCCAACGCGTTGAGGATCTTCGCTGCGCGAGCGATGACCTGAATACCCCTCGTCCTTTCGTCGTCGCGGGCTATTGGCGATTCAGACATAACACTTTCCCTTTTCGTGCGGTTCACGTCCATTGTAACACTCATACTTTGACGCGCGCACTGTACCACATTGCAATACAATGCATCACAATATAATATAAATCGCGACTTGTATCACAATACAGTACACCGCATCGATTAATTCCCCTCTCTGGAGTACTCATATGACAACCCAGCCTGCGGCCGCGCCGCCGCCGCACCCTTTTACCCTGCGTTTAGCGCTGGGGTTAGTCGGCGTGCTGATTGCCGCGTTGACGTCCGGATTGAACGATCGTATCTCCAGTCTGGCGCTGGCGGATATCCGCGCGGCGATCGGTATTGATTATGACACGGGCAGTTGGATCACCTCCGCCTATCAGGCCGCCGAAGTGGCGGCGATGATGGTAGCGCCCTGGCTGGCCGTCACCTTTTCCCTGCGGCGCTTCGCCCTGATCGTCATCACCGGCTTCGCTGCGGTGGGCATACTGCAGCCCTTCGCCACCGGCGCCGCGCCGTTTATTACCCTGCGGGTGATTCAGGGACTGTTCGGCGGCGCACTGCCACCGCTGCTGATGACGGTGGCGCTGCGCTTTCTGCCGCCCAAAATTAAACTCTACGGTCTGGCCGCCTATGCGCTGACCGCCACCTTCGGGCCTAACGTCGCCGCATCGCTGACAGCGCTGTGGACCGACAGCGTCGGCTGGCAGTTCGCCTTTTGGCAGGCCGTGCCGCTGTGTCTGATCGCCGCGCCGCTGATAGGCTGGGGACTGCCGCAGGACCCGCTGCGGCTGGAGCGGCTGAAGCAGGCCGATCTGTTCGGCATGCTGACCGGCTGCAGCGGCATTGCACTGCTGATCCTGGCGCTCACCCAGGGGGAACGGCTGGACTGGCTGAATTCGCCGTTGATCGGCGCCATGCTGCTGGCCTCCGCCGCGCTGCTGGTCGTTTTCCTGATTAACGAGTGGTTCCATCCGCTACCGCTGTTCAAGCTGCAGATGCTGGAACGCAGAAACCTGGCTTTCGGCCTGCTGGCGCTCGCCGCGGTGCTGACGCTGTCGCTGTCCGGCTCGTCACTGCCGTCCGCCTATTTCGCACAGGTGGAAGGGTTCCGCACCACCCAGTTTGCGCCGCTGGCGCTGGCCGTCGGCCTGCCGCAGCTGATTATCGCGCCGTTTATCGCCATGCTGCTGAACTGGCGCTGGGTCGACAGCCGCTGGATGCTGGCCTTGGGCGCCGGCGCGATGATGCTCTCCTGCCTGCTGGGCATGCAGCTGACCGCCGAATGGGCGCGGCAGAACTTCTGGCTGATCCAGACGCTGCAGGCGTTCGGCCAACCGATGATGATCTTGCCGATCCTGATGGGCTCAACCAGCGTGGTGGCGCCGCCGGAAGGGCCGTTCGCCTCCGCCATGTTCAATACCGTGCGCGGTTTTTCCAGCGTGGCGGCCGGCGTATTCGTTACCCACTTCCTCAACCGGCGCGAGCAGTTCCATTCACACATTCTGGTCGACCAACTGGGCAACCGCCCATGGCTGATGACCGCCGCCACCGGTGACAGCGCCGGCTACAGTACGCCGCTGCTGCCCGACGGCACCGTCAGTTCGGCGGAAAACCTCGGCCATTTTTCAACGCTGGTGAAACATCAGGCGCTGATCCTCGGCATCAGCGATGCCTATTTACTGATCATCGGCTGCGCGCTGTTGCTGGTACTGCTGACCCTCTGGCTGCCAAAACGCGTCTATCCGCCACAAACGCTGTTACCTTTAGCTCCTAAAACATCGAGACCATAACTATGAGTTTTACACCTGCCAAACGGACATTCATCCTGGCGCTGCTACTGCTGTTGTTGCTGGCCTGCGCCTTTGCCATCTGGTCATTCAGCAACCGTCACGACTACAGCACCACCGATGCAGTGGTCACCGCCGACTATACGCTGGTGGCCCCCAAGGTGTCCGGCTATATCCGCAGCGTCAACGTCGAGGACAACCAACAGGTTAAAGCCGGCGATGTACTGGCGACGATCGATGACCGCGATTACCGCGTCGCGCTGGAAACCGCCGAAGCCAGCCTGCAGCTCAGTCAGGCCAAGCTGGCCAGCATTCAGGCCCAGCTGGAACAGCAGCAGGCCAATATCGCCCAGGCCGAAGCGGCCGTCAGCGCCAGCCAGGCAACGCTGAACTACGCCGGTCAAAATGCCGAGCGCTACCGCCGCCTGCTGAAAAGCCATGCCATTTCTGCCGATGAACAGCTGAAGTCCGCCTCCTCGATGCAGAGCGCCGCCGCACAGGTTAAGCAGAATCAGGCCGCCGTCGTATCCGCACGCAAGCAAGTCGGCGTACTGCAGGCCAGCCGGCAGCAGGCAACCGCCGATATCGCCGCCGCGCAGGCCAGCGTCGATCAGGCACGTCTGAACCTCTCCTATACCCGCATCGTGGCGCCTATCGACGGCATGATCGGACAGCGGGCGGTGCGTCAAGGTGCCTGGGTCAGCGCCGGTACGCGGCTGCTGGCGGTCGTGCCGCTTGAGCAGAGCTATGTGCTGGCCAATTTCCTGGAAACCCAACTGTCTAACGTCAGCCGCGGCCAGCCGGTCACCATCAGCGTCGATGCCCTGCCCGGCGTCACCCTGCGCGGCCACGTCGACAGCATCGCACCGGCCACCGGCGCCACCTTTGCCGCCATCAGCGCCGACAACGCCACCGGCAACTACACCAAAGTGGTGCAGCGCCTGCCGGTGAAAATCCAGCTGGAACCGAACCAGCGCGACGTCGCGCGCCTGCGCGTCGGCATGTCGGTAATCCCGCGGCTGGAAATGCGCTGATTTCATCCGCCAATCTGCGGGCACAAAAAAGGGCTGAACACTGTTCAGCCCTTTTTTATTCAGCGGTAACGCTTACCGTTTACGCCACGTCTTCACTCGCCTGCGGCACCGGCAGACGGAAGCTGCGGGTGACAAACGCCAGATAGATCAGGCCGATAGCGCCCCAAACCAGGCCCAGCGTCATCGAGCTGCTTTCCAGGTTCAGCCACAGCGCACCGACGGTCAACGCGCCCAGCACCGGCAGAATCAGATAGTTCACGGTATTTTTAACTCCGTGGTTCATCTTATCGCGGATGTAGAACTGCGAGATCACCGACAGGTTAACGAAGGTGAAGGCCACCAGCGCGCCGAAGTTGATCAGCGCCGTCGCGGTCACCAGGTCAAACGACACCGCAGACAGGGCGATCGCCCCCACCAGCAGCACGTTCATCGCCGGGGTACGCCATTTCGGATGCACATAGCCAAAGAAACGCTCCGGGAACACGCCATCGCGGCCCATCACATACATCAGGCGGGATACGCCGGCGTGCGCCGCCATACCGGATGCCAGAACGGTCACGCAGGAGAACACCAGAATCACCGACTGGAAGAACTTGCCGGCCACGTACAGCATGATTTCAGGCTGGGACGCGTCCGGATCCTTGAAGCGGGAGATGTCCGGGAAGTACAGCTGCACAAAGTAAGACACCACGATAAAGATCACGCCGCCAATCAGCGCCGTCAGGAAGATGGCCTTCGGGATCACCTTCTCTGCGTCTTTGGTTTCTTCAGACAGCGAGCTGATGCCGTCAAAGCCGAGGAATGAGAAGCACAGAATGGTCGCGCCGGTAATCATCGGCACCACGTGCGCATTGTCGGACCAGAACGGACGGCTGCTCACCAGCGTACCGGCGCCTTCGCCGTGATACACGCCGTTGATCACCAGCCCCAGGAACACCACCATGATCGCCACCTGCACCACCACGATAATGGAGTTCAGGTTCGCCACCAGCTTGATGCCGCGCAGGTTGAACAGCGTCATCAGCGCCACCAGCGCCACGACAAAGATCCACGACGGCACGCCCGGGAAGATCGCTTCCAGGTAAATTTTGGCCAACAGGATGTTGATCATCGGCATGAACAGGTAATCAAGCAGCGATGACCAGCCCACCATAAAGCCGACGTGCGGGCCAATCGCCTTCTGCGCATAGGTATAAGCAGAACCGGCCGATGGGAACTTCTTCACCAGTTTGCCGTAGCTGAGCGCAGTGAACAAAATCGCCAGCAGCGCGAAGGCGTAGGCGGTGGCGACGTGACCGTCGGTCAGGCCGGAAACAATGCCAAAGGTATCAAAGATGGTCATCGGCTGCAGATAAGCCAGGCCCATCATGACCACAGGTACCAGAGTAAGGGTTTTACGCAGTTGAGTGCGCTGTGCCGGAGCGGCGCTGACGATGTTATCGGACATTGTTCAGCCCCCCCTTACCTTCAGACTTGCGGAGAGTAGACACGCTAAGACTCAAGGTTGCGGGGAAACTTCGCAACAGGCGACTTAATTCTAAAAGAGGGGTAAGGGGAGCCGGGATATGCATCAAGGAAACCTTGGCTGCTGGTCCGTAATCGCCGCGGGTGCAGCGGAAACCGGCGGGCACCGGTGCTGTATTGAAAAATTGCCCCATCTTTCTTTTCCTCATGAGTCACGACCAATGAAGTTTTTGGTTGATCGTGCACAAAACTGTTTATCTATCCGGCTCGGAGTCCGGCCTCGCTTGTGTATGAAACGCTCGGTTTACAAAACTAGATGCAAAAAAATAACCGACGCTTTAAAACGTCGGCTATCTCTGCATTACGGGTATTTTGCATCAGAAAACCTCTGGATGACAAGATCCAGAAGCCCTCCAACTGCAAATTATTTTTGGCGATCGCACTAAAATCCTTCGTTTAGATGGATATTTCAGCGGCTGACATCACCTTAAGTTATTTCTTAGGTTTTACCTTACACCCTTTCAATCATTTTTCAACACCCAATCGCCGACGACGGTGCGTAGCTGCGCGGCAAATTGCCCGTCCCGCGCTCCGCGCTCAAAATAACGGCCGCACAGAGAAACATACTATTAACATAGCAAGGGAGCGAATGTTACAATGGCGCATGATTTTTCATCAGCTGCACCAATAAAACCGTTAACGTCGTTTTCATCTATATTCTTGCCGTCTTATCGGAGACAAGCATGGGCAATATATTTTCCATCCTTTCCTCCGTATGATGGATACATCTGATATCCGGGATATCACAATCGTGCGGCGCATTTCCGCCGTATAACGGTTTTATCTCTGCCTGTCGCAGCCACCAGAAGGAAGTACCGCTATGAGCGAAATCCCCCTGGCGCCAGGAAAGCGCCTGTCGCAAATCCGTCAGCAGTTAGGCCTGTCGCAGCGGCGGGTCGCCGAGCTGTCCGGCCTGACCCACAGCGCCATCAGCACCATTGAGCAGGACAAGGTCAGCCCGGCGATCAGCACGCTGCAAAAACTGCTGAAGGTCTATGACCTGTCGCTGTCCGAGTTCTTTGCCGAACCGGAGCGGCCGGATGAGCCCAAAGTGGTGATCGAGGCGGAAGACCTGATCGAAATCGGCAGCCAGGGCGTTTCGATGAAACTGGTGCATAACGGCAGCCCGACGCGTAACCTGGCGATGATGCTGGAAACCTATCAGCCCGGCTCCACCACCGGGGAAAAAATCAAGCATCAGGGTGAAGAGATTGGCACCGTACTGGAGGGCGAAATTATTCTGACGATTAATGGCCAGAGCTACCCGCTCAGCGCCGGCCAGAGTTACGCCATCAACACCGGCATCCCGCACAGCTTCAGCAATACTTCGGCCCGCGAGTGCCGTATCATCAGCGCCCATACCCCTACCACCTTCTAAATCTCTGCCCTGCCTGCGCCCTCTTCTGCTGAAGAGGGCCGCCGTATTGCTGCCTACGTCTCTGCGCCACGCACTGCACCGTATCAAAAACCCTGATCAAATATACAAATGATACGGATTATCATTTGCATTTACATTCTCTATTATTTCCTTACAATAGCCTCACGTTTTCACGCGGGCCATTGAATTCCCCGGAATTTAATGGGTTTTCATTTGTACTTACTCTTTTGGCAGACAACGTTGTTCTGCCGCTCTGGGCCAGGAATTGCTATTTCATGGAAAAGCCAAGCTATAACAAACTCACCGCATTCATTATCGCCGCGCTCACCAGCCAGGCCGCCCTCGCCGCCGATCCGGAAAGCGCGCAAGACACCATGGTGGTCACCGCTTCTGGTTTCCAACAGAAGATCCAGGATTCCGCCGCCTCCATCTCGGTGATCCCACGTCAGCAGATCGAAAATAAAGCCTATCGCGACGTGACCGACGCACTGAAAGACGTGCCGGGCGTGGTGGTCACCGGCGGCGGCAGCAGCAGCGATATCAGCATCCGCGGCATGTCGTCCAAATACACCCTGATTCTGATCGACGGCAAACGCGTGGATACCCGCGGCACCCGCCCTAACAGCGACAACGCCGGGATTGAGCAGGGCTGGCTGCCGCCGCTGGAAGCCATCGAACGCATCGAAGTGGTGCGCGGGCCGATGTCCTCGCTGTACGGCTCCGACGCGATGGGCGGCGTGATTAACATCATCACCCGTAAAACCTCCACCACGCAGGGCTGGCGCGGCTCGGTGCACGCCGACGCCACCTTCCAGGAAAACCGCGACTCCGGCGACCTGTACCAGACCAACGCCTACGCCTCCGGCCCGCTGATTGAAGGCCTGCTCGGCCTGCGCGTCAACGGCCTGCTGTCCCACCGCGCCGAAGACAAAATCGTCAACGGCTATAATGAACAGCGCATGCGCAGCGGTACCGCTGTCTTCAGCCTGACGCCGGATGAGCAGAATGAGTTTGAGTTTGAAGTCGGCCGCTCGCTGCAGGACCGCAACAGCACGCCGGGCAAATCCACGGCGACGGAAAGCTGCCGCAAAGGCAGCTGTAAACCCAACCAGCCAAGCGACAGCCTGTATACCCGCACCAACTACTCGCTGACGCACAACGGCTATTACGATATCGGCAATACCACCAGCTATATCCAGCGTGAAGAGACCAACAACCCGGGCCGCAACATGAAGATGTACAACACCATCTTCAATACCCAGAATCAGTTCGCGCTGGGTGACCATATGCTGAATATCGGCGGCCAGTACCGCTATGAAAAACTGAGCGACAGCGGCAACCAGCTGGAATCTGCGCAGGGCGTCAACCAGCTGACCCGTTGGAGCTGGGCGCTGTTCGCCGAAGATGAATGGGCAATGACCAATGATTTCAGCCTGACCAGCGGCATCCGTATGGACCGCGACCAAAACTACGGCAGCCACTGGACGCCGCGCCTGTACGGCGTCTGGCATCTGGCCGAGCAGTGGACGCTGAAGGGCGGCGTTTCCGCCGGCTACCGCTCGCCGGATCTGCGCCAGTCGTCAGCCAGCTGGGGCCAGGCCACCGGCGGCGGGTCGAGCAAAGGCATGATTGTCGGCAACCCGGACCTGAAGCCGGAAAAGAGCCTGAGCGAAGAGATCGCCCTGCTGTGGGATAACCAGCAAAATCTGAACGCCGGGATTACCCTGTTCAACACCGACTTCAAAGACAAGATCACCGAAGTCAGACGCTGCGAGGATGAGCCGGGCTGCTCTCTCGGCGGCACCGATTACGACTTTATCAGCGACCGCGTCAACGTCGACAAGGCCAATATGCGCGGTGTAGAAGCCACCGCCGGCTGGAAGATCGCCAAAGACTGGCAGCTGACCGCCAACTATACCTATACCGAATCGGAACAGAAAAGCGGCCAGTTCCAGGGCCAGCCGCTGAACCAGATGCCGAAACATATGTTCAACACCGTGCTGGACTGGCAGGCGGCGCACGATCTCGATGTGTGGACCCGCGTCAACTTCCGCAGTAAAACCTCGGAGTACCTGAGCCGCACCTCGATGGCCAAAAGCACGCCGTCCTATACCTTTGTCGACGTCGGCGTCAGCTATCAGGCGGCGAAAAACCTGCAGCTGACCGGCGGGGTATATAACATCCTCGATAAAACCGTGGATTACGAGCACTACAACACCACGCTGGACGGCCGTCGCTATACCGTAGGGATGAGCTATAACTTCTGATGGTAATATCAGGCTCGGCAACGGGCCTTTTTATCGCGTATTGATCTCCCTTGTCCCATCAGAGAGGAACAAAAATATCAGTCGGGGGAAAAACTAACCAAGGCGGCGCAAATCGCCGCCAGTACGAAAAACAGCATGCTTGACAACCAGAGGTAATACAACTTATGCACCCAACCAGTTAGAGCCGTAGGTTGAGACTTGATAAAACGATAAGCGGCCAAAGGTATGTTTCCACCATCATCCATACGAACACTATTTCCCGCCAATAAACGTTTAAAGTATAAAGCCATAGGAAAACAACCAAAAAAACCAGCCAGTGAAAAGAAAGCGTAAAGGCCAGGGAAAGAAAAACCATTAGCCTTGTATAGCTCAATCAGCTCCGTATATTTTTTCTTTTTGATACCAAAATAAAAAAATGAACAGATAAACAGCGCGATAGCCAACCACGCAAAAATAGCACCTACTGATTTAGCGTCAAGCTCCATATTGCCACCTTAATTATTTAGAAAAGCAAATCACCCATTGCTTCCCCAGCTTTACCACCAGCATAACCTGCAACTAAAGAGCCAATAGCAGCACATGCAAAGCCTCCGACACCTGCGGCGGGAGCGCTGATCGCACCTAAAGCAATACACACCCCCGTTCCAGCAAAAGCCCCGGCGGTTCCTCCGCCAATAGAACCAATGGTACTGAGTCCGAATTTCGAATATTCCCGAACAGCTACCTTCGGACATTCTTCTTTACGTCCAACGGTACAGGAGTGAGTTACTTCATTAGTTGTATTCGCAAAAGAAAGCCCAATCCCGACATATCCCCCGGCTTTTAAAAATTTAGCCGCTCGAGCTGCGCTATCGAGGTACGTTGAATAACCCTTTATCGCACCGACACCTACCGTTGACCACTCATGCACTATTGATTTACTTGATAAATTAAGTGCTCTCTTCATGCTTTCATAAGGCATTATCTTTACTGCCCTTCGGGTCAGCTGTTGCAGAACTGGTTTATTAATTAATCCTTTCAATTCATTAAATAAAGCCGCCCGTTCGACATAGAATTGTTGACTAACAAGGGTTCCCTGAGAACGGTATTGGTTCTGATAGCTTATTTCAATTTTCCTCAGAGCGTTTTCAATATGAGAAAAATATTTATTCCCAGCATCACTGACTGTTCCAAAAAGTTTATCTCCAACGCTTGTCAATGCAGCAATAACTCCATAGTTTTTTTGTAAAAACCCAGACTCATCACAACTTAATTCATTGATATTTCTATTTACATGCTGTTTTGCCAATCGTAAAAGCCGTAGTGTATTCTGTGGGATATCTCTGGCGGGGTCAGCAACAATTAAAACTTGCCCTGGTTTCAGCCATGGAGAATCTGCATTTAGCTGCATGAATAGCTTCGATGCTGAAGACATACGATGGCGAAATAGCATATTTGTCTGGAAGGATAATGTCCCTGCCTGCTCGACAATACAGTATCCCGGGGCTAAAAAACGCGACATATCATACCTCCTTGTAATGGATAATTACTAAAAGTATACATGGCTAGTAACACACCAGCCACCGATCACAGCAACCATTTAATCCCTGTATTACCCATGGTTAATCTATAAAGAATAATACTATTTAATATCATAATCCCGGAGCCAGTATAACCTTTAATGGTCACTTTCAAGATAATCAAATCACCGGCGCCTTCACCAACCCATCAATCAATACCTGCGGCGTTCCCTGCGAGCAGCGCTCGATACGCCCGCGCACGCCGTACACCTGCGCCAGACTTTGCGGGGTGATCACCGCCTCCGGCACGCCATCGGCAATCAGGTCGCCGTCCTTCAGCATCAGCACATGGTCGCCGTGACGCAGCGCGATATTGATATCGTGTACCACCACCACCGTGACGATATTACGCTTGCGGGTTTCACGCCGCACCAGATCCATCACGTGGAACTGGTAGTTCAGATCGAGCGCGCTCAGCGGTTCATCCAGCAGCAGCAGCGAAGGCTGACGGATCAGCGACTGCGCCAGCCCCACCAGCTGTTTCTGCCCGCCGGAGAGTTGGTCCAGATAACTCAGGGCCAGATGGGCGATCCCCAACTGTTCCAGCAGCGCCATCACCTCGGCTTCGCTGCCGGCATTGCTGCGGCCGCCGGACGCGCGCTGGGCGACGATAATCGACTCCAGTACGTGCAGATGCACCCCGGCCGGCAGTGACTGCGGCAGATACACCACCTGTTCGGCGCGACGGGCGAACGGCATCGCCATCAGATCGTTATCATCCAGCCACAGCTTGCCCTGCGCCGGGTTCAGGCCGGCCAGCGAACGCAGCAGGGTCGATTTGCCGCTGCCGTTCGGCCCCAGCAGCACGGTAATATCGCCGCGCGCCAGACGCGGCACCGACAGGTCGTTAATCACCGGGCGTTTGGGATAGCCGGCGGAAAAATGCTCAATGCGCAGCCCCTGGCTCATCAGACGTTCCCCCGGTGACGCAGAATAATGCTGAGGAAGAACGGCACCCCCACCAGCGAGGTCACGATGCCGACCGGAATAATGATGCCCGGCACCAGGTTTTTCGACGCCACCGAGGCCATCGACAGCACCAGCGCGCCGATCAGCGCGCTGGCCGGTAAATAGAAGCGGTGATCTTCACCAAAAATCAGGCGCGCGATATGCGGCGCCACCAGGCCGATAAAGCCGATCGGCCCGACAAACGCCACCGCCAGCGCGGAGAGAATGCTGATGCGCAGCAACGTGGTCAGTCGCAGACGGCGTACGTCAATGCCGAAGCTGACGGCGCGGTCTTCACCCAGACGCAGCGCGGTCAGTTTCCAAGAGCTCATCATCGACAGCGGCAGCAGTACGGCGAACACCGCCAGCAGGATGCCCAGCTTTTCCCATGAGGCGCGCGCCAGGCTGCCCATGGTCCAGAACACCAGCCCCTGCAGCGTATCCTCGCTGGCGATAAACTGCATCATCGACACCAGCGCGTTAAAGGTAAACACCAGCGCAATGCCGAACAGCACCACGCCGGAGGTCGCCACCCGCGTCCAGCGGGTGATGCCGTCCAGCATCAGCGCCGCCAGCAGCGCAAAGATAAAAGCGTTGGCCGAAATAAACCACTGGTCCGGGATCCCCGGCAGGCCGATGCCGAGCACGATCGCCAGCGCCGCGCCGAAGGCCGCCGCCGATGACACGCCAAGGGTAAAGGGACTCGCCAACGGGTTGTTCAAAATGGTCTGCATCTCCGCCCCCGCCAGCCCCAGCGCCAGGCCGACCACCACCGCCATCAGCGCATAAGGCATGCGGATGTCCCAGACGATCACCCGCGTGCCGGCGTCGGCGCTGGCCGGATGAATCAGCGTCTGCCACAGGCTGGATAAGGACAGGCCGGACGGCCCCATGGTGAAATCCAGTACCAGCGAAGCCACTATCGCGATTCCCAGCACGCCCATAATCAATAAACGGTGGCGGAGGATATGCTGATAACGCCCCATAACCTGGACGCCGGATTTGCCGCTCGCGTCGGGTAAAGGATCGGTGGTTACGCTCATGATTTCGGGTACCTGTTACGACGACATCACCGCCCGCGGCGGCGATAAAAGAATCTGGAAAGCATCATTTCGGGGATGCTGCGGACGTCAACAATAGAGCAAACGATAATACTTATCAATCACGTCGATGACTATGCCGCGTGAGGAGGAATTTGTAACGATGTATGCATCAGAAAAGGAAAAATGTCAGGCGGGACAAAGAGTAAAAGAACGCGGCGCATAACGCCGCGTTCCGCAACAACCCTTATTTAAACGTCGGGAATTCCATATCGCGGTACTTCACGAAACGGCTGCCGCGCACCAGCTTATAGCCGAACCAGATGATCAGGAACAGCGGAATGCCGATATAGGTGGCGGTAACGCCGTACCAGTCGATCTTGTCTTCCAGGAAGGCCTGATAGTTCTGCCCCAGCGTGATGATCAGGCACAGAATAAAGGCAAAGACCGGGCCCAGCGGGAAGAAACCGGAACGATACGGCAGCGCATTCAGATCATGCCCCTGCAGCATATAGCCGCGGCGGAAACGATAGTGGCTGATGGCGATCCCCAGCCAGGCGATAAAGCCGGTCATACCGGAGGTATTAAGCAGCCACAGGTATACCGACTGGTTGCCGAACATTGAGCTCAGGAAGCACAGCGCGGCCACCACCGTGGTGGCATACAGCGCGTTGCGCGGCACGCCGCCTTTCGACAGTTTACCGAAAATGCGCGGCGCCTTGCCCTCACGCGCCAGGGTAAACAGCATACGCGTCGAGGCGTACATGCCGGAGTTGCCCGCCGACAGCACCGCCGTCAGGATTACCGCATTCATCACCGCCGCCGCCGACAGCAGGCCGGCATGCTGGAACACCAGCGTGAATGGGCTGACGCTGATGTCTTTGACATCGTTACGCAACAGGCTCGGATCGGTATAAGGAATAATCAGGCTGATGATCAGGATCGCAAAGATATAGAACAGCAGAATACGCCAGAACACCTGACGCACCGCCCGCGGGATGTTTTTCCCCGGATCTTCCGACTCACCGGCAGCGATGCCGATAAGCTCAGTCCCCTGGAATGAGAAACCGACAATCATCGCCACGCCGATCATCGCCGAGAAACCGCCGGCAAACGGCGCGTCGCCGATGCTCCAGTTCTGCCAGCCGGCATGCTCACCGCCTTTCAGAATGCCGACAATCATCAGAATGCCGATGATAATAAAGATAATTACGGTGGTGACCTTGATCAGTGAGAACCAGTATTCCGCTTCGCCGAACCCTTTTACTGAAATGTAGTTCAGCAGGAACATGACGCCGAGGAACAGCGCGCTCCAGATCCAGCCCGGCGTATCGGGGAACCAGTAGCTCATCACCAGCTGCGCGGCCACCAGGTCGACCGCGATGGTCACCGCCCAGTTGTACCAGTAGTTCCAGCCCAGAGCGAAGCCGAAGCCCTCTTCCACATATTTGGCGCCATAGGTGGAAAACGAACCGGCCACCGGCATAAACGCCGCCAGTTCGCCCAGGCTGGTCATCAGGAAGTAGACCATCAGGCCGATCAGCGCATAGGACAGCAACGCCCCGCCGGGGCCGGCCTGTGAAACGGTAGCGCCGGAGGCGACAAACAGACCGGTACCGATAGAGCCGCCGATGGCAATCATGGTTAAGTGCCGCGCTTTTAACTCGCGGCGGAGTCCGGGTTCTTGCTGCCCCGATGTTTTTATATCCTGCTGAGCCATTCTTACCCTATCTGCTCGTCCAAAAATTGAGGGCGGATTGTAGCAAATACCCGCCGGCGCACTAGTAACATTCCAGTGATATAAGATAGCTTCATAATTCAGAGGCAATTATTAGCAACACCCCTAATACCCTGACTTCCTGTCAGTTATGTGACGCAACACAGATTTTTATGCTTCGGCAGGCGGCAAACAGTAGCTGAGAAAACGCTGCAGCGCGTTGGAGATATGCTTCTGGCGATGATGGATCAGATACAGGGTACGGATCATCGGCGGCAGCGGCACCGGCAGTTCCACCAACGCGCCGCTCGCCAGCTGTTCGGCGATCACCCGGCGTGACAGACAGCTGATACCGATGCCATGACGCACCGCATGTTTGATGGCCTCAGAGTTGCCCAGCTCCATCACCAGTTGGAAATGCGGCAGATGCGCCAGCAGCAGATGGTCCAGCACTTCACGCGTTCCCGAACCGCGTTCGCGCAGGATCCACGGCGCTTCGGCCAGTGCCGTCAGGGTCAGCGGCTGCCGGGTCAGCGGGTTGTCGGGCGCGGCAAACACCACCAGCTCATCCTCCAGCCAGGGCTGAGTCACCAGTTCCGGCATATGGCACGGCCCTTCGATCAGCCCCAGGTCAACGCGAAAATCCGCCACCGCGCTAATCACGTCCTGACTGTTGCCGACGTTCAGCTCCAGCGGCGTGGCCGGAAAATCCTGCCGGTAGCGCGCCATCATCGCCGGCAGCATATAGTTGCCGATGGTGCTGCTGGCGGCAATGCGCAGCGCCCCGCCGTCGTGGCGAAACAGTTGCTCAATCTCACCCGCCTGTTCCAGCAGCGCCAGCGCCTTGGGATACAGTAGACGGCCGTGCTCATTCAATACCAGCCGCTTGCCTACCCGGTCGAACAGCTGCACGCCGAGTTGCCCTTCCAGATCGGCCAGCGCGGCGCTCACCGCCGACTGGGACAGCGCCAAGACCTGCGATGCCTGCGTTGTGGAACCGCTTTTCAGCACTTCGGTGAAGACGGCCAACTGACGTAAAGTGATATGCATAACGGTCCCGATAAATATTAATTAAGCATTGGGCGGCACGGCCAGCACTATAACAGTGCTGCACAATAGCCAGGTAAAAGTCTTATACCTGTTTCTAGTTTACACACTGCCCTCTCCTTCTACCACTTATTCAGATTGATTATAACCATATAATCAATTTCTCTTTTATAGCGCCACGCCCTACTCTTGTCCGCAGAGAATCAGAGAAAGGACCTGAGCAATGGCGACTGAAACAACAACAACCTATCCTGAACGGCGCTTCCCGTTATTGGGCCTGCCGCGTCTGGTGCCCGGACTGGCACTGACCGCCACGTTAACCGCGCTCGCCGTCTGGGCGGGCGACGTACCCTGGATAGCCGGGCTGGGCCTCGGCGCGCTGACGCTGGCCATTCTGTTTGGCATCGTGATAGGCAATACGCTGTATCCCTGGCTGCAACCCAGCTGCCACGCCGGCGTACAGCTGGCGAAACAGCGCCTGCTGCGTCTGGGCATTATCCTGTACGGCTTTCGTTTAACCTTTCAGCAAATCGCCGACGTCGGCGCCACCGGCATTCTGATCGACGCGCTGACGCTGAGCAGCACCTTTCTGCTGGCCTGCTGGCTGGGTAAAAAGGTGTTCGGCATCGACAGCCAGACCGCCATGCTGATCGGCGCCGGCAGCAGCATCTGCGGCGCGGCGGCGGTGATGGCCACCGAACCGGTGCTGAAAGCCGAATCCAGCAAGGTAGCCGTTGCGGTATCCACCGTGGTGGTGTTCGGCACGCTGGCGATCTTCGCCTACCCGTGGCTGTATCATTTAAATCTGCAGTACCAGTGGCTGCCGTTCAGCCAGGAAACCTTCGGTATCTATACCGGCTCGACTATTCATGAAGTAGCGCAGGTGGTGGCCGCCGGTCACGCCATCGGCCCGGACGCCGAAAACGCCGCGGTAATCGCCAAGATGATCCGCGTAATGATGCTGGCCCCGTTCCTGCTGCTGCTGTCAGGCTATATCAGCCGCAGCAGCGGCGCCGGAAAAGCGGAAAAATCCGCCATCACCATCCCGTGGTTCGCCGTGCTGTTTATCGCCGTTGCCGGGTTCAACTCCTTCAACCTGCTGCCGGCCGCGCTGGTGCAGCAGTTGATTACCGCCGACACCTGGATGCTGGCAATGGCGATGGCGGCGCTGGGCCTCACCACCCATATCAGCGCCGTACGTCAGGCGGGGGTCAAACCGATTCTGCTGGCAACCCTGCTGTTTATCTGGCTGATTGTCGGCGGCGGCGTGATTAACCAGGCCGTGCAGCATCTGTTCTAATCGCCTCCCGGCAGGTCCGTAATTCGGGCCTGCCCCCTTCCTGCCATTCAAACCGCCGTCCATCAATGCCATAATGGCAGTGCGACACCCTCGCCGGTTCGACCGCTTCGCTCAGGAGACGGCAGGAACTGGCGCGGGGTTAACACAGGAGATTGCAAATGAAGTTTGTCGGTGCACATGTCAGCGCGTCAGGCGGCGTGGATCAGGCGGTTATCCGCGCACACGAATTAGAGGCGACCGCGTTCGCCCTGTTCACCAAAAATCAGCGTCAATGGAAAGCAGCACCGTTGTCTGCCGAAGTTATTGATAAATTTAAGAGCGCCTGCGCGCGTTATGGCTATGGCCCGGGGCAAATTCTGCCGCACGACAGCTATCTGATTAATCTGGGGCACCCGCTGACCGAAGCGCTGGAGAAGTCCCGCGCGGCCTTTCTCGACGAAATGCAGCGCTGCGAACAGCTGGGGCTGACGCTGCTGAACTTCCACCCCGGCAGCCATCTGATGCAGATTGATGAAGACAAGTGTCTGGCGCGCATCGCCGAATCCATCAATATCGTGCTGGATCAGACTGAAGGCGTGACCGCGGTGATTGAAAATACCGCCGGCCAGGGCAGTAACCTGGGGTTTAAATTCGAGCATCTGGCGGCGATCATCGACGGCGTGGAAGACAAAAGCCGCGTCGGCGTCTGTATTGACACCTGCCACGCCTTTGCCGCCGGCTATGACCTGCGCAGCGAAGAAGCGTGTGAACACACCTTTAAGCAGTTGGGAGAGGTGGTCGGCTTCAACTATCTGCGCGGTATGCACCTGAACGATGCGAAAAGCGAGTTCAACAGCCGCGTTGACCGCCACCACAGTCTGGGAGAAGGCAATATCGGCAAAACGGTGTTCAGCTATATCATGCGCGATGCGCGCTTCGATAATATTCCGCTGATCCTTGAAACCGTCAATCCCGATATCTGGGCGGAAGAGATTGCCTGGCTGAAAGCCCAGCAGTAACCGGCCGCAGCGATAAAAAAACCGGAAGCCAAAGGCTTCCGGTTTTTTATGGCCGCAGATCTGACTCAGGCTTCCGCTTTCACCGCCACGTCGGCGCGTTTGACCAGCGCGTAGGAAATACCCGCCAGCAGCGTGCCGGCAACGATCGCCAGCAGATACATCAGCACCGGTGAAATCGCGCCCGGGATCAGCAGGACAAACAGGCCGCCGTGCGGCGCCATCAGCTTGGCGCCGAACATCATGGACAGCGCGCCGGTCAGCGCACCGCCGGCGATGCAGCACGGCAGGACGCGCATCGGGTCACGCGCCGCAAACGGAATCGCCCCTTCACTGATAAAGCACAGCCCCAGCACCAGCGCCGCCTTGCCGCCTTCCTGCTGCGACTTGTCGAATTTACGCCGCGCCAGCAAGGTCGCCAGCCCCATTGCCAGCGGCGGTACCATGCCCGCCGCCATAATGGCCGCCATCGGCGCATAGACCGAGGAACTGAGCAGCGCCACGCCAAACGCGTAGGCCGCCTTGTTGACCGGGCCGCCCATATCGGTGCACATCATGGCGCCCAGAATCGCCCCCAGCAGCACCGCGTTCGCCGTACCCAGCGACTGCAGCCAGTGGGTCAGGCCTTCCATGATTCTCGCGACCGGCGTACCGACCACATAGATCATCACCAGACCGGTGATCAGGCTGGCAAACAGCGGAATGATCAGGATCGGTTTCAGCGCTTCCATACTCGGCGGCAGACGCAGCTTGCCGCTGATGGCTTTGGCGACATAGCCCGCCAGGAAACCGGCGATAATCCCGCCGAGGAAGCCGGCGTTGGTGCTCACCGCCAGCATGCCGCCGATCAGGCCCGGCGTCAGGCCCGGACGGTCAGCAATGGAGAAGGCAATATAGCCGGCCAGTACCGGCACCATCAGCGCCAGCGCCGAACCGCCGCCAATCTGCATCAGCGCCGCCGCCAGCGTGCCTGGCTCTTCAAACGCCTTGATGCCGAACATAAAGGACAGCGCAATACACAGGCCGCCCGCCACCACCATCGGCAGCATATAGGAGACCCCGGTCAACAGGTGGCGATACGGCCCGTTGCCCTCTTTCTTCTGCGCACCGGTAGACTGGGCGGCGCCGCCTTTCTGCGGCTGAAACACTTCCGCTTCCGCCAGCGCCTTGTCCAGCTCCTGCGCGGTTTTCTTCAGCGCCAGCCCGGTAGAGGTGCGGTACATCGGCTTGCCGGCGAACTTGTCCAAATCCACTTCGATATCAGCGGCTACCAGCACCAGATCCGCCTCGGCCACCTCTTCCGGCGTAATGGCATTGCCGGCGCCGACGGAGCCGCGGGTTTCCACTTTCACCCACCAGCCACGTTTCTTCGCTTCGCTTTCAATCGCCTCGGCGGCCATAAAGGTGTGCGCCACGCCGGTCGGACAGGCGGTCACCGCCACGATACGTTTTTGTCCGCTGGCCTGCGCCGCAACCGGCGCGGCGGCCGGCGCCTGATACGGCGCCGCGTCGCGTTTGGCCTGCGCCAGGAAGGCGTCGGCATCACGCACCGCGTGTTCAACATCGCCCAGATACACGGCCTTGCCGCTCAGCGCTTCGTCCGCCGGCACGGCCGCCCCGGCGACCACCACCAGTTCGGCCTCCGCCGGCGCATCAACCAACTGCAGGCCGGCTTTGGCCGCCGCAGCGCTGAGCATGCGTTGCGCCAGGTGCCCGCGCGCCTGCCCCTGTGAACTGTCAATTATCAGCAGCGTTTTCATTCTGCCTCCTGCTATTGATTAAAAGGTTTCAGGTCGACGCGCGCCATCATCGCGGCCAACTGCGGACGATCGGTGATGCCTACGTTGCTCTGGCTCACGGCCAGGGCGGCGACCGCGGTCGCCAGGCGCAGGGTGTGCTCGCTGGATTCGCGCATCAGCAGGCCGTAGATCAGCCCGCCAACCATCGAATCGCCGGCACCGACGGTGCTGACCACTTCGCAGGACGGCGGCTTGGCGATCCATTCGCCGGAAGCGTTCACCCACAGCGCGCCTTCGGCGCCGAGAGAAATCACCACGTGAGCGATGCCCTGATCGCGCAGCGCATGCGCCGCCTCCACCACATCCTTCAGCGTCGGCAGCGGGCGGCCGGCCCAGATTTCCAGCTCGCGGCGGTTAGGCTTCACCAGCCACGGCGACGCTTTCAGCCCGGCGACCAGCGCCTCGCGGCTGCTGTCGAAAATAATGCACGGACACTGGGCGCGCAGGCGGGTCATCCAATCGGTAAAGGCTTCCGGCGCCACGCCGGCCGGCAGGCTGCCGCTGACCGCCACCATATCGAACTGGCCGAGCCAGCTCAGGGAATCCGTCACAAAACGTTCCCAGTCCTGCGGCGTCACCTCAAAGCCGGAAAAGTTAAAGTCGGTCACTTCGCCGTCTTTTTCCGTCAGCTTGACGTTAATGCGGGTGCGGCCCGGCACCACCTGAAAACGGTTGGCGATGCCCAAATCGCTGAACAGCAGTTGGAAGCCGTCCTGATTATCTTTGCCGAGGAACCCGCCGACGGTCACGTCGATGCCCAGATCCTTCAGCACCTTGGCTACGTTAATGCCTTTGCCGGCGGCGTGCAGACCGGCGGTTTTCACCCGGTTGACTTCGCCGCGCTCAATCTCGGGGCAAAAGCCCACCAGATCGTAAGCCGGGTTTAACGTAATGGTTGCGACTCTTCTGCTCATGCCACACCCTCGCCCAGTCCGCTGCCGATGGCTTCACCAATCGCCGTCAGCGCCGCTTCAGCATCTTCTCCGCTGGCGGTAAAGCGCAGGTGGTGACCTTTCTTCACCCCCAGCGCCACCACTTTCATCAGGCTGCGTCCATTGGCCGGTTTACCGCTGCCGTCCAGATTAGTGACGGTAATATCGCAGTTAAACTGTTTGATCACGTTCACCAAGGCGGTGCCCGGACGGGCATGCAGACCGTGTTCGTTACGAATCACATATTCGGCGGTCAGCACTTCGCTCTGTTCCTCCACCTCACTGGTCAACAACGCCAGCACGCCGGCGGCATCCGCCTTCAGCAGACGTTCAGCTTTTTGCGCCAGCAGCAGATCGCTGAGGTAGTTCAGCACCGTCAGCGGCTGCTCATCGGCGACCGCCACGGTCAGCAGCAGCGCTACCGGCTCGCCGTCTTCGGTAAACGCCTGTGCCGGGCGGCTGACCGTCGCCGCGCTACTCAGGTTGCCTTCGTTGCTGTCGCTCAGCCAGATGCCCTGCCCCAGATTCAGCGGCTTGCGGGTAATCACATCGCTGACGAAGTTTGCGTCCACCGCGCCAATCTTTTGCAGACGACCGGCGTTCAGCGCCTGCAGCGTCATCAGGCTGTCGGCGCTGACGTCCAGCGCAATCAGCGAAGCGTCAAACTGGAATTCAGCCGCCTGTTTCTCGCCCATCAGCAGGCTGCGCAGCTCTTCCGCGCTGGTGGTCTGCGCCAGCTGCTGCGCAACGTTGTCATCGCTCAGCACATGGGTCAACTGACGCAGCAGTGCCAGGTGCTCATCGGAACGGGCGGCGATGCCGATCACCACATAGGCGGTCTGACCTTCACCCCACTCAATGCCCTGCGGATACTGAAAGACCTGTACGCCGGTGTTCAGCACCAGATCGCGCGTGTCGGTGGTGCCGTGCGGAATGGCAATGCCGTTACCCAGGTAGGTGGAGGTTTGCAGCTCGCGCTGCAGCATGCCGTCGACATAGGCGGCGCTGACGCAGCCGGCCTCGGTCAGTGCGGCCGCCACCTGCCGGATGGCATCCTGTTTGCCGCCGGCGGCGGCGCCCAAGTGGATGTCTTGCTGTGACAACTGGAACATGGTTCTCCTCTCCTGCTGAATTGAATCGTTTCAGCTTTATTGAGAAAAAGGAGCGTTATCTATCGAAAAACAATCGGTCTGATAACGCTGAAACGTTTCAATCAATATGTGAGGAGCACTAGCTGAAAGCAAGCTTTGCCGCGTTTGATATGATAGATTTTTGAGCTTACGCACATTTTTCCCTCGCTCCGCACGCGCGAACGGGCGGAAAAGGCAAATTGCTGAAGTTTAGCTGAAGGAGAAAAGCATGGCGGTGTTAACGGGCATCGGGGTGATTATCGTCAACCCACAGGGGGAAGTCTTGGTGGGCAAACGCTGCGGCAGACACGCGCCCTACTGGTCGATTCCCGGCGGCCATCTGGAGGCCGGCGAAAGCTTCGAACGCTGCGCCCAACGCGAAGTGGCGGAAGAAACCGGGCTGCATATCGCTACACCGCAGTTTGTCGGCGTATGCAATAACCTGCAAACCTGGCGCGAAGAAGGCAAACACACCGTATCCATCTGCCTGGTCACCGCACACCCCGGCGGCGAAGCGGTGCTGAAAGAGCCGGAAAAGTGTGCCGAATGGCGCTGGTGCCGGCCGGAGGCGCTGCCCGAGCCCCACTTTGAAGCCAGCCGCATGGCGATCTACCTCTGGCAGCACCAGCTGGCCTACCACGCCCCACGCTGATCGCCGAACATCACGCTTTGGCAACAAATCCGTGATACCCGCGCCATCTGTTTCGTCACCGTTGTTCACAACAGCGTGATATATCAGCGATATATCGCGCTGCTTTTTCCTGAAAGTGTCACTTTTACCGCTAATAACCCTAATGTGTTAGGTGACTTTAATGATAACCTTTATAATCTCGCGGTTATAACGGCCGAAAGAGCCGGTTTTCAACGCGTTTTTATCGGGCATTTCATCATTATAAGCGGGTTTACTATGAGCAAAAAACTGACGAACAATGAAAAGCGACGCCGGTGGGGATGGTTATGGCTGTTACTGCTTGGCATTGTGCTGGGCGCGGCGCTGCTGGCCGCCACCGCCACCGTGTTCCATAAAACCAGCGACAGCGAATTTTGCGTCTCCTGCCACAGCATGCAGCAGCCCCTGGCGGAATATCAGGGTAGCGTACACTTCCAGAACCCTAAAGGCATCCGCGCCGAATGCGCCGACTGCCACGTGCCACATCAACCCATCGACTATTTATGGACCAAGATCCGCGCGGTCAAAGATATTTATGGTGAAATGACCGGGGTGATCGATACGCCGGAGAAATACGAGGCGCATAAACTGGCGATGGCGCAGTCGGTCTGGAAGACGTTGAAGGACAATGATTCCGCCACCTGCCGCTCCTGCCACAGCTTTGACGCCATGGACATCACGGCGCAACGCCCGGAAGCGCGTCTGCAGCATCCGGTCGCCATCAAACAGGGCGAAACCTGTATCGACTGCCATAAAGGCGTCGCCCACATTCTGCCCGATATGAGCGGCACCACCCAGGCTGGCGCAGCCGAACTGGCGCAGGCTGCAGCGGCAAGTTCGCCAAGCGCCACCACGCTGTACACCATCGCCACCGAGCCGTTCTTCCTGCAGCCGCAGGATAGCCACAACGCCGGCAACCTGATGCCGTCCACCGAGGTGCACGTGATCAAACAGGACGGCGACAAGGTGCTGGCCCAGGTCGACGGCTGGCAGCAGGACGGCGTCAGCGAGGTATTTTATGCCGCGCAAGGCAAACGCATCCTCAGCGTATTGCTGGGTGAAGAGGCGCGTAAACAGCTGAAAACTAGCGATACCCTGACCGATGCGGAAACCGGCCTGGTTTGGCATCAGGTTTCCCTGCAGGTCTGGCTGCCGCGCAAGCAGCTGATTGATGACCAGCAAAAAATCTGGCGCTACAGCGCGGAGATGATGTCGGCCAACTGCACCGGCTGCCACGGTCTGACCGCCCTTGACCGCTTCAACGCCAACCAGTGGATCGGCGTAATCAAAGGCATGGCGCCGCGTACCTCATTGACGCAGGAACAATTGCGCGTGCTGACCCAGTACGTACAGAAACACGCCAGCGATATGCCACCGGCGGCCAAGTCTTAAGGGAGATACGAAGATGAGCAAATATTTACAACAGCCGTTAACCCTCAGCCGCCGCCGCTTTCTGACCGGTGTCACCGCGCTGGCCGCCGCCCCGCTGCTGGCGGGCCTGTGGCCAAAATCCGCGCTGGCGCAGGCCATCAGTCAGGCTCTGCCGCAATTTACGGCGCTGCGTCAGGCGCAGAAAGGCATTCTGACCGGCGCCCACTGGGGCGCCTTTGAGGCCATCGTGCAGGACGGCAAAATGGTCGGCGTCCAGCCGGTAAAAGACGACCCTTACCCGAACGAGCTGATCGCCATGGCGCCCTATCAGGTGCATGCGGAAAACCGCGTGAAATACCCGATGGTGCGCAAAAGCTGGCTGGAAGGCGGCCCCGGCAGCCGCACCGATCTGCGCGGCCATGACGAGTGGGTGCGCGTCAGCTGGGAGAAGGCGATTGAGCTGGTGTGCGGCGAAATCACCCGCCTGCAAAAAGATCACGGCCCGCAGTCGATCTACGCCGGCTCCTACGGCTGGAAGAGCGTCGGCATGCTGCACAACAGCCGTACGCTGCTGCAGCGGCTGATGAACCTGACCGGCGGCTTCCTCGGCTATGCCGGCGACTATTCTACCGGTGCAGCGCAGGTGATCATGTCGCACGTGGTCGGCTCGATGGAAGTTTACGAGCAGCAGACCACCTGGCCGAACGTGGTGGAGCACAGCCAGCTGGTGATTCTGTGGGGCTGCAACCCGATGGTGACGCTGAAAAACAGCTGGAACGTGCCGGACCATTACGGCCAGACCGGTTTTGCCGCGCTGAAGCAGAAAGGCACCCGCGTCATCAGTATCGACCCGGTGCACAGCGACAGCGCCAAATTCGTCAATGCGCAGTGGATCGCCCCACGTCCCTATACCGACGGCGCGATGTTGCTCGGCATCGCCCACACCCTGCTGACGGAAAAGCTGCATAACGCCGACTTCCTGAACACCTATACCGTTGGCTTTGACAAATTCAGCGCCTACCTGCTGGGCGATGACGACGGCGTCGCTAAAACTGCCGACTGGGCCGCCGATATCTGCGGCGTGGAAGCCGAGGCGCTGCGCCAACTGGCGCGCGATATGGCCGGCCACCGCACCATGATCATGGGCGGCTGGGGCATTCAGCGCCAGCACCACGGCGAACAGCAGCACTGGCTGCTGGTGACCGTGGCGGCAATGCTCGGCCAGATCGGCCTGCCGGGCGGCGGCTTCGGCTTCAGCTATCACTACTCCTCCGGCGGCAGCCCAACGGCCAAAGGCGGCATCGTCGCCGGGATTTCCGCCGGCAACGCCCCGCGCAACTCGCCGACGCCGATTCCGGTGGCGCGCATCGCCGACTGCCTGGCCAATCCGGGCAAAACCATTCAGTTCAACGGCGCAGACGTCACCTATCCGGAAGTGAAGATGGTGTATGTGGCGGGCGGCAACACCTTCCACCAGCATCAGGACACCAACAATCTGATCAAGGCCTGGCAGCGGCCGGACACCATCGTGGTCAACGAACCGTACTGGACCGCCACCGCCAAATATGCCGATATCGTACTGCCGGCCACCACCAGCTATGAGCGCAACGACCTGGAAATGGGCGGCGACTATTCGCAGCTGTATGTGTTCCCGATGCACCAGTGCGTACCGCCGCAGCACGAGGCGCGCAGTGATTTTGATATCTTCGCCGCCATGGCGGCCAAGCTGGGCGTGCAGGAAGCCTTTACCGAAGGCAAAGACGAAACCCAGTGGCTGAAAGGCATGTATGACGATATGAAACAGCAGGCGCGCAACGCCCGCGTCGCCCTGCCGCCGTTCGATATGTTCTGGCAGTCCAACAACTATGTGCGCTTCCCGGTGCCGGAGGCCAACACCCAGTGGGTGCGCTTTGCCGACTACCGGGAAAACCCGCTGCTGAACCCGCTCGGCACGCCGTCCGGCAAGATAGAGATCTACTCCGACGCCATCGCCAAAATGCACTATCAGGACTGCCGCGGCATGCCGAGCTGGATGCCGCCGCACGAATGGTATCGCGGGCCGGAAGCGGAAAAATACCCGCTGTCGCTGAATACCGCGCACCCGGCCAACCGCCTGCATTCGCAGCTCGATAATACGCCGCTGCGCCTGAAACTTGCCGTGGCCGACCGCGAAGCGATCATGATCAACCCGCAGGACGCCAAGGCGCGCGGCATCAGCGAGGGCGATCTGGTGCGCGCCTTTAACGACCGCGGCCAGATCCTGGTCGGCGCGCGGGTCAGCGAAGACGTGCGTCCGGGTGCGGTGCGCATCAGCGAAGGAGCCTGGTTCGATCCGGCCGATCCGTCGCAGCCTGGCTCCCTCTGCAAGAACGGCAACGTCAACTGTCTGACGTTCGATATCGGCACCTCCAGCCTGGCGCAGGGCAACTGCGGCCAGATGGCGCAGCTGGAAATCGAGAAGTATCAGGGAGAACCGCCGAAAAACACCGCGCATGCGGTGCCGGCCGGCGCCTGATGCGGCATTAGAGGGCAGAGAATCACGGGGCGCTGGTGACGGCGCCCCGTTTTTTATCTGCCGCACACTGAACATGTTAAGGGGCGGTGTCCGCCTCCAGGCGAGTAAGATAGATCAGCGCCTCATCCCGGCTGTCGGCGCACATCTCGCGGCTGGGCTGCAGACCGGCGCAGACTTTCGGGCGCAATGGCGAGTGGAACAACCCGCAGCGCAGGCGCTCATCCAAATGGATACAAGGAGTATTGGCCGGCTTGCCATCCGGCATGCCCGGTATCGGGCTGGATATGGAAGGCGCGGTACAACAGGCCCCACAATCAATACGGCATTCCATACGCAACTCCCAGTAACGGTAAAGGCGCGACGATACCAGAAGCGCCCCGGCAGCGATACAGCCCCCTGAGTTTTATTGCGCGGATGGCGGCGGCGCGCTGCGTCGGCATCCGGTAACCACTGCGGGCACAATGCGATGTCAGCGCCGCTGACTCGGTTCGGTATGCAAGATAGCGCCAGGTTGCCCGCCAATCATGCACTCTTTATGCGTAATAAGCCCTTTACATGCACCTCACCACCGCGTACCATCACGCTAGTACAAAAGAACCAGCGCGCTAAACGGCCACACCAGGAGCCAGTATGTCTGCGGACAGTATCCAGAAAATTTCCCGCCCCTCAGTACTTGGCGGCGCCATGATCATTGCCGGCACCGCCGTCGGCGCCGGTATGTTCTCCATCCCTATTGTAACTTCCGGCGTATGGTTCAGCGGTTCGGTCGCGCTGCTGATTTATACCTGGGCCTGTATGCTGATTTCCGGCCTGATGATCCTGGAAGCCACGCTGCACTACCCGGCCGGCGCCAGCTTCCATACCGTGGTCAAAGATCTGCTCGGCAACGTCTGGAGCGGTATCAACGGCCTGTCGATCGCCTTCGTGCTGTATATTCTGACCTACGCCTATATTTCCGCCGGCGGCTCGATTATCGCCCATACGCTGGGGAACAGCGTCGGCGCGGGCCAGACCGGCGCCGGCCTGGTGTTTGCCGTGCTGGTGGCCTTTATCGTCTGGCTGTCGACACGCGCCGTCGACCGGCTCAGCACCATTCTTATCGGCGGCATGGTGATTACCTTCGCGCTGTCGGTCGGCAATATGTTCACTCAGGTACAGCCGGCGGTGCTGTTCGATCTGCATAACAGCGACGCCAGCTACATGCCGTATGCGCTGGCCGCGCTGCCCTATCTGCTGACATCGTTCGGCTATCACGGCAACGTGCCGGGGCTGGTGAAGTATTACCATAAAGACAGCCGCGCGGTGGTGCGCAGCCTGGTGTACGGCACGCTGCTGGCGCTGGCGATTTACATCCTGTGGCAATATGTGATTCAGGGCAATATCGCGCGCGACGCCTTTAAACAGGTGATCGCCGAAGGCGGCAATATCGGCAGCCTGCTGAAGCAGATGGGCAACAGCAGCAGCCAGACCGTCAGCCAGCTGCTGAACGTGTTCTCCTATATGGCGCTGGCCAGTTCATTCCTCGGCGTATCGCTCGGCCTGTTTGACTATATTGCCGACTTTTTCAAATTCAGCGACGACGGCTGCGGACGGGCCAAAAGCGCGCTGGTGACCTTCGCGCCGCCAACGCTGGCGGCCCTGCTGTTCCCGAACGGTTTCCTGTACGCCATCGGCTTTGCCGGCCTGGCGGCGACGGTGTGGGCGGTGATCGTGCCGGCGCTGATGGCGCGCGCCAGCCGCCGCCGCTTCGCGCAGTCAGACTATCGTGCGCCCGGCGGCCGCGGCATGATTGCCTTTATTATTCTGTTCGGCCTGATTAACGCCGTCGCACACTGTCTGGCGCTGCTGGGCATGCTGCCTGAATTTAAATAACCCTGCCGGCGGGACGGCGCGCCGCCCCGCCTTTTCACCGTTTTATTTTAGCGCGCGATACTTGCCTGCAAGCCGCGGCGCGAGTAACTTGTCGCAACTTCCCAAGACTCCTCACAAACAGGTTTATTTTTATGGCAAGAGCTAACGAAATTAAACGCGGCATGGCGATCAACCACAACGGTAAATTGCTGCTGGTGAAAGATATCGACGTACAAAGCCCGAGCGCACGCGGTGCCAGCACGCTGTACAAAATGCGCTTCTCCGACGTGCGCACCGGGCTGAAAGTAGAAGAACGCTTCAAAGGCGACGATATCCTCGACACCATCTCGCTGTCGCGCCGTAAGGTGACCTTCTCTTACATCGACGGTGAAGAGTATGTGTTTATGGACGAAGAAGATTACACGCCGTATATCTTCAAAAAAGAGCAGATAGAAGACGAACTGCTGTTTATTCCGGAAGGCGGCCTGCCGGGGATGCAGGTACTGACGCTGGACGGCCAGGTGCTGGCGTTGGAACTGCCGCAGACCGTGGATATGGAAATCATCGACACCGCGCCGGGCATCAAGGGCGCTTCCGCCAGCGCGCGCAACAAACCGGCGACCATGGCTACCGGCCTGGTGATCCACGTGCCGGAGTATCTGAGCAACGGCGACAAGATCAGAATTCATATTGCCGAGCGCCGCTATATGAGCCGTGCCGACTAAAAACCCTGCGTCTTTCAAGCCGCAGCGTCGTTGGCTACGTCCGCTCCCCCCAGTCACTTACTGATGTAAGCTCCCGGGGATTCACGGACTTGCCGCCTGGCTGCGACTTGAAATCCATTGGGTTTTCCCCCGACCTTTTACGGCAAGAGGTCCGGGAAAAAGCGTCGTTTGAGCGCCAACTCCACGCCGCGAATTTCCGCCAGCCCTTTCAGGCGACCAATGGCCGAATAGCCGGGGTTGGTTTTCTTACGCAAATCATCCAACATCTGATGACCATGATCCGGACGCATCGGAATCGGCCGGCGGTCGCCGGCGCGCAGCCGCCGCTGCTCTTCGCTCAGGATCGCCTCAATCACCGCCACCATATCGACATCCCCCTGCAGGTGCGCGCCCTCGTGGAAGGTTTTCGGGTTCTCTTCGCGGCAGGTGGCGCGCAGGTGGGTGAAGTGAATGCGATCGCCGAAGGTTTCAATCATCTTGACCAGATCGTTATCGGCGCGCACGCCGTAAGAGCCGGTACACATGGTGAAGCCGTTATGGAGGCTGTCGACGCACGCTTTCAGCCACTGCATATCCTCAATGGTAGAGACGATGCGCGGCAGGCCGAGGATCGGACGCGGCGGATCGTCCGGGTGCACCGCCAGACGAATGCCCACCTCTTCCGCCACCGGCACGATCGCCTGCAGGAAGACGGCCATATTCTGCCGCAGCTGCGCCTTATCAATACCGTCATACTCGGCCAGACGCGCGCGGAACTGCTCAAGCGTGTAGCCCTCCTCCGCCCCCGGTAAACCGGCGATAATATTACCGGTCAGTTTGGCGATGTCCGCCTCGCTCATCGCGGCGAAATACGCCTGCGCCTGCGTCTGTTCCTCGGCGCTGTAATCCTGTTCCGCGCCGGCGCGCTGCAGAATATGCAGATCGAAGGCGGCGAAAGCGATCTGATCGAAACGCAGCGCCTTGGAGCCGTCCGGCAATTGATACGCCAGATCGGTGCGCGTCCAGTCAAGGATCGGCATAAAGTTGTAGCACACGGTATCGATACCGCAGGCCGCCAGATTACGCAGCGACTGCTGATAGTTGGCAATGTAGCGTGCAGCATCGCCGCGCTGGGTTTTAATATCCTCATGCACCGGGATACTTTCCACCACCGACCAGACCAGCCCCTTCTCCGCCAGCAGCGCCTGACGCGCCTTGATCTCGTCGACCGGCCACACCTCCCCGTTGGCAATATGGTGCAACGCCGTCACCACGCCGCTGGCGCCTGCCTGACGCACATCATCCAGAGAAACCGGGTCATTCGGCCCGTACCAACGCCACGTTTGTTCCATACCGTATCCTTATTGCGCTTGCCGATCGCCGGTGGTGAGGCAGATCGCATATTTTAGAGAATGTTGTTATACCAACTTGCGATAGATGTCATTCATCTTTAACTTACTCTTTCGTAGCCGGCTGTCAAAATGCAAACTTCGTTTGATTGATCCATCTCACGCTTCCCAGTTTATTTGCCATGACAGCGGCGTAATGACTAACGTTGCAGCGGCGGCTATGGCACTCTGGATGCAATGCCGTCCGCACGCAGCCTCACCGATAACGCACGGCCAACTGGTCTGATAGCTTTAGCGCTGCCGGCCAGCCTTTTACTTTGCTACGGAGCTTTGCATGAACACGATCGCCAACCAGCCGCTTCCCGCCGATGTCCAACAGCCGACCTACGACCGCAGCGCCCTGCGCAGCCGCATCGTGCATATCGGCTTCGGCGCATTTCACCGCGCTCATCAGGCATTACTGACCGACCGGGTGCTTAACCGTCAGGGCGGCGACTGGGGGCTGTGTGAAATCAGCCAGTTCAGCGGCGACAAGCTGTTTGAAACGCTGCGCCGGCAGGATCACCGTTATACGGTGCTGGAAAAAGGCGCTGCCGGTAATCAGGCGATCGTCATCGGCGCGGTGCATGAAAGCGTCCACCGTAAACTGGAAGGCGTGGAGGCGGTGCTGGAAAAACTCGCCGAACCGCAGGTGGCGATCGTGTCCATGACCATCACCGAAAAAGGCTACTGCATCGAACCCGGCAGCGGACGACTGGATCTGCAGCATCAGGCGATTCGCGACGATCTGGCCAACCCCGGCCAGCCGAGCAGCGTGCCGGGACTGCTGGTTGAAGCCCTGCGCCTGCGCCGTCAGCGCGGCCTGCCGCCATTTACCGTATTGTCCTGCGATAATATTCCGGAAAACGGCCGCGTCGTGCGCCATGCGGTGATCGATCTGGCGCAGGCGCGCGATGCCGACCTGGCGGAATGGATCGCGGAGCAGGTCACCTTCCCCAGCACCATGGTCGATCGCATCGTGCCGGCGGCCACGCCGGAAACGCTGGATGAAATTGCAACCGCGTTGGGCGGCGTCAACGACGAGTGCGCCATCGCCTGCGAGCCGTTTATTCAGTGGGTGGTGGAAGACAATTTCGTCGCCGGCCGCCCCGAGTGGGAGGTCGCCGGCGCACAACTGGTGGACGATGTGCTGCCGTTCGAACAGATGAAGCTGCGTATGCTGAACGGCAGCCACTCCTTCCTCGCCTACCTCGGCTATCTTGGCGGGTATCAACATATCAATGACTGTATGACCGACGCCAGCTACCGTCAGGCCGCCCGCCGGCTGATGCTGGCGGAACAGGCGCCGACGCTCAGCGTCAGCGGTATCGATCTCGCCGCCTATGCCGACCAGCTGATCGAACGTTACAGCAACCCGGCGCTGCAGCACCGCACCTGGCAGATCGCCATGGACGGCTCGCAAAAACTGCCACAGCGTATGCTGGATTCCGTGCGCTGGCACCTGGCGCACGGCGGCGATTATACCGGCCTGGCGCTGGGCGTTGCAGGCTGGATGCGCTATGTCGGCGGCATTGACGACGCCGGGCAACCGATAGACATTCGCGACCCGATGCTGAGCACCCTGCAGCAGGTGGTCGGCAGCACGCCGGACGACGAACGCCGGGTACAGGCGCTGCTGGCGTTAAACGCCATTTTCGGCGAGGCCTTGCCGGAGAGCCAGGCATTTGTCGAAGCGGTGACGCAGGCCTATCTGTCGCTGCGCGATCGCGGCGCGCGCCAGACGGTGCAAGCGTGGGTCAGTAAAGGGGAATAAGAACAATCGGCCATGCCGGGCGACTGCTCCCGGCATGGCCGGACGTTAACGATAGTCCACCGTCATCATGGCGAGTTGCTGCTGCTGGTCCACCCAGCGAATTTCTGTAGTGCCTAAATTCCGCGGCAGTTCTTTGCGTGTAGTATCGAAGTTTGGCAGGGTGTGCTGCAGGCTTTGATAGTCGCGCCCGTTACGATAACATTCCGTCCGCGCCGCCGTTGCCGTAATATTCAGCTCGCAAGGGCTTTCCACCACTGCACCAATAAAATGGACGGTGCCGCCGAGCGCACCGACATCGCCGGCCGCCATCCATAAACACAATGCGCCTACGGCAGTGACAAACCTATGGGTATTCATGGCCACCTCATATTTTTATTAAGCCAATTTAAACATAGGAGATATCCTTGGGAATAATCTCAAGAACAGACGTGAACTTTGTCGACTGCTTGCTCAATTAACAGAAGAAAAACAAGCTAATAACAACAAAAAACACACTGACTGTAATGATTTTCCTTAGGAAATTTCTTGTATCGCAAGATGGATTTTGAAACCAGAAAGGCGCATTTTTATCTGCAATATTTGTGATTCAGCACACGTGCCCGGGATGGCCGCCGATAATCCCATCAATAATGTTCAATAATTGTACTGTTAAATAAATTAACATCAGGAATCTATTTATGACGAAAACCAACCTGATCACCGGCTTCCTCGGCAGCGGCAAAACCACCACCATTCGTCATCTGTTGGCGAATAAGCCGGAAAATGAACGCTGGGCGGTATTGGTCAATGAGTTTGGAGAAATCGGAATTGATGGTGCGCTGCTGGCCGATTCCGGCGCCGTGCTGAAAGAGATCCCCGGTGGCTGTATGTGCTGTGTCAACGGGCTGCCGATGCAGGTCGGGCTGAACATGTTGCTGCAGCAGGCTAAACCCGATCGGCTGCTGATTGAACCCACCGGGCTCGGCCACCCGAAGCAGATCCTGTCGCTGCTGACGCAGGAAACCTACGGCGGCTGGATCGATCTGCGCGCCACGGTTTGTCTGCTGGATCCGCGCCAGCTACGGGAAACGCGCTACCGCGATAATGAAAACTTCCGCGATCAGCTGGCAGCCGCCGACCTGATTATGGCGAACAAACGCGACGTCTGGCAGGACGCCGATCGCGACGCGCTGCAAAGCTGGCAGGAAAATGCCGCCGCCGGCCGGCCGGTATACCAGATTGAGCGCGGGCAGATGGACGTCGCGCTGCTCGACCTGCCGCGCACCAACCACGCGGAATTACCCGATGGACAACATCACCATGCGCACGCCGCGACGCAGGGGCTGGCCGCATTGCGTCTGCCGTCCAACGCGCGCTGGCGCCGGGCGCTGAACCAGGGGCAAGGCTACACCGCCTGCGGCTGGATTTTTGACGGCGATACCGAGTTTGACACCATCGGCATGATGGAGTGGATCCGACTGGCACCGGTTGACCGCGCCAAAGGCGTAGTGCGCATCGCTGAAGGCACGCTGGTGATCAACCGTCAGGGGCAGGATCTGAGTATTGAAACCCGCCCCGCGCCGCCGCTGGATAGCCGCATTGAGTTGATTCACAGCGAGGATGCCGACTGGAATGCGCTGCAATCGGCTTTGTTTAAGATTCGTTTAGGCTGACGGCTTTACCGTTATTATCGTTTTCTGACTATCGACACAGGTTATTTCATGACGCGCCGTAATCTTCCCCGTATTCTGCTCCTTAATATCCTGGGCATCGCCTTATTTTTGTCCTGGTATTTACCTGCCAACCACGGGCTGTGGTTTAAAATGGATTCGGCCATTTTCTTCTTCTTTAACCAGCACCTGGCCAGCGACCCAACGTTTTTGCACCTGGTCGCCATTACCAATAACCGCGCCTTTGACGGCATTTCACTGATCGCCATGGGGCTGCTGTATCTCCATTTTTATCTGAAACAGGACGCCAGCGGCCGCCGTCGTTTGCTGGTGACCGGCGTGGTGATGCTGCTGACTGCGGTAGTGCTGAACCAGTTAGGGCACCTGCTGCCGGTAAAACACCCCAGTCCGACTCTGACCTTTGACAATATCAATCGCGTCAGCGAGCTGACCGGCATCCCGACCAAAGATGCCTCCAGCGACAGTTTTCCCGGCGACCACGGCATGATGCTGATTATTTTCGCCTGCTTTATGCTGCGTTACTTTAGCGTCTGGGCCTTTATGGTCGCCCTGGCGATCGTTGTGGTATTTTCGCTGCCGCGGGTGATGATCGGCGCGCACTGGTTCACCGATATTGCGGTCGGTTCGCTGTCCGTGGTGCTGGTCGGCGCCAGTTGGTGGCTGATGACGCCGGCCAGCGACGCCCTGATTGACGGGTTAAATCGCCTGTTGCCCGGCAAACACCGCCCGGGCCGGTCATAAGTCAACGTTATCTTCCCCCGCAACGCATCCGCTGTGGGGGAAATCCCCCTCAAATCGTCCGCATCGTTGCCCCCGCCTCCGACCTTATTTCGCCCCGTCGTTACTCGTTAAAATCGCCTGAGCAGGTTTGGTTTTTTTTATCTGAAGTTTTACATTATGTTACATCGCGAACTCACACAAAAAAGTCAGAGAAAAAGGCTCGCAATCCCCTATATCTTCCGGTAATCTCTTTAACGTTTGCGCCCGTTTTATCACTTTTCGGTATTAAAACCGTGAAAAGTGTGCGTTACAGCACATTTTTTTGCCGTTTTCCGATGGCTGATAAACCGGGATGCGGCTCAGCCTCGTTCAGTTTGGCATTTTTCAGGTAGCGACATTCGTCGTTAAGGACTTCAAGGGAATTCGAGAACAATGGTCAAATCTCAACCTTTTCTGAGATACATGTTGCGGTTGGTACCCGCAATGGCGGCAGCGGTCCTGCTCTCCGCATGTAGTTCGACTCACACGGCCAATCCGGATAGCGCGCAAACTGAGATGCGTGCAGTTAATGACAAAGACGGTCTTTTACTGCAAGCCTCTCAGGATGAATTCGAGGCCATGGTGCGTAATGTTGACATCAAGTCAAAAATTCTGGACCAGTATGCCGACTGGAAAGGCGTTCGCTACCGTCTGGGCGGCGAAAGCAAACGCGGCATCGACTGCTCTGCCTTTGTGCAACGCACCTTCCGCGAGCAGTTCGGCATGGATCTGCCGCGCTCGACCTATCAGCAGGAAGATATGGGCAAGAGAGTGCAGCGTAGCAAGCTGCGTCCGGGCGACCTGGTACTGTTCCGTTCCGGTTCCACCGGTCGCCATGTCGGCATCTATCTGGGTAACGATCAGTTCGTTCATGCGTCGACCAGCAATGGCGTGATGATTTCCAAACTGTCCAACGTTTACTGGAACAAGCGCTACCACGAAGCGCGGCGGGTGTTGACCAACAACAGCTGACCTAAAAGAAGTCCTGAATACCAAACTGAACGCTGTAACGCCGCCCTCCGGGCGGCGTTTTTATTCCTGCCGCCGCGGTGAAATTTGCACTTTTGTCCGCCGGATTTTACAGTGGCGGCTGACCTCCCGCGCACGACGCCAGCAATAGCCCGCCGCGACGGCATACTTTACGGAGCCTATTTTGAGCACACCTCGCGAAACATCCGCAAAAAACACCCGCAAAAATGACCCCGAAGGGCTGAAGCAACGTATTTTCGCCAGTGCGCTGGCGGAGTTCTCCGAGGCAGGCCTGAAGGGCGCGCGCCTGGAGCGCATTGCCGAGCTGGCTGACACCACCAAACGCATGGTGGTTTATCACTTCAAGAATAAAGAGTCGCTGTATATCGCCGTGCTGGAATACGCCTATGCGCATATCCGCCAGGATGAGATGGCGCTCAATCTGGCGACGCTGCCGCCGCAGGCCGCCATGCAGCGCCTGATTGAGGCCAACTTCGACTATCACATCGCCCATCCGGCATTTATCCGCCTGGTCAGCCTGGAAAACATGCAGCGCGGTCAGTACGCCCGCCAGTCGGAAAAGTTGAAATTACTCAATATCAGCGCGCTGCAGACGCTGGAGGATATTTTACAGCGGGGTAAACGGTCGGGATTATTCTCCGAAAAAATGAACGCGCGCGATGTGCACCGTATTATCAGCGCCCTGTGTTTTCACCACGCCGCCAACCAATATACGTTCGATACCTTATTTGAAGGCAACCGCACGGCGGAAGAAAAATTGGCCCACTACCGACAAATGACGGTGGAAGTGGTGATGCGTTATTTACAGTGCGAATAAATAAACCGCACGACGCCCCACTCCTTTGTGCTCAAAGCGGCGCGAATAAGATATAGTAAAAGCAGAACAAATTATTACGCCGTGCTCAGGGGGCTGGCTCATGGGTTTAAAAAAGGCATTTACCCGCCATCTATCACATCGTCGGCGTAGTCTGGTTAAAAGTTGTATGGTGGCTCTGGTCTTTTTTATCCTTTTCAGCTCGGTAACGCTGTCCCTGATCTATCACCAGCGCGCGCAATTTCATCACGAACTGGCACAGCGCACGCAACGGTTCACCATTAATTATTTAAATACCCTGACCGGCGTGATGCGCAATATACTGCCGCTGACCCAGGAAAGTTGTCGGTCGGCGCAGCCGAATATCGGCTATCGCGCCGCTTTTACCCCCGATGTTCGCACTTTTCTGCTGATCAAAAACGGCGTCGCTTATTGTTCATCCGCCACCGGCGATATGAGGCTCGGCCTGAAAGCCATTTCACCGGAAATTAACTGGCATCAGCCGCTGGATATGAAATTGCAGTCAGGCACGCCAATGATCCCGTACCGGCCGGCGGTGATGATCTGGCTGCGTAAACCCGGCAGCAGCGCCGACGGCGTCCTCGCCACGCTGGATATCGATATGCTGCCCTACTTACTCAGTGCCCCCGGCTCCAAAAGATCCGGCGTGGCCGTGATTATGGGCACCCGCGCCTTAACCACCTTCTCTACCGATCTGATCCCGCTGAACCGTTTGCCAGATTATCAGTCCGACCGATTATCCATCCCCGGCTATCCGCTGGCGCTGCTGTTCTATAATCAGAAGCTCACCAGCAACGATATCCGCCTGACGTTGCTTGCCGGGTTGATCCTGTCCCTGTTGATCGGTGTGCTGTGCTATTACGCCATGCTGCTGCGGCAAAGCCCGGAACGCGCGCTGATACGCGGCATAAAGCGCAATGAATTCTTCATTGAATATCAGCCGGTATTCCATACCGCCAGCAATGCCGTTTCCGGTCTGGAGGCGCTACTGCGCTGGCAACACCCGACAGAGGGACGCATCCCGCCGGATCTGTTTATTCCCTATGCCGAAAGCGAAAACCTGATCGTGCCGCTGACGCGCCACCTGTTCAAACTGATTGCCGACGATGCCGCCAGGCTGGCCCAGGCGCTGCCACCGGGCGCCAAACTGGGGATGAATATCGCGCCTTCGCATCTGCGCGCTCCGAGCTTCCATCAGGATGTGCTGGAGCTATTAACCCAGTTGCCGCAGCACGACCTTACGCTGGTATTCGAAATCACCGAGCGCGATATGGTGGAGGAAGACTGCGCACAGCAAGAGTTTGACTGGCTACACCGCCAGGGGATCGAAATCGCGATTGATGATTTCGGCACCGGCCACAGCGCGCTGATCTATCTGCAACGCTTTAGCATGGACTACCTGAAAATCGACCGCGGATTCGTCAATACCATCGGCCGGGAGACCGTCACCGCGCCGGTGCTGGATGCGGTGTTGGCGCTGGCGGATAAACTGAAGATGCGTACGGTGGCCGAAGGGGTGGAAACCACCGAACAGGTTCGTTTCCTGCAGCAGCGCGGAGTGAGTTTCATGCAGGGATACTACTTTAGCAAGCCGTTGAAAATAGATGATTTTGTTGATTTTTGTCAAACGAACTCGGTCTATAATAGCCTGACCGGCGAAACCACCGGTCCCTGAGTTTTTTACGCCCAGCGCCTCAGCCGCCGGTAAGACGCGGATACGCCGGGTACCCAATGGATACAGCAGGAGCCTACCGTAAAAATGTCCATGCGCGTTTTTGCTGCTCTGGTGCTTTCAGCCCTGAGTTTAGGTGTACACGCCGAACAGCTTAATGAGAGCTACGCTTTCGCGTTGCTCGGCGATCCCAAATACTCAAACGATTTCAGCCACTACGACTACGTCAATCCGGCGGCGCCCAAGGGCGGCGATATCCGGTTGGCGGCCATCGGCGGCTATGACAGCTTCAACCGCTACGCCAGCCGCGGCGTACCGGGTCAACGCACCGGCGAGCTGTACGATCCGCTGTTCGCCACCTCGGATGACGAACCGGGGAGCTACTACCCGCTGATTGCCGAATCGGCGCGTTATCCGCAGGATATGCGCTGGATGGAGCTGAATATCAACGCCCTTGCCCGTTTTCAGGACGGCAGCCCGATTACCGCCGCCGACGTGGCGTTCAGCTTCAATAAGTTTATGACTGAAGGCGTGCCGCAGTTCCGGGCTTATTACCGGGGCATTACCGTCAAAGCGATCTCCCGCCTGACGGTGCGCATTGAACAGTCCAGACCGGATCGCGTGCAGATGCTCAGCCTGCTCGGCCTGAAAGTGCTGCCGCAGAGCTTCTGGCAAAACCATAAGCTCAGCGAACCGCTCAGCACGCCGCCGCTCGGCAGCGGGCCGTATAAAATCAGCGGCTATCGGCTCGGCCAATCTATCACCTATCAGCGCGTGCGTAATTACTGGGCCGCAGGTTTGCCGATCAACCGTGGCCGTTTCAATTTCGATACTATCCGCTACGAGTACTACCCGGACGAGCAGGCAGCGCTGGAGGCCTTTAAGGCCGGTGCCTATGATTTCCGCAGTGAAAGTTCGCCCAAAAGCTGGGCCAGCCAGTATCAGGGCGACAATTTCACCCGCGGCTATATCGTCAAACGCGACGACGTCAGTCAGGCGGCGCAAAACGCACGCTGGCTGGCGTTCAATATTCAGCGGCCGCCCTTTAACGACCGTCGGGTGCGTGAAGCCATTACGCTGGCCTTCGACTTCGACTGGATGAATAAAACCCTCTACAACAATGCCTACCAACGCGCCGACAGCTATTTTCAGAACACGCCTTATGCGGCCAAAGACTACCCGAACGCCGAAGAACTGGCGCTGCTGGCGCCGCTGAAGGGCAAAGTGCCGCCGGAAGTGTTTACCGGTATTTATCAGCCGCCGCGCTCGGACGGCAGCGGCAACGATCGGCAAAACCTGCTTAAAGCGGCCCAGCTGTTGAAAGAGGCCGGCTGGGAACCCGGCGACCAGCGGCTGGTTAATGCCCAAGGTCAACCGCTGACCTTTGAACTGCTGCTGCCAGACAACAGCACATTCCAGTATGTACAGCCGTTCCAGCGCAACCTGCAGCGGCTGGGCATCAGTATGAAGCTGCGCAACGTCAGTGCAACCCAGTACGCCCAGCGCCTGCGCAAGCGCGATTACGATATGGTTGCGATAGTCTATCCGGCCATGCCGTATCCCAACGCCGATTTACCGTTTTATTGGAGCAGCGGCAGGCTTGATGCCGGCCATAACGCCTCCGGCGTCAGCGATCCGGCGGTCGATACACTGATCGCGCAGATCGTTAAAAACCAAAATAACGCGAAAGCGCTGCTGCCGCTCGGTCGCGCGCTGGATCGGGTGCTGACCTGGAACCATTATATGCTGCCGATGTGGTACTCCAGCCACGTTCGCTACGCCTTCTGGGATAAGTTTTCCTCCCCGGCGATCCGCCCTGCCAACGCTATCGGTCTTGATGACTGGTGGTTCGACGTAAATAAAGCCGCGCGTTTACCGGCGCAGCGGTAAGGCCCGGGCCAACGCTGACTTGGGGCGTCCTGACGGGCGTTCCTGCACATGGCAGGCGCGTTAAACGCATGCCGGTGCAAAACAGGTGCGGTGCAGGGGAACGGAATCAGTCTGCCGCAGCCAGTATGCGGCAACGGCTGTGGAGAAAGTCAGCGGGGTCAGAAAGGATATTGCGCGCTCATCGGTTCGGCGATCGCCGCACCGACATTTTTCAGGCGACAGATGGTGGCGCTCTCGTCCCGGCTGTGAACGAACAGACAAGGCTCCCCTTCCCATTCCACCACGGCGCAGTCGACCTGAATTTCCTGCAGGGAAAGTTTAAGCTGTTGCATCACGCGCCAGGCTTCATTGCCATCGTGACTGAGCAGTTTCAGGCCAATCAGGTTGTTATCTTCGTCGATACCGTTCAACGGCAGCGGCTCAACCTTAACGCCGGTGAACCCCGATAGCCAACGGTAACTTTGCGGCAAGCGATGCACTACCGAAAGTTGGATACTGTCCACATGAAATCCCTAGTTTGAAAAGTTGAAACATTTTTTTTACATCACCGGGTAACTAAGTTATAGCCGCTCAATACTGACTCTGCTGCGAATTGCCCGCTTTCATCAGCATATTGTGTCACAAACTATTAACAGAAACCGGCACTTGCTGATTTGTCGCTGTTTTTACCCTTGACGGGCGTGCCTCTTGGCTTATTTTGCGACTCAGCTCGCATTTTTGCGTTATATGTAACCCTTTCCGCTCACAATCTCAACTCTTTTTTATTGCATTGCGATTACCTTTACACCGCCATAATTTTACATGCATTAAACATTTTTTCATCTCCGCGCCACGCCGACTCCTAGCTAACCTTTTGATTAACAAACCAACAAAAAACAAACTGCCTCTTCGCCACCGCCGTATTCCCAGCGATTTATCACGTCAGAATCGTGGCCGGATAGACAGCCAGTTTTAACAACAGGTCGCGCCGCGCCACCCGCCCAACAAGTTAGCAAGCTTATATTTAGCAACAAATTAAACGTTGCTTGCTGAGGGAGATTATGATGATGCGTAAAAATGGCGCCGGCAGGACGATAAGCCGAAGCGGCATATTGGTGGGGTGCGTGGTGCGGCGGCAATAGCGGGAACCGGGATGGCGGTTCCCGCTTATTTTATCCGCGAGAGGAGGATGCCGCGCCAGCGCGAGGCCGGCTGGCATAGAGATACAGCAACATGGCGATGATGCTGCACAGCGCCATTGACGACACCATCGGCCAGGCGCTTTTACCCGGCATCAGTGATAACAGCGCGCCGACCAGCGCACCGATGCTAAAGCGCAGCGTACCGGCCAGCGAAGAAGCGGTGCCTGCCATGTGCGGAAAATCGTCAAGAATCACCGCCATCGCATTGGAAGAGATCATCGCGATACAGCCCAGATAGACCGCCACGCCAATCACCAGCGCCCAGAACCCCAGGCCGGCCGCGCTGACTATCAGCAGCCACAGCCCCATGGTCAGTTGTACGCTCAGCCCCAGCCGGAACATCTTCACCGCGCCGACGCGCCGCACATTACGGCTGTTCACCAAGGTGGTCAGGAACAGAAACACGATATTCAGCGCAAAGTAGTAGCCAAAATGCTGCGGTGATACGTGGTTCAGCTCGATATACACAAACGGGCCGGCGCTGAGGAACGAAAACATGCCGGCAAAGGAGAACGCGCTGGCCAGCATATAGCTCAGCACCCGCCGATGGCGGAACAGCGACGCAAAATTCCCCAGCGTGGTGCGCAGGTGAAACTTTTGCCGCCGCTCTCTGGGCAAGGTTTCTTTGATAAACAGCGCCACCAGCAGCGAGCCGATCAGCGCCGCGGCGCCCATGGTCCAGAAAATCGCGTGCCAGTTGAACCACAGCAGCAGCGCCCCGCCGATCATCGGCGCCAGCAGCGGCGCGATGGTCATCACCAGGATCACGAAGGACATCATGCGCGAGAATTCATCCTTGGTGAACATATCGCGCATCAGGGCGTTGATCACCACGCTGGCCGCCGCCGCCGACAGCCCGTGCAAAAAGCGCAGGTTAATCAGCTGCTCCACCGACTGCGCCATCGCGCAGGCGCAGCCGGCCAGGGCAAAAATCAGCGTTCCCCACAGAATCACCGGCTTACGCCCGATGCTGTCCGACATCGGCCCGTAGAACAGCTGGCCGACGGCAAAGCCGAGCATATAGGCGCTGAGCGTCATCTGCACGCTGCCGGATGCAACGCCGAACTCCTGGGCGATCACCGGCATGCTGGGCAAATACATATCGATGGCCAGCGGCATCAACATGGAAAGCAGACCCAGAATAAAAATCAAACCGAGATGAGATGTCCGGTTATGTTGCACCTTCAACGACTCCTTAGTCAGCCGCGCTTATCATTAGTTTTGCTGCAAGTGTGGCGCGCCCACGCTGGCAATCTCTTCTTCCGTCAGCGGGCGGTATTCGCCCGGTTCCAGATCCTCATCCAGCGTAATCGCGCCGATCCGCTCGCGATGCAGCTCCACCACCCGGTTGCCCACGGCGGCAAACATGCGTTTGACCTGATGATAGCGCCCTTCGCTGATGGTCAGCCGCACCAGACATTCTTCCAGCTGTTCCAGCTGCGCCGGGCGGGTCAGATCTTTTTCATTATGCAGTTGCACCCCTTCTGCGAAGCGCTGTGCGGTGTCCGCCGCCAGCGGCTGCTCCAGCGTCACCAGATAGGTTTTCTCGCAATGGTGACGCGGCGAGGTGATGCGGTGCGACCACTGGCCGTCATCGGTCATCAGCACCAGTCCGGTGGTATCAATATCCAATCGTCCTGCGGCATGCAGTTTGTAGGCGACCGGCTCGTCGAGGAAATACAGCACCGTCGGATGGTCCGGATCGTCGGTGGAACACACGTAGCCCTGCGGTTTGTTAAGCATGAAATAGCGCGGGCCGTTCATTTGCTCCAGCACGTTGCCGTCAAACGTCACCGTCATCTCCGGGGTCAGCTTCAGCGCCCCGCTTTTTACTACTTCGCCGTCAACCGTGACGCGTTTCGCACGGAGTTCACGCGCCACCAGCGCACGGCTGATACCTAACTGCTGAGATAAAAACTTGTCCAGTCGCATTGAGTCTGCTTTGCCTGTCGTTGTCAGATCGCTTCGATCGTATTGCTAAAAAATATGACGTCCCGCCCTTGCACCAGGTGCAATAGCCGGTTCGAAGAGGGTGAATCAGTAACATCGCGTGGGGAAACAGCGATTGCTGTCCGCTGATTATAGCCACGGAAAGGTTGCCGTAACAGGGCAATTTTGTTGCAGGTCGCAACCCATGCCGGCAAACGGTACTATAAGCGCAATTTTTTTGCGGCCAGAGACGTTACAACATGGCATTTACCCTACGCCCCTATCAGCTGGAAGCGGTCAACGCCACCATCAGCCACTTCCGCCAACGCCCGGAGCCGGCGCTGATTGTCCTGCCTACCGGCGCCGGCAAAAGCCTGGTGATCGCCGAGCTGGCGAAGCGGGCGCGCGGCCGGGTGCTGGTACTGGCGCACGTCAAAGAGCTGGTGGCGCAGAACCACGCCAAATACTGCGCTTACGGGCTGGAAGCGGATATCTTCGCCGCCGGGCTGCAGCAAAAGCAGAGCGGTGGCAAGGTGGTGTTCGGCAGCGTACAGTCCGTCGCACGCAACCTGCCGCTGTTTGACGGTGCGTTTTCCCTGCTGATTATCGACGAGTGTCACCGCATCAGCGACAACGACGACAGCCAGTATCAACAGATCATCACGCATCTGCAGCAGCGTAACCCGCAGCTGCGCCTGTTGGGGCTGACCGCAACGCCCTACCGGCTGGGCAAAGGCTGGATTTATCAATACCACTACCACGGCTTTACCCGCGGCGATGGCAGCAGCCTGTTCCGTGACTGTATTTACGAGCTGCCGCTGCGCTACATGATCAAGAACGGCTATCTGGTGCCGCCGGAGCGGCTCGATATGCCGATTGTGCAGTATGACTTCAGCCGGCTGCAGGCCAACAGCAGCGGTTTGTTCAGCGAGGCGGACCTGAACCGCGAGCTGAAGCGTCAGGATCGTATTACGCCGCACATTATCAGCCAGATCGTGGAATATGCCGAAACGCGCAAAGGGGTGATGATTTTTGCCTCCACCGTTGAACACGCGCGTGAAATCCACGGCCTGCTGCCGCCGGGCGAAGCAGCGCTGGTCAGTGCGGAAACGCCGCCGGCGGAGCGCGACGCGCTGATCGAGGCGTTCAAACAGCAGCAGCTGCGCTATCTGGTTAACGTCGCGGTGCTGACCACCGGCTTTGACGCGCCGCACGTGGATTTGATCGCCATTTTGCGCCCGACCGAATCCGTCAGCCTGTACCAGCAGATCGTCGGCCGCGGCCTGCGGCTGGCACCGGGCAAGGAAGATTGTCTGATCCTCGATTACGCCGGCAACCCGCACGATCTGTTCACCCCGGAGGTGGGTGTACGCAAGCCGCACGGCGACAGCCAGCCGGTGCAGGTCTTTTGCCCCGGCTGCGGCTTCGCCAACCTGTTCTGGGGCAAATGCACCGAAAGCGGCGAGATTATCGAACACTACGGCCGCCGCTGTCAGGGCTGGCTGGAGGATGATGACGGCAACCGCGAGCAGTGCGACTACCGCTTCCGCTTTAAAAGCTGCCCGCACTGCGGCGCGGAAAATGATATCGCCGCCCGCCGCTGCCATCAGTGCCAGGAGGTACTGGTGGATCCTGACGATATGCTCAAGGCCGCGCTCAAGCTGAAAGACGCGCTGGTGCTGCGCTGCGGCGGCATGGAGCTAAGCAGCGGCCGCGATGATAAGGGCGAATGGCTGAAAGCCATCTACTACGATGAGGACGGCGCCAGCGCCAGCGAACGCTTCAGGCTGCAGACGCCGGCGCAGCGCAAAGCTTTTGAGATGCTGTTTCTGCGGCCGCACCAGCGGGCGCCCGGCGTGCCGTTCAACTGGCAGCAGGCGGCCGACGTGCTTAATCAGCAGGCGCTGCTGCGCCACCCCGACTTTGTGGTGGCGCGCAAACGCGGCCAGTTCTGGCAAATCCGGGAAAAAGTGTTTGATTATCAAGGCCGCTTCCGCCGCGCCGACGCCCTGTACTGATGCGCGCCCTGCCCGCCGCCGCGGGCAGGTTTTCGTTGCCCTGGCGGCGGCTTTCCGTTAAAATGCCGCCCGCTTTACCTGGGTCCGCCCGGGTGGGTCGAATTATCGAACCTGTTACTGGGTCGCCTGTAGCAGGGTACATTTTCTTTTAAGAGAAAAAATAATGTTCACTATCAATGCAGAAGTACGTAAAGAGCAGGGTAAGGGTGCGAGCCGCCGCCTGCGCGCAGCCAGCAAATTCCCAGCTATCATTTACGGTGGCGAAGAGGCTGCAATCGCTATCGAACTGGACCATGATTCTGTAAAGAACATGGAAGCTAAGCCAGAATTCTACGATGAAGCTATCGTGCTGGTTATCGACGGCAAAGAAACTAAAGTGAAAGTTCAGGCAGTGCAACGTCACCCGTTCAAGCCTAAACTGGCTCACATCGACTTCGTTCGCGCTTAATCGCACAACGTTATCGAGCTTTAGTATTTCGGGACGCCGAAGTAAAAAACGCCGCAATCGCGGCGTTTTTTATTGTCTGTTATCCGGCCTTATTTCCCGCCGTTCAAACGACGCTGCAGCTGGTCACGCAGGTTCGGCGGCGTGCCGCGAATGGTCAGCGTATCGGTCGCCGCATCCCAGAAGATGCGCTCGCCCATCAGCATGGCGTCAAAGTTGATACTGATGCCGCCGCCGCTGCCGGCAAATTTGGTCAGCTGGCGCAGCGTACCGCGATCGGCCGGGAAGCTCTCTTCCAGCTCATAACCCTGCTCGCTGGAAAACTGCAGGAAATCTTTTTCTCCCACCGGCGCGATTTCCGCCGACAGCGCCTGCAGCTCAATCTCCTCACCCGCCTGCAGCTGTTCGTTACAGTAGCTGTACACCTGCTGACGCACGTTCTGACGCTCATTTTTATCCAGTTGTCCCTCGGCGCAGTAATCGTCCACCGCCTGCAGCAGACCGCGGTTTTGCGCTTTGGTATCCAGCCCTTCGGACGCCGCCAGGAAATCCATAAAGAAATCGGAGACCTTACGCCCCACCCGCCCTTTCAGGAAGGTCAGGTAACGTGTGGATTCCGGGTTGGTTTCCCATTCGGTCAGATCGACGCGCGCCACGATATCGGCATGGTTAATGTCCAGATAATGCGTGGTGCTGATATCCAGCTCTTCATTAACGCGCATGCTGTTGCAGCTGTTCAACACCGCAATCAGCAGATATTCCACCGCCAGATAGCGGTACTGACCAAACAGCACCACGCTGCTTTCCGCAAACGGATATTTGGCCAGCTCATCGCGCAGCCGACCGGTCGCCGCACGGCTGAAGGCGAGGAAATCTTCGTCGCCTTTGCGGCAGGTGCGCAGCGCCTGCGCCAGTTCGCTCTCTTCATTGAACAGGCCATAAGCTTTGCTCTTGGCGCTGTATACGCGGTGCAGCTCCGCCATCATCTCTTCCACCGCCGCGTTGGCCGGCAGCAGGGAATCGCGCAGCACCACATCCAGCGTTTGTTCGTCGCGCTTTACCAACTGGTGCAGAGCGATCTGGTCAATATCCAGACTCATGATAAATCCTCCCGTTCTTTGAGCGCGTATTCAAACACTGAAGGCCCGGTGCTGCAACTCGAAAGATGGCGTTCGGCAACGCATTGCCGCAGCGTCAGGCAGAAAGATAAACTGAATTGATAAAAGAGCGGAAAATCACGGCTCTATACGGTAAGATATGGGACTTTGTCAGGTTTTGAGCTCAATTTTTATGCCACAATCATCGCGTTATAGTGACGAACACGTTGAACAACTGCTCGCTGAGCTGGTCAATGTTCTGGAAAAACACCATACTCCCACCGATCTGTCTTTGATGGTGTTGGGTAACATGGTAACCAACTTGATTAACACCAGCGTCTCTCCCGCACAGCGGCAAACGCTGGCAAAATCGTTTGCTGAGGCCCTGCAGGCTTCAATTCATGAAGATAAAGCGCATTAATACTTAATTTATGGTGACAAACCGTCAGCGTTATCGTGAAAAAGTCTCCCAGATGATCAGCTGGGGGCACTGGTTCGCCTTGTTCAATATTCTGCTCAGCATTGGGTTGGGCAGCCGCTACCTGTTTGTCACCGACTGGCCGGCCTCGCTGCTCGGCCGCGTCTATGCCATGGTCAGCGTGTTGGGACACTTCAGCTTTATCGTGTTCGCCAGCTATCTGCTGATCATCTTCCCGCTCACCTTCGTGGTGATGTCGCAGCGACTATTGCGCTTTATCTCCGCCACGCTGGCGACCGCCGGGCTGACGCTGCTGCTGGTCGACAGCGAGGTCTTCACCCGCTTCCACCTGCACCTCAACCCCGTGGTGTGGGAACTGGTGGTCAACCCGGACCAGAGCGAACTGGCGCGCGACTGGCAGCTGATGTTTATCTGCGTGCCGGTCATTTTCCTGATCGAGATGCTGTTCGGCACCTGGAGCTGGCAGAAGCTGCGCAGCCTGAACCGACGCAGCTTCGGCAAACCGTTGGCGGCACTGTTTATCGTCTCCTTTTTTGCCTCGCACCTGATTTATATCTGGGCGGACGCCAATTTCTATCGCCCTATCACCATGCAGCGCGCCAACCTGCCGCTGTCATACCCGATGACCGCGCGCAAGTTTCTGGAGAAGCATGGTCTGCTCGACCCGCAAGAGTTTGAGCGACGGCTGGTGCAGCAGGGCGATCCGGAAGCGGCAACGGTCGAGTATCCGCTTAACGATCTGAGCTACCGTGATAACGGCAGCGGCTACAACCTGCTGATGATTGTGGTGAACGGTATCCGCAATCAGGATGTGGCGCAGGATATGCCGGCCCTCACCCGCTTCGCGCAGGAAAATGTACGCTTCACCGATCATTACAGTTCAGGCAACCGCGCTGACACCGGCCTGATGGGGCTGTTCTACGGCATTTCTCCGACCTATCTGGACGGCATTCTGGCCTCGCGCAAGCCTTCGGCGTTGATTAACGCGCTCGGCGCGCAGGGCTATCAGTTCGGCCTGTTCTCCTCAGACGGCTTTAATGCGCCGCTGTATCGTCAGGCGTTGCTGACCGACTTCTCGCTGCCTGCCCCGCAGGCGCAAAGCGATGCCGCCACCACGCAGCAGTGGCAGCATTGGCTGACCGCTCAGGGCGGCGCTATGCCATGGTTCTCGTACCTCAACTTCCGCGGCGGCGACGCGCAGGACGCGACTCCGACAGCGCCTGACGACTTTATGCAACGCTACCGCAGCGGCGCGCAGGATGTCGATGCGCAAATCGCCCAGGTGCTGAACACGCTGAAAGCCCGCGGCATGCTGGAGAAAACCGTGGTGGTCATCACCGCCGAGCATGGCGTAGAGTTCAACGACAGCGGTAAGGATCAATGGGGCGCGGGCAGCAGCTTCAGCCCGCTGCAACTGCAGGTGCCATTGGTGATCCACTGGCCGGGTACGCCGGCGCAGACCATCAATAAGATGACCAGTCACAACGACGTGATGCGCACCTTGATGCAACGCTTGCTGCACGTAAAAACCGCTGCCAACGACTATTCCCAGGGCGAAGATCTGTTTACCGCCCAGCGCCGCCATAATTGGGTGACGACCGGCGACAGCAAGCAGTTGGTGATTACCACGCCGGAACAGACCATCGTGCTGGATAATAACGGCAGCTACCGTTCATACGATAAGAACGACCGTGAGATAAAAGATGAAAAACCGCAGCTGGCCCTGCTGCTGCAGGTTCTGACCGATGTAAAACGCTTTATCGCCAACTAAGTTGCTTAAAACTATAGCAATCGGGCGTCAGCGATCTTGCATTGCCATCGGGAAGAGGTAGACTGATTGCATCGCGTCGGCATGTAGCGCAGCCTGGTAGCGCACCGTCATGGGGTGTCGGGGGTCGGAGGTTCGAATCCTCTCATGCCGACCAAACATTCCAGATAGGTCAAGGGGTTAATCGAAAGGTTAGCCCCTTTACTTTATGCACAACACTGCACATGTGCAACAGTCAAATGCACACGCTTTTCCAAGCCTCCCTGCTCTTCGAATCAACTCATGACGGTTAACGGGAAACGTCACAAGCTCCGTTCCCTCTCTCACCTGTCGCTCTGCTCCAGCTTCGTCCTATTCGCTAATGCTCATAGGCAGCTACCAGGCTGCGCTACATGCCGACACACTAACGCAATGTGAACGCATAGAGTTAACCCATTGAAGATAAAATAAATATCACCCTCTAGAACGCCCTCGGAAGGCCGTAGAAAGGTTTAATAGGTTAAGGCATAGTTGCACAACCCGGTAATGAAGCTTTCAGGGAGAGGCTAATCATAGAGCCACCGGCCAGCCTTGGCAGACTCAATCAGCATATCGACAGTTAACGCCGCCGGCTTATGACGATCTGTTTGCATATGTTTGGGGAGAATCGCATTGGGTAAGAGCCAAAGCCCCGAGTTTGGAAAGTATTTGCGAAACTCAAAACGAGTCATATCAACATGCAGTTTATCTGCGTACTCTTCCAGAAAATCATAAGCATCTTCAGGGAGTACACTCTTTTTACCTGTACTCAGCGACGCATCATTCGTCATTTCCCAGAAGTGTTTTCTGAGTAACTCGTGGACGTCATTAATTTCATTCATTCCCGCCCCCCCCTTTCCCAACGATAAGCTCATAACGATGGATGACATTACGTGTTACTATAGCTAAATCATAGGCTGTCAGAACTGCACCAATCCAAGGAAGCCAGCGGCCAACATAGGCACCAATACTTGTGGTGTAAGCCCACTCGCCACGCCTTAACTTGGCCCATGTAATGGTTTTTTTAGCTTTCTTAAACCTTTGTTGAATTAGCGTACGTGAGGCTATAGATAATGGGCTGGTTCCTGATGTACCTTTACCAGAGGCCTTACCGATCTTCCCCTTTACAGGAATCACGGGCAGGCTGACCAACATTGAGGCGATAGCCAGTAAGTCAACCATCCCGCTGAACTGTTTCTGAAACTCATCGAGAATCAGCCACAGGAGAAGTTCATCTTTGTCGAGGCTCATTCCGTTGAAAAAATACTTCCCACCCAACTCTTCAACCGTATCCATCTTTCCACATCCTTGTTTATAAATTCACCTTTATAGTAATGGCAATCTCTTGTTCAAGGCAATCAAAGAGATGCCCCCAAAATCCCAAAAACGATAAAAATCACAGCGATAAGCCCTACAGATCTATTCCGGGTCTCGATGAGAGAAAGGATAGAGGATACGCCAAGCAACAAGCTAAGCGCACCTAAGAAATTCAGAACAGTTATCGAATGAAATGAAGGGTTTACATACACACCAAAACACAACACCGATACTGCCATCAGCACAGCTTTTAATGCATTCCACCTTAATAGGGCTTGAATCTCTTTTTCCGCCCCGCTGGATTTAGCCAGCATTGCAACATTCATCCACACAGAGGGCAACGAGTACAGCACACACAGCCCTGACAACAAATACAGAACAACATCAATCATTATCAACCTGACCAGATTAAAGAAGGGGACTAAAGATTCAGGATCAGACATCCCCCCATACGCCGTCAAATAGGTTGAATAGATCGATAACGGAAAACCGATCGTTAAAATCGATCATGTTGCTACAGATACAACAAAGGCGGGGATAACGCCCGACCTTTGACTATCAATCAGTTACTCCATTAAAGCCGCTACGCTACTCGCCTTGATATGGCTGTATCAGGCTAACATAGTGATGTCCTTATGCCCTGAGATACATTGCAGCTGTATCGTATTGAGGCCTTTCTCTGCATATCGGGTGATGCAGGTATGGCGCAGGGAATGGAAGCATACACCTTCAATCCTTGACTCCCTGCAAGCCCTTCTGAATGCCTGACTCACTGAGTAAGGACGTAAGGTAAACAACTTGGTATGCCTATACCGTTCCTCTTCCTTCCCTTCACACAGAGATTTAAGCAAGTCTAACGCAGCAGAAGAGAGAGGCACATCCCGTGCTTCTGCGTTCTTCGTCTGATGCTCGGACAAATGGATCACCCTTTGCCTAAAGTCAATCATGGCAGGCGTTAACGCTAATATCTCCCCTCTACGCATAGCCGTCTCCCATGCAAGAATGATGATAGCTTTAGCCTCACTCATCCCCTGTAATCCACCAGACAGCTTACTCCTACAGGTTTCCACCCTCTCCAATATCATCTGGTATTGCATTTTATCCCTCGGCTTACCTGCTTCCGGCAGCCGTACAGGCTTCACTACGTCATGACAGGCAACACCTTTCTCTGAGGCAGCCCAACGCAGAAACCTTGAAAGGAGTTGTAGTTCAAGGCGTACCGTGCCGTTAGCCGCTTGCTTCAAGCGCTCTATCTTGTACGTAGCAACGTTCTCACTAGTCATTTTCTCCAAAGGAGTAGAACCAAAGAACCTATCAAGATTCACCAACCGGTTACGGATAGAGTCATAGCCTCCCCTTGGTTTCCCGTTCTTGGTTAACACCTCTTCCAGATAAACCGGGGACAGCGCCTTAATGGTGCTTTCTGATTTCTTAAACTTCTCTTCACAATCAGATGACCACTTTTCAGCCTCTTCTATTGTGAAGAATGTCTTGGTTTGGGTGGGATGCCCTTTGATTCTTATTTGAGCATTCCACTTGCCTGAAGGGAGTTTTCGGATGGTAGCCATGTGCATTAATCCTGCTGTGTACATGACCTATCTGTTTGAATATACTAACCATTACACGCTCTTTATGAGTCATGGGGTGTCGGGGGTCGGAGGTTCGAATCCTCTCATGCCGACCAAACATTCCTTTAAAAACCAACCTTTTATGGTTGGTTTTTTTATGCGTGAATTTTCAGCGGTGTAAAACTGGTGTAGAAACAGACCCCCAGCATGCTTATCGGGCCACTAATCATGAGTAACATACCTAACCTGTGATCATTGAATGCCTATGCTTTATTGGCTATGTTATGCACAGGACAATTTACAAGGAAAAGTGATGGATGCAAAAATGATAGCGCTGGGTATCATCGATGGAATCGAATCTGTTCCTGAAGGTATTGCTCTCAGTGTGCGTAGGACCTGGGAAGGATCTGGCCTTGCTGGCTCAGATTTAAAACGGCGTAATCAGTTAGAGACTGAAAGGTTTTTCAGGGTTATAAAAATGGGGTATGGCATAGAAGCTCCCCTGCGCGAACTAATCAGTATCATTATCAATGACTGCTACAAGCATATGGATCAGCAAACCCAGAATACCCTTAACCAAAAAGTAACCCACGCTAAAGGGTTCGCCGGCGGCCGAATTGGCACCCAAGGAGCCCTAACGTTTTACATAGCCCACAATATTTTCAAGAAAGTTGCTGCTGGCTTCATGTTCCGCAAAGTAGTTCAAGCCGGATTATTCTTCAGCATAAACACGATAATGCTCCAAGGATTTATCGAGCAGGCAGCGGTCGCATCAAGACATTTACGCAACAAATACCCAGCTACATACCACAAACTAACGCCCCGTAATTTGGATATGCTTTATTTCTTAGCCCAAGAGTACCTGGAGCCATTCGTTGCATATGCAAACATCCACTCGAAAATGTTCTGCGCAGGTGTAAATCATGAGCTCACTCAGATCCTTGGGAAGTAAGTTAGGGAAAGCGGTGGGAATATCGGCGTTGTATGCAATTGAGATAACCGTAGCCACAGTGTGTTCTATTGCCGCGTTCGGTTCCTTATTCTGGTTCGGCGAGTGGTGGAAGGGCCTACTGGCGGCCGGTGGGTTCTTTGCAATTACCGTAATTGTGTTCGCCATATGCGGTTACGCCAGAGGCGAACGATAAGAAATCCCCCCTCTTCCCAATCATTTCTGCCCGGCATAGCCGGGCTTTTCATATCTATACCAAGACAGAAACGATCATTCAAACCGATCGTTTTTTGATAATTAATCCGCCAGATCGATTACTCTCCCATTCCTCAAGGAAATACAGATGACTAATCAAAGAATTATTCTGACCGGTGGCCCGGGATCGGGCAAAAGCACACTGATTGACGCCCTGACCCGGCGCGGCTATGCATGCACCACGGAATCAGGCAGAGCCATTATTCAGGAACAAGTCGCCAGTGGCGGTAATGCGCTGCCCTGGGAAGAGCGCCAGGCGTTTGCCGAACTGATGCTGAGCCGGGAGATACGTGCATGGCACAGCGCCGGCAATGCCGACGCCCCATACTTTTTCGACCGCGGTATCCCTGACGTGGCGGGCTATCTAACGCTTTGCCAGCTTCCCGTACCTGCTCATCTGGAGCAGGCGATAGCGCACTTTCGCTATGCCGAGCGTGTGTTTATCGCCCCGCCGTGGCGTGAAATTTATGCTCAGGATGCAGAGCGCAAGCAGTCGTTCACCGAGGCGGAGATGACATACCGGGTAATGCGTGCAACCTATCAACAATACGGTTACCGGCTGCTGGAACTGCCGCGCGCGTCGGTCGCTGAAAGAGTAAGTTTCGTGCTCGCCGCCCTGCGACATTCAGACTGAGATTAACGCTATACCTGCCCCTTCTGCATGATCTCATCACCACACAACCGCATCCCTTTCCTGCTGTTAACCTTCCAGATTTCCCTTTTCCTGCCATCTTCTACGGGTTTCTCTGCTATACCTTTTAAAGTGAACCCTAACGCCCTATGCAAGGAGGTCTGATGCTACGTTCAATCCCGCTATTATTAGCGCTGCTGATGCTGGCGGCCTGTTCATCCGGAGAAGGGCCGCCGCCGGAAGATAACGGTGGCCCACCGGTATCTCACTGTAGCGACGCACAATGCGCACCTTCCGTCGGCCCTCAGACTTATTGATCCTATGGCAACGCGGAATTTATTATCGTGCGTTTTATCGACCTTGTTCCGACACATAGACATAGAATAAATCCCCTACCCCGTTTCTCCGTCGGCAAAACGCAAAAAAGCCACCTCATTGAGGTGGCTTTTTAATTGGTGCCGGCTACCGGAGTCGAACTGGTGACCTACTGATTACAAGTCAGTTGCTCTACCTACTGAGCTAAGCCGGCGAATTCTGTCGGAAAACGTTCCGTTTCCGTGCTGCGCAATATAATACAGCGCCCTGCCGACAAGCAAGCCTAATCAACGGGCTATTGCACCAGTTGTTTAAAAAACACGCGGCCGACGGCATTGCCGGGGAAAAGGCGTTTTTTTACCCGGTTTCCATTACGTTATCCATCTATAGCGCATAGCGCCGGCGTACGGCGCTATCCTCCTGGTTCAGCGTGTCGCTGACAAATTCAACAAACAGCTGCAGCGCGGCGCTGCGCTGCCGGCCCGGCGGCAGCTGTAACTGCAGCGTACGCTGGCTGAGCTGGTCAACGCCAAAAGATTTGATGGTGATGGGCTGTTGCAACAGCGGCAATACGGTGAATTGGCTGCAAATAGACACCGCGCGCGGTGAAACCTGCAAAAAATTGAACAACGCGGCAAAGTTATCGCAGGTCAAAACCGGCTCAATAAAGGTGCCGCTCATCTGGCAGCAGATATCAAACAGCTGGCGTATGGTGGTGCTCGGCTCCGGCAAACACACCGGATACTGACACAGGTCGGTCAGCGCCACCTGCTGATTCGCCAACGGATGATCGCTGTGCATCAGCAGCAATACCGGCGCCGCCCACGAGGCAAGCACGTCCACCCCCTGCTCGGGGTGCAGGCTGAACTGCAGCGCCAGATCGCATTCGCCGTTGCGCACCAGACGCGCCAGGGTTTTGCTGTCCGCCACCGTCAGCACAAAAGTCACCGCCGGATTCTGCTGACGAAAACGGGCCATCAATTGCGGCAGCAGCGAAAAGGCCAGGCCGTTGGAACACGCCACGCGCAGCGCCGTGCGCCGCACCGCTTTCAGCCCCTTAATTTCCGCCATCGCCTGTTCAATATTCAGCAAGCTCTTGCGCAGGTGATTCTCAAAAATCTGCCCGGCTTCGGTCAGCACCATACCGCGCGCATGGCGCTCAAACAACGGCGCCCCCACCTGCGCTTCCAGGCGCTGAATCTTGCGGCTGATGGCCGATACCGCCACAAACAACTGTTCGCTGGCGGCACTCAGCGAACCGCTGCTGGCCACCGCCAGAAAAAAACGCACTTCACTACTGATCATCCCGGGGCCTCCTGGCGGCGCATGCTTCACAACAGGGCAAACAAGCCTTGTTATAACAGCAAAGCTTGTTTGTTAAATAGACAATTGTGGCAAACCTCAATTTTAGCTTAGATACCCGCATAACAACGAAAACCAACACAACATCAACAACAAACACAACGGGAAGCAACCATGACGGGTGAACAGGTGGTACAACAGGCAAACGCCTATTTTGACAGCGGGGCTTTTCGGCAGGTGCTGGCGCGCCGTATTGCCCTGCAAACGGAAAGCCAGCGGCAGGATCGCGATGCGCTGCTGATGCAATACCTGCAGCAGGAGATCATGCCGCCGCTGCGCGCGCTCGGCTTTGAACTTCATCTGTGCGATAACCCGGAAGCGGCCAACCGACCGTTTCTGATCGCCGTACGCATCGAGGATCCTGCGCTGCCGACCCTGCTGAGCTACGGCCACGGCGACGTCGTCTTCGGCGATGATGACAACTGGCGCAGCGATCTCTCCCCGTGGCAGTTGCATGAGGAAGGCGATCGCTGGTACGGGCGCGGCAGCGCCGATAACAAAGGGCAGCACAGCATCAACCTCGCCGCTCTGGAACAGGTGTTTCAGGCGCGCGGCGGCAGGCTGGGTTTTAACTGCAAACTGATCTTCGAAATGGGGGAAGAGATCAGCTCTCCGGGACTGGCGGAGATCTGCCGCCGTCAGCGAGATCTGCTGCAGGCCGATCTGTTTATCGCCTCCGACGGCCCGCGGCTGAACGCCATGCAGCCGACGCTGTTCCTCGGCTCACGCGGCTGCGTCAATTTCCGCCTGAGCATTCGCGCGCGGGATAACGCCTACCATTCCGGCAACTGGGGCGGCCTGCTCAGCAACCCCGGCATCCAGCTTGCCAACGCCCTCGCCTCGCTGGTCAATCAGCACGGTCAGCTGCAGGTCGCCGCATTACAGCCGCCGGCGCTGGATGACGCCATGCGCGCTATTTTGCGCGAGCTGGATGTCGGCGGCCAACCCCACGACCCGCAGATTGATGAAAACTGGGGTGAAACAGGATTAACGCCCAGCGAGCGGCTCTACGGCTGGAATACGCTGGAAGTACTGGCCTACCAGACCGGCAATCCGCAACGGCCGATGAATGCCATCCCTGCCAGCGCCACGGCGGTCTGCCAGCTGCGCTTTGTGGTCGGCACCGACTGGCAGCGGCTGGTCGAGCACCTGCAGGCCCACCTGCAAGCGCACGGCTTTGGCAATGTCGAGGTGGAGTGGCTGCGCGGCTCCCCCGCCACCCGCCTCGATCCTCAGGATCCGCTGGTACACTGGGCGCTTGATATCATGCAGCGCACCAGCGGTAAAAAACCGGCGTTGCTGCCTAACCTCGGCGGTTCGCTGCCTAACGACGTGTTCGCCGATATTCTGGGGCTGCCCACGCTGTGGGTGCCGCATTCCTATCCGGCCTGCGGCCAGCACGGCGTAAATGAGCATATGCTGCAATCTATCGCCCGTGAGGGGTTGCAGATTATGACGCGTCTGTTCTGGGATCTCGGCGAGAACGGTGGTGACGTGCTGGCGCAGCGCCGGCGGGAGGCGACACGATGAGTACGTCCGCCCACACGCCGGTTGCCGGCAATAAGCCGCATCTCTACAAAACGCTGTTCGCCACCTGCATCGGCAACGCCCTGGAATGGTTCGATATCGCCGTTTACGGCTTTTTCGCCAACTATATCGCCCATGCCTTCTTTCCCACCGAAGATCCCGCCGTCTCAATGCTGCTGACCTTCGGCAGCTTCGGCGTCTCCTTTCTGATCCGCCCGCTGGGCGCCGTAGTGCTGGGCGCCTACGCCGACCGCGTCGGACGTAAAAAAGCCCTGCTGGCGTCAATCAGCCTGATGATGCTCGGCGGCGTTATCATCACCTTTATGCCGTCTTACGCCACCATCGGGCTGGCGGCACCGCTGATGATCCTGCTCGCCCGTCTGATCCAGGGTTTCTCCGCCGGCGGCGAGTTCGGCAGCTCAACCGCGTTTCTGGTAGAACACTTCCCCGAACGCAAGGCGTTTATCGCCAGCTGGCAGTTTGCTACCCAGGGGGCCAGTACTCTGCTGGCCTCGGCGTTTGGTCTGGGCATGACCTACTGGTTGAGCGAAGCGCAGATTCAGGAATGGGGCTGGCGCATTCCCTTCGCCTTCGGCCTGTTGATTGGCCCGGTAGGGCTGTATATTCGCCGTCACGTCCATGAGCCGGCCAGCTTCAAACAGCATGTGAAAGCCAGAGCGCCGCTCAAGACGCTGCTGGGCAGTCAAAAACGACTGCTGCTGTTGGCTATCGGGCTGATGGTGATCTCCACCGCCATCAACTACATGCTCAACTATGTGCCGACCTACGCCACCAAGAACCTGCATCTGCCGGGGTCGGTGGCCTTCAGCGCAACGCTGCTGGCCGGCGTAATCCTGACGGTGGTGACGCCGCTGGTAGGGCTATGGGCGGAAAAAGTCGGCCGGCTGCCGTTGATGTGGGGTTCGCTGCTGTTGCTGGTGGTCAGCATCTACCCGGCGTTCCGTCTGGTGGTCAACCACACCACGCCGCTGACCCTGATGCTGCTGGTCGGCTGGATGGCGCTGCTGAAATCGGTGTATTTCTCCACGGTGCCGTCGGTGATGGCGGATCTGTTCCCGATGGAAACCCGCGCCAGCGGTATGGCGATCGGCTATAACGTGGCGGTGACGGTGTTCGGCGGCTTTGCGCCGCTGATTTGCACCTTGCTGATCAGCATGACCGGCACCAGCCTGGCGCCAAGCTACTACCTGATGATGGTGGCGCTGCTGAGCGGCTGGGCGTTGCTGAGCAGCCAACACCAGCTGCGCGGCGTCGCGCGCGCATCATAAATCACACCCCGGGCTGACCGCCCGGGTTTTTCCCGTCAGCCAAGAGAAACTGCGCCCTCCGTGGCCGCATCTGCCTTAATACTCCACCACCACGTCCCCCGTCGGCACGCTGCAGCAGGAGAGAATATAGCCCTCTTCGACATCCTCATCGGTAATGCCGCCGTTATGCGCCATCTCGACCGCGCCCTCCAGCCGCTTCACCTTGCAGGTGCCGCAGATGCCCATGCCGCAGGCTTTGGGGATGTGCAGCCCCAGTTTGGCGGCGGCGGCGTGTACGGTTTCCCCCGGCGCGATCTGTACGCTCTTGCCCGTGCTGGCGAAGAACACCTGAATCAGGTCGGAACGCGGTATCGCTTCGGCCTCTTCGGCCGCCTGTTCGGCATCCTGCTGCGCCTGCTCTTTTACCGGCTCCGGCGTCGCGCCGAACGATTCCTCGTGATAGCGACGCATATCAAACCCGGCTTCCTGCAGCATGTTGCGCACCGCCTTCATATAAGGCGCCGGACCGCAGCAGTAGACTTCGCGCTCCATAAAATCGGGGGCCATCATTTCCAGCATCGCGTGATTAAAGAAGCCGCGATAGCCGCCCCAGTTCTGGCCTGACTCATAGCGTTCGCAAATCAGGTTCAGCTTAAAGTTGGCGATGCGCGCGGCCATATTCTCCAGATCGCGCTGGAAAATAATGTCTCGCGGCGTACGCGCGCTGTGAACAAACACCATATCGACGTCGGCGTTGGTATCAAAATACCAGCGCGCCATCGACATCACCGGCGTAATGCCGACGCCCCCCGACAGAAACAGCACCCGGTCGCTCGGGTTATCGATACAGTTAAACTGGCCAACCGGACCATGCACCGCCAGCTCCATCCCCTCGCTCATGTTGTCATGCAGCCAGTTGGACACCTTACCCCCCGGCACCCGTTTGACCGTGATCGAGAAACTGTAGGGCACCGACGGCGAGCTGGAAATGGTGTAGGAACGGAACACCTGCTCGCTGTCGATCTCCAGCTCCAGAGTGACGAACTGGCCGGGCTTAAAGAAGAACATGATCGGCTGCTCGGCCATAAAGCAGTAGGTTTTTACATCCCAGGTTTCCTGAATCACTTTGACGCAACGCACAGCATGACGACCGTTGATCCAAGTCTGGGTGGTTACGGGCTCAAAAGCGCCGCTATTTACTACCGAAATAGTCTGGTTGGTCATAGGGAATGCTTCCTGTGGGCCAGGTGTCGATGGATAGCACGCGATGATTCGGCGCGGCCGCAATACGGACTGAATTTTCAGTTCAACCCCCCTTTGCCATTTACTTATTCACGACATCGAGATATCTGAAAAAACCACCGGACAACAATACTTTCCCTCGACGTCTCTAACGGAGGGGATCGATGTCGCAGCCAGAACATTCCTTATTCTCGACCGGGTGCAGCATCTGATCCAACAGTGACCCATTTCTCCAATGGGGTGACCGGGAACGGGGCGTTGTTGCAACCAGGATGCGTCCGCGCGCGGGCGCGAAACACTTTGATCTGAATGAGAAGAGCAACATCATGAGTCATAACGATCTGCTGAATATCACCTGCGCCAGCATTACCGATGCGCGCGAACAGATGGCCGACTTGCTCAAAAGGCGCCAGCCGAACTATTCGCTGCCGCAGCCGCTGTATAACGATCCGGCCCTATTCCGCATTGATATGGAGGAAGTGTTTCAGAAAGAGTGGCTGTTCGTTGGCATGACCAGCGAAATCCCGAAAAAGGGCGACTACTTCACCCTTGAAATCGGCCAGAACCCGGTGCTGGTGGTGCGCGACGCCGACGGCGCGGTCAACGCTTTCCACAATACCTGCCGCCACCGCGGCTCGCGCATCTGTCAGCAGCCACGCGGCAAGGTAGCGAACCTGGTCTGCCCGTACCACCAGTGGACCTACGATCTGAAGGGCAACCTGCTGTTTGCCGGCACCCATATGGGGGACGGCTTCGAGCCGCGTCAGCACGGCCTGAAGCCGGCGTTTTGCCGCACCGCCGGTGGTTTTATCTTTGTCTGCATCGCGGAGCAGCAGCCGGAATCCGACTTCGATGACTTCCTGGCGACGCTCGAAGAATATATGGCGCCGTACGACGTGGAGAACACCAAGCTGGCGACCGAATCCGAGATGTATGAAAAGGCCAACTGGAAGCTGGTGCTGGAAAATAACCGCGAATGCTACCACTGCGCAGGCAGCCACCCGGAACTGCTCAACACCCTGCTGGAGTGGGACGACACCAACGATCCGCGCGCCACGCCGGAGTTTATCGACTACTACAACCAGCAGGCCGAACGGTGGGATCAGGAAGGGATCCCGCATCGCCACCAAAGCTTTGGCCAGCGCAACCGCATCGTGCGTATGCCGCTGAAACCGGGGGCCAACGTGATGACCATCGACGGCAGCGAAGGCTGCACCAAACTGCTCGGCCGCATTCAGAGCCGCCAGTTGGGATCGATGCGCATCCTGCACCTGCCCAACTCCTGGAACCACATGCAGAGCGATCACTTTATCGTGTTCCGGGTGCTGCCGATCTCGGCCCAGGAGTCACTGGTGACCACCAAATGGTTTGTGCATAAGGATGCGGTGCCGGGCGTCGATTACGATCCGGAGCGCCTGCGCCAGGTCTGGGATGCCACCAACGATCAGGATCGCGTTCTGGGTGAAGAGAACCAGCGCGGCATTAACTCCATCGGCTATCAGCCCGGTCCTTACTCCGAAACCTACGAGTTCGGCGTGATCAACTTCCTGGAGTGGTACAGCGATACCGTGCTGAAAAATCTGGGCGAGACGGATAACAGCGAGCACTACCCGATCGGCGTGCCCGACGTCGAACGACAATATGGCTGATTCCCCTTTGCCCCGGCCCTCTCGCCTGAGAGGGCCGGGCAACGGTACGATCTTTTCTTGGTATAAAAAACAACCTGAACAACACGCCTCACCGGCCGCCGCGCACCACGCCTTCCTCCAACAGCAGATCGAATATCGCCTGCGCCATCTCAGGCGCCGGCTTATCGCGCAGGATACGGCCGCCGTCGCCCTGCGACTTCGCGGTCGCCGCCTTGAAACGATCGGCGGCGGTTTTCGCCTTCACCACCTGCAGGCGCTTCGGCCGCTTGCGGGCCGGCGCTTCGCTCCACTGCGCTCTGACCTCATCGGGACAGGCAATGCCTGCCGGCGTGCTTTCCAGCCGCGCCCGGCTGGCGGGGCCAAATGCGCTCTGGCGCGGCGCCGGCGCCGCCATATCAACGCTGGCGATAAACGGCAGCGGCACCCTGAGCGCCCGGCGCTGGCCGCGCGGCAACGCCTGCAGCAGCTGCGCCTCGCCGCCATCGACAGCGACAATATCGGCAATGCCGGTCACCACCGGCATGCCCAGCGCCTCCCCCAGCAGGTAAGGCAGCATACCGGACGATTCGCCGCTCTCGGCCCGTACGCCGGTCAGGATAATATCCGGTTTGTCCTGGCTCAGATAACGGCACAGCGCTGGCACCACATCCGCATTCTCCTCCTGATCCAGAACCCGCAGGACGTCCAGCCCCATCCCTGCATAGCTGCGCAGCGCCTCGGCATGAGGATCGCCCGCATGAAGCACCTCCAGCCCGTCAGACGCCAGCGTCATCCCCAGCTCGACGGCCCGGGCGTCCTGCCCGGCGCGGCGCTCGCGCGCAGAGCCGGGGTGCTTGCCAATCGATACCAGCGCGGTCACGCGCAGGTCTGCATGATGCTTTTCAGGCTGCATGTTCAAACTCCCCCTGATGGTGCTCCCTGACCAGCCGGATCAGCTGGGCCATAATCTCGCTGCTGTCGCCAATCACGCTGAGCGCGGCGCGCTTTACCATATCGCAGCCGGCATCGGTGTTAATGGCGATCACCTTGTCGCACTGCCCGATGCCCTGCAAATGCTGAATGGCGCCGGAAATGCCCACCGCCACATAAACCCGGGCGGTGACCCAGGTGCCGGTAGCGCCAACCTGACGCTGGCGCGGCATATGGCCATCGTCCACCGCCACCCGGCTGGCGCCTTCCGTCGCGCCGAGCGCTTCGGCGCACTGGTGAAACAGCGTCCAGTCCTGCACGCCGTTGCCCGCCGAAAGGATAAACTCCGCCTCTGCCAGCGCCACCGCGTTGGGATCCACCGCCACCTGCCCGTCATCACGAATGCGCGCCGCCACGCTTACCGTCTGGTGCAACTGCACCGGCAATGCCTCGTGGCGGGTTTCGTCAACCGGTTCGGCGCACTCCGATGCCAGCAGCAGCATACGCGGCGTGGCGCGGATAATATCGGTGCTGCCGCCGGCGCCGCGGCAGACGCTCTGTGCGGCATCAACCCGCCAGGCCTGCGTCGCCGGCCGTTCGCCAAGACGCGCCGCCAGCCGGCATCCCAGCTCAAAGCCGCCGGCTACGCTGTCCGGCAGCAGCCAGTGACGTGGTGCAAACTGGCTGTCGACCTCGTTCAGGGCGGCGACCCGCAGCTCCGGCGCATACGCCTGATAGCCGTCGCCGTTCAGTTCCAACAGCCGGTCGACGCCGGCGGTATCAAACGCCTGTTCGCGGTGATCGCCGAACACCACGGCCAGCACCGCTCCGGCGCCGCCGATTTCGCGAATCAGCGCATGGGCCTGACCCAACACATCCCGGTCGTGATCGCTCAGCCGGCCACCCACCATATCGGGCACTACCGCAATGTAGTATTCCACCTGCTCCACCCGGTGCAGCGGCAGCGCCGTCGTCTGCAGCGCGCTGACCGTCCGCGGCCCGGCGCGGCCGACCGGCGCGCCGACATTCATCCGGTCAATGCGGCGGAGGCCGTTCGGGCCGATAAAACCTACGGCGTGCGGGTTGCGGCGAATCAGCCCGGACGGGCCACGTGATTCGCCCGCCGGCATCATCATGGCCGCATGCTGCGGGTGCAGGCGGTTGCGCGCAATCCATTCGGCGCGCGGGTCTCTGCGCAGAATCTCGCTCATCAGGCTACCTCCATCGCAGGTTGTTCACTCTTGCGCCTGGCCGCCGGCGGTGCGCTCGGCTCCACCAGCGCCTCGGCCACCAGTTCGGCAATATCCTTCACCACCGGACGCGGCTCCACCACGCCTTCAAGCATCGCGGTGCACTGCTGACAGCCTACGGCGACCAGTTCGGCGCCGGTGGCGCGGGCATCCTCCATGCGCATATCGGCAATCCGCCTCTCGCCGGGGATATCGGTAATCGGCGCGCCGCCGCCACCGCCGCAGCAGCGGGAACGAAAGCCGGAACGTTCCATCTCGGCCGGCTGAATACCCAGTTCCGCCAGCAGCTCGCGGGGGGCTTCATATTCGCCGTTATAGCGCCCCAGATAGCAGGGGTCGTGCCAGGTCACGCTGCCGCCCTTGTAGTCATTCAGGGTCAGCAGCTGCGCCTTCACCAGCTCATTGATAAAGGTGGTATGGTGCAGCACTTCGTAATCCGGCTTCTCGCCTTCGGGGCTGAATTCCGGGTACTCATTGCGCAGGCAGTGAAAAGCGTGCGGATCGGTGGTGACGATGCGGTTGAAGCGGTATTTGCCCAGGGTGGCGAGATTACGCTTCGCCAGCCGTTGGAAGGTGGCGTCATCCCCCAGACGGCGCGCCACGTCGCCGCAGTCCAGTTCTTCGTCCCCCAGCACGGCAAAGTCCACTCCCGCCGCCTTCAGGATCTTCACAAAGGCGCGCAGAATGCGCTGGCTGCGCATATCGAATGCGCCGTCGGAGACCCAGAACAGCACGTCCGCCTGCTTCACCTCTTTCATCACCCGCAGGTTCTGATCCGCCGCCCAGTGGGTGCGGCTGCGCGGGTTAAAACCGTTCGGGTTGTCGGTCACGATCAGGTTATCCAGCACTTCGGCCCCCTTATTCGGGGTGCTGCCTTTCTCCAGCGTCAGGAAGCGGCGCATATCAACGATGGCGTCCACGTGCTCGATCATCATCGGGCACTCCTCAACGCAGGCGCGGCAGGTGGTGCAGGACCACAGCGTCTCCGGACTGATCAGCCCGGAGACGATAGGCTGATGCGGAGCGCCGCACGCCTTGCCGACCTCGATGCCCGGGTAGGGGCTGCCGGCAAAGCGGGCGTCCGAGCCGCCGGCCAGGCCAACCACCATGTCCTGAATCAGTTTCTTGGGGTTCAGCGGCTGCCCGGCGGCAAACGCCGGACACACCGCCTCACAGCGGCCGCACTGCACACAGGCGTCGAAACCGAGCAGCTGGTTCCAGGTAAAATCGGCGGGCTTCTCCACCCCCAGCTTCGGCGCAGCCAAATCCACCGCTTTCAGCGCGGTGGAACGTCCGCCGCCAAAGCGCTCCGGCCGCCGGTGAAATGCCAGGTGCAGCGCGCCGGCAAAAGCGTGCTTCATCGGCCCGCCCCAGGCCATGCCGAACAGCAGTTCCCCCAGCCCCCAGACGATCCCGCCGGCCAGCAGCGCCGCCAAGAGCCAGCCGCCGCTGCCTTCAGGCAGGATGCCCGCCGCGGGCAGCGTGGCGATAAAAAAGCTGGCCGCGAAGACCAGCAGGCTTTTCGGCAGCCGCATCCACGGCCCCTTCGACAGCCGCGCCGGCGGATGGCGACGGCGGCGATAGACAAACAGCGCCCCGGTCAGCATCAGCGCCAACGCACCTAACAGCGCGCCAGCCAGCCAACGGCTATGGATGCCGAACAGGTGAACCGCCAGGATCAAAAGCATCGACAGCACAAAGCCGCCCGCGGTCGCCACGTGGGTGTTCGACATCACCTTATCCCGCGCCACCACATGGTGCAGATCCACCAGATAGCGGCGCGGCATCGCCATCAGCCCGGCCAGCAGGGCCACTTTTTCCGGCCGGCCGGCGCGCCAGAGGCGGATCCGCCGGATCATACCGACCGCCGCCAGCAGCAATGCCATCACCAGCAACACGGGGAGTAATCTGTCGAGTATCATGGTGTCCTCTCTCGCAATAAGCCGGGTGGGCGTTGGGTTACAGATCCTTGCACAGGCGCAGTGCGTCGTAGATCGCCGCATGGACATTGCGCTGCGACACACAGTCCCCCAGCCGCCAGAGGATCATGCCCTCGCCCGTCTCTGCCAGTACCGGCTGCGCCTGAGCGGCAAACAGCGCCTCGTTATCGATCTGCCCCTGATTGCGCGATTCCGCCTTCAGCTGGTAGTACAGCTCTTCGTTTGGCCGGGTGCCGTTTTCGACCACCACCTGGTCCACCACCCGCTCCTCTTTCTGGCCGGTGTACTCGTTTTCCAGCACCGCCACCAGCTTGTCGCCTTCGCGGTATACCGCCTCCAGCGCTAGATCCGAGGTCATGATCACCGCCTTTTCATACAGGCTGCGATAATAGGTCGGGAAGGTGGTGCCGCCGATGCCGACGCCGGGCTTGATATCATCGGTCACCAGTTCCACCAGCGCCCCTTTGGCGGTCAGGTAGTCGGCGGTCGACATGCCGGTGAATTCACAGATGGTGTCGTAAATCAGCACGTTTTTACCCGGCTCGACGGCGCCGGTCAGGATGTCCCAGCTGGACACCACCCGCCCGTCGTCCGCGCCCCACTCCGGGTTTTGCTCCAGGAACGGACGACCGCCGGTCGCCAGAATGCAGACATCCGGCCGCAGATCGCGCACCGTGGCGGCATCCGCTTCGGTATTCAACTGAATCGCCACTCCCAGCCGCTGCAGCTCCATCGCCAGCCAGCGGGTAATACCCGCCATCTGATCGCGCTGCGGCGCTCTGGCGGCGATCGATATCTGCCCGCCCAGCTCCGCGCCGCGTTCCAGCAGCGTGACCTGATGACCGCGCTCGGCCGCCACCCGCGCCGCCTCCATCCCGCCGGGACCGCCGCCGACCACCACCACCTTGCGCTGCGGGCCGTCGCTCTTGGTAATACTATGCGGCAGCCCCATATACTCGCGCGAGGTCGCCGCGTTCTGGATGCACAGCACGTCCAGCCCCATATACTGGCGGTCGATGCAGTAATTGGCGCCCACGCACTGGCGAATCTGGTCAACCTGATTCAGTTTGATCTTGGCGATCAGGTGCGGATCGGCGATATGGGCCCGGGTCATGCCGACAAAATCAACATAGCCCTGCTCCAGAATGCGCTGCGCCTGGTTCGGATCCTTGATGTTCTGAGCGTGGATCACCGGCACCGACACCACGTCTTTGATCCCGGCCGCCAGGTGCAGGAACGGCTCCGGCGGGTAGCTCATATTCGGAATAACGTTGGCCAGCGTGTTATGGGTATCGCAGCCCGAGCCGACCACGCCAAAGTAGTCCACCATGCCGGTTCCGTCGTAGTAGGCAGCGATCTGCTTCATATCCTCATGGCTCAGGCCGTCAGGGTGGAACTCATCACCGGTGATGCGCATGCCCACCACAAAATCCGGGCCTACCGCTTCGCGCACCGCCTTCAGCACTTCCATACCGAAACGCATGCGGTTTTCAAAGCTGCCGCCCCACTCGTCGGTACGCTTGTTGACCCGCGGCGACCAGAACTGATCGATCATGTGCTGATGCACGGCGGAAAGCTCCACGCCGTCGAGGCCGCCCTCTTTGGCGCGCACCGCCGCCCGGGCGAAATCGCCGATCACCCGCCGGATCTCTTCCACCTCGATGGTTTTGCAGGTCGCGCGGTGCACCGGCTCGCGAATGCCCGACGGCGACATCAGGTTGGGCCAGTTTTCACCGTCCCAGCGTGAGCGACGCCCCATATGGGAAATCTGGATCATGATCCTGCCGCCGTGTTTGTGCACCGCATCGGCCAGGTTCTGGAAATGAGGGATGATGCGGTCGGTCGACAGGTTCACCGAACTCCACCAGCTCTGCGGGCTGTCGATCGACACCACGCTGGAGCCGCCGCAGATACAGAGGCCGCAGCCTCCTTTCGCTTTCTCTTCGTAATATTTGACATAGCGATCGGTGGTCATGCCGCCGTCGGTGGCATACACCTCGGCGTGGGCGGTACTGACGATGCGGTTACGGATGGTCAGCTTATTGATATTCAACGGCTGGAACAGGAGATCAAACTGGGACATGGCAACACCCTGATTCAATGCTTAAACCCAGGCCGCCCGCAGGCGGCCATCGCGTATTACAGCGGCGTTACCTCAAACACGCCGTAGTCACTTCCCTCTTCGGCAGCGCTCCGGGTCTGGACCGCCCGGGTTCTGACCGCATAGCCCAGGCTCTGGGCTACCTGATCCATGGCGCCGGCGAACCAGCCGGTAAACATGTAATCGACTTTGCGGTTGACCTTGCCGTACTGATAAACAAACGCGGAGTGTTCCAGACGGATACGGGCCGTGCCCTGCTCCAGATTGAGCGCCTCGATGATAAACAGCCCCCAGCCGCGCTGGGAGAGCCGTTTCATATAGTGCTCAAACACCGCAGCGCCGCTGATGCCGTGGGCTTCCGCCTCCTTTTCACACCAGTAGTAGGCGGATTTGTAACCCGCCTTATACAGGATCGCCGCATAGCGTTCTGCGCCAATCTCTTCTTCAATCGCCATATGGTTGTTGACGAAAAAGTGACGCGGTACGTACAGCATCGGCAGCGCATCGCTGGTCCAGACGCCGGTTTCATCGTCCACCGCAATCGGCAGTTCAGGTGCATGTGAGCTCATGGTTTCTCCCGGACAATCTTCATCTTGGCGGTTATTCGCCCCATACCTCAGCCAGAACGCGGACCCAGTTCTCGCCCATAATCTTGCGCACTTGATGTTCGCTGAATCCGTGACGCAGCAGGGCCTCGGTCAGATTGGGGAATTCACCGAGGGTGCGGATCCCTTCAGGGTTGATGATCTTGCCGAAGCTGGTCAGATGGCGGGCGTAACCTTTGTCATGGGTAAGCCACTCGAAAAAGGCCTGATCCTGGCCCTGGGTGAAGTCGGTGCCGATACCGATCTGATCTTCTCCCACCAGGTTGAAGATGTATTCGATGGCCTCGACATAGTCGTCGATGGTGGAGTGAATGCCGTTTTTCAGGAACGGCGTAAACATGGTGACGCCGACAAAGCCCCCGTGATCGGCAATAAACTTCAGCTCCGCATCGGACTTATTGCGCGGATGATCCTTCAGGCCGGAAGGCAGACAGTGCGAATAGCAGACCGGCTTTTCCGACGCCAGAATCACCTCTTCAGAGGTTTTGGCGCCGACGTGGGAGAGATCGCACATGACGCCGGCGCGGTTCATTTCCGCCACCACTTCCCGACCATAGCCGGACAGCCCGCCGTCGCGCTCATAGCAGCCGGTGCCCACCAGGTTCTGGGTGTTGTAGGCCATCTGCACCACCCCAACGCCAAGATCCTTGAATATCTGCACGTAGCCGAGCTGATCCTCAAAGGCATTAGCATTCTGGAACCCCATCAGCACGCCGGTCTTGCCCGCCGCTTTGGCGCGGCGAATATCGTCGGTGGTGCGCACCTTTATCACCAGATCCGAATTCTGCTCGAGCAGCGCGTTCATCGCGACGATATTGTCCACGGTGCTCTGAAACCCTTCCCAGACCGACACCGTACAGTTCGCCGCGGTCAGGCCGCCGCGCCGCATATCCTCAAACAGCTCGCGATCCCACTTCGCAATCACCAGACCATCGATAATAATGGCGTCGTTGTGCAACTGTTCTGCGTCCATCTTTTCACCCCCTGTCTGTAACGGCCAGAGCGGCCCTGATGTTCGACAGCATAGGGTTAACCCCACAAAGAAAGTGTTCTGAAAACGTCACCTGACTGACCCAGAGCGCAGCCGGCGCCGAGCTATCTGGATTTTGAGGGTGTCAATGAACCGGAGATCGCCCGCGAAGGCGACGCCATCATCCTGCGGCCGGTAAAGCCGAGCTGGGGTTCGTTCCTGTAGGAAGAGAAAGCAGATGCGGACGTTATGACGGAACGTGGAGGACGCGTCGAGCCATAGGCCACGCCCACATGCTGGAAGACTGGGCTACATAGCCGCCGCCCGCCCGTTGCGGGCAGGCGGCAGCAGAATAAGCATGATGTTCAGCACTTCAGGGCGGCGAGCTCCAACCCAGCGTCACCGAACCGTAGGTCGGCTCAAAGCGAGCCTCGCTCAGGGCGCGCACCGCCACCGCCGACGCCACGCGCTCCTTCTTGCCGTTCAGGCCGGGCAGCGCAGTGGTCACCAACTGCGGCAGGGTTTCGCTCAGCACCTGGCTGCGTATACCGCGTCGCTCCTCGCGCGGCGGAATGCCAATATGCTCGCGGTAGCATTTGCTAAAGTGCGGCGTCGAGACAAAACCGCAGGCCAGCGCGATTTCGATAATCGACATCGAAGTCTGCTTCAGCAGTTGCCGCGCCCGGAACAGGCGGAGTTTCATATAGTAACGGGAGGGCGAGCATTGCAGATACTTCTGAAACAGACGTTCAAGCTGGCGCCGGGACAGCCCCACATAGGTGGCCAGCTCGTCCAGATCGATCGGCTCTTCGATATTGGCCTCCATCAGCGACACCGCCTCCACCAGGTTCGGCTGCGCGGTCCCCAGAACGTGGCGCAGCGGGATGCGCTGGTAGTCCGACTCGTTGCGCACCCGATCGCAGATAAACATCTCCGAGATCGCCGCCGTCAGCTGATAGCCAAAATCGCGCTTGATCATGCTGAGCATCATATCCATCGGCACCGTGCCGCCGCTGCAGGTCATGCGGTCGCGCTCGATAACGAACAATTGATTGGTACATCGCACTTTGGGATAGGCTTCCTGCATCGAGGCGATACACTCCCAATGCGCGCTGCAGTGGTAACCGTCCAGCAGCCCGGCTTCCGCCAGCAGATAAGGGCCGGTACAGACGCCGCCAATCAGAATTTGCTTGCGCGCCATCGCCTGCAGCCAGCTCACCTGTCGTCGGCTGTAGCTGCGGGTAATATTGACGCCGCCGACCACGATCAGCACATCCAGCGCGCTGGAATCGGCCATGGAGCAATCCGGCGTAATGTGAATGCCGTCGCTGGCCATCACCACGCCGCCATCCTCGCTGATGGTATGCCAGTCATACAGCTCGCGGCCGCTTAACTGGTTCGCCATGCGCAGCGGCTCAACCGCCGTCGCCAGCGCCATCATGGTGAAATTGTTCACCAGTAAAAAACCAACGGTATGCGTCTTATTGTTATTGATAGAATCCCGGGATGATGCATTTGTTTCAGACATATGCTCTTGCCTCTGTGGTCTCTCGTCAGGAGAGGGAACAAACGGGTCTGATACTTCTTCACTTCCACAGAAAACAATAAGGCAACAAATGTGCCACTTCCTTTTTACATTTAAAATGTATGCGCAATATCTCGATAATCATTCATCGATAGTGATTTAGCGCCGCTGTTGCGATTAAAAAAACAGAGGTGGCACGGTTTATGCTGATCGGATAAGGCCGGGGTAATCCCCTGCCACCCCATGCTTTTTTGGTGCATCTGCCCAATAAACGGGCAGACATCAGGCAACCTTCAGCACTCTATCGCGTTCACCGCCAGACCGCCGCGCGACGTCTCCTTATACTTGTCCTGCATATCCCGTCCGGTATCGCGCATGGTGCGGATCACTTTATCGAGCGAAACAAAGTGCTGTCCGTCTCCCCGCAGCGCCATCTGCGCGGCGTTGATCGCTTTCATCGCGGCGATGGCATTGCGCTCAATGCAGGGCACCTGCACCAACCCGGCCACCGGATCGCAGGTCAGCCCCAGGTTATGCTCCAGCGCAATCTCCGCCGCATTTTCCACCTGCTCCGGCGTACCGCCCAGCACCTCGGTCAGCCCGGCGGCGGCCATGGCGCAGGCTGAGCCGACCTCGCCCTGGCAGCCCACCTCTGCGCCGGAAATCGAGGCATTTTTCTTACACAGCGCCCCTACCGCCGCCGCTGCCAGCAGAAAGTCCACCACGTCCTGCTCCCGCGTCTGCTCGCTGAAGCGCATGTAATACATCAACACCGCCGGCACGATACCGGCCGCACCGTTGGTGGGCGCTGTCACCATACGCCCCCCTGCGGCGTTCTCCTCATTGACCGCCAGCGCATAGAGATTGACCCAGTCCATCGCCGACAGCGTGGTGCCAATCACATTCGCCCCTGTCGCCCGCTGCAGGGAACGATACAGCCCGGGAGCACGGCGCTTGACGTTCAGCCCGCCCGGCAGGACGCCCTCATTCTCCAGCCCCTGGGCAATACAATCCTGCATCGCCTGCCAGAGGGCGGCGATACCGGCGCGGATTTCGGCTTCATCGCGCCATACCTTTTCATTTTCCAGCATCAGCTCACTGATTCTTAACCCCTGCCGCCGGCAGTGCGCCAGCAGTTCCGCGCAGGTGTTAAAGTCGTAAGGCAGTTCCACCTGCGGCACCAGATGCGCGCTCGCGGTGGCCTCGCTCTCATCCAGCACAAAACCGCCCCCTACCGAATAGTAGGTGTTCTCATACGCCACGCCCTGCGAGTTGAAGGCGGTCAAACGCATGGCGTTGGGATGATATGCCAGCACTTCATCAACGAAATGCAGATCGCGGTTCCAGTCAAACTCCACGCCAGCCCCGCCGGCCAGGGTCAGAAAGCCGGTTTCGCACACCGCTCGGATCGCGGGGTCGATAGTGCGGGGATCGACCGTTTCCGGCGACTCGCCCATCAGCCCCATCAGCGTCGCCTTATCGGTACCGTGCCCCACGCCGGTGGCGCTCAGGGAGCCAAACAACGCCACCCTGACGCGCGTCACCGCATCCCGCACGCCCTGCTCGCTTAACTGCCGGACAAAGCGCTGCGCGGCACGCATCGGCCCTACGGTATGTGAACTGGAGGGGCCGACCCCAATCTTGAACAGATCAAAGACGCTGATACTCATTACCTTCTCCCGAGAGCCTGAAATGTCAGCGTCCATTATCGCTGCGGACGCAGGTCAGGAAATGCCGATTCACGACGTTTTCAAGCGTCACACCGACCGAAAATCACCGCCGCTCCTCGTCTGAGCCGCATGTCGCAAATCGACCCCGTCAAGACGTTGACAGGCATTTCACACCGCCATCCCGTCGCTATCATCCGTCTTGGACGGGCTGACTAACCAGAGGCCGTGTCCAGCCCCACGCAGAGTTCAGGCAATCACCAACCATTCCCTAGGAGGAATCACTATGCCGGATTCAAAAGATCCGATGGTACCCGATGGTGAGGTTAACCCGTACGATACCGACTATCAGGTGGGCCAGGACAATATCGTGGTCAGCGTCGGCCCTTTCGGGCTGGATATTCATAACCGCGTCTTCGTCATCTCCGGAGTGGCGATCGTTATCTTTGTCGTCTTGACGCTGGCGTTTCACAGCCAGATGGAACCCATCTTCAGCAGCGTGCTTAAATGGCTGACCACCAACCTGAGCTGGTTCTTTCTGAGCGTCGGCAATATCTTCGTGATTCTCTGTCTGGTGCTGGTGTTTTCCCCGCTCGGCAAGGTGCGGCTGGGCGGCACCCTGGCCAGACCGGACTACAACTATCTGGCCTGGTTCTCCATGCTGTTCGCCGCCGGTATGGGGATTGGCCTGATGTTCTACGGCGTTTCGGAACCGCTGTCGCACTTCTCCAGCGCGCTTGGCGGCGTCAGTATCGAAAACGGCGTACGCAGCGACACCGCGCCGCTGGCCGCCGCCGCGGGCGACCCGGATGCCGCCCGCCAACTGGCGATGGCCACCACCATCTTCCACTGGGCGCTGCACCCCTGGGCCATCTATGCGATGCTGGCGCTGGGGCTGGCGCTGTTCTCCTTTAACAAAGGGCTGCCTCTGACCATGCGCTCGGTGTTCTATCCGCTGCTGGGGGATGCGGTCTGGGGCTGGCCCGGGCATATCATCGATATTCTGGCGGTGCTGGCCACGCTGTTTGGCCTGGCGACCTCGCTGGGACTGGGCGCTTCCCAGGCCGCTTCCGGGCTGAACTACCTGTTCGGCATCCCGATGGGCGAAACCACGCAGATCCTGTTGGTGATCGGCATTACCGCCATTACCCTGCTGTCGGTGGTGGCGGGGCTGGAGAAAGGCGTACGCCGCCTGTCGGAAATCAATATGATGCTGGCGGCGCTGCTGCTGCTGTTCGTTATCATCGTCGGCCCGACCCTGGCGCTGCTGACCGGCTTCTTCTCTAATCTGGCCTCCTACCTGCAGTACCTGCCGGCGCTCTCCAACCCCTTCGGCCGTGAAGACGGCAACTTCGTCGCCAGCTGGACCGCCTTCTACTGGGCCTGGTGGATCTCCTGGTCGCCGTTTGTCGGCATGTTTATCGCCCGCGTTTCCCGTGGCCGGACCGTGCGCGAATTTATTATCTCGGTGCTGATTGTCCCGTCGCTGGCCTGTGTGATGTGGATGACCATCCTCGGCAATACCGCCATCCATCAGTTTTTTGACCTGGGACACAAGGCCGTTGCCGAAGCGGAACTGCCGCTGCAGCTGTTTACCATGCTCGACACGCTGCCGCTGGCGCAGATTACTTCACTGATCGGCATTCTGCTGGTGGTGGTGTTTTTCGTCACCTCGTCGGACTCCGGCTCGCTGGTGATCGATATCATCTCGGCGGGCGGAAAAGTCAACGCGCCCACGCCGCAGCGAGTGTTCTGGTGCAGCTTCCAGGGCGTCGTCGCGATAGCGCTGCTGCTGGGCGGCGGACTGGTGGCGCTGCAGACCATGGTGCTGACCACCGGGCTGCCGTTCGCCATCGTGCTGCTGATTGCGGCGGTCTCGGTGCTGAAAGGTCTGGCAACGGAACCTCGGCTGCGTACTAACGCCAGCGCGGAACGCAGCTGAGCCGTTCCAGTATTCCGGCTGCCACGGAGGTCACCATGCAGGCCGAACATCAGGACATGATCGACTTTCTGCGGCGCTATCCGCCCTTCGACGCGCTGCCCGTTGAAGCGCTGGCTCTGGCGGCCACCAATATCGAAGTCAGCTACTTCAAGGCGGGCAGCCACATATTGTCCTTCGGCCAGCAGGTGGACGCCTGGTATGTGCTCCGCAGCGGCGCCGTCGAGGTCTACCGACGCAACGGCGATCTCTACAATCGCCTCAGCGCGGGAGGATATTTCGGCCAGTTCGGCCTGCTGCGCGAAAGCAGCGTGCGCTTTCCGGTGACCGCACTGGAAGACACGCTGGCCTGGCTGATACCCGCGCCGGTATTCCACCAGCTGTTTGCGCAGTATGAGGCATTCGCCGACATCGTGGAGGTGGAAGACCGCACCCGGCTGCGCCACACCGTGGCTCGCACCGAGGACGCCAACGAACTGCTCACCTCAAGCATCGATACGCTGATTGGCCGTCAGCCGGTCACCATCGAAACCTCCGGCACCGTGCGCGAGGCCGCCATCACAATGAGCACGGAAGGGGTCTCTTCGTTACTGGTGATGCACCCCGGCGTGCCGGAGGGCGCAATGGGCAACGCCGCCCGTATGGCCGGCATGCTCACCGACCGCGACCTGCGCACCCGGGTCGTCGCCAAAGGGTTGAGCGTTGATACGCCGGTCAGCGAGATCATGACGCCAGAGCTGATTTACGGCGAACATCATCAGATGGTGTTCGAAGCCATGCTGACCATGATGCGTCACAATGTGCATCATCTGCCGGTGCTCAGACAGGGTCAGCCCATCGGCGTGATATCGCAGTCGGATATCCTGCGCTATGAATCTCAGAACAGCCTGTTCGTAGTCAGCCGCATCTTCCACGCCAACAGCGTCGCCGAACTGAGCGCCCTGAGCGGCGAAGTGCGCGCCTGCTTCAGGCGCATCGTGCGTGAAGACGCCAACTCGAAGATGATCGGCAGCGCCATGGCGGTCATCGGCCGCAGTTTTACCCAGCGCCTGCTGGAGCTGGCGGAACAGCAGCTGGGGCCGCCGCCGGTGCCCTACTGTTTTCTGGCGCTGGGATCGATGGCGCGTCAGGAGCAGCTGATCGTCACCGACCAGGACAATGCGCTGGTGCTCGACAACAGTTTCGATCCGCTACGCCACGACGGCTGGTTCCTTGAGCTGGCGACCTTCGTCAGCGACGGCCTGGCGGCCTGCGGCTACCGCTACTGCAGCGGCGGAATTATGGCCACCACCGCCAAATGGCGCCAGCCGCTCGCCGTGTGGGAGCGCTACTTCGCCGACTGGATCGGCAAACCCACGCCGCAAACTCTGCTCGACAGCGCTATCTTTTTCGACCTCGACGGCGTCTGGGGCAACACCGAGTGGGCGGAACATCTGAATCAGAGCATTACGCAGCAGACGCGCCATAACGCCCGCTTTCTGGCCTGCATGGCGCGCAACGCGCTGCTGCGCACGCCGCCGCTCGGCTTTTTTAAGGGGTTTGTGATGGAGCCTTCCGGCCAGCACAGCCGCTCCATCAATATGAAACGGCGCGGCACCGCCCCGCTGGCGGATCTGATCCGCGTGCATGCGCTGGCGATCGGCTCCCGCGCCCGTAACTCCTTTGAACGCCTGCAGGAGATTATCGAGGCGGATATTCTGCCGCACGGGCGCGGCCAGGATCTGCGTGACGCGCTGGAGTTTATCTCGATGGTGCGCATCCGCCATCAGGCGCTGGATCTGGATGCCGAACGCCAGCCGGATAACAATATCGAGCCGGAAAACCTGTCGGATTTCGAACGCAAAAACCTCAAGGATGCCTTCCAGATCCTGAGCAATGCCCAGAAATTCCTGAAATACCGCTATCAGGCCGGACGAATACGCTGAGGTCGCCATGTTCTATATCGGCAAGCACCCGTTCAACACGACGTCGCGGCAACCCATCGCCGAATGCGCCCCCCCGGTATGGCCGGAGCGGATGGCTGAGCTGGCGCACCAGGCGCGTCATCCGGCGCTGCGGGCATTTTACCAGGCTGGCGCCATAGCACCCGACACGGCGATCGCCCAGGCGCCGCTGCTGGCGATGGATTTTGAAACCACCGGCACCGACGCCCGCCGCGACGATATCGTCAGCATCGGGCTGGTGCCCATGACGCTGCAGCGCATTCACCTGCGGCACGGCCGCCATTGGCTGCTGAAACCACGGGCGGTGCTGCGCGACGAGTCGGTGGTGATCCACGGTATTACCCATTCCGAAGTGGAAAAGGCGCCGGACCTGAACGCGCTGTTTATCACGCTGCTCGAACTGATGGCCGGTAAAGTGCTGGTGGTACACCACCGCGGCATCGAGCGGCAGTTTCTCGATGCCGCCCTGCAGCGGCGCATCGGGGAAGGGATTACCTTTCCCTGTATCGATACCCTGGCGCTGGAAGCGCGCCAGCACCGTCATCGCCCCGTCAGCCTGGCGGCGCGGCTGTTCAGTCGCCGGCCGCGGGTTTCGCTGCGCCTGCCCGAAAGCCGCACCCGCTATAATCTGCCCCGCTACCCGGCGCACAATGCCCTCACCGACGCCCTGGCCTGCGCCGAATTGCTTCAGGCTCAGGTCGCCCACCATTTTTCTGCGGATACGCCGGTCGAGGCACTGTGGTGCTGAGCCGATACCAGGACGGCGGCACAATGCGGTCACCGTCCCCGCCGTTACCTTGCTAAGCTGTGGCAGTCAGCCTGCTACCCCCACGAGGAATCTCTGATGACCGATGCGTCGCCCTTGCTAACGGTAGGTTTCGTTCTGCTGCAGCGCTTTACGCTGCTGCCGTTTGCCGCTTTCGTCGATTGTCTGCGGCTGGCCGCCGATGAGGGAGATCGCAGCCGCCAGCTGCGCTGCCACTGGACCTTTATGACCGGCGACGGCCAACCGGCGCTCTCCAGCTGCGGCGCCGCCGTTGCGCCCTGCCAGCCTTTTGCGGATCCGACGCGCTTTGACTATTTGGTGGTAATCGGCGGCGTGCAGGATGCGCAAGACCACACCGACCGCGTAGCGCTGGACTACATTCGCCGCGCCGCCGCAGCCAGCGTGCCGCTGGTGGGCGTCTGTACCGGCGTGTTTGCGCTGATTCAGGCCGGCGTGATGCCCGGGCGGCGCTGCTGCGTCAGCTGGTATCACCATGGCGATCTGACCCGGCGCTTTCCGCAGGTGACGCCGGTGGCCGACCGGCTGTTCGTCGACGACGGCGATCTGATCACCTGCGCCGGCGGCAGCGCGGCGGCGGATCTGGCCGCTTATCTGGTGGAACGCCATCTGGGCCGCGCCTGGGCGATGAAAAGCCTGCATATTATGCTGATTGACGAAGGGCGGCGCGGCGAGCATCCCCAGCCGCAGCCCGTGGTGTTTGAACGGGTGGCGGATCGGGCGCTGCGCCGGGCAATCGATATTATTTCCCAGCACCTGGGCGAATCGCTGTCGATTGACGATCTGGCACGACGGGTAGGCACTTCACGGCGCAATATCGAGCGCAAGTTTCGCGATGAACTCGGCGTCACCCCGCAGCGCTTTATGCGTAACCTGCGACTGCGCTACGGCCTGTGGTTGCTGCACTATACCCCGCGCACCGTCACCGATATCGGCGAGCAGTGCGGCTTTTCCGATACCGCTCACTTTTCGCGTCAGTTCCGTGAAACCTTCGGCTACTCTCCGTCGCGGGCGCGCAAAACCGGCCATGAACAGGCGGTCGATCCCTTCTTTCTGCATATCGGCCAGCCCGAAAGCGCTCAGCGTCGCCACGAGCCAGCGGCCGTTTTGCGATTGAACGCAAAAATACAAAACGACGCTACCAACAAATAAGCATAAATAACAGTGAGTTAAATACATATGTCGCGATTGTGACATAAAGTTGTCGCATCTGTTCAATCTTCAGGGGTACGCCCCGATCTATCTTGGCTGACGGTAGGCGGATGGTGCCGCCGCAGCGCTAACCCTGAGGATAAGCAGATGAATGCCGATGATTTGAACAAGACCGACCCGCAGCTCTTCGCCGCCGTCGTTGGCGAAATGGTGCGTCAGGAAAACCATATCGAACTGATCGCTTCCGAAAACTACGCCAGCTCTCAGGTGATGGCGGTTCAGGGAAGCCAGTTAACCAACAAATATGCTGAAGGTTATCCGGGCAAGCGCTACTACGGCGGCTGTGAACACGTCGACGTGGTGGAGCGGCTGGCTATCGAGCGCGCCTGTCTGCTGTTCGGCGCCGACTACGCCAACGTGCAGCCGCACTCCGGCGCTCAGGCGAACGCTGCGGCGTTTATGGCGCTGGTGAAGCCGGGGGACACCATCCTGGGGATGAGCCTGGCCCACGGCGGCCACCTGACCCACGGCGCGGCGCCTAACGTTTCCGGCAAACACTACAATGCGGTGCAGTATGGCCTCGACCCGGAAAGCGGCGAGATCAATTACGATGAGGTGCGGAGACTGGCGCTTGAACACCAGCCGAAGCTGATTATCGCCGGTTTCTCCGCCTACGCCCGGGTGGTGAACTGGCGCCGTTTCCGCGAGATCGCCGATGAAGTCGGCGCCTGGCTGCTGGTGGACATGGCCCACGTCGCCGGGCTGGTGGCGGCCCGCTGCTACCCCAACCCGCTGCCCCACGCCCACGTGGTCACTACCACCACCCATAAAACGCTGCGCGGCCCGCGCGGCGGCATGATCCTCTCCGCCTGCGGCGATGAGGAGCTGTACAAAAAACTGAATGCCGCAGTCTTCCCCGGGCAGCAGGGCGGCCCGCTGATGCACGTGATCGCCGCCAAGGCGGTGGCGCTGCGCGAAGCGATGAGCGAAGAGTTTGTCCGCTATCAGGCGCGGGTTATCGACAATGCCCGGGCGATGGCGGGGGTGTTCATCCGGCGCGGGTACGATCTGGTCTCCGGCGGCACCGACAACCATCTGTTCCTGGTCTCACTGATTCGCCAGGGCATTACCGGCAAAGAGGCGGATGCCGCGCTGGGGCGCGCCCATATCACCGTCAATAAAAACGCCGTGCCCAACGATCCCCACAGCCCCTTCGTCACATCGGGACTGCGTATCGGCACCCCGGCGATCACCACCCGCGGCTTTGATCTGCGCGAGTGCGAAATGCTGGCGCATTGGATCTGCGACATTCTGGATACCCTGGCTCGCGGTAAAGAAGGCACTCACGAAGAGAGCAGCAATATCGAGGCCTGGGTACGCTCCAACGTGGCGGAGCTGTGCGCCCGCTACCCGGTTTACGGCGACCCTCAGGGCATGACGCTGCCCCGCCCCGCTTTCGCCTAACAGACAGGAAGAGACGCTATGCAACATTATTCAGGTTTGAGTCTGCTGCGCCATGGCCTCAACCACCATGAAGACTGGCCGCGGATGTGGCGCAGCCCCGTGCCGAAGAAATCTTATGACGTAATTATCATCGGCGGCGGCGGCCACGGGTTGGGCACCGCTTACTACCTGGCGAAAGAGTTCGGCATCACCAATGTGGCGGTGGTGGAAAAAGGCTGGCTGGGGGGCGGCAATACCGCCCGTAACACCACCATCGTGCGCTCCAACTATCTGTGGGACGAGGCCGCAGCGCTGTTTGAACACTCAATGAAACTGTGGGAAGGCCTGTCGCAGGATCTCAACTACAACGTGATGTTCTCCCAACGCGGCGTGCTCAATCTGGGGCATACCCTCCAGGATATGCGCGACATCCGCCGCCGGGTAAACGCCAACCGCCTGAACGGCATCGACGGCGAGGTGCTGGACGCCCGCCAGGTGCAGGATTTGGTGCCGATGCTCGACTGTTCGAAAAACGCCCGCTATCCGGTGCTGGGCGCCTCCTGGCAGCCTCGCGGCGGCGTGGCGCGCCATGATGCGGTCGCCTGGGGCTTTGCGCGCGCGGCGGACGCCCTGGGGGTGGATATCCTGCAGCAGACCGAGGTCACCGGCTTTATGATGCGTGACGGCCAGGTCTACGGCGTGCACACCACCCGCGGCGATATCGAAGCCCGCACCGTCGGCTGCGTGGCGGCGGGCAACTCCGGGGTGCTGGCCGGCATGGCCGGGCTGAAGCTGCCGCTGGAATCCCACCCGCTGCAGGCGCTGGTGTCCGAACCGCTGAAACCGGTGCTGGATACCGTGGTGATGTCAAACCACGTGCACGGCTACATCAGCCAGTCGGATAAAGGCGATCTGGTGATCGGCGCCGGTATCGACGGCTACAACGGCTACGGCCAGCGCGGCAGTTACTCCACCATCGAGCATACGCTGCAGGCGATCGTCGAGATGTTCCCGGCGTTCTCGCGGGTGCGCATGAACCGGCAATGGGGCGGCATCGTCGATACCACGCCGGACGCCAGCCCGATTCTGTCGGCCACCAAAGTCAAAGGGCTGTGGTTTAACTGCGGCTGGGGAACCGGCGGCTTTAAAGCCACGCCGGGTTCGGCCCACGTCTTCGCCGCCAGCCTGGCGGCAGGCAAGCCGCACCCGCTGGCGGCCCCGTTCTCGATCGATCGATTCAATACCGGCGCATTGGTGGACGAACACGGCGCCGCCGGCGTTGCCCACTGAGAGGAGGAAGCAAGATGCTGCATATCTGGTGCCCCTGGTGTGGCGAACACCGGGAAGAAGAAGAGTTCCACCCCAAAGGCCAGGCGCATATCGTGCGCCCGGCGGATCCCGACGCCTGTAGCGACGAAGAGTGGGGAGAGTATCTGTTTTTCCGCGATAACCCACGCGGCATTCACCGGGAACTTTGGGTGCATGCCGCCGGCTGCCGCAAATTCTTTAACATGGTGCGCAATACGGTGAGCTACGAAATTCTGGAAACCTACCGGATTGGCGAACAGCCGAAAACCGGCGCCGGGGCCGATGTGGTGCCCCTGCCGCGCCGCGACGACAGCAAAACTGAAACCGTGACCCCTGATGAGCGGATCCAGGCCGGAGGTGGCGTATGAAACAGGTGAATCGTCTGGCCGACGGCGGCCGTATTGACCGCAGCCGACCGCTGAGTTTTCGTTTTAACGGCCAGACCCTGCAGGGGTTTGCCGGCGATACCCTGGCCTCGGCGCTGCTGGCCAACGGCGTGGATATCGTCAACCGCAGCTTTAAGTACGGGCGCCCGCGCGGCATTGTCGCCGCCGGCGCCGAAGAACCCAATGCCGTGGTGCAATTGGGCAGCAGCGAAGCCAGCCAGGTGCCGAACGTGCGCGCCACCCAGCAGGCGCTGTATGACGGACTGACGGCGGGCAGTACCAACGGCTGGCCCAGCACCGAACGCGACCTGATGGGCGCCGTGGGTAAAATGCTCGGGCGTTTTATGCCGCCCGGCTTTTACTATAAGACCTTTATGAAGCCGGCCTCGATGTGGATGACCTGGGAGAAGTATATCCGCAAGGGCGCCGGACTGGGACGCAGCCCCGTGGCGCGCGATCCGGATCGCTACGATCATCTTAACCAGCACTGCGATGTGCTGATCATCGGCGCCGGCCCGGCCGGTCTGGCTGCGGCGCTGGCCGCCGGCCGCAGCGGCGTACGGGTAATGCTGGCGGATGAGCAGGAAGAGATGGGCGGTTCGCTGCTCGACAGCCGTGAGCCGTTAAACGGCCGCGACGCCGCACACTGGGTGGCGGAAACCCTGAACGCGCTGGCGGCGCTGGATAATGTACAGCTGCTGCCGCGCACCACCGCCACCGGCCGTCATGACCACAACTTCGTCACCCTGCTGGAGCGACGCACCGACCATCTGGACGAAACCGCGCCGGACCATCAGGCGCGTCTGCGCCTGCACCGGGTACGGGCCAAACGCATTGTGCTGGCCAGCGGCGCCCACGAGCGGCCGCTGGTCTACGCGGGCAACGATATTCCGGGCAACTTCATCGCCGGCGCCCTCTCCACCTATATTCACCGCTACGGCGTGGCGCCGGGCCAGCGTCTGGTGCTGTCGACCAGCAACGACCACGCCTACTGCGCCGCGCTGGACTGGCTGGACAGCGGCCGGGAAGTGGCGGCGATTGTCGATGCCAGAGATAACCCGCAGGGCGAACTGGTGGCCCAGGCGCGCGCCAGAGGCATTCGTATCATCAGCGGCAGCGCCGTGATTGAGGCCCAGGGCGGCTCCAGAGTTAACCGCGTGCGGGTCGCCCGCATCGACCACGCCGGCTTCCGGGTGGTGGATCGGGTGGACACCCTGGAGTGCGATACCGTGGCAAGTTCTGGCGGCTACAGCCCGGTGATTCACCTGGCCGTGCACACCGGCGCGCGGCCGGTCTGGCGCGATGAGGTGCCGGGATTTGTCGCGCCGCAGGTGGACGGTATGATCGCCGCCGGCGCAGTGACCGGCGCGTTCGCTACCGGAAAAGTCCTGCAAGACGGCGCGGCGGCGGGTGCTCAGGCTGCCGCAGAAACCGGCGGCGAGCCAGTGGAAATTGCGCTGCCTGAAGTGGCAAACCGCAACGACGGCGCAGCGCTGGCGCTCTATCAGGTGCCGCACGATCGACCCACCTCGCGGGCGCCGAAGCAGTTTGTCGACCTGCAAAATGACGTCACCGCCGCCGCCATTGAGCTGGCGATACGCGAAGGCTTTGAGTCCATCGAACATATCAAGCGCTACACCGTGATGGGTTTCGGCACCGATCAGGGCAAACTGGGCAATATCAACGGCATGGCCATCGCCGCCCGCTGTCTGGGGCGCACCATCCCGGAAGTCGGCACCACCGTGTTCCGTCCCAACTATACGCCCGTCGCCTTTGGCGCCGTAGCGGGACGCCACTGTGCCGAACTGTTCGAGCCGGAGCGCCATACCGCGCTGCATCAGTGGCATCTTGATCGGGGGGCGGAATTTGAAGAGGTCGGCCAGTGGAAGCGCCCGTGGTATTTCCCGCAGCGCGTCAACGGACGCAGCGAAACGCTGGAAGAAGCCGTAGCCAGGGAGTGCCGCGCCGTACGCAGCGGCGTGGGGATCCTCGATGCCTCTACCCTCGGCAAGATCGATATTCAGGGGCCGGACGCCCGTACTTTCCTGGAGCGTATCTACACCAACAAGTGGGCGAAGCTGGGCTTTGGCCGGGTGCGCTACGGCCTGATGTGCAAGGACGACGGCATGGTGATGGATGACGGCACCACCAGTTGCCTGGGGGCTAACCACTTCCTGATGACCACCAGCACCGGCGGCGCGGCGGCAGTGCTGGAGTGGCTGGAGCTGTGGCACCAGACCGAATGGCCGGAGCTGCAGGTGTTTTTCACCTCGGTGACCGACCACTGGGCCACTCTCTCCCTGTCCGGGCCGGAATCCCGCCGCCTGCTGGAAGAAGTGTGCGATATCGATCTGTCGCGCGAAGCCTTTAAGTTTATGGACTGGCGCGCCGGCACGGTGGCCGGCGTTCCGGCGCGGGTGTTCCGCATCTCGTTTACCGGCGAACTCGCCTATGAAGTTAACGTGCAGGCCAACTACGCGCGCCACGTCTGGGAAGCGCTGTTCGAGCACGGAGAAAAGTATGGCCTGACGCCTTACGGCACCGAAACGATGCACGTTCTGCGCGCCGAGAAAGGCTTTATTATCGCCGGCCAGGACACCGACGGCTCCATGACGCCGGAAGATCTCGGCATGCAGTGGTGCGTAGGCTATGACAAAAGCTTTTCCTGGGTGGGCAAGCGGGCGCTGACGCGCGTCGATACCCGGCGCACCGACCGTAAGCAGTTGGTCGGCCTGCGGCCTAAAGATCCGAAAGTGGTGCTGGAAGAAGGCGCACAGATTGTACTGGATCCCAACCATCCGATCCCGATGCCGATGGTGGGCCACGTCACCTCCAGCTACTACAGCCCAACCCTGGACAGCGGTTTCGCGCTGGCGGTGGTGAAAGACGGCCACCAGAAAATGGGCCATACCGTCTGGCTGCCGATGGTCGACGGCCAGGTCCATGAGGCCGAAATTGTCAGCCCGATCTTCGTCGATCCCAAAGGAGAGCGCCAAAATGTCTGATGCCGTAAAGATAAGCACCTTTAACAGCCACCCCGAGGCGCAGGTGACGCGCGAGTCGCCGCTGGCGTTGTCTTACCGCAACACGGGCCGCCCGGAGGCCGATGAGCGCAGCGGCGTGACGCTGCGGGAACGGCCGTTCTGCGGGCATCTGATTCTGCGCGGCGGCGCCATCGTCCTCGATCAGGCGCTGCGCGACGTGCTGGGGATCGGGCTTCCGGGCCAGCCGCTGGGGCTGGTCAGTGAAAACGGCGGCGAGATCAGCACCCAGTGGCTGTCGCCGGACGAATGGCTGCTGATCGTGCCGGAAGGCAGCGAGTTTGAGGTGGAAAACCGGCTGCGGGCGGCGCTGGGCGATGCCCACTACGCCATCACCAACGTCAGCGGCGGCCAGACGCTGTTGGAACTGCGGGGGGAAAAAGTTCGCGAGCTGCTGACGAAGTCGGTGGTCTACGACGTGCACCCGGACAATTTCCCTGCGGGCAAGGCGGTGACCACCGTCTTCGCCAAAACCACCGCGGTACTGCGCCGGCCCGACGATGTTCGCTGGGAACTGGTGGTCAGACGCAGCTTCGCGGATTACCTCTGGCGCTGGCTGCTGGACGCCGGAGAAGAGTACGGCATCGGCGCGATCCCCTGACGGAGAACAGAAATGAGTCGTAATAATGACTGCTGGATTATGACCGCCCAGTGTCCGGGGCGGCTCGGCACGGTAGATGCCGTGACCGGTTTCCTACGGGAAAACGGCTGCTACATTACCGAGCAGAACTCGTTTGACGATCGCGAATCCGGGCGCTTCTTTATCCGCACCGAGTTTCGGCCGCCGTCCGGTTTTGACAGCCAGGCCTTCGAGGCGCGCTTCGAAAAGCGGGCGGCGGGGTTCGAGATGACCTTCGGGCTGACCGCTCCCGGGCATCGGGTGCCGGTGGTGATTATGGTCTCGCGTACCGATCACTGCCTGAACGACCTGCTGTACCGCTACCGTACCGGCCAGCTGCCGGTGGAGGTGTGCGCCGTGATCTCCAACCACCGCGATCTGGAACCGCTGGTGACATGGCACGGCCTGCCCTACCACTACCTGCCGGTCACCGCCGACACCCGACCGCAGCAGGAAGCGCAGGTGTGGAAAATCATTGAGGAGACCGGCGCCGAGCTGGTGATTCTGGCGCGCTATATGCAGGTGCTGTCGGACACGATGTGCCGCCGGCTGGCGGGCAAGGCGATCAATATCCACCATTCGCTGCTGCCGGGCTTTAAGGGCGCCAAACCCTACCATCAGGCCTGGGCCAAAGGGGTCAAACTGGTGGGCGCCACGGCGCATTACATCAATGAGGAACTGGACGAAGGGCCGATCATCGCCCAGAGCGTAGAGCCGGTAACCCATACCGACTACCCGGAAGATCTGATTGAAAAAGGACGCGATATCGAACGCGTGACCCTGGCGCGCGCCGTCAGCTGGCACGTGGAACGGCGGGTATTTCTCTATGAGAACCGCACGGTGGTGTTCCCGCGCTGAACATGAAACAAGAGGCCCCACAGGGCCTCTTCTCTTTTCTGCCCACGGCACAACGAAAAAACCCCAGGCTGATTAAAGCCTGGGGTTTCGAATTTGGCGGAAGGACAGAGATTCGAACTCTGGGAGCTGTTACACTCGACGGTTTTCAAGACCGCTGCCTTAAACCACTCAGCCATCCTTCCAATGGGCGCAGATATTAACGGTACCGTTATGAAATGTCTAGCGTTGCCATACAAAAAAATAGGCATTTCGGCGCGTTTGCTCAAACTTCAGACCAAGAGTGGTTAAAAAGTGCAAACCACGCCGAAAACAGCGCAATATCTCATCAGCCTGACCTATTTTTTCTACCGCACGGCGGTGGATTTTCCGCTGGCCCCAACAACAAAAAGGCCGGACAGTCGTCCGGCCTTTGGCATCTGGCGCCGATTACTTCGGCTGCGAGTCATAGTCTGAACAGCTTTGATAGCCTTTGTTCATTACATGACCGGTATCGTTGTAGCTGACAAAATAGGTTTGCGCCTTGCCATCACGCGGCGCGACGGCATAAGTATCACAGGTGCCCTGCGCATGAACCAGCGTCGCAGAGGTTGACGGCGGCCCGGCAATCGCACGCACCTGCTCCTTGGTCATCCCGACTTTCACATCACTGACCACCGGCTCTTTCACATAGCTCGCCGCCCGGTCATAAGCGGTACAGCCGGCAAGAATGGAAAGTGCTGCTGTAGTACAAACGGCTAAAACCAACTTCTTCGTCATAGCTTGTCCTCTTAGAGTGCGTTTATTGTATTCTAAGTCTAGATGGCGAAAGGCTTTTCCACAAATTCCGCTTTAACTCTTGGTGCTATTTCAATCCGGCGATTCATCAGCAGCGTTAATCGGCTTGCCGCCAGCGCAGCCAACCGTAACGCAGCGCATCAGCCAGCAAGAACAACACGATGCTGGCCCCAAGAACCGGCAGGCTGTAACCCAGCAGCAGCGTCGCCAGTAAAATCAACGCCAGCGGCCCTTTTGGCGTGCGACGCAGCAGCATCAGCGGCGAACGCGGCGCGCGTTCCGCCGCCCGCGTCGGCCGGTTGCGCCACCACATCAGATACCCCATGATCACCATCGCCACTAGCCCGGCGGCAAAGACCACCAGCACCAGCTCATTCACCAGACCGAACAGAATGCCCATGTGCAGATCGATGCCCCAGCGCGTCAACTTGGCCGCCAGCGGGAAACTGGCGAAATGCACGCTGTCGACAACCATCATGGTATGCGGGTCTACCGCCACCGCATCGACCTGCGTCGGCCAGCTGCGGTCGATTTCGCTGACCGACCAGGCCTGGCCCGCCCCCTGCGGCTGACGAATCTCTACTTTATTGGCGTCAATGCCCGCGATGCGCGCCCGCTGCAATACCCGGTCATACATAGCGGCATCCGCCACAGGCGCCATCTCGCCTGACGCCATGGCGTGACCGCGGTGCTCCGCATGTTCATCCATCGCCTCATGGGATGCGCCGTGCAAGGCGGTAGACAGCGACGGCGTCGCCCAGCCAAACTGATGACGTAATACACTGATATTATCGCCGGCCCAGTTCGACCAGGTCAGGCCGGTAATCGAGAAAAACAGCAGCCCCAGCGACAACAGCACGCCCAGTTGGCGGTGCAGAGCGCGCACGCCGCGCTGACGCCGCGCCGCGCGTTTGCGCGCTCCCCACAGGATCAGGCCACCCAGCGCCGCCACCCACAGCCAGGATGCCGCCAGCTCGCTGTAGTTACGGCCAAGTTCCCCCAGCAACAGGCTGCGGTGCAGCTGGTCCAGCCAGGTGCGCAGCGGCAGCACGCCGCTGGTGCCGTACACCGCCAGCGCGCCGTGGGTCTGCAGCGTGACGGGATCGACAAACACCGCCAGACGTTCGCCAGACGTCAAGCCGCCGACGTTAAACAGCACCCGCGTGTTCTCGCCGGCTGCCGGCGATGGACGTACGGCGGAGAGCTGCGCCTCCGTCGGCGCCACCGCCTGTGCGGCCGCAATCTGCCGCTGTAGCGTCTGCGGCTGTCCGCTGCTGTGGTGATACAACTGTTCGGCGTACCAATAAGATTCCAGCTGCGGCGTCAGGGCATAAAAAATTCCGCTTAATGCGGCAATAAGTAAAAAGGGACCGACAAATACGCCAATATAGAAATGCAGACGCATCATCAACGGAATAAACCAGCTGCGAGTCGTTACCCGCTGCCGCATATTTCGGGCAGCCGAAGGTAACGCGTTTACGCGTTCAGTCATTATTATTTTCCACAGGTGAATTTAATACCTGCGGAATTTATCCGATCTATATTTAATTAACAAATGATTTTCTTGCGGTGTTGGTAATTTGTGAATGATGTTACACTGGCGCCGGCACAGCATGCCGCCTTTTCCATTCCTCAAGGGCCGATTACTGGTGAAACTGTCAAAGCACTCAATACGCACGCTGGCCTGGCTGGGCCTGTTTGCCATGCTGATGGTATTTGCCGGGCCGTTAATCTCCGCGCAGCTGGTAAAAAACTCACAATATAACAGTGAGATGGGCATGAACATGCCGATGGGCGAGCATATGATGATGATGCATCATCAGACGGGCGACGCCCCCGCCGCACGGCAGCACGCCTCCGGTATGACGGATGACGGCAGCGGCGACCTTTGCGGTTACTGCAGCCTGTTCCATCATAATCCACCGTTGCACTTTACGCTGCCGCCCTTCCTGCACGCGCCGTTTTCCGCCGGTAAGGCTATTGCCGTTATTATTCCAGAACCGGTTATCAGTGAATTATTCCTGCCTTACCAAACGCGCGCGCCGCCAAAAAATATTAACGCCAATAATATTATTTCCACATTTATACTTTAATTTATTAAGGTAGGGGGTAGCGTATTTATTAATTAGACTTCCCCTACCCCATTCAGTGATTTTTATTAATCGTTTTCACCATCGTATTTAATAATTTCCCCACAGTCCGGGCGTCACTAATTCCAACAGATGGCCATCCGGGTCACGGAAATAAATACTTTCCCCGCCGCGCGGCCAGCTCATGCGCCCTTCGATTTCCACCCCGTGCTGGTTTAAGCGTTGCTCCCACTGCGGCAGCTGCGCCTTACTGACCGCGAACCCCAGATGATAGGGGCCGCTGCCGTCGTGAGGCGGTATGTAGCCCGCCTCTTCACGGAAGCCTTCCTGTGCGTCACCTTTGACAAACAGCAGCAGCACGTTCTGACCGCCAACGTTGTAAGCACGAAAGCGTGCTTTCGCCACCATCGCCGGCAGCTGTAATACGGTTTCATAAAAATGGCTGGCGCACGGCATATCGCTGACATACAGCGCCGTTTCGATAATGCGTTCAATCGTGAGCGGCATAGGGCCTCCTGAGCAATGACTACTCAGCAAGCCTAGCCAGCGTGGATAAGACAGGCTAGCAATCCGTGCCCAACCGGCAGGCAAAAAAAACGCGGCCCGGAGGCCGCGTTATGCAAAACAACTTGAGGCTTAGAACTGGTAAACCAGACCCAGCGCTACTACGTCGTCGGTGTTAATTTTCGCCGCACGAGTGAAGTCGTTGTCGTCCATCAGGTTGATTTTGTAATCAACATAGGTGGACATGTTTTTGTTGAAGTAGTAGGTCGCGCCCACGTCAACATACTTCATCAGGTCCTGATCGCCGTAGCCGCGATCGATGTCCTTGCCTTTAGACTGCAGGTAAGCCACGGAAGGACGCAGACCGAAATCGAACTGGTACTGAGCAACCAGTTCAATGTTCTGCGCTTTGTTGGCGTAGCCGTAAGCAGTGCTGCTGCCGCTGTTACCAAAGCGGGTTGCGTTGTAAGACTGGGTGTACATCGCCGCCAGGTAGACGTTGTTGGCGTCATACTTCAGGCCGCCGCTGTACGCTTCAGCCTTGTCGCCATGACCAAACGCAAGACGGTTCTGCTCATTGGTACGGTCAGAAGAGAAGTAAGCCGCCGCCGCGCTGATGCCGTAGCCCAGATCGTAGGTGGCAGACATGCCGTAACCGTCGCCGTTTTGCGCCAGCACGTCGCGACCGTTGTTGGACTCGGTAGCGCTGTCGTTTTTACCCTGGTACTGCAGGGCGAAGTTCAGGCCGTCAACCAGACCGAAGAAGTCATTGTTACGGTAGGTCAGCACGCCGCTAGAACGTTGGAACAGGAAGTTGTCCGCGCCGTAGGTGTCGCCGCCGAATTCCGGCAGCACGTCGGTCCAGGCGCCGATGTCGTACAGAACGCCGTAGTTACGGCCGTAGTCCAGTGAGCCGTAGTCGCCGAAACGCAGACCGGCGAAGCCGACACGGGTGTAGGAATCGTTTTCGTTTTCAGTCTTGTTCAGCTGAACCTGATATTCCCACTCACCGTAACCGGTCAGCTGGTCGCTGATCTGAGTTTCGCCACGCAGGCCGAAACGCAGGTAAGACTGGTCGCCATCAGTGCCATTGTCGTCAGAGAAATAGTGAAGACCATCGATTTTACCGAACAAATCCAGTTTATTACCGTCTTTGTTGTAGATTTCCGCTGCGCCTGCGGTGCCGGCAACCAGCATCGCAGGGACAATCAGGGAGAGTACTCGAAGTTTCATCGTTATTATCCTCGTTAATTATGTCGAGCTACGGCCACTGCCCTTTTGAGCATTATTAGCACGACTGTGCATTACCATTCTGGTAACACGGGTTATATTAATCCAGAAAGAAAATGATACCAAGTGTCCAAGAGTGTTTCTATCGAGCAAGTAAAGGTTGCAAAATGTAAATACCGGCGAACTTTCACAAAAATTTACCGACAAACAAAATAGCGCATCTAAAGACAAAAAATGAATTTAATTTAATAAATTCACTAAGTTATACAAAACCTTAAACTAATGTAGAATTCCATACAAAAATAGCGATCAATAAGCACATACTGTCAAAATATTCCCCTCAAACAGCCACTATAATTCACTCGCTATCATCATTATTTTCATTATTACCTTCATTATCGTAATGATAACCCCTGTACTTTACAGCCGGCCCCCGGGCCGGTTTTTTATTGTCTTTTTACCGCCGACCATACGCCTGCTGGCAAACTATCCGACCAGAAATAATCACTTACAGAAATAATCCCTGATTTAAACTTCCGCACTTATCGCTAAACGTTTTATTTATTTTGGTCTACACATTGATAGCTGGAAAATAAATAAACACTTTCGGCGTAATTATTGACCAGTAAGATAATAAATATCACCGCCGGCCAGCGTTCGTCGCCCGTCATAAAATCTGTTATTCTTGCCGGGTGATTATTGCTTACGGCAACCCCATATGCACTCTCAACTCGAAACCCGATGGCAGCGGCTACAGACCTCGCCATTCCGCGCCAAATTCCGCCTGAACGATAAAGATCGGCTCTACCTGGAAAAGAAAGGCCTCCCCGTGATCCTCAGCCACGCACGCGATTTCATCGACCAGCGTCTGGCCGACGCCCAGCCCAAAAACGACGGTAAACAGACGCCGATGCGCGGCCACCCGGCGTTTGTCGCCCAACACGCCACCGCTACCTGCTGTCGCGGCTGCCTGGCGAAATGGCATGCCATTCCCGCCGGCCAGGCGCTGAACGAACAACAGCGGCGCTACATCGTGCAGTTAATTGCCCTGTGGCTGGTGCGCAAAGCCGGCGCGCAGGCCGACGAGTGCGCAAATGTTTTCGACCCCGATCGCGCTTTGTGATAAAAACACACCACAACTTAAGCCACCATTTCCTAACAGATCCTTGATGCCCACATGACATCCACTTTGTGCACCGAACAACAACAGCCCGGCGTTCCCGAACAGATAGCCACCCGCATCGCCTTTTTTGTCTCCGGCCTCGGCATGGCGGCCTGGGCGCCGCTGGTGCCTTTCGCCAAACTTCGTCTGAACCTGGATGATGGTTCGCTGGGACTGTTGCTGCTGTGCATCGGCGCCGGGTCGCTGCTGGCCATGCCGCTGACCGGGTTGCTGACCGGCAAGCTCGGCTGCCGGCGCGTTATCCTGCTGGCCGGGCTGGCATTGTGCGTCGTTCTGCCGCTGCTGGTGCTGATGGATTCGACGCCGGGCATGGGACTGGCGCTGCTGCTGTTCGGCGCCGCCATCGGCATGATTGACGTCGCAATGAACATCCAGGCGGTGATTGTCGAACGCGCCAGCGGCCGGGCGATGATGTCCGGTTTTCACGGCTTCTTCAGCATCGGCGGGATCGCCGGCGCCGGCGGCGTCAGCCTGTTAATGTGGCTGGGGCTTAGCCCGCTCTCTGCCGTGCTGACCACGGTGCTGGCCATCGCGCTGCTGCTCGCTCTGGCTCAGAAGAACCTGCTGCGCGACAGCGACGCACAAGACGACGGTCCGCTGTTTGTGCTGCCGCGCGGCTGGGTGATGTTTCTCGGCACGCTGTGCTTTATTATGTTTCTGGCGGAAGGCTCCATGCTGGACTGGAGCGCCCTGTTTCTGACGACGCTGCGCGGGGTCGAACACAGCCAGGCCGGACTGGGCTATGCGCTGTTTTCCATCGCCATGACCATCGGCAGGCTGAACGGCGACCGGGTGGTCAACGCCCTGGGACGCTATAAGATATTGCTGCTCGGCAGCCTGTGCGCCGCATTGGGGCTGACGCTGGCGGTGGCCTGCGACAACGCCGTTATTGCCCTGCTGGGCTTTATGCTGGTGGGGCTGGGCGCTTCCAACGTGGTGCCGATTTTATTCAGCGCGGCGGGTAACCAGCGTGATATGCCGGCCAATCTGGCGATCGCGTCGGTAACGACCCTCGGCTATGCCGGTATTCTGGCCGGGCCGGCGCTGATCGGATTTATCGCTCAGGTCTCCAGCCTGACCGTGGCCTTCGGCTGCGTCACCGCGCTGCTGCTGGCGGTAGCCGCCAGCGCCAAAGCCGTTACCCGTTAACTCAGGACGCTGCGTCAACTATGCAAAATCAACAACTGACCATCAGTTCCGGCAATATCATCCGCTGTTTTCTGGTGTTTATTGTGCTGCTGTTTGTCAGCCTCGGCCTGTATGGCTACAACTATACCAACGCCTATCTGAGCGATAAAAAATCGGCGCTGAACACCATCGTCAAAAGCCTGCAAAAGCGCGTGGATACCTACCGCTACGTCACCGAACAGGTTTATGAACGCTTCGGCAATACGCCGATGCTGCAAGCCGCGCCGTCGGTGATGGAAACGCGTCTGCGCCCGGACGTCTACTACGTCGATAAGCCGTATAAAAAAACCGACGCGGTGATTTTCGGCAATCACGACGCCAACACGCTGGCGATGATGGCCCATATCTCCGACTATCTGGATAACCGCTGGGGCGCAAACACCGAAAACTACGCGATGTACTACCTGAACGGGCAGGATAACAGCCTGAGCCTGGTGACCACCCAATCGCTGAAAGATCTGACGTCACGCTTCCGGGATAGCTACCTGACCAACTCGGCCGAGGATCGCCGCACCGAAATGCTGCAGCAGGCCAATATGCTGGACGAACGCGAGAGTTTCTCCACCCTGCGCAAACAGCGTTTCCAGAACGCCTATTCGTTCTCTATCCGCACCACCTTTAACCAACCGGGCCATCTGGCGACGGTGATCGCCTTCGATCTGCCGATCAACGACATTATTCCGTTCAATATGGCTCGCGCCAACTTCGAGCTACAGCCGGTCGACGACGGTATCGATCCGGCGGGCAGCGAAGACGACACTACGACCAGCATGCCCAACACCCCGCAGGTGACGCTGTCAGGCAGTTGGGTCGAGTTCAGCGCCAGCCTGCCCAACGCGCCGCTGAACATGGTGTACCGCGTATCGGTGCTCAGCCTGGCCATCGACCTGCTGCGCAACAACATGTGGCTGCTGGTGACCAATCTGGTGCTGTTCATGCTGTCGCTGATCGCCATCTATTTTATCCGTCACCAGTATGTCCAACCGAGCGAAACGCTGGCCGACGAGCTGGACGCCGAGCGGGCGCTGAATCAGGAGATTATCGCCAGCCTGCCTTCGGGACTGCTGGTGTATGACTTCGCCAGCAATACGGTGATCGCCAGCAACAAGATTGCCGAGCACCTGCTGCCGCATCTCAGCCTGCAGAAAATCGCCCATATGGCGCAGCAGCATCACGGCGTAATCCAGGCCACGGTCAACAACGAAGTGTATGAGATACGCATCTTCCGCAGCCAGCTGACGCCGGAAACCTATCTGTTCCTGCTGAACGATCAGGACAAAGAGGTGATGGTCAACAAACGCCTGCAGCAGGCACGCCGCGAATACGATAAAAACGTGCAGGCGCGCAAGCTGATGCTGCATAACCTCGGCATTGAGCTGAACCAGCCGATGCAGCAGATTCACGACATGGCCGACCGGCTGCGCACCCAGGCGGACCCGCAGCAGCAACAGCAGCTGGTGAACCAACTGTTTGATGAGTCGGCGTCGGTACTGGCGCTGATCGACAATATCACCCTGCTTACCCGCCTGGAAACGCAGGACTGGCAGCCGGCCAGCCAGCCGTTCAGCCCGGCCGCGCTGGTGGATGAACTGCTTAGAGAGGTGCTGCCGGCGCTCAACCGTAAAGGTCTGGCGCTGTTCAACCACTATCAGCTCGACGTCAACCAAACGTATATCGGCGATGCCAACGCCCTGCGCAAGGCGCTGTCGCTGCTTATCCGCTACGCCATTATCACCACTGCCTACGGCAAGATTTCCGTCGTCGTTAACCACGAGCCGGAACGTCCGGAGCAGCTGGTGTTCCATATCAACGACACCGGCGCAGGCATCTCCAACGAAGAGATCAGCAACCTGAACTATCCGTTCCTCAGCCAGACGCTGGTTGACCGCTTCGACCACGGTTCCGGCCTGACGTTTTTCCTCTGCAACCAGCTGTGTAAAAAACTTAACGGCCAGTTGGATATCCGCAGCAAGGTGGATATCGGCACGCGTTACACCATTCGCGTACCGATGGCGCTGGAGCGCCAGGACGAGGAAGAGCAGGAGAAATTGCTGGACGGCGTCACCGCCCTGCTGGAAGTGACCTCCGACGAGATCCGCGGCATCGTCACCCGTCTGCTGCATGCCTACGGCGCTGACTGCATCATTGCCGACGACCGGAAAATCAAGCGCGACTACGACGTGCTGCTGACCGATAATCCGCAGCGGGCCGATGACTATACCCTGTTGCTCAGCAGCGACGAGAACGGCTGGCAGCAGCTGAACAAACGCTATATTCGCGTCAACTACAACCTCGGCAGCGCGATGATCGATGCCATTCTGCTGCTGATTGAACAGCAGATGGCGGCGCTGGATCAGCCGAAAAACCCGCCTGAAATCGGCGCAGATGATATCCAACTGTATGAAAAACAGCTGAAATCAAGTGATTACTATGGCTTGTTTATCGACACAGTACCCGATGACATCAAAAAACTGTATACTGAGGCGGGCAGCGGTGATTTCGAGGCGCTGTCTCAAACTGCTCACCGCCTGAAGGGGGTGTTTGCCATGTTAAACTTGCTTCCCGGCAAGCAACTGTGTGAATCGCTAGAACAGCACATCGCTGACGGTGATGCGCTTAAGATCGAGAACAACATCAGTCAGATTGATTTTTTCGTCAGTAGACTGCTGCAGCAAGGTAACCAACTACATGAATAACCTGAACGTAATTATTGCTGATGACCATCCTATCGTACTGTTTGGCATCCGGAAGTCACTCGAGCAAATTGAATGGGTGAATGTCGTTGGGGAATTTGAAGACTCAACAGCGCTGATCAACAGTCTGTCCAAACTGGACGCCAATGTACTGATCACCGACCTGTCCATGCCCGGCGACAAATACGGCGATGGCATTACGCTGATTAAATACATCAAACGCCATTATCCGCAACTGTCGATCATCGTCCTGACCATGAACAACAACCCGGCCATTCTCAGCGCGGTGCTGGATTTGGACATCGAAGGCATCGTACTGAAACAGGGCGCGCCGACCGATCTGCCGAAAGCACTGGCGGCGCTGCAGAAAGGCAAGAAGTTTACGCCGGAAAGCGTGTCGAAACTGCTGGAGAAAATCAGCGCCAGCGGCTATGGCGACAAACGTCTGTCGCCGAAAGAGAGCGAAGTGCTGCGCCTGTTCGCCGAAGGCTTCCTGGTGACCGAAATCGCCAAGAAATTGAACCGCAGCATCAAAACCATCAGCAGCCAGAAGAAATCGGCAATGATGAAGCTGGGCGTCGACAACGACATCGCCCTGCTCAACTACCTCTCTTCCGTCAGTATGACACAGTTGGATAAAGACTAATCCATCCTGAAACGGGGCCTGAAGGCCCCGTTTTTTTATCCCCGCAAACCTGCCCTACTCCGCATCTTCGCGCGCCGTATCCTGATTCTGCTTGCGCACGATGGCGGAATAGACCGCCAGCGTCTCTGCCAGCGTATCCAGCGTTACCGGTTTGGACAGGCAGTTATCCATGCCGGCCTCAATACAGCGCTGTTTTTCTTCCGCCAGCGCGTTAGCCGTTACGCCAATCACCGGCGAGGTGAAATTCAGCTCACGCAGCCGCTGAGTCAGGCGATAGCCGTCCATATTCGGCATGTTCACGTCGGTCAGCACGATATCCACGCTCTCATGGTTCAATACCCCCAGCGCGTCGACGCCGTCATTGGCGGTCACTACCCGATATCCCAGCGATGTCAGCTGGTCGGAGAGCAGGCGGCGATTGATCGGATGGTCATCAACCACCAGCAGGCGGATATCTCCGTTGTCGACGCCGCAGTTTTTACTTGGCGACGGCAGCGGCATCAGCGCCTTGGCATGACCGTCCTCAAGACCAAACAGCCGGTTGAGCAGGCCAATGGTCTCACGCGGCGTGGAAGTACTGTGCCGCCAGTAGCCCGGATGCAGTTCCTGAGACGGGCCGATATGTTCGGTCGAGAAATAGATATGCGCCAGCAGCGGCGTATTCACCTGCAGATCGTAATCGCTGAGCAGTACGTCGCCGGCGGCAGTGGCCTGACCTTCGTAGCGCAATACCGCCGCGCCGCGCGCATCCAGCAACGCCATCAGATACTGCTCCAGCCGCTGGTTGCGTACGTCCAGCCATAGCGTTTTGCCCTGCCAGGCGTCACTCGGCTGCGGCGCCGGGTATTGCGCGTTAAACAGCGGCAGGCGAACAGAGAACATGCTGCCCAGCCCCGGTTCGGACTCCACGGCGATATCGCCGTCCATCATGTTGATCAGTTTCTCACAGATCGCCAGCCCCAGACCGGTGCCCTGGAAATGGCGTTGCACGCCGGTGCCCACCTGGAAGAACGGATCAAACAGCCGGCTCACCTCTTTCTCCGGGATCCCCACACCGGTATCGCGCACGCTGAAGATCAGGTAATTATCCTGCGCGCAGACCTGCAAAATAATACAGCCGGTATCGGTAAACTTGATGGCGTTATTCAACAGGTTCGACAGCACCTGCTGCAGACGCACCGGATCGCCCGAAATGCGCTCCGGCACGCTCTGTTCAATAAAGCAGTACAGCCCCAGGCGCTTTTTCACCACCAGCGGCAGATAGTTGCCGGCAATGTGGGTAATCACCTCCAGGCAAGAAAACTCGCGCGGCTCAATCTTCAGCTGTTCGGACTCGATTTTCGAGAAATCCAGAATATCGCTGATGATTTTCAGCAGCAGGCTGGATGAGTTATTCATCGCGTTGACCAGCCGGTCGACCCCCTCCGGCAGCGCCTTGGTCTGCAGCAGGTCAAGGTTGCCGATAATGCCGTACAGCGGGGTGCGCAGCTCATGACTGACCGTCGCCAAAAACATGGATTTCGACTGGCTGGCCTGTTCCGCCGCCGCCGCCATCTCCTGCAGCGACTCTTCCATCTTCACGCGCGCGCTGACGTCCACCAGCACGCAAATCGCTACATCTTCGTTGCGATAGCGGGAATGGACGAAGCTGATCTGCAGATTGTTGTTGTCGCTGGTCATCACATCGACAAAATTCACCTGCTGCTCGCAGATAATGCGCGTGATGCGGTCACGATCCTCATGCGTCAACATATTGATATAGTTGTGCGCCAGCTCGTTACTGAGGATATTGGTGCCGTCGCTGATGCGCAGAATACAGATGCCCACCGGCGCTGACGCGACAATCTTGCGGTTAAACTGCTCATGCTCCTCCAGCCGGAAGGCATTCTCCTCCGCTGGCAGGAACATTTTGCGCTCAAACAGCCAGGCCAGGGTAAACAGTATGATGGCCGACAGCAGGTTCAGCAGCACCGCGTTGAGAATCAGCATTTTGAAGCGTTCAAGCACGCTCTTGACCGGCAGCGAATAGACGATGCTGAGCGACGAAGGCGGCAGCGCCTTTTTCATGATTAAATCATGATAGCTGTCCACATAGCCGAAATAGGCATGCTCTTCGGGATAGCTGTTCAGCGCTGACGCGTAGCGTTCACCGTCAGTCAGCCGCAGTATCGGCTGATCGTTTTCATCCAGCAGCGTCACGCCGACCGGCAGCGTGCCCGGCGTGACGAAATCCTCCAGCCGGATGGTCTGTTCAATGCCCAGCAAGGCTTCCAGCTTATTGCCGATATAAATTGGCGCCAGCACATACAGATACCCCACATCCGGACGCTGCTGGCTGGGGCTTATCCAATAAAGGTTGCTGTCTTTATCCTGGTTTTTGGCGTTGCGGTAGGTCAGGATGCGTTCATGCAGCGACTTCAGGGTGTTTTCGCGGTCTGCGACGTCATTGCCCTTGCCAAATTCCGCCATGCACAGGCTGTCGCCGCCGATAAAGAAGACCCGGTTCAGATCGTAAGCCGCGACGAAGTTTTCTTTCCAATACTGAATCAGGCTGCTGAGTGAATCGAGGGAAGTACGATAGTTGGTGTTCAGCGAACAGTTTGACTCCGGATACAGCGGGAAAAATTCCGGCGGCGCGCTTTTACCCGGGAAAATCCCGCCCAGAATATCCAGGCTGCTGACGGAACCGTTCAGCCGGTTTTCCGCCATATATTTGATATCACGAATGATATCCGCCGAGTGGCGGATGTAGCCCTGCGCCTGATCGAAGTTCAGGTTATATTCCTGCCGCAGTTCCGACTCTTTATCGTGCAGGATATTCAGAATATAAAACGTGCTCAGCAGCGCGCCCAGCGACCACAGCAAAACGGCCAGCACCCGGAACATGTAGCGGGAAATTTTTAGCGTGGTACGGAAAGAGGCTAAGTATTTCAATCGGATACCATACAAAAGTGGAGGGATAACGCACGCGTTAAGCGCGGGTCAGCGCCTGGAAAACTGTCGCAATTAAACCATATATCTGAAAAAGGGCCTAGCATCGCTGCTAAGCCCTGTTTTCATCACTCTCACCGACGGGGAAATCCCCTACGGATCAGGCTTCTTCGCCGTCCGTATCGTCAGCGGCAGCGTCGCCGTCATCGTCCAGCGGCGCGGCGTCTTCTTCCGGTACTTCACCCGGTTCAAGACTGTCCAGCTCTTCATCTTCAACCGGTTCGGCCACGCGCTGCAGGCCGACGACATTTTCGTCTTCCGCAGTACGAATCAGCGTCACGCCCTGGGTATTACGGCCCACCACGCTGACCTCCGAGACGCGGGTACGCACCAGCGTGCCGGCATCGGTGATCATCATGATCTGGTCGGTGGTTTCCACCTGCACCGCACCGACAACCTGGCCGTTACGTTCGCTGACCTTGATGGAGATAACCCCCAGGGTCGCGCGCGACTTGGTCGGATACTCGGTGACCGCGGTGCGTTTACCGTAACCATTTTGCGTAACGGTCAGGATATCGCCTTCGCCGCGCGGCACAATCAGGGAAACCACGCTGTCGCCTTCGCCCAGGTTGATGCCGCGTACGCCGGTGGCGGTACGGCCCATGGAGCGCACCTGAGATTCCGGGAAACGCACCACTTTACCGTTGGCGGAGAACAACATCACTTCGTTGCTGCCGTCAGTCAGGTCGACGCCGATCAGCTCATCGCCCTCATTGAGGTTAACCGCAATGATGCCGGCACTGCGCGGACGGCTGAACTCGGTCAACGCCGTTTTCTTCACCGTGCCGCTGGCGGTCGCCATAAACACGTGACGCCCTTCTTCATACTCGCGCACCGGCAGAATCGCGGTGATACGCTCGTTGGCTTCCAGCGGCAACAGGTTGACGATTGGACGCCCGCGCGCGCCGCGGCTTGCTTCCGGCAGTTGGTAAACCTTCATCCAGTACAGACGGCCACGGCTAGAGAAGCACAGAATGGTGTCATGGGTGTTGGCCACCAGCAGACGGTCGATAAAGTCTTCTTCTTTGATCCGCGCGGCGGACTTGCCTTTGCCGCCGCGACGCTGGGCTTCATAGTCGCTCAACGGCTGGTACTTGACGTATCCCTGATGCGACAGGGTGACCACAACGTCTTCCTGGTTGATCAGATCTTCGATGTTGATATCGGAAGAGTTAGCGGTGATTTCCGTGCGGCGCTCGTCGCCGAACTGATCGCGGATTGCCACCAGCTCTTCGCGGATCACTTCCATCAGACGTTCCGGGCTTTCCAGAATAAAGATCAGCTCGGCGATCGTGTTGAGCAGCTCTTTATATTCGTCCAGCAGTTTTTCGTGTTCCAGACCGGTCAGCTTTTGCAGACGCAGATCCAAAATCGCCTGTGCCTGCTGTTCGGTCAGGTAGTATTTACCGTCGCGAATGCCGAATTCCGGCTCCAGCCACTCAGGACGCGCGGCGTCGTCGCCGGCACGCTCCAGCATCGAGGCCACGTTGCCCAGTTCCCACGGTTTGGCCACCAGCCCGGCCTTCGCTTCCGCCGGCGTCGGCGCCTGACGAATCAGCTCGATAATCGGGTCGATGTTAGCCAGCGCAACGGCCAGCGCTTCCAGGATATGGGCGCGGTCACGCGCTTTGCGCAGTTCGAAGATGGTACGACGGGTCACCACTTCACGGCGGTGGCGCACAAAGGCTTCCAGGATGTCTTTCAGGTTCAGCAGCTTCGGCTGCCCCTGATGCAGCGCCACCATGTTGATGCCGAAGGTCACCTGCATTTGCGTCTGCGCGTAGAGGTGGTTCAGCACCACTTCCCCTACCGCGTCGCGGCGCACTTCGATCACGATGCGCATGCCTTCTTTATCAGACTCGTCGCGCAGCGCGCTGATGCCTTCCACGCGCTTGTCTTTCACCAGCTCGGCGATCTTTTCGATCAGCCGCGCCTTGTTCACCTGATACGGGATCTCATGAACGATGATGGTTTCGCGGCCGGTTTTGGCGTCCGCTTCCACTTCGGCGCGGGCGCGGATATACATCTTGCCGCGGCCGGTGCGGTAAGCTTCTTCAATGCCGCGACGGCCGTTGATAATCGCCGCGGTCGGGAAGTCCGGCCCCGGGATATGTTCCATCAGCCCTTCGATGCTGATGTTTTCATCATCAATATAGGCCAGACAGCCGTTGATCACTTCAGACAGGTTGTGCGGCGGAATATTGGTCGCCATACCTACGGCGATACCGGAGGAACCGTTGATCAGCAGGTTGGGGATCTTGGTCGGCATCACCGCCGGCATCTGCTCGCTGCCGTCATAGTTCGGCACGAAATCGACGGTTTCTTTTTCCAGATCCGCCAGCAGTTCGTGAGCGATTTTCGACATGCGCACTTCGGTATAACGCATCGCCGCGGCGGAGTCGCCGTCGACAGAACCGAAGTTGCCCTGACCGTCCACCAGCATATAGCGCAGTGAGAACGGCTGAGCCATACGCACTATTGTGTCGTAGACCGCGCTGTCACCGTGCGGGTGGTATTTACCGATCACGTCACCGACGACACGGGCGGATTTTTTATAGGGTTTATTCCAGTCGTTACCCAGTACATTCATCGCGTACAGAACGCGGCGGTGCACCGGTTTCAATCCATCGCGAACATCCGGCAGCGCACGTCCGACAATAACGGACATTGCATAATCCAGATACGAGCTTTTCAGCTCTTCTTCGATGTTTACCGGTGTGATTTCTCTGGCAAGGTCGCTCATGGAGCTGCTATCCCTCATACTGAATGATTCATCTGCCCTGGCATAGTGCCAAAGGTGTAAAACTATATCACAAAGCGCGCTTTACGGGAAAAATATACCCGCCTTTGTCGGCAAAAATGCGCCGACGGCGACAGGGGGACGACAGAACATGTATAATCCGCCGCAAAGAGAACAAGGAGCCCAACACGCCCATGAATGCTGAATCATCCGGCCGCGCTGCCAACGTCGACCAACAGGAAATCGCCAAATTCGAAGCCGTCGCCTCACGCTGGTGGGATCTGGAAGGTGAATTCAAACCGCTGCACCGCATTAATCCGCTGCGCCTGAACTACATTATGCAGCACGCCGACGGCATCTTTGACAAACAAGTGCTCGACGTCGGCTGCGGCGGCGGCATTCTGGCCGAAAGCATGGCGCGCGAAGGCGCACAGGTCACCGGACTGGATATGGGGGCGGAACCGCTGCAGGTGGCGCGGCTGCACGCCCTGGAAAGCGGCGTTGACGTCAGCTACGTACAGGAAACGGTCGAGAGCCATGCCGAAGCCAATCCGCAACGGTATGACGTCGTCACCTGCATGGAGATGCTCGAGCACGTGCCGGATCCGGCCTCGGTGGTGCGCGCCTGTGCGCAACTGGTCAAGCCGGGCGGCCATGTGTTCTTCTCCACCATCAACCGCAACACCAAAGCCTGGCTGATGGCGGTGGTCGGTGCCGAGTATATTTTGAAGATGGTGCCGCAGGGCACTCACGACCATAAGAAGTTTATCCGCCCTTCCGAGCTTATCCGCTGGGTCGACGGCACCGCGCTGCGGGAAAAGCACATGATCGGCCTGCATTACAACCCGATCACCGACCATTTCAAGCTGGGACGCAACGTTGACGTGAACTATATGGTTCATACCCAACACGTTGGCTAAGTGCCCTCACCCCGCGCCGGACGTGCTCTGATAACGTCCGGCGTGTCAAGCATTACACACAGAATGTCGCGCTTTTTCCGCTTTGATACTGAAAACGCTATATAAACTGTTTTTAATCATATTAAGTTCGATCAATATGCCGTTTTTATCTAACGTTTAAGAAATCGGCAATCGATCAAATTTTTGTAAACCAGAGGAAAATCTTATCGCGCTTATTGACAACCTTCGGGGCCAGACACGGCGCGCACTGGCAACGCACCCCCACATTTCACCCCCAAGTTATCCACAAAATCGGGCCATTTTGTTCACTTGCAAACCCCCGGTTTTCTCACTATCTTGTTACCACATCAATACACACCCCCTATATATAGTGTTTACATACTGAGCAGAGCGACTACACTTCTGCTTAGGGGAATCACACGGACAGGTAAAAATGAACCAAAGTCTACTTGTAACTAAACGCGATGGGCGTAAAGAGCGCATCAACCTCGACAAAATCCACCGGGTCATCGACTGGGCCGCGGAAGGTTTACACAACGTCTCGGTATCTCAAGTAGAGTTGCGTTCACACATCCAGTTTTATGACGGCATCAAAACCGCCGATATCCATGAAACCATCATCAAGGCGGCGGCCGATCTGATCTCGCGCGACGCGCCGGATTACCAATACCTGGCCGCGCGTCTGGCGATCTTCCACCTGCGTAAAAAAGCTTACGGCCAGTTTGAGCCGCCGAAGCTGCACGAGCACGTGGTGCGCATGGTTGAGATGGGTAAATACGATAAGCATCTGCTGGAAGACTACAGCGTCGAAGAGTTCGAGCAGATGAATGACTTTATCGACCACTGGCGCGACATGAACTTCTCTTACGCAGCGGTTAAACAGCTGGAAGGGAAATACCTGGTGCAGAACCGCGTCAGCGGCGAAATCTACGAGAGCGCGCAGTTCTTGTATATTTTGGTGGCCGCGTGCCTGTTCTCCAACTATCCGCGTGAAACCCGTCTGGACTACGTCAAACGTTTCTACGACGCGATTTCCACCTTCAAGATTTCTCTGCCTACGCCGATTATGTCCGGCGTGCGCACCCCGACCCGCCAGTTCAGCTCTTGCGTGCTGATCGAGTGCGGCGACAGCCTGGATTCCATCAACGCCACCTCCAGCGCCATTGTGAAATACGTTTCCCAACGCGCCGGTATCGGCATCAACGCCGGCCGCATCCGCGCGCTGGGCAGCCCGATCCGCGGCGGTGAAGCGTTCCACACCGGCTGTATCCCGTTCTACAAACACTTCCAGACCGCGGTGAAATCCTGCTCTCAGGGCGGCGTACGCGGCGGCGCGGCGACGCTGTTCTACCCGATGTGGCATCTGGAAGTTGAAAGCCTGCTGGTGCTGAAGAACAACCGCGGCGTTGAAGGCAACCGCGTACGTCACATGGACTACGGCGTGCAGCTGAACCGCCTGATGTACCAACGTCTGATCAAGGGCGGCGACATCACCCTGTTCAGCCCGTCCGACGTGCCGGGCCTGTACGATGCGTTCTTCGCCGATCAGGATGAATTCGAGCGCCTGTACACCCAATACGAGCAGGACAGCAGCATCCGCCAGAAACGTGTGAAAGCGGTTGAGCTGTTCTCGCTGATGATGCAGGAGCGCGCCTCTACCGGCCGTATCTACATCCAGAACGTTGACCACTGCAACACCCACAGCCCGTTTAATCCGCAGATCGCGCCGGTGCGCCAGTCCAACCTGTGCCTGGAAATCGCCCTGCCGACCAAACCGCTGGAAGACGTCAACGACGAAAATGGCGAAATTGCGCTGTGTACGCTGTCGGCCTTCAACCTGGGCGCCATTGAGCACCTGGATGAACTGGAAGAGCTGGCGACCCTGGCGGTACGTGCGCTGGATGCGCTGCTGGACTACCAGGATTACCCGATCACCGCAGCCCACCGCGGCGCCATGGGCCGTCGTACTCTGGGCATCGGCGTTATCAACTACGCCTACTACCTGGCGAAACACGGCGTGCGTTACTCCGACGGCAGCGCCAACAACCTGACGCACAAGACCTTTGAAGCCATTCAGTACTACCTGCTGAAAGCCTCCAACCGTCTGGCGCAGGAGCAAGGCGCCTGCCCGTGGTTCAACGAAACCACCTATGCGCAAGGCATTCTGCCGATCGACACCTACAAGAAAGATCTGGATGTCATCTGCCAGGAGCCGCTGCACTACGACTGGGAAACGCTGCGTAAAGAGATTCAGGAAACCGGCCTGCGTAACTCCACGCTGTCCGCGCTGATGCCGTCGGAAACCTCCTCGCAGATTTCCAACGCCACCAACGGCATTGAGCCGCCGCGCGGCCACATCAGCATCAAAGCGTCGAAAGACGGCATTCTGCGCCAGGTAGTGCCGGAATACGAACGTCTGAAAGAAGCCTACGAGCTGCTGTGGGACATGCCGAGCAACGACGGCTATCTGCAGCTGGTCGGCCTGATGCAGAAGTTTATCGACCAGTCGATTTCGGCCAACACCAACTATGACCCGACCCGCTTTACCGGCGGCAAGGTGCCGATGAAGCAGTTGCTCAAAGACCTGCTCACCACTTACAAGTTCGGTGTGAAGACTCTGTATTATCAAAACACCCGTGACGGCGCCGAAGACGTTCAGGAAGATATTCTGCCGGCCAAAGGCGGCGATGACGACTGCGAAAGCGGCGCCTGCAAGATTTAATTAACGCTGAGGGCCGGGCGTTCGGCCCCTACAAAGTTCGCACGTAGGGGCCGGTATAATCCGGCCCCTATCTGTGTGGTATCAAAGGATTCAGGCTCATGGCTTACACCACTTTTTCTCAGAATAAAAACGATCAACTGCTCGAACCGATGTTCTTTGGCCAATCGGTCAACGTCGCGCGTTTCGACCAGCAAAAATATGAAATTTTTGAAAAGCTGATCGAAAAACAGCTGTCCTTCTTCTGGCGTCCGGAAGAAGTGGACGTTTCCCGCGACCGCATCGACTATCAGGCTCTGCCGGAACACGAGAAACATATCTTCATCAGCAACCTGAAGTATCAGACGCTGCTGGACTCCATTCAGGGACGCAGCCCGAACGTCGCCCTGCTGCCGCTGATTTCGATCCCTGAGCTGGAAACCTGGGTGGAAACCTGGTCCTTCTCCGAGACCATTCACTCCCGCTCCTACACCCATATCATCCGCAATATCGTCAACGATCCGGCGCTGGTGTTTGACGACATCGTCACCAACGAAGAGATCAAAAAACGTGCGAAAGACATTTCGTCCTACTACGACGATCTGATTGAGATGACCGGCTATTACCATCTGCTGGGGGAAGGCGAGCATCAGGTGAACGGTAAAACCATTACCGTCAATCTGCGCGCGCTGAAAAAACAGCTGTATCTGTGCCTGATGAGCGTCAACGCGCTGGAAGCGATCCGCTTCTACGTCAGCTTCGCCTGTTCATTCGCCTTTGCCGAGCGCGAGCTGATGGAAGGCAACGCCAAAATCATCAAGCTGATCGCCCGTGACGAAGCGCTGCACCTGACCGGCACCCAGCATATGCTGAACCTGATGCGCTCCGGCGCCGACGACCCGGAAATGGCCGAGATCGCCGTCGAATGTCAGCAGCAGTGCTATGACCTGTTCGTTCTGGCCGCACAGCAAGAAAAAGAGTGGGCCGAATACCTGTTCAGCGGCGGCTCGATGATCGGCCTGAACAAAGACATCCTGTGCCAGTACGTGGAATACATCACCAACATCCGCATGCAGGCCGTCGGGCTGGGCGCGCCGTTCGAAACGCGCTCCAACCCTATCCCGTGGATCAACGCCTGGCTGGTGTCCGACAACGTCCAGGTGGCGCCGCAGGAAGTGGAAGTCAGTTCCTACCTGGTCGGCCAGATCGACTCTGAAGTCAACGCCGACGACCTGAGCGACTTCGAGCTCTAAGATGGCAACGCCAACCGTCACGCTGCGGGCTTCCGGCACGCAGCTAAACTGTCCGGCGCATGAAAACAGCCTGCTCGACGTGCTGGAGTTGCACGACGTGCAGGTGGAATATCAGTGCCGTTCCGGCTATTGCGGCGCTTGTCGGCTCAAGCTGGTGAAAGGCCAGGTGATCTATCGCCAGCAGCCGCTGGCGTTTATCAATGACGGTGAGATCCTGCCCTGCTGCTGTATGCCGCAGGCGGATATCGAGCTGGAATTGTAAAAGGGTGCCTGAGCCAACGCCTGGATACCAGAAATAGACGGGGTAACCCAGTTGAAGCTCCGCCTCAACCCTGGCAAAACGCTGCGACAGCCTTGTCCGCCTTGCGCCATCTGAGGTTACCCCGCGCTATGATTACCGCTTCACATCACATGCTAGCGTCATGTGGATAGTAATATTCCCCTGGTCAATCTTCAGCTCGCAGAGCGAACCTTTTATCATCCCAAAGAATATTAAAACCGTAATACATACAACGACTAACAGGTGTAGCGCATATTTTTTATGCACTGCTTGCCTCCTTGCGGTGAAGGGGCTACCATACCGGTGTCTAGGCGGTATGAGCAGCCCCATTCTGATTTAGAGTCAGTCTGGGGCTTTCATTTATCCGCCCTGCCACACCATGCTCAAGACGAACAGACTCAAGCACCCGCAAGCAGAATAACAGCATTGTCCCGCGACGAATATCCCCTATAATATTATGATTAATAAGGGATATATCATTAACATCAACGGTTCCTTACTCGATAATCTCCACCATCTCCAACCAGCCGTTTTTACCGCATACCTGCCCACCGGCCAGCCAGCGACGCAGCATATCCAGCGCCAGCATCGCCACCGACTCCTGCCGCAGACGCAGACCATGACGTGAGGCGCGATAGCGCACCGTCTGCCCGACGCTGCCGCGCGGCGTATGCAGCGCAATGCTGACCTGCTCATCCTGCATCGCGCTGACCGCCAGCGCCAGCTGTGCGCCCGCCAGTTGCGCCAGCGATTGTGCGCGCGCGATGACCGTTTCCAGCGTTTCCAGACAGTGCGAAGGCAACAGTTCGCCCCCGGCCAGCGGCGCATCTGCGCTTTGCAACTGCAGGTTGATAAGGCCGGCGCTGAACTGTTCGCTGAGCGCCAGCTTCAGCCCCTGCTGACGCAGTTGCTGCGCCAGCGTTGCCGGCAGCCCCACCGTGCCCTCAAAAATTGTATTGTCGCCGGCGACCTGGCGCACTCGCTGCCAGGCAGCTTCCATCGCCGCGCGTTGTGTTTCCGGGCCGGTCAGCTTCAGCTCGATAATCGGGCTGGAAGAGCGGTAACCCAGCACCACGCCCTCCGGCAACGGCATACCGTCCAGCTCGGCGGCCAGATCGCTTTCCGAGCAGCCGAAGGTAGTCAACCGCAGGCACAGCGGCGGCGCGGACAGCGTAAAGTGCTGACGCAGACGCGGCACAATCTGTTCCGTGACCATGGTTTTAAATTCAGACGGTACGCCGGGCGTAAAGAACATCAGGCACTTATTCAGCCGTAGCATAAACCCACAGGCGGTGCCGACGCGGTTATCGATAAGTTCGGCGTTAGCCGGAATCTGCGCCTGCTTGCGGTTCGAATCGGCCATCGGCCGGCCGCGCTCGGCGAAATACGCCTCCATGCGGGCGATCCATGCCGCCTGCTCCACCAGCTCAACGCCGGAGGCCGTCGCCGCCGCCAGCGCGCTGAGATCGTCGCTGGTCGGCCCCAGACCGCCGTTGACGATCAAGATGTCAGCGATTTGACTGCGTTCCTGCAGCGTTTCAATCAGGGAAGCGAGGCTGTCCCCCACCGTTTCACGCCCGCTCATCGGGATTCCCTGCTGGAACAGATAATCAGCCAGCCAGGCCGCATTGGTATCAATAATTTGCCCATGCAACACTTCGTCGCCGGTGCTGAGCATCTCAACCCTTAACATTGATCTCTCCCACATTTTCTGGTCATTCCACTATAGAAGTCTGTAAATAACTTTTCACTATCTATAAATCGTTTCTTATCACACTAAGCATTTTTCTGAATAACCGCACCGCCCACGAGGATGTAAGAATAACTTTACATACCATGTAACGCATGTTTGACATGATTTGCACCTTCAACTATCCTGCCGCTCACGCAAATCGTTACCTATAATTTTTCCAAACTCATCAACCGCAGAGAAAAACGTGAAGAATCGCACTCTTGGCAGTGTTTTTATCGTAGCCGGCACCTCTATCGGCGCCGGAATGCTGGCCATGCCGCTGGCGGCAGCCGGCGTCGGGTTCGGCGTAACCTTGAGTTTACTGATTGGGCTGTGGTTGTTGATGTGTTACACCGCCCTGCTGCTGGTAGAGGTCTATCAGCATGAGCAGGCCGATACCGGCCTCGGCACCCTGGCAAAACGCTATCTGGGCGGCGGCGGGCAGTGGCTCACCAGTTTCAGCATGATGTTTTTGATGTACGCTCTGACCGCCGCCTATATCAGCGGCGCCGGCGAACTGCTGGCCGCCAGCATCAGCCAGTGGACTGACAGCCACATGCCCAATGCGCTGGGCGTGCTGCTGTTTACCCTGATTGCCGGCGGCGTGGTGTGTATCGGCACGCATTCGGTCGATATGTTCAATCGCCTGCTGTTCAGCGCCAAGGTGGTGTTCCTGATCGTGATGCTCGGCCTGATGCTGCCGAATATTCACCAAACCAATCTGATGACGCTGCCGCTGGAGCAAGGGCTGGCGCTGTCGGCCATTCCGGTGATTTTCACCTCTTTTGGCTTCCATGGCAGCGTGCCGAGCATCGTCAACTATATGGGCGGCAATATCCGCAGGCTGCGCTGGATTTTTATCATCGGCAGCGCGATTCCGTTAGTGGCCTACATCTTCTGGCAGCTGGCGACGCTCGGCACCATCAGCTCAGACACCTTTATCGGCATTCTGGCGCAGCAGGCGGGCTTAAACGGGCTGCTTCAGGCGATGCGCGACGTGGTGGCGTCTCCCCACGTTGAACTGACAGTGCACCTGTTCGCTGACCTGGCGCTGGCAACCTCCTTCCTCGGCGTGTCGCTCGGTCTGTTCGATTTCCTGGCCGATTTATGCAAACGCAAAGATAACATCGGGGGGCGTTTGCAGACCGGTCTGATCACTTTCCTGCCGCCGCTGGCCTTCGCGCTGTTCTACCCGCGTGGCTTCGTGCTGGCGTTGGGCTTTGCCGCCATTGCGCTGGCGGTGCTGGCGCTGCTGCTGCCTTCGCTGCTGGTCTGGAAAACCCGCCGTCAGCATCAGACTTCATACCGCGTGTGGGGAGGAACGCCCGCGCTGGCGCTGGTATTCATCTGCGGTATCGCGGTGATCGCCATTCAGTTAAGCATTGCCGGCGGCCTGTTGCCGGCGGTGGGCTAAGCGAAAATAACAACGGGGGCCGAGGCCCCCGTTATGATTGAGTCAGGTCAGAAACTCAAACCGACGCCAATATATGGCCCGTCGGCCAGCGTGTTATCACGGTGCCCGTCTTTACCTTTCATCTTCATATAGCGATAGCCGACATCCACGCTCAGCGGACGCAGGACATTCCAGCGCAGGCCGCCGTTGGCTTCGCTGTACGACTTCACGCCGCTGGTAAAGGCCTCCGGCGCGAAGTAGCCTTCGCCGTACAGGCTGAAGTAACGGTTAATCGTCCACTCCAGGCCGCCGCCCAGCGCCAGCGCCCCGCCGTCTTTGCCCTCTTTCGGGCTCAGATACAGCGCCTTGCCGCCGACGGTCGCACTCAGCGGGCCGGCAGGCAGGCTGAAGGTCAGCCCCAGGCTGCCGACGTTGCCGTCATGGTCGCTGCGCGCCCAGTTGCCGTTCAGGCCAAACCCGGCGCTGTTGCTGCCCAGGTCGACGCCCAGATTGGTGTAATGGCGCCCGGCTTGTGCAGAAACACCGATGGCGCTTGCCGTTCCGCTGACCAGCAGCAGACCTGCTGCGCATGCCACTAAACTTTTCTTCATGTGCTTTCCCTTTTTGCGTTGATCTGTTCGCCTGATATGCGATGGCTGAACGCGCCATCGTAACGCGAAATACCTATACCGAAGCGCAACAGCCTATCAGCGCAGCCTGCGTGAGAAAAACCTTTTCCAATCAAATGAATGTAAATTTTTGCCGATCGACAGGAAAATTCTCACTGTTACCGGCAACAATAACTCAGACCTATTTGCCGCTGCGGATTAATAGGTCTACAAATAATAGTGCTTTACCGACGCGGGACGACAATCCGCTCCGCAGGTAAACACCGTGAACGCTGAGTCACCCGAGTATGCGCTATCACAGTTAACTGCTATATCAAGGAGCACAGGATGAGCAAGAAAGGATTAACCACCGCGGCCGGCGCGCCGGTTGTGGATAATAATAATGTCATCACCGCCGGCAAACGCGGTCCGATGCTGCTGCAGGACGTCTGGTTTCTGGAGAAACTTGCCCACTTCGACCGGGAGGTGATCCCGGAGCGCCGTATGCACGCCAAAGGTTCCGGCGCTTACGGCACCTTTACCGTCACCCACGACATCACTCAGTACACCCGCGCCAAAATTTTCTCTGAGATCGGCAAACAGACCGAGATGTTCGTGCGCTTCTCCACCGTGGCCGGCGAACGCGGCGCGGCCGACGCAGAGCGCGACATCCGCGGCTTTGCCATGAAGTTCTACACCGAAGAGGGCAACTGGGATCTGGTGGGCAACGATACGCCGGTATTTTACCTGCGCGATCCGCTCAAATTCCCGGATCTCAACCACGTGGTCAAGCGCGACCCGCGCACCAACCTGCGCAACCCGGTTTACAAGTGGGACTTTTTCTCTCACCTGCCGGAGTCGCTGCACCAGCTGACCATCGACTTCAGCGACCGCGGGCTGCCGAAGTCCTATCGCCATATGCACGGTTTCGGCAGCCATACGTTCAGCCTGATCAATGCCGACAACCAGCGTTTCTGGGTGAAATTCCACTTCCGCTGCGAACAGGGCATTGAGAATTTGATGGACGATCAGGCCGAAGCGATCATCGCCAAAGATCGTGAAAGCTCACAGCGCGATCTGTTCGAGGCGATCGAGCGAGGCGACTTCCCGCGTTGGAAGCTGCAGGTGCAGATCATGCCGGAACATGAGGCGTCGCAAACGCCGTATAACCCCTTCGATCTGACCAAGGTGTGGCCGCACGCCGACTACCCGCTGTTCGACGTCGGTTTCTTCGAGCTGAACCGCAACCCGGACAACTATTTCTCCGAGGTTGAGCAGGTAGCGATGAACCCGGCCAACGTGGTGCCCGGCATCGGTTTCTCGCCGGATAAAATGCTGCAGGGCCGCCTGTTCTCTTATGGCGATGCGCACCGCTACCGCCTGGGCGTTAATCATCACCAGATCCCGGTCAATGCCGCCAAATGCCCGTTCCATAACTACCACCGCGACGGCGCCATGCGCGTGGACGGCAACAGCGGCAACGGCGCCACCTATGAGCCGAACAGCTTCGGCCTGTATCAGGAGCAGCCGGATTTCAGCGAACCGCCATTGAGCATTGAGGGTGCGGCCGACCACTGGAACCACCGCGAAGACGATGATTACTACAGCCAGCCGCGCGCGCTGTTTGAGTTGTTAAGCGCCGAAGAGCATCAGCGGATGTTCACCCGCATCGCCGGTGAGCTGTCGCAGGTGCCCGAGGCTATCCAGCGTCGTCAGGTCGACCTGTTCACCCGCGTCCATCCGGACTATGGCGCCGGCGTCGCCAAGGCGCTGGGTCTGAAATAAAAGGTAATGCAGCGTCAGGGGCCGTTTCTATCCGGCCCCTTATTGACTCGTCGCCCGCCACTGTCGGCTGGCCCACTCCTGCACCTGCCGTCGCGCAATCTTGATGCCACCGCTTTTTAACTGCTCCGGCAAATGCCACAGTGCCACGGGCCGCTGGAAATTCGCCAGCCGATCCTGCGCCCACAGCAGCAGCGCTTCCAGCGACAGCGCGCCGTCCCCTTCAATCACCACTGCCGGACGCTGACCGAACTCGGCGTCATCCACCGGCACCACGAACACCTGCGAGATTTGCGGATGCGCCGCCAACACCCGCTCCACATCCTCCGGCTGCACGCCCTCGCCGCCGCTGAAAAACAGATTATCCAGGCGCCCGATAATACGCAGCTCGCCCTGCGCCATCACGCCGCGATCGCGGCTGTGGAACCAGCCCTGCGCATCGCCAATCGGCTGCAGCCGGCCGTCGCGCCAGTATCCCAACGCCATGCTCGCCGCGCGGATCCACACTTCTTCATCCACCAGCCTGATTTCCCGCCCTGCCAACGGCAAACCGACGCCCGGCAGCGCATCGGCACGCTTGGCGCACACCGTCGAGGCAAATTCGGTCAGGCCGTAGCCGCACCAGCAGCGGATGCCTTTGGCCTCCGCCTGCTCCGTCAGGGAGACCGGGATCATTGCGCCGCCAAGCAGCACCGCTTTCAGCGCCAGTGATGCCTGCGGCTGACTGAGCAAACGCCACAGCTGAGTCGGCACCAGCGACGCGTGGCTGCAGCCGGCCAGCGCCTGCGCCAACGGCATTCCGGCACGCACCACCAGCTGCGCCCCCGCCGCCAGCCAGCGCCAGATGATGCCCTGCCCGGAAACATGATACAGCGGCAGCGACAGCAGCCAGCTGTCGCCGGGCTGAAACGCCATCAGCTGCAGCACTCCTTCCGCGCTGGCCAGATGCCCGGCGCAGCTGTGCGCCGCGGCCTTGGGCAGACCGCTGGAGCCGGAGGTCAACGTCAGCGTCGCCAGGCGTTGGGGTTGCCAGCCGATGTCGCGCGGTTCGCCGCCGTCGGCCGCATCGGCGTCCAGCACCGGCACCCCGCTTATTCCCGCCGGCGTCCCGTCCGGCGCTACGGCGAACCGGATATCCAGCGTCGGCAGCAGCGCCTCCAGCGTCCGCGACGGCAGCGCCGGATTGAGCGTCAGCAGCCGGGCGCCGCACTGCAGCAGCGCCAGATAGGCCAGCAGCAGCGGATAATCATTCTTACCGCACAGCACCACGCCGCAGCCCGGCGTCACGCCCTGATGCTGAAAGCCCGCCGTCAGCGCATCGATCTGCTGGCGCAGCTGCCGCCAGCAGATCGCCTCCTGGCCTACCGTCAGCGCGGTGTCCGCCGGCCGCTGCCGCGCCCAGTAACGCCACGGCCAGTCGTTCAACTGCGCCATACGCACTCCAGCGCATCCGTCTCCAGCAGCGGCAGCGGGCTGCCCGGCCAGCGCCGCAGCAGTTGCGCCTGCATCAGCCCCAGCGTATCCAGCCCCGGTACGGTATCCGGCGTCAGCCAGTGCGCCATCCGCGCCAGTTGGGTCAACCCCAGGCTGGACTCAATGCTGGAGCTGATCACCGCCGTCAGCCCGGCCTGATGCGCCTGCTGAATCAACGCGCGGCAGCGGTTCAGGCTGCCGGTCAGCGTCGGTTTTATCACGATGGCCGCCACGCCCGGCTCGGCCTGTACCACAAAACCCGCCTCGCGCACGCTTTCATCCCAGGCGATGGCGATGCCGCTCTCCTGCGCAAAGGCACGCGACTCTGCGCGGGTTTTGCAGGGCTCTTCAATAAACGCGATACGCTTGCGCCACGCCGGGTTGACGTATTTGGCGAAGCCGGCGGCCCGCGACGGCGTCCAGCTGCGGTTGGCGTCCAGTCGCAGACGCAAATCCGGCAGCGCCTCCAGCAGCATATTGACCACCATGCCGTCACGTACCGCTTCATACAGCCCGACCTTCACCTTGGCGATCTTGTCGCCCGGCAGCGCCGCCAGTTCGGCAAACAGCGCATCGGGGTCGCCGGTGCACAGCGGCGCCTTGCGGTAATCGGCGTCGGCCGGCAGCTGCTGCCCGCACTCCGCCAGCGCGCAGCTGACGCCGAACGCCACCGACGGCAACCCGCTCTCGGCCGGTAAATCGCCGTCCAGCCAGCCTGGCAACCAGGCCAGCAGCGCCTGCTGCGCCTGCTCCAGCGTCTCGCGGCTGAATTCCGGCAGCGGCGCGATCTCGCCCCAGCCGCTGCGTTCGCCCTGCTGCAGATGCACCAACAGCCCGTCGCGCGTTTTCAGCCGCTGGTGACGCAGCACCACACCCGCCTCCATCGGCAGGCAATAGCGGTAAACGCCGGCACTACGCTCAGGGGCCGTCATTACGGATTACGCTTGAATTTGCTGAAGTCAGGCTGGCGCTTTTCGTTGAACGCATTACGTCCTTCCTGCCCTTCGTCGGTCATATAGAACAGCATGGTGGCATTGCCCGCCAGCTCCTGCAGACCGGCCTGGCCGTCGCAGTCGGCATTCAGCGCCGCCTTCAGACAGCGCAGCGCCATCGGGCTGTTCTGCAGCATCTCGCGGCACCAGCGCACCGTCTCTCTTTCCAGCTCGGCCAGCGGCACCACGGTATTGACCAGCCCCATATCCAGCGCCGCCTGCGCGTCATACTGACGGCACAGGAACCAGATTTCCCGCGCCTTTTTCTGGCCGACAATGCGCGCCATATAGGAAGCGCCCCAGCCACCGTCAAAGGAGCCGACTTTCGGGCCGGTCTGGCCGAATATCGCGTTGTCCGCCGCAATGGTCAGATCGCACATCATATGCAATACGTGACCGCCGCCGATCGAATAGCCCGCCACCATCGCCACCACCGGTTTCGGGCAGGTGCGGATCTGGCGCTGAAAATCGAGCACGTTCAGGTGGTGCACGCCGCTGTCGTCCTGATAGCCGCCGTAGTCGCCGCGCACCTTCTGATCGCCGCCGGAGCAGAACGCCTTGTCCCCCGCGCCGGTCAGGATAATCACGCCGATGCCGTCGTCGTAACGCGCATTGCTGAGCGCCTCAATCATCTCTTTTACCGTCTGCGGACGGAAAGCGTTGCGCACCTGCGGGCGGTTGATGGTGATTTTCGCGATGCCGTCGTGTGACTTGTGATACAGGATATCGCTGAAATCGCCGCTGCAGTCTTGCCAGTCGATGGCGGCGTACAGGTGTTCTTCATTCGGATAAAGCATGTTCGATTCCTTTAAGCAGGATTAACAAGAAAATCATTCAGCTGCGCGGCAAACGCGCGCGGATTGGCCAGATGTGCATTGTGCCCGGCCTGCACGACGGTGCGCAGCGGCAGACCGGCCGTGCGCGTCAGCACTTGAAATTTGTCGTCGTCGGCACCGCACAACACCAGTTTCGGCAGTTGCAGCCGCCGTAACTGCGGCGCCAGCCAGGGCTGACGCCCCAGCGAGGTGGCCTCCAGCATCGCCGCCACCGCTGGACCGTCATTGAGCGAGCGCGCTTCAATCAGCGCCTCGCGATGAGGCGCGCTCAGTTCGTGAAACACCGGTTGCCGATACCAGTCCGCCAGCACCTGCGGCAGCGGTTCGCTGCGGAAACGCGCCGCCCAGCGGGCGTCGTGCTCACAACGCTGACGGCGCAGTTCATCGCTGGTCAGCCCCGGATTGCCGCCTTCAATCACCAGCCCCTGCAAACCGGTCGTTTCGCCGCAGCAGGCGTGATACATGGCAATGCGTCCGCCCAGCGAATACCCCACCAGCCAGTAGCGCTCAATCTTATGCTGCCGCAGCGTAGCGCCAATCTGGCGGCTGACCTCGGCAAAGCTATGGCAGCGCTGACCGACCGATTCGCCATGCCCCGGCAGATCGATGGCCAGCGACGGCCATTGCGCGCAGCGGGCGGCGATCACCCGCCACTCATTATTGTTGCCCAGCAGGCCATGCAGCCAAACCAGCCACGGACGCTGGCGCTCGCCCTGCTGCAGTATGCGTGCGGCCAGCATCAGCGCGCCGCCATCTGCGCCAGCAGGCGCTGCAAGGTTTCCGCCCCCGCGGCAGGCGTAACCTGCAGCTCAATCAGCGTCGTGCCGCGATGACGCCAGCCGCGCTCAACCGCCTGTTGCAGCGCTTCCCAGTCGCTAACCTGCGCATACGCCAGTTGGAACATGGCGGCGGCATGGCTAAAGTCCACCGCCTGCGGCATACAGTAAAAACGTTCTCTTTCCTCTTCCGGCGTCGGCAGCAGCGAAAAAATTTGTCCGCCGTTGTTATTCACCACCACAAGCAGCGTCGGCGCCGAGCATTGACGCAACAACGCCAGTGAGTTCAGGTCATACAGCGCGGATAAATCGCCCACCAGCGCCAGCGTGGGTTTGGCGCCGGCGCGCTGTACGCCGGCGGCGGTGGAAATCAGGCCGTCGATGCCGCTGGCGCCGCGGTTGCTGAACACCGGATAGCCGGCAGGCAACTGCGCCAGCGCGTCAACCAGCCGCACCACCAGACTGTTGCCCAAAAACAGCTGCCCGTTCTGCGGCAACAGCTCCGGCAGGCGATGCGCCAGTTGCGCTTCGCCGAAGCGGTGATAAACGTCGCCTGCCACCGTCTCGAACGCGTCGTGCGCCAATGCAGGCAACTCAACGGCCCAGGGCGTACGCGGCTGCGCCGGATGCTGCGCCAGCCAGTCACTGACCGCAGCACAAATACGTCGGCCGCGATGATGCGCCGGATCGAGCCGCCCCGGCAGAGCGTCAATCAGCCAGTACTCCTCCGGCTGACAGCTCGCCTGCCACTGCAGCAGGCGTTTTCCCGTCAGACTGCCGCCGAACTGAATCACCAGCTGCGCATTGTCCAGCACTTGGCGAGCCCGCGGCTGCGCCAGCCACAGGTCGGCGCAGGGCAGCGGCTGGCCGGTCTGCGACAGTACGTCGCCAATCAGCGGCCAGCCCAGCGTCGCCGCCCACTGCGCCAGCTGAGCGCCCTCTTCGGCGCTGATACGCCCGGCCACCACCACGCCGCGCTTTTGCCGCCAGAAGAACCAGTCCGGCTGTAGCGGCACCTGGTGCGTATCCATCTCGCGCAGCCACGGCTGATTGCCTGTCCACCAGTCTCCAAGCTCTGCAGACCAGCCGGCATAGTGCTGCTCGCCGCCGCCATACAGCGGCTCGGCAAACGGACAGTTAATATGTAGCGCGCCGTGCGACAGCCGCGCCATCGCATCGTCGACGGTAGAAACCAGCCAACTGGCGGGGATATCCGGCGTTGGCCGTGGTAAGTCAATACTGAGGGTCGGATGGGAGGCATACAGGCCGCGCTGGCGAATCGCCTGATTGGCGCCGCAGTCGATCAGCTCCGGCGGCCGGTCGGCGGTGAGAAACACCAGCCGCTCCCCCGTCAGCCCGGCTTCAATCAGCGCCGGATACAGGTTAGCGGCTGCAGTGCCGGAGGTAACGATCACCGCCACCGGCTCGCGAGCGGCCTTCGCCAGCCCAAGCGCCAGATGGCCCAGCCCGCGTTCATCAAAATGGGTATGGCAAATAAAAGCAGGATTGGCTGCCGCCGCCAGCGTCAGCGGCGTAGAGCGTGAGCCCGGGGCAATACACACATGTCGTACGCCGTGGCGGGACACCGCCTCCAACAACAACGCCGCCCAACGGCGGTTAAAGACACTTGTCGACATAGTTGGCTCACAAGTCAAAGCAATCGGCCGGGGATATAGCCATCGCTGTCTGATTCACTAAAAGTCATTAACAAGAATTATATGAGTAGTTATCCTGGCAACTCTTGCGCCAGCGCAAAAACACGCGATATCCCGGCAGCAGGAAATGCGGCCAATCCCCCTGCCGATCAATTTTAGGGATTTATAGCCGTCACACTTCAAGTTATAGCCGCGTTGACTGTACTCAGTCCCTGAATCACTTACCTGTATCAGCCCCCATCAGGCTCCCTTCCCTTGCCGCTATCCTGTCACTCGAATTATTTAGGAGAGATACACGCAGTTAATCAGCAGCATCTGCAGCCGTTGACTCCGGCTGCAGCAGACTGCGCAGCGCCGCCGCCTTGTTGTCCAGCTCCCGCCACTCCTGCTGTGGGTCCGAACCGCTGACGATGCCGGCGCCGGCATACAGCTGCAGGCTATCGTCGTCAATCTGGCAGGAACGCAGCGCAACGCAAAACTCAGCGCGCCCGGCGGACAGATACCCGGCGCAGCCGGCGTACCAGCCGCGCGTCACCGGCTCATGGGCGGCGATAAATACCCGGGCTGCCCGGCGCGGCAGGCCTGCAACCGCCGCCGTCGGCTGCAGACGCTGCAGGCACTCCGCATCATCCGCCGCCTGCAACTGCCCGGAGATGCGTCGGCGCAGATGCTGCACCTTACGCAAACGCAGCACTTCCGGCGGCTGCACGTCCAGCGCGCTGACGCCGCCCTGCAGGCGCTGGCAAATATCATCCACTACCAGCAGGTTTTCATGCTGATTCTTCCGATCGTCCAGCAACCACTGCGCCAGCCGCTGCGCCCGAACATCATCGCCGTCATTAGCAACCGTGCCGGCCAGCGCCTCGGTCAGCAAATGTCGTCCGTCACGCAGATAGAGCCGTTCCGGGCTGGAGCCGAGGAAGGCCGAACGTGCGCTAAAGCGCAGCATAAAGTGGTAGCAGCGGTGATTAACCCGCCGGCTGGCCGCCATCAGCGCGGGGGCGGACGGCGGCTGCGTCAGCGTCAACCGGCTGTTGCGCGCCAGCACCACCTTCTCCAGACGCCCTGCGGCGATCGCCGTCAGCGCCTGCTGCAGCATCTGCGCCCAACCGGCGGCATCGGGACGATGCTCTACCGCCTCAACCGTCGTCCGCAGCGGAGCAATCGGCGTCGCCGGCGCCAGTGTCGCCAGCCAATCAGCCGTTGCTGATGCGTTTTCCGTAAACAGGTTAAGCGTCAAACTCGTGCAATTATCACGTCTCAGCCACGCCAGCCGTGGTAAAAACAGACAGGATGAACCGTCAAATGCCGTTAACCCCCAGACGCGCGCCGCAGGGTTCGCCGCAATAAACGCCTGCGCGGCGGCCACATCACTGAACTGCCGCAGCGCGCCGCACACCGCCGCCTCTTCCTGCTCATCCCGATGGCGCCAGTAAAACTGCGGGAAAGTGGATTGCGCCGCCAGCCATGCCAGCAAATCGTCGCTGAGCGCGTCGCTCACGGGGAGGGAAATCTGCCGGAAGCCAGCGGCGTCCGAGGAAGGCTGCGCCAGCCGCTGGCGCAACTGCTGCAACAATGCTGAGATATGTTCCACCGCCACCTCATTAACCAAACGAAATGTGGGGGATTATACGGTAAAACCGCCAGAGAGTCGGAAAAATAAAGCCCCGCGGCCAAAGGTGAGACAGAAGCGACGGCGGGAAAAGTGAAATGGCAGGCGACCGCATTGCGGCCGCCTATCAGCACAATGGTTTACTTCCGGGCCAGCAATAGCCCGAAGACGAGACCAATCGTCGCGCCGATGCCCACGCTATGCCAGGGATTATCACGCACATAATCGTCGGTGCGATGCACCGCCTCTTTGGCGCGCGCATAATATCCCTCGGAAGCGCCGCTCAAGCGAGACTTTACTTCTTTCAGCGCCTGCTCCGCATGGCTCTTAATATCCACATAAGCCTGATCGGCGCGGTCGCCCGAATAGTCCAATACTTCCTGCAGGGTATCGCTGAGCATGCGCAGATCGTCATCAAGGGTGGTACGACTTTCGTCCGTATATCTTGTCATTTCACCGTTCTCCATTGTTGTCGCCGCCGGATTTCAGCGCCGTGCCGAAATCCGTACGGCATAGCGGTTCGCCGTCTCTACACTATAGACAACAATTCCCGGCGCTTGCCAGATGTTAACGGCTGACGCGTGCTCTTCTTCAGGCGTCTCCCGTCGCCGAGGTCGAGCGTAACGCCGCCCGCCGCCCACGCGCCGCCAACCACAGGCCGCTGTTTTTCATCGCAAAGCCGAACAATAGCCCCACCAGCAGCGACAGCGTCACCAGACGCCACTCGCCGCCACCGGCGAAGGTGGCGCAGGCGCCGATAAAGGTCCCCGGCACAAAATTGAGCCACTGCTGCCAGGCCTGGATACACATCAGAAACGCCACCACGCCGGTCAACACATAGCCGAGCAGGCTCCAGGCCGGCTCAAGCGCGCTGCCGTGAATAATCAGCATCGCCCAGAAAACGCCGCTGCAGCAGGTCAGCGTGCTGACTAACAATCCCTTTACGCCGCCCTGCGGACAGGCGAAATAGGCCGTGCAGCCCAAAAAGCCCGCCCAGCTAATCAACCCGAGACTGACCGCAACCCAGCCCCAGATGCCAGAAAGAATGCCGGTGGTAACGGCAATGGCAACAAGTACATTCATAATACCGACCCTGGTAAAAAAGGAGCGTGCAGTTTACCGAAAAGCACCCGGCTGTATATGATCGCGATCAGCAAACGCATGTAATAAGCGGCGGATGGCAAGGCACGCAGCGGCAGGAAAAAGGCAAAAAAAAACCAGCGTGCAAGCACGCTGGAAATGACACACAACAACACCAGGGAAATCATCGGTCGTACAGTATGCGGTTAACGCACGTTTAGCGCGGGAACCCCGCTCGCGTCACCAGCAGTCCCAAAACGAGACATACCACTGCACTGACCATAAACAGTAAGTTGACCGCCAGCTGCAGGCTGGCATGGTCGATAACTACCCCCAACAGGATAGGCACCCAGTTGGCGATATAAGCAATCACATAAAACAGCGAAATCAGTCGCGCATGGCTGGATTTTGGTGAAATCAGATTCACCAGCGTCGCGCTGCCGACAAAAATCGCACCATAAGCATAGCCGGCAATTACCATTCCGGCAGCGGCCAGACCCAGCGAGTGGATCTGAATCGCTTCGGCAAACACCACCACCGACAGCGCCTGCGCCAGACAGCCAAACATCAGCGAGTGGCGAGCGTTAATCCGGCGGCTCAGAATCTGGCTAATGCCGGCTATCACCAGATAGACCGCAATCACATAGCCATACATACCGCGGCTGTGCATATTCAGCAGTTTTTCCGCTACGTTCGGACCAATCGCCAGAATACTGGCGGCCACCGCCCAGCAGGTAAACAGCGCGCCGGCGCAGAGATAAAACTTGATGCCGGTGGCCCGCAGGCCGTCAGCCAGCGAACTCTTTGCCGGCGTCGCCGCGCTGGCCGATGCATCACCCGCCGGCGCAACCGCCGCCTCACCCGGCCACTTCAGCATCACGCCCAGAGCCGCCACCGCCGCGACCGCCATAATAATGATAAACGGCAGTGACGTGGTGTAAAACCCTGTCTGCAACGCCAGACCGCTAAAAATCGGCCCCAGCGCCAGGCCAGTGGTAAAGGACAGCGTAGCAATCAGCGCCGCCACCTTACCGCCGTCTTTAGGCCCGAAGCGCACCAGCGCAATGTTCGCTGCACCGGTTAAAGCCCCGGTGCCGATGCCGGCCAGCAGGCGCGCCATAAACATCATCACAAACGAATCCGCCATGGCGAACAGCAACGCGCCGGCTAATACCACCAGCAGGGCCGGCACAATCATACTGCGCAGATCGCGCACTTTGCCGGCCATGTTGCCCACGCCGAACAGCGAAATCAGCACGCCGCCGGCATAAGCACCATAAATAATCGTCAGACTGACTGACGTTAAGCCCAACTCATGTTGATAAAGCGGATACAGCGGCGTCGGCGCACTGCTATTCAATAAAGCCGACATTAACGCCAGCGCCAAAAATAGCAAAATAGCAAAGTGCGACGCACCCGAATTCACTTTAGCGGCTTCTTCTACGGCCACTCCGTCAGACATCTCATTCTCCTGAAACTCTCGGCGCAAGGCCGTAATAAACACACCCTCCTGAAAACCAAAACGTATCAGGAAACGCGTTTATCATACCGTTCAGGAATAACCGTCAAAATAGCCAAGAATGCATCAGAGTGATTCAATTATGCATACCGCCCTTTAAGGGCATATACCATCAAACGCTATCGGGCGGATACTTTATAAGTATCTATTATTACTGTTACTCACTCAGAAACCTAGCCCGCCGATGGATAAATTATGCATAAGGATATAAGAGAAAGGACTAAGCGATAAATAAAATTTCCCGTTATTTATCAGCAATAAATCTAAAAATAAGTGAAAAAAGAAAAAGTGAAATTATAAAAAATAAAATGGCGCGCGAATAACCTGCAGCGCCATATTAGAGATCGGAGAAATTATCAGCGATCTACCCCCTGCCCGCCGCGGCCGGCTGGCGTGCCTTCGCCGGCGTGCGCCGCAGAATCGCCAGACCGCCGGAAAGAATAATCAGCGCCATGCCTACGGCGGCAATATACGACTGTTTCTCATCAAAGATTAGATAGCCAAGCAGCGTAGAGAAGATAATCGTGCTGTAAGAAAGAATGCTGACAATCACCGGGTTGCCGCTGCCGTAGGCGCGCGTCATGGTAATTTGCCCCAGGCTGCCGAAAACGCCAATTGCGCAGACATTGAGTAAGGTAATGGCATCCAACGCGGCAAAACCGATGGCGCCGGCCATCACCAGCCCCACCAGCGTGCCGACCAGAGAAAAATAGAACACCACCCGCAGTTCCGGCTCGCCGGTGCGCACCAGTTTGCCCACGTTAAAATAGGCCAGCGCGGTCAGCAGGCCGGACAACAGGCCGATCAGCGTCGCCGCATACTCGCCGTGCGGCATATCCGGCCGCAACAGCACCAAAATACCGACAAAGCCCAGCAGGACCGAAAACAGCAGTTTGCCGGTCAGTTGGCCTTTGGCGGTGACAAAAGTAATCACCGATTGAAAAATCGGGTTGGTGTAACCCAGCGTCGTGGCGGTGGCGATCGGTAAATGAATCAGGGAATAGAAACCGCAGTACATCGCCGCATTGCCAATCGCCGCACGCTTCATATGCAGCCCCAGATGCCGGGTGCGGAAGCCGAGATTCTTGATCTTTATCAGCGCCGCGACAATCAGCACATTGATGAACGAGCGATAAAAGATAATGTCAAAAAAACCGACCTTCGCCGACGCCAGTTTTATGCTGGCGCCCATCAGCGCAAAAAACACGCTGGCCACCAACATCCATAACGCAACCATAACTTCCTCATTAATAGCGGTTCGGACAGATCGCCGGCTTATACGCCGGGATGGATTATTTAGCTTCGGCGACGGTCAGCGGGCGGTTATCCGAACAGGCAAAAAACACCAGCATCTCCGCCCCCTGCGCGCCGGCCTGGCCCTGATGCACAATATCTACCGTATCGGTAAACGAATCCCCCTGGCGGAAAGTTCTCTTCTCGCCGGTTTTCGCCACCGTCAGCGAAATGCTGCCCGCGGTCATATGCACCGCGCTGATGCAGGGATGCGTATGCCAGGCCAGCACCCGATTCGGCTCAACGGTCACCTTCAGGATAGTGATCTGCGGCGCGCCGGCGGGATAGTGGCCGTAAGGCGTCCCTTCCCATGATTTTTCGGTTTTCAGCAACGTTTCTTTATTAATGCCTTCACCATGGGTCTCTTCCGCCAACGCATTCGTACAGGCCACCATCATGGCGGCAATTACGCCAGATCGATACATCATTGTCATCACCCCGCAATCTTATAAAAAAACAGCGTGAACACTCCCGGTTATTGTTCCCGGATACGCTGCTCATATTCAGCAACGCTCTCGGCATAATAACGATTGGGTGCCCGATGGTTTCCTACCATCATTTCAATCAGATATGGTCCGTCATGTGCGGCGGCGGCGGCCAGCGCATCATCCAGCTCGGCCAGCGTGGCGGCCTTGGCGGCGGCCACGCCCAGACTGCCGGCAAACGCCCGCCAGTCGTGCGACGGCAGCGCGGTGTATGCTTCTCCCACGCCGCTCTGCTGTAACGTGTCGATATGCATCGCGCCGTGTGCGCAGTTATTCATCACCACAAAGGTCATTTTCAGGCGGTAGCGGGCGGCGGTCTGAATTTCCATCCCGTGCATCAGCATACAGCCGTCGCCGGTCACCACCAGGCAGTCGCGCTGCGGCGCTGCCAGCTTGATGCCGATTCCGGCGCAAATCGCCCAGCCCATCGGTGCCAAAGCGCTGGAAGTGTGATAATCGCCCACGCCGCTGCTCTGCCAATGGTGCGCCATAAAAACACGGTGCGCGCCGGAGTCCACCACCACATTAGCGTCCGCAGCGGTGCGACGGCGTAAATGCTCAATCACCTCGCCGGGGTACAGGTGTTTTTCCTCCGCCATCATGCGCGCAGTCCGGTCCGGCTGACGCTGTTCAAGCGGCAGTTGGCCGACGTATTCCATCCACTGATTACGCAGCTTATTGACGCAGGCAAGATGCGGGTCATCAGCGTCAACCGCCGTCAGCAGGTACTGGAGAGAAGCGCTCAGGCTGGAGAAAATCTGCACGTCCGGCTGATAGTGCGAGCTGACTTGATCGAAATCTTCATCAATCACCACCAACGTCTTGGTGCCGTGCAATTTCGGGTGCCAGTTCAGGCTGTCACGCTGATTGAGATCGCACCCCAGCACCAGCAGCACATCGACTTCGTCGCCGTTGATGGCCTCCACCGCCCGGGTATGGCCGGCAAAGCCGTACAGGCCCAGCGCCAGCGGATGTCCTTCCGGAAATGCGCCCTTCCCTGCGAGCGTGGTGGCGACCGGCAGATGGTATTTTTCCGCCACCTGCCGCAGGAGTTCGGCGTCCTGCGGGTTATTCACCCGATTGCCGGCCAGACAGGCGATATTCAGGCCGCGCAGCAGATAATTATCCAGCACCGCCTCCAGCGCCGGCAGGTCAATCGCCGTTTCACGGCGCTGCGACGTGCGCGATGCCGGCGGCTCAACCGCCGGACGCTTTTGCATATCGACCGGCACGCTCAGATAGGTACGCCCTTTCCGCTGGCCGTTCAGGCATGACAGGCTGCGGCGCAGCTCATGCTGCAGCGTATGCGGCTGTTTCACCTCGATGGCGTTGCTCAGCAGCGGTTTGACAATGGTCAGCTCATCGATGCCGCTGTTGCTGCCGTCCTGGAACGCGCCCTGCGCTTCATGATAGGTGGCGATGCCGCCGGCCAGATACATCACCGGGATCTTATCCGCCTGCGCCGCCGCCATTGCCGGCAGGAAATTCATGGTGCCCGGCCCGGAGATGCCAAGGCAGACGCCGAAGTTGCCGCTGGCGCGCGCATAGCCGTCGGCCATAAAACCGCAGGCGGTTTCATGAGCAGCGACAATCCCGGCGATCGCGGATTCGTCAATGGACTTAATCAATGGATAAATCAGTTTGCCCGGCACCAAAAAGATATGCTGAATGCCGCGCTCGGCGAGCGCCTGGATAATAACATCGGCGTTATTACTTTGTACCGCTGATTTAGCGGCGGCCGGGAAGCCTCCTGCGATTGCGTCCGCGTTAGCCAATGCTGCGGGAGCGCACGTATTTCCTGCGTGAGACGCCATGTTTAATGTCCAGTCACAATAGAGAATCGAGCGAATCCCATCAGGCATCGCCGCCTATCGAGACTGGCTCCAATGAGTCGCTAACGATGAAATGTGCGGCAGATCACGCCAGCTCATCCGTTAGCATAAAGTTCGGCAGGTAAAAATAAAGATGCAAAATTGCTTCACAATGATGCATTTTTTTATACCATAAAACATAATAGATAATTATGATACGGCTGCCTCATTTTTAGCGCAACCCCCATTGCACCACGGATAAGCCAATACAACCCCAGTGGTATCCCGCCGCTCTCAGAGAAGGAAGTCGTTGATGAATTGGGATGATGCCCGCTTTTTCCTCGCCGTAGCCCGCTGCGGCACTTTACGTAAGGCCGCAAATGAGCTACACGTCGACCAGGCCACCGTCGGGCGACGCATTTCCGCCTTTGAGGAATCCCTGGGTTCCAAATTATTTATCCGCACGCCCAAAGCATTCTCCCTCAGCCCGCTGGGCGAGGAGATGCTGGCGGATGTGATGAATATGGAGAACGCGGTACAGGCCATCGCCCGCAAGGCGACCAGCGGCGATGAAAGCCTGTGCGGCAATGTGCGCATCGCCACCACCGACACCCTGGCCGAAGCCTTCGTTATCCCGGCGCTGCAAAGGCTGCGCGAGCAACACCCGCAGATCACCGTGACGCTGCTGACCGCGGTAAATATCTCTGATATTTCCTATCGCGGCGCCGATCTGGCGATCCGCGGCGCGCGCCCGGAGTCCGATGAACTGATTATCAAACGGCTGGCGACCATTGAGATGGGGCTGTACGCAACGCAGCACTATCTGGACGTTCACGGTATGCCGGTCAAGGGCGAACATCTGCGCGGCCATAATCTGCTGATGTTTCCGCGTGAACTGGTGCCGCGTCACTGGAGCAGCTTCTGCGGTGAAACGCTGATCGACCCCAACGTGGTGCTGCAGTGCAACTCGCAGCTGCTGTTGCGCTCAGCCACCCGCAACGGCCTCGGCATCGGCCTGCTCTCCTCATTCCTGGCGGATAACGATCCTGAACTGGTGCGGATACTGCCGGAAAATCAGGACTGGGTGGATATCTGGCTGGTGCTGCATCCCGATCTGCAGCGCGCCGCGCGGGTACGCGCGGTGGTACAGGCGCTGGAAACCTCCTTTCAAAACTATCCGCAATAATTGCCTGCGGGCATAAAAAAAGGTCGCCGCGGCGACCTTTTTACGTTTACAACGCGCTATCAGAACAGCGGCTGCGCCATCTGCACCAGCGTAATCAGCGGTTGCGGATAGATACCCAGTACCAGTACCAGCGCTGCGGAGATCAGCACCACCACCCCGCCGGCGGTCAGCGCCCAGTTACGCGGCGTATCGCGCGACAGCGTTTCCGGCGCGTTGAGATACAGGCTGACGGTCACACGCAGATAGTAGTACAGGCCAATGGCGCTGCCCACCACTACCGCGCCGGTCAGCCACCACAGGTGTGCGCTGACGCCCATCGCGATAACGAAGAACTTACCGATAAAGCCCAGCGTCATCGGGATACCGGCCAGCGACAACATCATCACCGTCATTACCGCCGACAGAATCGGTTTATGCCAGAACAGGCCGCGGTAGGAGAACAGTGAATCGGCATCCGGCCCGCTATACGGACTGGACATCAGGCTGACCACGCCGAAGGCGCCCAGGCTGCTGAACAGATAACCAGCCATATAAACGCCGACGGTCTCCAGCGACAGCTGATGGGTCTGCACCGCAATCAGCGCCACCAGCAGATAGCCCAGGTGAGCGATGGAGGAGTAGCCCAGCAGACGCTTGATATTGGTCTGGCTGATCGCCATCAGGTTACCGAACAGGATGGAGCAGAAAGCGATAATCGCCAGCACCGTGCGCAGCGCTTCGCTGTCGGCCGCCGGCGCGTACAGGAACAGACGCATCACCACCGCGAAGATGGCGATTTTGCTGGCGGTGGCCAGGAAGGTGGAAACCGGCGCAGGCGCCCCCTGATACACATCCGGCGTCCACAGCTGGAACGGCACCAGCGACAGCTTGAAGCCCAGACCGACGATCATCATGCCCATCCCCGCCAGAACCAGCGGCTGGTGCATCATGTTTTCACCGAGGCTCTTACCGAGACCGGACAGCGCCAGCGTGCCGGATTCCGCGTACAGCAGCGCCATGCCGAACAGCAGGAAGCTGGAGGCGGCGGCGGACAGCAGCATGTACTTGATGGCGGCTTCCAGCGGACGCTTCTGGCGATAGGCGTAGCCCACCAGGCCAAACAGCGGCAGCGAGATCAGCTCAATCCCCAGGAACAGCGAGGCCAGGTGATTGGCGCTCGCCAGCAGAATGCCGCCCAGCGCGGCAATCAGCACCAGCAGATAGAACTCTTCGCGGTTGTCCGGGTAGCCGACCAGCCATGGATAGGCAAAAGTGCAGGTGGCCAGACTCGCCAGCAGCACCAGCCCGGTGTAGAACATAGAGTAACCGTCAACCCGCAGCAGCGGGGTAACGTCCATCGGGCCAGCCTGGCCGACAAAGTACAGCGAAAGCAGCGCCAGGTTAAGACCGATCACGGTCAGGGTCGCGTTGATAAAGTGGTCGCGTCGCCACGCAATGCCTAGCATCACAACCACCACCGTCAATCCGACGATCAACAGCGGCAACAGTGCGATCAGTTGTTGAGGAGTTATTGTCATGGCGAATTACGGCCTTGTTGTTGAAATTGCAGAAACTGACGAACCAAACCAGTGTTGCACGTTGCTCATTGCGGCAGCAGAGGTATCCAGAATCGGCTGCGGGTAAACCCCCAGCAGCACCAGCAGAACCACCAGCAGCAGAATGATGAACAGTTCGCGTGCGGTCATGCCCGGCAGCGGCTGGTCAGATTTTGGCGTGCCGTAGTAGGCGCGCTGCATCATGATCAGCGAGTAAACCGAAGCAAACACCAGACCGAAGGTAGAAATCACGGTGATCACCGGTACGACCTGGAAGCTGCCGAACAGGATCATAAATTCACCGACGAAGTTACCGGTGCCCGGCATCCCCAGCGTAGCAACCGCGAAGAACAGCGACAGCGCGGGAATATATTTGATACGTCCCCACAGGCCGCCCATCTGGCGCATATCACGGGTATGCAGACGCTCGTACAGCTGACCGCAGATGATGAACATACCGGCCGCAGACAGGCCGTGCGCAATCATCTGAATCACCGCGCCCTGGTAAGCCAGCTGGCTGCCGGTGTAGATGGCAATCAGTACGAAGCCCATGTGAGACACCGAGGTGTACGCGATCAGGCGCTTGATATCGGTCTGCGCGAACGCCATCCAGGCGCCGTAGAAGATGCCGATAACGCCCAGCCACATGGCGATTGGCGCAAACTCGGCGGACGTTTCCGGGAACAGAGGCAGACTGAAACGCAGCAGGCCGTAGGCCGCGGTTTTCAGCAGGATGCCCGCCAGGTCAACGGAACCGGCGGTCGGCGCCTGGCTGTGCGCATCCGGCAGCCAGCCGTGCAGCGGCACCACCGGCATTTTCACCGCGAAAGCGATGAAGAAGCCCAGCATCAGCAGGTATTCCACGTTGTGCGACATCGGCGTTTTCAGCAGATCTTCATAGTTGAAGGTCCAGACGCCGGTAGCGTTGTAGTGCACGAAGACCAGGCCCAGAATCGCAATCAGCATCACCAGACCGCTGGCCTGGGTATAGATGAAGAACTTGGTGGCCGCGGTGATACGGGTTTTACCGTCAGACGCCTTGTGGCCCCACAGCGCGATCAGGAAGTACATCGGCACCAACATCATTTCCCAGAAGAAGAAGAACAGGAACATGTCGATAGCGAGGAACACGCCGATAACGCCGCCCAGGATCCACAGCAGGTTCAGGTGGAAGAACCCCTGATACTTCTGAATCTCACGCCAGGAGCAGAGAATCGCCAGCACGCCCAGCAGGCCGGTCAGCACCACCATCAGCAGCGACAGACCGTCCAGCGCCAGGTGGAAACTGATGCCGAAGCGCGGGATCCACGAGCGCAGGTACACTTCCTGCCACTGCGGAATGCCCTGCGGCGTGGTCAAGGTATAGCCGCCCTGCAGCCACAGTTGCAGCGAGAGCGCCAGTGTCAGCCCCATTGTAATCAACGCGATCCAGCGCGGCACCTTGGTGCCGAAACGCTCGAACTGCCAGCTCAGCAGGCCGCCGATAAAGGGGATAAGAATTAGCCAAGGTAATAGCATGGCGTTTTGTGTCCCTAATATGAATAATCTAAAACATGTATCTGGCCCTTGCTTATCAAGGGCCGAACCCAAAATTGCGTCTGCTTAAATTATTCAGTTAAACCAAAATCAACAGCGCCAATACGACCACTGCACCCACACCCATAGACGCGATATACCAGCGCACCTGTCCGTTTTCACTGACCGTCAGACCGCGGTTGCCCCAGCGGGAGAACACCGCCGGAATGTTCATCAGGCTGTTCAGCGGATCGCTTTGCAGCAGACGCGCGATGCCCAGATAAGGTTTGACGAACACTTTGTCATACAGCCAGTCGAAGCCCCAGGCGTGGAACCACCAGGTCGAGAAGAAGCGGCCCGGCGCGCTGGCGGCCACGCTGCTGACCAGGCGACGTTTGCCCAGCCACAGCGCCGCAGCCAGCAGAATGCCGATAACCGCGACCACCCCGGAGGTGATTTCAAGCTGCAGCACGCTGCCGTGCGCCAGTTCGGTGGTTGCCGGCAGTACGCCCTGCAGCGGCGGAACAATCATCGCGCCGACGAAGGTGGACAGCACCAGCAGAACCAGCAGCGGCAGATGGTGAGTAATGCCCTTGCCTGCATGCGCTTTAATCTGCTCTTTACCGTGGAACACGATGAAGATCATGCGGAAGGTATACAGTGAGGTCATAAACGCGCCGACCAGACCGGCAATCATCAGGTTGATATGGCCGTTGGCCATCGCCCCCGCCAGGATCTCATCCTTACTGAAGAAGCCGGCGGTCAGCAGCGGCAGCGCCGACAGCGCCGCGCCGCCCACCAGGAAGCAGACGTACACCAGCGGAATGCTCTTACGCAGGCCGCCCATCTTGAAGATGTTCTGCTCATGGTGGCAGGCCAGGATCACCGAACCGGACGACAGGAACAGCAGCGCCTTGAAGAACGCGTGGGTCATCAGGTGGAAGATCGCCGCGTCCCAGGCCTGTACGCCCAGCGCCAGGAACATATAGCCGATCTGGCTCATGGTGGAGTAGGCCAGCACGCGTTTGATGTCGGTCTGCACCAGCGCGGCGAAACCGGCCAGCAGCAGGGTCACCGCCCCGACGATGCCCACCAGGTTCAGCACTTCAGGCGCCATCAGGAACAGGCCGTGAGTACGGGCGATCAGATACACGCCCGCGGTCACCATGGTGGCGGCGTGGATCAGCGCCGATACCGGCGTCGGGCCGGCCATTGCGTCCGCCAGCCAGGTCTGCAGCGGCAGCTGCGCTGACTTACCGACCGCACCGCCCAGCAGCATCAGGGTCGCCCAGGTAATCGCGGTGTCGCCCATCGCCAGTTTCTGCGGCGCCAGCACCATCAGCTCGCGGAAGTTCAGCGTACCCAGCTCGTGGTACAGAATAAACAGCGCAAAGGCCAGGAACACGTCGCCCACGCGGGTGACGATAAAGGCTTTCATCGCCGCCGCGCCGTTGGCCGGATCTTTATAGTAGAAACCGATCAACAGGTAGCTGCACAGGCCCACGCCTTCCCAACCCAGGTACATCAGCAGCAGGTTATCCGCCAGTACCAGAACCACCATGCTGGCGATAAACAGGTTGGTGTAGGCGAAGAAGCGCGAGTAGCCCTCTTCGCCACGCATGTACCAGGACGCGAACATGTGGATGAAGAAACCAACGCCGGTCACCACCGACAGCATGGTCAGCGACAGGCCGTCCAACACCAGCGTTACGCCGATATTGAAGTTGCCGACCGTCATCCAGTTCCACAGGTTTTGCTCAAACAGCTCTACGCCGGCGGCTTTCTGGCTGAAGAAATCCATCGCCGCGTAAAGGGTGACCACCGCCGCCAGGCCGATTGAGCCGACGCCGACGGTCGCCGCCGTATTTTCAGACCAGCGGCCGCGTGAAAACGCCAGCAGCAGGAACCCGATCAGCGGCAGCAGAATAGTTAAATATAATAGGTTCATCCGCGCATCTCACTGACAGTATCAATATTCAGGGTATGACGACGACGGTAGAGCTGGAGCAACAGCGCCAGGCCGATACTGGCCTCCGCTGCCGCCAGACTGATGGCCAGGATATACATCACCTGTCCGTCCGCCTGACCCCAGTAGCTTCCCGCCACGATAAACGCCAACGCCGCGGCGTTGATCATCACTTCCAGACTGATCAGCATAAACAGCAGGTTACGGCGGATCAGCAACCCGGTCAGCCCGAGTACGAACAGAATCGCCGCCAGAATCAGCCCATGTTGAAGAGGGATCATGCTTGCTCCTCCGATTTTCTTTTCGCCATTTCGCTGCTTGCCGGGGCGTTGCTCAGCACTTCGCCCGGCTTGTGCTCACGGCCAATATGGAAGGCAACCACCAGACCGGCCAACAGCAGCATTGAGGCCAGCTCAACCGCCAGTACGTAAGGGCCGAACAGGCTGATGCCGACCGCCTTGGCGTCGACCATCTCGCCGCTGATGCCCTGGTCGGAGACGCTGCGAATGGCGATAACCAGCACCACCAGCAACACCAGCGACATCAGGCCGGGGCCAATCCACACCGACGGCTTCAGCCATTCGCGTTCCTGCTGCTGCACCGCATTGCCGAGGTTCAGCATCATCACCACGAAGACGAACAGCACCATGATGGCGCCGGCGTAGACGATGATTTCCAGCGCGGCGGCAAAATAGGCGCCCAGTGAGAAAAAGACTGCCGAGATCGCCAACAGTGAGACGATTAAATACAGCAGCGCATGCACAGGATTGGTATGCGAAATCACGCGAAGCGTCGCGAGAATCGCAATCAAACCTGCCAGATAAAATGCAATTTCCATGCTTGCTGGCTCCTTACGGCAACAGGCTTTTCACGTCGATCGGCTTGGCTTCGTTTTCGGCTTCGCCTTTCGCTTTGCCGTCGATCGCCATACCGGCCATCCGGTAGAAGTTATATTCCGGATATTTACCCGGGCCCGAGATCAACAGATCTTCTTTCTCATACACCAGATCCTGGCGCTTGAATTCGCCCAGTTCGAAATCCGGCGTCAGCTGGATTGCGGTGGTCGGGCAGGCCTCTTCACACAGGCCGCAGAAAATGCAGCGCGAGAAGTTGATGCGGAAGAACTCCGGATACCAGCGGCCATCTTTCTGCTCTGCCTTTTGCAGCGAAATACAGCCGACCGGGCAGGCAACCGCACACAGGTTACAGGCGACGCAGCGCTCTTCGCCGTCCGGATCGCGCGTCAGCACAATGCGGCCACGGTAGCGCGGCGGCAGGTAAACCTCTTCTTCCGGATACATCCGGGTTTCGCGTTTGGCGAAGGCGTGCATGCCAATCATCCAAATACTGCGTACCTGGGTGCCGAAACCAACCACTAACTCTTTCAATGTCATGGTTTATTCACCCCTTATTGAGCGTTGTACAAAATAACTGCGGCGGTCGCCAGCAGGTTCAGCAGCGTCAGCGGCAGGCACACTTTCCAGCCGAATGACATCACCTGGTCATAACGCGGACGCGGCAGCGCGGCGCGGATCAGGATGAACATCATCATGAAGAATGCCGTTTTCAGCGCGAACCAGATGAACGGCGGCAGGAATGGCCCCTGCCAGCCGCCGAAGAACAACGTCACAATCAGGGCGGAAACGGTCACGATGCCGATATATTCCCCCACGAAGAACAGACCGAATTTCATACCGGAATATTCAATGTGGTAACCGTCGGCCAGTTCCTGCTCCGCTTCCGGCTGGTCAAACGGATGGCGGTGACACACCGCCACGCCGGCAATCGCAAAGGTTACAAAACCAAAGAATTGCGGGATGACATTCCAGACGTGAGCCTGTGATTCAACGATGTCCTGCATGTTGAATGAACCTGCCTGCGCCACAACCCCCATCAGCGACAGGCCGATGAACACTTCGTAGCTCAGGGTTTGTGCCGAGGCACGCATCGCCCCCAACAGCGAGTATTTGTTGTTGCTCGACCAGCCGGCGAACAGCACGGCGTAGACCGCCAGACCGGCCAGCATCAGGAAGAACAGAATACCGATGTTGAGATCGGCCACCGCCCAGGTCGGGCTGACCGGAACGATGGCAAATGCCAGCAGCAAGGAAGTAAAGGCGATCATCGGCGCCAGGGTGAAGATCACCCGGTCGGAGAAGGTCGGAACCCAGTCTTCCTTAAAGAACATTTTGATCATGTCGGCGACCAGCTGCAGCGAGCCGCCCCAACCGACGCGGTTTGGCCCGTAGCGGTTCTGGAACAGGCCGAGCAGGCGGCGTTCGCCGAAACTCATGAACGCCCCGCAGGCGACCACGACCAGCAGGATCACGACCGCTTTCAATACGGCGATCAATATGTCGATCACCTCAGGGGTAAACCAGCTCATCGTACCGCCTCCCGCAGATTTTCAACCTTCGCACCCGCCAGTACCGGCGGGATCCCTGGCAAGCCGAGTGGCAAACCAACCTGGCCCTGGGTCAGGGTTTCACTCAGGCGCACCGGCAGACGCAGCGTCTGACCCGCACAGCTGAACTCCACCAGCGCCCCTTCGTTAACGCCCAGGCGCGCGGCGTCGGCCGGGTTGACCATCGCATACGCCGCCGGCATACGCTGCTGGATCACCTCGGAACGCTGCGACATCTCGTCGCTGCCGAACAGGTGGTAATACGGCGCTACCTGCCAGCCTTGCGCATTAAATGCGGCAGGCACGTTGGTGAAGTAGCCAAGGCTGCCCTCCCCCGCTTCGATCAGGCGCACGCCCGGATCGCCGTGGCGCAGCTTGCCCCCGACCTCGGCCTGGAATTTGTTCCACGCCTGCGGTGAGTTCCAGCCTGGCGACCAGGCGAACGGGATCTGCTGACGATCGGCCAGCGGGCTGTTGTTCCCTTCCATGGAGAAGGCGAACATGGTGTCTTTATCCTGCGGCTGACGCGGTTCATGCACGCTGATATTGGCGCGCATCGCGGTGCGGCCGCTGTAACGGTGCGGTGAACGCGCCAGTTTCTGCCCGCGGATGCGGAAGCTGGCGTCCGGCGCGGCATCCTTGATGCCCTGCAACTGCGGCAGCGCCTCGACGCAGGCTTCAATCACATCGTCAAGCTGGGTCCAGTCCACGTGACGGCTGGTATAGGTGGAGTGCAGCGAGTGCATCCAGCGCCAGCTCTCCAGAATTTCCGTCCGCACGTTGTTTTTGGCGTCATCGTAGTAAGCCGGATCGTAAACCTGGAAGAAGCGCTGCGCGCGACCTTCCTGGTTGACCAGCGTACCGTCGCTTTCGGCAAAGCTGGCGGCTGACAGCACCAGGCTGGCTTTGTCCATAATCGCGGTGCGCTGGTGATCGGCGACGATCAGGTTGCTGACCTTGGCGAGCGCGGCGTCGATCTTGTCCGCCGACGCATGCCGGTACAGATCGTTCTCCATCACGATGGCGGTGTCGGCCTGGCCGTCCGCCAGCTGCGCCAGCGCCTGATCGAGCGAACCGCCGCCGATCATCGCCAGCCCCATGCTGTTGGCAGCGCCGGCCACCAGGGTGATGCCCACCTCGGAGCCGCGTCCCTTCAGCGCGGTGGCAATGTTGGCCGCCGCTGCGATCACCGCGTCGCTGCCGGCGCTGCTGCCGGTCACGATCAGCGGTTTACGCGCGCCGGTCAGCGCCTGCACGATAATGTCGACTTTCTTGTTCAGATCGTCCGTCAGGCCATCGACCGCCGGCGCCGCCGCGTCCAGCGCGTGCGCAATGGCAAAGCCGAGACGCGCCTGCTCATCGACCGGCGCACGGTAGTTCCAGGCGGCGATATCATCCAGACGGGTGCTGTCGACGTTGGTGACGAACAGCGGGTATTTGGCATGCTGACCGATGTTCTGCACCGCCGCGATCTGCCAGTCGGCCACGCGCTGCGCCGCCGCCATCGCCCGGGCTTTGCCTTTCACCGCCTGACGTACCGACAGTGCGATACGCGCGCCGGTTTGCGTCAGGTCTTCACCCAGCACCAGCACCGCGTCGTACTCTTCGATCTCACGCAGCGCCGGCGTATGCACGCCGCTGTTTTGCAGCACGTTGAGCATCAGTTCCAGACGCTGCTGTTCCGCCTGCGCAATGCCGGTATAGAAGTTCTCGGCGCCGACCAGTTCACGCAGCGCGAAGTTGCTTTCCAGGCTGGCGCGCGGCGAGCCAATGCCGATGGTTTTCTTGGCCTGACGCAGAATATCCGCCGCCCCTTCCATCGCCTGCTCGGCGTTCAGCGCAATCCAGTCATTGCCGCGCAGCTGCTGCGGCTGACGAGGACGGTCCTTCAGGTTGACGTAGCCATAGCCGAAGCGGCCGCGGTCACACAGGAAGTAGTGGTTCACGCTGCCGTTGTAACGGTTCTCAATGCGGCGCAGCTCGCCATAGCGCTCGCCCGGGCTGGTGTTACAGCCGATGCTGCACTGCTGGCAGATGCTTGGCGCAAACTGCATGTCCCATTTACGGTTGTAGCGCTCGGAGTGGGTTTTGTCGGTAAAGACGCCGGTCGGGCACACTTCCACCAGGTTGCCGGAGAACTCGCTTTCCAGCGTGCCGCTTTCCGGGCGGCCAAAGTAGACGTTGTCGTGCGCGCCGTAGACGCCGAAATCGGTGCCGTCGGCATAGTCTTTGTAGTAACGCACGCAGCGGTAGCAGGCGATGCAGCGGTTCATCTCATGAGAGATAAACGGCCCCAGCTCCTGGTTCTGGTGGGTGCGTTTGGTGAAGCGGTAGCGGCGGAAGCTGTGGCCGGTCATTACCGTCATATCCTGCAAATGACAGTTGCCGCCTTCTTCACACACCGGACAGTCGTGCGGGTGGTTGGTCATCAGCCACTCAACCACGCTTTCGCGGAACTGTTTGGCTTCGTCGTCATCGATGGAAATGAAGGTGCCATCGGACGCCGGCGTCATACAGGACATCACCAAGCGGCCGCGCGTGTCTTCCGCATTTTGGTATTGCTTTACCGCACATTGGCGGCAAGCGCCGACGCTTCCCAGCGCCGGGTGCCAGCAAAAGTAAGGAATATCGAGGCCGAGGGAGAGACAGGCCTGTAACAGGTTGTCTGCTCCGTCAACGTCGTATTCTTTGCCGTCTACATGAATCGTAGCCATAGTCAGCATGCTTCCAAATGGCCTGCTTTGCGGCAGGCGTTAATCAAAAATTCTGTTATCCCTGCGTACTGCCCCGGCGGCACCGTTGGCCGCCCGCGGACGTACGGCGGGCTAAAAGCGGGCTTACCAGCGTTGCTTCAGCAAGTTGTTGGCCTGAATACCGCTGATGGCATGAGCATTGCTAAAATGCTGTACGGCGATACCGGCTTCAAACTCGTCACGGAAATATTTAATTGCGCTTTGCAGCGGCTCTACGGCGCCCGGCGCGTGTGCGCAGAAGGTTTTACCCGGGCCAAGGAAGCGGCACAGCTGCTCCAGGGTTTCAATATCTCCCGGCTGCCCTTCGCCTTTTTCCAACACACGCAGAATTTTCACGCTCCACGGCAGGCCGTCGCGGCACGGGGTACACCAGCCGCAGGACTCGCGCGCAAAGAACTCTTCCAGATTGCGCACCAGGGAAACCATGCCGATTTCGTGATCGACCGCCATCGCCAGCGCGGTGCCCAGACGGCTGCCGGCCTTGCCGATCGTGCCGTATTCCATCGGCAGATCGAGGTGGTCGGCGGTCAGGAAGTCGGTCCCCGCCCCGCCCGGCTGCCAGGCTTTGAATTTCAGGCCGTCGCGCATGCCGCCGGCATAATCTTCCAGAATTTCACGCGCGGTGGTGCCGAACGGCAGCTCCCAGACGCCCGGGTTCTTCACCCGGCCGGAGAAGCCCATCAGCTTGGTGCCTTTGTCTTCGCTGCCGGAAATACCGGTATACCACTCCACGCCGTTGGCCAGGATCGCCGGCACGTTGCACAGCGTCTCCACGTTGTTGACGCAGGTCGGCTTGCCCCAGACGCCGGCGGAGGCCGGGAATGGCGGCTTGGAGCGCGGGTTGGCGCGGCGGCCTTCCAGCGAGTTGATCAGCGCCGTCTCTTCGCCGCAGATATAGCGGCCGGCGCCGGTGTGGACAAACAGCTCGAAATCGAAGCCGCTGCCCATAATGTTTTTGCCCAGATAGCCCGCTTCGGTGGCTTCGGCGATGGCGCGACGCAGGCGTTCCGCCGCCTCGACATATTCACCGCGCAGGAAGATGTAGCCGCGGTACGCCTTGAGCGCAAAGGCGGAGATCAGCATGCCTTCCACCAGCAGGTGCGGCAGCTGTTCCATCAGCAGGCGGTCTTTGTAGGTGCCCGGCTCCATCTCATCGGCGTTACACAGCAGGTAACGGATGTTCATGGTTTCGTCTTTCGGCATCAGGCTCCACTTCAGACCGGTGGAGAAGCCCGCGCCTCCGCGCCCTTTCAGGCCGGAGTCTTTGACCAGGCTGACGATTTCATCCGGCGCCATGCCTTTGATGGCCTTTTCCGCTCCCGCGTAGCCGTTTTTGCTGCGGTATTCATCCAGCCACACCGGCTGTTTGTCGTCGCGCAAACGCCAGGTCAACGGATGCATCTCGGGAGTGCGTACAATGTCTTTGATCATTGGTACTGCTCCAGTAGATTATCGATATCTTCAGGCTTCAGCTGACTGTGAGTATCCTCATCAATCATCATGGTCGGCCCTTTATCGCAGTTGCCCAGACAGCAGGTCGGCAGCAGCGTGAAACGGCCATCGCCGGTGGTTTGCCCCGGCTTGATGTTCAGTTTCTTCTCGATCGCGGCCTGAATGCCCTGGTAACCGGTGATGTGACACACCACGCTGTCACAGTAGCGAATCACGTGACGTCCTACCGGCTGACGGAAAATCTGGCTGTAGAACGTGGCAACGCCTTCTACGTCGCTGGCAGGAATACCCAGCACTTCTGCGATGGCATAAATCGCCCCATCCGGTACCCAGCCGCGCTGCTTCTGCACAATTTTCAGCGCTTCAATCGAAGCGGCGCGCGGATCTTCGTAATGGTGCTTTTCATGCTCAATCGCATCACGCTCTGCCGCACTCAGCTCAAACGCATCAACGCCGCTCGCTGGAGCGGCCGCGTCGATAGGCTCAGGCACATGGTGACTCACGTGATTATCTTTTTGATCATGCATAGTTAGCGGTCCACATCTGACATTACAAAATCGATACTACCCAGATAGACGATCAGGTCGGAAACCAGGCTGCCACGGATAACCGCCGGGATTTGCTGCAGGTGCGCAAAGCTTGGCGTACGTACCCGGGTGCGGTAGCTCATGGTGCTGCCGTCGCTGGTCAGGTAGTAGCTGTTAATCCCTTTGGTGGCTTCAATCATCTGGAATGATTCGTTCGCTGGCATCACCGGGCCCCAGGAAACCTGCAGGAAGTGGGTGATCAGCGTTTCAATGTGCTGCAACGTACGCTCTTTCGGCGGCGGCGTCGTCAGCGGGTGATCGGCCTTGAACGGGCCTTCCGGCATATTGTTCAGGCACTGTTCGAGGATGCGCAGGCTCTGGCGCAGCTCTTCCACTTTCAGCATCACGCGGCTGTAGCAGTCGCTGACGCCGTCGCCGACCGGCACCTCAAAGTCGAAGTTTTCATAGCCGGAGTACGGACGCCATTTACGCACGTCGAACTCGATGCCGGTGGCGCGCAGGCCAGCGCCGGTAACGCCCCAGTCCAGCGCGTCTTTGGCGTTATACGCCGCCACGCCGACGGAACGGCCTTTCAGGATGGTGTTTTTCAGCGCCGCCTTGACGTAGGAGTCCAGACGCTTCGGCATCCACTCCAGGAATTCGCGCAGCAGGCGATCCCAGCCGCGCGGCAGGTCATGCGCCACGCCGCCGATGCGGAACCATGCCGGGTGCATACGGAAACCGGTGATGGCTTCCACCAGGTCGTAGATCTTCTGACGGTCGGTGAAGGCGAAGAATACCGGCGTCATGGCGCCGACGTCCTGAATAAAGGTGCTGATATACAGCAGGTGGCTGTTGATGCGGAACAGCTCGGACAGCATCACGCGGATGGTATCGACGCGCTCGGGCACCTTGATGCCGGCCAGTTTTTCCACCGCCAGCACGTACGGCATTTCGTTAACGCAGCCGCCCAGGTATTCGATACGGTCGGTGTACGGAATGTAGCTGTGCCAGGACTGACGTTCGCCCATCTTCTCCGCGCCGCGGTGGTGGTAACCGATATCCGGCACGCAGTCGACGATCTCCTCGCCGTCCAGCTGCAGGATAATACGGAACGCACCGTGCGCCGACGGGTGGTTCGGCCCGAGGTTGAGGAACATGTAGTCCTCGTTCTCATTGCCGCGCTTCATGCCCCACTCTTCCGGCTTGAAGGTCAGCGACTCCATCTCCAGATCTTCTTTCTGCTTGGTCAGCACGAACGGATCGAATTCGGTGGCGCGCGCCGGGTAATCCTTACGCAGCGGGTGGCCTTCCCAGGTCTGCGGCATCATGATGCGCGTCAGGTGCGGGTGGCCGTCGAAGGTGATGCCGAACATTTCCCAGGTCTCACGCTCGTACCAGTTGGCGTTCGGGAACACCTTGGTCGCGGTAGGCACGTGCAGGTCTTTTTCAGCCAGCGCCACCTTCAGCATGATATCGCGGTTGCGTTCGATGGAAATCAGATGATAGAAAACAGAGAAATCCGCAGCAGGCAGACCCTGGCGGTGAGTACGCAGACGCTCGTCAACGCCATGCAGGTCGAACAGCATGACATACGGCTTCGGCTGTTTTCTTAAAAACGTCATTACTTCCAGGAGCTGCTCACGCTTGACCCATACCACGGGCATACCGGTACGGGTTGCTTGAACAGTAAAGGCTTCCGGCCCAAAACGGTTGCGCAGTTCGCCGATCACCGGATCGTCAAGATGATCGCGGGTGTGCCAGTCAGGCAGAGCGTCGTGCGTCGTTGAATCTGTCATAATATTTTTTCACCACACTGAAGGGTCAAATCGCTGCAAGCTTAACTTTCGCTGTGTTTACCAATAGCGCATTAAGATGGACGTTAAATGAACGTCTTAAACCTCGTCAGGCGTGCGCAGATTGGTGACTGCAATACGCTCGCCGTGCTTGCGTTCTCTTTCCGACTGCATGTTGGCGCGATACACACCCTGATCGCCAACCACCCACGACAGCGGACGACGCTCTTTACCGATGGATTCCTGCAGCAGCAGCAACGCCTGCATATACGCTTCCGGACGCGGCGGGCAGCCTGGGATATACACGTCGACCGGCAGGAACTTGTCCACGCCCTGCACCACGGAATAGATATCGTACATGCCGCCGGAGTTGGCGCAGGCGCCCATGGAGATCACCCATTTCGGCTCAAGCATCTGCTCGTACAGCCGCTGGATGACCGGGGCCATTTTGGTGAAGCAGGTACCCGCCACCACCATAAAGTCGGCCTGGCGCGGGGAAGCACGCAGCACTTCCGCACCAAAACGCGCAACGTCATGAACGGCGGTAAACGAGGTCACCATCTCTACATAACAGCACGAAAGGCCGAAGTTATACGGCCAAAGAGAGTTTTTGCGCCCCCAGTTCACCATGTCATGCAATGCATGTTCGAGTTTACCCATGTAAACCGTGCGGTGAACCTGTTGTTCCAGAGGATCGGCGACGATCTCCTGTTTTTGCAGGGGGTAACGGTCGTTCTCACCGTTCGGGTCTATGCGGGTGAGCGTATAGTCCATCTTAATGCCTCGTTTTTAACCACAAATAACTACTGCGGATGACGGTTGGTGTTAGTGATCGTGCTTGGTTTGACCTGACGCTTTGAGCGTGCAGGCGTCCAGTCCAATGCGCCGATGCGCACCAGATAAACCAGACCGGCCAGTAGCACCAAAATGAAAATGGCGGCTTCGATAAAGCCCACCCAGCCGCTCTCGCGAATCGAGACCGACCAGGCATAGAGATACAAGGCTTCTACATCGAAAATAACGAAGAACATGGCAACCAGATAGAACTTGGCGGACAGGCGCATACGCGCCGAACCGACCGAGTCGATACCGGATTCAAACGGGGTGTTTTTGGCACGCGCACGGGCTCTCCCGCCCAGGAAATACGCGCCCAGCAGCATGAGGCCGCACAGCCCGATGGCCACGACAAGAAATACGGCGAATGCCCAGTGATGAGCGATAACTTCAGTGGTTGTTGACATACTCTTTGCTTACTCATCAAAAGTGGCGTCGATCATTCTGCTCTTATCACGGCAGTTAGTGCACCACATCGATTTAAGGGAAGGATAAATAACCACAAAAAACCAACTGCTATTACAATGCGTTAAGCAGTGTTTTTACTGTGGGCTTTTTACTCCTTTCTATAACCTTTTGTCAACTTTGACAAAAGTATCTACACATTAGTTTACATACGTATCATTTAATTAACATTTCATGCGCCAGCTTTCAGGCTAAATCGTGTCAGTCATTTGCTGTGTAGAAACAGATAGATATCAACCAATATGCACATTTCAGTTTTACTATACCATTCTCTCAGGTATTCCCTGTTGTTCCACTCACTACCTAGGGGTATTTTTTTGATCCAGGACACGTTTTCAGCAGAAATCCTCAAAAAAAGTGTGGCTCTTTAACATTTTTTATAAATTTAAGCGCAAATTTTAACCGCGCAGTCAGACCATAAGATATCCACAGAAAAAACCTGCCTTCTCGATTTTCGCACAATAGACAAAAAAGCGAAGATAAATATTTTCATACGAATAAACGTGTCTTAACGGCAATGAAGAGTTATACAAATAGACGTTACGAAAAGGATTTATACTGAAGTGATAATAAATGGAATTTTTACTAAAAAAGGCCAAAAAAAACCTCCGCCGTAGCAGAGGTTTTGTGGTTACGCAACGCGCTGTTCGGCGTTATTCGTCTTCATCCACCACATCTTCTGTGGAGGTGGCATTCTGGAAGTTGTAGCTGGTATTGCCGTGCTGTACCGCGCCGAAAATCGCCATTGCCAGCTCATTTTCGCACTGGATATCTTTGCACAGCGTGTATTGCGTCTCCGGCAGCGTCGGCAGGCCTTCCGCCGCGCCCAACACGCGCAGATCCGGGCTCATCATCTCCACCGGCCGGACGGTTACGCCCAGCCCCGCCTTACAGGCGGTGCGAACCGCCGACAGCGTGGAAGCCACATAGGCGATACGCCATGGGATCCCGGCCTCATCCAGATGCTCAATTGCCATCGCGCGGAAAGGACAAGGCTCATCCAGCACCACCAGCGGAATCGGCTCATCCGCCTGGAAGTGGTAATCCGCCGCGCAGTACCACAACGTTGGCGAGGTGCGCAGCACCACATGCGGGTGGCCCACGGTATCAACGGTGGTAATAGCCAGATCCACTTCGCCGCTATTGAGCATATCCAGCATAAATGGACTACGCTTTACCCGTACGTCGACCGCCAGCTTCGGATAGACGGCGGTTACGCGGTTTAACAGGAACGGTAAAATGGTGTCGGCCGTATCATCGGAAGCGCCGATGGTGAGCACGCCCTTGATATTGTTAAACATCAACGAGGCGCAGGCTTCATCGTTAAAGCGCAATATTTTTCTGGCATAACCCAGCAGCTGTATGCCATGCTCGGTAAGCAGTTTATTACGGCCGTGACGGGCGAATAACTCTTTGCCTACCAATTGCTCTAATCGCTGCATTTGCTGGCTGACCGCGGACTGAGTACGGCAGACGGCGACGGCCGCTGCGGCAAACGTATTCAGATCGGCAACAGCCACAAAAGTTCTTAGCAGATCGAGGTCGAGATTAAGTATCGGACGATTTGCATTGGTCATAGTGTTTTTCTTCACTTTTTAAATTCTATATTTGAAACTACCCTGGTGTATTTCTAAGGCACTGTTTAAAAGAACGGCGCCAGGTACGACACTACCCCACTCATAAGTAGAGGGCAAAAAATTCCTTATATTTCGTTACCTCTATCGCCTTTTAGAATGCAACCGATCGCTGCCGCTTAACGGGCACGGATCTGCGCTTTGCTAAAGTGATTGATTTGAGTGGGAACAAGAATTTTACTCATTCCCCCCGCTGAATTACCACACTAAACGTGCTTCTTTTTTCTCATATACGCCCGCAACCTTAGCGTAAAAGCTCATGAAAACTTGGCATTTTTCGCCGATAATACGCGTCAAGCATAAAAATAAATCAATAAATTCAACCAGTAAAAAACCATCCAATCTGAAAGCCAAAATAATAACTTAAATGTTAGTTAAGTCACAAAGTGAAAGCTTTCTAATATAAATATTATTTATGTAGCAGTGTGGTGATGAATTCCCCGTCAAGCCATAAGACTAGTCCGGGAATATCACGCAGATTCGGCATCAAAAGGGAAACATAACGGCTTGCTGCCGAAAGCCAAAGCGCCCTTGCTCACGCTGTGCAGTCAGGTTTACGCCCCTGATCGCCCAACACAATAAAACACCAACAATAAAATAAAAAACAGAATTTAACGCCAACAAAATTTTTTAACCAGACTTATCATCGTTAAAATCGCCATTTTAGCCGATCATTTGCACCAAAGGTGTGCGCAGCCCTTCAAAAGCGCAGGTACCAGGAGTACATTGGTCAGGTTGCGGCGTTCCACGGTAGGAATGCCCTATCCCAGCAGAAGGCACAGTTTTTTTATGTCCCCCATTGAGAAATCCAGCAAACTGGACAACGTCTGTTACGACATTCGCGGCCCGGTGCTCAAAGAAGCCAAACGCCTAGAAGAAGAAGGCAACAAAGTCCTCAAACTCAACATCGGCAACCCCGCCCCTTTCGGCTTTGAAGCGCCGGATGAAATTCTGGTCGATGTGATCCGCAACCTGCCGACCGCTCAGGGCTACTGTGATTCCAAAGGGCTCTACTCGGCGCGTAAGGCGATTATGCAGCACTATCAGGCGCGCGACATGCGCGACGTCACCGTCGAGGATATCTATATTGGCAACGGCGTGTCCGAGCTGATCGTCCAGTCGATGCAGGCGCTGCTGAACAGCGGCGACGAAATGCTGGTGCCGGCGCCTGATTACCCGCTGTGGACCGCGGCGGTTTCCCTGTCCAGCGGCAAAGCCGTCCACTATCTGTGTGACGAAGAAGCCGGTTGGTTCCCGGACCTCGACGATATTCGCAGTAAAATCACCCCGCGCACCCGCGGCATCGTGATCATTAACCCGAACAACCCGACCGGCGCAGTGTACAGCAGAGCGTTGCTGGAACAGATCGTCGAGATAGCGCGCGAACATAACCTGATCATCTTCGCCGACGAAATCTACGACAAAATTCTGTATGACGCTGCCGAACATATCTCTATCGCCTCGCTGGCGCCGGATCTGCTGACCGTCACCTTTAACGGTCTGTCCAAGACCTACCGCGTCGCCGGCTTCCGCCAGGGCTGGATGGTGCTGAACGGCCCGAAAAAGCACGCCAAAGGCTATATCGAAGGGCTGGAAATGCTGGCATCGATGCGCCTGTGCGCCAACGTGCCGATGCAGCACGCCATCCAGACCGCGCTGGGCGGCTACCAAAGCATCAGCGAATTTATCCAGCCGGGCGGCCGCCTGTACGAACAGCGCAACCGCACCTGGGAACTGCTCAACGAGATCCCCGGCGTCTCCTGCGTGAAGCCTCAGGGCGCGCTGTATATGTTCCCGCGCATTGACGCCAAACGCTTTAATATTCACGACGATCAGAAGCTGGTGCTGGATTTGCTGCTGCAGGAAAAAGTGCTGCTGGTGCAGGGCAGCGCGTTTAACTGGCCTTACCCCGATCACGTGCGCATCGTTACCCTGCCGCGCGTCGACGAGCTGGAAATGGCGGTCGGCAAACTGGGGCGTTTCCTGGAAAACTATCGCCAGTAAATGTCATTCACGGCGCGTTTGCATAAACGCGCCGTAGTGATCAGAATAAAGCTCCTTGCCGCCGTAGAGAACACCCCATGAGCCAGAGCCATTTTTTTGCCCACCTGTCCCGTCTGAAACTTATCAACCGCTGGCCGCTGATGCGCAACGTGCGCACCGAAAACGTCTCCGAGCACAGCCTGCAGGTGGCGTTTGTCGCCCACGCGCTGGCGGTGATCAAAAACCGCAAGTTCAACGGCAACCTGAACGCCGAACGCGTAGCGCTGCTGGCGATGTATCACGACGCCAGCGAAGTGATCACCGGCGATATGCCGACGCCGATCAAATATTACAATCCGCAGATTGCCCACGAATATAAGAAGATCGAAAAAGTGGCGCAGCAAAAACTGCTGGCGATGATCCCGGAAGAACTGCGCAATGACTTTCGCAGCATCCTGGACGAGCACTGCTACAGCGAAGATGAAAAGCTGGTGGTCAAGCAGGCCGACGCCCTGTGCGCCTACCTGAAGTGCCTGGAAGAGCTGTCGGCGGGCAATCAGGAGTTCACGCTGGCCAAAGCCCGGTTGGAAAAGACGTTGCAACTGCGCAACAGCCCGGAAATGGAGTATTTCATGACGGTGTTTATCCCCAGTTTCAGCCTGTCGCTGGATGAGATCAGTCTGGACGCCGAACTGTAACCGTCAGGGCGCAGCAACCACGTACGCGCCCTGCAATTTACCATTCTCAGAACGGAAACAGCCACGGCACCAGCGCGACGCTGACCAGCATCACCAACACGGTGAACGGCACGCCAAGGCGCACAAAATCACCGAACTTATAATTACCCGGCCCCAGAACCAGCGTATTCACCGGCGAAGAGACCGGCGTCATAAAGGCTGCGGAAGCGGCAATGGCGATAATCATGGCGAACGGATACGGTGATACCGCCATTTCCCGCGCCGCTGCGATGGCAATCGGCGCCATCAGAACCGCCGTGGCGGTATTGGAGATAAACAGGCCGATCGTGGCGCACAGCACAAACAGACAGAGCAGCATCACGCGCGGCCCCATATTGCCGGCCACCTCCATCAGCCCTTGCACGATCAGATCCACCCCGCCGGTCTTCTGCAGCGCCTGCGCAAACGGCATCATGCCGACGATCAGAATAATGCTCGGCCAGTGGATCGATTTATAGGCGCTTTCCATATCGATACAGCGGAATTTCCCCATCAGCAGGCAGGCGATCAGCGCCGCGATAGGGTTCGGCACCTCATCGGTCAGCATCATCGCCACCATCAGCGCCAGACAGAACAGCGCGTGCGGCGCCTGCGTCATCGCCGGCGCCACTTCGTCCACCTCCGCCGGCAGGTTGAGTACGATAAAGTCGTGAGTTTTGCTCTGCAGCTGGCGAATGGCCTTCCAGTCGCCAATCACCAGCAGCATATCCCCCAGCGCCAACGGCTCATCCACCAGCTTGCCCGCCAGCGTCTCACCATTGCGGCGAATGCCGACCACGTTGAGATCGTAGCGGCTGCGAAAACCGTTTTCCCGCAGGCTTTTACCCAGCAGCGCCGAATCGGGGATCAGCGATACCTCCGCCATGCCGACGTTGCGCGACTGTTCAGAGAAATAGTCGCCGCGCAACACCATCGGTTCCAGCTGCTGCTCGCTGCAGAATTCACGCAGATCAACGTCGCTGGCCGACATATCGATCAGCAGCACATCACGTTCGCGCAGCTCGGTACTGCCGGAGGCGCTGACCATCACCCGCCGGAAACGCTTCCAGCGCTCAATGCCCACCACGTTGGCGCCGTAGCGCGCCCGCAGATGCAGCTCATCCAGCGAACGCCCCACCAGCGGGGAGCCGCGGCGCAGCGCCAGGCGTCGCGCCCGCCCGGTCAGTTTGTAATCGCGGATCAAATCGCGGAAAGTGCGTCGCTGCCAGCTCTCTTTACGGCTGTCCGGCGATTCGCCGCCCAGCCAGCGCCGCGCCAGCAGCATATAGCCCACGCCGAGCACCAGCACCACGATGCCGATCGGCGTGACGCCGAAGAAACCGAAGCCGCGAATGCCCTCGCGCACCAGCTCACTGTTCACCACCATATTCGGCGGCGTCGCCACCAGCGTCATCATCCCGCTGATCAGGCCGGCAAAGCTCAGCGGCATCATCAGCCGCCCCGGCGCGGTTTTCATCCGCGCCGCCACGCTGAGCACCACCGGGATAAAAATCGCCACCACGCCGGTGGAGCTCATAAACGCGCCCAGCCCGGCCACCGTCACCATCAGCAGCACCAGCATTTTGGTTTCGCTGCTGCCGGCCACCTTCACCAGCCAGTCCCCGACCTGATAGGCCACGCCGGTGCGCACCAGCCCTTCGCCGATAACGAACAGCGCGGCGATCAGAATTACGTTCGGGTCGCTAAAGCCGACCGTCGCCTCCTGCAAGGTTAGCGTTCCGCTTAACACAAAGGCGATGATCACCAGTAAGGCGACCACATCCATGCGCAGTTTGTTGGTGGTAAACAGCACAATCGCCACCAGCAACAAACACAACACCCACAGTAATTCGCTGTTCAAATCGGCCTCGTCCGTCCGCCAGGTTCCAAGGTCTTAAAAATTAGCACAAAAAAACCCCGCGCATGCGGGGTCTAATCAATTTGCCGGCGAATAGCGGCGATCAGTCGCGCAGCGTGATGCGCGCGCCGTGCGCCCCGCCGTCAACCTGCAATTGCTCCAGGGAGGAAAGGCGCAGATCGACCTGTTCCAGCTGCGGCGCATCGGCAGGCGCATTGACCGCAATCACCTGACAGCCGGCGGCCAGGCCCGAAGCGATGCCCGCCGCCGCGTCTTCCACCACCACGCACGCCTGCGGCGCCAGCCCCAGGCGCTCCGCACCCAGCAGATAAGCGTCCGGCTGCGGTTTACCGCGCTCGACCTGCTCGGCGGTGACAAATACCGCCGGCAGCGGCAGCCCCGCCGCCTCGCGGCGCGCGCTGGCAACCGGCACCGAACCGGAGGTGACGATCGCCCAAGGAATACCCAGCGTGTTCAGCCGTTCCAGCAGCGCCGCCGCACCCGGCAGGGCGCGTACGCCGTCGGTATCCTGCGCTTCCACCTGCTCCAGCAGGTCGTGCTCATGCTGAATATCGGCCTCGCTGGCGCCCGGCATAAAGTGGCGCAAAGAGGTAATGGCCTGTTTACCGTGAATAAAATCCAGCACCTCCTGCGGATCGACGCCGTGCCGGTTGGCCCACTGGGTCCAGGCGCGCTCCACGACGGGCAATGAATCTACCAACGTACCATCCAGGTCGAACAGAAAACCTTTACACTCCACAGGAAACCTCTTTTTAATCAAGCATTAATAATTTGCGCTATCTCGACGGCGCTCAAATGATACTGACGCGGACAGGACAGCCACAGCGCCAGCATGCGCTGATATTTATCCCACATTTTGGTCTGGGCGTTAAAGCCGTGGCTGCCGGCGTCGAAGTGAGTATAGCGTCCCTCGGTGTTGACCAGGAAACGTACATAGCTCAGGTAGCGCGCCTCGGTCGCCGCATCAAAGCCGAGGAACGCCAGACGACGCGTCTCCAGCCCCTGGCGATCCTTGAGATTCTCCCAGGACACCTGCAGCGCATGGTGCATTTCCATAATATTGATGATGGTGCGGCAAACCTCTTCGCTCATCTCGTCAAAATCACGATCCAGTTCACGCAGCTGCAGGCCGAAACCGCGCTCCACCACGGTTTGCAGGCGGCGGTAGCGCTCGGCGTTGCCCGGGTCGAGCATCGTCATCATCTTATACTGGTTAGACAGGATCAGGCGTTGGGCGTGGGTCATTTCCATGTTTAGGGTCCTCAGTTCTGCAAATTGGCGTGAGCATCGCATACTGATTTGAGGCATGGAATCACAACCCGCCGCTTCTTTGATTTGCGCCAAGTTTGACGCCGCCGGGGCGTTACGCCCGGCGGCGGCGGACCTCAGAGATCGTCCAGGAAGGTCTTATCCAGCTGCTTGAACGCACGCTTGAGCAGATCCGCCAGCGACTGATAGGTCGGCGTGCCTTCCACCGGCGCCAGCGCCTGACCGGCCTGCGCCAGCTTGTCGCGCACCTCATGGAACCAGCCGAGCAACGCCGGCGGCAGCGGCGTCAGCGAACGGCGACCCAGCCACCACAGCCCCTGCATCGGCAGGCTGCAGGCAAACAGCGCGGTGGCGATCGCCGGGCCGAGCTGGCCGCCCAGCGCAATCTGCCAGGTCAGGGTGAACACCGCCAGCGGCGGCATAAAACGAATGGCGAAACGAGTGGCGCGCGCAACGCGATTCTCCGGAAATACCGGGGCCAGACGTTTGTCCGACGGCCAGGTTTTCATATAGTGCTGTCCGCGTTGGAATACCTGAAACCAACTTACGGAACCGGACGGTTTGCTCGTCATCGCGTACCTCAACGTCGCAGAAAAATGGGGTGGCGCCAACCACAATACTAAAAAATTTGAAGCTTTAAATTTATTTTGTGTTTACCGCGGGCTATCGGTATCCTAAACCGGCCTTTTGGCCAGCTAGAAGATGACGACAAGTTTGTCAAATTTTGTCAATTTTTAGCCCTATAACAAGCAAGATTACTTAAACCGTGGAGAAACACCCGGTTTTTTCACCATCATGTGTTTTCTGTGCTTCACATGATGTTAATCATAAATGTCAACGGCATTATGCGCTACGCTTGTTGTCTGATTGACGATTAATTCACTACGTGTTTTTTGATTTTCTTTTAACAACACGAACTATAAGTAGGTACTTCCATGTCGAGTAAGCTAGTACTGGTTCTTAACTGCGGCAGTTCTTCCCTGAAATTCGCGATCATTGATGCTATCAACGGTGAAGAACATCTTTCCGGTTTGGCTGAATGCTTCCACCTCCCCGAGGCGCGCATTAAGTGGAAAATGGACGGCGGCAAGCAAGAAGCGGCACTCGGTGCCGGTGCGGCCCACAGCGAAGCGCTGAATTTTATTGTTAACACCATCCTTGCACAAAAACCTGAACTTTCCGCCCAGCTGACCGCCATTGGTCACCGTATCGTACACGGCGGCGAGAAGTTTACCGCCTCCGCCTTGATCAACGATGAAGTGCTGCAGGGTATCAAAGATTCCGTGCCGTTTGCACCTTTGCACAACCCGGCGCACCTGATCGGTATCAATGAGGCGCTGAAGTCTTTCCCTGCGCTGGCTGACAAGAACGTCGCCGTGTTCGACACCGCGTTCCATCAGACCATGCCTGAAGAATCCTATCTGTATGCCCTGCCGTACAGCCTGTACCGCGACCACGGCGTACGCCGCTACGGCGCACACGGCACCAGCCACTTCTTCGTGACCCAGGAAGCGGCCAAAATGCTGAACAAGCCGGTGGATGAGGTCAACGTCATCACCTGCCACCTGGGCAACGGCGGCTCCGTGACCGCAGTGCGCAACGGCAAATGCGTCGACACCTCCATGGGCCTGACCCCGCTGGAAGGTCTGGTGATGGGCACCCGCAGCGGCGACATCGACCCGGCGATCATCTTCCATCTGCATGATGCGCTGGGCATGAGCGTCGATCAGATCAACAAACTGCTGACCAAAGAGTCCGGCCTGCTGGGTCTGACCGAAGTCACCAGCGACTGCCGCTATGTGGAAGACAACTACGCCACCAAAGAAGATGCCAAGCGCGCGATGGACGTCTTCTGCCACCGCCTGGCGAAATACATCGGCGCCTACAGCGCGCTGATGGACGGCCGTCTGGACGCGGTGATCTTCACCGGCGGCATCGGCGAAAACGCCGGCATGGTGCGTGAAATGACCCTGAACAAGCTGGGCCTGCTCGGCTTCGAAGTCGACCATGAACGCAACTTGGCCGCCCGTTTCGGCAAAGCCGGGGCCATCACCAAAGACGGCAGCCGTCTGGCGCTGGTGATCCCGACCAACGAAGAGTTGGTTATCGCGCAGGACGCAGCCCGCCTGACTGCGTAACGTACCAAACACCGTCAGCTCCGGCTGGCGGTGTTGTTTCAGCCTTATCGCCGCCGCAGACGGCCCCGTTGGCCGCACCGCTTTGCCGCCCGGCCGCAGCGCACGATCAGGCGACTACCGCATATCCATCGTGAAGAGGACTATTCTGTGTCACGTACAATTATGTTGATCCCCACTGGCACCAGCGTCGGTTTGACCAGCGTCAGCCTGGGCGTCATCCGCTCCATGGAGCAGCAAGGCGTTCGCCTCAGCGTATTCAAACCTATCGCCCAGCCGCGCACCGGCGACGATACCCTCGACCAGACCACCACCATCATCCGCAGCAACTCCACCATTCCGGCCGCCGAGCCGCTGCGCATGAGCTATGTGGAAAGCCTGCTCAGCTCCAATCAGCAGGACGTGCTGATGGAAGAGATCGTGGCGCGCTACCACGAAAATACCAAAGACGCGGAAGTGGTGCTGATCGAAGGCCTGGTGCCGACCCGCAAGCACCAGTTCGCCAGCGCGCTGAACTATGAGATCGCCAAAACCCTGAACGCCGAGATCGTCTTCGTGCTGGCGCTGGGCAACGACTCGCCGGCGCAGCTGAAAGAACGCATCGAACTGGCGCGCACCAGCTTCGGCGGCAGCAAGAACAAAAACATCACCGGCGTTATCATCAACAAACTGAACGCGCCGGTCGACGAGCAGGGTCGCACCCGCCCTGACCTGTCGGAAATCTTCGACGACTCCACCAAGGCCAGCGTCGCCAATGTCGATCCGAAGCAACTGTTCGCCAACAGCCCGCTGCCGGTGCTCGGCTGCGTGCCGTGGAGCTTCGATCTGATTGCCACCCGCGCCATTGATATGGCACGCCACCTGAAGGCGCGCGTGATTAACGAAGGCGATATCATGACCCGCCGCGTGAAGTCCGTGACCTTCTGCGCGCGCAGCATCCCGCATATGCTGGAACACTTCCGCCCTGGCTCGCTGCTGGTGACCTCCGCCGACCGCCCGGACGTGCTGGTTTCCGCCTGTCTGGCGGCGATGAACGGCGTGGAAATCGGCGCGCTGCTGCTGACCGGCGGCTATGAAATCGACGAGCCGATCAAAAAGCTGTGCGAACGCGCGTTCGCCACCGGCCTGCCGGTGTTTATGGTGGACACCAACACCTGGCAGACCTCACTGAGCCTGCAGAGCTTCAACCTCGAAGTCCCGACCGACGACCATCAGCGCATCGAAAAAGTGCAGAACTACGTGGCCAGCCATATCAGCGCCGAGTGGATCGAATCGCTGACCGCCGCCTCCGAGCGCTCGCGTCGCCTGTCGCCGCCGGCGTTCCGTTACGAGCTGACCGAACTGGCGCGTAAAGCCGGTAAACGCATCGTTCTGCCGGAAGGCGACGAGCCGCGCACCGTGAAAGCGGCGGCAATCTGCGCCGAACGCGGCATTGCCGAATGCGTACTGCTCGGCAACCCGGATGAGATCCAGCGCGTTGCCGCAGCGCAGGGCGTGGAACTGGGCAAAGGCATCGAGATCGTCGATCCGGAGCAGGTACGTGAAAACTACGTGCCGCGTCTGGTTGAACTGCGCAAAAACAAAGGCATGACCGAAGTGGTGGCGCGCGAGCAGTTGGAAGACAACGTGGTGCTCGGCACGCTGATGCTGGAAAAAGGCGAAGTCGACGGCCTGGTTTCCGGCGCCGTGCATACTACCGCCAATACCATCCGTCCGCCGCTGCAGCTGATCAAAACCGCGCCGGGCAGCTCGCTGGTCTCTTCCGTGTTCTTTATGCTGCTGCCGGATCAGGTGCTGGTCTACGGTGACTGCGCGATCAACCCGGATCCGACCGCCGAGCAGCTGTCCGAGATCGCCATCCAGTCGGCGGACTCCGCCAGCGCATTCGGCATCGAGCCGCGCGTAGCGATGATCTCCTACTCAACCGGTAACTCCGGCGCCGGCAGCGACGTGGAAAAAGTCCGCGAAGCGACCCGCCTGGCGCAGGAAAAACGTCCGGACCTGATCATCGACGGCCCGCTGCAGTACGACGCCGCCATCATGGCCGACGTGGCGAAATCCAAAGCGCCGAACTCGCCGGTTGCCGGTAAAGCCACCGTGTTCATCTTCCCGGATCTGAACACCGGCAACACCACTTATAAAGCGGTGCAGCGTTCCGCCGATCTGGTGTCCATCGGGCCGATGCTGCAAGGCATGCGCAAACCGGTGAACGACCTGTCGCGCGGCGCGCTGGTAGACGATATCGTCTATACCGTAGCGCTGACGGCCATTCAGTCTTCCCAGGCTGATGCCCAGGCGTAATTCAAACGCCTGACAAAAAAATACAGGGGCCGGCAATGCTGGCCCCTGCCATTTCCGCTATCCGCACTCCGTCCGATTCAAGGTTCCTGACCGGTGATAACCTGTAAGATACGGCCGTCGTCGATTTTCAGCGAAAAACTGCGTTGCCAGAAGCGTTTGCTATCGGCGTCCTGCGACGCTACGGTACTGATTGCCACGGTATAAAGTACATCGTTCTCAAAAGCGCTAAAGGAATAAGGGATGCATTGCCCGGCACTCACCGACTCCGCCGGCTGCGGCGGCATAACACTCCTGCGCCAGACTTCACGCGTTTGCTTATCCTGCCGTTGATCGATAGCAATGCTGACAAGGTTAACCTTGGCATCTGCGCTCAGATGCTCTGCCGGCAGAGAGAAACAGAGATTGCTCCCCTGTAAAACGACCTCTGCCGCATAAAAACGCTGCTTCTCAAGCATACAGCCGCTGAGTAACACGGTGATTATCAGCGTATAGATTCTTTTCATTTTAGACTTTCCTGTCTGTAAGAGTGTACCGCAATCCTTTCGGTGGCCAATTATAACGCTTTCGAACCCAAGGCCGGCACTGCCGGCCCCGTTTTTACAACAGCTGCTGCGCCGCCGCCAGAATATGCTCCGCCGTCAAACCATACTCCTGCTGCAAAAATGCCTGTGTGCCGACCTGGCCGTAGCGCTCCTTCACGCCTACCCGGAGCATCGGCGTCGGGCAGTGTTCCGCCAGCACCTCCGCCACCGCCGAACCCAGCCCGTTATGGATACTGTGGTTTTCACAGGTGACGATGCGCCCGGTTTTGGTCGCATAGCGGGTAATGATATCGCGGTCGATCGGCTTGAGGGTGAACATATCGATCACCGCCGCGCTAACCCCTTGCCGCGCCAGCATCTGCGCCGCCTGCAGCGCTTCGGCCACCATAATGCCGTTGGCGATCAGCGTGATGTCCTCGCCGTCGCGCAGCAGGTTGCCCTTACCGATGGTGAACTGCGCGCCATCCTGATAAATACGCGTCGCCTGCTTGCGCGTGGTGCGCACCCAGTAAAAGCCTTCCTGCGTCATCAGCTGGCGCAGGATATCGGCAAACATGGTAGCGTCGGTTACTTCCAGCACCACCGAGTGCGCCAGCCCGCGCACGATGCCCATATCCTCAAACGACATATGGGTGCCGCCGTTATGGCAGGCGGTCACCCCCGCATCGGAGGCGATCACCTTGACGTTATTGCGCTGATAATCCAGTGACATAAACAGCTGATCGAAACAGCGGCGGCTGGCGAAGGCGGTAAAGGTGTGCACGAACGGCACCCGCCCGGTCAGTGACAGGCCGGCCGCCACGCCGATCACATTCGCCTCCATAATGCCGCAGTTAATCACGTGGTGCGGATGATCGCGCTGTACGCCATCCATCGCCATCGAGCTCATCAGATCCGCCTCCAGCGCGATAATCGGCGCCCCCTGCTCTATCTGGCCGCGCACCATGCCGGCATACACCTGTCGCATTTCAACGCGGTCTTGTTCCATCTGCGTTCTGTCGTTAAACATGGGCGGCCTCCAGTTCGGCTATGGCGTGTTCGATATGCTGACGCACCTCCGGCGTCAGCCGCAGGTGGTGCGAGTTGCTCAGTTGCTCCAGATAGGGCACCCCCTGGCCTTTAACGCTGTCGAGAATCACCACCAGCGGCCGCTGCTCGCCGCTGCGGCGCGGCGCTACCGCCGCACGGATCGCCGCAATATCGTCCCCTTTGACGCTCTCGGCCGCGAAGCCGAAGGCGCGGAACTTGCCCGCCAGATCGAAGGGTTTGATCACCTCATCCAGCAGGCCGTCCAGCTGCTGTTTGTTGTAATCGATAAACAGCGTCAGGTTGTGCAGATTATGGTGCGCAATAAACTGGAACGCCTCCCAGCACTGACCTTCGTTCAATTCGCCGTCCCCAAGCAGGCAAAACACCCGGTTATCGCGCTGCGCCAGCCGGTGCGACAGCGCCATGCCGGCGGCGATGGAGACGCCCTGTCCCAACGAGCCGGTGGTGGCATCCACCCCTCGGGTGCGCAGCCGGTCCGGATGGCTGGGCAGGCGGGTGCCGTTCTGGTTCAGCGTGCCCAGCTCTTCCAGCGGGAAATAGCCTTTCAGCGCCAGCGTGCTGTACAGCGCCGGGCCGGCATGCCCCTTCGACAACACAAAATTGTCGCGCTGTGGCCAGTCCGGATCGCCGGGATCGATGCGCATTACCTCGCCGTACAGCACCGCCAGCGTCTCCACCACCGACATGCAGCCGCCGTAGTGGCCGAAGCCCAGCCCGGTCAGCGCCTTCAGCGTCTCCAGACGAATTGCCTTCGCCAGCAGCCGCAGTTCCCTGATATCTGTCGTTGTCATTATATGGCCCTCACTATTTTTTAACGCCGTCGCCGGAAGGCGCGCCTTTGCGTTTCCCCAGCAGGTTATGCGCCACCAGCAGTGCGAAAATGATCACCACCGTCGCCATAATCGCTTCGGTATTCATAAAGCGCGCCATATTGCCCAGCACGATGCCCAGCACGCCAAAATCGGCGTCGGAGAAAGTGGTGTTGGCAAAACCCAGCGCGCCCAGCACCGGCAGCAGCAGCATCGGCAGGAAGGTAATCAGTACGCCGTTGGCAAACGCACCCAGCATGGCGCCGCGGCGACCGCCGGTGGCGTTACCAAAGACGCCCGCCGTCGCGCCGGTGAAGAAATGCGGCACCACGCCCGGCAGGATCAATACCAGCTTGAACTGTCCCAGCAAGAACAGGCCGACCAGCCCGCCCAGGAAGCTGAACAGGAAGCCGATCAGCACCGCGTTAGGCGCGTAGGGATACACCACCGGGCAGTCCAGCGCCGGGCGCGCATTCGGCACCAGCTTTTCGGAAAAGCCGGTAAACGCCGGCACGATTTCCGCCAGAATCAGACGCACGCCCTGCAGGATAATAAACACCCCGGCGGCGAAGGTGATGGCCTGAATAATGGAGTACACCAGATAGTTCTGCCCGGCGCTCAGCGCGCTTTCCACATAGCTCTGCCCGGCGCTGATCGCCATGATCAGGTAGATAATGATCATGGTCAGTGAAATGGAGATCGAGCTATCGCGCAGGAAGCTGAGATTTTTCGGCAGGTTCATCTCTTCGGTGGAACGCGAGTTTTTGCCGACGCGGCCGCCAATCCAGCCGGACAGCACATATCCCAGGGTGCCGAAATGACCGAAGGCGATATCATCATTGCCGGTAATCCGCCGCATATAGCGCTGGGCAATGGCGGGGAAAAACGCCATCACCAAACCCAGCGTCAGGGCGCCGGTAAACACCAGCGGGATCCCCTCAAAGCCGGCCACCGACAGAATGATGCTGATCATGCAGGCCATATAGAAGGTGTGATGACCGGTAAGAAAAATGTATTTCAGCCGGGTAAAGCGGGCGACGATAATATTCGCCACCATGCCAAACGCCATAATCAATGCGGTAGAGGCCCCGTACTTCTCCAGCGCGATAGAAACGATCGCCTCATTATTCGGAATGATGCCCTGGATATTAAATGCGTGTTCAAACATCCCCCCCAGCGGATTCAGCGAGCTGACTAATACGCTCGCGCCGCCGCCCAATACAATAAAACCGAGAATAGTTTTTACCGTGCCCTTTACCACATCGGAAAACGATTTTTTCTGCGCTAATAAACCAATCAGCGCAATAACCCCCACCAGCACCGCAGGGACTTTTAATATATCAACCACAAATCTGAGCGTTTCCTGGATAAACATATCCACCTCGCCAATTGCGTTGCTTAGATAATGGAGTGCGCAATAAAGTAAGCGCGCAGTTTGTTTTCCAGCTCGTTAATATCAATGATATTGCTGATGACCACGAGCTGATCTGCCGGCACGCTGGCGCTGTCGACGATATCTTTTGCCATCACAAAAATATCGGCGGCGCCCGGCGTGGCGGAGGAAAGATCCGAGTGCTCCACCTCCGCCTCAACCGCCATTTTTTTCAGCACCTTTTTAATATTCATTTCCACCATAAAGCTACTGCCGAGGCCGGAACCGCAAATTGCCATAATCTTCATTATTTTCACCTGTCAAATTTTAAGCGTAGGGTAAGGCCGCAGAAATTATTCTGCGCTGGGTCTTTTCCGGTAAGGATAAATAAACCTGGGAATTAATAGCGGGCGATAATCTCCTCAATCTGTTTTATATCGGTGGCGCCGAATAACGCACTCATCGCCCGTTCATCGGCAAATAATTCCGCCAACTGCGCAATCAGTTCGATATGGCTGTCACCATCCGGCGCCGACAGCATCACCACCACAAACACCGGGTCGTTGTCCTGTGAATGGAAACGCACGCCCTGATGCAGCTTCAGCAGCGACAGGCCGAGTGCCTTTGCCCCCTCTTCCGGTCTGGCGTGGGGCATGGCGATGCCGGGCGCCAGCACAAAATAGGGTCCCAGCGTCTGATACTGACGAAAGATCGCCGTCAGATAGTCGGCGCTGATGATCCCGCCCCGCAGCAAAGGCTGCGCGCTCAGCGTTATCGCCTGCCGCCAGTCTTCCACCTGCTCGCACAGCTGGATATGCTCTGCCTTCAGCCAGTCTTTCAGCACATCTCCTCCTTCAGCCCGATACAGCGTCGCCGTCGACGCCCGTTTGCCCGGGCAACGAAGAAACTTTAATCAACGTTTTTACGCCTCACTGTGATAAAGATCTCAAAGATAGCGCTACCAAAACGTTATCGCCCGGTTCTGTGATAGCGCTATCAAAAAAATGCAGCGCCGCTGCCGTTGTCGCACAGTTTTTTATCGCTGATGGAAGGAACGCGTTAAAATGGATCCCATACCGGGATAGTAAGGGTCAGTGACAGCGCTTCTTACAGCCACATTCACTTGGCGCCTATCCCATTAGGCCATTTTACCGTTTAGCCCTGGGCAGGGCTCAGAACCCCCGCGTACCCTGTGTACGCTCCGGTTCTTCCGCGCTGTCCGTGGCCAGACTGTCGGTAACATTTAACGCCTACTGGGGTTGGCGCTTATGCGCACGATGCGCATTTTCAGTCGGGATTACGCATGTCGATCGGTAAAAAACGCCGCAGTACCGGCAGGGTTACGCTGGCCGAGGTCGCCCAGCTGGCAGGCGTCGGCACCATGACGGTGTCGCGCGCGTTACGCACGCCGGAACAGGTTTCAGACAAACTGAGAGAGAAAATTGAAGCGGCGGTCAATGAGCTGGGCTACCTGCCCAATCTGGCCGCCAGTTCGCTGGCGTCGGCGTCGTCTTATACCATCGCCATGGTGGTGCCGAGTTTTTCGGAGTCCGGCTGCGCCGAGATGTTCGCCGGCCTGCAGCAGGTGCTGCAGCCGGCGGGTTATCAGATCATGCTGGCGGAGTCGCAGCACTATCCGGAACGTGAAGAGAAACTGCTGACCACCCTGCTGTCCTACAATCTGGCGGCGGCGGTGCTGCTCAGCGTCGAACACTCGCCGACCACCCGTCAGGCGCTGCAGGCCGCCAATATCCCGGTGGTGGAAATCGGCGCCCTGCGCGATGACCCGATCGATATCACCATCGGCATCGATTATGTCGCCGCCATGTACCAGTTAACCCACACGCTGATCGCCGGGGGCTATCAGAATATCGGCCTGCTGTGCGCCAACCAGGAGCAGTGGATTTTCCAGCAGCATCTGCAGGGCTGGCATCAGGCGCTGCTGCGCAGCCATATGTCACCGCACCGGGTGATCAACGCCGCGCAGCCCGCCAGTTTCGCCACCGGCGCTCACCAGTTGCCGGAGTTTTTGCTGGCCTGGCCGGAGCTGGACGCGCTGGTATGCGCCTCGGACGAGCTGGCCTGCGGCGCGCTGTATGAATGCCAGCGCCGGCACGTCAAGGTGCCGGAACAGCTGGCGGTGGTCGGCTTCGGCAACAGCGAGGTCAGCCGGGTCTGCCAGCCGCCGTTGACCACCATGACGGTGCCGCACCGGGAGATCGGCATTCAGGCCGGCAAGGCGCTGCTGGCGCGGCTGAATGATCAGGAATGGCATGCTGAAGGTTCGCTGCCCTCAACGCTGTGCCGCCGCGACAGCTGCTGAAAACGACAACGCCGGTCAGAAGACCGGCGTTATACTTTAATATATCCGTGCAAAATCAGGCGTTTTCCGCGCCGTCCTCCGGCTTTTCCGCCCGCGCCAGCGGCTTGCCGTAATCCTGTTCGTTGTTGCGTGTCAGCCACAGCGACAGCGCTTTCAGCGAATCCGGTGTAAAGTCGTCGCAGCGCGCGGTGATCTCTTCCGGCGTCAGCCAGGTCACCTCCACCACCTCTTCTTCCTGCAGCGCAAACGGCCCGTGTGATACGCAGCTGAACAGCGCGCCCCAGACGCGGCACTGCTCCTCTTCAAAATAGAACTGGCCGTGCTCGGCGAACGGCACGCCGGCAATCCCCAGCTCTTCCTCCGCTTCACGGCGTGCGGAGTCCAGCACGTTCTCGCCGCTTTGCACCACGCCGCCGGCGGTCGCATCCAGCCGTCCCGGATAGATATCCTTGGAATCGGTACGGCGCTGAACCAGTATTTTCCCCATCCCATCATGCACCACAATATAGGTCGCACGATGACGTAGCCGTTCCGCACGCATCTGTTGACGACTGGATTGAGCAATCACCTCATTTTGCTCGTTGACGATATCAACCCACTCGCTCGCTGCAGCCTGATCCTGTTCCGCCATCCTATAAAACCTTCTATTTTGGCGCGAGGGTCATCGCGCGCTGGTTGACCAATTAGCCGTATTCAATGATTCTTATTGTGTGTATAAATTAGTGCGTTAATGCCGCCTCTGCAACAACCTCGCCGCCGTACAGCGTGACCACGCGCAAAGTCTGGTCCTCCAGCATGCCGTAGCTGGCCGGGAAGCCGCCTTTGGGCAAACTGACCGACCCCGGATTAAAGCAATAAATCTCCCCGCAGCGCTGTGCCTGCGGCAGGTGCGTATGGCCGTAAGCCAGCACGTCCCCGGCCGATAACGGCGGCAGTGCGGAGGGATGATAAAGGTGACCGTGGGTTAAAAACAATCGTCTTTTTTGCCATAGCACCTGTTGCCAAGGCGCATCCATCGGGAAAGACAGCAGCATCTGATCGACCTCGCTGTCGCAATTGCCCCGAACGGCGATGATCTTGTGCGCATAGCGATTCAATTGTTCGGCAACCTGCGCCGGCTGGTAACCGTCCGGCAGCGCGTTGCGCGGGCCGTGATTCAGCAAATCGCCCAGCAAAATCAGCCAGTCGGCGCCCTGTTGTGCAAACAGCTCCAGCACCCTGGCCGTCGCCGGCAGCGAACCGTGCAGGTCCGAGGCAAACATCAGTTTCATCCCCTTTCCTCCTTTCTGCGAAACAGGCGCTATTTTAGCGTAGAACAGACGGTTAAAAAAACACGCGCCAACAGGGGCGGCCAATTTCCGAAAATGGCGATGATCGTCTAAGCTGGATTGCGGGTCGTCTGCGATCGACGCTGACGCGCCGCCGGGTTTAATGGACAAACCGGCGCAACAGTATAAGAATGATCTCATGGCTCACACGCTGCCGACTGGTTCATGCTTCATCTTATCATGATGTTTTACAAGGAGTATTAGAGTATGATTGACCTGTATTACGCCCCTACTCCCAACGGTCACAAGATCACGCTGTTTCTGGAGGAAGTGGGCTTACCCTACCGCCTGCATCCCATCAATATCAGCGCCGGCGAACAGTTCAACCCCGAATTTTTGGCGATTTCCCCGAACAATAAAATTCCCGCCATTGTCGATCAGCAGCCGGTAGACGGCGGCGACCCCATTTCCCTGTTTGAATCCGGCGAAATTCTGCTGTACCTGGCGGAGAAGACCGGCAAACTGCTGAGCAAGGGCCTGCGCGAACGCGCCGCCACTCTGCAGTGGCTGTTCTGGCAGGTTGCCGGTTTCGGGCCGATGCTCGGGCAAAATCACCACTTCAACCATTACGCGCCGCAGCCGGTGCCTTACGCCATCGAGCGTTATCATCTGGAAACCAAACGCCTGTACGGCGTGCTGGAAGCCGAACTGCAGAAACACCCGTATCTCGGCGGCGACAACTACAGCATTGCCGATATCGCCACCTATCCGTGGGTCGTCTCTCATCCGCGCCAGCGCATCGATCTGGCCGACTTCCCGGCGGTACGCAACTGGTTCGAACGCATCAGCAACCGTCCGGCCACCGAACGCGCCTACAAGCTGGCCGATCCGGCGTAATCTTCCCCTGCCGGCGCGGTTTCCTGCCGCAGCCGGCAGAGTTTCCCCCCACGCCGTTATCATTTCCCTACTTTCCGTGTATTCTGGACGCAAATAATCAGATTATATGGAGAACCGCTGATGTCATTTAGCCAACCCGACGCCGTCATTCGCATAAAAAACCTGCGGCTGCGCACGTTTATCGGGATCAAGGAAGAAGAGATTAACAACCGGCAAGATGTACTGATCAACGTCGAGATCCACTACCCGGCCGACCAGGCACGCAACAGCGAAGATATCGCCGACGCGCTCAACTACCGCACCATCACCAAGGCCATCATCCGTCACGTGGAAGATAACCGCTTCGCGCTGCTGGAAAAATTAACCCAGGATGTGCTCGATATCGTGAAACAACATCCGTGGGTGACCTATGCTGAGGTAGAGATCGATAAACTACTGGCCCTGCGCTACGCCGATTCGGTGTCGATGACCATGAGCTATCGTCGGGAAAGGTAAACGCGCCAGGCAGGGCCGCCAGGGGGAGTATCCACCATGCATATCCTGATTACCGGCGCGACCGGGCTTATCGGCCGCCGCCTGACGCAGCGTCTGCTGGCCCTTTCCCACTCGGTGAGCGTGCTGACCCGCGACGTGGCGCGCGCGCGCGGCCTGTTCGGCGAGCATGTCGACTACTGGCCCTCACTGCAGGATAAGCCGTCCCTCGACGGCATTGACGCGGTCATTAATCTGGCCGGCGAACCGATCGCCGATAAACGCTGGAGCAAAGCGCAGAAGGCGCTCCTGTGCCACAGCCGCTGGGATCTGACCGAACGGCTGGCGGCGCTGATCCACGTCAGCGAACGGCCGCCGGCGGTGCTGATTTCCGGTTCTGCGGTGGGCTATTACGGCGATCAGGATCAGGCGGTGGTGACTGAAGAGGAAGCGCCGCACGACGAATTCACTCACCGGCTCTGTCAGCGTTGGGAAGCGCTGGCGCTGCGGGCGCAAAGTAACGGCACGCGGGTGTGCCTGCTGCGCACCGGCGTGGTGCTGGCCCCGCACGGCGGCGCGCTGGCGAAGATGCTGCCGCCTTTCCGCCTGGGACTTGGCGGCCCGATCGGCAACGGCCGGCAGTATCTGCCGTGGATTCATCTTGACGATATGGTCAGCGGCATTCTGTTTCTGCTCGACACCCCCACTCTGAGCGGCCCGTTCAATATGGTCGCCCCCTATCCGACGCATAATGAACAGTTTGCCGCCCTGCTGGCCAAAACGCTGGGGCGTCCGGCCTGGCTGCGCATGCCGGCCTGGGCGATCAGGCTGATGATGGGCGAAGCAGCGGTGCTGGTGCTGGGCGGCCAGCACGCGGTGCCCAAGCGGCTGGAAGATGCCGGCTTCCGCTTCCGGTATGTCGACCTGGAGCAGGCGCTGGCATCGGTGATTCAGCCGCCGGCCTAGCCGCCGCGCCGCCGTGGGATTACTTCAGCGCTCCTGACAGAAACTGCCGCAGGCGCGGGCTTTGCGGGTTATCGAACAGCTGCGCCGGCGGCCCCTGTTCTTCAATCAGCCCCTGGTGCAGGAAAATCACCTGATTGGAGACATGGCGGGCAAACTCCATTTCGTGCGTCACCACCACCATGGTTTTCCCCTCCTCCGCCAGTTGCTGCATGATGCGCAGCACCTCGCCCACCAGCTCCGGATCCAGCGCCGACGTTGGTTCGTCAAACAGCAGCACCTCCGGCTCCATCGCCAGCGCACGGGCGATGGAAACGCGCTGCTGCTGGCCGCCGGAGAGATGCACCGGATACTTGGCGCGCGCCCGCTGATCGATGCCGACCTTGTCCAGATAGCGCTCCGCGCGCTGCCGCGCCTCCTGTTTACTCAGCCCCAGCACCTGCACCGGCGCCTCCATTACGTTTTCCAGCACCGTCATATGGCTCCACAGGTTAAAGTGCTGAAACACCATCGTCAGCCGGGTGCGCAGCAGCTGCAGCTGTTTTTTATCGGCCACCTGCAGCTGGCCGTCTTTATCGCGCACCATGCGGATATCTTCATTATTCAGGCTGATACTGCCGGCGCAGGGCTGCTCCAGAAAGTTGATACAACGCAGAAAGGTGCTCTTGCCGGAGCCGGAAGAGCCGATGATGCTGATCACGTCACCGGCGTTGGCCGCCAGCGATACGCCCTTCAGCACCTCATGGTCGCCATAGCGTTTGTGCAGATCGCTGACGGCTAATTTAATCTCAGACATGATGTTCTTCCGTTTTTTATCGGTGAGTCACGTGCGCCATCCAGCGTTTTTCCGCCTTGCGGAACAGGCTGATCAACGTGTAGGAAATCGCCAGATACAGCACCGCGGCGATGCCGAACGCGTAAAACGGCTGATAGGTCGCCGCGTTGATATCGCGGGCCACTTTCAGCAGGTCCGGCACGGTGGCGGTAAACGCCAGCGCGGTGGAGTGCAGCATCAGAATCACTTCATTACTGTAGGCCGGCAGCGCGGTGCGCAGCGCCGAAGGCAGAATAATGCAGCGGTACAGTTTGAAGCGCGAAAAGCCGTAGGCGTTGGCTGCTTCAATTTCTCCGTGCGGTACCGCGCGGATCGCGCCGGCGAAAATCTCGGTGGTGTAGGCGCAGGTATTCAGCGTCAGCGCCAGAATGGTGCAGTTCAGCCCGCTGCGGAAAAAGGCATTGAGCAATTCACTGCCGCGCACCATCTCCAGGCTGTACATGCCGGAGTAAAACACCAGCAGCTGCACATACAGCGGCGTGCCGCGAAAGACATAGGTATACAGCCACACCGGGAAGCGTAGCCAGCGCCGGGAAGAGACGCGCGCCACCGCCATCGGAATCGACAGCAGCCCGCCCATCACCACCGAACTTATCAGCAGCCACAGCGTCACCGCCACGCCGGTAAAACGGTAGCCGTCGCTCCACAGCAGCGACTGCCAATACTGTTGCAGGATCTCCATCATAGCTCGGCCCTCTTGACGCCTAATGAGTAACGCCGCTCGAGCCACAGCAGGACGCCGTTGGAGACGGTGGTAAACAGCAGGTACACCGCGCCGGCCACCAACGCGTAAAAGAAGGGTTGATAGGTGCCCTTGCCCGCCAGCTGGGTCGCCTTCACCACGTCATTCAGACCGAGGATCGACACCAGCGCCGTCGCCTTCAGCACCACCTGCCAGTTATTGCCGATACCCGGCAGAGCAAAACGCATCATCGCCGGAAACAGAATGCGGCGAAACGTCTGCCCGCCGCTGAAGCCATAGGCGGTCGCCGCCTCAATCTGCCCGCGCGGCACCGCCAGATAGGCGCCGCGGAAAGTTTCGGTAAAGTAGGCGCCGTAAATAAAGCCCAGCGTAATAATGCCCGCCGTCAGCGGATCGATATCGATCTGCGCCATACCCAGCGCCTCGGTCAGGCTGTTTAACACGATCTGCAGGCCGTAGAAGATCAGCAACATCAGCACCAGATCGGGCACGCCGCGGATCAGCGTGGTATAGGCGCCGAACAGCGAGGCCAGCAGACGGTTTTTGGAGAGTTTGCCGCCGGCGCCGATCAGGCCAATCGCCACCGCCAGCAGAACGGAACTGAGCGCCAGCTCCAGCGTCACCAGCGCGCCCTCAAATATCAGTTGGGAATAACCTTGCAGCATGTACCTCATCCTGTCGTCAGTAGGCGTAAGCAATCCCCGCCGGACAGCCACGGGCGGGCGCAGCACGCTGCGCCGCCACGGCTACCGGCAGGCGAACGGGCGGTCAGCCGCCGTAGACGTCAAAATCGAAGTATTTTTTCGCAAACTTATCGTAGGTGCCATCTTTGCGCATTTCAGCAAAGGCCTTATCCAGCGCCGCCTTCAGCTCGGTATCCGCCTTGCGCAGCCCCATGCCGGTGCCGACGCCGAAGAATTTGTCATCCTTCACCGATTCACCGGCAAACGCGTAATCTTTGCCCGGCGGCTGCTTCAGGAAGCCGTCGCTGCCGGCCACTTCGTCCTGGAAGGCGGCGTCAATACGGCCGGAGGCCAGATCGGCGTACACCAGATCCTGGTTCTGATACGGCACCACGGTCACCCCTTTCGGCTGCCAGTAGGCGTTGGCATAGGCTTCCTGCGTGGTGCCCTGCAGCACCCCGACGCTCTTGCCGCGCAGGGATTCCACCGTCGGCAGCAGCTTCGAGCCTTTCGGCGCGATCAGGCGGGCGTTGGCGGCAAACAGCTTGTCGGTAAAGGCGATTTCCTGCTGGCGTTTTTCGGTAATCGACAGCGATGAAATGATGGCATCAATTTTTTTGGCTTTCAGCGATGGGATCAGCGCGTCGAAATCGCTTTCGACGAAAGTACATTTGGTGTTGATGCGTTTGCATAACTCTTTGGCCAGATCGATATCAAAACCGACCAGCTCGCCGTTGGCATCTTTGGATTCAAATGGTGCATAGGTCGGATCGGTGCCGATCTTCAGCGTCGACGGGATGGCGGCCAATGCGCCGTTCGCCGCAGCCAAGGCCATAACCAGCGGAAGAACCTTAACCAGCTTTTTCATACATTACCCTCAAATTGATTTTATTTTTTTGATGCCTTGCGGGAAGCGTGCCCCACCGAATCAATATCAATTTGCAGTAATCGTGCCACATTGCATGCGTCAGGCCACGGAGGGAACGGCTCCGCCCTGCGCAAAACTGTTTCCTGGACGAGAACCGCAAAATGAAACCGGCCGTTCGGGCCGCGCCACGGGCAACGACAGGATGCCCATACCATGAAACAGCGAGCGTGGTGAAACGGCCCCATTATGGTGCGGGCCGCGCATCAATACAGTGCGTTGTTGCACAAATGTGCAAATTGGGGGGTGTATTTGTTAATTTGCGCCTTGCCAGCGGGTGAATAAATCCTGGGGCAGTTCAATGTCAAACTGGTCAATCACGCGGTTAACCGTCTGATCGATAATGTCTTCCACGCTGGTCGGCCGGTGATAGAAGGCCGGCACCGGCGGCATCAGCAGCGCGCCCATCTCCGCCGCCTGGGTCATCAGACGCAGATGCCCCAGGTGCAGCGGCGTTTCACGCACGCACAGCACCAGACGCCGCTGCTCTTTCAGCACCACGTCGGCGGCGCGCGTCAGCAGACCGTCGCTGTAGCTGTTGACGATACCGGACAGTGTCTTGATCGAACAGGGCAAAATCACCATGCCCAGCGTTTTGAAGGATCCGGAAGAGATGCTGGCGGCGATATCGCGCGAGTCGTGCACCACATCGGCCAGCGCCTGCACCTCACGCAGGCTGAACGCGGTTTCCAGCGCCAGCGTCTGCCGGGCGGCGTTGCTCATCACCAAATGGGTTTCCACCTCCGCCACGTCGCGCAGCACCTGCAGCAGGCGTACGCCGTAGATAGCGCCGCTGGCGCCGGAAATGCCGATGATGAGTCGTTTCATGAAGGGTCTCTGCCAAAAATTCCAAGGGTCGCAGCAACTTTGCCGTAATCACGGCGGATAAGCAAGGTTCAGGCGGGAACGATGCGCCGCGGCGGTGCACGGCGCATCGGTATGGCGAGGCAGGCTTAGCCTTCGTTATGGATTTCCAGATTCTCCGCTTCGGCCTGGCCGCGCAGCGCTTTGGCGTCATCGTTACGCAGCGACTCCAGGTACTCCAGATACCCCTGATCGACGTCTTTGGTGACGTAAATACCGTCGAATACCGAGCATTCGAACTGGGTAATATCCGGGTTTTCCTCACGCACCGCGTCGATAAGGTCGCTCAGGTCCTGGAAAATCAACCCGTCGGCGCCGATGATCTGTCGGATTTCATCCACTTCGCGGCCGTGGGCGATCAGCTCATTGGCGCTTGGCATATCGATGCCGTAGACGTTCGGGAAGCGGACTTCCGGCGCGGCGGAGGCCAGATAGACGCGCTTGGCGCCGGCGTCGCGCGCCATCTCGACGATCTGCTCGGAGGTGGTGCCACGCACGATGGAGTCATCCACCAGCAGCACGTTTTTGTCGCGGAACTCCGCACGGTTGGCGTTCAGCTTGCGGCGTACCGACTGGCGGCGCGCCTGCTGGCCCGGCATGATAAAGGTGCGGCCGACGTAGCGGTTTTTCACAAAACCCTGACGATACGGTTTATCCAGAATACGCGCGATCTCCAGAGCGATATCGCAGGAGGTTTCCGGGATCGGGATCACCACGTCAATGTCCAGATCTTCCCACTCGCGTGCGATCTTTTCGCCCAGCTTCTGGCCCATGCGCACGCGCGCACTGTATACCGAGATCTTGTCCATAAAGGAGTCAGGACGGGCAAAGTAGACATATTCAAACAGGCACGGGTTGGTTTTCGGGTTCTCGGCGCACTGGCGGGTAAACAGCTGGCCTTTTTCCGTCACGTACACCGCTTCGCCCGGCGCCACGTCACGCAGGAACTCAAAGCCCAGCGTATCCAGCGCCACGCTTTCGGAGGCCACCATATACTCGTTGCGGCCATCCTCCAGCGCGCGTTTGCCGATCACCAGCGGACGGATGCCGTTAGGGTCGCGGAACGCCACCAGACCGTGGCCGATAATCATCGCCACGCAGGCGTAAGCGCCGCGCAGTTGCTGATGCACCGCCGCCACGGCGGTAAAGATATTGTCGGATTCCAACGGATAGTGCGGGAAACGATCCAGCTCGGCGGCCAGCACGTTAAGCAGAATTTCGGAATCGGAGGTGGTGTTGATATGACGGCGGCCGCTTTCAAACAGCTGCTGCCGCAGTTCATGCGCGTTGGTCAGGTTACCGTTGTGAGCCAGCGTAATGCCGAACGGTGAGTTCACGTAAAAAGGCTGGGCCTCTGAGGCGCTGGAGCTGCCGGCCGTAGGGTAACGCACATGGCCGATCCCCATATTACCCTGCAGGCGCTGCATATGCCGTGCTTCAAAAACATCCTTCACCAGACCGTTCGCCTTACGCAAACGGAAGCCGTTATGGGCATCGATGGTGACGATGCCGGCGGCATCCTGGCCACGGTGCTGCAGCACCGTCAACGCATCATAAATCGACTGGTTTACCGGCATAAAACCGGCGATACCGACAATACCGCACATGTTGTCTTTTCCTCTAAGCCTAAGCCGCTACCGCCCCGGTAAGTGAGACGGTAAGAAACTCGACGTGCTTTGCAGGTAGTCAAAGAACCACCTGATGATGTAGCTGAACTGGGGAATCAGCTGCGACTGCTTCCAGTCTTCACTTTGCGAGAAGCCGGTAAAACTGTCGAGGAAGAACAGTATCGCGGCGACAATCAACACGCCGCGCAATGCGCCGAAGCAGATGCCCAGCACCCGATCGGTTCCTGACAGCCCGGTCTTTTCGACCAGCGAACTGATCACGTAGTTCACTATCGCCCCCACGATCAGGGTCGCGATAAACAAAATCGCAATCGCGATGCCGTTTCGCACCAGTTCATCGTCAAAACGGGTGAAGTAGACGGCGAGGTAAGAATAAAAATGGCTGGCGACAAAAAACGCACATCCCCATGTCACAAGTGACAATGCTTCGCGAACAAACCCTCGGATCAGGCTCACCAGAGCCGAAAATCCAATTACCGCAATAATGACGTAATCAATCCAGACCATGACCATTCCAATAATGAAATGCCCCGCACGTCCCCTCATCCTTCCGGCTGTCGCACAGCGGCCACAGCCCGAATGCACTGGGGTATTTCCCATGCGCGGCGAATTCTAACAGAAAAAGAAAACGTTTGCGTAGGGGATTTCCCTCGCAATTTACAAATAAAAAGCGGCGATAAAAAAATTCTCAATCGCCGCGCCTACATAGCTGATTCTTCTGCCCCGCCTTGCAAACGCGGCAGAAGAATGGGGTTAACGCGCGCTGTACGGCTTCACCTGCCCGTTCAACCCGCTGAGCGAATTGAGCGCCGACAGCGAAGACTGCAGCTTCTGCTTCGAGGCGTCCGGACCGACGTAAATACGGGTGATCTGCCCCTGCACCGGCGTAGACGGCACGGTAAAGGCGCGATAGCCGGACAGACGCAGCGACGCGACGATCTCGTTAACCTTGGCGGCGTTTTTCAGCGCCCCCAACTGCACCACATAGGCCTGACCGGACGGCACTTTCTCAGCCGGTTTCGGCTGCGGTTTCACCTCCGGCTTCGGCTGCGGCTTCACTTCCGGTTTCGGCTTCGGCGGCGGCGCAGGTTTGGTTTCAACCGGTTTTGGCTGTGGCGCTGGCGAAGGCGTCGTCACCGCCGGCGGCGGCGCGGTGTTCTGCTGCGGCTGAGTCACCGCCTGCTGCGTCGCCGCCTCGTTGGCCGCCTGCTGCTCCATCAACGCCCCGGTGCCCGCCGGCGGCTGCGACGGCAGCGGCTGGCTCACCGGCGGAATGGCGTCGTTTTCCCGCGCATCGCCCGGCTTCGGCACCAGCGGGATCGCGGCGAATTCGTCCTCATAATGTTTTTTCTTACCGTCCAGCAGACCTGGCAGGATAATCACCCCCAGGGCCACTAACACTACGGTACCGACCAATCGGTTCTGAAATTTACTTGCCACTCACTCTCCCCGCATCTCGTCTAACGCCGCCATGACCTGCGCGACGGTGTGGAACGATCCACAGACGATCACAATATCCTGATTATCCGCATCCTGCATCGCCTGTCGCCAGGCGCTTTCAACATCGGTGAAAGAGCGCGGCTGCGGCAGATGCTGCGCCAGCTGCTCTACGCTGGCGCCGCGCGGCCCGTCCAGCGGCGCACAGTACCATTCATCCACCTGCGGCAGCAGGCAGGCCAGCGTACCGGCAATATCTTTGTCCGCCAGCATGCCGACCACCGCGCGCACCTTGCCGCCATCGTGCGGCAGCTGCGCCAGCCGCCCGGCCAGATAGCCGGCGGCGTGCGGATTGTGCGCCACGTCGAGGATCAGCCGCGGCGACTGCTGCACGGTCTGGAAACGCCCCGGCAGCGTCGCCTGCTGCAACCCGGCGAAAATGGCGCGCTCGTCAATTTCCAACGCGGAATAGTGCAGCGCCGCCAGCGCCGTACCGGCGTTGGCCAGCGGCACGTTGGGCCTCGGCAGGTCGTTCAGTTCGGTGCCTTCGCTACGCCACTGCCAGCGCTCGTCCTGCTCGCTGAACGTCCAGGCGTCGCCGCGCCGATACAGCTGCGCCCCCAGCGTTTCCGCTACCTGACGGATCGAGTCCGGCATATCTGGCTCGCCGACTACCGCCGGCTTGCCGCCGCGGAAAATACCGGCTTTTTCCCGGCCGATGCTGTCGCGATCGTCGCCCAGCCAGTCGGTGTGGTCGAGCGCGATGCTGGTGACCACCGCAACGTCCGGGTTGACGATATTAGTGGCGTCCAGCCGCCCGCCGAGGCCGACTTCCAGGATCACCACGTCCAGCCTGGCCTGACGGAACAGCTGCAGGGCCGACAGCGTGCCGAACTCAAAATAGGTCAGGGAAGTGTCGCCGCGTCCGGCTTCAATGGCGGCAAACGAGCGGCAGTGCTCCGCTTCGCTCAGCTCTTCCCCCTGAATACGCACCCGTTCGGTATAGCGCACCAGATGCGGCGAGCTGTAAACGCCGACGCGCAGGCCGGCCGCCAGCAAAATGGCCTCCAGCGTGCGACAGGTGGTGCCTTTGCCGTTGGTGCCGGCAACGGTGAACACCGTCGGGGCCGGAGTAAGAAGATCAAGATGCGCTGCAACGCTTTGCACGCGTTCCAGGCCGAGTTCGATCGCCTGGCTGTGCAGACGTTCCAGATAGTAAAGCCACGAGCTCAATGGCGACGTGGCTTGAGGAATTTGGTGGTTTTGCATGAGTCCCATCACTGAACTTGGGTTCATTAATCCATCAGGGCACCACCCTCACCGCGGGAAAGGCGATGCTCTGCGTTTCAACCGCCGCATGGCCGCTCAGCGGCGGTTGAGCGCCGCGACGGCGTAAACAGGCCGTCGCGGCGTATGCATGCCTTATTCGTCCGCCTGATTCTCCGGCGTCACTACCACCGGCTCAGGCTCGTCAAACGCCGGCTGCGGTTGGTTGGTCAGCTTGGACAGAATGCTGGCGAGCGTCTGGCGCATTTCCGGACGACGCACGATCATGTCGATCGCCCCTTTCTCAATCAGGAACTCGCTGCGCTGGAAGCCCGGCGGCAGCTTTTCGCGCACCGTCTGCTCGATAACGCGCGGGCCGGCAAAGCCGATCAGCGCTTTCGGCTCGGCGATGTTGATATCACCCAGCATCGCCAGACTGGCGGAAACGCCGCCCATGGTCGGGTCAGTCAGTACGGAAATGTACGGCAGACCGCGCTCTTGCATTTTGGCCAGCGCGGCGCTGGTTTTCGCCATCTGCATCAGCGACATCAGCGCTTCCTGCATGCGGGCGCCGCCGCTGGCGGAGAAGCACACCAGCGGACAGTTGTCTTCCAGCGCCTGCTCAACGGCGCGAACAAAGCGCGCGCCGACGACAGAAGACATTGAACCGCCGATAAAGGCGAATTCGAAGGAGGCGGCGACAACCGGCATGCCGTACAGCGTGCCTTTCATCACCACCAGCGCATCTTTTTCACCGGTCGCTTTCTGCGCGGCCTGCAGGCGGTCTTTGTATTTTTTGGAATCCCGGAATTTCAGAACGTCTTTCGGTTCCAGCTCGCTGCCGATTTCCACTTCGCTGCCTTCGTCCAGCAGCGTGTGCAGACGCATGCGCGCAGACATGCGCATATGGTGGTCACACTTCGGGCAGACTTCCAGGTTACGTTCCAGCTCGGCGCGGTAGAGAACCTGACCGCAGCTGTCACATTTGGTCCAAACGCCCTCAGGAATGCTCGCCTTACGGGTTTGGGTGATATTGCTCTTGTTAAGAATTCGTTCAATCCAGCTCATCGAAGACCTTTCTGTTTGAACCTGGCAGACGCCAGTTCGCAGTTCATGCTTTAACAATCCCTTCGCAGCAACAGCCAATGAAAAAGCGCCCGGGACTCAGCGCGACAGGCGCGCAACCAAGGCACTGAATTCAGGGTTGTCCGCAGGAACAGACCATAAATGTCGCTCATTAAACCATATCGGCCCGACGCTGTAGATAAAAAACTGGTCGAACCGATAGGTTAAGCGATGTTTTTTACTGTTTTTGCTGGCGGGCAGCCGCGCGCTTATGGCGCCAGATTTCAATGACGCCCGGCAAAATTGACACAACGATAATAGCAACAATTAGCAACTTCAGGTTTTCCTGTACCACCGGCACGTTGCCGAACAGGTAACCGGCATAGGTAAACAGCAGCACCCAGACCAGCGCGCCAATCACGTTGTAGGCGGCGAAGTGGCGATAGGACATATGCCCCATACCGGCGACGAACGGCGCAAATGTACGCACGATCGGCACAAAGCGCGCCAAAATAATCGTTTTCCCGCCGTGCTTTTCATAAAACTGATGAGTTTTATCCAGGTAACTGCGGCGGAAAATTTTTGAGTTCGGGTTGCTGAACAGCTTTTCGCCGAACAGCCTGCCAATGGTGTAGTTGACCGCATCGCCCACCACCGCGGCGACCACCATCAGCGCCACCATGGTGTGCACGTTCAGATCGTTGGTCGGCAGCGAGGCCAGCGCCCCGGCCACGAACAGCAGAGAATCTCCCGGCAGGAACGGCGTCACCACCAAACCGGTTTCGCAAAACAGAATCAGGAACAAAATCCCGTACACCCACATGCCGTACTGCGCCACCAACTCAGCCAAATGCACGTCGATATGCAAAATGAAATCAATAACAAACTTGATGATGTCCATAGCTTCTCTCTTGTGCCGGAGGTCTCCCCCGCCGGCGGATTAATCAGGACGCACCGCGCAGGATCCCCTTGGCGGAGCCTGGCGCAACTGCGCGTCTTCTTTAGTCATCGGCTAAAAACAGCGGCCCCATCGGCGGTTGCGGCAGCGCGAAACGCTCAGGATAATCCACGGAAACCAGGTACAGACCTTCCGCTCTAGCGGTGGCCGCCGCCAGATTACGGTCTTTTAACGCCAGCAGCTCCGCCATCCAGTTTTCATCCTGGTTGCCGCAGCCAATCTCCATCAGGCTGCCGACGATATTGCGCACCATATGATGCACAAAGGCATTCGCCTTTATATCTACCACGATATACTGCCCGTGACGCGTGACCTTAACGTGTTTTACATTCCGCCACGGCGTGCGCGACTGACACTGCACGGCGCGGAATGAGGTAAAGTCGTTCTCTCCCAGCAGCGCCTGCGCTGCGCGCTGCATGCGCTCGGCGTCCAGCGGGTGATAGAAATGCGTCACCCCCTGCTGCAGCACCGCCGGACGATAGCGGTGGTTGAAGATCACATAGCGATAACGGCGGGCGGTGGCGCTGAAACGCGCATGGAAATCCTCCGCCACCGGGCTGACCCAGCGCACGGCGATATCCGGCGGCAGATGGGTATTGACCCCCATCGTCCAGGCGGCATCCTTACGGCGCGCCGTGGTTTCAAAATGCACCACCTGGCCGGTGGCGTGCACCCCGGCGTCGGTGCGGCCGGCGCAGAGCACCGTGATCGGCGCGTCCGCCACTTTACTCAGCGCCTGTTCCAGGCAGGCCTGCACGCTCGGCACCTCTTGCTGACGCTGCCAGCCGTAATAGCCGCTGCCGTCATATTCAATGCCCAGCGCGATTTTCTGGGTCGCTACAGCCGGTTCGGACATCAGTACAGCTGCTCCTGCAGCAGACGCTCTGCGGTTTCAATCGCCATCAGCGCGCCGCCAAAGCGCACGTTGTCGGCCACCGACCAAAATTGCAGCACCTGCGGGATACCGTAGTCATTGCGCAGGCAGCCGATGCTCAGCGCATCGCTGCCGGAGGCTTCCGTGACCTGGGTCGGATAGTCGTCTTCGTCGCTCAGCTGGATATCTTCCGCGTCCTGCAGTTCGGCACGCGCCTCATCGGCGTCGATCGGACGCAGCCCTTCCACCTGCACCGCCTGCGCATGGCCGTAGAACACCGGCGACTGTACGCAGGTCACCGACATCGGCAGCCCTTCGTCCTGCAGCACCTTACGCACCTGATCGACGATCAGACGCTCTTCGCGCACGCTGCCCTGCTCGTCCGCCAGCAGCGGCAACAGGTTGAACGCCAGCTGTTTGGCGAACAGCCCCTCTTCCACCGGCATACCGTTCAGCAGGCGCGCGCTCTGGCCCGCCAGATCGTCCACCGCCGCTTTACCACGGGCGGACACCGACATCAGGGTGGTGACGTGCAGGCGCGACAGGCCGGCCTGTTCGGTCAGCGGCTTGATGGCGGTCAGCAACTGGCTGACCATGCCGTCGGCCACGGCAACGATATTCCGGTTGCGGTAGTCGGCCAGCACCTGCGGGTTGACGCCCGGCACCACCAGCGGCACGTCCGGCTCCAGCGCAAACAGGCCGCTGCTGTCGATCACCAGACAGCCCATATTGCCGGCGTCAACGGCATAGCGCGCCGAGGCTTCCGCACCGGCGACGAAAAAGGCCAGCTGTGCCTGCGACCAGTCGAACTCGTCGGCATTTTCCACCTGCAGGGTTTTGCCGTTAAAGCGCACCGTTTCGCCGGCGCTGCGTTCGCTGGCCAACGGATAGAGTTCGCCCACCGGGAACTGACGTTCCTGTAACAATTCCAGCAATGCTTCACCTACCGCGCCCGTGGCGCCAAGCAGAGCGATATTCCAGCCGTCAGACATTGGGGTATCTCCCGAGTATTTCATTAACATGCAAAACAAACGGGCGGTGCATCACCGCCCTGATATTTAAAACCGCGCGCCGTTTAGCGTACGCTAAAGCCCAACCGGGCCAGCAGCTCGGCGCTGGCGTCGTCATCGCACGCCACGCGCAGCGACGACCATTCGCGTCGCTCCTGATACTGCTTGCGCAGGCGGTCGAATTCGCCCGCCTGGCCGGCAACTTTGCGCAGCGGCGCATCATCGCGGCGCACATCATACACTAAGTGCATCAAACGTTTCAGCCTGCCTTGATCGAGCGGCCCGTTCAGACGGATTTCGCTGAATTCCGGCGTCGGCAGCAGCGAGGCCAGCTCAATCTGCTGCGGCTGGCCCAGATGGCGGCAGAAGGCCTCAAACACCTGCGTGGTGCCGCGCGCCTTGCCTTCCAGCGTATAGCCGGCGATGTGCGCGGTGCCGATGTCCACCCGCGCCAGCAGCGGCAGCGACAGCTCCGGTTCCGGCTCCCAGACGTCCAGCACCGTGCTGAGCTTTTTGCCCTTTTCCAGCGCCTGCAGCAGCGCGGCGTTATCCACCACCGCACCGCGACAGGCGTTAATCAGGATGCGGTTGTCCGGCAGTGCCGCCAGCAATTCGGCGTCGGCCAGGTGCAGCGAGTGATAAGGGCCGGATTTATTCAGCGGCGTGTGGAAGGTCAGCACATCGGCTTCCGCTACCAGTTTTTCCAGCGGCCAGAACTCACCGGCGTCGCCGCGATCGGCGCGCGGCGGGTCGCACAGCAGCGTACGTACGCCCAGCGCCCGCAGGCGCGCATCCAACCGTGCGCCGACGTTGCCGACCCCGACGATGCCAACGGTTTTGTCACGCAATTGGAAGCCGTCACGTTCAGCCAGCAGCATCAGCGCGGAGAAAACGTACTCCACCACGGCGATGGCGTTGCAGCCGGGCGCGGCGGAAAAACCAATGCCCGCCTGCTGCAGCCAGGCGTCGTCCACATGGTCGGTGCCCGCAGTCGCGGTGCCGACAAAGCCGACGCGGGTGCCGCTCAGCAGCGCCTCGTTCACTTTGGTGACCGAGCGCACCATCAGGGCATCGGCGTCCGCCAATGCATCCTGCGGGATCGGGCGGCCCGGCACCGCCAGCGTGTCTCCCAGACGGCTGAACAGATCAACCGCATACGGCATATTTTCATCAACCAGTATCTTCACTTCTTTCTCCAACCCAGGACGGCCATTTGCCGCCCGATCATATACTCGAGTTATGCCTGCGTCACGGCATTGCACGCAACGGCAACCCGGCGCGCATATCTATGCGCGCCGAAAACGTTCGGGGGTAGCACCCGCAATCTGCTGAAACATCACGATAAACGCCGAAGCGGAGCTGTACCCGACGTCCAGCGCCACCTCCTGCACGGTCTTCCCCTGCTCCAGCAGCGACACCGCGTGCAGAAAGCGCAGCCGCTGGCGCCATTCGCTGAACGACATGCCGAGATCCTGCTGGCAGCGGCGCGACAGCGTGCGCTCCGTGGTATAGACCCGCCGTGCCCACTGCGCCAGCGAGGTGTTGTCCGACGGACAGTGCTCCAGCGCCTCCAGAATCGGCGCCAGAAACTTATCCTGCGAGGAAGGTAAATAGGTCTGCTGCCGTGGCGACAGGTGGAGTTGGTCAATCAGTACGCGGCACAGGCGCAGATCCGCCCGGCTCTGCGGGATATACTGTTCGCGCGCGTAGAAATCATCCGCGATGGCGCGGAAAATCGGCGTGACGCTGACCAGACAGGGCGTTGCCGGCATCTGACGGCATAAAGGCAGAGCGATGTCCACCATGCGGCACTTCGCTAATTTATGGTTATAACAGGAGTGCTCCACGCCCGCCGGCGCCCACAGCACAAACTCCGGCGGCGCCAGAAAGCGCTGCCCGCCGATACGGGTGACCATCACGCCGCTGGTCACCCACATCAGCTGTCCCCAGGAGTGGCTGTGCGGCTGAAATTCGGTGCGCACATTGAACGCCTCACAGCGAAACTGCACCAGCTGCGGCGCCGGGATCAGCGTTTCTGAGAAATGACGGATTTCCGGCATAGCGCTATCTCCCCTGCAGGTTGTCTTGTTTACGGTGATTTTTGTCTGGTTTTCAGTATATGCAATAAACCAGACATGCGTAAACTAGGCATCACTTTGTACGTTGTTGAGAATAATTATCATGAACATATTCTTCCCTCTGGTGGCGGTACTGATCTGGTCCATCAACGCCGTGGTCAGCAAACTGTCGGCCGGCGCGATCGACCCGGCAGCGATCTCTTTCTATCGCTGGTTGCTGGCGCTGATCGCGCTGACGCCGTTTGTGCTGCCCGGCGTGATCCGCAACTGGCGCACGGTGCGCGCTAACGGCGGCAAACTGCTGGTATTGGGGCTGCTGGGCATGGTGCTCTATCAGAGCCTGGCCTACTACGCCGCGCACAGCGTCAGCGCGCTGTTTATGGGCATTATCGTGTCGCTGATCCCGCTGCTGACCATTCTGATCAGCATCGTACTGCTGCGGGTGGCGCCGACCGTCGGCGTAGCGCTGGGGAGCGTGACTTCATTATGCGGCCTGATCTGGCTGGTGAGCGCCGGTCAGCCGGGAGCGCTGTTGCAGCACGGCATCGGCAAAGGCGAACTGATGATGTTTGCCGCCACCGCCTCCTACGCGCTGTACGGCGTGCTGACCAAACGCTGGGCGATTGCTCTGTCCAACTGGCAATCGCTGTACGTGCAGATCGCCCTCGGCGTGCTGCTGCTACTGCCGAACTTCCTGATGGCGCCGGACGTCAGCCTGAACAGTCAGAACCTGTCGCTGGTGTTGTTTGCCGGCATTCCGGCATCGATTATCGCGCCGTTCCTGTGGATTCAGGGCGTTGTCCGCCTCGGCGCCAATACCACCTCTATCTTTATGAACCTGGCACCGGTGTTCACCGCGGTGATCGCCGTGCTGTTCCTGCATGAACAGCTGCACGCCTACCACCTGGTCGGCGGCGGTATCACCCTGCTGGGGGTGATCCTCTCTCAACGCCTGCGCACGCCGCTGGGCCGTAAAAAACCGCAGACGGCGGTATCCAAATAAGGACGCCGCCGGGGCGGAGAACGGCGTCTCCGCCCCGGCCTGCCGGCTCAGGACAATAAGCGGAAACGCACCCGCACCAGCAGGCCGCCAAGCTCTGCAGAGCTCAGCAGCTCCGGCCGCGTCGCGTGATAAGCGGCGATATCCTTCACCAGCGCCAACCCCAGCCCGGCGCCCGGCTGCTCGCCCACATTATCCAGACGACGGAAAGGCTGCAGCGCCTGCTGCGCATCCTGCTGGGTAATGCCCGGCCCGCTGTCTTCGATTTCCAGTATGCCTTCTCCATTTAATGCGCTCAGGCGCGCCGTCACCGTGCCGCGGCGCGGCGTATACTTCAGCGCGTTATCCAGCAGATTGGCGCACATCTCCGTCAGCAGCAGCGCCTCGCCGCCGATCCAGCACACCGCCTCCCCTTCATAACCCAGGTCGATACCGTTGCTGCGCGCCTGCGGCAGACGGGAGAAGCAGGCGTCGCGCAGCACCTGCGCCAGATTGACCGGCTGCAGCCGGCGTTCACCGTGCGGCTCGTGCGCCTTCAGCCGCGACAGATACAGCAGCCGGTCGGTCAGCGCCACGGTGTTATCCAGCGTCTTGCCGATCGCCAGCAGGCTTTCGCGCCACTGCTGCGGATCATCGCTGGCCAGCGCCACGCCAACCTGCGTCTTCAGCACCGTCAGCGGCGTACGCAGCTGGTGCGAGGCGTCGGCGCTGAAACGCTCCTGACGCGCCACCATCACCCGCAGCCGTTCGGTATAGCGGTTAAACGCCAGCAGCAACGGCTGCATTTCCGACCACGGCAACAGCAGGGTCGGCAACGGCGTCAGCTCGCCCGGATCGCGGCGCATCATCACGCTCGACAGTTTACGCAGCGGCTTGAGCAGCTTTTTTAGCAGCACAAACGCCAGCGTCAGCGTCAACACCACCACCGTCCCCTGACTGAGCAGCGCGGACAGCAGCATCTGACGCGCCAGATAGTTGCGCGATTCCAGGGTTTCCGCCACCAGGATGGTCGCCATGCCCATCATGCCGCCTTCATTCACCGGCTGATAGAGCGCGGCGACGCGGATCGGCCGCCCGGCATATTCAGCGTCGTAAAAATGCACCAGCGCCGGGTACAGCGTGGAACGCGCCAGGTGCGGCGGCGGCAACGGCAGATCGTCATAGCCGGAGATACTGCGCCCCTGCGGCGAAATCACTTCGTAATACAGCTGGTCATTCATATTACGCTCGAAGCTGTCGAGCACCACATAGGGCACGTCGATCTTCAGCTTGCCCTCGCGCACCACCAGCCGCTCCGCCACGGTGCGCGCCGACGCCAGCAGCGTGCGGTCGTAGGCCAACGTCGCGGCATGGGTGGCGCTAAAGTAGTGGGTGTAAATAGAGATGCCGCCCAGTATCGTCAGCGGCAAACCGAAAAACAGCAACAGTTGGTAGAACAGTGAAGCCGGCGGTTTAAACCACGTCATCGCTCAGCTCCAGGCTGTACCCCAAACCGCGCAGCGTAACGATCGCCACATTGCTGCCGTGCAATTTTTTACGCACCCGGTGTACATACAGCTCAATGCTCTCCGGGTTGGCCTCGTCAGACAGGGTAAACACCTGCTCGAACAGCTGCTGCTTGGCGACCGGCCGGCCGCGCCGGTGGATCAGCGTGGTCAGCACCGACAGTTCGCGCGGCGTCAGCGCCAAGGGCCGATTATCCAGCAGAAAATAGCCGTCGTCGTGGTAGGTCAGCGCGCCAAACTGCAGGGTCTGCTGGGTGACACCCACGCTGCGGCGAAGCAGCGCGCGGATGCGTGCCTCCAGCTCGTCCAGTTCAAACGGTTTGCTCAGGTAATCATCGGCGCCGAGATTCAGCCCTCTGACCCGGTCGCTGACGTCAGCGCGGGCGGTCAGCAGCAATACCGGCAGATTCTGACCGCGCTTGCGCACCCGCGCCAGCAGATCCAGCCCGTTGAGGCGCGGCAGCTCCACGTCCAGCACCACCAGACTGTAATGTTCGTTTAACAGCAGATGGTCGGCCACCACGCCGTCCGACGCCACGTCCACGGCGAAGCCGGCGCCGGTCAGCGCCTTCTGCAGCCAATGGGATAATTCGGGGTGATCTTCCACTAACAAGAGACGCATATCACATCCTGTAAACTTTCCCGTACGTTGAAAGGTAAATGAAAGGTTTATGTTTTAACAATTTGGCAACCCCGTGTCAGCGGGAGTTCTCACAGACTGAAAGAAAAAATACCTAGGGGAAGGCAATGAAAAAAATAATCACCCGTACTCTGACCGCAACCGCTCTGCTGTTGGCAGCCAATCAGGCTTTCGCCATTGAAGCGCCCGACCGTACCGAATGTATCGCGCCGGCCAAGCCCGGCGGCGGCTTCGATCTGACCTGTAAACTGCTGCAGGTGTCTTTGCAGGAAACCAAAGCCATCAATAAACCGATGCGCGTTACCTATATGCCGGGCGGCGTCGGCGCGGTGGCCTATAACGCCATCGTCGCCCAGCGCCCGGCGGAGTTCGGCACCGTGGTCGCCTTCTCCGGCGGCTCGCTGCTCAACCTGTCGCAGGGCAAATTCGGCCGCTACGGCGTGGATGACGTCAAGTGGCTGGCGGCGGTCGGCACCGATTACGGCATGATCGCCGTGCGCGCCGACTCGCCGTATAAAACGCTGAAAGACCTGATGGAAGCCTTCAAGAAAGATCCCACCAGCGTGGTGTTCGGCGCCGGTGCCTCGATCGGCAGCCAGGACTGGATGAAAACCGCGCTGCTGGCGCGTGAAGTGGGCGTCGACCCGCGCAAGATGCGCTACGTCGCCTTTGAAGGCGGCGGCGAGCCGGTGACCGCGCTGCTCGGCAACCATATTCAGGCGGTATCCGGCGACCTGAGCGAAATGGTGCCTTACCTGCAGGGCGACAAAATCCGCGTGCTGGCAGTGTATTCGGAAGAGCGCCTGCCGGGCCAGTTGGCCGAGGTGCCGACGGCTAAAGAACAGGGCTATAACCTGGTGTGGCCGGTGATCCGCGGCTTCTACCTGGGGCCGAAGGTCAGCGATGAAGAGTACCAGTGGTGGACCGACGCCTTCGCCAAACTGCAGCAGACCGAAGAGTTCAAAAAGCAGCGTGACCTGCGCGGGCTGTTTGAATTTAACCTGCGCGGCAAAGAGCTGGACGCCTACGTGAAGAAACAGGTCAGCGACTACCGTGAACAGGCGAAAGCCTTCGGCCTGGCCAAGTAATCCGGAGGCATCCATGAGCGATCGTATTTTTGCCGGGGTGTGGCTGCTGCTGTGCATCGGCGGCCTGTATATCGGCTGGGGCATTCACAGCGAATACAGTTATGAGCCGCTGGGGCCGCGCCCGTTTCCGCTGATCATCCTCAGCCTGATGGCGCTGTGCGCCGTTCTGATGCTGCTGCGCCATCCGCAGGTGGTGGCCTGGCCGCACCGCGCCACCCTGCAGCGTCTGCTGCTGCTGACCATCACGCTGTCGCTGTACGCCTGGTGTTTTGAGCTGCTGGGCTTTCCGCTGGCCACCGCCCTGCTGACCTTCAGCATCGCACTGCTGTTCGGCGCGCGCGTGCCGGCGGCGGCGATCTCCGGCGCGGTGATGGGCGTAGCGCTGTATTACGCCTTTGACCGTCTGCTCGACGTTACGCTGCCGCTCGGCGCCTGGCTGAACTGAGGAACGATAATGGATACCTGGTTATATTTATCACAAGGGTTCGAGGTGGCGCTGATTCCACAGAACCTGGTTATTGCGCTGATCGGCTGTTTCGTCGGCACCATCGTCGGGCTGCTGCCGGGCCTCGGGCCGATTAACGGCGTGGCGATCCTGCTGCCGCTGGCCTTCGCGCTGAAGCTGCCGGCGGAATCGGCGCTGATTCTGCTGGCGACGGTGTATATCGGCTGTGAGTACGGCGGCCGCATCTCCTCCATCCTGCTGAACGTGCCCGGGGACGCCGCGGCGATCATGACCGCGCTGGACGGCTACCCGATGGCGCAGCAGGGGCGCGCCGGCGTGGCGCTGTCCATTTCCGCGGTCAGCTCGTTTATCGGCTCCATCATCGCCATCGGCGGCATTATTCTGTTCGCCCCGCTGCTGGCGCGCTGGTCGCTGGCCTTCGGCCCGGCGGAGTACTTCGCGCTGATGATCTTCGCCATCGCCTGTCTCGGCAGCATGATGAGCCAGAACCCGCTGAAGTCGCTGCTGGCGGCGCTGATCGGCCTCGGGCTGGCGACGGTCGGCGTCGATGCCAACACCGGCGTCTACCGCTTTACCTTCGACAGCGTGCACCTCTCCGACGGCATTCAGTTTATCGTGGTGGTAATCGGCCTGTTCTCGGTCAGCGAAATCCTGCTGATGCTGGAGAGCACCGGCGCCGGCCAAAAGCTGGTGCGTAAAACCGGGCGGCTGCTGTTTAACCGTAAAGAGGCGAAAGAGTGCGCCGGCCCGGCCCTGCGCTCTTCGGTAGTCGGCTTCTTCGTCGGCATTCTGCCGGGTGCCGGGGCAACCATCGCCAGTGCGCTCACCTATATGACCGAGAAGAAAATCAGCGGCAACAGCGACACCTTCGGCAAAGGGGATATCCGCGGCGTGGCGGCGCCGGAGGCGGCTAACAACGCGTCGGCCTGCGGCTCGTTTATTCCGATGCTGACGCTGGGCGTGCCGGGTTCCGGCACCACCGCAGTGATGATGGGCGCGCTGACGCTGTACAACATCACGCCGGGGCCGGCGATGTTCACCGAACAGCCCGATATTGTCTGGGGGCTGATCGCCGCGCTGCTGATCGCCAACGTGATGCTGCTGATCATGAACATCCCGCTGATTGGTCTGTTTACCCGCATGCTGACCATTCCGCTGTGGTTCCTGGTGCCGGCGATCGCCGCCGTATCGGCGGTCGGCGTATACGCGGTGCACAGCACCACCTTCGACCTGATGCTGATGGTCGGGCTGGGGGTGTTCGGCTATATTCTGCGTAAAATGCACTTCCCGATGTCGCCGCTGATTCTGGGCTTTGTGCTGGGTGAACTGCTGGAGCAGAACCTGCGCCGCGCGCTGTCGATCAGCAACGGCGAATACGGCATTCTGTGGGGCAGCGGTATTGCCCAGAGCCTGCTGGTGCTGGCGGTCGCGGTACTGGTGGTGCCGCCGGTGCTGCGCACGATCCGCAAGCGCCGCCAGACGGTGGAAACCGCCGAGGCCGAATAAGAATTACCTGCAACATCATCAACAAGGGGCCGGATAATCCGGCCCCTTTTTTATGCAAAGAGTTTTATATAGGCAGCAAACAAGGCAATCAAAGTCAGACAGAAAAAAGACAGCAGCGACAAATAAAACAAAGTCGACAACCAACTTATTTTCGCGCTTGGAATTTCCTTAGAGAAAGCATAGACGTCACTTGTTTTCGGTAAGAAAAACGCCTTCCTTCCTGCCCTGAGCTTCATAAAGAAATAGCAGATTGCTACCGAACCGAAAATTCCGGTCTGACAATGAAACGAATAGGGAAATGGGAATTCGTACTTCTCCCTGAACGATGCGATTAGACGCTTGTAATGTTTGCTATAGATAATATACACGCCAACATAAACGGAAAAACTTATGGTCTGAATGGCGAGTATTGCTATTGTGAGGTTTTTAATTAAATCGTTCATAGTCCGATGTAATCGTAGATTATATCAATGATCGATTCTGTACTTGTGCTAGCAATGTATCCACCAGCAATTGAGCCGATCGCGGCACATGCAAATCCACCAGCCCCAGCTGCTGGAGCTGTTACTATACCCAACCCCATGCAAACAGCACCACCAATACTTACACCGAACCATGATGCATTACCGGAAAATATTTAAAATAGAGAGCCAAGGCCGCTTAATACCAACACAAATAATGAATGAGTTTCTTCACCTGTGTTTTTATATCGGCGGCCTTCGCTCCCCTGCTATGCCCAAACTACCAGGCCGCCCACCACAGGCGCAGCTTCATGCCCCAGTAGCTGGTCCAGCCGGTGGTGCTCTGCACCACCTTGCCCTTATCGATGATGACAAAGGTGGGTGTAACGCCCACCTGCCAGCGCGCCGCCAGCTCACCAGCGGGATCGTTGACCACCGGCAGACTCAGCCGCTTGGCGGCCAGCCAAGCCGCCACCTGCTGGTCATCGCCGGAGCGCAGCGCCACGCTCAGCACGTTGCCGCCCTGCGCCGCCAGCTTGGCGACGCTGGGGGTAGTGTAACGGCAGACGCCGCACCAGCTGGCCCAAAAGTAGACCAGCAGCGGCCGCTCCTGACTGCGCTGCGCCAGCGAGAACGACGCGCCGTCCAGAGTGGTCAGCCGCTGGGTGTCGAACGCCTGCGGCGCCTGCGGTGCGCGCCACAGATCCATGGCGAACAGAATCCCCGCCAACATCAGCAACAGCAGCGCGATTTCACGCCCCCAGCGTTTCAGCCTAACCACGGTCGGCCTGCGCCAGCTGCTGCTTCACCAGCGACTCCAGCTGTTCGTAGGACACCGCCCCCGGCAGCATCTGATCGCCAATCAGCGTCGCCGGCGTGCCCTGCACGCCCAGCTGTTCCGCCAGCTGCATATTGGTGCGCAGCGTGCTCATGCTCTGCTCGCTCGGCGTTACCGCCTTCACGCCGGTTTTCTGCTGCGCCGCGGCGATGCTGGCGTCATCATGGAAGCCCTTTTTCGCCATCAGCCGCTGATGCAGCGCCCAGAACTGCTGCGGGTTTTGCTGCCAGGTGGTCAGCGCGATGCGCGCCGAACTGACCGAGCTTTCGCCTTTAAACGGCAGCAGTTTCACCACCAGCGCCACGTCCGGGTATTTCTTGACGATTTTTTCCAGCATCGGATCGAACTGCTTGCAGTACGGACAGTTGTAATCGGTAAAGGTCACCATCGTCAGCTTAGCGTCCTTCGCCCCCAACCGCGGGCTGGCCGGATCCTGATACAGGGTTTTCGCCTGCTGCTTGATCACCTGGCTGACCTGTTGATCGGAGGTTTGCTGCTGCCAGGCGTCGACCGCCTGCGCCAGAATATCCGGGTTGGACACCAGCGTTTCACGGATCATCTCCTTCACGCGCGCCTCCTGCTCCGGGGTAAAAGGGGCAGCGGCCCACACGGGGGATACCATCATCAGTAAAATAATCAGTAACTTCTTCATTGTTCAGTTCCTTTAGCGGCGGACAGGGTTTGCAGAACGGCATCGCGGGTCAATAACGGTGATAGCACCACGCCGTTCGGGCTGTCGGGGCCATAAATCTGGTTGAAAGGGACGCCGACGCTGCCGCGGCGTTGCAGAAACGCGCTAATCTCGGCCGAAGGCCGGCTCCAGTCGCCGCGCAGCGCCACCACGTCATCGGCCATCAGCGCCTGCTGTACATCGTCACGCATCAATACGTTGAATTTATTGGCTTTACAGGTGACACACCAGTCGGCGGTCACATCGACGAACACTCGCTTGTTCTGGGCCAGCGCCTGAGTGATGGCCTGCTCGCTCAGCGGCTGCCACGTCACCCGGTCCTGCAGCGGCTGCCGCCACAGGTTCGCCGTCAGCGACAGCGTAAGCAGCGTCAGGCCGGTGACCACCAGCAGGCTGGCGCCGGCGATGCCCGCCGACCGCGCACCGTAACGCCGCCAGACCGCCAGCAGCAGCCCCAGCAGCAGCGCACCACCGACCACCAGCGTCGCCTGAACGCCGATATGGTTGGTCATCAGACTCAGCAGCCACAGCGACGACGCCAGCATCAGCAGCCCCAGCACCAGACGCAGCACGTTCATCCAGCGCCCGGGACGCGGCAGGCGCAGCGCCAATGCCGGCCAGGCGGCAATCAGCAGCCACGGCAGGCTCATGCCGATGCCCAGCGCCACGAACATGCCCCACAGCACCGGCAGCGGCGCGGCCAGCGCAAAGGCCACCGCGGTGCCGAGGAACGGCGCCGTACACGGCGTCGCCAGCAAGGTAGCGAACGCCCCCTGCCAGAAGTGGCCACTCATCCCCTGGCCGCCGTGGGTCGCCAGGCGGGTGCTGAGTCCGGAAGAGAGCTGCAGATGGAACAGTCCGAACAGGTTGGCGCTGAACAGCAGCGTCACCAGCACCATAAAGCCGATGAACCACGGGTTCTGGAACTGGATGCCCCAACCCAGCGCCTGATTGCTCAGCCGTAAAGCGGTCATCAGCAACGCCAGCACCAGAAACGACGCTACAATCCCGGCGCTGGAGGCAAGGAACTGCTTGCGCACGCTGCGCCGATCGCGCTGTTCCACCTGCAGGATAGAACCCAGTTTCATCCCCAGCACCGGCAGCACGCACGGCATCAAGTTCAGAATCAAACCGCCGGCCAGCGCCATCAGCACCGCCTGCCACAGCGTAACGCCGCCCGATGACGACATCGCCAGCGGTTCGCCGACGGTCAGCGTCGTCTGCTGCGCCATGCCGTCGTCGGTGATCACCAGCGTCAGCGTTTGTCCGCGCAGATCGGGGGCGGCGTCGCCCCAACCGTCGCTGACCGGCACCCGCGCCTGCATCGTTGCACCGCTGTGGCTGATGGTCGGCTTGCCGATATCCGCATCCGGCAAGGTGTCAAAAAACAGCGCGGGCTGACGCCAGTTTGCGCCGGCGTTGCGCTCGGCGCTGACTTGCAGCTCGCCGTTGCGGTAACCGACGCGCAGATTGTCGGTCAGGCCGCTGTCAATCGGCACCTTGCCCATCGCCTGGGCAAAGTCATGGTTGAACTGCGCGTCATTGGCTGCCGACAGATCCAGATTGAACGCATAGTCGGTCAGGATGCAGACGTTGCTGCAGGTGGACAGCGTCAGGGTGCCGGCCAGACGCGCCGGCTCAGCCCCCTTAATCACAATCGGGATAGTGACGCCGTCGTGGTAGCCCTGCGTGGTGATGCCCGCCACGTCAAAACGCTGCGGCGCCGGCCAGAACCATGTGGCCAACGGCGGCGGATTGCCCTGCCACTTGATCGCCGGCGCGATGCCCCCTTCGCCGGGAGAGCGCCAGTAGGTTTTCCAGCCCTTCTGCAGCTCTACCGACAGCAGCAGGCGCGTTTCTCCGGCCTGGGAAGTATCGGCGCGCAGCCGCACCTTGGCATGATCGTTGGTCGGGCTTTGCAGCCAGCCGCTGTCCGCCGCCTGCAGCATCGGCAGCCATAGCAGCAGCAGGCAGGCTAATGCCGACCTAAAGGTATTCAACATATTTTTCTCCGTAAATGAGTCAGTTATCGTCCAGGTTGGGCGAGGATCTCATTCACGGAAAACGCATAATCGCAGGTGCACCCTGAGGGTGGGAGGGGAAACCGCACGCGGCGGCGGAATGCGCAGACGCGCGGCAATCACCGGGGCCAGCAGCGCCAACAGCAGACCCAGCCCCAGCAGTACGCTTTCAAAGATGACCGGCGGCGCGGCCAGCAGCGATTTGGCGCTCAGTTCGCACGGACTGGTGGCGGCAACGGTTTCACCGTTGTCGTCGGCCGCCGCCGCGCTGACCGCCGGAATACCCAGCGTCAGTTGCAGCGCGTGCAGGCTCGCCATACGCTGCGTCATGCAGGTCAGGACGACCAGGCAAGCCAGGCATAAAAACCATTTTGCAATCTGTTGCCGTTTGACCATGACATCCTCGCGAGCGTAATCCGCCTATCTTAGCGGCAGCGAGGCGATTGGCAACGTTTTACCTGTAAAGAAATGTCGTGCGAATGGTATTGATAAGGGGAATTTACAGGTATCATAGTCGCTATACGATTTATAGAACCTGCGCTTTTCGCCGGGTATGACTTCTTTCTGCACAGCGAAGGACTGGTGACATGCAACCTTTGAGCGGCCCCGGCGCCCACAACCTTTCCGATCGCCCCCCATCCGGGGAGAAAAACACCGCCTCCGATACGCAGCCGCTCTCTCCGGCGCAGCGCACCATGCTGGAAAAGCTGGTGGTGAAGATTATGGCGCTCAGCCCGGCCAAATCCGCCGAGATTTGGGCCAGCCTGCGCCACGATCTGGGCGCCACCGACGGCAGCGAACTGCGGGCGCGCCACTTTCAGCCGGCGGAGCAACTGCTGCAACAGCGTCTGAGCCAGGCGCAGCAGAATCACGCCAGCCGCCAGCTGTTGCAACAGCTGACCGAGCTGCTGCCGCAGGGGAATAACCGCCAGGCGGTCAGTGATTTTATCCGCCAGCAGTTCGGCCATACCGTGCTGAGCCAGCTCAGCCACCAGCAGTTACAGCAGGTGTTGAGCCAGCTGCAGAGCGGCAGCCTGACCATTCCGCATCCGCAGCAGAGCGCCGTCAGCGACCGTCCTTTACTGCCGGCCGAACACCAGAACCTGCAGCAGCAGGTGACGCGCCTGAGCGCCGCCACCGGCGAATCGCCGGCTAAAATCTGGCAGAGCCTGTTTAATCTGGTCGGGGTAAAAACCAACGACCCGCTGCCGGCGCGCCATTTCCAGCTGTTAAGTCAGTATCTGCAGGTGAAAACGGCGCTGAGCGCGCAGCACGCGCCAACGCTGAATAACCTGCTGACGGTGCTCAAACAGCCGGCGGACCGGCAAGAGCAGCAGCTGCTGCTGGATTACTGCCAGACGCGCTTCCACTGCGCGGCCAACACCCCGCTGACCCAGGCGCAGATCAACGAGGCGGTGACGCAGCTGTTCGCCCGCCGGTTGGAAAAGGCCGGCGTCACGCCGACGATTCATAACGAGACGCCGCAGCCGCAGCTCAATCCGCTGATCGCCAACGTGGCGCTGCCTCTGCAGGCCGCTCTCGGCAAGCGGGGCTGGGCGCTGGTCGCACTGGTGCTGGTGCTGGTTATCGTGCTGATGCTGGCGCTGTAGCCTTCAGCATCAGGCACAGCCGCAGTCGGCGCCCGGCTGCTGCCCCATCAGCGAACCGCAAGACTCGCCGACGGCCACCGGATAGCCGTCGCGCAGCCAGAAATCCAGCCCGCCAAGCAACTCTTTGACCTTAAACCCCAGCCGGGCCAGTTTGTAGGCCCCTTGCGTCGATGCGTTACAGCCAATGCCGTCGCAGTAGGTGATATACACTTTATCGCGATCCAACGCCGCCGTGCTGACTTCATCCATCAGCCGGTGCGGCAGACTGACGGCGCCGGGAATATGCCCCGCCAGATAGTGCTGTTCGGAACGCGCATCAATGACGACGATAGCGTCGACGCCGTGACGCAAATCCTCCGCCACATCCCAGGCATCGGTGTAAAAACTCAGTTTCGCGGCCAGATAGGCCAGGTTCTCTTCCGGTTCAGCAGGAGGAACGGCCAGAACCAGTGAACGATACGTCATGCAGTTTATCCTCAGTTACGCTCAAATGATGGTGACAAGCATGCCCTATTTTGGTCTTATCAATGAGACCCATTTTTTATCAATGGCAAGACCCATGATGACCAAAACGCTGCTGACGCTGTTCCAACGGCCGGAACATGCCAACGCTTCACTGCGCGAACGTGTTTGCAGTACGCTGCGGCGCGCGATTCATACCGGCGCGCTAACGTACGGACAACGCCTGCCCTCCAGCCGCACGCTGGCCGCAGATTTAGGCGTCTCCCGCGTGACGGCGGAAGCCGCCTATGGCCAGTTGGAAGCCGAGGGATACCTGCGGCGCCGCATCGGCCAGGGTACTTTTGTCGCCATTTCCGTCGCCAGAATGCGGCCGCCTGCCCGGCCGCAGCAGCGCCCGCAGCTTTCCCGCCGCGGCAGCCAGATCGTCACCACCGGCGGCTGCCGCGATCCGCAGCGGCCGCTGCCGTTCGCTGCCGGCTCCCCCGACCTGCGCCTGTTCCCCGTCAAACAGTGGCAGCAGCTCACCGCGCAGCAATGGCGCCTGCAGGGGGAAACGCTGATGCGTTACGGCGATCCGCAGGGTTACCTGCCACTGCGGGAGGCGATTGCCGCTCACGTCAACCAAACGCGCGGCGTCAACTGCGATGCGCGGCAGGTTATCGTACTGACCAGCTCACAACAGGCTCTGCAGTTGATTACCGCGCTGCTGCTGGACGACGGTGACCGGGTGTGGATTGAAGATCCCGCCTACCCCGGCGCGCGCAACGCGTTTCTCAGCGCCGGCGCGCAGCTGACGCCGGTCGCAGTTGATGACGCCGGCATGCGACCGCATGACGCTCTGCCCACCCCGCGCCTGATCTACCTGACCCCCTCCCACCAATACCCCAGCGGAGTCACGCTCAGTCTGGCCCGCCGGCTGGCTCTTCTGGCGCTGGCGGAGAAACAGCAGGCGTGGATCGTGGAGGACGATTACGACAGCGAGTTTCATTATGACGGCCAGCCGATGCCCGCCATGCAGGGGTTGGATCGTGCAGGCAACGTGCTGTATATCGGCACATTTTCCAAATCGCTGTTCCCGTCGCTACGGCTGGCTTATCTGATCGCGCCGCCGCCGCTGGTTGAAACCTTTGTCACCGCCCGCAGCGTCTATGACGGTCACACCACGCAGTTGAACCAGGCCGTCACCGCAGAGTTTATGCGCCAGGGGCACTTTGCCGCCCATATCCGCTATATGCGCCAGCTGTACCGCAGCCGCCGCGACCATCTGCAACAACAGATAGCACATCACTGGCGGCACTTCGCCACGCCGCAGCCGACTCACGGCGGCCTGCAGCTCAGCGTGTGGCTGCCGGACGGATGCGAGGCAACGCTAACCCGTCAGGCCAGACAGGCCGGCGTGCTGACGCCCGGGCTGGCGGCCCATTATCAGCACGACGCCGCGCACCGTGACGGCTGGCTGCTGGGTTTTTCCGCGCTCACACCGGGAGAAATCAGTGCCGCCGTGGCGCGCTTGGCCCATTTGCGCCCCGGCTGAGCGCACAGATACCTCGCTCGTTGTGCAACAAAATGCATTTTGTCGCCGCCGCCCCTTTATATTTGCCGCACTTTGCTCTATTTATAGCGCCTTTATTTTGTCTTCAAGGATCCCGCCATGGCCCACTCTTTCGCCAGAAGCCTGTTGCTCGGCGTCGCGCTTACGCTGCTCGCCGCCTGTGATAACGCCGCCACCCGCCCGCAGATGGATATCGCCGGTAAAACCATGGGGACGTTTTACAGCGTCAAGATCAGTGGCGAGGTCGCGGAAAACCGCCAACAGCTGCAGCAGGAGATCGACGCGCTGCTGGAGCAGGCCAATGACGATATCTCCACCTACCGCGCCGATTCGGTGCTGTCGCGCTTTAACCGTTCACACAGCAGCGCGCCGCAGCCGATCCCGCGCGGCATGGCGGATATTATCCTTACCGCCCAGCGCATCGGCCGTGATACCCATGACGCGATGAACATCACCGTCGGCCCGCTGGTGAACCTGTGGGGCTTCGGCCCGGACAAACGTCCGGTAACCATTCCCAGCCAGCAGCAGATTGACGCCGCCAAACGCAACGTCGGCCTGCAGCACCTGACGCTGACCAGCAATGCGCAGGGCGAATGGCTGCAAAAGGATCTGCCGGGGCTGTATGTCGATCTGTCAACGCTGGGCGAAGGCTACGGCGCGGATCTGCTGGCGCAGCTGATGGCGCGCAAAGGTATCACCAACTACCTGGTGTCGGTAGGCGGCGCGGTGCGATCGCGCGGCGTTAACGGTCAGGGCAAACCATGGCGCGTGGCGATCCAGAAACCGACCGACCGAGAAAATGCGGTGCAGGCGCTGGTGGATCTGCAGGGCTACGGCATCAGCACCGCCGGCAGCTACCGTAACTACTTTGAGCAGAACGGCCAGCGCTATTCGCATATTATCGACCCCAATACCGGCCGGCCGATTAACCACCGGCTGGTTTCGGTAACGGTGATCGCCCCCACCGCGCTGGAAGCCGACGGCTGGGATTCCGGCCTGATGGTGCTGGGTAGTGAAAAGGCCATGAAGCTGGCGCAAGAGCAAGGGCTGGCGGTGTATATGATCAGCAAAACCGACAGCGGCTTCAGCGCGCAGATGACACCGCAGTTTAAGGCGTTTCTGCTGCAATAACATCAGGGGGCCGCGCGGCCCCCCAGTTTATTTATTCCTCTGGTTTATGCATCAGCAGATACACCGCCGGGATCACCAGCATCGATAAAATCGGTGCGCTGATCATGCCGCCAATCATCGGCGCGGCGATGCGCTGCATCACCTCGGAACCGGAACCGTCGCTCCACATAATCGGCAATAGCCCGGCCATAATGGTCGCCACCGTCATCACCTTCGGCCGGACGCGCAGCACCGCCCCTTCGCTGATGGCCGCCAGCAGCTGCTGACGGGTCATCGGCCGGCCGCTCTGCCGCTGCTTGTGCAGCGCCTGATTCAGATACAGCACCATGATCACGCCGAACTCCGCCGCCACCCCGGCCAGGGCGATAAAGCCCACCGCGCCGGCCACCGACAGGTTGTAGTCCAGCAGATACAGCAGCCAGACGCCGCCGATCAGGGCAAACGGCAGCGTCGCCATAATCAGCAGCGCGTCGCGCACGCTGTTGAAAGTGACGAACAGCAGCACAAAAATAATCCCCAGGGTGACCGGTAGCACGACCTTCAGCTGGGCGCTGGCGCGTTCCAGATACTCGAACTGCCCGGACCAGCTCAGCGAAATGCCGGACGGCAGCCTGACCTGCTGCGCCACCGCGTGCTGCATCTCTTCCACCGCCGACTTCAGATCCCGCCCGCGCAGATCGACATAGATCCACTCGGACAACCGGGCGTTCTCGCTTTTCAGCATCGGCGGTCCGTCGCTGACGCGAATATCCGCCAGCGCCGACAGCGGCAGCTGACTGCCGTTCGCCGTCACCACCGGCAGATCGCGCAGCCCCTGCAGTGAGTCGCGGATCTCGCGCGGATAGCGCACGTTGATCGGATAGCGCGCCCGCCCTTCAATGGTTTCGCCGACGTTTTCGCCGCCGACTAAAGAGGCCACCATCGATTGCAGCTCGGTCACCGACACGCCATAGCGGGCAGCGCGCTGACGATCGATATCAATATCAACATAGCGCCCGCCGCTAAGCCGCTCCGCCAGCGCCGAGGAGACGCCCGGCACCTGCCGCACCACCTGCTCAATCTGCCCGGCGACGCGCTCGATATCCGCGCGGTTGCTGCCGTTGACCTTGATCCCCACCGGGCTTTTAATCCCGGTAGACAGCATATCCAGCCGGTTGCGAATCGGCGGTACCCAGACGTTGGCAATGCCCGGCACCTTGACCGCCTCGTCCAGCTCCGCCACCAGCTTGTCCATGGTGATGCCTGGCCGCCACTGGTCGCGCGGTTTAAAACGGATGGTGGTTTCCAGCATGGTGAGCGGCGCCGGGTCGGTGGCGGTTTCCGCCCGCCCGACCTTGCCGAAGACCGTCTCCACCTCCGGCACCGTTTTAATCAGCCGGTCGGTCAGCTGCAGCAGACGCCCCGCTTCACGCACCGAAATCCCCGGCAGGGTCGAAGGCATATACAGCAGATCCCCTTCGTCGAGCGGCGGCATAAATTCGCTGCCCAGCCGGCTGAGCGGGTACAGCGTCAGCGCCAGCAGCAGCGCGGAAAGGCCCAGCGTGAGGCGCGGCCGCGCCAGCACCGCCGCCAGCAAAGGCTGGTACAAGCGAATCAGCCAGCGGTTTATCGGGTTGGCCTGCTCATCAGGAATACGTCCGCGGATAAAGTAGCCCATCAGCACCGGCACCAGCGTAATGCCCAGCCCGGCCGCCACCGCCATCGCGTAGGTTTTGGTGAAGGCCAGCGGCGCGAACATCTTGCCCTCCTGCGCCTGCAGCGTGAACACCGGAATAAACGACAGCGTGATGATCAATAAGCTGCCGAACAGCGCCGGCCCGACCTCAACCGCCGCCTGCTCGGCAATGCGCCAGTAGTCCTGCGCTTCCGGCTGCCGTTCAGGATGGCGCTGCCGCCACTGCTCCAGCACCTTATGCATGTTCTCGATCATCACGATCGCCGCGTCCACCATCGCGCCGATGGCGATGGCGATACCGCCCAGCGACATAATGTTGGCGTTCACCCCCTGATAGTGCATCACCACAAACGCGCCGAGAATACCGAGCGGCAGGGTCACCATCGCCACCAGCGCTGAACGGAAGTGGAACAGGAACAGCGTGCACACCAGCGCCACCACCACGAACTCCTCCAGCAGCTTGAACGACAGGTTATCGATCGCCTGCTCGATCAGCTGTGAACGGTCGTAAACCGTGACGATCTCCACGCCCGGCGGCAGCGTCTGCCGCAGCTGCTGCAGCTTGTCCTTCAGCGCATTGATGGTTTCCAGCGCGTTCTGGCCGTAGCGCATCACCACAATACCGCCGGCCACCTCCCCTTCGCCGTTCAGCTCCGCCACGCCGCGGCGGATTTCCGGCCCTTCGCGCAGCGTCGCCACCTGGGACAGCAGGATCGGCACGCCGTCGCGCACCGTTATCACCACATTGGCGAAATCCGCCGCCGTTTTCAGATAGCCGGCGCTGCGCACCATATACTCCGCTTCCCCCATTTCCAGCAGCGCGCCGCCGCCTTCCTGATTGGCCTCCTGCAGCGCCTTGACCACCTGCTGGTGGGAGACGTTAAGCGCGCGCAGGCTTTCCGGGTTGAGCACCACCTGATACTGGCGTACCATGCCGCCCACGCTGGCCACTTCGGCGACGTTGGGCACGGTTTTCAGCTCAAATTTCAGCGTCCAATCCTGCAGCGCGCGCAGATCCGCCAGGCTGTGACGGCCGCTCCTGTCCACCAGCGCGTACTCATACACCCAGCCGACGCCGGTGGCGTCCGGCCCGAGCGCCACCTTCACCTGCGACGGCAGCGCGGACTGCACCTGGCTGAGCGACTCCAGCACGCGCGAGCGCGCCCAGTACAGATCGGTGCCGTCCTCAAACAGGATGTAGACATAGGCGTCGCCGAACATGGAGAAGCCGCGCACGGTTTTCGCGCCGGGTACCGTCAGCATGGTGGTGGTCAGCGGATAGGTCACCTGGTCCTCCACCACCTGCGGCGCTTTCCCCGGATAGCTGGCGCGTACGATCACCTGCACGTCGGACAGATCCGGCAGCGCGTCCAGCGGCGCTTTCTGCAGCGCCCACACGCCCCAGCCGGCCAGCATCGCCGCCGCCAGCAGCACCAGCAGCCGGTTGCGCAGCGACCAGCGAATGATTGCAGCAATCATTGGTGACCTCCGTGTGCATGATGATCCGCATGTTCGCCATGCGCTTGCGGCGTCGAATGTTCCCCGTGCTCCATCGCGGCCGCAGGCGGCTGATGTGCCCCGCGATCGTGAGGCTCTTTTTCAGCCGTCAGCTGCGGCAGCGCGCTGCGCAGGCTGGCTTCGGAATCGATCAGGAACTGTCCGGCGGTCACCACCCGTTGTCCGGCCTTCAGCCCGCGCGTGATCTCCACCCAGCCGTCCTGCTGCCGGCCCGTTTCCACCTCGACCGGTATAAAGTAGCCGTCGCCTTCGCTCACCAGCACCCGGTTACGATCGCCGCTCATGATCAACGCCTCCAGCGGAATTGCCGGCACCGGCCGCCCCGCCGCCGGCTGGCTGAGGCGCACCTGCAGGTACATGCCCGGTTTCAGCCGCTGCTGCGGGTTTTGCAGCTGCACCCGCGCCTTAAAGGTGCGCGTCAGCGGATCGACATTCGGCAGCAGTTCATCGATCGTGCCGCTGAAACGTTCGCCCGGCCAGCTGGCGCTGCCGGCGCTGACCGCATCGCCGATCTGCACCACCCCGGCCTGCGCCTGCGGATAGTCGATCACCATCCATACCCGGTCGAGCGTCGCCAGTTCAAACAGCCCCTGCGCGGCGCTGACCTGCGCGCCCTCACGCACATCCAGACTGTTGATAAAGCCGCTGGCGGGCGCCGTGACGGTAATGCGCGTTTGCGGCCGGCCGCTGCGCTCCACCTCGCGTATCACCGACTCCGGCATAAACTGCAGCTGCAGGCGCTGACGCGCCGCAGCGCTCAGCGCGCTGTCCCCCAGACGTCGCACCGCCAGGTACTCCTGCTGCGCCGCATGCCACGCCGGGATCCACAGCTGCGCCAGCGCCTGGCCTTTTTTCACCTGCTGCTGGCTGGCGCGCACCCACAGCTTCTCCACCAGACCGCTGGCGCGCGCGGCGATCACCTGCACGCCGCGCTCGTCAATCGCTACGCTGCCGTACGCCTCCAGCTGCGGCGCCAGCGGGCGCAGCTCCACCGCTGCGGTGCGCACGCCAAGGTTTTGTTGCTGACGGGCGCTGATGGTCACCCCGCCCTGCTCCTGCACCTCGTCGGCATAGCGCGGCACCAGATCCATATCCATAAACGGTGAAGGCCCCGGCTTGTCAAAGCGCTGCCCCGGCACCATCGGGTCATACCAATACAGCACCTGACGCTCAGCCGCCGGCGTCGCGCTCCCCGTCGGCGCTGATGATGGCGGCGTCGCCAGCCAGTAACCGGCCCCGGCGCCTGCCGCCAGCGCCGCCAATAACGCAAGGTTAAAACGCATTTTCATCAGAGGATCTCCTGCGGGATCAGGTAACGGATGGCGGCCCACAGCTGCGCCAGCTGACGGGCGGCCTGGCCGGCGTTCAGCCGGGCATCCAGCAACGCGCGACGCGCCGACAGCACAGCGGAAAGGTTGCTGTTGCCGCTGCGGTACTGCGCCAGCAGCAGATCGAGACGCTGCTGCTGCAGTGGAATCGCCTGCTGCTGCTGACGCTGCCACTGCGCCTGCGCCGCCTGATACTGCGCCAACAGGGTGTCCAGCTGCGCCCGATGGTCGCGGATCAGCAAGGTCAGCTGGTCGTTGGCCTCCAGGGTGCGCGACACGTCGGCGGCATAGTTTTTATCCTGTCGCTGCGCTTTAAACAGCGGCAGGTCGACGCTCAGCATGACGCCGGCCATATCTTCATAGCCGTCGGCGCGGCGCGCGTAATACACCTCCACGCCAACGTCGGGAATGGCGGCGATCGCCGACTGAGCGGAGCGCGCCTTGGCGACATCGGCTTCGCGGCCGGCCTGCACCACGTCCGGATGCTGGCGTATCGCCTGGCGCAGCACCTCACCGTCGGCCGGCAAACGCTCAAAGCGCGGCAGCTTACCAACGACCTGCCCGATCTGTTGCCCGGTCAGCTGCGTCAGCCTGGCCTGCGCCACCGTCACGTCGCGCTCGGCGGTGCTGATTTGGTCCTGCATCGCCAGCAAGGTCAGACGTGCGTCCACCACCTCGCTGGCCGACGAACTGCCGCTGGCCACGCCGGCGCGCTGCGCGCTAATCTGGCGCTCGCTCTCCGCAACCAACGCCCTGGCGTCACGCAGGGTCTGCTGGCTTAACGCCAGCTCCAGCCAGGCCTGTGCGGTCTGCTGCTGCAAACGTGCGCGGATCGCCGCGCTGTTAGCCGAGGTTTTTTCCGCCTCGGCCCGCAGCGTATCGGCTTTTCGCTGACGCTTATTGCCGCTGACGTAGTCCTGCATGATGCCGATACGTCCCATCGTCATGCCGTCGCGCGTCAGGCGATGGCCGTTGCCGCCCTGTACCGGTATGTTCTCAATCCCCAGCTTCAGTTTGGGATCGGGCAACTGCAGCGCGGAATCCGCCATATTGCGCAGTGCGGAAACCTGATGGCGGTTGGCGGACAGCTCGGCGGAGTAACGCTCCGCCGCCGACAGCGATTGTTCCAGCGTCAGGCCGGCCGCCTGCGCGCTCGCCGAACAGCAGACAAGCAGCAGCCAGCCCACCCGTGCCGGGTGAGAAAATAAGTTGGACATACCGCTCCTTACTGCTGGCTGGCGCTGAGGGTAATCAGCTGGTAGCCGCCATCAACCTGGCGGAAACTGAATTCAATCGGCGTATCGGCAGGCAACTCCGCCAACGGCGGCTGCGGCTGCAGGAAGTTCATGGTCATCGGCGGCCAGCCGAGGGATTCGATAGCCGGGTGGGCGATCGACACCTTGTGCGGATTCCAGGCTTTCAACACGCCCTGAGTGTGGGTGACCGCCGCACCGTGTTCGGTGGCAGCATGGTGGGAGGTCGTCGGCTCTTCGGCCTGCACGACGGGGGATAACAACAGAAGAGAAAAAACGGCAACGCTCAATAAATTACGCATGACAATAGCTCCATAAAATAGTTAACCAACACGACATGCCGTCCGGGAGACGGTAAAGCGCGGGGTTGGCTATTCACGGAACCGACAGAATACAACCTCTGTCGGCGGCCCTGCTATCGGCGGCGTTTGCCAGTGGATAAGAGAAATCCGCGCGGTGGTTCGCGGTATGGCGAGCAACACGCTGAGGCTGACCAGCAAGATCGCCAGCGAGGGGCTGGCATGATCCTGCTGCGCGTTATCCGGCACGCAGTGTTTTTCACACAGCGCACCGGCGCCCGTATGGCTGTCCATGCCCGGCGTCGCCTGCTGCAGATGCGACATATGCTGTGCGGCGGCCGCTCTACCGTCAGGCTGCAAATCGCAGCCGTGACCGGCAAGCGCCAGCTGGCCGTTAAGCAGCAGCCAGGCCAGCAGCAACAGCCATGCGCCGCTACGCTTGCTGACGAAGCGCAGACGATGCATAAACTGTGAAAGGACGGCCTGAACGGACATTTATTCTTCCTGAAAATATGTCACCAAGAGTATTGCGGAACGGCGAATGCCCTTCACCTCCGTGACAAGGTGAGGCCAATCATGACGGAGAGGGGATAAAATTCTTTGATTTCAGTCAATGGCAGGGAGGCATTCGGCAATTAGCATGCAAAAAAAAATGGGTTCGGTAAACCGAACCCATTGTTAATACTGAATCTATCCAGTTGATGAATAAACTTACTTCTGCAGTTTACGCATCACCAGCGTGGCGTTGGTGCCGCCGAAACCGAAGCTGTTGGACATCACGGTGTTCAGTGCGCGCGTGGTCGGCTGGGTAACGATATCCATCCCCGCCGCCTTCTCGTCCAGATTGTCGATGTTGATGCTCGGGGCGATAAAGCCGTGTTCCAGCATCAGCAGGCTGTAGATAGCTTCCTGCACGCCGGCGGCGCCCAGCGAGTGGCCGGTCATCGCTTTGGTGGAGGAGATAGCCGGCGTGGTGTCGCCGAACACTTCGCGGATCGCACCCAGCTCTTTCACATCGCCAACCGGCGTCGAGGTGCCGTGCACGTTGATGTAGTCGATCGGCGCATCCAGATCCTGCATCGCCATCTGCATGCAGCGCACCGCGCCTTCGCCGGATGGTGCGACCATATCCGCGCCGTCGGAGGTGGCGCCGTAGCCGACGATTTCGGCATAGATGTGAGCGCCGCGCGCCAGCGCGTGCTCCAACTCTTCTACCACCACCATACCGCCGCCGCCGGCGATAACGAAGCCGTCGCGATCGGCGTCATAGGTGCGGGAAGCTTTTTCCGGCGTTTCGTTATATTTGGTGGACAGTGCGCCCATCGCATCAAACTCGCAGGCCATTTCCCAGCACAGTTCTTCGCCGCCGCCGGCAAACACGATGTCCTGTTTGCCCAGCTGGATCTGCTCTACCGCATTACCGATACAGTGTGCGGAGGTGGCGCAGGCGGAGCTGATGGAGTAGTTAACGCCGTGGATTTTAAACGGTGTCGCCAGGCAGGCGGAAACGCCGGAGGCCATGGCTTTGGTGACCACGTAAGGGCCGACGGCTTTCAGGCCGCGCGGGCTGCGCATCGCATCGGCGCCGAACACCTGGAAGCGCGGAGAACCGCCGCCGGAACCGGCGATCAGGCCAACACGCGGGTTATTCTGGTACTCTTCTTCCTTCAGGCCGGAAGAGTTAATCGCTTCCTGCATGGACAGGTACGCATAAATGGAAGCATCGCTCATAAAGCGTACAACTTTACGATCGATCAGGCCGGCAGTGTCCAGTTTAACATTGCCCCATACGTGACTACGCATGCCGGAATCTTTTAGCTCCTGAGAGAAAGTAATCCCAGAACGTCCTTCCTGCAGGCTCGCCAGGACCTCCTGTTGGTTATTACCAATGCTGGAGACAATACCCAGGCCAGTAATCACTGCACGTTTCATTCAATACCTCTTCCACAATTTTACATTCGGGATTTTGCCTCGCACTTTAGCGTACAGATGTACGCCGAACAAGTCCGATCAGCGTTTTTCAGCTTTATTCTTATCCAGTTTGCGCCGCAGCGCCAGCGCCGTTAAAATCGCGCTACCCCCTTGAATGACGAGCAACCAACCGTGAGCAACTCCCCCATCCAAACCGCAGCGCTATCCTGGAACGAACAGGGTACACCTGTTTCGAAACAGTTTGATGACGTCTATTTTTCCAATCAGGATGGGCTGGAAGAAACCCGCTACGTCTTTCTCGGCGGCAACCGGCTGCCGGCGCGCTTCGCCGAACACCCGCGCCCGCTGTTTATCGCGGCGGAAACCGGCTTCGGCACCGGGCTGAACTTTTTAACCCTGTGGCAGGCGTTTGAACGCCATCTGCAGGCGAACCCCACCGCCCCGCTGCAACGCCTGCACTTTATCAGCTTTGAGAAATTCCCGCTGCAGCCGGCGGATCTGGCGGCGGCGCACGCCCGCTGGCCGGAGCTGGCGCCGTACGCCGACCAACTGCGCGCCAGCTGGCCGCAGGCGCTGCCCGGCTGTCACCGCCTGCTGCTGGCGGAGGGGCGCATCACGCTCGACCTGTGGTTCGGCGACGTCAACGCGCTGCTGCCGCGCTTCGATCACAGCATCAATAATCAGGTCGACGCCTGGTTCCTCGACGGCTTCGCCCCGGCGAAAAATCCCGATATGTGGAGCGAACAGCTGTTCGCCGCCATGGCGCGCTTTGCCCGGCCGGGCGGCAGCTTCGCCACCTTTACCGCCGCCGGCTTCGTGCGTCGCGGCCTGCAGCAGGCGGGCTTTGCGGTAGAAAGAGTCAAAGGCTTCGGTCAGAAACGCGAAATGCTGGTCGGCACGCTGCCGGCGGACAGCGCGCCGACGCCCGACCCCGCACCCTGGTTCCACCGTCCGCCCGCCGATGCGACACAGGATATCGCCCTGGTCGGCGGCGGTATCGCCAGCGCCCTCACCGCGCTGGCGCTGCTGCGGCGCGGCGCCAAGGTGACGCTGTACTGCGCGGACGATGAGCCGGCCGCCGGCGCTTCCGGCAACCGTCAGGGGGCGCTGTATCCGCTGCTCAACGGCCGCGGCGACGTGCTGGAGCGTTTTTTCAGCGCCGCCTTTCCCTTCGCCCGCCGTCTGTATGACGCCCTGGCCGACAGCGGCGTCGTCTTTGAGCATCAGTGGTGCGGCGTCAGCCAGCTGGCCTACGATGAAAAAAGCGCGGCGAAAATCGACAATATGCTGGGCACCGACTGGCCGGCGGCGTTCGCCTTCGCCGCCGATCGCGATACGCTCAGCCAGCTGTGCGGCGTCGACAGCGGCTTCGGCGGCATCAATTATCCGCAGGGCGGCTGGCTCTGCCCGGCGGAACTGACGCGCGGCGCGCTGGAACTGGCGCAGCGCCAAGGGCTACGCTGCCATTACCGCCACCGGCTCAGTGCGCTGACGGCAGAGCAGGACAGCTGGCGGCTTGATTTCAGCCACGGCGACAGCCGCCGGCATGATGTGGTGCTGCTGGCCAACGGCCACCAGTTGGCGACGCTGCCCCAGTGCACCGAACTGCCGATGTATGCGGTGCGCGGCCAGGTCTCCCATATTCCGACCGCACCGGCGCTGGGCCAGCTGCGACAGGTATTGTGCTATGAAGGTTATCTGACGCCGGTCAGCCCGCAGCATCAGCAGCACTGCATCGGCGCCAGCTACCAACGCGGCGTGACCGATACCGCCTACAGCGAGCAGGAACAACAGGAAAACCGCGCGCGGCTGCTGCGCTGCCTGCCGCAACAGGCGTGGACGCAACAGGCGGACGTCAGCGACGGGCAGGCCCGCTGCGGCGTGCGCTGCGCCACACGCGATCATCTGCCGATGGCCGGCGCGCTGCCGGACTACCAGCAAACGCTGGCGTGCTACCAGAATCTGCCAAAACGGCGGCAGCGCGGGGAAGAGATTGATAAGGCGCCGGGCTACCCGAACCTGTTTATACTCGGCGGGCTTGGTTCACGCGGGCTGTGTTCCGCACCGCTGACGGCGGAAATTTTGGCGGCGCAGCTGTTCGGCGAGCCGTTGCCGGCCGATGCCGAGGTGCTGGCGGCGCTTAATCCGAACCGGATGTGGGTAAGAAAACTGCTGAAGGGTCGCCCGCTGTAAATCGGGCAAGAGGCACGCCCCTTTCCCTGCGCGGCGAAAGGGGCGGCAAAGTGCAGAATCAGGCGGTAGGCAATGCGGCCTGGTACAAATTCTCCCACATCGCTTCTACCAGCACCTGATCCGGCGGCGACAGCTCGCCGGCGCGGATGGCGTTATGCAGGCTGTCTTCAACCCGCGCCTTCAGCTGTTCGGCGCTGTGTTCGCCCTGCTCTTCCGCTTCGGCTACCGCCAGCGTCAGATGACCGCGCAGATAGCCACCGGCAAACAGTTCATCATCACTGGCGTGGTCTACCATGTCATCAATCAGCGCCAAAACGCGCGCTTCAAATTCAGCGATCATCGCATGTCCTCATGTTCCCCTGCGGCATGTCGCCGGTCAGGAGCGGTGTTTAAAGTAAAATCAGTTCAGATCTTCCGGGTAAGGAAAATTCTCAGCCGTCAGCGGCGGCGTATTGTAAAACGAACGTAACGCCTGAATAAAGCGCGCCGGCCGTTCGGGAATGCCTTTTTCCAACAGCTCCAGCACCCGGGCGCGTACTTTTCGCTGGAAAGCGACGCGATCCGGCTCGCAGTCACCGTTCAGGTTGTCGCAGCTGACGTTAAACGGGAAGCCGGCGGCAACGCAGAACAACCACTCCAGCGCCTGTGGTTTGACTTCCACCGCCTCAAATTCGCTTTGCGTTTGCGCATCGCGGCCGTCCGGGCAGTACCAGTAGCCAAAATCGACCAGCTTGCGCCGCTCTGCGCCGGCGATACACCAGTGGGAAATTTCATGCAGGCCGCTGGCGTAGAAACCATGGGCAAATACGATGCGGTGGTAAGGCAGTTCATCATCCGCCGGCAGATAAATCGGCTCGTCGTCGCCTTTAACCAGGCGCGTATTATAATCGTCGCTGAAGCACTGATTAAAAATCTCAATCAGCTGGGGATACTGGTGCGTGTCTGACATAAAAAAACTCAAAGTAACCACAAAAACAGGGCGGCTATTATTTCACGTTGCCGCCCGATTGACCCGTTAAAAATGCATGGCCAGCCACTGCTGAATTTCAGCGCCGTGACTGTCGTACAGCAGCTTCAGGCTCATCACCAGTGAAACCACCACGATCATCGGGCGAATCAGCTTCTGCCCGCGCGTCATTACCATATGCGCGCCCATCCGCGCACCCAGCACCTGCCCGACCAGCATCAGCAGGCCGATGCCCCATACCACCTTGCCGCCGATGATAAAGAAGATCAGGCTGCCGAAGTTGGAGGTGAAGTTCAGCACCTTGGCGTGCGCGGTGGATTTCGCCAGGTTGAAGCCGCACAGCGTCACATAGGCCAGCGCGTAGAAGGAGCCGGCGCCGGGGCCGAAAAAGCCGTCGTAAAAACCGACGCAGCCGCCGGCCACCAGACCGAACGGCAGCGCGCTCAGACGCCGCTGGCGATCGCTTTCTCCCAGACGCGGCGTCAGCAGGAAATAGAGCCCGATGCCAATCACCAGCAGCGGCAACATCTGCCGCAGCAGATCGGCGCGCATATGCTGCACCAGAATCGCGCCGGCGATCGAGCCGATCAGCGTCAGCAGGATCGTCAGCTTCTGTTCGCCGAGATTGACCGCCTTACGGCGGATAAAGTACAGGCTGGCGGACAGCGAACCGCCCACCGACTGCAGCTTGTTGGTCGCCAGCGCCTGCGCCGGCGGCACCCCTGCCGCCAGCAGCACCGGTACCGTCAGCAATCCGCCACCGCCGGCGATGGAATCAATAAAACCTGCCAGTAACGCCACGGCAAACAACACCCCGAGCATTTCGGGGCTGACCATCAACCAGTCCATGAATTATTCCGCAGAAAAATGGTTATCCAACAACGCCTGACAGGAAGGCGGCAACGGCGGCACAACCCGCTTGCCCGGTTTCGAGCTTGGCTGGTGTGGTTCAAACCAGCTGGCCAGCTCGAAACCGCAGCCGTCGCCCGGCGGCGGCGGATCCTGATCCTTGCACTCCAGACTGTCCGGCGGACAGCTCAACCGCACGTGCATATGGGCGCGGTGGCCAAACCACGGCCGCACCTTATGCAGCCAGGCGCGATCGCTGCCGGCATCGTCGCACAGCCGCTGTTTAATCGCCGGGTTAACGAAGATGCGCGCCACTTTGTCGTCCTGCGCCGCCAGTTTGATCAGCGAACCAATCTGCGGCTGCCACTGATTATTACGCACCCGCATGCCGTCGCCGCTCACCAGATCTATCGGCTGCGGCTTCAGCAGCTGTCGCTCGCTCCAGCGCTGATGCGGCAGCTGCAGCCAGATATCGACGTCCAGACCGGACTGGTGGCTGGCATGGCCGCTGCTGAAACGCCCGCCGGCCGGCATCGCCATATCGCCGATCAGCACCGTGCCCAGCCCCTGCTGCCCGGTCTCACGGGTCAGACGCTGAATAAACGCCAGCAGTTCCGGATGACCGAAATAGCGGCGCTGATCCTGGCGCATCACCTGATAGTCCGCCGCATTGAGCGGCAGCGGCCGGGCGCCGATCACACAGCCGTTAGAAAAGCCGCCAATCGCCTGCGCCGACCCCGCTACCGGATGATCAATTTTTTGCCACGGCGTCAACGCCAGCGCGGACGTTGACGCCAGCAGCGCCATCAGACCCAACAACCCATTTTTCATCGTGATATCCATTGATTTCGCCATGCGGGCGGACACAATGCCGCACCGCCGGAAAAACAGGCATCGTGACGATGCCCAGACATGAGAACAATGATACGGCGCGGTTACCAGCGCGGCACGTCGGAGAGCACGTCGCCGTTCTGCCCGCGCTGGCGCAGCAGATGGTCCATCAGCACGATTGCCATCATCGCTTCGGCGATCGGCACCGCGCGGATGCCAACGCACGGATCGTGGCGGCCGCGGGTTACCATATCCACCGCTTCGCCCTGGCGGTTGATGGTGCGCCCCGGCACCATAATGCTGGAGGTCGGCTTCAGCGCCAGATGGGCAATCACCGGCTGGCCGCTGCTGATGCCGCCGAGAATGCCGCCGGCGTGGTTGCTCTGGAAGCCTTCCGGGGTAATTTCATCGCGGTTTTCGCTGCCGCGCTTGGTGACCACGGCAAAACCGTCGCCGATCTCCACGCCTTTCACCGCATTGATGCTCATCAGCGCATGCGCCAGATCGGCATCCAGGCGGTCAAACACCGGCTCGCCGAGGCCGACCGGCACGTTCTCCGCCACCACGCTGACTTTGGCGCCAATGGAGTCGCCCTCTTTTTTCAGCGCGCGCATCAGTTCATCCAGCGCTTCCAGCTTGTCGACATCCGGGCAGAAGAACGGGTTCTGCTCAACCTGCTCCCAGTCTTTCAGCTCGCAGCTGACGTCGCCGATCTGCGCCAGGTAGCCGCGCACCTTCACGCCGAATTTCTGTTCAAGGTACTTTTTGGCAATCGCGCCGGCCGCCACGCGCATCGCGGTTTCCCGCGCCGATGAGCGGCCGCCGCCGCGGTAGTCGCGCACGCCGTATTTCTGTTCGTAGGTGTAGTCGGCATGGCCCGGACGGAACACGTCTTTGATCGCGCCGTAGTCTTGTGAGCGCTGATCGGTGTTTTCGATCATCAGGCCGATGCTGGTGCCGGTGGTCACGCCTTCAAACACGCCGGAAAGAATGCGCACCCGGTCGGGTTCACGGCGCTGCGTGGTATAGCGCGAGGTGCCCGGACGACGGCGGTCCAGGTCATGTTGCAAATCTTCTTCCGTCAGCGCGATGCCCGGCGGCACCCCGTCAACGATACATCCCAGCGCCACCCCGTGAGATTCGCCAAAGGTGGTGACGCGGAATAACTGCCCAATACTGTTCCCTGCCATCACGGCTCCTTACCGTTACATTTTTTGTTATCGGGCCTGCCGCAGCAGGCCAGGGAAAATCATCAGCTGCGATACATGCTGAAATGCGCCTTGCAGTCCACCAGCTGCTGCTTGGTCAGCATAAATACGCCGTCGCCGCCGTTGGCAAACTCCAACCAGGTGAACGGAATATCCGGGTACTGCTCCATCAGGTGTACCATGCTGTTGCCGACTTCACAAATCAGCACGCCGTCATCGCTGAGGAAGTCCGGCGCGCAGGCCAGAATGCGGCGCACCAGTTTCAGGCCGTCGCTGCCCGCCGCCAGGCCCAGTTCCGGCTCAAAGCGGAACTCTTCCGGCAGATCGGACATATCTTCAGCATCGACATACGGCGGGTTGGTGACGATCAGATCGTACTGGATCGCGGGAACGTCGCGGAACAGATCGGAACGGATCGGGATCACCTGATGTTCAACGCCCAGCGCCTGAATATTGCGCTCGGTAACCGCCAGCACGTCGCTGGAGATATCCACCGCGTCCACTTCCGCTTCCGGGAAGGCGTAACCGCAGGCGATGGCGATGCAGCCGCTGCCGGTGCACATATCCAGAATATGGCGCGGCGGCTGCGGGATCAGGCCGCTGAACCGCTCGTTGATCAGCTCGCCAATCGGCGAACGCGGCACCAGCACGCGCTCATCGACGTAAAATTCCAGGCCGCAGAACCAGGCCTTGTTGGTCAGATACGCCACCGGCACGCGCTCGTTGATACGGCGGATGACCCGCTCGACGATGCGATGGCGCTCGCTGGAGGTCAGACGCGCGCTGCGCATCTCTTCCGGAATATCCAGCGGCAGATACAAACTCGGCAGAACCAGCTGCACCGCTTCGTCCCACGGATTATCGGTTCCGTGACCATAGTAGATATTGGCGGCGCTGAAGCGGCTGACGGTCCAGCGCAGCATATCCTGAATGGTGTGCAGTTCGTTCACTGCTTCGTCGACGAAAATTTTGTCCAAAGTGCCCTCCGGCAGGCGGCTGTGATTCATGAGATAGCCGCATAGTTTGCCACGAAGCCCGCGACAAATCAGCAGCTATATACGCCCCTGCCGCAAGTTGCCGACGCACCGGTACACGGCGGCCGACAGGCGGGATGAGCGGTCATCACGTTAAGGTTAGCCGCTTCTCATTCACCTGGCTTAACCTGAAGGCAACAGTTTTGCGTCGTCAGATCGCACGCGACACGATAAACTAACGGTAAAATAGTCGTCAGTGAATGAGAACCATGAAGAACAAACCGCCGCTGAGCCAGGATGAACTGCAGCTCTTCAGAGACTCGGTGACGGGCGCCAAGAAGCTGCGTCAGGACACCATTGTCCATCGCCCGCCCAAACCCAAAATCAAGCAGACGCCGCCGCAGCGCCTGCTGCAGGAACAGGTCGACGCCAGTTTCTATTTTTCCGATGAGTTCCAGCCGCAGCTGGACGAAGACGGCCCGACCCGCTATGTACGCCCCGGCGCCAGCCAGTTTGAACTGAAAAAGCTGCGCCGCGGCGACTATGTGCCGGATCTGTTTCTCGATCTGCACGGGCTGACGCAGCTGCAGGCCAAGCAGGAGCTGGGGGCGCTGATCGCCGCCTGTAAACGTGAGCACGTCTACTGCGCCTGCGTGATGCACGGGCACGGCAAACATATTCTCAAGCAACAGACGCCGCTGTGGCTGGCGCAGCACCCGGACGTGCTGGCGTTCCATCAGGCGCCGAAAGAATGGGGCGGCAACGCCGCCATATTGCTGCTGGTCGAGCTGGCCGACTAGGCCGCAGAAATGACAAAGGGCGATGTTTATCATCGCCCTTTGCAATTAACGCACATTACGCCGTCAGGCTTTCACCATCAGCTGAGACGGGCCGACCTGCCACTCCAGCTTGCCCGCATGGCCGTCCTGCGCCAGTTCGACGTTGGCAATTGCCGAGGTGGCGAACATCGGCGGGCACTCGCCCGGGCACAGTTCCGCCACCAGATAGCCGACCAGCGGCAGGTGGGAAACGATCAGCACCGACTTCACCCCCTGCTGGGCCAGGACCTGCAGATAGCTGCCGACCAGCGCGGCGTCGCCGTCCGGGGTCAGCGCCGGCATCACTTCCGCGCCTTCCGGCAGCGTCAGCGCAGCGCGCACCGTGTCCAGCGTCTGCTCGGCGCGCAGATAAGGACTGACCAGCACGCGTTCAATATCCACAGACTTGGTGTTCAACCAGGCCGCCATCTGACGTGACTCATCACGACCGCAGAGGGTAAGAGGTCTTACCGCATCGCTGGCCGCGTCGAGCGCCGCCTCTCCGTGACGCATAATCAAAACTTGCATAGTGCACCGCTGTTGTTGACAAAATAACTGCGTAATTGCAGCAGCCGCTTCAATGACTCCGGCTCATTACCCGCCACGCTGAACGTGCCGTAGCGCCGGGCCCCTGATTAACGCAAAAGCACATCGTGCTTCCAAACGATAACGCGCCGTCTCTCTATGGCGGCCGGGCATTTTGCCTGAAAGTTCACGTAAAGAAAACGCCGTTTTTTCGCCGTCGGCGCGACTTTACGCGAAGCCATCGTTCACTTTATAACCAATTCAACAGGTTAAATTTCACGCGCAATGCGCGAGATTTCATACCGGCGGCTCACCCTTCGCCGCCGACAGCCTACGTTACCTCGCCCCCATCTCCCTGTACAGCGTCCGGGATTGCAGGTGTCGCAAGGAGTGATAGCGATCACATCACGCCTCTGTTGTTACTGTAGTGCAAATCGGGCCGCCATGCTGCCCGCTAGCGGGGATAGAAACGCTCGCCCTGTTGTGCCATGCGCTGCAGACGTTCGCACGGCGCAAAATGCTCGCCGTGCTGCTGCTGCAGATATTGCAGGGTTTTCACCACCGTCTCCGCACCAAGCTCATCCATATAGCGGAATGGTCCGCCGAGGAACGGCGGGAAGCCAATGCCGAACACCGCGCCGATATCGCCGTCGCGGGCGCTGCGAATCACGCCTTCTTCCAGACAACGCGCCGCTTCGTTCAGCATCATCATCACGCAGCGCTGGGCGATCTCCGCCGGCGGCAGATGCGCCTTCGGCGTGACGCCGAGCAGCGTATAAACCGAAGCGTCAGCACGTTTTCGGCGCTGGCGCTGCTGGCCTTCGCTGGGATACAGATAGAAGCCCTTGCCGTTCTTGCGCCCTTTGCGGCCATCTTTCAGCACCGCATCAAACGCCGCCGGCGCGGCGAAGCGCGACCCCAGTTCTTCCACCAGAATAGGAATAATTTTGGTGCCGACGTCGATACCGACCTCGTCCAACAGTGTAATCGGCCCCACCGGGAAGCCGAAATCCACCAGCGCCTTATCCAGCGCCTCGATCGGCTCGCCGGCCAGCAGACAGCGCGCCGCCTCATTAATATAGGGCGCCAGGATGCGGTTAACGTAAAAACCGGCGCGGTCGGCCACCACTATCGCCGTTTTCCCCTGCTTATGCGCCAACGCTACGGTAGTGGCGATGGTTGCGGCGCTGGTTGCGGCATGCGGTATCACCTCCACCAGCGGCATTTTGTCCACCGGGCTGAAATAGTGCAGCCCGATCACCTGCTCCGGCCGCTGCGCCTTGGCGGCGATCTGGCTAATCGGCAGCGAAGAGGTGTTAGAGGCAAAGACGGTATGCGACGCGGCGTGCTGCTCTATCTCCGCCACCATCTGCTGCTTCAGCGCCAGATCTTCGAACACCGCCTCCACCACGATGTCCACCTGCTCGAAACCGCAGTAATCGGTGGTGCCGGAAATCAGCATCATCTGCTTTTGCCGCTCCGCCGGACGCATACGCTTACGGCGCACCCGCTTGCCCAGCACGTCCCAGCTGTATTTCAGCGCGTGATTAATGCCCTGGGTGCTGATGTCCTTAATACGTACCGGCAAACCGCCGCGCGTAGCCGTCACACAGGCAATGCCGCCGCCCATCAGGCCGCCGCCCAGAATACCAACCCGTTCAAGCGCGTGCGGCTGCGCATCGGCGCCACGCTCCTTTTTCAGCGCGGTGGAAGCAAAAAACAGGCTGCGCAGCGCCGCTGACTGCGGCGTCATCGCCAGCTCGCCAAACGCGCGCGCCTCGGCCTCATAACCGCTGGCGCTGCCCTGGTCCAAACCGGTACGCACCACCTGGATAATCCGCTCCGCCGCCGGATAATTACCGTGCGTCTTCTCCAGCGTTTTCTTGCGCACGATGGCGAACAGCGCACTGCGCCCGAGCGGGCCGTTGAGCAACCGTTCCTGCCACGGCAGTTCGCGCCGCGCCGACCAGCCCTGCCTGGCGCGCGCGACCGCCGTCTCAAGCAAAATGGCGTGCGGCACCGCATCGTCCACCAGCCCCATGCGCAGCGCCTGACGGGCGCGGACCTGTTTGCCGGTCAGCATCATATCCAGCGCTTTGCCGGCGCCAATCAGACGCGGCAGCCGCTGCGTGCCGCCGGATCCCGGCAACAGCCCCAGCTGCACTTCCGGCAGGCCGAGCGCGGTTTTATCGTCCAGGGAACATACCCGGCTGTGGCAAGCCAGCGCCAGCTCGAGCCCGCCGCCCAGACAGGCACCGTGGATCGCCGCCACCACCGGCACCGGAAAAGCCGCCAGCTGCGCCAGCGTGCTCTGCCCTTTCTTCGCCAGCGACTGCGCCTCTTTGGCGCTGTTGCAGGCGGCGATCATGGTGATATCGGCGCCGGCAATAAAGGAATCGGGCTTACCGGAGATAATGACCAGGCCTTCCAGCGTGGTCTGCTGCTGCGCCTGGATCAGCACATCGTTAATCTGTTCAACAAACTCCGCCTTCAGCGTATTGACCTTTTCTCCCGGCACGTCGATGGTAATCACTCCGATGTTGTCCGGCCGCAGGGTCAGGCGAAACGCCGTCTGTGGAGCCCGTTGCTCATGCAGTGCATTGGTCGCTGCGCTCATTATTCCACCTCCACAACCATCGCCGCGCCCAGACCGCCGGCGGCGCAGGCGGTCGCCAGCCCCAGACCGCCGCCGCGACGTTTCAGCTCATGCAGCGTCTGGGTAATCATGCGCGCGCCGGTGGCGGCAAACGGGTGCCCGTAGGCAATAGAGCCGCCCAGCACGTTGAACTTCTCCATGTCGACCTCCCCGATCGCCGCGTCGCGCCCCAGCTTCTCGCGGGCGAACGCCGCACTGGCGAACATTTTCAGGTTGGCCAGCGTCTGCGCGGCGAAGGCTTCATGCATATCGATCAACGTTAAATCGGCCAGCGTAATGCCCGCCCGATCCAGCGCCAGCGGCGTGGCGTACGACGGCCCCAGCAGCATATCCTGCCAGACGTCGATGGCGGCAAAGGCGAAGCTGCGCAGATAGCCGAGCGGCTGCAGCCCCAGCTCTCTGGCGCGGGATTCGCTCATCATCAGCACCGCCGCCGCACCGTCGGTGAGCGGCGTACTGTTGGCCGCGGTCACGCTGCCGTGTTTACGATCGAAAGCCGGCTTTAATTTGGCGTAGGAGGCCAGGCTGGAGTCTTTGCGGACATTGTTGTCTTCGGTCAGTTCCGCCTTATACGGCGGCACGTATGCCGTCATTACTTCATCGTGCAGCCAGCCCTGCTCCCAGGCATTGGCCGCCAACTGGTGAGAACGGTGTGCCAGCGCGTCCTGATCTTCACGGCTGATGCCGTGCGTCTTCGCCATTTGTTCGGCGGTGTCGCCCATCCGCAGGCCGGTGGAGTATTCCGCCACCGCCGGCGGTACCGGCAGCAGGTCGCGGAACTTCAACCGGCTGAACAGCTTCAAGCGCTGCGACAGCGTGCGCGCCTTGTTGACGTCCACCAGCGTGCGCGCCAGCGCTTTGCTGACGCCGATCGGCAGTACGGAGGAAGAATCAGCGCCGCCGGCAATGCCGACGCTGATGCTGCCGGCAATAATGCTTTCCGCTACGTTGGCGATCGCCTGGAAACTGGTGGCGCAGGCGCGGGAGACGCTGTAGGCGTCGGTATGTACGCTCATGCCGGTGCCGAGCACGATCTCGCGCGCGATATTCGGCGCTTCCGGCATCTGCACCACCTGGCCAAACACCAGCTGTTCAATCAGCGTTGCATCGATGCCGCTGCGCGCCACCAACTCACTGACCGCCATTTTACCGAGATCCACCGCCGGCACGCCGTGATAGGCGGTCGCCTGTTTGGCGAACGGGGTGCGTAATCCATTAACTATTGCAATTCTGTCTCCCTGACGGGTGACCAGCGGCAGTGCCTTACTCATAAATGCTCCTGAAGAAAGTAACGTCAGCGCAATCCGCAAAACAGGTCTGACCTGATGAGGTCATTGTTAACCAGATGTTTACATTTGGCAAACCGTCAGAGGTGAAATCTGCGAGCAGGAGCAACTTTCAAACGGGGGATAAACCGGCAAGGGGAAAATTAAAGAGGCTGCGCGGCGGGCGCCGCGCAGAATACCGTGATGCGTTAACGCAGGCCCAGCTGAAAAATCAGCGTTTCCGCCTGGCAGGCAAAGGTGAAATCAGCGTTCAGCTGCACGCCGCCGTCTACCGGCTGCAGGCTGCTGCTGATGGCGCAGGGATCGGACTCCACCGAACGTGCTTTTTCCGTCAGCGCCGCCAGCGTCTGCTGCGCGTCTTGTTCGTCGGTAAAAACCTGGCTGTAGGATGCGGTGCAGTCGGTATTGTCCATCACGGTGCCGACATCCACACAGCAGCATGCTGCCGTTTCCTGCGCGCTGCATTTATTTATTGCATCTGACATATCAATTCTCCTCACAACGCCTGAGGTGTGACCCGGCGCAAAGACCCAAGATTCTGTGAGCCATTTTACGCCTCGCTGCATGAGATCACTAGCACTTACTCTCTGTGGGTGTTTTAAGTGATGGAAATCACAAATGAAAATATTTGTTTGATCAACAAACATAGGAATTTTGTTATTTACCGCTGGCGTTTTGTTAAGCAGATCTCTTTTTTGATATCAATTAAGAAATATTTAAAAAACAAAGTTGCAACATCTTAACAGGTCAGACCTATAATTCAGCCACTGGTCTGATTTGTCTGATGGATAACGGACCCTACAATCCCGCGCTCCTTGTTACCACGTGTAACATAGTTTAAATAATAAACACATAATGAGGTTTTGGTCATGAGCCAGAAAAACCTATTCAAGAAAACAGCTCTTGCAGCTGCAGTGGCGATTATTTCTTCAAACGTGTATGCCGCAGGATTCCAGTTGAATGAGTACTCTTCTTCTGGTTTAGGCCGTTCTTTTTCTGGTGAAGGCGCCGTCGCCGACAATGCCACCTCAGCCAGCCGCAACCCGGCAACCATGATGATGTTTGACCGTCCGACTTTCTCCGCCGGCGCCATCTTTGTCGATCCGGGCGTTGATATTTCCGGTACTTCACCATCCGGTGCCAGCCTGGACGCAAAAAACATTGCCCCAACCGCCTGGGTTCCAAATTTACACTATATACATCCGATCAATGACAAATGGGCTCTGGGTGGTTCTGTCACCAGTAATTACGGACTGGCGACGGAATTTAATGATAGTTATACCGCCGGCGCATTTGCAGGCAAAACCGATCTGGAAACACTTAATCTGAACTTGAGCGCTGCGTATCGGCTGAATCAGAACTTCAGCTTCGGTGTGGGGTTTGATGCCGTTTATGCGCGGGCTAAGCTCGAACGCTATGCCGGCGATCTGCCAAAACTGATCGCCGGCTCCGGTCAAGTACCGCCAAATCTGGCCGGCCCACTATCCCAAATGCCCGCCGATACCCAGATTGCTCACTTGAAAGGCAACGAGTGGGGTTTTGGCTGGAATGCCGGCATCCTGTATGAAGTGGATGAAAATAACCGCTACGGCCTGACCTACCGCTCTGAAATCAAAGTCGACTTCGACGGCGACTATAAGAGCAGCCTGCCGTCTCAGTATAACCCAATGCTCGCATCCATGGGGCTGCCATTAGGCACCAATGGGCAAACTGTACCGGGTTCTCTGTCGCTGCACCTGCCTGAGATGTGGGAAATTTCCGGTTATAACCGGGTGGCGCCAAAGTGGGCCGTTCACTACAGCCTGGCATACACCAGCTGGAGTCAGTTCCAGGAGCTGCGCGCCACCGGCAGCAACGGCCAGACGCTGTTCGAGAAGCATGAAGGCTTCAAAGACGCTTACCGCATCGCGCTGGGTACCACCTATTACTACGACGATAACTGGACCTTCCGTACCGGTATCGCCTTCGATGACAGCCCGGTACCGGCCCAGAACCGCTCCATTTCCATCCCGGATCAGGACCGCTTCTGGCTCAGCGCCGGCACCACCTACGCGTTCAACCAGAACGCCTCGGTGGACGTGGGCGTCTCCTATATGCACGGTCAGCACGTTACCGTCAAGGAAGGCCCGTACACCTTCGAGTCTGAAGGTAAAGCCTGGCTGTACGGCGCTAACTTCAACTACACGTTCTAAGCTGCGCCCGACAGTATCAACGATAAAAAAACCCGCCGGATGGCGGGTTTTTCTTTATGCGCTTTCTGTGCCGGCCTATTCCGCCGAATCGATATCGTCCAGATCGCCCTGAATCGCCTTGGCGTTCGGGTTCTCTTCCGGCTTCAGCACGCCGCCGTTGGCGATAAAGTCGTGGCGCTGGAAGTACGCCTCGCGCACCATCAGATACGGATCGGAAGAGTTGCGCAGCAGGCCATCGGAATCCAGCAGCTGAGCGCGGGTCTCAATGCCTTCCACCACCCACTTGCCGGCCGACATCCAGAAGGTCAGATAGCTCAGCACCGGATAGAGCGAATCGGCCCAGTCGCCGCCCTCGTCACGCAAGGTGAAGCTGCCATAGCCCGGCAGCATCACATACGGGCCGTAACCGACGCCATAGTGCCCCATCGTGCTGCCGAAACGGTTAGGCTCTTCGCGCGCCAGTTTCGGGTTAGCCATGCCGGCCACGTCGATCAGGCCGCCCATGCCGAGAATGGTGTTCAGGAAGAAGCGGTTGAAGTGGATCATCCCGCGGTACGGGTCGCCCTTCAGGAAGGCGTTGACCATGCTGGCCGGCTCTTCAAGGTTAGAAGTAAAGTTACTCAGGCCGTTACGCGCCGGCTGCGGCACATAATCACGCCACGCTACCGCCACCGGCCGCAGCACATACGGATCCAACACGTTGTAGTTAAAATCGAACATCGTCCGGTTGAATCCTTCCAAAGGATCGGATCGCCCTTGGGGTTCGTTCTCAGGGGTGCTGGCGCACCCGACGAGCAACACCGTTGCGAAAGCCAGCCCAGTCAGGCGAAAGTTCATATTTTTCTCCATAAAAAACAGTACGCTCAGTCTTTTATTAAGGGACCTGTTTGTCTATCTGAACGCTAACTTGCCCGTTACCGCTGAACGTCTGCAGCGCACTCTCACCGAACCAGTCGCCGGCCTGCGGCGTTGCCAGACCGTCATGAGAAACCCGTACGCGCACCTTCACCTGATGCAGCGACGACAGCAAACGCTCCGGCATCATGGCGTTGCTGTCATCCAGCGAGAACGACAGCGGGAAACGGCTCAGAGGTAATTGTTTTACAGCAACCGGCACCGGGCTTTTGCCATCGGTCACCGAAATTATCAGCGTCCCTTGTTGGGGTAATGCGTTGGCTGCCTCTGGAGACAACGTGACATTGACACCAAGTTTAACAGTTTCGTCGCCGGCCTGTACTTTTGCTTGTTCAATACTGCGCTTTAGCACTTCCGCACGGCGATCGTCAGCCGGTAATAATTTTAGCATCACCTGCCAGGCGCCGATGGCCTGCCGGTAGTCGCCCTGTTCAAAAGCGTTAAACGCCAACAGGCTGAGAATACGCAGGTTGCTGTGATCTTCAGCGATCATTTTACGCAGCATCAGCGACGCCTGCTTGTTATCTTCCGGATCGTTGGAACGCGTCAACACTTCGGCGTACCCCAGACGGACTTCCAGATTATTCGGATCCAGCTGATAGGCATGGGCAAACGCCTGCGTGGCGGTGGTGGCGTTATTCAGCGCCATACCGACCCGCCCCAGCATCATCCAGTCGTTGATATTACGGCCGTCCTGCTGCAGCGCGGTGCGCAGCCCCAGCCCCAGACGGGCGATCTCTTCCATGCTGAGCGGCTGCGCATGCTCGTTGGCGACCCGGGCGCGCAGCGCCGGCATCTGATCCTGCACCTGCCGCCAGGCCGCCACCTGCGCCATACCGCCGGTTTTCAGATAAAAGCCAACCGCCACCACGATCAGCAGCAGCACGCCCGGCAACAGCGCCCAGCGGTTGATCGGTTTACTCTGCGCCGTCGCCTGGCCGGGAATATCGTCCAGCAGGTTCTGTTGCAGCTCTTTCACCAGTTCGGGACGCTCGGCGACCACGCCCTGTTGTTCATCCTGTTCCAGCTCACTCAGACGCTCCTGGTACAGCACCTTGTTCAGCGTGTCGCGGCTGGTGGCGCTGTCCGCCCGATTCTGCCGCATAGCCGGCACCAGCAACAGCGCGGCGGCGCCCAGCAGCAACACGATAATCATCAGCCAAAAAGCCATTAGCGTTTCTTCCTGTCAGTCTCTTCCAGCAGCGCCGCCAGACGCTGTTGCTCCTGTGCGGAGAAGTCGTCGTTATCCACCGGAGTGCGGCGGCGGCTGCGCATAATCACCACCGCGCCGCCAATCAGCACAAACAGCAGCGGGCCGACCCACAGGATCAGCGTCGCCGGCGTCACCGGCGGTTCATAGGTGACGAAGTTGCCGTAGCGGGCCACCATATAATCGATGACCTGCTGCTTGTTCTGCCCCTGCATCATCAGCTCATAGACTTTGGCGCGCATATCGGCGGCGATGATGGCGTTGGAATCGGCGATGCTGTTGTTCTGGCATTTCGGGCAGCGCAGCTGTTCGGTCAGCTCGCGATACTGCTGCTCCTGCTCCACCGAATCAAAATGGTAAGTATCAATGGCCGCAGCGGCGCTAAAGCTCAGCAATGCGGCCAATATCACGGCGGCGAACCTCATGCTGCGCCTCCGTACTTGCGGTACAGCGGCAGCACTTCCTGCTGCCAGACCCGTTCATTCATATCGCCGGCGTGGCGGTAGCGGATAATGCCCTGCCCGTCGATCAGAAAGGTTTCCGGCGCGCCGTATACGCCAAGGTCCAGCCCCAGCATACCGTCGCCGTCAAACAGGCTGAGCGCGTAAGGGTTGCCCAGGCTGTTAAGCCAGTTGACCGCCTTGGCGCGGTCGTCCTTGTAGTTCAGCCCCACCACGCGCACGCCGCGGCTCGCCAGCTGATTCAGATACTGGTGTTCAGCGCGGCAGGTCGGACACCAGGTGGCCCAGACGTTCAGCAATATCGGTTTACCGTCGCGCAGCACCGCCTGATCGTAGGTTTTACCCGGCCGATCGAGCGACTCCAGTTTAAAGGTCGGCACCGGTTTACCGATCAATGCCGATTCCAGCATGGTCGGATCCTCCCCGCCGGCGTTGCGCGTCAGCTGCACCATAAAGGCGGCTACCAGCAACAAGAACAGGATTAAGGGAATAAATAACAGTTTACGGTTCATACCTGCGCCTCCCGCTTGCCCTGACGCGCCAGTTTTTTCTTCATGCGGTAACGCGGATCGAGGATACACAGCAGCCCGCCCAGCGCCATAAATACGCCGCCGAACCAGATCCAGCGGACGAACGGTTTGTAATACAGCCGCACCGCCCAGGAGCCGTCGTCCAGCTCCTCGCCCAATGCCGCGTACAGATCGCGCGTCAGGCCGCCGTCGATCGCGGCTTCCGTCATCATGCTGCGCGCCACGCTGTAGTAGCGTTTTTCCGCATGCAGCGTCGCTTCCGCCTTACCGTTGCGCGTCACGTCGATAATGCCGACGCCGCCGGTGTAGTTCGGTCCGCGGATATCGTGCACGTCGCGGAATACAAAGTGATAGTCATGAATATCCACGCTGTCGCCGGCCTTCATCCGCACGTCACGCTCCACGCTGTAGTTCTGGCTGAAGGCGATACCGATCACCGTTACCGCCACGCCCAGGTGGCCCAGCACCATGCCCCAGTGGCTGCGCGACAAATGGCGCAGGCCGCGCCAGAAGCCGTGACGGTGCGTGGCACGCTCGTGCAGCTCCATCAGCGTCAGCACAATGACCCAGACCGCCATCAGCAGCCCGACCACCGTCATGCCGGCAATGCTGTCCTGCAGCAGCCACGGCAGCAGAATCGACAGCAGCAGAGTCACCACCAGCGCAACGCCCAGGCGACGCCACAGCTTGCTCGGCTCGTCACGGCGCCAGCGCACCAGCGGGCCGATGCCCAGCAGCAGCGCCATCGGCGCCATCAGCCAGGTGAACATGGTGTTGAAGAAAGGCTCGCCGATCGAGATACTGCCCAGCCCGAGTTGCTTATGCACCAGCGGCAGCAACGTACCCAGCAGCACCACCAGCATCGCGGCCATCAGCAATACGTTGTTGCCCAGCAGGAAGGTCTCGCGGGAAAAGGTTTCGTGCTGCACCCGGCTGCGCACCTGGCCGCCTTTAAAAGCGTACAGCAGCAGCGAACCGCCGATCACAATCACCAGATAGGCGAGAATAAACATGCCGCGCGCCGGATCGGAGGCAAAAGAGTGCACCGACACCAGCACGCCGGAACGTACCAGGAAGGTGCCGAGCAGACACAGCGAGAACGCGGTGATCGCCAGCAGCACCGTCCACGCCTTGAAGGTGCCGCGTTTTTCCGTCACCGCCAGCGAGTGCATCAGCGCGGTGCCCGCCAGCCACGGCATGAAGGAGGCATTCTCCACCGGATCCCAGAACCACCAGCCGCCCCAGCCCAGCTCGTAGTAGGCCCAGGCGGAGCCCAGTACGATGCCGAGGGTCAGAAACACCCAGGCGGCGGTAGTCCACGGCCGCGACCAGCGCGCCCAGGCGGTGTCGAGCCGCCCGGCCATCAGCGAGGCAATGGCGAAGGCAAACGCCACCGAAAAGCCGACGTAGCCCATATACAGCAGCGGCGGATGGAAAATCAGCCCGACGTCCTGCAGCAACGGGTTCAGATCGCGGCCGTCGATCGGGAAGTTCGGCAAGGTGCGGGTGAACGGGTTGGAAGTCATGATGATAAACAGCAGGAAACCGGCGGTAATCATCCCCATCACCGACAGCACCCGCGCCACCGCATCCTGCGGCATGGAGCGGCTGAACAGCGCCACCGCCAGCGACCAGCAGCTCAGCAGCAGCACCCAGAGCAGCAGCGAGCCTTCATGCGCCCCCCAGGTGGCGGCGATGCGGTAATAGACCGGCAGCTGCGTGTTGGAGTTGGCGGCAACATAGGCGACGGTAAAATCGTTAACGATAAAGGCGTGCACCAGGCAGATAAACGCCAGCGCAATGGCGGCGAACATGCCATAGGTCAGCGGACGCGCCACCGCCATCATGCGGCGGTCCTGACGCGCGGCTCCCCACTGCGGGTAAATGCTCAGCAGCAGCGATACCGCCAGCGCCAGACACAACAGAAAACTTCCCAGCTCCGGTATCATGACTGGCTGTCCTCCTGCGGCGCGCGATAGGCCGACGCCGGCCCTTTATGGTTCTCTTTCATCGCATCGGCCACTTCCGGCGGGGTATATTTCTCATCGTGCTTGGCCAGCACTTCTTTGGCGTTCACCACGTTGCCTTCCCCCAGCACGCCCTGCGCCACCACGCCCTGCCCTTCGCGGAACAGATCCGGCAGGATGCCTTCATAGGTCACGGCGATTGCGCCGCGCGCGTCATACACCTTAAAGCTGACCTTCAGCGTTTCCGGATCGCGCTTCACCGAGCCCGGCATCACCATGCCGCCGATGCGCAGGCGCTGCCCGACCTCCGGTTTTTCGTGATTTTCCCCTTTGCCCTGCAGGATTTCACCCGGGGTATAAAACAGATCGATGTTGGAACGCAGCGCATACAGCACCAACGAAGCGGTAAGCGCGATGCCGACCAGCACCACAATGGCCAGATAGAGGCGACTTTTACGACGTGGATTCACAATGATTTCTCCCGCGCAGCGGCGGACTGCGGCGCAGCCGATGTTTTAGCATGTTGTGATTGGCGGATACGGCGTTCGCGCGCCTGACGGCGGCGCACATCGGCCAGCAGCTGCCGGCGTTGCCACAGGGTATGGCACACCAGACCCAGCAACGGAATCAGCGTGGCGGCCACCGCCAGCCACACATAAAAGGCGTAACCGCCCATGGCGAAGAACGCCGTCCAGGAGGAAAATGCGGCATTCATGACTGACGCTCCTTGTTAACCAGGGCCGCCACCCACGGGCGATGACGCTCCTGCGCCAGAATCAGGTTGCGCAGGCGCATCAGCGTCAGGGTAATAAAGAACAGCAAATAGCCGAGGATCGCCCAGCGCAGCGGCGTACGCATGCTTGGCGCAATGCTCTGCTGCATATTGGTCGACCCCTGATGCAGCGTGTTCCACCATTCGACCGAGAAATGAATAATCGGGATATTGACCACGCCGACCAGCACCAGAATACCGGCGGCGCGGCCGGCCAGCCGGCGGTCTTCAAAAGCGTTGTACAGCGCGATGATGCCCATATACAGGAACAGCAGCACCAGTTCGGAGGTCAGGCGCGCGTCCCAGACCCACCAGGCGCCCCACATCGGCTTACCCCAGGCGGAGCCGGTCACCAGCGCGATAAAGGTAAATACCGCCCCCACCGGCGCCATCGCCGCGACGACGGTATCGGACATTTTCATCTGCCATACCAGGCCGATAAAAGCGGCCACCGCCATGGAGGCGTAAATGCCCATCGACCACATCGCCGCCGGCACGTGGATATACATAATGCGGAAACTATCGCCCTGTTGATAATCCTTGGGCGCGAAGCCAAAGCCCCATATCCAGCCGAGCAGCAGGCAGACGGCGCCCGCCGCGCCAAGCCAGGGTACTAAGCGCCCACAAACCTGGTAGAGCCTCTCGGGCCTGGCGAATTGATGTAACCATTTCCACATTGTTGTCATTGCTCACGGTAAATGAAAACGTCCGCCGCCCTGCGCTGCGGGGCGGCAAATGATGTATGCCGGGGCCGCTCTTGTCGGCGTTGCCCGGCTCTTCTTATCTGTTAGCTAGTGCACGCTTACCCGCAGCGCAGCGGCGGTGGCAAACGGCGCCAGCGTCACGCTGCCCGCCAGCATCGCGCCGAGTATCGCCAGATAGCCGTCAATCGGCATCCCCATCGCCGCAGCGTCAATCGCGCCGGTGGCGAAGATCAGCACCGGGATATACAGCGGCAGCACCAGCAGGCTCAGCAACACCCCGCCTTTGCGCAGCCCGACGGTCAGCCCGACGCCGATGGCGCCGATCAGGCTCAGCGTCGGCGTGCCGAGCAGCAAGGTGGCGGCTACCGCCAGCCAGGTTTGCACGTCCAGCGACAGCAGTAGCGCCACCAGCGGCGACAGCAGCAGCAACGGCAGCCCCGTCACCACCCAGTGAGCACATACTTTGCCTAACACCGCCAACGGCAGCGGGGTTGGCAGCAGCAGCAGCTGTTCCAGCGAGCCGTCAAGAAAGTCGTCGCGGAACAGCCTTTCCAGCGACAGCAGCGACGCCAGCAGCGCCGCCACCCAGATGATGCCCGGCGCGATACGCGCCAGCAGCTGCGGCTCCGGGCCGACGCCCAACGGGAACAGCGTGATAACGATCAGAAAGAACCACAGCGGGTTAACGATTTCCGAGCCTTTGCGAAAGGCGATTTTCAATTCACGCCGCAGCAGGGTTAAAAACATCAGGCCGTCTCCATCCCTGCGTCCGACAAACTAATTTTCGTCACTGGCCGCTGGCTGCCGGCCAGCTCCTGATGGGTGGTCAACACTACCATACCGCCCTGTTGCGCATGTTGTTCAAAATGGCGAATCAATTCGGCGACGCCCTGTTTATCGATGGCGGTCAGAGGCTCGTCCAGGATCCACAGCGGGCTGTCGCTCAGGTACAGTCGTGCCAACGCGACGCGACGCTGTTGCCCGGCGGACAGCTGCGCCACCGGCAGATCCTCATAGCCGACCAGCCCCACCTGCTCCAACGCCTGCCAGATTGCCTGTCCGTCACCGCCGCGGGCCGCGCGCTGATAAAAGCGCAGATTTTCAAACGGCGTCAGCATCGCATTGATGCCCGGCTGATGGCCGAGGAACAACAGCTCGGCATGATAGCGTTCGCGGCTGCGGCGGGTATTCTCGCCCCGCCAGCGCACTTCGCCTTCATCCGGACGCGCCAGACCGGCCAGAATGCGCAGCAGGCTGGTTTTTCCCGCGCCGTTCGGCCCTTCCACCTGCACCATATCGCCCGGACTCACCGAAAAACTCAGCCCGCTAAACAGGGTGCGCTCATCGCGGACACAACTCAGGTTTTTGGCTTCCAGCATCGGCAGGACTCGGCTATTGTTCTTTGGGTGTGCGCATGATAGCACAAGCGATCGGCGGCTCGTAGCCTGCGGCCAGCGCAGAAACTACTCCAATAGGGGTAATATTGCGCACCAGATCAATAATGCGTAGAAAAATGCGCCAACGTTAAACCCTTGTTACTTTTTTCTGCAATTTGACCAACTTATTTCCCTTCCCGCCGCCCCTGCGGCTACGCTTAATAAATAATCTCGGTACGGCTGTCGGAGGATATGCATGGATAATAAGCAACCAGGCGACGCAACAGACAATCAGCAGTCCGAAAGCGATATCACAGTAGACAGCCAAGAGCGGGAACAGGGAAAAGCCGCCATTGACGTCAACGCGGAGAACCTGCCCTCCCGCGCTGCGGCGGTGCATGAACAGATCCGTATGGAAGGGGAAAAAGAGCTGGAGCGTGACTGGCTGGCGCTGCTGTGGTCGGCCATCGCCGCCGGGCTGTCGATGGGCGCATCGCTGATGGCCAAAGGCATCTTCCACGCCCGCCTGCCCGACGATCCCAGCCGCTTTTTCATTGAGAATATCGGCTATACCTTTGGTTTTGTCATCGTCATTATGGCGCGTCAGCAGCTATTTACCGAAAACACGGTAACGGCGGTGCTGCCGATCATGCACAAGCCCACGCCGAAGAACCTGCTTATTCTGTTGCGACTGTGGGGCGTGGTGCTGTTGGGCAACCTGCTTGGCACCGGGCTGGCGGCGCTGGCTTTTACCCACCTGCCGCTGTTTGACGCCGCCACCCGGCAGGCCTTTGTCTCCCTGGGACAGGAAGTGATGCATAACACCCCGCAGGAGATGTTTGCCAATGGGATCCTCGCCGGCTGGATTATTGCCACTATGGTCTGGATGCTGCCGTCCGCCGGCGGCGCTAAAATCTGGGTGATCGTGCTGATGACCTATCTGGTGGCGCTGTGCGATCTGACCCATATCGTCGTCGGTTCAGTTGAGATCATCTATTTGGTGTGCAACGGCGTCATCGGCTGGCAACAATTTATTTATCCGTTCGCGCTGCCGACACTTGCCGGCAATATCATCGGCGGTACTTTTATCTTTGCGTTAATCAGCCATGCGCAGATTCGCAACGACATCAGCAATCAGGCGAAAGCACAGGCAACACGCGCCGTTGACGGTGATGACAAACGCTGAATTTTCCCCGTTCTGTCGGCCAGCGGCTATCCCCACTGGCGAGGAAATAAGCAAACGCACCGCTAAGCGCTTATTCTGGGAAGAAAAACGGGTATAATGCCCCGAATCCGGCATGCCCCCGTAGTTAAACGGATATAACAAGCCCCTCCTAAGGGCTAGTTACTGGTTCGATTCCAGTCGGGGGTACCATTTACGGTTGCTCTCTACACTGATAAAGACACATTCCTCCAGCCCAAAACACGCCTCTTTTTACTTTTATTTAAAAATAATCCTTCTCCTTAAATTGGATATATTAAAAGACAAATTCATTGCCTTATATACATGATAGGCGTCAGTAATTATTGACATCCTTTCTAACTTTAGTTTTCCTGTGTAAAATAATTTTATATCTGCGTTAAATCCTAAAATATATTTTTAAAATTAATTTATCTTTAAGACATCACGGGATCTATGTTAAGGATTAGAATACTTTTAAAGTAAACCGTTGCCAATAGATGCGCAGATCATATCAGATGACAAAGGCGTTGCACTTCCGTCGCCATTGCCCGCACGATGCCGGTGTCGCGCTACCCATTTCCTCGGAATATCAATCCGTCCCCTTTTCTCCCCCGACTCATGCTACCCTTGCCAGCCATTACCATCATGCCGACAATCAGGAAGCGCTATGTCTAGCCACTATCCGGCCCACTACCACTTTGATGACGAAGACGACTGCTGGCACATCGGCTTTCGCGATTTCCCGGAATTTCAGGCCGCCTGCTATAAACGTGAAGACGTGGAGCTGGAAGCGCAGGACTCACTGCTGACCGCCCTCGCCATTGAGATTGAAGAAGGCCGCGCGGTGCCGCCGCCCTCCGCGAACGATAGCGACGAACTGCAGGTACCGCTGCCTCTGCTGGTACAGCTGAAGGTCGCGCTGCATAACGCCCTGCTGGCAAAACAGATGCCGAAAGCGTTACTGGCGCGCCAGCTGGGCTTTAACGCCGGGCAGATGAACCGCCTGCTGGATATTGCCTATGCCTCGAAAGCCGAAGCGCTGGAACAGGCGCTGTTCTTGCTGGGCTACGAAATCCGGCTCTCGGTGCATACTGGCGATAAGCCATAAAAAATTGTACGCGACCGGACTAAACATTTCCCTGCGGCGGCCGATGAATGGATTATCTCCCTTCACCGGCATGAGAAAAGTTGATCATGGCATGGATACGTCGCCATATCTGGTGCGCAGTGTTACTGGGCTGTCTGTTGTTCTGGTTTGCCGCAGCGGCGGGCATTGCCCTGCTCGAAATGTGATAAACATCGCCCCGTTTCTCCACATCGTGCAGCCGGACGGAAATCGATGAGAAAATAACGGAAAGTGATTAAAAAACAGCCATAAAGTGTGATCAAAAACACAGTATTGAAATAATACAAAGATTGGGAGTACATTGAGCGCCGATCCTGTCGCGTTTCCCGTGTTTTCTTAAACGGATAAAATGCGACGACCGGGATGCTCAAGCTACCAGCAGGCTGTTTTTATGACAAAAAGAACCGGCCAGGCGCGCCGGGCATCCTATAAAATACTCAGCACAACAATCGGGATCGTTGACTTGCGAGCACTCCATGAGGGGAGTTATTAAGTGAAATACTTTTTGATGGGCATTTCATTCATGCTGGTTGCATGGGTTGGTACCTTCATGTATATGGTTTCCTGACGGACCACCAAACCCAGAACGGCAACAAGGGGCGCACCGGCGCCCCTTTGTTATTTCTGCATCTGGCGCGCTATTTGGCCGCCGGCGCGATCAGACCATCAGCGCGGAACATCGCCTTGATGCCCCGTACCGCCTGGCGGATACGGTCCTGATTTTCAATCAGTGCAAAGCGCACGTGATCGTCACCATACTCACCAAAGCCGATACCCGGCGACACGCAGACCTTCGCCTCCGCCAACAGACGTTTGGCGAACTCCAGCGACCCCAGGTGAGCATAAGGCTCGGGGATTTTCGCCCAGACGTACATGGACGCCTTCGGGTTATCCACCATCCAGCCGGCTTCATGCAGGCCTTTCACCAACACGTTGCGACGCTGGCGATACTGCTCGGCGATATCCAGCACGCACTGCTGGTCGCCCTCCAGCGCGGCGATGGCCGCCACCTGCAGCGGCGTAAAGGTGCCGTAATCGTGATAGCTCTTGATGCGCGTCAGCGCGCTGACCAGCTCCGGGTTGCCTACCATAAAGCCGATACGCCAGCCTGCCATGTTGTAGCTTTTCGACAGGGTGAAAAACTCAACCGCGATATCTTTGGCCCCCGGCACCTGCATAATCGACGGCGCCTGCCAGCCGTCATAGACGATATCGGCATAGGCCAGATCATGCACCACCAGCACGTTGTACTGCTTCGCCAGCGCCACCACCCGTTCGAAGAAATCCAGCTCCACGCACTGCGCGGTCGGGTTGGAGGGAAAGCCGAGGATCATCATTTTCGGCCGCGGAATGGTTTCACGGATGGCGCGCTCCAGCTCACCAAAGAAATCACCGCCTTCCACCAGCGGCACCGAACGCACCTGTGCGCCGGCGATCACCGCGCCGTAAATATGAATCGGGTAGCTCGGGTTCGGCACCAGCACGGTATCGCCATGGTCAAGCGTCGCCAGCATCAGATGCGCCAGCCCCTCTTTGGAGCCGATGGTGACGATGGCTTCGCTTTCCGGATCGATATCCACCTGATAGCGCTGCTGATACCAGCGTGAGATCGCCCGGCGCAGGCGCGGAATACCGCGTGAGGTCGAGTAGCCGTGCGTATCTTCACGCTGCGCCACGGTGCAGAGTTTCTCCACAATGTGCGGCGGCGTCGGGCCGTCGGGGTTGCCCATGCTGAAGTCGATAATATCTTCGCCGCGACGGCGTGCGGCCATCTTCAGTTCGGCGGTGATGTTAAACACGTACGGGGGAAGACGTTCAATGCGCGTAAAGCGGCGCGGACTGTGATTATCAGCCATAGATTCCTCGAAGAGACGTAAGCGCCCGGACCGTCCGAGCGACGCTGGCCAGTTTTTGGCCTGTTATTGAACATATCGCAGCGCCGGCAGGCTGTCGAGACCCCACGCTATTTTTTAGCGCATACCGTGATACTCCGCCTCCAGCAGGCCCAGCTGCCAGTCGTTACACCATTGCCCACCCAGGCGATAATTATCACGCAGTGTGCCTTCAAGCTGGAAACCACAGCTTTCCAACAGGCGCCGCGATGCAATGTTGCCTTCGGTCACCGTGGCGTTGAGCTTATGAAATCCACAGTCGTTAAAGGCAAACGCCAGCAGCGCCCGCAATGACTCTTTGCCGTAACCTTTCCCCTGCCCGGCCGGCAGGCTGACAAACCCTACCTCTGCCTGTTGAAACGGCTGCCACTCAGCCCGAAAACCGGTCAGCCCCAGCGCGTTCCCACTGGCCTTCTCACGCAGTACCAGACACAGCCAGTGCATACTATGTTTATCCCATGCCGGCAGACGACTGGCGAAGCGGGCGCGCACCTCGGCGTCATCCAGCGGATCGCTCATATAGCGCATGACCTGGGGGTCGCGATACAGCTGTAAAAACAGCGGCCAGTCTTCTTCAGTCAGGGGTTGTAAAGTCAAACGTTGCGTAACCAGTTCCATGCGCCACCTCCAAAAAACGAAAAACAGGAAGTTTCGAATGAAAGCAATCCCTTTATTTTCCGCTATTAAATTCAGATAATCGTTAACCTCAAAAGAACAAAACCATAACGTTTTTCCCCCGTACCCGACAATAACAAGCGCCGCCACCGGCGATAGTAAGGAGAACCTTATGACTGCACTGGTTATCGACGATATCCCCGCCGCCATCAAGAACGTCAAACGGCAGCTGCGCCAGGCGCTGCCCAACTACCGCGAGGTGTTTCTGGCGCTGGAGGACAACATTCGCCAGCAGGTGGAACAGATCCGCCAGGAGCTGGCCGCCGGCCACAATCCGGTGCCGCAAATCGACGCCGAGGATATTCTGCAACAGCGGGTGAGCGAGCAGCAGAAGGCGCTGATCAGGCAGCGCGGCGCCTGCGCCATCCGCGGCGTGTTCCCGCGCGCCACCGCCGAAGGCTGGAACCGCGAAATCGGCGACTATCTGAGCCGCAACAACTTTATCGAACGGTTGAAAAACGCCGCCGAGGATAATTACTTCGGTAAACTGGCCGCCAGCAAACCGCAGATTTACGGCATCTACTGGTCGAAGCCGCAGGTGGAGGCGCGCCAGGATCGGCGCATGCACGCGGTGCAGGTCTTCATGAACAGCCTGTGGGCAAGCGAAAGCGACGGTAAGCAGCACTTCGACCCGCAGCGCGTCGCCACCTATGCCGACCGCACCCGCCGCCGCCCGCCAAACTCCTCCTCCCTCGGCCTGTCGCCGCACGTCGACAGCGGCACCATCGAACGCTGGCTGGACGAGAATTTCCGCTATGTCTATCGCCACGTATTCTCCGGCGAGTGGCAACGCTACGACCCTTTCGCCGCCGACGGCCGCACCGAGGTGCGGGAAATCGCCTCGCCGGCGGCCTGCTCAATGTTCCGCACTTTTCAGGGCTGGACGGCGCTGACGCCGCAGCGCACCCACGCCGGGACGCTGAACCTGGTGCCGATCGCCAACGCCATGGCTTACGTGCTGCTGCGCGCGCTGCAGGACGACGTGGCGGATGACGATCTGTGCGATGCCGCACCGGGACGCGCGCTGTCGATTTCGGAAACATGGCATCCCCTTTTACTGCAAGGGATTTCCCCTATTCCGGATCTGGAGCCGGGCGACTGCGTATTCTGGCACTGCGACGTGATCCACGCGGTGGAAAATGAACACCACGGCGAGTTCGACAGCAACGTGATGTATATCGCCGCCGCGCCGGGCTGCGCAAAGAACGACGCCTATCTGCAGCGGCAGCTGCCCAGTTTCCTGAGCGGCCGCACGCCGCCGGACTTCGCCGCGGATGATTTCGAAGTGGACTTCATTGGCCGCGGTGGTGAAGAGCTGCTGACGCCGCTCGGCAGAGAACAGCTCGGCCTGAAATAACCACCCGTAGCGCGCCGTACCTCAGTGCGCGGCGCGCTGCCGGACAAAGCGGGCAAAGTCCTTCACCGCCGCCTGCTGAGTGTTCTGCCGGTAGGCCAGCGTCAGCGTACTCACCGCCAGCGGATCGTCCAGCGGGTGGTAGCTGATATCCTCACGCCGCGCCAGCGCCTGCGTCTCCGGCACCAGCGCCACGCCCATCCCCAGCGCCACCAGCCCGATGGTCACCGCCACATCACGCGTGGCCTTCAGCGGGTGCGGCGTAAAGCCGGCGCGCCGGCAGGCGTCCAGTACCGACCAGGCCAGCCCGATACCCGGCGGATCGTTCTGGATCAAAAACGGCGCCTGCGCCAGCTGCCGCAGCGACAGCTTTCCGCATCCGCTCAGCGCATGATCCTTTGGCAGCACCGCGATCAACGTCCGTTGCACCACCTGCTGATAAACCAGCCCGGGCAACTGCGGCACCGGCGTACGCACCAGCGCCGCATCAAGATCGCCGTTCTGCAGCAGGATGAGCTGGCGCTTCACATCATGCTCCTCCATCGCCAGCTCGATGCCCGGCCGCGCCTGACGGTAGTCGCGCATCAGCGTCATCAGTGCCGGATCGTAAATTGCCGATCCGACATATCCCAGCCGGATCGCGCCGTCGGCGCCGCTGCGCAGGCTGGCGGCGGTCTGCAGCAGTCCTTCATAGCGACCTATCGTATCGCGCGCTTTCTCCAGCAACACGCGCCCTTCCGGCGTCAGCGCCACGTGGCGGCGATCGCGTTCAAACAGCCGCAGCCCCAGACGCTGCTCCAACAGCTTGATGTGCTGGCTCAGCGCCGGCTGGGCAATGTGCACATTGGCCGCCGCGCGCCCGAAGTGCATCTCTTCGGCCAGCGCAATAAACGAGTACAGCTGACGCATATCGCTCATAAGCCATCCTGTGATAACGAATGATGATTAAAAACAGGCTAAAGCCTATTAGACAGAAATCAATCCTCGCCCGATAGTGGAGAAATAACCACCAATAAATCGCCTTACCCCTACAACCTGACGGACAACGCCAATGACCACGACCACCGAACTACCGCAGGTGCACGACCTGCGTTCCGCCCTGGAGTTGCTGCGCCACATTGATGATGAACTGATCGCCACCGATGAACCGGTCGATCCGATGGCCGAACTGTCCGGCGTTTACCGCTACGTCGGCGCGCACGGCACCGTGATGCGCCCGACGCGCATCGGCCCGGCCATGATGTTCAACCGCATCAAAGGCTATGACGATATGCGGGTGCTGATCGGCCTGCTGGCGTCGCGCAAACGCGTGGCCCACCTGCTGGGCAGTACGCCGGAACGGCTGGCCTGGCTGCTGAAAGACTCGGTGAGCAAGCCGATTGCGCCGGTGGAGATCCCGCGTGAGCAGGCCGCCTGCCAGGAAGTGGTGCACCTGGCCAGCGACCCGGATTTCGACATCCTCAAACTGCTGCCGGCGCCGACCAATACGCCGGACGATGCCGGCCCCTATTTTACGCTGGGCATGTGTTACGCCGCCGATCCGGAAACCGGCGAACATGACGTGACCATTCACCGCCTGTGCGTCCAGGGCAAAGATGAAATTTCGATGTACTTCGTACCCGGCCGCCACCTTGATACCTTCCGCATGAAGGCCGAAGCGGCAGGCCAGCCGCTGCCGATCTCCATCAGCATCGGCGTTGATCCGGCCATTGAGATCGGCGCCTGTTTTGAGCCGCCCACCACGCCGCTGGGCTTCGACGAGCTGTCGGTGGCCGGCGCGCTGCGCAACCGCCCGGTGGAACTGGCACCGTGCCTGACGGTGGCGGCACGCGCCATCGCCCACGCCGAGGTGGTGATTGAGGGCGAACTGCTGCCGGGCGTGCGGGTGCGCGAAGATCAGCACACCAACAGCGGTAAGGCGATGCCGGAGTTCCCCGGCTATACCGGGGAGGCCAAAGCGGCGTTGCCGGTGATCAAAGTGAAGGCGATCACCCACCGCAAACACCCGATCCTGCAAACCTGCATCGGCGCCAGCGATGAACACACTAATCTGGCCGGCATCCCCACCGAGGCCAGCATTCTGCAGATGGTCGAGCGGGCGCTGCCCGGCTTTGTACTGAACGTCCACTGCCCTTCCCCCGGCACCGGCAAATATCTGGCGGTGCTGCAGGTGAAAAAACGCTCGGAAAACGACGAAGGCCGCCAGCGGCAGGCGGCACTGCTGGCATTCGCCGCCTTTTCAGAGCTGAAACACGTCATGCTGGTGGACGAGGACGTCGACCTGTTCGATATGAACGACGTGATGTGGGCAATGACCACCCGCTATCAGGGCGACGTCAGCACGGTGTTTATTCCCGGCGTACGCTGCCACCCGCTGGATCCGTCATCGTCACCGGCCTTCAGTCCGTCCATCCGCGCGGAGGGCATCGCCTGCAAGGCCATTTTTGACTGCACGGTGCCCTACGCGCTGAAGGCGCAGTTCCAGCGCAGCGCCTTTATGGAGGTGGACGTCACGCGCTTTATCCCGGGCTTTAAACGCTGACGGCGAGGACGTGCGTTCCCTGAGCCGGCGCCCGACGCTGTGATATACTGGGCGCCATCTTGTTTCGCCGCAGCGAGTAGCCGTTGTGCACCCTTTTTTTGAAATGCTGTTAGCGGTATTCGATCGTGCCGCGCTGATGTTAATTTGCCTGTTCTTCCTGACGCGCACCCGGCTGTTCCGCCAGCTGCTGCAAAAAGAGGAGCACACGCCGCTGGAACTGGCGGCGGTCACCGCCATTTTCTCGCTGTTCGCGCTGTTCAGCACCTATTCCGGCATCAACGTCGAAGGTTCGCTGGTCAACGTGCGGGTGATCGCCATTATGGCCGGCGGCATCCTGTTCGGGCCGTGGGTCGGCGTCGTCACCGGCATTATCGCCGGCGTGCACCGCTATCTGATCGATATCGACGGCATTACCTCGGTGCCCTGTCTGATCACCAGCATCATCGCCGGCATCAGCGCCGCCTATATCAACCTGAAGGTGAAAAAAGAGCGTCGCTGGCGTATCGGCATTCTCGGCGGCATGCTGTGCGAAAGCCTGACCATGCTGCTGATCGTCCTGTGGGCGTCGCCGACCGAGCTGGGGCTGGAGATCGTGGCGCAAATCGCCCTGCCGATGATCCTCGGCACGGTGTGCATCGGCCTGATCGTGCTGCTGGTGCAGAGCGTCGAGGATGAAAAAGAGGTGATCGCCGCACGTCAGGCCAAGCTGGCGCTGGATATCGCCCGTAAAACGCTGCCCTACTTCCGCAACTTCAACAGCGAGTCGCTGACCACCATCTGCGACATTATCCGCCACGATATTCAGGCCGATGCGGTGGCGATGACCGATACCCAAAGCGTGCTGGCCTACGTCGGCGTCGGCGAGGAGCACTATCCGGTCGGGCGGGAAAGCCTCAGCCGGGTGACGCGGGAAAGCATCCGCCACGGCAAAATCATCATCAAGAACAACCATGAAAGCCCCGCCACGCCGCAGATCCACTCGCAGCTGGTGATCCCGCTGTGGGAAAAGGGCGAAGTCAGCGGCACGCTGAAAATCTACTACTGCCACGCACACCAGATCACCAATACCCTGAAGGTGATGGCGGTCGGTCTGTCACAGATTATCTCCACCCAGATGGAGGTGTCCCGCATTGAGCAGCTGCGCCAGATGGCGGACAAAGCCGAAATGCGCGCGCTGCAGAGCAAGATCAACCCGCACTTTCTGTTTAATGCGCTGAACGCCATCTCCTCATCGATCCGCCTCAAACCGGACACCGCGCGCCAGCTGATTATCAACCTGTCGCGTTACCTGCGTTACAACCTGGAACTGAACGATGAGCTGATTGATATCCGTAAGGAGCTGCATCAGGTACAAGACTATATCGCCATTGAACAGGCGCGCTTCGGCGACAAACTGACGGTGATCTACGATATCGACGACGATATCGCGCTGCGCATTCCCAGCCTGCTGATCCAGCCGCTGGTGGAAAACGCCATCGTGCACGGCATTCAGCCCTGCCGCGGCAAAGGTGTGGTGGTGATTGCGGTCAAGGACCACGGTGAGCGCATTCGGATTTCGGTGCAAGACACCGGCCACGGCATCAGCCAGGCGGTGATTGACCGCGTGGCGCGCAACGAAATGCCGGGCAACCATATCGGCCTGCTCAATGTGCACCACCGCGTCTCGCTGCTGTACGGCGCCGGGCTGAAGATTCGCCGTCTGGAGCCAGGCACCGAAATTGCGTTTTATATCACTAAAGACGGCGGCAAACGGCGCCCGGCCGCCGAACAGCCGGCAGAAGAAGCATGAGGAAAGTATGAAAGCCATCATTGTTGAAGATGAGTTTTTGGCGCAGGAAGAGCTGAGCTACCTGATCAAACAGCACAGCAACATCACCATCGAAGCCACCTTCGATGACGGGCTGGACGTGCTGAAATACCTGCAAAATCATCAGGTGGACGCCATCTTCCTCGATATTAATATCCCGTCTCTCGACGGTGTGCTGCTGGCGCAGAACATCAGCAAGTTCGCCCACCGGCCGGCGATTATCTTTATTACCGCCTATAAAGAACACGCGGTGGAAGCCTTTGAGATCGAAGCCTTCGACTATATTCTCAAGCCGTACCACGAGGCGCGTATCGTCACCATGCTGCAAAAGTTGGAGGCGCTGCACCAGCGTTCGCTGAACCAGCCCGAACAGCAGCAGCCGGCCGGGCGCGGCGGCCACAGCATTAACCTGATAAAAAACGATCGCATCATCGTTACCGACATCAACGATATTTACTATGCGGCGGCCGATGAGAAGGTGACGCGGGTGTACACCCGCCGTGAAGAGTTTGTGATGCCGATGAATATCAGCGAGTTTTACGCCCGGCTGCCGGAAGAGCATTTCTTCCGCTGCCACCGCTCCTACTGCGTCAACCTGGCGAAAATCCGCGAAATCGTGCCCTGGTTCAATAACACCTATATTCTGCGGCTGAGCGACCTGGAGTTTGAGGTGCCGGTCAGCCGCAGCAAGGTCAAGGCGTTCCGCCAGCTGATGCGTCTGTAATTAGCCGCGGTGATGGCGATCGTGGTGGTGATGCCATTCCCGCTGACGGAAATCCGCCCGGTGCGGCGGACGGTCGTGCCCGCGGTAGTGGCGCGGCGGCCGGTAATCGCGGTGATGTGCTCGCCACCAGCGCGCCTCGCGCCAGCGGTGGCCATCCCAGTAGTGGCCGCGATGGTCACGGTCGCCGACGCGCCATGCGCTGTCCGGGGTGACGTTAATAAAAATTCCGGCCTGGCTCACCAGCGGCAGCGCCAGTAGCGCCGCCAATAATAGTGCTCTTTTTTTCATACTATGGCTCCTGCATTAACGGATCGAATCCGCCTGCCGGTACCCTAATACCACGCCCGCAGCCGCTCCATCAGACAAACGCCGGTTTACCTCATCCGCACAGAACCTTCACAATTCCCCCACAATTCTTCCCCGCCGTCCGGCAATAAATCGTTGATAATTTTGATTTAGATCACATGTCCAGGGGCGCATTTCACGACGTTTTTGCGCCAAAAACGGCAACTCATGCAGCGCCTGATGCATTTCATTCCTCGGCAGAGGCAACTCATGCCCAATCCGCCGCCGGCCGCCACCCCGGCCATATAATATCCCCATACTGCGGAGCCGATTTGCTCCGCGCATTTACACCACGGGTAACGCACACTTACATACAGGAGAAACCGGCCATGAGAACAAAACCGGTAAATCGCAGCCTTATCGTTCTGGGCACCATCATCTGTCAGATGGGCCTGGGAACTATCTATACCTGGAGCCTGTTTAACCAGCCGCTGGTGGATAAATTCCACTGGGGCCTGGCGGATGTCGCCACCACGTTCTCCATCACCAGTTTCTTCCTGGCGTTTTCCACTCTGTTCGCCGGCAAATTGCAGGAACGCTTCGGCATCCGCAACCTGACGCTGGCCGCCGGCGTGCTGGTCGGGCTGGGGCTGATCGCCAGCGCCCACGCCAGCTCGCTGGATATGATTTATCTGCTGGCCGGCGTGGTGGTCGGTTTCGCCGTCGGCATCGCCTATATCTCCACCCTGTCCAACCTGATCAAGTGGTTCCCGGCCAACAAAGGGCTGATTTCCGGCATCTCCGTCGGCGCCTTCGGCAGCGGCAGCCTGCTGTTCAAATACGTTAACGCCGCGCTGATTGCCAATGCGGGCGTCTCCGCCGCCTTCTTCTACTGGGGCGTTATCGTGATGGCGTTAATCGTCTTCGGTTCGCTGCTGCTGAAAGAGCCGGCCGCCGCAGCCTCCAACGCAGCGGCGCAAGGTGGCCGGAGCGTTAACTACAGCGTGCGCCAAATGCTGGCGACCAAAGAAGCCTACCTGCTGTTTGCCATTTTCTTCTCCGCCTGCATGAGCGGCCTGTACCTGATCGGCATCGTCAAGGATATGGGGGTGCAGCTGGCCGGAATGGACGTTGCCACCGCCGCCAACACCGTCTCCGCCGTGGCGATTTTCAACACCGCCGGCCGTATTATTCTCGGCACCCTGTCGGATAAAGTCGGCCGGATGCGCGTCATCAGCTTTACCATGTTGGTCACCGTGCTGGCGATCGTCGCCCTGAGCACCTTTACCCTCAGCCACAGCCTGTTCTTCCTGTGCGTCGGCGCCGTCGCCTTCTGCTTCGGCGGCAATATCACCGTATTCCCGGCGATTGTCGGCGACTTCTTCGGCCTGAAAAACCACAGCAAAAACTACGGCATCATCTACCAGGGCTTCGGACTGGGCGCGTTGGCCGGCTCGTTTATCGCCAAATACTTCGGCGGCTTCCACACCACCTTTATGGTGATTGGCGTCCTGTCGCTGCTGTCCCTGCTGATTACCCTGTTTATCAAAACGCCGCAGCCGGCCATCAGGGCCGAACAGAACGAACACCAGCCGGCGGATCTGGTCAAAGCCTGATATCCGGCCAACAAAAAGGGGCGCAGCCATTAAGCTGCGCCCCTTTTTTCATGTCCGTACCGTTACAGCTCAATCCCCAGCGTCTGTCGCAGGTGGGCGCCGGCGCCCAGCAGGCCCGGCTGCGCATGGGTAATCATAAACACCGGGATCTCCTGCACGTAATCCTTAAAGCGCCCCTTGTCTTCAAACGCCGCGCGGAAGCCGGAAGCTTTAAAGAATTCCATAAAGCGCGGCACGATGCCGCCGGCGATATAAACGCCGCCGAAAGTGCCCAGCGTCAGCGCCAGGTTGCCGCCGAAACGCCCCAGAATCACGCAAAACAGCGACAGCGCACGTCGGCAGTCGATACAGCTGTCGGCCAGCGCGCGTTCGGTAATATCTTTCGGCGCCAGGTTCTCCGGCAGCCGGCCGTCAGATTTGACAATCGCCCGGTACAGGTTGACCAGCCCCGGCCCGGACAGCACGCGCTCCGCCGAAACATGGCCCATCTCCGCCCGCAGCGTTTCCAGAATGATGTCTTCTTCTTCGCTGTTGGGTGCGAAGTCTACGTGGCCGCCTTCGCCCGGCAGGCTTACCCACTGGCGATTGACGTGGATCAGATGCGCCACCCCCAGCCCGGTGCCGGCGCCGTAAACGGCAATCGGTTTATCCTGCTGCGCCTGACCGCCGCCGAACTGCAGCACGTCGGCATCCGTCAGCATCGGAATCGCCATCGACACCGCGGTGAAGTCGTTGATGACTTCCAGGTGCGCCAGTCCCAGGTTCGCCTTCATCTGTCTGATCGAAAATGCCCAGGAATGATTGGTCATCGCCACCCAGTCTTCCGTTACCGGACAGGCGATGGCGATACAGGCGTCCTGCACCTCCAGCTGATGCTCCTGCAGATATTGGCGGATCACCGCTTCCAGGCTGTCAAACTCCAGGCCTGAGTAGGTTTTCGCCTGGCTGATTTCACCCGTCTCTTGCGAGCAAAGCGCCAGGCGGGCATTGGTGCCGCCAACGTCACCTACGAGGGCATATGTCATCGATGTTTTCTCCGCAAAAAAGTAAATAAACGGCAGGCAGCCAACACTGTAAAACCCCGTCGGGAAAACAACAATCGCTGCCCGCGGCACGGCGGCTCAATAGTAACATAGATCACAAAAATCGTTTCGGCCGACCATCACGGCGTGCAAAACATGCCCTCTAACGCGCCAGGATATACTCCGCCGCCGCACGCGCATGAATCGCCGTGGTATCGAATACCGGTACCGAAGCATCCTGCGGGCCGACCAACAGGCCGATTTCCGTACAGCCGAAAATAATCCCCTGCGCGCCTTGCTGTTCCAGATCGCTGATAATGCGCCGATATTCCTCGCGCGAAGCGACATGAATGTGGCCCAGACACAGCTCCTCATAGATTATACGGTGCACGCTGTCGCGATCCGCCGCCACCGGCGTCACCACTTCGATGCCGAATTTATCCTGCAACCGCCCGCGATAAAAATCCTGCTCCATGGTAAAGCGCGTACCCAGCAGCCCGACGCGGCGGATATTTTGCTGGCGTACCTGCTGCGCCGTGGCATCGGCGATATGAATCAGCGGCAGGCCGCTGGCCTGCTCCACCACATCCGCCACTTTGTGCATGGTGTTGGTGCAAATCGCTATCGCTTCGGCGCCCGCCGCATGCAGCGCCGTCGCCGCCTGAGCCAGCAATCGTCCGGCGCCTTCCCAGTCGCCGCGATGCTGCAACTGCTCGACTTCATGGAAATCAACGCTGTACAGCACGATTTTCGCCGAATGCAAACCGCCCAGTTGCGTTTTCACCTGTTCGTTGATCATACGGTAATAAGGGATGGTGGATTCCCAGCTCATCCCGCCTAACAGTCCCAGCACTTTCATCATCGCCCCCGGAGTACGTTACGGATAATAGCGACCTTACCTGAGCTATCGCCGCTTGACGACCGGTTATTTTACCGCCAGCCGAGCCGCGATCCAGCGCTGGCGCAGCGCGTCATAGGCCCAGTTATACAATACGGTATACGGCAGGAAGAACAGGAAAAAGCCCAGTTCCAGCATAAAAGCCTGCACCAGCGTCAGGTTCAGCATAAAGGCGGCAATCGGTACGCCAATCAGAATAAAGCCGGCCTCAAAGCCGGCCGCGTGCAGCATCCGCACTTTCAGGTTGCGTACTACCCGGCTCACCGGCCACAGGCGATCAAACCCCGCGTTGTAAACGATGTTCCACAGCATGGCAACGCTGGAAAGCATGACCGCCAAAGCACCGACCTGCGCCATGGAACGGCCCAGGATCCACGAACCAATCGGTGCGCAGATCATGACGGCGATCGCTTCAAACCCCACCGCGTGGACGATACGTTCGCTAAAAGACTTGTTTTGCAGTTGCATAACTCACCTGTTTTTTTACTCATGGTTGGAAAAGTGAGGTGATTATCATCGCTTTTTTGCGTAGATTAAAAATAGGTTCCATCGATAAAGTAGATACATCTATGCGCTACTCACCCGAAGCCTTATTGGCATTTGTTGAAGCCGCGGCGCTCGGTTCATTTTCCGCCGCCGCCCGCAAGCTGAAGAAAAGTCAGTCGACCATCAGCACCGCTATCGCCAATCTGGAGGCGGATCTCGACTTAACCCTGTTCGACCGACAGTCGCGTCAGCCGACGCTGACCGTCGCCGGCCATAAAGTACTGGGGCACGTACAGGAGATTCTGGCCGCCAGCGAACGGCTGGACGCCCTGAGCATCCGCCTGGCGGACAAGATAGAACCACGGCTGACCATCGTTTTTTCTGATACTTATCAGCCGAGTTATCATGAAAACCTGATGGCGCAGTTTGAACAGCGCTATCAGGATATTGAGCTGGAATGCATGGTTGGCGAAGGGGAGGACGTGCTGGACTTACTGCAGAGCGGCCGCGCCCATCTGGGGATGCTGGCGGTGCAGCCGGACTACCCGTCCGATATCGCGGCGGCGCGGCTGCCGGAGCGCACCGAAATGGGCATTTTCGTCTCTCGTCAGCATCCGCTGGCCAGCGTCGTCCATCCCACACAGGAGCAGCTCGCCAGCGCCCGGCAGCTGTATCTCAACAGCTATATCAACAACCGAAACAAGCCGCAGGGACGCGTCTGGTCGGCCCCCAGCTATCTGATGCTGCTGGAGATGGCGGAACAGGGATTTGGCTGGGCGATTCTGCCGCACTGGCTGGTAAAGCAATACGACCACGGCCACCTGACCGAACTGCAGCCACGCGGCTGGCCGATGCTGATCTCCGTAGATGCGGTCTGGTCAAAACTTACCCCGCCGGGGCCGGCGGGGTTCTGGCTGCTGGAGCATCTGCTGAAAGGGTCTTCTGGCTAGGCAGCATCATTGCGTAATTGAATCGCCTGCGAGATGCTGTTCAGCAATTCCGGCACATCCATCGGCGGCAGCAGCACCTCAATCAACGCCAGCCGCCCGCTGTTGCCGGCCGTCTGCAGCGCGCTCTGCAGCTGCTGCGGCGTACTGACCCGCCGCACCGTGCTGGCCGTTGCCGACCCTAACGCCTGCGGCAGCGCGCACCAGTCCCAGGCGGCGATATCGTTATAGCGCTGCTGCGGCCCGTGGATGGCGCGTTCGACGGTATAGCCACCATTATTCAGCAGCAAAATCACCGGTTTGAGATCGTCACGCAGTAGCGATCCCAACTCCTGGATCGTCAGCTGCGCGGCGCCATCGCCGATCAGCAGCACCACCCGACGATCCGGCTGCGCCGTCTGCACGCCAAACGCCGCCGGCAGGGTGTAGCCGATCGACCCCCACAGCGGCTGATTGATAAACAGGCAACCCTGCGGCAGGCTAAGCGCCGCCGCGCCAAAACAGGCGGTGCCCTGATCGGCAATGATCGCGTCACCGGGTTGCAAAAATGCCTGCAGTTGACGCCAAAGTGCGTGCTGATCCAGTTTATCGCCCTCAGCGGCGGGTAATTCCGGGCGACTCACGGCCAGCGGCGGCCACTGCCCATTCAGCGACATCGTCAGCTGATGCAGCGCCTGTACCGCATCATGCATCGCCAGCGGGCTGAAGGTCTGCTGACCGACGCAGGCGGCGAACGGCTGGATATCGATACATTTTTCCGGCGTTAACCGCTGGCTGAAACCGGCGGTGATGGTGTCGGTCAAGCGCACGCCGACCAGTATGGTCGCATCCGCCTCTTCCACTCGCTGCCTGACCAGCGGATCGCTGGCCGCGCCGCTGTAGGTGCCGATAAATCCGGCATGGGTTTCATCCAGCACGCTTTTGCCCATCAGCAAGGTTGCGTGCGGCAAAGGGACTTCATTCATCCACTGCGCCAACGCCTGCCTTACGCCAAAGCGCTCGGCGAGAAAATCCGCCACCAGCGTGACGTGGCGCGCCGGCTGCAGGAGTTCGCGCGCGGCGGCGATAAACCCGGCCAGCGCCTCCGGCGCCGAATGAAACGCCGGTAACCTCAGCGGCGATAGCGGCGGCGTCAGCGGTGCCTGCGCCACGTCGCCCGGCAGCAGCAGATAAACCGGTCGCCGTTCGGTTAATGCCACGCTCAGCAGGCGGTCAATTTCCGCCTTGGCGTTGTCCAGCGTCAGGCTGGCCTGCGCCGCCGTCACCTCTTGCGCCATGCGCGCAAAGTGGCCGAAGTCACCGTCTCCCAGCGTATGGTGCAGCATCTCTCCGGCACGCTGGGCGCGCAGCATCGGCGCCCCCACCAGGTGAATGACCGGCAGATACTCGGCATAGCTGCCCGCAATGCCGTTGACGGCGCTCAACTCCCCCACGCCGTAAGTAGTCAGCAACGCCGCGGCCGGCTGACAACGCGCATAGCCATCGGCCGCGTAGGCGGCGTTCAGCTCATTGGCGCAGCCTACCCAGCGGATTTGCGGGTGATCGATCACATGATCCAGAAAATGCAGGTTGTAATCGCCCGGCACGCCAAAAAGATGGCGGATGCCTATCTGCGCCAGACGATCGAGAAGATAATCAGCTACCGTGTAGTGGGCGTTCATAAGCGTCACCTGTCTGACTGCGGTATGTACCGTTAAGTATTGACGACAGGGCGCAGATTACGAGCAAAAAAGAGGCGGGCCAAGCTTCACCGCATCGCATACCGAGAAACCGCCGGCTTCCGTCAGTTGAAAGATTAATGTACGCAGCGCCTTTTAGTGAAAGCGTATACACTAAAAATCTTCTTTCTGACTATCGGCGATTCTTGAGTATGAATATGGCTTATCAGGCGGACGATTCCCGTTATCAACATATGCACTACCAGCGCTGCGGGCGCAGCGGCCTGCAGTTGCCGGCCATTGCGCTGGGCCTGTGGCACAACTTCGGTGAAGTATCCTCGCAGGATAACGCGCGCCGGCTGGTGCAGCACGCTTTCAACCTGGGGATTACCCATTTCGATCTGGCCAACAACTATGGCCCGCCGCCCGGCGCCGCCGAAGAAAGTTTTGGCCGTATGCTGCAAAGCGATCTGCGGCCATACCGCGATGAGCTGATTATTTCGACCAAGGCCGGCTATACCATGTGGCCTGGCCCTTACGGCGACTGGGGATCCAAAAAGTATCTGGTCGCCAGCCTTGACCAGAGCCTGCGCCGTCTGGGGGTGGAGTACGTCGATATCTTTTATCACCACCGGCCGGATCCGCATACGCCGCTGGAAGAAACCATGGCGGCGCTGGATTTGCTGGTGCGTCAGGGCAAGGCGCTGTATATCGGCCTGTCGAACTATCCGGCACAGCGCGCCAGCGAAGCGTTCGCTATCCTGCAGCGGTTGGGTACGCCCTGCCTGATCCATCAGCCGAAATACTCCCTGTTTGAACGCGATGCAGAGACGCAATTGCTTGATACCCTGCAGCAACACGGCGTCGGCTGCATCACCTTTTCCCCCCTCGCGGGCGGCATACTGACCGATCGCTATCTGCAGGGGATTCCGCAAGATTCGCGCGCCGCCAGCGGCAGCCAGTTCCTGCGCCCGGAGCAGCTGACTGATGAACGGTTAGACAAAGTGCGCCGCCTGAATCAGCTTGCGCTGCAACGAGGACAGAAGCTGTCGCAGATGGCGCTGGCCTGGGTGCTGCGGCATCAAGCCGTCACGTCGGTGCTGATTGGCGCCAGTAAAACGACGCAGATAGAGGATGCGGTCGGCATGCTGGCGCATCGCGACTTTAGTCAGGAAGAGCTGGCGCTAATCGAACAGATATTAATGTAATCGGTTACAACCATATCGGTTTCAGACGAGGACAGGCAAGCATTCACAGAAAAATCTTAATTTACCTTGGGTTAGATTCTTTTCGGATTCTCCCTCAAAGGTTTGACATCGTGATGCCGTTACCCTGCTACGGCACAAAAGTATAAGGACGGTTTATAGGCAACATATAAATTATGCCGCCTATGAACCGCCGATAATAAGGAGAAAGCATGTTCAAACCTCTGCTACTGGCCGCCGTTTTCGTGGCCGCGACCGTTCCCCTGGCGCCGCAGGCGCAGGCGGACGGCTTGAATATCGATTTACTACCCGGCGTTTCTCTGCGTATCGGCGATCAGGACCGACGCGGCAACTATTGGGACGGCTATGACTGGCGCGATCGCGACTGGTGGGAGAGCCATCGCGGCCGCGAACTGGGCGAGCGCAGCCGGCGCGGCTACTACTGGGATGGTTATCGCTGGCGCGACCACGATTACTGGCGCAAACATTACTACTACCATGACGGACGCTATCGTAAATACGATAAGCACGAGTACAAAAGGTACAAGAAATACCAGAAAGAGCGCGAAAAAGAGTACAGGAAGTACCAAAAGGAACGTGATAAAGAATATAAAAAATACCAGAAAGAACGCTACAAAGAGTATAAGCACCACCATCATCACCACGATGACTGATAGCAAACAGGGCGCGAATTCGCGCCCTGTTGTGTTTTGCGGCCGGCGTCGCCGGTTAGAACAGACTGCTCAGCAACAAATAGCCGTTTAACCCCACCACGATGGCAACAATCAGCCAGCCAATGTTCTGAACGACGCGTCCGTTGACCATCTCCCCCATCAGCTCGCGGTTGCCGGTAAACTTCAGCAGCGGCACCAGCGCCAGCGCGATGCCGAAACTCAGCAGCACCTGGCTCATCACCAGAATATGCGTGGCGTCCATCCCCAGCATGATAACCACAAAAGACGGCAGCATGGTCACTACCCGGCGCACCCACAGCGGGATATAGAAGCGGACAAAGCCCTGCATCACCACCTGCCCCGCCAGCGTCCCCACCACGGTAGATGAGAGGCCGGCCGCCACCAGACTCAGGCCGAATACCGTGGCCGCCGCGTGCCCCAGCAGCGGCTGCAGCGTCAGGTAAGCCTGGTCAAGATCGGCAATGCCGCTGTGGCCGCTAAAATGGAAGGCCGCCGCGGCGGTGGCCATCATCGCCAGATTAACGAAGCCGGCAATGGTCATCGCCAGCGCCACGTCGACCTTGGTCGAAGCATAGCGCTGCGCCTTGGAACTGTTGCCGGCGGTCTGCGTCAGCGACGAATGCAGATAAATCACGTGCGGCATGATAGTAGCGCCGAGCACACCGGCGGCCAGGAATACCGCATCACCATTAGGCAGATCCGGTATCGCCATGCCTTTAACCAGCCCGCTCAGCTGCGGCTGCGAGAACACCAGCTCGACAATATAGGCCGCGGCAACGAACAGCAGCAACCCGCCGATCACCAGCTCCAACGGCTTTTGCCCGCGTTTTTGCAGCATCAGAATCAGGAAAGTAGCAATACCGGTCAGGATCGCCCCTTCCAGCAGAGTCACGCCCAACAGCAGCTTAAAGCCTATCGCCGCACCGATAAACTCGGCCAGGTCGGTCGCCATGGCGATAATTTCCGCCTGCACCCAATAGGCCCATACTGCCGGGCGCGGCAGGCGATCGCGAATATGCTCAGCCAGATTCTTGCCGGTGGCGATCCCCAGTTTGGCGGACAAAAGCTGGATCAGCATCGCCATTACGTTAGCCCACACCACCACCCACAGCAGCTTATAGCCGAAGGAAGCGCCAGACTGGATATTGGTGGCGAAGTTGCCGGGGTCGATATAGCCGATGGCGGCGATAAATGCCGGCCCCATCAGAGAAAGTTTAATCTTTCTGGACGGGCGGTCGGTAGATGTAGAGGTGTTAACCGCGCGACTGTTCAGCATATCGTGAAACCCTTACTATTATTAAGCTAACCATCATCCTACCAAGATGATAATAATTATCAATCGCATTTAATGCGGTAATGCTTATCTCTGTGATAGACAGCAACGAAGGTTGAAGAACAGATCGCAGCAAATTCAAACGTTTTGTACTCAACGGAACAGCACAGATGCAGGACGAAATACGCCTAATACTCAAATTAACATAAAATCCCCATCAATGCGCAAAATTATTAACATGTTGATTTTTGGCGATTTATCATGCTAATTTGAGAAAAATCCCAGTGTTATTTCCCATATTTGTAATTGAAGTCTCGTTTTTAAACGTAGCGTTACATAGAATGACAACCGAAATTCAGCCTGCCTCAAGTTTGGAGCACACATGTCCCATATTGCGCACTTTGCGTTAGCGTTAGTGGTGGTGGCGATTCTGGCGCTGTTGGTCTGCCGCGATCGCAAAAGCATCCGCATTCGCTATGTTATTCAATTATTGGTTATTGAAGTGTTACTGGCCTACTTCTTCCTGCATTCGGAAGCGGGATTGGGCTTTGTAAAAGGATTCGCCGCGCTGTTTGATAAGCTGCTCGGATTTGCAGGACAAGGGACTGAGTTTGTATTCGGCGGCATGGGTGATAAAGGCCTGGCGTTCTTCTTCCTGAAGGTGCTGTGCCCGATCGTCTTTATCTCCGCGCTGATCGGTATTCTGCAATATATTAAAGTGCTGCCGGTTGTGATCCGCATCATCGGCACCGTGCTGTCGAAGGTGAACGGGATGGGCAAGCTCGAATCGTTCAACGCCGTCAGCTCGCTGATCCTCGGCCAGTCCGAAAACTTTATCGCCTATAAAGATATTCTCGGCAAGATGTCGGAAAAACGCATGTACACCATGGCGGCGACCGCCATGTCGACGGTGTCCATGTCGATCGTCGGCGCCTATATGTCGATGCTGGATGCAAAATTTGTGGTGGCAGCGCTGGTGCTCAACATGTTCAGCACCTTTATCGTGCTGTCTCTGATCAACCCGTACGACACCAGCCAGGAAGAAGAGCTGCATCTGGGCAACCTGCACGAAGGCCAGAGTTTCTTTGAAATGCTGGGGGAATATATTCTGGCAGGCTTTAAAGTGGCGATTATCGTCGCCGCGATGCTGATCGGCTTTATCGCGCTGATCGCCGCCGTCAACGCCCTGTTCAGCGCCCTGTTCGGCCTGAGCTTCCAGGAGCTCCTCGGCTACTTCTTCTATCCGTTCGCCTGGATTATGGGTATTCCCAAGCATGAAGCGCTGCAGGTCGGCAGTATTATGGCGACCAAGCTGGTTTCCAATGAGTTCGTCGCGATGATGGAACTGCAGAAAATCAGCGCCGAACTGACGCCGCGCAGCCAAGGGATGCTGTCGGTATTCCTGGTATCGTTTGCCAACTTCTCCTCCATCGGCATCGTCGCCGGGGCGATTAAAGGCCTGAACGAACATCAGGGCAACGTGGTTTCCCGCTTCGGCCTGAAGCTGGTTTACGGCTCTACGCTGGTCAGCATTCTGTCCGCCTCTATCGCCGGCCTGGTGCTGGGGTAAACGCCGCACTGCGGTTAAGAAAGGTCGCTACGGCGGCCTTTTTTATTGGCTAATGTTCCGGATAAGGCTGCGCTAAACGCTGCAAAGCAAAAAGCCGACCCTAAGGTCGGCTTTTCTAAATGATGGTGGAGCTAAGCGGGATCGAACCGCTGACCTCTTGCATGCCATGCAAGCGCTCTCCCAGCTGAGCTATAGCCCCACAAATGTGGTCCGCATTAACCGGCGTTACGGTGTCTTCGCCAACCTTTCTGAGATAAAGGTTGGTGGAGCTAGACGGGATCGAACCGTCGACCTCTTGCATGCCATGCAAGCGCTCTCCCAGCTGAGCTATAGCCCCGACTCACAATCACTTTGTGCTGTGAACGGGGCGCATAATATGAAACCCGCCGTACGCTGTCAACGGCTAAATTAAATTCCTCGATCAAGCGCTGAAAAAGCCGCCAAATCAGCGCGTTTGCAGCTAAAGATTGACCATTGCGGGCAAAAATACGCCGCTTCCTCCCCCGCGATTTGATCGGGTACATGTCCGGTCAGTGAAAAAAAACCCCGGGAACGCATCCCCGGGGTTTTTCATCGGCCTGCCTTTACGATCAGGCTTGTGCTTCGCGCTCGGCAATATAGGCCAGCGCCATATCGATACGCTGCAGAGAACGCTGCTGACCGATCGCCTGTACAGTAACGTCCATGCTTGGCGACTGGCCGGCGCCGGTAACGGCAACGCGCAGCGGCATCCCTACTTTACCCATGCCGACGCCCAGTTCGTCCGCCGCGCCCTGAATGGCGTCATGCACGTTTTCCGCCGTCCAGTCGCTGATGGCTGCCAGCTTGGCGCGTACGGTCTCCAGCGGCTGACGCGCCACCGGACGCAGGTGTTTCTTCGCCGCGTCGGCATCAAACTCGCTGAAGTCTTCATAGAAGTAACGGCAGGCCGCCGCCATCTCTTTCAGCGTCTTGCAGCGCTCGCCCAGCAGTTTGACGATGTCTTTCAGCTCCGGCCCGTTGCGCGTTTCAATGCCGAGCTGCTCAACGTGCCAGGCCAGGTGCACCGCCACCTGCTCGGCCGGCAGATGGTTAATGTAGTGGTGGTTCAGCCACTGCAGCTTTTCGGTGTTGAAGGCGCTGGCGGATTTGCTGATGGCGTCCAGCGTAAAGAACTGTTTCATCTCGTCGACCGAGAAGATTTCCTGATCGCCATGGGACCAGCCCAGACGCACCAGATAGTTGAGCAGCGCTTCCGGCAGATAGCCGTCGTCGCGGTACTGCATAACGCCGACCGCGCCGTGACGCTTGGACAGTTTTTTGCCGTCATCGCCCAGGATCATCGAAACGTGCGCATACTCCGGCACCGGCGCACCCAGCGCTTTCAGGATATTGATCTGACGCGGCGTGTTGTTGATATGGTCTTCACCGCGGATCACGTGGGTAATCTCCATATCCCAGTCGTCCACCACCACGCAGAAGTTGTAGGTCGGCGAACCGTCGGTGCGGCGGATGATCAGATCGTCCAGTTCCTGGTTGCTGAATTCGATCGGGCCACGGATCTGGTCGTTAAAGATCACCGAGCCTTCCTGCGGGTTACGGAAGCGCACCACGTGCGGCTCATCCGACGTATGGCTGCACTGGCTGTCGCGGCAGCGGCCGTCATAACGCGGCTTCTCACCGTTTTCCATCTGCTTTTCACGCAGCGCTTCCAAACGCTCTTTAGAACAGTAGCAGCGGTAGGCGGTACCCTGCTCCAGCATCTGGTCGATCACCGCATTATAGCGATCGAAGCGTTTGGTCTGGTAATACGGGCCTTCGTCCCAATCCAGATTCAACCAGTTCATGCCATCCATAATCGCATCGATAGCATCCTGGGTGGAACGTTCCAGATCGGTATCTTCGATACGCAGCACGAACTCACCGCCGGCATGACGGCTGAACAACCAGGAGTAAAGCGCTGTACGGGCGCCGCCGACGTGCAGGTAGCCGGTTGGGCTAGGTGCAAAACGGGTTTTGATTTTCATTGGGATCACTGCCTTATTACGCAACGTCGCGTCGACGGGTGTCGACAATTGCTCGGAATTGAAAAAAGTGGGCAACATTGTATCACTACGCGTTAATTCCTCAACGCCGACGCGGCGTCCGGCAAGTTTATTTCACCCTGCCAACATCGTATTTCTTCCTATTATGCGCAAAGAATCGGCATTGCTGGCGATAAATATCGCAGCCTGCTTAAATTTGCGGCGAACGATTGAAATCATTTTAAAAACCGTTGACTCACTTTGAACTATCCCTATAATGCGACTCCAACAAGACGGGGCGATTAGCTCAGTTGGTAGAGCATCTCCTTTACACGGAGGGGGTCGGCGGTTCGAGCCCGTCATCGCCCACCATCTTGTTGAGAGCAGTAAGAAAAATGAGGGTGATTAGCTCAGTTGGTAGAGCATCTCCTTTACACGGAGGGGGTCGGCGGTTCGAGCCCGTCATCACCCACCATCATTTTCATGCTCAAGCAGTACCTGGAAGTCCCGAAGTGGGTGATTAGCTCAGTTGGTAGAGCATCTCCTTTACACGGAGGGGGTCGGCGGTTCGAGCCCGTCATCACCCACCACTTCTATGGGTCGTTAGCTCAGTTGGTAGAGCAGTTGACTTTTAATCAATTGGTCGCAGGTTCGAATCCTGCACGACCCACCATATTAGAAAAAAGCGCCTTTTGGCGCTTTTTTTGCATGTGCGCTCCATAATAATCCTCAACGCCAACATGACATATGCCTCAGAGGTCGTGTGGGATGAGAACCTGCGTTCAGGTTCGAGCCGAGCGAAGCGAGACGACAACGCGCAGCGTTGCCCAAAGGCCGAGTCAATCCTGCACGACCCGCCATATACGTCCTGTCACCACGCCCTGCGCCCTTTCCACAGCCCAAACAAAAAAGGCGCAGCCTGCGCTGCGCCCCCAATATCCGGCCATAGCCACACGGTAGCCCTCAGGCCGCCAGCGTCGCCCCGCCGTCAATCACAATATCCTGCATGGTGATATGGCTGGCCATATCCGAAGCCAGGAACAGAATGGCATCGCTGACCTCCTGCGGCTGAGCGATTTTCCCCAGCGGAATGCCCAGCTTAAACTGCTCGGGGAAACCGTTGATGGTTTTTTGCTCGCCGGTTTCATCCTGCCACATGCCACGCTGCATCGGCGTATTGGTCGAACCTGGCGACACCATATTCGAACGCACGCCGAATTCGGCCATTTCCAGCCCCACGGTCTGGCACAGGCTACGCAGCGCCGCCTTGGAGGCGCAGTAGGCCGCCATGCCGACGCGCGGCACGTGCGCCGCGTTGGAGGCAATGCTGACGATCGCACCGCGACGCTGGCGGCGGAATACCGGCAGCGTGTGGCGGAACATATTGAACGCCCCGCCGGCGTTAACGTTCAGGCAGGCCATCCAGTCGGCGCTGCTGGTGGCGTCGGTCAGGCCCATGCGCAAAATGCCGGCGCCGTTGACCAGCACGTCCAGCTCGCCGTGCTCCGCCAGCAGCCGCGTGCATACGCGATCCACCGCCTCGGCGTCGGCGATATCCAGCACTTCGGTGCGAAATGGGTACGCCGACTCGGCGAACCGCAGATCAAAGCCGATAACCTCAGCGCCCGCTTCCGCAAACTGTCGCGCGGTCTGTAAGCCAATGCCGGCGCCTGCGCCGGTCACCCACACGCGTTTGCCGCTAAAATCCCAGTTGCTCATCCGGCCTGCTCTCCGGCGAGCAGCGCCCACCAGCTGTCAATGGTCGGATTTTTGGCCAGCGCGATAAAATCGATATCGCCGCGAATTTTACGCCAGCGCGTCGCCAGCTCCATAATGCGCACCGAATCCAGGCCGTAATCAATCAGGTTCTCGTCGTTGCCCATATCTTCGCTGTCTTCATCCAACAGCGGCAGGATCATCGCCCGCAGCGCCTCTTTGCTGGCGATGGCGTTGCTTTGCGGCAGCAGTTCGGCGGTGCTGACCACGCGGCCGCAGCGGCCGGCGGTGTAACGCAGCGCCATCAGGTGTTCGTCGCGCGAGAAGTCCGCCAGCCCATCCGCCACCATAAACGGCTGGATATTACGCATAAATGCGTCGATGGAGGTGGTCAGGCAGCCGATATGCGCGTACACGCCGCAGATAATCAGCTGGTCACGGCCGGTTTCCTGCAAGATGTCCTGCAGCGGCGAGCGATGGAAGGCGCTGTAGCGCCATTTCACCAGCACGGTGTCATCCTCTTCCGGCGCCAGCGCAGCCACCACCGCCTGCTGTTCCGGATGTTTATTCAGCCCCGGCCCCCACATATCGTTCAGCAGCGCACGGTCTTCATCGCTCTGCTGGTTCGGCTGCGCGGTATAAAATACCGGGATGCCCTGAGACTTGCAGTAGCGGCGCAGGTTGGCGATATTCTCCACAACCTGTTTGATCATCGGGCTGTCTTCACCCCAGAAGTTAAGAAAATACTGCTGCATATCGTGAATCAGCAGCGCGGCGCGCTGTGGCTCAACCGTCCAGTTGACCTTATTGGCCGGTAATTCAGCCGCGGTCGGCAGCGCATAATCATTGAGTTTAGGAATGGCCATCGTTCAATCTCCCTGGACCTGGGTGGCTTGCTGCGCTTCCAGCAGGCGCTGGCGCAACAGTTTCTTGTCAACTTTACCGACCGCCGTCAGCGGCAGGCTCTCAACCTGCACAAAACGGTCCGGTAATTTAAATTCAGCAACGCCCTGCTCACGCAGATGACGGCGCAGCACCACCGGCTTGAGCGTCTCGCCGGCGATAAAATAGGCGCAGCTCTTTTCACCCATCAGCGCATCCGGCATCGATACCAGCGCGGCGTTAATCACCGCACCATGACGCAGCAGCAGGTTTTCGATCTCTTCCGCCGCGATTTTCTCGCCGCCGCGGTTGATCTGATCTTTTTGCCGCCCTTCCACGCAAATATAGCCGTCTTCAGTCATGCGGATCAGATCGCCAGAGCAGTAGAAACCGTCGGCGTCGAACGCGTCGGCATTGTGCGCCGGGCTCTGGTAGTAACCGCGGAAGGTGTACGGGCCGCGCGTCATCAGGCGACCGACCTGGCCGGCCGGCAGCGGATTACCGTCGTCATCAGCCACCCAGACTTCGTCGTCCGGCGACATCGGGCAGCCCTGCGTGGTGAGGATATGGCGATCGTCATCGTCCAGTTGGGTATAGTTCACCAGCCCTTCCGCCATGCCGAACACCTGCTGCAGCTGGCAGCCAATCTCCGCCGGAATGCGCGCCGCCAGGCTTTCGCCCAGCTTGGCGCCGCCGACCTGCAGCAGCTTCAGGCTGGCGAGCGGCGCGTTGCCGCCCCACTCTTCAATCGCCTGCAGCCACAGCGTGACCGCCGGCGGCACCAGCGCGGTGACGTTAATCTGATGCTGCTCAATCAGTTTGAAGCACTGACCGGCGTCCGGATCGGCGGCGAACACCACCTGACCGGCGGCATAAAACACGCCCAGCACGCCCGGCGAGCTCATCGGGTAGTTATGCGCCACCGGCAGCGCGCACAGGTAACGCGTCTCACTGTCAAAACGGCACACCTCTACGCTGCGGCGAATGCTGTAGTAGTAATCATTGTGGGTACGCGGAATCAGTTTCGGCGTGCCGGTGCTGCCGCCGGACAGCTGGAAAAACGCCACCAGGTCGGCCGCAGACGGCGTTGCGCGGAAATCGCCGCGCTCTTCCGCCAGCATCGCCGCCAGCGACTGTTCGCCCTGCGCCTGGCTGCGCAGCGCCACCACGCGCAGCGACGGGTGCTGCGCCCGGAAGGTCGCCAGAAAATCGTCATTGCCGAACAGCGCATGTTTGCTGTCTGCAATCAGCACCGCCGGTTTGATTTGCTCGGCGTAGGCGTTCAGTTCGCTGCGCTGGTGACTGAACAGCGCATTGACCGGCGCCACGCCAATTTTCAGCAGGGCGAAGAAGGTGACATAAAATTCCACCACGTTGCCCAACTGCACCAGGGCGGTTTCCCCCGGCTGAATACCGCGGCGCAGCAGCGCGGCGGCCAGACTATCTGACTGTTGATGCAGCTGGCGATAGCTCAGGCTGCCCTCGGCGTCGACCAGTGCGATCGCGTCGTTGTCCGCCTGGCGATCGAGAATGTCGGTCAGCGGTTGGTCAATCCAGTAGCCGCGGTCGCGGTAGCGCTGGGCAAACTCGGCCGGCCACGGGGTAAATGCAATACTCATGGTGTTGTTATCCTTGGTTCAATCCAAACGCACGCAAAATGGTGCTGAGCTTGGTGCCGGTTTCATGCCATTCAGACTCCGGCGAAGAATCTTTAACGATGCCGGCGCCGGCAAACAGGCGCACCTGGCGGCCCTGCACGGTGCCGCAGCGGATGGTGACCACCCACTCGCCGTTGCCTTCGGCGTCGCACCAGCCGACGATGCCGCCGAACAGGCCGCGGTCAAAAGGCTCCAGTTCGGCAATCAGATCGCGCGCTTTCAGCGTCGGCGTGCCGCACAGCGCCGGCGTAGGGTGCAGCAGGCAGGCCAGCGACAGCGCATTCTCCCGGCGGCAGTCCACTTCGCCGTCGATCGGCGTCGACAGATGCCACAGCGTGGTGGTGCTCAGCAGTTCGGGAGCCGTCGGGATATTCAGGTAGCGGCAGCGGCCGGTCAGCACCTGGCGCATACCTTCGGTGACAAAATCGTGCTCGACGTTATCTTTGCTCGACGCCAGCAGCTGCTCGCTCACCTCACGGTCGCGCTGCGGATTGGCGTCGCGTCGGGCGGAGCCGGCCAGCGGGTTGGAATAGAACTGCGCGCCGGACTTACGCAGCAGCAGTTCCGGGCTGGCGCCCAGCAGCGCCCCGTCTTCCAACGGCACATGGAAATGAAAACCGTTCGGGTTCTGCGCGATAATGCGCGCCATCAGCGCCTGGCGGTCGACCGGCTGCCGGGTTTCGATTTCCAGCAGGCGCGACAGCACCACCTTATCCAGCTCACCGCTGGCGGTTGCCGCCACGGCGTCGCTGACCATCTGCATAAAGGGCGCCTGCGCCGGCAGTTCATTCAGGGCGTCAATTTCCGGGCCGTCGGCGTCGGCCGCCGGCTGCGCCGCCATAAAGGCTTCGCGATCAAACCACTGGGTATGCTGCGGAATAAACAGCGACGACGGCTGGAGGGTATCAAACGGAATCGCGCCGCACAGCACCGGCTTTTTAATGCCGGCCAGTCGCGCGTCGTCAAAGGCGTGACGCACGGCCTGCTGAAACTCGCCGTTGATATCATCACCGCCGGCGGCCGGCAGAGTGATAGTGGCAAAGCACCCTTGCGTCGTCAGGCTGCGAAAAGGTGATGTGAAAAAGAAGCCTGACGCCGGATCGACACCGAATTGCGCCTGTTCGTTCTCTTTCGCGTGCGGTGCCTTCTGCTGAGCACCATTCACGGCTGTATCCATGGGTACGCCCTCTGTTATTCGCCAATAATAACCAATATAATAATGATTATCATTTGTGTTTCGTGGCGCTAAATTACCCTCCGTCTCTGGCTATGTCAATAAACGTAAACACTTCTTTACCCTGATAATCATGGTATAAACGTTGTGGTATTCTCTAGATAAATGATAACCATTAAGCTTTTCGCATTTAACGGCGAGTCAGGCTCGTCAACGACACCAACAAGGATTACCCGGATGAAGAAGATCCTGCTTTTGGGGCTGGCGTTATTGGCCATCTCAGCAGCACAGGCGGCTTCCCCACAGTGGCCCCGCACGATTGAAACCTCCCACGGCCCCGTCACCCTCAAGCAGCCCCCGACGCACATCGTTTCCACCAGCGTGACCCTGACCGGCACCCTGCTGGCGATTGACGCCCCGGTGATCGCCAGCGGCGCCACCAACCCCAACGGGCGCTTTACCGATAAGCAAGGCTTCTTCCTACAATGGGGAAAGATCGCCACACAGCGCGGCGTGAAACGTCTGTACGTCGGCGAGCCCAATGCCGAAAGCATTGCCGGCGAAGCGCCGGACCTGATTGTGATTTCCGCCACCGGCGGCGACTCCGCGCTGCAGCTGTATGACCAGCTGTCCGTCATCGCGCCGGTGCTGGTGGTCAACTATGACGATAAAAGCTGGCAGGAACTGGCGAAAGAGCTGGGTTATGCCACCGGGCGCGACGCCCAGGCCGAGAAACTGACCGCCGACTTCGCCGCCCGCGAACAGGCGCTGAAGCAGCACATCACGCTGCCGCCGCAGCCGGTCTCCGCCCTGGTTTTCCGTCAGGACGGCAAAGCCGCCAACCTGTGGACCGGCGAATCCTCACAGGGGAAAATGCTGCAGCAGCTGGGGTTCACCCTGGCGCAGCCGCCGGCCAACCTGCACACCAGCACCAGCCAAGGCTCGCGTGAAGATATTATTCAACTGTCGGGAGAGAGTCTGGCAGCGGGGCTGAATGGCCAGACGCTGCTGCTGTTCGCCAATGACGAGAATGACGTACAGCGTCTGGTGAATAATAAATTTCTGGCGCAGCTGCCGGCGGTGCAAAATAAACAGGTCTATGCGCTCGGCAACGAAACCTTCCGTCTGGACTACTACAGCGCCAGCAACCTGCTGACGCTGTTGGAAAAACGCTTTACTTCCCGCTAGTCTGCGCCGCAGCGGGCTGGAGGGTCGCCTCCGGCTCGCTGCGCGTTACCCGCCGCAAACTGCCCATCACCAACAGCAGCACCACGCCCAGCAGCGCCGCACCGAAGCCGAAGCCGGTCGAGGTCATGGCCGGCAGCATAAACGCCCCCATCGCCCCCAGCAGCAGCGCGCCCAGCGCGTCGCCCACCACGTTCTGCGCGGTCCACAGGCCGTTGATGCGGCCAAGGAACGCATCCGGCGTCAGGTTCTGAATCAGCCCGTACTGCAGCAGGGAATTCAGCGCGCTCAGATAGCCAAAGGCCACCAGACACGCCAGCGCCAGGCCGTACCACGGCATCAGGCCAAACAGGCCGACGGCGATAAAGGCAGCGATGGCGGTCAGCAGCATCATCCAGCCCGGCCGCACCACCTGCGCCACCCGGCCGCTGGTGAAGGCGCCGAGGGCGGCGCCCAGCGGCACGGCGGCATACATAAAGCCCAGTTGCGAAGCGTCAACGCCCCAACTGCCGGCCAGCGCCGGATACAGGATGCGCACCGCGCTGGCCATGGTCAGCAGCGCGCCGATCAGCGCCACCATGCCAATCACTTTGTTCTGGAACAGGAAGGCGAAACCGCCGGCCAGCGCCTTCAGCGGGTGTTCGCGCGGCTGCTCCGGCGGCGGCAGCTGCGGCAGACGCAGCAACGGCACCAGCGTCAGCAGCGTGCCAAGCGCCGCCAGCCCGTAGTTCCAGGCCACCCCGGCGTGGGCGATCAGCAGACCGCCCGCCGCCGGTGAGAGAATCGAGCCAAAGCGTACCGTCAGCATGCTGATGGCGCCGGCCTGTACGATATTTTCACGGCCGACCAGCGCCGGCGTCGCCGCCAGCAGCGCCGTGACGCCCACCGCACCGAAGAAGCCGTCCCACACCGCCAGCAGGTAAATCGCCGTCAGCGACGGCTCCGGCAGCGCCGCATTGAGGCACATGCCGACAAAGCCGACGCCGCAGGTGGAGCGGGCAAACAGGATCAGGCGACGGCGCTCATAGCGGTCGGCCAGGACGCCGCCCATCAGCAGACCGGCAAACATGCCGCCGCCGGCCAGCGTCACCGCCAGACCAACCAGCAGCGTCGAATCGGTCAGCGCCTGGATCTGCACCGGAATGGCAATCGCCATCAATCCCAGCGCCAGAATAGAGATAAAGCGCGCGCAGAAAACGGCGCGGAACGCCTGATTGGTCTTTAACAAACCAAAATCAAGCAAAATCGAGGGCTTACTCATGTGTTTTATCACCACAGCTTTATAAAGGAATTGCACGCTTGCTACTGCAATGGGGCAGCAACTCATGCTACCATAGATGAATACAATCAATAATGATAATAAATATCATTAATATTCAATTGAATAATGGGCTGTTATGTTCCGGCTTACACACAATTGCTCGCACGCTGCTTCAGCGCCCCAGGAAACTCTGTTTTTAGGTACTACGCGCGCCTTTCGCCGCCGGCTCTACGCGCTACTGTTCGCCGTACTGATTCTGCTGCTGATGATGGCGCTCAGCCTGGCGCTGGGCGCCCAATCCATCCCCTTCTCCACCGTTCTGCAGGCATTAAACGGCCAGTGCAGCGGCGTTGACTGCGTGATCATCACCGACGCCCGCCTGCCGCGTACGCTGATCGGCGTGCTGGCCGGCATCGCGCTCGGTCTGGCCGGCGCCCTGATGCAGACCTTGTCGCGCAACCCGCTGGCTGACCCGGGCATTCTCGGCGTCAACGCCGGCGCCGGTTTCGCCGTGGTGCTGGGCATGTCGCTGTTCGGCGCCACCGACATCGATCAATATCTGTGGTTCGCCTTTGCCGGTGCGCTCTGCGCCTCGCTGCTGGTGGCGCTGGTGGGTGCGCTCGGGCGCAGCACGCTGAATCCGGTGCGCCTGACGCTGGCGGGCGTGGCGCTGGGCGCGGTGCTGGACGGCATGACCACCGGGATTTCTCTGCTTAACCCGCAGGTGTTCGACCAGCTGCGCTTCTGGCAGGCCGGCTCGCTGGATATCCAAAATATGCAGGTGGTGCGCACCGTCGCGCTGCCGATTCTCCTCGGTACGCTGATCGCCCTGTGGCTGACCAAAGCCCTCAACAGCCTGAGCATGGGCAGCGATCTGGCCACCGCGCTGGGTACCGGCATCGTACGTACGCAGCTGCTCGGCCTGCTGGCCATCACCCTGCTGTGCGGCGGCGCCACCGCCGCCGTCGGCCCAATCGCCTTCGTCGGCCTGATGATGCCGCATATCGCCCGCCGTCTGGCCGGCTCCGAACTGCACTGGATTTTACCCTGGACGCTGGTGCTGACGCCGATCCTGCTGCTCAGCGCCGATTTAGTCGGCCGTTTCCTGGTGCCGGGCGAGCTGCGCGTCTCCATCGTCACCGCGCTGATTGGCGCACCGGTGCTGATTGCGCTGGTGCGTCAGCGTCATATGTTCAGGAGGAGCCGCTGATGGCCAGCCATACAGCCATGTTGTCCGCGCCGCAACGCGCCGCCCGCCTGTCGCGCGCCACCCTGACCGTGCTGCTGCTCACCGCCGCCTGCGCGGCACTGGCCGTCTATGCCCTCGGCGCCGGCACGCTGTCTTTGAGCGCTGCGCAGGTGATTGACGCCCTGCGCGGCGAAGGCCCCGCCAATCTGGCGGTAATCGTCACCCAGTGGCGTCTGCCGCGCGTGGTGATGGCGCTGCTGCTGGGCGCGGCGCTCGGCATCAGCGGCGCGATATTCCAATCGCTGCTGCGCAACCCGCTGGGCAGCCCCGACGTTATCGGTTTCAATACCGGTGCCTACAGCGGTGTACTGGTGGCCGTAGTGCTGTTTAACAGCAGTATCCTCGGCATCACCAGCGGCGCGCTGGCCGGCGGCCTGCTGACCGCGCTGCTGGTATACCTGCTGGCCTGGCGTAACGGCGTTGACGCCTTTCGCCTGATTATCGTCGGCATCGCGGTACGCGCGCTGCTGATGGGCGCCAATACCTGGATGATCGTCAGCGCGTCGCTGGAGGCATCGATGACCGCCGGCCTGTGGAGCGCCGGTTCACTGAACGGCATCACCTGGGCGAAAAGCCAGCCGGCGCTGCTGGCAATCGCGCTGTCGACGCTGCTGTTGTGCGGCCTGTCGCGCCGCATGCGTCTGCTGGAGATGGGCGACGACGCCGCCTGCGCGCTCGGCGTTTCGGTCGATCGATCGCGCGTTCTGCTGTTGCTGCTCGGCGTGGTGCTGACCGCCGCAGCTACCGCCGTCGCCGGGCCGATCTCCTTTATCGCGCTGGTGGCGCCGCAGATCGCCCGCCGCCTGTGCGCCAACCGCCACGTGCTGCTGCTGACCGCGCTGACCGGCGCCCTGCTGCTGCTGGCGGCCGACGTCGCCGCCCAGCGGCTGTTTATACCGTATCAATTGCCGGTCGGCGTGCTGACCGTCTGCCTGGGCGGTATTTACCTGATTTGGCTATTAATCCGTGAGTCACGTAGAAAATGAATACTGTAACGCCGCTGTCCGCGCCGCTGCGCGCCGAAAACCTGACGCTGGGCTATGACAAGAAAATCGTGGCGAGCGACCTGTCCGTCGCCATTCCGCACGGCGAGCTGACGGTCATTATCGGCCCCAACGCCTGCGGCAAGTCGACGCTGTTGCGTACCCTCAGCCGCCTGATGCAGCCGCAGCAGGGCCAGGTGTGGCTGAATGACAAACCCATCCGCGACTACGCCACCAAAGAGGTGGCGCGCCAGCTCGGGCTGCTGCCGCAAACGTCGATCGCCCCCGGCGATATTACCGTGTTCGATCTGGTGGCCCGTGGCCGCTATCCTCATCAGCGCCTGTTCAGCCGCTGGCGGGAGGAGGATCAGCAGGCGGTAGAAGAAGCGATGCGCGCCACCGGCGTGGCAGATCTGGCGGAACAGGCGGTCGACACGCTCTCCGGCGGTCAGCGCCAGCGCGTATGGATCGCCATGGTGCTGGCGCAGCAAACGCCGCTGCTCTTGTTGGACGAACCGACCACCTGGCTGGATATCACCCACCAGATCGAACTACTGGAGCTGATGCGCCAGCTGAACCGCGAGCGCGGCCATACGTTAGTGGTGGTGCTGCACGATCTGAACCACGCCTGCCGCTACGCCACCCATCTGATTGCCATGCGCGGCGGAAAGGTGATCGCCGAAGGCGCGCCGAAAGATATCGTCACGCCGCAGCTGATCGAAGAGGTGTACGGCCTGAAGTGCATGATCATTGACGATCCGGTGTCGCATACGCCGCTGGTGGTGCCGCTGGGTAAACCCTGAACTTTGCGATCGGCCTTCCTGATTTAAACATCGCCGTTTGCCGTCCCCCAGACCCGTCGTTAACCTACCGGGAACCACGGATCAAAGGCATTAAATCATGGAAGATATCGTCAACGGCCAATGCCCGCCCCGGCAGAGGCCGCTTTCTGCAACAACGCATAAAGAAATCATTCGTCAGGCTCTGGCCGATATGAGTACGGTGTTAATTGCCGGCGGGTTGACCATCACGGCTGTTCAACGCGCCGATGAAAGCTGGCTACACCACAATATGCATCGGCTCAGACTCAACTGGCACCATTTAGTATCACGCTTTGACGACCGCACCATGCGTTACCGCCACCAGGGAGGCTTTGATTTTGCCTTCAAACTACAAACGGACCCTACGCAGCCTGCCGGCATTTGCCTGTATATCTACGATGTTCACTTCAATACTCTCGAAGTCACTGCCCTTGAAAACTTTGTGACGGATAACGCACGGCACCCGCTCCACGGCAAAATGTTTAAGTACGTTTTGTATACCTTATATTTCTATGCGCTCGGGCTGATAGCACGCTGCGGCTGTGATGAAAAAACGCTGCGCATAACCATCCGCCAAGCGATTAATCCGCATACGCTTCGCTACTACTTATCCCATGCCGACTTCCGGCAGATTCCCGGCAGTATGGACTGCGTTACGCGTTTTAGCGCACTGGAAGCCTATATTGAAAACTACTCGCGCTGACGTTGGGTTCGCAGCAAGCTCATGGTAAAATTTGTCCAATTTTCAGACAGCAGACAAGCGAGGGAAATGCAGATGCTCAACACTAAACGTCCGATCGCCGAGCGCCGGGCCCTGGCGCTCAACCGCCTGGTCCGCTCGGTTCAGTCAGAACAGGACCAGCCATCCAATAACCCGGTTATTGAAGCGTCCGGCCCGCCTTCCGGCACTACGGCTGCAGATAATCCCGTGCTGCATCGGCATGTGCATGCCGATTCCCCATCGGACTGACACCGATTAACGATAAAAAAGGCGCTTACGCGCCTTTTTAATGCCTCATCATCGGGCGCAACGCGCCCTGCCCGCCTACAGCGTACGCAAGATACGGTTCAACAGCGGCCCCAGCACCTTGAACGATGCCGGCGATACGATGTCCACATGCGCGCAGTCCAGCTCGTGTACCTGCAACGCATCAACATATTCCGCCCAGGTCTGCTGCACGTCCATCCCTTCCTGCAGCGTGCGTTTGGCGACAAACAGCGTCGCCTGACCACGGAAGTTGGCGGTATGGGTACGGGACAGCAAGCGCACCGAGTCGGCGTAGTTGGCTTCAATATTGTCGAACATCGCCGTGCGGGTCTCACCCAGCGCCGGGTCCAGCGTATCTTCCGACACCGCCAGGAACTGTTCGCGTTCGCGCTGCACTTCTTTCAGCACGTTATCGTCCAGCATCACGTCCCAGTTCTGCGTTTCCGGCGGATAGGTATCCAACAGTCCGAGGAACGCCACCTCTTCACCGCGCGCCTGCAGCCGGGCGGCAATGCCCTGCGCCAGCGTGCCGCCCAGCGAATAACCGATGAAGTGGTACGGGCCGTGCGGCTGTACCGACAATACCGTCGCCAGATGCGCCTCGCATACCTGATCCATATCTTCGCTCAGCGCCAGCGGGCCGTCAGGGCGCGGCGACTGAATGCCCACCAGCGACCAGTGCTGATCGATATAGCGCGGCAATACGCTGAACTGCCAGGAGAAACCGGAGGCCGGATGCAGGCAGAACAGCGTCGGGCCGTCGGTAGTGCGCAGCGGCAGCACGCTGTCGAAGCCGCAGCGGTCGGCCTCTTCCTGCGTACGCTCCTCCGCCAGCAGCGCCGCCAGCTGTTCCACCTTCGACGCCACCATCACCTGTCCGACTGAAACTGCCTTATCCAGATCGCGGCGCAGTTCCGCCGCCAGACGCATCGCCAGCAGTGAATGGCCGCCCAGGGCGAAGAAGTCGTCGTCGGCAAACACCTGCTCACGCTGCAGCAGACGGGCGAACACCGCGGCGATCTCGCTTTCCAGCCCGGGCAGCGGTTCACGGCCGGCGCTGCGCGTGCCGCTTTGCGGCTGCGGCAGGGCTTTACGATCCAGTTTGCCGTTGGCGCTGAGCGGCAGCTCCGCCATCTCCACCAGCGCGACCGGCACCATGTGCGGCGGCAGGCGGTCGGCCAGCGCAGCGCGCAGCGCCGTCAGATCCAGCGTCACCCCCGCCTGCGGCACCAGATAGCCCACCAGCTGGCGCGCGTCGCCGCCGGCGTCCGTCGGCGTACCGGTCAGCACCAGCGCATGGGTCACCGCCTGCTGCACGCCCGGCAGCGACAGCAGCGCGTGATCGATCTCGCTCAGTTCGATGCGCTGCCCGCGGATCTTCAGCTGATCGTCGCTGCGCCCCAGATATTCCACCGCCCCGTCGGGCAGCCAGCGCGCCACGTCGCCGGTGCGGTACATCCGCCCGCCGTCGCCGAACGGGTCGGCGACAAAACGGCTGGCGGTCAGCTCCGGCCGCCCCAGATAGCCGTGCGCCAGCTGAACCCCGGTCAGGTACAGATCCCCGGCAACGCCCGGCGGCACCGGGCGCAGACGCGCATCAAGAATACGCAGCCCGGTATTCCACACCGGCAGGCCAATCGGTACGTTGGCGCCGGTTACCGCCGCCAGCGCCTCACCCCAGGCCGGATGCCAGGTCACGTCCACCGCGGCCTCCGTCGGGCCATACAGGTTGTGCAACGGCACCGCGGTGCGGCTCTGCCACTGACGGCACAGCTCGGCCGGCAGCGCTTCGCCGCTGCAGAATACCCGGCGCAGGCTGGCGCACTGTTCAACCGCTTCCGGCCCTTCCAGCGCGCTGACAAACGCCGCCAGCATCGACGGCACAAAGTGCATGGTGGTCACGCGGTGGCGGGCGATCAACTGCTGCAGCTGCTGCGGGTCACGGTGCGCTTCCGGCGGAGCCATCACCAGCTGCGCGCCGACGATCAGCGGCCAGAAGAACTCCCAGACCGACACGTCGAAACTGCACGGCGTTTTCTGCAGCACCACGTCTTGCGCATTCAGCGGATAGTGGTCCTGCATCCACAGCAGGCGGTTAACGATCGCCTGATGGCCGACCAGTACCCCTTTCGGCCGGCCGGTGGAGCCGGAAGTGAAAATAATATAGGCCGGATGGTGCGGCGTCGGCCCCGTCACCTCGACCTGCGCGGCATGGTCGGCGGCCAGCGGCGCATCGAACAGCAGGATATCGCCCTGTCCGGCAAAACGCGCCTGCTGCGACGATTCAGTGATAATCAGCCGCGGTGTGGCGTCTTCCAGCATCATCGTCAGACGCTCATCGGGATAACCGGTATCCAGCGGCAGATAGGCGGCGCCGGCTTCAACAATCGCCATCAGCGCCAGCGACAGGAATACCGAACGCGGCAGCGCCACGGCAACGATATCGCCCGGCCGCACGCCCTGTACGGTCAGCTGGCGCGCCAGCGCGCTCACCTGTTCGCGGGTCTCGCGGTAGGTAAAGCGGAAATGCGCATCGGACAGCGCCGGCGCGTCCGGCGTGCGCTGCGCCTGCTGCGCCAGCAGGCCGCTCAGCGTCTGCGGCGCCACCGGGTGGGCAGAATCATTCACCTGCTCCAACAGCGCATGGTCAGCGGCGGTCAGCATATCGGCTTCCCCCACCGGCAGCTGCGGCCGGGCGGTAAACTGGCTCAGCAACAGCGGCAAACGCTGCAGATGGGCCGCCAGTTCATCGCGCTGATAACGCTCGGCATTGGCCAGCAGTTCTACCTTCAGCTGGCCGTCGTCGCCGATAAACAGCGCAATTTCCAGATCGCGCACCGGCCCGGAGGCCAGGTCGTGGGTAATGCCGGCAATACCGTCAAAATCCAGCTGGTAATCAAACATTTTAAAATTGAATACCGTGCCGTACAGCGGCTCGGCATCGCCAATGCGTCCCAGATCGCGCTGCACCTGCTCGGCATCATAACGCTGATGGCGGCGCACCTTCTTCAGCTCACGGCTGAGCGTGAGCGCCACCTCCGCCAACGTCGCCTGCGGATCTACCTGCATCTCCATCGGCAAGACGTTAATCACCGGCCCGGTGGCGCACAGCGCGGCGGAGCCGGTACGGCGCATAAAGATAAAGCCGACGCTGAAGTGCGGCTGGCCGCTCAGGCGCGACACCCACAGCGCCAGCAGCGCGATCGCCATATCGGCGGCGTTGAGCTGATGCTGGCGGCCAAGCGCCGCCAGCGGCGCGAAATCGGCCGCCGAACAGTGCTGGCTCAGGCGATGAATGCGCGTGGTCGCCGCCTGCCCGGCCAGCGGCTGCGGGCTGAGGGTCGCCGGCGGCGGCAGCTGGGCTGCCTTGTCGCGCCAATAACCAGCATCCCGCTGCCAGCCGGCGGACTGTTGATACGCCTGATATTCGGCCACTACGTCGCTAAATGCGCTGAACGGCGTCGGATCCGGCGTTTCGCCGCGGCGCAGCCGGCTGTAAATGTGGGCGACACGACGGGTAATGGCGGTAAAGCTGAAGCCATCGACCAGCATATGGTGATAGCGCTGATACCAGAACCAACGATCGTCCGCCACGCGCATCAGCACGTTGCGGTACAGCGGGTTTCCGCTGCTGACACGCAGCTCGCCGTTGAGATCGATGTCCATCAGCGCCGTCGCCGCGGCTTCGGCGTCCGCCGAGTCGGTAAAATCGAGATATTCCGCCGCGTGGATGGCACACTCTGCATCCAGCCACTGCAGCGGCACGCCGTCGCGCTCTTCAAAGCGCAGGCGCAGGGTATCGGCCTCGGACAATCCCAGGCCGATGGCGCGCAGCAGGCACTCTTTGTCCAACGCGCCATTCAGTTCAATATAATGCGCCACCGCATAGGCATTGCCGTGCGGCGAAATTTGATCGGCGACCCAGATGCCGGGCTGCGCCGCAACCAGCGGCATCTCCGGGCATGCCTGATAATCCGCCGCTAAATTAGAATTTTCTGACACCGTACTTGCTCCAGTCATCATTGTTGCTCACGCTGCGCGGCGGGCCGCATGTCCCGCCAGTGCGTTTCCAGCCAGCCGACGCATTCGGCGCGTTCTGCCGGGCCGAACACCGTACGCCAGCCGTCCGGTGCCGGACTGAAGTCAGGCCACAGGCTGTACTGCTGCTGCCCGTTGCACAGAATCAGGCAGCGCTGCTGCGGGTCGTCAAACGGGTTCGGCATGTCCATCGCGGGCTCCTTGAATCAGACGGGGATCGGCAACCGGCGTGGTTTGGTGGGCGGTGACAAAATCAGGCTGCCACAGCGCCTGCAGGCCATCCAGCAGGCCGCCGCGCCAGCACAACGCATCATGGCCGCCTTCGACCGCCCGATAGTGCACCCGATGTCCGCGCTGGCTGAGCAGCGTCGCCATCTGGCCGCTGACCCGATGCACCAACGGCTCATGCATGCCGGCTTCCATAAACACCTTCAGCGCGCCGTGGCTGCCCAATCCCTGCTCTACCTGACGCTGCAGCCAGCAGGCGTCCTCTGGCGGGGTCGGCAGTTGCAGCATATCGCGCCGCGGCCACCAGTAAGAACCGGACTGGGCGATTACCGCGCCGAAACGCTGCGGCCAGTTCAACCCGGCATACAACGCGGAGAGGCCGCCAAAACTTTGTCCGGCCACCACGGTGCGCGCAGCCTCGGCGCTGTGCGGCGCCCACTCCGCCAACTGCGGCAGCAGCTCTTCCTGCAGCGCCAGCCAGAAATCGGGGTTACAGCTCAGCTCCTGGGCGCGATGTTTCAAATCGATAATATCGATCAGCACATACACCGCTGCCGGCAACTGGCCTGCACGGGTCATCTGCATCAGCGGATCCCACACCGGCATCTGCTGTGCCCAGAACTGGCCGTCGAGCAGAATCGCCAGCGGTCGCTGCGTCGGATCGCCGTCGCCGGTGGTGTACACCCACACTTTGCGGCTGTTGCCGAGCCGCTCGCTGTGCCAGGTATGCTGCTGCAGACGCGCCGGCGCCGGCGGAATGCAGCGGCCGCTGGCAACCTCATAGTTGTCAAAATCATGCCAGGCAGGCTGCGGCGGCGCTTCCGGCATATGCAGCCCGGAGACAATATTACCGCCGGCGGCCGGCCAGGAGCGGTAAGGGTTCAACAGATCGTGCGTCGCGCTGGCGAACACCTGATGCCACCAATGGCGCCGCGCATGCATATTGGCGTGGGCATCGGCCCCGTCGACGCGCAGCGGACGGTCGTCCATGCTGGGAATAAAGCAGTAACTGCCGCGCCAGTCGGCGTTCAGTTCAGTTTGCCAGTACCACACATCGCTGCCGCTCAGACGCTGCAGACTCTGCGGCGGATTCGGCTGATGGTGGTCGGTCAGGCAATTAATGTTGATCCAGACGCGCTTATAGGCGGACGTCAGTTCGCACCCCTGCGGATCGCGCCAGAGGAAGGTCACCTTCCAGCGGCCGTTGTCGGTCGGTTCCACCAACGGCGTGCCGCGCCGGGCAATCTCCAGCCACCAGCCATGGCTCCCGACGTGCTTGCTTGTTAATAACGTACTGCTTGTTGGCTGTTGTTCAGTTTTCAAAACACCCACTCACCTGGTAGTTGGCATAACACGCTGTGCGCACGGAAAATATCCGGCTGCCCTACCGCATATATAGACACGGTAAATCGAATACTATTGATAATTATTTTCATTTGCAATAGTGTGTACGGGCCCACAAACAGGGTCGGTATTCTTCATCGGGGACGGATGCCGATTATTAGTAACGGGTCGAATGCCGGGCGCGTCTCCGGCTTATTCTATCCATGAATCATTGACGACATAAAAAACGACAACCGGCTGCCCTGCCGGCATGAGCTACGCCGCAGGGATGGCAAAACGGCAGGAAATCACAATGAATCGCACACTTTCTCGTTATTCTCTGGCTACCTTTATCGGCCTGGGTTTAGGCGCGTCCACTTTGGCACACGCCGCACAGCAAACGGATACCCCCTCAAACGCGGAAAACACCGCCGCCGCTGACGATAAAAAACCAGCAAAACCGGCCGAAGACACCATCCTGGTGACCGCCGCCAAGCAGAACCTGCAGGCGCCCGGCGTCTCCACCATCACCGCCGACGAAATCAAAAAGCGCCCGCCGGCGCGCGATATCAGCGAACTGATCCGCACCATGCCCGGCGTCAACCTGACCGGCAACTCCACCAGCGGCCAGCGCGGCAACAACCGCCAGCTGGATATCCGCGGCATGGGGCCGGAAAACACGCTGGTTCTGATCGACGGTATGCCGGCCAGCAGCCGCAACTCGGTGCGTCAGGGCTGGCGCGGCGAACGCGATACCCGCGGCGATACCGCCTGGGTGCCGCCGGAAATGATTGAGCGCATCGAAGTGCTGCGCGGCCCGGCCGCCGCCCGCTACGGCAGCGGCGCCGCCGGCGGCGTGGTCAATATCATCACCAAGAAACAGACCAAAGAACTGCACGGCTCGCTGAATGCCTACTACAACATTCCGCAGCATAAAGAGGAAGGCGCCACCAAACGCACCGACTTCAGCCTGGCCGGGCCGTTAACCGATACCCTGAGCTTCCGCCTGTTCGGCGGCTACAGCAAAACCCAGGCGGATTCCCAATATATCAACCAGGGTCATCAGTCCGACCGCTACGGCGCCTATGCCGACAGCCTGCCGGCCGGTCGCGAAGGGGTGATCGACAAAAACATCAACGGCCTGCTGCACTGGGATTTCGCCCATCTGCAATCGCTGGAGTTCGAATATGGCTACGGCCGTCAGGGCAACCTGTACGCCGGCGATACCCAGAACACCAACAGCAATGACCTGGTGAAGGATATGTACGGTAAAGAGACCAACCGTATGTACCGCGAAACCTACGCCTTACGTTATCAGGGCGCCTGGGACAACGGCGTCAGCACCAATAACTATGTGCAATACGAAAACACCCGCAACTCGCGGATGAACGAAGGGCTGGCCGGGGGCACCGAAGGGATTTTCAACGAGAAAGACGCCGGCTTTAACGATACCGATCTGGACGATATCCTGCTGCACAGCGAAGTCAGCGTGCCGTTTGAAATGTGGGTGCCGCAAACCGCCACGCTGGGCGCCGAATGGAACCAGCAGAAGATGAAGAGCAGTTCAATCGTCAGCCAGGCGCTGCAGGGCGGCGATATCGACGGTCTCTCCAGTTCGGATCGCAGCCCCTACTCGTCCGCGCGTATTTTCTCGCTGTTTGCCGAAGATAATATTGAGCTCACCGACACCACCATGCTGACGCCGGGCATGCGCTACGATCACCACTCGGTGTCCGGCGATAACTGGAGCCCGTCGCTGAATCTGTCGCAGGAGCTGGGTGAATACTTCACCCTGAAGATGGGCATCGCCCGCGCCTATAAAGCGCCGAACCTGTTCCAGACCAACCCGAACTATATCCTGTACAGCAAAGGCCAGGGCTGCGCCAACAGCTCCAGCGGCGTCGGCTGCTACCTGATGGGCAACGACGATCTGAAGGCAGAAACCAGCGTTAACAAAGAAATCGGGCTGGAGTTCCACAACGACGGCTGGCTGGCCGGCGTCACTTACTTCCGCAACGACTACCGCAACAAGATCGAAGCCGGCTACACGCCTGTCAGCCAGACCAGCAACGGTAAAACCGATATCTATCGCTGGGAGAACGTGCCTAAGGCGGTGGTGCAGGGTCTGGAAGGGTCGCTGAACGTGCCGGTCAGCGAAACGGTCTCCTGGACCAACAACCTGACCTATATGATCGAGAACAAGAATAAGACCACCGACGATTACCTGTCGGTTATTCCCAAGTTCACGCTCAACTCCACCCTGAGCTGGCAGGCGACGCAGGACCTGTCGATGCAAAGCACCCTGACCTGGTACGGCCGTCAGAAGCCGAAGAAGTACAACTACAAAGGGGAAGCCACCAGCGGCAGTGAAAGACGTGAAGTCAGCCCGTACGCCATCGTCGGCCTCAGCGCCACCTACGACGTCAGCAAAAACGTCAGCATGACCGCCGGGGTAGACAACCTGTTCGACAAACGCCAGTTCCGCGCCGGCAACGCGCAGAACGTCGGCAACCCGACCACCGGCGCGGTCAATATTGCCGGCGCCGGGGCGGCTACCTACAACGAACCGGGCCGTACCTTCTATATGAGCATCAACACCCACTTCTGATAGCGGGTAACGCCGGGATGAAAACATCCACCCCCGGCACTGCCATAAAAAAACCGGTCAGCATGTTGACCGGTTTTTTATTATCAACGCCCTCCAGGGCGCGTTTTCTATCAGGTAAAGAAGTCCGCTTAAATCATCTGGCTGAAATTCATCTGCGCCATCAGCTTGTAGTTATCGGCGTAATCCACCGGGATCGCCACCACCACCGGCCCCTGAATCTCCATCGCCTTACGCAGTATCGGCCGCAGCTCCTCCACCGACTGGACGGCGAAGCCCACCGCGCCGCAGGATTCGGCGTAGGCTTTAAAATCAATCGGCCCGAATGACACGCCGGATTTGCGCTGGTACTTGTTCACCTCCTGCATTTCCACCATGTTATAGGCGTTATCCACCCAGATAACGTGCACGATGTTGGTTTTCAGCCGCACCGCGGTTTCCAGCTCCATGCTCGACTGCATAAAGCCGCCGTCGCCGGAAATCGACACCACCTTATCCCCCGGCCGCACCAGCGCCGCACCGATGGCCCACGGCAGCGCCACGCCCATGGTTTGCTGGCCGTTGGAAATCAGCAGCTGACGCGCGCGGAAGCTGTACAGGTAGCGGGCGATCCAGATATGGAAGCTGCCCATATCCACGCACAGCGTCACGTCATCGCTGACGATATCCTGCAGCTCCTTCACGATGCGCAGCGGATGAATCGGCATGCCGCCGCGCCGCGCCGCACGCTCGGCCAGCTCGCTGCGCTGACGGCTCAGATCGGCCAGAATGGTTTCCACCTCCGTTGGTATGGTCAGCCGCCCCGGCAGGCTATCGCCGAGCGCCTGAATGGTGGCGCTGATATTACCCACCAGTTCGACGTCCGGTCGGTAACAGCAGTCGATCTCCGCCGGCTGCACGTCGATATGCACCAGCTTAAGATGACGCGCGCCGTTCCACATACACGGATCGTACTCAATCGGCCCGTAGCCGACGCTGACCACCAGATCGGCCTTTTGCAGCAGCTGATCCGCCGGTTGGTTATTGAACAGGCCGACGCGGCCGGCGAAACGGGCGAAATGATTAACGTCAATCGCCCCGGCCGCCTGATAGGTGCCGACCACCGGCATCTGCGTACGGTACAGCAGCTGACGTACCGCCTCGCTGTTTTCCGGCCGGCTGGCCTGCAGCCCCAGCAGCAGCACCGGGCAGGCGGCCTGCTGAATCAGCGCCGCCGCCCGCTGAATATCGTCGCTGGCCGCGGCGCCCATGCGCGGTGCGGGGCAGCCGGCCAGCACCGGCGCGCTTACCGGTTCATTGACGATATCCATCGGCAGACTGATAAAAGACGCCCCCGGACGGCCGAACTCGGCGCTGCGGAAAGCATTGGCGATCACCTCAGAAATCGCCGAACCGGCGTGTACTTCAGCGCAATATTTGGTCACCGGGCGGAACATGCTGACGGTATCCATACTCTGGTGGGTCTGCTTGAGGTTATCGGCACGTTTCACCGCCCCGCCCAGCGCCACCACCGCATCGCCTTCCGAGGTGGCGGTCGCCAGACCGGTGATCAGGTTGGAGCTGCCGGGGCCGGACGTCACCAGCGCCACCCCAGCCTTACCGGTCAGGCGGCCGACCGCCGCCGCCATAAAGGCGGCGTTGGCCTCGTGACGCACCACCACGGTCTCAATCGACGGCGCATCCTCCAGCGAATCAAACACCCGGTCGATTTTTGCCCCGGGGATGCCGAACACGTGCTTTACCCCCTGTGCTTCCAGATTTTTCACCACCAAATCGGCGCCGCATTGCCAGTTTTCATCCGTATTAAGCTGTTTCATGGTTCCACCTCATAAAGTAAAAAAATCGACCGCCGTTATTGCGCCACGACACGCATGGCGCAGGCCTGTTTAGCCTTCGGCAGAACGAATGGCGCTGTCCAAATCCTCCGGGCAGAGGTTGGTGCGCAGAAAATCCGCATCGTGCGGCAATTGAAGGTTGAGACGCGTGATGACGCCAAACTGCAGACGACCCTGCTCCAGCTGATAATCCAGCACGTGGCCGCCGCCGTTACGGTCGTCGGTGACAAAATGTTCGTGATAGCCGGCCACGCCGATGCCCTGCATATAATCCGGCGAGCGGAAGCCCACCAGCGTGCCGCAGCGCCGCGTAAAGGCGAAGGTCGGCTGTGCTTCTATCGCCTCCAGCATCGGCTTGTAGGGGCGTTCCTGACGCGGTACGGTGCGGGTTTCCACATGGCTGAACTCGCCGTCGACGCGCAGCGCGCAAAACAGATTGGGCGAGGCCACCTGTTCGTCGATGCACTGGTGCAGTTGAGCTTTGGTGATAGGACGGTCGAAATGCTGCGTGACGCTGGGCTTGAAAAAGGTCACTACGGCAAACGGCGTTTTTTGATCCTGCTGCGCCGGGCGTGCGCTGCCGTCGGCGCGCAGCTGATGAATTTCCTGGTCAAAGGCGATCAGTTCGCCGTCAAGATGGTTGAAGGTTCCCAGGCCGAAATCACCGTGGCGCAGCAGTTCGGCGATGGTGACGTCTCCCTCGTATACCCCGCCGATCAGCGCGCTCATCAGCGAAATCTGGTAAATCTCCCCTTCACCGGTTGCCGCCGACTGGCTGGCAAAACCCTGTGCCAAATGCTGCGCACAGGAACACCCGTGGTTCTGGTTCATGCAATACTCCTCCACCAGCGCGGACATACGGCGTCCGCGCGTTCAACTATGCTGCTCAGCCCGCTTCGCGTTGTAACGATTCAGCTACCGGCAACAAAAAATCGACCTCTGGGGTCGACACCACGTTGGGAGAAACAAATGATTAACATTTCTAACCTTTAGTCTCTCTGATTCCGCCGTGATAAAAACGTTTTCTGGCGTTGAAGCAAAAAAAGGGTTGCCGGAAGCTATCCGCCACAACCACGTAACAAGTTATGACAACAGTAATATTTTTACATTTTCTCTTAATTTATCGGCGATAACGTGTCGGAAACCCGCATTATCTCCTTAAAAATAGTAGGATTAAGCCGCAGCGCTGAGAACCCTATATTCATAAGAAACGCTTTTGCATATAATGCAAAGATGAACGACACCCGTTATGCCGAACATTTGCCGATTTTTCTGGAAGTCGCCCAACTGGGCAGCTTCTCCGCCGCAGCCCGCAAGCTGGGCATGGTGCCCTCTTCGCTGGTGCGCCATATCGATACGCTGGAGCAACAGCTGGCGGTGACGCTGTTTATCCGCTCGACCCGCGGCTTACAGCTGACCGATGCCGGGAAAATGCTGCAGAGCCGCGCCGCAGCGCTGCAAGCCGATATGCTGACCCTGCGCGCCGAACTGCACTCGCTCAGCGATGTGCCGCAGGGCGTGCTGCGCATCAGTTGCCTGCCGACCTTTGGTAAAACCTACCTGTTGCCGCTGCTGCCGGAACTGGCGCAGCGCTATCCGCAGTTGGCGGTGGAGCTGGATTTCACCGAGCGCCCCGCCGATCCCAAACAGGAGTCCCTCGACGCCGCGCTGCGTATCGGCGAGCAGAAAGACAGCTCGCTGTATGCCCGCCGCATCGCCACCCAACGCTGGCTGATGTGCGCCAGCCCGGCCTATGTCGCCCGCTACGGACGCCCGAGCACGCTGGCCGACCTGCCACAGCACCGGCTGATTGCGCGCTTACATCAGCAGCAGCCGGCCTGCTGGGGGCAAATTCTTGACGCCGCGCTGCTTAACCGCTGCAAGCTGGCGTTACGCTGCGATGATTTCACCGCCCAGCGGCTGGCGGCGCTCAGCGGTATCGGCATCACCTTCCTGCCCAACTGGGTGGTAGGACCGGACGTGCATAGCGGCGCGCTGTTGCCGCTGATGGACGACCCGCGTGGCGAGGAGCAAGGGATTTATCTGCTGCGCCCGGTAGCCAAGGTTTCCGCCAGGCTGGCGGCCTTCACCACGCTGCTGCAGCAATATATCGGCCAGCCGCCCAGCTGGGCCTGAGACATCGCGCATTTCATCCTTTTCCGCTTCAGGGTACAGTAGCCGCAACCAAGGAGCGCTTATGCAGCCAGAGCAGCAGATTATTGAGTGGTTACAACAGGATGAAGCGCGCATCAACGCCCTGCGCGCCGCGCGCCGTCTGGGGCTGGGCGACTGGTGCCTCGGCGCCGGTTTTGTGCGCAATTTAGTGTGGGATCGGCGGCACGACTATGCGCAGCCGACGCCGCTGAACGATATCGACGTGATCCATTTTGATCCGCAGCGCACCCAGCCCGAACGCGATCGCATGCTGGAGGCGCGCCTGCGGGAGTGGTTGCCGCAGCCCTGGTCGGTGAAAAATCAGGCGCGGATGCACCTGCGCGCCGGGCGCGCGCCCTACCGCAGCAGTGAAGACGCCATCAGTTACTGGACAGAGATCGAAACGGCGGTCGGCGCACGGCTCAACGCCGACGACAGCATTACGCTGGTCGCCCCCTTCGGCCTGCAGGCGCTGTTCGCCGACAGCATTACCTTCAACGCCAAAAGCGCCAATTTCGCCGCCTATCAGCAGCGTGTTGCCGACAAAGGCTGGTTGCAGCGCTGGCCGCAACTGCGACAGTCTGCTGTCTAAAGTTTGCGCGCACCCTGCCGATAAGAGTGAGAGATCACCCGACTCAGGAACCGCGATATGATAAACAGCATCATCACGTCCGCAGTACTCAAACCGGCCCTGCCGGCGGTCGGCCGCCTCGCCAGCGCACCGGGCAACGCCGGCCAGCTGCTGATGGCCACGCCGCTGGACACCCATCCCAACGCCGGCAAAGCGAAGAAGAACGATGGCAACCAGCCCGCAGCGCCCGTTGAGCACGGCGCGCCGGCGCGTATCAAGGCGTTGCAGCAGCAAATTCAGGATTTACAGCAACAGCTGCTGGAGCTGAAAGACTCAGACGGCGATGCTAAACAGATCGAACAGCAAAAACAGCTGCTCCAGGCGCGTATCGCCATGCTGCAGGCCGAGATCGCGCGCATCCGCAAAGAAGAGATGGAAAAACAGCAGTTAGAACACGCGAAAACGGCCGACGGCGTCAACCGCCCTACGCCGTACAACGCGTTGGACGTCTATATCTGAGTCAGCCGGCCGGCCGTTGTTGACGCTGCTGTTGCAACAGCGCCGCCTGTTCCCGCACGACCTGCCAGACCGCCTCCGCCGCCGGCGACAGCGAACGGTTCTTGCGCCGCACCAGCATCAGGGCGCGGTGGATCTCCGGCTGCAGCCGCTTCACCCTCAGCTGACCGCCCTCCGGCAGCGGCAACGCCAGCGCCGGGAAGATGCTGATGCCGATGCCCGCGGCCACCATCGGAAACAGCGTGGCCGGATGGCCGATCTCCTGCACCACCTCCGCTTCCACGCCCTGCTGACGCAGCGCGCTGTCGATCAACTGCCGGCTGCCGGAGGCATAATCCTGCAACACCAGCCGGCTGCCGCTCAGCGCCGACCAATGCACCTGCGGCAGATCGGCAAACGGATGATCGTCCCGGCACAGCAGTAAAAACGGCTCATGCAGGATCGGTTCACAATCCAGATCGATCGCCTGCACCGGATCGACCACGATGCCGAAGTCCACCTCGGCGTTGCGGATGCTGTTCAGCACCCACTGCTGCGCCTGATCGCGCAGCAGGATACGGATGTCCGGATACTGCCGCTCGCCGGCGGCGATGCACTGCGGCATCAGGTGTGCCGAAATGGTCTGGCTGGAAGCCACCCGCACGGTGCCGCTGCGCTGCACGCCAAAGCTGCGCGCGTCCAACAGCGACGCCTGCAGCTCATCCAGCAAACGTTCGACGCGGTTAGCCAGCCGGCGCCCCGCGTCGGTCAGCAACACTTCGCGGGTGGTGCGGTCCAGCAGGCGCACGCCGATTTCCGCCTCCAGCTCTTTAACGCTGTGGCTGACCGCCGACTGCGTCAGCCCTATCGCTTCGCCGGCGCGGCTAAAACTGCCGTGGCGCGCAATGGCAACAAATACGCGCAGTTGCTTCAGGGAGTAGTTCATGATTTTTATTCATATATAAATTAAATAAATCAATTTTATTATTATATTCCGGCGCGCCACACTATTCCTATTATTTTCCCGTACGAGTTTAGCCATATGAAATTTCTCCCCGACCGTTTTACCCTGACGCTGCTCGCCACCGTGCTGTTAGCTTCGTTTTTGCCGGCACGCGGCGTGGCGGTCGGCTGGCTGAATACCCTGACCGTCGCCGCCATCGCCCTGCTGTTTTTTATGCACGGCGCCAAACTGTCGCGCGAGGCGATTCTCGCCGGCAGCAATAACTGGCGGCTGCATCTGTGGGTGATGTTCAGCACCTTTATCATTTTCCCGCTGCTCGGCGTGCTGTTTAAGTGGTGGTCGCCGGTGGCCGTCAGTCCGGAACTGTATAACGGCTTTATCTATCTGTGCATTTTGCCCGCGACGGTGCAGTCCGCCATCGCCTTTACCTCGCTGGCCGGCGGCAATGTGGCGGCGGCGGTATGCAGCGCCTCAGCCTCAAGCCTGCTGGGCATCTTCGTTTCGCCGCTGCTGGTCGGCCTGCTGTTGAACGTGCATGGCGAAACCGGCGGCCTGCAGCAGGTCGGCAGTATCGTGCTGCAACTGCTGGTGCCGTTTATCGCCGGCCACCTGGCGCGGCCGCTGATCGGCAAATGGATTGACCGCCACCGGAAATGGATTGGCAAAACCGACCAGACATCAATTCTGCTGGTGGTATACGCCGCCTTCAGCGAAGCGGTGACCCACGGCATCTGGCATCAGGTGGGATGGAAGGCGCTGCTGTTTATTCTGCTCGTCAGCCTGGCGCTGCTGGCCGTTGTGCTGTTGATCAATATTCAGATGGCGCGCTGGCTGGGGTTCAATAAAGCGGATGAGATCACTATCGTGTTCTGCGGCTCGAAAAAGAGCCTGGCGAACGGCATCCCGATGGCCAATATTCTGTTTCCGGCCGCCAGCGTCGGGGTGATGGTGCTGCCGTTAATGGTGTTCCATCAGGTGCAACTGATGACCTGCGCGATGCTGGCTCGGCGCTATCAGCAAAAACAGCTGCGGCAGCAGCAGGCATCGCAGGTGAAAGCCCTCTGAAAAAGCAACGGGGACGCATCTGCGTCCCCGTCGTCAGTCAACCGTGTTTCAGCGGCTTCACCAGCGCGTCCAATCCTTCAATTTTCAGCGCCAGCGTCATCTCCATCAGCATGCCCAGTTTGCCTTTGGGAAACTCGCCCTTACGGGCAAACCACAGCAGATACTCTTCCGGCAAATCAATCAGCACCCGCCCCTGGTATTTGCCAAAAGGCATCACCGTATTGGCGATTTCAATCAGGTTTTCCTTTTCCATCAGTCACCCAGCAGGCGGATCATTTCCGCTTCGTCGATCACTTCGATGCCCAGCTCCTGTGCTTTAACCAGCTTGGAGCCGGCGGCTTCGCCGGCGATCACCAGATCGGTTTTCTTCGATACGCTGCCGCTTACTTTAGCCCCCAGCGCCGTCAGGCGATCTTTGGCTTCATCACGCGACAGCTGACTCAGCGAACCGGTCAGCACCACGGTTTTACCGGCAAACGGGCTGTCTATCTCTTCTGCCGCCACCACCACCGGCGCCGGCCAGTTAATGCCGATTTCCGGGCTGACCAGTTCATCAATCACCCGCTGATTCAGCGCTTCGGCAAAGAAGTTGACCACGTGCTTCGCCACCACTTCGCCCACGTCCGGCACCAGTTTTAACGCTTCGACGTCCGCCGCTCGTAGCGCGTCCAGCGAGCCGAAATGCGCCGCCAGGTTGGCCGCCGTGGCTTCGCCGACCTCACGGATGCCCAGCGCATACAGGAAACGGGCAAAGGTGGTCTGTTTGGATTTCTCCAGCGCATTGACCAGATTCTGCGCCGACTTCGGCCCCATGCGATCCAGCCCGGTCAGCAGACCGGCAGACAGGCGGAACAGATCGGCGGGATCCTTGACGTACTCTTTTTCCACCAGCTGTTCGATGATCTTGTCGCCCATGCCGTCAACATCCAGCGCACGGCGGGAGACAAAGTGCTTCAGCGCCTCTTTCCGCTGCGCCGCGCAAATTAAGCCGCCGGTGCAGCGCGCGACCGCTTCGCCTTCCACCCGTTCAACGTCGGAGCCGCATACCGGACAGTGCTGCGGGAACACCACCTCGCGCGCATCGAGGGGACGGCGCTCTTCCACCACGCCCACCACCTGCGGGATTACATCGCCGGCGCGGCGAACGATCACCGTATCGCCGATGCGCAGCCCGAGCCGTTCAATTTCATCGGCGTTGTGCAGCGTAGCGTTGCTGACGGTGACGCCGGCCACCAGCACCGGCTCCAGACGCGCCACCGGCGTAATCGCCCCGGTGCGACCGACCTGAAACTCAACCTCGCGCACCTGGGTAATCTGCTCCTGCGCCGGGAATTTAAAGGCGGTAGCCCAGCGCGGCGCCCGGGCGACAAACCCCAACTGTTCCTGCAGATCGATATCGTCAATCTTCACCACCACGCCGTCGATATCAAACCCGAGCCCGCCGCGGTCCTGTTCAACCTGGCGGTAAAAGGCCAGCACCTCGTCGCTGCCGCTGCACACTCTGGCGCGATCGCTGACTGGCAGCCCCCAGGCTTTAAACTGCATCAGGCGCTGCCAGTGGCTGCGCGGCAGTTCGCCGCCTTCCAGCAGGCCGACGCCGTAGCAGAAGAAGGTCAGCGGACGTTTGGCGGTAATGCGCGGGTCCAGCTGACGCAGCGAGCCGGCGGCGGCATTACGCGGGTTAGCGAACACCTTGCCGTCCTTACGGCGCGCCTCTTCATTCATTTTTTCAAAGCCGGCCTGCGGCATAAACACTTCGCCACGCACTTCCAGCCGGCGCGGAATATTGTCGCCGGTCAGACGCAGCGGAATGGCGCGGATGGTGCGCACGTTGGCGGTGATGTTCTCGCCGGTGGTGCCGTCGCCGCGCGTGGCGGCGCGCACCAGCTCGCCGTCTTCATACAGCAGGCTGACCGCCAGCCCGTCCAGCTTCAGCTCGCAGCAGAAGCTCAGCGCCTCGCTGCTTTTCAGCCGATCCTGCACCCGCTTATAAAACGCCAGGAAACTCTCATCGTCGAATACGTTGTCCAGCGACAGCATCGGTACTTCATGGCGCACCTGCTCAAACGCCGACAGCGGCGCGGCGCCAACGCGCTGGGTCGGCGAGTCGGCGGTGACCAGCTCAGGGTGCGCCTCTTCCAGCTCGCGCAGCTCGCGCATCAGGCGGTCATATTCCGCATCGGGAATTTCCGGCGCATCCAGCACGTGGTACTGGTATTCATGATGGCGCAGTTGGGTTCGCAGTTGATTGATTGTTTCGATTGTTGTGGCCATAGCTCACCATCAGAGATAAAAAACCCCCAGCGAGTGGGGGTTTCAGGAGACGTAATGTTCAGTGCGCATTGCAACCGTCAGGCGTTGTTTTCCAACACTTCACGGATGCGCGCTTTATAGCTTTCCAGCTTTTGCGGCGTCATCATGCGACGCTCGTCATCCAGCACCACGCCGCCAACGTCGTCAGCGATGCGCTGCGCCGACTGCAGCATCAGCTTGAAGTTCTGATTGGCGTCGCCGTAGGACGGCACCATCATAAACATGGACACGCCCGGCGTAGAGAAGTCAGACATTGAATCCGGATCGAAAGAACCCGGTTTCACCATATTCGCCAGGCTGAACAGCACCGGGCCGCTGCCGGCCGGACTGATATGGCGATGGAAAATGCCCATCTCGCCGAACTGGAAGCCGGACTGCAGCACGCTCTGCAGCAAGACTTCGCCGCCGATAATGCCGCCTTGGTGAGCCGCAACGTGCAGCACCAGTACGGTTTCCTTGCGCTTGGCCGGCTCCGGGGCCGGCTGTGCCGGCGCAGGTTCCGCTACAGGCTCAGGCTCGGCCGGTTTGCTTTCAGGCTGCGGCGCAGGCGCTGCTTCCTGTTCAAACGCAGGCTCTGCTTCTGCCGGCGGCAGGTCGTCGACGCGCGGCTCACGCCGCGGCGCTGGCTGCTGTTCTTCGGCAGGTTTCGCTTCCGGTTCGTAGTCGTCCAGCAGCACATCATCGTAGTCCGGCCGCTGAGACAGCGGCGCAGGCTGATGGGCAGCCGGCTGCACCTCGCGCGGCGCCGGCTCGGCCGCCGGAGCGGGCTTCGGCGCAGCTACCGGTTCTTCGCGAGCGGCATCGAAATCACCGAACGACGGCTCCTCTTGCGGATGGGCGGAGCGCACACGCACTTCTCCCACGCCGTCATCGAAGTCGTCGTCAGAAGTTGGTTCACGTTCTTTTTTAGAACGCTTGGCTGGGCGATCGCGGAAAAGGGACGAGCGTTCCTTACGGCTGGTCCACAGACCATGTAATAACAACGCTATTATGGCGATCGCGCCAACAACGATTAATATCAGACGCAAATCCTGCATCATTGCTATCTCTGTTGTTCCAATACATTGCCACCGCGGCAAACATTCACTCTTTAACTCTATTTGCCTGTGCAGACAAGTGCAAGTCCGTGCTGAACTTTATGCTAATAAAGATGATAATTCTGCCTTTTTTGCTTTTTTTTCAGCCAACAACACGCTAGTCAGCAGAAAATCATCCCTATATGATAGCCAGCTTGCCCGTTCTGTTAACGAGATGACTTAAGATATGTCTTATTCGCAGCAAACTTCTTCCTCCGCCAGCGGCGTGCATTACTTTGCCGAAGGCTGGCGCCTGATTACACGCCCCGGCATTAAACGCTACGTGGTGCTGCCGTTACTGGTCAACGTGCTGCTGATGGGTTCTGCCTTCTGGTGGCTCTTCAGCAAACTCGGCGGCTGGATCCCGCAGATGATGGCGCACGTGCCAGACTGGCTGCAATGGCTCAGCTACCTGCTGTGGCCGATCACCGTCATCTCCGTGGTGCTGGTGGCCGGCTATCTGTTCAGCACCATCACCAATCTGATCGCCGCACCGTTCTGCGGCCTGCTGGCCGAGCAACTGGAAGGCCAGCTGACCGGTAAACCGCTGCCGGACAGCGGCATGGTCGGCCTGGTCAAAGACGTGCCGCGCATTATGGCGCGTGAGTGGCGCAAGCTGGCGTACTACCTGCCGCGCGCGCTGGTGCTGTTTCTGTTGTACTTTGTGCCGGTCGTCGGCCAAACGGTAGCGCCGGTGCTGTGGTTCCTGTTCAGCGCCTGGATGCTGGCGATTCAGTACTGCGACTACCCGTTCGACAACCATAAGGTCAGCTTTGCCGATATGCGCCGCGCCCTGCGGCAGAATAAGGTGCATAACCTGCAGTTCGGCGCGCTGGTCAGCCTGTTTACCCTGATCCCGATCCTTAACCTGGTGATCCTGCCGGTGGCGGTATGCGGCGCCACGGCAATGTGGGTTGACCGCTATCGCCGTCAGTTCGTCGCACATTAATCCCCCCTCCCCTGACCAACGGCCCTGCTTGCAGAGCTGTTGGTCATCGTTTCCCGCCGCCGCAATCGCGCCTTATAACCACATAGCGGCAGCGGTACTGACAAATGCCCCGCCGGATAAACGCGTCAAACACCAATAATTACTTGAATTTACATATAATTTGAAAAAATAACCCTTCTAGCACATATTCTCTAATAACATATCAATATACCAATTCCTTACTTCCCTGCCGGGAGCGTTAGCGTATGCTTTCGACGTTCCCTACATTATTCATAGAGTTAAAGGACGGGCTATGAGCAAGATATATGAAGACAACTCATTAACAATCGGCCATACGCCGCTGGTTCGTCTGAACCGCATCGGTAACGGGCGCATCCTCGCCAAGGTCGAATCCCGCAACCCAAGCTTTAGCGTTAAGTGCCGCATCGGCGCCAATATGATTTGGGACGCGGAAAAACGCGGCATCCTGACGCCGGGCAAAGAGCTGGTTGAACCGACCAGCGGCAACACCGGCATCGCGCTGGCCTACGTGGCAGCGGCGCGTGGTTATAAACTGACGCTGACCATGCCGGAAACCATGAGCATCGAACGCCGCAAGCTGCTGAAAGCGCTGGGTGCCAATCTGGTGCTGACCGAAGGCGCCAAAGGTATGAAGGGCGCCATCGCCAAAGCGGAAGAGATCGTCGCCACCGATCCGGATCGCTATATTATTCTGCAGCAGTTCAGCAACCCGGCGAACCCGGAAATTCACGAAAAGACCACCGGCCCGGAAATCTGGGAAGACACCGATGGCGACGTGGATGTGTTTATCTCCGGCGTCGGTACCGGCGGCACTCTGACCGGCGTCAGCCGTTATCTGAAGAACACCAAGGGCAAGGCCGTTACCACCGTGGCCGTTGAACCGACCGACTCGCCGGTGATCTCCCAGGCGCTGGCGGGCGAAGAGCTCAAGCCCGGCCCACACAAGATCCAGGGCATCGGCGCCGGCTTTATTCCGGGTAACCTCGATCTGGATCAGGTCGATCGCGTGGTGCAAATTACCAATGACGAAGCCATCAGCATGGCGCGCCGTCTGATGGAAGAAGAAGGCATTCTAGCCGGCATCTCCTCCGGCGCCGCGGTGGAAGCCGCCGTCAAACTGACTCAGGAACCTGAGTTCGCCGACAAAACCATCGTAGTGATTCTGCCCTCTTCCGGCGAGCGCTACCTGAGCACCGCGCTGTTTGCCGATCTGTTCACCGAGCAGGAATTACAGCAATAATTCAGGCAGTGCACGAAAAGCTAAAAAAGCACCTCACGGGGTGCTTTTTTGTGGGCTGGATCAAAGTTTATACCCGCCGAAGATTGATTTTACCCGTTGGCTCTAGTATTTAACCCTTCCATTATTTCGGTGCACAAAATTAATCGTCCCCCGCCTCTGATTTGCGCTGAATCGATTTACGCGTTTGTCGCAGCGGCGTAAAACACGGCATAATGGGGAGCGGATTGAAACGACGGCCCGCCGGTACGGTTTTTTTGATCTGGACGGGGTAAAGCGTCGTTTTCTGTTGCATCAAGCCTCGCCCCTGTACCATAGTCAGGCGCTAAACGGACAAGCTAAAGTCGCCCCGCTAGGCTAAACTTTAGCTCCACAATATTAATCCAATAAGTTGGGGAAACATCAATGTTCCAGCAAGAAGTTACTATTACCGCTCCGAATGGTCTGCATACCCGCCCAGCCGCTCAGTTCGTTAAAGAAGCTAAAGGCTTCACGTCTGAAATCACCGTGACCTCCAACGGCAAAAGCGCCAGCGCCAAAAGCCTGTTCAAGCTGCAAACTCTGGGCCTGACCCAAGGGACCGTAGTAACCATTTCTGCTGAAGGCGAAGACGAGCAGAAAGCCGTTGAGCACTTGGTTAAACTGATGGCAGAGCTTGAGTAATCGGCCCGTCTTTTTAGTTAACACCAGTCAAGAGTAAGGTAGGGTTATGATTTCAGGCATTTTAGTATCACCGGGCATCGCTTTTGGTAAGGCTCTCCTGCTGAAAGAAGATGAAATTGTCGTCAACCGGAAGAAAATCTCCGCAGATCTTGTGGAGCAGGAAGTTGCACGTTTCCTGGCAGGCCGCGCCAAAGCATCGGAGCAGTTGGAAGCCATCAAGACCAAAGCCGGCGAAACCTTCGGTGAAGAGAAAGAAGCCATCTTCGAAGGCCACATCATGTTGCTGGAAGATGAAGAGCTTGAGCAGGAAATCATAGCCCTAATCAAAGACGAACTGGCTTCCGCCGACGCCGCTGCCTATACCGTGATCGAAGGTCAGGCGAAGGCGCTGGAAGAGCTGGACGACGAATACCTGAAAGAACGTGCCGCCGACGTGCGCGACATCGGCAAACGTCTGCTGAAAAACATTCTGGGAATGCCGATCGTCGATCTGGGCTCCATTCAGGATGAAGTGATTCTGGTCGCCGCCGACCTGACGCCTTCCGAGACCGCGCAGCTGAACCTGGACAAGGTGCTGGGCTTTATTACCGATCTTGGCGGCCGTACCTCTCACACCTCGATTATGGCGCGCTCGCTGGAGCTGCCGGCCATCGTCGGCACCACCGACGTGACCAAGCAGGTGAAAAACGGCGACTACCTGATTCTGGACGCGGTCAACAACAAGATTTACGTCAACCCGACCGCAGACGTGATCGACGAGCTGAAAGCCGCACAGAACCTGTACATCACCGAGAAAAACGATCTGGCCAAACTGAAGGACCTGCCGGCGATCACGCTGGACGGCCATCAGGTTGAAGTCTGCGCCAACATCGGCACCGTGCGCGACGTCGCCGGCGCTGAACGTAACGGCGCGGAAGGCGTAGGCCTGTACCGTACCGAATTCCTGTTCATGGACCGCGACGCGCTGCCGACCGAAGAAGAGCAGTTCCAGGCATATAAAGCCGTTGCGGAAGCCATGGGCGCACAGGCGGTCATCGTCCGCACCATGGACATCGGCGGCGATAAAGACCTGCCGTACATGAACCTGCCGAAAGAAGAAAACCCGTTCCTCGGCTGGCGCGCGATCCGCATCGCGATGGACCGCCGGGAAATCCTGCACGCACAGCTGCGCGCCATTCTGCGCGCCTCCGCCTTCGGCAAACTGCGCATCATGTTCCCGATGATTATCTCCGTGGAAGAAGTGCGCGATCTGAAGGGCGAACTGGAGACGCTGAAGGCTCAGCTGCGTGAAGAGGGCAAAGCGTTCGACGAAACCATCGAGGTCGGCGTAATGGTCGAAACCCCGGCCGCGGCGGTGATTGCTCACCACCTGGCAAAAGAAGTCGACTTCTTTAGTATTGGGACAAACGATCTAACCCAGTATACTCTGGCGGTAGATCGCGGCAACGAGCTGATTTCTCATCTCTATAACCCGATGTCCCCATCAGTGCTTGGCCTGATCAAACAGGTTATTGACGCATCTCACGCAGAAGGCAAGTGGACCGGCATGTGCGGTGAACTGGCTGGCGATGAACGTGCTACACTGTTGTTATTGGGCATGGGGCTGGATGAGTTCAGCATGAGTGCGATTTCAATCCCGCGCATCAAGAAAATTATTCGTAATACCAATTTCGAAGATGTGAAGGCGTTGGCAGCGCAGGCGTTGGCACAGCCAACGGCGCAAGATCTGATGAACTGCGTGAATAAGTTCATCGAAGAGAAGACACTCTGCTAAACTTCCACGACACTGGAACGCCGCCCAATTAAATGCTTAGGAGAAGATCATGGGTTTGTTCGATAAGTTGAAATCTCTGGTTTCAGATGACAAGAAAGACACGGGCACTATCGAGATCGTCGCTCCGCTTTCTGGCGAAATCGTCAACATCGAAGATGTGCCTGATGTAGTATTCGCTGAAAAGATCGTCGGCGACGGTATTGCCATCAAACCTGCCGGCAACAAAATGGTTGCTCCGGTTGACGGCACTATCGGTAAAATTTTCGAAACCAACCACGCTTTCTCTATCGAATCCGACAGCGGCATTGAGCTGTTCGTGCACTTCGGCATCGATACCGTAGAACTGAAAGGCGAAGGTTTCAAACGCATTGCCGAAGAAGGCCAGCGCGTCAAGAAAGGCGATGTGGTTATCGAGTTCAACCTGCCTCTGCTGGAAGAGAAAGCCAAGTCTACCCTGACGCCGGTGGTTATCTCCAACATGGACGAGATCAAAGAGCTGATCAAACTGTCCGGCAGCGTCACCGTGGGCGAGACCCCGATCATCCGCATCAAGAAGTAATTGCGAATGAGATAAAAACGGCGCCCATCGGTGCCGTTTTTTTATGCCTGCCAACCGGGCACCTTCAGGGTGATCACCAGCCCGCCCTGCTCGCCGTTGCGCGCCTCGGCCTGACCGCCGTGCGCCAGCAACACCTTGCGGGTAATCGCCAGACCCAAACCGTAGCCCTTGCCCGATTTAGGCGAGTTTACCCGCACAAAGGGGTCAAAAATGCTGGACAGTTTGGATTCCTCCACGCCCGGCCCCTGATCGCTCACCACAATATGGAACTGCTGCTCCGCACGCTTTAACACCACCGTCACCCGCTGTCCGCTGCCGGAAAAACGCAGCGCATTGCGCACCACGTTGTCGAGCGCCCGGCGCATCAGCTCGGCGTTGCCCTTCACCGTATACTCATCGTCAGCATTAGCCTGCAGAGCAATCTCCACGCCCGGCACCTGCGCTTCATAGCGCGCATCGTTCACTACCGCCGTCACCAGGCCGTACAGGTCGAAGTACTCCTCACCCGCCTGGTTACTGTTTTCGGCGCGCGACAGCGCCAGCAGTTCGCCGATCATTTTATCCAGCCGCCCGGTTTCGTGCTCAATGCGCTGCAGAGAATTCTCTACGTTATCCGGATTCTGCCGCGCCAGACCGATAGCCAGCTGCAGCCTGGCCAGCGGCGAACGCAGCTCGTGCGACACATCGTGCAGCAGTTCTTCACGCGCGCTGACCAGTACTTCCAACCGTTCCGCCATCGAATCAAAGTCGCGCGCCACCTCCGACAGCTCATCGTGACGCCGCCGCATCGAAGGGAACAGGCGGATCGCCAAATCGCCCTGCGCCAGACGGTCAAACCCGCCGCGCAGTTGACGCATCGGCCGCGTCAGGTTCCAGGCCAACAGTGCGCTAAACAGCAAACCGCCAACCCCGCCGATCCACAGCATCGGCTCCGGGATATGGAACAGATGCCAGCGCCGGTTCATCCGGTATTGGGCGCGCAGGCTTTCCACGTCATAACTCAGCAGATAGCCCTGCCGATCGGCCCCGCGCACCCACTCCACGATTTTTTTCGGCATCCGCCCCGACTCTACCGGCGGTGATAGCTGGCCAACCGGCGGCTGCGACGCCGGCGTCACGCGCAGAAAGCGCCGATCCTCCGCCGGCCAGTCGGCGATCATCGCGTTCAGCGCCGGCATGCCGCCGCTTTGCAGCATCGACACCGCCGAAGTAATCTGCATATTGACCAAACGGCGGGCCAATGCATTCTCCGGCGGCTCCCGGTTGCCGTAAACGGCAAAAGAGATCCACAGTACCTGCATCATGATGATAAAAATCAACCAGTAACCCAGCAGGATTTTCCAGAACAGTCTGCCGCGCATCATGCTTACCTGACGCGATAGCCGATGCTGCGCACCGTTTCAATGCCGAGCGTACAGCCCGGCAGCGCGGCCAGCTTCTGGCGGATATTGCTGATATGCACATCAACGCTGCGGTCGTAGGCCTCCCGAGGTCGTCCCAGGCCTTTCTCCGACAGCTCATCCTTGGACACCACGCGCTCCGGCGAACGCAGCAGCAGCTCCAACAGGTTAAATTCCGAGGCGGTCAGGTCGAAGCTCTGCCCGCGCCATTCGCTGCTGCGGGTCGAAGGGTTCAGGATTAAGTCCCCCTGCACAATTTCAGCGTCGCCGTCCTGCACCTCCGGCTGCTCCTCAAAACGGCGCAGCACGGCGCGCAGCCGCGCCACCAGCTCACGCGGATAGCACGGCTTCGGCATATAGTCGTCGGCGCCCATCTCCAGCCCGATTACCCGGTCAATATTGTCGCCTTTCGCCGTCAGCATAATCACCGGCAGGCGGCTCTTCTTGCGCACTTCACGCAGCACATCGATGCCGCTCATATCCGGCAGCATAATATCGAGGATCATGGCGGTATAATCGCCGGACAGCGCCCCTTCAACGCCGGCTTTGCCGGTCAGCACCAGGCTGGCGTTGAAGCCTTCCGCCGTCAGATATTCACTCAGCATGGTGCCCAATTCGAGGTCATCATCGACCAGTAAGATTTTCATGGTTGCTCCTTCACTTATTTGCGCTATCTTCCCGCCAAATCGCTTACTGCGCAGCCGATTTTACGCAATCCTTACAGTTCAGCCGCCCCGACTAAAGCATAGCCGGCGTGCTAAAAGGCGGAAAAAAACATTGCTGCGGGAAAACGTTCGCCCGGAAAATTCCGGGCGAAGCAAAGGGAGAGAGAAGATAAACGCCGAGGGACAGTCTTAGGAAAACACCCCGGTGGACAAATAGCGATCGCCGCGATCGCAGATAATCGCCACGATCACGCTGCCGGGGTTGGCGGCGGCTATCTGTAACGCCCCCGCTACCGCGCCGCCGGAGCTGACGCCGCAGAAGATGCCCTCACGCTGCGCCAGCTGGCGCATGGTGGTTTCGGCAGCGTCCTGGCTGATATCCAGCACCTGGTCCACCAGCTCCGGGCGGAAAATACCCGGCAGGTAAGCCGGCGACCAGCGGCGGATGCCGGGAATACTGCTGCCTTCCGCCGGCTGCAGGCCGACGATCTGCACCGCGGCATTCTGCTTCTTCAGGTACTCGCCGACGCCGGTAATGGTGCCGGTGGTGCCCATACTGGAGACAAAGTGCGTCACGCGCCCTTCGCTCTGGCGCCAAATCTCCGGCCCGGTGGTGGTGAAGTGCGCATAAGGGTTATCCGGGTTATTAAACTGGTCCAGCACCTTGCCCTGCCCCTGACGCTCCATCTCCAGCGCCAGATCGCGCGCGCCTTCCATCCCCTGTTCGCGGCTGACCAGAATCAGCTCGGCGCCGTAGGCACGCATCGCCGCCTGACGCTCCATGCTCATATTTTCCGGCATCAGCAGCTTCAGCCGGTAGCCCTTCATCGCGGCAATCATCGCCAGCGCGATACCGGTATTGCCGCTGGTGGCCTCAATCAGCACATCGCCGGAGGCAATTTCACCGCGCCGCTCAGCCTGCTGGATCATCGCCAGCGCCGCGCGGTCCTTGACCGAGCCGGCCGGGTTGTTGCCTTCCAGTTTGACCCACACTTCGCTGCCCGTCTCCGTGGCCAGACGTTGTAATTTGATCAGCGGCGTATTGCCGATGTGTTGTTCCAGCGTTGTCACAATCGTTGCCTGTGCATAATGTAATAGGGTCCGGCACTGCCGGACCCTGCTATTTTTCTGATGGGAATTAAAAACTATCAGGCGCTTTTGGCGAGCGCAACCGGTTGTAGCAATTGTTCGCCGGCGTACAGGCGCGCATTCAGGCCGCCGACAAAGTAGCGGCCGCCGCGCACCGGGGTTTCATGGCCTTCCGCCAGCACCACCGTAATCGGCTCCTGATGCCAGCCGAGCGGCTGCACCGTCAACTGCCAGAAATGGCCGCGCGGGCTGACTTCCAGCACCTGGACCGGCAACGGGCAGCGGGCGCTGCTCTCGCTGCTGACTTCCATTTCCCACGGACGCAGGAACAGTTCAACGCTGCCCTGATGCATCGGCTGGAACGCCAGCGGCCATTGGTGCGCGCCGACGAACAGCTGCGAACCACGTATTTCGCCGTTCAGACGGTTCACTTCGCCCATAAACTCCAGCACGAAACGGCTGGCCGGCTCACGCATAATCTCAACCGGCGAGCCGACCTGTTCAATATTGCCCTGGCTCATCACCACAATGCTGTCCGCCACTTCCATCGCCTCTTCCTGATCGTGGGTGACGAATACGCTGGTGAACTTCAGTTCTTCGTGCAATTGGCGCAGCCAACGGCGCAGCTCTTTGCGCACCTGCGCGTCCAGCGCGCCGAAAGGCTCATCCAGCAGCAGGATCTGCGGCTCTACCGCCAGCGCGCGCGCCAGCGCCACACGCTGCTTCTGCCCGCCAGACAGCTGCGAAGGATAGCGGTTGGCCAGGTGCGCCAACTGCACCATTTCCAGCAGCCGCTCAACTTTCTGTTTGATCGCCTGCGCGTTGGGACGTTCGCGACGCGGCAGCACCGTCAGGCCAAAGGCGATATTATCGAACACCGTCATATGGCGGAACAGCGCATAATGCTGGAACACAAACCCCACGCGGCGATCGCGCGCGTGCATCCGGCTGACGTCGGTGCCGTGGAAGCCCAGCTTGCCGCCGCTCTGGCTTTCCAGCCCGGCGATGATACGCAGCAGGGTGGTTTTGCCGGAACCGGACGGCCCGAGCAGCGCCACCATCTCGCCGGAAGGAATATCGAGCGAGATGTCGTTCAATACTTTGGTGCGACCGAAATATTTGCTGATGTTGTTAATCTCAATGCTCATTGGTTTTCCTCCCGCTCGCGGCGTACGTTCTGTCGTTCCAGACGCCATTGCAGAGCGCTTTTCAAAAATAGGGTCACTATCGCCATAATGGTCAGCAACGCGGCGGCGGTAAACGAGCCGACGGTGTTGTAATCCTGTTGCAGCAGCTCAACCTGCAGCGGCAGGCTGTAGGTTTCCCCGCGAATTGAGCCGGAAACCACCGATACGGCGCCGAACTCGCCGATGGCGCGGGCGTTGGTCAGCACCACGCCGTACAGCAGCGCCCAGCGAATATTGGGCAGCGTCACCCGGCGGAACATCTGCCAGCCGGAAGCGCCCAGCAAAATGGCGGCTTCATCTTCCTGGCTGCCCTGGCTGAGCATCATCGGCACCAGCTCACGCACCACAAACGGACAGGTGACAAATACCGTCACCAGCACCATACCCGGCCAGGAGAACATCAGCTGGATGTTATGCTCATCCAGCCAGCCGCCCAGCAGGCCGTTGCTGCCGTAAAACAGCAGATAAATCAGGCCCGCCACTACCGGCGACACGGCAAACGGAATGTCGATCAGCGTCAGCAGCAACTGGCGGCCCGGGAAGGTAAAGCGCGTTACCAGCCAGGCCAGCAGAGTGCCGAAAATCAGGTTAACCGGCACGGTGATCAACGCGATCAGCACCGTCAGCCAGATGGCGTGCAGCATGTCCGCATCCATCAGGTTGCGCCACATTTCGCCGCTACCCTTGGAAAAGGCCTCGGCGAAAATGGAAATCATCGGGATCACCAGCAACAGCAGTGAAAACAGCACGCCAATGGCGATCAGCGCCCATTTACCCCAGTTGATGCGCTGCCGCTGAGCGCCGTTGAAGGCAGAGATATCAGCCATTAGTGCCCCCCAATACGCTTGCCGAAGCGGCTTTGCAGCAGGTTGATGCTAAATAACAGCAGCAGCGACGCCGCCAGAATCACGGAGGCAATGGCGCTGGCCGCCGGGTAATCAAACTCTTGCAGGCGCACAAAAATCATCAGCGAGGTCACTTCGGTCTTCCAGGCGATGTTGCCGGCGATAAAAATCACGGCGCCGAACTCGCCCAGGCTACGGGTGAAAGAAATTGCGGTGCCGGCCAGCAGCGCCGGCGACACCTCCGGCAGCACCACGCGGCGAAAGCTCTGCCAGCGGGTAGCGCCCAGCGTTTCCGCCGCCTCTTCATACTCCGGCCCCAGCTCTTCCAGCACCGGCTGTACGGTACGCACCACAAACGGCAGGCTGGTAAACGCCATCGCCACCGCAATGCCAATCCAGGTAAAGGTGACTTTGATATCAAAGTGCGCCAACCACTGGCCGTACCAACCGGTGGTGGAAAACAGCCCGGCCAGCGTCAGGCCGGCAACGGCGGTCGGCAGCGCGAACGGCAAATCAATCAGGCCGTCCAGCAGCGAGCGGCCGGGGAACCGGTAGCGGGTCAGGATCCACGCCATCAGCATGCCGAACAGCGCGTTGAACAGGCTGGCCACGCCCGCCGCCAGCAGCGTGACCTTATAGGCCGCCACCACCTGCGGGTTGGAAATCACTTCCCAATACTGCGCCAGCGTCATCTGCGACAACTGCATTACCAGCGCACTCAGCGGCAGCAGCAGAATCAAACAGGTATAAAACAGGCTGCTGCCCAGGCTCAGGCCGAATCCGGGCAGTACGCGTTTACTGGAACGGGTTAACGACAACATTACTTACGCCCTGCTGCTAATAACCGATCCAGCTCGCCGCCGCTGGCGAAGTGGATTTTCATCACCTGCGGCCAGCCGCCGAACTGATCTTCAACCCGGAACAGTTTGGTCTGCGGGAACTTATCTTTCGCCGCCGCCATCGCCTGCTCATTGTTAACGCGGTAGTAATAGCCGGTGATAATCTGCTGTGCCGCCGGGCTGTACAGGTAGTTCAGGTAAGCCTTCGCCGCCTGTTCGCTGCCGTTACGCTCAACGTTTTTATCCACCCAGGCCACCGGGAACTCGGCCAGAATATCGACCGGCGGTACGATCACCTGGTATTTGTCTTCGCCGTACTGCTTGCGGATGTTGTTCACTTCCGACTCAAAGCTGATCAGCACGTCGCCGAGACCGCGTTCAACAAAGGTCGTGGTTGCGCCGCGACCGCCGGTGTCGAACACCGCCACGTTTTTCAAAAAGCGGGTCATAAAGGCGCGCGTTTTCTCTGCGTCATTGCCGTCGGCCTGACTGGCCGCGCCCCAGGCCGCCAGATAGGTGTAGCGGCCGTTGCCCGAAGTTTTAGGGTTCGGGAACACCAGCTTCACATCGTCACGCACCAGATCGCTCCAGTCGTGAATGCCTTTCGGGTTGTCCTTGCGCACCAGGAACGCCATGGTGGAATAAAATGGCGAACTGTTGTTCGGCAGGCGCGTCTGCCAGTCGGCGGCGATCAGCTTGCCGCGATCGTGCAGAATCTGTACGTCGGTGACCTGGTTGTAAGTCACTACGTCGGCGCGCAGCCCTTGCAGAATCGCCAGCGCCTGCTTGGAAGAGCCGGCGTGCGATTGTTTGATGGTCAGGTTGTCATCCGGATGCTGCTGGTTCCACTGCTGGATAAAGCCCGGATTCAGCGCGGTAAACAGTTCGCGGGAAACATCATAGGAACTGTTTAATAATTCGGTAGCCGAAACGGTGCCGCTGACCAGCAACGCCGCTGCCAGCCACCCTTTCAGCATCATATGTTTAACCCGCGTCTGTTTCATTTTGCACCTTAATTACTCGATCAATCTGTCGGGTAGCATCCCCGTGCGATCAGTGTATTTATAACTCGGTGCAGATCTGTAACGCTTTTATATACCGTTTGGTGATTTGCAAGCATCAAATGCTATAAGGCAAGAGCGGAGCGGCATGGGGGGCGGGGCTAAAGAGAGGTAACGGGGCCGGCGCTGCGGCCCCGCGGCGGCGCGGCGGCGCGTTACAGCGCCAGCAAACGCGTCAACGACGGTGCAAAGTAATAGCTGCCGCTCACCGCGCGGGTGAAACGCAGCATGGCGTCATGCTTGCCGTCCGTCTCGCCGAACATGCTCAGCAGCTGCTGTTCGATATTATGTAAACGCGCGCAGTAGGCGATAAAGAACAGACCGTGTTTACCGCTGGCGGTGCCGTAAGGCAGGCTCTGGCGCAGAATTTTTAGCCCTTTGCCGTCCTCTTTCAGATCGACGCGGCTCACGTGAGAAGTGTTCGGCCGCGCCTCAGGCGGCAGCTCTTCACTGTCTTGCTTGGTACGGCCGATAATCTGTTCCTGTTGCTCGGTGCTAAAGCGTGACCACTGGCGCAGGTTATGCTCATAGCGCTGTACGAACACGTAGCTGCCGCCGGCGTCCTGCGCGTCGTCTTCACCAATCACCGCCACCTCCGCGCGCTGCTCGCCCTGCGGGTTTTCGGTGCCGTCGATAAAGCCGCTCAGGTCACGCTCCTCCACCCAGCGGAAGCCGTGGGTCTCTTCTTCCACCTTGATGGTGTTGCCGAAGGCCGCCAGCGCCGCCTGAGCCAGGGAAAAGTTAACATCATGACGTAAAGACTGGATATGAATCAGCAGATCGCGCTGCGTTGCCGGCGCCAGACCTTTGCCAAGCGGCGTGAACGGCTTGAGTTCTGACGCGCCCTGACCGTTGGAAAGATCGTGCCAGACGTCGTAACCAAAGGCGACCACCGCCCCCAGTTTGGCGTCAGGGAATTGTTGCTGCAGTTCGCTCAACGTCTGGCAAAACTGCTTGCAGCCCTGACGCAGATCGGCAAACTCCCCCTGAACCATGGCTTCCATAAAAATGGCGAAACGGCAGTGCTCCAGCAGAATACCGCTCTGAACCTGTGTCATGTAGTTACCTCGTTCCTTATTCGCTCACCGCACAGGCGCTGCCCGCGGCGGTTAAAACCAGCCATAATCATACCGCAAGCCGGCAAGATTACCTTGCCTGAACGCAAAGAAAATCGCACACGCCGCCGCAGAATATTTACTGCGGTTTGGCATGCCAGACAATTTTGCTGACCGTCCAGCTCTGCAGCGTATCATCCGGCGGCATAATATCTTTCGGCCCGGCCCACTGGCCGCTGAACAGATAGGTGACGTAGCGGCTCTGGCCGGCGACGCACTCCACCTTGCCGACGTCTTCGCCCTCGCCCGGCTTACAGGCGCCGAAGGCCTTGCTGTACAGCTCGCTGAACGGCGTGCCGAGCTTGCTGCCCCACGCGGTCACCACGTCCTGATCCATCACGTCGACCCGCTGCACGCTGCCTTTCGGCTCGCCGCTGATCACCAGCTTGATGTCGTCGCCGTCCATCGCCTGATAAAAGGCGACGATCTGGCCATTATTAGTACCCATGCCGCTGCGCAGGCGATAATTGCCGTCCAGGCCCTCGTCGATCGCGTGCTCCAGCATTGGCGTGCCGCCGTTAATGCCGCCGACGCCCTTGCCGCTGACTTCCAGACTGCTGCCGAACCAGTTGAACGGCGACAGGCTCGACCAGGAAAAATTGGACATCGTCGAACAGCCGGTCAGCAACAGCGGCAGCCCTAACAACAGCGGGCGAATATTCATTTCGTAGCTCCTTAACATCGGTCGCGAAGGCGCACAGCGCCTCCGGGGTTTATCGCGTTATCTGAACGCCAGCCTCTCACAATGGCTGGCGCTTCACCATCGGTTGCCTGCTTGGAGTGCAGAAAATGCGAAAAGTGCCGCAAACTGATGCGCTACAGCTGCGCGGAATCCGAGAAACAGGCGCGGACGCGACGATTAAACAGAAGATAGCCCAGCGCCAGCGCATCCAGCAGCGCCAGCACCCCGTCAAGCAGCGGCGCGCCGTCTTCCTGCCGCCATACGCCCGCCAGCGAACCGCCCAGCGCCGCCAGCAGCGAAAACAGCAGCACCCAACGCCAGGCGCGCCACAGACGCGGCCATTGCGCCCGGCGTCCGCTGAGCAAAAACGCCAGCGCCGCCGGCAGGCCTAGCGCGATACCGTACCAAAAACGCTGGGTATCAGGGTAAAACAGCGCCAGCATGCTTTCCCCCTGCTGGCGAGAGGCGCCGGCCATCACAAACAGCAGCCAGGTGCGCGCCTGCAAAATTAATACGCCCCAAAACCACAGCGGCAGGCGCAATACGCCGTGGCTGTCGTAATCATCCGGGGAAAAGACGGGTGAAGGCTTCACGGCCGTTTCCTTATTATCCGTTATCGTGCAGACACAGATGGGAGCCCGCACCGGAAATTTCAATCCTGCCCGGCATAAATTCCTGCACTGGCTTAAGAACCTCTTAAGATTGATGTGCTTTACTTATCGCTATCAACTGAGCGACGCCGCATCCCGGCGCGCAAGATTCACTGCAAAACAAAAAGGAAGCTTAACGATGAAAAAACTGACTCTGGCAGCATTAATCGCTCTGTGCAGCACCCCGGTTCTGGCGCAACAGGGCGGTTTCAACGGCCCTGGTTCACAGAACGTTCAGCAGACTCAGCAGGGCGGCTTTTCCGGCCCCAGCGCCTCGCTGACCACGGTCGATAAGGTGAAATCGATGAGCGACGACGCCTGGGTGATGCTGCAAGGCAATATTGAACAGCGCGTCGGCGACGATACTTATACCTTCCGCGACGCCACCGGCACGCTGACGGTGGAAATTGACCACAAACGCTGGAACGGCCAGACCATCACGCCGAAAGACAAGGTGCAGTTGGAAGGTAAAGTCGATAAAGACTGGAGCAACCTGGAACTGGATGTGAAAAACATCAAGAAAATCCAGTAACCGCTGACGGGGCGGCCGGCAGGGCCGCCCTCTCGGTTCAGTATTCCTGATCCTCGATTAACCGTTTCCCCAGGCTGGTAATGCCCTGGATCTCATAGCCGAGTTTTTCATACATTTCGACCACGGTGTCGTTATCTTCGCGCACCATCAGATTGATTTTCGGACAGCCGCGCGCCATCAGCTTCTTCTCCAGCCGGTTAATCAGCGCGTTGGCGATACCGCGACCGCGATAATCCGGATGTACGCCAAGATAGTACGCCGAACCGCGGTGGCCGTCATAACCGCCCATCACCGATCCCACCACCTCGCCGCCAACCTCTGCCACCAGGAATAGATCGGCATCGTGATGCAGTTTACGTTCAATATCCATTTCCGGATCGTTCCACGGGCGCAACAGATCGCACCTTTCCCAGAGCGTGATGACCTCTTCAAAGTCGTCTTGCCGAAATACGCGAATTTCCATCGTTGTTCGCCGCTGTTCATGAGTTATTTCTCTGATTATATCCCAAATCAGCGGCGTTGCCGCAAGGACGCTGAAAGAGAAGGTCTTTTTCCGCTATCGGAAACGGTAACCATGTTAATAAATGGAAATAGTTATCACCTCGATCGACACCGTTCAATACGATATAACATTGCAAACGGTTTGCAGCGACGGAGCACAACGGCATGAAAAAACAGGCAAAATCTTTTCTTAACTTCACCCCGCTGAACACCTCCTCCTCACGTCGCCACCTGTTGCTGTCGGGCCTGGCGTTTGCCCTGCTCGGCGGCAAAGCCGGCGCGGCGCAGGCGCGGGAGTCCGGCGGCATGCTGCGCAGCGCACACGCCAAACCGGCCGCCAAGCCGGCGGGCGCCAAACGGCTGGTGATGCTCGACCCCGGCCATGGCGGCATCGACTCCGGCGCGGTAGGTCACGAAGGGTCGCAGGAAAAACACGTGGTGCTGGAAATTGCCAATCACGTGCGCCGCTTTCTGCACCAGCACGATCACGTCGAGGCGCGGCTGACGCGTGAAGAAGACCACTTTATTCCGCTGTTCCAGCGGGTGGAAATCGCCCATCAGCATCAGGCCGATCTGTTTATTTCCATCCACGCCGATGGCTTCACCAATCCGTCGGCCTCCGGCGCATCGGTCTTCGCCTTGTCCAACCGCGGCGCCAGCAGCGCCATGGCACGCTATCTGTCAAAACGTGAAAACGCCGCCGATGAGGTAGCCGGCGCCAAATACAAACAGCAGGATAATTATCTGCAGCAGGCGCTGTTCGATCTGGTGCAGACCAATACTATCAACAACAGCCTGACCCTCGGCCGCCACGTGCTGGGGCAGATCCGTCCGGTGCACCATCTGCACAGCCAAAGCACCGAGCAGGCGGCGTTTGCGGTGCTGAAATCCCCTTCCATTCCGTCGGTGCTGGTGGAGACCTCGTTTATCACCAATCCGCATGAAGAGCAGTTGCTCGGCACCACCGCCTTTCGCGAAAAAATCGCCCGCGCAATCGCCGACGGCATCCTTGCCTTCTTCCATGAGGCCGATCGCCGCCGGCGTACGGCCTGATCGCCCCGGACGGGCTTTTGGGTATATACTTGTCGGCTGATTAAGACTGACGTTGCGAAATACCCTATGAGTTCACCCGATATCGCTGAAGTAAAATCCTTCCTGCTGGCGCTGCAAGACCGCATCTGCGAGCAACTGGCGCAGGCCGACGGCGGCGGCGCCTTTGTCGAAGACAACTGGACGCGCGCAGAAGGCGGCGGCGGCCGTAGCCGGGTGCTGACCGAAGGCGCGGTATTCGAACAGGCCGGGGTCAACTTTTCGCACGTTTCCGGCGCCATGCTGCCGGCTTCCGCCACCGCGCACCGGCCCGAGCTGGCGGGCCGCAGTTTTCAGGCGATGGGCGTCTCCCTGGTGATCCACCCGCTGAATCCTTATATCCCCACCAGCCACGCCAACGTGCGCTTCTTTATCGCCGAAAAGCCGGGCGAAGCGCCGGTATGGTGGTTCGGCGGCGGTTTCGATTTAACCCCCTATTACGGCTTCAAAGAGGACGCGGTGCACTGGCACCGTACCGCCCAGCAGCTGTGTGCGCCGTTCGGTGACGAGGTCTATCCCCGCTATAAGAAGTGGTGCGACGACTATTTCTTTATCAAACACCGCAATGAAGCGCGCGGCATCGGCGGGCTGTTCTTCGACGATCTGAACAGCCCGGACTTTGAGCACTGCTTTGCCTTTACCCGCGCGGTCGGCAACGGTTTCCTTGATGCCTATCTGCCAATCGTGGCGAAGCGCAAAACCCTGAGCTGGGGCGAGAAAGAGCGTGCGTTTCAGCTGTACCGCCGCGGCCGCTACGTCGAGTTCAATCTGGTGTGGGATCGCGGCACGCTGTTCGGCCTGCAGACCGGCGGGCGCACCGAGTCGATCCTGATGTCGATGCCGCCGCTGGTACGCTGGGAATACGGCTACCAGCCGGAAGAAGGCAGCCCGGAAGCGCTGCTGTACCGCGATTTCCTGCCGGTGCGCGACTGGCTGCAGGAGGAGGCGTAATGCAGATCTGGGTTGATGCGGACGCCTGTCCGAACGTGATTAAAGAGGTGCTGTACCGCGCCGCCGATCGCACCGCCACGCTGGTGACGCTGGTGGCCAATCAGCCGTTGCGCACGCCGCCGTCAAAGTATTTGCGCACGCTGCAGGTGGCAGCCGGTTTCGACGTGGCGGACAATGAGATCGTCCGCCGCTGCGAAGCGGGCGATCTGGTGATCACCGCCGATATTCCGCTGGCGGCGGAGGTGATAGAAAAAGGCGCGGCGGCGCTGAATCCGCGCGGCGAACGCTATACGCCGGCAACCATTCGCGAACGGCTCAACATGCGCGATTTTATGGATACGCTGCGCGCCAGCGGCATTCAGACCGGCGGCCCGAACGCCCTGAACCAGCGCGACCGTCAGCAGTTCGCCAACGAACTGGATAAATGGCTGCAGCAGAGCAAACGCTAATCCGTCGCCGGCGTCGCCCACAGATAGTCGGCCTGCTCCTTACCCACTTCGCTCCCCTGTTCCACCAGCATCAACACCGCCGGCTGCACGGCCGGCTGTAAATCCTGCATATGCAGCGGCACGCCCACCAACCGGGAAGCGTGATAACCGCCGGCGATCAGCAGGCTCGGCGTCGGCGCCGCCAGCAGCCGCTGCGCCATCCGGCGATCGCGCTGCTGTTGAATCGCAACCATCGCCGCCAGCTGCTGCTGCTCAATCTGGCCGCCGTGTGCCGCGCGAATGGTCTCCGCCAGCCCCTGTCGCACCGCGGCGCGGGTGGACTGCCTGCCCGGCGGCAGCTGCGGCCGTTGATAAATCGCCATAATCTCGCTGCGATCCAGATTGGCCGACCACAGCGGATACGGCGCCGCCAGCGCGGCAGTCACCAGATCGCCATACTGCGCCCACGGCCAGCTCTGCCGCCAGCCCAGTTCTGCCGGCAGTTCGCCCGGTGCGACCCGTTCGCCACGCCGCAGGCGCGCCTGCAGCGCATCAACCTGCGCCTGCCGATCGGGGTTGATCATCTCCAGCAGCACGCTGCCCTGCGGGCGCTGCTGCGGCAACTGCTGCAGCAGCCACAGCTCCGCGCGATGATGGTAGGCGTTGTCGTGTTTTTCGCCGACGATCAGCCGCGGTGCCGCCGCCAGCCGCACCAACAGCTGTGACGGCGTCAGCGTTTCACCGCTGCGCAAATCAGTGATGGTTCCCGGCGGCGGCGCAACCGGCTCAGCGCGCTGAGCGGCAGGAAAATGCGCACAGGCGCTGAGCGCCAGCGCCGCGATGAAAACCAAAAATTTCATAATGTTGCCCCTCAGCCGATGGTGCGCCCATTATAGATAACAATTATCATTTCCAAATAACAAATTAGCGTCAAACCGCTTTGCGCATTGATTTCGCCGCACGGAGCAGGTATAACGATTAGCCATTTAGATATTTAGACGTCTATACGGACAACCAATGCAAACATCTTCTGTCACCCATGAAGGGCAGTTCAAACGCAGTATGAAGGCCCGCCATCTGGTGATGCTTTCCCTCGGCGGGGTTATCGGCACCGGCCTGTTCTTCAACACCGGCTATATTATCGCCACCACCGGCGCGCTCGGCACGCTGCTGGCCTACCTGATCGGCGCCCTGGTGGTCTATCTGGTGATGCTGTGCCTGGGCGAACTCTCCGTCGCCATGCCGGAAACCGGCGCGTTTCACGTTTACGCCTCGCGCTATCTCGGGCCGGCGACCGGCTACACCGTCGCCTGGCTGTACTGGCTGACCTGGACGGTGGCGCTCGGCTCCAGCCTGACCGCCGCCGGTTTCTGTATGCAGTACTGGTTCCCGCAGTCGCCGGTGTGGCTGTGGTGCCTGGTTTTCTGCGCGGCAATCTTCCTGCTGAACGTGGTCACCACCCGCTTTTTCGCCGAAAGCGAATTCTGGTTTTCGTTGATCAAGGTCGTCACCATTCTGGCGTTTATCATTCTGGGCGGCGCGGCGCTGTTCGGCATTATTCCGATGAAGGACGGCACGCCGGCGCCGTTCCTGCATAACCTGACCGCCTCCGGCTGGCTGCCGAACGGTACGCTGCCGATTCTGATGACCATGGTGGCGGTGAACTTCGCCTTTTCCGGCACGGAGCTGATCGGCATTGCCGCCGGAGAAACCGAAAACCCGGAAAAAGTGCTGCCCTGGGCGATTCGCACCACGGTGATCCGCCTGATGGTGTTCTTTATCGGCACCGTGTTCGTACTGGCGGCCCTGCTGCCGATGGAACAGGCCGGTGTGGTGAAAAGCCCGTTTGTGCTGGTGTTCGAGCGCATCGGCGTGCCCTATGCCGCCGATATCTTCAACTTCGTGATCCTGACCGCCATTCTGTCGGCCGCCAATTCTGGACTGTACGCCTCTGGCCGCATGCTGTGGTCGCTGGCTAATCAGCGCACGCTGCCGGCCTATTTCGCCCGGGTTAACCGTCGCGGCATTCCGTTTAACGCTCTGACCTTCAGTATGCTCGGCGGCGTGCTGGCGCTGCTGACCAGTGTGATTGCGCCGGATACGGTCTTTGTGGCGCTGTCGGCGATTTCCGGCTTTGCCGTGGTGGCGGTATGGCTGAGCATCTGCGCGGCCCACTATGCGTTTCGCCGCAGCTATCTGCGCAGCGGCCAGCCGCTGAGCGGCCTCAAATTCCGCGCGCCCGCCTACCCGCTGACGCCGATCGCCGGCTTCGCGCTCTGCCTGCTGGCCTGTATCGGCCTGGCCTTCGACGCCGAACAGCGTATTGCGCTCTATTGCGGCCTGCCGTTTGTCGCGCTGTGCTACGCCGCCTACTACTTCAGCCACGGCGCGGGCAAAAAAACCACCGAACTCAATGCAGGAGAAAAACATGTCGGTTAATAATCCTCTGGCCCCGCTGCTGGCCGACGGACGCTCGTTGATTCTCGACGGCGCGCTGGCCACCGAGCTGGAGGCGCGCGGCTGCGATCTGAGCGATCCGCTCTGGTCCGCCAAGGTGCTGCTGGAAAACCCCACGCTTATCTATCAGGTGCATCTGGATTATTTCCGCGCCGGCGCGCAGTGCGCCATCACCGCCAGCTACCAGGCCACGCCGCAGGGCTTTCTGCGCCGCGACCTGGATGAAAAACAGGCGTTGGCGCTGATTGCCAAAAGCGTGCAGCTGGCGCAGCAGGCGCGTACGGATTATCTGGCGCAGCAGCCGCAGGAAGCGCCGCTGCTGGTGGCCGGCTCCGTCGGCCCTTACGGCGCGTTTCTGGCCGACGGTTCCGAATACCGGGGTGATTATCACTTGCCGCAGGCAGAAATGATCGCCTTCCACCGCCCGCGCATCGACGCGCTGGCCGCCGCCGGCGTCGATCTGCTGGCCTGCGAAACCCTGCCCTCGTTCGCCGAGCTGCAGGCGCTGCTGACGCTGCTGGCGGACTACCCGACGCTGGGCGCCTGGTTCTCCTTTACGCTGCGCGACAGCGAGCACCTGAGCGACGGCACGCCGCTTGCCGAGGTCGCTGCCCTGCTGAACAACAGCCCGCAGGCGCTGGCCGTCGGCGTTAACTGCATCGCGCTGGAACAGGTTACCCCGGCGCTGCGCACGCTGGCCGCCCTGACCACGCTGCCGCTGCTGGCGTATCCGAACTCCGGCGAACACTACGACGCGGTCAGCAAAACCTGGCACGCCTGCGGCGGTGAGCACGGCAGCCTGGGCAGCCAGGCGGACGCCTGGCGGCAGAGCGGCGCGCGCCTGATCGGCGGCTGCTGCCGAACCACGCCGCAGGATATCCGCGCTATTGCCGGACAGCTCGCCGGACGCTAAACGAAAAAAGGGCGCAGCAAATGCTGCGCCCTTCTCATATACGCCACCGTGCGACGATTACAGCGGCGCGGTCTGTGCCTCAACCACCGCCAGCGCCACCATATTGACGATGCGTCGCACCGAGGCGATCGGCGTCAGGATATGCACCGGCTTCGACACCCCCATCAATACCGGCCCGACGGTCACCCCTTCCGAGGAAGAGACGCGCAGCAGGTTATAGCTGATACGCGCGGCCTCCATGTTCGGCATGATCAGCAGGTTGGCCGAGCCTTTCAGCGGGCTGTCCGGCATCAGATCGTGACGAATGCTTTCCACCAGCGCGGCGTCGCCGTGCATTTCGCCGTCAATTTCCAACTCCGGCGCCATGCTGTTGACCAGCTCCAGCGTTTTACGCATTTTGCGCGCCGCCGGGCAGTCGGAAGAGCCGAAGCTGGAGTGCGACAGCAGCGCAACCTTCGGCTCAATACCGAAGCGCCGCACGGTTTCCGCCGCCATCAGGGTAATTTCCGCCAGCTGTTCCGGCGTCGGGTCGTCGTTGACATAGGTATCGGCGATAAAAGTGTTGCCGCTTGGCAGCAGCAGGGCATTCATCGCCCCGGCGACGTGCGTTCCTTCGCGGAAACCGAACACGTTTTTCACTACCTCGTAGTGCTCATGGTAGCTGCCGATGGTGCCGCAAATCATCGCGTCGGCCTCGCCGCGGTGCAGCATAATGGCGGCAATCAGCGACGGGTTGCCGATCACCGCACGGCGTGCCTGCTCCTGCGAGACGCCGCGGCGCTTCATGATCTGGTAATACTCGCCCCAGTATTCTTTAAAGCGCGGATCGGATTCGTTATTCACCACTTCGAAGTCTTTGCCCGGCGTCATCTGCAGGCCCAGCTTCTTCAGGCGCATCTCAATCACGCTCGGACGCCCCACCAGAATCGGGAACGCCAGCCCCTGCGACACCAGTTCCTGCGTGGCATGCAGCACCCGCTCTTCTTCGCCTTCGGCCAGCACCACGCGCTTCATCTCTTTGCGCGCCTGGGCGAAAATAGGCTTCATAAACAGGTTGGTTTTGTAAACGAACTCGGTCAGTTTCTCCACGTAGGCGTCGAAGTCTTCAATCGGCCGCATCGCCACGCCGGAATCCATCGCCGCCTTGGCCACCGCCGGCGCGATCTTGACGATCAGGCGCGGGTCAAACGGCTTGGGAATAATGTAGTCCGGGCCGAATGACAGATCCTGATCGTCATAGGCGGAAGCCACCACGTCGCTCTGCTCCGCCAGCGCCAGATCGGCAATCGCGTGTACGCAGGCCAGCTTCATCTCTTCGTTGATGGTGGTGGCGCCGACGTCCAGCGCGCCGCGGAAAATAAACGGGAAGCACAGTACGTTGTTGACCTGGTTCGGGTAGTCGGAACGACCGGTACAGATAATCGCGTCCGGGCGCACTTCCTTCGCCAGCGGCGGCAGAATTTCCGGTTCCGGGTTGGCCAGCGCCATGATCAGCGGATCCCGCGCCATGGTTTTCACCATCTCCTGCGTCAGGACACCCGGGCCGGAGCAGCCAAGGAAGATATCAGCGTTCGGAATCGCGTCGGCCAGCGTGCGCTGCCCGTTGTCCGCGATCGCATAGGCGGCCTTGGTTTCTTCCATTTTCTCGTCACGGCCTTTGTAGATCACCCCTTTGGAGTCACACACCGTGATGTTCTGCGGATGCAGCCCCAGCGCCACCAGCAGGTTAAGGCAGGCGATCGACGCCGCGCCGGCGCCGGACACCACCAGACGCACGTCCGAGATATTTTTCTTCACCACCCGCAGGCCGTTCAGCACCGCCGCCGTGGTGATGATCGCCGTGCCGTGCTGGTCATCGTGGAACACCGGAATTTTCATCCGCTCGCGCAGTTTCTTCTCGATATAGAAACACTCCGGCGCCTTGATATCCTCCAGGTTGATGCCGCCAAAGGTCGGCTCCAGCGCGGCGATTACGTCAATCAGCTTATCCGGGTCATTCTCATCCACTTCAATATCGAACACGTCGATGCCGGAAAACTTCTTGAACAGTACGCCCTTGCCTTCCATCACCGGCTTGCCGGCCAGCGCGCCGATATTGCCCAGCCCCAGCACCGCGGTGCCGTTGGAGATCACCGCCACCAGGTTGCCGCGGGCGGTATATTTGTAGGCAGCCAGCGGATCTTCGGCGATCTCCAGGCAAGGCGCAGCCACGCCCGGCGAGTAGGCCAGCGCCAGATCGCGCTGGGTAGCCAGCGGTTTGGTCGGGGAAACCTGGATTTTCCCTGGTACAGGAAACTGATGGAAATCAAGGGCACTCTGTTTGAGCTGTTCGTCCATTATAGGGTCCTTTGTTTTTTACTTTTATCTGAGGTAAGGCTGTTTTGTTACACCAGTATAGTGAGAGAATCGCCGCAAACTTTGAAGCCTGCCATAACCCTGCGCGAAACTTTCAGATACCTGAAATAATTGAAGTTGCGGCAGTGCGAAGCCACATCCAGACGCTGCGCCCGCCGGTTCAGGACAACTTCATGTATGAAAGGTATACATTAGGTTAAAAACAAGTAACACAGAATGAACAAGAAAAAAACCGCCGTCCCGGAAGCCCAACCAGCCCGTCGTCGATAGCGCCAACGCGTTTTATCCGGCGATTGACGCTGACCTAAGCAATTAAGCGATAAATTGACGCCCAAGGGCCAGGCAGCGCTGACCCTTGGTTATTGCGAATAGGAGAGGATTGCCGCCTACTGCGACATATTCAGCAGGGTGCGGATATTCAGCGCGCTGGTGGCGATAATATCAATCGCGCCGGTGCGCAGCGCGCCGAGGATTGCCAGCGCCTTGGTGTTTTCCGACGCGATGGCGATGACGCAGGGAATTTTACGCAGCTCGTCGATGCTCAGCCCGATCACCCGATCGTTCATCACCGTATCCACATGCTGCCCCTGGGCGTTGAAAAAATCATAGCCGGCGATATCGCCGATCACGCCCTGATTCAGGCTGGCGTCGATAATCTCATGCGGCGTAAACCAGCCCAGTTTGACCATATAGCTGTTTTCGTTCATATCACCGATGCCCACCAGCGCCACATCGGCCTTGCGCGCCCGGTCCAGCGTCTCTTTGATGGTGCCGTTTTGCATAAAGGCCTGCTTCAGCGCGCGGTTCTCCACGTAGGCCGGCGCGTACAGCGTCTCACTGCTGCCGCCGAACTTTTTCGCCAGCCGGCGACTGATGTGGTCGGCGTTAATCGCATCGCCGGGCCGGTGGGTGCCGCCGATGCCGCTGATAAACCTGCAGTTGCGCTCCGGCACGCTGCCGACGTGATCGGCAATCGCCGCCACGTTGCGCCCCTGCCCGACCGCCAGCACCATATCATCCTTCAGCGACATCGACAGATAATTGGACACCAGCGCCGCCACCTGCCGCCGCTGCTCATCTTCATCCTGATGGTCGAGGGCGATCAGCGCGCGGCTGATGGGAAACCGCTCCAGCATCTGCTGTTCCAGCCGGGTGCTGAACACCGGGTGATAACGCACGGTAATCTCAACGATGCCCTCTTCTTTCGCGCGCTTGAGCAGACGCCCCACTTTAATGCGCGAGATGCCGAATTTTTTTGCAATCTCTTCCTGGGTGATTTCGTCCTGATAATACGCAACGGCAATTTCAGTCAGTAGTTCGTTATCCTGGGACACTGTTTGTTTTTCCATCCGCTACACGATTCCCCACGGCAGGTTTGGCCGGTTATCGACGGCAATGGGTTCAGAGGCTCTGAACCCATTGTGCGATAAAACTTAACTGTCGCCAGTATATACCCTAAATAATTAACGTTGCATCAAGGCGGCGCCGAAACGCCGCGGCAACTCCGCCAGCTCAGGCGGCAACGGTCTGCAAACGCCGTTCCGTCGCCTCCGCCAGCGTGGTCAGCAGCAGACAGCACGAGACCGCCCCCGCATCCAGCACGCCGCGCGACCTCTCGCCCAGCCGGCTGGCGCGGCCGATTTTCGCCACCAGATCGCGGGTAGAATCGCGCCCGTCCGCCGCCGCCTGCTTCATCTGCGCCAGCGCGCCGGAAAAGTCGTCGCCGCGCTGCAGCGCCTGCTCGAACGCCGCCAGCGCCGGGATCAGCGTATCCATCAGGCATTTATCACCGACGCCGGCGCTGCTGATGTCCTGCAGCTCGCTCAGCCCCTGCTGCAACATGGCGAGAAACGCCGGCGCATCCAGTTGCGCCTTGTCGCGCACGCTGTCCGCCATGCCCATAAACAGGCTGCCGTACAGCGGCCCCATTGAACCGCCGATGCCCTCCATCAGCGCATCGGACAGCGTATCGAACGCCTGCGCCAGCGACAGAGATTTGCCCTTCATCGCCTCGCCGCACAGGGTAAAGCCCTTGGCCATATTGATGCCGTGGTCGCCGTCGCCGATCGCGCCGTCGATCTCGCTCAGGACGTCGCGATGGCTGACGATCACCGCCACCAGCCCTTCCACCATCTCATTACCGTACTGCGTTGAAATCTGTTCTGTCATCACATCACTCCACCTGGGTCAAGCCCAGCGACTGGCTCGGCATATCGATAAGGGTTTTCAGTTCATCATCCAGCTTCATGATTGTCAGCGTCACGCCCATCATCTCCAGCGAGGTGAAATAGTTGCCGACGTAGCGACGGTGCACATTGATGCCGCGCGCCGCCAAGCGTTGGGCGATTTCGCCATAATAGATGTACAGCTCCATCACCGGCGTGGCCCCCAGGCCGGAGATCAGCACCACCGCGTCGTCGCCCTGCGCCAGCGGCATATCGCCGAGGACGAAATCCAGCATGGTCGCCGCCATTTCCGACGCCGGCTGGATCGGCGACACCTCAATGCCCGGTTCCCCGTGGTGGCCGATGCCGATCTCCATTTTGCCGTCGTCGATATGGAAATTGGGTTTGCCCACCGCCGGAATAGTGCAGGAGCTCAGCCCCACGCCAATCGAACGGCAGTTGTCGATCGCCTTTTGCGCCGCGCCGATCACGCCGTCCAGGTCATAGCCTTTGGCGGCGGCGGCAGCGCCGACTTTCCACATCAGAATTTCCCCGGCCACGCCGCGGCGCTTGTCGATCTCACTGGCCGGTGCCGAAGCCACGTCGTCATTCGCCACCACGGTTTTCACCGCAATCCCGGCGGCGGCGGCCTTTTTCATCGCCATTTTGACGTTCATGTTATCGCCGGCATAGTTGCCGTACAGGCAGGCCACCCCGACGCCGCCGTCGGCGGCTTTAAACGCGTCGAGAAACGCGCCGGCGGTCGGCGATGAAAAAATTTCACCAATCGCCACCGCATCCAGCATATTTTTGCCCACATAGCCCAGAAACGCCGGTTCATGACCGGAGCCGCCGCCGGTGACGATGCCCACCTTGCCGCTGACCGGCGCGGCAGGGTACTTCAGCACCCGGGCGTTATCGGTCGGGGTAAAATAGTCGGGATGCGCCTGCAGATAGCCCTGAATCGCATCTTCCACCACATGGTCGGGATCGTTGATAATTCTGTTCATTGCTGCCTCTCTCGCCTGAAGATGAATTATTGAATGGTGTATCCGCCGTCGATCACCAGATTCGCGCCGTTAATCATTGATGCACCGTCACCGGCCAGAAACAGCGCGCCGGCGGCGATATCCTGCGGTTCGGCAAAGCGCCGCAGCGGAATTTTGTCGAGCATCTGCCGCGCCGGCTCGCCGGACCACGCCTTGCGTCCCAGTTCGGTCAGCACCACGGTGGGCGAAATGGCGTTCACCCGCACGTTGTGCGGCCCCCACTCCAACGCCAGCACCTGCGTCAGGCCAATCACGCCGGCCTTGCTGGCGCAATAGGCCAGATGATTGGGCAACGCCACCACGCCCGCCTGTGAAGCCAGGTTGATAATGCTGCCGCTGCGCTGGCGGATAAAATGCCGGCCGACCGCCTGGCTGGTGAGAAAGACCCCTTTCAGGTTCACCGCCAGCGTGGCGTCCCACTCCGCCTCCGTCACCTCCTCCGCCGGGTTCAGCGCCACAATGCCGGCGCTGTTGACCAGCACGTCCAGCCGGCCGAAATGCGCCAGGCTCTGGGCCACCGCCTGCTCCACCGATGCCTGTTCGGTTACGTCGGCAACCACGCCCAGCGCACGCTCGGCGTCGAGACGCTGCGCCGTTTCCGCCACGTCGGGGGCACGGTCCAGCAGCACCACGCGCGCGCCGTGTTGCACATACTGTTCGGCTATCGCGTAGCCGATGCCGGCACCGCCGCCGGTGATCAGCGCCACCTTGCCCTGCAAGGCCAGCGCGCCTTCGCCTGTTCGTTGCTGATTGTTCATCTTTCTCTCCCTAAACGGTGGATATCACGTTGCATCAGGATATTTTCGCCAAACTGGGGTTAGCGTCGTTGCTATCGCCGGGCGCTTCTTTCGGTAGCGTGACGAATTTCATCAGCACGCCGCTGAACAGATACAGACCGGTGAAGATCCAGATCACCCCGACCGCGCCGAGGCTGCCGATAAACAGCCCCACCACCGCCGGCCCGACGAAGGTGCTCAGGCCGGCGCCGAGGTTTAAAATCGACATGGCGGCGCCTTTATTCTCCGGCGCCAGCGACGGCATAATCGCCGACAGCGGCACAAAGGCGGCCAGACAGGCGCCGAACAGGCCGGCGGCGGCCACGGTGATCAGGTAATTGGCGCCGAAGAACTGCGGGGCGTAATAGAACATCAGCGTGGTGATCGCGCAGCCGACGCAGCCGAACCACATCACCACGTTACGCCAGCCCAGGCCGTCGCTGATCACGCCGAAAATCAGGTTGAAAATGATATTCACCGTCCACAGCGCGGCGTACATCTGCAGCCAGTGGGTGCGGGTAAAGCCCATATCCATCATGTACATCGGCATAAACACCACAAAACCGTAAGCCGCCGAGGTATTGATGGTGCGTACGATGCCGCCCAGACCAATCTTCGGATTCTCAAAGGCGATGGTGATGCCCTTCAGCACATAGCTGAGCGACGCCTTCTCTTTATTGGCGCTTTGCCCATCAGGCGTTCCACGGTTCAGCAACAGCGCGATCGCCGCCCCCAGCACCACAAAGATCAGCGCGCTCCACAAAGTATGTATCTCGCCGAGATACGGCAGCATGATGCTGGAATAGAGCACGCCCAACACGCTCAGCCCGCCGCTGTATACGAACCAGAAAATGCCGACGGCGGAGCCCAGCCTTTCCGGCGGCGCCTCATAGGCCACCCACACCAGAAAACCGTAGGCAAACAGCGGATAGCCCAGCCCGCGCAGGGCGTAGGTCGGCACCATAATCGTCAGATTGTTGCTGGGCAGGCCAAACACCAGAAAACACACCGAGCCAAACAGAAACAGCAGCAGGCCGGCCAGCATGACCCGACGGGCGGTAAAGATTTCCGCCAGCACGCCGGAGAACCAGGCGGCGATGGCGGCGGCAAAGCCATAAACGCTGAACAGCAGCGCCGACTCCTGAATGCTCAGCCCCTTGCCGATCAGGTAGGGCGACAGCCAGCCCTGCTCCAGCCCTTCCCCCATCATAAACACCAGCACGCCGGCATAGCCCAGCAGCAGTTTCGGTGAAAGACCAATGCGATGAATCAGTCCGTGCAACATAGAACACCCCAACACATGTCATTGTGGAGGCGCAGGCAGGCCTGCACCCGAGGAATGGCGCAGGTTTACAGATTTGGATTAAGCACCACTTTGATCGACCCGATGCCGCGTTTCATCAGCTCGAAGCCTTCGGCAAACTGCTCCAGCGGCAGGGTGTGGGTCACCACGCCTTCGGTCGGCAAATCGCCGTTGCCAATGCCCTCAATCACCAGCGGATAGCAGTACGGGCCAAGGTGTGAGCCGAGCACATCCAGCTCTTTGCGGTCGCTGATGATGCTCCAGTCGACGGTTACCGGATCCTTGAACACCGAGAACTCCACAAAGGTGCCGAGCTTGCGGATCAGCGTCAGCCCCTGCTCCACCGACTTCTGCGCACCGGTGGCTTCAATGTAGATATCGCAGCCGTAGCCGTCGGTCAGCTGCTTGATGACCGCCGGTACGTCGTCGCGGGTAGGGTTGAGCGTCAGATCCGCGCCGAAGGTCTTCGCCAGCGCCAGCCGCTCATCCGACAGATCGAGCACGATCAGCTTCGACGGCCCGGATTTTTTGATCGCGCCGATCATCCCCAGCCCCAGCGTGCCGGCCCCGGCCAGCACCACCACGTCCCCCAGTTTGATATTGGCGCGCTGCACCGCATGGAACGAGCAGGCGTAAGGTTCGATCAGAATGGCTTTTTCAATCGGCAGATCCGCCGGCACGTGGTAGTTAATCGCCTCTTTGGTGAACTTCATGTACTCGGCCATGCCGCCGTTGACGTTCTTCTGGAAGCCGTACAGATCGTGTTTTTCACACATCCAGTACTGGCCGCGGTTGCAGAAACGGCACTGCCAGCAGGGCACGATCTGTTCCGAGATCACCCGGTCGCCAATATCAAATCCTTCCACGCCCTCGCCGTAGCCAACCACATGGCCGATAAATTCATGGCCCGGGATCATCGGCGCCTTGATATAGGCCGGCTGCGTCTCATCGCCCCAGAAGCTCGGCGCCCCTTCAAACGCCTTGATATCGCCGGCGCAGATGCCGCAGGCCTCGATCTTCACCAGGATCTCTTTCGGGCCGATCTTCGGCACCGCTACCTCTTCCAGACGGTAATCCTTGGGCGCGTAGGCAACGATCGCCTTCATGGTTTCTGGGATGCCGTCCGCCATTTTTGCCGCTGTTACACAGGTCTGACACATAGTTTTGTCCTCTGGCTGGGTCATTAACATGAACATTAATACAAAATAAGAACAAATGAACACTAAACTCAGCCGGCGAATTTGCCCACCATGATCTTTTCAAACTGTGATTACGCTCAAAAACTCGCCTATAGAAGCTATTTAAGTGCTAACAACCGTTAAATATGTGATTGGCATCACTTTAAACGTGAGCTTAATGACTAAAACAGATAAAACAAAAGAACATCTATTGAACATTTGTAATTGTACCGATATCTTAAACAGCAGACGCACCAGCGAGGATCGTCAGTCTTTCCGCTATCAACCAGGAGATCGTTATGTTGCCTATTGCCATCGGCGCCGATGATGCCGCCATTGAACTGAAGAATGTGATCGTTGCCTATCTGCAGCAACGCGATATCGCCGTAACCGATTACACCCGGGATCGCGGCGACGATAACGGGATCTACCCCGATATCGCCTTTCAGGTGGCGCAGGCCATCAGGAATGAGCGGCACCAACGTGGTATTCTGTTATGCGGCACCGGCATTGGCATGAGCATCGTCGCCAATAAAGTGCCGGGGATACGCGCTGCCCAGTGCCACGATACCTATTCGGCACAGCGGGCGCGCAAGAGCAATGACGCCCAGATCATCACGCTGGGCGCGCGGGTGATCGGTGCCGAGCTGGCGAAAACCATCGTCGACGCCTGGCTGGCTTCCGAGTTTGAAGGCGGCGGTTCGGCGCCCAAAGTGGCGAAAATCAGCCACTATGAACAGGCGCTCCAACCACGCTGAAACCGCTTTCCGGCCAGAGGCAGGCGCGCGCCAACGCGCGTCCTGCCTGCGTTTACTCGGGATTCATTGTTCTTATCCATCGCAACAATCAGAAAAAGCGCATTTTATTTGGCACACCTATGATGCAGTGTGTTCACCCTATTAAATAGACGTTTAACCTGATGGCGCAAAAGCGCGGTTCTGCGCTGTTGCCCCCTTAGAGATGAAGGGTAAATCAAGGAGCTATACATGAACCAATTAGACGCACTCAAGCAGTTGACCGTAGTGGTTGCCGACAGCGGCGACATTGAGTCTATCCGCCAGTTCGAACCGGAAGATGCAACCACCAACCCTTCACTGATCCTGAAAGCCGCCGCGCTGCCGCAGTACAAAGCGCTGATTACCGAGGCGCTGTCCTATGCGCGCCAACAGGGCGGCAATAAAGAAACCCAGCTGATCAACGCCTGTGACAAACTGGCGGTCAATATCGGCGTCGAGATTCTGAAAAGCGTGCCGGGCCGCATCTCCACCGAAGTGGACGCCCGCCTCTCCTTCGACCGTGGCATGTGCGTAGCCAAAGCGCGCAAACTGATCGCCATGTATCAGGAACAAGGGATCGACAAGTCACGCATCCTGATCAAACTGGCTTCCACCTGGGAAGGCATCAAGGCGGCGGAAGAGCTGGAAAAAGAAGGCATCAATACCAACCTGACGCTGCTGTTCTCCTTCGCCCAGGCCCGCGCCTGCGCCGAAGCGGGCGTGTACCTGATCTCACCGTTCGTCGGCCGTATCTACGACTGGTATCAGGCGAAACAGCCGAGCGCCGACTACGACGTCGAACAGGATCCGGGCGTGAAATCCGTGCGTGACATCTATGAATACTATAAACAGCACCGCTATCAGACCGTGATCATGGGCGCCAGCTTCCGTAAAGTTGAGCAGATCCTGGCGCTGGCCGGCTGCGACCGCCTGACGATCGCGCCAAACCTGCTGGAACAGCTGAAGCAAAGCGAACAGCCGGTTGAGCGCAAACTGACGCCGTCTACCGAAGGTTTCCATCAGCCGGCGCCGCTGGCCGAAGCAGAATTCCGCTGGTTGCATAATCAGGACGCGATGGCGGTAGAAAAACTGGCCGAGGGCATCCGCCTGTTCGCCGTTGACCAGCAGAAGCTGGAAGACATGCTGGCCGCTGAACTGTAATTACCCGGAGCTTTACTATGTCTTCACGCAAAGAATTAGCCAACGCCATCCGCGCACTCAGCATGGACGCCGTACAAAAAGCAAAATCCGGTCACCCGGGCGCCCCTATGGGCATGGCCGATATCGCCGAAGTCCTGTGGCGCGACTACCTCAGCCACAACCCGACCAACCCGCACTGGGCCGACCGTGACCGCTTCGTCCTCTCCAACGGCCATGGCTCCATGTTGATTTACAGCCTCCTGCACCTCACCGGCTACGACCTGCCGATGCGCGAGCTGGAAAACTTCCGTCAGCTGCATTCCAAAACACCGGGACACCCTGAATACGGCTACACCCCGGGCGTCGAGACCACCACCGGCCCGCTCGGGCAGGGCATCGCCAACGCCGTCGGTTTCGCCATCGCCGAACGCACCCTGGCCGCGCAGTTCAACCGCCCGGGCCATGATATCGTCGACCACAACACCTACGCCTTTATGGGCGACGGCTGCATGATGGAAGGCATCTCACACGAAGTCTGCTCCCTGGCCGGCACCCTTAAGCTCGGCAAGCTGACCGCCTTCTACGATGACAACGGCATCTCCATCGACGGCCACGTCGACGGCTGGTTCACCGACGACACCGCCAAGCGTTTCGAAGCCTACGGCTGGCACGTGGTACGCGGCGTGGACGGCCACGACGCCGACGCCATCAAGGCGGCGATTGAGGAAGCCCGCAAGGTTACCGACAAGCCGTCCCTGCTGATGTGCAAGACCGTTATCGGCTTCGGCTCGCCGAACAAGGCCGGCACCCACGATTCCCACGGCGCGCCGCTGGGCGATGCCGAAGTGGCCGCCACCCGCGAGCAGCTGGGCTGGCACTACCCGCCGTTTGAAATCCCGCAGGACATCTATGCCCAGTGGGACGCCAAGGAAGCCGGTCAGGCGCGTGAAGCGGCCTGGAACGACAAGTTCGCCGCCTACGCCGCCGCCTTCCCGGAGCTGGCCGCCGAGTTCACCCGCCGCATGAGCGGCGAGCTGCCGGCCGACTGGCAGGCGCAGGCCAGGGCCTACGTCGAGCAGCTGCAGGCCAACCCGGCCAACATCGCCAGCCGCAAGGCGTCGCAGAACGCGCTGGAAGCCTACGGCAAACTGCTGCCGGAATTCCTCGGCGGCTCCGCCGACCTGGCGCCGAGCAACCTGACCATGTGGTCCGGCTCCAAGGCGCTGAACGAAGACCCGGCGGGCAACTACATCCACTACGGCGTGCGCGAGTTCGGCATGAGCGCCATCACCAACGGCATCGCGCTGCACGGCGGCTTCCTGCCGTACTCGGCGACCTTCCTGATGTTTGTGGAATACGCGCGTAACGCGGTGCGCATGGCGGCGCTGATGAAGCAGCGCAACGTGTTCGTCTACACCCACGACTCCATCGGTCTGGGTGAAGACGGCCCGACCCACCAGCCGGTGGAGCAGCTGGCCAGCCTGCGGGTCACGCCGAACATGAGCACCTGGCGTCCGTGCGACCAGGTGGAGTCGGCGATTGCCTGGCAATACGCCATCGAGCGCAACGACGGCCCGACGGCGCTGATTTTCTCGCGTCAGAACCTGGCACAGCAGCCGCGTACGGCGGAGCAGCTGGCGAACGTGTATCGCGGCGCCTACGTGCTGCAGGACTGCGACGGCACGCCGGACGTTATCCTGATTGCCACCGGCTCGGAAGTGGAGCTGGCGGTCGAGGCGGCGGGTCAGCTGACGGCGGCGGGCCGCAAGGCGCGCGTGGTGTCGATGCCGTCGACCGACGCGTTCGACAAGCAGGATGCGGCCTACCGCGAGTCGGTGCTGCCGGCGGCGGTCACGGCGCGGGTGGCGATTGAAGCGGGCATTGCAGACTACTGGCTGAAGTACACCGGGCTGAACGGTGCGGTGGTGGGCATGACCACCTTCGGTGAGTCGGCGCCGGCGGACCAGCTGTTCAAGGAGTTCGGCTTCACCGTGGAAAACGTGGTGGCGCAGGCGCAGGCACTGCTGAAGTAAGCGGCTGAAAGCAGCCATCATAAAGGCGCCCTTGCGGCGCCTTTTTCGTTACCGGCAAACCAGCCTTACATCAGATTATGCAACTGCAGATACTGCAGCAGCATAATGGTCTTGCCGTCCTTGATGCGGCCGTCGGCGATCATGGCGATGGCTTCGCTAAACGGCAACTCGACCACCTCAATATCCTCATCCTCAATGCCGCCCCCGGCCGCGCGGCGCTGTTCATCCTGATACTCGGCAATAAAAAAGTGGATAAGCTCGGTGACGCCACCCGGCGACATGTAGGCCTCAAACACCTTTTGCACCTTATCCACCTGAAAACCGGTTTCTTCTTCCGCTTCGCGGCGGGCGCACAGCTCCGGCGCATCACCATCCAGCAGCCCGGCACAGGCCTCCAACAGCATACCGCTTTCATTACCGTTGACGTAGGTCGGCATACGAAACTGATTGGTCAGCACCACGCTGCCCTTGGCGCGGTTATACAGCAAGATGGTGGCGCCGTTACCACGGTCATACACCTCCCGCACCTGCTGCACGCTTCCGCCGTTTTTACGTTTCAGATCAAAGGAATATTTATTGAGCACATACCAATTGTCAGATAGCAGCTCTTTTTTCACATTGTCGATTTTTGCGGACATACACCCTTCTTTCACCACTGTCGGAGTCAGCCCACTACGGTAGCAAAAAACGCGCAATAAAAAACCCCGCACAAGGCGGGGTCTGGGCAGGATGAACGGTTAAAAACCGTTTGGCACCTCGCGCATATCCGGCAGTTTATGGGCGATGCCTTTATGGCAGTCGATACAGGTTTTCCCTTCGCTAATCGCCTTGTCATGCATTTTAGCCGCCACGGTTTTTTGCGCGGTGAAATCCATATACTCGAAGTTATGGCAGTTACGGCACTCCTGCGAATTATTCGCTTTCATACGCGCCCATTCGTTACTCGCCATCGTCAGACGGTGGCTTTCAAACTTCTGCGGCGTGTCGATCAGACCGAAAATCTTGGCATACAGTTCCTTGCTGGCCTTCAGCTTACGCAGCATTTTCGGCCCCCACTCATGCGGTACATGGCAATCCGGGCAGGTGGCGCGCACCCCGCTGCGGTTGTTGTAGTGCACGGTCTCCATATACTCTTCGTACACGTTTTCACGCATTTCATGGCAGCTGATACAGAACTGCTCGGTGTTCGCCACCTCCATCCCGGTGTTGAAACCGCCCCAGAACAGGATCCCGGCGACAAACCCCAGCAGCAGCAAGGTGCCCAGCGCCAGCCGGCTTGGCCTGCGCCACCATTGCCACAAACGGCGGATCGGCCCCGGTTTTTTATCAGTATTATGTTCAGCCATAGCTCCTCCGATTATTTGCCAAAGCCTGGCAACGGCTCAAAATTATTGCCGACAATCGGCGCCGCGTCGGTTTGCGGTACGTGGCATTGCAGACAGAAATAACGACGCGGCGCGACGTCGCCACGCACCCTGCCGTCGCTGTCGATAAAGTGCGTCGGGCTGATACGCGGCGCACCGGTGGTGCGGTAGTGCTCAACGCCATGGCACTGCAGACAGCGGTTGGTGTTTTTACTCACCTGATAGCCATCAATGCTGTGCGGAATCATCGGCGGCTGATTGACGTAGTTAAGCGCCATGCGCTCTTGCTGCTTGGGCATTTTGATCTGCCCTTCGGCAGTGCCGGATACCTCCGGCGACTGACTGAGGTCGACATCGGTGGCGGCAAAGGCGAAACCTGCCACGGCCAGAGACATCAGCGCCGCCCACAGGGCCCCGCGCTTTTTCAGTACGGTGCTTTTCATTTTTTGGCTCCCGAAGAATGAAATTTGCTTGTTATTGTGAATACGTTTTCCGCACAGACATCGATGCAGCGCCCGCAAGCAATGCAGGCATCGCTGGCCACCTGCGGCGGGGCGTCTGGTGACAACAGCGGTTCGCGCAGTATCTGCGCCTCAGGACAGACGTGGAAACAGTCCATACAGCGGGTGCATTGCTCCCGCCGCTGCGCGCTGATCTGCATCACGCCCTGGCTGCCAATCACGCCGTACATGGCGCCGACCGGACACAGGTGGCCGCACCAGCCGTGCTCCACCACCAGCAGGTCGAACAGAAACAGCGCCAGCAGCAGCCAGACGCCGGCGCCAAACGCCGCTGCCAACCCACGCAGCCAACCGGCGGCATCGCCGGCAGCGCCGTGGATCAGGCCGCGTCCGGTGAGCGCCACCGGGTTGACCCACTCCCACAGCAGGCTGCCGCTGAACGCGCTGCCCGCCAGCACCATCAGCAAGATGCCGTAACGCAGCCGGCGTGACAGCGTGGCGGACTGGCGCAGCCCCAGTCGTCGCCGCAGCCAGGCTGCCAGATCGGTCAGCGGATTCAGCGGACAGACCCAGCCGCAGAACACCCGGTTGCCGATCAGCCCGTACGTCAACACCACCGCCGCGCCGACCCAGGCCAGCCAGGCCGGCCACTGCCCGGCCAGCAGGCTTTCCAGCAGCATCAGCGGATCGGTGAGCGGCACGGTGTCAAGCAGCAGGCTGGCGCTGTAGTTGCCGCGCAGGATCCACACGCCCCACAGCGGGCCGGACAGAAACATCAGCAAAATCAACAGCTGGCTGCAGCGCCGCAGGATCAAAAAGCGGTGACTGCGCCACCAGCCGTGACGCAGACGCGCATCACGGCCGGCCTGAGCAACCGGATTTGCCATTATTTCCCCTCCCCGACGCCGTGCGCCGGCAACTGTCCGCCTTCCGGCACCAGCGCCTGACCGGCGCGCTGTTTCTCCTGCCAGCCCCAGCGGTAATGACCGCCCAGCTGGCCGCGCGCCAGCGACAGCGGCAGCACTTTTATCGCCGCTTCCTCCAGTACGCAGGCCTGTTCGCACTTGCCGCAGCCGGTACAGGCATCACTGTGTACCGTGGGTAAAAACAGCGCGTGCTTGCCGGTACGCGGGTTGCGCTGCAGCTCCAGCGTGATGGCGGCGTCAATCTGCGGGCAGACGCGGTAGCAGACATCGCAGCGCAGCCCCTGCCAGTTGAGGCAGTTTTCATGATCCAGCAGCACCGCCAGCCCCATCCGCGCCTGGTCAATATCGTTCAGTTGTGGGTCGAGTGCGCCGCTCGGGCAGGCCGCTACGCAGGGAATGTCCTCGCACATCTCACAGGGCACATCGCGTGCGACAAAATACGGCGTGCCCGCCGCCAGCGGCGACAGCAAGGTCGCCAGCTTCAGCGTCTGATACGGGCAGGCCTGCACGCACTGGCCGCAGCGGATGCAGGCGTTGACAAAATCCCCTTCCGCCAGCGCCCCCGGCGGGCGCAACGCCAGACCGTCGCGCGCCTGCGACTGACGCTGCTGCAATCCCAGCAGCGCCGCGATCCCTGCCAGCCCGGCGGCACTGCGCGCCGCATCCCGCAGGAAGCGGCGACGCGCCGGGGCCTTGTCTCGTTGCCGGCTCATAGGCAGCCCTTACACCTTCTCCAGCTTGACCGCGCACTTCTTGAAGTCGGTTTCTTTGGATAACGGATCGGTGGCGTCCAGCGTCAGGTTGTTCACCAACTGCGCCGCATCGAAGAACGGCATATACACCAGCCCTTGCGGCGGGCGGTTGCGCCCGCGGGTTTCCACCATGCTCACCACTTCACCACGGCGCGACAGCACTTTAACCTTGTCGCCGCGCCGCAGATTGCGACGCTTGGCATCCAGCGGGTGAATAAACAGCACCGCCTCCGGGAAGGCGCGGTGCAGCTCCGGCACGCGGCGGGTCATTGAACCGGTATGCCAGTGCTCCAGCACGCGGCCGGTCGACAGCCACAGATCGTATTCTTCATCCGGGCTTTCCGCCGCCGGCTCGTACGGCAGCGCGAAGATCACCGCCTTACCGTCCGGTTTGCCGTAGAAACGCACCGACTCGCCCGCTTTCACGTAAGGGTCCGTGCCTTCACGGTAACGCCACAGGGTTTCCTTACCGTCAACCACCGGCCAGCGCAGACCGCGCGCCTGGTGATACATATCGAACGCCGCCAGATCGTGGCCGTGGCCGCGGCCGAAGCTGGCGTACTCTTCAAACAGCCCTTTCTGAATATAAAAACCGCAGGCGCGCGCCTCGTCGTTCAGTTGATCGTCCGGGATCTCATCCAGTTTGAACCGATCGACGCTGCCGTTGGCGTACAGCACGTCGAACAGCGTTTTCCCGCGCAGCTGCGGGCTTTGCGCCAGCAGCGTCTCCGGCCAGACTTCCTCCACCTTGAAACGTCTGGAGAACTCCACCAGCTGCCACAGGTCGGACTTGGCCTCGCCCGGCGCGCGTACCTGCTGGCGCCAGAACTGCGTGCGCCGCTCGGCGTTGCCGTAGGCGCCCTCTTTCTCGACCCACATCGCGGTCGGCAAGATCAGGTCTGCCGCCAGCGCGCTGACCGTCGGATATGGATCGGACACCACCACAAAGTTGCGCGCATCGCGCCAGCCCGGCATCCGCTCTTCATTGATGCTCGGCCCGGCCTGCATGTTGTTGTTGCACATCACCCAATAGGCATTGAGCGTGCCGTCTTTCAGCGCCCGGTCCTGCGCCACCGCGTGCAGCCCCACTTTGGCCGGAATGGTGCCGGCCGGCAGCCGCCATTTTTCCTCGGCAATCTTGCGGTGCGCGTCGTTGGTCACCACCATATCGGCCGGCAGACGGTGGGCAAAAGTGCCGACCTCGCGGGCGGTGCCGCAGGCGGAAGGCTGGCCGGTCAGGGAGAATGGCCCGCAGCCGGGCTTGGAGATCTTGCCGGTCAGCAGGTGCAGGTTGTAACACAGGTTATTGGCCCATACGCCGCGCGTATGCTGGTTAAAGCCCATCGTCCAGTAGGAGACCACCTTAACGTTCGGGTCGGCATACAGCTTCGCCAGCGCTTCCAGCTGATCCTGCGGCACGCCGCTCAGCTCGGCGGTTTTCTCCAGCGTATAGTCGGCAACGAATGCCTTAAACGCCTCAAAACTCATCGGCTCCGACGCGTCACTGCCCGGGTTTTTGGCGGCCTTTTCCAGCGGATGCGTCGGACGCAGGCCGTAGCCGATATCGGTCGCCCCCTGGCGGATATTGACGTGACGCGCCAGGAAGTCGCGGTCGACGGCGTCATGTTGAATAATGTAGTTGGCGATGTAGTTCATGATCGCCAGATCGGTCTGCGGCGTGAACACCATGGCGTTATCCGCCAGTTCGAAGCTGCGGTGTTCGAAGGTGGAGAGCACCGAGACGTTGACCTGCTCGCTGCTCAGGCGGCGGTTGGTAATGCGCGACCACAGAATCGGGTGCATCTCCGCCATATTGGAGCCCCACAGCACGAAGGCGTCGGCCTGTTCGATATCGTCGTAGCAGCCCATCGGCTCATCCATGCCGAAGGTGCGCATAAAGCCCACCACGGCGGAAGCCATGCAGTGACGCGCGTTCGGATCGAGGTTGTTGGTGCGCAGCCCCGCCTTGAACAGTTTGGCGGCGGCGTAGCCTTCCCAGATGGTCCACTGACCGGAGCCGAACATCCCCACCGCATCCGGCCCTTTTTCCCGCAGCGCATCTTTGAACTTCTCCGCCATAACATCAAAGGCGCGGTCCCAACTGACCGGCGTAAACTCGCCCTGTTTATCGTACTGCCCGTTCTTCATACGCAGCAGCGGTTGCGTCAGACGATCTTTGCCGTACATGATTTTGGGCAGGAAGTAGCCTTTGATGCAGTTCAGACCGCGGTTGACCGGCGCATCCGGGTCGCCCTGCGAGGCGACGATGCGGCCGTTCTGCGTGCCGACCAGCACCCCGCAGCCCGTACCGCAGAAGCGGCAGGGCGCCTTGTCCCATTTAATCTCTTCCGTACCGCCAACCACCGCCTGCGCCACCGTCGGAATGGTCAACCCGGCCGCCGCGGCGGCTGCCGCTGCGGCATTGGCTTTCATGAAGTCTCGACGACTGAGTTTCATGGCATTACCTCACCTTGCTCATCCTGCTGGTGATAAACCAGCGACACCGCCAGCACGCCTTCCAGATTGCGCGCCGACTCAATTTTTTCCAGCAGCGCATGCGAGTGCGCCGCCTGCATCACCACCGCCAGCTTGCCCTGTGCGCAATCCTGCGCCGGTATTGCGGTGTCCGGGATCGCCAGCAGCGCGGGAACCAACTGCTGAAAAGCCTCCGGGCGGGCCTGCACCAGCAGACCGCTGACGTGCCATTCGTTATTCATTGTTTTCACTCCGGGTTAGCGCGATGGCGTCGGTCGGACAAGGCGCAACACAGGCGCCGCAGCCGCTGCAGGCCGCCGCCGTCAGCACGGGCTGCGCAATACCGCCCAGGCGTGGCCGAAAGCGGATAGCCCCGGTATCGCAGCCGTCCTGACAGCTGCGGCACTCCACGCCCTGCAGCGCCAGGCAGCGCGTCGAGACACTCGGCTGCAGCCGCCATGGCCTGTCCGCCTCCGCGTCAAATACGCCCGCGTCACAGGCGCTGACGCAGCGGCGACAAAAGCTGCACTCCGCACGGGAAAAATCGATTTCCGGGTAACCGCCGCCACCGGCGATCAGCACGCCGGTTTCACAGGCGTCGATACAGGCGCGGCAGCGGCTGCAGCCGGAGATAAACAGGGCTTCCTCACGCGCCCAGGGCGGACGCTGTACGTTGGAAGGTCGACGCCATTGTCCGCTGAGCAGTTTGCGCCGCGACAATTCGGCCATGCTGTTTATCCTTATAATCACTGTGTTTTTTTGCAGGGTAAAAATAGGGCTAATCATAGGGGGTTATAATCACCCGAAAGGGGTAAACAGCGGGGTTCGTTGCGCCAGGTCAAATAAGTGCGGAATATTGTTTATCAACCGCCTGGCGGGCTGTTAGCGTATGCGCGTTTGTTAATACCGAAGGGGTGGCGCTGATGTCTGCAGTCCCTGATAAAAGCGAAAACGCATCTGGCCATGGGGAACAATCCGGCAATCCGGGGCTTTTTATCGACTAGGCCAATACATAGGCTTTAATATAAATAAAATATATCTACTTCAATAACCCCCACTGCGCTTAGCCGAAAAGGATCCGTGTTTGCTTGTTAAACGCTCCGTCACCCGCAGCCTGGCCAAGGCCCTGATCGCCATCGTCGCCCTGTCGGTGCTGTCCACCGGCCTAGCGCTGACCACCGTCGCCGACAGCCTGCGCGACGCCGAAGCGGTGAATATCGCCGGTTCGCTGCGTATGCAGAGCTACCGTCTGGCGTATGACCTGACGCAAAATAACGCGGCGCTGCCGCAGCACCTGCGCCACTACCGCCAATCGCTGCAGGCGCCGGCGCTGCAAAAGCTCAGCCGTTTCTATGTGCCGGCCGACGTGCGCGACAAATACCGGGCGCTGCAGCAGGCCTGGCAGCCGCTGGAACAGCATATCCGCTCCGGCCGCGCGCAGGCGTATCAGGCCAGCGTGGTCAGTTACGTCAACCAGATCGACCATTTTGTGCTGGCGCTGCAGCGCTATTCGGAGATCAAACTGGCAATCGTCGCCGCCTTCAGCGTGCTCGGCTACGTCGTGATTATCGCGCTGGTGCTGTTCTGTATCCGCCTGATGCGCAAGCAGGTGGTGGCGCCGCTCAGGCAGTTGGTGGACGCCAGCCAACAGATCCAGCGCCGCGACTTCAACCACACGCCGCTGGACGTTACGCTGCCGAACGAACTGGGCGTGCTGTCGCAGGCCTTCACCGCCATGTCCGGCGAACTTTCGCGCCTGTATCACTCGCTGGAGCACAAGGTGCAGGAGAAAACCGAGCGCCTGCAACAGGCCAATAAAACGCTGGAGGTCATGTATAGCTGTTCGCAGGCGCTGAGCAGCGGGCAAATCGATCGCCACGCCTTTGAAAAGGTGCTGCATATCGTGCGCCAGAGCGAACAGCTGCAGTGCCTGCAGCTTGGCGTGCAGGACGGACAGCATCGCTGGCAGCTGTGCAGCGGCAGCCCGCAGGAAGGCGCCGAGTGGCAGCGGCTGACCATCATGCAGGAACAGCATTCGCTGGGCCAGCTCTGCTGGCAGGCCCGGCAGCAGGCGGCCAACCCGCACCTGATGCAAAGCGTGGCGAACATGCTGGGCCGCGGCCTCTACTTCAACCGTACGCAAAAGCAGCATATGCAGTTTTTGCTGATGGAGGAGCGCGCCACCATCGCCCGCGAGCTGCACGACTCGCTGGCGCAGGCGCTGGCATTTTTGCGCATTCAGATGACGCTGCTGAAACGCACGCTGGCCGACAGCCCGCCGCAGACGCAGACGATTATCGACGACTTCGATCGGGCGCTGGCCGACGCCAACCGTCAGCTGCGCGAACTGCTGGCCACGTTCCGTCTGAGCATTCAGGACGCCGACCTGAACACCGCGCTGCAGCAGCTGCTGGCGCCATTAAAAGTTCTAACCCAGGCGCGGATTCAGTTACACTGTGAGCTGCCTTCGCAGGCGTTAAATGCGCAGCAGCAGGTGCACGCGCTGCAGATCGTGCGCGAAGCGGTGCTCAACGCGATCAAACACGCCAACGCGCAGGATATCGTCATTCGCTGCGGCAAAACCGCAGGCGGCGATAACCAAATCACCATTACCGACAACGGCTGCGGCATTGCCAGCCTGAATGAGCCGGAAGGCCATTACGGGCTGAATATAATGAATGAACGCGCCGCCCGCCTTGGCGGAACATTACGCATTGCCCGTGGTCAACAGAGCGGTACGGAAGTCAGCTTGTCTTTTCCGGCATAATTAACCGCCTGACGGTAAAACGGCGCACCAGGCGCCAAAAACTTCTATTTTTATAAGATTCAGCCCCATCGTGCCGATACTCATAGTGGCTCGGCTTGATACCTGACAGGGAGCCATTTCATGGTGATGCAAAATTATAAGGTAATGATCGTCGATGACCATCCGCTGATGCGGCGCGGCATCAAACAGCTGCTGGGGCTGGATCCGCAGTTCAGCACCATCGCCGAAGCCAGTAATGGCAACGAGGCCATTGCGCTGGCGGCACAGAAACAGCCGGATATCATTCTGCTGGACTTAAACATGAAGGGGCTTTCCGGGCTGGATACGCTGAAGGCGCTGCGTGACGACGGCGTCGATGCGCGCATCGTGGTGCTGACCGTCTCGGACGCGCGCAGCGACGTGTACGCCCTGATCGACGCAGGCGCGGACGGCTATCTGCTCAAAGACAGCGAGCCGGAACAGCTGCTGGAAGATATCCGCGCGGCGGCGGAAGGCAACAATGTGATCAGCGAAGCGATCGCCGGCTACCTCGCCTCCCGCAGCGAGCAGCACGATCCTTTCGCCGAACTGACCGAGCGCGAGCTGGACGTACTGCAGGAAGTGGCGCGCGGCATGTCAAACAAAGAGGTCGCCGCGCAGCTGCATATTTCCGAAGAAACGGTGAAGGTGCATATCCGCAATATGCTGCGCAAGCTGGATGTCCGCTCGCGCGTCGCCGCCACGGTGATGTATCTGGAACACAAAAGCCAGTAACTCTGCGGGCCGCAGCCCATCAGGCGATAGCGTCAAGCAGGGCCTGATGGTGCTGATGAACCCAGCTTTTATTCAACGGTCCCCAGCTTTCCAGCTGATAATAACCATCGTTATTGCGTACGCCCTGCTGCACAAACTGCAGCTCCACGCCCAGCCCGGGCAAGGCTTTCAGCACATCCTGCAGCGTGCGGCGCGGCCAGCCGGTCAGTTCCATCAGTTTGGGAACATTGGGACGTTCGCTGTGGCTAATCAGCCAGCATAAATACAAGCGGCGGGCGAATACCGGGTTTAATTCCATGGTTTGCTCCAGCGTCGGGGGAATTTTTCCGCATCCGGCCTCAAACAGTCTGCGTTCTGATGCGGAACGTGCTAACTACCGTTTTTTACACTATCTCCTTTTTTTCTCCACGCTTTCCCTGCCCATCCCGAGTAAAGTGCAATAGCCTCGGGATCCTTCCCGGGCTCTGAAAAACGCAACGTTGGTGCGTAATAAAGATAGAACAAGTCATAACGAGGTTCGCGCTGCATGGCCAATTTTTTTATTGATCGCCCGATTTTCGCCTGGGTGCTGGCAATTATTCTTTGCCTCACGGGCGCCTTGGCGATTTATTCATTGCCGGTGGAACAGTACCCTAACCTGGCGCCGCCTAACGTGCGCATCAGTGCGAATTACCCCGGCGCCTCCGCCCAGACGCTGGAAAATACCGTCACGCAGATTATCGAACAGAATATGACCGGCCTCGACAATATGATGTATATGTCGTCGCAGAGCACCAACACCGGGCGCGCCACGGTAACCCTGACCTTTGAGGCCGGCACCGACCCCAACGAGGCGATGCAGCAGGTGCAGAACCAGCTGCAGACCGCGGTCAAGCGGCTGCCGCAGGCGGTGCAGCAGCAGGGGGTGACGGTCTCCAAATCCGGCGACACCACGCTGATGATGGTGGCCTTCGTCTCCACCGACGGCAGTATGGATAAACAGGACATCGCCGACTATATCGTCTCCAACCTGCAGGATCCGCTCAGCCGCATCAACGGCGTCGGCAGTATGGACGTGTACGGCTCGCAGTACGCCATGCGTATCTGGCTCGATCCCGACAAGCTTAACAGCTACGCCCTGACCACCACCGACGTGGTCAACGCCATCCAATCACAGAATGCCCAGGTGGCCGTCGGCCAGGTCGGCGGCACGCCGTCGGTCGATAAGCAGGCGCTGAACGCCACCATCAACGCCCAGTCGCAGTTGCAGACGCCGCAGCAGTTCCGCGATATCACCCTGCGCGTCAATCAGGACGGTTCGCTGGTCACCCTCGGCAACGTCGCCACCATTGAGTTAGGCGGCGAAAACTACGACTACCTCAGCCGCTACAACGGCATGCCGGCGGCAGGGATGAATATCAAGCTCGCCTCCGGCGCCAACGAACTGCAAACCGACGAGCTGGTAAAAGCCAAAATCGACGAACTGTCGCAGTATTTCCCGCGCGGGCTGGAGGCCAAGGTCGCCTACGAAACCACTCCGTTCGTCAAAGCCTCGATCAAAGACGTGGTGAAAACCCTGCTGGAAGCGGTACTGCTGGTGTTCCTGGTGATGTATCTGTTTATGCAGAACTTCCGCGCGACGCTGATCCCGACCATCGCCGTGCCGGTGGTGCTGCTCGGCACCTTTGCCATCCTCTCCGCCTTCGGCTTCAGCATCAATACCCTCACCATGTTCGCCATGGTGCTGGCGATCGGCCTGCTGGTGGATGACGCCATCGTGGTGGTGGAGAACGTCGAGCGCGTGATGAGCGAAGAAGGCCTGCCGCCGCGCGAGGCCACGCGCAAATCGATGGGGCAGATCCAGAGTGCGCTGGTCGGCATTGCGCTGGTGCTGTCGGCGGTATTTATCCCGATGGCGTTCTTCGGCGGCACCACCGGCGCCATCTACCGCCAGTTCTCCATCACCATCGTCTCTTCCATGGTGCTGTCGGTGCTGGTGGCGATGATTCTGACCCCGGCGCTGTGCGCCACGATGCTCAAACCGATCGCCAAAGGGCATCATCATGGCAAACGCGGTTTCTTCGGCTGGTTCAACCGCATGTTCAACCGCAACACGATGCGCTATGAGCGCGGCGTGGCGCGCGTGCTGCATCACGGCGTGCGTTACCTGCTGATTTATCTGCTGCTGCTTGGCGGCCTGGCGCTGCTGTTTATCAAACTGCCGACCTCCTTCCTGCCGCTGGAGGACCGTGGCGTCTTCACCGTGCAGGTTCAGCTGCCGACCGGCTCTACCCAGCAACAAACCAGCAAAGTGGTGGAGAAAGTGGAAAACTATCTGCTGACGGCGGAGAAAAACGACGTGCTGTCGGTGTTCGCCATCATCGGCGCCGGTCCCGGCGGCAACGGCCAGAACGTGGCGCGGCTGTTTGTGCGCCTGAAAGACTGGGAGCAGCGCGGCGCCGGCGAATCGGCCTTCGATATCATCGCCCGCGCCGGCGAAGCCTTCAAAAACATCAAAGAAGCGCGGGTGATCGCCAGCAGTCCGCCGGCTATTAGCGGCATGGGCAGCTCATCCGGCTTTGATATGCAGCTGGAAGATCACGGCGGCCTCGGGCACGTCAAGCTGATGGCCGCCCGCGACCAGCTGCTGCAGCTGACGGCGGAAAGCCCGCTGCTGTCGCGCGTGCGTCACAACGGCCTGGACGACAGCCCGCAGTTGCAGATTGACATCGACCAGCGTAAGGCGCAGGCGCTGGGGGTTAACGTAGATGATATCAATAATACGCTCTCCACCGCCTGGGGCTCCACCTACGTCAATGACTTCGTTGACCGCGGCCGGGTGAAAAGAGTGTATGTGCAGGCCGCTGCGAAATTCCGCATGCTGCCGGAAGACATCAACAAATGGTATGTCCGCAACAGCAGCGGCGGCATGGTGCCCTTCTCGGCCTTCGCCACCAGCCGCTGGGAATACGGCTCGCCGCGCCTGGAACGCTATAACGGCAGCGCGTCGGTAGAAATCGTCGGCGAAGCCGCCGACGGCATCAGCAGCGGCACCGCGATGGATGAAATGGAGCGGCTGGTCAAACAGCTGCCGAACGGCTTCGGCCTGGAATGGACCGCCATGTCCTATCAGGAACGCCTGTCCGGCGCGCAGGCGCCGGCGCTGTACGCCATCTCGCTGCTGGTGGTGTTCCTGTGTCTGGCGGCGCTGTATGAAAGCTGGTCGATTCCGTTCTCCGTGATGCTGGTGGTGCCGCTGGGAGTGATTGGCGCCGTGGCCGCCACCTGGCTGCGCGGGCTGGAGAACGACGTTTATTTCCAGGTCGGTCTGCTGACGATTATCGGGCTGTCCGCCAAGAACGCGATTCTGATTGTCGAATTCGCCAATGAGCTGCATCAGCAGGGCAAAGAGCTGACCGCCGCCACGCTGGAGGCCGCGCGCATGCGCCTGCGTCCGATTCTGATGACCTCGCTGGCCTTTATCTTCGGCGTGCTGCCGATGGCCACCAGCCAGGGCGCCGGCTCCAGCAGCCAGCATGCGGTCGGCACCGGGGTAATGGGCGGGATGATCTCCGCCACCCTGCTGGCGATTTACTTTGTGCCGCTGTTCTTCGTGCTGGTACGCCGCCGCTTCCCCGGCCGGCAAAAAATCCTGCCGCCGGCGGAGCATAGCGACGGCTAATTCTTAAAAAACGGCAGCGGTTTTCGCTGCCGTTTTGTTTTCCTGTATGCATACGGAGCAACATCCATGATGTCTGTTCCCGTCGTAACACGAATGGCGAACTATCTTTCGATGCCATGCCGCATTGCCGCAGTACTACCACCGTCGATCTCTTCCCTTCTGACCCTTAGGGCAAGCCCCCCCGCAAAAGAGCGAAACACCACTATTCCACTTGATTTACATGGTTAATCAACAGACAATCTCAGCCTATTGATTATATTCAGGATTGATCTGATGGAACCAGTCTCTCCCTATTCTCTGACAATCAACAACAGCCCGGTAAGTCCCGATGTACTGCGTTTTCGTGGTACTGAAGCACTAAGCCGCCCCTTCTCCTGGCGTATTGAGTTCACCACCCGGCAAGACGTGACAGGCAGTGACGTGCTGCTGAAGTACGCCAGTCTGTTGATGCGCGCCGGTAAGAGCGTGCATGGTGTTATCACCCGTTTTGAGTGGCTGGGGACCAGCCCTGACCAGTCGCACTACGCGGTGACGCTCTCTTCTCGCCTTTTCCTGCTGAACCTGACCCGGCGCTGTGCCGTATATCTGAATACCAGCGTGCCGGAACTTGTGGAGCGAATACTGCGGGCCCACGGGTTGGAGGGGGCGGATTTCAATTTCAGGCTTGAACAAAGCTACCCTCAGCGGGAGCTGATAACGCAGTGGCGGGAAACCGATCTCGAATTTATCCAACGCCTGCTGGCAGAGGTGGGGATCTGGTATCACTGCGGAGTGAGTGAGATTACCGGGCTGGATACCGTGACCTTGGCCGACAGCCAGCAGTTCTACCAGTTTGGAGAACATCTGCCGTACCAAGAGCCGTCTGCGTTGTATGACGGTGCCGCCGAATCTGTCTGGGGTCTGCGCACCTGGCACCACACGGTGGCCGGGTTGGTCCGCACCCGCGATTACAACTACCGCGCGGCGGCTACGCCAATGGATTCGACTGTGGTAGTCCGCAACGAGGCCGTCACTACCGGGGAACATTACCGCTATGGCGGCCCGTTTCTGGCAGTTGGCGATGACAGCGAGCCGGAAACCGAAAGCGGGGCTTTTTATGCCCGACTTCACCATGAGCGTGAACTGAATCAATCTGTCCGCCTGCATCTGTTCAGCAACGCCTGCGGCCTGACACCGGGTCAGGTACTGGAAACCTCAGGCAGCACAATTCACGCCCTCAGTGACGGGGTACTCATTACCTTCACTTCTTTCTGGGCCTCCCGCGATTCACGCCTGCATATTTCGGTCTGGGGGATGCCTTACAGCGAACGGTTCTGCTTTCGCCCTACTGAAATCCCCCGCCCGGTCATTCACGGCACGCTGCCAGCGCGGATTGAAAGCCGGGAGCAAGGCGACACTTACGCCCATCTGGACAACGTCGGCCGTTACCGGGTGAAGCTGGACTTCAGCCATGAGGATGCCGAACCGGGCTACAACTACCTGTGGATCCGTCAGGCCAAGCCCTATTCCGGCGAGAGTTACGGCTGGCACACGCCACTGATTGACGGTACCGAAGTCGGTATTGCCTATGACGACGGCGATATCGACCGCCCGTATATCGCCCACGCGTTCCACGACTCAGCCCACCAGGACATCGTCACCCGCGAGAACCGCAGCCAGAACATCCTGCGCACGGCGGCAGACAACGAACTGCGGATGGAAGACCAGCGCGGGCAGGAGCACATCGCACTGAGCACGCCATTTGGCAGCACGCAGCTCAATCAGGGACATATCGTTGATCGGCAGAACACACAGCGCGGCTCCGGCTTTGAACTCAGAACCGATGAATACGGTGTAATCCGCGTAGCAAAAGGATTGTTTATCACCGCCGACGGGCAGCAAAAAGCGGCAGGTGAAGTGCTGGATATGGCAACGGCCCTTAATGAAATTACACTCTGCCGGCAGCAGCTGCAAGCGCTGGCGGCCGCCGCCGAACAGGCACAGGCGCTGGAGGCGGATATCGCCAGCCAGATAGCGATGTTCGACCAGCGCCTGCAACCGCTGAACGCGATGATCCATTTCCACGGCCCGCAGGGCGTGGCGTTCACCAGTGGCGAACATATGCAGCTGACCGCCGGTAACAATGTGGCGATGAACGCTGCGGGGGATTTCAGCAGCGGGTCGCAGGGCAACACCGCCATACTGGCCGGCGAAAGTGTCGGCCTGTTCGCACGCACGGGTTCACTGACGCTGAACGCCAGCGAAGGTCCGCTGCAAATCCAGGCGCAGAACGGCGCAATGCACATCAGCGCAGAGCAAAGACTGAGTCTGATATCGGCCAGTGACATGCTGTTTGCGGGCAAGAAGAAAGTGACCTTAATTGGCGGCGGCAGCTACCTGAAAATCGAAGGCGGGAAGATAGAGTACGGCACGGATACGACCTATACGCGGAAAATAAAGCGGACTCACCTTACAAGGCCAACGGCAATGCCCGTATCATTTCCGCTGATGGGCACTTCGCATATTTATTCCGCCGTTTACCAGCTCCGTGATGAACAGGGCAATATTCTGGCAGGGGTACCTTACCACCTGAAAACAGCGTCCGGGCAGCTCGCAACAGGCTACAGTGACGATGAGGGCTGGACCGTGCCGGTTTATACCCCGGAACAGGAAGACGTGGAGCTGCATATTGTGCAGAGCAAGCCGGCACCGAAAGAAACCATGTGGTTTATCGGTGATGAGGACAATCAGCAACTGGCAACCGAACTCAGGGAGAAGATGTCATGACCATGCCCGATTTACCCGCCCCCCCGACAGCGGATATCCCCACCGGGACGAACAATAAGGTCTGGGACTGCACGACAACCGGCGTTGAAATGACCGAGAAGCAGTCCCGACTGCCGACCCCGGATAACCGTCAGTATCTGCACATCAAAGTGGAATACGCCATGCGTTTTCCTCGCTTATCCGCTGAAATTCGCCGCGACGGCAGAAGCTATCAGATGAGCCTCAAGCAACTGATGCTGAGCGGGCTTATCCGGCTGGATGAAATCGCCCATAATTATCAGTGGTGGTATAAGGCCGAAGTGCCGTTCGATATGCGGACCATACCACCACGCCCGTTCCTCAGCAGTACGTTACTTGCAGAAGGCCCCGGAAGACGGCATACCACCAACCCCTTTCCGGTGCCGGGCAAGGGCATCTACCGTCGCCCCGATATCATTATCGTGAAGAACAAATACGACCGCTGGCCGGGGCTGGCAGGGCCGGATGCAGAAGGCCAGATGCATGTGGATAATCTGGAACGGCTGGTTGAGGTCAAGTTTCCGGGGGATAGTCTGGACGAGGAGCAATACGGAGATTACATGAAAATTGTGGGCAGAAATCGCGAGCGTATGACCATTCTGGAGATCCACGACTGTCGTCCTGAGGAACAGCAGTGGGTTGACCAGGTGGTCAACGTGACGATGAAAGCCTGGCAGACCAACGGGGCGAAATACTGGCCGCTGTTCCTCTACCCACCGATCTTTACTCCCCGGCCTCCGGCTCTCCCCACTCCGGCGAAGATAGAACCGTGGAGCTATATTGGGAAAACCGTTGCCGACCTCAGTGAAGGGATCGTTAACAACGTCGCCGCAGGCTGGAATGCCCTGTCAGACGAGATGCAACAGACGCTGAGCCAGGTTGCCGGCTGGCTGAATGACAAAGGTGAATGGGTCTATTATCAGGGGAGCCAGGTATGGCAGTGGGTCAGCGGTACAGGACTGCGCGTGGCATCGTGGACGGACGAACAGCTCAGAGCGGCATGGTCGGCGATACAGCAAGCGACTGATATAACGCTGGAGATGTTAAAACAGGTCGACTGGGTACAGGTACTGACGGATGTGGCGATTACTGTCGGTGTGGTGCTGGTCGCTGTCGGCGTGGGGGGGCTGGTGGTGACGCTGGGCATCCCGGAAGCCCTGCTGGCGGCATTTTTGCTGATTGTCCGTCTGGCGATCGCTGCGTGGGAAACTCTGGCGGCAGTACTGGGCGCCGGAGCGGTCGGCACACTGGCAACGCAATAAGGAATAATGATGGAACTGAAGGATTTTGAGCTGAATTATATCGAGCAGTGGTTGCCGGAAGCCTCGGTGAAGTACCAGGATGGCAGCCCGGCCGTTAACCTTGGGCTGATTATCACCGTGTTTTTTAAAGACGGCCATACCCCAGAAGTTCTTCGTAAGATGGTGGAATGTGTGGATCGCTTCTACGGTGAATTTAAACTGCACCTGAAGAAAACGGTATATGGAAAAAAATGGGTCGGGATTACAGAAAATAACTATCAGAAAAAGCGGCAACAACTTTTGGAGCTAACAGAAGAAGAAACTGCGTCTTGGTATCTGGGGGGAGCAGAGAAGGATTATCAGGCATCGGACTACAGCGTGTTAGTGATGAATACGCGAATTTTTCATAACGATAATGATCGCTCGGTAATCAAACTAACCTTTCCGCTGTCACTGCTGAAAGAGCCTGATGGCAAGGAACGCTATCAATCCTGGCTGATGTGGCTGTGCGATACCTTTTCGGTTGAAAGTGGTTATGCAGGTCTATCTTTCGTTCTACCTTATGCCCGTGAAAAGATGTTTCCCTATGAATATGCACTGGCCCTGCGCTTTCCTGGCGTAATGGTGGACTCTCTGGGAACACTGGAAGGTGGTGAGGCCCTGGAAGGTGTAAAAGGAGCCTGCTGGTATACCATTCTGGGTAATCCATGGCTGGAAAAAATCGGTGGTGTGAAGACACTGGCTCACCGTCTGGCGAAAACGCCAGAAATAGAGCTGCTGCCCTATAACAACGGCATTATCCTCAAGGCCGGAGCACTGCCGCCAGCGCTGGGTGAAACAAAAACCGAAGCCCTACCGCCGTTGCTGGTAAAAGTAAACCAGTTGATTAAACCCATCCGGCAGGACGGTCATAACGGACTGCATTTTTACTCCGAACATGAAAATTTCCAGTTTGAGCAAGAGTCCTCCATGGCGTGGTTTGCCCGCTTCGATAAAGCCAGTGCGGAACTGGATAAGGAGAAGGAGGATGAAGGCAAATCATTTGAGCCGGTGCGTATCACCTGCTGGAGCGGCGTGGTTGCTCCGTTTGCCGGACGCTGGGCGACCATTGTCAACGGTACTATACAGTACGCTCAAATCCGGGTCGCGCAGGTTATGCCTGATTTTGAAGACAAACATGGCAATAAACACCGCGCCTGCTGGTCGCTGCTGGAGCGCGATGATGGCGGAGACGTCTTCGTTATAAGATCGGAATAAGGCCCGTCATAAATGGCTTGCCGGTGTGGTCGGCACGCTGGCAACGCAATAAGGAATAATGATGGAACTGAAGGATTTTGAGCTGAATTATATCGAGAAATGGTTGCCGGAAACCTCAGTGAAGTACCAGGATGGCAGCCCGGCAGTTAATCTCGGCCTGATTATCACCGTGTTTTTTAAAGACGGCCATACTCCCGAAGTCCGCCGTAAGATGGTGGGGTGTGTGGATCGTTACTACGAGGAATTTAAGCCATACCTGAAGAAAACTCTGACCCCTAAATGGGTTGGAATCACCGAAAAAAACTATCAAAAAAAACGACAGATGATCCTGGACTCATCTCCTGAAGAGATTTTTTCCTGGTACTTAGGGAGTGTTGAAACTGATTATCACGCACCTGAGTATGAAATACTTATCATGGGTAAACGGATTTTCCATAATGATAATGATCGCTCAGTGATTAAACTGGCATTCCCGTTATCACTACTGAAAGAGCCTGATGGCAAGGAACATTATCAGTCCTGGCTGATGTGGCTTTGTAATACCTTCAACGTTGAAAGTGGTTATGCCGGATTGTCCTTTATTCTGCCTTACGCGTTTGAGCGTATGTTCCCCTATGAATATGCACTGGCTCAGCGCTTTCCTGGCGTAATGGTGGACTCTATTGGCACTCTTGAAGGGACTGGAGCAGCTATCAGCCTGAAAGGAGCCTGCTGGTATACCATTCTGGGTAATCCATGGCTGGAAAAACTCGGTGGTGTGAAGACACTGGCTCACCGTCTGGCGAAAACGCCAGAAATAGAGCTGCTGCCCTATAACAGCGGCATTATCCTCAAGGCCGGAGCACTACCGCCAGCGCTGGGCGAAACGAAAACTGAAGAACTGCCGCCATTACTGGTAAAAGTAAACCAAACGATCAAACCAGTGCGTTTTAATGGCTCACGCTCGCTGCATTTCTACTCAGAGCACAATAACTTTCAGTTTGATAAAGAATCAACAATGAAGTGGTATAGACGCTTCGATGCGGCTAGTGCGGAGCTGGATAAGGAAGATGAAGGCAAATCATTTGAGCCGGTGCGTATCACCTGCTGGAGCGGCGTGGTTGCTCCGTTTGCCGGACGCTGGGCGACCATTGTCAACGGTACTATACAGTACGCTCAAATCCGGGTCGCACAGGTTATGCCTGATTTTGAAGACAAGCATGGCAATAAACACCGCGCCTGCTGGTCGCTGTTGGAGCGCGATGATGGCGGAGACGTCTTCGCTATAAGATCGGAATAAGGCCCGTCATAAATGGCTTGCCGGTGTGGTCGGCACACTGGCAACGCAATAAGGAATAATGATGGAACTGAAGGATTTTGAGCTGAATTATATCGAGAAATGGTTGCCGGAAGCCTCGGTGAAGTATAAGGACGGCAGTCCGGCGGTGAATCTTGGGCTGATTATCACCGTGTTTTTTAAAGACGGCCATACCCCGGAAGTTATTCGTAAGATGGTCGAATGTGTGGATCGTTACTATGGAGAGTTTAAACCTCACCTGAAGAAAACGGTATATGGAAAAAAATGGGTCGGGATTACAGAAAATAACTATCAGAAAAAGCGGCAACAGCTTTTGGAGCTGACAGAAGAAGAAACTGCGTCTTGGTATCTGGGGGGAGCGGAGAAGGATTATCAGGCATCGGACTACAGCGTGCTAGTGATGAATACGCGAATTTTTCATAACGATAATGATCGCTCGGTAATCAAACTAACCTTTCCGCTGTCACTGCTTAGAGAGTCGGAAGGTAAGGTACGCTATCAATCCTGGCTGATGTGGCTGTGCGATACCTTTTCGGTTGAAAGTGGTTATGCGGGTCTATCGTTCATTCTACCTTATGCCCGTGAAAAGATGTTTCCCTATGAATATGCACTGGCTCAGCGCTTTCCTGGCGTAATGGTGGACTCTATTGGCACTCTTGAAGGGACTGGAGCAGCTATCAGCCTGAAAGGAGCCTGCTGGTACACCATTCTGGGTAATCCATGGCTGGAAAAACTCGGTGGTGTGAAGACACTGGCTCACCGTCTGGCGAAAACGCCAGAAATAGAGCTGCTGCCCTATAACAGCGGCATTATCCTCAAGGCCGGAGCACTACCGCCAGCGCTGGGCGAAACGAAAACTGAAGAACTGCCGCCATTACTGGTAAAAGTAAACCAAATGATCAAACCAGTGCGTTTTAATGGCTCACGCTCGCTGCATTTCTACTCAGAGCACAATAACTTTCAGTTTGATAAAGAATCAACAATGAAGTGGTATAGACGCTTCGATGCGGCCAGTGCGGAGCTGGATAAGGAAGATGAAGGCAAATCATTTGAGCCGGTGCGTATCACCTGCTGGAGCGGCGTGGTTGCTCCGTTTGCCGGACGCTGGGCGACCATTATTAACGGTACTATACAGTACACTCAAATCCGGGTCGCACAGGTTATGCCTGATTTTGAAGACAAGCATGGCAATAAACACCGCGCCTGCTGGTCGCTGCTGGAGCGCGATGATGGCGGAGACGTCTTCGCTATAAGATCGGAATAAGGCCCGTCATAAATGGCTTTCCGGTGTGGTCGGCACCGAAGTGATGGGCGGGATAATTTCCGCTACCCTGCTGGCGATTTACTTTGTGCCGCTGTTCTTTGTGCTGGTGCGGCGCCGCTTCCCCCGGCCGGCAAAAACTCCTGCCGCCGGTGGAGCATAGCGACGGCTGATCCTTAAAGAAACGGCAGCGATTTTCGCTGCCGTTTTGTTTTCCCGTGTGCATACTGAACAACAGCAACACCGTTACCGCACATTAAGGAGCATCCATGGAAATCGTCACCGACCAACTGCGCTATCGCGTTGACTGGACGCGTCTGGCGGCCCTGCTGGAAGCCGCCGGGCTGGGCAAACGCGACCCGCAGCTGACCGAGCAGATCTACCACAACAATGCGTTTTGCTACTGGGGCTACCTGGACGGCGAGCTGATTGCCACCGCCCACGCCATCAGCGACCGCATTTCAGTGGCCTATCTGGCCGACGTGGCGATCCACCCGGATTTTCAGGGCCGAGGCTACGGCCGGCAGTTGATGGACCGCATCATGGACGACCTGGCGCCGCTCGGCAAAATATTTATCTACGCCGTACCCGACAAGCTGGCCTTCTATAAAAAGTACGGCTTCCACGATCTGACCACCGGCATGGTGTTTGCCGAAGGCGCGGCGCTCAGCCGGCTGCAGGATAATGGCTACGTGCGCTGAGTCTGATTATTCATCTTTTTAATCACCTCGCCGGCGGGATTAGCAAAATTTTACCGGCCGGCGTCCACGGCGTTTTTTTCACGTATTCTGCGCCTTTCAGAGCATTGTACGGTGGAACTCACCGCCTTTTTTCGGCATGCTGAACGCTAATTCTCGCTTTACCGCCGACGGCGGTTTTTTCACCGGTTATTCCCGGTGTTTCGTGGCAAAAAAAGGGCACAACACCATGACGTTGACCATGTACGGCATCAAAAACTGCGACACCATTAAAAAAGCACGCCGCTGGCTGGAAGAACAGGGCGTGGCGTACCAATTTCACGACTATCGCGCGGACGGGCTGAGCGAACAGCAGCTGCGCGGTTTTGTCGAGCTGCTGGGCTGGCAGCCGCTGCTGAACACCCGCGGCACCACCTGGCGCAAGCTGGACGAAGCGCAGCGCAACGCCTGCGACAATGCCGATGCGGCCATCGCCCTGATGCTGGCGCAGCCGGCCATCATCAAACGTCCGCTGCTGGACGACGGCAACGGCCACGCGCTGCTGGGCTTTAAGGCCGAGCAGTACCAACAATTTATTGCCGAGGTAACCGCATGATTTGCCCCGTAATCGATCTGGCGCAACAGTTAATCCGCCGCCCTTCCCTCAGCCCGCATGACGAAGGCTGCCAGGCGATGCTGATTGAGCGCCTGACGGCTATCGGCTTTACCGTCGAGCAGATGGATTTCGAAGATACGCAGAATTTTTGGGCCTGGCGCGGCGAAGGCGAGACGCTGGCGTTCGCCGGCCATACCGACGTGGTGCCGAGCGGCGATGAAAGCCGCTGGGACAACCCGCCGTTTGAGCCGACCATCCGCGGCGGCATGCTGTACGGCCGCGGCGCGGCCGATATGAAAGGTTCGCTGGCGGCGATGGTGGTCGCGGCCGAGCGCTTCGTCGCCGCTAACCCTGACCATCGGGGACGGCTGGCGTTTCTTATCACCTCTGACGAAGAGGCCAGCGCCACCCACGGCACGGTGAAAGTGGTTGAAGCGCTGATGGCGCGCAACGAACGTCTGGACTACTGTCTGGTCGGCGAGCCGTCCAGCACCGACCGCGTCGGCGATGTGGTGAAAAACGGCCGCCGCGGCTCCATCACCGCCAACCTGCGTATCCACGGCGTACAGGGCCACGTCGCCTATCCGCACCTGGCGGATAACCCGGTGCACCGCGCCATGCCGGCGCTGAATGAATTGGTAAGCATCGAATGGGATCGCGGCAACGACTATTTCCCGCCGACCAGCATGCAGATCGCCAATATCCAGGCCGGCACCGGCAGCAATAACGTCATCCCCGGTGAACTGTTTGTCCAGTTTAATTTCCGCTTCAGCACCGAACTGACCGACGCCATCATCAAACAGCGGGTCGAAGAGCTGCTGGAACGCCATCAGCTAAACTACAGTATCGAATGGCGTCTTTCCGGCCAGCCGTTCCTCACCCCGCGCGGCGCGCTGGTGGATGCGGTGGTTAACGCCGTTGAGTATTATACTGAGCTGACGCCGCAGCTGCTGACCACCGGCGGCACCTCCGACGGGCGCTTTATCGCCCAGATGGGCGCGCAGGTGGTGGAACTGGGGCCGGTCAACGCCACCATCCACAAAATCAACGAATGCGTGAACGCCGCCGATCTGCAGCAGCTCAGCCGGATGTATCAACGCATTATGGAGCAACTGATCGCATGATCACCCCGGAAATGCTAACCGGACGTTCAACCGAACATCTGGTGCCGCTGGTCGGCAACCACCGCCTGCAGCCGCAGGCGGTGCAGGCCTTTCTCGCCATGCAGCAGGCTGCCGCACAGGCAGGTTTTGACCTGCAGCCCGCCAGCACCTTCCGCGATTTCGACCGGCAGTTGGCGATCTGGAATGGCAAATTCTGCGGCGAGCGGCCAGTATTAGACAAAGAGAGCCGCCCGATGGATATCGGGCCGCTGTCGGCGGAAGAACGCTGCACCGCGATTCTGCGCTGGTCGGCGCTGCCGGGCGCCAGCCGCCACCACTGGGGCAGCGATTTGGATATCTACGATCCCACGCTGCTGCCGGCAGGCCAGAAACTGCAGCTGGAGCCGTGGGAGTATGAGGAAGGCGGCTACTTCGCGCCGCTGAACCAGTGGCTGACGGCGCATATGGCCGAGTTCGGCTTTTATCGCCCGTTTACCGAAGACGGCGACGGCGTGGCGGTTGAACCCTGGCACCTGAGCTATCGCCCGCTGGCGCAGCAGGCGGAGCATCTGCTGACGCCGGCGCTGCTGCTGGCAGCCTGGCAGGATAAGGACGTGGCCGGTAGCGAATGGCTGGCACAGCATTTGCCGGCGATTTTTTCGCGTTTTATACGCGCTGAAGGAAAGGTGTAAATATGCATTGGTTAGCAGATTACTGGTGGGTAATCCTCCTGGTACTGGTCGGGATGGTCATCAGCGGCATTAAGGAATTGCGCCGCGTCGACGTCAAAAAGTACCTGGCCGATAAGCCCGAACTGCCGCCACACCGTGATAACAACGCACAGTGGGACGACGAAGACGACTGGCCGAAAAAGAAATAATCTCAGGGCGCCCATACGGCGCCCTGTTTATTTATGGCCGGGCGGCGCTCCACTCACGCCAGCGGCGACAGTGCTGTTCATCCATCTGCGCCAACGCCTGAGCGGCTTCCTGCCGCCACTGGCGCAGCAACGCCTTCTGGCCGTTCACACGGCACTGCGTCACGCACTGCTCCACGGACAGCTGCTGCTGTAAGTGCGCGCGCAACGCCGGCAACGGCAACGTGCTGTGCAGCAGCAGACGCTGCAGCGCGCCAAGGCTGGCCTCCAGCGGTCGGTGGGCAAAGGCAAAGCCCGCCAGCTCACGCCAGTCATCTTCATTGAGCTGCGGATCGCCATCGTCGCCGGGGATTGCCAGCGTCAGCGCAATGCGCTGCTGCAGCCAGCGCCAGTCGCGCGCCAGGTGCTTACGCGCCGCCTGGCACAGCATTTCGCCCTGCTCGCTGAGCGGCAACAGCGCCATCACGCTGTAGCAGCCGCTGCTGGCCTCCGGCCGGCTGCCGATGCGCACCAACTCAAAGCCGCAGCCCTGCCAGAAGCGCCACAGCGGCTCGGTGTAGCCAAAGCTGACGGACAGGTAATCCAGCCCCTGCGCCTGCCGGCGCTGCTGCTCAATCAGCCGGCGGGCAATGCCCTGCCGGCGCAGCGCCGGCAGCACCGCCACGCGGGTAATACGGCGCGACCGCAGGGTCGGCGCCCACCACTGGCCGCCGTGCGCCGCCAGCGACTGCGCCACCAGACTGCCGCGCGGACGCCGCCGTCCGGCCCACACCTCGTGAGCCAGCGCCGCGGGCAACCCGCCCTCTTCCGTCAGCCACAGCGCGCCCGCCACTTCGCCGTCCGCCTGCACGGCGGCGGCAAACTGCATACCCGGCGCATCCATCAGCCGCCGCAGATCAAGCGGCGAGGTGCGGTAATGGGCGCTGGTGAGCAAGGCGTAAAAGCGCTGCAGCAGCGCGTCATCGCCACACAGCTGCGGCTGCGTCAGCGGGCGATAGCCGATCGTCTGGCCGGCCGTCTGCCAGGGCGGCAGTTCGTTAAACAGCAGTGCGTCATCAATAATCCGCTCCAGCGCGTCACCGGCCGCCCAGCGCATCGGCTGTTGCAGACTCAGACCCTGCCACTGCGGCAGCGAGGCGCAAAATTTCAGCAGAAAACCTCGGCCGGTGCCTTCATAGCCCTGCACCGTGGTGGTCAGTAGAACCCGAGGGAAATAGGCAATCAGCTGTTGCAACAGCGGCGCGGGGATCGCCGCCGCCTCGTCAACCAGCAGCCAGTCGGCAACTGAGCTTCCCGGCTGCCGACAGTGCGCCAGCAGCGCGTCCGGCGCCCAGAACTGCGCGTTTCCCTGCGCCCACTGGCTGGCGACCTCGGTGGCCGCACGGCTGGGGCCGGTGATCCAACAGCTCTGCGCCGAACGCTGCACCAGCATGCCCGCCAGCGTCGATTTACCCCGGCCACGCGGTGCGGTCAGCACCCAGATGCCGCGCTCGCTCGCCAGCAGCCGCGTCAGCAAAGCCTGCTGTTCAGCGGTGGGTTCGCCGTTCGGCGCCTGCCAGTCCGGCCTTGCCGGCAGCGGCGCCAGTTGCAACGGCTGGCCCTGCCGCCAGATGCTCACTTCGGCGTCCGCCGTCAGTCGCTGCTGTAAGTGCATGATAAAATTCGGCGTGGCGATGGGCTGCGGGCTGTCGCTCCAGCGCAGGCTGTCGGCATCCGCGCGCTGCGGCCAGCTTTGCCACGGCGGCGTCAGCAGCAGCAGCCAACTGCCGGCGCGCAGTACGCCGGCCAGTTGGGCCAGCGCCTCGACGTCCAGCCCGTCGCCGGCGTCAAACACCGCATGCAGCCGCTCCTGCCCCAGCATAGTACGCACTTCGCCGTGGTTCAGCGCCTGTGCGCCGTGCGGCGCCTCCCCGCCGCACCACGGCCAGTCGCCGGGCATGGTGGCCATCAGCCGTTGTGCCTGCTGGCAACACCAGTCGGCATCGCCGCTTAATACCAACAGCCGGCGGATGCCCTGCCGCTGCATACGCTGTTGCATAGTCGGTAACATAAGTGTTCAGCCCGGAGATAAAAAATGCCGGCGCGTTTGCGCCGGCATGTCGGTCAATATTAAAAACGGCGTGCTCAACGGCTGGCGAAGGTGTTGCAGCTGTTCGGATCGCCGCTGTCGAAGCCCTGTTTAAACCAGGTGTAACGCTGTTCGGAAGTGCCGTGGGTGAAGCTGTCCGGTACTACGCGCCCCTGGCTCTGCTGCTGCAGACGGTCATCGCCGATCGCCTGCGCCGCATTCAGCGCCGCCTGCAGATCGCCCTCTTCCAGCATCTGCTGTTTCTCGGCGTACTTGCCCCACACGCCGGCGAAGCAGTCAGCCTGCAGCTCCATTTTCACCGACAGGCGGTTAACCTCGGCCTGGCTGGCGCCCTGCTGCATCTGCCGCACCTTCGGCTCAATGCCCAGCAGGTTCTGCACGTGGTGGCCCACTTCATGCGCTACCACATACGCCTGGGCGAAGTCACCGCCGGCGCCCAGCTTATCTTTCATATCCTGATAGAACGACAGGTCGATATACACCGCTCTGTCGCCCGGGCAGTAAAACGGCCCCATCGCCGACTGGCCGGTGCCGCAGCGGGTAGACGTCACGCCGCGGTACATCACCAGCTTGGGCGGTTCATAGGTTTTGCCCATCCGCTGGAATACTTCTTTCCAGTTATCTTCGGTGGAGGCCAGCACCACCGAGGTAAATTTCGCCAGTTCGTCATCTTTCGGACTGATGTTGGCGCTCTGCTGCTGCGTTTGCGGCGTCACATCGCCGCCGGTCAGCAGCGGCGACAGGTCAATACCGTAATAACCGGCGACCAACACCACCACCAGCAGCACAATGCCGCCCTTGCCGCGGATCGGCGGACGGAAACCGCCGCCGCCCTGGCCTGAAGATTGCCCACGACGATCCTCAACATTGTCACTTTCCCGACGCCCTTGCCAACGCATAAGTAAACTCCAGATGAATTTTTTAATAATCGTAGGTAATTAGACGGCCGCCCGCAATAGCGAGTACGGTTTCGCCTGTCCTGCCAGTGACTACAGTATAAAGGTTTGCAACGGGGGGAAATGCAGAATTTTTCCGGAAATGGTGCTGAAATGACGGGACGCGCTTACCGCGTCCCGTTAGCGCGCGTAATTAATCCAGCGTTACGCCGATGCGGCGCGCCACTTCTTCATAGGCTTCGATCACGCCGCCCAGGCTCTGGCGGAAGCGATCTTTATCCATTTTATCCAGGGTGTTTTTGTCCCACAGACGGCTGCCGTCCGGTGAAAACTCGTCGCCCAGCACCACTTCGCCGTTGAACAGGCCAAACTCCAGCTTGAAGTCCACCAGGATCAGGCCGGCGTCGTCAAACAGTTTGCTCAGTACCTCGTTGGCGCGGTAGCTCAGCTCGCGCATACGCGCCAGGTGCTCTTTGCCGACCCAGCCGAAGGTTTCGCAGTAGGATTCGTTGACCATCGGGTCGTGCATCGCATCGTTTTTCAGGAATAGATCGAACAGCGGCGGGTTCAACTCCAGGCCTTCTTCAATGCCCAGACGCTTCACCAGCGAGCCGGCGGCGCGGTTGCGGATAACGCATTCGACCGGCACCATATCCAGCTTTTTCACCAGCACTTCGTTATCCGACAGCAGGCGTTCCATCTGCGTCGGGATGCCGGCTTCTTCCAGCTTGCTCATGATAAAGTGGTTGAACTTGTTGTTCACCATCCCTTTGCGATCGAATTGCTCAATGCGCTGACCATCCAGTGCTGACGTATCGTTACGGAATTCCAGCACCAACAGATCCGGATTTTCAGTGGTGTAGACCGTTTTTGCCTTGCCGCGATACAACTCAGCTAGCTTTTGCATCTTACTTACTCCAATAAAGAATAGTTCTAAAAAAATGCCTCAACGCACGGGCCTCTATTGTGCCAAAACTGCGACGCAAACGATACCGTATCAACAAAACAAAAAGGGGCCGTAGCCCCTTTTCGATTATTTTGCGCTGGTTTGACTAAACGCAGACTGGAATACCGACACCAGCGCGTCGTTCTGCGACTGGGTCAGCGGTTTCCCTTTGGTAGCAATAAACTGCAGGCTGGTGCGGTTGTTCAGATCCCCGACCTGCAGCTTGTAATCGCCTTCGGTCAGTTCTGGATCCTTCACGCCCAGCGCATCCCAGTCGCTGCTGCTCAGGGATTTGTAGGTCACGGCCACGGTGCCCTGCGGACGGCTGCGGTCGCCCACGCTCATGCCGACTTTTTCCAGCGCCGGCGGCAGACGGTCCCACACCACGGTGTACGGCGCACGCACGATCAGCACCGGCAGGCCGGTATCATCAGCGCCGCTCTGTACGTCCAGCGCGCCTGCTCGATTGGCGGTCTGGGCGTTAGCCAGGTTGTCCTGCTTGTCCAGCCCTTCCACCAGGGTGTTCATCATCATGCCGTTATAGCGCTGCACGTCAGACGGGTCGGTAACCTGTTCGGTTTTCCCCTGCTGCTGCAGGCCGACGCTTTTCACCACCAGCGCCTGCTGGTAACCCTGCTGCTGCACGCTGATCTGATAGCGGCCTTCGTACTGGTTGTCTTCATCCAGGCGGTTCCACTTCACCCAGTCGGTGGTCAACGTCTGAGCGGCGTCCTGACGGGAAGCGATGCTGATGTTTTTCGCCTGCAGTTGGCTGACCACGCGCGACCACAGATTCTGGTTTTGCGGGCTGTTCTCCAGCAGCAGCGTGCCGCTGTCGCCGGCGTACTGCGCGCGTGAACCGCTCAACAGGGCCAGAGGCTGCACCGGCGGACGAATGTCCAGCTGCTTGCCGACCAGGCCTTTGGCGGCGGTCTGCGGTACATCGTAGTTGCCATTTTGCACCGGCAGAATCATGCCGGCAGGCGCGTTCAGCGCTTTGAGCGGTGCCGAGTCGAGATAAGCCTCGTCGCCGCTAACCTGACGTTTGTAACGCTGATCGCTGGAACAGGCCGCCAGCATCATCACCAGGGAGATGCCGACAACTTTTGCCACCGTCGACTTTTGCAATGAATAAGCCATCAAATTTCCTTTAAGAGTTTCATCCCGTGCACCCTCGGCCGCAGCGTTTTACCGCGGCATCACGCACTCAGGGTTCAAGCAAACCGGCGCTTTTCAGCGCACGCTCAACAATCGGGCGGGCGGCGTCAGCCAGCGGCGTCATCGGCAGACGCATGGTGTCGTTGGCAATCAGGCCAAGCGCCTTGCAGGCCCACTTCACCGGAATCGGGTTCGCTTCGACAAACAGGTCCTGATGCAGCGGCATCAGGCGCTGGTTCAAACGGCGCGCGGCGGCGAAATCGCCCTGCGCGGCCAGCTGACAAAGCTGCGCCATGTCACGCGCGGCGATGTTGGCCGTCACGGATATTACCCCTTTACCGCCCAGTTGCATAAAGTCCAGACCGCTGGCGTCGTCGCCGCTCAGCAGAATGAAATCTTCATCATCAACCAGCAGTTGGATCTGACTAACGCGGCTTAAGTTCCCCGTCGCCTCTTTAATTGCGACAATATTTTTAATTTTGGCCAGCCGCGCCACGGTCGCCGGCAGCATATCGCAGCCGGTACGAGACGGTACGTTATACAGGATTTGCGGCAGATCGGTGCTGTCGGCAATCGCCTTGAAGTGCTGGAACAGCCCTTCCTGCGTCGGTTTGTTGTAATAAGGCGTCACCGTCAGGCAGCCTGCAACGCCGCTGCCGTTGAAACGCTGGGTCAGGGCGATCGCCTCGGCGGTGGCGTTGGCGCCGGTGCCGGCGATCACCGGAATGCGGCCGTCGGCCAGTTCCAGCGTCTGCAGGACCACGTCCACATGCTCATCATGGGCAAGCGTTGCCGACTCGCCAGTCGTCCCGACGGAAACAATTGCCGACGTCCCGGCGGCAACATGGTAATCAATCAGTTTTTTTAGGCTCGCACGATCGACGGCGCCCGCGTCGTCCATCGGCGTAACCAGCGCAACTATACTTCCCGTAAACATTGGCCGTCCCCTCCACAAACAAGTCACCCATGGTACTTTTGCTGCCTAACCAAAAGCAAGCAAACAACGGCGTTGTAAGCGCTTGGCAGGCGGTTTTTTTTATGTTTACCATGGTATACCCAAAATACGCGGCGTTGTATCCGCCGGCACGCGTATTCCATTGAGCACAACAGGAAGCCCCATGTCGCCACAGTCCGCTGAACACTATCTGGTGATTACCGCTCTCGGCGCCGACCGACCCGGTATCGTCAACACCATCACCCGCCACGTCAGTAGCTGCGGGTGCAATATCGAAGATAGCCGTCTGGCCATGTTGGGCGAAGAATTCACCTTTATTATGCTGCTGTCCGGCAGTTGGAACGCCATTACGCTGATCGAGTCGACCCTGCCGCAGAAAGGCGCCGAGCTTGAGCTGCTGATTGTGATGAAACGCACAAACTCGCACGAACGCCCGCCGATGCCGGCCACGGTCTGGGTGCAGGTGGAGGTGCAGGACTCGCCGCATATCATCGAGCGCTTTACCGACCTGTTCGACTCCAGCCAGATGAATATCGCCGAGCTGGTGTCGCGCACCCAGCCCGCCGAAGGCGATCGGCCGCCGCAGCTGTATATTCAGATTACCGCGCACAGCCCCGGCAAGGCGGATGCGTTAAATATTGAGCAAGCCTTCCATCGCCTATGTACAGAATTGAATGCGCAAGGCAGTATTAACGTCGTGAACTATCCACAGCATGATGAGAGAGATGGAGAGTAGTGATGAGCCCATTGAAAGCCGGTGATACAGCGCCGAAATTTAGTTTGCCTGACCAGGACGGTGAGGAAATTAGTTTGGCCGACTTCCAGGGACAGAAGGTTTTGGTTTATTTCTACCCGAAGGCCATGACGCCCGGTTGTACCGTGCAGGCCTGCGGTCTGCGCGACAACATGGATCAGCTGAAGCAGGTCGGCGTTGAAGTGCTGGGCATCAGCACCGACAAGCCGGAGAAGCTGTCCCGCTTTGCCGAGAAAGAGCTGCTGAACTTTACGCTGCTGTCTGATGAAAACCATCAGGTTGCCGAGCAGTTCGGCGTGTGGGGAGAGAAAACCTTTATGGGTAAAACCTATGACGGCATCCACCGCATCAGCTTCTTGATCGGCGCGGACGGCAAGGTGGAGAAAGTGTTCGACAGCTTTAAGACCACCAACCACCACGATATCGTGCTGGAGTATCTGCAGGCGCACTGAGTCTCACCGCCCTGATAACGCCAAAGGCCCCGGTTTCCGGGGCCTTTGCTTTATGGCAACGTCGTCTGACGGCCCGAGATAGCCGGGCCTGGCGTAACGAGGAGCGCAAGATTATTCGCTGTCGCGCTCGACCAGCATTTCATCCGGCCAGGCGTGGATCACCGCTTTTACCAGGGTAGCCAGCGGGATGGCGAAGAACACGCCCCAGAATCCCCACAGCCCGCCGAAAATAATCACCGCCAGAATAATCAGCAGCGGGTGCAGGTTGACCGCCTCCGAGAACAAAATCGGCACCAGCAGGTTGCCGTCCAGCCCCTGCACCACCAGATAGGCGATAATCAGCGTCCAGAAATCCGCGCCGACGCCCCATTGGAACATCGCCACCACCACCACCGGAATGGTGACCAGCACCGCGCCGATGTAGGGGATCAGCACCGAGAAACCGACCAGAACCGCCAGCAGCAGCGAGTAGCGCATGCCCAGCACCAGGAACACCAGATAGGTCGCCACGCCAACGATCACCATCTCCAGCACCTTGCCGCGGATATAGTTGGTGATCTGCTGATTCATCTCCGCCCACACCTGGCCGGCCAGCCCGCGATCGCGCGGCAGAATGCGGCGCACGCCGTTCAGCAGCTGCTCTTTGTCCTTCAGCAGGAAGAACATCATCATCGGCACCAGAATCAGATAGATCGCCAGCGTCAGCAGCCCTACCAGCGACGCCAGCGAGAACTTGACCACCGACTCGCCGACGCCGGACAGGCGGCTGCGCAGGTTCTCCGCCATCATATCGATGATGCCGGCGTCCACCAGCGCCGGGTAGCGCTTCGGCAGCGTCGCGGCAAAATTGTAGAACTGATTCACCATGCCCGGCAGGTCGGTCATCAGGTTCATGCCCTGCTGCCAGGCGGTCGGCGCCACCACAAACACCAGCAGCATGGCGATGCCGGCGAACACCAGCAGCATAAGGCTCGCCGCCCAGCTGCGGGAGCAGCCGATACGCTGCAGACGCGCGGTCGGCCACTCCAGCAGATAAGCCAGCACGATCGCCACCAACAGCGGCGTCAGAATGCCATGCAGAAAATAGAGAATGCAGAATCCGGCGACCAGTATCACCAGCAGGGCGATCGCCTGCGGGTCGGTGAAACGACGTCGGTACCACTGTAATAACATCTCCAACATCAGAGATTGCTCCTTGGGTCCATAACAGAGGAATCGTTGGCTGCCGTTCCGTAGCAGCGCAGCGTGAAAACAGAGTTCTTGTTGTAACACAATCTTCGCCCTGATTTCCTCGGGCAAAGGTTTCATTACGGCCTGCGGCTGTCTATGATGTGATGGGTCGGCGCCGCGCGCTCTGCCGCCATTTTTGTGAGTTGGCTCACTTGCGCGCTGATTGTACTGGAGAGTTCGCCACGGAAGAAGAACTCTTGTGCGCGAGCAGCAGAACTCTTGCGCCTGATAAACGTCCTAGTTAATACGATATGACGAGGGATACCCCTGACTATGACCACCCGGTTGACCAAACAAGCAATCGCCATGCTGCTGCTTGGCACGCTCAATGCGAGCGCCATTGCCCCCGCCATGGCGGCCAATCAGGACCAGCTGCCGGATATGGGTACCACCGCCGGCGGCACGCTGAGCATCGGTCAGGAAATGGCGATGGGCGACTTTTACGTCCGTCAGTTGCGCGCCAGCGCGCCGCTGGTCAATGACCCGCTGTTAAGCACCTACATCAACCAACTGGGCAACCGGCTGGTGGCCAACGCCTATTCGGTGCGTACGCCGTTCCATTTCTTCCTGGTGCGCAACGACGAAATCAACGCCTTCGCCTTCTTCGGCGGCAACGTGGTGCTGCACACGGCGCTATTCCGTGAAACCGACAATGAGAGCCAGCTCGCCTCGGTGCTGGCGCACGAAATTTCGCACGTCACGCAGCGCCACCTGGCGCGCGCGATGGAAGACCAGCAGCGCAACGCCCCGCTGACCTGGGTCGGCGCGCTGGGCTCCATTTTGCTGGCGATGGCCAACCCGACCATGGGCATGGCGGCGCTGAGCGGCACCATGGCCGGCACCCAGCAGGGGATGATCAGCTTTACCCAATCCAACGAGCAGGAAGCCGACCGCATCGGCATTCAGGTGCTGCAGCGCGCCGGTTTCGATCCGGAAGCGATGCCTAACTTCCTGCAGAAACTGGCCGATCAGTCGCGCTATGCCTCTAAACCGCCGGAAATGCTGCTGACGCACCCGCTGCCGGACAGCCGCCTTTCCGACGCCCGCAACCGCGCCAACCAGATGGCGCGGCGCATTACCCAGTCCACTCAGGACTACTATATGGCCAAGGTGCGCGCACTCGGCATGTACAGTTCCACCGGCTACGGCCTGACGGAGGACGTGCTCGGCGCCTACGAAAAAGGCAATGTCCGCCAGCAGACCGCCGCCAAGTACGGCCGCGCCATCCTGTTCTACGAAGCGAAAAAGTACGATGCCGCACGCCGGCTGATCCAGCCGCTGCTGGACAAAGAGCGCGACAACGTGTGGTTCCTGGATCTGATGACCGATATCGATCTGGGGCAAAAGCGCGCCGCCCAGGCGATTACCCGTCTGCAGGCCGCCAACGCGGCGCAGAGCAACAATCCGGTGCTGCAGCTTAACCTGGCTAACGCCTATGTCGAAGGCAACCAGCCGGCGCAGGCGTCGAAAATTCTCAACCGCTATACCTTCGCCCACCCCGACGATCCCAACGGCTGGGATCTGCTGGCGCAGGCCAGCGCGGCGCAGGGGCTGCGAGATGAAGAGCTGTCCGCCCGCGCCGAAAGTCTGGCGCTGGGCGGGCGTCTCGATCAGGCTATCGGCCTGCTGAGCAACGCCAGCGCCCTGCAAAAACTCGGCAGCCTGAAACAGGCGCGCTATGATGCGCGTATCGATCAACTCCGTCAGCTGCAGCAACGTTTCCGTCAATACCAGCGCAGCTGATTTTTAAGGAAGAAACAGATGAAAAACGTCACCATTTACCACAACCCGCGCTGCTCCAAAAGCCGTGAAACGCTGGCCCTGCTGGAGCAGCACGGCGTCCAGCCCGACGTGGTGCTGTATCTGGAGACCCCGCCCTCGGTCACGCAGTTAACCACGCTGCTGCAACAGCTGGGGTTCAGCTCCGCCCGCGAGCTGATGCGTAAGAAGGAAGATCTCTACAAATCGCTTAATCTGGCGGATGACAGCCTGAGCGAACAGCAACTGCTGCAGGCAATGGTGGAAAACCCGAAACTGATCGAACGTCCGATCGTAGTTAAAGGCAAGCAGGCGCGCATCGGCCGGCCGCCGGAGCAGGTGCTGGACATTCTGTAAGGGATGCGGGGCCGGCGCACGGCCCCGCTATAGGCTGAGGATCTCTTTGACGAACGGAATGGTCAGCTTACGCTGGGCGGTGATCGACGCGCGATCGAGCTGATCCAGCGTCATAAACAGCGTGCGCATCTCGCGATCCAGCCGCTTCAGCAGGAAACGGCCCACGTCTTCCGGTAGCTCAAAGCCGCGCAGTTTGGCGCGCAGCTGCAGGGCCTGCAATTTCTCATCATCCGACAGCGGCTGCAGTTTATAGATCTGCCCCCAATCCAGACGCGACGCCAGATCCGGCAGCTGCAGGTTCAGCTGGCGCGGCGGACGGTCGCCGGTAATAAACAGCCGGGTGCGCCCGGTTTCCAGAATGCGGTTATAGAGATTGAAGATCGCCATTTCCCACTCTTCGTCGCCGGCGATGCATTCGATGTTGTCGATGCAGACCAGCGCCAGCTGCTCCATACCGTCCAGCACTTCCGGCACGAAATAGGCGCGCTTGTCGAGCGGCACATAGCCGGCAGCTTCCCCGCGCTGTGAAAGCTCAGCGCAGGCCGCATGCAGCAGATGGCTGCGTCCGCCGCCTTCGCGCGACCAGAAATAGATATAGCTGCCGTGTTCCTGACGAACGGCAGACTGGATCGCAGCTAATAGGGACGGATTCTCCCCCGGATAAAAACTGGCGAACGTTTCATCATCGGGAAGATAAAGTGGCAGTGAAAGCTGTGCCGGCGTATTCAGAAGCACCTCAACCAAAACTGGCAGGAAAACGGCGTCAGTTTAACATAGAAAACGCACACTGTTGAACCAGTAGGATCTTATGCCGTAATAGTAGGCAACATGCTGCAACAATCGCCGTTCCATCCGGGCGGCTTGCACTTTTCGGATAAGCTGTCCTAGTATAAAAATGCAAAACCGCACTACCATCACAACGGCTTATCACAAGGATTTAAACGATGAAATCATGGAATAAAATTTTACTGGCTTCACTGATCGGTTTGGCGCTGGCGGGCTGTGATGACGCCTCCAAGGTTGACAACAACCTGGATAAAGCCAAGGACAGCGCAGAACAGATGAAAGACGCCGCGGACAAAAAGGCCGAGCAGTTGACCGACAGCGCCAAAGCCAAGGCACAAGAGCTCAAACAGGCCGCAGCAGAGCAGGCCGATCAGCTGAAAGATCAGGCCTCCTCGCTGAAAAACGACGCCGGCAAACAGGCCGAAGCCATCACTAACGATGCCCAGGCCAAGGCGGAAGCCATTAAACAGCAAGCAGACCAGCAGAGTCAGCACCTGGTTGAACAGGCGAAAACGATCAAAAATGACGCCATCAGCGGCGCGAACCAGCTCACCGAAGAGGCGAAGGCGAAAACCTCGGAAATTCAGCAGAGCATCGATAATAAACAGCAAGAGGCGCAAAAACAGGCCGAAGCTGCCGACGCACCGGCGGAACAGCCACAGCCCGCAAATCAGTAATCCTCACATTACGGCGCGCCAGCGCGCCGTAAACCTCAGGGATGAACCCGCGTCATCCCTGGCTGCCCGGCGCGGACGCCCGCACTATTTCTGCTCCAACCCCTCGTCGGCGTCAATCACCTCTTCTTCCTTGCGCAGCAGGCTAATCAGCTTGAACAGCAGGCTCAGAGCGATGCCGACGATGGTCGCCAGCGCCATGCCCTTCAGTTCCGCCGCGCCGATATGCACCTTGGCGCCGCTGACGCCGATAATCAGGATCACTGCGGTCAGGATCAGGTTCTGCGCCTTGTTGTAATCCACCTTCGAGTCAATCAGTACGCGGATTCCCGACGCGCCGATCACGCCGTACAGCAGCAGTGAGACGCCGCCCATCACCGGCACCGGCACCGCCTGGATCGCCGCCGCCAGCTTGCCGACGCAGGAGAGCAGAATCGCCAGAATCGCCGCGCCGCCGATCACCCAGGTGCTGTAAACCTTGGTAATCGCCATCACGCCGATGTTCTCACCGTAGGTCGTATTCGGCGTCGAGCCGAATAAGCCGGAAATCACCGTGGAAATACCGTTGGCGAACATCGAACGATGCAGGCCCGGCTCGCGGATCAGATCCTTTTTAACAATATTGGCGGTCACCACCAGATGCCCGACGTGTTCGGCGATCACCACCAGCGCCGCCGGCAGAATGGTGAAAATAGCGAACCACTCAAAACGCGGCGTATAGAAGGTTGGCAGCGCAAACCAGTGCGCTTCGCGAATCGGCGTCAGATCGACCACGCCCATAAAGAACGACAGCGCATACCCCGCCAGCACGCCGATCAGAATCGGGATAATCGCCAAAAATCCACGGAACAGCACCGAACCGAGAATGGTGACACCCAGCGTCACCAGCGAAATGGTGATGGTGGTGCCGTCCGCTGCTGCGCCGTCCGCCGGCAGCAGCCCTGCCATATTGGCCGCCACGCCCGCCAGTTCAAGACCGATAACCGCAACAATCGCCCCCATCGCCGCCGGCGGGAACATCACGTCGAGCCAGCCGGTGCCGGCTTTCTTGACGATCAGCGCCACCAGACAAAACAGCAGGCCGCAGACGATAAAGCCGCCGAGCGCCAGTTCATAACCCAGCGGCAACAGCAGCAGCACCGGTGAAATAAAGGCAAAGCTGGATCCCAGATAGGCCGGAATCTTGCCTTTACAGATAAACAGATACAGCAACGTGCCGACGCCGTTAAACAGCAGCACCGTGGCCGGGTTAATCTTGAACAGGATCGGCACCAGCACGGTGGCGCCAAACATGGCGAACAGATGCTGAAGGCTGAGCGGGATGGTCTGCAGCAGCGGCGGTCGCTCGCTAACGCCAATGGCGCGACGGGTCATGAGTGTTTTTCCTCGTGCTTATTGATTTTATAAGTTGTAAGCCAAAAAAAAGCCGACTCGTTAAGTCGGCTAATTATCTTATTTGGTACCAAATATCTTGTCGCCGGCATCGCCCAGCCCCGGCACGATGTAGCCGTGCTCATTCAGGCACTGATCGATGGACGCGGTATACAGCTCAACGTCAGGGTGCGCTTTTTCCAGCGCTTTGATCCCTTCCGGCGCCGCCACCAATACCAGCACCTTAATGCTGGTGCAGCCGGCTTTCTTCAACAGGTCGATCGTGGCGATCATCGAGCCGCCGGTCGCCAGCATCGGGTCTACCACCAGCGCCATACGCTCTTCAATATTGGATACCAGCTTCTGGAAATACGGCACCGGTTCCAGGGTTGTTTCATCGCGATAAACGCCGACTACGCTGATGCGCGCGCTAGGCACGTGTTCCAGCACCCCTTCCATCATGCCGAGACCCGCACGCAGGATCGGCACCACGGTAATTTTTTTCCCTTTAATCTGTTCAACTTCAACCGGCCCGCACCAGCCTTCAATCGTGACCGTTTCGGTAGCCAGATCGGCGGTCGCTTCATAGGTCAACAAACTCCCCACTTCAGAAGCCAGCTCACGAAAGCGTTTGGTGCTGATTTCGTGGTCGCGCATCAGGCCAAGCTTGTGTTTTACCAGCGGGTGTTTCACCTCAACGATCTTCATCATTTTTCTCCTATTAAGGTGGTTGACGGCCAAAAAAATCGCGGGATTATACCGCCTTTTTCCCGCCACGCCACCCACAATAGCCCGATCGGGATCAACAAAAGTATGATTATCAGTATAGGGGATGAAAATGTAGATCGGCCTCACAAGCCGCTCGCAAACGTTTGCCTGCACTGTTAGAATTGCCGCGCCGGGTTCCGGAAGCAAAGGCCGGAAGCCCCGTTTTTCAATCCGCAAACCGTCGTGGGGATCGCGCAGTGACCGACAAAACCTCTCTCAGCTATAAAGACGCAGGTGTCGATATCGATGCTGGCAATGCATTGGTAGACCGTATCAAAGGTGTAGTAAAACAGACCCGTCGCCCGGAAGTGATGGGAGGGTTGGGCGGTTTTGGCGCGCTGTGCGCGTTGCCGCAGAAATACCGCGAACCGGTGCTGGTTTCCGGCACTGACGGCGTGGGCACCAAACTGCGTCTGGCCATGGATCTGAAGCGTCACGACACCATCGGCATCGACCTGGTGGCCATGTGCGTCAACGACCTGGTGGTACAGGGCGCAGAGCCGCTGTTCTTCCTGGACTACTACGCCACCGGCAAGCTGGACGTCGACACCGCCGCCAGCGTTATTACCGGCATTGCCGAAGGCTGTAAACAGTCCGGCTGCGCGCTGGTAGGCGGCGAAACCGCTGAAATGCCGGGCATGTACCACGGCGACGACTATGACGTGGCCGGCTTCTGCGTCGGCGTGGTCGAAAAGTCTGAAATCATCGACGGCAGCAAGGTGCAGGCCGGCGACGCGCTGATCGCGCTGGGCGCTTCCGGCCCGCACTCCAACGGCTACTCGCTGGTGCGTAAAATCCTCGAGGTCAGCAATACCGACCCGACCACCACTCAGCTGGACGGCAAACCGCTGGCCGACCACCTGCTGGCGCCGACTAAAATCTACGTGAAATCGGTACTGGAACTGATCGCCAACCGCGAGGTGCACGCCATCGCCCACCTGACCGGCGGCGGCTTCTGGGAAAATATCCCGCGCGTACTGCCGGAAGGCATGCAGGCGGTGATCGATGAATCCAGCTGGCAGTGGCCGGCGGTGTTCAACTGGCTGCAGCAGGCGGGTAACGTCAGCCGTCACGAAATGTACCGCACCTTTAACTGCGGCGTCGGGATGCTGATTGCCCTGCCGGAAAGCGAAGTAGAGGCCGCCATCGCCCTGCTGAACGCGGCAGGTGAAAAAGCCTGGAAAATCGGTAAACTCACTGCATCTTCCGACGAACAGCAAGTGGTCATTCAGTGATGAAAAAGATTGTGGTGTTGATCTCCGGCCAGGGGAGTAATCTCCAGGCGCTGATCGACGCCTGCCAGCAGGGGCGGATCGCCGCCGAGATCGTCGCAGTATTCAGCAACAAGGCGCAGGCCTATGGTCTGCAACGTGCCGAGGCGGCAGGCATTGCCGCCCACGCGCTGGATGCCAAAGCCTTTGCCGACCGCCAGGCGTTTGACGACGCGCTGGCGGACGCCATCGACCAGTACCAGCCGGATCTGGTGGTGCTGGCCGGCTATATGCGTATTCTCAGCGCGCCGTTCGTCCAGCGCTATGCCGGCCGGATGCTGAATATCCACCCTTCTCTGCTGCCGAAATATCCGGGTCTGCATACCCATCGCCAGGCGATCGACAACGGCGATGACGAGCACGGCACTTCGGTACACTTCGTCACCGAGCAGCTCGACGGCGGGCCGGTTATTCTGCAGGCCAAAGTGCCGATCTTCCCCGGCGACGAAGAAGATGAGGTGGTTGAGCGGGTACAGGTGCAGGAGCATACCCTCTATCCGCTGGTGGTCGGCTGGTTCGTCGATGGCCGTCTGGCGATGCGCGACAACGCCGCCTGGCTGGACGGCGAACGCCTGCCCGAACAGGGACACGCCGCCGACTGAGCGCGCTTTCTAAACCAATCCTCAACGGCGCCCTCCGGCGCCGTTTTTTTTACCTCTTCTGGCCGACTCAACGCTATACTTCCCCGTATGTCAGTCACATAGGAGAATACACATGCCTGGTTCCGCCAGCGTCCGCCTACGCCCACTGGAGCGGGATGATTTAACCTTTGTCCATCAGATGGACAATAACGCCAGCGTCATGCGCTACTGGTTCGAAGAGCCTTATGAAGCCTTTGTCGAACTGTCCGACCTGTACGATAAACATATCCACGATCAGAGCGAACGTCGCTTTATCATTGAGCACGAAGGGGCTAAGGTCGGCCTGGTCGAGCTGGTGGAGATCGATCATATTCACCGTCGGGCGGAGTTCCAGATTATTATCGACCCGACGCATCAGGGTAAAGGCTACGCCAGCACCGCCGCCAAACTGGCGATGGACTACGGCTTCTCCGTTCTGAACCTGTATAAGCTGTACCTGATTGTCGACAAAGAAAACCCCAAAGCGATCCATATCTACAGCAAACTGGGTTTTGAAGTGGAGGGGGAACTGATTAACGAATTCTTCGTTAACGGCGAATACCGCACCGTATTGCGCATGTGCATTTTCCAGCCGCAATACCTGGCAAAGTTCAAAGCCGCGCCCAAGAGTGAAAAATTAGCTAAATAAAATGTAAACATTGCCGATAATCTAAATTTAATGTAAATAGATTTCGGCAATAAATCACCAGACATAATAACAGCCGTCAGATCCGTGAATAATCCGCTGGCATCAGGCGTTATTCATTATTGACCGTCATCAATTATAATGACAACATCGATATTACAGTTCGTCGTTGCCGATTATTAATAAACGTTACTTAAGAATGGATTATCTTAATCAGGAAAGATGCGAAAATACAATATACTTTGGTATGTCTGGATTTTATGGGCACTGCTAATCATTATCTGGTTATCTTGGGATACTCTATTAAATAACAAGATGAATCCGATAATGGTAGCTATTGCCGTCTTTTGTTCATTACTTATTATTCAAGCAATATATAGCATATACAGGAAGGACCCCATGCAGCTATTTAATAAATCCAAGAAAAATCCCACAGAGAAGTCCGGTAAAAAAACGGACGACGCCAAGCCCCTGCACAATGATATGAAAGAGCCGGTCAAGACGGCCCCCGCACCGCCGCCATTAGCGGAACTACTGGAAAGCAGCAAACCGGTTAAGGCCATCAAGGACACCTTTGTCTCACAGGGCACCCAGCTGACCGGCACCATTGAAGGCCAGGGCAACATTATTGTCGAAGGCGTGATTGAAGGCAGCCTGACCTGCTCCCACCAGGTGCGCATCGAACCGACCGGCCATGTGAAAGGTGAAATCCACGCCCAGCATATTATGATCAACGGCTCCGTCGAAGGCAGCTGTCACGCCGACAGCCTGACCATCCAGCCGAAAGGCCATATGCGCGGCGATATTTTTACCGACGAGTTTTCTATTGAGAAAGGCGGCGTGTTTGTCGGGCAGTCCCAGCTGATGCCGCAAACGGCCGCCGGCGCCGGCAAGGTCACGGCGCTGAAAACGGCGCGCCCCGCCCCTGCCGATGCGGCCCCGCAGCTGCAGGAACCGCAGCAGGTCAAATAGCCTCAGCCATAGCGGCCCGTGATGTAATCCTCCGTCCGCCGCTGGCGGGGAGAGGTAAAAATGGCGTCGGTATCGTTATATTCCACCAGGCGCCCCTGGTGGATAAACGCCGTATAGTCCGAAACGCGCGCCGCCTGCTGCATATTGTGCGTCACCAGCACCACCGTGTAGCGCTGTTTCAACGTCGAAATCAGCTCTTCGATGGTCAGGGTAGAGATCGGATCCAACGCCGACGTCGGCTCATCGAGCAGCAGCACTTCAGGCTCAATGGCGATGGCGCGGGCAATCACCAGCCGCTGCTGCTGCCCGCTGGACAGCCGCAGGGCGTTTTCCCGCAGCCGATCCTTCACCTCATGCCACAGCGCCGCCGCGCGCAGCGAACGCTCCACCGCCTCATCCAGCACCCGCCGCTCGCGAATGCCCTGCAGACGCAGGCCGTACACCACGTTTTCGTAAATCGATTTCGGGAACGGATTCGGCCGTTGGAACACCATCCCCACCCGCCGGCGCAGCGCCGCTACGTCAATGTCCGCACCGGAAATCAGCTCACCGTTCAGCTGCAGATCGCCGTCAATACGGCAGTTGTCCGCCAGATCGTTCATGCGGTTAAAACAGCGCAGCAGCGTGGATTTACCGCAGCCGGAGGGGCCGATCAGCGCCGTAACCCGGTGCTTCGGAATCCGCAGCGAAATATCATGCAGCACCTGTTTGTCACCGTAAAACAGCTGCAGCCCGTCAGCCGCCAGCGCCGTATTCTGGTCATCCAGCTGCTGCACATCCAGTCTGGGCAAACTGCCCGGCGTTTTTAATCCCATGAAGCGATCCCCAAACTCGTTATCACCGTTACTGCTCCCATACCCGGTAACGCTCCCTGAGCGAATGACGGATGCCCATCGCTGCCAGATTCAGCCCGACGACGATCGCCACCAGCAGGAAAGCGGTGGCGAACACCAGCGGCCTGGCCGCTTCGACGCTGGGACTTTGGAACGCCATATCGTAAATCTGGAAGCTCAGGTGCATAAACTTACGTTCCAGATGTAAATACGGAAAAATATCGTCCACCGGCAACACCGGCGCCGACTTCACCACGCCGACCAGCATCAGCGGCGCGGTCTCACCCGCCGCCCGTGCAATCGCCAAAATCAGGCCGGTCATCATGGCCGGCGCCGCCATCGGCAACACAATGCGCCATAAGGTCTCCGCCCGGCTGGCGCCCAGCGCCAGCGACCCCTGACGCAGCGAAACAGGTATCCGCGACAGCCCCTCTTCGGTCGACACGATCACCACCGGCAGCGTCAGCAGCGCCAGCGTCAGCGCGGCCCACAGCACGCCGGGCGTGCCGAAGGTCGGGTTGGGCAGGGACTCGGCATAAAACAACCGATCGATGCTGCCGCCGATAAGATAGACAAAAAAGCCCAGGCCAAATACGCCGTAGACGATAGAAGGCACCCCGGCCAGATTGACCACCGCGATGCGAATCAGCCGCGTCAGCAGGTTCTTGCCGGCATACTCATGCAGATAAACGGCGGCAATCACCCCGAACGGCATCACCACGATCGACATCAGCACCACCATCAGCACGGTGCCAAAAATCGCCGGGAAGACGCCGCCTTCGGTATTGGCCTCGCGCGGGCTGTCGCTCAGAAACTTCTTCACCTGCTCGCCCCAGTGCGCCATTTTCTGGCCGAATGTCATCGCATTGGGGTACCAGGCATCGCGTATCTGGCTCAGGGGAATGGTATGCACCTGGCCACGCATATCCCGCAGCAGCAGCGCGTCGCGCTGGCGATCCCGGTTCAGCCCGTCCAGCCGATCCGCCAATTGACGATACTGACGCTGCAGTTCCAGCCGCTCGGCTTTCATCTGCGCCTGGGCGCGGGCATCAAACCTGTCGTCACGCCGGAGCTTTTTCTCACGCAGGTTGAGCGCGGCAAACTGCTCATTAATCCGCGCCATCTCATGAATCTGAATATCATGCGCCTGGCGCGACAGCGCCGCAATTTGCGGCAGGCGCTGCTGCAGCGCCTGGCTAAGATCGCGGCCGGTCAGCGGCTGGCCGTCCTCCAGCAGGCCGGCCAGAAAACCATAGGCGGTGCCGTTGCTGTTGCGCTCCAGCACCATCAGGTCGCGCGGCGTGCTCTGACGGCGAATATCGCTGGCCAGCAGCGTACGGAAATCCTGCCCCTCACTTTCGCGGTTACCGACCTTGATCAGATAGCGGGTGACCTGCTCCGCCTCACCCGGTGGCGTCACGCCCGCTTCCTGTAACTGCCGGCGCGAAATCGTCTGCTGCTGATACAGTTCGCCGATCAGCGTTACCGGCCCGGCCGCCGCCTGATTCAGCTCAAACTGATACACCGGGCTGGGCCAAAAATAGCGCATGCCCTGCCCCGCCAGCAGCAGCAAAATGCCGAGCAGCGCCAACAGGCTGACGCTGACCGATCCGGCGGTCAGCCATACCCAAGGGGAACCCGACTTTAGCCAGGATCTCATGGCGCCTCCTGATTCTGGCTATAGCGCTCGCGCAGCCGCTGGCGAATCGCCTCAGCCAGCGTGTTGAAAATAAAGGTAAACACAAACAGCACCAGCGCGGTCAGGAACAGCACCCGGTAGTGGCTGCTGGCGAACACCGCCTCCGGCATTTCAATGGCGATATTCGCCGCCAGCGCACGCAGCCCCTGGAACAGACTGCCGTCGATAATCGGCGTATTGCCGGTAGCCATCAGCACGATCATGGTTTCCCCTACCGCCCGTCCGAAACCGATCATCAGCGCCGAGAAAATGCCGGCGCTGGCGGCGGGCAACGTTACCCTCACCACCGTCTGCCAAGCCGTGGCGCCCAGCGCCAGCGATCCCTGAGTGAGCGACGTCGGCACGCTGAACAGCGCATCCTCCGCCAGAGAGAAAATAATCGGCACCAGCGCAAAACCCATCGCCACGCCGACCACCAGCGTATTACGCTGATCAAAGTCATCGCCCAGCCAGACGTGCATCGGCTGGCCGAACAGCAGCGTCTCCAGCCAGGGGCCGAGGATCATCGCCAGCCAGACGGTCAGCGCCATCACCGGCAACAGCAGCAGTAAATCGGCGCCGGGACGCAGCCGGCCCGGCCACCAGCGCTGCTGCGCCAGGCCGCATCCTATCACCGCGCCGGCCAACAGCAGCGGCAACGCCAGTATCACCAGCAAATGGCGCTCGATCACCGGCGCCAGCCAGATGCCCGCCACCAGCCCGATGACTACCGTCGGCAATGCCCCCATCACTTCGATCGCCGGTTTCACCAGCCGCCGCAGCGCCGGCGACATAAAACAGGCCGTATAGACAGCGCCGCCCAGCGCCAGCGGAATCGCGAACAGCATCGCATAGACGGCGGCTTTCAGGGTGCCGAAAATCACCGGCACCAGGCTGAACTTGGCCTGATAGCTGTCCTCCCCGGAGGTAGACTGCCAGACCAGCGCCGGCTGCGGATAGTTCTCATACCAGATCTTCTGCCACAGCGAGCGCCAGGTTACGTCAGGGTAGTCATTATTCAGGCGATAGCGCTGCCAGCCCTGTGCGGTCTCCAGCAACAGACCGTCGCCGCGCGGCGCAAACGCCGCCTGCTGCACGCCGGCGGCCAGCCGGGCGCTCAGCAAAGGTCGGGACTGAATGCTGGCGTAGAGCGCAAACGCACCGTCCGGCTGTACGGCGGCGAACACCCGGCGGAACGGTTCGGCAATCACCGTAGCGTCCGCAGCCGGCTGCGGCGCGAACTGCTGCGCCGCGGTCAGGCGCCAGCGCTGGTTTTTCTCCACGTCGAACCACTCCTGCAGCGTGCCGTCGGCGGCATGCACGATCAGCGCGCTGCCGCCCGGCAGCGCCGTCAGACGGTAAGGCGTCTGTTCTCCGAGCGTTTGCGTCTCCTGCAGCCGCAGCTGTGTCCCGTCGATCTGGTAACGCGCCAGTCGGTTGCCGCTCAGCAGATAGAGCTGGCGGCCATCCGGCGCCAGCACCAGTTGCTGGACGTCAGCATCCAGCGCGACGCGACTTACCGCCGCCGGCTGCTGTGCGGCAACGCGGGCAAACAACAGCTGACGCCGTTCGGTCACCGCCGCCACCAGATACTCACCGGCCTCGCGCGCCGGCGCCAGCGCCAGCTGTGTCAGCGCGCCGCCATGGGGCAGCAGAGCCCGTGGCCGCTCGCCCAGCGGCAGAGTCCAGCGCGGTTTTTCCTGCGGCGCCGCGGCAAAATCGGCCTGGGCAATCATAAAGCGCCCGTCGGCCTGCGCCAGCGCAAACAGGTCGCGCGCGCCCACCGCCCGGGCCAACAGCGTCGGCGCCGGCAGCAGCCGCTGGCTGGTCAGCAGCGTGCCGGCCGCCTGCCCCTGCCGCGCCGTCAGACGGTAAAACTGCCCTTCTCCCCGACGGTCGATGCGATAGCCCACCCGTTGCTGAACATCCATCCCGAGCGCCATGGCCGGCGACGCGTGGTTCAGCGTCAGCGCCGGTGACGTCTCGATGGACGCCGATTTAAACAGTGGCAGCACGGCAAACAGCAGGTAGACGAAGATTAACATCAGCATCATCAGCACCAGCAGGCCGCTGACGGTCACCATGGCCCGTACGCCGCTATCAATGCGCGCGCGCCGCCGATCGCGGGGAAGTTGATTTGCCGTTGTCTGTACCATCACTCTCTGTCTTTGTTGCTGGTCCGGCTTACGCCAAAAGATAACCGGGCATCTTATGTCAGATTAATGTCGTTTGCATGACAAAGTTTACCGCCGCCGGCCGGCAGATCTGTTGGACATTACTGTCAATCTCTCGCAATAATGTTGTAGGACATTAGAGCGGCATCCAGGCAGCGTGAACGATGGGCTACGGTGCCACTCACCCGCCTGCGCGGCAGGCGGCCTGGGCCGGCATAGGGGAATGCCATTCGATTTTTCCCATGATTTAACCGGAGTAATAATGGGTCAGGAAAAGCTCTACATCGAGAAAGAACTAAGCTGGTTATCCTTTAATGAACGCGTGTTGCAGGAAGCCGCAGATAAGAGCAATCCCCTGATTGAACGCATGCGCTTTCTGGGCATTTACTCCAATAACCTCGACGAGTTTTACCAAGTCCGCTTTGCCGATCTGAAACGTCGGATACTGATCAGCGAAGAACAGGGCTCCGCCGGGTCATCACGCCATTTGCTGAAGAAAATCCAGGCCAAGGTGTTAAAAACCGACCAGGAGTTCGACACCCTGTATAACGATTTGCTGCTGGAAATGGCGCGCAATCAAATCTTTCTGATCAATGAGCGTCAGGTCTCCGAGAACCAGCAAGTCTGGCTGCGCCAGTACTTCAAGCAGCATCTGCGCCAGCATATTACGCCGATTCTGATCAATCACGACACCAATCTGGTGCAGTTTCTGAAGGACGACTACACCTATCTGGCGGTGGAGATCATCCGCGGTACCCATATCGACTATGCGCTGCTGGAAATTCCGTCTGATAAGGTGCCGCGCTTCGTCAATCTGCCGCCGGAGGCGCCGCGCCGGCGCAAACCGATGATCCTGCTGGACAATATTCTGCGCTACTGCCTGGATGATATTTTTAAGGGCTTCTTCGACTACGACGCGCTCAACGCCTATTCAATGAAGATGACGCGCGATGCGGAATACGATCTGGTGACGGAAATGGAGTCCAGCCTGCTGGAACTGATGTCCTCCAGCCTGAAACAGCGCCTGACCGCCGAGCCGGTGCGCTTTGTGTACCAGCGCGATATGCCGAACAAAATGGTGGAGCTGCTGCGCGAAAAGCTGGGCATCTCCAACTACGACTCGGTGATCGCCGGCGGCCGCTACCACAACTTCAAGGACTTTATCGGCTTCCCCAACGTCGGCAAAAGCAACCTGGTCAACCGGCCGCTGCCGCGCCTGCGTCATACCTGGTTCGACAAGTTCCGCAACGGCTTTGACGCCATCCGGGAAAAAGACGTGCTGCTGTACTATCCGTACCACACCTTCGAGCACGTGCTGGAATGGCTGCGGCAGGCGTCGTTCGACCCCAGCGTGCTGGCGATAAAAATCAATATTTACCGCGTAGCGAAAGATTCACGCATTATCGAATCGATGATCCACGCGGCGCATAACGGCAAAAAAGTGACGGTGGTGGTCGAGCTGCAGGCACGCTTTGACGAAGAGGCCAACATTCACTGGGCCAAACGCCTGACGGAAGCCGGCGTACACGTGATCTTCTCGGCCCCCGGTCTGAAAATTCACGCCAAGCTGTTTTTGATTTCGCGCCGCGAAGGCGACGCCATTGTGCGCTACGCCCATATCGGCACCGGCAACTTCAACGAAAAAACCGCGCGCGTTTACACCGACTACTCTCTGCTGACCGCCGATGCGCGCATTACCAACGAAGTGCGCCGGGTGTTCAACTTTATTGAAAACCCCTACCGCCCGGTGCATTTCGACTACCTGATGGTGTCGCCGCAGAACTCGCGCCGCATGCTGTACGATCTGATCGACCATGAGATCGCCAGCGCGTTGGCGGGCAAACCGGCCGGCATTACGCTGAAATTGAATAATCTGGTGGATAAAGGGCTGGTGGATCGGTTATATACCGCTTCCGGCGCCGGCGTAAAGGTACGCCTGCTGGTGCGCGGTATGTGTTCGCTGATTCCCAATCTGCCGGGGATCAGCGACAATATTCAGGCCATCAGCATTGTTGACCGCTATCTGGAGCATGACCGCGTTTACGTTTTCGAAAATCAAGGTGACACCAAGGTCTATCTGTCGTCCGCCGACTGGATGACCCGTAATATAGATTACCGTATCGAAGTGGCGGCGCCGCTGCTGGATCCGGCGCTGAAACAGCGCGTGCTGGATATTCTGGCGATCCAATTCAGCGACACCGTCAAAGCCCGTTATATTGATAAAGAGCTGAGCAATCAGTACGTGCCGCGCGGCAACCGCCGCAAGGTCCGTTCGCAAATTGCCATTTACGACTATTTAAAAGCTCTGGAACAACCAGGAAATTAGGCCAGTAACTATGCCGCTAAACAGCACTGCTACTCATAAACCATTGGAAATCGCCGCCATCGATCTGGGCTCGAACAGCTTCCATATGGTTATTGCCCGCGTCGTAAACGGCGCCCTTCAGGTATTGGGCCGCTTAAAACAGCGGGTACACCTTGCCGATGGCCTGGACGCCAATAATGTGCTCAGTGAAGAAGCAATAGAACGCGGTCTGGCCTGCCTGGCCCTGTTTGCCGAACGGCTGCAGGGCTTCCCGGCGGAAAACGTCACCATCGTCGGTACGCATACGCTGCGTCAGGCGGTGAATGCCGAAGCCTTCCTGAAACGCGCCGCCGACGTGATCCCCTACCCGATCGAGATTATCTCCGGGCAGGAAGAGGCGCGCCTGATCTTTATGGGCGTGGAACACACCCAGCCGGAAAAGGGCCGCAAGCTGGTGATCGATATCGGCGGCGGTTCAACGGAACTGGTGATCGGCGAAGATTTCGAACCGCTGCTGGCGGAAAGCCGCCGCATGGGCTGCGTCAGCTTCGCCCACATTTTCTTCCCTGAAGGCGAAATCAACCGCACCAACTTCCGTCGCGCCCGGCTGGCGGCGGCACAAAAGCTGGAAACCCTGGCCTGGCAATACCGCATCCAGGGCTGGCAATACGCTCTTGGCGCCTCCGGCTCGATCAAGGCGGCGCACGAAGTGCTGGTTGCGATGGGTGAAAAAGACGGCCTGATCACCCAGGAGCGGCTGGAAATGCTGAGCGAGCAGGTGCTGCAGTTCAAGAACTTCAGCGCCCTCAGCCTGCCGGGGCTGTCGGAAGAGCGCCAGGCGGTGTTTGTACCGGGGCTGGCCATTTTATGCGGCGTGTTCGACGCGCTGGCGATCCGCGATTTGCGTCTGTCTGACGGCGCGCTGCGCGAAGGCGTGCTGTATGAAATGGAAGGCCGTTTCCGCCATCAGGATATTCGCAGCCGCACCGCCAAAAGCCTGGCCGAGCACTACAATATCGATCGCGACCAGGCCGGCCGGGTGCTGGCGACCACCGAGCTGCTGTACGCCCAGTGGATGGCGCAAAATACCAAGCTGGTCAACCCGCAGCTGGAGGCGCTGCTGAAGTGGGCCGCCATGCTGCACGAGGTCGGGCTGAGCATCAATCACAGCGCCATGCACCGGCACTCCGCCTATATTTTGCAAAACACCAATCTGCCGGGCTTTAATCAGGAACAGCAGCTGCTGCTGGCGGCGCTGGTGCGCTTCCACCGTAAAGCCATCAAACTGGAAGAGCTGCCGCGCCTGAACCTGTTCAAGAAGAAGCACTATCTGCCGCTGATTCAGCTGCTGCGCCTGAGCGCGCTGCTGAATAACCAGCGTCAGTCCACCACCACGCCGGAAACCCTGCGTCTGTCCACCGATGACAATCACTGGACGCTGCGCTTCCCGGCCGGCTATCTGGCGCAAAATACGCTGGTGCAGCTGGATCTGGAGCGCGAGCAGGAATACTGGAACGACGTCGTCGGCTGGAAGCTGCTGATTGAGGAAGAAGACGCGCAGCAGGACGAGCAGCGCCTCGCCTGATTGCCTACTCTGCGGCCCTCTGCCCCGGCAAAGGGCCGCAGAGCGTTACGCCGGCGGCTCCTGCGCCGGTGTCACCAGCGACGTCAGCGGCACCGGCCGGCCGATATGGTAGCCTTGCATATAATCGACCCCCAACGCCCGCAGCGCCATCTGCTGCTCTTCGCTTTCGACATATTCCGCCACGATATGTAGCCGCTTCATTAACGCCACCTTGCAGATAGAGGCGATAATCTGGTGATCCACCGGGTCATTCAGCATATCGCGCACAAAGCTGCCGTCGATTTTCAGCGTATCCACCTCCAGCATCCGCAGACGATTGTAGCTGGCATAGCCGGTGCCGAAATCGTCAATCGCGATGCGGCAGCCCAGTTCGCGCAGCTCCCGCAGGGTGGTAGCCGCATAGTGGATATCCTGCATCAGGTGTGATTCGGTGATTTCCAGAATCAGCTGGTACGGCTCAATGTCATACTGCTGCAGCGCCTGGCGTACATCGCGGCTCAGCGTCGGGCGGCACAGCGTCGGCGGCGAGATGTTCACCGCAAAACGCGCGCTCGGCAGCGTATTGCGGTGGCTATCCATAAACTTCAGCGTGTTGTTCAGCACCCACAGGTCCAGCTGATACGCCAGACCAAACTCATGCACCACCGGCAAAAACTCGCTCGGCGGCAGCGTACCGCCTTTATCATCGGGCAGGCGCAGCAGAATTTCATGGTAGCTGTCGCCGCGCACCCCGGATATCGGCTGCGCCATCAGGATAAACCCGTCGCCATCCAGCGCCCGCTGCACCCGGTGCAGCAAACGCACCTTGTGCTTCAGCTCATTCTGCACGTCCTGATGATCGCTGCGGATACTCTCCGGCTCGCCGCTGGTCAGTGAAAGTTCAGCCAGCGAACTCAGCTCCCCCAGCAGCAGATGCAGGTGCTCCACTTCTCCGGCGATGCCGCAGTAGCTGACACCCAGCGGCGGATGGATCGGCAACCCGTTCCAGACCAGGCGGAAGTTCTCCAGCGTGGCGTGCACCTCCGCCACTTTGGCTTCGGCGTCATAGCCGTTAAGCCGCAGCACCAGATCGTAGCCCGGCAGCTGATAGACCTCTTCGTCCGCCGCCATCACTTTACGCAGAGTACTGGCCAGGTGCTGTTTAAAACGGATACGCAGCTGCATGCCGTAATGGCGGCTCAGCAGATCCAGTTCGGCAATGCGTAAAAAGCACAGCGTCGAGCGCGGCGCCTGCGCTAAGTCCCGCTTCAGGGCGCGCAGGTTGGGCAGGCCGACCATCGGATCCTGCAGCGAGGCGCGTCGCATTTTGGCGAACAGCACCAGCTGGCGGGAGTTAATCGCCGACAGCAGGAATACGCTGAGGGTGAACACCAGCATCATCGAGGAGACCACGGCCAGATCGTGCAGGCGCCCGTCCACCCGCACATAGCTGCGATAGTTGAAGAACAGCGCCAGCAGCGCGATCGACCAGGCGATGCAGTTCAGGTGATAACCGAAGCGCATGGCGCCGTACAGCATCAGCGGCAGCAACAGCGTCAGGCTGTAGTCGACCCAAAACTCCTTGTGCCCGACGCCGGTGGGGTAACACAGCGCAAACACCATGCCGGCCAGCAGCAACAGCCAGAGTTGCGGCTCGCCGGTTTTGACGCCCGGCGCGACTTCCAGCCGGAAACGGCGCCGCAGCGTCCGCATAAAGCGCGGGTTATTCAGCATGCGCAGTACAAAATAGAACAGCGGCGTGGAAGAGAGGCCGGCGATCAGCAACGCATGGAAATTCACCAGCGTATGCATCAGATTGGCTCTGCCGAACACCATGCCCATCTCGTCCGGCAAAAGTCCCATACCGGTCATCAGCTGCAGGCTGAGGATAAACAGCAGCGGCGGAAACGTCAGCAGCCAGATCAGGCGCGGTGGCGTAAATCCCAGCACGTTAATGCGGGCGCACCAGCTGCGCTGCGTCTGGCAGCGGTAGCCCAACCAGCAGACACCGAGGCAGAACAGATACAGCAGCGTCATGATAATGCCGATTTCCGGCCCCAGCCGGGCGCTGTAGCGGACCATGATAGCAATGGCAATGCCGGGAATCGCCATCCAGTCATACACCATCAATAGCGAAATGCACACCGCCAGCGGCAGATAGACCAGGTACACCTTCCCCTCCGGCAACATAATGCGCGGAGACAGCCAGCCGGCCAGAGGGATAAACACCAGGCTCCAGATTAAGGGCTGGCCCCACCAACGGTGGCGTAAATCATTCCAGAGTTTCAATTTAACCATTATGAAGTGAATATCTCCGCTGACGCGCGAAGCAATTTATCGTCCAGACCTTGGTAACCTGTCAGTAAGCGGCGTCCGCCCGTCGCCGAGATCGGGGTAGCAGTGATGAAAAATTCAGCAAAATTTACAGCTGGTCACGAATTCTATGCGCAACGGTGGGTTAAAAATTGATTTAGATCAATTAATAGAGAATTGTTGGTTAAAAACCGGAATAACATTGCCGCGATAAAAAAAAGCGCTCCACGCCGCCGGATAAAATCAAACCAACACTCAACGAACGGCAGGATTGTTTTTGCTTCCCGGTGAAATACATAGACAAATTTTGCCAGCCGCCACTAAAATTACGCCACTCATGGAAAAATGACGGGCATAACCAACAACTGCGCCACAAGGACCGATACTTCCGGAAAAATCATGCGTAAAAGAACCACCGGACAAATGACCAAAATAGTGTTGCTGGTAAGCTTTATCATTTTGATAGGCCGGCTTCTGTATACCACTCTCGCCGCCATTCCCCATCATCAGGAAAAAAATGTTTCCGCCCAGGAACAGCACATCAGTCAACCACTCAATCCGCCACGGGACAACGCCTCTGAAACGCAGTGAACGCGCGTGCCTGTCCGCGCGCCGCCGAATGGGTAAGCCGCCTGTCAACAGACGCTTTACCCATTCTTTGGCTGCGTATCGTCCCGATCATAAAAATGACGCCATACTCTGAGATGTTCTATCTTGTACAAGTTATGACTCAGGAGCTCCGCGTGCCAAGCGTTAAGGAATACCATGTCTGCCGCAACACATAATGTCAAAAAGGTGGCTGAACACCGTCAGCACATCCTGTCCCTGTTACTGAACAACAAAGCGCTGGTCGACGGCATCCTCGGCCGACCGGACGAAGAGCAGCAGCTCAGCCGCCGGGCGCTGATGGACCAGACCGCCGAAATTCGCGCGCTGGTGGAAGAGATGCACGCCGCCGACCTCGCCGACCTGCTGGAAGCGCTGCCGCAGGATGAACGCCTGGCGCTGTGGCGGCTGGTGGATCCGCCGCGCCGCGGCCAAACGCTGGTGGAAGTCGCTGAACCGGTGTGGGACAGCCTGATCGAAGAGATGAGCGATAAAGACCTGCTCAAGGCGATCAAAACGCTGGATATCGATGAACAGGCCTATCTGGCGCAGTTCCTGCCGCGTAACCTGATGGGCCGCCTGCTGACCTCGCTGGAGCCGGGGCAGCGCGCACAGGTGCGCGAGATGATGCACTACGGCAAAGAGACCGTCGGCTGGATGATGGACTTCGAGCTGGTCACGGTGCGGCCCGATGTTACGCTGGGCGCGGTGCACCGCTTTTTGCGCCAGCGCAAAACCATTCCGGACGCCACCGATAAAATCTTTGTCACCGATCGTAAGAACACTCTGCTCGGCGAACTGCCGCTGACGGCGGTGCTGCTGAACGACCCGCAAACACAGGTCGCCAGCGTAATGGACAGCGAACCCACCAGCTTCCAGCCGGAAGATAAGGCCGAAGCGGCGGCCGGCGCGTTTGAACGTTATGACCTGATCAGCGCCCCGGTGATCGACGCGCAGGGCAAACTGATGGGGCGTCTGACCATCGAAGAGATCGTCGACGTGGTGAATGAAGAGAGCGAAAGCAACCTGCGCCGCATGGGGGGCTTAAGCCCGGAAGAGGACGTATTCGCGCCGGTCAGCAAGGCGGTAAAAACCCGCTGGGCCTGGCTGGCTATCAACCTGTGCACCGCCTTTATCGCCTCGCGGGTGATTGGCCTGTTCGAGCACACCATTTCGCAGCTGGTGGCGCTGGCCGCGCTGATGCCGATCGTCGCCGGCATCGGCGGCAATACCGGCAACCAGACTATCACCATGATCGTCCGCGCGCTGGCGCTGCACCAGATTGAAGAAGGCAATATTTCCCGTCTGCTGCTCAGAGAGCTGGGCGTTGCGATCATCAACGGCCTGGTGTGGGGCGGCATTATGGGCGTGGTCACCTATTTACTGTACGACGACTGGGCGCTGGGTGGCGTGATGACGCTGGCCATGATCCTCAACCTGCTGGTCGCCGCGCTGATGGGCGTAGTGATCCCGATGGTGATGCTGAAGATGGGACGCGACCCGGCGGTCGGCTCCAGCGTGCTGATCACCGCCCTGACCGATACCGGCGGCTTTTTCATCTTCCTCGGCCTGGCCAGCCTGTTCCTGCTTTGACCTTCCGGGCCGGCCTGCGCCGGCCCGTTTTTCTATCGCTCAGGCTGCCAGCCGTCGTGATGCCACAGATGCAAAGTGGCGTAAGAGCGCCACGGCCGCCAACGTTCGGCATAGCGCTCAATCTGGCGCGGCGTCATGCCGGGAAAGCGCTGTTTAATCAGATAATCGCCGCTCAGAAATACGTCCGGCCATGACCAGGCGCGCATCGCAATATAGCTCGCCGTCCAGTCGCCGATGCCCGGCAGCGCGGTCAGCGCCTTGATGCCCTGCTCAATATCCAGCACGTTATCCAGCGCCAGCCGCCCCTCTTCCAGCGCACGCGCCAGCGCGATCAACGCTGCTGCGCGTTTGAGCTGAATACCGAGCGGCCGCAGCATCTCCGGCTGCAGCGCGGCTATCTGCCCGGCCAGCGGAAACATATGAGTAATGCCGGCGTGCGGCTGCGCCAGCGGTGTTCCCCAACGCTCCGCCATCCGTCCGGCAAACACGGCGGCCATCTTCACGCTGACCAGTTGCCCCAGCACCGCGCGCGTCGCCTGTTCGAAGCCGTTGACACAGCCGGGCAGGCGCAGGCCGGGGTCGGTCACCAGCGGCCCCAGCGCGGCGGCGATGACGTCCGGCGCCGCATCCAGATCGAACAGCTGGCGCACGCGCCGCAGCACGTCGGTCGTCACCCGGCTCAGCGACGGCGCAATCTCCACCCGCACCCGATCGCGCGCCGTTTCCGGCTGCACGCTGACCCAGCCCTGATACGACTCTCCGCCGAGCGTCACCGCGATGGAGCGGTAATAACGCCCGTCCTGCACGCACTCCACGCCGCTGACCGCACGCGCCTGTAAAAAATTCAGCATGCGCGGCCAGTCGTACGGCGGGCGATAGCCCAGATGAAACACCAGCCCGCTGTCGGCGGCGCGTGTCTGCCGGCCGCTGCTTTCACGCAGCGCCGACGGACTCAGGCGGTAGCGCTGTTTAAACAGTTCATTAAAGCGCCGCAGGCTGCCAAACCCCGCGGCGAACGCCACCTCGCTGAGCGGCATATCGGTATCCACCAGCAGGCGCTTGGCCTGCAGCAGCCGGTGCGACTGCGCATAATCGATGGGCGAAGCGCCGAACTGCTCGGCGAAGATGCGCCGCAGATGGCGATCGGAAATCCCCAGCCGCGCCGCCAGCGCCTCACAGCTGTGTTCAGACAGGTAGCCCTGCTCAATCAGCTGCACCGCAACCTGCGCATAGCGGTTGCCCAGGTCGATCAGCGCCAGGCCCGGTGCCAGTTCCGGCCGGCACTTCAGGCAGGGGCGAAAGCCCGCCAGTTCAGCGGCGGCGGCGCTGGGGTAGAAGCTGCAGTTCTCGCTTTTCGGCGTGCGGGCGCTGCACACCGGCCGGCAGTAGATGCCGGTCGACGACACGCCGACAAAGAAACGGCCGTCAAATTTGCGATCCCGCGCGCGCAGCGCGGCATATAACGCCTGGTGTTCACTCATGGCAACGCTCGGTGTCGGTTTTTTCATCATTATGGCGCTCAGACTGCGGGCTGACGTGCGGAATTCGGACATCAAGATAGGCTTAGTTAAGCATCTCCTTAACGCTGCCGCTAAAATTTTCGCCGTCCGGCACGCGCTGCATTGCCCAGACGCCCGCTCTCGGGTAAAGTCGCCCCCCTTCATTGGCATGGGGATAGAAAATGTTTATAGGATTCGACTACGGAACGGCCAACTGTTCCGTTGCGGTGATGCGGGAAAACGGCCCGGAGCTGCTGGCGTTGGAAAACAATGAACCGTATCTGCCGTCGATGCTGTGCGCGCCGAGCCGCGAAGCGGTCAGCGAATGTCTGCACCGCCACTGGCAGGTGCCGACCGGCAGCGAGGAAAACCAGCAGCTGCTGCGGCGCGCCGTCAGCTACAACCGCGAAGAGGATATTCCGGTCAACGCCGACAGCCTGCACTTTGGTCTGCAGGCGCTGGCGCACTATGTTGAAGACCCGGAAGAGGTGTACTTCGTCCGCTCGCCGAAATCATTCCTCGGCGCCAACGGGCTGAAGGCGCAGCAAATCGCGCTGTTTGAAGACCTGGTCTGCGCGATGATGTTCCATATCAAGCGCCAGGCGGAAGGCGTGCTGCAGCAGCAGATCGAGCAGACGGTGATCGGCCGGCCGATCAACTTCCAGGGCACCGGCGGCGAAGAGGCCAACAGCCAGGCGCAGGGCATTCTGCTGCGCGCCGCCCAGCGCGCCGGATTTAAGCAGATCGAATTCCAGTTTGAGCCGGTGGCCGCCGGGCTGGATTTCGAAGCCACGCTGCAGGAAGAGAAAACCGTGCTGGTGGTCGATATCGGCGGCGGCACCACCGACTGCTCGGTGCTGTTGATGGGGCCGCAGTGGCGCGACAGCGCCGATCGCCAGCAGAGCCTGATCGGCCACAGCGGCTGCCGCGTCGGCGGTAACGACCTCGATATCATGCTGGCATTCAAGCAACTGATGCCGCTGTTCGGCATGGGCGGTGAAACCGCAAAAGGCATCGCCCTGCCGGCGCTGCCGTACTGGAACGCGGTCGCCACCAACGACGTGCCGGCGCAGAATGAGTTTTACAGCAGCGCCAATGCCAGACTGCTGAACGATCTGATCCGCGACGCGGCGGAGCCGGAAAAAGTGCGTCGGCTGCTGCAGGTGTATCGGCAACGTCTGAGCTACCGGCTGGTGCGCGCGGCGGAAGAGAGTAAAATCGCCCTCTCCGGCGAGGAAACCACCCGCGTACCGCTGGCGTTTGTCCAGCCGGAACTGGCAGAACTCATCAGTCAGGGACAGCTGGCGGATGCCATTTCCCAGCCGCTGCAGCGCATCCAGGAGCAGGTCACCGCCGCGCTGGCCACCAGCCAGACGCAGCCGGACGTGATCTACCTGACCGGCGGCAGCGCCCGTTCGCCGCTGCTGCGCGCGGCGCTGCAACAGCAGCTGCCCGGCATTCCGATCGTCGGCGGCAATGACTTCGGCTCGGTCACCGCCGGGCTGGCGCGCTGGGCGCAGACGCTGTTCCGTTAACCCCGCCACGGGGCATCGGGCGCGACGTCAAGGTCGCGCCCCGTTACAGAACGAGGTGAAAACCATGCCTATCGCCACGCTGAATACCGAACGTTTACGCCTGCGCGCCTGGCAAGACAGCGATCTGGCCGCTTTCGCCGCGCTGAACGCCGATCCGCAGGTGATGCGTTACTTCCCCGCCCCGCTGTCCGCCGCCGCCAGCGAAACGCAGGCCGCCGCGATCCGCCAGTTTATGCAGCAGCACGGCTGGGGATTATGGGCCGTCGAACTGCCGGGCCATGTTCCCTTTATCGGTTTTGTCGGCCTGGCCCAGGTCGGCGACGATCTGCCGCTGTCGCCCTGCGTGGAGATCGGCTGGCGGCTGGCCGCCGCCCACTGGGGCCACGGCTACGCCAGCGAGGCCGCACGGGCAGCGCTGAACCATGCGTTTTCACAGCTGCAACTGCCGGAAGTGGTGTCGTTTACCGCCGTCGTCAACCATCCCTCACGCCGGGTGATGGAACGCATCGGCATGCGCTGCGCTGACGAGTATTTTGACCATCCGCGCCTGCCGCCGGGCCACCGCCTGCGCCGCCATGTGGTGTACCGGCTGAACCGGCAGCAGTGGCGGGAGCAGGCTGACTGACGCCCGCACCTTATTCCTCGCTGGCCCGATCCAGCTGGCGAATATCTTCTGCGCTCAGCGACAGTTGCGTAGCGCCGACCAGCTCATCCAACTGGGCCAGCGAGGTGGCGCTGGCAATCGGCGAGGTAATGCTCGGCCGCGCCATCAGCCAGGCCAGCGAGACCTGAGTCGGCGTCGTCGCATGCCGCTGCGCCACGCTATCCAGCGCCTCCAGAATGCGTAAACCGCGCGCGTTCAAATAGCGCGCCACGATGGTGTCGCCACGCTGACTCTTGCCGATATCATCGGCGCTGCGGTACTTGCCGGTAAGAAAACCGCTGGCCAGCGCCCAGAAGTTGATCACCCCCAGCCCGTGCCTGACGGCAACCCCTTCCAGCGCCTGTTCATAGCCTTGTCGGGCATAGAGGTTATATTCCGGCTGCAGGGTCTCATAGCGCGCCAGCCCGTGCTGCTCGCTGACCCGCAGCGCCTCTTCCAGCCGATCGGCCTGATAGTTGGACGCGCCGATCGCCCGTACCTTGCCCTCTTTGATCAACGCGTCAAAGGTCGCCAGGGTTTCCGCCAGCGGGGTGTCGCGGTCGTCGTCATGAGATTGGTATAAATCGATATAGTCCGTCTGCAGACGGCGCAGCGAATTCTCCACCGCCTGGCGGATATAGCCGGCCGACAGCTGCGGTTTGCCGGCTGCATCGTTCATTTTCCCCACTTTGGTGGCGATAATCACCCGATCGCGCTTGCCGCTCTGTTTCAGCCATTCGCCGATCACCGTTTCCGACTCGCCGCCCTGATTGCCCGGCGCCCAGTAGGAATACACATCGGCGGTATCGATAAAATTCAGTTGGTTGTCCACCAGCGCGTCCAGCAGGCTGAAAGACGTCGCCCGATCCGCCGTCCAGCCGAACACATTGCCGCCGAACGTCAGTTTCGGCACCCTGATTCCGCTACGTCCCAATTCACGCTTGCTCATCTCACCCTCTATCAGCCAAATGGTTTGAGTAATTATTATTAGCCTGAAATATAATCAAACGCCAAAAACGCGACGCTTATCGGTAAACCCTCTTTCTCTTCATGGAAAACTGACGATTCCTCCATTTTTCCTCCATTTTTATCCCGGTAACGGCCGGTAAACTAGTATCCTATAAGAAGTTGGCCTTTCGGCTTGTTGCCCGCCTTTGGAGTATTTTCATCGTCATGAATGCAAAACCTCAACGCCGCCCCTTGATCCTGCGCCTTGTCGTTCTCGCGCTGTTGGTTATCGCCGCCGTGTTGATTTGGCGACATTTTTTCGCCGCCGCACCCGTCGAACCGCTGCCGTCCGCCCGCCAGGCGGCGGGCAAACAGGCGAATAATGGCGGACGGCGCAAGATGCCGATGTCGCCGGTACAGGCGGCAACCGCCATGCAGCAGACCGTGCCGCGTTATCTGTCCGGGCTGGGCACCGCCAGCGCGGCGAATACCGTCACCGTCACCAGCCGGGTCGACGGGCAGCTGATGGCCATTCACTTTACCGAAGGGCAACAGGTCAAGGCCGGCGATCTGCTGGCGGAGATTGACCCGCGTCCGTTCCAGGTGCAGCTGACGCAGGCCGAAGGCCAGCTGGCGAAAGACCAGGCGACGCTGGCCAACGCCAGACAGGATTTGGCGCGCTATCAGCAACTGGTGAAAACCAATCTGATCTCTCGCCAGGATCTGGATGCGCAGCGGGCGCTGGTGCGCCAGACCGAAGGAGCGATCAAGGCCGATCAGGGCGCGGTGGACAGCGCCAAACTGCAAATCACCTACAGCCGCATCACCGCGCCGATTGACGGCCGCGTCGGGCTGAAGCAGGTCGACGTCGGCAACTACATCACCAGCGGCAGCAGCACGCCGCTGGTGGTGATCACCCAAACCCGGCCGATCGACGTGGTGTTTACCCTGCCGGAAGGCAATATCGCCGATCTGCTTAAGGCGCAGAAGGCCGGTGCGGTGGCGGTCGAAGCCTGGGACCGCACCAATTCGCAGCGGCTGGCGACCGGCAGCCTGCTGAGCCTGGATAACCAGATAGATACCGCCACCGGCACCATCAAGCTCAAAGCGCGCTTTAGCAATCAGGATGATGAGCTGTTCCCCAACCAGTTCGTCAACGCGCGCCTGAAAGTGGATACCCTGCACAACGCGGTGGTGATCCCGACGGCGGCGCTGCAGATGGACAACGAGGGCAACTTCGTCTGGACGCTGGGGGATGACAATACCGTCAGTAAACACCGCGTCACCACCGGCGTGCAGGACAGCCAACAGGTGGTGATCAGCGCCGGCCTGAGCGCCGGTGACCGGGTGGTTACCGACGGCATCGACCGTCTGACCGACGGCATTCAGGTCGAGGTGCTGACGCCGCAGGAAACGCCGGCAGCCGCCACGCCGCGCCGCCAGCCGCAAGTGCAGGGGAAATCCTGATGCAGCCGACGCCGCATAAGGCTAACGGCGGGCCGTCCCGCCTGTTTATCCTGCGTCCGGTCGCCACCACGCTGCTGATGGTGGCCATCCTGCTAGCGGGCATTATCGGCTACCGCGCGCTGCCGGTGTCCGCCCTGCCGGAAGTGGATTACCCCACCATTCAGGTAGTGACGCTGTACCCCGGCGCCAGCCCTGACGTGGTGACCTCGGCGATCACCGCGCCGCTGGAACGGCAGTTCGGCCAGATGTCCGGGCTGAAACAGATGTCGTCGCAAAGCTCCGGCGGCGCGTCGGTGGTGACGCTGCAGTTCCAGCTCGAACTGCCGCTGGACGTCGCCGAGCAGGAAGTTCAGGCGGCCATCAACTCGGCCACCAATCTACTGCCGAATGACCTGCCCTACCCGCCGATTTACAGCAAGGTCAACCCGGCCGACCCGCCGATTATGACGCTGGCGGTCACCTCCAGCGCCATGCCGATGACGCAGGTGGAAGATATGGTGGAAACCCGCGTCGCACAGAAAATCTCGCAGGTCACCGGCGTCGGGCTGGTGACGCTGTCCGGCGGGCAGCGCCCGGCGGTGCGCGTCAGGCTGAACGCCGCAGCGGTGGCGGCCTACGGGCTGGACAGCGAAACGGTGCGCAGCGCCATCAGCAACGCCAACGTCAACTCCGCCAAGGGCAGCCTGGACGGCCCCACCCGCTCGGTAACGCTGTCGGCCAACGACCAGATGAAGTCCGCCGACGATTACCGCCAGCTGATTGTCGCCTACAAAGACGGCGCGGCGATCCGTCTGCGGGATATCGCCACCGTCGAACAGGGCGCCGAGAACACCAAACTGGCGGCCTGGGCCAATAAAGATCAGGCGATCGTGCTGAATATTCAGCGCCAGCCGGGGGTTAACGTCATCACCACCGCCGACAGCATCCGCGAGATGCTGCCGACGCTGGTGAAAAGCCTGCCGAAATCGGTGGATGTGAAAGTGCTGACCGACCGCACCACCACCATCCGCGCCTCGGTCAGCGACGTGCAGTCCGAGCTGTTGCTGGCGATCGCCCTGGTGGTGATGGTGATTTACGTCTTCCTGCGCAACGTGCCGGCCACCATTATTCCCAGCGTGGCGGTGCCGCTGTCGCTGGTCGGCACCTTCGCCGCCATGTATTTCCTCGGCTTTTCCGTCAACAACCTGACGCTGATGGCGCTGACCATCGCCACCGGTTTCGTGGTCGATGACGCTATCGTGGTGATAGAGAATATCTCGCGCTATATCGAAAAGGGCGAAAAGCCGCTGGACGCCGCGCTGAAAGGCGCCGGTGAGATCGGCTTTACCATTATCTCCCTCACCTTCTCGCTGGTGGCGGTGCTGATTCCGCTGCTGTTTATGGGCGATATCGTCGGTCGCCTGTTCCGCGAGTTCGCCGTCACGCTGGCGGTGGCGATTCTGATCTCCGCCGTGGTGTCGCTGACGCTGACGCCGATGATGTGCGCGCGCATGCTGAGCCACGAATCGCTGCGTAAACAGAACCGCTTTTCCGCCGCCAGCGAACGCTTTTTCGAGCGGGTGATCGCCCGCTACGGCGTGTGGCTGAAAAGCGTGCTTAATCACCCGTGGCTGACGCTGGGCGTGGCGTTCGCCACGCTGGCGCTGACGGTGCTGCTGTACCTGCTGATCCCGAAAGGCTTCTTCCCGGTACAGGACAACGGCATTATTCAAGGCACGCTGGAAGCGCCGCAGAGCGTCTCCTTCAGCAATATGGCCGAGCGTCAGCAGCAGGTCGCCGCGCAAATCCTGAAAGATCCGGCGGTCGAAAGCCTGACTTCCTTCGTCGGCATCGACGGCAGCAACGCCACGCTCAACAGCGGCCGGCTGCAGATCAACCTGAAGCCGCTCAGCGAACGCAGTGAACGTATTCCGGCGATCATCAGCCGTCTGCAGCAGCAAACGGCCAACATTCCCGGGGTGAAGCTCTATCTGCAGCCGGTGCAGGATCTGACCATCGATACCCAGGTGAGCCGCACCCAGTATCAGGTCACGCTGCAGGCGATGTCGCTGGATGAGCTGAGCCTGTGGGTACCACAGCTGATGAATGAACTGAAGCAGGCGCCGCAGCTGGCCGACGTCACCAGCGACTGGCTCGACCGCGGACTGGTGGCCTACGTCAACGTCGACCGCGACTCGGCCACGCGCCTCGGCGTCAGCATGAGCGATGTCGATAACGCGCTGTATAACGCCTTCGGCCAGCGGCTGATCTCCACCATCTATACCCAGGCCAACCAGTACCGCGTGGTGCTGGAGCATGACGTCAGCCAGACCCCCGGCCTGGCGGCGCTGGATGATATCCGCCTCGCGGGCAGCGACGGCGCCATGGTGCCGCTACGCAGCATTGCCAAGGTTGAAGAACGCTTCGGCCCGCTGTCGATCAACCATCTCGATCAGTTCCCGTCGGCGACGGTGTCGTTCAACGTTAACGACGGTTACTCGCTCGGCGAGGCGGTGGGCGCCATTACCCAGGCGGAGGAACGCCTCAATCTACCGAAGGATATCAGCACCCGCTTCCAGGGCGCGACGCTGGCGTTCCAGGCGGCGCTCGGCAGCACGCTGTGGCTGATTCTGGCGGCGGTCGTGGCGATGTATATCGTGCTCGGCGTGCTGTATGAAAGCTTTATCCACCCGGTGACCATTCTGTCGACGCTGCCGACAGCCGGCGTCGGCGCGCTGCTGGCGCTGATGATGGCGGGCAACGATCTGGACGTGATCGCCATCATCGGCATCATCTTGCTGATCGGCATCGTGAAGAAAAACGCCATCATGATGATCGACTTTGCGCTGGCGGCGGAGCGCGAACAGGGCATGACGCCGTACGACGCCATTTATCAGGCCTGTCTGCTGCGCTTTCGGCCGATCCTGATGACCACGCTGGCGGCGCTGCTCGGCGCGCTGCCGCTGATGCTCAGCACCGGCGTCGGCGCGGAGCTGCGCCAGCCGCTGGGGGTCTGTATGGTGGGCGGCCTGATCATGAGCCAGTTCCTGACGCTGTTCACCACGCCGGTGATTTATCTGCTGTTTGACAAACTGGCGCGCAACACCCGCCGCCGGCCGGACGCGCAGGAGCTGCCGTGAGATTCTTTGCGCTATTTATCCACCGCCCGGTAGCCACCACGCTGCTGACGCTGGCGATCGCCATTGCCGGCGTGATGGGCTTTCGCCTGCTGCCGGTCTCACCGCTGCCGCAGGTGGATTTCCCGGTGATCGTGGTCAGCGCCTCGCTGCCCGGCGCCTCGCCGGAAACCATGGCCTCGTCGGTGGCGACGCCGCTGGAGCGCGCGCTGGGACGCATCGCCGGGATCAATGAAATGACCTCGATGAGCTCACTCGGCAGCAGCCGCGTGATTTTGCAGTTCGATCTGGATCGCGATATCAACGGCGCGGCGCGCGACGTGCAGGCGGCGATTAACGCGGCGCAGAGCCTGCTGCCCAGCGGCATGCCGAGCCGCCCCAGCTACCGCAAGGTCAACCCGTCCGACGCGCCGATCATGATCCTGACGCTGACCTCCGACACTTACAGTCAGGGGCAGCTGTATGATTTCGCCTCCACCCAGCTGGCGCAGCGCATCGCCCAGACCGAAGGGGTCGGCGACGTGTCGGTGGGCGGCAGCTCGCTGCCGGCGGTGCGGGTGGAGCTCAACCCCGGCGCGCTGTTTAATCAGGGCGTATCGCTCGACAGCGTGCGCCAGGCCATCAGCAGCGCCAACGTGCGCAAACCGCAGGGCGCGCTGGAAAATCCGCAGCAGCGCTGGCAGCTGCAGACCAACGACGAGCTGAAAACCGCCGCCGACTATCAGCCGCTGATCATTCATTACAACAACGGTTCGGCGGTGCGCCTCGGCGACGTAGCCGAGGTGAAAGACTCGGTGCAGAACGTGCGCAACGCCGGCATGACCAACGCCAAACCGGCGATCATTATGACCGTCAGCCGCGCGCCGGACGCCAATATTATCGCCACTATCGACCGCATCCGCGCCGAGCTGCCGGACCTGCAGGAGAATATCCCGGCGTCTATCCAGCTGAATATCGCGCAGGATCGCTCGCCGACCATCCGCGCCTCGCTGGCGGAGGTGGAGCAGTCGCTGGCGATCGCCATCGCGCTGGTGATTCTGGTGGTGTTTATTTTCCTGCGTTCCGGCCGCGCCACGCTGATCCCGGCGGTGGCGGTGCCGGTGTCGCTGATCGGCACCTTCGCCGCCATGTACCTGTGCGGCTTCAGCCTGAACAACCTGTCGCTGATGGCACTGACCATCGCCACCGGCTTTGTGGTGGATGACGCCATCGTGGTGCTGGAGAATATCTCGCGCCACGTTGAAGCCGGCGTCAAGCCGATCAACGCCGCGCTGCAGGGGGTGCGCGAGGTCGGCTTTACCGTGCTGTCGATGAGCGTCTCGCTGGTGGCGGTGTTTATTCCGCTGCTGCTGATGGAGGGGCTGCCCGGCCGGCTGTTCCGCGAGTTCGCCGTCACGCTGTCGGTCTCCATCGGCCTGTCGCTGATTATCTCGCTGACGCTGACGCCGATGATGTGCGCCTATCTGCTGCGCCATCAGCCGGCGCGCGCCCAGCGCCGCACCCGCGGTTTCGGCCGGCTGCTTAACGCGCTGCAGCAGGGCTACGGCCGATCGCTCAACTGGGTGCTGGGCCATGCCCGCTGGGTGCTGGCGCTGTTTCTCGCCACCATCGCCCTCAACGTCTGGCTGTACGTCAGCATCCCGAAGACCTTCTTCCCGGAGCAGGACACCGGCCGGCTGATGGGCTTTATTCAGGCGGACCAGAGCATCTCCTTCCAGGCAATGCGCAGTAAGCTGGAAGACTTTATGAAAATCGTGCGGGAAGACCCGGACGTGGATAACGTCACCGGCTTTACCGGCGGGTCGCGCACCAACTCCGGTTCGATGTTTATCTCGCTGAAACCGCTGTCCGAACGCAGCAGCAGCGCCCAGCAGGTGATCGCCCGCCTGCGCGGCAAACTGGCGAAAGAGCCGGGCGCCAACCTGTTCCTTATGGCGGTGCAGGATATCCGCGCCGGCGGCCGTCAGGCCAACGCCAGCTACCAGTACACGCTGCTGGCGGACGACCTCGGCGCGCTACGCGAATGGGAGCCGAAGATCCGCGATGCGCTGGCGAAACTGCCGGCGCTGACGGACGTTAACTCCGATCAGCAGGACAAAGGCTCCGAACTGGATCTGGTCTACGACCGCGAAACCATGGCGCGCCTCGGCATTTCCGTCAGCGACGCCAATAACCTGCTGAATAACGCCTTCGGCCAGCGCCAGATCTCAACCATCTATCAGCCGCTCAATCAGTACAAGGTAGTGATGGAAGTGGCGCCGCCATATACCCAGGACGTCAGCGCGCTGGAAAAGATGTTCGTCATCAATAACGAAGGGAAAGCCATTCCGCTCTCCTACTTCGCCAGCTGGCGGCCGGCCAACGCGCCGCTGTCGGTGAACCATCAGGGGCTGACGGCGGCGTCGACCATTTCGTTCAACCTGCCGGACGGCGGCAGCCTGTCCGACGCTACCGCAGCCATCGAGCGCACCATGACCGCGCTCAGCGTGCCGCCGACGGTGCGCGGCGCCTTTGCCGGCACCGCGCAGGTGTATCAGGATACGCTGCGCTCGCAGCTGTTCCTGATTCTGGCGGCGATCGCCACGGTGTATATCGTGCTCGGCGTGCTGTATGAAAGCTATATTCACCCGCTGACCATTCTCTCCACCCTGCCCTCCGCCGGGGTCGGCGCGCTGCTGGCGCTGGAGTTGTTCGGCGCGGCCTTTAGCCTGATTGCGCTGATCGGTATCATGCTGCTGATCGGCATCGTGAAAAAGAACGCCATCATGATGGTCGACTTTGCGCTCGACGCGCAGCGCCGCGGCGGCATCAGCGCGCGCGAGGCGATTTTCCAAGCCAGCCTGCTGCGCTTCCGGCCGATTATGATGACCACGCTGGCGGCGCTGTTCGGCGCGCTGCCGCTGGTGCTGACCAGCGGCGACGGCGCGGAGCTGCGTCAGCCGCTGGGGGTCACCATCGCCGGCGGGCTGCTGATGAGCCAGCTGCTGACGCTGTACACCACGCCGGTGGTGTACCTCTATTTCGACCGATTGCAGACGCGCCTGCGGCGCGGTAAAAAGCTGCAGCCGCTGCCGGAGTAGCGCGACGCGGCTGCAACCCAGAGCAACGCGCCAGACAAGCGCAACGAGGACTGAATGAAAATAGGCATTACCGGCAAGCTGTTTCTGGCCATCTTCGCCACCTGTATGCTGGTGCTGATCACCATGCACTGGGGCGTGCGCCTCAGCTTTGAACGCGGTTTTATCGACTACATCAAGCACAGCAACGAGCAGCGTATCGCCATGCTGAGCGATGCGCTGGAAGATCAGTACAGCCGCCACGGCAACTGGGCGTTTCTGCGCAACAACGATCGGGTGGTGTATCAGATTATGCGTTCATTTGAGCAGAGCAGCGACAGCAGCCATAACCTGCCGCCGAAGGGCTGGCGTACGCAGTTCTGGGTGGTCGACAGCCGGTTCCGGCGTCTGGTGGGCCACTCCGGCCCGTTCCCCAAAGAGGGCACCCGGCAGCCGATCCGCTATAACAACCAGATCGTCGGCTGGGTGATCGCCACGCCGCCGGAGCGGCTGACGCGCAACGCCGATATCAACTTCGACCGCCAGCAAAAACGCACCAGCTGGCTGATTGCCGCACTGTCGGCGCTGCTGGCCGCCGCCGCCACCCTGCTGATGTCGCGCGGCCTGCTGGCGCCGGTCAAACGTCTGGTGGCCGGCACCCACCGGCTGGCGGCCGGCGACTTCAGCGCCCGCGTCGCGGTCAGCAGCCAGGATGAGCTGGGACGGCTGGCGCAGGACTTTAACCAGCTCGCCACCTCACTGGAAAAAAATGAACGCATGCGCCGGGCGTTTATGGCCGACGTCTCCCATGAGCTGCGCACCCCGCTGGCGGTGCTGCGCGGCGAACTGGAGGCGCTGCAGGACGGCGTGCGCCAGCCGACGCCGGATTCGCTCGGCTCACTGCAGGCGGAAGTCGCCACGCTGACCAAGCTGGTGGATGATTTGCACCAGCTGTCGCTGTCCGACCTCGGCGCGCTGGCCTATCGCAAATCGCAGGTAGACTGCGTCCATCTGCTGCAGGTGTCGGTCGCCGCCTTCCGCGAGCGCTTCCACGCCAAGGGGCTGAACATCGTCACCCGCCTGCCGGAGCGCGCGCCGCTGTTCGGCGACCCGGATCGTCTCCACCAGCTGTTTAACAATCTGCTGGAAAACAGCCTGCGCTATACCGACGCCGGCGGCACGCTGGAGATCGGCGCCGAGGTGAAGCCCGGCAGCCTGCTGCTGTACTGGCAGGACAGCGCTCCCGGCGTGCATGACGACCAGTTGCCGCGCATCCTTGAGCGTTTCTACCGCACCGAAGGCTCGCGCAACCGCGCCAGCGGCGGCTCCGGGCTTGGGCTGTCAATCTGCCAGAATATCGCCGAAGCCCACGGCGGGCGTATTTACGCGCAGCACTCACCTTTGGGCGGGGTGCGCATTGCGCTAGAATTCCCCTATCCCAGCTCCCCAGTAAAGAACAAGGCATCCTGATGGAAACGCTCAACCAACCGTTACAGATCATGATCGTGGAAGATGAACCCAAACTGGGCCAGCTGCTGGTGGATTATCTGCAGGCCGCCGGTTACGCCACCCGCTGGCTGACCAACGGCAGCGACGTGGTGCCGGCGGTGCAGCAACAGCCGCCGGCGCTGATCCTGCTGGATTTGATGCTGCCGGGCAGCGACGGTCTGGCGGTCTGCCGCGAACTGCGCCGCTTCAGCGATATTCCCATCATGATGGTGACGGCGAAAATCGAAGAGATTGACCGTCTGCTGGGGCTGGAAATCGGTGCGGACGACTATATCTGCAAGCCGTACAGCCCGCGGGAAGTGGTGGCGCGGGTAAAAACCATTCTGCGGCGCTGTTACCGCCCCGGCGATGCGCAGGGGCAGGAAGATGCGCTGCTGCATATCGACGAACCGCGCTTTCAGGCCAGCTATCAGGGCCAGATACTGGATCTGACCCCGGCGGAGTTCCGCCTGCTGAAAACCCTGGCCAGCCAGCCGGGCAATGTGTTCTCACGCGAGCAGTTGCTGAACAACCTCTACGATGATTACCGGGTGGTGACCGACCGCACCATCGACAGCCACATAAAAAACCTGCGCCGCAAGCTGGAACTGCTCGACGGCGACAAGGCGTTCATCCGCTCCGTCTACGGCGTCGGCTACCGCTGGGAAGCCGAACCCTGCCGGCTGGTCAACGGTCTCTGATCCCCGCTGCGGCGGGCTTTTGTCGCCGCACTGCGCCTTTTACGCGATTTCAACGCTCCGAAATTCAAGGCATTGGCTACACTTAGTAGCAGCATATTTCAGCGGCGCGCCTGCGGCCGCTGAAAGACGGCGGCTCATCGTATGTCTGAACCTACAGGAGAAGGACCCATGGCAAACGGCCACTATGAACTAAAAAAATCCGGCAGCAACGGACAGTTTCACTTCACGTTAAAAGCCAGCAACGGCGAGATCATTCTTTCCAGCGAAATGTATACCAGCAAGGCGTCGGCGGAAAACGGCATCGCCTCGGTGCAGACCAACTCCCCGCACGAAGCGCAGTATGAAAGCAAAGTCAGCAGCAGCGGCAAGCCCTACTTTGTGCTGAAGGCCAAAAACCACCAGGTAATCGGCACCAGCCAGATGTACAGCTCAGACAGCGCCGCGAAAAACGGCATCCAGTCGGTGATCAAAAACGGCCCGACCACCGATGTGCGCGACCTCAGCGCCGGCTAATTTCCCCCGCGCAGCGTCCGCGCTGCGCGTCTCACTATGATATAAATCAATTCCCACTAAGAAACTCCGGTTACTTGCTGATTTCCGCGCGCGCTGCCGCTACAATTCCTCGCTTTCGCCGCGCCATCAGGTGGCGCGACGCTGACTTGAAATCAGACTGAGAATCACTATGTTTACACCGGAACTCCTCTCCCCGGCCGGCACGCTGAAGAACATGCGTTACGCCTTCGCCTACGGCGCCGATGCGGTTTACGCCGGCCAGCCACGCTACAGCCTGCGGGTACGCAACAACGAATTCAATCACGAGAACCTGGCGCAGGGCATCAACGAAGCCCACGCGCTGGGCAAAAAATTCTATGTGGTGGTCAATATCGCGCCGCACAACGCCAAGCTGAAGACCTTTCTGCGCGATCTGAAGCCGGTGGTGGATATGGGGCCGGACGCGCTGATCATGTCCGATCCCGGCCTGATTATGCTGGTGCGCGAAGCCTTCCCGCAGATGGCGATCCACCTGTCGGTGCAGGCCAATGCGGTGAACTGGGCCACGGTGAAGTTCTGGCATCAGATGGGGCTGACGCGCGTCATTTTGTCCCGTGAGCTGTCGCTGGAGGAGATCGCCGAGATCCGCAGCCAGGTGCCGGAGATGGAGCTGGAAGTCTTCGTACACGGCGCTCTGTGCATGGCCTACTCCGGCCGCTGCCTGCTGTCCGGCTATATCAACAAACGCGATCCGAATCAGGGCACCTGCACCAACGCCTGCCGCTGGCAGTACAAGGCCGAGGAAGGCAAAGAAGACGACGCCGGCAACATCGTGCACCTGCATGAACCGATCGCGGTGCAAACCGTTGAGCCGACGCTCGGCATCGGCGCGCCGACCGATAAGGTCTTTATGCTGTCCGAAGCGCAGAAGCCGGGCGAATATATGAGCGCGTTCGAAGACGAACACGGCACCTACATCATGAACTCCAAGGATCTGCGCGCCATTCAGCACGTGGAGCGCCTGACGCAGCTTGGCGTGCATTCACTGAAAATCGAAGGCCGCACCAAGTCCTTCTACTACTGCGCCCGCACCGCGCAGGTCTACCGCCGCGCCATCGATGATGCCGCCGCCGGCAAACCGTTCGACGCCAGCCTGCTCACCACGCTGGAAGGCCTGGCGCACCGCGGCTATACCGAAGGTTTCCTGCGCCGCCACACCCACGACGCGCATCAGAACTACGACTACGGCTCCTCCGTTTCCGAGCGGCAGCAGTTCGTCGGCGAGTTCACCGGCGTACGCCGTGACGGCTGGGCCGAGGTGGATGTAAAAAACAAATTCTCCTGCGGCGACAGCGTGGAGCTGATGACGCCGGGCGGCAACATCCAGTTTACGCTGGACAGCATGCGCAATAAAAAAGATGAGGCGATAACGGTGGCGCCGGGCAACGGCCATCTGGTGTATTTGCCGATCCCGCAGGACGTCGACCTCAGCTACGCCCTGCTGATTCGTAATTTACCGCAGGCCAACGGCGCGGCGGAAAAATAACACGCGCCGCACACGAGATTTGAATGGCAATCCCCCCTCAATTTACGAGAAAAGTCCTAAATATGAGGGGAGTTCACAGAAATAAAACACAGAGAAGTGCAAATATTAGAATTGGATCACACCAATCTGCGGGAAAAGTCGTTACTATCAAACCGCTAAAATAAAGAACGAGAATATTTGCATAGCAATACTAGGAACCACCTCCTTGGCCAGCCCAATCTCCCTTGGGCTGGCTTTTTCTTTTTCACTCCCCGACACCGGTTAATACCGTTCCCCATTCATTCACCTTATATATTTACAGGAAATCCCTCGTCCAATATAAATATATATAACAGCGATTTTAATTAATATATTCCCAACACTTTTCACTACAACAAAAAAACAATATTCCAGCCGTGCACGATAAATCCGGAAAATGCGTTTCACTATGCGATATCCTTAACTGAATATTCTTATGGCTTCCGAATTGACAGTGGTCTATCGTTGATAACCAACGGATTTTAGCAAGGCAGGACAACAGACATGGGTCAACACGCGCCAACATTACTTATCATTAACGGTAAAGGCGCCGGCGATGAGCTGGTGCGCGCTGCGGTGCAAAAGCTGCGGGCGGCCGGCGACATTCTGCACGTGCGCGTTACCTGGGAGGGCGGCGATGCCGCCCGCTACGTAGAAGAAGCGCGGCAGCTCGGCGTCGGCACGCTGATCGCCGGCGGCGGCGACGGCACCATCAACGAAGTGGCCGCCGCGCTGGCGCTGATACCGGCCGGGCAGCGCCCGGTGCTGGGCATCCTGCCGCTCGGCACCGCCAACGACTTTGCCACCGCCTGTAATATTCCGCTGGTGCCGGAACAGGCGCTGAACCTGGCGATTAAAGGCCGTGCGGTGCCGATCGACCTGGCCTGCGTCAACGGTGAACGCTACTTTATCAATATGGCCACCGGCGGCTTCGGCACGCGTATCACCACCGAAACGCCGGAAAAGCTCAAGGCGGCGCTGGGCGGCGTCTCCTACTTTATTCACGGCCTGCTGCGCATGGAGAGCCTGAAGGCCGACCGCTGTGAAATCCGCGGGCCGGATTTCGCCTGGCGCGGCGAAGCGCTGGTGATCGGCATCGGTAACGGCAAGCAGGCCGGCGGCGGCCAGCAACTGTGCCCGGATGCGCTGATCAACGACGGCCTGCTGCAGCTGCGGTTGCTGATCGCCGGCGAACTTCTGCCGGCCCTGGTCGCCAGCCTGTTTAATGAAGACGACAACAAGAACATCGTCAGCGCCGCGCTGCCCTGGCTGGAGATCGACGCGCCGCACGAGATGACGTTTAACCTCGACGGCGAACCGCTGAAGGGCAAACATTTCCGCATTGAGGTGCTGCCGAACGCCATTTTGTGCCGCCTACCGCCTAACTGTCAGCTGCTCGGTTAACTCCCCCGCCTCACCGCCTGAAGGGCGATTTACGTCGCCCTCTTTCCGTTTTCCCCGTCCGTCTTAACACGGGCGAAATGTGATCGCCGCCCGCAAAATGCGCAAATCATACTTGTATGGTAGTTAGGTCATGGCATATGTTCGCCCATCATACAGCCTGAACAACGGAAAGCGCACGCGATGAAAATTATCAATGCTGAAGTGTTTGTCACCTGCCCCGGCAGGAATTTCGTCACCCTGAAAATCACCACCGACGAAGGGATTACCGGGCTGGGCGACGCCACGCTCAACGGCCGCGAACTGTCAGTCGCCTCCTACCTGCGCGACCACCTGTGCCCGCAGCTGATCGGCCGCGATGCGCACCGGATCGAAGATATCTGGCAGTTCTTTTACAAGGGCGCCTACTGGCGCCGCGGCCCGGTGACCATGTCCGCCATTTCCGCTATCGATATGGCGCTGTGGGATATCAAGGCCAAGGCGGCCAATATGCCGCTGTACCAGCTGCTTGGCGGCGCATCGCGCAGCGGCGTGATGGTCTATTGCCACACCACCGGCCACAGCATCGACGAGGTACTGGACGATTACGCCCGCCACCAGGAAATGGGCTTTAAGGCGATCCGCGTGCAGTGCGGCGTACCGGGGATGAAAACCACCTACGGCATGGCGAAAGGCAAAGGCCAGGCCTATGAGCCGGCGACCAAAGGCCACTGGCCGGAAGAGCAGCTGTGGTCGACGGAGAAATACCTCGACTTCACCCCGAAGCTGTTTGAGGCGGTGCGCGACAGGTTCGGTTTCGACCAGCATCTGCTGCACGATATGCACCACCGGCTGACGCCTATCGAGGCCGCCCGCTTCGGTAAAAGCGTCGAACCTTACCGCCTGTTCTGGATGGAAGACCCGACGCCGGCGGAAAACCAGGCCTGTTTCCGCCTGATCCGCCAGCACACCGTCACGCCGATCGCCGTCGGCGAAGTGTTCAACAGCATCTGGGACTGCAAGCAACTGATCGAAGAACAGCTGATCGACTATATCCGCACCACGCTCACCCACGCCGGCGGCATCACCGGTATGCGGCGCATCGCCGATTTCGCCTCGCTGTATCAGGTGCGCACCGGCTCGCACGGCCCTTCCGATCTGTCGCCGGTCTGCATGGCGGCAGCGCTGCACTTCGACCTGTGGGTGCCGAACTTCGGCGTGCAGGAGTATATGGGCTATTCGGAACAGATGCTGGAGGTGTTCCCCCACAGCTGGACCTTCGATAACGGCTATATGCATCCGGGCGACAAGCCGGGCATCGGCATCGAGTTCGACGAAAAGCTGGCGGCCAAATACCCCTACGACCCGGCCTATCTGCCGGTCGCGCGCCTGGAAGACGGCACCCTGTGGAACTGGTAACGGAGAATATCAGCATGAAAAGCGTAGTGATTGAACAGCCGGGCCAGCTGACGATAGCCCAACGCCCGCTGCCAGAACCCGCCGCCGACGAAGTGCGGGTCAAGGTCAAACTCGCCGGCATCTGCGGTTCCGACGTGCATATCTACCACGGCCATAACCCGTTCGCCCGCTATCCGCGGGTGATCGGCCACGAGTTCTGCGGCGTGATTGACGCCGTCGGCGCACACGTCGACGCCGCCCGGCTCGGCGAGCGCGTGGCCGTCGACCCGGTGGTCAGCTGCGGCCACTGCTACCCTTGCTCGGTCGGCCGGCCGAACGTCTGCCACCAGCTGCAGGTGATCGGTGTCCACCGCGACGGCGGCTTCAGCGATTTTAGCTGCGTGCCGGCCGCCAACGCCTACCGCATCCCCGATGCGCTCAGCGATCGGCAGGCGGCAATGGTGGAGCCGTTCACCATCGCCGCCAATATCACCGCCCACCTGCAGCCGACCGCACGCGACGTGGCGCTGATCTACGGCGCGGGGCCGATGGGGCTGACGGCGATCCAGGTGCTGAAAGGCGTGTACGGCGTACGTCAGGTGATCGTCGCCGACCGTATCGCCGCGCGGCTGGAAATGGCGTTCGCCAACGGCGCCGATGAGGTGGTCAATAACCAGCAGACGTCGCTGCCGGAAGCGCTGGCGCAGCGCGATATCCGCCCGACGCTGATTATCGACGCCGCCTGCCACCCCGATATTCTGCCGCAGGCCATTCAGCTGGCATCGCCGGCGGCGCGCATCGGCATCATGGGCTTTTCCGCCGAGCCGTGTGTGATCAACCAACAGAGCATCACCAGTAAAGAGCTGTCGATTTTCTCCTCACGCCTCAACAGCGCCCGCTTCCCGCAGGTGATTGACTGGATGGCCGAGGGACTGATCGCACCGGAACGGCTGATTACCCACAGCGTGGCGGCGGACGACGTTGAAGCGGCGCTGCATCTGTTTGAACACGATCGCCAGACCTGCTGCAAGGTACTGCTGCAGTTCGGCTGATAATGCCTGACACACCGAAATGGACAACAACGCACACGATTAAAACGACACCAAGTGGAGTGTTTGCCATGGTTAAGAACTTACGCTGGACCCTCGTATTCCTGCTGTTCCTGGTCTACATGATCAACTATCTCGATCGGGTGGCGCTGTCGATCACCGTGCCGATGATCGAACAGGATCTGCTGCTCAACGCCGAACAGTTCGGCATCATCTTCGGCAGCTTCTTCTTCGGCTACGCGATCTTCAACTTTATCGGCGGCCTGGCGGTGGACCGGTTCGGTCCGACGCTGGTGATGGGGCTGGCGGTGGGGCTGTGGTCGATCTTCTGCGGCATGACCGCGCTCGCCAGCGGCTTTTACTCCATGCTGATCCTGCGCGTACTGTTCGGCATGGCGGAAGGCCCGATCTGCGCCTCCGCCAACAAAATGATCAACGGCTGGTTCCCGAAGAAACAGGCGGCCACCGCCATGGGGCTGCTCAGCGCCGGCTCGCCGCTTGGCGGCGCGGTGGCGGGGCCGATCGTCGGCTATCTGGCGCTGGCGTTCGGCTGGCGACCGGCCTTTATGATTATCTGTTCGGTCGGCATCGTCTGGATGCTGGTCTGGTTCTTTATCGCGGCGGACAACCCGGAGAAAAGCAAGCGCGTCAGCGAGGAAGAGCGGGCGCTGGTCAATGCGCAGAAGGCCGAAGGCCACCACCCGGAAGAGGCGCTCAGCGGCAGCGCGCACGGGCTGGGCTACTACCTGAAACAGCCGATCATTCTGGCGACCGCCTTCGCCTTCTTCTGTTACAACTACATCCTGTTCTTCTTCCTCAGCTGGTTCCCCGCCTATCTGGTACAGGCGCACAACCTGAACATCAAAGAGATGAGCCTGACGACGGTGATCCCGTGGATCGTCGGTTTTGTCGGCCTGGCGCTCGGCGGCTATATTTCCGATAAGATCTTCAACATCACCGGCAAACTGCTGCTATCGCGCAAGATTGTGTTGGTGGTCAGCCTGCTGGCCGCCGCCGCGTGCGTAGCGCTGGCGGGCACCGTCAGCAGCGTGATGCCGGCGGTGCTGCTGATGTCGGTATCCATCTTCTTCCTGTATATCACCGGCGCGATCTACTGGGCGATTATTCAGGACGTGGTGCATAAATCCCGCGTCGGCGGCGCCAGCGGCTTTATTCACCTGGTCGGCAGCGTATCCGGTATTGTCGGCCCGGTGGTTACCGGCTACATCGTGCAGCATACCGGCAAGTTCGACAGCGCCTTTATCCTGGCCGGCGGCATCGCCGCGCTCGGCGCGCTGCTGGTACTGCTGGTTGTGCGTGCGCCGCGTCCGCTGGCGCAGCCGCAAACCTTAAAACCCTAAACAGAACGGCGCGGGCGGCAACGCCCGCAACGCCGTCAGCCCACTGACCCTACCCTCCCGGAGCACCTGATGACCACCACCACGCACGACGCCGACGCCGACGCCGGCGACCATCAGCCGCTGTTAAAGCGCGTCGCCAGCGCCTCCGCCATCGGCATCGGCACGGCGGCGGAATACTACGACTTTTTCGCCTACGGCACCGCGGCGGTGCTGTTTTTCGGCCAGCTGTTCTTCCCCAGCGCCGATCCGCTGGTCGGCACGCTGGCAGCCTTCGCCACCTACGCGGTCGGCTTTCTGGCGCGCCCGCTGGGCGGCATTGTCTTCGGCCATATCGGCGATAAGGTCGGCCGCAAAAAGGCGCTGGTGATCACCATTCTGATCGTCGGCCTCGGCACCTTCTGCATCGGCCTGCTGCCCACCTACGACAAGATCGGCATCTGGGCGCCGATCGCCCTGATCCTGATCCGCGTGCTGCAGGGCTTCGGCGTCGGCGGCGAACAGGCCGGCGCAGTGCTGATGACCGCCGAATACGCGCCTCCCCGGCGGCGCGGTTTCTACGCCAGCTGGGTGCAGATCGGCGCGCCGGCCGGCTTTTTACTGCCCTCCGCCCTGTTCGCCCTGCTGACCGCCCTGCTGTCGCCGGCGCAGATGCTCGAGTGGGGCTGGCGCATTCCGTTCCTGCTCAGCCTGCTGCTGGTGATCGTCGGGCTGTTTATCCGCCTGAAGATCGACGAGTCGCCGGTGTTTGCCCAGATCCGCGCCACCAAGGCGGTGGAAAGCCGACCGGTGGTGGAAGTGGCACGCACCTATCCGGGCCTGATCGGCAAAGGCGTGTGCGCCAAACTGATCGAAGCCTGCGCGTTCGCCATGTTCACGGTGATCGTGCTGGCCTACGGCAAAGCCAACCAACTGAGCGAAAGTATTCTGCTGGAGACGATGATCGTGGCGGTGGTGCTGGAGATTTTCGCCATCCCGCTGATGGGGCACCTTTCCGACCGGCTGGGGCGCAAACCGGTCTACATCGCCGGCGCGCTGCTGCAGGTGGTCTGCATCGTGCCGTTCTTTATGCTGCTGAACGCTGATAACTTCTGGCTGACCCAGCTGGCGATGATCGTGGTGCTGACCCTCGGCCACAGCATGTGTTACGCCCCGCAGGCATCGTACTTCCCGGAGCTGTTTCCGACCCGCGTGCGCTGCAGCGGCATCGCGCTGATCTGGCAGATCGGCTCGCTGGTCGGCAGCGGTATTCTCGGCCTGCTGGCGGTGAAAATTCTGCAGATGACCGGCGGCCACTATTACGGCTTGGCGGGCTATATGATCGTGCTGGGGGTGATTTCCGCCGTCGGCCTGTGGCTGATGCCGGAAACCGCCCCGCAGCGGCGACAGCAGGAGTATCAGGACTGGCACCACTGATGACCGCTCTTGGCGAGGGGATTTATCCCCCCGCCATTGAACAATAATCTGCTAGTATGGTGGCATTTGAATCATTGCCAGATAACCAATCGCGCCATGTCTGAAAATTACAGCCTTACCAACACCTTGCCGGTGAATCAGCAAATCTACCGCTTTTTACGGCAGGATATCGTCGACTGCACCATTGCGCCGGGGACGCTGCTGTCGGAAAAGGAGATTTCCAGCCGTTTCAGCGTGTCGCGCCAGCCGGTGCGTGAGGCCTTTATCAAACTGGCCGAGGCGGGGCTGGTGCAGATACTGCCGCAGCGCGGCACCTTCGTGATGAAAATTTCCGCCAAACGCGTCGCGGACGGCCGCTTTATCCGTCAGGCGGTGGAGTGCGCCATCGTCCGCCGGGCCGCCACCGGCATTACCCCGCCGCAGCTGGCGCTGCTGGAGCATAACCTGCAGCGTCAGGCGCTGGCGGCCAACGGCCAGCAAATACGGGAATTCCTGTTGCTGGACGATGAGTTCCACCGCCTGCTGACGCAGATCGCCAACTGTCCGCTGGCCTGGGAAACCATCGAAACCATCAAGGCCACCATGGATCGGGTACGTTTTCTCAGCCTGAGCGAAGTCTCGCCGCCGGAAACGCTGATCCAACAGCACTACCGCATTTTCGACGCGCTGAAGGCGCACGACCCGGACGCCGCCGAGCGGGCCGTTCACGACCATCTGCAGGAGATGATTTACTCCATCACGCCGATCGCCCTGCAAAACAGCAGCTGGTTCGAGGTCGAATAACTCGGGGGCGCCCGCCCCCGCCGCTTTACAAGACGTAAATGGCATTTCCCCGCAATCGCATCTATTGTTTCTCCCTGACGATGCAACTTCAGTAGTATCGTGCTTACGGCTTCAATCACCGCTTTTCGCGACGCCGGTGACCATCAGTATGACTTTCCGGCCTAGGGATTAGCTTTAACGGGAGTTCACCATGACTGATATTGCGCAGTTGTTAGGTAAGGAAGCGGAAGACCTGTTGCAACACCGCTGTACCACCATCCCCGCAGAGAATCTGTACCTGCCCGGCGACGATTTTGTCGATCGGGTGATGATCGATAATAACCGCCCCAACAGCGTGCTGCGCTCGATGCAGACCCTGTTCAACCACGGCCGGTTGGCCGGCACCGGCTATCTGTCCATTCTGCCGGTGGACCAGGGCATTGAGCACTCGGCCGGTGCCTCGTTCGCCGCCAACCCGCTCTATTTTGACCCGAAAAACATCGTCGAACTGGCGATCGAAGCCGGCTGCAACTGCGTCGCCTCCACCTACGGCGTGCTGGCGGCGGTATCACGTCGCTATGCGCACAAGATCCCGTTCCTGGTCAAACTAAACCACAACGAAACCCTCAGCTACCCGACCCAGTACGACCAGACCCTGTACGCCAGCGTTGAGCAGGCGTTCGATATGGGCGCGGTGGCGGTCGGCGCCACCATCTATTTCGGTTCCGAGCAGTCGCGCCGCCAGATTGAAGAGATTTCCGCCGCCTTCGAGCGCGCGCACGAACTGGGCATGGTGACCGTGCTGTGGGCCTATCTGCGTAACCCGGCATTCAAGAAAGACGGCGTCGACTACCACTCCAGCGCCGATCTCACCGGCCAGGCCAACCATATCGCCGCCACCATCGGCGCCGATATCGTCAAACAGAAAATGGCGGAAAACAACGGCGGCTACCGCGCCGTGAACTTCGGCTACACCGACGACCGGGTATACGACAAACTGACCAGCGATCACCCGATCGATCTGGTGCGCTATCAGCTGGCCAACTGCTATATGGGACGCGCCGGCCTGATTAACTCCGGCGGCGCCGCCGGGGAAAACGATCTGCAGGAGTCGGTGCGCACCGCGGTGATCAACAAACGCGCCGGCGGCATGGGGCTGATTCTGGGGCGTAAGGCCTTCAAAAAATCGATGAAGGACGGCGTGGCGCTGATTAACGCCGTGCAGGATACCTATCTCGACAGCAGCGTCACCATCGCCTGACGCCGCCGCAGAAGCCGGGCTTTTCGCCCGGCTTCTCGTCCGCACGCCTTCCCGGCTGATTCCTCAAACTGTGATCCGTTTAAAAAAAACCGGCGTGTCGCGTGTTTCATCCGGCAAATAACACTATATTTCCGCCTTGATTCATTCCGCAGGAGAGACTGATGGATAACGCGAGCACCCTGCTCACCTTCGCCCGCGAAACGCTGGAGATTGAACTGGCCGAAGCGCAGCGCCTGCTGGCGCGGCTGGACGACAACTTTGTCCGCGCCTGCGAGCTGCTGCTGAACTGCCGCGGCAAGGCGGTGATTTCCGGCATCGGCAAATCCGGCCATATCGGCAAGAAAATCGCCGCCTCGCTGGCCAGCACCGGGACGCCCGCCTTCTTCCTGCATCCGGCGGAAGCGCTGCACGGCGATCTCGGCATGATCGGCCCGGACGACGTGATGATCTTTATTTCATACTCCGGCCGCGCCAAAGAGCTGGATCTGATCCTGCCGCTGCTGGCCGAGAGCCGGATCCCGGTGATCGCCATTACCGGCGGCACCGCCTCACCGCTGGCGCAGGGCGCCGCCTGCGTGCTGGATATCAGCGTCGAGCGCGAAGCCTGCCCGATGGGGCTGGCGCCGACCTCCAGCGCGGTCAACACTCTGATGATCGGCGATGCGCTGGCGATGGCGCTGATGCGTCAGCGCGGCTTCAACGCCGAAGACTTCGCCCGTTCACACCCGGGCGGCAGCCTCGGCGCGCGTCTGCTTAACCGCGTGCATCACCTGATGCGCACCGGCGATCGTCTGCCGAAGGTGCAGGAAAGCGCCGACGTGATGGCGGCGATGCTGGAGCTGAGCCGCACCGGCCTGGGACTGGTGGCGGTGTGCGACGAGCAGCAAAAAGTGGTGGGCGTCTTCACCGACGGCGATCTGCGCCGCTGGCTGGTGCAGGGCCACAAGCTGGAGGATCCGCTCAGCCCGGCGATTACCCGCCCCGGCTATCGCCTGCCGGAACAGTGGCGCGCGGGAGAAGCGCTGGAGGCGCTGCACGAGCAGCATATCAGCGCCGCGCCGGTGGTCAACGTTGAGGGGGAACTGGTCGGCGCGCTGAACCTGCACGACCTGCATCAGGCCGGCATCGGCTGACCATCAGGGACGGGCGCGCCCGTCCCTGCAAACTCGGTTTACTTCCAGTCCGGGCTGTTTTCAAACTGCTGACGCAGCAGCGCCCGCATATTGCTGTCCGGCTTGCCGAGCCACTGATATTTGGCGTACTTTTTGGGGTGCGCCACCGCTTCCGGCCGGTCTTCCACCTCAACCCGCACGCCCCAGGCCTGCGACTTGTCCGCCTTGAAGGCGACGATCAAAAAGTTGTTGCCGCAATCGTGAGGTTTGCAGATATTGCCAACCTGATACTGCTGCCCCTGCCAGCCGATCGTCTCCGCCGGCGTCGAAGTGCCGCTGCCCTTACGCGCCCAGCCCGGCAGCCGGGCCTGACCTTTCATCATCTGCTGCCAGCTGCTCTGATAACCCGGCTGCTGAACCAGATCCGCCGTGGTCACCACCTGCTGGGCAAAGCTGCCGGCGCTGACGGCCAGCAACGCGCCCAGCAGCATATAACGACGTTTATGCATTCCTGTCATGGTGATTCTCCCTCCGAAAATAGACAAAGACATTGCATCTACTCAGACCATCGCCGCGCGAAAAAGTTGGCTCACCACCAGGCATGGAAATGGTGCACCGGGCCGATGCCCTGGCCGACTTCCAGGCTGTCCGCCTGCTGCAGCGCACGCTGCAGATAATCCTTCGCCGCCGCCACCGTCTGCGGCCAGTCGTCATAACGCGGACGCAGGGCGGCCAGTGCCGCAGACAGGGTGCAGCCGGTGCCGTGCGTATGGCGCGTGGCGACGCGCGGCGCGCTGAAGCGCTGCTCCGTACCGCGGCTGAACAGCCAGTCCGGGCTTTCTTCTTCACTGAGATGGCCACCCTTCATCAGCACCGCCTGGCAGCCCATCGCCAGCAGCGCCCGTCCCTGCTCGCGCATCTGCTGCTCATTATCCGCCGGCGGACACGCCAGTAGCGCCGCCGCTTCCGGCAGGTTAGGCGTAATCAGCGACACCTGCGGCAACAGTTCACGCCGGATCGACGCCACCGCCTCCGGCGCCAGCAGCGGATCGCCGCTTTTCGCCAGCATCACCGTATCCAGCACCACAAACGGCGGCTGATAATGCCGCAAGCGCTCGGCCACTGCCTGCACGATGTCGGCGTTGGCCAACATGCCGATTTTCACGCTGTCGATGCGCACGTCGCTCAGCACGGAATCCAGCTGCGCGGCCACGAACGCCGGCTCAATCTGGTACACCGACTGCACGCCGCGCGTATTTTGCGCCACCAGCGCGGTGATCACGCTGGCGCCATAGGCGCCGAGCGCCGAGAAGGCTTTCAGATCCGCCTGAATGCCGGCGCCGCCGCTCGGATCGGTACCGGCGATGGTTAATGCATTGATGCGTTTCATGATTATTCTTCTCCCTGCCAGTGGTACAGCGCGTCGAGAAATGCAGGGGTAAAGCTGCCAGGGCCGCCGGCCTGTTTGCTGGCCGCCTCGCCGCAGTGCGCCATCACCCGGCAGGCGGCGGCGATGTGGTCCAGCCGCTCGCCCGGCAGGCTGCAAAACGCCGCCACCACCGCCGATAAAGCACAGCCGGTGCCCACCACCCGCGTCATCAGCGGATCGCCGCCGCCAACCGCCCAGCTACGCTGCCCGTCGGTAATGTAGTCAGTGGCGCCGGTGACCGCGACAATCGCGCCGCTGCGCTGCGCCAGCTGCTGCGCCGCCGGCAGCGCGGCCAGAGAATCCGCCGTGCTGTCGACGCCGCGCCCCGAGGCCTGCAGTCCGCTCAGCGCCATAATTTCCGACGCGTTGCCGCGAATGGCCGCCGGCTGCAGCGTCAGCAGCCGGTTGGCAAACTCGGTACGAAAGGTCAGTCCGCCGACCGCAACCGGGTCCAGCACCCACGGTGTCGCGGCCTGATTGGCCGCCTCCACCGCCGCCAGCATCGATTCCGCGCGGGCGGCGGTCAGCGTGCCGATATTGATCAGCACGCCATCGGCCAGGCGGCTGAACTGCGCCGCTTCGGACGGTTCGATCACCATCGCCGGCGAAGCGCCCAGCGCCAGCAAAACGTTGGCCGTCAGCGTTTGCACCACGTCGTTGGTCAGGCAGTGAATCAGTGGGGAATGTTGTTTAAGCAGCTGTAAGCTGGCCGCGGCCGTTGCGCCGGGCAATTCATCAGGTCGAGCGATCATAGTTCTCCCAACCGGCGTTAAAGAAGGCGGGCGCCGGTCAGGACGCCAAGACTTCCCTACGCTGGTATTATCCAGATCAGGTAATACGGGTATTTCTCAGCCTTCACATACATGAAGGGCACCCCGAGTCTTCGCAGCACATCCCGCAGGGATGGCGACTGCGGCCACATCATACTCCGCCCCCGGCGGGATTCAAATCTTTCATCGTCATGTTTATGATTTATGTATGGCGTCCTGCGGCCGGAAACATTAAAAAAATCAGAAAATAAAATTTCAATTATCACCCATTAAAATATAAATGCGGTGAATTTAGGATAAAGCCAGACGGCCTATTTTAAGCCAACAAGAATTATCCTTAAAACGAACGAAATTCTGCAAACAGTATTTATAAGATAAGAAAAGAGGGTAATATTAAATAACACCTTGGCTTTCCATGCCAAGGTGTCACCATTGTATTCAACCCCATACTCTTTTATTTTTAATAAAAAAGGAATTTATCATGAGAGAATTATCTAACGTTGAAGTTGAAACAGTTTCCGGCGGCATTTTCGGTGGCATTATCGGCAATATCATCAACGCTGGCGTTGATACCCTGACCGGCATCGCGGGCAACATCGTCGGCAATATCGCCAACTCTATCGGCAACACCATTGGCCTGGGCATGGGCTTCCTGGACAGACTCGTCAATGCTTTCCGTCCAAGCCGACCAAACCAGCCAGCGCCAGATGCCCCAAGCGAAGCCGCTCGCCGCTAATCATTAACTGTCTGATGCGGATCACGTTAAGTCATCCGTAAAAACAAAAAGGATAATTAATAGTTATGCAAAAATTAGCGCAAGGCGAAGCAATGAATATTATTGGTGGCGCTTGGGGATGTAAAGTAAGCCACAGCTTATCTCCATCATCCTCAGGGCTGGCTTGCTACCGGACCGTGGGCTGCGTTGACAAGTTTGGCAACGTGACCTCCTCCAGCAAGCCCGTTGAGCTGAATGAGTGCGCCGCAGCCATTCCCACGCCGTAATTATCCAGCCCTTATTATCGACCTCATTTAATGTTTAAGGAAAAACCATGAGAGAATTATCTAACGTTGAAGTCAGCGAAGTATCAGGCGGTATCTTCGGTGGTATCTTGGGTGGTGTTGTTGGTTCTATCACCCAGGGCGCCGAATCCATCCTCGGCAGCTTTACCAACGCAGCCAGAGGCGTAGGCAAGATCTTCACCGACGGCGTATTTAACCTTGTCCGTGGTTTCTGGGAAGGTCGTTACACCAAGTAACGTCGCCAATATCTACCGGGTCGGCAGCGCTTTGCGCTCCGCCCGGTAACACGTCATATTCAAGAGCAAATAATGATATTTGCTCTTTTTTCTATCTCTCGCCAACGGCATGATATTCCGACATACTCAGGTGTCGACACCGCTGGGTTTCCACGCGTCCGCCACCGAGGGAGCATGATGCAAATACGGCTATACCAAGAATCCGATCGCCCCTTTCTGCGCCGCTTGTATTTGGCCGCGCGTAAAACCGCCTTTCACTGGCGGGATACCAGCCACTACCAACCGAGAGATTTCGATCGCGCTACGCTGGGGGAAGAGATCTGGGTGGCTGAAGAAAACGGCATACCGCTGGGTTTTGTTTCCATTCACCGGGCCGAAGATTTTATCCATAACCTGTATGTCGACCCCGCTCAACAAACTCGCGGCATAGGCAGCACCCTGCTCAAACAGGCAGAATCCACCTTCCGCACCACCGGCGCGTTGAAATGTCTGGTCAGGAACGAACCGGCTTTGATGTTTTATCAGCGGCACGGCTGGCGAATTATCAGCCAGGGAGGCGAAGGTGAAGACGCCTATTACCTGCTGCACAGCGCCGCCAGATAATCCGCGCCGTTAACGCCCTTCTCGCAGCACCGCTTCAATATTATTACCATCCGGATCCAACACAAACGCCGCGTAATATCCCGATGAAAAATCATCCGTCCGCAGACCTGGCGCGCCGTTATCGACACCGCCCGCCGCCAGACCGGCCCGATAAAATGCCCGCACCTGTTCACGGCTCACGGCGCGAAAGGCAACGTGCTGCCGCTGACTGTGCGGATGAAAAATATCGAGCCAAAACACCGGGTAATCAATACCGAACGCCACGCCGGCCAAATCAGCATCGTCCGCCTGCGCCGGCTCAAAACGGCGTGAAATACGCATCACCACGCCGACGTTCAGCGGCGCCAACAGCGCCTGATAGAATGCCGCCGAGCGGTAAATATCAGCCACTCCGATACCGGAATGATCGAGCAGCCAGTTATAAATATTCGCCATCGAGGGAACCCTCTGCGCGCAATAACCACTCACTATGATAGCAATGATGAGACGCTGGCGGAGCGAACGGAGGGTAATTTATGGTCGGGTTAAATCCTGCGCTGCTTGGCGCGGCGGTAAGAGGCATCAGTCAGAGTTTGCACCACCAGCGCCATGGCTTTGCCGCCCTGCCCCAGATGGCGGGACGCGCACACGACCAGTTGCTGAGTGCGCATTCCCCGGTGCTGATGCGGCAATTTACCCAACCAAGTCCGTTGCGCCACGCATTTTCGGCCAAACTCAACGACGCCACGCACAAGTTCCGCCCCGGCGAACTGCCGGAGATGTTTCTCTCCGCCATCAAACAGGGTAATAACGCGCTGCGCGCACTGCACCATACGGTAACCAGCGGCCTGCAGGAAGCCTACGCCCACAGCGCCACCTTCCGCGCGGCGTTTAATCACGCCTACCGTGACGAGGTCAGATTCGGTGGCCATGCTCCTCACTGGCAGCTCGATCCGCTGGCGGCATCGAGTACGCCGGCGCATCAGCCATCCGCCAAGGCGCTGGGGTTGAAGCTACTGCTCGAGGTGTTAAACGGCAAACCGCCCGGCTATACCACCGAACAGGGGCAGCAGCCGTTAAGTCAACGGCGCGCCCTGCTCCATGCGCTGCTCGAAGGGCTGACCGGATTGCCGCAGCATGAAAGCCTGCATGGCAAACCCCACCCGCGCGGGCCGCTGATTGAACTGCTGAATATTGTGGTGGATGAGGTTGTTCGTCAGCTCGGTACACAAGATCCCGCCTGCGTCAGTCACCCTACACCGGCCGGAAAAACTGAGCCGCAGCGGCCGACAGACGCCAAGGCAACGCCGCCATCTTCGCAAAGGAACACGCCCCCGGCAGCGCATGTCGATACACCTGCGGCGACAGTCAAAGCGCCAGCACCTTCGGCGGCGCACGCGCCATCACCACCGCAGCAAGCCGAGATAACGGCAAACCACGCCACGCTCCGGCGTCCGACCGGTACGGCTCCCGCTTCACGCTCGGAAATCGCCGAAGATAACGGCCCGATAGAAGAGTTGGAACGGCCGGATCCGACAGTGGCCGCCACTCGGGAGGCATTTGGCCGCAAGCTGTTTGACGGATTGATGAAGGAAGGCAGCGCCGCCTGCCCACACGACGCCGCCAGCGCGAAAAGAATGGGCCAGACCTTTCAGCGCAACATGGCACCGCTGTTCAACAATGTGACGGGTCAGGAAAAAAGCGCCGCAGAGCTGCTGCAGAAACTCCATGCGGAAGACAAAAAAACTGCGGCTTTTCGATTCGATCCGACATTCCCGGGCAATATGCTGGCCGCCATGCAGGAAAAACGCGGCGATGCGAAGGCGGCCTGCCGTTTCTATCTGGTGATGGCACAGGCGGCGGGTTTCAAGGCGCAGACGCATGCCTTTTCCGTCGCCGGCAACCTCAGCGTAGCGGTGGCCAACCGGCCTGGCGAACATCATCCGCTGATCGAACACTCAGTGTTAAAGATCAGCGACGAGAACGGCAACAGCAGCTATTTCGATCCGTTGCTGGGCCGGGCGGTTAATCCTTTTCGCAGCGACAGCATGGAAAACTATCTGAATACCGCCGGTCTCGCTGGCGATGAAACCGCCTATATCCGCGAGCGCCACCCACAGGAAACCGCCGTGTATGGCAGAGGCATTATGGATGCGCTGATGAGGGCGGGCATCAACACCTTCCCTGAACCGGGGCTGGAAACGAAACGGCACGAGGCAGGCCAGCACATCCAGCGGGCATTTGCCCCGCTATTCAAACATACCCATAGCAAAGAAAGCACCCTGAGCCTGCTGCAGAAGCTGGCGGACGAAAATAAGCGCAGCCAGACAATAAAATTCAACCCGACGGAAAGCCAGCGCGATATCTATGACATCGCGCTCGAACAACAGGCCGACGCAGATTCCATCAACAAACTGTTTCAGGCGCTGGCGAAAAGCGCCGGCCACCATCAGGTTGAGCTGCATACCATTGATACGCCGCTGTCCATCGCCATGGGCGACAGCCCGGAGATTCCCGGCGTAAAGCCTAACGCCAGGTTCGAACTGAAAAACCATACCGTGCTGAAATTCAGCGATCCGCAGGGCAACACGCTGTTTTTCGACCCGGTACTGGCACGCAGGGTCAACCCTGACGATACCCGCAGTCTGGAGGGCTATCTGCGGGTATAAACGCTGGATTCAGATCGCACGCAGCGCCATCTCTACGCCCAGAACAATCAGGCAGAGCAGAAAACAGCGACGAAACAGCAGCGGTGAGATCACACGGCGCAGCTTCTGCCCGGCAAACAGCCCCGCCAAAGCGGGCAGCACCGCCAGCGCCGACATGTTTAACGATCCGACCTGAAAGGCGCCGTGCCACCATAGCCCCGCCGCCAGCGCCAGGGTCGAGCAAGTAAAAGAGATGCCCAACGCCTGTACCAGCTCATCCTTTTCCAACCCCAGTGCCTGCAGCCAGGGCACCGCCGGCATCACAAAAACCCCGGTTCCGCCGGTCAGCATGCCGGTGACCAGCCCGATAAGCGGGGAACCATATTTTTCAGCCCGGGTGGAGATGGCGTAAATGCGCCCTGACAGGGTCCACAGCCCGTAGATAATCAGCGCCACGCCCAACGCCAGCTGCGTGCGGCTGCTGTCGCCCGCCGCTATCCAGCCGCTGGTACCAAGTGTGGCAACCGATACCATCAGCAACATCGGCCACAGCCGGCGCAGCAGCGCCGCCGTGTTGGCGCCGCCGACCAACTGAAAGATATTGGTAACCAATGAGGGCAGCAGCAGCATGCCTGCCGCTGCCACCGGGGAGATCAGCGCGCCCAGCAGCCCCATCGCCACGGTCGGCAGCCCCATGCCGGTTACGCCTTTCACCAGCCCGGCCAGCAGAAAAACCACGCCGCTCAGCAGCAGCGTAGCGGTGTCAAAATCCGTCATGACGTTACTCTCCCGACGACAATAACCAGCCGGCATGACAACGCCGCAGGTATGATGGTTTTGGTGGCAATGGCAAACATAACAGGCTCCTTTTTCATTGGGATAAACATCATGGAACGAAGAACCCGGCCATACTTCGCTGCCGGACGAAATATGGCTGACTTGTCACCACTTGTTTACCAGTATTACGTGGTGCGACGGGAATTACAGACAAAGCGTTTCTGAAAGGGGTCAACGATGAGTATCTATCGTTCTTATCTACGTCAGATCGGGACGCCAAGGTAGAGATTGAAGGCGGCACTATCCGGCTGTCTGTGCGGGGCAGTGTCTACAAGTTCCATAACGGCGCCAGCTACGCCACGACCATCTACCTGAACGCCGCGCCATATTGAAACGGGATGGGGGACGAGAGTACCTTTTCGTATCAGATAAATTATTTTTATAATGCCCCCACAATTAAAAGATAATTATTAAATTAAGACTTACTCAATAGTGCTACTTTCCCATTAGGTAACTGGACATATGTTTTTCCATCAACGCTAATAAAAACTTTATTATCCAGACTTCCACTAACAACCATTGATATATCATTATAAATACATTTATTATCATTCTTTATATCATTAAAACAGTGATAATCATCGATACTGCCATCATTACTACCCGTTGGAGGTGATACATAGCCACCAAAATTCATAATAACAATGGTAAAATGACTTGGGTTTCTAATAATGGAGTATTTATCCCTTAACAGCCTCTTGTTTTCATTCCACCAAGAAATTTTACCTTCAGTGGTCAATGGCAGGTTATGAACATAAACAGCACCACCATCAACTCTAACAATACTCACCGGCCTAACGACCATCCAGACCAGAAAAATAGCAACAAGCAATGCGACAAATGCCCCCACAAATGAAAAAAACCTTGATGACGTTCTCAATTCATCAAACAGCATTGAAACCACCTTTTCTTTACTCCTTGGTGGAATATTTCTCGTTGCCGAATGAAAATAAGGTGATTTATAGGTACTCCAGTCAACGTGTGTTGACACCTGATCTAAAGCATAATGTTTTTTTAAGGTCAATTCATTCATATCACCAAATTGCATATCATCAGCAAAACGGTCATCAAAAGATTTTTTGCTCGTAAAAATCGTTAACGGCCTTGTTAATCCACGCATAGTAAACTACTCCCTTAGCTGCTATTTTCAATCCATCTATCGTACAAGTTATGTTATCAACGTAATATCCAAAAATACCAAAATTGGTAAATATATTCAGCATTGTACAATTTAAAAATACTTTTCTTAAATTCTAGCTTGCCAGAATGATGAAACTTCCTAACCACACCGACATATTGTTTCATAATGTTTAAAATGGCACTCCTCTACACCATGGAGAAAGAGCCATCCAAGGTTTCTTTACCCTGGCTATCCGTCTCCACCCACCACTCCCCTAGCGCATCAATCAGCGGCACCAGCCTTTCTCCTGCCGGCGTCAGCGCATAGTCGACGCGCCGCGGGTAACCCTCAAACTCCGTGCGCTGCACGATGCCGGCCTCCTCCAGCTTGCGCAGCTCCAGCGTCAGCATCTTGTGTGAGATCGTCGGATTATCGCGGCGCAGCTGGTTAAAACGTTTGACGCCGTCCTGCAGGTAGTAGATCAGCAACGTCGGCCAGCGGCCGCTGAGAACCTGCATCACTTCTTCTATCGGGCAACGAGAAATCAGATCTTTCATATCAGGCTCGTGGTAACAAAAAAGTGCGTAATTTACTTGGCGGAATCGACTGTTACAGTAACACATCGCTGCGCAGCGCCATCCACTCAATCCTGGAGAACCTAAAGTATGGAACCTATTTTGCTATACGGCTTCCCGGCGGGAAGCTCCATGGGGCTCGTTGCCGCACTTGAATGGCTGGGGCAGCCGTACAAGCTGTGCCGCGTCGATATGTTAGGCGAGATGCGCACCCCCGCTTATAAACGCATCAACCCTCGGGTGGAAACGCCCGTGCTGATCACCGACCGGGGGGAGGTGCTGACGGAAAACCTGGCAATCGCCGCGTGGCTGGAAGCGCGGGACACAACGCGCCGGATCAGCGCCGACCCGCTGTCGCGCAACGCCGACCGCATGCACCAGCTGATGGCGTTTATCAACACCGGCTTTACCGGCGCTTTTACCCCACTCTGGGTGGCGATGGAGATGGCTTCGCCCAATCCGGCGATGAAAGAAGCGTTGCAGACATGGGGGCGCGAAGCCGTGATCCAACGCCACGATCGGCTCGAAGAGATGATCGGCGAGACGCCTTTTCTGATCGCTGACCAGCCCACGCTGGCGGACGCGATTTTGATCGGCGTCGCCCGTTGGCTCGACGTTCATCAGGTGGCTGAAACCGCGCGCTGGCCGAAGCTGGCCGCACTGAGAAAGCGCCTTGAAGCCGATCCGGCGGTTATTTACGCAACGGCGCTGGAAAACGGCGAGACGCAGCGCGGCAACGGTGCCTGCCGCGGCCATATTATGCTGTCTGAAGTAATCGAACGGTTTGGTTCAGCGTAATAACCCGGCACCGGTCGTGCGGGCTGAAACTTGCCGGCTATCTGCCAAGTCCCGTCGATGTCGGGGCGGTATCATCTGCCCCGGCAGCGGATAAAGTTCGATTTACTCAATAAATCCGACTATATATTAACAGCGATCGAATTTTCTTATTTATTTGCGATTAACTCTCTATTTTTATTTTCAATGTAAGGCGCAATACAGGATTATGACAAACGATAAAGTATTATTGGTGACGGGTTCAGGACGCGGTATTGGCGCAGCGACAGTATTACTGGCGGCAGAACGCGGCTATTCGATCTGTTTGAACTATTTAAACGATGAAAAATCCGCATTTAACGTTCGCGATCAAATTTTAAGCCGGGGTGGGAAATGCATCGCCATTCGCGCCGATGTCGCCGATGAGCAGCAGGTCATCAAGATGTTTGACGATATCGATCGCCAACTGGGCACCATTACCCACCTGGTCAATAATGTCGGCATCCTGAAGCAAAAAATGGCGATGATTGATATGGATGGCGAGCGTTTCCGGCAAGTGCTGCTGACCAATGTCATGAGCCACTTTTATTGCTCACGCGAGGCGATCAAACGCATGTCGCTTTCCCGCGGGGGGCGCGGAGGTGCCATCGTCAACGTCTCATCCGGCGCAGTGAAAAGCGGCTCCCCGTTCGAATACGTCGATTATGCCGCGTCGAAAGGCGCCGTTGACACCTTTACCACCGGCCTGTCGAAAGAGGTCGCCGCTGACGGCATCCGGGTCAACTGCGTTCGCCCGGGCGGTATTTACACCGATATCCATGCCGACGGCGGCGAGGCGTTGCGGGTAGATCGGATTGCCAAAAACTTTCCGATGCAACGAGGCGGCACGCCTGAAGAAGTTGCCTATGCCATTCTTTGGCTGCTGAGCGATGAAGCATCGTTTGTGACCGGCAGTTTTACCGACCTGTGCGGCGGGGTATAGCACTGCATCGTCGGAGCGTGATGCTGCCATGCGAACAGATTCGCCCCCTCACCAGGGGGCGTTACTTTCACCGGAATATAAACGCGCTATTCTCTGGCAGGCATAGGCCGGCGTGAAGTCTGCCTGAATGCCGGTTTGATGTCCCAGATGCGCTCTTCACGCCCCACCGCCAGTGCAAACAGCACGCCGCCAATGATGGAGAACAGACCGAGAACGCCCCACGCCAGCGTCATATCGTTGCCGCCGCCCAGATGCTTCAGGTATCCGGCGACCAGCGGCCCGCCAAACTGCCCGATAAAATTGCTGCATGCGCCGACAAATGCCACGGCAGGAACCGCTTTCTTTGTCGGCAGAATCTCTGTCAGCCGGACATACACCAGCGGCACCAGCATCTTCATCGTCAGGCCGACGAACATGAACAGGGCAATCTGCATCCAGTAAAAAGAAAGCGGGACAAAGGCTGCCGCCGACAGGGCAATACCGCACAAGACGGTAGGGATGGCCGCATGCAGCCTTCGCTCCTGGTTATACTTATCTGAACGTCTGGTGATGTACCAAATACCGACCATGGTCATCAGAAACGGCATGCCGCTGATTAAGCCGACGGTGAATTCGCTCAGCATGCCGTAACCTTTGAGAGCCGTCGGCAGCCAGAGCGTGAAGCCATACGCCAGCATGCTGTGTAGCGAATAGCCGATGAGCATCAGCCACAGCGCCGGTATTTTCAGGATTGTCCACCAGGGGTCCGATTTTTCCTTTATGTAGTTCGACTGCTCTGTCGCAAGCTCCTGTTGTATCTGTTCCCTGTCTTCGGTGCTCAGCCAGCGCGCGGCCTGAATACTCTTCGGCACCAGATAAAACCAGATGATGCAGAAAATCCACGCTGGCGCGCCCTCGATAACCATCATCATTCGCCAGTTATGATGCGCCAGGATCCAGCCCGAAATCGGCCCGGCAAGAAACGCCCCGGCGCCCAGGCTTAGGTTCCAGATGCCAAAAGCACGCCCGCGCTCCGACGTCATAAACCATTGCGCCAGAAACATCGCCGTCGCAGCCTGAATAGGGCCTTCGGCCAACCCGAGGAAAAAGCGGATCGCAACCAGTTCGCTGAAGTTGCGCGTTAGCCCGGTCAGCATGGCGCAGGCGCCGAACAGAAACAGGCTGATGCCGATGATTCTTCTGGAGCCAAAGCGCAGGGCCAGCCAGCCTGCAGTGAATTGCGTAGCCACATAGCCCCAGGCAAATGCGCCGCCAAGCCAGCCGGCCTCAACGGCACTGAGCCTCATTTCCGCCGTAATATGGGGCAGCGCCATGCCTATATTGACCCGATCGAAAAAAGAAATTGTATACATAATAAAAACGGCGGGTAATATTATCGTCCAGCGTTTTTTCCCGATAAGGGCATTACCTTTTAGAGCATTATTACTCATGATAACTTCCTCGCTTGGCACAAATGTAGGGAGAGGAAAGGCTGATTCAAATTCCTTTTTATCGATCAGTTGGATTTAATATTTTATTGATTAATATCTGGCGGAGACGGCATATATTGAGGAGCTTCTGCGGCAATAAGGATCACCATACCGCAGTGTTATATTCTTCCGGCGTCATATAACGTTATCGATTCATTGACCGTTCCCGCTACGCCCCGTATACAGCGGGGCGCAATATAAACGCGCAACGTAATGTGCAGACCGGATTTTTATTCAGCCAGCGCACGCATTTGTTTAATGAGATCAGATTTACCTTCGAAGCCAATGCCCGGCAGTTCCGGCATGATAATGTGACCATCTTCGACCGTCACCGAGTCTGGGAAGCCGCCATAGGGCTGGAACAGATCCGGATAACTTTCGTTACCGCCCAGGCCGAGACCTGCCGCGATGTTCAGAGACATCTGGTGACCGCCGTGAGGGATGCAGCGTGACGGTGACCAGCCAAACTGCTCCAGTACGTCCAGCGTGCGCAGGTATTCAACCAGACCATAAGAGAGCGCACAGTCAAACTGCAGGTAGTCGCGATCCGGACGCATGCCGCCATAGCGCAGCAGGTTACGCGCATCCTGATGAGAAAAGAGGTTTTCACCGGTCGCCATCGGGCCAGGATAGAACTCTGCCAGCGCCGCCTGCAGGGAATAATCCAGCGGATCGCCCACTTCTTCATACCAGAACAGCGGGTATTCACGCAGCATTTTGGCGTAGGCAATACCGGTTTCCAGATTGAAGCGGCCGTTGGCGTCAACGGCAAGACGCGCTTCAGCGCCTATTTCATCGAGAACAGCTTCAATGCGGCGACGATCCTCTTCCAGAGACGCCCCGCCAATTTTCATTTTAACTACGTTATAGCCGCGGTTCAGATAGCCGCGCATCTCCTGACGCAAGGCGCTCAGGTCTTTGCCCGGGTAGTAGTAACCGCCAGCCGCGTAAACGAAGACGCGTGGATTGGCCGCTACGCCCTTTCTCTCTGCCAGCAGGCGAAATAGCGGTTGGTTGGCGATTTTTGCGGTGGCATCCCAGATGGCCATATCCAGCGTCCCGACCGCAACTGAGCGTTCACCGTGCCCGCCCGGTTTTTCATTGCTCATCATAACGTCCCAGATTTTATGCGGATCCAGGTTATCGCCCTGTGCGTTCAGCAGGCTTTCAGGCTCGGCCTCCAGAATACGGTTGCGGAAACGCTCGCGGATCAGGCCACCCTGACCGTAGCGGCCGTTAGAGTTAAAGCCGTACCCCACCACACGGCGTCCGTCCACCTCAACGTCAGTCACGACGGCAACCAGGCTGGTCGTCATTTTGCTGAAATCGATATACGCGTTGCGGATGGGGGAAGCGATGGGCTTGGTCATTTCTACAACGTCTAGAATACGCATGTTCTCTCCGGCAGTTTTTCGTCAAATGCAAACAAACTTGAGCGCCTACGAAAAGTGTTAGCTCATGCCAATTTATTATTGGCATAATGCACTCACGTAGAGTTAACGGACCTCGGTGTCCTGTCTTGTTTCATCATAGGCAGTTTATAAAACGCGAACTAATGCCAAAGAGGCAGCCTGTAATGCAAAATCGGCATCACCTGGAACTAACATGGCTTGAAGACTGTGTTGCGCTGGCTCAGTCACTCAATTTTTCCCGCGCGGCGGCTTCCCGATATGTGACACAGCCGGCATTCAGCCGGCGGATTATCTCGCTGGAAGAGTGGCTGGGGACTCCGCTTTTTGAAAGAAACCGACGCGGCGTCAGCCTGACGCGCGCCGGGGAGATCTTTGTCGCTCAGATTCCGGAGCTGATTCGCGCGCTCTATACCCTGCGCAGTGAAGCCATCGAAGCGGCGGGTGATGCCAAACCGGACGTTATTTTCTCCGCGACGCACTCACTGTCGTTCTCCTTTTTTCCGGCGCTGATGCGTAACAACGAGAAAATTGCCCGCTTCGGCTCATTCCGCCTGTTATCAGATACGCTCAGCGCCTGTGAGCGGATGATTGACAAAGGCGACGCGCAGTTTCTGCTGTGTTACTACCACCCTCACATGCATATCAACCTCGATCAGACCAAATACCTCAGCGTCCGACTCGGGCATGAAACATTACAGCCCTATTCAAAGTGCGATCCCGTCAATCGTCAGCCGCTCTGGCAGGCTGAGGGCGGAAAAAAATTTCCCTTTCTCTCGTTTTCCGCAGAATCCGGTCTGGGCAGGATCCTCTCCAACACCTCGCAGGTGAACCGCGCCAGACGTGGCATGGATACCGCCTTCACCGCCGATCTGGCGGCAACGTTATTAGCTATGGTCAAGGCCGGAGACGGTATTGCCTGGCTGCCGGAAAGCCTGGCGGCACCGGACGTCGCAGCCGGCACGATCGCCGTCGCGGCACCACAGAAGAGCGCATTATGGCTCCCGATTGACATCAGGCTATTCCGACCCGCCGCCCGAATGTCCAGAGCGGTGGAGGAGTTATGGGCGATCTTCGTGGACGAACAGATTTAGCATCGCGCACTGGCCGGACAAGATACGGATAAACGTCAGCCATCACCTTCCTTCAGGGCAAAGCGCGTAGCAAATTGACGCTTTTATCAGCGTGGTCTAATTTATTTAACACGTTAAATAAAATGAGTGTCGGGCAATGGAACAGATCTCTATCCCGCTATCTGCGGTTGAAGCGATAAGTGCAACGCTGTGGGAAGTCGCGCAGGCAAAAGCCGTCGTTATCCTCCACCCGGCGACGGCCGTGGTGCAGACGTTTTACTATGATTTTGCCCGCTACCTGAATGAACGCGGTTTTAACGTTATGACCTACGATTACCGGGGAACCGGCCGCTCGCGTGGCAACCTCCGCGAGTGTAAGGTTTCTATGGCGGACTGGATGGAAGAGGATGTCGGCCGCGTTACCGACTGGGCGGCATCGCGCTTTCCCGGCATGCCGCTGCTGGCCGTCGGACACAGCGTCGGCGGCCACGCCATCGTCTTATCCTCCGCAACGCGCGCGTTACAGGCGGCGGTGCTTATCGCCTCGCACGCCGGCGTGACCCGCACCATACAGGCCACGGTGGAAAAAATCCGCGTCTGGTGCATGTTGCGCCTGCTGGCTCCGGTGCTATGCCGCCTGTTTGGCTATATGCCCGCCCGGCGATTGGGCATCGGAGAAGATCTTCCCGGCCCCGTCATGCTGCAATGGAGCTACTGGAGCAGTCTGCCCGGTTATTTTTATGACGACCCGGCGATGAATGCCGGCCAGCGCGCCGCGCGGGTGGATATCCCGCTGCTGGTGCTGGGGTTTGATGACGATCCCTGGGCGAATCCGGGGGCGATAACGCGGCTGATTACCCCGCTTAAACATGCCATTATTGAGAGGCGCAGTTTCAAACCTGCCGACGCCGGCGTTGCCGCTATCGGCCATATGGGGTTCTTCCGCCAGCGCTGCGCCAAAACGCTGTGGCCTGTTGTCGGTGACTGGCTGTCAGAGAACATCACCTTACCCGGAAGCGAACATGAGTAAAACACAACCGCCGCGCTTCGTTTTCCTGCTCGGCCACGCACACAGGGCGCTTCAGCGCTGGATCGAGGCCAGGCCGGAGGCATGGGAAGATATCAGTTCCGCCCAGGTCGGGCTGCTGTTTTTCCTGCGCTCCGCCGGCATGGCAACCGTTGGCGAGGCGTCAACGGCATTGCGGGTGGCGCCTGCGGCCATCACCCGTTTATCCAAACGCATGCAGGCAACGGGATTGATCGACCGTATGGTTGACGAGCAGGATTCACGGAAAATGCGCCTGACGCTGACAGACGCCGGGGAAGCCGCCGGCCTGCAGGCGCACGCCGCGCTGCAACAGTTGAATACGCTGTTATCCGCACAGTTTAGCGAGGCCGAACTGATGGTAGTAGCGCGCTGGTTAAAGCAGGTCAGCACGTTGGACCCCAAGCCTGATTGATTCAACCCGTAGCCAACCTCTCTCTTGTCATCACGCTACGCCGATTGACCCGATTACATCGCTTTATGTCCTGTGGACATATCACACTCCGGCATCCCCTCCCCGTAAAGTAAAACACCTCGCAGCCACTGCCGGAACAACACGCTATCGCGGCGGCCGCACCTGTTAACAAGATGAACCCCGGAGCAAACATGAAACTGACTCAAATCCGCAATGCCACGCTGGTGCTGGAATACGCCGGTAAAAAATTCCTGATTGACCCGATGCTCGCGGAAAAGGATGCCTGGGACGGCTTTGCCGGCAGCGCGCGCTCGCATCTGCGCAATCCGATGGTAGCCTTGCCCGTCGCCATTGAAGAACTGCTGGACGTTGATGCGGTGATTATCACACATACCCATACCGACCACTGGGATGAGGCGGCGCAGCAGTTAGTGCCGAAAGACATGCTGATTTATACCCAGAACGAGAGCGATGCCGCCCTGATCCGTTCCCAGGGGTTCCTCAACGTCCGGGCGCTTGAAAGCGAAAACCGCTTCGTTGACGGGCTGACCATTTTCACCACCGACGGCCAACACGGCAGCAACGATCTGTATGCCGATAGCGTTATGGCTGATTTGCTGGGTGACGCATGCGGCCTGGTATTTACCCATCACGATGAAAAAACGCTTTATATTGCCGGCGATACCATTTGGGTAAAACCGTATGTCAGAAGCCTGCAGCGCTTCCAGCCGGATGTTGTGGTGCTGAATACCGGAGATGCCGTTATCAATGACTACGGTTCGATCATTATGGGTAAAGAGGATACGCTGCGCACGCTGCAGATACTGCCTGAAACAACCGTCGTGGCCTCCCATATGGAGTCCATTAACCACTGCCTGCTGACCCGCGCGGAGTTACGCGAATATACGCTTGAACACGGTATTGAAGATAAGGTGCTGATTCCGGCCGATGGCGAAACCCTGACGTTCTAATTCAGCCACCCTGCCGATTCTGCGGTAAAATATCATGCTGACAGGCTGCGGGTATGCCGCAGCCTGCCGAAAACGATCGGTCACAACAACTGTGAGGTTCACGATGTCTGCGCTGAAAGTAGCGGTGATTGTCACCAATGGGTTCAGTCCGTTTCATTTTTCGGTGCCCTGTATTCTGTTTGGCACGGCGATGCCGGAACCGGATCTCTTTCAGGTAGATATCTGCGCGGAAACGCCAGGTGTCGTCCTGTCGGATATTGGCCTGTCCATCAATGTGGAACATGGACTGGAGCGACTCGACAGCGCGGATATTGTTATTGTGCCCTTCTGGCACGATCCGGATGAAAAGCCCTCGCAGTTACTGCTGGATAAACTGGTCAGCACCTGGCAGCGCGGCGCAGAAGTGGTCGGCCTGTGTCTTGGCACTTACGTGCTGGCCTACAGCGGCTTGCTTGATCGGCACCGCGCGGCAACGCATTGGGAATATGAAAGCGACTTCACGCAGCGCTTCCCGGAGGTTCATCTGGACAGCAACTCGCTGTACACCACCGATGAACGTCTGATTACCTCTGCCGGTACGGCGGCCGGTATCGATTGCTGCCTCAATATTGTCCGCGACCATTACGGCACCGCCATTGCCAACCGGGTCGCCAGAAGAATGGTGGTCCCCCCATACCGGGAGGGCGGACAGGCTCAGTTTATTGAACGCCCCATTCCGGTAAACACCCGCGACGGCAAAATCAACGAGCTTATCGATTATCTGCGGCGTAACCTGGCTAAGCAGCACGATCTCGACTCGCTGGCCCGCTTTGTCAATATGAGCAGACGCACGCTGACGCGCCACTTTGTGAAAGCCACCGGCATCCCGCTGGGTGAGTGGCTCAATGCCGAACGCCTGCAACGAAGCCAGGAGTTGCTGGAAACGACCAATAACAGCATTGAAAGCGTGGCGGATGAAGCAGGGTTTCAGTCCCCCGTGTCTTTCAGGCAAAGTTTCAAGACCCGGTTTGGCGTCAGCCCCAGTGAATGGCGCCGGGCCTTTCGCGGCCCCGCTGCCATTGATGCCGGCTGAACACGCCCGGCATCATCTTTACTTTATCTTGCGCACCTCGGCCTCGCTTGCCGCCAGCACGCTGCCGTCCTGCGCTGTCGGGGCCATAAAAGGCACCGGTTCGCCGCTACGCTTATCAATGAGCAGCGAATGCCGTTCACCCTGCGCGAACAGGTGCCGTTCTCCCCATTGCCGTAGCGCCACCACCACGGGAAACAGGCTCTCCCCCCTGTCCGTCAGCACATATTCCTGATACGCCGAACCATCTGACGCGCCCTGCATCTCGAGTACGCCGGCCTCAACCAGCTTACGTAACCGGTCGGCAAGAATATTGCGCGCCATCCCCAGGCTGCGCTGAAAATCCCCGAAGCGGCGCATGCCATCAAAGGCATCGCGAACGATCAGCAGCGACCAGCGATCGCCAATCAGATCGACGCCGCGCGCTACCGGGCAGGGTTCATCGTTCATCGGTTTACGGGGCGGCATGGCATCTCCTCAATATCCGGCCGGATTCTGGTTGCATTTTAAAACTTCATAACCTAGCATTCAATCAGTTTCATTTTGAAACCAGGCTGAAAGGACGTTGGAATATGAAGACTTCCCTGGCATCGCCGTTACCCTCCCCCCCAAACGATATGCAGGCTCATCCGGTAAAGATGCCCGGCAGCCTGGTGTGGCTGTTCGCCGTCGCCAGCGGGCTGAGCGTGGCGAACGTCTATTACGCGCAGCCTTTGCTTGATGCGCTGGCGCTGGACTTCGGCATCAGCCATGCGGCCGTCGGCGGCGTGATCACCGCCACGCAGCTCGGCTGCGCCCTGGCTCTGCTATTGCTGGTACCGCTGGGCGACCGGCTGGATCGCCGCCGCCTTATCACGCTACAGCTGTTTGCTCTCGCGGCCGCGCTTGTCGCGGTGGGGTTGGCGCGCTCCGCGCCCGCCCTGCTGACGGGCATGCTCGCCGTAGGCCTGCTGGGTACCGCGATGACGCAGGGGTTGATCGCCTATGCCGCAAGCGCCGCTGCACCGCATGAGCAAGGGCGCGTCGTGGGGGCGGCGCAAAGCGGCGTGTTTATCGGCCTGCTGCTGGCGCGGGTGTTTGCCGGAGGCATCAGCGATCTGGCGGGCTGGCGCGGCGTCTACCTGTGCGCCGCCGTGCTGATGCTGGCGATCGCGCTGCCGCTTTGGCGAAGGCTGCCACGCCTTCCGGCCACGCAGCCCAAGATGCGCTACCTAAGCCTGATCGTCTCAATGCTGACGCTGCTGCGGGAGGAAAAAGTACTGCAAGTGCGCGGCATGCTGGCGCTGCTGATGTTTGCCGCGTTCAATATCTTCTGGAGCGCGCTGGTATTGCCGTTGAGCGCGCCGCCTTACGGCTTCTCGCACACCGCCATCGGCGCTTTTGGCCTGGTCGGCGCGATTGGCGCGCTGGCTGCCGTGCGAGCCGGCCACTGGGCCGACCGGGGATATGCCCAACGCACCAGCGCGGCGGCGCTGGCGGCACTGCTGCTGGCCTGGTGGCCGCTGTCGCTGATGGCCTGGTCGCTGGGCGCACTGATGATCGGCATCGTACTGCTTGATTTGGGGGGACAGGCGCTGCACGTCACCAATCAGAGCATGATTTTCCGCGCGCGTCCTGAGGCCCAGAGCCGGCTGGTCGGCCTCTACATGTTGTTCTACGCGCTCGGCAGCGGCCTGGGCGCCATCAGCACCACGGCGACCTACGCCTACGCCGGCTGGCGGGGCGTGTGCCTGCTCGGCGCTGCGGTCAGCCTGCTGGCGCTGGTATTCTGGTGGCTAACACGACATTACGGGACGAAAGCCACCGCATAATATCAGGGTCACAAAACCCGCAAGAGTGCAGGTTGGTGCCGCTTAATAACAGACAACGTTGCAGTAGGCCAAAGGTCAGTCATTGCCCCCCGCCAAACAGGCCGAGGATAAAATCACGTACGTGCACGATGCGCGGATTACGCATTGATGCCTTATTCCACACCAGATACAGATTGTTGGTCGGCGCATCTTCAGCCGGGGTGAGGGACACCAACGTTCCCGATGCCAGCGCATCGACGCACTGATAGTCAGGCAGCACGCTCCAGCCCTGCCCTTTAATCACCAGATCCTGAATGATGCGCAGATCGGGAATGGTTAACGCCGCCTGCAGGGTTGGCGCCAATTGAAACAGCGCGGTCCAGACAGGCCGAATCAGAGGCAGATCCTCGTCAAACGCAATCAGCGGGAGGCCGGCAAACTGTTCTGCGGTAGGGTGCGGCCCCAGCTGTTCAGCCATCTCTGGCGCCGACACCAGCAGAAAGCGCTCTGTCAGCAGCCGGGCAAAGCCATGTGAACGCTCATCCGGCATCGAGGCGGTAATCGCCAGATCGGCCGTGGCATTATTTAACAGTGCGTAGATACGTTCCCGGTTGCCGGTATGAACCCGGATACGAAACCCTTGTCCCAACAGCGGGGCCAGTCCCGCCGCGATTCTGGAATAGATGAAATCAGACGGCCCGGCAATATGCACCGTCCCCCCCAGTTCGCCGCCGCTGCGGTAGGAGGCCATCCTGGTTTCCAACCCATCAATCATCGGGCCGATCGCCCGCGCCAGCTCATCGGCCGCTTCCGTTGCGGTAACGCCGCGGGCGCGCCGTACAAACAGCGGCTTACCGACAAAGGCTTCCAGCGCCTGAATGTGCAGCGATGCCGCAGGCTGCGTCATGCCCAGGGACTCGGCCGCCCGCGAGAACGATTGTAACCGGTAGGCCTCGATAAAGGTGCGCAGATGGTCGAGATGGCTCATGTATCGTCTTCCTTTCAGCCGCGCCGGTGCATCGTCAGGCCTCGGCGCGCCAAGACATAAAAATATTTATCACTGATAGATTAAATAATAATTTCTCATATTTCACAACGCTCTCTACTCTGCTGGCCAACGGCGGCCAATGGCCGTTTACCCTGATTCATCAAGAGAGATTGTCATGCCGCTCATCGTCTATATTTTTACGCTCAGCGCCTTTGCGCTGGGCCTGGCTGAATTCGTTCCTATCGGCCTGACTGACGTTATTGCCCAAAACCTGAACGTCAGCGTCGAACACGTCGGCCGCGCAGTGACCTGGTATGCCTTGGGCGCAACCTTTGCCGCACCGGTGCTGACCGCCTTAACGGCTAACTGGTCACGCAAGCGGACCATGCTGACGACGATGCTGGTCTTCACCATTGGCAGTCTGGCCGCGGCGCTTGCCACCAGCATCTCGATGATGCTGATTGCGCGCTTTATTGCCGGGCTCGGACACGGTCTGTTCCTCGCGGTCGCCTCCAGCACGGCAGCGCGCCTCGTCGGCGCAAAGAAAGCCGGCAGCGCCGTCGCGGTGGTATTCGGCGGCTTCACGATAGCCATGGCGATCGGCGTCCCCATCAGTACTTATCTGGGCGGTATAAATACCTGGCGACCGGTACTCGGCGCGATTGCCGCATTCGGCGCCTTGGGTTTTCTGGGCCTGCTGCTGGGGATGAAGGAGCCACCCAGAAATGGGGAACATGCAGGTAGTGAGTCCGTTGCGCAGGCCCTGAAGGCTATCTTCCACCCGACCCTGTTGCTGGCTGCCTTGGTCACCGTCCTGGGCTATGCCGGTTCATTCACGGCCTACACCTTTATCGCGCCGCTGCTGACCGACGTGACGCAGGTTAGCGCCGCCACCGTCAGCCTGTTTATGCTGGCCTACGGCGTGTTGGCGGCCATCGGCAACGTCATCGGCGGCAAAATAACCGACCGGATGGGCGTCAACCGCGCCAGCGTGATTGTTATCTCCGCCATTGCCCTGGTCGTGCTGGGAATGTGGCTCTTTGCCTCCTCGGCCGTAGCCATGGGCATACTGGTTGCCTTGCTGGGCCTGTTTAGCTTCGCTTCCGTACCGGCCCTGCAGGCCCGCCTTATCACTATCGCCGAACGGCATGCGCCGCACGCCCACGGCGTCGCTGCAGGTCTGAACATCGCGGGCTTCAACTCTGGCATCGCCCTGGGCTCTGTGCTGGGCGGCGTGACGATCGGTACCGTCGGCATCGGCTATACGGGCGTCACCGGCGCCATCGTCTCGACGCTGGGTCTGGCGCTGCTGCTGGCCCTGATCGCTCGCAGTCGCGCCGCTGACTCTCGGACCGTTGCGGAGATAAGAGGCTGATTCCACGGCCGCTGCGGCACGCTCCGATGCCGGCTTCAGCAGCGGGCATAATGTCAGCAACCTGTGATGGTAGGGTGCGCCCCCTGCGCGGATGGAATCCACGCCGGGGGCAACGAGTTCCTGTCTGTTCTGAATAAGTTGACGGAGGCAACCCGTCGCTCACAAACGGGGCGCAGAAATAAAATCCGTTAGGGCGTGTATTGCCGACAACCGATTTTTTTCCAATATCAGCATGTGTGTCGCTTCACCAATTTCAACCCATCTTTTTTCTGGTGAACCGGTTGCTTTCAGGAACCAGCCTTGTGCCAAATCAATGGGCACATCAATATCCCATTCACCGTGAATCAGAATGACGGGGACGTCGATATCTTTCGGATCGTAGTAAGGCTTATTTGCTGTCCAATATTCCCGTATATCCTGAATAGGGCCATTGCCTGATTTAAATGAGGCATGCGCACGTAATTCTGCGTCAGGTTCATCAGGTAAGGTACGCTCGATCCAGGCGTCAAAGGTTCCTGCGGGGATCAGGCTATCACGTTTTTCGGCAGGCGCCCCGCTCAGCCAGTGCTGCTTCGCCGCATGCATATTAACGATACGCCAGGCTCCCAACGCTTCCCCGGAATCAATGGGAACCGGTTTATGGCTGAGCCATTGAGGCGCAAGCAGGCCGAGACGGCGCACTTTTTCGTTATTTTTCGTTGTATAGGTTGCAGCGATAGTGCCTCCCCAGGACATACCAAAAATATTCAGTTGTTTCAGTTGTCTTGTGTTCAGCAGAAAGTTCGCTGCGCAGGTAAAATCACGCACCGCGGTCTCCGTACGGCCCAGCGGCAGGCCAGAGCGTGTCGGCTGTGTCATCGCCTGTGGGCGGGTCGATCCACCGTACCCCCGCACATCTACGGCGTACACATCAAACCCCGCGTAGGCCAGATGATCCATAAAAGAGACGCCCGCAACCGGCGTATCATAAAGACTGCCGGACGAATACGTTGCGCCGTGCACCATCAATAAGGTTTTTGATTCATCATAGGTCTGGTTTTTATCCAGACATTTTCTGATAACGTTCAATTCAATACCGTGGGTATCAGAAGGGATCAAAAAACTTTCGCTAAAAATTTGCTGCTCAGACATGTTGGCTCCTCATCTATAACGATAACCACTGTAATTTGCCTTCAGCATTGGCTTCGATTTTCCCTGCCGAGGCGCCGGGGAAATGGGTGGTGAATACGGTTGCGCCCGTCTCTACGGCGAATTCCAGCGCTTGGCGGCGCGAATGCCGAGACCGTTCGGGAAACTCACAAAACACCGAATTCCACTGAGGGAGCGCTATTTGTAGCGGATGATGCATAACATCTCCCCAGAAAAAGGCCGTTTCACCTTCTGACGTAAAACTCAACGACAGGTGGTCATAGCTGTGTCCTGGCGTGGAATGGAGCCGGAAACCTGCCAATGGAAAATCGTCATCGCTGCGTATACGCATATCCGCACCGGCAGCGATAACCGGGGCGACGCTGTCTTCATAAACGAATTCGCTCGGCTGCCGTACGTTTTGAGGATCTGCATAAAACACACTCTCTTTCTGCGAAAAGAGATAGCGTGCGTTAGGAAAGGTAGGTACCCAGCGTCCTTCACGCAGCACGGTATTCCAGCCAACATGATCGACATGCAGGTGGGTATTAAAGACATAGTCTACCTGCTCCGGCTCCACGCCGGCCTCACGAAGCCGGGCGAGATACGGCACATCCAGTTGATGGAACAGCGGGTTGTGAGGTCGTGATTTCCCATTACCGGACGCCGTATCAATCAGCAAGGTTAGCCCGTCGACCTGCAATAACCAGCTATGGGTACTTTGCGCCAGAGAGGTAAATCCATCGGAGAAAAAGTCGTCAGGCAATGCCTTTGCAGCGTCTTGCGCGATCTCGTCCTGCCATTGCGGATAGAGAAACGATCCCGGTATGTTTTCCAACGCCAGCTCCGGGATTTTGCTTATCCGTGCACGGCCGATTTTATGCGTAGTAATAACAGACATAACTTTACTCACCTTCATGTTCACCCTATAACAGGTTTCATACTTACCGGTTTACCCCGCGAGAACAAGATAGGTGGCGGGGATGGATGGTTGCAGATTTCGCAACGATAGGCTGAGGTAAACAAGATTGGATAGGCTTACAATGATGCGCTCTTTTGTCCGGGTGGTGGATTCCGGCTCTTTTGTCAGCGCTGCCGGGCGGCTCAATATCCCCAAATCCACCATCACCAGGCATATCCAGGCACTGGAGCATGAGCTGGGCGTGAAGCTGCTTAACCGTACTTCGCGTACGTTAAACCTGACCGAGCAGGGGCGGATTTACTATCAGGGGACGTTACGGTTGCTGGAAAGCCTCGACATTCTGGATAGCAACGTGCAGATGTCAGCAATGCAACCACGGGGGAAAATACGCGTAGAGATACCGAACGCCCTGGCCTATTGCCTGGTGATACCGGCGTTGCCCGATTTCCTGGCCCGCTATCCCGATATCCAGATCGAGGTCAGCGTCGGCAACCGAACGGTCAATCTGATCGAACAGAATATTGATTGTGTCATACGGATTGGTGAGCTGTATAACGACTCGCTGATTGCCCGCTCTTTAGGGGAACTGGCGCAGGTCACCTGCGCCAGCCGCCAATATATTGAGCGCACCGGACTGCCGGTGCATCCTGCCGACCTGGCTCTGGGGCATACGCTGGTGCAGATTGTTTCGCCCCGCACCGGACAAATGGTGGTTAATGAGCTTTATCGTGACGGTCAGACAGAAAGAGTCAGCGCGCAGTGGCAGTTTGCGGTGAATGATTCCATGGGCGCGCGTACAGCCGCGCTTAATGGCTTGGGCGTAGTGACGACATACCGGTTTCTGGTGGAGGAATATCTGTCAAACGGGCAAATGGTCGAGCTGTTCCCTGACTGGCACAACACGCCGATACCGATACATATCGCCTGGCCGGAAAATCGTCAGTTGCCCTCTAAAGTGCGTATTTTTATTGAGTGGGCCAGAAGCGTATTTAACGCAGGCGAGTGACCCCGGCCCGGGGGAGATGGCGGTAAATCCCCTTCCCTGCTTTATGTAGCCGTTGCCCTTCTTAACGTAGCGAAGCAAAATATTGCGTTGGCGATTACCCAGCGATTTTTTGAACATCGTGATGAATGCATTAACAGAGTCATACCCCAGAATGCCAGCCGTACACACGACCGGGTAAAATTGTCCACGCCGAAAAAATCAGCAACCGTGGCCGTCTGGCGGTCACCGCTGACATGGCAGGCCACACTGTTCATGGGCCTGAATGCGATGACGCCCACTATCCGCCCTCAATTGCCGAATGGCCGTCGCGGACAAGCTCGGTTATCCAGTCAGCAAATGCGCGCACGGCCGGGGAGAGAAAACGCTGATGCGGATAAAGTAAGGTCACCGGTACGGCCGCAGACTGCCAGTCCACCAGAACTTCTATCAGCCGACCTTCCTGCAAATGTTCCGAAACCACGCGTTCGGCAAGTTGCGCCAGCCCAAATCCTTCAAGACACATTTTGATGTAAAGCCCGGTCTCATTAACGGCAACAGCGCCACTGACCGGAACCGACACTTTTTCACTGCCGCTGGCAAAACACATTTCCTCCGGGCGCCGGGTATGGCCTGAAAAATAATGGATGGCCCGATGCTGAGACAACTCTCCAGGCGTCTGCGGAGTACCGTGCTCTCTGAGATAGGCCGGAGAGGCACACGTCACCCAGCGAAACCGGCCGAGCGGGCGCGCAACGAGCGTGGAGTCATTCAGCTCTCCTGTCCGAATGACGCAATCCACCCCCTCCTGAACGAGATCGACCTGCCGATCGTTGACGCCTATCATCAGGTAGATATCCGGGTAGCGTCTGTAAAAGTCTTTCAGATTCGGCATAACGATGAAATGGGCGATGCCTCCGGGCATATCAACCCGTAAACGTCCCTGCGGCCGCTTTGCCGAATCCGTCAGGCTGGACTCCGTATGATCAATCAGCGCAAGTATTTCCCGACATTGCACCAGATACTGTGCGCCTTCGCTCGTCAGGCTGACCCGCCGCGTTGTTCTGTTCAGCAGGCGCACCTGCAGATGTTTTTCAAGATTTTTAATCGTGCTGCTTACCGTTGAAGCCGGTAGGGAAAGGGTTTCCGCCGCGAGAATAAAGCTCCCGGCTTCCGCCACACGGACAAAAACATGCATTGCCTGGATACGATCCATATTCTTTTTCCATGAGCCACAATGAAGAAGCAACAGAAGCCCATTATTGTTCGTGATTATTGAATAATGAAAACAGTTTAGCTGCCTTTTTCGGAAGTATCGCTTTACGTACCTTTTACGTCACAACATTTAAAAAAGGTGAACTGAAGATGACTGATTATACCCGAAATATAGTGCAGACCGCTGACTCGCAGGCCCCCCGGACGCTGATCCGCGGAGCCACGGTTCTCAGCATGGACGACGATGTAGGTAATTTGGTTAGCGGCGATATTCTTATCGAAGGCAGCGCCATCACGGCCATAAATGAAAACATTGATGCCGGTGATGCCGTCGTTATCGACGCCCCCGGCATGATTGCCATGCCGGGAATGGTCGATACCCATCGCCACTCATGGGAGGGGCAGCTACGCCGGCTTAACCCGAATGCCGCAACGCTTGAAGACTACTGCAACGCAACGCACTACTCTTTTGCCAAATACTATCGCCCGGCAGACATGTATATCGGCAACCTGCTTACCGCTCTGGGCTGCATCGACGCCGGCATCACCACCGTTATTGATAATTCGCACAACAGCCGCAGCGCCGCACACTCCGATGCTGCCGTCGAGGCGTTGCTTGACGCCGGTATTCGGTCCGTACACGCTTCCGGCGCGCCCGTATCCGGGGAGTGGGACAAGGCCCACTGGCCCGGCAATCTGGAGCGCCTGCAGGAAAAGTATTTTAAAAACGAGGATAACAGCCTGGTCTCGCTGGCCGTGATGGCACAGCTGGAACCTGAACTGTGGGCGGAAGCCCGACGACTGGGCCTGCCGATTATCACCGAGTTTTTCGGCGGAGATATGGCGGATGAACTGGAAGAACTGCACCAGAAAGGGCTGCTGGGACCCGATAACATCTTTAACCACTGCACCGCGCTACCGGACGCCGGATGGAAAATCCTGCGTGAGGCCGGCGTACGGGTAAACGTATGCCCGCGCTCAGATGCGCACTATGGCATCGAGGACGGCATGTTCGCCATGCAGTCAGCATTACGTCACGGCATCAGCCCGGGGCTGAGCGTGGATAACGAAACGTCCTACAGCGGCGACATGTTTATGGAGATGCGGGTGGCATTCTACCTGCAGCGCGTTATGGGCATGCTACAGCAGCAGTGCTGCGGAAACAAACACCATCCGGTGACCCTACAGGCTCATAACCTGTTGAAAGCCGCCACCGCAGACGGTGCTGCCTGTGCAGGTTTGCAGCACAAAATCGGCAGCCTGACGCCCGGAAAACAGGCGGACCTGATCCTTATCCGCGCTGAAGACATAAATCTTTACCCGTCAGGTAACGCATTCGGCACCGTGGTGCACGCGGCCGAACGCAGCAATATTGATACGGTCATGATTGGCGGGCGCGTCGTTAAACGCGACGGCAAAGTCTTGGACGTGGACAGCAAACGACTCCGTGCGGCGATCGACGAGTCCCGCCAGCATCTGTTTGCTGCCGCAGGCTACCAGCCTGACATTTTTGCTGAGGCCTTCCTGCCGCTCGAATCGGCCCGATAGGCGGTGCGAAATGAGTGCAGTCTATTATCTGCTGGCCATCGGCGCGGGACTGGGCATTACTTTGCAGGCCACGCTGAACGGTCAGTTGGCTAAAGGCATCGGCGGGGATTCTGTCGCTGCGGCGCTGTTTTCTTTTACCGCCGGCGCGCTGTGCCTTGGCCTCTTTGCATTGATGCGGGGCGGGATAGCCGCTTCGTTGACAGCGATTCCTGCCCAGCCCTGGTGGAGCCTGCTGGGCGGCCTGCTTGGCGCCAGTGCGCTGCTGAGTTATGTCATACTTGCCCCCAGAGTCGGGCTGTCAGCTCTGCTGGGGCTCGCCATCGCCGGGCAGATTACCTCGTCGCTGGCCATCGATCATTTTGGACTGATGGGGTCCGTTGAACGCCCGGTTTCTCTTATCAAGCTGTGCGGGTCGGTGATTATGCTGGCTGGCCTGGCCATCGCCCTGTTCGGTGACCGATGGTCAGCGCTTTTCTCCGGCTGACTGCCGCGAACCAACGAATCCGATGCCTTAGACTGGCGCTTACCCAAGCGCCGCATTCCTGGCAAAGTTCAAGGAGCTTACGTGTGATGTGTTCACCGCACTCCATGCCACTTAGGACACGAATATGTTTAAAACCATAACCGGCACCACGAGTCTTCTAGGCGAGTGTCCAGTCTGGTGCGAAAAAACGAATCGCCTGTTTTGGGCCGACATCCAGGGCTGCGAATTGTGTGCTCTTAACCTCGAAAGCGGTGATATTCACCGCAGGCCACTACCGGAGCCGCTGGGGTCATTTGCCCTTACGGCAGATAAAGACACGCTGCTGATGGGGCTGGCATCCTGTCTGGGATACTATAGCCTGACTACCGGTCATTTCACCAAAATGACAGACACGCCCGGCGTAGCAGGAACCCGGATCAATGACGGCCGCTGCGACCGTATGGGCAACTTTGTTTTCAGCACGATGTCCGCAGGAGAGCCAGTGCAACCTGTAGGCAGGTTTCACCGAGTCAACGCGACAACGCTTGAGACAGAAACGCTGGCTCTTCCTGACGTGGCGATCCCAAACAGTATCTGTTTCAGTCCGGACGGCGCTACCATGTACTACGCGGATTCCCTGCAAGGCTGCATTTTCTGCTGCGATTACCCTTCACTGGAAAATCAGCGGGTGTTCACAAAAATCAACGGTCCAGGCGCACCAGATGGCTCTTGCATTGATGCTGAAGGTTTTCTCTGGAATGCGGAATGGGGCGGTCGCCGAGTGGTGCGTTACACGGATGACGGAAACATTGACTGCGTGATCGAATCACCCTGTGTTCAGACCACTTGCCCGGTGTTCGCGGGGCCCAACTATGCAACGCTTTACTGCACAAGCGCCCAAACAGGGCTGGATAAACCGGCAGTCAGTGATGGTGCGCTGATAAAAACCGCAGCAGTTATTTCTGCGGGAATGCCTGAAGTCAGGTTTGCCGGGTTAATGGCACGATGAAGTCTCTTCTGTTTAGTTGGCGAAATCAGTCGATCACCCTTCATCGTGCTTTTCATTTTTCTACGGGTTCCTCTGTCCCTGGGTCAGGATAACGTACGTTGGCTTGAAGTAAAAACCGCCCCCTTTTCCCCGTAAGGCGTGAGGGGGTTATCACCCCAACTTAGAACCACGCCTCAAACATGCCGCCGATATTCAGCGAATCCAGCCGCTCATTGCTGGTGCCCTCGACGCTGGCGGTATGCTGGTTATCCACCTGGCCACCGGTCACGTAGAAGCGCAGCATCGGACGGAACTCCGGCCCCATGCCGATGGCGATGTTCTGCGACAACGTCAGCTTCCAGCCCTTGTTATCGCCGCCCCGATCATAATCCACGCGCTGGTAGCCAGCTTCCAGCCAGGTGGAGTGCACATCGTTCCAGAAATACATCGGCCGCACGATGGCGCCGTAGTTTTTACGGTTGTCGGTGTTGTCCTTGCCGTTGTCGTAATCATGGAAGGCCAGCAGATATTCGATCTGCGCCTGCTGGGTGAATTTATGGCTGCCCTCGAAGCTGGCGTAGACCGTGGTCAGGTCGTCGGTTTTGTTGTAGACGCTGTTATCCGCGTTGTCGGAGTAGCGCAGGATGAGCTTGTTCACCCCGCTGTCGTTGGTGTGGCTCAGCACCAGTCCGCCCTGCCAGGCATCGAGCCGCTCGTCGCTATCCACCGCTTTCGAGTCAAAGCCGTAGTTGGCGTACACTTCAACGTCGATCGGCCCGGCCTTGATGCCGTGGGTTTTGGTGGTCAGCGCGTAGTGGCCGTTGTCACCGGTATCGGAGCTGCCCGTGCAGGTGATGCGTGACGGGTTCGTCTCATCGGCCATCACTTCCGGGCTGCAGGATTCCACCTGCGACACCGCCGCCACGTCAAACAGTACGCCGCCAATATCAAAGTTCTTCACCCCGGCTCCCTGGCCGTCGTGGTTCATCCAGAAGTAGTCGTTGATTCCCTGCTGCGGACGTTGGTGGAAGTCGCGGCCAGCCCAGATATAGGCATTCGGGTTTGATTCGAGGACGTTAGTGACGCCGACGTAGGCTTTTTTCAGGTTCACTTCGTCGCTCCAGTGGTCGAACATCACGTTAAGGTCCCAGATCGCCCCTTGGGCGCTTTTGAAAGCTTTGCTGATCTGGAATTCGCCGCCGTTGCTTTCGTTACCCAGACGGCCGATCGCCGAGGCGCCGTTATAGGAACCGTCGACGCCGACATATTTCTGATCGCCGCTCTGGAAGTGGGCGCCATAACGGGCGTAGCCGCTGAACTTGAGGCCGAATGGAATCGCCAAATCCGGTGAGGACGCGGTGGTTTGCGGGTTGGTAAGGACATCAATCTTTTTATCGGCTGCAGCGTCAATTTTCACCTGCCGTTCAGCCAGCGCTTTATCGACCGCTTTAGCAACGATGGCGTCAATCTGTTCCTGAGTGAATTCCTGCGCCAGTACGGAAACCGGGCACAGCACGGCGATAGCCGCCATAGCTAAAGGGATTTTATTTACAGTTTTCATGGCTATCTCAAATTCATTATATTTTCAGAAAATAACCATCCCGTCCTGGTGTGAATACAAACAATGCCACCAAAACAAGTTGATTTTATTTTTATGTCGCAGAGGTACAGTTAAATGATTAGCGTCACAAGGTCCTCCCTAGTCAGAATAATTAGGTGTTAATATTGATAGGAGTGATTGAAGCATTACGATAAGCCACACGTCTGCACGGTGCTTATCGGATGCTCTTGAGCGTGCACCGTAATTAATTCACAGGTTGCGCGCACAATCAGCCAGGGACAGATTTAGTTCCCCTGGCTAATGTTGCATTGATTACCTTGGTTAGAACTTCCAGCCCTTAATTAAAGCGTGACTCACTGGCCTCCCAGCTATACGTATCATCCGCCATTAATAAATCACCAAATTCCTGATATTCGAAGTTATAAAATTCCGCGCTGGCGGCATAGCCGGAGTAGTCTACGACCGCAAGGCCAACGAACGCCCCGGTAAAGAACCCGCCATAACTTTGCAGTACATAGTCGTCTGAAAGAATTGCGGCATCTAGTTTGACCGGAATCTCCGTGAAGTTAATCCCATCAAAACTATACTCATACGTATAACTTTCCTTTCTCACCTTGGTGCGGAACCAGACATATTCGCTATCTGTTGGAATCTTGATCGCATTATCTTTCAAGTATGAGGTGTATTTACCACGATTATTCTCCCCGACTTCGATAACTGGCCCGTTAATTTCATTCCAGGTAATAAAAATAAAGCTCCAGTGACGATCGTTATAGTAATTCGTCAAGCCCGCCATTTGCTGATAATTAGATGGTTTGAATTTAACTTTAACCTGCGCATCAAAATAAAATGCCTGCCAGCGCCGGGCAATAAGCGATAGATCATGAGTATTCGCTAAAGAGCCCTGCCCAATTAACGTCAGTTTGCCATCGCCTGTGGTACCCATTTTTTCCGTGAACGGGACACGGAGCGTATTCCAGTTGGGATCGAGTGTCGCCGTATTAAACTCATCTTGCTGACTATGATCTGGTGCACTTTGAGTGTAAATAGCATCGCTTGGCCCTTCGACAAACGTTTTTCCTCCGTGGCCGCCTTCAATACGTGGCCAGCCATCTTCATCCCAAAAAACTTTTTGGATAGACGTTTCCCTGCCAAGCGTTGACCAACCACGGGGATCATAGACAGACTCACCGGCATGATTCCAGGGACGCGCACAGAGCGAGGCGTAATACCATTCGCCTTTCGGGGTTGATACCAAACTGCCGTGCCCCTGTTTTTGGATGTAGCTGTCTGGCGTATCTACGTTGGTTAAGAACACCTCCCCTGGCGCGGTGGCAAAACTGTCGGCGTCCAGATTTTTTGAACGAGCAACAACTTCCTGATGGGTAAATACGGTTCCCCCCTGAGCGGCAAAAAGATAATAATATCCGTTCAGTTTGTAGAGATGCGGCCCTTCGACAAGTGCAACGGCAGTGCCGCGATAAATGGTGCGCGCCGTTTCTGGTTTGAGTTTCAGCGTGTTGGCATCAAACTCGGTCAACGTAATGCCATTAAAAGGGTGACGGTACTCGCGATGGTCCCAGGTTTGTTGTACTAAATATTTACGGCCATCATCGTCATGGAAAAGTGAAGCATCAAAGCCGACGCCATTAAGTTTGATGGGATCGGTCCATGGGCCACGAATATCGGTTGCGGTGGTCAGGTAGTTGGTCATGTCTTTAAAGGCACCCTCGGTGACTTTCACATCCGTATAAACCAACCAGAATTTTCCATCGGCATAAGAGAGAGCCGGAGCCCAAATCCCCCCTGATGAAGGATTCCCTTTCATATCTAAAAGCGCGGTTGTTGACAATGGACTCGGGAGAAGATTCCAGTGCTCCAGGTCTTTTGACTCATGTAAACGCACGCCGGGAAACCACTCAAAGGTAGAGTTTGCGATATAGTAAGTGTCCTCTACACGGATAATACTTGGGTCTGCATTGAATCCAGGTAAGATAGGGTTTTTAATCAGTGACATAGGGCTTTACCTTTTTCAAAGAGTTTATTTTCTATATTTATAAAATGTTTATAACTATATCCGTATTTCATCAAGCCGACGGTTGATATCCGTGATGTTTTTATCTGAGATGGGATATAGCTGAATGATAATCATCGACACAAAGGCTAACGCGATGGGGATCCAAATCGCGGTCATATTTATTCCGGCGATCGCATTGGCATCCTGTTGTGCGCCTGTTTCGTTAAAACCATAAGCGGCCAGCAGCCAAAGCGGAACGGCGCCGCCGAGAGTAAAACCAATCTTGAAAAACAGCCCCATAATGGCATTAATAATTGCGGCATTTCGCTTACCTGATTTCAATTCACCATAAGCGATAACCTCAGGGACAAGCGCCCACATGAAACCGGTAGCTGACGTTAAACCCCACTGTTTAATAAATGTAGCGATATAAGCAAGCCAGAGCGCATCGTGCATACCATCGAGTGACCAGATGTATGTCAAAAACTCACCGACAATAAACATGCCGAGAAAAAGATGGAAGAACCCTTTTTTGCCAAATACTTTCTTTAGTCTCGGCCAAAAAACCGGGAATAAAATACCCGGAATCGAGGCTACGAGGCCAACGGCCCCCATCCATTCTGAATGGCCGACAACAAACTGATTGAAAAAACCATTAACCGTGTTCATGAAAAACATAAATGTAAAAGCCAACATAAAGAAAATGCCAAGAATGACAAGCGGCCGATTATTTTTGAGTTCGAGGAATAAATCCGTCGCTTTTACATTGGCAGACTGTTCCGCTGTAGCAACAACACGTTCTTTAGTTAATTTATAACAGAGAAAAAGCGCAACCGCCCCGACAATCATATAAACGGAGTAAACGCCAAACCACGCGTAGCTGGCTGATGGATCGGTATAGTTCCCCAGCTCAAGCTCAAGTCCGAAAAATCCGGTATCCTTGATGCTGCGATCTTTGGGAGCGGCCATTTGTACAAACATTGGAAACAAGGTATAGACAAGAAGATTGGCGCTGTTGGCCAGCATCATTCGCGTACTGGTCAGTTTATCAATAGAGCCTGGATCCCTTGTTAGTGAGGCATTAAGAGAGCCATAAGGGATATTAACAACCGAATAAAGCAGATCCAGTGCAAGGTAGACGACAAAGGCAAAAGGAACGGAACCACTCACTTCGGGAATAGGCGCAAAAAGCAAAGCGGAGAGAATAACGAGTGGAATGCCTGCCCTTAAAAGCCAAGGTCGATATTTCCCGGCCTTTGAACTCCTTTTGTCAACAAACGTTCCCACCATGGGATCCCAAAATACATTAATAATCCTGACAAAAAGAAATATAAACCCTGCCGCTGCAGTGCTGATTGCATTTACCGTCAACATGTGAAGAGCAAGAAAACCGCCTATTGTCCCAAAAACAAGGTTTTGGGCAAAGTCACCCAGTCCATAACCAATGCGTTCTCCACGCGTTAGTTTATGGTACTCATCGTGCCGACTTTGCATTATGTTTCCACTCATTTTAATCACATCTCCTGCCTGTTTTGTGAATGCGGAATACTTTCTGACACAGATTACAGCCGGGGATCTATTACGTTTTTATATTTATCAGTTATGTTTTTTTATTTCCGTGAGCCTTGTGACAAAGGTCTATATAGACAACCTCCTCAACGTGTTGATTGCAGCACACTCGCAACTTCCACAGTAGCTTAACGTATCAAGTAAAATCTATATGTTTCTAACCTCTTGCCGTTTACAGCGGAAAAACGAATTCCCTGCATGGCAATTAGTACGTTAAATATATGAGCGTGTTTTTTGAGAGGTGGTTCACATTTGAGCATTATCTTAATCACAGAGTGAAATAACATAATTGAGCAACCGGTCAGGAAAGTACAGGATAATAATGTCCCCCCCAACCGGGTGGCGAAAATCATGTTCTGTAGGCAGCCGCGAAGGTGATGGCTTGCTGCTTAATGCTGATTTACGCCAGCAGCACCGAGCGCTTTTGATGCCAACGTACGTCGTCAGAACACCGATGCCGGCATCAGTCGAGGGAACAACGTCAGCAATGTGCTGATTTTCATGGTGTGCACGCCTGCATGGATAGAATCCACACAGGGTGCTACGACATGATCAGAAAGACAGCAAAGAAGTCTTTATTCGATTACAAAATTTTTTGTTTTCAGTCCTGAAAATCATCGTTTTCGAGGTAATAGATGACGGCACCAAGGATCTCATCCTCTGTCGCTTGCTGATTGTGGTTTCTCTTGTTGATGACAATATCCTTGAAGATTGGCGCTTCAAGGAAAGTACCGTAACTCTCTTCAAAATCCATTTCTTCGTCTTCGTTTTCAGCAATGTAATAACTACCGTTGACTATACCCTCTTCAGAGGAAAGGCTGAACGATGGCGAGACATAAAGCCAACCTACATCTGGCAGACCATCCTTCATTTTTAATAATTCACTAAAACCATTAATAACAATCATTTAAACCTCCACTTACTTTTACCTTCATTTCCCTCCTGACAAGCTGAAATGGGTGTTCCCCGTCTGTTCTGTTAACTCAGGGTCAATGAGACTTTCTCATTTGGCTCATCAACTACACAGTACAAATCAAACACTCCCTGAGGGACCGAAAAATCTTGGGTTCTCTCTCTGTTACGCAAGGTTTCTACGTCAAAATCCGCCAAGTATCCCATACCGCAGATGCTCAATTTGCCCTCTGACTTGAACATCCCAAGTTTGGAGATGTTCTTTGCAGGCTTTGAGCACTGCAAGGACACCTCATACAAGCCCTCAGGCACGTCAAAAATAGGGACGATGATCCCCGCCTCGGTCAATTTATCTGCCTCATCATTAGTTGTCATAAAGGCGAGCAAATCCTTCTCTATACCGTTCTTCTTCATGAAGGACAGCAGCGGCTGTTCAGAGAAAATGACAAAACCGTAAAGCTCCGGAAAAATCCGCATATTCTAGTAGGAAGACCTCAAAAGTTTATCTAAACAAAAGCAACCTCTGCAGAACCAACCTCAACGACGTTAAGTGATCTTACCCACGTAATGTGGGCACAACCCTAAGCGAGGTTCTGGTTTTCAAATTGTTCCGGGCTGAGACCGCCGCACGCACTGTGCCTGACCCTGACCCAAAATCCTGCTCCATTCAGAAACAGAATTCCGGCATCAGCAGAGGGAACAACGTCAGCAACGTGCTGATTTTCATGGCGTGCACGCCTGCATGGATAGAATCCACACAGGGTGCTACGACATGGTCAGAAAGGCAGCAAAGAAGTCTTTATTCGATTACAAAAGTTTTTTGTTTTAGTCCTGAAAATCATCGTTTTCAAGGTAATAAACGACCGCTTGTAACAACTCTTTTTCCCCAACAGCAGGGTTATGGTCGATTTTATTCTCAATAATCGCCCTGAATGTAGGGTATTCGAGCCATGTTTTGTACTCATCTTCCATGTCATCATCTTCGTCAGGTGTTTCAGCAAGATAATAACGTGCAGCCTCGATATGCTCTGCTCTATTAACAAAGTCTTCATCAACAAAGAAGCCACCGACTTTAGGCAGGTCCTTATAAATAGATAGTAGCCCTTTGAAACCATCAATTGTTTTCATATCATCATCCTATTAACGACAATCTGTACCACCGCCCCATTTTTTCCGTCCCCCTGACCCATCAGGGTGATAGATTTTGTGGTATGACCGGTGGTCATTATAGTCAACCAAGCTTAACCCACCTGGTCTGTTTTCATGGTGCCAGGTCATGTCAGGTGGAGAATACTTACTAAACTTTCCTTTGGCATTTGGTTGCACATGCTCAACCAAATCAGGATACTTCGTTTGCATTTCTCTTTTAAAATCAGGGTCTACCTGCAGCCGATTATATACTGATTCGTTCGCGCGTCTGAAATGCTCCGCGTCTGATAACTGGTACTCTGATGGCTGCAATGTATGGTCATGGAACACATGGTATTTCCCTAAGCCACGTTCCCCCTCGCCACGGTAAAGCCCTAACGGGTCAATCCATCCATACGGATTCGGCGCATACTGATACAGGTTCAGCCCGCCGCGCAGCCCTATCGGATCCTGCGTGGTAAAGCGCCCCACCTCCGGCTCATAGTAGCGGAACAGATTATAATGCAGCCCGCTTTCGTCATCCTGATACTGCCCGGCATAGCGCAGCGGTTGGTCAACGAGCGCGCCCTTACGCCGTTCGGCGCCGGTGACCGTCTGCCCCTGCAGTCTGCCGAAGGTGTCGTAGTTGCCGGACCAGCGCAGGTTGCCCTCGGCGTCGGTCACCTCCAGTGGTGCGCCGTTGAGGTCGGTGTGCAGCCAGTAGATATCCGCCGGCTGGCCGTCGCCCGCCTGCTCGAGGGCTGCCAGCGGCGTCCAGGCGTTGGCCGGGTCATAGCTCCAGGTGCGACGCGTGCCGTTGTCCCGCTGCGCCTGCAGCAGTCGGTACCCTTCCCATAAAAAGCGCGTGGTTTCCGGCGCTTTCCCTTTGTAGGTTACCGTCTTGCGCGTGCGTCGCCCCGGTACATCGTACTGCCGCTGCTGACGTTAGAGTTACTGCCTTCCTTACGCCTGTCCTCGGCTTCATCCGGGTTTGACGACAGCTCGCCGAACATTTGCTTCTGCAGCTGTTCCGGGCCGTCAAGATAAATCACAGATACCGAGGCATCGATGTTGCTCGGGGGATGGTGAGAATCGGTATAGAGTACCGTGCCGGCAAGCACCGATGCCGGCATCAGCAGAGGGAACAACGTCAGCAACGTGCTGATTTTCATGGCGTGCACTCCTGCATGGATAGAATCCACACAGGGTGCTACGACATGGTCAGAAAGGCAGCAAAGAAGTCTTTATTGGATTATAAAAATTTTAATCTCATGAAAAGACAAGGGTCGTCTTACTACCGTTGAAAATTGCTTCAAGATACTTTCGCAACAGAGCAATTTTTTCAGGCGTATTACGCACCGTTTCAGAGAACACACCTTCGAGCTTCGAGCAACCGAAATGCTCATGTGAATCAGGCGTGATAACCACATCTAAACGGTCAGAATGCAAAATCACTTTCTCGATCGCTGCCGATGCTTCATAGGCGGACTGTGATGTTTGCAGGCCGATCCCCTCATCAATTGAGTCATTATCTTCATCATCCAACCGAGTAATGATTAGATAATTCTCAGGTGACTGCTCATTATCGCCCAGAGCAACAGTGAGCACATCGTCCTCTTCGTAACATTCCAACACTGAGGCATTAAATTTCAATGAGTTATTCATTTCAGCTCCCTTAGCAATCCGCGCCTGGTATTTTCCTGGTTCCTTTCGACTTAGCATTCCAGATCTTGGTTCCATCGCCTGTATCTGCAGGCCATTTATATTCTACCTCAGCACCTGTAGCAGTTTTGAAGGCATTCATCTTCCCTTTACAACTATTGCAAGGTGGGTATTCGCCATCAATAACAAGTCGATCTCCAGGAGCTGCCTGTGGATGTAACTCACGAGTAATCCTCGCTTCTGTATGCGTGGCAAGTGTACTCTGCGGGAATCCTAAAGCAGCCTCATCCGGAGTCATGTTCCCACTTTGCCACACACCTGTCGCTTTAACATTGCCATTGCTATCAAATAATGTTGCCTTGGCATTATGTGTACCTTTACCTGAACCAAAAGCTAAACCTAACGGATCAACCCATCCCTGCGGATTCGGTGCATACTGGTACAGATTCAGCCCGCCGCGCAGCCCTATCGGATCCTGCGTGGTAAAGCGCCCCACCTCCGGCTCATAGTAACGGAACAGATTATAATGCAGCCCGCTTTCGTCATCCTGGTACTGGCCGGCATAACGCAACGGCTGATCAACGAGCGCGCCCTTGCGTCGTTCGGCGCCGGTGACCGTCTGCCCCTGCAGTCTGCCGAAGGTGTCGTAGTTGCCGGACCAGCGCAGGTTGCCCTCGGCGTCGGTCACCTCCAGCGGCGCGCTGTTAAGATCGGTGTGTAGCCAGTAGATATCCGCCTGCTGGCCGTCGCCCGCCTGCTCGAGGGCCGCCAGCGGCGTCCAGGCGTTGGCCGGGTCATAGCTCCAGGTGCGGCGCGTGCCGTTGTCCCGCTGCGCCTGCAGCAGTCGGTACCCTTCCCATAAAAAGCGCGTGGTTTCCGGCGCTTTCCCCTTGTAGGTTACCGTCTTGCGCGTGCGGCGCCCCAGCGCGTCATAGTGATACTGCGCCGCAAAATCCCCCTGCGGGCCGCGGCCATGCGCCTTTATCAGCCGGTTGTCTGCATCATAGACGTAGTGCTGTTGATAGATACCGTTGCGCCGGCTGGTCAGGTTGCCCCAGCCGTCATAGCGGTAAAACATCCGCTGCCAGTATTCGAGCCGGTTATCGACCACCGGCGCCGGTGGCAGCTCGGCGTCCGGGTCATGGCTGACGCGCTGCTCACCAATCAGGTTATCCGCCAGGTCGTAGCACAGTCGGTGGCCCGGCTTGCCCTGCTGCGCTTCGCGGTGCTGCAGCAGGCGTCCTTCCGCATCGTAGCCATAGTGAATCTCGCCGCGCAGCGCGTCGCTGACACCTTCCAGTTCGCCGCGGCCGGTATAGCGGAACGTGCGCCACAGCACGCCCTCTTCCGGTTTGCTGATGTGCCCGAATGCGCTGCTCTGCCCACTGCGTCGCCCCAGCACATCGTATTGGCGCTGCTGATGCAGCGCACCCTGGGTACGGCCGGTTTCCCGGTGCAGCCGGTCACGGCTGAATTCACTCACCAGTTGCTGGTTAAACCTGATGGCGCTGGCGTGGCCGGAGCCGTAATGGAGCCACTGCAGCTGGTCGCCCTGCGGCAGCGTCAGCGCCTGCAGGTTGGACAAGGCATCCCACTGGTACTGCAACTCGCCGTTGACGCCCTGCTCGCTCAGCAGGTTACCGGCCTTGTCGTAGCGCAGCTGCACGCTGTCCGGCTCGATACCCAGTTTGCTGCCGGCAGCGGTCGGGGTGCGCATCAGGCGGTTCATGCGCCCGGCCGCATCATAGTGGTAATGCCACTCGGCGCTGTCGTTGGCGTGCCAGGTCAGTTGGCCGGCTTCGTCATAACGGAACTGATGCAAGCGTTGTGCAGGCGGTGCCTGCGGGTCGAGCGGCCCGGTTTCCCGCAACTCGCTCAACTGCCCCGCGGGGCCGTAACGATAATAGCGGTCGGTGCGGTCCGGACGCCGTTCGGCCGTCAACCGTCCAACGGCATCGTGGCTGAACTGGTAGTCCCCGCCGTTGCCATTTTCCAGTCTCGTCAGCCAGCCGCGGCAGTTGTAGTGATAATGGCGTGTACGCTGGATGCGGTCGGTGATGCTGACCGGCTGCCCCAGCAGGTTGTACTGCCAGCGCGTCTCACTGCCGAGCGGGTCCTGGTGTCGGGCCAGCTGGCCCTGCGCGCTCCAGTCGAAACGTTCTTCGCTGCCGTCGGGATGCAGCAGCGTCTGCAGCCGGCCGGCTCGGTCCCAGTGGTAGCGGGTCAGGTGACCTTCCGCGTCGGTACGGTGCGTCAGTTGCCCCAGCGCGTCATAGGCGTAGGCGGTGACGCTGCCGGAACAGTCGGTATAGCGCGTCAGCAATCCCTGTGCGTTCCAGGTCAGTTTCACCTCGCCGCCCAGCGCATCGATGACGCTCGCCGGCAGGCTCTCCTCCTCATCGGGATAGTGGTAACGGGTAACATTGCCCAGCGCATCAATCTGCTGTGTCGGGCGTCCCTGGGAGTCCCAGTGCTGAAACGCCTGACTGCCGTCCGGGTAGGTGACCGAGAACAGACGGCCGCTGTTGCGGGAATACTGGTAAGTGGTGGTGCGACCCAGCGGGTCGGTCTCGCTCAGCAGCCGGCCGTAACGGTCCCACTCGCTCTGGCGCTGCGCACCGCCTGGCAGCACCACGCCGCACAGCTCGCCGCGCGCATAGATGAAGGCCGACTGCCGGTTGTCAAAGTCGGTGAACTGCGCCACGTTGTCGTCATCGTCCAACTGCCACAGCGCCCGAGTGCCGTCGTCGCGCACCGCCCACCGCGTGCCGTTGGCAAAGTCATAATAGAGCGCCAGCTGCTCGCCGGCGCTGTTGTGGTAGGCCGCCACGCGCGGCAGGCCGTCAATTTCCTGCCAGCGGTACTCGTTCAGCAGGCCGTTCTGGTCCTGATGGCTGACCATCAGTCCGTCCTGCCAGCCAAAGCGCCGGGTGACTTCGCCGGCGCGGTTGCGGACGGTAACCAGCTGCCCCTCGTCATCGTACCCGTAGTGCACCAGCGGCAGCTCGCCGTCCGGGGTAAACAGCAGCACCGAGCTCAGGCGGGACAGCCCGTTGGCGGTGGTCAGGTAGCGGCATGCCAGCCGTTGGCCGGCGCTGTCGACCAGTTCGGTCAGTCGGCCGTGGTCGTCGTGGAACAGGGAAATCGTGTTGCCGGTGAGGTCAGTCAGCATCTGCAGCCGGCTCGGCGCATCACTCAACGCCGGGTAGTGCCAGGCCTGCTCGCTGACGTCGAACACCTGCCAGCTGCCATCGCTGTTGTGCATCAGCCAGCACTTTTCCGCTTCGCAGTAGGTTTTATGGCCTCTGGGCACCATCGGGAAGGAGACGTAGTCGCCGGAGGGCGCACGCCACACCAGACCATCCTGGTAGCGCTTAAGGCTGCTTTCCCAGAACAGGCTCCAACCGCGCCCCAGCACGCTCTGTGCCGGGTTGCCGCTGCGCCAGTAGCGCTGCCACTCAACCGGCAGCCGCGACGGCAGCACAAAGTCCAGCTCGTCGTCGCCGGACAGGAATTTCTGGCCGCTGATGATATCTATCGGCCGGGCAATAATGCCGGCGGCGGTCGTGGCGGTCATTAGCGTGCCGAACCGGCAGGCCGTCCGCCCCAGTTTATTGATGCCAGGCGCCTTGCTCAGCATTTTCCCCAGCGCCCCCAGTTTGCTGGCGGCACCGCCGACGCCGCCCACCAGACCGGCAAACAGCAGCGTCAGGTCGGAGATTTTATACAGCCAGTCCGGCACTTCCGGTTTTATCGGCAAGGTGGTGACGGTGCTGCCGCCGATGCGCACATTGGGCGAGCCTTCCATCACCTGAGCGTCACAGTTAGTTTTATCCCCCACGCGCGCCGCTGGCTGGCCGTTGATAAACACCTTGTCCGAGCCCTGCGCCATCTGCATGCTGGGGCCGTCCTGGTCGCAGGCGACCTGACTGACGGTGGCGATGGCCGCCGGCTTGCCATTGATGCGCACGTTGGAGGAGCCTGTCACTATTTTACCGGCCGGCGTCAGACTCCCTGCGCCGGCCTCCGCAATGCCGTCTCGCGCCTTGGTCGCCAGCTCCCCGGTGAGATAGCCCACCGCCAGGCTGGCACCCACCAGTAATACACCGACGCCCACGCAGGACGCCGCCAGCCCGGCGACAAACAGCGCACCCGCCGCCACCGCGCCGGCGGCGGCAATCAGGCCGCCGACAATCGTGCCACCAATCATCCCGGCCAGTGCATGGGAGTGGCCAATCGCATCGCCAACGCGTGCCGCTTCACTCATGGCACGTTCCTTATTGGGCCAGATACTCGGGAGATATTGAAGGAGACGGGATCAGCATTGTCCGCCGACAGTGACTTGACGGTACAAACAAAATATCCAATTAGCGGGGTAACACAGCTGCGGGAAAAAACAGGCATCGTACAAGTTCCTTTTGCTAAATAATGACTCAGGCATCGAGTTGTTCCATCACATCGAGCCTTGATAATACCATCGGCGATACCATAAAAAATTACCGGTTTCTGAGATAAAACTACCGGGAAGCAAACAAAAAAAGCCCGCGGCTACGCGGGCTTAGTCGATGTTTTACTGCTTTATGTGCGGGCTATGACGTTAAATTATTCCCACTCAATCGTCGCCGGCGGCTTGCCGCTGATGTCGTACACCACGCGGGAGATGCCGTCTACTTCGTTGATGATGCGGTTGGAAACGCGGCCGAGGAACTCATACGGCAGGTGCGCCCAGTGCGCGGTCATAAAGTCGATGGTTTCCACCGCACGCAGCGAAACAACCCAGTCGTATTTACGGCCGTCGCCCATCACGCCGACGGAGCGCACCGGCAGGAACACGGTGAACGCCTGACTGACCTTGTTGTACAGGTCGGCTTTATGCAGCTCTTCGATGAAGATGGCGTCGGCACGGCGCAGCAGGTCGCAGTATTCTTTCTTCACTTCGCCCAGCACGCGCACGCCCAGACCCGGCCCCGGGAACGGGTGACGGTACAGCATGTCGTAAGGCAGGCCCAGCTCCAGACCGATCTTGCGTACTTCGTCTTTGAACAGCTCTTTCAGCGGCTCGACCAGGCCCAGCTTCATCTCTTTCGGCAGGCCGCCCACGTTGTGGTGCGACTTGATCACGTGCGCTTTACCGGTGGCGGAAGCGGCAGATTCGATCACGTCAGGATAGATGGTGCCCTGCGCCAGCCATTTCACCTGCTCTTGCTTGCAGGCTTCTTCGTCAAACACTTCAACGAACACGCGGCCGATGATTTTACGCTTGGCTTCCGGCTCGTCCACGCCCGCCAGCGCGCTCAGGAAGCGCTCTTCCGCCGGCACGTGCACAATGTTCAGACCGAAGTGGTCGCCGAACATTTCCATCACCTGGTTGGCTTCATTCAGGCGCAGCAGGCCGTTGTCGACGAAGACGCAGGTCAGGCGCTTGCCAATGGCGCGGTGCAGCAGCATCGCGGTAACGGAAGAGTCCACGCCGCCGGACAGGCCGAGGATCACGTGGTCTTCACCCACCTGCTCGCGAATGCGTTCAACCGCATCTTCGATGATGGTGGCCGGCGTCCACAGCGCTTCACACTGGCAGATATCCAGCACAAAACGCTCCAGCATGCGCTGGCCCTGACGGGTATGGGTCACTTCCGGGTGGAACTGCACGCCGTAGAAGCGTTTTTCTTCGTTGGCCATAATGGCGAACGGGCAGGTGTCGGTGCTGGCAACGGTCACAAAGTCGGACGGGATGGCGGTGACTTTGTCGCCGTGGCTCATCCATACGTCCAGCAGCGGTTTGCCTGCCGGGCTGATGGCGTCTTCGATGTCGCGGATCAGCGCGCTTTCGGTGGTCACTTCCACCTGCGCATAGCCGAACTCACGCTCGTTGGAGCCTTGTACGTGGCCGCCCAGCTGCATCGCCATGGTCTGCATGCCGTAGCACACGCCCAGCACCGGTACGCCGGCGTTGAAGACGTATTCCGGCGCGCGCGGGCTGTTATGTTCGGTGGTGCTTTCCGGGCCGCCGGAAAGGATGATGCCGCTCGGGTTGAATTCGCGGATCTGCTCTTCGCTGACGTCCCAGGCCCACAGCTCGCAGTAAACGCCGATTTCGCGCACGCGACGGGCAACCAGTTGGGTGTACTGCGAACCGAAGTCCAGAATAAGAATGCGATGCTTATGAATATTTTGTGTCATGTGAGGCGAATTCCAGCAACAAAAGGAGAAAAAACAACAATAAGCGCGTGGTGACGGCCCCGCTCTCTGCGGGGCCAGCGGCGTGATATGCTACGCCGCTACGCATAAACATCTCTGCCGTGGGTTAGCCCATACGGTAGTTTGGTGACTCTTTGGTGATGGTCACATCGTGCACGTGGCTTTCCTGGATGCCGGCGCCGCTGATGCGTACGAATTCCGCCTTGGTGCGCAGTTCGTCGATGGTGCCGCAGCCGGTCAGGCCCATGCAGGAGCGCAGGCCGCCCATCTGCTGGTGTACGATGGCCTTCAGCATGCCTTTGTACGCCACGCGGCCTTCGATGCCTTCCGGCACCAGTTTGTCCGCCGCGTTGTCGGTCTGGAAGTAACGGTCAGAAGAGCCTTTGGACATCGCGCCCAGCGAGCCCATACCGCGGTAGGACTTGAACGAACGGCCCTGATACAGCTCGATTTCGCCCGGAGATTCTTCGGTGCCCGCCAGCATGGAGCCGACCATCACGCAGGATGCGCCCGCGGCGATCGCCTTGGCGATATCGCCGGAGAAGCGGATGCCGCCGTCGGCGATGACCGGAATACCGGTGCCTTCCAGCGCTGCAACCGCATCGGAGATAGCGGTAATCTGCGGTACGCCGACGCCGGTCACGATACGGGTAGTACAGATGGAGCCAGGGCCGATGCCCACTTTCACCGCGCTGACGCCGGCTTCAACCAGCGCTTTGGCGCCGGCTGCGGTCGCGACGTTGCCGCCGACGATTTGCAGATCCGGGTATTTGGCGCGGGTTTCACGGATGCGCTGCAGCACGCCTTCGGAGTGGCCGTGGGAGGAGTCAATCAGCAGCACGTCAACGCCTGCCGCGACCAGCGCGTCGATGCGCTCTTCGTTGCCGGCGCCGGCGCCGACCGCCGCGCCAACGCGCAGGCGACCCTGCTCATCTTTACAGGCGTTAGGCTTACGTTCTGCTTTCTGGAAATCTTTTACGGTGATCATGCCGAGCAGGTGGAAACTTTCGTCAACCACCAGCGCTTTCTCAACGCGCTTCTCGTGCATTTTTTGCAGCACCACTTCACGCGCCTCGCCCTCTTTCACCGTCACCAGACGATCTTTCGGCGTCATGACCGCGGTCACCGCCTGGTTCAGGTCGGTCACAAAGCGCACGTCGCGGCCGGTGATGATGCCTACCAGCTCGTTGTCTTCGGTCACCACCGGGTAGCCGGCAAAGCCGTTACGTTCGGTCAGTTCTTTGACTTCTTTCAGCGTGGTGGACGGGGTAACGGTCTGCGGGTCGGTAACTACGCCGCTTTCATGTTTCTTCACGCGGCTGACTTCTTCAGCCTGACGCTCAATAGACATGTTTTTGTGGATGAAGCCGAGGCCGCCTTCCTGCGCCAGCGCGATAGCCAGGCCGGATTCGGTAACGGTATCCATTGCTGCGGACAGCATAGGGATATTCAGGCGGATGGTTTTGGTCAGCTGAGTGCCTAATTCTGCGGTGTTCGGCAGAACGGTGGAGTGGGCTGGAACCAGGAGAACGTCGTCAAACGTTAGAGCTTCTTTAGCGATACGTAGCATGGGCAATATCTCACCAGGGTGGATGCGGAAAAGATAAAATATTGCCGCGGCATTATACAGAGCGGAATCGGTTGCCTCCAGCACTTTCTTACAAAAACTCTTGATTAGCTGTTTGAGGCATGTAGTATCAGTCAATTAAGTGGTTGTTTTGAAATTTGATCTGGGTCACATGTCGCTACCTACCGCACCATCCATTTTTACCGTAAGCCGCCTGAATCAGACGGTTAAACAGCTCCTGGAAATGGAGATGGGGCAGATTTGGCTCTCCGCCGAGATCTCAAACTTCTCCCAGCCCGCTTCCGGCCACTGGTATTTCACGCTGAAAGACGACCGCGCTCAGGTACGCTGCGCGATGTTCCGCAACAGCAACCGCCGCGTCAACTTCCGTCCGCAAAACGGCCAGCAGGTGCTGGTGCGCGCCAGCATCACGCTGTATGAGCCGCGCGGCGATTATCAATTGATCGCCGAAAGCATGCAGCCGGCGGGCGACGGCCTGCTGCAGCAGCAGTTCGAACAGTTGAAGCAGCAGCTGGCGGCCGAAGGGCTGTTCGACCCGCAGTTTAAACAGCCGCTGCCCAGCCCGGCCAAACGCCTCGGCGTGATCACCTCCGCCAGCGGCGCCGCGCTGCACGATATTCTGCAGGTGCTGCAGCGGCGCGATCCGTCGCTGCCGATCGTCATCTACCCCACCGCGGTACAGGGCGCGGACGCGCCGCTGCAAATCGTCCGGGCGATTGAAACCGCCAACCGGCGCGATGAGTGCGACGTGCTGATCGTCGGCCGCGGCGGTGGTTCGCTGGAAGATCTGTGGAGCTTTAACGACGAACGCGTGGCGCGGGCGATTTTCGCCAGCCATATCCCGGTGGTCAGCGCCGTCGGCCATGAAACCGACGTCACCATCGCCGATTTCGTCGCCGATCTGCGCGCCCCCACGCCTTCCGCCGCCGCCGAACTGGTCAGCCGCAATCAGCTGGAGCTGCTGCGTCAGCTGCAGTCGCAGCAGCAGCGGCTGGAAATGGCGATGGACTACTACCTGGCGCAGCGTCAGCAGCAGTTCAGCCGCCTGCATCACCGCCTGCAGCAACAGCACCCGCACCTGCGGCTGGCGCGTCAGCAGACGCAGCTGTTCAAACTGCAGCGCCGGCTGGAAGAAGGCATGCAGCATCAGCTGCGTCTGACGTCACGCCGCAGCGAGCGCCTGCAGCAGCGCCTGAATCAGGTGCAGCCGCTGGGGCGCATTCACCGCTGTCAGCAGCGTATTCAGCAGCAGGAGTACCGGCTGCAGCAGGCGCTGGAACGTCAGCTGAACGGCTACCGCCAGCGCTTCGGCGTGGCCTGCAGCCAGCTTGAGGCGGTCAGCCCGCTGGCAACGCTGGCGCGCGGCTACAGCGTGACGCAAACCCCGCGCGGCGAGGTGCTGAAAACCACCAAACAGGCGCAGGTGGGCGAAATCCTGAAAACCCGTCTGCAGGACGGCTGGCTGGAAAGCGAAGTGAAAACCATCAAAAAAGTGAGCAAGCCGCGCAAGAAGCGCGCGGCGGAATAGTCTTCAGCGGGCGCCATGACGGCGCCCGTTTGTTTAGCTCAGCGAATAGCCGTCCGCCCGTTCCCCGTTGATCCACAGCTCGCGCGTTTCCGCCACCGGCAGCGTCACCGCCAGCCGCCGCCACGCCGGGCGGAAATCCCCTTCATGGCTAAACGTCAGCGCAATACGCTCTGCGTCGCACTGCATCCGCCAGCGCAGCCACAGCGCGCCGCCCTGCCGCCAGGCGTCGCTCTCGCCGTCGTCTTCAAACAGCAGCCCTGAGCGCTCGCCCTGCTGCAGCGGGAACAGTTTAAGTTCACGCTGGTCATCCGCCGCCACGTCAACGTGCGCCAGACGGCGCGAAAGCGGCAAGGCGGCGCCGGCCCGCACCAGCAGCGGCAAACGCTCCAGCGGCGCCGGCAGCGTCACGCTCTGCCCGCCGCTGAACCACTGGCCGCTGTAGAAGCAGTACCAGCCCGCCTGGTTATCCGGCAGATATACCGTACGCTCACGCTGCTCCGGCTCCACCACGCTGGCCACCAGCAGATCGCGCCCCAGCATAAAATCGTCGTTTTCGCACCAGACGCGGCTGTCCTGCTCGTGATCGAGGAAGGTCGGCCGCAGCATCGGCTCATCCTCGGCGCAGGCCTGCCACAACAGCGTATACAGATACGGCATCAGCTGATAACGCAGGTTGATCGCCTGACGGATCATCGGCGTCGCCGCCGGGTACATCCATGGCTCGTTCACCGTGGCGTCGTCGTTCCAGGAGTGAATGGTAAAACGCGGATGCATCACGCCGTTTTGCACCCAGCGCACCAGCAGCTCGGCGTCCGGCTTATCACCGGAGAAGCCGCCGACGTCATGACCGACGTTATACAGCCCGGACAGGCTCATCCCCAGCCCCATGCGGATGTTGTAACGCAGCGTCTGCCAGCTGGTGCGGTTATCGCCGCTCCAGGTCTGTACATAGCGCTGCATGCCGGCGCAGCCGGAACGGGAAATCAGGTACGGCCGCAGGCCGGGGGCAAAGCGCTGCTGGGCCTCCATCGAGGCGCGCATCATCAGCAACGGCATCACCGGGCGGATATGCTTGATGGCGATCGGCCGGCCAAAACCGTGGCAGCGCGCTTCGCCATCCCACACTTCGTATTCGTTGTTGTCGTTCCAGGTGGAATCGATGCCCATCTCCAGCAGCTGCTGCGTGACGCCCTGCTGCCACCAGCGCACCGTCGCCGGGTTGGTGAAGTCGAGGTGTGACCCTTCGTCATCCCAGAAGCTCGAGCGCTCAGGCGCGTCGCTTTGCGAGTCGCGGATAAACAGCCCCTGCTCCGCCACCGCTGCGTACTGCGGGTGGTCCTGCAACAGACAGGGTTTGATATTCGCCGCCAGCTTCAGCCCGGCCTGGTGGAACGCCGCGCTCAGCGCCTTCGGCTGCGGCACCTTGTCGTAGTTCCAGTTGAACACGTAGCGTTTATCGTTAATCGAGGTATAGCCGGAGGAGAGCTGGAACGAATCGCAGGGAATCTCATGCTGCCGGCACAGGGCGATAAACTGCTGCAGCTGCTGCTGCGCATCCGGCGCGTCGGTATAGTGCATGGTGGAGCCGCTGTAACCCAGGCTCCACTTCGGACCGAAGTGCGTTTTCCCGGTCAGACGCAGCAGCGCTTTGGTCACGTCCAGCACCTGCGGCCCGAGGAACAGGTAATAATCCAGATCCCCCGCCTCCGCCTGATAGCGGCGGTAGGCCGGATGGTAGTTGTCCAGCTCATTGCCCAGATCCAGCCAGCAGCTGCTCAGGTTATCGTAAAACAGGCCGAAGCTGACGTCCTCGCGCCGGGTGATGGTAAACGGAATATGCTTATACAGCGGATCGGTGCTGGCCGCGTTGTAGCCCATGGCGTCCAGGTTGCGCATCTCAAAACGGCGGCCGCTGCGCTCCAGATCGCCGGATTTTTCCCCCAGCCCGTAATAGTGCTCGCCGCCGAAGCGGCGCTGATAGTGCGCCACGCCGTCGCCGTGCGCGTTCAGCAGATAGGCGCTGGTCGGCCGGTCGGCCGCCAGCGGACGCCACTGCCCGTCGGCGGTGCAATACTCCCACTCCAGCCACAGGGGCTGATGCACCGTCACCCGCAGCGCGGCGCTGGTCACCACCAGCCGATCGTCATGCTGCTCCAGGCGGTAGCCCGGCAGGCTGAAACCCGCCACGCTGAGCCGGTCGCGCCCTTCCCACGGCACGTCCTGCTGCGGCGCAATGCTCCAGGTGCGGTCCAGCGCCAGCTCGCCGTTGCGTTTCAGCAACACGCGGAACAGATCCTCCTCCAGCACGTAGAGGCAAAACAGATGCTGATCATCCACCAGCAGTTCGATGCGGTCGTCATATTGGCCGGCGAGGCTCCAGTTCTTTAGCGTTTTCATAGGGCATCCATCTTACGGGTTAAGGTTTTTTTTCTTGCCGCGCTCGGCAATCAGGGCAATCAGGAACAGCGCGCCGATCAGGTCAAAGAAGCCCATCGCCACAAACAGCGGGCCGAAGCCGACGGTATCGGACACCGCGCCGATCAGCAGCGTGAACAGGAAGCTGGCGATCCAGGCGCTGGAACCGCGCATGCCGTTGACCGTCGCCACCTGATTTTTATCGAACGACTCCACCACCAGCGCGCTCAACATGCAGGAGATCACCTGGTGGCCGAAACCGCCGATCGAAATCAGCAGGATCGCCAGATAGGGATCTTTGGTGATCGCCACAAACGCCAGCGACACCATCAGGAAAGCGCCGGTCACCGAGCTGGCGACCACCGAGTTCACGCGCGTGCAGCCAAACCATTTACGGTACAGCGTGGTGAGATAGCCGCTGGCAACGCTGCCGATATCCGCCGCCAAGAACGGCAGCCAGGCGAACATGGCGATCTGCTTCAGGTCCATACCGCGTTCGCTGGCCAGGTACAGCGGCACCCAGAAGCTGAAGACCGCCCAGGCCGGTTCGGCGAGGAAGGCCGGAATAGCGATACCGTAGAATTTTTTGTTTTTGGCCAGCAGTTTGAGGGATTTAAAAAACGGCAGACGCGCCAGTTCTGGCTCATTGTCCGCACCGATCAGCGCCAGCTCCTGTTGGCTCAGATTCGGGTGCTGCTGCGGCGCATGATAGAAGCGCCACCACAGCAGCACCCAAACCATCGCCAGCGCGCCGGAGAACAAAAATGCGCCCTGCCAGCCAAAGGAGACGTGAGCAACCACGATAATCGGCGGCGCCAGCATCGCGCCGACGGAAAAGCCCACCCCGGCCCAGCCGGCGGCAATCGGCCGCTCTTTTTTCGGGAACCAGTCGGAAATCGCCTTGGCGTTGGCCGGCGTGGCGGCGGCTTCCGATGCGCCCATAAAGAAACGCAGGATCGCCAGTTGCAGCCAGCTGCCCGCGCCGGCGTGCAGCATACAGACCAACGCCCAGACGCTGGCGCAAATCAGGAAGCCCATTTTCAGGCCGATCTCGTCAATCAGCCAGCCGCACAGCGGCTGGAACAGGGTGTACGCCAGCTGGAAAGCGGCGACGACCCAGGAATACTGTTCGGTGGTCATATTCAGGCTGGTTTTCAGCTCCGGCGCCAAAATGCCCAGCGAGTTGCGGGTAATGTAGTTGACCGTCACCCCCAGCAGAAACAGCGCCAGCATCCACCAGCGTAACGATTTGAACTTACGCCGTCCGCCGTGCACGGCTTCCTGGTTTATCTCAACACTCATCTTCTCTGCTCCGCGGCGTCGGCGTCTGTCGCTTCGGCCTTTTTATGGGTACATGTGTTATTCGGAGGGATTAACAGCGGCGCAAACCTCGCCCTGTTACGACAATCCGGTGCAGTAAAACCGCCAAATTGGCCTGATAACTCGGGCAAATTGGTGAACCAGATCAGACTATCGGCCAGCGATGAACAGAGAAACGTGGTTTTTTGCAAAAATTTTCATACATTAAATAACCACGGCGCGACAAGGCGGCAACGCCAGTAAATACGCAGAACCGGCGCTATGAAAAAATTTTCATCACGCGATTTGAACGAGATCACAAAATGAACGGAAAGCTGAAAGTGCAGGAAATTGCCCGCCAAACCGGCCTGTCAATCAGTACGGTTTCCCGGGTTCTGGCGGGCAAGGCCAACACCAGCAGCGCCGCACGGCAAAAGGTGCTGGAGTGCGCGCAGCGCAACGGCATTTTGCACGCCATTTCCAGCGGGCGCCTGATGCTCAACAGCGTGATGGTGTTTGCGCCACAGCGCGCGTTTGACGTGCGCACCGATATTTTTTACTACCGGGTGATTCAGGGGATTATCGCTGCGCTGGCGCAGCACGAGGTCAGGATCCGCTATTGCGCGCTGGAAGAAACGCACAGCGACGGGGCGCTGTTCCTGGCCAAAATGAATGAGCCGCAAACCCAGGCGGCGCTGATTATCGGCATCGATGACGAGCATATCCACGCGCTGGCCGCCGATCTCAATAAACCCTGCGTGCTGATCAACTGCAGCGATCGCAGCATGCGGCTCGACAGCATCTCCCCCGACCATCAGCGCATCGGTGAATTTTCCGCCGACTATCTGCTGCAGCAGGGCCACCAGCGTATTCTGCACCTACAGTGCCTGCGCCGCCGCACCATGGAGCTGCGGCTGGCCGGCATACGCCAAGCGTATATGCAGCAGCACATGCCGTTTGATGAAAGCCGGCAGCTGATCACCACCTCCGGCTTCGGCAGCGCGGAAGCGGAGCAGGCGCTCGCGACCTTTATCGGCCAGCTCGCTGACCGCAACGCATTGCCGACGGCGGTGCTTGCCGGCGGCGACTATATGGCGGTCGGCGCGGTTAACGCCCTACAACGGCTCGGCTTCAGCGTACCCAACGATATGTCGGTGATGAGTATGGACGGTTTCAACCTGGCGGAAATCCACGACGTGCCGCTGACCTCGCTGCACGTGCCGCGCGACGAACTGGGCGCGGAAGCCATCCAACTGCTGCAACGGCGGATGCTGCGGCCGGACGCCCCGGTCTGCAACCTGCTGCTGCAGGGGCGGCTGGCGATCCGTGAATCGGTCAAGCGTCTGAACGTGCAGCAGGCGACGCCGGCGGTGAGCACTTACCACCACAAGCTGTATGACGTGTGAACTACACTTAAGCGGAGTGCATCTGATGCGTTAACCGGCGTGGCAGCCTAAGGAGAGTCATCATGTCTAACCTGCTTGCTCGTTCCGTTATTCCGCCTTATATCCTGCGACGAATCGTCGAACACGGCAGCGTACCGCAGCGCGATTGCGCCCAGCATACCCTGAACCATGTGCAGAGCCTGCTCGGCAATATGCCGCTGCGCGCCGACGGCACGCAAACCGCCGCCGCCGGCAGCGTGGAGCGCGATATCTATGACGCGCAAAACGGCACCCAACTGCCGGGCAAGGCGGTGCGCAAAGAGGGCCAGCCCAGCAACGGTGACGTGGCGGTGGACGAAGCTTACGACTACCTCGGCGTTACCTACGACTTCTTCTGGCAGGCCTTTAAACGCAACTCGCTGGACAACCAGGGGCTGGTGCTGACAGGCAGCGTACATTACGGCCACGAATACCAGAACGCCTTCTGGAATGGCCAGCAGATGGTGTTTGGCGACGGCGACGGCGAAATCTTCAACCGCTTTACCATCGCCATCGACGTCGTCGGCCACGAGCTGGCGCACGGCGTTACCGAAAGCGAAGCCGGGCTGGTCTATTTTCAGCAGGCCGGCGCGCTGAATGAGTCGCTGTCCGACGTCTTTGGCGCGATGGTCAAACAATTCCACCTGAAGCAGACCGCCGAGCAGGCCGACTGGCTGATCGGTGAAGGCTTGCTGGCCGAGGGCATCAACGGCAAGGGGCTGCGTTCGATGTCTGCCCCCGGCACCGCCTATGACGACCCGCTGCTGGGCAAAGACCCGCAGCCCGCCAGCATGCAGGATTATATTGATACCAAAGAGGATAACGGCGGCGTCCATCTCAATTCCGGCATTCCTAACCGCGCGTTTTATCTGGCGGCCAGCGCCCTGGGCGGCTATGCCTGGGAACAGGCCGGCGTAGTGTGGTACGACACGCTGTGCGACAAGGCGCTGCCGCAGGATGCCGACTTCGCCACCTTTGCCGCGCTGACCGTTAAGCACGCCGGGCAACGTTTCAGCCAACAGGTGGCGGATAAAGTTCAGGCGGCCTGGCGGCAAGTGGGGGTGGAATAATGCGTCCGCTGCCATCGTTCAGCCAGATAACGGTGATTGAACTGGCCCGGGAAGGCGGCTTTGCCTTTATTCCCAAACTGGCCGGACTGCGGCGCATCGTCGTCGCCGATATTTCGCCGGATGAATGCCAACGTCTGGAACAGTTGCTCAATCAGTCGCTGCCCTACGCCCGCGAGGAGGGGCAGCCCGACTCCCCCGGCCGCGGCGACCAGCGTTATTTTCGCGTACAGATTGATTACTACGGCCAAGAGGGCAGCAGCCAAATCGTGCTGCTGATCCCGGAAAGCGAGGCGCCGCAGGCGCTGGTCGATCTGTGGCAGACCGGCCAGGTGGATAAATAGCGCGCTACGCCGCCGGTACGGCGGCGTATCAGGTCAGCGGCAGATAGCGAAAGCGCACGCGCTTTTTGCTGATTAACCCGTGGCCGTGCTGGCACAGGTAATCTACCGCGCCGCAGGCCTTCAGTTCCTGCAGCGGCTGCCCGCACTCCGAGCAGTCGGCCCGCTGTCGGTAGTCGCGCTGGCAGCCCTGACAGTGAAAGTGACCCTTCTCCCACACCAGCGGCTGACCGCAGTCGGGACACAGTGCGTCCATCCGTTTTCTCCTGTTAGATTGCGCCCCAGGAACGTAAGAAATAAATTCCCAGCGCGGTGGTGAAGAAAGAGCCGACGGTGGTGATGGCGATAATATTGGCCGCCAGCGTCGCGTTGCCGCCCATCGCCCGCGTCATGACGTAGCTGCCGGAGGCGGTCGGCGTGGCGGAAAACAGGAAAATAATGCCCAGCGCCGCGCCCTCAAAGCCGCACAGCCAGCCGCCCATCGTCATCAGCACCGGCACCACAAACAGCTTGGCCGCCGAGGAGAGCGCCGCCACGTTGGAGGAACGGAACATCGCCCGCAGGTCGAGGCTGGCGCCGGTGCACAGCAGCGCCAGCGGCAGCGACAGGCCGGAGATATAGCTGCCGGTCTGCACAATCACCTGCGGAATGCCCAGCCCGGTCTGGGCATACGCCAGCCCGCACACCAGGCCGATAATCAGCGGATTGGTGACGATGCCGCGCAGCAGCGACAGGCGGCTGATTTTCTTGTCTGGCCCGCCCTGCAGACTGCGCGTCAGGGTGATCACCGACAGCACGTTGAACAAAATCACGGTGACCGTCAGATACAACGACCCCAGCGCCACGCCCTCATCGCCGTAGGCGGTCATCGCATAGGCCAGGCCGACGATGGCGGTATTGGCGCGAAAGCCCCCCTGCACGAAGACGCCGCGCTCGCGCGGCTCTTTCACCAGCCACAGCGCGGCGATCTCCAGCATCAGGAAGGTGGCGACGGTGCCCAATGCGCCGTACATCACCAGCGGCAGATTAGCCAGGATATGCGGATGGTTGGTGGCAATGCTGAAAAACAGCAGGCAAGGCAGCGCCAGGTTGAACACCAGCTTGCTGGTGCCGTCGATAAAGCGATCGTCCATCAGACGCCGATAGCGCAGGAACACGCCCAGCAACATCATCAATAAATTCGGTACGGTAACGCTGAATGCAAAATTCCAGGTTTCCCAGGACATGGTGTTCCTTCAGACTCAAGTGCGGCAACAATAATACTCAGATAATAAAACGATTTCGGACAAATAAAAAAGGGCGCGGTCAACGCCGCGCCCTGTTATACCCGTCATACTCCAAGTTTCAGGTGTGTTGGCGGCGCTCAGTCACCCGAATCGCTTACCTGTGTAAGCTCATCGGGATGCCTTCCCTTGCCGCCTTCCTGTCACTCGAATTATTTGCCTTTCTTCAGATGGCTCATCAAGCGTTTGCGCTTACGCATCTGGGTCGGCGTCAGCGTATTGCGCTTGCCGGCAAACGGGTTCTCACCCTCTTTGAACTGGATACGGATCGGCGTCCCCATCACCTTCAGCGAGCGGCGGAAGTAGTTCATCAGATAACGCTTGTAGGAATCCGACAGGTCGGTCACCTGGTTGCCGTGGATCACCACGATCGGCGGGTTGTAACCACCGGCGTGGGCGTACTTCAGCTTCACGCGACGCCCGCGCACCAACGGCGGCTGGTGGTCGTCCGCCGCCATGTTCATGATCTTGGTCAGCAGCGAGGTGTTAACACGGCGCGTGGCGCATTCGTAGGCTTCCTGCACCGACTCGAACAGGTTGCCGACGCCGCTGCCGTGCAGTGCGGAAATAAAGTGCACGCGGGCAAAATCAACGAAGCCCAGACGCAGGTCGAGCATCTCTTTGACGTGATCGCGGTCTTCCTCGCTCATGCCGTCCCACTTGTTGACCGCAATCACCAGCGAGCGCCCGCTGTTGAGGATAAAGCCGAGCAGCGACAGATCCTGATCGGAGATGCCTTCGCGCGCATCGATCACCAGCAGCACCACGTTGGCGTCTTCGATCGCCTGCAGCGTTTTGATCACCGAGAATTTCTCTACGGTTTCCGTTACTTTTCCGCGCTTACGCACGCCGGCGGTATCGATCAGCACATATTCCCGCTCATCGCGCACCATCGGAATGTAGATGCTGTCGCGGGTGGTGCCCGGCATGTCGTACACCACCACGCGCTCTTCGCCGAGGATGCGGTTGGTCAGCGTGGATTTGCCAACGTTCGGCCGGCCGACAATCGCCAGTTTGATCGGCAGATCCTGCGGGTTGAAGTCATCTTCCTCATCCGCCGGGATGCCCTCTTCTTCCAGCTCGCCGTTCTGCTCCGCCCAGTAAGCGGCGTTGGCCTCTTCTTCGGTGAGCTCGACTTCCTGCTCTTTTTCCGGCACAAACGGCACCAGCACGTGTTCAATCAGCTGCGTCACGCCACGGCCGTGAGAGGCGGCGATAGGATGCACATCACCCAGCCCCAGCGCGTAGAAATCGGCGCTGGCCATATCCGGGTCGATACCGTCAGTTTTGTTGGCCACCAGGAAGGTTGCCTTCTGACGGCTGCGCAGATGCTGGGCAATGCCCTGATCGGCAGGCATCAGCCCGGCGCGCGCATCGACCATAAACAGCACGATATCGGCTTCTTCAATCGCCAGCAGCGACTGGCCGGCCATATGGGTTTCGACGCCATCCTCGGTACCGTCGATGCCGCCGGTATCGATGATGATAAATTCGTTGCCCTCTACTTCGGCACGACCATACTTGCGGTCACGCGTGAGCCCGGGGAAATCCGCCACCAGCGCATCGCGCGTACGTGTCAAACGGTTAAACAAGGTGGATTTACCCACATTCGGGCGCCCGACCAGCGCGACGACAGGTATCATTGTTGAAGCCTCTATTACTTAATTATCAATGCGTTACCACGCTACGGATGGACACCGGCAGCGCAGCTTATAAAAATACGAAACGGCCCCTGAACGTTTCAGGAGCCGTTGTGCCCGCATCACCTCTAGACGGTTATGTCCTGGCCTGCGGGTCTCGGTGCTTGAGCGGCCGGGCTCAGCGGGTAAATGCGTAAACCTCGCCGCCCTTGGCCTGCACCACCAGCTTCTCGCCCGCTACCATCGGCGCAGACAGGAAGCCGGAGCTGTCCACTTTCTGCTGAGCAACGAAACGGCCGTCGGTGGTGTTGATCCAGTGCAGGTAGCCTTCGGAATCGCCAACCACCAGGTAACCATTATACATCGCCGGCGGCGTCAGGTTACGGTGCAGCAGTTCGCTCTGCGTCCAGACGGTCACGCCGCCTTCGGTGCTCAGGGCAATCACGCGGTCGTTTTGGTCAACCATATAGATACGGCCGGCATCAACGATAAAGTCGCTCACGGAACCCAGCTCGCGCTTCCACATAATCTGGCCGGAGCGCAGATCCAGCGCCGCCAGGTTGCCATTATACCCCAATGCATAGACTACGCCGTCAACAATCACCGGCGTGGTGTCAACGTCATTCAGACGGTCGATTTCCGTAGCGCCGCTCGGCTGGGAAATGCGCTGCTGCCAGATCAGCTGGCCCTGCTGCATCAGCACGGCGTTAACGCGGCCGTTATCACCGCCGACAATCGCTGCGCCGTAAGCGGTGGACGGAGCGGATTCGCCGCGCAGAGACAGCGCCGGCATATCCAGGTTAACGGTCCACTTCACCGCGCCGTCGGCCTCATTAAACGCCTGCAGCTGGCCGTTGCTGGTATGCACCAGCACCATGCCGTCGCTCACCACCGGACGGGACAACACTTCACCGGCGGCCTTGGCCTGCCAGGCTAGCGTGCCGTCAGAGGTGTTAAGTGCGTAAACCACCGCCTTCTCGCTGCCCACATAGGCATTGGAGCCGGCAACCGTCACGCCGCCGGATAACAAGGCTGAACGGTTACTCGAGAAGAAGCCGGTTTTCTCAGACAGATCGGCCTTCCACTTTTCTTTACCGCTTTCGGCGTCCAGCGCCTTCACAATGCCATGACGGTCGGCAGCATACACGGTGCCGTCCTGGTAGGCCGGACGCAGGTGCGAATAATATTCGCCGATGCCGTCGCCGACCGAGGTGCTCCAGGTTTTGCTCGGAGTAAACTGATTTTCAACTTTTGGCAGCGGAGACATGGTGACCACGTCTTCTTCGCTGTTGAACAGCGAACAACCGCTCAGCAGGGCGGCGGAAACCAGCCCGACCAAGAGTGTTTTACGCAATTGCATTGGGAATTCCCCTTAGCTGGACAAGTTATTCAATTTCATGCGCAGCAGCGCCTGCTGAGCCTGAGAAGGATTGGATTCAAGACCTTTGCTGTAGGCTTCACGCGCGCCCTTGGCGTCGCCTTTCGCCAGCAGTACGTCGCCGCGGATGTCCGCCTGCATCGCCGCCCAGCCTTCGCCTTTGACGCCATCCAGCGTTTTCAGTGCTTCATCCAGCTTTTTTTCCTGCAGTTGGACGCGCGCCAAACGCAGGTTAACGATTGACAGCAGGTTATCTTCTTTCGCTTTCCCCTGCGCCAACACCAGTTGCTGTTCCGCTTTTGCAAAATCTTTTTGTTCAACGAAATGCTTCGCCAGCTCCATCGCCGTCATCACGCCATAGCTGTTGCCATTCGCCTGAATGAACTGCTCCGCAGCGGCGACGTCGCCCGATTTGCCGGCAGCCAGCGCTTCGCTGGTCTGCTGATAAGACTGGGAGGCAGCCAGCATATTGGAGTCCTGATGACTCTGCCAGATACGCCAGCCAACCAGGGCACCAATGCCAAGCACCACGCCGACCGCCAGCGCTTTGCCGTTTTCGGCAAAGAAGCGACGGAGAGCGTCAACCTGTTCGTTTTCGGTGGTATAGACTTCCACGGTGTCCTTCTCCTTAACCTAACATCAAAGCCAGCTTCGCCGCGAGTTCGCTTTGCGCCAGCGTTTCTTGTTCACCACTACGCAGGTCTTTTACCACCACCTGCTGCTGCGCCACTTCATCTTCACCCAGGATCAGCGCCACGCGAGCGCCCCATTTATCCGCGCGGGTGATTTGCTTCTTGAAGTTGCCGCCGCCGTAGTTGGTCATTAATTTCAGCTGCGGCGCAGCGTCGCGCACCTGCTCCGCCAGACGCATCGCCGCGCTCTGCGCCCCTGCACCGGAGGAGATGACATAAATATCCACCGCCGGATCGGGCTGGAACTCCGGGTTCACCGCCTGCACCAGCAGCACCAGACGCTCCAGCCCCATGGCGAAGCCTACCGCCGGCGTGGCGCGGCCGCCCAGTTGCTCGACCAGACCGTCGTAACGACCGCCGGCGCACACGGTACCCTGCGCGCCCAGGCTGGTGGTGACCCACTCAAACACCGTGCGGTTGTAATAATCCAGGCCGCGCACCAGACGCTCATTAACGGTATATGGGATGCCGGAGGCGGTTAAAAGTTCACACAGGCCGTCGAAATGCGCTCTGGACTCGTCGTCCAGATACTCGGACAGGCGCGGCGCATCATTCAGCAGCGCCTGTACGTCCGGGTTCTTCGAATCCAGCACCCGCAGCGGGTTGCTGTACATGCGACGCTTGCAGTCTTCATCCAACACCTCGACGTGCTGCTCCAGGAACGCCACCAGCGCATCGCGGTAGTTGGCGCGCGCCTCCAGCGAACCGATGGAGTTCAGCTCCAGCTTGACGTGATCGGCGATGCCCAGCGCTTTCCACCAGCGCGCGGTCAGCAGGATCAGTTCAGCATCGATATCCGGCCCCTGCAGGCCGAATACTTCGGCGCCCAGCTGATGGAACTGGCGATAGCGGCCTTTCTGCGGACGTTCATAACGGAACATCGGGCCGATATACCACAGACGCTGTTCCTGATTGTACAGCAGACCATGTTGGATACCGGCGCGTACGCAACCCGCCGTACCTTCAGGACGCAGCGTCAGGCTCTCGCCGTTGCGGTCGTCGAAGGTATACATCTCTTTTTCCACGACGTCGGTCACTTCACCGATGGCGCGTTTAAACAACGGGGTCTGCTCTACAATCGGCAACCGGATTTCGCTGTAACCATAGCTGCCCAGCACCTGCTTCAGGGTGCCCTCAATACGCTGCCATAATGCCGTTTCTGCCGGCAGGTAATCGTTCATGCCGCGAATGGCTTGAATGTTTTTTGCCACGTGAGTTCTCTGTTCGTTTTATATAAAAATGAACCCGATTATAGGGACTTTCGCCTGCGTGATTCAATGCGCAAGCGCCCCCGGGTTCATCTGGGGGGCAGACATCAGGCCTGCCCGGCAATAGTGCTTACTTTTCCAGCATGTTGACCGTAATGCGGTTGCTTTCATCCATCATCGCCGCTTTGGCGCGGATCTTGGCTTCCAGCTGGTCAATCATCTGTTCGTTATCAAAGCGCTCTTTCTGACGCACGCCGTCTTCATAGAAGCCGCTTTTCTTATGGCCGCCGGTCACGCCCATCGTCGAGACCAGCGCCTCGCCCGGGCCATTGACCACGCAGCCGATAATCGATACATCCATCGGCGTGATGATGTCTTCCAGGCGCTGCTCCAGCGCATTGACCGTGCCGATCACGTCGAACTCCTGACGCGAGCAGGTCGGGCAGGCGATAAAGTTGATACCGCGCGAACGGATACGCAATGACTTCAGAATATCGAAGCCGACCTTCACCTCTTCCACCGGATCCGCCGCCAGCGAGATGCGCAGCGTATCACCGATGCCTTCCGACAGCAGCAGGCCCAGACCAATGGCCGACTTCACCGACCCGCTGCGTGCGCCGCCGGCTTCGGTAATCCCCAGGTGCAAAGGCTGATCGATGCGCGCGGCCAGCAGGCGATAGGACTGCACCGCCAGGAATACGTCGGAGGCTTTCACGCTGACCTTGAACTGGTCGAAGTTGAGACGGTCGAGAATATCGACGTGGCGCATCGCGGATTCTAACAGCGCTTCCGGCGTTGGTTCGCCGTACTTTTCCTGCAGGTCTTTTTCCAGCGAACCGCCGTTGACGCCGATACGAATCGGGATGTTTTTATCGCGCGCGCAGTCAACCACTGAGCGAATGCGCGATTCGTTGCCGATATTGCCGGGGTTGATACGCAGGCAATCGACGCCGTATTCGGCCACCTGCAGGGCGATGCGGTAATCGAAGTGGATATCCGCCACCAGAGGTACGCTGACCCGCTGCTTGATCTGCTTGAACGCCTCGGCGGCGTCCATGGTCGGTACGGAAACGCGGACGATATCAACGCCGACGCGCTCCAGCGATTTGATCTGGTTAACCGTGGCTTCAACATCGGTAGTACGGGTATTGGTCATGGACTGCACCGCAATCGGCGCGCCATCGCCAATGGGCACCTTGCCGACGTAAATGCGTGTTGATTTGCGACGGTTAATGGGTGCTTGGTTATGCATCACTTACTCTTCTCCATTGCTGCTCATCACTCAAGACGCCAGCCGCGCAATCACTGCGCGGCAACGGTCAGACGGGCAACACGGTTTGACTTAACAAACCGGCTTAAATCTACCGGTTTACCTTGATATTGAATCTGCACTGCCGCCGGCGCACCGATGGTCAGCTTGTAAGGCGCGGAGCCGGTCAGGTTCAGCTTACCGCCGCTTTTCTGCATGCCGCTGAACAGCGTTTTACCGCTGGCGTCGGTGACCTGCAACCAGCAATCGGCGGAAAAATCCATCACCAGCGCATTCGGGTCGACCGCCGGCGCGGCCATGGCGGCATCACCGGTCGGCAATGACGCGGCGTTATCGGCAGGCGCGGCATCAGGAATGCTGGCCTGGCTTGGCGCCACCACCGCCGGCTGCTGCGCGGCGTCGCTGCCGCTGGCGACCGATGGTGTGGACGGCGCAGGCGCTGCCGGCGCACTGTCGGCCGGCGCAGGCGTTGGAGCGGCATCCGCTGCCGGCGTCTGCGTATCGGCATTATTGTCCGTCAGCGGTACCGACTGGCCTTCGCTCTGCTGCGACAGCTGCGCCGATGACTGGTTGGCCATGTTGGCAATCTCATCCTGCTGCGCCTTGTGATTTTGCCACCACCAGGCGCCGGTCAGGCCGATCACCACAAACAGGATCAGCCAGGTAAAGCTCATCAGCCAGCCGTCGCGCTTCTTGCGCCGTTTGCCCAATGAAAAGCTTTGCATCGGCGCCACTTTGGCCATCTTCACCGGCGTCTGCTTGGCCATCGCCGGCAGCAGTTCATCCTCCGGCACATGCACCAGCTTGGCGTAAGAGCGGATATAACCGCGCACAAAGGTCGAAGCCAGATCGTCCGACAGGTTGTCCGCTTCGATGTCGCGTACGGTAGACATTTTGAGGCACAGGCGTTCCGCAACGGCCTGCTGACTCAGCCCGAGCTGCTCTCGGGCCTGACGCAGGCGCTCGCCTGTCGTCATGGATACGGTTTTGTCTTGGGAGGCTTCAGTATTCATCGGCTAAGAACTGCTGGTACTGTTTGGATTGTGGAAAACTTCGCGCTAACTGCCTTCCATAGCGCTGAACGCTATCCTGACGGCCGGCTAACGCGGCGAAACGAATCTGTAACCATAAACTGTCGGCGCTGGCCGGCAGAACGTGCTGATAAACATCCAATAGAAACTGCGACTGCGCACGTTTCCCTGCACCAAATTGCTTTTCAGCCTCAACCAACAGCGGTGAGCCTTTATCCGGGTCGATCTTTAACGCCTTCATCAGCAGCGGCCGCGCCCGATCGTATTGATCAGCCTGTAAAAAACAGTAACCCGCGTTTTCCAGACTGTCGGCGATCTGGCCGTAATCGGCGGCTGACGCCGCGGCGCTAAACTGCTGTTGCGCCTCTACATACTGCCCTAAACTGCAAAGAAACGCACCGTAATTATTCAATACGCTACCATTGCCCGGCGCCAGTTTCAGCGCCTGCTGATAACGCTGCCGCGCAGCATCGGACGCGCCGATGCGCTGCTGATACAGCGCCATCCCCAGCTGGGTGCGGTAATCCTGCGGCGCGGCGTCCGCCGCGTTCGCCAGATTTTTACGCGCCGCCTCCAGGTTGCCCTGCTGCAGATACGCCAAACCCAGCTGCAGACGCGTCTGCGCCGCCGCCGGGTTATCCGGCACCGAACCGGAACAGCCGGCCAACAGGCCTGCCGTCAACAGCCATCCCCAGGATTTCAGCTTCATGCCGTTTGAACTCCTTGTACGATGTTACCCGATCGCCTGAGGGATTGCTGCTTACATAACAGGCTGTTAGATAACTAAAATCTTCCTATAGACTTCAGACCGTCTGCACCTTGATAGGTTCCCCGGCCATTTTCTTTTTCAGCGTGCGCTTGGTGCGGTCGATTACCTCGCCCGCCAGCTGCCCGCAGGCCGCGTCGATATCATCGCCGCGGGTTTTACGAACAATAGTCGTAAAGCCGTATTCCATCAACACTTTGGAGAAACGATCGACCCGGCTGTTGGAGCTGCGGCCATACGGCGCGCCCGGGAACGGGTTCCATGGGATCAGGTTAATCTTGCACGGCGTATCCTTCAGCACTTCCGCCAGCTGATGCGCATCGTCGGTACTGTCGTTAACGTGATCCAGCATCACATACTCCACCGTCACCCGCCCCTGGTTGGCGTTGGATTTCGCCAGATAGCGGCGCACCCCGGCCAGGAAGGCTTCGATATTGTATTTACGGTTAATCGGCACGATTTCATCGCGCACCGCGTCGTTCGGTGCATGCAGCGAGATCGCCAGCGCTACGTCGATCATGTCGCCCAGTTTATCCAGGGCCGGCACCACGCCGGAGGTCGACAGCGTTACGCGGCGCTTCGACAGGCCGAAGCCGAAGTCGTCGAGCATGATTTCCATCGCCGGCACCACGTTGGTCAGGTTGAGCAGCGGCTCGCCCATGCCCATCATCACCACGTTGGTGATCGGACGCTGGCCGGTCACCTTCTGCGCGCCGATGATTTTCGCCGCACGCCACACCTGGCCGATGATTTCCGACACGCGCAGGTTGCGGTTAAAGCCCTGCTGCGCGGTGGAGCAGAATTTACACTCCAGGGCGCAGCCTACCTGTGAAGAGACGCACAGCGTCGCACGGTCGGCCTCCGGGATATAGACGGTTTCAACCTGCTGGTCGCCGACTTTGATCGCCCACTTGATGGTGCCATCGCTCGAACGTTGCTCTTCGGCCACTTCCGGCGCGCGAATTTCGGCAATCTGCTGCAGTTTGCCACGCAGCACCTTGTTGATATCGGTCATCTGCTCGAAGTCATCGCAGCAGTAGTGATAGATCCACTTCATGACCTGGTCGGCGCGGAACGGCTTTTCGCCCAGCGAGGCGAAAAACTCACGCATTTGCTGGCGGTTCAGATCCAGCAGGTTAATTTTGGCGGCAGCCGGTTGCTCCGTTTTAACGGATTGATCTTGCATAGAATTATTTTCAGACACGGTGTGCTCGGACGCGATGGGTTCTAACATAATGATCTTTAGCCTCGTTATTACACGTTATGGCTGGCTCCCTTTCGGGAACAAGAATGGGCGAAGTGTGTTGTTATCCCTGCCGTCGCTTTCAGGCGGCGGACAGTGCCGGGATAAAACACGCCCTGGACAAGCTGACTCATCCAGGGCGCGGCATTGTACAAATTTTAGTAGCGAGTTTCCACGACGGGAAAGCATTCAGGGCATTTTTATTGTTTCAGCCGGTGAATATTACCCCTTGTCGGTAGAAACCAACGCTATCAACGCGGGCAGATTTCGCTGTCGTTGAAGAAGTAAGCGATTTCACGCGCAGCGGATTCCGGGGAGTCGGAACCGTGCACCGCGTTAGCGGTGAAGCTGTCCGCGAAGTCAGCACGCAGAGTGCCGGCCAGCGCGTTGTCCGGGTTGGTTGCACCCATGATGTCGCGGTTACGCTGGATCGCGTTTTCTGCTTCCAGAACCTGCACCATGATCGGGCCAGAGGTCATGAACTCAACCAGACCATCGAAGAATGGACGGCCTTTGTGCTCAGCGTAGAAGCCTTCAGCTTGCTCACGGCTCAGCTTCAGCATTTTAGCGGCGATGATTTTGAAACCCGCACGCTCGAAACGCGCATAGATAGCGCCGATGTCGTTGTTGGCTACGGAGTTTGGTTTAACGATGGAAAAGGTACGTTCTACGGTCATAATGGCCTCAGTCTAACTTCCTAATACGGGCCGGACTCAGAAAAAATCCGCCGGCCTTGTTCAAGTGGCGCAAATTATATGTGCGCTGTTAACGCTTGCCTACGGGAAAACCAACATTTCTTTAAAAAAATATTAGCGCCGGCGACGATTTTGCCGCCAACGCCCCGCCGGCGTACAACAATGCGCCGCTATTGGGTGGTATCCGTGGAAGGAATGATGTTGCGCAGCCAGCTGCCCCAGCGACGCTGATAGAACGGCTGGGTATGGGCGATCAGGTAGTGGCTGACGCCGCGCTCTTTTTCCGACACCAGGCAGAAGTCCACCGGCTCATCGTCCGGCAGCGCTTCGCTGGCGACGCTGCCCGCTTCCTGAATCAGCGCATCGATCTCCGCCGCATCGCCGTCCACTTCCACGCCGACCAGCAGATTGGGTTTCTCATCCAGCGCACGGTCATGCATCAGGGCCAGGAATGCCCGGCGTACCGGCTTGCGCTGGCTGAACAGCGTGGTCAGCGCATCCACCATCGCCGCCGGATACACCTCCGGCTGGCCAAGCAGGATTTGCGATTCTTTATCGATATAGTGTTCAACCGGCTTGCTCACCCCGCCGTTCGCCAGCAGCATCGTCACTTCTTCCGGATAAAACTCTTTGCCGTATTCCGCCTTCGGGTTCAGGAACAGTTCAGCGCCCTGGGTAATTTCAAACAGTACCCGCGCCGGCATAGCGATAAACGGCTGTTCGTCCTCTACCGCCTGCTGCAGCAGACGCAGGGAGGAAAAGAACGGCACGACGCTGCTGCCGTCCTGCTTTTCCCAATGCTGAATGTTCACCGGCGTATCCGCATTCAGGACGATTTCGCCCTGCTGCTGCACCTGCTCGCCGTCGCCTAGGATATAGACGGTCGACTCCAGCAGCTCGCGGAAAAACGCCGGCCGGTGCGCCGCTTCGCTGACCGCCAGCTTCAGCAGGCGCTCCAGTTCATTGTCGTCAGCGGCGACATTATCGTGGTGGTGGGAACTCATGACCAACTCCAATCATTAAGGGGCCAGCACGCTGGCCCCTTACGGTCTGTTAACGATCTCTTCAGCTTTATTTTGCTTTGTTCAGCAGCAGGTTGGCAACGGCGCGCACGCCCAGCCCGGTAGCGCCGGCGGACCACTGATCCACCGCGCCTTTACGGTAGGTGGCGGAGCAGTCGATATGCAGCCAGCCCTGCTGATACTGGGTAACAAAGTGCGACAGGAAGGCCGCCGCGGTGCTGGCGCCGGCGCTGTAGGCCGGGCCGGCGATATTATTCAGCTCGGCGAAGTTGGACGGCAGTTGGCTGCGGTGGAACTCGGCCAGCGGCAGACGCCAGAACGGCTCGTGCTCTTCCTGTGCGCTGCTGAGCAGCTCCTGCGCCAGTGCATCGTCAAAGCTGAACAGCGCATGGTAGTCATTGCCCAGCGCAGTTTTCGCCGCGCCGGTCAGGGTGGCGCAGTCGATAATCAGTTCCGGCTGCTGGGCGGAGGCGTCGATCAGGCCGTCGGCCAGCACCAGGCGCCCTTCGGCGTCGGTATTCATCACTTCGACGGTTTTACCGTTGCGATAGCGGATAATATCACCCAGTTTAAAGGCATTGCCGCTGACCATGTTGTCCGCGCAGCACAGGTAGAGCTTCACCCGCTTGTCGAGACCGCGCGCCGCCGCCAGCGCCAGCGCGCCGGTCGCCGTGGCCGCGCCGCCCATATCGGCCTTCATCGAATCCATAAAGGCGCTTTGCTTCAGACTGTAGCCGCCGGTATCAAAAGTGATGCCTTTGCCGACCAGGCAGGCGAACACCGGCGCCTCCGGGTTGCCGCTCGGGTTGTAGTCCAGCGTCAGCAGCACCGGCGGACGCGAGGAACCGCGGCCAACGGTATGAATGCCGGCATAGTTCTGCTCGCGCAGATCTTCGCCTTTGATAATGCGGTAGCTGACCGCATCGCAGCCGACGTCACACATCAGGTCGACGGCGCGGGTTGCCAGCTGCTCTGGCCCCAGCTCTTCCGCCGGCATGTTGATGGTGTCACGCACCCAGTCAACGATCTTCAGGCGGCGATCCAGTTCCTGGCGCTCCTCGGCGGACAGCTGCGGCCATTCAACGCTGCGCGTGCCCTTCGGCCCGCGGAACCCCTGCCAGAACGCCCAGCTTTGCTCCAGGCCCCAGCCTTCGCCGGCCAGCGTGACCTGACGGATACCCTGACCGTCGATTTTACGCGCCGCGCGTTGAATTGCGCCCAGCTTGCCGCCGCCGGTCAGATGGATGGTGATGCCGTAATTGTTGGTGCTCAGCAGGGCTTTTTCACCCCAGCGCGCATCTGCGGGCTGGTGGGACAGGGTAATCTGCATGGTTTCAGTCGTCATAGCCTACTCCGTATATGCTTTATACCCGTCATACTTCACGTGACAGGTGTGTTGGCTGCGCTCAGTCACCCGCATCACTTACCGGTGTAAGTGATTCGGAATGCCTTCTCTTGCCGCCTTCCCGCCACTCGAATGATTTAGGGTATATACGTTTTTATCGGTCGGATACAAAATAAACGGGCCGCCCATGGCAGCCCGTTACGCTATTAGTCGCTAGTCTGCTTCATCTAACCAGACCAGCAAAATCGCTTCCAGTATTTTCTCGTTGGAAGCCTGCGGATCGTCATCAAACTCTTCCAGCTCGCAGATCCACTGATGCATATCGGTAAAACGCACGGTTTTCGGATCGGTGTCCGGATAGGCATCGTACAGGGCTTCGCCGATCTCGCGGCTGTCGGTCCACTTGAGTCCCATTATGATCTCCCGTTCAGGATGGCGGCTAACAATTAGTGCTCGCGCGCGTGGTTAACGGTATAGCGCGGCATCTCCACCACCAGATCGTCGTCCGCGACGCGCGCCTGGCAGCTCAGACGGCTTTCCGGCTCCAGCCCCCAGGCTTTGTCCAGCATATCGTCTTCCAGCTCGCTGCTTTCATCCAGAGAGTCAAAACCTTCACGCACGATGCAGTGGCAGGTGGTGCAGGCGCAGGATTTTTCACAGGCGTGCTCGATATCGATACCGTTACGCAGCGCAACATCGAGGATGGTTTCCCCTTGTTCCGCGTCCAATACCGCCCCTTCCGGGCATAAGTCCTGATGGGGCAGGAAAACAACTTTAGGCATGGTTAAACCTCATCCACAGAATGGCCAGCCAGCGCCCGTCGGATGGAAGCATCCATACGGCGCGCGGCAAAATCTTGCGTAGTCGCATCTAATGTTTTTATTGCGGCTTCAATGGCCGCCGGCCGATCGCCCTGTACCGCCTGTTGCAAGGCGGCCATGGCAGCGTCGATCGCCTGGCGCTCTTCTTCACTCAGCAACGCCGCATCGCTCGCCAGCGCGCCCTGCAGGCTTTCCAGCACGCGCGCGGCTTCCACCCGCTGCTCTGCCAGCATGCGCGCACCGACATCGCTCTGCGCATGGGCCATCGAATCTTTGATCATCCCGGCGATCTCGTCATCCGACAGACCGTAGGACGGCTTCACCTGAATCGACGCCTCAACGCCGGTGGATTTCTCCATTGCGGTCACGCTCAGCAGGCCGTCCGCATCCACCTGGAAGGTGACGCGGATATGCGCCCCGCCCGCCGGCAGCGGCGGCAGGCCGCGCAGCGTAAAGCGGGCCAGCGAACGGCAGTCCTGCACCAGTTCGCGCTCACCCTGCAGCACGTGAATCATCATCGCGCTCTGGCCGTCTTTAAAGGTGGTGAACTCCTGCGCGCGCGCCACCGGAATGGTGGTGTTGCGCGGAATCACCTTCTCCACCAGACCGCCCATGGTTTCCAACCCCAGCGACAGCGGGATCACGTCCAGCAGCAGCATTTCGCTGTCGGGCTTGTTGCCCACCAGGATGTCAGCCTGCACGGCGGCGCCGATGGCGACTACTTTATCCGGGTCGATCGACGTCAGCGGCGTGCGGCCAAAGAAGGCGCCGACCTGCTCACGCACCAGCGGCACGCGGGTCGAACCGCCCACCATCACCACTTCCAGCACCTCTTCCGCGCTGACGCCGGCGTCTTTCAGCGCGCGGCGGCAGGCCATCAGCGTGCGTTTGACCAGCGTGGCAATCAGGCTGTTGAACTGTTCACGCGTGACTTCACCCTGCCAGCCGGCAACGTCCACCGTCACGGACTCGGCGTCGCTCAGCGCGATTTTGGCCTGGATGGCGGCGTCCAGCAGCTGACGCTGCAGGCCGTGATCGCTGCGGTCGGCCACACCGGCCTGCTCGCGCAGCCAGTCGGCCAGCAGGTGGTCGAAGTCATCGCCGCCCAGTGCAGAGTCACCGCCGGTGGCCAGCACTTCGAAGACGCCGCGGCTGAGGCGCAAAATAGAGATATCAAAGGTACCGCCGCCCAGGTCGTACACGGCAATGGTGCCTTCCTGCCCGGAATCCAGCCCGTAGGCGATGGCCGCGGCGGTCGGTTCGTTCAGCAGACGCAGCACGTGCAGGCCCGCCAGACGCGCGGCGTCTTTGGTGCCCTGACGCTGCGCGTCATCAAAATAAGCGGGAACGGTGATCACCACGCCGTCCAGTTCACCCTCCAGCGCCTGCTGCGCCCGGGCAGACAGAGTCTTGAGGATATCGGCGGACACGCTAACCGGGTTAAGCAGCCCGGCGGAGGTGGCAATCATCGGCAGGCCGTTGTCGCTGGCCTGGAATTGGTAAGGCAGGTTCGGATAGCGTTGCTGTACGTCAGCCAGGGAGCGGCCCATCATGCGTTTGACCGAGCTGATGGTGTTGGCCGGATCCTGCGCCGCCTGCGCACGCGCGGCGGCGCCGACCTGCACGGCCTGCTCGCCATAGTGCACCACCGACGGCAGCAGGTGACGCCCTTCGGCATCGGGCAGCGTTTCAGCCTGCCCGCTGCGCACCGTGGCGACCAGCGAGTTGGTGGTGCCCAGATCGATGCCGGCCGCCAGACGGCGCTGATGTGGCGCGGCGCTTAACCCGGGCTCACTGATTTGTAATAAGGCCATGTTGAGCTTCCAGAATTAAAAAAATCACTCAAAACCCAGCAGTTTTTCTTCGAGTTGTTCAACCTGTTGCTGGAGTTTGTCCAAAAAGCGCAGTTTGCGCACGGTATCGGCGGCGTCGGTCCACTGTTCGCTGTCCAACTGCTGCACCATCTGGGCGCTGCGCTGTCTGACGGCGGCGGCGAGGCGTTCGCCAAAGGCGGCCAGCGCGGCGTCATCCGCTTTGCGTTCAATGCCGTCAAGCTCTTCACGCAGCTCCAGCTGTTCCATCAGGAACGCCGTATCGCGCAGGGTATGTTGTTCATTACCCAGATCAAAACCGTGCAACGATAGCATATACTCGGCGCGTTTTAACGGGTGCTTCAGGGTCTGGTAGGCTTCGTTAATGGTCGCCGCCTGCTGTAGCGCCATCAGGCGTTCGCGTTCCGGCTGGCTGGCAAAACGGTCGGGATGGAATTGACGTTGCAAATCCTGAAAGCGGGATGCAAGCAGGCTGCCGTCCACGGGATAGCGAACTGGCAGCCCGAATAAAGTAAAGTAATCCATAGCGTGCTCTGGGCGTTATCGTGAGGGTTTCGGGTCCCCCCGCGCCGTGCGGGGGCATCTCATCCCTCCGCAAAGCCTCTGCGGAGGAACACGACGGGCTATCAGACGTTGAAACTTTCGCCGCAGCCGCACTCGCTTGAGACATTCGGGTTGTTGAACTTGAAGCCTTCGTTCAGGCCTTCCTTAACGAAATCAAGTTCGGTGCCGTCAAGGTAGACCAGGCTTTTGCCGTCAATGATCACCTTAACGCCTTTGTCTTCGAAGATCATGTCGTCGTCATTGACTTCGTCAACAAATTCCAACACGTACGCCATCCCGGAACAGCCGGAGGTGCGAACCCCAAGACGCAGGCCGAGACCTTTACCGCGGTTATTCAGGAACGCCTGAACGCGTTGCGCAGCGCTGTCGCTCATAGTAATCGACATAACAACCTCACACTCAATATCCCCTGCATCTTGCAAACCGGCGTCGGGGAGCGAACCGGCCCCGGGACAACAGACATCGTCCCAATAAACGCGGGCGCAGCATGCAACATGCTACGCCCTACACTGAACTTACTTGGCGTCGTGCTTGCTTTTATAATCAGCAATCGCCGCTTTGATCGCGTCTTCCGCCAGGATAGAGCAGTGGATTTTTACCGGCGGCAGTTCCAGCTCTTCAGCAATTTGGGTGTTTTTAATCGCTTCCGCCTGATCCAGCGACTTGCCCTTCATCCATTCGGTCACCAGCGAACTGGAAGCGATGGCGGAGCCGCAGCCGTAGGTTTTGAAACGCGCATCTTCGATGATACCGGCGTCGTTCACCTTGATCTGCAGCTTCATCACGTCGCCGCAGGCCGGTGCGCCGACCATGCCGCTGCCGATGCTCGGGTCTTCATTGTCGAAGGAACCCACGTTACGCGGGTTTTCGTAGTGATCGATTACTTTTTCGCTGTAAGCCATGACCTTGCTCCTGAATCCTGAGAATTAATGATGTGCCCATTCGATGCTGTTGATATCCACGCCCTGCTTGAACATTTCCCACAGCGGAGAAAGGTCGCGCAGACGGCCGATAGACTTGCGAACCAGCTCGATGGTGTAGTCGATCTCTTCTTCGGTGGTGAAACGCCCCAGCGAGAAACGGATCGAACTGTGCGCCAATTCATCGCTCATTCCCAGCGCACGCAGCACGTAGGATGGCTCCAGGCTGGCGGAGGTACAGGCTGAGCCAGAAGATACGGCCAGGTCTTTCAGCGCCATAATCAGCGATTCGCCTTCAACATAGTTGAAGCTGACGTTCAGGATGTTCGGCGCGCCCTGCTCCAGGTCGCCGTTCAGGTATACTTCTTCCATATCCTTCACGCCGTTCCACAGACGGTCGCGCAGCGTGCGCAGGCGCGCCATCTCGCTGTCCATCTCTTCTTTGGCGATGCGGTACGCTTCGCCCATGCCGACGATCTGGTGCACAGGCAGGGTGCCGGAACGCATGCCGCGCTCGTGGCCGCCGCCGTGGATCTGCGCTTCGATACGGATGCGCGGCTTACGGCGTACGTACAGCGCGCCGATGCCTTTCGGCCCGTAGATTTTGTGACCGGAGAAGGACATCAGGTCCACTTTCAGCTGGCTCAGATCGATAGGCAGTTTGCCCACGCTCTGGGTCGCGTCCACGTGGTAGATGATGCCGCGCGCGCGGCACATTTCGCCGATGGTGGCGATATCCTGCACCACGCCGATTTCGTTGTTCACGTGCATGATGGACACCAGAATGGTGTCATCGCGCATCGCCGCCTCAAGCTCTTTGAGGTCGATGATGCCGTTGCTCTGCGGCGCCAGGTAGGTGACTTCAAACCCTTCGCGCTCCAGCTGACGGCAGGTGTCCAGCACGGCTTTGTGTTCGGTTTTGCTGGTGATGATGTGCTTGCCTTTTTTCTGATAGAAATTGGCAGCGCCTTTAATCGCCAGGTTGTCGGATTCGGTCGCCCCGGAAGTAAACACGATTTCACGCGGATCGGCGCCCACCAGTTCAGCAATCTGATTGCGGGCGATATCCACCGCTTCCTCAGCCTGCCAACCGAAACGGTGGGAACGGGAAGCCGGGTTACCGAAGGTGCCGTCCAGGGTCAAAAACTGCATCATTTTTTCAGCAACGCGCGGATCAACCGGCGTCGTTGCTGAATAATCCAGATAAATCGGTAATTTCATTGCTCTTGTGCTCCGTACATCACTTCCAAAAACAAAATGCTCAAGTATTCGTCAGCTGCTTATGCGCGCAGATTAACGTTGATCGTCTCTTCCTGGCGGCCGTTGGCGGAACGACGCGTGTCATTATTCTGACGGTCGGCAACATCCAGTACTTCCTGATTATTGACCAATTCAGCCAGCGTAATGCTGTTCAGGAAACCGCTGATACGCTCGCTCAGGTCACGCCACAGGGTGTGCGTCAGGCAGCGATCGCCGCCCTGGCAGCCTTCTTTCCCCTGACAGCGGGTCGCGTCGACCGATTCATCAACGGCGGTAATCACCGCGCCGACGGCAATCTCGCCGGCGTCTTTGCCCAGCAGATAACCGCCACCCGGGCCGCGCACGCTGGCTACCAAACCGTTCTTACGCAGACGGGAAAATAATTGCTCCAGATAAGAGAGCGAAATTCCTTGCCGCTCTGAAATATCAGCCAATGGTACGGGCCCTTCCTGGGAGTGCAATGCCACGTCAAGCATAGCGGTTACGGCATAACGGCCTTTGGATGTCAGTCTCATAGTCAATGGTTACCTGTTGGTCAAACATGGCGGAAAGTCTGACATTCCCGAGTAATTCAGTCAACTATTTAACCGAGTAATTCACTCAGGTATTAGCACGTTTTGTAATAAAGCATAACGAATACTTATTTTTCAATTATTTGCCTAGCTTATCTATCGACGTCAGCATGCCGCGCAGAATATTCAGCTCCTGCGCTTCCGGGCGCGCGCGGGTAAACAGACGACGCAGGCGGCTCATCACCTGTCCCGGATGCGTCGGGCGAATAAACCCGCTGCGCTGCAGCGTCTGTTCCAGATGCTGATAGAAACGCTCAAGGTCATCCACCAGCGGGTAAGCTTCTTCTTCCTGCTGCGCCGGCGCTTCCGCCTGCTGGCGGTCGAGGTAGGCAACGCGCACCTCATAGGCCAGGATCTGCACCGCCATCGCCAGGTTCAGCGAGCTGTAATCCGGGTTGGCCGGGATCGCCACGTGGTAATGGCACTTTTGCAGTTCATCGTTGGTCAGGCCGACACGTTCACGGCCAAACACCAGCGCTACCGGCGCCTGCTCGCCCTCTTTCACCGCCTGCACGCCGCATTCGCGCGGTTCAAGCATCGGCCAGGGCAAGGTGCGGGAGCGTGCGCTGGTGCCTACTACCAGACCACAGCCGGCGATCGCTTCGTCAAAGGTGTCAACAATGGTGGCGTTGCCGATAACATCGCTGGCGCCGGCGGCCAGCGCGATGGCCTGAGAATCTGGTTTTACCAGCGGATTGACCAGATAAAGGTTGGTTAAACCCATGGTTTTCATGGCCCGGGCCGTTGAGCCCATATTGCCGGTATGAGAGGTTTCAACCAGAACAATGCGGATATTGTGCAGCATACAAACTCTGAGCGTGTCGGAAATCGCAGTATCCTATCACAGGAGACGACTTAATGGCATGCGCGTTACGCCCGTCTGCAATTTAACCGGTGAAGAGGTTAGGCATTTCACAGAACACCTGCTATACTCCGCGCCGTTTCCTGTTCTTTAACATCCTAGTGGAAGATACCCATGCATCCGATGCTGACTATCGCCGTGCGCGCTGCGCGTAAGGCCGGTAACCTGATTGCCAAAAACTACGAAACTCCGGACGCTGTTGAAGCGAGCCAAAAAGGGAGTAACGATTTCGTCACTAACGTCGATCGCGATGCAGAGCATCTGATCATCGACGTCATCCGCAAGTCTTACCCGCAACACACTATCATCAGTGAAGAACGCGGCGAGCTGATTGGCGAAGATCGCGATGTACAATGGGTGATCGATCCACTGGATGGCACCGCCAACTTTATTAAACGCTTCCCACACTTCTCCGTTTCTATCGCCGTGCGCATCAAAGGCCGCACCGAAGTGGCGGTGGTTTACGATCCAATGCGCAACGAACTGTTCACCGCAACCCGCGGCCAGGGCGCACAGCTCAACGGTTACCGTCTGCGCGGCACCAGCGCCAAAGACCTCGACGGCACCATTCTGGCCACCGGTTTCCCGTTCAAGGCGAAACAGCACGCGCCGGCTTACATCAATCTGATCGGTAAACTGTTCACCCAGTGCGCCGACTTCCGCCGTACCGGTTCCGCCGCGCTGGATCTGGCCTATGTTGCCGCCGGCCGCGTTGACGGTTTCTTCGAGATCGGCCTCAAGCCGTGGGATTTCGCCGCAGGCGAGCTGCTGGTGCGTGAAGCCGGCGGCGTGGTCACCGACTTCGTCGGCGGTCATAACTCCTTCAGCTCCGGCAATGTGGTCGCCGGCAACCCACGCGTCGTCAAAGCGCTGCTGGGCACCATGCGTGAAGAACTGAGCGAAGCGCTGAAGCGTTAATCAGACCCGCCAGCAAACAAAGGCGAGGCTTAGGCCTCGCCTTTGTCGTATCTATTCCGCCTTAACGCGAGAAAGGCCGCACCCCGCCGCTGAACTCCGGCTGCGCGCTGGCGTAAAGCAATACCCCGGCAAACAGCAACAACAACCCGCCCAGCAATGCCAGCGATCCCCACGCCACCGCCTGCCAGTTTGCCGACGCGCGCGACACGCTGATGCGTTCCGCCAGCCGGCGACCGTAATGTACAAACAGCGCCAGCAGCGAAATGGTCAGCGATGTGCCCAGCGCCATCGCCAGCGCCGACGCCACGCCCCAGGCAAACACGCCCAGCACCTTGGAAAACAGCAGCACCAGAATCGCGCCGGAACAGGGTCGGATGCCCATCGCCAGAACAATCGCCGCCCGCGTGCGCCAGTCGCTGCCGGCCTGCAGTTCGCTGTCGCTGGGGAAATGACGGTGTCCGCAGCCGCAATGCGCGCTGTGCACGTGATCGTCAGCCAGCGGCTGCAGACGCTGGATACGCAACGCCGGTGCCGGTTTCAGCGCCTTCAGCGCGGCGGCCAGACGGCGCAGCGCCCGCCAGCTCAGCAGTGCGCCCAACAGCACCACCAGCAGGTAACTGCCCTGCTCCAGCCAGAAGCTGCTTTGGTGCAGTTGACGCGATGACAGCTGCAGCACACCCAGCAGCAGCGCCACCAACGCCACCGCCACCAACCCCTGCAGCAAAGAAGCGGCAAAGGTCAGTTTCAGGCTGCTTTTCAGCCGCGTCGGATGCGTCGCCAGATAGGTCGAAATCACCACTTTACCGTGGCCCGGCCCCAGCGCGTGCAATACACCGTAGCTCAGGCTGAACAGCATCAGCGTGATTCCGGCGCGCTGCGGATCGGCTTTCACCTGCTGCAACAGCGCCGCCAGCTGCTGGTTCAGCGTTTTCTGCCACGCCACGCTCTGCAGCATAATTTGCGGCCAATAGTGCCACACCAGCTGCGCACCGGCCGCCAGCGCCAGCAGCAGCAACAGTAATGGCCACAGGCTGGCGGCCCAATGACGGCGACGAAGCGGCGAGCTGCCGAGGTTTAGTGACATTGTAAAGTAATCCGTTGGGCGAATTGTTGGCCAAGCTGCAGGTCCTCTCCCGGCGAATCGTTTTTATCCAGCGACAACGCATACGCCTGCAGCGAGGCGTCCGGTGTGGGCGTGAACAGCTCGAAGCGACACTGCTGCGCCATCTCGGCCGGCAGATGGATCGCCGATGAAGCCTGATAGCTCATATCGACAAAGTAGGTGGGATCATAGGTGGAGATACTAAAAGGTTTCCCCACCAGCGGCTGCGGATGCGCCAGCGGCAGGACAAACTCCAGCACCGCCTTGTGCCCCTGACGGGAAAGCCGGTATTCCGGCGGCAAATTGGTATATTTCACCGGTTTGCCGTCGCGGTAGATATCGGTAAAGTAGTGCTGCCCCAACACGTTGGCCATCACCTGCGCCGCCAGTTTTTTCCAGGTTTCCGAGTCGCTTTTGGCATTCTGCGCATCGTACAACAGGTCCGCCGACGTCATTTCGTCCATCACCCACACCATTCTCAAACCAACCAGTTGCTGTTCCTGCACCACAAAGGTGGTGTTCATATCGATGAAACTGTGCGGATGCGCCGCTGCATCCACGCTATACCACGCCGCCAATCCGACCAGCAAACCTCTTAGCTTCATCATATCAACCTTTACTTTTGTTATAACATAACACAATGTATTGATAAACCGGCATCACACCACGCCAGAATTGTGACGAAAGTTATAAGCCGAAGCAAAACCCGGTGCCAGAACCGCGCCGGCTCAATACCGTTTGCTATGCTTAAACATAATTTCAATGTTACCTGCTGGATACACCCATGAGCCTGGACACTTCCCCCGTGCCTGAGCTCTCCAGTCAACAGCGGCGCTGCCGCCTGCTGTTGCTGCTGTTTACTCCGCCGCCTACGGTAAAACTGGAGACTATCAGCCACATCAACGGCGTCGACCTCCCCACCACCCGGCAAGATATCGCCGAGGTGAGCAGTGAAATCCGGCGATTCCATCACCTGGAGATCGCGGGAACCCCCGAAGAGGGCTACCAACTGACCGGGAGCACGCTGAATCAACGCCTCTGTCTGATCCATTGGCTACGACGGGCGCTGCGCTGCTGCCCGCAGTTTGTTGAAGACACCTTCAGCCCGCAACTGCACCGGGCGTTGACCCTCGACAGCGCCCAGGCGGCCCGCTTGCAGCAGGCGTTGGAAAACTGTGCCGCCACGCTGAAACAGCCGCTTGAGGAGCGCATCCGCCTGTTCCTGCCGCCCTATCTTTGCTACTGCCTGTGGGAAATCCGCCAACAGCGCCACCCGTCGTTCACCGACGCCCAGCGCGCCTGGCTGCATCAGAAGCCGGAGCAACAGGCCGCCGCCAGGCTTTATCCGCTGCTGCTGGCGCTGTCCCGTCGCCCCCCTCAGGCCGATGAACAAGACTTTCTGGTGCTGATGTTCACCCTGTTAAAAAACCACAGCTATGAGAGCGATCACTCTGACGAAGATTTACGCCTGATGGCGGCGATCGAACGGATGGTTGAACATTTCCAGCAGCTTTCCGGCATGAGTTTCAGCAGCAGAGCGGACCTGATTACCCATCTGTTCGCCCATCTGGCGCCGGCGGTAGAGCGCTGCCACTTTGATATCGGTATTGATAATATGCTGCTAGAAGAAGTGGTGCGTAAATACCCGCGGCTGATGCGCACCACGCAGCAGGCGCTGGAGCCGTTTGAGCAGGAATATGGTATTCGTTTTTCGCGCGAGGAGGCCGGCCTGGTGGCGATAAGCTTCGGCGCCTGGCTGATGCAGGGCAACGCCCTGCAGGAAAAACAGGTACTGCTGCTGACGCTGGATAACCCGCAGCTGGAGGAAGAGCTGGAGTATCAGCTGCGTGAACTGACGCTGCTGCCACTCAATATCAAATATCAGCCGCTGCGCGACTTTCTGCGTTCCGGCGCGCCGCATGACGTCACGCTGGTGATCACCCCTTACGCCGCACCGCCGCAGGCGACGCAGCCGCCTTTGATCTACACCGAACTGCCGCTGGCGCGCGGGCAACGCAAGACCCTGCGCGCCCTGCTGGAAACTCCTTAACGCGCGACGCTGACCGCCGGCGGCCGGATAAACAGCGCCGGCAGCACAAGCGCCGCCATCACCCAGAATACGCCGCCCTGCCAGTGTTCAAACAGGAAGCCGGCGATCACCGTCATCACCGCGATGCCGCCGCCCAGCGCCAGGCCGGAATAAACCGCCTGCAGACGAATAACGTCCGGCCCGCTGCGTGCGCTGATAAAGCGCATCGCCGCCAGGTGGCAGACGGTAAAGGTGCCGCAGTGCAGTATCTGCACCAGCAACAGCCAGCCCAAATCGGTGGTGGCCCCCATCAGTCCCCAACGCGCCACGCCGCAGCAGGCCGACAGCAGCAGCAGATTGCGTGCGTTCCAGCGCCGGAACAGGATGCTGCTGCTGGCGAAAATAATCACCTCGGCCACTACGCCCAACGACCAGAAATAGCCGATGGCAGCGGCCGAGTAGCCGGCCTCCTGCCAGTAAATCGAGGCAAAGCTGTAATAACCGGCATGCGCGCCCTGCAGCAGCGTCACGCACAGCAGAAAACGCCAGACCGGCCCTTCCGTCAGCAGTTCACGCCACGAGCGTTGCGGCTGGTTCTGTACGCGCGTCTCTCCCTGCGGCATCACCGTCGGCTTCAGCAGCATGCCGAGCAACATCGCCAGCAGGCTGGCAAGCAGACAGTATAAGATGGCGTGATGTCCCCAGGCCGCTACCAGCTGGCCGGTCAGCGCGGAGCCAATCACAAACGCCAGCGATCCCCACAGCCGCACCCGGCCGTAGTCCAGCGTAATTTGCTTTTGCCAGGTGCCAGCCAGCGCGTCGGTCAGCGGCACCAGCGGTGAAAAGAACAGGTTAAAACCGGCGATGACCAGCATCAGCCAGCCCCAGGCGTTGCCAAAACAGAAGCCGACGGCGAAAGCCAGCGTCAACAGCGCCAGAATGCGCAGCGCCGTCACCAGATTGGCGGGATCTTTCACCCGAGGGGCAATCAGCAGGCTGCCGAGAAAGCGCGCCACCAGTCCGGCGCCCAGTAGAATACCGATGACATCAGGCTCCAGCCCTTCGCCCTTGAGCCAAACGCTCCAGAACGGGAGATAAATACCGTAAGAAAAGAAGTAGGTGAAATAGCTGAGCGCCAGCCAACGTGTTGATTGCAGAACCATGTTCCCTCCGGTGTGTGGGCGATACTTTGACAGAGCTCACACCGGCCCGCAATAACGCTTACGACCTATAGGATGATAGTGCCAAACACCTCACACTTTGCCCGGTAACAGACGCAAAAAAACCCGCCGCAGCGGGTTTTTTCAGGGTGCGGAAACGCGGATTACGCGTAAACCGGCAGACGGGCGCAGATATCCAGCACTTTCTGTTTAGTGCGTTCGATAACGGCTTCGTCATGGATGTTGTCCAGCACGTCGCAGATCCAGCCGGCCAGTTCGCGCACTTCCGCTTCCTTGAAGCCGCGACGGGTAACAGCCGGGGTGCCGATACGGATGCCGGAGGTGACAAACGGGCTCTTCGGATCGTTCGGCACGCTATTTTTGTTGACGGTGATGTTGGCGCGGCCCAATGCGGCGTCAGCTTCTTTACCGGTCAGGTTTTTATCGACCAGATCCAGCAGGAACAGGTGGTTATGCGTACCGCCGGAAACCACGTTGTAGCCGCGCTCCAGCACCACTTCCACCATCGCTTTGGCGTTTTTCGCTACCTGCTGCTGATAGGTTTTGAACTCTGGCTCCATCGCTTCTTTCAGCGCCACCGCTTTACCGGCGATCACGTGCATCAGCGGGCCGCCCTGCCCGCCTGGGAACACGGCGGAGTTCAGTTTCTTATACAGATCTTCGTCGCCGCCCTTCGCCAGGATCAGGCCGCCGCGCGGACCCGCCAGCGTTTTGTGGGTGGTGGTGGTTACGATGTGCGCATGAGGCACCGGGTTCGGGTAGACGCCTGCGGCAATCAGACCAGCGACGTGCGCCATGTCGACGAACAGGTAAGCGCCGATGCTGTCGGCGATTTCACGCATTTTGGCCCAGTCGACTACGCCGGAGTATGCGGAGAAGCCGCCGATGATCATTTTCGGCTTGTGAGCCTGCGCCTGCTTGGCCAGGTCGTCATAGTCGATTTGGCCTTGTTCGTCGATGCCGTAAGGCACCACGTTGTACAGTTTGCCGGACAGGTTAACCGGAGAGCCGTGAGTCAGGTGGCCGCCGTGCGCCAGGTTCATCCCCAGGATGGTGTCGCCCGGCTGCAGCAGCGCGGTGTACACCGCGAAGTTGGCCTGGGAGCCGGAGTGCGGCTGTACGTTGGCGTAATCGGCGCCGAACAGCGCCTTCGCGCGGTCAATCGCCAGTTGCTCGACGATATCCACATATTCGCAGCCGCCGTAATAACGCTTGCCCGGATAGCCTTCTGCGTATTTGTTGGTCAACTGAGAACCCTGAGCCTGCATCACGCGCGGGCTGGTGTAGTTTTCAGAGGCAATCAGTTCGATGTGCTCTTCCTGACGAACGACTTCCTGTTCCATTGCGCGCCACAGTTCGGCATCGTAATCTGCAATGTTCATTTCACGCTTTAACATCCGGCATCTCCTGACTCAATCAGCTAACTTAAAATCACCCGTTTTGGGTTGTGGGCCACAGTGTAAACTGTTTTCCCCCATTGAGGATAGGCCTTGACAGAGGTTTTTACGCAAACGATTGGCTTGAGGCTGCGCAAGGCTTTAATCCATTTAAGCTTCCCGTATTTCAACGGATATTTTCTCATCGGCCCGATGCGTTTTTTTCATGTTCTGTGAGGCGGATCGTCAGTTAACAAATACGCAACAAAAAAGCGGGTATTTACAACCTGTTAAGAAGCTTATAAGATGCATTTAAAATGCAACATTAAAACTTCACCATAAGGCTGCCCCACAATCCATCAAAAAACATGGGAAACCGTGGGGATAAACTGATGACCCGCCTGATACCTGAAGCAGGCCGGACATATACAGGAGTATGACCATGCTGGATCAACAAACCATCGCCACCGTCCAATCAACCATTCCTCTGCTGGCGGCGACCGGCCCCAAACTGACTGCCCATTTCTACGACCGCATGTTTACCCACAATCCAGAGCTGAAAGATATTTTCAACATGAGCAACCAGCGTAACGGCGACCAGCGGCAGGCGCTGTTCGACGCCATCTGCGCCTACGCCGGTAATCTGGAAAACCTGGCGGCGCTGTTGCCGGCAGTGGAACGCATCGCGCAAAAACATACCAGCTTCAATATCCAGCCGGAGCAGTATCAGATCGTCGGCACCCACCTACTGGCGACGCTGGACGAAATGTTCAGCCCGGGCCAGGAAGTGCTGGATGCCTGGGGCAAAGCCTACGGCGTACTGGCCGACGTGTTTATCCAGCGCGAGGGGCAGATTTATCAGGAAAGCGCCACCGGCGACGGCGGCTGGCGCGATCGCCGCGCGTTCCGCATTGTGAAGAAACAGCCGCAGAGCGACATTATCAGCAGCTTTATTCTGGCGCCGGTGGACGGCGGTAAGGTGGTTGACTTTAAACCGGGGCAGTATCTGGCGGTATATATCAAGGACGATGGCCTGGAACATCAGGAAATCCGCCAATATTCCCTGACCGCCGCCCCTAACGGCGAATACTACCGCATTGCGGTCAAACGCGAGGATCGCGGGCTGGTATCCAACTATCTGCATCAGAAAGCACAGGAAGGCGATGTCATCGATATCGCGCCGCCGCACGGCGACTTCTTCCTCGACGTGGCGCCGACCACGCCGGTGGCGCTGATCTCCGCCGGCGTTGGTCAGACGCCGATGCTGGGCATGCTCAATACGCTGCACGCCAAACGGCATCAGGCCGAGGTGCACTGGCTGCACGCGGCGGAAAACGGCCAGGTGCATGCTTTTGCCGATGAAGTGGCGGCTATCGCCGCAGAAATGCCGAACCTCAGCCGTCACGTCTGGTACCGCGAACCGGGCAAGGATGATGTGGCTGGACGTGACTATCAGTCACAGGGTCTGATGGATCTTGGCGCGCTGCGCGCGACGCTGGTGAATCCGCAGATGCACTACTACTTCTGCGGCCCGGTCGGCTTTATGCAGTTTGTCGCCAAACAGCTGCTGGAGATGGGCGTCGACGCCGAACGCATGCATTACGAATGCTTCGGCCCGCATAAGGTGCTGTAAGGTTCGCCGCCGGGCAGGGCTACCCTGCCCGGCGCATCGCTTAAATCGCCTCTTCGTCCTGCTCGCCGGTGCGGATACGCACCACGCGCGCCACGTCGAAAACGAAGATCTTGCCGTCGCCAATCTTGCCGGTCTGCGCGGTCTGCATAATGGTTTCCACGCAGGTGTCGACGATATCATCGGCCACCACAATCTCAATCTTCACCTTCGGCAGAAAGTCGACCATATACTCCGCGCCGCGGTACAGTTCGGTATGCCCTTTCTGGCGGCCAAAACCTTTGACCTCGGTGACCGTCATCCCGGTGATGCCGACTTCCGCCAGCGCTTCACGCACGTCATCCAGTTTGAACGGCTTGATAATCGCGTCAATCTTCTTCATTTGTATTCCTTAATTACCAATTTTTGCGGCCAAAGCCGGATGTGATCGGATAGCGGCGGTCCTTGCCGAAGTTACGGGCGGTAATACGCGGCCCGACGGCGGCCTGACGCCGTTTATACTCATTAATATCCACCAGACGGATCACCTTGCGCACCACCGCCTCGTCAAAGCCGGCCGCCACCAGATCGGCCACCGACTTGTCGTGTTCGACATAGCCTTCCAGAATAGCATCCAGAATGTCATACGGCGGCAGGCTGTCCTGGTCGACCTGATCCGGCGCCAGCTCCGCCGACGGCGGACGGTCAATCACCCGCTGCGGGATGACGTAGGAGACGGTGTTACGGTACTCCGACAGTTTGAACACCAGCGTTTTCGGCACGTCCTTCAGCACGTCGAAACCACCGGCCATATCGCCGTACAGCGTCGCGTAACCCACCGCCATCTCGCTCTTGTTGCCGGTGGTGAGCACGATGCTGCGGCGCTTGTTGGACAGCGCCATCAGCACCACGCCGCGGCAGCGCGCCTGCAGGTTCTCTTCGGTGGTGTCTCGCTCGGTGCCGGCAAACATCGGCGCCAGCTGCCCCATAAAGGCGTCGAACATCGGCTCGATGGAGACCACGTCAAATTCCACCCCCAGAATCTCCGCCTCTTCTTTTGCATCGGCGATGCTGATATCGGCGGTATAGCGGAACGGCATCATCAGCGCCTGCACTTTTTCTTTGCCGAGCGCATCGACGGCGATCGCCAGCGTCAGCGCCGAGTCGATACCGCCGGACAGGCCAAGCACCGCGCCCTGGAAGCCATTCTTATTCACATAGTCGCGCACCGCCAGCACCAGCGCCTCGTAAATCTGCGCCAGCTGCGGCAGCTCGGCGGCCGGCGCGGTCATCGGCTCAACCTCCAGCTCGTTGAAGCGCAGCAGCGTGACCTGTTCGGCAAAGGCCGCCAGGCGGTGCGTCATATTGCCGGCGGCGTCGAACACCTTCGAGCAGCCGTCGAAAATCAGCTCGTCCTGGCCGCCGATTTGGTTCAGGTACACCAGCGGCAGATCGGTGCGGCGACAGTGGCCGGCCATCAGCGTCTTGCGGATATACGGCTTCTCGCGGTTATACGGCGACGCGTTGATCGACAGCACGATCTCGGCGCCGGCCGCTTTCAGCGTATCGATCGGCTGCGGGAACCACAGATCCTCACAAATCAGCAGCCCCAGACGGTAGCCTTTCAGCTCGACGACGCAGCTGGCATCCCCTTCATGGAAGTAGCGTTTTTCATCAAACACGCCGTAGTTGGGCAGTTGCTGCTTGAAGTAGCGCGCCTGCAGTTTACCTTCGGCAAACAGCGACAGGGCATTATACAGTTTGCCCTCTTCACGCCACGGGTGGCCAACCAGAATCGCCACCTCGCCGGACGCCTGCTGCAGGCGGCCCAGCTGCACGTCGCAGCGCTGGTAAAAATCATCGCGGTACAGGAGGTCTTCCGGCGGATAGCCGGACAGCGCCAGTTCGGTGAACATGACCAGATCGGCTCCCGCCTTCTGCTGCTCCTGCACGATTTGCAACATGCGTTCGCTGTTGCCTTCAATGTCGCCCACCAGCAAATTCAGCTGGGCCAACGCAATGGAAAGTGATCTGCTCATAACTTTATGCTCTGCCATGCATCACAAACATGGAGTGTATACCCTTCACCGCGCCGTTTACGCATCGGCTGGGGGATATCCACACCCGCTTAGTGGGTTGAAAATATCATTCTTTAAAGTCGTTGGCGTCCAGTTCGTGGCGCGACAGCAACTTATAAAATTCGGTACGGTTACGGCCCGCCATACGCGCCGCCTGTGTCACATTGCCCTTGGTAATCTGCAGCAGTTTGCGCAGGTAATGCAGCTCAAACTGGTTGCGCGCCTCGGCAAAGGTCGGCAGCGCGGTGTTTTCGCCCTCCAGCGCCTGCTCAACCAGCGCCTCGCCGATCACCGGCGCCGAGGTCAGCGCCACGCACTGTTCGATCACGTTCACCAGCTGACGCACGTTGCCCGGCCAGCTGGCGGTCATCAGACGCTTCATCGCATCGGTGGAGAAACTGCGCACAAACGGTTTATGCCGTTTGGCCGATTCACGCAGCAGGTGATTGGCCAGCAACGGAATATCCTCGGCGCGCTCGTTCAGCGCCGGGATCTTCAGGTTCACCACGTTCAGGCGGTAGTACAAATCCTCACGGAATTCGTTTTTCGCCATCGCCTTCGGCAGGTCACGGTGGGTCGCCGAGATAATGCGCACGTCGATATCCAGATCGCGGTTGCTGCCCAGCGGACGCACCTTGCGCTCCTGCAGCACGCGCAGCAGTTTAACCTGCAGCGACAGCGGCATATCGCCGATTTCATCGAGGAACAGCGTGCCGCCCGCCGCCGCCTGGAACAACCCCTCGCGGTTGCTGACCGCGCCGGTAAAGGCGCCTTTGGCATGGCCGAACAGCTCAGACTCCAGCAGCTGTTCCGGCAGCGCGCCGCAGTTAATGGCGATAAAGGCTTTCTTGGCGCGCGGGCTGGCGCGGTGGATCGCCTGCGCCAGCACCTCTTTACCGGTGCCGCTTTGGCCGTTAATCAGTACGCTGACGTCCGACTGCGCCACCATGTTCGCCTGCTCCAGCAGACGCAGCATCGCCGGGCTGCGGGTGACGATATCCTCACGCCAGCTGTCATCGCCCGCCGGCGCCGACAGCGACAGCGCTTCGTCAATCGCCTTGTATAACGCATCGCGATCGACCGGTTTGGTCAGGAAGCTGAATACCCCCTGCTGGGTCGCCGCCACGGCGTCCGGAATGGAGCCGTGCGCGGTCAGAATAATCACCGGCATGCCGGGCTGACGCTTTTGGATTTCCGCAAACAGCGCCATGCCGTCCATCTCATCCATGCGCAGATCGCTGATCACCAGATCGATCTGCTCGCGCGCCAGCAGGCGCAGCGCTTCCTGTCCGCTTTCGGCGGTCGTAACGTGAAAACCTTCGCTGGTCAGGCGCATGCCCAGCAGCTTCAGCAGGCTGGGATCGTCATCAACCAGAAGTAAATTGGCCGCTTTACGTGCTGTCATTGCGCGTCGGACTCCTTGTTGGCCTCAGGTGGCGCGTAAGTATCTTCAGGCTCGACGGGAATGGCGGTGCCTTTTTCCGGTATGCTTTCCGGCTCAGCCGTCTTGCGCACCGAGGCGCCGTTACCGGCCTTGCCCTGCGGCGCGTTATTGTCCGGCAGCTCGCCCTGCAGCTGTTTGCGCGAGGAGAGACGCCGCTCAATGTCCGTCAGGTTCTCCAGTTTACGCGAGGTTTCCTGCAGCTGATTTTGCAACCGCGCCTGACTTTGGCGCAGAGCATCGACCTGGTTGTCGCTGTTTTCCTGCAGACGCTGGTAACGCAGTCGCTCTTCGGCCAACGCTACCTGCTGCTGCTGCTGCTGACGCCACAGCTGCAGCAATGGACGCAGAGAGCTGGGGAAATCCAGGCGATAGCCGTTAAGCCGATCGAGCATCTGACGCCGCTCCGCCTGGGTTGGCTCGGCGCTGCCGAGCAGAATGCTTTGCTTGAAAACGCCGTCCCAGCTGGCGGCCGGCAGCGCTCTCGCCTGCGCGCGCGCCTGCGTGGATCCGATACGTTCGGCACAGTCCATGGCGCGCAGCCAGTACAGGGAATTCTCCAGCGCTTCTTTACCGTCCAACTGCCACAGGGTGTCGCAAGGCGCGATGTGGTAATCCACCACTTTGGCGTCAGGAATCGCCTCTTGGGGCTGCTGTCCCAAACCGCCGCTGACGGCGCGATCGGCGCAGCCTGCCAGCAACAGCGGGACAAAAAACAGCGTCCCCAATAAAGAGAGCGGACGTTTGCCGAGCAAAGCACGTTGCTGCGCGCGCGTTGAAGGTTCGGTCTTCGGTAGACGAGCGCGTTTAGACCATGTGTACATTATTTATTCGTTCTCGGCGGTTAGTGGCAATTCAATACGGAAACAGACATCGGCATCGTCGACGTCAACCAACTGCAGCTCCCCGCGCATGCGGCGGATGCAGTCATGAGCGATACTCAGCCCCAGTCCGCTTCCTTTTACCGCCCCTTTTCGCTGGTGACTACCCTGGAAAAAAGGCTCGAAAATCATGGCTCGTTCGGCTTCGGGGATTGGCGTGCCGGTGTTGGCGACGTCAATCTGCACCCGCTGCCCTGCCTGACGGCTGCGAATCCAAATGTTACCGGATTCCTTGCCATAGTGCACCGCATTGGAATAGAGATTATCCAGCACGCGCATTAATAGCGTAGGCTCTGCCCAACAGTTTTTCGCTTCCAGCGCGATATCGGTGCGAATCAGCTTGGCCCTTGCCGGCAGGCTGTGCGCGGCCACCACCTGCTCAACCATCTCCGTCAGCGCGACCGCCTCATGCTCCGACGGGCCGTCGGCCAGCTTACGGTTATAGTCCAGCAGTTGCTCAATCAGCTGCTGCAGATGGCGGCTGCTCTGGTCGAGAATCGTCACCACCTCTTTCTGGTCGGCGGTCAGCGGACCGGCCACCTCATCCGCCAGCAGCTCGGTGCCTTCGCGCATGCTGGCAAGCGGCGTTTTCAGCTCATGGGAAATATGGCGCAGGAACTCGTGACGCTGAGATTCCAGCCAGGCCAGCCGTTCGCTCAGCCAGATAATGCGCTGCGCCAAAGAGCGCAGCTCGCGCGGCCCTTTAAACGTCGCGGCGGAACCGAGCGCCCGCCCCTCGCCCAGCCGGTTAATCATCCGTTCGATCGCCTTGACCGGCCCGATAATCATCCGGGTAAACAGCACCACCAGCAGCACGCTGACCAAAAACAGCAGCAGCGCCTGCCAGCCGAAGTACTGGCCCCGCTCGGCAATTGCCTGCTGCAGCTGCTGGCCGCGGGAAAATACCACCGCCCGCGTCGCCTGCACCATTTCCGCATTGGAATTGGAGAAGGATTCAAGCAGGGTTGAGGCGTCTTTATCCGGACCGCTGCTCTGGCACTGGATGGTCGCCAGCTGCGTTAGCAGCTGACGCAATGTTTGATAATAGCGTTCATCGGGCAGGATTGGGGCATGCGCGTCGAGCATTTGCGAATATTGCTTACGCTGGTTCTGATACAGCCGCGCCAGCGTGGGATCGACCAGCACGCAATATTGCCGGTAGCTGCGTTCCATCTCCAGCGCCACGCTGGTCATCGCCTCACTGCGGCGCGCGTCCACCAGCGTCGTCCGGTTGATATTAGCCGCCTGCGCGCTGAGATGATCGAGGCTCTGGTAGGCCTGATAGGCCAGCACCAGCAACGGCAGCAGCACCAACAGAAACGCCATCAGCACCAGTTGGCGCAGCGAGCGGGGGAATAAACGCCATCTTTTCAACGAAATCATCTCATTGTCCCTTGTCTGCCCTGATGCTAACCGAGTCTTCAGCAAGAGAAAAGCCTGAACGGCGGGATCGGACAGTGAAGTTTCACCGGGTATGGCATCCAGGACGGCAATAGCACAGGAAAAAGGGAAAATCGCAGCGGGAACAAGGAAATTGACGTTGGGGCATCGCGCCCCAGCGCAAGGAAGATGTGGATGCCCGTTGGCCTCGTCCCCTGGGTGATGTAGCAAAATGCTGGCATCGAACAGGACGAATAGCATCCTAATGTATCCGGGATTGATGAAAAAGCTCATCACAGTTGGATACAGGCGGTGCCTCACTCCACGTGTCGCCCGATGCTTGATAAAGTCGCGTAAGCGGCAATTATCGGTTTAGTTGGACGATAGGCACCATTTCTTTGGCATCATTCGGAGGCTTATGAGGCAAGATGTCCGTCACAAGACGGCGCCGTCATAAAAAGTTGAATGAGCAACTGCAGTCATTAATGCACACAGCGTGCCAACTTTAAGATGCACAGCATAATGTATTGATTTTATTTGATTAAAATTTAATTATCTATTTTCAGTCCGCTTATGGTCATGCTGCCGGCGCTGCTTTCTTCGCCATGCCGTCGCCAAAACCCGACACCTTAAGTGAATTTTATTATCACTCTTATAAATCAATACGTTAAATGTCACCTTTTGACGACACCCTAAATAACCCTTGTCGCAAAATACCGACATTTTATATAAAAACTTTTAAATACAATGCATTAAAAAAGGGAACGTCACCGTTCCCTTATTATCTCGCTGGCCGAGCCGAAGATGGCCCGGCCTCAAACCGCGATTTAGCCTAACTGCCGGCGGGCGTTGCGGAACATCCGCATCCACGGGCTGTCTTCGCCCCACTCTTCCGGATGCCAAGAGTTGCTAACGGTGCGGAATACGCGCTCAGGGTGCGGCATCATCACCGTCGCGCGCCCGCTGGCGCTGGTCACCGCAGTGATACCGTTTGGTGAGCCGTTCGGGTTGGCCGGATAGTTCTCCGTCACCTGACCGGCGTTGTCCACAAAGCGCAACGCCACCAGGTTATGGCTCTCCAGCGCCGCCAGATGGGCCGCGTCACGCACCTCTACGTGACCTTCGCCGTGTGAAACCGCGATCGGCATCCGCGAGCCGGCCATATCCTGCATAAACAGCGACGGGCTGGCCGCCACTTCCACCAGGCTAAAGCGCGCTTCAAAACGGTCCGACAGGTTGCGTACAAAACGCGGCCAGTGCTCGGCGCCCGGGATCAGGTCGCGCAGGTTGGACAACATCTGGCAGCCGTTACATACGCCCAGCGCCAGCGTCTGCGGACGATGGAAGAACGAGGTGAATTCATCACGCACCCGCTCGTTAAACAGAATGGACTTCGCCCAGCCTTCTCCGGCGCCCAGCACGTCGCCGTACGAGAAGCCGCCACAGGCCACCAGCGTGTGGAAGTCCTGCAGGTCGCGGCGCCCGGACAGCAGGTCGCTCATATGCACGTCCACCGCGTCAAAACCGGCGCGGTGGAACGCTGCCGCCATCTCCACGTGCGAGTTGACGCCCTGCTCACGCAGCACCGCCACCTTCGGACGCGCGCCGCTGGCGATATAAGGCGCAGCGATGTCGTCATCCGGCGCAAAGGTCAGCTTGACGTTCAGCCCCGGATCGCTGTCATTCTGCTTGGCCTGGTGTTCCTGATCGGCACAGCTCGGATTATCGCGCAGGCGCTGCATCTGCCAGGTGGTTTCCGCCCACCAGGTGCGCAGGGTGCTGCGGCTTTCGCTGTATACCGGCTGCTCGCCACTCTTGATCACAAAGCGATCGTCCTGCTGCACGCGGCCGATGCGGTGCACATTGTCCACCAGACCGTGTTGGGCAAACGCCTGCAGTACCGCCTCGACCCGATCGGCGCTGACCTGAATCACCGCACCCAGTTCTTCGTTGAACAGCGTCGCCAGCGTATCCGCGCCCAGCGTCTGAATATCCGCCTCCACGCCGCAATGGCCAGCAAAGGCCATTTCCGCCAGCGTCACCAGCAGGCCGCCGTCGGAACGGTCGTGGTAAGCCAGCAGCGCACGATCGGCCACCAGCTGCTGCATGGCGTTAAAGAAGCCGGCCAACTGTTCGACATTACGCACATCCGCCGGCTTGTCGCCCAGTTGCCGATACACCTGCGCCAGCGCGGTAGCGCCCAGCGCATTATGGCCGTTGCCGAGGTCGATCAGCAGCAGTTCAGTGTCACCCTTGTCGGTGCGCAGCTGCGGCGTCACGGTGTGGCGCACGTCTTCCACGCGGGCAAAGGCGGTGATCACCAGCGACAGCGGTGACGTCATTTCGCGCTGTTCGTCACCTTCCTGCCAGCGGGTTTTCATCGACATCGAGTCTTTACCCACCGGGATGGTGATGCCCAGCGCCGGACACAGCTCTTCGCCCACCGCTTTTACCGCTTCATACAGGCCGGCATCTTCGCCCGGGTGGCCCGCAGCGGCCATCCAGTTAGCGGACAGCTTCACGCGTTTGAGCGAACCGATTTCCGTCGCCGCCATATTGGTCAGCGCTTCACCGACCGCCAGACGACCGGAAGCGGCAAAGTCCAGCAACGCCACCGGCGCGCGTTCGCCGATCGACATTGCTTCACCGTAGTAGCTGTCGAGGCTGGCGGTGGTCACCGCGCAGTCGGCCACCGGAATCTGCCACGGCCCCACCATCTGGTCGCGCGCCACCATACCGGTAACGGTACGGTCGCCGATGGTGATCAGGAACGTTTTTTCCGCCACGGTCGGCAGGTGCAGCACGCGCTTCACCGCGTCCGCCAGCGTAATCGCTTCGCGCGCCATCGGCTCGCCCTGCGCCTGCAGCCGGGTGACGTCGCGCGTCATTTTCGGCGTTTTGCCCAGCAGGACGTCCAGCGGCATATCGATTGGCTGGTTGTCGAAATGTGTATCGTTAAGCGTCAGATGCTGCTCTTCGGTCGCCTCGCCGATCACCGCGTACGGCGCGCGCTCGCGGCGGCAGATTTCGTCAAACTGCGCCAGCTGTTCCGGCGCCACCGCCAGCACGTAACGCTCCTGCGATTCGTTACACCACACTTCCAGCGGGCTCATGCCCGGCTCATCGTTCAGGATGTCGCGCAGTTCGAAACGCCCGCCGCGGCCGCCGTCGCTGACCAGCTCCGGCATGGCGTTGGACAGGCCGCCCGCGCCGACGTCGTGAATAAACAGAATCGGGTTTTCCGCACCGAGCTGCCAGCAGCGGTCGATCACTTCCTGACAGCGACGCTCCATTTCCGGGTTATCGCGCTGTACCGAGGCAAAATCCAGGTCAGCGTCAGACTGGCCGGAGGCCATGGAAGACGCCGCGCCGCCGCCCAGGCCGATATTCATCGCCGGGCCGCCCAGCACCACCAGCTTGGCGCCGATGGTGATTTCACCTTTTTGTACGTGGTCAGCGCGGATGTTGCCGATGCCGCCGGCCAGCATAATCGGCTTGTGATAGCCGCGCAGTTCGACGCCGTTGTGGCTGTTGACCTGCTCTTCATAAGTACGGAAGTAGCCCAGCAGCGCCGGACGGCCGAATTCGTTGTTAAACGCCGCGCCGCCCAGCGGGCCTTCGGTCATGATGTCCAACGCGGTAACAATGCGCTCCGGCTTGCCGAAGTCCTGCTCCCACGGCTGTTCAAAGCCAGGGATACGCAGGTTGGACACCGAGAAACCGACCAGGCCGGCCTTCGGCTTCGCCCCGCGCCCGGTGGCACCTTCATCGCGGATCTCGCCGCCGGAGCCGGTCGCGGCGCCCGGCCATGGCGAAATAGCGGTCGGGTGGTTGTGGGTTTCCACCTTCATCAGGATATGCGCATCTTCCTGATGGTAATCATACTGGTCGCTGCCCGGCGCGGCGAAAAAGCGGCCGACCTGAGAGCCTTCCATCACCGCGGCGTTGTCTTTATAGGCCGACAGCACGTGATCCGGCGTCTGCTCAAAGGTATTTTTGATCATTTTGAACAGCGACTTCGGTTGCTGTTCGCCGTCAATCACCCAGTCAGCGTTGAAAATTTTATGACGACAGTGCTCAGAGTTGGCCTGCGCGAACATATACAGTTCGATATCCGTCGGGTTGCGCCCCAAACCGGTAAAGGCATTCAGCAGGTAGTCAATTTCATCCTGCGCCAGCGCCAGGCCAAGCTTGAGGTTGGCCTGCTCCAGCGCGCCGCGCCCTTCGCCCAGCACGTCCACCGTCTGGTAAGGGGACGGCTGATGATGAGCAAACAGCTGTTGTGCCTGTTGCAGATCGTCAAATACCGTTTCCATCATGCGGTCATGCAGCAGCGCGGCCAGCCGCCGCCACTGCGCATCGTCCAGCGCCGGCGCGCTGATATAAAACGCCAGGCCGCGCTCCAGACGCACCACCTGCGTTAAACCGCAGTTATGGGCGATATCGGTCGCTTTGGAAGACCAGGGGGAAATCGTGCCCGGACGCGGCGTCACCAGCAGCAGGCGGCCTGCAGGGGCATGTTCGGCGAGAGAGGGACCATACTTAAGCAAGCGCTGAAGTTTGGCGTGTTCTTCGGCACTTAGCGGTGCGCTAACATCGGCAAAGTGGACGTACTCGGCATAGATATCACTGACCGGAAGTTGTGCGTCCTGGCAGCGGGACAGCAGTTTGGTAATACGAAAAGCCGACAAAGCGGGCGAACCACGCAGTATTTCCATAATCAAAGTTCTCTCGTCTTCGAAGCAGCTGATTTCAGCGCTTCATTGGGCGCAACAGGGGAAAACGCGCGCCATTATAGAGAATCCGCGCCGCAGACGAAACCGTTTGCGTGGTGATTATTGATAATTCCTAATTCTGCCGTCTGATTGTCATATTGTGTCAATAAAGTTGCACACTGGCGTTTTGTTACGCAAAATGCCCGCAAATACTGTCGATATCCCCATACTAATAAATGCTTTCCGGCCCGATGCAGACAGGCGTCGCCGCGAGATAACTATTTGAAACACCAAAAACTAAACTACATTCTCATCGGCGTTATCACCGTGCTTCTGGCTCTTGCGCTCTGGCCGAACATCCCCTGGCGCAGCGGTCAGGGCGGGCAACTCGAAGAGATCATATCCCGGGGAGAGCTGCGCATCAGTACGCTCAACTCGCCGTTAACCTATTTCACTACCCCCAAAGGCCCGAGCGGCCTGGACTATGAATTGGCGAAACGCTTCGCCAATTATCTGGGCGTGAAACTGGTCGTTTTGCCGCATCAAAACATCAACGATCTGTTTGACGATCTGGACGATAATGATGCTGATATTCTGGCCGCCGGCCTGATCTACAATCAGGAGCGCCTCAGCCGCGCCCGTACCGGCCCGGCCTACTACTCCGTCTCCCAGCAGCTGGTGTACCGGCTGGGCAATGCGCGGCCGAAAACCTTTGCCGACATTAAAGGCAAACTGGCGGTGGCCTCCGGCTCCGCCCACGTCAGCACGCTGAAACAGCTGAAACACGATAAATATCCTGACCTGCAGTGGGAGTCATCCAGCGACCGGACATCGCGCGAGCTGCTGGAGCAGGTGGCCGCCGGCAAACTGGACTACACCATCGGCGATTCAGTCAGCATCGCGCTGCTGCAGCGCATCCACCCGCAACTGGCCGTCGCCTTCGACGTCGCCGACGAGGAGCCGGTCACCTGGTACCTGAAACGCAGCGGCGATGACAGCCTGTATGCCGCCATGCTGGACTTCTTCAGCCAAATGGTGGAAGACGGCACGCTGGCGCGGCTGGAAGAGAAATATCTCGGCCATGTCGGCAGCTTCGACTACGTGGACACCAAATCTTTCCTGTCGGCGATCGATTCGGTGCTACCGACCTACCAGCCGCTGTTCCAGAAATATGCCACGGCGTTTGACTGGCGCCTGCTGGCGGCGATCGCCTACCAGGAGTCGCACTGGAATCCACTGGCGACCTCGCCAACCGGCGTGCGCGGCCTGATGATGCTGACCCGCGCTACCGCCGACGGACTAGGCGTGAACGACCGCCTCGACCCGGAAGAGAGTATTCAGGGCGGCGCACTCTATCTGCAGCGCCTGATGGCAAAAATACCGGAAACGGTGCCGGAAGATGAAAGGATCTGGTTTGCGCTGGCGGCCTATAACATCGGCTGGGGGCATATGCTCGACGCGCGCAAACTGACCAAAATGCAAAGCGGCAATCCGGACAGCTGGGTCGATGTGAAACAGCGCCTGCCAATGCTCAGCCAAAAGCGCTACTACCCGCAGCTGACCTACGGCTATGCGCGCGGCCGGGAAGCCTATAACTACGTAGAAAACATCCGCCGTTATCAGGTCAGCCTGGTGGGATACCTGCAGGAAAAAGAGAAAAAAGCCGCGCGGGAACGGCAGGAGCAGACCGCCATGATGCAGAGCTACCCGGCGGTGCCGGCCAAACTGGCGCTCAACCTCGATTAATCCGCAGCGCCGGCCGCGCGCTGCGCCAGCTTCAGCGCCTTTTTCTGTTCGCGGCGCAGGCGGAAAAAGTTGCTCAGCGTCGCGGCGCACTCATCCGCCAGTACGCCAGCGGTAATCTCCACCTGATGATTCATGCCCGGATGTCGCAGAATATCCACCAGCGAGCCTGCCGCACCGGTCTTTTCGTCTGAGGCGCCATACACCAGACGCCGTATGCGGCTGTGCACCATCGCGCCCGCACACATCACGCAGGGTTCCAGCGTCACGTATAACGTCGCATTCAGCAGCCGGTAGTTCTGCAGCACCGCGCCGCCCTGCCGTAACGCCATAATTTCCGCATGGGCGGTCGGGTCATGGCGGCCAATCGGCCGGTTCCAGCCCTCGCCGATAACCTGATTGTCCAGCACCAGCAGCGCCCCCACCGGCACCTCGCCTTCTTCCTGCGCACGCAGGGCCAGTTTCAGCGCCTGGCGCATCCAGTAATCGTCATTATATTCGGTCATTATCTCGTTCCTCGTGCGCTTTGCGGCCGGCATTATACACAGTAGCCGATTCCCGCTCCTCTTTTGTCACCGGCAAAAGCACGCTCGCTCCCGCACAGCGGGTGCAGAATGGCGGCCTTTCCCCGGTGTACGCCCCTAATACGCTGAATATTCGCCAAATCATTGTGGTAGATCATGTCTCACCTCCCCCGAACGGAGTAACGTAGCAGCCATAAAATCAATGATTTCAAGGAGCGCACAATGGCTGCTGCAACATTCTATATTCCTTCCGTTAATATGATCGGCTCCGGCTGCCTGGAAGAGGCGGCGAAAACCATGCAAGAGCAAGGCCTGCGCCATGCGTTGATCGTCACCGACCGGGTACTGAACGACATCGGCGTGGTCGCCCAGGTGCAACAACTGCTCACCGCACAGGATATCCAGAGCTGCGTGTACAACGGCACTCACCCTAACCCAACCACCAGCAACGTTGAACAGGGGCTGGCGCTGCTGCGCGAACATCAGTGCGACTGCGTCATCTCTCTTGGCGGCGGCTCTCCGCACGACTGCGCCAAAGGCATCGCGCTGGTCGCCACCAACGGCGGCGATATCAAGGATTATGAGGGCGTTGACCGCTCCGCCAAACCGCAGCTGCCGATGGTGGCGATTAACACCACCGCCGGCACCGCGTCAGAAATGACCCGTTTCTGTATCATTACCGACGAAGTCCGCCATATCAAAATGGCTATTGTCGATAAACACGTCACGCCAATCCTGTCCGTTAACGATCCGCACCTGATGGCCGGCATGCCGAAAGGGCTGACGGCGGCCACCGGGATGGACGCGCTGACGCACGCCATCGAGGCCTACGTCTCCAGCGCCGCCAACCCGATCACCGACGCCTGTGCACTGAAGGCGGTAACCATGATTATGGCGTCGCTGCGCGATGCGGTGAACGACGGCAAGAACATGCAGGCGCGTGAAGATATGGCTTACGCCCAGTTCCTGGCCGGCATGGCGTTCAACAACGCCTCTCTGGGCTACGTGCATGCCATGGCCCACCAGTTGGGCGGCTTCTATAACCTGCCGCACGGCGTCTGCAACGCGGTGCTGCTGCCTCACGTACAGGAGTTCAACGCCTCCGTAGCGGCAGGCCGCCTGAAAGACGTCGCCGTTGCGATGGGGCTGGAAGTGAGCAACCTGAACGACAGTCAGGGCGCTGCGGCCTGTATCGCAGCCATCCGCAAGCTGGCGCAGGATGTCGGCATCCCGGCCGGGCTGCGCGATCTGCAGGTGAAAGAAGAAGACTTCGATACGCTGGCGGCTAACGCGCTGAAAGACGCCTGCGGCTTCACCAACCCGATCCAGGCCAACCACGAGCAGATTGTCGCCATCTTTAAAGCGGCCATGTAAACCGCGCCGGCAAGTAAGCAGCAAAAAGGGCAGGATTCGCATCCTGCCCTTTTTTGTTATTCCAACTGCTGCAGCTCGCCTTCTTTACTTACCCGCCAGCGGTGTTCGCAGAAGAACAGCAGCGGATTGTCCTGTTTGCTGTCGCTGTAGCCGCTGTACAATTTTAACGGCGCGCCGATGCGCTGCTCCAACTGCGTTACTTTTTGTTCCCCCAGGCAACGCATCACCAGCACCCAGCCGCCATAGCGGCGCGTCATCCTGCTGCCGATCAAGCGCACCCGCGGTAAAAACCGCGAATCCTGATACACCTGCTCCACCAGCCTTTCCGGTGAACCGGTAATCAGCCACACCTGCGCATCATGCGCATCAAGATACTGGCGTAACCGCATCTGCACCACAGGAAATGCGGTCACCTTGGCGCGGAAGTAGGCGACAAAGCGCGCTTCCAGCGCCCGCAACCGCGCCTCCGAATGGCCAAAAGTGATTGCCCACAGCAGCAGGCTCATCGGCCAGCGCGCCGCGCGTCCGGCAATCAGCAGCGCCGCGCCCACCAACGGCAACAGGGGGATCACCAACACAAGATTCAGCGGCTGATGCCGCAATAAAAAGCGCAAGAAGCTGCCAAACATATCTTCCTGATGCAAAGTGCCATCCAGATCGAAGAACACGATGCGGCGCGACTCTTCGGCCTTCTGGCGTGACTGGTCACTCAAACGCTACTCCTCAGGATCGTTGAACCCCATGACCCAGGTGAAAATGAACCCTGCTACAATCGTAATCAGCATCCCGGCCAGATACAACATCACCTTGCCCGAGACGATAGTCAACGCCAAAGGCAGCCCGGAGAGGCCGAAGGTAATCACCGTCGCCACCTTCCAGTAGCTGATCAGCGCACCGCCGACCGCACCGCCGAGGCAGGCGCCAATAAATGGTTTGCCCAGCGGCAGCGTCACGCCAAAAATCAGCGGCTCGCCAATGCCCAGAATACCAACCGGCAGCGCGCCCTTAATCACTTTTTTCAGCCGCGCGTTACGAGTTTTCAACAGTACGGCGAGGGTTGCACCAACCTGCCCTACGCCCGCCATCGCCAAAATCGGCAGCAGCGGATTGGCACCATGCGCCTGCACCAGTTCAACGTGGATCGGCACCAACCCTTGATGCAGCCCGGACAACACCAGCGGCAGAAACAGGCCGGACAGTAGTGCGCCAACCAGCAGCCCGCCCTTGTCCAGCGCCAGGTTGGCACCGTGGGTAATCGCATCGGAAATATAACCGCCTAACGGCTGCAGGATCGCAATCGCCAGCGAAGCGGTAATCAACGTAGTCAGCAGCGGATTTAAAATCAGCTCCACCGATTCCGGCAGCAGCCTGCGCAGGCGCTTTTCCAGCCAGCACATCAGCGCCACCACCAGCAGCACAGCGATCACACCGCCGCGCCCCGGCTGCAGCGCTTCGCCAAACAGGGTTATTTGCGCCAGCTGCGGACTGGAAAGAATGCCGGCCATTACCCCGCCCATCGCCTGCGAACCGCCGAACACCCGCGCCGCGTTAACGCCGACCAAAATATTCATAATGGCGAACACCGCGCTGCCGAAGATCGCCAGCAGGCCAAGTATATTCGGGTAGCTCAGGGCGATATCGCCGGCGATATTCGGCCGCTTCAAAAGATTAATAATACCGGTAATCAGGCCGGAGGCGATAAATGCCGGTATCAGCGGTATAAAGATATTAGCCAGTTTTTTCAGCACCCCGCTCATCGGCGCGGCGTATTTGGCTTTGGCGGCGGCCTTATTTTCGGCAATGTTATCACCGGCATCGAGAGAGGCAGCAGGCTCACTCAGCAAGGCGCGCATCTCATCCACCACCTTGGCGGCGGCGCCCGGTCCAACGATAAACTGGTGCTGTTCACCCTGCTTTATATATCCCTTCACGCCGTCCAGCCGCTGCAGCAAAGGCAGCTCCAGGCGCCGCTCATCGCTGACTTCGACACGAACCCGCGTCATGCAATTTTCCAGCTTGAGGATGTTCCCCTCGCCGCCGACGCCCGCCAAAATCTGCCGGGCCAGTGCCGCCGTCTTATCCATTGATCACCTCAATGAGCCATTAATCCGCCAACGCTGCACGCAGGTAGCCGTGATGCGCCTGTAAACGCCGCAGCGCCTCTTCAGCGCTGATTCCGGCCAACAGCATCAGAATCGCCGGCTTCACCTCAAAATCAGTCTGCGCCAGCGCAGTTTCCGCCTGGCTGCGTTCGGCGCCGGTCGCCTCAACGACAATGCGGCAGGCACGATCCACCAGCTTTACGTTGGTCGCCTTCACGTCCACCATCAAGTTTTGGTACACCTTGCCCAGTTTGACCATCGCGCCGGTTGAGATCATGTTCAGCACCAGTTTTTGCGCAGTGCCGGACTTCATACGGGTCGAACCGGTCAACGCCTCCGGACCGACCAGCGGGGAAATTGCCACCAGTGCTTCCGCAGCGATCGGCGAGTCGGGATTACAGGAGATCGCCGCCGTCGGGCAACCTAACTGACGCGCATAGCGCAATGCGCCGATCACATAAGGCGTACGGCCGGAAGCCGCCAGCCCAACCACCATGTCAGTCGGTGTTAACGTCAGATCCTGCAGGTCACGCTCCCCCAGCGCTGCGTCATCCTCAGCGCCCTCTACCGCTTTTAACAGCGCGCCGGGGCCGCCGGCGATCAGACCCACGACCACACCGTGCGGCACGCCGAAGGTTGGCGGACATTCGGACGCGTCCAGCACGCCAAGGCGACCGCTGGTGCCCGCCCCCAGATAAATCAGGCGGCCGCCTGTCTGCAGCGCCGCCGCTGCCAAATCGACCGCCTGAGCGATCTCCGGTAGTACCGCCGCAATCGCCTGCGGCACTTTACGGTCTTCATGGTTAAAGCAGGTCACCATCTCCAGCGTCGACATTTCATCCAACGTCATCGTCTCTGGATTGCGGGTTTCGGATACGAGTGCGCCTAAATTCATTGGGTAACCTCTGGAATTTTTAATTCAAAAATACAAGATAATATTTGAATATTTAATTCAACAAAGCGAGCACTATTTGCTAGTTTATACTGGCGCGCTCACAAAAATTTTTACTGCGCGCCAACGCGCCGTTATGGCAACATCTTCCCACTGGCACTATTAGGAATAACGGCATGAGTACCCTTCTTCGCATTCGTCAAATGTATCCCGCCCTGGCGCAGAACGATCGAAAACTGGCGGATTACCTGCTGCACAACGCCGAAGAGGCTCGCCATCTGAGTTCACAAAAACTGGCCCAGGTGGCCGGCGTCAGCCAGTCCAGCGTGGTCAAGTTTGCGCAGAAGATGGGTTATAAAGGTTTCCCGGCGCTGAAACTGGCGCTGAGCGAAACGCTGGCACAGCCGCAGTCGGAGCCGGTGGTGACCGTGCATAACCGGATTCTCAGCAGCGATACGCTCAAAATCGTCGGTGAGAAGCTCTTACTGGAGAAACAGGCGGCGTTGCGCGCCACGCTGGATATTAACAGTGAAGAACGCCTGTACCAGGCCTTAACCATGCTGCGCGGCGCGCGGCGAGTGTTTCTGATGGGGATTGGCGCCTCAGGTCTGGTCGCCAAAGACTTTTCCTACAAACTGCTGAAAATCGGCGTGATGGCGGTGGCCGAAGCCGATATGCATGCGCAACTGGCTGCGGTGCAGGCGCTGGACCCGCAAGACTTGCTGGTTGCCCTCTCCTTCAGCGGCGAGCGGCGCGAAATCAATCTGGCCGCCGACGAAGCCAAAGCGGCCGGCGCACAAGTTCTGGCGCTCACCTGCTTTTCCCCCAACAGCCTGCAGCAGCGTGCGGACCACTGCCTGTATACCATTGCCGAAGAACCCAGCACCCGCAGCGCCGCCATTTCCTCCAGCACTGCCCAATATGCCCTTACCGACCTGTTGTTTATGGCGTTAATCCAACATGATTTGGATCATGCGCGAGTACGTATTAAACATAGCGAACAGTTGATGAAAAAATTGGTGTAGGCGTATAATAACCTACACCGCATATAAATTAAGATATTTCTTGCCATAGATTAATTCCAAATACATTCCGCGGTCGCTAGGCGTATCCCCTTTTGGGGATATTTTCGTACGGACACAAATTATTAAGTTAATTTAATGACTATGCACACATTAATTGCTGGAAAAACACGCACAAGTATTACTCCTCACACTATTCTAGTTATTGCCCTATATATTACTTCATCAGTTGTGTTGACCTACTCCCTAGGCTACCATAACGCAAATATCATCGACATCCTACTGATGATGCTAATATTACCCTCGCTATCATCAGTTCCATTATTACGTTATCTTCTCGTCATACCCTTTTTTATCCTATGTGCGATATACTTCCCAATAGGTTATATTTACGGCAAGCCATCAGTATCGGTAATTTCAGCATTAATGCAAACCAATATATTGGAGGCACATGAGTTTTTGCTTTCAATGCCGAAACGGTGTTATCTACTACCAATTTTAGTTATCGTACTATTAATATCACTTAGTCGATATGCTTGGCGTTCGTCTACTACGGTGAAGAAAAATCTACCTTATTGGTTATTATTAGCTCTCATTTTTTTAGTTTATGGTGCAAGCAATAACTTACATACACTAAAAATTACTGATTACTTTTTATCGGCATTCACCAGTTATCGAAATTATCAAGAGCAAATCACACGGCTTGATATGGCCCGCACCACCTCTCCCGACTGGATTGTCACTCCATCAGCCGATCGACAGGCTAATTATGTCATTATCATCGGGGAGAGTATGCGACGAGACTATATGTCTCTTTTTGGCTACCCGCTGCCAACCACACCGTTTCTCGACCAGGCTAACGGCGACTTTTACAGCAACTATATTTCTACTGCCCCCAATACCTTCGAGTCCCTGCCCCGTACACTGGCGCTCAGCCAAGGTAAACAGGTTGATTACGCAAATAACGTCGTAACGCTGGCCAAGGCCGCCGGCATACAGACCTACTGGTTTTCCAACCAAGGATTCATTGGCGATTATGATATCCCAGCGTCTAAAATCGCCAGCTACAGCGACCGGCGCTATTTCCTTAAGCACGGGGACTATCTGTCGTCAAACACCGATGATTATCAACTGCTGTCGCCCTTTTCCCATACGCTAAAAAATAGTCATAATGGACTGTTTATCTTACATATCATGGGATCGCATCCAGATTTCTGTGCACGTCTGAATGGTGCCGAACCAACGTTCAGCGTTAAAAACCAGGATCTATCATGCTATCTCTCCACCTATCGAAAAACCGACGACTTTATTCAGCAGACCTACCACCTACTGCAGCAGACACAGCGCCCTTTCAAGCTGTTTTATTTCTCCGATCACGGCTTGGCCAAGCGTTATATCGGCGGAGACTCCTATCTGCGCCATAGCAGTGAATTCAAGCAAAATTACGACGTGCCTTTGGTGATCTTGTCCGATAATGCTACGCAGCACCGACAGATAGATACGCCTTACAGCGCGTTCAATTTCATCCAAATCTTCGCCCAACAAACCGGCATCGCCATTACCCAACCTGATATGGCAGCCTACGCGATACAGCAAAAGCAACGCCAAGTTTACTCAGGGCAAGAGATGGTGGCCTATGATAGTCTGGCAGAAGACAAAGTTGATCTGCCTGATGAAAACCACCTGCGCGGTTAAGAAATAACCAGAAAAGAAGCGATTTTATGGTAAAGTGCGCGGCGGCAGAAACTGCTTCTGCGCCCCCCCGGCATGTAAGATGGAATTGTTACTAATATGGCTCTGCTGATTACCAAAAAATGCATCAACTGCGATATGTGTGAACCCGAGTGCCCGAATCAGGCTATCTCAATGGGTGCGGACATTTACCAGATTGATACCGAACGCTGCACCGAATGCGTCGGTCATTATGATACGCCGACCTGTCAGCAGGTATGCCCGATTGATAACACCATTGTGGTCGACCCGCAGCATACGGAAAGCCAGGAACAGCTGTGGGATAAATTTGTGGTGCTGCATCACGCCGACAGGCTGTAATTCACGGACGCCGCGCCCGGCGGCGTCCGTATCGTCATCAGCTTTCGATTATCACCGTCGCGCAGGCATAACGGCGCTCATCGGCCAGTGAAACGTGGATGTTCGTCACACCCATTTCCTGCGCCAGCTCCGCCGCCCGTTCATGCAGGCGAATATTCGGCTTGCCTAATCCGTCGTTAAACACTTCGAACTGATTAAACGCCAGGCCGTTGCGAATACCGGTGCCGAACGCCTTTGCCGCCGCCTCTTTGACGGCAAAACGCTTGGCCAGAAAACGCACCGGTTGCTGATGCTGCTGATAGAGCGCCCATTCGGCCGCGTTCAGCACGCGCCGCGCCAGCCGATCGCCGCTGCGTTCAACCACCGCTTCAATACGTGCAATTTCAACGATATCGGTGCCAAGCCCAAGTACCGCCATTAGCGACGCGCTTCCCGCATCAGCAGCTTCATCTCGGCAACCGCGTCTGCCAGGCCGCTCATCACCGCCTGCCCGATAATGGCGTGGCCGATATTCAGCTCATGCATTTCCGGCAACGCGGCAATCGGCTGCACGTTATGGTAGGTCAGACCGTGGCCGGCATTGACCTTCAGACCCTTTTCCGCCGCATAGCGCGCCGCCTGCGCAATGCGCAGCAGTTCGGCCTCTACCGCCAGCTCACCCTGCGCTTCGGCATAGGCGCCGGTGTGAATCTCAACGTACGGCGCGCCCACCGCCACCGCCGCATCAATCTGGCGATGATCCGGGTCGATAAACAGCGAAACCTGAATGCCCGCCTGCGTCAGACGCTCAACCGCCAGCGTCATTTTGTCCAACTGGCTGGCGACGTCCAGCCCGCCCTCGGTGGTCACTTCCTCACGCTTTTCCGGCACCAGGCAGCAGAAGTGCGGCTGCAGTTCACAGGCGATGTCCAGCATCTCGTCGGTCACGGCCATTTCCAGATTCATCCGCGTCTGGATGGTCTGGCGCAAAATACGCACGTCGCGATCGGTGATGTGGCGGCGGTCCTCACGCAGATGAACCGTAATGCCGTCTGCACCGGCCTGTTCAGCGGTAAATGCCGCCTGTACCGGATCGGGATATTGGGTTCCGCGCGCGTTACGCAAGGTGGCGATATGATCGATATTAACGCCGAGCAGTAAATCAGCCATGACAACCTCTTAGATTGAAATTTTCGTTCCCGCAGTTTACACGCAGGCGGAAAGCGGCAAAAGCAGAAAGGGCGTCAGGCGTCATCAACCGGCGTATGCGGTTGCTTACGGACGAACTGACGAAACAGCTCGCGGCTTTTCAGCGGCTTGCCGCCAAGATAGGGTTTCAATGCGATACGGGTAAAACGTTTGGCGGCGCGCAGGGTATCGGCATCCGGGAACTGACGCTCGGCCAGCGCGCGCAGTTCGCGGCCGGTAAAGCTGTAATGATCCACTACCAGGCTGGCAATAAAGCCTTTTTCCTCACGATAGCGGTAGGTCATGCCGTCATCGACCGCCTCGCCGCTGCCGGCGCAGTGCAGAAAATCCACGCCGTAACCCAGATGATGCAACAGCGCCAGTTCAAACTGCCGCAGCGCATGTTCCGGCGAACCGTCTGCCGCCGCCAGCGCCTGCAGACACTGCAGGTAGTCAAAGAACAGTACCGAATAGTTGGCTTCCTGCTCCAGCACGCGCGACAGCAATTCGTTAACGTACAGGCCGCTGTACAGCATCATGCCACTGAGAGGTAAACCGAGGGAGACTGCTTCGGCGTTGCGCAGCGTTTTTACTTCGCCACGCCCGCCCCAGCGGACTAACAGAGGGGTAAAGGGCTGCAGGCAGCCCTTCAGATTGGAACGGCGGCTACGCGCGCCTTTGGCCAGTAAACGCACCCGCCCGTGGCCTTCGGTAAACAGATCCAGCATCAGGCTGGTTTCACTGTACGGTCGCCCATGCAGGACGAAAGCGCGCTCCCAGCCGTCCATCGGCGGTTACTTCAGATCGTCGACATAGCCCAGGCTGCGCAGCGCACGTTCGTCGTCCGCCCAGCCGGATTTAACTTTCACCCACAGTTCCAGATGCACTTTGGCTTCAAACATCTGTTCCATGTCCTGACGGGCTTCAATACCGATGGTTTTAATCTTCGCGCCCTTGTTGCCGATAACCATTTTCTTCTGGCCTTCGCGCTCAACCAGGATCAGACCATGCACGTCATAGCCGCCGCGGTCGTTGGCGACGAACTGTTCAATCTCAACGGTCACCGAATAAGGCAGCTCTTCACCCAGGAAACGCATCAGTTTTTCGCGGATAATTTCCGACGCCATAAAACGCTGCGAACGATCGGTGATGTAATCTTCCGGGAAGTGGTGTTCCGCTTCCGGCAGCAGCTTGCGCACAATGCCGGCGATGGTGTCGACATTCATCCCTTTCTCGGCGGAGATTGGCACCACGTCGAGGAAGTTCATCTGCTGGCTGAGGAAAGCGATATGCGGCAGCAGTTTGGATTTGTCGGTTACGTTGTCGACCTTGTTGATCGCCAGCAGTACCGGGCACTTCAGGCTGCGCAGTTTGTTCAGCACCATCTCATCGTCGTCGGTCCAGTTGGTGCCTTCGACCACGAAGATCACCAGCTCCACATCGCCGATCGAGCTGCTGGCCGCACGGTTCATCAGGCGGTTGATGGCACGTTTTTCTTCGATGTGCAGCCCCGGGGTATCCACGTAGATCGCCTGATAAGGCCCTTCAGTGTCGATACCCATAATGCGGTGACGCGTGGTCTGCGGCTTACGCGAGGTAATGGAGACTTTTTGCCCCAGCAGTTGGTTCAGCAACGTGGATTTGCCCACATTGGGACGCCCAACGATCGCGATAAATCCGCAGTATTGTGTTTCTTCGCTCATTCAAGCTCCAGCTTTTTCAGCGCTTGTTCCGCTGCCGCCTGCTCGGCTTTACGGCGGCTTGAGCCGGTGCCTACCACCGGTTCGCTCAAACCACTCACCTGACAGTGGATGGTAAACTCCTGGTCGTGCGCTTCACCGCGAACCTGCACCACCAGATAAGAAGGCAACGGCAGATGACGCCCCTGCAGAAACTCCTGCAAACGGGTTTTTGGGTCTTTCTGCTTGTCGCCCGGGCTGATTTCATCCAACCGGCTACGATACCAGTCAAGAATCAAACGTTCGACGGTCTGAATATCGCTGTCCAGGAAGACGCCGCCAATCAAGGCTTCCACCGTATCCGCCAAAATCGACTCGCGACGGAAACCGCCGCTTTTCAGCTCGCCAGGGCCAAGGCGTAAACATTCGCCCAGGTCAAACTCACGAGCCATCTCCGCCAGCGTATTGCCGCGCACCAGCGTGGCGCGCATACGGCTCATATCGCCCTCGTCTACGCGAGGAAAGCGGTGGTAGAGCGCATTGGCGATGACAAAACTCAAAATAGAGTCGCCCAGGAACTCAAGACGTTCATTATGTTTGCTGCTGGCGCTGCGGTGAGTCAGCGCCTGCAGCAAAAGTTCTTGCTGTTGAAAAGTGTAGCCCAGCTTGCGCTGCAGCCTGTTAATTACGATGGGATTCATGAGTTACCAATAGATCAAGAATGCGTCAAAAACTTTACAGCATACGGAACAGACCTGCTTTCCAAAGCTGTTTCGTTTGCAGTGGCTCTAAATCGAACCAACTTTTATCGCCCGGTATTCTACAACGAGCAGCAACAGAATGCTGCGTTTATCTCCCCGCCCTGCTTCACGCCGCACTAAATTAATACGGCGCCGGGCAGAACGGGAAGACATGCGGAATTAGTGAATACCACCAATACGGCTTAATCTTACGCCGGTCGGCCACTCACCTTCCTGTTTTTCAAAGCTCATCCAGATTGCGGTCGCTTTACCCACCAGGTTCTTCTCCGGTACGAAGCCCCAATAACGGCTGTCGGCGCTGTTATCGCGGTTATCGCCCATCATAAAGTAATGACCGGCCGGCACTACCCACTCGGCCAGCTGATTACCCGGCTGCTGGTAATAGGCGCCAACCTGATCCTGCGTGCCCGGCACGGTCAGCACCCGGTGCGTCACGTCGCCCAGCGTTTCGTTGCGCTCACGCAGACGAATACCGCCTTGCGGCACGCTGTCGTTCAGCGGCACATTGTAGAAGCCGTTGCTGGCTTCGCCCATGCCGCTGCGGCTGAACATTTGTACGAAATCGCTCGGCGCCGCCTGATTATAGGTGACCGCCAGCGCCTTATCGCAGGACTGGCCGTTGTCACATGCCGGCTGTACCGTAACGCGCTTGTTCAGCGGATCGTAGCTGACCTTATCGCCCGGCAGGCCGACAACGCGCTTGATATAATCCAGCTTCGGATTCAGCGGGTATTTAAATACCGCGATATCGCCGCGTTTCGGGTGGCCGGTTTCAATCAGCGTGGTCTGGGTAATCGGATCTTTAATCCCGTAAGCGTACTTCTCCACCAGAATAAAATCGCCGATCAACAGCGTCGGCATCATCGAACCGGATGGAATCTGGAACGGCTCGTAAACAAACGAGCGCACCACGAAGACCAGCAGCAACACCGGGAAAACCGATGCGCCGGTTTCCACCCAGCCCGGCTGCTTGGCAACTTTCGCCAGCGTCTTGTCATCCAGCGTGCCGTCGGTCTGTTCGTTGACCGCCGCAATTTTCGCCCGGCGAGCCGGCGCCCACTTAAAGCGCTCCAGGCACCAGATGATCCCGGTCACCAACGTGGCAATCGCCAGGATCAAGGCAAACATATTCGCCATGCAAACTCCCTTGTTATCGAGCCTTCGCTCTTACTTACCGTCTTTACCCACGTGCAGAATGGCCAGGAACGCTTCCTGCGGCAGCTCAACGTTGCCGACCTGTTTCATGCGCTTCTTACCGTCTTTCTGTTTCTGCAGCAGCTTTTTCTTACGGCTGACGTCGCCGCCGTAGCACTTGGCCAGAACGTTCTTACGCAGCTGTTTCACCGTTGAGCGCGCAATGATATGCGTGCCGATGGCCGCCTGAATGGCAATATCGAACTGCTGACGCGGGATCAGATCTTTCATCTTTTCCACCAGCTCGCGGCCGCGGTATTGCGCGTTATCGCGGTGGGTGATCAGCGCCAGCGCATCCACGCGCTCGCTGTTGATCAGCACGTCGACGCGCACCATGTCGGAGGCCTGGAAGCGTTTGAAGTTGTAATCCAGCGACGCATAACCGCGCGAGGTGGACTTCAGGCGGTCGAAGAAGTCGAGCACCACTTCCGCCATCGGAATGTCATAGGTCAGTGCCACCTGATTGCCGTGATACACCATATTGGTCTGCACGCCGCGTTTTTCCACGCACAGCGTAATCACGTTGCCCAGGTACTCCTGCGGCATCAGCATATGACATTCGGCGATCGGCTCGCGCAGCTCGGCAATATTGTTGAGCGGCGGCAGTTTGGACGGGCTGTCGACATATACCGTTTCACCGCCGGTGGTCTCCACTTCGTAGACAACCGTCGGCGCGGTGGTGATCAGATCCAGACCGTATTCACGCTCCAGACGCTCCTGAATGATCTCCATATGCAACAGGCCGAGGAAGCCGCAGCGGAAACCAAAGCCCAGCGCGGTGGAACTTTCCGGCTCATAGAACAGCGAGGCATCGTTCAGGCTCAGTTTGCCCAGCGCATCGCGGAAGGCTTCATAATCGTCAGAGCTGATCGGGAACAGGCCGGCATACACCTGCGGCTTCACTTTTTTGAAGCCCGGCAGCGGTTTTTCCGCCGGCTGGCGCGCGGTGGTCAGGGTATCGCCCACCGGGGCGCCCAGAATGTCTTTAATCGCACAGACCAGCCAGCCTACCTCGCCGCAGTTCAGCACGTCGCGGTCGACGCGTTTCGGGGTGAAAATCCCCAGGCGGTCGGCGTTATAAATCTGACCGGTGCTCATAACTTTGATCTTGTCGCCTTTGCGCATGGTGCCGTTTTTAATCCGCACCAGCGATACCACGCCAAGATAGTTATCAAACCAGGAGTCGATGATCAGCGCCTGCAGCGGCTCATCAGGATCGCCCTCCGGCGGTGGAATGTCGCGCACCAGACGCTCCAACACGTCCGGCACGCCGACGCCGGTTTTCGCGGAGCAACGCACCGCATCGGCAGCGTCGATGCCGACGATATCTTCAATCTCCTGCGCCGCACGATCCGGATCGGCAGCCGGCAGGTCGATTTTGTTCAGTACCGGCACCACTTCCAGATCCATTTCAATGGCGGTATAGCAGTTGGCCAGCGTCTGTGCTTCTACGCCCTGCCCGGCGTCAACCACCAGCAACGCGCCTTCACAGGCCGCCAGCGAGCGTGAAACTTCATAAGAGAAGTCGACATGGCCCGGGGTATCGATAAAGTTCAGCTGATAGGTTTCACCATCGGGCGCCTTATAATCCAGCGTGACGCTCTGCGCCTTGATGGTGATGCCGCGTTCGCGCTCCAGATCCATGGAGTCCAGCACCTGTGCGGCCATTTCACGGTCGGTCAGGCCGCCGCAAATCTGGATAATACGGTCCGACAGCGTCGATTTACCGTGGTCAATATGGGCAATAATGGAGAAATTTCGTATATGCTTCATTATAAAAGTTTTTCTGCCTTGGTATTTCTGAATTACTCGCCTATGGAAACCCGCATGGACCTAAAGCGACAGTGAGTTGGGTTAGGCCGTCTTTCGCCTGAATCGCTGCATTCTACATGCCGTAACAGCGAAAACCTAGCGATCGCTGCAGCGAAAACATTCTATTATGCGCTGTTTAATGGGGCAGGTGCCAGCCATGGATGAAAACAAATGTTAATCGGAAAAACATTTTGCCCGGACGGGAAAAGGCCGGTAAAAACGCATACCGCTCCAGCCCTTAATACATAATGCACCGCCGTGCAATCAACCCACTCTTAAACCCTCAAAAAAACAACCTTAATATCAGTTAATTATCCACTTTCGCGCTTTAGGAAAAAACCCATATACCTGACGTCCGCACCTCGATAGAAAGAGGGTGAGCTCCGTATAAAATGATGAAATCAGGGCACTACATCGGCAAGCCCGCCGGAGTTCACCAGCATATCTCTGTAGATTGATTGGAAGGTGCGTATGATCGATAAAGGGCAGATGCTGAGCCGGCACGATTTTTCAAAGGTCAACTGGGGCATTCTGGCAGCGGCGGCGCTGCTGTTAACCATCGGCGGCGCGCTGCTAATGCTGCCGCTGATGAGCAATATGGAAGAGCGCGGCATACTGACCTTGCTGCAAACCGGCGCGGTAACCATATTACTGGCGTGTATCCTGCTGGCGCTGCGTCATGTTCTGCGCCCGACGCAGACCTATCGCCTGTATGAACACGGCGTCAGAGTGTTCAATAGCCATAACCACCAGGAACGCTTTATCCCGTTTGAGAAGATCGTCGATATTTATCGCATCCGCAGCGTGCCGCTGCTGGGCAACCTGTGTGGCGGGCTGTGCGAAGCCATGGCGTTCCGTACCGCCGCCGATCAGCCCTGGTGTACGGTATTCAGCAATGTGTCACACGCCTGGGCGCTGCGTGACACCATCATCAACCAGCAGATCCTGTTGCGCGGCCCGGTGGCCCTCAATGCGTTATATCAGGGAGAGGAGCTGGCCTTTAACTATATTGCCGGCAGAACCCGCTGGCTAACCTGGCTTCTTGGCAGCAGATTACGGCACCTGCCGGGCCAGACGCTGCGGCTGAGCGCCAAAACGCTGGTTACGCCGCAGGGGGATATCGCCATCGAACAAATCCGCTCGCTGGACAGCCAGCCGCAGCACGGAGTTATCCATTTACTGGACAGCCAGGGTCAGACGCTGGCCACGCTGCGTTACTATTCACTGCTGAGCGCCGATCTGTTTATTGCGTTGCTGGAGCATATGATTAACAACCGCATCCCCGCCTACCGCAACCCGGCGATGACGCGGCCGTTCATTTAGTCAGACAGAGGGGATTCCGGCTGCAGGCGCAGCGCGGTAGGAGGCAGGCCGATTTGCAACACCACCGGCTGGTAGGCGTCCTGTTCACCCAGACGGTGGGCCAGTTTACGCGCCAGCAAAAAGGCGCCCACGCCGCCAAACAGCGCGCCCAGTGCCGCAGCGCCGTCCGTCGCCAGCCACAGCTGCAGCGCGCCGCCGCCGAGCATCATACCCAGCAGCGGTGTCAGATAAACCAGCATCGCCGAGCGCAGCAGGCTGCCTTCGGTGATGCCCACCTCAACCCGTTGCCCCGGCTCCAGCGGCTGTTCAATCTGCACCTGCAGCTGATGCTCGGTTTCCGGCACCAGTTCATTCAGCGCACGCGCACCGCAGCCCGAACGGGCCTTGCAGCTGCCGCAGCCCGCTTTAGGCTCGCAACGCAATAGCGCCACGCCCTGTTGCCACGAGACTACCGTGGCCCACTCTTTCATCATTTCGACGATCCCCTGAAGGAAATACCGTCAGCAATACGCTTGGCGGTTGACGGCGGCAGTTCGCCGACGATGGTAATCTCTTTGCCGTTGCGTAATTCGGTCTGAATCGTCCGTCGCCCCTGGCGATAGAGCTGCGTGCCAACGCCACTGCCCGCCGGGCTGACATTGACCGAGAAACTGAACAGGCCGTCGCTGTACAGTCGCGTTTCAACCGGCACGGAAACGTTCGGCAACTTGCGGCGATTGCGCGCCACTTCGCTGACCCCGGCCGGTAACCAGGCCGTGTTCCAACCCAGTTTAACATTGTCCATCGCCGGCAGGGAAATCAGCGGCGGCAATGAGGCTTTCAGCAATCCGCTCAGCGCGTTTTGCACCTCTTCCCCCACCTCAAATGAGATCACCCGATATTGCTCCAGCGTTTCGCCGTTGCGGTCAAGCAGATCCACCCGCAGCGGCAGTTTGGTCTCTTCATCCATCCAGACAATATAGCTGTAGCGCGAACCATCGCGCGCCACCACGCGGATCACCTCGCAAGGACGATCGGAAATACGCGTCCGGCCGACGGAGATAAAATCATAGTATTTCGCCAGACGGGTAAAGTCGGCGTACACAATGGAAGGCAGCGCATCAACGATATGGTCGCCCGACAGGGTAAACGGCTCCAGGCCCGGTTCGAAATAGCTGATGCCGTCGCCGCGCTGCAGCACTTCACGCCGCGGACCGTCCATATGCAGTAACTGGCCGAGCGCCTGCTGCTCCACCAGGGCATGGCGATAGCGCAACGACTCTATCCCCTGCTTGGTGATGCTGATATAGGCAAGCTCGTAATTGAGTGAACGGCTGGCGCTGCTCATTTGTTGCAACAACGCCCCGGACGCGGTCTGCGCCGGGGCGATATTTGAGTAGAGCAGGCTGCCCGTCAATAGACAAACGGAGAACCAAAGTTGCTTCATTACTGCTGCTGCATTCCTAAAGACTGGGTGCCTGGAACCTGAACGGCGGCCTGCTGCGGCGTGCCTTGATCAAGTTGCAATTGGTTTGAATGCAAGCGGCGTTGCAGTTCGTAATCCTGCAGCATCGCATTGATACGTTTACGCTGTTCCTGCACCTGCTGCTGTTGACCGCTGCCGGTTGAGAAACTGTCTGCCGGCACGCCCAGGCTGACCGGCGATGGCTGCCCCATAATCGGCAGCGTGTTGAACACCGGCGCTTCCGAAGAACCCGGCTGCGTGGCATCAGGCTGATTATAGTGCTGGACGCCGACGATCACCGCCAGAGAGACGCAGGCGGCAACCCCGACCTGAGTCAGCTGGCTGGCCCATGGGCGCACTTTGTGCCAGAAAGGCATCTTCTGCCAGGTTTCCGGCTGCGGCTGAGATTCAGGCACCGCCGAAGGAACCAGACGAGCAGGCTCTTTCTCCAGTGCAGCGGCAACACGTTCGGCGATATCGAGATGAATTACTTGTCCTACATCACCCCGAAGCGTGTCACGTATCAGGTGATAGCTCTGCCAGCTTTGTTGAAGCGCCCGATCCTGCGACAAAGAGCTCAGCAGTTCGTTATCGAGCGATTCACCATCCATCAGAGCGGAAAGTTTTTCTTTCTGCATGCCTAAATACCCTTCCTGTATCCGCCATCGCTAACGCTGAATCAGCGGCTGAACTTTATTATCGATAGCTTCCCGAGCGCGGAAAATACGCGAGCGTACGGTCCCGACCGGGCAATCCATGATGGCGGCTATCTCTTCGTAGCTTAGGCCATCCAACTCCCGCAAGGTGATCGCCATACGCAGATCCTCAGGGAGCGACTCAATGGTACGGAAAACTATCTGTCTCAACTCTTCTGACAACATTAAGTTCTCAGGGTTCGAAATTTCTTTCAATGCGCCGGCGCTTTCATAGTTTTCAGCGTCGTTGGCGTCCACATCACTTGCCGGCGGACGCCGCCCCTGAGCAACCAGATAATTCTTTGCTGTATTCACAGCGATTCGATACAACCAGGTGTAAAAAGCGCTGTCGCCGCGGAAAGATTCCAGCGCGCGATAGGCTTTAATAAACGACTCCTGCACCACATCAGGCACATCGCCCTGCGGCACATAGCGGGAAACCAGACTCGCCACTTTATGCTGGTAGCGTACCACCAGTAAGTTAAACGACTTCTGATCGCCCTTTTGGACCCGTTCAACCAGCACCTGATCCGTTAACTGCTCGCTCATCCGAGGTAAATTCTCCCCAAATCTGTCTCCACGCGTGAAATTGTACTGCCAGCCATACATTTTTCCTGAGCAAGCACTCGCTTGGAGTTCATATGGAAATCAAAGTTCCATACGGCCATTGTTTTTTCTGTTGATGTCGCCCTATCCGTGGCATTTGCCCGGACAATTAGGCTAACATGATTTTCACTCTTCTTCTGCACACATCATACGTTATGCAACCATCTTCTGAATATGTTAGCGATGTACTGATCGTCGGCAGCGGTGCTGCAGGCCTGTCACTGGCTCTGCGGCTGGCACAACACGGCAAGGTGACCGTGCTGAGCAAAGGCCCGCTCAATGAAGGCGCCACCTTTTATGCCCAGGGCGGCATCGCCGCGGTATTTGATGAAACGGACAGCATTGCGTCGCACGTTGACGATACGCTGATTGCCGGCGCGGGGCTTTGTGATAAAGAGGCGGTCGAGTTTATCGCCGGCAATGCGCGCCATTGCGTCCAGTGGCTCATCGATCAGGGCGTGCTGTTTGATATCGAAACCAACGCCCAGGGCGAGAAACGCTATCACCTGACGCGTGAAGGCGGCCACAGCCACCGCCGTATTCTGCACGCCGCAGACGCCACCGGTAAGGAAGTAGAGACCACACTGGTGGGGAAAGCAAGCGCACATCCGAATATTTGCGTCATGGAGCGCCGCAACGCCGTCGACCTGATCACCTCCAGCAAAGTCGGCCTGCCCGGCACCCGCCGCGTGGTGGGCGCCTACGTCTGGAACCGCGAGCTGGAGCAGGTGGAGACGCACCGCGCCAAAACCGTGGTGCTGGCGACCGGCGGCGCCGCCAAAGTGTACCAGTACACCACCAACCCGGACATCTCCTCCGGCGACGGTATCGCCATGGCCTGGCGCGCCGGCTGCCGCGTCGCCAACCTGGAGTTTAACCAGTTTCACCCCACCTGCCTGTTCCATCCGCAGGCACGCAACTTTTTGCTGACCGAAGCGCTGCGCGGCGAAGGCGCGCATCTGCTGCGCCCGGACGGCAGCCGCTTTATGCCGGACTTCGACCCGCGAGGCGAACTGGCGCCGCGCGATATTGTCGCCCGCGCTATCGACCATGAAATGAAACGCCTCGGCGCCGACTGCATGTATCTGGATATCAGCCATAAACCCGCCGAATTTATCATCCAGCACTTTCCGATGATCCATGACAAGCTGCTGACGCTGGGCTTTGACCTGACCAAACAGCCGATCCCGATCGTACCGGCGGCGCATTACACCTGCGGCGGTGTGATGGTAGACCAACATGGTCGTACCGACCTGGACGGACTGTACGCCATCGGTGAGGTGAGCTATACCGGGCTGCACGGCGCCAACCGCATGGCCTCTAATTCGCTGCTGGAGTGCCTGGTGTACGGCTGGTCGGCCGCCGAGGATATTGTGCGCCGCCTGCCGGCCATCAAGCTGGCCAAGGCACTGCCGCAATGGGACGAAAGCCGGGTGGATGACTCGGATGAACGCGTGGTGATCCAGCATAACTGGCACGAACTGCGGCTGTTTATGTGGGACTACGTCGGTATCGTCCGCACCACTAAACGCCTGGAGCGCGCTCTGCGCCGTATCAACACGCTGCAGCAGGAAATTGACGAGTACTACGCCAATTTCCGCATCTCCAATAACCTGCTGGAGCTGCGTAATCTGGTGCAGGTGGCGGAACTAATGGTGCGCAGCGCTATGGCGCGCAAAGAGAGCCGCGGCCTGCACTACACGCTGGACTATCCGGAGCCGCTGCCGCAAGCGCTTCCTACCATTCTGCAGCCGTAAGGCGCTCAGGGCGCGCCGGCGCCCTGCTCAATAAAACAGATAAAAATCGGTGATCAGGCGACGGAACGGTGCAGTGTAGTCACCCTCCGCCTGCTTGATGGCCAGATCGCTGTGCGCACACGTCTGCGCCGTGCGCGTCAGCGCCAGCAATATACGATGCCGTGGGGTATCCGCCCGGTCGCTGACGTTCACCCGCTGCGCCAAATGCCAGCCGCGCTGCAGCGCATCGGCGGCAAAGGCCTCGCCAATGTCATACGGCAGCACCACGCACAGCATACCGTCGGGCTGTAGCAGCCGTTCGGCGCAGGCCAGCAGTACATCATGAGTCAGCGTTTCGGTATAGCGCGCCGCATCGCGCGCCCGATCGCGGCAAGCTACCGCCGGCGCAAAATACGGCGGGTTGCTGACAATCAGATCGTAGCTGGCGGTCCGCTGCCCAGTAAACTGTTGAATATCCTGCTCATATATACGGATGCGCGACGCCCACGGCGACGCTTCTGCATTGTCATGCGCCTGCGCGGCGGCGGCGGCGTCCAGTTCTACCGCGTCGATCTGCACGTCATCCGCCGTACGCTGCGCCAGCATCAGCGCAATCAGCCCGCTGCCGCAGCCGATATCCAGCACCCGCCGGACCGCCGTCACCGGCGCCCAAGCGCCGAGCAGCACGCCGTCGGTGCCGACTTTCATGGCACAGCGATCGTGAGCGACAAAAAACTGTTTGAAGGTAAAACCGCCGCGACGCGGTTTGAAATTGGCTTTTGACTGACTGTCCACAATGAGTACCTGGCTGGAAAACCGGCGTAGCATAAGGCAATCTGCGGAGTGGTAAAAGAGTCCCGGCCTGAAAAAGGATGAACCCGGCGGCCAACCCGTCTATAATCGGCGCCCCAAGTAGAGGTAGACCATGACAGCAACCAATTTTTCCGAACTCGATCTCGATGAACGCCTGATCAACGCCCTGCGTGATAAAGGCTACGACCGCCCGACCGCTATTCAGGCCGAAGCCATCCCACCGGCAATGGACGGGCGCGACGTCTTGGGTTCGGCGCCGACCGGCACCGGTAAGACCGCCGCATTCTTGCTGCCTGTGCTGCAGCACCTGCTGGATTTCCCCCGCAAGAAGTCCGGCCCGCCGCGCGTATTAATCCTGACCCCGACGCGCGAACTGGCGATGCAGGTCGCCGATCAGGCGCGTGAGCTGGCGGCCCATACCTCACTGGATATTGCCACTATTACCGGCGGCGTAGCCTATATGAACCACGCGGAAGTATTCAGCGAAAACCAGGATCTGGTGGTCGCCACTACCGGCCGCCTGCTGCAGTATATTAAAGAAGAGAACTTCGACTGCCGCGCGGTGGAAACGCTGATCCTGGATGAAGCCGACCGCATGCTGGACATGGGCTTTGCCCAGGATATCGAAACTATTTCCGCCGAGACGCGCTGGCGCAACCAGACCCTGCTGTTTTCCGCCACGCTGGAAGGCGAAGCTATCCGCGAATTCGCAGAACGCATCCTGAACGAACCGGTGGAAGTGGAAGCCGATCCTTCCCGCCGCGAGCGTAAAAAAATCCTGCAGTGGTACTACCGTGCTGACGATGTGCAGCATAAAACCGCCCTGCTGATCAATCTGCTGCAGCAGCCGGATGTACAGAAATCAGTGGTCTTCGTACGCAAGCGCGAGCGTGTACATGAGCTGGCCACCTGGCTGCGGGAAGCAGGCATCAACACCTGCTATCTGGAAGGCGAGATGGTGCAGGCCAAACGCAACGAAGCGGTGAAACGCATGATGGACGGCCGCGTCAACGTGCTGATCGCCACCGACGTCGCCGCCCGCGGTCTGGACATTCTGGATATCACCCACGTGTTCAACTTTGATATGCCGCGCACCGCCGATACCTATCTGCACCGCATCGGCCGCACCGGCCGCGCCGGCCGCAAAGGCACCGCGATTTCGCTGGTCGAGGCTCACGATCACCTGCTGCTGGGCAAAGTCGGCCGCTACCTCAACGAACCGTTGAAAGCGCGCGTGATTGACGAACTGCGGCCGAAAACCCGCGTGCCGAGTGAAAAGAGCAACGGCAAGCCGTCCAAAAAAGTGCTGGCCAAGCGCGCGGCCGACAAGAACAAAGCCAAAAGCAAGGATAAAGCCAAGGTGAAAGTTCGCCATCGTGAGGCGAAAAACATCGGCAAACGCCGCCAGCCGAAAGGCGCACCGGCAACCAACGGCGAATAACGAACGCCACAGAAAAACCGCCTTCCGGCGGTTTTTTTATCTCCTCACAATACGCGATAACGCGCCGCCAGCCGGTGCGCCTGCAGCCAATCATCCAGCTGCTGACGCGCCTGACGCATGGCTTCATTCTGCAGATGCCGCGGCGTCTGGGCGAAATAAGCCTGAAATGTCATCCCCTGCCGGTTAACCGCCGCAGCATCCGCGCCGTTTTGCAACAGCATCAACGCCACCTGCGGCGCGTTGATTCTGGCGGCAATATGCAGCGGCGTATCACCGACGCGATCGGCCAGACGGCTGTCGGCAGCCGCATCCAGCAGTTGGCGCACCTGCGTCGGACGGCCGGCCAGCACCGCAGCGGCCAGCGGCGTCGCGCCGCTGACGGCGTTACGCACATCAACCACCGGCTGCCGCGCCAGCAGCTGTGTCAGATAGCCGGCATCCTCCACCATCGCCGCAATATGCAGCGCGCTGTTGCCGTCCATGCCGGTTTCCGTCACGTCGGCGCCGGCATCCAGCAGCGCCTGTACGCTGCCAGGCTGCTGGCGTAAAATCGCCCACTGCAACAGCGTTATACCCTGCTCGCCGCGCTCACCAAGCGCCTCCGGCGTCGCCAGTGCCGCGATACGGGCCGTATCACCAGTGGCAACCGCCAGCGCCAGCGGCTGGCAGCTCTGGCCGTTAAACGGCGTCGTTTGCTGATTCATCTGCAGTTCCTCGGCCTTTCCCGACAACGCCAATACTGCTAACGGTATCAATAACATCAGCAATATTGGCCAGCGTAATCTGTCAGGCATCGGCCTTTGTCTCCCACGGTTTCTGTTCCATCATTGAGCTAATCACCTTATCAATACCATGCGCGGCAAGACTGCGCTCCAGATGCTTGCTCGGCCGCCAGTCGTCAATACCATTTAGCGTATCATTATTTTCCAAAATGATTTGATGGCCGATGGCATTCGGGATCAGCGACGTCGACTCCTGCGTCGACGTCAGCATGTCATATTGCTCGCTGTAGCGGCGAATACCGCCGGCTTCCGCATCCTGTCTGGCTGCGGCCGGATCGATACCAAAGCGATTCAGGGTGTGATCGGACACTCCGGCAGCGTTGAAGGTGACCGCCAGCGTACCGGTGGCCAATGCGGCGGTAGCCGCCAGACCGCCCCCCAGTGAGTGCCCGCTAATTACCAGTTGCTCGCCAAACGCCGCCTTGGCGCTTTTCGCTACTGACACTGCCTGATTGTACTGTACGTCATCGTATCCCGTCGCCTGACGCACATTGCTTAACCAGTCCCGCCAGTCGTTGGTGCCGGCAAAGGCCAGTACATATTGCTGCCCGTCATGGTAAATGCCCGCCTGAAAACCCGATGCCGTATCATGCAGGCTTGCAGGCTCAATACCGGCGCTCAGCAATGCCGCATCGCTCAGGCGGCTGAAATTTTCTACGCCCTTTCCGTCCAGGCTGTAAACGTCCTTAGCCAGCAGCGCCAGGGTGTAGTCCCCCTGTTGCGGCACTTGCCCGCGCATCAGATCGGTTTTGGCCGACGAGGCGACAGCGGCGACATCATTGACCAACGAATGCAGCAGTTGCTGCGTTTGCCGGTTCTGTGACGACGTTGATGGATGCGCCGCCGTGGGCAACCGTTCGCCAGCGACAGGCTCTGCCGGAATGGGCGGCTCCGTGCGCCGTTCGGGAACCACAGGCAAAGATACGGCAGGTAACGCCGCCGAAGTAAAACTTAAAGACATGCTCATGCCGACTCCTTGTCGATAGTTCAGTCATCGCACTGATAACCAGCGCCAGGTTAGCTATCGGCAGGTCGGAGCAGTTCTGTAATACCAGAGTGTGATCCCGGTCTAAATTTTGATTGCCGGGCATAAAAAAGGGGAGCCAAGGCTCCCCCGATAAGTCAACCGCCTGACAATTACAGGCTTTCGGTAAAGGTACGTGTAATCACGTCACGCTGCTGTTCCGGCGTCAGTGAGTTAAAGCGCACCGCATAGCCGGAAACGCGGATGGTCAGCTGCGGGTATTTTTCCGGATGCTTCACGGCGTCTTCCAGCGTTTCACGACGCAGTACGTTGACGTTCAGATGCTGACCGCCTTCAACACGCACGGTCGGCTGCATTTCCATCGGCACTTCACGATACTCGATGGTGCCCAGCTCGCTGACCGGCACGATTTGGTCTTCAGCATAATCGGCTTTGGCGCACACGCAACGTGCTTCTGATTTTTCGTTATCCAGCAGCCAGAAAGAGTTCACCAGCGCCTGATTGTTTGCTTTGGTAATTTGAATACCGGTAATCATGTTGTTGCCTCCGTACAAGGGCGAAAAAACTTATTTCATTGATAACCCGAACAAGGTTTAGGTCATTTGGTAAAACCATTTATTGTTCTGTATACCAGCCCGACCCCGGTAATTCTTTGATTAAGGTCAATTTCCAACCAAAGCCCACGCGCTACAAAACGGCAAATTTCTGTTTTATATCAATATTTACCCAATCGGTACTGGCAATTATTTTTGTAAATTTTCAACAAAACCTGCAAAGACCATCTGCGCCGCCGCTGAGTGACAGGGAATGTTAAATGCGGGTTTCGCTCCGTAAAGCTAAACGGTAAGCTATGCCCGATGAATGATTAACGAAAACAAAGGAGAGCGTTAATGTCCACTCCCCTCACCTGGCATGACGTTATTGGCAAGGAGAAAGAGCAACCCTATTTTGTCGACACGCTCGCCTTTGTTGCCAATGAGCGTCAGGCCGGCAAAACCATTTACCCGCCGCAGAAAGACGTGTTTAACGCTTTTCGCTTTACCGAACTGGCCGACGTCAAGGTGGTGATCCTCGGTCAGGATCCCTACCACGGCCCGAATCAGGCGCATGGCCTTTCATTTTCCGTGCTTCCCGGCGTGCCGGCGCCGCCGTCGCTGGTGAATATGTATAAAGAACTGGCAACGGATATTCCGGGCTTCGAGCGCCCCGATCACGGTTGCCTGCAAAGCTGGGCGGAACAGGGCGTACTACTGCTCAACACCGTATTGACGGTGGAGAGAGGAAACGCGCACTCGCATGCCAATCTGGGCTGGGAAACCTTTACCGATAAGGTCATCGCCGCGCTGAATGAAAACCGCGAAGGCGTGGTGTTCCTGCTGTGGGGCTCACACGCGCAGAAGAAAGGCAATTTTATCGACCGTCAGCGTCATCACGTGCTGAAAGCGCCGCATCCGTCGCCGCTTTCCGCCCATCGCGGCTTCTTTGGCTGCCGGCACTTCTCGCAAGCCAACCAACTGCTGGAACAGCAGGGGCTAACGCCGATCGACTGGATGCCGCATTTACCGCAGCAATAAGCCAGACGGCAAAAAGGCACCCGAGGGTGCCTTTTCTTTATCTATTGCATCATACAGGCAACGATTATTTGGAAACTGCCACCATCGCCGGGCGCAACAGACGACCGTTCAGCGTATAGCCTTTCTGCATCACCATCATCACCTGGTTCGGTTCATGATCGGCAGACTCCATCAGGCTCATCGCCTGGTGCACATCCGGATTGAACGGCACATTCACGTCGCCGACAATTTCGATACCGTATTTACGCACCACGTCCAGCAAGGATTTCAGCGTCAGTTCGATACCTTCGACCATCGCCGCCAGCTCTGGATTATTACGGTCCGCCAGCTCCAGCCCGCGCTCCAGGTTGTCGATTACCGGCAGCAGATCGGAAGAGAATTTCTCCAGGGCGAATTTATGCGCCTTTTCAATATCCTGCTCGGTACGACGACGAATATTTTCGACTTCAGCCTTGGCGCGCAGCTGGCTTTCGCGTTCGCGCTGCTGAGCGTCCGCCAGTTGGGCTTCCAGCTCGGCAATACGTGCGTCACGCAGATCGACACCTTCTGCTGCTTCCTGCTGCACGTCCTCGTGCTGAGCGTGTTCCATTTCTTCCGAGACTTGCTCGTTTGGCGTCTTGTGTTCTTTACTACTCATGAATATCTCCGCGTTTTAGCATTAATCCCGCAACTTGGCTTATTATGGGGATCAAAACCGGGGTTTCAAGTCAACCGGTCACAATGTAAGACATAATCTGGCTCCGGTGAGGGAAAACGCAACAATGAATAAAAAATTTAACTGCATTGGCATTGTTGGCCACCCGCGTCACCCGTCGGCGCTGGCAACGCACGAGATGCTGTTCCACTGGCTGGTCGCCCGCGGCTACAACGTGATGGTTGAACGACAAATCGCCAAGGATCTGGGGCTGAAAGAAGCGGTAACCGGCAGCCTGGCGGAAATCGGCCAGCAGGCCGACCTGGCGGTGGTGGTCGGCGGCGACGGCAACATGCTCGGCGCGGCGCGGGTGCTGGCGCGTTACGAGATTAAAGTCATCGGCGTCAACCGCGGCAATCTCGGCTTCCTCACCGATCTGGACCCGGACAATGCCCTGCAGCAGTTGGCCGACGTGCTGGAAGGCGAATACATCAACGAGCAGCGCTTTCTGCTGGAGGCGATCGTCCAGCGTGAGCAGCAGCCATACCGCATCAGCACCGCCATCAATGAAGTGGTGCTGCACCCCGGCAAAGTGGCGCACATGATCGAGTTCGAAGTCTATATCGATGACCGCTTTGCTTTTTCCCAGCGCTCCGACGGCCTGATTATCGCCACGCCGACCGGTTCTACCGCCTATTCACTGTCCGCCGGCGGCCCGATACTGACGCCGTCGCTGGAAGCCATCGCGCTGGTGCCGATGTTCCCGCATACCCTCTCCGCCCGCCCGCTGGTCATTAACGGCGACAGCACCATTCGGCTGAAGTTTTCTCACGTCAGCAGCGATCTGGAAATCAGTTGCGACAGCCAGATCGCCCTGCCTATCCAGGAGGGGGAAGAGGTGCTCATTCGTCGTAGTGATTTCCACCTGAATCTTATTCATCCAAAGGATTACAGCTATTTCAATACGTTAAGCACCAAACTCGGCTGGTCTAAAAAATTGTTCTAAAATCTTGCTCAGCTACTTTACTGTATATAAAACCAGTTTATACTGTATGAAATTACAGTTATGTGTTTATACACAGGAAGGTTCCCATGCTGTCGCAATTAACCATCAGCAATTTTGCTATCGTTCGTGAGTTGGAGATCGACTTTCAACCGGGTATGACGGCGATTACCGGTGAAACCGGCGCCGGTAAGTCGATTGCGATTGATGCCCTGGGCCTGTGTCTCGGCAGCCGTGCCGACGGCAATGCGGTCCGGCTGGGCGCCTCCCGCGCCGACCTGTGCGCACGCTTTTCCCTGGCCGACACCCCTTCCGCCCGCGAGTGGCTGGAGCAAAATCATCTGGACGACGGCAACGAATGCCTGTTGCGCCGGGTGATTGGCGCCGATGGCCGCTCACGCGGCTTTATCAACGGCACCTCCGTGCCCCTGTCGCAGCTGCGCGAGCTGGGCCAACGTCTGATCCAAATTCACGGCCAGCACGCACATCAGCTGCTGCTGAAACCGGAACACCAAAAATCACTGCTGGACGCCTACGCCGGCGAAGCGGAACTGATGACGGAGATGCGCCAGGCCTATCAGCGCTGGCACCAAAGCTGCCGTGAGCTGGCGCACCATCAGCAGCAATCCATCGAACGCGAAGCGCGTAAACAACTGCTGCAGTACCAGTTGAAAGAGCTGAACGAGTTCGCGCCGCAAAGCGGCGAGTTTGAGCAGATTGATACGGAATACAAACGCCTGGCCAACAGCGGCCAGTTGCTGACGCTCAGCCAGCAGGCGCTGCAGCTGTTGGCCGATAGCGACGAACACAACATGCTGAGCCAGCTGCACAGCGTCAAACACCTGCTGCTGGAGCTTATCGGCATGGATGACAAACTTGCCGGCCTGCTGGATATGCTGGAAGAGGCGTCGATTCAAATCAGCGAGGCCGGCGACGAACTGCGCCACTATGCCGAACGCATGGATCTCGACCCCAACCGCCTGTATGAACTGGAGCAGCGCATTTCACGCCAGATAGCGCTGGCGCGCAAACATCATGTCACGCCGGAAGAGCTGCCGACCCTGCATCAGCAGTTGCTGGAAGAGCAGGAACTGCTGGCCCAGTATGAAAGCGACCACCAACAGCTGAACGAAGCGGTTACCCAACACCATCAGCAGGCGATGGCGCTGGCGGAGCGCCTACACCAACAGCGCCGGCACTATGCCGCCGAACTCACCCAGTTGATCACCGACAGCATGCATGCGCTGTCAATGCCGCACGGCCAGTTCAGCATCGACGTACATTTCGAACCTGAACATCTGGGCGCCGAGGGCGCAAGCCGCGTTGAGTTCTGCGTTTCCACCAACCCCGGCCAGCCGCTGCAGCCGCTGGCGAAGGTCGCTTCCGGCGGCGAGCTGTCGCGTATTGCGCTGGCGATTCAGGTGATTACCGCGCGTAAGATGGAAACGCCGGCGCTGATTTTCGATGAGGTAGACGTCGGCATCAGCGGCCCAACCGCCGCCATCGTCGGTCGCCTGCTGCGCCAACTCGGCGAGTCCACCCAGGTGATGTGCGTTACCCACCTGCCGCAGGTGGCCGGCTGCGGACATCAGCACTTCTTCGTCAGCAAACAGACCGACGGCACAGCGACAGAGACGCAGATGTCGCCGCTGGGTAAACGCGCACGCCTGCAAGAACTGGCGCGCCTGCTGGGCGGCAGCGAAGTCACACGGAATACGCTGGCTAACGCAAAAGAGCTGCTGGCGGCGTAAAAAACTCAACTTTTTCATATTCTCGCGGTCTGAATGTAGCGCTGTAAACCTGAACGATTTCAACTTGCTGCATACCGACCGCCCGACAGGCCTGAGGGGCGGCGATGCCCCGCCCTGCCGAGTCAAAATGCACGGCTATCGCCGCAGCCGCTTGAAAGTTGAAGGGTATAAAGGTTTCCAACTGCCGCAAGGTCTATTATCATCGGCATCCTATGCCCTAAAGGAATATGATTACTATGCGCTGTAAAATGCTGACTGCTGCCGCTGTGGTTCTTGTGATGCTGACTGCAGGCTGCTCGACTTTCGAAAAAATCGTTTATCGCCCTGATATCAATCAGGGGAACTACCTGACAGCCGCCGACGTGGGCAAAATCCACAAAGGTATGACCCAGCAGCAGGTCGCCTACACTCTGGGTACGCCAATGCTGCAAGACCCGTTTGGCACGCAGACCTGGTACTACGTGTTCCGCCAACAGCCTGGCCACGAGAAGATCACCCAGCAGACGCTGACGCTGACCTTCGATAGCGCCGGCGTATTGACGGATATCCAGAATAAACCGGCGCTGACCGGCAAGTAATTACGGGCCGCCCGCCGGCCCATACAAGAGTCGGTTAATCTTGTATGACAGTCACAGGCTGCAACTCGGCAGGTGAGGTTCAAAAAATAAGGCGCTGATAGCGCCTTATTTTTTTGCTTTCTCCGCGCGTTGCCGACGCAGTTCTTTCGGGTCGGCAATCAGCGGCCGGTAAATCTCCACCCGGTCGCCATCATTCAGCACATCGCCCGGCTTGGCCGGACGGCTATAGATGCCGACCTTGTTGGTCGCTAAATCGATATCCTTACGGAGTTCCAGCAGTCCGGAGGCTATAACCGCCTGTTCGACCGTACTGCCTGCCGCCAGCTTAACCTGGCGCAGATACTGACGTTCCGGCAGCGCATAAACCACCTCTACGCGTATCTCAGACACTGTAAACCTCTTTGGCGCGCTGGGTAAAAGCCTGCACCATATTGCTGGCCAGCTCTTTAAACACCTTACCGAACGCCAGTTCGATCAGTTTGTTGGTGAACTCAAAGTCCAGATGCAGTTCAACCTTGCAGGCCTCCGGGCTGAGCGGCGTAAACTGCCAGCCGCCCATCAGCTTGCGGAACGGGCCATCAACCAGTTGCATGTTGATACGATGGTTATCCTGCAGTGTATTACGCGTTGTAAAAGTTTTGCTGATACCGGCTTTGGCTACGTCCACGGCGGCGGTCATCTCACTGTCCGTCGCATTCAGTACCCGACTGCCGGTGCAGCCCGGTAAAAACTCGGGATAGGCGTGAACATCGTTAACCAACTGGTACATCTGCGCAGCGCTAAACGGCACCAGCGCAGATCGACTAATCTGGGGCATATCATTTCCTGAGCAACATAAATCGAACAGATAATAACATTTATCTGGCGTCAGACAAAAAATCTGCTACGCGGGCAGACGCCCGCTAACGCAAAAAAATTGCGCAGACGTTGAACGCTAAAGGATTTCTTTCGCTGTGGCATCCAGTATAATGAGCACCTTATGAAAAAGAAAAAAGCATACAAACCCGGCTCAGCCACCATTGCGCAGAACAAACGCGCCCGCTACGAGTACTTCATCGAAGAAGAGCTCGAGGCTGGCCTGTCTCTGCAAGGGTGGGAAGTAAAATCGCTGCGTGCTGGCAAAGCCAATATCAGTGACAGCTACGTGATGTTCCGTGACGGTGAAGCCTATCTGTTCGGCGCCACCATCACGCCACTGAACGTGGCTTCATCACATGTGGTATGCGACCCAACGCGCTCCCGTAAACTGCTGCTGAAAAAACGCGAGCTGGACTCGCTGCTTGGCCGCGTCAACCGTGACGGTTACACCGTCGTCGCCCTTTCCATGTACTGGAAAAACGCCTGGAGCAAGTTGAAGATCGGCGTTGCCAAGGGTAAAAAAGAGCACGACAAGCGCGATAACATCAAAGATCGCGAATGGCAGACGGCGAAAGCCCGTATCATGAAGAACGCAAATCGTTAAGCCGCTGGCATAGCAGCGTAAACTTCTGATATACTGCCTGACAGTTACTTGGGGCTGATTCTGGATTCGACGGGATTTGCGAAGCCCAAGGAGCATGCCGAGGGGCGGTTGGCCTCGTAAAAAGCCGCAAAAAAATAGTCGCAAACGACGAAAACTACGCTTTAGCAGCTTAATAACCTGCTCAGAGCCCTCTCTCCCTAGCCTCCGCTCTTAGGACGGGGATCAAGAGAGGTCAAACCCAAAAGAGATCGCGTGGATGTCCTGCCTGGGGCTGAAGCGTTAAATCCAATCAGGCTAGTTTGTCAGTAGCGTGTCCATCCGCAGCTGGCCGGCGAATGTAAAGATTGGACTAAGCATGTAGTGCCGACGGTGTAGTAATTTCGGACGGGGGTTCAAATCCCCCCAGCTCCACCAAATAGGTCGCCGGTGATACCAGATAGACCCGGTGATAATGACAAAAAAGCCCGCAAGCTCAGCCTGCGGGCTTTTTTGTGTCCTCAATCGCAAGATCATCCGTTCGGATGTCGAGAAAAGTGCGTGTAATCCCCAGACACCTAACATAATGAAGGCCAATCACGCATGCCAACGATGGAAGCATCCAACCATAAAAGTCATACTCTGGAAAAAGATAGATAGCCATTCTATTTTTAATTTGAAACTCGGGCATGGCAATGAGTAACTCAAAGCTATTATAAAGATAAAACTAGCCAAAGTGATAAATGTTAATACTCTGTACTCGATGTAGTAGATCCGCTATTTTTTCTATGAGCAGCAACCAGTGCATCATGTAACGCCCCTACTGTCAGATCGCGGATGATAGGACGAGGCTTATTACGCAGCCAACCTATCAACCGTCCAATACAAAGCGGATCAAACCCTTCGGAATGGAAAAGATATTCGTTCTCCCCCAGCGAGAATGTAGTCCGGTAACCGTCTTCATCCGTATGCAGGACTATTCCAAACCTCTGTGCGACCTCCTCCAAAAGCTCCGCACCATCATCGCCGGTAATGCCTAGATCTTCTTCAAGATAAGTCTGCGCAGTGATAGAAGCACGGCGACTCCCTGTAAAATCACGTACAAAGTCGATAAGCTGAGAAAGAGTAGGATAGCAATATTCAGTGTTAGTCATGATAAAGTTACACACCAAGCTTAATTATATTAACGATTAAACCAATAATATCAAAACGCTTCACAAAGCCAATTCTATCGAAAAAACGTCTGGAATGATAAAATAGGTAAATATATCACCAATAACACCCCCCTATTTCAATAGTAGTACACCTAACATATCGAGCCACAACAGTTTTATTTTCCATGCATTAACTCTTCAACGCCGTAGCACCCACAATAATTAATGCCTCCAACATTATTCCGGATAAACCACAGCGCCCTTCTCTTTTTATTCACCAGCCGGCTTTTCCTCCAACTCCGGCGCCGCACGCAGTCGCTTCAACAGCATAAACAGGAAAAGCGGCTGAATCACCGTCAGGGCCATCGTCAGCCAGGCCAGCTGGTCGACATTGCCCAACCGCCCATCCACGTTGGTTAATATCATTGAAGATACGACCGCCGCCAGGCCGCTGAAGATATGCTGGCAAACGCTTTGTAAGGACATAAAGCCCGCTCTTTCCCAGGGCTCGGGCACCTGGCTGTTTACCGCCGCCACGGCAATAGTGCGCGTCGCGGTCACCGCCATAAACAGCGTGAAAATCACGATCGGCGTCATCGATGGCGTATGTAAGAAGCCATCCCACACCACCAGCAGGATCAACAGCCCCATTATCAGCGTCATGCGCATGGCCCCCAGCTTATCAATCAGGCGACCGCCAAACTGCATCGCCAACAGGCTAAAAATACCGCCAGTCACGTAGTAATAGCTCATGTCGCTGCGCGGTACGCTCAGGTTGAATTGGAAATAGGTCGCCACGTTAGGCACGATCAGGAACGTGCTGAAAATCGCCAGCCCGATCGCCGCAAAGGCGTTCAACACCACCGGACGCCTCAGCATTTTGACAAAGGAAAACGACGGCTGTTGCTGCTGCAGATGCGCCGTCATCGTCGGCAATTTTGCGTACACCGCCACCAAGACACACATGCCCAAAGCGCTGACGATATAAAAAGGCGCGCTCCACCCGTAGCGCATCGCCAGTTCCAGCCCCAACGGAACGCCGGCAATTGCCGCCAGTGAAAAAGCGCCCATCACGATAGCCATCGCCCGGCCACGCTGCTGTTGTGGCACCGCATCGGCTACGATGGCCAAAGCTATCGACGTAGCCGGGCCGGCGCAAACTCCTGCCAACAGGCGAGTGATAAACAAACTTTCCATATTCCAGGCCAGCGTGCATGCCCAGGTCGCCGCCGACAGCCCTAATAACGCCACCAGCGCGACAGACTTACGATCGAACCGGTCAATAAACTTCGCACATAACAGCGAGGAAAGTGCCGCCGCCAGCGTATAACCCCCGCCCAGATAGCCGATATAGGTGGGTGAAATCCCCAGCTCTCGCGAAAGATCCGGCCCCAGCGGCATCACCATCATAAAGTCCAGCGCATTGACCAGTTGAATTAGCGCCGCCAGCCAGACGATACGCATTTCCGGCGTACTTACCTTGCTCATCCTTTAAACTCCAACATTAATGGCAATCCCTACGCCGGATCTGCTGATATTTTCATCTAAAAATAAGCGACAGTTCCAGCACAAACATCTGACAAAGGATCAATAGTAGTTCACTTCTTATATTTGGATATTTCGCTACGCTATATAAATTCAGTCAGAAGGACACCGCTATGGTTTGGTATGCGCAAGAACGGTTCTCCGTCCGTCTTGAGTGGGGGATAGAGGCTGTCGAACAACTTGGCCAGACGGCAGATTGCATCATCATCGTTGACGTGATGTCATTTTCAACCTGTATAAGCCTTGCGGTGGATAACGGCGCCAGGGTTTATCCCTATCCCTGGAAAGACGAGTCGGCAATCGCCTATGGCAATGAGAAAGGGGCAATCGTTGCAAGTACTGAGCGCCGCCTCAAAAGCAACGGCTATTCCTTATCCCCTTGTTCGCTCAAAGACATCGAACAAGGCGCCAGGCTCGTTCTCCCCTCGCCCAATGGCTCGGCAATCTCTTTTCGCGCCAAGGATAGCGATGCAGCCGTCTTCAGCGGTTGCTTCAGAAACATGGCGGCAACCGCCAGAGCCTGCCGCCATTTTAAGCGCATCCTGGTCATACCCTGCAGTGAACGGTGGCCAAATGGCACGCTGCGCCCTGCGGTTGAAGATTTGGTCGCCGCCGGCGGCATTATTTCTTATCTGGCGGAAAAAACATGGTCCCCGGAAGCCAGGGCTACCGCGTCAGCATATCGTCAAAACAGCCCGTATGGTCTATCAGACCTGGGTGAATGCACCTCGGCGCTGGAACTGGCAGAAAGGGGCTTTGCTGAAGATGTGGCGCTTTGTCTGAACGTTAACGTCAGCAAACTGGCATGCCGTTTAAGTCAGGAAGCTTATATCGCCCAATGCGAATAACCGGCATAAACCCCGGCTGAATCACTTGCGGCATCACTACATATCAACGCTCTAGCAAATGCTAAATTCAGTATCAAACCTAATACTATAAATATGGAGAACACTTAAAATTATTCTCCCTGCTTCCGGATCACTGCCCGGAGGCTATCCCTTCCAACGCCGGCGCAATAGCGGCATCCAGCATCGCCCCGTGGCTTAATGCCGGCCATTGGCGATAGCTGGCCCGCAACCCCGGCAGTGTGTCCAGACGCTGCGACAGCTGACGCGCGACATCGGCCGGCTGCGACGTACGCTCCCCTGGATGCGGCTGCGCCTCAGGGGCCTGTTGCCCCACCCACAGCTGCAGACGGGCGTTCAATACCGGCGACTGGCGGACAAACGCCTGCGCTTCCTTAAGAATTTGCCCTTTGCCCCACCACAGCGAAGGCTCCACCGCAATATAGTGCTGGAACAACTGCGGACGCTGGAACAGCGTATGCAGCACAAACAGCGCGCCGTATGAATGCCCCCACAGCGTCTGACGCTGCGGATCCACGGTGACGCGCGCCGCCACCTGCGGTTTGATGCGCTGCTCTAGCAGCGTCGCAAACGCATCGGCACCGCCGCTGCGCCAGCGGCCCATCTGCACCGGGTGGCCACGCTGCCCGGCAGGCAACGCCGGCGTATAATCATAGGCGCGCCCGGCTGCATCAATACGCAGATCGTTATCATAAGACAGCATCACCAACAGCGGCGGATGCGGCGCCTGCGCCAGACGCTGCAGTAGCCCGGCATTAAGCTGCATCAACACGGCGTTGCCATCCAGAAAATAAATCACCGGATACCCCGCCGCCGGGGCGGCCTGTTTCGGCTTGGCGATGCGAATGCGGTAGTGGCGTTCACCATCCGCCGAGGCCAGACGAAAGTCGCTGAAGGCATAGTCAGCCGTCCCGCGCTCCGCCACCGTAACGCCAATCCGGCGATCCAAATCCGGCCGGGCGCTGGCGGGCGCCGTTGCGCACACGCTCACCAGCAGTACAAATAAAACCCTATAAAAACGGTGGTAAAACAACGGCATAAACCATCCTGTCTGTAGGTGAAACGTCATAGTGTCGCAACAGATGTTATATAAATTTCAGCCGGGTAGCGCAATCGCCCCGTGACCGTCCCCGCTGGAAATCAATCATGCGTCCGCCTACTATGACGAATGAGTGATTTACCACCACCACATCTGACACCGGAGATTCCATGTCACAAAATATCTACGACAACCAACGCTTCTTTGACGGTTACGCGCAGCTCAGCCGCTCGCAACACGGCCTGGACGGTGCACCGGAGTGGGCCAGCATCCGTGAAATACTGCCGGCTCTACAGGGGAAAAACGTCATCGATCTGGGCTGCGGCTACGGCTGGTTCTGCCGCTACGCCCGTGAGCAAGGGGCCGCCGAAGTGCTGGGGATCGATCTGTCGCAAAAGATGCTCGAGAAAGCGCAATCCATGACCAATGACGCCGGTATCCGCTATCAGCAGCAGGATCTGGAAACGGCACAGCTGCCGGCGGCGTCTGCCGATCTGGTTTACAGCTCGCTGACGCTGCATTACATCGTTGACCTGCCAGCGCTGTTCAGCCGCGTCTTTCAGGCGCTGCGCCCCGGCGGCCGGTTTATTTTCACCGCAGAGCACCCCATTTACACCGCGCCGCAGCGGCAGGGCTGGCTGATCGCCGAGGACGGAAAAAAATCATGGCCGGTCAACGGCTACCAGCGTGAAGGAGAGCGTATTTCCAACTGGCTGGCGGAAGGGGTGATCAAACAGCATCGCATGCTGGGCAGTTACCTGAATATGCTGGTGCAGCAAGGCTTCATCATCAATTATTTGAATGAATGGGGGCCTTCAGCACAGCAAATCCGCGACAACCCGGCGCTGGATGAAGAAAAAGAGCGTCCGATGATTTTCATCCTGTCTGCGCAGAAGGCGCGCTAATTCCCCCGCTTTTTTCCTCCTGCCCTTCATTCAATATTGCCATTTTCGGGGAGGCCGCCTCCCCCGCAGCGCCTGCGCGCCATAATTCCGCCTATGCCAACGTTCAGGCCGCACCATACCTCGAATAACGGTAAACATGGTCTACGCTTTAAGCAGCAACACAACATAACGTTTATCAGTGGCTAAGGAGTTAGCAATGGGTGATAGTTCAAAAGACGGCGTTATTCTGCTGGCCAGAATATTGCTGATGATCCTGTTTATCATTTTCGGCTGGATGAAACTGACCAACTTTGGCGCAACCGTCACCTCCATGGAAGGTTACGGCGCCCCGATGCCCTATCTGGCGGCGATTATCGCCGTGGTGGTGGAGTTTTTGTTTGGCATCGCGCTGATTGTCGGGATCTTTACCCGCCCCATCGCGCTGCTTTTCGCCCTGTACGTGCTGGGCACCGCCTTTATCGGCCATCCGTTCTGGCACATGACCGGAGCGGAAATGATGGGCAACGAGATTAACTTCTTTAAAAACGTCAGTATTATCGGCGGGTTGTTGCTGCTGGCGGTCACCGGCGCCGGGCGTTACTCGCTGGACCATAAACTGTTCGATAAATAACCCACGCGGCCGATTAGCGCATTCTGCGCCATCGGCCGCCCTGCACGACGGCGGATAGCCATGAAAATAGAACGGCTGGACCACCTGGTGTTAACGGTGGCGGACATTGAACGCAGCTGCCAGTTTTATCAGCAGGTGCTGGGGTTTGACATCATCACCTTTCGCGGCGACCGCAAGGCGCTGCGCTTCGGCCAGCAAAAAATCAATCTGCACCGGCAGGGGCATGAGTTTGAACCAAAAGCGCACCGCCCCACGCCCGGCTCGGCCGACCTGTGTTTTATCACCTCGACCCCGCTTGAGCAGGTGTTCGAAGAACTGGACGACCTCGGCGTCATCATTGAGGAGGGGCCGGTGGAGCGCACCGGCGCGATTGGTCCTCTCCTCTCGCTGTATCTGCGCGATCCGGATAATAACCTGCTGGAAATCGCCAATCTGCTGTCCGCCTGAGCGCGCGACGTTAACGGCTGCGCTTGGCGTGACGCTCGAAATTATCCGCTTTGGCCGCCGCAGATTTACGCAGCGTCACATAGCAGGCCCCCTCGCCGCCGTCACGCGGCAGCGCGCGGCAAAATGCCTGCACCTGCTCCAGCTGTGCCAGCCACTTGGCGACATAGCTGCGCACAATATTGGCATGGCTTTCATCATCACGCCCGCGGCCATGTACGATCAGCAGCGAGCGCAGGTTCTCCTTTTCCGCCAGCGTGATAAACCGGTACAGCTCCTGCCGGCAGGTCTCCACCGGCCGCCTCAGCAGGTGCAGGCTGGCCTGCGGGGCGTAGCGTCCGCTGCGCAGCTTATCCAGTACGCCCTGCTGAATCCCTTCCCGTTTGTATTCGAGCGGCGTATCGCCGGGAATAATCGTCAAAAAATCGCTGCTGAGTGGGTTTTCCTCTGACTGTGCCAGCGCGTCGCGCCGGGCGCGCTTATCGACCTGGGACTGCGGTTGCAGATACAGCGTTTGCTGCTGCCCGGATAACGGGATGACGTCCGCCATCGCCTGCTCAAAAAAGCCTTTATCTTCGTTGCTCATCTCGCTGCCACTCACGTAAGGGTTGATACCGGAAACGACCTGGGGCTCCTTGTACTGCGGGGAATTTCGTTGATTGTAAGACCCTGCGGCCAGGTTGCAAGTTCCGGATGCGCACCGGGAGTTTGTCTGCTTTTGTTCGCAACGGGTGAGCTTACGCGCGCTTTTCGTTATACTGCAGACAGACTACTGAGTGCCGCAAAGGGAAGAAGACCATGACTATGCGCGAGCTGGAAATCCAGTTTCAAAATGCAATGAATGAGTTGCAGGCCAGCTTCGAAAAGCAGCACCGCGAATGGCAACAAAGCTATGACGCTCTGCAACAACAGCTGGAAGAATCCAAACAGCGTGAGATGGCGCTGCTGGAGGAGGCCAAACGGCGTGAGGCCGCGCTGCATGCGCAAAATGAGCAACTAGCGCGCAAACTGAGCACCGCCACTTCCGTTCCGCAACAGCATGCGCTGGTAAAACAGATAAAAATGCTGGGTGCGCATCTGGACGCGCTGGCAAAAGACGCCGCCACGTTCAACCACCATCTGCAAAACCAGCAGCAGACCGCAGGGAACTTCAGCGGCGAGCAGCACTGAAACGGCAGGCGCCAGCCCGGCGCCCCAGACCATCACTGAGTAGAAAATAGCGCCATGACGTGGATTATCATCGCTGTTCTGATCGTCGTATTTATCGCCGGCTATCGGATCCTGACGTCCGATACCCGCAAGGCCGTTGACTCGCTGGCCCAGTGGCTGCGGGTCAAGCCCATGCTGATTGAGTCAATGATGCAGGAAATGGGTGGCCGCAACAGCCAGGCGTTTATTCGCATGCTGAATAACGGCTATACCGAAGAGATGCACCGGGCCGCCTACCTGCTGTTTATCTATGTCGCCTTTATCAAGGAGGCAGACGACACCCAGCTCGCCCAATGGCGCGATATGCTGATTCGCGCCGGCCTGTCGCCGGAACTGAATGCGGAATACACCGAATCCGCCCTGTTCTACTTTGCCGAATTGGATCTGGACGCGTTTGAACTGGCGCAGTTCCGTCGCGCCTATAATGCGCGTTTTAATCTGGATGCGGTAGCCAACGGCTGAGTACCGGCACGGCGCAACGAGCCGCGTTGGGGTTACAGAAACATGCTGTAAAGGTAGCGGCTCAGCGCTTCACGCGAGCTGAAACCGTGGGGAATACCGTAACGCTGGCCCGGACTGTCGCCGCTGACGTCCAGCGGGAATTCAAGGTATTGTTCGCTGACGCGTATCGGCGAAGCCGGCGTGGCGAAATAGCGGCTGCGCTCTTTTAACTCAGGATGAATCACCAGCGCGGTTCTGCCCATCCGGGCTTCCCGGTTCACGTACACATAGTGCTCGCCCTTGCGGTAACCATACGCCTGGTCGGTCATCGAGTCACACTTAAAGCCAGTACTCTCCAATACCTTAGCCACTTCATCCGGCCGTAAATACATCGCTTTCTCCTCTCATTCCAAACTGCCGTGCGACCTTACCGGAATCATTGGCCGAAACAATAATTTTCCGCCGTCAGCACGGGGGTTTCAGACTATTCTTGAGGCACGGTTTATGGCGGGATAGCGTTGCATTCTGCAGAACCAAACGCGCGGTTTGAGGCACAGCGAAGGGGAAAATGGCGTTACGTTTGAAAGGGAAATCAGGCGTCGACGGGCGGCACGCGGGTTACAAAAAACGGTTCAGAAACAGCCACCAGGCGACCAACAGGCCGCACAAGGCAATCACGCTGCAGATCAGCGCCAACAGGTAGCGATTTATCATGACAGGCGGCCCTAAAAAAACACCCGGGGGAACCGGGTGTTGGCATCAGACGCCATAAGCCAGGCGCTTGACGCGTGGCTTATGGCGATCGCTTAATCAAGCGGCTTTCTTGCCTGCTTTTTTGTGATGCTTTTTCGCCGCCTGCGCTTTTTGCGCCGGGGCTTTTTTAGCGTGTTTTTTCGCTTTGGCGGCCTGAGCTTTCTGCTCTGCGGCTTTTTTATGGGCTTTTTTGTGATGCGTTTTCTTATGGCTGGTTTTTGCCGGCGCTTTTGTCGCCGCGGCAGCCGGTGAGCTGGTGGTTGCCGCCGGTGCAGCTGCTGCCGGCGCAGCCGCAGTTTCAGCCGCGAAGGCCACGGAAGACAGACCCATCGTTGCCGCAACAGCCAGAGCTAATAATTTTTTCATCATTACATTCCTCAGTATGTTCTTCGGTAAGCCCCTGCGGGCCGTTGCAGCAGATACTAGAAGAAGCGCCGTCGCCTTTCCGTGAGTGATTGGTTTCCTTGAGTAACCAAATGTACAACCCCACAGGTGCTGACTCTCACACGTGCCGACGCGCGGCCGAAAAATGGTCTACACTGTAAAGATGTGCTGATGAATATGTGCATGACAGACCTTGGCAGAACGTGGGTATCGCACCCGACGCGCTGCCGGACCGGCGTTAACACCCCTTGCAGTCATAAAGATAAAACAGATGTGCGTCTGGCCCGCGGGAAACCGCGGGCCGCTTACTTTTATCCCCCATACCGTCGCCAGACCGACCAAAACCTCTCCTGATTGACTCTCCTGCTTAGCGGCATAAAAAAATTTTCCGCCGCCGATCCAGCCCCGGTGCGGCTTCGCACAAAAATAGGATAAAACACTATATATAGAGCGGTTGATAAACCTAAGATCAATATATAGTATCTTAAGCATCAGCCGCAGGGACAACGCGTGGGTTGATAACGTCGTCAGAAATGCCGCATCAGGTTCTGGTTTCTGACTTTACCGCCTTTCCTTCAAACCAAAAGGTAAATGCGAATCATGAGTATTATTATTTACAGTAAGCCGGACTGTGTCCAGTGCAACGCCACCTATCGCGCATTCGATAAACAGGGAATTGCTTATCAGGTGATCGATCTCACTCAGGATCAGCAAGCGCTCAACCATGTCAAATCATTAGGCTACCAGCAGGTTCCGGTGATCGTTGCCGGCGACGATCACTGGGCGGGCTTTCGCCCCGACAAAATTGGCGCGTTGATTCACGCCACGGCGTCGTGAGTCGTTCTGATGAATCCATTGGTCTATTTCTCCAGCAGTTCGGAGAACACACACAGGTTCGTTGAGAAACTTGCGCTGCCGGCGATACGCATCCCGATCGCCGGCAGTCGTGAAAAGCTGCAGGTGGATCGCCCCTATATCTTGATCGTACCCAGCTATGGCGGCGGCAGCGCCACCGGCGCGGTGCCGATCCAGGTAATCCGCTTTCTCAACGATCCGCATAATCGCGCTTATCTGCGCGGCGTCATCGCCGCCGGCAACACCAACTTCGGCGCAGCGTATGGCATCGCCGGCGAGATTATCGCCAAAAAATGCCAGGTGCCTTTTCTTTACCGCTTTGAACTGCTCGGCACCGCACAAGACGTTGCAAACGTACGACAGGGAGTAACCGCATTTTGGCAACGACAGAATTGATCAGACCCGGCGCCGACGCGCTGGACTACCACGCGCTTAACGCCATGCTCAACCTTTACGATGCCGAAGGGCACATCCAGTTTGAGCAGGATAAACAGGCCGCGCGCCACTATTTCCTGCAGCACGTGAACCAGAACACGGTGTTTTTCCATAATCTGGCGGAAAAGCTGCGCTATCTGGTGGATGAAGGCTACTACGAACCGCAGGTGCTGACGCAGTACGATTTCCCGTTTATCAAACAGCTGTTTAAGCAGGCGTATGCGAAAAAGTTTCGCTTTGCGACCTTCCTCGGCGCCTTTAAGTATTACACCGGCTATACGCTGAAAACCTTCGACGGCAAACGCTACCTGGAACGCTATGAGGACCGGGTATGTATGGTGGCGCTGACGCTGGCGGCCGGCGATACCACGCTGGCGCAGCATCTGGTGGAGGAGATGGTGTCCGGACGCTTCCAGCCGGCGACGCCCACCTTCCTGAACAGCGGCAAAAAACAGCGCGGCGAGCTGGTTTCCTGCTTCCTGCTGCGGATCGAAGACAATATGGAGTCGATCGGCCGGGCGGTGAACTCGGCGCTGCAGCTGTCGAAACGCGGCGGCGGCGTGGCCTTTCTGCTGAGCAATATCCGCGAGGCCGGCGCGCCGATCAAGCGGATCGAAAACCAGTCGTCCGGGGTGATCCCGATCATGAAGATGCTGGAGGATGCCTTCTCCTACGCCAATCAGCTGGGCGCCCGACAGGGGGCCGGCGCGGTGTATCTGCACGCCCACCATCCGGATATTCTGCGCTTCCTCGATACCAAGCGCGAAAACGCCGATGAGAAAATCCGTATCAAGACGCTGTCCCTTGGCGTCGTGATCCCGGACATCACCTTCGAACTGGCGAAAAACAACGAAGAGATGTACCTGTTCTCGCCGTATGACGTCGAAAGAGTGTACGGCGTGCCGCTGTCGGAGCTCAGCGTCAGTGAAAAGTACCGCGAAATGGTGGACGACAAGCGCATCCGCAAGTCGCGTATCAACGCGCGTGAGTTTTTCCAGCTGCTGGCGGAAATTCAGTTTGAGTCCGGTTATCCCTATATCATGTTTGAAGATACGGTGAACCGCGCCAATCCGATCGCCGGCCGCATCAATATGAGCAACCTGTGCTCGGAAATCCTGCAGGTCAACCGCGCCAGCCGCTACAACGACGATCTCAGCTATCAGCAGATCGGTAAGGACATCTCCTGCAACCTGGGTTCGCTGAACATCGCCAAAACCATGGACGCGCCGGACTTCGGCAAAACGGTGGAAACCGCCATTCGCGCGCTGACCGCGGTGGCAGAGATGAGCAATATCAGTTCCGTGCCCTCCGTCGCCGAAGGTAACCGCGCCTCGCGCGCCATTGGTCTCGGCCAGATGAACCTGCACGGCTATCTGGCGCGTGAACGCATCTTCTACGGCTCGCCGGAAGGGATCGACTTCACCAATATCTATTTTTACTGCGTCGCCTATCACGCCCTGCGCGCCTCGAATCAGCTGGCGATCGAGCGCAAATGCAGCTTCGGCGGCTTTGAAGAGTCGGCCTATGCCAGCGGCGAATACTTCGCCAAATACATTGATACCCCATGGCTGCCGCAGACCGAGCGGGTAAACGCGCTGTTTGCCGACGCCGGTGTCTCTATCCCGACACAGGCGGACTGGCAGGCGCTGCGCCAGTCGGTGATGCTGCACGGTTTGTACAACCAGAACTTGCAGGCGGTGCCGCCAACCGGTTCGATTTCTTACATCAACAACTCCACCTCAAGCATCCATCCGATCGTCTCGCGTATCGAGATCCGCAAGGAGGGCAAGATCGGCCGCGTCTATTATCCGGCGCCCTATATGACCAATGACAATTTGGCGTATTACCAGGACGCCTACGAGATTGGTCCGGAAAAGATCATTGATACCTACGCGGCCGCTACCCAGCATGTCGATCAGGGGCTGTCGCTGACGCTGTTCTTCCGCGACAGCGCCACTACCCGCGATATCAACCGGGCGCAGATCTACGCCTGGCGCAAGGGCATTAAAACCATCTACTACATCCGCCTGCGTCAGATGGCGCTGGAAGGTACCGAAGTTCAGGGCTGCGTGTCCTGCGCGCTGTGAGGAACGTTATGAAACTGCAGAGAGTCCAGGCGATCAACTGGAATAAAATCGAAGACGATAAGGATCTGGAAGTATGGAACCGGCTGACCGCCAATTTCTGGCTGCCGGAGAAGGTGCCGCTGTCGAACGATATCCCCTCCTGGGGCACGCTGACGCCGAAGGAGCAGCAGCTGACCATTCGCGTGTTCACCGGCCTGACGCTGCTGGACACCATTCAGAACACCGTCGGCGCGCCGACGCTGATCGGTGATGCCATCACCCCGCATGAAGAGGCGGTCTATTCCAATATCAGCTTTATGGAAGCGGTGCACGCACGCTCCTACAGCTCGATCTTCTCCACGCTGTGCCAGACCCGCGACGTCGATGAGGCCTACCGCTGGAGTGAAGAGAACCGCGCGCTGCAGAAAAAGGCCGATATCATTCTGGCGCATTACCGCAGCGACGATCCGCTGTTGAAAAAGGTCGCCAGCGTGTTTCTGGAATCCTTCCTGTTCTACTCCGGCTTTTATCTGCCGATGTACTGGTCCAGCCGCGCCAAACTGACGAATACCGCCGATCTGATCCGCCTGATCATCCGCGACGAAGCGGTGCATGGCTACTACATCGGCTATAAATTCCAAAAAGGGCTGGAGCAGGTTGACGCCGCCCGTCGCCAGCAGGTGAAGCGCTTTGCCTTCGACCTGCTGCAGGATCTGTATGAAAACGAGGTGCACTACACCGAGGAACTGTACGACGAGGTGGGCTGGACGGAAGAGGTGAAAACCTTCCTGCACTACAACGCCAACAAAGCGTTGATGAACCTCGGTTACGAGGCGCTGTTCCCGGCATCCATGGCGGAGGTTAACCCGGCGATTCTGTCGGCGCTCTCCCCCAATGCCGACGAGAACCACGATTTCTTCTCCGGTTCGGGGTCGTCTTACGTGATTGGCAAGGCGGTGATCACCGAAGATGAAGACTGGGCGTTTTAAGCGGCCAAAAAAAGCCCCGTGGGGACGGGGCAAGGCAAAGACCTGCTAAGGAACACTATCAGGCAAAGAAATGCGACAACACCAGCAGAGAAAGGGATACGTTGATCGCGCCGCCGATGCGGGTGGCGATCTGGGCGAACGGCATCAGCGACATGCGGTTGCCGGCCGTCAGGATCGCCACGTCGCCGGTGCCCCCCTGCCCACTCTGGCAACAGGAAACAATGGCGACATCGATCGGGTGCATGCCAATTTTTTTACCGACGAGGAAACCGGTGCCCACCAGCGCGCCGACGGTGCAGACAATCACGATCAGGTTCTGCACGGTGAAGGCGTCCACCAGCTCCTGCCACGGGGTAATCGCCACACCGACGGCGAACAGAATCGGGTACGTCACCGCAGTGCGGAAGAATTTATACACCACCTGTGAGCCTTCCTGGATACGCGGCGAAACGCCGTGCGCCAGTTTGACCGCCACGGCGGCAAACAGCATGCCGACCGGTGCCGGCAGGCCAATCATACGGTGCAGCAGCATCCCCACCATATACAGCAGAATCGCCAGCAGCGCGCCGCAGGCCAGCGTGCTGACGTCCACCTTGCCGCTGACTTTTTCGACCGCCGACATCTCGCTGCCGCCCGCTTTACTCGGCATCAGGCTGCCTTCGCCGGTGAGATGCGGGTAGCGTTTGCCCAGTTGGTTCAGCAGGCCGGCCATCACGATCGCCGTCAGGCTGCCGAGCATGACGATCGGCAGAATGCGCCCCAGCGCCACGCCCTGCTCCATATGCAGGATCGTCGCATAGCCCATTGACAGCGGAATCGCCCCTTCGCCGACGCCGCCGGCCATGATCGGCAGGATCAGGAAGAAGAAGATCTGGAACGGCTCCAGCCCCAGCGCCAGCCCGACGCCCATCCCCACCAGCATGCCGACGATCTCGCCGCACAGCATCGGCACGAAGATACGCAGGAAGCCCTGGATCAGCACCTGGCGGTTCATGCTCATAATGCTGCCGACGATAATGCAGCAGATGTAGAGATAAAGAATATTGGTCGACTTATAGAATTTGGTGGTCGACGCCACCACCACGTCCGGCAGCAGACCGTAATGCACCAGCGCAGAGGGGATAAAGGTCGCGCAGATTGCTGCCGCCCCCATTTTCCCCACCAGCGGCAGACGTTTGCCGAACTCACCGCAGGCAAAACCAAAAAAGGCCAGCGTCGCCACCATCACCACGATATCGCTGGGCAACGAGCCTTCCAGACAGTCGAGCAGAATCAGTCCGCCAGCCAGTAAAAAGAACGGCAGCGGAATAATACCTATTTTGTAATTATCCAAAACCCGCCACCACTTTTCCCGCAGCGGAACGTCTGCGGTTTTATCGCCGGCAACGAGATAAGAATCATCAGTTGTGCTCATAATCTGGCCTCTTATTGGTTTGTTCAGCCATCATAGATAATGCAACAGATTATTCGCTGTGATTCTGTTCAAAGATAAAAAGGGTTTTTAATGGTGGTTATGGTTTCTATGGTTTTTAATCGGGTTATGTAAAATATGGCGTGGTGTTAATGGTTTTAAAGATAATTTAATTTAAACTTTATCGAATTATAAACAGTGTAGACGAATTCGCCACGGCGAGTATAAAGCCATGCCGGCGATCACAACATGATCGAACGCAATACACCTGACGACGCATCTCGTGATAGGGTAAGCCACCGAATTCGCTTCCTGACCCACGGCCGACATGCGTAGAAAACTCTCATTTCAAATCAAACTGTTTCTGTGTCTGGTCGCGTTCTCCTGCCTGCTGCTGACGCTGATCGGCGCCTACACCTATTATCAGCTGGATGCCCAACTGCACCGCGATTTGGGCGCGCGGGCGCAGGTGCAGGCCCGGGAAATTGCCCTGATTCCCTCTTTGGCGCAGGCGGTGCAACAACAGGACGCACATGCCATTGCCGCCCTGCTGAAAAAAATCCGCGCCAGCAGCGACGCCAGTTATATTGTGATCGGCGATCGTCATGCTCGCCACCTTTATCATTCCGAATATCCCGGCCGTTACGGCACGGCGATGGTCGGTGGCGATAATAAAGAGGTGCTGGAAGGTAAGAGCATTATTTCCATTCGAAAAGGCGGCATCGGAATATCGTTACGCAGTAAAGCGCCGATCGTCGACGAAAATAATCAGGTGATCGGCATTGTGTCGGTCGGCTATCTTAAATCGCATATCGATAATTTAAATGCACGCACCCTGACGCAGATTATCGGCTCGATTATTCTACTGCTGATCGCACTGTTTATTTTCTCCTGGCTGCTGTCAAAAAACCTCAAACGCCAGATGTTCTGGCTGGAGCCGCAGGATATCGCCCTGCTGGTGCGTCAACAAAAGGCGCTGCTGGAAGCCATTTATGAAGGGGTGATCGCCATCGATCCCCAGCAGAAGATCATCACCATCAACCACGCCGCGCGCGAGCTGCTGGATCTGCGCCAGCCGGCCAGCAGCCTGATGGGGCGCGATATCGCCGAGGTGATCCAGGCACAGCCGGACTTTTTCAGCCCGACGCAGCTCGCCCAGGATTGTCACGACGAGGTCTGCCGCTTCAACCACGTCCGGGTGATCGCCAACCGGGTGCGCATCATGCAGGAAGATCGCCTGCAGGGCTGGGTGATCAGCTTCCGCGATAAAAACGACATCAATACGCTGAGCAGCCAGCTCAGCCAGGTGAAACGCTACGCCGACAGCCTGCGCATTATGCGCCACGAACAACTCAACTGGACTGCCACCCTCGCCGGGCTGCTGCATATGCAGCGCTATGACGAAGCCATACGCTACGTGGAGGCGCAGTCGGAAGGCGCGCAGGAGATCCTCGACTTTATTTCGCAGCGTTTCAGTTCGGCGGCGCTGTGCGGCCTGCTGCTGGGCAAATATGCCAGCGCGCGGGAAAAAGGCGTGGAACTGCGTTTTGACCCCGCCTGTCAGCTGCGCCAGATACCGGCCGCGCTGAATGAAACCGAACTGATGTCGATTATCGGCAACCTGCTGGATAACGCGGTGGAAGCAACCCTGCATTGCGCTGCGCCGCACGACGCGGTAGAACTCTATATTAATGATAATGGCAATGAGTTGGTGATTGAGGTCGCCGACCACGGCGGCGGCATCGCGGCGGAGATACGCGAGACGCTGTTTGAACAGGGCGTTTCCACCAAACGGCACGGCGATCACGGCATCGGCCTGCACCTGGTCGCCAGCCATGTCGCCCAGGCGCACGGCAGTATAGAAGTGTCGGACAATGAGCCGCACGGCGCCATTTTTTCCCTGTTTATCCCCAAGAATTGATAAAAAACGGGCACCCGAAGCATGCAACCTGAAGCACTGGACGTTTTGATCGTCGAAGATGAACCGCAGCTGGCAACGCTGCATGCAGAGTTTATCGAGAAGAATTTTAATCTGCGCGTCGTCGCCTATGCCGCGACCCTGAGCGAAGCGCGAGCCAAAGTCAGCGCACAACGGCCGCGGTTAATCCTGCTGGACAATTTCCTGCCGGACGGGCAAGGCATCGAGCTGATGGAAGAGCCTGCGGTCAAAAATCCCGGCTGTTCGGTAATCTTCATCACCGCCGCCAGCGATATGCACACCTGCAGCCAGGCCATTCGTAACGGCGCCTTTGATTACATCATCAAACCGCTGTCGTACAAGCGGCTGCGCAACTCGCTGGAACGTTTTATGCAGTTTGTGCAGACCCAGCGTACGTTTAAAGTGATCGACCAGAGCAACGTCGACGCCCTGTATAACCTGCAGTCCAAGCAGTTTTCCACTGAGCCGAGCGCCAAGGGCATCGAGCCCAATACCCTGGAGCTGGTGCAGGCGCTGTTTATCCGCCGACCGGATTACGCCCATGCAGTGGAGGATATTGTCGAGCAGGCCGGCATCAGCAAAACCACCGCGCGCCGCTACCTGGAATACTGCGTCAGTACGCAGTTCGTCCGGGTCGAAATGGTGTACGGCAATATCGGCCATCCCAGACGTTTGTACCGTAAGGCGTAACGTGACATCAGACTGTCACAGTCGCCGGTTACACTGCCCCGGCGATATCCCCTCGATGTCGACGTCTGTTGTTGAATACTGATGAATTTCACCCGGCTATCCGCCGGGTTTTTTATTATTTCCGCCACGCTGAAATTTACCCATTGCGCTGTCATCCAGGACGATAAAATATGCCTCCAGCAGGCAAGATTTATCCTGAAAAATATCAACCGACATTTCAGCCGCAGGCAACGGATATTTATCAATAAATCCGTCTTGTTCAGTGGAATATTTTGCGATCGTTGCCAATAATTTTAAATCACCGGCAATTTTACCATAGCCAAGATAACGCCTGATGTAAACCGCCGCCCGACGTACTGATAACATTGAGACTTGTCTCAAATGCTCACTGTGTTAGGGTATGAAGCACTATTATTTTCGTATTAGGAAGTTTTTTATCGTTTGAAATAAACCAGAGGAAACAGCACATTGCATGTCAATTAAAATAGAAGTTAAGAATCTATATAAAATATTCGGTGAACATCCGGATCGCGCATTTAAGCTGATAGACAAAGGGTTCAGCAAAGACCAGTTGTTTGAAAAAACCGGACTTTCACTTGGCGTGAAAAATGCCAATCTGGCCATTGAAGAAGGCGAAATCTTCGTCATCATGGGGCTTTCCGGCTCCGGGAAGTCAACCCTGGTACGCCTTCTCAATCGTCTGATCACCCCCACCCGCGGCGAAGTACGCATCGACGGCGAAGATATTGCGAAAATATCGGAATCTGCGCTGCGTACGGTGCGCAGAAATAAAATCAGCATGGTATTCCAGTCATTTGCGCTGATGCCGCACCTGAATGTAGTAAATAATACGGCATTCGGCATGGAACTGGCCGGCATTCCGCTGCAGGAACGGCAGCAAAAAGCGCTGGAGGCGCTGCGTCAGGTCGGGCTGGAAAATTATGCCCACTCCTACCCGGATGAATTATCCGGCGGTATGCGCCAACGCGTCGGCCTGGCCCGCGCCATGGCGAATAACCCGGATATATTACTGATGGATGAAGCCTTCTCGGCGCTCGATCCGTTAATCCGCACCGAGATGCAGGATGAGCTGGTGAAACTGCAGGCCAAACATCAGCGCACCATCGTATTTATCTCTCACGATCTGGATGAAGCCATGCGCATTGGCGATCGCATCGCCATTATGCAGGGCGGTGAAGTGATTCAGGTCGGCACGCCGGATGAAATCCTCAACAACCCGGCCAACGACTATGTCCGCACCTTCTTCCGCGGCGTCGATATCAGCCACGTTTTCAGCGCGAAGGATATCGCCCAGCGCCGCCCGGTCACCCTGATCCGCAAAGCGCCCGGTTTCGGCCCGCGTTCGGCGCTGCGTCTGCTGCGTGACGAAGACCGCGGCTATGGCTATGTGCTCGACCGCGGGCAGAAATTTGTCGGCGTGGTGTCGATCGACTCGCTGGAAAAAGCGCTGGAGGCCAACCTGAGCCTTGATGACGCACTGCTGGAAGCCCCGGCGCCGGTTGCTGCCGATATGCCGCTCAGCGAACTGATTTCGCTGGTAGCGCAGGCGCCCTGCGCCGTACCGGTTATCGACGACGAGCACACCTATATCGGAATCATCTCCAAAGCCATGCTGCTGCAGGCTTTAGATAAAGAGGGCCCAGCGAATGAGTGATGACAAAAACCAAGATCCGTGGGCAAGCGCCTCTGAACAACCTGACGCCCCGGCGCAAAACACGCCGACGCAGGATGCCCCGACACAGGGCGCTCCGGCACAGGACGCCCCCGCAGGCGGCAGCAGCGATCCCTGGTCAACCGGCGGTTCCGCCGGCGATGCGCCCGCACAGGCACCGGCCGGGAATGGCGCGGACGCCTGGTCCAGCAGCCCGCCGCCTGCCACGCATGATGCCGGACAGCAGGCTGCCCAGGGCGGCGCAGACTGGCTGAACAGCGCGCCGGCCCAGCCGGAGCACTTCAACCTGCTCGACCCGTTCCACAAAGCCTGGGTGCCGTTTGACTCCTGGGTCACGCAGGGCATCGACTGGCTGGTGCTGCATTTCCGCCCGCTGTTTCAGGGCATTCGCGTGCCGGTTGATTTTATCCTCAGCGGCTTTCAACAGCTGCTGCTGGGGATGCCGGCGCCAATCGCCATTATCGTGTTCTCGCTGATCGCCTGGCAGCTGTCCGGCCTCGGCATGGGCGCCGCCACGCTGGTGTCGCTGATCGCCATCGGCGCAATCGGCGCCTGGTCGCAGGCGATGGTGACGCTGGCGCTGGTGCTGACGGCGCTGTTCTTCTGTATCGTCATCGGCCTGCCGCTCGGCATCTGGCTGGCGCGTAGCAAACACGCCGCCAAAATCATCCGGCCGCTGCTCGACGCCATGCAGACCACCCCGGCGTTTGTCTATCTGGTGCCGATCGTCATGCTGTTCGGTATCGGCAACGTGCCAGGCGTGGTGGTGACCATTATCTTCGCCCTGCCGCCGATCGTGCGTCTGACGATCCTCGGGATCAAACAGGTGCCGGAAGATCTGATCGAAGCGGCCGAATCCTTCGGTTCCAGCCCGCGCCAGCTGCTGTTCAAGGTGCAACTGCCGCTGGCAATGCCGACCATTATGGCCGGGGTTAACCAGACGCTGATGCTGGCGCTGTCGATGGTGGTGATCGCCTCGATGATCGCCGTCGGCGGTCTGGGACAGATGGTGCTGCGCGGCATCGGCCGGCTCGACATGGGCCTGGCCGCCGTCGGGGGCGTCGGCATCGTGATTCTGGCCATTATCCTTGACCGTCTCACCCAGTCGCTGGGGCGTGACAGCCGCAGCAAAGGCGCCCATCGCTGGTACGCCCACGGTCCCATCGGCCTGCTCGCCCGGCCATTTATGAAAAAAGCCTGAGAGGTTTTCCCGCCGGCAGCGTTCCGGCGGGTCACAACGCCACAACATCAAACACAGAGGAAAGACTATGCGCACTACAGGAATCTGGGCTGTCGCCCTTACCACACTGATTGGTTCACAGGTTGCTTCCGCTGCTGATTTGCCAGGAAAAGGTATCTCGGTACAACCGGTGCAGAGCACCATTTCGGAAGAGACCTTTCAGACCCTGCTGGTCAGCAAGGCGCTGGAAAAACTGGGCTACGACGTTAAACCACCGCGTGAAGTCGACTACAACGTTGCCTATACCTCAATCGCCTCCGGCGACGCCACCTTCCTCGCCGTCAACTGGGATCCGCTGCACGCCGACCAGTACAAGGCCGCCGGCGGTGATGCCAAGTTCTACCGCGAAGGGGTATACGTCAACGGCGCCGCACAGGGCTATCTGATCGACAAGAAAACCGCAGACAAATATCACATCACCAACGTGGAGCAGTTGAAAGATCCGAAAATCGCCAAGCTGTTCGACACCAACGGCGACGGTAAGGCCGATATGACCGGCTGTACGCCGGGCTGGGGCTGTGAAGCGGTGATTAACCACCATCTGGACGCCTACGGGCTGGAAAAGACCGTCACGCACAATCAGGGCAACTACGCGGCAATGATCGCCGACACCATCACCCGCTTCAAGGAAGGCAAACCGATCCTGTACTACACCTGGACGCCATACTGGGTGAGCGACGTACTGGTACCGGGGCGCGATGTGGTCTGGCTGCAGGTGCCGTTCTCCTCCCTGCCGGGCGAGCAGAAGAACGTCGACACCAAGCTGCCTAACGGCGCCAACTATGGCTTCCCGGTCAATACCATGCGTATTGCCGCCAACAAACAGTGGGCAGAGAAGAACCCGGCAGCCGCCAAGCTGTTCGCCACCATGAAACTGCCTATCGCCGATATCAACGCCCAAAACCTGCGTATGCATGAAGGCCAGGCGTCTGAATCCGATATCGAAAACCACGTTAACGGTTGGATCAAGGCCCATCAGGCAACATTTGACGGCTGGGTGAAAACCGCCGAAGAAGCCGCGGCGAAGAAGTAATCCCTCCCTCTACGGCCCTCTCTCTGCGGGAGGGCCGATTCTCACTCTCCCGCCGGCCCTAGGTCGCTAAACTGTAAAAAGCGCTCCGCCGCCCTGGACAGCGGCTGATGCCAGGCGCAATACACCTGTCTGCGCGGGCCATCCTTGATGGGCACCGCCACCAGTCCGCTCAGACGCAGGGCGGTAGAAACCGGCACGATGCCGGTCGCCAGCCCGCTGCGCACCAGATTCTCCAGCCATTCAATATGGTCGATTTCAAAGCTGACGTGCCGCCTGACCCCGGCGGCCTGAAAGGCGCGGTCGGTCTGCCGCCGGGCGCCGGTGCCGCTATAAAAATCCACCAGCGGAACTTCCGCCAGTGCCGGCAGCGTCACCTGCCGACAGCCGGCCAGCGTATGGCGAGGCGACACCAGAGCCACCAGCGGCTCATCGGTCAGCAGACGGTGAGAGGCCGGCAGCATATCCTTGTCCCCCGGCCAGATGCCGACAAACGCCACGTCGGTCTGCTGCTGACGAACGTTTTCCAGCAGCAGCTCGCTGATCCCCACGTACAGGCGAATATTGACCGCCGGATGATGGCGATGAAAGGCCGCCAGCTTTTCCGTCAGATCTATCGCATTCAGCGTTGAGATGGTGCCAATGGTCAGCGTGCCGGACAGCGTGCCGCTGGCCGACACCACTTCATCCACCAGCGTCTGACGAGCCGACAGCAGCCGCTGTGCCGGCAGGATAAACGCGCGCCCGGCCGAGGTCAGCGACACCCGGCGCGAGGAGCGTTCAAACAGCACGCAGCCCAGTTCCTCCTCCAGTTTGGCAATCTGGTGGCTAAGGGCTGACTGGACGGTATGGCAACGCTGAGCGGCGCGGGTAAAACTCTGCTCCTCCGCCACCGCCAGCGCATAGCGGATCTGTTTCAGGTTCATGGCATCTATCGTGAAATGAGATAAATAAAATGAAAATTATACATTGGATTTGTCAGCTTTCCTGCCCGATACTCTGCGCACTTTTTCCAGTTATCTGAAATCCGATGAAAACAACAACAGAACACCCGGGACTCAGTCCGGCGCTGACCGCGCTGATCGCCATGGCGACCGGCCTGGCCGTCGCCAGCAACTATTACGCCCAGCCGCTGCTGGAAACCATTGCCCAGCAGTTTAACCTGTCGGTTAATCAGGCCGGCTTTATCGTCACCGCCGCCCAGTTGGGCTATGCCGTCGGCCTGCTGTTTCTGGTGCCGCTCGGCGATATGTTCGAACGGCGCGGCCTGATCGTGTTTATGACGCTGCTGGCCGCCGGCGGCATGTTGATCACCGCCACCTCCAGCACGCTGGCGGTGATGATCCTCGGCACCGCACTGACCGGGCTGTTTTCCGTGGTAGCGCAAATTCTGGTGCCGCTGGCGGCGACGCTGGCGCATCCGGAAAAACGCGGCAAAACCGTCGGCATTATTATGAGCGGCCTGCTGCTCGGCATTCTGCTGGCGCGCACCGTCGCCGGGGCGCTGGCCTCCGTCGGCGGCTGGCGCACCATTTACTGGGTGGCCAGCGCGCTGATGATCGTCATGGCGCTGATCCTGTGGCGCGCGCTGCCGCGCTATAAGCAGCACAGCGGGCTGAATTACCCGCAGCTGCTGAAATCGATCTTCGTACTGTTCGGCACCACGCCGCTGCTGCGCACCCGCGCCCTGCTCGGCGCGCTCTCTTTCGCCAATTTCAGCGTGCTGTGGACCTCGATGGCGTTTCTGCTGGCCGCCCCGCCGTTCGGTTATTCTGAAGGCGTTATCGGTCTGTTCGGCCTGGTCGGCGCCGCCGGCGCGCTGGCTGCTTCCCACGCCGGCCAGCAGACGGATAAAGGCCGGGCCGGATTCACCACCAGCGCCGGGCTGATCCTGCTGCTGTTATCCTGGATACCCATCGCTTTAGCTAAACAATCACTCTGGGCACTATTAATCGGCATCATCATTCTGGACCTGGCAGTGCAGGCGGTACACGTCACCAACCAGAGCGTGATTTACCGCGTGATGCCCGACGCGCGCAACCGTCTGACCGCCGGTTATATGACCAGCTACTTTATCGGCGGCGCGCTGGGCTCGCTGCTGTCGGCCTCTGCCTACCAACATGCAGGCTGGTACGGTGTCGCCGCCGCCGGCATTACGCTGTGCATCATCAGCCTGTTAATCTGGTGGCGCGGCCAGCGGCACGACCCCCAGTGGCGGTCAAAATCTGATTAGCAAGAAAACAATAACCAGTGAAATTTATTAGCGGCACAGGGTATAAACATTACTCACTCTCTGGTAATGTTCTGGAGATAAACTATTGGTCTCCTATTCTGTGCCGCCGACAATATGCAAAGCCAAGCCTCTGAGAACCTGACGCCTTCCGCCGCACGCTCTACTTTCGTCAATGGCATTATTGACAGCCTGCCAATCGTTATCGGCTACCTACCGGTGGCGTTCGCCTTTGGCCTCAGCGCCGTCAAGCTCGGCTTCTCGCCGCTGGAAAGCCTGTTTTTTTCCTGCATCATCTACGCTGGCGCCAGCCAGTTCGTCATCACTGCGCTGCTCAGCGCCGGGATGTCGCTGTGGGTGTCCGCGCTGACGGTGATGGCGATGGATATCCGCCATATTCTCTACGGGCCGGCGCTGCGCCACCGCATTAGCGCCCGCCTGTCCAAAGGTAAAACTGCTCTGTGGGCGTTCGGCCTGACCGACGAGGTCTTCGCCGCCGCCAGCGCCAAACTGATCCGCGACCGGCGCAGCTGGAGCGAGAACTGGATGCTCGGCATCGCGCTCAGCTCATGGCTCGCCTGGGTGGCGGGCACGGCGTTAGGCGCTCTGTTTGGCAACGGCCCGCTGGAGCAGTTCCCGGTTATCGAGGCCTCGCTCTCCTTTATGCTGCCCGCGCTGTTTCTCAGTTTTCTGCTGGCTGCCTTCACCCGCCCGCAAAGTCTGATTATCGCCGCTTCACTGGCCGGCGCGCTGCTGGGGCTGCTGTGTTTCTCTATTCCGGCGGCAATCCTGAGCGGTATAGGCGCAGGCTGCCTGGCGGCGCTGTTACAACCAACGGCAACGGAGAACGTCGATGAACGCTGATGTACTGCTTATCGGTCTGGTGGTCGGCTGCGCGAATTACCTGTTCCGTTACCTGCCCTTGCGGTTTGCCCCGGCGCGTCAACGGCCGGGTATGCCGCGCGGTAAAATCGCCCTGCTGCTCGACAGCATCGGCATTGCCTCCATCTGCGCGCTGCTGGTGGTTTCCAGTACCCCGGAGGTGATGCGCGATCACGCCAGGCTGCTGCCGACGTTAACCGGTTTCGCCGCGCTGGCGCTATGCTTTTACCGCACGAAAAGCATTATTTACGCTACGCTGTTCGGCGCGCTGGCGTTCGGCGTTACTTTAAAAATTCTTATTGTTTTTGGTTGAGCCGAGAGCCATTACGTGCGCCCCCTCACATAACCATGCGCAAAGTGGCGATTAATGGCGCAATCACGGCAAATAAATGACACAAATTGTTAAATTATTCACCAAGCTGAAGATTTACATTATTAATCACTATCGTTACTATACCGAACGTAATCAATGAGGCCCCTAAATAATGGAAAACTCGTTTACCCCCATAGAAAATATGTTGAATTTCCGCGCCAAACGTCAGAAAGACTTCCCCTATCAGGAAATTCTGCTGACGCGGCTGTGCATGCATATGCAAAGCAAGTTGCTGGAAAATCGCAATAAAATGCTGAAGGCCCAAGGGATAAACGAGACATTGTTTATGGCGCTGATTACGCTGGATGCACAGGAAAACCACAGCATTCAGCCTTCGGAGCTCAGCTCCGCACTCGGCTCTTCGCGCACCAATGCGACACGCATCGCCGATGAGCTGGAAAAACGCGGGTGGATTGAACGTAAGGAAAGCGACAACGACCGCCGCTGTCTGCATCTGCATTTGACGCCAAAAGGCACCGAATTCCTGGCGCAACTGCTGCCGCCGCAGCACAAATGTCTGCATTTCCTTTGGTCCACACTCAATAACGATGAGCAACGCCAGCTGGAGCAGCTGACGCGCAAACTGCTGGCACGTCTGGATCAAATGGAAGTCTCAGAACAGTTATCCTAATTATTCATTTCTGTTCAGGTAACCAAATTTATGCGATCCCCATTTAACTGGAGACTCACCCCGCTGTTCGCCGTTTTACTGCTGGCCGGGTGTGCATCTACCGATAATATAGCCCCGCAGTCTACCCTGATGGATCCGCAAAACCTGCAGCTGGCGCAACCGAAGGTCAGTTCGCTGGCCATCAGCCCGCAGTGGTGGCGCGCCCTCAACGATCCGCAGCTCGATGGCCTGATGACTCAGGCGCTGCAAAACTCGCCGTCGCTGAAGCAGGCTGCCGCACGGGTGCGCGAAGCACGCAGCGTGATGGGTGAAGCCAGCGCCGCCAACGGCCCGAACCTGGATCTCAACGCCGGCACCACCCGCCAGCGTACCCCGCAAAACGTCAACTCCGGCCTCGGTTATCCCAACAAGCCAATTTACTCCAGCTCCAATTCGCTCGGCCTGAACCTGGCCTACGAATTTGACTGGTGGGGCAAATACCGCAACCAGGTCAACGCCGCCAAAGCGCAGGTTGACGCCGCGCGCGCCGAGCAGGAACAGGCGGCGCTGACGCTGACCAGCTCCGTAGCTTCGGCCTATTACCTGCTGCAGAACTATTATGCGCAGGAAAAACTGCTGCAGCAGGAAGTGACGAACAACGACCGCCTGACGCAGCTGCGCCAGCAGCAATATCAGGCCGGGATGACCGGCGTCGACGTACCGCAACAAACCAAAGCGCAGTCCGATGCGGCCAAGCAGCAAATTCTGCAGCTGCAGTCGCAAATTGAGCAGTTAAAACACCAGCTGGCAGCCCTAAGCGGCCAGGGTCCGAATGCGATGCAGCATTTGCGTCCGGTGAAACTGCCGGCCGACTCGCTGCTGGCGCCGAAAGGCGAGCTGACCGCCGACCTGCTGGGTAAACGCCCGGACATTGCGGCCCAGCGTCAGCTGGTGGAATCCTATAACCAGCGCGTCGCCGCGGCCCGTAAAGAGTTCTATCCGAGCCTGTCGATTTCCGCCTTCGCCGGTTTGACCACCACCAACGTCAACGGCACCAGCCCGAACCTGTTCGAAGCCGCCAGCCAGGCTTGGAATATCGCCCCGGCGATTTCGCTGCCGATCTTCCACGCCGGCGCGCTGCGCAGCAAGCTGGGTGAAGAGTCCGCCCTCTACGATCAGGCGGTAGAATCCTATAACCAGACTATCCTCAATGCGCTGCAGGAAACCGCTGACGCCATTACGGTTCAGCAAAGTACCGCCCAGCAGTTGCAGCAGGCCTCCTCGGCCTCGCAGTCTATGCAGCAAGTTTACCAGGTCGCCAATGCACGTTACCGGGCAGGGATTATCGGGCGTGACGATCTGTTATCCAGTCAGACGCAGCTGATCCAGCAGCAACTGACGGAATTAAGCGCCAGCAGCAATATGATGCAGGCGAAGATAGGACTGATCCGCGCGCTGGGCGGCGGCTATCAAGCCCCGTCGGCCACGGACGAAAAAGCATAATAACTCTATCCAAAATAATTAAAGCGGTATCACGGCGGCCGGCATGCGTCGTCGCCTGAACCGGCAAGGAAAAACGTGGAGAAAACCATGAGCACAAATGCGGAGACACAAACCCCGCAGCAACCGACAGGCAAAAAGAAACAGCGTAAATTTTGGCTGCTTCTGCTGACGGTGATTTTTATTGTTATTGGGGTGGCTTATTTAGTGTATTGGTTCCTGGTGCTGCGTCATCATCAGGAAACCGACGATGCCTACGTGGCGGGCAACCAGGTGCAGATTATGTCCCAGGTCGGCGGCAGCGTAACGCGCATCAATTTCGATAATACCGATTACGTCAAACAGGGCGATGTGCTGCTGACTCTCGACCCGACCGACGCCGAACAGGCGTTCGAACGGGCGAAAACCGGGCTGGCCAACAGCGTGCGTCAGACCCACCAGCTGATTATCAACAGTAAGCAGTATCAGGCCAATATCGCCCTGCGCAAATCTGACCTGAGCAAGGCGGAGAACGACCTCAAGCGTCGCGTGGTGCTGGGCAGCGTCGACGCCATCGGCCGTGAAGAGCTGCAACACGCGCGCGACGCCGTCACCAGCGCTAAAGCCGCGCTGGAAGTGGCCGTGCAGCAATACAACGCCAATCAGGCGATGGTGCTGAATACGCCGCTGGAACAGCAGCCGGCCGTGCAACAGGCTGCCGCACAGATGCGCGACGCCTGGCTGGCGCTGCAGCGCACCAAAGTGATCAGCCCGATCACCGGCTATGTCTCACGCCGCAGCGTACAGGTCGGCGCGCAGATCGCCGCCGGTTCGCCGCTGATGGCGGTAGTGCCGGCCGATCACGTGTGGGTTGACGCCAACTTTAAAGAAACGCAGATCGCCAATATGCGCATCGGCCAGCCGGCCACCGTGGTCAGCGATGTCTACGGCGACGACGTGGTGTATCACGGCAAAGTGGTCGGTATCGATATGGGCACCGGCAGCGCCTTCTCCCTGCTGCCGGCGCAGAACGCCACCGGCAACTGGATTAAAGTGGTGCAGCGCCTGCCGGTACGTATCGAGCTGGACGCCAAGCAGATTGCCGATCATCCGCTGCGCATCGGCCTGTCTACGCTGGTGAACGTCGATACCAGCGACCTCAACGGCCGCATGCTGGCCAACGTGGTCAACGACAAGCCGCGCTATCAGAGCGATGCGCTGACGCTGCAGCTGGCGCCGGTGAACCAGATGATCGCCGATGTTATTCATGCTAACGCCGGTTAAGCGAGCGGGAGGCTACCTTGGCAGCACAAAAACCGCTTGAGGGGGCCCAGCTTGCCTGGATGACGGTCGCGCTCGCCATGGCGACCTTTATGCAGGTGCTGGACTCCACCATTGCCAACGTTGCGATACCGACCATCGCCGGTAACCTCGGGTCATCCAACTCGCAGGGCACCTGGGTTATCACCTCGTTCGGGGTGGCGAACGCCATCTCCATCCCGATTACCGGCTGGCTGGCGAAGCGCTTCGGCGAAGTGCGGCTGTTCCTGTGGTCCACCGCGCTGTTCGCCATCGCTTCCTGGCTGTGTGGTATCTCCAACAGTCTGGGCATGCTGATCTTCTTCCGCGTGATCCAGGGGCTGGTGGCCGGCCCGCTGATCCCGCTGTCCCAAAGCCTGTTGCTGAATAACTATCCGCCGGCGAAGCGGGCCATGGCGCTGGCGCTCTGGTCGATGACGGTGATCGTCGCGCCGATTTTCGGCCCGATTCTCGGCGGCTATATCAGCGACAACTATCACTGGGGCTGGATCTTCTTCATCAACATCCCTATCGGGGCGTTTGTGATTTTCGCCGCCCTGGCGACGCTGCGCGGCCGTGAAACCAAAACCGAGATCAAACCGATAGACACTATCGGGCTGATTTTGCTGGTGGTGGGCATCGGTTCGCTGCAGGTGATGCTGGATCAGGGGAAAGAGCTGGACTGGTTCAACTCCACCGAAATCATCACCCTGACGGTGGTGGCGGTGGTGGCGCTGCTGTTCCTGGTGGTCTGGGAGCTGACGGACGATCACCCGGTGGTGGATCTGTCGCTGTTCAAGTCGCGTAACTTTACCATCGGCGTGCTGTGCATCAGCCTGGCCTATATGCTCTACTTCGGCGCCATCGTCCTGTTGCCGCAGCTGTTGCAGGAGGTGTACGGCTACACCGCGACCTGGGCCGGGCTGGCCTCGGCGCCGGTCGGCCTGATCCCGGTGCTGCTGTCGCCGCTCATCGGCAAATTCGGCCACCGGCTGGATATGCGCCGGCTGGTGACCTTCAGCTTTATTATGTATGCCGTGTGCTTCTACTGGCGCGCCTATACCTTTGAACCGGGTATGGACTTCGGCGCCTCCGCCTGGCCGCAGTTCGTCCAGGGCTTCGCCATCGCCTGCTTCTTTATGCCGCTGACGACGATTACCCTGTCCGGCCTGCCGCCGGAGCGTATGGCGGCGGCGTCGAGCCTGTCGAACTTCGTGCGTACTCTGGCCGGTTCAATCGGCACCTCGATCACCACCACGCTGTGGACGCAGCGCGAATCGCTGCACCATTCGCAGCTGACGGAGTTTGTGAACCCTTACAACCCGCAGTCGCAGGAGATGTACCACCAGCTTGAGCAGTTGGGAATGAGCCAACAGCAGGCTTCGGGGTATATCGCCCAGCAGATTACCGCTCAGGGGCTGATTATCTCGGCCAACGAAATCTTCTGGCTGTCGGCCGGGGTGTTCCTGATTCTGCTGGCGCTGGTGTGGTTCGCCAAACCACCGTTCAGTTCCAGCGGCGGGGGCGGCGACGGCGCCCACTGATCCATCCATAAAAAACGGGCGCCTCAGGCGCCCGTTTCTTTTATCGCAATCTGGCCATTACGCCTGATTCTGACGCCACCAGTCCGCCAGCAGAATGCCGGTCGCGACCGAGACGTTCAGACTCTCCACCTTGCCGGTGCCGCCGATGGAGACGTTCATGTCCCCCTGCTGCCAGGCGCCGTCGCTCAGGCCATCGCGTTCCTGACCCAGCACCAGCACCATTTTGGCCGGCAGTTTGGCCTGCGCCAACGCCACGCCTTTATGGCTGGAGGTGGTCACGATGGTGTAGCCCGCCTGGCGGAAGCTATCCAGCACCGACAGGAAGTCGTCGGCATTGATCGCCTTGATATGCTCCGCGCCGCCTTCTGCGGTACGTACCGCCGCGCCGGATTCCAGCAGCGCCGGATCCTGCAGCAGCACGCCGTTCACGCCGAAGTGGGCGCAGGAGCGCATGATCGCCCCCAGGTTGTGCGGGTTGCCCACCGCTTCCAGCGCCAGCACGCAGTCACTGGCCGGCGCCGTCTTCAGGTAAGTGGTCGCATCCAGTCCCTGGCGCTTTTTGATCAGGAAGCAGACGCCGCCGTGGTGCTCGGTGCCGGACGCTTTTGCCAGCTCTTCATCATCCACCACGTGGTAAGCCTTACGGTTAGCCGCCATCCAGCGCAGCGCCTCGCGGAAACGCGGCGTCACCGACTGCACGAACCAGGCGCGCACGATAGCGTCAGGACGGCTGGCGAACAGCGCCTGACAGGCATTCTCGCCATACACCCGCGTTTCTTCCGCGCGCTGGCGGCGCAGCTGTTCCGGATCGATAAAACTTTTGCCGCTGATGCCGCCGTGGTCGAACGCCGGCTCCGCATCCGGGCCGCGCGATACGGTTTTCCACGGCGAATCATTGCCGCCGCGTCCTTCCGTACGTGCCGGACGACGCCCGCCGCGGTCGCCGCCGCGCGCCTTATTATCCTGAGCGCCGCGACCGGAGCGCGACTTGTCCGCCGGACGGCCTTTGCCGGCCGGGCGTTTGTTGTTACGATCGTCGCCGCCGTCTTCGTCATTGCGGACGTACATCACTTTAACTTTGCCGTTTTTGCCACTAAATGAGTCGTTCATTGTCTTCTCCACCAACGCGCAGGCGCGAAGATTACCTGATGTCGGTCTGCTAAGCCACCAACTTGGACGAATAAGATCCCGGCTATTACATTCATTGAACAAACCTCTTTGTTCGATAACGCGCTTTTGCCGATAATAAACAGCATTAACGAAACATAGCCGCCACGCTTGCGCGCTATGTCAGCTACCCGTACCCGAGGTTCCCATGAATACAGTTTGCTCCGCTTGTAACGCCACCAACCGCGTCCCGCAAGACCGTCTGACTGACGGCGCCAAATGCGGCCGCTGCGGCCATGAATTATTCGATGGCGAGGTGATTAACGCCACCGCAGAGACCCTGGATAAATTACTGCAGGATGACCTGCCGGTAGTGGTTGACTTTTGGGCGCCGTGGTGCGGCCCCTGCCTCAACTTTGCGCCGATTTTCGAAGACGTTGCCGAAGAACGGGCCGGCAAGGTGCGCTTCGTCAAGGTCAACACCGAAGCTGAACCTGAACTCAGCGCGCGCTTCCGGATTCGCAGCATCCCGACCATCATGCTGTTCCGCGACGGGAAAATGGTGGATATGCTCAGCGGCGCGATGCCCAAAGCGCCGTTTGACAACTGGCTTGATGAATCAGTGTAACGCAAAACCCGCCGCCGCGCCGTCCGTGACGGACGGCGGCCCCCATCCCACCCTGATGTTTTCTGCGTTACAATAGCGGTTTTTACGCCGGAATAAGCGCCGGCCTGCCCAGGATCGCTATGACCGACAACGCCGTACTTCGCCTGCGCCAGCTTCGTCTGGATCGCGCCACCCGTCCTTTTCTGGCACGCGGCTGCCGCGTGGCGCGCTGCCAGGGCTGCCTGCTGCCGCAGAAAAACTGCCTGTGCGACACTATTACTCCTCAGTCCGCCGACAGCCGTTTCTGCCTGATCATGTTCGGCGCCGAACCGCTCAAGCCCAGCAACACCGGCCGGCTGATCGCCGATATTCTGCCGGACACCCAGGCATTTCTCTGGTCGCGCACCGAAGTCGATCCGGCGCTGCTGGCGGCGATTAACGATCCGCACCGTCAGCCGTACGTGGTATTCCCTGCCTCCTACGCCGATGCCGGACGGCCGGTCTACAGCCAACTGCCGGCGAGTGGCAAGCCGCCGCTGTTTATCATGCTCGACGGTACCTGGTCGGAAGCGCGCAAAATGTTCCGCAAAAGCCCCTACCTGAATCAGTTCCCGGTATTTTCACTGGACGTCGCCGCAGCGTCCGACTATCAGCTGCGTGAAGCCAGCCGCGCCGAACAGCACTGCACCGCCGAAGTCGCCGCCGCGCTGCTGCAACAGGCGGGTGACGACGCTGCCGCGCTCGGCCTGAGCCAGCACTTCAGCTATTTCCGCCAGCGCTATCTGGCCGGTAAACCTACGCGTCCAGCGGCGTCGATCACAGCAACATCGCCATAAAGCGCCTAAAATCAGGCGACAACGTTGCGGTTAAAGGAGTGAGGTTATGAGTCAGCGAGGCTTGGAAGCGCTATTACGTCCCAAATCTATCGCCGTGCTGGGGGCGTCGCAACGGCCGGGACGTTCGGGCCATCTGATGATGCACAACCTGCTCACCGGCGGTTTCAACGGCCCGATTCTGCCGGTCACGCCGCGCTATAAGGCGGTATGCGGCGTGATGGCCTATGCCGACGTCGCCAGCCTGCCGATCGCCCCCGACCTGGCAATCATCTGCACTCACGACTCACGCAATCTGCCGCTGCTTGGCGCATTGGGCGAACGCGGCTGCAAAGCCGTGATTATTCTCTCCGCCCAGCCGGAGCAGTTCGCCGAGCTGAAAGCCTGCGCCCAGCGTTACGCCATACGCCTGCTGGGGCCGAATAGTCTCGGCCTGCTGGCGCCGTGGCAAGGCATCAACGCCAGTTTCTCACCGGTGCCGATACTGCCGGGCCGGCTGGCGTTTATTTCACAATCCGCCGCCGTCGCCAATACCATTCTCGACTGGGCGCAGCAGCGCGAGGTCGGCTTTTCCTATTTTGTCGCATTAGGCGACAGCCAGGATATCGACGTCGATGATCTACTGGACTTTCTGGCGCGCGACGCGAAAACCAGCGCCATCCTGCTGTATCTGGAAAATATTCACGATGCGCGCCGTTTCCTGTCAGCCTCGCGCAGCGCCTCCCGCAATAAGCCGATTCTGGTGGTAAAAAGCGGTCGCAGCCAGCAGGCCCAGCGTCTGCTGAACGGCCAGCAGGGGCTGGACGCCGCCTATGATGCCGCCATCCAGCGCGCCGGCCTGCTGCGCGTGCAGGATACCCACGAGCTGTTCTCGGCGGTGGAGACCCTCAGCCATATGCACCCTCTGCGCGGCGAGCGTCTGATGATTATCAGCAACGGCGCCGCGCCGGCGGCGATGGCGCTCGACCAGTTGCTGGCGCGCAACGGCAAACCGGCCATGCTGAGCGAAGAGACGCAGCAGCAACTCAGCGCGGCGCTGCCGGGTTTTATCCCGCTGAACAACCCGCTCGACCTGCATGATGACGCCACGCCGGAACGTTATCTGGCAGCGCTGCAGGTGCTGCTGGACAGCAACGATTACGACGCGCTGCTGCTGATTCATGCCCCCAGCGCCGCCGCGCCCGGCACCGTAACCGCGGAGAAACTGGTCGCGGCAATTCGCCAGCACCCGCGCGGCAAGCGCATCACGCTGCTGACCAACTGGTGCGGCGAATACTCCTCGCAGGAAGCCCGCAGGCTGTTCACCGACGCCGGGATACCCACCTACCGTACGCCGGAAGGCGCCGTGACCGCTTTTATGCATATGGTGGAGTACCGCCGCAATCAGAAACAGCTGAAGGAGACGCCGGCCCTGCCGGTCGGACTGACCGCCAATACCGCCGCCGCTCATCAGCTGATTCATCAGGCGCTGGCCGAAGGCGCCAGTCAACTGGATACCCATGAGGTGCAGCCGATCCTGCAGGCCTACGGCCTCAGCACGCTGCCGACCTGGATTGCTGGCGACAGCGCCGAAGCGGTGCATATCGCCGAGCAGATCGGTTATCCGGTGGCGCTGAAGCTGCGCTCGCCGGATATTCCGCATAAGTCCGAGGTTCAGGGGGTGATGCTCTATCTACGCACCGCCACCGAGGTGCAGCGCGCCGCCGATGCGATTCTCGATCGCGTCAAGCGTACCTATCCGCAGGCGCGCATCCACGGCCTGCTGGTGCAGAGCATGGCGAACCGCGCCGGCGCGCAGGAACTGCGGATCGCCGTTGAGCAGGATCCGATCTTCGGCCCGCTGATTATGCTGGGCGAAGGCGGCGTGGAGTGGCGGCAGGAACATCAGGCCGCCGTCGCCCTGCCGCCGCTCAATATGGCGCTGGCGCGCTATCTGGTGCTGCAGGCGGTGAAAGGCGGCAAGATTCGCGGCCGCAGTGCCCTGCGCCCGCTGGATATTCCCGGCCTTAGCCGGCTGCTGGTGCAGGTCTCCAACCTGATCCTCGACTGCCCGGAGATCGCCCGGCTGGATATTCATCCGGTGCTGGCGACCGGCAGCGAATTCACGCTGCTGGACGTATCAATGCAGCTGGCGCCGTTCAGCGGCGATCCGCAGGCGCGGCTGGCCATTCGCCCCTACCCGCAGGAGCTGGAAGAGACCATCACGCTGAAGAACGGTGCTCACTGTCTGTTCCGGCCGATCCTGCCGGAAGATGAGCCGGCGCTGAAGCACTTTATCGACCGCGTGACCAAAGAAGACCTTTATTACCGATATTTCAGCGAGATCAATGAGTTTAGTCATGATGACTTAGCGAATATGACGCAAATCGACTACGATCGTGAAATGGCATTTGTCGCGGTCGCCGAGGATCAGCAGATTATCGGCGTGACGCGCGCACTGTCCGACCCGGACAATACCGACGCCGAGTTCGCCGTCCTGGTACGTTCCGATCTGAAAGGATTAGGCCTGGGTCGTCAACTGCTGGAAAAGATGATTGGCTATGCGCGCAGCCGCGGTCTGCTGCGTCTGAGCGGCATCACCATGCCGAATAACCGCGGTATGGTGACATTGGCAGAGAAACTGGGTTTTATGGTGGACGTACAGCTGGAAGACGGTATCGTCAATCTGACGCTGCCGCTGAAGTCCGGAAAAGCGGGGTGAGCTATGTCGCAACGCGTTACAAATCCACCATTTAATGCCAAAACATACGCACAATCGGGGCAACTAATGGTATTATCGACCACTTGTTCGATTTTATGTTGTCTGCATGTGGCGTTCCGGCCATCTAATCATGAGAGAAGAAGCGCACTGTGATGTTGTCAAAATTTAAACGTAGCAAACATCAACAACACCTTGCACAACTGCCAAAAATTCCCCAGTCGGTAGCTGATGTTCGTACGCTGTACACGCCGTCGGATTACCGCACCGCCTTACTTGACGCCATTGCCAACGCCACTCAGCGCATCTATCTGGTCGCCCTGTATCTTGAGCACGATGACGCCGGCCGCGATATTCTCAACGCGCTGTATCAGGCAAAGCAGCAGCGCCCTGAGCTGGAAATTTGCGTGTTGGTGGACTGGCATCGCGCACAGCGCGGCCGTATCGGCGCCGCCGCAGCCAATACCAACGCCGACTGGTACTGCGCCATGGCGCAGCAGCACCCGGATCTTAGCGTACCGGTGTACGGCGTGCCGGTGAATACCCGTGAAGCGCTGGGCGTACTGCACCTCAAAGGCTTTATCGTTGACGATACCGTGATCTACAGCGGCGCCAGCATCAACGATGTCTATCTGCATCAGCACGATAAATACCGTTACGATCGTTACCAGCTGCTTGGCAACGGCTCGTTGGCCAGCGCGATGGTCGACTATATCAGGCAGCATCTGCTGACCGCCGGCGCCGTGCAACGCCTGGACCGCTGCGATCGCCCCAAAAGCCCGGAAATCAAAAACGAAACGCGGCAGTTTCGTCTTGCCCTGCGCCACGCCGGCTACCAGTACAGTGGTAGCGCAGGCAACGACGAGCTGGCGGTGACGCCGTTGGTCGGGCTGGGCAAACAAAGCGTGCTGAACAAGACCATCCATCACCTGATGGCCAGCACCGACCAAAAGCTGACGCTGTGCACCCCCTACTTCAACCTGCCGGCGCTGCTGGTGCGCAATATTATTTATCTGCTGCGCCAGGGCAAACAGGTGGAAATTATCGTCGGTGACAAAACGGCTAACGATTTCTATATTCCGCAGGATCAACCGTTCAAAATCATCGGCGCGCTGCCGTACCTGTATGAAATCAACCTGCGCCGCTTCGTTACCCGCCTGCAACGCTATGTCGATACCGGCCAGCTGATCGTCCGCCTGTGGAAGGACGGTGACAACAGTTACCACCTGAAAGGCATGTGGGTCGATGATGAATGGCAGCTGCTCACCGGCAATAACCTCAACCCGCGCGCCTGGCGGCTGGATTTGGAGAACGCCATCCTGATCCACGATCCTAACCAGGAAATGCGTGAACAGCGCGCCCAGGAACTGGAATGTATCCGCACCCACACCACCGTGGTCGGCCACTACCAGGAACTGGAAAGCATTCAGCAATACCCGGTAAAAGTACGCAAGCTGATCCGCCGATTACGACGCATCCGCATCGACCGGTTGATTAGCCGTATACTCTGATTCCGCTATAATTGATTCTCCAGACCCCGGCACGCGCCGGGGTTTTTGTACGCCATGACAACAGGACGTTTTCATTATGCGTGTATTGCATCTCTGCCTGCTGATCCCACTGTTATTCACCGGCGGCTGCAGCCATCTGGCCAACGACAGCTGGACCGGTAAAGACAAAGCCCAGCATTTTATCGGCTCTGCGGCGCTGGCCGCCGCCGGTAGCGCCTACGGCGACCATCAGAATTGGAGCGAGCCTCACAGCCGCACTTTCGGCCTGATGTTCGCCATCAGCGTCGGCGCCGCCAAAGAGCTGTATGACAGCCGCGAAGGCGGCACCGGCTGGAGCTGGAAGGATTTTGCCTGGGATGTTGCCGGGGCGGCGGCGGGCTATAGCCTGTACCACGCCGCCCGCTGACTTACAGCTGAATCTCCTTCCCTTTGCGATGCAGCTTCAGCGAAACCAGCAGCGCCAGCAGGCTCATGCCGGACACATACCAGAAGAAGACATTCTCGATGCCGAATGACTTCAGCGACAGGGCGACGTATTCCGCCGAGCCGCCGAACATCGCATTGGCAACGGCATAAGACAGCCCCACGCCCAGCGCCCGCACCTCAGGCGGAAACATTTCCGCCTTCAGCAGGCCGCTGATCGAGGTATAAAAACTGATGATAATCAACGCCACAACAATCAAGCCAAAAGCGGCATAAGGACTGGAGACGCTTTTCAGAGTAAACAGAATCGGCACCGTTAACAGCGTCGCCAGCGTGGAGAAGATCAGCATGGAGTTACGACGGCCGATCTTATCCGACAGTGCTCCGGCTACCGGCTGCAGCAGCATAAAGACGAACAGCGCCGCCGTCATGATGCCGCTGGCCAGCCTGGCGTCCATACCGGCGGTATTGACCAGATATTTCTGCATATAGGTGGTAAAGGTATAAAACGTCAGCGAGCCTGCCGCAGTAAAACCCAGCACCATCAAGAATGCTTTGCGGTTTTTCCACAGCCCCCTCAGCGAACCGGCATCCTGATGATTACGGGTTGAGGCGTCAGACGTTTCGTTCAACGAGCGGCGCAAATAGAGCGCTACAACCGCCAGTACCGCCCCCAACGCAAACGGAATGCGCCAGCCCCAGGCCACTAACTCAGCATGAGACAGGATCTGCTGCAGCACCACCAGAACCAGCAATGCCAACAGCTGGCCACCGATCAGCGTGACATACTGGAAAGAAGCGTAAAAGCCGCGCTTGCCTTTCACCGCCACTTCACTCATATAGGTCGCGCTGGTGCCGTATTCACCACCGACCGACAGCCCCTGGAACAGGCGCGCAACCAGCAGCAGCACTGGCGCCCAGTTGCCGATCGACGCGTAGGTGGGCAGACAGGCGATCACCAGCGATCCCGCGCACATCATACAGACCGAGATCAGCATGGAGTTTTTACGGCCATGCTTATCGGCGATATAGCCAAACAGCCAACCGCCGATCGGCCGCATAAAGAAGCCGGCGGCGAAAATGCCGGCAGTTTGCAGCAGTTGGGTGGTACTGTTGCCTGCCGGAAAAAAAGCGGCGGCAAAATAGATCGAGCAGAAGGAATAAACGTAGAAATCAAACCACTCCACCAGGTTGCCCGATGAAGCGCCAACAATGGCAAAGATTCGCTTTTTTTTATCTTGTGCCTCTAACGTAGCGGCATCCCCGAGCGGTGAGGTTGTTTCAGTCATTATCTATTCTCCAAGCCAGTGTTTTGGCACCCTGCAGGTTTATTGTTGCTTTGTTGTTTACAACAAATTAACAACTTAATGAGTAGCAGGCGAAGAATATTGTCGTGATTTTTGTGATACGGATTAAACAGTAGGATGAAAGTCACGCACTGTTACAGTGCGCCCGTATAAAACGATCCTAACGGCCAAAAACGCAAAAAGCCTCATGCTTTCGCATGAGGCTTCTTACTTTGTTTGATGCCTGGCAGTGTCCTACTCTCGCATGGGGAGACCCCACACTACCATCGGCGCTACGGCGTTTCACTTCTGAGTTCGGCATGGGGTCAGGTGGGACCACCGCGCTATTGCCGCCAGGCAAATTCTGTTTCAATCAACCCGCAACGCTTCCACGTCGCCAGTCAATCCAATCTCGGAACTTCGCTGAAAATTATTCGTATCATCCTGATACTCACCCCTTCGGGGCCAACGCTCCGCGTTGTTCAAAATCGTTCCCGACGATTTTGTCATCCGTCTCTAAAACACCTTCGGTGTTGTAAGGTTAAGCCTCACGGTTCATTAGTACTGGTTAGCTCAATGCATCGCTGCACTTACACACCCAGCCTATCAACGTCTTAGTCTTAAACGTTCCTTCAGGGGCCTTAAAGGCCCAGGGAAGACTCATCTTGAGGCAAGTTTCGCGCTTAGATGCTTTCAGCGCTTATCTTTTCCGCACTTAGCTACCGGGCAATGCCATTGGCATGACAACCCGAACACCAGTGGTGCGTTCACTCCGGTCCTCTCGTACTAGGAGCAACCCCTCTCAATCTTCCAACGCCCACGGCAGATAGGGACCGAACTGTCTCACGACGTTCTAAACCCAGCTCGCGTACCACTTTAAATGGCGAACAGCCATACCCTTGGGACCTACTTCAGCCCCAGGATGTGATGAGCCGACATCGAGGTGCCAAACACCGCCGTCGATATGAACTCTTGGGCGGTATCAGCCTGTTATCCCCGGAGTACCTTTTATCCGTTGAGCGATGGCCCTTCCATTCAGAACCACCGGATCACTAAGACCTGCTTTCGCACCTGCTCGAGCCGTCACTCTCGCAGTCAAGCTAGCTTATGCCTTTGCACTAACCTCACGATGTCCGACCGTGATTAGCTAACCTTCGTGCTCCTCCGTTACTCTTTGGGAGGAGACCGCCCCAGTCAAACTACCCACCAGACACTGTCCTCACCCCCGATTAGGGGGCCGAGTTAGAACATCAAACATTAAAGGGTGGTATTTCAAGGTTGGCTCCATGCAGACTGGCGTCCACACTTCAAAGCCTCCCACCTATCCTACACATCAAGGCTCAATGTTCAGTGTCAAGCTATAGTAAAGGTTCACGGGGTCTTTCCGTCTTGCCGCGGGTACACTGCATCTTCACAGCGAGTTCAATTTCACTGAGTCTCGGGTGGAGACAGCCTGGCCATCATTACGCCATTCGTGCAGGTCGGAACTTACCCGACAAGGAATTTCGCTACCTTAGGACCGTTATAGTTACGGCCGCCGTTTACCGGGGCTTCGATCAAGAGCTTCTGGTTACCCATAACCCCATCAATTAACCTTCCGGCACCGGGCAGGCGTCACACCGTATACGTCCACTTTCGTGTTTGCACAGTGCTGTGTTTTTATTAAACAGTTGCAGCCAGCTGGTATCTGCGACTGGCTTCAGCTCCATCCGCAAGGGACTTCACCTACGCGCCAGCGTGCCTTCTCCCGAAGTTACGGCACCATTTTGCCTAGTTCCTTCACCCGAGTTCTCTCAAGCGCCTGGGTATTCTCTACCTGACCACCTGTGTCGGTTTGGGGTACGATTTCGTGTTACCTGGAGCTTAGAGGCTTTTCCTGGAAGCTTGGCATCAACTACTTCTGCACCGTAGTGCATCGTCATCACGCCTCAGGGTTAACAAGTAACCGGATTTACCAGGTCACTCCCCCTACACGCTTAAACCGAGACAACCGTCGCTCGGCTAGCCTAGCCTTCTCCGTCCCCCCTTCGCAGTAACACCAAGTACAGGAATATTAACCTGTTTCCCATCGACTACGCTTTTCAGCCTCGCCTTAGGGGTCGACTCACCCTGCCCCGATTAACGTTGGACAGGAACCCTTGGTCTTCCGGCGTGCGGGTTTTTCACCCGCATTATCGTTACTTATGTCAGCATTCGCACTTCTGATACCTCCAGCATGCCTCGCAGCACACCTTCAACGGCTTACAGAACGCTCCCCTACCCAACAACGCATAAGCGTCGCTGCCGCAGCTTCGGTGCATGGTTTAGCCCCGTTACATCTTCCGCGCAGGCCGACTCGACCAGTGAGCTATTACGCTTTCTTTAAATGATGGCTGCTTCTAAGCCAACATCCTGGCTGTCTGTGCCTTCCCACATCGTTTCCCACTTAACCATGACTTTGGGACCTTAGCTGGCGGTCTGGGTTGTTTCCCTCTTCACGACGGACGTTAGCACCCGCCGTGTGTCTCCCGTGATAACATTCTTCGGTATTCGGAGTTTGCATCGGTTTGGTAAGCCGGGATGGCCCCCTAGCCGAAACAGTGCTCTACCCCCGAAGATGAGTTCACGAGGCGCTACCTAAATAGCTTTCGGGGAGAACCAGCTATCTCCCGGTTTGATTGGCCTTTCACCCCCAGCCACAAGTCATCCGCTAATTTTTCAACATTAGTCGGTTCGGTCCTCCAGTTAGTGTTACCCAACCTTCAACCTGCCCATGGCTAGATCACCGGGTTTCGGGTCTATACCTTGCAACTAGACGCCCAGTTAAGACTCGGTTTCCCTACGGCTCCCCTATTCGGTTAACCTTGCTACAAAATATAAGTCGCTGACCCATTATACAAAAGGTACGCAGTCACACCACGAAGGTGCTCCCACTGCTTGTACGTACACGGTTTCAGGTTCTATTTCACTCCCCTCGCCGGGGTTCTTTTCGCCTTTCCCTCACGGTACTGGTTCACTATCGGTCAGTCAGGAGTATTTAGCCTTGGAGGATGGTCCCCCCATATTCAGACAGGATAACACGTGTCCCGCCCTACTCATCGAACTCACGACCTGTGCATCTTCGTGTACGGGACTATCACCCTTTACTGTGCGACTTTCCAGACGCTTCCACTGACACACAAGCCGATTCAGGTTCTGGGCTCTTCCCCGTTCGCTCGCCGCTACTGGGGGAATCTCGGTTGATTTCTTTTCCTCGGGGTACTTAGATGTTTCAGTTCCCCCGGTTCGCCTCATGCCACTATGTATTCATGACATGATAGTGTGTCGAAACACACTGGGTTTCCCCATTCGGGTATCGTCGGTTATAACGGTTCATATCACCTTACCGACGCTTTTCGCAGATTAGCACGCCCTTCATCGCCTCTGACTGCCTAGGCATCCACCGTGTACGCTTAGTCACTTAACCTCACAACCCGAAGGTGTCTTTCGACATCGTCGCGTTGCTACATTTGAGAGACTCTATGACAGGTTACTCCTCATCCCGAACGTCTACGGGGGACAAGTTTCAGCTGCCATGTTTCAATTTTCAGCTTGTTCCAGATTGTTAAAGAGCAAAATACTTCGCAGCATACTGTTGCCAATATACTCTGAAGTATTGATTTTCGGACTTATATGGTGGAGCTAAGCGGGATCGAACCGCTGACCTCCTGCGTGCAAGGCAGGCGCTCTCCCAGCTGAGCTATAGCCCCATATAATCGCGTGCAATACCTTTGTTATTACCAACTCGTAAAGAGTTAATTCTTTCTTAGGCAAGGCATGCAACCGGGAAGTTTACTTTGGTAAACGACCGAGAGCATAACGCAGCATAAGGAAGAATTTGGTAGGCCTGAGTGGACTTGAACCACCGACCTCACCCTTATCAGGGGTGCGCTCTAACCACCTGAGCTACAAGCCTATAAAGGTATTTCTGCTCGTTACTTTTTCATCAGACAATCTGTGTGGACACTGCACAGTCAGGATATCTTTAGGTAAGGAGGTGATCCAACCGCAGGTTCCCCTACGGTTACCTTGTTACGACTTCACCCCAGTCATGAATCACAAAGTGGTAAGCGCCCTCCCGAAGGTTAAGCTACCTACTTCTTTTGCAACCCACTCCCATGGTGTGACGGGCGGTGTGTACAAGGCCCGGGAACGTATTCACCGTAGCATTCTGATCTACGATTACTAGCGATTCCGACTTCATGGAGTCGAGTTGCAGACTCCAATCCGGACTACGACGTACTTTATGAGGTCCGCTTGCCTTCGCAGGTTCGCTTCTCTTTGTATACGCCATTGTAGCACGTGTGTAGCCCTACTCGTAAGGGCCATGATGACTTGACGTCATCCCCACCTTCCTCCAGTTTATCACTGGCAGTCTCCTTTGAGTTCCCGGCCGAACCGCTGGCAACAAAGGATAAGGGTTGCGCTCGTTGCGGGACTTAACCCAACATTTCACAACACGAGCTGACGACAGCCATGCAGCACCTGTCTCAGAGTTCCCGAAGGCACCAAAGCATCTCTGCTAAGTTCTCTGGATGTCAAGAGTAGGTAAGGTTCTTCGCGTTGCATCGAATTAAACCACATGCTCCACCGCTTGTGCGGGCCCCCGTCAATTCATTTGAGTTTTAACCTTGCGGCCGTACTCCCCAGGCGGTCGATTTAACGCGTTAGCTCCGGAAGCCACGCCTCAAGGGCACAACCTCCAAATCGACATCGTTTACGGCGTGGACTACCAGGGTATCTAATCCTGTTTGCTCCCCACGCTTTCGCACCTGAGCGTCAGTCTTCGTCCAGGGGGCCGCCTTCGCCACCGGTATTCCTCCAGATCTCTACGCATTTCACCGCTACACCTGGAATTCTACCCCCCTCTACGAGACTCTAGTCTGCCAGTTTCAAATGCAGTTCCCAAGTTAAGCTCGGGGATTTCACATCTGACTTAACAAACCGCCTGCGTGCGCTTTACGCCCAGTAATTCCGATTAACGCTTGCACCCTCCGTATTACCGCGGCTGCTGGCACGGAGTTAGCCGGTGCTTCTTCTGCGAGTAACGTCAATGTAATGCCGTATTAAGACACTACCCTTCCTCCTCGCTGAAAGTGCTTTACAACCCGAAGGCCTTCTTCACACACGCGGCATGGCTGCATCAGGCTTGCGCCCATTGTGCAATATTCCCCACTGCTGCCTCCCGTAGGAGTCTGGACCGTGTCTCAGTTCCAGTGTGGCTGGTCATCCTCTCAGACCAGCTAGGGATCGTCGCCTAGGTGAGCCATTACCCCACCTACTAGCTAATCCCATCTGGGCACATCCGATGGTGTGAGGCCCGAAGGTCCCCCACTTTGGTCCGAAGACGTTATGCGGTATTAGCCACCGTTTCCAGTGGTTATCCCCTCCATCGGGCAGTTTCCCAGACATTACTCACCCGTCCGCCGCTCGCCGGCAAAGTAGCAAGCTACTTTCCGCTGCCGCTCGACTTGCATGTGTTAGGCCTGCCGCCAGCGTTCAATCTGAGCCATGATCAAACTCTTCAATTAAAAGCTTGATTCGCTAAGTTAATAGCTGTTGCTCAAAGATTTACTGCATGAATTTTACTTCAGTTAGTCACTCTTCAAGACTTGATATTTTTTTGCATCCGAAGATGCTGGATATCGTCTTGTGAGTGCCCACACAGATTGTCTGATAAATTGTTAAAGAGCGTGAGTTACGCGCTTTCGCTTGCTAACTCGAGGTGGCGTATATTACGCTTTCCTCTTTCAGAGTCAATTCATTTTTTCAGAATTTTTTCTCTGTCGACCCCGGATACTCTGTGATGTTGTTCACATGTTCCGTGTCGATGGAGGCGCATTATAGGGAGGCGATTCAGAATAACAAGGATTAATATTCACTTTTTTCTCAACCGCTCACTATTACGCCACAACGTCGATTAAACCCGCTGTTTTATCGCCTGCGGCAGCTCAGCCAGACTATTTAACACCCAATCGGCCTGTTGCTCCCCTTCTGCCGTTACCGCTTTGCCGGTACGCACCAGAACTTTCATGCCGACACCCGCAGCGGCGGCGGCCTGCATATCTTCCGGTTTATCGCCCACCATATAAGAAGCGGCCATATCAATATTCAGTTCCTGCTGCGCCTGCAGCAGCATGCCCGGCTGTGGTTTGCGGCAGTCGCACACCTGACGCAGCTCTTCTACCGTTCCTTCCGGGTGATGCGGGCAGAAATAGATGCCGTCGAAGTCGACGCCGCGGTCAGCCAGCGACCAGTCCATCCATTCGGTGAGATACATAAACTGCTCTTCGCTGAACATCCCGCGCGCAATGCCCGACTGATTGGTTACCAGCACCAACGCAAAGCCCATGTTTTTTAATTCACGGCATGCATCGATCACACCATCAATAAATTGGAAGTCATCGATTTCATGGACATAGCCATGGTCGACATTGATCGTGCCGTCACGATCTAAAAAAATAGCTGGAACGCTTTGTGTCACCGGTTTGCTCCTGAGGGCCTGAAAACGCGGACAGTATCGCATGTTTTACCCCATACTGAGAACGGTAGCGAAAGCTCCCCCGTTGACTTAGACGTCTAGACGCCTTAACATCTGACCATGCCTTGGTTCCACGCCAAGGTTTACTTTTATCTAGCCACGGGCAACCACGCTAAAATAAGAAGAATATGATTAAACTCTCTAACATTACCAAAGTGTTCCAGCAGGGCTCGCGTACCATTAACGCGCTCTCAGACGTGACTCTCCACGTCCCTGCCGGGCAAATTTATGGCGTTATCGGTTCATCCGGGGCCGGTAAGAGTACGCTTATCCGCTGCGCCAATATGCTTGAGCGCCCGACATCAGGCCAGGTTCTGGTGGACGGCCAGGATCTGACCGCCCTGTCAGAAAGCGAACTGACGCGCGCGCGCCGCCAAATCGGCATGATTTTCCAACACTTCAACTTACTGTCGTCCCGTACCGTCTTTGGCAACGTTGCGCTGCCGCTGGAACTGGACAACACCCCGCGCGCCGACATCAAAAAGCGCGTCGGCGAACTGCTGGAGCTGGTCGGCCTGGCCGATAAGCACGACGCCTACCCGGCCAACCTGTCCGGCGGGCAAAAGCAGCGCGTGGCGATCGCGCGCGCGCTGGCCAGCCAGCCTAAAGTACTGCTGTGCGACGAAGCCACCAGCGCCCTGGACCCGGCCACCACCCGTTCGATTCTGGAACTGCTGAAAGACATTAACCGTCGCCTGGGGCTGACCATCCTGCTTATCACCCACGAAATGGACGTGGTAAAACGCATCTGCGATCAGGTCGCCGTTATCAGCCAGGGTCAGCTGATTGAAAAAGACAGCGTCAGCGAAGTGTTCTCGCACCCGAAAACGCCGCTGGCGCAGCAGTTTATTCAGTCCACGCTGCATCTGGATATTCCTGACGATTATGCCGAGCGCCTGAGTCCGGAACGCAGCGGCGACCGTCAACCCCTGCTGCGCCTGGAGTTCACCGGCCAGTCGGTGGATGCGCCGCTGCTGTCCGAAGCAGCTCGCCGCTTCAACGTCAACAACAATATTATCAGCGCGCAGATGGATTATGCGGGCGGAGTGAAATTCGGTGTGATGCTGGCAGAGCTGCACGGCAGCGATGAAGACGCACTGGCGACGATTAAATTCCTGCAAGAAAATCAGGTAAAAGTAGAGGTTCTGGGTTATGTCTGAGGCAATGATGTGGTTAATGGCGCGTGGCGTGTGGGAAACCGTCATGATGACCTTTGTCTCCGGCTTCTTCGGGTTTATCATCGGCCTGCCCGTCGGCGTGCTGCTGTATGTCACCCGTCCGGGACAGATTATCGCCAACCCGGCGCTGTATAAAGTGCTGTCCGCACTGGTGAATATTTTCCGTTCCATTCCATTTATTATTTTGCTGGTCTGGATGATTCCCTTCACGCGCATGATCGTCGGCACCTCCATCGGCCTGCAGGCGGCGATCGTGCCGCTGACCGTCGGCGCAGCGCCGTTTATCGCCCGTATGGTGGAGAACGCCCTGCTGGAGATCCCGTCCGGTCTGGTGGAGGCCGCGCGCGCCATGGGCGCCACGCCGCTGCAGATCATCAAAAAAGTTCTGCTGCCGGAAGCGCTTCCGGGTCTGGTTAACGCCGCCACCATCACGCTGATCACTCTGGTGGGCTATTCCGCCATGGGCGGTGCCGTCGGCGCCGGCGGCCTGGGGCAGATTGGTTATCAGTATGGTTATATCGGATATAACGCCACGGTGATGAATACCGTATTAGTATTACTGGTGATCCTGGTGTATCTGATCCAGTTCTGCGGCGATCGGATTGTCAAAGCCGTCACCCATAAATAAGTTTCACAGCAACGCGCACAGCATCTTTGTATGCGAGTCTAATAAGAGGAAGGGATATGTCGTTAAAACTTAAATCCATCGCGGCAATCGGCGCACTGATCGGCTCTCTGGCTCTGGCTGGCTGCGGCCAGGATGAAAAAGATCCAAACCATATCAAGGTCGGCGTGATCGTCGGCGCAGAACAGCAGGTTGCAGAAGTCGCGCAAAAAGTGGCGAAAGACAAATATGGCCTTGACGTTGAGCTGGTAACCTTCAACGACTATGTCCTGCCTAACGAAGCGCTGAGCAAAGGCGATATCGACGTTAACGCCTTCCAGCACAAACCGTATCTGGATCAGCAGATCAAGGATCGCGGTTATAAACTGGTGCCGGTCGGCAATACCTTTGTGTATCCGATTGCTGGTTACTCGAAGAAAATCAAATCGCTGAGCGAACTGCAGCCTGGCTCGCAAATCGCGCTGCCGAACGATCCAACCAACCTGGGCCGTTCTCTGCTGTTACTGCAGTCTGAAGGGCTGATCAAGCTGAAAGACGGCGTGGGCCTGCTGCCGACCATTCTGGACGTGACCGAAAACCCGAAAAACCTGAAGCTGGTTGAATTGGAAGCGCCACAGCTGCCACGCTCGCTGGACGATCAGCAAATCGCGCTGGCGGTAATCAACACCACCTACGCCAGCCAGATTGGCCTGACTCCGGCCAAAGACGGCCTGTTTGTTGAAGGTAAAGATTCGCCTTACGTCAACCTGCTGGTTGCGCGTGAAAACAACAAAGATGCGGAAAACGTGAAAAAATTCGTTCAGGCTTATCAGTCAGACGAAGTGAACGAAGCCGCGAACAAAATCTTCAACGGCGGCGCGGTGAAAGGCTGGTAATTCCACGCTTTTTACGGTGGGATAACATCAGATAGCTCGCAATCTTAAGGCTATTTTGTTCCTATAATTGCAAGACGGGCTTCGGCCCGTCTTGTTATTTCCACCATAGATTGCTTCAATAGCGCCACTTTTATGAAAAGGCAGAGGAATCTCTATGCGTGCTTTACCTCTCTGTTTGTTAGCGCTTGCGCTTAGCGGCTGCTCCATGCTGCATACCGAATCAACCCCGACAAACAGTACCAGCAAACCCACGACCACAACGTCAAGCAAACCTGCGCCAGCGCCCCGCCCTGCGCCGGTAAAACTGTATAAAAGCGCAGAAGAGCTGGTCGGCAAGCCGTTCCGCGATCTGGGTGAAGTCTCCGGCGAATCTTGCCAGACCACCATTCAGGACTCCCCGCCGAACATGACCACCGCACGTAAACGTATGCAGATCCGCGCCTCCTATATGAAGGCCAACGCCGTGCTGCTGCACGACTGCCAGATTGTCAAAGGCGTCGCCGGCTGTTACCAACAGGCCGTCTGCCAGGGTTCTGCGCTTAACGTTTCGTCCAAATGAGTGAATTTGTTGTCAATCAGATCGGAACTATCCGCTCGCCGTATAAAGAAAAATTCGCCGTTCCCAGGCAGCCGGGGCTGGTAGAAGACGGCGGCGGCGAGTTGCTGTTGCTGCCGCCTTACAATCAGGCCGAAGCAGTACGCGGCCTTGAGGCGTTCAGCCATCTGTGGGTGATGTTTATTTTTCACCAAACCATGGATGGCGGCTGGCGCCCCACCGTGCGGCCGCCGCGCCTCGGCGGCAATGCCCGCATGGGCGTGTTCGCCACCCGTTCGACCTTCCGCCCCAACCCCATCGGCATGTCGCTGGTCGAGCTGAAAAAAGTGCGCATTCAGGGCGGTGAGGTCGTACTGGAACTCGGCAGTCTGGATCTGATGGATGGTACGCCGGTGGTGGATATCAAACCCTACCTGCCGTTCGCCGAAAGCCAGCCGCAGGCCGTGGCCGGCTTTGCCCAAGCGGCGCCGGCGGCGGATATGCCCGTCAGCTTTTCACCGCTGGCGGAACAGCAACTGCTGCAGCAACAAACGCGCTACCCTCAGCTGCGCCGTTTCATTACCCAGGTGCTGGCGCAGGATCCGCGTCCAGCCTACCGTAAGGGGGAAGATACAGGGCGAGATTATGCCGTCTGGCTGCTGGACTTCAACGTGCGTTGGCGGGTCGTCGCCGGCATGACCGAGGTGCTGTCGCTGGAGCCGCGTTAAAATTCGTCCCGCTCTCTTTTGGCAACCGTCTCACGCTGTTAAACTAAATCACTTTTGACAATTTTGGCCGCCTTGTCGGCAGCCCGTTGCAATTTGCAGTTCTAACGGAACAAAAACACCATGCGTACTAGCCAATATATGCTCTCCACTCTGAAGGAGACCCCTGCCGATGCCGAAGTGATCAGCCACCAGCTGATGCTGCGCGCCGGGATGATTCGCAAGCTGGCCTCCGGTCTTTACACCTGGCTGCCGACCGGCCTGCGGGTTCTGAAAAAAGTTGAAAACATCGTTCGCGAAGAAATGAACAACGCCAATGCGATCGAAGTTTCCATGCCGGTGGTTCAGCCCGCCGATCTGTGGCAGGAAAGCGGCCGTTGGGAGCAATACGGCCCGGAATTATTGCGCTTCGTCGATCGCGGCGAACGTCCGTTCGTACTCGGCCCTACGCATGAGGAAGTGATTACCGATCTGATTCGCAATGAAATCAGCTCCTATAAACAGCTGCCGCTGAACTTCTTCCAGATTCAGACCAAATTCCGCGATGAAGTGCGCCCACGTTTCGGCGTGATGCGTTCCCGTGAATTCCTGATGAAAGACGCCTATTCGTTCCATACCACGCAGGAATCGCTGCAGGCGACCTATGACGCCATGTATGAAGCCTATAACAAGATCTTCTCCCGCATGGGGCTGGACTTCCGTCCGGTTCTGGCGGATACCGGCTCCATCGGCGGCAGCGCCTCGCATGAATTCCAGGTGCTGGCCGACAGCGGCGAGGACGATATCGTCTTCTCCACCGTGTCCGATTTCGCCGCCAACATCGAGCTGGCCGAAGCCGTCGCGCCGGCGCAGCCGCGCGCGGCCGCTACGGAAGAGCTGCGCATCGTCGATACGCCAAACGCCAAAACCATCGCCGAGCTGGTTGAACAGTTCCAGCTACCGGTGGAAAAAACCGTGAAAACGCTGCTGGTGTGCGCCAGCGAAGAGAGCGGCCATTCGCTGATCGCCCTGCTGGTACGTGGCGACCACGCGCTGAACGAGATCAAAGCGGAGAAACTGCCGCAGGTGGCAACGCCGCTGACCTTCGCCACCGAAGATGAGATTCGCGCCATCGTGGGCGCCGGCCCGGGTTCGCTTGGCCCGCTCAATATGCCGGTGCCGGTGGTGATCGACCGCAGCGTCGCGGCTATGAGCGATTTCGGCGCTGGCGCCAACGTTGACGATAAGCACTACTTCGGCATCAACTGGGAACGCGACCTGCCGCTGCCACAGGTGGCTGACATCCGCAACGTGGTTGAAGGCGACGCCAGCCCGGATGGTCAGGGTACGCTGCTGATCAAACGCGGCATCGAAGTCGGTCACATCTTCCAGTTGGGCACCAAATACTCGGAAGCCATGAAGGCGACCGTACAGGGTGAAGACGGCCGTAACCAGGTGCTGACCATGGGCTGCTACGGTATCGGCGTCACGCGTGTAGTGGCGGCGGCTATCGAACAGAACCATGACGAGCGCGGCATCATCTGGCCTGACGCTATCGCGCCGTTCCAGGTGGCGATTCTGCCAATGAACATGCACAAGTCTTTCCGCGTGCAGGAGCTGGCGGAAAAACTGTACGCCGAGCTGCGCGGCCACGGTATCGACGTGATCCTCGACGACCGTAAAGAGCGTCCGGGCGTCATGTTCGCCGATATGGAACTGATTGGCGTCCCGCACTCTATCGTCATCGGCGACCGCAACCTGGACAACGATGAGATCGAGTACAAGAACCGCCGCGGCGGCGAGAAGCAAATGCTCAAGACCGGCGACATCGTCGATTATCTGGTTAAGCAGATCAAAGGCTAACGTTTCTCAGCCAACAAAAAACCCGCCGAGGCGGGTTTTTTTATCGCTGTTATTTGCTGTCGCAGCCTTTGGCCTTATCAAACTTGATGTTGCCATCCGGCACCAGCGCTTTCTCCATCATCCCCTCTTCCATCGACGGCTGTACGCTGAAGTGGCCGCTGAGCATCAGGAATACCGGCTCGCCGCCTTCCACGCCGCTGTTGGCGTAACCGCGCTCCAGCGCCAGGTTGTTATCCACCGGGAAGGTTTTACCGGTCGCACAGTCTTTGAACACTGCCGCATCCGCCATATAGGTGTAGCTGCCGCGCAGCGCCATCGGCGTTTTCGGCAAGGATTTTTCCACCGGCTGCAGCTGATAGTTCAGCTTGGAGTCAATCGGCGCGCCGCTTTGGTCCAGCATCTCCAGATTTTTCCCCACCGGATGGAAATAGCGCTTATCGCCGTTGCTGTCGGTCAGCACCAGCTTGTCCGCCGTGCGCGCCCATTTGCCGTAGTTGGCGAAGGTTTTATCACCGTCACGGCTGCCACGGTAGGTTTCCTGCAGCACGAAAGTGCCGTCTTCATCCAGGAACAGCGACGTATCCAGCCCCTCGCAGTCTGCACACGGCAATACGCCCTGATAGCTCTGCTTCATAGGCTGCAGCGCCTGCTCTTTTGGCTGGTAATGGTTGTTACAACCGAACAATGACAGCGTCCCTGCGGCTAATAACAGGGCAATAGTTATTTTTTTCACAGTTTTTCTCCTACTGTGCTTCTTATCTCGATGACAGATGTCAGGGACGAATCTTCCCTCGTAACGCCTTGGTTGCGCCTTTACGTACTTTGCTTTCCACGCGACGCCGCTGTGCGCCTTTGCTTGGCCGGGTCGGGCGGCGCGTTTTTTCTACCACCATTGCCTGACGGATCAACGCCACCAGCCGCGCCAACGCCGCTTCACGATTTAATTCCTGGCTGCGATACTCCTGCGCCTTGATCACCACCACCCCTTCGCTGGTAATCAGATGATGCGTAAAGGCCAGTAATCTTTCTTTATAATACTCTGGCAGGCTGGAGGCCCGGATGTCAAAGCGCAAATGGATCGCCGTTGAGGCTTTGTTCACATGCTGGCCGCCCGCCCCCTGCGCTCGGATGGCCGTCAGCACAATCTCATGGTCCGCAATGGCCACGCTTCGTGACAATTCCAGCAACGGTTACTCTCCGGCCTGCTGCCATTCGGCAAACTGGATTTCCAGACTACTCTGAGCATCGGACAACCAAATAGTTCCCTCCTGCAGTGTCGCCTGCAGCGTCATATTGCGGTTGGCCAGCGCCGCCAGCCGGGTCAGATGTTCGTCATTTAAAAAGCGGATGCTGAGGTTGCGGTAAGTAGCAACCTTACTCTGCATCGACTGCCACCAGACCTGGGCGGCGCGCTCGCCGTAGGCATACAGCACCACGCGCGGTGACTGGTTGCAGGCCTTTTTTAATCGTTTCTCATCCGGCAGCCCCAATTCAATCCACAGCTCCAGGCCGTTGTGGTCATTGCGCTGCCAGAGCTCCGGCTCATCATCGGCGCTTAGCCCTTTGGTAAACGTCAGGCGCTCATCGGCATGGCAAATCCACGCCAGCAGGCGCAGCATCATGCGCTGCCCGGTTTCCGAAGGGTGTTGAGCAAGGGTAAGCGCGGCGTCGTGATAGAAGTGCCTATCCATATCCGCAATATTGACCGTGGCTTTATAAATTGTCGCTTTCAGTGCCATGCGTAACCTCATTATTTCCAACGCACAGTGTACTTGATTTCATCCGTCAACGCAGGGAAAGCTCGGGATATTCAGCGCTGACCGGGGGTGCTGATAACTTAATAACACCGTGCTATAGTCGTTCAGGATCGACAAACTCCGCAAACCTGCGCGTCATCGCATTAGCATTATTGATGGCTCTGCGGTTCTTAAGGGAGGAAATTGTGCAACAATACTGTGAGTTAGTACGACGTTTTTACGCCGGGATCGGCAGCGGAGATCTCGGCTACGTGCCTGATGCGCTAACCTGTGTCTTAAAGGCATTGGACGATGTGGCCGCCAACGGCGCACTGCCGTCCTCCGTTCGGGAACAGGCGGCCTTTGCCGCCGCTAACTTATTGGTGAGCGACTATGTTGATGAATGATGAGTACCAACCCATCAATTGCGATGATTACGACAACCTGGAACTCGCCTGTCAGCATAAACTTATTCTGAAGCTGGAGTTACGCGACGGTGAAGTGCTTGAAGCCAAAGCCGTCGATATGCTGCAAAAAAAGCGTGTTGAATATTTAACCATCGAACTGAACGGCCAGCAGCGCGATCTGCGCCTGGACCACATCAGCAGTTTCAGCCATCCGGAAATCGGTACCGTGGTCGTCAGTCTTTCCGACTGAACTGTCACGCTCTTCCTCTTACAGGGCAGCCGCCGGCTGCCCTTGTCATAGGCTAAGGCTTCAGACTGGCGTAATACGCCGCCAAATCCGCAATATCCGCGTCCGACAGGCCGGAGACGTAAGCCTTCATCACCTCGGCCTGACCGCCGGAGCGATCGCCGCTCTGATAAGCCTTGAGCGCATGCTCAAGATACAGGGCATTTTGCCCCGCCAGATTCGGGTACATCGGCACCGATACCTTACCCGCCGCGCCATGGCAGGCCAGACAGCTGGCGGACTTATTCTTGCCCGCCGCCGCATCGCCGGCGGCCAGCGCCGGCAGGCTCAGCAGCCCGGCTGCTGCAATAACAACGCTCACAAATTTCATTGCCGTTCCTCTGTGGGACTTAGGTTTTCTGCCACCGCAGCGACCAGAACGCCTGTTCCGGCTGCGGCCGCCCCGCCTCGGTAATAAAAACGCCGGGCGCGGCAATCAGTTGATCATCATAATAGAGTAAGGGGATCCGTTCACGCTGCCAGGGCGGAATACCCAGCTCCTGCCACAGTTTTTTCGCCGAGCGCGAATGCGCCCGTCCGACGATGCGCAGGGTGCCGCTGACGCCGAAGCGTACGCTGACGTGCTGCTGCGGCAGCGGTGCCCGCACGGTATCCGGGCCGCCCTCGCGGCTGAGCACGCCAAGACCGTCCGGCAGGGCCAGCGGCGCCTCATCCGGCCAGGCCAGGCATTGATCGCGTAAATCTGCCAGCGGCGGCAACAGGTATAACCGCTGGCGGAAGCGGCGAATCTGATAGTTCCCCAGACGCAGCTGCGGCTCGGCGTCACGGCGGGCCAGCGCCACTTCCCCCCACACCCGCTGCAGCTGTTCTCTTGCCGGCATGCTGACCGCAAAGCCCGCGATCCAGCGGCGCAACAGGGCAAAGCGGCGCGCGGCGGAGCAGGCGCTCAAGCCGTCAATCGCCAGCGATCGCTCATCGTCCAGCAACGTCTGCAGCTGCTCCGCCAGCAGCTCATCCAGCAGCTGTTCCTGTTCGGCGCACAGGCTGGCGCTGCGCGCCGTCGCTTCGGCAAAGTGCGGCCAGCGCTGTTGCAGCAACGGTAAAATCTGCAAACGTAAAAAGTTGCGATCGAAACGCGCATCCTGATTGCTGTCGTCATCAATCCAGTCCAACTGATGCTGTTTTGCATAGTGCTCCAGTTGCTGACGGCTGACGCCAAGCAAGGGGCGCAGCAAAACATGTTTCCCCAGCGCGCCGCAGGCGGCCATCGCCGACAATCCGGCCGGGCCGCTGCCGCGCTTGAGCGCCAGCAGAAAAGTTTCGCACTGGTCATCCAGATGCTGAGCGGTCAGCAGGCTTTCTCCCGGCTGCAACGCCGTCTGCAACGCCTGATAGCGGGCATCGCGCGCCGCCGCCTCAATACCGCCGGCGCGCGGATCAAGCTGCACATGACGCACCGTCAGCGGCACCCGCCATGCATCGCACTGCTGCTGACAGTGCATTACCCAGCGGTCGGCAAACCGGCTCAGGCCGTGATGCACATGCAGCGCGCGCAGCTGCAACTCAGGATGCCGGCGACGCAGTTGCGTCAGCACATGCAGCAGGACGCTGGAATCCAGCCCGCCGCTGAAAGCCAGTAGCAACTGCCGGCACGTTCCCAACTGCTCCGCCACCCGGGTGATTAATTGATTGCTGTCCATGAATAGGTTCTATCGTCTCGACATGGCTGCAAGGTAACCCCGGCGGCTATTATCAATCAAGCATTAACCGCCCGCGTTTGACGGCGCGCCAGCAGCCACCAGCCGCCCAGCAGCACAATCATCACGCTGGCGCTGCCGCCGGCCCACCAACCCACCTGAGCGAAAAATTGCGCATAGGCCTGCACGGCGGCGCCGCTGGTCTGCTGCTCCACGGTATGGCTGGCAATCACGCCCGCCAGATAGTTGGCTACCGCGCCGGTCGCCAGCATATAAATACCGGTCAGCACACCGGTAACGCCGGGAATGTTCAGACGGGTAATCTGCGCCATCGCCACCGGATCGATAAACAGTTCAGCCGCACCCATCAGCGCCAGCCCGGCAATCATCATCCCCATCGAGGTCTGTTTACCTAACTGCCCCAGCCGCGCATTGATCGCCATCAGCATAAAACCACTGCCGATCAGCAGCAGGCCAAAAGCGAACTTGCACCAAGTACGCAGCGCACGACGCCCTGTTTCACCGCTGCTCCCCAGCCAGGCCAGCGCCACGCCGCCCAACATCACCGCCAGCGCGTTGATCGACTGGAACAGCGCGGTCGGCACCGTCCAACTGAACCAGCGTCGGTCGACGAAGCGATCGATAAACAGGCTGATAGAACTGCCCCCCTGCTGCGCAAAGGCCCAGAACAGCGTCCCCAACAGCATCAGTGTGATAATTTGCCACAGCGCCCGGCGCTGGTCGGCGTCCGCCCGCCAAAGAATGCGCGCCAGCCACACCACAGCCACCGAACAGACCAGCATCAACAGGTAGCCGGACAAACCATAGATCAACAGAAAGGTGAAAAACAGCGGCGCAAGCAGTAACGCCGCAGCCAACCAGCCCCAGTTCGGCACGCCCCAGCAGACGGCTCGCAGCTGTACCAGGTTGACGCCGCGCACGCCACGAAAATGACGCCCGCCGCACAGGAAAAGGGTCAAGCCGGCAAACATACCGATCCCCGCCAGCGCAAAGCCGATATGCCAGCCATAGCGTTCCGCCGCCAGCCCGCAGGCGATAGGCGCCAGTATCGAGCCGACGTTGCCGGCGGCGTACAGCAGAGAAAAACCGCCTTCGCGCCGTGCGTCATTCGGTTGATACAGCTCCCCCAGCAGGCAACTGATGTTCGATTTAAACAGGCCGTAGCCACAGATAATGATCGCCAGCGCCAGATAAAGCGCCTGGCTGGATGCGCCGCTGAAGCCCAGCACCACATGGCCGAGCGTCATTAACACCGCGCCGGCAATCACCGCCGCGCGGTTGCCTAACAGGCGGTCGGCCAGCCAGCCGCCGAGAATGGGGGTAACGTAAACCAGAGAAGCGTAGGCGCTGTATAGCTCGATGGCATGGCCGTCAGAATAGCCGAGTTGGTGGGTCAGATAGAGAATAAGTAACGCACGCATGCCGTAAAAGCTGAAATATTCCCAAATTTGTATCGCTACGACATAGTAGATTGCGCGCGGCTGTGTGGGTGTTTGCATAGGAGTCTCCCATCAGTCGGTAGCCGACAAAAAGTGGGAGGCGCGAACGCCTCCCGATGACTGATTACGCTTATTTTTCGTTTTTCAGCACTTTAACGGTGTAACGTCCGTCTGCCTGACGGTAAGCGCCGTGGATATCGGTCTCAAAGCCCGGATAATGCGCGCCGATTTCGCACAGCATTTGCAGGAACTCCAGAACCGGGCGGCTCTCTTCGGTCAGCATCTCACCCGGCATTACCAGCGGCACGCCCGGTGGGTATGGCAGGATCATGTTGGCGTTCACCTTACCGACCATCTCTTCCAGATACACCTCTTCCACCTCACCGTGCAGCTCTTTCTGGAAGGCCTGATACGGGTTCATCACCATGCTTGGCAATACTTCAAAGGCGCGGTACATCAGGTCCGGCAGATTGTGCTGCTCAACCAGGCGGTGAATATTCTGCGCCAGATCCTGAATGCGCATATCCTCATAAAACTCGGGCGCTTCCTGATACAGCGACGGCAGCATGTTTTTCACCCGCAGGTTCAGATCGAACGCACGTTTAAATTCGGTCAGCGCACGCAGCAGGCTCAGCGCCTTGGTTTTATCGATGCCGATGCTGAACAGGAACAGCAGGTTATACGGCCCGGTTTTTTCAACGATAATGCCGTGTTCATCCAGGTATTTCGCCACGATGCTGGCCGGAATACCGAACGGCTGCATCTCACCCTCTTTGCTCATCCCCGGCGTCAGGATGGTGACTTTGATCGGGTCGAGGTACATATGCTCGTTATCGATGTTTTTGAAACCGTGCCAGGCGCTGTCGGAACGCAGCGGCCAGCATTCGGCGTCATCGATATGCTCAGGCTGCCAGACGTCAAAGAACCAACCGTCGGACTCCACTTTCAGCCGTTTGATTTCTTTACGGAATTTAATTGCACGGTCGACAGAACCTTCAATCAGACGCTTACCGGAGTTGCCTTTCATCATCGCCGCCGCGGTTTCGGTAGAGGCCACGATACCGTAGTGCGGTGAGGTGGTGGTATGCATCATGTAGGCTTCGTTGAATGTTTCTTCATTAATGTCGCCTTTCACATGAATCATCGACGCCTGCGAAAACGCCGCCAGCAGTTTATGGGTGGACTGGGTTTCATAAATCACCTTGCCTTCCACACGGTCGCCGCTCATCCCGCATTTGCCTTTATAAATCGGGTGGAAGTTGGTGTAAGGCACCCAGGCGGAATCAAAGTGAATCGACTTCACGTCCAGCGTGTCTTTGATAAAGTCGGTGTTGTACAGCAGGCCGTCATAGGTGGAGTTGGTGATCACCGCATGCACCGGCCAACTGGCGTTCGGCGTCTCTTTCACCCGTTTGGCGATGGTAGCGCGGCTGAACTCACTCTGCGGGATGCCGCCAAGAATACCGTAGGCATTACGGGTCGGACGGAAATAAATTGGCGTGATGTCGCTCATCATCATCAGATGCGTCAGCGATTTATGGCAGTTACGGTCAATCAGCACCGTGCTTCCCGCCGGCGCCGAGTACATGCCGACGATTTTATTCGCCGTTGACGTACCGTTGGTCACCATATAGCTGCGCTCGGCGTTGAAGACGCGGGAAATATACTCTTCCGCCTCTTTATGCGGGCCGGAATGATCCAGCAGCGAACCCAGCTCCGAAACGGAAATCGAAATGTCGGACTTCATGGTGTTCGGCCCGAAGAAGTCATAGAACAGGCTGCCGACCGGGCTTTTCTGGAAGGCGGTGCCGCCCATATGGCCCGGAGTACAGAAGGTGTACTTCCCTTCGCGTACGTATTTGAACAGCGCTTTGGTCAGCGGCGGCATAATGCTGTCGATATACTCATCGGTGTTCTGTTTTATCTTGGCGGCGATATCCTGAGCAGCGCCTAACGCATACTCAAAGAAGCGCACCTGCATACGTAAATCGTTCAGGCTGACGTCCAGCGTCGAATAGGTGTTGGCGAATGCATACAGCGGCATGTATTCATTGAGCTGGCTGATTTCTTCACACAGTTCCAGGTTGTATTTGTCCCAGTCGAAGATCACCCCGCACAGGCGGGCGTTGTTTTCGATCAGCTTCAGCAGGTCCGCGCGATCGTTCGGGTAAACCAGGCGGAAGCCCAGATTTTCCAGCGCCTGGTGCAGCTCACGGATCGGCTCTTCTTTGAAGTAGACGCCCATGTGATTCATGATGGCAATAACGTTCATACTCTATCTCCTGGCAAAGCCAGCCCCTTCCCGTCACGGCAGACAGGTCGGCAGGAAAAGGGCTGGATAAATATCAGTGGGTTAACGGCCGCGGCTTAATGTGCTTTCGCTGCGGCGTTATCTTCGATAGCCGCCTGCTTGGCGACCTGACGGGTATTCATTTTCCGGGCGTAGAACATCAGGATGATCAGGCTGACGATAAAGGTGCCGGACAGTTCGAAGGAGTTGGCGCCCATCAGCGCGATAAAGCAGAAGCCACAGCCGCAGACGGAGGCAATCAGGCTCAGCAGGTTGCGTACGTTAACGCCTTCGAAGCGGATCAAATCTACGCAGGAGTAGAAGTAAGGCAGCATAGTCAACAGCACCGCGATACCGGTCAACTCAGCGAACAGGTCGGACGCCTTGCCGCCGCTGGAGCTCATCACGGTGATCAGCACCATCAACGCGGTCATTTTGCAGCTGGCCAGCAGCAGACCTTTTTTAGGAATGCCGTTTTTATCCAGCTCGCCGTACACTTTCGGGAAGTTGCCGTCATGCGCGGCGCGCACCCCGGCCTGACCCACCAGCATCATCCACGAACCCAATGAAGTCAGGCAGGCAAATGCGGTGAAGGCGGAAACCATCGGCGCGGCCCAGCTGCCCATAATGGCAGAGGCGCTGATGGCGAACGGCGCGCCGCTGGCGGCCATCTGGCTGGCGGGGAACATGCCGCTCATCACCTGCGTTGCGGCGATGTAGACAATGCCGGCCAGGCCAGTGCCCAGCATGGTAGCCAGCGGTACGGTGCGTTTCGGGTTTTTCACCATGCCGGTGCTGACGGCGGCGGATTCCACCCCGATAAACGCCCACAGGCACAGCAGGATGCTTTTAATCACCGCGTGGCTGTCAGTGGTGCCGGAGGTGTTCCAGTTGGCGTGATAGGTGGCAACGTCAAACCAGTGCCAACCGGCAATGGCGGTCACAATCACCGGGATCAGCACCAGTACCAGCCCCATGGTGGTCAGACGGCTGACCCAGGTGCCGCCCAGCATATTCACAAAGGTAAAGACCCAGACAATGGCGATACAGGCAATACCTGCCGGGATTGGGTTATTCAATGCGGGGAAGAAAGTGGAAAGGTAAGATACGGCGGTAATACCGATGGCTAAATTACCAATCCAGTTGGCATGATAATAAAGTACGCCGGTCTGGAAACCGAATGCCGGGGAAATTTCCCCTGCGTAGGCAATCGGGCCGCCTTCCTGTGGATTTTTGGTGGCAAGGCGGGCATAAACATAGGCTAAAGACATGGCGCCAATAATAGAGATTACCCATCCCCATATAGCAATGCCGCCGAGGCTAGCCAGGTTCGCGGGTAACAATGCTATCCCGCTCCCCATCATATTACCGGCAACGACACCGGTACAGGCAATAAGCCCAATTTTCTTGGATGAAGCCATGGTCAGTTTCTCCTGAGTGTTATTTTTCTCTAAGTCAGAATGGAAAAAACGGCCGGCGCCGCCTGACTTGATGCTCAGGATATTAAGCAGCCACGGGAATAAAGTCCTAAAGATAAGGTGATATTACGCTCATGATCATACAAATGATAAGCTGAGGTTTTCCATTAACACATCAAGGAATCAAGAAAAGATAAACAACCAATAAAAACATGAAATTAAAAACACAAGGCGTGTTAAATAAATTCCTAAGACAACAAATTAAGTTAACCTAAAATTAACAGCATAAAAATACCATCCAACAAAAAAATAACCGCGCCGCCAATCTCATTGGCGGCGCGGTCAGTAAGACATATTTATTGCTTGGCGTAGTTGTTCAGATAAGGCACCACGGTGCTTACCGAGGTCTGAAATATTCCATTATTAATCCAGTGCAGCGTACTTTCACCGGGCCGTAGATTAAACGCGGTAATATAAGAGTCGGCGGCCAAATGATTTTGCCCCTGCATTTCATATACCTTGCCCAGCAGCACATAATTCAGCCATGACATCTGCACATCAATCGCTTTATTAATTGCCTGATGCGCCTCGTCAACCTGCCCTTGCCCCAATGCCTCTACGGTATATATCTGCTGCAGGATCGGGCTGTCTTGTAATTCCGGCACCGAGGCCAACTGCTGAATCTCGCGTTGCAGCTGAGCCAACTGCTCGCCGTCGAACGGCTGATAAGAATTACGCAATAAATCGACCAGCGTTTTTTCCGCGGCGATATACAGGAAATCGGGCGAGCTCTTCATCAGGTCGCTCAGCAGCCCGCTGGCGCGCGTCAGCGACGCCATATCGCCCTGAATCAACAGCTGGTGCGCCTGATAGAACTGCTGCAGGGCCGGCCCCTGCTTCGGCAACAGCTTATTCAGCCGCGTCTCCAACTGGGGCGGCCACGGCTGTTTCAGTACGGCGGACATATTGCTCAGCAGGTCCATCAGGATCGTGCGCTGATTATCCTTAGTGAGAAAATAGCGCTTATCAAGCATGATTGAGCTGTCGGCATTATCCACCAGCCGCACGGACAGGAAGCACTGCTGGGCGCGGTAGTGGCGCTGGTTGACGAACTCGATGGTCAGCGACTTGCCGGAGCTGCTCGGCCCCGAGTAGTTGTAGTTGGTCTGGTCATGCACCAGAAAGGTGGAATAGGTATTGAGTGAATCGGCGATCAGTTCGCTGATGCCCACCACGTAGGAGAGCTGCGGCATCCAGTTGCTGCAGCTGTTGCCGCCCTGAATGCGGATATCGATATCGCGCGGATTGAGCAACATCGGCATGGTAGCGACCGGCACGCGCTGCGACAGCGTGGCAATACCGACAAACGCCACGCAGGCGCAGAGCGCGGCCAGGAAGCATAGCCATACCCAAAACGGCGAACGCTGATAAAACCGCCTGTCACTGCCTTTGGCCGCCGTTGACGTCGTCGGGCGCGGCGGCACATAGACCGGCGCATCCTCTTCATCATCGCCGTCTTCCGGCTCATGCATAATCACCGCCACCTGAGGCGCTGCCAACGGCGTATCTTCAGCTTCGCGGCACCATATCACCGGCGCCGCCAGTTTATAGCCGCGCTTCGGTACCGTGATAATATATTCCGGACTCTGCTCATCGCCGTCTTTCAGGTATTTACGCAGTTCGGAAATACTTTGCGTCACCACATGATTGGTGACGATATTACGCTTCCAGACATTCTCGATCAGTTCATCCCGACTCAGCACCACATCCGGGTGGCAGGCGAAATAGAACAACATATCGATTAAACGTGGCTCCAGCGTCTTCCGACGCCCGTCACGGCTGATTTGGTTGTCAGCCGGCGTAACCAGCCACTCTCCGACGCGAAAAACAGGCTGTTGCATGGCGGAAATAACTCAAAGAGAACCTAAGGCAGGCGCGCGATAATAGCATATTCAGCCTGCAACCTGAGCCATTACGCGCCGATTAAGCATTCATTGTTCATATAATTCTAGCGGCAAGCCATCCGGATCGCTGAAGAATGTGAACCGCGACTCGGTATAAGGGTCAACCCGCACCGGCTCGCACTCTACGCCGGCCGCCTGCAGCTGCGCCACCGCCTGTTCAATATCCGCAACGCTGAACGCCAGATGACGTAGGCCGCAGGCTTCCGGGCGATTGACCCGCGCCGGCGGCGACGGAAAGGAAAACAGCTCAATCACATACTGGCCGTTCAACGCCAGATCGCCCTTCCAGGAGTCACGCTCCGCGCGATAATACTCGCCCTGCAGCGTGAAGCCCAGAATATCGCAGTAAAAACGCTTACTTACGGCATAATCGGACGCGATAATCGCAATATGGTGCACCTGACGTAATGCCAGCATAGTTTTCTCCTTTTATTCAGACCGTTAGCAACATATCGGCCGGCTTTGCCGCCGTCAACGGGGAAACGGCCGAAAACGCCGTTGCCGATCAAAGCGGATGCGCCAAATCGCAGGCATAAAAAAACCGCCCGCAGGCGGTTTTTGATCGGCACCGGGATCAGCAGTAGCCGTAGTTCATCAGGCGCTGATAGCGGCGGTTAAGCAGCTCTTCTTTGTTCAGCCCGTCGAGATCGGTCAGATCCGCCAGCAGTTGCGCCTTCAGCGATTCGGCAATCGCCGGTACATCGCGGTGAGCGCCGCCCAACGGCTCCGGGATAACCGAGTCGATCAGCTGCAGCTCTTTCAGGCGCGGTGCGGTGATGCCCATCGCCTCAGCGGCAATCGGCGCTTTGTCCGCGCTCTTCCACAGGATAGAGGCGCAGCCTTCCGGCGAAATCACCGAATAGGTGCTGTACTGCAGCATATTGACTTTGTCGCCCACGCCGATAGCCAGCGCGCCGCCGGAGCCGCCTTCGCCGATGACCGTACAGATCACCGGCACGTTGAGACGCGACATCTCACGCAGGTTGCGGGCAATAGCTTCCGACTGGCCGCGCTCTTCTGCGCCCACGCCCGGATAGGCGCCCGGAGTATCGATAAAGGTGATGATAGGCATGTTAAAGCGCGAGGCCATTTCCATCAGGCGCAGCGCCTTACGGTAGCCTTCCGGCGCCGGCATGCCGAAGTTGCGACGAATTTTTTCCTTCGTCTCACGACCTTTCTGGTGGCCGATAATCATCACCGGACGGCCTTCCAGACGCGCGATGCCGCCGACGATGGCTTTATCATCAGCATAGGCGCGGTCGCCTGCCAGCTCTTCAAAATCGGTAAAGATATGTTCGATATAATCCAGGGTATAAGGACGGCGCGGGTGGCGTGCCAGTTGAGCAACTTGCCAGGCCCCAAGATCGGAAAAAATCTTGCGCGTCAGCTCAACGCTCTTTTCACGCAGGCGCTGAACTTCTTCGTCCAGATTAATATCTAATTTTTCGTCTTGACGGCTGACGGCAGTCAGCGAGTCAATTTTCGCTTCCAGCTCTGCAATCGGCTGTTCAAAATCAAGAAAATTCAGACTCATAGCATTCCTATATTAGTCAAATTCCAGTTCCACCTGCTCATTACCTACCAAAGTCCGTAAGTCTATCAACAAGCGGTCCGTGGGCGTCACTCGCCAGGTTGCGCCAAAACGCAGCTTGGCACGAGCGTCGACCCGTTGATAGTACAGATGCACTGGAATCGTCCCCGATCGATGGGGTTCCAACGACTGGCGGAGACGGTTCAAAAGCTGGTCATCAATTTGCCTGTCCGTCAGCGAGATAGCAAGCCCACGAGCATATTTTTCACGGGCTTCACTGATGTCCATTAGCTCGCGGGCGGTCATTTTAAGCCCACCGCTAAAGTCATCAAAGCTGACCTGTCCACTGGCAATCAGGATACGGTCTTTTTCCAACAAATGCTGGTATTTTTCTAACGCGTCGGTAAATAACATCACCTCCAGGCGTCCGGAACGGTCATCCAGGGTGCAAATACCGATACGATTGCCGCGCTTGGTGACCATCACGCGCGCAGCGACCACCAGCCCGACGGCGGTAGTCATTTTGCCCCGATCCGTCGGGTGCATATCTTTCAAACGCAGGCCGCCGGCGTAGCGTTCGATCTCCTTCAGGTACTGGGTAATCGGGTGGCCGGTCAAATACAGCCCCAGCGTTTCCCGCTCACCGTCCAGCACCACCTGCTCCTGCCACGGCGCCACGTTGGCGTAGGACTGTTCCACCTGTTCCGGCGCTTCCGCCAGTACGCCAAACATATCCACCTGGCCGATAGCCTCGGCCTTGGCATGCTGGTCCGCCGCTTTCAATGCATCAGGCAGCGAGTTCATCAGCGCGGCGCGGTGCGGCCCCAACCGGTCGAATGCGCCGGACATAATCAGCTTTTCCAGAATACGCCGGTTAAGCTTTTTGATATCCGAGCGCGCGCACAGGTCAAACAGATCTTTAAAATAGCCCTGCTCGCCGCTGTTGCGTGCTTCAAGAATAGCCTCAATCGGCCCTTCACCCACGCCTTTAATCGCGCCGATACCGTAAACGATCTCGCCGTCATCATTGACGTGGAAGTGATACAGGCCGCTGTTGATGTCCGGCGGCAGGATCTTCAGCCCCATGCGCCAGCATTCGTCCACCAGGCCGACCACCTTATCGGTGTTGTCCATATCGGCGGTCATCACCGCCGCCATAAACTCGGCCGGATAATGCGCTTTCAGCCACAGCGTCTGGTAGGATACCAGCGCATAGGCGGCAGAGTGGGATTTGTTAAAGCCGTAACCGGCGAATTTCTCCACCAGGTCAAAGATTTTCATCGACAGTTCGCCGTCGACGCCGATGCTCTTCGCGCCATCTTCAAACACCGAGCGCTGTTTCGCCATCTCTTCCGGCTTTTTCTTACCCATTGCACGACGCAGCATATCCGCGCCGCCCAGCGTATAGCCGGCCAGCACCTGGGCAATCTGCATCACCTGTTCCTGATACAGGATAATGCCGTAGGTCGGCTCCAGCACCGGTTTAAGCGACTCATGCTGCCACTGGATATCCGGGTAGGAGATCTCTTCACGACCGTGCTTACGGTCGATAAAGTTATCTACCATGCCGGACTGCAGCGGCCCCGGGCGGAACAGCGCCACCAGTGCGATCATATCTTCGAAACAGTCGGGCTTCAGGCGTTTGATCAGGTCTTTCATACCGCGCGATTCAAGCTGGAATACCGCCGTGGTTTCCGAGCGCTGCAGCATATCGAAACTTTTCTTGTCATCGAGCGGGATCGCCGCGATATCTATCGGCTCCTCGCCGCTTTTGGCGCGCCGGGCGTTGATCATCTCCAGCGCCCAGTCGATGATGGTCAGAGTACGCAGCCCCAGGAAGTCAAACTTCACCAGACCGGCGTATTCCACATCGTTCTTGTCGAACTGCGTCACCGGGTGATGCCCTTCGGCGTCGCAGTACAGCGGCGCGAAGTCGGTAATCTTGGTCGGCGCGATCACCACGCCCCCGGCGTGTTTACCGGCGTTACGGGTGACGCCTTCCAGCTTGCGCGCCATATCGATCAGCGCTTTGACCTCTTCATCCGCCTCATAGATTTCCGGCAGCTGCGGCTCGGCGGCAAAGGCTTTCTCCAGCGTCATGCCCGGGTCAGGCGGCACCAGCTTGGAGATACGGTCAACGAAGCCATACGGATGCCCCAGCACGCGGCCCACGTCGCGGATTACCGCTTTCGCCGCCATGGTGCCGAAGGTAATAATCTGCGATACCGCCTCGCGGCCGTACATGTCCGCCACGTGCTCGATCACCCGGTCGCGTTTTTCCATGCAGAAGTCGACATCGAAGTCGGGCATCGAGACACGTTCCGGGTTAAGGAAACGTTCGAACAGCAGATCGAACTCCAGCGGATCCAGATCGGTGATTTTCAGCGCGTAGGCCACCAGTGAGCCGGCACCAGAGCCACGTCCCGGCCCTACCGGCACATCGTTATCCTTCGACCACTGGATAAACTCCATCACGATCAGGAAGTAGCCGGGGAAACCCATCTGGTTGATGACCTTCAGCTCGATATCCAGACGCTCATCATATTCAGGGCGTCGCTGGGCGCGAACCTCCGGATCCGGGTACAGAAACTCGAGGCGCTCTTCCAGCCCCTCTTTCGACTTGGCGACCAGGAAGTCTTCGGTGGTCATCTCACCGGTCGGGAACTGCGGCAGGAAATATTCGCCCAGACGGATGGTGACGTTGCAGCGCTTGGCGATTTCAACGCTGTTGATCAGCGCCTCAGGAATATCGGCAAACAGCTCGCACATCTCATCTTCGCTGCGCATATACTGCTGCGCGCTATAGTTGCGCGGGCGTTTGGGATCGTCGAGGGTAAAGCCGTCATGGATAGCGACGCGAATTTCATGCGCGTCAAAATCGTCTTCTACCAGGAAACGTACGTCGTTGGTGGCCACCACCGGCAGGCCGCGTTCAGCCGCCAACGCCACCGCCGCGTGCAGGTAGTTCTCCTCGTCCGGGCGTCCGGTGCGGATCAGCTCCAGGTAGTAACTGTCGGGGAAGTATTGTTGGTAAAAATCCAGACACTGATCGACCTGCGCCTGGTTGCCGCGCAGCATAAATTTGCCCACGTCGCCCATTCTGGCGCCGGACAGCAGAATCAGCCCTTCGCGGTATTCAATCAGCCAGTCGCGGTCGATAATCGGCCCTGCCGCGCCGTAGCCGCGCTGGTAAGCACGGGAAATCAGCAGCGTCAGGTTTTGATAGCCGGTGTTGTTCGCCGCCAGTACCGTCAGCTCAGCCAGCTCATCGCCCAGCACGTCGCTCTGTACGTGGAAATCTGCGCCGATGATCGGCTTTACCCCGGCGCCGTGCGCCGTGCCATAAAATTTCACCAGGCCGCACAGGTTGGTAAAGTCGGTGATGGCCAGCGCCGGCATGGCAAGCGCCGCGGCCCTCTTCACCAACGGGCCGGTCTTGGCGAGTCCATCTATCATGGAGTAGTCGCTGTGAACGCGCAGGTGAATAAAACGAGGTTCGGCCATATCCAGATACCAAAATGGGGGGCTCAGCAGGCTGAACCCGGGTTAACTCCAGCGTATTGTCAGGCCCGGTTCGGCCCACAGATTACAGCTCCAGCGCCCGTCTTACCGGGGCAAAGCTGCGACGATGATGTTCGGTGGCGCCCAACGCGGCCAGCCGCTCCAGATGGAAAGCGGTCGGATAGCCTTTATGCTGCGCAAAGCCATATTCCGGAAAAGCGCGATCCAGCTCGGTCATTTCACGGTCGCGCGTCACCTTCGCCAGGATAGACGCCGCGCTGATTTCCGCCACGCGGCTGTCGCCTTTGACCACTGCCTGCGCACGCATCGGCAGCGCCGGGCAGCGATTACCGTCGATTAAAACCATATCCGGCTCAATATGCAACCCGGCCACCGCCCGCTGCATCGCCAGCATCGTGGCATGCAAAATATTCAGACGGTCAATCTCTTCCGGCTCGGCACGCCCGAGGCTCCAGGAGAGCGCCTTGGCGAGGATCTCATCATACAGCGCCAGCCGGCGCTTTTCGCTGAGCTTTTTCGAATCGGCCAGGCCGACGATCGGTTGCGCCGGGTCAAGGATCACTGCAGCGGTAACCACCGCGCCGACCAGCGGGCCGCGCCCGACTTCATCCACGCCGGCAATCAGCCGGGCGTCGGGGTAGATAAAGGCTTCAGTCATTTGTTCGCCAGCTCCAACACAGCCTGAGCGGCCTGTTCGTCTGCATCGCAGCGGATGCTCTGATGCAGTTCAAGGAAAGTCTGTTTCAACTGCTCCGCCTGCGGGCTATCTTCCAGCAGAGGAAGCAACGCTGCGGCCAGCTTGTCCGGTACGCAGTCGTGCTGCAACAGCTCGGTGACGATTTCACGCCCGGCCAGCAGGTTCGGCAGCGAAACGTACGGCGTTTTCACCAGCCGCTGCGCCAGCCAGAAAGTGAACGGCTTCATACGATAGCCCACCACCATCGGACACTTGGCCAACATGCACTCCAGCGCAGCGGTGCCGGAAGCCAGCAGTGCCGCATCGCTGGCGATCATCGCCTCGCGCGCTTTGCCGTCCAGCAGATGGGCGGGCAGATCCGGCGCTACCTGCGCCTTGATGCGCTCGAACTGTTCGCGCCGCTTGGCATTCACCAGCGGCACCACCACTTCGAGGTCCGGATAGCGGGTGCGTAACAGCTGCGCGGTTTGTAGGAAATCGGCGCTCAGCATCTCCACTTCCGCACCGCGGCTGCCCGGCAGCAGCGCCAGACAGCGCGCCTCCGGCGCAATGCCCAATGCGGCACGTGCGGCCAGTTTATCCGGCTGCAGCGGCATCGCATCGGCCATGGTATGGCCGATAAAACGGCAGGGAACGTTGAAACGATCGTAAAACGCTTTTTCAAAAGGGAGAAACGCCAACACCAGGTCGGTCGCTTTGCCTATTTTGAAAACGCGCTTTTGACGCCAGGCCCAGACGGACGGGCTGACATAGTGAATGGTGCGAATGCCGCGCTGTTTCAGGCGGCCTTCCAGCGTGATATTGAAGTCTGGCGCGTCAATACCGACAAACACGTCAGGCGCCAGTTCGCTGAAGCGGCGGGTCAGATCCTTACGAATCTTCAGCAGACGGGGCAAGCGCTCCAGCACTTCCACCACGCCCATTACCGCCAGCTCCTCCATGTCGTACCAGGCTTCGCATCCCTCGGCCTGCATCAGCGGGCCGGCGACGCCGACAAAGCGCGCATTCGGGTGCTTCGCTTTCAGCGCGCGAATCAATCCGGCGCCAAGAATGTCGCCGGAGGTCTCGCCGGCGACCAGTCCGATAGTCAATGGACGCGTTGACATAGATCAGCGAATAATGCCGCGGGTGGAACGCGCGAAGAAATCGAGGAACTGCTTCACTACCGGCTGCTGCTGCGCCAGCGCTTCGATTTCCGTCTTGGCTTCGTCCAGCGTTTTTTCGCTGCGATACAGAGTCTTGTAAGCGTTACGGATCGCCTGCATTTCATCCTTATCAAAGCCGCGACGTTTCAGGCCAACGGCATTCACGCCGAACGGCGTTGCATGGTTGCCCTGCGCGATAACGAAAGGCGGCACATCCTGCGCAACGCCGGAGCAGCCGCCAACCATGACGTGCGCGCCGATAATGCAGAACTGGTGAATAGCCGTCATACCGCCGATGATCGCATGATCGTCGATCTCCACATGGCCCGCCAACGTCGCATTGTTGGCAAGTATGCAGGAATTCCCCACCACGCAGTCGTGAGCCACGTGCACATTAACCATCAGCAGGTTATCGTTGCCGACTTTGGTCACGTTGGTGCCCTGCGCCGTACCGCGGTGAATGGTTACGCTCTCGCGAATGCGGTTACGGTCGCCGATTTCAACGCGCGTCGGTTCGCCCGCATATTTCAGATCCTGGTTCACTTCGCCGATAGAGGCGAACTGATAAATCTGGTTTTCGCGGCCAATTTTGGTGATGCCATTGACCACTACGTGAGATTTAAGCACCGTGCCTTCGCCGATTTCCACCTGGGAGCCGACGTAACAGAAAGGGCCAATGTGCGCTCCGGCGCCGATAACGGCACCGTCTTCAACAATTGCGCTTGGGTGGATAAAGGCGGTTTGGTCTATCACGGATTATGCCTCCCGGCTGCGGGCACACATCATGGTTGCTTCGCAGACAATTTTACCGTCGACGGTCGCCACGCCTTTAAAGCGCGTCAGGCCACGACGAGTTTTCTCGAAAGTGACTTCCATAATCATCTGGTCGCCAGGCACGACAGGACGCTTGAAGCGCGCTTCGTCAATACCGGCAAAATAGTACAGCTCGCCCGGCTCCAGCTTGCCGACGCTTTTAAACGCCAGAATACCGGTAGCCTGCGCCATGGCTTCCAGGATCAATACGCCTGGGAAAATCGGCTTGCCAGGGAAGTGGCCCTGGAAAAACGGCTCGTTAACGGAAACGTTTTTTACCGCACGCAGATATTTATGCTCTTCAAACTCAAGTACACGGTCAACCAGCAAGAATGGATAACGATGAGGGAGCAGTTCCAAAATTTCTGCAATATCTAGAGTATGAGTGTCAGTAGTCAAAATACTCTTCCTGTCTCTAAAAACTGATGGCATCAACAACACGGCCTGCGTTGACCCCAAAAAGGAGATCATCAGGCAGGCCGCAAATTCACAACACTTTGCGCTTTTAGCCGCGAGCGGCCAACGCGTTTCGTTTTTCTACCCAGTTAGGCGGGCGGCGGTGATTATACCCATCATCCTGCAAGCTGCATCTTTATTTTGCACTTCGTTTCCCTATACGTGCACGATATTGCCTGCAGTATTTCATTTTGGGACTGAATACGCCGTGATGCAGCGGGCAAGCTTATTGGGAATCGTCGTCTTTACCGACTTTTCGTTCGACAGCTTTCAAACGCTTGCTGATCTCATCGATATTCATCACCAACGCGGCGGTTTTACGCCAAGCTTTATTGGGTTGTAACGGAATACCCGAAGAGTATACCCCAGGTTTGGTGATTGGTCGCATAACCATTCCCATTCCCGTGACCACCACCTGGTCGGCAATCTCCATGTGACCGTTGATCACGCTGGCGCCGCCGATCTGGCAATAGCGGCCTATTTTCAGACTGCCAGCCATGATGACGCCACCGGCAACGGCGGTATTTTCGCCAATCACCACGTTATGCGCAATTTGGCATTGGTTGTCGATGATAACACCATTTCCGATCAGAGTGTTATCCAGCGCACCGCGGTCAATGGTGGTGCAGGCGCCAATCTCGACGCAATCGCCGATGATGACCGTGCCCAGTTGGGGGATCTTCACCCAGTTTCCGCGTTCGTTGGCATAGCCGAAGCCGTCTGCGCCAATCACCGTCCCCGACTGAATCAGGCAGCGTTGCCCAATTTCAACCTCATGATAGACGGTGACGTTTGCCCATAAGCGCGTACCCGCGCCCAGGCGAGCATTCTTGCCGATAAAACAGCCCGGGCCGATAACCACGTTATCGCCGAGCACCGCGCCTGACTCAATAACCGCATTCGCGCCGACGGCCACGTTCTGCCCAAGCTGCGCTTCAGGAGAAATTACCGCGCTTGGCGCGATATCCTGAGCCGGTGCCGGCGTGGTGTCCATCAGTTGCGCCATGCGCGCATAGGTCAGGTAGGGATTCTTTACCACCAGCGCCGCGCTGCGGCAGTGTGGCAGATCTGCTTCAGTCAGCACCACGGCGCTGGCCTGACAGGAAGACAGCTGCTGTTGATAGCGGCTGTTTGACAAAAACGTAATTTGGCCAGTTTGTGCGGAATGCATAGAAGCAATGCCGGTGATGACGAGATCGCCATCACCGTGCAATTGTGCATCCAACTGCTGCGCTAAATCAGCCAGTCGAATTGAAGGCATGTTTTATTTAACCTGTTTCAGCACGTCAGCAGTGATGTCTTTGGAAGAACCTGCGTAAGCTACGGCGTTGGCGTCGATCACCACGTCATAACCTTCTTTGCTGGCAACAGTTTTCACTGCATCCTGAATACGGCTCAGGATCTTGTTACGCTCTTCCATCTGACGACGGCGATTGTCCTGCTCGAAAGACTGAGCTTTCTTGGAGAACTGCTCGCGCTGCGCCATCACGTCTTTTTCCAGCTTGCTGCGTTCGCTCGCCTTCATCGTAGAGCCGTCACGCTGCAGTCGCTGCATTTTAGTCTGCAGGCTGCGTTCCATGTTCTGGAGTTCACTTGCACGGCCTTTGAATTCGTTTTCCAGTTGTTTCGCCACGGTTTCGCGTGCTGGCAACTGTTGGAAAATGCTGGAAACGTTAACGACAGCAATACTGTCAGCAGCCTGAACACTCGCTGAAGCAGCCATTGCTAAACCGAGGCCTGCGGCACACAACCACTTTTTCACTATAAACTCCTTACCATCACCGTTTGTGTCATTCGACACGTGAAATACACAATCTGCCAGACTTATCTCACGAAACAATGAGACTTTTCTCCCTCTGTCGCTTTGACAGTCTGGCTATTGCGATTCTTAGCAACGTTTTACACAGAGGTAAAACCGTTACCAGGTCTTACCAATATTAAACTGGAACTGCTCGGATTTATCGCCTTCGTAATCCTTAAGCGGGTTGGCGTAAGAGAACACCAACGGCCCCAGCGGCGACATCCACTGCAGCGCAATACCGGCGGACACGCGAATGTTGCCTGGTTTGCTGTAATCCGGAATATCGAAACCAGCGGTCTGGTTCTTCTCCCAGTTGGTATCCCACACGGTACCCGCATCGACGAACAGCGAGGTACGTACCGAGTTAGCGTATTTTTCGCTGATAAACGGCGTAGGCGTAATCAACTCCATGCTGGCGACCGCCATGGCGTTGCCGCCGACCGCATCGTCAGAGCCGCACAGCTTGGTGCCGTTGCTGCAGCTGTAGGAGTTGGAATTGTAGTACACCGCTTTCGGACCAATGGTATTGGACTGGAAGCCACGCACGGAGCTGGAACCGCCGGCATAGAAGTTCTCATAGAACGGCATTTCCTTACCGCCCAGACCGTCGGCATAGCCCAGACGGCCACGGCCCAACAGCACCCAGGTGCGATCTTCGTTGATCGGCACGTACTGTACGCTGTCCAACGTCAGTTTGTAGTATTCGTTGTCAGAGCCAGGAATGGTGATTTTACCATTCAGGGTGGTGCGGTTACCGGAGGTCGGGAAATAACCACGGTCAAGGTTGTTGTACGTCCAGCCCAGGTTCAGCGTGAAGTCATCCGCCTTATAGCTGGCGCGATCCATGGTGTTCGGATCCTGCCCCATCGAGTTCAGATAACGCCACATGGCGATCTGCGGCTGCATGTCGGACAGGCTGTTATGCACATAGCCCAGGCCGGCGCGCAGCGAGTTGTTCTCGTTGATTGGGAAACCCAGCGTACCGTCAACGCCGTAGCTGCTGTTGGTATAATCAGACAGGTCTGCGTCGTCGGCCTTAAAGTCGTTATAGAAGATACGACCGCCCAGGCTCACACCGTCAACGGTGAAGTATGGGTTGGTGGCGGACAGTTCCGCATAGGTCTGATAGTCGTTCTTGGTGCCGCTGACGCCCACCGAGTAACCGGTGCCCAGCCAGTTGTCCTGCTGAACGCCAACCTGGAAGCTGACGCCGCTTTCCGTACCGTAACCTACGCCGAAGTTGAACGTACCGGTGTTGCGCTCTTTCACCTTGTAGGTGACGTCAACCTGATCGGCAGTACCCGGCACGCGTTGCGTTTCAACGTCCACGGTTTCGAAGTAGCCCAGACGGTTCAGACGCTCTTTGCCCTGCTCAACCTGGTCATTGCCCAGCCATGAGCCTTCCATCTGACGCATTTCACGGCGCAGTACGGAATCTTTGCTGGTGTCGTTACCTTCGAACTTGATGCGGCGCACATAGAAGCGGTTGCCCGCGTCGATATTGACGTGCAGCTTGACGGTTTTATCCGCATCGTTGATTTCCGGCTGAGTCTGTACGCGCGGGTAGGCGTAACCATAACGGCCCAACATCTTCTTGATGTTATCTTCCATTTTGGTCACTTTGCTGCCGTTGTACAGTTCGCCCGGCTCAATCTTGGTCAACTGGGCGACTTCGGCCGAATGGCCGGCCAGGTTGCCGTTCACCACCACGTCAGAAAGCTTGTACTGATCGCCTTCGGTGATGTTGATGGTGATGTAGATGCCTTTCTTGTCCGGCGTCAGGCTGACCTGCGTCGAATCAATGTTGAAACGCGCGTAACCGCGGTCCAGATAGAAGCTGCGCAGGGTTTCAAGATCGCCCGCCAGTTTCTGCTTCTGGTATTTGCGATCGCCGACCACGTTCCACCATGGCACCTCATCACGCAGTTGGAAACGTGAAATCAGTTCATCGTTGGTGAAGGCATGGTTGCCGACGATGTTGATCTGTTGAATTTTTGCGGAAACCCCTTCCGTGAACACCAGCTTCAGGTCAACACGGTTGCGCGGCAGTGGCGTCACCACGGCTTTCACCGAGGCGCTGTACTTACCAACGCTGTAGTAGAAGTCTTCCAGGCCTTTTTCAATACTGGAAATCGTGGTGCGGTCGAGCGCTTCGCCAACCCGGACGCCAGAGGCTTCCAGGTTTTGCTTGAGCATGTCATCTTTCACCGACTTGTTGCCGGAGAAGGTGATGCTGGCAATGGTAGGACGTTCCTTAACCTGCACGATCAACGTATTACCATCGCGCAGTACGCGCACGTCCTCGAAGTTGCCGGTGGCAAACAAGGCACGAATGGTATTACTGATGTCATCGTCAGTGACGGTATCGCCTACGCGAACCGGCATGTTGAGTAACGCCGCACCGACGGCGACCCGCTGCAGGCCTTCGAAATGAATGTCTTTCACCACGAACCCGTCTGCACCGTATACGGTGGCGCTGCCAAACAGCAGCGACGCTATGAGCAACTTTTTCATCGCCATCGTTGTTATGCGTTCTTCCTAACCTATCCCCGCCCTTACAGGCGAGAAAAATCATTGAAAAGTGCAAGACCCATTAACAGTACCAGCAAAATCGAACCTATGCGGTAGCTGTAGTCCTGTACTCGCTCGGAAACCGGGCCACCCTTCAGCTTTTCTATCGCCAGGAAGAGGAGGTGCCCACCATCTAACACCGGTAATGGGAACAGGTTGATGATCCCCAGGTTGACGCTAATCAACGCCAGGAACATCAGGTAATACACAAACCCGACCCCGGCTGAAGCCCCGGCGCCCTGTGCTATGGAAATCGGGCCGCTCAGGTTGTTCAGCTTCACATCACCGGTTATTAATTTACCCAGCATGCTGACCGTTAGGCGCATGATTTGCCAGGTCTTGTCCCCGGCCTGATACAGCGCCGAGAACGGTCCAAACTGACGAATCGTCTTGTACTCATCCGGCAGCGGCAACACTTTCGGAATAATACCGGCAAAGCCGATGTCCTTTCCTGCCGCCGTCTTGCTATCCGGAACCAGCGTCAATGACAACGGCGCGCCGTTTCGCTCAATCTCTAAAGCCAGCGGCTGCCCCGGGCCGTCGTGAATTCGCTTCACCAACGTTTGCCAACGTCCTAAAGGCTGACCATCGACTTTAACGATCCTGTCCCCGGCTTGCAAACCCGCTTTTTGCGCTGCCGAACCGGATTGCACCTGTGCCAATACCGATTCAATCTGCGGCCCGCGGGGAATAATCCCCAGTGAAACCACCGGATCCTGCTTGTCTGGCTCAAAATTCCACTGGCGTAAATCCAGGGTTTTATTTACCACCTGCGATGTGCCAAAAGGCGCAATCCCTACTTCGGTTTTCTCATCGCCAATCTTGGTCACCAGCGCCAGACGAACAGCTTCCCAATCAGGCGTTTCGATACCGCCAACGGACTTTAGTTCCATTCCTGGTGAAATTTGCGCCTGAGCGGCGATAGATTGTGGTGATATTTCGCCAATAACCGGACGAAAACTAGGGACGCCGATGATAAACACCAGCCAGTAAGCAACCACGGCGAACAGGAAGTTCGCGATTGGCCCTGCGCTGACAATGGCGGCGCGCTGCCAGACGGTTTTATTGTTAAAGGCCTGGTGACGCCGCTCAGGCGCCACCGTCTCCACGCGCTCATCCAGCATTTTGACGTAGCCGCCCAGCGGGATCAACGCGATAACGAATTCGGTGCCGTGACGGTCGGTGCGCCGCCACAGGGCGCGGCCAAAGCCGATGGAGAAGCGTTCAACGCGGACGCCGCAGCGACGGGCCACCCAAAAGTGCCCGAACTCATGCACGGTAATCAATATACCGAGTGCAATAATAAACGCTACCAGGTTCCAGAGCACGCTGAACATCATCCCTACACTCCCCGTCACGGACGGATTAAAACACTAACAGCATCAAACAGGCAAATACCGGCACGGCGGCGGTCAGGCTGTCGATACGATCCAGTATCCCGCCATGTCCCGGAATCAGATGGCCGCTGTCCTTGATGCCCGCTTCCCGTTTGAACATGCTCTCGGTGAGGTCGCCCAGCACCGAGGCCAGCGCGGCAGTCACCGAACAAACCAGCAGAGTTGCCGGCACCACGTTCAGCGGCGCATAGCGGCCAAACAGCCAGGAAATCAGCGCCGAGGTCACCAGACCGCCGATCAGACCTTCCCAGGTTTTACCCGGCGAAACCTTCGGTGCCAGCTTGTGTTTGCCGAACAGTTTGCCGAAGACGTAGGCGCCGGAATCCGCACCCCATACCAGCAGCATCACATACAGCAGCCACCAGGCACCGGTAAAATGGTTTTGCTCATAGCCGAACTGACGCAGCGCCAGCATGCCCCAAAAGAACGGCACGATAGTCAGGATACCGAATACCAGCCGCAGCGGGCGTGAATTACGCCACAGCCCTGCGGAGCCCGGATAAAACAGCACCAGCAGCAACGCAGCCAGCCACCATCCGAGCGACATCCACAGCGGCCCGCCAACCTGCAGCAGGTGAACGGACTGATGATAGGCCGGTACGCTCAGCATCATCAGCGCCAGTAAAAAGCCGCAGAGTATCGCCAACCAGATACGTTGAGAACGGGAGGCAAACCCGGCCAACTGGCCCCACTCCCACGCAGCTAACATGCACACTACCAGCGTTACCAGGGCAAATCCCACCGGAGGCAGCAAAAACAGCGCTGCAATAACGATCGGTATTAAAATCAGAGCAGTTATGAGGCGATACTTCAGCAAAAGTTCCCCCTAGGACGCATTAGCGCCGATAGGTGTTGTTCCCCCGAAGCGGCGCTCACGTTGTGCAAATGCATTCAGCGCACCTTCAAAGACAAGTTCATCAAAATCAGGCCAGAGTACATCAGTAAAGTAAAGTTCGGCATAAGCGATCTGCCACAGTAAGAAGTTGCTGATGCGGTGTTCACCGCCGGTACGGATCACCAGATCCACCGGCGCCAGATCGCTCATGCAAACCTGTTCGCTCAGCAACTCTTCGCTGATTTGGTCCGGGCGCAGTAAACCTTCCTGCACTTTTTCGGCCAAAGTCTTTACTCCCTGCATGATATCCCAACGACCGCCGTAGTTGGCGGCAATGTTGAGCGTCAGGCCATCGTTATTTTCAGTCAGTTGCTCGGAGCGACGAATACGCTCCTGCAAACGTGCGCTGAATCGGCTGACATCGCCAATCACGCGCAATCTGACGTTATGTTTGTGCAGGCTTTTCACTTCACTGTCCAGGGCGCGCACAAAAAGCTCCATCAATGCGGAGACCTCCTGCGCCGGACGATTCCAGTTCTCACTGCTGAAGGCATAAAGCGTGAGCGCATCCAAATGATGGCTGGCGGCAAAGCTGACGGCTCGGCGCACCGATTTCACCCCTGCTTTATGACCGAAGACACGTAACTTGCCCTGACGTTTAGCCCAACGTCCGTTACCGTCCATAATGATGGCAACGTGACGTGGCCCTGAAATGGACGGATTAGCTTCTTGTTGATTTGCGGACGACATAACTCGTACTTATTTCCTCGATAGAAACACAACAGCCTTTCCGGAACTTCAGGCCCTTGCGCGCAAAAAAAGCCGTGTGCCCGACACGGCTTTTTCGTCTGCACGTCCTGATAGCCCAGACGTCGTCTGGGACGAAGAGGTATTCGGCATACCAATCAGGCCATTATTCAACGGTATAACCGCTGACAGGTGGCGCAGACTATATCACCTCAGCGAAGCCTGAACAAACAGGCCCAGAGCGGCGCGCGCAATTTACGAACAAAATCAGACAATATCACGGGCTCAGGCGCGCTGCGCCTTCACAATTTCAGCGGCAGCAACACGCGCCTGGCGATCGATATCTAAGACCGCGTCAACGCAGGTCGGTTCCTGCAAAGACAGCCGTTCGACAACTTTTTGGTTCACCGCCGCGATATCGGTGAAGCGAATCTGCGCCTGCAGGAAAGCGGCCACCGCCACTTCGTTGGCGGCATTGAGCGCGGTGGTCGCCGCCTGCCCCGCATCAAAGGCCGCAATGGCCAGATGCAGGCAGGGATAACGTTCACGCTCAGGCTCGGAGAAGGTCAACGCGCCGATGCGGCAAAAGTCCAGCGCGGCAACGCCGGAATTCACGCGCTGCGGATAGGCCATCGCGTGGGCGATCGGCGTACGCATATCCGGCGTGCCCAACTGCGCCAGTACGCTGCCGTCGACATAGCGCACCATCGAGTGAATGACCGACTGCGGGTGCAGAATCACTTCCATTTGTTCGGCCGAGGCATTAAACAGCCAGCGGGCCTCAATATATTCCAGACCTTTATTCATCATGGTGGCGGAATCCACCGAGATCTTGCGCCCCATCGACCAGTTGGGATGGGCACACGCCTGATCCGGCGTCATCGCGGCAAACTGCTCCAGCGGCGTGGTACGGAACGGGCCGCCGGAACCGGTCAGCACAATGCGCGAAACACCATGATCTTCCAGTGAAGAGTATCCCAACTGGCGCTGAATGCTCTCAGGTAAACTCTGAAAAATCGCGTTATGCTCGCTATCGAGCGGTAAAAGCTGCGCCTGACTCTGCCGCACCGCATCCATAAACAGACGGCCGCAGGTCACCAGCGACTCTTTATTCGCCAGCAGCACCTGCTTGCCAGCGCGGATTGCCGACAGCGTTGGCAGCAAACCGGCGGCGCCGACGATGGCCGCAGTCACCTGATCGACGTCGTCCAGCGCCGCCAGCTCGCAGGCGGCCTGTTCACCCGCCATCACTTCGGTCGTCACGCCCTGCTCCGCCAGCAGCGTGCGCAGTTGCGCCGCCGAGGCTTCGTCCGCCATCGCCGCATAGGTCGGGCGGAACTCCAGGCACTGCTGCGCCATCACCGTTGCATTACGGCCGGCGACCAGCGCCTTCACGACGAAACGTTCAGGATTCTCCCGTACGACGGCCAGCGTGCTGGTGCCGACGGAGCCGGTGGAGCCAAGAATAGTCAGTTGCTTCATGAGTTCACTCTGAGTAACTGTCTGATAAGATCGATGGGGCTCCAGTGTGAAACCTTGCGCACCGGATGTCCACGATCTTTCAGTACGATAAAACGAGATCTGCGCTGCAAAAAATAAAGCGCCGCCTAAGCGACGCTTTGTTCAGCGCAAAGCCGATTAGAATTCCATCAGCTCTTTTTCTTTCTCCGCCAGAGCGGTGTCTACCAGCTTGATGTAAGCATCGGTCATTTTCTGAATGTCGTCTTGCGCACGACGTTCTTCATCTTCGCTGATTTCCTTGTCTTTCAGCAACGCCTTGACCTTATCGTTGGCATCGCGACGCACGTTACGCACGGACACACGGCCCTGCTCTGCTTCACCACGCACGATCTTAATCAGATCTTTACGACGCTCTTCGGTCAGCGCAGGCAGCGGCACGCGGATATCAGAACCGGCGGAAGACGGGTTCAGACCCAGATCGGAGGTCATGATGGCTTTTTCCACCGCCTGGCTCAGGGAACGATCGAACACGTTGATTTTCAGCGTACGGGAATCTTCCACCGTGATGCTGGCCAGTTGGCGCAGCGGCGTCGCGGCGCCGTAGTATTCCACCATGATGCCGTCAAGAATGCTTGGCGACGCGCGGCCGGTGCGGATTTTGCTGATTTGGTTTTTGAATGCTTCGACGCTTTTTTCCATGCGTGCGTCAGCATCTTTTCTGATGTCATTAATCACGTTGCGAACCTTTGGAAACGGGTTACTTGGCAGGCTTATTATAGCCCGTGAATTTTACTTGCTGGGGACAGGCGCGCACGTCGCCACCCGCCCCGCTCAATCAGTATCGAGCAGCAATTACTTGCTGATCAATGTACCTTCGTTCTCACCCATCACGACGCGACGCAGCGCACCCGGCTTGTTCATATTGAACACGCGGATCGGCAGGCTGTGATCGCGCGCCAGCGTAAACGCGGCCAGATCCATGACTTTCAGTTCACGTTCCAGCACGTCCTGATAGGTTAACTGTTCGTACAGCGTCGCATCCGGGTTTTTCACCGGATCGGCGGAGTATACACCATCCACTTTGGTGGCTTTCAATACCACGTCTGCTTCAATTTCGATCCCACGCAGGCAGGCGGCAGAGTCGGTGGTAAAGAACGGGTTGCCGGTACCGGCGGAGAAAATCACTACGCGGTTGTTACGCAGCAGGCTGATGGCCTCTGCCCAGCTGTAGTTATCACACACGCCATTCAGCGGGATAGCCGACATCAGGCGGGCGTTCACATAGGCACGGTGCAGTGCATCACGCATAGCCAGGCCGTTCATCACGGTAGCCAGCATTCCCATGTGGTCGCCCACTACGCGGTTCATCCCGGCTTGCGCCAGGCCCGCGCCGCGGAACAGGTTGCCACCGCCAATAACTACACCGACCTGAATGCCCAGCTCGACCAGCTCTTTCACTTCCTGAGCCATGCGATCCAAAACGCTCGCGTCGATACCAAAACCTTCTGCGCCTTGCAGGGCTTCGCCGCTCAGTTTGAGCAGGATACGCTGATATACGGGTTTTGCATTGGTTGCCATGGTTATTCTGTCCTAAGCAGCAGTAATAGTATTGGGGGTTTTAGCCGATGAAATGCGCCTGCGCAGAGTATAACCCGGCAGGGCTCGCCATCGGAGTAAATCTGGCTGGATCCGGATAAAGATATATCCTAAATAATTCAGGTTGCAGGAAAAAGGCACCCTACCCGCTGCCTGAAATACGGCGGATATAAAATGGAACCGCCAGACGGCGGTTCCATTAACAGTCATTAAGACTGCTTGCTCATTGCTGCAACTTCAGCAGCAAAGTCAGCTTCAACTTTCTCGATGCCTTCGCCCACTTCGAAGCGGATGAAGTTAACAACGTCAGCGTTGTGCTCTTTCAGCACCTGACCAACGGATTTGCTTGGCTCGATAACGAAAGGCTGACCGGTCAGAGAAACTTCGCCGGTGAATTTCTTCATGCGGCCTTCAACCATTTTCTCTGCGATTTCTTTCGGCTTGCCGGACTGCATAGCGATGTCCAGCTGAACCTGATACTCTTTTTCCACCACTTCGGCAGAAACGTCTTCAGGCTTCACGAACTCAGGTTTGCTGGCCGCAACGTGCATTGCGATCTGCTTAACCAGCTCTTCGTCAGCGCCTTTAGCGGAAACCAGAACGCCGATACGTGCGCCGTGCAGGTAGCTGCCCAGCACGTCGCCTTCCAGTACGGCTACGCGACGAATGTTGATGTTTTCACCAATTTTCGCCACCAGAGCAACGCGCTCTTCTTCGAACTGTGCTTTCAGTACTTCGATGTCAGTTACTTTACCGGCAACGGCCGCGTCCAGCACTTTGTCAGCGAATGCCTGGAAACCAGCGTCTTTAGCCACGAAGTCAGTCTGGCAGTTAACTTCCAGGATCACGCCGTAGTTGCCTTCGATTTTGGTTTTGATCACGCCGTCAGCAGCTACGTTGCCTGCTTTTTTCGCTGCTTTGATCGCACCAGACTTACGCATGTTTTCGATTGCCAGCTCGATGTCGCCGTTGGATTCAACCAGCGCCTTTTTGCAATCCATCATGCCAGCGCCAGTACGCTCACGCAGTTCTTTTACCAGGGCAGCGGTAATATCAGCCATTTTTTAATTCCTCGGTTATCTCACTCGGAGATTTACCCGATACCTTTCGCGCCGTCGCGCCGGGCAACAACGCGGAACCTATCGGACAGGGTTCTCATTCAGATAAGCAAAGGGGGCCTTTAAGGCCCCCCTAACCAACATATGTCAATACCTGGTTAATAAGGGCTCGAGTTCGAGCTTGCCTTATTATTCAGCTTCTACCAAGCCTTCTTCCGCCTGAACGGCCAGATCTTGAGAGCGACCTTCGCGTACTGCGGCAGCAACGGCGGTCAGGTACAGGTTTACTGCACGGATTGCGTCGTCGTTACCAGGGATGATGAAGTCAACGCCGTCTGGATCGGAGTTGGTATCAACGATAGAGAATACCGGGATACCCAGGTTGTTGGCTTCTTTGATCGCGATGTGTTCGTGATCGGCATCGATAACGAACAGAGCGTCTGGCAGACCGCCCATATCCTTGATACCGCCCAGAGAGTTTTCCAACTTCTGCAGTTCACGGGTACGCATCAGCGCTTCTTTTTTGGTCAGCTTGTCGAAGGTGCCGTCTTGAGACTGGGTTTCCAGATCTTTCAAACGTTTGATGGACTGACGAACGGTTTTCCAGTTAGTCAGCATACCGCCCAACCAGCGATGGTTCACGAAGAACTGGTCGCAGTTGTTGGCAGCTTCTTTTACCGCTTCGCTTGCTGCGCGCTTGGTACCAACAAACAGGATCTTGCCTTTACGGGCGGAGATCTTGCTCAGCTCAGCCAGAGCGTCGTTGAACATTGGTACGGTTTTTTCCAGGTTGATGATGTGAACCTTGTTACGAGCGCCGAAGATGAATGGCTTCATTTTCGGGTTCCAGTAACGGGTCTGGTGACCGAAGTGTACACCGGCCTGGAGCATGTCGCGCATGGAAACAGTTGCCATGATTAAACCTCTATAGATTAAATTGGGGTTATGCCTCCACGTATCCCATAACGCCGACCCCAGAGCGAAGTTCTCACCTGAGGCACCCCGGCGCATGTGCCGATACGTGTGTGTTATTTACACAAATCGAGTGCAGTTAAGTAGTTTCAGCCTCACCGGCCACCGTCTTTTGGACGGAAGTCGCGGATCGCCGGCGCGCTTTATACCATAAACCCGTCGCCGACTCCAACTTTTGTTGCAGTATAACCCCTGAACGCCGCCCGCGCGCGCAAATCAAATTTGGCAGCCCTCCGGCGGGCTGATACCATAGCAAACTGCTTCTATATTCTTAATATTGTCGGCAAGCACGACACCTTCGGACGAATTTCATGGCCATCTCAATCAAAAACGCTGATGACATCCAAAAAATGCGCGTAGCCGGCCGCCTGGCCGCCGAAGTGCTGGAAATCATCGAGCCTTACGTCAAACCCGGCGTCACCACCGGTGAACTGGACCGTATCTGTCACGAATACATCACGGAAAAGCAGCAGGCGATCTCCGCCTGCCTGGGCTACCACGGCTTCCCGAAATCCGTCTGTATCTCGGTGAATGAAGTGGTGTGCCACGGCATCCCGAGCGATGACAAAGTGCTGAAAGACGGCGATATCGTCAATATCGACGTCACCGTTATCAAAGACGGCTGGCACGGCGACACCTCCAAGATGTTCCTGGTGGGCAAACCGACGATTCTGGGCGAGCGCCTGTGCCGCATCACGCAGGAAAGCCTGTACCTGGCGCTGAAAATGGTCAAGCCGGGCATCCGCCTGCGCACGCTGGGCAAAGCCATTCAGCAGTTCGTAGAGGCCGAGAAGTTCTCCGTGGTGCGTGAATACTGCGGACACGGCATCGGCGAAGTGTTCCACGAAGAGCCGCAGGTGCTGCATTACGACGCCGACGACGGCGGCGTGGTGCTGCAGGCGGGCATGGCCTTCACCATCGAGCCGATGGTCAACGCCGGCGACTACCGCATCCGCACCATGAAAGACGGCTGGACGGTAAAAACCAAAGATCGCAGCTTGTCGGCACAGTATGAGCATACTATTGTGGTGACTGAAAACGGCTGCGAGATAATGACGTTGCGCAAGGATGACACCATCCCCAACATCATTACGCATGACATGTAAGCGCGGCGGCAACGCCGTACGCTAAACGCATAACACAGGCCGGCTTTTGCCGGCCTTTTTTATTTTTATAGGCCATCCCATGTCTGAAGATTTTCGTGCATCCGCCCCGCCGGTCGTCGCGCCACTGACGCCGCCAGCCTCGCCCCATACCTATGGCGATGATGAGCTGGACTGCGGCACGCTGAAACAGCGACTGGAGCAGTTTCAGCACTGGCTGGCGACATCCTTTGACGCCGGAGCCAGCGCCGAAAGCCTGGTAGCGGCGCGCAGTGAGTTCGTCGACCGCCTGCTGCGCCGCCTGTGGCGTTTTTACGGCTTTGAGCAGGTTGCCGAAACCGCGCTGGTCGCGGTGGGCGGCTACGGCCGCGACGAGCTGCATCCGCTGTCGGACATCGACGTGCTGGTGCTCAGCCAGCAGCGGTTGAGCGAGCCGCAGGCGGCGCGCGTCGGCGAATTCATCACCCTGCTGTGGGATCTGAAACTGGAGGTCGGCCACAGCGTGCGCACGCTGGAAGAGTGCCTACTGGAAGGGCTGGCCGATCTGACCGTGGCCACCAACCTGATCGAATCGCGGATGATCTGCGGCGACGTGGCGCTGTTCCTGCAGATGCAAAAACACATTTTCAGCGACGGCTTCTGGCCCTCGCCCGACTTTTTCCACGCAAAAATAGAGGAGCAGCAGGAGCGTCACCAGCGCTACCACGGCACCAGCTACAACCTGGAGCCGGACATCAAAAGCAGCCCCGGCGGCCTGCGCGATATCCATACCCTGTTATGGGTGGCGCGGCGCCACTTCGGCGCCACCTCGCTGGATGAAATGGTCGGTTTCGGCTTTCTGACACAGGCGGAACGCAACGAGCTGAACGAATGTCAGAGCCTGCTGTGGCGTATCCGTTTCGCGCTGCATCTGGAGCTATCGCGTTATGATAACCGGCTGCTGTTCGACCGCCAGCTCAGCGTAGCGCAGCGGCTGCGCTACCAAGGCGAAGGCAATGAGCCGGTCGAGCGCATGATGAAAGACTTCTACCGCGTGACGCGCCGCGTCAGCGAACTGAACAACATGCTGCTGCAGCTGTTTGATGAAGCAATTCTGGCGCTGGACGCCACGGAAAAACCGCGCCCGCTGAACGATGATTTCCAGCTGCGCGGCGATCTGATCGATCTGCGCGACGAGACGCTGTTTGAACGCCAGCCGGAAGCCATCATGCGCATGTTCTATCTGATGGTGCGTAACCGCGATATCCGCGGCATCTACTCCACCACCGTGCGCCAGCTGCGTCATGCGCGTCGCCATCTGAAGCAGCCGCTGTGCACCATTCCCGAAGCCCGCGAGCTGTTTATGGCGATTCTGCGCCATCCCGGCGCGGTGGCGCGCGCCCTGCTGCCGATGCACCGCCACAGCGTGCTGTGGGCCTATATGCCGCAGTGGGGAAAAATCGTCGGCCAGATGCAGTTTGACCTGTTCCACGCCTACACCGTAGATGAACACACGATTCGCGTGCTGCAAAAGCTGGAAAGCTTCGCCGATGAAGAAACCCGGCCGCGCCACCCGCTGTGCGTCGAGCTGTATCCGCGCCTGCCCCACCCGGAGCTGCTGCTGATCGCCGCGCTGTTTCACGATATTGCCAAAGGACGCGGCGGCGATCACTCTATTCTGGGGGCGGAAGACGTGGTGGAGTTCGCCGCGCTGCACGGCCTCAACTCGCGGGAAACCCAGCTGGTCGCCTGGCTGGTGCGCTGTCACCTGTTGATGTCGGTCACCGCCCAGCGGCGCGACATTCAGGACCCGACGGTGATCCAGCAGTTCAGCGCCGAAGTACAGAGCGAAACACGGCTGCGCTATCTGGTCTGCCTGACGGTGGCGGATATCTGCGCCACCAACGAAACGCTGTGGAACAGCTGGAAACAGAGCCTGTTGCGCGAACTCTATTTCGCCACGGAAAAGCAGCTGCGCCGCGGCATGCAAAACAGCCCGGACCTGCGCGAACGCGTACGCCACCACCGCCTGCAGGCGCTGGCGCTGCTGCGCATGGACAATATCGACGAAGAGGCGCTGCACCGCATCTGGAGCCGCTGCCGCGCCGACTATTTCCTGCGTCATTCGCCCAATCAGCTGGCCTGGCATGCACGCCACCTGCTGGCCCACGACTCCACCAAACCGCTGGTGCTGGTCAGCCGGCAGGCGACGCGCGGCGGCACCGAAATCTTTATCTGGAGCCCGGATCGTCCCTACCTGTTCGCCGCCGTCGCCGGAGAGATGGACCGCCGCAACCTGAGTGTACACGACGCGCAGATTTTCACCAACCGCGACGGAATGGCGATGGACACCTTTATCGTTCTGGAACCAGACGGCAGCCCGCTGGCGCAGGATCGCCACAACGCCATTCGTCAGGCGCTGCTGCAGGCAATCACCCAACGCGACTATCAGCCGCCGCGGGTGCGCCGGCCATCGTCCAAACTGCGCCACTTCAGCGTGCCGACGGAGGCCAGCTTTCTACCGACCCACACCGACCGGCGCAGTTACCTTGAGCTGACCGCGCTGGATCAGCCCGGCCTGCTGGCGCGCGTCGGTGAAGTGTTTGCCGATATGGGGCTTTCCCTGCACGGCGCGCGCATTTCCACTATCGGCGAGCGGGTTGAGGATTTATTTATTCTGGCCGACGGCGATCGGCGTGCTTTAAACGCCCAAACGCGCAGAAAGTTGGAACAACGGTTGACAGAGGCCCTCAATCCAAACGATAAAATGTGATATACCCTTCATCTTTCAAGCGGCAGCGTTGTTGGCTGCCCTTACTCACCCCAGTCACTTACCGACGTAAGCTCCGGGGAACTCGTGCGGTTGCCGCCTCGCCGCCACTCGAAATCTTTTGGGTAAACCAGTAACCTTTAGCTAAACATTATCAGGACGAGAACAGAATGCAGCAATTACAGAACGTTATCGAGAGCGCCTTTGAACGTCGTGCGGACATTACCCCGACGAGCGTAGACACCGTAACGCGCGAAGCGGTAAACCAGGCCATCGCCCTGCTGGACAGCGGCGCCCTGCGCGTCGCCGAAAAGATTGACGGCCAGTGGGTAACCCATCAGTGGCTGAAAAAAGCCGTGCTGCTCTCTTTCCGCATCAACGACAACAAGGTGATGGACGGGGCTGAAACCCGCTATTACGACAAAGTGCCGATGAAATTCGCCGACTACGACGAAGCGCGCTTCCAGAAAGAAGGTTTCCGCGTCGTACCACCGGCCACCGTGCGCCAGGGCGCGTTTATCGCACGCAACACCGTGCTGATGCCATCCTACGTCAATATCGGCGCCTATGTTGACGAAGGCACCATGGTCGATACCTGGGCCACCGTCGGTTCCTGCGCGCAGATCGGTAAAAATGTTCACCTGTCCGGCGGCGTCGGTATCGGCGGCGTGCTGGAGCCGCTGCAGGCCAACCCGACCATCATCGAAGACAACTGCTTTATCGGCGCACGTTCCGAAGTGGTTGAAGGGGTGATCGTGGAAGAAGGCTCGGTGATCTCCATGGGCGTTTACCTCGGCCAGAGCACCCGTATTTACGACCGTGAAACCGGCGAAATCCACTACGGTCGCGTCCCAGCGGGTTCCGTCGTGGTATCCGGCAACCTGCCGTCCAAAGATGGTTCCTACAGCCTGTACTGTGCGGTGATCGTCAAAAAAGTGGACGCCAAGACGCGCGGAAAAGTCGGCATTAATGAGTTATTGCGCACCATCGACTAAGCTGAATAGCGGGTGATTCACCCGCTATTTTTTTATCTTAAGCAACGCGGGCATCCTCACTAACGTGGAATAACACTTATTACTAGGGGCGACGTATGTACGATAATTTGAAAAGCTTGGGCATTAATCAACCGGAAGATATCGATCGTTATAGCCTGCGGCAAGAGGCCAATAACGACATCCTCAAGATCTATTTCCGCAAGGATAAAGGCGAGTTCTTCGCCAAAAGCGTGAAATTCAAATATCCACGTCAGCGTAAAACCGTGGTGGCCGACAACGCCGGTCAGGGTTATAAAGAGATCCACGAGATAAACCCCAACCTGCGCTATGTGATCGATGAGCTGGATCAGCTGTGTCAGCGCGATCAGGCGGAAGTCGATTTGAAACGCAAGATCCTCGAAGACCTGCGCCATCTGGAAGGCGTGGTGTCGCACAAGATTGCCGAGATTGAAGCCGACCTGGAAAAGCTGACCCGCGGCAAATAATCATCAGGGCGCGGTCACCGCGCCCTTCAGGGTTTACTTCAGCAATGCCGCCCATTTTTCTACCCACGGGCAGGAAACCACTTCGGGTTCAGGCTGTTCCATGGCATCAATTTCCAGCACTTCCCCTACGCGCGTCGCCCCCTGCTCCTGCAGCAATGCATCAAACACTCGGCCGGCGCCGCAGAAATTGTCATAGCTGCTGTCGCCCAGCGCAATCACTCCGTAGCGCAGCTCCGGCTGATAACCGACCCGATCGCGAATCGCCACGAACAGCGGCGCGATGCTGTCCGGCAAATCTCCCTGCCCGGTGGTCGAGGTCACCACCAGCGCATAATGCTGATGATAGGCCTGCCACTCTTCCAGCGTCCCCTCTTCGAACAGTTTGACCTCGTGCCCCTGCTCGATAAGGATGGTTTCCGCTTCTTCCGCCACCAACAACGCATTACCGTATACCGTGCCGACGAAAATACCGACCTGAGCCATGCTTACAACTCCCTTAATGCTCTGAAAAAATTCTCAGCTAGCTTGACCGTAAGCCGCCGGAAACTCAACCCTGACGAGCTCAGGGAGAACATCCAGCCAGCCAAACTGTGACATTACGCCCTGCCAGGCCTGATCCCAACGGGCGGAAATCTGCAGCGGCTGTCCGCTCACCGGGTGATTAAGCCGCAGGTAGCTGGCGTGCAGCATCAGGCGCGGACAGGAAAAATGCTGCGCCATGCCGCGGTTTTGCCGCAGATCGCCGTGTTTGCTGTCGCCGATGATCGGGTGGCGCAAATGCGTCATATGGCGCCGTAACTGATGCTTGCGGCCGGTTTCCGGCTGCAGCTCCATCAGGCTGTAGCGCGCGCTGTCATAGCGCCCGATCGCCACCGGCATTTCCACCTGCGCCAACGGCCGATAGTGGGTCAGTGCCGGTTGCGGCGCTTTATCCGCATCAGAAAACTTATCGGCGATCTTGTCCCGCTCCTGCGTCAGCGGATAGTCGAGCGTCGCGGCTTCATTGACAAAGCCGCGCACCACCGCATGGTAAGTTTTCTCTACCTGATGCTGTTCAAACTGCTGCGACAACAGATGAGCAACCTCGCTGGACAGCGCCATCAACAATATGCCGGACGTCGGCCGGTCAAGCCGGTGAACGGTAAAAACGTGCTGGCCGATCTGATCGCGCACCGTCTGCATCACAAACACGCTTTCATGGCGGTCCAGCCAGCTGCGATGCACCAGCCAGCCGGCGGGCTTGTTCACCGCCACCAGATGCTCATCCTGATAAAGAATCTCCAGCATTACTGCGGCTCTTGATTCAGTAAGTCATCCAGGCGCTGCAGCACCACCAACAACGGCAGACAGCCAGGCTCTTTGTCTTTCAGCGCCTCCTCAAAATAGGGCGTGATGGCAAAGCGCGTCGGCAACGGCGCATTGGCGTCCAGCAGGGCATACATGCGCGGCAGCATCACCCACTGCAGCCACTCCTCCGCCTGCATGCTGTCAATGCAAAACGGTTCGCTGCTGTTAAACGCCTCAGGCGCCGGCGGCGTAGCCTGCCACAGCGCCAGATCGCGCATGGATTGTTCGATAGTCTGCAAGTAAAGGCGAACCTGATTATGTATATTCATCTGCATTTCCGATCGTTCGAAGCGATAAAACTCAGCGCGCAGGCTGAAAGGCGGCAGAGCATAGCATTTAACCGGTTATAGCCCAAATTCCGTCGGCAAGACAGATTTTACGCTGGTGGCTGAACTGCGCGCGCGGCACAATATCCATTAAGTAAACCAATAAATAAGATGATACACATGACCGCAACATCAGCAGTAAAACAACACGCAACGCCCGGTAAAGCCATGCTGGCCTCGGTGACCGGCTATGCCATGGATGGTTTTGACCTGCTTATTCTGGGCTTTATGCTGCCGGTTATCGCCGCCGAACTACACCTCACCTCTGCCGAATCCGGCTCGCTGGTCACCTGGACGCTGATCGGCGCGGTATTGGGCGGCATAATTTTCGGCCACCTCAGTGACCGCTTCGGCCGGATCCGCATCCTTACCGTCACTATTTTGATGTTTTCACTGTTTACCGGCCTGTGTGCGCTGGCGGTCGGCTATTGGGATCTGCTGGCTTACCGCACGCTGGCAGGTATCGGGCTGGGCGGCGAGTTCGGCATCGGTATGGCGCTGATCGCCGAAGCCTGGCCGGCGGAAAAGCGCAACCGCGCCTCCGCCTACGTGGGCATGGGCTGGCAGCTTGGCGTGCTGGCTGCAGCGTTTCTGACGCCGCTGCTGCTGACGCATATCGGCTGGCGCGGCATGTTTCTGGTCGGCCTGGTGCCGGCCCTGGCCTCCTTCCTGATCCGCCGCACGCTGGGAGAGCCAGAAGGATTCGAGCGGCAAAAAAGCACGGCGCCGGTTTTATCCTTCCGCCAGCGTCTCGGTCTGCTGTTCAAGGACCGCGCGACCGGACGCGCCAGCATCGGCATTTTTATTCTTTGTTCGGTGCAAAATTTTGGTTACTACGGGCTGATGATCTGGATGCCCACCTATCTGGCGACCAACTTTGGCTTTTCCCTGACCAAATCCGGCATCTGGACTGCGGTGACGGTCGTCGGCATGACCTTGGGCATCTGGCTGTTCGGCATGTTGGCCGACCGCTTTGCACGCTGGAAGATTTTCATCGCTTATCAGTTGGGTGCGGTGGTGATGGTGGTGTGCTACGCACAACTCAGCGACCCGACCTGGATGCTGCTGGCCGGCGCGGTGATGGGGTTGTTCGTCAATGGCATGATTGGCGGTTACGGCGCACTGATTTCAGACACCTACCCAACGCAGGCTCGGGCTACGGCGCAAAATATTCTGTTTAATCTGGGACGCGGCGTTGGCGGGTTGGGGCCGCTGGTCATTGGCGCACTGGTGACGCAGGTATCCTTCACCGCGGCCATCAGCCTGTTGGCCGCCATTTATCTGCTGGATATCTACGCCACGCTGTTCCTGCTGCCGAAAAAACAGGGCCAAGGGGATACGCTGGGAGCGATCGGCTAAATGCGCAAGGCAGGCAAAAAGTTGGGGGCACTGTATGAACAGTGCCCCCGGTTCGTTTTATAGCTTTCCCGCTACACGGAATGCTCCCTGCTCAATCCCTGAAAACTTTTCCTGCGGCCATCCTGACCCAACGTCCATGCCTTATCCTTTAACTAGCATCATCCTGACGCGGTCCTCGGTCTCCCTGACCCACCAGCCATCCCGTACCGGCTCTCAATCTCCATCCTGGAGGTGTCCCTGATTTCTTTCCTGAAATATCCTGAGCATCGCCCTGACGCCATCCCGCCACTGGGCGCATCCGCTTCTTCATCCAGAAGTCTGCATCATCCCGATGCTTCCAGCTCCAGCCGCCTTCCGTCCGGCATGTATAAGATCGCTTAATTCCTTTCTCGCCACAAGGGATTGTGAGACAAAAGTACAAAAAGGCGTTACACGATAGTTTTTAGCGATACGTTAACCAACTGATATATCTAGCAATAAATCAATTTTTGCCATTAGGCGTCTATAAATTAAAAGCGATCTCGCACAAGGTTTGTGCGAGATATCTCACAAGCATTTTGGGTTTTAGCTCAATCACCAGCTAACGGGCGCAGCGCATCAAGGAAGTTGCCCAACGTAGCAGCCAACAGCGTACGCCGATCGCTGCCAAACTGTTCCAGCACCACATTGCCGCTGATGTTGCACAGTGACACCATCTCCATCTCTGATTCCGTGGTCGCCAGGAACAGCGTCGGCGAAAGCTTCAGACGTTTCTGCGTCACCAGATGACCGATCAGGTTTTCCTGCAGGCGGATAAAATCATCCGCGCTCCACACCTGCAGCAGGCTAAGACGATGCTCGCCGAACTGCGCGCTCATATCCCCGGCATATTGCTGCGTATAAAAGGTGTGAATATCCGGCTGCAGCCGCAGCTCCAGCGCAGTTTCTACCTTTTCCAGCGTTGCCGCAGGCGTAAACGGCTGCGGCAGCCACAGCACCTCATCGTCGCGATTTTCTACCACGCACGGTGAAGGCACGCCGTACAATTCGCGGCTGGCCGGCGCATGGCCACGCTGCTGCTGCCAGAGCGCCACATAGCGCTGGGTAAATTCACGCAAGGCGTGAGTCACATCATGGTCCATATTTTCTCTCGCATACGGTAAACTGACGGCCATTGTACCCATAACCTTGCATACTTGCTTGCAGCGACGCCGGCGTTAAGCACGTTGCCGCGTCTGCAATGCCATTTTTCAGCACTAACCGGAGTAAGGTGACAGCAGATGTCCTCCTATCAAAATCATCAGGCATTATCAGGGCTGACGCTCGGTAAACCCACCGCTTACCACGACCAGTACGACGCCACGCTGCTGCAGCCGGTGCCGCGCAGCATGAACCGCGAGCCGTTGGGCCTTTACCCCGATAGCCTGCCGTTCCACGGCGCGGATATCTGGACGCTGTACGAGCTCTCCTGGCTCAACGCTAAAGGTCTGCCGCAGGTGGCGGTGGGAGAAATCAGCCTCAATGCCTTCAGCCTGAATTTGATCGAATCGAAAAGCTTCAAACTCTACCTGAACAGCTTCAACCAGACCCGTTTTGAGAACTGGGAAGCGGTGCGCTGCACGCTGTTGCGCGATCTGGCGGCCTGCGCGCAGGGAGAGGTGGAAGTGAAACTGTTCCGCCTGGATGAAATTGAAGGGCGTCCTATTGCGCAGCTGCAGGGGGAATGCCTGGACCAGCAGGACATCAGCATCGATGACTATCAGTTCAGCGCCGACTATCTGCAGGATGCGGCAGCGGGCAGCCCCGTGGTGGAAGAAACGCTGGTCAGCCATCTGCTGAAGTCCAACTGCCTGATCACCAATCAGCCCGACTGGGGCTCGGTGCAAATCGCCTACCGCGGCGCGCAGATTAACCGCGAGGCGTTGCTGCGCTATTTAGTCTCTTTCCGCCATCATAATGAATTTCATGAACAGTGCGTGGAGCGCATTTTCAACGATATCATGCGTTTTTGTCAGCCTGAACGCCTCTCGGTCTATGCGCGCTATACTCGCCGCGGCGGCCTGGACATCAACCCGTGGCGCAGCAACGTCGCCTTTGCGCCGGCGCACGGCCGTCTGGCGCGCCAATAAATGCGAGGAGTTGCTCAACAACTGAGCTAATAGCAGGTTTGCATTGGTAAAAATCAGGGGACGGCGGTAAGGTTAATTCTCGGCGCCCTCACGCATAGCGGGTGCCGCAGAGCAGATAGGCGTTATTAACCGCAGCGTGCACAAGCGGGGTCGTCATAATGACAGGCGGTCCTGCCGTATGGATTGCCACCGCCCCGCCATGGGTGCAAAGGTGCAAAGGAGTTACCTTGATTACACATATCAGCCCGCTTGGCTCAATGGATTTGCTGTCGCAGTTGGAAGTAGACATGCTGAAGCGTACCGCCAGCAGCGACCTGTATCGTTTATTCCGCAACTGTTCACTGGCGGTGCTGAACTCCGGCAGCCAGACCGACAACAGCAAACAGCTGCTGTCACGCTATGAAACGTTTGATATCAATGTACTGCGCCGTGAGCGCGGCGTAAAACTCGAGCTGGTCAACCCGCCGGAAGACGCCTTTGTCGATGGGCGCATTATCCGTTCCCTGCAGGCCAACCTGTTCGCGGTGCTGCGCGATATTCTGTTCGTGCACGGGCAAATCGCCAGCGCCGGGCGCTTCCAGCACCTGAATCTGGAAAACTCCGTCCATATCACCAACCTGGTGTTCTCGATTCTGCGAAATGCGCGCACGCTGCATCTGGATGAAGATCCCAATATGGTGGTGTGCTGGGGCGGTCACTCGATCAATCAGAACGAATACCTGTACGCGCGTAAAGTCGGCAGCGAGCTGGGCCTGCGCGAACTGAACATCTGCACCGGCTGCGGCCCGGGCGCCATGGAGGCGCCAATGAAAGGCGCAGCGGTCGGCCATGCTCAGCAGCGCTATCGCAACAGCCGGTTTATCGGCATGACCGAGCCATCCATCATCGCCGCCGAGCCGCCTAACCCATTGGTCAACGAACTGGTGATCATGCCGGATATCGAAAAACGTCTGGAAGCCTTCGTGCGCATCGCCCACGGCATCATTATTTTCCCGGGCGGCGTGGGCACAGCGGAAGAGCTGCTGTACCTGCTGGGCATCCTGATGAATCCGGAAAACAGCGAGCAGGTGCTGCCGCTGATCCTCACCGGGCCAAAAGAGAGCGCCGACTACTTCCGGGTGCTGGATGAGTTCATCATGAATACCCTCGGCGACGCGGCGCGCCGCCATTACACCATTATCATCGACGACCCGGCCGAAGTGGCGCGCCAGATGAAGAAGGCGATGCCGCTGGTGAAAGAAAACCGCCGCAATACCGGTGACGCCTACAGCTTCAACTGGTCGATGCGCATCGCTCCGGACCTGCAGCTGCCGTTTGAGCCGACCCATGAGAATATGGCCAACCTCAACCTGTCGCCGCAGCAGCCGCCGGAAGAACTGGCCGCCGCGCTGCGCCGCGCGTTCTCCGGCATCGTCGCCGGCAACGTGAAAGAGAACGGCATTCACGCCATTGAGCAGTTCGGCCCGTACAAACTGCATGGCGACCCGCAAATGATGAAGCAGATGGATCAGCTGCTGCAGGGCTTCGTCGCCCAGCACCGCATGAAGCTGCCGGGCAGCGCCTACGTGCCCTGCTATGAAATCATTACCTGACCAACCGTGGGGCGGCGCCCAGCCGCCCTGCCTTTTTGCTAGCTAAACCACTATGGCCATACATCTACTGATCGTCGATGCCCTGAACCTGATTCGCCGTATCCACGCCGTACAAGGTTCTCCGTGCGTCGATGCCTGCCGTCATGCGCTGACGCAGCTGATTCAGCACAGCAAGCCAACCCACGCGGTCGCGGTCTTTGACGAAGACGACCGGGGCGACAGCTGGCGTCACCAGTTGCTGCCGGACTATAAGGCCGGCCGTTCGCCCATGCCGGACACTCTACAGCAGGAAATGCCGCAGCTGCGCGAGGCGTTTGCCAGTCTCGGCGTCGCCTGCTGGCACTCCCCCGGCAACGAAGCGGACGACCTGGCTGCAACGCTGGCCGCCAAGGTATCCGGCGGTGGCCACCAGGTTACCATCGTGTCGACCGATAAGGGCTACTGCCAGCTGCTGGCGCCCCAGGTGCAAATCCGCGATTACTTCCAAAAACGCTGGCTGGATCTGCCTTTCGTGCAGAAAGAGTTCGGCGTAGCGCCGCAGCAGCTGCCGGATTACTGGGGGCTGGCCGGTATCAGCAGCAGTAAAATCCCCGGGGTTGCCGGCGTCGGGCCGAAGACCGCCGTGCAGCTTCTGCAGCAGGCGGCGGATCTGGATACGCTGTATCAGCAGTTGGATACGGTGCCGGAGAAGTGGCGCAAAAAACTGGAACAGCACCGCGAGATGGCCTACGTCAGCAAACAGATCGCCACGCTGCGTACCGATCTGACGCTGGACGGCAACCTGCAACAGCTGCGACTGCCGATAAACTAAGGGCGCTGCAAGCAGCGCCCTGTCATATCAGTCCCGTTCGTCGCGGCGGCCCGGCACGGCGGACCACATGCGGCGTACGTGCACCGTCACCTCTTCACGGTCATGATACAGCTGCTTGGCATGCACATCCGCGCTGATGCCTGCCGCACCCAACGCCTCCCGGATGCTCTGCAGATTCTGCGAGACCTCTTCGTAACGCTTCTTCATCGGCAGCTTCAGGTTGAAGATCGCCTCACGGCACCAGCCTTTGACCAGCCACTGAATCATCAGGCTGGTGACCTTAGCCGGCTTCTCCACCATATCGCACACCAGCCAGTAGATTTTGCTGCTGTTCGGCTCAAATTTAAAACCGTCGGCGCGATGATGGGTAACCTGACCGGTATCCATCAGGCTTGGCGCCATCGGGCCGTTATCCACCGCATGCACCATCATGCTGCGCTTCACCAACTGATAGGTCCAGCCGCCAGGGCAGGCCCCAAGATCCACGGCGTGCATGCCGCTGCCCAGACGTTCGTCCCACTCATCGGCGGGAATAAACACGTGGAACGCTTCTTCCAGCTTCAACGTTGAACGGCTTGGCGCATCGGCCGGGAATTTCAGCCGCGGGATGCCCATATAGAACGGCGAGTTATTGTTGCTGTATGAATAGCCGACATAGCAGCATCCCGGCGCGATAAAGAACACGTGCACCACCGGCCGCGTCGGGTTTTCACGCGCCATCAGCACCTTCTGCTCACGCATCGCGGCGCGCAGCGGCACCGTCAGCTTGCGGCAGAACTTCATCAATTCTTTGCTTTCGTTGGTGTCCGCCACTTCTACCCGCAGCTCGCCGCCGCGATCGACCACGCCGATCAGCATACCGACAATCGGCGAAACGCGGTCTTCCGGCGGCAGATCGCGCAGCAGCTCACCGACGACAATCAGCTGGCGGGCAAAAATCAGCTCGCGGAAGGGAATTTCTTTCGCCAGCCGGTCAGCATCGTCCGGCTGATAGCACTCAAACAGCACATAGCCGCTGTTTTCTTTTACCCGGGCAAAGCCGAAAATCTCCAACTGAGAGGCTTTATCCGTAATTTCCGCCGCGCACTCTTTTTCAAAGCCGGGGCGGCAGTACAATGCAACTTTATTCATGGCGCTCGGCCTTTTTCCTCAGACGCAAAGCGCCAATCAACATCAATGCCCAACCGATCAGGAAACACACGCCGCCTACCGGCGTGATATAGACCCAGACCTTCAGGTGCGACAGCGCCAAACAATACAGGCTGCCGCTAAACAACACGGTGCCGAGCGCCAGCAGCGCTCCGCTCCAGTAAAACCACAGACTGACGCGGCGTTGCATCGCTACCGCCAGTGCCAGCACCGCCAGGGTATGCACCCCTTGATAATCCAGCCCGGTGCGGATCCACGCCATTTCATTGGCGCCCAGCGTACCGCTCAGCACGTGCGCGCCAAATGCCCCCAAAGCAACAAATACAAAACCGCTGATCGCGGCAAAAATCAGCATCGAACGACTGCTCATCGTTATTTACCTTTAGTCGATAACCGACCGCCTGAGGCCGCCGGTTTATTGTTCATAGCGGAAACGATATTTTTCCTGCTCGCTGGCAGCACGCGCCAGTATCCATTGGCGAAAGGCGGCTATTTTACCCAGTTCTGCCTGGCTGTCATGACATACCAGATAAAAAGCGTTTTTGCTGACCAAAACATCATTAAACGGACATACCAACCTGCCCGCTTCAATTTCCGTCTGCGCAATCACGTTGTTCACCAGCGCAATGCCCTGACCATGCACCGCCGCCTGTACCACCATCGCGCTGTGGCTGAAAATCGGCCCCTGCTGCACATTAATATGCTGTAAACCCAGTTGCCGGGTATAGGCCAACCAGTCGCGGCGTGAAGTATCGTGCAGCAGCGTGTGATTAGCCAGATCGTCCGGCGATTTTAAGGCGCGCTCGCCGGTCAGCAGGCTGGGAGAACACACCGGCAGCAGATATTCGGCATACAATCGCTCCGCACGCAGCCCCGGCCAATTACCGCGGCCATAAAAAATGGCGACGTCAACGTCGTCGGCCAGTTTATCCTCTTCCCGGTCAACGGCTTGTATACGAACATCAATTCCCGGATAAGCTGAGTTAAAGCCAGACAGGCGCGGCACCAGCCACTGAATAGCGAAACTCGGCGGCAAACTGACCGTCAATGCGCCCTTGGCGCTGCGCGCCTGCAGCTTACGCGTTGCTTCATTGATGGAGGAGAATATCTCTTTGATATCCAGATAATAACTCTGCCCTTCTTCGGTCAGCAGCAGAGAACGGTTGCGCCGGCGGAACAGTTTAAGGCCGAGGAAATCCTCCAGAGACTTGATCTGGTGGCTCACCGCAGCCTGAGTGACAAAAAGCTCTTCGGCCGCTTTAGTGAAACTGAGATGGCGGGCTGCCGCATCAAACACCCGCAACGCATTAAGGGGTGGTAAACGTTTAGACATTAATTAGCTACTTTTGTGTAACAAAATTACAACACCATCAACCCTAAAAGCGGGTTGCGTTGACAGACGCGCGCTGGCTCGCTTTCTCCACATCCATTTCATTAGTTTTTTTTATCCGATGCATTATAAATTGTCCGTTGAGCAGACGCCAGCAAATACCTATAGTGGCGGCACTTCCCGGGCCGGAACGAAAAGGGATTGGGTGTCGAGGACGCCGATGAACTTTTGGCTTGTGGTTGTGATGTTGTGTTTGCAAATTGTCCGGCGATTCCGGACATGGTAGCTAAGCTACTGTTTTTTCACTTCCTGTACATTTACCCTGTCTGTCCATAGTGATTTATGCAGCACCGCAAACATTGCGGTGCTTTTTTTTACCTGACGCTTACTGGTCGCTTTCTGCCAGCTCTTTCACGTCGGCACGGTTAATTTGCTGTTCGACGCCGTTCGCATCTTTATAGCTGATCATCCCGGTATCTTCATCAACCTGCGGTTTACCGTCGGCAACAATGGTTCGTCCATCATTGGTGTGCATCACATAGTTACTGGAACAGGCTGCCAACGTGAACGTCAGCATCAGAGCAGAGATAACTGCGGCCGTTTTCTTCATCTTGGACTCCTTGTAGATAAAAATGCTGTAAAAGACCTTTAGATACATAAAGGCAAGGTTGCGCACCCGTAGAAACAGCATAACAAACTCACACCGGAATGCCAGACAACCGCTGCAATGGACTTGTCAGTCACGGCAAAATAGGACAGGATCGACAGGTGTTCCGACCAATGATAATCCACTATGTCGTCGTTTAATTCCTCACTTTTCCGCCGCCAGTTTCCCGCGCTGGCGCAGCCCGGCGTTTATCTGGACAGCGCCGCCACCGCGCTGAAGCCGCAGGCGGTGATCGCCGCCACGCAGCAGTTTTACAGCAGCGAGGCGGCCACCGTGCACCGCAGCCAGCATAAGGCCGCTCAGGATCTGACCGTACGTTTTGAACAGACGCGCCATCAGGCGGCGGCATTGATTAACGCCGCCGGCGCCGAAGAAATTGTCTGGACGCGCGGCACCACCGAGGCGATTAATCTGGTGGCGCAAAGCTATGCGCGCCCCCGCCTGCAGCCCGGCGATGAAATTATCGTCAGCGAGGCGGAGCATCATGCCAACCTGATCCCCTGGCTGATGGTCGCAGAGCAGACCGGTGCCTGCGTAACAAAACTGCCGCTGGGGGCCGACCGGCTGCCCGACCTGGCGCTGCTGCCGACGCTGCTCAGCGATAAAACCCGGCTGCTGGCGCTGGGACAGATGTCCAACGTTACCGGCGGCTGTCCGGATCTGGCGCAGGCGATCGCGCTGGCGCACGGCGTCGGTGCCAAAGTCATGATCGACGGCGCCCAGGGCATCGTGCACTGTCCGGCGGACGTACGGCGGTTAAACATCGACTTTTACGCCTTTTCCGGCCATAAGCTATATGGCCCGACCGGTATCGGCGTGCTGTACGGCAAAAGTGAACTGCTGGCGCAGATGGCGCCGTGGCAAGGCGGCGGCAAAATGCTGACTCAGGCCTCGTTTGACGGCTTTACCGCGCAAAAACCGCCCTACTGCTTTGAGGCCGGCACGCCGAATATCGCCGGAGTACTGGGGCTGGGCGCAGCGCTGAGCTGGCTGGAGGAACAAAATCTACCGGCGGCGGAAGCCTACGCACGGCAATTAACCGACGACGCCGAGCATCGGTTGGCACAACTGGCAGGCTTTCGCAGCTTCCGTTGCTCCGGCTCCAGCCTGCTGGCGTTCGATATTGCCGGTATTCATCACAGCGATATCGTCACGCTGCTGGCGGAGCAAGGCATCGCGCTGCGCGCCGGGCAGCACTGCGCGCAGCCGCTGATGGCGGCGCTGGGCGTCAGCGGCACCCTGCGCGCCTCTTTCGCCCCTTATAATACGCCGGAAGACGTCGACAGGCTGGTCGACGCCATGGTGAATGCCGTCGATCTGCTGGCAGATTGATACACTGTAATTTCGGAGACGCTATGCTAGCCCCTCACCCCTTCGGCCACGACATTACCGCTGCGGCCCTGACAGAAAAATTCGGCGCGCTGAAACAGTGGGAAGACCGCTATCGCCAACTGGTGATGCTGGCAAAACAGCTGCCCACGCTGCCGGAAGCGCTGCGCAACGCGGAGATAGAGCTGAGCGGCTGTGAAAACCGCGTCTGGTTAGGCCATCAGCTGTTGGATGACAATCGACTGCATTTTTACGGCGACAGCGAAGGCCGCATCGTGCGCGGCCTGCTGGCGGTGTTATTAACCACCGTGGAAGGAAAGACGCCGCAGCAACTGCTGGCCGCCGATCCTCTGGCGCTATTCGACAGCCTGGGATTGCGCGCCCAGCTCAGCGCCACCCGAGCCAGCGGTCTGGAAGCGCTGGCTGCGGCGGTAAAGGATATCGCCGCGCGCTATGCCTGACGAGCCGCTTTAGCCATCATCTTCTTCAGCGCATGTGAAACCGCAACAAAGCCGAAGGTTGCGGTGACCATGGTCGCCGCGCCGAAACCGGCGCTGCAGTCCATGCGCTTTGGTCCTTCCGCCGTACTGCGCGATGCACACACTGAGCCGTCCGGCTGCGGGTAGACCAGCGCTTCGCTGGAAAAGACGCAGTCGATCCCCAGTTTACCCTTGCTGTTTTTCACCACGTTGAAATCGTGTTTAAGCCGCTCGCGCAGTTTGGCCGCCAGCGGATCCTGGATGGTCTTCGCCAGATCCGCCACTTCAATACGTGTAGGATCGATCTGTCCGCCGGCACCGCCGGTGGTAACGACCGGGATTTTAAAGCGGCGGCAATAGGCCAGCAACGCCGCCTTCGGCCGCACGCTGTCGATGGCGTCAATCACATAGCTAAAACCGTTGTCCAACAGTTCCGCCACGTTATCTGGCGTAATAAAATCGTCGATGCAGATCACCCGGCACTCCGGGTTAATCGCCAGAATGCGTTCGGCCATCACCTCCGTCTTCGACTGGCCGACGTGGCCGCGCAGCGCGTGGATCTGGCGGTTGGTATTGGTGACGCAGACATCATCCATATCAATCAGGGTAATGGCGCCGATGCCGGTACGCGCCAGCGCCTCCGCCGCCCATGAGCCCACGCCGCCAATGCCGATCACGCACACGTGCGCCTGGGCGAACAGCGCCAACGCCTTCTGGCCGTACAAACGTGCCGTACCGCCAAAACGTTGCAGATAGGCTTCTGAATAGGGTGTGCTCATAACGCTTTAATTACCTTAATTATGCAAATGATAAGGGCCGGAAAATCCGGCCCCTGCGGGTTAACGACGACGGGCGTTAACAATTAACGCGTCACCAGCAAGCTCCCGCTCTGACTGACCTTTGGCCGATAGGCGCTGAACAACGGCGCGCCGCTGTTGCCGCCCTTCAGCACCCATACCCGGCCATAGTGGTTGTAAAAACCAGCCGCGTGGCCGGCGTCCGGCCCGATACCCTGGTAGATATCAAAGTGCTGGCCTTTAATCGCGCCGCCAACGTCCAGCGCCACCATCAGGCGCATCTCATATTTTCCCGTGAATTTACCCTTGTTGTCCAGCAGAGGCACTTCCGCCAGCAGCGTGGTGCCGGCAGGAATCAGCGATCGATCGGACGCCACCGACGCCTTGGCGATCAGCGGCACCGCGCTGGCGCCTTTCACCGGCGCGAAAGATTCCGGGCGGAAGAAGACAAAGGACGGATTCTGCTCCAGCAGCTCGCGTACTTCCGCTTCGCTGTGGCTATCGGCCCACTTGCGGATCGCCTGCATCGACATATCCGCCTTGGCCACCTCGCCCCGGTCGATCAATACCCGGCCGATACTGCGGTAAGCATGGCCGTTTTTGCCGCCGTAGCCAAAGAACACCAGCGGCTGACCGTTACCAAAATCGACATAGCCGCTGCCCTGCACTTCCATCATAAAGTTGTCCATCAGCGAGTTGCTGTAGGCGATGATGTAGCGGTCATCCAGCGCGCCGTTATAAATGCCCGCACGGCTCGGCAGACGGCCGCGTTTCGGCGGCATGCGGTACAGCGGGTAGCGGAATTCGCCCTGCGGCGTGTAGCGCGCCTGCACCACCGGCGTATAGTAGCCGGTAAACTGTACGTTGCCGTAGTTGTCCGCCCCTTCCATCTGGTAGGCGCTGAGGCCGAACTGGCTAAGCTGGCGGGTGTCCGCACCGGAGGCCATCCAGCTCTTTACCGCCTGGTAGGTACTGCTGTTACGGTTAAACAAAGAAGGAGACGCGTATTGAATCTCCAGCAGTTGGTTGGCGTAATCATCGCCGTTCATCGGCACGCCACGGGTGTTCGGTTGATTAACCAACGCCAGCGGTTGCTCCAGCTGCCCATCTTTATATTGCTGACCACGGTCGGTCGGCTTTGACGAACAGCCCGCCAAGATTGCTATCACTAACCCGCCCAGCAGGTATTTACCCCAACGTCCTTTCATCGCGCGCTCTCTTAAAAAACAGGTATGGTTTTTACCCAAGACATTTCGAGGTGCAGACGGCAGGCCAGGCCCCGTCGCACATCTGCAGCTTGAAAAATAAAGGGGATACCGGCGAAAGATAACAAACCCCTTCAGATAAAGGAATCGCTGCCAATAAAAAATCTCACACCGCGCAGGGTGATGAAAAAGAAAGCAATGTGCGGGCGAAATAAGCCAAAAAACGGCTTTAGACCAATTATCTGCAAAAAGGGGTTGCAACATAAACCATGGAGAGTATAGTGCGCATCCATCGGACGCGGGGTGGAGCAGCCTGGTAGCTCGTCGGGCTCATAACCCGAAGGTCGTCGGTTCAAATCCGGCCCCCGCAACCAACCGATGCTGTACCAGCGGCATCTTATAATGGGTTGGGTTCGAGAAAAATGCGTTAAACGGACGCGGGGTGGAGCAGCCTGGTAGCTCGTCGGGCTCATAACCCGAAGGTCGTCGGTTCAAATCCGGCCCCCGCAACCAAACGATAAAGAACGCACAAGCATCAAGACGGACGCGGGGTGGAGCAGCCTGGTAGCTCGTCGGGCTCATAACCCGAAGGTCGTCGGTTCAAATCCGGCCCCCGCAACCATTATTGATGATGACAATTGACACCCTTATGGGTGTTTTTTTGTATCTAAAATCCGCCAACATCATCACGCCGGGCCGCAGCCCAGCGTCATCGTTCTCTTTAACGCCTCGCCCCGCCGTTGGAGAAATAAGCCTTGATACCCGCCAGTATAGATTCCGCAATCTGCTGCTGAAAACGGCTGGTACGCAGTTTACGCTCTTCTTCCACGTTGCTGATAAACGCCGTCTCCACCAGAATGGAAGGAATGTCCGGTGCCTTCAACACCGCAAAACCGGCCTGATCGACACGATTCTTGTGCAACCGGTTGATACTGCCCATCCGATGCAGCACTTCCTTGCCAAATTTCAGGCTGTCGTTGATGGTCGCCGTCTGCACCAGATCGAACATGGTGTGATCCAGATAGCGGTCACCGCTTTTGCTGACGCCGCCGATCTGATCCGATTCGTTCTGCGTTTGCGCCAGATAGCGCGCCGCAGCGCTGGTTGCCCCTTTGGTCGACAGCGCAAACACCGATGAGCCACGCGCCGCACGGTTGGTAAAGGCATCCGCGTGGATGGAGACAAACAGATCGGCGCGCTGCTTGCGCGCTTTTGCCACCCGCACCTTCAGCGGAATGAAGACATCTTCGTTACGCGTCATAAAGACTTTCATATTCGGTTCGCGCTTGATCATCGTTCTCAGCCGGCGGGCAATCTGCAGCACGATGTCTTTCTCGCGCGTTTTGTACTTGCCGATTGCACCAGGATCCTCACCGCCGTGTCCCGGGTCGAGCATAATGACGATCGGCCGATCGCGCCCCGCCTTACCGGTTTGCGGCGCTTTGGCCGGTGCCGGCAGCGTCCGTTCCAGATCGCCCTTATTGTAATCTTCCAGCAACGCCAACAGCGGATCATAGTCATCATCACCGGGCGCCGGCTTGCTGGGATACATATCCAGCACCAGACGGTTGCGGTATTCAGCGACCGGCGCCAGGGTGAACATATGCGGGCGGACATCCTGCTTCAGCTCCAGCACCAGACGCACGGTGTCTTTATCGAACTGGCCGACGCGCGCCTGCTTCAGGTTAGGGTCGCTGTTTTGCACCTGGGAGGCGATGCCTTTCAGCACGCTGTTAAGCTGCACGCCCTCAATATCCACCACGATGCGATCGGGATTGGTCAGCGCAAACTGTTTGTATTTCAGCGCCACGTTGGACTCTAGCGTCACGCGCGTGTAAGTGGATGAAGGCCAGACACGCACCGCGATAACATGCGACGACGCGGCAAAACCGACACGACTCACGCTCAGCAACCAGGTTGCGGTAACCCCCTGCAACAGACGACGGCGACCCAGATTGTGATTATCGTTTGACATGCGGCTCCAACCAATAGCAGTAGACTAAAAAAACAGCAAAACAGAGACAATGGCGAAAACTTTAACGAATCCATTCGGCGCTGTCATCAGAAAATCTTTTGATGGGTTTTCAATTTATTAACGATTTAACAGTGTTAGCAGGGAAAACAACGCAAATTCCCCCTTGCCATTAGCGGCAGAAAAGAATAAAAATACAAAAATATCGTATAAATATTCACATGAGGTTTGCCGTGAAGGAACGTAGTACAGAGCTGGTTCAAGGATTCCGTCACTCAGTTCCCTATATCAACGCCCACCGCGGCAAGACATTCGTCGTGATGCTCGGTGGCGAGGCGATTGAGCATGAAAACTTTACTAATATCGTTAACGATATCGGGTTGCTGCACAGCCTGGGCATTCGCCTGGTGGTGGTTTATGGCGCACGGCCACAGATTGATACCAATCTGGCGCTACATAATCTCGAACCGCTCTACCACAAACATACCCGCGTGACCGATGCGCCGACGCTGGAGCTGGTCAAGCAGGCTGCCGGCCTGCTGCAACTGGATATTACCGCCCGGCTGTCGATGAGCCTGAATAACACCCCACTGCAGGGCGCGCATATCAATGTGGTCAGCGGCAACTTTATTATCGCCCAACCGCTGGGTATCGATGACGGCGTGGATTACTACCACAGCGGGCGTATCCGCCGTATTGATGAAGAGGCTATTAACCGTCAGCTCGACAGCGGCGCCATCGTGCTGATTGGTCCGGTGGCGGTATCCGTCACCGGTGAAAGCTTCAACCTGACCTCAGAAGAAGTGGCGACCCAGTTGGCCAGCAAGCTGAAAGCGGAAAAGATGATCGGCTTTTGTTCGTCACAAGGGGTGACCGACGCCGAGGGCGAGATTATCTCCGAACTATTCCCCAACGATGCGCAGAAGCGCCTTGATGCGTTGGAAGAGAGTGGCGACTACCACTCCGGCACCGTCCGCTTCCTGCGCGGCGCGGTAAAAGCCTGCCGCAGCGGCGTGCGGCGCTGTCACCTGATCAGCTACCAGGAAGACGGCGCGCTGGTGCAGGAGCTGTTCTCCCGCGACGGTATCGGTACGCAGATCGTGATGGAAAGCGCCGAGCAGGTACGGCGGGCGACCATCAACGACATCGGCGGTATTCTCGAACTGATTCGCCCGCTGGAACAACAGGGTATTCTGGTGCGTCGCTCACGCGAGCAGTTGGAGATGGAGATCGATAAGTTCACCATTATTGAGCGGGATAATCTGACCATCGCCTGTGCAGCCCTCTACCCCTTCCCGGAAGAGAAGATCGGCGAGATGGCCTGCGTGGCGGTGCATCCGGATTACCGTAGCTCATCGCGCGGTGAAATGCTGCTGCAGCGGGTGGAAAGCCAGGCGCGGCAGATGGGGCTGCAAAAGCTGTTCGTGCTTACCACCCGCAGTATTCACTGGTTCCAGGAACGGGGCTTCACACCGGCGGAGGTTGACGTACTGCCGATGCAGAAACAGGCGCTGTACAACTATCAGCGTCGCTCAAAAATCCTGCTGGCCGACCTGTAAGTTATGCAGGGGCGCCTTAGCGCCCCTGTTCATCGTCTGCCATCACCAGACGTTCCGCCAGCCCGCTACGGCGCTGCGTCGGCGTACGCACGGCGCCCATCAATACCTTATCGGCAGCATACAGCGACAGGCGCTTACGCGCACGGGTAATGGCGGTATACACCAACTCCCGCGTCAACACCGGCAGATAGTGGTTGGGCAGCACCAGTACCGTATGATCGAACTCCGACCCCTGCGACTTATGCACCGTCATTGCATAGGCGGTTTCATGCGCCGGTAAGCGGCTTGGCTGCACCGACTTGATGCTGCCGTCCGGCAGTTGGAAGTGAACGCGCAACTCCCCTGTCTCATCCGGTAAGGTAATGCCGATATCGCCGTTAAACAGCCCCAGAGCGCTGTCGTTGCGGCCAATCATCACCGGACGCCCCCGATACCAGCGCCCTGCGGCGCCGGGCGTACGCCGTATCAGCCCGGCGCGCTGCAGAGCAGTCTCAATCCGTTCATTCAGCCCGCTGACGCCGAACGGTCCTTCCCGCAGGGCACACAGTACCTGAAAGCGCCCAAACGCATCCAGCACCTGCTGCGCACCGGTGCCGGCCGCCACCTGCATCAGGTAGTCGCGATAGCCCACCACGCAGGCATCCAGCAGCGCCTGGTAGTCCGCCGTTTCCGCCAGCGGATAGCCGGCGACGTCGTCAAAGCGGCCGTCCAGCGCCGTGCGCGCACCCCTGACATCGCCGGCGTTAACCGCAAACGCCAGCTGTCCAATGCCCGAGTTGGCGTCAAAACGGTAGCTTTTACGCAGCAGGCACAGGCTATCGCGCACTGCCGCAGCCGCCTGCGCCGGCTGCCCCTGCAGCGCACAGCCGGTCAATTGGCTGAGCTGCGCCGCTCGCGCTTCGCTGTAGCCCTGCTCGGCAAAGCGGCAAATATCTCCCAGCACCGCGCCCGCCTCCACCGAGGCCAGCTGATCGCGGTCGCCGAGGAAGATCACTCTGGCATGTGCAGGCAGGGCGGCAATCAGGCGCGCCATCATCGGCAAATCCACCATTGAGGCCTCATCCACCACCAGCACGTCCAGATGCAGCGGGTTGCCGCGGTGATAGCGCATGCGCTGACTGTTCGGCTGTGCACCCAGCAGACGGTGCAGCGTTGCCGCCTCAGTAGGAAACAGACTCAGCTGCTGCGCCGTCAGCCCCAGCCGGCGGCTGGCGCTGCCGAGCGACTCGGTCAACCGCGCCGCCGCTTTTCCGGTCGGTGCCGCAAGCTGAATGCGCAGCCGCTCGCCATCGGCCAACTGCACCAACGCCGCCAACAGCTTTGCCACCGTGGTGGTTTTGCCGGTGCCCGGCCCGCCGGAAATCACCGCAATCCGCCGCGTGGCGGCGACGGCGGCGGCGATTTTCTGCCAGTCCGGCGTAGCCTCCGCTTCGCCAAACAGACGGTCCAGGATCGGACGCAGGCGCTGCGGCTCAATATCCTGCGGCATATCGTCACTGCCGATAAAGGCCGCCACCTCACCTTCGCTTTGCCACATGCGCTGCAGATAGAGCCGCTGCTGTTGCAGCACCAGCGGTGTCGGCAGGCTGCCGTCGCTGACCGCAGCAGACGACAGCAGCAAACGCCGCCATTCGTCAACGTCCGGCTGGCCGGCAGCCTGCCAGACCGCCTGCGCCAGCTCAGGCTGACGCGCGCCGAACAGCGTCTCCGGCAACAGCTGCTCCAGCTGTAGACAGACGTGGCCGGCACCGGCTTCCGCGCTGAGGCAGGCAGCCGCCAGCAGCATATCCGGCCGTTCCGGCTCGGCGACCACCCGGGCGAACTGTATGTCCAGCGGACGCAGCACGCCAAGCGTGACCGCCTGTTGGAGTAGCTGCATCATGCTTCAGATTCCCCCTGGTTATCGTCGCCGCTGAACAGCCGATCCATCCCCTCCACCAAGGCAGCTTCAGGACGGCAGGCAAAAATGCCGTTGCCGGGATGCTGACCGTCGACGCCGCGCAAAAACAGATAAATCACGCCGCCAAAGTGGCGTTGATAGTCATAGTCTGCCAGACGGTGGCGCAGATAGCGGTGCAGCGCCAGGGTATACAGCTGATACTGCAGGTCGTAACGATGTTCCGCCATCGCCTGCGCCATCGCCGGCTGCGTATAGGCGCTGCTGTCTTCACCCAGCCAGTTGGATTTATAGTCGAGCAGGTAATATTTTCCCTGCCAGCAGAAAATCAGGTCGATAAAGCCTTTCAACATCCCCTGCACTCGTTGAAAATCCAGCGCCGGACAGCGTGCCGACAGCGGGTCATAGCGCTTCACCAGCGTATCCAGCTGCGATGCCTGCAACAGCTGGCCGATCGGCAGATAAAACTGCAGCTCCGCCTGTTTAGCCTGCGGCGTCAGCTGCGCCAGCGTGGCGCCGCCGTCATTCAGCGCGGTATGCAGCAGCGTCTCCATCCATGTCTGCAGCACCGGCTGCCAACACGCGTCATAACCGTTCAGCTGCAGCTGCTCCGCCAGCCAGGCGGCATCCAGCGGCTGGGTAAAATCCAGCGTTTCAAACAGGCTGTGTAAAAAGGTGCCCGGCGCTGCGCCGCGCGGAAAGGTGTGCGGGGTCAGTGACGGCTCACTTTCAGCCGCCTTCTCACCCGCAGCATCAACGTCCAGACGAGGCAGCAGATCCTGCATCAGCCCGGCGCCGTGTTGCTGCAGGCCGGTATAGCTGGTCACCCGCCAAAAGTCCTGCAACTGTCGCTTGACCTCTCTGGCTGCCAACAGCTCTGCCTGCTCGCTCTGCGGCTGCCAAGGCTGCTCATCCAGCGGTTCCAGCAGGGATAACGCAATGCTTTCATCAGCCAGTTGCTGCAGACAGCTCTGCAAATAGGCGGCATCCCCCGCCTGACAGCCCTGCACCAGATACCCCAGCGCACTGCGATGCAAATCCGTCTCCCCCTGCTTTTTACGTGTCCCCTGAATAAGCGGCGCAATGCCGATGCTACAGTGGTACACCGAACGCGTCAGCGCGACGTAAAGCAGGCGTAAATCCTCCGCCAGCCGCTCCTCCTCGGCCCAGGCCATGCTCTCTTCATCGGCATTCAGATCCAGCAAGGCTTTGAAACTGTGGCGATCGTGATACAGCACCTGCTGCTGCTGGCGATAGTTGCCGACAAACGGCAGCCAGACCAACGGATACTCCAACCCTTTGGACTTGTGAATCGTCATCACCTGCACCAGGTGGCGGTCGCTTTCCAGACGCAGCTGCTGGTTGTCCGACTGGCTGTTCGGCTGGGCAATCTGCTGCGCCAGCCAGCGCACCAGCGCATGCTCGCTGTCGAGCTGTGCCGACGCCTCCTGCAGCAGTTCACCCAGGTGCATCACATCGGTCAGACGCCGCTCGCCGCCGGGGCTGACCAACAGATTCTCAGCCAAATGCCGCTGCGTCATTACCTCGCGCAGCATCGGCAATACGCCGCGCCGCAGCCACAGCGTGCGATATTGGTCAAACTCTTCGACCAGCGTGTCCCACGCCCGCTCGTTATGATTCAGCGCATCCAGCGTCGGCGCATCCAGCCCCAGCAGGCCGGTCGCCATCGCGCTGCGTAAGGTCCGCTCCTGCTCCGGCGCCAGCACCGCCTGCAACAGCCACAGCAAATCTTTGGCTTCCGGCGTATCAAACACGCTGTCGCGATTCGACAGGTATACTGAAGGAATCGCCAACAGGCTGAGCGCATCGCGCACCAGCGCCGCTTCCGCCCGGCTGCGCACCAGGATGGTGATATCCGATGCCTGTACCGGCCGGCGCTTGTCGCCATCCGCCAGCCAGGCTTCTCCGCGCTGCCCGGCATTCAGCCAGTCGCGAATTTGCGTCGCGCACAGGCGTGCCATTTGCTGTTGGTAGTCGCTCACTCCGACACCGTCGCCCGGCTGCAGCCAGAAGTGCATGGCGGCCTGCGGCTGATTATGCAGTTCAAACGCCAGTTTCTGGTTCTTATCCGCCGCCGCCACGTCAATAAACGGGATCTCGCCGAACAGAAACGGTTTTTCCAGCCGGGAAAACAGCCGGTTGACGCTGCCGACCATCGTCGGGGAAGAGCGCCAGTTGGTCTCCAGCGTATAGTGGGCGCTCACCTCAGAGCGGGCACGCATATAGGTGAAAATGTCCGCCCCACGGAACGCGTAAATCGCCTGTTTGGGATCGCCAATCAACAGCAGTCCGCACTCCGCCTGCCCCACATATAACTTGTGGAAAATGCGATACTGCTGCGGGTCGGTATCCTGAAATTCGTCAATCATCGCCACCGGATAGCGCTGACGTATCGCCTGCGCCAGATGATCGCCACCCGCACTTTGCAGGGCGCCGTCCAGTCGGCTTAGCAGGTCGTCAAACCCCAGTTCGGCGCGCTGGCGCTTTTCCTGTTGAATCGAGGTGCGAATCTCGCTCAGCGCGCGCGCCATCACCAAATCGCGCAGCGTCAACGGTTCGGCAAACAGACCATCAACGGCGTCAAACAGGGCATGGCGCGGCGCCTCGCCTTTTTTGGTTTTTTCCAGCAGCGTCGACTGGCGGAATTTTTCCAGTTCCTTCGGCAGTTGATAATCCTGCGTTTCCTGCCCGGCCCACTCTCCGACCTTATGTAGCCAGTTAGGCAAGTGCTTGCTGCTGTAGCTGCGTTTATCCACGCCGGAACTGCTGATAAGGTCATGCAGATCGGCCGCCACCGCGCTCCATTGCGCTTTGATGGCTTCAATACGCGCCACGATCTTCTGGTGGCGCACCAGCAGCGTTTCATCCTCCTGCGGCGGTTGGCGCAGCGTTGGCGCCTCCCCGTGCAGATAGGCGGACAGGTCGCTCAGCAAGGCTTCCGGCCCGCTCCACTCCTGGCTGACCGCGCGCGCAACGTCCAGCGGCAGCGGGTAGCAATGGCGGCGCCAAAAGTCTGCGCAAGCCTGCCGGCGCAGAGGCAGCTCATCCTGCACCAGCGTCTGCTCAAATAAAATGCCGGACTCAAAGGCGTTCTGGGTCAGCATACGTTGACAGAAGCCATGGATGGTATAGATCGCCGCCTCATCCATTTGCCGCTCGGCGGCCAACAGCTGCGCCGCCGCATCCGCCAGGTCGTCAATCTCCGCCATTAATGCAGCGAACAGCGGGTTGTTGCAGTGCTCACGCCCGCGGATACAGGCGATGCGCAGCCCGTGAATATTGCTGCGGATACGGCCGCGCAGCTCTTCGGTGGCGGCCTCGGTAAAGGTCACCACCAAAATTTCCTCTACCGTCAGCGGGCGGGAAAACGCCGCCTGCTTACCCAAACCCAACAGCAGGCGCAGATACAGCGCGCCGATGGTGAAGGTCTTGCCGGTCCCCGCCGAGGCTTCAATCAGCCGTTCGCCGCAAAGCGGCAGCGTTAACGGATCGAGCGTTTGCGGAGCCTGCGCCATCATGGTTTAACCACCTGGCGCGGCATGGTTTGCTGCAGCGCGGATGCATTCGGGTAAGCGCTCCAGCCCTGCGGCGCCGCATAATCGGCTTTATCCTGGCTGCTGCCGCTGACCTGAGACAGCACCGCCAGCCCCTGCGGCTGTATCACCGCCTGGTGGAAGAAGTCCGCCAGTTTGGCCGGCGTCAGAAGCTGTATCTGCGCGATCAGCTTCTGCCGCGTATCAAAGGCGAAGTTGCCGCGCTCGAAGTCGTTGCTAAAGCGCCCCGCTTCCTCACTCAGCGTTTGCGGCCGCTGCTTCAGTTCATTAATCAGTGCCTGCTGATATTGGGCAAAGTCCGCGGCGCTCATCTCGCGCAGCCGTTTTTCTGCCTTCGGGTAGAAATCCTGATAGCGCTGGTAGAGGTAGTTTGGCTGTTTACTGTTGCTTTGCAGCAGGAAGCCTACGCCCCACTGCCGCCCGACCGACATCGGGAAAGCAAAGACCGCATACCCCAGCTGTTCCTGAGTGCGCAACTGGCTATAGAACCAAGGCTGAATAATCTGCCCCAGCAACGAGCTGTGCGCCATGCCGCTGATTTCATCATAGCCGGTTGGGATATAGACCGCCGCCAGCGCCGAATCGGTGCTGCTGCCGGTGCGCTGCAGATTCGCCAGCTGTTTTTTAGCGACCTGGACATTTTCCCCGTGCCACCATGTTATGCCGCGGCAGGCAAGACTTTGCTTCAGTGCGGACGCCAGTTGATCAACCTGCGGTTTGCTCATATTGCCCACCACCAGCATTTCCGGCGTAGCGTTTTTCAACAGGCCGTCACGGTAGGCAAGCACGTCTTTCAGCGTCAGGGTTTTCAGCACCTCCCGCCGTTCGCTGCGTTCTGAGTAGGGCACACGCGACACCATCTGAATCGGCTGGAGCGCCAGTTCGAAGGCTTTGCCCTTCTCAGCGGCATCCAACTGTTGCAGATACCAGGACTTCGCCTGATCCAGCTGCGCCTGCGTCGGCGTAAACCCGGCGTAGCCTTCGATCAGCGACGTCAGCAGTTGCGGTAAACGCTGGGTAAAGCCGTTAGCATTAAACAGCAGGCCATTGCTCGGCGAGGTACTGAAGCTCAGGCCCCCGACCGAAGCCTGATAACTCAGTTGATCCAGTGCGATGCCGGCCAGATAATCCGTCAGCGAGAACAACACCTGATTGCGCGCCGAATTCATGGTCTCGGCGTTGCGGAAGGCAACGGTCACGTCGGCCTTCGGCTCATCGGCAAAATAGCGGCTCGGCATATACAGCACGCGCAGCCCCGGCTGGTTCACCACCACTTCCGGCTGGGTAAAGCGGTGTGATGGCGTTGTGAGGGTAAAGTCATCCGGGATATACGGGTTCAGCGTCGGCAGCGACAAAGAGATCGCCTGTCCCAGGCGCTGCCACTGTTCGAAACGCTGCGGGGTGATTTTATTCACCTGATACGGCGCATCGACAAAGTATGCCGTTTTGTTATGCGGCTCATTCGGGCTGATAAACCAGACGCGGGCGTTTTGCGGCGTCATTTCATCCAGACGCTGCGCAATAGCCTCCGGATCGTAACGGTCCGCCAGATAAGGCGCATCCAGCGTATGCTCGACCGGCACGCGCAGCATGGTATCCACCAGCCATTCGATATAGTCCATGTTGCGGGTGATCGACGGGTAGCGGAAATCCAGATTCAACACGTGCGCAATCTCATCAAAATAGCTTTTTTTGACGCCCTGCTGACGCAGCATTTTCAGATAGTTGAAGATAGCGGCCACGACCTGGTCGCGTTTCGCCAGCCCCTTGTCCGTCAGCGAGACGCTGATGACAAACACCCCGCCGTTGCGATCTACCACCGGATCGGCGCCTGCGTTAATGGCATCGGCCAGCCCCTGCTGCTGCAGCCAGTCAGACAGCGTATTTTTACTGCGGTTGCCGATCAGATAGCTGATATAGGTATCGGTCTTACTGCGGAAAGCTGCGCTGTTGTTATCAATACGGAACTCGACTTTCAGCTGCTTGCGTGGCTGCGCCGGAACGTAATTGATAATGACGCCCTGTTGCGCCTTGGTTACCGCCGGCACGGTAATCGGCGGCACGCTGGCCTGATGGTCCGGCACCCGACCAAAGGTTTTCGCCGCCAGCGCTGCCAGCTGCGGCAGCGGCTGACTGCTGTAGAGCACGCCGACCATCAGATTGGCGGAATAATAGCGTTGATAGAATGTTGTCAGTTCCGTATGCAGCTTGCTGCCGGGCTTGTCCTTCAGCGTATCAAGGTTGCCGCCGGAAAAGCGCGCGCTCGGGTGCGCCGGATTCAACGTTTCCGCTCCCACCTGCGCCATGCGCATCCCGTCGCGCGAACGCGCCATGGTCAGCTCGGCATTCACCGCGTTGCGCTCTTTATCCGCATTGCCAGGATCCAGCAGCGGTTCGGCGATCGCATCAGCCATGCGGTCGACGGCTGGCGCCAGAGCATCGTTTTCCACCTCCAAATAATAGGCGGTACGGTACGACGCGGTACTGGCATTATGGCTGCCACCATGTTTTTTGAGGAATTCAGACAGATTTTCCGGCTCCGGATAGCGCTTGGAGCCCATCAGCACCATATGTTCCAGATAGTGCGCCAGCCCCAGTTGGCTGTCGGGATCCTCCAGGGAACCGACCGGCAAGGCCAGCGCCGCCAGCGACTTCGGTGCCTGCTCATCGGAAACCAGCAGTACCGTCATGCCGTTAGCCAGCTTGATGGCCTGGTAATGGCGCGGATCGTGCTCACTTTTATGGATTTTCTCCGCCAGCGGCTGCCATCCCTGCTCAGCCCAGCCTGACGGTGCCCAAAAGACTACCAACAACATTACCCCGCAAAAACGGGCCCAACGTCTGCGCATATCCAAATTAAACCCCTATTTCCGCTCCGCAGCGCCTATTCCCGAGCGCCGGCGAAGCCGATAAAAAACCACAAAACCTCATGCCGAGCATGCTGCAGCGTAAAAATACGCCTTGTCGGCAGCTCCCCGGTAAGTACTTACTGTCACTGTAGAACCGGGTATTTACCCGCAGCGAGCCCTAGTTTTACCACCTCCCGCCACGGTGCACCACCCGGGCTCACTATCCCAGATTATGTCTGGCAACCGGCAGCAGGTAACGTTCTGTTTCCGCTAAAATTTGCGCCAGGGCATCATTATCCAGCTGACGCAGCACCCGCTGTACATAAGGGTCTTCCCCTTCGCCAGGAATTCGCTGGTCGCCCTGCCAGGCCTGCAGCAGCTTACCGCGCGCTTTACTCTGCGTCTCTTCGTTCCAGTCAATCGCCTGATTTTCCGGCTGATAACACTGGCTTAACCAGGCCCAACCGCTCTTATTAAGCAGCATCAGCGGCTGGCACAGGCCGCGCTGATAGCCGGCCACCAGCTCCGCCAATTGCTCTTGCGCGGCTTCCGCCGGCAGCGCGGCAAAACGCCAGACTGAGTTCTTGCGCCCCAGCATGCGACTTTCCCCCTGACCGCCCGCACAGCAATACAGCAAATGCTCCAGCCACAGCAGAATGCCGTCCACCGCCGACAGAGCGGCCGGCCGCCAGCGCAGCAGGCCATCTTCCTGCACCTGATGCAGCCAGCCGCCGATATGCACGCCCGCCACGTCGATATCCAATTCCAGACTGCCGCTTGTCTTGCGCTCCTCACGCACCTGCGCCGCCAAATCCTGCATCTCTTCCTGTTGCTTCTGCCAGTAAATCTCGCCGAAGGCGCCGTAAGGCAAACCGCCGGAGGCCCTGATGCGCTGATACAATTTTGCCGCATCGTCGCCGTCAATCAGCGCGTTCAGCAGTTGGTTGTTGTACTGATAGCGGCTGAGATTATCCAGCGTAAACGGCTCTTCGTCCGGCAGTTCGGTTTCTTCCAGAACAAAGCTAACGCCCAGACGCTGCTGGAAGAATGCGCGGATCGGGTGGCGATAAAAACGCTGCAGCTCATCCAGCGCGATCTGTGTTTTGGGTTCGGGCGGCAGCGGCTGGTTGAACTCGGGGTGCGCCTGGCCGCGTCCGTCGGCGGCCGGCAGCCATTCGGCGGCGTAGCTTTGCGCCTCGCTGCCCGGCAAGAAATTCTCTGCCGCAAACGGCATACGGGCATGCCAGCGAAGTAAATGTTCGCTAACCCGGCTCGCGCTGGCGTCGACATCCCGTTCCTCATCTCCCGGCAGACGGTAACTCTGCTGCAGGTACTCCAGTAACTCCGTCACCAACACCGAGGGATAACGTTCGCTGTTGTCTTGAATCGAACGCCCGATAAAGCTGATATATAGCTTTTCCTGCGCGGACAAAATAGCTTCCAGGAACAGATAACGGTCGTCGTCGCGGCGGCTGCGGTCGCCGCGCTTCACCTGCTGCGCCATCAGGTCAAAGCCCAGCGGCGGCAGGGTGCGCGGGTAAACGCCGTCGTTCATGCCAAGCAGGCACACCACCTTGAACGGGATGGAACGCATCGGCATCAGCGTGCAGAAATTGATCTGCCCGGCCAAAAAACGCTGGCTGATCCGCTCCTGATCGAGACGCGCCGCCAGCTCGTCACGCAACAGACTCAGCGGTACCGCATCGGGATATTGAGCATTGGCACCATGCTCCAGTACCTGATGCCACTGCTTTTCTATCAGCGCCAGCGCGGCTTCCGTGTCGCCATCGGCGGCAAAAAAGCTCTCCAGCAGCTGGCGGCACAGCGGCGCCCACTCCGCCAGGGTGCGCGTTTCGCTGAGACGTTGGCGCCACAGGCCGAGCTGCGTTAGCAGTTCAGCCAACTGACCCGCCAGCTCCGCCGCCAGCCCGCTGGATTCATCGTATGGCAACACCCCCTGCCAGTCGCCGGCGTTGCTGTCCATGGCATAGCCCAACAGCATGCGGGTAATGCCGAAGCGCCAGGTGTGCTGGCCGGTGGTCGGCAGCGCCAGCTCGCGCACGTTGTCATCATCCAGCCCCCAGCGTACGCCGGATTCAGCCACCCAATGGCGTAACAGGCGCAGCCCCTCCTCCTGAATGGCAAAGCGTGCGGCCAGCGCCGGTACCTCCAGTAGCAGCAGCACCTGTTCAGAGGTAAAGCGGCTCTGCGGCAAATCCAGCAATGAGATAAACGCCTGCAACGCCGGATGAGCCTGGCGCGCTTTACGGTCGGAAATGGCAAACGGCAGGTAGCGATCCGCCGGCGCATTGCCGAACACCGCCTGAATGTATGGCGTATAACTGTCAATATCGGCGACCATCACAATGATATCGCGTGCGGTAAGCTGCGGGTCTTCCGCCAGCATCGCCAGCAGTTGGTCGTGCAGCACTTCAACTTCGCGCTGCGGGCTATGGCAGGCGTGCAGACTGAGTGAACGATCGTCGGGGTCCAGCAGGCGCTTGGCATCGCTGCGTTCAAAAGTTTCCGGCGTGGTGCCGATCACCGCGCAATCCTCCAGCTCCAGCATGTCGCGCTGTATGCCGTGCAGCATGTTGTCCGCCGGGATATCGACAAAAGCGTCAACCTCCTGCAGCGTTTCCATCTGCGCCAGCAGATACAGATGATCGCGCCCCAGCTTACCCCATGACGCTAGCAGCGGGTTACTCAGCAGCTGCTCGCCTTCAACGTCGAACAGCTGCGCCGCCTGCTCGGGATCGCGGAATAACCCCTGCTCCTGTGCCTGATGGTGGCGGCGTCGCTTACGGCTTTGCAGCCGCGCCAGAAACGCGTAGTCCTGGATATCGCCCCAGTAATAGCGGCACGGGTTGGTGAACATCAGATGAATATCAATATGCCTGCCCAGCGCCTGCAGCGCCTCAAGGTAGACCGGCGGCAGCGCCGAAATACCGCAGATAAACACCCGCGCCGGTAACCCTGACGGGCACTGTTCCGCCTGCTCAAGGGTGGCGATAAAGCGGCGATACAGGTTGGCACGGTGCCACTCCGGCTGCCCCAGTTCCTGAGTATACTGCACCAGCCGCGCCCACAGTGGCGCCTGCCACTGCTGCGCCTCAGGCAGATCGGCGATCAATTCGCCACGTTGCCAACTTTCCAGCCACTGCGGCCGGTACACCAGATATTGGTCAAACAGATCGGCAACGCGCCCGGCAAGCTGGTGAATTTTGCGCTTATCGCCGTCGTCGGTCAGATAGTGCTGCAACGGGGCAAACTCGGGCTGTGTCAGCATATCGGGCAGCAGCCACATCAGTTTCCAGGTCATAGCGTCCTTACTGAAGGCGCTCTCTTTCGGGATGCCCGGCAACACGCGGGTAAACATGTCCCAGATAAAGGTCGCCGGCAGCGGAAACTCAATATTGGCGGCAATGCCGAACTGCTCGGCCAGTTGCATCTGCAGCCACTGCGCCATTCCCGGGCTTTGCACCAGCACAACCTCCTGCTGGAAAGGGTCGGCCAACGGTTCTCTGGCGATCAATGCGCTGGTTAGCGTTTTCAGCACGTCCAGCTGATTGGAATGATAAACCGTAAACATGAGGCTCCTTGAAAACCATATACATACGCGCCGGGTTAGTCATCGCCGCAATACCAGCGCCCAAGCTGAGCATGCTGACGCTGCGGCGTATCTACTCTGACCGTGATCTGTCGGCAGACACCGTCGACGGCGCTCAGCCACACCTCGCGCCGCCAGCCGGGCGCCAGGACATCATCAGCATCGCTGCCGGCGGCCAGACGCTCCAACTGCTGATGGGCCAGCGACCAGGCCTGCCGGTACTGCCATTGCCGCTGCAGCCCCTGTAATAATACCTGATGGTATTGTAACAGGCCGAGCAGCGACACCGAGAATAACAGTGTCGCAATTAATACTTCCGCCAGGCTGAAGCCGCGCTGATGCCGGCCCACCCCGCTGTTGCCATTAATCCTCACAGGCCGCTGCATCCTTTTCCGGGCAAAAATCCAGCCAGCCGCCCGGTTCTGCCCGCAGCCGTCCGTGCGCATCCGGCATGGCCAACTGATACAGCCAGAGCGGTTCCGCTGCGGGTATCTCACCCAGCCCGCGCAGCAGTATCATGTCCGCCCGGGAGGCGCGCTTGACGCAGGCCTGTAGCCCCGACGCAGGTTGCCGCTGACAGCGCCACGCTCCTGCATTCAGCAACGACGGCGGCCAGGATTGCGTCAGTCCCCAGTTCAACGCAGACGACGCCCGATTATACGCCTGCAGGTAGCGCCGCTGCTCAACCCCCAGCAGCAACGCACTATCCAGCTGTTTTTGCTGGGCGCCCAGCAGCAGCAACCCCATCACCAGCACCAACATCACCGCTGCCAGCACGCTGCCGCGCTGAGAATCCCGTCCGTTCATGCTGACGGCGCCTCCACGTTGATATCCCACCGCATTGAGCGCGTCATCGCCCCCGAATCCGCCGAACGACCGCCCAGCGTCAGCCGGAGCAGGCGCCGCCCGTCTTTCCCCGGCAGCAGACGAACGTTAAACGTCTCAATGTGTACTTCGGCACGCTCAAACAGGTTTTCCCAGCCGCCGCCGTTACACTGACTAACGCCGCGCTGGCGCTCAAGCCGCCCTTCACGTAAGCGGTAGCCGAATTTCTCCGCCTCGTCGCCCGTCGCTTCCCAGCGGCCGTTGCGGTTCAAATCATAGGCGACGATGACGCAGCTGTCGGGCGCCTCCCCGGCATGCCGCGCGATACTCATCGCCCGCCCGATGCACGTCCCGGCGCAAAATCCCGCGCGGCGCAGATCTTTTTCAATACCAAACGCCGCCTGCCGCAGCCTTAGCTCCAGCTGATAAGCGCCGAGAAACGCCGCGCTTTGCTGGCGCAGCGCAGGATAGGCCTTCGCCGCCGCCAAAATAATCAGGCTTCCCGCCGCCATGGCCAGCAGCACCTCAGGCAGGGTGAACCCGCGCGCTGACGTTAACATGCGCGGATCCCGCGCAGCGCGGCCCCCATGCTGCAAATGCGCAAGCGCCCTTGGGCGGAAAGCACCACCTGCAGTTGGCCGGCGCGGTTGCCCAGGCGGATATGTCCGCCCTGCGCGCTGTTACGCACCCCGTAAAAACCCAGCTCTTTACGGGTGAAGTCGAGCAGTTGTATATCATCGCTCGGCGGCGTGAACAGCCACCTTGCCGGCTGCTGACAGTCAGCCGGTTCAGCCCCGCTGCCCAGGCACCAGCGCCCATGCGGTTTAAACCACAGCAATGCCGTGCGGTTGCGCCAGTTGGCGTCGGCCTGCAGGCGCTGTAAAAACACCAGTAGCTGTTGGGTGGCCTGCTCCAGCCGCAGCGCCTGCTGGTGATGCCGCCAGTGACTCACGCCCCAACCGCTCAGCATCGCACTAATCAAAACTGCCAACAGCAGCTCCATCAGCGTGATTCCCCGCTGCCGGCAAACGTTGTTGTGAGAGTTATCGTTCATGACGCTGAGTGTAATCACCGGGGCAAACGATAACAGCGCCTCGGTCAACGCCTGGAAAACAGTGCGCAAACAAAAGGTGCAAATGGCAGACAAAGCAGAAAAAATGCGGCGTTACGCGCAACGTTCAGCGGCATCACCGCCGGCAGGTAACAAAGAAAAAGGGCGCAACCGGAGTTGCGCCCTGTAAAGAAGCATCGTCTGAAATCAGATCGCCACTGGCGCTTTAATCGCCGGATGTGGGTCGTAACCTTCAATCTCGAAATCTTCAAAGCGGTAATCGAACAGCGAGTCAGGTTTACGCTTGATCACCAGCTTCGGCAGCGGACGCGGCTCGCGGGTCAGCTGCAGCCGGGTCTGCTCCATATGATTGCTGTACAGGTGCGTATCACCGCCGGTCCAGACGAAATCGCCCACTTCCAGATCGCACTGCTGCGCCATCATATGCACCAGCAGCGCATAGCTGGCGATATTGAACGGCAGGCCGAGGAAGACATCGCAAGAGCGCTGATACAACTGGCAAGACAGTTTGCCGTCCGCCACGTAAAACTGGAAAAACGCATGGCAAGGCGCCAGCGCCATCTGATCCAGTTCGCCGACATTCCAGGCGGAGACGATGATACGGCGTGAGTCCGGATCCTGTTTCAACTGCTGCAGCACCTTGCTCAGTTGATCGATCTGACGACCGTCGGCTGCGCCCCAGGCGCGCCACTGTTGGCCGTAAACCGGCCCCAGGTCGCCATTCTCATCGGCCCACTCATCCCAGATGGTGACCTTATTTTCACGCAGGTAGGCAATGTTGGTGTCCCCTTTCAGGAACCACAGCAGCTCATGAATGATGGAGCGCAGGTGACACTTTTTGGTGGTCACCAACGGGAAGCCTTCCTGCAAATTGAAACGCATCTGGTGACCGAAAATCGACAACGTGCCGGTGCCGGTGCGGTCTGCTTTTGGGGTGCCCTCATCGAGCACTTTTTTCATTAAATCCAGATACTGTTTCATGTTTCCTCACGAAGTTTGTTGCTGCGGGCGACGGCGGTACGCCCAGATCATCATAATAATACCGGCCAACACCATCGGGATCGACAGAATCTGCCCCATGCTGATAATGCCGTCAAACAGCCCCAGCTGCGCGTCCGGCTGGCGGAATGACTCCACAATAATACGGAAGGCACCGTAGCCGATGAGGAACAGGCCGGAAACCGCGCCCATCGGCCGCGATTTGCGAATAAACAGGTTGAGAATGATAAACAACACCACGCCTTCCAGCAGCAGTTCATACAGCTGCGACGGGTGGCGCGGCAGCACGCCGTACTGGTTCAGCAGCGGCAGCCACTTGCCGGGGTCGGCGGCGGCAATGGCAATATCCTCACTACGCGAGCCAGGGAACAGCATCGCCCACGGCGCGTCGGTCGTCACGCGTCCCCACAGTTCGCCGTTGATAAAGTTACCGAGCCGGCCGGCACCAAGGCCGAAAGGAATCAGCGGGGCGATAAAATCAGACACCTGGAAGAAAGTGCGCTTCGTGCGGCGCGCAAACCAGAACATCACCAGAATCACACCCATCAGGCCGCCGTGGAACGACATGCCGCCATCCCAGACTTTGAACAGATAAAGCGGGTTCTCAAGGAACAACGGCAGGTTATAGAACAGGACATACCCCACGCGGCCGCCGACAAATACGCCAAGGAAACCGGCATACAGCAGGTTTTCCACCTCGTCTTTCGTCCAGCCGCTGCCCGGCTTGTTAGCCCGGCGAATCGCCAGCCACATGGCAAAGACAAAGCCAACCAGGTACATCAGGCCGTACCAGTGCAGGGAGACCGGGCCGACGGAAAAAAGCACCGGATCAAACTCAGGAAATCTCAGATAGCTATTGCTCATCTATCACCACAACTCGTCTGTTATTCTTCCCCAACGGGGTCGCAGTCCGTTGCCGACCGGCGGCAACCTGAATAATCTTGGGTCTACATCGCTAGATGGGTCTTTTCCGCTGCCTGGCGCCGGCATAGCGCGCCGCGGAAGGCCCGCATCATAACATAAGCTTAACGACGCCCGGGGACGGCCGCAGGGAAAAGTTCTGTAAAAAAATCAGTCTGAATGCGACTCAGCGCCCACCGCGCACCAGGCCGCCCATATTATGCTGTTCCATAAAGGTCACGGCCAGGTGACGCACCTCATTGGTCAGCGAAGCGCTCAGCACCAGCTGCGCCAGACGCTGCGCATCCGTCAGATCGATATGCCGCAGCAGGTATTTGATGCGCGCCACGCTGCGTCCGTTCATGCTGAGATGGCGATAGCCCATGCCTACCAACAGTAACGCCCCAATCGGGTCGCCGGCCAGTTCACCGCACAGGCTGACCTGTAGGCCGGCAGCTTCACCCTGCTCGACGATCGTCTGCAGCACCCGCAGCATGGAAGGGTGCAGGCTGTCATACAGCGACGCCACGCGGGTATTGTTGCGGTCTACCGCCAGCAGGTACTGGGTTAAATCGTTGGTGCCGACCGAGATAAAATCGATCCGCTCGGCCAACTGCGGGATCAGGAAGATCATCGACGGCACTTCCAGCATCACGCCGATGCGCGGCTTGGGGATCGCATAGCCCAGCATCTCTTCCACCTCATGCCCGGCGCGCTCGATCAAGCTTTTGGCCTCATCGATCTCATCCAGACTGGTGACCATCGGCAGCAGAATGCCCAGGTTGCCGGTGCCGGCATTGGCGCGCAGCATCGCCCGCACCTGGATCAGGAAGATCTCCGGCTGATCGAGCGTCACGCGGATGCCGCGCCAGCCCAGACAGGGATTCTCTTCGCTGATCGGCATATAGGGCAGTTGCTTGTCAGCGCCGATATCCAGAGTACGCAACGTCGCGGGTTTGGTCGGATAGAGCTGCAACATGCCCTGATACTGCGCCACCTGCTCTTCTTCCGACGGGAAGCCGCTCTGCAGCATAAACGGTATTTCCGTGCGGTACAGGCCGACGCCGTCGACCCGCCCGCCCAGCAGTTGCTCGTGCTCCGGGCTTAAACCGGCATTAAGCAACACCTGGATCCGTTCACCGCTTTTCATCTGCGCCGGCTGCTCGACGTCGTCTTCCGCCAGTTTGCTTAACGCCAGTTCCTCATCAATCAGCCGCTGATACTCTTGCAGCAGCACCGGCTCAGGATCAACCAGCAGCTCGCCGCGATAGCCGTCGACAATCAGCATCCGGCGGTTCAGCAACGAAGGCTGGATATCCGCCCCCATCACCGTCGGCACGCCCATGGCGCGCACCAGAATCGCGGCGTGGGAGTTGGCGGCGCCGTCGCGCACCACCACCCCGGCCAGCCGGTCCGGCGGCACCTCCGCCAGCAGGGTGGCCGTCAGCTCGTCGGCCACCAGCACAAAGCGCTGCGGCCACTGGGTCGCGCCCTGCGTGGTATCGTCAAGATGGAAAAGCAACCGCTGGCCGAGCGCACGCAAGTCGCTGGCGCGCTCACGCATGTAGGTGTCCTGCAACGCGGCAAACTGGGCGGCGAATACCTCAATCACCTGTTTGACCGCCCACTCCGCCACCGAGCCGGCGTCAATTTCAGCAAACAGTTCGCGTTTCAGACGCGCGTCGTTTAACAGGTGGGAGTAAAGGTCGAAGATAGCCGCGCTCTCTTTTTGCGCGCTGGCAGCAAAACGTTTGCTGAAGCGGCGAAACTCCGCGCCGGCCTCTTCCAACGCCAGCGTCAGGCGCTCGCGTTCGCTGACGGTATCCAGCGTAGAGGCTTTAAACACCTGATCGAGCGAAGGCTGGCTGCTGTCCTGCCAACCTTCAGCCACCGCCACGCCCGGCGAGGCCGCCAGCGCGCGCACCCGCGTCTGCCGATAGCGGCCAAACAGCGCATTAAGTTGAGACTGCGAGAGGATCCCGGCCATCTGCGTGGCCAGGGTGACCATGAAAGATTCTTCGCTTTCGTTGAACTGCCGCAGGTCGCGCTGCTGCACCACCAGCACGCCGAACAGCTGGCGACGATGGATAATCGGCACGCCGAGGAAGGAACGGAAGTGCTCTTCCTTGACCTGTGGAATGTATTTGAAGCTGGGGTGGCTCTGCGCATCCGCCAGGTTAATCAGCTCCGCCCGGCTGCCCACCAGCCCTACCACCCCTTCATCGAACGCCAGGGCAATGGTGCGCCCACGCGGTTTTTTCAGCCCGCGCGTCGCCATCAGGTAATAGCACTGGCGATCGTTATCCGCCAGATAGATAGAGCAAACTTCGGTGTCCATCGCCAGACAGGTTTCATTGACCAAAATATCCAGCGCGTCTGTCAAACTGGCCGCCGCGGCCACCTTCTCAACAATTTCTCGCAAGCGCGTGAGCATAGTCTGCTTGAGTTAACCTCTTTTTCGGCGATAAGCGGGCGCCTGCCGCGGCGCTGACGGCTGCTGCAGCGGCATCACGGTTGCGGCGAATTCTTTCATCACCCGGCGGTACACGTCCCGTTTGAACGATACCACCTGGCGAACCGGATACCAGAAGCTCACCCAACGCCAGCCGTCAAATTCCGGCGTACTGCTGCGCTGCATATTGATATCCGCATCACTGCACATTAACTGCAACAGAAACCACTTCTGTTTTTGGCCGATACAAACCGGCTTTGTGTCCCAACGCACCAAACGTTTTGGCAATTTATAGCGCAACCAGTTGCGGGTCGAGGCCAGGATGCGCACATCCTTTTTACTCAACCCCACTTCTTCGAACAGCTCACGGTACATCGCCTGTTCCGCGGTTTCGCCAGGGTTAATCCCACCTTGGGGAAACTGCCAGGAGTGCTGACCGTAACGGCGGGCCCACAGGACCTGCCCCTGACGATTACAGATTACGATACCAACATTCGGGCGGTAGCCATCATCGTCGATCACCGGACTACCTCGATAAGCTAAATTCGTAAAGATGCTCTGATTGTTTCACACAAGCTACAGGCGGTAAACCACTGCTTTACGGCTCTGCGCGCCGGATAACATTGGGATAACTCACAGATATTGGCAAAGTTATAAACATAGGGCGGGGTTTTCGGCCGGTTTTATTCACTTTTTCTGTGGATAGGTATGTGAAGAACTCCAGGAATAAGCCGGTAAAACTCAGCGACATGCTAAAACCCGCCGGCAGGTTATTTTATTTTTTAACTTTAATAACAACAAGGTAAATCGTTTTCGTCAGTTATGTACAGAGGCAAAATGTGATCTGTGCACGGTCAGGATCTCACCCTGGCGAAAGATCCACCAACGCCGTTTTTATCCACAGATTATTCGTCATAGTTAGGCACAAATCGGACGAATTCGTAAAAAACGCCCGTCGTCAAGGCTGTAGATCGAACCAGTAATCAGGAAAAATTTGGGTTATCCCATAAATCTGTGGATAAATAGGTGTAAGATCCTGTTCATTGTCGGTGGCTTCAGGTGCACAAGCGGCAAAACAAATGTTTCCCACTCGGCCAGCGGCAAAAAAAACCATGTAAAATCATGCTACTATTATTGTTTTCCCCAACCCACCTTTTACCTTGAGGGTTGTGTGCAAATGCCGTGCATTTTTTAACCACCAGAAACAGGCTTTAATTTATGGCGTTTTTATCCCCTCTGCCGCCTCCGCCGGAAAACGAACAACAGCTCCTGGAACGCGCCCAGCGTCTGGCGGGGTTTAGTCTTGGCGAATTGGCCGCCCGGGCACAGATCGCCATCCCGGCAAATCTGAAACGCGATAAGGGCTGGGTCGGCATGCTGCTGGAGCTGTATCTCGGCGCCATGGCCGGCAGTAAGCCAGAACAGGATTTCCCTGAACTGGGTATTGAGTTGAAAACTATTCCGATCGACGCCGCCGGCAAGCCGCTGGAAACCACCTTTGTCTGCGTTGCCCCGCTGACCGGCAACAGCGGCGTCACCTGGCAGAGCAGCCATGTGCGCCATAAACTGGCGCGCGTCCTGTGGATCCCGGTGGAAGGCGAACGGCAAATTCCGCTGGCGCAGCGGCGCATCGGTTCGCCGCTGTTGTGGAGCCCTAACGAAGAAGAGGATGAGATGCTGCGTCGCGACTGGGAAGAGCTGATGGATCTGATCGTACTCGGCCATGTCGAGCGCATCACCGCACGCCATGGTGAAGTCCTGCAGCTGCGCCCCAAGGCCGCCAACAGTAAAGCGCTGACCGAAGCCATCGGCGAGCAGGGGCAGCCGATCATGACGCTGCCGCGCGGTTTCTATCTGAAAAAGAGTTTCACCGCGGCGCTATTGGCAAGACATTTCTTAATCTAAATCGCTGTCGTTTAATTTGCGTTTAATCAACGGTGCCGCCGCACCAATAAATGCGTATAATTTTCCCTTTGAATTTTTTAAGGTGTACTGGGCAATGTTTGAATGGATTATGGATCCCAATGCCTGGTTGGCGTTAGGCACGCTGACCATACTTGAGATCGTTTTGGGTATCGATAACATCATCTTCCTGTCCCTGGTGGTGGCGAAGCTGCCAAAGGCGCAGCAAAACAAGGCGCGCAGAATGGGGCTGGCGGCCGCGATGCTGATGCGTCTGGCCCTGTTGGCGTCCATCGCCTGGGTGATCCGCCTCACCCATCCGCTGTTCAGCGTGATGGAGCATGATATCTCCGCCAGAGATTTAATTCTGCTGCTCGGCGGCCTGTTCCTGATCTGGAAAGCCAGCAAAGAGATCCATGAAACCATTGAGGGCACGGAAGAGGAGCACCACACCAAGGTGCACAGCTTCTTCGGCGCCATCGTGCAGATTATGCTGCTGGATATTATCTTCAGTCTGGATTCGGTGATTACCGCCGTTGGTTTGTCCGATCATCTGTTTATCATGATGGCCGCCGTGGTGATCGCCGTCGGCGTGATGATGTTCGCCGCCCGGCCAATCGGCGAGTTCGTCGACCGCCACCCGTCGGTGAAGATGCTGGCGCTGGCGTTTCTGATCCTGGTCGGTTTCACCCTGATGCTGGAAAGCTTCCAGGTGCACGTGCCAAAAGGCTATATCTATTTCGCCATGTTCTTCTCCATGACGGTCGAAGCGCTCAACCTGATGCGCGGCAAAAAATCGACGAACGCAGAATAAGCAATAAAAGGCGCGCCGTTAGCGCCTTTCTTCTTTATCCTCTGGGAGATAAGAGTTATCTGAGACAAGCTCCCGGCGTTAATTTGCTAATCTTATAAATATTCTTTCCTATTGAGGATCCGCAGTATGAAAAAGTGGGTAATGGCCGCCGCCGCACTGGCAATGATGGTTGGCTTAACCGGTTGCTCCAGCGACTACGTGATGGCGACCAAAGACGGCAATATGATTCTGACCCAGGGCAAGCCCGAGATCGATAAAGACACCGGCCTTATCAGCTACCAAGATGAAAAAGGCAACTATCGCCAGATCAACGGCGACCAGGTTTCTCAGGTTATCGAGCGCTGATTGCGTTCCGCTATGGCTATCGCCCCCCGCGGTAGCCCGCTCTTCTCCCGTCGCGTAAATCCCCTTTCACCATCCACACAGCTTGGTTATAGTCGGACAAGGTATCAATAGCCTTACCGGCGTCAACCTGAGCCGGCGGCAGTAACACCGGGCGCCGCCCGTCGCGCGACATAAGTTAAGGAAGGCCGTTAATGCAATACCACCGAATTCCCCACAGTTCTTTAGAAGTGAGCGTGCTGGGACTGGGCACAATGACCTTTGGCGAACAAAACAGTGAGGCCGATGCGCACGCACAGCTGGATTACGCACTGGCTGCTGGTATCAATCTGATAGACACCGCCGAGATGTATCCGGTACCGCCGCGTCCGGAAACCCAGGGGTTGACCGAGCGCTATATCGGCAATTGGATCAAGGCGCGCGGCAACCGCGAGAAAATCGTGCTGGCCAGTAAAGTCGCCGGCCCGACGCGCAATAACGACAGCGCCATCCGTCCGCAGCAGGCGCTGGACCGCAAAAATATCCGCGCCGCGCTGGACGACAGCCTGAAGCGCCTCAATACCGACTACCTCGATTTGTATCAGTTGCACTGGCCGCAGCGCAGCGCCAACTACTTCGGCAAGCTGAACTATCAATACAGCGATGAAATGGCGACGGTTACGCTGCTGGAAACGCTGGAAGCGCTGAATGAGCAGGTACGCGCCGGCAAGATACGTTATATCGGCGTCTCCAATGAAACGCCGTACGGCGTCATGCGCTACCTGCACCTGGCGGAAAAGCATGAACTGCCGCGCATGGTCTCCATTCAGAACCCGTACAGTCTGCTTAACCGCAGTTTTGAGATCGGTCTGGCGGAAATCAGCCAGTTTGAAGGCGTGGAACTGTTGGCTTACTCCAGTCTGGCCTTCGGCACGCTGAGCGGTAAATACCTGAACGGCGCCCAACCGGCAGGGGCGCGCAATACGCTGTTCAGCCGCTTTACCCGCTATTCCTCGCCGCAGGCGCAACGGGCAATCGCCGAATACGTCGCGCTGGCGAAAAAGCACCGTCTGGATCCGTCGCAAATGGCGCTGGCCTTTGTCAGACAGCAGCCATTTGTCGCCAGTACGCTATTAGGCGCAACAACGCTTGAACAGCTGAAGACCAATATCGACAGCTTCAACCTGACGCTGGATGAGGAAGTACTGCAACAGTTGGAAGAAATTCACAGCCGCTTTACTATCCCGGCGCCGTAAAGCATTACGCCAGAGCGGGACGGAAATACCGTCCCGTTCTTTATCACTGGCGCTGATAAAATATATCCCAGCCGCTAATTTAAATAATAAATACCTGGAGTTTATATTCCTCAGGAAATAACCTCTTTTAATATCCAGAATGCTCTTGTATTTGATCCGCCTTACTGGACAAGGGGTTAGGCGATCGTATAATCAAACACGAATCGTGTCATTTGTCAGGTTTAACAACGTTAGGTTGGTGCAGTAGGTTGCTGACTGAATTTACGCCGTCACTTCACTGGGTCTGACGTAAAATATAACGCCGATTCATAACCCCTCTATTAATATTATGGTTAACAGGTTATTGCTTCAGGGCGCAGCGTTATACTGCGCCCTATTTTTTTATTAACTCCGACGCTGGGAGAACCACAACACGCTAATCGCCAGCGCAAATACCACGCCGAACCCAATGCCGACGCCAACCACCGGCACGCCGATTTTTACCACCAGCGAATACAGGCCCAACATCAGCAGCATCGCGGTATTTTCTCCGAGGTTTTGCACGGCAATCGCATTGCCGGCGCCGACGGAATGTTTACCGCGCTCCTGCAACAGCGCATTCAGCGGCACCACAAAGAAACCGCCCAGCATGCCGATAACCAGCAGCAGTGCATAAGCGTTAAACATGGTGGTCTGCAGCGCAAAGAACGCCACCGCGACGCCGATTAAAATACCGGCGGGCATGCAACGCTTGACCGTTTCCAGCGTGACAAAACGCGCAGCCACACCGGCTCCGACCACGATGCCCACCGCCACCATCGCATTGAGCAGCGTCGGCGTGGCGTTATCGACGATTCCCAGCGCCACCGGCACCCATAACACCAGCAGGAAGCGCAGCGTCACCCCGGCTCCCCAGAACAGGCTGGTGCCAATCAGTGAGAAACGCGTTTGGCCGTCGCGCCACAGAGTGACACAGGCGGCAAAAAAGCTGCGCGTCATGGCACGCGGGTGCCATGACTGTGCAGGCCGCGCCGCCGCCAGCCGCGGAATATACAGATTCGCCACTACCGCCGCTGCGTACACCAGCGCACACACCGCCAGCGCGATCAGGATATGCCAGTCCGCCAACAGCCCGCCGGCCACCGAACCTATCAGGATCGCAGCGATGGTTGAGGCCTCCATCAATCCGTTGGCTTTAACCAGTTTTTCACCGCTGGTGATTTCACCCAGGATGCCGTATTTGGCCGGCGAATATGCCGCCGCGCCGATGCCTACCAGGCTGTAACCCAGGAACGGGTTAAGCCCAAGACAGATTGCCAGCGCACCCGCCAATTTCAGCGCGTTAGCCACCATCATCACCCGCCCTTTGGAAAAGCTGTCGGCGAACTGGCCGACAAACGGTGCCAGAATGATATAAGTCGCCACAAACGCCATCTGCAGAATTGGCTGGCTCCAGTCGGGGTAGAGCTGCTGTTTAATCAGCGCCAGCGTGGCAAACAGCAGCGCATTGTCGCCAAATGCCGATAAAAATTGCGCGCAAATCACCGCGATCATGCCACGCGACAGCAACGGCGCGTTGTCGCTCAACGTTTGGCTCATGATGCATTCTCCGGCTGTTCGGCCATGTTACGCAGGGTGACGTAATCCGGCTTGCCGCTGCCCAGCACCGGCAGCGTCTTGAGCCAGCGAATATCACGCGGCACCGCCAGCTCCGGCGTACCCTGCTCACGCGCAGCGCGCAGCAAGGCATCGCGGGTCAGTTCGCTGTCGGTGGTGTATAGCACCAGGGCTTCGCCTTTGCTGCTGTCGCTTTTCACCGTCGCGACGTGATGGCCGTCCGGCGCCGCACGCAGCGCCAGCTGCTCGACGATCTCCAACGAAATCATCTCGCCGGCCAGTTTGGCAAAACGCTTCACCCGGCCGCGAATGGTGCAGTATCCCTGCTCGTCCAGCGTGACAATATCGCCGGTATCGTACCAGCCCGGCTGCAGATTGCCGTTTTCATCTTCAGCGGCAGGCGGCTCCAGCTCGCCCGGACGTTCAACGCGCAGGTAGCCCTTCATGATGTTCGGCCCGCGCAACTGCAGGCGTCCCCCTTCCTCAATGCCGGGCACCGGCATCAGGCGCGCCTCCATCTGCGGCATAATGCGCCCGACGGTGCCCACCTTGGTCGCCAGCGGCACGTTGATCGACACCACCGGCGCACATTCGGTCACGCCGTAGCCTTCCAGAATGCGGATGCCGTATTTGTCCTGATAAATCTGTTTGGTGCTCTCCGCCAGTTTTTCCGCGCCGGCCACCACGTAACGCACGCGGGCAAAGTCATACGGATGGGCAAAGCGGGCGTAGTTGTTCAGGAAGGTCGCGGTGCCGAACAGCACGGTACAGTTCAGGTCGTACACCAGCTCCGGCACCACACGATAGTGCAGCGGGCTGGGATACAGGAATACCCGGCTGCCGGTCATCAGCGGCGTCAACAGCCCGACCGTCAGGCCGAATGAATGGAACAGCGGCAATGAGGACATAAAGCGGTCGCGCGGCGTAAAGTCGGCAATGGTGCGGATCTGCTCCACGTTGGCCAGCAGGCTGGCGTGCGAGTGCACCACGCCTTTCGGATGGCCTTCCGAACCGGAGGTAAACAGCACCAGCGCGGCGTCATCGGCCTGCTGCTGCAGCATGGCGCGCTGCGGCTGCAGCAGATGGCGCAGGATCCACAGCTTATCCGCCAGCGTGACGGTATCTTTCAGATCTTCCAGATAAACCCAGTTGGCTTCCGGCACCTGTTCCGGCAAATGGGTCAGCTTGCCCTTTTCCAAAAACTGACGCGAGGTGACGATGGTTTTAATGGTTGCCGCGGTCATCGCGCTTTTCAGGCCGTTGGAACCGGCCGTGTAGTTCAGCATCGCCGGGATGCGCCGGCGCAGCGAAGCGCCAAATATCGCCGCGGCGGTAATGGTGGCGTTCGGCAACAGCATACCGACATGCTCGCCTTCGGCGGTAAACCGCTGCAGGATACGGCTGACGCCCAGAGATTTTTTAATCAGCGTGCGGTAGCTGTCTTCCTTAAAAGCGATATCTTCAATGCAGGGCTTACCGGCGCCGTAGCGCTTTTGCGCCGCCAGCAGCGCGCCAAACAGCGTCTGCGGCTGTCGGGTCGCCATGCGCGCCTGCAGCATTATCTGATACAGATGGTCGCCCGCCAGCACGCGGCGGTCGCGGGCGCGCGGCGCTTCCGGCATCGGCAGCAGCGTCGGCGGCAGAATGTGGAGGGTAATCTGCGGGAACGCGCGCAGTTTAAACACGCCTTTCATACGGCCGAACAGGCTGAACTCCGGCCCGTCAATGCGGATCGGCACCACCGTCGCGCCGGACTTGGCGGCAATAAACGCCGCGCCGTCATAGACTTTCATCAGAGAACCGGTAACGGTTATGCGTCCTTCGGGGAAGACCACAATCGGCCGCCCCTTCTGCACTTCACGCACCAGATGTTTAACCGCCATCGGCTTGGTAGGATCGAGGAAAACGAAATCGATGTAGGGCTTCAGCCAGCGCATAAACCAGCTGTCAGACACGCTGGAATAAACGGCAAACACCGGCTTGATCGGTAAAAACAGCGCCAACAGCACGCCATCCAAAAATGAGACATGGTTGGGGGTAATCAGCAGCTTCTGCTGATTAAGATGCCGGGCATCCCCTTCAACACGCACGCGAAATAGCAGGCGAAACAGCGTGCGCATAACAGACATGAACATACGACTCTCCCTGTAGCATTCTGGCAGCGACGGCCAGATAAGCGTTAGCACGTTATCCCCCAGTCATTGGGCGGCATAACACGTTGTAAGGGAAAGGATACTATACGACCGGCAAAAAAAAACCTACGCATCTGCGTAGGTTGGTGCAATTGAAAATGGCTTCAACATACAGAGTATGTTGATTTCTCACCAATCAATACCTCTGGGACTACCTACTTTAGAGAGGTGCCGATTAAGAAACTACCGAGGAATCGCAAGAGTTATGCTTGAAATGAAACCAGCTGTAAATTTCTGGTTATCCTCATTAATAGCGCAATAAAATCTCAGCGTTCCCCGGTGCGGCCTATGGCGCGCAGACCTCCACCAGGCAGCTCATGGCGTTAGGCCCCTGCGTCAGCGGCGAGGTACCGATATCCAGCGTCAGCACATTAGGGTTGCCGGCCTGTTCCAGTTCGTGGCGCTCTGCGCCGAAGCCCGGATCGAACCAGGCGCCGGTCGCCATCACCACCACGCCGGGCGTCACGCCGTCCGTGATCCGCACCCCGGCCAGACAGCCGCCGCGACCATTGACCACCTTCACCAGCGCGCCGTCGGCAAGCGCGCGCTGCGCCGCATCATACGGGTGCATCAGCAGCGTTTCGCGTCCCGCCGTTTTATTGGCCTGCGCCTGCGGCGACGGATCCAGCTGGCTGTGCAGACGGTCAGCCGGCTGAACGGTGATCAAATGCAGCGGCCACTGCTTCGCCAACTCAGCCCCCAGCCACTCGACCGGCGGCTGCCACTGCGGATGCGGCGCGAAATCGTCATAGCGATAGCCGGCGATTTTTTCACTGAACAACTCGATTTTGCCGCTGGGCGTTCGCAGCGCATGCGCCTGCGGATCGGCACGGAATGCGTCCAGAAACACCGTGTCCTGCTTCGGCGCCGGCAGCTTCACATGGCCCCGTTGCCAGAACTCGTCAAACTCCGGCCATGCTACGCCGGCCTGGATCTGCGCCTGTCCGCAGCGCTGATAAATATGCTCAATCCACTGCCGCTCGTTGCGATCCTCGGTAAATTGCTGGCGATAGCCAAGACGATCCGCCAGATCGGCGAAAATATCAAAATCATTGCGCGCCTGATGCTGCGGCGCGATCGCCTGATGCATCGCCAGCACGTAGGGATCGCGCGCCGAGCCGCCAATATCATTACGCTCCAGCGCGCTGGTCGCCGGCAGCACGATATCCGCCATTTTCGCTGCGGCAGTCCACCAGATGTCCTGCACAATCACCGTATCCGGTTTTTGCCAACCGGCCACCAGCCGGTTCAGCTGCTGGTGATGATGGAACGGGTTGCCGCCGGCCCAGTGCACCAGGTGAATATCCGGGTACTCCCGGGTTTCACCGCAAAACGAATAGGGTTCGCCCGGCTGCAGCAGCATGTCGCAAATACGCGCCACCGGAATCGCCAGCCCGGCCGGATTATCGCCGACCGGCAGGCTGGGGGCCGGCGTGTTCAGCCGCGGGTTGCCCATGCCGTTCATCGCGCCATAGCCGAAGGAGAAGCCACCGCCCGGCAGACCAATTTGCCCCAGCATCGCCGACAGGGCGATCATCATCCAGTAAGGCTGCTCGCCACGGTGGGCGCGCTGTACCGAATAGGAGCAGGTGAGGAAGCTGCGGGCACCGCTGAGCTGCTGCGCCAGACGCACAATCCGCGCGGCCGGAATGCCGGTGATCGCGCTGGCCCACTGCGGCGTTTTGGCCACGCCGTCGCTCACGCCGCACAGATAATCCGCCAGCTGCGGGTAACCCACGCAGTGGCTGGACAGAAAGTCGTTGTCCAATGCGCCGTTACGCTGAATCTCATAGCCTAACGCCAGCATCAGCGCCACGTCGGTATTAGGGCGGATCGGGATCCATTCGGCATTGATAAAGGCCGGAGTGTCGTCGCGCGTCGGGCTGATACTGACGATCGGCGTCCCCTTGGCCGCCAGCTTCTCCAGCCATGACTTCAGCGAGTGTTCCGCCGCGCCGCCGAAGGAGGCCTGGGAATTTTTCAGCGCCAGACCGCCGAACGCCAGGAAGAGTTCGCAGTGCTCCACCACGTTCGGCCAGCTGGTCGCCTGCCCGGTCAGCGGCGCAAAGTTGCCGATCACATACGGCAGAAAGAACTGCGCCGCCCCCCAGCTGTAGTTGCCCATCTGGTCAACGCCGCCGCCGCCGGCGAAGTAAAAGCGACGCAGCTGCGAGCTGGCGTGATGCAGCCGCCCGGCGGAGGACCAGCCGTAGGAGCCGCAAAACAGGCCCGACGCGCCGTAGCGATCGCGCACCCGGCGGTTCTCTTCCGCCACCAGATCGAGCGCCACGTCCCAGTCGACCTCGACGAAATCCTCGCGCCCGCGCAGCGTGCGGTCGCTGCCCTCACGCTTTTGCAGCCATGAACGCCGCACCGCCGGCTTGCGGATGCGCGTCGGCGAATAGGTCATCGGAACAATGGAGTCCAGCATCGGCGAAGGGTGCGGATCGTTGGCGAAAGGTTCGCAGCGAATCAGCCGCCCGTCTTCCACCACGGCGGTATACGCCCCCCAGTGTGCAAGTTGCGGATAACGTTTAATCGGCATGATGTACTCAGGTAACAAATGATGGCCCTAAAATAACACCGCCGCCGCGCTGCGCCCAAGAACAAATCACCTCAGCGCGGCGCCGGGCCTGACGCGGTCAACAGGGCGGGCCGGACAGCCCGCCGCGAGGCGTCAATTTAATAAACCGCGCCAGTCATTTTTCGTAACGCACTCCTGATAGCCGTAATTAAAGTAGCCATCGACAGAACACCTTAATATATTCGGATAATAGCTAGGAGAAGTCAGCATATAGGTTACTCTATAGCTAACAGGTCGAGAGCCGGCGCTATACGGCTGATAAGAAAAACCGCAGCGGATATACTTATCCCCTATCCTTTCACATTGATGTAAAACGGCATGATTACCGAACTTGCTATACTTTTCCAGCGAGAGTTTAACCAAGATTAATCCATTGTCTGTGTAGGTTGTAACATAGGAGGACATATCAGGCATCAACTCTTGCGCTGACCAGTTGGCGGCGCCGGGCTTAAAGTCAGGATTCTGCTGTAAAAAACCAGACATGTTAAACTTACTCTGGGCCAATGAAGTGGCAGGCATAAAAGTGGCGGCGAATAATATCGATGCCGCAGCGGTAAATAATGGCAAACATATTCCTTTCCCCAATGATTTTTTCATCACTCTCTCCTTGATAAACAAATAATTAAAATACAGTATAAGAGCAATAGATAATGATAAATATGACACGACCGAGAGTTTTCGACTTTTATATATCAACAAATAGAATGAATTAATTATTATTATCGATATTTTTATATTATTGGCAGCAATAAAAACGTTATTTATCGCGACAGAATAACCATACCGTTTAGTCAGCTTTACCGGCTCGGCAATCGCCCGAGGCGGCATCTTCACCCATACTTTTCGCTAACGCACTGACTTTTACCTGCAAAAAAGCCGGCTCGCCGACCAAAATCTGCCGGTGACGCCACAGACACGCGGGCAATAACTTGCAGCCCGCGCTGTTTTCCGTAAGACTGAGGAATGTAAGCGATTACCCTAGGATAAGTTGAAGCAAATATGGCTACGATAAAGGATGTTGCCAGGCTGGCGGGTGTTTCCGTAGCCACGGTGTCTCGCGTAATAAACCATTCCCCCAAAGCCAGCGAAACCTCGCGTAACGCGGTGCTGGCCGCCATGGAACAGCTGCAGTATCACCCGAACGCCAACGCCCGCGCGCTGGCGCAGCAGTCAACCGAAACCCTCGGTCTGGTGGTGGCCGACGTCTCGGACCCGTTCTTCGGCACCATGGTGAAAGCCGTCGAGCAGGTGGCGTATGCCACGCATAATTTCCTGCTGATTGGCAACGGTTACCATGAGGCGGAAAAAGAGCGTCAGGCGATCGAACAGCTGGTGCGTCACCGCTGCGCTGCGCTGGTGGTGCATGCCAAAAAGCTGACCGATGATGAGCTGAGCGGCTGGATGCGGCAGATCCCCGGCATGGTGTTGATCAACCGTACGCTGCCGGGATTTGAGCAGCGCTGCGTCGCGCTGGACGATCGCTACGGCGCCTGGCTGGCCACGCGTCATCTGATTCAGCAGGGCCATCAGCGCATCGCCATTATCTGCTCCACCCACCAGATTTCCGACGCCGCCGACCGTCTGCAAGGCTATCTGGACGCGCTACAGGAACACGGCATTGCGGTGGATGAGAAGCTGATCGCCTATGGCGAACCGGATGAGATCGGCGGCGAGCAGGCAATGACTGAACTGCTCGGCCGCGGCAAAAAATTCACCGCCGTTACCTGTTATAACGACCCGGTTGCCGCCGGCGCGCTGTCGGTGCTGAGCGATAACAGCATCGACGTGCCAGGCCAGATGTCGCTGATCGGCTTTGATGACGTGCTGATTTCACGCTATCTGCGCCCCAGACTGACCACCATCCACTACCCGGTGGTCGCCATGGCGACGCAGGCGGCGGAACTGGCGCTGGCGCTGGCCAACAACCAGCCACTGCCGGAAATCACCAATATGTTCAGCCCGACGCTGGTGCGACGCCACTCCGTCGCCAGCCTGGGCAAGGCGTCAGAGACGCGCTAAGCGCGTATTACACCAGCTTGCCCTGGAAGATCGGCACCGACTCAAACAGGTAACCGTCAAATTCCGGCGCATCGACATCGGAAAGCTCCATCAGCGTGCCCTTGATGTTTTCCATATGCTGCCACATCGCCTGATACGACCCCATCACGTCGCGGCGGCGCAGCGCAGCCAAAATGTTCTGGTGGTCCGCCAGCCATTTCAGCCGGTAGCCTTTGGTGGCGATGCGGCTGTGCAGCTGTTGCCACAGCGGGCTGGCCTCCCGCCGCTGCCAGATGCTTTTTACCGTGTCCAGCAGCATCTGGTTCTGCGTGGCGCCGGCAATCAGCAAATGGAACATTTTGTCGTTGTCACCGCTTTCATCATTGGCGACGATGGCGCGCTGTTCCTGCTCCAGCGTGCGGCGCAGATTTTCGATATCCGTTTTGGTGGCCATTTTGGCGGCAAAGGCGGCGATATTGCTTTCCAGCAGCTGACGCGCCTGCAGCATTTCAAACGGCCCGACTTCGCCGTGCAGGATAGGATCCTCTTCCTCCGCGTTTTCATTGGGAATGCGTATGACATAAACGCCGGAGCTCTGGCGGATATCCACCGTTCCTTCCAACTCCAGCATTAACAGCGCTTCACGCACGATAGTACGGCTGACGCCGTAGGTTTCGGCAATATTGCGCTCCGGGGGCAGGCGCGTGCCAATGGCGAAATGGCCCTGCTGAATTTTCTGCCGCAGGTCTCGGCCAATTTCCTGATACTGCTTTTTTTCCTGCGGAATCACGACTTTATCCACCGTTTCACCCTGAAAAACGTCTGTCCATGCCATACCCCGCCGACGGCGAGGTATCTGGCCTGTGTAGGTTCACAATCAGATTAGTCTACCAAACCCAGCGCCTGATCGAGTACTTTTGCGCCGTTTAACGTGCCATACGCCACAGAATCGATCACCGCAATTGGGATCTGATACGCGTCGGTAAGCTTTTTATTTTCTGTCAGCTTGAAGCGTACCTGCGGGCCAAGCAGCACCGCAAGAATATCGCCGCCGTAACTTTGCAGCTCATCACGCAGGTTCTGCTCGGGAATGGCGTAAATCTTCAGCTCCAGCCCGCGCGTCTGCGCCTCTTTTTCCATCTTGGTCACCACCAGCGAGGTGGACATGCCCGCCGAGCAGGCCAGTACGATACGTTTCATCGGTCACTCCTTATCGGTTTTCATCATCGAGGGTGAAGCTCAGACGGCGGCTCTCGCTCAGCGCGCGGAACCAGTGCGCCGACTTTTTCTGCCGCCGGTTGCGCTGGTTGTCCAAATCTATTTCTATCAGGCCATAACGATTTTTAAAGGCGTTCATCGGCGATACGTTGTCCGTGAAGGCCCACAGCATATAGCCCTGGCAGTTGGCTCCCTCTTCGCGCGCCTTCAGCGCCCAGTAAATATGCTCGCGGATAAATTCAATGCGGTAATCGTCCTGAATTTCCCCCTCGGCATTTTTGAAGCGTTCTTCCTGCTCAATGCCCATGCCGTTTTCCGAGATAAACCACGGAATGTTGCCGTACTCATCGCGCAGGCGCAGCGCCATGTCGTACACGATGCGCGGATAGATCTCCCAGCCGCGCGAACGGTTCATCCGCCGCCCCGGCAACTCAAAGTGCTCGTAATACATCGCCGGATGAAACGGCGTGGTGCTACACCATGCGCGACTCGGCGCCTTGACCCGGTGCGGGTAGTAGAGATTGATGCCCACCTCGTCCACGGTGTTATCGCGGATCGTCGCCATCTCCTCCGCCGTCCAGTCAACGCTGACGTCGTGCTGCTGCAGCAGGGTCAGCAGCTCCGCCGGATATTCGCCTTTAATCGCCGGGTCGAGGAACACACGGTTGTAGAACAGATCGTACAGCTCGGCGGCGCGCTGGTCGTGCGACGCGCCGGAGCGGGCGTAGGTGACCTCCGGGTTAAGGATCACGCCGATGCTGCCGGCACAGCCCATCTGGCGGAAGCATTGCACCACTTTGGCGGTCGCCAGATTCTTATGGTGGTTCCACTGCATCCACGTGTTGGTGTTCTGCTCATACGGCCAGCGGATCGCATCCAGATAGACCCGCGTCTGCACCACCACCGGTTCGTTAAAGGTAAACCAGCGTGTGACTTTGCCGCCGAAGCGCTCAAACACCCGCCGGGCGTACAGCACGAACAGCTCCACCACCCGTTTGGAGCGCCAGCCGTCATATTTTTCCAGCAGGTAGCCCGGCAGCTCATAGTGCTCCAGACACAGCATCGGCTCGATGCCCTGCTGCTTCATCTCATCGAGCAGCGCGTCGATATAGCTCGCATACTCTTCATCCACCACGCCCTGCTCATAGTCGGTCAGAAAGCGCGACCAGTTGATGGAGGTGCGATAGTGGCCGACGCCGCTCTGCTTCATCAGCGCCACGTCTTCGCGGTAGCGGTTGATAAAGTCCGTCGCCACCGCCGGGCCGTAGCCGTTATGCCAGACGTGACGGTCATGCTGGTACCACAGATCGAGATAGGAATCCTGCCCCTGTTTTTTGCCGCTCCAGCCCTCGGTCTGCCAGGCGGAAGCCGCCGCGCCGAGAATAAAATCCTGGGGAATCTCCATTGAAACCTGACTCATTGCTCACCTCATGCGTTCTGAATAACGGGTTGCTCCGCCTGTTCCGCGCGGCGGGCGGCGACTTTGACAAACGGCAGATAGATAATCGTGGCGACCACGATGCAGATCAGCTGGGTTACCACCGCGCCCATCGAACCGGCAGTAGACAGCCAGGCGTTGATGATCGGCGGCGTGGTCCACGGCACCATCACCACCGCCTTGCCGGCAAAACCGATGCTGGTAGCGAAGTAGCCGATAGTGCCGGTGATCAACGGCGTGATAATGAAGGGGATCGCCAGGATCGGATTCAGCATGATCGGCATGCCGAAGATCACCGGTTCATTGATATTGAAAAAGCTCGGCCCCAGCGACAGCTTGCTGATTTCACGCATCTCTTTGCGCCGGGTAGCGATCATCACCGCAAACAGCAGGCCCAGCGTAATGCCGGAACCGCCGATGCTCATATAAACGTCCCAAAACGGCATGGTGATGATATTCGGGATCTCTTTCCCCTGCTCGAAGGCGGTCATATTGACCATGATGGCGCCCAGCAACAGCGGCTCGCGGATCGGTTTCACCATCTGATTGCCGTGGATGCCGATCACCCAAAACAGCTGGGCGACAAACATCAGGATCAGGATCCCCGGCAGGCTCTGCACCACCGTCTCCAGCGGCCGCTGCACTACCTGATAGACGGCGTCATACAGATAAATGCCGCTGACGCGGTGGAAGACAAACCCCAGCGTGGCGATCGCCACCACGGTGATGATCGCCGGGATCAGCGCCGAGAATGAGGCGGAGACGTTGGGCGGCACGCTTTCCGGCATCTTGATCTTCAGGCGATCGAGCGTTTCCAGTTTGGAATAGATCTCCACGGATAAAATGGCGATAAACATACCGAGGAACAGACTGCGGGTATCGGAGAACTGCTTGGCCAGCACGTCTTTCACCATCTGCATCTGGTCATTCACCATCAGCTCGACGTTGGTCGGCGTGACGGCGATAAAGCAGATCACCGCCAGCAGCCCCGGAAACAGCGATCGCGAGCCGTTGATCTTGCCCAGTTCTATGCCAATCAGAAACACCGCGCCGATATTGAGGAAACTCAGCGTGGCGTAGTTGATGCTGCTCATGATCGGTTTCAGATCCGCCAGGAATGAGAACATGGCGAAGCTCGCCAGACCATTCTTGGGATCCATCACCATATTCGAGATCAGCACCGAAAAAGCGCCGACGATAATTACCGGCATCAGCGTAATAAACGATGCCTTGATAGCCATTATATATCTGTAACTGTTGAATTTATTGGCAAAGGCTCCCAGAGAGTCTATAAGCCGGTCCCGAAATGACATGACACGCCCCTATTGTGTTGTGCTTGATCAGATGACCGATTCGCGTACCGCGTCTCTCGCGATTTGGCATACCAAAAAATAGGTTAACTGGATTATTTTTCTGTGATCGCACTCTCACAAGTCAATATTGGAATTCCAATATGATGAAAAAACCAATTTTGGCATACCGGTGGACATAGAATGAGCATAGATCTGGAGCAGACGGTAATGGAATTATTGATCAATGCGGGTGAAGCGCGATCTCACGCCATGACGGCAATTCAGGCGGCCCGTCAGCGGCAGTGGCAGCAGGCGGAGGAGGCGCTGGCGGCATCACAATCCGCCTCCCGCGCGGCGCACGCCGTACAGACGCAATTGATCGGCCTGGATGAAGGAGCGGGCAAGATCCCGGTGAATCTGATCATGGTGCACGCACAGGATCATTTGATGACCGCCATGCTGTGCCACGATCTGGCGCAGGAGATCGTGCTGCTGCGTCAGGAAGTGTTCGCCAATCCGGCATGATGTCGCGCGCTGCCCTTGGGCTGCCGCTATGCTAGACTGCCAGCATTTCCACAGCGGACGTTTGCAGACAGAGGTTAGCCGGTCATGATCACCATGTTGGATGTATCCATTCGCGCGGGCGTGTCGAAAGCCACGGTATCGCGCGTGTTAAATGGCACCGGACAGGTGAAAAAGAGCACGCGGGATGCGGTGTTCAAAGCGATGGATGAGTTGGGCTACCGGCCGAACTTTCTCGCCCAGTCGCTGGCTAACAAAAGTTCCAACAGCATCGGTCTGGTGGTGTCCAATTTCGACGGCCCCTATTTCGGCCGGCTGCTGCGTCAGGCCGCCAAACTGATCGAAGCCAGCGGCAAACATTTGGTGGTGACCGACGGACACGATACGCCGGAGGATGAGCTGCAGGCGGTACAACTGCTGGCCGACCGCCGCTGCGACGCCATTATTCTCTACACCCGTTTTACCGATGAAGCGGCGCTGATGGCGCTGTTTGAGCGCCTGCCGGTGCCGGTGATGGTGATCAACCGCGATCTGCCTCTGGCGCGCGAGCGCTGCGTGTTCTTCGAACAGCAGCAGGCGGCGTTCGATGCGGTTACCTATCTGATTGCCCAGGGACACCGGGAAATAGCCTGTATTACCGGCCCGATCGCCACGCCGACCGCTCAGGCGCGGCTGGCGGGTTATCGGCAGGCGCTCGAGCACCATCAGATTGCTTTTGACGCGGCGCGGGTGGCGCACGGCGACAGCAGCGTACCCAGCGGGTATCACGGCTGCCAAACGCTGCTGAATGCCCGCGTCGATTTCAGCGCGCTGTTCGCCAGCAATGACGACATGGCGATCGGCGCCATGAAGGCGCTGTGCCAGGCCGGCAAACGTCTTCCGCAGGACGTATCTATTTTTGGTTTCGATGACGAACCTAGCGCCGCCTATCTGCAGCCGGCGCTCTCTACCGTCTATCTGCCGATCGATATGATGATTGAAGCCGCTATCGCCCAGGCGTTCCGGCTGCTTAACGGCGAAGAGGTACAACCTTTGACACCGTTTACCGGCGAACTGAGGCTGCGTGAGTCGGTGGCGCCCGGTCCCTATGCCGGCTAGCGGGCGCCCGCGCCTGCGTTATACCTGTTCCAGCGCGATCAACTCTTCAATGGTCTGCCGGCGACGAATCAGCCGCGCCTCACCCCGATCAAACAGGACCTCCGGCAGCAGCGGCCGGCTGTTGTAGTTGGAGGACATGGAGGAACCGTAAGCGCCGGTGTCGTGGAACACCAGATAGTCGCCCACCTGCACCGGCGGCAATGCCCGGGTTTCCACCCCGCCGCCCGCCTGCTGGGTAAACACATCGCCGGATTCGCACAGCGGCCCGGCAATCACCGTATCGCGCAGCGGTTGAGCATCGGTAGCGCGTCCGTCGGCAGGCAGCAGCGAAATATGGTGATAGCTGCCGTACATTGCCGGGCGCATCAGGTCGTTAAAACCGGCGTCGACCAACACAAAGTGACGGCTGCCCATATCTTTCACCGCGCGCACTTCCGCTACCAGCACGCCCGCCTCGGCCATCAGGAAGCGCCCCGGCTCGATCTCCAGTTTGACCGGGTGCCCCAGGTGGGCGGCAATGCGCTCGCGCGCGCTGTTCCACAGGCCAAAATAGTGTTCGGTATCGATCGCCTCTTCGCCGGCCTGATACGGAATCGACAGGCCGCCGCCGGCGGAAATCGCCCCAATATCCATCCCCAGCGCAATCACCTGCTGCACCATGGCGTCGCATACACGCTCCAGATGCTGATAATCCACGCCTGAGCCAATATGCATATGTACGCCCAGCAGCTTCAGGCCATGGCGTTGAATCACTTCCACCGCCTGCGGCAAATCGGCATACCAAATGCCGTGCTTGCTGTTTTCACCACCGGTATTGGTTTTCTGGCTGTGCCCATGACCAAAGCCCGGGTTGATGCGCAGCCACACCGGGTGCCCGTCACCGTGCTGCCCCAACTGCTCCAGCATATCGATAGAACCGGCATTTACCGGAACTTTCAGCTCGCAGACGCGCGCCAGCGTCGCCTGATCCAGCACGTCGGCAGTAAAGACAATCTCTTCACCACCCGGCTGATAGCCGGCATGCAGCGCACGCTCAATTTCTCCCAGCGATACGGAATCCACCCGGACGCCCTGCTCGCGCATCAGGCGCAGAATATGAATATTCGAACAGGCCTTCTGGGCGAAGCGGATCACGTCAAAGTGACGCAGCTGTGCGATACGTTCACGGACGATCTGCGCATCGTAGGCCCAAACCGGGCAGCCGAAGCGGGCCGGCAGCGTGAGTAAATTGGCGGCGTTCAATGCGGTGGAGGTGTCATGTAAAGCGCGTGGCATGGCGGCAATTCCCAAATAATGATGCATTCTGTTGACGCCATTGTGCCGCAAGCCGGGGCGGGAGAAAAATATCTATTTAGCGTAAGTCTATTCATTTATGATATGGCTTTATGTCTCAGCCCGCGCCGGAGAAGCCATGTCCGCCATTAGTCTGCGCCAAATTGAAATCTTCCATGCGGTGATGACCACCGGCAACCTCACCGAAGCGGCCGCGCTGCTGCATACCTCACAGCCCACCGTCAGCCGTGAGCTGGCGCGCTTTGAAAAGCAGGTACAGCTGCGACTGTTTGATCGGATCAGGGGTCGCCTGGTGGCGACCGTGGAGGGATTACGGCTGTTTGAAGAGGTGCAGCGCTCCTATTACGGCCTGGAACGCATTAAGACCGCGGCGGACGGCATTCGCCAGTTTCACCAGGCGCAGCTTTCCATCGCCTGCCTGCCGGTATTTTCACAGTCGCTGTTGCCGGCGGTATGCAGACCGTTTCTCGATCGCTACCCGGAAGTCAGCTTCAGCGTGGTGCCGCAGGAATCGCCGCTGCTGGAAGAGTGGCTGTCGGCGCAGCGCCACGATCTGGGGCTGACCGAGAATACGCTGACGCCGGCCGGCACGGAGCGCATTCCGCTGATGACGCTGAATGAGGTCTGCGTGCTGCCGAGCGGGCATCCGCTGCTGGCCAATGACCAACTCACGCCGCAGGACTTCGGCGGCGAGAATTTTATCAGCCTGTCGAATACCGACAGTTACCGGCAGCTGCTGGACGCGCTGTTCAGCGAGCAGCAGGTTAACCGACGCATGGTGATGGAGACCCACAGCGCGGCTTCGGTCTGCGCCATGGTGCAGGCCGGCATCGGCCTCTCCATCGTCAACCCGCTGACCGCGCTGGACTATGCCGCCGCCGGCGGCGTGGAACTGCGACCGTTCAGCATCGAGGTGCCGTTCACCGTCAGCCTGATCCGGCCGCTGCACCGCCCTTCTTCCACGCTGGTCAGCGCTTTTATCGATCATTTACACCAACAGGCGGCGTCTTTCCCCGCCCGTCTGGCGGCGCTTACTGCCCGGCAGCCCGGCGACGCGCCCGGCCAAAGGTAATTAGGCACAGCAGCAACCCCGCCAGCGCCATCGCCGCAGCCGCCAGCGGCACCGCCGTCAGCCCCAGCCCCCGGGCAATCACCAGGCCGCCCAGCCAGGCGCCCAGCGCATTACCCAGGTTAAAGGCGGCGATATTCAGGGTAGAGATCAGGTTCGGCGCTTTCTTACCGTAGGTCACCACATTGATCTGCAGCGCCGGCACCGCGGCGAACGACGCAGCGGCCCACAGGAACAGTGTAATCTCCGCCGGGATCAGCGCGCCGCTGGTCCAGCTGAATAACGCGGCAAACAGCGCAATCGCCAGAAAGATCCCCGCCAGCGTCACGCCCAGCCGCCAGTCCGCCAGCCGGCCGCCCAGAATATTGCCCAGCGTCAGGCCGACGCCCATCAGCAGCAGGGTCCAGCTGACGCCCTGCGGCGATACGCCGGTCACCTCGGTCAGCAGCGGCGCAATATAGGTAAACAGGGCAAACATCGACGCCGCAAAGGCCACCGTCATCAGCAGAGACAGCCAGACGCCGGCGCCGCGCAACGCCGCCAGCTCTTTTTTCAGCTCGGTCGGCGCCTCATCGCTGACCGTCGGCAATTTACTGTACAGCGCCAGCAGCGCCGCAACGCCAATCAGCGCCACCGCCCAGAAGGTGGAACGCCATCCCAGCGCCTGCCCCAGCGCGGTGCCCAGCGGCACGCCCAGCACGTTAGCCAGCGTCAGGCCGGTAAACATCAGCGCCACTGCGGAAGCCCGACGATTAGGGGCCACCAGATTGGCGGCCACCACCGCACCGATACCAAAGAAAGCGCCGTGACACAGGGCGGTGATAATGCGCGCCAGCATCAGGAAGCCGTAGCTATAGCCCAATGCGCACATCACGTTGCCGACAATAAAAATCGCCATCAGCAGCAACAGCGTTTTTTTACGCGGCAGGCGCGCGGTCAGCAGCGCCATAATCGGCGCGCCGATCGCCACGCCGAGGGCATAGCCGCTGATTAACCATCCCGCAGAGGGGATGGAAACCTGCAGATCGCCCGCCACGTCGGGCAACAGCCCCATAATGACAAACTCGGTAGTGCCGATGGCGAATGCACTGAGTGCCAGCGCCAACAAAGAAACAGGCATGTATTACGCTCCCAATCTTAAAGCGTCCCGGCGTCTGACGCCGCGGACCAGAGACAAACAACAACAAACGCGGGCCGACCGGAATGGTCGCCCGTAATTAGGGTGATGGAGGTGTGAAATCGGGCTAAATAAAGGATATAACCTTATAATTATTAAGAATAAATAGCCATTTACACGAGATAGGAATAACACGCCGGCCAACCGGAAAACCAGCGCAGGTTGTCCGGCGCGTATAAAAAGCCGTCATTCCGACGCTAAGCGCTTGAATGGCCTGACGATGAAAACTGTGACGATATGTTACCTGTCCTCATACGCTACTTACGTAGCGTCGCCAACCACTTTTCATCGCTGGCAAACCACTCCACCAGAAAATCCAGCATGGTGCGCAGGGTTGCCGGCAGCTGGCGACGCGAGGTGTAGATACCATAAATCCCCATCGACTGCGGCTGGTACTCCGGCATCAACTCCACCAGCTCGCCGCTGGCCAGCAACGGCGCCGCGGAGTAGTAAGGCTGCAATGAAATACCGGCCCCCTTCAGGGTAGCGGCCAGCAGCACCACCGACTCGTTGGCGCTCAGGTTGCCGCTGACCGCCACCGCCGACTTCACGCCCTGATGCTCAAAATGCCACAGGCTTTTGCCAAAATAGGAGTATGTCAGGCAGTTATGCAGCGCCAGATCCTGCGGCTGACGCGGCGTCCCATGCGCCGCCAGATAGTCGGGCGTCGCGCAGACCACCGAAGCGCAGCGCGATAACGGTCGGGCAATCAGATTCGGATCGAGTTCATTGGTGATGCGCAGCGCCAAATCGATGCGTTCCTCCACCAGGTTGACCGCGCGGTTGTTCATCTGCAAATCCACCGCCACCTGGGGATAGCGCCGCAGGTAGTGCGTCACCGCCGCCGCCAGCGTGGTTTGCCCCAGCGACTGTGAGCAGGTGATGCGCAGCAGACCGCGTAACTCCACATTGGCTTCCGCCTCGACCAGATCGATCTCCCCGGCGACCGCCAGCATCTGGCGGCAGCGTTCCAGCGTGCGTTCGCCCGCATCGGTCAGGCTGAGTTTGCGCGTGGTGCGGTGCAGCAGACGCGCCCCCGCCCACTGCTCCATCTGCGCCAGATAGCGCGTCACCATGGCGCGCGACATATCCAGCGCCTCTGCGGCGGCAATCATGCTGCCGCTCTCGACAATGGCGACAAAAACTTCAGCGGCAGTGATGCGATCCATAATTCGTCCGATTTATGAAACTAATAATTGCAAATTATCCGGTTTTTTATTCGATTTATGCAACATAACATCTGTGCAACGTTAAAACCAACAGGACAACCCGACAATGTTTAAGAAATCACTTATCGCTCTGACGCTGACCGGCGTCGCCGCTATCAGCACCTATGCCAACGCCGCCGATACGCTGACGATGGAGGTCTATAACCCCGGGGAAAAAAGCGTGTTCCCGGTCTCTTCTGAAATCATCAGCGGCCCGCATGAAGTGGCGCTGATCGATGCCCAGTTCCAGCGCAATGATGCGCAGCAACTGGTCAATAAAATCAAGGCGACCGGTAAAAAACTGACCACCGTCTATATCAGCCATTCCGACCCAGACTTCTATTTCGGTCTGGACGTGATTCAGGCCGCCTTCCCTGAAGCAAAAATTATCGCGACACCTGGCACCATCAAAGAAATCAAGGCGACCAAAGAGGGCAAAATTGCCTATTGGGGGCCGATTCTGAAAGACAATGCGCCGGCCCACGTGGTTGTCCCGCAACCGCTGGCGGGCGACAGCTTCACCATCGACGGGCAAAAAGTTGAGGTAAAAGGCCTGAACGGCCCGACGCCGGCGCGAACCTATGTATGGATCCCGGCGTTGAAAGCCGTGGTGGGCGGCGTGGCGGTGGCCGGCAATAATATCCACCCGTGGATTGCCGATAACCAAAGCGCAGAATCGCGCGCGCACTGGCAGCAAACGCTGGCCAGTATCCAGACGCTGCAGCCAAAGCGGGTCGTTCCTGGGCACTATCTGCCCGGCGCCGCGCAAACGCTGGAATCCGTCACCTTTACCCAGAACTATCTGAAGGTGCTGGAGGCCGAGCTGCCGCAGGCCAAGGATGCCAAACAGCTGGTAACCGCGATGGAAAAACACTATCCGACGCTGAAAGACGTTTCCAGCCTGGAGCTGAGCGCCAAAGTGCTGAAAGGCGAAATGAAATGGCCGCAGTAAAGCGCTACTGAGACGAGCCAACAGGAATGCTGCGCCGCATGATCCGACGCAGCATCGACAAGACAAGAGGTATTCCATGAGCAACGTAACGCTGCATTACGTGTATGATCCGCTGTGCGGCTGGTGCTACGGCGCTGCCCCGCTGGTCAAGGCGGCGCAGACCATTCCCGGATTAGCGATCGCCCTGCATGGCGGCGGCATGCTGACCGGCGGCAACCGCCGTCAAATCACCCCGGAATGGCGCAACTATGTCATTCCGCAGGATAAACGCATCGCCGAACTCACCGGGCAGCCCTTCGGCGACGCCTATTTCAACGGCTTGCTGTGCGACAACACGGCAGTCATGGACTCCGAGCCGCCGACAACCGCGATCCTCGCGGCACAACAGCTGGCCGGCCGGGGACTGGATATGCTGCACCTGGTGCAACGGGCGCACTATCAGGAAGGACGACGCATCGCCGATTTACCGGTGCTGGAAGCGCTGGCGCGCGAACTGGGGCTGCCCTCGGCGCCGTTTATCGCCGAGATGCGTTTTAACCGCGGCGCCCCTACCGCCCAGCATATCGCTGAAAGCCGGGCCTTCCTCGCCAAAGTGCACGGCCAGGGGTTCCCGACCTTCGCCCTGCAGGACAGCAACGGCGATCTGCATACCATCGCGGCTGGCAACTATCTGGACAACGTTGCTGGCTGGAAGGAAATACTGAGCAGCGCCGCCGCCTTAGCGTAAGGCGGCACGGTGTTTTACTCGACCCGAATAAAATGTCCCGCCGCCTGAACGTTATGCCCAAAGCCGCAGTCGCCCTGGGAATTCAGATCCACGGCATCATCGCTGAAGGTAAGGGTCACATCGCAGGCCGACTCATCATCCTCATCGTCCTGATGGTATAACGCTTTCCCGTTCTGAATCGGCAATACGTCGGCGAATTCCCCCATATTGGGGCCGTAATACAGCCCCATGCCCGGCATGTAATAGCCGGCATAATCGATTTGCCACAGATCGCCGCGCGGCACTACCGTCACTTCGCTCCAAACGCCGCGGCCGGCATACTGCCAGTAAACACCGGCCGGGCCGGTCGCCGGCGGCTGTTGCGCCAGCCGCTGTTCCAGCAATGCCATATTGTGACGTGATTTGTCATCGTCCGGCACCAGCAGCAGATAGGCGCGCGCCTTCAACAACTGCCCGGCGCGCATCAGCGCCAGCGCGACGTTGTTATACGCCGTCGCCGTAGCGCGCTCGCTGAAGCCGCAAAACTCACTCCAGGCCGCCTGATCGCGAAAAATACCTGCCGCCTTCGTATAGTCGCCATTCTGGTATGCGCTATGCCCCAGTTCGGCGTAGCCGGCCACCTTCTGGCAATCGGCGTGGATATCCGGTTCATCAATCTGCGCCAGCGCCGGCCAGCTGGCCATAGCGCTACAGGCCAGCAGCGGCGGCAACAATGCCCTCATAGCTCTTCCTTCTCAGGGTCGCGTTTCAAATCGCCGCCAGTATAACCGTCTGGCCCGCCGGCTTCATCTTTCGCGATTCACCCTAATATCCCTTGGGATTAGAAGGTGTTAAACCTGCTTACAACTCGCAATTTGCTTGTTGCCCTTGGCTTGGCGATGCTGTCTGCCATGTTTTTCACGGCGAGAACTTATGAACAGCACACAAAAACATGCCGTCTGGCAGTTAATTAAACCTTTTTGGGTTTCCGAGGAGAAATGGCGCGCCTGGGGAATGCTTATCGCCATCGTCGCGCTGTCGCTGGGGCTGGTCTATATCAGCGTCCTGATCAATCAGTGGAATCAGGTGTTCTATGATGCACTACAGAATAAAAACTATCCGGTATTCAAACAGCAGCTGTGGCGCTTTACCTATCTGGCGCTGAGCTTCATCGTGCTGGCAGTATTTAAGGTGTATCTGACGCAGGGGCTGCAGATGCGCTGGCGCAGTTGGATGACGGAAAAGTTTATGGATAAATGGCTGGCGCACCAAGCCTATTACCACAGCGAACAGCAACAGCTGGTCGATAACCCGGATCAGCGTATTGCCGAAGATCTTAATGTTCTGACGCGTAACACGCTCTCGCTGTCATTGGGGCTATTGTCCAGCCTGGTGACGCTCTTTTCCTTCGTCAGTATTCTGTGGCACGTCAGCGGGCCGTTAAGTTTTGCGCTGCACGGACACACCTTTACGCTGCCGGGCTATATGGTGTGGTTTGCCTTGCTGTATGCGCTGCTGGGATCGGTGATTATCGGCTGGGTCGGCAAGCCGCTGGTGCGGCTGGGCTTTGATCAGGAACACTATGAAGCGAACTTTCGTTTCGGCCTGATCCGCATCCGGGAAAACCATGATGCCATTGCGCTGTATCAGGGTGAAAAGCAGGAGGCCCAACAGTTGGGCGAACGCTTCGCCACCATCCGTAATAACTGGTGGTCTATTATGCGCGTTACCCGCCGGCTGAATATCGCCAGTAACTTTTACGGTCAGTTCGCCATTATTTTCCCTCTGCTGGTTGCCGCGCCGCGCTACTTTTCCGGCGCCATTCAGATGGGGGGACTGATGCAAATCGCTTCGGCCTTCGGCCAGGTACAGGGCGCCCTGTCATGGTTTATCGATGCCTTTAACGATCTGGCCGCCTGGAAAGCCTGCGTTAACCGTCTGGCCGGCTTTAACGCCGCCGTGGAGCAGGCGCATCACCAACCTCGAGGCATCACACTGGAGCAGGATAATAAACAACCACTTACACTTAGTCGGCTCAGTCTGCAGTTACCAGATGGTCAGCCGCTGGTACAAGATATCTCGTTAACGCTGCCACGCGGCGAGCGCGTATTAATCGCCGGCCCTTCCGGCTGTGGTAAATCAACGCTGCTGCGCGCCATTGCCGGCATCTGGCCTTACGGCGCAGGCAGCATTCGCCGCGATACCTCGCTGCGCGCCCTGTTCCTGCCACAGCGCAGCTACATTCCCATCGGCACGCTGCGGGAAGCGCTGAGTTATCCGCACCCGGCACATACCTACCATGACGAGCAACTGCTGGATGTACTGGAGGTATGCCATCTGCAACCGCTGCAACGCTGGCTGGATACGGTGAATAACTGGAGCCAGCGCCTTTCTCCCGGCGAACAGCAGCGGCTGGCATTCGCACGCGCACTGCTCACCCGTCCTGACATATTGTTCCTGGATGAAGCGACCAGCGCACTGGATGACGAAACTGAACAGCTGATGTATGAACGTCTGGTTACGACCTTGCCGGATGTTACGCTGGTCAGCGTCGCGCATCGCAACAGCGTGGCGAAGTACCACCAAACCTGCTGGCGCCTTAGCCGTCAGACGGAAGGACCGGCCCGGATCGCACCAGCTCCTCTGCCCGGAACTGCGTGAGGGAAGAAAAACTCAACGATGGTTGGAATGTGAGATAACGCAAAGCTGGGTGACGGTATGGCAGGCTCTGCCATACCGTCAAGCTCGTTTCGCCGGATAGCTCCGGACCTTCGCTAAGGCGAATCCTTTTTCACTGGGCGAGGCGCTTCCGCCTCCGGCGCATCATCCTGCCAGAGGTCTTCAATAAACGCGCGCTGCGCTTCGTACAACTGCCATGATGGCGGAATTTTCGTTTTGCTGCGATACACGCGCTGTTTCTCCGTCTCAATTTTTTTCTTATCCATTGCTTTTCCCTAAACAGAAAAAATCCAGTCAGTTACTACACGGCCATAGCCCAATTAAAATTGCTATTGTGTAAGCACATGACAAACGCGTTCAACACGCCGGCCCATGCCCGTTTAATAGTTTATCGGCTATAGATTACACTAATTACAAACAAACCATCGATTGCTTAAAGCTATAGATAAAGCTGTTATTCCCTATTGATATTTATTAATCATGATTTCTAATATGGCGGGAAAGCGATACGCGCGGGGAAAAGAAAAGTCGCCTAACCCGGCGCGCATCAGGCGCCGGGAAGCGGAGATCAATCGATTTGTGACACGGAATCCCGGCTGGCGCGCTCACGCTCGCTACCGGTCAGCTCGCTGAGCTTGCCGTTACGCATCTCTAACAGCCGGTCGGCATGTTCGAAATAGTGATCGTCATGGCTGATGGCAAACACCGTTTTACCCAGCGCACGTAATGCCGGCAGCAGTTCACGATAGAAGATACGACGGAATTGCGGATCCTGATCGGCCGCCCATTCATCAAGCAGCAAAATATCCCGCTGCTCCGCAACCGCCAGCAGCAACGCCAACCGCTTACGCTGCCCTTGGGAGAGCTGAGGGTTAGTCACGCGATCGCCGTCAAACTCCAGTTTGTTCTGCATATTGAGCTTTTCGAGCCAGTTTGCCACCAGTTCCGCATCCGGCTCCCCGCCATCGGCGCCCTGTAACCGGTCGAACTGGTAAAAGTCGGTGAAAATAGCTGAGAACAGGCGACGGTAATTATCTTGATCCGCCGCCTGCAGCGCCACACCATCAATAATTATCTGTCCGCTCACCGGCTGATAAAGCCCGGTTAACAACTTCGCCAACGTCGACTTCCCGCTACCGTTGCCGCCGATCAAAAACACCAGCTCACCACGCGTTAGCGTCAGGTTCAACGGACCTACGGCAAACCCCTGCGCCTGTTCACCCGCCGCATAGTGGAATGACACATTGCGCAGCTCCAGCGTTTGCCAAGGCATGGCGACCGTCGGCGTAAAGTGTGGCTGATACTCCGCCAACTTGAGCAACTTCACTTTTTTGAACGCCACTTCTGCGCCAAGCAGCATCGGGAATGCCCCCACCGCCTGTAGCAACGGCGTACGTAAAAACAACAGCGTCAGCGAATAAGTCGCAGCCACCGCCGTATCGGACCATCCCAGGCCATTCGCCATAAAGAACACCAGCCCGATAGCGCCAAGCATCATGATATTCGACCAGTTCACCGCGCTGAGATGGAACGTGTCCGCGCGAATAATGTGGTGCCGGTATTCATCAGAGTTGGCCCGGTAAGTCTGCTGATACAAACGCTGCGCACGGTCACGATTCAACGCCAGCTCCTTCCGCCCGTCGATCGCCGCCTGGTAATCCTGATACAGCAGCTCTTCAGCTTCCCGCACCTGAGTTAAATGCCGATATACTCGAGACACCAACAGCCAACTGACCAGAATGGTGATCGCTACCCAAACGGCCGTCACCGCCAGCATCGCCGGCGATAGCCATCCCAAGTAAGCCGCGCAACCGATCGTCAATACCACACCCTGCACCAACTCAGGCAAACGTACGAACGCCATGGTGATATTACGGATATCGCTGGATAAACTGGCCAGCAAAGAGGCACTGCCCAGATGTTCGATGCGCTCAATATTGGTATCCAAAATGCTTTTAACCAATTGTCCGCGCAGGCGATAGACAAAATGGTGACCTAATGTGGTCAACGCCAACTGCGAACCTAAAGTGACCGCCATCAAGATACCCAGCAAAGCGAGAAACTGCGGCAAAATAGCCAATGGATTCTCCGCCGCCGCCGCCATCAGATGCTGATTAATGAAAGCAATAATGCCAATGCCCAACGCGGCGCTAGCCAACGTCAGGGCCATCACCGCCAGAAACGGCCAACGATACTGGTGATATACCACCCGTAGCAACTCCATGAGTCACCTCTAAACAGAATGCAATGGCTGGCATTGTAATAGGCATGGGAGTGATAGCAATAACAATTCTCATCACCATGCGGCGTCACAGAAACCCGCCCCTTACCTCACATCTCCTCTATTGCAATCAGCACTCGGGGTCACTGCGCCACGTAAGAACCCATGCCGAGAAGTATCCACTCACAAATAATAGACAAAGCAATAAATAGGAGGTTAAATATTAAAATATGGGGATGGGACAAGATAAAAACCAACAAACCAATAACACCATACAAACAAAACAACAAAAAAATCAAAATCCACAAATAAATCGCTATATTCTCGCCCGATAAAACTCAATTTAGATCAACTCCCCTCTGTTAAAAACGATCAAATTACGATCTGATTTGCTATTTTTTCTCACATGAGATTTTCCATCACCGCATTATCCCACCCAGTTCGCAAAACATTTTTACAGACAATTCCTATTTACATGACCTCTTATTTATTTGCTTAACAAATGGTCTGAGTGCTTTAATTCAGTTACAAGGAAACCATGATGGCTTCTTTGTTTTCATCAAGGAAGAGTATGAAAAAACGCAAATACCTCACTCATATTGAAGTCGAACAAATGATAGATGCCGTTCCTCAAGGCCTCAATTCTGCCCGCGATCGCTGTATGTTACTGATGTGTTTTATCCACGGTTTACGAGTCAGTGAGTTACGCGGTTTGCGATTAGAAGACATTGACCTTAATACCAACCGCCTGCACGTTGCCCGGCTGAAAAACGGCTTTTCCGTGCAGCACCCGATTCAGATCCGAGAACGCCTGGCCATCAAGCAATGGCTCAGCCAACGACCACGCTATTTAGAAGCCGATAGCCCATGGCTGTTCCTATCACGACATGGCGGACAAATATCGCGCCAGCAGCTTTATCGCCTGATGAAAAACTATGGGCAACTTGCCGGCATTAGCGTTCAGGTACATCCGCATATGCTGCGCCACTCCTGCGGGTTTGCTCTAGCGGATAAAGGCGTCGACACCCGGCTCATCCAGGATTACCTCGGGCATCGAAACATTCAAAACACCGTTATTTACACCGCAAGTAATGTTGAGCGCTTTCGGGTCATACATATTTAAGCCAACCATCAATGCGCTCAACTTACTCCAGATATAAATAACAGCGCTATTTTTTATTGCCAGCTGCACCGTCTGCTGGCAATACATCAAGAATTCTGATGTTATAAACCATGGTTGAACCCGGAGGAATATCCGGAGCCAGCCCCTTATCACCATATGCCAGTTCAGGCGGTACCACCATTGTCATCGTGCCATGATTCTGCAATTGCTTAATCGCATCACGGAACATGGCCGGATAACTGCTCAGCGGTTGTGAAATAGAGGTGCCAGCAATATCCATATCCTTAATTACTTTACCGCTGGTCAGGCTTTCCTTCACGACAACGGCTACCGTATCACTATCGTCAATTTTCCCTGCGCCCAGGTAATCAACCCGATAATAAAAACCGCTTGAGGATTTCTTAACGCTCTTCTTCTTCCTGAACTGCTCAACGTAGCGTAAACCTTGCCGTTCGGTTTCCGCCTTTAACTTCTTCTCTTTCTCGTTCAGCGCCACTTCGGTTTCATACAACGCCTTGGCGATCTTATCTTGCCCCAGCTTGTTCTTGCCTTGTAAAGCATCCTGCACGCCGGAAAACGCCATGCGTTGGTTGATTTTGATCCCCTGAGCAATTTTTTCTTGCAGTAACGCCAATACGTCATTGCCTAATGAACTGCCGATCGCATAATCGCGGATCTCATCGGCCGTTTTCGGCGGTGCCACGGCGTCTTTACGAACGGCACGCTCTTTCTTCAGTACAGCCAGTTCCTGCTGTAACGCAACGTGGTCTTTTGCTTGCGCTTTCCCCTGTTCCACCAGCGTCGCCAATTGTTTCTGCAGCTCTACGCCGTTTTTCTTGCTTTCCTCCAGCGCGCTCTGCAACGCGGCGGCATCCTTCTCTTTCGTCTTGCCCTGGGCAGCCAGCGCCGTCAGCTGCTTCTGCAGCTCCACGCCGTTTTTCTTACTTTCTTCCAGCGCGCTCTGCAACGCGGCGGTATCTTTCTCTTTCGTCTTGCCCTGGGCGGCCAGCGCCGTCAGTTGCTTCTGCAGCTCCACGCCGTTTTTCTTACTTTCTTCCAGCGCGCTCTGCAACGCGGCGGCATCTTTTTCTTTCGTCTTGCCTTGAGCGGCCAACGCCATCAGCTGTTTTTGCAGCTCGCCCCGCCCCTTGTTGCTTTCATCCAACGCCTTCTGCAAGGCGGCGGCATCTTTCTCTTTCGTCTTACCCTGGGCGGCCAGCGCCGTCAGCTGCTTCTGCAGCTCTGCGCCGTTTTTCTTGCTTTCCTCCAGCGCGCTCTGCAACGCGGCGGCATCTTTTTCTTTCGTCTTGCCTTGAGCAGCCAGCGCCGTCAGCTGCTTTTGCAGCTCGCCCCGCCCCTTGTTACTTTCATCTAACGCCTTCTGCAACGCTGCAGCATCTTTTTCTTTCGCCTTAGCTTGAGATATCAGGGTCGTCAGCTGTTTTTGCAGCTCTTCACCATGCTTCTTGCTGTCGTCCAGAGCGCTCTGCAACACTGCGCTACCCTTATCCTTGCGTTTGCGCTGATCGGTTAACGCCGCCAGCCGCTTTTGCAACTCTTCGGCATGCTTCCGGTTTTCATCCAGCATGGCCTGCATAGATTTATGCTGTTTTACGCGCTCGTCCTGCGCAACGGTTAACGCCGCAACCTGTTTTTGTAATTCTGAGCTTTGTTGCTGACTCTTCTCCAACGCCTGCCGTAACCTGGTGCTATCCTGCTGTTTATCACTTTTCGCGGCATTCATTGCCGACAGCTGCTGCTGCATATTTTCCGTTTTTTGTAAGCTTGCCTGCAGCGATTTTTTCAGCCGCTCCACTTCAGCGCGTGAGTCTCCGTCCGCTCGTGCTGCCTCTCGCAGCTTTTTCAACTCTCGATTCTGTTTGGCCAAGGCGGCATTGAGCTGATTGATTTTCGCCTGCTGAGACTTCAGTTCTCGTAAAGAAGCGGCGCTTTGCTTCGCCGCTCTCTTATCCAACTGATTACTGCTTTTGGCTTGCTGTGCCGCTTTCTGTTCCGGTGGCGAATCAATTGCCTCCAACTGGGAAGGCGTCAGTAACAAAAGTGCTGGCGCATCGTCAACTCTGCGGGTGATGGCATCCAGCGACTGTAACGTTTGCTCATCACTGAAGCTGTTTGCAGCTCCTGCGCCAAACGGCAGCGTCAGAGCAAACAAAAAGCCATACTTAATACCCTGATTCACTTCACGCTCTCCCCTTTACGGATCAACGCATCAAGCACATCACGTTCAATCATCGAACACGCCTGATTCGTTTTGTATTTATACAACGCATCAAGGGTATCCTTGGTCTGAGTATTAACATTGCCACGCACCGCGCCATACACCGACACGCTATTAACCAGGCTGTCAAAATAGGCTTTTCGTAACGCGTAGGCTTTAGGATTCACCTTTTTCAGCGACGCCAGTTCACTCTGACACAGGCTGATACGGCTCTCTTTCTTTTCTGGTGGCGGCGGAACAACAGGAGCGGGTACAGGCGCAACCGTGACAGGAGGAGAAACCAGGCTGCGTGGTTTTTTACTCTGGCAACCGGTAAGCAACAGGCTCCCCGCCATCATGACGCCGATCAGCAAACGCGCATGTCCATTGGTTATCTGCAAATGTTTCACTATTTACCTTTTCCTTTCTTACTGGAGAATGACCCGTAGTTGCTTCCCTGGCATAGCCATAATTCACGGCGGCAACTCTGTTTTTACTGCTTTCAATCCCGCTTCCGGCAATGTTCCCTAGCGGCTTGCCGTAACTGGCTTACGGTTATCAATAGACGTATTGGACGATGGCAACCGTTGACGGTATTGGTTTTCCAACATGCCGCGTATCGCAACCAGCCCGGCACTATGGTTGATTCCCAACTTGCGCATACCTTTATTTTTCAATGCGATAACCGATTTTTTATTACGCTGCATCTTTGCAGCCGTTTGTTGTAATGAATAGCCATTGAGCAAATAACGCAGCGCCCGTAGTTCCGACGTACTAAGCCGTTGAGATAACACACTGGCGGCGGCCTGACCTGCCAGCGAACTTTTCAGGCCGTGCCGAGATGGGCTGCCTTCAACAAAGATTTGCATCAGTACATCGTCAATTTCATTCAATGAATCATGCTGACTGATAATCCCGTTAATATGCAGAACATCAAGTTGCTGTAATAAAAATGGAATATGAGCATCAATGATCACCACAATCGGCATTGCCGGCCGAAGGTTACGCAGCGCTTCCAACATCAGTAAGCGCGCGTGCCAGTCTGACTGCTGTATGCTGAATGATATAATCAGCATATCGGCATGCTGTAATAACCGCTGGCAAGTACCGGACAGAGAATCTAAACGCCAAAACTCTCGCTTATGTGACATACCATGCGCCAACAATCGCTCAAGCCCGTAAGCAGTTAACTGACAGGAGATTAATAGTGCAATACGCGATATTGATTGGCTGTCTACTGTCATATCCTTATCCATGAAAGGCAAATAACCGCCCACTAAGCCAAATACTCCTCAACGGCCATGACAAGCGCTGCCGATTTCATTACTCATTCACAACAAACTGCTGGGTGATATTTTTCTTTAGTGAGAACAGTTCGCTGTCATTTTTTACCTGTAATTTACGCATGGCATTACACTTGTGTGCGCTGATCGTTTTAATACTACGCCGCTGTAATTCAGCAATCTGACGCAGACTCATGCCATTAAATAAAAAGGTCAGCACGTCATTCTCGCAACGCGTTAAATGATGCAGATTAGACATTTCTTCGCTGTCGTTACGCGCCAAACATGTGCCGATTAACGGGCTCAATACGCGCTCGCCGTCAAAAACACGGGTGAAAAATTCACCCACCTGAGGCAATGTATCATCACGAGCAATCACGCTGATATTGACCTGTTCCAGCAAGGCTTTTAACTCATCACCAGACTGACAGCGGGTGTACACGATGACTCTTAATGACGGGAGCTGTACACATAATTCCAGTAATGTTTTCCGTCCCTCAGCGATAGTTTCATTCAACCCACTGAGTTCAGTAATAAGAATGTCGGTTGGCTGATACAGTAATGCCTCAGAAACTACCGACATGCTGGTTTCCTGCACGACAATCTGACTTGGGGCATTAAGATCCTCAATGAAACTCGATAACCCAACTAACGTTAGCGGGCAACGATCCATTAAGGCGATACTGGTAGAGTTTGGCGTTAAAGGCTGCATATAGACCTCCTGTCTCAATAACTTGCATAACCCATTCGAGAAATAATTCCCGCCAATCAGGAATCAGTTGGCAAACACCGGGCCGGTTTTCGCCATCCATTTCCCTTGCAGAAAGAGCTCACCATCATTGTGAAACCCCAGCTTCAGCATGGCATTGCGTTTATGCGTACTGACGGTGCGTACATCACGATGCATCATCAATGCTGCGGCAGTGACGCTTTTACCAGAGAACAGGTACGCCAATACATCCAGTTCGCGCGCAGTCAAAGCCTTACCACCAATGGACTGGTTAGCCAAAAGCTGGCGTACCTTATGGCTATAGCTACGGCGCCCGGCCAAAACCTGCTGGACACACTGCGCCAACGCAATGGCCGGTTCCTGCTTTAAAACCAATCCTTTTACGCCTGAAACCGTGAGCAATTGCAATACCCGCGGGTCGTCGAGCGCGGTGCAAACGACAATCGCCGTCGATGGCCAGTGCTCCAGGCACATAGAGATCAAGCGCAACCCGTCCAATACGGATTCAGACTCGCCGCACAGCTCCATAATCAACAATGAAGTCGGCTGGCTACGCATCAGATTAGGAATAGCAGCCAAGTTATTAACATGTTTAATATTTTCTGGCTGCGTACAGGATTGCGCGAGAATATTACGCATACCAAGAGCCGTCATCGGACAGGCTTCCATCACAATCACGCCCTGTCCGCTTTTTCCATTAGTACCAGGTGAGTGGGCACTCTCCCGCTGATAAGAATGAGCTACCGTCATAGCAATTCTCCCTGTTCCTTGTGGGATCGATCTATTACACATTTACAGATGCAACGGGAATAGCACTAGCTATTAACAATCATCCTGACTGAATGAATTGTTCTTTTTGCCATAAATCTCGCATGCATATAAAAAGAAAATATGCTAACAAATAGAAAAAGCAAGAAAGAGAACAGCATCATTAATTCCATTTAATATACCTCACCGTATAACGATCTAATAAAGCCCCTCCGAATTTCTGGAGGGAGCTTTATTATGAGTAAGGCTTCACTTACTCGTAGGTAAAGGCAACCATTACCGTACCCACGATAGAACCTGGCGTTGCGCTACCCGCAGTAGAGTAGGCACGAGCCTGCAGGTTGTAAGTCGTGGCATTACTCACGATAGATTGCTTCAGACTCTTGCCGTTACCCAAGCCGGTACCACCGGTAGCATCTTGCAAATCAATTTGCACGTTTCTCGCTTCACCGGTGTTTTTATACAAATCAGCACTTTCATCCGATGGCGTACCGCTAAAGGTTGCCGTTACGGATGTGGTGGTTGTCGGACAGTCTTCCAGAATCAGTTTGAAAGGTTTCCACTCGGTAAAAGTATTCGCCTGCCCCAACGTCGCCGCCTGGATGTTATCGCCCAAGTTTACCGAGATGCCGTTGCCGGTATCATTAACCACATTACACGGTGAAGCCTTGATGGTACCGGTAATATTTAACTGGGTATCCGCCAATGCAGTATGGCTCATCCCCAACGCTGCAGTCAGTAATGCCGCGATGCTACCTTTAATTACGTTCAATTTGAGTTCCTTCATTAGTAATATCCTTATAAAACACGCTGTAGTACAACACCAGAACCAGAGAAAAAAACTACTCTATATTAACTTTAATGGTTGCCGATGAATTAAACACACCGACCTTAGGTAACTCACCGGTGGTATTAATAGGATAAACAGTAATTTCAGTACTACCTGTTTGCTCCGTAGTACCAAAATTCATATTTATAGGTAAACGCCCCCCTGCGGGAGAAATAGGACTTCCCATAGGGTCATCTATTCTAACTGCAACATCCGGGTTACTATCCGTTTTCAACGCCGTAGAAACATTGGGGTCAGGTTCGCCATGGAATGAAAGGTTAACTTTCACGCCATCAGAAATGTTATTACATGCCAGGCGGAGCTCTTTTCGATGAGGGGTAAATTCTTTTGGCATCGCCCCTTTGGTCTTAAACTCCGTCGACATAATATTACCAAAGTTTATGCTAATAGGCTGCCCAGCCCCTAGCCCGTTAAGCACACATTGCTGATCGACAGTAACGGTGCCGCTCATCATCACGTATGATACCGGCAGAGCACTTATAGCATCCCGCGAAGATGTCATATAAACCTCCAGCAACCGGGTTGGAGGAATAACTTGCGTACCAACAAATGGACGACGGAAATAAATATGAACTTTCCCGATAGAACCACTTTTATAGGTGTTTTTTGTAGCATTACAGGCCACCTCATCAGCAGCCTGTGAGTTTTTATTCCCTATCTGATTAAAAGGAACTTTGAAATATGACCTTTCTCGTCCGGCAATATACACCTCACTTGCCACTGACAAAAAATCATTCAGCTTAAAATACTGTAACCCTGGGTTTTCACCATCCGAAACACCGATATCTTCAGGCAGCGTGGATTTGGCTGTAAAAAACGCCTCTCTCATTCTTGAACAGCCGCAATTAGCGATATAAGACTTATTTAAGTTCCATTCATAGATATTTCTAAAGAATTGTCCGCCAACGTTCTGATCCGGACTGTCGAATTTCCTATCAAATGAAAACGGATACTCTGTTGTCCCGTCAGAGGTATTCTCACAAGTTCCAGGAGCAGGTGCTGCTAACAGAGACGGTGCGGCAAATATCCCCACGGTGAAGGTCGTGAGAAGCGGTAATCTTTTAAATAAATTACTAAATTTCATAGCCATAACCTTATAAACACTGAGCATTAACCGTACGGATAGTAGAGCTCTGCACTTGAGCCCCCAAGCTATAGGTCACCAGACACTGCTGCGAAGTCCCATTCCCCCACTTCACATTCAACTTGCCGCTATCCGCCAGACCAGACAGGTACACCTGGCCCCCATCGCCGACGATAGCCGCGCTGTTATCCGGATTAAGCAGATCGGTGACGGTTGCACCAAATGGCACCGCAGCACCACCTTGACGTAATAGAGTCATCAACACACGCTGACCCACGTTGGCTTTGAACTCAGCACGCACGACTGCACCACGTGTCGGCACCACCGACTGGCTGGTTAATGTCATATCGACATCGTCCGGCAACGTTGTGGTATCCAGATTGATATTGTTGCGGCGGTAAGGCGACTGATAAGGCACCACGGCGTAACCTCGCCAATCGGTGGTCACACCGGTTTGGTTTTGTATACGGACACCCTTCGCACCTGGTGCTTTGACCAACGCAATGGTGTCACCCAGCGGCTGAGACAGCGTCAGACCATTTTCATGCAGCAAGATACCGCCCTGCAGGCCATAGCTCAGGCGCTGAGTATCACGGTCATAGCCGTAACCCACGTTCATCTGACCTAACCCGCCACGATAGTCAACGTTGACGTTACCGCTGGCACCCTGCCCCTGGCTGGTATAGCCCTGGCTCAAGCTATAGCTCAAGTTTCTGTCCTCCAGCGCCGAACCATGTAACCCGATCCGGTTCGAAGTTTTACCGTTACGACTACTGTTAACGCTATAGGTCGCATTACTACTTGGTAACCAACGGCTGAGCGGCACGCTGACGTTAAAGGCTACGACATGGTCTTCATTGTTGGTGCGATTACCGTCGCTGTTGTAACCATTCTTTATGTAGGTGTAATACAACCCGTAACTGACACCCGACCAACTGTTGTTATAACCCATGCTGGCAGATTGGCTGCGGCGATTATCGTTCCAGAACTCTTCGTTCATCAGACTCAATGACAGCGCCCCGGCACCTTCCCACAGGTTCTGGTTCATGGTGAGCTCAGAGCGGCTCTTCTTATGCAGCGGGAAGCGGATCGACGCTCCGTTGGTATAGGTTTCCAACGTTTCCTGCATCGTGTAGAAACCTCTGGTCGAATAACGGTAACTTGCCAAACTGAAGCTGGTGCCCGTTTCAGCAAAGCTCTTGCCGTAGCGCAGACGCCAAGACTGACCATGCTCTTTTGGTTGTAGTTCCGGCTTGGTCCAAGCCTGTGTAACATCGGCAGAAAGAGCCCCCAGCAAGCCCAGGTTTTGCCCCCAACCCAATGCTAACGCCTGATATTTACTGGCCGCTTGCATACCACCGTAAATTGTTGCCCCCCACGGCAGACCATAGATACCTGTCACCTGGGTGAACGGCCGCTTATCTACGTTATCGAGATAAGAACGGAACTGACCGCTGGCGATGCTGTATTTGAAACGCCCTTCACGCTGCAGCACCGGCACCGAGGCAAACGGCACCGTTAAATTCTGTTCACTGCCATCGGCTTCTTTGATCGTGACTTTCAGGTCACCACTACCCGAAGTCGGATAGAGGTCATTGATTTCAAATGGTCCTGGCGGCACATAGCTTTGATAAATCACGTAGCCGCTTTGCCGGATGGTGATCTGCGCGTTGCTTTTAGCAATGCCGCGCACCACTGGCGCATAGCCTTTCATGCTGTCTGGCAGCATGTCGTCATCAGACTCTAACTGGGCACCACGGAACGGTACGCTATCGAAGATATCGCTAGCCGAACTGCTATCGCCGAGGGTTAAACGGCTTTTTAACGCAATAATATCGCGCTGTAGGTAGGTATTAATGGAACGCCACTGGCTCCCCCCGGTGCTGTCGCGATTCCACGTGGAGTAATTACGCAGACGCCAAGCGCCTAGATTGAGCCCGGAGCGCAAATTCAGATAGTAGCTGTCGCTGTTATGACTATCACCGCGTCGCGCCTTATCGTTAGCGCCGCTGAAACTATAGTTGGCGAGCAATGCCGGTATGCCGGAATGCCATTTTTGGGGTGAAACGTAACCACGAGCCTGCGTCTTAAGGGCCGCCTGAGGAATACTTAATTCCAGGCGCTGCTGGCCGAAACGGAACGTAGATGAAGCCTGGGGAATCACCTGCGCGATATTAACGCATTTTCCAGCCGTTTTTATGGCGGGAATAGCATCGACACGCACCCCCAAGGTTTCCAACAGCTCACTGTCCAGGCATGGCTGCAAACTATTCTGACCGCGGCTGTCTCGACTCAGAAAGAAATCAATATCGCGGGTCTCTACCATTTCACGGTTAACATAGACATCTACGCGATATTTTCCTGGTGCCTGAGTATCCCCCATTTCGAACACCGAAAGGTCGACACCTCGTTGGTCAGGATTATCAATTTCCAATAGCGCAGGGTTAAAGTAGTCACGTGCTTGCGCCAAGCCGGAAAAGCCCATCACTATCGCTACTTGGCAAGAGATCAACCAAGCCAGCGGGGTTTGTCTGAACCCTCGAGGGCTGCTACGCTTCGGGTTATTCATCCTTATAACTCCATTTTTCAGCGATGCCGACTCGCCGGCAGTCGCGTCCTTCCCCGGCACTGCCTGTGCCCAAGGATATTTATGTAAAGACGGTCAAAGTGCCTTATAAATTGGCCGTGAACGCTTTACTGGCCCCACCAAAGTCATTAATAATTTTCCAAGTCAATGCACCGCCGGAATTACCTGACGGCAAGGTGAAACGCGCGCTAGAACGCGGAGCAACCATCGTGGCGTCTTTTACTGCTACGCCATTGACCTTAACGTCAAAAAAAGTAAGGTAATAAGGCGAGGGATTGGAAACCTGCAGGGCATTGCCATTACGCTGCCATGTCACCTTCTGCGCGGCGTCATTCAGCGTTCCTTCCAGGCCTCTCGGCCGGTAAATCAGTTTGATACGTGTTTTCACCGCAATTTGCAGCGTATTATCCTGTTTCGGTGCGGAAGGGATCGATTTAATATTGACCCAATATAATGACTCTTTATCTTCCGGCAACGCACCACCAGCCCGCACAATGCGCAGGATGTTATTTTGTCCATCGTCCAGACGGAATAAAGGTGGAGTAATAACGAACGGTGCCTTAACGGCGTTGTCTTCGCCAGCATCAATCCAGGACTGAACCAGATACGGCACCTTGTCCGGATTACTGATGCTCAGGGAAGATTCTTTTTTCCCACCGTCGTATACCACGCGCGTCCCACCGATGATCACACCGGCCTGAGCCTGAGCACCCATTGTCATCAATAACGCTGCGACCAGCGCTCTCTGCCAAACTTTCATTCGTATTGCCTGCCTGGTTAAACCGTGAAGAAAACAACCAGGGCAGCCTGAACTACCCTGGCTGGATTTACGCCGCCTGAACAAACTCAGGCGGTTAGAACCTTACTGATAGACAATGGTGAACTGTGCTACAGCGTTAGCAGAACCAGGAGTTACCGTGCTCGCCAGCGCGTAGTAGCTCGCCATAAAGTTCAGTTTGTTGTCAGCGGTGCTAACCAGAGGGAATACTGCAGAATCCAGGCCCAGGTTGATCACGTTATTGTGTTCGTCAGTGATCTGAACGCCAACGCCTTCAGCCATATCCGGCATATCGGTCAGCGCCAGTACGCCGTCAGCACCCGGAACCATTTTACCGCCGAAGCGTACGGTCGCCGCCGTTACAGAAGCTGGGCAGTTTTTCAGAATCAGGCTAAAGCGTCTGTCACCTGCGGTGACTTTGTCAGTGGAGCCTGCGCCAGCAAACGCGGTCGTGGCAATCTTGCCCATGTTAACGGTCTGATTCTTGGAGTTCGCGTCAATTTCACAAGCTACATCGGTAATGGAGCCGGTGAAGTTAACCTGACCATCAGCAGCCAGAGCCGCGGTGGAAAACGCAGATGCGGCCAACACAGCAACAGCGAGCAGATTCTTTTTCATACTTCCTTTCCTTTAGAAATAATGCATTGAAATGCATTTGAATATTCCTGGCGTAACGTTACGCCATTCCTTGATATTTAGTTCGTGAACCGCGGAAGCCACCTCAGCCGTAAGTTTGGGCAGTGTTAACTTTTCCAACCAAACGATTCATTTTGAACTAAAATGACTCGTTTAGTTTATAAAACCAAATCACAACAATAAAAATGAACATCTTAGAATATAAAACTGAAAACTCACAAATCTTTGTTACTTTAAACTAATGAGTTAAGCGTGGGAAATCTTGCTGGGATTTTTCTCTATATTTTTACGAGAATACTCCCTTCCCACCCAAGGTGATGGGCGACGGAAAAATCGCAGACAACACGATGTTTAAAAAGGATTTTTCACAGGAAATGCAATTCTGTCATTACGAGTGTTGACATTATTTGGGGGCGAATTTAGAGTATGTTGCAATTTAGTTCAAAATGACTCATTAGTAATATTTAGTAACTAGCTAGTTACCATACTTCTTTAAACCTCCCGGCGTTACTTGCCGTATATAATACGGTGTTCTGAATATTTCTATGGCCAAGATAATCCTGAATCAAGCGCGTATCAATTCCACGATCGGCTAATGCATATCCACAGCCATGGCGTAGCATATGAGGATGTGCGTTCACTTCCAAATTTGCGGCCTGGCTATAATTTCTAATCAGCCAGTAAATCCGCTGGCGAGACAGTCGGGAGCCACGGTTGGAAAGAAATAACCATTCGCTGTCTGCCCCACGGTAGGTTTTCCTCTTCGCCAACCAACGCTGCAAACATTTTCTTTCACGCACGTATACTGGATGAATGGTTGAAAAACCATTTTTTAAGCGATGAATATAAATATTCCCCCCTTCCAGATCGATGTCTGACAACCGCCAACTGTTGATCTCACTGACGCGGCACCCATGAATAAAACACATCCAAATCAAGCAGTAATCTCGCTCTGGATTCTTACCTCTCAGTGTTGCCTCAAGCAATTTCTCCACTTCGGATGGGGTTAGGTGTTTGCGGTTTTTCATAGTGCCTCATTGTTTCTCACAAAGGAAATGTGGATTTATTAATTCCCTCTTTATGTCCACAACTGATGTTTGGAGCCGTTACTCCATCTAAAAGGATAGATCCTCAATCCTGTGACGAGTATAGCGGATTTGTTTTCAGGGAACAGCCGCATACAGCTCTCCCCTGGAGGTGGGTGATTATTGACCTGTTAACGCGGATGTTTCTACCGGGATCAAAGGATTGATATTCCCCATAACGAACGAAAGATGGAGAATTTTAAAGTCGACATAAAATAGAGAAAATATGAACCCCGTAAAAACCAATATCAATAAAAACGGCTCCCCGGATTTTCCTATAAGGTCAGAGAAAAAATGGCGATAAAAAATAGCATTCCTACGCTAATAACAGAGAAAATTCTGAACGAACGGTAAAAAAACCTGAATAAACACCACATGACATTCACTATACTTATTTATCCCACGGCGAGGGTTAAATATGTCACAGATATATTTATCAAAATAAGCACTAGTATCATCAATAGTATCTATTCGAGCCAATTCGGATAAAAAAAAGGAACAAGCCAAGCTTGTTCCTTTTGAGCTGTCGTTGTCATACTGATAACGCGTCAGTCAGGCGGTTAGCCCTCCATCAAGCACCAACGCCTGTCCCGTCATATAACGGCTCTCTTCACCAATCATAAACGCCGTCACGCTCGCGACTTCCTGTGCTGTCCCCAGCCGCCGCAGCGGAACTTGTTTACGTAGCCCCTTTAACGCTTCCGGCGGCATATTACGCGTCATATCGCTGTCGATAATCCCCGGCAGCAGACAATTGACACGAATGCCAAAGCGCCCCAGTTCCTGAGCCAAGGAACGCCCCAACCCCACCATTGCCGCCTTACTGGCACCGTAGGCCGTTTGTCCTACATTACCTTTAATCGCACTGACCGAAGACATCAGCAACAGCGCGCCTTCCCCTTGCGATATCATTGCCGGCAACAGATGCTTATTCCAGTAGAAAACCGCATTAAGATTGGTTTCCATTACCTGACGCCAGGTATCCCCATGTTGCTGAATATGCAATCCGTCTAACGTAACGCCGGCATTATGAATAACCGCATGGGGGGCACCATAACGGGCCAGCAATTCAGGCGCCAGGCGGTCAACATCGTCTTGCTTACTGCCGTCACACTGATAACCAACCACCCAACCGGGTAAGCCGGTGCAGGCGGCAACCACCTCGTTACTGGCCAGCTCGCCGCTGCGCCAGGTAAAAACAATATTCCAGCGCTGTGCCAGTTCCTCCACCAGCGCACGGCCGATACCCCGGCTTCCGCCGGTCACTAACACCCAGTTATCCATCGGCTTACTTTTTCTGTTCGGCCAGAGCATGACACAGCTCGCCCAGCGTCATATTGGGATGCTCAATAAACATTTCCGCGTTCAACGTAGCGCCAAACTCCCTTTTCGCCAACACCATCATCTCGACATAGTCCAGGCTATCCAGCTTCAGCTGGTGCAGCGGCATATCAGGGGAAAGCTGAGATGAATCCAGATCTTTGGCATCACAAATCATCTCGCACAGGGTGTCATAAACTTGTTGATATCTTTCCATGATTAAATCCTTATTTATCAATGTTTTTATGCAATCTTACCGTTGCGTATAACTCGCCGTTTTTAACGTTACCGCAGTTGCCAGCAGAGGGCCTTGCGGCGTCCAGCACTGTACTTCTATCTGCACCACCAATCCGCTGTCGCCATCACCGACAATAAGCGGCGGCAAAATGGCGTAGTGCAAAACGCTCTCAACGCAGCCCAGTGATCCGGGCATAAACAAACTGGCGTGAAAATGCACGTCATGATGTGTCTGTACTACCGACAGTTGGGCAAAAACATCAATCAGCGTCTGCGCCTGCATTGTCGGCAATCGCTCTTTGATGGCCGACAAGATCTCCGTCGACGACACGATGCGTTGGAACAACAGAGCATCCAAAAAGCTCCACTGCAACAGCGCTGCCTCCGGAGTTCCTGGAAAGCGCCGCCGAAGCATCTCAACTTCCTGCCGTTCCAGCCGCTGAACAAGAGGTGCGTCAGTGATGTCAAACGCCGCAGAAGGGAGCAATTTGGCGCTGAAACAGCACTCATCGTTGCACTCATCCAACAGTCTGCCGCTTGCCTGATGCTCCGTGGTGGCGACGTCCAGGCGATAATCAAGTTCGCAGCGTACCGGCTGTCGCAGTCGGGCGCTAAAGCGGAAAAAATGCGCATCCGGCGATGCAGGCCGCAACCCCTCGCTTAGAGCCTGCTTCATATCCAGCATGGCGCGCATGCCGTGCACCGTCAGCCGCTCACTGCCAATCTTACGCGCCCATTGCAGGTCAAAATGTATCGGGTTGTAGTCTCCGGAAAATGCCGCCCATTGCTCCGCATCGCTACGCGTATAGTTAAACCGCATCGTTACCTCTGCCGATCACCAGTGCGGCATTGGCGCCGCCAAAGCCAAAACTCAGGTTTAGCGTGTGGCGCAACTTCGCCGCCCGGTGGCCTTCGCTGATGTAATCCAGATCGCAGGCCGGATCGGGACTTTTCAGGTTACAGGTCGCTGGCATCAGCTGATGTTGCATCGCCTGTAAGCAAATAATGGATTCAAAACTACCGGCGGCGGCGATAAGGTGGCCGGAATAAGACTTGGTGCTCGATAGCGGCGTGGTATATGCCGCCTTGCCAAAGGCCAGTTTAATTGCCTCGGTCTCATTAAGATCGTTCAGCGGCGTCGACGTCCCGTGCGCATTGATGTAATCCACGTCATGCACGCCAATACCGGCCTGCACCAACGCCCGCTGGATAGTTTTAACCCTGGCGACCTTATCGTCGGCCGGCGCGGTGAAATCAAACGCATCGGAATAGTTGCCGTAACCCTTTATCTCGCCGAGGATAACGGCGCCACGCGCCAGTGCGGCATCACGCTCTTCCAGGCACAGCACCGCCGCCCCTTCCGACAGCACAAACCCGTTGCGGTCCAGACTAAATGGGCAGCAGGCTTTGGCGGCATCCTGTTGTTCTCGCGCCAAAGCGCGCAATACGTCAATATCCCACACAGCCGGATCGGAGCGCAGCGATTCGCCCGCGCCTGCCAACATCATGGATGCTCGCCCGTGGCGAATCGCCTCAAACGCATCACCGATTGCAATAGTACCGGTGGCACAGGCGGCGATTGGCGTATTCTGATAGCCGCGCAGCCCCCACAGCAAACTGCAGGCGGCAGTCGCGACGTTCGGCATGGAAAGGAAACAGGCAAATGGCGATCCCAAGCCGCTGCGCTGATACATATCAAAATTGTCGTAACTTTCATCCTGCCCGGCCCAGCCGCTGCCGATAATCGCGCCGCACTCCAGCGGGTCGTAAGAATCGACGGGCGCAGCGCCCTGAAAGGCCATCTCGACGGCTTCTTTAGCCGCCCCAAGCGCCAAACGCGCAAAGCGCGGCAAGCGGCGGCGAATCGCCGCCGGTACCGACTTCAAATCAGGTTCTGACGCAACCAGTCCAAAGAAGCGCGACTGAATCCCCGCAGCGGACCGATCGTGATATTGATAGCCTAACCGGTAATCCATTATTGCCGCCCAGCTCTGCTGCGCATTCTCTCCCAGCGGCGTAACCGCCCCGTAGCCGGTAACCACTACCCGGCGTGGCGAAGACATGTTATTCATGAGCATTTCCCTTTGTCGTTACGTCCTTACCCACTGCGCCCCCTAATGCCAGCCATAATTTCATCGTGGCATTCAGGTAGTTGTATTGCATTTCCGCCAGGCTGTTTTCACTGCTCAGGCGAGCATCCTGTGCATCGATCAATGTTTGGAACGACACCGCACCAGCGCGGTATTGGCTCTCCGACAACGTCAGCCGCTGTTGGCTGAGCCGTAAGTTTTCCAGCAGGCGCTGCCTCTGTTGCTGATAACTCAACCGTTGCGCCATCGCGTTATCCACGTCAGAAAGCGCGTTATATACCGCACTACGAAACGTAATGATCTGCTGCTGCACATCAAGTTGGGCTTTTTCTACCGTTAACCTCATCGTGTTCCACTGCACGAAAGGCAACGCGACGCTGCTGCCCAGCGTTCTGATCGGCTGACTAAACCACTGCTGAAATATGGCGCTGCCGGCGCTCAGCGAAGCCGTCAACGACAGCGACGGATAAAAATTGAGCCGCGCTACATCAGAGCCGGCCAGCGCGGCACGCAAGCGCCTCTCTGCCCCCTGCACATCCGGCCTGCGGCCGATTACCGCCAGCGGCACGCTCGTTGCTATCGGTACCTCCTGGCTGATATCCAGCCCACGCAGCTCCGGCTGACGCACGTCTGGCGAGTTATTGAATAAAATAGCCAGAGCATTGCGCGCCGCTTCGCGCTGCTGCTGCAGGTTTCGCTGTTGATTTTCCCTGTCGTTCACCGATTGACGCGCCTGCAGGAGTTCAATTTGACTGGCGGCGCCGGCGGCATGACGTGCGCGCACCAGGCGGAGCGTCTCCTGTGCGTTAGTCATCATCGCTTGCTGCGCTTCAAGCTGCTGATTGAGCCTGGCAATCTGCCAATAATAGTCAGCAGTATTGCCAATCAGCGTCAGCGCAACGTTTTGCCGATCCTGTTCAGAAGCCTGCACCAACCAGCCGGCCTGCTCGCGCGTACGCGCCAGTTTTCCCCACAGATCCAGCTCATAGCTCAGGTTCAGTGAAGAGCGATAATCTTCACTCGCACTGCCGCCGCGCATCATTTGGCTGTTGCTGGCGCCGCCGCTCACCGTCACGTCCGGCGTCAGATTGGTTTTGCTCAACCCGGCTTCCAGGCGTGCCTGCTGCAACTGCAGGCACGCTTGCGCCAGATCGTTATTACTGCTTAATACGTTGGTTATCAGCTGCGAAAGCTGCGGATCGTTGAAGCTATCCCACCAATGTTCGCTATTTGCCAAATAAGCCGGCCCGGTAATCTCCGTACGCCACTGCGCCGGAACCGATACCGTTGGCTGTTGATATTCGCTTTTTACCAACGCGCCACAGCCGGACAACGTCAAGCTGCTCAACAGAACCACGATTATTTTCTGCCTCATTCGCGCGCCAGCGCCTCCGTAGGGTGAAGCCGCGCCGCATTACGCGCGGGGAAAAAGCCAAATCCCAGCCCGATAAGCGCGGAAAATCCACAGGCCAGCGCAATCGGCGGCCAGGTGAAGACCATCGTGAACTCATCGGTGAACCAGGAGAAAATAACGCCCGCCAACGTCGCGCCGGCGATGCCGACCATCCCCCCCAACGTGCAGATCACCATCGCCTCAATTAAAAACTGACGCATAATGTCCACCGGACGGGCGCCGACCGAGAGGCGGATACCGATTTCATGCGTCCGTTCGGTAACGGACACCAGCATGATATTCATTACGCCAACCCCGCCGACCAGCAGAGAAATGCCGGCAATCGCGGTGATCAACAGCTGCATGGAATCAGACGCCTGCTGAATGGTCTGCGTCATCTGGTCATTGCTTTGGGTAAAGAAGTCGCGGCGGCCGTGGAACACCTCCAACTGCTGCTCCACGTCTTTTTGCGCACGCGCCAACGGATAACCGTCGGCCACCCGCAGTGAGATAGATTCCAACGGCGCATCGCCCGCCAGACGCACCTGCAGCGAGGTATACGGCATCCAGGCATTGAGTCGTCCGCCCATAAACGGGCCCTTTTTCGTTGCGATGCCGCTCACGCGAAACGGCGTCCCGCCGATTTGTACGATCGCGCCGAGCGGTTGTTCGCCATCCGGAAACAGGGTTTTTGCCAGCTCTGCATCGATGACCACCACCGGTTCGCGCTCTTCAAGATCACGCTCGGTTAACGCATTGCCGCTGACCAGCGTCACGCCCTGCACATGAAAATAATCACCGCTGATGCCGGAGAGCGAGACCATCACCTCCTTTCCGCCGCGAATAATGCGAATATATTTATTAATCAGCGGCGAAATACCATCGATATAGGGCTGCTTTGCCAACATCTCCACGTCCTCTATCGTCAGCGAACGTTCGAAATCAGGACGCGGCTTATCCCAGCCAAGGCCGGGACGAATCTCTAACGAACTGGTGCCCAATTGGCTGATCTTTTCCAGAATGCTCTGTCGGGCGCCCTCTCCCACGGCGATAGCGGATACCACCGATGAGATCCCGATAATAATGCCGAGCATCGATAAAAAAGCGCGCACCCGATGGCCTAACAAAGAACGCCATGCCATACGCACGGCCTCGCGTACGCTTTGCCATAGGGGCGCGCGCCCGGTGGCCGCCGCCACAGGCAGAGCCTGAGGCTGCCCGCTCTGGGCGACGCCATCATTCAGACGGTCGTCAATAATTTCACCGTCGCTGATTTCAATAATGCGCTGCGCCTGTCTGGCAACGTCGCGATCGTGGGTCACGATGATGATGGTATGGCCACTCTGATGCAGCGAATGCAATATTCCCATCAGTTCCTGACCGCTGGCGCGGTCCAACGCTCCCGTCGGCTCATCGGCCAAAATAATTTCAGCACCGTTCATCAGGGCCCGGGCAACGCTGACCCGCTGCTGCTGACCACCGGAAAGCTGGGCCGGTTTGTATGCCATACGATGCGGCAATCCCAACCGCTGCAACAGGTACTCAGCCCGTTCCTGACGTTGATTCGTCGGCATTGCGGTATACAGCGCGGGAATAGCCACATTTTCCGCGGCATTCAGATAGGGCATCAGGTGATAACGCTGGAAAATAAAGCCGACATACTGGCTGCGCAGCTGTGCCAACTGCTCACCACTCGCTGACCGTGTCGACAGCGATTTAATGCGCATTTCGCCCGACGAAGGTTTATCCAGGCAGCCAATGATATTCATCAGGGTCGACTTACCGGATCCCGAGGCGCCGACGATAGCCACCATTTCTCCCGCGTTAATCGTCAGCGAGATATTTTTCAGCACCGCTACGGTTTCAGTGCCTGAAGAGAAACGGCGTGAAATGTCGTTTAACGCAATGATAGGTTCAGCGGCGGCCATTATTGCCCTCCTGCAATCTGCGTCAGCACCACTTTTTCCCCGTCTTTCAGCCCGCTTTTAACCTCGATAAACTGCCGGTCGCTGATACCGGTGACGATCGTGCGCGGCTCAAGCGTTGCGCCCCGCCGGACCTGTACCTGATAACGGTCTTTTCCCTGTGGCTGCCCGAGTGCCGCCAACGGGATCCGCAACGCATCTTTCTCCTGGTCGGTGATGATAAATACCTGCGCGGTCATCGACGTACGCAGCTGGCGCTCAAGGTTGGCAATGGCAAATACGCCGTTGTAGTACACCGCCGTCGGCTGCTGACTGGACGATGAGGCCGGACTGTCCTCCCGCAGTGCTTCATTCGGTGCCTCCTGCACCGAGCCCATCACGCTGTCATAACGGCGTTTGGGATCGGCCACGACATAGAACCACAGCGGTTGTCCGACACGTACTTTCAAAATATCGGTTTCTGAGATACGGGTATGCACCGTCATGGTGTCGGCATTCGCCAACACCAGAATCGTTGGCGCGCTCTGTGACGATACGATCGTCTGCCCCTCTTTGGTGACAATACCCAGCACTTCACCATCAATCGGCGCCAGAATGCGGGTATAGCCCAGGTTGGCCCTGGCCGTCTCCAGCGCCATTTCCATTTGCACGATTTGCGCTTCGTTCATCCGCACCTGGGCAACCTGGGTGGCGTATTGCGCCTGCGCCTTTTCCAAATCGCTTTTCACCCCGGCGCCATCGCGATCCAGCTGGCGTTGACGTTTTAGCTCCAGTTGATACTGCAGCAAGCTCGCTTCTGAAGCCTGTTTCTGCGCGACCGCACTTTGCAGCTGTGCTTCCGATTTACGAACTTCATTTTCCTGCAGCGTCGGATCAATCTCTGCCAGCAGTTGACCTTTGGTCACCCGGTCCCCCTGACTGACATACAGCTTGGTCAGCTGACCATTGACCTGTGCGCCGACGTTAACCTGCAGCGACGGTTTCAAAATACCGGTCGCTAATACGGTTTTTTCGATATCGCCGCGGCTGACTACGGCGGTGGGTTCAGGGATATGCTCTGCCGAGCTGCGCATGTAAAAACTGATGGCCGCCACAATGGCCATCGCCAGTAACAGCAGCAGCGCAAGAGCAGCTTTGCGATTTTTTCGTAACGGCATCAGCAGACCTCTCCGCACGGTATCGGCGAGGGTGCCGGCCGCACTGCTGATGACGTCATCGTCTCTATCCGGCCTTCCGCCATACGGTAAATCCGGTCAAACTTCGGCAGCACGCTTTCGCTGTGCGTCACCGTAATCAGCGTTTTTCCCTGCTCGCGACAGTGCGCCAGCAGGGTGTCCATCACCTGCTGAGCCGTCTCTTCATCCAGATTGGCGGTAGGCTCATCCAGTACCAGAACCGGACGGCCGCTGTACATGGCGCGCGCCAGCAGCAGCCGCTGGCGCTGCCCCAGCGACAGGCCGGCGTGACTTTCACGAATCAGCGCGTTCATGCCGCCCGGCAGCCTGGCGATCGCCGGTTCCAGGTTAAGCCCGCGCAGAGAGCGCTCAATCTCGGCTCTCCGGCCTTCATCAAAATCTTCATCAAACAGCGTGATATTTTGTAGAACAGAGGCGTTAAACAAAATATCCTCCTGGCTCTGCAGGAAAAACAGCGCGTGTGCCTGGTGATAGTCAATCGGGCCGTCATCCACGACGATATCGCCCTGCTGGGGAGGAATCAGGCCGCACATCACTTTCAACAGCGTACTTTTACCCGCACCGGACTCCCCGACAATGGCAATGCTTTCCCCCCGCCGCAGCGAAAACGACAGGCCCTGCAGCACCGGCTGCTGGGCATCATAGGCGAACACGATATCGTGGTACCCCAGGCTGCGGATAAACGGCGGCACGGCCGCTGGAACCGACGATGCCCCAGCCGACGTCGTCTCCCCCACAGGGAATAGGTCGCGCGCACGCTTATCTATCACGTGCAGCTGGTTTTTTTGCAAAATGGCAAAGAAGATTTTGGTGATATACGAGGTAAAAATCTCACGCACGAAGCTGTAGGCAAAAAACTCCCCCAGGCTTAACGCGCCGCTCTTTAGCAAAGGCAGAGCCAGCAACATAAAGAACACCATCTCCAGGCTGCCGATCAGCTGATAGATACTGCCCTTGATCTGCTCATAAACTTTCTGCTTTTGCCGGCAGGTGAACAGCGACAGCGCATACTGGGCAAACGCCCCTTTGCGCAGGCTGGCCAGCCCGGCGGATTTGATGGTGGAGAATCCCTGAATGGTCTCCAGAATAAAGTCGCTCTGTTCGGCGCTTTTTTCCTGCAGCTGCTGGGTATAGTAACGGTCGCGGTAAATGGCCCATACGCTGACCAGCCCCATCATCGTCACGCCGACGACGGATACCAGCGCCAGAAGCGGGCTCATATAGCACATCACTCCCAGCGCGATCGCCCCGACGATCCAGTCGGTACGCAGGCCGTTATCCAGCTCTATCTTTTGCCCGGCGGCCGACTGCCAGTTAGCAAAACGGCTGAATATTTCGCCGGGCGCGCGTTTATCAAAAAAGTTTAACGAGTTGGCTAACAGCCGGGAAAAACCGGCCACGCTGTTGAGCACCACGAACCGTTTGATAAAGCGTTCGGTAATCAGCCTTACGCCAAAGGCCAGCGAGGTGGAGATAACAAACGCCAACAGGTAATAAAAATAGGGGAAATCGGTCTCGCCGGCGCTTGAAAAAACGTCATTAATCGCGCTGCTGACCATCACCGGCATAATAAACAGCGTAAGAGATATCAGAAACGCCAGCGTCATCAGGCGATAGATGCCCGGCAGACGCGAGGTTTCCTGCATGCTCATACACTCCAGCGCGCTGAAACGCTGGCTGCGCTTCACACCGGCCAGCGCCGCGGCATCCGGCGGCGTTTCATGATCCAGCACCAGCGCATAGCCGCTGATTTCCTGTTTGAGCGCCTCCAGCGGCAGTAACTGCTGACCGATCGCCGGATTCATCACGCAGACGTGGTTGCCTTTACGATAGGCCAACAGAACGTAATGGCTGGCGCCGTAGTGTAAGATCGCCGGCAGCGGCAGCTCCGCCAGTTCCTGGTGCTCAAAGGATACCGGATAGGCTGGAATAGCCAATTCGCCGAGGATGGTGGTTAAGGTCGCCAGCGACATGCCGTGCTGGGAGGCAGGAAAACGCGTGCGCAACGCTTCCAGTGGCGCATCAATTCCCTGTGTTTCCGCCAGCATCGCAATACAGGCCAGGCCGCATTCGTTGGTTTCGCTTTGAAACACCTGCGTCGGGATTATCTTTTCCATGATCTTTTTTTACAGTTCCAGGTTATTCATTGATAAAAAACAACGAATGCGCATGCCAGAGCATCCAGGCTTCAGGGCGCTGTCGCAATGCGGTCTCAATAACCGTCGGCAACGCCTGCTGCAGTGCACTGGCCTCTACCGGCGGGAAAATATGAATCCTGATGCCGCGGTCATAGTAGAGGTAATAAAACACCACGCTGGCGGACAGCGCGCGCGCCAAACGCACCACGCCGCTGTGCACATTGGCAGGACGGTCAAACAATCGGCAAGGGAGTTTCGCCGTACGGGCACGGTTGGTGGTTACCGTATAATCCGGCGTAATATCCGGAAAAATAATGATATTGCGCTGATGGTCGGCCGCCTCCAGCAGCGCGGACGTCAGATTGCCGGCAATGGCGCGGTTATCATCATGGATCGAGCAATAGTCCAGATTAACGCCGCCCTGCCTGCGCGCCTGTTCCTGATATACCTCAGCGCCGGACGAGACGATCACCGTCGCTTTGCCGGGAAACACCTCGCCGCCCACCATCCCCGCCAGAATGTCGGAAACCATGTGCAGCGGCGCCAGTATCACTGGGGAACCGGCAGCATGCAGCGGCGAGACAACCTGATTCAGCTGGGCGCTGCAGGACGCCATCTGCGCCAGCAGTTGACGATTACGTCCGTAGGTCGCCGCCAACTCCAACACCTGCCGGCGACGCATCTGACGAATAAAGTCTACCTGCGGCCCGTCGCCTAGCAGGGAACGCTGATTGGCGCGCGCCACAGCGGCACGCCCCCGCAGTCCGCGATTGACGAACGGCAGCCAGCGGCTGGCCTCGCTCACCGCCAATGCCAGACGGTAATCGGTATGCCGCAGTATCAGACACAGCAGTCGGGCGCGCAGCCAAAGCACCCGATGCCACTGGCCGATCGCACGGTCCCACAGGTTACAGGCGCTCAGGTAGACCCATACCGCAAAGAAACGCATTACGGTTCCTGCGGGCTATCGTTTTTCAGCAGCGACAGCAACTTTTTGCTAAAGGTAGGAAAATCGCTATCCTGCTGAGCCAACCATTTTTTATTGACGATAAAACTCGGCGTCGCGTTCACTTTGTAGTAACTGCTCACCGCCGTCATATAAGCCAACAGGTCCTTGACCTCCTGCGACTGGCTGGCGCTGCGATAGTCAGTTCGATCGATACCGTTATCCAGCAGCCACTGCCCCAACTGCGCCGGGTCGCTGAGATCCTGGCGTTCTTTGATAATCGCCTGGTAGGCGCTTTCACGGTATTTATCTTCCAGTCCCATCACCGACAGCGTGGCGAACAGCGGCGCATAGGCGGACAGACCGCTGTTTTGCGGGTTGCCGATATGCAGGCGGACAAGTTTGCTGCCTGCCGGCAGCTGAGCCTCAAGGTCTTTCACATTGTTTTCATTGACCGCGCAGTAGTGGCAGCCATAAGAGAAGATCTCGACAATCGCATTGTCATCGGTTAACGGACTGTTTTTAATCTGCTCATCGCTGATAAACGTCAGCGCCGGTGCGTCATCGTCACTATGCGCACCCATCACAAAATAATGAATGTAAGCTGTCGTGATCAGTGAGGAGATAATAATAATAAATAATGTATATACGATAAAATAAAGTGGTTTTTTCAACATAATCATTCATCCTGAAAATTAACGCAGATCCATCACACTAAAAATGACAGGCTATCCTGTTATTTTTAGAATAAAACATACTGCGCATATGTTTTGAAATTCTGCAACACAAAAACCGGATGCAGCTAAAACACGCCGCATCCGTATAAACTTTAATTCACTGATATGAATTGATATCAGACAATATCAATTAGCCATCCCCACGGCACTGGTTTTCGTCGACTGCCGGGATAGATGTCTGGTGTATCTTACCGTATTTATCAGTACAGGAACGCACCAGGGTGCACACCTTGCTTGGATCGGTGCCAATCCATTCAAAACTGTCCGTGCAATTTTTTTTGCACTTACCGCCAATCACCGCTTCCGCTGCCGACAGGGTTACTTTTTTCATTGCTATATCCTTATGTTTAACTGCTACAAATTTACCATTGCTTCATCCTGAGGGGGATGATTATTTTCAATAAGCGTGGAAATAAGCCACATTTATTAAAATGTAGTTTCCTATTCATGGAGTTCTTCACATATAAAATCTGAGAGAAGAATAACCATCGAGAATAGGTAGATCAATAAGATTTTCATCTAATCATTACATCATGACTCAATTTAGCATGAGGCAATAACAGGATATTTCTCGGTTTCTGTCAGTTTAGTGGGGGAAAAATAAACTATGCATATATTTATGATTATATATCACATAAATATCATTGCAGGATAACTCTTATATAATCCTGATGAATCTTGGGATGCGATCTGCTCCGACCAGTATCTCAACTCAATCCGCCTAAAACTTACTCCATAACGGTTTGTTTCCCCGCCGTCAGCCCGTACACTATCCGCAACCACATTGATACAGGACAGCCGGCCGCTATGTTGCCAACCCATGAATACGCCAACGATCTGATACTCTTCGCGCTTATCGTCGATTGCGGCTCATTCAGCAAAGCGGCGGAAAGCGCCGGTATCACCAGTTCCGTCATCAGTAAACGTATCGGCAAGCTGGAAAAATCACTCGGCGCGCGGCTGCTATATCGCACCACCCGTAGCCTGACGCCAACCGAAAGCGGTGCGATGCTATACCATCATGCCAAAACCCTGAGCGCGCAAATGCAGGAGGCGCTGTATGCGGTCAGTGAAAAAAGCGAAGCGCTGACCGGCACCATACGGATGTCGGTGCCCACCATTTCCGGCGAACTGCTGCTCAGCGAAAGCGTCGCCGAATTTTGCGCACAGCATCCTGAGCTCAAGGTCGAAATGCGATTGGAAAATCGCTTTGTCGATCTGGTCAACGAAGGCATCGATTTAGCGATACGCACCGGCACCATGCCCGACTCCAGCCTGATCGCCAGGCACATTCTGGACTCGCGCTGGGTGATCGTCTGTTCCCCGGCCTACCTTGAACAACACCCGCAGCCGCAAACCACCGCCGATCTTTTGGCGCATAACTGTCTGACCTATACCTATCAAGAAAGCGGCACCGCCAACTGGCTGGTCAAACAGCCCGGCCACGACGATATTCAGGAACTGCAGGTCAACGGCAATCTTTCCGCCAATAATGCCCGCGCCATTCGCAAAGCGGTGATCGCCGGGCATGGCATCGCGATGGTTCCCCGCTGCATGGTGTATGAGGATTTGCAGGATGAAAAACTGGTGGAAATATTAAGTGGCCACTGCGGAAAAGTGCTCGGCGTCTATGCCGTTTACCCCTACACCCGTAATTTACCGTTAAAAACCCGCCTGCTAATCGAACATATCATTGGTAGTTATAAAAGGATCAGCCATTATTTTTGAAGGCCGTCACGTTATCGGCCGCCATTCTGGCAGCGGTGAGCGTTCGATTAGGTGATTTTAAGCGATAATCTATGGCTGATTGACGCCTAATAAATGTGACCACGCGCCTTTATCATACAATACCACACGTTAACCTAATGATTTAAATCACAATAAAACACGCACGCTTTCTCTTCTCATTCCAGCCGAATGCTCTGTTCTGTCCGTTCTACAATTGTTGCAAAAATGCAACGTAGAACATCGAATAATGTTGTGATTAGAATAATACCGTCGCAAACATTGACGATTTCCGATCGCCCTACCGCATAAAAATAATAATCGCTGAGGATCCTATGTCCCTGTTTTTCAGTATCGCTCCGATCATCTTATTGATATGGATGATGACGAAACACCAAGGCGTCCCCGCTTATATCGCTCTGCCGTTAACCGCCCTTGTGGTCTATGCTTTACAGCTGCTGTGGTTCAACGGCGACTTGCTCCTATTACATGCCAATGTGATTACCGCGCTGGTTGCGGTTTTCACCCCGATTACCATTATCGCCGGCGCTATTTTGCTCAATAAACTGATGCAAATCAGCGGGGCGGAAAACGTGGTGCGCAACTGGCTGGAAAATATCAGCCCCAACCCTGTCGCCCAGCTAATGATCATCGGCTGGGCGTTTGCTTTTATGATTGAGGGCGCCAGCGGCTTCGGCACACCGGCCGCTATCGCCGCGCCGATTCTGGTTGGGCTGGGGTTTAATCCGCTGCGCGTTGCTATCCTGACGCTGGTGATGAACTCGGTGCCGGTCTCTTTCGGCGCCGTGGGCACCCCGACCTGGTTCGGCTTTGCCAACCTGGGGCTGAGCGACGCCGACCTGCTGGAGATCGGCCGCCAAACCGCGTTAATCCACACCGTCGCCGGCCTGGTTATTCCGCTTCTGGCACTGCGCTTTATCGTTTCCTGGCGGCAGATCCGTCAAAACCTGCCGTTTATCCTGCTGAGTGCGCTGAGCTGCACGCTGCCTTACCTGTTGCTGGCGCAGGTTAACTACGAATTTCCGGCACTGCTGGGCGGCGCCATCGGTCTGGCATTATCGGTGTTGCTGGCCCGCGCCAATATCGGCTTGACGCGCGACAGAACCCCGTCCACCGCTCAGCCGGTACCCTTTGGCCAAGTACTTAAAGCCATGGCGCCGACGCTGCTGCTGATCGTGATTCTGATCGTCACGCGCATCCACCAACTGGGGCTGAAATCCCTGCTTAACAGCAGCGCCCTGCTGTGGCAGGGCAGCCTGGGATGGTTCGGTGAACTCAGCATCAGCAAGGCGCTGATTATTGAACTGCAGCAGGTATTGGGCACCAGCGCCCAGGCCAGTTATAAAACGCTGTACGTGCCGGCCCTGATTCCTTTCCTGCTGGTGGTGTTACTCGCCATTCCGCTGTTCAGATTAAGTGGGCAACAGGTACATCGGATCTTCGGTGATACCACCCGCAGTATCGGCAAGCCGTTTATCGCCCTGCTCGGTGCGCTGATTATGGTCAATCTGTTGATGCTGGGCGGGGATAACGCGCCGGTGATGATTATCGGCAGAGCGCTGGCCGACACCACCGGTGCCAGCTGGCTGCTGTTTTCCGCCCTTCTCGGCGCACTCGGCTCGTTCTTCTCCGGTTCGAATACCGTCTCCAACCTGACATTTGGCGGTATTCAGCACTCCATCGCCGTCAGCAGCGGTTTAAACGTCAACCTGACGCTGGCATTGCAGTCCGTAGGCGGCGCGATGGGCAATATGATTTGCCTGAACAATATCATCGCCGTCTGCTCAATCCTCGGCATTACTCAGGCCGAGGGCAAGATCATCAGAAAAACCATATTGCCCATGCTGGTTTATGGCGCAATCGCCGCCGGCATGGCGCTGATACTGGCATTCTGAGCGAATCACAGTAAGTTTAAGTTAACGATAAAGTAAGGGACGCATTATGATCATCTCCGCTTCAACCGACTACCGGGCCGCAGCACAGGCAAAACTTCCGCCTTTTCTGTTCCACTACATTGATGGCGGAGCCTATGCTGAACACACGCTACAGCGCAACACGGCGGATCTGGCCGAGATCGCCCTGCGCCAGCGCGTGCTGCGCAACATGTCCGAGCTAAGCCTGGAAACCACCCTGTTCGGCGAGAAACTGGCGATGCCGGTGGCGCTGGCGCCCGTCGGCCTGACCGGCATGTACGCACGGCGCGGTGAAGTGCAGGCGGCGCGCGCGGCCGCCAACAAGGGCATTCCCTTCACGCTGTCGACCGTCTCGGTCTGCCCGATCGAAGAGGTGGCACCGGCCATCAACCGGCCGATGTGGTTTCAGCTGTATGTGCTGAAAGATCGCGGATTTATGCGCAACGCGCTGGAGCGGGCGCAGGCGGCCGGAGTTAAAACCCTGGTGTTCACCGTCGATATGCCAGTTCCCGGCGCGCGCTACCGCGATGCGCACTCCGGCATGAGCGGCCCGAACGCCGCCATGCGCCGAATCTTACAGGCGATGACCCACCCGCAGTGGGCGTGGGATGTCGGTATCAACGGTAAACCGCACGACCTTGGCAACGTCTCCGCCTATCGCGGTACGCCAACCAGCCTGGAGGACTATATCGGCTGGCTCGGCGCCAACTTCGATCCGTCGATTTCCTGGAAAGATCTGGAGTGGATCCGCGAGTTCTGGCAGGGGCCGATGATCATTAAAGGCATTCTTGATCCTGAAGACGCCAAAGACGCCGTACGCTTCGGCGCTGACGGTATTGTGGTCTCCAACCACGGCGGCCGCCAGCTGGATGGCGTTCTTTCCACCGCCCGCGCTCTGCCGGCGATTGCCGATGCGGTCAAAGGCGATATCACCATTCTGACCGACTCCGGCATCCGCAACGGGCTGGATGTGGTGCGGATGATTGCGCTGGGCGCCGACAGCGTCCTGCTGGGGCGCGCCTTCGTGTACGCGCTGGCGGCGGCCGGCGAAGCCGGAGTGGCGAACCTGCTGGATCTGATTGATAAAGAAATGCGGGTCGCGATGACGCTGACCGGCGCCAAAACCATCGGCGAGATCACCCGGGATTCGCTGGTCAAAACGCTGTAAGTAAAAAGGGCCGGCGTAATTGCCGGCCCTTTCGTTTAACAGGAAGGAGCACGCCCCTGAGGCGGTAAATAACGTAGCGGATCCAGCGCCGTCGCGCGATAGCGAATCTGGAAATGCAGGCGGACAGAATTGGCGCCGCTGCTGCCCATGGTGGCAATTTTCTGCCCGGCTTTCACATCCTGCCCGTTACGCACCAGCGTAGTGTCGTTATGCGCATAGGCCGAAATAAAATCTTCACCATGCTTAATCATGATCAGGTTGCCGTAACCGCGCAGTTGGTTGCCGACATACACCACTTTGCCCTTGGAGCTGGCGTAAACCGGCTGCCCGCGGCGGCCCGCAATATCGATACCCTTATTACCACCGTCAGAGGTTGAGAAGCGGGCAACGATCTTGCCATCGGTCGGCCAACGCCAGCAGCGTGAGACGCCCGGCGGAGGCGTACTCTTCGTCAGCACGCTGCCGGAAGAGCGACCGCCGGATTTGCGGCTTGTGCTTTTCGCCGTCGTGCCGGGGCTGACTTTTAATTTTTGCCCGACGGCCAGACTATAAGGCGGACGGATATTGTTGGTGCGCGCCAGCGTGCTGACGTCATTGCCGGTAATCCAGGCGATGTAATACAGCGTATCGCCACGCTGGACGGTATAGGTACTGCCGCTGTAGCTGCCTTTAGGCAATTTATCATAATCACGGTTGTAGTTATTTTTGCCTGAGCAGCCCGCCAACAGCAGGCCAAGCGTCAGACACACCGCCAGACGGCGCCACGCCGCAGATATATTCCCTCTGCTCAAAACCTATCCTCAATCAGCCGTATGTCAATAATGGTATGCGCAAGGTGCATAATAACCGTCTATGTTAACACCTGAAAACGGGCAGTCAAAAAGCAGGCTTTCCCGCCATCATTCTATTTTCGACTTTTCTAATGGAGCGCTCCCGTTAGCGTACATCAATTGGCAAGAAGGACAGATTCATGCTGGAAGTTTGGGGAAGAAAGAGCTCATCCAATGTACAGGCGCTTATGTGGTGCATTGGCGAGCTGGGTTTACCGTATCAAAGACATGACGTCGGGCACCGATTCGGCGGCACGGACAGCGACGAATTTTATGCGCTGAACCCGAACCGTACCATCCCCGTACTCCGAGATGGCGCCGGTTTCCCGCCGCTGTGGGAAACCGGCGCCATCCTGCGCTATCTGGCAAACCGTTATGCGCCGGACGAATTCTGGCCCGCCGACTTAATCGCCAGAACCAATGTAGACCGCTGGATGGAATGGTCAAAACTGAACGTAGCGCTGCTGTTTACCGCGCCGATCTTTTGGCGCGTGGTGCGTACGCCCGCAGCTGAACGCGATCCCGCCGCGATCGACCAAGCGCTGCAGGCCTTTGAGAACAAACTGATGATTGCCGAACAGCGCCTCGCAGGCCAGACGTTTTTGGCTGGCGACACATTTTCCGCCGCAGATATCCAATTCGGGCACGTGCTGTATCGTTACTACGATATAGACATCGGCCGACAACCACTGCCAAACCTGCGCAGCTACTACGATCGGCTGACGGAACGCCCCGCCTTCCGCGAACACGTTATGGTGTCTTACGAAGCATTAAGGGCTTAATACGTCGTTAGCCGAAGGGAAACGGCGCATGACGGGAGCCGGTTTTTACCCTCTCCCGTCATGCGCCTCCTGCGGATTTGCCGGAAATAGCAGGCTGAACACGATTTGGGCGGCCGGCGGCTGCGGGTAACACTGGGCACAGGCCTCGCCACCGTGCAACGTCATGATGGCGCGTACAATTGACAGCCCAAGCCCGCTGGCTTGGCTGCTGCGTGCGGCGTCAGCACGATAGAACCGGTCGAACAGTTTATCCAGGTGTGCGGCGTCGATTGGCGCCCCCTGATTGATCACCCGTACCACGCACGCGTCACCCTCCGTCCCGGCCCGCAGTATGATTTGGCTGTTCCCATCGGCATAACGCACCGCATTGGCGACCAGATTGCTCAGCGCCCGCTGAAAAAGCATGGCATCGGCCCACAGCCGCCCGCCCCCTTGGCAAGTCAGCTGAATACCACGCTCTTCTGCCAAGCCTTCAAAGTAATCAGCCACCCGCTGCAGCTCCGCCGCCATATCCAGCGTGCGGTAATTCAGCGCGGATTGCGCGTTGCCGGCACGGGCCAGAAACAGAATATTCTCCACCATGCGTGAGATACGCTCCAATTCCTCCATATTGGTGGAGAGCAGGGTTTCATACTCTTCTACGCTGCGGGGCTGGTACAGGGCCACCTGACACTGGCCCATCAGAGCGCCTACCGGCGTGCGGATCTCATGCGCCAGATCGGCGGAGAACTGCGTCAAGCGCTGATAGCCGTCGTTTATCCGGTCAAGCATGGCGTTGAATGACACTATCAGCTGCCGCAGTTCCTGCGGCGCTCCGTGCACGCTAAGCCGGGTTGACAGCGTACTGGGCGCGATCGCCGCCGCCTGCGCCGCCATGCGCCTTAGTGGCCGCAGCTCACGGCGCATCACCCAGTATCCCAGCAGCGCAATGAGCGCGAAGGCCATCCCCACCGCCGCCAGCACGCGCCACAAATAACGCGCCAGCATTTTCTGTTCGTTGGCCATCACATGCGCCACCGAAATTTGCAGGACTTTGCCGTCCTCCAGTTTCACCAGCGCCGATGCCAGCCGGATCGGCACGCCCTGCGGCGTCTCTCCGGCGCGCACTGCCTTCAGCCGCTGCGGCTGACCGACCGGCGTTGGCACCACCGATGGCAGCGTCAGCCTGGCCGGGTTAACGTTGATTAACGGTTTTTGCCCCAGCAGCTGGAAGATCAGGACGTCCTGTTCGTTGCCCAGCATATTTTCGAACAACCCGGTATTGGCAACCAGCCGCTCCACTAAAAAGCGCTGACCCAGTAATTTCCGGTAATAGTCGATACGTCCGGTCACCTGCAGATCGCTGCGGTTGACCATTTCCTGACGCATCGCGCCATACAGGTAGCTGCCCGCAGCGCTGACCACCAGCGCCGCCACCACGGCGAACAGGATGGCGCTGCGTAACGTCAGGGACATCGTCCGCCAGCGCCGGGCCAACATACTCATGGACGCGCCTCGCAGACGTAGCCGATACCGCGCACGGTATGAATCAGTTTGATCGCAAATGGCCGGTCGATTTTGGCGCGCAGCCGCTTGATGGCGACATCCACCACGTTGGTATCGCTGTCAAAATTCATATCCCAGACCTGAGAGGCAATCATGGTGCGAGACAGCACCTCCCCCTCCCGCCGCACCAACAGATGCAGCAGCATAAACTCTTTATTGGTCAGCGGAATCAGCGTCTCCTGACGCATCACCTTGCGCCGCAGCACATCGATGTGCAGATCGGCGATCGCGTAGTGATCGGACTCACGCACCGTGCCGCGACGCAGCAGCGTGCGCAGGCGCAGCACCAGTTCGGTAAACGAAAACGGTTTGACCAGGTAATCATCGGCGCCCAGCTCAAGGCCGTGGATCCGGTCCTGCACGCCGTCGCGCGCCGTCAGAAACAGGATCGGCACATCGCTTTTCTTACGCAGCACCTCAATAATCTGCCAGCCATCAATTCCGGGCAGCATCACGTCCAGCACGATGGCATCGTAGCCATGCTCCAACGCCCGGAACAGGCCATCGGTGCCGTTACGCGCCAGATCAACGCCGTATCCGGCCTCCCCCAGCCCCTTTTTCAGGTAATCGCCGGTGCTGGTATCGTCTTCAACCACTAATATGCGCATTCTCACCACCTCACTCTTTCTGCAAACAGAGTAGCAGTTTCAGCCACGCGGCTTGATGACATTAATGTCATCAAACAGACATGGTGCTGTCCCAATCCTTCAACCATGCTTAATCGGCAATCAACCACAGGAGAACATTATGCTTACTCAACGTCGTATTGCCGGTTTACTGCTGTCCAGCCTGCTGATGTGCAGCGGCATCGCCGCCGCCCAAATGCCCGGCAAAGTCATCGCCCCGCTGCGCGGCACTATCGATCAGGTTTCCGATAGCAGCCTGCAGCTGACCGACCGTAAAGGGGAAAAAGTCAGCGTAAAACTCAATGACCAGACCAAAGTGCTGAGCGTATCGAAAGGGTCAACCGCCGATATCAAACCCGACAGCTTTATTGGCACCGCCGCCGTCCCACAGGCCGACGGCAGTCTAAAAGCGCTGGAGGTTCACGTCTTCGCCGCCAGCCTGCGCGGTTCCGGCGAAGGCCACTCCCCTTGGCAATCCGCCGATGGCAAAGTCGATACCATGACCAACGGCACCGTCGGTAAATTGGTGAACGCCAACGGCCGCACCCTGACGGTCAATTACAACAACCAGCAAAAAACCGTCATCGTGCCGGACGGTACGCCGATTGTGACGCTCGATCCCGGCGATCGCAGCCTGCTGCAGCCCGGCACCCATATCGTGCTGTTCTCTGCCGCTGACGACAAAGGTGAACGCGTCGCTACCCGAATTTCCGCCGGTAAAAACGGTACCGTACCGCCGATGTAATGCGGGAGGGCGTGATGAAAGCACCTATGTCGCGACCGGTGCACCGCTGGCCGGTCAGAATCACCCACTGGGTTAATCTGTTCGCCATGACGTGCATGTTTATGAGCGGCTGGGAGATCTACAACGCCTCGCCGCTGTTCGACTTCCGCTTTCCGCCCGCCGTCACGCTCGGCGGCTGGCTGGGCGGCGCCATTGGCTGGCATCTGGCGCTGATGTGGCTGCTGGCATTCAACGGCCTGTGCTATCTGCTATGGAGCCTGTGCAGCGGCCATTTGCGTCACGATCTGCTGCCGTTGCGCCTTGGCGCGCTGCGGCGTGATATCGGGCTGGCGCTGACGCTGCGGCTGCAACACCGCCACGGCAAATACAACGCGATTCAAAAGCTGATGTACCTCGGCGTTGTGGCGCTCGGTCTGCTGCTGGTGCTCTCCGGGCTGGCGATCTGGAAGCCGATGCAGCTGTCCTGGCTCGTGGCGCTGTTCGGCGATTTTGACACCGCACGCTATGTGCATTTTTTCGCCATGGCGGCGGTCGGGTTGTTTGTCATCATTCACGTGCTGATGGTGATCGTCGTACCGCGCACGCTGTGGGCTATGCTGACAGGAGGTAAACGTGAAGGATAAAAAGCCGTCTCCCCGCGCGCCGACGCTGGAACCGGATCAGAAAAAACAGCTGGTGAATCTGCAGCGCCGGCTGCTACTGCGCTCTGGCCTGACTCTGGGCGGCGTGGCAATGCTGACCGGCTGTAATCTGCAAGACGGCGATCAGGTTGATAAAGTGCTGTGGGCGATGTCACGCTGGAACGATCGGGTCCAGGCCTGGCTGTTCAACGGGCAGCGCCTGGCGCAGACCTATCGTCCGGATCAGATCACGCATCCTTTTCCGTTTAACGCCTACTACCCGGAATACAACGTGCCGGAAGTCGATTTGAGCGGTTATCAGTTGGAAGTCTCCGGCAAAGTAGCGAAAACAGCGCCGTGGACCCTCGAACAACTGCAGCGCCTGCCGCAGCAGAGCCAGAACACCCGCTTAATCTGTATTGAGGGCTGGAGCGCGATTGGCCAGTGGGGCGGCGTGCCGCTACGCGTCTTTCTGCAGCATGTCGGCGCCGATCTCAACGCGCGTTACGTCGGTTTTAAATGCGCGGATCGCTACTACTCCAGCATTGATATGGCCACCGCACTGCATCCGCAAACCATTCTGGCGCTGGATTTTGCCGGCAAGGCGCTGCCGGCAGAATATGGCTACCCCTTGCGGCTACGGGTGCCCACCAAGCTGGGATTTAAAAACGCCAAACATATCGCCGCCATTTTCGTCAGCGACACCAACCCCGGCGGCTATTGGGAAGACCAGGGCTACAACTGGTTCAGCGGGATTTAAAGCGCGGGAGAGGCTTATCGACCAGGAAATTCTGGCAACGTCCATCCAGGGTGCTCTCACCGCCCTTTTTTTGGCCACTTGAACTTACGTTAGCGAACCAAACGATGAGCAAGGAGAGCACCGCTGATGTGCCTAATTCGATAATGAATGTTAATCATACAGCCAGCGACCGGCCTTGGCAGACTCCGCGAACATACGCACGGTAAGAGGTTTTTTGGACTGCTTAACGGGTTTTGTCGTAAACCATTTGCGGAAAAACCATGGGATCGCCCACGGGTAATAACATTCAATATCCAGTATGGACACATCAATATTGAATGTTTCGCTGTACCTATCTATTGCCGGCGCCAAGTCATCTATCTCTGAGAACTCTTGTAAAACGGTATCCAACTCAAGCGGGACAGGCTTCAAACGCAAAGTAGTAACCATGGGCAGTTCTTTACGAAAAAACGCTAAAACATCCTCATCAGTTACCATAACTTGTCACTCCCACGAGCTATCGTGTTGTACTTAACCGTTGCTTTAAATGCAATTGCAGCAATATCGCCGGCAAGAATGCCCCATCCTACAACAGGCACGGCGAAACGCTAGCAGAGCCTGCATATCGTGTGCAGGGACGAAAATCACCATGAACCTGTTTAGTGACATCGGACTTAAATACGCCTTACTGTGAGATTTCTGTGAGTGTTTAGAGCCTGTGGCACGGCTTGGTTTTTCTTGTTGTGCTATCGCGGTAAGACGCTGTAACGGCCGCCACGGTTTTATATGCTCACAGATCTAACACACCCCAGACGATAGCAGCTACAGGCGTCGTTCAATTGAGCGAAGAGCAGTGCAGATGAGGAATTATCTTTCTGATAGTGCTTACAAGTCAGATAGTTGATTGATAAGAAATGCGTGGAGCGGGTGAAGGGAATCGAAGTATGGGTACTTATTTAGTATCGGTAAGTGCCCAATCCCATTGCTGATGCGGTGAATACTACATCAGAGAATGGGATAACACCATGGGTAACAGCGCAAGAAACCAATACTTGTACCAACATGAAACCGGTATTTGGATGTTTCAAATAGCGGTGCCTCGGAATATGCGGCATTTAACAAACGGCCGCAGGCTGTTCAGGAAAAGCACCGGGCAGCGTGATATACAGAAAGCCAGAACGGTTCGCGACCGATTAGTTGTTGAATGGAACCACATAAAGGAAAAGTATGTGGTTGATGCCGGAGCTATAGCATTTAGTCGAGCGGTTAACGCGGTACAACAACTAGGGAAAGCTTCCGCGGTAGTTTCCGGTCATCAGGTAATGCTGCAAGCTGTTACTTTCGAATATCTGGCGGAGTACGATAAAACCCGCAGCCCCAGCACCCTCAGCAAGCACGCGCTGGCGGTTCGACTTCTGCTCGGCCATTTAGCCGTCGTCGATACAGAGATAACCGGCATCACCCGTACATCGGTGACACAGTTCATCCGGGCGCTAAAACCGAAGAAATCCGTCCAGACGATTCAGAATTACCTGTCCGGCCTGAACTCGGTGTATGAGTACGCCCGGCGCTGCTATGACGGCATCCCCGCCACGTCACCATTCACAGGGCACCGACTTGAGGCTAAGAGGACAGTTGTCAGCTACCAGCCGTTCACGCAGGCAGAGATTGCAACCCTCTTGGATAATGCGATTGAGGACGTTCGGGACGTGATTTTTATTGGCCTGTACTCAGGGATGCGTCTGAATGAAATTGCCTCTATCGGTGTTGATGATGTGCCGGAAATCGACGGTGTACGTTGCTTTCGAGTTCAGGCAGCCAAGACAAAAGCAGGCGTTCGGCTGGTGCCGGTGCATCCCGCTTTGATAGGCATCATCGAAAAGTACAAACGGCAGAACACGAACGGCCAGCACGGGCGGTACCTGCTACCTAAAGCAAACGCCATCAAAAGGGCTGACGCTAAGCGTGGGCCGTGGTTCAGTCAGCAATTCACCCGCCTACGGAATAAGGCGCTGCCGAATGCTACAGACCGCCAGTGCTTCCACAGCCTGCGGGGAATGTTCATCACTGCGCTTGATCGGGCTGGAGTTCCAGAGGACAGGATAGCGCTGATTGTCGGCCATGAAAGAGGCAAGACGGAGTCTTTCAGGACATACAGCGGCGGGGCTGAGTTAGAGGAACTGCAACGGATAGTTAACCTCGCAGGCTACCCAGAGATCGAACAGGGGCTATAGGATGGCTGCTTATGAAGAGATAGACCTAACCCCTGACGAATTGGCCTTTCAGTGTCTGGCGCTCGCTGAGGCGGCGTTATGCTCGCAGGATAGCGCGGTTAGAGAAGTGTTGTTATTCATCATCAGGGAAAAGGCCGAACAGCTTTACTCTATGCTGTCGTGAAGGGATGGGGGCTTCTGTCCCTTTCTTAATGCTGCTGCAATGCTGTACAGAATCTTATCCAGATCCTTCTTGATTATTATTATGTTTAAATATACAGTTAACACAACATGTAGTGCCTGTATTGTTATTCATGCACTATATGGAAGATTTCTCATGTATCAACAAAAATGATAAGGTCATAGAAATGACAAACAAAAAACAGACATCTAAATCTGTAGCCTCTCAGGCTTCAAAAGTTCTGCGCGATCCAAATGCATCTGTAACTCAGAAAAAGCTTGCGGCCTCGGCACTCTCACAGGCCGCAGCAGGGAAAGAGACAGGTAAGGCTATGGAAGCAACAGCATCAGCGGCTTTGAAGAGTGACAAATACAGCGACCTGACAAAAACATTCGCAGGTTCTGTTGTTTCACAATCTGACAAGAAACGCTGATTTATTAAGGGGCTATACGCCCCTTTCTTAACAGTTATTCGTCATTAGAGAAAATGCTGAGCAGCTTTATTCGGCGCTCTCCTGATGGTTTAAACCGATCGTTTTGGCCGATCGATAGGTAAATATTGATCTGCGTAATCAATTGGGAAGTAAGTGCAGCGCCTGTCAGAATATCCTTAACTTTATTGTGACAGGGATAAGCTTGTGCGGTCATTAAGGCGTAAAGCATGGATTGCCGTTTTCATTGGTTGCGCGGTGTTCTGGGCGGCGCTGCTGTTTTTTATCTGGGTGTTGTGGCGGAACATCACCGGGTGAATGCACAGGCCGTTCATGAATGCACAGACGAAGCGATGACACTTCCGATATGAAGCTGAACGATCCTCTAGGGCGCGGCGCTATCAGGGGCCAGCACGGCCTTTTGTTTGGTGATAAGGTGTATTGGCTAGTGAAACGTAAATGTGCTCACAGAGCCGTACAGCTCGCTTTATCGCGATCCTGTGTTGATTGTAATCTCAAGTTGGTGTAATATACCGCCGCTCTTTAAAAACCTGATTCAATGTGAAGCAAGCGCTTAACGCCTTCTGGGTGGTCGCTAGCGCCTTCTGGGTGCCATGATGTGATGTGCAGCTTGCTTCTTTCCGGCTCCTGAGTGGGCTAGCTTTGAATCAGGCACAATCCCGCCCGCGTTACCCATGACAGGCGAAGTCACCATGCAGCTCCATCCGCATCGCCTGCACAGCTCCTGTCAGCATAGCCAGATTTCTGGAGCGTACCCGCCAGCGGGTGCCGTTGCTCTGCACCTGCGCTTGGTACGATTTACCGGTAGCGGTAATACCTTTCGGCAGACTGCCAGCCCTTTTACGTGTGTTCCAGTTGTTCTCAGCACGAGAGCAAAGCCGCAGGTTATCCAGCATGTTATTTCCTCGGTTGCCGTCGATATGGTCGATGCATAACCCCGGTGGGATTTCTCCATTCACTAGCCACCACAGCACGCGATGCGCTGCCAGCTTCTTGCCTTTGACTTGAACCGACCAGTACCCATCCTTGCCGAGAGTACCGGCGACGCTGCCAGCCTTGACCCGATTAGCTAAAGGCCGTTTCCATACAAGGCCACTGCCGGAACCGGCATCAGGTGCAAGCGCATCCTGAAGCGCCAGCTCAATTTCTTTCGGGAAAGTCCCCATACTTCTCCTTAGATTTCACGTAGCAGCGTGAGGCTGTGTTCACTGGGACTCATTCTGTCCAAGACGGCTAGTTTCTGGGGTGATAGGTAAACCGTCTTACCACGGTGCTGGGGCTGCTCCTGCCTTTGCTCTGGGCGATCCTTGTCCACAATAGCGGTCAGCAGTTGGATTTCCCGGGCAAGCTGTAAATGCTCGCGTACCACCTCTGCGGGCACGTACTGACATTCGTTGTCAATATCGTACCCGTGCCCCACGAACATGATGTTTTTCCAGCCGACCTGCACATGCACCTCGTAGTTCATCGGCGCAAGGTGTTGCTTTCTATGCTGTTCGCGCTCCTCCCCCGGCCAGTACACCGTGCAAGGTGTCCCGGCGATAGGGCCACCGGCTCCACCCACCGTCCCCGCGAGCCTGTGCCGTAGACCGGATGGGGAATCATCGGCCAGCACAAACTGCTCCTCTAGGCGCGGAATATCAGGGATTTCTTTATAGAACATGCTGCGCCTCCGGTTGTGCCGCCTGCTGAGCTAGCCCCTGAACGGTTTTCAATGTGGCGAGGCCAGCACGCACCGCAGCGCAACTAAAGATCTTCCCATCCACCCCAACGCGCTGCGCACCGGTCTTGGTGATGCTCCCGGCGTACTCCCCGGGGGAGCGATGTTTAGCGCCGATCCCACGATTGGGAACACGCCAAACAAGGCCGGTAGGAGAATCAGGAGAGAGAGCCAGCACTTCGTTAAAGCGTGCGGCCTGCTGGATTGATACCGGCAACGGGCGTCGCCCCATCTGTTTTGGTTTTGTCTGCAATGCTGGGACTGATTTCATACTGTGCTGCACTGTATTCCTCCACACCCAGCGTCAGCCGGGTTTACTCAGGTTCATAGATAGCCTCCGGGTTGAGACGCACCTTGGTGTGTACGTGCTCCCAGATGGCATTAAAGGCGGGGTCTTGTTTACGCAGATTTCTAACGGTGAAGGAATCGGGTTCATGCAGTGAGATAACAACAGCCACACCGGCCAAGTTCTGCCCGATGAAGTCACCGTCACGGAACGCCCACCAACCGCACCTGATTTCACCCAGCTTGCGAATCCGGCTCCGTAGATCACGCTGATACAGCAACTCTTGCCTACGGGCTTGATACGCCTCGGAGCGTTCCTCTGACAGCGGCGTATACACCGAGCCGACACCTTCGATAATCTTGAAACAAAGCGGGATGCGCTGCCCTGCGCAGTAAACACATGCCAGATTCCGCGTGTACCGCTCGCTGTTGCCACAGGTGGGGCAAGCCCACCCGTGTTGATAAAAGCGTTTACGGCCATCCATCACGGCTGAATACCGCTCAGGATTATTCTTTTGGATACTCATCAGGCGGGGCTGATATTCGGCGTACCCCAGCCGCATTAGCTGTAGTTCGCGATTGGTGGGATGCTTGCCGTTCGGTAAAGGATTAATACTGGAGTTCATCAGCGAAAACCTCCCCGATGTACGGCTTCATGCGGGCTTGAACACTCCGCATCCGGTCAATCTCTGCTCGCTCCTGTAGCGCCGCAGCACGGGCTGCTGGTGACGCCTGCACTGGGTACCAGCCTGAATCCGTCCACACGCTCAGAATCCATTTGCCGCCCGGCTGTACAGACATGTTGAAACTGGTGCCGCTTGCGCTGACGGGAGCCTCTGGGTTTTCAATCGGCGTGTAACTGAATGAGCAGTGTCCGCTTGCAGTTGCCTGCTCCGCCCACGCATCAGCCGCCGTGCGATAATCGGTACCAAGCGCAGCATGGATAGCCGGAATATCGATGCCATCCCCGGCCATTTGTCGGGCAAACTGAGTCTTACCCTCGGCTACCATGTTCAACAGTTCCTGCGCTTCGGCTCCGCTGAATTTCTTGTTCAGCAGATGCCGCTGGATGTGACCATCGGCAACGACTTGGTAATCAGCGGCCAGCTTCGCGGCTGCTGCGGTGCGGCGCTGGTGTTCGGCGGTTTGTATCCCGTCACGCTTCGCATGGTTGTATTTATTCACCAGCTCAGCGGCCAGCATCCCCAGCAAGTCGTCAATGTCAGCCGGTGAATGCACCTGCCAATCGCGGGTAAAGCCTTTCAGCTCCAGAGCTACGCGGCTGCGGGTGCTACTGCGGTATCGCCAAGATAACTCGTCATCGGTGTAGCGGATCGGCTTGAACAGCGTAGGAAGCTCTGTAAGCGTCTCTGCGGCCTGTACAGTGCCAGCGTACGCAAAGGCGGCCTGAACCGCACCACGGCCTGCTGAGATCGTCTCAGGGGCTTTATTGAACGTACTCGGGGCAGGGGTTGCTTTATCCTGTGGCTGCACCACTTCCGCTGGTTTATTGGCAGTGACGCCGGGGACGTCCAGAACTGTTACGGGCGGGTGGTACGATTGTGCTTTCGATTGTGTTTCCATGGGGAATCTCCTATTTGATTGACTAACTGGTTTATTTAGCTGGTTTAACTGTTTGATTTGTTCGTTCTGCTGGCCTTACTCTGCGTCCCGGACAGCGTCCAGCACCTGTGACCACTCCCCGGCGGTACTAGTGCCCGTCTTACCGTCAGCGGAACCTGTCTTGGCGTACAGGGCGATTAAACGGGCATCCGCACCGGTAATCTCCCGATCACCAATTAATTGCTCTAGCTGGCGTTGGTACAGCGCGTGCTGATTCGTGTTCGCCCCACGCATACGGCTTCCGAGGTCGTGCAGCGTTTGCTGCTCCTGATAGCTAAAAGCCGATGCAGAAGAACGAACAGCACGGCGGGTGCCTTGATCTGGTTTTCGGATAATGGATTGTTGGCCTTTCCGGTAATGCTGGTTCAGGCTGTCGGCGATACCGCTGTTTGATTTAAATAAAGAATTGAAGTTGCTGGACATACGTCTCCTTGAAAGTTGATTAGTTAATGTTGCTCGGTTGCTATCGACCACTGCGCAGGGCATGAAAAGAAGCCCGACGGAAAGCCCGCCGGGGTGAGCCGTGCTCAGTTAGGAGATAACAGGGAAATTGATAAAAGAAACGCCACGCCGGTAAGGACAAACCCGGTAACCAGCCGGAACCGGCGCAGCGTTGTTATTCAGTTCGGTGTGAGCAGGTGAGTTCTGTCTTATATCTATATAGATATAATGAAATATGCCTTTTTTATGTGTACGCAACTGTACGCAAATCGCGTACAGCTACTTAACCCATCGTTGAACGGTGCTGCGGCTGCGGCCTGTGGCTTTAGCAATTTCACCGAGGGATTTACCAGATGCACGCATACTGCGAGCCAGCTCTTTCGGGTCTTGCCCGGCATCTTCGATAGTATGACGTTTCTCTGTCGCGGACTGGAACGCTTCCAATGCTGCTACTTGGGCTTTTAGTTCGGCCACCTCATATGACATGGTATCGAGCGTGCGCTGTGTGCCAGCTTCCATCATGAGGCGAACCAAAGTCATGCTGACGGTATCTTGAGCCATACTGTTTACGCCTTGCTTACCAATACGGGATGTTATTGCGGCGTAGGCGGGGTGGGGTTTATTTGCCTCGATAGCCCTGCGCATGCGTTTACGCTGCCCTTTGCGGTTGGCCACAGCTCGAGCATGTTCTTTAGGTACGTAGCCCCCGACGATGCCGCTTGCCGAGCGTTTTTCTCCATCTTGATAAAAGTCCAGCGCATCCCGAACCATTCCGTTGTAGTCCGTTTGTGGCACACGGTATTGGTTCGGGTACATAGCGCGAACAGCAGCGTAGTAATTACGTTCTGCCTTCTTTAACTCGGAGAAAGCCGCCGCCGTGCCGGAGGCATTCCGGCCTGTGAAGCCACAGAACAACTCCCATGTAGTGCGGTATACGGGTATTTGCTGTAACGCGGTGATATCCGGTTGCGCCCCATTGGCGAACCTATCCCACCACTGCTGGGCATACGCAGGCAAGGTATCGCGTGGGTTTGGAAATTGGTCAGGTAAATCCATATCGTTGATCAATTCTTCCTCCTGTGTTGACCCCGTTCAGACGTGACTCATCGCATCACATGATGAAGTGGTGTAGTGCTTGGTTGAACAGGGACGGTTATTGTTTTAGGAGAAAGCGCACCCCCATGACGTCTCAATGAAACGTCATGCGGATACCCTCTCGGATAGGTCGGAAACGCGGTGCGGCTTCCTTCCTCCTTAGAGTGGGTAGTCTATTGTTGAAAGCCAGCGTCTCCCCTTCGAGTGTCCGGCCTGGGTTATTGCCATTCCTTCCCCTTAGAATGCATAGGTTAAATTATCCATTTAAATCATTATGTTATTATTGTTTCTTATTCCAGTGGCGCTTCACGGTCGCTATACCGAGTTGCAACGCCTCGGCCGTCTGCGACTGACTCAAGCCCTTAGCACGCATCGCTAGGACTCGTTCTGTTGTCTTAACTGCCTCCGGGCGGCCAAGTCTAACCCCGTCGGCTTTCGCACGGCGTAGCCCTTCCTGTGTGCGCTCAACAATCCTGTTTTTCTCGAACTCTGCAAACGCGGAAAACATTTGAAGCATCAACTTTCCTTCCGCGCTCGATAGGTCTGGCACTGGTAAATCTAAAGAGACAACTTTGATCCCCTTCTGAATCAACACCTGAACCGTCTGCTGTACGTCGATATTATCCCGGCCTAATCGATCTAGCTTCAGCACTACTAAGGTGTCGCCCGGCTCCAGCTTATGCTGTACCAGCTCTTTAAATCCCTGACGCTGCATCGCTGGTACACCGCCGGACACTTGTTCATGCACTACCCGGTGATCCTGCACATCGTACCCGGCATTGCGAATGGCTAGCACTTGGTTTTCTGTTGTCTGCTCAGTGGTTGAAACCCGGCAGTACGCGAATATCCTCATAATTAATCTCCAATCATTCCCGCTCATTGATATCAAAATATGGTATCAAATTATCAGTTGGAATCATTAAATGTCAACGGGTATTTAAATGATACCTTTAAGATAGTGCTTTGCTGGGATCATTTAACGGTCGATTATTGGTACTGGTTATGTAATCAGGGTATACCCTCAGATTTGAGGGCATCTGCCGAGACGCACGAAACCGGGAGCAGCGCGAGTTCCGCTTACCTCGCCAGTACGTCGAACGCTTGCTCACCGGATACAGCGCTGTGCTGCGAATGCGAGTGCTTGACCGCCTGCGCGAGCTTGAGCAGGGCGCTCAGCAGTTCGGTGGGTTCAAGGTGCCTCAGACTATGCACGACGCCCTGCGCCTCGCTGCTGACCTGTCGGAGCAGAATCAGGCGCTGGTGCTGAAGGTGCAGGAGGGTGCTCTGTCCCGACTCTGGGCGCTGCCAGAGCGGGAGGGGTACGGGGGACAATGCAGGCTGTCAGGGTGGAGGGAGGGAGTCGCGTGAGTGAAATAAAATCCCAGTGCGCATAGAACATACATTGGGAATAATAATTATCGTGATTATTTATATTTTTGGTATCTACCTAACTCTACAGCATAACCACCCTGATGTGTCCTCACCTTGAAAATATCTACATCAGGGAGATTTACTGCACATATATCAAGTAATATTTTCTCATGGGGAGCAGGCATTTTACTTCCGATGTAAATACATTCAATAGCATTGTGCGAGTACTTATAAAGCCCTGAATTATTTGTTAATAATCGGCATTCGTACTCATATTCCCAACCTGTATGTTTTGTTTGGATTGCTCGGATCGTCGCATGATTTTCCAGATCCATTGAATCATAAAAGTCTACTGTGTGTTTATTGTCTTGGTATTCAACCTTTGCCCAGTAAAATTTGTCGTCATTAAGTTCATTTAAAGAATTAATGAGTTTGTTGGGGTTGTATTTTATGCAGAACCCTTTCATACCATCAGCATAGTGTGACCACATCATCACATTGCTAACATGAGATGCAGCTACATCAGGGATATCACTAGCTAGGCAATAAGCACCTATATTTAAATAACTTTCATAAAATCGCCTATAAGTAGTATCCACAATGCTTGTAATTGTTCTATCAAACTCCTGCGGAGAATTAAGGTATTTCTTCCGTATTGTTTCTAATACCGGTTCGGTGAGCGGGTAGTTTGGGATGTTTTTAGCTAAGTGTTCAAAAAATCTTTCTCGCTCGTTCTTTAAGTCCGGCGGATTTAGTATAAATTGTCCTTCAAATGGATCGTTGAAATCAGCAAGTTTAGAAAACCACGCTTTCCCTTCAGCGAGGGCTGATAGGGAATTTATATTAAGGGTAGAGAATTTATAAACAAATGGGAAAGGGATATCCATAATTTTCCTCAAAGATAACTGTCGTTACTCTAAATTCCTAATGTCTCATATTCTATATTGTTGCATTTCAGATAGACAATACAATCCATAAAGCCCCGGTTAGTGATACCTAAACAGCGGAGCGTCAGCGACAGCATCATATTATCATAGCGCTCCATCGTTATCAGGTCGCCCGTGCATCCTAACGGAACCGTGGGCCAGCCGGAGATAGAGCCGGATCTTTCGCTACCGGTGCTTATCACTTGAGCCTGTTTATCCCTGTGAAGGGGCATCGGGGCTAAATGCTGCGGTGCGCTATGTTTTGGGAGAGTTTAAAGCCGGTGGTGCGGCATCGCCGTTCAAGTTCATCTATCGCAGTTTGAGGCGTAGAACTACTGCCAGCGGTTTGATATGCTCCCAGAACCACACATCAAGCCGTAACAGCGATGGGTAATTCCTTGGGATACCTTTACGGGTACCTGAACATTCAACCACTTCCTAACTTACTGATTTATACCGAAAAGGTGTTAACAGAAATGCGTGGAGCGGGTGAAGGGAATCGAACCCTCGTATGCAGCTTGGGAAGCTGCCGTTCTACCATTGAACTACACCCGCTTAGGTGTGCGTTTGGCATTATAACCGCTTCTTGGCGGCGGGCAAGCGGAGTTAACGCATAACTGCCGATGTTTTAAGCAGTTAGTTATTCTGAACATGCGCTGCGCATAAAAAAACCGGCGCGGTCACCCGCACCGGTTGATTAAGGCTGCGGCCGATTACTTGGCCGTCGGACGCATTGCCGGGAACAGGATAACGTCGCGGATGGTGTGGCTGTTGGTAAACAGCATCACCATACGGTCGATACCGATGCCCAGACCAGCGGTCGGCGGCAGACCGTGTTCCAGAGAGGTCACGTAGTCTTCGTCGTAGAACATCGCTTCGTCGTCGCCGGCATCCTTCGCGGCAACCTGGTCAGCAAAACGCTGCGCCTGATCTTCTGCGTCATTCAACTCGGAGAAGCCGTTGCCGATTTCACGGCCGCCGATAAAGAACTCAAAGCGGTCGGTAATTTCCGGGTTCTCGTCGTTACGGCGCGCCAGCGGGGAAACTTCCGCCGGGTATTCGGTGATGAAGGTCGGCTGAATCAGATGGCTTTCCGCCGTCTCTTCAAAGATCTCGGTCACTACGCGGCCCAGACCCCAGCTCTTCTCTACCTTGATGCCGATAGACTCGGCAATCGCCTTCGCCTTATCGAAATCATCCAGGTCCGCCATGTCGGTTTCAGGACGATACTTCTTGATCGCCTCACGCATGGTCAGTTTTTCAAACGGCTTGCCGAAGTCGAACTCTTCATCGCCGTATGGCACCTTGGTGGTGCCCAGCACGTCCTGCGCCAGCGTACGGAACAGCGACTCGGTCAGCTCAATCAGGTCTTTGTAATCCGCATACGCCATATAGAGTTCCATCATGGTGAACTCAGGGTTATGGCGAGGCGATACGCCTTCGTTACGGAAGTTGCGGTTGATCTCGAAAACGCGCTCAAAACCGCCGACCACCAGACGCTTCAGATACAGCTCCGGCGCAATGCGCAGGTACATATCGATGTCCAGCGCGTTGTGGTGGGTGATAAACGGACGCGCGGAGGCACCGCCCGGGATCACCTGCATCATCGGGGTTTCCACTTCCATAAAGTCGCGGCCCACCATAAAGTTGCGGATGCCGGACATGATGCGCGAACGCACCTTGAAGGTGTGGCGAGATTCTTCGTTGGCAATCAGATCCAGGTAGCGCTGACGATAGCGGGTTTCCTGATCGGCCAGGCCGTGGAACTTGTCTGGCAGCGGACGCAGCGCCTTGGTCAGCAGACGCAGTTCGGTGCAGTGGATAGACAGCTCGCCGGTTTTGGTTTTAAACAGCTTGCCGCGCGCACCGAGAATATCACCCAGGTCCCACTTCTTGAACTGTTCGTTGTAGACGCCTTCCGCCAGGTCGTCGCGCGCGACGTACAGCTGAATGCGGCCGCCAACGTCCTGCAGCGTAACGAAGGAGGCTTTGCCCATGATACGGCGGGTCATCATACGCCCGGCGACGGTCACTTCTACGCCCAGCGCTTCCAGCTCTTCGTTGTCTTTGCTGTCATATTCTGCGTGCAGCTTGTCGGACGTGGTGTCACGACGGAAATCATTCGGGAACGCAATGCCGTTCTCGCGCAGCGCCGCCAGTTTTTCACGACGTGACTGCAGCTCGTTATTGAGATCCGACGCCTGATCGGCGCCCTGTGGTTGTTGCTCAGACATTTTTGTTCCTCATAACCCGGCTTTCAAACTTGCCTCAATGAATTTATCCAGGTCGCCATCCAATACGGCCTGCGTGTTACGCGTTTCTACGCTGGTGCGCAAATCCTTGATCCGGGAGTCATCCAGCACGTAAGAGCGGATTTGGCTGCCCCAGCCGATATCGGATTTGTTGTCTTCCATCGCCTGCTTATCAGCATTTTTCTTCTGCATCTCGTATTCATACAGCTTCGCCTTCAGCTGTTTGAATGCCTGATCCTTGTTTTTATGCTGTGAGCGGTCGTTCTGGCACTGCACCACGATGTTGGTCGGCAGGTGGGTAATACGCACCGCAGACTCGGTTTTGTTGACGTGCTGGCCGCCCGCACCGGAAGCGCGGTAAACGTCGATGCGCAGATCCGCCGGATTGATGTCGATATCGATATCGTCATCCACTTCCGGGTAAACGAACACCGAACTGAACGAGGTATGACGACGGCCGCCGGAATCAAACGGGCTCTTGCGCACCAGGCGGTGAACGCCGGTTTCAGTACGCAACCAGCCGAATGCGTAGTCGCCGATAATCTTGATGGTGGCGGATTTAATCCCCGCAACGTCACCGTCAGACTCTTCGATAATTTCTGTTTTAAAGCCCTTGTCTTCGGCCCAGCGCAGGTACATGCGCAGCAGCATGCTGGCCCAGTCCTGCGCCTCAGTACCGCCTGACCCGGCCTGAATGTCCAGATAGCAGTCGGCGCTGTCGTATTCGCCGGAGAACATACGACGGAATTCTAGCTGTTCCAGCTTGACGATCAGTTGATCAAGCTCAACCACGGCTTCGTTAAAGGTTTCTTCATCGTCGGCTTCAACTGCCAGCTCCAGCAGGCCGTTAACGTCTTCTTCGCCCTGTTTCAGGCTGTCGATTGTCTCAACGATGGCTTCCAGCGCCGAACGTTCTTTACCCAGCGCCTGTGCGCGCTCAGGCTCGTTCCAGACGTCCGGCTGCTCCAGCTCGGCGTTTACTTCTTCCAGGCGTTCTTTCTTGGCATCATAGTCAAAGATACCCCCTAAGAACGGCGGTACGCTCAGACAGGTCCTGAATACGGTTTTTTACCGGATTAATTTCAAACATGATTTTTCGCGTTCTTTCGTTAGAGGTTGTATATCCCCCGGCAAGGGAACCGGCGCAATGCGGCGTGAACCAGAGAGAATATAGGCGACCCAATCGCCATAGAACCGTTAATTCTAACGGATCCAGAGCACAGTTTATAGCGTTTATCCAGGGAAAAATAAGGGCGCCGCGCGGCACCCCTGAATGCTATCTTTTGGCTGCCGTCAGTACGGCCACAGGTGCTGAATCAGCAACTGTACGCTGCGGTTGCCGCGGAACTCGTTAACGTCCAGCTTATAGGCCAGTTCCACTTCGCGCACGCTGCTGTCCGGCCACAGCGTGGTGTCCACGTTAAACGCAATGCCGTCCAGCAGCGGGCCGCCGCCCAGCGGCTCTACCATTAGCTTGAGGTGCTTCTCGCCCACCAGCCGCTGCTGCAGAATGCGGAACTTGCCGTCGAACGTCGGTTCCGGGAACGCCTGCCCCCACGGCCCGCCTTCGCGCAGCAGCTCCGCCGTCTCCAGCGTCAGCTCCTGCATCGCCAGTTCGCCGTCAGACCAGATAACGCCCTCCAGCATCGTCGGGTCGAGCCACTCGCCCACCAGCTCGCCAAAGCGCTGGCGAAACTCGTCAAAGCGCGCCTCTTCCAGCGACAGACCGGCGGCCATCGCGTGCCCGCCGAACTTCATCATCAGCCCGGGATTCAGCGTGTCCAGCCGCTCCAACGCATCACGCATATGCAGGCCGGCAATCGAACGGCCGGAGCCTTTCAGAATGCCGTCGCCCGCCGGCGCGAACGCGATCACCGGGCGGTGAAAACGCTCTTTGATGCGCGAGGCCAAAATGCCGACCACGCCCTGATGCCACTCCGGGTGGTACATGGCCAGCCCGTAAGGCAGGGCCGTGCTGCTGCGCTCCAACTGGTCGCACAGCTGCAGCGCTTCGGCCTGCATGCCCTGCTCTATCTCGCGACGCGTCTGGTTCAATGCGTCCAGATCGTTGGCCAGCATACGGGCCTGCGCAATATCATCGCTCAGCAGTAACGCCACGCCGATCGACATGTCATCCAGACGTCCCGCCGCATTCAGCCGCGGGCCGAGGGCAAAGCCCAGATCGTTGGCCGCCAGATTGCGCGCCTCGCGGTTGGCCACTTCCAGCAGCGCGCGGATGCCGGGACGGCACTTACCGGCGCGGATGCGGTTAAGCCCCTGATACACCAGAATACGGTTATTGGCGTCGAGCGGCACCACGTCGGCCACGGTGCCTAACGCCACCAGATCCAGCAGTTCAGCCAGATTCGGCATGGCCAGCGCACGCTGTTCGAACCAGCCGCTGTCGCGAAGCCGGGCGCGCAGCGCCAGCATCAGGTAGAAAGCAACGCCGACGCCGGCCAACGCCTTCGACGGGAATATGCAGCCACGCAGGTTAGGGTTGACGATCGCCTCGGCCGCCGGCAGCGTCTCACCCGGCAGGTGGTGATCGGTCACCAGCACCTGCATGCCTTTCTCGTGCGCCACATCGACGCCGGCATGGGAAGAGATGCCATTATCCACGGTGACGATCAGCTCAGCACCGCGCGCCGCCGCCTGCTCCACCACTTCCGGGCTCAGGCCGTAGCCGTCCTCAAAGCGGTTCGGCACCAGATACTGCACGTCACCGCCGCCCATGCTGCGCAGCGCCAGCACCGTCAGCGCGGTACTGGTGGCGCCGTCGGCGTCAAAATCGCCGACGATCATGATGCGCCGGCCGTCCGCCAGCGCCTGCTGCAGAATATCCACCGCCGTATCGATGCCGTCCAGCTGCTGCCACGGCAGCATGCCTTTGACGCTGCGTTCCAGCTCCCGCTCTTCACTGACCCCGCGCAGCGCGTACAGCCGGCGCAGCAAAGGGTGCAATTGTGCGGGCAGTTGCGCGTCGCTTGCCGCCTCACGGCGGCGTAATTGCGTTTTGATCATACTCACCGGTGATTAACCACCGGCTTGCAGGGCGGCCTGATGCGCGTCCAGCATCGCCGCCATCTCTTTCGGTCCCTGATAGCCCGGGATGACCATGCCGTTTTGCAGGATGATCGCCGGCGTACCCTGGATGCCGAACTGCACGCCAAGCTCGTAATGTTTGCTGATATCGGTTTTACAGGTCGCCGGTGACACCGCGTCGCCCTTCATCGCCGCGTCAAACGCTTTGGCTTTATCGGCGGTGCACCAGATAGACTGCATGTCTTTCTCCGCCTGGGAGTTCAACCCCTGACGCGGGAACGCCAGATAACGCACGGTGATACCCAGATCGTTGTACTCTTTCATCTGTTGATGCAGTTTGTGGCAGTAGCCGCAGGTGATATCGGTAAACACGGTGATCACGTGTTTTTCCTTCGCTGCCTTGTAGACAATCATCTGATCTTTCAGCGCGTCCAGCTTGCCGCCCAGCAGTTTATTGGTCACGTTAACCGGCTCTTTGCCGCTGACGTCATACAGCGGCCCCTGCAGCACGTGTTTACCGTCTTCGGACACGTACAGCACGCCGCTGTCGGTCAGCACGGTTTTCAGCCCCGCCACCGGGGATGGCTGTACGTCAGCCTGCTTGATACCCAGGCTGCCCAGCGCCGATTTGATCGCCGCATCATCGGCATGTGCGGAACCGGTCACCGAAGCCACCAGCAGGGAAAGCAGCATTAAACCTTTTTTCATTCTTCCATTCCTTTCGAACCCGGCGCATCAGGCGCGCGGATGATGCTGTTGATGTAGCTGTTTCAGTCGTTCGGTTGCTACATGCGTGTAAATTTGCGTCGTGGAGAGGTCGCTATGCCCCAGCAACATTTGTACGACACGTAAATCTGCGCCATGGTTCAGCAGATGGGTGGCGAACGCGTGGCGCAACACGTGCGGAGACAGACGTTCGCTGTCGATGCCGGCTAGGATCGCATAGTGTTTGATTCGATGCCAGAAGGTCTGCCGGGTCATTTGCTTGCAGCGCTGGCTGGGGAACAGCACGTCGAGCGCCTGTCCGTTCACCAGCCACGGACGGCCGTGCTCAAGGTAGTTCTCAATCCAGTACACCGCCTCTTCGCCCAGCGGCACCAGCCGCTCTTTGTCGCCCTTGCCGATCACCCGCACCACGCCCTGTCGCAGGCTGACGTCGCTGATGCTCAGGCCGACCAGTTCGGACACCCGCAGGCCGGTGGCGTACAGCACTTCCAGCATCGCCTTGTCGCGCAGCTCCAGCGGCTGATCGACGCACGGCGCCTGCAGCAGCGCATCGACCTGCGCCTCGCTCAGATCTTTCGGCAGGCGCTGCGGCAGCTTGGGCGACGCCAGCTGCGCGGTCGGGTCGTCGGCGCGCTGTTTTTCCCGGTACAGGTATTGGAACAGCCGCCGCATAGCGCTCAGCAACCGCGCCGAACTGCTCGCCTTATAGCCGCCCTCCACCCGTTCGGCCAGAAACGCCTGCAGATCCAGCGCCTCGGCGTCCAGCAAGGTGCGGTCACGTCCGGCCAGCCAGGCCGTCAGCGCCTGCAGATCCAGACGGTAAGAGGCGAGCGTATTCTCAGCCAGATTACGTTCCAGCCACAGCGCATCTAAAAATTGCTCAACCAGCGCATTCTCCTGCTGTTGCACGCCAACCCCTCTTGATTTGATTCAACCTGCGGCATTATGCCTTATGGTACACTGGTTGCAATTCCATGAACGGCAACATAACGGTTTAAACATGAAGATTGGTCTGTTTTACGGCTCCAGCACCTGCTACACCGAAATGGCGGCGGAAAAAATCCGTGAAATTCTGGGTGAGGATCTGGTCGACCTGCATAATCTGAAAGACGTCTCCCCCACTCTGATGGAAGACTATTCCGTACTGATTCTTGGCATCCCGACCTGGGACTTCGGCGAACTGCAGGAGGACTGGGAAGCGGTCTGGCCGCAAATCGCCACGCTCGACCTTAAAGGTAAAATCGTCGCTATGTACGGCATGGGCGACCAGTTCGGCTACGGCGAGTGGTTCCTCGACGCGCTGGGCATGCTGCACGATCACCTCAAACCGCTCGGCGTACAGTTTATCGGCTTCTGGCCTACCGAAGGCTTTGAATTCACCAGCCCGAAACCGCTGGCCGCCGACGGCAAACATTTTGTCGGCCTGGCGCTGGATGACGTCAATCAATATGAAATGAGCGAAGATCGGCTGCAGCAATGGTGCGAACAGATCCTACTGGAAATGGAGCCGCTGCTGTAAACGTCCGGGGCGCCTCTGCGCCCCTCAAATTCAGCCTTCAGATTCATCCTTGACCAGCCGCATCCGCTGGCACAACTGCCGCCACTCCGCGCTGCTGATGCAGTCCGACGCCAGCCACAGCCGCCGGCGTTTACGCTTTCCGCTCGCCTGCAGCGTCAGCAGCATGCCATAGCGCAGCATCCATGGGCGCCGGACCAGCCGCCACTCCTTGCCTTGCCAGATTACCCGCTGCGGCGCAGAGAGCAGACGCAGCTCCCCCTGGCGCGATGCGATACGCGTCTGACTGCGAATACATTCAAAAACCACCAGCGTCAGCAGCAACAGCCAGACCGGATCGTAACTCTCCGGCCACGGCGAAATCAGGATCAGCAATATCAGCGCGCCATGCGCCAACAACGAGATAAGCTGAGTACACCAGGAGATGCGGACATCACATCGCCACTGGGCCACGGTCTTTATTTCGCGTCTGGATCAGCGTCACCATTCTTTGCAATTCAGCGTCCTGCGGGGCGCCATGATTCATCAGCCAGTTAAACAGATCGGGATCGTCACACTGCAACAAACGCACGAACAGCGCCTTATCCTCTTCGCTCAATGAATCGTACTCATGCTCGAAAAACGGCATGATGGAGATGTCCAGCTCACGCATTCCACGGCGGCAAGCCCAGTGAATACGCGCTTTGTTATTAATATCCATGTTGTTATGACCAACCTCTGTTCAGCGTGGCAAAGCCAGCGTAGGGTTCAACCGACACACCGTATGGCAACACACGCGCAATATAATTCCGTCGGCTCACGAGCGATGTGCAAGAGTAGCACGAGCCATAAGCGTATAGAGTAACAATTTGACATACACGGCGGGAAGAATGTTAGCGCGAAATAGCAAAAAAAGCGCTGCGGCGGAATAACTGTTTGCAAAGCCTGCGCCCTCTTTTACCATGGTAGGTCTACGCCTTCAGGTAAGCCGGATACCCGGAATCATTAAAGCGGCAGCGCGGCCGGGTATAACGTTAATCAGGAACCGACTATGACGTTCACAACTCCTTTTCCACCTCGTCAGCCTTCCGCCTCTTCCCATCTGCCATTGACGCTGATTTCTCTGGAAGACTGGGCGCTGGTGACGATGAATGGCCCCGACACGGTGAAATATCTCCAGGGGCAGGTTACCGCCGACGTTGAGGCGCTGGCGGACGATCGGCACGTTCTCTGCGCGCACTGCGACGCCAAGGGCAAAATGTGGAGCAACCTGCGCCTGTTCCGGCGCGGTGAAGGCTTCGCCTATCTGGAACGCCGCAGCCTGCTGGACAGCCAGTTGGCAGAGATCAAAAAATACGCGGTGTTCTCAAAAGTGACCATCGCCGCCGACAACGATGCAGTGCTGCTCGGCGTGGCCGGCTTCCAGGCGCGCGCCGCCCTGGCGGACGTCTTCAGCCAGTTACCCGATGCACAGAATCCGGTGGCGCAGGACGGCGACACCACGCTGCTGCACTTCAGCCAGCCGGCAGAACGCTTCCTGCTGGTGACCAGCGCGGCGGTCGCCGAACAGCTGGTCAGCCGTCTGCAGCAGCAGGCCGAACAAAACGACAGCCGCCAATGGCTGACGCTGGATATTGAAGCCGGCTATCCGATCATCGACGCGGCCACCAGCGCGCAGCTGATCCCGCAGGCCACCAACCTGCAGGCGCTGGACGGCATCAGCTTCAGCAAAGGGTGTTATACCGGCCAGGAAATGGTGGCGCGCGCCAAATTCCGCGGCGCCAACAAACGCGCGCTGTACTGGCTGGCCGGGAAAGGCAGCCGGGTGCCGGCCGCTGCGGACGATTTGGAACTGCAGCTGGGGGAAAACTGGCGCCGTACCGGCACCGTGCTGGCCGCCAGCCAGTTGGCCGACGGTACGCTGTGGGTGCAGGCGGTGCTGAATAACGATTTGGCGGCGGACAGCAAGCTGCGGCTGCGCGAGGACGCCGGCGGCGAACTCAGCATTATGCCGCTGCCTTACTCGCTGGCAGAAGAGAAGTAACCTTCGCCGCCCGGCAGCACGGCCGGGCGGCAATCATCAGACGTAGAGATAAATCGCCATAAAGTGGCATACGCTGCCGCCCAGCACAAAAGCGTGCCAGATGGCGTGCCCGAAGCGCCAGCGCTTGGAGGCGTAAAAAATCACTCCCAGGCTGTACACCACCCCACCGACCGCCAACAGCGTCACGCCGCCGATATCCAGCCGCGTCGCCAATTGATAGATGACGATCAGCGACAGCCAGCCCATAGTCAGATAGGTCACCAGCGACAACGCTTCAAAGCGATGGGCAAACGCCAGTTTGAACAGCACGCCGAGCAGCGCCATGCCCCAGATGACCGCCATCAGCCCGCGCGCCAGCGGCGACCCCAGCCCCACCAGCAGGAAAGGCGTATAGGTGCCGGCAATCAGCAGGTAAATGGCGCAGTGGTCAAATTTTTTCAGCCAGTGTTTGGCCTTCTGATGAGGAATGGCGTGGTACAGCGTTGAGGCCAGGTACAGCAGGATCATGCTACCGCCGTACAGGCTATAACTGGTGATCGCCGTCGCCCCGGCGCCGGTGTCGATAGCCTGCCCCAGCAGCAGCACCAGGCCGACAATGCCAAAAACCAGACCAATACCGTGACTGACGCTGTTGGCGATCTCTTCCGCCCACGGATAGGCCGATTTCGCCGTCTTGTCCGCCTGCGTCCCGGCTTTCGCCACGTCCGTTTTATCCATAATATTCCAGCCCTCAAAAACGCCTGCATTGCGTGAAATTAACGCAAAAGCAGCTTAACTGAGAATAATTCCAGTGTACACGTGTACGCTAAAATAAAAATGTGAACGCTTGTAACATGCTGAAAATATCGAAATCCCCCCGCCGCTGGTCTACAATCGCTGGGTTTTAACGTCACCTACACCGAGGCTGTACCATGTCATCTGCCGTACCCGCATTAGAATTTGGCGCCATGACCGAAGTCATCCGGTTCCTGATGGAAATCGACAAACTCAAGAGCGTTCAGCGCCGCACCAAAGTGCTGGGCACCCAGCGTCAGGAAAACTCCGCCGAGCACAGCTGGCACTTTGCCATCGCCGCCATGAGCCTGGCGCCCTACGCCGGTAAGGACGTTGATATCCAGCGCGTGATTCAGATGGCGCTGCTGCATGATATCGTCGAGATCGACGCCGGCGACGTGCTGGTGTACGACCTGGCCGCCCGCGCCGCCATTCACGATCAGGAGGTCGCCGCCGCGCGCCGCCTGTTCGGCATGCTGCCGGAGCCACAGCGCGAGTATTTCACCGCTTTATGGCAGGAATATGAAGATGCCGAAACCGCCGACGCGCGCTTTGCGCTGGTGCTGGACCGCACCATGCCGATGCTGATGAACCTGCATAATGAGGGGCAAAGCTGGGTGGAGAACGGCATCTCGCTGGAGCAGGTGCTATCGCGCAACGAGATGATTGCCGAGGTCTATCCGGAGCTGTGGCAACATCTGCTGCACCATCTGCAGGACGCGCAGCGTAAAGGCTGGCTGAAGTGATAAAGCGCCGGGCCTGCGCCCGGCGTTGATGTTACAACGGCTTATGGGCGGTCTCCTTGGCCGCCAACACCGCCCACAGGGTGATCAGCAGCGTCAGGGTCACATAGGCCGAGATCGCCAGCGTGCTGTCATACGATTTAAACAGCGATGTGATAATCAGCGGCGCAAAGCCGCCGCCGACAATCCCCGCCAGCGTATAGGCCAGCGACGAGCCGGCATAGCGCACCCGCGTCGGAAACTGTTCAGTGACAAACGCCGCCTGCGGGCCGTACATCGCCGCATGAATCAGCAGTCCCACCACCACCGCCAGACAAATCAGCACCGGCTGCGTGCTGTCCAGCAGCACAAAGAACACAAAGGCCCAGACGATTGCCGCCAGCGCGCCGCCGATATACACCGGGCGCCGTCCCAGACGATCGGACAGCGCACCGAACAGCGGCACCGTAATGGCATTGCCCACCGCCCCCAGCATGGTGGCGGCCAGCGCCAGCGGCCGCGGCAGGTTCAGCACCGTAGTGACATAGGTCAGTGTAAACACCACCACCAGCGCGTACAGCACGTCGGAACCGATACGCGAGCCGCCGGCGATCAGCAGCGGGCGTTTATAGTGGCTGAAGACTTCACGCAGCGGCGCGTGCGTCACATCGCGGTTCGCCGCCAGTTGCAGAAACGCCGGCGTCTCGCCCACGCCGCGCCGCAGCCACAGGCCGAACGCCACCAGCGCCAGGCTCAACAGAAAAGGTATGCGCCAGCCCCACTGCTGGAAGTCCTCCGCCGACATCGCCAGCGTCACCACGGTGATAAACCCGGTGCCCACCAGCGTCCCGCAGGAGGGGCCAACCTGGGCAAACGACGCGTTGCGCCCGCGCTGTTGCGGTTTGCCGTGCTCCATCGCCAGCAGCACCGCCCCGGCCCACTCGCCGCCCAGCGCAATACCCTGAATAAAGCGCAGCGTCACCAGCAGCAGCGGGCTCCAGATGCCCCAGCTGGCGTAACCAGGCAGCATGCCCATTAGCGCGGTGGTGGCGCCCATGATCAGCAGCGTGGTGACCAGCACAAAGCGTCGGCCGAGCACGTCGCCCAGATGGCCGAACACCATACCGCCGATCGGCCGCGACACATAGCCGACCGCATAGGTGGAAAACGCCAGTATGGTGCCGACCAGCGGGTCGAAGGAAGGGAAGAAAACGTGATTAAAAATCAGCGCCGCCATAATGTTGTAAACGGTGAAGTCGTACCATTCCAGCGCGGTGCCGATGGAGCTGGCCGCCGCCAGTTTGCCGGTGTTCGGCGCAGCCTCGCTGTGCGCTGCTGCGCTATCGAGCGGCGTATCGGTGGTTGAGGTGCTCATGATTTCAGCTCCTGTGCGGTAAGTTGCCAGCCAAGGGCGTAACGCAGCACGGCATCTGCGGCGATATTCAACTGCTGACAGGCCAGCGCGTTAAGACGCTCGCCAGCTTCGGCGCTACTGCTTTCAATCAGCAGCATCGGTGACAGCGTGCGGTTATCCGGCGCTTCTTTCGGCAGCGGCGTGCTGAGCGCCGCGTCCGGCAGCAGCAGGCTGCTGCAGACAAACCCGGCCTCGGCGGACAGCATTTCCCCCAGTTGGGAAACGCGCGGCGTTAGCACGGCGGCGTCTTCCGCCGGAAGCGTTATCACGCCGAGGTGGCTGCCGCAGCCAAAGCCGGTGACCGCCGCCACGGCGCATACCCGCCGCATCGGGTCCACCATTTTATCCAGGCTGGCTACCGACCACGGCGTTTGCCGGGTAAACGCCGCGTGATAGGCCGCAGAGGTAAAGCTGTCGAGCGAGACGGTTTTATACAGGCCCAGGTATTTGCGTCCGCCCTCCAGCGCCTGATAGCGCGCGCCGCTTAAAAAACCGTCGATGCGCACCCGCTCTTCCACGTGTTCACGGTCATACCAGCGATTGAAATCCGCCTCATCCTGCGCGGCGACATCGGTTGCAACAAACAGCATTCCGTTCGGGGTTCCGGTCATGGGACTCTCCTGTTAGCTCATTATGAGGCGGGCGGGCCCGCCGGAAATTACGCGCCGGCCAGACAGCGCTCAACGGACAGCGCCCAGCCCAATAGCGCCTCATCCTGCTGCGCCAGACCGGCGACCATCAGCCCTACCGGCGCTTCGCCCGGCGCTTGAATCGGCAACGACACCGCGCAGCCGTCCAGGAAATTAATGATTGAAGGGTTACGCAGCGCGGCGCCGTTGATCCGGAAGTAGTGCGCCTCATCGGCCTCCAGCTCGGCGATGGTCGGCGCGACAAACGGCACGCTGGGCATCAGCAACGCGTGGTAGCCCTGCAGCGAACCGGCCACCCGCCGCTGCCAGTCGAGCCGCTGCTCCCGCAGCCGGCGGCCGTCCTGCTCGCCCAGCGCCGCACCACGTCGGATGCGCGACAGCACCCGCGGGTCGTAAGCCGCCGCCTGCTCGGCAATCAGCGTCTGGTGCCACTGCCAGGACTCCAGCGCGGTAAAGCCGCCGGCCGCGTTGATCGCCGCCAGTTCGGCAAACTCATCGCAAGGCAGGGCGTCAATCCGCGCGCCCGCCTGCGCCAGCCGCCGCAGCGCACGCTGAAACGCCGCGGACACCGTCTCGTCCAGTTCATCCATCGCCAGCGTCTGCGGCAGCGCAAAGCGCGCCTGCGCCAACGGCTGGGCGGTCGGCAGCAACGGCTGCCGCGCAATCAGCCCATCCAGCGCGATGCAGTCCGCCAGACCGTGGGCAATCACGCCGACGGAGTCCAGCGACGGCGACAGCGGCTGCACGCCCGTCATGTCTATGCGGCTGGCGCTGGGCTTATAGCCGGTCAGGCCGCAGAACGCCGCCGGAATGCGCACCGAGCCGCCGGTATCGCTGCCAATCGCGCCAAAGCCCATGCCGTCGCTGACCGCCACCGCGGCGCCGGACGAGGAACCGCCGGGAATTCGCCGCTCCTCCCGCCGCCACGGATTGGCCGGCGTGCCGTAATGCGGGTTAATGCCCAGGCCGGAGTAGGCGAATTCAGTCATATTGGTTTTGCCGATCACCACCGCGCCGCCCTGCAGCAGCCGCGCCACCACCGCCGCATGACGCTGCGCCGCCGGCGCCTGCATCAGCGCCCGTGATCCGCCGGTAGTGGCCTCGCCCTCCACGTCAAACAGGTCTTTAACCGACACCGGCACGCCGTCCAGCGCAGAGAGAGGCTGCCCGGCCGCACGCCGGCGGTCGGCGTCCTGCGCCTGTCGCCGCGCCCAGTCGTGATACACGCGGACAAACGCTCGCGCTCCTTCCCCCTGCGGATCGTCAATTCGCGCCAGCGCAGCGGCGGTCAGCCGTTCAGAGGTGATATCGCCGTTGGCGAGCGCGGCGGCGGCCTGTCGTAATGTCCAGTTTTCCATCACGCCACCACCGGTAATTCAACGCTGCGATAAGCGTGACTGATGGTGCGACCCAGCACTTCGTCCACCAGCTCCATACGAAACTCCGCCGCCGGACGGATGCCGCCGATCGCCGCCAGGGTGCCGCAGGTCATCGCCAGCCCTTCCGGCGGTTGCGGCATTGTCAGACACTCCGGCGTCTGCACACCGCCCAGATAACGTTCGAGCAAGTCCCCCGGCGTGCGCAGGCCGGCCAACGTGCCTTGCTGGTAAAGACGAAACTCCCCCTCCTCGCGGATCCAGGAACGCAGAATCAGGCTGTCCCAGTGCGGCGCCACCTCATGCAGCGGCCAGGCCGCAGAGGCAACCGGCTTGACGCAAAGCTGCTTCGACAGCGCGACGCTGTGCGCCTCCAGCTGACGGTCGGTGTGATCGGAAGCCAGCGACACATACAGCTCGCCGCGGTGGGTGAAGATCAGCGGTTCGGCTTCGCCGGAGCTGGCGCCGCCGACCACCTCAACGCTGTCGCACTGGCTAAGCTGATTGGCCGCCACGCGATAAAACAGCGGAATTGCACTCGGCTGGGGCACGCCCAGCTCCGCCAGTTCCCTGATATGGTGCAAAATGGCCTCATGGTCGCGCCCGGTCCAGCCGGCGATCACCAGATGATCGATCGCCACATTCAGCGCCTCAGCCCCCGCCGAATCAGGTAAAGTGAAGGTTAGTTGCATGGCATCTGTTTCCTTGGTGTTAAATTCCAGTGAAATTTCACTATATCTTCAGTTGCTAAATAAGCGATTTCCGTGCCATGTTTTTGTGTACTATGTCTAAAAACTTTCTGGTTGCAGGAGCAAAGTGTGAAGACCGTTGACGCAGAGCGCCGGGAACTCCCGACGGTAGAGGAAGCCGGCCTGTCGCAGAACGAACTGGCCTACCGACGCTTTAAACAGGCACTGGTGACGCTGAGCTATAAGCCCGGCGAGTACCTGAATACGGCGCAGGTGATGGACGATCTGGCGATGGGGCGCACGCCGATCAATCAGGCGATCCACCGGCTGGCGAATGAAGGGTTGCTGCAGGTGATCCCGCGTAAAGGCGTGATGGTGGCACCGCTGTCGATCGACGATGCGCTGGAGCTGATTGACGTGCGGCTGGCCAATGAACTGCTGTGTATGCGGCTGGCCAGCAAGCGCGCCAGCGCACCGCAGATCGCCAGCCTGGAGGCCATCAACCAGCAGATCGAAGCCGCCTGCCAGGCGCGCGATCGGGTGCGCATGATGACGCTGGATCATGAGTTCCATCAGGCGCTGGCGCAGATCGCCGGCAACGCCATGCTGGCGGACATTCTCAGCGTGCTGCACGCACGCGCCCAGCGCTTCTGGGCGACCTCGCTGTCCCGGCAGGGCCATATGCAGGAAGTGATCGACGAACACCGGGCGATTATCGCCGCGCTGGCGCAGCAGGATGCGGATGCGGCGGAAAGCGCGGCGCAGGCGCATATCCTCTCCTTCCGTAGCGCGCTGTTGCACGATGCATAACGGTTTGCCGGGCGGTGATGCCGGCTGCTCGCCGAACTGTTCGCCCGCACCCCCGAGGATATTCACCTGCTCTGCGGCTGTTAAGCCGTCGCAATAAAAAAGGGACACGGCATAATGCGGTGTCCCTTGATGTTCAGCGTTCGCTTATGCGTTATTGATATTCGCCGATTGGCACGCAGGAGCAGAACAGGTTGCGGTCGCCGTAAACGTCATCCAGACGCTTCACGGTCGGCCAGTACTTGTTCTCACGCACCGCAGCGGACGGGAATACCGCCAGCTCGCGGCTGTAGGCGTGCTGCCAGTCGCCCACCAGCTCGGCCTGCACGTGCGGCGCATTCACCAGCGGGTTATCGTCCAGCGGCCATGCCCCCTGCTTCACGCTCTCCATTTCTGCGCGAATCGACAGCAGCGCCTCGATAAAGCGGTCCAGCTCAACCTTACTTTCTGACTCCGTCGGCTCAACCATCAGCGTGCCCGCTACCGGGAACGACATGGTCGGCGCATGGAAGCCGTAATCGATCAGGCGCTTGGCGATATCCATCTCGCTGATGCCGGTTTCCTCTTTCAGCGGACGAATATCCAGAATACATTCGTGCGCCACGCGGTGGTCGCGGCCGGTGTACAGAATCGGATAGGCATCCTTCAGACGGGTGGCGATGTAGTTGGCATTAAGGATTGCCACCTGGCTGGCCTGCTTCAGGCCTTCCGCCCCCATCATGCGGATGTACATCCAGCTGATCGGCAGAATCGACGCGCTGCCGAACGGCGCGGCGGACACCGCGCCCTGCTGGGTGGTTACGCCGTCAATCTGCACCACGCTGTGGCCGGGCACAAACGGCGCCAGATGTGCTTTCACGCCGATCGGCCCCATGCCCGGGCCGCCGCCGCCGTGCGGAATACAGAAGGTTTTATGCAGGTTGAGGTGAGAAACGTCCGCACCGATGTAGCCCGGCGTGGTGATGCCGACCTGTGCGTTCATGTTGGCGCCGTCCAGATACACCTGACCGCCGAACTGATGCACGATCTGGCACACTTCACGGATGGTTTCTTCATAGACGCCGTGGGTGGACGGATAGGTCACCATAATGCATGACAGCTCCGCGCCTGCCTGTTCGGCCTTGACGCGCAGATCGTGCAGATCGATGTTGCCATTCTTGTCGCAGGCCACCACCACCACGCTCATGCCCGCCATCTGGGCGGAAGCCGGGTTGGTGCCGTGCGCCGAGCTTGGGATCAGGCACACGTGACGCCCCGCTTCATTGCGGCTTTCGTGATAACGGCGAATCGCCAGCAGGCCGGCATATTCCCCCTGCGCGCCGGAGTTCGGCTGCATGCAGACCGCGTCATAGCCGGTCAACTGCACCAGCCACTGGGAGAGCTGACCGATCATCACCTGGTAGCCGGTCGCCTGCTCAGGCGGACAGAACGGGTGCATATCGGAGAACTCCGGCCAGGTGATCGGAATCATTTCCGCCGCGGCGTTCAGCTTCATGGTGCAGGAACCCAGCGGGATCATCGCCTGGTTCAGTGCCAGATCCTTACGCTCCAGACGATGCATATAGCGCATCATTTCGGTTTCGCTGTGGTAGCTGTTGAACACCGGGTGGGTCAGGATCGCTTCCTGACGCAGCATCGCCGCCGGAATGGAGGCGCTTGCCGCGCTGACCGCCGCATCCAGCGCATCGATGTCCAGCCCGTGGCCGTCACCGGCCAGCACCGCAAACAGGGTTTGCACGTCTTCACGTGAGGTGGCCTCATCCAGCGTGATGCCGACCGCGCCGTGAATATCGGTGCGCAGGTTCAGGCCGAAGCTCAGGGCGCGATCCAGCACCGCCGCCTTGTCTTTCACCTCTACCGTCAGGGTGTCGAACCAGCTGTTGTGACGCAGTTGCAGGCCGGCCTGCTGCAGCCCGGCCGCCAGAATATCGGTCAGGCGGTGGATACGTTCGGCAATGCGCTTCAGGCCCTGCGGCCCGTGGTACACCGCATACAGGCTGGCGATATTGGCCAGCAGCACCTGCGAGGTACAAATATTGGAGTTGGCCTTTTCACGACGGATATGCTGTTCGCGAGTTTGCATCGCCATACGCAGCGCGGTATTGCCGGCAACGTCGCGGGAAACACCGATGATACGGCCCGGCATCGAACGCTTGAATTCATCACGGCAGGCAAAGAAGGCCGCGTGCGGGCCGCCATAGCCCATCGGCACGCCGAAGCGCTGCGCGGAGCCGAACACCACGTCGGCGCCCTGCTTACCCGGCGCGGTCAGCAGCACCAGCGCCATAAAGTCGGCCGCCACGCTGGTGATGATTTTGCGGGATTTCAGTTCGGCCAGCAGCGCGCCGTAGTCGTGCAACTCGCCGGTGGTGCCCACCTGCTGCAGCAGCACGCCGAACACTCCTTCCAGCTCCAGCACTTTTTCCGCTTTATCGACGATCACCTCAAAGTTGAAGGTTTCGGCGCGGGTACGCACCACGTCCAGCGTCTGCGGGTGCACATCGTCGGCGACGAAGAAACGGTTGGCGCCTTTCAGCTTGCTGGCGCGCTTGGCCAGCGCCATCGCTTCGGCGGCGGCGGTAGCCTCATCCAGCAGCGAGGCGGAGGCCAGATCCAGCCCGGTCAGATCGAGCGTCACGGTCTGGAAGTTCAGCAGCGCTTCCAGACGGCCCTGCGACACTTCCGGCTGATACGGCGTATAGGCGGTGTACCAGCCCGGATTTTCCAGCATGTTGCGCAGGATCACCGGCGGCGTCAGCACCGAGCTGTAGCCCATGCCGATATAGGATTTGTAGCGCTGGTTCTGGCCGGCGATCGCCTTCAGTTCGGCCAGCGCCTGATGTTCAGTCACCGCATCGCCAACCGGCGGCGGCCCCGGCAGCTGAATATCTGCCGGCACAATCTGTTGGATCAGCGCGCTGAGCGAGCGGGCGCCCACCGCCTCCAGCATCTCTTGCTGTTGCTGTGCAGAAGAGCCGATATGGCGTTCAATGAACGCTTCGCTGTGTTCAAGTTGGCTGAGTGTCTGAGTCATTGCGACAAATTCCTGAATGCTTACGTGGTACGGGATGTAGCCTTAATAACTAAAACGCCCCGACGCGTCAGCGTGCGGGGCGTGGTAACCATTACTCTTCGATAGACGCCTGATAACCGGCGGCATCGAGCAGCTTGCCGAGCTCCGCTTCGTCAGAGGCCTTGATGCGGAACAGCCAGCCGTCAGCGTAAGGATCGCTGTTGACCAGCTCCGGCGAGCCGTCCAGCTCTTCATTCACCGCGATGATTTCACCGCTGATTGGCGCATAGATGTCGGACGCGGCTTTCACCGACTCCGCCACCGCGCAGTCGTCGCCGGCGGCAACGGTGGCGCCGACTTCCGGCAGATCGACAAATACCATATCGCCCAGCAGTTCCTGCGCGTGTTCGGTGATACCCACCACATATTCGCCATTGCCTTCGCTACGCACCCACTCGTGAGAGGTGGCGTATTTCAGTTCAGTTGGTACATTGCTCATCGCCCGCGGCTCCTTCAAATAAAATCAATCAATCATTAATCAATCAGTGACTTACCGGCACGTACAAAACCGGGCTTGGTGACCTTCACCGGCATTTCACGGTTGCGGATCTGCACGATGGCCTGGTCGCCGATGCCGGCCGGCACCCGCGCCAGCGCGATGCTGAAGCCCAGCGTCGGCGAGAACGACCCGCTGGTAATCGCCCCTTCGTGCGTCTGGCCCGCTTCATCGGTGAAACGCACCGGCAGTTCATTACGTAATACGCCCTTTTCCGTCATCACCAATCCGACCAGTTGTTCGGTGCCCTGCTCGCGCTGCTGTTCCAGCACGTCGCGGCCGATGAACTGACGGTCCTGCGGCTCCCAGGCGATGGTCCAGCCCATATTGGCCGCCAGCGGCGATACGCCTTCATCCATCTCCTGACCATAAAGGTTCATTCCGGCTTCCAGACGCAGCGTATCGCGCGCGCCGAGGCCGGCCGGCTTCACGCCCGCCGCCAGCAGGCGCTGCCAGAAGTCGGCCGCCTGCTCTGTCGGCAAGGCGATTTCATAGCCGGCCTCGCCGGTATAGCCGGTAGTGGCGATAAACAACTCGCCGGCCTGTACGCCGAAGAACGGTTTCATACCGGCCACCGCCTGCTGTTGTTCCGAATTGAACAAAATGGCCGCGCGCTCTTTAGCCTGCGGCCCCTGCACCGCGATCAGCGCCAGGTCGTCGCGCACCTGCAGCTCTACGCCATACGGCGCGGCATGCTGTTCAATCCACGCCAGGTCTTTGTCGCGCGTGGCGGAGTTAACCACCAGGCGGAAATAGTCTTCCGTCAGGAAGTAAACAATCAGATCGTCAATCACGCCGCCGGAAGCGTTCAGCATGCCGGTATACAGCGCCTTGCCGGGCTGGGTCAGTTTGGCGACGTCATTCGCCAGCAGATAGCGCAGGAACTCCCGGGTGCGGGCGCCGTGCAAATCGACAATAGTCATGTGGGAGACATCGAACATGCCGGCGTCCTGACGCACGGCGTGATGCTCATCAATCTGCGAGCCATAATGCAGCGGCATCATCCAACCATGAAAATCGACCATGCGAGCGCCGCATGCCACGTGCTGCTCATACAGTGGAGTTTGCTTTGCCATCTTATCCCTCTTTCCACAATGTCCCCGTCATCATGCCGGCCGCATGGCGGCTGGCGGAATACATTCCGGGGTTGAAATGCCGTGCGAAACCGTGGCGAAAAAAAGGCGCCCATCAGCACGACGCAAACGATACCCTTTACCCGAACTTATCACCGAACGTCGTTTTTAACCATAAGTTAAAATAGGCTCAGCGCGGTGCGCGGGAGGAAAAATGTCGCGTTAGTGTGCAGAGTTTTTCACTGGAAAAATGCGTCTTAAGGCACAAAATTAACAATTAAAGCGGCAAATGTCCGATGTTATATAACAAACACGCTGTAAGAGAAGGAGTTATAGCCTTTGCCTTTTTTACATCGGATTATAAAAACTAATGGGTTATCGGGCGTTAAATTAGATTATTTCAAATGAAGGGTAATATAAGGAAAATTGATGACTGAAGGCCTAAAAAACAGGGGCGCCGTGATAGCGCCCCCTGATGCTAAATAAGATACCGCGCGTCGGCAGCCTTACGTCAGCCACTCCGGCAGGTCATTCAGCCCCATCGCCTGACGCACCAGCTTCGGCTTGACGCCCGGCAGGCTGTCGGCCAGCCGCAGGCCGACATCGCGCAGCAGCTTCTTGGCCGGATTGTTGCCGTCAAACAGTTCGCGGAAACCCTGCATGCTGGCCAGCATCACCGCCGCACCGTGCTTGCGGCGGCGCTCATAGCGCCGCAGATACAGGTGCTGGCCGATATCCTTGCCCTGCCGCTGCAGGCGCTTCAGTTCAGCGATCAGCTCCGCGGCGTCCATAAAGCCCAGGTTGACGCCCTGCCCGGCCAGCGGGTGTACGGTATGCGCCGCATCCCCTACCAGCGCCAGACGATGGCCGGCAAAGCTGCGGGCGTAGCGTCCGGTCAGCGGGAAGGTCAGCCGTTCGCTTTCCAGCGTACAGCGCCCCAGACGCATATCGAAGGTCATGCTCAGTTCGCGGTTAAACGCCTCCGGCGACAGCTGGCTGAGCCGTTCGGCCTCCTCCGGCGCCACCGACCAGACGATCGAGCACAGGTGTGGGTCGCCAAACGGCAGGAAGGCCAGAATGCCGTCGCCGTGAAACACCTGACGCGCCGTAGCCTGATGCGGCTCTTCGGTACGAATCGTGGCGACCAACGCGCTGTGGCGGTAATCCCAGAAGGTCAACGGAATATCGGCGTGCTGACGCAGCCAGGAGTTGGCGCCGTCCGCGCCCACCACCAGACGTGCGCTGAGCATGCGGCCGTCCTCCAGCGTGATAAAGGCGTCGTTCTCACCCCAGGCGACCTGTTTTAACGCCGCCGGCGTCAGCAGCGTGACGTCCGACAGCGTCTGCGCCTTGCGCCACAGCGCCTGCTGGATCACGTTGTTTTCAACAATGTGGCCCAGATGGCTGAAGCCGCACTCATCGCCGCGGAAGGCGATTTTACCGAAGCTGTCGCGGTCCCATACTTCCATCGCATTGTAGGCGCTGGCGCGCAGCTGCAGAATATCGTCCCAGACGCCAATCTGTTGCAGCAGGCGCTCGCTGGCCGCATTAATGGCGGAAACGCGCAGCGCCAGCTGCTCCGGAACGCCCTGCTCCGGCTGCCGGTGCTCCAGCACCGCCACGCGCAGGCCGCTGCCCTGCAGGCCGCAGGCCAGCGCCAGTCCCACCATACCGCCGCCGGCGATAACCACATCGAATGATTGCATGCTGCTTAATTCCTTAAAAACGCCTTAAATAACGGGGAGCGACATCGCGGCCATCGGCCTAGCGCTCGACCCAGCCCAGGGTGCGTTTGGCAAAGGCATCGCGCACCACGGGCAAATGTTCCATCGCCATCAGGCCCAGATTACGCCCAACCACCAGCGGCGCATAGCGGTTGGCGAATAATTTGATCAGGCCGTCGGTCACGCCGATGGTTGCCTGCTGGTCCTGCTGCCGCCGCTGCTGATAGCGGCCAAGCACCGCGTAGGCGCCGAGATCCTCGCCGGCCTGCGACGCTTCCGCCACGGTTTCCGCCAGCGACATCACGTCGCGCAGCCCCAGGTTGAAACCCTGCCCGGCGATCGGGTGCAGCGTCTGCGCCGCATTGCCCACCAGCGCCAGACGGTGGGAAACGTGCTGCTGCGCGGTCAACAGACTCAGCGGGTAGCTGTGGCGCTTGCCGACCTGCAGCATCCGCCCCAGACGCCAGCCGAACGCCTGCTGCAGTTCCTGCAGAAAACGCGCGTCGTCCCAGCCGTCCACCCGTTCACGATCGTCGCGGTCATGACACCAGACCAGAGAGCTGCGCCCCTGCGACATCGGCAGCAACGCCAGCGGCCCGTGGCGGGTAAAGCGCTCAAAAGCGCGGCCCTGCGGGTCCTGCTCGCTGGTCACATTAGCGATAGTGGCGAACTGCGGGTAGTCCTGCTGCCGCCACTGCACATTGCAGGCGCGCGCCAGAGCGGAACGCGAACCGTCCGCCGCAACCATCAACTGGCCGCTCAGGCGCTGTCCGTTATCCAACAGCACCTCGGCCTGCTCGCGGCTACGCGTCACATCGATCACTTTGGCCGGACAGTGCAGCGTCACGCCCGGCGCATTTTCCAGCAGGGCAAACAGCCGCTGGCCGGCGTCGTACAGTTCGATCACCTGCCCCAACGCCTCGACCTGATAGTCCTGCGCCGACAGATTGACGAAGCCGGCGTGGCCGCGATCGCTGACGTGCACCTGCGAGATCGGCGTCGCGCAGTCGCGCAGCGCAGGCCAGACGCCGATGCGGCTGAGCTGCTGACAGGTGCCCTGCGCCAGCGCAATGGCGCGCGCGTCAAACCCCGGATGCATCCGGTCGCCCGGCAGCGTGGCCTCAACCACGTCAATGCGCACCCTGCCCTGCGTCAGCGACGACAGCGCTAACGCCAGCGTCGCTCCGGCCATCCCGCCGCCAACGATAATTACGCTCATCTTATCTTGCCGCCGCCATCAACGCTTCAATCGCATCGGCGTCTTTCACTACGCTGGCGGTCAGGTTCTCGTTGCCGTCCGGCGTAATCAGGATATCGTCCTCAATACGGATGCCGATGCCGCGATAGGCTTCCGGCACGTCGGCATCCGGCGCGATATACAACCCCGGCTCCACCGTCAGCACCATGCCCGGCTCCAGCACCCGGTCGCGGTTTGGCGAACCGTAATGACCGACGTCGTGCACATCCAGCCCCAGCCAGTGGCTCAGGCCATGCATAAAGAACTGGCGGTGCGCCTGTTCGGCAATCAACTGTTCAACCTCGCCTTTCATCACGCCCAGCTCCACCAGACCGGTGACCATAATGCGCACCACTTCCGCATTCACTTCGCCGATGCTGGTGCCCGGCCGGAACAGCGCCAGCGCCTTGTTGAGGGACGCCAGCACAATGTCGTACACCGCCCGCTGCGGCGCGCTGAATTTGCCGTTGACCGGGAAAGTGCGGGTAATATCGCCCGCATAGCCCTGATATTCACAGCCGGCGTCGATCAGCACCAGATCGCCGTCGCGCATCTCACTTTCATTTTCGGTGTAATGCAAAATGCAGCCATTTTCACCGCTGCCAACGATGGTGTTATACGACGGGTAGCGGGCGCCGAGGCGGGTAAACTCGTGATGAATCTCCGCCTCCAGCTGATATTCGAACATGCCCGGCCGGCACTTTTCCATCGCGCGGGTGTGCGCCAGCGCACTGATTTCCCCGGCGCGGCGCATTACCGCCAGCTCTTCGGCCGATTTAAACAGCCGCATGTCATGCAGCCACGGCCGCCAGTCAGTGACGGTGGCCGGCGCCTGGAAGTTCTGGCGAAAGCCCTTGCGCAGCTTATCCAGCGCGGCGTAGAGGATCCGGTCCGCATAGGCATATTCGCCCTGCGCGTGATACACCACATCCAGGCCGTTAAGCAGCAGATGCAGCTGTTCATCGATTTCATCAAACGGCAGCGCACGATCGACACCCAGCCTTTCGGGCGCCGCTTCCTGCCCCAGACGACGGCCAAACCAGATTTCAGCCGTCAGATCGCGCACCCGGTTGAACAATACGCTATGGCTGTGCGTTTCATCGCTCTTGATCAGAATCAACACCGCTTCCGGCTCGTTAAAACCGGTCAGATACCAAAAATCACTGTTCTGGCGGTAAGGATATTCTGAATCTGCACTGCGCGTTGCTTCCGGCGCGGCAAAGATCACCGCCGCGCTGCCCCGCGCCATTTTCGCCAACAGCGCCTGGCGGCGGTTCTGAAATTCCTGCTGAGTCATGTCCTTCTCCTGAAATCAAGTCGGCCGAAGCGCACGGTCGATACGAATCTTTAGTGCAATGTAGGTTTGACGTTTTCCACCGCGGTCGGTTTACGGCGGTTGAATTCGTTATAGCAGAGGATTGCCGCCATACGGACGTATTCCGCTACTTCTTCCAGCGACTGCTCCAGCTCTTCCTGGTCTTCGTCTTCGTCGTAGCCCAGCTGCGCGATGCTGCGCAGATCGTCAATGGCTTCGCCAACCTCGTCTTTCACCTGCGCCAGCTTCGGCTGCATCATGCCGAGGCCCAGCAGGAAGTGATTGACCCAGCCGGACAGAGCATCAGCGCGTTCGAACACCGTAACCGCCTCGCCTTCGGGCAGCATCAGCTGGAACATAAATTCATCATCGCTCAGCGTCTCATGAATCAGATCATACACCTGCTGCAGCGGCTGGCTCAGCGCCTGAGGGAACGCCACGCCTTCATTGGTCAGGTCGTGCACCAGCGTGCGCCAGCTGGCGTCATTGTTGCCGCCGCACAGCAAACCGCTGATTAAACCGTGCATTTCAGCGGCGGTGAGCGCCACCGCCTGCTGGTTCAGGGCGGCGGACAAGGTGAAGTAATTTGGGTATGTATTCTGTATAGACATGCGTATTCGTCATCGTTGGCAGGATAAGTTCGTGTTATGCTACCACCAAGGCTCGTGGTTACACCAGATAAGCACGCCCCTTCAGTGGTTGGTGACAATCCGTCTGTGGTCAGGGTTGGCCGGGATAACGACAGCGTTCGCAGCGGCCTGGCTATTTTTTTGACTGCCGGCGCGACGCACAGTAGATTATCATCAGGTTACTGAATAACCACGGGATAAAACGCCGTGTTTTAAGGGGTTGTATCTTGGTACCGAGGTATATATAGTGGCGCCCCGCTTCGATAGACCGGAGCCGGCGCGAAATTTAGGCAGGAAGGTGGCATGTCTGCACAACCAGTAGATATTCAAATTTTTGGCCGTTCGTTAAGGGTTAATTGCCCGCCAGAACAACAAGATGCGTTGAACATGGCGGCGGACGATCTTAACCAGCGGTTGCAAGATCTCAAAGTTCGCACTAGAGTCACAAATACTGAACAGCTGGTTTTCATTGCCGCGTTGAATGTTTGTCACGAACTCGCACAAGAACGCTTGAAAACTCGTGATTATGCGGCCAATATGGAACAGCGCATCCGTATGCTGCAACAGACCATTGAACAGGCGCTGCTTGAGCAAGGTCGCATCTCTGACCGTCAGGATGATGCACAATTCGAATAACATAAGTTGCTGAACGCTAACGGTTCGGCAATGAGTACAAAATTTCTCTGAGATGTTTGCCAGCGGGCCAGTCCCCTGAGCCGATATTTAGTACAAACAGAATGTATTGCTCCGCGATCGGTGAGCATGCTCGCTTGTCGAGAAGCCTTAAGATTGCGACGGTACGTTCACCTTGAACCTCGGGTTCAAGGGTTACAGCCTGCGACGGCATCTCGGAGATTCCCCCTTTCATCAGGTTTACGCGGCCTTTAACGCGCTATGCGATCATGCCCATGATGCATTACCAACCTCAGTTCGCCAAACAGCGGCAAGACATCCGTCAGCAAATCCGTCAGCGACGCCGTGCGCTTTCCGCGCAGCAACAGCATACTTTCGCCCGGCAAACCGCCGAACGCATCGCTTCTCATCCGCGTATTATTGCGGCCGACAGCGTGGCGGCGTTTCTTTCCTTTGACGGCGAACTGGATACCCGCCCGTTAATCGAGCGTCTGTGGCATATGGGCAAACAGGTTTATCTGCCGGTGCTGCACCCGTTCAGCGCGGGCAACCTGCTGTTTTTACACTACCACCCCGACAGCGTGCTGCGCCCCAACCGTTTTAACATCCTCGAACCCGAACTGGACGTGCGCAACGTGTTGCCGACCTCACAGCTGGCGGTCATTCTGGCGCCGCTGGTCGCGTTCGACAGCCAGGGGCAGCGTCTGGGCATGGGCGGTGGTTTCTATGACCGCACGCTGCAACAGTGGCAGCACGGCGGCCCTTATCCGATAGGGCTGGCGCACGACTGCCAGCAGGTGGACGGCATCCCGACCGAACACTGGGATATCCCGCTGCCGGAAATCATCACCCCGTCCAAAGTCTGGGCCTGGCAAATCGCCCAATAGCAAAAGGCCGGGACAAGCCCGGCCTCTTTAATCCGCGTTAAAACGCCAATCAGAACAGCAGACGCGCGCGAATGGTGCCTGGGATGGCCTTCATTCGCTGCAGCGCCGCGTCGGCGCGTTCGGTTTCCGCTTCAATATCAATGACCACATAACCAATTTCCGGGCCGGTCTGCAGATACTGAGCGGCAATGTTGACGCCCTCTTCGGCAAAGATCTGGTTAATCTGGGTCAGCACGCCGGGGCGGTTTTCATGGATATGCAGCAGGCGGCTGGCGTTCGGGCTGTGCGCCGGCAGCGACACTTCCGGGAAGTTAACCGCCGACAGCGTGGAGCCGTTATCGGAATACTTCGCCAGTTTACCGGCCACTTCATCGCCGATGTTTTCCTGCGCTTCCTGGGTAGAACCGCCGATATGCGGCGTCAGGATCACATTGTCAAACTCGCACAGCGGCGAATTGAACGGATCGCTGTTGGTGGCCGGCTCTTCCGGGAACACGTCAATCGCCGCGCCCGCCAGGTGTTTGCTGGACAGAGCCTCGCACAGCGCGGGGATATCCACCACGGTGCCACGGGAGGCGTTGATCAGGATCGAGCCAGGCTTCATCAGCGCCATCTCGTCCTTGCCCATCATGTTTTTGGTCGATGGCGTTTCCGGCACGTGCAGGGTCACCACGTCGCTCATATTCAGCAGATCGGACAGATGACGCACCTGCTGCGCGTTGCCCAGCGGCAGTTTGTTCTCAATGTCGTAGAAGAACACTTTCATCCCCAGCCCTTCGGCCAGGATGCCCAGTTGGGTGCCGATATGGCCGTAGCCGATGATGCCCAGCTTCTTGCCGCGCGCTTCGTACGAGCCGACGGCCAGCTTGTTCCACACGCCGCGGTGCGCCTTAGCGTTGGCCGACGGGATGCCGCGCAGCATCAGCAGCAGCTCGCCCAGCACCATTTCGGCAACGGATCGGGTATTGGAGAAAGGTGCGTTGAACACCGGGATGCCGCGTTTGGTCGCCGCTTTCAAATCCACCTGGTTGGTGCCGATACAGAAGCAGCCTACCGCCACCAGCTTTTCGGCCGCGGCGAAGATCTCTTCGCTCAGATGCGTGCGCGATCGGATGCCGATGAAATGGGCATCGCGGATCGATGCCTTGAGTGACTCGGTGTCTAACGCACCTTTGTGATATTCAATGTTGGTATAACCGGCAGCGCGCAGATTATCCACCGTGCTTTGATGAACCCCTTCCACTAACAGGAATTTAATCCTGTCTTTCTCCAATGATACTTTTGCCATTTACCCGACCCTATGTTCAGACTTCAGAAGCGGCTGTCCCCTCTTCCGCTCGCGGGCGCCCCGCAGGGTTTCCACCTTGCCGGCAGCCGGATGACGGGAAGAGATAAAACAGCTCGACCACCAACATAACAAAAATAACGCGGGCGGCAATACAAACGATTGCCCGCCCCTCAGCACAAGGGAGAGTTCAGAGGGGTGATTCTGGTTGAAAATGCCATGCAGAAAGAATTTGGCAGAAGCTTAACCGAGGTTATGACGAGAATGTGACATATGTCACCAAATTTGGCGGATTAAAGAAAAGATGTTTTCTGCTGAAAATTATGCCGGCAACGGGCTGCGCCGGGCGGCGCAGCCTGCATACACAGCCGGTGGTTATTCGACCACCTTGACGCCGTCCGCCGTGCCGACCAACGCCACATCGGCGCCACGGTTGGCGAACAGCCCGACGGTCACCACGCCGGCGATGCCGTTAATTTTGTTCTCCAGCGCCACCGCGTCGGTGATGCTCAGATTGTGCACATCGAGAATCACGTTGCCGTTATCGGTGACCACATTCTGACGATACTCCGGCAGACCGCCCAGCTTCACCAGTTCGCGCGCCACGTAGGAGCGCGCCATCGGGATCACTTCGACCGGCAGCGGGAACTTGCCCAGCACGTCCACCTGTTTGGAGGCATCCACGATGCAGATAAATTTGCGGGCGATGGCGGCGATGATTTTTTCACGCGTCAGCGCTGCGCCGCCGCCCTTGATCATCTGCATATGGCCGTTGATTTCGTCCGCGCCGTCGACGTAAATATCCAGCGAGTCCACTTCGTTGCTGTCGAATACGTGGATGCCGAGGCTTTTCAGCTTGGCGGTGGAGGCGTCGGAGCTGGACACCGCGCCTTCAATTTGATCCTTGATTGACCCCAGCGCATCAATAAAGTGGGCGGCGGTCGACCCGGTGCCCACGCCGACGATGGTGCCCGGCTTCACGTATTCCAGCGCCGCCCAGCCTACCGCTTTTTTCAGTTCATCCTGCGTCATGCTATTTTCCATTGCCTATATACGAAAACGTATGCGTATTATAGGGTAAATCGCCTCGCTGAATGCAGGTATGGATCGCAAATTGTGGCCCGTGCGCGCCAAGCGTCACGCCTGTGCTGTGATGCAAGCGGCGCTATTTAAGGTATAGTGCCAGAAACCATTAACGTTAAGGGATATCTCTCCGATGAAACGCCCAGACTACAGAACGCTACAAGCGCTGGACGCGGTGATCCGTGAACGCGGCTTTGAACGCGCGGCACAAAAACTCTGCATCACCCAATCGGCGGTATCTCAACGCATCAAACAGCTGGAAAATCTGTTTGGCCAGCCGCTGCTGGTCCGTACCGTACCGCCGCGCCCCACCGAACAGGGGCAAAAGCTGCTGGCGCTGCTGCACCAGGTGGAGCTGCTGGAGGAAGAGTGGCTGGGCAACGATACCGGTGTCGATACGCCGCTGCTGCTGTCGCTGGCGGTCAACGCCGACAGTCTGGCAACCTGGCTGCTGCCGGCGTTAAAACCGGTGCTGGCCGACTCGCCGATTCGTCTGAACCTGCAGGTGGAAGATGAAACCCGCACTCAGGAGCGCCTGCGCCGCGGCGAGGTGGTCGGCGCGGTCAGTATTCAGCCGCAGCCGCTGCCCAGTTGCCTGGTCGATCAGCTCGGTGCGCTGGACTACCTGTTCGTCGCCTCGCCGGGCTTTGCCGAACGTTATTTCCCGAACGGCGTCACCCGCTCGGCGCTACTGAAAGCGCCGGCGGTCGCCTTCGACCATCTGGACGACATGCATCAGGCCTTCCTGCAGCAAAACTTCGATCTTTCGCCGGGCAGCGTACCCTGCCATATCGTCAACTCGTCGGAGGCTTTCGTGCAGCTGGCGCGCCAGGGCACCACCTGCTGTATGATCCCGCACCTGCAGATCGAGAAAGAGCTGGCGTCCGGCGAACTTGTCGATTTAACCCCGGGATTGCTCCAGCGCCGGATGCTGTTCTGGCACCGCTTCGCGCCGGAAAGCCGCATGATGCGTAAAGTGACCGACGCCCTGCTGGAGCACGGCCGTCAGGTTCTGCGTCAGGATTAAAAAAGGCGCCGTTAACGGCGCCCTGCTGTACTGTCTGCGGCTTACTGCGCGCCGCCGCGCTGCAGTTCAAACACCACGTCAACCTGATCGTCAAAGTGAATGCTTTGCTGCTCGTAAGTCTGCGCGGCGCTGGTTTCCGGCGCGGCGCTGGCAGCCTTATACATACGGGCAACCGGCATCGGCTGATAGTTGGCAACGTGGTAGCGGATGCTGTACACCGGCCCCAATTTGGCTTTAAAGCCCTGGGCCAGCGACGCCGCCTGCTGCGTAGCATTCTCAATCGCCTGCTGACGGGCCTTCTGCCGGTACTCGTCCGGATTCGCCACGCCCAGCTCCACCGCGCGGATCTCATTCAGGCCGGACTTCAGCGCGCCGTCCAACAGCTCATTCAGTTTATCCAGCTTGCGCAGCGTCACCTGCACCTGACGCACGGCACGATAGCCTTTCAGCACTGACTCGCCGCTCTTCAGGTAATCGTATTCCGGCTGCGTACGCAGGTTGGCGGCGCTGATATCTTTTTTCTCAATGCCGTTTTTCTGCAGGAAGTCGAAATACTGCGCAACGCGTTCATCAACCTGTTTTTTTGCCTGCGACGCATCCTTGGAGGATACGCTGACTTCAATCGCCAACGTTGCGATATCCGGGGTGGCGTCGACGCTGGCCGTCCCGGAGGTCACCACGTGCGGCCCTTCAGGCACTTCCGCCGCCTGCAGCGCCATCGGTAACGTTCCTAATCCAACCATTGCGGCCATAGCCAATGCTTTTAGCTTCACAGTGTCTCCTTAATGACAGGCTGTTCTGATTCCTGCTTATTCATGCCGATATTCCACCGCTGCCGACAGTCAATTTACCATTATTTACGCAGCCATCGTCCGGAATGAATAATCAGTTCCTTGCCATCAACCCTAGCATATCGTCCGGTTTTTTTAATTCAGATTAGTGCCAAATTATGATCCTGCCCCCAGCGGCGGCTTTATTGCATGCCGTGCCAGGCCAGCTGCGCGGCGATGGCCCACATCACCAGCCCCACCAGAATATTGATGATTCTCTGCGCCAGCGGCGTCTTCAGATACGGCGACAGCCAGGCGGCCAGCAGCGCCAGCGCGAAAAACCAGGCGGCAGAGGCGCTGACCGCACCGAAAGCGAACCAGGAGCGCACCTCCGGCGCGAACTGGCTGCCCAGACTGCCCAGCACCACAAAGGTATCCAGATAGACGTGCGGATTCAGCCAGGTGACCGCCAGCATGCTCACCACAATACGCCAGCGGCTCTGCGCCAGTTCGGCCACGCTGGCCAGAGCGATATGGCGGCTAAAGGCGGTGCGAAATGCTCCCCAGCCGTACCATAGCAAAAAGGCGACGCCGCCCCAGGTCACCAGCATCAGCAGCAGCGACGAGCGGTGCAGCAGCGCGCTGCCGCCGAAAATGCCGGCGCAGATCAGGGCAATATCGCTGAGCGCGCACAGCGATGCCACCAGCAGATGATACTGCCGGCGGATCCCCTGATTCATCACAAACACATTTTGCGGCCCCAGCGGCAAAATCATCGCGGCGCTAAGCGCAAAACCCTGTAGAAAAACGGCAAGCATGGCAAGTCCTCATCAGATACGTCGATTAACCGAGCGCATCATACGAGGAAGCTATTATTAGGTGAAATTGATAATTCTAATTCGCCATTAAGGATATTAATGACTCGGGCAGGAGGGGGAAAAAAGGGGCCTTGCGGCCCCTCAGAGTACTGACAAAGTCAGTGATTAGGGAGAGCGTGACGATGGGGTCGTAGCGGCATCAGCCGCCGCAGCGCCCGGCCCGTGGATCTCGAGCCATCCGACAACGTTGCCATCAACCTCAAGCCCCCTTGCGGCATTATTCCGCTTTAGCGGAAGTGCCGTCGGTACGATACAGATGAACGTCCATCTGCGGGAACGGAATGCCGATATTGTTGGCATCCAGCGCACGCTTGAAGTTTTCCATCAGATCGAAGTAAACATCCCAATACTGCGCATTGGTGGTCCATGAACGGGTGACGAAGTTCAGGGAAGGCGGCGCCATTTCGTTCAGACGTACGGTCACACCCTTATCGTGCATGATGCGCTTGTCAGCGGCGATCACGTCGTTCAGCACCTTTTTCACCGTGTCGATATCGGCGTTATAGGCGACGCCCACCACGATATCCACGCGGCGGTTCGGCTCGCGGGAGTAGTTGGTGATGTTGCCGGCGATAATTTTGCCGTTCGGCACCACGATGGTTTTATTGTCCGGGGTACGCAGCGTGGTGGAGAAAATCTGCACCTGATCGACGGTACCGGCAATGCCGCCGAGGTCGACGTATTCACCGGCACGCAGCGGACGGAACGCTACCAGCAGCACGCCGGCGGCAAAGTTGGACAGCGAGCCCTGCAACGCCAGACCAACCGCCAGACCGGCGGCACCCAGTACGGCAATCACCGAGGTGGTCTGTACGCCGACCCGTCCCAGCACCGCAATAAAGGTGAAGGCCAGAATGGCGTAACGCGCCATCGCCGACAGGAAATCAGAAACCGTGGCGTCAATACCACGCATTTTCATCACCCGGTTCAGCGCATTGCTGACCACGCGGGCAATGATCATACCTACGATCAGAATCGCGATAGCCGCGACGATATTCACCGCATACTGAATCAGCAGATCCTGATTTTTTACCAGCCAGCTGCTGGCATTATTAATACCGTTTACTACGTTGAGATCTTCCATTCTAACGTCCTAATTAAAAAAGCTCCCAGCGGGAGAAATCGCAAAAATACATCGCATTGACCGATGCGGAAACCACCGGGTAAGGGTAACCAACAATGGTGTGCGTTGCCAACTCTGCCAGCAAAAGTTGGGCAAAAATATCGGATACGCCCCAAAAATAAAGGCTCCCGCAGAGGGAGCCTTTCAGCATCAGACACGGGCGCGCTCATGGCGCGCCGGCCGGGGATTACAGAACGTCGATCGCGTTCAGATCCTTGAAGGCCTGTTCCAGACGCGTCACCATGCTTGACTGTGCAGCGCGCAGCCAGACACGTGGGTCGTAGTATTTCTTGTTCGGCTGATCGGCGCCTTTCGGGTTACCCAGCTGGCTTTGCAGATAGCCTTCATTTTCTTTGTAGTACTGCAGGATGCCGTCCCAGGTCGCCCATTGGGTATCGGTATCGATGTTCATTTTGATCACGCCGTAGCTGACGGATTCTTTGATCTCTGCGTCGCTGGAGCCGGAGCCGCCGTGGAACACGAAGTTCAGGCTGTTGTGCGGCAGGTTGAACTTCTCGGAAACGAATTTCTGAGAATCACGCAGGATGGTCGGAGTCAGCTTGACGTTGCCCGGCTTGTACACGCCGTGCACGTTGCCGAACGAGGCAGCAATGGTGAAGCGCGGGCTGATGGCGTTCAGTTTTTCGTACGCGTAAGCCACGTCTTCCGGCTGGGTATACAGCGCGGAGGCGTCCATATGGCTGTTGTCCACGCCGTCTTCTTCACCGCCGGTGCAGCCCAGTTCGATTTCCAGCGTCATGCCGATTTTAGCCATGCGCGCCAGGTACTTGGAGCAGATCTCGATGTTTTCTTCCAGCGACTCTTCAGACAGGTCGATCATATGGGAAGAGAACAGCGGCTTGCCGGTAGCGGCAAAGTGTTTTTCACCGGCGTCCAGCAGGCCATCGATCCATGGCAGCAGTTTTTTCGCGCAGTGGTCGGTATGCAGAATAACCGGCACGCCGTAATGTTCAGCCATCTGATGCACATGGTAAGCACCAGAGATAGCGCCCAGAATCGCTGCGCCCTGAGGAACGTCAGTCTTCAGACCCTTGCCGGCGATAAACGCGGCGCCGCCGTTGGAGAATTGCACGATTACCGGCGCACGTACTTTAGCCGCGGCTTCCAGTACTGCGTTGATGGAATCGGAGCCGACGCAGTTTACCGCCGGCAGCGCAAAGTTGTTCTCTTTAGCGACTGCAAAGACTTTCTGAACGTCATCGCCAGTGATGACACCCGGTTTTACGAAATCAAAAATTTTAGACATGTTACTTTGTCCCGTTTCGTCTGCCGTTGTACCTTCTTTCCCCCGTTCGTACGCCAGGCGTCCGGCCAAGGGTCATCGGGTAGATGGATGTAAATCGTTTCTACCCCGCGCCGCAACCGGCGCGGAATAAAACAAACGGGCGGCTTGCGCCCCCCGTTGTCAGAATTACTGCTTAGCTCGCTCTTCCAGCATCACTACCGCCGGCAGTTGTTTCCCTTCAACAAATTCCAGGAACGCGCCGCCGCCGGTGGAGATGTAGGAAATTTTGTCGGCGATATCGAACAGGTCAATCGCCGCCAGGGTGTCGCCGCCGCCAGCGATGGAGAAAGCATCGCTGTCTGCAATGGCGCGCGCCACGATTTCGGTCCCCTTACGGAAGTTAGGGAACTCGAATACGCCAACCGGGCCATTCCACAGAATGGTTTTGGCGTTCTTCAGGATAACGGCCAGACGCTCGGCTGAAACGTCGCCCATATCCAGAATTTGCTCGTTGTCTTGAATTTCGTTGGCCTGCTTGACCGTCGCCGTTGCGGTTTCAGAGAATTCGGTCGCCACGCGCACATCGGTCGGCACCGGAATATCGCAGGTTTCCAGCAGTTTCTTGGCGTTGTCGATCAGATCAGGCTCATACAGCGACTGGCCGACGTTGTTGCCCTGCGCCGCCACGAAGGTGTTGGCGATGCCGCCGCCGACGATCAGCTGATCGGCGATTTTAGACAGGGAATCCAGGACGGTCAGTTTGGTGGAAACTTTAGAACCACCGACGATGGCGACCATCGGACGGGCCGGGTTGCCCAGCGCTTTACCCAGCGCTTCCAGCTCTGCGGATAGCAGCGGACCGGCACAGGCGACCGGTGCGAATTTGCCAACGCCGTGGGTAGAGGCCTGCGCGCGGTGTGCGGTGCCGAAGGCGTCCATCACATACACGTCGCACAGCGCCGCATATTTTTTGGACAGGGTTTCGTCGTCCTTTTTCTCGCCTTTGTTAAAGCGCACGTTTTCCAGCACCACCAGCTCGCCTTCGGCAACGTCAACGCCTTCCAGGTAGTCTTTCGCCAGACGCACCGGGTTGCTCAGGTGCTCTTTCAGGTAGTTGACGACAGGCAGCAGAGAGAATTCTTCGTTGTACTCGCCTTCGGTAGGACGGCCCAGGTGGGAGGTTACCATCACGCGCGCGCCTTGTTTCAGCGCAGCTTCGATAGTCGGCAGGGAAGCGCGGATACGCGCATCGGAAGTCACTTTACCGTCTTTCACTGGTACGTTCAGGTCAGAACGGATAAGAACGCGTTTTCCTGCCAGATCCAGATCGGACATCTTAATTACAGACATGGTGAACCCTCTTGGTTGATTCTCTATAAAGTTGCCTATCCCCGCCTCTTTCAGGCTATCGCCCGGAATCCTGCGGGTTTAAACGACCGCGCCCAAACGGCGCCGCCGTACTAGAAACCGCTTGCGGCCATTGCCCGGGTGGTATCCAACATCCGGTTGGCAAAGCCCCATTCGTTATCGCACCAGACCAGGGTCTTGATCAGGTGCTGCCCGCTGACCCGCGTCTGCGTGCCGTCGACGATGGCGCTGTGCGGATCATGGTTAAAATCAATCGAGACTAATGGTAGTTCCGTATAGTCAACTATACCACGAAATGATCCCCGTGCGGCCTTTTGCAGCAACTGGTTGACCTCTGTCACTTTCACCCGTGAACTCACGCTGACGCTAAGATCGATCGCCGTGACATTAATGGTCGGCACACGCACCGAGATCGCTTCAAAACGATCGCAAAACTGCGGAAAAATACGGGTGATGCCGGCGGCCAGTTTGGTATCGACCGGAATGATCGACTGGCTTGCCGCACGCGTCCGGCGCAGGTCCGTATGATAGGCGTCTATCACCGGCTGATCGTTCATCGACGAGTGAATGGTGGTGACCGTACCCGACTCGATGCTGTAGGCATCGTCCAGCAGCTTGATCACCGGAATAATACAGTTGGTCGTGCAGGAGGCGTTGGAAACGATGCGATGTTCCGCCCGCAGCGTCTGGTGGTTGACGCCGAACACGACGGTGGCGTCCAGATCGTTACCGCCGGGATGGGCAAACAGCACTTTCTTCGCGCCGGCCGCCAGATGGGCTTCGCCATCCTCACGGCTGCCGTACACGCCGCTGCAGTCCAGCACCACGTCCACGCCCAGCTCGCCCCATGGCAGTTGCTCCAACGCCGGCTGATGCAGCAGACGAATCGCGTCGTCGCCCACCGTCAGTACGTCGCACTCCTGACGCACGTCCCAGGCAAAACGCCCGTGACTGGAGTCATATTTCAGCAGGTGGGCCATCCCTTCGGCATGCGCCAGCTCGTTGATTGCCACCACGGTAATTTCGGCGCGTCTTCCTGATTCATACAGTGCGCGTAAAACGCTGCGGCCAATGCGGCCAAAGCCGTTTATCGCTATGCGGATGGTCATGCTTGTTCCTGCTAAATGGCCCTCCCTGCCGGACTTATTCACCGGATTGCGGGTGGCGCTGACGAGTTATCCTGCTAATCTATATAGAATACTTTAGCGTACCGTCTGCTGTGAATCGCTGCGTAATATTATTCACCAACCATATATGTAAAAATAACCGCTCACTCTGCCACTTTCAGCGGCCAATTGTGCCAACTGAAACGCTTCAGCCGAGCATAAACCAAAGTTTTTTGAAAAGGAACAGATCCGACACGTTGTCTGTCAACTCGCGGACACTTTGCGGTAATAAAATGATCTGGCGCACACTTTTGCTTACTACCCACAGCATGTCGCCGATCGTTTTTTCATCTGCCTTTTCCCATACGCCTTACATTTACAGGGCATATACAAGGAGCCAATAATGAGTGAAGTTAAGATTGTCGCCACCCTGACCCCGCGGCCGGAATTCGTTGACGCCGTCAGAACCGCAGCCAGAAAGATGGTGCCGCAGACCCACAACGAGGCCGGCTGCCTGCAGTATGACCTGCATGAAACACGCGAAATTCCCGATGTGCGCGATCTGCAGAACCAGGGGAAAGTTTCCTTCGTGTTTATTGAACGCTGGACGTCAGAACAGACGCTGAAAGAACACGTGGCGATGAGCTATCACGACGATTTCCTGGAAGCGCTGGATGGGAAATTGGAAAGCCTGAACGTGCAAAAACTGACCCAACTGGAACCGTCCAAGGCGTAATCAGTCCATAGCCGAATATACGGTTATCTCTACGAAAAAGGCGCCGCAAGGGCGCCTTTATGATGGCTGCTTTCAGCCGCTTACTTCAGCAGTGCCTGAGCCTGCGCCACCACGTTTTCCACGGTGAAGCCGAACTCCTTGAACAGCTGGTCCGCCGGCGCCGACTCACCGAAGGTGGTCATGCCCACCACCGCACCGTTCAGCCCGGTGTACTTCAGCCAGTAGTCTGCAATGCCCGCTTCAATCGCCACCCGCGCCGTGACCGCCGCCGGCAGCACCGACTCGCGGTAGGCCGCATCCTGCTTGTCGAACGCGTCGGTCGACGGCATCGACACCACGCGCGCCTTGCGGCCCGCCGCCGTCAGCTGACCCGCCGCCTCGACCGCCAGCTCCACTTCCGAGCCGGTGGCAATCAGGATAACGTCCGGCGTGCCGTCGCAGTCCTGCAGCACGTAGGCGCCGCGATACACGTTCGCCAGCTGCTCCGCCGTACGCGTCTGCTGCGCCAGGTTCTGACGCGAGAAAATCAGCGCCGTCGGGCCGTCGTTGCGCTCGATGGCGTACTGCCAGGCAATCGCCGACTCCACCTGGTCGCACGGACGCCAGGTGCTCATGTTCGGCGTGACCCGCAGGCTGGCCAGCTGCTCCACCGGCTGGTGGGTCGGGCCGTCTTCACCCAGACCGATGGAGTCGTGGGTGTAGACGAACACGTTGCGCTGCTTCATCAGCGCCGCCATGCGCACCGCGTTACGCGCGTATTCCACAAACATCAGGAAGGTCGCCGAGTACGGCAGGAAGCCGCCGTGCAGCGCGATGCCGTTGGTGATGGCGCTCATGCCGAACTCGCGCACGCCGTAGTGGATGTAGTTGCCCGCCGGGTCTTCGTTCAGCGCCTTGGAGCCGGACCACATGGTCAGGTTGCTCGGTGCCAGGTCGGCGGAGCCGCCGAGGAATTCCGGCAGCAGTTTGCCGTAGGCTTCCAGCGCGTTCTGCGACGCCTTGCGGCTGGCGATGTTGGCCGGGTTGGCCTGCAGCTGCTCGACGTAGGCCCTGGCCTGCGCCTGCCAGTCGGCCGGCAGCTCGCCGCTCATGCGGCGGGTGAACTCGGCGGCCAGCTCCGGGAAGGCGGCGGCGTAGGCGGCGAACTTGTCGTTCCAGGCCGCTTCACGCGCCTGACCGGCTTCCTTGGCGTCCCACTGGGCATAGATGTCCTGCGGGATTTCAAACGGCGGGTAGTGCCAGCCCAGCTGCTCGCGGGTGGCGGCCACTTCGGCATCGCCCAGCGGCGCGCCGTGGGAATCGTGGGTGCCGGCCTTGTTCGGCGAGCCGAAGCCGATAACGGTCTTGCACATCAGCAGGGACGGCTTGTCGGTAACCTTGCGGGCTTCCTCAATCGCCGCCTTGATGGCGTCGGCGTCGTGGCCGTCCACGCCGCGTACCACGTGCCAGCCGTAGGCTTCGAAACGCTTGGCGGTGTCGTCGGTGAACCAGCCGTCGACGTGGCCGTCGATGGAGATGCCGTTGTCATCGTAGAAGGCGGTCAGCTTGCCGAGCTTGAGGGTGCCGGCCAGGGAGCAGACTTCGTGTGAGATGCCTTCCATCATGCAGCCGTCGCCCATAAAGGCGTAGGTGTTGTGGTCGACGATATCATGGCCCGGGCGGTTGAACTGCGCGGCCAGGGTGCGTTCGGCGATGGCGAAGCCGACGGCGTTGGCGATACCCTGCCCGAGCGGGCCGGTGGTGGTCTCGACGCCCGGGGTGTAGCCGTATTCAGGGTGTCCCGGTGTTTTGGAATGCAGCTGACGGAAGTTTTCCAGCTCGCGCATCGGCAGGTCGTAGCCGGTGAGGTGCAGGAGGCTGTAAATCAACATGGAGCCATGGCCGTTGGAGAGGACGAAGCGGTCACGGTCGGCCCAGTGCGGGTTGGTCGGGTTGTGGCTGAGGTAGTCGCGCCACAGGACTTCGGCGATATCGGCCATGCCCATAGGGGCGCCCGGGTGACCGGATTTTGCTTTTTGTACGGCGTCCATGCTGAGTGCGCGGATGGCGTTGGCAAGCTCTTTACGAGAGGACATGTTTTACTCCAAGTCGGATGAAAAAAGCAGTCAAGTTTGCCATTTTCTCAGACTCGGCATAAGAACGGCAATCCCTAATAGTAAATGAGAGCGAGTTCACAACTTATTAGCACGATTGGCCCTATTTTCGGAATAACACTATTTTGCCGCCGAGTGTCGTACACTAGGCTGTTGCGAGCGAAATTGTTTCTGCTCATTTGTATAAAATCCCTTGTTACTATCATAGGAAGATGGCTTCATGAAAATCCGTACCTCTTTGATTGCATTAGGCATTGCCACCCTGGTCAGCGGCTGTCAAAGCCTTGATCCCAACGCCCTGATGCAGTCTGGCGCGCAGGCGTTCCAGGCGGCGACCCTGAGCAACGACGATGTCAAAGCGTTAAGTGATAAATCCTGCGTCGAGATGGACAGCAAGGCAAAAATCGCGCCGGCCAACAGCAGCTACGTCAAGCGCCTGAACAAAATTGCGGCAGCGTTGGGCGATAATATTGACGGCACGCCGGCCAACTACAAGGTGTACGTCACCAAAGACGTTAACGCCTGGGCGATGGCCAACGGCTGTATCCGCGTCTACAGCGGCCTGATGGACATGATGAACGACAACGAAGTGGAAGGCGTGTTGGGCCATGAAATGGGCCACGTGGCGCTGGGCCATACCCGCAAGGCGATGCAGGTGGCGTACGGCACGGTCGCGCTGCGCACCGCGGCGGCCTCGACCGGCGGCATCATCGGCTCGCTGTCGCAGTCGCAGCTGGCGGATATCGGTGAGAAGCTGGTCAGCGCCCAGTTCTCCCAAAAGCAGGAGAGCGAAGCGGACGACTACTCGTTCGATCTGCTGAAGAAACGCGGCATCAATCCGAACGGGCTGGCGACCAGTTTCGAAAAACTGGCCAAGATGGAAGCCGGGCGTCAGAGCAGCATGTTTGACGATCACCCGTCCTCCGAAGCGCGCGCGCAGCACATCCGCGATCGCATCGCCGCTGAAGGCAAGTAACCCGGCCATTGGCGGGGCTGCAGTCCCCCGCTAATCGCTCTCAACCACAGGGACGGCAAGCCGTCCCTGTGGTTTATTCAGTACAACGTCTTTTGCGGCGGCCCGGCAAAGGTCAGCGGCCCGACCTGTTTCATATCCACTTCCACCACCGACGGTCCCGGGTAGTTGATCGCCTCCGCCAGCACGCCGCCGAACTGCTCGGCGCTGTCAATCTTCCAGGCCTTCAGCCCCATCGCCTCCGCCACCTGGGCAAACGCCGGGGTGTGCAGTTCGTTGTAGTATTGACGGCCGGCGAAGTACTTGTCCTGAATGCCGCGCATCACGCCGTAGCCGCCGTCGTTCATGATCAGCAGCGTGATATTGGCCTGTTCCTGCGCCATGGTCGCCAGCTCCCCCAGCCCCAGCGCCAGACCGCCGTCCCCCACCAGCCCGACAACTTTACGCTGCGGGTTGGCAAGCGCGGTGCCAATCGCCATCGGCAGCCCCATGCCGATGGCGCCGGCCAGCGAGTGAATATTGCACAGCGGCGCCACGGCGCGGAACAGACGGCTGCCCCACACGCTGCCGGACACGGTGATATCGCGCACCAGCAGGCCGTCATCCGGCAGGGCGGCGGCAATCGCGTCGCTGAGCTTGGCATATTCGCCGGACTGCTCGCGCAGCGCCTGCTCCGCCTGCTGCACCGCAGCGGCTATCTCGGCGTCCCATCCGGCGTCCACTTTCTCGCCCGGTGCAAAACGCGCCGCCAGCGCCGTCAGCAGCGCGCCGCAGTCGCCGTTTACCTGCTCATCCGCCAGATAGTTGCGGTTGGCCGCCGCCGGGTCGATGTCGATCTGCACCAGCGGGCGCGGCAGCGGCAGCGTCCAGGTGCGGGTTTCGTTGCTGCGCAGGCGCGAACCGGCCACCAGCGTCAGATCGCAGCGATTGAGGATCTGCTCCACGCTCGGCGAATTATGGAAAGCGCGCAGGCTGCGCGGGTGGCTGTCCGGCAGAATACCGCGCCCGTGTGTGCTGGACATCACCGCCACGCCGGCGTCCGCCAGCCGCTGTACCGCCGCTGCGCAGCCCAGCGCGCCGCCGCCCAGCCACAGCAGCGGTCGCTTGGCGGCCTTCAGGCGCTGATACAAACGCTCCACCGCCGCCGCATCCGCCGCCGGCAAGGCAGGTGGAGCAATGGCCGGCGTCAGCACCGCGCGGGAAACCAGGCTGCTCTGAATATCAATCGGGATCTCCACCGCCACCGGGCCACACGGTACGGTTTGCGCCTCCTGGATGGCCCGCTGGATCACCGCCACCGCCTGCTCGGCGCTGTTGACCCGGTAGGCGCGCTTCGAACAGGCGCGCAGGAAGCCCATCTGATCCTTGGTTTCGTGAATAAAGCCGGCGTCGGCGTCCAGATACGCCTTTTCCACCTGGCCGGTGATGTGCAGCAGCGGCGTGTTGGCGTTCAGCGCTTCAATCATCGCACCCACCGCGTTGCCGGCGCCGGCGCCGGTGCTGGTCAGCGCCACGCCCAACCCGGAGAAACGACCGTGGGCGTCGGCCATCGTCACCGCGCCCGCCTCGCCGCGCGCCGGCACAAAGCGGATCGCGCCGCGCTGTCCGACGGCATCGGCGATCGGCAAATTATGAATCGAGATGATGCCGTACATCGCCGACACCGCGTATTGCTCCAGAGTCCGGGCTATCGCCTCACCAACCGTTATTTTATCGCTCATCATCTGCCTTCTTATCATAGTCATGCGTAGGGATACATCGTGCGCCGCGCTCAGTCGCTCCAGCGGTTCACCTGATGGCTCAGCGCCAGATACAGGCTTTTCTGTTGCATATAGGCCTTGATGCCGTGCAACCCTTTTTCCCGTCCCAGGCCGCTCTGTTTCACGCCGCCGAACGGCGTGGAAATCGAGAATGTTTTGTAGGTATTGACCCAGACGGTGCCGGTCTCCAGCTGCTCAGCCAGCGCCATGGCGCGCGGGAAATCGCGGCTCCAGATGCCGGCGGCCAGGCCGTAGACCGAATCGTTGGCCATGGCGATCAGCTGCTGTTCATCGTCAAACGGCATCGCCACCAGCACCGGCCCGAAGATCTCCTCCTGGCAGACCCGTGCGTCATTATTCAAACCGTCAATAATGGTCGGCAGGTAATAGCTGCCGTCCGCCAGCTGCGGATCCGCCGGCGCTTCGCCGCCGATCAGCACCCGACCGCCCTCCTGCCGCGCCAGCGCAACGTACTCCGCCACGCTCTGGCGGTGTTTGTCATTAATCAGCGGCCCTAAATGCACGCCCGGCTGCAGCGGGTTGCCAAGACGCAGCCCGCCCGCCAGTTCGCACAGCCGCGCCAGCAGCGGCTGATACAGTGAACGGTGCACAAATAGCCGCGAACCGGCGATGCACGCCTGGCCGGCCGAGCTGAAAATGCCGTAGCAAATACCGCGCGCCGCCTGTTCCAGATCGGCGTCTTCCAGCACGATGGTCGGCGACTTGCCCCCCAACTCCAGCGAAGTTGGGATCAGTTTTTCGGCGGCGATATGCGCCAGGTGACGGCCGGTGCCGGTGCCGCCGGTAAAGGAAATCTTTTTCACCAGCGGGTGACGCACCAGCGCCTCGCCAATCACCGAACCTTTGCCCGGCAGCACGCTGAGCAAGCCGGCGGGCAGCCCCGCCTGCTCAAACAGTTCCGCCAGTTTCAGCGCCATCAGCGGCGTGGCTTCCGCCGGCTTCAGAATCACCGCGTTGCCGGCCGCCAGCGCCGGCGCCACTTTCTGCATTTCGCTGGCGATCGGTGAGTTCCACGGCGTAATGGCAGCGATCACCCCCAGCGGCTGGTACTGGCTCAGCGTCATCACCTCGCGGTTGCGCTGGGTGGGCAACTCCCCTTCCAGCACTTCGCAGGCGGCGGCGAAATAGCGCGCGGTGGCCGCCGCGCTGGCCACCAGGCCGCGGGTTTCCGCCAGCGGTTTGCCGTTGTCGCGCGTTTGCAGCTGTGCCAGCGTCTCCAGCTGTTCGCTAATCAGATCGCTGACGCGGTATAAAATCGCCGCGCGCTGATGCGGCACCAGACCGCGCCACTGTGGGTCACGCCAGGCGCGCTCCGCCGCTTCAACCGCTTCGTTGACGTCATTCACGTCGGCGGCGCGCAGCTCCGCATTAAGCGAACCGTCGGCCGGGAAGGTGGAGCGCATCGGCTCACCCCGCCCTTCGCACCAGCGCCCGGCCAGAAAAATCTTTTGTATCGCCATACTGTTATTCCCCTTTATGCCGTCAGTTCGCCGTCAAGCAGTCGACGGCAGGCCTGTACCGCGCTCAGCGCCGCCAGCGTCGATGTCTTCGGGTTACTGGCCAGCGGATTGCCGCTTAACTCAATCTGAAATTCGCCAAACGCGCCCTGCGCCTGCAGCCGGTGCGTATTGCGCCGCGTATGCGGATCCACCTGCAGGCGCACCCGCGTCTGGTCCATACCCAGCCCGTACAGCGCAATGGTAGCCGCCACGTTGGCGTTGGCCGGGAACTGCCGTGCCGCTTCACGCGCGCTGCCCTCGAAAAACACCTGCGCTTCGCTGACCGCATCGAGGTCGATCAGGCTTTCCGCCGGGCTGCCGCGCCAGCTGGCCGGGCTTTTGCTGGCCTGATAGGTGACGCTGGTCAGTCCGCCTTCGCGCGCCGACGCCAGCCCGTCCATGCCCGCCACCGCGCCGGACAGCACCCAAACCCGCCCGTGATGCTCGCGGCTGGCCTGCTGGATACGCTGCTGCAGCCCGGCGTCCGCCAGCGCGCCGGTGGAAATCACCGCCAGCGTCCAGCCGCGCCGCACTACCGCTTCGCCAAACTCGGCGACCGCCTGCTGACTGGCGCACTCCAGCACCAGATCGGGACAGCCGTCGCACTGGCGCGGATCGCTCAGCGCCTGCACCCGGCCGTCAAAGGCGGCGGCAATCGCCGCATGATGCGGCTCGCGCGCCACGATCCAGCCGGGTTCCACGCCTTCCGGCAGGCGGGACAACACTTCCTTCGCCATCGCGCCGTAGCCAATCATCATGATTTTCTTCATTACTCTGCTCCTACAGATGGCGGTTGAAGCCGCCGGAGACGTCCAGCGCCGCGCCGGTGGTAAACGACGCCATCGGCGACGCCAAAAACAGCAGCGCACGCGCCGGTTCCTGCGGTTTGCCCAGCCGTTTCATCGGAATGCCGCGCCGTTCGGCAATCGCCGCCGTCCAGGATTCCCAGCTCTGCTCGCGGTCGCTGCGCTCTTCAAAGCGGCGGCGCCACTGGCCCGATTCCACCATCCCCAGCAGAATGGAGTTCACGCGGATGCCCTTTGTCACCAGCTCTTTCGACAGCGTCAGCGTCATATTGAGCAGCGCGGCGCGCGCCGCCGAGGTGGCGATCATGTGTTCTTCCGGCTGCAGCGCCAGCAACGAGTTGACGCAGGTGATCGAGGCGATATCCGAGCGCTCCAACGCCGGCAAAAATGCCTGCAGCGGGTTAATCACGCCGAACAGTTTCAGCTCGGCCTCGTGCAGCCAGGCCGCGCGCGGCGTCTGGTCAAAGTGGGAAACGAAGCCCTGCCCGGCGTTATTGATCAGCATATCCACGCCGCCGAAGCGCGCCTCGACCTGCCCGGCAAACTGCGCCACCTGCTCCGGCACCAGCACGTCACAGCGCTGCGCCAAAATCTGCGCCTGCGGAAACTCGGCCTGCAGTTGCGCCAGCGCACCGTCAAGTTTGTCCTGACTGCGGCCGCAGAACGCCACCCTGGCCCCCTCCGCCAGCAGCAGGCGCAGAGTCTCAAAACCGATGCCCGACGAACCGCCGGTAACCACCGCGACCCGGTTTTCAATCTGGAAATTCATGGTTGAATCGCTCCCGTAAAGTCCCGCACGTAGCGGTTAAAGCACGCCGGCGCGTCCAGATAGCTGGCGTGCCCGGCGGCGGCGATCAGACGCAGCGGCGCACCCTGCCGCGCTGCCAGCGCCTCTGCCGCCGCCGGCGGCGTAATGGCGTCCTGCTCGCCGCACCACACCTGCAGCGGACCGCGATAGCGCGCCAGATAGGCGTTGATATCGTCGTTGGCCAGCATCCAGGCGGCGCTGAGGAAGCCGTCCGGCTGCAGCTGCTGCATACCGCGGCGCACCCAGGCGATATCCTGCGGATCGGCATCGGCACGCAGCAGCGCCGCGGCGCGCTGTTCGCCGTAACCCTGCGGCCCCAACGTGTCCATCATCTGCCGGCGCTGCGCGAACACCTGCCGGCGTTTCTCCGCATCGGCCGACGCATAGCCCTGCGCCGGGTCGGCCAGCGCCAGGCCGCAGAGGCCGTCAGGATGGGCGGCGCCATAGGCGCTGCCCATCAGCGCGCCCAGCGAATGCCCCACCAACAGCGGCTGGCACAGTGCCAGGTGGCTGACCAGCGCCGCCAATGCGTTGGCATAATCGGCGGCCTGCGGCTCGGCGTTCGCCAGCGCGGCGCTGTCGCCGTAACCCGGCGCGTCCCAGGCGATCAGCCGGTGGCCGTCCAGCAGGGCCGCATCGGCAAACTGTTTCAGCCATGAGGCGGAACCGGAGCTGATGCCGTGCAGCAACAGCACCGGCCGTCCCTGACCGGCCTCGCGCCAGCTCAGCCGGTAGTCGCCGCACTGCGCCTGTTGACGTTCCGGCAGCGCGTTCATCCGTTGCGCTTCACTTTCGACAGCGGATGGTCCGCCGGATAGGTCGGGATCTCCGGCTTGGCGGTGCCGAGCATCACGCACATCAGCGCCTCTTCCTCGCCGTGGTTGAACAGCCCGCGGTAAATCCCCGCCGGCACCGAGATCAGATCGCGCTCTTTCAGTACGGTTTCGTAATACTCCTCGCCGTCTTGAATCATCAGCGTGATGGTGCCCTTCAGCATAAAGAACACCTCTTCCACATCGTCATGCAGGTGCAGCGGCCCTTCGCACTTCGACGGCAGCACCATGGTGGAGAAGGTGAAATTGCCGGCCGGCACGGTATTGGTATCGCTCGCCACGCCGGTGGCGCCGGTGCCGATGTAGCGCATCTGCGCGCGGCGGTATTTCGGGTCGAAATCCGCCTGGAACTTCAGCGCGTTCCAGTCATATTTGCGGCCTTCAAAGCGGGCGATGCGTGATTCCACCCAGTCCGCCATGGCGATATCCTGCGGCTTGATGCCGGCTTTGTTGTCAACCTGAGACATGGTTCTCACTCCTCAATTGATTTGGCAAACTCAATACTTCTTCAGCAGCGGCAGCAAAATGATGCAGCCGACAAAGGCGGTCACCACCAAAAACAGCAGACCGCTATCCATATTGCCGCTGGCGGCGATCAGCGCCCCCATCAGCACCGGCGCCAGCGCGCCGGCAAAATTCCCCATCCCGTTGAAAATCCCGCCGGCGGTGGCGCTGACCTTGCTGCTGGTGGCTTTCGCCAGCAGGGCGAAAATGTTGGGCGCCCCGGCGCCCCACATAAAGGTGCTGAGCGCCATGGCGGCAATCACGCTGTAGGTGCCCGACAGCTGCAGCACCGCCGCCAGCCCCACGCCGGCGCCCGCCAGCGACAGGAAACAGGCCAGCGCGCGGCGGTCGAGTTTGTCCGACAGCCAGGCGCCCAGCACCTCTCCCAGCAGCATGGCGATAAACGGCAGCGAGGAGAGGTAGCCTGCATGCTCCAGATGGATGTCTTTACCCTTAATCAGATAGCTCGGCAGCCAGCCGTTCATGCCCCACAGGTAGGTCAGAAACGCGATATTAAACAGGCAGATCATCCAGAAATGCGGGCTGCGCAGCAGCTCGTGCCGGTGCTGCTTACGCTCGGCCGGCGTGCTCTGTTGGTTCTGCGCCACCCGCTGCACCTTCAGATGGCGCAGGCCGAACAGCACCAGCAGCATCACCGGCAGCGTCAGCAACGCCATAAAGAAGAAAGTCGCCTGCCAGTGAAAGGTGTTGAGGATAAACAGCGTCACCGGAAAGCCCAGCGCCGCGCCGAGCGGCGTGCCCAGCAGCCACAGCATGGTGGCCCGCGCCTGCAGGCGCTGCGGGAACGCCTGGCGGATAATGGCGTAGGCCATCGGCAATAGCGGCCCTTCCGCAATGCCGAGCAGAATGCGCAGCGTCATCATGGTGTGATAGGAGCGGGTAAAGCCCATCATCACCATCAGCAGCGCCCAGACCACCATCATACCGATCAGCACCCGCACCGGGTTCAGCCGGTCGCCAATGCCGCTCAGCAGCATCGATGAGAAGCCGTAAGAAAACAGAAAGGCGCTCATCAGCAGCCCGAGACGCGTCGGATCGAAACTGATGCCCAGCGCCTGCTGGAAGTCGGCGTCGGAGAACAGCGCCGCAATGCTTATCTTGTCGAAAAACGCCAGCAGTACGCAGGCAAACAGCGCAATAGGCACCGACCAGCGCACCTGTTGCGGCTGATTTTCGACAACGGCCTCCCCCACCCGGCCGTCGCGGGCGTCAATCTGTTGCAGAGTCATGAAACGCTCCCGTCGCTTGGGCGTTACCCTCTGGCGCTTACAGGCCCAGCCTGCAAGCCGCCGGGATTACTTCAACGCCATCAGAGAAAATTCCGCATCCGCCAGCTGCGCCGGATCCAGTACCCGTCCGCTGGCCAGCCAGCGCTTGCCCAGTTTGATGGCGCGCGCGTCGTTAAACGCCACCATCTGCACCAGCTGCCGGTCGGCATTCAGGGTAAAAAACACCTGCGACTGCGGCGTGCGCCGCGTCACCTGATGTACGCCGCCCATCGGCACGCCAAGGATCTGGATATTGACGTCATATTGATCCGACCATAGCCAGGCGACGTCGTCGTAGGCCGGGGCATCGGCGTCAAGCATCGCACCGGCGGTGCTGATGGCCTGATTCTGCGCGTAGGCCCAGGATTGCAGGCACAGCCCCAGCGTCGGATGACGCGCCACATCGCCGGCGGCGAAAATCGCCGGATGGCTGGTGCGTCCCTGGCCGTCAACCACGATGCCGCCGCCGTCCACCTGCAGCCCGGCGCCGTGCGCCAGCGCCAGGTTCAGTTCCACGCCGATGCCGACCACCACCAGATCGAACGGCTGCGCCTCACTGACCGCGCTGGCGATCCGCGCCTCGCCGCCGCGCTGTTCGAGCTGAATATCGCCACAGTCGCAGTGCAGCGTCACGCCCTGCTGCTGATGCAGCGCCAGCAGCGCCTGCGAGACGTCAGCGCCGACGCTGCGCATGCACAGCGCGGGCTGACGCTCAAACACCGTCACCTCGACGCCGAGTTTGCGCGCCGAGGCGGCAATTTCCAGCCCGATCCAGCCGCCGCCGACGATCGCCAGACGGCGACTGTGCAGCAGCCCTTGCCGCAGGCGCGCGGCGTCGTCCCAGGAGCGCAGGGTCATCACTTGCGGGCAATCGGCCCAACGGGCGTCCGGCAGGCGCGGCCGACCGCCGGTCGCCAGCAGCAGCTGTGTAAAATGCAGCTGCCGTCCGTCGCTGAGCTGCAGCGTCTGGTCGTCGGCATTAATGCCTTCGGCGCGCAGCGGGCGATACCAGTCAATATTCAGCGCCGCCACCGTCTCGGCGCTGAACAGACGGCTGAGCGGCGCTTCGTCGTCCAGCAGCGCCGCCTTGGACAGCGGCGGACGCTCATAAAAGTCGTAGGGTTCATCGCTCACCACCGACAGCGTGCCGCTATAGCCGCGATCGCGCAGCGTCTTCGCCGCCCAGCCGCCGGCCTGACCGCCGCCGACGATAACGATGCCTGCGGAAATCGGCTGACTCATAGCGCCTCCGCCGGTTTATGCTGGCGGCGGGTATCGTGATCGATGCCGCCCTCCACCGCCCATTCGGTGAACGACACCAGCGAATGCTCCAGCTCGCGCGGCTGCCAGTTCTCCGTCAGGAAATCGTCGTTGGTGTAGTATTCAAACGCGCCGCCGGTCGGGCTGTTGACGTACCAGAAGTAGGCCGAAGAGATCGGGTGACGTCCGGGGCCGATAAAGGTGCTCCACTGCTCTTTATTCATCGCCAGACCGCCGCCGATCACTTCATGAATATCGCGTACGGTAAACGCCACGTGGTTCAGCCCGCGCGCACGGTTCGGCAGTTTCAGCAGAAACAGGTTGTGGTGGCCGCCGCGCGCCTGAGTGCGCAGGAAGACCGCGCGGTCGATATAGCGATCGGACACCTGAAAACCCAGCGCCTCGCGGTAAAAGCGCTCGGTGGCCGCCAGATCGTCGACAAAGAACACCACGTGGCCGATATTAATCGGCTGCGCCTGCTCATAGACCGGGCTGGGCTGGTCGATACGACGCACGTCGCCCCACTGATTAATCGGCGTCACCGGCAGCGACACCTCGCGCTGACGACTGACGACAAAACGCAGCGTCATGCCGTTGGGATCGCGGCACTCCAGCATCTCGCCCTGGCGTTGAAAACCCGGTGCCTGCGCCAGCCGTGCTTCCAACGCCGCCAGCTCCGCCGGGCCGGCGACGCCCCAGGTCATGCGGCGCAGCGTTGAACCGCTTTCGAAAGCCGGCGGCAGGTCGTCGTCGTCCAGCGGACGCAGCTGCACGCCGGCGCCGCTCAGGGTGGTAAATGCCGACGGCTGGCCCGCCGTCGTCTGCAGGCCGAAGTCCCGCATAAACTTCTCGCACTTTGGCAGATCTTCTACGCCAAATTCCAGCTGTTCGATGCCAATTACGCTCATTGTTTGTGCCTCACGTTCTCTGAAACGCCTGTTTCAGGCATGATCGTTCCCCGGCGCCTGCTTTTCAGGCGCCTCACGCGGTAGCTAAACCTTGTCGTTGGGAAAACCCGTGGGCGGGCATCGCTCCCCGCCCCACATGAAATAGTGTTAGCCGACGTCGGCCCGCGGCGGGGCGCCAAGGAAGTCGGAAATCTTCCCGGCGGCGTCGCGCACCTCCATCCGCAGCCGCTCGCGATCCTCGGCCGGGATCTGATCGAACGGCACCATAATACTGACCACCGCCTCCACCTGCAGATCGCGGTTAAAGATCGGGTAGACGATCGAGGAGATGCCGTGGCGGAAAAACGACTCGCCGATCACATAGCCGCGCGCCTTATCCTGCTGCACCATCTGCCACAGCGTTTCACGGTCGGCCGGCGTGCCCGGCCCGCTGCCCGGCAGGCTCTGCTGCGGATAAAGACGTTCAAACTCCTCGCGCGTGGTGCGGGTCAGCAGCATGCGTCCCAGCGAGGTCTGGTGCACCGGCAGACGCGTGCCGACGCTGACCTGATTGATCTGCGATCCGGCGGCGCTGACGCGGGCAATGTAGATCACGTCGCGTCCGTCGCGGATCGCCAGATGACTGCTGCACTGGCTGCGATCGCGCAGCTGCTCGATCACCGGCTGCCCGACCTGCGCCACGTCCAGCGAGGCGATATACTCAAACCCCAGCCGCAGCACCTTGATGCCCAGCGAGAAGGTGTTGGTGCGCGGGTTGCGCTCCAGAAAGCCCAGATGTTCCAGCGTCTGCACCACCCGGTAGGCGGTCGCCTTCGGCATGGCGACCAGACGGTGCAGCTCCGCAAAGGTCATCTCCTTGTGCTGCTCGCCGAACGCCAACAGCAGCTGCAAACCGCGATCCAGCCCGGGGATCAGATATTTACACGTTTGTTCATCCGCCATGCTCTGTTCCTTCTTCTCGCCGTCCGGCGGTCAGTTGAATACGAAACCGCCGTTCACCGGCAGCAGTTGACCGGTGACGAAATTCGCCAGCGGCGACAGCAGATACAGCACGCTGCCGGTCACATCATCAGGGTGCTGCGCCCCCGTCAGCGCCCGCCCCTGTTCGTACAGCTGGTGGCGCTCCGCCGGCACATATTCGGTGGCCTCCACCCGCGTCAGGCCCGGCGCGATGGCGTTGACGCAAATGTTCTGCTCGCCCAGTTCGCGCGCCATCGAACGCGTCATCGCAATCAGTGCCCCTTTGCTGGCCACATAGGCCATCAGGCGTGGCGCGCCCCACAGCGCGGTGTCGGACGCGACGTTGACGATCTTGGCGTGCGGTCGCTGCGCCAGCAACGGCACCGCCGCCTGGCTCACCAGCCAGGTGCCGCGCACGTTGACCTGCATCACGCGATCCCACAGCTCGATATCGTATTCCATCATGGTTTTGCCGCCGACGCCGGTCGCCAGCGCGGCGTTATTCACCAGGCCGTCGATCGCACCGCCCGCGCCAATGGCGCTGAACGCCGAGCGAATCGAGGCCGGCGACGCCAGATCGATAACCTGCGTCTCAACCTGCGCGCCCTGCTCGCGCAGCGCCGCCGCGGTGCTCTGCAGTTCGTCCGCCAGGATGTCGCACAGCACCACGCTGCCGCCGGCTTCGGCGATCGCCGCGGCGAAACTGCGGCCGAGGCCGCGCGCCGCGCCGGTGACCACAATGCGCTTGTCCGTCAGCAGGCCGCTCACTGCGCCGCCTCCAGCTCACTCAGCATCGCCAGCTGCTTTTGCGCCTCTTTTTGCATTATGCGGCGCAGGCGCGACAGCCCCACGTCATGCTGGTACAGGTATTCGCGGCTGCGGGCGTTCGGCGCCATGTTCTCCAGCACGATGCGATCCTGTTCGAGCACGTCCCAGTGCAGCGCCTCCAGCCGGTTGCGGTACATAAAGCGCCACAGATCGCGCTGCCAGTCCTTCACCTTGCGGATACGCCAGAAGAATACCCGGCAGTGATCCTTGTCTTCCGGCACCACCATGCCGATGATCCAGAAGTGGCCGCCCGGCCCGAAACGCTGTTTGTACGGGATCGACAGCCGCATCCAGTACGCGCCGCTGTTACCGAACTCCACCCAGTCGAAGTTGACGCCGATCTGGCCGTTTTTCTTGAAGATAAAGCCGCTGTCGGTCGGCTCCAGCGCCATATCCGCCTTGCGATCGCCTTCGGCCATCGAGTGCGATGACGAGTGCAGATAGGTGCCGTGCATCGGATCCATCACGTTTTCCAGCGCGTACTGGTAATTGCAGTCCCAGCTGGCGGTGCACAGGAAGTTGCTGTAAGACGCGTCGTCGGCCAGCTCCTGCGGGAAAGTGAGTTCAGACGGCGCTTCGTCGGCGGTGACGCCGAAATAGAGGAACACCGCGCCGTAGGCCTCCTGCGCCGGGTAGGAACGCAGGCATTTCTGCCCCACCAGCGGGCAACGATCCACCGCCGGCACGTCTTTCACCTCGCCGTCGCCGCCGACCTCCACGCCGTGATACCAGCAGGCGATGCGATCGCCGAGGTTCCAGCCCATCGACAGCCGTGCGCCGCGATGCGGGCAGCGGTCTTCCAGCGCGTGGATCGCGCCCTGCGCGTCGCGCCACAGCACGATCTGCTGCTCCAGACGGGTGATGCCGACCGGGTTATTGCCCACTTCCCAACTGGCCAGTACCGGATACCACATACCGCGTAAGCCCTGATCAAGGTAGTTCTGTAACGTCTGCGCGGAGGATGTTGTGTTTGCTGTCATTGTCTTCTCCCAGTGCTGCTCAGAAACCGTTAACGTGAAGGAATTCGCGGAACGCCGCTTCATTCCACGGCTGACCGTTGCGATCGAACAGACGGCGCTGATTCAGCGCGCTGACGATCTGATCCAGCTCGCTCGCCCCGCCCTCGAAGATCTCTTCCAGCGCGGCGACCAACGCCGTTTCAAAACCGTCCGGTACGCGGGCGCGCGTCTGCCAGATCACATTCTGGTAGCTGCCCGGCTGATGGATCTGGCCGTTGCCGCCCTCGCGCGCCGGGATCACCTGCTGGGTGTCCGGCAGCCACGGGTTGAAATCGGTAATGTGTTGCATGAATTACTCCTCCTCGATGACGGTGATCTGGATCTGATTGTCGATCACGCGGGTGGGAAAGGTTTGCAGGTCGCGGCCGCCCGGTTCACGCAGGCACTGGCCGGTGCGTACGTCAAACAGCGCTTCGTGCAGCGGGCACTCCACTTTGCCGTCGTCAACAAACCCCTGGCTGAGCAAGGCGTAGGCGTGCGGGCAAACATCTTCCAGCGCGTAGTATTGCCCGTCGATCAGATACACCCCGACCTCTTTGCCGTCTACCGTCGCCGAGTAAGGGAAATCTTCTTTTACCTGAGACACTTCGCACACGTTCTTCCAGCTCATTGCTAAAACCCTCTATCTCTTTGTTTCATATATGAAACTCAGTTTCTTATTTAATACGCCCACTATAAAACTGGCGAATGTTTCGTCAAGCGAGCCGGACGACAATTGTTAATAAAAGGTTGTTTAAAGATTACAAATGCGGAGGAGATCACGAAAAAATGCACCGATATGAAAATACGATGGTATTTATGCATTACATCGTGAATTTATATGCCAAAAAGCGTTGATTTTTGCATAAAAAGCGGCGTAAAAGTTTTCTCGCGCCGATAACTGCGCGCTTTCATGAAACAATAATTTTACATTCAGAGGGGTAATCCCCGCCTTCAGGCCCGGCAAACGCCGCCCGCCGCGCAGGTTTATCACCGTGTTAAGGAGTGCTTTGTGAATGCTCGTCAGCGCTGGTACGGCGTGTTCGCCCTGCTGTTCCTGATCGTCATCGCCTATGTCGATCGGGTAAATATCGCCGTGATGGTGGTCAATCCGGATTTTCTGCATCACTTCGGCCTGGGGGATAACCGGGTGCATCAGGGCACGCTGATGACCGCCTTTCTGCTCGGTTACGGCCTGGCGGCGCTGCTGCTGACGCCGTTTCTGGAAACGCTGATGGGCTACCGCCGTGCGCTGACGCTCAGCGTGCTGCTGTGGGCGCTGCTGACCGCCGCCTCGCCGCTGGCGGGCAGCGTCCTGTGGCTGCTGCTGGTGCGCGCCCTGCTGGGCATCAGCGAAGGGCCGCTGTTTTCGCTGAAAACCATGTATATCAGCGACCACTTCGCGGCCGATGAGTTAGGCAAACCCAACGCCGTCAGCGCGCTCGGCGTGTCGCTCGGGCTGGCGCTCGGCTTTCCGCTGGTCGGCTTTCTGATGGCCCATTTCGGCTGGGCGATGTCGTTTTACCTACTGGCGGCGTTTAATCTGCTGGCCGGACTGGGGCTGATCCGCGCGTTTATCCGCCCGGCGCAAAGCGCGCCGCCGCCGCGTGCCGCCACGCCGGTGCTGGCACGCGTCTGGCGCACCTTTAGCGACGCCTGGCAGACGCCGATGCTCGGCTGGATTATGCTGGTGGAGATCGCCACCCTCAGCTATCTGTGGGGCTCCAGCGCCTGGCTGCCGGCCTACCTGATCGACGAAAAAGGCTTTTCGATTAAACAGATGGGGGCGATGGCGTCGCTGCCGTTTATCGTCAGCATCGGCGCGAAATATCTCGGCGGCGCGCTGCTCGACCGGATGCAGCGGCACCAGGCGCCGCTGATTTTTGCCATCGGCGGCGGCGCCACCGCGCTGTGCGTGGCCGGACTGATGAACAGTGCTCAGACCGGCTGGATCGCCTTTTTCCTGCTGGCGGCCAACGCCTGCTGGGGCCTGCAGGGCGCGGCGATCCCGACGCTGCTGCAGCACTACGCCAAGCCGCAGGCGGTCGGCAGCGCCTACGGCATTATCAACGGCATCGGCAATCTGTTTTCCGCCTTTATTCCGCTGATCATGGGGCTGGTGATGGCCGCTCAGGGCACGGTGTCATCCGGCTTTGCGGTGCTGATCGCCTCGCAGCTGGTCACGCTGCTGGCGGGCGGCGTGCTGTTTGGCAAAATGCGCCCGGCCCGGCCGCTGGCACAGCGCCCGTAAGCTGCGAAACTGCAGATTTTAAGGGCTGACGTCTTCAAGTCAGCGATGCAGGAAAAGCAGGGGGATGGGATCGTAACGGCATACGCCGCCGGACAAATTTGCCGGCGGCGCAGCTCTGTCGCTAACGCCCTTTCTTTTTACGGCCTGGCTGGGTGAACCGCTTGCGCCCGGCGGGAAGCGCGGCGGGTTTACTGGCTTTTTTGGCCTTGTTGACCACCGGTTTTCGGGTCGCCGGTTTTGCTTCCGACGAGGAATCCTCAATCAGTTTAAACAACGCGATCAGTTCGTCATCCGTTAATTCCCGCCAGTCTCCCAGCGGTAAGCCGGCCAGCCCGACATTCATAATGCGGGTCCGCTCCAGCTTGGTGACCTCATAGCCAAAATGTTCACACATGCGGCGGATCTGGCGGTTAAGCCCCTGCACCAGCACGATGCGAAACACCGAGGCGGAGACTTTCTTCACCTTGCATTTTTTGGTCACCGTGCCCAGCATCGGTACGCCCGCCGCTAAACCGCGGATAAATTCATCGGTGACCGGTTTATTGACCGTCACCAGATACTCTTTTTCGTGATCGTTACCGGCCCGCAGGATCTTGTTCACCAGATCGCCGTGGTTAGTCAGGAAGATCAGCCCCTGCGAGTCTTTATCTAACCGCCCGATCGGGAAAATACGCGTACTGTGATTCACGAAATCGACAATGTTGTCTTTTTCGCCGCTTTCCGTGGTGCTGACAATGCCTACCGGTTTGTTCAGCGCAATGAAGACCAGGTTGTCTTCACTACGCGGCTCGATGAGCTGGCCGTTAACCTTGACCACATCTCCCGGAAATACCCGATCGCCCAGCGCCACGCGCTTGCCATTAATAAAAACATTGCCTTGTTCGATATAACGATCGGCATCGCGACGCGAGCAGATCCCGCTTTCGCTAATATATTTGTTCAGCCGTACAGATGGTTTGGCCAGCATGCCTGTCTCCATAAAATCCCCCGGTCTTTGGCAAGACCGGGGTTTTGCACTACTCTCGCTTACGCCTGCTTTTTCGCCGCCTGCAGATACAGCATTTCCAGCGCCAGCGTCGCCGCGGCCAGCGCGGTGATTTCCGACTGGTCATAGGCCGGCGCCACTTCCACCACGTCCATACCGACGATATTCAGCGACTGCATGCCGCGCAGCAGCTTCAGCGCGCGATCGGAAGTCAGGCCGCCGATTACCGGCGTGCCGGTGCCGGGCGCAAAGGCCGGATCCAGGCAGTCGATGTCGAAGGTCAGATACACCGGCATATCGCCGACGATCTGTTTGATCTGGGTCAGCAGATCGTCCACGCCGCGATCGTTAACCTGCGCCGCATCCAGCACGGTGAAGCCGTTATCGTGGTCGAATTCGGTGCGGATGCCGATCTGCACCGAGTGATGCGGATCGATCAGGCCTTCGTTCGGCGCATGGTAGAACATGGTGCCGTGGTCGAATTTGCTGCCGTTGGCGTAGGTATCGGTATGTGCGTCAAAGTGCACCAGCGCCATTTTGCCAAAGTGCTTGGCGTGCGCACGCAGCAGCGGCAGCGTGACAAAGTGATCGCCGCCGAAGGAAAGCATGCGCTTGCCGGCCTGCAACAGTTTCTCCGCATGGGCCTGCAGCTTGTCGCTCATGTCCTGCGCATCGCCGAAGTTGAACACGATATCGCCGCAGTCAACCACGTTCAGCCGGTCACGCAGGTCAAAACTCCACGGCCAGCGGTTGCCTTCCCACGCCAGGTTGGTGGACACCTGGCGGATCGCCGCTGGCCCGTGACGCCCGCCGGCGCGGCCGGAAGTCGCCATATCAAAGGGAATGCCGGTAATCACCCACTCCGCATCGCTGTCATACGGCATGAAATTCAGCGGAAAACGCAGGAAACCAAAGGCATTGGACACTAAAGAATTATCGGACTGATGACCTAAGGTGCTCATAGTAAATCCTCATCGTTCAACATTTCGCCCGCGGCGCAACGTCACAGGCCCAACAAAAAAAAATCCCCTCCGCGTCGTTAGCCCGACGAGGAAGGGATTGATGTAAACGTTCTTTTCAGCTTTCAGCGCTGCTGATGGCCTGAATTATCGCCCGATTTTCCTCAGGCTTCAAGTCGGCGCGGATGACGCCATCCGCGCCGTGGCGTTACTCGTCTTCCAGGTAAGTATAACCGTACAGGCCGGCTTCGAACTCTTCCAGGAACTGCGCCTGCAGCGCGTTATCCAGATCGGTTTCTTTCACCTGATCGCGGAACTTGGCCAGTAGCGCCGTCGGGTCCAGCTGCACATACTGCAGCATATCGGCCACGGTGTCGCCGTCGTCGGACTGCTCGGCTTCGATGGTGCCGTCCGGGAAGATATACACGTCAACCGAGGCGGTGTCGCCGAACAGGTTATGCATATTGCCCAGAATTTCCTGATAGGCGCCGACCATAAAGAAGCCCAGCACCGGCGGGTTCTCCGGATCGTACGGCGGCATCGGCATGGTGGTCGCCACGCCGTCGCCGTCGACGTAATGGTCGATAGTGCCGTCCGAATCGCAGGTAATGTCCAGCAGCACCGCGCGCCCTTCCGGCGGCTGATCCAACCCTTCCAGCGGCAGCACCGGGAACAGCTGATCGATCCCCCAGGCGTCCGGCATCGACTGGAACAGCGAGAAGTTGACGTAGAACTTGTCCGCCATCCGCTCCTGCAGCTCATCGATAATCGGCCGGTGAGCGCGGTTGCTCGGATCCAGCTGCTGCTGGATTTTGTTGCAGATGTTCAGATACAGCTGCTCCGCCCAGGCGCGCTTGGTCAGATCCAGCATACCGTGCGCATATTGGGTGTGTACGTCATGCAGGTCCATCTGGCTGTCGTGCAGCCATTCGCGCAGCGAGCGGCGGTTTTCCGGCTCGTTCATCTCCTGCCAGGTTTCCCACATGCTTTCCAGCGCGCGCGGCGCATCCGCCACCGGCGGCTCCGGCTCGCTGAACTCGTTGCGTTCCACGCCGATCACGTTGGACACCAGCACCGTATGGTGCGCGGTCACCGCGCGGCCGGATTCGGTGATCACCGTCGGGTGCGGCAGGCCGTGTTCATTACAGGCGTCGCCGATGCCCCAGATCACGTTATTGGCGTATTCGTTCAGGCCGTAGTTGACCGAACAGTCGGACTGCGAGCGGGTGCCTTCGTAATCGACCCCCAGGCCGCCGCCCACGTCGAAGCACTGGATATTGACACCCAGTTTGTGCAGTTCAACGTAGAAACGCGCCGACTCGCGCACGCCGGTGGCGATATCGCGAATGTTGGCCAACTGCGACCCCAGGTGGAAGTGCAGCAGCTGCAGGCTGTCCAGACGCCCCGCCTCGCGCAAGGTTTCCACCAGCTTCAGCACCTGCACCGCCGCCAGGCCGAACTTGGACTTCTCGCCGCCGCTGGACTGCCATTTGCCGGAACCCTGAGACGCCAGACGCGCACGCACGCCCAGGCGCGGCACCACGTTCAGGCGCTCCGCTTCTTCCAGCACCAGATTGATTTCCGACATTTTCTCGATCACCAGGTACACCTTGTGACCTAGCTTTTCACCGATCAACGCCAGACGAATATATTCACGGTCTTTATAACCGTTACAGACAATCACCGAACGGGTCATGCCGGCATGCGCCAGCACCGCCATCAGCTCCGCCTTGGAGCCGGCTTCCAGCCCCAGCGGTTCGCCGGAGTTGACCAGCGACTCGATAACGCGCCGATGCTGGTTGACCTTGATCGGGTACACCAGGAAATAGCCGCCCTGATAGCCGAACGACTCGCGCGCACGCTTAAAGGCGGCGTTAATCGAACGCAGGCGATGCTGCAGGATCTGCGGGAAGCAGAACAGCGCCGGCAGGCGTTGCCCCTCTTTCTGACGCTCTTTCACCAGTTCAGCAAGGTCGACGCGCGCTTCGGGAACGTCCGGGTCCGGACACACGCTGATATGGCCGCGCTCATTGACGTCATAATAATTATTGCCCCAATAGGCGACGTTATACGTACGCAGCATCTTGCTGGCGTTACGGTCATTCATGGCAACCTCCTGCATGGAGCGCAAAGAAACTGGTTCACCCGCTGCTGACGCGCGGTTATTCATTAGATCATCAGACATTAATTCGCCTCATTTCCCGTTCTGACGACGTAGTCAGCCACTATCGCAGCTACATCCCGCGAGAACAACCCAGCCTGACGCATTGGCGGCGGCACATCAGCCGGCCGTTCGCGTCTGGCGATCGGTTGGTTACCCCTATAATTGTAAGACACCCTGTTCAAACCTCGTGAATCAGGCCAAGAAACATCCCACAGGAAGGCTGCAGGCTACCCTTGTTCAGTGCTTCAGACGAGCGAAATACCAGCCGGCCCGGCGCAGCCTGACGGCAACGTCGGTCAGGCGGGATTAGCCGGCCCGAGAATCCTGAGTAGCGCCCAGGTGTTTATCACACCGGGTAGGTGAAATAGAGAAAAGACGGGAGATAACAGAAGAATTGGTGCCGGACTGGCACTGCTGTCGGGAACCAACAGCCGGTAGACAACGGATCATTAATCCAACCACCTCCACGCGCGTCGTTCAGCAGAACGACCAGGCCTCTAATAGTAGTGTAAGAACGTGACCGTTCTATGAAGCGGCAGCGTCCGTCGGGACGCCTGCAGCGGATTCACAGACCTTTACAACTTATGTCGCCGTATTGGCCAGCAAATGAGCCGTGCGCGCAGTTTATACCGATAACCCGGGCAAAATGCAAAATGAAAATTTGCCGCAAACTGTTTCAAGCGATGAAAATGGCGTCGGTGCGCCAGAGGAAAAGCGATAAACGGCAAAAAAATACTGGCAATCCGGCTAAAGCATAACCTAAAATAGACGTCCAGATGTTAATCCATCTATATACCTGATGAACGTCAACGGGCTGCCAAAGACGCCGCCTGAGTGGAAGACGAAGGGATATACTGGTTAACCGAAAAAACTGCTTAACGGCTTTGCCTGAGGGGCGTTGCAGGATGCATCTCGCGCCATCAGCGGAAGACCCTTCGCTTCGATGCCCGGATCTCCAGCGCTGTGCAGTAATTTCCACCCGTCTTATGCAAGGTAAAGAATACAATGGCTAAACACCTCTTCACGTCTGAATCCGTTTCTGAAGGACATCCTGATAAAATCGCCGACCAGATCTCCGATGCCGTACTCGACGCCATTCTGGAGCAGGACCCGAAAGCCCGCGTCGCTTGCGAAACCTACGTGAAAACCGGCATGGTGCTGGTTGGCGGCGAAATCACCACCAGCGCCTGGGTCGATATCGAAGAGATCACCCGTAACACCGTGCGCGACATCGGCTACGTGCATTCCGATATGGGCTTCGACGCCAACTCCTGCGCGGTGCTGAGCGCCATCGGCAAGCAGTCGCCGGATATCAATCAGGGCGTAGACCGCACCGATCCGCTGGAACAGGGCGCAGGCGATCAGGGCCTGATGTTTGGCTATGCCACCAATGAAACCGACGTGCTGATGCCGGCGCCGGTCACCTATGCGCACCGTCTGGTGCAGCGTCAGTCTGAAGTGCGTAAAAACGGCACGCTGCCGTGGCTGCGTCCGGATGCGAAAAGCCAGGTCACTTTCCAGTATGACGACGGTAAAATCGTCGGCATCGATGCGGTGGTGCTGTCTACCCAGCACTCTGAAGAGATTGCGCAAAAAGATCTGCAAGAAGCGGTGATGGAAGAGATCATCAAGCCGGTTCTGCCTGCCGAGTGGCTGAGCGCCGCCACCAAGTACCACATCAACCCGACCGGCCGTTTCGTTATCGGCGGCCCGATGGGCGACTGCGGCCTGACCGGGCGTAAAATCATTGTTGATACCTACGGCGGCATGGCGCGTCACGGCGGCGGCGCCTTCTCCGGCAAGGATCCGTCCAAGGTTGACCGTTCCGCCGCTTACGCCGCGCGCTACGTGGCGAAAAACATCGTTGCCGCCGGCCTGGCCGACCGCTGCGAAATCCAGGTCTCCTACGCCATCGGCGTGGCGGAGCCAACCTCCATCATGGTGGAAACCTTCGGCACCGAGAAAGTACCGACCGAGCAGTTGACCCTGCTGGTGCGCGAATTCTTCGACCTGCGTCCGTACGGCCTGATTCAGATGATGGATCTGCTCAAGCCTATCTACCGCGAAACCGCCGCCTACGGCCACTTCGGCCGCGAACACTTCCCATGGGAAGCGACCGACAAAGCTGCCCTGCTGCGCGACGCCGCCGGTCTGAAATAAACCAGCGCCAAACAGAAAGGCCGGGCATCATGCCCGGCCTTTTTTTTACCCTGCCGAACCGTCCTACTTCGCCGATGTCCGGCTGCTGGAGTAGATAAAGCCCAGCGCAATCGCCAGACAGACAATCGCGCCCAGCCGGCTGGCGGAGAAGCCGATGGCGGCGTTGCCCAGCCAGCCAAAGTTGTCGATCAGCATGCTCATCGTCAACTGGCCGAAAATCACCGCCACCGTCGCCACCGCCGTGCCGATACGCTGCACCGCCAGCACCATAATGACAATGTAAGGCACGCCGAACAGCGCCCCCACCAGCTGCCATTTCGGCACATCCAGCAGGCTGACCGCCTGTTTGGGTTCAAAGAAGAAAATCAGCAGCGCGGTCACCAGCGTGCCGACGGAAAAGGTCAGAAAGGCGCTGCGGAACACGCCCACTTTGCTGCCCAGTTGGCCGTTGATCGCCGCCTGAATGCTCAGCATTGCACCGCCAACCACCGCCAGTAAAATCATCAATATCGTCATGGTGTCCCCCTTAACCCTGCGCGACCAGCGCCAGCGCGGCGATGATGAAAACCAGCGCGAGAATGCGTCTGGCGTCTATTTTCCGGTGCGGCGTACCCAACAGGCCGAAATGGTCGATAATCAGGCTTTTGAAGACCTGCCCGGCCAGAATGCCGATCATGGTCAGCGCCACGCCGATGGCGGGCGTCGCCACGGTCAGAATCACCACGTAGATCGGCCCCAGCACGCCGCCCAGCAGCTGCCAGCCCGGCTGGGCAAAAAAGGATGGGCTGTTGCGCGGGCTGAAAAACAGCATCAGCAGGAAAGTCAGCGCGGCGCCAACGCCGAAGATGCTGAACGTCGCCCACAGATCGCCGACCTCGCCGCCCAGCGGCCCCAGCAATCCCGCCTCTACCGACAGGCCCATCCCGCCTGCGATAACCAGTAAAATCAGTAAAAGTTGCATAGCAAATGCTCTCCGATGAATCAGGCGGAGAAGCTTACAGCGGCAGAAAACGAAGAAAAACGGTATAATCCGTTAAACACCTTTGCAGGATTTGCATCAATGCTGGATACCGACGCGATTAATGTCAGCGCGTTAAAGATTTTTATTGATGTCTTTGACGCACAGAACTTCTCCGTTGTCGCGCGACAGCGCGGCATTTCAGCCTCCAAGGTCTCGCGCATTATTCACCAGTTGGAAGATGCGCTGGGGCAGCAGCTGTTTTACCGCAATACGCGCGCAGTGATACCGACCGAGTCCGGGCGGCTGTTTATCGACTATGCGCGCAGCATGGCCGAACAGCTGGACGAGGCACGCAAGGAACTGCAGGAGCGGGCGCTGGAGCCGTCCGGGCTGGTGCGCATCAATACGCCGGTGTTCTTCGGCCAGCGCCACGTGGCGCCCGCCCTGCCCGCGCTGGCCGCCCGCTACCCCCGCCTGCTGATCGATCTGGTGCAGACCGATGACTTTATCGATCCGCATCGCGATGCCGCAGACGTTATCTTTCGTATCGGCACGCTGACGGACTCCTCCTTCCACGCCCGGGTGTTTGGTGAGCTGCGCTACTACCTCGCCGCCTCGCCGGCCTATCTGCGCCGTTACGGCGCGCCGCAAAGCCCGGCGGAGCTCAGCCGCCACCGCTGTCTGGTGTACCGCGGCTCGTCCGGGCCGAACCGCTGGCTGTTTCGCGCCCCCGGCGACGCCTGGGTGCACTATCCGCTCTCCCCGCTGTTAACGTCCAACAATGCGGAAACGCTGCTGGTCGCCGCGCTGGGCGGCATGGGACTGGTGCTGTTTCCCGACTGGCTGATGGGCGAGCGTCTGCAAAACGGCGAGCTGGTCAGGCTGCTGCCGGAGTTTGAGACGGCGATAAAGACCGAGCCGCAACAGATCGCCGCCGTCTATCCGCACGCCCGCCGCCCGCCGCTGAACGTCAGGGCGGTGATCGATCACTACGTGGAGGCGTTTGGCGAGCCGCTTTACTGGCAGTTTTGACCTCTTCCCTTTACGTATCCTGGCGCTGATTTGGGGAATAGCCCAGTGTTAAACTAACCTCACGATTTATAACGCCTAGGCAAGGGAACTCCATAAAGTTAACTTCTAACTCCGTACGCGTGGTTCTGCTAAAGAAAGTGTACAACGGTAAACCCTATTACATTTTGACAGCCTATCCAATTATCAGATAAGGGAATGTATGGCATCTCAAACACCTAACCTTGGTACTCTGGTCCGTGTTTTTTTCGGACAAGATTGCGATTTATTCGGGGAGTCCGTAGAGGAGATTCTTGAGTCTTACAGGGACACCGAAAATGTTATGACTGTGCAAAAAACAGTGAATGAAGCCCAAATGTTTCTGGGTTTATACCCGGATGATACGCAACTTGAGTTTGCCTTTATAAACCTAGCTGAAGGGGAATTTTCTCCAACAGCATGGGGATACTCCACCCGGAGGTTCCTCGAAAAAGTCATTCAAACTTTGAGTAAAGGTCATGGGTAACTTTTCCGCACTCAGAACATCTGATACAAATTTATTTCGGACAGGATAGCTGCGAAATCACAGGGGCGACACCCCTTCCCAGCGTTATAGAGGTTTCTATCTTCAAGACAACCCATCATCGAAGATCGATACCTTGATCGCGGATATCGTCGAATTTGAAGAGACATATCCAGAGTCGATTGATGAGGAATTCAGTGCTCGATGGGGGAACGATGTGTTGCCAGAGCTATGGGGAACAACGGCAAAGGATTTTTTTGGAACAAATTCGGCTATTAGCCCCGCAAGTCACCAGTTGGTCCACTAAGCAGACCTCCCTTGAGTGACCAGGGCGGCAGTGTGTGAGCAAAAAGCAGGCAGAATGATGGGGCACGACCTTTTTCCGTGTACCCAAGGGTGTACACAATAAAAAAACAATAGAATCAAAAAACCAATACACAAAAACCTAGATACCGATACTCAACGAATAGATTGCTCGTAAGTCTGTTTTCTGAAACGCCAGGACTTATACGCCAGACCCGCAGGGACGGTGAACCAGCCGATTAACAAGACAAATAAGCCGGCAACTACGCCTGATAAAGCACTGCCAACGGAACCCAAGACCAAGGCTATCAGACAGACAGCAAAAACACCCAATGTTACCCACACATTGATCAAAAATCGGTTTGCCAAGTCTGAAACAATGACATCCATGGTTGAGCCATAGTTGGCACTATTATTCCTGAGCTTCTGTATGTCTTTCGCCGTAAAACCTGACCTCAATAATGCTTCTTCAGTTATCGCCACATCACCACCTCCTATTGCCTCTCAGTATACCGCTATCCTGACAAAAAAAACCGACCAGAAGGCTAATGCTGACCGTACGGGAGTATGAGAAAGATCGGACTAAACAGGTAAAATATCCCTTTGAAAACAATGCTGATAGCCTTAAGTGCCCGGCATTACGGTAGGCCGGGCACTTGAGGAGAATCCGGCGGAGCCGCTACGCGGTCTGCCTGCGCAGCAGATAGACGAAATACGGCGCGCCGATAAAGGTCGCCAGCAGGCCGGCCGGGATTTGGTAAGGGAACAGCACCATCCGTCCGCACCAGTCGGCAAACACCATCAGCAAACCACCCAGCAGTGCGGCAATCAGCATCTGCGGCAGCGCGCGGCGGAAGCCCAGCATACGCGCCATATGCGGCGCCATCAGGCCGACAAAACTGAGCGGGCCGACGGTCAGCGTCGCCATCGCGGTCAGCGTCGCCGCCAGCAGCAGAATGCTCAGCCGCACCGGCGTCAGCGCGATGCCGACCGAACGCGCCGTCGCGCCGCCCAGCGGCAGGATGGTCAGCCAGCGGCGGCACAGCGGCGCCAGCAGCACCAGCAGCGCGGCAATCAGCGCGGTGCGGATCGTCTGCGCCCCGGTTACCGCATAGGTCGAGCCGGAAATCCAGGTCAGCAGGCCGCCCATACGCGGGTCGCCGCTGGCCAGCAGCAGATAGATGGTGGTGGTGAACGCGGTGCTGAGCGCAATCCCCGCCAGCAGCATCCGCTCGGTCGAGAAGCCGCCGCGTCCGGCGACCACGGTAATCACCAGCAGCGTCAGCGCCGCCCCCAGACTGCCCGCCGGCAGCAGCCAGACAAAGGCATCGCCCGGCACGATAAACATCATCACCACCACGCCGAATGCCGCGCCGGAGCTGATGCCGAGCACTTCCGGGCTGGCCATCGGGTTGCCGGTCAGCTTTTGAATCAGCGTCCCCGCCACCGCCAGCATCACGCCCGCTGCCAGCGCCGACAGCACCCGCGGCCAGCGCCACGGCCACAGCGATTCAAACTCCGTGCCGACGCTCCAGTGCCAGCCGGCGGCGTTTTTCCCCAGCATCAGCGCCACCGCCAGCCCGGCCAGCAACAGCGCGCCGCCCAGCACCAGCCAGCGCGGCAGATGCTGACGCTCGGCCGGCACCCGGTCGCCCAGGTTCATCGGCGGCGGCGTAGCGGCGCTGCGCAGGCGCGGCAGCAGCCACAGCAGCAGCGGCGCGCCAATCAGGGCGGTGGCGGCGCCGGTCGGAATTTCACGCCAGACCAGCGCCAGCCACACCATCAGCTGGTCGGTCAACCACAGCAGCAGCGCCCCCAGCAGCGGTGCCAGCATCATCCGATGCGCCAGCCGGCGCGCCCCCAGCATTTTGGCCATCAGCGGCGCGAACAGGCCGATAAAGCCGATCACCCCCACCGCATTGACCAACATAGCGCTGAACACGATCGCCAGCGCCAGCGCGCTGAAGCGGGCAAGCGCCAGCCCCAGTCCCAGGTTGCGCGCGACGCCGTCATCCAGGCCCAGCAGGGTCAGCGGGCGGATCAGCAGCGCGGCCAATAGGGCCGCCAGCAGCAGACGCGGCAGGATAAACTGCACCGCGCTCCAGTCCTGCTGGTTCAGCGAACCGGTGCTCCACAGGAACAGCCCCTGCAGCTGTTCATAGTTAAACAGCGCCAGCAGGCTGCTGACCGCGCCGCAGTACAGCCCCAGCACCAGACCGGCCAGAATCAGTGTCACCGGCGACATCCGCTTGCCCCAGGCCACGCCGAACACCAGCGCGCCCACCACGATCGCACCGGCCATCGCGGCCAGCTGTTCGGTCAGCGCGCCGCCCGGCAGCATCCACAGCGTGGCGATAGTCAGCCCCAGCTGCGCACCGGCTGAAACGCCGAGCGTCGCCGGCTCGGCCAGCGGGTTGCGCAGCACCTGCTGGAACAGCACGCCCACCAGCCCCAGGCCGGCGCCGGCCAGCAATGCAATGCACAGGCGCGGCAGCAGGCTGTAATGGAACACCATCTGCTGCACGTTATCGATGTCCGGCGCCCGCAGCGCCTGCCCCCACTGCGCCAGCGGCAGCTGCTGCAACAGGTTAAAGACGCTCAGACCGCCGGCGGCGGCCGCCAGCAACGCCAGCAGCGCGATCGGTAAAATACGCAGTCTGTGATTCATGCGCGCGCCTCCTGTGCCTGTTCCAGCAGCCGGCAAAAGCGCATCGCAGACAGCGTGGCGCCGTACAGCCAGACCGCCGGCACCCGACGCAGCTGCTGCTGACGCACAAACGGCAGTGACTGCCACAGCGGCGTCGCGCTCACCTGCGCCAGCATCCGCTGATTGCCGTGATCGAAATAGATTGCCCGCGCATTTTTCACCGCCGCCAGACGTTCAATACCGACGATCGCCGAGCCCCAGAAGTTGGTCTCCCCTGCCCAGGCGTTGGCGATACCGAGCTGGTCCATTACCTGCTGGAACAGGCTCTGATGGCCGATCACCAGCGCGTGGCGGTTATCGATCAGCGAGAACAGCAGCAGCGGCTGGCGGGTGTAATCCTGCAGCCGCCGGCGCGCGTCGCTGATGAAGGCGTCAAAGTGCTGCAGATGCCGCTCGGCGCGGCTTTCCAGCCCCAGCCGCTGCGCCAGCTGACGCAGTGAGTTTTTGGCGACGGTCAGCGGTTTGCCGCTGCCGTCGTTAAAGGCGAATTCCATGGTCGGCGCAATCGGCGCCAACAGCTGCGGCGACGGGCCATAGCCCTGCGACAGCAGCACCAGCGACGGCTGCAGCTGTTGCAGCAGCTCCAGATTGGGTTCGGTGCGCTGGCCGGCGTCAACCACCGTCGCCGGCAGGGCCGGCTCACGCACCCACAGGTTGTAGTTATGAATATCGGCCACCGCCTGCGGCGTTACGCCCAGCGCCAGCAGCAGTTCGGCCGGCAGCCATTCCAGCGCCACAATGCGCCCCAGATCAGGCGGCGCGGCAGCGCGGCCCGGCAGCGAGGTCAGCAGCGGCGACAGCGCCAGCGCCGCCAGCAGGCGGCGGCGGAAGGGATCAAAAGACATATCATGCATCAGTAGACAAAGCTCACCGGTGAACCGCCGCTCGGATGCGGCAGCGTGCCCATCGGAATGCCGTAGATCTGCTCCAGCACCGGCCCCTGCATCAGTTCCAGCGGCGCGCCCTGAGCGATCATTTCTCCGCCGCGCAGCGCCACCAGATGGTCGCAGTAGCGGGCGGCCATATTGATATCGTGCAGCACCGCGATCACCGTCAGGCCGCGCTCGCGGCTCAGACGCTGAATCAACGCCAGCACTTCCACCTGATGGGCGATATCCAGCGCCGAGGTCGGCTCGTCCAGCAGCAGGCAGCGGCTGTCCTGCGCCACCAGCATCGCCAGCCAGGCGCGCTGACGTTCGCCGCCGGACAGGCTGTCCACCAGCCGGCCGGCCAGCGGTTTTAAGCCCACCAGCGCGATCGCCTCTTCAACGTGCTGACGATCGGCGGCGGAAAAGCGTCCCAGCGCGCCGTGCCACGGGTAACGGCCGATGGCCACCAGTTCGCGCACCGTCATGCCTTCGGCGGCCGGCAGTTGCTGCGGCAGATAGGCCACTTCGCGGGCAAACGCCTTGCTGTCCCACTGCGCCAGCGGCGTATCGTTCAGCAAGACCTGCCCGCCGGTCGCCGCCTGGTGACGGCCGAGAATTTTCAATAGCGTGGATTTACCAGAGCCGTTATGGCCGATCAGCCCGCAGACCTTGCCGTGCGGAAAGGTCAATGACAGCGGTTGCAGCAGTATGCGGCCGGGGACGGCGAAGCTCACGTTATCCAGCGTGAACGTCGCCTCTTGGAGAAGATGTTTATCCTGCATAGGCCCTATTTTTACCCGGAGCAGCGCGGCCGCTCCGGGGTTGTCCGGTTAGAAACGGAAAGTTGCGGTCGCAACCACCTGACGTTCCGCGCCCCAGTAGCAACCGTAGGTATTGAAGCAGCTGGAGACGTACTCTTTATCAAACAGGTTGTTGATATTAATGCCAACGGATGAACCCGGCAGGTTGAATCGTGCCAGATCGTATTTCACCGCCGCATCGACCACCGTGTAGTCTTTCACTTTAAAAGTGTTCGCTTCGTCGCCGTAGCTGGAGCCGACATAGCGCACGCCGGAGCCGAGCGTCAGGCCGCTCAGCGCGGTTTCATGGAAGGTGTAATCCGCCCACAGCGACGCCATATGTTTAGGAATCGCCGCCGGCGTATGGCCCTGATTGGTGGTGTCTTTGGTGTACTCGGCGTCGGTATAGGTGTACGAGCCCAGCACGTTGACGTTGGCCGACAGCGCCGCCTTGGCTTCGACTTCTACGCCGCGGGAACGGATTTCACCACCCTGGATGCTGAACACCGGGTTGTCCGGGTAGGCCACCTTGTTGTTGGTCTTGGTCAGCTGGTACAGCGCCACGCTGGCGGTGATCGGCCGGTTCTCCGGCGCATATTTCACCCCGGCTTCATACTGTTTGCCCTTCGACGGCGAGAACGGTTTGCCGAAGGCGTCGGTGCCGGCGGTCGGTTCAAACGACTCGCTGTAGCTGAAGTACGGCGCAATGCCGTTGTCGAACACATAGTTCAGCCCGGCGCGGCCGGTAAACTCACTGTCGTTCTGCTCGCTGCGCGTATTCTGCGCCGCGCGGTTGGTGGTGGAGGTCTGGCTCCAGTCGTAGCGGCCGCCCAGCGTCAGCACCCAGTTGTTCCATTCCGCCTGATCCTGCAGGTAGAGGCCGGTCTGTTCCTGACGGTTCACCTGGTTGGCGCTGCCGTTGATGGTGTAGCTGTCGTTGCCGTAGTTCGGCGCCACCACGTTGAGGTTGGACGCCGTGCCGTATTCATACACGATATCGTTGCGCATACGCATATAGTCGACGCCCATCAGCAGGGTGTGATCCACATCGCCGGTGGCGAATTTGGCCTGCGCCTGGCTATCAACCGCAAAGCTGGACAGATGCTCTTTGGAGTTCATCACGCCGCGCGTCAGCTCGCTCGGGTTGGTCGGGCTGATGCCGAGGCCGTAGATGGAGCGGTAGTCGACGTCCATCTTGGAGTAGCGCAGGTTCTGCCGCACGCTCCATGTGTCGTTAAAGGCATGCTCGAAGCTGTAGCCGATCATCTGCTGCTTGCGCGAGATGTTGTTGTAGCCCGGCTCGCCGTCGTTAAAGCTGGTCGGCAGCTTGCCGTTGACGCCGTTTTCCACCGTGCCCTCTTTCGGCAGCCAGCCGTAGTAGCCGACGTCAGGATCGTCCTGGAAACTGCTCAGCAGGGTAAAGGTGGTGCGATCGTCCGGCCGCCAGCTGAAGGAAGGCGCAATGGCATAACGCTTGGATTGTTCCCCCACCTGCTGCTGGTCTTCGCTGCGCGCCAGCCCGGTCAGGCGGTAGGAGTAAACGCCGTCGTCGTCCAGCGTGCCGCCGAAGTCAAAGCCGGTCTGGAACAGGTTATCGGTGCCCATCTTGAACTGCACTTCACGCAGCTCTTCGCCGGTCGGCCGTTTGCTGACCAGCGACACCAGACCGCCCGGGTTACTTTTACCGTACAGGACGGAAACCGGCCCGCGCAGCACTTCGGCGCGCTCCAGGAAATAGGGATCAACCTGATAGATCGAGTAGTTGTCGTCCTGCAGTTTCAGGCCGTCCAGATAGAGATTGGTGCCGACCGAGCTGAAGCCGCGGATATTGACCGAGTCATAGGCGGTGGACGCGCCGCGGTTGCCGACCATCACGCCCGGCGTGTAACCCAGCGCGCTTTTCACCGTCTCCGACTGGCGCATCTCCATCTCTTCGCGCGTTACCACCGAGACCGACTGCGGCGTTTTCACCAGCGGGGTATCGGTTTTGGTGCCGGTGGCGCTGTGCTTGGCGGCATAGGTGCCGACCGGGCCCCAGGCGCTTTCCTGCTGCCGGTTACTGCTGCCGACCACGGTCAGGGTATCTTCTTTTGCTCCGGCCGCTTTATTCTCGGCGGCCTGCACCGACAGGCTGAGGGCGCTCAGGGCGGCGGCGATGGCTATCGCGCTGCCGCGCACGGGGAAACGGTTGAACGCCGTTGGTGATGGTGATGGACGCTTGGTAGCCATGTTAGTTTCTCTGATGTATTTAAATGAAGAATGTAAACGATAATAATTATTATAAGCGTCGCATTTTATGCAGAAGGGAAGTTTAACTGCAAGCGCATTTCGGCGCGCTAATCCACGGCCGTCACCTGATTCAGCCCCGTTAACCCTATGGAAATAACTTAAGCGGAAAAATAAAAAAACCCGCAACGTCCGTTACGGGTTTTTAGCATCGGCGCGCCGCCGGTCGCGGCCGCCGTTATCGCTGCGGCCTTACTGGCCGAACATATCCTTGATCCAGCCGGCGACGCCGTCGGAGCCTTTCTGCTCTTCTTGCGTCTGCTGTTCCTGTTGCTGCTGCAACGCGGCCTGGCTGGCCTGACACAGGCCGTCCGGGTTATCGGTCCACACCGGGATGGTGCGCCAGCCGCCCCCGCCGCACAGGAAGTTACCGTCGGAATCAATGCTCATCTGGTTGATCCCTTCCGGCGCCTGCAGCTGCAACGGCAGCGGCGTCTGGTTTTCCAGATAGCGGCGATACAGCGTCAGCGCGCCGTTGGAGCCGGTCAGCTTGGCCGGGCCGTTGTTATCGCGCCCAACCCAGGCGATCGCCACTTCCTTGCCGTCAACGCCGGCAAACCAGCTGTCGCGCAGATCGTTGGTGGTACCGGTTTTCGCCGCCAGATGATAGTTCGGGAACTTCACCGACAGTGAACGCGAGGTACCGCGCGCCACACCCTGCTGCATGGCGTACAGCGTCAGATAGGCCGCCTGCGCCGGTACCACGCGCTCCGCCTGCGGGAAGCTGCGGTACAGTACGCTGCCGTCTTCGGCAATCACCGAACGCACCGCAGACAGCGGCGCACGGTTGCCGCCGCCGGCAATGGTCTGGTACTCCTGCGCCACTTCCATCGGCGTCAGGCCGATAGCCCCCAGCAGCATGGACGGCACCGGATTGATTTCCGACTTCGGAATGCCCAGGCGCTGCAGCGTGGCGCTGATCTGATCCAGCCCGACAGCCATCCCCAGATTTACCGTCGGCACGTTCAGCGAGTGCGCCAGCGCATCCACCAGCATCACCTTGCCGCGGAAACGGCGATCGTAGTTATTCGGCTGCCAGACGCTGCCGTTCGGCTGCTTGAGCGACAGCGGCGCATCCGCCAGCCAGGTGTTCAGGCGGTACTTGTCCGGCTCGGACAGCGCGGTCAGATAGGTCGGCGGCTTGGCCAGCGACCCCACCAGACGGCGGGCCTGCAGCGCACGGTTAAAGCCGGCGTACTGCGGTTCGGCACCGCCGACCATCGCGCGGACTTCCCCGCTGAAGCGGTCGACGATCACCATTGCCGCTTCCAGATCTTTCACGTGACGCGCAGCGCGCAGCGCCGGCACGCCGGCTTCCACCGCTTTCTCCGCCGCGTCCTGCGACCCCGGATCCAGAGTGGTGAAGATCTTCACGCCGGACAGGTCATTCACCTTGTCCCCCAGCTTGCTCTGCAGCTCCTGACGCACCAACTGCATAAAGGCCGGCTGCGGTGTGATCACCCCGCCCTTCGGCTGAACGCCCAGCGGACGCGCGCTGAGCATGTTATACAGCTCCGCGTCAATCACGCCCTGGTTCTGCAACAGCTTCAGCACCAGGTTGCGGCGCTCCAGCGCCAGTTTCGGGTTGCGCCACGGGTTGTACAGCGACGCCCCTTTCACCATCCCCACCAGCAGCGCCTGCTGGTCGAGGCTCAGCTCATCCACCGGACGGCCGAAGTAATACAGGCTGGCCAGCGGGAAGCCGCGGATCTGGTCGCTGCCGCTCTGGCCGAGGTACACCTCGTTCAGATACAGCTCCAGAATGCGGTCTTTGCTGTAACGGTAGTCCACCAGCAGCGCCATATAGGCTTCGTTGGCCTTACGCCACAGCGAACGCTCGTTGGTCAGGAACAGGTTCTTCACCAGCTGTTGGGTCAGGGTGCTGCCGCCCTGCACCGCGCGGCCGGCGGTCAGGTTGGCCAGCACCGCACGGCCGATCGAGTAAGGGCTGATGCCGTCATGCTCGTAGAAGTGGCGGTCTTCGGTGGCAATCAGCGTGTCCACCAGCAGATCGGGGAAGCCGCTGCGCGGTACGAACAGACGCTGCTCGCCGTTCGGCGACTGCAGCATGGTGATCAGCCGCGGATCCAGGCGGAAGAAGCCGAAACTGCGCTGGTTATCCAGGTTTTCGATCTTCGCCAGACGGTTATTCTGGAAGTCGAGACGGGCGCGGATCTGCCCCTCTTTACCGTCCGGGAAATCAAACGGACGGCGCAGCATCTCAATGCTGTTGGCCTTCACGGTAAACTCGCCCGGGCGCGTCATCCGGCTGACCTGGCGGTACTGCATCCCCTCCAGCAGCTTGACCATTTCGCCTTTGCTGTACGGCATGCCGGGTTCCAGGTTGACCATACGGCCATACACCGCCGCCGGCAGCTGCCAGACCTTGCCGTCGATGCGGCTGCGGATCTGCGAATCCAGATAGACGCCGTAACCGGCCAGCAGCACGGCGAGCACCAGTATGATTTTCAGCATCAAGCCGAGCCAACGGCGTTTCTTACGAGGCGGCGCGGCCTTTACCTTACGCGGCATGCGTTCTTCCTCGTCGTTATATTCATCATCGTCATACTCATCCTGAAAGTTATTTGCTTGGTAGTCATCATCGTCGTCATCCAGACGACGGCGCGGCGGCCTGCGCGGCGCGCTGCGCTTGGGTGGTTTCCCTTTGCGCCCGATGGGCTCGCGGTCATCCCCGGCCATTGCTGTTACTCTCCACGCTGCACGGCCAGGATGGCCGTGAAAGTTTGTGCTTAATCTGTTCCCGCATCAGCCGGCTGAACAGAAGAAACATCCGAATTCAGCTACTGATACTTCTTGGTGCGCCGCGTCGGCAGCGCATTGGCCGGGTCATCGGGCCAGACGTGCTTCGGGTAGCGCCCTTTCATCTCTTTTTGTACTTCCCGGTAGGCACCCTGCCAGAACGCCGCCAGATCGGCAGTAATCTGCAGCGGCCGGTGCGCTGGAGAGAGTAACTCAAGCACCACCGCGATGCGACCCTCCGCCAGCATCGGGCTGTGCCGCTCGCCGAACATCTCCTGTAAACGCACCGGCAGCAGCGGCGGCCTGCCGGCCTCATAGCGGATCGGCAGGCGGCTGCCGGTCGGCACAGTGTAATGAGTGGGCAGCGCATTATCCAGCCGCTGTTTTTGTTGCCACTCCAGCAGGTTGCCCAGCGCCTCGGCGAGATTGACCTGCCGCAAACCGCGCAGATCGCGTACCCCGCCGAGCGCCGGCAGCAGCCACTGCTCCAGCCCCGCCAACAGCGCCTCGTCGTCCACCGCCGGCCAGTTGGCCTCCGGCAACCACTCCCGGGCGCACTGCAGACGCGCGCGCAGCTGGCCGGCGGCGCCCTCCCAGTTCAGCACCGATAAGCCCTGGCCACGCACCCAGTCGACCAGCGCCTGCTGCAGCTCCTCATCCGCCGGTTTCGCCAACGGCCGGGCGCGCAGCGTCAAACGGCCAATCTGCAGACGCTGCCAGGCACGCAATGTGCCTTTTTCCTCATCCCACTCCACCGCCGTGCGCTGGTGGGCAATCTCCGGCCGCTGCGCCGCCAGCCGTTCAACGTCCACCGGCAGCGCCAGCAAAATACGCGCGTCCGGGCTGTTCGCCCCCTGCAGCAGCGCCGGCGCGATCAGCCACGGCGCGCGCGACAGCGCCTCGTCCTGGTTCATCGCCGCCCCCATGCCGTTTGCCAGCAGGTAGCGGCCGTCCTGCCCACGCCGCTGGGCAATGCGGTCGGCAAAGGCGTGCGCCAGCAGCTGCGGCGCCAGCGTGGCGTCCACATGGCCGCCGCGCCCCTTCAGGCGCTGCGTCAGTTGGCGGGCGCGCCGCTGCCAGTTCGGCTGCGGTCGGCTGAGCCAGTAATCCATATCCAGCTGTCCGCTGCGCGGCGGCTCTTCCAGCAGGGCGGCCAGCAGCGCGGCGGTCGCCAGGCCGTCCTCCCCCAGCGCCGCGCCGGCGCACAGCATCGCCGCCAGCCGGGGTTCACAGCCGAGCGTCGCCATCCGGCGTCCGTCTGCCGTCAGCCTGCCCTGTTCATCGGTAGCGCCCAGCGTCTGCAACAGCCGCTGAGCCGCCGCCAGCGCCGCAGTCGGCGGCAGATCCAGCCAGTTCAGCTGGCCGGCGTCAACGCAGCCCCACTGCAGCAGCTCCAGCCAGAAAGCGCCGAGATCGCTGTGCATGATTTCCGGCTCGGCGTACTCGGCGGCGCGCTCGGCCTGCTCTTTGGCACACAGATGCCAGCAGACCCCCTCCTCCAGACGACCGGCGCGCCCTGCGCGCTGCACCATCGATGCCTGACTGATGCGCTGCGTCATCAGGCGCGTCAGGCCGTTACGCACATCGTAGCGCGCCGTGCGTTCCAGACCGCTGTCCACCACCAGCCGGATCCCCTCAATCGTCAGGCTGGTTTCGGCAATATTGGTCGCCAGCACCACCTTACGCCGCCCGGCGACGGCCGGCTGAATCGCCCGCTGCTGCTGCGCCAGCGGCAACGCGCCGTACAGCGGGCACAGGTCGACATCGCCGGCGACTTCACCCTGCAGACGCTCCATCACCCGCTGAATTTCCGCCACGCCCGGTAAAAACAGCAGCAGCGAGCCAGACTGCTCCACCAGCAGGCGTTTCACCGCCGAGGCGACGCCGTCCTCCAGCCGCTGATGACTGGCCAGCGGCTGATAGTGGCGCGCCACCGGGAAACTGCGCCCCTGCGATACCACCACCGGCGCGTCCGGCAGCAGCTGCGACAGACGGGCGTTATCCAGCGTCGCCGACATAATCAGCAGCTTCAGATCGTCGCGCAGCCCCTGCTGCACGTCCAGCAGCAGCGCCAGCGCCAAATCAGCCTGCAGGCTGCGTTCATGAAACTCATCCAGAATCACCAGCGAGACGCCCTGCAGCTCCGCGTCCTGCTGCAGCATGCGGGTCAGAATGCCTTCGGTGACCACCTCCAGACACGTCTGCGGCCCGCTTTTACTTTCTGCGCGCATGCGGTAACCCACCGTCTGGCCCGGCTCCTCACCCAGCTGCTGCGCCAGACGATAAGCGACGTTTTTCGCCGCCAGACGCCGCGGCTCCAGCATGATGATTCGCCCCGGCAGGCCAGCCTGCCGCAGGATCTGCAGCGGCAGCCAGGTGGATTTACCGGCGCCGGTCGGCGCATGCAGCAACACCTGCGGCGCGCTGCGCAGCGCGGCAAGCAATTCATCCAACACCTGGCTGACGGGCAATAAAGACACAAAACGCTCCACGGGGTAGTTAATCAACGGCGCTCATTGTAGCATTGCGCCCAGAGATTCATTCAGTTACCGAGGAAACATGTCCAGTTCGCGCCGTCTGTTTTTTGCCCTGCCCTTGCCGGACAGCCTGCAGCAGCAGGTCATCCGCTGGCGCGCCGACGCCTTTGCGCCGCAGGACGGCCGACCGGTTGCCGCCGCTAATCTGCACCTGACGCTGGCGTTTCTCGGTGAGGTCAGCAGCCAGAAAGAGGCGGCGCTAAAAAGGCTGGCGGGACGCATCAGCCAGCCCGGCTTCAGCCTGCAGCTTGACGATCTCGGTCACTGGCCGCGCCCCGGCGTGGTCTGGCTCGGTTGCAAACGCGCGCCGCGCGGGCTGCTGCAGCTGGCGGAGATGCTGCGCTCGCAGGCGGCGCGCAGCGGCTGTTATCAGAGCCCGCTGCCGTTTCACCCGCATATCACCCTGCTGCGCGCCGCCGTGCGCCCGGTGGCGCTGCCGCCGGCCACGCCGGGCTGGAGCCTGCCGGTCACGCATTTTTCCTTATACCAGTCGTCGTTTGACAACGGCCGCACCCGTTACCACCCGCTGGAACAGTGGGCGCTCAGTTAGGACAGACACCGCATGCAATTTACGCCACCGCTGCAATCCGCCACCCTGATTAAACGTTACAAGCGCTTTCTGGCCGACGTCGTCACGCCGCAGGGCGAAACCTTTACCCTGCACTGCGCCAATACCGGCGCCATGACCGGCTGCGCCACGCCCGGCGATACCGTCTGGTATTCCACTTCGGACAACCCCAAGCGCAAATACGCCCACAGCTGGGAGCTGACGCACACCCAACAGGGGGATTGGATCTGCGTCAATACCCTGCGCGCCAACGCGCTGGTGCACGAGGCAATTGAGCGCAATTTAATCAGTGAATTATCTGGTTACAGTAAAATTGGCAGCGAAGTGAAATACGGCAGCGAAAACAGCCGTATCGATTTGTTATTACAGGCAGAAAATCGGGTTAACTGCTATATTGAAGTTAAGTCTGTCACGTTACTGCAACAACAACGTGGTTACTTTCCTGACGCCGTGACGCTCAGGGGCCAGAAGCATCTGCGCGAGCTGCAAAACGTGGTCGACAGCGGGCAGCGGGCGGTCTTGTTTTTTGCCGTGTTACACAGCGGTATTGACCAGGTCGCCCCGGCTCATCATATAGATGCGCATTATGCGGCACTGTTGGCTCAGGTTCAGCAGGCGGGAGTAGAAGTGGTGTGTTATGGGGCTAAATTATCACCTGACGGTATCAGTCTCACCGATAAGTTACCGTTTTTTATCGATTAGATAGTCAGGCCGCCAATAAATCGGCTGCCGATTATTAGATCGCCAAATACGCCTTCCTTCACACCATTGTCAAGCGGGCGACAGGAATAATTGCCAACCTACTCACCATCTGTTATTTATAGCGGCCTGTTTTTCCCCCGCATTGGGGATTCGATAGTGCGTGTGTATGTAGGAGAAGCAACATGCAAGAAGGGCAAAACCGTAAAACCTCGTCCTTGAGCATTCTCGCCATCGCTGGGGTGGAGCCGTATCAAGAGAAGCCGGGCGAAGAGTATATGAACGACGCCCAGCTGTCGCATTTCAAGCGCATTCTTGAAGCTTGGCGCAACCAGCTCAGGGACGAAGTAGACCGTACCGTGTCGCACATGCAGGAAGAGGCAGCAAACTTTCCTGATCCCGCGGACCGCGCCACTCAGGAAGAGGAATTCAGCCTCGAACTGCGTAACCGCGACCGTGAACGCAAACTGATCAAAAAGATCGAGAAAACGCTGAAGAAAGTAGAAGACGATGATTTCGGCTTCTGCGAATCCTGCGGCGTAGAGATTGGCATTCGTCGCCTTGAAGCGCGTCCGACTGCCGATTTGTGCATCGACTGTAAAACCCTGGCCGAGATCCGCGAAAAGCAGATGGCCGGCTGATTCAGTCGTTATTACCCGCGGCGCGCAATACCGGCGCGCCGCACAGAGTTATTATGCCAGAAAGTCATTATGTGGGGCGTTTTGCCCCCTCTCCTTCCGGGGATCTGCACTTCGGTTCGCTGATCGCCGCCCTGGGAAGTTTTCTGCAGGCCCGCGCCCGCCACGGGCAGTGGCTGCTTCGCATTGAAGATATCGATCCGCCGCGCGAAGTCGCCGGCGCCGCCGACCGTATTCTGACCACGCTCGACCACTATGGCCTCCACTGGGACGGCCAGGTTCTCTATCAATCCCAACGTCACGATGCCTACCGCGCCGCGCTGGACTGGCTGCAACGCCAGGGGCTCAGCTATTACTGCACCTGCACCCGCAGCCGTATTCAGCAGGCGGGCGGCCTGTACGACGGCCACTGCCGCGCGCTGCGGCTCGGCCCGCAGAACGCCGCCATCCGCCTGCGGCAGAGCGCGCCGGTCTACGGCTTCCACGACGGCCTGCAGGGCGAGCTGCACGCCGACCCGGCGCTGGCGCAGGAAGATTTTATCATCCGCCGGCGCGACGGCCTGTTCGCCTATAACCTGGCGGTGGTGGTCGACGACCATTTTCAGGGCGTGACGGAAATCGTGCGCGGCGCCGACCTGATTGAACCGACGGTGCGCCAGATAGCGCTGTACCGTCAACTGCAAGCGCCGGTGCCGGATTATATCCACCTGCCGCTGGCGCTGGGGAATCAGGGAATGAAGCTGTCGAAGCAAAATCACGCGCCGCCGCTGCCAGACGGCGATCCGCGACCGGTGCTGATCGCCGCGCTGCATTTTTTGCAGCAACCGCTGCCGGAAAGCTGGCAAGATCTTGATCTGCCGTTATTATTGAGCTGGGCAATAGAAAACTGGACGCTGGCAAAGGTGCCGCGTCAGACCGCTCTCGCCCTGCCGCAAAACATAACGGCATTCTCAAAGACGCCATGGTGAGCTATGATTAGCCGCTATTTTTTTATAAGCCCGAGTGATGTCAAACCACAGCAACCCCATACGGCTGTGGTTTGCCATCGGCAAGGGAGCGCCATTTTTATCCGTCACTATCGAGGTGTACCATTTTTACCCGAGTAGCCAATTTCTGCCGTAAGGTACTCATCGGCGACGACAAATCAGCCCGCGATGATGCGCCGGCCAACAATCACGAGCCGGTTCGCACAGAGCGCGCCGACGCCCAGAAGCCTGCCGCGCCGCGCCAGCGTTCCGCCGATAAAGGCCGGGAGCATGCCGGCCGTCGCCCTGCGCCGCGTAAGCGCGCGCCGTCATCCGCCGCCGAGGGAACGCGCCCTATGACCGTGATCCCACGTGAGCAGCATGCGATTTCGCGTAAAGATATCAGTGAAAACGCCCTGAAGGTGCTGTACCGCCTGAATAAGTCCGGCTTTGAAGCCTACCTGGTCGGCGGCGGCGTACGCGATTTGCTGCTGGGTAAGAAACCAAAAGACTTTGATATCACCACCAACGCCACGCCGGAGCAGGTACGCAAGCTGTTCCGCAACTGCCGTCTGGTCGGCCGCCGCTTCCGTCTGGCGCACGTGATGTTCGGGCCGGAAATCATTGAGGTCGCCACGTTCCGCGGCCATCATGAGCAGAATCCGGAGCACGACAAGAATTCCTCCCAGCAGGCCCAGAGCGGCATGCTGCTACGCGACAATATCTTCGGTTCCATTGAGGAAGACGCCCAGCGTCGCGACTTCACCATCAACAGCCTGTACTACGGCGTAGCGGACTTCGCCCTGCGCGACTATGTCGGCGGCCTGCGCGATCTGCAACAGGGCGTGATTCGCCTGATTGGCGATCCGGAAACCCGCTACCGCGAAGACCCGGTGCGCATGCTGCGCGCGGTGCGCTTCGCCGCCAAGCTGGATATGACCATCAGCGAAGAAACCGCCGAGCCGATCCCGCGCCTGGCGTCGCTGCTGCACGATATTCCGCCGGCGCGCCTGTTTGAAGAGTCGCTGAAGCTGCTGCAGTCCGGTTACGGCTTCCAGACCTACCTGAAACTGTGCGAATACCAGCTGTTCCAGCCGCTGTTCCCGCTGATCGCCCGTCAGTTCACGCCGAACCACAATACGCCGATGGAGCGTATTCTGGTGCAGGTGCTGAAAAACACCGACCACCGTCTGCAGAACAATATGCGCGTCAACCCGGCGTTCCTGTTCGCCGCCATGCTGTGGTATCCGCTGCTGGAGCACGCGCAGAAACTGGCGCAGGAGAGCGGCCTGGCCTATTACGACGCCTTCGCGCTGGCGATGAACGACGTGCTGGACGAGCAGTGCCGCTCGCTGGCGATCCCGAAACGCATCACCACGCTGGTGCGCGATATCTGGCAGCTGCAGCTGCGTCTGTCGCGTCGTCAGGGCAAGCGTGCGCACAAGCTGATGGAACATCCGAAATTCCGCGCCGCCTACGATCTGCTGGCGCTGCGCGCCCAGGTGGAGAACAACCCGGAGATGCAGCGCCTGACCGAATGGTGGGCCGAGTTCCAGGATGCGACGCCGGCGCGACAAAAAACCATGCTCAGCTCGCTGGGCGACGATCCCGCGCCGCGCCGTTCACGTCAGCGCCGGCCACGCCGCCGCGCGCCGCGTAAAGAAGGGGCATAATGATCCGCGTTTATATCGCGCTGGGCAGCAACCTGGCGCAGCCGCTGCAACAGGTTCACGCCGCGCTGGAGGCGCTGGAGCATCTCCCGCGCAGCCGGCTGATCGCCTGTTCATCGTTCTACCGCACCAAACCGCTGGGGCCGCAGAACCAGCCGGACTTTCTCAACGCCGTGGCGGCGCTGGATACGCTGCTGCCCGCCGAACAGCTGCTCGATCACACGCAGGAGATTGAGCGCAACCAGGGGCGGGTGCGCAAGGATGAGCGCTGGGGGCCGCGTACGCTCGACCTCGATATGCTGCTGTACGGCGACAGCGTGATTGACAGCGAGCGCCTGACGGTGCCGCATTATGGCCTGAAAGAGCGCGAGTTTATGCTCTACCCGCTGGCGGAAATCGCCCCCGACCTGATTCTGCCGGACGGCGAACCGCTGGCCGCCTGCCTGCAGCGTGTGCCGATGAACGGCATGACGCTGTGGCACTCGGCCTGACGCCCATGACCACGGGCGTCGCGCCGGCTACAGCATCACCCGCACCTTAAAGCCTCCGTCTTGCCGGTTGGCAAAGCTGACCCGCAAACCATGCAGCGCCGCAATCCGCTGTACAATCGACAGCCCCAGCCCGCTGCCGGTCTGTTCCTGCCCCGGCGGACGATAGAAACGTTCCCCCAGCCGCGCCAGATGTTCATCCGTCACCCCCGGCCCGTTATCCTCCACCGTCAGTACGCGCTGTTCTAACGTCACGGTCACCGTGCCGCCGGATGGCGTATAGCGCAGCGCATTATCCACCAGGTTACGCACCAGCAGCGACAGCAGCAGCGACTGCCCCGGCCTCGGCGCCGGCGCTCCCTGCGCCTCATAACGCAGCACGATCCCCGCGCGATGAGCGTCGTGCTCCTGTTCGGCCAGCGTCGCCGTCACCAGCTGATGCCAGTCAACCCGCTCCTGTTGATGCAGATCCGGCAGCGCATCCAGCCGCGACAGCGTCAGCAGTTGGTCCACCAGCCGCGTGGCGCGATCGATGCTGATGGTCAGGTTCTCCAGCGCGTGCGCGCGCACCTCGGCGTTATCGCCGGCCAGTTGCACCACCTCGGTCTGCACCCGCAGCGCCGCCAGCGGGCTGCGCAGCTCATGCGCCGCGTCTGAGGTAAAGCGCCGCTCGCGCTGCAGCATGGCGCTGATACGGGCAAACAGCGCGTTAAGCGCGTCCACCAGCGGGCGTACTTCGCTCGGCACCCGGTGCGCCCTGAGCGGCGCGTCATCATCCGGCGCACGGCGGTGCAGTTCCTGCGCCACGCTGCGCAGCGGACGCAGCTCGCGCCCGACCACAATGGCGATCAGCAGCATCAGCAGCGGCAGCGTCGCCAGCCACGGCGTCAGTTGCCCGGTCACCAGCGCCCAGGCCATATCCTGCCGATACTCCATCTCCTGGCCGACGGCGATGCGTTGGCGGCCGTCCGGGCTGGTCAGCCAGACCAGCCGCCAGCGGTCGTCATCACCTTTCAGCCGGCCATCGACGAACCCTGCCGTCCGGCCGTCAAATTCGATGTCCTTGCCGTTCTCACCGTCGTTCAGCAGCATGCGCCCCTGACGGTCGAAAATCGCGAACGCCAGCGCATCGTCATCCTGCTGGCCGCGCTTGCCGTGGCGCACCAGCTTTTTGGTTTTCGGCAGGCTGGTGGTACGCGGGATATCGCCGAGGTTGGCCGTCGCCAGCCGTTTGGCGAACAGCATCTGCTGGGTGTCGAACACTTCATTCAGGTTATCGCGCGTGATGTTCCACGCCACCGCGCTGGCGACGCACCAGGTCAGCAGCGCCAGCAGGCTGAACAGGATAATCAGACGCAGCCGCAGGCTCAGACGTTTCACCCGGCATCCCCCAGCGTGTAGCCCACGCCGTGCACCGTGCGGATAAAGCCGTTGCCCAGCTTGCGGCGCAGGTGGTGAATATGCACCTCAACCGCGTTGCTGCTCACCTCATCGTCCCAGCTGTACAGTTTTTCCTGAATCAGCGGCCGCGCCAGCACCCGCCCCTTGTTGTGCAAGAACAGCTCCAGCACCGCCAGTTCGCGCGGCGTCAACGTCACCACCTCGCCGTCCAGCGTGACGCTGCGCGCGGCGGTGTCGAACACCAGCCGGCCGTGCGTCAGTTGCGCACTCAGCTGGCCGTGACGCCGGCGAATCAGCGCCTGCAGGCGCGCCGCCACCTCCGCCAGCGCAAACGGCTTGCACAGGTAGTCATCGGCGCCGCTCTGCAGACCGTCCACCCGCTGCGACAGCGCATCGCGCGCGGTCAGGATCAGCACCGGCACGTCCTCGCCGGCCTGACGCCATTCGCGCAGCAGATCGAGGCCGTCGATGCCCGGCAGGCTGAGATCGAGGATCACCGCATCATAGGGCGCGCTGCCCAGCGCCTGTCTGCCGAGCTTGCCGTCGGTAAACCAGTCGAGGGTGAAACCCAGCTGGCTCAGCCCGACCTTGATGCCGTCGCCGATAATCTTGTCGTCTTCAATCAGCAGAATTCTCATGCGCGTCCTTTTGTTCGCCGCAGGCGGCCATGTTTTCAGCGCTCGCCGGGCCGTCTGGAAAGAGATATTTACTTATTACATCATAAGGTTCTTAAGAACATCTTAACCATAACTATCGTCGCTACCCACCCCCGAAGGGTTACAGTAGAATGACTGCACTTTTTTTCCGTCAGCGCCGGTGCACGCCACACGGCGCTATCAAGGAGACGTTGTGATGAAACCCACCACCGTGACCCACTTACGCCAGTGGAAACAGGAGCAGCGCAAATTTGCGACGCTGACCGCCTACGATGCCAGCTTCGCCAGACTGTTTGAAGAACAGGGTATCAAACTCATGCTGGTTGGCGACTCACTGGGCATGACGCTGCAAGGACACGACTCCACGCTGCCGGTCACCGTGGCCGACATCGCCTATCACACCCGCGCGGTACGCCGCGGCGCGCCGGCCTGCCTGCTGCTGGCCGATCTGCCGTTTATGGGATACGCCACCCCGGAACAGACCTTCGCCAACGCGGCGGAAGTGATGCGCGCCGGCGCCAATATGATCAAAATCGAAGGCGGCAGCTGGCTGTGCGATACGGTGAAGATGTTAGTGGACCGCGCCGTGCCGGTGTGCGGCCACCTGGGGCTGACCCCGCAGTCGGTCAATATCTTCGGCGGCTACAAGGTACAGGGCCGCGATGAGGCGGCAGCCAACCAGCTGATTGAAGACGCCAGGAATCTGGAGCAGGCCGGCATTCAGCTGCTGGTGCTGGAGTGCGTGCCGACCGAGCTGGCGCGTAAAATCACCGCCATGCTGTCTATTCCGGTGATCGGCATCGGCGCGGGCAACGGCACCGACGGCCAGATTCTGGTGATGCACGACGCCTTTGGCATCACCGGCGGCCATACGCCGAAATTCGCCAAAAACTTCCTCGCCCAGAGCGGCGATCTGCGCAGCGCGGTGCAGCAATATATTCAGGAAGTCGAACAGGGTATTTATCCTGCGGCCGAACACTCATTTAACTAAGCGTCAGCCCTATTGAACCGGGAGCCAACATGTTAATTATTCAAACCCTGCCGCTGCTGCGCCAGCATATTCGCCGCTATCGTCAGGAAGGAAAACGCATCGCGCTGGTGCCGACCATGGGCAATCTGCACGACGGTCATATGACGCTGATCGACGAGGCCCGCGCCCGCGGCGATATCGTGGTGGTCAGCATCTTCGTCAATCCGATGCAGTTCGACCGGCCGGAAGATCTGACCAACTACCCGCGCACCCTACAGGAAGACTGCGAGAAGCTGACCCGCAACAACGTCGATCTGGTGTTTGCGCCGGCGCCGGCGGAGGTCTATCCGCAAGGGTTGGGCGAGCAGACCTTCGTCGAAGTCCCCGGCATTTCCGCAATGCTGGAGGGCGCCAGCCGTCCCGGCCATTTCCGCGGCGTGTCGACCATCGTCAGCAAACTGTTCAACCTGGTGCAGCCGGATCTGGCCTGCTTCGGCGAGAAAGATTACCAGCAGCTGGCGCTGATTCGCAAAATGGTGGCCGACATGGGTTACGACATTGAGATCGTCGGCGTGCCGACCGTGCGCGCCAAAGACGGCCTGGCGCTCAGCTCGCGCAACGGTTATCTGACGGCGGACGAACGCAAGAAGGCGCCGCAGCTCTGCCGCATCATGCAGGCGCTGGCCGAACGGCTGAGCAACGGTGAGCGGCAGATTGATGAACTGCTGGCGCAGACCGCCGAGCAGTTGCGCAACGCCGGCTTCACCCCGGACGAGCTGTTTATCCGCGACGCCGACAGCCTGCAGCCGCTCGGCACCGACAGCCGGCGCGCGGTGGTGCTGATGGCCGCCTGGCTGGGCAAGGCCCGGCTGATTGATAATCAGCAGGTCGACCTGATCGAGTAACTATTTTTTGCACAGTCGTCACCATTTCCCCCGCTGCCAAGTAGACAAGGCCGGAGATATCGGTGACGATATTGCTGTTCGCTGTCGGAACTTAACTCACGCCTGTGAAAGGTAACGCTATGATACGTACTATGCTGCAAGGCAAACTGCACCGGGTAAAAGTCACCCAGGCAGACCTGCATTATGAAGGCTCCTGCGCCATCGACCAGGATTTTCTGGATGCCGCCGGCATTCTGGAATATGAAGCTATCGATATTTATAACGTTGATAACGGTCAGCGTTTTTCGACCTACGCCATCGCCGCCGAACGCGGCTCGCGCATTATTTCCGTCAACGGCGCGGCGGCCCGCTGCGCCTGCGTCGGCGATCTGCTGATTATCTGCTCTTACGTGCAGATGAGCGATGCCGATGCCCGCCAGCATCACCCGAAAGTCGCCTACTTTGAGGGCGATAACCAGCTGCAGCGCAAAGCAAAAGCGGTGCCGGTACAGGTTGCCTGACGGTCGGAAAACATGACGAGGGGCTGAACCGGGTTCAGCCCCTTTTTTATCGGCGTTACTGAACCACCGTGCCCGGCTTATTGGCGATGCGGTCCGCCATCGTCTGGATCGAATCGGTGCGCAGAATATACAACCGCTTCAGCTTATACGGGTTGTCGCCCGGCTTTACTTTTCCCTGCACCGTCGTCACCGCCAGATGGAAGCCGGCGTCTTCTGCAGCCTGCACCGCCTTCTGGTTATAGGCGCCGAACGGATAGGACAGGTACAGCACATGCGGGTTGAACTGCGACAGCGCGCGGCGTGAGCGCTCAAAATCAAACGTAATATTGTGCAGGCTGCGACTCAGCAGGATCGGCCGCTTATAGCCGTCGATGCGGTGCAGGAAGTGGGTATGTGACTGGATATCAAACACATCCTGCAGCTGCTTCAGCTCTGAAATGCTCATAAACTGCAGCGAGTCCGGGTTCCATTTCTGCGGATGGCGCTTGATGCGTGACGAAATAATAAATGCCGTCGCGCGGAAACCGTACTGTTTCAGCACCGGATAGGCATAGCGGTATACCGATTTCAGGCCGTCATCAAAGGTCAGCACCACCGCTTTGCCCGGCAGGTTAATCCGGTTCTTCAGATAGGCTTCCAGCTGATAGAGCGAAATGGTGTCATAACCGGCCTGCTTCAGGTAGGTCATCTGATTGCTGAAGGCCACGTCCGAGGTGGTAGTGGAGGTATGCCGAAAACGCTTGTTCTCGTCATTCTTCAGCAGGTGGTGGTAGGTCAGCACCGGGATACCGTTATCGACCTCACAGTCCAGCTCGCTGACGTAACCGAGCCGGTCGCCGAGATTGATTTCATACCAGGTGTTATTCAACCGATCCTTCAGCCGGCCGATAATCGGGTAGCGCAGGTTCTCTTCCAGAATGCCGAAGATTTCGCTTTTGTTATCCGCTGCGGTGTAGACGTTGATTGCTTTATGGGTAATCAGGTTCTGATTGGTCAGCGGCTTGTTCAGCTCACCCAGCGGATCTTTCACCTTTTCCGCCTGCGCCCTGTTGAGGCGCTCGACGTCATCCTTATCGATAAACCCTACGCCGTGGCCGAACTTCAGCTCATAATATTCCGCGTCCGCCGGAAAGACCTGCACCAGTTGCCCTTCCTTCACTTCGCCCACCGGAATAACCTGTTCGCCAATCAGCGAATAGATTTCGCTGTCGCGTTTTGCTTCCATATAACCGGATTTTAGCGCGTTGTCTGCCGACACCAGGCCGGCCGACGCCGCAGGCGCCAGCAGCGACGTCAACACGCCAGCCAGCGTGGCCGCTATTTTGATGTGAAACCGCATGAGAGTGTTCTGCTTAACCGTGCGTAATGACCAGAAGTCGGGGGTGCGTCAGCATAGCATGATTTACAGCGGGGAGAAAAAGGCGGGATAAGCAACATCCCCTCCCGCTGTAAACATGCGGGAGGGGAGAAAACATCAGGTGCGCAGACCTCGGCCGCGCTCAATGAGATACCAGGCCAGCAGGTAGAACACCGCGATAAACGCCAGCAGCACCGCCATGGTCAGCGTCAGCGGCACGTCGTGCACGCCGAGGAAGCCGTAGCGGAAGCCGCTGATCATATACACGATCGGGTTCAGCTTCGACACCGCCTGCCAGAACGGCGGCAGCAGCGACAGCGAGTAGAACACCCCGCCCAGATAGGTCAGCGGCGTCAGCACGAAGGTCGGAATCAGGCTGATATCGTCAAAGGTGGTGGCGAAGACCGCATTAAGCAGGCCGCCCAGCGAAAACAGGATCGCCGTCAGCAGCAGCGTGACGGCAATCACCCACCAGGCGTGGATCTGCAGCGGCACGAAGAACAGCGAGATTGCCGTCACCAGCACGCCCACGCAAATGCCACGCGCCACGCCGCCGCCGACGTAACCGGCAATCACCACGTGGGTCGGCACCGGCGCCACCAGCAGCTCTTCGATATTGCGCTGGAATTTGGCGCTGAAGAACGATGAGGCGACGTTGGCGTACGAGTTGGTGATCACCGCCATCATAATCAGACCGGGCACGATAAACTGCATGTAGGTGAAGCCATGCATACTGCCGATTTGCGAACCGATCAGATTACCGAAGATGATAAAATACAGCGTCATGGTGATCACCGGCGGCACCAGGGTCTGCACCCAGATGCGCGCAAAACGGTGCACTTCTTTCGCCCAGATGCTCTGCAATGCCACCCAGTACAAACGTGTCATGCTTTTTCTCCATTACCATTAACCAGGGTGACAAACAGCTCTTCCAGCCGGTTGGCCTTGTTGCGCATGCTCAGCACCTGTACGCCCTGCGCGCTCAGTTGGCTGAACAGCCCGTTCAGCCCCTGTTCGCGCATTACTTCCACTTCCAGCGTCGAGGTGTCGACCAGGCGGCTGTGATAGCCGTCCAGCGCCGGCAGCGGGCTTTTCGCCGCCAGATCGAGGATAAAGGTCTCCGACTTCAGCTTCGCCAGCAGCCCTTTCATCGAGGTGTTCTCCACCAGCTCGCCGTTCTGGATAATGCCGATATTGCGGCACAGCATCTCCGCCTCTTCCAGATAGTGGGTCGTCAGGATGATGGTGGTGCCCTGCGCATTGAGGTCTTTCAGGAAGCCCCACATGGAGCGGCGCAGTTCAATATCCACCCCGGCGGTCGGCTCATCGAGGATCAGCAGCTTGGGCTGATGCATCAGCGCGCGGGCGATCATCAGGCGGCGTTTCATCCCGCCGGACAGCATGCGCGCCCGCTCGTTGCGTTTTTCCCACAGATCCAGCTGCGTCAGGTATTTTTCCGCGCGCGACAGCGCATCGCGCCGCGTCACGCCGTAATAGCCCGCCTGATTGACCACAATCTGCATCACGGTTTCAAACGGGTTGAAGTTGAACTCCTGCGGCACCAGCCCCAGCTGGCGTTTGGCGTTGACGATGTCTTTGTCGGTGTCGTAACCAAACACCTGCACCTTGCCGGAGGTTTTGTTCACCAGCGAGCTGATGATGCCGATAGTGGTGGATTTCCCCGCGCCGTTCGGCCCCAGCAAGGCATAAAAATCACCGGCTTCGACGCGAAGGTCGATGCCGCGCAATGCCTTGACCCCGCCGGCGTAGGTCTTGGTCAACTGTGTTAATTCCAGTGCATAATTCATAAGCGATAAGGGTACCCTATGACCATGTCTTCGAGACTGATGTTATTGAATAATTTCTCTGATTTTACCATCAACGGCGCGTCTGCCGAGTTGAATCCGTGCGGTTAACTCCACTGTTCCGATTTCAAAACTGTGACGCTTGTCCTATATTACTCAAACGCAAAGTGTTCATTACAGGTGCATAACCTCCATGAAAGAGATCGAAAGGCTAATTGCCAACAACCAAGCGTGGTCCTCCAACATCAACCAGGAAGACCCCGAATTCTTTGAACGTCTGGCGCAGGCGCAAAAACCGCGTTTTCTGTGGATTGGCTGTTCCGACAGCCGCGTGCCTGCCGAACGTCTGACCGGAATGGAGCCGGGAGAACTGTTCGTGCACCGCAATGTGGCCAACCTGGTGATACACACCGATCTGAACTGTCTGTCTGTGGTGCAGTACGCCGTTGACGTCCTGCAGGTCGAACATATCATCATCTGCGGCCACCTGGGCTGCGGCGGCGTGCAGGCGGCGGTCGAAAACCCGGAGCTGGGGCTGATCAACAACTGGCTGCTGCATATCCGCGATCTGTGGTACAAGCATAGCCCGCAACTGGAAAAACTCGAAAAGGAAGAGTGTCTCAACGCCCTTTGCGAAATCAACGTGATCGAGCAGGTGCATAACCTGGGCCACTCCACCATCATGCAGTCCGCCTGGCAGCGCGGCCAGAAAGTGATGATTCACGGCTGGGTATATGGCATTCAGGACGGGCGTCTGCGCGATCTGGACGTTACGGCGACCAGCCGCGAAAGCCTGGAGCTGGGCTATAACAAAGGCATTTCGACGCTGTTGCAGAGTAAAGGCTTACAGCAGCCGTAAGCGAAGTCTGATAGATAGCGGTAAGCTGGCGGGGCGCGCGTTAAACCGCGCCGCCCCCAATCTTGATTATTCGTCGAGCAGCACCACTTTGCCGACATACGGCAGATGGCGGTAGCGCTGGGCATAGTCGATGCCGTAGCCGACCACAAACTCGTCCGGAATAGAGAAACCGACGTACTCTACCGGCACATCCACTTCACGACGCTCCGGTTTATCCAGCAGCGTACAGATCGCCAGTGATTTCGGGCCGCGCAGCGCCAGAATCTCGCGCACTTTGTTCAGCGTATTGCCGGAATCAATAATATCTTCCACGATCAGCACGTCTTTGCCGCGGATGTCTTCATCCAGATCTTTGAGGATTTTCACGTCGCGGGTGGTGGACATGCCGCTGCCGTAGCTGGAGGCGGTCATGAAATCAACCTCATGCGACACCTCAATGGTGCGGCACAGGTCGGCCATAAACATAAATGAGCCGCGCAGCAGCCCGACCAGCACCATATCGCTGCCGCTGTCGCGGTAATTTTCGGTGATCTGGCGGCCAAGTTCGGCGATTCGGGTCTTAACTTCCTGCTCGGAAATCATTACTTCTACAGTGTGTTTCATAGTTTTCAGGTCTATTGCCGGAAGAAAGGCGCAGATTCTAGCATAGCCTGACAGCAGAGGCGACGCGAGCGCGCCGCCCTGCTATTTTTACCGTCAGGCGACGGTAAAGCCCATCATCATGCCGGTATCTTCATGCTCCAACAGGTGGCAGTGCGCCATATAGGCGTGCTCTGCGCTGGCTTCATGATTGAACTGCACCAGCACTTCACTGCGCGCGCCTTCCACCCGAACCGTGTCCTTCCAGCCAGCGCGATGCGCCGCCGGCGGCTTGCCGTTTTCACTCAAAATACGGAACTGGGTGCCGTGAATGTGGAAAGGATGCAGCATCATGTCGCCTTCACCGGAGATGACCCACTTCTCATACTGCCCGCGCTTGGCGGCGAACATCGGCTTGCTCATATCAAACGCCTTGCCGTTGATGGTATTACCGTGGCTGAAATCATACGGCTGCTCGCCGTGCTTCATCCCCGCCATCTTGTTGTGGTCCATCGTGCCATGATCCATACCGGCCATCTTGCCGTGATCCATCTTGCCGTGATCCATACCGGCCATCTTGTCGCCGCTCTCCGGTGCGCCGTGGCCCATGCTGCCGTGATCCATGCTCATGCCGGCCATCGCCTGATGGCCGTAGCGGTCCATCAGCGCTTTCATCCCCAGCATATCCAGCTTTGGATCCATCATCAGACGGAACTCACGCTGCTGTACGCCGGCGGCGGCAGGCAGCGCCGGCAGTTTCACCAGACTGTCCGGCATGGATTTAATCCCCTGCGCCAGCGATGGCTGAATGTGCAGCACCGGCAGCGGCCGATCGAACGGCGCCAGCGTCATGCCCATCTGCTGTACCGGCAGCGTGACGATATCAAACGGTTTACCGTCGCTGGCGTCGACCAGCACCTCAAAGCGTTCGCCCATCAGCATCGGCAGTTCCGTCAGCTTCACCGGCTCACCGAGGAAGCCGCCGTCGCTGGCGATCACATACAGCGGGCGCCGATCGCTGGTCGCCAGCTGCAGCGAGCGCGCGTTACATCCGTTAAGAAAACGCAGGCGCAGCCAGCCGCGCGGCGCGATGTGCTGCGGATACTGCGCGCCGTTGGTAAACATGCGGTCGCCAAACCAGCCCACCGCTGCGCTCATGATATCGAGCTGATACTCAATCTGCGCATCTTTGCCCAGGCGTTTATCCTGCAAAATCACCGGGATATCGTCCTTACCCCAGGTTTTCGGCAGCGGCAGCTTGCCGCTCTCTTCATCTTCCAGCAGCACCAGCCCCCCCAGCCCCATCATCACCTGATGGCCGGTTTTGCCGTGCGTATGCGGGTGGAACCAGCAGGTGGCCGCCGGCTGGTCAATGGTGAAATGTACGGTGCGGGTAGTGCCCGGCGCGATCAGCGCCTGTGGGCCGCCGTCGACGTCGCCGGGAATTTCCAGCCCGTGCCAGTGTACGGTGCTGGCTTCCGGCAGTTGGTTGTTGATATCGACCGTCACCGGCTTGCCGCGCTGCAAACGCACCGCCGGCCCCAGCAGAGCGCCGTTGACGCCCCAGGTTTTGGTCGCCGCCTGCGGCAGCCAGTTCATCTCGCCGGTCTGCAGCGCCAGCGCCAGCTTTCCTTGCGCATCCGGCATCAGCAGCGGCGGTATCGGCAGCGCGGGCAGATCGGCCGCCCAGGCGGCCCGGCTCCAGAGCGGTAATGCGCTGGCCGCGCCCAGCGCAGCGGTAAACTTAATAAAATCACGACGTAACATAGCTGACTCCCTTTTCCAGTTACATGAAAGCATCAGGCCAGCCTAAACCCTCCCCTTGGTGGAAGGTCAAGTATCAATAATAGTTTGATTCGTCTTGTTTTGTTAAGTTACGTCAAGTTATTTGGGCGCTAGCTATCGTGCTCCAATCATCGGGCTTCAAACGTGCTCTGGTCTGCCACAATCTCACCGTTTTCTTGCAGTTTGTAGCGCCCTTCATAGGTGGTAAACACGGTGCCCAGATTACGGCTGTGGCTGACAGAGAAAACCGCATCCTTTTCAATACAGTTCTTTGGCGATGTCATATCGTCAAAACACAGTCGATCGTACTTGCCTTCTTCTTTGTAACCATCCCCAAACCTCCAGAATGTGACAAAAAAGTAGCCATCTTTTGCCGGGGCAGGAATTCCATATTGTGCTGTGAATGTTTTTTGGTTTTTGAGCCACCAATTCATTTTACCCCGATCGCTAAGCGGAAAGTTTTCAACTAAAACAGAAGCAAACTCTCCTTTTTTATGTACGGCAATAATTTTCACCGGGCGAACCAATATCCATATCAATAAACCAAGCAATATAACGATAACCAAAGCAAAAAGCTTTACCTTACATTTCACCTTCATCACCACGCCCCCGCAACTCTATATCCGCTTCCATATTTGTCATAAACGGCTTAAACCCAAATTGGCTATAGCGCTGCAGCACAAACCAGATGCGAAAAAAACGAAACTGATTAAATTTGAGTTTCAAAATATCCTCTGCATCCAAACCGAAGTGATCTTGTACTTTGTAGTTCACTGCCGCACGATAGCCACTACTCTCTATGTGGAGTGACTTTATGGTGATATGCGTTGCCCATGTGTCATGAACGGTTATCCCCATACCGTTAAAATTATCCTGAAACCGATCGAACTTGGGCGGTCTCCCATCAAGAATAATTTCCCTTATCCTGTAAAACTTTTCATTGGGAAAATAACCGTTAACCCTATCGATATTTTCATCTAAAGCATTTTTTATTTTTAATAACGAACTATTGTCCGTCCTATCATTAATAATATGCGCCTTCAGCGCCTGGTCTAACAACGCATCCCGAAACGGCGTGCCGTTACCGTATTGCATATGGTTGATCATCTTGCCAATCAAATGCCGATACGGGCCGTATAGCGCAAAGGTCGCTGACAGTTCCCGGAACTCATCAAACAGTATCCGGGCGCATTCCTGACGCCCTACCGGCCCACCCGCAGCCGGCGGCCTGAACATTGACGACCGGCCGCCAAAAGCGGCGAGCCGCCTCAGCGTGTACGGCTCTACCTTGGTAGAGATGTCCGTTAAACGAAACTGCGTCTTTAACTGGCCAGCCGTCAGGTCGCCGCTGCGCATATCCTCCGCTCCGTAGTCATCCATCCGTTTTTGGGTCTCGAATACCGTACAGGGGAACATTAATGCCGTCATCGTTATACACTCCTTGTGCCTACCCTCCTGTGAAACGAACAGAAATCATACGTGCAGGCCGGATAAACTGCAAAGCATCCCCCGCAGACGAAAGTAGAGTGGGAAGGGAAAAAGTGTGGTAACGTCTGCAGACAACCAACGGCCCCATTGTCACGATGAAAAAGACAACTTTATTGATACTGTTGCTGAGTACGCTGGGCTTTTCCAACGCCAGCCTGGCGCTCAATGAATCAGAGGCGGAAGACCTGGCGGATCTGACCGCGGTGTTTGTGTACCTGAAAAACAACTGTGGTTACAAAGATTTGCCTAACGAGCAGGTCAAACGCGCCATCGTCTATTTTGCCCAGCAAAACCGTTGGGATCTCAGCAACTATAATCACTTTGATATGAAAGCCCTGGGCGAGGACAGCTACCGCGATCTCAGCGGCATCGCCATCCCCACGCCGACCAAGTGCAAATCGCTGGCGCGCGACTCCCTCAGCCTGCTGGCCTACGCCAACTAAAGGCGGCCGGCTCCCCCGCCGCCGCTCGTCCCTTTTCCCGCCGATTGTGTGAAATTCCACCGTGCAACCTGTAGCAGAGTTAGCTATTATGTTGCGCCGATTTTTCATGGCTGTTATTACGGAGCATCCCGACATGGCCCAAAAAGAAATTTGGTATGAAACGCTGCACGACAGCTTTGGTCAGTACTTCGCGGTAGAGAAAGAGCTGTACCGTGAAAAAACCGAGCATCAGGATCTGGTGATCTTTGAAAACGCAGTGTTAGGACGCGTGATGGCGCTCGACGGCGTGGTGCAGACCACCGAACGCGACGAGTTCATCTACCACGAGATGATGACTCACGTACCGCTGCTGGCCCACGGCCAGGCGAAGAAAGTATTGATCATCGGCGGCGGCGACGGCGGTATGCTGCGTGAAGTCAGCCGCCACCGCGGCGTTGAACAGATCACCATGGTGGAAATTGATGCCGGCGTGGTGGAGTTCTGCCGCCAGTACCTGCCCAACCACAACGCCGGCGCCTACGACGACCCGCGTTTCAAACTGGTGATCGACGACGGCGTTAACTTCGTTAATCAGACCGATGAAAAATTCGATGTGATTATCTCTGACTGCACCGACCCGATCGGCCCCGGCGAAAGCCTGTTTACCTCGGCATTCTATGAAGGCTGCGCCCGCTGCCTGAATGAGAACGGCATTTTCGTCGCGCAGAACGGCGTCTGCTTCCTGCAGCAGGATGAGGCCGTCAACAGCCACACCCGGTTAAGCCACTATTTCCAGGACGTCAGCTTTTATCAGGCGGCAATCCCGACCTATTACGGCGGCATTATGACCTTTGCCTGGGCCAGCCAGAACCCGGCGCTGCGTCAGCTTGACCTCGCCACGCTGCAACAGCGCTTTAACCAAAGCGGTTTACACTGCCGTTATTACAACCCGGCGGTCCACAGCGGCAGCTTTGCCTTGCCGCAATACCTGCTCAATGCCCTGGCCAAAACACCGGCATAAGCGGCAAAGAGCGCATTCCACGCTAGACCCGAGAAAAACAAAGGGGGTGAACCAAATTGCAAAAGCTGAAACTGCACGGCTTCAATAACCTGACCAAAAGCCTGAGTTTTTGTATTTACGATATTTGTTACGCCAAAACCGCGGACGACCGCGATGGCTATATCGCCTACATTGACGAACAATACAACGCCAACCGCCTGACCGAGATCCTCAGCGAGACCTGCTCGATCATTGGCGCCAACATTCTGAACATCGCACGTCAGGATTACGAGCCGCAAGGCGCCAGCGTCACCATTCTGGTGAGCGAGGAACCGGTCGATCCGAGAGACGTAGATACCTCGGAGCACCCCGGCCCGCTGCCCAATACGGTGGTGGCACACCTGGACAAGAGCCATATCTGCGTACACACCTACCCGGAAAGTCATCCGGAGGGCGGTCTGTGCACCTTCCGCGCCGACATAGAAGTCTCAACCTGCGGCGTGATTTCCCCGCTGAAGGCGCTGAACTATCTGATCCACCAGCTCGAGTCGGATATCGTCACCATGGATTACCGCGTACGCGGTTTTACCCGTGACGTTAACGGCGTGAAGCACTATATCGATCATGAGATCAATTCGATCCAGAACTTTATGTCTGAGGATATGAAGGCGCTGTACCACATGATGGATGTGAACGTTTATCAGGAAAATATCTTCCATACCAAGATGCTGCTGAAAGATTTCGACCTGAAGCACTATCTGTTCAACGCCAAACCCGAGGCGCTGAGTGAGGAAGAACGACAACGGATTACCGATCTGCTGTGGAAAGAGATGCAGGAGATCTATTACGGGCGGAATATTCCTCACCTGTAAACCACACGGGGCAGCCAAGGCTGCCCCGCTGTTTTAGCGACCAACGCTACGGATTAGTGCTGTCGGCCTGCACCGATGGCGCATTCACGTCATTAATATGCGCGCGCGTCAGGCGGTACACCACCGGGCTTAACAGCGCCAGGGCGATCAGGTTCGGGATCGCCATCATTGCATTCAGCGTATCGGCCAGCAGCCAGACAAACTCCAACGACTGGGTGGCGCCAATCGGCAGCGCGATGATCCAGGCGATGCGGAACGGTACGATCATCTTCGGCCCGAACAGATACTGAATGCACTTCTCGCCGTAAAAACTCCAGCCCAGAATGGTGGTAAAGGCAAAAATTGCCAGTGCCACCGCCACAATGTAGTTACCGCCCGGCAGAGACGACGAGAAGGCCGTCGAGGTCAGTGCCGCGCCCGTCTCACCGCTGATCCATTTGCCGCTGATAATGATGGTCAGGCCGGTGATGGAGCAGACGATGATGGTGTCGATAAAGGTGCCCAGCATGGCGATCAGCCCCTGACGAATCGGGTTCTGCGTTTTTGCTGCCGCGTGGGCGATCGGCGCGCTGCCCAGACCGGCCTCGTTGGAGAACACTCCACGCGCCACGCCAAAGCGAATCGCCGCCCAGACCGCCGCGCCGGCGAAGCCGCCCTGCGCCGCCACCGGCGTAAAGGCGGAGGTAATAATCAGCGAGAAGGCCGCAGGGATCTCGCTCACGTTCAGCCCCAGCACAATGATACCGGCGGCGAAATAGCCCACCGTCATCAGCGGCACCAGCTTCCCCGCCACGTCGGCGATGCGTTTAATACCGCCGATCAGCACCGCCCCCACCAGCACCACCAGAACGCCGGCGGTCATCCCGTGGGAAATGCCGAAGTTACTGTTCAGCGCCTCGGCAATCGAATTGGCCTGCACGGTATTGCCGATGCCGAAGCCGGCGATACTGCCGAAAAAGGCAAACAGCGTCCCCAGCCACATCCATTTTTTGCCTAACCCGTGCTTGATGTAGTACATCGGCCCGCCGACATAGTGCCCGCGATCGTCAACTTCACGAAAGCGCACCGCCAACACCGCCTCGGAATACTTGGTCGCCATGCCCACCAGCGCGGTGATCCACATCCAGAACAGCGCTCCGGGGCCGCCGAGCACCACCGCCGTGGCAACGCCGGCAATATTGCCGGTGCCAATGGTGGCGGACAGCGCGGTCATCAGCGCATTGAACGGTGAGATCTGCCCGTCGCCACGGTCGTGATTACGCTCGAACAACAGCTTAAATCCGGTGCCTAACCGGCGAATCGGCAAAAAAGAGAGCCTAATCTGCAGAAAAATACCAATGCCCAGAATGCCAATCAGCATCGGGACACCCCATACCACGCCATTAACGGCCGACAACCCCGCTATCACCCAATCCATCGCTTCCCCCTGCCCTTGCCTTATTTGTAACAAAATGATTTATATTTATTAACAAGATGTAACCTAAAAATGGTAGGGATACAAAACAAATCGGCATTAAACCGGGGGTAGGTCACGTTGTCCGTCGGTGACAAGCACGGGGAAAATAGAGGGGGAATAACGCCTGGCGGACGAGCGGCCCGCCATGGCTGCGGACGGCTACGCCAGATGCAACTGTGCAGGCAACGCCGTTAATTGCTGCTGTATCTCCGCCGGCAGGGCGCCGTCGGTCACAATGTCGGTCAGCTCGGCCAGCGGCGTCACGCAAAACAGCGAATAGGCGCCGTATTTGCTGCTGTCCGCCAGCAACACGCGCCGGCGCGCGTTGGCCGCCAGATCCTGCTTCAGCCCGGCCTTCTCTTCCGTCGGCGTGGTAACGCCCTTCTCCAGGCTCCAGGAGTTACAGCTGATAAAGGCAATGTCCGGATAGACGCCGCGCAGCAGCCGGCGGCCATGGTCGCCGATGCAGGACTGGCTGCTGTCATCAATGCGTCCGCCGATAATGGTGACCTCTATCTGTTTGAACTCCGACAGCAGCAGGGCAATGCGCAGATCGGCAGTGATCACCCGTAACGGCAGATGGGTCAGATTACGCGCCAGCTCCAGCATGGTGGTGCCGGCGTCCAGCACCACCGCATCGCCAGGCTTAATCAGCGCCAGCGCCTGCCGGGCAATGGCGCGCTTTTCCTGCAGATGACGCAGCTGTTTTTCATTGGTGGTGGGCTGGGCGGGAATAAAACGATTGAGCGCCACGCCGCCATGGCTGCGGTTGATAACGCCCTGTTCATCCAGTTTGATCAGGTCGCGGCGAATAGTGGCCGGCGATGCGTCGATCGCCGCAACCAGTTGTTCAACCGTGACCAGATTATGGCCCTTTAAATAGTCCAGAATCTGGTCCAGACGATGTTGTGGCTTCATAGTCCCTTGATTAGGCAAGCTGCGTGGCTAATTGTATCGAGATCGCCATGCTCTCAGACTTGGCTTTACCTGTCCAGGCAATATCAAAGGCCGTACCGTGGTCGGCGGAGGTGCGGATAAACGGCAGCCCGGCGGTAATATTCACCCCGTCATAAAAACCCAGCAGCTTCAGCGGAATATGTCCCTGATCGTGGTACATCGCCACCACCATATCGTACTGCCCTTCATAGGCCTGCAGGAAAACCGTGTCCGGCGGGCAAGGCCCGTAGACATCAATGCCCCGCGTCTTCGCCGCCGCAATCGCCGGGCTGACAATCTTGATCTCTTCATCACCAAACAGGCCGTTTTCCCCGGCGTGCGGGTTAACGCCGGCGACGGCGATGCGCGGCTGGCTGAAGCCCACCCGTTTGAGGAAGGTATCCGCCATCGACACTACCGTTTCGATCCGCTCGGCGCTCAATGTATCCAGGAACGTGCGCAGGGCAATGTGGGTGGAAACGTGGATCACTTTCAGTTTATCGGTATACAACACCATGGCGTAATCACGGCTGTGGGTCAGCGTCGCCAGCAGCTCGGTATGGCCCGGATACATATGTCCCGCCAGATGCAGCGCTTCTTTGTTCAATGGCGCGGTGGCGATAGCCTGCACGTCACCCGCCATTGCCAGCTCGGTAGCGCGTTTTACACAGCGGTAGGCCAGATCCCCCGCCTGCGCCTGTACTTTGCCCGCCTCCAGCGCCGCGGGATCCGCCAGCGGCTCATCGATCACGTTGATCACCCCCGGCGCAAAACGCGCCTGGGCCACCGTTGCTATCGGCCGCAGTTCCGCCGCCGGCGTAATGCCCAGCGCCTGGATACGCTGCAGCGTCTGCAAGCAGCCCACCACCACGGCGCGGGCGCCGGACAGCTCTCCCTCGGCCAGCGCCTTGATGATAATTTCCGGCCCGATGCCCGCCGGGTCGCCCATGGTAATCGCTATGATGTTATTTGCCACTGTACATCTCCTCAATAAAATAAAGCGCATCGCGCAGCGTGGTTTCGCCGCCAAAACCGCCGGCCTTGGTGATCACCGGCAGATCGTCAATTTCACTGTTGATAAAGGCGCCGCACGGTACGCAGGGCGCCACTTCGCCGTTAATGCGGTAGCCTTCCGCCCCCAGCGCCCGGGCGACGGCAATCGCGATATCCCCGCCGGTCAGGAACAGGCCGCCGATACGCGCGTGGTTGATAATCCCGAGCGTCATCTCCCCCAGCGACTGGCTGATGCGATCGCCCAACTGCTGGCGGCTGATGCACAATTCGGCGCACAGCTGCTCGACCTGCTGACGCGCATCGTCGTCACGGCAGGTACGCAATACGCAGTGCTGACGCGCCTGCAGTATCGCCACCGCCTGCGCGACGATGTCGCTGCATACCTGCGCGCCATGTGCCGACAGCAATGCCTGCACATCGATATCGACGATGCCCAGCGACTTCTCCTGCTCGGCGAAGGCAATCTGCCGACGGGTGGCCTCACTCATCGAACCGGCCACCACCAGCACCGGCAGCCGCTGCCGATCGCTGAGATACCAGTCCGACGGCAGCGCATTCGCCAGGCCGGCGGCACCCACCAGCAGAACGGGCGTGGCAAGCCGGCCGATACTCTGCGCCAGCAGCGCCAGATCGCCATCCAGTTCGGCGTCCGCCACCACAATGCCGCCCTGCTGCGCCAGCAGCGCCAGTTGCTCATCCAACTGCGCACCGCGCACCGTCGCCAGATCCAGTTCATGGATGGCAATATCGGTTTGCAGGCCAATCAGGGGGCTAATCTGTGACGAGGCAATCGGTGTTTTCGGATCGCTGGCGAATTCGGTTTCCAGCAGCGGCACGCCGTGCACCCAGCACGCCCCATCCCGCGTAACCCGTCCGGCAGCCGGGATCGCCGCCGCGACAATCGCCAGCCGTGCGCCGCTGGCCTGCATCGCTGCGGCAATTTCTGCCCCGACGTTGCCGCGGAAGGTGGAATCAATCTTTTTGTACACCCGCGGCGGCCGTTCATCGTCGCAGTACGGACGCAGCGCATCGCTGACTTTGCGCGCCGCCTCCGCAGCCGGCAGCGCACGGCTTTCGGTATTGATCACCAGTACATCGCCGCCGCGCGGCGCCTGCTGCCGGTCATTCAACAGCACATTGGTGCGCGCGCCCTTTTTCGCCAGCTGCACGCCGGTATCATTGGCGCCGGTAAAATCATCGGCAATCACAATCATTTTCATGCCGCCTTCTCCTTCGCTGCTGCATTACGCTTCGCCACCCAGGAACTGAGAACCGGCGTCAGGATCGCCGTGGTAATCACCGAGGCGGCAATCAGCGGCGCAGCCGCCGCAGCGACCGATGCCAGCGAGGGGTCCGCCTGCGCAATCGCCAGCGGCGTCGCCACCGCATTGCCCGCAGTGCTGGAAGCCGCCGCCCCGGCGATACCGCTGCCGCCGACCAGCCGATCGGCGCGGATGTTAAAGAAACCGCCGACAAAGGTGGTCAATGCCCCCAGCAGAATGCCCGCCAGCCCGCCCTGCAGCAGCATTTCCAGATTAATGCCGGCACCGAGCGCAAAGGCGAAGAACGGGATCAGCACCGGGCCGCCTTTGGTCAGAAACTCGCGCATGTTCGGATCGAGGTTGCCCAGCAACATACCCACCAACAGCGGCACCAGCACCGCGACCAGCGCCATCAGCGGAATGTTGGCCATGCCGGCGGCGCCGAGCGCGATCATGGTGAAAAAGGGACCGTCGTTGAGCGATAAAATGGAAATAGCGCCGACATCGCGCTCATTGCCGAACTCGCCGACCAGCGCCGCATACAAGCCGCCGTTGGAGTTGCTCATCGCCGCGATAATCGCCACGCCGGTCAGGCCGAAGACGCCGTCGGCGCCAAACAGCCGTTCCACGCCCAGCCCCAGCGCCATCGCCACCAGCAGTTTGGTCAGCGTAATGGTGCCGCCCTGCAGCAGCGCCTGCGGTGCCGCTTTAAAACTGATGCCGGCCCCCATGCACAGCAGGAAAGCGCCGATCAGCGGCGCGGCGCCGTTTTTGAATAACGCGGTGGTGAAGCCGCCAATGTCTAAAGCCTCTGGTGTAAACGTGTTCAACAGCGCGCCAAGCACCAGCGGAACAACCATCATCCCGCCGGGGATCTTCTCTATTGCCGCTTTCAGTTTCATAGCACCCTCATTCTTGATTTATTTTAATCATAATGATTATATTGAATCAAATAATAAAAAATAGAGAGCGCGATCGCAGTTATCACGACCGGGAGTGATTTTTTGATTTTATTTAATCAATAAGGTGGTAGCTAAAATAAGAATATGCGGGCGGCGGGCGCCGCCCGGTCAGCAACAGCCTGGTTCAGTAGTTCAACATAAAGTGCCGGTAGGCCTTCAACACCGCCAGGAAGTCTTCCACGCCGCAGAAGGAGAGGCTCTCTTCATCGTAATAGCTCATCCCCTCCTCCATCTCGTCGCCTTCGAACAGCAGCTGATTGGCTCTGATCATCACCTCTTCGCCGTCCATCAGCAGCGTATATTCATGCCCTTCCAGCTGCCACTGGCGTTCGCTGCCCTTCACCTGCGCTGCGCCGCTCTCAATCCGGTCCAGCAGATTCAGATCGCCTTTCAGCTCTTCATTGATCCAATGGCCGATGGCTTCATGTCCCATAGAAAATCTGACGATTACCTGACCGGTCACATCCCGCAGAAATTCGTAATCCATCGTGCGCCCTCCCCAGGCCTGTTTATGGTAAGTGTACTGCTTTGTTCAGCCCAGATTTCAGCGAGCGCTCGCAAAGTTCAGCTCTTTTTTGCGGCGGGCAATATAGCGGCTTGACGCGGCAATGGGAAGCCGCCCGCCGCGATTGTTGTTATGATGATGCGCAGACACCGCCAAGGGACGCGTCAATGATCGACAGTGAAATAACCCTGAAAAAACTGGAAATCTTTCTGGCCTTTATGGAGACGGAAAACATCGCCCGCGCCGCCGAACGGCTGGGGCTGAGCGGCGTCAGCGTCCACCGCGCGCTGCATACGCTGGAAGCCGGCATACGCTGCCCGCTGTTTATCCATCAGGGGCGCAACCTGCAGCCGCTGCCCTCCGCCCATACGCTGGCGGACTACGCCCGCGATATCGTCGGGCTGACCCATAAAGGTATTGAAGAGACGCGGCTGAAGGCCGGCTTCGGGCAGCAGCGCCTGCGGCTCGGCACGCTCTATTCGCTGACGCTGGAAACGGTGCCGCGACTGATTATGGGCCTTAAACTGCGCCGCCCGGAGCTGGAAATCAATCTGACGATGGGTTCTAACGCCGCGCTGCTGGCGCAATTGCAGACGCAGCAACTGGACGCGATTCTGATTTCCGTCTCCGACAGCCAGATAGATCCGCAGCGCTTTGAGATCCAACCGCTGTTTAAAGACGATATTTTTCTTGCCGCCCCCGCCAGCTCCGCGCTGATCGTCGACGGCCCGGCGGATCTGCAGGATTTCCGCAGCCAGAAATTTGTCTCGCTGACCGAAGGGTTCGCCACCTACCACGGCTTTACCGAAGCTTTTCAGATCGCCGGTTTTGAGCCGGAGATCGTCACCCGGGTCAACGATATCTTCTCGATGCTCAGTCTGGTGCAGGCCGGCGTTGGCTATACCCTGCTGCCCGGCCGCATGAAAAAGGTTTACGAGCACACGGTGCGTCTGATGCCGCTGTGCGAACGCTACCAAATGCGCCAGACCATCGCGCTGGTGTTCAACCGCAATCAGCAGCAGGATCCGAACCTGCTGGCGCTGACGGCGGAGAGCCGCATGTACGCCCGTGGGGAGCGGCCCCGTTAAACCTCGCGGCGATAGCGCGCGACGATGCCGACGACCGCCGCCAGCCCCAACTGGCAGCGGGACAGCGCTTCTCCCTGCGTCATCACCTTACGCGTCAGCCCGGTGAGCACCGCCCCCGGCGGCATTTCAATCGCCAGACGTACTTCCCGTTCATACGCCGCCGTCATCGCCTCATGCCAGCGCACGGTACGCGCCATGTTATAGGCCAGATCGTCGGCGATACGTTCAGGCTGCCACAGCACCCGCCCGCTGCTGCCGCTCAGATAGGCAATGCGCGGACGCCGCAGCGTCACCGCCCGCATAGCTGCCGCCAGCCTGTCCGCCGGCTGCGCCAGCAGTGGGCAGTGGGACGGCACGCTGACCGCCAGCCGGCTGGCCTTCGCCGCACCGGCCTGTTTTGCCAGCGCCATAATTTGCTGCAGCGCGTCGTCGCTGCCGGCCACCACCATCTGATCTTCGGCGTTGATATTGGCCAGATACAGCGGCGACTGCCCGCCATGCAGCTGCGCGATTAACGCCTCCACCCGGTCCTGCGACAGACCAACCAGCGCCGCCAGGCCATAGCCCTGCGGATAAGCCTGCTCCATCAGCTCGCCGCGCAGCGCCACCAGCTGCAGCGCATCCTCAAAACTCAGCGCGCCGGCCACCACCGCCGCCGGAAATGCGCCGATCGACAGGCCGCTGACGAAATCGGCCGTCACGCCGTTCTGCTCCAGTTCGCGGGCATAGGCTACGCCGGCAATCAGCAGACAGAGCTGCACCGCGCGCGTTTTTCGCAGCGCCTGCGCGCTGTCCAGCAACAGCGGATCCTCCCCCAGCACCTGGCGCGCCTGCGCCAGCAGCTCGCGGCTGACGGCGTTATCCGGCAGTTGATGCAGCATCTGCGGCGTCTGCGGCCCCTGGCCGGGAAAGGTAAACAGAATCTTCATCGTCACTCCTGCGGCGCCGACCATGGCGCATCGGTCAGATAAGGGCCGCCGTTGGTTTTTAACAGCACCCGTCCGTCGCGCAGCCACTCGTTCAGCGCAAAACCGCCGTATGGGGTTTCAACCTGCAGATCGACCCGGCACGGCAGCGTGCGCAGCCGCTGCGCCAGCGCATGTAGCGCCGCACGCCCGACGGGCTGCGGGCAGCGTACGGTAAGGTCCAGATCGCTGTCCGGATGCATCACCGGCAGGCCGGTGGCCAGCGCATAGCCGCAGCTGCCGGTCACGCCCCACGCCCAGCGCCACGGCTGCGCCGCCAGTTCGCGCAGCGCCCGCACCGGCGGCAGGGCGGCGAAAGGCGACGCCGCCGACAGCCCGGCCACCAGCGACTCCGGCGTCACCCGCCGGCGCACCGCCGCAGGGGGCAACCAGGCCGCCGCCCGCTGCGCGCGCGTTTCGCCGCGGATCCCCACCGGAACGGCGCCGTCGCGCGGCATATCGCGCCGCACCACCAGCGGCAAGTCGCGCAGCTGCTGCCGCGCCACCCATGTCGGTGAAGCGCCGGGAAATATCAGCGCCTCGACGCTTTCCGTCCATAGCAGGTCATGCGGACGTATCATGGTTTCCTCCGTTACAGACCGGCAGTCAGAGTGATAAACAGCGGCAGCGTCAGGATACACAGCACCGAGCTTATCAATAGTGTGGCTTCCGCATCCGGCGACTGGACGCCGAAGCGGTTGCCGAACACGATGCCGAAAAAGCCCGCCGACAGCGCAATCATCAGGATCGCGGTGATCGCCACGCTGCCGTGCAGCCCTAACGCCAGCACGATGCCCCAGGCGATAAACGGCTGGATCAGCAGTTTGGTGACGCTGGCCAGCAGCACCGAGGCATTGATTTGCAGGCGGCGCGCCGACAAGATCACCCCGGTCAGAAACAGCGCCGCCGCGGTGGCCGCCAGCCCGAGCGGTTTGATCGCCGCCAGCACCATCTCCGGCATCCGCACGCCGATGGCCGACAGCACCACGCCCAACAGCGGCCCCCAGACAATCGGTTTAATCACCGAGCGCCACATCAGCAGCGGCAGCATACGCAACCCCGCCTGCTGTGCACCGCCGCCGGCGCGGGCTTTTTCACGCTCCAGGATCAGCAGGCAAAACGGCGTCATCAGCACCGAGCCGCAGGCAATGGAAACCGCCACCGACAGCGAGGTGCCAGGCGACTCGCCCAACACGCTGCCGAGGATCGGCAGGCCGAACGCCGCATAGTTGGGCAGCGCCACGGTCAGCGTCAGCACCGCCGCATCCTGCGGCGACTTGTGGAACAGCCGGGTGCTGACGGCATAAATCGCCGCGTAGGTCAGCCACATCGCCAACACCAGCACCACAATCAGCGGCGACTGCTGCACGATGCCCAACCATGGGGTTTGTACGGTGGCGCTGAACAGCGCCGCGGGCAAAGCAAAATCCATCACAAAAATATTAAGCAAAGAAACATTCTGGTTATCGACCATTTTTGTCTTGCCGGCGTAAAACCCCAGCAGCATGACGACAAAAATCGGCGCCAACGCATGAATAATGATGTATGTCATAAATCACCTGTTAAAAAGAAAAAATTCAGTCAGTTCAGGTGCGATGTGTTTCTTATTTACTGGTGTTGTCGTGCCCGTAGCAAAGATGCAGATGAAGGTAGCGATTGGTTGTTATCAGCCGGAAAGGGTTCGCCCCCTCCCCGGCCCGGTTATGACGAACTGACGTTAACGAAAGCCTGTCTTACCATTCGGCGCGCATGCGCTCGCGCACCAGCGCGGAACTGCGGCGATTGTCCGCCCCCAGGCGATTTTCCAGCCCGCAGCCCTGCTGCCGGCTGTCTGCGATCGCCGTGGCGAGCGTCTGGCGCACCAGCGCCAGCTCCTGCTGCGTCGCCTGCAACGGATCGCAGATATCCAGCAACTGGTCCAGCAACCCCAGCGAGCGGTAGTGGCCGATGTCGTAGGCCATCGGCGGGATAGAGGCGGCCAGTTTCTCCAGCGCCTCGACCGAACGCAGCGTAATGCGCGCGGCGGATGCCTTGCCCATGGCGTGGATCATCACGCCGTCATCGTTAAAGGCGATCAGCCGGTTAGCCTGATAGCCGTGCGCCAAAAACGCCCCCGACATCGCCTTGCCGACGATCAGCCCAATCACCGGATGCCCGGCCAGCCGCGCCGCCGCGTAGGCACCCGCCGCGCCCGCCAGCGCCTGATGAATGCCGAACGCCTCTTCGCGGCGGCCGTAGGCCTGGCTCGGTACGTCGATAATCGCCACGATGGCGCGTTTCTGCGTTTGATTCTGGTCTGCCGCCACCGCTTCACTCACCACCTGCGCCAGCGTCCAGCCCTCCAGCAGTCCCACCTCGCCGCGCGCGGCGCGCGGGTAATGGTTGTCGGCGTCCGGCACCACGGCGATAAAGCGCGCCGCCTGTCCGTCGAGATCGCCGTCGGCGACCCTGACCGAGGCGCACTGTCCGCGCCGTTCCTCGCTCCCCTGCGTCAGCAGCGAAAACCAATAGTCGCCGCGGCTTCTTGTCTGCGTGCTCATGCGCGATCCTCCCGAGTGAAAAGTTGCGCCACCACGGCGGCGTCCGCCTGCTGACGGCTGTCAAACTGCGTCAGTTTCGGCAGGTAATAGTCATAGCGTTCACTGCGGTGCTGCGCCGGCACGCCGCGCGCCAGGCAATCCAGCATCGCAGCGCGCACCTGATGCAGCGCGTCCTCCACCTCAACGTCGGCGAAACCGCTGCGGTAACGCACCTCGCCGCCGGTCATGCTCCAGATAAACGGCCGGTCGCGGGAGTCGTACTCGTCAATTCCCGCCTCCTGCTCAATCACCTGCGGACCGTTAAGCCCCAGCCGCGCCTCGCGGGTGACGATCAGGTAGCTGCACAGGCCGGCGGCAATCGACATGCCGCCGAAGCAGCCGACGGTACCGGCGATAATGCCCACCACCGGGGTATAGCGCCGCAGGTCGGCGATGGCGGCATGAATATCGGCGATCGCTGCCAGCCCCAGATTGGCCTCCTGCAAACGCACGCCGCCGGTTTCCAGCAGCAGCACCGCCTGCGTCGGAATGCCGTTGCGGTTATCCTCTGCCGCCAGCTCCAGCGCCGCCGCCATTTTGGCGCCGGAAACCTCGCCCATGCTGCCGCCCTGGAACGCCCCCTCAACCGCCGCCACCACCGCCGGCTGGCCGTTCAGGGTGCCTTTGGCCACCACCATGCCGTCATCCGCCTGGGTGACGATGCCCTGCGGCTCCAGCCACGGTGAGGTAATACGTTCAAACGGCCCCAGCAGTTCGCGGAAGCTGCCGTCGTCGAGTAAATGCCGCGCCCGCTCACGGGCGCTGAGTTCAATAAAGCTGAGATCTTCACGCATGGCCGGCCTCCTCAAATACCTGCTCAATCCGCAGACGCGCCACCCCCGGCGTCGCGCCGAAATCGTTGATCTCCAGTTGCCCCGCCGGCAGGCTGCGCAGCGCAGCCAAACGCTCGAACAGATGCCGCCAACGCTGCTGGCTGCCGTCGACCGAGGTTTTAATCACTACCCGCAGCACATCGTCCTCTGCAGGTTCAAACAACGCCTCCATATCGCCGGAGCCGACCACGCCGGCCAACCGTTGGCCGACCACGCGCTCCACAGCCGGATAGCTCAATTCAATACGTTCCATAACGTCCTCTCGAATAGATGTTCAGCGGCCCGCCGCCCGATCGAGCAACAGCGCCGCCGCCAATAAGTCCGCCGCCCCGCCCGGCGAAGCGTTGCAGGCCAGCAGCCGCTGTTCCAGCCGCGCCAGCTGCACCCGCCCTTCCGGCCGCTGATAACCGCCGGCGCACAGTACCGCCTGCGCGCCCTGCCGCATCGCCTGCAGCGCCGGCCAGCCGCCGCGCGACAGTACGCAGGTGTCGCTCAGGCTGGTCATGATCGCCATCAGCGCGTCGAGCCGGGCCGCCTGCTCGTCGGCGCCGGCTGCGCGGCTGCGCCATAGCTGCGGCAGCGCCAGACGCAGCACGTGCGGAAACCCTTGCTGCGCCTCTTCCCGCGCGCCGGGCACCCGATAGCGCCGGGAAGCGCGCAGCCCGTTGCTGAACGATTTCGGGCTGGCCGGGTCTGTCAACTGCGCCAGCTGCGCCGCCCGCAGGCAGGTTTGCCGCGCGTCGGCGCGCCCCTCCCGCATCGCCAGCGCCGTCACCAGCAGCCCCAGCGCCCAGATGGCGCCGCGATGGGTGTTCACCCCGCCGGTCGCCGCCATCATCTGCCGTTCGCCCTCGCGACCAATGCGGCCAATCTCCTGACGCAGCGCGCCGTCCGCCGGGCGCTGCCAGCCGGCGATCACCAACGCATAGAAGGTGTCATGCAGACTGAGAGCAGAGCGCTCCATCAGCGCCAGCGTCAGATCCTGATGCGCGCCGCTGCCGCGCGCGTCCACCAGCCCCGGCTTCGGGCTGAGGCGCGCCTCGTCAATCAGCGCCTGAGTGGCGGCGTCCGCCAGACGCAGCGCGACGGCATCGACCCGCGACGCTCTGCTGCAGGGGGAAAGTGTCATCACCAGCTCCGGAATTTAGCCGGCGGGTTGTACAGACCACCGGACCAGTCCACCAGATCGGCCACGCTGCCCGCCGCCAGCAGCGAACGGTCGGCCTCGGTGCGGCGGATGCCCATATCTTCCGGGTACGCCACTTTGCCTTCGCGGCGCAGCTGCGCCACCCGCGCGGCGTCCACGCCCAGGCCGATATCGGTAATGCCGGCCACGGCGGCGACCATCGCGCGGCGCTCCTCCAGCGAACGGGCGCGGTACAGATAGGCGATGCCCTCTTCGGTCAGTACGTGGGTGACGTCATCGCCATAAATCATCACCGGCGCCAGCGGCATGCCGGCGTCTTTGGCGACGTCGATTGCATCGAGCTTCTCGACAAAGGTCGGCTTCGCGCCGGCCTGGAAGGTTTCCACCATCTGCACCACCAGCTTGCGGCCGCGCGCCAGCGGATCCGGCTCCTCGATCATATCCAGCCATGCGGGAGTGGCATGACGGCGGCCATGCGGATCGTGGCCCATATTCGGCGCGCCGCCGAAGCCGGAGAGGCGCCCGCGCGTTACGGTGGACGAGTGCGCCATGGCGTCAATCTGCAGCGTGGAGCCGATAAACATATCCACCGCGTACTGGCCCGCCATCTGGCAGAAGGCGCGGTTGGAACGCATCGAACCATCGCGGCCGGTGAAGAAAATATCCGGACGCGCGGCGATGTAATCCTCCATGCCCAGTTCGCCGCCAAAACAGTGCACGGTTTCCACCCAGCCGCTTTCAATCGCCGGGATCAGGGTCGGGTGCGGGTTCAGAGTCCAGTGTTTGCAGATTTTGCCTTTCAGCCCCAGCCGCTCGCCGTAGGTCGGCAGCAGCAGTTCGATGGCGGCGGTTTTGAAGCCGATACCGTGGTTAAGGGACTGCACCTGATGCTCGGCGTAGATGCCTTTGATGGCCATCATGCCCATCAGTACGTGGACGGGTTTGATCAGCCGTGGATCGCGGGTAAACAGCGGTTCGATAAAGAACGGCCGATCCGCCACCACCACAAAGTCGATCCACGAACCGGGAATATCGACCCGCGGCAGGTCAGTTTCGTCGTCCACCAGCTCGTTAACCTGAGCAATCACGATCCCGTCTTTAAACGCCGCGGCCTCCACCAGCGCCGGGGTATCCTCGGTGCTGGGGCCGGTATACAGATTGCCCTGCCGGTCGGCCTTGAAGCCGGCCACCAGCGCCACGTTCGGCACCAGGTCAACATACAGACGCGAATAGAGTTCGATATAGGTGTGGATGGCGCCGATTTCCAGCTGGCCATCTTCCAGCAGCTGAGAAATACGCAGGCTCTGGGTGCCGGAAAAGGCGAAGTCCAGCTTGCGGGCAATGCCTTTTTCGAAAATATCCAGATGTTCGGCGCGGCCGACGCTCGGCATAATCATATGCAGATCGTGCACGGTCGACGGGTCGACCTGCGCCAGCATGCGGGAAAGGAAATCTGCCTGTTTTTGGTTGTTCCCTTCCAGCACCACGCGGTCCCCCGGCACCAGCAGCCGTTCCAGCGCCGCGGTTAAATCTGCGGTAGGGATCACCTTCCCTTGCACCTGCCCCTGTACGCTGGCCAGCCGGCGTTGTTTCTCCTGACGTCGGCTATCCCAGACGCGGGCGGGCTGTTGATAAAGCGACATAGCTAAACCTCCCCGGTTTAATTGATTTACGCTTCACGCAATAAGAATTACGAAGAGGATTAGATTAGGACGCTAACTATTCACCATCAATCAACCACCAGAGGCAATCATTAGCACAAGGTTAATGATTTAAAATAGCTTTTAATTTTCAGTTAATTAAAAACATACAAATGCGGAAAAGGTCACAGTTCAGGCATAAAAAAAGGGAGCCTGGCGGCTCCCCTGATAGCGCATTAACAGCGTGCGGTTTTTACACGGCGGTCTGGAAAATCACACCGTCGGCTTTCTCCGTATACTGCTCCAGCTGGTTGAAGTTCAGATAGCGGTAAGTGTCGGCCGCGCTCTTATCCACCTGCTCCATATAGGTCTGATACTCGTCCGGCGTTGGTAAGCGCCCCAGCAGCGAAGCCACCGCCGCCAGCTCTGCCGATGCCAGATAAACATTGGCGCCGGTGCCCAGACGGTTCGGGAAGTTACGGGTTGAAGTCGACACCACCGTCGCGCCGTCAGCAACGCGCGCCTGGTTGCCCATGCACAGCGAGCAGCCAGGGATCTCGATACGCGCCCCGCTCTTGCCGAAGACGCTGTAGTAACCTTCTTCGGTCAGTTGGGCCGCATCCATCTTGGTCGGCGGCGCCACCCACAGACGGGTCGGCAGCTGGCCTTTGTGCTGATCCAGCAGCTTGCCCGCCGCACGGAAGTGGCCGATGTTGGTCATGCAGGAACCGATGAACACTTCGTCGATTTTGCTGTTGGCCACGTCGGACAGCAGACGCGCGTCGTCCGGATCGTTTGGCGCACACAGGATCGGCTGGTTGATTTCCGCCAGGTCGATCTCGATCACCGCCGCGTACTCCGCATCGGCGTCGCCTTCCAGCAGCTGCGGATCCGCCAGCCATTTTTCCATGCCCTGAATACGGCGTTCCAGCGTACGACGGTCGCCGTAACCTTCGGAGATCATCCATTTCAGCAGCACGATGTTGGAGTTCAGATACTCTTCGATCGGCGACTTATCCAGCTTGATGGTACAGCCGGCGGCGGAACGTTCGGCGGACGCATCCGCCAGTTCGAAGGCCTGTTCAACCTTCAGTTCCGGCAGGCCTTCAATTTCCAGAATGCGGCCGGAGAAGATGTTTTTCTTGCCTTTCTTCTCAACGGTCAGCAGACCCTGCTGGATCGCATAGTAAGGGATGGCGTGCACCAGGTCGCGCAGCGTGATACCCGGCTGCATTTTGCCTTTGAAGCGCACCAGCACCGACTCCGGCATATCCAGCGGCATCACGCCGGTCGCGGCGGCAAACGCCACCAGACCGGAACCGGCCGGGAAGGAGATGCCGATCGGGAAACGGGTGTGGGAATCGCCGCCGGTGCCGACGGTATCCGGCAGCAGCATGCGGTTCAGCCATGAGTGGATGATGCCGTCGCCCGGACGCAGCGAGACGCCGCCACGGTTCATGATAAAGTCCGGCAGCGTGTGGTGCGTGGTCACGTCAACCGGCTTCGGATAGGCGGCGGTATGACAGAAGGACTGCATCACCAGATCGGCGGAGAAGCCCAGGCAGGCCAGGTCTTTCAGCTCGTCACGGGTCATCGGGCCGGTGGTGTCCTGGGAGCCGACCGAGGTCATCTTCGGTTCGCAGTATTCGCCCGGGCGTACGCCGGCTACGCCGCAGGCGCGGCCAACCATTTTCTGCGCCAGCGAGAAGCCGCGATCGCTTGCCGCAACCGGTTTGGAGATGCGGAATACGTCGGTATTCGGCAGGCCCAGCGACTCGCGCGCCTTGGTGGTCAGGCCGCGGCCGATGATCAACGGGATACGGCCGCCGGCGCGCACTTCGTCCAGCAGCACGTCGGTTTTCAGCTCGAAGCTGGCGATCAGCTCGCCGGTTTCGTGGTTACGCACTTCGCCTTTGTACGGGAAGATGTCGATCACATCGCCCATATTCAGGTCGGAAACGTCCACTTCGATCGGCAGTGCGCCGGCATCTTCCATGGTGTTGAAGAAGATAGGCGCGATTTTACCGCCCAGCACCACGCCGCCGCCACGTTTGTTCGGCACGTGAGGGATGTCGTCGCCCATAAACCACAGCACCGAGTTGGTGGCGGATTTACGGGAAGAGCCGGTGCCGACCACGTCGCCGACGTAAGCCAGCGGGAAGCCTTTTTCGCTCAGCGCTTCAATCTGTTTGATCGGGCCGACGCTGCCCGGCTGATCCGGTACGATGCCGTCACGTTCGTTTTTCAGCATTGCCAGCGCGTGCAGCGGAATATCCGGGCGTGACCAGGCATCCGGCGCCGGAGACAGGTCATCGGTATTGGTTTCACCGGTTACCTTAAAGACGGTAACGGTGAGTTTTTCCGCCAGTTCCGGACGGGACAGGTACCATTCGGCATCGGCCCATGACTGCATGATTTGCTTGGCGTAGGCGTTGCCCGCTTTGGCCTTCTCTTCCACGTCGTAGAAGTTGTCAAACATCAGCAGGGTATGAGACAGCGCTTTGGCGGCGATAGGCGCCAGCTTGTCATCGTCCAGCGCTTCAATCAGCGGATGAATATTGTAACCGCCCTGCATGGTGCCCAGCAGTTCAACGGCTTTTTCCGGAGTAATCAGGGGGGAGGTGGCTTCGCCTTTGGCGATGGCTGCCAGGAAACCTGCTTTGACGTAGGCGGCTTCGTCGACGCCTGGTGGAACACGGTTAATCAGCAGGTCTAACAGGAATTCTTCTTCGCCTTGCGGCGGATTCTTTAATGATTCGACCAGCGCTGCCATTTGTGATGCATCTAATGGCTTAGGGACGATGCCCTCTGCAGCACGCTCGGCCACGTGCTTACGGTATTCTTCTAGCACGACTTTCTCCTCGCTCTCATTGTCATTTATTGTGCCTGGCGTCCATACCTTGCGTCGCTGAAACGGCAGCGCTGTCGGCTGCAGCCTCTGAGACTCCGGATTTGTTATCAAAGCCGGGTTTTTTAGCGCACGGCGATATTACGAGGCACTGCTGTCGATGTCCTGGACTGTAAGGTACAGTGCCCGGTTCCGCCCAGCCAGCATATCAGGATTTGAATCGGTTGTTAATTCGTTCACATAAAAGCAACATTAAATCTTTGCTGAATCGTTGAGCACAGAGTAATCGGCTGCAATGCAGGCAGGACAAGGCGGTCGGGCGCATCGTAATAGCCACACTATTACAATAACTATTGTTTGAACAGCGGAAAAAACGCCGGAGACAAAAACAAAAAAACCGCCGTTAAGGCGGTTCCTTTGTTCCGTACGGCGTTAGCAGGCACCGGACGGAATACTTACATCGTAAAGTACGATACAAGCGCCACAAAGCAGAGACATTCTGCGCAATCACGCTTAAAAAATCAACAAAAAGAATGTGGAAAACATGATTCCACGTTACTATCTCACCGGGTCTGTTCTGCCGGTTTAGCAGCCGGTCACCGGGCTTGAGGACAGTTCTGCCACAACTGCGATGCGAGCGTCACAAAGCGCTTGTTCCACCGGGATTTTCCCGGTGAAGTCGCGGTGGTCGTGGTTCCACAGGGATCGCGCAATGAAAAGGAGTTCGTTATTTATCCTGCTCATTGTACTGGGCGCGGCGTTTGGGGTTGATAAAGGCGGTTGGTCGGTCAACGGCAACAGCCTGACGCTGAACGTGATAGTCCAGAACAAGTAAGCTACTGGCCGCTCTCTGAGCGGCCTTTTAGCGGCGTCATAAAAAACGGCCCCTTCTCAGGAGCCGCTTATCAACCGTTTAAGCCGGAAAAATTACTTTTTCTTGGCCTTCGGGTTAGGCAGGTCGGTAATGCTGCCTTCAAACATCTCAGCCGCCATACCTACCGATTCGTGCAGGGTTGGGTGAGCGTGGATGGTCAGCGCGATATCTTCCGCATCACAACCCATCTCGATAGCCAGACCGATCTCACCCAGCAGCTCGCCGCCGTTGGTGCCGACAATCGCCCCACCGATAACACGGTGAGTCTCTTTGTCGAAGATCAGTTTGGTCATGCCGTCTGCACAGTCGGAAGCGATAGCACGGCCGGACGCCGCCCACGGGAAGGTGGCGGTTTCATAGCTGATGCCTTTCTCTTTCGCTTCTTTCTCGGTCAGACCTACCCATGCCACTTCCGGCTCGGTATACGCGATGGATGGAATCACTTTCGGATCGAAGTAGTGCTTCAGACCGGAGATAACTTCCGCCGCCACGTGGCCTTCATGCACGCCTTTGTGCGCCAGCATCGGCTGACCGACGATATCGCCGATGGCGAAGATGTTCGGTACGTTGGTGCGCATCTGCTTGTCAACGTTGATAAAGCCGCGCTCATCAACCGCCACGCCCGCTTTGTCGGCATCCAGCAGTTTACCGTTCGGCACACGGCCGATAGCCACCAGCACCGCGTCATAACGCTGTGGTTCCGCAGGCGCTTTTTTGCCTTCCATCGTGACGTAGATACCATCTTCTTTGGCTTCTACCGCGGTCACTTTGGTTTCCAGCATCAGGTTGAACTGCTTGCTGATACGCTTGGTGAACACCTTCACCACGTCTTTATCAGCCGCCGGGATCACCTGATCGAACATTTCCACCACGTCAATCTGAGAACCCAGCGCGTGGTAGACGGTGCCCATTTCCAGACCGATGATACCGCCGCCCATCACCAGCATACGCTCTGGGACAGTTTTCAGCTCCAGCGCATCGGTGGAATCCCACACGCGTGGGTCATCATGAGGGATAAATGGCAGTTGGATTGGACGAGAACCTGCGGCAATGATGGCGTTATCGAAGTTGATGGTGGTCGGACCGTTTTCGCCTTCAACAACCAGGGTGTTAGCGCCGGTAAATTTGCCCAGACCGTTAACCACTTTAACTTTACGGCCTTTAGCCATACCCGCCAGACCGCCGGTCAGCTGAGTGATGACTTTCTCTTTCCAGGTACGGATCTTGTTGATGTCGGTTTTCGGCTCACCGAAAACGATGCCGTGTTCAGCCAGTGCTTTGGCTTCTTCAATCACTTTGGCAACGTGCAACAGTGCTTTGGAAGGGATACATCCCACGTTCAGGCAAACCCCGCCCAGCGTGGAATAACGTTCAACCAGAACGGTTTCAAGACCTAAGTCAGCGCAACGAAAGGCAGCAGAGTAGCCTGCTGGGCCCGCCCCAAGTACCACGACCTGAGTTTTTATTTCAGTACTCATCATGACCTCTTAATTTATTGTCCGGCGGGTCAGACGTCATTTTTATACCCGTCATCTTTCACCTTGCCGCGTTGTTGGCTTCATTCGCTCACCCCAGTCACTTACTTCAGTAAGCTCCTGGAAATTCAAGAAGTTGCCGCCTAGCTGCCATGTGAAATCTATAGGGTATATTTTTAATCGAATTCATAACGCCCTTCATCCACCGGGACGCTTACACCGCGAGCAGTTTACAGAATTGTTAATAATCTGCAAAGCATGTTCGAAGTGACCCGTGTCTCAACAATCTTGTCGAATCATGCAAAAACCGACAAAACTGCTACCGAAGCGATAAGGGCGCAGCATGCTGCGCCCTTTTTTCCTTACATCACCAGACGGCGAATGTCAGACAGCATATTGTTGATGATGGTGATAAAGCGTGCGCCATCGGCACCGTCAATCACACGGTGGTCGAAGGAGAGCGACATCGGCATCATCAGACGCGGCGTGAACTCTTTACCGTTCCAGACCGGCTCCATCGCCGACTTGGAGACGCCCAGGATAGCCACTTCCGGCGCGTTGACGATCGGCGCGAAGTGGGTTGTCCCGATACCGCCCAGGCTGGAGATGGTGAAGCAACCGCCCTGCATTTCGCCGGCGGTCAGTTTACCGTCGCGCGCTTTCTTGGAGATCGCCATCAGTTCGCGGGACAGCTCAGTGATGCCTTTTTTGTTAACATCCTTGAACACCGGAACCACCAGGCCGTTCGGCGTATCTACCGCCACGCCGATGTTGATGTACTTCTTCAGCGTCAGCTTCTGGCCGTCTTCAGACAGTGAACTGTTGAAGCGAGGCATCTGCTCCAGCGCTGCGGCAACTGCTTTCATGATGAACACCACCGGGGTGAACTTCACGTCCAGCTTGCGCTTGGCGGCTTCTTCGTTCTGCTGCTTGCGGAACGCTTCCAGCTCGGTGATATCGGTTTTATCGAAGTGCGTAACGTGCGGGATCATCACCCAGTTACGGCTCAGGTTGGCGCCAGAAATCTTCTGGATGCGGCCCATTTCCACTTCTTCGATCTCGCCGAACTTGCTGAAGTCCACTTTCGGCCATGGCAGCATGCCCGGCAGACCACCGCCGGCTGCGGCAGCCGGTGCGGACTCGGCGCGTTTCACCGCGTCCTTCACGTAGGCCTGAACGTCTTCACGCAGGATACGGCCTTTACGACCTGTACCTTTAACCTTCGCCAGATTAACGCCGAATTCGCGCGCCAGACGGCGGATAACCGGCGTCGCATGCACGTAGGCATCGTTTTCGGTGAATTCGTTTTTACCTTCCGCTTTCGCGGCCGGCACGGCGGCTTTGCTTTCCTGCTGAGCCGGAGCCGGCGCAGGTGCAGGTGCAGCGGCGCTGGCTGCCGGGGCTGCGCCTTCTACCTCGAACACCATAATCAGCGAGCCGGTTTTCACTTTATCGCCGGTGCTGACTTTGATCTCTTTGACGGTGCCGGCGAACGGCGCAGGCACTTCCATCGAAGCCTTGTCGCCTTCCACGGTGATCAGCGACTGTTCGGCGGCGATTTTATCGCCCACTTTCACCATCACTTCGGTCACTTCCACTTCGTCGCCGCCGATATCCGGCACGGCCACGTCTTTCGCTGCGGAAGCCGCCGGCGCAGCGGCCGCCGGTGCCGCCGCCTGAGCAGGTGCTGCGGCCGGCGCGGCGCCTGCTACTTCGAACACCATAATCAGCGAGCCGGTTTTTACTTTATCGCCGGTGTTGATTTTGATCTCTTTCACGGTGCCGGCGAACGGCGCAGGCACTTCCATGGAAGCCTTATCGCCCTCCACGGTGATCAGCGACTGTTCTTCCGTCACGGTGTCGCCCACTTTCACCATGATCTCGGTGACTTCCACTTCGTCGTCGCCGATATCCGGAACCTGAACGTCTTTTGCCGCCGCAGCAGCAGGCGCCGCTGCCGGAGCCGCCGCTTCCTGCTTCGCTTCCTGAGCAGGCGCTGCAGCCGCTGCGCCCTCTGCTTCGAAGATCATGATCAGTTTGCCGGTTTCGGTTTTATCGCCGACCGCAACCTTGATTTCTTTCACCACGCCGGCCTGCGGCGATGGCACTTCCATCGACGCCTTGTCGCCTTCTACGGTGATCAGCGACTGCTCTGCGTCGACCTTATCGCCGACCTTCACCAGAATCTCGGTGATTTCGACTTCATCTGCACCGATGTCCGGTACTTTGATTTCAATAGACATTATTCTTTACCTCTTAGGCCAGACGCGGGTTTACTTTATCGGCATCGATATCGAATTTGGCGATCGCCTCGGCAACCACTTTCTTATCGATTTCGCCGCGTTTAGCCAGCTCGCCCAGAGCAGCAACCACCACGTAAGATGCATCCACTTCGAAGTGGTGACGCAGGTTCTCACGGCTGTCGGAACGACCGAAGCCATCGGTGCCCAGTACGCGATAATCGCTGGCCGGGATAAAGTTGCGGATCTGCTCGGCGAACAGTTTCATGTAGTCGGTAGACGCTACCGCCGGCGCATCGCTCAGCACCTGAGCAACGTAAGGTACGCGTGGCTCTTCGGTCGGGTGCAGCATGTTCCAGCGTTCGCAGTCCTGGCCGTCGCGCGCCAGTTCGGTGAACGAGGTCACGCTGAACACGTCGGAACCAACGCCGTAGTCGTTCGCCAGGATCTGTGCCGCTTCGCGCACGTGACGCAGGATCGCGCCGGAGCCCATCAGCTGTACCTTGCCTTTGCTGCCTTCCAGCGTTTCCAGCTTGTAGATACCCTTGCGGATGCCTTCCTCGGCGCCCTGCGGCATCGCCGGCATATGGTAGTTTTCGTTCAGCGTGGTCAGGTAGTAGTAAACGTTCTCCTGCGCTTCGCCGTACATACGCACCAGACCGTCATGCATGATGACCGCCACTTCATAGGCATATGCCGGATCGTAGGAAATACAGTTCGGGATGGTCAGCGACTGAATGTGGCTGTGGCCGTCTTCGTGCTGCAGACCTTCGCCGTTCAGCGTGGTACGGCCGGAGGTGCCGCCGACCAGGAAGCCGCGCGCCTGTTGGTCGCCCGCTGCCCAGCACAGATCGCCGATACGCTGGAAGCCGAACATCGAGTAGTAGATGTAGAACGGAATCATCGGCAGGTCGTTGGTGCTGTAAGAGGTCGCAGCCGCCAGCCAGGACGCGCCGGCGCCCAGTTCGTTGATCCCTTCCTGCAGAATCTGACCTTTCTCGTCTTCTTTGTAGTAAGCCACCTGCTCACGGTCCTGCGGGGTGTACTGCTGGCCGTTCGGGCTGTAGATACCGATCTGACGGAACAGACCTTCCATACCGAAGGTACGTGCTTCATCGGCGATGATCGGCACCAGACGATCTTTGATCGACTTGTTCTTCAGCATCACGTTCAGGGCGCGCACAAAGGCGATGGTGGTGGAGATCTCTTTGTTCTGCTCTTCCAGCAGCGGGCCGAAGTCTTCCAGAGAAGGCAGTTCCAGCTTCTCGCTGAAGTGAGGCTGACGGCTCGGCAGGTAGCCTTCCAGCTTCTCGCGGCGCTCGTGCAGGTATTTGTACTCTTCGGAATCTTTCTCGAAGGTGACGTACGGCAGTTTTTCGATGTCAGCATCGGCAACCGGCACGTTGAAACGATCGCGGAAGTGGTGCACCCCTTCCATGTTCATTTTCTTCACCTGGTGAGCAATGTTCTTGCCTTCCGCGGTGTCGCCCATGCCGTAACCTTTGATGGTGTGGGCCAGGATAACGGTAGGCTTGCCTTTGGTCTCCTGCGCTTTTTTCAGCGCGGCAAAGACTTTCTTCGGATCGTGACCGCCACGGTTCAGCGCCCAGATCTGCTCGTCGCTCCAGTCGGCAACCAGCGCGGCGGTTTCCGGATAACGGCCGAAGAAGTGCTCGCGCACGTAGGCGCCGTCTTTGGATTTGAAGGTCTGGTAGTCGCCGTCCAGGGTTTCGTTCATCAGCTGAACCAGTTTACCGCTGGTGTCTTTACGCAGCAGCTCGTCCCAGCGGCCGCCCCAGATCACTTTCAGCACCTGCCAGCCTGCGCCGGAGAAGATGCCGTCCAGTTCGTTGATGATTTTGCCGTTGCCGGTTACCGGGCCGTCCAGACGCTGCAGGTTGCAGTTGATGACGAACACCAGGTTGTCCAGTTTTTCACGGGTGGCGATGGTGATGGCGCCTTTGGATTCCGGCTCATCCATTTCACCGTCGCCCAGGAAGGCGTATACGGTCTGTGCGGAGGTGTCTTTCAAGCCGCGGTGTTCCAGATATTTCAGGAATTTAGCCTGGTAGATGGCGCTCAGCGGGCCAAGGCCCATGGACACGGTCGGGAACTGCCAGAATTCCGGCATCAGTTTTGGATGCGGATAAGAGGACAGGCCGTTGCCGTGAACTTCCTGACGGAAGTTGTTCATTTGCTCTTCGGTCAGGCGGCCTTCAAGGAAGGCGCGTGCGTAAACGCCCGGAGAGATGTGGCCCTGGAAGTACACCAGATCGCCGCCATCTTTCGCGTTGCGTGCGCGGAAGAAATGGTTAAAGCAGACTTCATAGAAGGTCGCGGAAGACTGGAAGGAAGCCATGTGGCCGCCCAGCTCCAGGTCTTTCTTGGAAGCACGCAGAACGGTCATCACGGCGTTCCAGCGGATCGCGCTGCGGATGCGGCGTTCCAGATCCAGGTTACCCGGATATTCAGGCTCGTCTTCCACCGCGATGGTGTTGATGTAGTCGTTAGCAGCGGAACCGGCCGCTACATTAACGCCGCCTTTGCGGGCTTCACCCAATACCTGATCAATCAGAAACTGAGCTCGCTCAACACCCTCTTCACGGATGACCGATTCGATCGCCTGCAGCCAGTCGCGGGTTTCGATCGGATCCACGTCATTGTTTAAACGTTCTGACATGGTGGTATTCCTTATCTGTCTAATGGTTTATTTGGAGCCTGTCTTCCTGCGCTCTGCAGCAAAGCGCACGAAGACAGGCTCATCAGTTTAGTTGCCGCTAAAGTACTTAATTAAGCACTGCGAGCTTTATCCCTGATATTGGGCTGGTGTTACCCCAAGACGGGAACCGCTCTTACTCCTTGCGTTGCTGGAGCCGCCGTAGCGATCTCTCACGACGGGTATGCTCCCGGCTGAGATCCAGCAAGATTTCCTCAATAAACGCCAAGTGGCGGTGAGAGGCTTCGCGGGCCTTTTCCGGCTCGCGCGCCACTATCGCCTCAAAAATCCCGGCGCGGTGGCTGCTCACTTTCGCCAACATCTCACGGCGCGAGTAGAGCAATTCAAAGTTCTGTCGGACGTTCTGTTCCAGCATCGGCCCCATGCAGCGTAGCAAATGCAGCAACACAACGTTGTGCGCCGCCTCGGTAACGGCAATTTGATACTGCATGACCGCGTCGGCTTCAGCGTCCAGATCGCCGCTGTCCTGCGCCTGCTGAATCACGATATGGCAATCGCGGATGCGCGCCAGATCTTCGTCGGTGCCGCGCAGGGCCGCGTAATAGGCGGCGATGCCTTCGAGCGCATGACGGGTTTCGAGCAGATCGAACTGTGATTCAGGGTGATCGGCCAGCAGTTCAGCCAGCGGATCGCTGAAGCTTTGCCAGAGGTTGGTTTGCACAAAAGTTCCCCCGCCCTGACGGCGCAACAGCAGCCCCTTTGCTTCCAGGCGCTGGATTGCCTCTCTCAGAGAAGGGCGGGAAACGTCAAACTGTTTCGCCAGTTCGCGCTCTGGAGGCAACTTCTCTCCTGGGCGCAGCGTACCCTCGAGTATCAGGTATTCGAGCTGCTGCTCGATAACGTCTGACAGCTTGGGCTGGCGGATTTTGCTATAGGCCATGGGTGATTTCTTCTCTGCGAATAGCGCGGAGTCAATTGGTAATACCAATTTCACAAACGTGACGGTAAAGTAACAAAGTATTCACCTCCTGTCCATATGGCCGCCTGCCGAAATCCGTGCGGCCCGCACGTTTTACTACCTGAAATACGCCCCCGCCGCTGCTGGCTACTCTTAAGTGGTAATACCATTTACAAAGCTTTACCCAGACGCCGTCGCCACCTTATGTGACACAGGTCACATTCCATCATTTAGGCTCGCCGTTCCCCCTCCAGAGTGAACCGTCAATGCCAGAGATTTATTGCATGTTTATGACGCTTTGGTGAATAGCTATGACCATAAAGGGTTAGTTACGGGAGGGAAACGGCAAGATGAGACATCGGTTGGAGGTAAGAACAATCTTTTTGCGAATTATGTGATTTATTGCTTATTTCATGCACGCAACAGCCGTTCTCATCACACAATCCGCATTTTGTTGCCTAAACTGCTGAAATCTTAATCACCACCAAAACAAAGGAGATGCAAACTTTTTCACATAACATTATTCTTCATGAAACGGTAGCGGCGCCGTTTAATTAATACCTACAACGCCGTAAACAAAAACATACACACATCGTAATCACACTTTTACAACGTGTGAGCATTTGCAACGACAGAGGGTAAACACTGATGGATGGTCAACAACAGGGCGACCAACTGAAACGCGGGCTGAAGAACCGCCATATTCAGCTTATCGCCTTAGGCGGCGCAATCGGCACCGGGCTATTTCTGGGCATCGCGCAAACAATAAAAATGGCCGGGCCGTCAGTTATCCTGGGCTACGCTATCGGCGGCTTTATCGCCTTTTTAATTATGCGCCAGCTGGGTGAAATGGTGGTTGAAGAGCCGGTCGCCGGCTCGTTCAGCCATTTTGCCTACAAATACTGGGGCAACTTTGCCGGCTTCGCCTCCGGCTGGAACTACTGGGTGCTGTATGTGCTGGTGGCGATGGCCGAACTGACGGCGGTCGGCATCTATGTACAGTACTGGTGGCCGGAGATCCCCACCTGGGTCTCCGCCGCGGTGTTCTTCCTGGCGATCAACGCCATCAACCTTGCCAACGTCAAGGTATATGGCGAACTGGAGTTCTGGTTCGCCATTATCAAGGTGGTGGCGATTATCGGCATGATCGTCTTTGGCGCCTACCTGCTGCTGAGCGGCATGGGCGGCCCGGAGGCCACGGTCAGCAACCTGTGGGCGCAGGGCGGCTTCTTCCCGAACGACGTCAGCGGGCTGGTGATGGCGATGGCGGTGATCATGTTCTCCTTCGGCGGCCTGGAGCTGGTCGGCATCACCGCCGCCGAGGCGGATAATCCGGCCAAAAGCATTCCCAAAGCCACCAATCAGGTGATCTACCGCATCCTGATCTTCTATATTGGCTCGCTGACGATTCTGCTCTCCCTCTACCCGTGGGGCAAAGTGGTGGAAGGCGGCAGCCCGTTCGTACTGATCTTCCACGCGCTGAACAGCAACCTGGTGGCAACGGTGCTGAATATCGTGGTGCTGACGGCGGCGCTGTCGGTGTATAACAGCTGCGTCTACTGCAACAGCCGCATGCTGTACGGCCTGGCGCAGCAGGGTAACGGACCGAAAAGCCTGCTGAAAGTGGACGGGCGCGGCGTGCCGATCGTCGCTATCGGCGTCTCGGCGCTGGCGACCGCATTCTGCGTGCTGATTAACTATCTGCTGCCGGGGCGCGCGTTTGAACTGCTGATGGCGCTGGTCGTGTCCGCGCTGGTGATCAACTGGGCGATGATCAGCCTGGCCCACCTGAAATTCCGCGCGGCAAAACGCCGTGAAGGCGTGGAGCCGAAGTTCAAGGCGTTCTGGTACCCGCTGAGCAATTACCTGTGCCTGCTGTTTATGGCCGGTATTCTGGTGATTATGTATCTGACGCCGGGCATTCGCATTTCCGTGCTGCTGATCCCGCTCTGGGTGGCGGTGCTGGCGATTGGCTACGCCATCAAGCAGCGCAGCCAGCGGGCGCTCGGCAGCGCCACGCGCTGATTTCATCTCTGCCGCAGGCCCGCCACGGCGGGCCTGTTTCATATCACGCCTTTTCCCGCCCGCTACGCCTGCTTACGCAGCGCGCCCCAGACTTTCATCACTTCGGCAATAGCTCCCTGAAAGGTCGCTACGTCAACACCATCCCGAGCTGACGTTGAGATGCCCAGCAAAAAACTGTTGAATACGGTCGCCAGCGCCCGGGCGTCGGTGCTCGCCGTCAGCTCGCCGGCGGCAATGGCACGTTCGACGCAGCGGATAAATCCGGCATACGTTCGCGCACGCGATTCCGCCAGCGGTTTGGCCACGTCGGCATGCGCGGGCGTCGGCGCACTCATGACGCCGAAAGCAACCATACACCCCTTCGGATGCCCCGGCTCACACTGCATGGTCGTCGACTGACGCAGCGCCAGTTCAACGGCCTCTCTCGGCGCCAGCGCGTCGTCCCAAAGACAATCCGTCACACGCGCATAGCTTTCCAGATAACACTGCACCGCCTCGTTGAACAGCGCCTCTTTCGACCCGAAAGCCGCATAGAAACTCGGGGCGGAAATACCACCTCCAATGCTCGCCTTTAGCTGGCTGAGCGAGGTTGATTCATAGCCCTGCTCCCAGAACAGGTGCATCGCTTGTTCGATGGCCTGCTGGCGGTCAAAGCTGCGGGGACGTCCCATTTGCGCCATCGCTGACTCCTTATCTTTTACGACATATATACTAATCGATATATAATTTATTGACAACGCAGCGACGATGATGATTACATTTATACCAATCGGTATATATATCGATATGCTTCAGACGCCGGCGGCACCAAGCGACGCCGGAACCTTCTCATCGTCGAAAGGATCTTTTGCGTGAATCACTCATCCACTCAGGCGACATCGGCCACCGCCGCCCGCCTGCCCGTCGCCGCCCTGCTGGCTTTGGCCATGACGGGATTTATCTGTATCGTGACCGAAACGCTGCCTGCAGGCCTGCTACCGCAAATCAGTCAGGGACTCGGCGTCAATCCGGCGCTGACCGGGCAAATGGTGACGGCATATGCGCTGGGCTCACTGCTGGCCGCCATCCCGCTGACGATTGCAACACGCAGTTGGCGGCGGCGTAACGTCCTGCTGCTGACTATCATCGGCTTCCTTCTCTTCAACTCAGCCACCGCGCTATCTACCCACTATGCCGTCACGCTGGTCGCCCGCTTCTTTGCCGGCGTCGCCGCAGGGCTGGCCTGGAGCCTGCTGGCCGGCTACGCCCGGCGGATGGTCGCGCCTTATCAGCAAGGACGCGCCCTTGCCATCGCCATGGTGGGAACCCCAATCGCTCTCTCTCTGGGGGTGCCTCTGGGGACCTTCATGGGATCGACAATCGGCTGGCGCAGCGCATTCTGGATCATGTCGGCCCTGACGCTGCTGCTGATCGTCTGGGTATACGCCAAAGTCCCCGATTACCCCGGCCAGTCCGCCCATCAACACATGCCGCTGCGCCGGGTCTTCACCACGCCCGGTGTACGCCCGGTATTGGCAGTGGTAATCACCTGGATGCTTGCGCACAACATTCTCTATACCTATATCGCTCCGTTTATCGCGCCGGCGGGAATGGCTGACCGAACCGATCTGGTGCTGTTCGCCTTCGGCGCAGCGGCGCTCGCCGGCATCTGGATCACCGGCCGGCTGGTGGAGCGCCACCTGCGCGCCACGGTACTGGCCAGTCTCGCCGCCTTCGCGCTCACCGCGTTCGCCTTCGGCGTCGGTGCGCAAGATCCCGCCGTGATTTATCTGGGGGTGATCGTATGGGGCATCACGTTCGGCGGTGCGGCAACCCTGTTGCAAACCGCGCTGGCCGATGCGGCGGGAGACGGCGCTGACGTGGCGCTCTCCATGAATGTGGTGGCCTGGAACTCGGCGATCGCCGGCGGCGGCGTGATCGGCGGCATGCTGCTTGATACCTGGGAGGCCAGCGTTTTCCCCTGGGCATTGCTGATCCTGCTGGCCGTTGCGTTCGCCATCGCCTGGTCGTCCCGTGAATACGCTTTCAAACCGGGGCATCGTCTCGGCAGTTCCCATATCGTGAGCCACTGAATGCCCACGCCATCCTGAAAAAACACGGCTCACGCCGTGTTCTCTTCTATGGGCCACCGGCTTCTGCCGTCCCTTCTCCGGGTCAAGTTTGCTAACAAGCTCACACTTCTTCCGCCATGGCAGGTTTGTCCAGCTCTATAACCATCAGCTCCTGACCAGACAGCGTCGGACAAGACAATAATCATGATCATTGAGTCTGATCCTGTCAGCACGGAGAAAATGTCCATGAAGAGCAATGCCCTTTCGATAAAAGAAAAGATCGGTTACGGCATGGGGGACGCCGGGTGCAATATGATTGGCGGCGCCATCATGCTGTTCCTCAACTATTTTTACACCGACATCTTTGGCCTGACGCCGGCGCTGGTAGGCATTCTGCTGCTGTCGGTGCGGGTGCTGGACGCGGTCACCGATCCGATTATGGGCGCCATCGCCGACCGCACCCAAAGCCGCTGGGGGCGCTTCCGCCCCTGGCTGCTGTGGATCTCCCTGCCCTATGTGCTGTTCAGCGTGCTGATGTTCACCACCCCCGAGTGGAGCTATAACAGCAAGGTGGTCTATGCCTTCGCCACCTATTTTCTGATGTCGCTGACCTATACCGCCATCAACATTCCTTACTGCTCGCTGGGCGGCGTCATCACCGCCGACCCGCACGAGCGGGTCTCCTGCCAGTCGTACCGCTTTATCATGGTCGGCATCGCCACCCTGCTGCTGTCGCTGACGCTGCTGCCGCTGGCCGACTGGTTCGGCGGCGACAACAAGGCGCGCGGTTATCAGATGGCAATGGGCGTGCTGGCTTTGGTGGCGCTGTTTATGTTTCTGTTCTGCTTCGCGACGGTCAAAGAGCGTATCCGCCCGGCGGTGCCGACCAACGACGCGCTGAAAGCCGACCTGCGAGACGTCTGGAAAAACGATCAGTGGGTGCGCATTCTGCTGCTGACCTTCTGCAACGTCTGCCCCGGCTTTATCCGCATGGCGGCCACCATGTACTACGTCACCTATGTGATGCAACAGTCATCGTCTTTCGCCAGCCTGTTCATCGCGCTCGGCGTGGTCGGGATGATGATCGGCAGCGCGCTGGCCAAACCGCTCACCGACCGCTTTTGCAAACTTCAGGTATTCTTCTGGACTAATATCGCGCTGGCGCTGTTCTCCTGCGCCTTCTATTTCCTCAACCCGCAGCTGACCTGGACCATCGTGGTGGCCTATTTCCTGCTGAATATCCTGCACCAAATCCCGTCGCCGCTGCACTGGTCTCTGATGGCCGACGTTGATGACTACGGCGAATGGAAAACCGGCAAACGCATCACCGGCATCAGCTTTTCCGGTAATCTGTTCTTCCTGAAGGTGGGGCTGGCGGTGGCCGGCGCGATGGTCGGCTTCCTGATGTCGCTGTCCGGCTACCAGGCGGACGCCGCCAGCCAGAGCGCCGGCGCGCTTAACTGCATCGTCCTGCTGTTTACCGTCATTCCCGGTATCGGCTACCTGATCACCGCCGGCGTGGTGCGGCTGCTGAAAGTGGACCGCGACCTGATGCGGCAAATCCAAAGCGATCTGGCCAAGCGCCGCGCCAACTACCAGGAATTGGCCGACTACCGTGAGCGCCAGCTTGAAACCCGGCACAGCTAAGAGAGAAAACGATGAAAATCTATCCCAACCCGCTGATTACGCAACGCGCCGATCCCTTTATCCTGCGCCACAGCGACGGCAACTACTACTTTATCGCGTCGGTGCCGGAGTACGACCGGTTGGAGCTGCGCCGCGCCACCAGCCTGACAGGTCTGGCGCAGGCCACGCCGCACGTCGTCTGGCGCAAACCGGCCAGCGGGCCGATGAGCGCCCTGATCTGGGCGCCGGAGCTGCATGTGATCGACGGCGTCTGGTATATCTACTTCGCCGCCGCCCACAGCCCGGAGATTAAGGACGGTCTGTTTCAGCACCGCATGTTCGCACTGGCTTGCAGCGACGCCGATCCGCTCACCGGCGAATGGCAGGAGAAAGGACGCATTCACAGCCATCTCGACAGCTTCTCCCTTGACGCCACCTACTTTAACCACCGCGGCAGGCATTACTATCTGTGGGCGCAAAAAGATCCGGCCATACGCGGTAACTCCAACCTGTATCTGGCGGAAATGACCAACCCGTGGACGCTGCAAGGGGAACCGGTGATGCTCAGCAAGCCGGAACTGCCCTGGGAGACGCGGGGTTTTTGGGTGAACGAAGGGCCGGCGGTGATCCGCCACGGGCAGCGGATTTTCATCAGCTACTCCGCCAGCGCCACCGACGAGAATTACTGTCTCGGGCTGCTGTGGGCGGATATCGACGCCGACCTGACCGACCCGGCACAATGGCATAAGTCGCCGCAGCCGGTGTTTCGCACCAGTTACGACAACCGCCAGTACGGCCCCGGTCACAACAGCTTTACCCAGGATGAGGACAACAACGACGTGCTGGTGTACCACGCACGCAACTACACCGAAATTGACGGCGATCCGCTGTACGACCCTAACCGGCATACGCGCATCAAAACCCTGTCCTGGGATGAACAGGGCATGCCGCTGTTTGGCGAACCACCGGCGGATAATCAGTGATGCCGCCTTCCGCCGTTACGGCGCGGTGACTAAAATGACGCCGTGACAGGTTACAATATTCATAATGATTCCCTTCTTTTGTAGTCGGCGCCGTTTCATAAGCGGCTCCGGCTTACCCTAACGCTGTTGGCATATGCCTATAGCCAAAACAGGTGATCAATATGACGACAGGTATTGTGATTGCCGCCGCCGGACGCAGTGAACGCTTTATCCGGGCCGGCGGCAGCGGAAACAAACTGAATGCGCCCCTGGGCGAACGCACTCTGTTCGCCCAGACGCTGCAGCAGGCGCAGGCCAGCGGCCTGCCGCTGGTCGTGGTGACCCGGCCGGACAATCAGCCCGTACGCCGGCACTGCGCAGCACATCACGTCGAGACGGTATTGCTGGACAGCCGCGGGCTGGGGGAATCCATCGCCGCCGGCGTGGCGGCCCGTCCGCAGTGGGACGGCTGGCTGATCCATCTGGCGGATATGCCCTTTGTGCCTGCTGAAATATTCAGGCAAACCGCAGCGGCGCTACAAAAATATGCGATCGCCCGCCCCTGCGTTAACGGGCGCCCGGGGCATCCCGTCGGCTTTTCCGCTACGCTGCGCAACGCGCTGTGCGCCCTGCGCGGCGATGACGGTGGACGTTCCGTGCTGTTTGACCAGGAAGTGCACCTGATTTCAGTTGATAACCCGGGCATCGTACAGGATATTGATCTTCCCTCTCAGTTAGCGGACAGCGAGTAGCTCCATGCAACATCTCGATATCACCGTCGTCGGTCAGGCCATGTCCTGGCTGCAACAGCAGCCGGTCTGGCTGTGCACCGTGCTGACCACCTACGGCTCTTCGCCGCGATCGCCCGGCGCGCTGATGGCGGCCGGCGCCGATGGCCGCTACTGCGGCTCGCTCTCCGGCGGCTGCGTGGAGGAGGATTTTCTGCAGCGCATCGCCGCCGGCGACTATCAGGCGGCCAGCCAGGTGGTGCGCTACGGCGAAGGCGGCCTGACGCCGAACGTGGCGCTGCCCTGCGGCGGCGTACTGGAGGTGCTGATTGAGTACCTGCCGGCCGGTGAACATAGCATTCACTACCTGGCGCAGATGGCTGCGGCGCTGGACGGCCATCACGCGTTGCTCAAACGCCTGACGCTGCCGCACGCCTGCACCGTGCTGGAAGAAACTCCCTTTGCCAGCGCAACGCAGGTTGAACGCCGCGGTGAGGAGATCGTCCTGCATATCGCCGCCGCGCCGCGCCTGCTGATCGCCGGCCTGTCCAGCGTGGCGCTGTACTGCGCCGACTTCGCCGCCGCGCTGGGTTTTGAAGTGTTGGTGTGTGAAAACCGTCCCGAGGCGCTGGAGAACTTCGCCGCCCAGTTAACGCCGTCGGTCACGCTGGTGCGGCAATTTCCGGCCAAATTTATTGAAGAAGGCGGCTGCCACGGCAATACCGCCGTGGTCGCACTGACCCACGACCCGCGTATGGACGATCTGACGCTGATGGAAGCTATTCATACCCCGGCGTTTTATATCGGCGCGATGGGTTCCCACCAGAACAGCGCCCGCCGTCGCCAGCGGCTGCAAAACATTGCCGAATTTAATCCGCAGCAGCTAAGCCGCATTCACGCGCCGATTGGCCTGCCGCTGGGCAGCAAAACCCCGGCGGAAATCGCTCTGGCGGTCATGGCTGATATTGTGAAACAAAAAAATATCCGTCCTTCCTCGGACTGAGCCCCTCTCTCATGGCATAATTTCTCCTGAACCGGGCGGGGAGCGCTTCCCCCTGGTTGATTTGGGAGCGCGTCTGCCCCCCCAAATTGAAAACGATTACAATAAAAGTACCGTAATATGACCGCCTATGGCTGGCTATAGTGGCTTTTATCTTTATTTACTAGGCGATTGGAATCCTCTCAAAAGCCCCCACTGATGTAAGCGATTACATTAATGTGATCCGGCGCACTTTTAACCATCATCATGATCAATAACATTATCCCCCAAAGCCACTCGGCGTTTTACATCCCCCTTTTGGAGGCGTTATGAGTACCGTAACAACCACAGGCAAAAGCCGGTCAAATGCCCAAATGACTTTCTTTGTCTGTTTCCTCGCCGCACTGGCGGGTCTGCTCTTCGGCCTGGATATCGGCGTTATCGCCGGTGCGCTGCCGTTTATTACCAATGAGTTCCAGATCACCGCGCACCAACAGGAGTGGGTGGTCAGTTCCATGATGTTCGGCGCGGCGGTCGGCGCGGTCGGCAGCGGCTGGCTCTCCTATCGGCTGGGGCGTAAATACAGCCTGATGATCGGCGCCGTGCTGTTTGTCATCGGATCGCTGTGTTCCGCCTTCACCCCTAACGTCGAAGTGCTGGTGGTTTCCCGTGTTCTGCTGGGGCTGGCCGTCGGCATCGCCTCGTTCACCGCGCCGTTGTACCTGTCGGAAATCGCGCCGGAGCGCATCCGCGGCAGTATGATTTCCATGTACCAGCTGATGATCACCATCGGTATTCTGGCGGCCTATCTGTCGGATACTGCGTTCAGCTACAGCGGCGCCTGGCGCTGGATGCTGGGCGTCATCACCATCCCGGCGCTGCTACTGCTGATCGGCGTGTTCTTCCTGCCGCGCAGCCCGCGCTGGCTGGCTTCACGCGGCCGGCATGAAGAGGCACGCCAAGTGCTGGACATGCTGCGCGACACCACCGAACAGGCCAAGGCGGAAATGGATGAAATCCGCGAAAGCCTGAAGATCAAACAGGGCGGCTGGTCGCTGTTTAAAGACAACAAGAATTTCCGCCGCGCGGTATATCTCGGCATTCTGCTGCAAGTTATGCAGCAGTTCACCGGTATGAACGTCATCATGTATTACGCGCCGAAAATCTTCGATCTGGCCGGCTTCGCCAGCACCGCGCAGCAAATGTGGGGCACGGTGATCGTCGGTCTGGTCAACGTGCTGGCGACCTTTATCGCCATCGGGCTGGTTGACCGCTGGGGCCGCAAGCCGACGCTGAAACTGGGCTTCCTGGTGATGGCGGTCGGTATGGGCGTACTCGGCACCATGATGAACATCGGCATCGCCAGCACCGCCGCACAGTACTTCGCCGTCCTGATGCTGCTGATGTTTATCGTCGGCTTCGCCATGAGCGCCGGCCCGCTGATTTGGGTGCTTTGCTCGGAAATTCAGCCGCTGAAAGGCCGCGATTTCGGCATCACCTGCTCCACGGCGGTGAACTGGATCGCCAATATGATTGTCGGCGCCACCTTCCTGACCATGCTGAACAGCCTGGGCAGTGCACACACCTTCTGGGTATACGCCGCACTGAACCTGCTGTTTATCGTACTGACCATCGTGCTGATTCCGGAAACCAAAAACATTTCTCTGGAACAGATCGAGCGTAATCTGATGTCCGGCAAAGCGCTGCGCGATATCGGCTCACGCTAAAACAGATAAGGGCGCGACATCCGCCGCGCCCTTATGGGAAACCTTATCCGGGGATGGGCGCGCAGCCCGTCCCCGTTTTTATTTCAGCCGCGTTATTTCACGCAGCGGGTGCACTGAGAGCTCTGGATCTTCTGGAAGAAGTCATTGCCCTTGTCATCCACCAGGATAAACGCCGGGAAATCTTCCACTTCAATTTTCCAGATGGCTTCCATCCCCAGTTCCGGGTACTCCACACACTCCAGACTCTTGATGCTCTGCTGCGCCAGCACCGCCGCCGGGCCGCCGATGCTGCCAAGATAGAAGCCGCCGTGTTTGTTACAGGCGTCGGTCACCTGCTGGCTACGGTTGCCTTTCGCCAGCATAATCATGCTGCCGCCGTGGGACTGCAGCAGATCCACGTAGGAGTCCATCCGCCCGGCGGTGGTCGGCCCCAGAGAACCGGAAGCATAGCCGTCCGGCGTTTTGGCCGGGCCAGCATAGTAAATCGGGTGGTCTTTCACATACTGCGGCAGCCCTTCACCGCGCTCCAGACGCTCTTTCAGCTTGGCGTGCGCGATATCACGGCCGACGATGATGGTGCCGCTCAGCGACAGGCGCGTGGACACCGGATATTGCGACAGCTGCTTGAGGATCTCGGCCATCGGACGGTTCAGATCCACCTTCACCGCTTCCCCTTCGCCCGCCTGACGCAGTTCCTGTGGAATATAGCGGCCCGGATTATGCTCCAGTTTCTCCAGCCAGATGCCGTCGCGGTTGATTTTCGCCTTGATATTGCGGTCTGCGGAGCAGGATACGCCCATGCCGACCGGGCACGACGCACCGTGACGCGGCAGGCGGATCACGCGGATATCGTGCGCGAAATATTTACCGCCGAACTGCGCGCCCAGCCCCAGATTCTGCGCTTCTTTCAGCAATTCTTCTTCCAGCGCCACATCGCGGAACGCCTGACCGTGCTCATTGCCTTCGGTCGGCAGGCCGTCGTAATACTTGGTGGAAGCCAGCTTGACCGTTTTCAGCGTCGCTTCGGCGGAGGTGCCGCCAATCACAAAGGCCACGTGGTACGGCGGGCAGGCCGCGGTGCCCAGGGTGCGCATCTTGTCCACCAGGTAATCTTTCAGTTTACCCGGCGACAGCAGCGCCTTGGTTTCCTGGTACAGATAGGTTTTGTTCGCGGAACCGCCGCCCTTGGCGATACACAGGAATTTGTATTCGTCGCCGTCGACGCTGTAGAGGTCGATCTGCGCCGGCAGGTTACTGCCTGTATTCACCTCTTTATACATATCCAGCGCGGCGTTCTGCGAGTAGCGCAGGTTGTCTTCGATATAGGTGTTGTACACCCCGCGCGACAGCGCTGCTTCATCGCCGCCGCCGGTCCAGACGCGCTGGCCTTTTTTACCGACGATGATCGCGGTGCCGGTATCCTGGCAGGTCGGCAAAATACCCTTGGCGGCGATTTCTGAGTTACGCAGAAATTGCAGCGCAACGTACTTATCGTTTTCACTGGCTTCCGGGTCGGCAAGGATATCGGCGACCTGCTGCTGGTGCGCCGGGCGCAACATAAATGAGGCGTCGTGGAAGGCGTGCTGGGCAAGGAGGGTCAGGGCTTCCGGTGCAACTTTCAGGACTTCCTGCCCTTCAAATTCTGCGACGGAAACGTGGTCGCGGCTTAGCAGATAGTATTCGGTATCGTCTTTCTTCAGTGGAAACGGATCTTGATAATGGAACGGTTTATTCGACATTTATCTCTCACTTGCAACAATTAGCTGCGTTAAATTCACACTTTCAGCGCATGACTCGGGTCGCTGCGTCAAAAAAACTCACCACACCTTACTTATTTTTAGGTAGCCGGTTATTGCGCTAAATCGCAAAACGCCCCTGAATCGCGGGTGCAACGCCGTTTGAGCTTTTTCGACCACGTCCTGTGAGAACTGCGGGTACAGACTTATCTGGCACGTTTTATTATCCCGCAGTTAACACCTTGATTACAATCCGCACCGCCCGATCGGCTTATCATTGTGGTGAAAAAAGCACGTAAGCCTACATAAACCGATACGCTTTTTTCATCCTGAGGCATATTGCCAGCCCCGCGCGCCGCGTCTATGCTAGCGGCGATGAACAAAATCAGAATCCCTATCGCACTGCAACAAGCAGTGATGCGCTGCCTGCGGGAAAAACTGCAGCTGGCCCGGCAACATTTTGCCGAAGAATTTCCGGAACCCAAGGTCGTTTACCAGCAGCGCGGCACCAGCGCCGGCACCGCCTGGCTGCAAGACTGGGAGATCCGCCTTAACCCGGTGCTGCTGATGGAAAACAAGCAGTCGTTTATTGATGAAGTCGTGCCGCACGAACTGGCGCACCTGCTGGTATTCCGCCGTTTCGGTCAGGCGGCAGCGCCGCACGGCCGCGAATGGCGCTGGATGATGGAAGAAGTGCTGCAGACGCCGGCCAGCCGCACCCATCAATTCGGCATCGCCTCGGTGCAGAGCAAAACCTTCCCTTACCAGTGCCGCTGCCAGCTGCATCAGCTGACGGTGCGTCGCCATAACCGCATCCAGCGCGGCGAAAGCGAGTACCGCTGCCGCCGTTGCGGCGAAAAACTGGTCTTCTCCGCCGGCGAAACGCGCGAACTGCGCGATTGAGACTTTTCGCCATTCCTCACCTCGCTTCCGGCCGCCGCTTTCCGCCAGCGGCCGGCACGGCTCGCTATGCATAACGCCGGCAAGTCTGCCGGATAAACAAATAATTAGCCTGATTTGCCACTGCCTGCGACTTCCGCTACCCTGCGTGCTTTTCTGATTTTGAGCTGTTTTGGAATATGCTTCGCAAAATTTTGTTCGCAATGGTTTTCATTTCTGGCGCGGTTAACGCGCATGGCATCAACAACTTCTCCCAGGCCAAAGCGGCAGCGGTCAAAATCAATCAGGACGCCCCCGGCAGCTTCTACTGCGGCTGCCAAATTCAGTGGCACGGCAAGAAAGGCATCCCCGACCTCCACGGCTGCGGCTTTCAGCCGCGTAAAAATGCCCAGCGCGCCGGCCGAATCGAATGGGAACACGTGGTGCCAGCCTGGCAGTTCGGCCACCAGCTGCAGTGCTGGCGCGACGGCGGGCGTAAAAACTGCAACAAGGATCCGGCATACCGCAAAATCGAAACCGATCTGCACAACCTGCAGCCGGCGATCGGCGAAGTGAACGGCGACCGTAGTAACTTTATGTACAGCCAGTGGCGCGGCGGTGAAGGCCAATACGGCCAGTGTCCGATGAAGGTCGACTTCAAACACAAACAGGCGGAACCGCCGGCCCGCGCCCGCGGCGCCATCGCCCGCACCTATTTCTATATGCGCGATCGCTACCGGCTGCGTCTGTCACGCCAGCAGACCCGGCTGTTTGAGGTGTGGAACCGTCAGTACCCGGTCAGCGACTGGGAATGTCGTCGCGAGGCACGCATCGCTAAGGTACAGGGAAACCATAACCCGTATATTCAGCAGGCTTGCCAGCAGCGCAAAAGCTAAATAGTCTGCATAGAGCAGCGGCAACGGCGCCGCTGCCGCTCGGCCGCCTTTGGGTATATACTCTTGGTCTTTCAGGACGCAGCGCTTCGGCTGCGAATTTCGTCAGGATTAGAACGTCATTATGCGCATACCTCGCATCTATCACCCGGAACCGCTGAGTTCCCATTCAGAAGTCGCCCTGAGCGAAGACGCGGCCAACCATGTCGGGCGCGTGTTGCGCATGAGCTCGGGCCAGGCGCTGCAGCTGTTTGACGGCAGCAACCAGGTGTTCGACGCTGAAATCACCCAGGCGGATAAAAAAAGCGTACGGGTGCGCACCGGCGACGGCCGGCTGGAAGATCGCGAATCGCCGCTGAACCTGCATCTCGGCCAGGTCATCTCACGCGGCGACAAAATGGAGTTCACCATCCAGAAGTCCATCGAGCTGGGAGCGAATACCATTACGCCGCTGTTTTCCGAACGCTGCGGCGTCTCGCTGTCCGGCGAACGCCTGGCAAAGAAACTCCAGCAGTGGCAAAAAATCGCCATCGCCGCCTGCGAACAGTGCGGCCGCAACCGTATTCCGCTAGTCCGCCCGGCCATGGCGCTGGAAGCCTGGTGCGCCGAGCAGGATGACAGCCTGAAACTGAATCTGCATCCGCGCGCCAGCCACAGTATCAATACGCTGCCGCTGCCGGTTAACCACGTCCGCCTGCTGATCGGGCCGGAAGGCGGCCTGTCCGCCGATGAAATAGCAATGACCTCCGGGCATGGATTTACCGATATCCTGCTGGGGCCACGCGTTCTGCGTACCGAAACTACCGCGCTCACCGCAATTACCGCCCTCCAGGTGCGTTTCGGCGATCTGGGTTAAAGGAGAAAGAACAATGATTAAGCTCGGCATAGTGATGGACCCCATCTCATCCATCAACATCAAGAAAGACACCAGCTTCGCCATGCTGCTGGAAGCACAGCGCCGCGGCTGGGAGCTGCACTATATGGAGATGGACGATCTCTATCTGCATGCCGGCGATGGCCGCGCCCGCACGCGCGTACTGAGCGTCAAGGAAGACAAAGAGTCTTGGTTCAGCTTCGGCGCCGAGCAGGATCTGGCGCTGCAGGAACTGGACGTGATCCTGATGCGTAAGGATCCGCCGTTTGATACCGAATATATTTACGCGACCTATATTCTGGAGCGTGCAGAGGTCAAAGGCACGCTGGTCGTCAACAAACCGCAGAGCCTGCGCGACTGCAACGAAAAACTGTTCACCGCCTGGTTCCCGGAGCTGACGCCGGATACGCTGGTCAGCCGCAGCGCCGCGCACATCCGCAAGTTCCACCAGCAGCACGGCGACATTATCCTCAAGCCGCTGGACGGCATGGGCGGCGCATCGATTTTCCGCGTTAAGCAGGAGGACCCGAACCTGTCGGTGATTATCGAAACGCTGACCGAACACGGCAGCCGTTTCTGCATGGCGCAAAACTTCCTGCCGGCAATTAAAGAAGGCGACAAACGCATTCTGGTGGTCGACGGCGAACCGGTGCCTTACTGCCTGGCGCGTATTCCGGCGCAGGGGGAAACCCGCGGCAATCTGGCCGCCGGCGGCCGCGGCGAAGCACGCCCGCTGAGCGAAAGCGACTGGCAGATCGCCCGTACCGTCGCGCCGACGCTGAAAGAAAAAGGCCTGGTGTTCGTCGGCCTGGACGTGATCGGCGACCGCCTGACCGAAATCAACGTCACCAGTCCAACCTGCGTGCGTGAAATCGAAGCAGCCTTCCCGATCTCCATCACCGGTATGTTGATGGATGCTATCGAAAAACGTCTGGCTACGCGTTAAGCTGACGGGCAGCGCGGCGTTATCGCCCGCGCTGCCGATTTCGCGTCGTTTGCGCCCTGATTGGTGCGACAGCGCCACTATCCACCCTACTCAATAATCGACAGACCGACATGAATTTACAGCACCACTTTCTTATCGCCATGCCAACCATGCAGGATCCCCGTTTCAAACGCTCGGTGATTTACATCTGCGAGCATAACGAAGAAGGCGCCATGGGGTTGGTGATCAACAAACCTGTGGAACAGTTTACGGTAGAAAGCGTGCTGGATAAGCTGAAGATTGCGCCGGCCGAACGCGACCCGGCCATCAGCCTGGATAAACCGGTGTATGCCGGCGGCCCGCTGGCGGACGACCGCGGTTTTATTCTGCATACGCCGCAGCCGGGCTTTGACGCCAGCATTCAGATTTCGCCGGAGACCATGATCACCACCTCACGAGACGTGCTGGAGACGCTGGGCACCCCGGAGCAGCCGCAGGAAGTGCTGGTCGCCCTCGGCTATGCCGGCTGGGAAAAAGGCCAGTTGGAGCAGGAGGTGCTGGAAAACGCCTGGCTGACCGCAGAAGCCGACAGCGAAATCCTGTTCCACACGCCGATCGCCAACCGCTGGCGTGAAGCGGCCAACCGTCTCGGCGTCGATATCCGCAGCATCGCCAACCATGCAGGACATGCCTGATGAGCAACCGCACCCTCATCGCCTTTGACTTCGGCACCAAAAGCATCGGCGCGGCCATCGGTCAGGAAATTACCGGCACCGCACGCGCGCTGGCGGCGTTTAAAGCACAGGACGGCACGCCGGACTGGCAGAAAATCGAAAAAATGCTGCAGGAGTGGCAGCCGGATCTGGTCATCGTCGGCCTGCCGCTCAATATGGACGGCACGGAACAGCCGCTGACCGCCCGGGCGCGCAAGTTCGCCAACCGCCTGCATGGCCGCTTCGGCGTTCAGGTGGAGCTGCATGACGAGCGGCTGAGCACCGTGGAAGCGCGTTCGCATCTGTTTGACCGCGGCGGTTTCCGCGCGCTGGATAAAGGCAGCGTGGATTCCGCCTCGGCGGTGGTTATTCTGGAGAGCTGGTTCGAGCAGCATCTGGGAGCGTAAGTTTCTGCGCCGGCGCGAAGCGGCTGAACATGATCGCCCCCGCCGTCGGCACCACCTCGATTTCCGGCTGCGGTAATTCTTCGTCGTCGGGCAGCTCAAAGGTATCCAACGACAGCCGGTTAATCCGATAAGGGGTCAGCGTGCTGACCACCGCATAGCCGCGCCAGTCGGTAGTGACGCCGTACTGGTTGTCGACGCCGATACCCGATGAGCCGGGCACCTGTACGATCGCCATGGTTTCCCCCAGCGTTTGCCCCAGCGTCACGCCGCCGGCATGGGCCATCAGGCTGCCGGCCAGCTCGACATTCTGCTGGCGATAGTTCCGACCGCGTGCATAGCCGAGACGCAGCGAACCGGCGTTGTACTGATAACTGGCGCTGGCATCCTGACTGCTGCCATAGCTCTGGCTCTGGCTGGTGCTGAGATCGTAACTCAGGCTGTAATCCGACAGCAGCGTACCGCTGACGCCGACCCGCCGGCTGCCGGCGCCGTTTTTCGCCAGCCGGTGATCGTAATTCAACTTCATACGCGGCAGCGCCAGTTTGCCCAGCGGTACTGAAAACGACAGCCCGAGCTGCCCCTGCTCTTTGCCGTAATTCCTGCGGCTGTATTCCGCATACAGATTGACGTCAACCGCGCCCCAGGTGGCGCTGTACCCCAACTCTACGCTGGTTTCACCTTTATCCTGGCCGCGCATTGCCTCACGCGCCAGCGTCAGATACAGGCTGTCCGACTCGGAGAAGTACTGATTGTAACGTGCCTCCAGACGGTACTTTTTCTCGGCGTCGAAATCGCCGATAAACATATCGTCATCCCAATCCCACCAGTAAAGCGTCTGCTGCTCTACCCCATCGCCAAACGTCCGGTAACGCTGCCGCGGATAATATTGCGCCAGCAGACTGACGGATGACTCCCAGGACGGGATTACCTTGGCGTAACGCAGGCGCCACATGCCGCCGCGATCGTCGGCAGAACGACGCGGCTGACGCGCCGCGGCATAGTTGTAATCCACCGACAGCGCCCCCCACTGGTTGAAGCTTTTCCCCACGCCCACGGCGGCGCTGCGATACAGCCCGGACAGCAATATGCCGCCATACAGCGTGGTTTTCGCCGGCAGGCCGTAACTGGCGGACAGCAGGCCAAACTGTGGCTGCTGCTGTTCTATGCCAAAATAGGGCTGGTATTTACCCAGCGTCAGGTCGTACTTGAGCCTGCCGCCGTGCACCAGATTCGGCATCGCGGAGTAAGGCAGTTTGCGCTCGGTTTCCGTTCCGTCGCTTTCACGCACGGTCACACTAATGTCGCCATCGGGATCCGGGGGATACACGTCCTTCAGAATAAACGCGCCGGGGGATACAAAAGTCTGGTAAATCACCTCGCCGTTTTGCCGCACTTTAACCTCGGCGTTGCTGCGCGCCATACCACGGATCCACGGCGAAAACTGCCGCAGGCTCTCCGGCAGCATCCGATCGTCCGACGCCAGCTGGATGCCACGGTACTTAACGTTATCAAACAGGGTCGACGGCGTGTTGTTATCACCGATGCTCAACAATGCGCGCCAGGCTTTCAGATCGCGATAGGCCAGCGCTTTTTCCGTATGCCAGCTTGGCTGGCCCCAGGCGTCTTTCTGATAGACCGGCTGGTAACGCAAACGCCATGCCCCCAGGTTCAGGCCGGTGTTCAATTCCGCAAACAGGCTATAGCGCCGTTCGGCGTCCCGATAACGCTCGGCGGCATAGTGGCCGTAGTTAAGCTGATAGTCGATAAAACCGGCGTTAACGCCGTCGTCCCAACGATGGCTGATATCGCCGCCGCCGACCATCCGCGGTGAAACGTCCACCGTCAGCAGTTGTGATACCGGTTCATAAAAGAACTGCACGCCGGGTTCGTCGGCCGACACGCAGCCATCGGCCGAGGTCGCCAGCCCTGCGGCGAGTTTTCCCCGTACGCCCCACTCGCTGAGCAAGGTAGGAGTCACGCACGGCATACCCGCCGCATCCAGCGTAACTGCAGCGCGGCCTTTATAGGTATCGTTAAAGATAAGGTAAATTTTGTTCACTTCCGCCTGCGCGCAAGTGGTGGCAAGCGCCAGAGGAAGCAGGGTAAAGCGCAGGGCGGGTTTCATTCGTTCCTTGAGTATCAACCACACGATTCCGGCGTTTTATCAACGCCAAAAAGAGGCGCATAGTAGCGCCTCGCTTCTCACTAGACTGTTCGCCGCTTTCCATGCGTGAACGTTGTCTATCGGATTATTTACGTGCTGCCGCCAGTTCAGCTTTCGCCTGACGCAGTTCAGCGGCCACTTCTTTAACTTCAGCCTGCTTTTCACGCAGCTTACGCTGATATTTAGCCACTTTCTTCGCGTCGCCTTTTGCCTGTGCTTTGCGCAGGTCGGCTTTGATATCACGGACGTCTTCTTTCTTGTCCAGCAGCTTACGCTCTAACTTTTCGACTTTCTTCTGCACGTCAACTACAGCGCTACCGGTAGAGCAACGCGCGTTGACTTCACTCAGCGCACGCTTCAGGCCGGCTACGCGGTTGTAGTTGCCGTATCTTTCCGCCTGCTGAATTTGATATTCAATAGCAGAACGCTTAGCGTCGCAGTTATAAGCGGCAGACGCCATGGAAGAGAAACCAACGCCCAGCGCCATTACTACCGGCAGGATTGCCATTTTAGTCATTTTTTTCATGATATTATCCTTAAATATTACATGGACTCGGAGAGCCCGATGCTCCCCTTCCTGTCCACAACAAGTCTAAAATTTTGCCGCTTACCTTAAAAGCCAACGGCATCTTAATCACGCTGTAGGAAAGGATGATTATCCTGTAGTCCCTCAAGCCGTGACGCCAGACGTTCCGTTTCATCCAGCACCCGCCCGGCAAGCGCCATCTCGCTGGTCTGTTGCAACGCCCGGCACGCCCGGTCCAGCGCATCGACATGCAACAACCGTGCGGCGCCCGCCAGCTTGTGCGCCAGTGCCTGAACGTCGTCCCACGGCACGGGTTGCTGCCGCAGCGCCTTACGCAGCCGGCCGCCATCCTCATGCAGGCTGCTTAACAGGGTGGCGATAAACTCCTGCAGTACCTCCGGCTGCTGCAGCTCCGCCGGAAGTCTGGCGAAAATCGCCTCCTGGTGCGCCGCTGCTGGCGCGTTCACCGGCAGACGCTGCAACGTCTTCTGCAGCATCGCCAGATTGACCGGTTTAAACAGACAATCGTTCATGCCGGCCCGCAGGCACGCTTCGCGTGCGCTCTCCTGCGCGTTGGCGGTCAGGCCCCAGATAATTGACGGCGCCAGATGCCGCTCACGCTCATTCAGCCGTATCTGGCGGCTCAGGCTATAGCCATCCAGATTAGGCATATGGCAGTCGGTGATAATCAGATCGAACGGGGAATGCTCCAGCAGCGCCAATGCCTGTTCACCATCCTCTGCCGCCGTGGGGCAGTGGCCGAGAAACGTCAGCTGGCGGCTCAGCAACATGCGCCCGGCATGGTGATCTTCCACCACCAGCACCCGCAGGCTCCGCTCCGGCCGGGGAGTCGTATCGTTGCTCTGCGGCTGTACGTCCATCCGCCGCAGGCGCGCCATAGACAGCGCCACGGTAAATTCGCTGCCCAGCCCGACCTCACTGTTCACGCTGATAAAACCGCCCATCATCGCCACCAGCTTACGGCAAATAAACAGGCCGAGCCCCGCGCCGCCGACGTCGTTCTGCCCCTGGGTAAACGGCCGGAACAGTCGTCCCAGCGTGCGGGCGTCGATGCCTTTGCCGGTGTCGGAAACCTGCAGGCGCAGATCAAAATGCTCTTTGGTGACCTTCTCCACCACCGCGCTTAAGGTGATCTGCCCCTGTTCGGTAAATTTGATCGCGTTGCTCACCAGATTCGACAGCACCTGTTTGAAACGTACCGGGTCGACCAGTACGTCGCCGGTAATTTCCGCATCGATTTCCAACCTGAAATCCAGCCCCTTCTGTCTGGCAACGCCGTCAAACAGCATGGCCATCGACTCGATAAGCCGCCGGATGTCGGCGCGCTGGGGATGCAGCACCAGACGATCCGCTTCAATACGCGAAATATCGAGAATATCGCCGATCAGCGTCAGCAATGAGTGCGCCGACTCATGGGCCACGCCCAGCAGCTCGATATCCGCCGGCTCATCGCCCGGCTGGCGGTTCAGCAGCAGTTCCAGCATGCCGATAATGGCATTCAGCGGCGTGCGTATCTCATGGCTCATCGTCGCCAGAAAGGTAGTTTTGGCGCGGTTGGCGCGGTCGGCATGTTCTTTCGCCTGGCGCAGCTGCTCGATCAGGCGATCGCGCTCGGTCACGTCAAACCAGCCGCCTATTTTCCCCTCCGCCCGGCGCCCTTCGGTGATCCACAGCGAATTCCACTGCTGCAGGGTGTGCCGCTGCTCGCCCATCTGTAAATAGCGGGTGACGAACATCCCCTTGCCCTTCTCGCCGTCGGTCAGCGCAATATCTGACGCGCCGGGCAGCCCCAACGGGATATCATCCAGCGAGGTGCCGATAATCTGCGGCGCCGTAGCGCCGATGGCGCGGTAAAACGACGCGTTCGCCATCACGATCTGCCCCTGCAGATTGGTCATATAGATGGGCAGCGGCACGGCGTCCATCACCAGCTGGCAGCGGCGGGTCAGTTGCCGCTTGTTGCGCATCTGGCTGATGAAATACGCCGTGGCCAGCAAAATCAGCATCAGACTGGTGCCGAACAGCAGCGCGGGATAGTAACGAAACCAGCGCTTGCCGCTGCTTTGCGCCCCCTCAAGCAGGTAGGTATTGTTGTACCAGTTGCTGGTCATGGCATGGATATCTTCCGGTGGTATATTGAGCAGCGCCTTATCCAGAATGGTCGCCAGCGGATATTCGGTGCCGGCGACGCCAATCACGAAGTGCGCCGGTTCGGTATCCAGCGATTCCAGAATATGCAGCCCGTCGGGTTGCTCATGCGCGAGGAAGAAATCCGCGCTAATCATCGGCAGCACCAGCGCCGACACCCGGCGCTTTTTCACCGCGTCAACTCCGGCCTGCGGCGAGTCTACGCTGATGATACGGCTCTCCGGATAGCGCTCCTGCAGGAACGCCTGCAGCGGATGGCCGTCGACCAGGGCGATCACCTGCGGATCGCCCTGCGCCTTCTGGCTCGCCAATCCCACCAGCACCCAGGAGTTAACCAGAAAAGAACGGGTGGTCATCAGGCCGTTTGGCCAGACGGAATCCAGCGTCAGCCCCACCACCACGTCCGCCTTGCCGGCGTGAACCGCATTCAGCGAATCCTTGAGCGAACGGGCACGGATAATATCGAACTTCAGGCCGGTGCGATCGGAGATGGCATCCATCACATCGGCGCTTAACCCGCGAAAACCGCCCTGCACATCGAAGAAACTCAGCGGCGGAAAGTCGCCGTTGACCACCACCCGCACATGCGGATGATCCTCGACCCACTTACGCTCCAGCGACGTCAGCAGCAGGTGCTCTCCCCCCTGCGACATCGGAATGCCGCCGTTCCAGCGGCTTTGAATCTCCGCCTGCGTGCTTTCAGGAATGATCGACAGCACGGCGTCGAGGATTGTTTGCAGGCGTTCGTTGTCCGCCGCCAGACCAAAGGAAAAACCGCGCACCTCCTGCGGCGGCAGCAGCTGAATGCGCAGGTTGTTCAGATTCCCCTGATTAATCAGGTAGCGGGCGACCGTCGCATCGCCGATAAAGGCATCCAGTTTTTTGAACGACAGCGCCTCCAGCGCACGGCGGGGAACGTCCAGGCTCTGATAGTCGGCTACGGGAAAACGCTGCAGAATGCGCGGGTTATTACGATACTGGCTTTCAATGGCAATCTCCTTCAGCGGCTGGAAGCGCAGCAGACTGTCGGTGCGCAGCACCAGCGCAGGTGCTGCCGGCACATAAGCTTTGGTCAGCCGCAGGCCGGGCTCCTCTTGCCCCATTGCCGCCACGTTGCCGATCATATCAACCACGCCCTTTTGCAGATCCTGCCGCAAAGCGGCGTCATTTTCGTAGTAACGCACTTTGATCTGCACATTGAGGTTATAGGCGAGAATACCGAGGTAATCGGCGTTGATGCCGCCATAATCATTGGCGCCGCTGGTGATATCAAACGGCGGATAGTGCGGCGCCGCCAGGCCGAATACCAATACGCGTTTACGCCGCAGCCACAGCCAGTCATCGCTGCTCAGGTCGGGATCCGCCAATTGCACCTGCCCACGGCTGACCAAATTGATTTCCCGGCTTGGCGATAGCGTGACGGAATATACGCAATCGGAAAACAGCGATAAAAATAACAATATATATTTAGCCATTATTTTCCGTACTTCCCTGCTCGTTCAATAGCGCATAAACCTCCTCCAAAGATTTGCCATTAAACTTTTCAATCAGACGACTCTTATAAGTGCTAATTGTTTTATTACTGAGCAACAACCTGTCGGCAATATCCTTATTACTCAAGCCCTCTGACAAATAGCGTAATACCGTTAATTCACGATCGGACAGGCGCGCCAACGCATTACTATTCCGCTCCGCAGTATTAAACAACGGCGTTACCGCATCATAAGGAAAGCAGGCATAGCCCTGCAGTACCAGCTGACACAGCGGCACCAGCTGGCTGATGTCCTGATCTTTATGAAAGAATCCGCGTGCGCCTGCGCGCATGGCCCGCTCTGCGTAATTCTCCGCCGGGAGTCCGGTATAGACGATAACCTTGATGGCGCTGTTCAGCTGACGAATACGCTGGAGAACCTGCAGGCCGTCCATTTTATTTAGCATGATATCCAGAATCACCATGCCGGGGCGGTGCTCTTTTATTTTCGCCAGCGCGTCAGTGCCGCTGTTCGCCGTTATAATTACATTATCACCTAACTGCGCCAGCATTGTTTTGACGGCGAAACAGATTGCCGGATGATCGTCAACAACCAGCCAGGTATCCATAAGAACATCCTTATTCATGGGCAAGATAATCCGCGTATGGCTATGCGCCCCGTGAAATTAATAATCACAGGGGAGAACGACAGCCAAATTAAAAATAAAAATTAACAACGTCCATATTATCATTCTCGCGTCAGGATTGTGTCATTATAAAATTCCCTGCGCAATACGTTGCTGTATGCCCTGAGCAAAGGTTTGCATGCCGGCCTGCGCGCCGCTTTGCAATACGCTGGCCAGCTGATGCGTTTTTCCCTCGCGAATCATGCTGCTTACCGCCGGCGTCGCCGTCAGGATCTCAAACACCGCCGTTCTGCCGCCGCCGACCCTGCGCTGTAATTTCTGCGCAATCACCGCCTGTAAACCGCTGGCCAGTTGGGCACGCACGTAGGCTTTCTCCTCCGCCGGAAAAACGTCGATCACCCGTTCAACCGCCTGGGGAGCATTACGGGTGTGCAACGTCGCCAGCACCAGATGCCCGGTCTCCGCCGCGGTCAGCGCCAGCCGGATGCTGGCGCTGTCGCGCAGTTCGCCTACCAGAATAACGTCAGGATCTTCGCGCAGCGCCGCGCTTAACGCCGCGTCGAAACTGCGGGTATCGCGGCCCAGTTCACGCTGCTGAATCAGCGACTGCGCGCTGTGATGGATAAATTCGATCGGATCTTCCAGCGTCAATATATGCCGCCGCTGATGACGGTTGATATGGTCGATCATCGCCGCCAGCGTGGTGGACTTGCCGCTGCCGGTCGCTCCCGTCACCAGAATCAGCCCCTCTTCCCGCTCGGTGAGCGCCGGAATAATCGCCGGCGCCTGCAGCTGTTCCAGCGTCGGGCAGCGTTCCGCAATGCGGCGCAGCGCCAGCGACACGCCGGTGCGCTGATAAAAAAAGTTGGCGCGCAGCCGCGTCCCGCCCGTGGTCGTCAAGGCACAATCCAACTGACCGGTTCGTCGCAGCTGCCGCAGTTGGCGCTCGTCGAGCAGCGCCACACACAGCCGTTGCATGTCTTCTGCGGGCAGAACGGCGTCGCCCGCCAGCGGCTGAAGTTCACCATCGATGCGCATCATCAACGGTTGGGCGGTACAAAGGTGCAGATCGGAAGCATTATGCTTTACACTAAGGGCCACAAATTCATCGATATCCATATCTATCTCCCGGACCAAAAATGAGCACTATCCAACAGAATCTGCAGGATGTCAGGAGCCGTATTGCTCGCGCTGCCGAAAGTTGCGCACGCGCTCCGGAAGAGGTGACGCTGCTTGCAGTCAGCAAAACCAAACCTGTAGCGGCGATCGCAGAAGCCATCGATGCCGGGCAGCGCGCCTTTGGCGAAAACTACGTGCAGGAAGGGGTCGAAAAAATCCAGTATTTCAGCACGCAGCCGCAGGGCGCGGCGCTGGAGTGGCACTTTATCGGCCCGCTGCAATCCAATAAAAGCCGTCTGGTGGCCGAACACTTCGCCTGGTGCCACACCGTCGACCGGCCAAAGATCGCCCAGCGGCTGAACGACCAGCGTCCGGCCGAAATGCCGCCGCTCAATGTGTTAATCCAGATCAACATCAGCGATGAACAGAGCAAATCCGGCATCGGGCTGGACGAGTTGCCGCAGTTGGCGCAGGCCGTCGCCGCCATGCCGCGCCTGACGCTGCGCGGCCTGATGGCTATCCCGGCACCGGAGGAAGATCCTCAGCGGCAGTTGGAGGTCTTCGGCCGGATGCAGCAGGCCTTTTTGCAGTTGCAGCAGCAGCACCCGCAGGCGGATACGTTGTCGATGGGCATGACCGATGATATGTCCGCGGCGATTAGCGCCGGCAGTACCCTGGTACGCATCGGCACCGCGATTTTTGGTGCCCGTGATTATTCGCAGGCCTGACAGTACAGACGAGGAACGATATGCAACACCGCAAGATTACTTTTATTGGCGCCGGCAATATGGCGCGCGCTATCATCGCCGGTCTGGTCAGCGGCGGCTATCCGGCCAACCTGATTAGCGTCTGCGCGCCGTCGCCGAACAATCGCGATGCATTGGCCGCCGACTATGGCATTATCAGCAGCGCCGACAACGCCGCCTGTGCACAGGACGCCGATGTGGTGGTGCTGGCGGTAAAACCGCAGCTGATGGCCGACGTCTGCCAGGCGCTGCAGAGCCAGGTCAGTTTTGACGGCAAGCTGGTACTGTCGATCGCCGCCGGCGTTCGGGTCGAGCGTTTCTATCAACTGCTCGGCCAGTCGCTCAATATCGTGCGCATCATGCCGAACACCCCGTCGCTGGTCGGGAAAGGTATGAGCGGCCTGTACGCGCCGCCACAGGTCAGCCAGCAGGATCGCGACTTCACCGGCGCGCTGATGGGTTCGGTGGGCAAAGTCTGCTGGGTGGACGATGAGAACGGCATTAACGGCGTGATTGCCGCCGCAGGCAGCGCGCCGGCCTATTTCTTCCTGTTTATGGAGTCCATGCAGCAGGCCGCCGAACAGATGGGCTTCAGCAGCCAGCAGGCGCGCGAGCTGGTGCAGCAGGCGGCCAGCGGCGCGGCGGCGCTGGTGGAAGCCAACCCGGAAACGTCGCTGTCGACCCTGCGCGAACAGGTGACGTCAAAAGGCGGCACCACCGCCGAAGCGCTGCGCGTGCTTAACGAACAACACCTGCCGGCAACCGTCGCTCAGGCGATGCAGGCGGCCGTTTCCCGTGCGCAGGAAATGGAAAAATCATTCTAATTAAGGAGCGAACCACGCAATGCTAACGCTGACTTTCCTGGTCAAGACCGTTATTGATATTTACGTTATGGTGCTGCTGCTGCGCATTTGGATGCAGTGGGCGCGCACCGATTTTTATAACCCGTTTTCCCAGTTCGTGGTGAAAATCACCCAGCCGGTAGTGGGCCCGCTGCGTCGCGTCCTGCCTTCGCTGGGGCCGATCGACAGCGCCTCGCTGCTGCTGGCGTTCCTGCTGATGACCATCAAGTATCCGCTGCTGCTGCTGATTCAGGGCGGCGCCATGGCGCTCAGCCCGTATAACCTGCTGTTCGGCCTGATTTCGCTGGTGAAGTCCGCCGGTTATCTGATTTTCTGGGTGATGATCATCCGCGCCCTGATGAGCTGGATCAGCCAGGGCCGCAGCCCGATTGACTACGTGATGTATCAGCTGACCGAGCCGCTAATGGCGCCGATCCGCCGTATTATCCCGGCGATGGGCGGCATTGACTTCTCGGCGATGGTAGTGATTCTGATCCTGTATCTCATCAACTACCTGGGTATGGATCTGTTCGGCGAGATCTGGTTCCTGCTGTGAGCGCCGTCACCCTGCTGCCGGACGGGCTGGTCATCAGGCTGTATATTCAGCCGAAGGCCAGCCGCGACCAGATTATCGGTCTGCATGGCGACGAAATAAAAGTCGCCATCACCGCGCCGCCAGTGGACGGCCAGGCTAACGCCCATCTGATCAAGTTTCTCGCCAAGCAGTTCAAGGCGGCGAAGAGCAACATCACTATCGAAAAAGGCGAACTGGGCCGGCATAAACAGTTACGCATTATTCATCCGCAACAGCGCCCGCCGGTTATTGCGGCGCTGATTGACTAAAGCTTCAAGGTATCACTATGCAAAAAGTCGTTCTTGCCACCGGCAACCCCGGTAAAGTACGCGAACTCGCCGCGCTGCTGGCCGATTTCGGTCTGGACATCGTGGCGCAAACCGAGCTGGGCGTCGAGTCCGCCGAAGAGACCGGCCTGACGTTTATCGAAAACGCCATCCTGAAGGCGCGCCACGCGGCACAGGTTACCGGCCTGCCGGCAATCGCCGATGACTCTGGCCTGGCGGTGGATGCGCTCGGCGGCGCGCCGGGCATCTATTCCGCTCGCTACGCCGGCGAAGACGCCAGCGACCAACAGAATCTGGACAAACTGCTGGATGCCATGCAGGCGGTGCCCGCCGGGCAACGCGGCGCCCGCTTCCACTGCGTGCTGGTGTATCTGCGCCACGCCGCCGACCCGACGCCGCTGGTGTTCCACGGCAGCTGGGCCGGGGAAATCACCACCACCTCCGCCGGCCGCGGCGGCTTCGGTTACGATCCGATCTTCTACGTCCCGGAACTGCAGCGCACCGCCGCCGAGCTGACGCGCGAGGAGAAAATCGCCGTCTCGCACCGTGGTCAGGCGTTGAAACTGCTGCTGGAAGCGATGCGCAATGCCCAGTAACGCCGTACAACTGCCGCCGCTGAGCCTGTACATCCATATTCCGTGGTGCGTGCAGAAGTGCCCCTATTGCGATTTCAACTCGCATGCGCTGAAGGGCGAGGTGCCGCATCAGGAATATGTCGACCATCTGCTGGCGGATCTGGACGCCGACCTGCCGCTCGCCGGCGGTCGCAGCATCAGCACCATCTTTATCGGCGGCGGCACCCCCAGCCTGCTGAGCGCGGAAGCGATGCAAAGGCTGCTGGACGGCGTGCGGGCGCGCATTCCCGTCGCCGACGACGCCGAAATCACCATGGAGGCCAATCCCGGCACCGTTGAGGCCGACCGCTTCAGCGGCTACCAGCGCGCCGGTGTTAACCGTATTTCGATTGGCGTGCAGAGCTTCAGCCACCAGAAGCTGGAGCGCCTGGGCCGCATCCACGGCCCGGAAGAGGCCAAGCGTGCGGCGCAGCTGGCTACCGGCCTCGGCCTGCGCAGTTTTAACCTGGATTTGATGCACGGGCTGCCGGACCAGTCACTGGAAGAAGCGCTGGATGACCTGCGCCAGGCCATCGCCCTGAATCCGCCGCATCTGTCGTGGTATCAGCTGACCATTGAGCCGAATACCCTGTTCGGCTCGCGCCCGCCGCCGTTGCCGGATGACGACGCGCTGTGGGACATTTTCCAGCAAGGGCATGAACTGCTGACCGCCGCCGGCTACCAGCAGTATGAAACCTCGGCCTACGCCAAGCCGGGCTATCAGTGCCAGCACAACCTGAACTACTGGCGCTTCGGTGATTATCTGGGCATCGGCTGCGGCGCGCACGGCAAACTGACCTTCAGCGACGGACGCATTGTGCGCACCGAAAAAACCAAGCATCCGCGCGGTTTTATGCAGGGCAACTATATGGCGAAGCAGCATGAGGTAGCGACGGCGGATCGGCCGTTCGAATTCTTTATGAACCGCTTCCGGCTGCTGGAAGCTGCGCCGCGCGACGAGTTCCGCATTTACACCGGGCTGGATGAAAGCGCAATCCGCCCGCAGCTGGATCAGGCGCTGGCAAAAGGCTATCTGACGGAAAACGCCGACCGCTGGCAGATTACCGAACATGGCAAGCTGTTCCTCAACTCGCTGCTGGAGCTGTTTTTAGCCGACGAGTAACCATAAAAAAGCGCCGAATTCGGCGCTTTTTGCGTGATAAGTCCGGATAAAATGGAAGCCCCGCTACACGGCGCTTTCATTGTCCAGCCCCAACGATCTCTCCGCCTTACTTCAACGAACCCAGTAACGCCTTGCGCTGGTCTTCCAGCGAGGTGACACGGTTGCAGACGTCGTGGCCGAAGTTTTTGAAATCCTGCTCCTGGTTGTTCCACTCGTTATGGATCGCCTTCTGCAGGCCGCCCAGGTTGCCCATGATAGCCTGCAGCGGGTTACCGCCGCTGTTGGCCGCCTGCTTGACGCCCATTTCGTTCAGGCTGTCCTGCAGCACGCCGCCCATGCTCTGCTGCACGATATTGCGGCCGTCCTGTTCAACCTGCGCAATGGCTTTGTGGTGGAAGGCCAGGCCGTCGCTGCGGTGCTCGATAATCCGGTTCATCTGCTGCTTCAGCTGGCCGTTCAGGGTGGTCAGGCGGTTACGCACGTTGCTGTCGCTGCCCAATTCCTTGACGATCACCTTATCCAGCGCCACGCGCGCCTTTTCCAGGTGCTGCTGCGCGCCGTCATCGATCCACGGCAGCTCTTTACGCAGCGCCGTCTGGTAGCGGAAGGCCTGCTGGCGCTGGCTGTCGCTCAGCGTCAGCGCCTGGCCGTCGCGGGTCACATCGCCGTCCGGCGAGATCTGCAGATTACCGCTGGCGCCCACCACCTGCACGCTCTGCGGGCTGATAATCACATCGTCCTGCGGTTTAACATTGCACTGGTAGGCGGCATGCGCCTGCGCGGCGGTGAACAGCAATAATGCCAAGCCGGTTTTCTTCAACATAATTTCTCCTGAGATTCCCTTCCAACCGTATACCCGTACGCGGGTAACCACAGCGGGATCTAAAAAATCGAACGACCAATTCGTTGAGACAACAGTTCCAGCGCCGCAGTTCCCGCCAGCGAGTTGCCGGAGGCGTCCAGCTCCGGCGACCAGACGACAATCGCCATCTCGTCGGGCACGATCGCCACGATGCCGCCGCCGACGCCCGACTTGCCCGGCATGCCGACCCGGTAGGCGAATTCGCCGGCGCCGTCATACATGCCGCTGGTCATCATCAGCGCATTGATCTGCCGCGCCTGCAGCGGAGAGATCACCGCATTACCCTGCAGGTCGCGCCCGTTATTGGCCAGATAAACAAAGCTGCGCGCCAGCTCAATACTGCTCATCCGCAGCGCACAGTAGTGAAAATAGGTATGCAGCACGGTCAGCACGTCATTTTCAAAGTTGCCGAACGACTTCATCAGGTAGGCAATCGCCGCATTGCGGTCGGAGTGCTCAAATTCGGAACGCGCGACGCGCGCGTCGTAGGCCAGATCGTCTTCGCCGGCCAGCTGACGCACCACTTCCAGCATCCGCTGCTTCGGCGCGCTCAGGCGGGTTTGCAGCATGTCGCACACCACCAGCGCCCCCGGGTTGATAAACGGATTGCGCGGCTTGCCCTGCTCCATTTCCAGCTGCAGCAGCGAGTTGAACGGCAGGCCGGAAGGCTCTTTCCCCACCCGCTGCCAGATTTCGCTCTCCTGATAGCGCGTCAGCGCCAGCGTCAGGCTCAGCACTTTGGAGATTGACTGGATGGAGAAGCGCTCCGCCGCGTCGCCCGCCTGATACAGCGCGCCATCGACGGTGCACACGGCAATCCCCAAACGATCCGCCGGCACCTCCGCCAGCGCGGGAATATAGTCAGCGACCTTGCCGCTGCCGATCAACGGACGCACCTGCTGCAGAATCTCCGCCAGCAGCGCGTTATCCAATGCTGTTACCAACTCTTTTCTCCGGACAAAACAAAGGCGCCCTCAGGCACCTTCTGACAATTCCGCGGCATGACGGGCCGGACGTATCCGGCCCCGCTATTCACAGCCGGCGATCAGTCCCACCAGATATCAAACAGATCGCTGACTTTCACTTCAGTCATGTTGCGCGCTTCTAGCCAGTTTTTCACCAGCTCGCGGTGCTCTTCGGTGCAGTGACCCATTTTCTGCAGGCAAATCAGGCCTTCCCACTGCAGATAGCCGCTGCCGTCAAAGGCCAGGCCGTTAGGTTCGATCACTTCGTCAATGAAGGCGTCCAGGGTCGCGTCGATGTCCTCAACCGCGGTGCCTTCGGCAAAGCGCCAGGCGACGGAGAAGCCCAGTTCCTGAAACTCTTCGATATGCAACTTTTTACGTAAACGACGACTGCGGTTCTTAGCCATTATGCTTTCCTCTCAAACATCAAATCCCAAACGCCATGTCCCAGACGCTGGCCGCGTAATTCAAATTTGGTTAACGGACGCGATGCCGGACGCGGGACGTAATCGCCGGTTTCCGACTGATTACGGTAGTCGGCAACGCCGTTCATCACCTCTAACATATGTTCCGCATAGTGTTGCCAGTCGGTGGCCATATGGAACACGCCGCCGACTTTCAGTTTGCGCAGCACCAGTTCGACAAACGGCGTCTGTACGATGCGGCGTTTATTATGGCGCGCCTTATGCCACGGATCCGGGAAGAACAGCTGCACCATCTCCAGCGAGCCGTCCGGGATCATATTCTCCAGCACCTCAACCGCATCATGACACATCACGCGCAGGTTGCTCAGCTCCGCCTCATGGGCATCGGCCAGGCAGGCGCCGACGCCCGGCGAGTGTACTTCAATCCCTAAAAAGTTCTGCTGCGGGTTGTTGCCCGCCATGGTCACCAGCGAGGCGCCCATGCCAAAACCGATTTCCAGCACCACCGGCGCATCGCGGCCGAACAGTTCCTTCAGATCGACAGGCTGCGTCTGATATTCCACGCCCATTACCGGCCAGTAGTGGTCCAGCGCGTGCTGCTGACCTTTGGTCAACCGCCCCTGGCGGCGCACAAAACTGCGAATGCGGCGCATGGCGCGGCCGTTTTCATCGAATTCCGGGGAGATGACGTCATTAATCATAGTGCTTTCTGTCTGTTTGGCTGCCAATTAGGGAAAGGCGCATTATGCAAAGATAGCCCGGTTTAGCAAGTGTTCATCTTCTCTCTCCGGCATCTTTCCCGATGTGAGAAGCAACGATATCGCTACCGTCGGAAAGTTCCGGTTTACACCACCAGCGCACTATGCTGCAATCGCGCATCAATATCAGTCTGATACGAAACCCGATTATGATGCAAGCACGCCAGTTCTCGCACCAAGTGCTTGAATGGTACCAACGCTACGGGCGCAAAACGCTGCCGTGGCAATTAGATAAAACGCCCTATCAAGTATGGCTCTCCGAGGTGATGTTGCAACAGACTCAGGTTGCCACCGTCATTCCATACTTTCAGCGATTTATGGCGCGTTTTCCCACCGTCAGCCAGCTGGCCGCCGCGCCGCTGGACGAAGTGCTGCATCTGTGGACCGGGCTCGGTTACTACGCCCGTGCGCGTAATCTGCACAAGGCGGCACAGACCATTGTCGCACAACATGGCGGCGAATTCCCGACCAGCTTTGAAGAAATTGCCGCGCTACCCGGCATCGGCCGCTCCACCGCCGGCGCCATTCTGTCGCTGTCGCTGGGGCAGCACTATCCGATCCTCGACGGCAACGTGAAGCGCGTGCTGGCACGCTGCTATGCGGTAGAAGGCTGGCCGGGCAAAAAGCCGGTGGAGAACCGTCTGTGGCAAATCAGCGGCGAAGTCACCCCGGCGGAAGGCGTCGGCCAGTTCAACCAGGCGATGATGGACCTCGGCGCGCTGGTCTGCACCCGCTCGAAACCGAAATGCGAGCTGTGCCCGCTCAGCAACGGCTGCATCGCCTATGCCAACCACAGCTGGGCCAACTATCCGGGCAAGAAGCCGAAACAGACGCTGCCGGAAAAAACCGCCTATTTCCTGTTGCTGCAACAGGGCGAGCGCGTCTGGCTGCAGCAGCGTCCGGCGGTCGGCCTGTGGGGCGGCCTGTTCTGTTTCCCGCAGTTCGCCGTTCGTCAGGAAATGGAACTCTGGCTGCAACAGCGGGGTCTGAACGCAGAGCACGCGCAACAACTGACGGCGTTTCGCCATACGTTCAGCCATTTTCATCTGGATATCGTGCCGATGTGGCTACCGCTCGACGGTGCCGGCGGCGCCATGGATGAAGGCGACGGTCTCTGGTATAACTTGGCGCAGCCGCCGTCGGTCGGACTGGCCGCGCCTGTTGAGCGATTGCTGCAACAGCTGGTCAAACAGCCGCCGACCCAATCGAATCTATTTGGCAACAGCGCCACCGATGAGGAACTAGCATGAGCAGAACCATTTTTTGTACCTACCTGCAGCGTGACGCCGAAGGGCAGGATTTCCAGCTGTATCCGGGCGAGCTGGGTAAACGCATCTTCAACGAAATCTCCAAAGAAGCCTGGGGCGAGTGGATGAAGAAGCAGACCATGCTGATCAACGAGAAAAAGCTCAATATGATGAACCCGGACGACCGCAAGCTGCTGGAAGCGGAGATGGTGCGCTTCCTGTTTGAAGGCCACGACGTCCATATCGAAGGCTACACGCCGCCGAGCGAATAACCTGTTTCGGGGCCGGCGCTGGCCCCTGCAATGCCCGATTACATTCATCAAAATACGGCTTAAGATGAAGAAAATTTTAGCTTTGCTAGTGATAGCACCTTTATTGATTTCCTGTTCCGGTAAAAAAAGCGATGAGTTCAACGAAGCCTGGGTGAAAGACACCAACGGCTTCGACATTCTGATGGGCCAGTTCGCCCACAACATCGAAAATATCTGGGGTCTGAACGAAGTTCTGATCGCCGGGCCGAAGGATTACGTCAAATATACCGATCAGTATCTGACGCGCAGCCACATCAACTTTGATGCCGGCACCATCACCTTTGAAACCATTTCGCCGACCGATCCGGCCGCCAGCCTGCGCAAGGCGATCGTCACCACCCTGTTGATGGGCGACGACCCGAGCTCGGTTGACCTTTATTCCGACGCCAACGATATCCAGATCAGCAAAGAGCCGTTCCTTTACGGCCAGGTGGTGGATAACAAAGGCCAGCCGATCCGCTGGGAGTGGCGCGCCGCGCACTTCGCCGACTATCTGGTGCAGAACAAGCTGCAAAAACGCACCTCCGGCCTGCACGTAATCTACTCGGTCACCATTCAGCTGGTGCCGAACCACCTGGATAAACGTGCGCATAAGTACCTGCCGATGGTGCGTAAAGCCTCGGAGAAATACGGCGTGGAAGCGTCGCTGATTCTGGCGATTATGCAGACCGAATCCAGCTTTAACCCATATGCGGTCAGCGGTTCCGACGCGCTCGGCTTGATGCAGGTGGTGCAGCACACCGCCGGTAAGGATGTGTTCCAGATGCACGGCAAATGGGGCAAACCAAGCCGCAGCTACCTGTTCGATCCGGCGAACAATATCGATACCGGCACCGCCTATCTGGCGATTCTGCAGAACAACTACCTGGGCGGCATCAAGAACCCGACCTCGCGGCGCTACGCGGTGATCACCGCCTACAACGGCGGCGCCGGCAGCGTGCTGCGCGTGTTCTCCAGCAACCGCAGCAAGGCGTTTGACGTCATCAACGACATGCAGCCGGGCGATGTGTACACCACCCTGACCACCAAGCACCCGGCCGGCGAGTCGCGGCGCTATCTGGTGAAGGTGAACACCGCACAGAAGAGCTATCGTCGCCGTTAAGTCATGCAAACAGGGGCGCAATGCGCCCCTGTTTTTTTCCTAACGCCACGCGGCGGTTACGGCTTGACCACGTAGCCGAAAATCCGCTTCCAGCCGTGGCCCTTTTTCTCGACATACACGCCCTGCAGCTCCGGCGAAAAGCCCGGCAGACGGTTGATTCCCTCCTCCAGCGCCAGGAAATAGCGCTGCGCCGCGCCGCCCCACGCCTCCCCCGGCACCACGCACAGCACGCCCGGCGGAAAAGGCAGCGCCCCTTCGGCGGCAATACGCCCCGCCGCCTGCGATATCGGCACCAGCTCGACGTTATCGCGGATAAACGCCACGTTGGCGTCCTGCGGGTTCATCATCACCGGCGGGAAGTGCGCCTGACGGAACATCTCTTGCTGCAGCCGTTTCACGTCATGGCTGACATACAGGTCGTGCATCTCCTGGCACAGCTGACGAATGCTGTAGCTGCGGTAGCGCCGCTCATGTTTGCGGTATACCGTCGGCAACACCTCACAGAGCGGCGCATCCTGTTCAATATAGCGCTCAAACTGCACCAGCTTATCCACCAGGCGCGCCATTTTGGCCGGTTTCTCCGCCGGGGTCAGCAGGAACAGGAGCGAATTGAGATCGCTCTTTTCCGGCACGATGCCGTTTTCCCGTAGGAAGTTGGCCAGAATCACCGCCGGCACGCCGAATTCACCGTACTGCCCGGTCTGGGCATCAATGCCCGGCGTAGTCAGCAGCAGTTTGCACGGGTCGACCAGATACTGTTCCTGCGCATAGCCGGCAAAGCCGTGCCAGACCGCGTCCGGCTCGAAGGTGAAGAAACGTGCGTCGCCGGCGATGTGTTCACTGTCAAAGCTCTGCCATGCCTGCCCGTCCACCTGCGGCGGAATAAACGGTCGCAGCTGACTGCAGCGCTGTAGCAGCTGTTTACGCGTTTCAATGCCCAGCCGCACGCACTCCATCCACATGCGTCGCCCCGCCTCACCGGCGTGCATTTTGGCGTTGACGTCCAGCGCGGCGAACAGCGGATAAAACGGGCTGGTCGATGCGTGCAGCATAAAGGCGTTATTCAAATGCTTATGGTTGCAGTGGCGCTTCTGCCCCTTGATATGATCGTCTTTCTTGTGAATCTGCGAGGTCTGCGAAAAGCCCGCCTGCTGTTTGTGCACCGACTGAGTGACGAAGATGCCTGGATCGTGCTCGTCCAGCTCCAGCAGCAGCGGCGAGCACTCTTTCAGCATCGGGATAAAGCCTTCATAGCCCACCCAGGCGGAATCAAACAGAATGTAATCACACAGGTGGCCGATGGTGTCGAGCACCTGCCGGGCGTTGTAGAGGGTGCCGTCGTAGGTGCCGAGCTGAATAATCGCCAGCCGGAACGGCCGTGGCGCCTCGGCCTTGTCCGGCGCCACCTCGCAGATTTGCTGGCGCAGGTACGCTTCGTCAAAACAGCCGGCATCGATACCGCCGATAAATCCGAACGGGTTGCGCGCGGTTTCCAGATAGACCGGCGTGGCGCCTGCCTGAATCAGGGCGCCGTGATAGTTGGACTTGTGGTTATTGCGATCGAACAGCACCAGATCGCCGCGCGTCAGCAGCGCGTTGGTCACCACCTTGTTCGCCGCGGAGGTACCGTTGAGCACAAAGTAGGTTTTGTCAGCGTTAAATACCCGCGCGGCATGTTTTTGCGCATCCTTCGCCGCCCCTTCATGGATCAGCAAATCGCCCAGTTTCACATCGGCGTTGCACATATCGGAACGGAACAGGGTTTCGCCATAAAAATCGAAAAACTGCCGCCCCGCCGGATGCTTACGAAAGAATTCCCCTCCCTGATGCCCCGGGCAGGCAAAGGTAGAATTTTCCATCTCTACATAGGTTTTCAGCGTCTTGAAAAACGGCGGCAGCAGCGCCTGCTCATAGGCGTCTGCCGCGGCTTCCAGCTGCGCCATATAAAACGCCTTGCTGGTGCCGCTCAGGGTGAAAACGCCGGTCACCAGCGGCAGATAATCCGGCGACAGCGGTTCTTCCTCTTCAACGGCAACAAAGGCCGGTATGTTAAACCCGGTCGCCTGCAAACGCGCCAGAATACCGGCGTTCACATCATCGACGGAGACTACCACCGCCGCCACGTCGGTGTAATCGGTGTGTGCAACACGCACGACTTGCCGCAGGGTTTCAATACTGGCGGACAAACCGGTGCTGATTGCTATCTTCAAGTCTTTCATTGTGCCAACTCTCAAACAATGGGGAATGAAGTGACGCCATCAGCCTGCATAAAATAATGACGATTATCCTGCACAGCCAAACGCTTAACCTGCGGCCACCCGGTAAGGGCGCAAATGGAAAAGTGAAGCACCGCCGATAAATACTTTAGATTAAATTATGTTACGCTTTGCTGTAAAAACAAAAAAATAATACAAATAGATAAAATACAGACAGTTAAAATCAACTCTCGAGCCGAGAGCGGTTTGTAACAAATGAAACTATATTGACGAGCTAATAATTCAGCGCAGTTTGCCACGCTGCGCTGAATCAAGCGGCGTTAGAACAGATTAAATTTGTAATCGACCTGCAGTTCGACCGAGTGGTTTTGCGCCCGCATCGGTTTGCCGTCGGCGGTCAATATCGGCCGGTTGTTCTGGCTTTGGTAGTTCCAGGATGGCCCGCCGGACAGTTGCAGGCTCAGATCCTTCACCGCTGACGGCGTCCAGCGCGAGTACATCAGGGTTTCGCCGCGCTGGATGCCGCGTCCCTGATACTTCATGCCCCAGCCGTAGTTGGTCACCATCCCCATTTCAACTTCCGGCGTCACGGCATAACCAAACGTCCAGGCCACCATTTTTTCGTTATGGCCGACATAGTCGTTGCCCCAACTGTCGGCCATCGAATTAAAGGTGCCGCGGCTGAGCTTCGCCAGGTGCCATTCAAAACGCCCCAGCCCCTGCGACAGGTGCGCGCGCGTATAGGAGAGACCGGCCTTATTCTTCCAGCGCCCGGCCTGCCAGTTCAGCGACAGCGCGGCGTGGTAGGCATCGCGGTCAAAGGTTTTCTTGCTCGGCGACATGCTGGTCCAGTCCTGCAGGCCATGGTTCATATAAAGCTGGGTGCCGAGCAGGGCGCGATAGTCCGCCAGCATCGCCGGCCGCCAGTCAAACTCCAGGCCGTGACGCTGCAGATAGTTATGACTTTCGCCAAAGAAATAGCGGGCGCCGTAGTCACGCTGCGCGTAGCTCAGCTCGCCGGTGGCGATCTGGCTAATCTGCTTCTTGTCGGCGGTGCGGAAATGCACTTTCTCCGGGGAGTCCCTGTCGCTGTAGCGCGTGACATAGGCGCCGCGCAGGCGCAGCGGCCCGCTGCCGGTTTCGCCGCGCCAGCCCAGATAGGTGCTCGGGATAGCGCGGGTCGAGTTATTCAGCGCGCCCCACTTTTTAATTTGCTGCCAGCCGCCGTAGAGACGCAGATAGGTATCCTCATCCCCCAGGCGCGCCTTCATATACAGCTGCCCCAGCTTGTTAAAACCTTTCGCCTGGCCATCGTCGTTATACAGCACGCTGCGCCCCCAGAAATCATCGCTGGCGGCCAGTTTGACCACGCCATAATATGACGCATCCACCCCGAGCATATCGTTGATATAGCCCGACTGGTAATCCAGCGTAATTCCCTGCCCCCACGCGGTCTGGTTAGAGCGCGAGCCGTAATCTTCCGTACTCAGGTTTTTAAATACATTGCGGAAGGAAAGATCGGCATGGCTATCATCAACAAATCCGGCAAAAACACCGCCGAATTTTTTATTTTCTGCCGCATCGGCATTAAACGCCGCCAGTGCCGCCAGAGGTAACATCATTAACAAATTACTTTTTTTGAATCCCATTTTTTTATTTTTCATAGAAAAGCTCCGTTTTCTATTTCGCCCAGGTATTGAAGTTAACGTTATAAAGAGGGCTCGCGCCCTCGGTTGATGGTGCGCGTTTGCGGGCTTTACCTGAACCGATAAAGCCCGCGTATTATTTATTCCGTTACTACAGAATTATTTTTTATTAGCGGAGGGACTTTGCAGATCGATCTTATAAATCGCAAAGCCGATGTCGTCTTTGCCGACGTAAGTCATCGGATGCTGCGCTGACTGCCTGATAAGCTGCGCGGCATGCTCATCAGGCGAGGTTTCCATGCGGATATCCAGCTTTTTCTCCGACGCGATCGGCGCAATGCTCCAGCCGTTCTTCGCCGCCGGCGCGTACTGGCCATGCTGCTGGGTTTGCGTATTGATATAGTCGGCGATGATCGAACGCACTTCATCCGGCGCATTGATTACTACGTTCTTTTCCCCGGTGCCGGAGAACTTGCCGGTAAAGGCGCGATAGTTGTTCACCGCCACCAGGAATTCGGCGTTGTCATCCAGCGGTTTGCCCTGATAGGTGACCGAGGCAATACGCTGCGCCTGCGGGTTGATCAGGTTGCAGTCGACGTCATAACGCGCCGGCTGGGTCACATCGATCTGATAGCTGAGCGCGTCGAACATATCGAAGTTGTAGGCGCGGAAACCGTCCCAGTTCAGCAGCGACTGCGGCGCTTCGCTGTTCGGGTCGATCTGGTTGTACATCCCCGCCGAACACTCCAGCCACTGTTTCACGTCCTTGCCCTTCACGCGCACGGCGGCGAGGGTGTTGGCGTATTGATACAGCTGCGCCGCGTTGCGGAAGCTCAGATCGCCCTTGGCAATATCGACGAAGTCATCCGGCGCGTTTTTGCGGCCGCCGACTTTAAACGGCGCGGCGGCGGTCAGCACCGGCAGATCGGCCAGATCCGGATCGCCCTGAATCATACGTTCCACATAGGCTCGCTGCGCATCGCGGATCACCTGCATCGCCGCCGTATCCTGCACCAGGGCCAGATAAGAGTCGATGCCGGCAGCCAGCTTGCCGATCGGCTTGTTGACGTATTCACGCGTGCTGTCATGGGCATTTTTCAGCGCCTCGACCAGTTCCGGCTTCGCATCCACCAGCGACTTGCCCGCCTTGCTGTCATAGATAGGGCGCGCCTCGGCCTTGCCGGAGGTGACCTGCCATTTGCCCTCTTCACCTTCAATGACCAGATCGATCACCCCCAGGTGATCGGCCCAACGCCCCGGCATCACGGCCGGCACGCCGTTTACCGTGCCCTTGGCGATATCCACGCCCGGCAGTGAAGCGAAACTGGCGCTCGGGAAGACTCCGTGGGAGTGGCCGAAGGCGATGGCGTTAATGCCCGGCACCTGAGACAGGTAGTAGGTCGAGTTTTCCGCCAGCGCTTTGTACGGATCGGCGGAGATGCCGAAGTGGGCAATGGCGATCACCACGTCGGCACCCTCTTTACGCATCTGCGGCACCAGTTTCTTAGCCGTTTCGGTGATGTCTTTCACCACCACCTTGCCTTCCAGATGCCCCCGATCCCACAGAGCGATCTGCGGCGGCACAAAGCCGATATAGCCGATGCGCAGGTTATGCGTTTTGCCTTCGCTGTCCTTCACCGGCGTATCGACGATCAGATACTGTTTGAAGTACGGTTTCTCACCGTCGGCATGGTAGACGTTGGCGTTGATGTAAGGGAATTTGGCGCCGCTCAGCGCCAGCTGCAGGTAGTCCAGCCCGTAGTTGAACTCGTGATTGCCAACGCTGCCTACCGCGTAGTCCAGACGGTTCATCGCCTGATAAACCGGGTGCACGTCGCCTTTTTTCAGGTGCGCTGCGGCATAGTCGGCCATCGGACTGCCCTGAATCACGTCGCCGTTATCCACCAGCACGCTGTTGTCTACTTCCGCCCGCGCCACATCGATCAGCGTGGCGGCGCGCACCAGGCCATGCTGAGCCGTTGCGCGATCCTTGTAGTAGTCGTAATCCATCATATTGCCGTGCATATCGGTGGTTTCCATCACCCGCAGATTCACCGTGGCGGCGTGGCAGACACCGGATATCATCACTGCTAATAACGTCACTTTACTGACTGATTTTAATAGTTTCATGCTACTTTCCCTGTGTGTTGAAAATTGGCCGCCCGGCGGCCAAACTGCCCCGATGTGGCCGGGTTAAAACAGCAGCCCCACCACCGTCGCATTCAAGAAGCTGACCAGCGTTGAGCCGTACAGCAATTTCAGACCAAAGCGCGCCGCGCTGTTCCCCTGCTTGCTGTCCAGCGCCTTGATCGCGCCGACGATAATGCCGATGGAGGAGAAGTTGGCGAACGACACCATAAAGACGGAGATGATCGCCACGGTACGCTCGGAGAAATTAAAGTCGCCCTGTGAGAAGTTCAGCATCGCGACAAATTCGTTACTGACGATTTTGGTCGCCATCAAACTGCCGGCCTGCACGGCTTCATGCCACGGTACGCCGATCAGGAACGCCAGCGGCGAGAACAGGTAGCCGAGAATATCCTGGAAAGAGATGCCGAACAGCGCGGTGAAGATGGCGTTGGCCATGGCGATTAACGCGATAAAGCCGATCAGCATCGCGCCGACGATCACCGCCACTTTAAAGCCGTCGAGGATGTACTCGCTCAGCACTTCAAAAAAGCTCTGCTTCTCCCCTTCGCTGACGTCCAGCAGATCTTCCTGCGGGTTCACCTGATAAGGGTTGATCAACGACGCCATGATAAAACCGCCGAACAGGTTCAGAACTAACGCCGTCACCACGTAGCGCGGCTCCAGCATCACCATATAGGCGCCGATAATCGACATCGAGACCGTCGACATCGCCGAGGTGCACAGCGTATACAGGCGATGCTCCGGCAGCAGGCCGAGCTGTTTTTTTACCGAGATAAACACTTCGGACTGGCCGAGGATCGCCGACGCTACTGCGTTATAGGACTCCAGACGCCCCATGCCGTTGATTTTGCTGAGCCCGAGACCGATGTACTTGATGATAAAGCCCAGAATACGCCAGTGCTGCAAAATGCCGATCAGCGCGGAAATAAACACGATAGGCAGCAATACCGACAGGAAGAACGAGATCTCTCCTTTATTCAGCAGGCCGCCGAACACAAAGTTGACGCCTTCATTGGCGTAGGCCAACAGATGGCCAAATACTCCGGCCACGGCGGCGATGCCGGTATTGCCGGCGTCCGTTTTCAGCAGTAACAATGCCATAACAAATTGGCACAATAACATCACACCCAGCGGTCGGTAGCGAATATTTTTACGGTTATTACTCACCAACACCGCCAAAGCATAAATAACCAAAATGCTTGATATACCAATTAGATACTTCATATTTCTTCCCCGGGAAATTGTATGCCGCCCTGTCAGGACGCATAGTCATACATATAAAAATGTTATTTTATGAACATATCAGACACCCAATGTTATTAAAGTGACATTGAGCACAAAAAAGCCATTGGTCAACGGGAAACGCATGATTAATGGTTAAATTTTGGTTAAAACCGGCAAGCGGCGGCAGCGGCGGGAAAACCGACGGAAACAGAAAAAGGAAGCGGGAACGATAGGCGTGGCGGAGCCTGCAGATGCCCTGCTGGGGTGATGTGGATTGACTAAAAAGGGAGCAACCAAACGCTTTGTGGCAGAAAGCCGTTGACGACACCCGGCCTTTACGGTTTAATGCGCCCCGTTGCCCGGATAGCTCAGTCGGTAGAGCAGGGGATTGAAAATCCCCGTGTCCTTGGTTCGATTCCGAGTCCGGGCACCACTAATTCTGCATAAGAGCACGCTGGTTAGAGGCAAATCCTTTAACGGGCGGAACAAAGGAACTTAAACTCGGTATCGCAGTGTTTATGAGACATCCGCACACTCGATATTGATAATTAGGTTCCTCTTAAAAAGGATGCCTGTGTAGTAGCACAGGCGTCCTTTTCTCGATCACTGTTGATTTTTACAGCTTGTTAAAGTTATGTCAAGGCAAGCCTAACTTCTTCTTCCCGGACAGGAATCACATCCATATAGAGAGACAACTCGTCTTCTAATGCCTGCCCGGTTATCTTCAAATCCAACTCTACATATTCCATGGTTGTACTCACGCTGCGGTGCCCCAGCAGGCCTTTCACCATGGCCAAGTTGCGATCTGGCGACTTCATCATCTCTGTTGCCAGGGTATGCCTAAACCGATGTGGGCTTACCTTGAAACCGCATTCCTTGCTCAGTCGGGTAAAGAAAGATCGTACAGGCTGTATTTCAGGCTCCAGCCCTACTTCCCCCAGAGGATTTTTAAATCGATCCACATCGAACAGATAATCTTCCGGCTCAGCACCTTGGTTTTTAGCTCTTTCTACGAGTATTTGCATGCGTTCGCGAACAAAGCTAACTATGGGTACCAGCCACTCACGATGTGTCTTGCTGCCTTCTTTACAAAGCAACATCGAGTTTGCTTCCAAATCGACATCCATCAGACGGATATGCAACAATTGATTTTGTCGCATGCCAGTAGAACGCAACACATCAATGACCGTGCGCCAATACCAGACAGGATACAGAGCACACGGACGAGGCTTTCCTATTCGTAACTTTTCACGCTCTTCGAACTGCGCCAATACTAAATTGAGCCTAACGATCTGATTGCGATTTAGTATCTTCTTTCGCTTATTACCAGGAGGAACCTGCGTTTCATCAAGTGGGTTATCTGTAATCGTAAGCCAATTTTTCTTTATCCCCTGGTTATAAAGCGCCCGTAAATGGCGAACCTTATTATTCCACGTACTGGTAGTCAGACCTCGTCCAAGCATGTCCCTTCTCCAGAGAATCAAATCACGATGCGTCACCTCGTCCGGCAACTTATCTTCGCCAATAAATTTTTGGAAAACTGCGACCACTTTTCGGTAGCTGCTTTCAGTTTCTGGTCGGAGTGGTTTTGAGAAGAAATACTCCTCAAGTAGCGTTTCCCAGTCCATTATTCCTCGTTTGTTCATGATATACCCCCGGGGTTGATATTAAGTGTCATAAGCAGTCGTGCTTGAAGACACAGGCAATCTCTATCAAGGGATAACCAATACCGGACTGTCGTCAGGTACGAGCACACCTCGGTAGAGTAAACTGGCTTTAATGAGATACCCTTTCGTTCGCTTGAAAGATCCTTTGCGTTCTGCGCTGGCATACAACTCTGCAAAATAAAAACGCTTACCCTTCACTCGGCGATGCTTGTCCAGGCGCTCGAAACTATCCTGTAATGCTTCACGCTGTTCACCGGCTAATCCGGTTTGCTTCAGGTAAAGGTAGAAAATTCCCGGCACCGTGATAAAGACGAACCCGGCAACCAGGTGCACCCTCGCCTCTACCGTATTAATCGGGATGTCTCCTGAACTCAGGCCGGCGCTCAGCCACTGCCAGAACAGTTCTCCGGAATGCTCATCGGAGACTGGTACAACCTCCCCACTGACCACTGCGCTTTCCTTGTCTGTCCCAGGTTCCGTTTGTTCAGGAGGCGATTGAGGTATAGCTGTTTCTGCACGAGCAACGACATCCTTAGAGGGGGCAGCGCTTGCCGTCAGGATTGGTGTCTTTTCTGGCACTGCCGGCTCACGATCCGCTACAGTGGGCAAATCTGTTGCCGGTCGTTCACGTTGTGCAAGCTCAGGATCTTCCTCCTGGGGGGCGTCCTCCTGAGACTGCATCTCGGGAGCCTCCGGCGCAGATACACTGACATTCATCAGCGAAAGCAGCGCCTGCATATCCTCCTCAACCTCAACAGCAGGTTCGGGTGCAACAACCATCTCGGCCAGGGGTAAATCATTAACGGGTGTATCCAGCGCGGAGCTCAGCAGTACATCACCGGATGGAGCAGGCATGGCTTCTTCCGAGCTGACGGCTGCGACAGTGTCAGCACTTTTGCCCTGGCCCTCAGCTGGAACCGGCTCTCCCGACACAGCACTTTGCAAATCAACACCAGGTACACTGCTCTCCAGCGCAACCTGCGCAGCAGGTGTGCTAACAGGCACTGGCGATGTCTCTGACGGCACGGGCATTGGAGAGGAAGGAATGGCAACGGCCACTGGGTTGGCAATGGCATCACCGCGTGCCAGCTTGACGGCCTCCTGGATAATTTCATCGATCACCGGCAGGGAGCTCGGCTGACGTGACGCTATCAGCATCACTGCCTGCGCTGCAGCCGGCAGGGTAGACAGCCAGTTGACCGCTTCCGCCGGCAGCAGACGGCACGCTATTAACGCGCTTTGGCTCATCGTGATATCTGGTTCTGGCGCCGCCAGCTTGAATCGAAAACGGTAAGGTTCGGCAGGAACCGTGACACCAGGTAACCACGCCCGGCCGCTTTGAAACTCGCCTTCTACCAGGTCTAATTGCGGCAGGTAACGCCAGAGCGCCGCGTAAAACACCACCGCGTTCCACAGAATATTTTGCGCTGACTGATCTTCAGGTGCCGCACCTGGAGGCAACATATGCCCCTTGGCCAGGCGAACGGCATAGGTCGTCGTCTGCAGCGTGATATCGACCAGACCACCTTCGCTGGCATACTCACCCTGTCGGGTTGCCGGCAGCACCTGCATCAACGTCACCAGGTGATGGAGCGGCTGCAGATAAAACTTTTCGTACAAATCCTTTGGCAGCGCACTGTTTTCCCACAGCTGCTGCAGGCACTGTTTACGAGCAGGCATGTCCAGCAGCTGCGTGGCGGACTGCGGCATAAAATACCCCGCCGGCCCAGCAGGCGATGAAGCCACAGAGGATGATTTAGCCCTGGTCGGCGCCGTGCCGACCAGCAGCTCCTTGATCGCCTTCAGCATGCCGCCATGTCCCCTTCCATATCATCACCGGCGTCTTCATCGAGAAGCGCCTGAAGCAAGGCATTGATGACCAGGGTATTCCGCGCGCGAGTAACGGCCACATAGAGCAGATTGGTTTCGTCCGTGCGCTCATCCTCTGGTAACAGCGGGTCAGTGATATCGGCAAAGTCCTCGTTCAGGGCGACCACCGGCCATTCCAATCCCTTACTGCGGTGCGCCGTCGAAACCGTGACCTGAGCCTGAGTTTCGTCCGTGACGGCATGCTCACGCATCACCTGCAGTTTCTGCGGTAACGGGAAATATTGTTCAAGCAGGCGCAGACCCTGGTTCATTTCCGGATCTTTCGTGGCCTTGGCCACCGATTCAAATTCATCAAAATCACGATATTCCCGCGACAACACCGGCGAGCGCATACGCTCCGGCATGTCTGCCGAGAACCAGTACAGGTCTTCGAGCTCTTCGGTTTTGTAGCCGGCGATACCGCCGACCCAGAACACCTTCTGGCCGGCGAGACTGGCATCAAGCGCTGCGCCAATCACGCCGGCAACGGTTCGGCTTAATACCGTGACGTGCTCTCCCCGCTTTTCTTCTGGCAAACGTGTGACCACGGCGTCTTCACCGCTATCACCCACAACGGGCAGCGTTTCTCCCTGGCGGGCCAGCAGCATGTTGGCCACGCTGGCCACCGCAGGTCCAAACCGGAAACTGTGGGTCAGATTCAACCGTTCAGCGTCAACCAGTGCCGGCGCATCGAGGGCATTCTCGGCACCTCGGAAGCGGTAAATCTGCTGATGACGATCGCCGACCAGCACCACATTACAATTCTGCGCCAGCACCAGGCTCTGTGTCACCGGATTGGCATCCTGCGCCTCGTCGAACAGCAACGTTTGCCAGCGTTTTGAGAGATCTGGCTGAGAAAGCTGATACAGCTTGAGATAGACATCGTGCGTGACCGGAAAAGTGCCGTCCTGACGCGCAGACTCACGCCATAACAATTGTGCGGCCGTCAGGATCCTTTCAGCGGATACCCCGCTGCGGTCTTCTTCATCCGGCAGGTGTTGCGGCCCAAATTCGTGGTCACCACTGCACAAAAAGGCATTGAAGGTCATGATCGCCGTCCTGGCCAGCGGCCAGTGACGGGTATTGAGCAGGCGGGCAACGTCGGTGATCCGCAGATTTCCTGTTAATCGCTTCTGGTAATGACGGCCGAAGTTTGGCCAGGCCAGCTGATGCGACGTTTTGCACTCAACGTTGAACGGGAATTTCTGTTCGGCTTCATCTCTGACCGCGCGGTTATACGCAAGGTAGAGCATCCTGCTGTTCGGGTTCGCCAGGGCATAGCGCACCAGGGTGGACGTTTTGCCCGTGCCGGCAAACGCTCTGACGACCAGGCGATGACCAGACCAGCCGATAATAGCGGCCTGTTCAGGTGTATCAGAATAAGACATCAGCAGCACTCCATTAAAACGGGACCGGCGCTATGCTGCGCAGGTCGGCACGATACGCACCACAGGAAACTCTTTTCCCGGAAGAAAAGATTTATCCTGTTCAAGCGTATTCAGGGTGATATACCGTTATCACTCTCATGCTGCTTCAGTCTGGTGAGGCAAAAGGCCGCAAAAAGACCACGTGGATAAATCATCCACGTGGGCGTTTGAGGCGAAATTAAATATTTTTATTATATTCAGGGCGCTACCATCATTATTCTTTACCCTGTTTATTATTCGGAAATTAACGTAGTAATTAATTCCGTTTTATTTTTTTAAATACTTCGACGGTATTTTTAATCGCTTTTTCAGTCGGTAACCGCTCCATGGAACTGGCGCCGTAGAAGCCATGGCAATCAGGGCAATGCGCCAGGATATACGCCGCATCTTCCGGCTCCGCGATAGGGCCGCCGTGGCACAGCACAATCACGTCATCCCGCACCGCTTTCGCCGCCCAGGCACAGGCGTTGATAATCGGTATACAGGACTCAAGGTCATGTGCGGTTTCGGCGCCAATATCTCCGCCGGTAGTCAGCCCCATGTGCACGACAATAATGTCTGCGCCAGCCTGGGTCATCGCTACCGCATCATCCGGATTGAAGACATACGGTGTTGTCAACATCCCCTTCTCATGCGCCAGACGTATCATATCGACTTCCAACTGATAGCCCATGCCGGTCTCTTCCAGGTTCTTGCGAAAGTTACCGTCGATGAGGCCCACGGTCGGGAAGTTCTGCACACCCGCAAATCCCTGACTCTTCAGTTCGTCCAGAAACGGCGAGAGGTTGCAGAACGGATCCGTGCCGCAAACACCGGCAAGCACCGGTGTGCGCTTGACGACAGGCAGGACTTCATCACCCATCTCACGGACTATCTGGTTGGCATTGCCATACGGCATCAAACCGGACAGAGAGCCACGACCCGCCATCCGGAAACGCCCCGAGTTGTAGATGACGATCAGGTCAACACCGCCGGCCTCTTCGCTACGCGCGGAAAGACCTGTGCCGGCGCCGGCACCGATAATCGATTCATCACGGACGACTTTCTGTTTCAGACTTTCAACAAGTACTTTGTAGTTATTCATTAAAGTTTCCCTGGTGTTGAGTGATGAGAGGTTCCCTGGTGTTGCATGACTGCGTTGAACTCCTCAATCACAAGTGCTGCAAATTCAGGTGCGTTAATATGGTGAGGCGTTTTGATAATCCGGCGCCGGCTCGTCTGTAACACAGTCGACTCCAACCCTTCGGCAAAGGCTTGCCTTGCCTTTGGATCGAAGAACTGCTGGCCAGGAGCATCAAGCGCGGAAAATCCGCCTTCTGGTAGTAAGAAACGTACCGGCCCATTGCATCGATTGAGCTTTTCGCCAATCCACACGCCGAGCTGGTAGTTTTCCTCTGGTGTTGTGCGCATTAGCGTCACCTGAGCGTTATGCTCGACAAACTTTCTTTGCTGAGCATAACGCTCAGGTATGCTGTCAGGCTCCCCAAAATTGACCATGTCGAGGGCGCCGGCACTGCCAACCCACGGCACTTCAGTCTGGGCGATACTATCGAGCCGCGTCTCCGGGCACGCCAGGACGCCACCAAACAGCAAGTCGGCCACTTCGGTCAATGTGATATCAATAACCCCCACTACCTCGCCATTTTCAACGAGGTGTTCCATGGACGTACCACCGTTACCCGTTGCATGGAACACCAACGGGTCATACTGCTCATTAAATGCGGTTATCAGTTGGTTGATACAAGGCGTAGTCAGGCCAAACATGGTAAGGCCGAGTACAGGCTTTCGAGCTCTGTCAGGTGCTACGGCATGGTTAACAGCGCCGGCCATCATATTGGCGGCATTCGCCAGAATGGTGCGGGAAAGGTAGTTAAGGCCGCTGAGATCCGTCACGGTATACAGCATGGCGATATCCACACCACCCACATAACCGCCGACGTTGCCGGACGCCATGGTGGACACCATCAGCTTGGGTATGCCAATCGGCATGGATTTCATCGCAGTAGTGATCAAGGCGGTGCCACCAGAACCACCTACCCCGATCAGACCAGCAATATCTTCCGAGGTGCTACGTAAAAAACGCGTCAGCGCGACGGACATGGCCGTCACTGCGCGACCACGCTCATTACAAAAGACCGCTGTGCAGCCCTCTGGGTGATATTCGGCGACCTGCGAGGAAGTAATATCTATCTTACTGTTTTCACTTAACTCCGACGGCGTTCCTGTGGACACATCAATGATATGTGAATCCACGCCGGCGACGTGCAAACGCGACTTCAGCCAGACCAACTCATCCAGCTTGGTGTCTGCGGTGCCAATGACATACACAAACGAGGCCATAACACTCACTCCATGATAAGGCGTGAAAGATTGATTGATATCGTGCAATATAAAGCTAGGCTAATATTTTATATCATTCAAGATATTTTTATCACTTGTGATATTTTTTGTTGAGCGAGACAAAAAACATGCAACTATTCGACGAGAACAATCTGTCCCCTGTACGCCGCCGAACCCTGGAGCGCCTGGTTAATGCGGCGCTCAAACTCTACAAGGAAGACAAATTCCCTTCACCCGAGGAGATCACCCGGGAAGCCGAGTATGCGAAGGTCACCCTCCGGAGCTACTTCACGACACACAGCGAGTTCGTTGAGTATGTCGTCAAACAGGTGGTTGGCGCTGCAGAAAGACCCAGAATGGGCGCTGATGCTGAGGAAAATATCACCCACTTGCTGACCTGGGGATATGGCGAGCTTTACTCCCATGAAGGACTGATGCGTGACGCCATGCGTATTTCACAACACCGCTGGCAAACGTCTCATGCTGCGGAAAACGATGATGAAGAAGATTTTTTATGCAAGAGAAGCAACCGCCGGGAAGCGCTCACTGAAGCATTAGCGCCGCTGGAGTCTCAGCTCCCGCAGGACAAAGTTCAAAAGCTGGTGATGCTGATGTCAGTGCTGTATGGCACCGAAGCAATGACAGTACTCAAAGATACATTCGGCCTGAAGCAGGAGGAAATCATCGAGCTAACCACATGGGGCGCCAAGCTGATGCTGCAGCAAGCTCTAAGCCAAGAAAAGTGCTTCAATGAGGGAGATGTCCCATGATCGTAAGTTTCGCCAGAAATGGTATATACTGTTACCGTCGGAAATAGTGGAAATATACGAAGTCACGCATTTTATTGTTGAGAAGGGAAAGGGTATGGGTAAAAAATACTATTTTAAGAATCTGCTAAACGGATTAACCACCGCGATCATGCTTATTATAGCCATGTATTTTTACCCCTCATTTCCAATGTCATACGCTGTTCCCGTCCTTCTAAGTTGCGCATTATTGATGCCATTTTCTAAAAAAATGATAGAAGACATTGCATTGCGTTATACTTCTGAGGAATTTTGGAATACTGGAATTTTCAAGGATGACATTGGAAAGAATGGTCTTTATGCCATGTTCTATCTATTATGCTTTATCTTGGCCATTCCATTAGGGTTAATATACATCCTTGTATCCTTCTCAAAAAAGAACCCTACAACTACAATGAAGAAGTAGGGTTCGGCTTTCACATCAGCCAAAGATGACGTCATTGACTTCTTTAACCAGCGCATCATCGATAAGAGCGCTGGTGATAGCCATGAGCAAGCCATATCCCAAAAGTCCCATTGGGGTCAGAGACAACAGAGAGAAGATGAAAGCTACCAATGCTGTAGCCAGCCGGCCGGCAGTCAACGTTTCCACCTTAACGAAGAATGGCGCCCAGTCATCATTTCTAATACCTTTTGCCAACTCCATAACAAGGTCAAATCTATCTAATGATTTACCTACATAGCCAAACGCTTTGCTGAATTTAATCAGATTATTTGCCATCTGTTGATGATTAAGAGATTCCAGAGCTGTAGCGATAGCTTCACGATCCGCTGCACTCAGTTTCTTATTGATATTCCCTTTGTATTTCTCGTATGCGGCCAAGGCTTCGTTGGTATTGCGAATTGTTTTTCCTTTTACCGAGTCGGCCAGGTTCTGTGCAATTTTAGTAGAACGTTCGCCAAACTTCTGGGTTACTTCCTTATAAAAGTCAGCCATGAAATGGATGGCCGACTCATATTGTAGGAAATCCTTCATTATTCTTTTAACGTCTTCAGCCCGCTCTTTTCCTAAACTAGCTCCGCCTCGTGGAACCTTTGTCACGCTGACGTCTATTTGTTCAGGGTCCTGATTGATGACATTAACCCTAAACGTTAAATCTCTGTTCATCATAACATTATAAAGGTCACGCCGGAAATTCAGGTGTCCATCAGGCATAAAAGTATAAGAGTGAGTTATAATCGGAGTTGTTACAGATGCTTTAGATGTGTTCTCTAAGGTTCCCCATGAACCACCAGAATAACCATTGCTATCTCCCCCCCAATGAATATTAGGTCCAGTTGGCCCAATAGCATGTACCCCGATGAATGTCATGACCACACCATTAACGACATCAGTTAATGTCCCACCCCAAGCAACATTTGGACCACCACCATTGCCGTGGCCATAACCGTCACCATTCCCATTAGGCCCAGTCGGGCCATATCCGCCACCACGATTACCATGTACGGTCATCCCACCTTCCTCTGGAGCACAGAAGATAAATTTTTCATTCGGATTCAACATAATATATATCCTTTTAGATAACGTAATATAGAGCACCCAGTTCTTAGGTGAGTGGTAATCCTAATCAAGCAATAGATTAATTAATAACTCTGGCTGTTGTGCTGCAAAAGAACAAATAATCAAAGCGAAAATTATTAAACTTACAGACCCGCCCTTACAACCAAAAGAATATAAGCAAGAGCATGGAGAACAAAAAAACATAAGAAAAAAATCAACAAATCGACCAAGACTGGGTAATCGGCACCAATAAGGCCGATCACGAAATTAAAATGGATACGATTAAATTTGATCTTCTGCAGAATGGACAAATCATTGGCCAAACCGTAGATATGGCTAATCATGTTGAACCAGGTCAGTCATGGAAAATAGCAGCGCCATACAACAGCATTGAACTCAAACCTGACAACTTCCGAGCCACTGAAATATCAGTACATTGACACTAAAAAAAGCCGGCAATATGCCGGCATTAGTTAATTAAGTCCCCCCTTCATCATGCAACCCGTTTCCTTTTCAAACGCGCTGACCAGTTCCCCAGATAGTGACCAGGTGTGTAGAGTATTCGGCGTCGCTCGTTATGCAGCGAGTTGCCGATCACCACTTCCCCCGCGATGCCACAGAGCGACAATTGTATATACGCCATGCCGGCCGCCAGCGGGTCAATGTCCGTCGCTGATACCCACATATGGCGGTGTGAGAGATAGCCCGCCTGATTAAGCACATCGGCATAGGCCAGCACCATACAACCAGCACCGCACGCCGGTTCGGCAAGTGTAATGAACGGTTTATCCTGGAAAACAGAGTCAACATTGCCCAGAGATATCTGCGCCATCATCCTGCTGACATCCCACGGCGTGAAAAACTGGCCGCGGTACTTGTCACCCAGATCCAGTTGCATGAAGACCTTTCCCAGGAAGTCACTGAATTTGTCCATCATGCTCGTCGACACCAGGGCAAGCAGCTGCGCCATACGCGAGGCATCAGCCTTCTCATAGCCTTTGATGATCTTCAGGTATTTGTCTTCGCGCTTTTGGTTGAAGCAAAGGCGATTCTCCAGCGCGATGACGCTGCAGCTGACAAAGTCCTCAAACACCTTGGTGCGACGGTGATACCGCGCCGTCTCATTGAAAAGTGAGATGAACGCTTTTTCATGGTTAATAAGTCCGGACATACGTGTTCTCCGAAAAAAGGGAACACGTATCCCGGGCGGGAAACAATGTTCCCCGGGGGATGAAAAAAGACCACCGGAAAATCCGGTGGTCATCGTTTAACGTCAGTGCTGCAGCGGGCGCTTAACTCGCAGCAGCGCTCGGTGGTAACGGCATGGAATCCTTGTCGGCGTAGGTAAACTGGATCACCTCACCGCCCAGGACTTCCGGCTCCATTCGGCCGCCATCGACATGTTCGCCGTGGTCATAACGGTCGTAACCACTACGGCCGGCGTCGAACATGTGCCAGCTGTGCTCAACCTGGCAACTGAACTGTTTTGACAGCTCCCCGATCACCTCGCCTGCCGGCGCGTACCACGGAGAATCAAAGTGCACCGTCAGGACATTGATGCTGTCACGCACGCAGCCGACGTTGTGGCCACAGGGCCATTCAATGCCGTACTGGCGACCGTACAGGTCAACCGTTGCCGGCACATCACGCAACAGCGCGCCGCCAGCTCCGTTCAGCTCTGTCGCAAGGCGAGTGGGGACCAACATCAGCATGTCGCAGGGCACGGTATACTCGGGCATATTCCCAAGCCGCTCCCAGCAACTGCCGGCATCCACATGACCGTCAAGCCCCACCATGCCGAACCAGTCGGCAAATTGGCGCTCGATGACGTCCGCTATTCGCGCCTGGGCGAGTGGCGGAATGTTCTCCCACTTGACTGACGCTATCCCGGACTGGCTGTAGAGCCGCTCAATCTGTCGGATATTTTCAGCCGTCAGCGGCGCATCGGCTTTCAGCAGCCAGAACCACTGCTCAAAAGCCAGGTTCTGCGCCGACGACACACCAGGATGTGCCAGTAAACCGGGATAAGGGACATAAACTCCCGGTTTTACCGTGGCCGGCTTCAATATGCCGGCACAGCCTGCCAGGAACATCCTGCAGCTTTGCTGGATGGCATGGCGATAGTCAGGAACGACATGGCCATTCACCCACTGCTGCAGCTCGTCGACAAACACGGATTGGCCGGTAACAACTAAACGGTTTTTGCACCAGTTAGACATGGTAGTTCTCCTCTTCATTCAAGAAAAAAGGAGAGACGTCCCCCATCGGGGGAGCATCTCCCCCGTTGGGTTAAGGTGTAAAACAGTGGCGGTCAGCCTGTTGGCTCAACCGCCGTCAATGGCCAGACAGTTCGCGCAAAACCCGTAACTCATGGGCCAGGCGTATCTGAGGCGACAGCTGCTGATAGTCACTGACATCGATACGTTCGAGGTCATACTTCTCAGCCAGATCGTTAATCGCCTCATACGGCCGTAGACCGGCCTCCTGCAAGGCAATGACGCAGACTTCTTCGCACAGGTCCGTGTCGTTCAGCGTCATCCCGTAATGCCGGCTCAAAAGCGCGTCGGCAACGGTCTGCCAGTGGTGTTGTTCCTCGGTCATCATGCTTCCCCGTTCAAGCCGCCTTCGCGGCGTCAGCCTTTACCTTTTCTGTCTCTGCCGCTGGCATTAACAGAAATTCGGTCGCCTGACGCGCCTGGCTGCTCGCACGAAACAGCGCGCGTTTGTCTTCCTTCATGATTTTCAGCCACCCTTCCAGGTAGTTCTCATGCTGGACGTCGCCGGCAACGCCGATCCGGGCACAGAGAAATGCACTGCCCAGCTCGGCAACCAGCTCTTCAAACGCATAGACCGGGTCACCCCGCTTACGTGAAGAAGACGTTATCCCCTCCCGGTTAAGACGTGTCGCATGACCGGTGCTGTGCACCAGCTCATGCAGCAACGTCGACCAGTAGTCCGCTTCCGTCTTAAACTGCCGGACTTCCGGCAGCACAATCAGGTCATGGCTCGGGGTGTAAAACGCCCTGTTCTGGTAAACATGCTGAAGGTGAACACCGCAGTCCTCAACCATCGTGCTGACCTGCGTCTGTATTCGCTCATCAACCTGTGGGTCGTCCTCACCCGGCGTGTCTGCCGGCAATGCGCCAACCACGTCATCCGGGAGTCCGTCGCACTGGCAAATGTTGAACAGGTACAGCGGCTTCAGCATCGGGACACGCTCCTTCAGGGCGTTCCCTTCGTCGTCAAACAGCTGCCGGCCGTCGGCATCCTTCGCATCCTTTTCCCAGGGTTTGAAGACCACGGCAAGCGTCGCCTTCTCGCCGGCACGCACGTGGCCGCCGGCGGCTTCCGCCTGCAGATAAGTCAGCCAACGGTTAGCGCTGAAACCCTGGTCACAGGCAGACAACCACAGCAGCAGCACATTGACGCCGCTGTAAAAGTTACCGGTGGTGCCGTTGAGCGGCATTACCGAACCCTGTGCCATCCGGGAGCGGTCCGTCTGCCACGGCTTGCGCCAGGGCAGCGTACCGGGCTCGATGGCGGCGATGATTTTGTCCGTCACCTGCTGATACAGGTCGGGACGTTCAGGCCGTTTTTTCGCTGGCCGTGATGATGATGTCTTTTTCATGGGAGACTCCTCAGTAATAAGGCGCACTCCTCCCCTGGCGGCGAAGAATACGCCCCAGGGGACAAAGAATAGGTTAACGATTAACGTGCGGGGAAACGGATCGCTCCTTCCGCATTAACCGTGTCGGCCAGGTGATACAGACGTTCGAACATCGAGAGGAACTCCTCCCTGTCGTCCGGCTTCGCCCGTTTAGCGTCGGTATGACTGGCTGTCGCCAGCAGGTCGATGGCGCTGACGCGCCAGCGTTTGTACTCCGCGTTGCCGACACATGCCCGGTAATGGACATGGGCCAGGCGCTGCATGCGGTTAATGATATGACGGTACTCGGCCACCGGCACCCAGATGACGGGTGACGCATGCACATGGATCTGGTCGTGCAGCACGTGTATCCAGAGCTCAAAGCCGTCTGAAAGTATTCGTTCCATGCTTTCGTCGGTCAGTTGCAGATGCTCACAAAAGTCGTCGCCTCCCACCAACACGCGGGAGGTTTCGTACCAGGCGTCATCCTTTTCCGGATGACAGCCGTCGGCATATGCTATGTGCTTCACGCGGCCCGTATCGCCACGTTCGGCCACTGCTGATATCAGGTAAACACCGTCGTCTTTGGCCAACGCCAGTTCGCACTGGTTGGCCTTAACTTCGGCTACGACCAGGCGCAATGCCTCAGGGTCAAAGTGCAACATGTTAAGTCTCCTTAAAAAGAAAAAGCGGAGACGACTTCCCCCGGAGGGGAAACCCCTCCAGGGAAATAAAACGTTATGGCCAGCGCGGTGGTGTTACCACGATGCCCGGAAGTAAAGGTGATCCCGGCTAAAATCGAAGCCGGTCAGTACGCTGTTAACGTACGTTTTCAGTGAGTCGACAAGCATCCAGTACACATCGCCGTAGTCGCGAGAGTCATCGGGGAACTCCTCATGGCAGTTCGCTTCATTCAATCGTGACAACAGCATCTGCAGCATCTGGACGTCGTTGCGGTCGAACGCCATCAGCTCACCGCTTTTGACGTCCCCGACACTGTTGTCCACCCAATGCATCAACGCAGTAAACCCGCGAAAATGACAGGTGTTAACCAGCAGCGGCGGATGGTAGTGATTACACGTTTTGTGGTTGTATATTCGCGGCGCCTGTTCACAGTTACCGCCGTCCTCCAGCCACGCTGGTGAACACGGCACCCAGTCACCAACAGGTGTCCAGTCGCCGTTTACCGGCAACATTGAATAGTCAGCCTTACGCTGACGGAAAAAGTCGATATCAAGCCCCATGGGTCACTCCTCTCGGTAAACAGGCAGGAGCTCCCCTGCAGGGAGGCCCTGCCGGGTAAAATGCGCGCCTTAATCAGGCGACGCGTTGAGTCAACTTTCTGCGTTGGGATAACACCTCATCCATCCACGTAATCACTTGCCAGTGGTACGGAAGGTCGGCATTACACAAACTGTCCCGATACCGTTCAAGGTGCAAACAGATAGAGCGATCCCCCATCGCCGCAGCGTCAACGTATCCCGGAGCTGAAAGCGCCGGACGCTGCAGATGATGACGCAGCCATATCAGCGGTTGTTCCCAACCTGATTGGCTGGAGAGCTCCCGCTCAATGCGCACGCATCCAGGACACAGATTGTGTATCAGGATGAGTACCAGGCGGTTAAAGAAATCCGACGCCTCATCCCCGGGGACAATCTCCTGCACGGGCAGGGTATCGGCCGGCCATGAAGACAGGCGGATACCAGGGCCAGCAAATGCGCCGCCGGCAAACAGCTGCCCCGCGACATCAATACCTGCAGGTCTTGCAGATGCCGGCAGCAACCAGAACATCTCGGTCACCGCCAGGGTAAAATCAATCCACGCGTCCTGGGACGGTGGTGCGTCAAAATACACAGTAGTGCTCACGATAAATCCTCCAGAAACAAAAAATGGGGGGATTTATCCCCCGGACGGGAATAAATCCCGTCAGGGTGTACTGCTTACGTGTTACGCAAATCGCCGTACCTCAATACGCTGTATCGAGCGCAGCAATCACTTCGTCAGACTCTCTGTCACGTTTACCCTCCGCCACAGCGCGCTCCCAGACTGACGCGTTAACTTCCTTCCCTATTTTGTCCAGGACATTCATCACATCCTTTCCGGTTTCGGGAAGTGCAGGTAACCCGCTCTTCTGCAGAGCAAACAGGAAATACCCAAACGCAAAGCCGGCGCTATGAACGGCAACCTCAACGAGCGTCATACCGCTTGCCGGATCGCGCTCCACATCAAAACCAAGCCGATGGAACGCTCGGGCGCTCATCAGCTCGCTTTCGAGCAGGCACAGGTAGCGCAGCATATCGAGAGGGGTTTTCAGGTAATCGATAGTGGTATTCATGGATAAATCCTCGCACGTGGGGGATTTATCCCCTGGCGGGAATAAATCCCCGACAGGGTTGGGCGTCGACCACGGTATAGCCGTCGCAATGTCATTGTTTTCAAATTCAGAAACCGAGCGCCGCAATGGCCTCATCAGCCTCACCGTTAACCTTGCCGTAGGACAAACTCCACGCCCACGCTTCTTTGTGGGCGTCGTTGCCAAGACTGTCCAGGTTGCTCAAGACTTCCCGGCCAGCATCAGACAACGTCGGCAATCTATCCCTCTGCAGGTAGTAGAGAAAGAACCCGAAAGCCTCACCAATACTGATAACCTTATTCTCCAGGTCGGTCAGTTCACGAGGTTCATCCCGCTCCTGATCGAGCCCGAGTCGTCGATAGGCTCTTGCGGTATACAGTTCACCTTCAATAGCGCAAAGGTAGAAAAGCACGTCCTGTGATGTCTTGAGGTCGAAAACATTCGTGCGGAAGTTAATGTGCGTATTCATCGGTAAATCCTCTTGTAAGATGGATTTACCCCCTGAACGGGAGTAAATCCCGTCAGGGTATAGGGGGGTTAAAGCGACCGCTTTAAAAACGGTAACGCAGTCTGGCCAAATGCTCGGCCTGCTGACAGGCGAGCCCTAACGTTGAAAAGCAGGCTGCAAATCAGCAGATTCAAAACCCCGGCTTGCCGGTATCTTGAGCCGATATTCAGCCCCTTTGACTGGATGCAGCCTATGCATGAAACAATGGAACAGGCGTTTTCCCAACCAAAATGAGCTAACTTCTTGCGTCTCCATGTACTGCCACACTTCACCAAAATTCTCAGCGATAGTGGGATCCGGCAGTTCACGGTTTGCTGCCCGTTTGGCTAATTCTGCCCACATGTAATGCCATTCATTACTGTCGGCGGTGACAAGTGAAATACCATTCATAGGATAATCCTCTTTCAAATGTTGAAGCGGAGGATCTATCCCCAGACGGGTATAAATCCCCGTCAGGGTATAAGTGGTTAAAGCAAGCGCTTTAGAATCGGTAACGCAGCCTGGCCAGATGCTCGGCCTGCTGACAGGCGAGCCGGTAGGCCTTTCTGCGCTCGGTATGTTTGCAAGGCAACGCAACACGGGTGCTTACGTAGGTATATTCACCTTTGTACCAACCCTTGCGGAACGTCAGTACCGCGTTGACCGAACCATCATCACTGCAGATAACATGCGCGCGAACGGCAAAATTACCTGCTGCATTGACGTACCAGTCAGTAAACCGCGGCGGCGCCATGCGAAAAGATATTCGCTGGACGGTCGTTATGACACGGTGCAGGGTTGAGATGAAATCAGGAACAGCTGAAGAAGTAAAAGCAGACATGGTGTATCTCCTGTAATGAAGAGACACCAGCCCGAGGGGAAGGTATCTCCCCGGGGGATTGGACTGCGGTAATCGCAATCGTCAGTACATCTGTCATTACCTTCATCACCGTTAAGTGATCCCTGTTCTCAAAGGTTAAACAGGGTTACCGCCACTGGGGCTTCCTCTTTCAGGCTACGAGGCTATTTGCAGTCACCCGAAGGCATTTCTCACAGACCGCTGAAACTTTGGTTGGCACTCACCCGAAGGCGCTTCTCACAGAGTGCTGAAGCATTGGCTGGTTGTCCGAAGACAACGAGTAAGCCTGTTCATTTTCAGAGCAAATCTGAGATGTGTCAACCCCCCAGATAAACGATATACTCTTACATTACTAATGGGATACAAAAATGATTAAATTTTCCAATAATCTCTGGTTAACCTGCCATTAAACTTAGAAGGATATAATTATGGCAAAACTTAGAAATAGATTTTGTGTTGAACTTTGGGATGCAACATCAGCAATATCTGTTATGAAAATGCTGGCAGAACAGGCTGAATACAATATCAAACGAGCTGTAGATGAGGTCTGTAAGCCTGATGCTGTATTAGAAGAGGTGTATGATGATTATGGAGAAGATGAACATGGAGTGCCTTACACCTTTGAACGAACCTGTTACACTTACGGATCATGTATTGGTCTCGATCGTGATGAAGTAAAAAATGAATATATATATTTAATTACCCAACTCACTCGACGCTCAGCATTTCTTACAATCTATGGTCTTTTCGAACACCGTATGAATGAATGCGTAAAACTGATGCTTGATTTATGTGGTTATACTGAAAAGCTAGAAAAAGGAACTCTGGAAAAAACGCATCAGGTTCTAAAGAAGGGGATTGGAGCAAAAGGTATTGTTGATGTCGACCATCTTACAATACTCCGTAACATTATGGCTCACGGAGATGGTATTTATACTGAATATAAACAAATCATCAATAAGTCCACAAAGAAAACCCCTAGTGAAAAGCGAACGATAAATGCATTAAACAGGGCCATGTCAAACTCTTTAATCACCGTAAATGATTTTGGTGGTGTATTATTAAAAGATAACTTTCTAAGTGACATCACAAATGAAATTGAGCGCTATATTGCAAGTTTAAATAAAGAAGTGGAAAAATACAGTAATTAAGACAGCAACATTATCCATTTAGAATTACATTTTAGAGGTCGCAGCCCTGTGTGAGCTGCGACCGTTTAACACTACTTACTCAATATCATTTTTAAAATAGACTTGTCGAATATAACGTCCCCGACCATCCCCGTGACCTAAATCCATCGAGACCAATGCATTTGCTTCCTCTCTGCTCATGCCATTTTTAACGTGATGCGTTACAGCATCCCTGGCATAGGCATATCTCAAACTATGGGGCGCATCCTTTCCAGTCATACCAGCCTCACGTACGATATTTCTGTATCGCTCTATTGCCGTATGCAGAGATGGCTTATCAATCAGCTTCCCTCTATTCTCACTACAATGCTTTATCGCCTTATTCAAAATGGACAAGACCTTCTCGCGATTAAATACTGTTGTTTCCCGGGCCCGCCCCCCTTTCGTCCCGAAAATGACCTTAACCCTATCATTGCCATTCAAAATGGCCTGCTTCCAGGTTTTTAGTGACTTGGCAGACTGGACTGTTTCTTCTGTTCTCAATCCCAGGTAACGGGACAACTGCACACCTATTGCTACGCCCTCATCTTTTTTAAACGCATAGCTAACAATTGCGGCCAACTTATCATCCGGAAGCGCTGTTTTAGTTCCGTCGCGACTTGCCCCTGAGATACCTAATGCCTGGTTACTCAATTTCTCATGCGAAGGATCAGCAAGTTTATTCCGTCCTGCAACTGACATGATCGAACGTACCGCTGCCATTTCATTTTGAAGTGTGCGTTTTGATATATCTTCAGCCATACGGCTACTAATATACTTTTCGATATGAGACGTCTTGACGTGTTTTACATCACGGATTTGGATATTTAATTTTGCAAGGCGTTCAGAAAAACGCTCTGCTATTCTCGAACGGTCTGCGACAGTTTTAAAACTTCCTCGTCCCTGGCGGGCGAGCGTAACCAGCTGCTTGCTGAGCTTTGACATAACTTCTCCTCCCACGGGATACACACCCCTCTGCTTTCCACAAAGCAGACGGATCTGTATCCCGATAATTTCAACCCCGACGACACGGTTACTTTTGCGCTTCCTGCGTCTCGACTGGTATCTGTGCATCGGGGCGGCGAAATGTTGAGTTATTTCGAAGCTCCCCAGGTCTCTGACCTGTTCGCGGCTTACGCCGGGCTGACGTTCGTCAGACTGCTTCCACACACTACTGTTCGTAGTGTCGCCATCGATACCGAGTCGATTTCCTCCTTTTAGATAGTGAAACGTTCAAAACGGTGTTTTCCGTCGTAATTACGTTGAAGTGAATGAGTGTTTAAAACCGTACTGACACGGACTACGTGTTGGTCAGATGGTAGTAAAACGTTGAAAGCCACGTCGTGCGTGGGTTGAGACGTTATGCGCTACGCGCGTCACTTGGTAGTGTCTTCGCCACTTCACAAGTGACGCGCGCTCCTCTGCTCCTAATGATACTCACGTAAGCGGCCAAATGTACCAAATGGCCTTATACGTGCGTTCAAAAGTCGCATCGTCAGCAACACGTCATAAAAGATAAAAGAATCAAAACGTTGAAGCGTAAAACCTCGCCGTGGCGAGCTTTATCGCTGAAAGACGTAATACATACGTTATTGGTGAAAGGAACCGTACCAGGACTGGCGCGGTTGAGTCGTTAATGAACCTTCATCACAGTCGTGATCTCCGTTCTCAAAGGGTAAACGGAGGTACCGCCACATGGGCATCCTCTTCCAGGCTACGAGGATATTGTGACCACCCGAAGGCGTTTCTCACAGGTCACATGAAACATTGGATGGCACTCACCCGAAGGCGTCTCTCACAGAGTGCTGAGACATTGGATGGTCGTCCGAGGACGACGATACAGCTCGGCTAGGGTAAGCGATCCTCCTGATTACAGTCAATTACCCATATCTATTTTCATTCAATTTTTTGATGTTGAATAAGATGAAAACAGTGGTTCTTTACCTTTTTTGGACTTCCCCGTATGAATATGATTAATATCAGTAATTAACTCATCGACTCTCATTTGTACTCTTACATCAACCTCATCATGTAGGATATAGTTAAGTTTGTAATATGGATAAGCATCTATGCATGAAAGTCTGTATGCTTCTATTTTTTCACCATTAAAAATGAAAGCCCTATAATCATTATCGGTAACTTTAACAAATCTCGCTGTCAATCCGCGACGAAATGTTTTGTACTCCCCACCACAATAAAACCTAGCAGAGGAATCTAACTCGATTGACTCCTTCATGAAGGAAGTTTCAACTTCATTCTTATGCTTCACCAGGTGAATGGAAATTAGAACAATCAATACGGCCAATGGGAATGCAATAGGCAAAGCATCATACCGGGCCCGCAAGAAATAATGCACCTTCCCGTTCTTTCCAGTAAACATCCCCTCCACTGATTTATTTTCGAAACATATAATAAAAATATAGATAAAACCAGAGAGCAAAAACAAAAGAAAAGCCAGAGCAACAATAAAAAATACATATGTAATTATTCTTGACGATGCGAATTCATATGTTACATCCATATACTCCATTGTTTTGTATTTTGAGAAAGAATAAATACAGTAAACAATAACCAAAGAGATAATTCTTGCCACCCAAATAACCCGCTTTTTAGAGTCATCCACCTCCCCCTTTGGGTTTAATATATACAAATAAGCAGAAACAATCATTAAGAAAACAGAAACAAACAAAATACCTAGTGGGTAATCATAAATCAAGTAACATTCAGTCAGCATCAAATAAACAACCATAAGCACGGTTGCAGCATACAAACATAAAAGAGAACTCTCATACCTGGATATTTTTATTCTATTTTTACGAACTCTTCTTTCGAGAAACTTCCTAGTCATTAGCCTAGCGGATGGAGTCATTATCGATACAACAAAACCAAACATATTTATAAATATAAATACTGAAAACCATCCTGATTCAGAAGAAAAAAGACAGGAAATAGCAACCCCAAAAAGGAATACATACTGCAAATAAATGATTTTATTAGGCCTTAGTACCGTTTCCCTACTCTTCATTGATCCAACCTCTTATGTATAACAATTTACTTAGCGGCTATATATTAGCAACTAACTTTTGGGATGTCTGAGTATCTGGTTGTAAAGGCAGGAGACAACTTCTCTCTACGCATTTTCCAACCAGGATCGTCATTATGCATCCCTTGTCCTGCAAACCATACCTTCGTCTTCCCTGAGTTGTTCAACCCATCCAGCAATGTCATTAACTTATCGCTATTTCGATGTAGTTTGAAATCGTCAAATAACGTCAGTTGTGACACAGCACTGCTGCGAAAATCACTAAGCATAACACCTGCCCGATGATAACGATGCCCCGAAATAAATACGGCCTCTAACGCTTTGACTGCCGCCCCAATTATAGCCCTGGTATCCTGAGTTGCGACGGCTAATTCAGTTGAAGCCTGGTTCTTATAAAACACCTCATTTTCAGCAAATGGGCTGGTGCTGACAAAAACACTGATCCTCTTGCAATACTGGTGCTCAGCCCGTAGCTTTTCAGCTGCACGCTCAGCATGTGCGCAAATTGCCTGGTGCACGCTGTCCTCATCTGTTGGTTTTTCACCAAAAGAACGGGAACAAATGATCTGTTCTTTAGGCGCCGCAAACTCCTCCAGGCCCAGGCAAGATATTCCGTTTAGCTCCCGAACGGTCCTTTCAACCACAACGGAAAAGTTTTTGCGTGCGAATACCGGCGAGAGTCTGGAAAGTTTCAGCGCAGTATCGATACCCATCAGCTGCAGCTTTTTGGCCAACTGCCTCCCAATCCCCCAGACTTCCTCTACCGGCACCAGGGCCATCAGCTTTTCCTGGCGCTGCCGGCAACTCAAGTCAACGACCCCCTTTGTCGCTGGCCAACGTTTACTGGCGTACTGGGCCAGCTTGGCCAGCGTCTTCGTCGGTGCGATCCCGACTCCCACTGTCAGATGCGTGCGGCGCCGTATCTGCTCACGCAGCTGCTGGCCGAACTCATCCAGCGCGGTCAGCCTTCTCATCCCAGTGAGATCACAGAATGCCTCATCAATACTGTATATTTCGACGCGAGGGGTCAGTTGCTGCAAAATAGTCATGACTCTGTCAGACATGTCAGAATACAGACTATAATTGCTGGAAAAGGCCACTACGCCTCTGCGCTCGGCCTCCCTGGCCACCTTGAACCAGGGGTCCCCCATTTTGTATCCGAGCCGTTTGGCGGCAGCCGATCGCGCAATAATACAGCTGTCATTGTTGGACAAAACCACGACTGGTTTCCCCCTTAGATCCGGCCGAAATACGGTCTCGCAGGATGCATAGAAGCTGTTGACATCAACCAGGGCAAACATGGTCAGGAATCCCGTGATTTAAAGCTGTGGACGAGATGGCGTACAACTCCAAACACTACGGTGTCGACATCCTCCGTCAGGGGGATCGGTGAATATTCCGGATTGGCCGGCAGCAATGCCGGCATCGGCAGCAACTGGAGTCGTTTACAGGTGAACTCACCGTCAACGGCCGCAATAACAATGTCACCGTGGCGCGCCTGGCGAATGCACTCGACAACTAGAAGATCTCCGTCACGAATGCCGGCGTTCCGCATCGAATCACCCTCGGCACGAACCAGGTATGTGCTCTCCGGGTAGTGGATAAAGAAGTCATCCAGCGACAGGCGTTTTTCGACATAGTCCTGCGCCGGCGACGGGAAGCCACACGATACCCCGTCACCAAAAATCGGGACACCGGCCCTCTTCTTCTGCGGGTCTGCTTGCATTTCAAGGGCGGTATAAGCCATCAGATACATAGCTCACCTTTATGAATAAACTGTTCATACATACAGTATAATAATAAGAATTTTACTATGACAAGGGAGAAATCAGGCAGGAGCAGCAAAGCGATGAGTTACAATGAGAAATTGAGAAATATGGAGGCCTGACGATGACCCACTCATGCAACCTGGCCAACTTGTCCAAAGAGGATATGGGTAAGGTGAACGTCGACCTGGCTGCCGGCGACGTTGCCTTCAAGGAACGCTACAATTATGCCAGAGCTCACTGAGTTGGTTAAAGCTAAACACCCTAAGTACTTGTGGGCATACTTCAAAGAGCGTCACCCCATCACTGAGTGCAGAAAAAGGGCAGTTTAATATCGGACATCTTTGTACATCATGATCACTTTTTTTACCAATCATGACACATGAGGCATTAATTTTAGCCAGCCCTTTTCCTCTCTAGATTCCTTCACTCTAGGCTGATAGATACGCTTTACCTATTTCAAAGATGTCGTACCTAACAGTAATGTGTTACCTGTTTCCAATACATTAATAAGAGAACGATGCCAAACCATTCTTTCGTGCTCATTGTCTAGTCCACATCTTCGGATATCAGTATGCAATCGTCGTAGCAGTTGTGCTTATCGAAGTCCTGTAATCCAAGGTAGGTATTGAAACTTAATCTCCCTCCGTTTGCAGCTTCGGGCTGCGGCGTAATGCCGCTAGCCAGCGATAGTGCGAGCAAAGTTTCGTTCCAGTACGGGCGTTTCATACTATGCTGAGAAATATGTGATACCGAGCGAACACGCGACAGTCGTTGAGGCCGTAGAATACATGATTTATGTGCTTCAACACTATCTGAGTCATCAACCAGCAGGATCCTATAGACCTGTGTTTGAGACAGTTGTTTGATGATGCTCGACGCAAACTCACTGAATCCAATGATAATAAACGTGTCTCCTTTTTCGGCTCGAGCAGGTAGTTCTCGGATAATCCGAACATCGACCAATTGAGGGAAGTGGCCCATCATCCGATTTGCATAAGGGTTATTCTGCACCACCGCATAAACGTTTCCGCCCTGACTGTTAATAATGCTGTCATCAATGCAATAGGCCATCAAGGCTGCATCATCTTTTTGGTATTTCAACACCTCGGTTTTGTTAATTTTGTTGAACTCGTAAAACTCACATGCTGTCGAGGCCGGTAATATCAAAGGGATGGATTGACGGACGTATAATGGTAATGCCGCCAGTGCTGCAAAACTGGAAAAATGACCAACAACCACCTCTGCACCCCATTCAATTAATTCAATAGCGGCACGTTCTCCTCCTGTTTTCGATTTTTCATCGTTGACAATTTTCAACGTGTTTTTTTTGAATTCAGGGAAATACTTGAGGCTATAATTAATAGCCTCAATAAAGGTTTGAGTATGGCTATTGGCATCTTTCCCTAACGCAATCGCCAATCCGATTTTTTTCATCGTGTCGTCACAACCACTTGCTGGCTGTAATTCATGGCTTTCTCTTCTGTCTCTTGTCGGCTGTCACCCTTAACGCCCAAGAAACCGATAATGTCGTTCCCCAACGGCGGGCGTTTGATGACACTACCGAGCGGCGAAATGATTTTCAGCATGAAGGTGTTCGGATCCTGCATGATGTGTTCGGGGACGCTGATGGTGTCAATGCGCCCTGGCGCAGAGATCAGGCAAAGCGCGAACGTATGTTTACCGGTTGGTGCATAACACAGGTAGTCCGGCTTCCGCCCAATAGCCATATCAATGACCGCTTTTATTGGGCAATAGCCAGCAGAGATCCGGGCCATAAAATCAAGTCCGCCACCACCGGGCCGGGCGGCAATCTCTACGATATAAGGCTCCCCCTGATGGAATCGGATCTCAGCGTGCATCACACTGCGCGTCAGTCCCTGAGCCACGGCGCCGGCATGCACCGCTTCGTGCACACGCTTCAGCTCCAAGCCATCAAGATCGGTCGGCGTGTGATGAACATCATCATCAAATGAGTTTCCTTCCAGCGTGACACGATCGACGATGGAGCCCAGCACCGTGACACCGTCCCAAATATAGGCCTCGATCAGGAATTCACGCCCATCCAGATACGACTCTACCAGCAACGAGTTGAGGCCCAGCACATCCGTGATCCCTTCATTTTTAAACTGGCTCATTTCTGAGATGCCGATCAAGGCCTTAGGAAAGAACTCAGCCATTTGCTCAGGTGTGTCGACACGATAGACAAACTGACTGGCCGAACCCAGTGTAGGCTTGAGGATCACCGGATAACCGAGTGCAGTCGCCGCTTCCAGTGCTTCAGGCAGCGCCGATGTCAAACGAAATTCTGGGTGAGGGGCCTGCCCGGCCCGGTGGGCTTCGCGCATAGCGATCTTGTTGCGACTTTTTACCGCAGCCTCGACCGAGATGCTCGGCAGTTGCAGTGCGTCGGCGATTATAGCCGTGGCGATCACGCTGTTTTCCGCGAAAGTGAACACCCCGTCAAAGTGAAAATCCTGATGCAGCTGAGCGGCAAGTGAGGTCAAGTCATTGATATTCATACTGTTGGAAATAAAAAACCGCCCGGCATGCCAGTGATCGCTGTCAGCCAACCCGGACAGGACATACAGTTCAATACCGTACTGCTCCACCTGTTGGTAACGCGAATTGTAGTAATCGCCAAATTGCCCGACTTCAATCGCCAATAATTTCATTTTGTTTTTCCTTTAAAGACCAGGGTTGATGCCAGAAGCGCTAGGAAGGCCACCGCCAGTGCCAGCGCCACATATCCGGCAAGTACTGTGGTGCTATCGACCAGCTCGCCAATGGCGTAGGTCAATACGACGGCTGACGTCAGTCCAATCGCGTTGCTGAAGCCGAAGAAACGGCCGGTGTAATGAGAAGGGATGGTGTTGAACATCAGAGTGCGGCACGAGATGCGCGCCAGACCAAAACACACCGCGCCAAGCGGGAAGAAGACCATCAGCCACGGCAGCGTAAATTGCGGCTGCAGGGCGATAAATACCGCATTCGCCACGTAGCCGAACATAACTATCGTCAGTAAGGAAAAACGCTTCTGCAGGAACGGTGTCATGGCGGCGGCGATGGCCACCCCCACGCCGGCCAGCGCGTCAACCACGCCCAAAACGCCGGCGCCGGAGGCGAAGTGTTTAGTGACCAACAGCACCAACAGCATATTGCTGACCGTTACAATGATGTTGCCGACGCCATACAGCAACATCAGCCAAGGTTTTCTTACGGCAGACACGGTTGCCCCCGGTACAGATTCTGAGGGAGTGTCGCCTTCGGACATCTCATCAGACTCCTGTCCACGAGGCACCAGCATGAAAAACAGCACTGCACCGACGAAGAAGGTGATGGCGTTCAGCACAAACACGAAATCCACACCAATTAGTTGAATGAGGAACCCACCGATAGCTACCGATGTCAAAGCACCGATTTGCACCGCCATTTCGAGTTTGGCATTGAATGCAGCCATTCTGCTCGACTCTACAGAGTCTTTGATGATGGCGTTATTGGCCGGGAAGAACATGGCCATCGTCATGGACAGCATAAAACTGCAGACAAAAATGACCATCGAGGGATCGGTGAATGTATTGATGCCGGCTAAAACACCAATGACGATGACCGCATTGACCACGTTGGTGATAATGCAGATCTTCTTTCTGTCACAGGTATCGGACAACTTGCCGAACAACACCGAGAAGAAAGCTTGCGGCAATGCGATCAGGATGAACAGTGTGCCCACGGCTTTCGCCGTTCCCATACTCTGTGAAATGATCAGCGCGTTGGCGATGGTGAGTATCCCACTTCCCAGGGTGGAAACCAGCGACGCGGCAAGGATTAAGTTTTCGTTTCTTTTGCTGATCTGGCGAGTAGTGACGTTCAGCAAAATGGTTTCATTGCTCATTCGTTAACTCCGTGAATGACATACTGACTGATCTGCTCGGACAACGCCGGGGCGATCTTGAAAATAGAGGCATCGCACGCTTCAACGGCAATGCATCCGGTGATGTCATGCCGACCCCAATAAGCGGTGTTTTGCCGCTTTTCAGTCGGCAATTCAAAGTAGGGCGATACGGCAACATCCACCTGGTCATATTTGACGCGCAACCGGTCAAGCAAATACTGCTTACACGCCTGCAGGCCGTTACTGTCTGGTGGCATCGGGTAGGAAAATCGACTTGCGCTCACTTTCAGCACCCGGCGCTCCGGCGACGGCACACACCATGAACGATGCTCATCCCCCATCGTCAGCACTGGCTTTAACAAGTACGCCCGGGCATCGTTGAGGTGCACGTCAAGGTGTACCTGGTATTGCGGTACCGGAACGGAACCTGATCGGCTAATGTGTCGGATGAGAGGGCGACTCGCCGTGCAAATCACTGCAGTGTAACTTTTACGCTCGCCGTTAACGCTAAAATGTCTCCCCTCTCGAATGGTGTTGAGCTCCACGCGCGTATGCGGTTTCAACACGATCGTATCTGTGTTTGCCAACGCCTGACACAAATGTGCATATACCTTTTGTGCATCGAGGAGAATGGCATCATGGCCGACAAATATCCGCCGATTGGCTTTGGGCAAGCGCAACAGGCTGTTTTGTACCGACAACACAGGATCCTGAATGTCGTAACCTATCGACAAGGTGTCATAAAGCTGCGCTAAGCGACGACAGTCAGCGTCATCTACCACACGAATGGATTGTGTCTGGCAACCAAACGTCTTATGGCCAGTGCCGATGAATTGGCGCCAGAAAGTAAGCGAGTGGGCTGCCAGCGATTGCAACGCGGCATTGTTTTCGTGTACATGTTTCCACAGGCGACCATGCGCCCACGACAGATTGGTGGCGTTCGGAATTGCCGCGGCATCATACAGCTCAACGCTTGCGCCCTTACGAGCGCAAGCCAGCGCGGTCATGACGCCGGTAATACCGGCACCGATGATGGCGATGTTAGGACGCATGTGACCCACTCTTGGTGAAAAAAGTGGTGATCGGCGACAGCTCTGGCAAGACCCATTGTTCACTGCCGTTCAGCGGGTTGGTATTCACTATAGCGTGGTGAAGATCAATCATGATCAACCCCAGTCCGTCGACAAGTACCCGCAATTGTTGATTGATCGCCTTCAAGCTGATGTCGCTTTCCCCCGCAACCAGTTCCTGCAAGCGACCAATATGGTGCAGACACCAATCTGCCAGCCGGCTTTGACTGAACGTTTCGAGACGACAAGTCAGAGTCAGGCGCTGATTCATGGTGTCAACCAGCAGAGGGGTATTGCCTTCATCGTCATTCAGGCGCAATTCCCAGCGCTGCGTAGTGTATGCCCGTACAAGCGCATTCCAGGCGTCAATTAGCCGCTCGTTAAGGATTTGACTGAGGGCATCCCGACTGAAATTGTTCCGGTTGTGCTCCGGACTAGTCAGGCAAAGGTAGAAACGGGCATAGTCGCGAGGCAGGGTTTTCACCAAATCGCGGGCCCAGATCAAATGACCGCGGCTGGTTGAAAACTTGGCGTTTTCCAGTTCGTAAAACTCATTAGGCACGATGGTGTCAGGCAACAGGTACTTGCCCTCATGCGCCATCAGCAAAGCAAGATGTGTGACTCCCCAAAAATACGAGTTGTCGAAGCCGAGGAAATACGCCAAGCGATTGCCAGTTTCTGCACGCCAGGTTGCATCCGTCGGTGCCGTATCGTTTTCGCCACAGGCGTTGCAATACATCGATGCCGGCATTCCTTCAGCCCAGGCGTTGATCACTTGTCCTTCGGTGCCGGGAAAATGTGATGGCAGCCCCCAAGTGATGGGGTAAGTAATTGGGAAATCGATCAATTCACGACTGAATAGCTCCGTCATCAGTTGAAGGATGTGTGGGCGCCAAATACCTTTTTTCGCGCTGTAATAACGCTCCAGTTCAGCTCTGTACTCTTCAAGCGGGAACACCAGGATCTTCGTTTCCCTGCACTCCAACGATTCATAGGGAGGCAGTGTTGCCACCGGATTTTTTAATCCGTCAAAGTTGTTGGGGTGTCCGCAATTTTCACACAATCCACCACGGGACTGTGCCAGACAAATCGGGCACTCACCGGATACGAATGACTCCACCATAAACGTATTGCGGAGTGTCGAGTACGGAAGTCTGACAGTTTTTAGTCGGAACTTGCCCTGTTCATACAATGGAGATAAAAAGGCGTACACCATTTTTTTATAGCCATCGTCGAACTGGGCATAGCCATCCAGCGCAACCCCCCAATCATTCAGGCTCTGTCTGATGTCATCGGCAGCCTGACGGCACAAATTCTCCGGTGACGTACCCAGCTTGCAGGCGCTGGTGACAACATAGGTTTGACTGTCGTCAGTACCGGTCGCGTAATTGACACGTTCTCCGATCAGACGCAAGTAGCGTGCGTAAATATCGCCGGCCAAATAAGGCCCAGCCATGTGGCCAACATGCAGATCGCCATTGGGCGTGGGCGGCGGAGCAATAACGAGGGTTTTAGACATGACCTAACACCTGATTTTTTTGTTGGTGACGTTGAATAAAACGCGAAGACATCTCCGCATCCCACCAAATGCTGTACATTTCAAACGGTTCAAGGCTTTCATTTAGCACGCAATGCCGGGTGAATGGTGGGAACTGCACTGTGTCGCCGGCTTTAAAGCGAGTTTTCTCACCTTCGCACACGATGAAGGCCTCGCCTTTAATGGCGACGAATATCTCGTACTCGTGATGTTCATGCGGTGTGGATACCGCACCGGGCGCGATAACACACCATGAACTTTCGAACGGTGCGTTCAGTTCGGGCCACGGCATCAAACGCTGAGCGTGCAGATTGTTCTCGAATCGCATAGTGGTGCGATCAAGTGGTTTGAAGGAATGCATTTATTTCCCCTAAAATCAGTCCGTGATGTCGTCAATTATTTCTTTTGAACGGAAAGCCAGGACACTCAGCAAAGAATCCGCAATACCGTGTGTATTTTCGTTAACCCCTTGCAGATGCAGAGAGACGCCGGGGGCATATGGCAGGACAGCACGGTAATTACGGTCGACACAGATCTGTTCGATATCGAGTTGATTTGACAAATTTTCGAATAGTGTCGGTGTCTTATTCTTATATCCCGTCCCCAACAACACCACGTCAAAACGTGCAGAATGAGTGTGGCCCGTTTTGTTATCTTGCCAGGTGATCAACACACCTCCGTCATCGTCTACCGCATGTAAAAGATCGCATTGCGTCAACATTGCAACTCGGTTTTCACCGCGCATATCTTGCAAATAATGAAAACGGTAGAGCTCTGACAAGGTTGATGGCGCCACACCGGAATAATTGGTGGTATGCATGGCCGTCAAGGTTTTTTCACGGGTCGTATTATCGCAATTGAAATACGTGTTGATGTAGTCATTCTGGAATAACGTGTTGGTGAATTGACTTCCTTCATAATTCACCAATCCAATAGAACGCATGATCATGGTGATATTGGCCGTCGGGAAATTCTCTATGCAGGATTGATACATTTCGGCGCTGCTTTGCGCGCCACCGATCACTGCGATGTTATTAATTCTTTGACTACTCATATGTTCAAGAGCCGTCAAGAAATTAGCGCTGTGGATCACATTATCCTGTGAGACATTTTCAAAAACGGCTGGTACATTGAGGTCGCGACCTGCCCCGAAAATAAGGCGATTTGCGCGGTAACATTCTCCATCTTCAACAAACACCTGCCAGCCGGTTATTTCCCCTTCCGGCGTTAGTTCAGGCAACACCTCTGTCACTTTACTGTTGTAGACGACCTGAGTTTTTTCCAAGTTATCTGCCACCCACTGCAAATAATCCGAAATCTCTTTACGATAGGGGTTAAACGTCTGCAGATTTATAAAGCTGTCCAGGCGTTTCGATTTATGCAGGTAATTGAGAAAACTGAATCGACTGGTTGGATCGCGCTGCGTGACCAAATCTTTCAGAAAGGAGACCTGAGACTGTGCTTCGGGAAATAACATTCCTCGATGCCAGCAAACAGAAGCATCTTTTTCAATAATAAGGGAAGATCTAATATTATGGGCTTCAGTACACTCTTCAAGAGCGACACCCACAGAGAGGTTTGACGGGCCGCAGCCGATCATTAATAGGTCGATGTGTTGCATTAAATTTTCCTAAATCCATTTTGTACATAGCAAACCTCGCATTATTGATTGCGAGTGGTTGCTCCCTGTCATTTCCCTGGAAAAATACTTCCATTGCTAATTATGTTACTTTTAGCAACCACAATCTTTGTGGGTCAAACAAAGCTAGCACCTAATCATTGCGCAAACAATACACACAAAGATACAAATGGTAACTTTGAAGTAACATTTTAAAATGAGTTATCACAGCAGGATAATCTGTTTGTATTAACAGCATTATTAGAAATTTTTGACTAACCGAAGGCCATCATTATTCATTTCACCGCGAGAAATTTGGTTAAAACTTCAAATTAAACATGTAGATACATAGAAGCACAAAGATGAGAGCTTTGCGGTATAGTGGTACCTAAGCAGAAGGAATTTCATCATATCCGCAGGCTTAATACATAGTAGTCTAGCCATGACAACAGGCACAGAAAGCGAGGCGATGAACAGTATGGCAACAGTAATCGAAGTGCTCCAATACACGTTAAAACCTGGAACAGGCGCCGCATTTCACGATATTATGGAAAATCAGAGTGTGCCGCTACATCGACAATGTGGCGTGAATATATTACGATTTGGTAATTCACTTCACGATCCCGAACGATATTATCTGGTGCGAAAATTTCAAAGTATGTCAAAAATGGAAGAGCAACTTACTCAATTTTACGCCGACCTTCGGTGGCGCGAAGGCCCACGTAGCGTAATCATCAATATGATTGATGACAGTCACCGAGTCGTCATTCCGGGAGAAACGTTTGCAGATTGATGCCTCTGAGCTAACAAAAATGCCAATTAAAAAGTATAATAGAGGGTGTTTAAATTAATAATTCACCCTGTATCAACATCGATGTTCATTACTACAGTTATAGTTTTTTTCAGAAAACGGATACAAATAAACACCTATTTCCCGTAGCTAGGATACTGTGAATGCGAGCGCACACGTACATTTAACGTTAATTTAGCCCTCTTTTGCCCTCTCTAGAGACCTTCCCTCCCTGCCAGATAGACACGCTTTATCCTTTCAATTTCATACAGTTAGATAGCCAAGTTGATATCGATGCAAGCGGCAGAGAATAAACCTAGAGTTAACCTCAAACTTTTCAAAAAACAAGCTTACCGTGCAATAATTCTCTATACCCCCCCAGAAAAATAAACCTGTGCATCTGCCACCTAAGGAACCTGGAAAATAGCAATTGATTGTTATTTGAGCTAGGATGAAGTCAGGTTATCATCTGGTTAAGGAGTGATGATGAACGAAACAAGGCAGTACCACGCCTATCAACGTGGCATGCGTATAGCGAGCCTGTGGAAGCGTATTAAAGGTACCATTCTGAGGTGGGATGCTTTTTGTGTGGCTAAAGCACATGATCATAAGCTGCCAAGCTGGGTTGGCCGTACTCCCTTAATTTTTATTTCACTATGCATGCTGGTAGCTTTAGCGCTTGGTGGGATTATTTTCCTGCTGATAGCTCTTTTTATAACAGCTATTTCACTTTTAGTACTTTCGATTTTTTCTCCACCTCCTACGCATAGAGATGACGCTTTTGAGTATAAAGCTTTTGGAGATTTAGGTCCCGGATGGTATTCAGGAAAAACAAAAGTTAGCTCAGGGGATAGCAGTCCTTATAACTATCGAGGTAATTCAGATGGCTAATTCATTAGCCATCTGAACTTTAACCAATCATTTGTTCGGTTTATTCAGTACGTTACTTGCTCCCTTACTAAATAGCTGCGCCTAATACCGCTCCACTTTTGCCAGGCCATGTTTTCCTCCGGGGAATGGGCTGGCGGTTTCCATAAAATGCCGTACCTTTTTCAGCAGTTGCCACATTGAACGGCATTGATGGTTGCGCGTTATCGTGTTGTGCAACGCCTGCCATAACCGCTCAACGTGATTCACCCACGGCGAGTAAACCGGCTGATAAATCACCCTGAACTTCGGGTTCTCCTTCAGCCAGCGCTGGGTTTCCCGGCTTTTGTGGATAATGTAGTTGTCCACGATCAGCGTGATGGTTTTCGCCCGCCGGTACGTCGCTTTAAGCCGCTTCAGCAGGCTGATGAACAGCGCCGAACTTTTGCTGTTGCCGCCCACGTAGCTGACTTTGCCCGTGCCGCAGTGCAGTGCTCCGGCCAGATAGTATTTTTCGTTCTGTCCCGGCGTCACCACGCGTTTTTGCTGCCCGCGTAGCTGCCAGTCCGCACCGATTTTGGGATTAAGATGGATATCCACCTCATCTTCATAAAATACCGGATGCTCTGCGCTGCATTCGTCCAGTGCTTTGTGGATTGCCGCCATCTTTTCATCCTTATGCGGGTCACGGATACGCAGAGTTGGCGCGGCCCTGCGCCATACCATCCCGGCCGATGGCAGCCAGCGGCGAAGGGTCCCGGCATGTAACTGACATCCGGTTATCTCATTGATTTTTATTGCCAGCAATTCGGTACTCCAGCGTGAACGCTGATAGCCAAAATCACCGGGAGTGTGTTTTATCAACTCACGTAATAACGTGCAGATATGCTCAAAAGGCCAGCGACGGGAACGCCCTGCGGGGAGTGATTTGAGGCCTTCAACACCTGACTGCGTGAACCAGTTAATCCAGCGTCCGACGGAGGAACGGGCACAGCAGAGCGTTCTGGCAACGTCGATGACGCGGTCACCCCGATGTAGCATCAGCATGGCAGTCAGCCTGCGGGCATAATTTTTATCGTGCGTTTTATGGATTGCTTTCTGCATCAGGCGTCGTTCGTCACGGGGAATAGGTGCTATGATCGGCATCGCTCAGTCCGGTTAGTGATTTGGGATATTCAGCGATTGATCAGATCGCACAATCCGGACTGAGTTCCCTCAAAGTGATCTACTATTCCGCGCAGCTATTTAGCTAAAGTGGGCATGGAAAATAACATGGGGAAATAAATAAGAACAATACTGTAAAATCGTCCAACAATGCATTTCATTTTTAATTCACCTTTAGTTAACAAACAGACAGGTGATTAAATTTAGACATTATAAATAGGGAAGAGACTCATATAATTAAGAAACATTCCATAATATCATTCAGTAAAAATTTATATTCCCGGCTGTTACAGCGCCCCCATTTTTAATTGGTGGCATGGTCGTTAAGAGATCTGTTATGCCCGGCGATCAGTCACTGACATCCGCGAAACAGACAAATAATATTCAGAGTGGTACTTTAATAATACGGGTAATAGCATCATGAGTGTCTTGGGAAATCTGTCTCATGGCAGAAAAATAATCGCTTTGATTATCATGTTTAACCAGGAATTCTCTAGCTTTATCCCTGATATACTGCAGTTCAATCACACCAAGCTCTTCATTACAAAACAGTTGTAGAAAACTCACCAGTAGTGAACACTCGATAAAGCCATAGCCTCCGAGTTTTTTAATCAAAGTACAGCGTGCCACGGGAGAAGCGGAGACGGCCGGAGTGATCAACTCACGTTGATGGTTCATCGTTATTCCCTCACTACATCATGCTTTTTAGCCTACGGGTGACATCATTACGCCTCCCAGTTTCGATGGTTACAAATTATCCACATGGCGAATTAATACTCAATACTGACAAGTACGAAAAACAACGTGGTAGTCTTAGGCATAAAAAAAGAAAACACTATTTTGGGTAAGATGACATAGCTCAAAATGGCTGAACCGCCCCGGTTTTATGGGAGAGAGTTAAGTCCGGGAACTCAGGCTGCCAGATCCTTTTCCCCGATGGAAGCGTAATACGCTTTTTCTGCTTCAATCGGGGGGATGTGCCCGAGTCGCTCAAGCAGCCGGCGATTGTTGTACCAGTCCAGAAATGGATGCCACATATGGCAGCCGGCGTATGTGCATCGAGTTACGAGAACAAGGTTTTAACGTGGGCAGATACCGCGTTCGGCAGATAATGAAAACCTTATTACTGGTAGCTAAACGCCCCGGGCGCCATCGCTATCCACGCGGTGGAAAACCTGCTGTCGTTGCCGCTAATCTGTTGAATAGACAGTTTAATCCAGAGATATTGAATACCTGGTGGTCAGGTGATATTACCTATCTGCGTACCGCTCAGGGTTGGTTATATCTGGCTATCGTCATGGACTTATGTTCAAGAAAAATAGTGAGTTGGGCCTTCTCAGACAAACCGGACAGCGACTTGACCGTCCGGGCCTTAAGGTTGGCAGTAAATAAACGACGACCAACAGGGTCTGTGGTGTTCCATAGCGATCAAGGGGCGCAGTATACCAGCGCTCAGTTCCAATTATGCCAGCAGGAGCTTGATGTGACGGGCAGTATGAGCCGCAAGGGCAACTGTCTGGATAATGCGGTTACAGAGAGGTTTTTCCGCAGCCTGAAAGGAGAGCGAGTTAACTACCGTCGCTATGAAACGCGAAGTCAGGGTATTGCAGACGTTATCGATTATATCGACAGTTTTTATAACCTGAAGCGGCGGCATTACCGGCTGGGAAATATATCGCCGAATGAATATGAACGCCGATTACAACAATGTGCCTAAATCCGTGTCCGGTTTTAGTTGACCATTACAAAGATGCTCAGGAGAAGATCGAGCACTGGCGGCAGGAATATAACCAATACCGGCCACATTCCTCGTTAAATAACCAGACTCCGGCAGAATTTATCCGAAGCCTGCAAACAGGCCCGGATCTCTGATTTATCCTGGCACCGATATTGGGAAGGGATCACAACTTACTGTCCACGTTTAGTGACGGCAGCAAGCTATTATTTGATCAGATGTCGATAAAAATTATTAAAGTTTTGAAACCCGTATTTCTGCATGATATTACGTCGGTGTGTATAAACCGATTTCTCACTGAGGTTATAAAATTTTGCTATTTTTCTGACGGTAAACCCCAACATAAAAAAGTTGAATACTTCACTTTCTCTTTTGGTTAACCGGATATCGCTATTATTGAATACACTGGTGTTTTTTAACTCATATCGGATATCACAATTTATTTTTTCCAACTCGCGTTTAAACATCAGCATGGTAGATGTCATATCAATCCAGTGGCAGCTTACACCTGAGTTTTCTTTCCCTGCATTCATGGGAAAAACTAACATTACAGGCGTTACGCAACGATAGATACTCGTATAGATCCCTTGCCACAGGCTAATAATTTTAGAGGGTAGCCGACTATCAATTAATAAGATAAGCTTTTTCTCTTGCGTTTCCATACCGGCTGATGAATATTCACTGGCATGACACTTGATGGGTGGCAACCCTAAAGATTTATCGCTCATCGCTCGACAAAGGAATAAATCCTCTGAAAGAAGTATATAACTATACGTTGACATACCCTTTTTCCTCAGGTCAGCGCCAGGCATTGTATACGAGGCGCTTTGACTGAAAATAAATTCATTCAGAAAATATTGATAACCACTCCTGAATTTCCAGTTAAACCATTATTTATAAGTGATAGTAAAAGTTAAATTACCATTCGCCTGACCAGGTTTTATTTCTTTTTCTGTTCGAATATAACGTGCAACTAAAGGGAGACGATAATTTTTACCTTCACCTGACGGTGCGTAGTAGGGTTTTTCCTGGGAAAAATTAAAATTCACAGGCGAACCACTTACCTCACCAGACGCAATTTGTATACCGATTCCGCTGGCCGCATTGCTGCCGGACGCAATAGCCATAATACCCTGAGTAGCGTCAATAATGCCGTTATTCGGTCGCAATGAAAGACCAAGCATATTACGATTTGCCGTGCCCTGATTTAGCGTACCCGAACCACTTTGCCAGTTCACCGCCGCCTTCGGATAGTAGCCGTAAAATATCGGACAATCTTTAAGCTGGAGTGATGAGTTAATCCACGGAGTTGCTGCGCCTATGCTCCCGATTTGACTGGTATCATATTTTCCTAAATTAACCGTCAGATCCGGTGTGATGCAGGTTTCTGACTTAATCAGCAGACTACCGGAAAAACGCAGCGTCTTAAGCGTTAGTGGCAGCCCGGTATAACCAGCCTTAGCTGGAATAGTTTCCCGCAGCGTTGGCAACTGAGCACCATTAATAATGCCGGGCGTTACCGGTCCAATTTTTATGATACTAAGGTCATACCCTGTGCGTTGAGTCTTAAATCCTCCCCCAGGTGCATTATTTATATAAGGCAAATGCTGAGGAAACGGATTTTTACTATCATAGGTTGATAAGTAAACAGCTAATCCAGGTACTCCAGTCTCATATACGGTGGGAGATCCCGACCATGATGCAATTGGAAGTGGCTTCGTTAAATAATCAATATTGCTGGTTAAATCAAAGGGTGCATTACATGCCACCCCATTGGTTAAATTTGCGATACTGGACTGGCGTGAAGTAAATACCACGCTGCCGACCGGAATATCTTCCCCTACAGAGATAGTGATCCCGCCTAAATCGACGGTAGAATCCTCAGGTATCGATCCCATATCCCCGCCTTCTCCCCAAGCCTGGGCAGTATAATGACAATCTATCGCTAATGCAGAACCACTCATCAAAGCAAAGGCAATAAGTAATGTATTTTTTAATATTCTGGCAAACTGTTGTTTCATATTAACCTCAGTGCTATTTCGTTTTTATCAACCGTAAGGAGTACTGTCTTTATTTGTCAGTGCCATTTGTCCCGCTCCTTGCGATATCGCACCCGCAACGCCTTCACACGCGGCGTTAAAGCGCGTTACAAACTGTGCAGCATCTTTTTTCGCCTTAGTCGGCAGACGATAAGACACAGAACACTGCTGGTCTGGTGCATCACCCCATTTAACGCGAAGGGTTCCCTGCTCTTTTTCTACACGTGCATAAATCTGTCCGCCCTGCCCTACAGAACCCACGCTATTACCATTACTGTCTACAACGTTCGCGCCAAAAGGTACCGGTTCGCCGTTAAGCGTTGAGGTCACCAGCACCGGCGTCCCGCGGCGAGTGTTATATTTCAGCATGACCACCGCACCAGAGTAAGGTGCTACTTTCTGCGAAGTGTTCTCCAGCTCCACATCGTTAGCCATGCCCTTCGGATCGATACTGACTTCGTTCAGCGCATAAGGATTCAGGTAAGGCACCGCCGCATAGCCAAATCGGTCGATATACACGCCCGGATAAGAAGATACCGCTGCACCTTTGGCTCCTTTTGCCTCGACGATTGCCATCGTCTCAGAGGTATAAGGCGTCAACGTAACACCGCCCGGGTGAGCAATCACCGAACCTGTCAAGCCCACGGAAGCGCCCTGATAATGTTTCCCTGCGCTATAGGTTCCGCTCATCGATGTCATCTGGTTACGATACTGTCCATTTACCGAGCCGCTGGTGCCTGCACCCTGGTTAGCATTCATTGCCGTTACGCCATAGCTATACTGGTTTTCCGCCCCACCGGTGCCGGAGATAGTTGCCTGTTCTCCATAGCGACCGTTGTTGTCATGGTTAAGATCAAAGCGAACCTGTGGCGTGTGGCTGCTATCAGCACGTCCCAGCGGGAGACTAAAACTTAACAAATAGTTGTTTTGCGCCCGTCCGTAATTGGAGAAGCTACGGCTCATCGTCAGTCCATAGGTCAGACGCTTATAGCTGTTGTTGTAACCGACCTGAAACTGACTATCGCTACCCTCTTTATTCCAGTAATTTTGTACTGAACCACTGGCATAAAACTGTCCCCAGTTACCCGGTAATCCCTGGCCCGCAGTAACGGTAAAGCGGTTCTTTGCACGCCAGACGGTATTCGGGTCCACTCCTTCAGAAACCGCGTCACGCGTTTGCATCGCGGTCATAAAATCCATATAGCCGTTAGTAGAAAAACGATAGGCCGCCAGCGACAGGTTGCTGTTGGTTTCGCTGATCGCTTTGCTGTAACTGATCTGATAGCTCTGCCCACTCAGGGTATTGCCGGACTTAACCCTGCCAGATTCATCGCTGCTCTTACCCAAATGGGTTCGCGCCTGAGTGGCATCGAACGCCAGCGCGCCGATTGGCGTCCCCAAGGCTGCACCTAACTGCACCGCATAATAGTTTTGACTCGCCTGCACGCCGCCGTAACCGGTGATGGCGTTGGTCAGTCCACGTTGATAAACCGCCTGATAAAGCGCAGGTTTGCCGCGGATATTGTCATTGCGCGCTTCGCCCAGCGTCACGGAGTAACGTGAAGATCCGGGACGTAAGAGTTGGGCCACAGAAGCATACGGCACCAGGAAAGTCTGTTCACTGCCGTCAGCCTCATGCACGGTAACTTCAAGGTTGCCGCCGTAGCCGGTGGGATACAGGTCATTAATCAGAAACTCGCCTGGCGTGACCGTGGTTTCATAAATGACCTGGCCACTCTGTTTTACCGTGACGCGTGCGTTGGTTCGGGCAATACCGTGAATATCCGGCGCATAGCCACGCTGTGATTCCGGCAGCATACGTTCGTCGCTTGCCAGCTGGACACCAGAGAACGGCAGAGTATCAAATACCTGTCCTGGGGTATTTGATTGCCCCATTAATACCCGACCCTGCAACACAGGAATATCGCGCTGCAAATAGGTATTAATAGTGTTGTATTGCTTCGGCCCGTTATCCATCCAGTTATAAGAACCGTTATGGCGTAAATACCAGGCACCGATATTCATCCCGGCATTTAATCCGGCATAAAAAGAATTTGTTGATGTACCGCGTGAACGGTTGTTATAGCCATTAAGGTTATAACCGACAAACGCAGCGGGTACGCCGCTATCCCACAATGCCGGACTCACGCTGCCACGAGCCAGTTTATTAATATAAATTTGCGGGATAGTGATATCCAGGCGCTGTTCACCACTATCAAAATTGATCTGGGTTTCCGGGAGTTGTTTTTCCAGGTCAACACACTCTTGCCCACCGCTGCCTGCAGTCAGTGCATCTGACGGAAGCTTTTCATAATTAAAGGGAATATTCTTTAACAGCGAGGGTGTTAGGCAGGGAAAAACCGTTTTGTCATCACGTACAACAAACTTAATTTCTTCGTTGCTAATAAGCTGGTTATTGACATAAACCGCAGTGCGATAAATACCCGGCAATGCAGAGGCGCCATTAGCAAAACGCGATAAATCAACGGAAGTATTGTTAGCCAGGTTAAGAAACGACGGATCAAATTCCACGTTTTTTTCTATTTCCTGTGTTGCCACAGGCATGACCTCTGCCCATACTTTCGTCACTGGCAAAGCAGTAAATAAAGCGAGAACGAGCGGGGATATTCTCCATGAATATCCATCTTGAGAAATTTTACGCATAATGATCCCTTTCAACCCCTGATGCTGAAATAATTAGAACTTCCGGTGAATATTATTTAATAGTATTTTCGAACTTATTTATTGCACCGTAATCATTAACAAACTCACCGCTAATTTTACTTCCTGATGACGCTGGTAATTTAAACGTCAGCGATGATTTAGGCGCGACCATTTCACCTTCGACCTGCTTACCATTAACGGAAAGCGTCACCAGAGATACATAGTAAGGCGTTGGGTTTGTCGCTTTTACTCCACCAGAAACGGTCTGCCAGGTCAGTGCATTACCTGCATCATTCGCATTACCCTGCAGTCCGGTAGGGCGATAGAACAATTTGATGCGAGAACGGAAAGCCAGTTGCAGGAGATTTTCACTGCTTTTAGCCTGTTTTTTGGCCGGAATTTCCAACACGTTCAGCCAAAACACACTTTCGCGATCGGTAGGCAGCGACGTTGCGGTAGAACTGATACGCAGCGTTTGGCCTTTAGCCGGATCGACGCGGTTCATGGGGGGAGTGATAATAAATGGCACTTGAATAGAGTCAGGCTTGGCTTCGACGTCGCCGGTATCAATCCAGCTTTGGATAAGCACCGGGCTTACGCCTACATTATTTAATTTAACGGTAACTTCTTTGGCATCAGAGGGGTAGATAACACGAGTTCCACTGATAACGATACTGGCATAAGATGTTGCACTCGCCAGACACAATGCAAACACACTGAAAATATTTAACATCCGGGCAAACTTTTTCATACAACACCTCATTAAGGAAAAAGTAGAGAGGGCAAGCCCTCTCTATATAGGCAATATTACTTGTACTGAATAGAGTAGATCACGTTGCTAACAACGGTACCAGCAGTGGTTTTGCCGTCTGCATAGTATTCAACGTTGTAAGGCAGGTTAGCTGAACCAGAAGCAACATCAACATAGGTGGTGTTGCTGGTCTGGTTTGAGTTACCCGCCTGGATAACTGCGTTAGATGCGCTTGAAGCGTCACGCAGCTGCAGGCCAACGTTAGTAGCAGTACCGGAAACATTTTTCAGGCGACCAGTTACCAGGTCCACAGATGAACCAGACTCAAAGAAAGCAGAAGCAGTTTTCAGCGTGCCTTCACAGTTGCTCAGAGACATGTTGAAACCAGTCTGGCCTGCAGTCTGACCAGCAGTAGTCAGCTGATTAACGCTAACAGTTGGTAAAACGATGGTAGCATCTGCAGTCTGTCCATCAACGATTACGTCACAAGTCGTGGCGGTCAATTCGCCGTTAAAAGTGATGGTGCCAGTTGAAGCGGCCTGCGCATTAACACCAGCGAAAGCAGCAACAACAGCAGCAGCAACGATTAACTTTTTCATGATATTTCCTTTTCAATTACGACATTTTATTTAATTAAATAAATCCACTTATTCCAGGTGATGGATTTACGTTCAGGTTTACCACTAGGGTATATTTTTATCTACAGAAGAACGCATTCTTCATATAGAGATACTACTAACTAATACTTAATAACTTTTTATAATAGAGAGGCGTAACAACGCCCTCACGAATAAAAAATCCTTTCGTCTCCACACGTATAATAAAATCATCCGGAATGCCTACCACATTTAACCGCTGTTTGAGTGCCTGCATAACCTGCCACAATCGTTGAGTTGATGAGCTCAGTTCATGCTTATCCCAAACGTTAAGTAAAATTTCATCATTCAGAATAATTTCGCCATTAGCGTGTTCAAGTAAATAACTCAGCAAACGCATCATGGTTGTTCTCAGGGTAATAATTCCTTTACCCCCTTCTGCGACGACAGAGTTGATATTGATTATCCTGCTATGAATAACATCAACCTGTACATTAGGATGAATGAAGTACCCAAATATCTGTTTATTAGTATTACTCATCCAAGTCTCCTTGTTATTACTTCTCCTTTCACATCCTCACCTAACAAACAGGAAAAAAACAACTCTTGTTATTAACCTGCTGTTATTTGCGGTGACATATACTATGCTCTTCGCTGCAACGTTGACAATCACATCAAAAAATCACAGCGAACATCTTAAGAAACCTCTTAGCTGGTTTTTGGTTCTAAAAAACAAAAAAACACAGCATTTAATTACAAGGTTTTGCTTAAAATTAAAATTTTCATCCAATCTTGGCCGCATCTAAATCATCAAGTGATTATGCTGTTTTTGGTTCTATATAAAGAGAATAAAACCGCTCCTCATTTATTATGAAACCTTTGATGTTTATCATTAACAAATTAGAAACATCAAACTCATATATCCTTAAACTCATCTATCCACATCTAATTCTTTTTCATCAAGTCAGGAGACTGTGTGGCCCCTGTTGATGCGACAAATATTATGCACTCCCTCACCTTAATAGAAGTGAAGTCGTCGTAATAAAATCTGATCCGTTATTTTATGAGATCGGTTAAATATTCTTATTGTAAATTTATACAGCAAAAAACATAACAAAACAGCAACGAATGCAAATTAATTACTATATATCAATAAGTTATACCGAAAACCTTTAGCGAAAGAACGTTTGTGGCAATACTAAGAAAATTTTCCAAAAAAATTCTTAATGCAACTATAATATGCTTTGTAATCTTAATAAGGGCGAAAAGTGTACAGTTAAGATGCCATTAAGACGCTGAAAAGCAGGATTTCATCTCTGAGCAAGTGCAGGCAAACAGGGTTTCATCTATGAGCAAAGGCTATTTGATTAATAATGTCCTCGAATTCTGGCCAGAAGAACACTCTTTGGTCTCACGAGGTGCAGAACGCAAGACAATTTCAATCAATGTACCTGCAAGCCGGTGTTTTTTGTTACTCCTTGAAAGAAGAAGCGATCTTGTTCCACAGCATGATTTTTTCAACTTTGTATGGGGTGATGCGGGTGATACCGTCCCGCCGAATACGCTGTATCAGAACATATCCATACTAAGGAGAGGGTTAAAGGCTATCATTGAACAGCCTGTCGATTTGGTGGTGACCGTGCCTAAGCAGGGATTTAAGCTAAATGAAGGGGCTGAAGTTGTTGAGATAGATAGTGTTAATAAAGCTGTGCCAAATGCAATACTGCCGTTGGAAGATAAAGAATCAACGGCAAATAAGTCTTCACCACAACTAAATGAAGCGCCCCTTCCTGCTGTCACCATACGGGAGGGAAATTTACGTAGATGGTACGCCATGCTCGCACTATTGCTATTAGCGATCACCGCCGCACATTACTACCTGCTGACGCGGGAAAAAGATTTTACGCCCTACTTTAATTCTTACACTGCGCTTAAAAATAGTGGACAGTGTCATATCTATGTTAATAACGATGCTGAAGATTACACTATCCATCAGAAAGCGCTGCAAATGATTAATCTGAACTGTCGTCTTTACCCCTATGTTTACGTCACCGCTTACCAGTTCATTCCAGTTGTTTCACTGATTACCTGTAATAAGCCATTCGATGAACGGAAAAAGACGTTACGCTGTGCTTCGTATAATTTGCGTGGGGTCTATTCCTCATGAAAAAGACCGTCATTTATATCGTTAGCCTGGTCGCGTTGTTCTCTGCGAGTAATGTGGCGATGCGCACTATTGAAGTTAAAAATGATAACCAGTTCAGTTGTACCGCTCGCTATACTACTCAGATGAATGACGTACAGATAAATTCAATCATTCGCTTTATATTTAATAATGGTGACGGTATCGCTACCCTTGAGGGCAGTATGATTGATGGTCCTGGCCCGCTAAAAACCGTTAGCAGGAAGGTTCTGTTTAAATACGACAGAGAAAATACCAGCTATTTTCTAACGACCACGAATGCCAGCGTCCAGTTGGATGATGAAAGTAATACCGACGAAATGAAAAAAAACGTTCCTGACTTTTACCTTATAAAAGACGCCACAATAAATTTCGGCATCTATCCGCTGAAGCAAAACAGTTACTTATTTACCTCACGCGAAATCCCTTCTTTTTACTGTACAAAGTAACGGGCTCAATAGGTGATCCTAATAACCTGCATATCCTGGGACTGAAGGTTAAGACTGGAGCTTTCCCCTGATTCTTCTGCGAGACGATCGTGGAGCTACTCAATTGTTGGCATAAAAATCTGGTTACGCCAGGTTGTAAATTTGTCCAAATCGAACTCAGTTTCATGCTCTTCCGGGGTAAGCGCCCCATGTAGGACGTAGGGGCAGTCCAGGGGAAGGGTTTGCTCAGGTCCTGATAACACTTCAACCCTCTTATTATTCTGACTGGTTGGATTTGACCCTATATATCCAGACACTTTTTCTCTCTTACGGTTGCGATAACTTCCTGCGTATATATTCTCGTGGTGAGCGATACCCCAGCGCACTGTGCGGGTGATATTCGTTGTAATGACTAAACGCCACCGCCAGATTCATCACTGCTGCCTGGCCGTCCGGTTTTGGCATGATGCTGATATAGTCCCGCTTTATCGTTTTCACGAAGCTTTCCGCTATCCCGTTGCTTTCCGGGCTACGGACTGCTGTTGTGCACGGCTCCAGTCCCAACATCCGGGCGAAGGCCCGCGTTTCATGCGCCCTGTACGCGGAACCGTTATCCGTCAGCCATTCCAGCAACTCTGTGGGTAGCTGCTTTCCGAAGCGTTTTTCCACCGCACCCAACATCACATCCTGCACCGTTTCTTTGTCATAGCCTCCGGTGCTTGCTGCCCAGTTAATGATCTCCCTGTCGCAGCAGTCCTGGGCGAAGGTCACCCGCAGCTTTTCGCCATTGTCACAGCGGAACTCAAAACCATCTGAGCACCAGCGCCGGTTGCTCTCAGCCACTGCCACCCGCCCTTTATGGGCCCGCTTTCGGAGATGGTCAGCAGGTTTACGCTCAAGAAGCAGGTGGTGGGTGCGCATAATGCGATACACCCGTTTTGCGTTAACCACTGGCAGACCATTCCGCTCTGACTCCCGTCGCAGCAGCGCCCACACACGGCGATAACCATACGTCGGCAACTCAGCCAGCGCCGTGCTTATTCGGGATAACACGGCGGTATCGTCAAAATGGGATTGCCGTCTGCGATCCTGCCAGTCAGATGGCCGGTGAACCCTGAGGCTCAGTTGCGCACGCGACACGCCAATACTCCGGCAGACGTCGGTTAGTCGTCGTCCCCGGGCAACAAGGGCGCATGCGCAATCCATTTTTTTGCCCGGCCGAACTCCACGGCCTCTTTAAGTATTTCTGCTTCCATCGTCTTTTTACCCAGAAGACGCTGAAGTTCGCGGATTTGCTTATTGGCAGCAGCAAGTTCAGATACGGGTACGACCTCTTCGCCTGAGGCCACAGCGGTCAGAGAGCCTTCTTCATACTGTTTTCGCTATTTGAAGATCTGATTGGCATTGATGCCATGCAGGCGAGCGACATGAGACACGGTCATACCGGGCTCCATAGTCTGCTGAATAATGGCAATTTTTTCCTGCGGAGTACGACGCCGACGCCGCTCAGGTCCTGATAACACTTCAACCCTCTTATTATTCTGACTGGTATTAAACATAGTTCTAAGACTACCTCTTATTTTAAGAGAGGCGAAGTGTCTGGTTATCTATGTAATGGTCAACTAAAACCGGACACGGATTTAGGCACATTGTTGTAATCGGCGTTCATATTCATTCGGCGATATATTTCCCAGCCGGTAATGCCGACGCTTCAGATTATAAAAACTGTCGATATAATCGATAACGTCTGCAATACCCTGACTTCGGATTTCATAGCGACGGTAGTTAACTCTCTCTGCTTTCAGGCTGCGGAAAAACCTCTCCGTAACGGCATTATCCAGACAGTTGCCCTTGCGGCTCATACTGCCCGTCACATCAAGTTCTTGCTGGCAGGACTGGAACTGAGTACTGGTATATTGCGCCCCTTGATCGCTATGGAACACCACAGACCCTGTTGGTCGTCGTTTATTTACTGCCAACCTTAAGGCCCGGACGGTCAAGTCGCTGTCCGGTTTGTCTGAGAAGGCCCAACTCACTATTTTTCTTGAACATAAGTCCATGACGATAGCCAGATATAACCAACCCTGAGCGGTACGCAGATAGGTAATATCACCTGACCACCAGGTATTCAATATCTCTGGATTAAACTGTCTATTCAACAGATTAGCGGCAACGACAACAGGTTTTCCACCGCGTGGATAGCGATGGCGCCCGGGGCGTTTAGCTACCAGTAATAAGGTTTTCATTATCTGCCGAACGCGGTATCTGCCCACGTTAAAACCTTGTTCTCGTAACTCGATGCACATACGCCGGCTGCCATATGTGGCATCCATTTCAGCGTGAACATGCTTAGCCGCCGCGTACAACATCAGAACATCGGGCTTGAGCATTGGCCGACGACTACGGGCATAAAACACGCTGCGCGTGAGCGACAAGCAGCGGCATACTTGTTGGATATTTGCACCGGCCTTCTTCAATTTTACCGCGACTTTTTGTCGTTGTTCATTTCCATGGCGAAGAAGGCCGAAGCTTTTTTTAACAGGTCATTGTCGCTCTGCAACTGCCGTACCTGCTTTTCAAGTTCTTGTATTCGCCGTTGTTCCGGTGTTATAGCACTGGCTATCGGTGTGTTCCCGCGGATCTCTCCGCGATACTGCCGTAGCCAGCGTTGTAATGTTGAAAGGCCAATATTCATTGTTTCAGCAGCCTGAGTCACCGGGTACTTATGCTGAAGAACCAGATTGACGCACTCTTGTTTGAACTCATGAGTAAATGATTTTTTTCGCATTCTCACCTCGTTAGCGTTGCTCATTATATCTCTAACAACGTGTCCGGAATGATTAGACCATTACAATGCGCTTAACTGACGTACTTTTACGAGAAGCTAACTTCCCATATTCAAACCAATTCAATAAGGAAGTCACATGCCTTTAGCCTTGAATCATGTCTTTGAGATTATGCAATTTGCGGCCTCAAAGCCAAGTACAGCGAGGGAGGTGCGAGGGATATTGACTCACGCATATAAGAGTTCGCTGAAGCAATTCACCCTGTTTTCAGGATTTGTCTCGATGGGGGTACTGGGTCACATTGAAGATGGTATTTACAAGGGGCACACCATAGTGCGGGAACATCACCGGAAGATTCAGAGAAGCCTGACTGCCTACATTAAGGAACGCATGGATGGTGCACCATGGGACTACACCGAGTTTGAAGAGCGCGTTAAATACCTTTCAGAGGTGCATCTCACCAGTGTTGCCGAAAACTTTGCACTCAATCGTAAGGGCGCGACCTATAGTAGCGTAGGTATTGAACTGTTGCGTTGGGATTGCCTAACTCTCACACAGCAGGCATTACTTCATAAACATGTCTTGCATGGTCATGTTGGGAATGCCTCCGAGTTTAAACCTATACCAAATGAAAGCCATGAGCCAATAATCTGAAACACTATATTTTCCTTCAGAGCAATCAGCATACTCTTGAAGATATGGACCACTATCCTTAGGAATTCTAAATAGCTGCGCGGAATAGTAGATCACTTTGAGGGAACTCAGTCCGGATTGTGCGATCTGATCAATCGCTGAATATCCCAAATCACTAACCGGACTGAGCGATGCCGATCATAGCACCTATTCCCCGTGACGAACGACGCCTGATGCAGAAAGCAATCCATAAAACGCACGATAAAAATTATGCCCGCAGGCTGACTGCCATGCTGATGCTACATCGGGGTGACCGCGTCATCGACGTTGCCAGAACGCTCTGCTGTGCCCGTTCCTCCGTCGGACGCTGGATTAACTGGTTCACGCAGTCAGGTGTTGAAGGCCTCAAATCACTCCCCGCAGGGCGTTCCCGTCGCTGGCCTTTTGAGCATATCTGCACGTTATTACGTGAGTTGATAAAACACACTCCCGGTGATTTTGGCTATCAGCGTTCACGCTGGAGTACCGAATTGCTGGCAATAAAAATCAATGAGATAACCGGATGTCAGTTACATGCCGGGACCCTTCGCCGCTGGCTGCCATCGGCCGGGATGGTATGGCGCAGGGCCGCGCCAACTCTGCGTATCCGTGACCCGCATAAGGATGAAAAGATGGCGGCAATCCACAAAGCACTGGACGAATGCAGCGCAGAGCATCCGGTATTTTATGAAGATGAGGTGGATATCCATCTTAATCCCAAAATCGGTGCGGACTGGCAGCTACGCGGGCAGCAAAAACGCGTGGTGACGCCGGGACAGAACGAAAAATACTATCTGGCCGGAGCACTGCACTGCGGCACGGGCAAAGTCAGCTACGTGGGCGGCAACAGCAAAAGTTCGGCGCTGTTCATCAGCCTGCTGAAGCGGCTTAAAGCGACGTACCGGCGGGCGAAAACCATCACGCTGATCGTGGACAACTACATTATCCACAAAAGCCGGGAAACCCAGCGCTGGCTGAAGGAGAACCCGAAGTTCAGGGTGATTTATCAGCCGGTTTACTCGCCGTGGGTGAATCACGTTGAGCGGTTATGGCAGGCGTTGCACAACACGATAACGCGCAACCATCAATGCCGTTCAATGTGGCAACTGCTGAAAAAGGTACGGCATTTTATGGAAACCGCCAGCCCATTCCCCGGAGGAAAACATGGCCTGGCAAAAGTGGAGCGGTATTAGGCGCAGCTATTTAGGATGCCTTAGGTGTTTTTCCTGATTCATCATCAATAAGTTGATCTAAGAACCCCACCTCTACTATCATTCCTCAAGGCACACTGCTGGCAGAACCAGAAACATCCCCCCATCTACGGACTCAAGATGGATTTCATCACCAGATCTGTAAACGCTTAGCAGCCAGCAACTCAGTCAATCTGACTGGGAATCCCTGCCAGCGATAAAAAAACAGCTATTCGGTATGTATCATGGTGCATCAAGAACACTTTCGGGTAAGTGCTTGACGTGTCTGCTCACTAATGGCATCGGTAAGTTCATAACGCCGCCGATATACAGCACGTTTTTTACTCGGCACATCGCCTAACCTTTTCCTGATGATATTAATAGGTATCGAATAATAACCATGGCTGTCTATATTTCCGCCAGACATTTCCCAGAAGGAGTCATAATCAGCATGCAAATGTTTACCCCTGTTTTTATACCTGACAGCCTGGTATACATGAAGTTTATTGGATACTGCGAAAATTTTATCCACGCTGAGCAGACTGGCAACCTGAATTAGAGACTCCAGAACAAGCCTCTTTGGGAACAAACCATACAGATTTTTTGTTGCCTGCTGGACAAGTTCTTGAGCGTTGTCATTATTAGGCCCCTGTAACCCACCTATAATTACAGACCTTTTGTTATCGCGTAAGCAAAGCACAAACGTGATTTCCGCCAGCATTTGTCCGGAACCGTCTCTCAGAATGATGCTGGCTTCCCCTTCTCGATCCAGCCTACATGTCGAAACAAACTGAAGGATAAATAGTTGATCATCTTTCCCCATAAACTGACACAAGCAGAGTCCGTCGAGCGACAGATGGCTCTTGAACGCTTCAACATCCAGGAAAGAGGTCAGCATGCTGTAATGGTAAAGGATGGCTTGCATCCTTTCTCCACTGGATAAGGCTGCGCTTACATACGGGCGGTGGATCCGACAGGGTAACCGGGGCTGATTTTGCAAAAGCTCATAATAAAGCGGATGACTCGTAAGAAGACTCAGTAACTGATAAGTTTTCACCGGCATAAGCAGAGAACGAGAAAAAAATTTAAATCGAAAGTGAGGAGAGTTCCAGAACCGGTGCGGCTGCAGATTACCGATAGATAAGGCCATGTAAAGTCCAAGCGGTGATTCAGGAAGTGAAACTGCTGTACGATTGTTTGAAATGTGAGACATTATGATATTCCGAAGCTAGCGCCTTCTACTTCATCAATACTGCAAAAAATAAATTCAGGTGTTCGTGCAGAATCAATGAGGTGAAATCGTATTTTATGATTACAGGGCACACTAGCGTGAAATAATCAATAACTGGTCAATACAACATCAATATTCAGCCAACAAAAGACACCAGATAATAAATTGATCAATGAATGAAAAACATGATTAAACATCTGAAATAATTAAGGTAACAGTGACAGATTACGATCTGCATCCTACAGACCAATCGCTGGAAAGCACTCACCAGGCCAACCCCGGCCGAACATTTTCAGGTTAGCACCCTCCTAAAACTCTGAAGCTGGGTGCCCCGAATCGGGCGTGGTCGATGGATTTTGTTATGAAGGCACACTCATTGGAGACAAGTTATCCGGTTGATCCACTATCATTCACCGGGTCCGGATCGCCTTCAATGATTAAGACATGTTTCACAGACTCACATTGATTAAACATTGATAAACCCTTGTCGATTTCTTTATTATTTGTGGCGATACTTCCGGAGTTGTTAACAAGCATAATTCACTCTAGGAGCTCGTATGAAGGGGATAAAAAGGACACTATCGGTGATATTGTTTTTGCCATTTGTAACTTATGCATCATCTGTCAAAAATAAACATGAGATAACCGTTGGAATAGGAACACAGTATGCACCTACGTATATTGGAGCCGATAAATATGACGTGACAAACGCACCTTATTTTGAATGGACCAACGGGAGCTGGTTCGTGAGCTCAGAAAAAGGTATTGGGATTACTCATTCCTTTGATAATGGTTTATACTTGGGGCAGGCATTGGGGTATACATGGGGTCGAACAACTGATGGTGATTCGTGGTTACAGTCTGGCTCCGACCACCTAAAAGGAATGGGGAAAATAAACACAGCATTAAACTCAACAACAACTCTCGGTTGGTGGATGACTCCCTGGATTGGCGTTGAAGGAACCATTATCGCCCCCCTGACTGAAAGCCAAGGAGTTAATTACAACATAGGTGTTAATGCTGTTTTATTTAATGATGACAGCAACACGCTAACAGCCAGTGGCGTCATGCATTATGGCGACGCTCGTTATAATAACACCTGGTTTGGTGTTAATGAGAAGCAAAGCCGAAATTCAGAGTTCAAGAGTTTTAACTCTACAGGGGGCTTATACAGTGTCGATTATAGTATTAACTGGCAACACTTATTTAATGAAAACTGGTCTGGTTACGCGGCTCTACACTATACTACACTGGCTAACCATGTGAGGCACAGCCCCATCGTGCAGAAGGATGATTATTTCACTTTCACAATAGGTGCATTTTATTCTTTCTAATATGATAAAAGTATTTACGTAACTTTTTGTAACGTCGCAGCCCCGTGAGAGCTGCGACTTTTTTCACTACTCAATCAATATCGTTTTTAAAATACACTTGTTTAATATAACGTCCTCGTCCGTCTCCATGCCCTAAATCCATCGAGACCAATGCATTTGCTTCATCTCTGCTCATGCCATTTTTGATATGATGTGTTACAGCATCCCTTGCATAAGCATATCGCAAGCTGTGGGGGGCATCTTTTCCAGTCATTCCTGCGTCACGCACGATATTTCTGTATCGTTCTATCGCCGTATGCAGAGACGGCTTATCAATCAGTTTCCCTCTATTCTCACCACAATGTTTTATCGCTTTATCCAAAATAGCCAAAATCTTCTCACGATTAAACACTGTTGTTTCCCTAGCGCGTCCCCCTTTTGTCCCGAAAATCACCTTAACCCTATCGTTGCCATTCAAGATGGCTTGCTTCCAGGTTTTTAGTGATTTGGCGGACTGGACTGTTTCTTCTGTTCTCAAACCCAGGTAACGAGACAATTGTACGCCAATTGCTACACCCTCATCTTTTTTAAAAGCATAGCTAACAATTGCAGCCAACTTATCATCCGGAAGTGGTGTTTTAGTTCCGTCGCGGCTTGCCCCTGAGATGCCTAATGCCTGGTTACTCAATTTATCATGCGAAGGATCAGCGAGTTTATTCCGTCCTGCAACTGACATAATCGAACGGACAGCTGCCATTTCATTTTGGAGTGTACGCTTTGATATATCCTCAGCCATACGACTACCAATATACTTTTCGATATGAGACGTCTTAACGTGTTTTACATCACGGATTTGGATATTCAATTTCGCAAGACGTTCAGAAAAACGCTCTGCTATTCTCGAACGGTCTGCAACAGTTTTAAAACTACCCCGCCCTTGGCGGGCGAGTGTAACCAGCTGCTTGCTGAGTTTTGACATAACGGTTCCTCCCACGGGATACACACCCCTCTGCTTTCCACAAAGCAGACGGATCTGTATCCCGATAATTTCAACCCCGACGACACGGTTACTTTTGCGCTTCCTGCGTCTCGACTGGCATCTGTGCATCGGGGCGGCGAAATGTTGAGTTATTTCAAGGCTCCCCAGGTCTCTGACCTGTTCGCGGCTTTCGCCGGCCTGACGTTAGTCAGTCTGCCTCCACACACTACTGTTCGTAGTGTCGCCATCGATACCGAGTCGATTTCCTCCTTTTAGATAGTGAAACGTTCAAAACGGTGTTTTCCGTTGTAATTACGTTGAAGTGAATGAGTGTTTAAAACCGTACTGACACGGACTACGTATTGGTCAGATAGTAATAAAACGTTGAAAGCCACGTCGTACGTGGGTTGAGACGTTATGCGCTACGCGCGTCACTTGGTAGTGTCTTCGCCACTTCACAAGTGACGCGCGCTCCTCTGATCCTAATGAGACTCACGTAAGCGGCCAAATGTACCAAATGGCCTTATACGTGCGTTCAAAAGTCGCATCGTCAGCAACACGTCGTAAAAGATAAAAGAATCAAAACGTTGAAGCGTAAAACCTCGCCGTGGCGAGCTTTATCGCTGAAAGACGTAATACATACGTTATTGGTAAAAGGAACCGTACCAGGGCTGGCACGGTTGAGTCGTTAATGAACCTTCATCACAGTCGTGATCTCCGTTCTCAAAGGGTAAACGGAGGTACCGCCACATGGGCATCCTCTTCCAGGCTACGAGGATATTGTGACCACCCGAAGGCGTTTCTCACAGGTCACATGAAACATTGGATGGCACTCACCCGAAGGCGTCTCTCACAGAGTGCTGAGACATTGGATGGTCGTCCGAGGACGACGATACAACACGGATAAGGTAAGCGATCCTCCCGACCATAGTCAATTATATTTACCGCTAAGCTTTCCCTACTTATTTATGCCAGTGTATGATTATCGTGACTGTAGATACTTTGTTAATATCAAAAGCGCACTATTAATCGGAGTGATAATGTCTGACTTAGAACAAATCGATAAAAAAACCTTAAATCTTAAATTAACAGAATTAGAAAAGACCATTCAGGAACTGCAAGAAATAGGAACAAAAGAAAAAAAGAAGAAAGAAAACGTAAAAAGATAGCTGAGATTCTAGATGCAACCATGAAGGTAATGCAAATCGTTACATTTCTCGCGGCAATTTACGGCTCATGGATGTTGTTTTCATTTGCGAAAGAGAACAACATAAAATACACAGATTTAGTTGGATCAAGCTTTATCATTTCATTTGGTGCTTTAAGTGCAGCGGCAATACTCTCAATCGCATTATTCCCTTCACTCATAGTTATACTCAGTCATGTAAACTCAAAGAACAATTACAAAACCTTAGTTTTTCACTCTAGATTCACCATAGTAAAAAACAACAAACTAAAAACATTACTCGCGTACAACCTAATTATATCTTTATGGCCATTTATTCACATTCTGTCAAAAGAACATCACGCACTTATTCTTACACTACTCTACCCACCTTTAATACACTTAGTTCTATCCGTACTATTAAACAAAAATCCAATAAGTATTATCAAACCATCAGCAATTCAAATAATGACATTAACCATGGAGGTTATACTAGCGCTTATATCTATTATTTTCTTGTCGTCATTCATAAAAAGCATATACAGTGAAATAAACGATGGAGTGTTGAGCTTAATATTCTCCATTGTTTTTTTCCTTCTTAAACACCCCGGGTTATCAACAGACAATAAAAAGGCAAAAGTAACAACGGTAATCATAGTATTCCTATTATCGGCTGAAGCGTTCTTTATGTTCTCATTCCCGTTTTCGAGTAATATAGGAAACACAATTGCAAAGTCCATTGACTTAAAGTTAGGTGAGAAATGCTTCCTAGCCAATAAAGAGCTCACAAATAAAATCCCAGTAGAATATATAAATAACGTAACATTAGATGATAAATTAGCGAAATTAAATGTGGGAACAAATGTTGGAGACATATATTACCTTATCAAAGACAAGGAAGACAAACCATCAATAAGACTTGAGGGACTACATTTAACCATGAAAAACTGCCCATCTAAAAAATCTAGAGAGGTACAATAATCAACACCTGAATAACTTCATGCTGGGGCAGTGTAAGTACACCCATCTGTCCAGAATTTTCCCTGCAAATTCAGAACCATGATACCTATTAAGTGCATCCAGCTAGCGTTTAAGTCAGCTCTTTTTTGCCAGCACGTCCTGCAGCATCGCCTTGTCGAGGCTCAGATCGGCAACCAACCTCTTCAGCCGCAGATTTTCCTCTTCCAGTTGCCGCATGTGTTTGAGTTCAGAAGGGGAAATTCCGCCGTATTTCTTACGCCAGGTATAAAACGTGGCATCGGAGATACCCAGCTTGCGGCAGACATCCGGCACGGACGTACCCAGCTCAGCCTGCTTCAGGGCAAAGACTATCTGCTCTTCGGTGAATCGTGACTTTTTCATCGGCACCACCTCCGTTCAGGGGAGTCATTATCATGCCGGAATTCTGTTTCTGAATGGAGCAGGATTTTGGGTCAGGGTCAAAGCCGGGCATGGTGGTATGGATACCGCCTGATACCCTGTATTAGGGGTGTCGATATCACCGTGCGGTATATCTCTCCCGAACTTTGCCGCACCGTCACCCCACATATCAAGCTGATTGGCGCTTCTATGCTGATCTCAGCGTTGTGCGAACGGCTGGCCGATACCACGCTGTCGCGCTGTTCTGGCTGCAAGACTGGCACCGGGCGTTCCAGCTGTGGTTTGTGCTTAGCGTGGCGATTTTCATGATTGATTCGCTGGCGGAAAAGCGTTGGCGCGATCCTGCCACCACTGCATTGGCGCAGCTGCTGCTAGGGCAGAATGGTTGGGCGGAAAACGCTGACCAGCTGCACAAGGCGGTGATCGCACAGATGGCATGCACAGCGCTGATACTGCTGGTGATGCTGTTGCACAGCCAGTTACGCATCAACCTGTGGGCGCTGTCACTATGGCCGTGGATTAGCTAACCCGTCAACTGGCCAACCGGGTTAAAATGCGTAGGAAAGACCCACACCGGTATAGTGATATTTGCCGTTGCTGCCCGCATCGTCAGCGGTGCCGTGATGACGCTGCAGTTCATAGGCATACTCCAGGCTCAGCGCAATGCCCTGCGGCAACGTCAGTTCCAGCGACAGGCCGATGCGGGTGTCGGTTTCACCGTCGTTGCGCTGTAGTTCAACGTTATAGTAATCGGTGTCCAGCGAGTGCCGCAGATAAGGGGTCACGGTCAGTGGCGTGTGCCACAGCGATAGCGTCAACGGAACATACAGGCGCAGCTCCTGCTGAGAGAATTCCGCTAGCCGATCGCTGCCGCTATTCCAGCCGCGATCGATATAATAATTGAGTTTGAAGCTGAGCAGGTCGTTGACCTGGTAGCCAAACCCGGTTTCGCCTTCCAGTTCCTTGTCGGTCAGCGCGTTCTGCCTTATATGATTGATATATTGATACAGCGCCAGCCAGCCGCTAAAGTGGGTCTGGTCGCCAAGCCGGATTTCCCAGTCGGGTTGCACGGTATAGCGCTGCGTCTGGTAGCGGGTTATGCCGTCTTGCTGTTTATATTGCCACCGATAATGACGTACGCCGGCCATCAGACCAAGGTCGTAGACGGCATGGCTGACGATCAGATAGCGTAAATTGATCTCGTACTGATTAAACCAGTCGCTACGTCCCTGAGTACCGTAATAGTGTGCGCCATTATGATTCTCTTGATAAAAAGAACCATAGATACTCCAGTTGCCGCGCGCCGCCTCAAGGTACAGGGTGGGCTCCCAAAATCCTTTATTATCCGATTGGCCTTCGACGTTTTCCGTTTCAATCAACAGGCCGGTGGTTATATGCCAGGTTTTTTCTGCGACTGACGACGTTGCCGGGGCGGCAAGCAGCGGCGGCTGGTCATGTTTGCTGTCGGCGTGTTCAGCGTCAGCCTGCTGGGCGCAGGTGGTGCCGGCCCATACGAGCAGGCTCGAGGCGAGGACCTTTATCTGGTTCATCATTATTCTCGTCAGCTAGCGAGGCGGTTTATTATTGTCGAGGTTGCAGGCAGCAGCGTACGTGCGCCTGGGCTGTGTCTATCGAGCCGCAGCAAGCGACGTTTGGCGTGGCCACACACCACATCGTGGACCCGCAGTTGGGGCCCACGATGTGCGCGGTTTACCAGCCGCTGCGGATAACCAGCATTTTGGCCTCGTGCGATTGCACTTCGCTGCTGTAACTGTCGGTCACGGTTGCCACATCGCGGTGTGCCCACAGATCGCGCACCAGCGTTTTTTTCCAGGGCAGATCCAAATCCTGGTGGAGATTGAGGGTCATGGTGGCGGTCTGTCCCGAACGGTTGAGCAACGCTACCGCCCAGGAGCCGTCGGCGAGTGGTTTGGCAAAGATCTGCTGATCGCCGTTATTGACATAACGTTTGGCTTGCAACCCCAGTGGATCCTGATTCAGCGCAATGATTTCCTTGTTTTTCAAGGTAACCATATCCGCGGCGTTCAGATCGTCGAGGCTGGCGCCAATCAGTAGCGGTGAACTGAGGATCGCCCACATGCTGAAGTGGGTGCGGTATTCGGTGTCTGACGCGCCGGTGCCGACCAGCTCTTTTGAATGGCCATGCAGCCCGATGACCAGCATGTCGTAGTCGTTCCAATGCCCTTTGCCGCTGTAGGCTTCCAGGCCAACGCCACGGTCGATCATATCCAGCACGTCAAAGTAGTAACCTTCGCGGTTGCCCGGATAATTGAAGTCGTCGCTGATGTCTTGACCGATGCGCCACTGGTTTGCGCCAACGCTGTTACCCCATTGCCAAATGTTCTGCCAGCCGCAGTGGCAGGCATGATAGACAATCGGCCGGCCGGTAGCCTGCAGCGCCTTGGACATATCGCCAAACACCGTTTTTAGCACCGCCTGACTCGCCTGTTGGTGACTGCAGCAGGAGTCGTATTTCAAATGGTCGACCCCCCATGAGGCGAACATGGCGGCATCCTGCTTTTCATGCCCTTCGGAACCGACGTAGCCTGCGCAGGTGGAATTCCCCGGCCCGCTGTAAATGCCCAGTTTCATGCCCTTTTGGTGAGCGTAGTCGGCGAGGTATTTAATACCACGTGGAAACTTTTTTTCGTCATAGGTTAATGGATGGTCGGCGCGCGAGCCTTTATATTTTTGCCAGCCGTCATCAATATTGACATAAATATAACCGGCGTCGCGCAAACCACTGGCAACCATTTTATCGATGGTGTCTATAATAATTTTTTCATTGATTCTGTCGCCATAATAGTTCCAGCTTGACCAACCCATCGGCGGCGTTTGCGCCAGCGTGGTTACCCGTTCGGCGGCATCCTCGGCGCTGGTGGGCTCTGCAGTTGCGGCATGCACGGCGCCGCTGAGTAATATGGAACAGAGGACGGGAAGTAAGCGTTTCATTAATTAAAGGCTCCGGTAAGATAACGGGCGTAGCGGTTCGCTGCGCCAGCACAGGGAATCGATGTTTATCCTGAAAATACCTTTTATCTAAAAATGACGTCTGAACTTACGCTTGCTGCATTAATAAAATAACTGGCTGTGGTAATAATGGCGCGATCGGTATTAATCATGCCAGGTGTGTTATAGGGCAGTGCTCAGCTTGGCGGCATTTTGCTTTTCTTCGGAATAGACCATCATCGTCGAGCCTGAAATCGCCAGCACAATACCGGCGATTGCCCAACTGCTCGGCATAGACTGGTAAATGATCAGGGAAATCACCGCGGTCAATACCGGCGCCAGCGCATTGGTGCAGGGGGCGATGATGGTGGCCTTACCGCGCGACAGCGCCATGACCAGGCAAAGTGCGCCAACGGCGTTCAATACCTGAATGCACGCGGTAGCCAGCGTGGCCATCAACGGATAACTGGCGCCCTTGTCCGCCAGCATCAGCCAGGCAACCGGCGCCAGCAGGATCCCGGTCAGCGTCATATAACCAAACAGCGAACTGTCGGCAACGCCCAGGTTGGAGGCGCGTTTCATAAAGAACGCCTGTACCCCCCATGCGGCGCAAATCACCACCGAATACAACAGCCACAGCAGGCCGCCGTCGCGATCGCCGTCACCGCGGCTGATACTGAACATGACGATCGACAACAGCGCCAGCAGTACCCCCAGGCCGCCCAACCGGTTTACCCGTTCCTTCAGCAGCGCCAGCGACATCAGCACCGTGATGGCAGGAGAGATGGAAATGATTGGGAATACCAGATAGGCGGGGGCGCCCATCGCCAATGTTTTGAACAGCAGCAGTTGCCCGCCGGCACCGGTAAAGCCGATCAGACAGCCATACAGAATCGCGGTGCCGGAGGTATCGAAGCGCTGACCGCGTAGCGCGAAATAGCAGGGAATTAGCATGGTTAATGACCAGATGATGTAGATCCACTGGTCGGGATAGCCATAGTGGGTGGTTGGCCAGGCGCTGAACGCCCCCCAGACTCCCCAGGTAATGACCACCAGAAAGGTATAAACGATCCAGGATGTGTTATTGACCATTGTATTCACCGAGTGACAGTTTGCCCAACGCCTGCCCAGAGAGCGGCGTACCGTTTAGTTTCGCGGCATAGATCGCCGCGCCGAGTGTGGGGTGATATTCAGGCAGACAGATATGATAATTGCCGTTCAATTTAGCGAGTTCATAGGCAAAGGCCTCCAGAATCACGTCGCCGCATTTGAATACGCCACCGGAATAGGACACGCGTACGCTTTCATCGGCGTGCCAACGCAGGGTTTCACGCAGCGTATCCACCATCAGTGCCAGCTCTTTGGCCGCCAGAAAGAATATGGCGCGGCTTTGCTTGTCGCCGGCGACCGCCGCCTCACAGGCGATCGGCGCCAGCGAGGCAATCTTGCCGCGGTCGCCTTTCCACTGGTTGAACACCAGATCGCAGATGTCCAGATCGTTGCGGCAGGGGTATTTTTCGCGCATCAGATCGTAGAACAGATCTTTCTGCAATCGTCCGTCGGCCATGCGCGAAAACAGGTTCAACGCCTGACAGCCGATCCAGTAGGCGCTGCCTTCGTCGCTGAACAGCTCGCCCCAGCCGCCGCAGCGCGCGCTACGCCCCTGGTATTCGCCATAGGCGATTGAGCCGGTGCCGGACACCACGTTGATGCCGTCGCGACAGCCCAGGCTGGCGGCCCAGCCGCAGATCATGTCGTTATCGCAGCGATAGCGTTCGCGGTTCAGCAGCGACTGCGCTATCGCATCCAGCCGCTCCACGTCGGCCGACACTTCGCCGTAGGCCGGCAGGCCAAGAAAGGTAAAGCTGATATCGGCGGGGGTGATGCCCGCACGATGACAGATTTCGCCAATGCCGTTGAGCACCACGCTGCGCGCGGCATCCATGCCGACGCTCAGGTAGTAGCTGGTTGCCGCTTCATGGCGGGCCAGCACATCGCCGGCGTCATTGATCAACACGAAGGCGGTTTTGGTGCCGCCACCATCAACTCCCAGGTAAATCACCGTTCACCTCCCGCATTCAGTCGCCCCTCAGCACCGCACAGGGTGATTTTTTCATGGATAACGCGTTTCATGGCATCCATCCCTTCACGCATGTAGTAACGGGGATCGCTGGCATCGGGGTGCGCCGCAAAGTAGCGTTTCACCGCGTCGGCGAAGGCAATTTTCAATTCGGTGCCGACGTTGACCTTGGCAATGCCCAGACCAATCGCCTGCTTGACGTCGTTGTCCGGCACGCCACTGCCGCCGTGCAGCACCAGCGGGATCGCCACCCGTGCGCCGATCTCCTGCAACCGGGCCAAGTCGATGTTCGGCCGCTGGGCATACATGCCGTGCGCGGTACCGATCGCCACCGCCAGACTGTCGATGCCGGTGCGCTCGACAAAACTGAGCGCCTGCGCCGGATCGGTCAAAAATGCCTGCGCTTCGTCAACGTCCTGATCGTCTTCGATCCCGCCCAGCCGTCCGAGCTCCGCTTCCACGCTGCAGTCCCGCTGGTGGCAATATGCCACTACCCGAGCGGCGAGTTGGATATTTTGTTCAAAAGGGAGATGGCTGCCGTCAATCATGGCGCTTCTCACCCCGACGTCGACCTTGCCAGCGATATCCTCAAAGGTCTCATGATGATCGAGGTGCAAAATCACCGGCAGTTGATAACGGGTTGCGTAGGTTGCGGCCAGCGCCAGCATTTCCTGACAGCCGATATGGCGGAAGGTGCCCGGCGTCCCGGCCAGGATCGCCGGCGATTGCCGTTCCCGGCAGGCTTCCAGTACCGCCTGAATGGTTTCTGCGTTGTGAATGTTGAACGCCGGGACCGCCCAGCCCTGTTTACGCGCCTGTGCCAATAAGTATTTGGTTGAGATAATCGCCATGGTGTTATTCACTCCTGAGGCTATGGTTGCGCGTGCCAAGGGTAGATAGTGACCCCTTGTACCACCCGGTTGACTCGCCCTTCCGGTGAAGGGTTGTCCGGCGTCATGCCGAAATGCACCGATTGCGCCAAGGCATAAAGCTGGGCGAATACCAGCAACCCCAATGCCAGTTGGCCATCGTTGAAGCCTTGCGCGTTGGGCAGGTAGATATGCTCACCCCGTTCGATCTCCGCCGACGGCCTGCCGGCCAGAGCCACAATCCGACAGGCCACGCCGTCGTTACGCAGCTCATTGAGCAGGTCTTCGTCATAACGGCGGGTGTAAGGGTCGTTGGACATCAGGACGATAACCTGCGTTTGCCGATTAATCAGGGACTTGGGGCCATGGCGGAAGCCCAGCGGTGACTCATAGAACGCCGCCGTCTGCCCGGCGGTCAGTTCCAGCAGTTTCAACGCGCTTTCGTGGGCGATGCCGCGCAGTGCACCGCTGCCCAACCAGATAACCCGTTGCGCATCGGCGGTCTGTAACGGCGATCGCGTCACATCACGCGTTGCTTCCAGCAAGGCGGCCACGCTTTGCGCCAGCGCCTGTACTGCGACCTGGTCGATGCCAGCAACGTTAAAGGCACACAGGCAGGCCAGAATCATGCTGCTCATGCTGCTGGTCATGGCGAAGCCGCGATCGCAGGTATTGGCAGGCAGTGCTAACGCCAATACCCGTGGCTGGTCATGATGACGGCGGTATAAATCGCCTTCGGCGTTGCAGGTGATCAGCAGGTGGTGGCTGTCGGCGTTGTGCTGATTGGCCAGCGCCACCGCAGCCAGGCTCTCGGGGCTGGCTCCCGAACGGGCAAACGACACCAGCAGCAGCGGCCTATCGGCGGGCAAAAAACCGGCCGGATCGCTGACAATGTCGGTAGTAGAGACCGACTGCACCGGCGCGTTGAGGGTGCGAGCCAGCATCGGCGCCAGCGTATCGCCGATAAATGCGGACGATCCCGCGCCGGTCAGTATCACCCGCAGGCCGGGGCGCGCCAGCAATGGAGCCAGAAAGCTCTCCAGCGCCTGGCGTTGCCGATCGATGGCGTCGACGGTGGCCAGCCACACCTCGGGTTGCTGACGAATTTCCCGCTCGGTCCAGCAGGCAGCGGTGGGTTGTCGATACATATATTTCTCCTGAATAGCCATCTCACTGGCAGGCTGCGGCGTAGGCGCGCAGAACATCGGTAATGCAATCCAGCGCCAGACTGCGGGCATCGCCCGGCAGTTGTCCGGCGCGCACGCGGTGATACTGCACCGGCAGGTATTGGCTCAGCAGCGGCAGCGGCAAGGGCTGGTGAGCAAGGTTGTCCAGCAGGCGTGCAACCGCCGCTTGTACCGTGCTATCGGGCCAGTAGTAACGCAGACGATCCGAATAGCTGAAATGCCGCGCGAAATACCGTTGCCATTCGTTGCCGTGATAATATTTTTCCCAGGCGTCCGGCCGCTGGCACATCACCCGCTCAAGCTGGGCGCGCAGATCGCTGCATTGCGCCGCCGGTAGCAGTTCGCGTTCCATGTTCTCCAACGCGTACAAGGCTTCGCGCAGCGCGAAGGTCAGCGCCGGGCCGACCTTGAGGATGGCGAAGTGCCCCTGTACCAGACTGCGGTAGGCCTGCGGCAACTGGTAATCGGTGGAGTGGGCTTCAAATACCAGGTGAGGTTGCTCAGCGACGTAGCGGCTCAGCGCCGCCGCTGGTTCGGGTTGGAAATCCACCACGCCATGGTGCGAAAACTCGACGCCCGGTTGCACCACCAACCCGATAACCCGTGGCCAGATATCCGCCAGCCCTTGGCGTGCAAAGGCTTGCCGGTGTGCCGCCAGCGTATGCTCCACCGCGGCAACCTGGGTGACGGCGAGCGTATCCAAGGCCTCTTGCGCACCGCCGGGCACCGGAACTTCGGTGCCGATCACATATACCACCTCGCTTTTGCCAAACAGCTTCAGGCTGGTTTGTTCGCAAACGTAAGCCAGCTGTGCCGCGCGCTCGGCAACCGTCCGATCGCTGAGCGGCTGCGGATCGTCGGCGCAGGACATGCTGCAATCGAGGTGAATTTTCTGAAAGCCGGCGGCAACGTAGTGCTCAACCAGCACCGCCGCCTGCGCCATCGCCTGACTGGCTGGCAGATGTTGCCAGCGGTTGGGGCCAAGATGATCGCCACCCAGCACCAGTTGGGCCGGATCGAGATCCAGTTTTTCCGCCAGCGATCGTAACTGCTGTTGAAACATCTGCGGTGTCATGCCGGTGTAGCCGCCATGCTGATCAACCTGATTCGAGGTGGCTTCAATCAGCAACGGCGTCTGCTGCTGGCGTGCATGCAGCATTGCTGCCTCCAGCACCCAGGGGTGGGCGGAACAGACCGAGGTAATCCCGATATGTTCGCCTTGTTTATGCCTTGCAATCAGCTCAGTTAAACGTGTCATATATCCTCATTTCTTTCGTTTTATTTCTTTTTGGCATTTAGCAAACTAAAATCGACGTTAATAAAAACGAAGGGAAAGATCAACACGATTAATGTCGCACCGAAAAGAAAGTGTAAGTATTGTGATCGCGGTTTTGTTTTTGATGAGACGCCAATAAAAAGAAAGCGAAATATTTATGCCGGTTATCACCCTGAAAGGAAAAGAAAACAAAGAAAAAGCATTGAGCAACATCGTCGTTCGGCGGCGAATATGGTAGGGTTCGTAAGGGAAGGGGGGCCGTACGGTTGGCATAGCATTGCGCGACGGCCGTTTTTACCCAGTGATTTATCTTCAACCACCCTGACGGTGTAATGGGTCATTTCAGACGATGAGCATGAGTGATAAAAAAAGCGTTCGTGGTACCAGTGAGCGACGGGAAAAAATAATTTCCTTGCTGAAACAGCAGGGAGCGGTGCAGGTGAGCGAGCTGGCGGCGCAGTTTAACGTGTCAACCGTCACCATCCGTGGCGATCTGGCGTTTCTGGAAAAGCGGGGGATTGCCACCCGGGCCTACGGTGGTGCGCTGATTTGCGAACCGCCGGTGATGGCCAGCGAACGCAGCATTGAGGCCAAGCAAACCGAACACCTGGCGGTAAAGCAGCGCATTGCCCGCAAGGCCGCTGAAATGGTGGTTACCGGTAGCAGCATCATTCTTGATTCCGGTACCACTACCTACGAAATTGCACAGCAGTTACGTGACAAAAAAGAAATTATCGTCATGACCAACGGTATGAACGTCGCCAATGCGCTGCTGGATGCCACGGAGGTCGAACTGCTGGTCACCGGTGGGCATCTGCGCCGCAGCTCCCAGTCGTTCTATGGTTCACAGGCCGAACTGTCACTGGACAATTACCATTTCGACATGCTTTTTCTGGGGGTTGACGGCCTCAGCCTGAGTCAGGGCGTTACCACCCATCAAGAGAATGAAGCGCGCCTCAATCGTCGGATGTGCGAGGTGTCCAAACGCATCATCGCGGTAGCCGATTCCAGCAAGTTCAATCGCGTCGGGCTGCATCGTATTATCGATACCGCGCGTATCGACGTACTGATCACCGACACCGCCATCCCCGACGAGATGCGCACAGGGCTGGAGGCCCTGGGCGTGGAACTGTTGCTGGTTGAACACGACTAACCGGCAGCGGGCGGGCCAAACCAGAACGCTTGGCCCAGACGGCAGAAGCTCGGGTTGCCGAACAGCAACGCGCATAGTGAGGTTCACACTGCCTGGCTGGTTGGTCAGGCAGATTGCCCCGGTACCGACGCTGGAGAAACAGAGATGAAAATCGAATTGAATGGCAAAAAGGCTATCGAGCGTGTGCCGATGACCGACATCCTGGTCAATAATCTGGGCACCGCACACCTGGACAACTTCTTTGGCCAGGCTGATGATGAATAAATACCATACAGGTGTAACGAGTTAACCCAGCGGCGATCATTGAGTTCAAAATCCGAGCTATCTTTTCAGTAGTCTAAGTAAATAGCAATTGATTGTTATTTTGGCTAAAGTATTCAAGAAACCCAAAGACACGTTAGAGATTTTTATGATGAAAATCAGAAACCTACTAGCCTACCAACACGGAATTTGGGCGGCGCACATATGGAAGCGTCTTAAAACCACGATTTCGAGATGGGATACATTATGTGTGTATAAAGCTCGCAAGTACGGACTGCCAGCTTGGCTGTGCCATGTACCTATGACTTGTTTAGTCACCCTATCTGTCATTAGCTGCTTAGTTGGTGTATTACTGATAGCCGTTATTATTTTGTTTGTTTGGGCATTTCTACTCATTCCTTCCATGATGGAATTGCTCAAACCGACTGTAAATGTCAAAGTTACTAATTGGGAAGAAAAGAGCCATAAATATAATTATGACTCTAATGGTTCTAACGGTTCGGATGGCTCAACTGGCTCTTGACTATTTACCTCCTGAAGCAATTTTTGAAACAGCTGTGTCACCAACAATCCCACCCGTTTGTTGAGACTTAGATGTTCCATCAGTCACCATGCGGGAAAGTTCACCAATTCGTACACCTGCCCATGAAAATGCTGCAAGCCATACAGCTGGTAGCACAATAAACATTGCTCCCATTACTAGATTCATGATCAGGTCATCAGAGCTGTTCTGAAAACCGGCCACGTTCCATCGGCTGTGCATATCCGAACCGTAAAGAGCTTCCAACAACCAACTGTCCAGCCAGCGCGCCAGTTCCCACCAGAACGTCAGGAAATTGAGAGCAAATACCACGAACGTCATTGTGATCACCGTTTTATACTCGTAGGCCGCAAAGGCCAGAATAAGCGGTACCATGATATACACCGCCATCAGCAGGACGGCTTGCACCATCGGCAGGGCCTGCCGCATGGCATCAAAGGCAGGGAATGCCGCCAGGCTTCCCAGCGCGGTTCCACCGGTTGATGCAACACGGTTAACCGAGTTGCCCATGGTGAAGTCAGCGTTGCCGCCATAGCCGGCATAGGCCCGTCCTCCCTGAGAGACTGTCAGGTTATCCGGACTAACCAGACGACGTACCACGGCTTCTTTGTAGTCCGCGTCTGCCTGTCCCATCATTTTAAGCGCTGCAGACATCCGCAGCATCACGCCCGGATCAACCTGCTTCACCACCCGGGCTTCCAGGCCGGTGTCAGCCGCCGACCACCACTCGCTGCAGGTCGGGTAACCACCTCGCCCAGTGTTAGCCCGGCCACTGTCCCGTGATTCATTCCATGGGAAGCTGGCGCGCGGCGTTTTCGACTGCAGGTTGTTGTAGTACCCGCCGTTCAGGAAGGTTTTCGCCCCCAGCCACTCGATATCACGCAGCGTCGCCTTGTCCGTCGTCTGCCCCTGGTCACGGTTCTGCCAGGTGTACAATGCCAGCGCATAGCAGTCATTGGTGAAGTCCTGCAGCTCCTTCGCCAGCGCCGGGTTGTTGACCCGGCTGTGCTGAACCTCAAAACGGACTTGTCGCAGATCCGGCCGACACGGAATGTTAGCTACAGCCACCGCGGTGAACCCCTTCGACAATTTATGCACGACCAGCCACCACACCGGCACCTTCGCCGTCTGACCGTTCATGCTCGACATGATATTCGCATACCCCGTCTCATCCGGTTTCTTCGGTGTCCAGGTGCCGCAGGTGCTCGCCCGGCTGCTGTCATACTTGATGGTGTCCAGGCTGACATTCATCAGCGGCAGACAGCAGGCAAGCATCACGAAAAATGCACCATAGAGCAGGTTCTCGATGCGCGGCAGGGACAGCATCCCCTTGTTGCCTTCATCTTCCCCCTCTTCCCGGACCTTCAACCAGATGCCGACAACCTTGAACAGCAGCGGCAGCACGAATAACCCCGTACTGACCAGCAGCTCCCACAGGCCGTTGTTCACGATCCAGCCGAGCAGCGTCAGGAAATACTCCAGATAACTGTTGGTCATCATAGCGTCAGCCCTCCGCCAAAGATGGAGTATTCACACGCCAGGGCAAACAGCGCGCACGCGATGACCATACGCTTGAGGGGCTGACGATGTTCCGGTTTAACCCCGGATGCATGCCAGATTTTCCAGAATGCCCAGGCAAGCGCAGCATAAAGCGCCAGACGCCAGAACAGCCAGCCGTAACGGGTGCTATGCACCCAGCTACGCAGCGCTGCGGTTTCACCGGGATGGTTAACGCCCCAGTGTGCGAGCCCCAGCGCCATGACCATCGCGACCACAAGCATGGCAAGCAGCTGCAGGAAACGTTTGACTCCCCGGCCAAACCTGCCGCCCCGACGGGGCCGCAGGTCTTTGTTCTCTGATTTCGTCATAGATGTCTCCACACTCACTGGTCTGTTTCCGGCACGGCCAGCTGATTAAACTTGGTATCCGGGCTGTCTGCAGACTGACGCTGCGGGTTGGTTTCGGCGCGGTTGTTCTCGCGATCGATAATGGTCAGCACCGCATTGCGGGAGATTTCACGTTTCATCTCCATCTCGTTTTTCAGCGCCGTGATTTCGCGATCGAGCGCTTCAATGCGGCGGTCGCCTTCCTGCATGGCCACCTTCTGTGCGGCCGCATTCGGTTCGGACATGCCGGTGGTGATCATGCGGCGCATCAGGAAGGCCGTCTCGATGGTATCGGCCATCGCCAGCTCGCTGGCGAGACGCCCGACCAGGGCCGCATTATCCGGGTCGCGCTGCAGCGCGCGCACCACACCGGCCGTCACCGCCAGGCTGCCGGTTTTCAGTTTGGCCAGGTTCGCGGTGGTTGGCTTTTCGGCGCCGTTCACCAACTTGGCCAACTGTTCATTATTAGCCTTGGTGGCCTCTTCGAGCATCGGGGCAAACCCGGTGCCGGCCACAGTGCTGCCCGGCTGCTCATCGCCTTCGCCACTGGTGCATTGCGACGCGTCCTTACAGGTGCGTAATGACGTGTCGCCCAGCACTTTCACCACTGCGGCCGCGGCTTCCTCGCTGCTGGCGTATTTGGCGCAGGCACCGCCGGTGCAACTGCTGCCGGACACGCCGGAGGTACTGGTGACAGGCAGCGCATTCATCATGTTGTAGCCGGCAGCCGCCAGGTCATGGGTCGGCTTGATGGCCGGCTGGCCAGAGCCGCCACGTTTCTGCCCGCCAATCCATGTCTGCCCGGACTGACCGGTCACCTTCTCCGTCGCATTCATCGAGCGGACGGCATCGCCGCCGCTGCTGTTGACCAGGCTCTTGGCCTCTTCCATTGCGGCGGCCTGCGACCAGGCGCCGGTATCGGCCATGTCCATCATGCGTTTGGAGAGGTTCTGGCAGTTGAGCTGCGCCTTGTCGAACGCGACGCCGCCTTGCAACACCCCGTTGGTCAGCATTTCATACAGCCCCGGATTCGCGCGCTGGATGGCCATCGCCGGCAGGCTGGCCACCGCACCGGTGGCACCCTGGATAACATCACCCATCAGGTTCTTGAACCCGTCGGTAACGCCGTTGAGCTGGTTGCCGATCGTCGTTTTCAGGTCGAAGTTGCCGCACATCAAATCCGAGCTCCAGCCCAGGTTCATGCCCAGCCGCTGCATGTTGCTGCGCGTCGCCGGCTGCGAAATCACCGAACCGCCGCCCAGGGAATAAAACAGCTTGTCGGACACCGCGCCGTTGGCGCTCTTCCCGTAACCGATATTGCTGTCATTGACCTGCGGCAGTGAGATGCCGAACAGCGTACCGTTGTCGTCATTGTCATCGGCATGCGCACTCATCGTGCCAACCAGCGCCAGGCTGCCGGCAATCAGCAGGGACAGCAGGCTGCGCCGTCCCCGGGAACATTTATTCATCGTGTTATTCATCATTCAGACCTCAGAAATCCGTGCTGTAGAGGAAACGCTGCCCGCGGCGCTGGCAGCAGCTGTAGGGTTGCCACAAGGCAAAGGCGGCGTTGGCATCCGCTGCCGGCGGATGGTCACCGTCCGGGAACACGGCGCAGGACTGGCTAAGCTGCGGCGCCAGGCGCTGCCATTTATGGTTGCTGGTTCCTGTATTTTCCTGAACGGCGCCCGGCGGCCAGTACCCTTCCGAACGCTGGCCCACCAGTGGCTGGTAGACGTGAGGCTGGCCAGAGCGGGTAATGATGTCAGCCACCCGCTGCGCCACGACAGCGCCGGCCTTGTCATCATCAACCTGGGTCACAAATCCCGACCGGGGGTAAACGTTTCCCCACATGTTGGCGCCGGCCTGGCTGCCAATCTCGCGTTGGCCAGGCACCAGGGCTTCGGGATACAGGGACTCGGGCATGCCGGTACGCCATGCCAGGCTGTCGAGCGTGCTGAGGAAATACGGCACAAACGGCATGGCGGCACTGCGACAGGAATACCCGGGGATGCTGCCACCAATGATGGACGTAGCCGGGTGGCCAATGGCGTCGGCGTATTTGAAATGCAGGTTGGTTTTGCGCTGTCCGGGGGTTTTCAGCTCGTTATTTCCGCCGCCGGCGGATACGCCGCTCAGCGCGCCGGTGATACTGCTCTCCAGGCCGCCGGAGGCCTGGCTGACCATCCACATCTCACGCCAGGGATTGCCGCCCTGGCTGTTGTAGGTCGAGACCACCGCTTCCGGGATAAAGTGGGTTACCTTGACCGAGGTCCGCACCGTACAGCCGTGCAAGCCGCAAAACATCCAATAACAAATGCCGGACACACGCCAGCTGATACAGGCCTGCGACACGGCACTGGCAACAATCTGCGCGCTGTTCAGCGCGGCGTTTGCTGCCGGCACGCTGGCCACAGACAGCATCATGGCCATACCCAAGGATTTGAGGTTCAGGCGGAACTGGCCGGGAAGCGAAGTATCGGGGAGTTGATGTTGCATATCACTGCCCTCCCTGTGCCTGTTGGCGCAGCGCCACAGCCTGAGCGACATCTGCAGTGCCGTACACCACGTCGGTGTCATCAAACACCACCGCCGGCACTTTTTTGACGCCCATCTCCCAGGCGTGCACCACTGCACGGTAAACCGTGGCCAGCTGCTGCTCGTTCGCCTGCCATTGCGGGGATTTCAGTACGGCCTGCGCCTGGCGCTCGGCCTCATCGGGGTTTGACGACAGCTCGCCGAACATTTGCTTCTGCAGCTGTTCCGGGCCGTCAAGATAAATCACAGATACCGAGGCATCGATGTTGCTCGGAGGGTGGTGGGAATCGGTATAGAGTACCGTGCCGGCAAGCACCGATGCCGGCATCAGCAGAGGGAACAACGTCAGCAACGTGCTGATTTTCATGGCGTGCACTCCTGCATGGATAGAATCCACACAGGGTGCTACGACATGGTCAGAAAGGCAGCAAAGAAGTCTTTATTCGATTACAAAAGTTTTTTGTTTTCAGTCCTGAAAATCATCGTTTTCGATGTAATAACGGACCGCTTCAAGAAGTTCTACACTCCCAGAGGCAGGGCTGTGCTCTAACTTATTGTCAATGACCGCCTTAAAGATCGGCGCTTCAAGGAAAGTGCCGTAGTTATCTTCAAAATCCATTTCTTCGTCTTCGTTTTCAGCAATATAATAACTACCGTTGACTATATCCTCTTCAGAGGAAAGGCTGAACGATGGCGACACATAAAGCCAACCAACATCAGGCAGGCCATCTTTCATTTGTAGTAACTCACTAAAACCATTAATAACAATCATTTAAACCTCCACTATTTTCTGCAGGATGTCCCGCCACCCCATTTATTACGGCCACCAGTTCCATCAGGATGATAAATTTTATGGTAACTTTTGTGATCGTTAAAATCTGCCAACTGCAGTGAGCCAGGGGAATCACCGTGGTGCCACGTCATCCCTTTAGGTGATGTTCCTCTGAATTTACCATTTCTCATCGGTTGAACGTGCTCCACAACACCCGGGTATTTGACTTGTAACTCTCGTTTAAAGTCAGGATCTACTTGCAAACGCTTATATACCGACTCATTTGCCCGACTAAAGTGCTCTTTATCCGTCATTGTATACTCTGAAGAGTCCAAAGTATGTTCATGGAACACATGGTATTTCCCTAAATCACGTTCACCCTCTCCACGGTATAGCCCTAACGGGTCAATCCATCCCAGTGGGTTCGGCGCATACTGATACAGGTTCAGCCCGCCGCGCAATCCTATCGGATCCTGCGTGGTAAAACGCCCTACCTCCGGCTCGTAGTAACGGAACAGATTATAATGCAGTCCGCTTTCGTCGTCCTGGTACTGGCCGGCATAACGCAGCGGCTGATCGACGAGTGTGCCTTTGCGCCGTTCGGCGCCGGCGACCGTTTGCCCCTGCAGTCTGCCGAAGGTGTCGTAGTTGCCGGACCAACGCAGGTTGCCCTCGGCGTCTGTCACCTCCAGCGGCGCGCTGTTGAGGTCGGTATGCAGCCAGTAGATATCCGCCTGCTGGCTGGCGCCCGCCTGCTCGAGGGCCGCCAGCGGCGTCCAGGCGTTGGCCGGGTCATAGCTCCAGGTGCGGCGCGTACCGTTGTCCCGCTGCGCCTGCAGCAGTCGGTATCCTTCCCATAAAAAGCGCGTCGTTTCCGGCGCTTTCCCCTTGTAGGTTACCGTTTTGCGCGTGCGGCGCCCCAGCGCGTCATAGTGATACTGCGCCTCAAAATCGCCCTGCGGGCCGCGGCCGTGCGCCTTTATCAGCCGGTTGTCGGCATCATAGACGTAATGCTGTTGGTAAACCCCGTTGCGCCGGCTGGTCAGGTTGCCCCAGCCGTCATAGCGGTAAAACATCCGCTGCCAGTATTCGAGACGGTTATCGACCACCGGCGCCGGCGGCAGCTCGGCGTCCGGGGCATGGCTGACGCGCTGCTCACCGGTCAGGTTATCCGCCAGGTCGTAGCGCAGCCGGTGGCCCGGCTTGCCCTGCTGCGCTTCGCGGTGCTGCAGCAGGCGTCCTTCCGCGTCGTAGCCGTAATGAATCTCGCCGCGCAGCGCGTCACTGACACCTTCCAGTTCCCCTCGCCCGGTATAGCGGAACGTGCGCCACAGCACGCCCTCCTCCGGTTTGCTGATGTGCCCGAATGCGCTGCTCTGCCCACTGCGCCGCCCCAGCACATCGTATTGGCGCTGCTGATGCAGCGCGCCCTGCGTACGACCGGTCTCCCGGTGCAGCCGGTCGCGGCTGAACTCGCTTACCAGCTGCTGGTTGAACTTGATGGCGCTGGCGTGGCCGGAGCCGTAACGGAGCCACTGCAGTTGGTCGCCCTGCGGCAGCGTCAGCGCCTGCAGGTTGGACAGGGCATCCCATTGGTACTGCAGCTCACCGTTAATACCCTGCTCGCTCAGCAGGTTGCCGGCCCTGTCGTAGCGCAGCTGCACGCTGTCCGGCTCGATACCCAATTCGCTGCCGGCGGCGGTCGGCGTACGCGTCAGGCAGTTCATACGCCCGGCCGCATCGTAATGATAATGCCACTCAGCGCTGTCGTTGGCGCGCCAGACAAGCTGGCCGGCGTCGTCATAACGGAACTGATGCAAGCGTTGTGCAGGCGGTGCCTGCGGGTCGAGCGGCCCGGTTTCCCGCAGCTCCGCCAACTGGCCATCAGGGCCGTAACGATAATAGCGGTCGGTGCGGTCCGGACGCCGTTCAGCCGTTAACCGGCCAACGGCATCGTGACCGAAGTGGTAGTCACCGCCGTTACCGTTCTCGATATTGGTCAGCCAGCCGCGGCAGTTGTAGTGATAACGGCGCGTGCGGCGGATGCGGTCAGTGACACTGACCGGCTGCCCCAGCAGGTTATACTGCCAGCGCGTCTCGCTGCCGAGCGGGTCCTGATGTTGGGTCAGTTGTCCATGCACATTCCAGGCAAACCGCTCTTCACTGCCGTCCGGATTAACCAGTCTGGCCAGCCGGCCGGCACGATCCCAACAGTAACGGGTCAGGTGACCTTCTGCGTCGGTGCGGTGCGTCAGCTGGCCCAGCGCGTCATAGGCGTAGGCGGTGACGCTACCGGAACAGTCGGTATAGCGCGTCAGCAGCCCCTGAGCATTCCAGGTCAGTTTCACCTCGCCGCCCAGCGCATCGATGATGCTCGCCGGCAGGCTCTCTTCCTCGTCGGGATAGTGGTAACGGGTAACATTGCCCAGCGCATCAATCTGCTGCGTCGGGCGTCCCTGGGTGTCCCAGTGCTGAAACGCCTGACTGCCGTCCGGGTAGGTGACCGAGAACAGGCGACCGCTGTTGCGGGAATACTGGTAAGTGGTGGTGCGGCCCAGTGGGTCGGTCTCGCTCAGCAGGCGGCCGTAACGGTCCCACTCGCTCTGACGCTGCGCCCCGCCCGGCAACACCACACCACACAGCTCGCCCCGCGTATAGATGAAGGCCGACTGCCGGTTATCAAAGTCGGTGAACTGCGCCACGTTGTCGTCATCGTCCAACTGCCACAGCGCCCGTTTGCCATCCTCGCGCACCGCCCATCGCGTGCCGTTGGCAAAATCATAATAGAGCGCCAGCTGCTCGCCGGCGCCGTTGCGGTAGGCCACTACACGCGGCAGGCCGTCAATTTCCTGCCAGCGGTACTCGTTCAGCAGGCCATTCTGGTCCTGATGGCTGACCATCAGCCCGTCCTGCCAGCCAAAGCGTCGGGTGACTTCGCCGGCGCGGTTGCGGACGGTAACCAGTTGCCCCTCGTCATCGTACCCGTAGTGCACCAGCGGCAGCTCGCCGTCCGGGGTAAACAGCAGCACGCTCTCTAGGCGGGAAAACCCGTTGGCGGTGATCAGGTAGCGGCATGCCAGCCGTTGGCCGGCGCTGTCGACCAGTTCGGTCAGTTGGCCATGGTCGTCGTGGAACAGGGAAACCGCGTTGCCGGCGAGGTCAGTCACCATCTGCAGCCGACTCGGCTCATCACTCAGCGCCGGGTAGTGCCAGGCCTGTTCGCTGACGTCGAACACCTGCCAACTGCCATCGCTGTTGTGCATCAGCCAGCACTTTTCCGCTTCGCAGTAGGTTTTATGACCTTTGGGCACCATCGGGAAGGAGACGTAGTCGCCGGACGGCGCACGCCACACCAAACCATCCTGATAGCGCTGCAGGCTGCTCTCCCAGAACAGGCTCCAGCCGCGCCCCAGCGCACTCTCCGCCGGGTTGCCGCTGCGCCAGTAGCGCTGCCACTCGACCGGCAGGCGCGACGGCAGCACAAAGTCCAGCTCGTCGTCGCCGGACAGGAACTTCTGGCCGCTGATGATATCGACCGGCCGGGCGATAATGCCGGCGGCGGCCGTGGCGGTCATTAGCGTGCCGAACCGGCAGGCAACTCGCCCCAGCTTATTGATGCCGGGCGCCTTGCTCAGCATTTTCCCGAGCGCCCCCAGTTTGCTGGCCGCACCGCCGACGCCGCCTACCAAACCGGCAAACAGCAGCGTCAGGTCGGAAATCTTATACAGCCAGTCCGGCACTTCCGGTTTTATCGGCAAGGTGGTGACGGTGCCGCCGCCGATGCGCACGTTGGGCGAGCCTTCCATCACCTGGGCGTCACAGTTGGTTTTATCCCCCACGCGCGCCGCCGGCTGGCCGTTGATAAACACCTTGTCCGAGCCCTGCGCCATCTGCATGCTGGGGCCGTCCTGGTCACAGGCGACCAGACTGACGGTGGCGATGGCCGCCGGCTTGCCATTGATGCGCACGTCCGGTGAGCCGGTCACTATCTTGCCGGCCGGCGTCAGGCTCCCTGCGCCGGCCTCCGCAATGCCGTCGCGTGCCTTGGTCGCCAGCTCCCCGGTGAGATAGCCCACCGCCAGGCTGGCGCCCACCAGTAATACGCCGACGCCCACGCAGGACGCCGCCAGGCCGGCAACGAACAGCGCACCCGCCGCCACCGCGCCGGCGGCGGCAATCAGACCGCCGACAATCGTGCCACCAATCATCCCGGCCAGTGCATGGGAGTGGCCAATCGCATCGCCAACGCGTGCCGCTTCGCTCATCACAACCTCCTGTTATGCCGGCTGATAACTGTCCAGAACCTGCTGCAGCAAGACATCATCCTGCGGCAATAATTTACGCGTATGTGCCAGGGTGAATACCAGTACGCGCCCTTCCTGCAGCGCAAACACTGCCTGGCGTTGCCAGACGCGTTTGCCATCGCGCAGATAGCTGGCGTGTACACATTCGCCCTGCAGCTGAGTTTGGCCCAGCACGGCCGGTTCACGCTTTTTCAGCACCCAGCCCTTGAGGCCCCGGGACAACTCATCGAGCTGACGCGTGATGTAGTCGGTCAGCGCCTCATCGGGCTGCAGCGCATCGCGGGAGATATTCAGGGAGGGGGAGAAGTCATCACCGGCCAACAACACGTTGACAGTACGATCGCTATAACCGTCCGGCAAAGCAACACTGCCTTCAGAAAAGGCGCAGCGGGAAAAATCAGGCATCGCGCAGGGTCCTTATGCTTAATGAAGGGGTAAGCATCGCACAATAAAAAAACAAAGCAAAATTCAGCAGAAAAACGTCACCAACAGCACCTAAACAAACCGGCCATGCAGCCGTTCTAAAGCAACACTACAGGGGATAAAGCTACGCAGGAAATCCGGACAGGGTAAAGTTCAAATGTCCGCTCTGTGCCAAAAGCGGACGTAAGCTGTTTTTAAGGAGTATCGTTGAACAGTGCGGTCATTCAGCGTATAGCTTCTAAGCCGGAATCAACTCCCCTTCTCAGTTCCAGCTCCTGCGCAGTGGTAAGCGAATAAAGCAGGTACAGTAATCACGCCTTTCTCTGCAAACGTTCTTCATCAACCATCGCCTTCCACTGCTGAACGGATTGCCTTGCCTGCATTCGGTTATACCACTCACGCAACGCGGCACACTCTGACGGTAAGGGAAGCTTCACTAACGTAGAAAATATCATCCCCCCGATTACCGCAATATCCGCCATTGAGAAAGTATCACCAGCAACATAAGGTTGCGTTTGCAGAACGCGGTCAAAGTAATGCATCCCCCTGACAGCCTTGTCACGCATGCGGTTGCCCCACTCAGGATTCTGATACAGTTCAACCTCTGGTCCTAACCCTGGTGTGGCGTGATGGAAATACACGCTTACTGCATCGAGGAACTCAATTTCAGCACGCTTCGTCATCATATGAATGATGCCCTTATCTGCTGGAGTTGTACCGGTCAGACTGAATGGCGGGGCCAGCGCATCCAGATACTGCGTGATAGCCGTACACTCCGCAATGAGCGTACCGTCATCAAGCTTCAGAACAGGCAGCGTGCCTGAATAGTTGATGGCGAGGAATTCGCTTTTTTTATGCTCACCAGTCCTTAAGTTAACAGGGACAAATTCTGTTTTGGAAAGCATCCCTTTTTCGGCAAGCGCGATACGAACACGTGCAGGATATGGGCCGTCATACCAGTCATAGATTTTCATCGGGGGAAGCTCCTTAATGTCTGCGAGGACAAGTTGATAAGTGAAAGGTAATAGCTACCTACCACTTGGTAGTCAAGAAATTAAGAGTGAACCAGATTTTGGCGGGTGTCAATATCTACCTGTCAGTTGGCAGGTTTCTTCGGCACGTGTATAGTGACGTCATGAACGTTTAAGCAAGAGGCTAAGATGAGCGTAAATGCACGGGAAGCGATACTGGCCGAGGCGAAGTGTGCGGCTCAGAAGCATGGGTATAACGGGATAAACTTTCGCAGTATTGCAACGGAGGTGGGCATTAAAAATGCCAGTATCTATTATCACTTTGCCAGTAAGGCGAAGCTTGGCGCTGCGGTTGCTCAACGCTACTGGCAGGATACCGCGCAGCATCTTGAGACTATACGCAGTACGAGTGCCAGCGCAGGCGAAGCCTTAAGGCGTTATCCCGCTATTTTCCGTAAATCCCTTGAAGATGGTAATAGGCTGTGTTTATCCAGTTTCATGGCCGCTGAATATGAAGATCTGCCTCAGGAAGTTAAGGCCGAGGTGCAGGCTTTTGTTGATGCCAACGTCTCGTGGCTGAGCCACATGCTCAGTGAGAAATGTGCAGGTGATTCTGAGGATTACAAAAAGCAGGCTCTCGCTATTTATACAGCCGTTGCGGGCGCTCAGCTGATAGCGCGTACCCGTCAGAACATTGAATTGTTTGACGAACTGATGGTGACTTATCAGCAGGCAGGTCTGATCCCCATCATCTAGACAGTAAGCTGCTATGTATTCTGCAAATAGAACATCCGCTTTTCGCTCTCAGCAGACCTTCAGCGTCACGTGTTTGTCTGCTGTGTGCCATAAGCGGACATCTGCGTTCTGGGCCAACACAAACGGGAGAGCGAGAGTAATTTTGTATTAAATGAACGTACCTGTCATCTGTCAGGTCTGAGAGGCACCCCCATCTGCGAACAGCTCTATACCATTCACATAACTTGAGGCATCACTGGCCAGGAATGAAACTACAGAGGCTATTTCTTCCGGCTCTCCGATACGTCCCAACGGACTTTTAGCGGTGAGGAAGGCGATCCCCTCTTCGGCATTATCGCCAAATGCGGCTCTGAGAGACGCTGTATTCACAGGACCCGGGCTGACAATGTTTATGCGTATACCCGTCCCGTGCAGCTCTGTAATCCAGCTTCTCACCATGTTTCTGACTGCGGCTTTGGTCGCACCATAAATACTCATGGTGGGTCCCGGGTCTGCTGACGCCGTCGAACCAATGATAATCACGCTCGAACCCTTTCCAAGCAGGGGCATAGCCTGCTGAACAGTCAACACAACACCTTTAACATTTGTGGCAAACTGATCGTGGATCTGTTTTTCAGTGATTTCACCAAGCGGAGCATGGACCCCACCGCCGGCATTAGCGACAAGAATATCAATGTGGCCGAATTCCGTTTTAACCTGTTCATAAAGCGCATCAATACTAACCTTGCTGCTGACGTCAGCCACAATACCTTTTACATTTTTCCCCAGCGCCTTTACCGCCTCCTGAAGGGTTTGTGCATTCCGGCCAGTGATAATGACATCTGCGCCTTCGTCGCTCAGATCTTTCGCTATAGCCAGACCAATACCGCTTCCGCCACCAGTGATAACGGCGAACTTTCCCTTAAATGTCTGATTCATAATTGCACCTTGTGGCTTGTTGTAGTGGTCACTATATTCAACCTTGAACAGGCTGTCACTAACTGATTGTAGCGTTCACTACAAAAAAGTTTTAAGATGGCATTCAGAAATACTTCTGATGCAAGGGAAAAAACCTATGAGCGATACCGAAAAAACAATAAAAGCACCCAGGCGGATATTTGACAGAGAGTCTGGCGTGCAGACGGCTAAAGCGCTGTTTCATCAGCATGGTTATGATGCTGTAGGTATCACGGAACTGACAAAGACGCTGAACATAAATCCTCCCAGCCTTTACGCCGCTTACGGTAGTAAAGCAGGGCTGTTTGAACGCTGCCTGGATCTCTATGTTGCAGAAGGAAACCTGCCGGCTGACAAAATTCTGACTCCGGGCAGGCCGCTGGATGAGGCGGTTGCAGATCTTTTTATGACTGCTGCACGTTTATACGCCCGATCCCCGGTCCAGCGAGGCTGTCTTGTGGCTGAAGGTATGCGTGCCGACGATCCGCAGGCCCGGGAGCTGGCAAGTCGCTATGGTGAGGCAGGAATTCAGTTTATCAGAAATTATATCCGGCAGTATGAACCTGCACGGGACCGCGAGCTTTCTGATTATGTCGTGACAACGCTGCGGGGCTTTTCTGCAGCCGCAGTAACGGGACTGTCAAAAGCCAGGTTAACTGCCGTGGCTCAGCTGGCCGGTCAGGCATTCAGCGCTCTCCTGGAGCCAAAAAATGTTTAACTAGGAAATAAAAGTTATGTCTGTTATCGACCATGTTGAAATTGCTGTAAAAAATGCTCAGGTATCGCTCAAATTCTTTGAAGCAGCTCTCGCTCCGCTGGGGTTCAGCCTGATTATTTCTGTGCCTCCGGAGCGTACTTTATCGGGAGGTGCCCGGTACGGGCTGGGCCCGGAGGGATATCCGAGGCTCTGGCTTCATGATAAAGACATAACTGGCGCTTCAACACATCTGGCTTTTGCTGCCAGTGAGCGGGACATAGTCGACGAATTCTGGCGTGCCGCTCTACAGGCAGGCGGTATAGACAATGGCGCGCCGGGAATTCGCGATCATTATCATTCACACTATTATGCGGCTTTCATCCTTGATCCTGACGGTAATAACATCGAAGTCGTCTGTCAGGAAGGATGAGTAAGAGTGCCGGCCGTCACTTTGCGAAATTGAACTACGTCTGAGTTACTGCGTGTTGGGTTTTCCTGGCTGCTACCCACGGAGTGAAATATCTTGAGGTGAGTTATTGCCTCGTTGCGACAGCAAAATTCACTGTCGCATTAAACGTGGTGATTCAGAGAGCTTTCTGCATCATCAGCGTCGTTCCGGAGACTTGCAGCGTCTTTTAAAGGAGAGCGGCCAAAGAAACGGGCGTACTCACGATTAAACTGGGGCACGCTGCGATAACCCACCTCCATGGCAACAGACGTGACGCTCTGCTGACGCGCCAGTAATTTGGTTCTGGCATGAAGAAGACGGACGCGCTTCTGATACTGGACCGGACTCATGTTTGTCACAGACTTAAAATGACGATGAAAGGCCGATACGCTCATGGCCTCCTGCCCGGCCAGTGATTCAACCACAAATTCATCAGCAAAATTATGTCTTATCCAGCGAATCGCATTACCTATCCGCGCCAGCATGGTTCCCGGTGAAGCAATATCCCTCAGCATCCAGCCATGTGGGCCTTTCAGAACATGATAAAGGATTTCACGTTCATACACCGGTGCGAGAGCAGGGATATCTTCAGGACTTTTCATCAGGCGAAGCATTCTTACCCAGGCATCCAGCAGTTCGGGCGTGACGGCAGCAACGGAAAAAGCACCCGACTGTGAATCAGCCTTCACGGGAGGTAAATCAGCCAGCAGTGTCGCAATCCGTTCCGGCGTCAGGGTCAGGCTGACCGCGAGATACGGCTCACCGGTTGCCTCGGGATGGACTTCGCCTACGGCTGGCAAATCTACTGACATAACAAAGTAAGAAGCAGGATTGTAGTTGAATACCCGGTCTCCCACCGTCATGGATTTACTGCCTCGCAATATGAGATTAACCATCGGCTCATAGACCGCAGCCAGTGCATGCGCGGGAACGTTACCCTGCACCATGGCCACACGGGGGATACCGGTTTCGGTTCGCCAGTTTCGGGCATGAGCGGCCAGAAGACGCAGCTCGTCAAGCAGGGGTTCCAGTATCAAAGTCAGCCTCCTCAGTATGATGATTAAAGCGAGCATAAAGCAGAAAAAGGCAAGAATCGAGCAGGAACGCAGAGGTTGACCTGTCCGGGAAGTTTTATCCTTTTTCTATCGCAGACAGAAAGGATGAAATCATGAAAATTGTACTGGTTACCGGCGGCAGTGGCGGGATCGGCGCCAGCGTGGCGCAGCAGTGCGCGGCTAAAGGGATGGGGGTGATTGTGACTTATAACAGCCATCCTGAATCTGCCCTGAGGGTTGTGAAGGAGATTGAGGCTTCAGGCGGCCGTGCCGTTGCGCTGCATCTGGATGTGGCTCGCACCGAAACTTTCGGCACTTTCCGCGACGCCTTACTGGACATAGTGAGTGTCACCTGGGAACGTGAGCATATTGACGTGCTGGCCAACAACGCCGGGTTTGGGCTCTTCAACCCGATTGAAACGGTGACGGAGAGTGAGTTCGACAGTCTTTTTGCCGTACACCTGAAGGGCCCTTTTTTCCTGACCCAAAAGCTGCTGCCTCTGATTTGCGATGGAGGGCACATCATCAACGTTACCAGCGCCACCACGCGCGTGGCTACGGCAGGTGTTGCGCCCTACGCTGCCTTTAAAGGCGGCCTTGAAGTACTGACCCGCTATATGGCCAAAGAGTTCGGGCCGCGGCGCATCCGGGCAAACGCAGTCTCTCCGGGTGCAATCCGTACGCCGCTTGGCGGAGGACTGAATGATGAATTTGAGACTCTGCTCGCCTCACAGACCGCGCTGGAACGCGTGGGAGAGCCGGATGATGTCGGCCGGGTTATCGCAGGCCTGGTCTCTGATGACAGCGTCTGGATTAACGCACAATCCATCGAGGTTGCCGGCGGCTACCAAATCTGAATCCTTCCGGAGGTTTTATGCTCGATCATCTGTTTTTAACGGTCAGCGATACAGACCGTTCTGTCCGTTTCTATACGGAAGTGCTTGCCCCTCTCGGCATCACGGTTCGTCATGATTATGACGGAAAAGAGGGGCCGCCCGGCCACCCGGATTTGAAAGGGTTCGGTGCTCAGGGCCGGATCTTTTTCTGGCTACGCGAAGGAACTGTTGCGCCAGCTGCTGTACATGTCGGGTTTGTCGCGCGAAATCAGACAATGGTGAATGAAGCCTATGCTTCAGCCATGCGTGCCGGCGCGTCTGACAATGGCGCACCCGGTGCCCGGCTTCACTACGATCCCCGCTACTACGCCGCCGGCGTTTTCGACCCCGATGGCTACAGCCTGGAATTTGTTTATAAAGAATGGCAGCACCCTCAACCATGAAAACATTACTGATTTATGGCGCCACCGGTTACACGGGACGCATGACCGCCGCGCAGGCTAAAAGTGCCGGCCTGAATATTATTATTGCCGGCAGAAACAGGCAGCGACTGGCCGCACTTGCCGGTGAACTTGACGTCAGTATGCGGGTATTCGGCCTGGAGGACGCTGCTGAAACCGCGCTGCAGCTGGCAGGCGTCGACATTGTGCTGAACTGCGCCGGGCCGTTTACTGCTACGGCAGAACCGCTGATGAAAGCCTGTATAGACCAGAGTATTCATTACCTTGATATCACAGCGGAAATTAACATTTACAGGCTGGCTGAGTCACTGGGAGAAAGAGCGGCGCGGGCCGGGAGTATGCTACTGCCGGGCGTGGGCTGGGACGTGGTACCTACCGACTGCCTGGCCGTTCGCCTTGCACGACATGTACCGGAACCACGACGGTTGCGTATAGCATTACAGGTGGCCGGAACGATGTCCCGGGGGTCTGCAGTCAGCGCAGGCGAAATAATCGCAGCCGGCCTGCTGGAACGTGTTAACGGTATTCTGATGACGAAAGAGGATGCGCAGCCCGGCTGGTTTGATTTTGGTGAAGGCCCTGTGGCCTGTGCGCCGCTTTCCTTTGGCGATCTGGTGACGGCATGGCATTCAACCGGTATTCCGAATATTGAGATGTTTGTGCATGTAACAGGGGATGCCTTTCCGCAGGGTGATTTGTCCCTGCTTCCTGAAGGACCCGGGCAGGATGAACGCGATGCAAATCGCGCACGCGCTGTTGCTGAGGTCACCGGGGCTGACGGGAGGGTCCACCGGGCTGTGATCGGGACGGTTAACGGATATTCCTATACGCCGCTTGCGGCCACAGAGGCTGCGAGGCGTGTCCTGAACGGTGACAGTTTTCCCGGTTTTCAGACACCGGCGATCGTTTTTGGTAGTGAGTTTGCGCTGAGTATTCCGGGTACGTGGCTCCAACTGTCCTGACTTTATTAATAAGCTGCACCGGTCAGCATTGAGCTGGCCGGTGCCCCGCATTGCCGTTCTGGCACTGATGGCTGACGGGTATAAAAAAGTGAAGTCTACTACGCTCTCTCAGTCTGCGAACTGTCGATAGGCGTGCCCACATGAAACTGAAGTGCACCCATCAAACGGGGAACCACGTTGCGCGATGTAAACCGCCACTGGCCGTCGTGTTTTTCAAAACTGTCGTAATACCGTCCTGTGCATACGGGCTGCAAAGGAAACCCCTCCAGTTCCTGATGCACGGTGAAATAGCTGACGCAGGTAGCTGAATTACCGGAAGGTGAAACATCTATCAGCACATTAGAAACGTTATGCCACGTCCGGGGAGTTCCGTCCTTATGACGCTGAACGCCACGGTTAAGAAACTGCTCAACCTCTTCACTACCATGAGCCGTATCACTAAGAACAATAAATTCAGCATGTTTAAACAATTCGGCATTCTCAGCAAATTTCCCGTCATCCAGGTTGTGGGCATAGGTAGCGAGTAACCGCTGAATTTCTAACTCATCGAAATAATGCTGTTCATTTTCTGCACGAACGGAATTAATCATAATTTGAACTCCTAAGGTCAGGGTTGAAATGGATCCGCCACGCACCAACTAGGCGAACCACATTAAATATTGCCGTTGAAAATCAGCGCAACAGGTCCACTGCCGACAGGAAGCATCTGTGCCGGACCAAATCGTGGCAGCAGGGCCGGTTCCCGCAGAAGGGAGGACTGCTATGTTGCCCAAAAATATTCCTTCTCCAGTAACAACAGTCAGATCTGAGATGCGCCGCCATCGGCAAAAATTTCCGCGCCGTTGATATAACTGGCATCATCACTGGCGAGGAAGATAACAGCTTTTGCTATTTCTTCTGTCTGGCCGATGCGGCCAATCGGGCTGCGGTCACGCAAAGACTGCAGGATGGCGTCAACGGGATCAGGAAGGAAATCGTGTAAGGATTGAGTATCCACCGGTCCGGGGCTGAGGATATTAATGCGAACGCCAGCACCTTTTATGTCCACAATCCAGCTGCGTACCATTGCACGTAAAGCAGCCTTGGTGCCTCCATAAACACTGAGGCCCTGACCGGGATTAATGGATGCCGTTGAGCCCGTGATAATAATGCTGCTTCCTGGTTTCATAAGTGGTAATGCTTTCTGAACGGTAAACGTGACACCCCTTACGTTCGTTGTGAACTGACGATCGAACTTCTCCGGGGTAATCTGCCCGAGGGGTTCAAATTCGCCCATGCCGGCATTTGCTATCAGAATGTCAATGCGACCAAACCGGGACAATATTTGCTTATAAAAATTATCCAGTTCGGAGAGGCTGGATACATTCACCTGAAACTGACTCGCATCCGGTCCAAGAGTACTGAGTGCAGATTCAAGTTTATTCTTGTCCCGCCCGGTAATGATCACAGTTGCACCGAGTGCTGCTAATTCCTGTGCGATCCCAAGCCCAATGCCAGATGATGCGCCGGTCACAACCGCGATTTTGTTCTGAAAAGAGTGAGTCACTGTGTATTCTCCTCATTGCCGTGAGTTAGGTGTATAGTGATCACTACACGTAAAAGTAAAACACCGCAAGTTAAAAAATTAACATAAATTAAAAAAATATTTTATATCAATAATATGGATATATAACTTTATGCTGATAATTTTAGTGATTACTACAAAAATGGATTCAGGAAGCAAATTGAAATAAGAAAACAGGTTGCGATGAACTGCATTTGATCGCGAAGCATTAGTCGCAATTGCACAGGCACACTTTCATGAACATGGCTATGACGCTGTCAGAATTGCTGACCTGAAGCGGGCGCTGAATATCAAGCCGACGGATATCAAGGTACACACCTGACTATTCATCGATAATCATGAGGGTCCATACAAGACAACGGTCAAACGTGACGTAAAACAGTCCAAATCCGGTAAAACCATTCAGACGTGCCGAAATCATCAGGAGCTTTTTTCAGGATTCTTGCCGGAGTAAAGGTAGCAGAAACGGCTATCTCGCCTCAAAATGACGCTAAGGCGCTCTGCAGGGGGCCGCCCAAGGAATTTTATGTCTAATGTGGCATAACTACCCTATTGCCATGATTTTGACGTCCGCTTCTCGCTCACAGCGGACCTTATGGCTTTGCTTTCTGTCCGCTCCGTGCCAAAAGCGGACGTTAGCGTTTCAGGTTATAGCGAAAATTCACCACTACACCGTTATTTTGCCCTCAACCTCATCGAGTATAGCTGCCTATATTTCTTGGTGAGCCGCGCGATATGCTATGCCTTTCATTGTTTGCAGCGCGTTCAGACGCATTTTTAATGCGGCTTCTATTTGTCATATGCTGTGCTGCCCAGCAGTGCTGCATGTTTTTCGATGCCTTGAAAGCAGTGCCACAAATGCCCCCATTTATCGCCCTGGAACGGTCGGCCGGGAATTTGCTGCTTTTCTTGCTCAAGGACAACATCTTAGTCGAGGCCGCTTTGTGACATCCGGAACGATGTCACATCCTGAATCGGCGACGCACCAAACATTCTTCGATACTCACGATTGAATTGCGTGGGGCTTTCGTAACCTACGCGTAAAGCAGCTATCGCCGCGTCTACGTTCTCGCTGCGAAGAATTCGGCGCGCTTCGTGCAAACGCAAATGCTTTTGGTACTGCAAGGGGCTCATGGAGGTGATTTCGCGAAAATGATGGTGAAGGGTCGATATGCCCATGCCTGCGTGCTCAGCCAAATTTGCGATACTCATTGATTGTGCATAGTTATCCCGAAGCCATGAGATAGCCTTGGCAGTCCGTTGGCTTCTTGTCCCTAACATAACGGTTTGACGGAACCTTGCCCCTGCTGGGCTTGTGAGAATTCGATAGATAATTTCGCGCTGTATCAGGGCACCAATATGCTCAAGGTCTTGCGGATGATCGAGCAGTCTGACCAATCTCTCAATAGCGTCAAACAAGTCAACGGTGGCCGGTCCCGTCGACATCCCAGTTGTTCCACCAGGAAGCGGCGCTTCGGGTCCCCCCATTTCGGCAATCATTTCCCTTGCAACAGGTAGGTTCAGCCGCATAAGTAGTGAAAGGTAAGGAGACGCCTCTGTGGCTTCCAAAACCTCAGTTACTGTCGGCAGGTCAACGGAGGTCAGTAGAAAGCGAGACTCATCATAAAGGTAGGTGGTTCCCCCAAGCTGGACACGCTTGCTGCCTCGTACAATCATGGAGATGCTTGGCTCATACAAATAAGAGCTACGGGGCATTGGTTTTCTGACCTTGGCGAAGCTCAAACCTGGTAGCGATGTCATTCGCTCATCTTCATCGCCCACAAACATTGATATCTGACGGGCCAGTCGATTGCGAATGTCGGAAGTCTCGGCCCGGCGAAGCCGATCAGTCTCGTCTGGTTCAAAAATCATGATAATCCTATCCGTATCTACACCCCCATAAAGCATAGCTATTTTCTTTAGCTCGATTTTAAATTTCCCCCTCAATCAAGAGGATTAGGCAATAATCAGGAAGGATCGTGCTCACGACAGACATGCTCTCCGCTCTACATTCAATGTTGAAGATGGCGCAAAGCTGCCAGCTTTAAGCGGGCAGACTCTCGCTCCCCTTAAAATTTTAGAATGGAGTAAATAATGGACATGAGCACATTAAAAACATTGTCTGGTTCGGTAGCTTTGGTTACCGGTGCGTCCAGCGGTATTGGTCAGGCAACCGCATTGAAATTGGCCGACGCGGGCGCCCGTGTCGCCCTTATTGCGCGTCGCGTCGATCGCCTCGAAGCATTGGCCGAGAAAATCCGTGGAGCCGGTGGACAAGCGCTGCCGATCGAGGCGGATATCACATTACCCAACGTTGCAAGCCAGACAATCGAGCAAGTCATCTCAGAGTACGGCCGCTTGGATACGCTAGTAAACGCCGCTGGAGTCATGCTTAACGGGCCGTCGATTGACGCTCCGCTCGAAGAGTGGGATCAGATGGTTGACGTCAATCTACGTGGCTTAATGTACGTCACAAAAGCAGCTTTGCCGCACCTTGTCGCCTCAGTCACTACAAGTCCAAGAAAGGTCGTTGATGTTGTGAATATATCGTCCGTTGCAGGTCGTGTGGCTGCTGCACAGGTCGCAATTTACAACGCGACGAAATTTGCCGTTACTGGTGCTACGGAAGCTTGGCGACAAGAATTTACCAAACAATCAGTTCGTTTCTCTGTCATCGAGCCAGGAGCTACGGAGACCGAATTGTGGAAACAAGAGGGGCAATGGGAGAGCTTCAAAGTGGCGTTCGGCGAGGTCGAGCGCCTGTATGCGGAGGATATCGCAAAAGCTGTTGAATTTATCGTGACGAATCCGAGGCGCGTGGCGATCAACGAAATCGTAGTTCGTCCAACAGACCAGGCCTGACAAACTTGCCTGACCCGCACACCAAGTCAGTAACACTTACAGATGAGGTATACCCTATGAAAACCTTCGGCTATGCTGCGCAAAATGCGCAGAGTGGGCTCGCTCCCATGTCATTCGAACGCCGCGCGCTCCGTGACGACGATCTAGCAATCGAAATTAACTATTGTGGCGTCTGCCACTCTGACCTTCATCAAATCCGAGATGATTGGAGGAGCTGGAATCCAACGGTGTACCCGAGTATTCCAGGTCATGAAATCATCGGTACGGTTATCGAAGTTGGCCCAAACGTCACGCACTATAAAATCGGGGATGCAGTCGCTGTCGGAACAATCGTTGACAGCTGCCGGGTCTGCGATCAGTGTCGTCGCGGTGAAGAGCAAATGTGTCGGGAATTCCCTACCATGACCTATAACAGCAGTGACCGGCATGACGGCAAGACAACTCTTGGAGGATATTCCAAACACATTATCGTTCGTGAGGAATTTGTGTTGCGGATGCCAGAGGGTCTCGATGCTGCGCGTGCTGCGCCACTCTTATGCGCTGGCATCACGGTCTACTCACCATTAAGGACCTGGAATGTGGGCCCTGGCAGTCGTGTCGGTGTCATCGGAATAGGTGGTCTTGGGCACCTGGCTGTGAAATTCGCTGCTGGCCTTGGTGCTCATGTGACTGTTATCACGCGGACAGAGGCCAAGACGGCCGAGGCACGTGCGTTGGGAGCCGATACAACCCTTATTTCTAACTCGGATGACGCAATGAAAGCGGCAACGTCTTCGTTCGACGTCATCATTGACACCATTCCGGTTGAGCATGATGTATCTGCATATGTTCAACTGCTCGACGTCGAAGGAGCATTGGTGATCGTCGGCGCGCTTGGCAATATGGCCGGGTTTAATTCCCTACCGTTAATTATGGGACGGCGCTGTATTACCGGCTCGCCGTCAGGAGGCATCGCAGAAACGCAGGAAATGCTGGATTTCTGTGGGAAGACAGGGATATTACCCGAATGCGAGATGATTGCTATAGCGGAAATCAATGAGGCTTTCGAGCGCATGGAGCGCGGCGAAGTACATTATCGCTTCGTTATTGATATGGCAACGCTATCGGACGCCTAAAAATACATCAGCTTCAGTCCAGTGTTGCTTGCATTCCGTGGATTAACACCTCGCAGCAACAAATTACCGTGTGGATGCAAGCTGCTTTGTCGCAATACGCTTAATAACATAATGTCCGCTTTTCGCTCACAGCGGACCTTATGGCTTTGCTTTCTGTCCGCTCCGTGCCAAAAACGGCCATTAAACCCATTTTTGTGTTAACTTGAGAAAAATTACATCCTGTCAATATCGAGCTTAAAAGGATTAAATATGGACTGGAAAGATCTGGCATCAACCGCTGTGTACACAGGCACCACTACTGAAAATGAAAGTATATGGAAACATGTTGATGGAGTTGATGTTGAGTTCATAGGTGCGTTTCTTACCGCACACTTAAGTCTTGAAAAGTATATTAGTGACTATGTAAGCATCCCTGCAAAACGAACCATTCACTTTTAGAGATCTTCCGACATACTGATTATGTCCCTGAGGAGATCACCATGCGTAAAGCCCGATTTACCGAGCACCAGATCATCACTGTTCTGAAGTCTGTTGAAGCCGGACGTACCGTCAAAGATGTCTGCCGCGAAGCGGGAATATCTGAGGCTTCGTACTATAACTGGAAAGCGAAGTATGGCGGCATGGAAGCCTCTGATATCAAAAAGATGAAGGATCTTGAGGACGAAAACCGCCGTCTCAAACAGATGTTTGCCGACCTGAGTCTGGAAAATCGCGCGTTAAAAGACGTCATTGAAAAAAAGCTTTAAAACCAGCGATAAAGCGTGAGCTCGTCAGCTATGTGAAAGAGATGTTTTCGATGAGCGTACGCCAGGCATGCAGGACGTTATCGCTGAGCAGGACGGTGTATTTTTACCAGCCCGATACCCGGCGCGATGAGCCGGTGATCCAGGCGCTGACTGAACTGGCGGAGCGCTATCCGCGATACGGCTTTAAGAAGCTGTTCCAGTTGCTGCGCAGGCAGGGCAACAGGTGGAACCATAAACGCGTTCACCGGATTTACTGCCTGCTGAAACTGAATTTTCGCCGTAAGGGAAAGCAACGTCTGCCGGTGCGCAATCCGGCTCCGCTGGCGACGCCGGAAGCACTTAACCAGAGCTGGTCGATAGATTTTATGCATGATGCGCTGGTGTGTGGCAGACGCTTCCGGACCTTCAATGTGGTGGATGATTTTAACCGTGAAGCGCTGGCGATAGAAATTGACCTGAATATCCCGGCGCAACGCGTCGTGAGAGTGCTGGACAGGATAGTGGCAAACCGCGGCTATCCGCGGAAGATGCGTATGGATAACGGGCCAGAACTGGTCTCACTGGCACTGGCGCAATGGGCCGAAGAACATGATGTGTTGCTGGAATTCATCAAGCCGGGAAAGCCGACGCAGAATGCGTTTATCGAGCGTTTTAACCGGACATACCGGACAGAGATACTGGATTTTTATCTGTTCAGAACCCTGAATGAAGCGCGGGAAATTACGGAGTGCTGGCTGGCTGAATATAACAGCGAGCGGCCTCATGAATCCCTGAACAACCTGACGCCAGAAGAGTACCGGTTGATGGCTGAAAAACCGGAAATCTCAAAAAGTGCGTGGAACTAAAACAGGTGTACTTACACAGATACTGGCCGTTCTCAATAATACCGCTCAGGCTTTTCAGTGTTTTCCAATCCAGGTTGGTGTATTCCATGCAGTTAGTCAGTATTCGCACCTGAGGCATGGCAATACCGTAAACGGCCAGAGGAAGGAGCCCTTCCATCAACCCCAGCGTGCCACGTAAAAACTCTCGGGTGTCCGGCAGGATTGGTTTGATGACACCGACTGCAAATGCGGAACTGGCCAGCAGGATCAGCTCCAGCATGATGGACGTAGCCCCTTTGGAGTCGATGATGATGACGTTGTAATTTTGGAATAAGGGATGCTGCAGAACATTGCGCAGACGCATACGGCCATCCGGAGCATGCAACATGGCTGAAGAGAGGCGATCATGCGGATCGTTGGAAACGATGATGTCCAGATTGTTGATAACTGAACGGGAAATAATTTGGTCGGCCCGCGCCAAATCGACGGTCTTCATTAAGAGCTCATACAAGCCGTTAGGCGCTTCGTATTCCAGGGAGAAAATGCTGCTTGCGGTCGGTTGGGAATGGTCGCCGCCGATGAGGAGAAATTTTTTACCGGCGTCGGCCAGGAACCCGGCCAGATTGACGCTTTGGGTAGATTTACCCTCGCCGCCTTTTGTAGAAATAACAGGGACAACTCGCGCTTTATGTTGAGTCTTGGTTACAACGTTTTCCATGTGCGCACTCGAATAAAGTTATTCGATGCATGCAGATTACACTCAAAAATACCTTTTTCTACACTGTGACTACCGAGGCATTTACGAAGAGAGGATTGAAAATCCCCGTGTCCTTGGTTCGATTCCGAGTCCGGGCACCATATTCAGAAAAACCCGCCTATGGCGGTTTTTTTGCTTTCTACATCCGTTGCCTTTCCTTTTATTCAGCCTTTAGCCTGACAAACCTAACAGGAACGTATCCAGTTTCCCTTCTATATCGCTATCTATTGTGCGTAGTCTGAGCAGTGGTAGATCACATTTCTTCAATATACTGTTCTTAAGTTCATCGCGTTCAATCTGGGTAATTTCCAGATGATAGCCTCCATCCACTTCGATAACCCCCAACGGGGTTTTTCCGACCTTATAGTAAATAACAAAATCACAACTGGCCCGGTTACGCATAAATGACAGTTCTCTGGGGGAAAAATCCCCCCACTCCAACGATACCAACTGGTTCAGCGCTATCTGTGAATGAAACATCATACTCCGGTACCTATCCTGTGACAGTGCATCCCGTAACAGTCTGGCAGCAATCTGCTCTGACTTAAAACGCGAGTCATTCAGATTTAGCCGGCTATTCAGCCGCTCCAGTGATTTGTCATATTCGCTGTACAACAAATCAAACGCGGATATCACCGGGCTCTCGAAAACCTCCCCATTATTAGCATAATATTTGATGTAACGAATCAGTGCGGCAATATGCCTGCCGTGGCTTTCGAAAACATCATCGCCGGTCACCAGCGTAAATTTGTTTCTGGCCCTGGAAACGGCTACGTTCACCAAATTAGGATCATCAACAAACGTGATATTCCGACTAAGTTGGCTACTACGCTTTTTATCCAGCACAGTGGAAAACACGATTTCATCACACTCTCGCCCCTGAAATTTATGCACTGTCGATTTCACAAAATCAGCAGGCAGCACCGTTTCAGCCAGTTTAACCTGCGCATTATAAGGGGCTATGTATCCTCTGTTACTTTCTTCATCCCAATAATGCCCTTCTATGGATTCAAGCTCCCTAAGGTTTGAAAAATTGCGGGTATGATTTCCTTTTGCCGTGGTCACCAAAGACAATGAAGCTTCACCTGAATCACTCGTCAGCGGGATCAGTACATCATCATAAAACTGCTTATTACAGAATTGAATAATTTTAGGATGGCAGCGGTAATGCTCTTTAAGAAGCGTTACCGGAGCCGTTTTCCCGAATAGCATGCAGAGAGAATCAAGCAGGCTGTATTTCACGCAGTTATAGTGATCTGCCGGTGGTGTGCTAGGGTGTATTACCGGTACATGTGGGAGCTGCTTGCGATCACCAACAACAATCACATTGCGGGCGCATCCCAGCCCCAGGATTCCGGGCACAATATCCTGCTGTGAAGCTTCATCAATAATGACATAATCAAGAATCGTACCTTTTCCGATGGAATTAATAATCGAATGAGTACTACTACCGATAACCGGAAAACGTTTTATAAAGTCATCGAAATCATTCCGATATGTTTCCGCCACAAATGTTTTTTCTATTGATATATGTTCCCGCAAATGATGTTTCAAATAACACATTGATAACGACGTCAGTTTACCCAACAAAAAATTAAAATCAGACAATTCTAATACTTTATTATATTCAGACAGAGAGTTTTGTTTTTCCTGGATGGTTTTTTCATAAAAATATAACTGAAGTGAGATAAATATCGCCAGCCTTTTTTCCCTATTCTCCAATGGCTTAACCCTAAGTATCCTGAAATTCAGCAGTAAATCAATTCTGTTTCTTAGCCCAATCCGTCGATCAGAAAGATAATGAATGTAAGCCATCAGGTCGGTTGTTTTACGAGAGGAGAAACGATAGCCGCTGTCCTCCACTCGATGGTTCCTCCCCTGCCATTGCTGCAGATATTTATGTTCAACACTCAGCTCGTCAATTTCCGCTTTTAGCAAAGCAACCTGGTTGATGGCATTCAGATGTTTTTTCACCTGTTGAAGTACATCATCAATTTCACTTGCTGAAGGTGAGTCTGACAATATTTCATCAGAAGGCGATAGCTGTGTGGAAAAAAATTGTTTCCTATTCTCCGCACTCCCCAGACGTGCCACCAGATACCCCAGCCCTTGCTTGTCCATCTTTTCATAAACATTACTAACTGCAGCATTATTATTAGACAAAATTGCCACCGTTTTATTCTGAACCAATATATTGGCAACAATATTGAGTATGGTCTGCGTTTTACCGGTACCGGGAGGAGCTTCAATCACTGAAACTTGTGAATCAAATGCTCGTTCAACCGCCAGCAACTGACTTTCATTAAGACCAAACGGAAAAATAAAGCTCCCCAAGGATTCACGCTCTTTACTCAGTCCTGCGCAATACGCATGCAACGCAGTATCCGGATGAGAAACAATTTTTTTTATCTGTTGAAGAACATTTTCAGCAATATTCCTGTCATTTCCCCTAGCACGAATAACACGTTCTTCAGCCACACTAAATAAATAGTTAAACGCAGCATGATTTGTAAACTCAGAACATGCCTGAAAATCAACCCCGATAGTTTTCATAATGTAGGGCTTACTATTCCCAGGGTAGTAAACGGCCGCATATTTATCGCCATAGATAATAACTCGTTCAGCCTGGGATGTTACAGCGCGTCCCTTACGCTCAAGGAAAACATTTTGCAAGATTATGGTCGGCGTTATCTGGCATACGGAAAGCGGGCGAGTATACTTTTTCCCACTACGAAAATGACAGGTCAGCATGACCTCTCCATTGTTATTTCCTGACCATAAATTCCAGTCGGTAATTTTTTGAGTTTTATTTTCCCCGTCAACACAAATCGTGACCATATTATCGTCCAGTAATTATTGTTTAACCTCCGGGGAAAGCCATTATGGACTGCCCCCACAACCATAAACGTTTCTTTTCCGCACGCCGAGGCCGGTTAAAGGCCCGCGGACTGACGTGACCCAGGCTGCCACATCGTTGTGCTCAATTGCAGAACCTTTCAATGTAGTCGAAGATATCGGCGTGGGCCAGAGCGCGGGCCAGTCCGCTTCGGTATTTGAAAGTCTATTAGAACGAGTATCCCAACAGTTGCCATGCTGGCCATGCTCAGTGTCAGGTTTTTGGCCCAGCAAAAGCGTTGCCAGTTCGGCCGTCAGTGCGTTGAGTTTACTTTCGTCCATAATTTTCCTGTCTCAATTGTTGGAATGATCATATGAAAAACAGGCAATTATACGATTTTAATCACGGTCTATTGGGAACCGCTCAGCGCTGGCCAAAGCAATATTACCGATTTAGCCGTATCCGATAGTGGGAGCAGGCGGCCTTTCGAGTATTTTTTCTGGTCAGATAGCGCACCACCGCATGGTAGGCACTCCCATCACACAAAAACTCTCCCCACAATTTCTTGCCAACGTCAGAGTGGTGGCGTTCAACAACATCACGATATAACACCTCTTTAGAGCAAAAAGCGGCATAAAAACGAAAGCGATGATGATGCTGAAAAAGAGTACTGGCATTTTGGCTTTCATCAGGCGTCTGATTTGGCACAGTTGCTGGTTACCGGACGTGAGCATGAATACCTGAGCTACTTTTTCAAAACCTACTCTTATAGTCCACAGATAACTACAGAATCAGATCTTGATGAGTTTGTGAGGTGCTATTCAGCCGCGGGCGGCCTGCGGACCGGCTTCGAGTTTTATAATCAGCCCCTCAGAGCCAGCAACTGGCGGCCCGCAAGCTCGATATTCCGGTTATGGCCTGGGGCGGGGTGCGGATGGGTAGGTCAAAAATAAAGTGGCTCTCCCGGCGGCAAGTCGGCTTGCTCTACTCGGTGGAGCCATAACTGTCTGCAGTTTTCCTAATGGAACCCTGGTGAGGCGCAAGTTAGGAAAAGATGGCGTAAGCAGGGCATTTCAGCGTTCAGGCAGCGCCTGTTTCACCATTTTCCTCACCCTGTCGATTTCACTATAAGTGTCCCCTCACCTGATGCAAAAGGGTGAAAATCACCCTTGAAACATATTAACAAAAGTGATAATAAAACAAGTTATCGTCAAGACAATAAATCCAACTTTAAATAATTTAATCAGGTAGTTACATTTAAATGAATATCAACATCACCGACAAACCTAACCCGCAGGATGAAGCGTTCGTTATAGACAGCCTTTGGGCGCACAACCATAAAACACAGCCCGTAGATATTCACCCGCTGTTTCTGACCGTCACCGACGACAATCAGCAAATCGTCGGCGGCCTGGTGGCACGCACCTGGTGGGGCGGCCTGGAAGTGCAATATTTGTGGGTCGGCGATCGATGCCGCAATAGCGGCTACGGCCGCCAACTGATGCAGTTGGCCGAAGAAGAAGCCCGTAAGCGCGGCTGCCATATGGCTTATGTCGACACCTTCGACTTCCAGGCCAGAGGCTTCTACGAAAAACTGGGCTACCAGGTCTACGGTGAACTGGGCAATTACGCACATCGCCATACCCGTCATTATCTGGCGAAAAATCTGTAACACGGCCGGCGCAGCTCAAAGGTGAATATGGGTTCCTCGCATAAAAGTAATGAATCTTATTTTAAGTCCCTCATTACCATGATGGAGCACCTGAGCGAACCCTGGGGCATCAAAGATCAGCTGTCCCGCCACCTCTATATGAACCGTGCCGCTTATCTCTATACCAATACGCCGCTGAACTTCGACGTCGCCGGCAAATATGACCACGAATTCCCCGCCGACTGGGCCGACTCTGCCGCCGACTTCATCGAGCACGACAAAATGACCGAAGCGGCGCGCGATCGGGTTACGGTGATCGAAACACACTACTGGTACGGTAAAGACAGCCTGATGCCGTTTATCAGCGAAAAGCTGCCGGTCTATAACGACGACAAACAGGTCATTGGCGTAATCTGGAACGCCAAACCGATGAACAGCCTGTCGCCGCTGAAATACATCAATCAGCAAAAGCCCAGCATCTTGACCACCGAGGTCAATAATGAGCAGTTCACCCGCGCCGAGTTCGATGTCATTTTCCTTATGCTGCAAAGGTTCACGGTGAAAGAGATCGCCAAAATCTATAACGTCAGCAATAAAACCATCGAAAACCGCATTTACAACATTTACCAGAAAGCCAACGTGCATACTCAGCAGCAATTCGAAGAGTATTGCAAATACGCTAATCTGGATAGTTACATTCCCGACCGCCTGATAACCAAGGGCATTCAGTTTATCTGAACCACAAGGAAGCTCTCACCGTGATAAAGATCGAAGATTATCCGCTCACCCGGGTGCCGCAGGATAAAAGAGTGTCGTTTTTAAGCGTAGCCATCGTACATATGGGCATGCTGACCGCGTTGGATCAATTTATGCTCGGCGCCGTGCTCGGCAACGCCATGACGCTGATCGACGCCTTCAGTGCTATTTTCGTCGGCAGCCTGATCTTCGGCGTGGTGACCTACGGCCTGGGCCTGGCGGGCATGCGCGAAGGGATTTCCGGCAGTTTGCTGGCGCGCTGGTGCGGTTTCGGCCGTCTGGGGTCGGTGCTGATCGGCATGGTGGTGGCCGTCAGTCTGCTGGGCTGGTTCGGCATTCAAAACGCCATTTTCGCCAAGTCGCTCGACTTCGCGCTGGGCAATAAACTGGGCTTTGGCCTGGCCGCCGGGCTTTCAGGCTCATTGCTGACCATTCTGGTCGCGTTCGGCTTCAAAGCGCTGCGCATCGCCGCCCGCATCGCGGTGCCAATGTTCATCATGCTGGTGGCCTATATTTCGCTGACCGCGATTTCCGGCCACAACCTTCAGGAGATTATCCAACTCGCACCGCCGGGCAAACCGCTGACCATCAGCGCCGGCATCACCATCGTCGTTGGCGGCGCCATCGTGGCCAGCCTGATGACGCCCGATCTGACCCGTTACTCCAAAAACGGCAAGCACGTGCTCGGCGTTACGATCTTTACTATCGTCGCCGGTGAATTCGTGGTTAACGGCCTGGCGATCCTGATCGCCAAAACGCTGGGCACCGCAGACGTGGTGACCATCATGTCACAGGCAGCCGGCGGCGCTGGCCTGCTGGTGGTGGTGTTCTCTACCCTGCGCGTCAACGATCTTAACCTGTACTCCTCTTCATTAGGCATCGTTAACGCAGTGGAAGGCATCACCGGCAAAAAGCTCAAGTACACCTACACCACGCTGGCGATCGGCATTCTGGGCACCACGCTGTCAGTACTGGGCATTCTCGACCGTTTCGTCGACTTCCTGACGGTGCTCGGCGTCGTCTTCCCGCCGATTATCGGCATCATGCTGGTAGATTACTATCTGCTGCGCAGCCACCGCAAAATCCTGGACGAAAGCCGCCGCACAGGCCAGCTGCCGCAAGAAACACCGACTATTGGTTGGGCGGCGATCGTCGCCAGCATCATCGGCGGCGCCGTCGGCCTGGCGACCGAATGGGGCGTGCCGACGATCAACTCCCTGGTAGCCGCCAGCCTGCTGTATTGGGTGCTCAAACTGGCCTTCAGCCGGGCGCAAAAACCGCTGGCCTCGCAAAAGCCGCTCTGATTGCCGCTCGCGCGCGACGTCGGTTCAGATAATAACAATCAAAGGTGATGGGGATGGCACTGGTTCGTTCTTTGCGGATGCGCGACTTAGTGATTATGGGATTGCTGTTTATTGGCCCGGCGGCGCCGGTAGGATTGTTTGGCACGCTGGACGCCACCAGCGGCGGAGTGGTGCCACTGGTTTATGTGATTGCCACCGTGGTTATGGGCTTTACCGCCTGGTCCTATGCGCTGATGTCGCGGGCGGTGCCCAACGCTGGGGCGGTGTATGCCTATACCCGGGAAGGAATTACCCCTCGAGTGGGTTTTATCGCCGGCTGGATCATTCTGTTGGATTATCTGTTTATTCCGGCGGTGGCCTATCTGTTTAGCGGTATTTCGTTAAACGCGCTGGTGCCTGCGGTGCCGGTCTGGGCCTGGACGCTGCTGGCAGTCGTGGCAACCACGGCCCTGAATCTGACCGGGCTGCATAAAACCCGACGGGTCACCATGACGGTGTTGATAGCCGAGCTGATCGTACTGGCGCTGATTCTGGCCGGCGGGCTATGGGTGCTGTGGCAGCAGGGATTTAACCGGCCGCTGCTGGCGCCCTTTCTGGGAACGGAAGGCATCAGCAGCGGTGCCGTACTGACCGGCGTCTCCGTGGCCGTGCTCTCTTACCTGGGCTTCGACGCCATCTCCACGTTTGCTGAAGAAAACCAAGGCTCCCGCAATCAGCCCGGTCGGGCGACCCTGTGGTGCCTGATTCTGGCGGGAGCACTGTTTGTCGCTCAGACCTGGCTCGGGGCGCTGCTCAGTCCCTGGGACAGTCAGACGCTTGCGCAACAGCCTGAGCTTCAGGGTAAAGCCTATTATGTGATTGTCGGCGACACTATCTCTCCGTGGCTGGGCGATGCGCTGGCCTTTGTGAAAGCGCTGGGGGCGGCCTTTTCCGCCATGGTGGGCCAAGCGGCTGCGGGGCGGCTGCTGTTCAGTATGGGGCGTAGCGGCGTGCTGCCGGGTTCCCTCAGCCAGGTCGGCAAACGCAGCGGGCTGCCGGTGACCGCGCTGCTGGCCGCCGCCGCGGTCAACACCGTGCTGGCGGTAGTCGCCGCCAGCGTCGACAACGGGCTGTCGCAGCTGGTCTCGTTTGTGGATGTGGGGGCGATCTGCGGCTTTATTCTGCTGCACTGTTCGGTAATCGGCCTGTTTCTGGTGAAGCGCCGCCTGCGCAGCCTGCGCGCGCTGCTGGCCTGCGGGCTGGTGCCGTTGCTGGGGATCGCGGTGCTGGCGCCGGTGCTGTTCCATATTCACACCCCGGCGCTGGCGGCCGGGGCGCTGTGGTTGCTGGTAGGGCTGGTGGTGCTGTGGCGCCGTCGGGCGGCATTTTAAAGCAGCGGCCTCGTCGTTTAACGCAGCGGTTCGCGGGTGGTTACGCCATTCACCAGTCGGTTAATCCCCAGCGGGTTTTCATCCTTCAGGGCATCCGGCAGCAGCGCCTGGGGATAATCCTGATAACAGACCGGGCGCAGGAAGCGATCGATAGCCAGGGTGCCCACCGAGGTGCCGCGGGCGTCCGACGTGGCAGGCCAGGGGCCGCCGTGCACCATGGCGTCGCACACCTCCACGCCGGTGGGATAACCGTTCAGCAGCAGACGCCCCGCCTTCTCTTCCAGCAGATTCACCAGCTCGCGGCAGTCGCGCAGATCGTCCGGCTCGGCGATGAGCGTCGCGGTGAGCTGGCCGTGCATTCCCTGTAGCGCCTGCAATAACTCCCGTGCGCTGCCGGCCTCCACCGCCACGGTCGCCGGGCCGAACACCTCTTCCTGCAACAGCTCATCACCGCTGGCCAGCAAGGCGGCATCGGCCTTAAACAGCCAGGGAGCAGCCTGATTATCGTCACGCGCTTCGCCGGTCAGCGTTTCAACCTGCGGATGCCGGCTCAGCCGGGTAAGCCCCTGACGATAGTGCTGCAGGATCCCGGCATTCAACATCACCTGCGCCGGGCGGCTGGCCATTTCATCACGCAGCGCCAGCAGAAACTCGCTATATTCCGCCCCTGCCGCGCCGATAATCAGCCCCGGGTTCGTGCAGAACTGGCCGCAGCCCAGCACCACGGAATCCGCCAGCTCGCGGGCGATCTGCGGCCCACGGCGGCGCAGGGCTTCCGGCAGCAGAATGATGGGGTTGATGCTGCTCATTTCGGCAAATACCGGAATCGGCTGCGGACGGCTGGCCGCCATATCGAAAATGGCCCGTCCGCCGCGCAACGAGCCGGTAAACCCCACCGCCTGAATCAACGGATGTCTGACCAACACTTCGCCGATGGTGGTGCCGTAAATCATGCTGAACACGCCTGCGGGCATGCCGGTCTGGCGCGCGGCGCGGAGGATGGCGTCGGCAACGCATTCCGCCGTTGCCATATGGCCGGTGTGGGCCTTAAACACCACCGGGCAGCCCGCCGCCAGCGCGGCCGCGGTATCGCCGCCGGCGGTAGAGAACGCCAGCGGGAAGTTGCTGGCGCCAAACACGGCCACCGGCCCCACGCCAAGCCGCGCCTGGCGCAGATCGGGGCGCGGCAACGGCTGCCGATCCGGCAACGCCGTATCGATACGGGCTCCCAGACAGTCGCCGCGCCGCAGTACGCTGGCAAACAGCCGCATCTGGCCGCTGGTGCGCCCGCGTTCACCGCGCAACCGGGCCACGGGCAACGCCGTCTCCCGGCTGGCAAGGGCCAGAAACTCGTCGTCCAGCGTATCCAGCTCATCGGCAATGGCTTCCAGAAACCGGGCCCGATGTTCCGGCGCCAGGCGGCTATAAACGCTAAAGGCGCGACGGGCCGCCTCGCAGGCGGCGGCAGCCTCCTGTTCGGTGGCCTGATAAAAACGCCACGGCAGCGCTTCGCCGCTGACCGCGTCCAGGCTTTCCAGTACGGTATCTCCCTGGGCGCTGCGTTCGCTGCCGATAAAGTTGTATCCGGTAATCTTCATGACCTGATGCTCATCTCGTTAGTGTGAATGTCGGGGTAAGTTGTCGTCATTAACCACCCGCAAATAGAGGGTCGCCGGCTCCAGGCAGCCGCCGGTGGAAAGCTGGCCGACCATGCTGCGGTAAATTTCCTGCCATGGCGTCTGAGAAGGCGGATGCGTGGGCGTAAAGGCCGCCCGACGGCGTTCCATTTCGCTATCGTCAATCAGCAGATCGACCCGGCGCTGGTTAAGATCCACCCGCAGACGATCGTTGGTTTGCAGCAGCGCCAGCCCGCCGCCGACGGCGGCTTCCGGCGACATATTGAGGATCGACGGGCTGGCGGAGGTGCCGCTCTGGCGTCCGTCCCCCAGACAGGGCAGCGAGGTTACCCCCTGTTTCAGCAGCGCCGTCGGCGGCGCCATATTGACCACTTCAGCGCTGCCGGGATAGCCGACGGTACCAGCGCCGCGGATCACCAGAATCGAGCGGGCGTCAATCGCCAGTTCGGGATCGTTAATCCGCGCGTGGTAATCCTCCGGGCCATCGAACACGATGGCCCGCGCCTCGAAGCAGTTTTCCGCACCGGGTTCGCTGAGCCACGTTTTACGGAATTCGTCACCTACCACCGACATCTTCATAATCGCGCTGTCGAAGAAGTTGCCGCTCAGCACAATGAAGCCCGCCCGGTGTTTAAGCGGATTTTCCCAGTCGTGAATCACATCCGCATTGTGGTTGCCGGACTCGCGGGCAATGTCGCCAATGGCTTTGCCGCTGACCGTCAGGCAGGATTCGTTGAGGCGACCGGCTTTCTGCAATTCATGCAGCACCGCCGGAACCCCGCCGGCGCGGTGGAAGCCCTCCCCCAGATAGCGTCCGGCAGGCATGCAGTCCACCAGCAGCGGCACCGCTTCGCCCACCCGCTGCCAGTCATCCAGAGTCAGCGCAACACCGGCATGGCGGGCGATGGCGATCAGGTGCGGCGGACAGTTGCTGGATGCCCCCAGCGCCGAGGCAACGGTAATGGCGTTTTCAAACGCCGCTTTGGTCAGAATCTTCGACGGACGCAGATCGTCCCACACCATTTGGCAGATGTGTTTGCCGGTGCGATAGGCCATCTGCCCGCGCTCGCGATAAGGAGCCGGAATGCTGGCGCAGCCCGGCAGCGACATGCCGAGCGCTTCGGCCAGCGCGTTCATCGATAGCGCGGTCCCCATCGTGTTGCAGTGGCCGATGGACGGCGAAGAAGCGGTAGTCAGCTCCATGAAGCCTTCGTAGTCGATTTCGCCGGTGGCCAGCAGGTTGCGTGCATGCCAGATCACCGTGCCGGAACCAATCAGCTCCCCTTTATAGTGGCCGTCGAGCATCGGCCCGCCGGACAGTACGATGGCAGGCAGATCGGTGGTGGCGGCCGCCATCAGGCAGGCAGGCGTGGTTTTATCGCAGCCGGTGGTCAGCACCACGCCATCCAAAGGATAGCCGTGCAGGATCTCCACCAGCCCCAGATAGGCCAGGTTACGATCCAGCGCCGCGGTGGGACGGCGGCTCTGCTCGGCGATGGGGTGAACCGGAAATTCCATCGGAATGCCGCCGGCATCGCGAATGCCGGCCTTCACCCGTTCCGCCAGCGCCTGGTGGTGGCGGTTGCAGGGGGTCAGATCGCTGCCGGTCTGAGCGATGCCGATAATCGGACGCCCGGATTGCAGCTCCTCGCGGGTCAGTCCGTAGTTCATATATCGTTCGACGTACAGCGCCGTCATATCGGCGTGTTCAGGATCGTCGAACCAGCGCTGGCTGCGCAGTTTGGGTACCGGTTTATCCTTCATGATTTTTCTCTCTTATTAGTATGGCGCCCGGGGCGCGATGACGGGGTGACCGGCCGACGGCATCCTGAATCAGTGTCAGGTCGCGGCCGCGGGTTTCCACGGAAAGCCAGCTACCGGCGAGCGTAATGCCCCCCAGAACAATAGTGTATGCGGCCAGCACCCAGGGGGCGCCGTCGGCCAGTCCTGTGAGCCAGATCCCGAGTAGCGGCGCCAGTCCGCCGGAAAGCAGCGCGCCGACCTCGCGGGAAAGCGCCACGCCGGAATAACGGTAGCGGTTGCCGAATAGCTCGGTGAAGTGGGCGCACTGAGCCCCGAGCATGCTGTTGGCGCCGATGGCAAAACCGCCGACGATCGCCAGAGTGATAAGCCAGGGATTGCCGCTGGCGATCATCATCCAGGCCGGGAAGGCCCAGATCATGCAGAACAGCGCCCCGGCGCGGTAAACCCGCAACCGCCCCACGCGGTCCGACAGGGCGCCGAACAGCGGCGTGGTGATGACGCTCGCCACGCTGGCCAGCAGTACGGCATTGGTGCCGATCTGCGCGAAGGCGGCGCTCTGCTGGGCCTGGGTGGCGGCGTAGCCGGTCAGAAAGGCGATGGACACCGTGGCGTACAGGGTGGAGCTGCCGGTTTCCGCCATGCGCATCAGAATGGTGGCGGCCAGCGGACGTCGCGCGTCGCGCATGACCGCCCGCATCGGCGTCTTAATCACCTGCTGCTGGGTTTCCAGGGTCTTAAACACCGGGCTTTCTTTCAGCCTTAAGCGCACCCAGATAGCGACGGCGATCAACACCACGCTCAGCAGGAAAGGAATGCGCCAGCCCCAGCTCAGGATCTGCTGTTCGCTCAGCAACAACTGCATAACCCGAAAGGTGATGGTCGCCAGCGCCAGCCCGGAAAAAACGCCGATAAAGGGCAGTGCCGCATACCAGCCGCGGCGTTTCGGAGGCGCCAGCTCCGCCATCAGGGTGGCGGCGCCGGACTGTTCAGCGCCGGCGCCGAAGCCCTGAAGCAGCCGCAGGGCAACCAGCAGCACGGCGCCCAGCGGCCCGGCGGGCAGCAGGCCGATCAGCGTGGTGGCGACCCCCATCAGCCCGATGGTGATCAGCAAGACCAGTTTGCGGCCTTTGCGATCGCCCAGCGAACCGAAAAACAGGCCGCCGAAAGGCCGGGCCAGGAACCCGGCGCCATAGGTGGCGAAGCTTGCCAACAGCGCACCGGTAACCCCCAGCGAGGGGAAGAAAATATGGCCGAAGACCAGCGCCGACGCCAGCCCGTAAATGGCAAAATCGTAATACTCCAGCGCGCTACCAACGGCGCCGGTGAAGATTGCCCGCCGCAGCTGGCGCGGATCGGGCGTAGAAGAGTGATTCTGTACACGCATAGCATGCTCCTTCAGTGGGATTGCCTTACAGCGTGATTTCAGGATGGCGGGCGTTACAGCAGGCGGCGCCGGCTCAGATTGTCGAACAGCGCGCGCAGACCGAAGGTCCAGGGCGGTGCCTGGTCGCTGGTGGTGACCCGATTGCGCAAAGCGCCCAGCATCGGCGTGCCGATAGTGACGATATCGCCGGGCCGGTGGGTAAAACCGGCGCCGGGGCGATCCCGGTCCTGGGTGGGAGCGAACAGCGTGCCCAGGAACAGCGCAAAGCCGTCGGGATACTGGTGGTTGGCGTTCAGGGTCTGCCTGACCAGCTCTTCAGGATCGCGGCTAATGGCGCTCATGGCGCTCAGTCCGTGAAGCTGGAAACCCTCTTCGCCCTGAACCGTCAGTTCCACCTCGCAGTTGCGTACGTGATCCAGGGTAAAGCTGTCATCGAACAGGCGAATAAAGGGGCCGATGGCGCAGGAGGCATTATTGTCCTTGGCTTTGCTGAGCAGCAGCGCGCTGCGCCCTTCGAAGTCACGCAGGTTGACGTCGTTGCCCAGCGTCGCCCCCTGAATCCGGCCGCGACTGTTAACCAGCAGCACCACTTCCGGCTCCGGGTTATTCCAGCTGGAATGGGGATGAATGCCGATGGCGGCGCCGCTGCCGACACTGGCCAGCACCGGCGCCTTGGTAAAGATCTCGGCGTCGGGGCCAATGCCGACTTCCAGATACTGGGACCACAGGCCGCGTTCAATCAGCAACTGCTTCAGGGCGGCGGCCCGTTCGGAGCCGGGTTTGACCGCCCGCAGATCCGGGCCGGTGAGATCGTAGATACGGGCCCGCAGGCCGCTGGCCAGTTCACCGTCGCCGGCGGCCTGCTCCTCGATCACCCGCTCCAGCATGCTGTCGACGAAGGTGACCCCGGCGGCCTTAATCACCTGCAGGTCGATGGGGGATAGCAGGTACGGGCGTGCAGGGTCCGGCGCATCGCCGCCGTTGGCCAGCAGCTCACAAAGTGAGCCGATATGGCGTCCCTTTGTCTGGCGTATCACATCCCCGGGGTTTTCCAGTTCCAGAAGTCCGGCGACGGTGGCAGCCTGTTGCGAAATATCGAAGACGTCGTCGCCGCGAATAACTACCGGCGAAGGACCGGGACAGGGGCCGGGAACCCAGGCGCGGCCGATCAGGCAGCCGCGGGTTCCGTCTTCGGGCAGGGTGTTTGCAGGATTCAGAGCGATGGTCATGGGAGTTTCTCCTCATTGTTGTTGCCGTTACGTTATGCGGCGGGAGAGATAAACTCCAATGGCATTCATTCAGTCATCGATAACCAGGGGTTATCGGTTATTCAAGGGCGCACTATGTCTGATATGTCGTTTACCAGCTTCTGTCACTGGCTAAAGTTCCGCCATCTGTTGTTGATAGATACTCTTGGTCGTACCGGGAATATGCATCTGGCGGCCGAACAGATGAGCCTGAGCCAGCCCGCGCTCAGTAAAATGCTCAGGGAGATCGAGAACCAGTTCGGTTTCACGCTGTTTGAGCGCCTGCCGCGCAGTATGCCGCCCACGGCGCTGGGCGGCGAGGTGGTGCGCTACGCGCAGATTGCGCTCAACGATGCGCGGGGATTTGTGGCGCGCATCGACAGTCTGCGGGCCGGTGGCCACGGACACCTGCGGGTGGGAGGGATCTTCGCCGCCACGGCGGTGGCGCTGCCCCAGGCCATCATCAGTATCAAAAAGCGCTGGCCGCTGCTGGCGATTGAAGTGGTGGAACAGACCAGCGATCATCTGATGGAAATGCTAAAGGCACGCACCCTGGACCTGGCTATCGGTCGTTTTACCGAGCCTCAACAGCAACAGCTGTTCGACTTCCGCCCGATGGGGCCGGAACCGTTCTGCCTGGTGGTGAATCGCCGCCATCCGCTGGCCGGGCAGGATCGGCGCTACACCCTGGGAGAACTCCTGGCATGGCCGTGGATCCTCTACCCTCAAGGGACGCCGATTCGTCGCCAGATGGAGGAGGCCTTCGCGGCGGCCGGCGTTGCCACGCCGCACAATACCGTTGAAACCATCTCGATGCAGACCTTCCTTCAGGTACTACAGGGCGGCCCGATGATCGGCATGCTGCCGGAAGCCATGGCCGCCGCTCATCTGCACGGGGGACTGCTGAGCGTGCTGAACACCGATCTACGGCTGGCACCGCAGGAATATGGCGTACTGACCCGGCGCAGTGAACCGCTTACCGAGATCGCCCGGGAGTTTATGGCGCTGTTGCTGGAGCCGGAAACGTTGGCCGAAACGTAAGAGAGCTGGCTTCAGAACATGCCGCACCCGCCAACATCAAGTGTAACTCATTGACCAGCAGGATTTATCTTGCAGGGGGTCGCCGACCAGGATCAGGTCCGATATGCTGTAATACCCATGTCGCCCCCCGCTCACCCCGCCTATGAACCCCGTCACAAAATAGCAACCTAACAGTTACCCTGCTTACTAACAGACATACCCGTCAGCCATTATTAACCCATTGTTAACATAATCGATTTCCTACGGCTGCCGCCGATTGATGTGCCGGACACATCAATCCATGTGTAAATTGCACTTATTTACTCTCCCCCGTTCCTGCAGTCTCCAGAGCAGACGCAGCCAAAAGCGCCACTGACAAACTGGAGACAACCATGCACTCATCGACCTCACCCATGACAGCCCGGGGACGCGCCGGCGCGATACTGCGCGTAACCTCAGGCAACTTTCTTGAGCAGTTTGATTTCTTCCTGTTCGGGTTTTATGCCACCTATATCGCCCATACCTTTTTCCCGGCCAGCAGTGAATTTGCTTCGCTGATGATGACCTTCGCCGTCTTCGGCGCCGGCTTTCTGATGCGCCCCATCGGCGCGGTGGTGCTGGGCGCCTACATCGATAAAGTCGGCCGCCGTAAGGGGCTGATCGTCACGCTGTCGATCATGGCCGCCGGCACCTTCCTGATTGTGCTGATCCCGTCTTATCAGAGCATCGGGCTGTGGGCGCCGCTGCTGGTGCTATTCGGGCGTCTGCTGCAGGGCTTCTCCGCCGGCGCAGAGCTGGGCGGCGTTTCGGTGTATCTGGCGGAAATCGCCACGCCGGGCCGCAAGGGGTTTTACACCAGTTGGCAGTCCGGCAGCCAACAGGTCGCCATCATGGTGGCGGCGGCGATCGGCTTTGCCCTGAATGCGGCGCTGGAAGAGAGCGCGATCCGTGAATGGGGCTGGCGCATACCGTTCCTGCTAGGCTGCGCCATCGTGCCCTTTATCTTTGTTTTACGCCGCAAACTGGAAGAAACCGAGGAATTCAGCGCCCGCCGCAACCACCTGGCGATGCGGCAGGTTTTCCGCACGCTGCTCGCCAACTGGCAGGTGGTTATCGCCGGTATGCTGATGGTGGCAATGACCACCACCGCCTTTTACCTGATTACCGTCTATGCGCCGACCTTCGGCAAAAAAGTGCTGATGCTGAGCGCCTCCGACAGCCTGCTGGTGACGCTGCTGGTCGCCATTTCAAACTTCATCTGGCTGCCGGTGGGCGGCGCCCTGTCGGACCGCTTCGGCCGTAAGCCGGTTCTGGTGGCAATGACGCTGCTGGCGCTGGCTACCGCCTATCCGGCGCTGGCGCTGTTGGCCGCCACCCCCACCTTCTCGATGATGCTGAGCGTACTGCTGTGGCTGTCCTTTATTTACGGCCTGTACAACGGCGCCATGATCCCGGCGCTGACGGAAATTATGCCGACGGAAGTGCGGGTTGCCGGTTTCTCACTGGCTTACAGCCTGGCGACGGCGGTATTCGGCGGCTTTACGCCGGTGATATCCACCGCGCTGATCGAATTCACCGGGGATAAGGCCTCGCCGGGCTACTGGATGAGCTTTGCCGCCGTGTGCGCCCTGCTGGCGACGCTGTATCTGTACCGCCGTCGCACCTTGACCCTGCAAACCTCACATTAATCCCGCAGCCAGGAATGACATCATGCATAAAATTTATCCTTCCCTGATCGCCGCGCTGGTGCTTTCCTCCGCCAGCGGCGGCGCGCTGGCCAAAGAGGTCACCGTGATGATTTCAGGCGGTTTTAAGGCCGCGCTGGAAAAACTGGCGCCGCAGTATGAAACCCAAAGCGGCAACCACATTATTCTGGTATCCGGGCCGTCGATGGGAAAATCCGCCCAGGCGATCCCTAACCGCCTGGCGCGCGGTGAAAAAACCGACGTGGTGATCATGGTGGGCGACGCGCTGAAAAACCTGGAAAAAGAGAGCCGACTGCAGCCGGGTTCACGCGTGGAGCTGGCCGATTCACCGATTGGCGTGGTGGTTAAACAGGGACAGCCGAAGCCCGATATCAGCAGCCGCGACGCGCTGCGCGCCACGCTGTTGCAGGCCGGCTCCGTGGCCTATTCCGACAGCGCCAGCGGTCGTTACGTCAGCAGCCAGCTGTTTAAAACGCTGGGGATTGAAGTACAGATGAAGGATAAGGCGCATAAGGTGGAGCGCGTCCCGGTGGCGGGCGAAGTGGCAGGCGGTAAATACGCGCTCGGTTTTCAGCAGGTCAGCGAGCTGCTGCCGGTGCCCGGCGTGACCTTTATCGGCGAACTGCCGGACAGCGTGCAGTACATCACCCGCTTTGCCGGCGCGGTGACGGCGCACGCAGAGCATCGGCAGGAAGGGAAAGCGCTGCTGGATTTCCTCTCTTCACCAACGGCGCAGCAGACCATTGCCGCGACCGGGCTTAAATCTGTTCCGGCCGTGCAGACCGTTCAGCTGCGAGATACCGTTCAGTGATCAGTTGTTCCAGTTCCGCAGCCACATAGGACTGTATGCGTCCGCTGCGTTTGAGCAGCCCGACCGTGCGTGTTACCGCCGGTTCGGTCAGCGGCAGCTGCATCAGCACGGAGTGCTCTGCTGGAGGCATCGACATGGCGGGCACGGCGGCAATGCCGATGCCCGCCTCAACCATTCCCAGCAGGGTGGTCACATGCCGGGTTTCGCACAGGCTGGGACGCGCGGGAATTATATCCCCCAACGCCTGATCGAGCAGGTTGCGGTTGCCGGACACCTTATCCAAACTCACATACTCCTGCTGATAAAACTCGCGCCAGGTGAGGCCATCCCTTGTGGCCAACGGGCTGTCGCGCCGGCAGGCGGCCACATAGGCATCTTCCACCAGCGGTAAAAACTCCGTATTCGGCAGCGGGTTGCCGGAGAAACAGATGCCGAAGTCGGCCTGGCCGTTCATCACCGCTTCGATAACGTTGCCGACGCTGCTGTCGATAAGCTTTACGCGCACGCGCGGGTATCGCGCCTGAAACAGGCGGATCACGTCAGGCATAAAGTAATACGCCGCCGAGGGCACCGTCGCCACCGTCACCAACCCCGTCCGCTCCTGACTGACTTTACTGACGTCAGCCATCACTTCTTCAAAATTCGCCAGCAGCTGGTCGGAACGCTCGGCAAACGTCTGCCCGTACAGCGTCAGAGTGACGCGACGGGTGGTGCGCTCGAACAGCCGGGCGCCCAATGCCGCTTCCAGCTTTTCTATTCTGCGGCTCAGGGCCGACTGGGACAGGCAGATAGACTCGGCGGCGCTACGAAAGCTGCCGTATTCGACCAGCGCGCGAAACGCATACAGACCGTTAAGATCAACATTCACGGGCATAGCGGCAAGCAATCCTTATGACGAGAAATAACCGGGATAAAAATAATAGCGCCTTATCACGCCGTAGAGAAAGAGCGATTGGCCGGCCGTCATGCAAAAGACCGCCGATAGCGGTGGCCACCAACAAGAATAGTACGGTCACCCACCCACCCCGCCGGTGACCTGCGGAGTCAACGTCAAAACGACATACTCCGCCGACGCGACACTATTTTTTATTCATAACAGTGCGAGGCTTTCACACTACGCCCATGCTTTGAACGCAAAATAACAAGTAATGATAAACAAACAGGATAAAAGGAAACAGTCGATGAATACACAGGTGCAAAGCGGTAAGAAAGTCGATCTGGTGATCGTCATTGATACCAGCGGTTCAATGGCCGATGAGGCAAAGGCGCTGAGCGCGGCGCTGGACAAGGCCGTAGAGGAAGCCCGCAAATCTTGCCCTTCTGATTTACGGGTCGAATTTTTGGGGATTGAAGGCACATTCACCGGCACCAAGTTTGAAAAAACGGTGCATAACTACCTCACGACAACCGCCGGAGCAGACGGCAATACGTTAAAAGGACGCAAGCGGGACAGCGTAGCGAATGCCGGCGCGCAGGAAGATGTGGCTCGCGCGGTTGAAGATATCAGCACCCATTTTGACTGGCGCGCCGGCGCAGAAAAGAACGTGTTCGTATTAGGCGATGAGAGCCTGGAAGGCGGAGAAATGATTCTGGATGCAGCGCGTATCAAAGCCTGCAATGATGCCATCGCTACTGCGCTGAGCAACGGCGCCAAAGTACATACCTACCTGGGCACCCCACACGCCACCACGCCGTATCCGACGCCGGAAGATGAAGAAGCCAATATCAAGGAATACAAACGGCTGGCGTTGCGCACCGGCGGTGAGCACTATATCTATACCAAAGGCATCGCCGATTTTACCCAGGTGCTGAAAGATACCATCTGCGCCAGTAAAATCCCGCAGCAAGAGAGCATTGAGGATAAAAAAGACGAAGCCGATAATCTGGAAGGCAAGGCGCCGTCAGAAGGCGATAAACCGACAGGCAACGGCAGCAACCTGTGCGAGCAACTGCCGGAAATTGTAAAAGCGGTAAATACATTGGCGGACGTGCTGAAAGGTTTGGTTGAAGCCTGCGGACCGGGTAATGCAGGCAATGCGGAGAAATCCGGATGCAAGTGCCATGAACACACCGCACCGGTTGAAACGCCGCCGTCCCCGCCAGCCCCGGAGCCAACCCCCGTCCCCCCGCCGTTCTCAGAATCAACGGACTTCACAGGGAATCAGTTAAATAACTGGCAATTTGGCCCCGCAACACCTGAGCATAAGTTTTACACCGAAGATGGAAAAAGCCTAATACGTTTCCCGACCACCAATGTCAAAGGCAGAACACATAACGGCGTATTGCTGTATAAAAAATACACCGAGCTGCAGCCAGGAAAGCGCTATCGTTTCAGCATTCGGGCGCGCCGGGATAACGACTATAAAGTGATCCCGGAACTGTCGCTGCGTGTTGCAGGCAGTGACATTACGCCGTTGACAACATTAAAAAACAAAGGCGAGTGGTTAACCCTCACAGGGGAATTCACCGCCGCACAGGGCGAAAATCTGCTGGAAATATTCAGCCATAAGGCGAGCGGCGACGGCAACGATTTCAGCATCACCGACATTAAGGTAGAAGAGATCTGATACCGCTTATTGCCGGGTCGCTTAAACGCGGCCCGGCAAACCAGAACGGCGTATCTGCAGCGCTGAAGCAAACTGCCCGACACAAGGCGTTACCCGCAGTCAGCTCGGGAAAAGAAAAGCGCGTGAGCAGACGCCCACGCCAATGGATGATTCAAGATTACTTTATTGGAATAACAGGGCTGTAATATGTCCTGCGCCCTTTTATCAGTGGTTCCCCTGGTATTACGTGCTATGGCTATCCAGCGACAGCCCCTGATACCTTCATCTTGCATAACAATGTAGTTTTTCTTACCCTGAAAAGTCAACACATGAATAGAAAAATGGTGACTAATAAATGACTTTTTAAATTATGGTTATTTATCAAAATGATGTGAAAAAGTCGAAATCAGGAAAGTGGTATAGAACAACCCACCAGCCACCATATAATGCAAATTATCTTATGAATTTTTCATGCTTCTATCATACGGCACTGCGTGTCATTGGCGGTTACGGCCGAGACTGCGCATGGACGCTGACGCTACACACGCGCTTTTCTTAATATTGGGTTCACCCGCTATTCCGCACAGGTCAGTTGAACAGGCCGGCCCCCTCCTCGGTTTTCGGTAATGCGTAAGCAGGTCTGGTTTGAATCAAGACAGGGGGGATGCAGCAGCGCACAAAAAAACCGGAAACATACTGGCCAGTACATTTCCGGTTCTTACGGCTTTAAAACACAGCCGGCATACCAAGGTGTAAGCAGCGGCTCACTCAGTATGGAGAATATATTTTCTGTAGAGGAAACGCGCATAATAGGCCGGGAATACGTTTAACACCGCGTAAACCGACTTGATCATCATCTGTATTATCGCCATTTTCACGATAACGCTGGTCTCCATCTTGCCATAAAAGGCCAGCAGGCAGAAAACAAAGCTGTCGATAATAGACGCCGCAAAGGTACTCAAAAAGATGCGCAGATAAAGGTGACGCGAGTGCGTCATCGCCTTCACCTTACAGAGTATCCATGAGTTAGATAGCTCAGAGGTTATAAAGGCCATGGTCGAGGCAAACAGTACGACATAGAGTTGCATCATAAAGTTATTATACGCCTCATTAAGCCCCCAGCCGGGGATAACCGGAAGTTTTGTCGATAGGTATAGCAACAGTGTGATAACCACGTTTGCTGCGACCGAGTACAGTATGGCCCTCTTGGCCAGGCGGAAGCCATAAAACTCATTGAGTAGGTCAATGACCAGAAAGGTGAAGGGGTAAATAAAGGTGCCCGGCGTCACCACAATATCAAAATAGCTAATATAAACGGGCTTAATCGCCGCCAGATTACTGAACTGATAAAATATCGCCAGCGCCAGGACAAAAACGGCATAGGTGCTCCATGAGCGATCATTCCGGTCCTGCAACTGATACTCAGTTTTGGGCGCTAGCCCATCCATATAAATATGGCGGTATAAGGCCTTGATTTCATGCGCAGATAAGCTTTGCGATATTTCACTTCTTTCCAGATCGTTAGCATGAATGTTCAATACCTTCCCTGAAGAACGTATAAGGATTCTTGCCATATGAGTATTGGGTTCAAACCCCATAAGTTTATATTCTGCTTCAGTTTCCATAACGTTCTTCAAGAATATCTCCTAATACGATAACCCCTGCATCGACCTCGTCCACGCAGGCCAGTGCATCAGTAAAGAATCCCGCATTACTCTTAAACAGCAGCTTTAGATTGGTGCTTTTATAGATGCCTTTACGAATAATAAGCATATCCCCGCACCGGTAGCGCACCGGCGGGTTTTTATCCATTGCCACGGCAATCAGGTTCGGCCCATGGCCATAGTAGTAGGTCAGTGGCCAGGACAGCGTCAGCTCCCCGACGGAACGCCCGGCGTTTATCTGCTCAATCAGTGAGGTCAGGGGAATTATGGGCAGCGCCGCCGCATTCATATTGCCATGAACGGAAATACTGGCATCGATTTTTTCCGCTGTCGCAATATCTACATGCTGCAGCTCATACATGGTGACGCCGAAAAAATCAGATATTTTACGCAGCGTCTGTTTCTGCACGCTGGCAACGCGGCCGTCCAATATCTTAAAGATTGTTGTGCGATTAAGCCCGGTGCTTTCACTGACAGAAACCTGTGTTTCGCCTTTACTACGGAGCAAATGCTCCAGATTTGCACGCAATAAACTGCTTTTTTCCGCACCAAACATAATATTTCAATGAGTCCGACAGCTATCAATGATTAAGCAGAATAGCCGGAAACTATAGTGCCCGCAATTCTATGCTTAAGAAATCCTTACCAAAAACCCAGTCTGCCATCCCGTCTGCAGCGCCGGGATATTCGCCATCTCCCATCGATAATCAAACGGCCAGGACGAGAAAACCGGCGCGGATGGCCGGAGCGGAACGGCGGCTCGGAATCGTATTCAAACGCGCCCATAACCGGCGAGACAATCGACAGACGAAAAAAACGGCGTTGCAGCCTCCCTGACCGCAACGCCGCGCTGTCTTCCGGCTCAGCGCAATAGCGATCCTTCCGCCTGCGGTATGGCCTGTTTATGTTCATGACGGCGCAGCATCACGACTTTGCTTTGCAGCTTCTGCTGGAACTGGTCGATAACCACCGCCGTGACGATCACCAGCCCCTTGATCACCATCTGCCAAAAATCGCTCACCCCCATCATCACCATGCCATCCGCCAGGAAAACGATCACGAAAGCGCCGATGATCGACCCCGATACGCGACCGCGCCCTCCCGCCAGCGCGGTGCCGCCAAGCACCGTGGCGCCGATGGCGTCCATTTCAAACATATTGCCGGTCATCGGGTGGGCGGTTTGCAGTTGCGACGCGATAATCAACCCCACCAGCGCCGCACACAGCCCGGAAAAGGCATACACAAACACCTTAACCTTCACGATCGGCACCCCCGCCAACCGGGCGGCGGACTCATTGCCGCCTGCGGCATAAATATAGCGGCCGAGCGGAGTTTTACGCGTCAGGTACAGGCCAAACAGCAAAAAGGCCAGCATCAGCCAGATCGGGATATACACCCCCAGGAAGGTGCCGGACCCCAGCGTGGCAAAACCGGTATTGCCCAGCGGCGCCATCCCCACCAGATTGGCGTAAGTACCGCCGTCGTTAAACAGCAGGGCCGCACCGCGCGCCACATACATCATGCCCAGCGTACAGATAAACGGCGCGACGCCCAGACGGGTAATGACCGTGCCGTTTACCAGGCCAAGCAGGCAGCCGAATACGGCAACCGTCAAAATCACCTCCGGCACGTTTAAAAACAGAACATTGCCGCCCCACAGCGGTACGCCGCTGGTCAGCAGCGCGCCGGCCACCATGCCGCAAATGCCCGCCACGGCGCCGACGGACAGGTCAATGCCGCCGGTCAGAATCACCAGCGTCATGCCGATCGCCAGCAGGCCGGTGATCGCCACGTGCTGCGTCATGATCAGCAGGTTGGAGGGGGTCAGGAAGTTCGGCACCATCACGCTGAAAAAGCCGATGACGATCAGCAGCGCAATAAAGGTGCGCGCCTTCAGCAGATACATATAGATCAGATATTTACGGCTCATAGTTTCTCTCCGACGGACGTCAGTCATGCGGCGTTGAAGCGCTGATTAATTTTTCCCGCGTTACGGCGGCGCGCGGCAGATCGGCGGTAATACGTCCGTCGGCCATCACCAGGATACGGTCAGCCAGGGCCATCACCTCATCCAGCTCCGACGAGGAGAACATGACCGCCAGCCCTTCGTGCGCCAGTTTGCCGATCAGGTGATACACATCGGTTTTCGCCCCGACGTCGATACCGCGCGTCGGCTCGTCCAACAGCACCACCTCGGGGCCGGTCATCAAGGCTTTTCCCAGCACCACTTTTTGCTGATTGCCGCCGCTGAGCGAGGTGATCGGCAGCTCGCTGTCGCTCACCTTGATCGCCAGCTGCCGCACCATATCGTCGACGTTATGCTGCTCCTGCGACGGGCTCAGCGGCCGCAGGGCGCGCCGGAATCCCTTCAGACTGAGATCGGACAGCGTCATATTGGTTTTGATCGACATCAGCTGCACCACCCCTTCCCCCTGCCGGTCTTCCGGCACCAGCGCGATCCCCTTCTTTAACCGCGCCTGGAAGTTAAGCCGGCTGATATCTTCGCCGTGGAGCGCCACGCGTCCCTGCTGACAGGGCAGCATGCCGATCAGCCCCTTGAACAGCTCCGTTCTGCCGGCGCCCAGCAGGCCGTAAATGCCGATCACCTCGCCTTTACGCAGTGCAAACGTCACATCATTCAGCCGATAGCCGCCGTTCGGGTGCAGCGCGGTCAAACCGTCAACCTGCAGCACCGTTTCTTGCTGAGGCGCGGGCGAGTAGTCAAAATGTTTTTTCTTATCGCCCACCATCTGTTCAATGATCCAGGGCACGCTGGCGTCGCTGACTTCACGCTCGCTGATAAAGCGCCCGTCGCGGAAAATGGTGATGTGATCGCCAATCTCCATCAGCTCTTCCAGCCGGTGAGAGATATAGATTATGGTGACGCCGCGCCGCTTGAGCTGCTCGATCACCTTAAACAGCACTTTGACTTCCGACTGGCTCAGGGCGCTGGTCGGCTCATCCATCAGCAGCACCTGGGTATCTTTGGACAGCGCCCGCGCAATCTCGACTAATTGCTGATGGCCGATGCCCAGCTCACCCAGCGGCGCATAAGGGTCAACGTCCAGCTCAAGGCGCTCCAGCAGCGATTTGGCCAGCGCATACTGGTACTTCTCATTAATCACGCCCCGCTGGAAAAACTCATTGCCGATAAAGATGTTGTCCATCACATTCATATTGGGAAACAGATTCAGCTCCTGGAAAATAATGCTGATGCCGTGTCGCTCCGCCTGATGCGTCGACGACAGGGCCACCGTTTCCCCGTTCAGCAGAATTTCGCCGGAAGAGGGCGATTCCACGCCTGCCAGCAGTTTCATCATGGTTGATTTACCGGCGCCGTTTTCCCCGATCAACACATTGACCCTGTTGCGGTAGACCCGGTAGTTAACCCGATCGAGCGCCGTTACCCCGGGGTACAAACGGGAGACGTCGCGGGTCTCGATAATCACATCCGCCGCGGCGGAGTGCGCCAATTGCTCGCTCATCTTCCCTCCTTAGCGACGCGTAATCGCGGCCGGGGTCACCTCGGCGATCTTGCCCGGCAGATCCCAACTGCTGAATACGCCGACCACCTCGACGTTATCCCCGACCTGCGGTTTGAAATCGCGCATCATGTCGGCCGCCTGCTGGTTGATCGCCCGGCCGTAATCGCCGAACAGCACCTGATCGTTAAAATCCTGATAGCCTGCGCCCTTATAGGCGTCACGCAGGTCAGTGCCGCGGATAATCGGCCCGGTCTGTACCCGGACCTCATCGCCGGCGGCGGTTTTCAGCGTCATTTTGCCGCTGCGCGACGTGCTGTTAACGTCGGTGATGGTGCCGCTCAGCCTGACGCTGAACAGGCAGGGGTTCTCCGCCTGGCTGCGGTAGCCATAGCGCTGGCAGGCCTCATCAAAATCTTTCGCCGCCGCCAGTTCGGCAAGCAAGGCGTTATCCGCTTTGGCATCCTTAACAATTTGCGGCACCAGCTTCTGTTGCCACGTTTGCGGAATATTCGCCATTTTCGGGTTAGGCGGATTTTTTAAATCCGCCAGTTCCTGCTGCGAAACAATACGGCAACCGCCCAGCAGAAAAATCAGCACTACCGGCCCGAGTCGTGTGAACATCACATTCTCCTCTGCGCCCGCCGCAACGGGCGCGACAGCAACACATTAAGATTTGAAGTTGAAGTCCTGCACCTGCTGCGCGTTTTCCGGCGTAATCAGAATGCCGCGGAACATCACCCGCTGCTTCGCCGGCGGTTTGCCATGCTGGATATAGTTGTCGAGATCGGTGACCCCTTGCGCCGCGATGGCCTGCGCCTGCAGCATCACCGTCGCCTTCAGCGCACCGGCCTTGATGGCGTCACGTTCGTCATTGCTGCCGTCGATGCCGACCACCACCACGTCGTCGCGACCGGCGGCGCGCAGTGCCGCAACGACGCCCAGCGCCACCGGGCCGTTGCCGCAGATAACGCCTTTCACGTCGGGATGGGCCTGCAAAATGCTGTCCATCACTCGCTTGCCGTCAATCAGAGTGCCTTTGGCGTCCTGACGCGCCACGCTCTGCATATCCGGATACTGATCGATCACCTGATGGAAGGATTTGGAACGGGTCACGCAGTTGTTATCCGCCAGGTTGCAGGTCAGCTCAGCATATTTGCCCTTTTCGCCCATCGCCTCGACAAACACATTGGCCACTTCGGAGCCGGCCTGGAAGTTGTTATGGGTAATCTGCTCCAGTGCGATATCGTCAACCGGTATCTCCCGGTTAATCAGCACCACCGGAATGCCGGCATCTTTGGCTTTTTTGATTGCCGCCACGCTGGCGGTCGAGTCGGCGTTATCCAGGATGATGCCCTGCACCTTTTTACCGATCGCGGTATCGATCAGCTCATTCTGCTTTTTGACGTCTTCGCCGTGCGACAGCACGGAGGTCTTGTAGCCCAGCGCTTTGGCTTTCTCATTGGCGCCTTTAGCCTCGGCGGCGTAGTACGGGTTATCCAGTGAATTGACCAGAATCATGATGGTGCCTTTTTCTGCGGCCAGCGCGGCGCCGGAAAAGACACAGGCGGAAGCGATGCTTAATAACAACAGTTTCTTCTTCATCATCAGGCTCTCTCTCATTATTATGTGATTGGCATCAGCGGTTCGTCACAACCTCCCCCGCGATCCCGTCGGTTATTGCCCACCGGCCTTACCACTCGCTGTTGATTTATCACCTCGTTTTCCCCGGAGAAATCAAACCGCTTCAGCCGTATCTTTCTGCCCTGCACTATCGTTTTCATTCACATTGATTTTCGAATAAAAATATAAGCGATCGATATTGTTCCGTTTGTGTACTTGATCATATTTCAAACAAAAGTCAGCAAAACAAAACATATTCTTTAATTACAGTGGGATAGCATCAACTCGAATCTATAGACCGCTATTTAATAAATAAATTTACGCTGCTATTTCATATAGATAACAATATTTTATTTTCGAACGAAAGCATGGTGCGTACGCGTATTTCTCGCATTAGACTCACCATATGGTTAAAATCTGAGGTAGTTTGTAGGCCGTCAGGTAACCTCATCACGAAAAGGTGACTTTCGATTGAAAAGCAAAAGTGAACAGCTGGCTGACGTTCGGCTACGCAGAGAGAAGATCCTTGAGATGGTCCGGGAGGACGGAACGGTCACGGTTAAAGCGCTCACTGCGGCATTCGGCCTGACCGAAGCAACCATCCGCACCGACCTGCGCACTCTGCAGCAAAGGGGGCTGGTCCAGCGCTATCACGGCGGCGCCACGCTGCTGGCCGGTAAACAAAACACCGGGGCGATGATGCTGGAACGCCAGATCCATCTGGAGCAAAAAGATGCGATCGGCCGCCTGGCGGCGCGGTATATCGAAAACGGCGACACCGTGATTTTCGATTCCGGCACCACCACCACCGCGATCACCAAATATATGGCCCATATCAAGCGGCTGTCGGTCATCACCACGGCGGTCAACATCGCGCTGACGCTGGGCGGTGAGCCGGAGATCAATATCCTGCTGACCGGCGGCAGCTTTAAGTTCCCCACGCTGTCGACCTCCGGCGACAAGGCGGCCGGTTTCTTCGAAAACGTGCTGGCGGAAAAACTGTTTCTCGCCACCGCCTGCATCTCGCCGCGCTCGGGGCTGAGTTTTCCCAGTGAAACGGATATCAAACTGAAACTGGCGATGATTAACGCCGCCAGCGAGGTCTACGTGGTGGCCGACTCCAGCAAGATTGATAAGGTTTCCATGTTCGCCTTACCCTGCGAGTGGTCGAAGATCGATTACCTGATTACCGACAGCGGCATCACGCCGTCGCAGGTACAGGCGTTCGAGACGCTGGGCGTCAGGGTGCTAATCGCCTGAGACGGCCTCCGGCGCATTAATGACGTTCAAGCGTATCGCCCGCCGGGCGAAATATTGCCGATATTTGGGCGACAGCCTGGTGTCGGTAATGACCCGGGTAACGGCGGCGTCGGCGGGCGCCAGCGCGTGCGGATGCGTCCGGCCGAACCTGGACGAGTCGGCCAGCAGCACGACCTCGTCAGAGTGCGCCGCGACGATGTTTTTCACCGCGCAGCTCTGCGGGTCCGGCTCGGTAAATCCGCTTTGCCAGTGCCAGCCGCCGATGCCCAGAAAGGCGCGCTGAAACCGCAGCTGGCTGAGGCAACTGCAGGTAAACGCCCCGATCCTCGCATCATTACGCGTTTGCCGCAGGCCACCCACGATCATCGCCTGATGCTCGCTCTGCTTCAGCCGCTCGGCAATATCGGGATGCGTCGTCACGATGGTGAGGCCACGCCTGGCGTGCAACGCGTCGATCAGCGCCAGGCTGATGCTGCAACCGTCGAGATACAGCGTATCGCCGTCGCGCACCAGCGAGGCGGCATACCCGGCAATCCCCTGTTTGGCGGCATAGCGCCGCTGTAATCCGGCCCGGAGCGCATGGCTCTGCAAGGCCACGGCGCCGCCATGCACCCGGAACAGTTCCCCCCGCTGATGCAGCGCCTGCAAATCATGACGGATGGTGACCAGAGAAACGCCGACGGCCTGCGCCAGCGCGCCGACGCTGAGGCGGCCATGCGCCCCCACCATCTGCACAATTTTCCTCTGTCGCGGATGCATACGTGACCTCCCCCTGCCGGCAAATCTGCGCAATGGCCGTTATTGATGCAACGACGCCAGCGCCTGGCGAACAATGCCGGCCGCATCCAGACCATGGTGCGCGCGCATTGCCTGACGGTCGGCGGCGATGGCGTACTCGCCATCGGCAATGCCGAGACGTTGCAGCCGTGCGCCATGACCATATTCCGCCAGCACTTCCGCCACAATGCTGCCGACGCCGCCGTTCACATTGTGTTCCTCGACCGTAATCACCGTGCGGATTGCGCCCAGCGCGGCGCTCAGGGCAGCGCGGTCCAGCGGACGGATTGACGGTACGCCGATCACCTGCGCGCTGACGCCCTGCTGCGCCAGGGTGGCCGCCGCATCCACCGCCTCATGCACCGCAGACCCCATCGCCACCAGCGCCACATCGCTCCCGGTGCGCAACACGTCGACGGCGCCCGGCTGGAAACGGTAGGTCTCATCATGCAGCTCCGGCAGGGCTTTGCCGTCCATCCGAATATAGACCGGCCCGACGTGTTCCAGCGCATAGTCGATGATCTGGCGGCATTCCAACGGTGAAGAAGGGGCGAAAATCTGGATATTGCCAAAGCCGCGCATCACGGAGATATCGTCGATGGCATGATGGGTGCTCGCCAGCGGCCCATAGCTGGCGCCCGCATTAAGGCCGAACAGCTTCACGTTGGTATTGTTGTAGCAGACGTCGACCTTCACCTGCTCATTCGCCCGGGCGACCAGGAACGGCGCGGCGTTACAGGTGACGGCGATTTTTCCCGCCATCGCCAGCCCCGCCGCGGCCCCCACCAGCGTCTGTTCGGCAATGCCGACGTTAACCAGACGATCGGGGAAGCGCTGCATAAACGGCGCTATTTTCGCCGTGGAGGTGGAGTCCGCCACCACCGGCACCAGATCGACGCCGTTATCTACCGCATCGATAAACGCCGTCACCATTACGTTCGCCAAATGTTCTGCATTACTCACGTTATACCTCCTCTTCTGCCCGATCGCTCAGCTCGGCCATGGCCTGCGTAATCTCATCGCCTTTCGGCACCCGGTGATGCCACTCCGGCTTGCCGGCAATAAATGACACGCCGGCGCCCTTGGTGGTGTGCGCAATCAGCACGTGCGGCTTGCCGTTCTGCGGCAGGTTTTCCAGCGCTGCCACCACGGAGGCCATATCGTTGCCCCGGCATTCGGTGACTTCCATCCCGAAAGCGCGCCATTTTTCATCCAGCGGATCGGTGCTCATAATGTCTTTGGTGGCGCCGGCCAGCTGCAGCCCGTTTTTATCGTTAATCACCACCAGGTTATCCAGCTTGTAGTGCGCCGCCGCCATCGCGGCCTCCCAGTTGCTGCCTTCCGCCAGTTCGCCGTCGCCGGTGATCAGGAAAATGCGGCGCTTGCTGTTGTCACGCTTGGCGGCAATGGCCAGCCCCACCGCCACCGGGAAACCGTGCCCCAGCGCGCCGGTGTTCAGTTCAATGCCCGGCGTTTTCTGTTTCACCGGATGACCCGGCAGGTGCGAGTTGGCATGCTGATAGGTCGCCAGCCAGGGCTGCGGGAAGTAGCCCGCCTCCGCCAGCACGCAGTAGTAGCAGCCGACGGCATGTCCCTTCGACTGGATATAGATATCGCGATCCCGATCGTCCAGGCGGTCAGGCGCACAGTTCAGAATGCGGAAATACAGCGCGGTCAGCAGTTCAACCTGCGACAGATCGGCCCCGGTATGTCCGCCGGCAGGGCTGTTGGCGTTCAGGTTGATGATATGGCGTCGTACCGCACGCGCTTTGCTTTCCAGTTCCGGCACTGACAGTGAGAACGGGTTCATAATCGCCTCCGAATTATTATTCCTTCACGAATATTTATTCCACCTGGTTAAAAAAGAGGGGTAACCTGCCAAACCGTTGCGTTTACAGGCCCCCATTCACTAACAAAGCGGGATATCTGCCATCATGAATATATATTCAATCATGATTTTATATTCATGATAGTATGATCATCGCTGCAAGTTTGTCCAGCGCGGTACGACACCATTGGCGAAAATTAGAGTTCCATCACACTTAAAGTCCATACTTTTTCGCGTATGATGACGGGCTAAAACATACTGATTGCACCTAATTGATAGTTGAGGAACAACATGGCTAAGCAGGATGAACAACGGCTCTTGGTTAAGATTGCCACGCTTTACTACCTGGAGGGTCGCAAGCAGTCTGAGATCGCACAATCATTATCCCTTTCCCAATCTTTCGTTTCGCGCGCCATCACCCGCTGCCAAAAAGAAGGACTGGTCAAAATCAGCGTTGTTCAGCCCTCCAATATTTTTCTGAATATCGAAAAAGGCATCGAAGAGCGTTACGGCATTAAGCAGGCCATCGTGGTCGACGTTGCAGAAGAGGCTTCCGACGCGGTGCTGAAACGCGCCATCGGCTCGGCCGCCGCCCACTATATGGAAACCCGCCTGCGGCCTAACGATCTGGTGGGCGTCTCCTCCTGGAGCAGCACCATCCGCGCCATGGTGGATGAGGTGCACACCCAGAACCTGAAGGCGAACGGCGTTATCCAACTGCTGGGCGGCGTGGGGCCCAACGGCAACGTGCAGGCCACCATCCTGACGCAGACCCTGGCGCAGCAGCTCAACTGCAAAGCCTGGCTGCTGCCGGCGCAGAGCATTGAAGGCTCGATGGATGAAAAAGCGCGCCTGATGGCCAGCAGCGACGTCGCCGAAGTGATCGCCCATTTCGATGATGTCGACGTCGCCATCGTCGGTATCGGCATTCTGGAACCGTCCCAGCTGCTGAAAACCTCCGGCAACTACTATCAGGAGGAGATGCTGGCACGGTTGGCCGAGCGCGGCGCCGTCGGCGATATCTGCCTGCACTATTTTGACCGGCACGGCGCCCCGGTGCTGAGCGACGATGAAGATCCGGTGATCGGCATGGCGCTCGACAAAGTGAAAAAATGCCCGAACGTCGTCGCACTGGCCGGTGGCCGCGACAAAGTCGCCGCCATCAAGGGCGCGCTGAACGGCGGTTATATCGATGTGCTGATCACCGATTACCACACTTCCAGAATGCTGGTCACGGACTGATTTTCCCCAGTCCGGTCGGTTACCGTGTTTGCCGCCGCCCCAAAACCTTCGGAGGCGGCACGAAAAAATAGTTTCTTATCAAAAAGATAAACCATCCTCCTGCGTTTTTCCCGTCACACTGCGCCGCGTTAGAAATGTGATAGCAAGCACATTTGCAGACTTTGCCGGTGGCTGAGCCTCAGCAACTTGGTTATCGTGCACTAAATAAATAATCACATATGAATATATATTCAAGCCGAGAGGGGAAGGTGTATGCCTTGCCCTGTCGGCGCAGACCGCGCCAACGCGATCCGCTTTCCGCCATGCCGGTCGTCGCCTGAATTCTGCGTTATTTGGAGAAACTCTATGTCGGCAACAAAGAATGTCATCATCGCGCTTGATGAAGGCACCACCAATGCCAAAGCCGTCGCGCTGAACGAATGCGGCCAGGTCATCGCCAAGTTTTCACAGGCGCTGTCCATTCAGACGCCGCGTGAAGGCTGGGTGGAACAGTCGGGGGAATTACTGGTGGACGCCTCGCTGAACGTGCTGGCGCAGGCGGTGGCGCACGTCGGTGCGGAGCGTGTCTGCGCGCTGGCGATCAGCAATCAGCGTGAAACCGCCATCGGCTGGTATCGCAGCAACGGCAAACCGCTCGGCGCGGCGCTCTCCTGGCAATGCTCGCGCACCGCGGATTTTTGCGACAGCCTGCGGCGCGATCATCAGGCGCAGCCGATTAAAACGGCAACCGGCCTGCCCATTGCTCCGCTGTTTTCCGGCTCTAAAATGCGCTGGCTGCTGGAGTCGGTGCCAAACGGCTTTGCGCTCGCCGAGCAGGGCGAGATTTGCCTGGGCACCATCGACAGCTGGCTGCTCTGGCATCTGACCGCGGGCGAAGCCTTTTACTGCGATTACTCCAACGCCTCGCGCACGCAGCTGCTGAACCTGCACAGCGGCGGCTGGGATGAACAGATGCTGGCCATCTTCCAGATCCCCGCCGCCGCGCTGCCGGCGGTCAAACCCTCAAGCGGCCTGTTCGGCCATACCAAAGGACTGGCGGACATTCCCGACGGTATTCCGATCATGGCGATGATCGGCGATTCGCACGCAGCGTTATTCGGCCACGCGCTGGGACAGCCCGGCTGCGTCAAAGCCACCTACGGCACCGGCTCGTCCGTCATGGCGCCGGTGACGTCCGCCCAATGCGACATCCAGTCGCTCGCCACCACCCTCGCCTGGCATGACGGGCAGCGGCTGGTCTACGGGCTGGAGGGCAATATTCCCCACACCGGCGACGCCGTCGCCTGGATGGCCGACAGCACCGGCTTAAGTGAGTTGCCCGCCGCAGAGCTGGCCCATGAGCTGAATACGCTGCCGGCTTCGGTGGATTCCACCCTCGGGGTGTATTTCGTTCCGGCGCTCACCGGCCTGGGCGCGCCGTGGTGGAACGAGCACGCCAGAGGCGTCATTTGCGGGCTGAGCCGCGGCGTTAAACGCGCGCACCTGATTCGCGCGGCGCTGGAATCGGTCGCCTACCAGATTGCCGACGTGGTCGCCGCCATGCGCCAGCATAATGACTTCACGCTGACGGCGCTCATGGTGGACGGCGGCCCCAGCAAAAACGACTGGCTGATGCAGTATCAGGCCGATCTGCTGGGATGCCCGGTTATGCGCAGCGATATCCCCGAACTTTCGGCCATCGGCGCCGCCCTGCTGGCGCGCAAGGCCATTACCCATATCACCGATGACGAACTGAAAAGCTACCTGCCGGTACACGGCGAGTTTCGTCCCAATATGGCACGCCACGGCCGCCTGCAAAAACGCTGGCGCGAGTGGCAGAGCGCGGTAGAGCGCACCCTCTACGCATCTTGATCTCCCTGAAGCAGAAGGACCACGTTATGAGCTATTCATTCAGCAACCAGACCGTCGTAATCACCGGCGCCGCACGCGGCATTGGCGAAGGCATTGCCGAGCGCTTTGCCGCCGCCGGCGCCAATCTGGTGATCTCCGACTATTCGGCAGATATCCTCGCCACGGCCGAGCGGTTAACGCAGCGCTATCGCGGCAATATCGTTCCCTTGGTTGCCGACGTCACCGACGAACAACAGGTTGCCGCGCTCTACCAACTGGCGTTTGACACCTTCGGATCGGTGGACGTCTCAATTCAGAACGCCGGCATCATTACCATCGACCATTTCGATTCCATGACGCGCAAAGAATTCGACAGCGTGCTTAACGTCAACACCACCGGCGTATGGCTGTGCTGCCGGGAAGCGGCCAAATATATGGTCAAGCAGAATAAAGGCTGCCTGATTAATACCTCATCCGGACAGGGACGGGTCGGGTTTATTTATACGCCGCACTACGCCGCCAGCAAAATGGGGGTGATTGGCATTACGCAAAGTCTGGCGCTGGAACTCGCCGCCCACAATATTACCGTCAATGCGTTTTGTCCCGGCATTATCGAAACGGAGATGTGGGATTATAACGACCGCGTCTGGGGCGAGATCCTGAGCACGCCGGAGAAAAAATACGGCAAAGGCGAATTAATGCAGGAGTGGGTGGAAGGCATTCCGTTAAAACGCGCAGGCAAGCCCAAAGACGTCGCCGGGCTGGTGATGTTTCTGGCCTCGGAAGACGCCTCTTATATCACCGGCCAGACCATCAATGTCGATGGCGGCCTCATCATGTCATAACCCTTAAAAATTCCTATAAATCTTACCTGCCTACGGAGTACTTTATGACACCCGCTCACTCAGAGCCGCGGACGATACTCGGCCTCAGAACGGATTTGGTCTGGGGTTTAATCGGCGTGCTGCTGTTTATCGTCGGCGACGGCGTTGAACAAGCCTGGATCTCCCCCTATCTGATCGAACGCGGGCTGAGCATGCCGCAAAGCGCCACGCTGATCGCCATCTACGGCATTGCCGTGGCGATCGGCGCGTGGCTGTCGGGCGTGATGGCCGAAGCGCTGGGGCCGCGTAAAACCATGCTGATCGGCGCGATGTTCTGGCTGGTCGGCCAGGTGCTGTTCCTGCTGGTGGCCCTGCCTACCATGAACTTCGCCATTATCGTGCCGACCTACTGTATCCGCGGCCTCGGCTACCCGCTGTTCTGCTACTCATTCCTGGTCTGGGTGACCTACCGCAACCCGGCCAAAACCCTGGCGACCGCCGTCGGCTGGTTCTATCTGGCGTTTACCGGCGGGCTGTATATCGTCGCCAACTTCTACGCCTCGCTGATGATCCCGGTACTCGGCCACGTCGGCGTACTGTGGAGCGCCATTGTCTGGGCGCTGGCCGGTACGGCGATCGTTCTGATGTGCGTAAAAGGCACGGTGCGGGAACGCACGACGGTCGGTGAACAGCTGGCGATCCTGCTCAGCGGCATCTCGATTATCAAGGAAAACCCCCGCGTCGGCGTCGGCGGCCTGGTCAGGCTGATCAACACCACCTCCCAGTTTGCGTTGCCGGTATTTTTCCCGATTTACCTCTCGCTGCACGGTTTTACCACCGAACAGTGGTTAAAGGTCTGGGCGCTGACCTTTACGGTCAACATCGCCTTTAACCTGATCTGGGGCGTGGTGGGCGACCGCATTGGCTGGGGCCGCACCGTACAGATCTTCGGCGGCTTCGGCTGCGCCTGCACCATGATTTTCATGGCCTATGCGCCTATCTGGTTCAGCGGCAACTATATGGCCATGCTGCTGATGGGCTGTCTGTACGGCGCGCTGATTGCCGGCTTCTGCCCGCTCACCGCGCTGGTGCCTTCGCTGGAGCCGGAAAGAAAAGGCGCGGCGATGTCGGTGCTGAACCTCGGCGCCGGGTTGTCCAGCTTTGTTGGCCCGCTGCTGGTGGCGCTGCTGTTCACCACCGTCGGCGCCAAAGGGGTGCTGTTTGTCTTCGCCGGGCTGTATATCGTCAGCATTTTCCTGACCAGTTTTGTCGCCCGGGATGAAAAGGCACGCTTTGCCGTTCCGAAAACCTTATCAACGACGCAGTCCGCATACAGCGCCAAACGCTAGGAGAATATTCGATGGTGACCAAAGATTTCGCTCAACAGTTATTCAGCCTGCAGGGACGCACCGCCTTTGTGACCGGCGCCGGCAGCGGTATCGGCCAGACTATCGCCTATGGCCTGGCCAGCGCCGGCGCTAACGTCGCCTGTTTCGACCTGCGTGAAGACGGCGGCCTGGCAGAGACCGTGCGGCATATTCACGCCATCGGCGGTCACGCCGTCGCCTTTACCGGCGACGTACGCGATCCCGATGCGCTGCGCAGCGCCATCGCCGGCGTAAAGTCACAGTATGGCCGCCTTGACGTGGCGGTGAACGCCGCCGGGATCGCCAACGCCAACCCGGCGCTGGAGATGGAAACCGAGCAGTGGCAGCGGGTGATCGATATCAACCTGACCGGCGTCTGGCACGCTTGTAAAGCCGAAGCGGAACTGATGGCCGCCGGCGGCGGCGGTTCCATCATCAATATCGCCTCGATGTCCGGCGTTATCGTCAACCGCGGTCTGGAGCAGGCGCACTACAACTGCGCCAAAGCCGGCGTTATCCACCTCAGCAAAAGCCTGGCCATGGAGTGGACGACGAAAAATATCCGCGTTAACAGCATCAGCCCCGGCTATACCGCCACGCCGATGAACACCCGGCCGGAAATGGTGCATCAGACGCAGGCGTTTGAAAGCCAGACGCCGATGCAGCGTATGGCGCGCGTGGAAGAGATGGCCGGCCCGGCCATTTTCCTGGCCAGCGACGCCGCCTCATTCTGCACCGGTGTCGATCTGCTGGTCGACGGCGGCTTTGTCTGCTGGTAATTCACCGCAGGCAAAGAGCGCCCGGTTGTCCCGCTAACCGTAACCGCAGCCTCTGGCTGCGGTTTTTTTATGTCATGGCGCACTCCTCTTCACGCCCCACGCCCCACGCCCCACGCCCCGCGTCAAACAGAACGCAACTTTTTGTTATTCAACCACTTTAAATAAAAAATAATTTTTTCTGTAAGAAATCCGCGCCCGCTGCGACTAACTCCTCAGAAGCCATCCTGCTTCTGCCAACACAACGATCCGTTTTACAACCATGAGGAAGAAATAATGAAAAAGCCAACTACAACCGCACTGCTGGCGCTGGCGTTAGGCAGCGTGCTGACCACCGCAAGCACCGCAGCCATGGCGACTGAAGGAAGCAATATGGAGAAATGCTACGGCGTATCACTGAAGGGCAAAAATGACTGTAAAGCGGGCGCCGGCACCACCTGCGCCGGCACGGCCAAAACCGATTACCAGGGTAACGCCTGGAAGCTGGTGCCCACCGGCAGCTGCGTAAAAATGAAATCGCCGACGTCATCGACCGGCTTTGGTCAATTGGACGCGTTTAAAGAGATGTAAGCCGCCCTCACCGCCCATCACCAGGAGCAACAGCGATGACTACGTCAGTTCATACCCCGCCTGCCGTCACCCGTGATGCGCCTGGCTATAACATGATGGGCGGTCTCCCGCCGCGGGCCGGCATCGGTCTCAAGCCGGAGCACTTCGGCCAGATCCTGCAGGAGCGGCCCGACGTCGGTTTTTTTGAAATTCATGCGGAAAATTATCTGGTGGCCGGCGGCCCTTTTCATCAGGCCCTGAGCGCCATCCGTCAAAGCTACCCGCTGTCCATTCACGGCGTGGGGATGTCTATCGGCGCAGAAGCGCCGCTCGACCGCAGCCACCTGCAACGCGTCGCCGCTCTGGTAGAACGCTATCAGCCGCAGATGTTCTCCGAACATCTGGCCTGGTCGACGCATAACGGCTTTTTTCTCAACGATCTGCTGCCGCTGCCTTATACCGAGGCCACGCTGACACGGGTCTGCGCGCATATCGATCAGGTGCAAAATGCGCTGCGGCGGCCGATCTTGCTGGAGAACCCGGCCACCTATGTCGAGTTCGCCGACTCTACCCTGAGTGAAACCGCCTTTATCAGCGAGATGGTAAAACGCAGCGGCTGCGGCCTGCTGCTGGACGTCAACAACCTCTACGTCAGCGGCGTCAACCACCACCGCGATCCGCTGACCATGCTGTACGAGCTGCCGCTGCTCCGGGTGGGGGAAATACACCTGGCGGGCCATGCGGAAAACCAGGACGCCGCCGGCGACCGTTTACTGATTGATTCCCACGACGGCCGCGTCGCCGCACCGGTCTGGCAGCTGTATCGTGCCGCGCTGGCGGCGACCGGCAACGTCGCGACGCTGATCGAATGGGACAGCAACCTGCCGCCGCTGGCGGTGCTGCTGGATGAGGCGCGTCAGGCGGAAGCGTTGATGACGGCGGAGGTGAAAGATGCAACGCGCACTGTATCAGGCGCTGCTTGACGGCAACGGCGCCGTGCCCCAGGGGCTCACCACCTGGAACGGCAGCGATCCGGCCCGGCGCTTTGCCGTTTACCGCAACAACGTGATGGCCTCGCTGATTAGCGCACTGGCGGAAAACTGCCCGGTGCTGGTACAGCAGGTTGGCGACGGCTTCTTCCGCGCCATGGCGGCCGAATTTATCCGCCGGCACCCGCCGACCTCGCCGGTGCTGGCTGACTATGGCACGGCGTTGCCCGCCTGGCTGGCCGGCTTCCCGCCGCTGGCTGACTGGCCGTGGCTGGCGGATCTGGCACAGCTCGAACTGCTGTGTATCGAGTCTCTGCACGCGGCTGATGCGATGCCGGACAACGCCGGGCAGCCCACGCTATCCGCCGACAGCGTCCTGCGTCTGCATCCTTCGCTGCGGCTGTTTGGCTCGCCGTTTGCCGTGTTCAGCCTGTGGGCGGCGCACCAGCAGGATCAGGCGCCGGCGGAGCTGGATCCCTGCCGTGCCGAACAGGTTTTACTGTTTCGCCATCAGGATGACGTGCGTCTGATCGCGATCGGCGCGGCGGAGCTGCGCTTTCTCCACGCGCTGCGGACGCGGAAATCCCTGGCGCAGGCGCTGACGGCAGCGCTCGCGGAGGACACCGCGTTTGCCGTCCAACCGGCCTTACAACGACTACACCATTACGGCCTGATCCTTTGCGTATCCGGCCGGCAGGAGAAATAACATGGCATTACTGCAAACGCTGGCGGCGAAGGGCCAGAAAGTTGTCCGGGAAAGCCTGCTCGGCCTGCTGGCGCGCATCGCGCTGGCCGCCACGTTCTGGCTGTCGGGGCAGAGTAAGGTTGAAGGGCTGACGATCGATATCCTGGGCGGAGAGCCGCTGCGGTTGGGGATACCGCACCTGAGCAGCGGCGCGCTGGCGCTGTTCGCCACCGAATACCAACTGCCGCTGCTGCCGCCGGCCATAGCGGCAAGCCTGGCCGCCGTGGCGGAGCATCTCTTTCCGTTACTGCTGCTGCTCGGTCTGGCGACACGCTTTTCCGCGCTGGCGCTGTGGGTGATGACGCTGGTGATCCAGATCTTCGTCTATCCGGATGCCTGGCCGGTTCACAGCATGTGGATGAGCGCGCAAATTTATCTGATGAGCTACGGCGGCGGCAAGCTGGCGCTCGACAGCCTGCTGTGCCGGCGCCGGGTACCGCGCTCTAACGTTTAGGCGACCGATCTTTGCCCTGGGCGAAAGCCGAAGTGATGCTGCGCAAATCGACCAACTGCGCCTGAAAGTTACGGCAGCCGGAGCAAAACAGCAGATGGAAGCGCAGCGCCGCACGCTGCGCAAACGGCAGCGGTGCATCCTGAGCCTGAGACATCAGGCGGGTCGCACGGTGGCAGTTAAGCATGTTCGCCTCCTTCACGGCTAAACCAACGCTGTGATAAACACTCCCGCAGGCGCATACGCGCCCGCCACAGCACAACGTTAAGATTGGTGACCGACAGCGCCATCTCGCGGCAGATCTCCTGCGTCTCCAGGCCGATAAATTCGCGCATCATAAAAGCCCTAGCATTCTTGGCCGGCACCTGCGTCAGGCAAAGCTCAAAGATTTGCCAAAACTGCGCCTGTTCGCAGGACTCGTCCGGCTGATGCCAGCGCTGAGGCCGTTCACCAGCCGGCCAGTGCCCCTGCGCGTCAAACAGCGCCTCAAAGTTTTGCTGATCTTCCTCACCCGCGGATGTCACCTCCGCCTGGCGGTAACGCATACGCAACATATCGGCAATTTTATGGCGTAAAATCGCAAACACCCAACTTTTCCACGCCGCCCTGCCGGCAAAAGAACCCGCATTTTTCATGGCCCCTTCAAAGGCTTCCTGCACAACATCCTCCGCCTGATGAAAATCATTCAGCTGCAGTCGGGCAAATTGCAGCATCTGCTGCTGTAATTCAGCAACAAACTGAGGATCGGTTAACGGGCTATGCGAATTCGGCATAAGGCTCTGCAACAGCTGACGGATTGATTGACTATTATAATAAAACTCCCTGCCCAAATCGCTCAATAAAACATAAATATTGTTCCCTTTTTTCTCCAGGCGGACGCTGCCCCCTCAGCCGTGCCGAGCGGGACGCACCCTATTATTATAAATAGCCGTGTATGCAGAGAAAAATTAATTAAACCAACAACAATATTAAAAAAGCCATTTTATGCCACATTAAACACGCCAATAAAAAATACAATAAAAAACCTGAAAACAGGTATGGATATTGGCGATGGCTAATTTACACATTATCACAACAAACAGTGATAATATGAAACCCCGCGACACATTCTGTAATAACAACGGAAATTATCACCCGGTAAAAATGAATATCCGGCGAAACTTGCAATTATCCGCACGGGTATATTAGAGTAGCGCCCCCGAATAATCCCCAACCTGACGTTGTTACGTTAGTTTTATGTTCTTATTTTACATCAGGACAACAAATACGATAAATATCATGCAACCCTTTTGAGGAAAATATGACCTCCCGAATATCTTCAACCACACCACCGAATGAGCACCTCCCTCTCAACAATAAGTCGCCGGAATTGACCGTTGACGATATTACTATTGTTGATAGTGATATGCTCAAACGAGCCGTCGGCGCAGCCGCGCTGGGCAATGCCATGGAATGGTTTGATTTTGGCGTTTACAGCTACCTGGCGTTAGTCATCGGTAAAGTATTTTTCCCCAACGCCAGTACGGCGGCACAGTTGATCGCCTCCTTCGGTACCTTCGCCGCCGCCTTCCTGATCCGCCCGATCGGCGGCATTGTGTTTGGCAGGATGGGCGACCGGATTGGCCGGCAAAAAGTCCTGGCCATCACCATGATCATGATGGCTATCGGCACCTGCTGCATCGGCCTTATCCCCAGCTACGCCTCCATCGGCATTCTGGCCCCTGTGCTGCTGCTGTTGGCTCGCCTGCTGCAGGGCTTCTCCACCGGCGGTGAATACTCCGGCGCCGCCACCTTTATCGCCGAATACTCGACGGATAAACGCCGCGGCTTTATGGGCAGTTTCCTGGAGTTCGGCACCATCGGCGGCTATCTGCTCGGCGCCAGCCTGGTGACCATCCTTACCTCCACGCTCTCTGAACAGGTGATGCTGGACTGGGGCTGGCGCATACCGTTCTTTATCGCCGCGCCTATGGGGTTAATCGGCTTTTACTTCCGTCTGAAACTGGAAGAGACGCCGGCCTTTCAGCAGCATATGGCGCAGCAGGAGGCGCTGGAGCACAGCAAGCCGCACCTCAGCCTGCTGCAGATGCTGAAGAAGTACCGTTCTTCGATCCTGAAGTGCGTGGGGCTGGTGCTGCTGTTTAACGTGTCCAACTATATGCTGACCTCCTATATGCCAAGCTACCTCAGCGGCATTCTGGGACTGGGGCAGCTTAGCAGCCTGCTGCTGGTGATGGTGATCATGTTCGTCATGATGCCGCTGACGCTGTTCTGGGGTTACACTACCGATCGCATCGGCCGTCGTCCGGTTATCGCGCTGGGCGCCGCCGGGCTGATTCTGCTCTCTATCCCGGCCTTTATGCTGCTGGCTTCCGGCAATCTGGTGGCGGTGTTTGGCGGCCTGGTCATCCTGGGCGTGCTGCACTCTTGCTTCAGCGGCACCATGCCGGCCACGCTGCCCGCGCTGTTCGTCACCGACGTACGCTACAGCGCGCTGGCCATCGGCTTTAACCTGTCGGTTTCGCTGTTCGGCGGCACCACGCCGCTCATCACCGCCTGGCTGGTAGATACCACCGGCAACATCATGATGCCGGCCTACTATATGATGGGCGCCGGAGTTATCGGCATTATCACCGTGCTGACGCTGCGCGAAACGGCCAAAAAGCCGCTGCGCGGTTCCCCGCCGACGGTGGCCAGCAGTAAGGAAGCCCATAATCTGGTGAAAAAACTGCGACTGCGGCGCAAGGCGCAGCGCCAGTCTGAAGCCAGCGCGTCCTGAACGGCGGCTGACCGCTTCCGAGGCTAAAAAAGGCCGCCGATGAACATCGGCGGCCTTTTTATTTCAACCCGGCGGATTATCATAGTAAATCGTGTGGTTACTGCTACAATGCCCGCCGTTTTGGAGGAAGAGATGGTTATTAATCCGCGATTAAAACGAGCGCTTATCGCTTGATCCGGCAGTGTTGGTGAACGGAAACACTGCCACAGACAACACGTTCCGTGGCCTTTTCAATGTATTAATCGAGAAGTCCCATGTTAGAGAAACACTGGTCAAAGACCGAACTTTTACACCAGACGGTGACCAACCCGAATATTATCGTCAAAGGCAGCCACAGTTATTACAGCGACTGCTGGGACAACGGCTTTGAGCGCGATGTGGTGCGCTATCTGCACGGCGACGCCTACAGCCAGCAATGGGAACCGCTGGGCAAGATAGACCGCCTGCTGATTGGCAACTTTGTCTGTATTGCCGCAGAAGCGGTGATTCTGATGGGGGGCAACCACACCCACCGCACCGACTGGCTGAGCCTCTACCCGTTTATGGCAAGCATCCAGGCGTCTTACCAGTCCAGAGGCGATACGCAGCTCGGCGATGGCTGCTGGATTGGCATGCGCGCCATGCTGATGCCCGGCGTCACCATTGGCGAAGGGGCGATCGTCGCCGCCGGCAGCGTGGTAACCGGCGACGTTGCGCCTTACACCGTGGTGGGCGGCAACCCGGCCCGGCCGATCAAGCGGCGTTTTTCTGCCGAGACCATCGCGCGCCTGCTGGCGCTGCGTATTTACGATCTCCCGGAAGAAAAGATCGTCAACATCCAGCCCTGGCTGGCGAGCGATGATATCGCCGCGTTAGAGCTGGCGGTGGCTAACCTCACCGCCGCCGTTGATTAACCCTGCGGGTATCAGCGTCCGATAAAAAAATGCAGGCCTCCGGGCCTGCATGACTCCCCCTCTGCACGACACTACCAGCGAAACCGACCCGACGGAGAGATTTACGCGCGTAGCTCTTTCTGAACTGTCCCCGCCGGCCTCATCTCCGATACTGGCCCACAGTGTGTACGTTCACCCCTTTAAGGAGAAACAGCATGACGGCAACATTTCCTCTGCAAAACAAGGTCGCCTTTATTCAGGGCGGTTCACGCGGCATCGGCGCCGCTATCGCGCTGCGTCTGGCGCGCGACGGTGCGGCAGTAGCGCTGACCTACGTCTCCTCCGCCGATAAGGCCAACGCCGTGGTGGACACCATTACCGCCGCCGGCGGCAAGGCGCTGGCTATCAAGGCCGACAGCGCCGACGCCGAGGCGCTGCGCCAGGCGGTGCAGCAGGCGGTGCAGCACTTTGGCCGGCTGGATATTCTGGTGAACAACGCCGGGGTGTTTGCCATGGGCGGCATCGAAGAACTGACGCTGGACGATCTGGATCGCACGCTGGCGGTTAACGTGCGCAGCGTCTTCATCGCCAGCCAGGAAGCGGCGCGCCATATGAACGACGGCGGCCGCATTATCCATATCGGCAGCACCAACGCCGAACGTATGCCGTTTGGCGGCGGCGCGGCGTATGCCATGAGTAAATCCGCGCTGGTCGGCCTGACCAAAGGTATGGCGCGCGACCTCGGCCCACGCGGTATTACCGTCAATAACGTGCAGCCCGGCCCGGTGGATACGGATATGAACCCGGACGACGGCGAGTTCGCCGAACAGCTGAAGCAGTTGATGGCCATCAACCGCTACGGCAAGGATGAAGAGATCGCCAGCTTTGTCGCCTACCTGGCCGGCCCGGAAGCCGGCTATATCACCGGCGCCAGCCTGACCATCGACGGCGGCTTCGCGGCGTAACGGTCATACACAGCGGCTCGCCCGGGCCGCTGTGCTCCGCCGGTCCATCTTGCGGAAAATGCCCTTTTCTCCTTCTATTGTGCGCAAATAAGCAAAAATCTTTTCGCCCGCCGCCAGCTTATCTTTTTTGTGACCGATGTCATACTTTCGCCCCTTTCCCCTCTTTCCGCGCTTTGGCAGCGGCTAACGGAGTTGTTACATGAAAATTAATTATCCCCTGCTGGCGCTGGCGGTGGGCGCGTTCGGCATCGGCACCACCGAATTCTCGCCGATGGGGTTGCTGCCGGTGATTGCCGAAGGCGTGGACGTCTCGATTCCCAAAGCGGGGATGCTGATCAGCGCCTACGCCATCGGCGTGATGATCGGCGCGCCGCTGATGACCCTGCTGCTATCTCACCGGGCGCGCAGAAACGCGCTGATGTTCCTGATGGCGATTTTTACCCTGGGTAACGTGCTGTCGAGCATTGCGCCGGATTACACCACGCTGCTGCTGTCGCGCATCATCACCAGCATGAACCACGGCGCGTTCTTCGGCCTCGGCTCGGTGGTCGCCGCCAGCGTGGTTGCCAAAGAAAAACGCGCCAGCGCCGTCGCCACCATGTTTATGGGGCTGACCATCGCCAATATCGGCGGCGTGCCGGCAGCCACCTGGCTCGGCGCCACCATCGGCTGGCGCATGTCATTTCTTGCCACCGCGGGGCTGGGGGTGATCGCCATGCTGGGCCTGTGGTTCTCATTACCGAAGGGAGAAGCGGGCGAACGCCCTGACGTGAAGCGTGAACTGTCGGTGCTGATGCGCCCGCAGGTGCTGAGCGCCCTGCTGACCACCGTGCTGGGCGCTGGAGCGATGTTTACCCTCTACACCTACATTGCGCCGGTGCTGCACACGCTGACCGCCGCCACGCCGACGTTCGTCACCCTGATGCTGATGCTGACCGGCGTGGGCTTCTCGATCGGCAACTACCTCGGCGGCAAATTCGCCGACCGTTCGGAAAGTAATACGCTGACAGGTTTTCTGCTGCTGTTGCTGACCGTCATGCTGCTGATGCCGCTGCTGGCGCGCAGCGAGATCGGCGCGGCGCTGGGCATGGTTATCTGGGGCATCGCCACCTTCGGCGTAGTGCCGCCGCTGCAGATGCGCGTGATGCGTGTCGCCAGCGAAGCGCCCGGCCTCTCCTCGTCGGTCAATATCGGCGCATTTAACCTCGGCAACGCCCTGGGCGCGGCCGCCGGCGGCGCCGTCGTCTCCAGCGGGCTGGGCTACGCTTTTGTGCCGGTGACGGGGGCAATCATTGCCGCTCTGGCGCTGTTCGTGGTGCTGCTGAACCGCCGGACGCGGGACGCGGTGGCGTATTCCAACGGCTAAGCGCGTTAAAAAAAGCAGAAGGGGTTGCCCCTTCTGCTTTTTCTTGCCGGTTACCACTGCGCCTTCATCAGGGCGCTTTTTATCACCAGCTCCTGCGCGCTGTGCACGTTAAGCCGCCGCATCACGCTTCTTTATACAGGCTGACCGTCTTCGCCTGAATGCCGAACTCGTGGACGATATCATGCGGGGGACAGCCTTGCAGCAACAGCCCGATGATCTTTCTGGTTCTGACGGAAAATGTCTCAACGCTGGTCAGCCGATATTCGCTGAGCCGCATACAATAAGACCGGCGGCGCAGAATAGATTTAAAACAGCGCGCCATTTCAGCTACCGCGAGCGAGGCATCAATAAAGCACACCCAGCGAATACCGGGAATACCGCACAGCAGGCGATAATAACATTTGTCGCCAATCACCACGCTGCCAGAATTCTCCTGCAACTTTCGGATGCAGCCAAAAAAATATCCCTGACCTCGCTGATAGCCCAGATATTCTGGCATCCACGCTTCCAGATCAGGCTCTTTAATAAATAACCCTGCCAGCAGCGCATTAAGGGCATAAATATAATGGCGATCGTTACCGTTCAGGGGAAAATAACGGGATGAGGCTGGTTATTATTCCCCTACGAATTTGTTAACAGCGTATCCATCGGCAATTTCCATCAGCATTGGCAATCTGTGCAATACACCGTGCATCCGTCGGCCCGCATTCTGGTTATTCAGGTTCATGGTTCCCAGTAAACCTGCCGGTTTATCTTGCCGGCAGGGGTTACAGCCAGGTGGCCGTCACGGTCAGGCTGCTCAGGTAGCGGTTATCCTCCATATCGGCCCGCGGAGCGGTCTGCGGATCGGTATAATTGTCCTCCAGCCAGACGTTAAACGGGTAGCGCCCCAGCTTATGGGCGGGAGCCGCGCCGGGGCGGAACATCAGCCGCATCTCACCGGAATCTCCCAGGCCATGCAACGGCATCACCTGCTCATTACGGTACTGCGCGCTGTCCGGCGGCTGCTCCAGCAGCAGATCGCTGCCGGCCGCCGCCTGCATCACCGACGGCACATAGGTGACGTAATACTCAAAGTAACCGCTCGTCTCTCCGGGTGTCGCCGGCGTCGCTGCGGGTATCAGCCCCATCCGGGCGTCTTTGTGCGGCTGGTTCAGCGTTAGCGGCGTATCCCGCGCGGCAAAGCTGATGCCAACGCCATTGCGCGCCGATGAGCAGTCCACCGGCTCCCCCGTCATCGGATCGACCTGATGCCACTCCGGGTTCTGAAACGCCACCACCACCTGACGACGCAGCGCCGACGGCCCGCCCACCACCCGGGTGCTGCCGTCCGGGCGCACCGTCAGGCCGGCGCGCCAGTTCAACGCCTGCTCGCCGCCGTCCACCGACAGCGTCAGCACGCAGGTCAGCGCCTGTATTTTCGCCTTGGCCGCCACACCTCTGGCCTGCTCGGCGCCGGCCGGCGGCAGAAAGCTGCACAGCACCCCGCCCAACAGTGCCCATCGCCATACTCGAATTCCATTCATCAGTCGCTCCGTGGCTATAAATAAGTGGCGGTTAGCGTCAGTTGGCCGCTAAAGATGGTGCCCGGCGGCGGCGGGTTAGCGCCCCAAAGGGTGGTGATCTCTATCGGGCCAGCAAAGAACATCATGAGCTGGGTGGTTGCAGATTTATCAGGCGTACCTACCCCCATAACTCCATCTGCTCGTATATAGCTATTTGGCCTGGTTCCGCTCGTTACAAAGACTCTTCCATCAGACTGTGCGTTAGAACTTTTTTTCTGCTCACGCCCCCATCCTGTAGGCTCTGCAGTACAATGTAAATATTTCCCATCATGTGTCAAATAGGTGCCATCATGACTGAACATCTCATACCATGCGATAGTGCAGTCCCCGCTATCCTGTGACATATAAAAGCCAACATCATAAGGAAAATAATAGGGGGTGGCGGCCTCACTGCCATCTGCATTCAGACGAGGCGCAGTCAACACCGCCGAAGGGGCTCCTTCCCGTACTTTCGCCCCCGCAAAACCCGCAGTCCCCGGTGTAACATCAAACCCGCCAACCATGACCACCATTTTTCCCTCTTTCGGGCAGTTCGGGTCCGCCGTCACGCTGACGTTAAATGTGGTATTGGTGGATACCTCCCCATTGCCACGCACCGGCGTCAGCATATATTTAGGCGCCGCCGGCGTGCCGATACTGACGTAGGACCATTCGCCAAAATCCAGCGTGGCGCCGTTGGCGCCGCCAAATGAAAAGGCGCAGGTGGACTCCACGATACGCGCCTTCAGGTTCAGCGTGGTGCCGCCATCACTGCCGCCAGCCGGACTCACCAGCACCGTGCCGCCGGTGGCCATCATCAGTGCGGCCAGCAGGGCGCGGCCCGTCAGTTTGCTCATCGTTTCCCTCTCCATTGCTCACTATCCATAGGTCGCCGTTACCACAAAGTGGCTGCGGTACTGGTTAACCCCGCTGTCATCCCCGCTGGTGCCCGTCAGCCGGTGCACGCTGGGTGCCGTCGGCCCCCGGTAATCCCGCCGCAGGTAGACCTCAAACGGGTACTCCCCCAGCGTAAAGGAGGGGGCGGCGCTCTCCGGCGCCCGGCGGATAATCACCTGGTCACCCACGGTACCGTCTACCCGCAGCACCGTCGCGCCGTTCATCGTCCCCAGATTGCTGCTCGGGAAGTCGACCGTAATCTTCTCCTGACCGCCGGCGGCGGTTTCCGCTACCTGACGAAACTGGGCTTCATTCACCGCCACGCCGTAGCTGAACCAGGTGCGGCCGTCGGTACTGAGTATTTTCCCTGGCCAGACGCCGCCGGCCTCTTCACGCACCGCCGCCCGCAGCGACAACGCCAGGCTCTCTGCCGCCAGCCGGCAACCGTTTTCAATCATGCTGCCGTCGCCGGCGGCCGGATTACGAAACCCGACCCTGAACGTGCGCTTTAACGCCGCCGCCGCACGCGTAATGCTGGCCTGATTGTCCCCGGCTCCGGGGTGGCTTTCCGCCTTTTCACTCAATCCCACTGCCCACACCAGCGCGCTGCCGTCGTTGTCACCATGCGCGCCGTCATTGCCCACCGCAAGCTCACAGGTCACCGGGCGGGGCATCACAATCAACTCCACTTCCCCCTGCGCCTGGGTCATCCCCGGCGGCGGCGCGCCGTGAGCGCTGCTGACCAGCCCAGCCGCCAGCAGGCAGCACAGCGGCTTGATTACGGCTCTGTTCATCATTCCTCCACCACCGGCAAAAGGAGAGGGGCTCTCCCCCTCTCCGTTCACTAAGCTGCCAGGGATCAGTTGTAAGATGCGGTCACGGTAAAGTGGCTGCGGTACTGATTCAGGCCGGTATCTTCACCGGTGGTGCCGCTGGAAGCGTGCACGGTCGGCGCACTGATGCCGCTGTAGTCTTTCTGCAGGTAGACTTCAAACGGATACTGGCCCAGACGGAACGAGGCATCGGTGTTGGTGGATGCTTTACGGATGGTCACGGTGGAGTCCGCACCGCCGTCCAGCGTCAGCGCCTTACCGCCGTTCAGCACGGTGGTGCTCGCCGGGAAGTCGATCTCAACTTTGCCGGCGCCGCCCGCAGCGGTTTCCGCCACGTTGGTAAAGGCGTTTTCATTCACGGCGATGCCGTAGTTAAACCACTTCTGGCCATCGCTGCTCTGCACCTTGCCCGGATAGGCGGCGTTAGGTGCCGTAGCGTCCAGCGCGTTGGCGCGCATGGAGATCGTCATGCTGTCTGCTGCCAGGGAACAGTCTTTATCTGCAACGGTGGCAGAGCCATCACCCACGGACGGGTTCTTAAAGCCGATGGAAACCAGACGCTTCAGCTTTGACTGCGCATCGGTGATGCTGGACTGGTTGTCGCCGGCACCGGCCGCCGATTCACCTTTCTCGGTCAGGCCGACGTTCCACACCAGAGCAGTACCGTCGTTATCACCGTGTGCACTGCCGTTGTCGACGCCGATTTCACAGGTAACGGTCGTTGGCACCACCAGCAGATCGATCTGGGATTCAGCAGTAACGCCGGTATTTGGCGTCGAGTCGGCAACCGCCAGGCCAGAGGTGCCCATCAGTGCTGCTACGGCCACGCTCAACGCCAGTTTTTTCATCATGATATTTTCCATTAACTAATTTCCTTTTAGAGTGTGTCAATAAACGGTTTTGCCCGGCTACTTCACTATCATCCCCCGGCCGAACTGCGGGGTAATGTTTTAAAAACATGCAGTTGCCGCTTCCCTACTGCCAATTCAGGCGTAGGCGTCCCCCCTGCGCCAGGCGTCGGCACAGTACGGTTATCTGTTTATGCTCAGTCGAAGCTGAGGGTCAGCGTCAGCGTGGCGGCATACTCCCCGCGCGGCACGTCGGTCTTCGCCTCCGCCCGGGAACCATGGTGCAGGCGGATATGCAGCGGCAGCGTCAGCGAGGTGGCACTCACCAGATTGGAAGGTAAATAGCCTTGCCCCGCCGGCGCCAGGTTCTGAATATCGTTAATCAGCGAGGTGGCATCGCTCCAGGCGCCATCCCACTCGCCGCCGCTCCCATTCACCTTCTCCTGCCCCCATTCATTGCTGAATAAGTAGGTCGAGTTATCCAGCTTCAGCAGGCAGTATTCCGCAGCGGTGCACTGCATAACGCTGCTCTCTTTTTTCAGCCGCAGCCGCCGCGGCGTGCCGGCACCGCCCACCACCGCATCCCCGGCCCCCACGGTGTAATACAGCCAGCGGCTGCTGCTGACGTCCCGCTCATCCCCCCAGCGCGGATCGTCGTTGCCCCAGTCGACCTCCGGCTGGGCGGACGGGATCCCCTGGTAGGTCATCGCCCCGATAAACGCACCGCCGACGCCCGTCTCCGCGCCCGGCGCCGGGTCGCTGTCCGTCTCGCCCGCCTGCAGCTGCAGACGCAGCTGCGACAACGTACAGTTGTTCAGCACCACGTTAATCAGCCCGTCCTGCAGCACCTCACCCGGCGACTTGCGCGCCCAGCGCCCGCCGGACATTTCGGTAAATCGCAGCGTATGGCTTCCCGCCAGAGGGCCGCCGCCGTTCTCCAACAGCCCGCCCTCAATGCGGCTGGTGCTCACCTCACAGGTGGGCACGTACAGGTGGCCGTAAAATGCCATGCCGTTGGCATGCTGTGATACGCCCCCCAGCACTTCCGCCTCCAGCGCCGCCCCCGCCGCCAGCGGCAAAGAACCCATCAGTACCGCCGCTGCTATCCCTTTCATCACATGGCTCCTTACTGGTAACTGAGGGTATACAACCCTCTGGCCGTCACCGGCCCCGCGTCTGCCGCGCTGACGGCCGTATCCGCCGGCCAGGCGTAGCCGGCCCGGAACTTCAGCGCGATATCCGGCGCATCCGCCGGCCGTGGCCTCAGCAACGGCGTACCGCTCAGCAACGATGTCTCGCTGGCGCCATCCCACTGCGCCAGACGCCAGGCGCTGTCGCCGCCGGGCCACTCGCTGGAGCGGTACCACAGCTGAAACCCCATCCGCCCGGGCGTGCCTTGCGCGGACTGCGCCTGCAGGATGCGGTCGCTGTCCAACGTACCGGTCAGCGGCGTGAAACGGATGTCCAGCCGGGTGTTCCCCACGCAGCTGAGGTTCAGGGTTCGTTCCACGCTGTCCGCCGGCGGCGCCGTAGTTATCCGGCTGCTGACGCTGGCCGGCCCGCCGGCAATCAGGCTGCGGGCCGGCAGGTTAAACACCAGCGCGCCAGCGCTGACGTTGCAAGAGGCCATGGTAGTGCTGGCGCTGACGGTAATCGCGTCGCGGTACTCCGCCATCACCCTGTCCCCTTGCCGGAACGTCACCACCCGGGTCAGAAACGGTCGGTTCAGCGTAGCCAACCCGCCCGGCGTTACCGAAGCATTTACCACCATCAGGCCCACCTCGACCGGCACCGCCGGCGTCTCGGAGCCGTTCTTGCCGATGCTGCGGCACTGGTACTCGCCCGGGCCGCCGGTCACCACTTCACAGTCGCGTCCCTGAGTGGGATCCTGCTGACGAATCATCACCGCAATGCCCGAGGACTCCCCTATCGCACGGCTCTGAAACACCCAGGACCGCTGCCTGGCGCCGGCGCCGCTTACCGCCTGCGACAGGCCGGTATCCAACACGCCGCGATCCACCTCCCACACTTCGTCGTAGGTATAGGTTGCAGACGCATCGCTGCAGGAAGGGCAACTTACCGCCGGCAGTGTCACCATCCGCGATACCAGCGGCACGCTGTCGCTCACCCGCAGCGGCGCCGTCAACGCCTGGGTACCAAACGCGACCGTATACAGGCGGGTCGTCGGCGCGGCTGCGCCTTCCGGCACCAGCCCACACAGCAGCAAGGATGTGACCGCCAGCGCCCGCAGGCCCGTCCGAAGCGGATAGCGCTCCGATGTGTAACCCTGATTCATCGACATTGTGCCGTTGCCTCCGCAAAAGTGCCGTTATCCTTCGCCAGACGGAACTCGGCCTGACAGCGTTCATCCTCATAGCGTCCCCAGGTGGCCGTCAGCGTCCCGCTGTCCGGCATCCCCGACAGATAGACCTGCCCGCGATCGGCCACAATGCCCGTTCTGACCGCATCCGGCAGCTGTACCGACACCATGGCGCCAAACGGTACCGGTTTACCGCTGCGCTGCAGCGTAATCAGCACGCGGCGGCCCACTTCGGCATTAAACCGGGCAGAAACCAGCGATCCTTTGGCAGGAATCAGCAGCTTGTTGGTTTCCTTCAGCTCCACGTTATCGTGCAGATCCTGAATATCCGCCGTGATCTCGTTGCGCTCATAAGGGATCAGGTTGGGCACCACCGCGTAGCCAAACCAGTCGGTGCGGATATTGCCGTGGGACACCTTCACCCCGGATGCGCCCGGCATCTCGACCAGCGCGCTGGCCCCTTCCAGCGACAGCGGCTGGGACAGCGTGGCGCCGTGCGGATGCACCACCACGCCGCCGCTCAGGCCATAGTTCCACTGCCGGCTGTTACGCTGCCAGCCATAGCCGCCGTTGATCATGCCGTAAGACGCGGTATACCCCAGGTTGAGGTTGCCGGACGCCCCCTGCCCCTGATTCCCCCAGCCCTGAGCCAGGGAGTAGCTCAGGCTGTCATCCTGTAACAATGACCCGCTGACGCCCATCTGGTGCTGGGTACGGGCGTTCTGCGCCGTGGTGGAGTAGTTCACCGACGACATACCCGAGCCAAACAGCCGGTTCAGCGGCATGGAGAGGCTCAGCGAAAAGCTTTTATCGGCGCGCGACAGATACGGCGAGGTGCTGTATCCGCCGGAAAGCGATACGGAAATGCCTTTCAGGCTGGTGCCGTAGCTCGCCGACCAGTTCTGCCCGTAGCCGGACTTATTCCAGTAATCATCCCGGCTGCCCGACAGGGAGAGCGAACCGTAGCTTCCCAGGCTGTGAGAAGCCGATATCTGCAGACGTGAACGCTGGTGGCCGCGCCGGTATCCCTCTTCCTGCGACAGCGCCTTTTTCGGCATTTGCTGTATATCGTTAAAGGAGTAATAACCACGGGTGGCATAACGGTACGCCATCAGGTTCAGCGATGTGGCGCCAAACCCTCTGGCCCAGGCGAAACGGTAGGCCTGACCCTGACTGCGTCCCCGCCTCGGCAGGTGCGTACTGGCATGGGTAACGTCCGCCGAAAAAGCCCCGAGTCGCGTCAGATATTGCCCAATCCCCAGCACCATGGACTGATAATCACGGGAAAGCAGTGCGCCGCCATACAAGGTGGTATTGACCCCCATGCCCCAGGCGGACGACGCCAGTGCAAAACGGCGTGACACGCCGTTACTGACGTCATTGCCCTGATGATAATCGCCCAGCGCCAGGCTGTAGCGAACCCGCCCCTTCCGTTGCAGCACCGGCACCGTGGCGGATGCCTGGGTAAAACGCCGTATGCTGCCGTCCGCCTCTTTAATCTCTACATCCACGTCACCCGCATAGGCCTGAGAAAAATCTCGTAGCTCGAACGGCCCCGGCGGCACGTTTTTCTGGTACAGCAGTTGACCATTCTGCCGCACCGACACCAGCGCATTGCCGTTGGCAATACCGCGAATCACCGGCGCATTGCCGTTGGCAATACCGCGAATCACCGGCGCAAACGCCCCCATCTCGGCGTTCAGCATGCCGTCATCCGACTGCATCATCACGCCGCGAAAGGGAACGCTGTCCAGAATGCTGCCGTCGGTCGAAGTCTGCCCCAGGGTAAACTGCCCGCCCTGCCAGAACCCATAGTCGTGCTGCAGCCAGCTGTTCAGGCTGTTCCAGCGCCCTTTGGCCCCCGAGCTGCGCGACCAGTTCATATCGTGGCGCAAACGCCAGCCCCACAGGTTCAGCAGCCCGTTAAGACTGACAAAGTCATTCTGGTTGCGGCCGTCTTCGTTGTTCTGCAAGGATCCCGAATAGTCATAATTCAGCAGCAGTGCGGGCATCCCCTGGTCCCACAGCGCCGGCGGCGTGCGCAACCAGCCCGGGGGCGCAACATACGCCTGAGGCACGATAATGCGCAGCTCGCCACTCTGAAAATCAAATGCCTCCTGAGACTGTGGCACCCACTCGCTCAGCGTATAGGCCCTATTTTCTCCGGCCGTTTTCATTTCCGGCGGGCGCACCGCCTGCAGCGCAGAGACAATCTCCGCCTGCGGTTGAATGCCCCAGGCGTTCAAATCCGCAGCGCGGATCGATGCCTGCAGGCGGCCAGCCTCTTGCGTGCGGGAGATAAAATCAACAATCCGGGTATCAACTTTTTTATCGTTAACAAAAACGGTGACTTCATACTGCCCGGGCAACATCCCCCCCGAGCGGGAGAAATAGTCCAGATTAAATGAAGACGAGGATTCTCCATCAGAGAACTTCAGAAACCCGGTATCAAAATTCAACGGTTCATCCTGCTGTGCGGAAACATTTCCGGCCAGCGCGGCCAATATGGCCCCCAGAAGAATATGCCCCTCAGGCTTTTTACGCAGACGCCAATCCCTTCCGATTTTTCCCGGCAGATTATCCATATCACTTTATCCGTTATCCGATCGTTCGTCCTGAAGCGAGAATTATCGTTTTATTTACGTCAGAAGGTTTTATTAATACGCGGCGTCTGACCGCCGTAGTCATTAATAACCTGATAGCTCAACGTGCCGTTCGACACCGACAAGGGTGACGAGATCTTGCCGAATGGCGGAATCATCGGATCGTTAAAGGCCACGCCTTTTCCATTATCGAGCAACACGTTCGTCACCGTCAGATAATAAGGCGTCGGGTTACTGAGCGTCAGCAACGCACCATTGCTTCGCACGGTTATTTTTTTATAAGCCTGCGCCACGGCGCGCTCTTCATTTAATGCATGCGGGCGATAGAATAATTTTATCTGGGTATTCAGCGCAAATTGCACCATGCTGCCTTTCCCCTCTTTAGGCTTTGGCGGAATGGCCAACGCATTAAAATAAAATACGGATTCCCGGTCTTCCGGCAATACGCCGCCAGTTCGGTTAATTCTCAATTGAACCGACCCCTTAGGATCAAGGCGATATAATGGCGGCGTTACCACAAAATGCCCACCCCCTTCGGAACTATCCGCAGAGGCCTCTTTGTTTTTTGATGTATAAGGCGAAACCCAGGAGCGCAACAGCCAGGTATCTTTCTCAGACGAGTTATTTGCGATCACCGTCGTCGTTTTATTTGCCGAATCAAAAATCACGCGGGTGGTGCCAAGATAAACACCGCCTGCAGCCTGCGCCAGGCCCGCAGTAAGTAGCAGCAATGCGCCAAGTGTAAATTTCATTATTTATTTCCCTTTGAAAACTAGCATCTCCGAGATGCCGTCAGAAAATTCTATTAATTACCACCTTATTTACCGAGATAATACTGTACAAAAGAAAAGCAATCAACATCGATAATCAATAAAACCACACTCAAGAGAATAACCAAACCCAAAGATAAGAATTTTCTTTAGGAATATTCGAAATAAAAAACAACTTTGAAATTGGCGAGTGATAAAAAAACCTGATAAATCAGCTCTTCAATAAAAAACCATAGATGAACCTAGAAAAACGCGAAAGAGGCAGGCAGTAAAAATAAAAAACAAAATTTTTCCCATGTTAGTTATTTCTCTACAGAAAAATCTCAGAAACGAGATAAAAAATAACCATAATGGCAAGAAGAAGTCTTGCTGTTAATTCAGCCGTGATAAGAATCAGTGTGGAAAAGGCAAAAGCGGGGGCAAGACGATCGTTGGTTGATACGACGAGGGGAGTTATACATGCTTATGGCGGACCTAGCATCAGAACGGGAATACCACGCAGAGGGGGAGAGACGGTAAGTCCGCCCGCACACGGCGGCGAACTTACCGCTTTCATGCTCCAGACGCCAGTCCGGTCGCTTTTAGCCGGCGGCAATATTTATCAGCAAGCGTGGGTGCCGTTACCAGCGCCGCGCTTCCGCCAGTTCCTGCTTGGCTTCATTCAGCTTATGGGCCTTGTTACGAACCTTTTCCATATCGCCGCTGGCAATCGCCCGATCGAGCTCGATTTCGCGCCGTCTGACTTTATCTTCCTTACCCTGAATTTTATCCTGACGATGACTGGCACCGCTGTAGCCATCAAGACGATGACTCGCCCCGCTATAGCCGTCAAGGCGATAGCTGGCGCCGCTGTAACCATCAGAACACGCCGCCTCAACCCGGGCCAGCGCCCGCTCCAGCCCTGCCAGACGGTTATGGTTGCCGTAGCGCTTGGCATATTCCATCTGCGTTTTGATTTTACTTTTCTTGATTTCACATCCCTGACGTCCCGCCGTTGCATTGGAGGAAAAAACCATCGCAACACAAACTAATAACAAGGAAGAAAGTTTTTTCATTTATCTGTCCTTAAATCCCCATCGGGATATTTATTCCTCGGAATAGTCCTTTTCTAACCTGGTGTTTATTTTTAACGCATAAAACAACGCACCGTAAATTTACTTGCTGACGCATGGATTTATACCCGAAAGTACCGAAAACTGCCAGAGAGCAAACATCACAACCTTCCCCCTGATTCATAAACAGTTATCAGGAACGTATTTATTTTTTATAAATAAACATGTGTTTCATAAAAATAAAATATAAACACTCAAGTAATATAAGGAGCGACGCCCGCCTGCATATCATCAGCAACCAACGCTACAATATTTGAACCAATAACACGTATTGCTAACCAATCCAGACAGGATGAACAGCATGACACTATCCCTGACAGCTCCCGTGCAACAGCAGCTGACCGCCGCCGTCGACCTTCTCACCCGCCAGCTTGACCGTAACCTGATGGCCGTCCACCTGTACGGCTCTGCCGTTGAGGGCGGGCTACGGCCCTACAGCGATCTCGATCTGCTGGTTACGGTGCGTGCGCCGCTGGACGACGCGCAGCGGGCGGCCCTGATGCAGGCGCTGCTGACGCTGTCTGCGCCGCCCGGCGCATCGGATACCAAGCGGGCGCTGGAGGTCACCGTGCTGGTGTATTCACAGCTGGTGCCGTGGCGCTACCCGCCGGTCAGAGAACTGCAGTTCGGCGAGTGGCTGCGCGAGGCTATTGGTGCGGGAATCTATGAACCGGCGCAGCAGGACGCAGATATTGCCATTCTGCTGACCAAAGCGCGCCACGCCAGCGTGGCGCTGGCCGGCGACGAGGCGGCACGGCTGTTTCCCCCTGTACCGCCGCGCGACCTGCGGCAAACCTTTCAGGATACGCTGACGCTGTGGCAGACAACCGCAGACCTGCAGGGCGACGAGCGTAATATCCTCCTGACGCTGGCGCGCATCTGGTACAGCGTTGTCCACGGCGATATTACCGGCAAAGAAGAGGCGGCGGACTGGCTGTTGCCTCGGTTGCCCGCCGACCATGCCGCCACGCTGCAGGCGGCACGGCAGGAGTATCTGGGGCTGGCGACGCAGGACTGGGCAGCGGTCATGCCGGCGGTAGAACGCTTTGTTCACTATGCCCAAGCGCAGATTGGCGCCCGGCTCGACGGATAACTGACGTTTTCGCCGCCCCAGCGCTACACCATCACCGCCTTAAGACGCCGCACCGCCGTATCTGCCTCTGCCGCCGTGGCAAAATTGGCAAACCCCATCAGCAATCCGCCCGCTTCGGAAGGCGTGGCCCGCCAGTCACTCAGCGCCTGCAGCCCCAGCCCGGCTGACTCGGCGGCGGCAACCAACGCCTTATCATCCTGTCCGGCCGGCAGATGCGCCAACACGTGGATACCGCCGGCCTGCGGCTGGATATGCAGCCGCTCGCCCAGCGTCTGCCGCAGGGCATCCACCAGATAGCCGCGCCGTGCGGCGTACAGCGCACGCATCTTGCGCAGATGGCGGCCAAAGTGCCCCTGTTCCATAAAGTCGGCCACCATTGCCTGCGGCAGAATGGAGCCGGGGCCGGGCAGATGGTTGACGCTGTCCCGAAAGCGGCTGACCAGCCCGGCAGGCGCCACCAGATACGCCAGCCGCAGGCCGGGGAACAACACTTTGCTGAAGGTGCCGGTATAAAGCACGCGCCCGTCGCGATCCAGGCTTTTCAACGCCGGCAGCGGCCGACCGTGGTAGCGGAACTCGCTGTCGTAGTCGTCTTCAATAATCCACGCCCGGCGGCGGCGCGCCCATTCCAGCAATTCCAACCGCCGCGGCAGCGACAGCGCCACGCCCGTCGGGCTTTGGTGAGTCGGCGTTACCACCGCGAAACGCGCGTCATCCGAGCGCAGCCGCCCGGCGGCCACGTTCAGCCCCTCCGCATCCACCGGCACCGCTGCCAGCCGCAGGCCGGCACGCTCCAGATACTGCCGGGCAAACAGGTAACCGGGGTCCTCAAACCAGCCGACGTCGCCCGCCTGCAGCAATGTATGGCGCACCAGCTCCAGCGCCCCGTGATAGCCTGCGGTAACAAACACCTGTTCATGCGTGCAGGCAATGCCGCGCGAGATGCCCAGATAGGCGGCAATAGCCTGCCGCAGCGGCGCATAGCCCGCCGGATCGGGGTAATACATCGCCTGCATCTCCCGCGAACGCAGGCTGCGCCCCGCCAGACGGGCCCAGACTTTGCGCGGAAACGTGTCCAACGCCGGCAGCCCCATCTGGAACGACAGCGAATCGCCGGTGACGGCATGCGGATGAGGCGAAGCGACAACCGGCGGTGCAGTGACCGCCAGCGGTTCGGCCAGCGTCCCCAGCCCCGGCGACACTACGGTGCCGGCCGCGCCGCGTGCGACGAAATAGCCCTCGTTCGCCAACATCTGGTAGGCGGTTTCCACCGTGCCGCGCGCCAGATTCAGTTCACTGGCGAGGCTGCGCACCGACGGCACGCGGTCCCCCGGGCGCAGCTTGCCGGCGGCAATCGCCTCGCGGTAGCGCCGGTACAGCTGCAGGTAGAGCGGTGCATCATGCTGCTGGTCAGGCCGCAACTGCTGTATATCCATCGCTAATGCCCCATCAATTCAGTCAATTCTTGCACCTATGTTATAGGCCATTGGTCACTTACAGTAGCGGCTATACCGTAAAGCGACGAGACTTTTTATCAGGAGACCACCATGAGCACACCAAAACGTCTGCCGTACCACACCCTTTCTCCCGACGCCTATCAGGGCCTGATCGCCACCAAGAACGCGCTGGAAAACAGCCCGCTGGGCAAAACGCTGATCGAGCTGGTCTGGCTGCGCATGTCGCAGATCAACGGCTGCGCTTTTTGCCTGGAGATGCACGCCAAAGCGCTGCGCGCCGGCGGCATGGCGGAGACCAAACTGGACGGGGTGGCAGGCTGGCGCGTCAGCGAACGCTTCAGCGCCCGCGAACGCGCCGCGCTGGCCTGGACGGAATCGCTGACGCACGTAGATACCACCCACGCCTCCGACGGCGACTTCGAACCGCTCCGTGCGCACTTCAGCGAAGTGGAAATCTCCGACCTGACCTTCGCCATCGCCCTGATGAGCGCCTTTAACCGTCTGGCGATCGGTATGCGCCAGTAACGCCGGGCACGGCTCTACGGCAGAGCCGGACAGAACTATGCTGATTAACGGGCGCTGCTGCTCACGATGGGAGAAGATACGATGAATATACTGCACATTGACTGCAGCCCGCGGCACGATTCGCACAGCCGCCGGCTTTCCGCCGCCCTGCTCGCGCGCCTGCGGGCCGCCACTCCTGACGCCGGCGTGACGCGCCGCGACTTGGGCCGCGAGCCGATAGCGCATGCCGACGCCGACTACGCCAGCGTTTTATCCTCACCCGGCGCGCTGGCGGCCGGCGCGACGGAAAGCGCGCTGCGGCTGTCGGAAACCTTGATTCAGGAAGTCGAGCGGGCCGACGCGCTGGTGCTGGGCACGCCGATGAACAATTTCACCGTGCCTTCGGTGCTGAAGGCGTGGCTCGATCAGATTCTGCGTATGGGGCGCACTATCACCACAACCCCCGACGGCGAGAAACTCGGCCTGCTGCAGGACAAGCCGGTTTATATCGCCATCGCCGCCGGCGGCGTGTTCAGCGGCGAACGTGCCAGACAGCCGGACTTTCTCACCCCTTACCTCACCGCCGCCTTTGGCTGCATCGGCCTGCATTCCCTGCAATTTTTTCCCCTGCAGGCAACGGCGTTTCTCGACCATGAGCAATTGGCGGCCGCGCAGGAGGCGCTGCTCGCCACCCTGACGCTCAAGGCTGCAGACTCATCACGGGCTTAATCTGTCGGCCCGGCTGGCGGTACAGCGCCAGCGCCTCCCGCCAGTCGGCCTGCGGAAAGATGTGCGCCTCGCCGCAGCGGCTTTCCGCCAGCAGCGGCCATATCCGCCCGAACAGCGCGTGCCACTGCGCCGCAGCGATGTCGGCCAGATAGTTGCGGATATGAAACCAGCGCACCGGCGGATAGTGGCGTTTCAGCGCGAATGTCTGACCGGAGAGCAGCCCGTAACAGACAAACAGCCCGTCCGGCCGCATCGCTTCCAGCAACTGCTGTGCCAGCACGCCGCCGGTGGCGTCAAACACGATATCCGCCGTAGCGGCCAGTTGGTCGATGCGCGCCCGCTCGCTCTGCGCCACGGGGGTAATGCCGCAGGCCGCCAGGCTGTCGGCATGCACCGGGGAACGGCAGATGCCCACCACCGCCGTCGCGCCACGCTGCAGCGCCCACTGGCCGAGCAGCCTGGCGCAGTCGGAACCGGCGGCGGTCAGCAGCACGCGGCGCCCCGCCGGGTTATACAGATCCAACATCAACAGCGCGGCCAGCGGATTGATATAGGCGCGGGACGCCAGCGGGTCCGCGATAGCCTCCGGCACCGGCACCGCCAGCGCCGCCGGGCAACTGACATAGCGCTGCCAGGTTCCCTCCCCCCGCAGCGGCAATACCCGTTTGCCCAGCAGATGCTCCGCCCCCGGCGTCGCCTCCGTCACCACGCCGATGCCCTCATAGCCCGCGACGGCGGGCGGCGTAACCCGGTGGCGGTAAGCGCCGGTGAGCGGAATCAAATCAGAGGCGTTCACCGGCGCAAGCCGCATTTCTACCCGCACGCTTCCCGCCGTCAGCGCGGCCGGCGGCGCGTGTTCCAGCCGGAGCACCTCTTCCGGTACGCCAAACTCCCGGTACCACAGCGCGCTGTTTACCATTCTTCACCTCAGTGATTAATCCTGTCGCCGGCCCTGCCGTCGTTGCGCCGCATCCTTCCACAGATTGAGCGGTCGGGCAATGGCGTTGCGCGTTCACTCTGTCGCAAAATAGGAATACAAGGCTAGTAAGTTCCGGACAAAAAACGGAAAATAAATTCGTCTCCTCCGGGTGCAAGGAATCACACTCAGACAATGTAGAGAGGATGCGTACTGAAACGTCGTAAGGCATAAGGAAGTTCGTGCAACAAGAAAAGGACATTCAAGAATGAGTAAGAGAAGTGAGATTATTGATGGCTATAAAGCCTCCACGGCAAATAGAGGTTTAATTTACACCGAAGTACTCGGTTGGATCGATCTAGGCCATGCTCGAGGTGATGACGTTAAAAAACTAATGGGTAAGTTGAGGGAAGGGGAAGCATCAGGTAAAAAGTATTATGATGTTAAATACATCCAGTCAATGCTGGCGCGCGGCGTTCTTCGTACTGGAAAGTATATTGAATGGCGCATAAAACGGGGAAGAACCTATTATGAGCAACAAAGTATTACGCTCGCAATGATGATGACGTGCGCACGAAAATTCGAAGCATTCCAGTCAGCATTCCCGAACAACCTTGTTACTGATAGTGGGTTCAGCGGTGAGGATTTAGTATCTGACTTATTGGGTTTCTACCGTGTAATGTCTATCCATAACCCATTCCATATTCTCCGCCCACTCAACAAGGATGAAGCCTTAAGACGTTGGGATCACTATGGTCCGATAGGCTCTTTTAAGAATGAGAGTTTTACACCGCTATTGTTTCCTGATCCGGCTAGATTTCCTCACGCCAAGCCATATTGGTCGGAACTCCCACCTTTTATGAAAACCATCATGCCTTACGGTGACTTTTCATCTGGGAATGTCTCTGTGTCTACAAATGACGGTACTTACATAAAAATAGGGAAAGTAGAGTCAAGACTATGAAAATATCAAAAAAAATAATCCTGAGTGTTGCTACCGTTGCTGCCCTATTTGCCTACTATTGGCCCACGATAACCATGAATTTCGCCAGCAGCGCGCAATATACCGAACAGGATGAAAGAGAATATGCGTTTTACACCCCTGAATTGCTCAAGAAAATGCCACGCATATCGGAGCGTTATCAGTTTGATTATACCAACGTCTCCGGGCCGCAGGCCCTGATATATACGGTGACATTTTATGGCGCCGATGACACCCGAAAAATCAGCGACTATCTGACCGCCGCCGGTTATCAACGGCAGCCTGAATGCCTTTTTGCCGGTGAATGCTGGACATCGGCTCACACCCATTATGCGGTAAGCGTAGTAAAGCCCGACGGTGCCAAAGAAGTCACGGTACAGGTCGAAGACAGCTCGCAGTAAACCATCAAGCCGGCCATATACAAGGGGCCGGCCCTCATGCCAAACCTTGCACTACTCCACAGGCCTGCACCACAGGAAAGGGAAGCGCCCTCGCGGTGCGAAGGCGCACGACTAATTAACCGGATAAATATTGATGCTGTGGGTAAGTGCGGAGTTAAACTGGCCGGCATCAATTGCGATGTGCCATACGCCGTCGTCAGGCGCGGTGAAGCGCGCCGGCAGTTCATCGAAATGGCCGCCATGATGACGTCCCGGCTGCCCGTGGGTATAGCGCGCAAACTCCGCATCATCCATCAGCAGGATGATGCACGGCCGGTCGCAGTGCACTTCCACCACGTCGCCCGTTTTCAGGTGTAACTGCGCATGCAAAAAATCCATACGTTCTCCTCATTCAGGGTAACCAGCCTTTTTTGGCTGTTTATTTCCCCCAACAATTAATAAGGATGCCCTTTACTTCCTCACTGCTTAGGTTGATCATAGCAGCGCAATATGCGAATAGCATTATAATAAAATTAACATATTGATTTCATTGCGGAGAACTATACACCCGATCGCCTGCAACCGAGACGGACCCCATCCGGCCCGCCATGTCGCTTTATTTTTGATTTGGCCATTACCTGAGATGAATACACACAAGATCAACCGCGTACGCCCCTTCAGCGCCCTTATTGCCGCCTGCTGGCAGGAACCCTACTCACGCCAGCGTCTGCTAAAAGACGTCATTGCCGGCGTTACCGTCGGCATTATCGCCATCCCGCTGGCCATGGCGCTGGCTATCGCCAGCGGCGTACCGCCGCAGTACGGTCTGTACACCTCAGCGGTTGCCGGCATCGTGATCGCCGTCACCGGCGGGTCGCGCTACAGCGTCTCGGGGCCGACGGCCGCCTTTGTGGTGATCCTGTATCCGGTTGCCCAACAGTTCGGCCTGGCCGGCCTGCTGCTGGCTACTCTGCTCTCCGGCATGTTTTTAGTGGTGATGGGGCTGACCCGCGTCGGCCGGCTGATTGAATATATTCCGCTGCCGGTCACGCTTGGTTTTACCTCGGGGATCGCCATCACCATCGCCACGCTGCAGGTGAAAGATTTTTTCGGCTTGCCGCTCGCGGCGCTGCCGGCCGGCTATGTGGATAAACTGGCCGCCTTGCTGCAGGCGCTGCCCGCCGCGGATATTGGCGATACGCTGATTGGCGGCGTGACGCTGCTGGTGTTGGTTGTCTGGCCACGGCTGGGGCTGCGCGTGCCCGGCCATCTGCCGGCGTTAGCGGCCGGCGCGGCGGTCATGGGGTTACTTAATCTGGCCGGTCATCAGGTCGCCACCATCGGCTCCAGCTTCAGCTACCAGCTGGCCGATGGCAGCCAGGGCGCCGGCATCCCCGCCATTTTGCCTCAGCTGCAGCTGCCCTGGACACTGCCGGCGGCGGACGGTCAGCCGATGACGCTAAGCTGGCAGACGCTGTCCGCACTGCTCCCCGCAGCCTTCTCCATGGCAATGCTGGGCGCCATTGAATCCTTACTGTGCGCCGTGGTGCTGGACGGCATGACCGGCAAAAAACACAGCGCCAACGGCGAGCTTCTGGGACAGGGGATCGGCAATATTATTGCGCCGTTCTTTGGCGGTATTACCGCCACCGCCGCCATCGCCCGCTCGGCGGCCAACGTGCGCGCCGGCGCCACCTCGCCGCTGGCCGCCGTGATTCACGCGCTGCTGGTGCTGCTGGCCCTGCTGCTGCTGGCGCCCTGGCTCTCCTTCCTGCCGCTGGCCGCTATGGCCGCCCTGCTGCTGCTCGTCGCCTGGAATATGAGCGAGGCCCACAAGGTAGTCGATCTGCTGCGCCGGGCGCCCAAGGATGACATTATCGTCATGCTGCTGTGCATGGCGCTGACGGTGCTGTTCGACATGGTGATCGCCATTACCGTTGGCATCGTACTGGCCTCGCTGCTGTTTATGCGCCGCATCGCGCGGATGACGCGCCTGAGCACGCTCAGCGATGACGCGGATGTATTGGTGCTGCGCGTGAACGGCCCGCTGTTTTTTGCCGCCGCCGAGCGCGTGTTCGATGAGGTGCTGGCACGCAGTACCGCGTATCAGACGGTAATCCTGCAGTGGGATGCGGTGCCGGTGCTGGACGCCGGCGGACTCAGCGCCCTGCAGCGCTTTATTGATGCATTGCCGCAGGGTAAGCAGCTGATCGTCACCGACATTCCATTTCAGCCGCTGAAAACGCTGGCGCGGGCACGCATACGGCCGATTGACGGCCGGCTCGCCTTCTATTCAACGCTGCCGGAGGCGCTGGCCGACGGGCAGAAATAATCACGGCGGCGGGGATGATAATACCGGATAAGAGAGGCCGCGCAGCGCCATGCGGGTGCAACAGGCAATCTGACAGCGCGTAACGGGCTACGGCGCCGACTGCGGCAGGCAGACGGAATCTCCCCTGCCGATCGGCGTAGGTTACCCGGACTATCAGCGCGTCTCGACCTTGGGGTTGGCCTGAGAAGTCTGGGAAGGGTAGTCAACGTGATGCTTGTGCAGGTAATCCCGGATCAATTGCCGGACCACCTGCGAGGGGGTAACATCTTGCTGTTGGCAAAGCGTCTCCAGAGCTTTCTTCTTCTCCGGATCGATCAAAACGGTTAAACGCGCGGTCTTCTTTTCCATGGTGTTATCATCCTGATTATGATAATCCAATTATAATACCATCCCGGCCAAACTTCGCCAGAAAACTACAGCCGCGTCAGATAACGCGCCAGATGGCCCACCTCCGCCACGCCGTCGCATCCCAAACGCGCCGCCTGCGTCCGCAGCGCTTTAAGCCGGTAAGCATTGGTGGCGCAGGTGGCGTAAATCACCACGTTGCCGCTGCCGGTTTCGCAGAAAAAGACGTCGGTAAACACCCGGTACAGGGCATGGTACAGCAGCGTCTGGCCGTGCGGCATTTCCAGGTAGTTGAGCACCAGCCAGCCGCCGTCGCACAGCGCGTCCCGGCAGCGTTCGAGAAACGCTTCGGTGCCCTGCAGCGGCGACATGCTGAATGCCGAATAAAGATCGGAGAAAATGACCCCGTAGCGTCGGCCCTGCGCCTGCTGCAAATAGCGCTCGGCATCGTCAATATGGTAGTTCACACAGCTTGTATCAGGCAGCGTGAAATAACTACGGGCAACCGCCAGCACGCGCGGACGCAGCTCCACCACATCAAGCCGCCTGGCGGGGTTGTAGGCATGCAGCGCCCGCAGCAGGCTGCCGCCGCCCAGCCCCAGCAACAGCACGTCGCCCTCTTCCTGCCAGCTAATCGCCATCAACATCGCTTGAATATAGTGATGTATCGGCACCTCAGGAGAACGCATGTTCACCTTGCTCTGCTCGTACAGATCGTCAAAACGCAGGATGCGATACTGTTTGTGTTCGGCAACGATAATATCGCCGTACTCATCCGCTTCGCGGTGGATTTCCTGCCCTGGCGGATCCCTGTCCAGCAGCGTTTGTAAAATATCGTCGACAATGCGAGTCACGGGGCCCTCTGATACTGCGCGCCCAACCGCCGGCGCAAAATAAACTCAGCCACGCAGAGACGTAAAAGATTCAACCCGACAAAAACCCGGTCAATCGATGCCGAACGGGTAGTCGCCGTCGTTACGCTGCCTGGCTCACGCTTACCTTTAAAGCACGCATGATAATACCAATAACATTATAATGTCATACACATTTAATGTTACCATTGCGCACATTATCTCCTGGTGCTGAAGATAACGATCGCAGCCAGAGAGAGTTACCCATTAACATATTGATTAGACTTATAATTAACGAAAATTGAGGCCATAACTATGCAACTTCCAGCCTGCCCGCAATGCCAGTCTGAATATACCTACGTCGATAACGGCCTGTATGTCTGCCCTGAGTGTGCACACGAATGGAACGACGACGAGCCTGCGGCCGATAACGATGCGCTGGTGGTGAAAGACGCCAATGGCAACCTGCTGGCCGACGGCGATGCGGTGACGGTGATTAAAGACCTGAAGGTGAAAGGCAGCTCATCCACGCTGAAAATCGGCACCCGTGTGAAAAGCATCCGCCTGGTCGAAGGCGACCACAATATCGACTGCAAAATTGACGGGTTCGGCCAGATGAAACTGAAGTCCGAGTTTGTGAAGAAAAGCTGATTACTCTCGGGCGGATAAAGGCGTACGCCGCTATCCGCCCGCGGCCATCAGTTCCGCTCAGCCGGGCGTCGTATCAGGGTCACCACGCCGATCCCACCGAGAACCAGCCCTGCCGCCGCCAGAAGAATCGCCTCATGCAGCGAGCCGAACAGCGCCACGCTGGCGGATGACACCAGCGGGCCAACCAGCTGACCGGTCGCATAGCCGGAGGTCAGAAGCCCTACATTTTTTGCCAGCGAACCGGAGGAGATTTCACGCGCAAACCTCATGGTCAGCTGCATAATCGACAAAAAGCCCAGGCCGGTCAGCACCGTCGAACACAGCAATCCCACGGCCCCCGGTAATACCACCGCCGCAGCCACGCCAAGCCCCTGCAGCACCATCATCGCCGCCAGGCTGATTTGCGTATTGAAGCGCGCCGCAAACAGGATCACCATCACCACGCCGGCCACCGCCGACAGGCCGAACAGCGGCCAGAAAAACGCCGCCAAATCGCCGCCCGGAAAGGCGCTGTGTGCCATCTGCGCCAGAAACGTCGCCGGTAATATGTAGCCGAACCCGGCCAGCGTATAGATAGCCACCAGTTTTTTCAGCTCGCTGCCAACCGGCTTCTCGCTTTCGCCCGCTCCCTGAGCCGGGCCGAATGTCGCCGGCAGATAGCGAAACGTCATCAGGCTGATAAGCAGGGCCACCGCGCCGTAGACATACCATGCGCTGGCAGAATCCAGATGCAGCAACCCCATGGCCCATGCCAATATCCCGCTGAGCGTAATGCCAACGCCCGGGCCGGTAAATACTGCGGCGGACAGGCGCGGAGCACGGTTGCCCGCCAGCGTCAGCTGCGTCCAGGAGGTGACGATGATCAGCGCCCAGGCGCCGCCGATGCCGGCGACCAGACGGAACAGACACTGCAGGACGAACGACGAGGTCGCGCCGGACAGTAAGGTCACCAGCACGGTGGCGCAGATGCCGGCCTTCAGATAGCCCGCATGCCCGCTCTTCATACGGCTGACGTGCAGCGCCCCGGCCAGATAGCCGATATAGTTCATCGCCGCCAGAATCCCGGCGCTTGAAAGCGTCAGGTAGCCGTCCCCGATCATCACCGGGATCTGCGGCGTCAGCGAAAAGCGCCCGATGCCCATTACGGTGACCAACGTCAGCAGGCCGGTGAGCATGATTTTAATATTATGTTGTCTGCTGCTCATTACACCGCACCGGTCACTTCGACAATCGCCTGTGGGTAGGCGCCGCGGCGGATCGCATCTGCCACAAACGCGGCGAAATCCGCGCGCGGAATCTCGCCGTACGGCAGCGCCGGCGCAGCCTGTACGCGTCCGGTCGGCTCGGCTTCCGTCAGTCTGCCCGGGCGGAGAATGGTCCACGCCAGCGTGCTGTTGACCAGCCAGGCGTCGGCCAGTTTTTTATAGTGCATATAGCACTCAAATCCCGGGGTGGTTTCCCGGCGGCGCCCCGCTTCGGGGAAAGCGGAAACCAGCACATAGGCGCCGACGCCGGCATGCATGGCCGCCTGCGCGGAATGAATCACCGCCTGATAGTCGACGGCGCGGATTTTCGCCTCATCGTCCGACTTCGCCCCGGCGGTGAACAGCACCACATCCACCCCCTCAAGCCACGCCTGATGCGTCTGTGCGCTGGCGGACGCCACGTCGCCCAGCACCACGTTAATGCCTTGATCGATTAACGGCCGGGCCTTATCCTCGCTTCTGGCCACGCCCGATACGCGGTGGCCGGCCTCATTGAGCAGGCGTGCCGTACGCTGGCCGATATCGCCGGTAATACCGTATATAAAGATAGATTTCATAAGGCTCCTGAGATTGCTGACGGTCTGTCTTACAGTAAGCATAAAAGCGCTGCCGGCCATGAAAAAGAGGGCCAGTTATCCTATGATAATTGGTCATACCCAGGAGTCAGCATGTCCAGAAACGCCGCCGTCAAAGATTTTCTTGTTAAACACCGCGCCAAACTGAATCCGAGCGATTACGGCTTCAGTCCGCTTAACCGGCGCGTCAGCGGATTGCGCCGGGAAGAAGTGGCGCAGCTGGCGGCGGTCAGCGTCAGTTGGTACACCTGGCTGGAGCAGGGTCGGGAGATCAGCATCTCGCCGGCGGCGCTTCAGCGTATCGGCAGAGTGCTGAAACTGTCGCCGGTAGAGCAGCAGTACCTGAATACCATGGTATTTGGCAACGATGCCCCCCATCAGGCGCCGATGCAGCTCCCCGCCGAGGTGATGGCGATGGTCGATGCGCTCAATCCCCATCCGGCCTTTGTCCGCCGCGATAATATGGACATTCTGTACTGGAATCAGGCCGCGCAAACGCAGATTTTTGACTGGTCCGCCATTGCCGAGGCGGATCGCAACTCGTTGAAGCTGATGTTCGTCTGCCCGGAGTACAAACAAAAGATTTATCAATGGGAGCAGGCCGCCAGACATACGATCGCTGCGTTCCGCGCCTATCAGGCCGCCGGCAATAACCGTGATGATTTCAGCGCGGTGATCGACGATCTGACGGCGAGAAGCAGCGAATTTCGCACCATGTGGGATTATCATGACGTCCGGAAAATCGGCACCGGCAACAAAGCCATTATCAATGACGATGGCCGCATCAGCCATTACACCTACACCTCCCTGGAGATCGAACACTCGCCGGGGCTCTACCTGATTTTCTATCTGGCAGCCGGCCCCACCGCTGATGCAGGTTAACGCCGCCGCTAAATCGTGATTTAATCCGGTAAAATCGCTTATATCCATTCCACATCAGGCACTAAGGGACTATTCAATGTATGTAAAACACTACGAAGTTGACGCAGCACACATCGATTTTCAGGGCGTGGTTGACGGTCTTTACTACCCCTTCTATATGGAGTGGACCCGCCACGCCTTTATGAAAGAGGCGCTGGGCATCGATATCGAAGAGGAGTTTAAGCAGGGACGGCTGTATATGGTGCTGGAGTACAACCTGCGCTTTCGCAAAAGCCTGACCAAGGGCGACAAGATGGAAGTCACCTGTGAGCTGGCGAAAAACGACAAGCGCAACCGGGTGAATTTCGTGCAGCAAATCCGCGTTGACGGCCAGGTCTACGCCGACGCCACCTTCGTCGCCACCTGCCTGGAGAACGGCCGCCCCAGCGTACCTGCGGTCATCGCCGAGTTTATCAACGCCTGATCCTCTGAAACCACGTAGCCGCAGACACGCCCTGCGGCCTCACGCTTCCCCGCCAACCCGGCTTCGCCCTGAATCATACCCGCAATTTCAGCCCGCCTCGGGAACCCGCCCCCGGTTTGCCGCCACTCACTATGGCCATTTACCAACCGAGGATCTCACCATGTCTGTCGATATCTCTTCCTTCTACCGCCCGGCAGCCGGATGGCAGAGCGGCCCGGCAATGGACGATGCCTGGACATCCGCCGAGCTTCCCCGGCAGTCCGCCGGCGGCGGCGCGGTGCAGTTCGCCACGCCGGGCGCCGGGAGCAGCGTCAATTTCGGTGCGCCGCTGACTGATGCCCTGCCGACGTCAACGGACGGGCAGCCCAACCCCGGCGACCCGCTCAGCCAGTTGATCGGCGCGCTGCTCAGTCAGGTGATGGCGGAGCTGGCGCGGAGGATGCAGGGCCAGAACGGCAGCGGGCAGGAAACAGCGCCGCAGAATACCGATACTGCCGCCCCGTCCGGCGGCGCGATGCCGCTGAATGAAACCAACGCCGCCAAACCGACGGCCCATGCTGCAAGCGCCGCCGACGGTCCGTCGGCCGGCAGCGGGCCGCGCACCTTCAATATCACCAATACGCAGGATCACGACATCAATATCGGCCAGTTTGATCAGCACAATCAGTTGGTCGGCGAGATCACCCTGAAGCCCGGAGAAAGCGGCCAGATGCGTTATCAGAATGACTTTACCGGCCTGCTGAAGCAGGCCGACGCCGACGGCAACTATCGGGACGACGCCAGCCGCCTGGAGTTCTATAACGGCTTCGTCAATACCAGCGATATCGATGGCCGCAACGCCGCCATTCACGCCACCGATCATCAGGGATTTGAAATCGGCGATCGGCAGAGCATTGCCGACCGCGCGCCGGCAGACATTGTCAGCACCGATTCTGCCGGGAATAAAACCATTGCCGGCTACTACGACGGCTCCAGCGAGACCATGCGCAAGGGCGGCCAGTTTATGACCGACATGCTCGGTACCGGCATGACCTATATGCACCCGGACGACGACCGGCTGCCGGAGGGCCAGAACCCGATGCGCCATACCGACGCCATGACGCTGGACGTCACCTTCGGCAAGGCCTGACGCACCGCCGGGCGGGACCCCGCGTCCCACGGCGGCCACTCAACCACGATACCCACCCGCACCAAGGAGACACCGATGCTCTCTGTATCATCCAACCCCGTCCCGCAGCCCTTCGGGCAGAGCGGAGACTTCAGCAACCTGAGCGATAATCTGTCGCAGAAACCCGTGCTTAACGCCTCAGACAGCGGCGCGCCATTGCCGATCAGCTACGGCGGCGCCCAAGGCACCAACATGGACAGCCTGCTCGGCGGCGGCGATATCCAACAGCAGCTGCAAAGCGCCATTTCCGGCACCCTGATGCAAATGCTGTTCAGTCAGCTCATGCCGCAGTTTATGCAGCTGGCGCAGCAACTGCTGTCCAACGGCCAGAACGGCGGGTCGCAGACGCCGCAGCAGCAGGGCAGCGCGTCAACGCCGGGCGTTACCCCGCAAAGCACGCCGGAGACAGCCAGCGGCCAGCCGACAACCGGCGCAACGGAGAACAGCACGCCGGCTGCCGGCAGCGGCAGTCTGCACCTGCCCGACGCGCTGAAGCCGTATGAAGCGGATATCCAGAACGCCGCCGATAAGACCGGCGTGCCGGCGGAAGTGTTAGCGGCGCAAATCTGGCAGGAGTCGCGCGGCAACCTGGGCGCCAGCACGGTGAACGGCGGCAACGGCCTGCAGGACAGCGGGCTGATGCAGGTCAACAGCAATACCTTTGCCGATCTGCAAAGCAAGAACCCCGGGCTGCTGGGGCCGGACGCCAACCCGAACAGTACCCGGGACAACATTATGGCCGGCGCGCTGTATATGAAAGAGCAGTTGAACGCCTTTGACGGCAACATGGGTGCGGCGCTGCGCGCCTACAATTCCGGCCCGAACAACGTCAACCTCAACGACCTGAGCGATATCTCCAAAACCGGCACCGGCGACGCCACCTACGTCGATAAGGTGCTGAACTTCGCCAATATCATCAAAACCGGCCAGGGCGAACTGCCGGCCTGATGCACGCAAAAAAAAGCCCCTGCACGTTGCCGTACAGGGGCGCTTTCCCCGGTGCCTTAACGGCTATTTCTTATTTTTCACGTTATCTATCACAATCTGCGCGGTGTCCGTCGCCGCCGTCATCGCCCAGCCGACCGGGCCACGAGCGGCGCTCATCGCCCCCTCGCCAATCCCCTTCAGCGCACCGGTAAACACATCACCCAGGCCACGGGCCTCGCCCATATTGTTGAACATCGGCGCCAGCACGGACTTCAGGATCGGAATATTGGACAGCGCCTTGCCGATCTCGCCCATCGCCCACTGGAAGTTATCCTTGTTGGTGCCGTCCAGCCGCACGTGACTGTCATTGGTCTGCGGCAGGTTGCCGTTGCTCGGCAAAGCCTTCAGCCCCTGTTCGGCGATATCTTTCAACACGCCGGCTTCGGTGCCGTGGCGGGCGTCGCCGTCCTTGGTGATACCGTCAATCTTGCCGTTGTCCGCCAAGTCGCCGCGGGAGCCGCCCTCGCGGTTATTCAGCCCTTTGATGCTGTTCAGCACCCGCGCCATATTGTAAGCGGCGTCGGCGCGGCTGGCGGGATCCGGGTTATCCTCGGTCCAGTCGCCAAAACGCTGCTTCAGCTCATCGCGCTTGATATCCTTCTGGTCACCGAGGTTCTTCAGCACCGGGTTGGCATCGATAATCTCCTGCGCGCTACGAGTATCCCCCGGCGGCCGTCCCTGCAGGTTGTCATCGGTCGGCGGCACGCTGGTGTCCTTTTCCGTCTCGCTGACGCCCTGGCCGCCAAACATCGCCGACATATCCGCCTGCGGGCCCTGCAGCAGCGACTGCAGACCGATCAGCATCAGCAACTGCTGGAACAGCCCGCCGCTCTGCGACATCGCTTCCGGCTGCTCCGCCTGCTGCGCCGGCGCATTGCCGAAATTCACCGTCCCGATGCGCAGCTGCGGCGTCTGCAGCGTTTCACTCAGGCCCTCTGCCGGGTTCTCCAGCGATTGGCCGGCCTGACGGGGAAACACCCCCTGGCCGGAGATATTGCTCACCATAACGTTAGCCTCCGTTGTTCTGCGTGCCGCCCAGTTTCGACATCAGCGCGTCCAACCCGACCATCTGCAGCACCGAACCCAGCAGTTTGCTCAGCATATTGCCGTCGCCCTGCTGCTGTGCCGGCTGAGCGGATCCGCCAGACTCTGCGTTGCCGTTCTCACCTGACGGCGCGGCCTTCTGCCCGCCGCCCGCCAGCTGCTGCATAATCTGCATCAGTTGCTGCATCATCTGCATCAGCTGCTGAACCAGGCCGCTCACGCCGCCCTGAGACTGCCCGCCGGAGGCCGGCGTCTCCGGCTGACTGCGGGCCGGCTGCGTTTGTCCACCGTTCTGACCGTTCTGCACGCCGTCAGCGCTCTGCGCGCCTTTGCCGCCCGTCAGTTGCTGGATCATCTGCATCAGCTGCTGCATCATTTGCATCACCTGCTGGATCACCCCGCCCACGCCGCCTGACGCTGACGACTGCCCGGCAGGCGCGCTGTTTTCCGACTGGCGCGGCGACTGCTCGGCCGGCTGCGTCCCATTGCCGCCCAACAGCTGCTGCAGCCCGATCAGCATCAGCAGTTTCTGCATCAGCCCGCCCTGCTGCGCGGGCTGCGCCTCTTCCCCGAGCGCCGGCATCTGCTGCATAAACGCCGCATTGTTGGCATTGCTGAATTTCACCGCACTGTTTTGCTGCGGCAGCGAGATGGCCTGTTCAATTTTTTCTACGTTTTCGTTGGCACGTTCGATCAGATTCCCCACCAGCGGCATGCCAACGCCTGAACCGGATATATTGAGTGTCATCAGGTTACCCTCCTCTGTTTTGCATCAAACCGGCACCGCCCGTTGCGGGCGCGCGGACGTTCCGTTCTCCAGCCATACTGCCAGTCAACCTCGCGTTCATAAGACCTCCGGTTAATCATTAAAACTGCAAAAGTATCGAGCTTTCCCCGCCAGAACATACTTACAATTTCCTGACATTTTTGGCGATTGATGGGCTGAGGCTCGCTAGCTGAGTGTCACGACGCCGGCTTGGGTTCCCTATTTGCCGAATTTCGGCGTGACGCAGGACGCAGACATAAAAAATTCATCTGACAGCGCAGTGATGGCGGGGCATACGCTCAAGCAGCGTACTCACGGGCGTTTCTGCGCCCCCTGTAGGGAAATGACTACAAAAAGCAGGAAAAGGACTACCGAACAATCATCCTGGACTGATAGCTGTAGGGGAAGGCAATAGAGGAAAGTAGCCAAACGCTAATACTTTGTAATGTTTTGTCAGTCTTGCGTCGTCAAAAAAAGATTCAGGAAGCTCAACAATTAAACCAGCGTAACCTGCGGGATCGCGCTGGTTTAGAATAATCGGAGAAGTTATGGTTAAGCCTGTTGATTCCAGAATGCCCGCTCGGGCACCGGCCGATTGCGCCAGGGAAAATCACGCCTCACACGCGTCCGCCTCCGGCGCGACGCCGCACGCGGCCGACGATATTCACAGTTACCTGCATAAGTTAACCAAAATCGTCGCCCCGCTGCACGTGGATATCCTGCTCGAAGGGGAAACCGGCACCGGCAAAGACACGCTGGCCCGGCGTATTTATGAACTCTCAGGCTGCAACGGACCGCTGGTTCCCGTCAACTGCGGCGCCATTCCGGAAAATCTGGCCGAAAGCGAGCTGTTCGGCGTCGAACCCGGCGCCTACACCGGCGCCAGTCACGCCCGCGCCGGCTATATCGAAACGGCGAACAACGGCATTTTATTCCTCGATGAAATCGACAGCATGCCGCCGACGGTACAGGCCAAACTGCTGCGCGTGCTGGAAACCCGCACCATTACGCGCCTCGGCAGCACCAAACAAATCAGCCTCAATCTGCGCGTGATCGCCGCCTCACAGACGCCGCTGGAGCAGTTGGTGGAGAGCGGCCGTTTCCGCCGCGATCTCTGCTTCCGCCTGAACACCATCAAGCTGGAAACACCCACGCTGCGCTCGCGTCCCGAACTGATTATTCCGCTGTTCCGCCGCTTCGCTCTCGAGTCGGCGCTGCGGCTCGGCATGCCGCACCCGCCGCGCAGCACCGCGCTGGACGAAGCGCTGCTGCTGCACTGCTGGCCCGGCAACCTGCGCGAGCTGAAGGCGGCGGCCGAACGCTTTATCCTCGGCCTGCCGCCGCTCAATCAGGCGCTGCCGCAGGAGAGCGGCACGGTCTTGCTGAAAGAGCGCCTCAAGCGCATCGAACGCAGCCTGATCCACGACTGTCTGAACCGCCACGACCACCGCATCGACGACGTGGTGCACGAGCTGGGCATCCCGCGCCGCACGCTCTATCACCGCCTGAAACAGCTCAATATTCACGCCTGACGAACCACGCCGCCGTCGCGCGGCGGGTCGCCGGAAAAAAAATCGCTCGCCGCCGGAACCGCCTCCTCTCTTCCGCCACTCAATCCGTGAAGTACCCGTATTATCATCCAATGATATGAGAGGAAACGTTATGAAATTGATGTCATTACCATCGCTCGGCACCACTCTGGCCAACGGCATTACCGGCGGCGCCGGCTTCGCCACCAAACTCGCCGGCGCCAGCAGCGGCAGCAGCTTTATGAGCCAGATGCAGGGCGTGCAGGCGGAAATGCAGCAAAACCAGGTCGACAAGGCCAAACTGGATGCGGAAAACCAGCGCATCAACGGCATCGCCGACAGCGCGGCCCAGGCTGGCTCCGCCGCCGCGCAGGTCAAAATTCAGTACTGATGCCGCGCCGGGAGGGCGCAGCCGCGTCCTCCTGCTTTTCCCCTCTTGCTACAGGCGAATCTGCGATGAAAATATCCCATAACGGCCCGTCACTGACCGGCGCCCCGCTCACCTCTCCGGCCGCCGACACCGCCGACGCCAATCAGGACGATATCCACGCCTTCAGCGCCGCGCTCAACGCGCCGGCCGGCGACGGCCAGGAGAGCCTGCTGAGCGGCCTCGGCGGCGCCATCAGCGATAACCAGCGCGCGCAGCAGCAGGCGTTCCGCAACCTGGAAGTCGCGTCCCGCTCCAGCAACCCGACGGACTTCAGCCAAGCGAACGCCGCGCTGTCCGATTACTACATTCAGAGCCTGATGAACGCCAAGATCATCGCCAAGGGCACGCAAACCCTGGATAAACTCACTAACCTACAGTAACGGCTATGGGACAATCACTGGTGAAATACCTGCTGGCAGCCGCGCTCGCCCTGCTGCTTAGCGGCTGCGGCGATGAAACCGTGCTCAACAGCAACCTGTCCGAGAGCGATGCCAACGACATTGTCGCCGCGCTGAATCACTACCATATCGCCGCCGACAAACGCGTAGAAAAAAGCGGCGTGTCCGTACTGGTCGCGGCGGCGGATATCGAACGCTCGGTGAACATCCTTGATGCCGCCGGCCTGCCGCGCAAGGCGCGCACCAACCTGGGCGAGGTATTTCAGAAAAGCGGCGTGATCTCCAGCCCGATGGAAGAGCGCGCCCGCTATATCTACGCCCTGTCGCAGGAGGTGGAGTCGACGCTGGCGCAGATTGACGGCGTGGTGGTCGCCCGGGTGCACGTGGTGCTGCCGGAGCGCATCGCGCCGGGAGAGCCGGTGCAGCCGGCCTCGGCGTCGGTGTTTATCAAATACGCCGATTCTCTGGATCCCGACAGCATTGAACCGCGTATCCGCCGTCTGGTGGCCACCAGCATTCCCGGCCTGGTGGGGCGGGACGATAAAGACCTGGCGATCGTCTTCGTACCCGCCAGGGCCTGGCGTGACCAGACGCCGGTGGTCAACCTCGGCCCCTTCGCCCTGACGCCCGGCCAGTATTCGCTGGTGAAAACGCTGTTCAGCGTGCTGAGCCTGCTGCTGCTGATCGGCCTCGGCATCGTCGCGCTGCGGCGCTCGGCGAAAAAAGGCGCAACGCCGAACGCGGGCAAAGCCTCATGAGCGACATCGATGCCACGCTGCGCTGGCTCGACTGGTGGCACAGCGGCTTCTGGCGCGACGCACACCCCAGCTGGCGTCAGGCGCTGCCGTTCCCCGCACCGGCCGCCGCTCTGGCGCGGGTGCGCGGCGCGGCGCTGCGTCGGCGGCTCGGGGTGGCGGACGCGGCGCTGCCTCGGCCGCAGCCGCAGTTGCTGACGCTGCTCGCCCTTGACGACGACGCCCGCTCGCTGCTGCTGGCGCTGGTTGCTGAAATCTGCACCGGCGGGACGGCGCTGCCCGGCGAACTGAAAATCTGGTGTCGCCGGCTGGCCAAAGGGCTGCGGCCGGAAAGCTGGCTGCCGACGCCGTCCGTCGGCCAGACGCCGGCGGTCACCAGCCTGACGCTGCTGCAGGCGCGCTACCCCGACTGCTGGCCGCGCCTGCGCATGGCGTTTGACCATCACGACGTCTGCCGCTGCCCGCCGTCATCGCCGGCGCTGGAACCCCGGCGGCTGCAGCCGCTGTGGGAGGCGGCGCTGTGGCAGTGTCAGCGCACGCTGACGGAAGACGGCGAGGAGCATCCGCATGTGGCAACTTAGAAAAATCTCTCTGCGCCAGCCGCCTGAGCCGCAGGTCGCCCTGCTCAGCCGCGACGCGCTGGCCATTAACCATCAGGCCGAAACGCTGATCGCCGACGCCGAACGCCAGGCGCAGGCCCTGCTAGACGCGGCGCAGACGCAGGCCGAAGCGCTGCAGCAACAGGCAGCGGCAGAGCGCGACGCATTACTGGCGGGCGCACAGGAGACCTTCTGGCAGCAGGCCCGGACGCTGTTCGCCGACTGGCAGCAGCAGCGCCGCGCCGAGCAGCAGCAGTTGCTCGACGCCGCCGACGCGCTGCTGGCGCAGGCGCTCGGCCGCCTGCTGGAGCAGGTGCCGCCGGCCGGGCAGCTGGACATTCTGCTGGAGCAGTTGCGCGCCAAACAGCCGTCCGCCGTCGCCGCCACGCTGTACAGCCATGGCGAACGACACGCGGCGGTGGCGCACTGGCTGACGCAGCGGCCGGAACTGCGCTGGCATCCGGCGATCGACGACTCGCTGCCGCCGGACACCCTGCTGCTGACCACCGAACAGGGCGAGCTGCATATCAGCTGGCAGGCGCTGCGTCAGGCGCTGGGTGCGGCGGAGAGCGTGGCCGGCTGAAGAATTTTTTGAAGGATGGAACCGCCGCGCGGCGTGTGCCACTCAACGAGGAACCTTACATCCAGAGGAGCCCGTTATGTATTCCGACGATTTACTGCAGCGCCGCCTGAGCAGCACCGCCAGCCGCAGCCACAACGAGACTTACCAGTTCGCCAAAGAGATGTCGGGCGAGCCTTACAGCCTCAGCGATATGTATGCCTTCCAGAACCAACTGCAGGATATGTCCAACACCAGCTGGGCCAGTTCGCAGTACACGCAGTTCAAATTCGGCATGCGTAAAGCGATTATCGACGCCATTAATTAACCCACACCCCGGCAGCGCCATGCTGCCGTTTTTTTATCGTCAGAGATCATCTCAACCATGGACTGCAAGGAGTAAGGAGTGGTGCTAACCCTGCCCGCGATACCTAACCTGCGACGTCTGGCGCTGGCGGCGCTGCTGCTGTGCGCCGGCCTCAATGCCGCACTGGCCGCTACGCCCGGCGAGTGGAAGAACGGCGCTTACGCCTATTCCGCCGACAACACGCCGCTGAGCATCATCCTGGAAGACTTTGCCGACAGCTTCGGCGTCACGCTGTATGACAGCTCCCTGCCCGAAGCCAATATCACCGGCAAGCTGCGCTCCGGCAGCCCGGAGGCGTTTCTTAACCGGCTGGCGCTGGAGTACCGTTTTCAATGGTTTGTCTATAACGACACGCTCTACGTCAGCGCGCAGTCGGCGCAGGTGTCGCGACGGCTGGAAATCTCCCCCGATGCGGCGCCGGATATCAAACAGGCGCTGAAAGGCGTCGGCCTGCTCGATCCGCGCTTCGGCTGGGGCGAACTGCCGGACGAAGGCGTGGTGCTGGTCACCGGGCCGCCGGAATATGTCGCCATGATCGCCGACTTCACCAAAAAATCGGAAAAGCCCAAGGACGATAATAAAGAGATGATGTCGTTCCCGCTGAAGTACGCCTCGGTGGCCGACCGCACCATCAAATACCGCGATCAGACCCTGCTGGTGCCGGGGGTGGCCACCATCCTCAATGAACTGCTGGGGCAAAACAGCAGCCCGAGCGCCAGCGGCATGAACAGCACTCAGGGCGGCGAAAGCGAAATGGACCAGATGCGCAGCCAGTCGCAGAGCATTCTGAACCAGCTGGTGGGGCGCGGCACCGGCCACGGCCGCGCCGGTGATAAAAATCCGCTCGGCAACATGGCGGGCAAAGTCTCGGCAGACGTGCGCAACAACGCCCTGCTGGTGCGCGATAAGCCGGCGTACCGCAGCGCCTATCAGTCGCTGGTCAGCATGATCGACGTGCCGCAGAAACTGATCGAGATCGATGCGCTGATCGTCGATATCGATCGCAGCGAGATGGCGCGGCTGTCGAGCAGCTGGGCCGGCCAGTTCGGCAACGTCACCGGCGGTTCGACGCTGCTCTCCGGCCCCAGCACGCTGTTCGTCACCGATTTTCGCCGCTTCTTTGCCGATATCCAGGCGCTGGAGGGGGAAGGCACCGCGTCGATTATCGCCAACCCGTCGATCATGACGCTGGAAAACCAGCCGGCGGTGATCGATTTCAGCGACACCGCCTTTGTGCGCGCCATCGGCGAGCGGGTGGCGGATATCCAGGCGGTCACCGCCGGCACCAGCCTGCGCGTCACGCCGCGCGCCATCGGCGGGAAGAGCAGCGCCAGCTCGTCGGTGCAGCTGATCGTCGACGTCGAAGACGGCAAGCTGAACAAAAACGACGACGGCGACGCCGAAGGCACCCGCAACGGCGCCATCAGCACCCAGGCGCTGGTGCAGGCGAAACGTTCGCTGGTGATGGGCGGTTTCCACACCAAAGAGAGCGGCGATCATGAACGGCGCATTCCGATCCTCGGCAGCATTCCGCTGATCGGCAAACTGTTCACCACCTCGCAGCATGAAACCTCGCAGCGCGAGCGGCTGTTTATCATCACGCCGCATCTGGTGGGCGATCAGGTGGATCCTTCCCGCTATATCGCCAGCGAAAACCGCGATCAGCTGAACAACGCCATGGGTGAGATCAACCGCCGCCACAAGTACACCGATATGAAGGGCATGCTGGAGTCTGCCCTGCGCGATCTGGCGGAAAACCGTCAGCCCAGCGGCATGACGGCCGGCGGCAGCGGCCAGACGCTGAGCACGCTGTGCCGCATCCCGTCCGGCTTCAGCAACGATGCGCAGCGCCACCAGTGGTACGGCAACCGTTCGGTGCAGATCGCCGTCGGGGTGATCACCAATACCAGCAACGTCACCCGACGCTTTGATGAAGCCGCCTGCCGCAGCGACCGCACCCTCGCCGTCGCCGCCTGGCCGCATTCACAGCTGCGCCCCGGCGAGTCGGTCGAGGTGTACGTCGCGTTTGAAAAAAATGCCGTGGTCAGGCCGGGACGCACCTCCCTGATCGCCAGCGCCCGCTAAGGAGAAGAACATGGTTATCCGATTTATCGCCGTCCTGCTGGCGGCCATGCTGCTCGCCGCCTGCGCCCCGAAAGCGCCGCCAGGCTGCGCCAGCGTCGACTGCCGGCCGCAGTCCGGCGACAACAGTCTGACCATCTGGTGGCAGCCGGACCTGCGCAACGGTCCGACGGATTACACCCGGGTACAGGTTAACCCCTGACGGCGGTTGCGGAGGCCCGCCCTCCGCACTCGGCGACTATCTGCGATAAAGGAGAGGCTATGACGACGTCAATCAGCGGCAGCATCGGCGCTTTATTCAATCGGGTGCGGCGGACGGGCGACGAAAACGCCGCCCGCAGCGGCGGCAACACCGTCCGCGGTAGCACCGCGCCGTCAACGCAGCGCGCGCCCCTGTCTTCACCATCCCGCCCTCCGGCCGGCCTGCGCCAGCGCCAGAACGCCGCGCCGCAGCTCCCTCAACTCTCCCGTGAGTCCGGCAACTGGGCGGTGCAGCTCAACGGTCGGCTCGGCGGCATCGACGGCGCCAGTGAAGAACCGCCGGCCGTCACACCGGAGGAGCAGACGACGCTGGCGCAAAAGCAGGCGCAGCGCCGGCGGCTGGAGCGCAGCACTCAACACCAGTGGCAGTCTCAGGCGCCCACCGCCCAGCTGACGGGGCTAAGCCGCCGGGATAACGGCACGCTGGATATCAACGCCGGCGAAGCCTTAGGCCCGCTGCTGGAAAACACCCTCAACGCCAATAACCAGCGCTACCGCTGGCATGGCAACGGTAATGAGCACGGCCATACGCTGCTCGACCGGCAAAACCGGCTGATTCATCTGCACGAAGATCCGCTGGCGTTTACCGCCTTCACCCACCGGCTATCGGTACCGCCGCAGCAGACGCCCGTCGCCGGCAATAACGGCAGCGTCAGCTGGGGCGGCGACGAGCCGAAGACGGTCGCCAAGCCGGCGCAGGCGCTGCGGGAAAAACTCACCGGTATCTACCACACCGGCCAGGACGAGCAAGCGTTGCGCCTGTACGGCGATCGTCTATACCAATACACATCGGAACTCCCTGCCGAATGGCAGCCGATGCATGGTATCGACGCCAAACCTTTCAGCCAGCTCAGCCGCCAGGGCAACGGCCAGCTGTTTGCGCTGCAGGACGATAAACAGCTGCTGAACCTCAGCACCGGCCGCACCGAACATACATTCAGTCAGAAAGTTTCCGCCTATGCGCTCAACCGCCACGGTGCGCTGCTGGCGCTGACGGCGGACAAAGCCGCCGGCAAACAACAGCTGCTGTTTCGCCCGGCGGGCGCGGACGGCGCGCCGCAGCCGCTGCAGTTGCAGCTGGCTCGCGAAGGCAGCGGCGAACCGCAGCCGTTTTATCCTGCCGCCATCGCCCTGCGCGGCAATGAACTGCTGGCGTTCGACGACGGCGGTCGCCTGCACCGCGCCGCGCTGCCGGACGGTGAAATACCGCCGACTCTGGAGCTGGAACAAGACGGCCGCGATACCCAAATTCGCCATCTGTTCTCCGACCCCGACGCACAGCTGACCGCGCTGCTGAACGACGGCGATGATCGCATCCACGCCGTGGTGAAGAACCGTCACAATCACGAATTCAGCTGCCAGCTGGACGACACCGGCGTCACCCCCGGCTGGAACCTGAGCGACAGCATGGTGATGGATTATCAGAAAGGGCTGCGCCTCAGCACACCGCTGCCGCACAACGTCGTCGATCTGGGCCGGCTCGGCAAGCTGGCGCTGATTGAAGGCAAGGTGCACTTTCGCGATGAAGTTACCGGCCACTGGGAGGCCAGCGGCGAAAAGGCCGAGCGTCTGATCCGCGGCCACGACGGCCAGGCGTATAAAGTGGAGGACGGCGAAGTCAAACCGCTGAAGATCAATCAGGCCGGCAACAAGGCTTCCCTCCAGAACAACCTGTTTCACCTTACGCGGGTACGTAACAGCGTGGAGGCCGATCTCGCCCTGACCGGGCTGGACAAAAACAGCAAGACCCAAACCGTCACGTCGCTGGGCAACGGACGTCTGGCCTCGCTGAACGAAGACGGCCGGGTGCAGCTGCACCAAATCATCCCCGGTCTGCGCCGCGAGCGCATGCCGCCGCGGCCGATTGGCAGCGAGGGACTGCCCGACGCCCGGACGCCGGACAACAGGCTGAAAGATCTGGCCGGCAATGCCAGCCATCAGCTGTTCGGCCTGACCGGCGGCGGACAGCTGTTCAGTCTGGCGCCGGGCAGCTGGCTGCCGCCGGCGCTGCGTCCGGGAGGCGGCCAACAGAATGAGGGCGCTACCGCCTGGCAGCCGGTGACGCCACCGCCGGATCTCGGCCGGCTCACCAGTCTGCACAACGATGCACAGGGCCGGCTGGTGGCGGCGGATGACAGCGGCCACTCCGCCACCTGGCACAACGGCAGCTGGCAGACCACCGACGATACCGCGCCGGCCTCCTACCAAAACGACGCCTCGCAGCAGACCTTCGACCGGCTGGACGCCAGCGGCAAAAGCGGCCGCATCCCCAAAACCGGCATTACCTATAAGCGAGAATATGAGGTGTTCGGCGCCAGCGGCAACAATACGCGCCAGGTGAACAATCCGTTTAAAAAGCGCATGCAGGCCTTCTTGTTCAAGCCGCAAGGCAAAATGCCGCGACCGCTGAAAAACCTCGGCAATGAAATTATCCACCGCGCCAGCGGCCGTGACGGGCTGAGACCCTGCTACCGGGCCCAGCAGCAGCTCTCCGTCGAGATCGCCGGCAAACCGGCGCCGTCCGCAGGCAGCACCACCGAACTCAACAGCCTGCCAACGTTGGAGACGCGCCTCGACGCGCTGGGGCTGGGACAGAGCGCCGATGCACAACACCAGCAGTTGCACAAAGAGATCGCCGGCTTCGGCGAGATGCTCGGGCGCAGTCTGAACCTGCACAGCGCCGCGGTGGGCAAACATTACGGCGTAGTGGATGAACACAACCGGGTGATCGACAACCCGCAAAAACTGCAGCACACCCGCAGCGGCCAGTTCAACCGCCACAGCCAGCGCGATCCGCAGTTGGCCGGCACCCTGCGGCATCTGCTGGGCAACCACGGTTCGCAATCGGCGCAGGACGCGCTGCAAACCCTGAGCGCCATGGAGAATAACCGCGTGGTGATCAACCACCTGAAGGACGAACGCGACTACCACGACGATATCGGCCTGCTGAAATCACGCCTGTTTCTCGATCTGCTGACGCAGGAAAAGCTGTACCAGGCGCTGAGCGACTGTCAGTCCGCCCCGGCGTCCGACCCGCAGCGCCTGAACACCCTGCGCGACACCGTGCGTAACCTCCGCGACGAACAGTGGGATCAGCACCCGGTGAAGAAACTGTCCGATCAGGGCTTCCAGAATACCCGCCAGCTTGAGGCCTATTACGACGGCATGAAAAGAACGGTCAAGGCCTTCTCCAAGCAGCACCACGGCACCTACGTCACCGCCAGCACGCTGTTCCAGACCGGCAACCGCGAGGAGCTGACGCAGCGGCTCGGCAAGGAGCTGCTGGCGCTGAAAAACGGCGAAGCGCTGACCTTCGGCAACGGCCACAGCGGCTTTGTCTCCAGCGTCACCCTTCCCGGCGACCAGATCATCGGCTCGGTCGGCGCGCGGGTGAATCTTGACCGCGACTACAGCCTGGCTTTTACCCGTGAAGAAACGGGACTGACGGTGACCGTCGCCCGCAACGGCGGCGGCAGCCTGAACGTGTTCGGCGCCGCCGGGGTCAACGTGCTGACCGGCCACCTGAATGAAGACAGCCTGAATTTCGGCCCGGACGGCAACCACAAACTGTCGCCGGTGGTGCGCTTCGGCGCATCGCTGCCGCTGAACCTGCAGCGCCAGTCGCAAAACAGCATGACCTTCAGCCTGAGCGATAACGAGCTGCCGCAGTTTCTGGAGCAGCTGACCACCAACCAGCTCAGGCCGATGGATATGCTGGACAAGGCCATCGATCACAAGGTGAAAAACGGCAACGTCTGGAACCTGAGTCTGGATATCAACGCCTCGGCGCAGGCCAGTCTCGGCCTGCCGATGACCAACAAAAACGAGACCGCCAACGTCGCCAGCGCGCGCCTCGGCGGCGGTCTGGCGGCGGGCGCCAATCTGCTGCACGGCCAGCGCGAACGCAGCGATGCGCACAATGCGGAGGGCAGCAAAGTCAGCCACAGCGACAACCGGGTACGCTATCTGAATCAGGGCAATCTGGACGCCCGCATTATGGTGCCCGTCGGCGTCAGCAGCAAAACCGAACATGCGCGCGAGCCGATTATGGCAACCAGTGCGCTGGCGGCGCGCTACACCTTTGACGGCCGCACCAAAAAGAAAATCAATATGGAGCTGGCGGAACCGCATACGCTGGATCACACCCATATCGACAAGATTGCGGAAACCCTCGGCAAGGCCTTCACCGGCCCGGCCGACGCCCGGGTGCTGGCCACGGTGCAGGACAGCGCCGGTGACACCTCGCCAAAGGCCAAGCTGGCGGTGTTGAACGACCACTTCCTCCAACATTTGCTTGGCGCCAAAACGCTGAACAACAGCCAGCATGCGGCGATCCGCGATCTGCAGAAACTGATCCACCAGCGCGAAGCCATGGATAACAAGGTGCCGCTGCCCGGCGCGCTGGAGTATCAATCCACCTACAACAACCTGGCCAAGCTGGACAGCAACAGCCTGCCGCACTGGATCCATGATGCTTTCCGCTTTGAGATGCAGGACGACAACCACGCCAACAGTAACGCCAACCGCATCGGCGCCATGATGGCGCAGGATCCGCGCCTCGCCGGGTTGATCGGCCAGATGCAGCTCAGCACCGACACCAAGGCGGAGGTGACGCTGGAACTGAAAGATGAAGACCGCAGAGAGCTGGTGGAAAGCTGGCTGCACGGCAATATCCAGCGCCAGGATCTCGAACGGCAGCTGCAGGATCGCAGCAAGATGCGCATCAAATCCATCGCTTTTGTCGAAAGTAAATCCAAGGGCGACGGCATCATGTCCCCACGCTTTCTGATCGGCGGCGGCAGTAATGTCAGCATCGAGAAAGAGCGCAAGCTGGGCAAGATCAGCTTCAGCTACGGCGTCGATCAAAGCGCGCCGCTGAGCTACAGCCTTGAAGGCGAACTCGCCGACCGTCAGAACGCTGCGTTAAGCGAACCGCTCAACCGGGCGTGGGCGCAGGGGCGACTGTTGAAAGATGCATAAACCCGAGGAGAGATCTGTGGAAACGCACTACATACAAAAACTGCTGGCCCGCTACGGCGCGAGCCTGCACACCGAACTGCACATGGAAAACGGCGTCTGCGCCCTGCAGGATGAGCGCGGCCGGGAGCTGGCGGTATTGGAACTGCCGCCGCCGGGCGAGATGCTGATGCTGCACTGCCAGATTCTGCCCGCCGATCCGGCCTGGCAAACGCCGGCCATGCTGCAGACGCTGCTGACGATGAACTTTGAGATCGGCGCGATGGACGGCTGCTGGCTGGCGCTGGATCAAGAGCGTAACCTGCGCCTGTGCGGCCGCAGCGCGCTGAGCCAGCTGGATCACGCCGGTTTTGCCCTGCTGCTCAACGGTTTTATCGAACGCGGCCACCAGGTGCGCGACTTTATACCGGATCTGCTGGAACGCCTGCGCCCCGTCGCCTGACCCCTGCCCCGGGGAGCCGTTACGGAAACGGCTCCTCTTCCAGCTCAATCACTTCGTTCAGGTAACTGTCCTCCAGCTCACGCAGCAGGCGGTAGACCTGCGCCACCGCCTTCAGCGTCTCACGCGGGATCCAGCTGCCTTCCGGCGTGGTGCGGTACAGCGTGCGCGTCAGCCAGATATAGCGCACCACCGGAATATGCGCGCGCTGCGCCTGATCCACCAGATAGTGCGCATCGTCACCGTGCGCCTTGAACACCAGACGCGGTAGCGGCGTTTCGCCGGGACGGTAATAAAGCCCGACCGCGTAGTGGGTCGGATTGACCAGCAGCACGTCGGCCTCTTCCACCGCCACGTTGCGCGCCGCGCTCGGCTCTTCGTTCAGGATATCCTGCGCCACCTGACGCCGGTGCCCTTTCATATGCGGGTCGCCTTCGTTCTGCTTATATTCGTTGCGGATATCTTCGTGGCTCATCCGCTGCTGCTTGAGGAAGAAGAAGCGCTGCACGCCGAAATCCATCAGGCTGAGCGCCAACAGCACCAGCAGCACCCGGCGCGCGCAGCTGATAAACAGCTGCAGCACGCCGTGCCAGAAACCGTCCAGCGTGCTCTGCGCCAGGCGCGCCAGGTTGCCCATCTCCGGCGCCAGCGACAGCCACAGCACCAGGCCGATGGCGGCCGCCTTGATAATGCTGGTCAGCAACTGCGCCATCTGCCGGCCGGAAAACATATTCTTGAATTGGTTCACCGGGTTGAGCGATTCGGGCTTCGGCAGCAGCGCCTCCACCGAGAACAGCGGGCCGAACTGGATCCAGCCCCCCAGCACCCGCAGCAGCAGCGCGATGCTGCAGACGATGGCGGAAAACAGCGCCAACACCAGCAGCGAGTCGGCGATCACCTCCTCCATCGCATGGCCGAACGGGTCACGCAGACGCAACAGCGGCAGCAGCATCATCGACTCCATGCGCTGCATGCCGCTCTCCACCAGCGCAAAGATCGTCTCCAGAATGCCGATCGAGATCAGCAGCTTCGGGATATCCTGACTCTGGCCGACCTGTCCCTTTTTCCGCGACTCCTGCAGCTTCTGCGGCGTGGCCTGTTCGGTTTTTTCAGCCATCGGATCCTCCCGCCGGTTGCAGCAGCGTGCCGAGAATGGCGCTCAGATCGCGCAGTTCAAACAGACGTTCGCCCGCCAGGTGGTTGAGCACCGGCAGGTACAAGACGAAAAACAGCAGCCCCAGCAGGCACTTCACCGGAATGGTCAGCACCGTGGCCTGAATCTGCGGGCTGTAGATGCTGATGATGCCGACGGCGAAATCCATCAGCAGCAGCAGCGCCACCAGCGGGCCGGCGTACAGCACCATATCGACAAAGGTGGTTTTCAGCAGGCCGAGCCAGACGCCCCAGCCCTGTTCGCCCGGCAGCGGCATCCACGCCAGCGCCGGCCACAGGCGGTAGCTGTCCCACAGCACCTGGGTGATGGTGCCCAGCCCCGGCCCCACCATCAGCAGCAGGATCATCGACTGCTGCATCAGGTGGCCCAGCGGCGTCACGTCCGCCCCCAACAGCGGGTTGAGCTGGCCGCCCATCAGCGCGCCGCGCTGGTTGTCAAACAGCGCCCCGACCGACTCCATCATCCAGAACGGCAGCCCGAGCACCAGCCCGAGCAGCGCGCCGAGGATCATCTCTTTCAGCCCCAGCGCCGTCAGCGTCAGCAGCGGCGGCGGGCCGGCGGCGATCTCGGCCTGCAGCGCCGGCGCGATAAACAGCGCCAACGCCGCCACGATCGCCGCGCGCGGCACGCCTTTGATCACGTTGAAGGAGAAGATCGGCGTCAGCAACACGCAGGGAAAGATGCGCGCCATGCCCAACAGCAGCGCCAGCAGATACTGAAACAGCTGATCCAGCAGGTCGCCCCACAGCATCAGCCGCCGACCCGCGACATCATGGCAAAGGCGTTCTGCGTCAGCTGCAGCAGCTCCACCCCGAGCCAGCGCCCGGTCAGCGCCAGCGTCACCCCTACCGCCACCAGCTTCAGGCAGAACGGCAGCGTCTGATCCTGCAGCTGCATCGCCGCCTGCAGCAGCGAAGTGATCACCCCCACCAGCACCGCGACGATCAGCGGCGGCGCGGAGAGCAGCACCACCAGCAGCATCGCCTGACGAAAAAAGCTCAGTATATCCATCGCCGCCTCACAGATAGCTATAAAACAGGCCGTCCAGCAGCCGGGTCCAGCCGCTGACCAGAACAAACAGCAGGATCTTCAGCGGCAACGAGACCGTCATCGGCGACACCATCTGCATCCCCAGCGCCAGCAGCACGTTGGAGACGATCAGATCCAGCACCAGGAAGGGAATAAAGATCAGAAAGCCGATCTTGAAGCCGTTCTGCAGTTCGGACAGCACGAACGCCGGGATCACCAGCAGCGGGCTTTGCGGCGTCAGCGACTGCGCCATCTCTTTCGGCCACATGCGCGCGGCGTTCTCCTGCAGGTGCGTCAGAATATCCGGGTCGGTATTGCGCGTCATAAACGCCTTCAGCGGTTCGGCGCCGTTGCCGAAGGTGTACTCCAGCCGCTCCATATTGCTGAAATCGAGCGGCATCGCCTTAAGCCGCTGGCTCATATCGTTAAACACCGGCGCCATCACAAACAGCGTCGCGGCGAGGGCGATGCCGTACAGCGCCATATTCGGCGGCACCTGCTGCACGCCCATCGCGTTGCGCGTCAGCAGCAGCACCATGGAAATCTTGAGAAAACAGGTACAGACGATCATCAGCATCGGCACCAGCGACAGCGCTCCCAGAAACAGCGCCAGCATCATCGGATTGAGCGACTGCGCTTCCATAGCCTTAGTGCCCCTGCCCCAGCGGATTGACGCTGCCCGGCAGCATATGGGTAATCTGCAGCCCCAGCCGCCCCTCCACATCCACCAGTTCGCCTTTCGCCAGCGGGTAGTCGCCGTGACACAGCAGCGCTTCGCCGGGCTGGACGTGATCCACCATAATGGTGGCGCCGGGCGCCAGACGCTGCAGATCGCCCACGGTCAGATGCAGATGCCCACAGCGCACGGTCAGCGCCAGCGGCAGGGGGTCGAGCGTCACGCCGGCCGGCTCCGCATCAATACGCCGTTCCATGCCGCTCTCGTCCTGTACGTCGCTTTCTGTCTCGTTGTCGTTGTAGGGAAATGTCACGGATGTTGTCTCCAGATCGGTAAGATAAAAACCAGTGCTTCGCCCTTCCGCGCCAACCAGTTCGCCCTGGGCCCGGAAGTGCGCAAAGCGCAGCGTCCCCGCACCGTGCGGGGTGAATGTGTCCTCGCGCGGCAGCAGCACATCGTCCGGCTGCAGGCGCGTCAGTTCCGCGAGGGAAAGCGTCAGCGCACCGACGCAAAACGGTAAGGTCAGCGGCAGCGCCGTCAGGGCGTCGTTGACGATGCCCTGCCAGCCCGGCGCCGCCAGCAGGGCGCACAACACCTCGGGCGCCGCCGTCAGCGCGCTCTGCGCCCGCAGGTCGCCCAGCGTCACCGTCAGCCGTACGCCAAACGCACCGGCGGGCGGTGCGCCGTCGGCGGCGTTCAGTTCACCGAACAGCGCACGGATTTGCGCGCTCAGCGCGTGATTGAACAGCGGCCAGTACCAGAGGTCGTCCTCGTCGCTGGCGGTTGGTAGTGCCGGGCAGTCGGACAGCAGCGCGCAGACGCCTTCCGCGTCGCTCAGCCACAGCGGGCCGGCCATACAGCGCAGCGCCGTTTCCGCCGCCTGCCGCTCGCCGGCGGCCGGCTCAATACGCAGTTCGCCGACGCTCTCGCCCAGCTGAAAAGCCAGGCGCAGCCCGTGGCCGAGAAGGCCGCGTAGCCGAGCCTCGGCGGCGCTCTGCCGCCGCAGCTTCAGCGGCGTGCTCATGGCTGATACCCCCGCTGCTCAAAGCGCAGGCGCACCCGGCACGCCAGACGGCGGCGCAGCGAGTGGCGGCAGCGCTCCTCATGGGCCGCCAGCGCCTCCAGCGCCGCCGGCGCAAAGCGCAGCGCGATGTCCCAGCCGCCCGCCGGCAGCGCCTGCAAACGGGCGTCCACATCCCCCAAGCGCGGCAATAGCAGCGTGACGGAGACCGGGCCGGCCGGCGGATTGACCAACGCCCGGTCCAGCTCATTCTCCAGCGGCTGCCACAGCGCCATCGGCGCGCCAGAGGCGGCGCTTTCCGGCGTCGCCGCAGCATGCGGGGTGGCGGCGGCGTGCGGCGCAACGTGCAGCGCACCGGGAAATGCCGGCGTATCGTGTTCCATCAGCATGCTGAACAGGTTGCCGTCCGGCGTCGGCGCGGAATTCTCTTCATCGCGCCTGGCCGCCGGCAGCCCGCCGCTCACCGGCCGTTCCGCCGTGGCGCGGCCGCGCTCGGCCACGTTCTTCGCCCCCGGACGCGCCTTGCGCAGCGGATGATGCACATCATGGGCCGGCCCGTGCTCGTCGCGCGGCTGGCGTGCCGCCGCATCCTGCCGCCGCTGCGCCGCCGGCCGCTGCGGTTCGCGCTCCCGCTCTTTTTCGCGTGCGCGGGCTGAAGCACGGTGTTCATGCTGCGTCGGGGAAATCATGGCGCGCCCCCCTCTTCCCGCAGCAGACACTCCAGTTTCTCCAGCTCGCGCTGGCGACGGCGCGTCTCGGCCTGCGCCGCCTGCAGTTTCTGCTGTTGCTCGTCACTGCGCCGCTGGTCTGCCAGCAGCTGCTGCCGGCCGGCGTCCACCGACGCCGCCGCGCTGCGTTCGTCCTCAAGGCCGTGCTGCAGACGCTCCAGCGGCTGCCTGCCTAAATAACGCTGGTCGAACTGCGCCCGTCGCTGCTGATAATCCTGCCGCGTGGCTTCCAGTTGGTGCTGCGTCTGCTGCAGCTGCCGCCGGCAGGCGCTGAGCTGCTGCTCTTCCCGCCGCTGCCGGCGCTCGCTGCGCTGCAAACGCTGGCGGCGGATCGGCAGCATCAGTTCCAGCGCCTGGCCAAGCGCCCGATCGCCGTCGTCCGGCGGCGGCGAGTGATCACTGTTTCTGTTCTGGCGCATAGCCGCTTACCTCCGTCAGTTGCTGCAAAGTCTCTTCCCAGTCGCAGGGATCGCGCGTCTCCTGGCGTAAAAAACCGTTGATCGCGCCCTGCGCCTCCACCGCGGCGTCGGTCATCGCGTCATGCCCCGGCTCGTATTCCCCCAGCCGGATCAGCATCTCCACCTGCTGCCAGGCGGACATCAGGCGGCGCAGCCGGGTGGCGTCGGCGATCTGCGCCCGCTCAGCCACGTTGCTCATGGTGCGACTGAGGCTGGCCAGCACGTCGATGGCCGGATAGTGGCCGCGCTCCGCCAGCCGGCGGGTCAGCACGATATGGCCGTCGATCAGCGAACGCACTTCGTCCGCCACCGGGTCGTTCATCGAATCTGCTTCAATCAGGACCGAATACAGGGCGGTAATGCTGCCCGTCATGGTCTGCCCCGCCCGCTCCAGCAGTCCGGGCAGCAGGGTATAAACCGACGGCGGCAGCCCGCCGCGTCCCGGCGGCTCGCCCAGCGCCAGACCAATTTCGCGCTGGGCGCGGGCAAAGCGGGTCAGCGAGTCCAGGATCAGCAGCACGCTTTTCCCCTGCGCGCGGAACGCTTCGGCAATCGCCGTGGCGGTAAAGGCCGCACGCGCACGTTCCATGCTGCTGCGGTCCGAGGTGGCGCACACCAGCACCGTGCGACTGCGCAGCGTCTCATCCAGCTCGTGGTCAAGGAACTCGCGCAGTTCACGGCCGCGTTCGCCGATCAGGCCGAAGACAATCGCGTCGCAGGGCGTGTTGCGCGCCAGCTCCGCCAGCAGCGTGGTTTTGCCGCAGCCGGCGCCGGCAAACACCCCGACCCGCTGGCCGACGCCAAGGGTCAGCAGCCCGTCGATGGCGCGCACGCCGGTAGGCAGCGCCCGGGCAATACGCGGACGCGCGGTCGGCGGCGGCGCATCGCTCACCACCGGCACGGTATCAACGCCCGTCCCCGGCAGCGCAAAGGCGCCAACGCTCTGTTCATCCAGCGGGCGGCCGAAGCCGTCCAGCACGCTGCCGAGCAGCGCATCGGACACGCTGATGCTGTGCGGCAGCCACAGCGGCGTCACCCGTGCGCCGCGGGCGATGCCGTCCAGCGGCCCCAGCGCCGACAGCAGCGTATGCTGCGGATTAAAGCCCACCACTTCCGCCAGCACGCTCTCCTGCGCGCTGCGCGTGATACGGCACAGATCGCCGATGCGCGCGCGCGGCAGGCTGCACTCAAGCAGGATGCCGCTGATGCCGGTCACCCGGCCGTAGGCCGTTACCGCATCCGCCTGCTGCAGACGCCGCCGCTGACGATCGGCCCATGCGGCGATCCCGCCAGAAAAATCCGTCATCACCATTTCACCGTCAGCGGATCGCGGCCGCTGAATTCGATCCGATCGTCGGTGATCGCCGCCAGCCGCAGGCCGGCGACCTCATCGCCGATAAACACCCGCTGGCCGTCTTCGGTGACGATATTGGCCCGCTGGCCGGTGGTGATCTGCACGATGCGGAACGGCAGTTTTTTCTCCTGCGGCCGCACCGCGGTTTTCACCGGCGCCGCCGCGCCGTAGTGCGCATAAAAGCGCGCCATCATGCGTTCGAACACCGCCATCTGCGGCTTGCTTAATTCGCCGCTCAGCAGCAGACCGTCGCCCTGCTTGCTGATGCGGACCTGTTTGAGCAGTTCGCGTTCGCGCAGCTGTTGCTGCAGCGGCGCGCGCAGCTCCTCCACGCTGTTCCAACTGGCGGTGCGCCCCTCGCCGGCGGAGGTCTGCGCCATCGTCGGCTGCAGGATCCAGCTGGCGACCGTGATGCTCAGCAGCAGGAACAGCCCCAGCACCAGCCCGCGCATCGCGCCGGACAGGCGGCGACGAGCCACCGGCGGTGGCGCGGAGTTTTCCTCCGGCGGGGCGGGCAGCGCCGCCGCCTCATGCCACGGCGTTTCGGCGCGGGCCACGCACAGCCAGACATCGGCCAGTTGGAACGGCGTATCCGCCTCCAGCGTCCGGCTCTCCTGCGACGCCGGCTCCGCAGCCAGCCGCCACTGCTCATCATCACGGCTCAGGAGGTAACTCAGGCCGGCCAGATCCACGCCGTCGAGGCGCAGATCGGCCTGCGGATCGCCGCCGATGCGCCACGACGCGCCGCTGAGAGGCAAGGCGGCGCCACAGTGGTAGCCGGACAGTACGCGCAGCTCAAACATCCGTTAATCCTCCCAGGGGGTAAGTGAATAGAATGCCGGATCGACGTCGAGACGCCCCAGCACCTGAACCGCCAGCGCCGGCTCCAGCTCGGCGAACGAGAGCACCGGCACCGCGTGGAAACGCTCCTGAATCAGCGCCCGCAGCGGCCCGCGCAGATCCTGCGCCGCCAGCAGCACCGCCTGTCTGTCCTGCCCCGGCGCGTAGGCCTGCTTCACCTCCTGATGAATCAGCTGGATCTGCTGCTGGCTCAGGGCGAAGAAAATATCGTTCTGGGTCTGGCGCAGGCTGTCGCGCAGCGCCTCTTCCAGCTCCGGCGTCAGCAGCCAGGCGTGAATGCCGTCCGGCTGGCCGTACTGATGGCAAAGGTGGGTCTTCAGCGTGACGCGCACCTGCTCCGTCAGCAGGTTGACGTCGCGTTCGTGCTGGCCGTGTTCGATCAGCGCCTCGCCGATGGCGCGTACCGAGCGCAGCGGGATGCGCTCCGCCACCAGCTTTTGCAGCACGCCGGAGAAACGCGTCAGCGGCATCACCCGCTGCAGCTCCTGCGCCAGCTCCGGCTGCTCGGCGTCCAGCCAGCTCATCAGCGCCCGCGTCTCCTGCAGGCCGATAAAGTGCGGGCTGCTGGCGTGGATGGCGTCTTCCATACGCGTCAGCAGCAGCTCACCGGCGCTGTGGCGCGCCAGATCCTCACGCGCCAGCAGCGGGTGGTCCGCCGCCAGCCACAGATAATCTTCCTCGCCGCGCGCCTCATCGCCGGGGGTCGCCCCGTCACGCTCCGCCTCGCTCAGGCTCTCCAGCTGACGAACGTCCAACGCCGTTAACGCGGTATTGAAGGTGCCGACCACTTTCGGGATCTCATACACCGAGAAGCGGAACTCATCGGTCGGCTGCTTATCGGTAAATTCGATATCAAACGCCGGCAGGGTAAAACCGAAGTGGTAAACAATGCGGTTGCGCAGCCGGCGGATCTCCTGCACCAGATCCAGCGTCTCCGCCGTGCCGCGCCGCGAAGTATGGAACTGGATCAGCCAGGGGCGCGTCGGGTTGAACTGGCGCAGATCCTCGCGGCCGTTCAGCTCCGGCGGGATCACTTCGTTTTCGATCTGCGGCTTCGCCAGCAGCATTTCCTGCCGCGCGCGCCACACCTGAAAACCGCCGCCGCCAAGGGTGATCAGCGCCAGCAGCGAAAACACCACGCCCGGCATGCCGGGCACCAGCGCGAAGCCGATCATCCCCATCGAGGCCAGGATCCACGCCTTGGGCTGGCTGGTCAGCTGCTCGGCGATCTCGCGGCCGACGTTCGGCGTTTCCGTACTGTCGCCTTCTGAGGAGACGCGGGTGATGATCATGCCGGCGGTCAGGGAGATCAGCAGCGCCGGGATCTGGGCGATCAGGCCGTCGCCGATGGTCAGGATCGAGTAGGTGTGCATGGCATCGCCGGGCGCCATATCCAGCTGCAGTACGCCGATGCTGAAGCCGCCGATCAGGTTGATACACAGGATCACCAGCCCGGCGATGGCGTCGCCTTTGACGAATTTCATCGCCCCGTCCATCGCGCCGAACAGCTGGCTCTCTTTCGCCAGTTCATTGCGGCGGTTGCGCGCCTGATGCACGTCAATCAGTCCGGCGCGCAGATCGCTGTCAATCGACATCTGCTTACCCGGCATGGCGTCCAGCGTAAAGCGTGCCGCCACTTCCGCCACGCGCTCCGATCCTTTGGTGATCACCAGAAAGTTCACCACCGTCAGGATCAGAAACATCACCATCCCCACCGCCAGGTTGCCGCCCACCACAAAGTTGCCGAACGCCTCAACGATATGGCCGGCGTCCTGCTGGATCAGGATCTGGCGGGTGACCGAGATCGACAGCGCCAGGCGGAACATGGTAGTCAGCAGCAGCACCGCCGGAAAGGTGGAGAACGCCAGCGGTTTGGGCAGATACATCGCCAGCACGATCAGCAATGAAGAGAGACAGATGTTGACGGCGATCAGCATGTCGATCAGCCCCAGCGGCAGCGGGACGATCAGCATAAACACCAGCGCCAGGGCGAACGCCGCGCCGACGATCTCCGAGCGCTGCATCGCGCTGATGGCGATTTTGTTGAGGATGGCAAATAGGCTGTTCATCATGCTCCCTTACGGCTTCGCTTCGCGCCTGGCCTGCCGGCGCTCATTCTTCAGCAGTTCCGTGTTGTGATTCGCCAGCAGCGTCAGCGCCGTCTGCCGACCGTCCTTGATCTTCCACAGTCCTATCGGCAGATCGCGCACCAGCGGCAGCACGCCGTTAAAGAAAATGGAGAGGTTGCGCGGCAGCGCATCGGTCACCACCTCGTGTCCGAGCTGGCTGAAGTCCTGCTGGAAAGCGCCGTTGTGGCAGATATGCAGCAGACGCCGCGCCAGTTCCACATGGTCCATATCGCCCAGCGCCATTTTGCCCGCCATCCGATCCAGCAGCGTCCGGCTCTCTTCCAGGGTGTGATTGACCTGTCCGGCCTCGAACAGCCCGGTCTGAATGTGGCGCAACGCCCCGGCGCCGATTGACGAGGCCAGCGCGGCGATATCGTCGGCCAGCGCGCGCTGCAGCGTGCGCAGCCCGATGCTGAAATCCTGCGGTTCGAAATGGCTCAGCAGCAGATCCACCATCGCCATCGCCGACTGCTGATGCACGATGCTGTCATAGTAAATATTGCGCAGGCTCTGTTTATGCTGCGGATTATCGGTCAGTTCGGCGATCGACCAGGCGGTATTCAGCCCGGCCCGCAGCCGTTCGCCGTGGTGTTGTTCCAGCGCCTCCAGATGCTGCTCCACCGTCTGTCGCAGCTCCTCATCGCCGTCGCTGCGCGCCTCGCGCTCCATCACCCGCAGCAGCAGGTCACAGCGCGCCGGATCGTCGTCCAGCATGGCAAGCAGATCGTCGGTTTCCGCCTTGCGCTTTAAGGCGTCGCGCAGCCGCTGCAGCGACGCCTGCTGGCGTCCCGCATCGCGCGCATCGAGCATCGCGTACATTTTATGCAGCTCGACCTTGTTCAGCAGATGGCGGTGACGCACGTGATGCTGGTTCTGCCGGCGCTGGTCCGCCTTCTTTTTACTTTCCGCCTTTTCGCCAAACATCAGCCCGGCTTCTTCTTTGATATCGTCGGCGCTGGCCGCGCCCGCAGCGACATGACCGGCGGCCCTGCCGCTGTTTTTATTCTGTCCGACCTCTCCCTGCTTCAGCAGGGCGCGCAGCGGGTTCGGCGTAAAGGCCAGGCTGGAGGATTTCAACATTGCCGGTTCCTCATCAAGATGACTCTCTTTCTGTGGAGCCGGAGCGCTTCAGGTTCCGAAAAAAATAAAAGAATTGAGTTATTGGAAATTCAAATAATAACCAAATGAAATTAGTGCCACTCTTTGCACAAATAATTTTGTTTTTTTGCACCTTTTTTCTCAGAACATTCTGAACATAAAAATAAAGACAAATAAAAACAACACACTATTTACGGAATAAGAGTGGCACAGCGCTTGCTATTTAAGAGTGAACTCACTGCGATTTTATTTAAGGAGAAATAAAAATGATGAATTCATTCACTGCAAACGCAATACCAACCAGCGCCATGGATATACCGGTGGACTGGGAAGGTATTTTCAAACAATCGAACAAAAAGCTGATTAATTTCATTCGAAGGAGAGTCGCCAGTACGGAGGATGTGGAAGACATCGCGCAAATGACCTGCCTGGAGGTGTTGCGTAACCGGCATAAATTTACCGGCGCCTCGCTGCCCGAAACCTGGATGTTCGGCATCGCCATTAATCTGATCCGTAACCACTACAAGCGTCAGCAAAACCGTTATCTGTTTGATACGCTGAACGACGAGGTGCTGGAAAACCTGCTGCACGACGACGATCCGAGCGAACTGACCGAACAACAGCGGCTGCTCAACCTGACCCTGACGTCAATTGACAGGCTGCCGGAGGAGATTAAACGCATGCTGACGATTTTGATCGGCGACGACGGCAGCTATCAGGATATCGCCATGCAGATGAACATCCCGATCGGCACCGTGCGTTCGCGCCTGTCGCGCGCCAGAGAAACGCTGAAAACCCAGGTATTCCACCGATCGCCGCCGATACGTCAGGGAAAATAGGCGCAGAAAATAACGTTCAAATAAAAATAATGAAAATCCGAACTAAAATAAATAACCACCGCGCGCCGGTTTAAAAGGGTGTGTATGGCGCGGCAGACCCTATTTTTTCAGAAACTGCTACGTTACTCTGCGTTTTAATACACGGCATTAGCCGCGCTTTCGTCATTACGGCAACGGCGCAATAACAAGGAGATGATCTATTGCAGCGTTTTTTCCACTGGCTCGATCCCTCGCTGACGGCAACGGAGTCTTTATCATCCATCGCGCTTAATCGCATTCACGATGCGATTTACCTGCTCGATCAGGATTTAACCGTAAAATACGTCAATGAACGTGCCTGCAATCTGATGGGATATAGCAAAAAGGCGCTGCTCAGCAGCAACTTTGCCGCCATCGCCCCCGAACTGGCGGATAAAGACGTCGCCGCGCTGTGGTGGAAACTGACGATGCGCCCGGAGGGCATCACCTTTACCTCCCAGCACCGGCATCGCAACGGCGAAATCATCGCCGTCCAGGTCAGTTCCAGCCGCTATCAGCACGGCGGCCGCCCGCATGCGCTGTGCATCGTCAGCGATGTCCGCGAACTGAAGAAGAAGGAGGCGATACAGCACCTGCGGGAGAAGCAGTTCCGCGCGCTGGTCGAGAACTCGCCGGATATGGTGGCGCGCTTCGATCTCTCCTTCCGCTGTATTTACGTCAATCCGCGCGTGCTGACGTGGTTTAACCGCACGGAGAGCCAGATTTCCGGCTGGCAGCTGACCGAAAGCGTGCCGCACCACAACGCCGGCATGGAGCTGCTGCGCCTGATCGCCCACACCATGAGCAGCTCCACCCCGACCGACGGGGAAATCGCGTTAGAGCATCAGAATCAGCAACGCGTGCTGCACGTGCGCAGCGTGCCGGAGTTTAATCTGGAGGGCGAACTGGAGAGCGTGCTGGCCATCGGCCGCGATATCACCGGCATCCGGCTGGCGGAGAAAGAGCTGCGCGACGCACACCAGCAGCTGCGCCTGCTGGCGCGCAATCAGGAGGCGCGGCGCGAGGCGGAACGCAAATATCTGGCCAGCGAAATCCATGACGAACTGGGCCAGCACCTGACCTCGCTGCGGGTCGGGCTGTCGCTGATCCGCATGCAGTCGCCGGAAAATAACGCCGCCGTGCATCTGCAGGTGGAAAATCTGATGCGTCTGGTGGACAGCACCATTCAGGTGGTGCGCGACGTCTCCACCCGCCTGCGGCCGAATATGCTCAATATGGGCCTGCTGCCGGCGCTGGAGTGGCTGCGCGATGAGTTTAACCGCCAGCAGAAGTGCCGCTGCATTCTGATCGCCACCACGGAGAAAAAACTGCAGCTGGATGACCCCAGCACCACCGCCGCCTTCCGCGTGGTGCAGGAGTCGCTGACCAACGTCACCCGCCACGCCAGGGCCAGCAGCGTCTATATCTTTGTGCGCCAGCGCGGCGAAAAGCTGGAGATCGAAGTAGTGGACAACGGCCGCGGCTTCGATCAGCAGCGCGTGCGCTCCAACGCCTGGGGGCTGCCGGGCATGAAAGAGCGTGCGGAAATGCTGCAGGGCTGGCTGACCATCGACAGCAAACCGGGCGAAGGCACCCGCGTACGGCTCAACTTCCCGCTCAACCGACAAAATTTTAATGAATAATAAAGCGAGAAATACATGACCCAGCCAATACGTTTAATGATTGCCGAAGACCACGCCATTATGCGTGAAGGCCTGAAGCAGCTGTTCCTGCTGGACGCCGGCATCAAGGTAGTCGCCGAAGCCGCGGACGGCGGTCGGGTGCTGGAACGCCTGCGCGCCGGCGATGTCGATCTGCTGCTGCTGGATATCTCCATGCCGGGGATCAGCGGCGAGGATCTGATCAACCGCATCAGCAGCCAGCACCCCGGGCTGAAGATCCTGGTGCTCAGTATGTTTAATGAGCCGCAGATCGCCCAGCGCATGCTGGAGCACGGCGCGCTGGGCTATATCACCAAAGATCGCAATCCGGAAGCGCTGCTGAACGCCATCCGCAGCGTCGCCAGCGGCGCGCGCTATATCGATCACGAGCTGGCGCAGAAGATCGTATTCGCCCAGTATCAGAGTAACAGCGCGCCCCACGAGAACCTGACCCTGCGCGAACGGCAGATTATGATTATGCTGGCCCACGGCGAATCAATTAACGCCATCGCCGACACCCTGGCCATCAGCAATAAGACGGTCAGCACCTACAAATCTCGCCTAATGAAGAAGATGGGCTTCACCGCCAATGCCGATATCGTCAAATATGCCATCAGCTACAACCTGGTGCAGTAGGACGCGGCAGAAAAAAATAAGGCACGCTGTCGCCAGCGTGCCTTTTGTTTGCCGTTATTGCCGGGTTCAGTGCCCGTCCGCCTGACGCAGCGGCGGCGTAAAGCGGCGCAGCCGCAGCGCGTTGCTCACCACGAACACGCTGGATAACGCCATGGCGCTGGCGGCAAATACCGGCGACAGCAGGGTGCCGTTCAGCGGATACAGTATGCCCGCCGCCACCGGAATCAACGCCACGTTATAGGCAAAGGCCCAGAACAGGTTCTGTTTGATATTCACCAGCGTGGCTTTCGACAGCGCAATCGCGCTGGAGACGCCGCCCAAATCGCCGGACATCAGCACCACGTCGGCAGCCTCGATGGCGATATCCGTCCCGGTGCCGATGGCGATGCCCACGTGCGCGGCGGCCAGAGCCGGCGCATCGTTGATGCCGTCGCCGACGTAGGCCACCGGCCCATACTCGGCGGCAAGGCGCTCAATGGCCGCGACTTTGCCGTCCGGCAGCACCTCGGCCACCACTTCATCAATCCCCAGCTGACGCGCAATCGCCTGCGCGGTGCGGCGGTTGTCGCCGGTGATCATTGCCACCTTCAGCCCCAGCTCGTGCAGCGCCTTAATCGCCGGCAGGGTGGTGTCTTTGATCGGGTCAGCCACCGCGATCATCGCCGCCAGCCGGCCATCGATGGCGACATACAGCGGCGTTTTGCCCTCATCGCCCAGCCGCGCGGCATCTTCCGCCATCTGCGCCACGTCCAGCCCCAACTGCTGCATATAGCGATCCGCGCCCACCGCGACGGTTATTCCCTCGATATCGGCGTTCACGCCAAAACCGGTAACCGACTCAAAGCGCGTAATGGTCGACAGCGGCACGTTTTCCTGCTGTGCGGCATCGACAATGGCACGGGCGATAGGGTGTTCCGATTTGTTTTCCACGGTCGCCACCAGCCCCAGCACCTGTGCGCGCTCAAAGCCGTTCGCCAGCACCAGATCGGTCAGCTCCGGGCGCCCTTTGGTGAGGGTGCCGGTTTTATCTACCGCCACCACGGCCGCATCCCGCAGCGACTGCAGCGCTTCCCCTTTGCGGAACAGCACGCCCAGCTGTGCGGCACGCCCGGTGCCCACCATAATGGAGGTCGGCGTCGCCAGCCCCATGGCGCACGGACAGGCAATAATCAGCACCACCACCGCATTCACCAGCGCAAACGACAGCGCTGGCGACGGCCCGAAGAACAGCCAGACCAGAAACGTCAGCAGCGCCACGGTCATCACCGCCGGCACAAACCACATGGTGATGCGATCCACCAGCGCCTGGATCGGCAGCTTGGCGCCCTGCGCCTGCTCCACCATGCGGATAATCTGCGCCAGCATGGTGTCGCTGCCGACTTTGGTCGCCTTAAACGTCAGCGAGCCATTCTGGTTGACGGTGCCGCCGACCACTTCGGCGCCGCTTTTTTTCTCTACCGGTACCGGTTCGCCGCTGATCATCGACTCGTCGACAAAGCTTTCGCCCTCCAGCACTTCGCCATCCACCGGGATGCGTTCGCCGGGACGGACTTCAATAATGTCCTCACGTTTGACCTCAGCGATATCCACCTCCGCCGCCTTACCGTCACGCAGCACGCGGGCGGTTTTGGCCTGCAGGCCGATCAGCCGTTTAATCGCCTCCGAGGTATTGCCCTTGGCGCGGGCTTCAAAGTAGCGCCCGAGTAAAATCAGCGCGACGATCACCGCCGCAGCTTCGTAGTAGACGTTGACCGTGCCGGCCGGCAGCCACTGCGGCGCAAAGGTAGCCACCAGCGAATAACCGTAAGCGGCGCTGACCCCGGTCGCCACCAGCGAGTTCATGTCGGGCGCACCGCGCAGCAGGGCCGGAATACCCTTCTGGAAGAAACGTAAGCCGGGGCCGAACAGCACGATCGTGGTCAGCACAAACTGCAGGTACCAGCTGTTCTGCGTGCCGATGGTGCGGTCGATCAGGGCATGCATGCCCGGCACCAGATGCGAACCCATCTCCAGGATGAAAACCGGCAGCGCGAAACAGACGGCCACCAGCAACGCCTTTTTCAGCGAGCGCAGTTCTGCCGCCTGACGCACCGCCTGATCGGCGGTATCGCTCTTATCGGCGGCGATCGTCTGCGCCTCGTAACCCGCCTGCGCGACGGCGGCGATCAGGTCGTCGGGATTCACCCCGGCGGCCACCTGCACCTGCGCCCGTTCGGTCGCCAGATTGACCGTGGCCTGCTCCACGCCGTCTACCGCAGCCAGCGCGCGTTCAACCCTGCCTACACACGATGCGCAGGTCATGCCGGTCACCGACAGGTTGATGGTTTCCAGCTCCACCGTGTAGCCCGCGTCATTAACCGCCTTGACCGCCGCCGCCACATCGGGCGCGCCGTTAAAGGTGACGAATGCGCGTTCGGTGGCCAGATTGACGCTGGCATCGGCAACGCCGGGCACCGCTTTGAGCGCGCGTTCCACGCGCCCCACGCACGAGGCGCAGGTCATGCCTACGACGGGGAAATTGATTGCCGTTGACGCTTTAGACTGGGATGCCGTCGAATGCGTGTTCATAAAAACTCCTCCTGCGACAGCGCCCTGTCATACCACAGGGCGCTCCTTTTACTGTTCAGTCAGACTCGACGCTGGCGTGGAAACCGGCCGCGGCCAGCTCGGCCATCAGTTCGGCGTCGTCAACGCGGCTTGCGATGATCACCCGCTTCGTCGCCGGATCGGCATCGACCTGCGCCTGCGGATCCCGCGCTTTGACGGTTTTGGCGATCGAGGCGGCGCAGCCGCCGCACTTCATCGTCGGAATATGCAGCTGTAGATGATTCATAAATGGCTCCTTGCGTAAGTTGATCTCCATCGTCAACCTTGACCTAACGTCAAGGTCAATCCTTTTTTACAAAGTATTTCTTTTTTTATTTGACGCGGCGGCGCTCAGAGAAATCAGCGCCGCGCGGGAGAGTGGCGTTACCAAACGATCCGTTGTTCGGCCGCAGCGATGTGCTCCTGCACTGCGGCCCATATTATTGAATGGATTAAACGTCAGCGGGCGTTATTCCCGCAGCTACTGCGCGTTTCTCAAGGCAATAATAGCATCTCTGACTCTGGGCAAAGCGTTTTCTATCTGTTCCGGCAGCACGGCGCATACTGCAGCCCTGAACCACCATTCGGCGCGCGTCATGCCAAAATAGCTAAAAGGCACAACCGCCAGGCCCGCATGGTCGATAAGATACCGGCTCACATCCTCGGGCGTGCGCAGTACCTGACCTGCAGGCGTAACCCGGCCCGCCAGATTAAACTGCATCGACAGATAAATGCCCCCCATCGGCGCCATAGCGTCTACCGGCAGCCCTTCCTCTTTCATCCGTTGCATGCCGCCATGCAGTAACTGCAGAAAGTTAAATATCCGGGGTTTAAACGTTGCCAGGTGATCCTGCAACAGCGCGTGATTATGCAACAATGCCGCCATGGCCAATTGTTCCGCCTTTGGTGCAATGGCGCCGATATGCTCAATCATTAATTTCATTTTATCAATGACGTCCGCCGGCCCCATTCCCCACCCCACGCGCAGCCCCGTCGCGGCGAAGGCCTTGGAACCGCCGTCGACCACGATCGTATACTCTTTTAACTCGGGCCTGAGCTGCGCCGGCTGATAATGCGGCAACGTCTGATAGGTCAGCATCCAGTAGACCTGGTCAAACACCATGTACAGCGGCTTCTGCCGGCCGCGGCGCCGTCGGTTTTCCGCCACCACCAGATCGCAAATCTCCTCCAGCGCCTGCCGGGAGAACATCGTCCCCACCGGGTTTTGCGGCGAACACAGGGCGATCGCCCGCGCATCCTGTATATGGGGCGCAAAATCCTGCGCCGTCGGCAGGAACTGATTTTCCGCCGTGGTTTCCACCGCCACGCCCCGAGCGCCGCACAGGGTCGCATAGTACATATTGTTCCAGGAGGGCGCGGGATAAATCACCGTGTCGCCGGGATCGGCCACCGCCAACAGCGCCAGATACAGTAAAGGACGCGCGCCGCCGGAAATAATAATTTCACTGTCGGGATCATAATCGACCTGGAAACAGCGTTTGGTCAGGCCGGCGATCGCCTCACGCAGCGGCAGTACGCCTTCTAACGGCGGGTAATCATGCTGATTATCCGCGTAGGCCTGATAAATGGCCTGACGCAAGACGCCGGGCAGCGGGAAGCGCGCGGGGTCAAAATCGCCGATAATCAGGTCGCAGATCGGCCGGCCGTCGTCAATCTGCCGCTGCACATAGGACGCCAGCTTGATAATGCCGGAATAGTCCAGCTCCAGCGCCAGACGCGACAGGCGCCCGGCGGACGCTTCGCACAGCCCCTGCCCGCCGGCGACATCGTCAATATTCGCGGGTTGGCTTAATATCTCATTCATAGATATGACCTTTATACTCGTGACAACCAATGACTCTTATTGCCTGATACGGGAGTGTGGAATTAATCGGCATAGGCTGACGACAGCATGCGCAGCGCCTGATTAACCGCCGCCAGAGCGACGTCGATATCTTCGTCCCTGGTCGGCCAGCCCAGACTGAAGCGCAGGGTAGCCTGAGCCAGCTCTTCTGACAGCCCCAGCGCGGTCAGCACATGGCTGGGTGACAGGCTGCTGGATGAACAGGCCGATCCGGTACTGACCGAAACGCTCTTTTTCAGAAGATTAAGCAGCCTGGCGCCGTCCACCTGTTTGAAAGAGATATTCGAGACGTGGGGCAGACGGGGAGAGCTTCCCCCGTTTATCTGGACGTTCTCCCACTGCGCCAGCGCCCTTTCCAGCCGGTCACGCTGGGACTGCGCCTTTGCCATCGCCTGCGGCAGACGCTCGGCCGCCAGTTCCGCCGCCTTGCCAAACCCGACGATGCCCGGCACATTCAGCGTGCCACCCCGAATACCCTGCTCGCTATTGCCGCCGGTAATCTGCGGATGAAGGTCGACAATTTTTTTGCCGTTTTTCCGCCGCAGATATAACGCGCCGATCCCTTTCGGCCCGTATATCTTGTGCGCGGAACAGGTAAGAATATCGATCGGGCACTGCTGCACATCGATCGGGATTTTGCCCGCGGCCTGCGTCGCATCTGACATAAAGAGAATGTTGTGCCGTTCGGCGATGGTGGCAATGTCTGCTATCGGGTTAATTACCCCCAGCTCATTATTGGCGTACATCACGCCGATCAGGATGGTTTCCGGCGTAATCAATGCCTCGAGCGCAGCGAGGTCGAAACGGCCATCCTGCAAAGGCTTGATTAAAGACACCCGGGCACCTTCACGCTCCAGATCCTTCAGGGTTGCCAGCGTTGCAGGATGTTCTATCGAGGAGGAAATAATATGATTGCCACGGGATTTGCAGGCCGCATACGCGCCGCGCAGCCCCAGATTATTACTTTCGGTGGCGCCGGAGGTAAAAATAATCTCGTTCGCCCGCGCATGAAGCAATTTCGCAATCTGCTCACGGCTGCGCTCGACCGCCAAGTGCGCTTTAAACCCCTGCTGGCTGGAAATACTGGCGGCGTTGCCAAAGTGATGACAAAAAAACGGCAGCATTTCCGCCAGGACTAACTCATCGCAGGGCGTGGTCGCGTTGTAATCGAGATACAGCGGCATATTCTGTGGGTGTGGTTTGTTTACAGACATCGACGTTTCCTTTTATTGATTATCGGGTGAAACGATCACGCTTCTGCCGCCAGCCGTTCGGCGCAGTGAGACGTCGAGTGGATGATGTAATCGTCGTCATCAAACGATGAAAGGAAGATGTTGGTAATTTTCACCGCTCTGTCGCCGATGCGCTCATTACGCAGAAACAGCTTCATCGCCACGTCTGCGCCGTTGATCACTTTGTTGTAGTCATCGGTTTCCGAAAAATCGATAATATGCAGCGCGTGGGCCTGCGGATGCAGTTTTGCCACGCGGTCATAAACGTCGCTGTAGTGCTGGGCCATGATCACCGGGCACTTTGCCGTCCATACGTCTTTTGATTTCGACTCGGCAAGCAGTACGCGCTGCCCTTCCTGATTAACAAAAAAGATTTTCGTCAGCGATTCCGCCTCTTCTATCTCCAGTTCAGGCAACGGCGTGGTTCGATGAAGATCGAGAATACGCCTTAGCGTCTGTATGCCGCGGTTTTTACAGGTTCTTTCACCCTGTATCATCATCCGTTCCCGCTTGACGATTTTAGACTGCGCCAAAATAGCGTCCAATTCCTTGGGTAACTCCCCGCTTTCCTCCGCATCATCCGTATTATTTAACTGCGTCGGGAGTATTTCACATGACTCGGCGCCGCATTGCAGCCCAAGGTCGTCGATTAAAATACCAAGAGAGATCTTCAAATTCTTTTTATGATTGACGATCGCATTACTGGCGATATCTAAAGCATGATGCAATGACTTTTTTGCGAACTCATTAACAGGGTAGCGGGGATCGTAATGGCCGCCTTCGAGATAAAATGCCGGTATTTTCGGCGTATAGTGATTAACTTCACGATGAATAACGCCAAGGATCTTATCTTCTAAATCACTTAATGTAAGATCGTTCATTTTCATTACCTTGCCCTTAATAAATTTAACGACAAACCCTGAGACAGCAAGCATATTGCCGCTGACGAATAATATAAAATCCATATCAAAACAATGATTTCCATTCATATACCAAATAGTAAATGACAGATATATCATTGACATACATATCGCATAGCGAATGTAAGTTTTAGCTTCCCTTTCTACGCGCCAACGTAAACCTTCCCCCTAGTGGAAGGTCAACAGGTTTAATCTTATGGAATCTAATATCATTAACCATTTGAAAGCCAAGGGGATATTAAAAAAATAAAAAATGACTCTTAAAAATATGTGATCAAGGCCAAATTAAATGCGTAATAAATTCATTGGGTCTACAAATTTTTTAACTCACAAAAAATCAAATAAAACCGTTAGTTAGATTAACACTCACCGCATAGCGATTGTTTTTTACCCTTTTATTAGGAATATTCGTAATTTTTATATCTTTAACGATCTTCTATCCATAAATACGGAAAGATCGCCGTCGGATAGATCAGGAATGGGGAGATAATGAAGACGCACAGCAAGACGGGTAAACCAATTCTGACGGGGCATAAATACATTCGGCATACAGAACGCAAACAGCGGGCGACAGCTTCGCCCGCTCACTACAAACACCGCTCTTCAGGCGTTTCAGAGCAGACCGCTTAGCGGTTGTTAATGATCATCTGCACCGGATAGTGATCTGAATATTGGTCGGTAAACGCATCGCGCAGCACTTTTACCTCCGCCACGTCGTTCTTCAACGCCGGGGAGACGTAAATGTAGTCATAGCGCAGCGGCGTCTTGGCCTGGTCATAGAAAATTTTCGTCGGCGCGGTGGCGATGAACGTATCCGGATACTTCTGCTTCAGCACGTCAATAAAGCCGCGCGACAGGATATTTTGCTGCACGGTGTAGTCCATTTTGCCGTTCACCAGGTTTTGCAGCACCGGCCGTTTGGCCTCTTTGTCCTGCAAATCCTTCACCATCTCGCTCTCGTTATAGCCGCTTTTATCCAGCGGTGAGAAGGCGTTGAGGTCGCCGGCGATAATCCACTTTCCGTTCGGGTCCGCACCGTATTTGATGGAATCCAGAATCAGGTTCATCTCATCAATCCGCTGTGAGGTGCGGAACGGGTTCATATGGGTGACCACAAAGTGATAGTGACCCACATCAGCAAACAGCGCGCCGTGCCAGAGGTTATCCACCACCTTGCGTACGTTGACGATCGGGTATTTGGCGGTGATCGCCGTCGGGAAAAATTCATCGTCGCCCGCCACCTTCGGCTCTTTCAGCAGCACCGCATAGCGGTGCCCGTAGCTCTGGGCGAAGGCTTCCAGCGTCTCGCGGGTAAAGTGGTTCATCTCCTGCCAGGCGATAATATCGGCATCCTGCTGCCTGGCCCATTCGGCAAACTTCTGTTTCCCCTTCGAGGTGTCGGACTTCATCCCCCAGTAGGCGTTATAGCTGATAATTTTCAGCTGCTGTTGTTGCTCCAACGTCTGCGCGGCACAGACCGGCAGTGAGCCGCCGAGTAAACCCAATGCGACCGCTGCGCTGATTATCGTTCTCATACTACGCTCCTTGTTGTTATATCAACATCACATTCCGTTAATGCCCACCTTCAGAAAGGCGATGATTTTCCACTCTATATACCACGCTACGTCTTTTTGTTTTGTGATACGCATTACTCTTGCCGCGTTTCTGCGGCCGTATCCAGCCGCATAAAATCAACAAACGCCCGCATCTGCGGCGTCATAAACCCATTACGCGGGTAGTACAGGTGAAACCCCGCGACCGGTTTACACCACTGCGGCAGCACCCGCACCAGCGTGCCCCGGTGCAGCGACGGCGCCACGCACTGCGCCTCCAGTAACGCCAGCCCCGCGCCCTGCTCGGCGGCAGCCAGCAGCAGATCGATATCGTTGGCCGTCAGGGCGGGGTCAATGTCCACCTCGACGTGCTCGCCGGCGCGACTGAGACGCCAGCGATACTGAGCGCCGTTGCCGCTCCAGCGGTAGTTGATGCAGCGGTGGCGGACAATCTCCTCCGGCGTCGCCGGCGGCGGCTGGGTCTGAAAACAGCCCGGCGCGGCCACCACCACCATCTGCAGATCCGCCGTCAGCCTGACCGCGATCATATCCCTCGGCACCCGGTCGCCCGAACGGATGCCGGCATCGAATCCCGCAGCGACAATATCCTGCAGGTTGTCATCCAGCAGCATCTCCAGCCGGATATCCGGATAGCGCGCCATAAAGCGTTCAATCGCCGGCACGATCGCCAGATGCCCGGCCAGACGCGGCATACTGATGCGCAGCGTACCGCGCGGCGTCAGCTGCGTCTCTCCCGCCCCCTGCACCGCACTTTCCAGCGCCGCCATCGCCGGCTCCAGCTGCGCCATCAGCCGTGAACCGGCCTCCGTCAGCGCGACGCTGCGCGTGGTGCGGTTAAACAGCCTGACGTGCAGCCGCTGTTCCAACGCGCGGATCGCATGGCTCGCCGCCGACGGCGACAGCCCTAGCCGCTGTGCCGCCCGACGGAAACTCCTCTCTTTAGCCACCGCCATAAAGACGGCCAGTTCAGCGTAATCGGCCCCTTTCATATTGCTGTGCCTTATTCATCAGTTCATGCGGATTATAGGGTATTAATTCACCTTTCTGTCTGCGACACAATGAATGCCTCAATCATCAGAGGAGGAAACAACTTGTGAACACTATGCGACGTTGGGAAATGAACGGCTTCGGGCGCCAGTCACTGACGCTGCAGACGGCGGCAGTGCCCCGCCCTGCAGACGACGAGGTGCTGGTGCAGGTGATGTCGGTCGCCCTGAATCACCGCGATAATTGGGTGATCGACAGCGGACGCGGCTTACCGCTGCGCTTTCCGTTTACTCCCGGCTCCGACCTTTCGGGGCGCGTGGTGGCGGCCGGCAGCCAGGTCAGCCGCTTCGCGCCGGGGGATGAGGTCATCTCAGTCTTTGCCCCGGAGTGGCTCGACGGCGCTCGCCCCGGCAACGCGCGCGAGCTGGCTTACCGCACTCTGGGCGGCTTTTACCCCGGCGTACTGGCGGAATATGTGGCGATGAAAGCAGACTGGCTGGTGGCTAAACCCGCCTCGCTCAGCCACGCTGCCGCCAGCACGCTGCCCTGCGCGGCGCTGACCGCCTGGTTTGCCCTGGTGGAGCGCGGCAACCTGCAGCCGGGAGACAGCGTGCTGATTGAAGGCAGCGGCGGCGTAGCGCTGTTTGGTCTGCAAATCGCCAACATGCTGGGCGCCAAAACCCTTGTCGCCACCAGCGCCGGCAAAATGGCGGGGGTAAAACAGCTGGGAGCCGATGCGGTTATCGATCGTAACGCGCAGGGCATGGTCGACGCCGTCCTGCAACTGACCGCCGATCGGGGAGTCGATCACATTCTTGAGCTGGCGGGCGGCGCGCACCTGGGACAGGCGGCGGCGATGTGCGCCATCGGCGGAAAAATCCATCTGATCGGCGCGCTGGAAGGCTTTACCGTGTCGTCGCCGCTGGAGCCGATTCTGTTTAAGGATCTGGCGATTTACGGCATCGGCACCGGCCATCGCCGGGCGTTGAGCGAAATGTGCGCCGCCTTCGACGCCAACGGCCTCACGCCGGTTATCGACAGCGTGTACCCGCTGGAAGCATTGCCTCTGGCGCTGGCGCGTGTGGAAAGCGGCGCCTTCGGTAAAGTAGTGGTAAACATTGGTGAGGTGGCGTAGGGCGCCCGTATTTTTCGTCCCTGATGGCCGCGTGCTTAAACATGGCCAATTCAGAAAAACCGCTGCGGTTAATCCTTGAATATATGTCATCGGTAAAAGTCAGCGTAACACTGAAACCGCAGCTCTGCCTGCGGCTTTCATATCCAACAACCAAGATAATTCCCAATTTATAATACAACTAACAATAACACGTTACACAAACTACTCCTTTTTAATGAGTAAGAAATCCCAAACATCATACTTAATAGAAATATGAGATAAATAAAATTAAGAAATAACCAAACAAAAGATCACGCTTCATTCAAAATAAAATCAAATATTTTTTATTTCGACAATGAATTTAAAAGCCAATAAAACAAAAAATCATAAAATATAAAACCAAAAAGTGATTGTAACTCAGAATAAAACACTACATCATCAATAAAATAAAGAACTAACATCCATTGTTAATATAAAAAATAGCACAATAATTAATAGGGGATATAAATAGAAAAGTAAAAAAAAGGATCGCGCAACCAATTAATAGATATAGGAAAAATGAAAAGACAAAATTATTTTACAAAGAAAAAAAACGTTCAGGTAACAAAACAGGTTAAAAACCGTAAAGTTGCAAGGATAAATCTTAGTCAATATAATCTCGCTCACTCGAAAAAAATAAAAAACCACAAACAAATATCATGAATACATATAGATAGATAAATAATAAGACAAATACGACAAATCCCACTATCACCATATGGGTATCTAGGAGAAATCTAATTCATCGGTCGATAATTAGATAATGTATAAAACGGCGTTTATAAAAACGACGCAGGGAATTTGTGCCTATCAGCCAGGAATGCATGCTGATGCGCTGCCACAAATAAATATCTCTCTTACCGCTGCCCGGCTGCGAGATATTTACCTGTGGGAGTGCCAACCCGTGCGGTTAGCACATTTATAAAAAGGAAAAGGAAGTTAAACATGAAATTATCACACATCTCTCTGGCTGCTCTGATGGCTGCAGCAACCCTGTCTTTCGGCGCAAACGCTGCTTCTTACGAAGGTAACTCCGGTAAAGTTACGTTCCACGGCCAGGTTGTTGATGCCCCATGTAACCTGGCGCCAGGCCAGGACGGTATGGACGTTAAGGTTGATTTCGGCCAGCTGTCTCAGTCTCAGCTGAACAAAAACGTAACCACCGCTCAGACTTTTGAACTCAAACTGCAGAACTGCAGCCTGGCGAACGATGACGGTTCCAAGAAAACCGCTGAAATTACCTTCAACAGTGCCGACCAGATCGCCAATAAAAACCTGCTGAAAACTAACGGTCTGGCTACCGGTCTGGCCATCGGTATCAACAACATTACCCTCGGCACCCCAGCGGCTATCGCCGGCCTGGTTGACGGCGACAACACCCTGGTTTACACCGCGGTTGCTCAGAAAGCTGACATCGCCACTGACGTTACCCCGGGTGACTTCAGCGCATCAACCAACTTCCTGATTAGCTACAAGTAATAGTCAGGTATAGCCGGAGGGCTCGGTCTCCCCTCTGGCTATCTCAAAGGGGGATCCTATGCAACGCTGGTTGGGAAGTTTTGTACTGTTGCTCGCCGCATCCAACGGTTATGCCGATGTGTTGGCGCTAAGCCGGCAGGATGACGGTTACCTCCTGCCTCTGCGCAGGCGGGCAACGCTCAGCGGTACCGTATTGGCTGCAGGATGCACCATTGCATTGGATACCCCATCCCAATCTCTGGATTTAGACCCGCGCCCATTAGACAACCGCCAACGATCGTTAATTTATCATTTATCTATTCGTTTCGATCATTGTGCGCTCCCGGGACAAAACAGTGGGTACGGTGAAGATAAAGCAATCAAAATCAACTTCAAAAACAAATCAGCATCAGGGAATATTTTTATTATTAAAGATGCGGACAATAAAACGCTAAAAAGCGGGGAAGATCACCCGATCAATTATCGCAAAGCGGAGCAAAACAGTGCCCATCCGGCAACCGCAGATTACCGCGTAGAACTGACGCCGAAAGCGCCACCCTATTACGCCATATTGGGGCTGAACATGCGCTACGAATAACGCCGGCCGGGCGCTGAATGGAAGAGTGACGCCCGCTTCAGAAAATCGTGAATGCCTACCGGAATCCCGCTATTCCCCTGCTAACAACGCCCGCGATTTTCGCTTTTTAATCAGGATGATTAATTATGTCTCAGCAACGTTTTATCATCAGTCGCATAGCATCCGCCATCATTGCCGTTTTGGTAAGTTGGGAAGCTAACGCTGTTGAGTTTAATACGGACGTATTAGATCTGGAAGATAGAGCGAATATTGATTTCTCCCGCTTTTCGCAGGCCGGCTATATTATGCCCGGCGTTTATCATATGACGCTGCGAATTAACGGTGAGAGCGTCGGTTATGAGGGGGATATTCCGTTTTATCCACGCGATTACGCACCATCAGACAATAACACCTCCCCCGCACAGCCTGAAGCCTGTCTGCCGCAGGAGGTTGTCGACCGCCTGGGATTAACGGATAAAGCAGCCCAACAGCTGGCCCGCTGGCATAACGGCCAGTGCGTGGATTTCAGCCCGCTGCCCGGAGTGGCGTTAACGCCAAACCTCGGCAGCGCGGCGCTGAATATCAACGTCCCTCAGGCGCTGCTGGAGTATACCGACGCGTCCTGGCTGCCGCCTTCCCGCTGGGATCACGGCCTGCCCGGTTTTCTGCTGGATTACAACATCACCGGCACCTTTACCAGCAACCGTCACTCGGGGCGTCGGCAGACCCTCAGCGCCAACGGCACGCTCGGCATGAACCTGGGCGCCTGGCGCCTGCGCGGGGATTATCAGGGCCGTTTCAGCCGTAGCAGCTCGCAGCAAAAAAGTCGTCATACCCTCGATTTTAGCCGCGTCTATCTGTATCGGCCGATTCCCAGCCTGAGTTCAACGCTGACCATCGGTGAAAACTACGTCAACTCGCCGATGTTCGATTCCTGGCGCTATGCGGGCATCGCCATGGCCAGCGACGAACGTATGCTGCCGCCGCGACTGCGTGGCTACGCGCCGGAGATCATTGGCATCGCCAAAACCAACGCCAAAGTGACCGTTACGCAGCAGGATCGCGTTATCTATGAAACCACCGTCGCAGCCGGGCCGTTCCGCATTCAGAACCTGGACAGCGCTATCCGCGGCACGATGGACGTTAAAGTCACCGAGCAGGACGGCGAAGAGCACACCTTCAGCCTCTCCACCGCGGCGGTGCCTTATCTGACGCGTCCGGGCCAGCTGCGCTACCAGGCGATCGTCGGCCGCCCCACCACCTGGGAACACGATCTGGAAGGGCAGCTGTTTGCCTCGGGCGAAGCCTCCTGGGGGCTGTCCAATATCTGGACGCTGTACGGCGGCTCAACGCTCTCCGCCGATTATCAGGCGCTGGCGCTGGGCAGCGGGCGCGATCTGTTCGGGCTCGGCACCGTGGCCGTCGACGTCACCCAGTCCGTTGCCAAGGTACGCGATAACAGTAAGAAACAGGGGAAGTCCTGGCGTCTGAGCTACTCCAAATTCTTCGACGAGATGAAAGCCGACGTCACCTTCGCCGGCTACCGCTTCTCGGAAAAGAACTATATGAGCATGCAGCAGTTTCTCGACCAGCGCCGTCTCGATTACGACCCTAACCACCAAAAAGAGCGCTACCAGATCAACGTCAACAAGAGCTTTGACAACGTCTCTCTGGGGCTGAATTACGAGCATCAGACCTACTGGGATCGCGGCAGCACCAAACAGTATGGCGCCAATATCGGCACCACGTTTGATCTGCCGGCGCTGAAAATGCGCAGCGCTTCGCTGACCGCCACGGCCATGCGCAGCCAATACCGCGGGCAAGATGAGAACAGATTCAGCCTGATGCTATCGCTGCCGATGGGCACCGGCACCGTCAGCTACAACAGCAGCTATAACCGGGGGCAATACGGGCACCGGATCGGCTATTACGACCGGCTGGGGCTGGACAGCTACAACATCAACGCCGGCGTCGATCACGGCGGTAACCAGGAATCACGCGCCCAGGTCAGCGGTATGTATACCCATAACGGCGCGCGCAGCAAGCTGAGCGTCAACGGTGCGATCGACGGCGCGCAGTACCGTTCGCTGGGGCTCAGCGCCACGGGCGGCATCACCGCCACGCCGCGCGGCGTGGCGATGCACGCCGGCGGCAACAACGGCAGCACCCGGCTGATGGTGGATACCGACGGCATCGGCGGCGTACCGATCAACGGCGGCCGCGTGGTCAGCAACGCCTGGGGGATCGGCGTGGTGAGCGACGTCAACAGTTACTACCGCACCACCACCCGCATCGATGTCAGCACGCTTGCTGACGATGTCGAAGCGAAGAAAAGCGTGGTGGAAACCGCGCTGACCGACGGCGCCATCGGCTACCAGCGCTTTGGCCTGCTGCAAGGCAGCAAGGCGTTCGCCACCTTCCGGCTGGCAGACGGCGGTTCGCCGCCATTTGGCGCCGTGGTGCGCAATAGCAAAAACCAGGAAGTCGGCATTGTCGGTGACGCGGGCATCGCCTGGCTGAGCGGCATTACGCCGAAAGAGACGCTGAGCCTGGTCTGGAACGACAGCGTCCAGTGTCTAGCGGTTCTGCCGTCTGCCATTAACGAGCAAAACCTGTTGCTGCCCTGTCGGCGGACTGCCGCCGCTGGCGCTGTAACTAAATAATTTATTTACGGTTTTTACCGTCAACCCATGGAGTAAAGAAGTCAATATGCAAACACTGAACAAACAGGTTGCCGGCATCACCCTGATTCTCGGCCTTTTATTTACCACGGCTAACGCGCAGGCCGCCGTCGCTCTGGACAGAACCCGGGTGGTGTTTAACGGCGATCAAAAGGCCATCAGCCTGAACATCAGCAATGAAAACAAAAATCTGCCTTACCTGGCTCAGGCCTGGCTGGAAGATGAGCAGCAGAAAAAGATGACCACCGGCGCGCTGGTGATGACGCCGCCGGTACAAAGGCTGGAGCCGGGCGCCAAAAGTATGCTGCGCATCTCCGCCACGCCATTGGCACAGCAACTGCCGCAGGACCGGGAGTCACTGTTCTATGTGAACCTGCGTGAAGTGCCGCCGCGCAGCGATAAGCCCAACGTACTGCAGATCGCGCTGCAGTCGAAGATCAAACTGTTCTACCGCCCGAAGGGGATCATCACCGCGCCGAACGCGGTCTGGCAGGAAAAACTGGTGCTGCACGCCGAAAGCGGCGGCTACCGGGTTGAAAACCCGACGCCGTACTACATCACGATTATCGGCCTGGGCGGCTCTAAAGAACAGTCCGTCAAAGGCGAATTCAAATCGGTGATGATCGCGCCGAAAAGCAGCGTCAAGGTCGCCGGCCAGCACTACGCCACGCCTTATCTGACCTATATCAACGATTACGGCGGCCGCCCTACGCTGACATTCAGCTGCAGCGCCGCGCAGTGCACGGTGAAAAACAGTTAACGATCGCGGCGGGATCCCCGCCCGGCAAGAGTGTAAGGAGGACCGGCCATGAACCGGTATCTGGGAATATGTATCGCGCTGTTATCTGCTATCGGTTCTATGGGGGACGCAATGGCGAAAAACCCAATCGATCTGACATTCAGCGGCACGCTGCTGGAGAAACAGTGTATCCACGACTCGGCGGAGGACGCGCAGCTCGTCGAGCTGCCGCTGCTGTCGATCAAATATTTCCAGCACTACGGCCGCGGCCCGGCCACCCGCTTCGCCCTACGCTTCAAAGACTGCAGCGCCGCGACGCTGAACAAACAGGTGCAAATGGTGTTTCACAGCCCGCAGACCGTGAATATCGACGGCCTGACCATGCTCGCCACCGACGGCGGCACCGGTCTGGTGCTGGGGCTGAATAATGCCGACGGCCAGCCGATCGTGCCGGAAGTGCCGTTCAAGGCGGGCGTTATTACCCAGACGGGCATCGGCAGCACCAACGAGCTGTTGTTTGATGTCTACCCGCAGGCCGTCGATCGCAACGCCGTCAATCCCGGGGACTACAGCGCCACGGTGACGTTTGAAATGAGCTATCTGTGATGATGGCAAGGAGCAACAGCATGTAAGGAAAGGACAATTCTCGTATCAGGCATCCTCTCGGGTGGTACGGCATCGGGCTGCTTTTCTGGTGCGCCGGCTGCCTGGCAGACGTACCGATTACGGTCAAAGCGACACTCGTCAAACCGGCATGTTACATCATGGCAGGTATGGGGGAATGGACAGAGGGACTGCATGACGACCTGTTAGCCGTCGATTTCGGTGAAGTGCCTACCGCCGATTTGGACACAGCCAATGCGGCAAAAAACGTGAATTTATGGTTTGCATGCAACAACAAAGTCACCCCAGGAAAAATATTGAATCTTTATGTTAAACCAAGCGGTTATGGCGTGCTGTCAGCGATGGGTAGCCATGTGCTGGCAACTTCGAAGGAAAATTTGGGCATTGCCATCCTTGTCGACAGCAACCCCGTCACGCTGAACCAATGGGTGCCCGTTTCCCAATGGCTCCAACAGGGTGATGGAATCGCAGATGCCAAATTGATTCTGACGGCGCAACTGGTCGCTCAGGGCGATAAAAATGAGCTGGAAGGCGGGTATTTTCAGGCCTCGGCCAACGTCATCTTGCACTATTTGTAACGGCCGCGCACAAGCGCAGCGCTAATCAGTTAATTCGCTGGAGTCACCACAATCTATGCCATTGTTTAATCCTCGCGCCGTCGTTGCGCACGCCCTGCTGCTGGGTGCCAGCTTCACCGCCGGCGCCGCCTACGATGTTACCGCCATTGACGCTGCATCCAACGTGACCATTGACACGACGGGCGATGTAACACTAGGACATATCGCCAGCTTTGCTATCGATGCGACGACTGTCACCGGTACGGTGCATTGCGGCGATCGCAACTTGCATAACGCCTTTGGCAGACAACGGATATTTATCGACTTACCGCAAGACTCCGCGACCGGGCGCTTCAAAATAAACAACAACCTCTCGGTAGAGGTAAGCTCCACCGTGCCTACATCAAACTGGGGAGACGGGCTTACAACTGTTTGTGATCTGAATTCACCGAATGATGCCTATCCCGCCAGCTCTCTGACCAATGCTTTTCCAATAAAGCTGGATTTTTACTTGGACAGGGAAACCATTGACGGGGTAATTACGATACCAGCCTTTCAATTGGGGGGATACTCACGCCGATTTGACACCACCGAACCTGGGAATTACAAGCCGGCAAAATATACTATTCCGATAAACTTAACCGGCGGTCAAATTACCATACCAGCGTATTGTAATACCTACCCAAACGCGATAGAATTAGATCACGGAATGTTGTCGTCGGATAATACTTACGATAAAGCGTTTGCCGAACTTACCTATACCTGCTTAAACCCGGTTAATACGACAATAACCATCAACTATCAAGAAAATGCCGACGGAGATTTAAATCTCTTTCATACAGATGGCAGCGTTGGCGCCAGCAGTAAATTAACCATTAGCGATACCAGCAGCGGATTGCAGGGGAAAGAAATTTCCACAAATATCGATACCAGTAAAACTTTCCGTATCACCAGTGAACTGAGTAACCTCAGCGGTGAAGGAACGATAAAAGGTACGGCCTGGATTATCGCCTATCTGGATTAAATGGAAAGCATGAATTAAAGGACTACGCCAGTGGTAAAGCCACGGCGTAGTTTCCCGTATGTCACAGACAGGACGTGACATATTTATCAGTTTGTTAATTTAATGATATGGAGCAAATTCCACGATGAAGAATATCTTAATCTTTGATGAGAACAGTTACTTCCGGCAAGCCGTCAGGCAATTATTATTAGCCAAGGGAACCATGCCGCAATCTATTCTGGAAGCCGGCAATAAAACAGAACTGGAAAATATTCTGGCGACGACCAACGTCGATACGCTGCTGCTCTCACCGGCCGGCAGCCAGGCGGATATTCAGGACAGCTTTATCCTGATCAGAGAGTGCCTGAAGCATTGCCGCAGGCTGAGCATCGACCTTTGGCTGATGGTGGAACAAGCCACTGATTTTTATCATCAACTTTGCTGCAGCCACCCACACTACAAAGGGGTTATCAGCAAACGGCAGCCGCTGGAGCAGCTAAGCTACTATATTTTCAATACGCTGAAAGAGGAACTGAGCTGGAAATCACCACCGAAAGGTACGCTGTCTTACCGTGAAAGCCAAATATTGCTTGATGTGCTGTGCGGTGATTCCAGTAACAGGCTGACAATACGCTATGGCATTCAATCTAAAACCATCAGCGCGCATAAACTTAATGCGTTAGCAAAACTGGGGCTGAAAAATATCAGTGACATTTTCAAAAGAATGAAAGGCGTTCAAGAACTGCCGGTAAAAGGTGAACTAATAGGCGTATATTAAATACGCCTAATATAAAAAGGATTTTTCTAACCGAACCGATAAATCTATATCAGCTGATATACCACCTGTAATTACAGGCGTGCAATAACACATAACAATCAGGAAAAAAAAGCGCCCGATAGTATCGCGCGCTCAGAGAAAGCAAAAGATATTATTTACTGTTTAAACGATGCTCTGCTTGTACTTTACAGGCTTCAATCTGCGAAACCAGCGCGCGATTAAACTCGTCCTGTTGATTATGATAGGCAGACTTATTATCACGCACGCCGGCAATGGCCGTTTTCACGTCACGCGTATATTCTTCCTTATCAATACCAAAATCCGCTAACTGATAACCCTTCTGTTCCAGCTGGGCGATAGAGCGTGCAATATTTTCATCGTCATTGCTCTCCGACCAGGCACTCTTTACCACTGTAAATTGCGCATCGCAATAAGCCGCCGCCGCGTCCTTGTTTTTTTGCAATGAAGAAGCCGAAGACATTGCCAGAGAAGAAAACGGTAATAACAGTGCACACGTCAATAAAACATATTTCCTCATACAACCTCCATGACTGATGTATTCCGAGAAAGTGAAGCGGCGTCAGTCAACAGCCGCCCTGCCAACATAGCACACCGCATATTATTTCACCGAGTCATGGCCGCGATTTATCTTTCCTCTTCGGATAAACAGCCTTCGTTCAACGACGCCGCTGCCGTGGTATCAGCCTGTGCCAAACAGCGATCGCGCCCGGCCAGGTAGCCCACCAACGCCATCACCAGCGCCAGCGCCGCGCAGATCAACAGCGGGCCATGCCAGCTGTGGGTGGCGTCATACAGCAGCCCGACGCCGGGCGGCCCGCCGACGGCCAGCAGGTAACCGACGCACTGCGCCATACCGGAGAGCGCCGCGGCCTGTGCCGGCGTGCCGGAACGCAGACCGATAAACGCCAGCCCCAGAATAATGGTGCTGCCGGCACCGATACCGAATAACACCACCCACAGCGTCGCGAAAGCAGGCAGCGCCAGCAGCCCCAACAGACCGGCAGCGGCCAGCAGCGATACCGTGACGGCAATCGCCCGCTGGTCCTTCATCCGCGCCAGCAAATGACCGGTAAACAGCCCCGGGACGGCAGTCGCCAACTGCAGGACACCGTGCAGCGATCCCGCCTGCTCAGCACTGAAGCCCTGATAACGTAAAATCGACGGCAGCCAGGCGACCACCACATAATAAATCAGCGAGTTAAGCCCCAGGAACAGCGTCACCTGCCAGGCCAGCGCGGCACGCCATACCCCGCCGGACCGCTGCGGCGGCTCCCCACCGCTCTGCGCCAGCCGCGCTGCGCCGTGGGAAAGCTGAGGAAACCAGACCACCACCGCCAACAGCGGGAACAGCAGCATGGCGAACAATGCGCCGTTCCAGCCCAGCGCCGGTACCTGCGACAGCGGCACCACGGCCGCCGAGCCTAACGCGGCGCCAACCCCCATAATCAGGGCGTACAACCCGGTCATGCTCGCTACCCGCTGGGGAAAGTCGCGTTTTAACAGGCTGGGCAGCAATACGTTGCCCATGGCGATACCCAGACCGATCAGCACCGTGCCGCCATACACGCCGAACAGACCGCCGTAAGAACGGTAACCGATACCGGCGGCAATCAGCAGCAGCGCCACAAAAATCACCCGTTCAATGCCATACTTAACGGCAATGCTGCCGGCCAGCGGCGAAAACAGCGCGAATGCCAGCAGCGGCAGGGTTTGTATCAGGCCCGCCTGTACCGCACTCAGGGAAAAATCGAGGCGGATGGCGTCCAGCAACGGCGCCAGGCTGGTGAAAGGCGCCCGCAGGTTGGCGGCCACCAGCAGTATGCCCACTAGCAGAAGATGGGACTTTTTCACACGAAAGGATAATAATTTCATAATGTTATTCGCTGAGTTGATTTCCAGCATGACGTCTTGCTCGCGTAACGCATCGCTAGGATTACAGGCCCTGTAACTGGAGTAGAAGTATTATAAAATTTTGATAATGAGTGGTGATATTTATATAACTGCAATTAATCTCTAAATTTGGCCATTTACCATGTCGCTACTGCAAAGCTACGAAGAGTTCGATCCTGACACCAACACCAGCCAGGCGGTGGCGCTCCACATCTCCGCCACGGAAACGCGTCGGGCTATGCCGTTTCATCATCACCGCAAGGGCCAGTTGATCCTGCCGCTGCGCGGCGGCCTGGTGTGTGAGGTCGCCAAAGCCTACTGGATGGTGCCGACCGGCCACGCCGTCTGGATCCCTGGCGGGATGGAGCACAGCAACCGGGCAATGGGCGATGTAGATATTTATCTGCTGTTCGTCGAGCCAAACTATCCCGGCATGCCGGACGAGTGCTGTACGCTGCAAATCAGCCCGATGCTGCGTGAAATCATCAAACACTTCGCCACACTACCGGCGGACTACGTCACCGACAGCCCCACCGGCCGTCTGGCGGCGGTGATGATGCACGAACTGGCGCAAATGCCGGTCGGGCATCTGCATGTGCCAATCAGCGGCAATGCCAAGATCAAACAGCTGGCGGATGAAATCATGCTGGCGCCCGGCAGCCGCAGTACGCTGCACGAGTGGGCGCAGAAGATGGCGATGAGCGACCGCAGCTTTGAGCGGTTTATTCGGCGGGAAACGGGCATGACGTTCGGCAAGTGGCGCCATCAGCTGCAGCTGATGGTCGCCGTACGGATGCTGGTGCTGGGAGAATCGGTACAGAACGTCGCTTATGAACTCGGTTACGACTCCCCCACCGCCTTTATCACCATGTTTAAAAAAGCGTTAGGTAAAACGCCGGGGCGTTACCTGGTGCAGGATTAGCGCCGGCTTTCACGCCAGAACGCGTAGCCGCAGGCTGCAATCGTCAACGCGACGACCAGCATGCTGCTCAGCCAGCCGATATTCAGCATGCGCAGCATCATGGCCGACAGCCCCTCGGAATACGGCGGTACGTTGCCGCTTTTCACGGCGATAAAATAGAACAGTACAATCAGTATCACATGGCTGGCCAGCCAGGCGACCATCGGCAGGATAACCACCGCCAGCCAGCGCTCCGCCGCCGTCGTGCGTAATGCGAGAAAGCAGCCCAGCGGCGCCAGCGCGGGCAGCAGCGGCATCAGCACACTGACGACCAGTTGCATCACCGGAATGTCATACTGCCGGAAAACCTGCCACGACATCATCACACCCGCCGGCAAGGTGCGATAGAGCAGGATGGCGCACAGACCTCCCCACACCAGTGCAGCTTTTGTCGACTTATTCATCCCGCTCACCTCCCTCAGCCAGAGTGCAGCAACGCTGCACCATGGCGATAATCACCTGAAACAGCTCATCTTTGGCCTGCTGCTCGCTCACCACGCCGTTCACCACGGCATCGGACAACCCTTCCGCGGCGCCGAGCATCCCCCGCAGCGCCGCGTCGCGCAGCGGCTGACCGTCACAGAATGGGGCAAACAGTGCACGGCATTTTTCCGTAAAGCCGGCGGCGTATTCCTGCCGGATCTGCGCCAGCTCCGGCGTGCCGGTCAGCGCCGCCATCACGCTGGGCATCTCACGCCCCTGCTGCAGGACGCACTCGATATAGGACGCGGCGACCACCGCCGCCCGCGGTTCCAGCGTCGGTGCCGCCCGGCAGATATTATCATCCATCAGCGCCGTCTGACGGCGATCGAACTCTTTGTACAACATGGCGAACAAACCGGAACGGTTGGTAAAATGGTCGTAGACCACCGGCTTGGTGACGCCGGCCTGTTGCGCCAGATGACCGAGGGTCAGCGCTGCCGTCCCTTCTTCACGAATAATCCGCCATGCCACGTCTATCAGCTGGGCGTGACGCTCTTCCCGCGATAGACGCCGGCGTGCAGGCTCTGTGGCCATACGGTGGCTCCTGTTGTCGACGGCACTATATACTAAAAGTAACTTACCATTGGTAGGTTACCGTGAGACTTCAACACTACGACCGTTCCCGTTTCATGGCAACAGGAGTCTTCCTATGCATGCACTGATCGTCGTTTCTCACCCTTTGCAGCACTCCCTGACGCACGGCAGCGCCGCCGCCATTGCCCAGGGCATCACCGCGGCCGATCCGGCGCACACCGTTGACATCGCCGACCTGACGCAGGAAGGCTTCAACCCGACGTTTTCCGCCGCGGATATGGCGGCGTTTCAGCAAACCGGCGCCGTCCCGCCCGACGTGCTCGCCGAACAGGCGCGTATCGACCGCGCCGATGCGCTGGTACTGGTGTTCCCCGTTTACTGGTGGTCGATGCCGGGCCTGCTGAAAGGCTGGATCGATCGCGTATTTACCAACGGCTGGGCCTATGACGACACCTCCGGCGACACCGTGGTGAAGAAACTGACGCACCTGCCGGTGCATCTGGTGGCGTTGGGGGCGGTTAACCGGCAGACCTTTGTCAAACGCGGCTACGCCGACGCTTTCAACACCCAGATAGGCCACGGTATTTTCGATTATTGCGGCGCGCCGCTGCTGACCCGCGAAGTACTGCTGATGCCGGAAATGGGCAGCCCGGAAGCCTGTCTGGAAAGGGCGCAGGCTATCGGCCGCGCCATTTTCCGCTAACTCATGTTATCAACCTGCCAGCGTGGCGTGCCGCGCCGGCGGGTTATTCAAACATTTTCCGTAAAACGCGCCAGCCGCTGCCGCAGCTGCAGATTCTCCCTGCGCAGCTGTTCGACTTCATCCAGCAACGTCAGCGCCACCGCAATCCCCGGCCAGTCCAGCGCCAGTTCGTGATGCAGCCGCTGCGCGCGATGAAATTCCGCCAGCGCGCCATCGTCAAACAGCCACTCGTCGTCGGCCGGCTGACAAGGTTCGATCACCCCCAACCCGACGATTTCGACCAGTTCATCCTGCGATACGCCGGCGTGCAGACAAAACTCCGTCAGCGTAAACGTGATATTTACTTTGGTCATATTACTTACCCCACTCTTTACGCGGATCGAAATCTGACTGCGCTTCCGCCAACTGCTGCCACAGCGCTGCGCTCTGCGCGTCTGGCTTCGGCGGCATTACCACTTTCACCACCGCGTACAGGTCGCCGCTCGCCGTCTGTCCTTTGCCCGGCAGGCCTTTGCCTTTAATGCGCAGACGCTGCCCGCTCTGCGTGCCGGCGGGAATAGTCAGCAGAATCTGCTGCTGGACGGTCGGCACGGAAACTTTGGCCCCCAACGCGGCTTCCCACGGCGACAGCGGCAAGACGATTTCCAAATTGTCGCCGACGATATCAAAGCGCGGATGCGGCGCGATACGTACGATCAGATAGAGATCGCCGCTCGCACCGCCATCGATCCCCGGCGATCCCTGCCCCTTCAGGCGAATACGCTCCCCTTCCCTGACCCCGGCCGGTATTTTCACGTTGAGCGTTTTCGGGATCTCCTGCTCGACCAGACCAAACACGTTATATACCGGCACGTGATAGCTGATAGTGCGTGTCTGTTCGGCAAAGATATCCTCCAGGAATACCGCCACTTCAATCTCCAGATTCTGGCCGCGCATGGCATGGTGCTGGCGCTGCTGACGCGCGCGCGCACGTTCGCCGAACATTGAGGAGAAGATGTCGGAGAAGTCTTCTGCGTTGTAATTGTCGTTGTGCTGCGCCTGCCGGCCGAAATGCGGATCGTTACGGTGCTGGCGCAGTCGATCGTATTCCGCGCGGCTTTCTTCGTCCTTCAGCACCTCATAGGCTTCGGCAACTTGCTTAAACTTTGCCTCGGCGTCCGGCTCTTTGCTGACGTCAGGATGGTATTTGCGCGCCAGGCGGCGATAGGCCGTTTTTATCGCCTTGAGATCGTCTTCAGGCTTAACGCCCAAAATGGCATAATAATCCTTGAATTCCATAATATTATCATCTCGTTACGGTCTTTTATCAGACACTGTGGCAGCTTCTTGTTACCGCTGATATTTGCTCACCTGGCGCTGAAACGGCGGGTGACCATAAACAGGCCAAAGGCGCTGAACAGCATTTCAATCCCGACAATGGTGGTCACCAGCACCACCGAGGTGGCCGCATCGGCGCTCAGCAACATCCAGGCGATCGCCAGATCCAACACGCCGATCGCGTACTGGATCCCGTTGCCCGGGAGCGCACGCAGCTGATAACCGGCCAGCAGGCGAAATACGCCCCCCAACGCAAACAGCGCCGCCAGATAAATCGCCATGGTAAAGATGCCGACGGCAGGGCTGGTGATAAACACGTAGCCAATAATCAGATAGGCGATACCCAATAGAATACCGCCGATCATTGGCCAGGTATTTTGCGCTCGGTTAACAATCATGCCGACGATCATGCCGATCCCGCTCAGCAGCAAGAAGACCCCCATCACCACGCTGAGCGCCGCACCAGACGCGAAAGGACTGAACAAACAGAACAGCCCCGCCACCAGCAACAGCAGCGAGAGCGCCAGCAGCAGCCGGCGCTGTTTTTTCACCAACAGCGGATCGAGCGCGGATAAATGATTATTTCCTATATTCAACATAGGCTAACTCCTTTTTATCGATGAGGTTTCAAGCAACCCCTGAAATTATAGCCGGATAACACCGCCCATGATGAACGATCCGGGGCGTTGGCGCACCGCGCTGTCGTTATGGATAAATCACATGCCGCCCTTCTCTTTTTCACCGATAAAAAACGCACTAAAACCAGAAACAACCCATCACAACGCGTAAGTGACAATAAACAAAACAAATATAAAAACAGAAATAGAACGGATGTTTCTTATGAAAAATAAGAGCTTTACGGTTAAAAGTGCAGGTTATTGACAGCGTTGTTTTTTTAGTATTATTCTCTGCGCAACAAATCAGTAGAACACACTGAAAATAAAACAAAAATCAGCAAGCCGCCTTTATCAACGGCGGAGATACTCGCATGGCTTGAACATATTTAAAATATTTATACATAACACGATAAATATCAATCAAGTTATTAATAAGCGTTTGGTAAGACGTTAATTTTATGACCAAAGCAACGTCGGCGCGCTTATTTTCTCTATTTATCTCATTCGAATGAATATCTTCGGTGATTACTTAAATCTATGCACGGACTGCACGATTAACATGGACTACGATATGCATTTAATCAAAGGATTGTTCCGCCTTAAACCGCTGTTATTGGCTTCCGCTTTATTACCCTTCGGCGTGAGCGCCACCACCCTGCTGGAGGCCATCCGCAACGCCGGCGCCGTCAACCCGGAACTGCAGGCGGCAATGTATCGCCAGCTGGCAGGTAATGAAAAAAGCAGCCAGGGCCTGGCCGGCCTGCTGCCGACCATCCAGCTGGACGGCGGCTACAACCAGCAGGACCAGCCTAAAGCAACCTACGCCGCCAAAGTCTCGCGCCATAATTACGCCATCTCGCTCAATCAGCCGCTGTTCGACCTGTCCAAATATGCCGACTACCTGCGCGGCAAGGCAATAGCCGACAGCGCCGATATTGAGCTGCTGCGTGCGCAGGAAACGCTGGCCTATGACGTAGCGGACGCATATGCCGCCGTGCTGTATCAGAACGAGGTTTATCAGGCCGCGCGGGCGGCCACGCAGGTGTATGAAAACGAGCTGCAGCAGACCACGCTGGCGGTATCGCTGGGCAACGCCACCCGCGTCGACGCCGATGAAGCGCAGGCTAACCGCGATCTGTTCCGCGCCAAGGAAATTGAGGCGCACAATAATCTGAGCGCCGCTGCCACCAAGTACCGACGACTGACCGGCCTGGAGCACGACGCCATCGCCCCGATTAGCGCCGCCTGCCTGCTGCAGGGCGCGCAGACGGGGAAAGAGCCGGATCTCTACCAGCACGCGCTGGCCCGCAACAGCCAGATCCGCAGCGCGCGCGCCCAGTGGGAAATCGCCAAAACCGGCGTCTATCAGGCGCACAGCGCCCATATGCCGACGGTCAATTTCCAGGCTTCTTACGGCACCAACTGGAGCCGGGCCGAAGACAGCAACCTGCTCGACGAGATGTTCGGCAGTACCTCAAAAACCACCAATACCAACCTCGGTATCTCCGTCTCCGTGCCGATTTTCAGCGGCGGCCGGCAGATGTCGCAATCACGAGAGGCGGTCTATACCCGCGAGCAGGCGCGCTACAGCCTGATCGATGCCCAGCAGAAAGTGAAGGAAGAGCTGCACAACGCCCTGTTGAACGTGACCAACAGCCGCTCGCTGGTGACCTCTACCCAGCGGATGATCCAGTCGGAACAGAGCAAAATCCGCTCTACCGCCACCGGAAAAAAACTGGGACTGCGCACCAAAATGGATGAACTGAACGCCTACCAAAGTTACTACGAAGCGGTAAAAAACAACGCCGAGGCGCGTTACAAACTGCTGATGGCCAAGGTTGCTCAGGCCAGGGCAACCGGCGAACTCGGCCATAACGCCATCGCGCAGATTAGCTGCTCGCAATAACTTTTCGCCAGGATTCAGGATGACACAGTCACTTTTTCGCCAGGAAGCGCTGGATGCCAATAACAACAAGGTCATGGGGACCGTTTCTCTCTATTCACCGCCATACCGCTGGCTGGTTATCTCCCTGGCGAGCTGCCTGGTTACCCTGATCGTCCTGTTTATCGTGTTCGGCAGTTACACCAAGAAAGAGACCGCGATAGGCAGCCTGCTGCCCAGCAAAGGTATTTACAACATTACCGCGCCGGTTGCCGGTACCATCACCGACATGCAGGTGGAAAAAGGCAGCGAGGTCATCCAACACAGCGTATTGATGACCATTTCCTCGGAGCTGTCCACCGCCATGGGGCAGACCCGCCTGTTCGTTCACGACCAGCTGACGCTGCAAAATGAACGGCTGCAGTCTGAACGGGAGAGCGAATACCGCATGCATGCCGAAACCATGGGCGGCCTGAAAAAACAGCTGGGCTCGCTGGAGTCGCAGGTCGAGCTGTTGCAAAAGCAGCAGGCCAAGCGCAGGCAGCAGTTGAACCTGGCCAGCAGCCAGATGCATAAGCTGCAGCAGATGCGCAATCAGGGCTTTGCCTCTAACCAGCAGGTGGATGAACAGCAGAACACCGTGCTGGAAGTCGGTGCCCGGCTGCAGGACGCCGACCGGCTGGTGATGGATCTGGAACAGAAGATTATCGCCCTGCGCCAGCAGCTGCGGGAGCTGCCGCTCGCCCTCTCCAAACGGCAAAATGAAATCGACCGCAGTCAGGCGGAGGTGGATCGCGCCCTGGCGGAGAACGAGTCGCATCGCGCCGTCTATATCAAGGCGACGGAAACCGGCACCATCGGCGCCACGCTGGTCAAACAGGGGCAGGTGGTCGCCAGCGGCCAGCCGCTGCTCTACATCCTGCCGCAAGGCAGCCGGCTGCAGGCCAGAATCATGGTCAGTAGCCGCGCCATCGGCTTTATCAATCCGGGGCAACAGGTGATGTTGCGCTATGAAGCCTACCCCTATCAAAAATTCGGCGTCCAGCGCGGGCGGGTGCTCGAAGTGTCGACCGCTGCGCTCTCTCCGCAGGAAGTGATGGCCATCACCGGCGACTCAAACGTGCACGAGCGGCTGTATCAGGTGGTGGTCGAACTCGACAAACAATCCATCAACCTGTACGGCAAGGACGTTGCGCTGCGCTCGGGCATCAAGCTGGAGGCAGATTTTTTGATTGAGAAGCGACGGATCATCGAGTGGGTATTTGAGCCTCTCTACGCTTTGGGCCACCGCTTGTAATCACTGCGCTTTTTAACAGGGAGTCATATTTTTCCAATGGAATTTTTAAAGAACCTTCACTTCGGCTTCGGCCGACGGCTGCCGGTGATCCAGCAGTCGCAGGCGGCCGAATGCGGCCTGGCCTGCGTCGCGATGGTGGTGAATTACTATAAATACAACATCGACATGATCAGCCTGCGCCGTCGCTTCTCTACTTCAATGAAAGGCGCCACGCTGGCCGACGTGATGCGCGTTGCCGGCAGCCTGGGCATGGCCGGCCGCGCACTGCGTCTGGAGATCGAAGAGCTGGATAAGCTGCGCCGCCCCTGCATTCTGCACTGGAACCTGAACCACTTTGTGGTGCTGAAAAAGGTGAAGAAAAACGCCATCATCATTCACGACCCCGCCAGCGGGGTGCGCGTGGTTTCAATGAAGGAGGTGTCCAACTGCTTCACCGGCGTGGCGCTGGAACTGTTGCCGTCCGCATCGTTCAAGCCGGCGGTGGAGAAACAGTCGCTGTCGATGTTCCGCCTGATCGGCAGCGTCACCGGCATCGGCGCCGCGTTAACCCAGATATTACTGCTGTCCGTGGCGCTGGAGGTGTTCGGCGTGATTACGCCGTTCTATATGCAGTGGGTGATGGATCAGGTGCTGGTCTCCGACGACCGCGATCTGCTGACGCTGCTGAGCGTCGGCTTTATTTTCGTCTTCCTGTTCCAAAACCTGATCACCGCCCTGCGCTCCTGGGTGATGACCTGGTTCTCCAGCCTGCTGAACGTACAGTGGACCACCAACGTTTGCTCGCATCTGCTGGGGCTGCCGCTGTCGTTTTTCGAATCGCGCCACGTGGGCGATATCATCTCCCGCTTCGGCTCGGTCAGCACCATTCAAGAGACGCTGACGACGCGCTTTATCAGCTCGGTGCTGGACGGCATCATGGCGATCGTCACGCTCGGCGTGTTGTTCACCTATAACAGAATGCTCACCGCGGTGGTGGTGCTGCAGTTCCTGCTGTATGCCGCCATCCGCTGGATTGCCTATCGCCCGTTTCGCAACGCCAACGAAGACCACATCATCACCGCCGCCAAGGCGCAGTCGATCCTGCTGGAATCGGTGCGCGGTGCCAAAACCCTGAAGCTGAATAACCGGCAGGATATCCGCGTCAGCAGCTACGCCAATGCGCTGGTAGAAACCACCAACAAGAATATCGTCGTGCAGCGTCTGAGCATCGGCTTCAGCACCATCCACGGCATTATCGCCAGCATCGGCCGTATCGCGCTGGTCTGGCTGGCCGCGCTGCAGGTGCTGGACGGCAACTTCTCCGCCGGTATGCTGATAGGCTTTATGTCATTCGCCGACCAGTTCATCTCACGCGGCTCTGGCCTGGTGGACGCCTGGATCGATTTTCGCATGCTGCGGCTGCACGGCGAACGTCTGGCGGATATCGTGCTGACCGAGCAGGAAAAAGATGGCCGTCACGAGGCGGAAGGTCCTGGCAACGTCTCACCCCAGCCACCGACGATCACGCTGGATAACGTGTCGTTCCGCTATGCCGAGACCGAACCGATGATTCTGGATAGCTGCTCGTTCGAAATCGGATCGGGGGAATCGGTCGCGCTGATCGGGCCGTCCGGCCAGGGTAAAACCACGCTGGCCAAGCTGCTGCTGGGGCTGCTCCAGCCGGTCTCCGGCCGTATTCTGATCGATGGCGTCGATATTCAGGACGTCGGGCTGTACCAATACCGCGAACGCATCGGCTGCGTGATGCAGGATGACATTCTGTTTGCCGGTTCGATCGCCGATAATATCTGTTTCTTCAGTCAGGAAGCCGATCAGGAACGTATCGAACAGGCGGCTAAAATTGCGCAAATCCATGATGATATTATGAAAATGCCGATGACCTATCAAAGTCTGGTCGGCGACATGGGTTCATCGCTGTCCGGCGGGCAAAACCAGCGCGTACTGCTGGCGCGAGCGCTGTACCGTAATCCGTCGATACTGGTGCTGGATGAGGCCTCCAGCCACCTGGATGTAGAAAGGGAAATGCGCATCAACGACGCCATCCGCAATATGGCGATCACCCGCATCATCATCGCCCACCGTCCGGAAACCATCCGCAGCGCCGGGCGCATCGTGATGCTGTCTGACGGTAAGGCGCAGCCGGTCAACCCGGAAACGCTGGCGCCGTTTTAACCCCCGTCCTCTCTGTGCGGTGCGCGGCGACGCGCACCGTCACAATTTTGTCAAAAAAACAACACTTCCCTTTATTAATCAGCAGATAAGCTAAACTTACCACCGATAGCCCAGCGCCGGCGCCGCTGATGTCGTCAGCCCGTCATGCCGCCAGCAAATACCGGCCTTACCGTCACTTTCAGGGAGTCTACTGACGCATGCCCACCCTTTCGCGCAGAAAACTGTTACAGGCGGCAGCCGTTGGCTCGGCGTTTTCGCTGCTGCCGGCCTCGATTCGCAAAGCGCTGGCGATCCCCGCCAATAACCGCACCGGCAGCATTCAGGATGTGGAGCACGTGGTGATTCTGATGCAGGAAAACCGCGCCTTCGACCACTATTTTGGTACGCTGCCCGGCGTCCGCGGCTTTAGCGACCGCTTTACCATTCCGCTGCCGGACGGCCGCAGCGTGTGGCAGCAGCAAGGGACGGAGCGGCTGGTGTTGCCTTATCATCTCGATGCACAACGCGGCAACGCCCAGCGCGTCAGCGGGACTCCGCACACCTGGCCTGACGCGCACGCCGCCTGGGATAGCGGCCGGATGCGCGCCTGGCCCAGCCACAAAACGCCAACGTCAATGGGCTATTACCGCGAGCCGGAACTGCCGTTTCAGTTCGCGCTGGCCAACGCCTTTACGCTGTGCGATGCCTATCACTGCTCAATGCACGCCGGCACCAACCCTAACCGGCTTTTCCTGTGGACCGGCAGCAACGGCCCCGGCCCGGATAACAGCGCCGTCGTGGTAAACGAGTGGGATCATCCCGGCAGCGCAGACAAAGGCTACCGCTGGAAAACCTACCCGGAACGTCTGGAAGAAAGCGGCGTCAGTTGGAAGGTCTATCAATACCTGCCGGATAACTTCGGCGATAACCCGCTGGCCGGTTTTCGCCAGTACCGTGCTGCCAGCATCAAGGCCGGCAATCCGGCCAACCCGCCGAAAGAATTCACGGATTTTGCGCCGTACAGTGAACAACTCAATGCTGTCGCACCGCTGTATAAAGGCAATGGCAACACCCTGCCGGCCGGCGGCAGCGGCGATCTGGAGGCGATGCTGGCCGGGTTCCGCAACGACGTACAGCAGGACAAACTGCCGCAGGTAAGCTGGCTGATCGCGCCGGCGGCCTACTCTGAACATCCCGACCCTTCCAGCCCGGTACAGGGCGGATGGTTTACTCAGGAAGTGCTTAATGCGTTAACCGAACGGCCGGAGGTGTGGAGCAAAACCGTGCTGTTCGTCACCTACGATGAAAACGACGGCTTTTTCGATCATATGCCTTCCCCGTCAGCGCCGTCGCTGCGCAGCGACGGCAGCTTTGCCGGTAAATCCACCGTGCCTTTTGAAACGGAAATCTTCCAGCACCCGGCGCCGCCGGGCAGCACGGATCAGCCACCGCCGGATTCCGGCATTTACGGCCCCGGCCCGCGGGTGCCGATGCTGGTGCTTTCGCCGTGGAGCCGCGGCGGCTGGGTGAACTCTCAGGCCTTCGACCACACCTCCGTGCTGCAATTTCTGGAAAAACGCTTCCAGGTGCATGAACCCAATATCAGCGACTGGCGACGGGCGGTCTGCGGCGACCTGACCTCAGCCTTTAACTTTATCGATCCCAACAATGAAAAACTGCCGGCGCTGCACACCACCACCCGCCATGCTGCCGACGCGCTGCGTCTGCGACAAGAGAAACTGCCCCAGGTGCCGCTGCCCGCCGCCGAGCAGCAGCAGCAGCCACAACAAAAACGCCAGGCCCGCCCGTCACGCGCGCTGCCCTATCAGCTACAGGTGGAGGCAAGCGGCTATCCCCGCCAGCAGTTGCTGACGCTGAATATGATCAATAACGGCAGTCAGGGGGCGGTGCTCCACGTTTACGACCGACAACGTCTGGATGAAATACCGCGCCGCTTTACCATCGAGGCGGGCAAAGCGCTGAGCGACGACTGGCACGCTGCGGAGGATTACGATCTGTGGTTGCTGGGGCCGAATGGGTTTCACCGTGCGCTGCGCGGCAACCTGCAGCGTTCACAGGCGGAGGTGCGTCTAGAGGCAGTACCGGAGACAGTGAGCGTCCGCCTGGTCTTACTCAACCCCGGAACACAGCCGCAGAACGTGACTCTGGCGCGCTGCCCCTATACCCACCGGGAAGCGCAGCATATCTCGCTGCCGGCCGGCGCAACGCGCTCGCTGTTGCTTGACCTCAGCCGCAGCGGCGGTTGGTATGATATTAGCGTAACGGATGAACAAGGCTGGCTACGCCGGCTGGCCGGGCGGCTTGAGAATGGCCGACATAGCATCAGCGATCCGCTGATGGGCCAGCCCTGAGATACGCTGCTTCTTCTAGTTTATCGCCAGGCTCACGCTCAGAAACGGTAGCCAACGCCGACGGTAAACAGATTGACGTCACGGTTCAGGCCGCCGATATCAATCTGTGAGCCTTCATAACCCACGTCCAGCACGATATTTTCTCTGGGGGTAAACAGCAGGCCGGCGCCGTAGGCAAAGGCCGAGCCGGAGCTGGCACCGCGGCTGCCGCGCCGGCCGCCGTTACTCTGCTCCACCACCCAGGCGGCGGAGTTTTTCACATTGCTGTGGCTTAGCCCCACCAGCCCGTACATCACTATATAACGGTTTAGGTAGTAGGCCGGCCCTACGCTGTAGGCATAATAATTCAGCTCGGTTTTACCGCCGTTCACGCTGTGGTTATCGCCGCCCAGCGCGGTGAAAGAGTTCATCAGGCTCAGGGCGGACCCCCACTCGTAACGATATTTAATATTAATGCCGTCCAGGTCGCTGAAATTATCAAGCTGAGCGCGCGCATAATCAAAAATCACGGTGTGACGTTCTGCCTGCGCCGGCATAAGCGTAGATAAAGCGACAACGATAACGCCAAGCAATGCTGATTTTTTCATTCCATCATCCTTAAATAACCATTCGCTACCTGACCAATGTCATTTTTCCATTCAATCAGACAAATAGCGGTTGGCGAACGGCCATCACGGCACGAAAACGCCCTATACCTATCAGCCTGAAGGGTCAGCAAAGGGGATGATAGCCAATCAGCGCCCGGATTTCATGCGGGTAAACGCTAAAAGAAAGGGACAAAGCAACAAACGAGAATATTCATGAAAAATAAAAAGAAATCACTTAGATTAATAACAAGGCAATGTCTAAAAAACGCGTCACAGTAAAGATAAAAACTTATAAGCCATCACGAAATAAATACGAGAAGCACACAAAATAGATAAACACCCAAAACAACGCATAAAAACAGAAAATAAAAATAATGAATCACAGGGAAATTTATATTTTTCTCACTTAAAATTAAAAATACCTCTTTATTATCCTCACAGATGCGTCACATTTTATTTTCATCCTTACGGCTTACGGCAAACGGGTTTGACGCCACCCGGTCGTTCTCACACACGCTTTCACTGCCCCGCTACCTCCCTCTGCAGCGGGCGTTCCGGCACGACATCGATTTTTTCTGTTGCATAGCTAAACCGGTTCTTCTATTTTAGCTCGCCATCAACCACAGCAATAACGGGGTAAAACATGGCAAACCGTGTCTGGGTTCTGGGAGATGCCGTTGTCGATCTGGTTCCTGAAAATTCAAACAGTTATCTTAAGTGCCCCGGCGGCGCACCGGCCAATGTCGCCGTCGGCATCGCCCGCCTGGGCGGCGACAGCGGTTTTATCGGCCGCGTCGGCGACGACAGCTTTGGCGCATTTCTCCGCCAGGTGCTGAGCAGTGAAGGGGTGGATACCACCCGGATGTTCGCAGACGCCGAGCACCATACCTCAACCGTAGTGGTGGATCTGACCAACGACGGCGAGCGCTCCTTCACCTTTATGGTCACCCCCAGTGCCGACCTGTTTTTACAGCCGGCCGATCTGCCGGCCTTTCAAGCCGGCGAATGGCTGCACGCCTGCTCGATCGCCCTGTCGCAGGAGCCAAGCCGCAGCACCACGCTGGCGGCCATGGCCGCCATCCGCGCCGCCGGCGGCTGGGTCAGCTTCGACCCCAATATCCGCGAAGACGTCTGGCGACAGCCGGAGGAATTACGCCCCTGTCTGATGCAGGCGCTGTTGCTGGCCGACGTGGTGAAAATCTCGCTGGACGAGCTGTTCTTTATCAGCAATCTCAATGAGATGGATGCGGCCATCGACTGGATACTCGCCCACTTCCCCCTGCGTCTGCTGTTGGTGACGCAGGGCGGAGACGGCGTTTGCGTCCATGACGGCCGTGAACTGCGCCACTTCCCCGCTACGCCGGTAGTGCCGGTGGACACCACCGGCGCCGGCGACGCCTTCGTGGCCGGTTTGCTGGCCGCGCTGTCCGCGCTCGGCCGCCTGCCGCAGGCAGACGAATGGCCGGCAGTTATTGCCCAGGCGCAGGCCTGCGGCGCGCTGGCGACCACCGCTAAAGGGGCAATGACCGCCCTGCCGCACGCCGGTGAACTGGCCGCTTTTCTGTTGCACCCCGCCTGACGATCGCGGGGTGGGCACTCGCCCGCCCCCGCATCCCGTGATAAATGCGCGCTCGATCACAATAGCTGAATCGGGTTAGCCAACTTCATTGCCATCCTCTCCTCTTCTCGATTATCGTTCCGCCAGAAAAACCGGTTTAGCAATTTAGCAAACAATAATAATGACCTTTCTGGATGATAGAACCCATGAAAAACCTACGCTATCTGGCTGTAACGACAGGATTATTCATCGCCGGCCCGGCGCTGGCCGCCAACGACAGTATTGAGGCCCGCCTCAACGCACTGGAGCAGCGCCTGCAACAGGCGGAACTGCGGGCTACGCAGGCCGAAAAACGCGCCGCCGCCGCCGAGCGGCAAGCCCAGCGCCTGGAGCAGCGCACCGAACATGCCGAACGGCAGGCCCGGAGCCTGGAGCAGCGCACCGAACACGCCGAACGGCAGGCCCGGAGCCTGGAGCAACGCACCGCGCACGTCGAGCAGCAAAGCACGCAGCTGGCGAAGCGCAGCTCCGCAGTGCAGGACGACGCTACGCCGCCGGCCGCCGGCCTCCAGCTCACCCATTTCAGCGATCTGAAACTGTACGGCGATGTGGAGTTCAATCTCGACGGCGCCAGCCGCAGCGGCCAGCTCACCTCGCTGAAAACCCGCGACAACAAAAACTGGAAACCCGGCGATCACGAGCGCTGGGATATTAACGGTCGCATTCTGGTCGGGCTGGACGGCTACCGCCGCAACCCGGACGGCCGCTTCTCCGGCTTCCGCGTCCAGCCGCTGGCGGATATGAGCGGCAAAATGAATCTGGACGACGCCGCGTTCTTCTTCGGTAAAGAACAGGACTGGCAGGCCAAGGTCGGCCGTTTTGAAGCCTACGATATGTTCCCGCTCAACCAGGACACCTTTATCGAGTATTCCGGCAACACCGCCAACGATCTGTACGCCGACGGCTTCGGCTATATCTACATGATGAAAGAGGGACGCGGTCGCAGCAGCAGCGGCGGCAACCTGATGCTGAGCAAATACGCCGGCGACTGGTATTTCGAGCTCAACACCCTGGTGGAAGACGGCACCTCGCTGTTCCAGGAAAACAGCTATCACGGCAACACGCTGGAAAACAAAAAGAACGTCGCCTATCTGCGCCCGGTCATCGCCTGGAAAAAAGATCGCTTCAGCGCCGCGCTGGCGATGGAAAGTAACGTGGTCAACAACGCCTACGGCTACCAGAACGCCCGCGGTCAGTGGGTCGACCAGTCCAAGCGTAACGGCTACGGCATGACGCTCAGCTGGAACAGTCTGGCGGACGACGCCGAAAACGGCATCGTCGCCAACCTCAGCACCGCCTATCTGGATGCGGCCGGCGAGCAGGACTTCTCCGCCGGCGCCAACGTGCTGTGGCGCCGCTTCGAGCTGGGCTATATCTACGCCCATAACAATATCAAAGAGTTTTCCACCGACGGCATGACGGCGCAGATCGACAACCCGCTCAGCGAACCGGGACGCTATGACATTCACACCATTCATGCGTCGTACCAAATCCCCAACGTCATGAACATGCCGAACTTTAATCTGTATCTTGGCGCCTATGCCTCCATGCTGGAGGCCGACGCCGACAACAAGATCGCCAACGGCGATAACGACAAACGCTACGGCCTGCGCGCCAGATTCAAATACTTTTTCTGAACCACCGGCCGCGCGGCGGCCGGCATTGTTAGCATTTAAACGGGAGAGAACATGAACGTCACCGCAACCGCACAGGCGCTGTTGCCATTACTCGGCGGCAAAGACAATATCGCCAGCGCGGCCCACTGCGCCACGCGTCTGCGCCTGGTTCTGCTGGACGACAGCAAGATAGATAAAGCCGCCATCGAACAGCTGGAAGGGGTGAAAGGCTGCTTTAGCAACGCCGGGCAGATTCAGGTGATCTTCGGCACCGGCCTGGTGAACAAGGTGCATGCCGAATTTATCAAGGCGGCGGGCGTCAATGAATCCAGCAAAGCGGAAGCCGCCGATATCGCGGCGAAAAAACTTAACCCGCTGCAGCGCATCGCCCGCCTGCTGTCGAATATTTTCGTGCCGATCATTCCTGCCATCGTCGCCTCCGGTCTGCTGATGGGGCTGCTCGGCATGATGAAAACCTACGGCTGGGCCAGCCCCGACAATGCGCTGTTTGTGATGCTCGATATGTTCAGCTCGGCGGCGTTTATCATTCTGCCGATCCTGATCGGCTTCACCGCCGCGCGCGAATTTGGCGGCAACCCTTACCTCGGCGCCACGCTGGGCGGTATTCTGACCCATCCGGCGCTGACCAACGCCTGGGGCGTGGCCGAAGGCTTCTCCACCATGAACTTCTTCGGGCTGGAGATCGCCATGATCGGCTATCAGGGCACGGTATTCCCGGTGCTGCTGGCAGTGTGGTTTATGAGCATGCTGGAAAAACAGCTGCGCAAAGTGATCCCCAACTCACTCGACCTGATCCTGACGCCGTTCCTGACGGTGATTATCTCCGGTTTTGTCGCCATGCTGTTTATCGGCCCGGCAGGGCGCGCGCTCGGGGACGGCATTTCGCTGCTGCTCAGCACGCTGATCGCCCATGCCGGCTGGCTGGCGGGGCTGCTGTTCGGCGGTCTGTATTCGGTGATCGTCATCACCGGCATCCACCACAGCTTCCACGCCATTGAGGCCGGGCTGCTGGGCAACCCGAATATCGGCGTCAACTTCCTGCTGCCGATCTGGTCGATGGCCAATATCGCGCAGGGCGGCGCCTGCCTGGCGGTGTATTTCAAAACCCGCGACGCCAAAATCAAGGCGATCGCCGTGCCTTCCGGTTTCTCCGCCATGCTCGGCATCACCGAAGCGGCGCTGTTCGGCATCAACCTGCGCTTTGTCAAACCCTTCCTCGCCGCGCTGGCCGGCGGCGCGCTCGGCGGCGCCTGGGTGGTCGCCAATCATGTCGGCATGAGCGCCGTCGGTTTGACCGCCATCCCCGGCATGGCCATCGTGCAGGCTAACGCGCTGCTCAGCTATGTCATCGGGCTGGCGATCGCCTTCGGCAGCGCCTTTGTCATTTCCCTGCTGCTGAAATACCAAACGGACGATAAATAATGGACGCGTTAAGCCTGATGAAACACACCGCACTGGCGCTGATGCAGGGCCAGACGCGCGCCGCCGCGGATCCCCACCGCCCGCTGTGGCACCTGGCGCCCAGCGTCGGGCTGCTCAACGACCCCAACGGCTTTATCCAGCACAACGGCGTGTACCATCTGTTCTATCAGTGGAACCCGTTGGCCTGCGACCACAGCCGCAAATGCTGGGGCCACTGGCAGTCCCGCGATCTGCTGCACTGGCAGCACCAGCCGGTGGCGCTGCTGCCCGACGCCTGTTACGACAGCCACGGCTGCTACTCCGGCTCGGCGGTGGCGACGGACGACAAGATCATGCTGGTCTATACCGGCAATGTGAAATTCCCCGACGGTTCGCGCACCGCCTATCAGTGCCTGGCGCAGGAAGATGAGCGCGGTGAATACCGCAAGCTCGGCCCGGTGCTGCCGCTGCCCGACGGTTACAGCGGCCACGTGCGCGACCCGAAGGTCTGGCGCCATGGGCAGCACTGGTACATGGTGCTGGGCGCGCGCGATCTGCAGGATCGCGGCAAGGTGCTGCTGCTGCGTGCCGATGATTTACGTCAGTGGACGCTGCTGGGGGAGATCGCCGGCTCCCAACTGAACGGCCTGGGCGACTTCGGCTATATGTGGGAGTGTCCGGATCTGTTCCCTCTTGCCCAGCGCGACGTGCTGATCTGCTGCCCGCAGGGGCTGGCGGCGCAGCAGGAGCGCTATCTGAACGTCTATCAGGCCGGCTACTTCGTCGGCGAGCTGGATTACTCGACGGCGCGCTTCAGCCACGGCGAGTTTCACGAACTGGACGCCGGCTTCGAGTTTTATGCGCCGCAAACCACGCTGGCGGCAGACGGCCGCCGGCTGCTGGTGGGCTGGATGGGCGTGCCGGATCAGGACGAACAACAACAGCCGACGACGCGCTACGGCTGGCTGCACACCATGACCTTCCTGCGCGAGCTTACGCTGCGTGACGGCAAACTGTATCAGCAGCCGGTCGCCGAACTGCAGCAGCTGCGCGGGGAACTCAGCCGCTGGCAGGGTGCGGCTGACGATGCGCCGCCGCTGGCGATTGACAGCGCCGAACTGCGGCTAACGCCGCACGGCCCGTTCCGCGCCGGCTTCGGCGACGCCATGCAGCTGACGTGGGACGGCGAGCGTTTGACGCTGACGCGCAATAACCTGCGCAGCGGCGCGCCGGAACACCGCTACTGGCGCGGCGGACTCAGGGAACTGCAATTGCTGTTCGACCGCTCCAGCGTGGAGATTTTTATCAACCAGGGCGAAGCGGTGATGAGCTCGCGCTACTTCCCCGGCGAGCCGCCGATCCTGCAACTGCACGGCGACGCGCCGCTGGCGCTGCAATACTGGCCGCTGCGGCCATGCATGTTAGAATAAGGCATCCTACGATGAACATAGATGCCGTTAGTGAAAAAGAATAAACGCATAACCATCAGTGATATTGCCGGGCTGGCAGGCGTGTCGAAATCGACCGCCAGCCTGGTGCTTAATGGCCGCAGCAAGCAATACCGCGTCTCTGACGATACCCGCGATCGTATTTTGGCGCTGGCTAACGAGCACCACTACCAACCCAGCATTCACGCCCGCTCGCTGCGCTCTACCCGCAGCCATACGCTGGGATTGGTGGTGCCGGAAATGACCAACTACGGCTTTGCGGTTATCGCCCGCGAACTGGAAACCCTGTGCCGCGAAGCCGGTTTGCAGCTGTTGATTGCCTGCTCGGATGAAAACCCGGCGCAGGAGATGATGGCGGTGAACAATCTGGTACAGCGCCAGGTCGACGGGCTGATCGTCGCCTCCAGCCAGTTGAACGATGCGGAATACCAGAAGATTAACGCCAGCCTGCCGGTGGTGCAGATGGACCGGGTCATTAACGGCTCGTCGCTGCCGCTGGTGATCACCGACTCGGTGTCATCGACCGCGCAGCTGGTGGAGACGGTCGCCCGACAGCATCCCGACGAGTTCTATTTTCTCGGCGGCCAGCCGCGCCTGTCGCCGACGCGCGATCGCCTTGCCGGCTTCCGCCAGGGCCTGGAAAATGCCGGCGTCAGCGCCCGGGACGCGTGGATAATCAGCGGCAACTATCACCCCAGTTCCGGCTATGAGATGATCGCCGGCCTGTGCGCACGCCTCGGCCGTCCGCCGAAGGCGCTGTTTACCGCCGCCTGCGGCCTGCTGGAAGGAGTGCTGCGTTACCTCACCCAGCATCAGCTGATGGACAGCGATATCCACCTGTGCAGCTTTGACGACCACTACCTGTTCGACTGCATGACGCTGAAAATCGACACCGTGGCGCAAGACTGCCGCGGACTGGCGCAACACAGTTTTGATCTGGTGACGCAGTTGATCGACGAACGGCCGCCGGAACACAACGCCCTCTACCTGCCCGGCAGCATTCACTGGCGCCACGCCGGCTCGCTGGCGCTGCTCGGCCAACGCTAATCACCAAGGAGCGCTCCATGCCGCAAAACATTAATAAAGATACCCAGCTGTGCATGTCGCTGGCCGGCCGTCCCGGCAACTTCGGCACCCGCTTCCACAATTACCTGTATCAGGAGCTGGGGCTGAACTTCATCTACAAGGCGTTCACCACCAACGATATTCAGGCGGCGGTCGGCGGCGTACGCGCGCTGGGCATCCGCGGCTGCGCGGTATCCATGCCGTTCAAAGAGAGCTGCATCCCGTTCCTGGATGAGCTGGATCCGTCCGCCACGGCCATCGATTCGGTCAACACCATCGTCAACGACGGCGGCTTTCTGCGTGCCTATAACACCGACTACATTGCCGTCGCCAAACTGCTGGCGCAGCACCAGGTGTCGCCGGACACCTCGTTCGCCCTGCGCGGCAGCGGCGGCATGGCCAAAGCGGTGACCGCCGCGCTGCGCGACGCCGGCCTGCGTAACGGACATATTATCGCGCGTAATGAGACCGCCGGCCGGGCGCTGGCGCAGCAATACGGTTATGAGTGGCAAGCAGAGATGGGTAGTCTGCAGCCGCAGATGCTGATTAACGTCACGCCGATCGGCATGGCGGGCGGCGCCGAAGCGCAGCAGCTGGCCTTTGAGCCGGGCTGTATCGCCGTCGCCGAGCGGGTGTTTGACGTGGTGGCGCTGCCGGCGGAAACGCCGCTGATTCGCCACGCCCGCCAGCAGGGTAAAGCGGTGATTACCGGCGCGGAAGTGATTGCGCTGCAGGCGCTGGAGCAGTTTGTTCTGTACACCGGCGTGCGGCCGAGCGATGAACAGGTCGCCCGCGCGGCGGCGCATGCGCGCGGCTGAGCGCCGCAGATAGCAGATAAAAGAAAGGCCGGGCAATGCCCGGCCTTTTACGCTTTCTCAGGAAGTTACTTGGCAGCCCCTTCCATCCCCACCAGCCCCACCTTCAGGTAGCCGGCGTTGCGCAGCGTATCCATCACGCTCATCAGCGTGGCGTAATCCACACTCTTGTCCGCCTGGAAGAAAATGGTGGTTTCCTTGTTGGACTGGGTGCGGCTGTCCAGTACCGAGGTCAGCTGCTCCGCCGTCACCGGCTGGTCGCCGACGTACAGCTGTTTGTCAGCCTTCACCGACAGGAATACCGGTTTTTCCGGACGCGGCTGCGGCTTGGCCGTCGAAGCCGGCAAGTCGACACGGATATCCACCGTAGCCAGAGGCGCCGCCACCATAAAGATGATCAACAGCACCAGCATAACGTCGATAAACGGCGTTACGTTGATTTCGTGCAGTTCGCCGCTGTCGTCCAGATCTTCATTTAAGCGCATCGCCATAGATCACCCCGCCCGCAGCTGGTGTGCGTGCTGTGCGCGTTTGGCTTCCGCCGTCGCCGCCAGATCCAGGTCACGGCTCAGCAGCAGCAGCACCTGCGCCGCCACGTCGCCAACCTGCGCACGGTGGCCGCCGATCACGCGGGCGAAGATGTTGTAAATCACCACCGCCGGGATGGCGGCAACCAGGCCCAGCGCGGTAGCCAGCAGCGCTTCTGCGATGCCCGGTGCGACCACCGCCAGGTTGGTGGTCTGCGAGTGCGCGATGCCGATAAAGCTGTTCATAATGCCCCAAACGGTGCCGAACAGGCCGACAAACGGCGAGATTGCACCGATGGTGGCAAGGAAGCCGTTACCTTTGCCCAGCTGACGCCCGTAGGCCGCCACCCGGCGTTCAAAGCGGAAGCCGGCGCGCTCTTTAATGCCGTTGTTGTCGTTGGATTCCGCCGACAGCTCCAGTTCGTTCTGCGCGTCATTCAGCAGTACGGCGCTGATGCTCTCCGGCTGGAAGCCTTGCGCCATCTGGCTGGCTTCATCCAGCGAGCGGGCCTCGGCCAGCTGCTGATGCTCACGGCGCAGGCGACGCTTGGCGCGTGTCAGTTCGCTGCCTTTGGCAAACAGAATGGTCCAGGTGATGATCGATGCCAGCACCAGGCCGATCATTACGGTTTTCACCACCGCATCGGCGTGCTGATACATGCCCCAGACGGACAAGTCCATACCGCGCGTTTCCGGCGGCTGGACGGTCGGCGCCGGGTTGACCGGCGTCACTGACTGCGGCGCGGCGCTCGCCGGAGCCGGCGTTGCCGGCGCAGAGGCGCTCTCGGTAGCGGCCGGCTGAGTTTCCGGCGCGGCCTGCGCGCTGCCGGCCAGCCCGGCCACCAGCACCATGGACGCGATCAAACCGCGCCCGAATACGGCGCCCCACTGTCCCCGGCCAGCGCCGCGGGCTCTTTGATTCATAGTCTTGCCAGCCGTTTTCACGCTGCGCCTCCAACCATTACCGATCAAAATTAAACGAGAATTCAGCGTGCGATCATATCAAACAAATCACGGATTGATAGTAGTTATCATTATTATTTACTCAATAACGCATCCCTGGTCCAAAAAACCGTTAACCCGCGCCAGCCGCAGCTTTATCAGACGCCGCTGTGTAACATTTACCCAGTCAAACGCCAACAAACCCGTCACCGTTCAGCCGTTTTTTTAACCTCATCACGAAACACGACGGCTTTTACGTCATCACAGTGATGGCGATCAATTATTTTTAAAACGGCTTTTCAATTATGTAGCAAGCAGGTTTCAACTGTGTTTATCTTTTGTACTGACGCAGCGCGAACCCGGCCTGACGCGCCCCTTTCCGTTCCCGCTGCGTGCCTGGGATGATGAACAACAATAACCCCGATGCCCGACACTCTGGAGATCCGCGATGAAACTGCCCCACGCCCTATCAGGTTTGTGCCTCTCCCTCTGCACATTGCTGTGCAGCCAGGCCGTACTGGCGCAACAAATCAAAGCCGCCGACGTCCACCCGGAAGGTTACCCCAATGTCGTGGCGGTGCAGCATATGGGAGACAAGCTGAAAACCGCCACGCAGGGCCGCCTGGAGCTGAAAACCTTCCCCGGCGGCATGCTCGGCGACGAAAAGCAGATGATCGAGCAGGCGCAGATCGGCGCCATTGACGTTATCCGCGTATCCATGGCGCCGGTGGCGGCGATTTTACCGGAGATCGATGTGTTCACCCTGCCGTACATCTTCCGCGACGAGGCGCATCTGCATAAGGTTCTGGACGGTGAAATCGGCAAGGAGATCGGCGACAAAATCACCAACGACCCGGCCTCACGGCTGGTGTTTCTCGGCTGGATGGATTCCGGCACCCGCAATCTGATCACCAAAAAACCGGTGGTGAAGCCGCAGGATCTGCAGGGGATGAAAATCCGCGTTCAGGGCAGCCCAATCGCGCTGGCAACGCTGAAAGCCATGGGCGCCAACGCCGTCAGTATGGGCGTCAGCGAAGTGTTCAGCGGCCTGCAGACCGGCGTTATCGACGGCGCGGAAAACAACCCGCCGACCTTTATCGCCCACAACTATCTGCCGGTAACCAAAAACTACACCCTGAGCCGCCACTTTATTATTCCTGAGCTGTTTCTCTATTCCAAAGTCAAATGGGACAAGCTGACCCCGGAAGACCAGCAGCTAATCCTCAAACTGGCGAAAGAGGCGCAGGCCGAGCAGCGCACCCTGTGGGCCGCCTATAACCAGCAGGCGCTGGAAAAAATGAAGGCCGGCGGCGTGCAGTTCCATGAGATCGATCGTGAAGCGTTCTATAAGATGACCCAGCCGGTGCGCGACCAGTACGGCAAGGCGCATCAGGCGCTGATCGACCGCATCAACGCGGTGCAGTAACCCGCTCTTTTTCCCGTTTTTCGGAGGTTGGTTATGGCACATGCTTATCATCAGGCGATGGATCTGCTGTACCGTATCGCCATGTGGCTGGCCGGCGCGGCGCTGCTGGTGATGGTCGCCGTCATACCGGTCGGCATCTTCAGCCGCTACGTGCTCAATGAGGGCGCCGCCTGGCCGGAGCCGATCGCCATCTTGTGCATGGTGACCTTTACCTTTATCGGCGCCGCCGTCAGCTACCGCGCCGGCGCGCATATCGCCGTCAATATGCTGACCGACCGTCTGCCGCCGGTCTGGCAGCGTCTGTGTGGCCGGCTGGCGGACCTGCTGATGACGGTGATTAGCCTGTTTATTCTTTATTACGGCTACGGCCTGTGCAGCCAGCTGTGGCAGCAGCCGATGGCGGAATTCCCGCTGCTGAGCGCCGGCCAGGCCTACCTGCCGCTGCCGCTGGGCTCGGCCGTCACCCTGCTGTTCGTGATTGAGCGGCTACTCTTCGGCCCGCAGCACCACCGCCCGGTGGTGATGCTCGGCAATACCTGACGGAGCCCGTGCTATGGACGCCTTTATCCTGCTTGCTTCTCTCGCCCTGCTGCTGGCCATCGGCGTGCCGGTGGCCTACGCCGTGGGGCTGAGCGCCATCGCCGGCGCGCTGTGGATCGACCTGCCGCTGGAAGCGCTGATGATCCAGATGACCAGCGGCGTCAACAAGTTCTCCCTGCTGGCGATCCCGTTCTTTATCCTGGCCGGCGCCATTATGGCGGAAGGCGGCATCGCCCGCCGGCTGGTCAGTTTCGCCTATATCTTCGTCGGTTTTGTACGCGGCGGCCTGTCGCTGGTCAATATCGTCGCCTCCACCTTCTTCGGCGCGATCTCCGGCTCTTCGGTGGCGGATACCGCGTCGATAGGCTCGGTGATGGTGCCGGAAATGGAGAAAAAGGGTTACCCGCGCGACTACGCCGCCTCGGTCACCGCCAGCGGTTCGGTGCAGGCGATTCTGATCCCGCCAAGCCATAACGCGGTGATCTATTCGCTGGCCGCCGGCGGTACGGTGTCGATCGCCTCACTGTTCGTTGCCGGCATCCTGCCAGGGCTGCTGCTGTGCGTCTCGCTGATGGTGATGTGCGTCGCTTTCGCCCACAAGCGCGGCTACCCGAAAGGGGAAGTCATACCGCTGCGTCAGGCGCTGAAAATCTGCCTCGACACGCTGTGGGGTCTGATGACCGTGGTGATCATCATGGGCGGCATCATGTCCGGCATTTTTACCGCCACCGAGTCCGCGGCGGTGGCCTGCCTGTGGGCGTTCTTCGTCACCATGTTTATTTACCGCGACTATCGCTGGTCCGAACTGCCCAACCTGATGTACCGCACCATCAAGACCGTCACCATTGTGATGATCCTGATCGGCTTCGCCGCCTGCTTCGGCGCGGTAATGACCTATATGCAGCTGCCGCTGCGCATCACCGAGTTCTTCACCGCCATTTCGCAGAACAAATACGTCATTCTGATCTGCATCAACATCATGCTGCTGGCGCTCGGCACGCTGATGGATATGGCGCCGCTGATTCTGATCCTCACGCCGGTGCTGCTGCCGGTGACCAACGCGCTGGGCATCGATCCGGTGCATTTCGGCATGATCATGATGGTGAACCTGGGTATCGGCCTGATCACTCCGCCGGTCGGCTCGGTGCTGTTCGTCGCCAGCGCGGTCAGCAAGCAGAAAATTGAGGCGGTGGTCAAAACCATGCTGCCGTTTTACTGCGTGCTGTTTATGGTGCTGCTGCTGATTACCTATATCCCCGCTATTTCGCTGTGGTTGCCGCATCTGTTTGGCGTAATGGGCGGCTGAACTGCGTCTCTGCCGCCTTTTTCACGTTGCCTGTTTGCCCGTTTGCCGATAAACGGGCTTTTTTTCGCCGTTAGCACAGCGTATTCCACCTTGCGGTAGCGCAAAGGCAGTGAATAACCGTCACTTTCAATCATAGAAGTAAAAACGTCTGGATGGCTATTTCGCGACATGATACCGTAATACGCATCAAATTTTCGCAGTGAACAACCCGCAGGTAAGCCGTATGACGTCCAAAAATCTCGATACCGCGCTGATCGGCGCCGGCCGCAGCAAACGCTACACCCACGGCGCGGTCAACCCGGTGACGCAACGTGCCTCCTCGCTGGTGTTCGACACCGTGGCCGATAAAAAACACGCGACGGCACAGCGCGCCCACGGCGAACTGTTTTACGGCCGCCGCGGCACCCTGACCCATTTTGCCTTCCAGGAGGCGATGACCGAGCTGGAGGGCGGCGCCGGCTGCGTTCTTTACCCCTGCGGCGCCGCCGCGGTCTCCAACGCCATCCTGTCGTTCGTCAGCGCTGGCGACCACGTGCTGATGACCGGTTCCGTGTATGAGCCGACGCAGGATTTCTGCACGCATATTCTGGGCCGGATGAATATCGCCACCACCTATTTTGACCCGCTGATTGGCGAGGCCATCGCCGAGCTGATCCAGCCGAACACCCGCGTGGTGTTTCTGGAGTCGCCTGGCTCAATCACGCTGGAAGTGCAGGATATTCCGGCCATCGTGCGCGCCGTGCGTGCGGTAAACCCGGAGATTGTCATTATGATCGACAATACCTGGGCCGCCGGCGTACTGTTCAAGGCGCTGGAGTTCGACATTGATATTTCCATTCAGGCCGGCACCAAATACATTATCGGCCACTCCGATTACATGCTCGGCACCGCGGTTGCCAACGCCCGTTGCTGGGACCAGCTGCGTGAGTACTCCTACCTGATGGGCCAGATGGTGGATGCCGATACCGCCTATATGGCAGGCCGCGGCCTGCGCACGCTGAACGTACGGCTTAAACAGCATGAACAGAGCAGCATCGCCGTCGCCCGCTGGCTGGCCGAGCGGCCGGAAGTCGCCCGCGTCAACCATCCGGCGTTGCCTGAATGTAAAGGGCATGAATTCTATCAGCGCGATTTCAGCGGCTGTAACGGGCTGTTCTCCTTTATCCTGAAACAGCGCCTGAGCGAGGCGCAGCTGGCCGACTATCTCGACCACTTCAGCCATTTCACCATGGCCTACTCCTGGGGCGGCTATGAATCCCTGATCCTGGCGAATCAGCCGGAGGAACTGGAGGCGATCCGTCCGGCCGGCGGCGTCGACTTTTCCGGCACGCTGGTGCGGCTGCATATCGGTCTGGAGAACGTACAGGACCTGATCGACGATCTGGCGGCGGGTTTTGCGCGCCTGCAGGCCGGCTGATTTACCGGCAACCGATAAAAATCGGGCAGACAATGGGGAAAATTCTCCATCGCAAGCATATTTCTATGCGTCATTTAATGTCCGGTTACGCTAATAGAGGTACACTAATCACCATCATATTTGCTTCGTAAGGTGAACCTGGCGCAACGGGACAGAAAATGGATGTATTGAAAGAGATTGTTCACGCGCTTTGGCAACAGGATTTTACGGCTCTGGCCGATCCCAGCGTGATTTGGGTGGTTTATGCGGTGCTTTTTATCACCCTGTTTTTGGAAAACGGACTGCTGCCGGCGTCTTTTCTACCCGGCGACAGCCTGCTGCTGCTGGCGGGCGCCTTAATCGCCAAAGGCGTGATGTCCTTCGTACCGACCCTGATTATTCTGACGCTGGCCGCCAGCCTCGGCTGCTGGCTCAGCTATCTGCAGGGGCGCTGGCTGGGGCATACCAATCTGGTCAAGGGATGGCTGCTGCAACTGCCCGCGCAGTACCACCAGCGCGCACACGTGCTGTTTCACCGTCACGGTCTGACGGCGCTGCTGGTTGGACGCTTTCTGGCGTTTGTCCGCACGCTGCTGCCCACCATGGCGGGCATCTCCGGCCTGAGCAATATGCGCTTTCAGTTTTTCAACTGGCTGAGCGCCCTGCTGTGGGTGGTGTCGGTGGTCGGCCTGGGTTACGCCTTCAGCCAAATCCCCCTCGTCAAACGCTATGAAGACCAGGTGATGGCCGGCCTGATGATCCTGCCGCTGGCGTTGCTGGTGTTCGGGCTGCTCGGCGCCATGCTGGTGATTTGGCGTAAAAAACGTCAGGCCTCCTGAACCTCGCCTGACGGCCGCGCAGCCGGCCGTCAGGCGGCGTAGTTATCCCGCACCCGCGCCACTTCATCGCTCGGCGTCACGCCGAAGAAACGCTTAAACTCACGGCTGAACTGCGAGGCGCTCTCATAGCCCACCCGCATCGCCGCCGTACTGGCCTTCAGACCGTCGTGCAGCATCAGCAGCCGCGCCTTATGCAGACGGTAGGATTTCACGTACTGCAGCGGCGAGGTGTTGGTCACCGCCTTAAAGTTATGGTGGAACGCCGACACGCTCATATTCACCTCGCTGGCCAGCGCCTCGACGCTCAGGCTCTCCGCATACTGCTTTTCAATACGCCGCAGCGCCTTGGCGATCTGGCTGAAGTGCGTATGCCGGCTGACCAGCTCCTGCAGCGAGGCGCCGCTGTGGCCGCACAGCACGTAATAGAGAATTTCACGCACGATCTGCGGCCCCAGCACCCGCGCATCCAGCGGCTTGCTCATCACGTCCAGCAGCCGCTCGGTGGCGCACAGCATCTCGTCATGCAACGATGCGCAGTTGATGCCGCTGCTCTCGCCGTGCGGCGCCGTCAGATAGTCATCATCGCCGATATCAATCAGCAGATCCTGCAGCATCTGGGTATCAATGCGCACCGAGATCCCCACCAGCGGCTGCTCAGGGTTGGCGAAGGTTTCGCACTCAAACGGCAGCGGCAGCGTCATCAGCAGATAGTTGCGCGGATCGTAACGGAACACCTTGCTGCCGCAGAAGCCGACCTTGTGCCCCTGAAAAATGATGACAATACTGGGGTCATACATCACCGGCTGGCGCGGATAATGCCGGTCAGCGTACAGAATGTTTACCTGCGGCACCGGCGACGGCGTATAGCCGTTACCCACGGCAAAGCGCGCCGCCTGCTGCGCCATCCGGTACCGAAGCTCGTCAATGTCGCTCATCCCGCCTCCGATTTGGTTAAGATTTACGCCTCACAAATAGTAATAAAACAGCGCTTATTTCTACAGAGTTTTGTAGAAATAGGCAAACACCAGGCAGAAATGTGCATTGTTAAGCCGCCGGGCGTCGCTGACAATAGTCCCTACAAATTAGCGGGCGCCATCTTCCCTATAGGTTTAGGCAAGCCGTCGCCTCGTCGTCAATCTGAAACGCCCCTTCTTCTTCTCGGCAATCTTCGTTTTCTCCGGCCCGTTAAGGCACGGACGACGGCGCAATGCTGACCAGAAGCAAAACCGGATAAGGCAGCATGACCATGAACCAGACCATTGACCTGCTGACGTCGCATCGCAGCGAGCGCAGCTATCTCGACCAGCCGATCGCCGATGAGGTGCTCGACAGCATTATCGCCGCCGCCCATCTGGCGCCGACGTCGGTCAACTCCCAGCAGGTTTCGCTGGTTGTCACCCGCGACCCTGCCCAGCGTGCGCGCATCGCCGAGATTGCCGGCGGGCAGGCGTGGATCGCCAAAGCGCCGGTGTTTATCACCGTGGTGCTGGATATGCACAAAACCCGGCTGGGCATCGCCATGGGCGGCCAGCAGCAAACCGCGCACCAAAGTATTGAGAGCCTGATCTCCGGCAGCACCGACGTCGGCATCGCGCTGGGCGCGCTGATGACCGCCGCCCGCTCGCACGGGCTGGGCATCGTGCCGATCGGCGGCATCCGCCGCGACCCTCAGGCGCTGATTGAACTGCTGCAGCTGCCGGAGCTGACCTTCCCGGTCGCCGGGCTGGTGATCGGCCATGTCGATCAGGGCGCACAGCAGAAACCGCGCCTGCCGATCGACAGTTTCCGCCATGAAGAACGCTATCAGCGCGAAAATCTGCCGGACGCCATCAAGGCCTATAACCAGACGCTGAGCGACTACTGGCAGCAGACCGGTCGCGCGGACGGCGACGACTGGAGCCGCAACACCGCCAGCTATTACCAGCATATCTATTTCCCGAATGTGCTTCCCGCCATTCAGCAACAAGGCTTTAAACTGGACAAATAAACCATGCAAAACTTTATTCTCCACACCCCAACCAAAATTCTGTTCGGTAAAGATCAAATTGCCGAGCTGGGCCAGCAAATCCCGGCCGACGCCCGTATTCTGATTACCTACGGCGGCGGCAGCGTGAAGAAAAACGGCGTCCTGGATCAGGTGCACGCCGCGCTGCAGGGGCGCAGCGTCACCGAGTTCGGCGGTATTGAGCCGAACCCGACCTTTGAAACGCTGATGAAAGCGGTCGAGGTCGTGCGTGCCGAGAAGATTGATTATCTGCTGGCGGTCGGCGGCGGTTCCGTAGTGGACGGCACCAAATTTATCGCCGCTGCGGCGGACTACAGCGCCTCGTCTGACGCCTGGCACATCATGCAGACCGTCGGCAGCGAAATTACCCGCGCGGTGCCGATGGGCTGCGTGCTGACCCTGCCGGCCACCGGCTCGGAATCCAACAGCGGCGCGGTGATTACCCGTAAAAGCAGCGGCGACAAACAGCACTTCTTCTCGCCGCTGGTACAGCCGCAGTTTGCCGTTCTGGACCCGCAGGTCACCTACTCGCTGCCGCCGCGGCAGATCGCCAACGGCGTGGTTGACGCCTTTGTCCACACGCTGGAGCAGTATCTGACCTACCCGGTTGACGGCAAAGTGCAGGACCGCTTCGCCGAAGGTCTGCTGCTGACGCTGCTGGAAGACGGCCCGCGCGCGCTGGCGGAACCGGAAAACTATGCGGTGCGCGCCAACGTGATGTGGAGCGCCACCATGGCGCTGAACGGTCTGATCGGCGCCGGCGTGCCGCAGGACTGGGCGACCCACATGCTCGGCCACGAGCTGACGGCGATGCACGGCCTGGATCACGCACAGACGCTGGCGATCGTCCTGCCGTCGCTGCTGCGGGAGAAAAAGGCGCAAAAACGCGACAAACTGCTGCAGTACGCCGAGCGCGTCTGGGGTCTGCGCGACGGCGATGACGACCAGCGCATCGAAGCCGCCATTGCCGCCACCGCCGAGTTCTTCGAAAAAATGGGCGTGCCGACCCGCATGGCCGACTACCAGCTCGACGGTAGCAGCATTCCCGCGCTGTTGGAAAAGCTGCGCGAACACGGCATGACCGCACTGGGCGAGCATCAGGACATCACGCTTGACGTCAGCGAACGCATCTATCAGGCAGCGCGTTAATCGCACCCCGTCGATTTCCTGCTAGGCTTATAGGCCGGGCCGATCAATTTGCTGCGCCGTTGTCGTATGCCGTTGGCCGCCCGGTCTCACAATAACGTATTGCCTGCGCCCGGACATCCCGGGCGCTTTTCCCCGCGCCGACGGCGCCTCCGTCAGTCCCATTTTCGCCATTTGGCTTATTTACCGGAGGAGACGTATGACAACAGGTTCCGCAGGATCGCCGACGCACCGCTAACCCTCGGCCATTCTGAGAATTGCCAACGACCCCCGACGTATTGCCGTTGCGGCCAGGCCCGCACGCCGTTTACGCGCTGCAACTTCAACCGTGCAGGGTCTAAAATTAAAGCAAGCTTTCCGACGTAATGAACGTCGGCAATCAGGTCAAAAGGAGATACGCATGACAACGCAACCCATCATCAAACTCCACGATGGTAATCTGATGCCGCAGTTGGGTCTCGGCGTTTGGCAGGCGAGCATTGAAGAGACAGCCAACGCCGTGACGAAAGCGCTGGAGGTTGGTTATCGCTCCATTGATACCGCTGCCATTTACAAAAACGAGGAAGGCGTCGGCAGTGCGCTGCAGTCAGCCTCGTTGCCGCGCAGTGAACTGTTTATCACCACCAAACTGTGGAACGACGATCAGGGCGATCCGCAGGCCGCGCTGGAAACCAGCCTGAAGAAGCTGGGGCTGGACTATGTCGACCTGTACCTGATCCACTGGCCGCGGCCGTCGCAGGATCAGTATGTCGACGCCTGGCGCAGCCTCATCAAACTGCGCGAGCAGGGCCTGACGAAAAGTATCGGCGTCTGTAACTTCAATGTGCCGCACCTGCAGCGCCTGCAGGATGAAACCGGCGTCACGCCGGTGATCAACCAGATCGAACTGCATCCGCTGCTGCAACAGCGCCAGCTGCACGCCTGGAACGCCATGCACAACATCGCCACCGAATCCTGGAGCCCGCTGGCGCAAGGCGGCGAAGGCGTGTTCGATCAGACGGTGATCAAACATCTGGCGGAGAAGTATGAAAAAACCCCGGCGCAGATCGTGGTGCGCTGGCACCTGGACAACGGTCTGATCGTCATTCCGAAATCGGTCACGCCGTCGCGCATCCGCGAAAACTTTGCGGTGTTCGACTTTAAGCTGGATAAGGACGAGCTGGGCCAGATTGCCAAACTGGATATCAGCAAACGTCTGGGGCCGGATCCCGCCACTCTGTAAGACGCCCTCCCTCCTCGGCCCGCTGTATGCGGGCCTATTTTCGCCCCCGCGCACGTCATGCGGCTTTTGGTCAAAATCTTTGCCTGCCCGCCGGCGATGATGGCACTATCAATGTCTGACACTTTTCCACCGCACGGAGCACTATGAAATTTTCGATCGCCGCCTGTACGCGTCTGGCCATCCCGCTGGCGCTACTGATCCTCGCCGGCTGTTCCAGCAAGCACAAATCCGTCAGCTACGACCGCCACAGTTTTGATAGCGCCATCGCCGACGCCGCCGACGAGTACGACGTCGACGCCAAACTGATCGCCGCGATGATCCAGGTGGAGTCCGGCTTTAACCCGGAAGCGGTCAGCCGCTCCAATGCCGTCGGCCTGATGCAGCTGAAAGCCTCCACCGCCGGCTGCGACGCCTACCAGTTTAAAGGGAAAAGCGGCTGCCCGGACGATGACGACCTGCTCGACCCGGAGACCAATATCGATCTGGGCGCCGCCTACCTGGCTTCGCTGCAGCGGCAGCTGCGGGGGATTGATAACCCGGTGACGCTGCGCTACGCCACCGAAGTGGCCTACGTCAACGGCGCCGGCGCGCTGCTGCGCACCTTCTCCAGCAACCGCCGTCAGGCGGTCAGCATGATTAACAGCCTGTCTCCCGAGGCGTTCTGGTGGCACGTGCGCCAGCATCATCCGTCGGCGCAGGCGCCGCGCTATCTGGCGAAGGTGGAAGCGGCCTACGCCCAGCTGTAATCCGGCGAAAAAATGCCGGTCAGCCTGCGCCGACCGGCATGATTAGCCCGTCCCGAACGGCGGTTACGCCTTGCCTTTGGCGCCGCCGTTACGGATCGCCTTGCGCGGCGGCCTGTTGGACGGTGAGCGCTGGCGCTGAATATCGCTGTGCCTGGTCAGCGCCGGACGCGCGCGGCGCTGCAGACGCTTGCCCTCGCGCTGTTCGTCAATGCTCGGCGCGGGCACCAGGCAGTCGCGGCGGCTGCCGATCAGGTTCTTCAGCCCCATCTCTTCCAGCGCGCCGCGGATCAGCGGCCAGTTGGCCGGATCGTGGTAGCGCAGCAGCGCCTTGTGCAGACGGCGCTGACGATCGCCGCGCGGGATAAAGACCTCTTCCGATTTATAGCCCACTTTACCCAGCGGATTCTTGCCGCTGTAATACATGGTGGTGGAGTTCGCCATCGGCGACGGATAGAAGTTCTGCACCTGGTCGAGACGGAAGCGGTTTTTCTTCAGCCACAGCGCCAGATTGACCATGTCCTCATCCCGCGTGCCCGGATGTGAGGAGATAAAATACGGGATCAGATACTGCTCTTTGCCGGCCTGCTTGGAGTAATGATCGAACAGCTGCTTGAAGCGGTCGTAGCTGCCCATGCCCGGCTTCATCATTTTCGACAGCGGGCCGGTTTCGGTATGTTCCGGCGCAATCTTCAGATAGCCGCCCACGTGATGGCTCGCCAGCTCTTTGATGTAGCGCGGGTCTTCCACCGCCAGATCGTAACGCACCCCGGAGGCGATCAGGAGCTTCTTTACCCCTTCCAGCTCGCGCGCGCGGCGGTACAGCTTGATGGTCGGCTCATGGTTGGTATCCATATAGGTGCAGATTTCCGGATACACGCAGGAGGCGCGGCGGCAGGTCTGTTCGGCGCGCGGGTTGGTGCAGCGCAGCATATACATATTGGCGGTCGGGCCGCCCAGATCGGAAATCACGCCGGTAAAGCCGGGCACCTTGTCACGGATTTCCTCAATTTCACGGATGATCGAATCTTCGGAGCGGCTCTGGATAATCCGCCCTTCGTGCTCGGTGATCGAGCAGAACGAACAGCCGCCGTAGCAGCCGCGCATGATATTCACCGAGAAGCGAATCATGTCGTACGCCGGGATGCGCGCCTCGCCGTAGGACGGGTGCGGCACCCGCTGGTACGGCAGCGCGAACACGCTGTCCATCTCGTCGGTTTTCAGCGGAATCGCCGGCGGGTTGATCCACACGTAGCGGTCGCCGTGCTTCTGCATCAGAGCGCGGGCGCAGCCCGGGTTGGTTTCATGGTGCAAAATGCGCGAAGCATGGGCGTACAGAACTTTATCCGCCTTCACCTTTTCAAAGGACGGCAGCAGCACATAGGTTTTTTCCCACGGCTTCGGCTTAGCGGCGCGCACGGTGACCGGCTTGGCTTCCGGCTCCGGCTGAGCGCCGTCGGCACAGGGCAGATCCTCACCGTAAGGGTTGGGAATCGGTTCAATGCGCCCCGGCTTATCCAGACGGGTGGAATCCACCCCGCTCCAGCCCGGCAGCGGCGCCTTGCGCATCACCGCGGTGTTGCGAATATCGTGAATATCGGCGATCTTCTCGCCGGCGGCCAGGCGGTGCGCCACCTCCACCAGCGGACGTTCACCGTTGCCGTAGATCAGCATATCGGCCTTGGAGTCCACCAGCACCGAGCGGCGTACGGTATCCGACCAGTAATCATAATGGGCGATGCGGCGCAGGCTGGCCTCAATGCCGCCAAGTACGATCGGCACGTCCTTATAGGCCTCTTTACAACGCTGGGTATATACCAGCGTGGCGCGGTCGGGACGCTTACCGCCGACATTGCCCGGCGTGTAGGCATCGTCGTGGCGCAGTTTACGATCGGCGGTATAGCGGTTGATCATTGAATCCATATTGCCGGCGGTGATGCCGAAAAACAGGTTCGGCCTGCCGAGGCGCATAAAGTCCTCTTTATTGCCCCAGTCCGGCTGGGCGATAATCCCGACGCGAAACCCCTGCGCTTCCAGCATGCGACCGATAATCGCCATGCCGAAGCTGGGGTGGTCGACGTAAGCATCACCGCTGATAATAATCACGTCGCAGCTGTCCCAGCCCAATTGGTCCATCTCTTCACGCGACATCGGTAAAAACGGCGCGGTGCCGTAACATTCGGCCCAGTAACGCTTATAAGAAAACAGTTCACGATCCGGTTGGATCAGGCTGGTGGTGCTCATTCGACAGTGCTCTTTGCAGGTTAATTAATCGCCGGGCGGCGATTATACGCAGTATCAGCAAAAAGAGCAGGGTTATTTATTCGAACTTTCCGCTAGCTGCTGACTTCAAACTCATACACGTCGCTGCGGCACTGAACTTCACTGATCTCCAGCACTTCGCCCTGCGCATTGCGGCTGGTCTGCGTGACGAGCAACAGCGGCGCGCCGCAGGACACATTCAGCAAGCCGGCAACTTCATCGCTGCAGGCGATCGCCTTCAACAGAAAGTGCTTGCCCTCCGGCACGATGCCGCGCTCCTGCCACAGCGCGTAGAGCGAATGCTCCAGCCGCTCGGGATCGGGCAGAAAGCGTAGCGGAATATAGGTGGTTTCCAACGAAATCGGATTGCCGTCCGCCAGACGCAGGCGACGCAGCTTCACCACCGGCTCATGCTCGGACAGATTTAACGCCTGCGCGATCTCCGGCGGCGGCGTCACGCGCGTGCGCAGTAGCCACTGGTTACTGGCGGCGCTGCCGCTGCGCGTTATCTGGGCGGTAAATCCCCCCTGCTCCTGCGACAGCGAATAATCCATATACACCGCTACCCGGGTGCCCACGCCCTGTTGGCGTGAAATCAGCGCCTTCTCTTCCAGCAGCTTCAGGGCCTTGCTGACGGTGACCCGCGACACCGCCAACCGTTCGGCCAGCACGCGCTCAGGCGGCAGAAAATCACCGGCGGCCAGCCGGCGCTGTTTAATCGCCGCCTCCAGCGCTGTAGCCAACTGTATATAACGTGGTGCCGCAACGGCCTGAACCAACTGCTGGCGCAGCCACGCGCTAAAGTCATTCATCTGACTGCTCTCTTTAATTTGGGCGCCCCTCTCTGGCGTTAGCTTTTATCATATTTATACCGGTACGGGTAAGTTGTGCGGAGAATTGTGCAATGGATCTAGATTGGCATCACATTTTTGCCCTAATGGACTTTTATTGGATCCATTTTGCCACTATGGTGGTAACGTTGACGTGTTTAATTCAACATGCACCAACACCAGGGAACACCCATGACAATAAGAAAAAATCCCCACCTCGCCATCCTTGGCGCACTGTATGGTCAAGCCGCTGGCGATGCGATGGGGATGCCGTCGGAGCTGTGGCCGCTACGGCAGGTACGCGATTATTTTGGTTGGATCGATCGCTTCTTGCCTGGCCCGGACGAGAATATTGCCGCGACAGGTTTTATCGCCGGCGAATATACCGACGACACGCAGCAGGCAGTAGCGCTGATGGAGGCGCTACTCGCCGCTCACGGTAAGGTCGAACCCGAACGCATCGCCCACCACATCATGCTGTGGGCAGAACGGGTCGACGCCTTCAATAAAAACATTCTTGGCCCCACTTCCAAAGCCGCACTTAACGCCATCCGCGCCGGCCAGCCCATCTCGGAAATCAACGCCAACGGCGTAACCAACGGTGCCGCCATGCGCGTCGCGCCGCTGGGATGTCTGTTATCTACCAATGATTTAGGCTACTTTATGGATGCCGTGCGCCTGGCCTGTAGCCCGACGCATAAATCTGATATCGCCGTTGCCGGCGCCTTCGCTATTGCCTGGTCAGTCAGCCGTGCGATCGACGGCGACGACTGGAGCGCGATTAAACAGGCGCTGCCGTCATTGGTGGAACAGATGCAGCAACAGCAGATCACCACCTTCAGCCCGTCGCTGAGCCGCCGCATTCTGTGGGCGCTGGACGTGGCCGAACGCGTACGGCCGCTGACGGACAGCGATGCGCTGGCTGAGATCTACCACACCGTCGGCGCCGGCATGGATACCATTGAGTCCATTCCCGCCGCGCTGGCGCTGGTCGAATTAGCGGACGGCGATCCGATTCGTTGCGCGCTGCTGGCCGCCAACCTTGGCGGCGACACCGACACCATCGGCGCGATGGCGACGGCAGTTTGCGGCGCGCTGCGCGGCATTGAGGCATTTCCGGCGCAATGGATTGAAACACTGAACCAGGCGAATCAGATTGATTTTCAACCATATGCAGCGGCTCTGGGGGCGCTGCGCAACCAAGGGTAAATCTGCAGCATGAGTGAAATAAACCGCAGTGAAACATGGAAAGTTGAAAGCACCGGCATCGATCTGGTGCCCGAGGCGGAGCAAACCGGTAAACCCATCGAGCTGTTCTGGGTATGGTCAGCGGCCAATATCGGCATCCTCGGCGTGGTTTACGGGGCGCTGATCGTCGGCTTCGGCCTGTCATTCCTGCAGTCTGTTCTCGCCGCGCTGGTCGGCGTCGCCAGCTTTGCGCTGGTCGGCTATACCAGCTTCGCCGGCAAACGCGGCCGCACCTCGACGCTGACCCTGTCGCGGGTCATCTTCGGTGTAAAAGGCAATATCGCCCCCACCGCCTTCAGTTGGATCAATCTGATGGGTTGGGAGGCGGTGAACGTCATCACCGGCACGCTGACGCTGGCGGCGCTGTTCCAGGCAATGGGGCTGGCGGAAAGTCCGCTGCTGACCGGCGTCAGTCTGTTGCTGTTCGGCGGCCTGACCATCGTCGTCAGCCTGCTCGGGCAAAATACCGTAGTCTGGCTGCAGACCTGGTTCAGCCGCATCTTCGGCAGCATGACGCTGGTCGTGGTGCTGTATATCGCCTTTACCACCGAATGGCAGCGCGTGCTGGCGCTGCCCGCCGGCAACTGGCTGACCGGCTTCCTACCGGCGGTATCGATTATCGCCGCCGGCACCGGCATCGGCTGGGCGATTGCCGGCGCGGACTATAGCCGCTATCAAAGCCCGAAAAGTTCCAATAAAAGCATCTTCGCCGCGGTGATGGGCGGCGCCTGTCTGCCGCTGATGCTGCTGATGTTTACCGGTATTCTGCTGTCGGTGCAGTTGCCCGATCTGGCCTCTGCGGCCAACCCGATCGCCCTGATTGGCTCGGTGCTGCCGAGCTGGATGGCCATCCCTTATCTGCTGACCGCCACCGCCGGCATCGTCACCATTGCGGTGCTGAGCCTCTACTCCGCTAGCCTTAACCTGCTGACCATCGGCGTTAAGGTTAAGCAATCGCTGGCGGTATCGTTCGATGCGCTGCTGGTGCTGGCGATTGCCCTCTATGTGCTGTTCGTGTCCGGCGATTTTATGGGGCCGTTTATCGCCTTTCTGGTGTTCTGCGGCGTCTTCCTTGCCGCCTGGGAAGCGATATTCATCCTCGACTATCTGCGCCTGCGTCGTCATCATGGTTACGACGGCAATGCGCTGTACGGCCTGAACGGCCAAAATCGCGGCGTGCGTATGGTACCGCTGTGCTGCTGGTTCCTCGGCGCCCTCAGCGGGCTGATGGTCACCAAAAGCGGCTTTATCGACGGGCCGCTGGCCAAAGGCCTGTTCGCGGATTCCAGCCTCGGGCTGTTTGTTTCCTTCCTGGTTAGCCTTATCGCCTACGGCCTGTTTTTGGCCGCGGGCGGAGAACGTAAGTAAATGAGTGAGTTTTCTGCAGTAACGCCGGTATTAGTATTAGGCGGCGCCGTCGGCGATCTGGTTATGACACTGCCGCGCCTGCCCGTCAGCGGCGAAGATATTGAAGCCCGGCCGCAGGGGCGGCAGATTGGCGGCTGCGCCTTTAACGTCGCCCGCGTGCTGTGCCGGCTGGACGTGCCGGTGGTCAACGGCATGCCGGTCGGCAACGGCGAGTGGGGCGTCGCCGTGGAAGCGGCGATGCAGGAACTGGGGCTGCCGGTTCTGCTGCGGCACGGACAGATGGATAACGGCTGGTGCCTGGCGCTGGCCGAGCCGAACGGCGAAAGAACCTTTATCACCGTCAGCGGCTGTGAAGCGCAGTGGAACAAGGCGCAGCTGGCAACCCTGCCGCTGACGCCGGAGACGCTGGTCTACGCCAACGGCTATGAGTTGGTGGGCGAACCGGGCGCCGCGCTGCGCGAATGGCTGACCCGTCTGCCGTTCGACCAATACCGGCTGATCGATCCCGGCCCGCGCGTCGGCCTGCTCGGCGAGGAATTTTTCGCCATGCTGAGCGACAGCCATACCCTGCTGACGCTTAACCGCGACGAAGTGGCGATCCTGTGCGGCGACGGCGACCCCGTCGACGCGGCGCAGCGCTACGCCGCCGCCCGCAATTTCACCCTGATTTGCCGCCTTGACAGCGACGGTGCCTGGATCTGCGACGGCAAACATCCGCCGCAGCATATCGCCGCCTATCCGGTTGAGGTGGTGGACACCATCGGCGCCGGCGACGCCCACTGCGCCGGCCTGCTCGCCGCCCTTTCCGCCGGCTGGCCGCTGCCGCAGGCCGTCGATCTTGCCAACCGCGTCGCCGCCTGCGTGGTAGCCAGCCGCGGCGCCGACGCCGCGCCGGACTGGGCGCAGCTGCGCCAGCGCTTCCCGGAGGCATAGAAATCGGTCAGGCCTGCGGAGATATTTATGCACGATATTTATAAGCAATGAGTAATAAGAATTGCCGTAAACGTACAGCATTTCTTTGTCACCACCGTGAACGGCAATTGCAGGGGCCGTAGGCGCGGCCCCTGCACCCGCGCCCGCGCTTAGACACGTTCTGCCCGCTGCGCGGGTACCCTCACGGCGTCACCGTCGCCGGGCGGGTCGGCTCTACTGGCATCCCTGCCTGTGCCGCCTCAACCGGACATCCCTGTCCGGTTGCCCCTGGCTCAGGTTCCTTGTTCGGCAGCCCGTGATGCGCGCTAAAGGTCAACACCCGAATCTGTTATCACCGGGTCTATTCAACTAATAATATTGAAATTAGTTAATCGATAATAAAAACGCTGAAAAGCTCAAGACAAAATAAAACCGCCATAATGGCGGTCTTAAACGAGAAGTTACGAATCACATTCCCCATATCTCTGACTACAATACCTTTAGAGAGCCATTGACTGGTTAACGTTAACCGACAATTTACTGCGTCGGTTGCGCCACAAACTGCCCGGCGCTGCCGCGGTCGGCCATCTCCAGCGTCTGGCTGTAATACAGGAACGGGAAGTGATCGTAGGACGGCTGGGTAAAGTGCACCACCAGCTCCACTTCGCCGTCGACCCAGACGGTGTCCTTCCAGCCGCGATCCTCGGCCATTGGCTGAGCGCCGTTCACGCTCTTCACCAGGAACTGTACGCCCTCGATATGGAAAGACTGCGGCGTATCGGCGCGGATCACCCAACGCTCCCAGCTGTCCTGCATGGTCTGCAGATCGATGCGGTTCACATCCCGCACCGCGCCGTTAATGCCCGCCACGTCATCACCCAGCCGGAACTCCCGCGTACGGCTGACGCTGCCGTCCAGCAGCTGATCCGAAAGCAGACGCATAGGCAGGTTGTCCGTCACCAACGGCAACAGGCCGGTCGGCTTCAGCGTCAGCACCTGGGTGGACACCAGCAGGCTGGAAGGTTCAAACAGCCCGCGCAGGCGGTCCATAATGCCTGCGGCCTCCCCGGCGTTCAGCGTCACTTCTTCGCCCTTCGACATATCGATCAGCACTTCGCGCCGTTCACCGGGCGCCAGAGGAAGCTGCTGCACCGAGACCGGAGCAGGTAAAAAGCCCTGATCGCTGGCGATCACCGTCAGCGGACGGCCGTCACTCAGCTGCAGCATATAGCGGCGCGAGTTGGAGGCGTTCAGCAAACGCAGGCGCACCCAACCACGAGAAACCTCAAGGTACGGGTTCTGCACGCCATTCACCAGCAGCGTGTCGCCGACGAAACCGCCCTGCGACGGCGGGCTGTATTCCGGCGCGCCGAAGTTATCCAGCCGCTTGTCCTGTACGATCAGCGGGAAATCATCCACGCCGTAGTGGTTAGGCAGCGGCAGCGACTTGCTGATTTCATCTTCTACCAGCCACATGCCGGCCAGGCCGTTATATACCTGCGGCGCCATGCGCTCCGGCGTGTTGGCATGATACCAGCAGGTCGCTGCTGCCTGACGAATCGGCAGCACCGGCGACCAGTCCACGCCCGGCGACATCAGCCGCGCCGCGCCGCCCGTCAGAGTGCCCGGCACCTGCAGACCGCTGACGGTCATGGATACCGGCTCCGCCAGGCGGTTGCTGTAAATCAATTTGACGTCGTCACCGCTGTGTACCCGTACCGTTGGCCCGAGGTACATGCCGTTAATGCCCCATGCGTTGGCCTTACGGTTGGCAACAAACGGCCAGTGCGTGCGCTGCAGGGTTAAAAACAGCGGCTGACCGCGACGAGACTCCAGCAGTGGGGGAACCGGTAACGGGATTTGCGCTCCGCTCGCTTCAGCCCTCAGCGGCACGGCTCCCGCGCACAGCGCCAGACCCGATGCCTGAATGAACTGACGTCGACTGAGTGACATATTTTCTCCATGAAAACAAATACTAAACCGTATGCAAAAGCCCGGCGTCCGATAATGCCACTAAGCGTAGCATGAAGCCGGGCATTAACGACCCGCAGGCCGTTAAAAAGTCACCGCCGCCATTGGCAGAGAGTTATTTTCCGGCGGCCTCGCGCTGCGCCACCTCTTCGTCCAGCTGGGCGATTTTCGCCGCCATCAGCTCGCGGCAATGGGTTGCCAGCTCACGCACCTGGTCTTTACCAAACTTCGTGGTATCGATCGGCTCCAGCATCTCTACAATCACTTCGCCGTTATTCAGGCGGTTCAGGTTGATTTTATTGCTGGTGTTCGACACGCAGATCGGCACAACCGGCACGCCGGCGGCGATCGCCGCATGAAACGCGCCGGTCTTGAACGGCATCAGGCCGCGACCGCGGCTGCGGGTTCCTTCCGGGAACATCCAGATGGAAATATCTTTTTTCTTAATCTGCTCCACCACCTGAGCGATGGTGCCGTGCGCTTTGGCCCGGTTATCCCGATCTATCAGCAGATTGCCGGTCAGCCAATACAGCTGGCCGAAAAACGGGATCCACACCAGACTTTTTTTCCCCACCGTCACGGTGCGCGGCTGCACGATATTGGACGCCGTCACCATATCGTAGTTGTTCTGGTGGTTGGCGATATAGATGCACTTGCCGTACTGCGCCGCGTCGGCCGGCTTACGAATTTCTACCTTTAAGCCGAATACCGTCGACAGGCGGCCGAACAGATGGCCAAACGTCGCCACGTGACGGGGATTGCGCGGGCTGAACAAACAGTAGATGGAACCGAAAATGCACACCAGAATACAGAACAGAGTGACGAAAACGGCACGCAAAATTAATAACATAACAACCTCATTAGCACACTGCCGACGCAGCATGATTCGCTGCGCAGATACCTTCCATCATTTTATTTGCGCGCAGGGCATCACGCCCGCTGGCGATGATACCCGGCCTGTTTGCTATTTTCCTGCCGGCCGGGCATCCGCACAATAAATTTATACGCAGAAATGTTAATTATTTGAAAATAAATACGGAAAGCGGTGAATTGCGCGGGCGTCGCCTGGGAAACGACGCCCGCCGAACTTACTCTTCGCTATCCCCGGCCGACGCGCGCGGCGGCATATCCACCTCGACGCGATCGATACGCTGCAGACCGCGCGGCAGCAGCGTACCTTTCCGCCCGCGCTCGGCACGGAATTTCTGCAAATCTTCCGGGCGCAGCGTCAGCTTGCGCTTGCCGACGTACAGCGTCAGCGACGTTTGCGGCGGCAGCACAAACAGCCAGGTCAGCTTGTCATCCCCTGCGGCCGCCTGCGCCGACGGAATAGAGACGATCTTGTTGCCCTTGCCTTTCGACAGCTGCGGCAGATCGGCCACCGGGAACATCAGCATGCGGCCCGCTTGGGTAATCGACAGCAGCATATCGTCGTCGCCGTAAATTTCCAGCGGCGGTAACGCCTTGGCGTTCTCCGGCAAGGTAATCATCGCCTTGCCGGCGCGGTTGCGCGCCACCAGGTCGTTGAAGGTGCACACGAAGCCGTAACCGGCATCGGAGGCCATCAGCAATTTCTGGTCGTCGGCGGCCATCAGCACCTGCTCAATGGTCGCGCCCGGCGGCGGTGTCAGTTTACCGGTCAGCGGCTCGCCCTGTCCGCGCGCCGACGGCAGCGTCAGCGGGTCAACCGCATAGCTGCGCCCGGTGGAGTCGATAAACACCACCGGCTGGTTGGTCTTGCCGCGGGCAGCGGCGCGGAAGCTGTCGCCGGCCTTATAATTCATGCCGGCGGGGTCGATATCGTGGCCCTTGGCGCTGCGCACCCAGCCCATCTCCGACAGCACGATGGTCACCGGCTCGGACGGCACGAAATCGTGCTCGCTCATCGCCTTGGCTTCGCCGCGCTCGGCCAGCGGCGAACGGCGATCGTCGCCGTAAGTCTGCGCATCCGCCTGAATTTCTTTTTTGATCAGCGTATTCAGCTTGCGCTCTGACGCCAGCAGCGCCTGCAGCCGATCGCGCTCATTCGCCAGATCGTCCTGCTCGCCGCGGATCTTCATCTCTTCCAGCTTCGCCAAATGGCGCAGCTTCAGTTCAAGGATCGCTTCCGCCTGCGTCTCGCTGATGCCGAAACGCTGCATCAGCACCGGCTTCGGCTCATCTTCGCTGCGGATAATGTGGATCACTTCATCGATGTTGAGGAACGCGACCAGTAAACCTTCCAGAATGTGCAGACGCTTGAGCACTTTTTCCAGACGGTGATTCAGACGGCGACGCACCGTATCACGGCGGTAGGCCAGCCATTCGGTGACGATTTCCACCAGCCCTTTCACCGCCGGGCGGTTATCCAGGCCGATCATATTCATATTGACGCGGTAGCTGCGTTCCAGGTCGGTGGTGGCGAACAGGTGATTCATCACCTGCTCCAGATCCACCCGATTAGAGCGCGGCACAACCACCAGACGCGTCGGATTCTCATGGTCCGACTCATCGCGCAGGTCTTCCACCATCGGCAGCTTTTTGGCGCGCATCTGGCTGGCGATCTGCTCCAGTACCTTGGCGCCGGAGACCTGATGCGGCAGCGCAGTGATCACCGCGCTGCCGTCTTCTTTTTTCCACACCGCGCGCATCCGCACCGAACCGCGGCCGTTCTGGTAGATTTTGCGAATTTCGTCGCGCGGAGTAATGATTTCCGCTTCGGTCGGGAAGTCCGGCCCCTGCACAAACTCCAGCAGGTCATCCAGCGAGGCGCCCGGTTTTTCCAGCAGCGCCACGGCGGCGGCGGCCACTTCGCGCACGTTGTGCGGCGGGATATCGGTCGCCATGCCGACCGCGATGCCGGTGGTGCCGTTCAGCAGGATGTTCGGCAGACGCGCAGGCAGCATCTTCGGCTCCTGCAGCGTACCGTCAAAGTTAGGGATCCAGTCCACCGTCCCCTGTCCCAGTTCGGACAGCAGCACTTCGGCGTACTTCGACAGGCGGGATTCGGTATAACGCATCGCCGCAAAGGATTTCGGATCGTCCGGCGCCCCCCAGTTCCCCTGGCCGTCCACCAGCGGATAACGGTAGGAGAAAGGCTGCGCCATCAGCACCATCGCCTCATAGCAGGCGCTGTCGCCGTGCGGGTGGTATTTACCCAGCACATCGCCGACGGTACGCGCGGATTTCTTGAATTTTGCGCTGTTGTTCAGGCCCAGTTCAGACATCGCGTAGATGATGCGGCGCTGAACCGGCTTCAGGCCGTCGCCAATATACGGTAGCGCCCGATCCATGATGACGTACATGGAATAGTTCAGATAGGCGTTTTCAGTGAATGTGTGCAGCGGTAAACGCTCTACACCGTCATGAGTCAGATCACTCATTACTCATTTATCCTCAGACCGTGGCATGGCAATCCCTAGACATTGGGGCAAAGGACTGTCGTTCACAAAAAAAAGCAGTGCCCGTGATTGCTCGTCGTTTGTTGCCCGCGATAGTACCTTATCTGGCCGTATGCTGTCACAGCATTGTCGGTATTGCGGGCGATGTTGACCGCCGCTAGCCGGCGGATTGTTGCTAAAACAGCAAAAGTCATGTGACTCAGCGCGCATTTTTCTCCCCTGCACGCGCAGGTAAACTCTTTCCCATCATGTTATCACCCCTGACCGGTTTCATGCCGCACGCTGACGCCGCTTGAACAAGATGCAGGGCCTATTCGCAAGAGGAAACCCGATGAGTAATATCCTTCTAATCAACGCCGGTAAAAAATTTGGTCACTCCAACGGTGAGCTGAACGACACCCTGACCGATGTCGCCGCTTCTTTTCTGCGCGACGCCGGCCATGAAGTCCAGCTGACCGTGGTCGATCAAGGTTACGATATCGACGCCGAAGTGCAAAAATATCTGTGGGCCGACGCGGTGATCTATCAGATGCCCGGCTGGTGGATGGGTGAGCCCTGGATCCTGAAAAAATACATCGACGAAGTATTTACCGTCGGCCACGGCTCGCTGTACGCCAGCGACGGCCGCACCCGCTCAGACGCCAGCAAAAAATACGGCTCCGGCGGCCTGCTGCAGGGCAAAAAACATATGCTGAGCCTGACCTGGAACGCGCCGCTGGAAGCCTTTACCGATCCCGAACAGTTCTTCCACGGCATCGGCGTGGACGGCGTTTATCTGCATTTCCATAAGGCCAACGAGTTCCTGGGGATGGAAGCGCTGCCGACCTTTATCTGCAACGACGTGATTAAACAGCCGGATATTCAAAATGATATCGCACGATATCGCGAGCATCTGGCAAAAACTTTTGCTTAACTTATCTTTCGCACGTTTGTTAATGAGGTTGTCATGATCACCGTAATCGCAGAAATCAAAGTTAAACCGGGCCACCGTGAGACGGTACTGAAAGCCATTGAGAAACTGATCCCGTCAGTGCTGGCGGAGGACGGCTGCGGCGCCTACCAGCCGCTGGTCGATATCAAGGCTCAGGTACCATGGAAACAGTCGCTGCCGGATTCGGTGTTCATGCTGGAAAAATGGGAAAGCGTGGCGCATCTGGAAAAACACCTTGAGATGGAGCATATGCATCAGCATCGCGCCACCATCAAGGACAGCGTGCTGGATGTGAATATCCAGGTGCTGGAAGAAGCGCTGTAATCACCAAGCCCGGCCATTGCGCCGGGCTTTTTATGGTTCACGCATAAACTCAATGAACCTTAATGTTGCCCTAACGCTTCTTGGATTCGCTTCCGGAAAATATCAAAAAATTCACCTACGGGTGACATGTCCAGATCTCCGGGGTATCGCTCGCAAAACGCTTTGTCCAGATCGTCTGGATGCGCCGTTTGAAAATCATCCATTTCATTGATTAAATTTCGCAACAGATTCGCAGATGCCCCTTGTAAGTAATAATCAATCATTCCCTCTAGTTCTGTTGAACCCGTAATCAGATCGGCATCTTGATTAAAGTATCCCCCCATAAGGTTGTCTAGCAATGGGTAATCTTTCATTGTGCTCTCCTAGGGGATTGGATATGCGGTAAGTATGTAGTAAGGCTTTCCGTTAAAAGAGCCATGCTCAATGACAACCTTAAGGTTGGAGGTTTTCACAATCTCAGAAGCTCCTCGCTGTATGTAGTATCCCACGTGATTTACAGCCCTATGAGTTATGACAAGATTACGCAATGGGTATTTAGCCCAGTTTTTTATTAGTGTGTGATTGGCGCTCATAGCGCTTGAGATTGCTCTCTCAGCAATCGCAAGATTCGTAAATGAACTGATAGAACGTGGAGGAAAACGCCCGAATTTAGTCTCCTCCAATCGCTGTAGCAAAACAGCCTTGGATAGTCCTACATGGCGAACGATTGTGTGGCCACCAGGCTTTCCCCCGGTCATTGACTCGTGCTCAATCAGCCTTACCTTGCCCATACGCACAGAGGCAACACGTGCCGCACCTATCGCTGCCGCAAACACTAACGGAACAGCAATATCAACCGTAAGCCCCACATTGTAAGCCGTATCATCATCCGCACCCAAAGTTTTAGCTAGTGCGATAGCTGATTGGTAAGTATCGGTAGTGGTCGGCTGGCCGGTAATGATCTGATTAGAAGCGGCCTTGATACTGTCCAAGCTGTGAGTGCCAACAATGACACAACCGATTTTTGTTAAAAGTGTGGGATCTGGTACATAACACATCGCACCAGCACCAATAAGCTCAACAACACCACCAGCAAGCCCCAGACCTCCAAATAGGCGATTGCTTAGGGTTTCCCCTTCTGTGACACTCCTGTCTGACATGATCGCCGCCAGTTGAACCGGCGAAAGCACGACCCGTAAACCTTCCTCTTTTGCCATATAATTTCCATCCATTGGATTGGGTTAATCACATATAAACGACATGGTTGGGCATAAGATTACAACTTTGAAACATATAGACCAATTCCTGTGCACACAGTCATCGGGTATTTGCAACCATACAGACAGGAAGTCTAGTAATCAGTCATAACGATGATAATTCGCTGGGCTGATCACAAGTTCTGTGCAGGAATCGGAAGCGTCTTGGCCGATTGCTGACGACAGCAATTTCTAGTTCTGACTATCTGAGCACATGACGGCTTTTTCGTAAGCAAGGGCGTGACTTTTCTGCGTTCGTGTTGGCAATTGGCGTGTGAATGCAACCAGTACGTCTACCGCAAGGTGTTATAGTTCTACTTGTTTTTTAGGGTAGGTTGGGGGGAAGAAAGCTTTCCGCCACTAGGTTAATGGCGGAACAGCAAATTACATGATTTAAAAACAGGCGAAACGTCAACCTTTCAGAACCATAAGCATCCTTGCTCAACAGATCAGCCGTTCACAATATGGCTGACATTGTTTGTTACACCGACAGTTCGGCGGTATCGCCCTTATCCTGCAGCCAGTTGCGGCGATCTTCCGAACGCTTCTTGGCCAGCAGCATATCCATCACCGCCAGCGTCTGCTGCACGTCGTTATCGTCGACCGTCAGCTGCACCAGGCGGCGGGTATTCGGATCGAGCGTGGTTTCGCGCAGCTGCAGCGGGTTCATCTCACCCAGACCTTTAAAGCGCTGGACGTTCGGCTTGCCCTTTTTACGCTTCAGCTGTTCCAGCACGCCGGCTTTCTCTTCCTCGTCCAGCGCGTAATACACTTCCTTGCCGAGATCGATACGGTACAACGGCGGCATGGCCACATACACGTGGCCGCCCTGCACCAGCGAGCGGAAATGGCGCACGAACAGCGCGCACAGCAGCGTGGCGATGTGCAGGCCGTCCGAGTCCGCATCCGCCAGAATACAGATTTTGCCGTAACGTAACTGGCCGAGATCTTCGCTGTCAGGATCGATGCCGATCGCCACCGAAATATCATGCACCTCCTGCGACGCCAGCACTTCGTCCGACGACACCTCCCAGGTGTTGAGGATTTTCCCCTTCAGCGGCATGATCGCCTGATACTCGCGGTCGCGCGCCTGCTTGGCTGAGCCGCCCGCCGAGTCCCCTTCCACCAGGAACAGTTCGGTCATGCTCAGGTCCTGCGAGGTGCAGTCCGCCAGTTTGCCCGGCAGCGCAGGGCCGCTGGTCAGCTTCTTGCGCACCACTTTCTTCGCCGCACGCAGGCGGCGCTGGGCGCTGGAAATCGCCATTTCAGCCAGCTGTTCCGCCGCCTGAACGTTCTGGTTCAGCCACAGGCTGAAGGCGTCTTTCACCACACCGGACACAAACGCCGCACACTGGCGCGATGACAGGCGCTCTTTGGTCTGGCCGGCGAACTGTGGATCCTGCATTTTCACCGACAGCACGTAGGCGCAGCGATCCCAGATATCTTCCGCCGACAGTTTGACGCCGCGCGGCAGAATATTGCGGAACTCGCAAAACTCGCGCATCGCGTCCAGCAGCCCCTGACGCAGCCCGTTGACGTGGGTGCCGCCCTGCATGGTCGGGATCAGGTTGACGTAGCTTTCGGTCAGCAGTTCGCCGCCTTCCGGCAGCCACAGCAGCGCCCAGTCCACCGCTTCGGTGTCGCCGGAGAAGGTGCCGACAAACGGCGCTTCCGGCAGGGTAATCAGCCCGTTGACCGCTTCCATCAGGTAGTCGGTCAGGCCGTCCTGGTAGCACCAGCGCTGTTCGGTATTGTTAACCTTGTCGGTAAAGTAGATTTCCACGCCCGGGCACAGCACCGCCTTGGCCTTCAGCAAATGGCTGAGGCGCGAGACGGAAAAACGCGGACTGTCGAAAAACTGTTCGTCCGGCCAGAAGTGGACGCGGGTGCCGGTATTGCGTTTGCCGCAGGTGCCGCTGACCGTCAGGTCCTGCACCTTGTCGCCGTTTTCAAACGCCATGTCGTACACGTTGCCGTCGCGTTTGACGGTCACTTCCACCCGTTTTGACAGGGCGTTGACCACCGAGATGCCCACGCCGTGCAGGCCGCCGGAGAACTGGTAGTTTTTACTGGAGAATTTGCCGCCGGCGTGCAGCCGGCACAGGATCAGCTCTACCGCCGGTACGCCCTCTTCCGGGTGGATATCCACCGGCATACCGCGGCCGTCGTCAATCACCTCCAGCGATTGATCGGCGTGCAGGATCACGTCAATGCGTTTTGCATGGCCAGCCAACGCTTCATCGACGCTGTTGTCAATCACCTCCTGGCCGAGGTGGTTCGGGCGCTGCGTGTCGGTATACATACCGGGACGACGGCGCACTGGTTCTAGGCCGCTGAGTACTTCAATGGCATCAGCGTTATAGCTGGATTGAGTCATCGTTGATTATGTTTTCGTGGTTAAAGGAAGGCGCCGAACGGCCTGCTCAGACCGCATGTTTCCCTTCGCGCCTGGAGCCATCACGTTTGTCGTCTGGCCACAACGTCTGTCATTTTGGGGCGAGTCCTAAAAAATCCACAATCTGGGGGAAGTAGTGATCGAAACCGACGAAGGCGTGGTTTCCTCCCGACTCCACCGTCTGCCGACAGGCAGTGTAATAGGCGACAGCCTGCCCGTAATCGAGAATTTCATCGCCCGTTTGCTGCAGCAGCCAGATTAAATCCGGCGACTCCAGAGGATCGATCTGCATGACTTTCAGATCGTAAACGTGACGAGACTCTAACACATATTGCTGACCGGTGTAGGGGTTCTCGTTTTGCCCGAGATAATCAATCAGCAGTTCAAACGGTTTCACCGCCGGATTGACCACCACCGTCGGCAGCGCGAAACACTGCGACAGCCAGGTGGCGTAATAACCGCCCAGTGAGGAGCCAACCACGCCCAGCGTGCTGCCGGCACGCTCCATCACCAGATTCTCCAGCAGCTCGGCCGCATCCGCCGGATAGGGCGGCAGCTGCGGCACCAGCATCTCGATCTGCGGGTGATGGTCGGCCAGCCACGCCTTGAACGACGACGCTTTGGCCGACTGCGGCGAGCTGTTAAAACCGTGCAGATAAAGCAGCGTTGACATCAGTAGCCATCCGAATCCATATCGGGGCGGAAATCATCGTTGTCCAGACGGCACACCTGGGTTTCCACCCGTCCGTCAGGCAGCAGATCAAGATAACGCCAGCCCGGAGAAACATCGTCGATGGTAAAATTAGTACAGTGCGGCTTGAATTGCACGCAGGTGGACGGCGAGGCCAGCAGACGCCGCCCCTGCCAGGCCAGATCCAGCTCCTGGTGAATATGCCCGCACAGCAGCGTGTTCACCTGCGGGTAGCGCAGCAGGATCGCGCCCAGCATATGCGGGTTGCGCAGGCTGTGCTGGTCGAGCCAGGTACAGCCGGAAGGCAGCGGATGATGGTGCAAAAGCAGCAGCGTGTAGCGATCCGGATGGGCCTGCAGACAGCGCTCCATCCACTCCAACTGATACTCGCTCAGCTCGCCGTGCGGCACGCCGAACACCTGGCTGTCCAGCAGGATCACCTGCCAGTGCGCACCCAGCAGCACGTGCTTGGAAGGGGTAATGCCCGCGGCGGCCAGCGCGTCGACCATCGCCGGCTGAAAATCATGATTGCCCGGCAGCCACACGCAGGGAGCGGGCAGCTGCGAAATGCCGTCCGCAAAGTGCCGATATGCCTCAGGGGTATGATCCTGCGCCAGGTCACCGGTAGCGACAACCAGGTCAAACTCCCGCTGCTGGGCGCGCACCGCGTCCAGCACCGCATGGTAGCTGCGGTAGGTGTTAATGCCCAGCAAGGTCTCGTGCTCGCCGGCAAACAGGTGGGTATCGGTTATTTGTAAAATCCTGACCTTGGCCCCACTCGCCACGGGCAGTTTAAACAGGCTTTCCAAATGGTGTCCTTTGTTATCTCAGTCTGTCTCTACCCGTCATACTTCAAGCGCGCTTACCGTCGCTCGGGTATCACACAACAGGAACCGCCATCGCACCATGCGCTAAACAGTAGCGCAGCCAATCAGCAAGAAACTGGTTAATTTGATGCTTTTCGTCGCGTTGATGCAACTTTTTATTCGGATAATCATAACGCGCTTTAAAGCGAGAGATCTGCTGGCTGGCACACACTTCCGCAACCATCGCGTCATGGTAGAGCCGCACCGTCATCGCCGGCAGGCTCCAGTAGCTGACCGCCGGGAAGGTCTGCTCAATCGTCACCAGCGTCGTGTAACGCGTGGATTCCGCAATCGTCAGCCGATAGCGGGCGCCGTTCACCTGATAAGTCACCGTTTCCCCCGTTTCGTCATCGCGCGGCAGCAAACGCCGCAGTTGCGCGAAATTGGTTTCACACACTCTCATCATTTCAGGGAAATCAGGGGTATAGCGCTTTGTCATGGGTTGACCCACTCTTTTCTGAGCGATTCATGGTGCAACGCCAGCCACTGCAGGGCAATCACCGACGCCGCATTATCAATCGTACCGTCTTCCACCCAGCGGTAAGCCTGTTCGCGGCTCACCACATGGACTCGAATATCTTCATTTTCTTCACTCAATCCATGAATGCCTTCGGCGGTCGCGGCGTCCACTTCGCCGACCATAATCGACAGCCGCTCGCTGGTGCCGCCCGGGCTGGCCAGATAGCTCAGCACCGGTTTGCAGCGCCCGACCGCCACGCCGGCCTCTTCTTCGGCCTCGCGGCGGCACACGTCTTCCACACTTTCGCCGTCCTCGATCATACCCGCCACCATTTCCAGTAACCAGGGGGAGTCTGAGGTATCGACCGCGGCGATACGCAGTTGTTCAATCAGCACCACTTCGTCGCGCAACGGATCGTAAGGCAGCAGCACCGCCGCATGGCCGCGTTCGAAAATCTCGCGCGTAATCTCTTCGCTCACGCCGCCGTTGAACAATTTATGACGAAAACGGTATAAATTGAGTGAAAAAAAACCACGGTACAGCGTGTCCCGTGCAATAATTTCTACATCATTTTTGTCGAAAGTAACGGGCGTAGGCCGTAAGTTGCTCATAAACACGGTTCTCCTGCGTGAGTATGCCGGTGAAATAAACAGTTTTGATGACAGAATAGGCGAGACTTTCACCCGCCGCGCGTTGTGGTAGATTATTGACCATGATAACAGGAGTCACTGACGTGAACATGACGGCCAGCGCCTCACAGGACAAGCCGGACGCGAAAATATCCGCCGGATGGCACGTTCAGCCACCTTATGGCAAGCGCGGACTCTGCTAGAATTGACAACTATTTAGACTATCGTCAGCGCTAACATACCAATATTGCTGCACAACAAGGAATGCAAATGAAGAAACTGCTCCCCCTTCTTATCGGACTGAGCCTGGGCGGCTTCAGTGCAATGAGCCAGGCAGAGAACCTGCTGCAGGTTTATAAACAGGCGAGGGAAAGTAACCCGGATCTGCGCAAATCCGCCGCTGACCGCGATGCCGCATTCGAAAAAATCAACGAGTCGCGCAGCCCGTTGCTGCCGCAATTGGGGCTGACCGCCGGTTACGAGTACAATAATGGCTACCGGGACTCCAATGGCGTCGATAGTGATGTAACAAGTGGCTCACTGGCGCTGACCCAGACCATTTTTGACATGTCCAAATGGCGCGCGCTGACGCTGCAGGAAAAAACCGCCGGCATCTCCGACGTCACTTTCCAGACCGCAGAGCAGAAGCTAATCCTCGACACCGCCACCGCCTACTTCAACGTGCTGAAGGCGATCGACACCCTGTCCTACACCCAGGCGCAGAAAGACGCGGTGTACCGCACGCTGGATCAGACCACCCAGCGCTTTAACGTCGGCCTGGTGGCGATCACCGACGTGCAGAACGCCCGTTCCAACTACGACACCGTGCTGGCGAGCGAAGTCAACGCTCGCAATGAGCTGGACAACGCGCTGGAAACGCTGCGTCAGGTGACCGGCACCTTCTACCCGGAACTGGCCTCGCTGAATACCAACCGTTTCGCCACCACGCGTCCGGAAGCGGTCAACAACCTGCTGAAAGAGGCGGAAGCGCGCAACCTGAGCCTGCTCTCGGCACGCCTGAGCCAGGATCTGGCGCGTGAGCAGATCAAATATGCACAAACCGGCTATATGCCAACGGTTGATGTGTCCGCCTCTACCGGCATTAGCAACACCAAATACAGCGGCTCGTCGACCGGCGGGGCGAATGCTGTACGTTATCGCGATTCCGATGCAGGCCAGAACAAGGTCGGTATCAGCTTTAACCTGCCAATTTACAGCGGCGGCGCCACCAATTCGCAGGTGAAGCAGGCGCAGTACAGCTTCGTCGGCGCCAGCGAACAGCTGGAAAGCTCGCACCGCACCGTGGTGCAGACCGTGCGCTCCTCGTACAACAACGTCAACGCCTCAATCAGCAGCATCAACGCCTACAAACAGGCGGTGATCTCGGCGCAGAGTTCACTGGACGCGATGGAAGCCGGCTACCAGGTGGGCACCCGCACCATCGTCGACGTGCTGGACGCCACCACTCAGCTGTATGACGCCAAACGTCAGCTGTCCGACGCGCGCTACACCTACCTGATCAACCAGCTGAATATTAAATCGGCGCTCGGCACCCTGAACCAGAATGACCTGCTGACGCTGAACGGCGCGCTGGGCCAACCGGTTTCTACCGCGCCGGACGCGGTCGCGCCGCAGAACCGCGGCCAGGATGCCTATGCCGACGGTTATCAGGATAACGCACCGATGCAGCAGGTCGCCGCACCGGCTCCGGCCAACCGCGTCAACAGCGCGACGCCGCAGCCTACCGCACCGGCGGCAACCGGCAGCCAGCCGCGCAACCCGTTCCGTAACTGACAGGTGCGGCAGTAAAATATGCACTCCGGGCGCGGCCTCTGCCGCGCCCTTTTTTATGCGCTAATGGCTCAGCTGCAATACGCCGCGCGCCGCATCCAGCATCGCCGTCTGGCCGCTGCGGGTCTTTTCCAGACAATCGCTCATGCCGACCACCATTGGTATGCCCATCGCCTTGGCCAGAATAGCGCTGTGCGACAGCGCATTGCCGCCGCTCAGACAGATGCCCAGCACCATGCGCCGGTCCAGCATCACCACCTCCGACGGCATCAGCTCATCCATCACTAAAATCACCGGCTCCGACAGGGTAATCGGCGGGACCGGCTGCTGTTGCAGATAACTGAGGGTGCGCCGCAGAATGTCGCGCACGTCCAGCTCGCGCGCCCGCAGGTAGTCGTCATCCAGCGCGCGATAATCGGCCGCAACGGCCTCCATCTCCTGCCGCCACGCCTGCTCGGCGCTGCAACACTGCTGGGCGATGCGCGTATACGCCGACTGCTGTAAGTCCGGATCGTCCAGCAACATGCTATGCGCGCCGAAGATTCCCGCCTGGGGTTTGCCGATCAGCGTCGCGGTGCGCTCCGCCAGCCGGTTAAAATCGCCGAGCGTCTGCTGCAGCGCCTGACGCAGCCGCTGCTGCTCATGCAAAATATCATCGACGCCGGTATGCCGCGCCGGCAGCGTCGGCCAGACGCTACGCCATTGCAGAATCGGCCCGCTGCTGACGCTCTCCGCCACCGGCACCCCGTGCAACGACAGCGGCTGTTCACCAGAAACCGCTTCCCCGAAGTGCTGCTGCGCCAACGCATTAAACGCCGCCAGCGCCTCGTCGGCCTGCCTGCCGCTGGCGATCAGCCGGATGGTGTCGCCATGCCCCACCTGCAGCAGCGCCAGCTGATTCAGACTGCGCGGGTTGATACACTGACCGCTCTTCTCCAGCACCAGCTCGGCATCAAAATGCGCCAGCGTTTCCGCCAGGCGCGCCGCCGGACGCGCATGCAGTCCATGGACATTCTGCACCCGCCAGCTGGCGCTTTTGCCCTGCTCCAGCGGCAAATCGACCGTTTTCAGCGCCGCCGTCGCCTCCCCCAACTGCGCCCGTTTGGCCTGCAGCGCCCCCCGCGCCTCGGCCAGCACCTGTTCCAGTGCAGCGCCGGAATTGGCAGCCACCACCGCCGCCAGCGTACCTTCCACCAGCGGCGCGGCGCAGAGCGTCACTTTGGCCGCCAGTGCAGGTTCCAGCAACTCCAGCGCGGTTTCAGCGCTCAGCAACGCGCTGCCCAGATCCATCAGCACCACGATGCCGTCACCGTCGGCCACCGATTCAATCGCCGCCATCACCTTCATCGCATCGGTGCCGATCGGGTTCTGCTCATCATCAACGCCCGCCGCCAGCACCAGCCGACAACCGTCGCTGCGCATCATCTGACGCGCCAGCGCCTCAACGCCCTGCGCCAGCAGTGCGCTGTGCGAAACCACTACGATATTGATCATTTCGCCTCCCGCTTAGCCCGCCGCCGCAGACAGCGCCTGGATCATCAGCATCACCGAAGTCGCACCGGGATCCTGATGGCCGATACTGCGCTCACCCAGATAGCTGGCCCGTCCCTTGCGCGCCTGCATGGCGATGGTGCTTTCCGCCGCCTGCTGCGCCCGTTCGGCGGCCTGCCGCAGCGCCGCCCTGATATCCGGCGCCTGTGCCAGCGACTGGCTCAGGCTGTCCGCCACCGGCTGCCAGACGTCGCACATGGTTTTATCTCCCGGCTGCGCCTTGCCGCGTGCCGCCACGCCCTCCGCACCGGCCTGCACCATCTGCTGCAGTTCAGCCAGATCCAGACTCTGTTTACCGGCCGTCACCTGCGCCGCGCGGATAAAGAAGGTGCCGAACAGCGGGCCGCTGGCGCCGCCGACGCTGGACAGCAGCGTCATGCCGCTGCTTTTCAATATCGCGCCGATGTCCAGCTCCGCCACCGACGGCAGCTTGGCCGCCACCTGGTCGAAACCGCGGTTCATGTTCAGGCCGTGATCGGCATCGCCGATCGCCGTATCCAACTCGGTCAAAAAATCACGCTCGCGACGAAATACCTCGCCGCAGCGCATCAGCCAGTCGACCAACTGTTGTTTCGTCAACGCCATGCTTCCTCCTTAGCAACCCCAACGCAGCGCCGGCGTATTGACCGGCGCATCCCACAGTGACAGCGCCTCGTCATCCACCTTCAGCAGGGTGATGGAGACGCCCTGCATATCCAGCGAGGTACAGTAGGCGCCGACCAGACTCCGCTCCACAATCAGCCCGGTTTCCGCACAGCGCTCGGCCAGACGATGGTAGACGCCGTACAGCTCCGACAGCGGCGTCGCCCCCAGGTTATTCACCAGCGCAATCACCCGGTCGCCGCGCGCCAGCGGTCGCTTGGTCTGCAGCTCTTCCCGCCACTCGCCCTGCACCCGATCCCAGACGCGGATCGTTCGCTGGTAGTGGCCGTGCTCCAGCAAAGTATGAAACATCGCATCCACCGCCTGATTGAGGCCGCTGAAAGGCCGCCGCGCAATGCCCGGCTCGCCGTGAATGCCGACGCCGAACTCCATCTCGTTATCCGCCAGCGTAAACGACGGTTTGCCGGCAGCCGGCACGGTGCAGGCACCGAGCGCGATACCGATGGAGTGCCCCTGGTTGTTCAGACGGTGGCCCAGCGTCACCAGATCATCCAGCGAATCGCCGCGCGCCGCCGCCGCGCCGAGCAATTTTTCCAACAGCACGGTATTGGCGACGCCGCGGCGTCCGGCGGTGAACAGGCTGTCTTTTACCGCCACATCGTCATCCACCAGCACCGTCGCCACCGCCACGCCGCTGTCGTGCAACAGTTCGGCGGCGGTCTCAAAGTTCAGCACGTCGCCGGTGTAGTTCTTGACCAGCAGCAGCACGCCGGCGTCGCCGTCGATCGCCAGCCCGCAGGCGAACATTTTATCCGGCGTCGGCGAGGTAAAAATTTCCCCCGGACAGGCGCCGTCCAGCATCCCTGCGCCGACAAAGCCGCAGTGCATCGGCTCATGGCCGCTGCCTCCGCCGGATAACAGCGCCACTTTGCCCGCCGCCGGACCGGCCGAGCGACAGACAAACAGCGGATCGCGATGCACCAACAGCTCCGGATGCGCCTCGCCCAGCCCGAGCAACTGCTCCTCCAGCACCGATTCAACCTGATTGATAAGTTTTTTCACCTTGCCCTCCTCCGAATGACGCAACTTTTGGCGTCCGCCGAGTTTTCAGTATGGAACAAGAGCGTCGGACTTTCCGCGAGCGAACCGGCACAAACGACGCGCATTTCTGCACGTTGCACCCGGTTCTTCGCCAAAGCCGGCAATTTTGTGTATAGCTGCGTAAATACCATTTTGAACCGGCGTTTCAGCTTTAATTTTGACCAGCTTTCCCCTATTCTTACGCCACTACTGGGAAAGGGCGAGACAGCCCGCACGAGATGGGATTTACCACGATGAAACGGACCAAAAACATCAACCAAGAGACGTTCCGCAAGTCCTGGCGCAGCTACCGTATGGCGCCGGTCGCGCTGGCCGTCAGCGCCGTATTTATGCTTGCCGGCTGTGAAAAGAGCGATGAGACCGTCTCGCTGTATCAAAATGCCGACGACTGCTCGCGCGCCAATCCGTCCATGAGCGAACAGTGCACCACCGCCTACAACAACGCGCTGAAAGAAGCGGAAAAAACTGCGCCGAAGTACGCCAGCCGTGAAGACTGCGTGGCCGAATTCGGCGAAGCGCAGTGTACGCAGGCTCCGGCCCAGGCCGGCATGGCGGCGGAATCGCAAAGCAGCGGCAGCTTCTGGATGCCGCTGATGGCGGGTTATATGATGGGCCGCCTGATGGGTGGTGGTTCCGGCTTCGCGCAGCAGCCGCTGTTCTCCTCGAAAAACCCGGCCAGCCCGGCCAACGGTAAGTTTGTTGACGCCACCGGCAAGAGCTACGGCCCGGCCACCGCCGGCGGCCGCACCATGACGGTGCCGAAAACCGCCATGGCGCCGAAACCGGCCGTCACCAACACCATTACGCGCGGCGGCTTCGGCGAAACCGTCGCCAAACAGACCAGCATGCAGCGCAGCGCGGCATCCGGCACCTCCTCCCGCAGCATGGGTGGCTAACTGATGAAACGCATTGCCATTGAAGAGCGTCCGGACTGGCAGGCCAAGGCGGCGGAGTTCGGCTTTAATTTTCACACCATGTACGGCGAGCCCTACTGGCGTGAGGATGCCTACTACCAGTTTACGCTGGCGCAGATTGAAGAAATTGAAAGCGTCACCGAAGAGCTGCACCAGATGTGCCTGCAGGTGGTGGAAAAAGTGGTCGCCAGCGATGCACTGATGGCCAAATTCCGCATTCCGAAGCATACCTGGGAATTTGTGCGCAGCGCCTGGCGCACCGGCGCGCCGTCGCTCTATTCGCGTCTCGATCTGGCCTATGACGGCGTGAACCCGCCCAAGCTGCTGGAAAACAACGCCGATACGCCGACCTCGCTGTACGAAGCGGCGTTCTTCCAATGGATCTGGCTGGAAGATCAGATCAACGCCGGCAAACTGGACCCGCAGGCGGATCAGTACAACAGCCTGCAGGAAAAGCTTATCGAACGCTTTGCCGAGCTGAAAGCGCACCACGGTTTCGGCCTGCTGCATATGGCCTGCTGCCAGGACAGTGAAGAAGACCGCGGCACGGTGCAGTATCTGCAGGATTGCGCGCAGGAGGCTGGCGTCCCCACCGAGTTCCTGTTTATGGAAGAGATCGGCCTGGGGGAAAAGGGCCAGTTTACCGACCTGCAAAACCAGGTGATCGGCAACCTGTTCAAGCTGTATCCGTGGGAGTTTATGCTGCGCGAGATGTTCTCCACCAAACTGGAGGACGCCGGCGTGCGCTGGCTGGAGCCAGCCTGGAAGAGCATTCTTTCCAATAAGGCACTGCTGCCGATGCTGTGGGAAATGTTCCCCAATCATCCCAACCTGCTGCCGGCCTATTTTGCCGAAGATGAGCATCCGCCGCTGGAGCACTACGTGGTCAAGCCGCTGTTCTCCCGCGAAGGGGCCAATATCCGCATCGTACAAAACGGTCAGGAAGTGGCCAACGTCGACGGCCCTTACGGCGAAGAAGGCATGATCGTGCAGCAGTTCCACCCGCTGCCGCAGTTTGAGGGCAGCTACACGCTGATCGGCAGCTGGCTGATCAACGATCAGGCCGGCGGCATTGGCCTGCGCGAAGACCGCGAGTTGATCACCCAAGACCTGTCGCGCTTCTACCCGCATATTATTTTGGGCTAAATCGTACGCCGTAAACCGGCGACTCTGCTCTGAACACGCCAACGCCAGCCTAATGCTGGCGTTTTTCTTTATCCGACCTGTACCGACAGCATACTGAGCGAGCCCATCTCGATGCCGTCGACCGGTATGCTTATCGGCTCTTCGCCGTCCCAGGCGCCCAGTACATACAGCAACGGCAGGTAGTGCTCCGGCGTCGGGTTCGACAACGCGGCGCCCTCATGCTGCATAAAATTCACCAGCGGGTGGTCCTCACCCTGATAGTGCAGGTTGTCGCGCACATACTGGTTAAACGACTCGGCCCACGGATACGGGCTGCCGTCCCCCTGCCAGCGCGCCATACGCAGGTTATGCACCACGTTGCCGCTGGCGACGATCATCACCCCCTGCTCCCGCAGCGCTGCCAGCTTGCGCCCCAGCGCATAGTGGTACTGCGCCGGCTGGGTGCCGTCGATGCTCAGTTGCACCACCGGAATATCCGCCTGCGGATACATTTTGATCAACACGCCCCAACTGCCGTGATCCAATCCCCACGTCTCACGATCCGCCAGTACCGGCGTCGGCGCCAACAGCTGCTGCAGACGAGCCGCCAATTCCGGTGAACCGGGTGCCGGATACTGCGTATCAAACAGCGCCTGCGGGAAGCCGCCAAAATCATGAATGGTTTTCGGCTGTTCCATCGCTGTCACCGCGGTGCCACGGGTATACCAGTGGGCGGAGACGGCCACAATCGCCTGCGGCCGAGGCAGACTTTCCCCCAGCCGGCGCCAGGTTTCGGTATAGCGGTTTTCTTCCAGCACGTTCATCGGGCTGCCATGGCCGAGAAACAGCGCCGGCATACGAGAAATCGTCATCATTTCCCCCTTTTCCGGAGTCATCAACATTACTGATGACCACCTTACGCCGTTTATCTTCAAGACACAGCGGGATAAGCGTGATGATGATATTCAAGAAATTTGAACGGCTAAAAACAATGCCAACAATCAGGTAAATCCGCTCGATTTATGCTTTTACTCTGTTAGTATCAGAATATGAATAATTATCATTAGCATACAAAAGAGGACGCTTGATGTCGGTACCGCTGATTCTGACTCTGCTGGCCGGTGGTGCTACCTTTGTGGGCGCGCTGTTCGGCATTATCGGCCAGAAGCCCTCCAACCGGCTGCTGGCCTTTGCCCTCGGCTTCGCCGCTGGCATTATGCTGCTGATTTCACTGATGGAAATGCTGCCCGCCGCGCTGCATACGGCGGGTATGTCGCCGATGCTCGGCTACGGCATGTTTATGCTGGGCCTGCTGGGCTACTTTGCCCTCGATCGCATGCTGCCGCATCAGCATCCGCAGGATCTGATGCAGCACCCCATCAAACCGCACAATCTGCAGCGCACCGCCATTTTGCTGACGCTGGGCATCAGCCTGCATAACTTCCCGGAAGGCATCGCCACCTTTGTTACCGCCAGCGCCGATCTGGAGCTGGGAATGGGCATCGCCCTGGCGGTCGCCATTCACAATATTCCCGAAGGGCTGGCGGTCGCCGGGCCGGTTTATGCCGCCACCGGTTCAAAAACCAAGGCGCTGCTGTGGTCCGGGATTTCCGGCCTGGCGGAGATCCTCGGCGGGCTGCTGGCCTTTGTGCTGCTGGGGCCGCTGATTTCGCCGGTAATGATGGCCGCGATTATGGCGGCGGTGGCCGGCATTATGGTAGCGCTGTCGGTGGACGAACTGATGCCGCTGGCGAAAAAGATCGACCCCTACAACAACCCCAGCTATGGCGTGCTGTGCGGCATGGCGGTAATGGGCTTTAGCCTGACGCTGCTGCAAAGCGGCGGACTGGGTTAACCGCCGGACAACAAAAAAGGCTGAACAGAGTTCAGCCTTTTTTCATCGGTAACGCTAAAGCGCGCTTCAGCTCGCCTGCTTTTCCTGCATCTGACGGTAAGCCACTAGATCTTCAATCGTCAGCACTGCCATCTCATGCTGCTTGGCAAACTCAATCACTTCCGGCGCATGCGCCATGCTGCCGTCATCATTGGTCAGTTCACACAGCACGCCTGCAGGCTTGAAGCCGGCCAGCGTTACCATATCGATGGTCGCTTCGGTATGACCACGGCGGGTCAATACGCCACCCGGCTGCGCGCGCAGCGGGAACACGTGGCCCGGACGGTTCAGGTCGCTCGGCTTGGCGTTGTCGGCAATCGCCGCGCGGATAGTGGTCAGGCGGTCAGCGGCGGAAACGCCGGTGGTCACGCCCTGCGCCGCTTCAATCGTTACGGTGAACGCGGTCTGGAACTGGCTGGAGTTGTTGGTCACCATCATCGGCAGATCCAGCTGTTGACGGCGTTCTTCGGTAAGACACAGGCAAACAATGCCGCTGCCGTGGCGAATGGTCAGCGCCATTTGCTCAACGGTCATGGTTTCTGCGGCGAAGATCATATCACCTTCGTTTTCACGATTTTCATCATCAAGCACCATCACACCGCGCCCGTTGCGCAGTGCGTCCAGCGCGCGTTCAACGCGTTCTACCGGCGTGCCGAAATCTGAAAGTAGCGTCTGATTCATGGTAAAAAACCTCATTAAATTTATGGATTACCAGAATCAGGGCGATCTTGAGGAGTGACTATTGCTATAGCCAAAAATAACGCAAGCGGGCGCATGCCCGGCAGATACCGTTACTCTCTCCCATCCGGACTATAACCGTCGGCCCCGGAATTACACCGGATCTGCTGACCTCTAACCGGCCTTGCAGGCTGGCTGAGCGCTCGCGGGCTTTCACCGTAACAGGTGATTTACCGCCGGTGGGGACTTTCACCCCGCCCTGAGAATAAGCAGAACGACTATAACGCTATCCCCCGCACCTTTCAAGATATGTGCAGTAGCGCTGTGAAGTGACGCAATGTAAAGATCAGGTAGTGGTTTATCCGGCGCGCAACTCGCATTACACTAAACAACAGCCATTACATTCTGAAAGGGATACGCCATGATTGACCCGAAAAAAATTGAACAGATCGCACGTCAGGTGCATGAATCCATGCCAAAAGGCGTACGCGAATTCGGGGAAGACGTAGAGAAAAAAGTGCGTCAGGTTCTGCAGGCGCAACTGGGTCGTCTGGACCTGGTGAACCGTGAAGAGTTCGACGTGCAGACCCAGGTGCTGCTGCGCACCCGCGAAAAGCTGGCGCTGCTGGAACAGCGCATCGCCGATCTGGAAGGCAAGCAGGCCGGCGCGCCGAAACAGGAAGAAGAATAAGCCCGGCGCGGCAATCATCCGCCGCCACGCTTACCTGAACACGAGCGGGCTGACCTGGCTCAGCCCCTTATTGTTTCGCGCTTACTCTGGCCCGCCGCGGCAGCAGCAGCCAGATCAGCGCAAACATCGCCAGCGCATAGACGCTTTTCCAACCAATAATCACCAACAGCAGCACGCACAGCAGCGTCCCCACCAGCGCCATCAGCCGCGAACGGCCCGACAACAGCCGGCACCCTGCCAGCATGCACAACAGATAGATCAGCACAAAAATACCGTTGGCGTACACCAGCAGCGTATCCAGCGGCAGGCCCAGCATATAAATCAGCAAGGTGAATAACAGACAGCTGCCCACCACCAGCGTGAGGGCGTTTAGCGGCGTCTGTGCGGACGACAACCTGGCCAATGCGCTGTGCGGTTTGCTCTGCGCCTGCGACCACACCATTCTGGCAAAACTCTGGGTGTAAATATTCACGCTGGCGAAACAGGCCAGATAGCCGATAATACAGGCGACCCACAGCGCATGCTGCCCGAACAGCTGTACCACAATGCCCGGCAGCGAAGCCGCAGCCGCCTGATGTTCACCATAGGCATGGAAATGCAGCACCGCCACGGTGCCGCCCCAATACACCAGACCGGCCAGCAACATGCCAAGCAGCAGCGCGCGCGGGAAATCGCGCGCCGAGTTACGGAATTCGGTCGCCAGATGGGCAAAGGCCTCCAGCCCGACAAAACACCAGAACATCACCGCCAGCGCTCGGAACATATTGCCTGGCGCAACGTCCTCAAGCGCCGGCCACGGGATCTCAGCCGGTTCAATGTCGCCTTTCCACCAGATAGCGGCCACCAGCGCCACCACCAGCACGGCGATCAGCGTCTGAATATTGGCGCTGGAACCGGCGCTGCGCGTGCCGAGCAACCAGATAAGCAGCAGGGTGGCGATCTCGACCAGCAGCAGGCCACCGGCGCTCCAACCCAGCGTCGACTGCCAGAAGCCGGCGGCAATCTGTAAAGCGGCCGGCAGGCCGACCGGGATCACCGACAAAAACAGCCAGGCGGTAACCTTGCCCATACGGGGGCCGAACGCCATGCCGACAAAGTGAGCCGCGCCGCCGGCGCTGGGAAAGTGTCGCCCTAATGCCGCAAAGGTGATGGCAATGGGAAACACCAGCGCGATCAGCAGCGGCCAGGCCCACAGGCTGTCGCCCTGCGCCAGCTGCGCCGCCAGCGCCGGCACCGCAAACACGCCGGTACCCAATAACGAGGTGGACAGCAGCCCAACGCCCTGCACCAGCCCCAGTTCCTGCTTCAGTCCACTCACTGACAACCACCGTATTCAGCGGCGCGCGCATACGCAGCGCGCCTGAGATCGCGCTTACGCAGCGAATTAACCGCGTCCGTCTTTGATCGCTTTAATGATATTGGTGGTCGACAGGCCGTCTTCGAAATTCAGCACCTTCACCTCACCGCCGTTCGCCCACACTTCCTTGCTGCCGGCAATCTCTTCAGGCTTGTAGTCGCCGCCCTTCACCAGCAGATCCGGCAGGACGTCGGCAATCAGCCGCTGCGGCGTATCTTCTTCAAACGGCACCACCCAGTCGACCGCTTCCAGCGCACCCAGCACCACCATGCGATTTTCCAGCGCATTGACCGGCCGCGCTTCCCCTTTCAGACGTTTGGTGGAGGCGTCGCTGTTTACCGCGACGATCAGGCGATCCCCCAGCTTGCGCGCATTGGCCAGATAGGAGACGTGACCGGCGTGCAGAATGTCGAAGATGCCGTTGGTCATCACCACTTTTTCACCGCGCTGACGCGCCTGCGCCACCGCTTTTTTCAACTGTTCTTCGTTCATCACGCCAAAGCCGGTGTCGGCCCGGCCGCGGATGGCGTTTTCCAGTTCGATCGGCGCAACGGTCGAGGTGCCCAGCTTGCCGACCACCACGCCTGCGGCGGCGTTCGCCAGGAAACAGGACTCTTCCAGCGTATTGCCGGCGGCCAGCGCAGCCGCCAGCACGCCGATCACCGTGTCGCCGGCGCCGGTGACGTCAAACACTTCCTGTGCCTGCGTCGGCAGATGCAGCGGTTCACGCCCCGGCTGCAGCAACGTCATGCCGTGCTCGGAACGGGTGACCAGCAGCGCGGACAGCTCAAAATCCTTCACCAGCTGCATGCCGCGCTCGACCAGTTGCTCTTCGCTGCTGCAATGGCCCACCACCGCTTCAAATTCGGACAGGTTCGGCGTCAGCAGCGTAGCGCCGCGATAACGCTCAAAATCCGTACCTTTCGGGTCGATCAGCACCGGCACTTTGGCCGCCCGCGCCAGTTGGATCATCCCCTGCACCTGACTGAGCGCGCCCTTGGCGTAATCGGACAGCACCAGCGCGCCGATCTGCGGCAGCGCCTGCTGAATGCGCTCCAGCATCGGCTGCGGGTCCACATTGGAGAAGCCTTCTTCAAAATCCAGGCGAATCAGCTGCTGGTTACGCGACAGGATGCGCAGTTTAGTGATGGTCGGATGCGTCGGCACCGAGACAAAATCACAGCGCACGTTGACTTCATCCAGTTTGGCGTTCAACGCCCGCGCCGCATCATCGATGCCGGTCAGGCCCACCAGACGCGAATTGGCGCCGAGCGAGGCGATGTTCATCGCAACGTTAGCCGCACCGCCGGGACGCTCTTCAATCGTATCTACCTTGACCACCGGCACCGGGGCTTCCGGTGAAATACGGCTGGTCGGCCCATACCAATAGCGATCCAACATGACATCGCCAACCACCAGCACACCGGCGCGGCGAAAATCAGGCAGCGTAACTTTCATCCGATAACTCCAAACAGGTCATAAATTTAATGGCGCCGATATTATCACAGACCTCGCTAATACCGGCATAAAGGTAATTTTACCGCTGGCCCAGCCAGCGGTGCCAACTGGCACGCACCTGCTCCCGCTCAGCGGTGAACTGCTCACTGCTGACTTTGCCGGAGTGTTCCTGCAGCGCCAGATGGTGGATCTCATCGCGCATCGCGACATAGGCCTGCGTCAGCGCGGCGGCCTCGTCTTCGGCCATGATGTCGTAATTCGCCATCAGCTCGAAAATCCGCACGTTGTCTGACCAACGGGTCAGGCGCGCTTCATTCGCGGCATAGCGTAAGACCAGATATTGCGCGATAAATTCGATATCGGTGATGCCACCTTCATCGGTTTTGATATCAAACAGTTCGCGCCGCTTGTTGGCGAGGTGGCTGCGCATCTTCTCGCGCATTTCCCGCACTTCCTGACGCAGGGTGTCAGCATCACGCGGCTGACAGAGAATATCGCGGCGAATGGCGTCAAAACGCTGCTGCAGCGCCGTATCGCCGTACACGATGCGCGCCCGCACCAACGCCTGATGCTCCCAGGTCCATGCTTCATGCTGCTGGTACTCGGCGAAGGCGTCGATGGTGCTGACCAGCATGCCGGCCGCGCCGGAAGGGCGCAGACGCGCATCCACCTCATACAGAATGCCGGACGAGGTGCGGGTGCTGAACAGATGCATTACCCGCTGCGCCAGCCGCAGATAAAACTGGCGGCCGTCGATGCTGCGCGCGCCGTCGGTCATCACCTCCGGCGGGCAGTCCAGCAGGAACACCAGATCGAGATCGGAACTGTAGCCCAGCTCCCAGCCGCCCAGTTTGCCATAGCCGATCACGGCAAAGCCGCGCCCTTCGCGCTCATGCAAATGCGTCGGCTGGCCATAGCGCGCCAGCATATCGTTCCACGCCTGCTGCACCACCGCGTCGATAATCGCCTCCGCCAGGTAAGTTAAGTGATCGCTCACTTTCATTACCGGCAGCGCACCGGCAATATCGCCGGCGGCGATACGCAACTGCTGCGCCTGTTTAAACTGGCGCAGCGCTTCCAGCCGCTGCTCTTCATCCTCTTCCGGCACCCGCAGCAGATACTGCCGCAGCTCGCTGCGGTAGGCGTCCGGCGCCACCGGCTGATACAGCGTATTGGTATCGAGCAGCTCGTCCAGCAGCAGCGGATAACGCGCCAGCTGGCTGGCCACCATCGGCGAGGCGGCGCACAGGCGAATCAGATGGCTCAGGGCCGCCTGATACTCCACCAGCAGTTCGAGGTAGGTGGTGCGGGTCACGATGCTCAGCAGCAACTGGGTCAGCCGCGCCAGCGCGGTCGGCGCATCGCTGCGCGGGCACACTTCCGCCAACAGGCGCGGCATCAGTTGATCCAGCACCTCGCGGCCGCGCGGGCCGATGGTGCGTTTATCGACGTCCTGACGGAAATCGGCGAGGGTGCGCAGCATCATGCGGCGCTCTTCTTCGCCAAGGTGCGGCGTCAGCGGTGCGATCTCCTGTTCATCCAGCGCATCCAGCCACAGGCCGGCGAAGTGCTGGCACTGCGGATCGTCCTCCGCATCCGGGCCGTCATCGCCAATCAGGTCGTCAAACACCGCCCTTACCGCCCGCATATGCGCGTCCAGTCGGGTCAACAGCGCCGGCCAGTCGGCCAGCCCCATGCCCCAGGCCAGCCGCGTCTGATCGAGCGCATCCTGCGGCAGCGTCTGGGTTTGCTGGTCGGCGATGGCCTGCAGCAGATTTTCCAGCCGGCGTAAGAACAGATAGCCGGCGCCAAGCTCCGCGACCTGCGCTTCCGGCAGCAGCCCCAGTTCCCCTATCGCCTGCAGCGTCGGCAGCAGCGCGCGTCCCTGCAGCGATGGCTCGCGTCCGCCGCGGATCAGCTGGAAAACCTGGGTGATAAACTCGATTTCGCGAATGCCGCCGGCACCCAGTTTGATGTTGTCTTTTAACCCGCGCCGCCGCACCTCACGGGCAATCATGCTTTTCATATTGCGCAGTGACTGAATCACGCTGAAATCGATATAGCGGCGGAATACAAACGGCCGCAGCATACCGCGCAGCTCCGCGCTGTAAGGATCGTCGAAACCGCCCATCAGCCGCGCCTTAACCATCGCGTAGCGTTCCCAGTCGCGCCCCTGTTCCTGATAGTAATCCTCCAGCGCGGCAAAGCTCATTACCAGCGGGCCGCTGTCGCCGAACGGGCGCAGGCGCATATCCACCCGATAGACAAAACCGTCGATGGTGTGCTGATCCAGCGCCTTGATCAGCCGCTGCCCAAGGCGGGTAAAAAACTGGGCATTATCCAGCTGGCGGCGACCGCCCACGGTCTGGCCGTTTTCCGGATAGGCGAAAATCAGGTCGATATCAGAGGAGAAATTCAGCTCGCCGCCGCCCAGCTTGCCCATGCCCAGCACCAGCAGCGGCTGCGGAACGCCGTCGGCATTGCACGGCGTGCCCCATTCACGACAGCAGGTTTGGTACAGCCAGTCGCGCGCGCTGACGATCAGCGTTTCCGCCAGCGCGCTCAGCTGCTGCAGGGTCTGTTCAGTACTGCAAAGATTCAGCGCCTGCGCCCAGGCAATACGCACCAGCGTTTCCCGCCGGAACAGACGCAGCTCGCGCATCAGCGCCGCTTCATCGTTCACCTCGTCCAGCACGTCCTGCAGCCAGGCCGCATAATGCTGGCATTCATCCGCCGCCGGCGGCTGCTGACGCAGCGTCGTCAGCCACTCCGGATGATTCAACAGCGTATCGCTGATGAAATCGCTCGACGCCAGAGCCTGTTGCTCCCGCTCGTCAAACACCCATTCGCTACCGTTAACTTCCTGAAAGCGCTGCACAACCTGCTTTGCCTGCGCCTGTAATGTGACTGAAAGTGGCGACATGCTGAATGCCCCTGATAACGGCCCGCCGGCGACAGGCCTGAATAATTAACGAACCGCGCCGTTTAGCCAAAATGGCGCATGAGATAAAGCCTGTTTGCGGCAGCTTTCGTACCAGCCCTGACGGCGCGCGGACAGCGACGCCAGCAGCTCGCGCCAGCCGTTCAGATAAGGTTCGGACACCTCATCGGCATAAGCGCCGGACAGCAGCGTCAAGGCCGCCAGCTGCCGTTTCAGGCGCGGCAGCTGCTCCTGATACTCATCGTCGCTCAGAGGACGGTTAAAGCCCTCTTTCAGATCGGCGGCGCTGCGCCCCAGCATAATGTCGCAAAAGCGTTTAAATGAACCATCCAGCTTTGCCTGCGCCTTGGCATCAATAAACGCGCGCCACGCGCCGCTGACCAGCCACGATGTGAGCGCCAACTTACACTGTAGGTAAACCGGGCTGTAGCACAGCGTCTGCGCCTCGGCCTCCGGCGCCTCCAGCAGCGGCTCCAGCTCGGACAGGCGGCTGCGCAACCCGGCGCTGGCCTTGCGCGGCACCAAACCACCGAACACCACCAGCGTCTGGCGTATCAGCACCAGCGCATCCACAATCGCCTGCCGCGCCGCTGCGTCACCGCGCAGCCACAGCTCTTCGTGATATTGCCAATGGTCGAGCGCCAGTTCAAAACCGGCGATCATGCCCTGCTCAACGCTGGCCTTGGCCGGCGCGTGCAATACCGGCAAAGGACGAACCTCACGCGCCGCTGCGCCCTGCGCCAGGTAATAGCCGCGCGCCGCCTTGCTCAGGCTGCCCTGACGCAGCCCGCCCTGTTGCGCCAGCTCGGCCGCCAGCAGCAAAACGTCCTGCGTATTGCCCTGTTGCAGCTCCAGCTCGATTTCGCAAATGGCTTCAGTCAGCTCCCCCGCCCGCACTTCACCCTGATCCAGCCCTACCTCAATCTGGCTTTGGTTGTAAGTAACCACCCACTTTTCACGGACAAAATCAGTGCGGAACAGCGGTTGCAGCTGCTGCTGCAGCGCCTCGACGTCGCAGCCCTGCGGCCAAATATCCGCCGGCAGCTGTGACAATGCCAACTCCGGCGTAGCGATGGCGACGTTGTACTCCGGGCGCTGGTGCAGACCGCCGACCACCGAACCTGCGGTTTTCAGCGTCATTTCATACCGGTCGTCAAAGCCGCGAATGCGCAGCCCCATATCGTGGCGACGCAGGAAATTATCGGCGGTTTCAAAGTAAATATTGGTTAACCGCTGCGGCGCGCTGTGTTGATGCGGCCAGGCCGCCATCTGCGCGGGCAGCGCGGCAACCGCCTGCGGCGTGGCAATAAATTTCAGTTCAATTTCAACGGTCATAAGATTTTTACACCAATAAGTTAGGTATTCGCGTCGCTCTTCGCGGCGGATGCGGTGTTAAACCTGCTCCGTCCGGCGACGTGCGGTAATAATTATCTTACCGCGATTCCCCGCTTCTGAACCCTGTTGAGTGCAGAAAAAACCTGTTATGTTATAGAACGATGCGCAACCCGCGGAATTTGCAGTACTCAGGACGAGCTCATTCCGGTTTTCCCGTTGCGTCAACGGACTGGAATCTCTACTATCGTTCCATAAATTCCTACAGAAACGATGAAAAAAATGCAGACATTACGCCTAATTTTCCTCGCCCTGCTGAGTCTCAGCATCACTTGGGGCGCACATGCCGAAGATAAACGCTATATCTCCGATGAACTGAACACCTACGTACACAGCGGCCCGGGCAACCAATACCGCATTGTCGGCACGCTGAATACCGGCGATGAAGTCACGCTGCTCAGCGTGAATGACAGCACCAAATACGGGCAAATCCGTGATGCCAAGGGCCGTACCGTATGGATCCCGCTTAACCAGCTCAGTAATACGCCGAGCCTGCGCACCCGCGTGCCGGAACTGGAGCAGCAGGTGCAGACCCTGACGGACAAGCTGACCAATATTGATAATAGCTGGAACCAGCGCACGGCAGACATGCAGCAGAAAGTTGCCGCCAGCGACAGCATCATCAGCGGTCTGCAGGAAGAGAATCAGGCGCTGAAAAATCAGCTGCAGGTGGCCCAGAAGAAGGTGAACGCGGTAAATCTGCAGCTTGACGACAAGCAGCGCACCATTATTCTGCAATGGTTTATGTACGGCGGCGGCGTAGCCGGCATCGGCCTGCTGCTCGGCCTGCTGTTGCCACATCTGCTGCCACGGCGTAAAAATAACAATCGCTGGATGAACTAACGCCTCATCGCAGCCTGAAAGGTCGCCACGGCGGCCTTTTTTATTGGCGCGGCAGCACGCGCTCAATTCATGTAATCTGATAGTGAATGTGTTAACTGCAGGAGTACGACAGTGAAAATTTACCTGGTTGGCGGCGCGGTGCGCGACAGCCTGCTGGAACTGCCGGTGGTCGACCGCGACTGGGTGGTGGTCGGCGCAACGCCGGAACAGTTGCTGGCGCAGGGCTACCAGCAGGTCGGTAAAGATTTTCCGGTCTTTCTCAACCCGCAAACCCATGAGGAATATGCGCTGGCGCGCACCGAGCGTAAATCCGGCCATGGCTATACCGGCTTTATCTGCCATGCCGCCCCCGATGTGACGCTGGAAGAGGATCTGCTGCGCCGCGATCTGACCATTAACGCCATTGCACAAACCACCGACGGCGAACTGGTCGATCCTTATCACGGCGTTGACGATCTGAAGGCCCGCGTGCTGCGCCACGTTTCGGCGGCATTTGGCGAAGATCCGCTGCGCGTCTTGCGCGTCGCGCGTTTTGCCGCCCGCTTTGCCCATCTCGGCTTCACCATTGCGCCGGAAACCGCCGCGCTGATGCGCCAGATGGCCGACAGCGGCGAGCTGGCGTCACTGACCGCCGAGCGCGTCTGGAAAGAGACGGAGAAAGCGTTACAAAGCCGCAGCCCGCAGGTCTATTTCCAGGTGCTGCGCGACTGCCATGCGCTGGGCGTGCTGTTTCCGGAAATCGACGCGCTGTTCGGCGTCCCCGCGCCGGAGAAGTGGCACCCGGAAATCGACACCGGCATCCATACGCTGATGACGCTGGCGCTCGCCGCACGACTCAGCCCGGAGATTGACGTGCGCTTTGCCGCGCTGTGTCACGATCTCGGCAAGGGGCTGACGCCCAAAGAATACTGGCCGCACCATCACGGCCACGGCCCGGCCGGCGTGCGTCTGGTCGAGGCCATGTGTCAGCGCTTGAGAGTGCCGAACCCGCTGCGCGATCTGGCCAAATTGGTGGCCGAATATCACGATCTCATCCATACGGTAAATAAGCTGCGGCCGGAAACGCTGCTCAAGCTGTTTGACGCCATCGACGTCTGGCGTAAACCGCAGCGGCTGGAGCAAATCATTCTGACCAGCGAGGCCGATGCGCGCGGCCGCACCGGTTTTGAGGAGCAGCCGTACCCGCAGGGTGACTACCTGCGGGAAGCCTATCGGGTTGCCAACGACGTATCGGTCAAAGAAGTGGTGGCCAGCGGCCTGCAGGGCCCGGCGATTCGCGAGGAAGTGCAGCGCCGCCGCCGGCAGGCGCTGGCAACCTGGAAAGCGGCGCAGCCCCAGCCGTAACGGCCATAAAAAAACCCCGCAGTGCGGGGTTTTTTATTACCGACTGTCGACCTGCGGTTTACATAAACACCACGTATACCGCCGCCGCAACGATAAAGCGGTAAATGGCAAACGGCACAAACGAAATACGTTTGATCAGCGTCAGGAAGGTTTTAATCGCTACCAGCGCCACCACAAAGGCGGTGACAAAGCCGACGGCAAACATCGGCAGATCCGCTAGCGTCAGGAAGTGCAGGCTCTTGTACAGGTCCAGACCGCTGGCGCCGATCATCATCGGCACGGCGAGGATAAAGGAGAACTCGGAAGCCGCATAGCGGCTGACGCCGACCAGCATGCCGCCGGAGATGGTCGCCCCGGAGCGCGAGAAACCCGGCCACAGCGCCAGACACTGGAAACAGCCGATCATAAACGCCTGACGGTGGGTGATATCGTCCAGCCCGACCGCGCGCGGTTTTTTCGGCTTCAGCCACTCCGCCGTCAGCAGCAGCACACCGCCGACCACTAACGCATACATCACGTTTTTCGGCTCGAACAGTGATTTGATCACCTCATGGAACAGCAGCCCCAGCACTACCGCCGGCGCCATTGCCAGCAGAATGTGAGTCAGCTTCAGGTGGCCCGGCGTATGCCCTTCGTGCGCCACCGGCTTGCCGCCGAAGTGAATGCCGATCAGGCCGAACAGACGACGCCAGAACATCACCACCACCGCCAGGATAGAACCTAACTGGATGATAACCTCGAAGGTTTTCGCCTTATCGCCGGTAAAGCCCAGCCACTCGCCCACGATAATCATGTGCCCGGTTGAAGACACCGGCAGGAATTCCGTTAATCCCTCTACTACCCCAAGAACAAATGCCACAAACAGTGAATGCATGTCCGCCATGTGCGCGCTTACCCCACAATTCTTCCGCTATAAACATAAAAAAGCGGCAGTGCTTAAGACATTGCCGCTAAAACAATTCTGCGTTTCAGACCACGTTAGCGGCCTTTCGTTGCATCAGCATGACATTTATCACGCCGGACGCTGGCCTCGTTCAATCACAACGCCAACCCGGCTGGCCTGCGCCACCGCGCCCGGCTTGCTGACCTTAATACGGACCCATGGGGATTTAAAGCGCTGGAGTAATATTTCGGATATTTCCTCTGCCACGCGTTCCACCAGCGCAAAACGCCCGGATTCAACGTGTTGGATCACCGCTTCGCTGATATCGGCATAGCTCAGGCAGTCGTTGACGTCATCACTGGCGGCGGCCTTGCGGTTATCCCAGCCCATTTCGATATCGAACACCAGCTTCTGGCGAATCGTTTGTTCCCAATCATAAACGCCAATGGTGGCGATTACGGTAAGTTCCTCAATAAATACGATATCCATCACGTCATTCTCTGTTTTTGGCCTTGCCGGATACCACTTCCAGCGGAATATGCGTATTATCCATAGATGTTGAGATTAAAACGACCATTATTAAACGGAACCGCGTTATGAGTGCTACCGCGCTTGGCATGATTATCTTCGCGTATCTGTGTGGCTCCATCTCCAGCGCGATCCTGGTTTGCCGGATCGCCAGGCTGCCAGATCCGCGCGAGCATGGCTCAGGAAACCCCGGGGCGACCAACGTCCTGCGTATCGGCGGCCGCGTTGCAGCGGCGGCGGTGCTGGTGTTTGACATTCTGAAAGGGATGTTGCCGGTATGGCTGGCGTATAAACTCAACGTGCCGCCGCTCTATCTGGGGCTGACGGCGATTGCCGCCTGCCTGGGCCATATCTATCCGGTATTCTTCCATTTCCGCGGCGGCAAGGGCGTCGCCACCGCCTTCGGCGCCATTGCCCCCATCGGCTGGGACCTGACCGGGCTGATGACCGGCACCTGGCTGCTGACCGTGCTGCTCAGCGGCTACTCCTCGCTGGGGGCGATCGTCAGCGCGCTGATTGCGCCCTTCTATGTCTGGTGGTTCAAACCGCAGTTTACCTTCCCGGTGGCGATGCTCTCCTGCCTGATTCTGATGCGTCATCACGACAATATCCAACGCCTGTGGCGCGGGCAGGAAGGGAAAATATGGAAGAAATTCCGCAAGAAAAAAGGCGATGATGCGGCGGACGCCGACAAGCCGGAAGATTCACAATAAACAGGGGCCGGATTATCCGGCCCCTGTTTAGGTTGATAACAAAGTCGTTGATGGCCCGAGATACCCGGGCCTAGCGTAACGAGGGGCATTATGGGATGCATCCCTGCGGCTTATACCGCCGGCAGCTCCGCCAGCGGCCAGCGCGGCCGCACCGATACGCTCAGTTCAGGATTGGCGCCGTTTTTCAGCCGCACCATGCCGGCATAGGCAATCATCGCGCCGTTGTCGGTGCAAAACTCCGGACGAGCGTAAAACACTTCGCCGCCGCGCTTTTGCATCATCTCGGCCAGTTTCGCCCGCAGGGTGCGGTTAGCGCTGACGCCGCCGGCCATCACCAGACGCTTAAAGCCGGTTTGCTCCAGCGCGCGTTTGCATTTAATCGCCAGCGTATCCACCACCGCATCCTCAAACGCGCGGGCGATATCGGCGCGGGTTTGCGCATCGTCGCCGTTGCCGCGAATGGTGTTGGCGGCAAAGGTTTTCAGGCCGGAGAAGCTGAAATCCAGTCCCGGACGATCGGTCATCGGCCGTGGGAAGGTAAAGCGCCCCGCCTGCCCCTGCTGCGCCATTTTCGACAGCATCGGCCCGCCGGGATAGTCCAGCCCCAGCAGTTTGGCGGTTTTATCAAACGCTTCACCCGCCGCATCGTCAATCGACTCGCCCAGCAGGGTATATTCGCCGATGCCGGTCACGCTGATAAGCTGGGTATGACCGCCCGATACCAGCAACGCCACAAACGGGAACGCCGGCGGGTTGTCTTCCAGCATCGGCGCCAGCAGGTGGCCTTCCATATGATGCACCGGCACCGCCGGCACGTTCCAGGCGAACGCCAGCGAACGCCCGATGGTGGCGCCGACCAGCAGCGCGCCCACCAGGCCGGGGCCGGCGGTATAGGCGACGCCATCAATATCCGCCGCGCTCAGGTTCGCTTCCTTTAACGCCGCCTGAATCAGCGGCACGGTTTTGCGCACGTGATCGCGTGACGCCAGCTCCGGCACCACGCCACCGTAATCGGCATGCAGCTTCACCTGGCTGTACAATTGATTGGCTAATAAACCGGCCCGATCGTCATACACTGCGATTCCGGTTTCATCGCAGGACGTTTCTATACCCAGTACTCGCATTACCTTTCCCATCATTCACGTGCGGCCGCCAGTTTAGCACAATCGCCGCGATTTTCTGCCAGCCGTGGGCGCTTTGCCGTCGCCGTGATGCTATGTCGCTGATTCTCTCGAAAAATGTGTCGGCAATTAAAAGCGGGCATTTTTTTCTGATTAGTCTATAATCAGCGGCCGACGCAAAATTGCGCAGCTTGATTCGGATAGCGCCCGCCGGCGGACGGCTTTCTCTTTGAGTTGATGCTTTACAAAGCAGCATCCATTGGAGTAAAATTCCGCACCATTTTGAAAAGGCTGGCGCTTGGCCAGCAGCAAACCGAATTCTATTGAGGTGAGAGGCACATGCCGGTAATTAAAGTACGTGAAAACGAGCCATTTGACGTTGCTCTGCGTCGTTTCAAGCGTTCATGCGAAAAAGCAGGCGTTTTAGCTGAAGTTCGTCGTCGTGAGTTTTATGAAAAACCAACTACCGAACGCAAACGCGCTAAAGCTTCCGCTGTGAAACGTCACGCGAAGAAACTGGCTCGCGAAAACGCACGCCGCACTCGTCTGTATTAATCCTTCGGGGGTAACCCCGCCGCGTGATTTTTTCTTTCTCAAGAACACGCAGACCGAGTAGTTGCATACGAAGGCCGTGCTTTCCGAAAGGAATGCGCGGCTTGTTCTCGTTTATAGGCACGAACCGAGGCTTATGGCTGGACGAATCCCGCGTGTATTTATCAATGACTTGCTGGCGCGCACCGACATCGTCGATCTGATCGACGCACGGGTGAAGCTGAAGAAGCAGGGCAAAAACTATCACGCGTGCTGCCCATTCCACCACGAGAAAACGCCTTCGTTCACCGTTAACGGCGAAAAACAGTTTTATCACTGTTTTGGTTGTGGTGCGCACGGTAACGCCGTCGACTTCCTGATGAATTACGACAGGCTTGAGTTTGTCGAAACCATCGAGGAACTGGCGACCATGCACGGGCTGGAAGTGCCTTATGAGGCAGGCTCCGGGCCAACCCAGATCGAACGTCATCAGCGGCAAAGTCTTTATCAACTGATGGAACAGCTCAGCACGTTCTATCAACAGTCACTGAATCAACCGAATGGCAAGCAGGCGCGTGATTACCTGCAGCAGCGCGGCTTAAGTGACGACGTTATCCGCCATTTCGCCATCGGTTTCGCCCCCGCCGGCTGGGATAACGCATTAAAACGTTTTGGTCGCGAGCGCGACGGCCGCACCGCATTGAACGATGCCGGCATGTTGGTGACTAACGATCAAGGGCGTTCTTACGACCGTTTCCGTGAACGCGTCATGTTCCCTATCCGTGATAAACGCGGACGGGTGATTGCCTTCGGCGGTCGCGTACTCGGCGACGGTATGCCGAAGTACCTGAACTCGCCGGAAACCGAAGTATTCCATAAAGGCCGACAGTTATACGGCCTGTATGAAGCACAGCAGAGCCACCCCAAGCAGCTGCAGCGCTTGCTGGTGGTGGAAGGCTATATGGACGTGGTGGCGCTGGCGCAGTTCGGCATCGATTATGCTGTCGCCTCGCTCGGCACCTCGACCACGGCGGAACACATTCAGCTGATGTTCCGCGCCACCGACAACGTGGTCTGCTGCTATGACGGCGACCGGGCCGGCCGCGAGGCAGCCTGGCGCGCGCTGGAAACCGCGCTGCCCTATCTGAATGACGGGCGCCAGCTGCGCTTTATGTTTTTACCTGACGGCGAAGACCCGGATACGCTGGTGCGTCAGGAGGGCAAGGCAGCTTTCGAACAACGGATGGAGCAGGCGCAGCCGCTTTCCACTTTCCTGTTCGAAACTCTGCTGCCGCAGGTTGACCTGAGCAGCCCGGACGGGCGCGCCAAGCTGAGCGCGCTGGCGCTGCCGCTGATTAGCCAGGTGCCCGGCGAAACGCTGCGTCTTTATCTGCGCCAGCAGCTTGGCAACAAGCTGGGGCTGCTGGATGACAGCCAGCTCGACAAATTGATGCCCAAACAGGCTGAAAACGCCAATACTTATCAGGCGCCCCAGCTAAAACGCACAACCATGCGTATACTGATAGGGTTATTGGTGCAAAATCCGCAGCTCGCCGCGCTGGTGCCGTCGCTGGACGGGCTGGAGCAGACCAAGCAGGCGGGCCTGCCGCTGTTTGTCGAACTGGTGCAAACCTGCTTGTCGCAGCCGGGATTGACCACCGGGCAGCTTCTGGAGCTGTATCGCGACAACAAATTCAGCCAGCAGCTTGAAACTCTGGCCACATGGAACCATATGATCGTTGAGGATATGGTTGAACAACATTTTATTGACACGCTAACGAATCTTTACGACTCAGTGCTGGAACAGCGGCAGGAAGAGCTGATTGCCCGTGACAGAACCCACGGCCTGAATACAGCAGAGCGTCAGGAACTGTGGTCATTACAGTTGGCGTTAGCGAAGAAAAACTGAATACCAAACGGCTTAAGTGCCGCTAAAAGCGAGGGCAAAGCCCTGCAATATGCTGCCATAGTGGGCCGCGGCAATAACAAAAACGCCCCAAATGCTATTGTTGGCGGTTTCGCCGACCGACACCAACCCAAATACTCTGAAGTGTGGATACCGTCTTATGGAGCAAAACCCGCAGTCACAGCTTAAGCTACTTGTCACCCGTGGTAAGGAGCAAGGCTATCTGACCTATGCTGAGGTCAATGACCATCTGCCGGAAGATATCGTCGACTCCGATCAGATCGAAGACATCATCCAGATGATTAACGACATGGGCATCCAGGTGATGGAAGAAGCGCCGGACGCCGATGACCTGTTGCTTGCTGAAAACTCAAACAACACCGATGAGGATGCTGAAGAAGCGGCTGCTCAGGTGCTCTCCAGCGTTGAGTCCGAGATTGGCCGCACCACTGACCCGGTACGTATGTACATGCGTGAAATGGGTACCGTTGAACTGCTGACGCGCGAAGGCGAAATCGACATCGCCAAGCGCATCGAAGACGGTATTAACCAGGTACAGTGCTCGGTGGCCGAATACCCGGAGGCCATCACCTATCTGCTCGAACAGTACGATCGCGTTGAAGCGGGCGAATCTCGCCTGTCCGATCTGATCACCGGCTTCGTCGATCCGAACGCGGAAGAGGACCTTGCGCCGACCGCCACCCATATCGGTTCTGAGCTGTCGACCGAAGAGCAGGACGATGACGACGACGATGATGACGACGACGACGATTCCGAAGACGATAACAGCATCGATCCGGAAGTCGCCCGTCAGAAGTTCTCCGAACTGCGCGAGCAGTACGAAGCGACGCGTCAGGTGATCAAGGCCAACGGCCGCAGCCATGCCAAGTCTGCAGAAGAGATTCTGAAGCTGTCCGAAGTCTTCAAACAGTTCCGCCTGGTGCCTAAGCAGTTCGACTTCCTGGTCAACAGCATGCGCACCATGATGGACCGCGTACGCACCCAGGAACGCATCATCATGAAGATGTGCGTTGAGCAGTGCAAAATGCCGAAGAAAAACTTCGTCACGCTGTTTGCCGGCAACGAAACCAGCGATTCCTGGTTTGAAGCCGCGCTGGCGATGGCCAAGCCATGGTCGGAAAAGCTGAAAGACGTCGCCGAAGACGTGCAGCGCAGCCTGCAGAAACTGCGCCAGATCGAAGAAGAAACCGGTCTGACCATCGAGCAGGTCAAGGATATCAACCGCCGCATGTCCATCGGCGAAGCCAAGGCGCGCCGCGCCAAGAAAGAGATGGTTGAGGCCAACCTGCGTCTGGTTATTTCTATCGCCAAGAAATACACCAACCGCGGTCTGCAGTTCCTCGATCTGATTCAGGAAGGCAACATCGGCCTGATGAAGGCGGTAGACAAGTTTGAATACCGTCGCGGCTATAAGTTCTCGACCTACGCCACCTGGTGGATCCGTCAGGCAATTACCCGCTCCATCGCCGACCAGGCGCGCACCATCCGTATTCCGGTGCATATGATTGAGACCATCAACAAGCTCAACCGTATTTCACGCCAGATGCTGCAGGAAATGGGCCGCGAGCCGACGCCGGAAGAGCTGGCTGAACGCATGCTGATGCCGGAAGACAAAATCCGCAAAGTGCTGAAGATCGCCAAAGAGCCGATCTCCATGGAAACGCCGATCGGTGATGATGAAGATTCACATCTGGGCGATTTCATCGAGGACACCACCCTCGAGCTGCCGTTGGATTCCGCCACCTCGGAAAGCCTGCGTTCCGCAACGCACGACGTGCTGGCTGGCCTGACCGCGCGTGAAGCGAAAGTACTGCGTATGCGTTTCGGTATCGATATGAACACCGACCACACGCTGGAAGAAGTGGGTAAACAGTTCGACGTTACCCGCGAACGTATCCGTCAGATCGAAGCGAAGGCGCTGCGTAAGCTGCGCCATCCGAGCCGCTCTGAAGTGCTGCGCAGCTTCCTGGACGACTAATCTGTCCATGTAAATAAAAAAACCCCGGCATGCCGGGGTTTTTTATTATCTGTTTTCCAACGCCGACGCCAGCTGACGATAGCTGTCCGTCAGCGACTCCAGCGTCGCACGGTTAAGCCCGCTGGGATTAGGCAGCACCCACACCTCGGTATCGCCAATCATCAGCGCCTGTCGCCCCCAGCTCACCTTGCGGATGCCGAAGGCATCGCTGAACGCCTGTTTGCCGAGAATCGCCAGTGCGCGCGGCTGACAGCGCAGAATTTTATCGCTTAACGCCTCACCGCCATGGCGCAGTTCCTCACGCGCCAACTCGCTGGCCGCCACCGTCGGACGCGCAACCAGCGCCGTAATGCCGCAGCCGTATTCCTGCAGCTGCTGCCACTCCTCCGGCGCCAGCTGGCGGGCGGTAAACCCCGCCAGATGAATCACCTTCCAGAAACGGTTGCTGGCATTGGCAAACGGATAGCCGCGGTGGGCGGAAGAAAGGCCGGGATTGATGCCACAAAACACCACCCGCAGATGGGGCGCCAGAAGTTCCATAATGTCGACGGTCCTTAGCAAGTCATAGCGTTGGTTATCGCAAAATCCGTCAGCAATTACAACAGGCTACAGCTGTGTATAAAAGCACCACACAACATTCTGCCTGTAGACCTGCGCTATCCCCTACCGTATAATCCTTGCCGCATGGCCCCTTAGCTCAGTGGTTAGAGCAGGCGACTCATAATCGCTTGGTCGTTGGTTCAAACCCAACAGGGGCCACCAGAATTTATATTTAGAATCATACGATTAAGCCACCTTTCACGGTGGCTTTTTTGTTGCTTACATTACAGCGGCGATAAAACGGCGATAGTATTTTTAGCGGTTAAGCCCGGTAAGCAGAACCACATTAATGGGTCTTCCACAAGCTCACTCCCCAACAACCAATCGGATCCTGACTGATATAGCTCCCGGTCTGCGGATCGTAGTAGCGGTAGCGGTTATAGTGCAGCCCCGTTTCCACATCAAAGTACTGCCCCTGGAAGCGCAACGGGTTGGCCACCCGGTCTGCATGCACCACCCCCGGCTCACCCCAGACCCCGCATTGTTCCGACCACACCAGCCCGCCCTGCACATCGGTCAGCCGCACCGGCGCACCGGCGCACCGTTCGGGTCACAGTGGTAGTGGTAGCTGCTGCGTACCCCCTCCTGCTGCGTCAGCAGTGCAGACGGGCGGAAGCTGCTAGGGTATTACATTACTGTTGAAACTAATAAACTTATTACCTAACTGCTGATTCTATTTTAATAAAAAGAAAACTTGTAAAAATACGGATTAATTAATATAGCGACTCCGGTTCACAGTGTTATTTTTTAACAAAGTCAATTAAATCATCAAATTTCATCTCTACATCCGGATACTCATTATCCTCAGCATAATATTCTATTAATACACACCTAGATGAAAAATCATAAGTAATGTAAACAAGATTTAATCTAATTTCTTTACTCTCTTCCATCAGAATATTGTTGATGATTATTTTTTTTATTTTTTCACTGTTAGATATTGATTCAGTTAACGCATCTAATGTGTGTTTTTTCATAGTTTCGCCTCTAATTTTATTTCATTCATAAAGGAAATACTGTTCTTACCCAACCTTTTGAGTCAATAAATAATTTTATTGTTTTTGTTGTCTTGCCATCAAGGTTTGTTCCTATATCTCTGGAAAATTTATAAATCAGCTCTTTACCATTAGAAGATAAAGTCCCTTTTTCTAAAGCCTCATTGATATATTTAGTTATTTTCTTTGGACTATTTGTTAAGAATTTACTTGTACTTTCCTGGAGTGCATCTTTAGCATGCCCACTTAAAATATGCTTCATAACTGACATCTCTCCCTCTTTATATTTAAATTTCTTTTGAGGGTTAAATGTAGGAGAACAACTTAGACCAAGAGGGTCGATCCAACCCAGCGGATTCGGCGCATAGGCATAGAGGTTTATCCCACCTTCTAACCCAATCGGGTCAGGACAGCGAATCTACCTAATCGGTGGATCGTACTATCGATTTTGTTCGTACATTCCAGAAACCACCGCATCGTAGTTCACACACTACCGCCATACCCTGATAAATCAAGCTATCTGCACAAGACTTATTTTGCCTTATAATCAGCATATTAGACACAAAATATCATATCCAAAATCCGTCACCACTACAAAGTCGGCTACGTCAGCGCCCGTCACTACAACAGCAAAACCTACATGACCACAGCACCCCAGTCTGCACCTTAAAGGCGACTGGCTGAAAGAGGCGGGCCTTGAGACCGGGCGCGGCGTGACCGTGAAGGTTTCACAGGGGTGCATTGTGCTGATGGCGGATAATAACGAGACGCAGGCGCTGCGCGAGCAGCTTTATCAGGCTAAACAGGTGGTTAAGGGAATTAAAGACGGGGTATTTAGTGTACTTAACGAGAGTTAAATAATAAAAATCCGGGAAGATAAAAATATCTTCCCGGATTGCGTCTATAACTGGATAGGTTTGTAATTCATTATCCTATCAGCTATTTCTTCAGCACTAAGATCCTCTTGAAATATATAATTAACTGCCTGAGGATCTGCAACACTTCTACAAAGTAAGTCAATATCATCATCAGCTTCTTCTTCAGTGCCTTCGCTACGCTGAATTTTTTCAATTAACTCTATAAGCTCTTGTCTTTTCATATGAATACTCAAAAATGGTAAGTGCGATCTAGTATATCAAGATGATATCTTGGAGTAACAATTAATATATTATCAACATCATAAACACCACCACCATGTTGGATCGGCGTTCTGTGATGAAGAACATAAGATCTATTTTTCCCATTCCACTGAGAATTATGTGCTATTGGAGCTTTACCGCCTTTCATTCTGGAAATATTAGAAGGGCTAAATTGTCGAGAAAGATGAGTATCATTAGCTACTTCTTTCCAGAAACTCTCTCTGAAATCGTCAAAAGATTTAAATTGACGCCCTCGTAATTTATCAGCAACAGAGGATGGGAATAAACCTGCATTGCCATGAGAGCCCTTTAACCATTTTCCATTTATGTTGCTGCCTTTGCCTGAAGCAACTCCAGCCTCACATCTAGCAAGACCTAATGGATCGATCCATGTGAGGGGATTTGGAGCATAAGCATATAGGTTTAACCCACCCGCCAGCCCAATCGGATCCTGACTGATATAACTCCCGGTCTGCGGATCGTAGTAGCGGTAGCGGTTATAGTGCAGCCCCGTTTCCACATCAAAGTACTGCCCCTGGAAGCGCAACGGGTTGGCCACCCGGTCTGCATGCACCACCCCCGGCTCACCCCAAACCCCGCATTGTTCCGACCACACCAGCTCGCCCTGTACGTCGGTCAGCCGCACCGGCGCGCCGTTCGGATCGCAGTGGTAGTGGTAACTGCTGCGTACCCCGTCCTGCTGCGTCAGCAGCGCGAACGGCCGGAAGCTGCCGGGGTAGTAAACGTATTCCCGCAGATTGTTAAAGAGCGCCGCCTGCCGCTTCTCTCGCTGCAGCCGGCCGGCCACGTCGTACAGCGCCAATGGATGCAGCGGTTCGCCGCCCGGCTCCGCCACCTCTGCCAGCAGTGCATCGCCCTGCCAGTAGAACCAGCGGCTCTCCGTCGCCGTCTGTTTGCCAATCCGCCGACCCAGCCCGTCGTAGGCATAGTGCGTGACCGACTCGCCCTGATGCACCGCCACCAATTGCTGGCTCTCATCCCAGACAAAGTCCTGCCGGCTGCCGTCAGTATAGCGCCGCTGCCGCAGGTTGCCCGCACGGTCAAACACGTAGCGCGTATCATTGTGCCAGCCCTCGCGGAACCACCCTTCCGCCGTCTCGTTCACCGCCCGCACCGTCAGCGCCAGCCGGTTGCCCGCCGCGTCATGCATAAACCGCCGCACCCGCTCCGCCGGGTCAACGTGCGCCAGCAGCCGTCCCACCGCGTCATACTGGTAGCGGTCTACGCCCCAGCCACTGTCCTCCCGCGACGTCATGTTGCCCTGCAGGTCGTAACGATAGCCGGTCGAGAACAGCGGCAGTTCATCCTGCAGCGTGCGTTGGGCGGTTAGCCGCCCCTCGCCGTCATACGTCAGCTCGCGCACCAGCCCTGCCCCGAGCTGCTCCCGGCACAGCCGGCCCGCCGCGTCATAGCCCAGCGCCACCGGCGCATCGTCATTCAGCCCTATCGCCGCCAGCTGCCCCGTCGTGCTCCAGCTGAACGCCACCCGGTGTCCGCCGTCGCTCTCACGCAGAATACGCTGCCCGGCGTCATTGTAGTGGTGCCGCAGCGTAAAGCCGTCCTGCGACTCCGCCAGCAGCCGGCCCGCCGCGTCGTAGCGCCATGCCAGCTGCCGCCAGCGGTTCTCGCACTGCGTCAGCTGCCCGTCGGCAGCATAGCGGTAGCGCGTAAGCAGCGTGTCGCCGCTGCGTTTTTCCTGCAGCCGTCCCGCCCGGTCGTACGCGTACGTCAGCGTGCCCCCCAGCGCATCGGTGCGCTGTAACAGGCTGCCGACCGCATCCCAGCGGTAGCCGGTCGCCTGCCCCCAGTAGTCACGCTCCTCCGTCACCCGCCCCAGTGCGTCACGCTGCAGCTGCCACGCCTGCCCCAGCGGGTTCACCACCGCCGTCAGCTGGTCCTCGGTATCATACTGGTACGCCACCCGCTCGCCGTCCGCCGTCTGACACTCCGTCACCATTCCGGTGCCGTTATAGCGCAGCCGCGTCTCACGACCCGCCTCATCCCGGTAGCATACCGGCTGATCTTCGCGATCGTAGTCGATCGCCACCTGTGCGTCCGATGCGGACAGCTGCGCCGTCAGCCGATCCTTCGCATCATACTCATAGCGGGTCTGCTGCCCCAGCGCATCGGTTTTCAGCCGCAGGTTGCCGCGCACGTCAAAGCGCAGCTGCAACGTCCCGCTCTGATTACTCGTCACCCGCTGCGGGAAGCCGTAGCGATCATACTCCAGCGTCTGCCGTTCGCCGTCGGCCCCCAGATATTCCTCCGGCTGCCCCGTCGCATCATAGCGATAACGCCGGGTCACACCGGTCGGATCGCTCTGCGACAGCAGGTTGCCCCGCGCATCGTACGTCATCTGCCACTGCGCGCCGTTCTCGTCGACCAGCGTCTCCGGCTGCGCCAGTGCGTTATACTCCAGGCTCAACCGGCTGCCGTCCGGCCCGATCTCCGCCGCGATCTGCCCCTGCGGGTCGTACTCCCACTGATAGCGTCGCCCGTCCGCCTGCGTCACGCTCAGCGGCCGGCCCAGATCGTCATAGGTAAACACCGTGTTACCACCCAGTGGGTCGATCTCGCTAATCGGTAACCCGCCGCTGTCGAAGCGGATATACGAGGTATGGCCGAGCGAGTCGGTGACCGCCACTTCATTGAGCACATCGTGATAGACAAAGCGATAATCATACAGCCCGCCGTCGCCCCAGGCGTGCACCACCCGCCAGTCGGCATCGTAGTCATAATAGAAGCGCTGGCCGTTGCGGTCCTGGTGCTGCGTCATGTGCCGGCGCTGATAGCCGAAACGCCGCGCCGCCCCCAGCGCATCAATCTGCGCCGCCAACTGCCCCTCGCCATCATACTCATAGCGGGTCAGCGGCGAGTAGGCGTCGTTGGCCGCCTCATACAGGCGCATGGCGATGATGCGCCCGCGCTCGACGGTAACATGCACCTCGCGCCCGGTCGTCGCCGCGCCGGCGTACTCCGCCAGCCGAGTCAGCTGCCCCTGCCGGCGCACAAACTGCCAGCGGTTGCCGTTGCGGTCGCCCAGCGCCGCCAGCGGCATCGCGTCACCGTCGTCGTCGTCAAAATGATGCTGCACGCCGTCGTTGTCTTCGTAGATCCAGCGTCGCTGCCGTTCCTCCTGCTGCCACCACAGCCGCCCGCCATCCGGCAGGCCCACCACCGCGTGCTCGCGCCCCGGTAACGTCGGCAGGTCACCAAAGGCGGTCATGCCCGCCGGTCGGATCAGCAGCATCAGCCCGTCGGCATCGCGCGTCAGGCTGATATCCGCCGGCGTCGCCCAGCCGTAGCCGCAATAACCGGCCTCATCGATATCCGCCGACGAATAGCTGCGCACCCAGGAGAGCGGCATCCGCCCCGGCAGCAGGAAGTCCTGATGCTCCAACGCCACGCTACCGTCGCGGATATCCACCGGCTCGGCCCGCAGCACCTTGCACTTGAGAAAGCCGGGGTCCATGTTTTTAAACAGCTTCTGGCGCAGCGCCTGAAACTTCTTCATAAACTTGCCGTAACCGGCGCTTTTTTTGAGTTTTTTCAGCCCTTTGCCGAGGCCGAACAGGCCGGCACGCATCAGCATTGCCGTCACGTTGATGGTAGACGGCCCGCCGACTGTCACCCGGCTGGGGATCGCCAGGTTGAGGGTCAGCGGCATCGTCAGCGACAGCGGTTTGGGCTCGGCGGCGCGCTTCGGACGGAACGGTGGCATCATACCGAGCATGTTGCAGCTCAGCACCGGCATGGTCATCCGTGCGAAAGGCTCGCCGTCCACCCGCACCGTGCGGCTGCCCATAAACAACTCGTCGTCATTCAACTGCGGGCCGCCCGGTACGCGCAGCGGCGGCAGCCACGGGCCGCCGATCGGGATATGCACCGCCATGCCGCCGGTACCGGCGCTGGCGCGCTTGATGCCGTTGACGTTCACCGTGGTGCCGATAATCGGAATATAGTCAAAGACGTCGAACACCAGGCCGATATGCGGCGTCGGCAGCGGCCCGAACGGATAGGTATGGATATCGATCCCCAGCTGGGGGTCAAAGTGTGAACTGGAATGCATCGGTTATACCCTCCCTGGTTCCGACGTTAGAACAGCGCCCGCAGCAAGGCACGCAGGAAATTGCGCGCCTCGCTGGCCAGCTCACTGTTCGACAGGCTGATAAATCCGATCACCAACAGCGTGATCGCCACAATAATCACCACCTTCCTCATGCTTTGTCCTTGCTTTCGTGTTGCTGAGTAAACTCGCCGGCGGCATCTTCCGACGGCAGCGCCATGCTTTGCGGCATTTGTGACCATTCGCCGGTCGGCGCATCAAACGGATGGGCGATCTCCGGCAGGCCGTTCCAGTGCGGATGCAGATACTGGCGACCGATGGCGATCGCCTGACGAAAACCGGGGTAGCTTTCAAGGATCAGCAGCTCACGCTGATTGCGCGCCTGCTGGAAACTCTGCTCCAGCGCCTGCTGCAGGCGACTTTCCGCCAGCAGCACCGACTGTGGCGTCGCCCCCTGCTGCGCCACCTCGCCTTCCGCGCGTAAAATCAGCTGCTGCTTGCGCTGCTGATACTCTTCTGCACAGTGCTCCAGCGCCTTAGCACTTTTATCATCCTGAATGTGCAGTAAATCCTGCAGCGCCAGCGGCAAAGTGGTTTGCGCACGCTCCTCGGCGGACAGCGGCCGCGCGGCGTGGATCGCCTGCGCATAGTCCGCCATCGCCTGGCTCTCCTCGCCGCCCAGCACCAGGCAGCGCCCCGCCATCCGCATTCCTTCGATAGCCAACATGCGGTTGCCCGCCATTTGCGCCAGCCCTGCGGCCAACCGATAGGCGCCGGCCGCCTTCTGATATTCGCCGGCGCTGAACCAGGCGCCGCCTTCGCCGAAGGCGCTCTGCATCTGCAGCGTGGCGCGCAGCGGCGGATCGCCGATGCCCTGCGCCACCTGCTGCGCCTGACGGTACGCCTCCACCGCTTTAGCGGCGGCATTGCCCTTTACCCAGCCGCCGCCGACGATGTTGTGCATCACCACCTGCTGCTCCAGCCAGCCTTTTTTACGCGCAATCGCCAGCGCCATGCCGGCACGCGCCTCAACCTGCTGCGCCGTGCCGTGCTCAAGCAGCAATACCGCATCGGTCATCAACTGACGGCAGCGCAGGCGGTCGCCATCACGATCGCTGAGTTGGCTGGCGGTTTGCTGCATCAGCGCCATACCGTCGATATCCGGCGTTATCAGCCGCACACGCTGGGGAAATGCCTGCTGCAGCGCCTGCCAGGTCGGCTGCTCCAGCGTATCGATCAACATCACGCGCACGCCGGTGCCAATGCGCTCAACGTTTTGCTGCAGCCAGCGCTGCAGCGCCGTCTCATCGCTGATATGCTCCGGCGTCATCACCGCCACCACATAGCGCAACTGTTCGCGATGATGGCCGGCAAAATCGCCGAGCAGGGTTTGCCACTGCGCGGCGCTAAAGCACGGCAAACGGGACTCAAACTCCCAGCCCTGCGCGTCTTCGCTGGCCTCGTAACGCTCTATCAGCTCATCCGCTAGCGCCCGGCTGTAGCCGTAACCGGTGTCGAACGGCGCCATAAAGCCGATAAACAGATCCGGCGCGCTGTAGTCGCTCGGCGGCTGCTGCTGCAGCGCGATAAATGCATGCACAATACTTTCGGCATTGGCCTTGACCCGCCAGATAAATAGCCGCGCGGCCGGATCCTCACTGGCCTCCAGCCACTGCACTTCCAACTGGGCCATCAGTTGCTCGGTGGGGTTTCTTGCGTGACTCTGCATCATGGATATCTGCTCAGGCATTGAGTTCTATTTTGGTGCCGTTGACCATAACACCGCTCCCGTTGATGGTGATGCTGGCGCCGCCGGCGACAATCTCAATGTTGCCGGGCGAAATCGAGATGCCGGCAGAGTCACCCACGCTGATATTGAAACTTTGCGACGCGCTGTCGCTTACCGCACCGTCGGTATAACGCGTATCACCGCCGGCGATCACGATCTTGCGGCCCTCGCCGATACTGACATCCTGCATCTTGGTGATAGTCTTGTTCTCATTACCGCTGATCGAGGCCGTACGGTTACCGGTAATCCCCAGCGTCTGGTGGCCCTGTACATCCACGTTGCGGTTCTTCACCACGCTGACCTTCTCATTGCCGTTTACGGTGCGGGTGCGATCCTGATTGACCGTCATCACCTGGTTGCCGTCCACCGTCGAGGTATGGTTGCTTTTCACCGTGGCCGAGTGATCGCCGGTGATGGTCTCATTACGGCTCTGCTGCACCGTCAGGGTTTCGCTGCCCTCCACCGTTTCAGTGCGGTTCTGCTTCACGGTGGTGGTCTCATTACCGCTGATGGTTTTGGTGCGGTTCTGGCCGATGGCGACCGTCTCATTACCGTCAACATTTTTGGTGCGGTTTTGCTTGATATGGCTGGTTTCATCGGCGCCGACGGTTTTGGTACGGTTGCTGCCGATGGAGTGGCTTTCATCGTTTTTAACGTTGGTATCCATATTGCGTTCGGCCTGGATCCACACCTGTTCCGAACCGGCCTTGTCTTCAAAACGCAGTGCGTTGGCGTTGTCCGGCGTGCCGTCTTTGGAGCGGCTCATAAAGCCCATTTGGGTAGCGGCGGCCGGCAGCGCCCACGGCGGCATGCTGGCTTCGTTATACACGCGGCCGATGACGATCGGCCGATCGGGATCGCCGTTGATGAAGTCGATCACCACCTCGTCGTTAACCCGCGGGATCTGCACGCCGCCGAAGCCTTGCCCGGCCCAGGCGCTGGACACGCGCACCCAGCAGGAACTGGTGTCGTCGCCCGCCGCCAGCCGATCCCAGTGGAATTTCACTTTGATGCGGCCATATTTATCAGTCCAGATCGACTCCCCTTTCGGCCCCACCACCTTGGCGGTCTGCGGCCCGCAGGTCTTCGGCCACTCGGCCAGCTGTTCCGGCCGGAAAGGCACATCCGCCGGCATTACGTTGAAGTCGATACGGTGCTCGCTGCTCTCTCCGCCGCTGGCATAACGGTTCTCACGCAGGTGATATTCAGCCTGTGTCACCAGATACTGGCCGTTGTCACCGGCGTAAGGCGCATTGTGCAGGGTAAAGGTGTGTCCGGGCGCAATGCCCAATGCCGTCGCCGTGCCGCTGATTTTCTGGTGCTCCGCCTGCCAGGCCTCCTGGCGAACGCGCGCGTAAAACTCGCCGTGCTGATGATCGACAAACCGCCCCGGCCAGTCATAGACGTCAATCTGCCCCGGCTGCGGCGAAGCGGGGTTCTGCCGCGCCTGAAACAGCCAGGCGTTCGGCTTGCGGAAGTCGTAGTCGTCAATGCTGTAAATCCCCGGCGTGACGACATCGTTGACCGCCCAGCGGCTGACGCCCTCTTCGCGGGTGCTGCCGCCGGAAGGCGTAACGTGGTAGGGAATACTTTCGTAGCCTTCAAACGGCTTATGCTGCTGGGGCGCATCCATCAGCACCAGCGTCTGTTTGCCCATCTCATGACGCCAGAAGTAGTAGATGCCCTCCAGCTCCATCAGCCGGCTGATAAAGTTGTAGCTGCTCTCCTGATACTGCACGCAGTATTCCCACTGGCGATAGCTGCCGGTCAGTTGATCCTCACAGACGACGTTCTGTTCCGCCAGCAGGGTTTTGACGATGTCCGGCACCGTCTGCTGCTGGAAAATACGGAAATTTCGATCGCGCAGCATCGGCCAGATATCCGGCTCCAGCTTCAGTTGATACACCGCATAGCGCGTGTCGTTGATTTCCTCGCTGCGCACCGCCGCCGCCGTTACCTTGCCGTTCAGATAGCGGGGCGTCAGCATATTTTGCGTGGGGATTTCCAGCGTGACGGTCTGTCCAAGCAGCGAGCGCCGGTCGATATGGAAGTTCTGGCTCAGTAGATCAACCTGGAAAACATAAGGCCGGCTGAGCTGTTCGCTGCCCTGCAGCGACCAGAACATCAGTTCATTGGGGCCAAGAGGCGTGTGTGCGCGAATTCGATCCAACATAAGCAACAACCCAAAGGAAGAAGATGACAGAATAAAAAATAACCTACCGTAACTTCTAGCGCACTTTTAGCTGGGGGTAAATCATTAATGAGGGAAATTAACCAATTCTGTGAGGCAACCTGAAATACTGAGCTGTAACAATGACATATATATAAATACAACTAATGACTCATTAGTTTTTGTCGTTGATTTATGATGGTTTATTCGGCATTTATGTCAGTTCCGACTCACAACATCACAGGACCCACCATGAGCCAATCCAACACCGTACTGTATACCGACGCCAACTTTTTCAGCCCTTACGCCATGTCGGTATTTATCGCGCTGCGTGAGAAAAATATTCCCTTCTCCGTCAAGCCGATCGATCTGGCCCGGGGCGAGCATCAGCATGCCGACTATGCCGATATTTCACCTATCCAAAGGATACCGGCGCTGACGCATAACGGCTTTACCCTGTGCGAATCATCGGCCATTGATGAATATCTGGAAGAATTATTCCCGCAGCCGCCGCTGTATCCGGCCGACGTCAGGCTGCGCGCTAAGGCGCGCGAAGTTCAGGCCTGGCTGCGCAGCGATCTGGCGCCGCTGCGTGCAGAACGGCCGACCGAAGTAGTTTTTAACGGTGAAAAACGGCCGGCGTTGTCGGCTGACGGACAGGCCGCGGCGGAAAAACTGATCGCCGTCGCCGGCGGTTTGCTGGCGCACGGGCAGGAAAATCTGTTTGGCGATTGGTGCATTGCCGACAGCGATCTGGCGTTGATGCTGAACCGCCTCGCCATGCAGGGCGATCCGCTGCCGGAAACGCTGCAACGCTATGCCCAGCGGCAGTGGCTGCGCCCGTCGCTGCAGGCCTGGCTGGCGCTGTCTGCAAACAAATCATAAAAAAAATCGGCGGCCACGACGCCGCCGTTCTCAATCCAGAGAGAAAACACACCACTTGAGGGAGTCTGTTACCAACCCGCCGGCAAATAACCCAGCAGCGAAGCAATGGCATACACCGCGCTGGCCGCATACAGCAGCACAATGCTGGCCTGCAGCAGCGGATGGGTGATCCAGTTACACTGCCAGCGCGGCATCATATCGCCGTGCTTGCGGGCGCCGCGCAGGATCAGCATCGGCATCACCGACAGCACCACGCCGCTGAATACGCCGGCGAAGTACAACGCATTCACGAACGACACAAAACCGCTGTAAGCCAGTACGAACGGCGGCAGCACCACCACCAGCAGCACAGCAAAGCGGCGCAGCGGCAGTTCATCGTTGCCCAGGCGGAATTTGTCGAAAATATTGGTCAGGAAGCTGCCGCCCAGACCCCAGTAGGAAGTCAGCATGGCGCACAGCGCAAAGATATTGGCAGAGAAGAACGCCCACTGCCCCAGCGCCTGCCCCCAGGAGATGGTGGCCACGTCGGAGATATTATCCAGGCCGCTGAGCGCAATCACCGACAGCGGCACCGCCGCCAGCAGCACAAAAGTGGTCGCCATGCCGACAATAATCGCCTTCGGCAGTTGCTCCGGCTTATCGGCAAAGCCGCGCGCCATTTCCGGCACGATGTACTGCGCTGAGAAGCAGAACACCACCACGTTGAATACCGGCACCATAAAGCGCCAGTCCCCCTCCAGCAGGCGCCCCATCTGGGTGGTGTCTTTCAGCAGCGTGGCGATCACCAGCACGCTGAGCATCACCACCATGCCGATACTGATAAATTTCTCCCCACGGCCGATGGCCTTCAGGCCAAGATACAGCACCCCGGCGGCCGGGATGAAAAACAGCAGGCTGCCGATCGCCGGCGAGATCCCCAGTAAAGATTGCAGCAGCTTGCCGCTGCCGGTCATATAGGCTGTCAGCGCGCCGATGCTGTTGACGCAGACCGAAGCGAACATCAGCCAGGAACCGAAGCCGCCGACATAGCGCTTCGCCAGGCCACTCAGTTGCAGATGCGCGCGGGTGCGCAGCGTGGCTTCGGCCACGTACAGCATGGTGACAGTCGTCAGACAGCCGACCAGCACCAGCCAGAACAGCAGCGGCAGGAACCCCGCCTTGCTGGAGGCATAGGCTATCGACAGCACGCCGGCACCAATATTGGTGCCGACGATCATCGCCACGCCTTCAAGGAAGCTCAGCGATTTGGCGGGTGCAGATGCTCGCTCCCCGGCGGCAAGCGCCGAAGAGAATGTGATGTTTTCAGCAGGCATAAATCATCCTCTGCAACCCGGCGAACGGCGCCGCCGGGCAGGGTTAAGTCGCCGGTGGTTAAGCGTTCACGTCGATACACAGGTATTTCAGCTCCAGATATTCCTCAATCCCATAGCGCGATCCTTCGCGTCCGAGCCCAGACTGTTTCACACCGCCGAACGGCGCCACTTCGTTGGAGATCAGGCCGGTGTTGATGCCGACCATGCCGTATTCCAGCGCTTCCGGCACCCGCCACTGACGCGCGGCGTTCTGGGTAAAGACATAGGCCGCCAGACCGAATTCGGTATCGTTGGCCATCGCGACCGCCTCCTCCTCATCCTTAAAGCGGAACAGCGGCGCCACCGGGCCGAAGGTTTCCTCGGTGGCAAAACGCATCTGCTGCGTGACGCCGGTCACCACCGTCGGCTGGAAGTAGGTGCGGCCCAGCGCATGCGGCTGGCCGCCGGTGGCGATTTGCGCTCCCTTGATCAGCGCATCGTCGATATGGCTCTGCACTTTTTCCACCGCCGCCTTATCGATCAGCGGTCCCTGCGTGGTGCCTTCCGCCGCGCCGTCGCCCACCTGCAGCCCTTCGACCGCCGTCACCAGTTTTTCCGCCAGGCGATCGTAAATACCGGCCTGTACGTAGATGCGGTTGGCACAGACGCAGGTCTGGCCGCTGTTGCGGAATTTGGAGGCCATGATGCCGGCCACTGCCGCATCCAGATCGGCATCGTCAAATACGATCACCGGCGCGTTGCCGCCCAGCTCCAGCGACAGCTTTTTAATCGTCGGCGCGCACTGCGCCATCAGAATCCGCCCCACTTCGGTCGAACCGGTGAAGCTCAGCTTGCGCACCACCGGACTGTCGCACAGCACCTTGCCGACCTGCGCCGCCTCGCCGGTGACGATCTGCAGCACGCCTGCCGGAATGCCGGCATCCTGCGCCAGTTTGCCCAGCGCCAGCGCGGTCAGCGGCGTTTGCTCCGCCGGTTTGACGATCATGCTGCAGCCGGCCGCCAGCGCCGGCGCCGCCTTACGGGTAATCATTGCCGCCGGGAAATTCCACGGGGTAATGGCCGCGCACACGCCGATCGGCTGCTTGATCACCACCAGCCGCTGGGTCGCCTGCGGCGCCTGCAATACCGCGCCGTCTACCCGCTTGGCCTCTTCGGCGAACCAGGTGATAAACGATGCCGCATAGGCCACTTCGCCGCGCGCTTCCGCCAGCGATTTACCCTGCTCGGCGGTCATCAGCTGCGCCAGATCTTCCTGCGCCGCCATAATTTTCTCCGCCCAGGCCAGCATCAGCGCCGCACGCTGTTTGGCGGTCTGCTGCTTCCAGCTCTGCTGGGCGCGCTGGGCGGCGTCAATCGCCCGCTCGGTCTCTGCGCTGCCGATCAGCGGGATCGACGCCAGCTCCTCGCCGGTCGCCGGGTTGATCACCGCTTCACGCTTGCCGCTCTGCGCCGCGCACCACTCGCCGTCGATCAGGCACTGGCTACGCAGCAGCTCGGGATTATTCAGTTTCATCGTCATGCGCTCCTTATTCGCCCAGCGCGCGGGAGAGAATGCCCAGCGCCTCGGTGAATTGCTCTTCAGGAATGGTCAGCGGGTACAGGAAGCGGATCACGTTGCCGTGTACGCCGCAGCTCAGCAGCAGCAGGCCTTCCTGCAGGGCTTTTTGCTGTACCTGGCGGGTAAATTCCGCCGACGGCTGGCCGCTGGCAGGATCGTTAAACTCGACCGCCACCATTGATCCCTGCGCGCGGATCTCGGCGATGGCCGGGCAGGTGGCCCGCGCCTGTTGCAGCACTTCCACCAGATGATGGCCCAGACGCTGCGCGCGCTGGCACAGCTGCTCTTCGTCAATCACGTCCATCACCGCATGCGCTGCGGCCACCGCCAGCGGGTTGCCGGCGTAAGTGCCGCCCAGCCCGCCCGGCGCCGGCGCGTCCATTACATCAGCGCGCCCTGTCACCGCCGACAGCGGCATGCCGCCCGCCAGACTTTTCGCCATGGTGATCAGGTCTGGTTTGATGTCGTAATGTTCCATGGCGAACAGCTTGCCGGTGCGGGCGAAGCCGGTCTGCACTTCGTCAGCCACCAGCAGGATGCCGTGTTCATCGCACAGCGTGCGCAGCGCCTGCATAAATTCCGCCGGCGCGACGTTGAAACCGCCTTCACCCTGCACCGGTTCCAGCACGATTGCCGCCACCTGTTTCGGGTCGATATCCGCCTTGAAGATGCGCTCCAGGCTGTTCATCGCATCCTGCGTGCTGACGCCGTGCAGCGCGTTCGGGTACTGGCCGTGGAACACCGAGCCGGGGAACGGGCCAAAGCCCAGTTTGTACGGCGCCACTTTGCCGGTCAGCGCCATGGTCATATAGGTACGGCCATGGAAGCCGCCGCCAAAGGTGATAATGCCCGGACGACCGGTATGGGCGCGGGCGATCTTCACCGCGTTCTCTACCGCCTCGGCGCCGGTAGTGAAGAAGGCGGTTTTACACGGCCCGTCGATCGGCGCACGCTGGTTGATGCGTTCCGCCAATGTGACATAGCTTTCATACGGCACAATCTGGTAGGCGGTATGGGTAAAGGCCTGCAGCTGTTGTTCAATGGCCGCCACCACTTTCGGATGACGGTGACCGGTATTCAGCACAGCGATGCCGGCCGCGAAATCGATAACTTGATTGCCTTCCACATCCCACAGGGTGGCGTTTTCCGCCCGCTCTGCGTAAAAACCACACATAACTCCCACCCCGCGTGGCGTGGCTTGCTGACGACGTTGGTTCAGTTCTGCGTTTTTCATGGTTGCTCTCCGGTCAATAGCCGTTCAACTGTTTGTTCACATTATTGAAACAATGACGTTTATTTACACAGGATGTGGCCCTATAATCGAGTGCCAGTTACGAATAATTGAGGGATCCAATTGCGCTCGATCAGCGGTGACCTGTTGCTGCAACGTCTCGGCGAACAGCCCGATGATAAGCTGCACAAACGCCTGTATAACGCTATCCGAACCAGTATCCTGGACGGCAGTCTGCCGCCTTCCAGCCGACTGCCGGCATCGCGCGACCTGGCGCAGGAACTTAGCCTCTCACGTAACACCGTTTTAACCGTTTACGAACAACTCCTCGCAGAAGGATATGTGCTTTCCCGTCAGGGAAGTGGAACATTCGTCGCAGAAACGGTGCCGGACAGCTGTTTATCCGCTGCCAGCACGCCGATCGGCAGTGACGGCGAACAGCGCCCTGTCGAACTGTCGCAGCGTGGCAACGCGCTGCTGCAGCACGCCAGCGCCAGCCCCAAGCAGTGGGGCGCATTTATCCCCGGCGTGCCGGACGTCAACGCTTTCCCGCATCAGCTGTTCAGCAAGATTCAGGCGCGCATCAGCCGCCGTCCCGCGCCGCAGCGGCTGACCTACAGCAATCAGGGCGGCAGCCCGGAGCTGCAGCAGGCGCTGGTGGATTACCTGCGCGTCGCCCGCTCGGTGCGCTGCTCGCCGGAACAAATTCTGATCACCGAAGGCATTCACCAGGCGATCGATCTGGTCACCCGCATGCTGTGCAACCCGGGCGATGAGGTGTGGATTGAGGAACCGGGCTACTGGGGCATCCGCAATATCCTGCGCATGAACAGCCTGGATATCCGGCCGCTGCCGGTGGATGAAGCCGGCATGGTGCCGCCGGAGCAGGTCAGCGGCGCACCGCGGCTGATGTTCGTCACGCCGTCGCATCAGTATCCGCTGGGATCGGTGCTGAGTCTGGCGCGTCGCCAGCGTCTGCTGGCGCTGGCGCGTCACACCGGCGGCTGGATCGTCGAGGATGACTATGACAGCGAGTTCCGCTTCTCCGGCCAGCCGATCCCCGCGCTGCAGGGGCTGGAGGCCGATGCGCCGGTGATCTATATCGGCACCTTCAGCAAAACGCTGTATCCGGCGCTGCGGCTGGGTTATGTGGTGCTGCCGAAACCGCTGACGGCAGCGCTGAAAACCGCGCACGCCGAGCTGTACCGCGGCGGCCATCTGCTGATCCAGGCCGCACTGGCGCAGTTTATTCAGGAGGGCCACTACACCGCGCACATTCGCCGTATGCGCCTGCTGTACGCCAGACGGCGCGCCTTTCTCACCGCGCTGATCGAACAGCACCTGGGCAAACAGGCGCTGAGCGAATTCAATAACAACGCCGGCCTGCATCTGATTCTCAACCTGCCGGACAGCGCTGACGACGTGGCGATCGCCGCCGCCGCCGCCGCCCGCGGCGTGCTGGTACGCCCGCTGTCGCGCTATTACATGCTGCCGAGCCGCCGTCGCGGCCTGCTGATGGGCTTTGCCTGCGTGCCGGAAGAACAGATGGCCGCCGCGTTTGAGCAGCTGCTGGCCTGCATTCTAGAGAGCCCGCACTAGCCGGCAGAGCGCCGGGTTTGACTTCCGACAGCCGGCATGGGGCTGCGTTCATGGTGGTTAGGGATAAATAACGCAAAACTGCTTACCGATACGCTGTTCGCTATCCAAGATTCATGACGGCTATCACATTCAGCGCAATGCAGATTCCCAAGCGGCAAGACAGCGGCTAGATTTATCTCATCCGACCACTTGCGATCAAACAAAATAATAACAACCGAACGTGCCCAAGATTCGGGGATAAACAATGGAGAGAGCAATGAACCTATACCCACACCTGCTGGCGCCGCTGGATCTTGGCTTCACCACCCTGAAGAACCGGGTGCTGATGGGCTCGATGCATACCGGTCTGGAAGAGATGCCCGATGGGCCGCACAGAATGGCGGCGTTCTATGCCGAACGCGCGGCGGCCGGCGTCGCGCTAATCGTTACCGGCGGCATCGCGCCCAATGACCAAGGCGTGGTGTACCGCGGCGGCTCAACGCTGAGCCAACCGCAGCAGGTGGCACATCACCGCCCCATCACCGAGGCGGTGCATCAGGCCGGCGGCAAAATAGCCCTGCAGATCCTGCACGCCGGGCGTTACAGCTATCAGCCGCAGCCGGTTGCGCCTTCCGCGCTGCAGGCGCCGATTAACCCGTTCGCGCCGAGCGCCCTCACGGCGCAGGAGATCGAACAGACCATCGCCGACTTTGCCCGCTGCGCCGTTCTGGCGCAACAGGCCGGCTATGACGGCGTGGAAGTGATGGGATCCGAAGGCTATCTGATCAACCAATTTCTGGTCGCGCGCACCAATCAGCGCGACGATCAATGGGGCGGCAGCTTCGCCAACCGCATGCGCTTCGCCGTGGAGATCGTGCGTGCCGTACGCCAGGCGGTGGGGCGCGAATTCATTCTGATCTACCGTCTGTCGATGCTCGATCTGGTGGAGGACGGCTCCGACTGGCAGGAGATCGAACAGTTGGCGCAGGCGATCGAACAGGCCGGCGCAACGATCATCAACACCGGGATCGGCTGGCATGAGGCGCGGATCCCGACCATCGCCACCATGGTGCCGCGCGCCGGTTTCAGCTGGGTGACGCGTAAATTAATGGGCAAGGTCGGTATTCCGCTGATCACCACCAACCGCATTAACGATCCGGCGGTGGCAGAGCAGGTGCTGGCGGACGGCTGCGCCGATATGGTGTCGATGGCGCGGCCGTTCCTGGCCGACGCCGAGTTCGTCCGCAAGGCCGCCGAAGGACGCGCCGACGAGATCAACACCTGTATCGGCTGTAATCAGGCCTGCCTCGATCAGATCTTCGAAGGCAAGCTGGCCTCCTGCCTGGTCAACCCGCGCGCCTGCCGGGAGAGCGAAATGCCGCTGACAACGGCGGCGCATCCCAAACGTCTGGCGGTGGTCGGCGCCGGTCCGGCCGGTCTGGCGTTCGCCGTCACCGCCGCCAGCCGCGGCCATCAGGTGACGCTGTTTGACGCCGCGCCGGTCATCGGCGGCCAGTTCAACATCGCCAAACAGATCCCCGGCAAAGAGGAGTTTCATGAAACCCTGCGCTATTTTCAGCGCCAGCTGGCGCTGCACGAGGTCACGCTGCGGCTCGGGCAGCAGGTTGAGGCGCAGGATCTGCGTGAGTTTGACGAAGTGATCCTGGCCTGCGGCATCGTGCCGCGCACGCCGGCGATCCCCGGCATCGATAATGCCAAAGTGCTGAGCTATCTGGACGTCCTGCGCGACAAAAAACCCGTCGGCCAGCGGGTGGCGATCATCGGCGCCGGCGGCATCGGTTTCGACACCGCCGAGTACCTGAGCCAGCACGGCGAATCCAGCAGCCTGCATCCGCAGGCGTTTACTCATGAATGGGGCATAGATACGCAGCTGCGCCAGCGCGGCGGCCTGTCGCCGGACGGCGCCGACGTCCCCCGCTCCCCGCGCCAGATTTTCCTGCTGCAGCGTAAAACCAGCAAAGTGGGCGAAGGGCTGGGTAAAACCACCGGCTGGATCCACCGCGCCAGCCTGAGCATGCGCGGGGTGAAAATGCTCAATGGCGTGCAGTATCAGAGGATTGACGACGAGGGGTTGCATATCATGCGCGAGGAGCAGGCCAGCTGCCTGCCGGTGGATACCATCGTGATTTGCGCCGGCCAGGAACCGCGGCGCGAACTGCAGCAGCCGCTGCTGGCTATGGGGAAAAGCGTCCATCTGATTGGCGGCGCGGACGTGGCCGCCGAACTGGACGCGCGCCGGGCCATTGAACAGGGCACCCGGCTGGCGATGGCGCTGTAACCTTCAAGGGGCGCAGTGCTGCGCCCCTGATTCAGCCTTAGCGCCGTGCGCCGGTTTTCACCGATTTCAGCACCAGGAACTTCTGGTTGGACGCCACGGTAACGCAGTTGCCGAACAGACGCTTCAGCTTCTGGTAATAATCCAGATGACGGTTGCCGACGATCAGCAGCTCTCCGCCTACTTTCAGACAGCGCTTGGCGTCAAGGAACATCTGCCAGGCGGTCTGGTCGGTAATCGCATGCTGCTGGTGGAACGGCGGGTTACACAGCACCGCCTGCGCGCTGCCGCCGTCCATTCCGGCCAGCGCATTGTTGACCACAAAACGACAGCGCTCCATGTCCTGCGGCAGGTTATGGCGCACGTTCAGTTCGCTCGACGCCACCGCCATATAGGATTCATCGACAAAGGTCACCTGCGCCTGCGGGTTCTGCACCAGCGCCGTCAGGCCGATTACGCCGTTGCCGCAGCCTAGGTCGATAATCTCGCCATCCAAATCGCTCGGCAGGTTTTCCAGGAACAGACGTGCGCCGATATCCAGGCCGCTGCGGGAGAACACGTTGGCATGGTTATGGATCAGCATATCGCTGCCGTCCAGCTGCCAGTCGGTGGTTTCCGCCGCCGCCGGCGGCGTGATGTCTGCCACCTGGCCGTAAATCAGACGCGCCTTTTTCCACGCCAGGCTGGTGCGGGTCGGCCCCAGCACCCGCTCAAACAGCTGCAGCGTCGAGGTATGAATATCGCGCGCCTTGGCGCCGCCGATAATCACGGTATCCGGGCCGACCACTTTGCGCAGCGCACGCAGCTGCTGTTCCAGCAGCGCCAGCGCCTTCGGGATCTTAATCAGCACCAGCGCCGGCGCTTCAGGCAGCGCGTCCAGGCTGCCGAGCAGCGTCACCTGCTGCGCATCCAGCCCGTTGAGCGCCAGATTGTGGCGCGTCGCCAGCTGGCTCATGTAGGAATCGCTGATGCTGTACGGCCGCAGCGCGTGCAGCGCACAGGTCAGCGTGCCGAAGCTGTCGTTGAAAATCAGCACCGGGCGTCCGGCAACATCCTGATTTTCCACCTGTTGCAGCAGATATTCATCCGCCGCTTCCCACGCCTGCAGCGGCGCGGCGCCTTCTTGTTGGGGATAACGCTCCAGCTCAAGTTGCTGTGTTCCCAGATCGAGTTGGCTCATTGCCCCTCCTGACTGATAAATTTGCGCTGTTTATCCCCTAAAAACGGCCGTCAGTAAAATGTTTTTTGCTATTCATCGCCCTTTGCCGGATTTGTGCGAAAAAACCGCATACAATAACCGGCTGAATAGTTACTGAAGATTATCGCGTCATGTCCGAACTGACTTATCTGCAAGGCTACCCCGCCCATCTGCAGACGCAAGTACAACAGCTGATCCAGCAACAGCGCCTGGGTGAGGTGCTGCTGCAGCGCTATCCGCAAGTGCACAGCTGCACCACCGACAAGGCGCTGTACCAGTTCACCACCGAGATCAAAAACCAATATCTACGCAACGCCCAGCCGATCAGCAAGGTAGCGTATGACGGCAAAATTCACGTGATGAAACACGCGCTGGGTCTGCATACCGCCATTTCGCGCGTACAGGGCGGTAAGCTGAAGGCCAAGGCGGAAATCCGCGTAGCGACGGTGTTCAAGACCGCACCGGAAGCCTTCCTGCGCATGATCGTCGTGCATGAGCTGGCGCACCTGAAAGAGAAAGACCACAACAAGGCGTTTTATCAGCTGTGCTGCCATATGGAACCCGACTATCACCAGTTGGAGTTTGACACCCGCCTGTATCTCACCCATCTGGCGCTGTTCGGCGGGCTGTACGCCGACCGCTGATAGTTAACGTATTTTTAACAAAAACTCGCCTTCTGCCGGCGGCGTGATACTCTGATTTATCAGTACCTGCCACCGGAGTTATCTATGATTCGTTTTGCCGTCGTCGGCACCAACTGGATCAGCGAACGCTTTGTCGATGCCGCCCATCAAAGCGGAAAAATGCGGTTGAACGCCGTCTATTCCCGCCGTCTGGAGCAGGCCAGAAGCTTCGGCGCCCCCTATCAGGTCGAGCATCTGTTTGACGATCTGACGGCGCTGGCGCAGTCCGATGTGATTGACGCCGTGTATATCGCCAGCCCGAACTCGCTGCACTGCCAGCAAGCATTGCTGTTTATGCGCCATCACAAACATGTGATCTGCGAAAAACCGCTGGCGTCCAATCTGCAGGAAGTGGAATTGTTGCTGGCCTGTGCGCGCGAGCAGCAGGTGGTGCTGTTCGAAGCCTTCAAGAGCGCCCATCTGCCCAACTTTATCACCCTGCGGCAAACGCTGCCTAAAGTGGGCAAACTGCGCAAAGCGTTCTTCAACTACTGCCAGTATTCATCCCGCTATCCACGCTATCTGGCGGGAGAAAACCCGAATACCTTCAACCCGCAGTTCTCCAACGGTTCGATCATGGACATCGGTTATTACTGTCTGGCGAGCGCGGTGGCCCTGTTCGGCGCGCCGCAATCGCTGATCGCCAGCGCCACCCTGCTGGACACCGGCGTGGATGCCCACGGCACCGTCTGCCTCAATTACGGCGATTTTGACGTGACGCTCGGCCACTCCAAAGTCAGCGACTCGGCGCTCGCCAGCGAAATTCAGGGTGAGGACGGCGCGCTGCTGATCGACAAGATTTCCGAGTGTCAGGGGGTGACGCTGCTGCCACGCGGCGGCAGCCGTCAGGATCTGAGCCAACCGCAGCACGGCAATAGCATGCAGTATGAGGCCGAGGTGTTTGCCGATCTGGTGACGCGTCATCAGGTTGAACATGCCGGCCTGGAAAACTCGCGTATCGTCGCCGCCCTGTTAAGTGAAATCCGCCGGCAAACCGGCGTCGTCTTCCCGGCAGATGGAGAAGGACAATGAAGCCGCTGTTACTGATGCAAACCGGCGATGCGCCTGAGGCCATCCGCCAGACGCACAGCAATTTCGAACAGATGTTTATGCAACAAGGCGGCATGGCCGCCGAACGCGTGCAGGTCGTCCACCTGCCCGCCGGAGAACAACCGGCGGCGCCGGCGGACTATTGCGGCGTGGTGATCACCGGCTCACCGGCGATGGTGACCGAACGGCTGCCGTGGAGCGAACAGGCGGCCGAATGGCTGCGTCAGGCGATGGCGCTCCGCCTGCCGATCTTCGGCGCGTGCTACGGCCATCAGTTGCTGGCCCATGCGCTCGGCGGCGAGGTGGGCTATCACCCGCAGGGGATGGAAGTCGGTACGCTGGAGATTGAACTGCTGCCGGCCGGCGCGAGCGACCGCCGGCTGATGATGCTGCCGCCGCGTTTCAAAGCCAACCTGATCCATTCACAAAGCGTGCTGACGCCGCCGCCGGGCGCCGACGTGCTGGCCCGCTCGGCGCAGGATGACTACCAGATCCTGCGCTATGGTGATAATGCGCTGACCACCCAGTTCCACCCGGAATTCGACGCGGCGACCATGCGCAGCTATCTGCACTGGCTGGCCGAATTAAACCCGGAGCAGCAGGCGGAATACCAGCAAAAACAACGGCAGGTGGACGATACGCCGTTCAGCAGGCTGCTGCTGCAGGGGTTTGTCGTCAGCCTCGGCGCGCAGCAGGCATTGGCCGGATGAAGATTAGACGTTGACCGCTGACACATTTTGCATTACTTTTTACGTCAGCAAAGGGGAGTAACTTCATTGCCGGTTAATCGTCATTACGATGCGCAAGCATCCGGTTACCGGGCAACCCGATGGTCAAGGTGTAACACCTTCATCGACGTTGTAAGTGAGACCTTGCCGGAAGGCGAGGTTTGCTTGCAGCGTTCACAGAGCGGCTGGCGTCCTTCCGACGTTGGCCGTTTTTGTTTTTTGAAGGATACATAATGATGAATACCGTTGGCACTCCGTGGTTATGGGGCAGCTTCGCCGCCGTTATCGTGGTGATGCTCGCCATTGATTTACTGCTGCAGGGCCGCAAAGGCTCGCACACCATGTCGATGAAGCAGGCCGCCTGCTGGTCGCTGGTGTGGGTCACCCTCTCTCTGCTGTTCAACCTGGGTTTCTGGTACTACCTGAGCGAAACCGCCGGCCGCGCCGTGGCCGATACGCAGGCGCTGGCCTTCCTGACCGGCTATCTGATTGAAAAAGCGCTGGCGGTGGACAACGTCTTCGTCTGGCTGATGCTGTTCAGCTACTTTGCCGTGCCGGCCAACCTGCAGCGCCGCGTGCTGATTTACGGCGTACTGGGCGCGATTGTGCTGCGTACCATCATGATCTTTGCCGGCAGCTGGCTGATTTCCCAGTTCTCGTGGCTGCTGTACCTGTTCGGCGCTTTCCTGCTGTTTACCGGCATCAAAATGGCGCTGGCGAAAGAGGATGACGGCGCCATCGGTGACAAGCCGCTGGTGAAGTGGCTGCGCGGCCACCTGCGTATGACCGATAACCTGGAAGGCGAGCGTTTCTTTGTGCGCCGCAACGGTCTGCTGTTCGCCACGCCGCTGGTGCTGGTGCTGATTCTGGTGGAACTGAGCGATGTGATCTTCGCGGTCGACAGTATTCCGGCCATCTTCGCCGTCACCACCGATCCGTTTATCGTCCTTACCTCTAACCTGTTCGCCATTATGGGCCTGCGCGCCATGTACTTCCTGCTGGCCAACGTGGCCGAGCGCTTCTCGATGCTGAAGTACGGGCTGTCGGTGATTCTGGTGTTTATCGGCGTCAAAATGCTGATCGTCGATTTCTACCATATTCCGATCGGCATTTCGTTAGGCGTGGTGGCCGGTATCCTGCTGCTGACGCTGGCGATTAACGCCTGGGTCAATCATCGCAATGACCGGCTGGCGCGTAAGGCGCAATAATCTGTTACCCGGGGCGGCTTTCCGCCCCATAATCGTTTGTTCATCGCGACAAACGCCAAATGTTATTGCGATCACACAAATGTAACCAGTATGTTATCAAGAGTTGATCCGCCCGCAGAATTTCACATCAGAGACTTCCCAACCCCGCGCGTTTACTGAATACTGAAATAGCAAACACACTTGGTTACAGGTGCGCATAAAATTCGCCCGGCGCCGTTCCTGCCGAGGCGCAGCACCCATTACGCAACATCATCAGGAAGCGGAAACGCACATAAGCATCATGCATAAAATACTGACACGCATTACACAGGGCAGCCTGGTTAAACAAATTCTGGTCGGTCTGGTGGCCGGCATCCTGCTGGCATTTATTTCCCCTGCCGCCGCATCGGCCGTGGGCCTGCTCGGGGCGCTGTTCGTCGGCGCGCTGAAGGCGGTCGCCCCCGTGCTGGTGCTGGTTTTGGTGATGGCGTCCATCGCCAACCATAAGCAGGGGCAGAAGACCAATATCCGTCCGATCCTGTTCCTTTATCTGCTGGGCACCTTCGCCGCTGCGCTGGTGGCGGTGCTGCTCAGCTTCGCCTTCCCGTCCAGCCTGGCGCTGGTCACCGGCAATGTCGATATCAGCCCGCCGGGCGGTATCACCGAGGTGCTGAAAGGCCTGCTGATGAACGTGGTGGCGAATCCGTTCGACGCTCTGATCAACGCCAACTACGTCGGCATTCTGGCCTGGGCCATCGGCCTGGGGCTGGCGTTGCGCCACGCCGCAGACAGCACCAAACTGCTGATCACCGATGCCTCACACGCCGTCACGCAGGTGGTACGTGCGGTGATCCGCTGCGCGCCGCTGGGCATCTTCGGGCTGGTGGCGTCCACGCTGGCGGAGACCGGCTTCGACGCGCTGTGGGGCTACGCCCAGCTGCTGATGGTGCTGATTGGCTGTATGCTGCTGGTGGCGCTGGTACTCAACCCGCTGATCGTCTACTGGAAAATTCGCCGCAACCCGTATCCGCTGGTGTTCGCCTGCCTGCGCGAAAGCGGCGTCACCGCCTTCTTTACCCGCAGTTCGGCGGCCAATATCCCGGTGAATATGGAGCTGTGCAAAAAGCTGAATCTGAATGAGGATACTTACTCGGTCTCCATTCCGCTCGGCGCCACCATCAACATGGCCGGCGCGGCGATCACCATCACCGTGCTGACGCTGGCGGCGGTGCATACGCTGGGCATTGCGGTGGATATTCCGACCGCGCTGCTGCTGAGCGTGGTGGCGGCGGTCTGCGCCTGCGGCGCGTCCGGCGTGGCCGGCGGCTCGCTGCTGCTGATCCCGCTGGCGTGCAATATGTTCGGCATCCCGAACGATATCGCCATGCAGGTGGTTGCGGTTGGCTTTATTATCGGCGTGCTGCAGGACTCCTCGGAAACCGCGCTGAACTCCTCCACCGACGTGCTGTTCACCGCCGCCGCCTGTATGGCGGAAGATCAACGGCTGGCGGACGATGACCCGCTGAAAATGCGCTAAGCGCGCGGTTCTGACATCAGGCGTCCTTCGGACGCCTTTTTTTCGGCCTGCTTTTCTGCCGCAAACGGATCGATACCGCGCCGCTGCAGGCGGCGGAAACGCAGAATATTAAAGCCGTTCATCAGCAGAAAGCTGCCCTCAATCAACGAGCCGCCGATCGACCCCAGCCAGATATTATGCGTCACCCAGCAGGCGGTGGAACACCACATCACGCAGCGGGTGGTAAGGCCGCGGGTGCGGAACAGCGCCCAGGTGCTGATCGAGGTGCCGAAAATCGGCAACAGCTCGACCCAATGCTGGTAGCGCGACAGGCCCATCACCAACGTCAGGCTGAGAAAGAGCCACATCACCCACAGGCTGCGGGTGCGCATGGACACCAGGTTGCGGCAGGCGCTGAGCAATGCGCTGCTGCCGGCGGCGTTGGCGCCCATCAGGAAGAAATGAATGCCGATAGTCAGGCTGTAGCCGGAGAGCTGCAATTTGAAACGACGATCGTCACGGTTGAAAAAGCTGGTAATGCCGACCAGAAAGGCCAGCACGCCAACCGCCTGAGCAAACCAATAAAACGTCATGGACAGATCCTGAAGCGGAAAAACGGCAAAAAATGAAATGCCGTTTTATGTTACTCGCGCCGCTGACGCTTTACAATGTGACGCCGCTCTTAAAGATCGCCAGCTCGCGGAAATCGTTCAGCTCGTTTTTCGCCGCCTTACCGTTGGCGATGGCGACAATTTCATCGATAAACTGCGTCAGCAGCTGCTCCATCGCCATGCCGTGAATCAGCCGCCCGGCGTCAAAATCAATCCAGTGCGGTTTTTTCGCCGCCAGTTCGCTGTTGGTCGCCAGCTTCACCGTCGGTACAAAGCCGCCGTACGGCGTGCCGCGTCCGGTGCTGAACAACACCATATGGCAGCCGGCGCCGGCCAGCGCGCTGGTCGCCACCGCATCATTGCCCGGCGCACTCAGCAGGTTCAGCCCCGGCTGACGCAGACGCTCACCATATTTCAGCACGTCCACCACCTGGCTCTGCCCCGCTTTCTGGGTGCAGCCCAGCGATTTCTCCTCCAGCGTGGTGATACCGCCGGCCTTGTTGCCCGGCGACGGATTTTCATAAATCGGCTGCTGGTGGGCAATAAAGTATTTTTTGAAGTCGTTGACCATGGCGACGGTCTTGTCGAAAGTCTGCCTGTCGCGGCAGCGGCTCATCAGAATACGCTCGGCGCCGAACATCTCCGGCACTTCGGTCAGCACGCTGGTGCCGCCGTTGGCGATCACATAGTCCGAAAAGCGCCCCAGCAGCGGGTTGGCGGTAATGCCGGACAGCCCGTCAGACCCTCCGCATTCCAGGCCGAACTTCAGTTCGCTGAGCCGGCCCGGTTGGCGGCGGTCGTCACGCATTGTCTGGTACAGCGCGTGCAGCTGCGCCAGGCCGGCCTCCACTTCATCGTCCTGCTGCTGGCACACCATGAAACGTACGCGCGCGTCGTCTACGGCGCCCAGCGTGTCGCGAAACGCATCGACCTGATTGTTTTCACAGCCCAGACCAATCACCAGCACCGCGCCGGCGTTCGGATGGCGCACCATGTTTTGCAGCATGGTGCGGGTATTTTCATGATCCTGCCCCAACTGGGAGCAGCCGAACGGATGGCTGAACAGATGCACGCCGTCAATACCCTGGGCATCGGCGGTTTCCTGCAGAAAACGCCGCTGGATCTGCCGGGCAATGCCGTTTACGCAGCCGACGGTCGGAATGATCCACAGTTCATTGCGGATGCCGACCTCGCCATTGGCGCGGCGATAGATCTGCACCTCGCGATCCGCCGCCTGCGGCGGCACCACCGGGAAATCCGGCTGGTACTGGTAGTCGTCCAGATCGCTCAGGTTGGTCTTGGCGTTCTGCGCGTGGATGTGCTCCCCCGGCGCAATCGCCGTTACCCCATGGCCGATCGGCAGACCGTATTTAACGATCGTCCCGCCGGCAGCGATCGGCGTCAGCGCGAATTTATGCCCGCGCGCCACCGGCTGCGGCAGCGTCAGGCGTAGCGCATCATCCAGCTGCAGGGTTTCACCGGCGGCCAAATCCCGCAGGGCGACCGCCACGTTGTCCTGCGCATGAATCTTAATAAAGCTCTGCATAAGGCACCTGTAGGCGACGGCTAGGCCAGTTCAATGGCGAAATAGTTTTTGGCGTTGTCGAAGCTGATGTTTTTCACCATCTCCCCCAGCAGCGCCAGGTCCGCTGGCGCTTCGCCGTCTTCAACCCAGCGTCCGATCATCTGGCACAGAATGCGCCGGAAATATTCATGACGGGTATAAGACAGGAAGCTGCGGCTGTCGGTCAGCATGCCGACAAAGCGGCTCAGCAGACCAAGCTGCGCCAGCTGGGTCATTTGCCGCTGCATACCGTCTTTTTGATCGTTAAACCACCAGCCGGAGCCAAACTGCATCTTGCCCGGCGTCCCTTCGCCCTGGAAGTTGCCCACCATGGTGCCGATCACTTCGTTATCGCGCGGGTTGAGGCAGTACAGAATGGTTTTCGGCAGCCCGCCCTGCCGCGCCTGGGCGTCCAGCAAGCGCGACAGCGGCTGCGCCAGCGGCCGGTCGTTGATCGAATCAAAGCCGATATCCGGGCCGATACGCTCAAACATCAGGCTGTTGTTATTGCGCAGCGCGCCGATGTGATACTGCTGCACCCAGCCGCGGCGCTGATATTCTGCCGCCAGGAACACCAGCACGGCGGTTTTGAACTGCGCGCTCTGCGTGTCGTCCGGCAGCGCGCCGTCAAGGCGCCGGCTCAGGATCGCATCCAGCGCCGCCTCGTCGGCGTCGGCGTACACCACCACGTCCAGCGCATGGTCCGCCACCTTGCAGCCGTGCTCAGCAAAGTGGTCCAGCCGTTTGCTCAGCGCTTGGCGCAGGTCATCAAAGCGGCGGATCGCCACATCGGACGCGGCCGTCAGCCGCTGCAGATAGTCGGTGAAGGTCGGCGTATCAATATTGAACGCCTTGTCCGGCCGCCAGCTCGGCAGCACCTTGATGTTAAAACCGGCATCCTGCGCAATCGCGCGGTGGTGGCGCAGATCGTCAATCGGATCGTCGGTGGTGCCGACCATCTTCACGTTCATCTGCTGCATGATCCCGCGCGCGCTGAACGTATCTTGCGTCAGCAGCTCATTGGTACGTTGCCAGACGGTATCCGCCGTCGCCGGCGACAGCAAGGTGTCGGTAATACCGAACGGCCGGCGCAGTTCCAGATGCGTCCAGTGGTAGAGCGGGTTGCCGATGGTGTGCGGCACGGTTGCCGCCCAGGCGTCGAATTTTTCCCGGTCACCGGCATCACCGGTACACAGGCGTTCCGCCACGCCGTTGGTGCGCATGGCGCGCCATTTGTAGTGATCGCCTTTCAACCAGATGTCATACAGATTCTTGAAGCGATAGTTCTCGGCGATCTGCTCCGGAGGCAGATGGCAGTGATAGTCAAAAATCGGCTGCTGCGCCGCATATTCATGGTACAAACGCCGGGCAAATTCCGTATCCAGTAAAAAATCTTCGCCTAAAAACGTGGCCATATCAGGTCCTCAGCTTGCGTAGCGGGTTTTGTCGCCTCATTTCTTTAAAAAAGTTATCACACCAATTAATGGCGGCGTCCAGGTTTTTTTCGTCGTGCTCACGGTGAAAATGGCGCTTAAACGGGCATTAACAGCGTAATTCATCACCCAAAAACCTAAGCATAGCCTCCATATTATTGCGTAACTGAATAATGACTTTTGTGATGTCACTCAACTTTTAAATCTGTATGACAAGTTATTGTCTCGCCTCTTCACCTCGCTGCGGGAAGCCCCGGCGAACAGAACACGCGTTACACCATTACTGACAGGGAATCACCATTATCTACGTTGCGCAGCATCCATGAGCGCGACGACTGCTAAAGACGGGGAGAGATTTCTCATGCGCAAGATCAAAGGGTTACGCTGGTACATGATCGGGCTGGTGACCATCGGCACGGTGCTGGGCTACCTGACCCGCAATGCGATTGCCGTTGCCGCACCGACGCTGGAAAACACCTTACATATCACCACCCAACAATATTCTTATATCGTCGCCGCCTACTCCGCCTGCTATACCGTGATGCAGCCGGTGGCCGGCTATGTGCTCGACGTACTCGGCACCAAAGTGGGCTATGCGATGTTCGCCGTTTTATGGGCGCTGTTCTGTATGGGCACCGCGCTGGCCAACAGCTGGGGCGGGCTGGCGCTGGCGCGCGGCGCGGTCGGCATGGCGGAGGCGGCGATGATTCCCGCCGGACTGAAGGCCAGCAGCGAATGGTTTCCGGCCAAAGAGCGCTCGATCGCGGTGGGTTATTTTAACGTCGGATCGTCAATCGGCGGCATGATCGCGCCGCCGCTGGTGGTGTGGGCGATCGTCGCCCACAGCTGGGAAATGGCCTTTATCATCACCGGCGCCCTGAGCCTGATCTGGGCCATCTGCTGGCTGATTTTCTATAAGCATCCGAAAGACCAAAAGAAGCTCAGCGCCGAGGAGCGCAGCTATATCCTCGACGGCCAGGAAGCCCAGCATCAGACCAGCAACGCCAAGAAAATGTCCGCCTGGCAGATCGTCCGCAACCGTCAGTTTTGGGGCATTGCGCTGCCGCGCTTTCTGGCAGAACCGGCCTGGGGCACCTTTAACGCCTGGATCCCGCTGTTTATGTTTAAGGCCTACGGCTTTAACCTGAAAGAGATCGCCATGTTCGCCTGGATGCCGATGCTGTTCGCCGATCTGGGCTGTATCGTCGGCGGTTATCTGCCGCCGCTGTTCCAGAAATATTTCAAGGTTAACCTGATCGTATCCCGCAAGCTGGTGGTGACGCTTGGCGCGGTGCTGATGATCGGCCCCGGCATGATCGGCCTGTTTTCCAGCCCCTATATCGCCATTGCGCTGCTGTGCGTCGGCGGCTTCGCGCATCAGGCGCTGTCCGGCGCGCTGATTACGCTCTCTTCCGACGTGTTCGGCCGCAACGAAGTGGCGACCGCCAACGGCCTGACCGGCATGGCGGCCTGGACCGCCAGCACGCTGTTCGCCCTGGTGGTCGGCGCGCTGGCGGATACGCTCGGCTTCAGCCCGCTGTTCGCCGCCCTGTCGGTATTCGATATTTTGGGCGCCATCGTGATCTGGACGGTGCTGCAAAATCGTCCGGCCGCCGCCGGGGAAAAGGAAGCGCTGCAAACCGCCGCCGCAGGCGGTTAATCCCCCGCTCAGCCCGGCGTATGTGCCGGGTTGCGCCGCCGCCATTCACTGGCGGCAAAACCGGATAAGTGGTATAACAAATCTGTTGGCAACCCGCCTTTCCTAGCGCAGAGCACTCATTATGGAATTCACCGAAAGCAGACGCTTATATCAGCAACTGGCCGCCGAACTGAAACAACGCATTGAAGGCGGCGTTTATCCGGTTGGCGACAAACTGCCGGCGGAACGCTATATCGCCGAAGAGATGAACGTCAGCCGCACCGTGGTGCGCGAGGCGATTATCATGCTGGAAGTGGAAGGCTACGTCGAAGTGCGCAAGGGCTCCGGGATCCACGTGATCTCCAACCAGCAAAAACACCTGGTGGTGCCGGGCGAGAGCATCGAATTCGCCAGCGTCGGGCCGTTCGAGCTGCTGCAGGCGCGCCAGCTGATTGAGAGCAATATCGCCGAGTTCGCCGCCACGCAGGTCACCAAACAGGACATCGTGCAGCTGATGGAGATTCAGGAAAACGCCCGCCGGGAGGATCGCTTCCGCGATTCACAGTGGGATCTGAAGTTCCACGTGCAGATCGCGCTTGCGACGCAGAATACCGCAATGGCGACCATCGTCGAAAAAATGTGGAGCCAGCGGGTGCACAACCCTTACTGGATTAAACTGCACGAGCATATTGACGATCGCTCGATCGACAGCTGGTGCGATGACCATGACCAGATTCTCAAGGCGTTGATGCGCAAAGACCCCGCCGCCGCCAAGCTGGCGATGTGGCAACACCTGGAAAACACCAAGCAGATGCTGTTCAACGCCACCACCGACGATTTCGAATATAACGTTGACCGTTACCTGTTCGCCGAGAATCCGCTGCCGCATCTGGACAGCGCAGCCGGCAGCAACAAATAGTCGATGGCGGTCAAATAATCTTACCTTATGTCAGGTATTGTAAAATACGCTGAATCAATGCGGTCAGCGCCGTTTCCCGTGTAATAATTCACCGGCGGCAGTAGAGATTTCTCTGTTGCCGATCGGGCGGCTTTGCTAAAATCAGACCACTTTTTTTAGCCTTATTACTGCGGGGGCGGAACGCGAATTCATGCGCTGGTTGTTTGCCATGCTGATTGCTCTTTTGTGCTGGACCGGCGCGGTCTCCGGCCACCAGCTCTATACCATGCAACCGGCATCTTCTGCGCTGCAAAACGCCCAGCCGAACGACGCGACAGCTGCCCAGAACGACTATCTTCAGGCGCTACGCCCGCCGGCCGACCTGCGCAGCAAAACGCCGGGGAAAAAATGGCCGCTGCTGCTGTCGCGCAATCCTCCCTGCCATAGCGCCCCGCTCTCTGCCGTTTCCCCCATCCCCGCCTATGCTTTAACAGAGGCGCGGCGAGAGAGCCGCTATCCGCGCCAGGCGGCGCCGGCGTCCAACCGTCTTGACCAGGTTAACTGGACGCTCCGCACATCCCACCAGCAAAGCCGGGTCGGCGGCTGGAAAGCGAGCAACATGCTGTACCGAGGTACGCTGACTTACCATTCATGATCGGCATGGGTTACCACTCACAAGTAAAAATACCTCACCGTTCACCCGCGGCGCCAGCATACCGGCAACCAGGCCGCCAAGAGAAATCAGGCAAAGACGTTTTAGGAACACTGGATGGATATCATTAAGCAACTGTTGGATGCCTTATGGCAGCAGGACTTCGAAACGCTGGCGAACCCTTCGCTGGTGTGGACGCTGTATGTGCTGCTGTTTATGATTCTGTTTCTGGAAAACGGCCTGCTGCCCGCCGCTTTCCTGCCCGGCGACAGTCTGCTGATTCTGGTCGGCGTGCTGATCGCCAAAGGCACCATGAATTTCCCGCTCACCATCTTTATTTTGACCGTCGGCGCCAGTCTGGGGTGCTGGGTCAGTTATATACAGGGCAAATGGCTGGGCAATACCCGCACGGTGCAGAGCTGGCTGTCGCACCTGCCCGCCCACTACCACCAGCGCGCACACCAACTGTTCCACCGCCACGGCCTGTCGGCGCTGCTGGTCGGCCGTTTTCTGGCCTTTGTACGCACGCTGCTGCCTACCATCGCCGGCCTGTCTGGCCTGAGCAACGCTCGCTTCCAGTTCTTCAACTGGATGAGCGGTCTGCTGTGGGTGGTGATCCTGACCAGCCTGGGCTTTGCGCTCGGTAAAACGCCGGTGTTCCGCAAATACGAAGATCAGCTGATGTTCTGCCTGATGATGCTGCCGCTGGTGCTGCTGGTGGTCGGCCTGGTCGGGTCGTTGATCGTGCTGTGGCGCAAAAAGCGCGCCAGCCAAAATACGGGCAACGGCGCGTGACCACGCCGCGCTCCCGCTGGCAGTATGCACTGATTATCGCGCTGGCCCTGCTGGCGCTTTCGGTGTTTTTTCTGCCCGCCATGGTGCGCACTGAAACCGAACTGCGCATCCGCTCGACCCAACAAGGCCTGTCGCTGCCGGACGGTTTCTACGTTTACCAACGTCTGGATGCGCGCGGCATCCGTATTAAAAGCATTACGCCGGAAGGAGATGGCCTGGTCATCCGCCTGGACTCCCCCCAGCAACAGTTACTGGCGCGGGAAACGCTGCAGGCCATTCTGCCTCCCGGCTATACCATCGCGCTGAGCGAGCTCCCCGCCCCCAGCCACTGGATACGTAAGCTGGTCAGCAGCACGCCGCAAGATCTGGGATAGGTCGCGGAGCGCTCATTTTATAAACAGTCGTTTGGCTTTTCGGCACGGATCTTTGCTATCCGAGCGATTTAGTGACTATGCTGAATAACGGCGATGTCAGTGCGTAATTCCCCATCGCCCAGCAGGAAAACGGATACATCCCCATGCATCCCATTAACAAGGAACCGACAGATGAAGTTACGCTATACCGCCCCTTTGGCCCTCTTTTTATCCACCTTCGCCTCTTTTTCGATAGCGGCCGAGGGCGGCTGTGCCGCCAAAGAGCAGGAAATTCAGCAGCAGATTGATTACGCCACCCAGCACGGCAACAGCCAACGCGTCGCCGGGCTGAAAACGGCGCTGGGTGAAGTGCAGGCCCATTGCACCGATGCGGGTCTGCAGGCCGAGCGGCAGAAAAAAATTGAAGAGAAACAGCATAAAGTGTCGGAACGCCGCCAGGAGCTGAAAGAAGCCCAGCAAACCGGCAAACTGGATAAAATCACCAAAAAGCAGCAGAAGCTGGCGGAAGCCGAAGCCGAATTGAAACAGGCACAGGCGGAATAGACGGCCAGCGGAGCACAGCGCCCGGCATTCGGAATATTCATAGGAAAATAATCGTTTCCGCAGTGATATTCGCCATCTGAGTGCTTTGCTGCCGTAAAAAAATCCGCTATGTTGGAATTCTCTTGGAGTTAACGTTAAGGAGTTAGAGAAATGGCAAAAGATGCAAATGCAGAAAACTTACGCGCTGAACTGAAGTCCTTAGCCGACACCCTGGAAGAGGTGCTGAACTCTTCCACCGATAAGCCGAAGGCCGAACTGGAAAAGCTGCGTTCCAAAGCGCAGGGCGCGCTGAAAGACACCCGCGCCCGTCTGGGCGACGCCGGCGACAAACTGGCTAACCAGACCAAACAGATCGCCGGCCAGGCTGACGACTATGTGCGCGACAATCCATGGACCGGCATCGGTATCGGCGCAGCAGTCGGCGTCGTGCTGGGCGTTCTGCTGGCGCGTCGTTAATCATGAACGAGCACGAGCAATCCCGTGCGCAGGGCCCCGCCAAAGGGGTCCTGGACATCGGCCAGCGTATTATCACCATCCTGGTCGGCATGGTGGAATCACGGCTTAAGCTGGCGGTCGTTGAACTGGAAGAGGAAAAAGCCAACCTGATTCAGCTGATGCTGCTGGTCGGCATTACTCTGCTGTTTACCGCTTTCGGCCTGATGAGCCTGCTGATCCTGCTGTTTTGGGCGATCGACCCGGCCTACCGCGTGATGGCGCTGGGCACTACGACCGGCGTGCTGCTGTTTCTGGCCGTGGTGGGCGTGATCTGGACGCTGGTGAAAGTGAAACGCACCACGCTGCTGGCCGAAACGCGCAAACAGCTGGAGCTGGACCGCGCCGCGCTGGAGGGGAAAAAATGAGCCGCCGCCGGGCGCTGGCCGTCAGAAAACAGCAGTTGATTAGCCGGATCGAGCAGCAGCGCGCCGACCTGGGCGACAATAAAGCACAGTGGCTGGACAAAACCGAACACATTGACCGCGGTTATCAAGCCCTGTTCGGCATGCGCAAGTACCTGCTGCTCGGCTCCGGCGTGGTCGCCCTGTACGGCATGCGCCACCCCAGCAAGCTGATTCGCTGGTCGCGCCGGGCCTTCAGCGCCTGGGGCACCGTGCGCCTGCTGCGCAAAACCCTCTCCCGCTAACCCTTCTCCCTCGCCCTTTTTTGCCTTATTCCGTGGCTCTGACCACGGCGTACGTCGTGCGCCGTGACTCTTTATATTTACGCCACAAATGTTAGCCAGCTAAATATTCATGATTTTTGAAAGATTATAGCAATTTTACTTGCTAACAAAGTGTACGCTTCCCGATTAACATTCATTCCATCGAAACGGACGGCACGGCAGAACAACGCTCTGCGCGCCGCCAGATGACATAACACAGCCAGCGTGGCGCAAAAAACTTTTGGAGTGAATGATGAAAAAATTAGAAGATACCGGTTTGTTGGTGGCGCGTATTTTGATGCCAATCCTGTTTATCGTCGCCGGCTACGGCAAAATGGGCGACGCTTACGCCGGCACTCAGCAGTACATGCAATCGATGGGCGTACCGGGCTTCCTGCTGCCGTTGACCATCCTGCTGGAGTTCGGCGGCGGCCTGGCGATTCTGTTCGGCTTCCTGACGCGCACCACGGCGCTGTTTACCGCCGGCTTCACCATTCTGACCGCGCTGCTGTTCCACACTAACTTTGCAGATGGTGTTAACCAGCTGATGTTTATGAAAAACCTGACCATCGCCGGCGGTTATATCGTGCTGGCCATCGCCGGTCCGGGCGCATTCAGCATCGACCGCCTGCTGAACAAGAAGTGGTAAACTAATCTTAGGGGAGTCAGGCATGCCTGACTCCCGTTCTGTCATACAAGACGAAGGAGACACCCATGGGACAACTCGTTGACGGCGTTTGGCAAGACGTCTGGTACGACACCAAATCCACCGGTGGCCGCTTCAAGCGTTCTACCTCCCAGTTCCGCAACTGGATCACCGCCGATGGACAGCCCGGCGAGCACGGCGACGGCGGGTTTGTCGCGGAAAAAGATCGCTATCACCTGTACGTTTCCCTCGCCTGCCCGTGGGCGCACCGCACGCTGCTGATGCGTAAACTGAAAGGGCTGGAGCAGATTATTCCGGTTTCCGTGGTGCATCCGCTGATGCTGGAAAACGGCTGGACCTTCGCTGACGATTTTCCCGGCGCCAGCGGCGACCCGCTGTACCACGCCGATTTTCTTTACCAGCTCTACCTGCGCGCCGATCCGCACTACAGCGGCCGCGTGACCGTGCCGGTGCTGTGGGATAAGCAGCGGCAGACCATCGTCAGCAACGAATCCGCCGATATCCTGCGCATGTTCAACAGCGCCTTTGACGGCGTGGGCGCACGCGCCGGCGATTATTACCCGGCCGAGTTGCGCGAAAAAATTGATCGGCTGAACGGCTGGATTTATGACACGGTCAATAACGGCGTCTACAAAACCGGTTTTGCCACCAGTCAGGAAGCGTACGATGAAGCGGTGAACGGCGTGTTCACTTCGCTGGAGCGGCTGGAGCAGATCCTCGGCCAGCACCGTTATCTGACCGGCGATCGGCTGACCGAGGCGGATTTACGCCTGTGGACCACGCTGGTGCGCTTCGATCCGGTGTATGTCACCCACTTTAAATGCGACAAGCGGCGCATCAGCGACTACCTGAATCTGTACGGTTTTCTGCGCGATATTTATCAGCTGCCGGGCGTCGACGAGACGGTCGATATGGCGCATATCCGCCATCACTACTACCGCAGTCACGCCACCATCAATCCGTACGGCATTATCTCCATCGGCCCGGCGCAGGATTTGAATGAGCCGCACGGCCGCGACCAGCGTTTCCGCTAATAAAAAAACCTCGCCATTCGGCGAGGTTTTAATTATTTCTGGGCGAACAGCCGCGGGATCTCACGCAGGAACCAGGCTTTCGCCTCGCCCATACTGTCGCGCCGCCAGGCCATGATAATGTCCGCCTCACGGCTGTATTCCGGCCCCACAACACGCAGCCGCCCCTCTTCGATATCTTTTTCCACCATGGAATACGGCATGGTCGCCACGCCCAGGCCGGCCAACAGCGCCAGACGCTTGTCTTCGATGGTGCTGACGGTCAGCCGCTGCTGCTTATCCAGCAGTTGGACGGTAATTACCGGGCGTTCGCGCGCGGTGTCCGCCACCGCAATGGCGCGGTATTTCACCCGGGTGGCTTCCGACAGCGGTTCCGGCTCCTGGTGAATCGGGTGATCCGGCGCAGCCACATAGACGCTCATCACTTTATACAGTTTGCGGGTATTAATTTCCGACGAGGCGCGAAAATGCATATCCGGCGCGATCACAATATCGGCCCGCCCCTGTTCCAGACGCTCCCAGGCGCCGGCCAGCACTTCGCTCAAAATCGACACCTGGGTATTCGCCTTCAGCGCCAGCTTGTCGACCAGCGGAAACAGCAGACTGGGCGGCGACAGCGCCTCGCTGACGATGGTGATGTGCGTTTCCCAGCCGCGCGCCAGCGCTTCAGCGTCGGTGGTCAGCTTATCGGCCGCTTCCAGCAGTACCCTGCCGCGTTCCAGCAGCATACGGCCGACGTTGGTGAATTTAGTGCGGTGGCCGGAACGGTCAAACAGCACCACGTCCAGCTCTTCTTCCAGTTTTTGCATGGTGTAGCTGAGCGCCGACGGCACCCGGCCCAGCTCATCTGCCGCTGCGGCAAAACTGCCGCGGCGATCGATGGCATCCATCACCCTTAACGCTTCAAGCGTTAACGCCCGATCTCTGGCCATTGCATCTCTCTGTCAGGAAATTTGAATATGGCAACCAGATTAACTGGCTAACAATCTGCCGTCCAGATGCTTACCATTTATACCCATCATACTTCAAGCTGCAGGTGCGTTGGCTGCGCTCAGTCACCCGAATCACTGACCCGAGTCAGCTCATCGGGATTCCTTCTCTTGCCGCCTTCCTGCAACTCGAATTATTTAGGATATACAGATTGAAATTAGAGAGCCCATTGCCATGATCACATGCAGAACAGCAGAACAATGCGGGCAAGCTGACTTTGGTTGGCTGCAGGCTCGCTACACCTTTTCTTTCGGACACTACTTCGATCCCAAACTGATGGGCTACGCCTCGCTGCGGGTGCTGAACCAGGAAGTGCTGGCGCCGGGCGCTGCTCTGCAGCCGCGCGCCTACCCCAATGTCGACATCATCAACCTGATCCTGCAGGGGGAAGCAGAGTACCGTGATAACGACGGCAACAGCGTCCGCGCCGCCGCCGGCGAAGTCCTGCTGCTGGCGGCGCATAACGGCGTCAGCTACGGCGAGCAAAACCTCAGTGCCGACACGCCGCTGACGCGTATGCAGCTGTGGCTGGACGCCTGCCCGGAACGCGCCAACGAGCGTATTCAGCGCCTGGCGCTGCAACCGCAGTCCCACCAGTTGCTGGCCTCGCCGGACGGCGCACAGGGCAGTCTGCATTTACGCCAGCAGGTGTGGATTCACCACCTGGATTTAGCGCCCGGGGAAGCACTGACGTTGCCGCTGCACGGCCCGCGGGCCTATCTGCAATCGATCCACGGCGCCTGTTCCGCCCACGGCGAGCACCATGCGCCGCAGCACCTGACCTGCGGCGACGGCGCTTTCGTGCATAACGAAACTCTGCTTACGCTGCGGGCTGAAACGCCGCTGCGCGCGTTGCTGATCGATCTCCCGGAGTAAACGCATCAATGCGCAGGTCGCCGGACGCCTGCGCCTAGCGTTTCAGGCTATCCGCCACGCATTCGCGCAGTAACGAAAGCACCTCAGCCCCCTTTTCCCCACGCTGCGCCATCACGATCGCCCCGTCGACCAATAACGCCAGCTTATGCGCCTCGCGCGCCCCTTGCCGGTCATCCGGCAGGAAAGCGGCGATCTCCCGCATCATATCCTGCTTGTGCTCACGCGCCTGCACCAGCGTTTCCGGCAGACTGTCGGCCATTTCCACTGCCGTATTGATAAACGCGCAGCCGCGAAAATCCGCCGTGGCGAACCACTGTGCCAGCGTGGCGGGCAACGCCTGCGGCAGCGTGCCGCCGTTGGCCATCTCCCGCGCCAGCGTCTCGCGGAACCAGGCGATCCAGCGTTCATGCCGATAGCGTAAAAACGCCAGAATCAGATCGTTTTTGGCGGGAAAGTGGCGATAAAAGGTCACCTTGGTCACCCCGGCCTGTTTGATAATACGGTCGATACCGGTGGCACGGATGCCATCTTGGTAAAACAGACGGTGGGCGGTATCAATAATGCGCTCGCGCGCGCTGCGTGAATCGGCTGTGGTCATGAATGCCTCCTGGCAGAGATTATCGCAGCATGTAGACAAGTCTGTCTACACAAGATAACCTGCACATGTAGACAACTCTGTCTACATACCAAGAGGAAAGTATCATGGAAACCCGTTCCCCGCTGCCGCCCTTTATGCCGGACAGCGCCCGGCAAAAAGTCCGTCTGGCCGAAGACGCCTGGAACAGTCGCGATCCACAACGTGTAGCGCAGGTCTACGCGCCGGACACCCGGTGGCGCAACCGCGCCGAGTTCGTTAACGGACGTGATGAAGTGGTGCAGTTTTTACAGCGCAAGTGGCAGAAGGAGCTGGATTACCGCCTGATCAAAGAGTTATGGGCGTTTGACGCACACAGAATCGCGGTGCGCTTCGCCTATGAGTGGCATGACGATTCCGGTAATTGGTACCGCAGCTACGGCAACGAGAACTGGGAATTTAATGCGCAGGGGCTAATGACCACCCGCTTCGCCTGTATCAACGACTGTCCGATTGCCGAGGCCGAACGCCGTTTCCACTGGCCGCTGGGCAGACGCCCGGACGATCATCCGGGACTGAGCGACTGTGGTTTCTGACTTTATCCGGCGCTGAACAGGACCATCGGCGCCAATTAGAACGATAAATTTGACGTTATCACTCCATGGCACCACTATTATTTATACGCCGTATAAATAATAGGTATTGAAATGATCTCCGGACACGTTTTCATCGCTGCAAGTCTTGACGGTTTTATTGCCCGTACCGATGGCGATATAGGATGGTTGCTCGAACGCGATGATCCTCAAGAGGATCATGGTTATGATGATTTTATTGAAAATATTGACGTCATACTGATGGGACGCGCTACCTATGAGACCGTACAACATGTCCGCCCATGGCCATACACCCGCCCGGTACTCATCCTCTCCAGCACGTTGGACGAACAGCACATTCCTGCTGAACTAACAGGGAAAATTCGCTTTTCCGACAGCTCGCCCACACAGGCGATGACGATGCTGGCAGCCGAAGGACATCGGCGGGTATATGTCGATGGTGGTCGCATTATCCAGTCATTTTTGCAGGCTGGCCTGATTGCCGATCTGGTGATCACCCATATTCCATTGCTGCTAGGGCAAGGGCGTGCTCTGTTCGGTTCCCTTCCCACCGATATTCCATTGGTTCATGAGCACACCCGTACCTTCGCTTCCGGGCTGGTTCAGTCACGCTATCGAGTCGTCTCATGAACCGGCCGGCCGGGCGTCCGGCGCGCGGCAACGGAGTGATTTTGCCTGGTGCAATTCTCTCTGCAGCGTTGGAGATGCTAGATACACTAGGGCCAGAAGCCTTTACGATGCGCGCTTTGGCGACGAGATTACGCATCAATCCGATGACGATCTACTACTATTTTGGCGATCGGGACGGCTTGATCGCCGCTATGGCAGAGAGGGTATATCAAGAGGTTACCGCCCCGCCAGATGACGATCCCCTCACCCGACTGGCGGGGTTGTTGCAGGCTTACCACAGCCAGGTATTGCAGCACCCCGGACTAACGCTGCTGATTTTCAGCCGACCCACGGTATTCCCCAAACAGGCCAGAAGGATCACCACTGACATTACACAACTGCTGCACCGAAGCGGGTTGTCGTCAGCAGGTGTCCGGCGATGGGTCGGTATACTTGTCGATTTCACCCATGGTGCCGCGCTGGCAATGGCGACAGAGGAACAGCCGGCTATTGAACGCAACACTGCTGCTAAAAACTACGCTGAAGCGCTGGCTGAATTGTTGAATGCTCTAAAAAAGCGCCAATAACGGCCTCATCACGATGGCTCTTACTGCCGCCCCCATCATTCTACTGAGCCTTGCCCGCTCTCCCCATCCTGACAATATTCTGCATAGATATTGATGTATTTAAATATTTATGGTTACAAAAATTTACACTCATAACCCCACAGAATAAGCCGATATATCACATAAGCGGCATTCTTCATCTACGCTTCAATCTAAAACCCGTTCGACAGGTTAAAAAACAACCCGCCGGGCAATTATAATATTCAATCGTGTTTTCATTAGGTTAGCCATTTAGTGAGGGCATATGTCGCAACAAACTGAGAAAGATAATCCCTATCTTTTGCGTGACTGGCGGCCGGAGAACGAGGCCTTCTGGAACAATAAAGGTAAAGGCATCGCGCGTCGTAATCTGGTGATTTCCGTTTTTTGTCTGCTGCTGGCGTTCTGCGTCTGGATGCTGTTCAGCGCCGTGGCCGTTAACCTCAACAAGGTGGGGTTTCACTTCACCACCGACCAGCTGTTTTTACTGACCGCACTGCCCTCGCTCTCCGGCGCGCTGCTGCGCGTGCCCTACTCGTTTATGGTGCCGATGTTCGGCGGCCGCCACTGGACGGTGATCAGCACCGTGATTTTGGTGATCCCCTGCGTGGCGCTCGGCATCGCCATTCAGCACCCTGCCACGCCTTACTGGGTGTTTATCGTTATCGCCCTGCTGTGTGGCTTTGCCGGCGCCAACTTTGCCTCCAGCATGGGCAATATCAGCTTTTTCTTCCCGAAGGCCCGACAGGGCAGCGCGCTGGGGATTAACGGCGGCCTCGGCAATCTGGGCGTCAGCGTGATGCAGATGATCGCGCCGCTGGTGATCCTGCTGCCGCTGTTTACCTTGCTCGGCGTACCGGGCGTCGCTCAGGAAGACGGCGCCACGCTGTGGCTGGCCAACGCCGCCTGGATCTGGGTGCCGCTGCTGCTGGTGGCCACTCTGGCCGCCTGGGTCGGCATGAACGATATCGCCAGCTCGAAAGCTTCGATCGCCGAACAGCTGCCGGTGCTAAAGCGCCTGCACCTATGGCTGTTAGGGCTGCTGTATCTGGCCACCTTCGGTTCGTTTATCGGTTTTTCCGCCGGCTTCGCCATGCTGGCCCAGACGCAGTTTCCCGAGGTGGATATTCTGCAGCTGGCGTTTTTCGGCCCGTTTATCGGCGCGCTGGCGCGTTCGATGGGCGGCGTGATCTCCGACAAGCTGGGCGGCGTGCGCGTCACCCTGATCAACTTCGTGTTTATGGCGCTGTTTACCGCCCTGCTGTTCCTGACCCTGCCCGGCAGCGGCTCCGGCAGTTTCCTGGCGTTCTATCTGGTGTTTATGGGGCTGTTTCTCACCGCCGGGCTGGGCAGCGGTTCCACCTTCCAGATGATCGCCGTGATCTTCCGCCGCATCACTATCGACAGGGTGAAGGCGCGCGGCGGCAGCGATGAACAGGCGCAGCACGAAGCGGTGACCGATACCGCCGCCGCGCTGGGCTTTATCTCCGCCATCGGCGCCGTCGGCGGCTTCTTTATTCCCAAAGCCTTCGGCACCTCACTGGCGATGACCGGCTCGCCGGTCGGCGCGATGAAGGTCTTTCTCGTGTTTTACGTCGTTTGCGTGCTGGTGACCTGGTTGGTTTACGGTCGCCGCACGCCTGCCAAGAAATAATCGACCCGTTGCAGCGGGCCCAATCAGCAATCTGTGAGCAGTGTAACCACAGGGTGTGAGCAGCCCTGTCAGGAGAAATGTCATGAGTAAGCTACTCGATCGCTTTCGCTACTTTAAGCAAAAAGGCGACACGTTTGCGGACGGCCACGGCCAGGTGATGGACAGCAACCGCGACTGGGAAGACAGTTACCGGCAGCGCTGGCAATTCGATAAAATCGTCCGCTCTACCCACGGGGTCAACTGCACCGGCTCCTGCAGCTGGAAGATCTATGTCAAAAACGGCCTGGTTACCTGGGAAACCCAGCAGACCGATTACCCGCGCACCCGCCCCGATATGCCCAACCACGAACCACGCGGCTGCCCGCGCGGCGCCAGTTACTCCTGGTATCTCTACAGCGCTAACCGCCTGAAGTATCCGCTGGTGCGCAAGCGCCTGATTGAACTGTGGCGTGAAGCCCTGCAGCAGCACGGCGATCCGGTCGCCGCCTGGGATGCCATCCAGAGCGATCCGCAAAAAACCGCCGGCTACAAGCAGGTACGCGGCCACGGCGGTTTTGTACGTTCCAACTGGCGCGAGCTGAATCAGCTGATTGCCGCGGCCAACGTCTGGACCATCAAACACTACGGCCCGGATCGCGTGGCCGGCTTCTCGCCGATCCCGGCGATGTCGATGGTCTCCTACGCCGCCGGCACCCGCTATCTGTCGCTGATCGGCGGCACCTGCCTGAGTTTTTACGACTGGTACTGCGACCTGCCGCCGGCCTCGCCGATGACCTGGGGCGAACAGACCGACGTGCCGGAATCCGCCGACTGGTACAATTCCAGCTACCTGATCGCCTGGGGCTCGAACGTACCGCAGACCCGCACGCCGGACGCGCACTTCTTTACCGAAGTGCGTTACAAAGGCGCCAAAACCATTGCCATCACGCCCGACTACTCCGAGGTGGCGAAGCTGTGCGACCAGTGGCTGTCGCCCAAGCAGGGCACCGACAGCGCGCTCGCCATGGCGATGGGACACGTGATTTTAAAAGCCTTCCACCTGGATAACCCCAGCGACTATTTCCTCAACTACTGCCGGCGCTACACCGATATGCCGATGCTGGTGATACTGGAAGCGCGCGAAGACGGCAGCTACGTGCCGGGCCGCATGCTGCGCGCCGCCGATCTGGTCGGCAACCTGGGGGAAAGCAACAACCCGGAATGGAAAACGGTGGCGTTCAGCCAGACGGGCGAACCGGTGGCGCCCAATGGTTCCATCGGTTTCCGCTGGGGCGAAAAAGGCAAATGGAACCTGGAACCGCTGGCGGCCGGCGCAGAAACGGAGCTGCGGCTTTCCCTGCTGGGCGAGCACGATGAGGTGGCCGGCGTCGCCTTCCCTTACTTCGGCGGCAATGAGAACCCGCACTTTCGCAGCGTGCCGCAGACGCCGGTGCTGGTGCATCAGCTGCCGGTCAAACGCCTGACGCTGGCCGATGGCGGCGAAGCGCGGGTCGCCTGCGTGTACGATCTGCTGCTGGCCAACTACGGCCTGGACCGCGGACTGGACGACCCCCACTGCGCGCAGGATTTCTCAGAGATCAAAGCCTATACCCCGGCCTGGGCCGAGCAGATCACCGGCGTGCCGCAGCAGCATATTGAGCGTATCGCCCGGGAGTTCGCCGATAACGCGCATAAAACCCACGGCCGCTCGATGATTATTCTCGGCGCCGGGGTCAATCACTGGTACCACATGGACATGAACTACCGCGGCATGATCAATATGCTGGTGTTCTGCGGCTGTGTGGGACAAAGCGGCGGCGGCTGGGCGCACTATGTCGGCCAGGAGAAGCTGCGGCCGCAGACCGGCTGGCTGCCGCTGGCGTTCGCGCTGGACTGGAACCGCCCGCCGCGGCAGATGAACAGCACTTCCTTCTTCTACAACCACGCCAGCCAGTGGCGCTACGAAAAACTCACCGCCCAGGAGCTGCTCTCCCCGCTGGCCGATGCCGGCCGCTTCAGCGGCCACCTGATTGACTTTAACGTGCGCGCCGAGCGCATGGGCTGGCTGCCCTCCTCCCCGCAGCTCAACCTGAACCCGCTGCGCATCAGGGCGCAGGCCGACGCCGCAGGCATTTCCCCGATCGATTACACCGTGCAGGCGCTGAAAACCGGCGATATCCGTTTCGCCTGTGAACAACCGGACAGCGGCGGCAATCACCCGCGCAACCTGTTTGTCTGGCGCTCCAACCTGCTGGGCTCCTCCGGCAAGGGCCATGAATATATGCTGAAGTACCTGCTCGGCACCGACAGCGGCATTCAGGGCGAGGCGCTGGGTGAAACGGACGAGGTGAAGCCGGAAGAGGTCGAGTGGCAGCAGGCGGCCATTGAAGGCAAGCTGGATCTGCTGGTCACCCTCGATTTCCGCATGTCCAGCACCTGTCTGTTCTCCGATATTGTGCTGCCGACCGCCACCTGGTATGAAAAGGACGATATGAATACCTCGGATATGCATCCGTTTATTCACCCGCTGTCCGCCGCGGTCGACCCCGCCTGGGAATCAAAAAGCGACTGGGAAATTTATAAGGGCATCGCCAAGGCGTTTTCCGAGACCTGCGTCGGTCACCTGGGACAGGAAACCGATGTGGTGCTGCAGCCGCTGCAGCACGACTCGCCGGCGGAGCTGGCGCAGCCGTTCGACATCCAGGACTGGCGCCACCATGAGTGCGATTTGATCCCCGGCAAAACCGCGCCGAATATCGTAGCGGTAGAACGCGACTACCCCGCCACCTATGAGCGCTTTACCTCCCTCGGCCCGCTGATGGATAAGCTGGGCAACGGTGGCAAGGGCATCAGTTGGGAAACGCAGAACGAGGTGGCGTTCCTCGGTAAGCTCAATTACACCAAAACTACCGGGCCGGCCAAGGGGCGACCGCTGATCGACAGCGCGCTCGACGCCTCAGAGGTGATCCTGACGCTGGCGCCGGAAACCAACGGCCAGGTGGCGGTGAAAGCCTGGCAGGCGCTCGGCGAGTTTACCGGCCGCGACCACACCCACCTGGCGCGCAATAAGGAAGAGGAGAAGATCCGCTTTCGCGATATTCAGGCGCAGCCGCGCAAAATCATCTCCAGCCCGACCTGGTCAGGGCTGGAGAGCGAACACGTTTCGTATAACGCCGGCTATACCAACGTCCATGAGCTGATCCCGTGGCGCACGCTGTCCGGCCGCCAGCAGCTGTATCAGGATCATCCGTGGATGCGCGCCTTCGGCGAAAGCCTGGTGGCCTACCGTCCGCCGATCGATACCCGGAGCGTCAGCAAAATGCGCGCCGTGCCGCCCAACGGCTTCCCGGAAAAAGCGCTGAACTTCCTGACGCCGCACCAGAAATGGGGCATCCACTCCACCTACAGTGAAAACCTGCTGATGCTGACGCTGTCGCGCGGCGGGCCGATCGTCTGGCTGAGCGAAGCCGACGCCCGCGAGCTGGGCATAGAGGATAACGACTGGATCGAGGCCTTCAACGCCAACGGCGCGCTGACCGCCCGCGCGGTGGTCAGCCAGCGCGTGCCGCCCGGCATGACCATGATGTACCACGCCCAGGAGCGCATCATGAATATCCCCGGCTCCGAGGTAACCGGCATGCGCGGCGGCATCCACAACTCCGTCACCCGCGTCTGCCCCAAACCCACCCATATGATCGGCGGCTACGCCCAGTTGGCCTACGGCTTTAACTACTACGGCACCGTCGGCTCGAACCGCGACGAATTCATCATGATCCGCAAGATGAAAAACGTTAACTGGCTGGATGATGAAGGTCACGATCAGGTACAGGAGCCGAAAAAATGAAAATACGTTCGCAAGTGGGCATGGTGCTCAACCTCGATAAATGCATCGGCTGCCATACCTGTTCGGTCACCTGTAAAAACGTCTGGACCGGGCGCGAAGGGATGGAGTACGCGTGGTTCAACAATGTGGAGACCAAGCCGGGCATCGGCTACCCGAAAAACTGGGAGGATCAGGACACCTGGCAAGGCGGCTGGATCCGCAAGATCAACGGCAAACTGGAGCCGCGCCTCGGCAGCCGCGTCGGCGTGCTGTCCAAGATCTTCGCCAACCCTAACCTGCCCGGCATCGACGACTATTACGAACCTTTCACCTACGACTATCAACATCTGCACAGCGCGCCGGAAAGCAAACATCAGCCCACCGCCCGGCCACGTTCCCTGATCAGCGGCCAGCGCATGGACAAAATCGAGTGGGGCCCCAACTGGGAGGAGCTGCTCGGCGGCGAGTTTGAGAAACGCGCCCGCGATAAAAACTTTGAAGCAATGCAGAAGGAGATGTACGGCGAGTTTGAAAACACCTTCATGATGTACCTGCCGCGCCTGTGCGAGCACTGCCTCAACCCCAGCTGCGTCGCCACCTGCCCGAGCGGCGCGATCTACAAACGGGAAGAGGACGGCATCGTCCTGATCGACCAGGATAAGTGCCGCGGCTGGCGGCTGTGCATCAGCGGCTGTCCGTACAAGAAAATCTACTTTAACTGGAAAAGCGGCAAATCGGAGAAGTGCATCTTCTGCTATCCGCGCATTGAGTCCGGCCAGCCGACCGTCTGTTCGGAAACCTGCGTCGGCCGCATCCGCTATCTGGGCGTGCTGCTGTATGACGCGGACCGTATTGAGGAGGCCGCCAGCACCGAACATGAAACCGATCTGTATGAACGCCAATGCGAAGTGTTCCTCGATCCGCACGATCCGACGGTGATCGAAGAAGCGCTGAAACAGGGGATCCCGCAAAACGTCATCGAGGCGGCGCAAAAGTCGCCGGTGTACAAAATGGCGATGGACTGGAAACTGGCGCTGCCGCTGCACCCGGAGTACCGCACGCTGCCGATGGTGTGGTACGTGCCGCCGCTGTCGCCGATTCAGTCAGTGGCCGACGCCGGCGCGCTGCCGCACAACGGCAATATTTTGCCGGCGGTAGAAAGCCTGCGCATCCCGGTGCAGTATCTGGCCAACCTGCTTAGCGCCGGTGATACCGGCCCGGTGCTGCGCGCGCTGAAGCGCATGATGGCGATGCGCCACTACAAACGCTCGCAAACCGTGGAAGGCGTGACGGACACCCGCGCGCTGGAAGAGGTCGGCCTCAGCGTCGAACAGGTGGAGGAGATGTACCGCTATCTGGCGATCGCCAACTATGAGGATCGCTTTGTGATCCCCACCAGCCACCGGGAAATGGCCGAAGACGCCTTCCCGGAACGCAACGGCTGCGGCTTTACCTTCGGCGACGGCTGCCACGGCTCCGACACCAAGTTCAACCTGTTCAACAGCAGCCGCATTGACGCCATCAACATCACCGAAGTGCAGGACAAGGCGGAGGGCAAGTGATGCAAATCCTGAAAGTCATTGGCCTGCTGATCGACTACCCGGACGACGATCTGTGGGCCTGCGCCGACGAGGTGCTGCCGCTGGTCGAGCAACAGGCGCCCGAACTGCTGCCGTTTACCCGCACGCTGTTTAGCGCCCCGCTGCTGGACCGGCAGGCGGAATGGTGCGAGATTTTCGACCGCGGGCGCGCCACCTCGCTGCTGCTGTTTGAGCACGTGCACGCCGAGTCCCGCGACCGCGGCCAGGCGATGGTGGAACTGATGGGGCAGTATCAGCAGCAGGGTCTGCAGCTGGCCTGCCGGGAACTGCCGGACTATCTGCCGCTCTACCTGGAATACCTCAGCATTCTGCCCCCCGCGCAGGCGCGGGAAGGGTTGCAGAACGTAGCGCCGATTCTGGCGCTGCTCGGCGCCCGGCTGAAGCAGCGCGGCGCGGCGTGGCAGCCGCTGTTTGACGCGCTGCTGACCCTGGCCGACAGTCCGCTGCGCAGCGATAACGCCAGCCGACAGGCGGCAGCGGAAACGCGCGACGACACGCCGCAGGCGATGGACGCCGTGTGGGAGGAAGAACAGGTGAAATTTATCGACGACAACAGCGCCGCCTGCGACAGTTCGCCGCAGCAGAGTTACCAGCGGCGCTTTAGCCAGGACGTCGCGCCGCAGTATGTCGACGTCGGTTCAGGAGGCCCGAAATGATCCCGTTTCTGAACGTCTTCTTTTACGATATCTACCCCTACCTGTGCGGTACGGTCTTTTTGCTCGGCAGCTGGCTGCGTTACGACTACGGGCAATACACCTGGCGCGCCGGCTCCAGCCAGATGCTGGATAAACGCGGTATGCGTCTGGCCTCCAATCTGTTTCATATCGGCATTCTGGGGATTTTTTTCGGCCACCTGTTCGGCATGTTGACGCCGCACTGGATGTACGCCTGGTTCCTGCCGATCGCCGTCAAACAGCAGTTGGCGATGGTGCTGGGCGGCGTGTGTGGCGTACTGACGCTGGTCGGCGGCATGATGCTGCTGGTGCGCCGGCTGTTTAATCCGCGCATCCGCGCCACCTCCAGCACCGCCGATATTCTGATCCTCAGCATTCTGCTGATTCAGTGCCTGTTGGGGTTGTCCACCATTCCCTTCTCCGCCCAGCATATGGACGGCAGCGAAATGCTGAAGCTGGTGGGCTGGGCGCAGGCGGTGGTCACCTTCCAGGGCGGCGCCTCGGTGCATCTGGACGGCGTCGCGCCGATCTTCCGCATCCATCTGGTGCTCGGCATGACCATCTTTCTGCTGTTTCCGTTCACCCGTCTGGTGCACGTCTGGAGTGCGCCGGTGGAGTACTTCACCCGCCGCTATCAGGTGGTGCGCTCGCGCCGCTAGCGCCGGCGGCGTGACAAAAGCAAACGGGCTGACGCAATGCGCCAGCCCGTTTGTTTGAAGAGGAGTGGAGTTGACCGGTAAGCCGGGTTCTGTCGTGGACAGTCATTCCTCTAGGCCAGCAATCGCTCACTGGCTCAAGCAGCCTACCCGGGTTCAGTACGGGCCGTACCATGTGAACCCCTATTTGGCCTTGCTCCGGGTGGAGTTTACCGTGCCACGAACTGTTGCCAGCCGCGCGGTGCGCTCTTACCGCACCCTTTCACCCTTACCTGATCCCGCTTGCGCGGGCCATCGGCGGTTTGCTCTCTGTTGCACTAGTCGTAGGCTTGCGCCCCCCAGGCGTTACCTGGCACCCTGCCCTATGGAGCCCGGACTTTCCTCCCCTCCACCTGTCTCCCCAATGAGGACGGCAGTGAAGCGGCGACTGTCTGGTCAACTCCGGCGCGGAGTATACGCCTCAAGGCACAACAGTGTAAACCTTCTTATATTCGGCCCATCACAGGGCCTCGCCCCTTCGGGGCCGCTGCAAGCAGCGTTCAAATCGGTTCCTGACCGATTTGTCACCCTTCCTGTTGCTCGAGCGCGTATTTATACAACGCATTCTTCTTCACGCCGTGGATTTCCGCCGCCAGCGCCGCCGCTTTCTTCAGCGGCAGCTCCTTGTGCAGCAGCGCCAGCGTACGCAGCGCCTCCGGCGGCAGCGCATCGTCCTGCGCCTTATGCCCTTCGACGATCAGCACCATCTCACCGCGCCGGCGCACCTCGTCTTCCTGCACCCAGGCCAGCAGCTCGCCGACCGGCGCGCCGTAAATCGACTCCCAGGTTTTGGTCAGTTCACGCGCCAGCACCACGTAGCGATCCGGCCCCCACACCGTCACCATATCTTGCAGGCTGTCCAGCAGGCGGTGGGTGGATTCATAGAAAATCAGCGTGCGAGGTTCCTCTGCCAGCGCGAGCAGCGTATCCTTACGTCCCTTGGTTTTCGCCGGCAGGAAGCCTTCGTAACAGAAACGGTCTGAAGCGACGCCGGCGGCGCACAGCGCGGTCGTGGCGGCGCAGGCGCCCGGCAGCGGCACCACGCGGATGCCCGCTTCGCGGCAGCGCCGCACCAGGTGATAGCCGGGATCGTTGATCAGCGGCGTCCCGGCATCGGAAACCAGGGCTATACTTTGACCTTCCTGCAGCTTCGCCAGCAGTTGGTCAGCTTTTTGCTGTTCATTATGGTCGTGCAGGGCAAACAACCGCGCGTTAATCGCGAAGTGTTGCAGCAGCAATCCGGTATGGCGCGTGTCTTCCGCCGCGATCAGATCAACGCTTTCCAGCACCGCTAACGCGCGTTGGGTGATATCCCCCAAATTGCCGATCGGGGTGGGCACCACGTACAGCGTTGATGCAGAAATGACTGATTGTTGGTGTTGATTCATTGTTTCATCCGGATTGCCGATTTAATATTGAGCATCTTGAAAAAAACATCACTGGATACAGTATGCTTTCCTCAAAATTCGTTCGTACCAAAGCAGGGCGTTTTATGCCTGTTATCGTGGCCACCCTGCTGCTTGCAGGCTGCCCAGGCCAGGCTCCGCAGACTCCGCCCGCCAATATTCAGGACGAGGCGAGCGCCAGCTCCGATTACTATCTGCAGCAAATGCAGCAGAGCAGCGATGATAACAAGGCTGACTGGCAATTACTTGCTATTCGCGCATTGTTGCGCGAAGGGAAGCTGCCGCAGGCTAACCAACAGCTGAGCGCGCTGCCGCAGAACCTGAGCGGCGAACGGCAGACGGAGCGCCAGTTGCTGAGCGCCGAGCTGCAAATCGCGGGCAAAAACCTCAGCGCCGCACGCAACACGCTGAACGGCATCGACAACAACACGCTGTCGCCGAACCAGCGCGTACGCTTCTATCAGGCGCAGATCGCCGCCAACCAGGGCAAGGCCTCACTGCCGCTGATCCGCGCCTATATCGCGCAGGAGCCGCTGCTGAACGACAAGGCGCACCAGGATAACCTGGACCAGACCTGGAAGACTCTGCTGGGCCTGACGCCGCAGGATATGAACAGCCTGGTGATCAACGCCGACGAAAACGTGCTGCAGGGCTGGCTGGATTTGCTGCGCGTCTATCAGGAGAACCGTCAGGATCCGGAGATGCTGAAAGCCGGCATCAAGGACTGGCAGAACCGCTATCCGCAAAACCCGGCCGCCAAGTCGCTGCCGACCCAGCTGAACCAGGCGCTGAACCTTACCCAGGCGTCCACCTCCAACATCGCCCTGCTGTTGCCGATGAACGGCCAGGCGAAGGTATTTGCCGACGCCATCCAGCAAGGCTTTGAAGCGGCGAAGAACGGCACCGCCGGCGCCCCGGCTCCAGCGCAGCCACAGCCGCAAGCGCAGCCGGCCGGCGGCAGCGCAGAGCAGCCGGTGACGGCGCCTGACGCGCAGTCCGGCGATCTTAACGCCAACGGCGCGGTGAGCACCTCCGCGCCGGCGGAAGAAGCCGCCGCCGCCGCGCCAATCAGCGCCGCGCAGCCAAGCGCCCCGGCCGCAACGCCGGCGCCGGCACAGCCGCAGATGAGCAACGCGCAGATTAAAGTGTATGACACCTCCAGCCAGCCGCTGTCCGCCCTGCTGACGCAGGCGCAGCAGGACGGCGCGACCCTGGTGGTCGGCCCGCTGCTGAAGAACAACGTCGATCAGTTGGCCAGCACCAGCACTTCGCTGAACGTGCTGGCGCTCAACCAGCCGGAAACGCCGCAGGACAGCCCGAACGTCTGCTACTTCGCCCTGTCGCCGGAAGATGAGGCGCGCGACGCCGCCCGCCATATCTGGACGCAGCAGAAGCGTCAGCCGCTGCTGCTGGTTCCGCACGGTTCGTTCGGCAGCCGCGTCGCCAAAGCCTTTGCCGAAGAGTGGCAGAAACAGGGCGGCGGCACCGTGCTGCAGCAGAACATCGGCTCCGTGAATGAACTGCGTCAATCGGTGCGCTCCGGCATCCGCCTGTCCGGCACCCCGGTGGCCGCTAGCGCTCCGGCGCAGCAGTCGGTCACCGTTGCCGGCCTGACCATCCCGGCGCCGCCGAGCGATATCCCGGCCGCCACCGGCGGCCGAGTCGACGCGGTTTATATCGTCGCCAACCGCTCGCAGCTGACGCTGATCAAGCCAATGATCGATATGAATATCAGCGGTCGCGGCAAGCCGACGCTGTACGCCAGCTCACGCAGCTATCAGGCCGGTTCCGGCCCGGACTTCCGTCTGGAAATGGAAGGCCTGCAGTTCAGCGATATCCCGATGCTGGCCGGCGCCAACCCGCAGCTGATGCGACAGGCCGCCGCCAAGTTCCGCAACGACTACTCCCTGATGCGTCTGTACGCCATGGGCGTGGACGCCTGGCAACTGGCGAACCACTTCTCCGAAATGCGTCAGCTGCCGGGGTTCCAGCTGTCCGGTGCCACCGGCGCGCTGACCGCATCGTCTAACTGCGTGATCAACAGGAAGCTGCCTTGGCTGCAATATCGTCAGGGTCAGATCGTTCCGGCCTCCTGAGCCAACGCACCAAGGGGGCGGGCTATGAAGTACAGGCCCGCCGCTACCTGGAACGCGCCGGGCTCGCCTTCGTCGCCGCCAACGTGGCGGTGCGCGGCGGCGAGCTCGATCTGATTATGCGCGACGGCCAGACCTGGGTGTTCGTGGAGGTCCGCTACCGGCGCAACGCCGCCTTTGGCGATGCCGCCGCCAGCGTCACCTATCGCAAACAACAGCGCCTGCTGCGCGCCGCCGCCGTCTGGCTGGCGGGGCGAGGCGCCAGTTTCGACACATCGCCTTGCCGTTTTGACGTTTTGGCCTTCACCGGCAGCCAGTTAGAATGGATACCCAATGCCTTCAATGCGGATTAAGCGTCTGCCGCAGGGCATAGCCGATGAGATAAGTTCTACGTTGCCGGTGCAGCCGGCCTGGATAATGACAACGTGTTAGAAAGAATCAAAACCTGTTTTACCGAAAGCATTCAGACCCAGATCGCGGCGGCGGAAGCGCTGCCGGACGCCATTTCCCGGGCGGCGATGACGCTGGTGCAGTCGCTGCTCAACGGCAATAAGATCCTGTGCTGCGGCAACGGCACCTCCGCCGCCAATGCCCAGCATTTTGCGGCGAGCATGATTAATCGCTTCGAAACCGAACGGCCCAGCCTGCCGGCGATCGCCCTGAACGCGGACAATGTGGTGCTGACCGCCATCACCAACGATCGGTTGCATGATGAAGTGTATGCCAAGCAGGTGCGCGCGCTCGGACAGACCGGCGACGTGCTGCTGGCTATTTCCACCCGCGGCAATAGCCGTGATATTGTGAAGGCCGTTGAAGCCGCCGTCACCCGCGATATGACCATCGTGGCGCTGACAGGGTACGACGGCGGGGAGCTGGCCGGTTTGCTGGGTCAGCAGGACGTAGAAATCCGCATTCCGTCACACCGCAGTTCACGAATTCAGGAAATGCATATGCTGACGGTAAACTGCCTATGCGACCTGATTGATAATACGCTGTTTCCCCACCAGGACGATTGATTAAGGAGTTCGAATGAAGCTTCATACTGTTTACGCCGTGCTGCTAGGCGCTCTGATGCTGCAAGGCTGCGTGCCGGCAGTGGTGGTCGGCAGCGCGGCGGTGGCGACTAAAACCGCGACCGATCCGCGCACTATCGGCACACAGGTTGACGACGGCACGCTGGAAGCGCGGGTCGAAAACGCAATGAGTAAAGACCAGCAACTGAAGAAAGACGCCCGCGTGGTGGCTACCGCCTATCAGGGCAAAGTGCTGCTGACCGGACAGGCGCCAAATTCTGACCTGTCCGCCCGCGCCAAACAGATCGCCATGGGCGTGGAAGGCGCCACCGAGGTGTATAACGAAATCCGTCAGGGCACGCCGGTCAGCCTGAGCACCGCCTCGGCGGATACCTGGATCACCACCAAGGTTCGCTCGCAGATCCTGACCAGCGACACGGTGAAATCCTCTAACGTGAAAGTCACTACCGAGAACGGCGAAGTGTTCCTGCTCGGCCTGGTGACCGAACAGGAAGGGCAATCGGCGGCGCAGATCGCCAGCCAGGTGAGCGGCGTCAAACACGTCACCACCGCCTTTACCTATGTGAAGTAATACCCCACGGGGTGAGGCGCCCGCCTTACCCCGTCTTTTCTCTGCTCAATCCAGCTTATTGGCCTGCAGGAAGCCCTCGCCGCCCAGCTGCCGCATCTGGCGCAAAATCCACTGCTGACGCTGTATCACGTACGCCGACGGCGCATCGGCCTTGAAGCGGTGCGGGTTCGGCAACACCGCCGCCAGCAACGCCGCTTCAGACGCGCTGAGACGCCGGGCCGGCTTATTGAAATAGCGCTGTGACGCCTCTTCAACGCCAAACACGCCGTCGCCCAGCTCCACAATGTTAAGATACACCGTCAGAATGCGTCGTTTGCTCCACACCAGCTCAATACCGCCGGTCAGCCCGGCCTCCAGCCCTTTGCGCAGCCAGCTGCGCCCGTCCCACAGGAACAGATTTTTCGCCGTCTGCTGCGACAGGGTCGACGCGCCGCGGATGCGCGCCGGACGCCGCTCGTTGTGATCCAGCGCCTTCTCTATGGCGGCGACGTCAAACCCCCAGTGCTGCGGGAATTTTTGATCCTCGGCGGCCATCACCGCCAACGCCATATTGGGCGATATCTCACTCATCGCCACCCAGTCTGAGTGCGCCACATAGCCAAAATCACCGCGCAGCCAGGCGCTGACCTGCCGTTCCAGCATCACGGCGGAAAACGGCACCGGCAGGAACGCAAACAGCACAATGCCGGCCAGCCACAGGCCGAGCAGCGTCAGTACCCCGCGTTTCAGCCAGCGCCAGGGAAGAGATAACAGCGATCTGCGCGCCGCCTTTCTTCTCATTCGGTCAGATCCAGTACGCGTGACACCAGCTTATCAATTCCGCTGGCCGCTTCGCCGATCGACTGCGCCAGCATATACGCCGGCGTCGTCACCACTTTGTTTTCGCCGTCGACCACAATATCGTCAACCGGACAAATCACCGGTTCTCCGCCCATGGTATCAATCACTTCCCCGAGATCGGGATCGTTACCAATGGTCAGCCTGACCTGCTGGTCGAGCAGCTTCGGCAACAGCGCGGGCGCAATACACATAAAACCAATTGGTTTATGTGCCTTATGCATTTCGCGGGTCAATATTGCCAAATCCTCATCCACCTCGCACTCGGCGCCCTGCGCCGCAAAGCTGCTCAGATTCTTGGCTGCGCCGAAACCGCCCGGCACGATCAACGCATCCAACAGCTCGGCGCGCGCGGCAGAAAGCGGTTGCACATCGCCTCTGGTTATCCGCGCCGACTCCGCCAGAACATTACGCTGCTCGCCGGTCTCTTCCCCAGATAAATGATTAATTACATGCAGTTGGGGACGATCCGGCGCAAAACATACCGCCTGCGCCCCGGCGCGATCCAGAGCCAGCAGCGTCAGCACCGCCTCATGAATCTCTGTACCGTCATAAACCCCACAGCCGCTGAGTACTACCCCAACCTGTTTCATCGCCGTTCTCCTCGCTAATATTGTCAATGACTTAGTGCGCCAAGTTGACAAACACTAATCTACATCACACATTTTAATGAATCTTCTAACAAGAGCGCTTACATTTGGTATGTTGTTGGCTGTATGATGTATAGGAATCCTCCTCGGAGGTTTCAGAATTTTCTACAACCTGCGCAAGCAGAAACTTAAAACCAATACGCAGGTTCACGTTTTCCCTGGTGTTGGCGCAATATTCGCGCACCCCGGCCTAGGTCGGGGTCATTTTTTTTCAGCATTCTCCACCCAGGCGCGCAGCATCGCGACGTCGTTCTGCCACTCCTGCTTCAGTTCATCCACCCAGTCCTGTACGTTATCCCACCACGCCGGCAGCGTTGGCGTCTGAATCTGCTGCGCCAGCTGTTGCAGATGACGCAGGCCGACCGAGCCAGCCGCACCTTTGATTTTATGCCCTTCCTCGGCGATGCCCTTCTGGTCGCGCGCCGTCATGTTGGAATCCAGCACCGCCAGGTAGCCTGGCATCATCTGCTCAAACATCTCCAGACTCTGGTGAATCAGTTGCGGCCCCACCAGCTCCATATACTGCTCCAGCATGGCGGTATCCAATAACGACTCGTTAATCTGCATCGCGTTGTGCTCCGTTTTCTTTGTGGCATGAGTAGGTTGATGATCCCAATAGTGCTGAATCATTTTGGTCAACGCCGGTACCGAGAGCGGTTTGCTCAATACATCGTCCATGCCCGCTTCAAGATACTCTTTTTTATCTTTCAGGACGTTGGCGGTCAGCGCAATCAGCGGCGGCAGCATCTGCCCGGCGTAGCGTTCGCGCAGCTCACGGGCGATATCCAGTCCGGACATATCCGGCAGTTGGATATCCAGCAGCACCAGGTCGAATTCATCCGGATCGAACATGGCCAGCGCATCATGGCCGTTCATCGCCACCTCTACGCTGTTGCCCAGTTTTTCCAGCACCGAACGCGCCACGATCACGTTCAGCTCAATATCTTCCACCAGCAAAATATGCAGCGCCGGCAGCGGCAGCGCCTCTTCGCTCTCCGCTTCCGTCACTTCTTCCTCCAGCGCCGGCGCCTTGATGGTCAGCGTAAAGCAGGAGCCATGTCCCGGCTGGCTGCTGACGGTGATGTCGCCGCCCATGCTCTGCGCCAGACGTTTGGACACCGCCAGACCAATGCCGGTACCGGTTGCCGGCCGCCCGCCGCGCTGGTCCTTGACCTGATAATACATGGCGAAGATTTTGTCCTGCTCGTCCTGCGGGATGCCCATGCCGGAATCCGCTACGTCGAACACCAGTTTTTCCTGCCCTTCCCGTCGCACCCGCACCGTGATGTTTCCCTGCTGGGTAAACTTCACCGCATTACCGATCAGATTCCACAGAATCTGACGCAGGCGCGTACCGTCGGTAATGATTTTTTGCGGCAGCGGCGCATGCGGCTCCAACACGAAGCGCAGCCCCTTCGGCTGCGCCAGCAGGCCGGAGAGGTTTTCCAGATCCGCCAGGAAACCGGTGAAATCAACCGGCTGGTTGTCCAGCTGCACCTTGCGCCGCTCGATTTTATCCATCTCGATAATGTCGTTGAAAATGTTGCCGAGGGTAATCGCGCTGACGTGGATGGTTTTCAGGTAGTTCAGCTGTTCGTCGTTCAGTTCGGTATCCAGCAGGATACGACTGAGACCGACGATGCCGTTAAGCGGCGTACGCAGCTCGTGGCTGATGGTTGAGATAAAGGTGGTCTTATCCCTGCTGGCGTTCTCCAGCGCGTCCTGATAGCGCTTACGCTCGGTAATATCGCGTCCGAAGCCCATCAGCCCGTGACGCTTGCCCACCCGATCGTAAAACGGCACCTTGCGCAGCTCAAAACAGGCCTTGCGGCCGTCCGGGTATACCAGCCACTGCTCATAGGTCAGCGAAACGTTGTGACGGAATACTTTCTCGTCGGTTTCAATCACTTTATCCGCAATATCCTGCTCATAGACGTCATTCGGCGTCAGACCGATCAGCTGTTTTTCGCTTTTGCCGGTCAGCAGCTCCATCGCCCGGTTGCAGCCGGAAAATTCTTTGTCTTCATTACGGTAATACACCAAATCCGGCGAAGCATCGAGGAACGAACGCAGCAACGCGGACTGCTGGCCCAGCTCTATCTGCGCCAGTTCACGCTGTTCCATTTCCTCTTTCAGCTTATCCATCACCTGCAGACGCGCCTCTTCCGCCTTGATACGGTCGGCGATTTCCTGGTTGAGCTGGCTGATGTTGTCCTTCAACTGCTGGTTCAGCTTCAGGTCACGGTGGCGCATCTCCTCTAGTTTGTCGACCAGCCGCGCCAGCCGCTGACGCGACTCCTCCAGCTGCTCCACCACCACCGACAGGAAATAAACCGCCCACGGGGTGATCAGCAGGCCAAAGAAGATAGAGCGCACCACGTCGATGCTCTCGACCTCGCCACGCAGCAGCATGGTCACGGCCATCTGCACCACCATCGCCAGCACCACCAGTGCCGAAGCCAGCAGCAGCGAAAAGCGCACCAGCCCCAGCTTCACCATTAAATCAACGTAGTACTGGGCCAACACCCGGATTTGCTTCATGAACGGCTCCCTACAGACATATGGCTTAAATCATACCGCAAATCGTCCCGTAACAGAGATTACGTCGGCGGAAGTGTGGAAAAGGCGGCAAAACGGCGCTCAGGGGCGGTAACGGCAGGTGGGGCTCAGCGCCGAGCCCTGGCCGCCATGCTGCTGCAGATAGCCGCCGACCGCCTGCATGCCGCTCCAGCGGTTTTCGCACCATAATGGTGCCAGCAGCGTCGGGCGTCGCGCGCTGGCCGAAATACGGTGGAACACCACCTCGCGCGGCGTATGGCGGATCAGTTCACCGGCGCTGGCGGCGTACTCGTCCAGCGTCAGCGTCGTCAGCCGGCCGGCCTGCCAGGCGCGGGCCATAATACTGCCGCTGACGATATGCAGCGGATGCAGTTTGATGCCGTCCACGCCGCTGTCGACCACCGCCCGCAGCGTATCCAGATGGTCGGCCGGCGCCTCGCCCGGCAGGCCGACAATCAGGTGACAGCATACTTTCAGCCCCCGCTGCCGCGCCAGTCTGACGGTTTGCTGATAACAGCAGAAATCATGGCCCCGGTTGATGCGTTTCAGCGTTTTATCGTGCGCGCTCTGCAGCCCCAGCTCCAGCCAGACTTCATAGCCGGCCTCGCGGTAGCCAGCCAGCAGATCGAGCGCCGCAGCGGGCACGCAGTCCGGCCGGGTGCCGACGCACAGCCCCACCATCTCGCTCTGCGCCAGCGCCTGGCCGTAGAGCGTCTGCAGCCGCTCCACTTCGCCATAGGTGCTGGTATAGGCTTGAAAATACGCCAGATAACGCCTGGCGCGCTGCGTTTTATGCGCCTGCGCCGCCAGCTGTTCGGCAATGCTCTGCCGCTGCATCTGCTCATCGGCAAAAGACGCCACGTTGCAAAATGTGCAGCCGCCGCGCCCCAGCGAACCGTCACGGTTCGGGCAGCTGAAGCCGCCGTGCAGCGTCAGTTTATGGATCTTCTCCCCGTAGCGGCGCTGGAGGTCAGCGCCAAACATATTGACTAATTGCGGCAACTGCATATTCTGGATGGTTCTCTGTGTTCAAAGCCGCCGATGCTAATAAGAAACGGCTTTTCCCACGATGACAGAGATCAACGCTTTTTCTTAAAGGCTCGCCTTGGCATAACTATTCATTATAAACGCAAATAAAATCACCCAGCCCGCGATGAATTTTTCTAATTCCGTAGCAGTTATTTATCGCTATATGACAAGACGATGAAAAATAGTGATAAACATTGGAATACTCTTATACATCAGAACAATACTCTGATATTACCGCCCGCACTAGCATGGTGCAGAGATTCAAACCTTGCACTATAGTGAGACAGCTCACATTTCTTCCGGGGCGACGGTGCGCCTCCACGCCGGCAAATCCCCACAAAAATATAAATATTTCATATAGATAAATCACATTAACCGAATGTAAACGCGGTTTAAGCCCATATTTGACCTGCGTATTCTTTCTGGATTAAGTTGGAAGTCCGCTGGAAGCTTTCTGGACGGGCAAACGACTCGTCATATTTATGCAGTATTTAAAGACTCCCTCTTAAAACAAGTAGTCACCACTTGTGATAACCGTCACGAGAGGCCATTAACAGAGGGCGCAAAAGCAGACTGGATTATTCACCATCATGATGCTTTTCATGGGGGGATAAGCCGTCGGCGTTCGCCTGATGTTGGGAAGCCCCCTCGCAGTAGGTTGTGAGAGTCATGCAGAGCCTGGGGAGGTTCACTGATATGTTGTACGATAAATCCCAAGAGAGGGACAACTGTGGTTTCGGCCTGATCGCCCACATAGAAGGCGAACCTAGCCACAAGGTAGTGCGTACCGCGATCCACGCACTGGCCCGTATGCAACACCGTGGCGCCATCCTTGCCGACGGCAAGACCGGCGACGGCTGTGGCCTGTTATTGCAAAAGCCCGATCGCTTTTTCCGTATGGTTGCGGAAGAGCGCGGCTGGCGTTTAGCCAAAAACTATGCCGTCGGCATGATGTTCCTCAGTCAGAATGACGAGGAAGCCCGCGCCAGCCGCCGCATTGTTGAAGAAGAACTGCAAAACGAAACGCTGTCGGTCGTCGGCTGGCGCGAAGTGCCCACCAACCCGGACGTGCTGGGCGAGATCGCCCTGTCGTCGCTGCCGCGCATCGAACAGGTCTTTGTCAACGCTCCGGCCGGCTGGCGTCCGCGCGATCTGGAGCGCCGCCTGTTCGTTGCCCGTCGCCGCATTGAAAAACGCATTCAGGACGACAGCTTCTACGTCTGCAGTTTCTCTAATCTGGTGACGATCTACAAAGGCCTGTGCATGCCGGCAGATCTGCCGCGTTTTTATCTCGATCTGGCCGATCTGCGTCTGGAATCCGCCATTTGTCTGTTCCACCAACGCTTCTCCACCAATACCGTGCCGCGCTGGCCGCTGGCGCAACCGTTTCGCTACCTGGCGCACAACGGCGAGATCAACACCATTACCGGCAACCGCCAGTGGGCGCGCGCGCGAACCTATAAATTCCAGACGCCGCTGATTCCGGATCTGCACTCCGCCGCGCCGTTCATTAACGAAACCGGCTCTGATTCCAGCTCCATGGACAATATGCTGGAGCTGCTGCTGGCAGGCGGTATGGATATTATCCGCGCCATGCGCCTGCTGGTGCCGCCAGCCTGGCAGAATAACCCGGAGATGGACGGCGATCTGCGCGCCTTCTTCGACTTTAACTCCATGCATATGGAGCCGTGGGACGGCCCGGCGGGCATCGTCATGTCCGACGGCCGCTACGCTGCCTGTAACCTCGACCGTAATGGCCTGCGTCCGGCGCGCTATGTCATCACCAAGGATAAGCTGATCACCTGCGCCTCCGAAGTCGGCATCTGGGACTATCAGCCGGACGAAGTGGTGGAAAAAGGCCGCGTCGGTCCGGGCGAACTGATGGTCATCGACACCCGCAGCGGCCGCATCCTGCACTCGGCCGAGACCGATAACGATCTGAAAAGTCGCCATCCGTATAAAGAGTGGATGGAAAAGAACGTCAAGCGCCTGGTGCCGTTCGAAGACCTGCCGGAAGACCAGGTGGGCAGCCGCCAGCTGGACGACGTACAGCTGGAGACCTATCAGAAGCAATTCGGCTACAGCAGCGAAGAACTGGATCAGGTGATCCGCGTTCTGGGGGAGATAGGCCAGGAAGCGACCGGCTCCATGGGGGACGATACGCCGTTCGCCGTGCTCTCCAGCCGCCCGCGCATTATCTACGACTATTTCCGCCAGCAGTTCGCGCAGGTCACCAACCCGCCGATCGATCCGCTGCGTGAGGCTCACGTGATGTCGCTGGCCACCAACATCGGCCGCGAGATGAACGTTTTTAGCGAAGCGGAAGGTCAGGCGCACCGCCTGAGCTTCAAATCGCCGATTCTGCTGTATTCCGACTTCAAACAGCTCACCACGCTGGAAGGCGAATACTACCGCACCGATACGCTCGACCTGACCTTTGACCCGAGTGAACAGGATCTGGAGCAGAAAATCCGCACGCTGTGCGACGAAGCGGAACAGAAAGTACGCGACGGCGCCGTGCTGCTGGTTCTGTCCGACCGCGCTATCGCCCCGAACCGCCTGCCGCTACCGGCGCCGATGGCGGTCGGCGCGGTGCAGACGCGTCTGGTGGATAAAAACCTGCGCTGCGACGCCAACATCATCGTGGAAACGGCCAGCGCGCGCGATCCGCACCACTTCGCCGTACTGCTGGGCTTCGGCGCCACCGCCATCTACCCGTATCTGGCCTATGAAACCCTGGCCAAGCTGGTGGACAACCAGACCATCGACAAGAAATACCGCGATGTGATGCTGAACTACCGTAACGGCATCAACAAGGGGCTGTACAAGATCATGTCCAAAATGGGCATCTCGACCATTGCCTCTTACCGCTGCTCCAAACTGTTCGAGGCCGTCGGCCTGCACCGCGATCTGTCCGACCTCTGTTTCCAGGGCGTGGTCAGCCGCATCAACGGCGCCAGCTTCAGCGACTTCCAGCAGGATCTGCAGAACCTGTCCAAACGCGCCTGGCTGAAGCGTAAGCCGCTGGATCAGGGCGGCCTGCTGAAATTCGTCCACGGCGGCGAATACCACGCTTACAATCCGGACGTGGTTAACAGCCTGCAACAGGCGGTGCACAGCGGTGACTACACCGACTACCAGCGCTACGCCAGTCTGGTTAACGAACGCCCGGTCGCCACGCTGCGCGACCTGCTGGCGATTAAACCGCAGGGCGAGCCGATCCCGGTCGATCAGGTGGAGCCGGCCGAAGCGCTGTTTACCCGCTTCGACACCGCGGCGATGTCGATCGGCGCTCTGAGCCCGGAAGCACACGAATCGCTGGCGGTAGCCATGAACGGCCTCGGCGGCTTCTCCAACTCCGGCGAAGGCGGCGAGGATCCGGCACGTTATGGCACCAACAAGGTATCGCGCATCAAGCAGGTGGCTTCCGGGCGCTTCGGCGTTACGCCGGCCTACCTGGTGAATGCCGATGTGATTCAGATTAAAGTCGCCCAGGGCGCCAAGCCGGGTGAAGGCGGCCAGCTGCCGGGTGATAAAGTCACGCCGTACATTGCCAAGCTGCGCTATTCGGTGCCGGGAGTGACGCTGATTTCGCCGCCGCCGCATCACGATATCTATTCCATTGAAGATTTGGCGCAGCTGATTTTCGACCTGAAACAGGTGAACCCGAAAGCGGTGATCTCGGTGAAGCTGGTTTCCGAACCGGGCGTGGGTACCATCGCCACCGGCGTCGCCAAAGCCTATGCCGACCTGATCACCATCGCCGGCTACGACGGCGGCACCGGCGCCAGCCCGCTGACCTCAGTGAAATATGCCGGCTGTCCGTGGGAGCTGGGCCTGGTGGAAACGCAACAGGCGCTGGTGGCCAACGGCCTGCGCCATAAAATCCGCCTGCAGGTGGACGGCGGCCTGAAAACCGGCGTCGATATCGTCAAGGCGGCGATTCTCGGCGCGGAAAGCTTCGGCTTCGGTACCGGGCCTATGGTGGCGCTGGGCTGCAAATACCTGCGTATTTGCCACCTGAACAACTGCGCGACCGGCGTCGCCACTCAGGATGAAAAACTGCGCCGCGATCACTATCACGGCCTGCCGGAACGCGTCACCAACTACTTCCATTTCATCGCGCGTGAAACCCGCGAGATTATGGCGCAGCTGGGCGTCAGCCAACTGGTGGATCTGATTGGCCGCACCGAGTTCCTCAGCGAACTGGACGGTATTTCCGCCAAGCAGAACAAACTGGACCTGTCGCCGCTGCTGCAGACCGCCACGCCGCATCCGGGCAAGGCGCAGTACTGCACCGAAGGCAGCAACCCGCCGTTCGACCACGGATTGCTGAACAAAGAGCTGCTGGCGCAGGCGCAGCCCTACATCGAAGAAAAACGCAGCAAAGCGTTCTACTTCGATATCCGTAACACCGACCGTTCCGTCGGCGCCAGCCTGTCCGGGGCGATCGCCAGCGTGCACGGCGATCAGGGCATGGCGGCCGATCCGATCAGGGCGCACTTCTCCGGCACTGCCGGCCAGAGCTTCGGCGTCTGGAACGCCGGCGGCGTAGAGCTGACCCTGACCGGCGATGCCAACGACTATGTCGGTAAAGGCATGGCCGGCGGCAGTATCGCGGTGCGGCCGCCGCTCGGCTCCGCCTTCCGCAGCCATGAGGCCAGCATTATAGGCAACACCTGCCTGTACGGCGCCACCGGCGGCAAGCTGTTCGCCGCGGGCCGCGCCGGCGAGCGTTTCGCCGTGCGTAACTCCGGCGCCATCACCGTGGTGGAAGGCATCGGCGACAACGGGTGTGAATATATGACCGGCGGTATCGTCTGCGTGCTGGGTAAAACCGGCATCAACTTCGGCGCCGGTATGACGGGCGGCTTCGCCTACGTGCTGGATGAAGACGGCGAATTCCGTAAACGCGTCAACCCGGAGCTGGTGGAAGTGCTGGAACTCGATCAGCTGGCGATTCACGAAGAACACCTGCGCGGCCTGATCACCGAGCACGTACAGGCGACCGGCTCTTCCCGTGCGGAAGAGATTCTGGCCAACTGGCCGACCTGGGTGCCGAAATTCGCGCTGGTCAAGCCAAAGTCCAGCGATGTGAAGGCGTTGTTGGGTCACCGTAGTCGTTCCGCAGCCGAGCTGCGGGTTCAGGCGCAGTAAGAGGTAGGTCATAATGAGTCAGAATGTTTATCAATTTATCGACCTGCAGCGCGTTGATCCGCCGAAGAAACCGCTGAAGATCCGTAAAATCGATTTCGTGGAAATCTACGAGCCGTTTTCGGATTCGCAGGCCGAAGCGCAGGCGGACCGCTGTCTGTCCTGCGGCAACCCGTATTGCGAGTGGAAGTGCCCGGTGCACAACTACATCCCGAACTGGCTGAAGCTGGCCAATGAGGGGCGTATCATGGAGGCGGCGGATCTGGCGCACCAGACCAACAGCCTGCCGGAAGTGTGCGGCCGCGTCTGTCCGCAGGATCGCCTGTGTGAAGGCTCCTGTACGCTGAACGATGAGTTCGGCGCGGTAACCATCGGCAATATCGAACGTTATATCAACGATAAAGCCATCGAAATGGGCTGGAAACCGGATATGTCGCACGTCCAGCCGACCGGCAAACGCGTGGCGATCGTCGGCGCCGGCCCGGCCGGTCTGGCCTGTGCCGACGTGCTGACCCGCAACGGCGTCAAAGCCGTGGTCTACGATCGTCACCCGGAGATCGGCGGCCTGCTGACCTTCGGCATTCCGGCGTTCAAGCTGGAGAAAGAGGTGATGATCAAGCGCCGTGAAATCTTCAGCGAGATGGGCATCGAATTCCAGCTCAATACTGAAATCGGCAAAGACGTCGCGCTGGACGCGCTGATTGACGAGTACGACGCGGTGTTCCTCGGCGTCGGCACCTATCAGTCGATGCGCGGCGGCCTGGAGAATGAAGGTGCGCCGGGCGTCTACGATGCCCTGCCGTTCCTGATCGCCAACACCAAGCAGCTGATGGGCTACCAGAGCAGTGAGCAGGAGCCGTATGTCAGCATGGAAGGCAAGCGCGTGGTGGTGCTGGGCGGCGGCGATACCGCGATGGACTGCGTACGCACCTCCATCCGTCAGGGCGCCACGCAGGTGACCTGCGCCTACCGTCGCGATGAGGCGAATATGCCTGGCTCCAAACGCGAAGTGACCAACGCGCGGGAGGAAGGCGTCGAGTTCCAGTTCAACCTGCAGCCGCTCAGCATCGAGCTGAACGCCGCCGGGCGCGTAGCCGGGGTGAAAATGGTGCGCACTCAGCTGGGCGAGCCGGATGCCAACGGCCGTCAGGCGGCAGAGCCGGTGCCGGGTTCCGAGCACGTGCTGGATGCCGACGCGGTGGTGATGGCCTTCGGTTTCCGTCCGCATGCGATGAACTGGCTGGCGGCGCATGACGTCCAGCTCGACAAGCAGGGGCGTATTGTGGCACCGGAAGGCAGCGACAACGCGTTCCAGACCAGCAACCCGAAAATCTTCGCCGGCGGCGATGCGGTGCGCGGCTCTGACCTGGTGGTGACGGCGATTGCCGAGGGGCGTAAAGCCGCCGACGGCATCCTGAACTATCTGGAAGTGTAACCTCGCCACGCGGCTTAAATGACTGTGCCAAACGGCTTCCCCGACGGGAGGCCGTTTTTTTATGGCGTTTTACGGCAGAGGCCTTCGGACATTAACACGGTGTTCTGTCCCGGATTCTGCCAATAAAAAAAGGTACAGCATGCTGTACCTTTTCAATCAAACGGAAGTTGCGCTTACTTAACCACGCGCAACGCCGGGCGCCCGCCGCGTGGCGGCTGTGGCGGTTCATCATCCGGATCGTTATCGTCACCGTTGTCAGGACGATCGCCGTCGATAACCGACATCAGGCTTTCAGAAGGCACCGTCTCCAGCTCGTCGAAAGCACCTTCGCCTTCATCGTAAGCGGCTTCCGGTTCGAACATGGTTCCCGCGCCGTTCTCACGGGCGTAAATCGCCAGCACCGCGGCCAGGGGCACCAGCACCTGACGCGGTACGCCGCCGAAGCGGGCGTTAAAGCTCACTTCGTTGTCGCCCAGCTGCAGGTTGCCGACCGCACGCGGCGCAATGTTCAGAACGATCTGACCATCGCGCGCGAACTCCATCGGCACCTGAACGTCCGGGCGTGTTACGTCGACCACCAGATGCGGCGTCAGCTGGTTGTCCAGCAGCCAGTCATAAAACGCCCGCAGCAGATAAGGGCGGCGCGGCGTCATCTGCGACATATCCATGATTAACCCCGAGTATGCAGGCGCATTTCGCGCTCGGCTTCGGTCAGTGAGGCCAGGAACGCATCACGTTCAAAGACGCGGGTCATATAGCCTTTCAGCTCTTTGGAACCGGCGCCGTTCAGTTCAATGCCCAGCTGCGGCAGACGCCACAGCAGCGGCGCCAGGTAGCAATCCACCAGGCTGAACTCTTCGCTCATGAAATATGGCGCCTGAGCAAAGATCGGCGCGATGGCCAGCAGTTCTTCACGCAGCTGACGGCGGGCAGATTCGGCTTCCTGACCGCTGCTCTGCTCGATCTTGTACATCAGCGAATACCAGTTCTTTTCGATGCGCAGCATCATCAGGCGGCTTTCGCCACGCGCTACCGGATAAACCGGCATCAGCGGCGGGTGCGGGAAGCGCTCGTCCAGGTATTCCATGATAATACGGGACTCATACAGCGTCAGCTCGCGATCGACCAGCGTCGGCACCGTTTGGTAAGGATTGAGGTCGATCAGATCCTGTGGCAGGTTATCCGGTTCAACCTGCTCAATCTCGACGCTGACACCTTTTTCCGCCAGTACGATACGTACTTGATGGCTAAAAATGTCGGTCGGGCCAGAAAACAGCGTCATTACCGAACGTTTGTTGGCAGCGACAGCCATGAAAACCTCCAAGTTTTATCTAGAAAATACTGCGAATAGCCAACTTAGCCCCGAAGCTTGCACCTTGCCCATGGCAAAGTGAAAACGCATGGGAATATCCGGCTGCTATCCTGAATGATCTTGACCGCAGGCCAGCAGCACGCAGGTAACCTTAGGTCTGGAAAGCGGCCTCGGAGGTAACTGGCGGCAACTGCTCGGCGAACAGGCGCAAAAGTGGATGATAGTTTACCAGATTTTGCCCGTTTTGTGGGGAGCGGGCGGCGATTTCATCACTATTTGTCTGGCGACGCGCAGATTTTTCACCGGTGGGGGGGAATTTCAGACATAAAAAAACCCGGTGCAACACCGGGTTTTTCGCATAATTCGTTCTGCCGCAGCAGAATAAATTAACGCTTGGAGAACTGCGGACGACGACGTGCTTTACGCAGGCCGACTTTCTTACGTTCAACCTGACGAGCGTCACGAGTGACGAAGCCAGCTTTACGCAGTTCAGAACGCAGAGTCTCGTCGTATTCCATCAGCGCACGGGTGATACCGTGGCGGATAGCGCCAGCTTGACCGGAGATGCCGCCACCTTTAACAGTGATGTACAGATCCAGTTTGCCAACCATGTCGACCAGTTCCAGCGGCTGACGAACTACCATGCGGGCAGTTTCGCGACCGAAGTACTGTTCCAGGCTGCGCTGGTTGATAACGATGTTACCGTTGCCCGGCTTGATAAAGACGCGAGCGGCGGAGCTTTTGCGGCGACCAGTGCCGTAGTATTGATTTTCAGCCATTGCCATTAATCCCGATTAAATGTCCAGAACTTGCGGTTGCTGTGCCGCGTGATTGTGCTCGGTGCCCGCGTAAACTTTCAGTTTACGGAACATTGCACGACCCAACGGACCCTTTGGCAGCATGCCTTTAACCGCGATTTCAATCACACGCTCAGGACGGCGGGCAATCATCTCTTCAAAGGTCGCTTCTTTGATACCACCGATGTGGCCGGTGTGGTGGTAGTACATCTTGTCGTTACGCTTGTTGCCGGTTACAGCAACTTTGTCAGCGTTCAGAACGATGATGTAATCACCGGTATCAACGTGCGGGGTGTATTCCGCTTTATGCTTGCCGCGCAGACGACGAGCCAGTTCAGTAGCGAGACGGCCTAAAGTTTTACCGTTCGCATCAACAACGTACCAGTCGCGTTTTACGGTCTCTGGTTTAGCTGTAAAAGTTTTCATTAAAAGCTTACCCAATAATTAGTTACACGTTGGTGAACACCCAAACGCTCGAAAACAGTTGAGGCTCACACGACCATCAAGTCCAGCAAACCTACCCCTTCGAATAGCCATTGCCGGCACTATAAAGTTTTTGGGAAAAAAACTTTGTTGTAACGTGGGGTCGCAAGATTATAGAGAAGTCACCCGCAAAGATCGAACAGTTTTTGCAGGAAAAATGCATTTTAGCGGCATCATACGGGCCTCGATGCGTGGAGGCCCGTATGATATCACGGCAGATGCGGCAGCTTCAGATATTCTTCGCTCTGCATCTCCTGCAGGCGCGACAGGCAACGCTGGTATTCAAACTTCAGCCGCTCGCCCTGGTAAATGTCGAACATCGGCGCCTCGGCGGCGATCACCAGTTTGACGTGACGCTCGTAGAACTCATCCACCAGCGCCAGGAAACGGCGCGCGGTGCTCTCCTTCAGCGGCCCCATCACCCGCACGTTATGCAGGATAACGCTGTGATACAGGCGCGACAGCGCGATGTAATCCAGCTGACTGCGCGCCTCTTCGCACAGCGTGTGAAAATCCACCGCCAGCACGCCGTCCGCCGCGCGCAGCGCCTGCAGCGGCCGGTGGTTGATCTCCAGCAGCGGCGATTCGTCGCCGCCCTTGCCCGCCAGTTTGCTGAAGATATCGTCCAGCGCCTGTTGAGTCTGCGCATTCAGCGGCGTCAGGTAGAGATGCGCCTGAGTCAGGGTGCGCAAGCGATAGTCAATGCCGGCGTCCACGTTCATCACGTCGCAGTACTCGTTGATCAGATCGATGGCCGGCAGGAAGCGTGCGCGCTGCAGGCCGTTGCGATACAGCTCGTCCGGCGGGATGTTCGAGGTGGCCACCAGGGTAATGCCGCGGGCGAACAGCGCCTGCAGCAGCGTCGCCAGCAGCATGGCGTCGGTGATGTCGGAGACAAAGAACTCGTCAAAGCATAAGACGTCCGCCTGCGCCTTAAAGCCGTCGGCGACAATCTCCAACGGGTTTTCCTGCCCCTGCAGCTGCGCCAGCTCTTCGTGCACCCGCAGCATAAAGCGGTGAAAATGCAGCCGCAGTTTGCGCTCCCCCGGCAGGCTGTGGAAGAACATATCCATCAGCCAGGTTTTGCCGCGCCCGACGCCGCCCCACATATACAGCCCCTGCACCGGGCGCTGCGCCGCCGGACGGCCGCCTTTTCCCAGCCAGCGGCTGAGCTTGCCGCGCAGACCGCCGGCCTCTGCCGGCGCGTCGGGCGTTTGTTGTATCAACTGCTGATAAATGGAATCTAACTGGCTGACCGCCCGGCGCTGCACCTCATCGGCCTGATAGTCGCCGGCGTCCAGCGCCTGCTGGTAGCGTGTTAACGGTGATGGTGAATACATGTTGCCTAATGTTCCCTGCAATCGCTCCGCCCGCGCCCGCTGGCGCACAGCGCGGATAAAGAATTTATTTAGCCCATTTTAGCCGCGCGTTACCGGTCATATTTCCGGTTATCGCCACATTTCCCCGCATTGCGGCCCACTCAAAAACCCGGAAAAGCCAAGGTAACAGCGCTTCAGGATTCCACTCGGACAAGGTTAACGGTTATAGTGGATATTATTAAGTGAAAAATCCCTGCGGAACAACGAAGTCACAATAGGAGTCATCATGACCTGGGAGTATGCGCTGATTGGTTTGGTGGTCGGTATCGTCATCGGTGCGGTAGCGATGCGCTTTGGTAACCGTAAACTACGTCAACAACAGGTTTTGCAAAACGAACTGGATAAAAGCAAAACCGAGCTGGAAGAGTACCGTCAGGAACTGGTCGGCCATTTTGCCCGCAGTGCGGAACTGCTGGACAACATGGCGCGCGACTATCGCCAGCTCTATCAACATATGGCGAAAAGCTCCAATAACCTGCTGCCGGACCTGCCGATGCAGGAAAACCCGTTCCGTTATCGCCTGAGCGAATCCGAAGCGGATAACGATCAGGCGCCGGTTGAAATGCCGCGCGACTACTCCGAAGGCGCTTCCGGCCTGCTGCGTGGTGCGCCGCGTCGCGACTGACCGCCGTTTTCAGCCCGCGTAAATTTTGCGCGGGCTTTTGTACTTTCCCCCTCCCCCCGATGCGATTCCTGCGCTATCCTAAAGCCTTAAATGGATGTTGGCGGTGAACTTATGACGCAAATTCACGGTCTTAACCTTACCTTTAGTGGTTAATTAATTTCACCGGCAGGTAATGAGAGAGTTATTATCAATGAAAAAAAAGTCGTTAATTCTTAGTGCATTAGCAATGAGTATTGGCCTGACGCTTACCTCCGTACCGGTGGCCAATGCGGCCTTGCCACTCGCCGTCCAGGGGCAGCAGTTGCCAAGCCTGGCGCCGATGCTGGAAAAAGTCTTACCCGCCGTGGTCAGTGTGCATATTGAAGGGACTCAGGTGCAGCGCCAACGTTTGCCGGAAGAGTTCAAATATTTCTTCGGCCCTAATTTCCCTACACAGAAGCAAAGTTCTCGTCCGTTTGAAGGCCTCGGTTCAGGCGTGATTATTGACGCAGCCAAAGGCTATATTCTTACCAACAACCACGTCATCGCCAACGCTGACAAAATCAAAGTGCAGCTGAATGACGGCCGCGAGTTCGACGCCAAGCTGCTTGGCCGCGACGAACAGACCGACATCGCGCTGCTGCAGATCACCGCCAAGAACCTGACCGCGGTGAAAATGGCCGATTCCGATAAACTGCGCGTCGGTGACTTTGCCGTCGCCGTCGGCAACCCGTTCGGCCTGGGGCAAACCGCCACCTCCGGCATTATCTCCGCGCTGGGGCGCAGCGGCCTCAACCTGGAGGGCCTGGAGAACTTTATCCAGACCGATGCCTCAATTAACCGCGGCAACTCCGGCGGCGCGCTGGTGAATCTGAACGGCGAACTGATCGGTATCAACACCGCTATTCTGGCGCCGGGCGGCGGCAATATCGGCATCGGCTTCGCCATCCCCAGCAATATGGCGCAGAACCTGAGCCAGCAGCTGATCGAGTTCGGCGAAGTGAAACGCGGCCTGCTGGGCATCAAAGGCAGCGAGATGACCGCCGATATCGCCAAGGCCTTTAATACCGACGCGCAGCGTGGCGCCTTTGTCAGCGAAGTGCTGCCAAAATCCGCTGCGGCCAAGGCCGGTATCAAAGCCGGCGATATTCTGGTTTCCGTCGACGGCAAGCCAATCGGCAGCTTCGCTGAACTGCGCGCCAAGGTCGGCACCACCGCGCCGGGCAAAACCATCAAGATCGGCCTGTTGCGCGACGGTAAGCAGCAAGAGGTCTCCGTCACGCTGGATAACAGCGAAACCGCTTCCACCAGCGCGGAAACCCTGTCCCCGGCCTTGCAGGGCGCTTCGCTGAGCAACGGCGCGCTGCCGGGCGGCGAGAAAGGCGTGAAGATCGACAACGTCGGCAAAGGTACGCCGGCGGCGCAGATGGGCCTGCAAAAAGGCGATGTGATTATCGGCATCAACCGTCAGCGCGTTGAAAGCATCACCACGCTGCGCAAAGTCCTGGCGGCGAAACCGCCAGTGATGGCGCTGAATATCGTCCGTGGCGGCGAAACCATTTACCTGTTAATGCGTTAATTTGTACAAAAACCGGGTGCGGTAGCATACTGCACCCGGTTAACTCGTGTTATTCTCCGTTCATCCTTTATTTTATCTGTTAAAACTCCATGTTTGCTAAGCTCTTGCGTTCCACTGTTATTGGTTTAATCGTTGCCGGCCTGCTATTGGCAGCGCTTCCCGTGCTGCGTTATTCCAATCAACTGTTTGCAGAGAAAATGGAGAGTACCGCCGACGAAACCCCGGCCGGTTATAACAAAGCGGTGCGCCGCGCCGCGCCCGCAGTGGTAAATATCTACAACCGCAACATGAGCGGCGCCCCCAACGTGCTGTCGCTCGGTTCCGGCGTCATCATGAACGATCACGGCTATATCCTGACCAACCGCCACGTCATCAAGGATGCGCAGCAGATTACCGTGGTGCTGCAGGACGGCCGCCGCTACGAAGCGCTGCTGGTCGGTTCCGACAGCCTGACCGATCTGGCGGTGCTCAAGATCGATCCGGGCAATCTGCCGGTTATTCCCATCAATACCAAACGTATGGCACATATCGGCGACGTGGTTCTGGCGATCGGCAACCCCTATAACCTTGGTCAGACCGTTACCCAGGGGATTATCAGCGCCACCGGACGCATCAGTCTGAGCACCACCGGCCGCCAAACCTTCCTGCAGACCGATGCGTCAATCAACCGCGGCAACTCCGGCGGCGCGCTGGTGAACTCGCTGGGCGAGCTGATGGGGATCAATACGCTGACTTATGACAAAGTCACCAACGGCGAAACCCCGGAGGGGCTGGGCTTTGCCATTCCTACCGAGCTGGCCAGCAAGATTATGGAAAAGCTGATTCGTGATGGTCGCGTTATTCGCGGCTACTTCGGCATCCAGGGCAAAGAGATTATCCCGCTGCGCACCTCCAACAGCGGCATCGATCGCCTGCAGGGGATTATCGTGACCGAAATTACGCCGAACGGCCCGGCGGCTAACGCCAATTTCCATATCAACGATATTATCATCAACGTCAACCATAAACCGGCGATCTCCGTACTGGAAACCATGGACCAAGTTGCGGAAATCCGCCCTGGCACCACAATTCCGGTGATAGTACTGCGCGACGGCAAACGCATCACGCTGCAAATGACGGTGGGTGAGTTCCCGGAAGATAACAACTAGCGTCATACGAGACGTATCGGCGAAGGCATCTCCGTATGCGTTTGTTGATACGTCAGCCACCCCCCTCTTTTCTTCGCCCCATATTCTACCGACAAGCCACGCCAAAATAATAATCATGCATTAAACATATAATTAAATTTAATAAATAAAATAGATATTAAAATATACACCCATTCATTTAGTTTGTAGTTATAAAAAATAAATCATCATTTCCATATTAAACTGTTTATTTAATTCTTAATCTCTTGTACTTTTAACCACGCGATTTCCAGAGCAATATTATTTTATTTCTCTTGAAAATCTGCATTCATATAAAAAATATATTTATTTTAATTTATATATAAGGACATTACATGCGTGAATTAAACAATAAAGAACTGACCACCGTTAGCGGCGGTACTTTCGATGGTATGCTTTGGGGTATCATGGATGGCATCGCCAGCGGCGCCGGCATGGCGAAATTCGCTACCGGCGGCAGCATCATGTTTGGTGCCTTTGCCCAGCTGGTTGGCGTCGTCATTGCTCCAATCATCGGCGGTTTCGTCGGTGGTGTTATTGGCCTGATGACCGATCGCGATACCGTCGCCGAATATGCTCAGCGCTATCGCGAAACGATGGGTAAATAATTCAGTTATCCATGCTGATGAATAAAAAATGCACCTAATCAGATGCATTTTTACAGAGTGATTCAATAACTATGCATTACGTCCTGCGGGGGACGTAATGCATTTTTTATTTACTCGCCTTTTACGCGCTCGATATTCGCGCCCAACGCACGCAGCTTATCTTCGATACGCTCATAGCCGCGATCGATATGATAAATACGGTCAACGATGGTCACGCCATCGGCGATACAGCCGGCCAGCACCAGGCTGGCGGAAGCGCGCAGATCGGTCGCCATCACCTGCGCACCGGACAGTTGCTCAACGCCATGGCAGATTACCGTGTTGCTTTCGATTTCCGCATGTGCGCCCATGCGGATCAGCTCCGGTACGTGCATGAAGCGGTTTTCGAAGATGGTTTCGGTGATAACGCCGGTACCTTCAGCCACCAGGTTCAACAGGCTGAACTGCGCCTGCATATCGGTCGGGAAGCCCGGGTGCGGCGCGGTGCGAATGGTAATGGCCTTTGGCCGCTGACCGTGCATATCCAGACTGATCCAGTCCTCACCGACTTCAATATCCGCACCGGCTTCACGCAGCTTGGCCAGCACCGCATCCAACGTGTCAGGACGAGTATCACGACACAGCACCTTGCCGCCGGAGATCGCCGCCGCCACCAGGAAGGTGCCGGTTTCAATACGGTCAGGCAGAACACGGTACACGCCGCCGCCCAGACGCTCAACGCCTTCAATGGTGATCTTGTCGCTGCCGGCGCCGCTGATTTTTGCACCCAGCGTATTCAGGAATTCGGCGGTATCGACAATTTCCGGCTCGCGTGCGGCGTTTTCAATCACGGTGGTGCCCGTCGCCAGCGTCGCGGCGCTCATAATGGTGACGGTAGCGCCCACGCTCACTTTGTCCATCACGATATGCGCGCCCTTCAGACGGCCATCGACGGATGCCTTCACATAGCCTTCTTCCAGTTTGATCTCGGCACCCAGCTGTTCCAGACCGGTGATATGCAGATCGACCGGACGCGCGCCGATGGCGCAGCCGCCCGGCAGAGAAACCTGGCCATAGCCGAAACGGGCGACCAGCGGACCCAGCGCCCAGATGGAAGCGCGCATGGTTTTCACCAGATCGTAAGGCGCGCAGAGTTCGTTCACACCGCTGGCGTCCATAAACACCGAACCATTACGTTCAACTTTCGCACCCAGCTGGCTCAACAGCTTGATGGTGGTATCGATGTCTTTCAGTTTGGGAACATTCTGTAACTCGACCGGCTCTTCTGCCAACAACGCGGCAAACAGAATCGGCAGGGCGGCGTTTTTCGCCCCGGAAATAGCCACTTCCCCGCTCAGGCGGGTACGGCCCTGCACTCGAAATTTATCCATCTAATGACTCTCTGTTGTCTCGTCCACAATACCCGCCAACCCACGCCGCCGCACACTGGCCGCCCGCAAGCGCGCCGCTGTGCTCCCTTGCCTGCGCCGTCGGTCAACCGGGTATCAACGCTGCCGGCCCGAAAGGCCCGCAGCCTTAAAATCCGTTGAGTTTGCGATCCCGCTTCCACTCTTCAGGGGTGTATGCCTTGATCGACAGGGCATGAATGCGGTTGTCGGCAATGTATTCCATCAGCGGCGCATAGATCGCCTGCTGCTGTTTGACGCGGCTCATGGCGCCAAACAGTTCACCGACCGCAATCACCTGAAAGTGGCTGCCGTCGCCCGTCACCTGCACTTCTTCCAGCGCCAATGCGTTCATCAGCACGTCTTTAATTTCGCTATTTTCCATGGTATCCCGTTCTGCTACAAAGGATCATAATCAGCCTGATATCTTAGAGGAATACGGCGCTTTCTTAAACTAAAGAAAAAGCCCCTGCATAACAGGGGCTTTCGAGCATGTACTTACCGCCGCGCCGATAAACCGCGCCTAACTCCGTGTCTCGACAGGCATTATCTCCTGCAGATTGTACAAAGCGATCAGCGTTCTCAAACGGTCGGTGGCGCCGGAAATTTTCAATTCCACGCCGTTGCGCAGCTGTTCGGCACGCAGATGCACCAGCAGCGCCAAACCGGAAGAGTCCACGCGGCGCAGCTGCGCCACGTCAATCGCCGTTTTGCCTTTCAGCAGCTCGGCGCGCTGCCGCCACAGCGGCAGCAGCGTTTCCCGGTCCAGGTCGCCGTGCAGCACCAGCGTCTGCTGCTGGTCATCGAAACGCAGAGACTCAGCCATTACTTTTTCTGGTCCAGCGTGATCGGCTGCTTGGCCGCCGCCTGCAGTTGCTGAGTCAGGCCGTCGATACCTTTGGTACGCAGCGTTGACGCCCACTCATTCTGCTTGGTGGTGATCATGCTGACGCCTTCGGCGATCATGTCATATGCCTGCCAGTGGCCGGTCTTGCTGTTTTTACGCCATTGGAAATCAAGACGCACCGGCGGACGGCCGTTGGTGTCGATAATGGTGACGCGAATCGCCACGATATTGGCGTCCCCCAGCGGCTGCTGCGGCGCAATCTGATAGGTCTGGCCGTGATACAGCGCCAGCGCCTGGCCGTATGCCTGCTCCAGATAGGCCTGGAACGCGGTGAAGTACGCTTCACGCTGCGCCGGCGTTGCTTCTTTGTAATAACGGCCCAGCACCAGCGCGCCGGCGTATTTCACCTGAACGTACGGCATCAGCTCTTCATGCACGATGGTACGCAGCGAGTTCGGATCCTGCTTGATTTTCGGCTGCTCGGTTTTGAGGCGGGTAAAGGTCTTCTCCGCCGCTTCTTGCATCATGCTGTATGGGTTGGTTTGGTCCGCCGCGCTTGCCAGCGGTGCAACCACCAACAGGGCAACCATCAATAAACGTTTAAACATGCAGGTTTCCTCTTTTAATGACTCGGGGCGGCTGCCGGCGCTGCACCCGCAGCATCCGGCTTGGCTTCATCCTGACCGCCGCTTTTATACAGGAACTGGCCGATCAAATCTTCCAGCACCATTGCTGATTTCGTGTCCTGAATGGTGCCGCCATCCTTGAGAATAGCAGTCCCCATTTCCGGGTCTTCAAAGCCGACGTTCAGGGCAAGAAACTGTTCCCCCAGCAGGCCCGACGTGCGGATTGCCAGGGAACTGGTATCCGGGATCTGGTTGTACTTATCCTGAATATCCAGCGCAACGCGCGGCGAATACGTTTTCGGATCCAGTTCAATATCCGCCACGCGGCCGATCACCACCCCGCCAATCTTCACCGGCGAACGCGCTTTCAGGCCACCAATGTTATCGAAGGTGGCATAGATACGGTAGGTCGGTTCGTTGCCGATGGATTTCACATTGGCAACCTGCAGGCAGATAAAGATGATGGCGACCAGCGCGATCAGCATAAATACCCCAACCCAGATTTCACTCTTCTTCGTTTGCATCGACTCAATTCCCAAACATCAGTGCTGTCAGCACAAAATCCAATCCCAACACCGCCAGAGACGAATGTACCACCGTTCTGGTCGTTGCCCGGCTAATCCCTTCAGAGGTCGGCACCGCATCATAACCGTTAAAGATAGCAATCCAGGTCACGGTTATCGCGAATACCACGCTCTTGATCACGCAGTTCAGCAGATCCTGACGCCATTCGACGGCGCCCTGCATCGCCGACCAGAAGAAGCCGCTGTCGATGCCTTTCCAATCCACGCCTACTATCGAGCCGCCCCAGATACCCACGGCAACGAAGATCAGGGTCAGCAACGGCATGCTGATCATCCCGGCCCAGAAACGCGGCGCTACGATGCGCCGCAGCGGATCGACCGCCATCATCTCCAGGCTGGAAATCTGTTCGGTGGCTTTCATCAGGCCGATTTCTGCGGTCAGTGCGGAGCCTGCACGGCCGGCAAACAGCAGCGCGGTCACCACCGGCCCCAGTTCGCGCAGCAGCGACAGCGCCACCATCATGCCCAGACTCGCCTCGGCGCTGTAGGTGGTCAGCACCAGATACCCCTGCAGCCCCAGCACCATGCCGATAAACAGCCCGGAAACCATAATAATCAACAGCGACTGTACGCCGACGCTGTGCAGCTGCTTGATCAGCAGCGGCCATTGCCTGCGCGGTTCAGGCCGCCCGATCAGCGCGCCCCACAGCATCAGACCGGCGCGCCCGAAGGCGGTGCTGATATTGATGCCACGGCGTCCAAGAGACGCTAACGCCTGTAATAACATGAGGATATCTACTCCCTTACCCTAACAATTCGGCCTGATAATCACCGGCCGGATAACGGAACGGCACCGGCCCGTCGGCAATACCATCCAGGAACTGGCGCACGCGTGCATCAGGATTGTTCTGTAACTGCTGTGCGGTTCCTTCGGCTATCACATGGTGTTCCGCTACGATATAAGCGTAGTCGGCAATGCTCAGCACTTCCGGCACGTCGTGTGACACCACGATACAGGTAATCCCCAGCGCATGGTTCAGTTCATCAATCAATTTAACCAGTACGCCCATGGTGATCGGATCCTGACCGACAAACGGCTCATCAAACATGATCAGCTGCGGATCAAGCGCAATGGCCCGCGCCAGCGCCGCACGCCGCGCCATGCCGCCGGACAGCTCGTTCGGCATCAGATCCGCCGCGCCGCGCAGCCCCACCGCCTCAAGCTTCATCAGCACCGTGGTGCGAATCAGCGCCTCCGGCAGTTGGCTGTGTTCGCGCAGCGGGAAAGCCACGTTCTCAAATACGGTTAAATCGGTGAACAGCGCCCCTGACTGGAACAGCATGCTCATCTTTTTGCGCGCGTCGTACAGTTTATGCCGCGACAGCGCGGGAATATTGTCCCCGTCGAACCAGATTTCACCGCTATCCGGCGCCAGTTGCCCGCCGATCAGGCGCAGCAAGGTGGTCTTGCCGATGCCGGACGGCCCCATAATCGCCGTCACTTTACCACGGGGAACCGTCAGGTTGATGTCTTCAAATATCAGCCGATCGCCGCGGGAGAACGTCATACCGCGCACTTCGACCAGATTATCTGCCTGCTGGTACATGTTTTTGGATCCTTGTACGGCTTCAGTTGGCTATATCACCCGCTGATAATAATCTACCGGGCGCAATACGGCGCATTTTTACAAAAACTTACCGCCATTTCGCTACCAATGATGCCATTAGTTTTACTTTTACGCTGCGCAGGGTCAAAATTAGTCACATCACGAAAAATAACGACACAGATGGCGATGGCGCCCATCCCCCGGCGCAAGCCGGTAATGGTAGGCAGAAAATAGCCGCCGGGCTATGTTTGACCAACGAATCGGGTTCCCTGTCGGTTTCACGTCATCGCCATACGCCCCGCGCGCCCAACAGCGCCGAAGGCCGGCGATCGGCAGTGGCAAATCCCAGGGAATAATGCCCGCAAAGGACACGCATGTTTCTCGCAATAGCATTATTTATCGTTGGCTTGTTTTTACTGGTATATGGCGCCGACCGCCTGGTTTATGGCGCGGCGGTGATTTCCCGTTCGCTGGGCATGCCGCCGCTGATCATTGGCATGACGATCGTCAGCATCGGCACCTCGCTGCCGGAGCTGTTCGTGTCCGTCACCGCAGCGCTGAACGGCCAGAGCGATATGGCGGTCGGCAACGTTCTCGGCTCCAATATTACCAATATCCTGTTGATTTTAGGCGTTGCCGCGGTGATTCACCCGCTGGCGGTCCGCTCAGAGATACTGCGGCGCGAACTGCCGCTGATGTTGGCGGTCACAGTATTATGCGGCCTGGTGTTGATGAACAGCCAGCTCAGCCGGCTGGACGGTGCGCTGCTGTTGGTCGCCGCAGCTGGCTTTATCACTCTGATGCTGAAGATCGCGCGGCTGGCCCAGCGCGAAGGCAATGACAGCCTGACCAGGGAGCAGATGGCCGAGCTGCCGCAAAGCGGCAGCGCCACCGTCGCCACGCTGTGGCTGGTGCTGGCGTTTATTATCCTGCCGCTCGCTTCGCGGATGGTGGTCGATAACGCCACGGTTATCGCTCACTATTTCGGCATGAGCGAGCTGGCGGTCGGTCTGACGATGATCGCCGTCGGCACCAGCCTGCCCGAGCTCGCCACGTCGATAGCCGGCGCGCTGAAAGGCGAAGGCGATATGGCGATCGGCAATATTATCGGCTCGAATATTTTCAATATGGCGATCGTACTCGGCGTGCCCGCCCTGCTGTCGCCCAGCCGGCTCGACCCGGCCGCCTTCCAGCGCGACTACTGGGTGATGCTGGCGGCCATCATCGCGCTCAGCGCGCTGTGCATCGGGCGTAAACATCGCATCGGCCATCTGGCGGGCGCTCTGTTATTATGTGGTTTTATTGCGTATCTTGCGCTGCTGTTTTTCAACCCATTCGTTACCTTTGGCTAAGAATACGAGAAAAAGCATGTCGAATATTGAGTTGCAACCTGGCTTCGATTTTCAGCAGGCCGGTAAAGAAGTGCTCCAGATCGAACGCGACGGGCTGGCGCAGCTCGACAGTTACATCAATGACGACTTTACCCGCGCCTGCGAAAAAATCGCCGCCTGCAGCGGTAAAGTGGTGGTGATGGGGATGGGTAAATCCGGCCATATCGGCTGTAAGATTGCTGCCACCTTCGCCAGCACCGGCACCCCTTCATTCTTCGTGCATCCGGCAGAGGCCAGCCATGGCGATCTTGGCATGGTCACGCCGCAGGACATTGTGCTTGCCATTTCCAACTCCGGCGAATCCAGTGAAATTCAGGCGCTGATTCCGGTGCTGAAACGTCAGCAAATCCCGATGATCTGCATGACCAATAACCCGGAAAGCTCAATGGGCAAGGCGGCGGATATCCACCTGTGTATTAAAGTGCCGCAGGAAGCCTGTCCGCTGGGCCTGGCGCCGACCACCAGCACCACGGCAACATTGGTGATGGGCGACGCGCTGGCGGTGGCGCTGCTGAAGGCGCGCGGTTTTACGCCGGAAGATTTCGCGCTGTCCCACCCCGGCGGCGCACTGGGGCGCCGCCTGCTGCTGCGCGTCAGCGACATCATGCACGGCGGCGACGAGATTCCGCACGTCGGCACCGACGCCACGCTGCGCGACGCGCTGCTGGAGATCACCCGCAAAAACCTGGGGATGACGGTCATCTGCGACGACCAGATGAACATTGCCGGCATTTTCACCGATGGCGACCTACGCCGCATCTTCGATCTGGGCATCGACCTGAACAGCGCCAAAATTGCCGATGTCATGACGCGCGGCGGCGTACGCGTGCGGCCGCACACGCTGGCGGTGGACGCGCTGAACCTGATGCAGCAGCGCCATATTACCGCGCTGCTGGTTGCCGATGGCGACCGGCTGCTGGGTGTGGTACATATGCATGACATGCTGCGCGCCGGCGTTGTTTAAGTTTTTACAGGCGACGGGGCGCCTAAACGCGGCCCCATTGATAGAATAACTAGGAAAATCAATGAGTATGGTTGAAACCTGCTACGGGCCGGTAACGCAAGACGTGATGGCGCGAGCCGGGAAAATCCGTCTGCTGATCTGCGATGTCGACGGCGTCCTGTCGGACGGCCTGATTTATATGGGCAACAACGGTGAAGAACTGAAGGCGTTCAACGTGCGCGACGGTTACGGCATCCGATGTCTGAAAACCTCAGACATCGAAGTCGGCATCATCACCGGGCGTTCTGCCAAGCTCCTGGAAGACCGGGCAAAAACGCTGGGCATCAGCTATCTGTACCAGGGGCAGTCCGATAAGCTTTTGGCCTTCCGGGAACTGTTGGATACACTGTCGCTGTCGGCGGATCAGGTAGCCTATATCGGCGACGATCTGATCGACTGGCCGGTGATGGCGCAGGTAGGCCTGGCCGTGGCGGTGGCAGACGCCCACCCGCTGCTGACGCCGCGCGCCCACTACGTCACCCGCATCGCCGGCGGACGCGGCGCGGTGCGTGAACTGTGCGACATTATTCTTTTGGCTCAGAACAAGCTGGAGGACGCCAAAGGGCTGTCGATATGAGCAAAACCAAACGCTGGATCACCATTATACTGGCGCTGATCGTTCTGGCCCTGATCGGCTGGAATATGGCGGATTACGATGACGAACCCACGGCCGGGCCGGTAAACTCGGAAGATCCGACCTACCAGAGCCAGCAAACGGTCACCGTCGTCTACAACCCGGCCGGTAAATTAAATTATAAGCTGGTGGCGGAGAGCGCCAAGTACTATACCGCCGAAGAGCTGAGCTGGTTCACCCAGCCGGTGATGACGCTGTTTGACGAAAACGCCGTCGCCACCTGGTCGGTACGCGCCGACCGCGCCAAACTGACCAAAGACCGTATGCTGTACTTGTACGGCCATGTCGAGGTAAACAGCCTGACCACCACCTCGCAGCTGGAAAAAATTAAAACGGACAATGCTCAGGTAAATCTGGTGACCCAGGATGTGTCCTCCGATGACGAAGTTACGCTTTACGGCGCGAATTTTAATTCCAATGGCATGAAAATGCGCGGAAATCTGCGGGACAAAACCGCTGAGCTGATTGATAAGGTTAAGACCAACTATGAAATTCAAACTCAAAAAACCACTCCGTAGTCTGTTGATCGGCAGCTTAGTTTTGGCCGCCAGCGCCCCTGCTCTGGCGCTGAAGTCCGACGCCAACCAGCCGGTGAGCATTGACTCGCTGAACCAGTCTCTGGATATGCAGAGCAACGTCAGCACCTTTACCGGCAACGTGGTGATCAAGCAGGGCACCATTGAGATTAAGGCCGATAAAGTGGTGGTCACCCGTCCGGGCGGCGATCAGAACAAAACCTATATCGAAGCCTTCGGCAAGCCGGTAACCTTCTACCAGATGCAGGACAACGGCAAACCGGTGAAAGGACACTCGCTGAAAGTGCGCTACGACGTGGCGCCGCAGCTGGTGACCCTGACCGGCAATGCCTATCTGGAGCAGCTCGACAGCAACGTGAAGGGCGAGCGCATCACCTATCTGGTGCAGCAGCAGCAAATGCAGGCATACGGCGACAAGGGCAAACGCGTGAAGACCGTGCTGGTGCCGTCGCAGTTGCAGGATAAAAACGGTCAGAAGAGTAACTAATCACTTATGGCAACACTCATCGCAGAAAATCTGGCGAAAGCCTACAAGGGCCGCAAAGTCGTTGAAGACGTCAGCCTGAAAGTGAACTCCGGCGAAATCGTCGGGTTGCTGGGGCCGAACGGCGCGGGTAAAACCACCACCTTTTACATGGTGGTCGGCATCGTACAGCGCGACGCCGGACGCATCATCATTGATGATGAAGACATCAGCATCCTGCCGCTGCACGCCCGTGCGCGTCGCGGCATCGGCTATCTGCCGCAGGAAGCCTCGATCTTCCGCCGCCTGAGCGTCTATGACAACCTGATGGCGGTGCTGGAAATCCGTGACGATCTGAGCAGCGAGCAGCGCGCCGATCGGGCCAACGAGCTGATGGAGGAGTTTCATATCACCCATCTGCGCGACAGCCTGGGGCAGGCGCTGTCCGGCGGTGAACGCCGCCGTGTCGAAATCGCCCGCGCGCTGGCCGCCAACCCGAAATTCATCCTGCTGGACGAACCGTTTGCCGGGGTAGACCCGATTTCCGTTATCGATATTAAAAAAATCATCGAACACCTGCGCGACAGCGGGCTGGGCGTGCTGATCACCGACCATAACGTGCGTGAGACGCTGGACGTCTGCGAACGCGCCTATATCGTCAGCCAGGGCCAGCTGATCGCCCACGGCACGCCGGAAGCGATTCTGAGCGATGAGCAGGTGAAACGCGTTTATCTGGGCGAAGAATTCCGCCTGTAATGCCTTGCGTCAGCGATACGCGACGGTTAACGGAAAAATAGAAAGAACATTATGAAGCAAGGTTTGCAACTCAGGCTCAGCCAACAATTGGCGATGACTCCCCAGCTGCAACAGGCCATTCGTCTGCTGCAGCTGTCTACGCTTGAGCTCCAGCAAGAGATCCAACTGGCGTTAGAGAGCAACCCGCTGCTTGAGCAAACCGACCCGCACGATGAGATCGACGCGGAAGAGGGCAACGACACCGAAGGTCTGGATACCCGCGAGGCGCTGGAGCAAAAGGAGATGCCGGACGAGCTGCCGCTGGACGCCACCTGGGACGAAATCTATACCGCCGGCACGCCATCGGGCACCGGCACCGATTACCGCGACGATGAGCTGCCGGTCTATCAGGGGGAAACCACCCAGACGCTGCAGGACTACCTGATGTGGCAGGTGGATCTGACCCCGTTCTCCGATACCGACGCCGCTATCGCCACCTCGATCGTCGACGCCGTCGACGATACCGGCTATCTCACCGTCTCGCTGGAAGAGATTCTGGAAAGCGTCGGCGCGGAAGACGTCACGCTTGATGAGGTGGAAGCGGTGCTCAAACGGGTGCAGCGTTTCGACCCGATCGGCGTCGCGGCGCGCGACCTGCGCGACTGTCTGCTGGTTCAGCTTTCTCAATACGCCAAAGAGACGCCTTTCCTCACCGAAGCCCGGCTGATCATCAGCGAACACCTGGATCTGCTGGCCAATCACGACTTTCGCAGCCTGATGCGATCAACCCGGCTAAAAGAAGATACACTGAAAGAAGCGATGCTGCTGATTCAGTCGCTCGACCCGCGCCCGGGGCAATCGATCAATACCGGCGAGTCGGAATATGTCATTCCCGACGTGCTGGTACGCAAGGTGCACAACCGCTGGACGGTCGAGCTGAATGCCGACAGCATTCCGCGTCTGAAGATCAACCAACACTACGCCGCACTGGGCAACAGCTCGCGTAATGAAGCCGATGGCCAGTTTATCCGCAGTAACCTGCAGGAAGCGAAATGGCTGATCAAAAGCCTGGAAAGCCGTAACGATACGCTGCTGAAGGTGACGCGCTGTATCGTCGAGCAGCAGGAGGCGTTCTTTGAACAAGGCGAGGAGTTTATGAAGCCCATGGTGCTGGCGGATATCGCCCAGGCCGTGGAGATGCATGAATCGACGATTTCACGCGTGACCACGCAGAAGTTCCTGCACAGCCCGCGCGGAATCTTCGAACTGAAATATTTCTTCTCCAGCCACGTCAACACCGACAGCGGCGGCGAGGCATCCTCCACGGCGATCCGCGCGCTGGTGAAGAAATTGATCGCGGCGGAAAACCCCGCCAAACCGCTTAGCGACAGTAAACTGGCCACCCTGCTTGCCGATCAGGGCATCATGGTGGCGCGGCGCACCGTCGCCAAGTACCGAGAGTCTTTGTCCATCCCGCCGTCGAACCAACGTAAACAGTTGGTTTGACCTCAATAGAGAAGGAAGACATTATGCAGCTCAACATTACCGGACACCACATCGACATCACCGAGCCGTTACGCGAGTTCGTGAATACCAAGTTCGCCAAGCTCGAACAGTATTTCGACCGCATTAATCAGGTTTATGTCGTGCTCACCGTGGAAAAAGTGCAGCAGATTGCGGAAGCAACGGTGCACGTGAATGGAGGCGAGTTGCACGCCACCTCGGAAAAAGAAGATATGTATGCTGCAATTGACTGCCTGATTGATAAACTGGCGCGGCAATTGAACAAACATAAAGACAAATTGAAGCAACACTGACAATCTGGGCCGCTACCGTCCGCGGCAGCGGCCTGAACGTAGCCTTCGTGCTACCGGGCTGCCATCGGCGCGTTATTCAGCAGAATAACGCGCCGATAAGCCATCAGGGTTTAACAGACGAAAAATCGCCTCGTTAAGCAACGACGTCGCAGAGCGTTTGGCACCGCCAAACCAGCGCTAAGCAAGCTTAAGCGTGTGATTTTAAGTGAAGATGAGATGAACGACGAAATAATGCAATTAAGCTCGGTGCTCAACATCGAGTGCACCAGAAGCTCGGTACACTGCAACAGCAAGAAACGCGCTCTGGAAATTATCAGCGAACTGGCAGCCAAACAGCTCAACCTGTCGCCACAGGTGGTGTTTGACGCGGTTCTCACCCGTGAACGCATGGGAAGTACCGGTATCGGCAATGGTATCGCTATCCCTCATGGCAAGCTGGAAGAGGACACACTGCGGGCCGTTGGCGTGTTTATCCGTCTCGACCAACCTATCGCCTTCGACGCCATCGACAACCAGCCGGTCGATCTGCTGTTCGCCCTGCTGGTGCCGGCCGATCAGTGCAAGACCCATTTGCATACGCTGTCGCTGGTCGCCAAGCGTCTGGCCGATAAAACCGTCTGCCGCCGCCTGCGCGCCGCGCAGAGCGACGAAGAGCTTTATCAGATCATTACGGAATAACCGGTTGCCGGCGTGACTTCCGCCGGCGATAACGATACTGTTTGTCTGTCACGGATCCCGGCCGTCGCCGGGCTCATATTTCCAACGGCGGCAGAAGCGCCGCCGAGATGCCAGGGGGAGTTGCCACATGGTGCTGATGATTGTCAGCGGCCGTTCCGGTTCAGGGAAATCCGTCGCCTTGCGGGCGCTGGAAGATATGGGTTTTTACTGCGTTGATAACCTGCCCGTGGTGCTGCTGCCGGAGCTGGCCAAAACGCTGGCGGAACGCAACAGCTCCGCTGCGGTCAGCATCGACGTGCGTAATATGCCGGAGTCACCGGAAGTGTTCGAATATGCGATGACGCAACTGCCGGACAGCTTCTCCCCGCAACTGCTGTTCCTGGACGCCGACCGCAATACGCTGATCCGTCGTTACAGCGACACCCGCCGCCTGCATCCGCTGTCGAGCAAAAACCTGTCGCTGGAAAGCGCCATCGATGAAGAGAGCGATCTGCTGGAGCCGCTGCGCTCGCGCGCCGATCTGATCATCGACACCTCTGAAATGTCAGTGCATGAACTGGCGGAGATGCTGCGCACCCGCCTGCTGGGCAAACGCGAACGCGAACTGACCATGGTGTTCGAGTCCTTCGGCTTCAAACACGGCATCCCCATCGATGCCGACTACGTGTTTGACGTCCGCTTCCTGCCGAACCCGCACTGGGATCCTAAGCTGCGGCCGATGACCGGCCTGGACAAGCCGGTGGCGTCGTTCCTCGACCGCCATACCGAAGTGCATAACTTTATCTACCAGACGCGCAGCTACCTGGAACAATGGCTGCCGATGCTGGAAACCAACAACCGCAGCTATCTGACGGTCGCCATCGGCTGTACCGGCGGTAAACACCGTTCGGTGTACGTGGCCGAACAGCTGGCGGATTACTTCCGCTCGCGCGGCAAGAACGTGCAATCGCGCCACCGTACGCTGGAAAAACGCAAGCAATGACCATCAAACAAACGGTCGAAATCAAGAACCGGCTGGGCATGCATGCCCGCCCGGCGATGAAGCTGTTTGAACTGGTGCAGAGTTTTGATGCCGAGGTGATTCTGCGTAACGACAGCGGTACCGAAGCCGAAGCCAGCAGCGTGATTGCGCTGCTGATGCTGGATTCCGCCCAAGGCCGGCATATTGAGGTCGAGGCCAGCGGCCCGCAGGCGCAGCAAGCACTGGACGCGGTGATAGCGCTGTTTAATTCCGGCTTCGATGAAGATTAAGCGCCGGACGCGCCTTTTGGAGTATGGCGTATTTACCCTGAATATGCGGCATATCCGGGTACAACGGCCCCTAACAGGCGGTCTAACAAAATGAAGATAGCTCCGGGAATGATGATCGATAACTCTATGATATGCAGCATGTAATATCTCTTTATCCAGGCAATCAACTCATTCGGCAGCGTGTTGAAATAATCATATGACTCGGCGGATAGTTGGTAGTGCCTCTTACCCGTCCCAACCTTTTTCCCCCGTAATGCCTTTCTCATAAATCTCACCAGTAAAAAGCTGGTGAAAAAACCACCATGATAAAAAACGGTATAAACGTCTGGCATAGGTAAACCGCGAGACAAGTAGCCCGATACAATTCTTTCGTATTTCTTTTTCGTTACGCCAAAGTACAGCATGATAAATATAAAAAAACCCACGCCCAGAAATATCAGCACCGAGCCAGCCAGCATCAAATAAAAACTCATCACGCCCTACCCTCTGCTACTTTAAAAGCACATCTGCAACAAATGCCCCGCCTTGCCCACCGATATATTCTCCTGCGACACCACCTGCCAAGCCGCCTGCCGTACCGCCGATAATTGCACAGGCCAGCCCTGCCGTTCCTCCTGCTGGTGCGCTGATAATACCCAATGCAGTACAAACTCCAACACCGGCCAAGCTTCCCATGGTTCCGCCATATATTCCTCCGACGGTACCCGCACCAAAAGCACCATACCCTTTTAACGCCACCCGCGTACATTCCTTCTCTCGGCCAAGGGTGCAGGCATGATAAATATCATTGGTCGCGCTGGCCCCGGCGGTCGCAATACCAATCCAGCCCGCGCCTTTCATAAACTTCACCGCCTTGCCGGCGCCCTCCAGGTAGCTCGCATAGCCCTTTATCGCCCCGACGCCCGCCGTTGACCACTCATGCACAATGGAACGGCTGGAGAGGTTCAACGCTCGTTTGATGCTCTCATAAGGGTGCAGGTTAAGGATGTTGCGCGTGAGCCGGCTAAAAATCGGTTTATCCAGCAGGATTTTCAACTCATTAAATAACCGCTGCCTTTCAACAAAAAACTGCTGGCCAATCAGCGTCCCCTGAGTCCGGAACTGATTTTGGTAGCTGGCCTCAATCTGCTTAAGAATCGTGTCAATGCGCATAAAGTACTGCTTGCCGGCATCGCTGGCCATCCCCAGCCCTCGGCTGGTGCCGTTAAGTATGGTCGCAATAGTGGCATAGTGGCGCTGGAGGAAGTTCGCCTGCTCAACGTTAACCGGCTCCATAGCCCGGTTAACCGTCCGCTTCGCCTGGTATAACTGCCGTAGCAACGCATCCTGACGTGAATGTTCGGGATCGGCAACAATCACTATCTGCCCGGGCTTCAGCCACGGCGTATCCGCATTGATCTGCATAAAATAGCGGGCCGCAGTACTGCGTGGATTGGCGAACAGCGTACTTCCTTGAAAGGCTAAAGAACCCGGCGTTTCAACAACGCAGTAGCCGGGTTCTACGGGTCGGCGGGGAAACGTGGCCATCTTGTGACTCCTGTCAGCAAAGAGAGCCTTTGATTTTTAAGACCATAGGGCCGCCGGTCAATGTGCAAACGGCACGTTCGTGAAGCCGGACACTCAGAAATAACCGATTTATATCCGGCTCAGGCAATCCAGCGCCACCGCTTTAAAACTGGCAAAATCATTGCTGCCCAGCAGCCGGCTCATCGAGCGTTCACGGACAAAGGTCACAAACAGTTCGTAAATTGCCATCGCCTCTTCATAGTCGCTTTTACTGATCGCCAACAGGAAGATTACGTGCGCCATTTCGCCGTCGCCCCAGTCGATGCCCTGCGGAGCCAGCAGCGTCACCACCACGGTTTTCTTCGCCAGCAGCCCCAGCGAGTGCGGCAAGGCGATGCCTTCCCCGAGCAGGGTGGAAACGATGGCTTCGCGCTCCACCACCGAAGGATAAAAATCCTCGCCGACATAGCCTTCCTGCTCCAGCTGCGCACACACCTTGCGGAATAGCTGCTCCTGGGTCAGCGGCTCATTGACCACCATAAAGTGGTTGGCGTCGAAGAACTTTTCCAGCATATACGGCTTGGTGCGGTCCACCAGCACCAGCTTACCCAACTGCTCCAGCTGATATTCGGTCGGGAACGGTGACATCACCACCACCGGCTTGTTCTTCTCGCTGACGCGGGCGTTGGAAATCACAAAGTCTTCGTCGATATGCGTCAGCACTTCGTAATCACGCAGTGAAACGGTGCGCGTCATCACCAGCTGCGGATATTTGCGGGCGATTTGCGCCTGGATCATGCGCACCGTCGAGTTGCCGGTGTCGCATACCAGCATCACCTGCGGATGGCGCTCATAGCCGATGTTGTAATGTCGCTCCAGCCCGACGCCGATATGCAGCACCAGATAGCCGATTTCGTTCTCGCTCAGCGTGTAAGGGGTATATTTGCCCCAGCTGGAAACCGCCGCCAGCGTAACGTCATAGGCCATCGGGTAGTGCTGTTTGATATTGGTCAGCAGCGGGTTGGGAATATTGATCTGGTATTTCACCCGGGTAATCATGGTTTTGATGTGGGTGAGCAGGTCGGCGCGCAGCTGCTTGTCGCCCTGCAGATTGTAGTTATAGTGGGTATTGATATAGGAAAGGATGTAATCCACCAGCGCTTCTTCATCGTCGGCGTTGATTTCGGTCGGACGCACCTCCTGCACCCGCCGTGCGGCGATATTCACCCGCAGATAGGCCTCTTCGGCCGCCGATACCTCTTTGCCGGCGGCTTTGCTCAGCTCACCCGCCAGCCAGGTCGACGCCTTGCGCACCGCCTCGTCGCCGTCTTCCACATCAAATTCCGGCAGCGGGTAGCCGTCGCTGATGCGCTTGAGCGCCACGGCGCAGTAAAAGATCAGATACTGCTCGCCTTCATCGGTCAGACGAATATTGTATTGCGACAGTAGCGGATGCAGCAGGCCGGCAAACGTCGCCACCTGCGGCTGCAGCAGGATATCGTTATTCAGCAGCGGATTTTCCGCATTCGCCAGGTGCAGCTGGAACAGTAAATCGGTCAGGCAGGCGCGAATCGCCATTTCGGCGCCGAACAGCTTCATGCCGTAACGCGGTTTGGTTTCAATGGTCAGCTGGTAGCCCGCCAGCCGCTCCCTCACCTCAGCCATATCGTTCTGCAAGGTCCCGCGGCTGACAAACCATTCATCGGCCAGATCTTCCAGCTTCAGAGAAAACGCTGAGGTCAGAAAACGCACCAGTAAGGCGTGCACGCGCTCCTGCGCGCTGCGCGGCGTGGCATGCTTTCTGCGTTCCTGCAGCTGCAGCGCATTGAACAACTTGGCGTCATCCACCTGCAGCCGATAGCCTGCGCCACGGCTATGAACAAAACGCGCCCCGTATTTTTCCAAAATATCATTCAGTGCGGTGATATCCGCACGCACTGTACGGGTGGAAACCGCCAGGCGTTTCGCCAGTTCATCCTGTGGCAGGGTTTCCGATTGCAACGCATCAAACAGATAAGCTAAACGAGGATAAGGAAATCTCACCATTGTCATTCCAATGTTAAGCGCCCGCCTCAGCGCGAGGCGGGCTGCGCTAAACCGACCAGAGAGTTACTGCCTCGCCGGCGCAAAGACCATCTGCGATGGGCTGCCCACCGGCGTATATCCTGCAATAAAACTGAGCTTGCCGCTGTGTGGATCCACGGCGAAACGCGTCACGTTGTCGCTGCGCTGATTGAGCGCATACAGATAGCGCCCGCTGGGATCCAGAGTGATAGTGCGCGGGTAATCACCCCGCGTCCAGGTTTCCGCCACCGGCGTCAGCTCACCCGCCTTGCCGACGCTAAATTGTGCGATGCTGTTGTGCAACCGATTGGCGACGTACAGGTTGTTACCATCCCGGCTCAGCGCCAGCCCGGCAGCGAAGCTGGTGCCCTGATAGTCCGCCGGCAGCGTCGATGCCGCGTGCAGCTGGCTCAGCGTGCCCCGCTGCGTGTCAAAACGGTAGCTGGTGAGCGTGGACGCCTCTTCATTCACCAGCAGCAGCGTTTTACCGTCAGGATGGAAGACGAAATGACGCGGCCCCGCACCCGCCGAAGACGCGGCGATCCACGGCGGATCGTTCGGCGTCAGCTGGCCGCTGGCATCGTCAAAACGCCACTGATAGATCCGATCCAGTCCCAGATCGGTCGAGAACACGAACTTACCGCTCGGATCGCTGGCGATCATATGCGCATGCGGTCCGTTATGATCGCTGACGGCAAAGCTGCCGGCTACCGCCGCCGCCGGCCTTGCCGCGCCGGCCGGGCCTTGCTGCTGCTGCACCGAGCTGGCCGCCGCCAGTTTGCCTTCCGCATCCACCGGGAAGACAGCCACGCTGCCGCTCTGGTAGTTGGCTACCAGCAGATGGCGGCCGTTCGGCGTCAGCGAAAGATATACCGGGCCTGCGCCCTGTGAATCCACCTGATTGAGCGGCGTCAGGCTGCCGTCCTCGCCATTGATACGCAGCGCGGCAATCGTGCCGTGCTTACCGTCATCCGCCGTACCGACTTCGCTGGCGACGTACAGCGTTCTGCCGCGGGCATCGACCGTCAGTTGGGCGGGATTGGCCAGCGTGCTGACCAGCGTTTTATCGCTCAGCGCGCCGCTGGCGGCGTCAACGCGTAATCGGTACACGCCTTCGCCGTTGGGATTGTAGGTGCCGATGTAGGCAAAACGGGATGAGGTGGTCGTCATGGCGTCCTCAGCTTGCAGCGCCGGGCTGGCCATCGCCAGCAGCGCCAGGGATACTGCGCCCAATAACGGAGCGCTTCGCAGGGTAACCCAGTTTCGCATATTTATCCTTGATAGAGGTAGGGGCACAACCGACCACGCCCATTAAAACGGGGCGCCGCACTGCGCGGCGCCGTCTTTTACGCCGGGGTTCAGCCCACCAGCTTTTTGGTCATTGCCAGCAGCGTTTTCACATCCTGCGGACGGGTATTGCCGGTGGCGGAGTCAATGATCGAACTGTAAATGTGCGGGATCACCTGCTTCACGCCGGCGCGCAGCGCAATCTCGACGATCTCTTCGAAGTTCTGCAGATCGATACCGCCGGTCGGCTCCAGCATGAAGTCATGCTCGGCACAGGCCTGCGCTACATACTGATACTCGTCCTTGCACTTCAGGCCGCCCATCGGGAAATACTTGATGGAGCTGCCGCCCATGTCTTTCAGCAGCGCAATGGCGGTCTCCACCGGCACGATGCCGTCCGGTGCGTCGGCGCTCAACGGCCCGGTAGAGATCTTCACCTGGCCGACGCGGCCGGTCGGCGACACCAGGCCGTTCACCACGCTGTCATTTTGCCCCAGCAGCGCCCGGCTGGCGCCGACGCCGGTAAACACCTGGTTGACGTGCTGCGGCTGCACCTGCTGCGCAATCAGGCTGACCATCGCCGACTGTTTAGGATCGCCCGCCCCCAGCCCCACCGACAGCGCATTGTCGATCAGGCGCGCATAGCGCTGCATATCCGCCACCGCGCTGGCGACGTCCGGATAGTTCTTGGAGAGCACGCCGACCAGCACGTGACCTTCCGCCGCGTCGTAAATCTCCTGCGCGTTGTCTTTCGACCCCGCCAATACGTTGAGACAAACGCGGTCACGGTAATAGTTTGGCTTCAGCTTCATGCTTGTTTCTCCAATAAATGTTTAATACAGGTAAATACGGTCATCAGCTGCGCTTCATCAACGCTGCGCACGTCCACTTCAATCTTGCCTTCGTTGGCCTTGTAACCGCGGAAATAAATGGCGATTTCGCCGTTCTTCAGCGCCTGCACCAGTTCCGAGGTCGAGATGCCGATCGCGGCTTCGTCAAAGGTAATTTCCGCACGGGCGATATCCCGCCCAGCGCTGTCCCAGACGGTCTGCGCGCTGACGCCGTGCAGCGTATTCAGATTGGCGATAAACGCCGACATACGCTCGACCATCTGCGCACCGCTGGTTTTTTCCTGCGTCAGGTAGCTTTCAATCGCCTGCGTCAGGCCCAGGATGCCCTCTTTGCCGACCTTCATCGCGCGACCGATACCGCCGGACTGCTGTTTCACCCAGGAAACGTACTGTTTCTTGCCAAGCACCAGCCCGCTGGTCGGCCCTTCGATCGCCTTCGCGCCGCTGTAGATCACCAGGTCCGCGCCCATCTGGTAGTAACTCGTCAGATCTTCTTCGGCGGCGGCGTCGACGATCAGCGGCAGATTATGCTGACGCGCCACCTCGGCGGCCTGCTCGACCGACAGCATGCTTTTCTGCACGCAGTGGTGTGATTTGACGTACAGGATTGCCGCCGTCTGCGGCGTAATGCAGGCCGCAAGCTGCTGCGGCGAGCACTCATTGGCGTAACCGGCTTCCACCACCTTGCCGCCGCCCAGGGCGACCATGGTGTCGACCGGTGCGCCGAAATTAACGTTGTGGCCGCGCGGCAGAACGATCTCACGCGGTTCATTGACCGGCGCCGAATGCAGGTTCACCAGCAGGTTGGCGTTGTCGCGCACGATCACCGCCGCCACCGACTGGGCAATGCCCGCCGAAGCGCAGGACACCACCACCGCGTCTTCCGCATTCAGCAGCCTGGCGATGTACGCGCCGGTTTTATCCACCAGATCTTTGATTTCAAAGTAATGGTTCAGGCCGTAATCCACCGCATCAATCACCGTCTGGCTCGGCGTGGAAACGCCGAGAATCGTCATGCGGCCGGAGGTGTTAATCACCTGTTTTAAATTATATTTTTCATAGATCGAAGACATGATCGGCCTTCCCTTCATCGGTTAATAAGACTTCCCCGGCCACCACTGCGGCCAGCGGAACCAGCAGTTGCTCGCCCGTGGCGGACTGCCCTTCGGAATCGGCAAACACCTGCGGCCCCTGACGCACCTCAAACAGGGTTAAATCGGCATCGAAACCCGGCTTGAGTTGCCCCTTGCTCGGCAGACGCAGCGCCGAGGCGGCGTTTTCCGTCACGCAATTAATCACCTGCGGCAGCGTCATGCCCAGAGTGAAGAATTTGGACATCACCGTCGCCAGGCTGTGTACCGGGCCGGAGATGCGGTTGCGGCAATAGATATCCGAACTGATGGTATGCGGCAGCACGCCCAGCGCGATCGCCTGGCGCGCCACCTCAAAGCTGAAGCTGGCGGTGCCGTGGCCGACATCCAGCAGCACGCCGCGCTTCAGCGCACGCTGAACCGACTCACGCAGCGTGCCCGCAGGCGTCAGAATGCGGTTCGGCTTGCCGTTATAACAGTGGGTAATGATGTCGCCGCGCGTCAGCAAATCAGCAATCTCATCCAGATCCGGCGGGTTGTTGCCAACGTGCACCATCAACGGCAGCTGCTGATTTTCCTGCTGAATCTCTTTCGCCAGCACCAACGGCTTAATGCCGTTTGGCCCTACCACGCTGCTGCTCATCCGCGCCTTAATGCCGATCACAAAGCCGCTGTGACGCTCGATGGCGCTCTTCACCCCTTGCTTGTTGATATCGCTCAGATCGGCCAGTTCGTTCTGCCGCAGCAGACCGATGCGCGAAATATTCAGGAAGGCGAAAACGTTGGTTTTGGTGTTACGCGTCAGCGTATAGAACTCATCAATGTCGTCGCTGCCGGTGCTGCCGGCGTCCACCACCGAGGTGACGCCGCTATGGATGCCGACGCGATCCGGTTCATCGTGATAAATAGGCGAAGAGGGGTAGCAGTGCACATGGGCGTCGATCCAGCCGGCGCTCAGACGATAGTTGCCCGCCAAATCCCACTGGCGCCTGGCGGACATTTCCGCCGACAGCTGGCCGACCGCGGCGATTTTACCGTCGGCGATCGCCACGTCCGTCAGGGTATCGTCCGCCAGTCGGGCGCGGCGGATTATCAAGTCATACATACTTCATTACTCCTTATACCCCGCCGGCTTCACGCCGCTGTACGCAGCGTGAAGCCTGGGTATACATTAGTTGTCTTGCTGCGGGAACAGCCGGACGTCAAGCAATGGCGACCGGGAAAATCGCCCCCAGCACCATGGCGCCCAGGATCGCGCCGCCGGTGATTGGTTTACCCCAGATGTAGAACAGTAAAGCGCCAAGCAGAGAACCGATGCCGATAGGAATCGACGCGGTCATGGCGGACAGAATAATCAACGGCCCGAGGAAACGGCCGGAGGAGTTGCCCGCCCCCATCATCACGTCAGCGCCGTAGGTGGAGTTGCTCTGATTGATGGTGAATTTACGCGCCAGAATGATCAGATAACCAATCGCCAGGCCAATCACCAGGCCGGTCGCCAGCGATGCGGCGAAGTTGGCCACCGGGAAGACGAACCCGGCCCCCAACAGCAGCGCCGGCACGCCCAGCCCTACCCCGGTCTGAATGGCGCCGCCGATATCGAGGATCCCCACCAGAGAGCCTTCGATCATGCGCGCAAACAGGAAGCTGGCGCCGAACGCCGCCACCGCGCCATAGACGCCGGTATCCATGCCGGCGCGCAGCATTGAGACAAACGCCACTTCGTTAAACGCGCCGATGCCGTACAGGTAATACATATGCGTCCCGGCAAACACGCCGGCGGACAGCAGGCCGACAAAAATCGGGAACGACCAGTCGGCATACCAGAAGCCTTTTTGTTGGACTTGTTCTTCCATCATCGCTCTCCTTATTTACCGCTCAGGCCGTTGTGAATCGCATCCAGCCAGCCGGGTACGCCCAGGCTGAAAGATTTGAGCAGTTCCATATCGAAACCGCGGAAGAAGCCGCTCAGCACGAACAGCAGCACGATGGTCGCCATCATGATTTTGGTGACTTTGTTCCAGCCGCTCTCTTCCACGCCCTTGCCGATCAGGATCCCCAGCACCAGGCCCGGTACGGCGTTGCCCATGATCAGCTGCGCCAAGCCGCCGAAAATGGTGCCCCAGAAGCCGGAACGTTTACCCGCGTCGATCGCCGCCAGCCAGAAGATCACCGGCATCACGGTGTTGACCAGCAGGTTGGCCGCCGGCACCAGCACCTTGATCGCCGTCACCTGCAGTGCCGCCGGCACCGCAGAGGCGGTAGAGTTAAGGAAGGCCACCACGATCATGCCGATGATGCCGCAGGCGATCGCCATTTTCTTCGGATCGTGCAGCGTTTGCGCCACGTTGCGGTTTTTGATCATCAGCGCCGCAGCGCCCCAGTTGGGAATAATGCGGTGGTCGACATCCTGCGTGAAGGCGCCGGCCGCTACGGAGGAAGCCCAGGCGTTAAAGAAGAAGCCCAGACCAAATGAGAAGTGCGAAGCCGGGTCGCCCTCGCAAGAGTTCAGCTCGCCTAACGTACGGAAAGCCCCCATTCCCTGAGTCGTCGGGGCATGGAACATACGCGCGGCGCCAGCACCGACGCCAACGCCTACCAGCCCGCCGATAATAATCGACTTAAATAAGATTATGAGAAACATCTGTTTATCTCTCCACGTATACCCGATTAATTGCAAATTAAAGCCAACAACGCCGTAACATGAATAATTCCGGGTATCTGTCAGTTTTTTATCTTGTAGTGAAGACCACCTTTTCAGTGTTGATGACCGTCACATTTATGGTTACTTCCAATGAAACTGCATAGCTTTTTCTTTCCCGCGGCAGGAAGAAAAAGAGAAACCTTTCTTTTGTTATTTTTTCTTCCGCACTTAATACGCTGACGTCCTGCGGTTCGATACGCAGCAGAATATTACTGGTGGACTTTAATACCGCGCCCTGTACGCTTGCCAATGCGGAGGCAAAGGCTTTGGCCTTCGTATCGCCTTTGCCCGCAACGGTGACTGAGGTGGTATATTGTTCCTTCATTATGCCGCGCCGTGTTTTTTGATATAGGCTTCCACCAATTTCTGACCCAGTTCTTCTTTATCCATAAAGCCGAAGCCTAATACGTTGCAGCCTTCATTAATCGCCGTAACGCCTTCGTCAATGGAACGCATGCCGTATTTCGCTTTATAACCATGCTTGGTCTGCGCCGTAATTGCACCGGCGCCGCCGCTGCCGCAAAACGAGATGCCCAGCTGTGCATTTTCCGCCTTCATCACATCGCCAAGCTTCATATCCGCCGCCACGCCGGGGATGACCACTGCTTTTCCGCCGGCATTTTCAACGCCCTGGCCCACTTTCTGCCCTTTTCCCAGACGATCGCCGATAACTACGGTAATTTGACTCATGAAATATTCTCCTGATTTATAATAATTGATAATTAATTATTGGTTATTATCTTTTGCCACTTCGAAATGCACAGAAAGCAAATAGGCTTCCTCGATGGGCAAGGTTTTTAATTGATCGACCACCCGCTGCGCCAGCTGCATCGAGTGCTGCGAAATTTCATCAAACAGAGATTTATCCACTTCCGGCAGCGGTTCGCCGGTAATAGAGCGTAATACCATCGCGCGTACGTGTGATTCCAGCATTTGCTGTTGCACCTCGTTGGTATAAATATTCTCTGCGTTTAACATTTCAGTAATATCCGCCAGCAGCTGGGTGGTTATTTCCGCCGCCTGCGCAATATCAGCCTGTTCAGTTTTTACCGAAGTTGCTCCTGCATTCACTTTTCAGTCACCCCATGGATACAGACGTTAATTATTGAGTGACAAAGCGGCGCTGAATAAACCGCTTTATCTGATGGCTTTACCCTAACCCCGACGACATGGCTTGTGTAGCGCGTTTTTTTCCAGTTCAAAGTGGAAATTAGGTGACGGATGGGGATCGGTTTCTCAAAATGCATTATTTAGCGATAAGTTAATGTAAATACAATGGGATAACGCACCGCTCGCACACGCCTGGGCGAAAATGCGGAAGAAAAGTTCGTGATCGAGATCTCTTTCTTTTCTGCGGCCAAGCGCCTACTATCGGCAAGACACATCGACATTGCCAACACCCCGCACCTTCAGGCGCGGGGTGTTGCTTTATGCCGCCTTTTTACTATTTGGAAAAAACGCCCCCACGGCGTGTTTTGATGTAGCTCCGGCGCTTGCAGGCACCGGGGACAACGGGAGAGTGGAATGACCAAACCAATCATTACGATTAATGAGCTGGATGCGGAACGCCTGGATGCGTTATTGGAACAGCCGGCTTTCGCCCATACCGACATTGCCGCCGCACTCAACGATGAGCTGGATCGCGCCGAGATCTTGCCGCCGGCGCAAATCCCGGCCAATGTGGTGACGATGAACAGCATCGTTCGTTTTCGCGATCTGCACACCAACGAGGAGCACGTGCGCACCCTGGTGTACCCCGCCTCGCTCAAGGACAGCAACGAACAGCTGTCCGTGATGGCGCCGCTGGGTGCGGCACTGCTGGGTATGCACGTCGGCAAGCAGATTACCTGGACGCTGCCGAACGGCGAGCAGGCGGATATTGAAGTGTTGGAACTGCTGTACCAACCGGAAGCCGCTGGCGAATATCACCGCTAAGCGGCACGACGGGCGGCCCTCCGCCGCCCGTACAGTTACAACAGCATCGATACCAGCACCAGAACCAGCAGCCATACATATACCCGCGCATGCAGCCCATCGTGCATTTTCGGCAGCGCATAACGGGCAAATACCATCCCCAGCATGCCGGACAGCGCCAGCCAGGCCAACATCCCCAGATTGACATAGCCCAGATAGCCCACGCCGGCGACCTTGCCGTATCCCAGCCAGCCGTACATGCCGGCGCCCATCACCGCGATGGCGATAGACAGCGGATTGGCCGCGCTGACGCAGTATTTCATCTCATAACCATGCCGCCGCAGCAGCGGTACCGTCATCACGCTGCCGCCAACGCCGAGCATGGCGGCAATCACGCCGATAGCCGGCCCGCCCAGCCATAACGTCGCGGCGGACAACGGACGTCGCGCGGTTTTCTGCAGGAAACCTTTACGCCATACGCAATCGATGATGGTCACCAGCATATAAAGGATAAACAGCAGGCGGATCAGGCCGTCCGTCAGCCGCGTGGCGATCAACGCGCCGATCAGCGCACCGCCCGCCAGCGCGTAAAACAGCGGTATTACCGTTTCCCGCCGTAAAGCCCCGCGACGCCATTGGCTATAGCTGGCGTAGCCGGCGTTGAGAATCATCAGCGTGGTCGAAGTCGCGACGGCGATATGCATCGCCAGTGCGTGCTGCTCGCCGGCGATCAGATGGTAGACCAGCGGTACCACCACAAATCCACCGCCGAAGCCAAACAAAATGGTGCTGATGCCGGTCAGAAAACCGGCGGCCAGCAGAATAACAGCGTCCGTCATAACCCATGTCCTGCCCAGAAAAGAATGCGACAGGATAAAAGCGATCGTCTCTGGCTTGCATACGCCGTTATGCCATCTATCATTGCATTTCGGTCAACTTTCCCGGCAACTCCGATGCACAATGTCCCGATCGACGAAGTCGATCACCTGGCGCGTCCGGTTATCGCCCTCGCCAGAAATTATCCGTCCGGCTATCTGCTGCCGATGCACAGCCACCGCCGCGCCCAGCTGCTGTACGGCGCCACCGGCGTCATGCACGTCACGACGCGGCAGGGCAACTGGCTGGTGCCGCCGCAGCGGGCGGTATGGCTGCCGCCGGGCATGCCGCATCAGGTGACGATGATCGGCGTGACGACCCACAGTCTGTATCTCGAGCCGGCAGCCCTGCCGGAGACGGTGCGTGCGGCGCCCTGTCGGGTGGTCAGCATCTCACCGCTGATGCGCCAGTTGCTGATGGCCGCCGTGGAGATGCCGCTTGAATACGCGCAGCACGGTCGCGACGGCGCGCTGATCGTCCTGCTGCTGCATGAAATCGCGCTCATGCCGGCATTGCCGCTGCACATTCCGCTACCGGCCGATGCGCGGCTGCGTGCGCTGTGCCACGCGTTTTTACAACGGCCGGATATTCATCTGCCGCCGCAGCAGTGGGCCGAACGGCTATATATGAGCCTGCGCAGCTTCAGCCGTTTCTTTCAGCGGCAAACCGGCATGTCATTTTCACAATGGCGGCAGCGGGCGGCGGTGGTGCTGGCACTGGCGCGGCTGGCCGCCGGCGACAGCGTGACGCAGATAGCGCTGGATCTGGGTTATGAGAATAGCGCGGCGTTTTCCGCCATGTTCCGCCGGGTGCTGGGGCAGACGCCCTCCAGCTTTCTGCAGGGCGGCACGGCGGAGCGATAAGCGGCGGGAAGACCGCCGCCACGGCGCTTAGCGATATTTTTGATGATAGGTGTCGCGGGTGGTTTTAAAGGCTTCCGCCTGCTTTTTCGCCTCGGCCAATTTGCCCTGATTCGCCAGCGCCAGCGAGGCGTCAATCTGGCCGATCAGCGTATCCAGACCGTGACGGAAGCCCTTCATTTCCGGGCTGTCCGGCGCTTTATCCTCCAGCTTGGGCGGCGTGCCCTGCTTGGCGTCCTGCGCGGCCGCGCGCATATTTTGCAGGCTTTGTTTGAAACTGTCGGCGGAATCGGTTTTTAACGCGGTTTTATAGTTGCCGGCGATGATATCCATATTTTCATCAAGATCGGCCGCCGTTGCCAGAGAACTGACGCCCAGCAGTGCCAACGCCGCCAGCGCTTTCAGTGTATTGTTCATGCTCACCTTCCGTTATTGTTTTAATTAACCGCTGGTTAACATAGGCGGCATACGGAAAAAGCGAAACCAGAGATTTGTAAGGAAGGTTAAAGGCTGGGGAGAGAGTAATTCTGGCCGGCGCAGCGCCGGCCATCGCGCCGTGATTACTGACCGGCGATTTTCATTTCCGGCAGCAGCACCGAGCCGCACTGGATATTGCTGCGGGTTTCGATATCACTGCCGACGCTGACGATATTACGCAGCATATCTTTCAGGTTGCCGGCAATGGTGATCTCGCTGACCGGATACTGGATTTCGCCGTTCTCCACCCAGAAGCCCGCCGCGCCGCGCGAATAGTCGCCGGTCACGCCGCTGACGCCCTGGCCCATCAGTTCGGTTACCACCAGGCCGGTGCCCAGTTGCTTGAGCATGCCGGCAAAGTCATTACCCTGGCCGGCAATACGCCAGTTATGGATGCCGCCCGCGTGGCCGGTGCTGTGCAGACCCAGCTTGCGCGCCGCGTAGCTGGTCAGCAGCCAGGTTTGCAGCACGCCATCCTTCACGATATCGCGACGCTGGGTGCGCACGCCTTCGCTGTCGAACGGCGTCGAGGCCAGCCCCTTCAGCAGATGCGGATGCTCTTCAATGGTCAGCCACTCCGGCAGAATTTGCGTGCCGAGCGCGTCCAGCAGGAAGGTGGATTTACGGTAGACGCTGCTGCCGCTGATGGCGCCGACCAGATGGCCGAACAGCCCGGTCGCCACTTCCGAGGCAAACAGCACCGGCGCCTTCATGGTTGCCAGCTTGCGCGGCGCCAGACGCGACAGGGTGCGGCGTGCGCACTCCTCGCCCACCCACTCCGGGCTGGCCAGATCGTTCAGATCGCGGCCGATGGTATAAGCGTAATCCCGCTCCATATCGCCCTGATGCTCGGCGATCACGCAGCTGGACAGCGAATGGCGGCTGGAACAGTAGCTTTGCAGCATGCCGTGGCTGTTGCCGAACACCTTAATGCCGTAGTGGCTGTTAAAGCTGCCGCCTTCGGTATTGGTGATGCGCGAATCGGCACCAAGCGACGCCTGTTCGGCACGCGCCGCCAGTTCAATGCCGCGTTCCGCATCCAGTTCCGCCGGGTGGAAGAGATCGAGATCCGGCGCTTCAAACGCCAGCAGATCCTTTTCCGCCGGGCCGGCATAAGGATCTGGTGAGGTGTAGCGGGCAATATCCAGCGCTGCCTGTACGGTGCGCGCAATAGCGTCCGGGCTGAGATCCGTCGACGACGCGCTGCCTTTGCGCTGCTGATAATAGACGGTAATACCCAGCGCGCCGTCGCTGTTGAACTCGACGTTTTCAACCTCGCCAAAGCGGGTGCTGACGCTGATGCCGGTGGTTTTCGTCACGGCGACCTCTGCCGCATCGCAACCGACCGCCGCCAGATCCAGCGCCTGGGAAACCGCGTTTTCCAGCGTCTTGCGCTGCTGTGCAACCTGAGTGACTACTTTCATCAATCTGCCATAATTTAGAAATCCATAGCCTTGAGTCTAACAGGAAGCGCGTAGAATTTCGCATCTCCGGCGGCAGTATTTCGCACGCTAATCTGCGCGCGATCGCCGCCATGCCAATTATTTTGGGGTTCGCCGCGGCAACCTGTTAGGATTAGCCTCTTTTTAACGGAGCCTACCATGAAAAAACAACCTGAAGACTGGCTCGACGATGTCCCGGACAATGAAAACGAGGACGATGACGAGATTATCTGGGTCAGCAAAAGTGAAATTAAACGTGACGCCGAAGCGTTAAAAGACCTGGGCAGCGAGCTGGTTGATTTAGGGAAAAACGCGCTGGAACGCATCCCGCTGGATGACGATCTGCGCGCCGCCGTCGAACTGGCGCAGAAGATCAAGAAAGAAGGCCGCCGCCGCCAGATCCAGCTGATCGGCAAACTGCTGCGCGCCCGTGACGTCGAGCCGATTCAGACCGCGCTGGACAAGCTGAAAAACCGCCATAACCAGCAGGTTTCACTGTTCCATAAGCTGGAGTCGCTGCGCGATCGTCTGGTAGAGGAAGGGGATGAGGCGATCCCGGCGGTGCTGGAGCTGTATCCGCAAGCCGATCGCCAGCAGCTGCGCTCGCTGGTGCGCAACGCGCAGAAAGAGAAAGCCGCCAACAAAACGCCCAAGGCTGCCCGTCAGATCTTTCAGTATCTGCGCGACCTGGCTGAAGCCGCCGAGTAATGCATTACGGCGTCGCCGGCATCATGGGATGAATCACACGTTCATCCCCGATGATGCGCGGCGGCGACGCCGTCGGCTTCACGCATATTGAAATACAGACTGCCTTCCAGCTCTTCTTCCGCCTCCTCAAACAGCAGAATGATCGCGCCAAAACGACGTTTGCGACGGTTATCAAGATTGGTGAACTCAATCTCGACCGGCAGACCGATCTCCCCGGTCACCACGTCCCACAACGCATCCAGATTGGCGCCGAAACCGTCCCCCAGCGCAAACTTATCGGCAAAATCGCGATAAAACGCCGGCAGGTCAGGGATCTGGCTGAAATCAAACTCTACTTTCCCCATCAAACTCACTCCACCCGAATGAAGTTTTTGTAGTGATCGCGCGTAACGAATATCAGGCCGTCGCTGGAATACAACAGCCGATCGGCGCCGCGGCGACCGCAGCGGTAATTGATATCCGCTTCACGCCATACCCGTTTGTGGGCGCTCGGCAGCCGTCCTTCCCGGTTCGAGAAGCGATCGCCGCCAATCGCCTTGCCCGGCAGCACGCTGCACAGATTGCCGCTGCGTGCGTCCCAGCCCTGCTCCCGCGCCTGTCTCTTGCTGATGTAATAGTCCGGCAAACGCTGATGCCGCTGCAAATAACTGACTACCCGCTGCTGCTGCGTCAGCTGGTCGATACTTGCCGACGCCTTCTCGGCCACCGCCGGTACGTTGGAAATCGCCCGATCGCCGGTATCGCGCAGCATGTTAAACCCGGCCACCGCCACGGCGATCGCTATCGCCACGAGAATCCGCTTGTTCATGACTTTCCCTGACATCCGGGCCTGTACGCCCCTGTGTTATATAAATGAATATTATGAATGAAAGATGAACGTCGCGTAACCTTTCCCATCGGGAGTCATTACGCGCCGAACCGGCGCCTGATGCAGCACAACCACCGCGCCGCAACGCCCGACGCCGCCTGTTATCATGCCATTTTACGGCGTCGCTGACACGCGTAACCGCCCCGCCAGCGGCAGCCACGACAGAAAAACGCATCTTTTTTCAGTATAGTCTTAGAGGAACGGCAAGACAGCACGCCCCGGCCCGATTACCGCCGGCGGCGTGCTAAAGCGCAGGATTAATCAATTAACGCGTGGCGATAACGATGCAGCATATCCGCCAGACGACGTACCGGACCGGTAACGCTGAGCGGCGCATGGTTATCCACCAGCTTCTGCTGATATTCATTCATTTCGCTGAGCAGACGATCGTAGTAATACGCCCGCTTCACCTCGTTTTTGGCGCTCACCACGCGGTCGGCGGTGCGGCGAATCTGGCGGTGGAACACCGACAGCTCTTCGCTGGCGGGGATCTCGGCGCGCTGCATCCGCTGGTGCGCAATAATCAGGTTCAGCGCCAGACGGTATTTGGCAATATCGTTGGGGAACATCATCAACAGCTGGTTCAGCTGCTGATACAGCGCCGGCAGGTGGTTCTCCCGCCGCTTGGCCGCCTTGGTGGTCAGGGCCGATACCGCGCTGCTGACGAAGCTGTTCAGCAACGTACGGCCGGTGCGCTCACGCGAGTTATCGCGAATCAGCAGCAGCACCATCAAACCGACGCAGCTGCCGAGGAACTGGCCGATAGAGGCATCAAGGAACTGCGTAACGTTGAACTCCATCGGGTTGCTGAGCACCAGAATATTGATGGTGCCGGCCAGCGTCCCCAGAGAGCCAAGCCGCCGCTTCTGTACCTCAATGCCGATAATAAACGCCAGTAATCCCAGGCTGAGACAGAGCAGCAGAATGCTTTGCTGCGTCGCCGGGATGATCACCATAAAGTACAGCGCCCCCAGCGGTATCGCCACCAGCATGCCCAGTACAAAGTCCATCGCCACCATGCGCGGGTTCGGCGTGCGCATCGCCAGCGAGGTGATAACGGCGATAATCACCATAAAGCCGCTGCCGGAGGTCCAGCCGGTCCACAGCCACAGCAGGCAGCCCAGCGCGGTGGCGGTAAAGGTGCGCAGGCCGTTAATCATCGCGTGGTGTCCCTCTGCTGAAGCCGGTTTGATTTCGACTTCTGCGCTGAGGATATCCTCCTCCACACCGCTGATGCTGCTGTTGGTGTGCACGCCTTTTGCCAACAGCAGGTAACGGGTCGCCGCGCCGACCCAGCTGGATACCGTCAACAGCGTGTCATCGGTGCGATGCACCGTCAGCACCTGACGCATCACTTTCATGCGGCGGTGAATATCCTGCGGCGTCTCCGCCGGCTCCATCAGCAGTTCGCGCAGATTTTCGCTCAGCGCGTCCGGATGGTTGAGCAGAATCAGGTAGGTTTCGCAGGCCTGGGTAATCAGCGTCAGCGACAGCGTATGCAACGCACGCGCGCGGCGGTTGACCTTCTGCCAGTGCGAGGACTCCATCATCAGGTTGGCGCGCATGCCGTTCAGCGCGGTGGTGCCTTTCACCAGGTTGCCCCAGGCGCGGTCGATCTCTTCCTTGTCCGCATTACTGATACACATCTGCAGCAGTTTATACTGCTGCACCAGCAGGTTATCCACCGCCCGGTCGATATCCTGTTTGATCGAGCGCGGGGAGAACAAGAGATCCGCCAGCACCGCGCTGACGATCCCCAGCACGATCTCGCTGCAGCGCTCCACGGCGAACTGCGGCGCCTCCAGCAGGTGCGACTCGCTGGTGGCCACCGTCACGATAATGATCAGCGCGGTATAGCCTGCCAGCCCCCAGGCGTAAGAGTTTTCCACCTTGATCAGCGATGAGATCCAGGTGCAGACGCCGGCCCAGATGCAGCACAGCAGCAGCATCACCACCGGCGCACGCGCGGTGGTGACGATAATCAACAGGCCGACAAAGCAGCCGATAAACGTACCGATAATACGCAGCCAGCCGCGGTAGCGGATAGCGCCGGAAAACGGCTCGCCGCCGGCGGCAAAGGCCGGTCCGGCGGCGACGATGGCGGCGGTCATTGCCGACCAGCGCGGCGTTTCCAGGTTGAGATGAAAGCCGACAAACAGTGCGAAGACGATCGCAAAACTCAGTTTGAACGCAAATCTCAAGCGGATAAAGGTTGGGTTATTCATTAACCGAACTCACGCAGCCGGTGCATCAGCTTGACGAACGGCGACTCGCGGTCGCTATCGCGGTCGTTCTGGCCGGTGATCACCACGGTGGCCGTCGTGCCGGCAGGGTATGGATGCTGCTGGTCTTTCGCATCCAGCATGATTTTTACCGGCACGCGCTGCGCCAGACGCACCCACTCCAGGTTGCTGTCGATGGCAGCCAGGCCTTTGCTGTCATTGCTGCTGCTGCTGTTGTTCACCGCCGCCGCCACGCTGTCCACCGTACCGTGCATAATACGGTTGCTGCCGAGCGGAGTAATCTCTGCGCGATCGCCGCGGTTCAGGCCGTGCAGCTTGGTCTCTTCCATATAGGCCAGAATATAGAAGGTGTTCTTTTTCACCAGCGCCACCGCGGTGGAACCGCGGGTGATAAAATCGCCGGCGTGCACGGTCAGGTTGGTTATCCAACCGTCCGCCGGCGCACGCACCGTGGTACGCTCCAGATCGAGCTTGGCCTGATCGCGCACCGCGATCGCCTTCGCCAGCTGGTGCTGTACGGTTTCCAGCGCGTTGCTGGCCTGTTCAATCTCTTCGCGCGACATGGCGTCAACGCCCAGACGCACGCGGCGGCTCGCCTCACGCTTTTTCTCTGCGGCCAGCGCCTGGTAATACGCCACGTCGGCGCCGGCTTCCGCCAACGCCTGCTGATAGCGCGGCTGATCGACCACAAACAGCACCTGGCCCTTTTTCACCAGTTGGTTATCTGTCACCAACACATCGCTCAGCAGACCGCTGACGTCCGGCGCGATCGCCACCACATCGGCGGTAAATTTGGCGTCACGCGTCCACGGCGATTCGGTATAAAACACCCAGGCCTTGAAGACGGCGATAATCCCCAGCAGGACAAGGATCAGAGTGATCGCGATTCTGGCTATTTTTATTGAAAATGTTTTCACAGCGACCTCAAACAAAAAGACACGAAATCAGATAAAACAGGCAGCAATACAGCGCAGTATTGAACAGCGCCGGATGCCAGACAAAATCATAAATACCGGTCGGCTGTAGCAGTCGACGCAGCACAAAAAACAGCGCCAGCGACACGATCAGCTCGAAAAATACCGGGGGAAACGACAGTCCGAAGATAACCATCACCGGAAGCAAACTCATCATTTTTTCCTTATTGTTTACTACGCCGGGGAAGACACGTCTTACTCATATTAATTCACATTATATTTACATTTTAGCGAATGCGCGCCACACCCTATGCCCAGACAGGTTGTCCAGGCTATAAACCTGAAAAAAGGTTAAACTCAAGGCATACATCCGCGATAAGAAAGTGCGAGGGCAACCGGGTCGCGCTGCAACGGGCACATCGCGCAGCATCTGAATACCGCGCTTCTGCGCACAAGTTTTACACCCGGCACTGGTTATATTAGCCTGCTTACTATCAAGTCATCAACAATCTGTGATCTAAATCACTTTTAAGCCAGAGTGAATAATGGAAAGACTAAAACGGATGTCGGTATACGCCAAAGTGGTTGAGTGCGGTTCATTTACCGCCGCCGCGCGCCAGTTAGGCATGAGCGTATCCTCCATCAGCCAGACCGTGTCCAAACTGGAAAATGATTTGCAGGTCAAGCTGCTCAACCGCAGCACGCGCAGCATCGGCCTGACAGAAGCGGGTAAAATCTATTATCAGGGCTGCCGCCGCATGCTGCTGGAAGCCAACGAAGTCCACGAGCAGCTGTACGCCTTTAATAATACCCCGACCGGCAACTTACGCATCGGCAGCTCTTCAACCATGGCGCAAAACGTACTGGCCACCATGACCGCCGATATGCTGAAAGAGTATCCCGGCCTGAAGGTGAATCTGGTCACCGGCATTCCGGCGCCCGATCTGATCGCCGACGGGCTGGACGTGGTGATCCGCGTCGGCGCGCTGCAGGATTCCAGCCTGTTCTCCAAGCGGCTGGGCTCGATGCCGATGGTGGTATGCGCCGCCAAAAGTTACCTGGCCGCGCACGGCACGCCGCGCACTCCCAGCGATATGGTGAATTTTTCCTGGCTGGAGTACAGCGTGCGGCCGGACAGCGAGTTTGAACTGATTGCCCCGGAGGGCATCAGCACGCGCATTTCGCCGCAGGGGCGCTTTGTCACCAACGATTCACAAACCATGATCCGCTGGCTGAAAGCCGGCGCCGGCATCGCCTATGCGCCGTTGATGTGGGTGATCGACGAAATCAAACGCGGCGAAGTGGAGATTCTGTTCAAACGCTACCATTCCGATCCGCGCCCGGTGTATGCGCTGTATACCGAAAAGGACAAACTGCCGCTGAAAGTGCAGGTCTGTATCAACTACCTGACCGAATACTTCCAAAAGGTCGGCGAGCTTTATCAGGGCTACCGCTGACACGCCGGTAATAAAAGACAAAAAAATACCGGTCGGGGTGAGCCGACCGGCATATCTGACGGACCAAACGGCGGTCTGAGCGCTTACGCCGTGCCGCCCACCGTCAGGTTATCCAGCTTCAGCGTCGGCTGGCCGACGCCCACCGGCACGCTCTGCCCCTCTTTACCGCAGACGCCGACGCCTTTATCCAGCGCCAGATCGTTGCCAACCATCGAGATCTGCTGCATCGCCTCAATGCCGGAGCCGATCAGCGTCGCGCCTTTCACCGGTTTGGTGATGCGCCCTTTCTCGATCAGGTAGGCCTCGGAGGTGGAGAAGACGAACTTGCCGGAGGTGATGTCCACCTGTCCGCCGCCAAAGTTCGGCGCATACAGGCCGTACTCTACGCTGGCGATAATCTCTTCCGGCGTCGACTGGCCCGCCAGCATGTAGGTGTTGGTCATGCGCGGCATCGGCAGGTGCGCATAAGATTCGCGGCGGCCGTTGCCGGTCGGCGCTACGCCCATCAGGCGCGCATTCAGTTTGTCCTGCATATAGCCCTTCAGCACGCCGTTTTCGATCAGCACGTTATACTGGCCGGGCACGCCTTCGTCATCGATAGCCAGCGAACCGCGACGTCCCTGCATGGTGCCGTCATCCACCACGGTGCAAAGCTCCGACGCCACCAACTGCCCCATCTGTCCGCTGAAGACCGACGAGCCGCGGCGGTTGAAGTCCCCCTCCAGGCCGTGGCCGACCGCTTCATGCAGCAGCACGCCCGGCCAGCCTGCGCCCAGCACCACCGGCATACCGCCCGCCGGCGCGGCAACCGCCGACAGGTTAACCAGCGCCATGCGCACCGCCTCTTTGGCGAAGGCGTCGGCGCGCACTTCACCGTCCACCGCTTCCAGGAAATAGTCATAGCCGAAACGGCCGCCACCGCCGCTGGAACCCCGCTCACGCTTGCCGTCTTCTTCCACCAGCACGCTGACGGAAAGACGCACCAGCGGACGCACATCCGCCGCCAGCGTGCCGTCGGTAGCCGCCACCAGTACCTGCTCATAAACGCCGGTCACGCTGGCCGTCACTTCCTGCACGCGCTTATCGGCGGCGCGGGCAACCTTGTCCACCCGGTGCAGCAGGGCGATTTTCTCTTCACGCGGCAGGCTTTGCAGCGGATCGAGCAGCGGATACAGTGCCTGGTGACGAATTTCGCCCAGCGTATGCGCCTTGCCGTCTCCCTGTTCGCGCACGATGCTGCGCGCGGCCTGGGCGCTCTGGTTCAGCGCGTTAAGGGTAATCTGGTCGGCATAGGCGAAACCGGTTTTCTCGCCGCTGACGGCGCGCACGCCGACGCCCTGATCGATATTGTAAGAGCCGTCTTTAATGATGCCGTCTTCAATCACCCAGGCTTCGTGGTAGCTGGACTGGAAATAGAGATCGGCATAGTCGAGTCGGCGTTCGGACAGTTGCCCCAATACCGAATGCAGGTCTTGATGACTCAGCTTATTGGCAGTAAGTAACTGCTCACTGACAAGCGTCAGGCTCATAATTTTTTCACTCTTGATTGGAGGATTTATGTTCAGACGGCGCCTGCAGCGACGTCTGGAATCTGTTGTGCTGCCGCACCGGCATCTGGGCGCGCATGGTCTTCAGCACCTCGGTGTCGACGCGCACTTTAATGGCGGACACGGCGTCGGGGTTCTCTTTCATAATATTCCCCCAGCCGTCCACCGCCATGGTATGTCCCCAGGTACGGCGCGTCTGGCCATGGCGGCCAACCTGCGCGGGCGCCAGGATCACGCACTGGTTCTCAATCGCCCGGGCACGCAGCAGAATCTCCCAGTGCGCCTCGCCGGTAACGCGGGTAAAGGCGGAAGGTACGGAAATCAGCTCTGCCCCCTGATCGCGCAGCGCCTGATACAGCCCGGGAAAACGCAGATCATAACAGATAGTCATCCCGAGGCGGCCGACCGGCGTATCCACCACCGTCAGTTGCCGGCCATGCTGATAGGTATCTGATTCGCGATAGTGCGCATGTACGTCGTTGATATCGACATCGAACATATGCAGCTTATCGTAACGCCCGCGCAGCTCGCCCTGTTCGTCGAACAGCAGGCTGCTGGTAGTGATGCGCTGCGGATCTTCACGGCTGATTAACGGCATCGAGCCGATCAGCAGCCAGACGCCGTAGCGGCGCGCCAGATCGCGCACCGCCTGCTGCAGCGGACCGTCGCCTTCCTGCTCGGCATGCTGACGATACGCCTCGGCGTCGGCGAACAGCAAGGCATTTTCCGGCGTCATCACCAGTTTCACACCGGTATTGAGCTGCTTGATCTGCTGCTCAATCTGCGCCAGGTTATCCCGGACGCGATCGCCGCTGCACAGTTGTAACAACGCAATATTGGCATTTTTCATGACGCCTTATCCTCTTTTGGCTTACGCAACACCTCATTGATGGTCGGCTGATCCAGGCTGCCGCCGATATGGTAGCGAATCAGCGAAATCTTGTTCCACAGCGGCCCCAGCGCCTTCGACGCGGCGAATACCGCGGCGCCGACGATTGGGTTGATGACAAACGCTGTCGCCACCCCGACCGTCGCTGAAATCTCCGGCGCCACCACCGCCTGCATATCAAGCCGGCGCTGCACCAGATCGACCTGGCCGCTCATGGCGATATCCGCCGCCAGCCCGTCAACCAGCAGGTTGTCGGTATGCATTATGCCATCTTTCATCCAGATGGTGCTGCGGATGGAATCAAAGTAGAACCCGTTGCCGAACGTGTCGCTGAAATCAAACTGTAGCTTACGCAGCAGCGCATCGAAACTTACCAGGCGCAATAGCTGCCCGGCCCGGCCGCCGCCGATGCTGTCGATCTCCCCCTTGCCCATCGCCAGCTTCATGGTGCCGTTGAAGGTGTTCAGCTTCGGCTTCCACGGCTGCCCGCGCCAGTGCAGGTCGAAGTCCACATCATAGGGCGCGTCTTTCAGCGGCGTGGTGATGCCGAGGAAACTGGCGGTATCGTCAATTTTGCGCCCCAGCAGTTTCCCCTTCAGCGCGGTGCGCTCTTCCTGCGCATTCTGCTTCCACAGGCCGGTGGCGCTGACCCGTCCCTTACCGGTATCGATCAGCCCGTGCTCCAGCGTCAGCGTATCGCCGGCGTTTTTCACATCGGCCTCGACCTTGCCCAGCTTCTGTCCGAGGAGCCAACAGCTCTGGCAGCGCAGCATCACGGACGGCCAGCCGCGGAAGGAGACGCGCTGCGCCGGCGCTGACGGCTGCGCCGCGAGCGGTGCCGGCTTGTCGTCGGCAAACTGCGGGTTGTAATACAGGTAATTGATATCGGCGCGCCACGGGCCTTTATCGGCGATCAATACGCTGCCGTCGATCTCCTTACCTTTGGCACTGACGCTGACGCCGCCAAACTGCTGGCGCGCCGCCAGCTCCAGCTGATGCCAGGCCTGGCCGCCCAGCAGCAGCTGCGGGGTGCTCAACGCCACCGTGGTCGGGAAGCGGAAGCTGCCGACCTTGCCCTGAGCGCCGCCGGACTGCTTCAGCGCAGGCGACAGCAGCGCCAGCCATTTTTCACCGTCCAGTGGCGGCAGGTTAAGCGTCAGCGACGGGCTTTGCGGCAGCGGCGGCACGCCGCCGCCGGTGCGCCACGCGGCGCGGTCCAGCGAAACCTGCTGCCGGCCGAAGGACCAGGCGCTGTTGAAGTAGTTTTGTTTACCGGCGCTGCCGTTCAGTTTGAAACCGTTAAGGCCGCCCTGTACCTTGACGTTCACCGGCAACGGTTCACCCGCCGGTTTATCTAGCGGTGGAGGTAAGTGACTGCTCACACTCTTCAGGTCAGCGTTAAGACCGATATCGTAACTGGCCGCCCCGCCGTGCGGCAGGGTAATCGCCACCTTGCCGTTCCACGGCGCGCTGCCGGACAGCGCTTTCGCCACCTCCGGCGGCACCTCCGGGATCTTGCCCGGCTGCCAGTCGCCCTTCAGGCCGACATTGACCTTATAATCCTTTGCCCCTTCTTCGGTGGTGAAGTTCACCGCCATCGGCTGACCAAACCAGTTCGCCGTCAGGGTGTTACTGGCCAGGTTGCCGTTATCGAAGGTAAATTTGCCGCTGACCTTTTCCAACGTGCTGTCCAGCGGTTTCACCAACAGCGAGTTATTGTTCAGCGTGACCTCACCTTTAGCCGCCACCAGCTTGCCGTTCAACGGGATATCAAGATGTAAGCGCCCACTGACATCCCCACCGACCTGCAGCTGTTCCAGCGCGCCGCCGATGGAATCATGCAGCGGCGTTTGCATAAAGTAGTCCCGCACATCCGGCCCGGCGCCCGCCACGTCGGCGTCAATCAGCAGACGCTGTTTACTGTAGTCCGGGATGACCGCGCGGACGTTTTTGCCGTCCACCTTGCCCAGCCTGGTGGCCGGCGCCTGCATCCACAGGCCGTCGTTGCGGAAATCCAGATCGATGGCCAGATCTTTCAGCGCCGGCCAGCCCGGCTGGAACTGGAAGGTTGAGTGGCGCAGCGGCACATACACCTCAAAGTGCCCCTCATTATGCTTATAGGGGAACTGATGCGGGTTGCCGGCATAGATCAGCGAGGCGTTATCCACCTGCCCGCCCTGAATGGCGCCGCTCAGGTAATCGACCAGGTGAGTGCCCATCAGCGGCTCCGGGAAGTAGCGCCAGGCGTCGGCGCCGTCGGACAGACGAATGCCCGCCAGAATACTCAGCCAAGGCTCGCCCTTGGCCGGCTGCCGATAGCGGAAGTCACCATTCGCCCACAGCGATTTGGCTTTCACATCCAGGTTCTGGCTGGAAAGCTCCCAGCCCTGCGCGCCATAGCGCCAGTTCAGCGCCCCGCTGGCGCTGCTGATTTCCAGCGGCGCCCGGAACATATCGCCATACGGCAACGTGCTGTTTTTCAGGTCGAGATCCAGCCTGCCGTTTTCCACCCCGCCGCTGAGCGCGCCGCTGAAGTGGTTTACCCCCGGCAACAGCTGCCAGTGCTGCCAGCTCAGGTCGCGCCAGCGCGCCTGAAACCGGCTTCTCTCCGGCTGTTTCAGCGGAATATCCAGCGCCAGCGCGTCCACCCGCCCCTGCGGCCGGATATCTTGCCAGCGCTCCAGCATATCCGGGCTGAGGAACGAGAACGTCGGCAGCAGCGACGACAGCCGCTCCAGCTGGATGTCGGTAGCGCGGATACGCAGCTCTTCCTGCTGTTCCGGCCCGATAAACCGGCTGTTTTCCGGTAGCCACAGCCCGGACAACATCCCCTGCGGCCAGGCCTGACCGTCGGTTTTAATATTCAGCTGCGGCACATCCAGCTGCCAGCCGCCGCCCTGACGTTTTACCGCCAGCGCTAAATTATCGACCTCCAGCCGGTGCGCGTCGCCGCCGACCGTCCAGCGGGCTGCGCCCTGTTTCAGCAAAGCGTTGCCGCCATAAATTTCACCCTGCTGCACCTGCAGCCAGGCGGCCAGGCTGAAGTCAGCGCTTTCCAGACCGGTATTGGACTTGAGCCAGCGGCTGAACCACGGCTTCATATCGATATCATCGGCCTGCAGGTACACCGTGCCGGTATTCAGCAGCCCTTTGTTATCATGCAGATCCATCCGCACCTGCACCGCGCCGTGCTGGCCGTTAAACGTCGACAGGCTGATTTGCCCCTCGGCACGGTGACGCTGATCGCTGTTCAGCCAGGTCAGCTGCGGAATGGCAACCTCGGCGCGCGGGCCGGACGGCGTCAGGAAAGAGACGCGGCTGTCGCGCAGGTCGAAGTGGTCAAACTGATACAGCAGCAGATCGCTGACGGTGCCGGGCTGAACGGTGCTGCCCTTGTTTTTATCGCCACCCAGCGTGGTATTGATATCCAGCTGCAGCTGATAAAAGGTGAGATCGCGGAATTGCCAGCGCCAGTGTAATAGCGACTGCCAGACGTCGAGCGCCAGCGTAACCCGATCGATATGCAGGTCACTTTTGGTCATCGCGGCGCGCAGATTGCGCACCTCCAGCCGCGGGCCGAAGCTCTCCCAACTGCCCTGAATAAAATCGGCCTGCACCGGCACGCCGGAGAGCGCCGAAACTTTCGCCAGCAACTGTGGGCGATAGCTGTTCAGTTCCGGCAGCGCCAGGCGCAGCCCACTGACCAGCAACGCCACGGCGACAATTAACGTGGCGCCTGTTGCCAACAAAATCCCAGGCAGTCGCTTCACTCTATCTCCTTGCTTCCGCTGCCCGGCAACGGGAATGAATGGGTTCCGCATGCGGACCCTGCCAATCACAGCTGACTTACATCATAACGACGTCAAACTGCTCCTGGCTGTATAACGGTTCAATCTGTACTTTAACCTGCTTGCCGACGAAGATTTCCACCTCCGCCAGCGCGTGCGACTCCTCGCTTTTCAGCGCTTCGCCTACCGCGGCCGAGGCGTAAACCAGAAAACGGTCGGTATCATAAGCATGGTGCACGCGGACGATTTCGCGCAAGATTTCATAGCATACCGTCTCAACCGTCTTGACCGTGCCGCGCCCGTTACAGGTAGGACAGTCGTTGCACAGCACATGTTCAATACTTTCACGCGTGCGTTTACGCGTCATTTCCACCAGCCCAAGCTGTGAAAAACCGTTGATGGTGGTTTTGACCCGATCCTTGCTCAGCGCCTGCTCCAGCGAGTGCAGCACCCGCCGGCGGTGTTCATCATTATTCATATCAATAAAATCGATGATAATAATGCCGCCAAGATTACGCAGCCGCAGCTGGCGGGCGATAGCCTGCGTCGCTTCAATATTGGTATTGAAAATGGTTTCGTCGAGGTTACGGTGGCCAACAAAGGCGCCGGTGTTGATATCGATGGTGGTCATCGCCTCGGTCTGATCGATGATCAGATAACCGCCGGACTTCAGCTCCACCTTACGCTCCAGCGCACGCTGGATTTCGTTCTCCACGTCGTACAGATCGAAGATCGGCTGGCTGCCGGTATATAACTCCAGCTTGCCGCTGATGTCCGGGATATATTCGCCGGTGAACTCCACCAGCAAATCGTGCGTCAGGCGCGAGTCCACGCGGATGCGATCGAGCGCCGCGCCGGCGAAATCACGCAGGATACGCTGCGCCAGCGCCAGTTCGCCGTACAGCATATATTTGGTCTGGTTGCGTTTTTTACGCTCCATTACCTTGGTCCACAGGCGCTTGAGGAACGCGGCGTCCTGCGCCAGTTCCTCATCACCAATGCCTTCTGCCGCGGTGCGGATGATAAAGCCGCCCAGCTCGTCGCAGTAATCGGCGACGATTTTTTTCAGCCGTTCGCGCTCGGCCTCGCTTTCAATACGCTGCGAAACGCCGACGTGCGCCGCGCCAGGCATAAATACCAGGTAGCGGGAAGGCAGCGTGATGTCGGTGGTCAGGCGCGCACCTTTGGTGCCCAGCGGATCTTTCACCACCTGCACCACCAGATCCTGCCCCTGGCGCACCAGTTCGGCGATATCGCGCACGTGGAAGTTTTTCCGTTCGTCGCCCGCCACGCACTCGGTGTGCGGCATAATATCGGAGGCGTGCAGAAACGCCGCCTTCTCCAGGCCGATATCGACAAAGGCCGCCTGCATGCCCGGCAGCACCCGGCTCACCCGGCCTTTGTAGATATTGCCGACGATGCCGCGCTTGGATTCGCGTTCGATGTGGATCTCTTGCAGGATGCCGCCGTCAATATAGGCAACCCGCGTTTCAGACGGTGTGATATTTACCAGTAGCTCAGCTGTCATGTCTTCTCCTCAGAGCCGGTCGCGAGCGCATGCCGCCGCCCTCAACCGGTTCTTACATCTCGTAATGCGACAAAATTACTGAGCAGCTCATGTGTTTCGACCAACGGTAATCCCATCACGGCGTGATAACTGCCGGTGAGGGTTCTGACGAAACAACCACCCTTTCCCTGAATCCCATAGGCGCCCGCTTTATCCATCGGTTCGCCCGTTGCAATATAATCGGCGATATCCTGCTGCGACAGCGTGCGGAAGGTCACATCGGTGACCACCTGCTGACACAGCAGGTCCTGACGGTCGGCAATCGCCACCGCGGTGATCACCTGATGCTGTTTACCGGACAGCAGGCTCAGCATCTCTGCGGCATGCGCCGCGTCGCGCGGCTTTTCCAGCACTCTTCCGTTCAGCACCACGATGGTGTCGGCGCCGAGCACCGGCCGATCTTCCTCAGCCAATGCCACGCCCGCCCGCGCTTTATCCTGCGCCAGCCGGCGTACATAGGCCTCCGCGCTTTCCCCCGGCTGCCGCAGTTCTTCGGTATGGGTCAGAATAATGTCGAACTGTACGCCAAGCAGCGTCAGCAATTCACGCCGACGGGGGGAACCTGAAGCCAAATAGAGCGAAGTCATTAAACTCCCCTTGTTACGTCGTTATTGTACGGCGAACTGACGGCGAATCTTACGCATCAGCAGGAATAGCCACGGCCATAAAATACCGTTAACCACACTACTCCAGAACACTTCCGGGCGGAAAGAGACGTTGATCACTAAAAACTCCACCCAGAACACCACCACATCCATCGCCAGCGACAGCAGCATCACGATCAACGCCTGCTGCCACAGCGCCATATTACGGAACAGCTGGAATTTGAACGCCACCAGATAGGCGATAATCCCCAACGCCAGCGCGCGCACGCCCAGGGTCGAGCCCAGGATCAGATCCACGATCAACCCCAGCACAAAGCCGGTGCCGACGTTGACCCGATGCGGCAGCGCCATCACCCAATAGATCAGAATCAGCGCGACCCACGAAGGGCGGAACATATAAATCTGCTCCGGCCACGGCATAATCTGCAGCACCAGCGCAATCAGGAAAGAGAGCCAAATGATCCAGCGTCCGTGGCTACGGTAACGGTTCATCAGCGCGCTCCTGCCGCGGCGGGCGGCGTCGCGGCGGCCGACGGCTGCGTCACGGCGCCGGTAGCGGGCGCAGGCAACGGCGCCGGCGGCCCCATCGAGTCAGCCGACGGCAACACCTGCGGCATCATCTGCATCAGACGTTCGTTGGCAACGCGGTGCACTTCCTCCGGCTGACGCGGCATATCGCCGTTGCGGTCAGCACCCCACAGCAACAGCAGGTAACGCAGACGCTGCAGGCCGGCGGTCGGACGCGCCTGAATCACCGTATAGGCGCGCTGATTATCCACTTTCACCGAGGAGACCACCGCCACCGGATAGCCTTCCGGGAAACGCCCGCCCAGGCCCGAGGTCACCAGCACGTCGCCCACGCGGATATCGGTGTTGCCCGGCAGATGCTCCAGCTGCAGATCGTCGGCGCAGCCGCTGCCGGCGGCGATCACGCGAATATCGTTGCGCAGTACCTGAATCGGCAGCGCGTGGGAGGCATCGCAAATCAGCAGCACGCGGCTGGTGTATTTGGCCACCGCCACCACCTGACCGACCACCCCTTTATCGCTGATCACCGGCTGGCCCTCGTAGACGCCGTTATCGGAGCCTTTGTCGATCACCACCTGATCGCTGTACGGATCGGAGCCGGCCGAGATCACCTGCGTGACCATTTTTTGTTCGTCTTGGCGCAGCGGCGAGCCGAGCAGTTCACGCAAGCGGGCATTTTCCTGCTTGAATTGGCCGAGAAGAAGGGTATCGCTGCCTTTCAGCAGCAGTTCCTGCCGCAAAGCGCGATTTTCGAGTTCCAACTGTTGGCGAGTAGCCAGCGTATCCGAGACGCTGTCCAAAACCTTACGCGGCCCGTTGGCCAAAAAGTAGAAAGGGCTGACTGCGGTATCCATGTAGTTTCGTATTTTTACGAACGTACCGAGCCGGCTGTCGGCAACGATCAGGCCAATCGCCACGATCACCGCCAAAAAAAGTCGCAGTTGCAGGGAAGGTCCCCTGCTAAAAATCGGCTTCATAAATTATGCGAGTTCCTCGACAACAGAAGGAGGCAACGTACAAGATGCATTGATCTTAGACGATACCTCCTTCTTGGGGCTGACTATTCTTCGCTGAACAAATCGCCGCCGTGCATGTCGATCATTTCCAACGCTTTGCCGCCGCCACGCGCCACGCAGGTCAGCGGATCTTCAGCCACAACGACCGGAATCCCGGTTTCTTCCATCAGCAGGCGGTCCAGATTGCGCAGCAACGCACCGCCGCCGGTCAGCACCATGCCGCGTTCCGAAATATCGGAAGCCAGCTCCGGCGGACACTGCTCCAGCGCCACCATCACCGCGCTGACGATGCCGGTCAGAGGCTCTTGCAGGGCTTCGAGGATTTCATTGGAGTTCAGGGTAAAGCCGCGCGGTACGCCTTCGGCCAGGTTACGGCCACGTACTTCGATCTCACGCACTTCATCACCCGGATAGGCCGAGCCGATCTCATGCTTGATGCGTTCTGCGGTAGCTTCACCGATCAGCGAGCCGTAGTTGCGGCGCACGTAGTTAATGATCGCTTCATCGAAGCGGTCGCCGCCGATGCGTACCGACGAGGAGTACACCACGCCGTTCAGTGAGATCACCGCCACTTCCGTGGTGCCGCCGCCGATATCCACCACCATGGAACCGGTTGCTTCGGAAACCGGCAGGCCGGCGCCGATGGCGGCCGCCATCGGCTCTTCAATCAGGAACACTTCACGCGCGCCGGCGCCCTGCGCCGATTCGCGGATGGCGCGACGTTCAACCTGCGTGGCGCCGACCGGCACACACACCAGCACGCGCGGGCTTGGGCGCATAAAGCTGTTGCTGTGCACCTGCTTGATAAAGTGTTGCAGCATTTTCTCGGTCACGAAGAAGTCGGCGATAACGCCGTCTTTCATCGGACGAATGGCTGCGATATTGCCGGGAGTACGTCCCAGCATCTGTTTAGCGTCATGGCCCACAGCCGCTACGCTCTTGGGTGAGCCGGCACGATCCTGGCGAATGGCAACCACCGACGGTTCATTCAGTACAATGCCTTGCCCTTTAACATAAATAAGGGTATTGGCGGTACCCAAATCGATGGACAAGTCATTGGAAAACATGCCACGAAATTTCTTAAACATAACTAAAGGATAATCCTGCAAGCTGGGGGCGAAAAATAAAATCCGCCTACTTTACCAACCACACGAAGCAGCGACAAGGCGCAAAAACGTTCTACTTCGGTGAAAATAATCTGCATTATTACTGCTCGAATGCACGGAAATTGGATGAGGCCTGAATTCCCTGAACCAAGGTTCAGTTTACCACCCCTGTCAACGCGCAAATCGGCGTAACACAGCTCATAAAAACTAACATTTTCCCTGATTATCACTGGTGGTAAGCACCTACCAACGTCCGACGGGAAAAGACGGGTTATTCTACGTGAAAAATGCGCAAATATTCAGGTTAAACGCGATAACGATGCGAATATTTTTTGCGCCCGACGTCAATAGGCTCCGGCGGGGCAAAAAAGTCGCCCTGCCCGCCGTGGATCCCACGCTCTTTTAACGTCTGCCATTCGCCGCGCGTGCGTACGCTGGCAGCAAACAGCTGCGCGCTGGTGCCTTCGCACGCGCTGGACAGGCTCTGAACAAACAGCTGATTCTCGTCGCGTTTATCAATACTGCGCACCAAACCGGGATGCAGTTTAACGATCTCCACCTGCAGCGATTTGATATACGCGGTACTGACCACGGTTAACCCCGCCTGCGACACCGCCAGGCGGCAGCCCAGCCCGGCAATCAGACGCAGCACCGGACGTAAACGGTCGATATGTTGACACACATCCGCCTCTGCAAGTTCAATCAGAATACGTCGCCGGTGACTTTTTTCACACTGTAATAACGTATCGCGCAGCCAGTATTGAAACGAGCGCTGTAATAATGAGTCAACGCACAGCGGAAACGCCAGCGTCTCCTCCGGCCACAGCGCCAGCAGCGGTATGATTCGGCTCACCTGCAGACGATCGTAGCGCTCCGCCAGCCCGAACTGTTTTACCAGCGGAATATATTCAGCTGGAAGCAGCTCTTGAGAGCCATCATAAACACGACTCATTATTTCCCGATGGTGTACCTCGCCTTTCACCGTCACCGCCGGCTTCTGATACAGCCGCGGGCCGCCGCGCTCCAGCATTTGTTCCAGCAAGGTACGCCATTTCACGCTGCCGCGCCCCTTCTCCGGTACCTGACTGTCGTACACATACCAGCCGTTTTCGCCCTGCAGCGTGGCGTGACGCGTCGCCTGTTCGGCACGATCGATCACCTGCTCGGTCGTCTGGCCGCTGCGGTAGGCGACAATGCCGATATGCAAAAAGGCTTCCCGTTCAATCATCGGCGTCGCAGGCAACGCATCGATAGCATTCACTAACTGCGCGGCGATGCCGTCCGCCTCTTTCAGCGTGCGGTGCGGCAGCAGCACGGTAAAATCGCTGTGGAAATAGCGCGCCAGCAGCGCCGAAGGATAGCGCAGCACAAAAGTAGACAGCAGATTGACCAGCGAATACATCAGCTCCTGCACCATCGCGGCGCCATGGGTTTCGCGCAGCGTTTCAAAATCCGGCAGGCGCACCATCATCACAATGCCGTGCGACCCTTCTTCTTCCAGTTGCGTGGTCAGTTGGTTGTCGAAAAACAGGCGGTTATTCAGCCCGGTTTTCGCATCCTGAGCGGCAAAAGCGCGGATCAGCGTATCCACCCGCGTCCGCTCCTCACGCGCCTCGGCCAGATCCGCCAGCAGGCGATCCAGCGCGCTGCTGACGCTCGGCGGCCACTCCCGCATATCACCCTGCATCACCTCTTCACGCTCGCCGTTTAGAATGCGTCGCGCCCGCCAGGCCAGACGATCCTCGCCGGCGGCCTGCTCACGCAGCCAGCGCAGGCTGAACAGCAGCACCACCAGCATGACGACAATCGCCAGCGTGACGGCCAGGGTCGAACGCAGCGAATAGCCATCGCTGGCGAATGGATCGAGATAGGTGATATTCAGCGTACTGCCGGGGTGTTGCATCAGCGGCAAAGAGGTATAGCGATGGCTGCTGGGCGCGGCTCTTGGCTCGCCCGTTAACACGGGCAGTTCATAGTTGAACAGAATGCCGCTGGCGCTTTCAACGCGCAGTTCCACAATGCCGAGCGGCCTCATCACCAGCGGCAGCCACTGCGTCTGCGCCTGCAGCGAGCTATGCAGCATCGACTGGTCAAGCGAAGTGACCAGCGCATCGAAGCGGCGCTCCATGCGCTCCTGAGTGACATAAAAAAAACTGTATGAGCACCCCATCAGCATAAAAAACATGGCCAGCGCAACGAGCAGGGTGATTAGTGCAGAGAGTTTGGTGGTAAATCGCATCCCTGTGCCTTGTCCGCTATGGTTAAGTGAGTATGCACCCATTGAAATAAAAAGGTGCCAGCCAACTGATAAAGGTGCAACAGCATAACCCGACTTTATGGTTAACTGTCTGTTTTTTCAGAATACCGCCAGGAACATTACGGCCGGGTTAAAGCGCATCCAAGCTAACAAGCCTCGCCGCGGAAAGGAACCTTTAAACGGTAATTTTTTGTTCTTTATCAGAGCATCACTTACCTATTATGCATATAGTCAAATGAGTTGGATTAAAGCATCATTTTAATGAATTATTCTCGCGATCTTTATGACTGAGGTCATGACTCGGCAACATGCCAGCAAACCGAGATAAACAAGAGGACAGTGACATGCGCGCATTATTACTGGAACAACACGGCGAGCAAATCATCAGCCAGGTGCAGGATATCGACGACGACCGTTTGCCGGAAGGCGACGTAACGGTCGATGTGAACTGGTCCAGCCTCAACTATAAAGATGCGCTGGCCATCACCGGCAAAGGCAAAATCGTCCGCCACTTTCCTATGGTGCCGGGGATTGATTTCGCCGGTACGGTACGCAGCAGCAAAGATCCGCGCTTTAGCGAGGGAGACAGCGTGGTGCTGACCGGTTGGGGCGTCGGGGAAAACCATTGGGGCGGCCTGGCAGAGCAGGCCCGCGTCGCCGGCGAATGGCTGGTGCCCCTGCCGAAAGGGCTGGATGAACGCCAGGCGATGATTATCGGCACCGCCGGCCTGACCGCCATGCTGTGCGTGATGGCGCTGGAGGACGGCGGCGTGCGCCCGGATGACGGCGAGGTGCTGGTGACCGGCGCCAGCGGCGGCGTCGGCAGCACCGCCATCGCCGTGCTGTCGGCGCTCGGTTACCGGGTGACCGCCATCAGCGGCCGCGACAGCAATACCGACTACCTGAAGGCGCTGGGCGCCAAAGAGGTGCTGCCGCGCAGCGACTACATCGAAACACCGCGTCCGCTGGAGAAACAGCGCTGGGCCGGCGCCGTCGATACCGTCGGCGATAAATTGCTGGCCGGCGTGCTGGCGCAGATGAACTATAACGGCACCGTCGCCGCCTGCGGGCTGGCCGGCGGTTACCAGCTGCCGACCACCGTAATGCCGTTTATCCTGCGCAACGTACGCCTGCAGGGGATAGACTCCGTACATACGCCGCTGCATCAGCGCCAGACCGCCTGGGAACGCCTGGCCGGCATCCTGCCGGACAGCTTTTACCAGCAGGCCACGCAGGAGATCGCCCTGGAGCAGGCGCCCGCCGCCGCCCGCGACCTGCTCGACAATAAAGTCACCGGGCGCACGCTGGTAAAAATCCGCTGATGCCGTCTGCGGGTGCGGGCTGACGTCCCCGCACCCTGCTTCTACGAAATTTCATATTTTCCCGCCGCATCTCGCCTCCGGCCCGCTTTCGCGCCATGCTTAAGGCATCACCGTGGAGGACGGGCTAATGAAAAAGGTACATCAATTAACCGAGGCTGACGTCACGCCGGAAAGCGTGTTCCATCAGCGCAGAAAAGTGCTGCAGGCATTGGGGATCGGCGCCGCGTCGCTGACGCTGCCGCTCAGCGCCCAGGCCGATCTGCTGTCCTGGTTTAAAGGTAACGATCGCCCCAAAGCGCCGCCGGGCAAAACGCTGGCGTTCAGCCGGCCGCCGCAATGGCAGGACAAGCTGGCAATGACGCCGGAAGATAAAGTCACCGGTTACAACAATTTCTACGAGTTCGGGCTGGATAAAGCCGACCCGGCCGCCAACGCCGGCGGCTTGAAGACCGAAGGCTGGAAAGTGCGTATCGACGGCGAGGTGGCCAAACCGCTGACGCTCGATATCGACGATCTGATGAAACGCTTCCCGCTGGAGCAACGGATCTACCGGATGCGCTGTGTGGAAGCCTGGTCGATGGTGGTGCCGTGGATCGGCTTTGAGCTGGGCAAACTGCTGAAGCTGGCCGAGCCGAACAGCAACGCGCGCTTCGTCGCCTTTCAGACGCTCTACGATCCGGAGCAGATGCCGGGGCAGAAAGACCGCTTTATCGGCGGCGGCCTGCAGTATCCGTACGTGGAAGGCCTGCGGCTGGACGAAGCCATGCACCCGCTGGCGCTGCTGACGGTGGGCGTGTACGGCAAAACGCTGCCGCCGCAGAACGGCGCGCCGCTGCGGCTGATTACCCCCTGGAAATACGGCTTCAAGGGCATCAAGTCCATCGTGCATATCCGTCTGACCCGCGACCAGCCACCGACCACCTGGAACCTGTCGGCGCCGAATGAGTACGGTTTTTACGCCAACGTCAATCCTCAGGTCAGTCACCCGCGCTGGTCGCAGGCCAGCGAGCGCTTTATCGGCGCTGGCGGCATTCTGGATGTGAAACGTCAGCCTACGCTGCTGTTTAACGGCTATGGCGATCGGGTCGCTTCGCTGTATCGCGGCATGAACCTGCGGGAGAATTTTTGAGTGCGTTTAAAACCTGTGCATATCAAATGGCTGAAAGCCGCGATTCATCTGGCCGCCTTCCTGCCGCTGGCGTGGCTGGTGCTGGCGGTCGATCAGGGCTGGCTGAGCGCCGATCCGGCCAAGGACATCCAGCATTTTACCGGGCGTATGGCGCTGAAACTGCTGCTGGTCACCCTGCTGGTCGCCCCGCTGGCGCGCTACAGCCGCCAGGCGATGCTGATGCGCTGCCGCCGGCTGCTGGGGCTGTGGTGTTTTGCCTGGGCGACGCTGCACCTGTTAAGCTACGCCACGCTGGAACTGGGGCTGAATAATATTGCGCTGCTCGGACAGGAGCTGATAGAACGCCCCTACCTGACGCTCGGCATCGTCAGCTGGCTGCTGTTGCTGGCGCTGGCGGCGACCTCGACCCAACGGGCGATGCGCAGCCTGGGCAAAAACTGGCAGCGGCTGCACAATTTCGTCTATCTGGTGGCGATTCTGACGCCGATACACTACCTTTGGTCGGTAAAAATCATTTCCCCTCAGCCGCTGATCTACGCGCTGCTGGCATTGCTGTTGTTAGCGTGGCGTTACCCGAAATTCCGCGCCTGGTGGCGTTAGAAAGCGTCATCTTCCACGACGCGCGATCTCACATAACCGGGTAACCCCGGCCAATTAGGGGTTGAATATCTTCGCTGATAAGACCAGTATTTAGCTGCGAATTGCTACGATATCGTTATAATGCCCGACCTTGTCCAGAAGGACAGCGTGATTTTTCCCCGAAAAAGGTGACAAATCGGTAACATCGGGTTATGTTGAACGATGATGGTTTTATTGCCGGAGATACCAGCACAATGGCGGACAAGTCTCACATTTTGCTTCTGAATGGCCCTAATCTGAACCTGCTGGGCACCCGTGAGCCGGAAAAGTACGGCAGCACGACGCTGGCAGAGATCGTTAACGGATTAGAGAATCAGGCCTCCGCACTGGGCGTTGCCCTAAGCCATCTGCAGTCCAATGCCGAACACGCGCTGATCGACCGCATTCATCAGGCGCGCGGCAATACAGATTTCATTCTGATTAACCCGGCGGCGTTCACCCACACCAGCGTGGCGCTGCGCGATGCGCTGTTGGCGGTGCAAATCCCGTTTATTGAGATCCACCTGTCCAACGTGCATGCCCGCGAGCCTTTCCGCCATCACTCCTACCTGTCTGATATAGCCGTGGGCGTGATTTGCGGGCTCGGCGCGGAAGGTTACACATTTGCTTTACAGGCAGCGGTTAACCGTCTGTCAAAAACCCACTAATTGCTCCACAAAAAGAGTACGGAATCACACTCATGGATATTCGTAAAATCAAGAAACTGATCGAACTGGTTGAAGAATCAGGTATTTCTGAACTGGAAATCGCTGAGGGCGAAGAGTCAGTTCGCATCAGTCGCGCCGCGCCGGCGCAGGCTTACCCAGTCATGCAGCAGGCCTATGCCGCACCGGCACAGCCGGCTCCAGCGCTGGCCACCGCCGTCGCTGCCGCCGAAGCCGAAGCGCCTGCCGCTGCCGCAGCCGTGAGTGGCCATGTCGTTCGTTCCCCAATGGTAGGCACCTTCTACCGCACCCCAAGCCCGGACGCGAAAGCCTTCGTGGAAGTGGGCCAGAAAGTCAACGCCGGCGACACGCTGTGCATCGTTGAAGCGATGAAAATGATGAACCAGATCGAAGCCGACAAATCTGGCGTGGTGAAAGCCATTCTGGTGGAAAACGGTCAACCGGTTGAATATGACGAGCCACTGGTCGTCATCGAATAACGAGGCGCACCATGCTTGATAAAATTGTTATCGCCAACCGCGGCGAGATCGCGCTTCGTATCCTGCGTGCCTGTAAAGAGCTGGGCATCAAGACCGTCGCCGTACACTCGGCGGCGGATCGCGATCTGAAACACGTACTGCTGGCCGACGAGACCGTGTGCATCGGTCCTGCGCCATCAGTCAAAAGCTACCTGAACATCCCGGCGATCGTCTCTGCGGCGGAAATCACCGGCGCGGTAGCCATCCACCCTGGTTACGGCTTCCTGTCGGAAAACGCCGACTTCGCCGAGCAGGTTGAGCGCTCCGGCTTTATCTTCATCGGCCCGAAAGCAGACACCATTCGCCTGATGGGCGACAAAGTCTCCGCCATCAACGCCATGAAGAAAGCCGGCGTACCTTGCGTACCCGGCTCTGACGGCCCGCTGACCGACGATATGGATAAGAACCGCGCCTTTGCCAAACGCATCGGCTACCCGGTTATTATCAAGGCGTCCGGCGGCGGCGGCGGTCGCGGCATGCGCGTTGTGCGCAGCGACAAAGAGCTCGAACAGTCCATCAACATGACGAAAGCGGAAGCCAAAGCGGCTTTCAACAACGACATGGTGTACATGGAAAAATACCTGGAAAATCCACGCCATATCGAGATCCAGGTATTGGCCGACGGCCAGGGCAATGCCATCTATCTGGCGGAACGCGACTGCTCCATGCAGCGCCGTCACCAGAAAGTAGTGGAAGAAGCGCCAGCACCGGGCATCACGCCGGAACTGCGTCGCTATATCGGCGAACGCTGCTCCAAAGCCTGTGTGGATATCGGCTACCGCGGCGCAGGTACGTTCGAGTTCCTGTTCGAAAACGGCGAGTTCTATTTCATTGAAATGAACACCCGTATTCAGGTGGAACACCCGGTTACCGAAATGATCACCGGTGTGGATCTGATCAAAGAGCAGCTGCGCATCGCTGCCGGTCAGCCGCTGTCGATCAAACAGGAAGAGGTGAAGGTCCAGGGCCACGCGGTGGAATGCCGTATCAACGCCGAAGATCCAAACACCTTCCTGCCAAGCCCGGGCAAGATCACCCGTTTCCACGCGCCGGGCGGTTTCGGCGTACGTTGGGAGTCACACATTTACGCCGGCTATACCGTGCCACCGTACTATGACTCCATGATTGGCAAACTGATCACCTACGGTGAAAACCGTGACGTGGCGATTGCCCGCATGAAAAATGCGCTGGCTGAACTGATCATCGACGGGATTAAAACCAACGTTGAACTGCAGCAAAAAATCATGAATGACGAAAACTTCCAGCACGGTGGCACCAACATCCACTATCTGGAGAAGAAGCTCGGCCTGCAGTAACGCACGCTGTAGCCTCTTGCGTCACCTGACCAGGGCCGGTGTTCCACCGGCCCTTTTCTTTACGACTGAAGCGCTTGGCAAACGCCGTGCTTGTCGTACAATCCCCTTCCTCTGGTAAATCCATAGCCATAAGCCTCTGCCCGATGCATTTCACGCCGGCGTTACACGCTGCAATTCATGGGTAAGAGGGGGAGAAACGGATGGAAAAACGCTTTATTCAGGCTCACCGCGAAGCGCGCTGGGCGCTGGGTCTGACCCTCTTCTACGTGCTGGCCTGGGCGCTGGCCGCCTATCTGCCGGACAGCCAAATCGGCGTCACCGGCCTGCCGCACTGGTTCGAAATGGCCTGTCTGCTGGTTCCGCTGCTGTTCATTATCCTGTGCTGGCTGATGGTGCGCGTCATCTTCCGCGATATTCCGCTGGAGGACCGCGATGAAAACTGAAGTGATCGTGCCGCTGGTCGCCTACCTGCTGCTGGTATTCGGCCTGTCGATATACGCCTATCGCCGCCGGCAGAGCGGTAACTTCCTCAGCGAATATTTTCTCGGCAACCGTTCGATGGGCGGCTTTGTGCTGGCGATGACCCTGACCGCCACCTACATCAGCGCCAGCTCGTTTATCGGCGGCCCCGGCGCCGCCTACAAATACGGCCTCGGCTGGGTGCTGCTGGCGATGATCCAGCTGCCGGCGGTATGGCTGTCGCTCGGCGTGCTCGGTAAAAAATTCGCCATTCTGGCACGGCGCTACAACGCCATCACCCTCAACGATATGCTGTTCGCCCGCTACCAAAGCCGCCTGCTGGTGTGGCTGGCCAGCCTGAGCCTGCTGGTCGCCTTCCTCGGCGCCATGACGGTACAGTTTATCGGCGGCGCCCGCCTGCTGGAAACCGCGGCGGGCATTCCGTACGACAGCGGACTGCTGATCTTCGGCGTCAGCATCGCGCTGTATACCGCCTTCGGCGGTTTCCGCGCCAGCGTGCTGAATGACGCCATGCAAGGGCTGGTGATGCTGCTGGGCACCGCGCTGCTGCTGGTCGGCGTGATCCATGCCGCCGGTGGCCTGCACGGCGCCGTCGATACGCTGCAGCGAATCGATCCGGCACTGGTATCGCCGCAGGGCGGCGAGCAGATCCTCAGCCTGCCCTTTATGGCCTCGTTCTGGATCCTGGTCTGCTTCGGCGTCATCGGCCTGCCGCACACCGCCGTGCGCTGCATCTCCTATAAGGACAGCAAAGCGGTGCACCGCGGCATCGTGCTCGGCACCATCGTCGTGGCGCTGCTGATGTTCGGCATGCACCTGGCCGGTGCGCTGGGGCGCGCCGTGCTGCCGGATCTCCAGGTGCCCGATCAGGTGATCCCGACGCTGATGGTTACCGTCTTGCCGCCGTACGCCGCCGGCATCTTCCTGGCCGCGCCGATGGCGGCCATTATGTCGACCATCAACGCGCAGCTGTTGCAGTCGTCCGCCACCATCATCAAGGACCTGTATCTTGGCGTCCGCCCGCAACAGCAGCAGAACGAGAAGCTGATCAAGCGCTTCTCCAGCCTGACCACGCTGGTGCTTGGGCTGCTGGTGCTGCTGGCCGCCTGGCGGCCGCCGGAAATGATCATCTGGCTGAACCTGCTGGCCTTTGGCGGTCTGGAGGCGGTATTCCTGTGGCCGCTGGTGCTGGGCCTCTACTGGCAGCGCGCTAATGCGCAGGGCGCCCTTAGCTCAATGGCGGCAGGTGCGGTATGCTATACGCTATTAGCCAGCTTCAATCTGCAGCTCGCGGGGCTGCATCCTATCGTGCCCGCGCTGCTGGTCAGCCTGCTGGCGTTTTACATCGGTAACCTGGTCGGCGAAAAACGCCGCCCGGCGTCATCTTTATCTTCTTAAAGAGAATTGTTATGCCTTGGATCCAACTAAAACTGAACACCACCGGCAACCAGGCGGAAGCGCTGAGCGATGCGCTGGTTGAAAGCGGTGCGGTCTCGGTGACCTTTCAGGACACCCACGACAACCCGGTGTTCGAGCCGCTGCCCGGTGAAACCCTGCTGTGGGGCGATACCGACGTTATCGGCCTGTACGATGCGGAAACCGATATGGCCGAGGTAGTGGCCATGCTGGAACAGCATCCGCTGCTGGGCGCCGGTTTTCATCACAAAATCGAACAGTTGGAAGATAAAGACTGGGAACGCGAATGGATGGATAACTTCCACCCGATGCGTTTCGGCGAACGCCTGTGGATCTGCCCGAGCTGGCGCGACGTGCCCGACCCGGACGCGGTCAACGTGATGCTGGACCCGGGCCTGGCCTTCGGTACCGGCACGCACCCGACCACTTCACTGTGTCTGCAATGGCTCGACGGCCTCGATCTGGCCGGCAAAACCGTGATTGATTTCGGCTGCGGCTCCGGCATTCTGGCGATTGCCGCATTAAAACTCGGCGCGGCGCGCGCCATCGGCATCGATATCGACCCGCAGGCGATCCAGGCCAGCCGCGACAACGCGGAGCGCAACGGCGTCTCTGAGCGTCTGGAACTGTATCTGCCGCAGGACCAGCCGGCCGGGCTGCAGGCCGACGTGGTGGTCGCCAATATTCTGGCCGGCCCGCTGCGCGAACTGGCGCCGTTGATTAGCTGCCTGCCGAAATCCGGCGGTGACCTCGGCCTGTCCGGCGTGCTGGCTACCCAGGCGGAGAGCGTGGCGGAAGCCTATCAGGAGCTCTTCGTGCTGGATCCGGTCGCCGAACGGGAAGAGTGGTGCCGCATTACCGGCCGCCGCCGCTAGCCCTCTCTGAAAGCCCGCCGGCCACCGGCGGGTTTTTTATTGCCACCGGGCATCGGCACGACGCTGTCGCTATCAGCGCCTCACACCGCCGTCAGCGAGCGCTAAAGCGTTTGGGCAGCATCCCCTTAACATTCTCCTTATCGGCGCAAAATAAGCCGCGCAGGCGCGTTATACACGCCCGTGCATCCTATTGGTCTGCTGATGATTTTTCAGCCGAAAATCGCGATAATGCGCGTACAGGGCGCGGTAACGCCAGCCGATCGCGGTAAAAATACGTCTCATTTAGAGATAATATCCTGTCACCCGCTGATTATTTGCCTGAACACAAAAGCAGCACAATCAGTCAAGTTATTGTTAATTATATATAATATTTTCATCCGTCGTCGGGGTGCGCATTTTCAGCTATCGATTGCCGCAAATTGGTCAAAGTTTGGCCTTTCATCTCGGCGAAAAAATGCGTAATATACGCGCCCTTGCGGACACAGTACGGTCATTCTTTGTCTATGCGCATTGGACACCACCAGTTAACAAATTGCCTGATTGCGGCCCCGATGGCCGGCATTACAGATCGCCCATTCAGAACCTTGTGTCATGCAATGGGGGCTGGGATGGCTGTATCCGAAATGCTTTCCTCCAATCCGGAGGTGTGGCGGACGGATAAGTCGCGTCTGCGCATGGTTCATAGCGATGAACCTGGGATTCGCTCCGTGCAAATCGCCGGCAGCGTTCCGGATGATATGGCTGCCGCCGCGCAGATTAACGTCGCCGGCGGTGCACAGATCATCGACATCAATATGGGTTGCCCGGCTAAAAAGGTGAACCGGAAACTTGCAGGGTCTGCCTTGTTGCAGCACCCGGATCTGGTGAAACAGATCCTCCTGGCGGTGGTTAACGCCGTGGATGTGCCGGTAACGCTGAAAATCCGTACCGGCTGGGCGCCGGAACACCGTAACTGTGTAGAGATTGCCCAATTGGCCGAAGACTGTGGTATTCAGGCCCTGACGATTCATGGCCGAACCCGCGCCTGCCTGTTTAACGGCGACGCGGAATACGACAGCATTCGGGCAGTTAAGCAGAACGTTTCCATTCCGATTATTGCGAATGGGGATATTACTGACCCGCATAAAGCCAGAGCAGTGCTTGACTACACCGGGGCCGACGCCCTGATGATAGGCCGCGCTGCTCAGGGGAGACCCTGGATCTTCCGGGAAATCCAGCATTATCTGGACACAGGGGAGCTGCTGCCGCCGTTGCCGCTTGGCGAGGTGAAGCGCTTGTTGATCGGGCATATTCGGGAATTGCACGGCTTTTACGGCCAAGGCAAGGGATTCCGGATTGCTCGTAAGCACGTATCCTGGTATCTCCAGGAGCATGCCCCGAATGACCAGTTTCGGCGCACATTCAACGCCATAGAGGATGCCAGCGAACAGCTGGAGGCGTTGGAGGCATATTTCGAAAATCTAGCGTAAAAAAAGAGCTGACAGAACTATGTTCGAACAACGCGTAAATTCTGACGTACTGACCGTTTCTACCGTAAACTCACAGGATCAAGTGACTCAAAAGCCTCTGCGTGACTCGGTTAAACAAGCACTGAAGAACTATTTTGCTCAACTGAACGGTCAAGATGTGAATGACCTGTATGAGCTGGTACTGGCTGAAGTTGAACAGCCACTGTTGGACATGGTGATGCAATACACCCGTGGCAACCAGACCCGCGCAGCCCTGATGATGGGCATCAACCGCGGTACGCTGCGCAAGAAACTGAAAAAATACGGCATGAACTGATACTAGTCAGTTAACGTGTTGAAAAAAGGCGCTTTATCTCATTTGATAAGCGCCTTTTTCTTTTCTGGCGATACGCGGATCAATGATTCGACCTCCTGCCTCAGATGGTTTGTCGCTAATAGCCCGGTCTGCGCCAAAAAATCCTTTGTTGGCGTTCCCCATTCTTCCAACGTAATGTCATCCCCCCGACGAGCGCCAAATTCCGCATTGAGCGTATCCGGATAATCCGCTTCCAACTCAACGATATCTGCGGTCGGGTTATCTATCTGCGATCAAGGGTTGTCTGGAAAGTTGCCCCTCATTTTCATGGTTCCGCCTCTAAAATGCGGGTGGCTAGCGGGGATATAATCTCGGTCAAGATGCGCACGCAGAACGCCGGCTAAATAAGATTTTTCGCATCCTCCTTCTCTGTTTACTGTCGTAGGGTATGGTACAATAAACGTTCCTAGAGCCCCTCAGATTGCCGCGGTCGCGCCTTTCCCGACCGATGCGCAGCGCGATTTGCCCTTCGAATGTAAAGTTTTAGTCAATTTCACGATCCGACTAAACGATAACCACGACCCAGTGTCTGAGTCATTGTATCGCTATTGAGTGGCTTCTTTATGCGTTACAGGTTTTTTACCCTTAATGCATAAATGAGTGACTATGAAACGTCCGCAAGAATTCCAACGTGCCCTGCTGCACCCCCGCTACTGGCTGACCTGGTTTGGCCTGGCAGTGCTGTTTCTGCTGGTACAGCTGCCCTACCCGCTGCTGCATAAGCTCGGCGTGTGGATGGGCCGCACCTCGATGCGCTTTTTGAAGCGCCGCGTCACCATCACCCGCCGCAACCTGGAACTGTGCTTCCCGGATATGGATGCCGCCCAACGCGAGCGCAAGGTGGTCAGCAATTTTGAATCCCTCGGTATGGGGCTGCTGGAAACCGGCATCGCCTGGTTCTGGTCGGATAAACGCGTCAAGCGCTGGTTTAACGTCTCCGGCATCAATCACCTGAAGATGGCGCAGCAGAACGGCCGCGGCGTGCTGGTGATTGGCGTGCACTTTATGTCGCTGGAACTGGGCGGCCGGGCGATGGGCCTGTGCCAGCCGATGATGGCGATGTACCGCCCGCACAACAACAAGGCGATGGAGTGGGCGCAGACCAAAGGCCGTATGCGCTCCAATAAGGCGATGCTCGACCGTAAGAACCTGCGCGGTATGGTGCAGGCGCTGAAAGGCGGCGAAGCGGTGTGGTTCGCGCCCGATCAGGATTACGGCCCGCGCGGCAGCGTGTTTGCGCCGCTGTTCGCCGTCGATCAGGCGGCAACCACCAGCGGCACCTTTATGCTGGCGCGTATGGCACAGCCGGCGTTGGTGCCGGTGGTGCTGATTCGCCGTGAAAACGGCGCCGGTTACGATCTGCTGATCCAGCCGGCGCTGGAAAACTACCCGCTTACCGACGAAATGGCCGCTGCCGCCTATATGAACAAGGTGGTGGAAAAAGAGATTATGCGCGCGCCGGAGCAGTATATGTGGCTGCACCGCCGCTTTAAGACCCGCCCGGCCGGCGCGCCTTCGCTGTACTAACATGCTGTATCAGGGGGCAAATGCCCCCGCCGGCAAAACGTGCGCATCTCCTTTAACGCAGCAGACGAATTGTTAACTTTGCTCTAACATCTCTTTTTACCCACGCAGGAGAAAGTGATGAAATCTCAGGTTCGCATTGCACTGGTCGGCGACTATCGCCCCGAAGCCGTCGCCCACCAGGCGATTCCCACCGCGCTCACGCTTGCCGCTTCCCACCTTGATATTGACGTTCAGTCCCGCTGGATCCCCACCGAGACCATTACCGACAGCGCCGTGTTGCAAGACTATGATGCGATCTGGGTGGTGCCCGGCAGCCCGTACCGTCATGATGCCGGAGCGTTTACCGCCATCCGCTACGCCCGTGAGCATGATGTTCCTTTCCTCGGCTCCTGCGGCGGTTTTCAGTACGCGGTGGTGGAGTATGCCCGCAACGTTATGGGCTGGCATGATGCGACCCACGCAGAGACCGACAGCACGGGGCGGTTGGTTATCACCCCGCTGAGCTGCTCACTGGTGGAAAAAACCGGCACCGTGCTGCTGCAGCCGAACACCCGCATTGCGCAAGCGTACGGCGCTCTTGAGACCCATGAAGGCTATCACTGCAACTTCGGCGTCAACCCGGACTTTGTCGGCCAGCTGCAACAGTTCCCGCTGATCGTCAGCGCACACGACAGCGAAGGCGACGTGCGCGCCATCGAGCTGCCGACGCACCGCTTTTACGTTGCCACGCTGTTCCAGTCTGAACGCGCTGCCCTGCGTGGTGCGCACTCGCCGTTGGTGGTCGAGCTGATCGATACAGCCCGCCGCTAAACGTTCAACGCCGGATTATCCCGGCGTTTATCTGATGCGTATTACCACATCCACAGGCCAATCAGCGGCGCGGCCAGCACGGTGATAATGCCGGCCAGCATCATCACCAGACTGGACACCACGCCCTCTTCCTGCCCCATTTCATAGGCGCGCGCGGTGCCAGCGCCGTGCGACGACGCCCCCAGGCCGGCCCCCTTCGCCAGACGGCTGCGCACCGACAGCCGCAAAAACAGAATATCCCCCACCGTCATGCCGAACACCCCGGTGATCACCACAAACAGCGCCACCAGATCCGGCTGGCCGCCCATCTGCTTCGCCGCCTCCAGCGCGAATGGCGTGGTGATTGAACGCACCGCCAGGCTGCGCTGCACCTCTTCAGGCAGCGTCAGCAGCCGCGCCAGCCAGACCGAGCTGTACACCGCCACACATACTGCAGTGGCCACTCCGGCGCTGAGCGACAGCCAGTGACGGCGGATAATATGCAGGTTCTCATACACCGGCACCGCAAAGGCAATGGTTGCTGGCCCGAGCAGCCACAGCAGCCAGTGGGTCTCCCCCATATAGTCCCGATAGGAGATATGCGTCACCACCAGCAACAGCACCAGAATCATCGGTGTCAGCACCAGCGGCATCAGCAGCAGACTGCGGCGACGACGATAGAGCCGCTTATTGGCAAAATAGAGCGCCAGCGTAGCGGCCAGACAGAGCAGGCTGAGGATAAAATCATTCATGACGTTTGCGCCGCTGCAGCCAGAGTTCGAAGCGATAGACGCGGTCCACCACCAGCCCGGTGGCCCCCAGCGTCAGCATAGTGCTGACGGCGATCACCAGAAAAATCTTCCAGCCTTCCACCATCAGCAGTTGCGCGTAGTTAACCACTGCCACCACCGCCGGGACGAAAAACAGCAGCATCTCCGCCAGCAGCCAGCGCGCGCCGGCCTGTACCCAACGCAGCGGCAGCACGCGCAGCACGATCAACGCCAGCAGCATCAGCATGCCGACAATATTGGCAGGCAACGGTAGATGGAAATGCGCCACCAACTGCTCGGCAAGCAAAAACAGCAGCGCATACAAAACAACCTGAACGGGAACCTGCAGGCGAGCCAGCAGGGATGGCGCAGCACGACGTAACGCCAGGGACATGGAGAGCGGCCTCAAGCAAAAAAATGACGGATTACAGTATACGCAGCCGGGAAACCCGTACTGAAATGAATTAAAATTATCCACTTCATGCCTTAAGGGAATAGTTTCCCGCCGGTATTGCCCATCGGAGAACGAATTGTGGATGTTCGTACCCTACGCTACTTTGTCGAAGTCGTGCGTCAGCAAAGCTTTACCCGCGCGGCGGAAAAACTGTTCGTCACCCAGCCGACCATCAGCAAGATGCTGCGCCATCTGGAGGATGAACTGGAGTGCACCCTGCTGATCCGCGAGGGGCGCAAGCTGCACCTGACGGACAGCGGCCAGGCGGTCTATCAGCGCGGCGTGGCGATCCTCGACGAATTCCGCCAGTTGGAGGCCGAGCTGGAAGACATCAGCGCGGTAAGAAAAGGCGTGCTGCGGCTGGGCATCCCGCCGATGGTCGGCCGGCAAATCGCCGATCTCATCCGCCACTTTCGCCACGCCTATCCCGGCATTGAACTGCGCATCTCCGAGCTGGGCGGCCTGTCCGGTGAACAGCGGGTGCTGGCGGGCGAACTGGACTTGGCAATGACGGTCTACTCGCCCGATACCGACCGGCAGTTGACCTTTCTGCCGCTGCTGACCCACCCGATGTCCGTTGTGGTGCCGCGCAATACGCACTGGCAACAGCGGAGCCACATCAGCATTCATGAGCTGGCCGAATGGCCGATACTGATTTATAACGAAGATTTTGCGCTGTATAAGATGCTGATGGCGGCCTTTCGTCGCGCCGAACTGGAGCCGCGCATCGCGGTGCGCAGCGGCCAGTGGGATTTTCTGGCCTCAATGGTGCAGGCCGGCGTCGGTATCGCCGCCCTGCCGGAGCCGGTCTGTCAGTGGCTGGATGAGGAAAGCCTGATCTGGCTGCCGCTGGAACCGCTGATGGAGTGGAAGGTCGGGCTGATCTGGCGTCAGGACAGTTACCTGTCCCACAGCGCTCAGGCCTGGATCGCCTGCTGCCGCGACCACCTGTCGATGATGAAATAAAAAAGGGCTGAATATCTTCAGCCCCTTGAGGTTGATGACAAAGTCGTCTGATGGCCCGAGATACCCGGGCCTAGCGTAACGAGGGGCGCTCCGGCGGCTTACGCCGCTACGACCCCATCGCCACGCTCTCCCTAATAACTAACTTTGTCAGCACTCTGAAGGGGCTGAATCTCTTCAGCCCCTTCTGCTTAGTCCGGCACGCGCCGGTTTACCCCTCGCGCTCCACCAGCAGCGCCTCCAGCAGGTCGAGATCGTGCAGCAGCTTTTGCAGCGTCTCATTGCTGATTTTCTGCGTCGCGCGCAGATGGTACAGCTCACCGCGTTCGGCGCGCAGCGCGGTCAGGCGGAAGCGTCGCTCCAGGTTTTCCAGCTCCAGCGCGTTTTCAATATCGTCTTTGCTGGCAACCCGGCGGCGCAGCATGCCGACCACGCGCGAGCTGACCTCTTTCAGCACCTGCGGATCGATATTTTCCTCGGTATCCGCCGTCAGCCGCTCTTCCATTTTGTTGATGCTCTCGATCGCCACTTCCGCCGCCATCGCAATCGCCATCCGCTCTTCGCCCTTACTGACGCTCGGGTCCGCCACCTGTACGCCGCGCAGCAACAGCGGCAGGGCAATAACGCCGACAATCAACGACAACAGGATCACCCCGGCGGCGATAAACACCAACTGATAACGCGCCGGGAAGGCGCTGCCGTCGCTGAGCAGCAGCGGAATCGACAGCACACCGGCCAGCGTAATTGCCCCGCGCACCCCGGCGAACGACGCCACCCACAGCTCACGCGTGGTGTAGTTGCCAAACTGCAGCGGACGCTTTTTCAGCAGCCGTTTGCTGGCGCCCTTCATCAGCCACAGCCAGGTAAAGCGCAGCAGCAGCAGCGCGGCATAGATAATCGCCACGTCGGCGAACAGGTACCAGGTCTGAATCGTCGGATCCAGCTCCGCCTGTAGAATCGAGGTTTCCAGAATTCCCGGCAGTTGCAGACCCAACATGATAAACACCATGCCGTTAAACACGAATTCCAACATCGCCCAGACGCTGTTGGCGCGCAGACGCATCGCCAGCGGCGCATTGCGGATCACGCCGGACTGGCTGATGGTCATCCCCGCGGCGACCGCCGCCAGAATCCCCGATACGCCGATATGTTCGGCAATCAGATAGGAGGCGAACGGCAGCAGCAGTAAAAAGACGATTTGCGTCGCCGGGTCGTCGCCGCTCCAGCGGCTCATCACGCGCAGCGACTTACTGTAGGTCCAGGTGACCGCCACGCCGGCCAGCAGGCCGCCGATCGCCACTTTGAGGAACTCCAGCGTCGCGCCGCCCACGGTGAACACCATGGTGCCCATCGCCACCGCGATGGCAAACTTAAGCGACACCAGGCCTGAGGCGTCGTTCATCAGCGCCTCGCCCTCCAGCACGCCCATAATCGGTTTAGGGATGCGCCCTTTGCCGACGATGCCGGACAGCGCCACGGCATCGGTCGGCGATAGCACCGCCGCCAGCGCGAACGCCGCCACCAGCGGAATACCCGGCACCATCAGGTAGATCAGATAGCCGACGCCGACCACGGTGATCAGCACCAGCACCAGCGCCAGCCCGAGCACCTCGCGGCCGTGGTGAATAAACTCGCGCATCGGCGTTTTCCAGCCGTCGGCAAACAGCAGCGGCGGGATAAACAACACTAAAAACAGTTCCGGATCGAAGTCCACGTGCAGCCCGAAATGCGGCCAGGCCAACAGCGCACCGATGGCGATTTGCATTAAGGGGAGCGGCACCTGGAACGGCAACATACGCGTCACCACCCCGGACAGGGAGACCACCAGGATCAAAATGAGGATTGTAAAAAAGATTTCCATGCTTTCCTTAGACTCTACGGTTTCGACCTCAAAGGCGTATTGCCAGAGTATGTGCCAAATAGTAGATCACTTTTTTTACGTCGGTGAAAGCTTGTTGTGCCTTTCAAAACGGCGAAATAGATTAAGGAGAGTAATCTGAAACCGGGGCGCGCCAACCGCGCCCCGGCTGAGGATTTAGATGGCCCAGCCACCGGCGTAAAACACCACCAGCGCTACGGCAATGACGACGGTGCCGATATTCAGCTTACGCCATTCACCGGAGAAAACGCGGCCGATAACCAGCGCGCTGAAACCCAGCATAATGCCGGTCACGATGTTGCAGGTCAGCACGATAAACACCGCGCACAGCAGGCCGGACATCGCGTCGACAAAGTCGTCAAAATCCAGCTTGGTGACGTTGCTGAGCATCAGCAGGCCGACGTACATCAGCGCCGGCGCCGTCGCATACACCGGCACCAGATAGGAGAGCGGCGACAGGAACAGAATCAGCAGGAACAGCAGGCCCACCACGGTAGCGGTCAGGCCGGTTTTACCGCCGGCTGCGGTGCCCGCCGCCGATTCGATATACACCGCCGCCGGCGCCGCGCCCACCAGCGCCGAGAAAATGCTGCTGACCGAGTCAGAGGTCAGCGCCTTGCCGCCATTGACGATCTGGCCGTCTTTATCCAGCAGGTTCGCCTGCCCGGCCACCGCGCGGATGGTGCCGGTAGCGTCAAATACCGCGGTCATTACCAACGCCAACACGCTCGGCAGCACCACCGGCTGCAGCGCCCCCATGATATCCAGGCTGAAAATCAGCGAGTTGCCCTGATCGTCGGCCAGACTCGGCATGGCGAACAGCCCCTGATACTTCACCGCCGGGTCGAAAATCAGGCCGATAACGGAGATGGCGATAATCACCAGCAGAATGCCGCCCGGCACCCGCAACTTCTCCAGACCGAAAATCACCGCCAGCCCGAGCAGCGTCATTACCACCGGGAAGGAGGTAAAGGCACCCAGCGCCACCGGCAGCCCGTCCAGCGGATTTTTCACCACCAGGCCGACGCCGTTGGCGGCGATCAGCAGCAGGAACAGGCCGATACCGATGCCGGTGCCGTGCGCCACGCCCATCGGCAGGTTACGCAGGATCCAGGAGCGGATGCCGGTCACCGAGATCACGGTAAACAGCAGCCCCATCAGGCATACCGCTCCCAACGCCACCGGAATGCTGATCTGCTGGCCCAGCACCAGGCTGAAGGCGGTAAACGCCGTCAAAGAGATAGCGCAGCCGATCGCCATCGGCAGGTTCGCCCACAGCCCCATCAGCAGCGACCCGAAGCCGGCAACCAGACAGGTGGCGACGAACACCGCGGTCGGCGGGAAACCGGCCTTGCCCAGCATGCTCGGCACCACAATCACCGAATAGACCATCGCCAAAAAGGTGGTCAGGCCCGCCACCACTTCCTGCCGCACGCTGCTGCCGCGCTGCGAAATTTTAAAATAACCATCAAGCCCGCCTTTTGCTGTTGCGGCGTTATTCGCTTGAGAATTCGACATGTTGCTGTCCCCTGTAATCACTGCTCGTCTGTTGCAGAAGGTGTTTTTAACGTCCGCAGCCGACAGGACGGAATCGTTTCCGTCACGTTTGCTCCCAATTCCTTGCACCGCGCGGCAGATAGCGGCCGCGCACAAGGCAAACGATTAACTCTCGGCATGAGGTACGGGTGAATTTATAGTGTTTTTACTGAAGCAAACGATTATCCAGCCTTCTATACCGTCCGATCAACTAAAGATCGCGACAAGCAAAGCAGAAAGTCGTCGATCCGGCGATTTTAACGTCTGGCGCAGAGCGCGGCGGACTCGGCCGCCGCATGATGAGACTCCCGTGTTCAGGACGGCATGGCCTGCGGATCCATAAACATCAGCTCCCAAATATGGCCGTCCAGATCCTGAAAGCCGTGGCCGTACATAAAACCATGGTCCTGCGGCTGGTTATAGGTGTTGCCGCCGGCGGCGATTGCCTTGCGAACCAGATCGTCCACCGCCGCACGGCTGGGCCGCGACAGACAAAGCAGCACCTCCGTGGCCCGTTTGGCATCGCCGATCGGGTTGGGGGTAAACATTTTGAATTTATCGTGGGTTAACAGCATCACATAAATGGTGTCGCTCACCACCATGCAGGCGGCGCTGTCGTCGGTGAACTGCTGATTGAATGCAAAACCCAGCTGACCAAAGAAATCCATCGAGGCGGGCAAATCGCTGACCGGCAAATTCACAAAGATTTGAGTCGTCATGGGCCATCTCCGAGAAGCAGTGACCTATCGAGTATAGTCCAGACGGTTAAAGCAGCAGATGATAAGGGCCGCCCTGCTCCAGCGCCCGCTGATAAGCCGGGCGCTGATGAATGCGCCGCAGAAAATCACGCAGCTGCGGGCAGCCGTCCAACCCGCCGCGCGCGGCCATTGCCTCCAGCGGAAAACTCATTTTGATATCAGCGGCGCTGAAGTCATGGCCGGCAAACCAGGTGTTAGCGCGCAGGTGCCGTTCCAGATAGTCGCGGTGCACGGCGATCTGCCTATCGAGATAGTTGCGCTGCACCCCTTTACCGATGGCACCGGCCAACTTGCGCAGCAGCAGCGGCACCGGCGGCTGACCGAGGCGGCCAAACACCAGTTTCATCACCAGCAGCGGCATCAGCGACCCTTCCGCATAGTGCAGCCAATAGCGGTACTGCTGACGCGCATGAAAGTCGGTGGGCATAAACTGCCCCTGCGCATCGTAGGCTTCCTGCAGATATTCGATGATTGCGCCGGACTCGGCCAGCGTCAGATCGCCGTCGACAATCACCGGCGACTTACCCAGCGGATGGATTTTCTTTAACGCCGGCGGCGCCAGCAGGCTTCCCGCCTCACGCTGGTAGCGCTGCACCTGATAGGGCTGCGCCAGCTCTTCTAAAAACCACAAAATAGGCTGCGAGCGTGAGTTATTCAGGTGGTGAACGGTAATCATCCGGCGTCCCCGATGCGTTGCCAGACCAGCTCGCCAATCTGCACGCCATTACCGATCTGCAGCGGCGCGGTGCGCAGCGTCAGCTTATCACCGGCAAAGGTATAAAAGCGCACCTGACGGCTGCCCACCCAGTTGGGAAACGAACAACCTTCGACCTGGTGGATCACCCGCTGATCCGGCTCATCAATCTGGTAGCGGCCAAAGTAGCAAATCATATTGATAAACGCCGCCCGCAGCTCCTGGTCGCTGCCCTGCGCCAGATCTTCCGAGGCAAAACGCGGACGCACCGCGCTATACAGCTGCGCCGCCATGGCGCCGTTGGCTTCGTAGTTGATGCGGCCCACCACCTGCGCGCCGAGCGGATAGCTTAGCGTGCCTGCTTCACTCTTAAATACCGAAGACACCAGTGACCAACTGCCAACAAATGCATTTGTCGTCATCACTCACCCTCCACCAACCCACTTTATTTAAAGGTAGTGGTGAATGATTTGCTCCGCCAGCCAGCCTCCTCGTATAGAAATCAATTTTTTTGACAGAGATACTCAAAACTCTCTGATTTTAACTTCGCCACCACCTGGTTAATATTTAACACATCGAGACGCAACGGCGACTCACATAAAAAATACTCTGAGGATTGCATCATGAAAAACATCAAAAAATTTGCTACTGCTTTACTGCTGACCGGCGCAGCCTTTACCGCAACGGCTGCCGAACAACCTGCTGCACAGCCTGCCGCTAACGCGCAGAAAATGGGCGTGATTTCCGTCAGCGGCGCCGCCAGCCTGAGCGCGCTGGAAGACGCACTGGCCAGTAAAGCCGCCGCGGCAGGCGCCAGCAGCTATCGCATCACCTCCGCCGGCGGTCAGAATAAATTGCACGGCACCGCAGAGATCTTTAACTAAGCCGTCTGCACAGCGACAAGAAGCCAGAAGCCCCTGCCGGGGCTTTTGTGATTTTAGAGGCTATGCAACGTGTGGCGATAACAATTCTTTTAGAACATTAATATGCACGCCTAAAACTTCCTATTGAGGATTCAGTACACCACCAGACAGAACAATCAACATAACATACTAAAAAATATAAATATTAATTAAAAAACTGCCCACCGAAACCTATATCAAAACGTTTCAAAAATTGTGAAAGTGCGAACCAAAAGACATCAATACAATAGTTTTTTACTGCTATAGAGATATGACGAGTAAAAAATCAGAATAAAAAAGAATTTTCCGACAGAACCACGGCCATACCTGCATTTTGATTTTTCTCAGAATAAAATAAGCAAAAAAAAATAGGCTATCCATCCGTAACCGTAATAATATTTTACTAAAAGCCTATAAAACAATATGGCAGTATAAAGCCCTCAATACGTCATCATTATCAACCGTTCATCCTAGATAAGCAGCCATCATTGATTGAAACATCTAATAGATATTTCAACCTGTGATTATTAATCATATATCCATCCAGGCACAAACATGAGATTAATTCAAGTTCGCAATGAATTAATGTCAATGCTCGACCATAAATAAACAAAAATTTATTTACACATTGGAAGGGCGGAAAAATAAAAACACAACTAAAAAATATGTGCCGTTCTCAAATCACATAAATATAAGGGATGTATGTTATGAGTAATATTGAATATGAGATTTTAAAGCCGACCTTCACCCGCCGTGTCATTACTCAATCCAGCGTGGTGATTTCCCCTTCAATACTCTCGCAGGCCGTTGATGTAAGTTCGCATGTCGATAAAAATGCACAAAAACCAGCAAAAGGCCTCCCGGGATATTTCACGTATGGCTGGAAGAGAGCAGCAGAGGAAATTATAAAAACACATGCTATGGGGGTGAAAAACATTTCACTTCGCTTTGTCTCTAACGCATCAAAACATGATAGTATTAATGCCGGGTTATCGGAGTTCGAAACGCTGATTTCTCTTATTCTACGCGAACTGGTGGGGTTGGACATAAACCTGATCGTTGATCCTTTTGGTCTTGCGTTAACGCAGGACGGCCAATGGGGCGTTCAAAATTCACAGGGAGAGTTTGATAAAGAGAGAACGTATGAGCTTCTGGAAAAAATCGGATACATCCTTTCCATCAATAAGATTCATGGTGTCGTTACACTTGGACGGATTCCTGAAGAAGTCAAGATGACAAAAAAAGGAATTATTTCAGGAGGCGGAAACACGAAAATTTACTCATTCTCACAAAATAGTGAGACGAGTACAGCCTATGTATACCTTGATAGCGTCGGTCATAATACGGGACAAAAGATTCTACCTGGAAACATCATCGAAATGGACTTATGGGCCCTGATGGATATATGGCATGGTGCTGATGTTTCGGTCATAAAACCCATGGAGAGCTATCACTTGATGAGTTCATTAAAGCACTTCATCAGTGATGAAACGGCACGCTCACTTTTCCTTAATTCTGAACAAGTTAGCGCCATCGCATCTCGCCATCGGTTCATTCAAGAAACGATAAAAGAAATGACAGCCAACCCTGCCATATTATCTGAAAAATGTGAACGATTGCAGCTTGCCGGATACACAGTTTCAGGAACAACATATATGCTGTCATTACTGGCACATGAAAAAGGCCCTGATATGGCAAGAGCCAGACTGGAGGAGATGTGGTTGACGGCATTAGGCGTAATGGGGGATCGTTGCGCCTGTCTGATTGACAGAAATGTCTCTCGCTTCCTTGATGGCAGTATTCTTTGCTGATTACCGGCTAAACGCCATGAGCAAAGAGAGCCTCTTTGCTCTTTATTGTTATGCATAATAAAGAAGGTCGCATGTTACGAAAAAAGGAAGATCTATTTTTTTTATCCGTCATGATTGTGACATTCATGATCGGTTTCGATACCACCGGTTTAGGCGTCGCCATTCCTGATATTGCCGTCAGATTAGGTTTTGGCATAAAGGAAGGCACCTGGTTAAGCATTTCATACACGGCAGGTTTTGCCGCCTTTCTATTGCCAGCAGGAATTATTACCGATAAAACTGGCTACCGTTTAACCTTGTTATCTTCATTATCTGTTTTTGTGCTTTCATCCGTTTATTCAACGTATTGTGAAACCCTCACGGAATTCACCACCATAAGATTGATTCAAGGAATTTCTGCAGCATTCCTGAATACTTCAGCAATGGCACTACTTAACGTACTGTATCCCGTTGGCGGCCCCCGTAACCGGGCAGGTGCATTTAAAAAATGGTCAATGTTTCTTGGCTTAAGTTTTGCTCTTGGGCCTATTTTAGGCAGCCTGATTGTCTCCTACCTTTCATGGGGATGGATTATGCTTATCAACATCCCGCTGAGCTTGGTAGTACTGTTCCCATTTGTTGGCAGTACTGCCATGGAGACGTTAAAAAAAGGGGCTCTTGGTCAGGTATCGTTAACGAGCACGCTTCCTGCGACAATTATCCTTCTGTTCATCACCATGAATCCGTATTTCAATCAGACATTCTCCGGCCTTGGCCGGCATCTTTTTTACACTATAATCATAGCTTGCCTTATTGCACTTGGATCATTACATCTATTTTCTTCAAAGAGTTTTACTCGACTACCTGAACTGAAGAACGGAAATTTCCTTATTTCTTTATTGCTCCCTATTTTCTTTTCTATCTCTTACTGGAGTCTTTTCGTGACTCTCCCCGGATACATCATGGTGAAATTTAATTATTCCCCGATGATAGTCATGACGTCTATGCTATGTCTTTCCATTCCTTTAACACTCATCCCTGTTTTTACACTGCAAGATAAACTAAAACTAAATGCCATGAGTGGATTTGTTTTCATCGCTCTCGGTTTGCTGGCATTGGCATACCTTTTCAATACCAATGTGAAACACCAGGGGTTACTATTGGATATCACTCTTTTCATTATGGGGTGTGGGGCAGCCATATTGAATCCGATTATGGCACGAGTAGTGATGGATAATGTCGCGCCAGAGAACTCAGGCCTTGCTGCCGCGATAACAAGTACATTACGCCAAATGGGTTTTGCTGTCGGGGTGGCATTTTATTCTTTAATGACCGATTCTAGTATTTCGAACGGCCTGAACATTAGCGAATCGCATGCATTTATTGCATCATCCATCCTACCTCTGATTGCTCTTTCTATCTGTATTTACTTAAACAAACGCAGTCAATTATTATCAAAAGCACATTGAGAACCACCCCAAATCGATAGTGCAACACATAAAAAACCCTGCCGAAGCAGGGTTTCACTTTCTTCACCATCTAAAAAGTGATGTAATTAGCATGCTTCAGACCACCTGCCAGCGCTCATACGGCATACAAACCTTTTAACTTAGTCAGCTCGAAAGAATTGGATACTTTTCGTAATCAAGCATGGCTATTCGCCGGCTTTCAGCACATAGCCGCTCGTAAGCGCTATTTGACTGAATAAAAGCGCATAAAAACACCGAGCGCATGCGACACCCGACGCTTAATCTCCTCATCAGACAGTGTCTTTCTCGCGCCGAGCTTTATCTCCAGACTCGTCATGCCCAACCATAATCCGGCTAAATCATCAGCGGCTTCGCGCGGGTTACATGATATCAGCACGCCTTCGTCAACGGCTTCAGCAATAATAGATTCCAACATCTGCTGCGCCCTGCCGGGGCCTGCGACGTAAAATCGCCGTGGTAAATCCGGATGGCGAATGGCAGCAGAGGCAATCAGCCGATCCCATCCAGTCAGCTCACGCTGATTTATAAAACGGACGAATCGGTTTCCAAATGCAGTCAGCGTATCCGTCAGTGAATGGTTATGCCGTTTTGAAAAATCTTCATCACTGATTGTTAAATCTGATTCCTGCCGTAATACCGCTTCAATGAGGATGTCTTTGTCGGCAAAGTTTGCGTACAGGGTGGCCTTTGCCACGCCAGCGACACGGGCAATTTCCTCCGTGGTGACGTCCAGTCCTTTTTCCAGAAATAATTTTCGCGCAGCCTGAAGTATCGCGCGTTCTTTGAGCGGATCTTTAGGGCGACCTTTTTGGCGGTTTTTTTCGTTCATCGTTTATGGCCTGAAAGGAGGGCGCTCATGATTAACCCCCCGATAACGGTAATGTGTTCAAGAGCAATATGGAACTCCTGCGTACGTTCTGGCTCACTGAATGCCCAGAATGGATGTCCCACCGGGATAGTCAGCAGTGTAAACACAATCAGCATTACCGATCCAATCCAGCCATAGCCTGCACTATTAAAAATTATCAGTGCGGAACCACAGAGCTGGCACAGGATGGTAGCAACCGCGAAGAGAACCGGCCAGGGAAGACCCACCGTCGCCATTTCCTGGACGATCACCCCAAAATTGAATACGCCAAAAACACCGGCCATCCAGAAGAAAAAAGTCAATAAAACACGGGATAAGCAGAGCGTTAGCAAAAAGGACTTCGAGTTAGTCATCAGGGTTTCCACAACAGCCATTAAGTAGACTGATGAGTCTACTAATATTTATCAGACTTTCAAGTCTACTAATTAAGGGTGACCAAACTTCATGCTGTCTATGAGGCTAAAACGCGCCTTGCCCTCCGCTTCTGGCACAAAACCGCCATAAGCGGCTGAACTGCAGGTCTGACGGCTAAACCGGCCACGACTTTTTACCTTCTCCGACGTAACCGATAACCCAAAAGTACTGACCCTACCCCAACTACTCCATTCAGAAACAGAATTCCGGCATGATAAACACGCCCCTGCAGGAGGAGCATTAATCCAACTCAAAGCAGAGCTGAAGCTTGCAGGAGCGGAATTGCCGCTGATATTTTATCCATGCTTCAAAAAGAGGCGGGAATAGCATTGCGATTTGTTTGGTTAAAACGCCGTGACGGGCGTCTAAGGCGCTTAGGGTTGCTGGTCGTAGATTGAAACTGCTATAAGGGTTAGCTATGTCACGGAAATGACGTTTTTTACCGCAAGGGAGTTGCTCATATCATGAAGAAATTACCCGGCAATCTGTATCACCTGTTTTATGACGAGTTACCGCCCGAACGCTATGACAGGATCATCACCCCCCGTGAAGCATGGCGCGAGGTATGCCGACATTATGTGTTGGATTCTGGCAGCTCCGGCGGGTTTAACATGTTCGGGGATGACATACAGCCCCGCTCCCCGTGGGACACCCAGACAGTGATTGAAACCGGTAGATACGCCAATAAGTTAAAGGGCGATATAGAGTGCGGCAATATTGTTTACATTGATGATAAAGAAATGTGGAGCAGCACCCGTTTTGCTTTTTATATCAATGATAATGGTCGTTTGGTAGGTTGTGGTGGGGCTAATTCATTCATGTTGGGCGGTGGTAACCGCATCACTGACTACTACGAACAGGCGATAAGGCACAGGGGAGAACGCTCGCGACCTTTGCCAACGGTAAAGCCTGCGGAATATTACACGCCCCTCCAGTACGCTCAAGCAGCAAAAAAGCAGCTTAGCACGTTGAACAGTAAAGCCGTTGGGCGGTTGCTGGCTGCCGGGGGGATATACAATCAGAACGTGGAAGGTTTCGCACAGACGGCTAAGCAGCTTGGCGGCGATGCGGCCGAAGGTTTTACCCAGGTGGCTAACCCTCAGTCAATAGGTTCGCTGGTTGCACTATCTTCAATAGCTGCTGTTACTCGTATGCCCGGCGGCAACATTGCTAACATGAAGTCGTTAGAAGAACTTCAGCATTTTCTAGGGACTTACAAGGGCGATAAAAAATTACTCAACAATATTGATGTTATTAAAATGGATTATATTCAGAGGCCGAGAGGTGAGTTAGTGGCGTTACGCTCTGAATTTGATAATAAAGTAAGAGGTAAATTTATAAAGAGCATTGCCGACAGTCCTGATGTTATTTCTAGGTTCGATAATGATTTTAGATCTAATATGCTAAAAGGCATTGTTCCAAAAGGCTATCAGGTTCATCATAAACTACCGTTGGATGATAGTGGGACAAATAACTTTGATAATCTTGTGTTGATTAATAGGGCGCATGAACATGCGGTGTTTACGACTGCGCAAATAAGAGTAACAAAGGCTCTTGGTACATCAGAAAGCAAATCGATTTTATGGCCTGTTCCAAAGGGTATAGTCTATCCTTAAGGGGGACGTATGACAGAAATTAATAAAGCAGTAAATTTATTTAATGGGGTTTGCCAGCAACTAGGAGGGGAGCCTAACCCGCCTTACCAAGGCGAAGTTAATAATTATCACTTTAGCCGGGGTATTGAAGACGAACAGCCGGAGTTTTGGAAGCAATACGGCGATTTTGTCCGTATCAGTGATGGGATTGATTTTGATGGGATAATCTTTCACCCTTTGAGCAAAGAAGACGAGAATAATATTTTCTTGAATAATGATATTTTGTCTGAGGAAAAAGGTTTTTATAATGAAGCCCTGGACGGATTTATTGTTATTGGCTCAAATGATACTGATACTTTCGTTTTTAATACTGAAAATAAAAAATGGGAAGCTCGAGACCGTATAGCGGTCGATTATGTTTATGATTCCTGTGATACGTTAAGTGATTTGATTATAGTTCAAATGGAAAGGTTAAAAAAACGTCATGGCTTGTAGTTGAGCCTGAAAAATATTGCATATGAAAATAAAGCCGCCGAGAGGCGGCTCCTGTTATTCAGAGGGAAATTCATAATCTTTGAAGCGGATCACCTCTTCCCCTAACCAGTCGTTCACCTCTTTGATGCGTTCCTGCAGTGGGATTAACTCGTTACGAAAAAATACCTGAGCGGCTTTCTTGACGTCGCCAAAACCGCCGGTATTGCTGGGGATAATCCTCATCATTTGCGGCGGCACGCGGTGTGCGCTCAATAGGTCATCGCGGCTGACGTTTTTGATGTTGAAAAAATCGTCCTTGGTGGCGACCTCGGACAGCGGCACGATCTTGATACCGTCCAGTTTACCATTCAGCGCGTACAATCGGCTGAACTGCAGGTCTGACGGCTAAACCGGTCACGGTTTTTTACCTTCTCCGACCTAACCGATAACCCAAAAGCACCCAGTCAAATTCTTCCTTTGCAGACATAAAAAAAGCCCCGTGTATCGGGGCTTCTGGCGCGGACATTGGCAGAAATGTCTGAGGTATTTTTTAGAACGGGATATCGTCGTCAAAATCCATTGGCGGTTCGTTGCTGCTGGCCGCCGGCGCGCTGCTTGGCGCTGGGCGCGACTGCTGTTGCTGGCCGCCGCTGAACTGGTTGCCGCCCTGCGGCTGCTGAGGCTGACCCCAACCGCCCTGGCCGCCCTGACCACCGCCTGCCGGTGCACCGCCGCCGCCCTGACGGCCGCCCAGCATCTGCATGGAACCGCCGACGTTTACCACCACTTCGGTGGTGTAACGGTCCTGACCGCTCTGATCGGTCCATTTGCGGGTCTGCAGGGAACCTTCGATATACACCTGCGAGCCTTTACGCAGATATTCGCCGGCCACTTCCGCCAGCTTGCCGAACAGCACAACGCGGTGCCACTCGGTCTTTTCTTTCTGCTCGCCGGTCGCTTTATCGCGCCAGCTTTCGGAGGTAGCCAGGGTCATGTTGGCGACCGCGCCACCATTCGGCATGTAACGGACTTCGGGGTCTTGGCCCAGATTCCCGACCAGAATTACTTTGTTTACGCCTCTGCTGGCCATGAACTCTCTCCTGAAGAATGATTTTTACACAGTATAAACGAGTCAGTTTACCACGCGAAAGCTGAAACCACACCCGCCTTGATAACTGCGCATTGTATTCCACAATTGTCATCGCGATCGACAACGTTTCATACGAACACTGGATATTCATTCAGGCTTTTTTGTGTCATAATTATGCGTTTCGTACTGGCTGTGGCGTTTTTTTGCGCACCTGGTCACAAAACCAACCGTAAAGCCGCACGGCGTATCACCAAGACGGGAAGTGTAAATGGACAATATCGAAGTTCGTGGTGCTCGAACCCATAATCTCAAAAACATCAACCTGATCATCCCGCGCGACAAACTGATTGTGGTCACCGGGCTGTCCGGCTCCGGCAAGTCCTCGCTGGCCTTTGATACGCTGTATGCCGAGGGGCAGCGCCGCTACGTCGAATCGCTCTCCGCCTATGCCCGCCAGTTCCTGTCGCTGATGGAAAAACCGGACGTCGACCATATTGAAGGGCTGTCGCCGGCGATCTCCATCGAACAGAAATCGACCTCGCACAACCCGCGTTCCACCGTCGGCACCATCACCGAAATTCATGACTATCTGCGCCTGCTGTTCGCCCGCGTCGGCGAGCCGCGCTGCCCGGACCACCACGTGCCGCTGGCGGCGCAGACCGTCAGCCAGATGGTCGACAACGTGCTCACCCAGCCGGAAGGCAAACGCCTGATGCTGCTGGCGCCGATCGTCAAAGATCGCAAAGGCGAACACACCAAAACGCTGGAGAACCTGGCGACGCAGGGCTATATCCGCGCGCGCATCGACGGCGAAGTGTGCGATCTGTCCGATCCGCCGAAGCTGGAGCTGCAGAAGAAGCACACCATCGAGGTGGTGGTCGACCGCTTTAAAGTACGCGAAGACCTGGCGCAGCGGCTGGCGGAGTCGTTTGAAACCGCGCTGGAACTGTCCGGCGGCACCGCGGTGGTGGCCGATATGGACGATGACAAAGCGGAAGAGCTGCTGTTCTCCGCCAACTTCGCCTGTCCGATCTGTGGTTACAGCATGCGCGAGCTGGAGCCGCGCCTGTTCTCGTTCAACAACCCGGCCGGCGCCTGCCCGACCTGCGACGGCCTGGGCGTGCAGCAGTTCTTCGACCCGGATCGCGTAGTGCAGAACCCGGAGCTGTCGCTGGCCGGCGGCGCCATCCGCGGCTGGGATCGCCGTAATTTCTACTATTTCCAGATGCTGCGCTCGCTGGCGGAGCATTATCAGTTCGACGTCGAAGCGCCGTTCAACAGCCTGAGCGCCAGCGTGCAAAAAGCGGTGCTGAACGGTTCCGGCAAAGAGTCAATCGAGTTTAAATACATCAACGATCGCGGCGACACCACCGTGCGCCGCCATCCGTTTGAAGGCGTGCTGCACAATATGGAGCGCCGCTATAAAGAGACCGAATCCAGTGCGGTGCGCGAGGATCTGGCCAAATTTATCAGCAACCGTCCGTGCACCTCCTGCCACGGCACCCGCCTGCGCGAAGAAGCGCGCAACGTGTTTGTCGAAGACACCACGCTGCCGGAGATTTCGGATCTCAGCATCGGCCACGCGATGACCTTCTTCCAGAACATCAAGCTGAGTGGCCAACGCGCCAAAATCGCCGAGAAAGTGCTGAAAGAGATCGGCGACCGCCTGAAGTTTCTGGTTAACGTCGGCCTTAACTACCTGTCGCTGTCGCGCTCGGCGGAAACCCTGTCCGGCGGCGAGGCCCAGCGCATCCGTCTGGCGAGCCAGATCGGCGCCGGTCTGGTGGGCGTGATGTACGTGCTGGACGAGCCGTCCATCGGCCTGCACCAGCGCGACAACGAACGCCTGCTGGAAACGCTGATTCACCTGCGCAACCTGGGCAACACGGTGATCGTGGTGGAGCATGACGAAGACGCCATCCGCGCCGCCGACCACGTGATCGATATCGGCCCCGGCGCCGGCGTACACGGCGGCCAGATCGTCGCCGAAGGCAGCGTGGAAGACATCATGGCCAAGCCGGACTCGCTGACCGGCCAGTTCCTCAGCGGCAAGCGCGAAATCGCCATTCCGCAGGAGCGCGTGGCGGCAGACCCGAACAAAGTGCTGAAACTGAGCGGCGCGCGCGGCAACAACCTGAAGGACGTGACGCTGACGCTGCCGGTGGGGCTGTTCACCTGCATCACCGGGGTGTCCGGCTCCGGCAAATCGACGCTGATCAACGATACGCTGTTCCCGATCGCCCAGCGCCAGCTGAACGGCGCCACCCTCGCCGAACCGGCGCCGTTCCGCGAGGTTGCCGGCCTTGAACACTTCGACAAGGTGATCGACATCGATCAAAGCCCGATCGGCCGTACGCCGCGTTCCAACCCGGCTACCTACACCGGCATTTTCACCCCGGTGCGCGAACTGTTCGCCGGCGTGCCGGAATCACGCAGCCGCGGTTATACCCCAGGCCGCTTCAGCTTTAACGTGAAAGGCGGCCGCTGCGAAGCCTGCCAGGGCGACGGCGTAATCAAGGTGGAAATGCACTTCCTGCCGGACATTTATGTGCCCTGCGACCAGTGCAAAGGCAAACGCTACAACCGTGAAACGCTGGAGATCAAATACAAGGGCAAAAGCATTCACGAAGTGCTGGAGATGACCATCGAAGAAGCCCGCGGGTTCTTCGACGCGGTGCCGGCGCTGGCGCGCAAGCTACAAACCCTGATGGATGTCGGCCTGTCCTATATCCGTCTTGGCCAGTCGGCGACCACGCTGTCCGGCGGTGAAGCGCAGCGCGTCAAACTGGCGCGCGAGCTGTCCAAGCGCGGCACCGGCCAGACGCTGTATATCCTGGATGAGCCGACCACCGGCCTGCACTTTGCCGACATCCAGCAGTTGCTGGCGGTGCTGCATCAACTGCGCGATCAGGGCAATACCATCGTGGTGATTGAGCACAATCTCGACGTGATCAAAACCGCCGACTGGATTGTCGATCTGGGGCCGGAAGGCGGCAGCGGCGGCGGCGAGATCCTGGTGTCCGGCACGCCGGAAACCGTGGCGGAATGCCGGGAATCACACACCGCGCGCTTCCTCAAGCCGCTGCTGAAACGCTGACGCCTGATGCGCACGGCGGGTGGTCACGCAGACCGCCCGCCGTACGAACATTGAACAGAAACAGGCAAGATTCCAACACTATCAGGCATTTCCCTCCCCCGGCGCAGCACTTATTATCAACCTTCCCTCAGCGGCCGCCTCATCACTCAGGCCGCACCTCACCGGCATTCTGCTGCCGGAAAAAACACCTTTTGCACTGATTGATAACTGGAGTAACCATGAATATTACGCATGCCTATGCCGCGCATGACGCGCAGTCTGCGCTCGTGCCTTTCGATTACTCACCGCGCACGCTGCGCGAACACGATGTCCAAATCAAGGTGCTGTTTTGCGGCGTCTGCCATTCCGATCTGCACCAGGCGCGCAACGAATGGAATAACACCCTCTATCCGGTGGTGCCGGGCCATGAGGTCGTCGGCCGCGTCAGCGCCGTCGGCAGCGGCGTGACCACCTATCAGGTCGGCGATCTGGTCGGCGTCGGCTGCATGGTCGACTCCTGCCGCAGCTGTCCAAGCTGCGAGGAAGGGCTGGAGCAGTATTGCGAAAACGGTTTTACCGGCACCTATAACGGCCAGGATCGCCAGACCGGCGCCGTCACCTACGGCGGCTACTCCACCGATATGGTGGTGGATCAGGACTTTGTGCTGCGGGTGCCGGACAACCTCGATCCGGCCGGCGTCGCGCCGCTGCTGTGCGCCGGTATCACCACCTATTCGCCGCTGCGCCAGTGGGGCGTCGGCCCGGGTAAAAAGGTCGGCATCGTCGGTCTCGGCGGGCTGGGGCATATGGGGGTGAAACTGGCGCGGGCCATGGGCGCGCATGTGGTGCTGTTCACCACCTCGCCGTCGAAAATCGAAGACGCCAAACGCCTGGGCGCTCATGAAGTGGTGATTTCCCGCAACCCGGAGGAGATGGCGCAGCATACCAACAGCTTCGACTTTATCCTCAATACGGTGGCGGCTCAGCACGACCTGAACCCGTTCCTCGACCTGCTGCGTCGCGACGGCACGCTGACGCTGGTCGGCGCGCCGGAACACGATCATCCGTCACCGCAGGTGTTTAACCTGATTCTGAAGCGCCGCCGCATCGCCGGCTCGCTGATCGGCGGCATTGCGGAAACTCAGGAGATGCTGGATTTCTGCGGTCAGCACGGCATCACCTCGGATATCGAGCTGATTCCGATGCAGCAGATCAACCAAGCCTATGAGCGCATGCTGAAAAGCGATGTGAAATACCGCTTTGTGGTGGACATCGACTCGCTGCGCGCCTAAGCGCACCACGGGCGCCCGCTGCGGCGCCCGACTTTTACAGCCGCTTCAGGATACGCGCCGGATTACCGCCCACCACGCAGTTGGCCGGCACGTCTTTGGTCACCACCGCGCCTGAGGCAATCACCGCATTATCGCCGATGGCCACACCGGGGTTGATCACCGCCCGTCCGCCGATCCACACGTTATCACCGATGGTCACCGGTTTGCCGTACTCGGCACCGCCGACGCGGCTTGCCGCATCCAGCGGGTGCGTCGCGGTATAGATGTGCACGCCCGGCGCCAACATGCAGTTATCGCCGATGCGCACCTCGCAGACGTCCAGCATCACGCAGTCGAAGTTGGCGTAAAAATTTTTTCCCAGATAGATGTTGTAACCATAGTCGCAGCGGAAGCTGGGTTCGATGGTGCCGCCCTGATACTGCCCCAGCAGCTGCGTCAGCCACTGCCTGCGCTGCTCGCCCTCCTGCGGTGCGCAATGGTTGTACTGATGCAGCAGTTGGCGCGCCCGCAGGCGTTCACTGCGCAGCAGCTCATCGCCGGCGTCATACAGTTCACCGGCGATCATCTTGCATTTTTCTTCACTTGTAGCCATCAGACGCTCCCTTTTGCGATTCGCTCTACGGCCATCAGCCTAGACGCTTGCGTCGATGATGAGAAAGGGAACGTTCCCAATGTGTGTTAACGATCACACCTTCGCCTGAAGGCCGTTGAAGAGGCGTACATGGGAAAATGGCCGTAGTCAGGCCTGCAGCCCCTGGCGCACCTGCTCTGGCAGCCCCGACAGCACCAGCTGGTACGAACCGTCAATCAGGGTATAAAACTGCGAGTCCGGCAGGCCGCCGTCCAGATAGACCGCATTCCAGTGCGCCTTGTTCAGATGCTCGCAGGGGACAATTTCCGGATGCAGCTCACGCAGATTTTCCGCCTGCTCCGGGCTGGATTTCACCGCCAGCGCCGGGCGGCCCTCAATCTCCCACACCATGGCGAACATCACCTCGCCGACCTTCACCTGGCTGGCCTGCCACTGATTCTGGTCGCTCTGCTGCGCGCCCGGTTTCGCCATGCAATATTGCAATAATGCTGAAGAATTCATGGAGTTAGTCCCTCGATAAATGTCCGTCGTCCGGCGTGCTGCGCCGCGCGTCCGTGGCGAAGCGGCGCAGCCGCCGTCAAGAATACTGGCTACATTTTGTAGCATAGAAGGAATTGAGGGAGATACCACGCTTTTCACGCCGGGGACATACGCCCTACTCGCAATTTTCTGCGGTGAAGATTTTAAAATCTACCTTCCCGCTCTGGTACATGTCGACGGCGTCGCCGCCTCCCAGCTGGCCCAGCATCAGGTCGATCGCCAGCTGCGCATGCTGGCGGGCATCCTGGTCGATCACATAAGACAGGCTGTCGTTATCCAACAGCCGGCGCGTCAGGCTGTACAGCTCATGGGTGATATAGACGCACTCTCCCAGCAGCCGGTGCTTCGCCAGCTCGGCGCTGATTTCAGTGTTGCCGGAACCGGTGTTATACAGCCCGACGATATGGCCGTTTTTGTTCAGCGTTTCCGCCAGCAGACGCCGGATGGTATGGCGTTCGTCACGCCCCACCAGCACCTCTTTCAGGTCAATCTGCGGGAAGCGCTGGCGCAGCACCGCCCGGAAGCCCTCAATGCGCTGGCGGTGCGCGCTGTAGTCGCTGCGGCCGCTGACCATCACCACCTCGCCCGGCGCCTTCAGGGTGCGCCCCATCAGCAAACCGGCGGTGCGGCCCGCCTGCAGCTGATTGACGCCGACGTGGCACAGGCGCTCGGCATGCGGCAGATCGGTCACGATGGTGATCACCGGAATATCCCGCGCCCGGCAGTCGGCCAGCGCCGCATAGACCGCAGGGTGGTCGTGCGCAAACACGATAATGCCGTCCCGTTGACGGCTGCACGCCATGATATGCTCGGCCAGCCTGACCGGGTGGGATTCAGAGATAAACGTCCGGTGCAGCGTCACCCGGCGGTAGCCGAGCGCGCCGGCCAGTTCGCTGAAACTGTTATCGAGCTTTTTGAAAAAAAATGAGCCGTTGCCGCTCAGAATCACCTCGATGCGCCAGGGGTGCTGGTACGCCTCGGGCAATACCCGGTTAAAACCGTGCTCGCGCGCGGCCAGCAATACCTTGCGCGCCGTCTCCGGCGCTACGCCGCCGCGTTCATTCAGCACCCGATCCACCGTCGCCACGCCGACGCCGGCCAGCTGCGCCAGCCTGCCGATGGTTAACTTCTTCATCTCTGCTCCCCGCGCGGCGGGCTAAGCCAGCCGTGCCGCCGCGCGCTCTTCGTTAAAGACGATACCCAGCTGGCGGCGCACTTCATCCATCGTGCGCAGCGTCATCAGCGAGGTATCCAGCGGGCGCACCGGCGACTCCGTCAGCCCCTGTCCGATGCACCACGCCACATGCTCAATTTCATAACTCAATTGTACATAGCGTCCGCCCCGGTCCTGCCAATGCAGCCGTCGGTTGCCCTGGCTGGACTGCAGCGTGAAGTCGCCGGGTGCGTAAAACTGCCCGTCCAGATACAGCGTGGCGTCGCGCCCGGCGATCGTCGCCGCACCGGAGGTATGGCTGAACAGCGTGGTATTCAGCACCGCCTGCATGCCGTTGCCGTAGTTAAACAGCATCGACGCTTGGCCGTTTACCCCGCCCGGCGCGGGCTGCCCGTACGCGACGATCGCCTCCGGCACATCGCCGGCAATGCCGATGCTGAATGATATCAGGTAACTGCCCAGATCCAGCATCGGACCACCGGCCAGGTCGGCATTAAAAATACGGTGTTCCGGGGTGAAGAACTCGCCGTGATCGGCAATCAGGGTGTGCAGATCCCCCAGATCGCCGTTGGCCAGCAGCTGGCGCAGCACATCATATTTCGGCGTAAAGTCGCACCACATCCCCTCCAGACAGAAAAGGCCACGCGCCCGCGCTTCATCCCGCAGCGCCCGCCCCTCACGGGCGTTAAGCGCCAGCGGCTTTTCAATCAGCGCGTGTTTACCGGCCTGCAGCACCCGCATGGCGTCAGGAAAGTGATGGTTGTGCGGCGTGGCGACGTAAACCACATCCAGCTGGTTCAGCGCCAGCATCTCGCCAAGGCTCTGACAGGTCTGGGGAATATCCCAGCGCGCGGCGAACGCCGCCGTTTTCTCGGCGCTGCGTCCCGCCACGGCCACCAGCTGCTGCCGGGTCTGGCCGCGCAGCGCCGCAGCGAAATGGTCGGCAATCCAGCCGGGGCCGATAATCCCCCAGCGCAGAACGGGAATGCTTTCAGGCGCTAGCCGCGTCGGCTGAGGTAAGGCGGTGGGAAACATAAGGCTCTCCTCGTGTGTTTGATGAGCGGGACGGCGTACTGTCAGGACAACGTGAACTCACTATAGGAAGCCAAAAGCGGGAAGGAAACCGGGCCGATGATGGAAAACCATCAACGAAAACCTTCCCTGCCGACACGGAAGAAATTATTCTCGCCGCGTTGTTAACACTTTATTAATTTCTTTATTCGCATGTAAAAAACAGCGCTGGGCGCGTCCCCCGTTCATGGCGCGGACGTGAAACGTGAAAAAATAAAAAAATAGTTTTTGAGCAATTAATCGGCAGGGAATTTATGAAACGCAGAGAATTTCTCACCTCAGTGGTCGCGCTGGGGGTGGCTTCGTCGTTGCCTACGGCACAGGCCGACGTCATCAACGGCGGGCAACCCTGGAACCCCGGCGACATCAACACGCCACCAGCGCCGCCGCGCCAAGGCGGCCTGCAGTACTTCACGCAGCATGAATTCGATACCGTCGCCATCATCGCCGAGCGCTTTATTCCGGCCGATGAACTGAGCCTCGGCGGCAAAGAGGCCGGCTGCGCCACCTTTATCGACCGTCAGCTGGCGGGCGACTACGGCAACGCCGTCGCTCTCTACCGGCTGGGACGTTTTGTCAAAGGCACCCCGCAGCAGGGGCCGCAGTCGCCGCTGACGCCGGCGCAGCGTTACCGCCAGGGCCTGGCGGCGCTGGATAGCGCCACCAGGGCGCAGTTCGGTAAGGACTTTATCGCCCTCGACCAACAGCAGCAGGAGCGCATCCTGCACGCCATGGAGACCGACCGCTACGATCTCGGCCCGCAGGTGGAAACCAAGGTGCTGTTTGAGCTGCTGCTGCAAAACGTACGCGAAGGCTTCCTGGCCGATCCGATTTACGGCGGCAATAAAGACATGACCAGCTGGAAAATGATTGGTTTCCCGGGCGCGCGCTATGACTTCCGCGATCTGCTCGGTAAGAAAGGGCAAAAGCTGAACATCATCCCCACCAGTTTAATCGATAACACGCTTTGATCCCGCGCCGCTGTCGCGCCGAGCAATTGTGAGTCCAACTATGAAAAATGTACGTCCAAAAGCCGATGTGGTTATCGTCGGCCTGGGATGGTGCGGTTCTTTGATCGCCGAAGAGCTGACCCGCGCCGGATTAAACGTCGTCGCCATCGAACGCGGCCCCTGGTTTGAAACCGCCACCGATTTTCCACCCTCCATCGATACCGATGAACTGCGTTGGGATACCCGCCGCAGCATGCTGCTGCCGCCTGCGGTGGAAACCACCACCTTCCGCAACCACCGCAGCGAAAAAGCGCTGCCGACCCGCGACTGGAACCTGAACGAGCTGGGGTATAACGTGGGCGGTTCAGGCACCCACTGGGCGGGCATGGCCTGGCGCTTTACGCCGTTCGACCTGCAGCCGTACACCCAGACCGTCGAGCGCTACGGCAAACAGCAGATCGCCGACGGTCTGATTCTGCAGGACTGGGGCGTTACCTATGACGAGCTGGAGCCATTCTACGACCGCTTCGAGAAGATCGCCGGCGTCTCCGGCAAGGCCGGCAAGCTGAACGGCGAAATTATCCCGGGCGGCAACCCGTTTGAAGGCAACCGCAGCAGCGAATACCCGCTGCCGCCGCTGGAAGGACTGCGCCTGACCGACCTGTTCCGCGATGCGGCCACGTCGCTGGGGCTGAACCCGTTTATGGTGCCGGCGGGCCAGACCTCCCGCGCCTACGTCAACCCGCTGGGGGTACGCATGGGTCCCTGCACCTACTGCGGCTACTGCCTGTACTACGGCTGCGGCAACTTCTCCAAATCCAGCCCCAACGCCTGCGTGGTGCCGGCCCTGATGCAGCGCGAGAACTTTACCGTGCTCACCGACTCGGCGGTGGTGCGGGTCAACAAGGCCGCTGACGGCAAAACCGCCACCGGCGTCACCTATCTGGACCGCAATAAAAAAGAGTGGGAACAACCAGCCGATATCGTAGTGCTGTCGGCGTTCCAGATGCAGAACGTGCGCCTGCTGCTGCTGTCGAAAATCGGCCAGCCTTACGATCCCGTCAGTAAAACCGGCGTGGTCGGCCGCGCCTACAGCTTCCAGACGGTGGCCGGCGCCAATTTGTTCTTCGAAGACGAAAACCTTAACCCGTTTATCGGCGCCGGCGCGCTGTCGCAGCAGGTGGATGACTATAACGGCGATAATTTCGACCACAGCGGACTGGGCTTTATCGGCGGCGCCGGCCTGTTGGTGGTCGCCCGCGGCGCACGCCCGATCGGCAATGCCGACGCGCTGCCGCCCGGCACGCCACGCTGGGGCAAGGCATGGAAAAAAGCTTACACCCACGCCTTCCAGAACGGCTCCTTTATCTTCGGCCAGGGCACCAGCTACTCGCACGAAGATTACTACCTCGATCTGGATCCGGAATACACGGACGATAACGGCAACCCGCTGCTGCGCGTCACCTTTGACTACAACGAAAACGACCGCCGCACCGCCCGCTTTATCGAAGAGAAAAGCGTGGAGCTGGGCAAGGCGATGGGCGCCAAGATCGTCATCGGCACCAACTCTGCCTCCGGCCGTTACTCGCCGTACAACCTCGCCAGCGATCACACCATCGGCGGCGCGGTAATGGGAAGCGATCCGAAAACCAGCGTGCTGAACCGCTATCAGCAGTGCTGGGACATGCATAACCTGTTCGTGCTGGGCGCCTCCTCCTTCCCTAACAACGCCGGTTACAACCCGACGGGCACCATCGGCGCGCTGAGCCTGTGGACGGCGAAAGCGATTATCGAACAGTACGTCAAAAACCCCGGCCCGCTGGTAAAGGTGTGAGATGAAAAAAATCAAAATTGCAGGCGGGATCGCCGTGGTCGCCGCCGCCGTGGTGGTTGGGCTACTGTGGAAAAACGGCGATGCCAGCGCCGATAACGTGGCGGACGACCGGACGCTGACCAGCCAGCCGCCGTCCGCGGCGGATGCGCAGGCGGTGATACGCGGCAAATACGTGGCAATTGCCGGCGACTGCGTGGCCTGCCATACCGCGCCGGGCAGCAAGCAGCCGTTCTCCGGCGGCTATCGGATCGACACGCCTTTCGGCGGTATTTACGCCAGCAACATCACCCCGGACGTTGAAGACGGTATCGGCAGTTGGAGCGAACGCGACTTTTTCCGCGCGGTGCGCCACGGCAAGGGCAAACAGGGGGAAAACCTCTACCCGGCGATGCCGTACAACGCCTATATCAAAGTCAGCGACGCCGATATGCACGACCTGTGGCTGTATATGCGTTCGGTCAAGCCGGTGAAAAACAAGGTGCCGGAAACCCGGCTGCCGTTCCCGTACAACATTCGTCTGGCGATGATGGGCTGGAACCTGTTGTTCTTCGACAACAGCGGCTTTACGCCGGATGCCGGCCAGTCGGCACAGTGGAACCGCGGCGCCTATCTGGTGCAGGGACTGGAGCACTGCGCGGCCTGCCACACGCCGAAGAACCTCATCGGCGGGGATACCTCCGCCTATCTGCAGGGCGGCAATCTGGGCGAGTGGTACGCGCCGGAAATCACCGGCAACCGCTACACCGGCATCGGCGAGTGGACGGAAGATCAGGTGGTGGACTACCTCAGGCTGGGCAGCAACCACGTCGCCGTCGCCTCCGGCCCAATGGCGGAGGCGGTCAGCAACTCTACCCAGCACCTGACGGAGCAGGACCTGCGCGCCATCGCCGTGTATCTTAAATCCCAGCCGGGATCGGAACGGCAAAAACCGGCACCGCTGGCCGCAGACAGCGCACAGATGAAGATGGGCGCCAACGTCTATGCCGCTAACTGTACCGCCTGCCATAACAGCGACGGCAAAGGCATCCCGAACCTGGCCACCAGCCTGGCCGGCAACCCGGCGATTATGGCGCCGGACGCCGCATCGCTGGTGACCACCGTTCTGCAGGGCGGCCGTGGCGCGGTGACCGTGGGCAATCCCACCAGCGGCGCGATGCCGAGCTTTGCCTGGAAGCTGTCGGACGAACAGGTGGCGGCGGTGACGACTTACATCCGCAATAGCTGGGGCAATGCGGCGCCGGCCATAACGAAGGATGAGGTCGCGGAGAAACGCAGCCTGCTGCAGCTGCCGCCGCAGATGGCGCAAGGCAGCGCCGACAAATAGCGGCGCGGCTGACGGGACGGGGCGATAGCGATATCGCCCCCGTTCTATTTTATGACTTACTGCACGGCGGCGATTGCTTCCGCCACCTGATGCACGTTGCGGTGGTTCAGACCGGCGACGCACATGCGGCCGCTGTGGATCAGGTACACGCCGAACTCTTCACGCAGGCGGTCGACCTGCTGCGCGTTTAAGCCGGTGTAGCTGAACATGCCGCGCTGTTGCAGCAGGTAATCGAAATTACGCTGCGGCAGCGCGCTCTTCAGCGCATTCACCAGCGTCTGGCGCATCTCCAGAATGCGGGCGCGCATGCTTTCTACTTCATCCAGCCACTGCTGCTTCAGCTGCGCGTCGTTCAGCACCTTGGCCACCACCTGCGCGCCGAAGTTCGGCGGGCTGGAGTAGTTGCGACGTACGGTCGCCTTCAGCTGGCCCAGCACGCGGCCGGCGGCTTCGCTGCTCTCACACACCACGGACAGCCCGCCCACGCGCTCGCCGTACAGCGAGAAGATTTTCGAGAACGAGTTGCTCACCAGGCACGGCAGCCCCGCGGTGGCAATGGCGCGGATGGCGTAGGCGTCCTGCTCCATGCCGGCGCCGAAGCCCTGATAGGCGATGTCGAGGAATGGGATCAGCTCGCGCTCGGCCAGCACCTTCACCACCTCGTCCCACTGCGCCGGCGTCAGATCGGAGCCGGTCGGGTTATGGCAGCACGGGTGCAGCAGCACGATGCCCTGCGCCGGCAGCGTTTTCAGCGTGCTCAGCATAGCGTCGAAACGTACGCCCAGGCTTTCGCTGTCGAAGTACGGGTAAGTATTCACCTTGAAGCCGGCGCCGCTGAAAATCGCCACGTGGTTTTCCCAGGTCGGATCGCTGACCCACACCTGCGAATTCGGGAAATAGTAATGCAGGAAATCGGCCCCCACCTTCAGCGCGCCGGAGCCGCCGACGGTCTGCACCGTTGCAATGCGCTCCTGCTGCAGCATCGGGTGATCGGCGCCGAACAGCAGCTGCTGGATAGCGCTGCGGTAAGGCTGCAGGCCTTCCATCGGCAGATACAGCGAGGCGCCGTGATCGGCGCTGCTCAGCTGCGCCTCGGCGGCGGCGACCGCCTGCAACTGCGGGATAATCGCCTGCTCGTTGTAATACAGGCCGATGCTCAGGTTTACCTTATGCTCGCGCGGATCCTGTTTGAACTTCTCCATCAGCGACAGTATCGGGTCGCCGGCATAGGCATCAACGTTCTGGAACACGGTGTTGTTCTCCTTGCTTTAGTTATTTTTAAGGTACAGAGACCGGCGCGCCGACAGCATACGCACACGCCAATGCACCTAATATAGACGCTATCCGCGGGGAAATATCCACCATAAAAAGTGTGGTTAGCTTGCCAGGCCACCGCGGTAAAAAATGCTCAGCAACAGGGGGCTTAACGCGCCACCGGCAGCAGGCCGTTTTCTTTAATGCGGTTCAGCACCACCGCCGTCTTGACGTGCGCCACGCTGTGGTGGGTCAGCAGCGTCTGGCTGATAAACTCGCTCAGCGCGGCCAGATCGGCGACGGCCACTTTCAGCAGATAGTCGGCGTCGCCGGTGGTCTTATAGGCGTCGAGCACCGCTTCCGTATGCTCCAGCATGTAATGAAAACTGTCCACCTGTTCCGGTCCGTGGTTGGTCAGGCTCACCTCAATCAGCCCGACCATGCCCAACCCCACCGCCTCGGGGGCCAGCCGCGCATGGTAGCCGCGGATCAGCTGCGCCTGCTCCAGGCTGATGCGCCGCCGGGAACACTGCGACGCGGACAGCCCCACCAGCTCACTCAGTTCCTGGTTGGTCAGTCGGCCGTTGGCTTGTAGCAGCGTCAGGATTTTCATATCAAAATCGTCAATGTTGTACATAGCCACCTGTAAACTGTGTTAAGAAATATTGACGTTCAGACTATCAGTTTTTTTCGTGTTGTTATCGTTCCGCGTCAGAGAATGCGCGTTGCGTAGCAGCAAATCAGACTGACGCCGTTTATCGGCGGCATAAAAAACGGATAATTCACGCAAACCAACCACAACCCACGGCTAACCGACGCATAAATCCACGAATGTATAAGAAAGGGAAAATGATGAAAAAATTAGCGCCTCTCGCCTTACTACTCGCCGCCGGCGGCGCCAGCGCCCAGTCGCACCTGGATAAGGTGACACAGCAAAAGCAGCTGGAAGTGTGCACCACCGGCGATTACAAGCCCTACACCTTTCTGCCGGAAAAAGGCGGCTATGAAGGCATCGATATCGAGATGGCCCAGTCGCTGGCCAAAAGCCTCGGTGCCGAGGTGAAGTGGGTCAAAACCAGTTGGAAAACCCTGATGCAGGACTTTAACGCCGGCAAGTGCGATATCGCGATGGGTGGTATCTCCGTTACGCTGGAACGGCAAAAACAGGCCTTCTTCGCGGAAAAACTGGATACCGACGGCAAGATCCCGCTGGTGCGCTGCAGCGACGTGAAGAAATACCGCACCATCGCCCAGATCAACAAACCGTCGGTGCGGGTGATCGAGCCGGCCGGCGGCACCAATGAGGCCTTCGCCCGCGCGCACCTGCCGAAAGCGAAGCTGACGCTGTCGCACGACAATATGGGGATCTTCCAGCAGCTGGTCGATCGCAAGGCCGACGTGATGATCACCGACGCCTCCGAAGCGCTGTATCAGCAAAAGCGCTACCCGAAGCTGTGCGCCGTTAACCCGAAAAAGCCCATGCAGTACGGCGAGAAGGCCTACATGCTGCCGCGTGACGACTTAAGCTGGAAGCTGTACGTCGACCAGTGGCTGCACCTGACCAAAGCCAGCGGCGAGTACCAGAAAATTATTGATAAGTGGCTGGCGGTGAAGAAATAACGTCCCCACCGCCCATGTGCAAGACGGCGTATTAGTAGCGATCTTCGCGGATATTTTTCGCCGTCTGCTGCAGCAGCTGGAACGCCTGATAGCGGCGGCGATGCAGCGCCGCATACGCCGCGTTGGGTGAATATTCGCACTCGCGGGCGGTCATCGCCTGCATGGCGTCGCTCACCGAGGCACGCAGCCCGCCGGCAACCGCGGCCAGAATGGCGGAGCCCAGCAGCACCGGCTCCTCCGATTTGGTCGCCAGCACCGAGCAGCCGCAGGCGTCGGCAATCAGCTGACGCACCAGCGGATGCTGGCCGGCGCCGCCGCTGATAACGATATCACGCGTTGCAATGCCGTTCTCACGCTGTGCATCGATGATCTGCCGCAGCCCGTAGCCCAGGCTGCACACGCCGGCGATATACAGCGCAATCAAACTGTCCAGATCGCGATCCATATCCAGGCCGTAGATCAGCGCGCGAGCATAAGGATCCGCCAGCGGCGCCCGGTTGCCGGCAAACTCCGGCACCACGTGCATCTCACGGGCGCACTGCACCGCGTCGGACAGCGCATCGAACCTGTTCATCGCCAGATCCGCCAGATAAACCGGCAGCGGCAGCCCTTCCGCCTCGGCCTGCGCCTTCACCTGCGCCGACGCCGGATGCAGCTCCAGCAGGCGATCAATCGCCGCGCCCGCCGCGCTCTGCCCGCCCTCGCTCAGCCAGAAGCCCGGCACCATCGCCGCATAATACGGCCCCCAGACGCCCGGCACGAAGGCCGGCGTGCGGGTGGAGGTCATGGTGCAGGAGGAGGTGCCGAACACATAGGCCAGCTTCTCTTCCGGCGAGCCGTCCACCCCCAGCGTGCCGATGCCGCCGGCGTGCGCGTCGATCATACCGGCCGCCACCGGCGTATGTTGCGGCAGCCCCATATCCTCGGCCGCCTGGGCCGACAGCCCCTGCCCGCACGGCGTTCCCGGCTCCACGATGAGCTGGCCGATGCGGCCGAACGACGCCTCCGCCAGTTCGGGCAGGCCGACGGTATGGAAATAGTCGGCATCCCAGCGGTTTTCATGAGCCAGATAGTTCCACTTGCAGGTGACCGTACACTGCGAACGCGCCAGATCGCCGGTAGAGCGCCAGGTCAGATAGTCCGTCAGATCGAAGAACTGCCAGGCCTGCGTGAAGGTTTCCGGGTGATGCTGCTTCAGCCACAGCAGCTTGGGTATTTCCATTTCCGGCGAGATGCGCCCGCCGACGTATTTCAGCACCGGATGCGCCGTAGCGTTGATGGCGTCCGCCTGTTGTGCGGCGCGGTGATCCATCCAGACGATGATATTGCGCTCCGCCTCACCGCCCGGGCTGACCGCCAGCGGCGCGCCCTCCTCACCGACCACCACCAGCGAACAGGTGGCGTCAAAGCCGATGCCCGCCACCGCGGCCGGCTCAATGCCGGACTGCGTCACCGCGCGCCTGACACAGTGGCACACCGCGCGCCAGATATCATTGCCGGACTGTTCAACCCGGTGGCCGCTGGCGTGAAAGGTGGCAATGTTCTTTTTGGCGGAGGCGAGCAGATTACCGTCTGCATCAAACACTCCCGCCCGCGCGCTGGCGGAACCGACGTCAACGCCAATCAGGTATCTGGCTTTACTGCTCATATCTGGTTACCTTTCGCTAAATAGTGGCTCAGAGATCGACGCTGTTCGGCAGAATGACCAGGTCGCGCACCGTCACGTTCGGCGAGCGCGTCACCATAAACAGCACCGACTCGGCGACCTCAATCGGCTGCATCAGGCTGCCGTTCGCCAGCGCTTCTTCCATTTTCTCTTTGGGCCAGTCATCCAGCAGCGAGGTCACCACCGGGCCGGGCAGCACCGCGCCGACGCGCACGCCGTGCTGCGCCACCTGCCGGCGGGTCGAGTGGACGAACGCCTGCACGGCGAATTTAGAAGCAGTATAGATGGGTTCCCACACCACCGGCACCACGCCGGCGATGGAACTGGTAAAAATAATGTCGCCGGACTTCTGCGCGATCAGGTGCGGCAGCACGGCTCGCACGCTGCGAAACGCCGCGCTGGTGTTGAGCTTCAGCACCCGCTCCCACACGTCCGGGTCGCCTTCTTCCACCGCGCCGCCGATATAGGCGCCGGCGTTGGCGTGGAAAATGTCCAGCCGGCCGGCCAGTTTGAGGATCTGCGCCAGAATGCCGTCCACCTGGGCTCCGTCCATCAGGTCAACCTGCAGCGGCAGCGCCTGCTCGCCCAGCTCGCCGACCACCTCGTGCAGTTTGTCCGCATCGCGATCGATCAGCACCACTTTGGCGCCGGCCTGCAGCATGATTTTGGCGCACTCCAGCCCGATACCGGACGCAGCGCCTGTGACGGCGGCGACTTTGCCCGCCAGGGAAGTATTCATAGAGAAGACAGAAGCGTTCATCTTATAATCCTTATACCGTTGTCAGGTCGCAGAGCGCGCGACATCTGCGCGCAGGACGTATTTAACACAGTGAAAATATTGATGTTTACTGTTGAGCCGGTAACGATTTACCCTGATGTGCCGCCGCAATACCACCGTGGCGGACTATCTGGCGCACGATGCGCAACACATTGCTCAATCGATGAAGCTTAATTATCATCATCGGCGGCAATCAGCAAAAGAAATGTGATTAGAGGATTGGGATCTGTGAGCGAGATCGGCAAAAACAAGAAAACCACCATCTACGATCTGGCTGCGCTCAGCGGCGTATCCGCCAGCGCGGTCAGCGCGATCCTGAACGGCAGCTGGAAAAAACGCCGTATCAGCGCCAGCCTGGCGGAAAAGGTGACGCGGATTGCCGAGGAGCAAGGCTATGCGGTCAACCGACAGGCCAGCCTGCTGCGCAGCGCGCGTTCCAAAACCATCGGCATGATCGTACCGAAGTACGATAACCGCTATTTCGGCTCGATTGTCGAGAAATTCGAGGAGATGGCGCGCGAACGCGGCCTGTTCCCGGTGATTACCTGCACCCGGCGCGATCCGGTGCTGGAGGCGGAAGCCGCCAAAACCATGCTCTCCTGGCAGGTTGACTGCATGATCGTCACCGGCGCCACCGATCCGGACAGAATCGCCGAGATCTGCGCCAATGCCGGCGTGCCCACGCTGAATCTGGATCTGCCCGGCAGCCGCGCGCCGTCGGTGATTTCCGCCAACTTCGACGGTGCCCGCGCGCTGACCCGCCGGCTGCTGCAACACAGTCCGGCAAATGCCCCGCTGCTGTTTATCGGCGGCCGTGGCGGCGATCACAATACCCGGGAACGCCTGCGAGGCTTTCTGGCCGCGCATCAGGAAGCCGGCCTGACGGTGCCCGAGACGCATATTTTGCTGTGCGGCTATCGGGCGGAAAAAGCGGAAGCGGCGCTGGAGAACTATTTTCACGGCCACCGCGACGCCCAGAGCGGGTTTTTCGTTAACTCCACCATTTCGCTGGAAGGCGTGGTTCGCTTTCTCAGCGGCCAGGGCATGCTGCGCGGCGAGCCGCGGCGGGCAATGGGCTGTTTTGACTGGGATCCGTTCGTCGCCATGCTGGGGGACGATATCATGATGGTGAAACAGGACGTCGGCGCGATGATGACGGAAGTGTTCCGTCAGGTGGAAAGCGGCATCAGCGGCACGTCGCTGACAGAGATCCCGGTGGAGCTGATGGTATGACCCCATCCCGCTCAGTTCCCCTGAGCGGGACGGCATAGGCAGGCTCAGTCGCCGATATACTCCATCGCCACGCGCTGGGTCAGTTTAGTGATCAGCTCATAGGCGCTGATGCCGGTCGCGGCGGCGACGCGCTCCACCGGCAGTGCGGCGCCCCACAGTATCGCCTCATCACCTACTTTATCCCCGGCGTTAGGCCCCAGATCGACGGAGATCATATCCATCGACACCCGGCCGACGATCGGCACTTCGCGGCCGTTCAGCCAGATCGGCGTGCCGCTCGGCGCGCTGCGCGGGTAGCCGTCGCCGTACCCTATCGCCACCACGCCCAGGCGGGTATCGCGCTCGCTGACCCAACTGCCGCCGTAGCCGACCGGCTCGCCGGCCCGATGCTCGCGCACTGCGATCAGGCTGGATTTCAGCGTCATTGCCGGCTGCAGGTCGAAGGCGCTGCCGTCGCCGCTTTCCAGCGGCGAGACGCCGTACAAAATAATTCCCGGCCGCACCCATTCGTTATGTGCATCCGGCCACAGCAGCGTGCCGCCGGAGGCGGCGATGGAGCGCTGCCCCGGCTTGCCGCGGGCAAACTGTTCAAAACAGGCGATTTGCCGCAGCGTCGCGTCAGATTCCGGCTCATCCGCCCGGCTGAAATGGCTCATGATATTCACCGGCTGCGCCACGTTACGGCAGGCGCACAGGCGCTGATAAAACGCTTCCGCCTGCTCCGGGCGCACGCCCAGCCGGTGCATGCCGGTATCCAGCTTCATCCATACCGTCACCGGGTGCGGCAGGGTTGCCTGCTCCAGCGCCTCAAGCTGTTCGATGCTGTGTACCGCGGTTTCGATATGATTTGCCGCCAGAACGGGCAAATCGTCCGCGCAGAAGAAGCCTTCCAGCAGCAGGATCGGTTTGACGATACCGCCGGAGCGCAGCATCAGCGCTTCGCCGATGCGCGCGACGCCGTAGCTGTCAGCGTCTTGCAGGGTGTGGGCCGTTTCCAGCAGGCCATGTCCATAAGCGTTTGCTTTCACAACCGCGATCAGGCGGCTGTTCGGCGCCTGACGGCGTACCTGTTGCAGGTTGTGTCGCAGAGCGCGGCGGTCGATTACAGCGGTTGCCGCTTTCATTTCCGTTCCTTAGCTGAGGATTAATTATTCATCGTCATATTGCGGGCCGGCATAGTTGTCAAAGCGCGACCACTGGCCGTTAAAGGTCAGACGTACGGTGCCAATCGGGCCGTTACGCTGCTTACCAATAATGATTTCGGCGATCCCTTTCAGATCGCTGTTCTCGTGATACACCTCATCACGGTAGATGAACATGATAAGGTCGGCATCCTGCTCGATGGAGCCGGATTCACGCAGGTCGGAGTTGACCGGGCGTTTGTCGGCGCGCTGCTCCAGGGAGCGGTTCAGCTGCGACAGCGCCACCACCGGCACCTGCAGCTCCTTCGCCAGCGCCTTCAGCGAGCGCGAGATTTCGGCGATTTCCAGCGTTCGGTTGTCCGACAGCGACGGTACGCGCATCAGCTGCAGGTAGTCGATCATGATCAGGCTCAGGCCGTCGTTTTCACGGAAAATACGGCGGGCGCGCGAGCGCACCTCGGTCGGCGTCAGGCCGGAGGAGTCGTCGATATACATATTGCGCTTCTCCAGCAGGATGCCCATGGTGCTGGAAATGCGCGCCCAGTCCTCATCGTCCAACTGGCCGGTACGGATACGGGTCTGATCGACGCGCGACAGCGAGGCCAGCATACGCATCATGATCTGCTCGCCGGGCATCTCCAGGCTGAAGATCAGCACCGGCTTGTCCTGCAGCATTGCGGCGTTTTCGCACAGGTTCATCGCAAAGGTGGTTTTACCCATCGACGGACGCGCCGCCACGATGATCAGATCCGAACGCTGCAGGCCGGCGGTTTTCTTATTCAGATCCTGATAGCCGGTATCCACCCCGGTGACGCCGTCATGCGGCGTCTGGTACAGCGATTCGATACGGGAAACGGTGGCTTCCAGGATCTGATCGACGCTTTTCGGCCCTTCGTCCTTACTGGCGCGGTTTTCCGCAATCTGGAATACCCGCGATTCAGCCAGATCGAGTAGATCTTCGCTGGTGCGCCCCTGCGGATCGTAGCCGGCGTCGGCGATCTCATTGGCCACCGCGATCATCTCGCGCACCACCGCGCGCTCGCGCACGATATCGGCATAGGCGCCGATGTTGGCGGCGCTCGGGGTGTTTTTCGCCAGCTCGGCCAGATAGGCGAAGCCGCCGACGGAATCCAGATCGCCCCGCTGTTCCAGCGATTCGGACAGGGTGATAAGGTCAATCGGCTTGCTCATTTCAAGCAGGCGCTGCATCTCGGTAAAGATCAGGCGGTGCGGACGGCTGAAGAAGTCGTTGGCGACCACGCGTTCCGCCACGTTGTCCCAGCGTTCGTTATCCAGCATTAAACCGCCCAACACGGACTGTTCCGCCTCCAGCGAATGCGGCGGCATCTTCAGCCCTTCCATTTGGCGATCGCGCGGTGCCTGAGCCTCGTTAGATTTGTTGGTGGGTTTCTTTCCTGCCATAGTGGGGACGCATTACCTGTTATGAAGTGACAACGCGGCAGTATATACCCTAAATAATTCCAGTTACAGGCAAGCGGCAAGGGAAGCAATCCCGATGCGCTGACTCAGATCGGTGATTCGGGGACTGAGCGCAGCCGACACCGCTGTAACTTGCAGTATGACGGGTATACATTAATGACCCATCGCTATGTCCTAACATTAGGATCTAACGGCGACAGCGCACACTGAGGAGGAGCCATGGCCAAGCGCATTCAGTTTTCCGCCACCGGCGGACCGGAAGTCTTGCAATACGTTGATTTTACACCGCTCGATCCGGCCACCGGCGAGGTACAGATTGAAAACCGGGCCATAGGTATCAACTACATCGATACCTATGTGCGCAGCGGTTTATACGCGCCGCCATCGCTGCCGAGCGGTCTGGGCACCGAAGCGGCCGGCGTGGTGACCAAAGTGGGCGCCGGCGTCAGCGCGCTGAAGCCGGGTGACCGTGTGGTGTATGCGCAGGCGGCGCTGGGCGCCTACAGCGACGTGCACAACGTGCCGGAAGAAAAAGTGGCGCTGCTGCCCGACAACATCAGTTTTGCACAGGGGGCGGCCTCCTTCCTCAAGGGCCTGACCGTGCACTATCTGCTGCGGCAGACCTATAACCTGCAACCGGGGGAAACTTTCCTGTTCCACGCGGCCGCCGGCGGCGTCGGGCTGATCGCCTGTCAGTGGGCGAAGGCGCTGGGTGCCAGGCTGATCGGCAGCGTCGGTTCGGCGGAAAAAGCGGCGCTGGCGCAGCAGGCCGGCGCCTGGGCTACCATCAACTATCAGCAGGAAGATATTGCCGAACGCGTGGCGGCGCTGACCAACGGAGAAAAAGTCGGCGTAGTGTATGATTCGGTCGGCAAAAGCACCTGGCAGGCTTCGCTCAACAGCCTGAAGCGCCGTGGCCTGATGGTCAGCTTCGGCAACGCCTCCGGGCCGGTAACCGGCGTCGATCTGGCGCTGCTGAATCAGAAAGGCTCACTGTACGTCACCCGTCCTTCCCTTAACGGTTACATCACCAACCGTGCGGAACTGGAATATGCCAGCAATGAGCTGTTTGCGCTGATTGGCAGCGGCGCCATCAAGGTTGAAGTGAACGACGAGCAAAAATTCGCATTGGGCGACGCGCAGCGCGCGCACCAGCTGTTGGAAAGCCGTCAGACCAGCGGCTCCAGCCTGCTGATTCCAGGCTGATAACAGAAAAGGGCTCCCTCAGGAGCCCTTTCTGATACTGCGTTTTGTAGGGTAGAGCAGAGTCCGCATGAGACAGAGGTTGCTGTTGCAACACGATTATTATTAGGGCTGCCTCGCACGGTGATGAAATTGTCAGCATCACTTCACTGCTATGGCGCACATCCTAACAGCCGCTAAACGCAAAAAGAACGTTAAACGCATCACAACGGCGTTTTATCCCTTAAGGTGTGATCTCTGCCGCATTCCCTCTCTGACTTATTACGTTGTTTTCATCATGACTGACTGATAAATCAGCAAAAATCAATAGCGCCGTATTTGCGGCTTTTGCAACGAGCGATAAATCCACACGCCAACCACCGCCAGAATCAGCCACGGCAACAGCTTAACCACCATCGCAAACAGGCCGCCCAACAGCATAAAGGCCGAGGCCACCAGCAGCGCGGCCAACACACCCAGCAGCGAAACGCCGGTGACCAGCAGCATCAGCACGAAGCCGATAAAAAAGAAAATTTCTAGCATGATAAGGAAGCTCCTTGGCAAAACTGGCATCTGCCAACGTTATTACAAGAAGCGTGCCAACCCTGATGCTATCGACAACCCGTTGAAATGCAATGAAAGCTGCGCCGCAGGACGCGACGCAGCTGGTGAAAATAACCAACAGTTAGCGTAATAAGCGGCGAATTACGCCACCTCACTGCGCGGCTGACGCACCAGACTGAGCGCCTGCTCCACCACGCGCACGTCGGCCCCCGCCTTATGGGCATTCTCACTCAGGTGGCGCCGCCACTGGCGCGCCCCCGGGATCCCCTGGAACAGACCCAGAATATGGCGGGTGATATGGCCCAGATAGGTGCCGTTCGCTAGTTCGTGCTCGATGTACGGATACAGCGCCTCCACCACCTCTACGCTGTCGCGCACCGCCGCCTGCGAGCCAAACAGTTCGCGATCCACCTGCGCCAGAATGCCCGGGTTCTGGTAGGCTTCGCGCCCCATCATCACGCCATCGACGTGCTGCAGGTGCTGCTGCGCCTCGGCCAGCGACTTGACGCCGCCGTTAATGGCGATGGTCAGCGCCGGGAAGTCGCGCTTGAGCTGATAAACGCGCGGATAGTCCAGCGGCGGCACTTCGCGGTTCTCTTTCGGGCTCAGGCCCGACAACCAGGCTTTACGCGCATGGATGATAAACGTCTCGCACTCGCCGCGGCCGGAGACGGTGTCGATAAAATCGCACAGGAAGGCGTAGCTATCCTGATCGTCAATGCCGATACGGGTTTTCACCGTTACCGGAATCGACACCACGTCGCGCATCGCTTTAACGCAGTCCGCCACCAGCGCGGCCTGCCCCATCAGGCAGGCGCCGAACATACCGTTCTGCACCCGGTCGGACGGGCAGCCGACGTTCAGGTTGATCTCATCATAGCCGCGCTGTTCCGCCAGTCTGGCGCAGTGCGCCAGCGCCGCCGGATCGCTGCCGCCCAATTGCAGCGCCAGCGGGTGTTCCTCGTCGCTGTACGCCAGATAATCCCCTTTGCCGTGAATGATCGCGCCGGTGGTCACCATTTCGGTATACAGCAGCGTCTCTTTGCTCAGCAGGCGGTGGAAATAACGGCAATGACGGTCGGTCCAATCGAGCATAGGCGCGATGGAAAAGCGGCTCGCGCTAAACGGCCGTTCAGTGCCGTTTGAGTCGGCAAGCGGAGAGTGTTCTGGTGTTAACGAATCGGTCATTACGGTATCTATTCAGCATCAGGCGGACAAAAAAGTAATCGCTGATTATAACGTAAACCACCGCTGAGGCGAAACCGGCGCGGCGCGCGGCATTATCCTGCTGAAAATTGGTTATTTTTGTGGTCGAAGCGACAAGAAAAACCACCGGCTATCGGTGATTTGCCGCAGGCATGGTAAAATCACATTTTTAACGTACCGGGATATTCGCCATGACCCCAACCAACCAGGAAAAGCTGCTCGCGCAGGCAGAACGACTCTGCCAGCAACGCAATGTGCGCCTGACGCCACAACGGCTGGAAGTGTTACGCCTGATGGCGCAGCAGCCCGGTGCGATCAGCGCCTACGATCTGCTCGACCTGCTGCGCGTCGTGGAACCGCAGGCCAAGCCGCCGACGGTATACCGCGCGCTGGATTTTCTGCTGGAACAGGGATTTATCCACCGCGTCGAGTCGGCCAACAGCTACGTGCTGTGCCACCACTTCGAAGAACCGATGCATACCTCGGCGCTGTTTATCTGCGACCGCTGCGGCCAGGTCACCGAGCGCCCGACGGAGGGCGTGGAAGAGACGCTGCAAAAGCTGGCGCAGGAATCCGGCTTTGTGCTGCGTCACAGCGTGGTGGAAGCTCACGGCCTGTGCGCCGGCTGCGTTGAGGTGGAAGCCTGCGACAGCCAGCATGACTGCGATCACGACCACAGCATCGTGGTGAAGAAGAAGTAACCCGCCAAGCGGCTTACTGCGCATAACGCTAAGCCGCCTTCCCCTGCGCAAACCAGGTGCCGTTGACGCGGTGCCGGTGCCAAATCCAACCGAGCGCCGCGCCGCGCAGCCCCAGAAAGACGCACAGTGCCAGCCACAGCCCGTGGTTGCCCAACAGCGGCAAACTCAGCAGCGTCAGGCCATAGCCCGCCGCCGCCACCGCCATGCTGTTGCGCATCTCTGCGCCGCGCGTCGCGCCGATAAACATGCCGTCCAACAGATAACACCATACCCCAATCAGCGGCAGCACCATCTGCCACGGCAGATAGTGGGCCGCCAGTGCGCGCAGCTCCGGCAGCGACGTCAGCATATTGACGATATGCTGCCCCGCGCAGGCGTACACCAGCGCAAAGCCCAGCGCCACCAGGCAGGACTGACGACAGGCGGCGCGCCAGACCAGACGCAGCTGGCTGTCGTCACGCGCGCCGTAGGCGTGCCCGGAGTGCGCCTCAACCGCATAGGCGAAGCCGTCCAACGCGTAGGCGGTAAAGGTCAGCAGGTTCATCAGCACCGCGTTGACCGCCACCACCTCGCTGCCCAGGCGGGCGGCGAAAATGGTCAGCGAAGCGAAGCACAGCTGCAGCAGCAGGGAACGCAGCATGATATCGCGGTTGAGCGCCAGCAAACGGCGCACGTTGCCGCGCCAGGCGTGCCGCAGCATCGACGGCGAAATGCCGCGCATGCGCATCACGCGCCAGCTGAGCCACAGCCCGAGCAGCAGGGTGGCGTATTCAGATACCGCGGTGGCCGTGGCCGCACCCTGCACATTCCAGCCCAGCCCCATCACCAGCCACAGGTCCAGCACGATATTCAGCAGGTTGCCGACAATCAGCAGGATCACCGGCGCGCGCACGTACTGGACGCCCAGCAGCCAGCCCAGCAGCACCATGTTCGCCAGCGCCGCCGGCGCGCTGAGCCAGCGGATCTCCAGGAACGCGCGCGCCTGCGTCAGCACCTCGCCGTCACCGCCGACGATCTGCAGTGCGAGATCGATCAGCGGGTGGCGCAGCAGCACAATCGCCAGCCCGGCCAGCAGCGCCAGCAGCAGCGGCTGCATAAAAGCGCGCGCCAGCGCCTGCGGGTTTTGCGCCCCCAGCGCCTGCGCCGTCAGTCCAGTGGTACTCATGCGCAAAAACAGCAGCAGCATAAACAGGAAGCTGGTGACCATCGCCCCCACCGCCACGCCGCCCAGATAGACCGGGCTGTCGAGGTGGCCGATCACCGCGGTATCCACCAGCCCCAGCAGCGGCACGGTAATGTTGGAGAAGATCATCGGCAGCGCCAAACGCCACAGGGCTTTGTCCGTGTCGCTGGTCAAGGAGGCAAGCAGGCGCATAGTCACATGTTCCCGTAGCAGAAAGGATGGGTCAGATAAGAAATAACATCGCCCCGGACGTGGCCGGGGCGATTAAACGCGGGGGGATGCGCTTTAGATCCAGTCACCGTTGCGGATGACGCCGACGGCCAGACCTTCGATGGTGAAATTCTGTTCGCGCAGGTCAACCTTGATCGGCGTGAATTCGCTGTTTTCCGGCAGCAGCTCGACCAGATTGCCGCTGCGTTTTAAGCGCTTCACCGTCACTTCGTCTTCGATGCGCGCCACCACCACCTGGCCGTTGCGTACGTCCTGCGTTTTATGCACCGCCAGCAGGTCGCCGTCCAGAATGCCGATATCACGCATCGACATGCCGTTAACCCGCAGCAGGAAATCCGCGTTCGGCTTGAACAGCGACGGATCCACCTTGTAGTGCCCTTCGATATGCTGTTGCGCCAGCAGCGGTTCGCCGGCGGCGACACGGCCGATCAGCGGCAGGCCGTCTTCATCTTCCATCAGCAGGCGGATGCCGCGCGAGGCGCCGGAAACGATCTCGATCACGCCCTTGCGGGCCAGCGCCTTCAGGTGCTCTTCGGCGGCATTAGGCGAGCGGAACCCCAGACGCAGCGCGATCTCGGCACGCGTTGGCGGCATGCCGGTTTGCGAGATATGCTCGCGAATCAGATCGTAGACCTCTTGCTGCCTGGTAGTTAGTGCTTTCATTCCGCCCCCTGTTTGTTTATACAGTCTTGCTGTGAGTATATACAGGTGAACGCGGATTGGGAACCGGAGAATGAATAAAAATCAGGGATTAGCGCACTGCTTCGCAAATCAGGCGAAATGCCGCCACAGCAGCGTTACCCAGACGAACAGCGCCAGGATAATACTCAGCGACACCGCCGCCGATCCCATATCCTTGGCGCGGCCGGACAGCTCATGGTAGTCGGTGCCGACGCGGTCGACGATCGCCTCAATAGCGCTGTTGAGCACCTCTACGATCAGCACCAGCAGCACCGAGCCGATCAGCAGAATACGCGCCACGGCGTCGATATCCAGCCACAGCGCCACAATCACGGCGATAACCACCGCCACCGCCTCCTGGCGAAACGCCGCCTCATTGCGCCAGGCCGCCGTTAATCCTTGATACGAGTAACCCGCTGCTTTAATGATACGGGTCAAGCCGGTTGTTTGATTTGCCATTTTGCTGTGTGCCTTTTACAAGAGGTCAGTCATAATTTTAACGGTTCGGGGTTCTTTAACACCACAGATCTGTTACCCGCTTTCTGGTATGCTTGCGGCGCATTGCTAACAAGAGGCTTCACATAGTTATGTCAGGTTGGCGTAAAATTTATTATAAATTATTGAATCTACCACTCAAACTGCTGGTAAGAAGCAAAGTTATCCCTGCGGATCCGGTCACGGAGCTGGGGCTCGATCCCTCACGACCGATTCTGTACGTTTTACCTTACCACTCCAAGGCTGATCTGCTGACGCTGCGCGCCCAGTGCCTGGCGCAGGATCTGCCCGATCCGCTCGAACCGCTGGAGATCGACGGCGCGGTGCTGCCCAGCTACGTGTTTATCCACGACGGCCCGCGCGTCTTCCGCTACTACACGCCGAAGGAAGAGTCGGTAAAACTGTTCCACGACTATCTGGACCTGCACCGCAACAACCCGGGGCTGGATATTCAGATGCTGCCGGCATCGGTGATGTTCGGCCGCTCTCCGGGGCGCGAAGGCCAGGGCACCCCGCATCTGCGCCTGCTGAACGGCGTGCAGAAATTCTTCGCCATTTTATGGCTGGGCCGCGACAGCTTCGTGCGCTTCTCCAATACCGTGTCACTGCGCAAGATGGCGACCGAACACGGCACCGATAAAATTATCGCGCAGAAGCTGGCGCGCGTCGCGCGTATGCACTTCTCACGTCAGCGTCTGGCGGCGGTAGGGCCGAGCCTGCCGGCGCGGCAGGATCTGTTCAACAAGCTGCTGGCCTCCAAGGCGATTGAAAAAGCGGTGGAAGACGAAGCGCGCAGCAAAAAGATCTCCCACGAGAAGGCACAGCAAAACGCCATCGCGCTGATGGAGGAGATCGCCGCCGACTTCTCCTATGAAACCGTACGTCTGTCGGACCGCGTGCTGAGCTGGACCTGGAACCGGCTGTATCAGGGCATCAACGTCACCAACGCCGAGCGCGTGCGTCAGCTGGCGCAGGACGGCCACGAAATCGTCTACGTGCCCTGCCACCGCAGCCATATGGACTATCTGCTGCTGTCCTACGTGCTGTATCACCAGGGGCTGGTGCCGCCGCATATCGCCGCCGGCATCAACCTGAACTTCTGGCCGGCCGGGCCGATTTTCCGCCGGCTGGGGGCGTTCTTTATCCGCCGCACCTTCAAAGGCAACAAGCTCTATTCGACGGTGTTCCGCGAATACCTCGGCGAGCTGTTTACCCGCGGCTACTCGGTGGAATACTTCGTCGAAGGCGGCCGTTCCCGCACCGGCCGTCTGCTGGAGCCGAAGACCGGCACCCTGTCGATGACCATTCAGGCGATGCTGCGCGGCGGCACCCGGCCGATCACCCTGGTGCCGATCTACATCGGCTACGAGCACGTGATGGAAGTGGGCACCTACGCCAAGGAGCTGCGCGGCGCAACCAAAGAGAAAGAGAGCCTGCTGCAGATGCTGCGCGGCCTGCGTAAGCTGCGCAATCTGGGCCAGGGCTACGTCAACTTCGGCGAACCGCTGCCGCTGACCCCCTACCTGAACCAGAACGTGCCGCAGTGGCGCGACTCCATCGACCCGATCGAAGCGCAGCGCCCGAGCTGGCTGACGCCGACGGTGAACGATCTGGCGGCGAAAATCATGGTGCGTATCAACAACGCCGCCGCCGCCAACGCCATGAACCTGTGTTCGACCGCGCTGCTGGCCTCGCGCCAGCGTTCACTGACCCGTGAACAGCTGATCGAGCAGTTGGACTGCTATCTGCAGCTGATGCGCAATGCGCCGTACGCCGACGACGTGACGGTGCCGGACCATTCGCCGGCCGAGCTGCTGGACCACGCGCTCAACATGAACAAGTTCGAGGTGGAGCAGGACAATATCGGCGATATCATCATCCTGCCGCGTGAGCAGGCGGTGTTGATGACCTATTACCGTAATAATATTCACCACCTGCTGGTGCTGCCGTCGCTGATCGCCAGCATTGTGATGCATCACCGCCACGTCTCGCGCGCCGAACTGCTGCGCCAGATCGGCCTGATTTATCCGATGCTGAAGGCCGAACTGTTCCTGCATTACGATAAGGAACAGCTGCCGGAAGTGCTGCAAACGCTGACCGACGAAATGGCGCGTCAGTCGCTGATTTGCGTCAACGGCGACGAGCTGTCGCTCAACGCCGCGCGCATCCGTCCACTGCAGCTGCTGGCGGCCGGCGTGCGTGAAACGCTGCAGCGCTACGCCATCACCATGTCGATCCTCAGCGCTAACCCGAGCATCAACCGCGGCGCGCTGGAAAAAGAGAGCCGCATTATGGCTCAGCGTCTGTCGGTGCTGCACGGCATCAACGCGCCGGAGTTCTTCGATAAGGCGGTGTTCTCCACCCTGGTGGCGACGCTGCGCGAAGAAGGCTACATCAACGATATCGGCGATGCGATCCGTGAGCACACCATGGAGGTTTACACCATGCTGAGCGACCTGATCACCCCGGAGATCAAACTGACGATTGAAAGCGTCAGCACGCCGCCGGAACCTGAAGCGCTGCCGGCCGAAACGGACGCCAAAAGCGCCGAATAAACCGACGCGGCCATAACGAAAAAGGCACCCATCAATCGGGTGCCTTTTTTTATCAGCGCATGGCGTCAGTATCGTCAGATAAAGCTCAGCACCACGCCGATAAACACCACCAGCCCGACGTAGTTGTTGTGCAGGAAAGCGCGGAAACAGGCGTCACGGTCGCGGCCGGCGATCTGCTGTTGCTGATGAATAAACAGCGCGCCCGCCAGCAGCAGCGACCAGTAAAACGCTCCGCCCAGCTGCGACAGGTAACCAATCCACAACAGCAGCAGCAGCGTGGCGAACTGCAGCAGGCCGACAATCAGTTTGTCGAAACGGCCGAACAGCACCGCGGTGGATTTCACGCCGATCTTCAGATCGTCGTCGCGGTCCACCATCGCGTACAGCGTATCGTAAGCCACCGTCCAGCAGATATTCGCCAGCAGCAACAGCCAGCAGCTCAGCGGCAGCGATTCGCTCACCGCAGCATAGGCCATCGGGATGCCCCAGCCGAAGGCTGCACCCAGCACCAGCTGCGGCAGATTGGTCACCCGCTTCATAAACGGATAGATCCACGCCAGCGCCAACCCGGCCAGCGACAGGGCGATAGTCATGGTATTGAGCGTCAGCACCAGCGCGAAGGAGATCAGCACCAGCACCACAAACAAAATTTTCGCTTCTTTCTCCGTAACCCGGCCGCTGGGCAGCGGACGGTTGGCGGTGCGTTTCACGTGTCCGTCAAAGGCGCGATCGGCAAAATCATTCACCACGCAGCCCGCCGCGCGCATTAAAAATACGCCCAGTACAAATACCAGCAAAATGGGGAACGACGGTACGCCCTCGCCCGCCAGCCACAGCGCCCACAGCGTCGGCCACAGCAGCAGCAGCGTGCCGATCGGTTTATCAATGCGCATCAGGTGGCAATAGGCCCGCCATTTACTTTGGCTAATGCTTCCTTCCAAGATCTCGTTCCCCCTTAGGCCGGTTCGCTGCCGTCCGCTTCATATAGCGGTGCGTCAGGTAAAAACAGTTCGGTCAGCAACAGCGGTTTGCCCGCCAGCCGCAGGCGGGAACGCCGCGCCCACAGCCGATCCTGCCTGCCGACCAAAATATAGTCGCGGGTCAGCGCATCGCTGCTGAACAGGTAACGCCCCAGCGGCACGGTGCCCAAATCAACCAGCGCCTGATCGGGGCCGGTCAGCGTTTCCAGCGGGATCACCGTTCTGCCAAGCAGCCAGGGCCGGTCGTCACCCAGCAGGACGATTTCGCGCAGCCAGTAACGCGGGCTGTCCGGCAGATGTTCCGCCTCTTCTCCCAGCTCCTCGCGGCTGACAAAGCCCTCTCGCTGCGGCTCAACCCGCACGCAGCGACAGTGTTTCTCGAAGCGCTGCGTCATCGATCCCAGCTCCATCAGCCAGTCATTGATCGCGGCGGGCACGGGAGAATGCTGCTCGGTGAGCCATTCCAGCGGGGGCAAAATGGATTCGCTATTGCCTGGCATTGTTCTACTCCAACGGTCGGCAACATACGTCAACAACGTACATCATCGACACTACAAACGGTTAACAGGCGGCCATTGTAACGCAGAAAATTAAAAGCGGCAGAATGATTCGTGGTATCCCGCCGGCAGGAAAAGCACGGCCGCCAAACGAAAAAAGGTGCGCCATAGCGCACCAATCATCGAGCCAGCATCGGCAGCGTGGGGATTACCCCTTGCCTTTCACACTGCTGATAAAGGTGTTACGCGCAGTGGTGGAACCCAATTTTTCCGCTTCATTCATCAGCTTCAGCGCTTTGTCGATATCTCCCGCCTTCACCGCCTGTCTGATGCCGTTATTGAAGTAGCTTTCGGTGTCGTTCAGCATCGGTTCCGCCGGTGCGGACGCCGTCGCCCTGGCCGGCTGCGCCGTGGCACCGACCGTGACCGGCGGCGTGCTCGACGCCGCAGGCAGCATGCCGATCATGATATTGCCGCTGCCCTGCTCGGCGCTGACCTTCAGCTTCAGCAGACCGCCGCCGGCGTGGCGGGCAATGGGATCGGGAATATCCGGCACCGCGTTGCCGACGCCGCGCGCATAGGCTTTCGCCGGATTGGTCAGCCGTGTGGTGTTAGCCAGATCCTGCCGCGTGGTGTACACCAGCAGGTAAATCTGCTTTTGCCCCAGCGCCGGCGTCAGCTTCATGGTGCCCTCCAGCCGGTCTGCCGACATCACGCCCGGCGGCTGGTACGGAAAATAGCTGCTGGGATAGTAGGCCGCCGGGCGCCGCTGCTCATCCAGCACCAGTACGCTCGGCGCATACAGCGCATTATCCCTGGCGATGCTGCTCAGGGTGATCTCCAGTGAGCCACGGTCGGCCGGCAGCGTATACGCCGCTACCGCGCCCTGAATATCGCCCTGACGAATCTGCGGGCTGGCGTCGTTCAGCGTCACGTCCTGTTTCACCGGCGGCACCAGCGGCTGCCAGGGCAGGTTTTGCAGCGCGGCGGCGCTGATGGCCGGCGCAACGGCGACATCGGCTGGCGTCGCGGCATTGGTGGCCGGCGACAGGCTGACGGCCAGCGCAGCGGACAGATAAAACGACAACAGAGTTTTGTTCATTGTTATATCCCCATACCTTCCGGCGGTCGGCAGGCAAGCGCCGCGCCGCCGGTAATCAGAGAGGGAAAGAGGCACCGGCCCCTTCCCTGCGTGCGGTCGTTACCACCAGATTTCCATCTGCGCGCCGAAGGTGACTTCATCATCGTCGCCACGGCTGAAGGTGTGCGCGCTGCTGTCGCGATAGGCGGTGCCGGAAGCGTAGGCCGAGCCGGAATCGTCGGTGGCGTAGCCCCATTTTTCATCCCACTTGGCGTAGGTGGCGAACAGACGGATCGCCGGACGCGACCAGATGCTGTCGCCTGCCTGCCACTGCTGCGCCAGGGTGATTTTGTACTGGCTGTTGCGGTCACCGGTGCGCTGGGATTTCACGTTGTCGTAGCCCGCTTCCAGCAGGGTGCTCATAATCGGCGTCCATTTGTACATCGGGCGTACGCCCACGGTGTACCAGGTGCTGCCGTTGTCATTATCGCGGTCGACATCCTGATACATCGCCACATACATCAGCGCCCACTTGTCATTAAAGTCGATGGCGCCGTGATCCAGCACGCGGAACATATTGCCGTTATTGTTGACCGAGGAGCCTTCGTTGCGGCCGTTGTTCTGCGAGCTCATGGCGTCCGACGCGTACTGCATGACGAACTTGTTGTAGCCGTTCAGGATGCTCTGGGTATGCTCGGCGGTAAACATCCAGCCGTCCTTCGACGCGCCGTCCGCCAGGTGGTAACCGTCCTGCACGTTGGCGCGGCCGTAGTCCACCCCTAACTCCAGCGTACCGCCGGGGTTGGTTTCCAGCCCGGCCAGCCGCACGTCAAACACATCGTTGACCGTCGGACGCTCGTCCCACTCGTTGTACAGATAGCCGTAAGAGCCGCCGGATTCGCCGTTGCGGGTCACCGCCATCGACAGTTTGCCAAAGCCCAGATCGACATTTTCCAGACCGGCGCCCGGGCCGGAGATATCCCAGTAGTAGAAGTCGATCATATGAACATCGTGACGCTGATAGAAACGCTTACCGGCCCACAGGGTGGAGCCAGGCAGCCATTCGATCAGGTTTTTACCCTGCACGTTTACTTCACGAAAGCCCGGCGTGGTGTCTTCCCAGTCGCTGCGCTGCGATACCGAGTAGGCCAGATTGGTGTCGAAGTAGAAGCTTTTATCACCGTCTTTCCACACTTCCTGGCCCAGCTTCAGCTCGGCGTAGGTTTCACACTCGTTGCCGAGACGGTATTTACTGCCGGCGCCGGTGGCCTGGAAGCATTGCTGCTCCCCGCCGCTGCCGCTCCAGCCGATGCCGGAACGGGCATAGCCTTTAAAATCGACCGCCATCGCCTGCGTGGTCAGCACGCCGGCGGCGACTGCCAACGCCAGAGGAAGTTTGCGCAGAGTAGTCATCATTATTCTCCTGTTATACAGACCGTTCCCCACGGCGCGCCCGCAGCGACCACGCGCGGAACAGGCCGGGGTGCGTGGCGCTTTAAACGCCCGGCTCGCGATAGCGGCGCTGGCAGGCGGTTCCGTCTTCACGGAACAGGTGGCAGCGCTGTAACGGCAAGCCGATGGCGAATGTGGCGCCTTCTTCTACCAGCACCACGTCGTTCTGGCGGTAAACCAGGTTCTGACGAATTGCCGGGATTTGGATATGAATCTGCGTTTCGTGGCCAAGCTGCTCCACCACCTGTACCTCGCCGCTGAGCTGCACATCGCTCTCGCCGCTCGGCAGCAGGTGTTCCGGGCGAATGCCGAGCGACATATTGGCGCCGACCTCCACCCGCTCGCCGTCCACCGGCAGCCAGACCCACTGCCGGTTGGGCAGTTCAACCTGCACCTGCTGCGGCTCTACCGCCGTTACCTTCACCGGCAGAAAATTCATCTTCGGCGAACCGATAAAACCGGCGACGAAGCGGTTGGCCGGGTAGTGATATAGCTCCAGCGGCCTGCCGACCTGCGCCACGCGCCCGGCATCCAGCACCACGATTTTGTCCGCCAGCGTCATCGCCTCGACCTGATCGTGGGTGACGTAAATCATGGTGCGCCGCAGGCGCTTGTGCAGACGGGAGATCTCAATGCGCATCTGCACCCGCAGCGCGGCGTCGAGGTTGGACAGCGGCTCATCAAGCAGGAATACCTCCGGCTCCGCCACCAGCGTGCGGCCAATCGCCACCCGCTGACGCTGCCCCCCGGACAGCGCCTTCGGCCGCCGGTCCAGCAGATGCGCCAGCTGCAGCACTTCTGATACCTGGTTTACCCGCTGGCCAATCTGCGCTTTGCTGGCGCCGGACAGCTTCAGGCCGAACGACATGTTGTCGGCCACCGACAGGTGGGGATACAGCGCGTAAGACTGAAACACCATGCCGATGCCGCGCTCCGACGGCGGCACCTCGTTCATCCGCCGCTCGCCGATCAGCAGCTCGCCGGAGGTAATGTCCTCCAGCCCGGCAATCATGCGCAGCAGCGTCGATTTACCGCAGCCCGACGGCCCGACAAACACCACAAATTCGCCGTCGTCGATGGTCAGGTTGACGTCCCTGGAAATCACGGCCTCGCCAAAGGCCTTATAAACGCTGCGCAGTGTGACGCTAGCCATGCGTAACTCCCCTGCTTTCGCAGTTACAGTGCCGGGTGAAAGGGACGAAGCGCGCTCCGTCCCCCCCGCGCTCTGCGGGATGCTCCCGGGTAATCAAAGTCATGGGCCGATGGTGGGCGAATCGCCGCCGCGGGTAATCATCCGCAGCCGGATTTTTCATGGGGGAGGAGACGGGAGGATGAGGAAAGCAGCGCGGGGAGGAGCGGCGACGCACGTCAGACAAATCTGTGATCCGTTTGGCAAAAACGGCCGGCATTTTTTGTGCCGAAGGCCACAGAATGGAACGGAGTGTTAACTGGATCACATAACTCAGCGATGGGGCGTAGAGCACAGGAGGATGAGCGGCACGCCGGTTGTGGCCCACTATTTGCCAACTTACCGCAGTGCCCACAGAAGGATTGGACTATGACTCGTACTATGACTACCGCCGCCCGCACGCTGGTGCTGTCGGCGCTGACGACGTTGGCGCTTTCATCCTCGGCCTTTGCCAAAATCGAAGAAGGCAAGCTGGTCATCTGGATCAACGGCGATAAAGGCTATAACGGCCTGGCCGAGGTCGGCAAAAAATTTGAGCAGGACACCGGCATCAAGGTGACCGTCGAGCACCCCGATAAACTGGAAGAGAAATATCCGCAGGTAGCCGCAACCGGCGACGGCCCGGACATTATCTTCTGGGCGCACGACCGCTTCGGCGGCTACGCGCAGTCCGGCCTGCTGGCGGAGATCCACCCGTCCAAAGCGCTGCAGGACAAGATTTTCCCGTTCACCTGGGATGCGGTGCGCTACGACGGCAAACTGATCGGCTACCCGATTGCCGTAGAGGCGCTGTCGCTGATTTATAACAAGGATCTGATCAAACAGCCGCCGAAAACCTGGGAAGAGATCCCGGCGCTGGATAAGCAGCTGCGCGCCAAAGGCAAAAGCGCCATCATGTGGAACCTGCAGGAGCCCTACTTCACCTGGCCAATCATCGCCGCCGACGGCGGCTACGCCTTTAAGCAGGCCAACGGCAGCTACGACGTGAAAGACGTCGGCGTCGATAACGCCGGTTCACGCGCCGGCCTGCAGTTTATCGTCGATCTGGTGAAAAATAAGCATATCAACGCCGACACCGATTATTCGATCGCCGAAGCCGCCTTTAACAAAGGGCAGACCGCGATGACCATCAACGGGCCATGGGCCTGGGGCAATATCGACCAGAGCAAAATCAACTACGGCGTCGCAGTGCTGCCAACCTTCAAAGGCAAGCCGTCGAAAGCGTTCGTCGGCGTACTGACCGCCGGTATTAACGCCGCCAGCCCGAATAAAGAACTGGCGACCGAGTTCCTGGAAAACTACCTGCTGACCGACCAAGGGCTGGCGGATGTCAACAAAGACAAGCCGCTGGGCGCGGTAGCGCTGAAGTCCTTCCAGCAGCAGCTGGCGCAGGATGAAAAGATCGCTGCCACTATGCAGAACTCGCAACACGGCGAAATCATGCCGAATATTCCGCAGATGAGCGCGTTCTGGTATGCGATGCGCAGCGCCGTACTCAACACCATCAACGGCCGCCAGACGGTGGACGCCGCGCTGAAAGACGCCCAGACCCGCATCAATAAATAAGCCCGGCCCTCCCCCTTCCCGCACGGGAGGGGGGAGCGGGTTACGTAGACAGAGGGAACACCCTATGCAATTCGCCCACGCCGGCTTGCCGACGCGCCAAAAATCGAAGTGGTGGCAGCATGACGGACTGAAATGGCTGACGATTGGCCTGTTCAGTCTGGTTACCTGTTATCTGATTGTGTTGATGTATGCACGGGGGGAATATCTTTTCGCCATCATGACGCTGATCCTGGTCAGCGCCGGCCTGTATATTTTCGCCAACCGCCGCGCTTATGCCTGGCGCTACGTCTACCCCGGCGTGGCCGGCATGGGGCTGTTCGTCCTGTTCCCGCTGATTTGCACCATCGCCATCGCCTTTACCAACTACAGCAGCAGCAACCAGCTCACCTTCGAGCGTGCGCAGTCGGTGCTGATGCAGCGTCAGTTGCAAACCGGCAAGACCTTTACCTTCGGCCTCTACCCGACGGCCGATCGGCAGTGGCAGCTGCTGCTGACGCACCCCGACAGCGGTGAATCGCTGCTTTCCACACCGTTCAGCCTGAATAACGCCAATGCGCCGCAGCAGGTGACGCTGACCGTCTCCGACGCCGCGCCCGCCGGCGAACGCGCCACCTTGCGCGTGATTACCCAGCACCGTCAGGCGTTGGGTCAGCTGTCTGCCCAACTGCCGGACGGCGGCGTGCTGCGGATGAGCTCGCTGCGCCAGTTCTCCGGCACCGGCCCGCTGTACACGCTGGCCGACGACGGCAAAACGCTGACCAATAACCAGACTCAGGCGCAGTACCGGCCAAACGACGACACCGGCTTCTACCAGGCGGTGAATGCCGACGGGCAGTGGGGACAGGAAACCCTCAGCCCTGGCTATACCGTCGTCAGCGGCTGGAAGAACTTCCTGCGGGTGGCGCAGGATGAGGGCATCAAGCAGCCGTTTATTTCGATCTTTATCTGGACGCTGGTGTTTTCACTGCTGTCGGTGGTGCTGACCGTAGCGGTAGGCATGGTGCTGGCCTGCGTGGTGCAGTGGGAAGCGCTGAAGGGCAAAGCCGCCTACCGCGTGCTGCTGATCCTGCCCTACGCCGTGCCGTCGTTTATTTCCATCCTGATCTTCAAAGGGCTGTTCAACCAAAGCTTCGGCGAAATCAACATGATGCTCAGCACGCTGTTCGGCATTAAGCCGGCCTGGTTCAGCGATCCGCTGACCGCCAAGAGCATGATCCTGATCGTCAATACCTGGCTGGGCTACCCCTACATGATGATCCTGTGCATGGGCCTGCTCAAAGCGATCCCGGAGGATCTGTATGAAGCCTCGGCCCTCGACGGCGCCGGGCCCCTGCAGAACTTCTTCCGCATCACTTTCCCGCTGCTGATCAAGCCGCTGACGCCGCTGATGATCGCCAGTTTTGCCTTTAACTTTAATAACTTCGTGCTGATCCAACTGCTGACCAACGGCGGTCCGGACATGATCGGCACCACCACGCCGGCCGGCTATACCGATCTGCTGGTCAGCTACACCTACCGCATCGCCTTTGAGGGCGGCGGCGGACAGGACTTCGGGCTGGCGGCCGCCATCGCCACGCTGATTTTCCTGCTGGTCGGCGCGCTGGCGATTCTGAATCTGAAAGCCAGCAAAATGAACTTTGATTAGGGAGAACACCCATGGCTATGGTCCAACCAAAATCCCAGCGCCTGCGTCTGTGGCTGACCCATCTGGCAATGCTGAGCTTTATCGCCCTGATCATGTTTCCGCTGCTGATGGTGGTGGCGATTTCGCTGCGCGCCGGCAACTTCGCCACCGGCAGTCTGATCCCGGATCAGGTCTCCTTCGACCACTGGCGGCTGGCGCTGGGCCTGAGCGTTACCCACGCCGACGGCAGCGTAACGCCGCCGCCCTTCCCGGTGCTGCTGTGGCTGTGGAATTCGGTGAAGGTAGCGGCGATCACCGCCATCGGCATCGTCACGCTGTCGACCACCTGCGCCTATGCCTTTGCGCGCCTGCGCTTTCGCGGTAAAAGCGCCCTGCTGAAAAGCATGCTGATTTTTCAGATGTTCCCGGCGGTGCTGTCGCTGGTCGCCCTGTACGCGCTGTTTGATCGTCTGGGCCAATACCTGCCGTTTATCGGCCTCAATACCCACGGCGGGGTGATTTTCGCCTATATGGGCGGCATTGCCCTGCACGTCTGGACCATCAAGGGCTACTTCGAAACCATCGACAATTCGCTGGAGGAAGCGGCGGCGCTGGACGGCGCCACGCCGTGGCAGGCCTTCCGCCTGGTGCTGCTGCCGCTGTCGGTGCCGATCCTGGCGGTGGTATTTATTCTGTCGTTTATCGCCGCCATCACCGAGGTGCCGGTCGCCTCACTGTTGTTACGCGACGTGAACAGTTACACGCTGGCGGTGGGGATGCAGCAATACCTGAATCCGCAGAACTATCTGTGGGGAGACTTCGCCGCTGCGGCGGTGCTGTCGGCCATTCCGATCACCGCCGTCTTCCTGCTGGCGCAGCGCTGGCTGGTGGGCGGCCTGACCGCCGGCGGGGTTAAAGGGTAATGTAAGAAAATCACGAGGGGTTTCACACTGTGCCTGTGTCTTTGGCGTCCCGGGCGGGACGCCTTTTTTAGGCCGTTATTCGCGCTTGAGCCGATCGGTATTGGCCAGATACAGCGTCGCCACCAGCAGCATGATCGCCCCGGCGTAAATCAGCGTATCAAAGGGATTCTTATGATCGACGATGATCAGCCGGATAATCGCGGTAATGCCGATATAGATAAAGTAGCGCAGCGGGAAGTGGTAACCCGACTCAAAGTACTTAACAATCAAAGCAATAAACTCAAAGTACAGGAAGTAGATCACGATGCCTTCAATCAGCAGATACGATGAAGACTCCTCGTTATTGATAAATAACACCTTCGCCAGATGGATGGTTTCCTTCACCAGGAATACCACCAGGATCGCCGCCAGCAGCAGCAGTCCGACGTTCAGTACCCGCTGTAAGCCTTTAGCAATTGCTATCGACCGCGACGTCTTTGCCATATTTCTCTCCAATCCGAACCTCAAAAGAATGAACCGCATCTAACTATAGGTATTATCTTAAAAATTACGTCAACGCTACCACACAATATAATCACCATAATAACAATAACTTATAGAAAGCATTCATCATTGGATATATTTGTAGCAAATTGAAATGTCATCTATTATGGGGCACAGAACTTTACATAAAATCTACAATTCCCTGACTCAGGAAAGGAAATTTTTATGCGCGCTAAACTCAATGGACTGGTCGCCGCAGGCTTGTTTACCTGTGCCTTGACCAGCCACGCCAGCGGTCTGGTCACTCCTGATAACGATCTGCGCAACGATCTGGCCTGGCTGTCCGATCGCGGCGTGATCAACGTCAGTCTGTCCACCTGGCCACTCAGCCAGGAAGAGATCAACTCCGTACTGTCGCAGGCCAAACCGGTCACTAATACCGAAAAGAACGTGATTGACCGCGTTCAGCGCCGCGTCGGCGAACTGAAATCCAATATCCGCATCAGCGGCTACGCCTCCACCGATAAACCCGGCACTCCGCAAGGCTTCGGCCAGAGTGAGTATGCTGACGATCGCCTGACCGTCGGCGTCGGCGGCAGCGGCGAATATTGGGATGTGCGCCTGCAAGGTTCAGTGGAAGGCGACCAGCGCGTCAGCGACGGTTCCAAGTTTAATATGCAAGGTTCCTACGGCGCGCTAAAAGTCTGGAACCAGTGGATCTCCTTCGGTGAAGTGTCCCAGTGGTGGGGCCCGGGCTATGACGGCAGCCTGATCCGCTCTGACGCCGCGCGTCCGGTTACCGGCTTTATGATGCAGCGTGCCGACCAGTCGCCGTTTGAAACCCCATGGCTCTCCTGGATCGGCCGCTGGCAGTACCAGATCACCGCCGGCCAGCTCTCACAATACTCCGCCATCCCACACACCAAGCTGATTGGCGGCCGTTTCACCATGATGCCGACCGACTTTATCGAGTTGGGTGCATCCCGCATGATGCAGTGGGGCGGCCAGGGGCGACCACAGTCCTGGAGTTCATTCTGGGACGGTTTCATCGGCAAAGATAACGATGACTCCGGCCAGGGTAACGATCCGGGCAACCAGTTGGCGGGCTTTGATTTCAAACTGAAGATGCAACCGCTGATCGGCCTGCCGGTCAGCCTGTACGGTCAATTAGTGGGTGAAGATGAGGCCGGCCTGCTGCCTTCACAGAATACCTACCTGCTGGGTCTGGAAGGCCACCCTGAGTGGGGCCCGAATACCATTAACTGGTATATCGAAGGCGCCGATACCCGTGCCAACATGTCCCGGAAAAATTATGTGTATAACCACTACACATACAAAGGCGGTTATTACCAGCAAGGTTACCCGCTGGGCCACGCGATGGGCGGCGACGGTCAGATGTTGTCCGGCCGAGTTGAACTGGTGCTGGACGACGGTCAGCGTTGGAGCACCCGCGTGGTATATGCCAAAGTTAACCCGAAGAATCAGTCAATTAACCAGGCCTTCCCGCGCTCGGATACGCTGAAAGGCATTCAGCTGGGTTGGGGCTACGACTTCGATTCGCAGGTGAAATTCGATACCAGCCTGTGGTACACCAACAATGACCACAGCACCGCAGACGACGTTGGTGCCGGCATCAGCCTGGAAGTGCCAATCAATCTGTAATCGCTGATCCTATCCTCGTTATCATGCCGGCCGGTGCCTCACCGACCGGCATTTTTCTTTGCCCCGCTTTCTTTTTCCCAGCCCCCCATCACCACGCCGATTCTGCGCTATCTTTTAAGTTTGCGATCGTTCAGGAGACTCATAATGAAAGCTGCAGTTGTTAATCAGGATCACTCGGTCGGCATCGTGGATAAACAGCTGCGCCCGCTGGAACACGGCGAAGCGCTGCTCAGTATGGAGTGCTGCGGCGTCTGCCATACCGATCTGCACGTCAAAAACGGTGATTTCGGTGATAAGACCGGCGTCATCCTCGGCCATGAAGGCATCGGCGTGGTGAAGGCGATCGGCCCCGGCGTCAGCTCGCTGAAAGTTGGCGACCGCGCCAGCGTCGCCTGGTTCTACCAGGGCTGCGGACACTGCGAATACTGTAACAGCGGCAACGAAACCCTGTGCCGCGAGGTGAAGAACGCCGGCTACAGCGTGGACGGCGGGATGGCGGAAGAGTGCATCGTGGTGGCCGACTACGCGGTAAAAGTGCCGGACGGGCTGGATTCGGCGGCCGCCAGCAGCATCACCTGCGCCGGCGTCACCACCTACAAGGCGGTGAAAATATCGGGCATTGCCCCCGGCCAGTGGATTGCCATTTACGGCCTGGGCGGCCTCGGCAACCTGGCGCTGCAGTATGCGAAAAACGTCTTTAACGCCAAGGTGATCGCCATCGACGTCAATGACGCACAGCTGAAATTCGCCAGCGAAATGGGCGCCGATTTGTTGATTAACTCCCGTACGGAAGACGCGGCACAGATCATCCAGGATAAAGTCCAGGGCGCGCACGCCGCGGTAGTGACTGCGGTAGCCAAGGCGGCATTCAACTCGGCGGTGGACGCCATGCGTGCCGGCGGCCGCATCGTTGCCGTCGGCCTGCCGCCGGAGTCGATGAGCCTGAATATCCCGCGGCTGGTGCTGGACGGCATTCAGGTGGTCGGTTCGCTGGTCGGCACCCGTGAAGATTTAAAAGAGGCGTTTCAGTTCGCCGCCGAAGGCAAGGTGGTGCCCACCGTTACCAAACGTCCGGTGGAGGATATCAACGCCATTTTCCAGGAAATGGAACAGGGCAAGATCAAAGGCCGCATGGTGATCGACTTCCTGTCCCGCTGAACTCCGGCAGCCAACCGGCAATAAAAAAACCCGCCGCGGCGGGTTTTTTGTTATTCACGGACGCGGTTCAAGCCTTAGCGCCACGCTTTAAAGCGGTTGATCAGGCCGTTGGTGGAGCTGTCGTGGCTGCCGATCTGCTCACCGCCCGCCAGTTCCGGCAGGATGCGGTTAGCCAGCTGTTTGCCCAGCTCCACGCCCCACTGGTCGAAGGTGAAGATATTCAGGATCGCGCCCTGGGTGAAGATTTTGTGCTCATACAGCGCAATCAGGCTGCCCAGGCTGAACGGTGTGATCTCACGCAGCAGGATGGAGTTGGTCGGACGGTTGCCCTCGAACACTTTGAACGGCGCCACATGCTGCACCTCTTCCGGCTTTTTGCCCTGCGCGGCAAATTCCGCCTCAACGGTCTCCAGCGATTTGCCGAACGCCAGCGCTTCGGTCTGGGCGAAGAAGTTGGACAGCAGCTTGGCGTGATGGTCGCTCAGCGGGTTATGGCTGACCGCCGGCGCGATAAAGTCGCAAGGAACCAGTTTGGTGCCCTGGTGAATCAGCTGGTAGAACGCATGCTGACCGTTGGTGCCCGGCTCGCCCCAGATGATTGGGCCGGTCTGGTAGTCCACCGGGTTGCCGTTGCGATCGACATACTTGCCGTTGGATTCCATATTGCCCTGCTGGAAGTACGCGGCAAAACGGTGCATATACTGGTCATACGGCAGAATGGCTTCGGTTTCAGCGCCGAAGAAGTTGTTGTACCAGATGCCGATCAGCGCCAGCAGTACCGGCAGGTTCTGCTCCGCCGGCGTCTGCGCGAAGTGTTTATCCATTGCATGCGCGCCGCTCAGCAGCTGTTCGAAGTTGTCAAAGCCGATGGACAGCGCAATCGACAGGCCGATGGCGGACCACAGGGAATAACGGCCGCCGACCCAGTCCCAGAATTCGAACATGTTGTCGGTGTCGATGCCGAACTCACCGACCGCTTTGGCGTTGGTCGACAGCGCGGCGAAGTGTTTGGCCACGTGCTGCCGATCGCCCGCCGTCTGCAGGAACCAATCGCGCGCGCTGTGGGCGTTGGTCATGGTTTCCTGAGTGGTGAAGGTTTTGGAGGCCACCAGGAACAGGGTCGTTTCCGGGTTCAGCGGCTTCAGCGTTTCGGCGATATGGGTGCCGTCAACGTTGGAGACAAAGTGCATGTTCAGGTGGTTTTTATACGGGCGCAGCGCCTCGGTCACCATGTAAGGGCCCAGGTCGGAGCCGCCGATGCCGATGTTGACCACGTCGGTGATCGCTTTACCGGTATAGCCGGTCCACGCGCCGCCGATCACGCGTTCGCAGAACTGCTTCATCTTCGCCAGCACCGCGTTCACTTCCGGCATCACGTCTTTGCCGTCAACGATAATCGGCGTGTTGCTGCGGTTGCGCAGCGCCACGTGCAGCACCGCGCGGTCTTCGGTGCGGTTGATTTTTTCGCCGGAGAACATGGCTTTGATCGCGCCCTGCAAATCCGTCTCTTGCGCCAGCGCCTGCAGCTTGGTCAGCGTCTCCGCGGTAATGCGGTTTTTGGAGTAATCCACCAGCATCTGGTCGTCGAAGGTGGCGGAGAACTTGGAGAAACGCTCGCTATCCTGGGCAAACAGATCGCCGATCTGTACGTCTTTCATTTGTTCAAAATGTTGCTGCAGGGCTTGCCAAGCAGCGGTTTGACTAGGATTGATATTTTTCATAGCAACGCTCTTATGCTTGAGAATGAATATGACGTGATTGTCCGATTGTAGCCTGTTAGAGCGTGATTATGATCTCTTTTCTTGCGATAGGCGCTAACTGTCAATGCGTAGCCGCATCGTTTCAGCTTTTTCCCTATAATTGAGCTAACGGCCTGTTATCAGGCCGATCTGGTTGTCATCAAATTGTGTCATTGTTGACCATATCGTTGTTGAAAGGGATCGCTCTCATGGAACTCTCCGCCCCGTTGATGTTGGTGGTTATCGGCTTAAGCTCGCTGCTGGCGCAGTGGCTCGCCTGGTTATTACGCCTGCCGGCAATACTGCCGCTGTTGCTGTTCGGCATTATTTTAGGCCCGGTGGTGCATCTGGTGCAGCCGGACGGGCTATTCGGCGATCTGCTGTTTCCGCTGGTGTCGCTGTCGGTGGCGATCATCCTGTTTGAAGGCGCGCTGACGCTGCGGGTGGAGGAGATCCGCGGGCTGGGCGGCGTGGTGCGCAATCTGGTCACCGTCGGCATGCTGGCGACCTTTATGACCATCGGCGTCGCCTGCTGGTGGCTGCTGGACTTTCCGCCGGAACTGGCAGCGCTGATCGGCGCGGTGACGGTGGTTACCGGCCCGACGGTGATCGCCCCGCTGATGCGCGTGGTGCGGCCGAACGCCAGGATTAACCAGGTGCTGCGCTGGGAAGGGATTGTGATCGATCCGGTCGGCGCCATCTTCACCCTGCTGGTGTTTGAATTTATCGTGCTGCAGCAGAACGCCGAATCCTATACCCATCTGTTCTGGACGCTCGGCGTCACCGCCGCCGTCGGGCTGATTGCCGGCGCGCTGTTCGGCTACCTGCTGGGCATTGCGCTGCGCCGCGTCTGGCTGCCGCGCTATCTGCAGAACCTGGCGGTGCTGGCGATTATGCTCACCGCCTTTGGCCTGTCCAACGCGCTGGCTGACGAATCCGGCCTGCTGACCGTGACGGTGATGGGCATTTGGCTGGCCAATATGCGCGACGTGGACACCAGCGATATTCTGGCCTTTAAGGAGGAGCTGTCGGCGATTCTGATTTCGGCGCTGTTTATTATTCTGGCCGCCCGGCTGGATATCAACGCGCTGTGGCAGATGGGCTGGCCGCTGTTGGTTTTGCTGCTGGTGGTGCAGTTTATCGCCCGCCCGCTGTGCATTGCGCTGTCAACCTGGCGCTCCAGCCTGCACTGGCGCGACCGCCTGCTGCTGTGCTGGATCGCGCCGCGCGGCATCGTGGCGGCGGCGGTCAGTTCGCTGTTTGCCCTGACCCTGCAGCGCAACGGTTATGCAGGCGCAGACCGGCTGGTGACGGTGGTGTTCGCCATTATTATCGGCACCGTGGTGCTGCAAAGCCTGACCAGCGGCATTATCGCCCGCTGGCTACGGGTACAGCAGCAGAAACCGCGCGGCGTGCTGATCGTCGGCGCCAACGGCGTGGCGCGCACGCTGGCGCAGGCGCTGATGAAAATGAACGTGCCGGTGATGGTCACCGACAGTAGCTGGGAGTATTACCGCCAGGCGCGGATGGAGGGCATTCCCGCCTATTACGGCCATGCCTACTCGGAACACGCCGACAACACCCTCGATCTGAGCGACACCGCCCAGGTGCTGGCGTTGTCGCCCAACCGCCACCAAAACGCGCTGGCGGTGTACCACTTCGGCCATATTTTCGGCGACGATCACGTGTTCGCCATCCGCTCCGGCGCGCCGCTGAAGGGACGCGCCAACAGCACGGAAAGTTCCCGCTTCCGCCGCCATGAGATCCTGTTCAATCACGAGGCGACCTACGCCCGCCTGAGCAGCCTGATCGCCAAAGGCGCCGTCATCAAGGTGACCCGCCTCAACGACAACTTTGGCTGGCCGGAATATCTGGAGAAAAACCGCGGCGTCATCCCGCTTTTTTATCAGCGAGAAGACGGCAGTTTGCAACCGATCGGCGCGGGTTCAACGCCAACTATGCCCTGCACGCTGATTGCGCTGGTGCAAGATGAAAAACCCTCAACGCCCGGCCGTTGACAGCAGCGGTTAAACCGGCTATTCCTATCAGCCTACTTGCGCACCCGTGCGCAAGCCAGAAGAGGCGCGTCGCCCAGGTACAGTGTCGGAGGAGCCGTTATCCCATGACGGCACTGGAGGGGGAGCGACGCCGAGGTACGCCGCCCATTCGGCTAAGCGGCGTGTCGGCTACAGGGGCTGAATCCCCTGGGTTGTCACCAGGACTGTCCATGGCGGACAGTCGGCAAGGTGGGGCGCTTCTGGGTGTATCGTAGCAACCCCTACGTCTGCTCCCTGTTTACCGCTCTCCCCCGTGCCAAGGCTTATTAGCGATAGAGTCGTCAGATACGATATCCCTGACACGAGGTTTTTTTACATGAATCAAGCAGCACCCCAATCTTCCCCCGTGGTGGCCAAGTTCGGCGGCACCAGCGTCGCCGATTTTGAGGCCATGAACCGCAGCGCCGACGTGGTTCTGGGTAATCCTGACGTACGCCTGGTGGTGCTTTCCGCCTCCGCGGGCGTCACCAATCTGCTGGTGGCGCTGGCCGCCGGCAGCGAAAGCGAGCAGCGCAGCTATCAGCTCGACGAAATCCGCCGTATCCAATACGCCATTCTCGATCGCCTGGACAACCCCGCCGTCGTCCGCGAGGAGATCGACCGCATGCTGGAAAATATCGCCATGCTGTCGGACGCGGCCGCGCTGGCCACCTCCAGCGCACTGACCGATGAGCTGGTCAGCCACGGCGAGCTGATGTCCACCCTGCTGTTTGTAGAGATTCTGCGCCAGCGCCAGGCGCAGGCCGAATGGTTCGACGTGCGCAAGGTGATGCATACCGATGACCACTTCGGCCGGGCGACGCCGGACGGCGCGGTGCTGAAAGAGCTGGCGCAGACGCTGCTGCAGCCGCGCCTGCAAACGTCGCTGGTGGTCACCCAGGGCTTTATCGGCAGCGAAGCGAAAGGCCGCACCACCACGCTGGGCCGCGGCGGCAGCGACTATACCGCCGCGCTGCTGGGCGAAGCGCTGAACCTCAGCCGGGTGGATATCTGGACCGACGTACCCGGCATTTACACCACCGACCCGCGCGTGGTGCCGGCCGCCAAACGTATCGATAAAATCGCCTTTGAAGAGGCGGCGGAGATGGCCACCTTCGGCGCCAAAGTGCTGCATCCGGCCACCCTGCTGCCGGCGGTGCGCAGCGATATTCCGGTATTTGTCGGCTCCAGCAAGGATCCGGCCGCCGGCGGTACGCTGGTGTGCAACACCACCGAAAACCCGCCGCTGTTCCGCGCGCTGGCGCTGCGCCGCAAACAAACGCTGCTGACGCTGCACAGCCTGAATATGCTGCACGCCCGCGGCTTCCTGGCGGAAGTGTTCAGCATTCTGGCACGCCACAATATCTCGGTGGATCTGATCACCACCTCTGAAGTCAGCATCGCGCTGACCATGGACACCACCGGCTCCACCTCCAGCGGCAGCAGCCTGCTGACCACCGCGCTGCTGACCGAACTCTCCTCGCTGTGCCGGGTGGAAGTGGAAGAAGACCTGGCTCTGATCGCGCTGATCGGCAATAAGCTGTCGCGCGCCTGCGGCGTCGGCAAAGAGGTGTTCGGCGTGATGGATCCGTTCAATATCCGCATGATTTGCTACGGCGCCAGCAACTACAACCTGTGCTTCCTGGTGCCGGGCAGCGATGCCGAGCAGGTGGTACGCACCCTGCACCATAATCTGTTCGAATAAGCCATACTGACAGGCGGTGGGCACGGCAGGCTGCGCCCACCGCCTGATAACCCTGCCTGCCGCATTCTGACTAAAAAAAACACAACACAACACAACACAACACAACACAACACAACACAACACAACACAACAACCATCCGCGTTATTTGGCCCAAGGAAAACCCGAATCATGTTGGCAACCTTCACCCGATTATTCCCGCTGTGGGCGGTGCTGCTCTCCGTCGCCGCCTACTACACGCCCGCCACCTTTACCGGCATCAGTCCTTACGTCAGCCCGCTGCTGATGCTGATTATGTTCGCCATGGGCGTCACGCTGCGGCTGGACGATTTTAAACGCGTGCTGGCGCGCCCCGGCCCGGTGGCGGCCGGCATCTTTCTGCACTATCTGATTATGCCGCTGGCGGCCTGGCTGTTGGCGATGCTGTTTCATATGCCGCCGGACCTGTCCGCCGGGATGGTGCTGGTCGGCAGCGTCGCCAGCGGCACCGCCTCCAACGTGATGATCTATCTGGCCAAGGGGGACGTGGCGCTGTCGGTAACCATCTCCGCCGTTTCCACCCTGGTTGGCGTGTTCGCCACGCCGCTGCTGACGCGCCTGTACGTCGACGCCGACATCAGCGTCGATATCGTCGGCATGCTGCTGAGCATTCTGCAGATCGTGGTGATCCCGATCGGCCTCGGCCTGATTGTCCATCATCTGTTCGGCAAAGCGGTCAAACGGCTTGAGCCGCTGCTGCCGCCGCTGTCGATGGTGTGTATTCTGGCGATCATCAGCGCCGTGGTGGCCGGCAGCCAAAGCCATATCGCCTCCGTCGGTCTGGTGGTGATTATCGCGGTGATTCTGCATAACGCCATCGGCCTGCTGAGCGGCTACTGGGGCGGCAAGCTGTTCGGCTTTGACGAGTCCACCTGCCGCACGCTGGCGATTGAGGTCGGCATGCAGAACTCAGGGCTGGCGGCGACGCTGGGCAAAATCTACTTTACGCCGCTGGCCGCCCTGCCGGGCGCGCTGTTCTCGGTATGGCACAACCTCTCCGGCTCGCTGCTGGCGGGTTATTGGTCCGGGCGGCCGATTAAGCCGGCGAAAAAATAATGCCGGCGCAAACGCCGGCATCACGTTGATAACAAGCAGGGGCGCCAGTGCGCCCCGTTTTTTTGCCGCTACAGCGTTCTCGGCGTATCTTCCCAGTCGCGCTCATCATCACGCTCATCCTGATCCAGCACGTTGTACGCCACCGCGCAGAACAGCGAGTTCAGACGCTTCATATCCCCCAGCAACCCCAGATGCAGCGAACTGGTCTCGATACTCTGCACGTTCTGTTGGTGCAGACGATCGACGTGCGCGTGAGCATAACGCCGGTCCAGAATGCGGAAGCGGTGTTTGGAACGGCGCAGGCGTTTGGCGCTGGTGAGATCCGCCGACAGGAACACCGACAGGCTCAGGCGCAGGTTGGCCACCAGCCGCTCATGCAGCGCGTCCAGCTCCGCCAGCCCCTCCGGCGAGAACCCACGCCGCGCCGCGTGGGACTTGGCCGCGACATCGCCCGTCATCCGTTCGATGATGTCCCCGGCCTGCTCCAGGTTCAGCGCCATCTCGATAATCTCCGCCCAGCGGCGCGAGTCTTCCTCGCCCAGATCCTCTTTCTGAATTTGCGCCAGGTAGAGTTTTATCGCGGTGTACAGCACGTCGACATCGTCATCCAGCCGGCGCACCTCTTTGTCCTGCCCCAGTTTGCCATGCAGCACTTCGTGCTGCAGGATCAGCATATGCTCCACCACGTCGCCCATGCGCAGCGTTTCGCGCGCCGCATTGGCCAGCGCCAGCGACGGCGTATCCAGCGCGCTGCTGTCGAGGTGGCGCGGACGCAGGCGCGGGTCTTCTTCCGGCGCATCGGCGATCAACATGCGGCACAGCCGCGCCATCGGGTCGGCCAGCGGAATAAACAGCAAGCAGCGGATCAGGTTGTAGAACACGTGGAAATAGATCACCAGCTCTTCGCCCTGCACCGGCAGCCTGGCCATCCAGTCCGCGAGATAGGAGACAAACGGCAGCAACAGCGCGCTGCCCAGCAGCTTGAACAGCAGACTGCCCAGCGCCACGCGCCGTCCGGCCGCGTTCTGCCCGCTGCTGTTGATGCTCGCCAGCAGGCCGCTGCCGAGGTTGGCGCCGATCACCAGACACAGCGCCACCTTCAGCGAAATCACGCCGGAGGCGGTCAGCGTCGCAGTCAGCAGCACCGCCGCCAGGCTCGAATAGCTGATGATGGCAAACAGCGCGCCGGTCAGCGCGTCCAGCATCACATCGCCGGTCAGGGAGGAAAACAGCACTTTGACGCCGGCCGCCTGGGTGATCGGCGTCGCCGCCGCCACAATCAGCTCCAGCGCCAGCACGATCAGGCCAAGGCCGATAAATACCCGCCCCACCTGCCCCACGCGCGTCTGTTTGCGGCTGAGGAATAAAATGACGCCGACGAAAATCAGCAGCGGCGACAGCCAGGAGAGATCGAAGGTCAGCACCCGCGCCATCAGTGCGGTGCCGACGTCGGCGCCCAGCATGATCACCAGCGCAGGCGCCAGCCCCACCAGCCCCTGGGCGACAAAGGAAGTGACCAGCAGCGCGGTGGCGTTGCTGCTCTGTACCAGCGCGGTGACGCCGATGCCGGAAGCGAACGCCAGCGGTTTTTTCTCCACGCTGTCGCTCAAGATGCGGCGCAGATTGGCGCCGTAAACCCGCATAATTCCGGTGCGCACGATGTGGGTGCCCCACACCAGCAGCGCCACGGCGGAAAGCAGGTGAAGAAGGGTCAACACGGAAGGAACGCTCCCTTAACGTCCGGCAAGCTGGGCCATCCTGCCTGCCGGGCGTGAAAAAGGCAGGACAGCAAAACGGCGACGGGCCACATCCGCCAGGCGCTCAGCGCCGGCTTCCCTGGCCCGGAAAAAATGCTGCAACTTACCGTAATGTAACAGATTCGACGTGCAGATCAATTAACCGCCCTTCAACGGCAGGCGGCACGATTGCGCTGGCGCAGCCGGCGGCAAGCCCTTACTATCGGGCAGGATAAAGACGCGCTCATGAAGAGCAACGGCTACGAAAAACAAGGATGAAAGATGAGCAGACTGGAGAATAAAACCGCGCTGATCACCGGCGGCGCATCGGGCATCGGCCTGGCTATCGCCCAACGCTTTCTGGAAGAGCAGGCGCAGGTGATCATCACCGATATCGCCCCGCGTCGCGGGCAGCAGGCGCTGACGCAGCTTGCCGCCTACGGCGGGAAAATCCGCTATCTGCCCCACGACGTCACCAGCGAGAAGGAGTGGCAGACGGTATTCGAACAGCTGCGCCACTGGGCGCCGCGCCTGGATATTCTGGTCAATAACGCCGGCATCAGCCTGTACAAAAATATCGAGCAGACCTCCTACCGGGAGTGGAAAAAGATGCTGGCGGTCAATCTGGACGGCGTGTTCCTCGGCACCCGACAGGGCATTATGGCGATGAAGGCGCACGGCGGCAGCATTATCAATATCAGCTCGATTGAGGGACTGGTGGGCGACCCGAACCTGCCGGCCTACAACGCCGCCAAAGGCGGCGTGCGCCTGCTGACCAAGTCCGCTGCGCTGCATGCCGCCCGCAGCCGCTACGGCATCCGCATTAACAGCATTCACCCCGGTTATATTCATACGCCGATGATCGGCAATGACCCGGAAATGCTGCGGCAGTTAACGGCGCTGCACCCGATCGGCCATCTGGGCGAGGCGCGGGATATCGCCAACGCGGCGTTGTTTCTGGCCAGCGACGAATCGGCATTCGCCACCGGCACAGAGCTGGTGGTTGACGGCGGCTACACCGCGCAATAGCCCGGCACGCTTAGTCAGCGTCGTACCCCAGGTTCGGCGCCAGCCAGCGCTCTACCTCGCTGATGCTCATGCCTTTACGCGCCGCGTAGTCTTCCACCTGATCGCGCTGGATTTGCGCCACCGCGAAATACTTGCTCTGCGGATGGCTGAAGTACCAGCCGGAGACCGATGCCCCCGGCCACATGGCGAACGATTCGGTCAGTTGCATGCCGGTATGGCGCTCCACATCCAGCAACTGCCAGATCTGCGCTTTCTCGGTATGTTCCGGGCAGGCCGGGTAGCCCGGCGCCGGGCGAATCCCCTGATAGTTCTCGCGAATCAGCTCTTCGTTGCTCAGGCTTTCATCCGCAGCGTAGCCCCAGTGCAGCTTGCGCACCTGTTCGTGCAGATATTCGGCGAACGCCTCCGCCAGGCGGTCCGACAGCGCCTTCACCATGATTTTATTGTAATCATCGTGCTGTGCGTCGTAGGCCGCCGCCAGCGCGTCCTCCTCCAGCCCGCCGGTGACGGCAAACGCGCCGAAGTAGTCCGCCTTGCCGCTGCTTTTCGGCGCGATAAAGTCCGCCAGGCAATAGTTGGCAAAGTCGCTTTTCTCGGTCTGCTGACGCAGATGACGGCTGACCGCCAGCAGCGTATCACGCTGCTCGTCGCGGTAGATTTCGATGTCGTCACCGATGCGGTTGGCCGGGAACAGGCCGTACACGCCGCGCGGATTGAGACTGCCGGAAGCCGCCAGCACGTCGAGCATCTGGTTGGCGTCATGGAACAGTCGTTTGGCCTCGTCCCCCACCACCTCATCTTGCAGAATACGCGGGTATTTGCCCGCCAGCGACCAGGTCATAAAGAACGGCGTCCAGTCGATATAAGGGCGTAGGGCGGCGATATCCGCCTGCACCGGGAAAACGCCCAGTTGCTGCGGCACCGGCGGCGTGTAGCTTTCCCACTCCAGCCGGGTAGCGTTGTCGCGTGCCTGCTGCAGGCTGACCGGCGGCGTGCGCGGTTTTTTACGCGCGTGCTGAATACGCACGGTTTCATACTCTTTGCGCGTGCGGGCGACGAATTCGTCGCGCTGCGTCGCCGACAGCAGCGCCGCCACCACCCCGACGGTACGCGAGGCGTTCTGCACATAGGTGGTCGGCCCGCTGTAGTTCTGCTCAATCTTCACCGCGGTATGCGCTTTGGAGGTGGTGGCGCCGCCGATCAGCAGCGGCAGGGTAAAGCCCTGGCGCTCCATCTCTTTAGCCACGTTGACCATCTCATCCAGCGACGGGGTGATCAGGCCGGAGAGACCAATAATATCGACGTTCTCTTCGCGCGCGGTTTTCAGGATCTTGTCGGTCGGCACCATCACGCCGAGGTCGATAATCTCGTAGTTGTTGCACTGCAGCACCACGCCGACGATATTTTTGCCGATGTCATGCACATCGCCCTTCACCGTCGCCAGCAGCACTTTGCCCGCAGTGGTGCCCTGCTGCTTGCTGGCCTGAATATAAGGTTCAAGATAGGCGACCGCCTGTTTCATCACGCGCGCCGACTTCACCACCTGCGGCAGGAACATTTTGCCCTCGCCAAACAGATCGCCCACCACGTTCATACCGGCCATCAGCGGCCCTTCAATCACTTCGATTGGCCGCTCCGCCTGTTGGCGCGCCTCTTCGGTATCCTGCTCGATAAATTCGGTAATGCCCTTCACCAGCGCATATTCCAGCCGCTTCACCACCGGCCAATCGCGCCACTCCGCCTGCTGAATATCGGCCTCTTTATCTTTGCTGCCGCGGTATTTTTCCGCCAGCGCCAGCAGCCGCTCAGTGCCGTCGTCGCGCCGGTTGAGGATCACATCCTCAACCGCCTCGCGCAGTTCGTCGGAGAGATCGTCATAAATCGCCAGCTGTCCGGCGTTGACGATGCCCATATCCATGCCGTTGCGGATCGCATGGTAGAGAAACACCGCGTGGATCGCTTCGCGCACCGGATCGTTGCCGCGGAAGGAGAATGAAACGTTGGAAACGCCACCGGAGATCATCGCGTGCGGCAGATGGGTTTTGATGTCGCCGCAGGCTTCGATAAAGTCGACGGCATAGTTGTTATGCTCGTCGATGCCGGTCGCCACAGCGAAGATATTCGGGTCGAAAATGATGTCTTCCGGCGGGAAACCGACCTTTTCGGTCAGGATCTGGTAGGCACGGCGGCAGATGTCAAATTTGCGCTCGCGGGTGTCCGCCTGGCCGACTTCGTCGAATGCCATCACCACCACCGCCGCGCCGTAACGGCGCACCAGTTTGGCGTGGTGAATAAAGGCCTCTTCCCCTTCTTTCATCGAGATTGAGTTAACGATGCCCTTGCCCTGGATACACTGCAGCCCTTTCTCGATCACCTCCCATTTCGAGGAGTCGATCATGATCGGCACGCGGGCGATATCCGGTTCGCCGGCGATCAGGTTAAGGAAGCGCACCATCGCCGCTTCCGCGTCGAGCATCCCCTCATCCATATTGATATCGATAATCTGCGCGCCGCTTTCCACCTGCTGCAGCGCCACCTCCAGCGCCTCGGCGTATTTATCCTCTTTGATCAGCCGCTTGAAACGGGCCGAACCGGTGACGTTGGTGCGCTCGCCCACGTTGACGAACAGCGTGTCGGCGTCGATATTCAGCGGCTCCAGACCAGACAGGCGGCAGGCCACCGGCAGCTGCGGCAGCTGACGCGGCGGCACGCCCTCAACCGCTTTGGCCATCGCGGCAATATGTTCCGGCGTGGTGCCGCAGCAGCCGCCGATAATGTTCAGAAAACCAGACTGCGCCCACTCGCCCACCTGGCTCGCCATCTCTTGCGCGTCGAGATCGTATTCGCCGAAGGCGTTGGGCAGGCCGGCGTTCGGGTGTGCGGTGACGTAGCCTTCACAGATGCGCGACAGCTCCGCCACATACTGGCGCAGCTCATCCGGCCCCAGCGCGCAGTTAAGGCCGAAGGTCAGCGGCCTGACGTGACGCAGCGAGTTGTAAAACGCTTCGGTGGTCTGCCCGGACAGGGTGCGGCCGGAGGCATCGGTAATGGTGCCGGAGATCATGATCGGCAGCGTGACGCCCAGCGCCTCAAACTCGCTTTCCACCGCAAACGCGGCGGCTTTGGCGTTCAGCGTATCGAAGATGGTTTCGATCATAATCAGATCGACGCCTCCCTCCACCAGCGCGCGGGTCGATTCGCGGTACGCTTCCACCAGCTGGTTGAAGGAGATATTGCGGAACGCCGGGTCGTTAACATCCGGCGAGATCGAGGCGGTGCGGTTGGTCGGGCCGAGTACGCCGGCCACGTAGCGCGGCTTGTCCGGCGTGCGCGCCGTCCATTCATCGGCGCAGCGGCGTGCCAGACGGGCGGCCTCACGGTTGATCTCGGCCGACAGCGATTCCATATGGTAGTCGGCCATCGCGATGGGGGTGGCGTTAAAGGTGTTGGTTTCGAGGATATCCGCACCCGCTTCCAGGTAGCCGTGGTGGATCGCGCTGATAATTTCCGGCTGGGTCAGCACCAGCAGATCGTTATTGCCTTTCAGATCGCTCTGCCAGTCGGCAAAGCGCGCGCCGCGGTAATCCTGTTCTTCCAGCTTATAGCTCTGGATCATGGTGCCCATACCGCCGTCCAACACCAAAATACGCTGTTCAAGCTGCCGGCGCAGTTGTTCCACTCGATTCGTCACTGTAACCCCTTAATTCCCCGACCTTCTCCGGCGACAAACAGCAGCCTGCCGGCAGGTGTCGGGCAGATATTGCCATCACCCAATCGCTCGAAAATCGATTCATCCTAGCACAGTAAACCACCACAGAGCGCCGGGCGCTGGTTGAGAGTTTTTCAGGTTGCGCGCTAACACATCCGATGAGCGCAAACGCCGCTTGCAATCCATACTTAAAAAACGAAAATAAATTCCATGATACGGAAAAAGGAAGCGTAACCATGGCGACACCCGTTCCCGCCAAACGCGGCAAGAAGCCCCGCAGCGCCGCACCCGCCACCGGCAGCACCACCGGCCAGGTGCAGTCGCTGACCCGCGGCCTGAAACTGCTGGAATATATTGCCGAAGCACAAGGCAATGTCGCGCTGACCGATCTGGCGCAGCAGGCCGGCCTGCCCAATTCCACCACTCACCGTTTACTGACCACCATGCAGCAGCAGGGCTTTGTCCGTCAGGTCGGCGATCTCGGCCTGTGGACCATCGGTTCCCACGCCTTTGTGGTCGGCAGCAGTTTTCTGCAAAGCCGCAACCTGCTGGCCATGGTGCATCCGACACTGCGCCGGCTGATGGAAGAGTCCGGCGAAACCGTCAATCTGGCGGTGATGGACAAGGCCGAATATCAGGCGATTATTATCGATCAGGTGCAGTGCAACGCGCTGATGCGCATGTCGGCGCCAATCGGCGGCAAGCTGCCGATGCACGCATCCGGCGCCGGCAAAGCATTTCTGGCCGCGCTGGCCGATGAGCAGGTCACCAAATTGCTGCATCAGAAGGGTATGCATACTTACACGCCGCGCACCCTGACGCCGCATAACCTGAAGGAAGGGCTGGCGCAGATCCGCAAACAGGGCTTTTCTTTTGATGATGAAGAGCACGCGCTGGGGCTGCGCTGCGTTGCGGCCTGTATTTTCGACGAGCACCGCGAAGCCTTTGCCGCCATCTCCATTTCCGGCCCGGTGTCGCGCATTACCGACGACCGGGTGATCGAACTGGGCGCGCTGGTGATCCATGCCGCAAAAGAGATCAGCCTGGCTTACGGCGGCGTCCGCTGATTCCCCCAACCCTCTCTGCCGGGAGAGGGTTTCCGCGCTTTTCTGCTGATTCCCCGTCTGGGCGTACACATGTTAACCATGTGTAAAATTAAGCTGCCAAATTGTTTCCCTGCTAAGTAAAAGCTTGAAGCCGATCACAGTTAACGATCGTCAAAGGTAAAGCCGTTTGCCTCCTATACAGCTTGCCTCGAAAATGTTACCGATAACATGTTACCGGTAACAGAAGGCGGTAACGCCAATTTCAGGTTTGGGAGCTACACCATGACCAATAATCAAAACCGTATTTACGTCATCATGGGCGTTTCCGGCAGCGGGAAATCCGCCGTTGCCGCCGCGGCAGCCCGCCAATTGTCTGCCGGTTTCCTCGACGGGGATTTCCTGCATCCCCGCAGCAACATTACGAAAATGGCCGAAGGCGTTGCGCTGAATGATGACGACCGCGCCCCCTGGCTGGCCGCGCTCAACGACGCCGCCTTCGCCATGCAGCGCACCAACAACGTCTCCATCATCGTCTGTTCGGCGCTGAAAAAGCATTATCGTGACCGCCTGCGCGCCGGCAACGCCAACCTGTCGTTTATCTATCTGCATGGCGATTTCCCGGTGATCGAAGCGCGCATGGCCGCGCGTAAAGGCCACTTCTTCAAGCCGCAGATGCTGGTCTCACAGTTTGACGCGCTGGAGCAACCCGGCGCCGACGAAAGCGACGTGATGGCCGTGGACATCAACCAGCCGCTTGAGGCGGTGATCGCCGATACGCTGCAGCATATCCGCAGCTTTATGCCGCAGGAGGCGTGCGCGTGAGTACCCTGACATTAGTGGGTACCGCCGTCGGCTCGGTTCTGTTGCTGCTGTTTCTGGTGATGAAGGCGCGCATGCACGCCTTCGTCGCCCTGATGTTGGTTTCCATTGCCGCCGGTATTTTCTCCGGCATGCCGCTGACCACCATCGCCGATACCATGCAAAAAGGCATGGGCGATACGCTGGGCTTTCTGGCGATCGTTGTGGCGCTGGGGGCGATGTTCGGCAAAATCCTGCATGAGGTCGGGGCGCTGGATCAGATTGCCTCCTACCTGCTGAAACGCTTTGGTGAAAACAAGGCGCATTATGCGCTGGGCATCGCCGGTCTGGTGTGTGCGTTGCCGCTGTTCTTCGACGTCGCCATCGTGCTGCTGATCGGCATTGTGTTCGCCGTGGCGCGCCGCACCGACGGCAATATCGTCAAACTGGCTATCCCGCTGTTTGCCGGCGTGGCCGCCGCCGCATCCTTCCTGCTGCCGGGGCCGGTGCCGATGCTGCTGGCCGCCCAGATGAAAGCCGACTTCGGCTGGATGATCGCCATCGGTCTGGTGGCGGCGGTGCTCGGTATGCTGATCGCCGGGCCGCTGTACGGCAGCTTTATCAGCCGCTTTGTGAACTGGCAGATGCCGGCTGACGAAGCCGAACCGGTCAAACTGAAAGGCACCATGCCCTCCTTCGGCTTCAGCCTGGCGCTGGTGCTGTGCCCGCTGGTGCTGGTCGGGATGAAAACCATCGGCGCCCGTCTGGTGACGCCGGGCACGCCGCTGCACGACTGGCTGGAGTTTATCGGCCACCCGTTCACCGCCATCCTGATCGCCTGCCTGATCGTGATTTACGGCCTGGCGAAACCGCGCGGCATGACCAATGAACAGACGCTGGCCATCTGCTCCGCCGCGGTACAGCCGGCCGGGATTATTTTGCTGATGACCGGCGCCGGCGGCGTCTTCAAGCAGATTCTGGTGGATTCCGGCGTAGGCCCGGCGCTGGGCGACGCCATGATCGGCGCGGGCCTGCCCATTGCCGTCGCCTGCTTCGCCCTTTCCGCGCTGGTGCGCGTGCTGCAGGGTTCGGCAACGGTCGCCTGTCTGACCACCGTCGGCCTGGTGCTGCCAATCACCAGCCAGTTGGGACTCGGCGGCGGCCAGCTGGCGGCACTGGCCATCTGTATCGCCGGCGGCTCTATCGTGTTGAGCCACGTTAATGACGCCGGTTTCTGGCTGTTCGGCAAGTTTACCGGCGCCAACGAGATGCAAACGCTGAAAACCTGGACGGTAATGGAAACCATCCTCGGCACCACCGGCGGGGTGGTCGGCATGATCGCCTTCACCCTGTTCTGATTTGACACACCGATAACAACACCAGTAACGGCCCTCGGCATGCCGCCCCCTCTGGGACACCAGCCGCATCCGAGGGCCCCGCCATCCGGCGGGCCTATAACGAAAAAATGTGAGGAAGGTATGATTAACTCAACCCTATCCCGTGTAACGCAACGCATTATTGAACGCTCCAAACCGACCCGCACCGCCTATCTGGCGCGCATTGAGGCAGCCCGCTGTAAAACTGTGCACCGCTCCCAACTGGCCTGCGGCAACCTGGCGCACGGCTTCGCCGCCTGTCAGCCGGATGATAAAACCTCGTTGAAGAACATGGTGCGCAGCGATATCGCCATTATCACCGCCTACAACGATATGCTGTCCGCCCACCAGCCCTATGAAGACTACCCGCAGCGACTGAAAAAGGCGCTGAACGCCGTGGGCGCGGTCGGTCAGGTGGCCGGCGGCGTACCCGCAATGTGCGACGGCGTTACCCAGGGCCAGGACGGTATGGAGCTGTCGCTGATGAGCCGCGATGTGATTGCCATGTCCGCAGCGGTCGGCCTGTCGCATAACATGTTCGACGGCGCGCTGTTCCTCGGCATCTGCGACAAGATCGTGCCGGGGCTGGTGATGTCGGCCCTCTCTTTCGGCCATCTGCCGGCGCTGTTCGTCCCCGCCGGGCCGATGACCAGCGGACTGCCGAATAAAGAAAAAGTGCGCGTGCGCCAGCTGTATGCCGAAGGCAAGGCCGATCGTCAGGCGCTGCTGGAAGCCGAAGCGGCCTCTTATCACAGCATCGGCACCTGCACCTTTTACGGCACCGCCAACACCAACCAGATGATCATGGAAGTGATGGGCCTGCACCTGCCGGGCGCTTCTTTCGTGCATCCGAACACCCCGCTGCGCGACGCGCTGAACGATGCGGCGGCGCGTCAGGTGACGCGTCTGACCGAAACCGCCGGCAACTATCTGCCCATCGGGCGCCTGGTGGATGAGAAGGTGGTGGTTAACGGCATCGTCTCGCTGCTGGCGACCGGCGGCTCCACCAACCTGACCATGCATATGGTGGCAATGGCCCGTGCGGCAGGCATTATCATCAACTGGGATGACTTCTCCGAACTGTCGGAAGCGGTACCGCTGCTGTGCCGGATTTACCCGAACGGCCCGGCGGACATCAACCAGTTCCAGGCCGCCGGCGGCGTACAGCTGGTGGTACGGGAACTGCTGCAGCATGGCCTGCTGCATCAGGATGTGCATACCGTCGCCGGCTTCGGCCTGGAGCGCTATACCCAAGAGCCGTGGCTGGACAACGGCCAGTTGGCCTGGCGCGACGGCGCAGACAGCTCGCTCGACGCCGGCGTGATTGCCAGCATCGCCCAGCCGTTTGAACACCACGGCGGTACCAAGGTGATGTCCGGCAACCTTGGCCGTGCGGTGATGAAAACCTCCGCCGTACCGGCGGACAACCAGATTATCGAGGCGCCGGCGGTGGTGTTTGAAAGCCAGCACGATATCGTACCGGCGTTTGAAGCCGGCCAGCTGGACAAAGATTGCGTGGTCGTGGTGCGCTTCCAGGGACCACAGGCCAACGGCATGCCGGAACTGCACAAACTGATGCCGCCGCTGGGCGTGCTGATGGACCGCGGCTTCAAGGTAGCGCTGGTTACCGACGGCCGCCTGTCCGGCGCCTCCGGCAAGGTGCCTTCCGCCATCCACGTGACGCCGGAAGCGTACGCCGGCGGCGCGCTGGCGAAAGTGCGCAACGGCGATATGATCCGCGTTAACGGCCGCAGCGGCGAGCTGACGCTGCTGGTCGATGAGGCCGAACTGGCGGCGCGCGAGGCTTATCAACCCGATCTGAGCGCAGAACACGTCGGCTGCGGCCGCGAGCTGTTCGGCGCATTACGCAGCCAGCTGTCCGGTGCCGAACAGGGCGCCTGCTGCATTACATTTTAACCGCAAGCGGCGTGCGGCTGGGGGCGTCAACCATCAGCCGCCTGCCGCCTGAGGTCTATTCTGGAGAGGAACCGTCTATGAATAACTGGAAAACAAGCGCTGAGCAGATCCTGACGTCCGGCCCGGTCGTCCCGGTCATCGTCATCAATAAACTGGAGCATGCGGTGCCGCTGGCAAAAGCATTGGTTGCCGGCGGCGTGCGCGTGCTGGAAGTGACGCTGCGCACCGACTGCGCGCTGGACGCCATCCGCGCCATCGCCAATGAGGTGCCTGAAGCCATTATCGGCGCGGGCACCGTGATTAACGCCCAGCAGTTGCAGGCAGTCACCGACGCCGGCGCGCAGTTCGCCATCAGCCCCGGCCTGACCGACTCCCTGCTGCAGGCCGCTACCGCCGGCAGCATTCCGCTGATTCCGGGCATCAGCAGCGTCTCAGAACTGATGCTGGGTATGGATTACGGCCTGCGCGAGTTTAAATTCTTCCCGGCCGAAGCCAACGGCGGCGTGAAGGCCCTGCAGGCGATCGGCGGCCCGTTCCCGCAGGTGCGTTTCTGCCCGACCGGCGGCATTTCGCCGAACAACTATCGCGACTATCTGGCGCTGAAAAGCGTGCTGTGCATCGGCGGCTCCTGGCTGGTGCCAGCGGACGCGCTGGAAAGCGGCGACTACGGGCGCATTACCGAGCTGGCGCGTGCGGCCGTGGCCGGCGCCAACGCATAATCGTAGCGGGCGCAGCCAGACTGCGCCCTACGCCGTGGCCGACAGCGGCGCTGCGCCGCGCTGGCTAAAGCGCCGCCTTTTGCGGTAGGCGAAGACGTCTTCTACATGCCCCTGGCGGATACGCTGCTGCAGGCCCCGCCAATACTCCGCCTCAAACAGATCGCCGTGCAACGCCTCGAAAACCTGGCGGATACGCGGATCGCTGCACAGAAAATGGCGAAACTCCTCGGGGAACACGTCGTTGGGCGCGATGCTGTACCACGGCTCGCTGGCCAATTCGTCTTCCGGATAGCGCGGCGGCGGAATATCGCGGAAGTTCACCTCGGTCATATAGCAGATTTCATCGTAATCGTAGAACACCACCCGCCCGTGGCGCGTCACGCCAAAGTTTTTAAACAGCATATCCCCCGGGAAAATATTCGCCGCCGCCAGCTGTTTGATGGCGTTGCCGTACTCTTCAATCGCGTCATGCGTCTGCTGCTCGTCGGCCTGCTCCAGGTACAGATTCAGTGGCGTCATGCGACGCTCCATATACAGGTGGCGGATAATGATGCGGTCGCCCAGATCCTCCAGCTTTTCCGGCACCTCACGCTGCAATTCCGCCAGCAGTTCCGGGCTGATGCGCGCCTTGTCGATGACAAAGTTCTCATACTCCTGAGTATCGGCCATCCGCCCGACCCGGTCATGCTCCTTTACCAGTTGGTAGCAGGCCATCACCTGCGCCGGCGTCACCTCTTTCTGCGGCGCAAAACGGTCCTTAATCACTTTGAAGACCCGATCGAACGACGGCAGGGTAAACACCAGCATCACCATGCCCTTCACCCCCGGCGCAATAATAAATTGCTCCTGCGAGCGGGCCATAAACGTCAGGTATTCGCGATAGCATTCGGTTTTACCGTGCTTCTGGCAGCCAATCGCCATATACAATTCGGCGGTGGTTTTACCCGGTAAGATTTCCCGCAGCCATTCGACCATCGCCGCCGGCAGCGGTGCATACACCATAAAATAAGAGCGGGCGAAGCCAAAGACGATGCTGGCCTCTTCTTTGCTGGTCAGGCAGGTATCGATAAACAGCGCGCCGGATTCGCTGTGGTGAATCGGCAGCAGAAAAGGGAATACGCCACCCGTGGTGCGCAGCTTGCCTACCAGCCAGGCGGCCTTATTGCGATAAAACAGTTCGTTGGCGATTTGAAAGGTGCCGTCGGCCAGCTGCGCCGGCGCAAATGCCTGCCGCAGCGCCGCCGTGACATAGCGGATATCACGCGCCAGATCCTCCCAGGGCAGGCGCAGCGGCAAATCGGTCAGCAGGGTGTGCAGCATGGCGGACAGATCGCCGTTTGGCACCACGTCGCGCGCCAGCGGACGGGGAATGTCGCGAAAGCGCCGTTCCGGCTGCGAGCTGAAGACAAACAGCTTTTCCGGCGTTAAATCACGGTGCTTAAACAGCCGGCAGTAGACCGAGTTAAAAAAACTCTCGGCGATCTCAAAGCGCGGATACTCCGGCAGCAGTTCGGTGTATACCGCTTTGACCCGACAGGGAAAGTCCGCATCAAAATCTTGCTTGCCGGTAATACATTTCAGCTGTTCCACCACCAGACCAACGTGGTGATCATACAGGTGGATACGCTTTTTCATCGCCTGCTGCACCGCAGGCCAGTCCGCACGTTCAAAACGCTGCTGCGCCCCGGCGGTGACCTCCAGAAAGCGCCCGTACTGCGCATCAAAGCCCTGCAGGATAGTCTGCGCGATCAACAACTCCATTTTTGCTGCCATCGAGATCCTCCCACCATGCCTGTCGGGCCGGGCTGACGCCCGGCCCTGCGCAAGCCAACGTCGAAACGGCTAGAACTGCTGCTCTTCGGTGGAGCCGGTCAGCGCGGTTACCGAGGAGGCGCCGCCCTGAATCACCGTGGTTACCCGATCGAAATAGCCGGTTCCCACCTCCTGCTGGTGCGACGCGAAGGTATAGCCGCGGCTGCTGGCGTCAAACTCCGGCTGCTGCACTTTTTCCACATAGTGTTTCATGCCCTCGCCCTGCGCGTACGCATGGGCCAGGTCGAACATGTTGAACCACATGCTGTGGATGCCGGCCAGGGTAATAAACTGGTATTTGTAGCCCATCGCCGACAGTTCCTCCTGGAAGCGGGCAATGGTCTGGTCGTCGAGGTTCTTTTTCCAGTTGAACGACGGCGAGCAGTTATAGGCCAGCAGCTTGCCGGGGAACTTAGCGTGGATCGCTTCGGCAAAGCGTCTGGCGGCCGCCAGATCCGGCGTAGAGGTTTCACACCACACCAGGTCGGCATAAGGCGCATAGGCCAGCCCGCGGCTGATCGCCTGTTCAATCCCAGCCTGAGTGCGGAAGAAACCTTCCACGGTGCGATCGCCGGTCACGAACTCGCGGTCGTAAGGGTCACAGTCTGAAGTCAGCAGGTCGGCCGCATCGGCATCGGTGCGGGCAATCAGCAGCGTCGGCACGCCCAGCACGTCAGCCGCCAACCGCGCCGCTACCAGCTTCTGAATCGCTTCCTGCGTCGGCACCAGCACTTTCCCCCCCATATGACCGCACTTCTTCACCGCCGCCAGCTGGTCTTCAAAGTGCACGCCGGCGGCGCCGGCCTCTATCATCGCCTTCATCAGCTCAAAGGCGTTCAGCACCCCGCCAAAGCCCGCTTCCGCATCGGCGACGATCGGCAGGAAGTAATCGACATAGCCCTGGCTGCCCGGCTCAATGTTATTCGCCCACTGGATCTGATCGGCGCGTCGGAACGTATTGTTAATCCGTTCCACTACCGCCGGCACGGAATCAACCGGGTACAGCGACTGGTCCGGATACATGGCGGAGGCGGTGTTGGCATCCGCCGCCACCTGCCAGCCCGACAGATATACGGCTTCCACGCCGGCTTTGGCCTGCTGCAGCGCCTGCCCGCCGGTCAGCGCCCCCAGACAGTTGACATAGCCTTTACGCGCGCCGCCGTGCAGCAGCTCCCACAGTTTGGCGGCGCCGTTTTGCGCCAGCGTGCAGACCGGGTTGACCGAACCGCGCAGGTTGATCACATCTTCCGCGCTGTACGGGCGGGTGATGCCTTCCCAACGTGCGGATTTCCATTCCTGTTCCAGCTGTTGGATCTGTTGGCTACGAGAAGTCGTCATAATTGTTATCCTTGCGTTGTAGGGTGAGGAATGGTTCAGGCCAAGAGCTCATAACCCGGCAGGGTCAGAAAATCGATCAGTTCATCTTGCGTGGTGATGCGTTCCATCAGGCGCGCCGCCTCGTCGAACCGGCCGGCGTTAAAGCGCGCTTCTCCCACTTCCTGACGAATGACCAACATCTCTTCGTTCAGCATTTGACGAAACAGCGCCTTGGTGACCAGTTGTCCGTCGCTGAGAGATTTTTCATGATGGATCCACTGCCAGATGGAAGTACGTGAGATTTCCGCCGTGGCGGCATCTTCCATCAGTCCGTAGATCGGTACGCAGCCGTTGCCCGAAATCCACGCTTCGATGTACTGCACCGCCACCCGGATGTTGGCGCGCATACCGGCTTCGGTACGTTCGCCCTCGCATGGCTCCAGCAGTTGCTCGGCAGTAATCGGCGCATCCTGTTCCCGCATCACCTCCAACTGGTTACGACGCTCGCCCAGCACCTGGTCAAACACCGCCATCACGGTATCGGCCAGCCCCGGATGCGCCACCCAGGTGCCATCATGGCCGTTGTCCGCCTCCAACTGTTTGTCTGCCCGCACCTTGTCCAGCACCCAGGCATTTTTTTCCGCATCTTTACTCGGTATAAACGCCGCCATGCCGCCCATGGCAAAGGCACCGCGCCGGTGACAGGTTTTAATCAGCAGGCGGGAGTAGGCGCTCAGGAAGGGTTTATCCATGGTGACCGACTGGCGATCCGGCAATACGCGATCGGCGTGATTCTTCAGCGTTTTGATATAGCTGAAAATATAATCCCAGCGGCCGCAGTTCAGGCCGACGATATGGTCGCGCAGGTGATACAGGATCTCATCCATCTGGAACACCGCCGGCAACGTTTCAATCAGCAGGGTCGCTTTGATGGTGCCCCGCGGCAGGTCGAAACGATCTTCGGTAAAGCTGAACACCTCGCCCCACCAGGCCGCCTCCTGCCACGACTGAGTTTTCGGCAGATAGAAATAGGGGCCGCTGCCATTTTCCAGCAGTTGGCGGTAGTTATGGAAAAAATACAACGCAAAATCGAACAGGCCGCCCGGAATAGCTTCGCCCCGCCACTGCACATGTTTTTCCGGCAGGTGCAGGCCACGCACGCGGGCAATCAATACCGCCGGATCCGGCTTCAACTGGTAAATTTTACCGGCTTCGTTGGTATGGGAGATGGTGCCGTTCACCGCATCGCGCAGGTTGATTTGGCCGTCGATCACCTTGTCCCAGCTGGGCGCCAGCGAGTCTTCAAAGTCCGCCATAAATACTTTCACATTGGCGTTCAGCGCATTGATCACCATCTTGCGTTCAACCGGCCCGGTGATCTCCACGCGGCGATCGCGCAGGTCCTCAGGGATACCGCGTATTTTCCAGTCACTTTCACGAATGGAAGCCGTTTCCGAAATAAAACCAGGCAGCCCACCGCGATCGATCGCTGCCTGTACGTCAACGCGCGCAGCCAGCAATTCATTACGCTGCGGTGTGAACTTGCTGACCAGTTCGGCCAGAAACTCGACCGCACCATCGGTCAGTATCAGTCGGTCTGCCGCACTCAATCCCTGAGTAAACGTTAACTCCGTCCCTACTGTCTGTTGCGTCATTGTCATGCTCCTTCCCATCTTGCCCGCCCATGGCCGCTAGCCGGGGCGCTCTGCTCATCAAATATTGCGCGGGTTCAGGAGGGATAAAACGACCGTAAACTGGTCAGATCTCACCCTGCATGCTTTAAGAATAACCAACAAATAATAAAAATCAAAAACCATTTCCATTTTTAATTTAATTTATATTTTAATCTTTTGTTATCAGTTAATTACGGAAATTTAACAAACAATAGCTACAGGAAAGTAATTCCAATAATTAAAAAACGGAAGGATAACTGACTGTAAATAAAGGAGTTACAGGGCGTTGCATAGAAAGAAAGGAGAAATAAAAAGAGAGAGGGGATGACGGCGGCCTCGATTCAGCCGCCAGGAAAAAATGAAAATGACTATTCGAGAGTAGGATTCATGTGGCGCAGATCAAACGGTGTGATCTGGTAGACGTAATAGTTCAGCCAATTGGAGAACAGCAGGTGTCCATGACTGCGCCAGGAGGCTTTAGGGGGTAAATCTGGGTTGTCATCGGGGAAGTAATTGAGCGGTACGGTGGGGTTGAGGCCGGCATCGTAATCACGACAATACTCTCCCGCTAACGTCAGCGCATCGTACTCCGGGTGACCCGTAACAAAGGCCAAACGCTTGTCCTTGCTGGCAAACAGGTAGGCGCCTGCCTGCTCAGATTCAGCCAGGATATCAAGGTCAGTATACCGACGGATTATCTCCGTCGGGAAATCCGCATAGCGTGAATGCGGTGCCAGAAAGGTTTCATCAAAGCCGCGGGTCAGCAACGCATGCTGCTGCAGCGTCTGGTGTTGATAAACCCCTGACAGCTTCTCTTCAAGCGTCATCTTCGGGATGCCATACAGGATATTCAACGCCGCCTGCACCGCCCAGCAGACAAATAGCGTGGAGGTTACGTGCTCCTTAGCCCAATCGATAACGCGTTCGATCTGCGGCCAATAAGCAACATCACAAAAGTCGACTAATCCCAGCGGGGCACCGGTGACGATCAGACCATCGTAATTGTCATGCTGAATATCTTCAAAGTTACAGTAGAAGTTATTCAGGTGTTCGGCCGGCGTGTTCTTAGATTCACGGCTGTCGATACGCAGCAGTTGAATATCAATCTGCAGCGGTGAGTTGGACAGTAAACGCAGGAACTGATTTTCCGTCTCTATTTTTTTTGGCATCAGGTTAAGGATCAGCACCTTTAACGGCCTGATTTCCTGCGTTTTTGCCCGTGAGGATGTCATCACGAAGACATTCTCATTACGCAAGAAACAGACCGCAGGTAACTCATCAGGAACACGAATCGGCATTACTTAATCCTCACACATCCGTTTATACGTTTAGACTTCTAGATGCCCGACGATAGCGTTTTTTAAATCCAATGTCGAGCATTCAGCCGGAAGGTGAAAATGTTTCATTTCTGGCCGCGTTCCTGCGGTAACAATCAGCGTTTACGCAGTACGCCATCCGGGTTGGCGTTCATCAGACCGCAGCTCTCGCCATTAGTGATGATTAAGTATTCTCCTAAACGATGCAGCTTCAGTTCACAGGGCGCATCTGTCGGCTGCGGCGCAATCAACTGCGCATCTTGTTGATTCACCGGCATGGTAAACGGGAACACCGTGCTGATACGGCCAGGATCGCTGCCGCCTCCAATAAACTGATACACCGCCTGCCGACTTGTTATCTTCAGTTGGCGGTGGCTGTCACTGCTCACCCAGACGCCGCGCCAATCGGCCGGGGTGACATCGGGCAGTACCCGCAGCGTATCCGCTTTTAACCAGTTAGCTGTTTGGGTACCTTTGCCATTAATGTAATAACTGCAACGGTAACCTCTCTGTTCCGGCCCAACCACCAGGCGATCGCCGGCAATCAGATAGCTACGCCCTTGCTGCAGATGGCCGTTTTCCAGTTTTGGATTCTCGTTCCAGTCATCCGGATAGCGGTAGTCGAAGAAATAACTCTTGGCAGTAATTTCAGCCAGCTGCGCACGATCTTGCGGCTGCTCATCTTGCATGCCGTGGCAAAACAGCCCGGACTCAGCGGCAGCGGACGGCACGTAAATCGTGGCAGAGAGAAGCATGCAGATAGTGAAGAGAGGACGTATTTTCATGGGTTCACTCCTGTGAACATAGGCAGATTGGCTAATTTTAATTAACCATCATCCTTTTAGGAACGCAAAGAGGTAGATTTGACAGGAAACGTACTTTGAGTAATGGGCAAAACAAAAAGCCCTGTGCTGATGCACAGGGCTTTTTGTTTTATTTGATGCTTGGCAGTGTCCTACTCTCGCATGGGGAGACCCCACACTACCATCGGCGCTACGGCGTTTCACTTCTGAGTTCGGCATGGGGTCAGGTGGGACCACCGCGCTATTGCCGCCAAGCAAATTCTTTTTCTGCCGAACTTCTCAACCCACTTTGAATAAAGTGGTGCTGATACCCAGAGTCGAACTGGGGACCTCACCCTTACCAAGGGTGCGCTCTACCAACTGAGCCATATCAGCACACAAATTTGATGCCTGGCAGTGTCCTACTCTCGCATGGGGAGACCCCACACTACCATCGGCGCTACGGCGTTTCACTTCTGAGTTCGGCATGGGGTCAGGTGGGACCACCGCGCTATTGCCGCCAGGCAAATTCTGTTTCAATCAACCCGCAACGCTTCCACGTCGCCAGTCAATCCAATCTCGGAACTTCGCTGAAAATTATTCGTATCATCCTGATACTCACCCCTTCGGGGCCAACGCTCCGCGTTGTTCAAAATCGTTCCCGACGATTTTGTCATCCGTCTCTAAAACACCTTCGGTGTTGTAAGGTTAAGCCTCACGGTTCATTAGTACTGGTTAGCTCAATGCATCGCTGCACTTACACACCCAGCCTATCAACGTCTTAGTCTTAAACGTTCCTTCAGGGGCCTTAAAGGCCCAGGGAAGACTCATCTTGAGGCAAGTTTCGCGCTTAGATGCTTTCAGCGCTTATCTTTTCCGCACTTAGCTACCGGGCAATGCCATTGGCATGACAACCCGAACACCAGTGGTGCGTTCACTCCGGTCCTCTCGTACTAGGAGCAACCCCTCTCAATCTTCCAACGCCCACGGCAGATAGGGACCGAACTGTCTCACGACGTTCTAAACCCAGCTCGCGTACCACTTTAAATGGCGAACAGCCATACCCTTGGGACCTACTTCAGCCCCAGGATGTGATGAGCCGACATCGAGGTGCCAAACACCGCCGTCGATATGAACTCTTGGGCGGTATCAGCCTGTTATCCCCGGAGTACCTTTTATCCGTTGAGCGATGGCCCTTCCATTCAGAACCACCGGATCACTAAGACCTGCTTTCGCACCTGCTCGAGCCGTCACTCTCGCAGTCAAGCTAGCTTATGCCTTTGCACTAACCTCACGATGTCCGACCGTGATTAGCTAACCTTCGTGCTCCTCCGTTACTCTTTGGGAGGAGACCGCCCCAGTCAAACTACCCACCAGACACTGTCCTCACCCCCGATTAGGGGGCCGAGTTAGAACATCAAACATTAAAGGGTGGTATTTCAAGGTTGGCTCCATGCAGACTGGCGTCCACACTTCAAAGCCTCCCACCTATCCTACACATCAAGGCTCAATGTTCAGTGTCAAGCTATAGTAAAGGTTCACGGGGTCTTTCCGTCTTGCCGCGGGTACACTGCATCTTCACAGCGAGTTCAATTTCACTGAGTCTCGGGTGGAGACAGCCTGGCCATCATTACGCCATTCGTGCAGGTCGGAACTTACCCGACAAGGAATTTCGCTACCTTAGGACCGTTATAGTTACGGCCGCCGTTTACCGGGGCTTCGATCAAGAGCTTCTGGTTACCCATAACCCCATCAATTAACCTTCCGGCACCGGGCAGGCGTCACACCGTATACGTCCACTTTCGTGTTTGCACAGTGCTGTGTTTTTATTAAACAGTTGCAGCCAGCTGGTATCTGCGACTGGCTTCAGCTCCATCCGCAAGGGACTTCACCTACGCGCCAGCGTGCCTTCTCCCGAAGTTACGGCACCATTTTGCCTAGTTCCTTCACCCGAGTTCTCTCAAGCGCCTGGGTATTCTCTACCTGACCACCTGTGTCGGTTTGGGGTACGATTTCGTGTTACCTGGAGCTTAGAGGCTTTTCCTGGAAGCTTGGCATCAACTACTTCTGCACCGTAGTGCATCGTCATCACGCCTCAGGGTTAACAAGTAACCGGATTTACCAGGTCACTCCCCCTACACGCTTAAACCGAGACAACCGTCGCTCGGCTAGCCTAGCCTTCTCCGTCCCCCCTTCGCAGTAACACCAAGTACAGGAATATTAACCTGTTTCCCATCGACTACGCTTTTCAGCCTCGCCTTAGGGGTCGACTCACCCTGCCCCGATTAACGTTGGACAGGAACCCTTGGTCTTCCGGCGTGCGGGTTTTTCACCCGCATTATCGTTACTTATGTCAGCATTCGCACTTCTGATACCTCCAGCATGCCTCGCAGCACACCTTCAACGGCTTACAGAACGCTCCCCTACCCAACAACGCATAAGCGTCGCTGCCGCAGCTTCGGTGCATGGTTTAGCCCCGTTACATCTTCCGCGCAGGCCGACTCGACCAGTGAGCTATTACGCTTTCTTTAAATGATGGCTGCTTCTAAGCCAACATCCTGGCTGTCTGTGCCTTCCCACATCGTTTCCCACTTAACCATGACTTTGGGACCTTAGCTGGCGGTCTGGGTTGTTTCCCTCTTCACGACGGACGTTAGCACCCGCCGTGTGTCTCCCGTGATAACATTCTTCGGTATTCGGAGTTTGCATCGGTTTGGTAAGCCGGGATGGCCCCCTAGCCGAAACAGTGCTCTACCCCCGAAGATGAGTTCACGAGGCGCTACCTAAATAGCTTTCGGGGAGAACCAGCTATCTCCCGGTTTGATTGGCCTTTCACCCCCAGCCACAAGTCATCCGCTAATTTTTCAACATTAGTCGGTTCGGTCCTCCAGTTAGTGTTACCCAACCTTCAACCTGCCCATGGCTAGATCACCGGGTTTCGGGTCTATACCTTGCAACTAGACGCCCAGTTAAGACTCGGTTTCCCTACGGCTCCCCTATTCGGTTAACCTTGCTACAAAATATAAGTCGCTGACCCATTATACAAAAGGTACGCAGTCACACCACGAAGGTGCTCCCACTGCTTGTACGTACACGGTTTCAGGTTCTATTTCACTCCCCTCGCCGGGGTTCTTTTCGCCTTTCCCTCACGGTACTGGTTCACTATCGGTCAGTCAGGAGTATTTAGCCTTGGAGGATGGTCCCCCCATATTCAGACAGGATAACACGTGTCCCGCCCTACTCATCGAACTCACGACCTGTGCATCTTCGTGTACGGGACTATCACCCTTTACTGTGCGACTTTCCAGACGCTTCCACTGACACACAAGCCGATTCAGGTTCTGGGCTCTTCCCCGTTCGCTCGCCGCTACTGGGGGAATCTCGGTTGATTTCTTTTCCTCGGGGTACTTAGATGTTTCAGTTCCCCCGGTTCGCCTCATGCCACTATGTATTCATGACATGATAGTGTGTCGAAACACACTGGGTTTCCCCATTCGGGTATCGTCGGTTATAACGGTTCATATCACCTTACCGACGCTTTTCGCAGATTAGCACGCCCTTCATCGCCTCTGACTGCCTAGGCATCCACCGTGTACGCTTAGTCACTTAACCTCACAACCCGAAGGTGTCTTTCGACATCGTCGCGTTGCTACATTTGAGAGACTCTATGACAGGTTACTCCTCATCCCGAACGTCTACGGGGGACAAGTTTCAGCTGCCATGTTTCAATTTTCAGCTTGTTCCAGATTGTTAAAGAGCAAATATCTCAAACATGACTCGCAAGCCAGTTTTGAGATATCGTTTGATACCGTCTTTCACCCGATATCAGCAAGTGGCGTCCCCTAGGGGATTCGAACCCCTGTTACCGCCGTGAAAGGGCGGTGTCCTAGGCCTCTAGACGAAGGGGACACGAAATTTGCTTAGCGAATCACTGATTCGCTAATTTCGTGTAAGGGCGAGATTTTCCCAGGAAAATCGAGCGACAGTGTTATTTGTCACCGTACCCCCAACGCATCGACGCTTTGCTCGTTCTTTTCATCAGACAATCTGTGTGGACACTGCACAGTCAGGATATCTTTAGGTAAGGAGGTGATCCAACCGCAGGTTCCCCTACGGTTACCTTGTTACGACTTCACCCCAGTCATGAATCACAAAGTGGTAAGCGCCCTCCCGAAGGTTAAGCTACCTACTTCTTTTGCAACCCACTCCCATGGTGTGACGGGCGGTGTGTACAAGGCCCGGGAACGTATTCACCGTAGCATTCTGATCTACGATTACTAGCGATTCCGACTTCATGGAGTCGAGTTGCAGACTCCAATCCGGACTACGACGTACTTTATGAGGTCCGCTTGCCTTCGCAGGTTCGCTTCTCTTTGTATACGCCATTGTAGCACGTGTGTAGCCCTACTCGTAAGGGCCATGATGACTTGACGTCATCCCCACCTTCCTCCAGTTTATCACTGGCAGTCTCCTTTGAGTTCCCGGCCGAACCGCTGGCAACAAAGGATAAGGGTTGCGCTCGTTGCGGGACTTAACCCAACATTTCACAACACGAGCTGACGACAGCCATGCAGCACCTGTCTCAGAGTTCCCGAAGGCACCAATCCATCTCTGGAAAGTTCTCTGGATGTCAAGAGTAGGTAAGGTTCTTCGCGTTGCATCGAATTAAACCACATGCTCCACCGCTTGTGCGGGCCCCCGTCAATTCATTTGAGTTTTAACCTTGCGGCCGTACTCCCCAGGCGGTCGATTTAACGCGTTAGCTCCGGAAGCCACGCCTCAAGGGCACAACCTCCAAATCGACATCGTTTACGGCGTGGACTACCAGGGTATCTAATCCTGTTTGCTCCCCACGCTTTCGCACCTGAGCGTCAGTCTTCGTCCAGGGGGCCGCCTTCGCCACCGGTATTCCTCCAGATCTCTACGCATTTCACCGCTACACCTGGAATTCTACCCCCCTCTACGAGACTCTAGTCTGCCAGTTTCAAATGCAGTTCCCAAGTTAAGCTCGGGGATTTCACATCTGACTTAACAAACCGCCTGCGTGCGCTTTACGCCCAGTAATTCCGATTAACGCTTGCACCCTCCGTATTACCGCGGCTGCTGGCACGGAGTTAGCCGGTGCTTCTTCTGCGAGTAACGTCAATGTAATGCCGTATTAAGACACTACCCTTCCTCCTCGCTGAAAGTGCTTTACAACCCGAAGGCCTTCTTCACACACGCGGCATGGCTGCATCAGGCTTGCGCCCATTGTGCAATATTCCCCACTGCTGCCTCCCGTAGGAGTCTGGACCGTGTCTCAGTTCCAGTGTGGCTGGTCATCCTCTCAGACCAGCTAGGGATCGTCGCCTAGGTGAGCCATTACCCCACCTACTAGCTAATCCCATCTGGGCACATCCGATGGTGTGAGGCCCGAAGGTCCCCCACTTTGGTCCGAAGACGTTATGCGGTATTAGCCACCGTTTCCAGTGGTTATCCCCTCCATCGGGCAGTTTCCCAGACATTACTCACCCGTCCGCCGCTCGCCGGCAAAGTAGCAAGCTACTTTCCGCTGCCGCTCGACTTGCATGTGTTAGGCCTGCCGCCAGCGTTCAATCTGAGCCATGATCAAACTCTTCAATTAAAAGCTTGATTCGCTAAGTTAATAGCTGTTGCTCAAAGATTTACTGCATGAATTTTACTTCAGTTAGTCACTCTTCAAGACTTGATATTTTTTTGCATCCGAGGATGCTGGATATCGTCTTGTGAGTGCCCACACAGATTGTCTGATAAATTGTTAAAGAGCAGTGAGTTACGCGCTTTCGCTTGCTAACTCGAGGTGGCGTATATTACGCTTTCCTCTTTCAGAGTCAACCCGTTTTTTCAGGATTTTTTCTCTTTCGTCTCGGTCGCTGTGTGAAGTGAATCACTTGCGCCGTGTCGATGGAGGCGCATTATAGGGATCCGAGTTTTTTGCACAACCCCTTTTTTGATCTTTTCTTATCGTTTGCGCACTTTTCCGCCCCTTCGTGTGGATCTTATGCGATCGGGGCCGTTTTTAGCAGGATCGCCGCGTGGGATTGGTTGTAATTCCATCGCCAGCGTCTAGTATTGCCGGTAAATATGATCCCGGCGTGAGGCTTTACCATGTCTGAAGCAGTTCGTTCTTATCTTCATTACACTCCGCAAATCGGTCAACGCGTGATGATCGATCCTTCCAGCGTGGTGATCGGCAATGTTGAACTGGCCGATGATGTCAGTATCTGGCCGCTGGTCGCCATTCGCGGTGATGTGAATGCGGTGAAGATTGGCGCCCGCAGCAATATACAGGATGGCAGTGTGCTGCACGTCACCCATAAATCCGCTCATAACCCCGAAGGCTACCCGCTGCTGATCGGCGAAGACGTTACCGTCGGACATAAGGCGATGTTGCATGGCTGTGCCATCGGCAACCGCGTATTAGTCGGGATGGGTTCGATCCTGCTGGATGGCGCCATTATAGAAGATGACGTGATGATCGGTGCCGGCAGTTTGGTGGCGCCTGGCAAGCGTTTAGCCAGCGGCTACTTATATATGGGCAGCCCGGCTCGCCAGGTACGCCCATTGACGCCCGCTGAATTAGAAGGGTTGCGTTACTCGTCAAATAACTACGTTGACTGGAAAAACGACTATCTGTCGGAAGATATTTGAAATAACCCCCGCTCTCTAACGGGAACGGGGGCTGGATTACAGGGCAGCTTCCTGGCGAAGCTGCTGCAGCACCGGCTCAATCTCCGGCATCACACCATGCCATAGCAAAAACGCATGGGCCGCCTGACCCACCAGCATGCCTAAACCATCGGCATATCGCGTGACGCCTTGTTGGCTCGTCCAGTCGAGGAAAGGCGTCAGACCGCGTTGATAAAACATGTCATAGCAACGGGTTTGCGCTCCAAGCACCTTCACCGGCAGAGCCGGCACTTCACCACCCAGGCCGGAAGCCGTTGCATTGATCACCAGCTCATACTCGGCCCGATCGCATTGATCCAACGACAACGCCGCGATCTCGCCCAAATGCCGGAACGCCTGTGCCAGTTCTTGTGCCCGGCTGAACGTACGGTTGGTAATCACCACCGAGCAGCCAAAAGACAGGAGTGGCAGAATCGCCCCGCGCGCAGCGCCGCCGGCGCCCACCAGCAAAATACGATCGCCGGGTTTGATCAAGCGCTGGCGCTCCAGATCGCTCAGCAGGCCGATACCATCGGTATTGTCGCCCAGCAGCTGACCACCTGACTGAATCTTAAGCGTATTAACCGCCCCGGCCATCTGCGCGCGTTCCGTCAACTCATTAGCCAGCCGGTAAGCCTGCTCTTTAAAAGGAACTGTAACGTTCGCACCTCTGCCGCCTGCATCGATAAATGTCTGCAGACTATCCGCAAAACCATCCAACGGCGCTAAAACGGTACCGTAGGGATGCTCTATGCCGGTTTGTTCCGCAAACAGGGCATGAATGCGTGGTGACTTGCTGTGCGCGATGGGATTACCAAAAACCGCAAACGGCTCCATTGCTTCCCCTTAGCCCTGCCGGATCTGTTCACCGGTCAACGCATCTCTGATTTCCGACGGGTTCTGACGTCCCCCCACGTTACCCGGCAGCACCGGGAAACCTTCGCCAAACTGCTGCAGAACCTCTGCAGCCTGACGGCACGGCGGCTGACCACTGAGATTGGCGCTGGTTGATACCAGCGGTTTACCAAACTCGCGGCATAGCTGCTGCACCAGCGGATGGTCGCTGACGCGCACCGCCAGTGAGTCGAAACGCCCGGTAAGCAGACGCGGCGTAGTCGGTTTGGCCGGGATAACCCACGTTACCGGGCCTGGCCAACTGGCAAACATCGTTTCGCGTTGCGATGGCGTAAGCCGACTGTCGTCGATATAAGGCAACAGCTGCTGGTAATCGGCGGCAATCAGGATCAGTCCCTTTTCCCACGGGCGCTGTTTTAAGTCCAACAGCTTATGCAGCGCCTGTTCGCTATCGGGATCGCAACCTAAGCCAAACACGGCCTCGGTCGGATAGGCGATGACCTGTTGATTGTTCAGTGCATTAATAATGGCGGTGAATTCTGAGCTCATAGTGTTGTTATTCTGTGATTGCGACGGGCTTCCCACACAGTTTGCTGGCACAGCAAAGGAGCGGGCCTTTTGCAGTACGTTTTTCCATCAGTAGCGGATAATGACAGTAGGCGCATTCCCCGGCGACAGGCTTGTTGTTAAGAGCAAACTGGCATTCTGGATAGCGATCGCAAGAGTGAAAAACTTTGCCATAGCGTGATTTACGCTGCAGCAATTTGCCCTGCCCGCATTGTGGACAGGTAATAGAGGTTTCGTCCGGTTTATCGATCACCTCGGTGTGATCGCATTCAGGATAGTGGCTACAGCCAATAAACATGCCGTAGCGCCCCTGTCGTAATACCAGGGTCGCCTGGCACTTCGGGCACTCTTGCCCCTCTAGTACCTTCACGATATGTCCATCAGCCTGCGCCTTCAGCGGACGAATATACTGGCAGTCTGGATATTGGGAACAGCCAAGGAAAGGACCGTGGCGACCGCTGCGGATCACCAGTTCAGCCCCGCATTCCGGACAGGGTTCATTTTGCCTGGCGGCAAAAATCGCTGCTTTTGTCATAACTTCTTTTATGCCCTAAATAATTCACGTTGCAGGAAGACGGCCACAAGCGAATCCCAGGCCACATACGGAGCGTATATGACCAAGGAAAGCCGATAAGCCTGCAGCTTGAAGTATAACGGGCATACGCGTGGCATCGGCTCAGTGCAGATAACCTTCGTTGACTTCAAACAGCAGTTCTTCCATCTGCTGGTAGGCGCTTTCATATCCGGGGATATTAAACAGCACCATCAGCACGACCCATTTCAGATCTTCGAGATCGAATTCCGTATTATCCAAAGCCATAACACGGTCGATAACCATTTCTCGGGTTTCGAGGTTCAATACCTGAATCTGTTCAAGGAAAAGGAGAAAACCACGGCAACCGGCGTCAAGACGCATACTTTCTTCTTCCGTGTAGAACCGCATGGCGAGCGGATCGGCACTCATAAAGTACGGCGCATTTTCACCTTCTTGCAGATCTGCAAGTTTTTCAAGCCAATTCAAAGCGTTGTAGATATCCTCACGATGAAATCCCGCCTCAGCGAGATCGTTCGTCAGTTTATCCTGATCGACGCGCATCTCTGGTTCATTGTGGATATAAGTTTCAAATAAGTACATGAGTACGTCGAACATGGCTTGCCCTCCTTATTCGGACATAGCCGCCGGGTACAGCTGCGATCCATCCTGCTAACTCCAGTTCGAGTAATTGCATTACCACCTCTGGCACAGGTTGGCCGGCACGTTCAGCGACGACGTCAACAGGTGTCACCTCATCTCCTACGTTAGCCAACACATCAGCAAATGGCAATTCAACTTCGACGTCTGATGCAGAAATAGTTGTTTTTTCATCCATGGGCAGCCAGTTCAGCCCGCTTCCCAACAATTGTGCAATCTCCTGCGGCTGTGTCACCAAGTGGGCACCTTGCTGGATCAGCCAGTGTGGGCCAGCGCTCATCGGGTTGCCTAATGCGCCGGGCAAGGCAAAAACGTCACGCCCTTGATCCAACGCCAGGCGTGCGGTAATCAACGAACCGCTGCGTACCGCCGCTTCTACCACCAACACCCCCAGGCTCAGGCCGCTGATGATACGGTTCCGGCGAGGGAAATGCGCCGGCAACGGTATTGCCGTCACCAGGTATTCGGAGATCAGCGCCCCGCCCTGCGCCACGATCTGCGCAGCCAACTTACGGTGGCGGCTCGGGTAGATGTTCGCCAACCCGCTGCCCAGCACCGCCAGCGTTGTACCCTGCGCGACCAACGCGCCGCGATGGCAAATACCATCCACACCCAGGGCCAGTCCGCTGATCACGGCATAGCCCTGCTGAACCAAGCCCACGGCGAATTCATGCCCCCAACGTGCGCCGTAATGGCTGGCGTTCCGGCTGCCGACCATGGCGATCTGTGGCTGTTGTAGCGCCTCAAGACAGCCTTCAACCAGCAGCAGGAATGGCGCATCGACTAATGCATGTAAATGCGGGGGATAATGCGGTGAACCGTAGGTCAGCATATGGCGGCCCGGCGCCTCCAGCCAGGCCAAGGTCGCAGCCAGCGCCGCCGGATCGGCCTGATTGAACTGCCGACGTTGCCTGGCGTTCAGCCCCAAGGAGCGTAAATGGTGAGACGGCTCACCGCCGGCGTCAATCAACTGCTGCTGCAGTTCGCTGGCCAGCGATGCGCCCAGCCCACTCACCCAAGATAATCTCAACCCTATTTCTTCAGGCGTCATCGCGCATTCCCTCGCTGTTCCTGGCGGTATCGCCAATCCGTGCAATTGGTAGACGATGCTGTCAATCGGAGCTGGAAATGTCTAGAATAGAAGCTATACCCCCTTTATTACTCGGATACAGATCTAAAGATATATGTCAGTCTTGCAGGTATTACATTTCCCAGACGAGCGGCTGCGCAAAGTTGCGGCCCCGGTAAAAGAAGTCAATGCAGATATCCAGCGCATCGTGGATGATATGTTTGAAACCATGTACGCAGAGGAAGGCATTGGTCTGGCTGCGACTCAGGTGGACATCCATCAACGTATTATCGTCATTGACGTTTCCGAAACCCGCGATCAGCGCCTGGTGCTGATCAACCCGGAGCTGTTGGAAAAGAGCGGTGAAACCGGTATCGAAGAAGGTTGTCTGTCCATCCCTGAGCAACGCGCTCTGGTGCCGCGTGCCGAGAAGGTGAAAATCCGCGCGTTGGATTACAACGGCAAAGCATTCGAATTGGAAGCCGACGATCTGCTGGCCATCTGCATTCAGCACGAGATGGACCACCTGATCGGCAAACTGTTTGTCGATTATCTGTCGCCGCTGAAGCGTCAGCGTATCCGTCAGAAAGTGGAAAAACTGGATAAGCTGGCCAAACAGCAAGCGCGCGCCTAACCAAGCAGGGAAACATCGTGTCTGATTCTTTACGGATTATCTTTGCCGGCACACCAGACTTCGCAGCGCGTCACCTCGACGCGCTGTTGTCTTCTGGGCATCAGGTCGTCGGCGTCTTCACCCAACCCGATCGACCGGCTGGCCGTGGCAACAAGCTGACGCCAAGCCCGGTGAAAGTGCTGGCGCAGCAGCATCAGCTGCCCGTGTTTCAGCCCAAATCACTGCGTCCGGAAGAGAACCAGCATCTGGTCGCCGATCTTAATGCAGACGTGATGGTCGTGGTGGCTTATGGCCTGATCCTGCCAAAGGCGGTGCTGGATATGCCGCGCCTTGGCTGTATCAACGTACATGGCTCACTGCTGCCGCGCTGGCGTGGCGCCGCTCCAATTCAACGTGCGCTGTGGGCGGGCGATCGGGAAACCGGCGTGACCATCATGCAGATGGATGTCGGTCTGGATACCGGTGATATGATGCACAAAATTGCCTGTCCGATAGAAGCAACGGATACCAGCGCCAGCCTGTATGACAAATTGGCCGAGCTTGGCCCGCAAGGGCTGCTGACCACGCTGCAGCAGCTGGCGGACGGTACGGCGCAATGCGAAGTTCAGGACGAAGCGCTGGTGACCTATGCCGAGAAACTGAGCAAGGAAGAAGCACGTTTGGACTGGCGCCTTTCCGCCGTGCAGCTGGAGCGCTGCGTACGCGCCTTCAACCCGTGGCCGATCAGCTATTTCACCGTTGATGAACAGCCGGTGAAAGTATGGCAAGCCCAGGCGCTGGCTGGTAACAGCGATGCGGAACCCGGTACTATCCTGCAGGCGGACAAGCACGGTATCCAGGTCGCCACCGCCGAAGGTATTTTATGCCTGACGCAGCTGCAGCCTGCGGGCAAGAAACCGATGTCGGCTCAAGATTTGTTAAATTCACGCCGCGAATGGTTTGCGCCAGGTAACCGTCTGTAACCACCTTCACAGCCCGGCAGACAGCGCCGGGCCGTTTATTTTCCTCAAGCCGATGTCATCCAGCTTTAGCCTATGAAAAATAACTACAACCTCCGCAGCATCGCTGCTCAAACCATCGGCCAGGTGTTGGATCAGGGGCAATCGCTCAGCACCCTACTGCCGGCACTGAATAACAAAATTTCCGATAAGGACCGCGCCCTGCTGCAGGAACTGTGCTTCGGCACGCTGCGCGTGCTGCCGCAGCTTGAATGGTGTATCCAACAACTGATGGCAAAACCGATGGTGGGCAAGCAGCGTACGTTGCACTATCTGCTGATGGTCGGCATGTACCAATTGCTGTATACCCGCATCCCGGCCCATGCCGCCCTGGCGGAAACGGTTAATGGCGCAGTCGCGCTAAAGCGCCCGCAGCTTAAAGGATTGGTCAATGGCGTACTGCGTCAGTTCCAGCGCCAACAGGAAGCGTTGATGCAACGCGCGGCGAATCATGACAGCCGCTACCTGCACCCAAGCTGGCTGCTGAAGCGTATCCAACAGGCTTATCCTGAACAGTGGCAGCAGATCGTCGACGCCAATAATCAAAAGCCACCCATGTGGCTGCGGGTTAACCGCCGCCATCACAGCCGTGATGACTATCTGCACCTGCTCACGCAGGCCGGCATTGATGCCGTCGCGCACGAGGAATACCCCGACGCAGTGCGCTTACTCACGCCGTGCGCGGTAAACAACTTACCGGGATTCGCCGACGGCTGGGCCACGGTGCAGGATGCATCCGCACAAGGCTGCGTCGATCTGCTGGATCCGCAAGACGGCGAGCAGATCCTCGATCTGTGCGCCGCTCCCGGCGGCAAAACCACCCATATCCTTGAAGCGGCCCCACAGGCGCATGTTATGGCCGTGGATATTGATGAGCAACGTCTGAGCCGGGTAAAAGAAAACCTGCAACGTTTACATTGCCACGCCGAGGTGAAACAGGGCGATGGCCGTACGCCACAACAGTGGTGCGGTGACAAACAGTTTGACCGAATTCTGCTGGACGCGCCTTGTTCCGCCACCGGCGTGATTCGTCGTCATCCGGATATCAAATGGCTGCGCCGCGATAGCGACATTGCCGAACTGGCCGGCCTGCAGGCGGAAATTCTCGATGCCATCTGGCCACACCTTAAAGCAGGCGGCGTAATGGTTTATGCCACCTGTTCGATTTTACCGCAAGAGAATAGCCAACAGTTGCAAGCCTTCCTATTGCGCCATGGCGACGCCCGGCTGGCCGGCACCGAACGGCAAAACCTTCCTCACCCTGAAGATGGCGATGGCTTCTTTTACGCTAAGCTGATTAAAATGTAACTCTCCGGGCGTAGCATTACGCCCTCAGCCTTGCTGTGTGAAGCAGAGAACACGATGAAAATAATTATTCTTGGCGCAGGCCAGGTTGGCGGGACACTGGCGGAAAACCTGGTCGGTGAAAATAACGATATCACCGTGGTGGATACCGATACGAACCGCCTGCGCCAGCTGCAGGACAAATTCGATCTGCGCGTCGTGCAGGGACACGGTTCCTACCCGCGCGTGCTACGTGAAGCCGGCGCGGAAGACGCAGACATGCTGGTTGCCGTCACCAATTCGGATGAAACCAATATGGTGGCCTGCCAGATCGCCTATTCGCTGTTTAATACGCCGAACCGCATCGCCCGTATCCGCGCTTCGGAATATATCCGTGAGTCGGAGAAGCTCTTCCTGCCGGAAGCGGTACCGATCGATCATTTGATCTCGCCGGAACAGCTGGTTATCGATTATATCTACAAGCTGATTGAGTACCCCGGCGCGCTGCAGGTGGTCAATTTTGCCGAGGGCAAAGTCAGCATTGCTGCGGTAAAAGCCTATTACGGTGGCCCGTTGGTGGGCAATGCGCTGTCCTCCATGCGCGAGCATATGCCGCATATCGATACGCGCGTCGCCGCTATTTTTCGTCAGGACCGCCCTATCCGTCCGCAAGGTTCGACAATTATCGAAGCCGGTGACGAGGTGTTCTTCGTCGCAGCATCGCAGCATATTCGTGCGGTAATGAGTGAGCTACAGCGGCTAGAGAAACCTTACAAGCGTATTATGATCGTCGGCGGCGGCAACGTCGGCGCGGGCCTGGCAGCCAAGTTGGAAAAGGATTACAACGTCAAGCTGATCGAACGTAACCAACAGCGGGCGGCGGAATTGGCAGAGCAACTGCACGATACCATCGTCTTTTATGGCGACGCATCAGACCAAGAACTGCTGGCAGAAGAGCATGTCGATCAGGTCGACGTATTTATCGCCATTACCAACGACGACGAAGCGAATATTATGTCCGCTATGTTGGCCAAGCGTCTGGGGGCCAAAAAGGTCATGGTGCTGATACAGCGTCGCGCCTATGTCGACCTGGTACAAGGCAGCGTGATCGATATTGCCATTTCACCGCAGCAGGCCACCATTTCCGCCTTGCTGGGCCACGTGCGTAAAGCGGATATCGTCAGCGTTTCCTCGCTGCGCCGCGGCGTTGCGGAGGCTATTGAAGCCATTGCACACGGAGATGAAAGCACCTCCAAGGTGGTCGGTCGCAGCGTAGAAGAGATTAAATTGCCGCCGGGAACCACCATTGGCGCCATCGTGCGTGGTGACGATGTCATTATCGCCAGCGGTAATAGTAAAATTGAACAGGGTGACCACGTCATTATGTTTATCACCGATAAGAAATTTGTACCGGACGTCGAGCGTTTATTCCAGCCAAGTCCATTCTTCCTGTAGGCTTTTTTAAGCCGTTTAAGAAACGTAAGAGACAAGATACAAACTTTTCTCTGCGATTTGTGGCAAAGGGAAGTTGCTTTGTTAAACTTGAGTTATTAATTTTGCGAGGGGTGTTCTATGAGTATGTTGAAAGAGTTCCGCGAGTTTGCCATGCGTGGCAATGTTGTTGACCTGGCTGTTGGTGTCATTATTGGTGCGGCGTTCGGTAAGATCGTATCGTCATTCGTTGCCGATATCATCATGCCACCGCTGGGTTTACTGATCGGCGGTGTCGATTTCAAACAGTTCCACTTGGTATTACGTGAAGCGCAGGGTGAAATCCCGGCGGTCATCATGAACTACGGTAACTTTATTCAAACGGTCTTTGACTTTGTGATTGTGGCATTCGCTATTTTCCTGGCAATTAAGCTAATGAACAAAGCGCGCCGTAAACAAGAAGAAAAACCAGCGGCTCCGCCGGCGCCAAGCGCAGAAGAGAAACTGTTGACGGAAATTCGCGATCTGTTAGCTAAAGATCAGCCAAAAGCCTAAGCTCACGTCTGTTATAGATCAAAAAGCCCTCGCTGATGAGGGCTTTTTTACGTCTTAAAACCAGAAGGCCAGTGGTAAATAATCGTTTGATTGCTTACCACTGGCCTCCCAGTTTGCCCCTTTGCCATGTTTTTCTTTACGCCGATAGCTGCCTTTCCCTTTGCTGTTCTTCTCCACCCGCTGACGGAATAAAGGATCGTGCAATAACGCTTCAATAGCGTTGTCTTGTATCTTACCTTTCGTGTGACGGTACTTCGTCATGGTATTTCTCCTGATATTACTATGGATATAAATCGGGCAGATAATAGCGCCGAATCGGGAAAAATAACAGATGCTCAGCAGTGATGATCTGTTTTTTTATCTCTGCCGTCGCTGGCCCCCTGTTCTAATGCCTCAAGAATCGAACAGTAGGTGCTGGTATGCGCACTGCCGCAGCAGGCATCGCTCAAACGCCGTAAGGATTCGCGCATACGCGTCAGCTCCAGCAGTTTTTGTTCCACTTCCTGCAAACGCGCATCAACAATGGATTTTGACTCCTGGCAGGTGTGATGTTCTGGATCGACGCGGATCGACAACAGCTCGGCAATGGTTTCCAGGGTAAAACCCAGTTGCTTGGCATAGCGAATAAAGCGCAGCCGCTGTAAATCCTGCTCGCTATACAGGCGGTAACCCCCTTCGGTCCGCACATTGTGCTCCATCATGCCCTGCTTTTCATAATAACGCACGGTATCCGGCGTTACTCCTGCAAGCTTGGCAAGCTGACCAATTTTAAACATTAGCGCTCCTCCGGCCCTAATTTGCCATTAATCACCTGATGATATTCACCGTGCAGGAAATCGGTACTCATTCCAGCTTGCTGCAGACGGTATTCCAGCAGCGCCATGCGTTTATTTAAAGCGATATAGTCAGGGTGCTCACTGTTAATTTCCTGCAGCAAGGCGGCTATGGTCAACGCTTCTTTACGCGCCTCCAATTCCGGTGGCAGATAGCCGGCATTTTTTAACAGACGGAAGCCTGAGCGCAATTCGGCCGGCACCGCACTGTCGTCATCCAGCTCCAGCGGCTTACCTTGGCCCGGCAAGTTCTCAAACTCACCACTATCCTGTGCGTTACGAATATGGCGTTCGGCCCATTCATCGAGTAACCACATTGTATGATTCCTCAGCATGCAATCTCTGTCGCTAGCATAGCGGATAGGGCGGGGGATCTTAAGGCATATGACAGGGGAAAGCACAATTGGCTGCAGATAGACGTAAAAAAACCGGGCAAGCCCGGTTTTTTTACGCTTCTACAGATTACTCTGCAGTTGCTGCTTCTGCTTGAGACTCAGCACGATCAACCAGCTCGATGTATGCCATCGGCGCGTTGTCGCCTGCGCGGAAGCCACACTTCAGAATGCGAGTGTAACCACCGGCACGGCTCGCGAAACGCGGGCCCAGCTCGTTAAACAGTTTTGCCACGATCTCGTTATCACGAGTACGGGCGAATGCCAGACGACGATTAGCTACGCTGTCGGTCTTGGCAAGAGTAATCAGCGGCTCAACAACGCGACGCAGCTCTTTCGCTTTTGGCAGGGTCGTCTTGATGATCTCATGACGAACCAAAGAGCCGGCCATGTTACGGAACATAGCCTGGCGGTGGCTGCTGTTACGGTTCAGTTGACGACCACTCTTACGATGGCGCATGACCTTATCCTTCTCAGTAAAACCTTAACCTGTGATCCGGTTACTCGTCAGCAATGCTTGCCGGCGGCCAGTTTTCCAGGCGCATGCCCAGAGACAGACCACGTGAGGCCAGCACGTCTTTAATCTCAGTAAGAGATTTTTTACCCAGGTTCGGCGTTTTCAGCAACTCAACCTCGGTACGCTGTACCAGATCACCGATGTAGTGGATAGCTTCTGCCTTGAGGCAGTTAGCAGAGCGGACAGTCAATTCCAGATCGTCAACAGGGCGCAGCAAGATCGGATCGAATTCTGGTTTCTCTTCTTTCACTTCCGGCTGACGTACATCACGTAAGTCAACGAAAGCTTCCAGTTGTTCAGCCAGAATGGTTGCCGCACGGCGGATCGCCTCTTCAGGATCGATCGTGCCATTGGTTTCCATTTCGATGACCAGCTTATCCAAGTCAGTACGCTGTTCTACACGCGCAGCTTCAACATTGTAGGCAATACGCTCTACAGGGCTGTAGCAGGCGTCGACCAACAGACGACCGATTGGGCGCTCATCTTCTTCCGAATGAATTCGGGCAGAAGCCGGCACATAACCACGACCGCGCTGAACTTTGATACGCATGCTGATAGCCGCGTTCTCATCGGTCAGGTGGCAGATAACGTGCTGCGGCTTGACGATTTCGACATCACCATCATGGGTAATGTCGGCAGCGGTCACAGGGCCAATGCCAGATTTATTCAGGGTAAGAATAACTTCATCTTTGCCTTGAACTCTCACCGCCAGCCCTTTCAGGTTGAGCAGGATCTCCAGGATGTCTTCCTGTACGCCTTCTTTGGTGCTGTACTCATGCAGTACACCATCAATCTCAACCTCGGTCACCGCGCAACCCGGCATAGATGAAAGCAGAATACGGCGCAGTGCGTTGCCAAGAGTATGGCCAAAGCCACGCTCTAAAGGCTCAAGGGTCACCTTGGCGTGCGTCGAACTGACTTGCTCGATATCTACCAGGCGCGGTTTTAGAAACTCTGTCACAGAACCCTGCATTGTGTCCTCTCTTTGGTACTAAGCTTTACTTGGAGTAAAGCTCGACGATCAGGTGTTCGTTAATGTCCGCAGACAGATCGGTACGTTCAGGCATACGCTTGAACACGCCTTCCATCTTGGCAGCATCAACTTCCAGCCAAGTCGGCTTTTCACGCTGCTCAGCCAGCTCCAAAGCGGCCTTAACACGAGACTGCTTTTTCGCTTTCTCGCGGATGCTGACTACGTCATTCGGAGATACCTGATAAGAAGCGATGTTAACAACGCGACCATTTACCATGATAGCTTTGTGGCTAACCAGCTGACGTGCTTCTGCACGCGTGGCGCCGAAGCCCATGCGGTAAACGACGTTGTCCAGACGACCTTCCAGCAGTTGCAACAGGTTTTCACCGGTGTTGCCTTTCAGACGTGCTGCTTCTTTGTAATAGTTGCGGAATTGACGCTCCAGAACACCGTAGATACGGCGAACTTTCTGCTTCTCACGCAACTGCACACCGTAATCAGACAGACGCGGTTTACGCGCACCGTGCTGACCAGGCGGTTGTTCAATTTTGCATTTTGAATCGATCGCGCGAACGCCAGACTTAAGGAACAGGTCTGTGCCCTCACGACGGCTCAGCTTGAGCTTAGGACCCAAATATCTTGCCATTTTCTTTCTCCAACAAACCTAAAAGCTGCGTTATACGCGGCGCTTTTTCGGCGGACGACAACCGTTATGAGGGATCGGAGTCACATCAGTAATGTTAGTGATGCGGAAACCAGCCGCGTTCAGAGCGCGGATAGTAGACTCACGACCAGGACCAGGTCCTTTAACCATAACTTCCAGGTTCTTGATACCGTATTCTTTTACTGCGTCTGCACAACGTTCAGCGGCAACCTGTGCTGCGAACGGAGTGGACTTACGAGAACCACGGAAACCGGAACCACCGGCAGTTGCCCAACCCAAAGCATTACCCTGACGATCAGTAATGGTAACGATGGTGTTGTTGAAAGAAGCATGGATATGAGCCACGCCGTCAGAGACTTGCTTTCTTACACGCTTACGTGTACGAACAGGTGCCTTTGCCATTATTCAATCACCCCGATTATTTCTTGATCGGTTTACGCGGACCCTTACGGGTACGTGCGTTGGTCTTAGTACGCTGACCGCGAACTGGCAGACCACGACGATGGCGCAAACCACGATATGTACCAAGATCCATCAGACGCTTGATGCTCAGGGTAACTTCACGGCGCAGATCACCTTCAACAGTGTATTTGGCGACAGCTTCACGCAGCTGTTCAATCTGCTCTTCAGACAGCTCACTGATCTTAACATTTTCAGCAATACCAGTCGCAGCACAGATAGCCTGTGAGCGGGTTTTGCCGATACCGAAGATCGACGTTAAGGCGATTACGGTATGTTTATGATCAGGAATGTTAATGCCTGCTATACGGGCCACTATGCACTCCTACTTATTTTTACGGCAACACCATTCTGAAAAGCCCGTTTTCAGGATACTCAAATAATGTTGCAGTTACATACAAAAGATTGGCTGGCTAATCTAGCCAGCTCAACCCAACTTTGCAAGAAAAATATGCGAGATAATCAGCCTTGACGCTGTTTATGCTTCGGCTCGGCGCTGCAAATCACACGAACGACACCGTTACGCTTAACGATTTTGCAGTTACGACATAATTTCTTGACGGAAGCACGAACTTTCATTTTTACTCTCCGTAACTTCTCAAACAAAACCCGACTAGCGGTTATAGCCTTTCAGGTTTGCTTTCTTCAATGCAGACTCGTACTGACTTGACATCATCAGAGTTTGCACTTGAGCCATAAAGTCCATGATGACGACAACCACGATCAGTAGCGAGGTACCACCAAAGTAGAATGGTACTTTCATTGCATCACGCATGAACTCCGGGATCAGGCAGATGAAAGTAATGTACATCGCGCCCACCAGGGTTAAACGCGTCATTACTTTATCGATGTACTTCGCCGTTTGCTCTCCCGGACGAATTCCTGGTACGAAGGCACCGGACTTCTTCAGGTTATCTGCTGTTTCACGCGGGTTGAAAACCAACGCCGTGTAGAAGAAACAGAAGAAGATGATTGCAGACGCATAGAGTAACACATAAAGCGGCTGTCCAGGCTGCAAATACATCGAAATTGTTGTCAGCCAGTTCCAACCGGTACCACCCCCGAACCAGGATGCAATCGTGGCCGGGAACAGGATAATGCTGGAAGCGAAGATCGCCGGGATAACACCCGCCATGTTCACTTTCAACGGTAAGTGTGTACTCTGTGCTGCATAAACGCGACGACCCTGTTGACGCTTCGCATAGTTAACGACGATACGACGTTGACCACGCTCCATGAAGACGACAAAGAAGGTCACTGCAAACACCAATACTGCAACCAGCAGCAACAGGAGGAAGTGCAGGTCGCCTTGCCGGGCTTGCTCGATAGTATGACCAATTGCCGGCGGTAAGCCCGCTACAATACCCGCGAAGATAATGATCGAGATACCGTTGCCGATACCGCGTTCAGTAATCTGCTCACCCAGCCACATCAGGAACATCGTCCCGGTCACCAGGCTCACAACCGCAGTAAAGTAGAACGCAAAGCCTGGATTAATCACCAGGCCTTGCATACCAGGCATATTCGGTAGACCGGTAGCAATACCGATCGACTGGAATATGGCCAATACCAGCGTGCCGTAGCGGGTATACTGGCTAATCTTGCGACGGCCAGCCTCCCCTTCTTTCTTTATTTCTGCCAACGCCGGATGAACCACCGTCAACAGCTGGATAATGATCGACGCCGAAATATACGGCATGATCCCCAGCGCAAAGATAGAAGCACGGCTGAGGGCACCACCAGAGAACATGTTAAACATTTCAATGATAGTGCCTCTCTGCTGTTCGAGCAATTTGGCAAGCACAGTGGCATCGATACCAGGAATCGGAATGAAAGAGCCGATACGGAAGACAATCAGCGCGCCGATAACAAACAAAAGTCTGCGCTTCAGCTCGCCGAGCCCACCTTTAGCACTTTGAAAATCTAATCCTGGTTGCTTAGCCATCAGCTCACTTATTCCTCAATTTTACCGCCAGCAGCCTCGATAGCAGCACGAGCGCCTTTGGTGACACGCAGACCACGCAGGGTAACCGGACGAGCGATTTCGCCAGAAAGCATAACTTTCACGAATTCGATCTGGGTACCAACAACGTTAGCGGCTTTCAGCGTGTTCAGGTCGATGACATCGCCTTCAATCAGAGCCAGTTCAGACAGACGTACTTCTGCCGTGATCATCGCTTTGCGTGAAGTAAAGCCGAATTTCGGCAAACGACGGTACAGAGGCATCTGACCACCTTCGAAACCACGACGTACGCCACCGCCAGAACGAGACTTCTGACCTTTGTGACCACGGCCGCCGGTTTTACCCAGGCCAGAACCAATACCACGACCTACACGCTTCGGCGCATGCTTGGCACCTTCAGCCGGAGACAGAGTATTTAAACGCATCTGTTACTCCTCAACTTTAACCATGTAGGAAACCAGGTTGATCATACCGCGTACAGCAGGAGTATCCTCGCGCTCTACGGTGTGACCAATACGACGCAGACCCAAGCCCAGCAGAGTAGCTTTATGCTTCGGCAGACGGCCAATGGCGCTGCGAATTTGTGTAACTTTAATAGTCTTAGCCATGGTCAATTACCCCAGAATGTCTGCAACGGATTTACCACGCTTGGCAGCGACCATTTCAGGAGACTTCATATTTGCCAGAGCATCAATAGTTGCACGAACCACGTTGATCGGGTTGGTGGAACCATAAGCTTTAGCCAATACGTTGTGTACCCCTGCGACTTCCAGAACGGCGCGCATTGCACCACCGGCGATGATACCGGTACCTTCTGAAGCCGGCTGCATGAACACACGAGAACCCGTGTGAACACCTTTAACAGGGTGCTGCAGGGTGCCGCTGTTCAGCGCGACATTCATCATGTTGCGACGGGCTTTTTCCATCGCTTTCTGGATCGCTGCCGGAACTTCGCGTGCTTTGCCGTAGCCAAAACCAACGCGACCGTTACCATCACCAACGACAGTCAGTGCGGTAAAGCTGAAAATACGGCCACCTTTTACGGTTTTAGATACGCGGTTTACCGCGATCAGCTTTTCCTGCAGTTCGCCAGCTTGTTTTTCGATGTGAGCCATCTTAAACCTCTTCCTTAGAACTGAAGGCCAGCTTCACGGGCAGCATCTGCCAGTGCCTGGACTCGACCATGATATTGGAAACCGGAACGGTCAAAGGAAACATCTTTGATGCCTTTTTCCAACGCGCGCTCAGCGATAGCTTTACCTACTGCTGCTGCTGCGTCTTTGTTACCGGAATACTTCAGTTGCTCAGTGATAGCTTTTTCTACAGTAGAAGCGGCTACCAGAACTTCAGAACCGTTTGATGCAATGACCTGTGCGTAAATGTGACGCGGGGTACGATGTACCACCAGGCGAGTTGCACCCAGTTCTTTGAGCTTGCGGCGTGCGCGGGTCGCACGACGGATACGAGCAGATTTCTTATCCATAGTGTTACCTTACTTCTTCTTAGCCTCTTTGGTACGCACGACTTCGTCGGCGTAACGGACACCCTTGCCTTTGTAAGGCTCAGGACGACGGTAGGCACGCAGCTCTGCAGCAACCTGGCCAATTACCTGCTTATCAGCGCCTTTCAGCACGATTTCAGTTTGGCTTGGGCATTCAGCAGTAATACCTGCTGGCAGCTGATGGTCAACCGGATGTGAGAAACCTAATGACAGGTTAATAACATTGCCTTTAACCGCTGCGCGATAACCAACACCTACCAGTTGAAGCTTCTTGGTGAAGCCTTCGGTAACACCGATAACCATTGCGTTCAGCAGAGCGCGCGTGGTGCCCGCCTGGGCCCAAGCGTTCGCAAAACCTTCGCGCGGAGCGAAAGTCAGTGCGTTTTCTTCTTGCTTAACGATAACGGCATCGTGGACTGTACGAGTCAGCTCGCCGTTTTTACCCTTAATCGAAATAACCTGACCGTTGAGTTTTACCTCTACGCCGGCAGGAATGACGACGGGTGCTTTTGCAACACGAGACATTCTTTCCTCCCGAATTAAGCTACGTAGCAGATAATCTCGCCACCCAGACCAGCCTGGCGAGCTGCACGATCGGTCATAACACCTTTAGAGGTAGAAACGACAGCGATACCCAAACCGGCCATAACTTTTGGCAGCTCATCTTTTTTCTTATAGATGCGCAGACCTGGACGGCTGATACGCTGAATGCTTTCTACCACAGCTTTGCCCTGGAAGTACTTCAGTACCAGTTCCAGAACAGGCTTGGCGTCGCCTTCGATTTTGAAATCTTCAATAAAACCTTCTTCCTTCAGCACGTTGGCAATTGCCACTTTCAGCTTGGAGGAAGGCATGGTGACCGCAACTTTGTTCGCGGCTTGACCGTTACGGATACGGGTCAGCATATCCGCGATCGGATCTTGCATGCTCATCTGTCTTTACTCCCGTGATTCAATTGGTGACAATTACCAGCTAGCCTTTTTCAAGCCTGGTACTTCACCGCGCATGGCGGCTTCACGCAGCTTAATACGGCTCAACCCGAATTTGCCCACATAACCATGTGGACGGCCAGTTTGGCGGCAGCGGTTACGCTGACGAGACGGGCTGGAATCACGCGGCAGAGTTTGCAGCTTGAGAACAGCGTTCCAACGATCTTCATCGGACGCGTTCACATCAGAGATGATAGCTTTCAGTTCAGCGCGTTTAGCAAAGAACTTGTCAGCTAATTTCACGCGCTTTACTTCGCGTGCTTTCATTGATTGCTTAGCCATAAGTCAACCCTGCCTTACTTGCGGAACGGGAAGTTAAAAGCAGCCAACAGTGCGCGGCCTTCATCATCAGAGTTCGCAGTCGTGGTGATGGTAATATCCAGACCACGTACGCGATCGACTTTATCGTAGTCGATCTCTGGGAAGATGATTTGCTCACGCACACCCATGCTGTAGTTGCCACGGCCATCGAATGACTTGGCGGACAGGCCACGGAAGTCACGGATACGTGGAACAGCAATGGAAATCAGACGCTCAAAGAACTCCCACATGCGTTCGCCACGCAGAGTTACTTTGCAGCCGATTGGATAGCCCTGACGGATTTTGAAGCCTGCAACAGATTTGCGAGCTTTGGTGATCAACGGCTTTTGGCCGGAGATTGCTGTCAGGTCAGCTGCTGCGTTGTCCAGCAGTTTCTTGTCAGCGATCGCTTCACCAACACCCATGTTCAGGGTGATCTTCTCGACCCGAGGGACTTGCATGACAGAATTGTAGTTAAACTGAGACATCAGTTGTTTAACTACCTCGTCTTTGTAGTAATCATGCAGTTTCGCCATCGTATTACTCCAAATTACTTGATAGTTTCGCTGTTAGACTTGAAGAAACGGACTTTTTTGCCGTCTTCGAATCTAAAGCCTACACGGTCAGCCTTACCGGTTGCCGCGTTGAAGATAGCAACGTTAGAAACCTGAATTGCAGCTTCTTTTTCAACGATGCCGCCTGGTTGGTTCAGAGCCGGAACCGGCTTCTGGTGTTTCTTAACCAGGTTGATACCTTCAACAATGACCTTACCAGCAGACAGGACATTTTTTACTTTACCGCGTTTACCTTTGTCTTTCCCGGTAAGCACGATAACTTCGTCATCACGACGGATTTTCGCTGCCATGGTTCGCTCCTTAGAGTACTTCTGGTGCCAGAGAGATAATTTTCATGAACTTCTCATTACGCAGTTCACGAGTTACCGGCCCAAAAATACGCGTACCGATAGGTTGCTCGCTGTTATTGTTCAAAATAACGCATGCATTTCCATCGAAGCGAATGACAGAACCGTCCGGGCGACGTACACCCTTCTTGGTGCGCACCACTACCGCCTTCAGCACATCGCCTTTCTTCACCTTACCACGTGGAATTGCTTCCTTGATGGTAATCTTGATGATATCGCCGACGCCTGCGTAGCGACGGTGCGAGCCACCTAGAACCTTGATACACATTACGCGACGAGCACCGGAGTTATCGGCGACGTTCAGCATAGTCTGTTCTTGGATCATTTTAGTGCTCCGCTAATGTCAACTACTACTTTAAAGACCTAAGAAATTTAGGTCGTTGAAAAGCCCCATAACTGAGGGCGCAGCATTATAACACCGCTTCCTTAGGATGGGTAGAAAAAATAAACGGCTCATTTTCTGAGCCGTTTATCAAGTGAGAGCCAGCTACTCTATTACAGAATCGCTTTCTCTACAACGCGAACCAACGTCCAGGACTTAGTCTTAGACAGTGGGCGGCATTCGCGGATTTCTACCACGTCGCCAGCGCCACATTCGTTGTTCTCGTCATGTACGTGCAATTTAGTCGTACGCTTGATGAATTTCCCGTAGATTGGGTGCTTCACGAAACGTTCGATAGCAACAACGATGGATTTCTCCATTTTATCGCTAACAACACGACCCTGCAGAGTACGGATTTTATCGGTCATTACGCACCCGCCTTCTCAGTCAGTAAAGTCTTAACGCGTGCGACATCACGACGCACTTGTTTCAACAGGTGAGTTTGTTGCAGCTGGCCACTCGCCGCTTGCATGCGCAAGTTGAATTGCTCACGCAGCAGGTTGAGCAGCTCAGTGTTCAGCTCTTCAACGCTTTTTTCACGCAGCTCTTGTGCTTTCATTACATCACCGTCTTGGTTACAAAGGTGGTTTTGATCGGCAGTTTCGCTGCTGCCAGCTTGAATGCCTCACGGGCCAGCTCTTCAGGCACACCGTCCATTTCGTACAGGACTTTACCAGGTTGGATCAGAGCAACCCAGTACTCTACGTTACCCTTACCTTTACCCATACGGACTTCCAGCGGCTTCTCGGTAATTGGTTTGTCCGGGAATACACGGATCCAGATTTTACCTTGACGCTTAACTGCACGAGTCATTGCACGACGTGCTGCTTCGATTTGACGAGCAGTCAGACGGCCACGGCCAACAGCTTTCAGACCGAAAGTGCCGAAGCTAACATCCGTACCTTGCGCCAGACCACGGTTGCGGCCCTTGTGCACCTTACGGAATTTTGTACGCTTTGGTTGTAACATCAGCGACTCTCCTTACTTGCGGCCTTTACGCTGCTGCTTTTTAGGTTGAGCAGCCGGTTCCGGTTGTTCAACTGCAGCCATACCACCCAGGATCTCACCTTTGAAGATCCATACCTTAACGCCAATTACACCGTAAGTGGTGTGCGCTTCGGACGTGTTGTAGTCGATGTCCGCACGCAGAGTGTGCAATGGAACACGACCTTCGCGGTACCATTCGGTACGTGCGATTTCAGCACCGCCAAGACGGCCGCTTACTTCAACTTTGATGCCTTTAGCGCCCAGACGCATTGCGTTCTGTACAGCACGCTTCATAGCACGACGGAACATCACGCGACGTTCCAGCTGAGAAGTGATGCTGTCAGCAACCAATTTAGCGTCCAGTTCCGGTTTACGGACTTCGGCGATGTTGATCTGTGCAGGAACGCCAGCGATGTCCGCTACGACCTTGCGCAGTTTTTCTACGTCTTCACCTTTCTTACCGATAACGATACCCGGGCGAGCAGTGTGAATGGTTACACGAATGCTTTTAGCCGGACGCTCGATAACGATACGAGATACGGACGCTTTAGCCAGTTCCTTAGTCAGGAATTGGCGAACTTTAAAGTCGCTGTCCAGGTTGTCAGCGAATTCTTTGGTATTCGCATACCAGGTAGAGTTCCAAGGTTTGACAATACCCAGGCGAATACCATTAGGATGTACTTTCTGACCCATTGCTAGTCTCCAGAGTCTCAGCGATCGGACACAACCACAGTAATGTGGCTGGTGCGCTTCAGGATGCGATCTGCACGACCTTTCGCACGCGGCATAATGCGCTTCATGCTTGGGCCTTCATCTACGAAGATTTTCGTAACTTTCAGATCATCGATGTCAGCGCCATCGTTGTGTTCTGCGTTAGCAATGGCAGACTCCAGTACTTTTTTAACCAGACCAGCAGCTTTCTTGTTGGTGTAGGTCAAAGTTTCCAGAGCTTGCGACACTTTCTTACCGCGGATCAGGTCAGCAACAAGGCGAACCTTCTGAGCAGAAGAACGAGCGTGGCGATGTTTAGCGATAGTTTCCATCTCTTCCTCCTACCTTAGCGCTTTTTAGCTTTTTTATCAGCCGCATGGCCGCGATAAGTACGAGTCGGCGCGAATTCACCCAGTTTGTGACCGACCATTTCATCGGAAACGAATACTGGTACGTGCTGACGACCATTATGGACAGCGATGGTCAAACCGATCATGTTAGGAAAGATCGTTGAACGACGGGACCAAGTGCGCAAAGGCTTCTTGTCACCGCTTTCCACCGCTTTCTCTACCTTCTTCAGCAAGTGCAGGTCAATAAAAGGACCTTTCTTGAGAGAACGTGGCATGGCTTATCCTCTAATTATTTTTTGCTACGGCGACGTACGATGAACTTATCAGTACGCTTGTTGCTACGGGTCTTCTTACCTTTGGTCTGAACGCCCCACGGAGAAACCGGGTGCTTACCAAAGTTACGACCTTCACCACCACCGTGCGGGTGATCTACCGGGTTCATCGCCGTACCGCGAACGGTAGGACGAACACCACGCCAACGTGCAGCACCTGCTTTACCCAGGACGCGCAGCATGTGTTCTGAGTTACCGACTTCACCCAGGGTGGCGCGGCAATCTGCAGGAACTTTACGCATTTCGCCAGAGCGCAGACGCAGAGTTACGTAGGAACCATCACGAGCAACGATCTGAACGTAGGCACCGGCAGAACGCGCCATCTGGCCGCCTTTACCTGGTTTCATTTCTACGTTGTGAACCGTTGAACCAACTGGGATGTTGCGCATTGGCAGGGCGTTGCCCACTTTGATCGCAGCATCAACACCAGATTGGATCTGGTCACCAGCTTTCAGGCCTTTCGGCGCCAGGATGTAACGGCGTTCGCCGTCTTTGTACAGAACCAGCGCGATGTTCGCGGAACGGTTCGGATCGTACTCCAGACGCTCAACCACTGCAGACACGCCGTCTTTGTTGCGTTTGAAGTCAACCAGACGATAGTGTTGCTTGTGGCCACCACCGATATGACGGGTGGTGATACGGCCATTGTTGTTACGACCACCGCTTTTGCTCAGTTTTTCCAGCAGCGGGGCATAAGGTTTACCCTTGTGCAGCTCAGGGTTAACCACTTTAACAACGTGGCGACGACCCGGAGATGTAGGTTTACATTTAACAATTGCCATTGTTCTTACTCCTCCGACTTACTCTGCGCCGCTGATGAAGTCCAGATTCTGGCCTTCTTTCAGGGTGACGTAAGCTTTTTTCCAGTCGCTACGACGACCGATACGCTGACCGTGACGCTTCACTTTCCCTTTAACTACCAGGGTGCTCACGTCTTTGACTTCGACTTCAAACAGTTTCTGCACTGCAGCTTTGATTTCTGCTTTGGTCGCGTCTTTGGCAACTTTGAGTACGATGGTGTTTGATTTTTCCATCGCTGCAGATGCTTTCTCAGATACGTGCGGTGCACGCAGCACTTTCAGCAAACGTTCTTCACGGATCATGCCAGCATCTCCTCAACTTGCTTCACAGCATCAGCAGTCATAACCACTTTGTCGAAGGCGATCAGGCTAACTGGATCGATACCTGCTACATCGCGCACGTCAACCTTGTACAGGTTACGAGCAGCCAGGAACAGATTTTCATCGACTTCGCCGGTTACAATCAGCACGTCTTCCAGGGCCATATCTTTCAGTTTCTGTGCCAGCAGCTTAGTTTTAGGCGCTTCAACAGAGAACTTTTCGACAACGATCAGACGATCTTGACGTACCAGTTCGGACAGGATGCTTTTCAGCGCGCCGCGGTACATCTTTTTGTTAACTTTCTGACTGTGGTCTTGTGGCTTCGCAGCGAAGGTCACACCACCGGAACGCCAGATCGGGCTCTTAACAGAACCTGAACGCGCACGGCCAGTACCTTTCTGGCGCCACGGTTTCTTACCGGAACCGGTCACTTCAGCACGGGTCTTCTGAGCACGGGTACCTTGACGGGCACCTGCTGCATAAGCAACAACAACCTGGTGTACCAGCGCTTCGTTGAAATCACGACCGAAGGTAGTTTCGGAAACAGTCAGCGCGCTTTGCGCGTCTTTCAATACTAATTCCATTGCTATCCCCTTACGCCTTCACAGCTGGTTTAACGATCAGGTTGCCACCGGTTGCACCCGGAACAGCACCTTTTACCAGCAGCAGGTTGCGCTCAGCGTCAACACGTACTACGTCCAGGCTCTGAACGGTTACGCGTTCGTCACCCAGGTGGCCTGCCATTTTCTTGCCTTTGAACACTTTGCCCGGAGTCTGGTTCTGACCGATAGAACCCGGAACGCGGTGAGACAAGGAGTTGCCGTGGGTAGCGTCTTGGGTACGGAAGTTCCAGCGCTTAACAGTGCCAGCAAAACCTTTACCTTTAGAAGTACCGGTTACGTCAACTTTTTTAACATCAGCGAAGATTTCTACGCTAATTTCCTGACCTGCAGTGTATTCCTGACCTTCTTCCAGGCGGAATTCCCACAGACCACGGCCAGCTTCAACGCCAGCTTTAGCGAAATGGCCAGCTTCAGGCTTGGTCACACGGTTCGCTTTTTTGCTACCGGTGGTGACCTGAATGGCACTGTATCCGTCGTTATCCAGGCTCTTAACCTGAGTTACGCGGTTCGCTTCAATTTCGATTACGGTTACTGGGATGGAAACGCCTTCTTCAGTGAAGATGCGAGTCATGCCCACTTTTTTACCGACTAAACCAATCATTGTTTCAACCTCTCAATCGCTCAATGACCTGATTAACCCAGGCTGATCTGCACGTCTACACCGGCAGCCAGATCCAGACGCATCAGAGCATCAACGGTTTTCTCGGTTGGCTCAACGATGTCAACCAGACGCTTGTGAGTACGGATTTCGTACTGATCGCGCGCATCTTTGTTGACGTGCGGAGAGATCAGAACGGTAAAACGCTCTTTGCGGGTCGGCAGCGGGATCGGACCACGGACTTGCGCACCAGTGCGCTTAGCAGTCTCGACGATTTCCGCGGTTGATTGATCGATCAGACGATGATCAAACGCTTTCAGGCGGATACGGATTCTTTGGTTCTGCATGAGACCAGAGCTCCAATTATTTTATAAACGTAAATAATTACTCCTCACACCCATTTCGATTGATGGGGGAGTGTAATCGTCAACATATAACTCCCATATCGGGAGTATTGTTCGAAAGGCACAAAAGGCTGCCGATCGACTGATTCGCTAAAATCAGGCTACCAAGATTAGGTAAGCCCGCGCATTATACGCAAAATGGGCGCTAAAGCAAGACGCAGATGAAAATATGCGCAGAATATCGGCGCTTTCATATCATGAGGCAGGGATTGATATAAGCGGAAACAACGTGGCGAGGACTCCCCTGCCCTGCCGGCAACCAGGCTGCCGGCGGTTCAGTAAGAAGCGGTGAATCACGTCAGTCTTTACGCTCCAGCACCTGAGCCTGCGCGTAATTCTGAATGCCCAGACGCTGGATAAGGTCCAGCTCGGTTTCCAGCCAGTCGATATGTTCTTCTTCATCCGCCAAAATCTCGATCATCAGATCGCGACTGACGTAGTCATGGATGGAGTCGGCGTAAGCGATACCCTCACGCAAATTCTTGGCGCCATCCAGTTCCAAGGCCAAGTCCGATCGCAGCATCTCCTCAATATCTTCGCCGATATTGAGCTTGCCGAGATCTTGTAAATTCGGGATGCCTTCCAGAAACAGAATACGCTCGATATAGCGATCGGCGTGCTTCATTTCATCGATGGACTCGTGATATTCCTTGTCATTGAGGCGCATTAAACCCCAATTCTTGAACATGCGGGCGTGTAGGAAGTATTGATTGATGGCAACCAACTCGTTGCCGAGCAGTTTATTGAGATGCGCAATGATCTTTTTATCGCCTTTCATAAGGTATTCCTCCTGACCAGTTCTAAAAGTGTAGAACCTGTGCGTCAAGAGTCAAAAAATGACCTTACCTTCTGTTAGGCAACTTCATGCATATGAATAATGGCTGCGCGTTCCTCCACCATAATCTGGCGTGCCTGACGAATGCATTTCCCGCAATCACTACCAATCGGCACAAGGTCTCGCAGCTGCTTCATGGTATGGGGGTTGTGCTGACGTACCGCTTTACGAATCGCTTTGTCAGTCACGGCATTACACAGACATACGTACATAGGAGACTCACTTCTTAACCTTTGAGTAAGTCTAAATAAGAATGCTTTTTATTTCAATTAAGATTTGCACAAATTGTATAAAAAAAGGGCACCGAAGTGCCCTCTTTATTGTGTTGATAAATTATCAGCGATTAAGCGATAACTTTAGCAACAACACCCGCGCCTACGGTACGGCCGCCTTCACGGATTGCGAAACGCAGACCGTCGTCCATCGCGATTGGGTGAATCAGGGTTACTACCATGTTCACGTTGTCGCCTGGCATTACCATCTCTACGCCTTCTGGCAGTTCGATGGTACCGGTCACGTCAGTTGTACGGAAGTAGAACTGTGGACGGTAGCCTTTGAAGAACGGAGTATGACGGCCGCCTTCGTCTTTGGACAGAATGTACACTTCAGATTCGAACTGGGTGTGCGGCTTGATTGAACCTGGCTTCGCCAGTACCTGACCACGTTCGATTTCTTCACGCTTGATACCACGCAGCAGAACACCTACGTTCTCACCAGCACGGCCTTCGTCCAGCAGTTTGCGGAACATTTCTACGCCAGTACAGGTAGACTTAACGGTGTCTTTGATACCAACGATTTCAACTTCTTCACCGACTTTGATGATACCGCGCTCTACACGACCGGTAACAACGGTACCACGACCGGAGATGGAGAAGACGTCTTCGATTGGCAGCAGGAACGGCTTGTCTACAGCACGCTCTGGCTCTGGGATGTAGCTGTCCAGCGCTTCTGCCAGCTCAACAATCTTCGCTTCCCACTCGGCTTCGCCTTCCAGCGCTTTCAGCGCGGAACCACGGATTACCGGCAGGTCGTCGCCAGGGAAATCGTAAGCAGACAGCAGTTCGCGAACTTCCATCTCTACCAGTTCCAGCAGCTCTTCATCATCTACCATGTCGCATTTGTTCATGAATACGATGATGTAAGGTACGCCTACCTGGCGACCCAGCAGGATGTGCTCACGGGTCTGAGGCATTGGGCCGTCAGTCGCTGCTACTACCAGGATTGCGCCGTCCATCTGCGCTGCACCGGTGATCATGTTTTTCACGTAGTCGGCGTGCCCTGGGCAGTCAACGTGCGCGTAGTGACGAGTCGGGGTGTCATACTCAACGTGAGAAGTGTTGATGGTGATACCACGAGCTTTTTCTTCTGGCGCGTTATCGATCTGGTCGAAAGCGCGAGCAGCACCGCCGTAGGTTTTAGACAGTACGGTAGTGATTGCAGCAGTCAGGGTAGTTTTACCGTGGTCAACGTGGCCGATAGTACCAACGTTAACGTGCGGTTTTGTACGTTCAAATTTTTCTTTAGACACGGCTATATTCCTTACTATAGCGCTCTCCCCCATCAGGAGAGAGCACGGGACTTTGGTTTTAACCCTAAGGCTTATTTACCACGGGCTTCAATAACGGCCTGAGCAACGTTGTTCGGCGCATCATCATACTTCAGGAATTCCATGCTGTATGATGCACGACCTTTGGTCAGAGAACGCAGCTGAGTTGCATATCCGAACATTTCGGACAGCGGTACTTCAGCGTGGATCTTAACGCCAGTTGCTTCAGATTCCTGACCGCGCAGCATACCACGACGACGGCTCAGGTCACCGATGACGTCACCAGTGTTCTCTTCAGGCGTTTCCACTTCAACCTTCATGATAGGCTCAAGCAGAACTGGGCTTGCTTTCTTAAAGCCATCTTTAAAGGCAATGGAAGCGGCCAGTTTAAACGCCAGTTCAGAGGAGTCAACGTCGTGGTAAGAACCGAAGTGCAGACGCACGCCGAGATCTACTACTGGGTAACCAGCCAGCGGACCAGCTTTCAGCTGCTCCTGGATGCCTTTATCAACGGCAGGGATGTATTCGGTCGGAATTACACCACCTTTGATGTCGTTGATGAACTCGTAACCTTTCGGGTTAGAGCCCGGCTCCAGCGGGTACATGTCGAACACAACGTGACCGTACTGACCACGACCACCAGACTGCTTGGCGTGCTTACCTTCGATATCGGTAACTTTGGCGCGAATCGCTTCACGATAAGCAACCTGTGGTTTACCGACGTTCGCTTCAACGTTGAACTCACGCTTCATACGGTCAACGATGATGTCGAGGTGCAGCTCGCCCATACCAGCGATGATGGTCTGGTTAGATTCTTCATCAGTCCATACGCGGAATGACGGGTCTTCTTTAGCCAGACGGCCCAGAGCCAGACCCATTTTTTCCTGGTCAGACTTGGTTTTCGGTTCAACGGCGATGGAGATTACCGGCTCAGGGAATTCCATACGCTCCAGAATGATCGGCGCATCTGGATCACACAGGGTATCACCAGTAGTTACGTCTTTCAGACCGATAGCCGCGGCGATGTCGCCCGCGCGAACTTCTTTGATCTCTTCACGTTTGTTGGAGTGCATCTGTACGATACGGCCGAAACGCTCACGTGCAGCTTTCACGGAGTTCAGCACGGTATCGCCGGAGTTAACCACACCGGAGTAAACGCGGAAGAATGTCAGGTTACCCACGAACGGGTCGGTAGCGATTTTGAACGCCAGAGCAGCAAACGGCTCGTTGTCATCAGCGTGACGCTCAGCCGGGGTATCTTTACCGTCGTCCAGCATACCGTTGATCGCAGGAACATCGATTGGAGACGGCAGGTAATCGACCACCGCATCCAGCATCGCCTGAACACCTTTGTTCTTAAATGCAGAACCACAGGTTACCAGGATGATTTCGTTGTTCAGCACGCGCTGACGCAGTGCAGACTTGATCTCTTCCTCGGTCAGCTCGTCGCCGCCCAGGTATTTTTCCATCAGCTCTTCAGATGCTTCAGCTGCGGATTCGATCAGGTTCTGGTGCCATTCGTTAGCCAGTTCGACCATATCGGCAGGGATATCTTCGTATTCGAAGGTTACGCCCGCGTCAGCGTCGCTCCAGTTGATGGCTTTCATTTTCACCAGGTCAACAACGCCGGTGAATGCTTCTTCAGCACCGATAGCCAGCTGCAGTGGAACTGGAGTTGCGCCCAGACGAGTTTTGATCTGGTCAACAACTTTCAGGAAGTTCGCACCCATACGGTCCATTTTGTTAACGAACGCGATACGTGGAACTTTATATTTGTTAGCCTGACGCCATACGGTTTCAGACTGTGGCTGAACACCACCAACAGCACAGTAAACCATCACTGCGCCATCCAACACACGCATGGAACGTTCTACTTCGATGGTGAAGTCAACGTGCCCTGGGGTATCGATGATGTTTACGCGGTGCGGTTCGTACTGCTTGGCCATACCAGACCAGAAAGCAGTGGTCGCTGCAGAAGTGATGGTAATACCACGCTCCTGCTCCTGTTCCATCCAGTCCATGGTGGCAGCGCCGTCATGAACTTCACCGAGTTTATGGTTTACACCGGTGTAGAACAGGATACGTTCGGTAGTGGTGGTTTTACCGGCGTCGATGTGTGCACTGATACCGATGTTGCGGTAGCGTGCAATAGGTGTTGTACGAGCCATTTGATTCCTCTATTGCCTTAGGCGTTCAAGTTCAGTTAACCCAAGCGGGTGAGCCTCTTGAAGCGCCCGCTTGGTTAGCATAACTACAGCGTGGTGATTACCAGCGGTAGTGCGCGAACGCCTTGTTGGCTTCGGCCATGCGGTGAACGTCTTCACGCTTCTTAACAGCAGAACCTTTGTTCTCTGCTGCGTCAGACAGTTCATTCGCCAGGCGCAGAGCCATGGATTTATCACCGCGTTTACGAGCAGCATCAACGATCCAGCGCATTGCCAGAGCATTGCGACGAACCGGACGAACTTCAACTGGTACTTGGTAAGTAGAACCACCAACGCGGCGCGACTTAACTTCGACAGTCGGGCGAACGTTGTCCAGAGCTACTTCAAAAGCTTCCAGGTGATCTTTACCAGAACGCTGAGCCAGGGTCTCCAGCGCGGTATAGACGATTGCTTCTGCGGTAGATTTTTTACCGTCTACCATCAGGATATTTACAAATTTGGCCAGCAGCTCAGATCCGAACTTAGGATCTGGCAGAATTTTACGTTGGCCGATTACGCGACGACGTGGCATGGAAATACTCCGTTGTTAATTCAGGATTGTCCAAAACTCTACGAGTTTATTTTGACATTAAAGTTAAAACGTTTGGCCTTACTTAACGGAGAACCATTAAGCCTTTGGCTTCTTCACGCCGTACTTGGAACGAGCTTGCTTACGGTCTTTAACACCGGAGCAGTCAAGTGCGCCGCGAACGGTGTGGTAACGCACACCTGGCAAGTCTTTAACACGACCGCCACGGATCAGGATCACGGAGTGCTCCTGCAGGTTGTGACCTTCACCACCGATGTAGGAAGTCACTTCGAAACCGTTGGTCAAACGCACACGGCATACTTTACGCAGTGCGGAGTTTGGTTTTTTAGGTGTGGTGGTATATACGCGGGTACATACGCCACGTTTTTGCGGGCAGGCTTCCAGCGCTGGAACGTTGCTTTTAGCAGCCTTCACAGAGCGTGGTTTGCGAACCAGCTGGTTAATTGTTGCCATTAAAAAAGCTCCTGGTTTTTGCTTCGTACTAGCTTCGTAAACATGTGATAAATCCCCTCGTATGCACTATTGGCAAAGTACGAGGACGCAGAATTTTATTGCCGACCCGAAGAGGTGTCAAGAAATATACAGCATCGTCGTCATTACCACGCCATTTGGCTGCGATGCATTGTGGTTAATTCAACGAAGTGATTATAGTCAATGACGGTGACTTTGTGTGAAATATGACCACCCAGCCCCCGCGCCTCCAGGTCATTGCGCAGCGCATAAAGAGAGATGGGGGCGGCAAGCAGTAAATCAAGGTGAGCGCCGGCCAGCGCGGCCAGCACGCCGTCCTGCAGCAGCAGCAGCGCATCGCCGGGCGACGCCTGACGCAGCAGCGTCGGCAGATCGCACTGCGCAGGGGAACGGCTCAGGGTAAACAGCATCGGGACATTCCTAAAAAGTCATCACCACGTCGAAGGCGGCCAGTTTTTGTCGCAGGGCTTCAGGCGCCAGCACTTCGGCCTCCAGCACCCAATTTTCCACCTGTGCCAGACCGCGCGCCTGCAGCGACGCCTCACACAGATAACATTGCTCAACGTCATACAACGGCAAAACGCCGAACGTTGCGATGTAGTTGCGCCCCAGCACCGTTTCCGGCTGCTGGCCCGGCAGCAGCTGCAGCACGCCGTCTCCGATAAAAAACACGCCCAGATCTTCGCTCAGCGCCGACGTGGCGAGCAAGGCATCAAGCCCTTCCCGCCCGGAGGCGCTACCGTGCGGTGCCTGGGTAAAAACAAAGGCCACTCGTTTCATCGTCATCTCTTAAAACTGTACCATGCGGTCGCAGCCAAGCGCGGCTTCCGCCAGCGCGCCCAGCCCGCTGAGCGTAAAGCCAGGCTGCAGATTCGCCGCCGCCAGCCCCTGCTCACGCGCCTCATGTTCGTCGGTAACGCCACGGCGCAACGCCGCCGCCACGCAGACGTTCAGCACGACGTTATGCTGCTGCGCCAGCTCGGCCCAGGCGCGCACCAGATCGAACTCATCACTGGCCGGCGACGTCAGCCGGTTGGCATTCAGCACCCCTTCGCGGTAGAAAAACACGCTGTTCAGCCGGTGTCCGGCCTCAATCAGCGCCAGCGCGAACTGATAGGCGCTGCTGGCCTGTTGCGTACCGTAGGCCGGCCCGGTGACTAACAGGCAGTAATTCAGCATCACCGTTCATTACCCAGCAGGTCGCCGCTTTTAAACTGGCGGATATACAAATACACGGTGTGTTTGGAGATATTCAGCCGGTCAGCCACCTGGTTGATGGCGTCCTTGATATCAAAAATCCCCTTCTCGTACAGGTTCAATACCACCTGCCGGTTTTTGACGTTGTTTGACACGTTGCGGTCGGCGTTCACCTCTTCAATGGTGAACTCCAGCGTCTGCGCCACCAGATCGTCCACCGACGAGGCGAAGTTCACCGACGAGGCGATTTCCTGGGTTTCCGGCGGCATAAAGCTTTGCATCACCTGAGAGAACGGCACGTCAAGGTTCATATTGATGCACAGCAGGCCGATCACGCGCTGCTCGCGATTGCGAATGGCGATGGTGACGGATTTCATCAGCACGCCGCTTTTGGCGCGGGTGAAATAGGCCTTGGACACGCTGCTGTCGTCGCCGGCCATATCGTGCAGCATACGCAGCGCCAAATCAGTAATCGGCGAACCAATCTGCCGGCCGGTATGCTCACCGTTGGCGATACGCACCGCAGAGCATTTCAAATCTTCCAGCGAGTGCAGCACGATCTCGCAGTGCGAGCCGATCAGCATCGCCAGACCATCGACCACCGCCTCATAAGATTTCAGGATTTCATAATCCGTCTGGTTAAACGGACGCTCATTGAGCAAATCAAGCTCGCCGGCTTCGCTGGATAAAAGCGAATTAGACATCGAAGATACCACCCTCATAAATCGTCTGTGCCAGGGGGCGCAGCTAAAACAGCTCGTATTGATCGAAAACAGTTTTAGATACACGCCCTAAGGGGCAGACGCATGACATAATTGTCTGAATCCGATCCCGGTCGGCACGACCGAAACCAAACCCTTTCATTTTCGCGTGGTATTGACGTTAAGCTCATGCCCGGCAGGCGTCAAGTGATCAGGCCGAGGAGGAAGATAAAGTTGTGGCAAGATTGGCAAGGATGGCGGGGAAGTAAACGAAAACCGCCGCGACATCATCGCGGCGGTGGCGCACAGGATTCGCTTATTTAGCTTTCGCTTTAGCGTCCGCAGCGGCAGGTTTTTCTGCTTTGGCGTCAGCTTTCGGCGTGGCTTTCACGTCCAGCAGCTCAACGTCGAACACCAGGGTGGAGTTAGCCGGGATGCCAGGAACGCCGGTTTTACCGTAAGCCAGCGCCGGTGGGATAACCAGCTTGATTTTACCGCCCTTCTTGATGTGCTTCAGACCTTCGGTCCAGCCAGGGATAACGCCGTCCAGACGGAACGACAGCGGCTCGCCGCGGGTGTAAGAGTTATCAAACTCTTTACCGTCGATCAGGGTGCCCTTGTAGTTCACCACCACGGTGTCGCTGTCTTTTGGCGCATTGCCGGTACCTGGTTTCTCTACCTGATACAGCAGGCCGGATTCCGTTTTCTTCACGCCTTTTTCTTTGGCGAAGGTGTCACGGTATTTCGCGCCTTTCTCTTCGTTTTCTTTCGCGTCCTGCTCCATCTTCGCCTGAGCGGAAGACTTCACGCGCGCTTCAAAGCCCTGCAGGGTTTTCTCAATATCTGCGTCATTCAGCTTGCTCTTGTTGGCGAAAGCGTCCTGAACGCCGGCGATCAGCTGGTCTTTATCCAGTTTGATACCCAGTTTCTCTTGCTCTTTGAGAGAGTTGTCCATGTAACGGCCCAGGGACGCGCCCAGCGCGTAAGCCGCTTGTTCGTCATCGTTCTTGAATTTGCCGGTGCTTGGCGCCGCGGCGGCATCAGCAGGTTTTGCCGCATCGGCGGCCATAGCCTGAGTCGCATTCAAAGCAAAAGCCATGGTGGTTGCCAGAAGCGTGACTTTAAACAAAGATTTCATCCATTTCTCCAGTGTCTGAAGCGGTGCCCCAAACAATCATTAAGTAAGATAACCGGGCTACTATAGCGGGCTGCAAGAAAACAAGACAGTCGCACAGGTAACCAATCGAGTCAAAGTGTGACTTCGTATTCAAAGAGAAGTTTCCTCTCATTTTTACCCGCATGATAAATCAGACTTTTCTTGACCCGCTGCGGCGCCATGGCATAAAGCCGCCCCGCCATGTACGCTTTTACCCCCCGCCTCAGGTAAATAGCACAGCGCAAAACGCGCTGCAGCTGTTACCATAACGCCAGCAATCAAGATTTAACAGTGTCAGAGGTCACGCCATGCACAACGCCGGCAATGAAAGCCTGTTACAACGGCTGGAAGAGTTGGAAAGCCGTCAGGCTTTTCAGGAAGTCACCATCGAAGAATTGAACCAGACGGTTGTTCAACAGCAGTTGGAGCTGCTGAAAATGCGTGAGCACCTGCATCTGCTCACCGATAAACTGCGCGCCGCGCAGCCTTCCATGATCGCCTCGCAATCGGAAGAAACGCCGCCTCCCCACTATTAACCGCTGCGCCGCAGGAGCATAAAAAAAGGCCGCCGAAGCGACCTTTTCCTGCAGCGTGCTGCGCTTAGTGGCAGCCGCAACCGCCGTTGCCACAGCCGCCTTTTTTCTCTTCAGCGTGATCGTGACCATGGTCGTGGTCGTGACCGCCGCAGCAGCCGTCGCCGTGCTCGTGGTGATGATCGTGCTCACCGTGAACGTGGCCGTGAGCCAGTTCTTCCGGCGTTGCTTCACGGATAGCCACCACTTCAACGTTGAAGTTCAGGTTCTGGCCCGCCAGCATGTGGTTGCCGTCAACCACCACGTGGTCGCCGTCCACTTCGGTAATTTCAACCGGAACCGGGCCCTGATCGGTATCAGCCAGGAAACGCATGCCAACCTGCAGTTCGTCAACGCCCATGAAAACGTCTTTTGGTACGCGCTGCACCAGGTTTTCATCATAGTTGCCGTAGGCTTCGTTAGCGCCAACGTGAACGTCGAAACGATCGCCCACCGCATGGCCTTCGAGCGCTTTTTCCAGACCTGCAATCAGAGAACCATGCCCGTGCAGATAGTCCAGCGGTGCACTCACCGGAGACTCATCAACCAAAACACCGTCTTCTGTACGTACTTGGTAAGCCAGGCTGACTACCGAGTCTTTTGCTACTTTCATGATATCTCCTACCGTTGGATACTTTCAGCTGCGCCAGCCTGGGCCGACAGCAACTCTAACGGGTAGATTGTAACGGAAATCTACTCCGCTGTACCCTCCAGCATAAAAAATCGCGGCAAACAACGCTATTCCGGATGGAAAATACCGATCACCTGCTCCTGCGGACGCACGTGTTTTTCCACCTGTTGTTCCGTCTGACGCTGATGATGGCCGCACTTCACGCACTCCACCACCTCAACCTGATCTTCGCGCCAGACGGCCAGCGTATCCATCGCATTACAGCTCGGGCAAACCGCACCGGCGATAAAACGCTTACGTGTTACAGACATGCTTATTGCTCCCACTTATTCATATTCATCCCAGCCGTCAAACTGGCGGCTCTCTTTTTGCATCTCGCGGTGGAACAGCTCTTCCAGCTCGCGCCGCGCCTCTTTCATGCGGGAAATCTGCGTCACATCCCCCTGATGCGGCGGCATCAATTCGCGCAGCATACGCATATCCAGCCGGCGGAAGTGCTGCTGGGCGCGAAACGCCTGATGCGGGTGCATCCCCAGCGTCATCAGCGTTTTTCGCCCCAGTTCCAGGGCGCTGGAGAAGGTCTCGCGGCTGAAATACTGCACGCCGGCCTGCAGCAGCTCATGCGCCTCCACGCGGCCACGGGCGCGTGCCAGTATCGACAGGTTAGGAAAGTGCTGCTGGCAAAGGTGCACAATCGCCAAGGTATCTTCCGGATCGCTGCAGGCGATGACGATCGATTTCGCCTTCTCCGCGCCGGCGGCGCGCAGCAGCTCCAGCTCGGTGGCGTCACCGAAATACACTTTGTAGCCATAGCGGCGCAGCATGCTAACGGCGCTGACATCACGCTCCAGCACGGTAATCCGCATTTTATTGGCCATCAGCAAGCGGCCGATTACCTGCCCAAAGCGTCCGAATCCGGCGATAATCACCTGCGGTTCATCATCTTCGACGTACGGCGTCTCCTCAACGTCGTCACGGGCGTTATAGCGGCGGGCCAAAATGCGGTCGATAGCCTGCATCAGCAGCGGCGTAGTCATCATCGACAGCGTGACGATTACCAGCAGCAGCGCCAGCTGGTCGCTCTGCAGCACCTTTTGCGTCGCCGCCGCCGAAAACAGCACGAACGCAAATTCGCCGCCCTGGCTCAGCACGCCGGAAAATTGCAGCCGCACCGAACGGCGCAGGCCAAAGATGCGCGCCAGCGCGTACAGCACGCCGTATTTCACCGCCACCAGCAGCAGCACGCCGACAATCACCTCAACCAGATGGGTATAGAGTACGCCGATATTCAACGCCATGCCGACGGAAATAAAGAACAGCCCCAGCAGCAGCCCTTTAAACGGCTCGATGGCGATCTCCAGCTCATGGCGATATTCACTTTCCGCCAGCAGCACGCCGGCGATAAAGGTGCCGAGCGCCATCGACAGCCCCAGCGCATCCATGAACAGCGCCGCCCCCAACACCACCAGCAGGGCGGCGGCGGTAAAGATTTCCCGCACGCCGGAGGCCGCAATATAGCGGAACAGCGGCCGCAGCAGGTAACGACCGCCCAGCAGCATCCCGCCGAACGCCGCCACCTTGATAGCGATTCTGGCCCAGTCGTCGCTGCCGCTGCCGCCTGCCAGAATAGGGATCAGCGCCAGCGCCGGGATCACCGCCATATCCTGGAACAGCAGCACCGAAAACCCCAGCTGGCCGCCTTCATGGCGATTCATGCCCTTTTCACGCATCAGCTGCAGCGCCATCGCCGTTGAAGACATCGCCAGGCCGATGCCGCCGATCACCGCCGCCTGCCAGGCGAAGTGGCTGAAGTACAGCAGCGCTCCCAAAATGGCGGCGCTGATCGCCACCTGGCCGGCGCCCACGCCGAAAATCGAGCGCCGCAGCGCCCACAGTTTGGACGGGTTCAGTTCCAGACCGATGATAAACATCAGGAATACCACGCCCAGCTCAGAGAAGTGCAGAATCTCGTCGACGTCGCGGATAAAGCCCAGCCCCCAGGGGCCGATGGCGATACCGGCAATCAGATAGCCCAGCACCGCGCCAATCCCCAGACGGCGGGCGATCGGCACCGTTACCACCGCGGCGAACAGAAACAGCAGCCCGGCAGTCAGTAATGCGGAACCTTCCATGATCAGAGCCTCCGTTGCGGCAAAGGGTTACGCAGCCACTCACCGTAGGCGGCAGCATGGCTGGCCAGCACCTCCGGCTTTTGCCGGCGCGCCCAGTAAACGACGATCGGCGTCAGCCAGTGCATATGACACATCGCAGCGGTCAGCTCGAAGGGACGTAAAATATCTTCGATCGGGTAACGGTTGTAGCCGCCCAGACGATACGCCCCTTCCGGTTCACCGGTGGTGATCACCGAGCGCCAGTACTTACCCGCCAGCGCGTTGCCTCCCACGCCGCTGGCGAAACCGCGCGACAGCACCCGATCCAGCCACTCCTTCAGCAACGCCGGGCAACTGTAGGTGTATAAAGGGTGTTGGAAAACAATGATCTGGTGTTCACGCAGCAGCTGCTGCTCATGATGAATATCAATAAAGAAGTCGGGGTAGTGCGCGTACAAATCATGTACGGTGACGTTATCCATCTGCTGCGCCGGCCTGAGCAAAACCCGGTTTGCCACCGAGTCATGAGATTCCGGATGGGCATACAGCAGCAAAACCTTGGCCGGCTGCAACATCGTTCCCCTCCAATAGCGTCGTCAGAGCAACGGTTTTCCGTTACCATGCTGCGCATAGTTTAAAACAGCACGCTCGCTGCGGTCTGTTACCCTGATGATAATTTAACATATCTCCTACATTATTCGAGTCGCATCGACGCGGCAATCATTCGAAGTAAAGGGACTACACAGAGAACGGCGCTTTATGATTGTATTCTCATCGTTACAAATCCGACGCGGCACCCGCGTCTTGCTGGACAACGCGACGGCAACGGTTAACCCCGGGCAGAAAGTGGGCCTGGTGGGCAAAAACGGCTGCGGCAAGTCCACCCTGTTGTCGCTGCTGAAGGGCGAACTCTCCGCCGACGGCGGCAGCTACACTTTCCCCGGCAGTTGGGCGCTGGCCTGGGTGAACCAGGAAACGCCGGCGCTGGATACGCCGGCGCTGGAGTATGTGATCGACGGCGACCGCGAATTCCGCCAGTTGGAAGCAGACTTGCAGCTGGCCAACGAGCGTAACGACGGCAACGCCATCGCCACGCTGCACGGCAAGCTGGACGCCATCGACGCCTGGACCATCCGCGCCCGCGCCGCCAGCCTGCTGCACGGCCTCGGCTTTTCCAACGAGCAACTGCAAAGCCCGGTGCGCGCTTTCTCCGGCGGCTGGCGCATGCGCCTCAACCTGGCGCAGGCGCTGCTGTGCCGTTCCGACCTGCTGCTGCTCGATGAACCAACCAACCACCTGGATCTGGACGCGGTCATCTGGCTGGAGCGCTGGCTGAAAAGCTACCCCGGCACGCTGGTGCTGATTTCTCACGACCGTGACTTCCTCGATCCGATCGTCGATAAAATCCTGCACATCGAACAGCAGACCATCAACGAATACACCGGCAACTACTCCTCGTTCGAACGTCAGCGCGCCACCAAGCTGGCGCAGCAGCAGTCGCTGTACCAGACGCAGCAGGAAAAGGTGGCGCATCTGCAGAGCTATATCGAACGGTTCCGCGCCAAGGCCACCAAAGCCAAGCAGGCGCAGAGCCGTATCAAGATGCTCGAACGCATGGAGCTGATCGCGCCGGCGCACGTCGACAACCCGTTCAGCTTCAGCTTCCGCCAGCCGGAAAGCCTGCCCAACCCGCTGCTGCGGATGGAAAAAGTCAGCGCCGGCTATGGCGATAAGGTGATCCTGCAGTCGATCAAACTCAATCTGGTGCCCGGTTCGCGCATCGGCCTGCTGGGGCGCAACGGCGCCGGGAAATCCACCCTGATTAAACTGCTGGCCGACGAACTGGCGCCGCTCAGCGGCGAAATCGGCCTGGCGAAAGGCATCAAGCTGGGCTACTTCGCCCAGCATCAGCTGGAGTTTCTGCGTGCCGACGAGTCGCCGCTGCAGCACCTGAGCCGCATTGCGCCACGCGTACTGGAACAGCAGCTGCGCGACTACCTCGGCGGCTTCGGCTTCCAGGGCGACAAGGTGAGCGAGGCAACCGGCCGCTTCTCCGGCGGGGAGAAAGCCCGCCTGGTACTGGCGCTGATTGTCTGGCAGCGCCCTAACCTGCTGCTGCTCGATGAACCGACCAACCACCTGGATCTGGATATGCGCCAGGCGCTGACCGAAGCGCTGATCGACTTCGAAGGCGCATTGGTGGTGGTATCGCACGACCGTCACCTGCTGCGCTCAACCACCGACGATCTGTATCTGGTGCACGACGGCCAGGTTGAACCGTTCGCCGGCGATCTGGAGGATTACCAGCAGTGGCTCAGCGACCTGCAAAAACAGCAGGCGCAGCAGGACGCCGCACCGAAGCAGGACAGCGGCAACAGCGCGCAGGCGCGTAAGGATCAGAAGCGCCGCGCCGCCGAATTCCGCACGCAAACCCAGCCGCTGCGCAAGCAGATCGCCAAACTGGAACAGCTGATGGAAACGCTGGGCGCCGAGCTGGCGCAGGTGGAAGAACAACTGGCGGATTCCGCGCTGTATGACATCAGCCGCAAGGCCGAACTGACCGACTGCCTGCAACGGCAAAGCCAGGCCAAATCCGCGTTGGAAGAGACGGAGATGACCTGGCTGGAGGCGCAGGAACAGCTGGAGCAGCTGACCCAGGCGTTCGACACCGAAAGTTAAGCGCTGCCCCGCCCGGGCGGGGAGCGCCGTGATATCACTCCGCCAGCGTCGCACTCAGCCGCTGGCGGATCTGCTCCAACGACTCCTGGTGGAACAGCTTACCGTCCAGGAAACGGGTTTTCAGTTCCCCCTGCTGCTCCTGCTGCCAGCTTTGGTTATCCCGCAGTTGGTAGTCGCCATGCTCATCCCTGATCACCCGCAGCAGGCCGCGCGCCGACTGCTTCAAACCGCCGTCGGTTTTCGGCTGCTTGAAAATCGGCCGACCGACGCCCTGCACCTCGCCATAGGTCGCCTTCATCGCAAAGCCGAAGGTGTCGCGGGTATGGTATTGATAGGTAAAAGAACCCACGCCAAACACCACGTTGGAACTGGCGAACCCTTTCGCCTCCAGACGACGCAGAATTTCTTGCGCGCGATCCAGCGTAATGGAGTCGCCGTAAATCAGCCCGACGTGAGGATCCAGCACCTTGTAACCCTTACTGTTTACCGTACCGCCAAAAATCTCCCACAGCACTTCCACCGAGCCTTTTTCTTCCGCGCTGCGCGTCGGGCGGCGATCGTCATCCGCACCGCTGCCGCACAGGATGGCGACCGGGTCGCCGCTGTCCGGACGAAACACCACCCGGCCGTCGCGCGCCATGATTTTTGCTTTCAGCTCGCGGGTGAATTCGGTCAGCACCCGCCAGTAATCCCAGGTATCCGACACGATGGACACCAGCCCTTGCGGGTACAGTTCTTCAATCAGGCGGCGGAAGGTTTCAATTTCCGCATCCTGCTCCCCCATGCACATCACGCTGTGCTCGGTCGCCGGGATGCTACCGGCCACAAAGTAGTCGGCAGCGGTCGGATAGTAGCGCTGCGCGTACAGAATGGACGGGATATTATCGGTGCCTTTAAAACTGAGCAGATGGCCGGCGCCGGCCTGCGCCACATCATGCATGCCCGACATACCGCGGAATGAGAAGTCGTGGCACTGGAAATCCAGGTGCGCCGTATCGTCACAGGTGCGCGCCGCCCACATCTGGCAAATTTTGCGGTAGTGATGGGCGATGGTGGCGTTGGTGGAGGACTTCCACAGCTCTGCGGAAATGACCGTCTCCAGGTAGTTCACCAGCCAGAAGAACTCATCCCGCGTGTTGGTGATGGTCAGCACCGGCACCTTCATATTGACCTTGCTGCCTTCATCTAGCCCTTTGATATGCAGCGGCAGATAGCCCAACCGATGCAGCGCACGGATATGCTCGACGGACACCCGATCCTGGCCGATGTAACTGTCCATCAGCGCTTTATATTCCCCGATCACCTGCTCTTCCGGCTGGGCGAAAAACTGCTGGTTGAACAAATCCACCATAAACCACTGCAGGAATCCCTGCAGGCCAAAGAATACCAGTTGCCCGTCAGGCAGCGGCGAACTGAAGAAGCGATCGCTGCGCGGCGTAAAGTTGGAATAGACCCGCGTCGTCCCCTGCGGGTACTGCTCACGGTGGGAGACTTTATACCCGTCAATCGCCAGAATAGGGTTAGTCAGCATGATGCTCTCCTTAATGGGCGTAGATACGCGCAATATCAATCAGTTCAACGCGGGCTCCGGCGATATCCGCCGGCGCATATGAGGTGGTGGTATAAATGTTGTCGATGCCCTGAGCCAGCAGATGCTCAACGCCTTTGGAAAAGATGCCGTGCGTGACGTACAGGCTGACGCTGCGCGCGCCGTGCTGGCGCAGCACCTGCGCCGCGCCGATGAAGGTGCCGCCGGCATCGCACAAATCGTCCACGATCAGCACGTCTCTGCCGCGCACGTCACCGGCCAGCAGCGCAAACCCGGTCAGTTGGCCGCTCTGCACGTCACGGTGTTTGGTCATGATGCCGTACTCGTTAAGCGCAAAATGTTCTGCAACGGCGTGGATTTTTTTCAGCGCCCCGGCGTCCGGCGCGATAGGCAGTAAAACCTGCTGCGACAGCAGCTGCGTCAGCCTGGCGCTGTGCTGCATACAGTGCTGCTGAGCAACCGCGTGGAAACGGTCAATCGCCGCCGCCGCCACGTCGCTGTGCGGGTCCAGCACCGTCACCCGATCAAACTTCAGCGTATTCAGCAGTTGGCCGAACACCTTCAGCGCAAAGCTGTCGCCGGCGCCCATATGGAGATCCTGACGGGCGAACGGCAGATAAGGCAGCTCAAGCAGGCTCTCGCGGATGGGGTAGTGGTGACGCACCGCATCCACCAACTGCGCCAGCGCCATAAAATCATCCATGCTGCGCATCGCGGCGGCCCGGATACGCATTTGCGCGACGCCCGCCGCCGCCGGCACAGCGAAGCGGGCATACACGGCGCCATCAGGAAACTGACCGCTGATGACCTGAACTTCCTCTCCATCCAGAAATAACTGCAGTGTTGTATGCATGCCCGCCTCCCGTGATTCAATAATTAGTGTCTGTAAGACATTTATATAATTGTCTAAGGGACACTAATTGGCAAGTAAAAAATCCGCCTACGCAGAGATAAAAATATAACCAACTGATAATAAAAAGAAATGAAACAACCCCGCTTGCTGAACACCGGCGCGCTCGCTATAGTGTCCCAAAGACCCTTTCAGCGAGACCCCGCGCAATGTCCACGGAAACCGACTATCTGCAACACTACGACGCCAGCCGTTTCCCCTCCCCGATTGTTACAGTGGACAGCGTGCTGTTTACCGTTCATCAGGGAGAGCTGTGCGTCCTGATGGTCAAACGCGCCAACCACCCGTATCAGGGATTATGGGGATTGCCGGGCGGTTTTATCGATCTGCAGCGCGATGCTTCCACCGGCGCCACCGCCCAGCGCAAACTGATGGAGAAAACCGGCGTCGCCCCGCCGTATCTGGCGCAGTTGGAGAGCTTTTCCGGCCCAGGGCGCGACCCGCGCGGCTGGAGCCTGACCACGGTCTATTTTGCCCTGATCGCCCACGCCGACTGCCAGGCCCATATTGCCGACGTGGATGACGCCGCCTGGCTGCCGCTGACAACGCTGCGTAAACAGACGCTGGCGTTCGACCATCTGGCGATTATCGATGCGGCGCTGCAGCGCCTGCGCCAGAAAACCGCCTACTCCATGCTGCCGGTCTACTGCCTGCCGGCGGAGTTTACGCTGTCGCAATTACAGGAAGTGATGGAAATCATTTTGGCGCAGCCGGTACAGCGCAAGAGCCTGATGCGGCGCTTTGACGCCGCGGAGATGTTTGAGGATACCGGCAAGATGATGGCGACAGGCGCGCGCAAGGCGCGCCTGTATCGTAAAAAGGCGGGGGTCGATATGCACAATTTTTCCCGCAATCTGATGGTGGATTAACCGTCAGGCGCGGTAAAACGGCTTATCACCCAACATCGTCGCCCGGTGCATAATACGGCGCTGCGGCAAATAATCCGCGTTGGCGTAATGCTGCGTCACGCGGTTGTCCCAGATGGCAATATCATTTTCCTGCCAGCGCCAGCGCACCTGGAACTCCGGTTTGGTGATATGAGCAAACAGGAAGCCCAGCAGCGCCTCGCTCTCTTTCGGCGACACATCGACAATCCGCGTGGTAAAGCCTTCATTGACGAACAGCGCCTGCCGGCCGCTTACCGGGTGGGTACGGATCACCGGATGCAGCAGCGGCGGATTTTTCTGCACCGCCTGTCGCCAGCGCTGGTGTTCCTCCTCGCTGCCGCGATGTTTATATTCCGGGAATGACTTGGTGAAGTCGTGCTCCGCCTGCAGACCGCTCAGCAGTTGCTTGAACGGTGCCGACAGCGCCTCATAGGCGGCAATGCCGCTGGCCCACAGGGTATCGCCGCCGGTGGCCGGCAGCGTTTTCGCCGCCAGGATCGCCCCCAGCGGCGGATTTTCGATAAAGGTGACATCGGTGTGCCAGTTATCGTTGTCCGGCGGATTATTATCGTGGGTATCCAGCACGATAATTTCCTCCACGTCGCTGGCGTGCGGATACACCGGGTGAATATGCAGGTCGCCGAAGCGTCCCGCCAGATCGCGCTGCTGCAGCGGCGTAATAGGCTGATTGCGGAAAAACAGCACCTGATGTTTCAGCAGCGCGTGATACAGCTGCTCAAACTGTCCGTCACCCAGCGGCCGCGCCAGCTGCACATTTTCCACCAGCGCGCCGATATACGGCCCTAACGGGGTAATCACCAGACGTTCGTTCATTGTTGTACTCCATGCCACGGGGTCAGACGGCGCTGCAGGGCACGCAGTCCCAGCTCTAAGCCGAATGCAATTATCGCAATCACGCCGATGCCGGCCAGCACCACATCGGTCGCCAGAAATTCACCGGCGGATTGCACCATAAAACCTAAACCGCGCGTTGCGGCGATCAGCTCCGCCGCCACCAGCGTCGACCAGCCTACGCCCAGCCCGATGCGGATGCCGGTCAGAATTTCCGGCAACGCGCTCGGCAGCACCACAAAACGCAGCACCTGCCAACGGTTGGCGCCCAGTGCGCGAGCCGCCCGCACCCGCACCTGCGCCACGCTGCGCACGCCGGCCACGGTCGATAGCGCGACCGGGGCGAAAATCGCCAGGTAAATCAGCAGGATTTTCGACGTTTCGCCAATGCCGAACCAAATCACCATCAGCGGCAAATAGGCCAGCGGCGGCACCGGGCGGTAGATTTCAATCAACGGGTCGAGAATACCGCGCACCGTATCGTTCAGCCCCATCGCAATACCGACCGGAACACCGATCAGCACCGCCGCCAACAGCGCCAGCAGAATGCGCCCCAGACTGGCGGCCAGATGCTGCCACAGCGTGGCGTCCATAAACCCTTGCGGGCTGGCGATGGTGATCAACTGGCGCAGCACCTGCTGCGGCGCCGGCAGAAACAGCGGGCTGATAAGCCCCAGCGCCGTCACCGCCCACCACAGCGCCAGTAGTGCCAGCAGCGTTGAAGCGCTGAGCCAGACGCGGCGCGGCAGTGTAAAACGGCGCGGCGATGCCGACGTCGCGGTGGCTTTTAAGGTGGAGTGCAGGCTCATAGCAATGCCTCGCGCTGTTGGAAGACCTTGCCGAGCACATATTCGCGCCGGGCGATAAACGCCGGGTCCGATTTGATCGAACGGCACGCCTCGCCGGCGGCATAGCGGCGGCCGAAATCCAGCGACAGGCGTTCAACCACCTGTCCCGGCCCCGGCGACAGCAGCAACAGCTCGCTGGCTAAAAAAACCGCCTCTTCAATATCGTGCGTAATCAGCAACACCTGTTTGCCGGTATCGCGCCAGATGGTCAGCAGCAGTTCCTGCATCTGTTCGCGGGTAAAGGCATCCAGCGCGCCGAACGGCTCATCCAGCAGCAGCAGGCGCGGGTCCGCCGCCAGGGCGCGGGCGATGCCTACACGCTGACGCATCCCGCCGGACAACTGCCAGATAAAATGTTGCTCATAGCCGGCCAGACCGACGCGCCGCAGCATATCTTGCGCCACCGCCCGGCGCTGCGCCTTGCCGACGCCCGCCAGTTGCAGACCAAACTCGACGTTATCCGCCACGTTGCGCCACGGCAGCAGGCCCTCATGCTGGAACACCACGCCGCGCTCGGCGCCGGGGCCGCGGACCGGCTGCCCGTCCAGCGTAATGCTGCCCGCCGCCGGCGTCATAAAGCCGGCAATCAGATTCAGTAAGGTCGTTTTGCCGCAGCCCGACGGGCCCAGCACCACCACCAGCTCGCCGCTGTCGATCTGGAACGACACATCGCGCAGCGCCGGGCGCCCCTGATACTCCGCCGACAAATGGCTGACGTTTAACATGTCTCCCCCTTACGGCTGTGGCGCAGCCTGCAGCTGCTTGACGAAACGGTCGGTGACATAGGCGCTGTAATCCGCATCAACCTGCGGAATTTTGCCCTGCTGTTTCAGGAACTCCGCGGTATCGTGAATCGCCTTGCTGACCGGCTGGCCCAGTTGGCTCACCTGCTCCGCCGCCGGCAGATAGCGGTTGCCCTGCACCAATGCCGGCACCTGCGCTTCCGGCACCCCGCTCAGCCGCGCCAGCGTAGCGAGGTGATTGTTATCTCCCAGCCAGGCGGCAGGATCGTTCAGGTAGGCCTTTTGCGCCGCCAGCGAACTGGCGGCAAACGCGGTCACCACCTCCGGATGCTGCTGGGCGAAATCCTTACGCACCACCCAGACGTCCAGCGTCGGCGCGCCCCACTCGCCCACCTGCGCCGAATCGGCCAGCACCTTGCCTTCTTTCGCCAGCTCGTTCACCACCGGCGCCCAGACGTATGCGCCGTCGATATCACCGCGCTGCCAGGCGGCGGCAATGGCCGGCGGCTGCAGATTGAGGATTTTTACCTGTTCGGGCTTGATGCCCCAGTGCTTCAGCGAGGCCAGCAGGCTGTAATGGGTGGTTGAGATAAACGGCACCGCAATGCGTTTGCCGATCAGATCTTTAGGCGACGTGATGGTGTTCTTCACCACCAGCGCTTCCGAGCTGCCCAGCTGCGAGGCGATCAGAAACACCTCAATCGGCAGTTTTTGGCTGGCGGCCACCGCCAGCGGGCTGGAGCCGATATTACCGATTTGCACATCGCCGGAGGCCAGCGCGCGCAGCACGCCGGAACCGCTGTCAAACTTACGCCAGTCGACCTTGGCGCCGGACTGTTTGGCAAAACTGTTTTCCGCCTGCGCTATTTTGGCGGGCTCCGCTGAGGTTTGGTAGGCGACGGTCACGTCGACCGCCTGTGCGCTGGCCGCCGTCAGCGACAACGCCAGCAACGCCGCGCCGCGTAGAGAAAAGAGTTTGCCCGCCATGATCTGCTCCGTTGATAACCATCTGTTCAGTTACCAACAGTTTTATCCGAGCACTGGCGAGCAATGAAAGAATAAAAAAAACTTCTTTATTACTTATGGCGATATAAGGTGCATAATCAGCCGGTAATTTCCCCGCGTAAAAAAATCCGGGCGTAGCCGCCGAGCAGGGTGCGTTCACCCTGCTGCCGGCAAAACAGCTCGCCGCCGCGGGCGGAAATCTGCCGGGCCTGCAGCGTATGACGGCCCAGACGCGCGACCCAATACGGCATCAGCGTACAGTGGGCGGAGCCGGTCACCGGGTCTTCTCCGCCATCCAGCGTGAAGTAACGGGAAACAAAATCCACCTCCTCACCCGGCGCGGTGACGATCACCGCCCGGCCGGCGGCGGCAATCAGCGCCGGGATATCCGGCTGCAACGCCCTCACCTGCGCCTCATTCTCCAGCACCATCAGCAGCGCCGTAGCCTGCCAGCTCTCCTGTGGCGTAACGCCCAGCAACTGCGCCACCGCTTCCACCGGCGCAATGCGCTGCGGCGCCCGGCTGGGAAAATCCAGAATCAGTCGTTCGCCGTCTTCACTGTCGCGTCTGACGTACAGTTCACCGCTGGCGGAGCGGAAACGCACATCGTTCAGCCCCGGATTCACCACGTTAAACATCACGTGCGCCGCCGCCAGCGTGCCGTGACCGCACAAGTCCACCTCGCGCTGCGGCGTAAACCAGCGGATGCTCAGCACATCGCCGTCGTCCCAGACAAAGCTGGTCTCCGGCAGATTCAGCTCATTGGCGATCGCCTGCAGCTGCGCCGTCTCCAATGGCTGTTTCAACAGATACACCCCCGCCGGGTTACCGCGCAGCCCGGCGCCGGTAAAGGCGTCAACGTGAAAATAGTTTTCGCTCATCGCTTATTCCTTAATGCCAGATCAGCAGCGCACAGGCCGCCGTCAGTAACCCCATGGAAACGTTGAAGATCACCCAGGCTTTCTTACTGCGCAGCAGGCGACCGATAACGGTGCCGAATCCGAGCCAGATGACGCCGGCAATGATATTCACCACAAAAATACCCACCGCAATGGCCAGAATCGACGCGTTATAGCGCTCCCCTTCCAGGCTGAAGCTGGCCACCGCGCCCAGCGCCATCAGCCAGGCTTTAGGGTTGAGAAACTGCAGCAGCCAGCCCTGGTACAGCCGCACCGGCTTGGGCGGCGCGATATCGGTCTCCAGCTTTTCATAAGCGGCGGTCGCCACTTTCCACGCCAGCCACAGCAGGTAGACGGTGCCGAGTATTTTCAGGATAAGGTGTAATGAAGGGTAGACCAGGATCAGGCTGCCGACGCCGAACGCCACCAGCAGCAAAATGCTCTGCATGCCGAGCATGATGCCAATCATCAGCCACAGCGAGCGCATAAAGCCAAAATTGGCGCCGGAGGTGGTGAGCAGCATGTTATTCGGGCCAGGGGTGATCGCGGCCACCCACAGGAAACCCAGCAGCGAAAGAAACAAACTTAATTCCATGAAACGGGCGCTCCTCACCCATGCGCGATTTTTGCAGTATGATGGTTAACAGATGACATTGAAGCTAACAGTGCGCTATTGATCACACAATAGTCGCCAACAAGATTTTTATTCACCTTATGCATGAAACCTTTCGTCCCCTGAGCGGTGCCGGCAACCCGCATCTGCAAACCTTATTGCCGCGGCTGGTGCGCCGCCGCGTACTGCTGCAACCGCACTGGCAGCGGCTGGAACTGCCCGACGGCGATTTCGTCGATCTGGCCTGGAGCGAAGACCCCGCTAGCGCAGGCGATAAGCCCCGGGTGGTGCTGTTCCACGGCCTGGAAGGCAGCTTCTACAGCCCCTACGCCCATGGCCTGCTGCACGCCTGGCGGGAAAAAGGCTGGCTGGGCGTGGTGATGCACTTTCGCGGCTGCAGCGGCGTACCCAACCGCAAACAGCGCATTTATCACTCCGGTGAAACGGAAGACGCGCGCTTTTTCCTGCGCTGGCTGCGGGATACCCATGGCGCAGCGCCTACCGCTGCGGTCGGCATTTCCCTCGGCGGCAATATGCTGGCCTGCTATCTGGCGCAGCAGCGGCGGGAGAGCCTGCTGGACGCCGCCGTGGTGGTCAGCGCGCCGCTGATGCTGGAGCCTTGCTCGTTACGCATGGAACAGGGGTTCTCGCGCGTTTATCAGCATTACCTGCTCGGCCAGCTCAAGCAGAACGCCACCCGCAAGCTGCTGCGCGACCCGGCGTCACTGCCGCTGAAGCTGCCGCAGCTCAAAGGGCTGCGCCGCATGCGCGACTTTGACGACGCCATTACCGCACGCATTCACGGCTTCCGCGACGCCACCGACTACTATCGGCGCTGCAGCGCGCTGCCGCTGCTGCCCGAGATTCAAACGCCGCTGCTGATCATCCACGCCAAAGACGATCCGTTTATGACCGACGCGGTGATCCCCGATCTGAGCGCTCTGCCGCCCAACATCGAGTATCAGCTGACCGAGCGCGGCGGCCACGTCGGCTTTGTCGGCGGCACGCTGCACAAACCGCAAATGTGGCTGGAACAGCGGATTCCCGCCTGGCTTACCCCTTATCTGGATAAATAACGTGATTATTCCCTGGAAAGAACTGGATGGCGACACGCTGAATAACCTGATTGAAGCCTTCGTACTGCGCGAAGGCACCGACTACGGCGAACATGAACGTTCGCTGGAGCAGAAAGTGGCCGACGTGCGCCGCCAGCTGCAAAGCGGCGAGGTGGTGCTGGTGTGGTCTGAGCTGCACGAGACCGTCAATATCATGCCGCGCGGGCAGCTGCGTGCCGGTTATCAGGAGAGGTAATCGCGTCTGCGCCCTATGACTGACGGCAAAAATCAGGTAACAATGGACATCTTGCAAACCAACTCGCGCAGCTTGCCGCTGGCAAAAACGTATCAACCACACTAAAAATTATTCTCTGATACGCGCGCTTTTTACTACGGAGTAACCCAAGTATGTCCGCCAAACATCCCGTTATCGCGGTGACCGGCTCCAGCGGCGCCGGCACCACCACCACCAGCGTGGCGTTCCGCAAAATATTCCAGCAGCTGGATATCCGCGCCGCGCAGCTGGAAGGCGACAGCTTCCACCGCTACACCCGGCCGGAAATGGACGCCGCTATCCGCAAAGCGCGCGATCTCGGCCGCCATATCAGCTACTTCGGTCCGGAGGCCAACGACTTCGGCCTGTTGGAACAAAGCTTTACCGAATACGGTAAAAACGGCAGCGGCCGCTCGCGCAAATACCTGCATACCTATGACGAAGCGGTGCCCTACAATCAGGTGCCCGGCACCTTCACCCCGTGGGAACCGCTGCCGTCGCCGACCGACGTGCTGTTCTATGAAGGCCTGCACGGCGGCGTAGTGACCGATCAGCATGACGTGGCGCGTCATGTCGACCTGCTGGTCGGGGTGGTGCCCATCGTTAACCTGGAGTGGATCCAAAAATTAATCCGCGATACCGGCGAGCGCGGCCATTCGCGCGAAGCGGTGATGGATTCGGTGGTGCGCTCGATGGAAGACTATATCAACTACATCACGCCGCAGTTTTCCCGCACCCATATCAACTTCCAACGGGTACCGACGGTCGACACCTCCAACCCGTTCGCCGCCAAAGCTATTCCTTCGCTGGATGAAAGTTTTGTAGTCATTCATTTCCGTGGGTTGGATCAGATCGACTTCCCCTATCTGCTGGCGATGCTGCAAGGTTCATTTATCTCGCATATCAATACGTTGGTGGTACCAGGCGGCAAAATGGGGCTGGCGATGGAGCTGATTATGGCGCCGCTGGTGCAGCGCCTGCTGGAAGGGAAAAAGATCGAATAACGGCGCCTATGCCATCAGCAAGCGCCGGATAAAGCCGACATGCAGCTTCACACCGATCTGCAATACTTCCTCATCCAGTTTAAAGCGCGGGTTATGCACCCCATAGGTCGCGCCGATCTTGTCGTTGCCGCTGCCGATAAACAGGAAACAGCCCGGCACCTGCCGCTGGTAGGAAGAAAAATCCTCACTGCCGAACATCGGCGCGCTCATTTCGTGCAGCGCATCGGTGCCCAGCGTGTCGCCAATCACCTCACGGGCAATTTCACAGGCCTGCGGATGATTGTCGCCAATGGTGTAACCGCGCGTCCACCGCATCTGATAACTCGCCCCGCTGGCCTGCGTAATGCCGGCCACCGTTTGCTCCACCAGCTGTGGCACCCGTTCACGTACCGCATGATCGTGAGTACGCAGCGTACCGGCCAGCCGTACGCTGTCCGGAATAACGTTATAACCCCCTTCCGCCTGAAAGGTGGCAACGGTCAGTACCGGCGCATGCAGCGGGTCAAGCCGGCGAGCGATAATTTGCTGTAGCGCGGTCACCACCTGGGCGCCAATCGTGACCGGATCGATACACAGCTGCGGCATCGAACCATGTCCGCCCTTACCTTGCAGCATGATATCGAAGTTGTCGCTGGAGGCGCTGAATACCCCTTCCTTCAGCGCAACGCTGCCGGTAGGGAAATTCGGCATTACGTGCAGGCCGAAAATCATCTTCACGCCGTCCAGTACGCCCAAATCCACCAGCTCCTGCGCCCCGCCCGGCGGCACCTCCTCGGCATGCTGGAAAATAAAACGCACCGTTCCGCTCAGCTGAGACTGCAATTGACACAGTACGCTGGCGGCGCCGAGCAGCATGGCGCTGTGCGCGTCGTGACCACAGGCGTGCATCACCCCCGGCCGGGTGGAACAGAACGCTTCATCGCTCTCTTCCTGAATCGGCAAGGCATCAATATCCGCCCGCAGGGCGTAGCAAGGACCGGGGCGCCCGCCCGCCAGTTCGGCCACCACGCTGTTCGGCGTCGGTCTCTGCAGGCTCAACGGCCCCAGCGCCGCCAGTTGCTCGGCAATGTAGTCCGCCGAAGCCGCCTCCTGAAACGACAATTCCGGGTTGGCGTGCAGATAACGCCGCCAGCGCAGCACATCCGCCGCCACATCGTCGATCAGCTTATCGATATTCATCACAATTCACCTCCGTTTAACAGGGATTGGCGCGGCTTCACCGCTAACGGCAGCATCACCAGACCGGAAACCACCATCGCCAGCGCCAGAAAGATAAAGGTCGATGCATACCCCTGGCTCAGGGTGATCAGATACCCCATCACAATCGGCGCAACAAAACCGCCGAGCGTGCCGCCGGTATTGATCAGCCCCATGGCGGCGCCCATCACCTCCGGCGCCAGGCGCTTCATCGGCAGCGTAAACACCGTGACAAAGGACGCCATCAGGAAGACATACCCCAAAAACAGCAACACGCTGGCGCCCCATGCCGACGTGGAGGTATAAACCAGCCAGATACACAGCGCACTCAGCAGCGAGCAGCAGAAAATCACCAGCGGCTCACGCCCCTGCATATAGCGCCCCACCAGCCAGCCGGTGCCCAGCGAAGAGATCCAGATCCCCAGGCCGCCTGCGGCCACCACCAGGCTGGACATGCCAAGCGCCATACCACGCTGCTGAACCAGAAATTTAGGCAACCAGGCCATCAAGCCGTAAGACGGAATGTTGATACAGAAAATCGCCACAAACAGCAGCAGCACAATCGGCGTTTTCAGCAAGGTGCGGTAGGTATTGCCGGCGCCGTCCGCCGAACGCTGCGCCGCCCGCGGCGGATTCGGCACCAGCCACAGCACGCAGGCGGCAACCGCAAAAGCCAGTAGGCCAAGCGCCGAGAAAGAGCCGCGCCAGCCGATATGCTCCAGGCAGTACACCGCCACCAACGGCCCGGCGGTCATCGCCAGGCCGGCGGAAGAGAGCAAAATCGACTGTGCGAAAGTGCGCTGCTCCAGCGGAAAGTTGGCGACCACCGCTTTGGCGCATGAGCAGGGATAGCCGGAATGCCCCATCCCCGACAGAAAGCGGAACGTCACCAGCAGCCCCAGGCCAAAGCCCAGTAGGCCGAAGCACAAGGCGAAACCACCCAGCAGCAATAAAGAAGCACACAGCACCTTCTTAAAACCGAAGCGGTCGTTAAGCCAGCCGGCCGGAATTTGAAACAATGAATACGCCAGGAAGAATACGCCGGTGACATAGCCCAGCTGTTCCGCCGGCAGATTAAATTCACGCTCAATCGGCAACAGGGCAAACCCCATCACAGTTTTATCTATATAAACAATCACATAACCGACAAAAAGCAAAAAAATCATTAAAGCTCGCGGCTTCATGGCTGGACTCCCCTGTATTGCACGTCGGCAGACGGGCTGCATCAACGAAATTGTGATCCTTATCACTTATAGTTTTAATAACAGCGACTTAAGTCACCACTAATGACGTTAGCGTCTTTACCTTGGCGGCATAAGATGCAATTTTGTTCAGGGTGATAGTTTTTACTGATAGGGAGATGAACGTGCGCTACCTGCCAAAATTGCAGCAGCTTCGGGTTTTTCAGCAGGTGATTCGCAGCGGCAGCATTCGCGGCGCGGCGCGCGCGCTGCAGCAATCCCAGCCGGCGGTCAGCCGCAGCCTGCGTGAACTGGAACAGGCGTTGGACACGCAGCTGATTATTCGCAGCAATCAGGGCATGACCCTGACCGAAAGCGGTCGCATTTTCGCGGTGCGGATGCAGTTTATTCTGGAAGAGCTGCAGCGTGCGGCGGATGAGATTCAGCAGATCAGCCAACACTCACAGGGGACAGTGGCGATGGGGCTTTCTTCACTGCTGGCGCTGACGGTGCTGCCGATGCTGGCCGACGCGTTCCGAAAACAGTTCCCGCAGGTAAATCTGGTGCTGCAGGAAGCCCAGCTCTCCACCCTGCTGCCCGCGCTGCGCGAAGGCCGGCTGGATTTCGCCGTCGGTTCCATCAGTCCGGAACTGCCTTTAGAAGATCTGGTGCGCGAGCCGCTGTTCAATGCGTCATTTTGCATCGTCGCCCGCCGCGGTCATCCGCTGGCCAACGCTCGCTCGCTGGATGCGCTGCGCCAGGCCAAATGGCTGCTGCCGGAAACCGATATGGGCTATTACCAGCATCTGCAATCCGTGCTGGGTGATTTTTATCAACAGCTGGAAACGCCGCCGGTGCGCTCGGACTCTGTCATCTGCGGCCTGAATATGGTGCTGGCGTCTGACTACCTGACCATTGTGGCGCGCGCGATGGCGCGTCCGCTGCATTTGCAGGAACAGGTGGTCACGCTGCCGATTGATACCCTGCCGCAGGCGCAGTATTGCGTGCTCTATTCGCAGAGATCGCCGCTAACCGTAACGGCGCGGCGTTTGCTGGATTTGCTGCACGGCCAGTGTCAGCGCTACGCCTGGTAAACTTATTCCACCGCGCGGATTTCGAAACTGTGGGTCACCGTTGCCGCCTGGCTCAGCATCAGCGATACCGAGCAGTACTTTTCAGCGGACAGGTTGACCGCACGCTCCACCACCTTGTCACTCAGCCCTTTACCGCTGACGATAAAGTGCAGATTGATCGCGGTAAAAGTGCGCGGCGGCTCATCCCGCCGCTGCGAGCTGAGTTTCACCTCACAGTCGCGCACGTCATTGCGGCCCTTTTGCAGAATCGACACCACATCGATCGCGCTGCAACCGCCCACCGACATCAACACCATCTCCATCGGACTCGGCGCCTTTTCTCCGGCGCTACCGTCCATTAACACCTGATGGCCTGACGCGGACTCACCGAGGAAGGTCAATCCTTCCACCCATTTCACTCTTGCCTGCATACTGCTCACTCCGGTTAATTTCTTAAAATCAGACTACGCTTTCGCGCTGAAACTGGCAACGGAACCTGATGCCGGTCATGCTGAAGCGAGACAACAGAAGACACTCGCCTCACTCTATGCTACAAACAAACCGCAATAATTCTTTTTGGACACCGACTTTCAGGGATCTGCCCAAGGAAAGCATCTTAAATGAGATGTTAACAGAATGTAGCTTGCAGCACTGACGGCAAGTTAATATGCTAGGGCAATAGCGTATTTTACGGCACGCCTCAAAACCTGTTTATAGCCCGCATGCATTACCGGTTATCAACGCGTTTAACAGGGAGCTCCGATCCCTGTGTTACAAAGGCAGCGATTACAACAGAGGATAATAGCGAATGGTTCTCGGCAAACCGCAAACAGACCCGACTCTCGAATGGTTCCTGTCTCATTGCCATATCCACAAATATCCATCCAAAAGTACGCTGATTCACCAAGGTGAAAAGGCTGAAACGCTCTACTACATCGTGAAAGGCTCCGTTGCGGTGCTGATTAAAGATGAAGAAGGCAAAGAGATGATCCTGTCCTATCTCAACCAGGGGGATTTCATCGGCGAGCTTGGATTATTTGAAGAAGGCCAGGAGCGCAGCGCCTGGGTGAGAGCGAAAACCGCCTGTGAAGTAGCTGAAATTTCCTATAAGAAATTCCGTCAGCTGATCCAGGTCAACCCGGATATTCTGATGCGCCTTTCCGCGCAAATGGCCAGCCGCCTGCAGGTCACCTCAGAGAAAGTGGGGAACCTCGCCTTCCTTGACGTTACCGGCCGCATTGCGCAAACCCTGCTGAACCTGGCGAAACAGCCGGACGCCATGACCCACCCTGACGGTATGCAAATTAAAATCACGCGTCAGGAAATTGGTCAAATCGTCGGTTGTTCACGCGAAACGGTCGGCCGTATCCTGAAAATGCTGGAAGATCAAAACCTGATCTCCGCGCACGGCAAAACCATTGTTGTTTATGGCACGCGTTAATTAACCAGAAAACGGCGCATTCGCGCCGTTTTTTATGCCCTATTCCCTACATGCCACCGTTCTTATCACTCCAATAACCATCCCTGCTTCCCGTTACCGCCCCCTCGGTCGAACAATAATTGACCGCAAAGAAAAAAAGTGCTTATTTATCCCTTGGTTGGATAAAAAGGACGCATCCTATGAAAGGACTTCAGGAAGTCAGAGAGAAACGAGAAGGTACGCTCCGTCTGCTGACCCAAGGGGAGATTACCCTCGCTCATGAAATGTTCGGCGGAGCTATCGCTTATAACAGGGTATGGGTTCATTGCGATAGCTACCTCCCCTTCGGTTTACAGGCGCAAAATTACGGTATGGCCCCTAACGGTGAACTGTATTTTAGAAAAAATCTTTATGAAGAAGACTTCTCAGAAATCGCCGTGCCAACAGAATCAAAACATCTCTATATCCATGAAATGGTTCATGTCTGGCAGCATCAACGGGGGATGTGGGTCAAAACAAGAGGGTTATTTAGCTGGGCCAGCGACTACACATACACTCTGCACGCCAATAAGAAACTCAAAGATTATGCAATGGAACAACAGGCCTGCATCATTGCGGACTATTGACTTTGGCGTAAGGCTATACCAGCGTCAGGCTGTACCGGGCCGTATCGTGAACTATCGTGGTAAGGACAACAGCAGAAATATTTTCCTTGTATATCAAAAGATGGTTTCTCGTGCGCTTGCCGGAAGGGGATAATATGAAATATCGATTTTTGCTCGCTCCAGCCATGCTGCTGACGGGATGTACGCTCGGCGATCCGGGGCCTAAAATTTCACCGATGGCGGAAATAAAGGTTGTGAATAACAACATTTGTTTACTCGCTCCGGTGGCAGATGGCGAATCCATGTCAGCGTTAGAAATTCGCACCGTGGAGCCCGAAAAAAACCTGCGCAAACACTTCACGCCCCCGATATTCCTCTCATCAACCGCATGTACCCCCCTGTTTGGATATCGCTTTCAGGCAGGGCACAATTATGGCATCTTCGTGAACACAGAGCGGCAGAATGCTCAGGGAAAAGTCGTCGATGCGCGCATAATCAGAGCATCTTTCCGTCTCGGGCAAGATAAAAACGGCAAGCTGCAAGTCACAACATCAACCGAATGATGGGCAACTTCACGCATATCCCCTTCCGGTTATCAGCCCCGGTCATCGACCGGGGCCATACGTAGTTCCCACAACAGGTAATACAACGCCTACTGAGCAATAGCCCGCTTATACCGCATTCACCACATCCTGCACCGCACGTTCAAAACGCGCCATACCCTCTTCAATATCCTGCAGCTCTACCACCAATGACGGCGCAAAGCGGATAACGTTAGGCCCGGCGTTCAGAATCATCACGCCATGCGCGGCGGCGGCGGCCAGGAAATCCCGCGCCTTATTCTGGTAAGCCGCACTCAGCTCAGCGCCGATCAACAGCCCCATACCGCGAATATCGCTGAAAATACCGTACTTGTCGGCCAGTTGCTGCAATTTCGCCACGTAGAGCGCATGACGCTGCGCGATACCGTCCAGCACCTGCGGCGTGTTGATCACGTCCAGCGCCGCCTCGGCCACCGCGCAGGCCAGCGGGTTGCCGCCGTAGGTGGTGCCGTGCGTGCCGACCTGCATGGCAGAGGCAATCTCCTCGCTGGTTAGCATCGCGCTGACCGGGAAGCCGCCGCCCAGCGCTTTAGCGGTGGTCAGAATATCCGGCGTCACGCCGTAATGCATATAGGCGAACAGCTTGCCGGTACGCCCCATGCCGCTCTGCACCTCATCAAACACCAGCAGCGCCTGGTGCTTATCGCACAGCGCGCGCACGCCCTGTAGGAACTCGGCGTCCACCGGCGTAATGCCGCCCTCGCCCTGAATCGGCTCCATCACTACCGCGCAAGTGCTGTCATCCATCACCGCCTTGACCGCCGCCAGATCGTTGTACGGCACATGCACGATATCGGCCGGTTTTGGCCCGAAGCCGTCAGAATACTTTGCCTGCCCGCCGACCGAGACGGTAAACAGCGTCCGGCCGTGGAAGGCGTTATAGAAGGCGATAATTTTGGTTTTGTACGGGCTGTGACGGGTAATGGCATAGTGGCGCGCCAGTTTGAAGGCCGCTTCGTTGGCCTCCGCGCCGGAATTGGCGAAAAAGACCCGATCGGCAAAGGTGGCGTCAATCAGTTTGCTGGCCAGACGCAGCGCCGGCTCATTGGTGAACACATTGCTGGTATGCCACAGGGTTTCACTCTGCTGCTGCAGCGCCGCCACCAACGCCGGGTGGCAGTGGCCCAACGCGGTCACGGCGATGCCGCCGGAGAAGTCGATATACTCCTTCCCTTCGCTGTCCCACACGCGGCAGCCCAATCCTTTGACCGGTACAAACTGCGCCGGTGCATAAACCGGCAAAATCACCTTATCGAACGTGCTGCGGTTCACCGCGTATTTTTCCGTCATTATTGGGTTCCACCTCAAGAGATTGGTTTTTTAATAGCGCCAGCAAAGTGACAATATAATCACAAAATATGCATAAAAAACCAATTTAGGGCAAACCAAAATCGCCAATCATGACGAAAAATTTATAACCGATTAACTTTTAAGGAAATTACTCAGCAGCACGTGCCCCTGTTCGCTAAGGATGCTCTCCGGATGGAACTGCACCCCTTCCAGCGCCAGCGTGCGGTGGCGAATCCCCATAATCTCATCGCGTACGCCGTCACGCTCGCTCCAGGCGGTAACCTCAAAACAGTCCGGCAGCGTTGCTGCGTCCAGCACCAGCGAATGGTAGCGCGTTACCGTCAGCGGATTATTCAGCCCGCGAAAAACGCCGCGGTCCGTATGGCGAATTGCCGAGGTTTTGCCGTGCATCACTTCGCGCGCGCGCACCACATCGGCGCCGAATGCCTGCCCCAATGCCTGATGCCCCAGACAGACGCCGAGAATCGGCAGCTTACCGGCAAAATGCGTAATGGCCGCCAGCGAAATACCGGCCTCGTTCGGCGTGCAGGGGCCGGGGGAGATCACCAGATGCTGCGGCGCCAGCCTGTCAATATCGGCCAGTTGCAGTTCATCATTGCGCTTTACCAGCACCTCGGCGCCAAGCTCGCAAAAGTATTGATAAAGGTTGTAGGTAAAAGAGTCGTAGTTATCGATCAGCAGCAGCATGGCGGTTCAACGGCCTATGATTTGGGGAGTAATTTCCTGGTACAACAAGACGGCAACCGCCTCAGCCCGGGAGCTTACCGCAGTAAGCCGCCGGGGTGAAGGCGGTTGCCGATGCATTACGCGAAGAAAAGATTACTTTTTACGGCCGCCCATAATCGAACCCAGCACGCCGCGCAGGATCTGCTTGCTCAAATCACGTGCCATGCTCTTGGCGGCGGTTTGTACAATGCCGTCGCGCTTGCCGCCGCGCGGGCCGGTGGAACCGAACAGCAGCTCATTCAGGCTGCCCATCAGGCCGCCGCCGCTTTGTTGCTGGCCGGCCTGCGGCGTGGCTTTATCCACCGCTTGCGCATCCTCGCCCACGGTGGCGAAGCCTTCGGACGACAGCTTCTCATAGGCCGATTCGCGGTCTACCATCTCTTCATAGCGGCCGTACAGCGGCGATTTATTGATGGCGCTGTTCAGCCCTTCCGCCCCCAGCATGCCCATTTTGGACTCCGGCGCGATCACCATCGCACGCTCCACCACGTTGGGCCGTCCTTTCTCATCGAGGAACGACACCAGCGCCTCCCCGACGCCCAGCTCGCCAATCACCGTTTCCGCATCAAAATCCGGGTTGGCGCGCATGGTCTGCGCCGCAGCCTTCACCGCCTTCTGGTCGCGCGGCGTAAAGGCGCGCAGCGCATGCTGAACGCGGTTGCCCAGCTGGCCAAGCACGCTGTCCGGAATATCCAGCGGGTTTTGCGTCACAAAATAGACGCCGACGCCTTTGGAACGGATCAGGCGCACCACCTGCTCAATTTTGGTCAGCAGCGCCGGCGGCGCATCGTTGAACAACAGGTGCGCCTCGTCAAAGAAGAACACCAGTTTCGGCTGTTCCGGGTCGCCCACTTCCGGCAGTTGCTCAAACAGCTCCGCCAACAGCCACAGCAGAAATACCGAATAGAGTTTCGGCTGGTTAATCAGCTTATCGGCCGCCAGCAGATTGATCATGCCATGGCCGTTGGCATCGGTCTTCATCAGATCGTTGATGTCGAGCATCGGCTCGCCGAAGAACAGGTTGGCGCCCTGCTCCTCCAGCGTCAGCAGGCCGCGCTGGATGGCGCCGACCGACGCACTGGAGATATTGCCGTACTGGGTTTTGAACTGTTTGGCGTTGTCGCCGACGTACTGCACCATCGCGCGCAGATCTTTCATATCCAGCAGCAGCAGCGCATTGTCGTCAGCAATTTTAAACACCAGCTGCAGCACGCCGCTTTGCACCTCGTTCAGATCCAGCAGGCGCGCCAGCAGCAGCGGGCCGAGATCGGACACCGTGGCGCGGATCGGATGCCCCTTCTCGCCGTAAATATCCCACGGGATAATGGTGCTGGCCTGCGGCTGCCAGTCGGTCACGCCAATCGCCGTCAGCCGTGCCTGCAGTTTTTCATTCGGCACCGCCTCGGTGCCAATCCCCGACAGGTCGCCCTTCACGTCCGATAAAAACACCGGCACGCCGATGCGTGAGAACTGTTCGGCCATTTTTTGCAACGTCACGGTCTTACCGGTACCGGTCGCACCGGTAATCAGGCCGTGGCGGTTGGCCAGGGCAGGCAGAATCGCCAGATCCTGAACGGGTTTACCGTCTTTCATCGCCTTGGCGATAATCCGTGCTTCACTCATTTGCTGTTCCTTTGATGACGCTAACGCGGCGCAGATGCGCCTGTGATGCCATAAAGCTATAAGCGCGACGGAAGCCCGTCAAGCGCTTAGCCGCGCAGCCCCAGCTGTTCTTTCAGCGATTTCAGGTAGCGGCGGCTGACCGGCACCGCATCGCCGACCGGCATAATCATCTCCGCGGCACCGCCTTCTTCAAAACGAATTTCCCGCACCTGCTCCAGATTCACCAGATACTGGCGGTGGCAGCGCACCAACGGCGTGCGGCTCTCCAGCGTGCGCAGCGTCAGTTCGGTAAAGCACTCCATGCCGTCGTTACGCACCACATACACGCCGCTGGCGCGCGAGCGGATGGCGATCACCTCGTCAAAACGCAGCAGATAAATCCGGCTGTGGCCGGCGCAGGGGATATATTTCAAATAGCCGGCGCTTTCCGGCAGCGCGGCAACATCCTGCGCCGTATGACGCTGCTGCAGACGCTGCAGGGTCTTCTGCAGCCGCTGCGGCTCCGCTGGCTTCAGCAGGTAGTCAAAGGCGTGCTCCTCAAACGCCTGCAGCGCATACTCATCGTACGCGGTGAGGAATACAATATGCGGCATCCGGTTGGGATCGAGCATGCCGACCATCTCCAGGCCGCTGATGCGCGGCATCTGGATATCCAAAAACACCACGTCCGGCTGCAGCCGATGGATCTGGCTGATGGCCTCAATCGCATTTGCACATTCGCCGATAATGCACACCTCCGGCTCGGCGGCCAGCAGATGACGCAGGTTGTCGCGTGCCGACGGCTCATCATCAACAATTAATATATTCAGCATCAGGCGGCGCCCTCCAGTGGAACATGCAGTGTAATGCGGGTGAACACCTCCGGTTCACAGCTGACCCGCACGCCATACTCTTCTCCGTAGCGCACGCGGATACGCCGGTCCACCAGGCTCATGCCCAGCCCGTCGCCCGGCGTTTTTTCCTGATACAGGCCGGCATTGTCCGTGACCTGCAGCAACAGGCGCCCGCCCTCGCTACGGGCGTCAATGGTGATGCGCCCGGTACCCAGCAGCTGCGAGGTGCCGTGCTTGATGGCGTTTTCCACAATCGGCTGCAGGGAAAACGCCGGCAGACGCACCGCCAGCAGGCTGTCCGGCAACGACACCACGATCTCCAGCCGATCGGCAAAGCGCGCCTGTTCAATTTGCAGATAGGCGTTAACGTGTTCGATCTCGTCCGCCAGGCTGACTTCGTCATCCGAACGCTTGAGATTCTTACGGAAGAAGGTCGACAGATACTGCACCAGTTCGCAGGCGCGCTCACCGTCGCGGCGAATCACCGCCACCAGCGTATTTAGCGCGTTAAACAGGAAATGCGGGTTTACCTGCGCATGCAGCAGCTTGATTTCCGACTGTGCCAGCAGTTGTTTGTGCCGTTCATACTGGCCGGCCATAATCTGCGCCGACAGCAGGCTGGCGATGCCTTCGCCCAGGGTGCGGTTGATGGTGCTGAACAGCTTGCTTTTCGGCTCATACAGCTTGATGGTGCCGATCACCCGCTGATTTTCGCCACGCAGCGGAATGACCAGCGTCGACCCCAGCTTGCAGTTGCCGCTGATCGAACAGCTGTAGGAGAGTTCATTGCCGTCGGCATACACCACTTCGTTATTATCGATGGCGCAGCGGGTATGGGCCGACGAGATCGGCGTGCCCGGCAGATGATGATCGTCGCCGATGCCGATAAACGCCAGCAGTTTGTCGCGATCGGTGATCGCCACCGCGCCGATACCCAGCTCCTGATAAATCACCCGCGCCGCCTTCATGCTGTTTTCCCGGTCGAACCCCTGACGCAAAATGCCTTCGGTGCGCTCGGCCAGCTTCAGGGCTTTGGAGGAAAACGCGCTGGTGTACTTTTCAAACATCGCCCGCCGGTCGCGCAGGATCTGCATAAACATCGCCGCGCCCACGGTGTTGGCAACCAGCATCGGCAACACGATATAGCCCACCAGACGCAGCGCCTCGTCAAACGGACGGGCGATGGCGAGAATAATGCCCATCTGCAGGATTTCGGCAACCAGAGTGACGCCGGCGACAAACAGCGGATTAAACAGCAGGTCGAGACGGCCGCGCCGCAGCGCCAGGCTGTGCACCAGCCCGCCGACCAGGCCTTCTGCCACGGTGGACACCGCGCAGGCCACGTCGGTCATGCCGCCGAGGGTATAGCGATGCATCCCCCCGGTCAGCCCGACCAGAAACCCGACCGATGGCCCGCCCAGCAGGCCGCCCAGCACCGCGCCGATAGCGCGTGTGTTGGCGATCGAGTCCTGAATATGCAGGCCGAAATAGGTGCCCATAATGCAGAATACCGAAAAAATCACGTAACACAGTAGCTTGTGCGGCAAGCGGATGGTGACCTGCATCAGCGGAATAAACAGCGGGGTTTTACTCAACAGATAGGCGATCACCAGATAGACGCACATCTGCTGCAACAGCAACAGCACCTGATCAAATTCGTACATCACAACAACGCACCCTGAACGAGAGGAACATCAAAACGCCGGCTATCCGGTCTGATTATCTGCGTTGATTACACCATGAGCAGGGCAGGAAAACAGTGATGCAGGCGAGGCTTCAGAGGGCGACAAACAGAAACCGGCCCCGTGCGGGGCCGGCCGGGGCGATTAAGGCATCACCTTCGCCGACAGAATCACAATCGGCTTGCTTGGTACATTTTGATAAGGACCGACGTTGCCGGTCGGTACCTGAGAAATCTTGTCGACCACTTCCATGCCCTTCACCACTTTACCGAACACCGCATAGCCAAAGTCGCGCTGGCCGTGGTCCAGGAAGGCGTTGTCCGCTACGTTCAGGAAGAACTGGCTGGTGGCGCTGTCCTTATCGGCAGTACGCGCCATGGAAATGGTGCCCCGCAGGTTGCGCAGGCCGTTATCCGCCTCATTCTTGATCGGCGCTTTGGTGCTCTTTTGCTGCATATCCGCCGTGAAGCCGCCGCCCTGAACCATAAAGCCGGGGATCACGCGGTGGAACACGGTGTTGTTATAGAAACCGCTGTTCACGTAGTCAACAAAGTTTTTCGTTGATACCGGCGCTTTTTGGCCATCCAGCGCCAGCTCGATATTCCCGGCGGAGGTGGTCAGCATGACGTGGGTTTCGCCTGCGGCCAGTGCGGCCGGCGCCATTGCCGTCAGGGAACACAGGGCGACAAGGGTGGTTAAGGTACGTTTGAACATGAGCGGGTCCTTTCTCTGGGAGACAAACAACGGAAAGCGCCTTGATTCTAAAGAGCCATTCTGGTGAGCGCCAGCCATTTACTTATATTTACGCTATTGCGGGAAAGTTCTCAAAACAACGCCGCCTCATCCGGGCAACCCCCGTTTTTTGCAGACGAACTCCCGAATTTTCCTGACAAGAGTATGATCGCCATGCAGATTTTTGCAAAGCCGATCACGCATTATTTGTACCAATCGGCCATTTGGCATTTTTTGCGACCTGCCTCCCGTTTTGTTTCTGTGCTCCCGTTAGGCTAACAAATGAGAGCGCTCTCATTTGAGCGTTAAGAAAAAAAAACCGACGGCAATCCCACGCTGCACCCCGGAAAACCACCGGCCGGCAGCGACGCGGCGCGCCAGATACGGGAAACCACAGGAGAGCAATGATGAAAAAGATCGTACTGTGCTGCGCCGCCGGCATGTCCACCAGCATGCTGGTCAAACGGATGCAGGCTGAAACGGAAAAACGGGCGCTGACGCTGGAGATTGTCGCCGTACCCGCCGCTGAATTTGAAAGCGCGCTGGCCGATGCCGACGTCGTGCTGCTGGGGCCGCAGGTGAAATATGAACTGGCGCGCTTTAGCCGCATCGCCGCGCCGCTCGGCAAGCCCGTCGCGGTCATCGACATGATGGATTACGGCACGCTGCGCGGCGATAAGGTGCTGGATCACGCCCTCGCCCTGATGGCCTGAACCGGCGGAGATACCCATGAGCCTGTACGCTTCTCTGATGCGCGTCGTGGAAAACCACATCGCGCCGCTGGCCGGTCGTATCGGCAGCCAACGCCACATTATTGCCATCCGCGACGGCTTTATCTGCGCCATGCCGTTTTTAATCGTCGGCAGTATCATGCTGATCGTCGCCAATCCGCCGTTCGATGCCGACACCACCTCCGGCTTTGGCCGCGCCTGGCTGAGCTTCGCCAAAACGCACTGGAACACCATCACCATGCCGTTCTTTATGACCATGGGGCTGATGAGCGTGTTCGTGGCTATCGGCACCGCCTACAGCCTGGCCAAGCACTATGGTCTGGACGCGCTGACCGCCGGACTGCTGTCGCTGATGGCATTTCTGCTGGCGGCCGCGCCGCAGGCCGATAACAAAATGTCGCTCGATTTTCTCGGGGGTCAGGGGGTGTTCACCGCGCTGATCTGCGCCATCTGGTCGGTGGAGCTGATCCGCCTGCTGAAAAAGTACAACATCACGCTGCGTCTGCCCGAGCAGGTGCCGCCCGCCATCGCCCGCTCATTTGAGCTGCTGTATCCGGTCATCGGCATTTTACTGACGGTCTATCCGCTCAGCATTCTGCTGCAGAGCGAGTTTCACCTGCTGCTGCCGGCCGCCATTATGCACCTGTTCCAGCCGCTGATCGGCGTCGGCGATACCCTGCCCGCCATTCTGCTGATGGTGCTGATCGCCAACCTGCTGTGGTTTGCCGGTATTCACGGCGACAATATCGTTACCGGCCTGCTCAACCCGATTTTTATGACCAATCTGGCGGCCAACGCCGCGCTGGTGGCGCAGGGCGCGGCCACGACCCAGACGCTGACCGCGCCGTTCTGGTCGTTCTATGTCTGCATCGGCGGCTCCGGCTCCACGCTGGTGCTGGCGCTGTTATACCTGCGCAGCCGCTCGGTCCATCTGCGCACCATCGGCAGGCTGAGCGTGGTGCCCTCGGTGTTCAACATCAACGAACCGCTGCTGTTCGGCTCGCCGGTGGTGATGAACCCGACGCTGTTTATTCCGCTGCTGCTGGTGCCGATGGTCAATGCCGTACTGGCCTATTTCGCCCTGCACTGGGATTTTGTGGAAAAGATGGTCGCCATGGCGCCCTGGACCGCACCGGCCCCGCTCGGCGCGCTGCTCTCCGCTTCCTGGGATATTCGCGCCGCGGTACTGGTCTTGCTGCTGATGGCGCTTGATTTCGCCATCTGGCTGCCGTTCTTCAAAGTGTATGAAAAACAATTAATCACGCAGGAAATGCAGCAGGCCGACGCCGAACGCGCTGCATCTGCGGCGACAGGAGCGTAACCGTGAGTGAATTAGCTACTGACGTCAGTCAGGATTTCGAAAGCACCATTATGGAACTGCTGGTGTTCGCCGGCAGCGCCCGCAGCAGCGCGCTGATGGCGTTGCAGCAGGCGCGGACGGGCGACTTTGACGCCTCCGCCGCCCATATGGCCGAATCAAAGCAGGCCGTGACGCAGGCGCACCAGATTCAAACCCGGCTGATCGGCCTGGACGAAGGCTGCGGCAAGCTGGCCATCAACCTGATCACTGTCCACGCCCAGGACCACCTGATGAACGCGATGGTGATTCAGGATCTGGCAGACGACATGATTGAACTTTATCGCCGGCAGGCACAAACGGAGGCGCGCGGATGAATACCCTGAAAATCGCCATTATCGGCGGCGGCAGCAGCTATACGCCGGAACTGGTCGAAGGCCTGATTGAACGCATTGAGGAGCTGCCGGTCAGCGAACTGGCATTGGTCGACGTCGAGGCCGGCCGCGAGAAAGTCGAGATTATCGCCGCGCTGACCCAACGTATGTTGGCGCGACACGGGCTGGAACGGGTCACGGTCAGCGTGCATTTTGCACTGGACGACGCCATCCGCGGCGCACAGTTTGTCCTGACGCAGCTGCGGGTCGGGCAACTGCCGGCCCGCGCCGCCGACGAACGTCTGGGGCTGAAGTATCGCCTGATTGGCCAGGAGACCACCGGCGTCGGCGGTTTTGCCAAGGCGCTGCGCACCATTCCGGTGATGCTGGATATCGCGCGCAAGGTCGAACGGCTGGCGCCGGACGCCTGGATCATCAACTTCACCAACCCGGCCGGCATCGTGACCGAAGCGATCTCCCGCTACACCAAGGCGAAAATTATCGGCCTGTGCAATGTGCCGATCAGCATGCACCATATGATCGCCAACATGCTGGAAGCGCCGTTTGACGCTGTCCGGCTGCGCTTCGCCGGGCTCAACCATATGGTCTGGGTGCACCAGGTGCTGCACAGCGGCCGGGACGTCACCGCCGAGGTGATCGACAGGCTGTGCGACGGCGCGACGCTGACCATGAACAATATCAAGGAAGAGCCGTGGCCGCCGGCGTTCCTGCGCGCCGTCGGCGCCATCCCCTGCCCTTATCACCGTTACTTCTACCAGACGCAGGAGATGCTGGCGGAAGAGATGGCCGCCGCCGCCGAACGCGGCACCCGCGCCGAACAGGTGATGCAGGTGGAAAAAGAGCTGTTCGAGCTGTATGCCGACCCGCATCTGGACAGCAAACCGCAGCAGCTCAGCTTCCGCGGCGGCTCGTTCTATTCGCAGGTGGCGCTGGAGCTGATCCGGGCAATTCACAACGATCTCGGCACGCAATTAGTGGTAAACACCGCAAACCGCGGCGCTATTCATGGCCTCGCCGACGATGCTGTGATAGAAACCAACTGTATCGTCGATGCGCAGGGCGCCCATCCGCTGGCTTTCGGCCGGTTGCCGGAATCCATGCATGCGCTGACCCAACAGGTGAAGGCCTATGAGCGCCTGACCATCGAGGCCGCCGTACACGGCGATCGCCGCAGCGCGCTGCTGGCGCTGGTTACCAACCCGCTGGTCGCCAGCGCGAAAATTGCCGGGCCGCTGCTGGAAGACGTACTGCAGGCCAATAGCGCATACTTACCGCAGTTTACGCTCTGATAATCACGAAACGGCAATGAGGCAGGTCGAAGGACATGATGGTGACACTGGAAGATGTAGCCGCTGAAGCGGGCGTATCGCGCGCCACGGTGTCGCGCGTGGTGAACGGCGACAGCAATGTCAAAGCGCCCACCCGCGAGAAAGTGGAGCGGGCCATCGCCCTGCTGGGCTATACCCCCAATCCGGCGGCGCGCGCGCTGGCCTCCAGCCAAAGCAACACGCTGGGCCTGGTGACCACCTCATACCGCGGCGGTTTTTTCGGCGCGTTGATGGATTTTGTGCAGACCGAGGCGGAGTCGCACGGCAAACAGCTGCTGGTCACCCAGGGGCGTAACAGCGCCGACAATGAACTGGCGGCGATCCAGCGGCTGTTCAACCTGCGCTGCGACGGGGTGATCCTGCACGTCCGCTACCTGAGCGACGATCGGCTGCGTCAACTGGCGGCGGAACAGCGCCGCTTTGTGCTGCTCGATCGTCTGGTGCCGGGGCTGGAGGATCGCTGTGTCACCTTCGATCATCCGCAGGCCAGCCGCCTGGCAACCCAGCAGTTGATCGACGCCGGCCACCGCCGCATCGCCTGCATCAGCGGGCCGCGCCAGCGCGCCTCCAGCCGGCTGCGCATCCGGGGCTTTGAGGACGCCATGCGTGCAGCGCGTCTGGAACCGTTGGGCTGCCTGGAAGGGGCTTACGACCTGGAAAGCGGCTATCAGTGTGCCGAACGCCTGCTGCAGCGCCCTGTGCTGCCCAGCGCCATCTATTGTTGCAACGAAGAGATGGCGATCGGCGCTCTGCTGGCGATCAACGAACGCCGCCTGCGCGTCCCGCAGGATATTTCGCTGGTCTGTTACGACAGCGGCGAACGCGCGCCGTTTGTCCGTCCGGCGCTGACCAGCGTGCACTTCCCGATCGTGGAGATGGCCCAGCAGGCCGCACGCCTGCTGATCGATCCTGCAACGCCGCCCGTGACCTTCGCGCCGCAGATCATCAGGCGCGATTCGATCGCCAAACTAGACACGGATCACTAATTGATTAATTAGTTTTCATTGATTGCATCAAAAATTAGTCAGCAATCATAAAATATCCCGATAGCTATGCTAGGATCCGCCCCCAGGTGGTCAGCGGACCGTTTTCTTTTTTGGCAAGCGACGTCAGATCCCGCCACCGGCATCTCAAATCCAACAGACCAATCGGGCTTATTCAATGAATAACAACAACCGCATCCGGCTTACATGGATCAGCTTCTTTTCCTATGCGCTGACCGGTGCCTTAGTGATCGTCACAGGGATGGTGATGGGAAACATTGCAGAGTACTTTAATCTGCCGGTTTCCAGCATGAGCAACACCTTTACCTTCCTGAATGCCGGCATTCTGATTTCGATCTTCCTCAATGCCTGGCTGATGGAAATTATCCCGCTGAAACGCCAACTGGTGTTCGGTTTTCTGCTGATGGTGCTGGCGGTGGTTGGCCTGATGGTCGGCAAAACCCTGACGCTGTTCTCCATCTGCATGTTTATCCTCGGGATAGTAAGCGGCATTACCATGTCGATCGGCACTTTCCTGATCACCCATATGTATTCCGGTCGCCAGCGCGGTTCACGCCTGCTGTTTACCGATTCGTTCTTCAGCATGGCCGGGATGATCTTCCCGATCGTCGCCGCCACGCTGCTGGCGCGCCATATCGGTTGGTACTGGGTTTACGCCTGCATCGGCGTACTGTATCTGGCGATTTTCGTGCTGGCCCTGTGTTCCGAGTTCCCGGTACTGGGCAATAAAGGCAATGCCGACGGCGAAACGGTCGCCAAAGAAAAATGGGGTATCGGCGTGCTGTTCCTGTCGATCGCCGCGCTGTGCTACATCCTCGGCCAGTTGGGCTTCATCCAGTGGGTGCCGGAGTACGCCACCAAATCTCTGGGGATGAACATCAGCCAGGCCGGTAAACTGGTCAGCGATTTCTGGACATCCTACATGGTGGGGATGTGGGTATTCAGCTTTGTGCTGCGCTTCTTCGACCTGCAGCGCATCGTCACCGTGCTGGCGGCGCTGGCGACCGGCGCGATGTATATGTTCGTCAGCAGCGACGAGCCGCAGCTGCTGGGCTACTACATTATGGCCCTGGGCTTTGTTTCCAGCGCCATCTACACCACGCTGATTACCCTCGGTTCGCTGCAGACCAAGGTCTCTTCGCCGAAGCTAGTGAACTTCATCCTGACCTGCGGCACCATCGGCACCATGCTGACCTTCGTGGTCACCGGCCCGATTGTCGCCAAAGGCGGCGCGCACGCGGCGCTGACCACCGCCAACGGCCTGTACCTGGCGGTATTCGTGATGTGTCTGCTGCTGGGCTTTGTCACCAAGCACCGCAGCCACGGCCACGTGACCCACTAACCGTCGCTGCCTCCCATAAAAAAAGCACCGTTCGCCACCGGCGACGGTGCTTTTTTTATCCCTGCATCCTAGCGGCGAAAATCGACCAGCTCCTCATCATCCAGGTAAATCGTCGTTTCCGCCGGCCGGGTGGCGGCGATCACGTCTCCCTGACGAATGGAGTAGCGCACCGGCGTCTGGCGCCGCACCGCGTCAAAGCCGTTTTCCGCCGGCAGAATCACCAGGTTGGCGCTGTTGCCTGCCGCCAGCCCGTAATCCTGCAGCTGCAGCGTGCGGGCGCTGCGCGTGGTGATCAGTTCCAGGCCGTCGTTAATCTGGCCGTAGCCCATCAGCTGACAGACGTGCAGACCCATATGCAATACCTGCAGCATATTGGCGGTGCCGAGCGGATACCACGGGTCGAAGACGTCGTCGTGGCCGAAACAGACGTTGAGATCCGCCGCCAGCATCTCTTTCACCCGCGTGATGCCGCGCCGCTTCGGATAGTCGTCAAAGCGCCCTTGCAGATGAATATTCACCAGCGGGTTGGCGACAAAGTTGATGCCGGACAGTTTCAACAGGCGGAACAGCCGCGAGGTATAAGCGCCGTTGTAGGAATGCATCGCCGTAGTATGGCTGGCGGTCACCCGCGCGCCCATCTCCAGCTTGAGCGCCAGCGCTGCGACGGTTTCGACAAAGCGCGACTGCTCGTCATCAATCTCATCGCAGTGCACATCCACCAGCCGGTCATATTTTTGCGCCAGCGTGAAAGCCTTGTGCAGCGACTCTACGCCGTACTCGCGGGTAAATTCAAAGTGCGGAATTGCACCCACCACATCGGCCCCCAGGCGCAGCGCCTCCTCCAGCAGGGCTTCACCATTGGGATAAGAGAGGATGCCCTCCTGCGGAAATGCAACGATCTGCAGCGTCACCCAGGGCGCCGCCTCCTGCTTCACCTCCAGCATGGCGCGCAGCGCGGTCAGCGACGGATCCGACACGTCCACATGGGTACGCACGTACTGAATGCCATTGGCGATCTGCCACTTCAGCGTTTGCCAGGCGCGCTGCTTCACATCCTCGTGGCTCAGCAGCGCCTTACGCTCCGCCCAGCGTTCAATCCCCTCAAACAGCGTGCCGGACTCGTTCCAGGCCGGCTGACCGGCGGTCTGGGTGGTATCCAGATGAATATGCGGCTCGACAAACGCCGGCAGCGCCAGGCCGCCCTCGGCATCCAGCGCGTCGCTACGCCACGCCTGGCCGGCCGGCTGCGGGATCAGATGGGCTATACGCCCCTGTTCGATGCTCAACTGCCACAGTCCTTCATGCCCGCTGAGACGCAGATTGTCGATAAACTTCAACCTTTGCTTTGCCACACTTCCCCTCCCGTTGACCGGCTGATTTTTTCATCATACTGGCACGCGCGCAGGCTGACAAAAACAGTCATCAGCCAAAATGGCGTAAATGGCGAAAAATAGTGCGACAACCATCAAACTGGCTCGATTCAGCTAAAGTTGAATGAAAACCGCAACTTATCAAATAACGATAAAAATCAGGAATATAACACCTTAGAGGTATATGGGAGTAGACTTGATTTACATCAATAAGCCGTACGGCGGGAGGAATAAGGTAAGCGCAGGAAACCAGAATTTTTGAGGCAATCATGAGCAGAGTCAAACTCGCTGTCATCGGTAACGGCATGGTCGGCCACCGCTTTATCGAAGATCTGCTGGAAAAGGCAGACCCCGACCAGTTCGACATCACCGTTTTTTGCGAAGAACCGCGTATCGCTTACGACCGCGTACACCTTTCTTCCTACTTTTCCCACCATACCGCCGAAGAGCTGTCGCTGGTACGCGAAGGTTTTTACGAGAAATCCGGCGTCAAGGTGCTGGTCGGCGAACGCGCCATTACCATCAACCGCAGCGAGAAGGTGATTCACTCCAACACCGGCCGCACGGTGTTTTACGACAAACTGATCATGGCCACCGGCTCCTACCCGTGGATCCCCCCCATCAAGGGCGCGGAAAGCCAGGATTGCTTCGTTTACCGCACCATCGAAGACCTCAACGCGATTGAAGCCTGCGCCCGCCGCAGCAAGCGCGGCGCGGTAGTCGGCGGCGGTCTGCTGGGGCTGGAAGCCGCCGGCGCGCTGAAAAGCCTGGGCATCGAAACCCATGTGATCGAATTCGCGCCGGTGCTGATGGCCGAACAGCTCGATCCGATGGGCGGCGATCAACTGCGCCGCAAGATCGAACGCATGGGTGTACAGGTGCACACCGGCAAAAACACCCGCGAGATCGTCAACGGCGGTCAGCAGGCGCGTAAAACCATGCAGTTTGCCGACGGCAGCGAGCTGGAAGTCGACTTTATCGTCTTCTCCACCGGCATCCGCGCACAGGACAAGCTGGCGCACCAGTGCGGGCTGGCTACCGCGCGCCGCGGCGGCATCGTGATCAACGATCAATGCCAGACGTCCGACCCGGATGTCTACGCCATCGGCGAATGCGCCTCCTGGCAGGAGCGCACCTTTGGCCTGGTGGCGCCGGGCTACAAAATGGCACAGGTAACCGCCGACCATCTGCTGGGGCGCGACAACACCTTCCTCGGCGCGGATATGAGCGCCAAGCTGAAACTGCTGGGGGTGGACGTGGGCGGCATCGGCGATGCACACGCCCGCACAGAAGGCGCCCGCAGCTACGTATATCTGGACGAAAGCAAAGAGGTGTATAAACGCCTGGTGGTCAGCGCCGATAATAAAACCCTGCTGGGCGCAGTACTGGTCGGCGACACCAGCGATTACGGCAATCTGCTGCAGCTGGCGCTGAACGGCATCGAACTGCCGGAGAACCCGGACAGCCTGATCCTGCCGGCGCACGCCGGCAGCAAACCGGCCATCGGCGTGGACGCCCTGCCGGAAAGCGCACAAATCTGCTCCTGCTTTGACGTCAGCAAAGGCGATATCATCAAAGCAGTAAGCATGGGATGCCATACCGTCGCCGCCATCAAGGCGGAAACCAAGGCCGGCACCGGCTGCGGCGGCTGTATTCCGCTGATTACCCAGGTGCTGAACGCCGAGCTCAGCAAACAGGGCATCGAGGTTAACCACCACCTGTGCGAACACTTCGCCTACTCGCGCCAGGAGCTGTACCACCTGATCCGCGTTGAAGGCATCAAATCCTTTGATGAGCTGCTGGCGAAATACGGCAAAGGCTACGGCTGCGAAGTGTGCAAGCCGACCGTCGGTTCGCTACTGGCCTCCTGCTGGAATGAGTACGTCCTCAAACCGCAACACACCCCGCTGCAGGATACCAACGACAACTTCCTCGGCAACATCCAGAAAGACGGCACCTACTCGGTGATCCCGCGCTCCGCCGGTGGCGAGATTACGCCGGAAGGCCTGCGGGCCATCGGTGAGATCGCCGGCGAGTACAACCTCTACACCAAGATCACCGGTTCGCAGCGTATCGGCATGTTCGGCGCGCAGAAAAACGATCTGCCGGCCATCTGGGAGAAACTGATCGCCGCCGGCTTCGAAACCGGTCACGCCTACGCCAAGGCGCTACGCATGGCGAAAACCTGCGTCGGCAGCACCTGGTGCCGCTACGGCGTCGGCGACAGCGTCGGCTTCGGCGTCGAGCTGGAAAACCGCTACAAAGGCATCCGCACGCCGCACAAAATGAAGTTCGGCGTCTCCGGCTGTACCCGCGAATGCGCCGAAGCGCAGGGTAAGGACGTCGGCATTATCGCCACCGAAAACGGCTGGAACCTGTATGTCTGCGGCAACGGCGGCATGAAGCCGCGCCACGCCGACCTGCTGGCGGCCGACCTCGACCGCGATACGCTGGTGCGCTATCTGGACCGCTTTATGATGTTCTACATCCGCACCGCCGACAAACTGCAGCGTACCTCGCTGTGGCTGGAAAGCCTGGAAGGCGGCATCGACTACCTGCGCCAGGTGATTATCGACGACAAACTGGGCATCAACGCGCAGCTGGAAGCGGAAATTCTGCGCCTGCGCGACGCGGTGGTCTGCGAATGGAGCGAAACCGTTGCGCATCCGGAGCTGCAGGTGCGCTTCGCCCACTTTATCAACAGCAGCCTGCGCGACCCGAACGTTCAGATGGTCGCCGAACGTGACCAGCACCGCCCGGCCCGTCCGGACGAGCGCATCCCCGTCACCGTACTGGAAACCGAGGAGAACAACGCATGAGCCCGTGGATCACCGTCTGTCCCGTCGCCGATATCCTGCCCGGCACCGGCGTCTGCGCCCTGATTGGCGAACAGCAGGTGGCGGTCTTCCGCCCCTACGCCGATGAACAGGTGTTCGCCATCAGCAATATCGACCCCTTCGCCCAGGCCAGCGTGCTGTCGCGCGGCCTGATCGCCGAACATCAGGGCGAGCTGTGGGTCGCCAGTCCGCTGAAAAAACAGCGTTTCCGCCTGCACGACGGCCGCTGTATGGAGGATGAGGCACATTCAGTGGCGCACTTCGCCAGCCGGGTGGTCGACGGCGTGGTGCAGGTGGCGGCGGCATAACAATATTCTAACCTTCTGGGAACAGCCTATGTTTACCGACACCATCAACAAATGCGCCGCCAACGCGGCGCGCATCGTCAAACTGGCGAAGGAGAGCCCGCTCGGCTTTTGGATCACCTCCGCCATGGCCGGCGCCTATGTGGGCCTTGGCATCATCCTGATTTTCACCCTCGGCAATCTGGTGGATCCGTCCGTGCGCCCGCTGGTGATGGGCGCCACCTTCGGTATCGCGCTGACGCTGGTGATTATCGCCGGTTCCGAACTGTTTACCGGCCACACCATGTTCCTGACGCTCGGCGTCAAAGCCGGCGCCATCTCACAGGGGCAGATGTGGACGGTGCTGCCGCAGACCTGGCTCGGTAACCTGCTGGGGTCGGTGCTGGTCGCCTTGATGTACTATTATGGCGGCGGCAGCCTGCTGCCGGTAGACACCAGTCTGGTGCACAGCGTGGCGCTGGCGAAAACCACCGCGCCGGCGGACGTGCTGTTCTTCAAGGGTATCCTGTGCAACTGGCTGGTCTGCCTGGCGATCTGGATGGCGCTGCGCGTTGAGGGCGCGGCGAAATTTATCGCCATCTGGTGGTGTCTGCTGGCGTTTATCGCTTCCGGCTACGAACACTCGGTCGCCAATATGACGCTGTTCGCGCTCTCCTGGTTCGGCCAGCACGGCGAAGCCTATACGCTCGGCGGCATCGGCCATAACCTGCTGTGGGTCACGCTGGGCAATATGGTTTCCGGCATGATTCTGATGGGGCTTGGCTACTGGTACGCCACCCCACGCGCGCAGCGCCCGCAGGGGGATAGCAAGCGCGCACGTCAGACCGCATAATTACCGACTTATCCCGGGCGCCGTACGCGGCGCCCCTGGCCCCGCCCAGAGGAATTGCTGATGGATTACCTACCCATTTTCTGCCAACTGCAACATAAAGCCTGCCTGCTGGTCGGCGGCGGTGACGTCGCCGAGCGCAAGGCGCGGTTGCTGCTGGATGCCGGCGCACAGCTGACGGTCAACGCACCGACGTTCAACGAACAGTTTCAGCGCTGGGCCGAACAGGGACAGGTCACGCTGATCGGCGGCGACTTCCGTGCCGAACTGCTGGCGGAACAGTGGCTGGTGATTGCCGCCACCGACCGGGTGGAGGTCAACGCGCTGGTGTATCAGTGCGCCAATCAGCAACGGGTGTTTTGCAACGTGGTGGACGATCCTAAACGCGCCAGCTTTATCATGCCGTCGATTATCGACCGCTCGCCAATCATGGTCGCCGTTTCGTCCGGCGGGAAAGCGCCGGTGCTGGCGCGTCTGCTGCGTGAAAAACTGGAGGCCACGCTGCCGCAGCACCTCGGCCGTCTGGCGCAGTGGGGCGGTACGCTGCGCCAGCGCGTAAAACAGCGCTTTGCACGGCCTGAAGACCGCCGTCGTTTCTGGGAGCGGCTGTTTGCCCACGACCGGCTGGCGCAGTCGCTGGCCAATAACGATGACGCCATGGTCACCAGCCAGACCGAAGCGCTGTTCGCCAGCCAGACTCACGCCGGCGGTGAAGTGGTGCTGGTGGGCGCCGGGCCGGGCGATGCCGGTCTGCTGACGCTGAAAGGCCTGCAGCAGATACAGCAGGCCGATGTGGTGGTTTACGACCGTCTGGTTTCTGATGACGTAATGGCGCTGGTGCGCCGCGACGCCGAACGCATTTTTGTCGGCAAGCGCGCCGGCGATCACTGTGTGCCGCAGGCGCAGATTAACCAGATTCTGCTGGAGCAGGCGCAAAGCGGTAAACGCGTGGTGCGTCTGAAAGGCGGCGACCCGTTTATCTTCGGCCGCGGCGGCGAAGAGCTGGAGACGCTGGCGGCGGGCGGCATTCCGTTTTCCGTGGTGCCGGGCATCACCGCCGCCTCCGGCTGCTCAGCTTACAGCGGTATTCCCCTGACCCACCGCGACCATGCGCAAAGCGTCCGTCTGGTCACCGGCCATGCCAAAAGCGACGGCGATCTCGACTGGGCCACGCTGGCCGCCGGCCAGCAGACGCTGGTGTTCTATATGGGTCTGTCGCAGGCGGGAGAGATTCAGAGGCAGCTGATCGCGCACGGTATGGCCGCCGATACGCCGGTAGCACTGGTGGAGAACGGCACCAGCCGTCGTCAGCGAGTGCTTGAAGGCGAACTGCGGCAGTTGCCGGCGCTGGCGCAGCAGGCGGCCAGCCCGAGCCTGATTATTGTCGGCAGCGTCGTCAGCCTGCGCAGTCAACTGAACTGGTTCGCCAGCCGCGAAGCCGCGCCGGAGCTGGCGAAAATGGCCTGACAACGGGTTAAAAATGACAAAGGCCGGGCAAATGCCCGGCCTTTTTGCTGTCTGACGCCCTGAGTTTACGGGTGCGCCACAAAGCCGATCGCTTCATAGACTTTATTCAGCGTTTCCTGTGCACGTGCGCGCGCTTTGGCTGCGCCGTCACGCATCACCTGCTGCAGATAGGCCTCATCGTTGCGGAAACGGTGGTAACGCTCCTGCAGCTCGCCCAACATGCCGGACACCGCCTCGGCAACCGCGCCTTTCAGGTGGCCGTACATCTGGCCTTCGAACTCGGCTTCCAGCTCGGCAATTGACTTGCCGGTCACGCCGGACAGGATATCCAACAGATTGGAGACCCCTGCCTTATTGGCCACGTCGTAACGAATGACCGGCGGCTCATCGGAGTCGGTCATCGCCCGTTTGATTTTTTTGGTGACCGCTTTCGGATCTTCCAGCAGACCGATAACGTTGTTGCGGTTATCGTCCGACTTGGACATCTTCTTGGTCGGCTCCTGCAGCGACATCACGCGCGCGCCGGATTTCGGGATAAACGGCTCCGGCACCTTGAAGATATCGCCATACAGCGCGTTAAAGCGCGACGCCACATCGCGGCTCAGCTCCAGGTGCTGTTTCTGGTCTTCGCCTACCGGCACCTGGTTGGTCTGATACAGCAGAATGTCTGCCGCCATCAGCACCGGATAGTCGAACAGGCCGGCGTTGATGTTTTCCGCATAGCGGCTGGATTTATCCTTGAACTGGGTCATGCGGCTCAGTTCGCCGAAATAGGTGTAGCAGTTCAGCGCCCAGCTCAGCTGCGTATGCTCCGGTACGTGCGACTGAACAAAGATGGTGCTTTTGTTCGGATCGATGCCGCAGGCCAGATACAGCGCCAGCGTATTCAGCGTCGCTTCACGCAGCTTTGCCGCGTCCTGACGTACGGTAATCGCATGCAGGTCGACGATGCAGTAGATGCAGTCGTAATCATCCTGCATATGAACCCACTGACGCAGCGCACCCATGTAGTTGCCAATGGTCAATTCGCCGGACGGCTGCGCGCCGCTAAATACGATGGGCTTACTCATGTTTAAATTTCCTGATTCTCTAAAGATGACCGCCCAAGAACGGGCAACAGATCGGCGAAGCGTTCCAACACGCGGTCGGGATGGCTCAGGGCTATCGCTTCACCGTAGTTATAACCATACGTCAGGCCGACGCTCAGGCACCCCGCCGCCTGCGCCGCCTGAATATCATTGCGCGAGTCGCCGACGAACAACAGCTCGCCGGCCCGCAGCCCCAGCTTGCCGAGCACCAGGTACAGCGGCGCCGGATGCGGCTTTTTCTCAATCACGTCATCGCCGCCGATAATCAGCGAAAAGTAGTCGGCAATCCCCAGCGAACGCAGCAGCGGCGCGACAAACGGCGTCGGCTTGTTGGTCACCAGCGCCATCGGCATGCCGTACTCCGCCAGCTGCGCCAGCGTCTGCCGCACCTGCGGGAACAGGCGGCTGCCGTCGGCAACCGTGTCGGCATAGCAGCGGTCGAAACGTTCACGCAGTTGTCGGCACTGTTCCGGCGTCTCTTCGACCTCGGCCCAGCGCAGCGCCCGCTGCACCAGCACGTCGGCGCCGTTGCCAATCCAGGTGCTGACCCGTTCAATACCCGGCTGCGGCAGGTTCATCTCCGCCAGCGCCTGGTCCATCGCCGCGGCCAGGCCCGGCGCACTGTCAACCAGCGTGCCGTCCAGGTCAAATGCCAGAGCGCGGATGGCGTTGAAATCAGCCATGGGTGACTTTCGCCAGTTCGCTACGCATGGCGTCGATCACCGTGCGATAGTCCGGCTGGCCGAAGATGGCGGAACCGGCGACGAACATATCGGCACCCGCAGCGGCGATTTCGGCAATATTATCGACCTTCACCCCGCCGTCCACTTCCAGACGGATATCGTAGCCGCTGTCATCGATCAGCTTGCGCACCTGACGCAGCTTATCCAGCGTACCGTGGATAAATGACTGGCCGCCAAAGCCCGGGTTGACCGACATCAGCAAAATCACGTCAAGCTTATCCATCACGTAGTCGAGATAGCTCAGCGGCGTAGCCGGGTTGAACACCAGCCCGGCCTTACAGCCGTGCTCTTTGATCAGTTGGATGGTGCGGTCGACGTGCTCGGAAGCTTCAGGATGGAAAGAGATATAGCTGGCGCCGGCCTTGGCGAAGTCCGGAATAAGACGATCGACCGGCTTCACCATCAGATGAACGTCAATCGGCGCGGTGATACCGTAGTTGCGCAGCGCCTGGCACACCATCGGGCCGATGGTCAGGTTCGGTACGTAATGGTTATCCATCACGTCAAAATGCACCACATCGGCACCGGCGGCCAAGACATTCGCCGTGTCCTCGCCCAGGCGGGCAAAATCTGCCGACAGAATGGACGGGGCAATCAAACTCTTTTTCATCCGCTTCTCCAAACGTAGGGGTAGTTATGATACGCCGGGCGCCTGCATCTTTCCGGCTTAGCGATACAGCGCCAAAAGCTCGTTCACCTTGCTGCGGCCCAGAATATTACGGCTGATGGTGCGGCGGGCTTTCACCACATACAGCGCAGCATGCTGGTACCAGTCGCGCGTCAGTTCGGTATCGTGGTTAGAGATCAATACCGGCACCTGATGCTCAACCGACAGCTGATGCGCAATCTGCGCCAGCCCCTGTTGATCGTCCAGGCTGAAGCTGTTGGTGTGATAGGCGGTAAAATTCGCCGTCGCCGACAGCGGCGCATACGGCGGATCGCAATACACCACCGCACCGGCGGTCGCCTTCAGCATGGTATCGCGGTAATGCTCACAGACAAAGGTGGCATTGCGCGATTTTTCCGCAAACCAGTACAGCTCTTCCTCAGGGAAGTAAGGCTTTTTGTAACGGCCAAACGGCACGTTGAATTCGCCGCGCAGGTTATAACGGCACAGGCCGTTGTAACAATGGCGGTTCAGATACAGGAACAATAACGCCCGGCGGTACGCGTCCTGACTAGTATTAAACTCTTCGCGCAGCAGGTAAAACTGATCCGAGTTATTGAATTCATCGGCGAACAGAATGCGGGCATCGCGCACGAAATCATCCGTACGCAGCTTCACAATGTTATACAGGTTGATAAGATCGCTGTTGATATCGGCGAGAATATAGGCATCGTAATCGGTATTCAAGAACACCGACCCCGCACCTACGAAGGGCTCGATTAAGCAGTCCCCTTCCGGCAGATGACGACGAATCTCATCTACCAGCGGGTATTTTCCACCAGCCCATTTTAAAAAAGCGCGGTTTTTCTTCATGCCGTCAGTTAGCTACTTATACAATTCAGAGCGGCGGATTGTACTCTGTTTCAGACAGCACATCAGCGCACAAATTAAAATGATTGATACCCTTCATCCTGCAGGCCGCCGCCTGGCCATGGCTCGGACCTGAGGTCGTCGCATGGCGCAGGAGGGCGGCCTGAAAGCTGTCAGATTACTTTTTCTGGTCCTGCTGTACCTGACGTACAGAACGAACCCACGGTTTTTTCGCCTGCACATCCGCCGGCAATGACGCAATGGCGCGCTTCGCTTCACCGGAAGAGGCGTAAACGCCGCTCACCAGTACGAACCACGGTTTGCCGTTGCGCGTGGTTTGATACACGGAATAGTTCGGCAGCTTCTGCTGTTTGGCAAAAGCGTTCAAGGTATCGGAGCGGGACGCGCTGCTCAGCTGCAGCGTGAAGCGGCTGGCCGGGGCAGACTGGATAGCGCCGCCGCTGCCGCTGACCGCAGCGGATTTCTCAGAGGAGGCTGAGGCTTTGCTGCTGCTTGATTTATGCGTCGAGGCGGTCGGTTTGCTGGCGCTCTTCGCCGGCGTTTTATGCGGCTGCGCGGTATGGCTCTGCACCGGGCGCGTGGTTTCACGCGGCGTATTCGAACCGCCCATCACCGTCGCCGGCGCCGTCGGCAGCGTTGAATTGCCGCCCGTCATGCCTTGCGTAGCGGCATCGACCTGCCCTTGCTGCGCAGAGAGTGCATCGTTCATATTGCCCGGCAGATCCACGCGTTGCTGCGCGCCGCCCTGTTGCGGCTGTGGCTGCGCCTCGGTCGGCGTGCCGGAAATCGGCGGTACGCTGATCTCTTGCGGCTGCTGCGGCTGGGTCGTATTCACGCCGTTGGCGTCATTGGCATCGGTGGTGCCGCCCGGAACGCCATTATTCGTCGTGGTCAACGATGAGGAGCCGGACAGATTGATGTCGCGCGCCGAACCGGACTGATTGCCCTGCTGCTGCGCGGATTCGTGTTTGGTCGGCGCTTTCAGCGCAGAGCCGATCCCGATAATCAGCAGCAACAGCACCAGGATGCCGATGCCGATCATCAGATGCTGACGTGAAACGGCTAAACGCGGGCCGGGGGCCGCTTTACGCGACCGTGAGGAAGGACGATCGCTGCTATCGGGTCGGAGATCGTCTTCCGGTTTAAATTCATCCATCTAAAACCCTCCAACTGAGAGGTAAAGGCTGTTACCCCGCAGGCTGGCCGCCTTGCGTAGCACCAGCCACCTGGGGCGTATCACGGTAAAGCGACGGCGATACAGCCGATTAACCCAAATCATGATAATCGGGCAAAACCCATTCGCATGATTAATAATATAGATGCAAACCGCGGCTAAGCCACTGTTATTGCCCTCTTCTTTTGACAACACCGCCAAAACACGACGATTTATCAGAGAGCGCGCAAGTCACTTACTGCGGCAGGCAATCTTCAATCGACGCCAATACCGTATCATGCGCTACGCCGCTGCGAACCTCCGATGCGCCGATCGCCGTCGGCAGCACCAGGCGCAGTTCACCGGCCAGCACCTTCTTGTCGCGCATCATATGCGGCAGGTACGCCGCCGGCGCCATTTCCTGCGGCCCGGTCACCGGCAGGCCCGCACGCTGCAGCAAGTTGCTGACGCGCGCAATATCCTGCTCGGAAAACTGTCCCAGCCGACGTGCAGTGTGCGCCGCCATCATCATGCCGGCCGCCACGGCTTCGCCGTGCAGCCAGACGCCGTAACCCAGCTCCGCCTCAATCGCGTGGCCGTAGGTATGGCCCAGATTCAGCAGGGCGCGCAGGCCGCTTTCACGCTCATCGGCGGCAACCACCTGCGCTTTCAGTTCGCAGCAGCGACGAATGCAGTATGCCAGCGCCTGCATATCCAGCGCGACCAACGCATCGATATTATTTTCCAGCCAACGGAAGAAATCGGCATCAAGAATAATCCCATACTTGATCACTTCCGCCAGACCGGATGAAAGCTCGCGCGCCGGTAACGTCTTCAGGCAGTCCAGATCAACCACGACCGAAGCCGGCTGATAGAACGCGCCGATCATGTTTTTACCGAGCGGATGATTGACGGCGGTTTTCCCGCCAACGGAGGAGTCCACCTGCGACAGCAGCGTGGTCGGCACCTGAATAAAACGGACGCCGCGCTGGTAGCACGCCGCGGCAAACCCGGTCAGGTCGCCGATAACGCCGCCGCCAAGAGCGACCAGGGTGGTGTCGCGGCCATGGGGCTTGGCCAGCAACGCCGAGAACACCTGTTCCAGCACCGCAAGGGATTTATACTGTTCGCCATCCGGCAGAATCACCTGATCAACCACCACGCCGCTCTGTTCAAGCACCTTACGCACCTGTTCCAGATACAGCGGCGCCAGCGTCTGGTTAGTGACCAGCATCACCTGATCGCCCGCCTGCAGCGGCATAAAAGAAGCCGGATCGTTAAACAATCCGGCAGCAATGGTAATCGGGTAGCTACGCTCCCCAAGCGTTACGGTAACTCTTTCCATATCGCGCCCAGTTCCCCAATGTGGTTACTCCCCGCATCGCGGCGCGGGGAACGCAATCAGTTGTTTTCCAGCATATTGATAATCTGGTTGGCAACTACCTTAGCGCTTTGATCGTCGGTACGGATAGTGACATCGGCGATTTCTTCGTACAACGGATTGCGTTCCTTTGCCAGCGCCTCCAACACCTCACGCGGCGGCTCATCAACCTGCAGCAGCGGACGCTTTTTATCACGCTGGGTACGAGCCAACTGTTTTTCGATGGTGGTTTCTAAATAAACAACGACACCTCGCGCCGACAGACGGTTACGCGTCTCACGCGATTTCACCGAACCACCGCCGGTCGCCAGCACAATCCCTTGCTTTTCCGTCAGTTCATTAATGACTTTTTCTTCACGATCGCGGAAACCTTCTTCGCCTTCCACGTCGAATACCCAGCCCACGTCAGCTCCGGTACGTCGCTCAATTTCTTGATCGGAGTCGAAGAACTCCATATTGAGTTGCTGAGCTAACTGACGGCCAATAGTGCTTTTGCCGGCACCCATAGGCCCAACCAGAAAGATATTGCGTTTCTCTGCCATGTTTTTCGGTATTACTAAGACAATTCGTTAATGATAACCCGCCCCGCCAATCAAATCAGCGGCGGGACCTAAACTGAAACCTCATGAGCGATAGTGCGAGATCAGACGAAAAATTATCTCAACACTCTTGGTAGTTTGGCAACCGAATAAATCGCTATCCACGCCGCGGGAGGGAAACCATATGTTTTTAACGGCGTCTGAGCGTTAACAAAAAAACCTCGGAGCTCAATTCGGTAACCCTTGTAAGCTAAATCGGCCGCAGCGTCAAACTCAGATGTCTCTGTGGCGAGAAAAAAGTGCATCTGCTCATCAACTTCTGCAGATTTTCGTCGGAGAGGCCGCTGAGTGCTCAACCTTTGACCAGGGTTGGCGTGATGAAAATCACCAGTTCCCGCTTTTTATACTGTGTGCCGCTGCGTTTAAACAGCGAACCCAGCAGCGGTACATCGCCCAATCCCGGCACCTTGTCGGCGCTGCGGCTGCTTTGCCGCTGGAATATGCCGCCCAAAACGATGGTTTCGCCGTTTTTTACCGTGACCTGCGTTTTTATCTCCTGCTTGTCGATCGCCAGGGCTTCGCCCTCCCCCTGCTTGATCGCGCGGCCGGGCATGTTTTGGCTGATCTGCAACTGCAACGCAATACGACCGTTAGGTAAAATCTTCGGCGTGACCTCCATCCCCAGCACCGCCTCTTTAAATTCAACCGACGTCGCACCGCTGGCGCCGCTGGACACTTCATACGGAATTTCCGTCCCTTGCTTGATACTGGCGGTCTGCTGGTTAGCGGTGACCAGACGCGGGCTGGCGATAATCTCCAGCGCATTTTCCTGTTCCAGCGCCGTCAGTTCCAGATCCAGGATGCGTCCGCTGATGCGCGCCAAGTGAAACCCCGCGCTTATCGCACTTCGCTCCAGGGGCAAACCAACGCTAAAGTTGTCGAGCCGCAGCGCTTTCGCCGGCAGTTCTTCGTCCGCCAGCCCCCAACTGACGCCCAGCTCGCGTAAATCCTCACTGCCGATAGTAACGATATGCGCCGCCAGCTGCACCTGCTCCAGTGGCCGATCCATCTGCTGCAGCCAGTCTGCCAGCACCTTCAGCGCCGGTGCCTCGTCGCGAATCATCAGGGTGTTGGTACGCTGATCCACCACGACACTGCCGCGCTCGCTCAACAGCGCGCCGCGCTGCGCCTGTAAGCTCTGCGAGATCGCCGCCGCCTCTGCGTGATGCAGCCGCTGCGTCAGCGTCTGCAGCGGCGGCGGCATCTTCTCGGCCGGAAAGACCGTCATCACCTTGCCGTCGAGCGTCATGTTCAGCTTCCCCATCCGCAAAATCACCGCCAGCGCCTGCCGCCACGGCACCTCTTCCAGCCGCAGCGTCAGGGTGCCGCTCACCGTCTCCGCCGTCACCAGATTCAGCTGCTGATAATCTGCCAGCGCCTGCAGCACCAGAACGATCGGCGCATCATGAAACGTCAGAGAAACCGGCGCATCATCCTGTTGTGCCGCCATAACGGCGAACGATAACGCGCACAGCAGCCCCGCCAAACTTTTGCATCCTTTCATATTGCTTCCTTATTACTCCCCAAAACCAGCGTGACATCGCCGGCTGTCGGCGGACAGAGCGCATCGGTCACCACGGCCTGCAGCCTCAGCGTCTGTACGCCAATATGCGTCACCTGCCAGCACCCGTTCAGCACCTCTTGCCGGAGCTGCAGCCGCAACCAGCGCTTTTCCGGCGTGATGACCCAGCCCATACGGCGATCCGCCTGCCCGATGATGCCCGTCAGCCGCCATCGTTCGGGCGACGCGCCGGTGCCGGGACAGGATACGGCAGGCGGTTGGAAAGGATCGCGCGGCTGCGCCGCCCACAGCGCAGGCACCAACGCCAGCGCCAACCAGCCGCAATGCCTTATTGCAACAGCCATTCCGCACTCAATCCTTCCGGCTGCATCTCCAGGGATAACTGACTGATGCGCACCGTGCCCGGCAAACTTTCCAGCAACTGCAGCAAAGAGAAGTAGTCGCTGCGTAACCGCAGCCGTTGCTGCGCCGGCTGTTCCTGCCGCTGCCAACGCAACAGCCTGACGCCGGTCCGCTGCAGCACCTCCGCCAGTTCCGGTTCGGCCGGCCGCCGTTCCCGCTGCTGCGCTATCTGTTGCTCCAACGTCGCCAGCGACGGCAGCGATGCCAACTGCAGCTGCAACTGCTCCACGCGTTGCGCCTGCTGTCGGACGTCATCACTTAAGCGAGCCGACTGCCGCCACTCGCCACGGATCAGCAACATGCCGGGTAGCGCCAGCAAGACGCCAAGCAGCAGCCACTGCCAGGCCAACACTTGCCACCCTGGTCGTTGCAGCCAAAGGATAAGCCCATCAGGCAACGGCCTACTCATCATGCCTCCAGGGCGCCGTCAGGGTAAAAGAGAACAGGCCGTCCGAACGTTGCGCGACGTCCGTCAACCGATGACCGGGCAACAACGCCTGCGTCGTCAAACGGTGCGTCAGCCGGGCCAATGCCGGATACCCCTGACTCAGCCCACGCACCCGCAGGGTATGCGCCTGTGTATCCAGCGAGAGCAGCCATACGCTGGCCGGCAGCGCCGCCGCCAACTGCGGCAAAAACCGCGCATACTGCAGATTATGGGCCTGATTGCGGCGATGCTGCGCCTGGCGTTCACTCAGCCGCGTTAGTTCCCCCGTCGCCGCTTGAATCAGCCGATACTGCTGCTGCAACGCCTCGTTCTGCTGCGTGTATTGCTGCAGCAGGCTGCGCTGTTGCTGCTGCCGATGGCGCACGCCTGCCAACATCACGGCGGCGATCGTCAGCGCCAATGCCAGCTGCAGCGTCAGCAAACGTAGCCAGAAGCGTGCGCGTCGACGCTGCGCCCGCTGGCGCCAGGGCAATAAATTCACCTGATACATCAGCAGTCCTCCTGACGCAGCGCCAGCCCGCCGGCCAGCACAAAGGCCCCCGGCTTTGCCGGCAGCGGCGCCTGCCGGTAAGGGAAAGCGTCAAGCGGCGACCATAGCCGTGCCCCCTCCGGTGCGGGTTCATCCTGTACGCTGCTGTAATACAGCGTCTCCGCTCCGGCGTTGGCGGCCAACACCGCCGCTAACGCCCGATCGGCACCGTCCGTCTCCGACTCGCGCAGCACGCCGCAGGCAAAAGCAGCACTGCGCGGCGCCGCCCACAGCCAGTGATCGTCCAGCCGATGCAGCAAAACGGCATCGGCCGGCAGCCCGGCCGCCTCCCCCATGGCCAACAACGCGCAGGGCGTGATATCCACCACCTGCGGTGAGAGATCGGCCTGCTGCAGGCAGCGCAGCCACATCTGCAGTTCCTGCTGGCGGGCGGCGGTGAGCAACAGTTGCGCCGCCCGTTCCTGCGGCGGACGGTAGTCCAGCGCCAGCGTCTGGCTGTCGAGCGGGAACTGCTTCGCCCCCTGCGCGGTGATATAGCGATCGCGCGCCGGCTCCTGCAGCCGAGCATCCGGCGCCGGTATGACATGTTGTAAAACCCGTTGCACAGGTAAGGCAATGCGTAAGGAAATATGTCTCGGCAAGCGGATTCGCCATTGCCGCAACAGCGGAATTAAACTTTCGGATTGATCCAGATAACCGTCGCGCAATACGGCATACGGCAAGTTTTGTTGCCACCAGTGCCGCAGCTGCCAACCGCCGCGACGCTGTTGTGCCGCGATTGCACGCAGGCTGTTGCTCTGTATGTCGAGCCCCACATTCCATGTGTTCGGGAACATATTTTGACCCGCCTCCTTAAGATGAGATGATAAAAGAACATATCCATGGCGAAGCCTTACCTTTATACTACCGCGCGGTTGTTTATAAACTGCCCAAATGACATGAAAATGGGAAATCTCAGGTGAAGTTCGTAAAGTATTTTCTAATCCTTGCAGTATGTTGCATCGTGCTGGGAGCAGCCTCGGTTTTTGGCTTGTACAAATATGTCGAGCCACAGCTGCCCGACGTCGCAACGCTGAAAGATGTCCGACTGCAAATCCCGATGCAGGTTTACAGTGCCGATGGCGAACTGATCGCCCAATACGGCGAAAAACGCCGTATTCCGCTCAAACTGGATCAAATTCCGCCGGTGATGGTGCGCGCCTTTATCGCCACCGAGGACAGCCGGTTCTATGAGCACCACGGCGTTGACCCGATCGGTATCTTCCGCGCCGCGTCGGTGGCGATGGTCTCCGGCCACGCGTCCCAGGGGGCAAGTACCATCACCCAACAGCTCGCCAGAAACTTCTTCCTGAGTCCGGAACGCACGCTGATGCGTAAGATTAAGGAAGCGTTTTTGGCGGTGCGTATTGAGCAGATGCTGACGAAAGATGAAATTCTTGAGCTGTATCTGAACAAAATTTATCTGGGTTACCGCTCCTACGGCGTCGGCGCCGCGGCGCAGGTCTATTTCGGCAAAGACGTCAGTCAGCTGACCCTGAGCGAAATCGCCACCATCGCCGGCCTGCCGAAGGCGCCGTCCACCTTTAACCCGCTCTATTCGCACGATCGCGCCGTGGCGCGCCGTAACGTGGTGCTGGCCCGTATGCTGGGTGAACACTACATCAACCAGGCGCAATACGACGAAGCGCGTAACGAGCCGCTGGTAGCCAACTACCACGCGCCGCAGATCAGCTTCTCCGCCCCCTATCTCGCCGAGATGGTGCGCCAGGAAATGATCAAGCGTTACGGTGAAAACGCCTACACCGACGGCTACAAGGTCTATACCACCGTCACCAAGAAGCTGCAGCTGGCGGCACAGCAGTCGGTACGCGACAACGTGCTGGCGTACGATATGCGCCACGGCTACCGCGGCCCGTCCAATGTGCTGTGGAAAGTCGGCGAAGCTGCCTGGGATCAGAAGCAAATCACCACCTCGCTCAAAGGCCTGCCAAACTACGGCCCGCTGGCGCCGGCGGTGATCACCGCCGCCAATGCCGAGCAGGCAACCGCCATGCTGGCGGACGGCAGCAGCATCGCTCTGCCGATGGCGGGCATGCGCTGGGCGCGCCCTTACAAATCCGACACGCTGCAAGGCCCGACGCCGAAGCGCGTGACCGATGTGGTGCAGGTTGGCCAGCAGGTCTGGGTGCGTAAGGTTAACGATGCCTGGTGGCTGTCGCAGGTGCCGGACGTCAACTCCGCGCTGATATCGCTGAATCCGCATGACGGCGCCGTGAAAGCGCTGGTCGGCGGTTTCGACTTCAACCAGAGCAAGTTCAACCGCGTAACCCAGGCGCTGCGTCAGGTCGGCTCCAATATCAAGCCGTTCCTGTATACCGCAGCGATGGATAAAGGCTTAACGCTGGCCACGATCCTGAACGACCTGCCGGTCACCCGCTGGGATGCCGGCTCCGGCACCGAATGGCGGCCGAAGAACTCGCCGCCTACCTACGTCGGTCCAATCCGTCTGCGTCAGGGTCTGGGGCAGTCGAAGAACGTGGTGATGGTGCGCGCCATGCGTGCGATGGGCGTCGACTACGCGGCTGAATACCTGCAGCGTTTCGGCTTCCCGGCGCAAAACATCGTGCATTCAGAGTCGCTGGCGCTGGGTTCCGCCTCCTTCACCCCGATGCAGCTGGTGCGCGGCTACGCCGTGCTGGCGAACGGCGGTTATCTGGTGGATCCGTACTTCATCACGCATATCGAAGATGAAACCGGCAACACCATTTTTGAAGCCAAGCCGAAAGTGGTCTGCAACAGCTGTAACCTGCCGGTGATTTACGGCGACACCCACCGTTCGGCGGTGCTGTCGGACGATAACGTGGAAAACGTGGCGGTCTCACAGGAAGACAACAACAACGCCGGCGTGCCAATGCCGAAGCTGGAGCAGGTTACCCCGGCCCAGGTGCTGCAGGACGGCGATCAGCAGTATGCGCCGCACGTGATCAACACGCCGCTGTCATTCCTGATCCACGATGCGCTGAACAGCAACATCTACGGCGAACCGGGCTGGATGGGCACCGGCTGGCGCGCCGGCCGCGATCTGAAACGTCGTGATATCGGCGGCAAAACCGGCACCACCAACAGCTCGAAAGACGCCTGGTTCTCCGGCTATGGCCCGGATACGGTCACCACCGTCTGGATCGGCTTTGATGACCACCGCCGCACCCTGGGTCGCTCAACGGCCTCCGGCGCCATTCCGGACCAGATTTCCGGCGGCGAAGGCGGTGCGAAGAGCGCGCAGCCGGCGTGGGATGAGTTTATGAAGATTGCGCTGGAAGGCATTCCGGAGCAGAAAGCCACGCCGCCGCAGGGCATTATCAGCGTTATTATCGACAAGAGCACCGGCAAACTGTCGAAAGGCGGCGCCGGCAGCCGTTCCGAGTACTTTATCGAAGGCACGCAGCCAACGGAGTACCCGACCTACGATGCCGGCACCACCCTGATGGATTCCGGCGGCGAAAGCCACGAACTGTTCTAACCATAAACAAGGGCCAGAGAAATCTGGCCCTTTTTATTTGCGCTGTGTCAGGCGATAAACATCGCGTGCGACCGTTTAACGGCCGCCGCGCAGGAAGGCCTCGGCCAGGAACAACGCGCTGACGTTACGCGCTTCGCGAAAATCCGGTTCCGCCAACAGCGCCATCATATTGGCAATGGGCCAGCGCACCTGCGGCAGCGGCTCCGGCTCGTCCCCTTCCAGCTTTTGCGGGTACAGATCGTGTGCCAGCACGATATTCATCTTGCTGGAGAAATAGGACGGCGCCATGGTTAACTTGCTGAGGAAATCAAAGCGCTCCGCTCCGAAGCCCACCTCTTCCATCAATTCGCGGTTGGCGGCTTCCAGCACCTCTTCACCCGGGTCGATCAGCCCCTTCGGGAACCCCAGCTCATAGGATTCCGTGCCGACCGCATACTCGCGAATCAACAGCAGGTCGTCGCCAATTACCGGCACAATCATCACCGCTTCACGGTCGGAAGGCCGCATACGTTCGTATACTCGCCGCACACCGTTGCTGAACTCCAGATCGACAGATTCAACGTTAAACAAGCGCGAACGTGCGATGGTTTCTACCTTCAGGATTTTAGGTTTTTGCAGGTGTTTATCCATGATTGCCTCAAAATGCGTTACCGCCCTGCGCCTCCCAAGTATGGTGCCGAGGATAGGGTAACCGGAATAATGATTGGCGCAGCATGCCGTTAACGACATGATGAGACGCTGACCATTGTCGATCTTGATCACATTGTGCGTTAATGGGAACCTTGGTCGCAACGCATACAGCCTCTAATTTACTTTTTTTTAACAACTCCGGCCAGCAGATGCCTTTTTTCTCCGCTAATTCAGCAAATAAATCGTGTTAAAATAGGACAATGCCGATATTAGCAGTGGTCGCCGCTTGTTATCATCGTGCAGGATTGGGGTTTGTTTAACCGTGCGTTTTTTCATTTTTACCGGCGCCGCAGCTGCCTCATTCTGATTTACTGCATATAATAGGCAACTTTATCATCAGGTTGACGGGAGTCATGGCGTAATATGGGGATAGCATGAGCACAATAGTGTTGATATTAGCCTTAGTGCTTGCCTGTCTGATAATTGCTGGCCTGTATTTTTGGTTTAAAGCTCGCAACCGGCCGGTATTGGCCCGTTCATTGCCCTTTCTCAAGCCGACGCACCGCAAGCTGACGTCGGAAGAGCGAGCGGCAGTCGAGCACTACCTCGGTCAGCAAAACCGGCTGGGCAATAAACTGCTGCCCAGCAGCTCGCCCCTGTCCGCCAGTAAGCTGGCGCTGACCCCGCAAAGCGACAACGTCTACCCGGTTACCCACGCGATTACCCGTTACGGCCTCGCCAGCGATGAGCCGAACAAATGGCGCTACTATCTGGACTCCGAAGAGGTGCATCTGCCGCCGTTCTGGGAACAGTACATCAGCGCCGACAACCACGTGGAAATCATCAAAACGCAGACGCTGCCGCTGGTGATCTCCCTCAACGGCCACTCGCTCACCGACCATATCAACGATCGCCCGCTGCCGCCGGTCGTCAGCGCCGAACCGGCGCGCAACGCTTCCATCCGCAAGGAAGAAAGCGAACATGTCGAGCTGCTGAATATCCGTAAGGAAACGCCGGAAGAACATATGCTCAGCAGGCCCAGCGGCCTGAAGGAAGCCGGCATTATTTCCGCCGCCCTGCTGCTGCTGTTCTTCAGCCTGATCAGCCCCGTTCTGGTGGTGCCGTGGATGATTTTCGTCGCGGTGCTGATGATCGCCTGGGGGTGCTGGAACCTGTTCCGCCGCCCGGCCGATCATGAACTGAAAGAGATTCATTGCCTGCGCGGCACGCCGAAGCGCTGGGGGCTGTTCGGCGAGTCCGGTCAGGGGCAGATCAGCAACATCTCGCTCGGCACCGTCGACCTGGCGTATCCCACGCACTGGCAGTCGTTCGTCAGCGCAGATCTGGGCAAGCCTACCGACGTCGATATCTATCTCAACCGCCAGGTGGTGCGCCAGGGGCGTTACCTGTCGCTGCATGATGAAATGAAGCACTTCCCGCTGCAGCACTGGGGGAAGAACGCCGCGCTGATCGCCAGCTCGCTGCTGGTGCTGATTTTACTGCTGAGTTACATCCCGCTGGGCCTGCCGCTGAAACTGAGCGTCGCCTGGCTGCAGGGTGCACAGCGCACCGAAGTCAGCAGCGTACAGGCGCTGGAAACCATCCCTCTGCACGTCGGCGACAGCCTGAAAATTCAGGGCAGCGGCATGTGCTATGTACCGTCGACGCCGGTCAATGCCTCGGCGGCCGGCTTTATGCCGTTCGACTGCTCGGGCATTTACTGGAACACCGCCGCGCCGCTGCCACAGCCGGAGTCGGACATTATCGATAAGGCCTCGGCGCTGCTCACCACGGTCAACAGCCAGCTGCATCCCAGCGGCAGCGACCAGAAAATCAACCCGCAGCTGGCCAGCGCCATCGAAAAGTCCGGCATGATTCTGCTGGATGATTTTTCTGATATTGTGCTGAAGACCCGTGACCTGTGCGGGGAAAGCAACGACTGCGTGCGGCTGAAAAACGCTCTGGTGAACCTTGGCAATGCCAAAGACTGGAACAGCCTGGTAAAACGCGCACGTTCCGGCTCGCTGGACGGCGTCAACGTCCTGCTGCGGCCGGTCAGTGCCGAATCTCTGGAACGGCTGACCAAATCGGCCACCTCCTCCTTCGTGTATCAGGAAACCCGTCAGGCGGCAGCGGCGCTGAACAGCCCGCCGCCGGGCGGTTTCCTGATCTCCAGCGATGAAGGCAAACAGCTGGTGAACCATACGCTGCAGCCGGCCGCATCGCCGAATGAAGACAATGCGCTGGAGCAGTGGAATGCGCTGAAGCGAATGACCAGCGTTCTGCTGCATACGCCGTTTGAAGCGCAGGGCGTTATCACCAGCCTCAGCACCGACGCCAACGGAACCCGCCATATCGCGCTGCACAGCGAGCCGGATATCATCACGCTGTGGCGCTACCTCGGCACCAGCCTGTTGCTGATCGGAGTGACGTTCGGCCTCGGTTACAATACGTTCCGCTTGATCCAGCGTCAGCGGATGAACCGCCGCCGGCTGGCTGACATTCAGAGCTATTATGAAAGCTGCTTTAACCCGCAGCTGACGCCTGTCTCACTGCATTCCAGGGACTAAGTCCTGACGGGCCGGCGGCGCCGGCCCGTTCTCACGTATTGTCATCTGCTTATGCTACCCTAACCCTATATTCTCCGCCCTTCCCGCCGGTACGACGACGGGCGGAAACACCGTTTTCACAATGGGCGACCAGGCCTGCCGCTGGAGTATTCATGGTTCCTGAATTTGATTGGCGCAATATAGATACCGTTTTGCTGGACATGGACGGCACCCTGCTCGATCTGGAGTTCGACAGCCACTTTTGGCTGCAGCGGGTGCCGCAGGCGCTGAGCGCCCAGCGCGACATCTCGTTTGAGCAGGCCCGTCAAATGATTGACGCCGAGTATGCCGCAGTACAGCACACCATGAACTGGTACTGCTTTGATTACTGGAGCTCGCGACTGGATCTGGATATTTACGCCATGACCAGCGAAGCCGGCTCCCGCGCCCGCCTGCGCGATGATACCGCGCCGTTTCTGCAGGCGCTGCGCGACTCCGGCCGCCAGGCCATTTTGCTGACCAATGCGCATCCGCACAGTCTGGCGGTAAAAATTGCGCATACCGGCCTCGATCGGCACCTTGATTTATTACTTTCCACCCACACATTTGGATATCCGAAGGAAGATCAGCGCCTGTGGCAGGCGGTGCAGCAACGCATCGGCTTCGATCCGCAGCGCACGCTGTTCGTGGATGACGGCGAACCGATTCTGGACGCCGCGCACCGGTTTGGCATTCGCTATTGTCTCGGCGTACAAAATCCGGATTCCAGCATGGCGGAAAAAACTTTCCAGCGTCATCCGTCCATGCGCGATTACCGTCAGTTGATACCGGCGCTGGCACGGGAGCCAAAATGAAAGCAAAAACGACGAGCGATGACGCCGTCCGTTTAGACAAGTGGCTGTGGGCCGCACGGTTTTACAAAACCCGTTCGCTGGCGCGCGAGATGATCGACGGCGGCAAAGTGCACTATAACGGCCAGCGCAGCAAGCCCAGCAAGAACGTCGAGCTGAACGCGGAGATCAAGCTGCGTCAGGGAAATGAGGAACGCACGGTAATCGTGCTGGCGCTCAACGGCCAGCGGCGCGGCGCCGGCGAAGCGCAGCTGATGTATGAGGAAACCACAGCCAGCATCGCCAACCGGGAAAAGATGGCGCAGGCACGCAAGCTGAACGCTCTGAGCATGCCGCATCCGGACCGCCGTCCGGACAAGAAGGAACGGCGCACCCTGATTAAATTTAAATTTGGCGAGTCGGAATAATCCCTCGCCTCACAGAGAGAAAACTATGTCTAATCATGACCAATTACACCGTTACCTGTTCGAGAACTACGCGGTGCGCGGTGAGCTGGTTACCCTCAGCGACACCTATCGGCACATTCTGGAAAACCACGACTACCCTGCCCCGGTGCAGGCGCTGCTGGGTGAAATGCTGGTGGCAACCAGCCTGCTGACGGCAACCCTGAAATTCGACGGCGATATTACCGTACAGCTGCAGGGCGACGGCCCGCTGAAGCTGGCGGTGATCAATGGCAACAACCAGCAGGAAATGCGCGGTGTGGCGCGCCTGCAGGGCGATATCGCCGACGGCAGCACGCTGCAGCAGATGATCGGCAACGGCGTGATGGTCATTACCATTACCCCGGCCGAGGGCGAGCGCTATCAGGGCGTAGTGGCGCTGGAAGGCGAAACCCTGGCCGAGTGCCTGGAGAACTATTTCCGCCAGTCGGAACAGCTGCCGACCCGTCTGTTTATTCGCACCGGCGAGGCTGACGGCCAGCCGGCCGCCGGCGGCATGCTGCTGCAGGTTCTGCCAGCGCAGGACGAACAAAACGCTGACGACTTCGATCACCTGGTGCAGCTGACCGCCACCATCAAGAACGAAGAGCTGTTCACTCTGCCGGCCAATGAAGTGCTGTACCGCCTGTACCACCAGGAAGAGGTGACGCTGTATGAACCGCAGCCGGTCATATTCCGCTGCACCTGCTCGCGCCAGCGCTGCGCCGACGCGCTGCTGACGCTGCCCACCGATGAGGTGGCCGATATGCTGGAGCAGGACGGCAACATCGATATGCACTGCGACTATTGCGGCAACCATTACGTGTTTGATGCGATGGACGTCGCCGCGTTATATGCAGGTAACACCGGCGAAAGCGACCAGTTACACTAAGTTGCACCCCATACTGACGGGGCCGAAGCGCGCCCCGTCAGCCCTTTCCGTTTGCACGTTTGCTTTTTTCCGTGTGCTATCTCTCACTTCGTAACTAAATTTAGTTTAAAACGTTAAATATTTGATACCTATCGCGGTTACGCACTATTAAATACCTACAATTGGCCGCAGAAATTCTGTGACCAAGGAGTAGTGACATGTGTGCTAAAGGTATAACCCCCCAGGATCTTGCCGCCTACGGGATCCACAACGCCGGCGAGATCGTCTACAACCCAAGCTATGACCTCCTGTTTAAAGAAGAAACCGACCCTTCCTTAACGGGCTACGAGCGCGGCGTGGTGACCAACCTGGGTGCGGTAGCCGTCGATACCGGGATCTTTACCGGCCGTTCCCCGAAGGACAAATACATTGTCCGCGATGACGTGACCCGCGATACCGTGTGGTGGGCCGATCAGGGGAAAGGCAAAAATGACAACAAACCGCTCAGCCCAGAAGTCTGGGGCGAGCTGAAGCAGCTGGTGACTCAGCAACTCTCCGGTAAACGCCTGTTCGTGGTTGATACCTTTTGCGGCGCCAATGCCGACTCCCGCCTGAAAGTACGCTTTATCACCGAGGTCGCCTGGCAGGCGCACTTCGTGAAAAACATGTTCATCCGCCCGAGCGACGAAGAGCTGGCAGACTTTGAGCCGGACTTCGTGGTGATGAACGGCGCCAAATGCACCAATCCAAACTGGCAGCAGCAGGGGCTGAACTCGGAAAACTTCGTCGCCTTCAACCTGACGGAGCGCATGCAGCTGATCGGCGGTACCTGGTACGGCGGCGAAATGAAAAAGGGTATGTTCTCCATGATGAACTACCTGCTGCCGCTGAAGGGCATCGCTTCCATGCACTGCTCGGCCAACGTCGGCGAACAGGGTGACGTGGCGGTGTTCTTCGGCCTGTCCGGCACCGGTAAGACCACGCTGTCCACCGATCCGAAGCGCCAACTGATCGGCGACGATGAGCACGGCTGGGACGACGACGGCGTGTTCAACTTCGAAGGCGGCTGCTACGCCAAAACCATCAAGCTCTCCGAAGAAGCCGAACCGGATATTTACCACGCCATCAAGCGCGATGCGCTGCTGGAAAACGTCACCGTACTGGCCGACGGCAGCATCGATTTCAATGACGGTTCGAAAACCGAGAACACACGCGTTTCCTACCCGATTTACCATATCCAGAACATCGTCAAACCGGTTTCCAAGGCCGGCCACGCCACCAAGGTGATCTTCCTGACCGCTGACGCTTTTGGCGTGCTGCCGCCGGTTTCGCGCCTGACCGCTGACCAGACTCAGTACCACTTCCTGTCCGGCTTTACCGCCAAACTGGCAGGCACCGAGCGCGGTATTACCGAACCAACGCCGACCTTCTCTTCCTGCTTCGGCGCCGCCTTCCTGTCGCTGCACCCGACGCAATATGCTGAAGTGCTGGTTAAACGCATGCAGGCCGCCGGTGCGCAGGCCTACCTGGTGAACACCGGCTGGAACGGTACCGGCAAACGTATCTCAATCAAAGATACGCGCGGCATTATCGACGCCATTCTCAGCGGCGAAATCGACCAGGCGGAAACCATCACCCTGCCGATCTTCGATCTGGCGGTGCCGACGGCGCTGCCTGGCGTCGACCCCGCGATCCTTGACCCGCGCGCCACCTACCAGAGCGAAGCGCAGTGGGAAGAGAAAGCGCAGGATCTGGCGCAACGCTTTATCACCAACTTCGATAAATACACCGATACGCCGGCCGGGGCAGCCCTGGTCAGCGCCGGTCCAAAGTTGTAACCCTCTCTCAGCTCTTCACTCAAGGCGCGGCTTCCGCGCCTTTTTTGCGCCCCCGCATTGTTTAATAAACAACCGGGTGAGATAATAACGGCATTGCAATCATTGACAGCAACGGAGGGTTCAATGGCTACCATAACCGTCAGAAATCTCGATGATGAGATCAAAGAGCTGCTGCGCATTTCAGCCGCCAAAAATGGTCACTCCATGGAGGAAGAAGCGCGTATGATTTTAAAACAGGCGCTGACGAAAAAGCCGGCGCGTTACGGGCTGGGTACCTGGATGCATCAGCATTTTGCCGAATTCGGCGGCGTAGAGCTGGCGATCCCGCCGCGCGATGCCGTGCCGCCGCGCCGCGCAACCTTCGATGATGATGAGCAAGCATGATTATTCTCGACACCAGCGTGATCGCAGAAACGCTGCGCCCCAATCCGCATTACAACGTGATCAGCTGGCTGAACGAAAAAGATAATAGTGAGCTGTATTTAAGCGCCATCGTTGTCGCCGAGCTATTCAGCAGCGTGACCGGCATGCCGGACGGCAAACGCCAACGGGCGCTCAGGCTCCGGCTGGCGGAGGCGATTCAGATTAAATTTGATGAGCAGATTTTGCCGTTTGATGCCCTATGCGCCATGCAGTATGCGGAGCTGATGGACAGTAACCAAAGGCAGGGCACGCCGATGAGCATGCCCGATACACAGATCGCCGCCACCTGCCTGCAGCATGGCGCTACGCTTGCCACGCGCAACAGCAAAAGTTTTCTCCACTGCGGCATCGAGCTGATCGACCCCTGGCAGGTGCCGGCGGGGCAGCGCCTGCATGAAGACGCCGCCGAATACTATGTGATGAGCCGTAAATCCTGAAGGGCGCCTGGCGGCGCCCTTCAGCAGGAGGGTCAGGCCTTCTCTTTCGGCTGGCCGTTATTACCGTTGAGCGCATCGCGGGTAGCCATCGGTAACGGAATATAGGCGCGCATCCGCAAACCGCCGCGTTCGCTGACGCCAAACTCCAGCGCGCCGGCGTGGCCATCGATAATACGCTGCACAATCGCCAGGCCCAGACCGGTGCCGCTGGTGCTGCGCGCGCTGTCGCCGCGTACAAACGGCTGCAGCAGGTGCTTCAGCTCTTCCGGTTTGATGCCCGGGCCGTCATCTTCCACCTGGAACCAGCCGCGCTGCAGCTCGCTGCCGCTGCTGACCTTGATCCAACCGTTGCCGTAACGCGCCGCGTTGACCACCATGTTGACCACCGCACGCTTGATCGACAGCGGATGCACATTCATCATCAGCTCGCCTGGCGCCAGGCTGGCGTCAATTTCCCGCTCGTAGCCGCTTTCCGCCGCGATCACCTCACCCAAAATAGCGTTGAGATCGCACAGCTCCGTCTGCATCTCCTGACCGGTGCGCAGGTAGTCGATAAACTGTTCGATAATGTCGTTACATTCTTCGATATCTTTATTGATCGACTCCGCCAGATAACCGTCCTCGGCGCCCATCATTTCCGTCGCCAGGCGGATGCGCGTCAGCGGGGTGCGCAGATCGTGGCTGACGCCGGCCATCAGCAGGGTGCGGTCGTCCGACAGTTGCTTCACGCCGGAGGTCATCTGGTTAAACGCGCGCGTTACCGAACGCACTTCCGACGCGCCATATTCACGCAGCGGCGGCGGAATATTACCTTTGCCGACCTGTAGCGCCGCGTGTTCCAACTCCACCAGCGGCCGGTTCTGAATACGGATAAACAGCCAGGCGCCGCCGATCGCCAGCAGCATAATCGCCAGCGTATAGCGGAACAGCGGTGAGAAGTCGCCCTGATGAATCTCGGTCAGCGGCACGCGCACCCAGATATCCGGCGACAGCCAGGTTTTCAGCCAGACCACCGGCGTATTTTTGTTGACCTCGACGCGCACATCGGTCGGGCCGCCAAGCTGGCGCGCCATCTGCTGGCTGAGGAACTCATAGTGCTGCGCCCAACGCAGGCCGCTCTCTTCTGCGGCGGCATTGGTATACAGCGAGATCCCCAGCTCACGATAGATTTCCCGACGGAACGCCGGCGGCACCTCCAGCAACGTGCCGTCTTCCAGCTGCAGCCGATCGGTCATCAGCATACGCACTTCGTACGCCAAGACCTTATTAAACTGCTGCAGGCTGGGAAGGATGGCGAAGTTCAGCACCACCAGATAGGTCGTCACCAGGCTGACGAACAGCAAAGTGACGATCAACAACAGGGTTCGGGCAAACGAGCTACGCGGTGAAAAGCGCAATCGCCTCATGCCTTACTGCCGTCCGGTACAAAGACATAGCCCAGGCCCCAAACGGTCTGAATATAGCGAGGATGGGCGGGATCTTCCTCCACCATACGGCGCAGGCGAGAGATCTGCACGTCGATCGAGCGCTCCATGGCGCTGTATTCGCGGCCGCGCGCCAGGTTCATCAGCTTATCGCGCGACAGCGGCTCGCGCGGGTGGCTCACCAGCGCTTTCAGCACCGCAAACTCGCCGCTGGTCAGCGGCATCGGCTCGTCTTCGCGGAACATTTCACGGGTGCCGAGGTTCAGCTTGAATTTGCCGAAGGCGATCACCGCCTCTTCCTGCGATGGTGCGCCCGGCAGCTCATTGGCCTGGCGGCGCAGTACCGCGCGGATACGCGCCAGCAGTTCGCGCGGGTTGAACGGTTTCGGAATGTAATCATCGGCGCCGATTTCCAGCCCGACGATACGATCCACTTCTTCACCCTTGGCGGTGACCATGATGATCGGCATCGGGTTGCTCTGACTACGCAGGCGGCGGCAGATAGACAAACCGTCTTCCCCCGGCAGCATCAGGTCCAGCACCATCAGGTGGAACGATTCCCGCGTCAGCAGGCGGTCCATTTGTTCGGCGTTCGCCACGCTGCGCACCTGAAAACCCTGCTCGGTTAAATAGCGTTCCAATAGCGCACGCAGACGCATGTCGTCATCAACGACCAGAATCTTATGATTCTCTTGCATTGTATTACTCCCAAAGGCTGTATTGCCTGATGCGAATATTGTTAAAAAACCCTGTCATATCGGACAGCGATTAATGGTATATATTCTAGCCGAAATTGTTACAAAGCTTATTTATCAACTGTTTTCGTCACCCGGACGGAGGGCTCCCCGTCATTATTCACGCTGCTGCGCAGCATATCACATTGCGATAAAATGCCCGTCATACACCAGGTTATGCGAAAATCTGCGTGATAAAATCCCATGGCCGTTCCATTAAGGTGGGTAACGATGAGAACTCAATTAATAACCCGCGAAGGTTATAACAAACTTAAACAAGAGCTGGATTACCTGTGGCGCGAAGAACGGCCGGAGGTGACGAAAAAGGTCACCTGGGCGGCCAGCCTCGGCGATCGCAGCGAAAACGCCGACTACCAGTACAACAAAAAGCGCCTGCGGGAGATCGACCGCCGGGTGCGCTATCTGACCAAATGCCTGGAACAGCTGAAAATCGTCGACTACTCGCCGCAGCAGGAAGGCAAAGTCTTCTTCGGCGCCTGGGTTGAGGTGGAAAACGACGACGGCGACCTAAAACGCTTTCGCATCGTCGGCTACGACGAGATTTTCGGCCGCAAAGATTACATCTCCATCGACGCGCCGATGGCACGTGCCCTGCTGAAAAAAGAGGTCGGCGACGCCGTTACCGTCAACACGCCGCTCGGCGAAGCGCTGTGGTACGTCAATCAGATTGAATACGTTAAATAAATTTCAGCCTATTCCGAACCTTGCCTCACGCCAGCACCGCCCTGCGCTGCCGGCGCAGCGGCCGTGCGGCGCCGGCCAGGCACGCTGGCATTTTTCACCGGCAGTACGTATAACTGTCCCCTGTTTATTCACCGTTCTTAACAGATACCAGACTTATGAATGAGCCACTGAGCCGCATTATTGCAACAGAGCTGCAGGCGCGTCCGGAGCAAGTCGACTCCGCAATCCGCCTGCTGGATGAAGGTAATACCGTGCCGTTTATCGCACGCTATCGTAAGGAAGTCACCGGGGGCCTGGACGACACCCAACTGCGCCAGCTGGAAACCCGCCTGGGTTATCTGCGTGAACTGGAAGATCGCCGCCAGACCATCCTCAAATCCATTGACGATCAGGGCAAGCTGAGCGACGAACTGGCGGGCGCGATTAACGCCACGCTGAGCAAAACCGAACTCGAAGACCTGTACCTGCCCTACAAACCGAAACGCCGCACCCGCGGCCAGATCGCCATTGAGGCCGGTCTGGAGCCGCTGGCCGATACGCTGTGGCAGGATCCGCAACAGCAGCCGGAACAGTTGGCGGAACGGTTTGTCGACGCCGACAAAGGCGTGGCGGATGTGAAAGCGGCGCTGGACGGCGCACGCTATATCCTGATGGAACGCTTCGCTGAAGACGCCGCGCTGCTGGCCAAAGTGCGTAACTACCTGTGGAAGAACGCCCATCTGGTCGCCAAGGTAGTGGAAGGTAAAGAAGAGGAAGGCGCGAAATTCCGCGACTACTTCGACCATCACGAACCAATCGCCCAGGTGCCTTCGCACCGCGCGCTGGCAATGTTCCGCGGCCGCAACGAAGGCATTCTGCAGCTGTCGCTGAATGCCGACCCGCAGTTCGACGAAGCGCCGCGTGAAAGCCAGGCGGAGCAGATCATCATCAGCCATCTGGATCTGCGGCTGAACAACGCGCCGGCGGACGCCTGGCGCAAGGCGGTAGTCAACTGGACCTGGCGCATCAAGGTGCTGCTGCATCTGGAAACCGAACTGATGGGCACGGTGCGCGAGCGCGCCGAAGATGAAGCCATCAACGTCTTTGCCCGCAACCTGCATGACCTGCTGATGGCGGCGCCGGCCGGCATGCGCGCCACCATGGGTCTCGATCCGGGCCTGCGCACCGGGGTCAAAGTGGCGGTGGTCGACGCCACCGGCAAACTGGTGGCGACCGATACCGTTTATCCACACACCGGCCAGGCCGCCAAAGCCGCTGCCGCGGTCGCCGCGCTGTGCACCAAACATAACGTCGAACTGGTGGCGATCGGCAACGGCACCGCCTCTCGTGAAACCGAGCGCTTCTTTGCCGAGCTGCAAAAGCAGTTCCCGGCGGTCAAGGCGCAGAAAGTGATCGTCAGCGAAGCCGGCGCTTCGGTCTACTCCGCCTCGGAGCTGGCGGCGCTGGAATTCCCGAACCTCGATGTGTCGCTGCGCGGCGCGGTGTCCATCGCCCGCCGTCTGCAGGATCCGCTGGCGGAGCTGGTGAAAATCGAGCCGAAATCCATCGGCGTCGGTCAATATCAGCACGACGTCAGCCAAAGCCAGCTGGCGAAAAAGCTGGACTCCGTCGTTGAGGACTGCGTAAACGCCGTCGGCGTCGACCTGAACACCGCGTCGGTGCCGCTGCTGACCCGCGTTGCCGGTCTGACGCGCATCATGGCGCAGAACATCGTCAGCTGGCGCGACGAGAACGGCCGCTTCAACAACCGCGCACAGTTGCTGAAAGTCAGCCGCCTGGGGCCGAAGGCCTTTGAACAGTGCGCCGGCTTCCTGCGTATTAACCACGGCGACAACCCGCTGGACGCCTCGACCGTGCACCCGGAAACCTACCCGGTGGTGGAGCGTATTCTGGCCGCCACCCAGCAGGCGCTGCAGGATCTGATGGGCAACCCGAGCACGGTGCGCGGCCTGAAGGCCAGCGACTTCACCGACGAGCAGTTCGGCGTGCCGACCGTGACCGATATCCTGAAGGAGCTGGAAAAACCGGGCCGCGACCCGCGCCCTGAGTTCAAAACCGCTACCTTTGCCGACGGTGTGGAAACGCTGAACGACCTGCAGCCGGGCATGATCCTGGAAGGGTCGGTGACCAACGTGACCAACTTCGGCGCTTTCGTCGATATCGGCGTCCATCAGGATGGTTTGGTGCACATCTCTTCACTGGCCGACAAGTTCGTCGAAGATCCGCACACCGTGGTGAAAGCCGGCGACATCGTCAAGGTGAAGGTGATGGAAGTGGATCTGCAGCGTAAGCGCATCGCGCTGAGCATGCGCCTGGACGAGCAGCCGGGCGAAGGTTCGCCGCGACGCGGCGGTTCCGCGCCGGCGCGCGATCGCGATAGCGCATCGCGCCAGCAGGCCCAGCGGCCAAAAGCGCGCAACAACGCCCCGGCCGGCAACAGCGCCATGGGCGATGCGCTGGCGGCTGCGTTCGGCAAAAAGCGTTAACCGCCGCAGCGTCTCAGGCGGGGCCGTCCGGCTCCGCCTGTTTTAGATAAAACCCGCATTTTTTTGACCTGCCGCAACTCCGGCGCTATTTTTTCACCGCCCGTTACCGGTCTCTCTCTTCACCCTATGCGCACGGTCAAACACGTTCTCATTCACATTTTCATTAACATTCCGCTTTCATGGCGCTTATTTCTGCCATAACACAATGCGTTAACGCCATTGGCAGCACCAGGCCCTGTTAATGATAATTTCACCGATGTAGCAAGGCAGCATCATATCCTCACGCCAAGTTCACACCACGCTCAAATAAGAAAAAGTGGATGTGAATTTTTAATAAATTTAACGCATTTACCTCATTTGCCGCGCCGTCAGCCAGGTGATACAAGTAACGGCATACCGCATGCAGTCGATAACGAATCGTTACCAATAGCCACACTATCCGTATTGAATTGGATAATCGTTCTCACTATTATTCTTGTACGTGTTTATCTCTTATCGGCAGCGACCTGAAGCGGTGTCGGCGGCCGCCGTATTCAATGCCCGACGCGTTGGCGTAAACGCTCAGCGCGCCCAGAAAAATCAAGCAGGTCATATGCATCTACAGCCCAAACGCTCTTATAAGATCGCCGGTTTTTCGCCTGAAATCAGCCCGGCCTATCGACAAAAACTTTTATCGCTCGGCATGTTGCCCGGTTCATTATTCGACGTGATTCGCGTTGCCCCGCTCGGTGACCCGATAGAAATAAAGACCCGACGCGTCAGCCTGGTATTACGTAAAAAAGATCTCGCCCTGCTGGCGCTTGAAGCGCAACCGTAACGCCGGGCCGTCATCGACACTCTCATGCGGCATGAAAAATAATGATGAAAACACTCACCATTGGCTTAATCGGCAATCCGAATTCAGGGAAAACCACGCTGTTCAACCAGCTCACCGGCGCCCGTCAACGGGTCGGCAACTGGGCAGGGGTGACGGTAGAACGCAAAGAGGGTCAGTTCACTACGCCACAATCGCGGGTCACGCTGGTTGATCTGCCCGGCACCTATTCACTGACCACCATCTCCGAACAAACCTCGCTGGATGAGCAAATTGCCTGCCATTACATCCTCAGCGGCGACGCCGACTTACTGATCAACGTGGTCGACGCCTCTAACCTTGAACGCAATCTTTATCTGACGCTGCAGCTGCTGGAGCTGGGTATCCCCTGCATTCTGGCGCTGAACATGCTGGATATCGCCCGCAGCCAGCATATCCATATTGATGTCGCCGCCCTGTCGGCACGGCTCGGCTGCCCGGTGGTGCCGATGATTTCCACCAAGGCCGACGGCATCGGCGTGCTCAAACAGATCATCGATAACCACCAGTTCAACCAGCTCACCGCGCTGGTCAGCTACCCGCCGCTGCTGCTGCAGGAAGTCGACGCCCTCAGCGCCGCCATGCCCGAGACGCTGCCGAACGGGCAGCGCCGCTGGCTGGCGTTGCAGATGCTCGAAGGCGATATTTACAGTCACCAGTTGGCGGGCGACGCCGCCGCGCTGCTGCCGGCGGCCCGACATTCGCTGGAGCAACAGCAACAGGAGGATCCGGCGCTGGTGATTGCCGATGCGCGCTACCAGTCCATCGCCGCCATCTGCGACAGCGTCAGCGATGCACAGCAGGCGCGGCCGAACCGGCTGACCGACATGCTGGATAGCGTGATCCTCAACCGCTGGCTGGGCGTACCGATCTTCCTACTGGTGATGTACCTGATGTTCCTGCTGGCCATCAATATCGGCGGCGCGTTGCAGCCGATTTTCGATCTTGGCTCGGCCGCCCTGTTTATTCAGGGGATTCAATGGCTCGGTTATACCCTGCATGCCCCGGAATGGCTGACGATCTTCCTGGCGCAGGGCGTCGGCGGCGGCATCAACACCGTGCTGCCGCTGGTGCCGCAAATCGGCATGATGTACCTATTCCTGTCATTCCTTGAGGATTCAGGCTACATGGCGCGCGCCGCGTTCGTGATGGACCGGCTGATGCAGGCGCTGGGCCTGCCGGGCAAATCCTTTGTGCCGCTGATTGTCGGCTTTGGCTGCAACGTGCCGTCAATTATGGGCACCCGCACGTTGGATGCGCAGCGCGAACGGCTGATCACCATCATGATGGCGCCGTTTATGTCCTGCGGCGCCCGACTGGCGATTTTCGCCGTGTTCGCCGCAGCCTTTTTCGGCCAGCACGGCGCCGGCGTGGTGTTCTCGCTGTATCTGCTGGGCATTCTGGTGGCGATCCTGACCGGTCTGGTGCTGAAATACACCATTATGCGCGGCGAAGCCTCGCCGTTTGTGATGGAACTGCCGGTGTATCACGTGCCGCACCTGAAAAGCCTGCTGCTGCAAACCTGGCAACGGCTGAAAGGCTTCGTGCTGCGCGCCGGCAAGGTGATCGTCATCGCCAGCATTTTTATCGGCGGCCTGAACAGCTTCTCCTTCAGCGGCAAGCCGGTGGACAGCATCAATGATTCCGCGCTGGCCTCGGTCTCCAAAGTGCTGACACCGCTGCTGCAGCCAATGGGCGTGCACGGCGATAACTGGCAGGCTACCGTCGGGTTGGTGACCGGCGCGATGGCGAAAGAAGTGGTGGTGGGCACGCTGAACACGCTGTACACCGCTGAACACATCACTCACGAAGCGTTTGATGCCGAAAACTTCAACCTGCTGGATGAGCTGCACGCGGCGCTGCAGGAAACCTGGCAGGGGCTGAAAGACACTTTCAGCCTCAGCGTCCTGTCCAACCCGATCGAAGCCAGTAAAGGCGACGGCGAAATGGGCGTCAGTTCGATGGGCACCATGAGCAGCAAATTCGGCACGCCGGTTTCCGCCTACAGCTACCTGATCTTCGTGCTGCTGTACGTGCCGTGCGTCTCGGTTATGGGGGCCATCGCCCGCGAATCCAGCCGCGGCTGGATGACCTTCTCCATTCTGTGGGGGCTGAACATCGCCTATTCGCTGGCGACGCTGTTTTACCAGATTGCCACCTTCAGCCAGCATCCTCAGTACAGCCTGCTCTGTCTGGCTGCGGTGGTGGTGGTCAACCTGCTGGTGCTGTTCGGCCTGCGTAAAGCCCGCAGCCGCGTCACCGTCAGGCTGCGCAGCGTCGCCACAACGGGCGGCGACTGCTGCCAATCCTCACAGAAGGCGTGTCACTGATGGCCAGCCTGCTGCAGGTGCGCGATGCGCTGGCGATCTGCGGCAGCGCTCAGGCACAGCAGCTCAGCCGGCAGTTGAACGCGCCGTTGCCGCTGGTGCAGGCCATGCTCGATCGCTTAATTGCGTTGGGTAAAGCAGAATGCCGCGTTATGGATGACGGCGGCTGTCTGAGCGGCGCCTGCAAACATTGTCCGGAAGGGAAAGCCTGTACGACGCGGGTCTATCGGCTGAAGGCGTGAGCCAGGGGCGCGGCCATGCGCCCCCGGTTAATCAGCAATTACTGTTTGTCTTTATACACATCGGCGATGGCGCTGAATTTGCCGTGCTCGCGGCCCGCGATCACCACGTAATACTGCCCGCCCTTCTCATCGGCCAGTTTGGACAGCTTCTCTTTCGCGTCCATCGGCGAAGTGGTTTCCGCCGTGGTGCTCACCGTACCGATCTTCTCGTATTTTCCCGGATTCTTATCCAGATCTTCTTGCGTCAGCAGCGTGGCCGCCATGGTGCTGAAAGACACGGAACCCACAACCAGAGCAGCAACGATCATCTTCAATGATTTCATAACTCTACCTCTCAATGGATAATTTATACGTTATTCAGGTCGTCAAAATAAACACCTTGTGACAACAGGCTGCCGCGACGCCCGGAGGTTCGCCATTTCCCTGACGTTCCCCCTCACCCAGAGACTGAGCGCCGATATAAAAGAGCGGCTACAGAGCGCTTTCATTTGCAGCCAACACATTGACTTATTCAGTATCGGACAGCTTGGTTTTTTAGCCAGTTATCGCCGATATTTTTAGTCGGGCGTTGCGCTGGATCAAAGTGCGCCGTCGCCGACAAAGCGCAGGATCAGGTCGGCAAACTCATCGGGATGCGAGATAAACGGCGCATGCGCCGCCTTGGCGACCACCACCGAGCGGGAGTCCGGTGCCAGTTCATCCACCAGCGCCGCCACTTTGCGCGGCACCAAACCGTCCAGATAGCCGTAAATACGCAGCAGCGGGCAGCGCACATCGGCCAACTGACGGCGCAAATCAGCGGTGCGCAGAATATCCAGCCCGCCGTTCAATACCTCCACGCTCGGCATCGGCTGATTCAGCACCACCGATTTCAGCGTACGGGCGTCCTGGCGGGCGCTCTCGGTACCCAGCGTCTGCAGCGCCAGGAAGCGCTCCACCGTGCGCTGAAAATCCTCGCTCAGCTGATGCTGGAAACCACTTAATATTTCGGGACGAATCCCCGGCCAGTCGTCGCGGGCGGAGAAACACGGCGACGACGCCACGGTAATCAGACCGTTGACCCGCTGCGGCTGCGTCAGGGCGACCTGGCTGGCAACCAGCCCGCCGAGCGACCAGCCCAGCCACCAGGCCTGCTGCGGCGCCTGCGCCAGCACAACGTCCGCCATCTGCGCCAGCGTCAACGCCCCAAAGCCCTGACTGCGCCCATAGCCGGGCAGATCCACCAGGTGCAGCCGGAAATGCGGCGCCAGTCGCGTCAGCGCGCAACCCCAGACCTCGGCGTTCAGCCCCCAGCCGTGCAACAGCACAAGATCGCGATCGCCTTCACCCATTGTTTGCCAGTACAGCGCTGTCATCAGTTATTGTCCTTGTTTGACTCGTCACGGAGGACGCTATGCTAACAATCCGCAGCCGCTGTTGGCTATGCCGGCAGCCTTTGCGCCTGGCGCAACACGGTATCTGCAGCTACTGCCTGCGCCAGCTGCCCATGCCGCCGCCCTGCTGTCCGTGCTGTGGCCTGCCTGCCGGCGACACCCGTTACCCCTGCGGCCGCTGCCTGCAAAAAACGCCGCCCTGGCAGCGGCTGGTGTTCGTCGCCGACTATGTCAGCCCGCTGAGCCGACTGATTAAGCAGCTCAAGTTTCAACGCCGTCCGGAGCTGGCGCCGCTGCTGGCCAGGCTGTTGCTACTGCGCTGGCTGCACCTGCGCCGAGAGCAATATCTGAACAGACCCGAGATGATTTTAACGGTACCCTTACAGAAAATGCGCCGCTGGCGACGCGGCTATAATCAGAGCGAACTGTTGGCGGCGCCGCTGGCCCGCTGGCTGGGCTGTGAATATCGCCCGCAGGCGCTGCGGCGCATACGCGCCACCGCCGCACAGCAGCGCCTGACGGCACGACAGCGCAAACGCAATCTGCGCGGCGCCTTTCGCTGTGAGGATAATCTGGCCGGGCGGCACGTCGTCCTGCTGGATGATGTGGTAACCACCGGCAGTACGGCGGCGGAAATCGCCGCGCTGCTGCAGGCGCAGGGCGTCGCCTCATTACAGATATGGTGTATTTGCCGCACATTGTAGTGCCGGAATAATGGGCGTATTATAACCTACTATAGAAGTCAACTATTGAGCTAATGCTATGATTCGTATAACAGATGCTGCACAGGAACATTTTACCAAACTGCTGGCAAATCAAGAGGAAGGCACCCAGATCCGCGTGTTCGTGATCAATCCGGGTACGCCGACGGCCGAGTGCGGCGTGTCTTATTGCCCGCCTGACGCGGTAGAAGCGACGGACACCGAACTGAAGTTCGACAAACTGTCGGCCTACGTTGATGAGATCAGCGCGCCGTTTCTGGAAGACGCCGAAATCGACTTCGTTACTGACCAGTTGGGCTCGCAGTTAACGCTGAAGGCGCCGAACGCCAAAATGCGTAAAGTAGACGACGATGCGCCGCTGCTGGAGCGCGTCGAGTACGTCCTGCAATCGCAAATCAACCCGCAGCTGGCCGGCCACGGCGGCCGCGTGACGCTGATGGAGATCACCGATGAAGGCTTCGCCATTCTGCAGTTCGGCGGCGGCTGCAACGGTTGCTCCATGGTCGACGTTACGCTGAAAGAAGGGATCGAAAAAGAGCTGCTGCAGAAGTTCCCGGAACTGAAGGGCGTGCGCGATCTGACCGAACACCAGCGCGGCGAGCACTCTTACTACTAAGCGTGCCGCCACGGACACCATGCCGTCACGGCGGCATGGTGCCGACTGCCTACCCCACCGAACCGTTGCGCCGCCGGCGGTCTACATCTTTCAGCAGCAACGCAATCCGCCGATCGGCAAACATCGTTTCCAGCGTCTGCGACAGCTTACGCCGCCAGTTAGGATACTCCGTACTGGTGCCCGGCACATTCACCGGCGCCGCCATATCCAGCCAGTCTTCCGGCTGCAGGCCGAGCAACGCGCTGGCGCTGTCCGCCACATAACGCTGCAGCCCCCGGTTCAGCAACGGGCTCATCGCCAGCCGCGCCGCCTTGCCGCCCACCTTCTGCGGCACGCAGCCATAGTGGTGCAAGCCGTCCAGCAATCCTTGTTTGGCCCGTTCGCGGTCGGCGTACAGCCCCGCCAGTACCCCAGCGTCCGGGTACAGGCCGAGCGAAGCGCCCAGCCGCAGGTCATCGCCCTGCCAGTAGCCGCGCAGCGTCGGTAAATCATGGGTGGTGACAGTCGCCATCGCCTGCACCGGATAGGCCTGCGGCGCGCGGAAGCGGTTTTCGTCGTCCCGCTCGAAATACAGCACCTTGTAGGAATAGACGCCGCTGTCGCGCAGCTTGCCGACAATTTCCACCGGCACCGTCCCCAAATCTTCACCGATCACCATACAGCGCTGACGCTGGCTCTCCAACGCCAACACCGCCAGTAAATCGTCCAGCGGATATTTGACATAGGCGCCCTGGTCGGCGGTGGCGCCAGCGGGTATCCACCACAGGCGCAGCAGCGCCATGACGTGGTCGATGCGCAACGCGCCGCAGTCGGCCATGTTGGCGCGCAGCAGGTCGATAAACGGCTGATAGCCGCGCGCCGCCATCACGTGCGGATCCATCGGCGGCAGACCCCAGTTTTGCCCCAGCGGGCCGAGAATATCCGGCGGCGCCCCCACCGACGCCTGCAGGCAATACAGCTCGCGGTCGCACCAGGTTTCCGCTCCGCCCTGCGCCACGCCGACCGCCAGGTCGCGATACAGGCCGATCGGCATCTGCTGCTGCCGGCAGCAGGCGAAACAGTCGGCAAACTGCGCCGCGGCCAGCCACTGCAGCCACAGGTAGAACGCCACCTCCTCCTGATTGTCGCGGCAAAACGCCGCCGTCGCCTCGCCGTTGCTCTGACGGTACGCCGACGGCCACACCGGCCAGCCCCACAGCGTCGGATCCTGTGCGCACAGGTGGGCATGCAGGGCATCGAACACCGCCTGCTGATAAAGGCTGTCGCCGCCCTCGGCGATAAACAGGCGCAGCGCCTGGCGCTGTGGGTCATCGGCCGCCCGCGTCTGGAACTGGCTGAAGGCCAGCCGCAGCGCCGTCAGCTTCAGAGTGGTCACCGCCGCATAGTCGACCCATTCGCTGTCACGCGCCGCCGCCAGCTGTTTACGAGTCGCCGCCTGACGCCACCAGCGTTGCGCCGCAGCGCTGAGCTGGAAGTCCTCCACCGCGTTGACGTCGATATACACCACGTTCAGCCAACGCCGCGATGACGGACTGTACGGGCTGGCGCTGTTTGGATCTGCCGGATAGAGGGCATGAATCGGGTTCAGCCCGACGAACGCGCCGCCGCGCTCACCCACCTCCGTCACCATCCGCCGCAGATCGCCGAAATCGCCGATACCCCAGTTGCTGTCGGAACGCAGCGTATACAGCTGCACACAGGCGCCCCACAGTTTTTTACCGGTCAGCAGCGCGTCCGGTTCATAACAGCGTCTGGGGGCGATAATCAGCCGGCACTGCCAGCTCTGCTGTTGCTGCGTTAAACGCAGCTGATGATAGCCGAGCGGCAGTTCCCCGGCAGGCAGGGTAAACGTCTTGCCAGCGCCGGCGCGCCCCTGCAGCCGGACGCCGTCTTCGCGGATCAGCTCCCAGCCATATTCGCCGCTGCCCGCCAGCGGCAGCACGATCGGCTGACGCTGGAAAAACACTTTTACCGGCGGCAGCGGCGCTTCGCCGGCCGACGCCGCTTTGCTGTTCATCGCTGCCAGCAAAGCGCGCTTGCTTTCCGGCGTGATGGCCTGCTGCTGGCCGTGGGCATTGACATAGTCGGCCATAATGCCCGCCTGCGCCGCCACACGGTCGATGCTGTTACGATCCATTCACTCTCCTTAACGCCGGGTTTGCCAGATGCGCTGCTGATAATCGCGAATCGACCGATCCGAACTGAACATACCGACGCGCGCCGTATTGAGAATGGCGCTGCGCGTCCACGCCTGCGTATCGCGATACAGCCGGTCGGCCCGCTGTTGCGCCTGGCAATAGTCGGCAAAGTCCGCCAGCACCAGATAAGGATCGCCGCCGGCCTGCAGGCTGTGCAGCATCATTTCAAACGCCTGCTTATCACCGTGACTCAATGCGCCGCTTTCCAGCTCGGTGAGAATCGCATCCAGCTGCGCATCTTGCTGCCGGTAACGCAGCGGATCGTAACCGCCGGCCTGCAACGCCTTCACCTGTTCCACGGTGTTACCGAAGATAAAGATATTGTCCGCGCCAACCTGCTCGGCAATCTCCACGTTGGCGCCGTCCAGCGTGCCGATGGTCAGCGCGCCATTCAGCGCCAGCTTCATATTGCCGGTGCCGGAGGCCTCTTTGCCCGCGGTGGAGATCTGTTCGGACAGATCCGCCGCCGGGATCATCAGCTCCGCCACGGAGACGCGATAGTCCGGGATAAACGCCACTTTCAAACGATCCTTCACCTGCGGATCGTTATTGATCTTCTCCGCCGCCTGATTGATCGCATAGATGATGTTCTTCGCCAGGTAGTAGCCCGGCGCGGCCTTGGCGCCGAACAGGAACACCCGCGGCGCCATTTCCAGGTTCGGGTTATCGCGCAGCTGGCGATACAGCGACAGAATATGCAGCAGGTTCAGATGCTGGCGCTTATATTCATGCAGGCGCTTGATCTGTACGTCGAAAATCGCGTCCGGATCCAGTTTCAGCCCCATCACGCCGTGCACATAGTTGGCCAGCGCCACCTTGTTGTCGCGCTTTATCTGCCGGTACTGCTGGCGGAAGGAGGCATCGTCGGCGTACTGCTCCAGCCCCTGCAGCGCGTCGAGATCGCTCGCCCACTCTTTCTGCAGCCGGCTGTCGATCAGCGCCGACAGCGCCGGATTACACTGCTTCAGCCAGCGGCGCGGCGTAATGCCGTTGGTGACGTTATGGAATTTCTGCGGCCACAGCTGGTGATACTCCGGGAACAGATCCTTGACTACCAGATCCGAATGCAGCTGCGCCACGCCGTTGACCGCAAAGCCGCTGACCACGCACAGGTTGGCCATGCGCACCTGCTTGTCATAGTGCACCGCCAGTTTGGCCCATACCGCCTCGTTCTGCGGCCACTGCTGCTCCACCCGTTGGCGGAAGTTGGCGTTAATCTGTTTGATTATCGAGAAGTGGCGCGGCAGCAGGCTGCGCACCAGCTCTTCATCCCAGCACTCCAGCGCCTCCGGCATCAGCGTATGGTTGGTATAGGCGAAAGTGCGGCTGGTGATGCGCCAGGCGTCATCCCAGGCCAGCTGGTGTTCATCCAGCAGAATGCGCAGCATTTCCGGGATGGCGATGGTCGGGTGGGTGTCATTGAGCTGAATCACTTCATAGTCCGCCAGCTCTTCAATGCGTCGCCCGGCCTGATGGTGTTTACGCAGAATATCCGCCACCGAGCAGGCGCACTGGAAGTACTGCTGCATCAGGCGCAGGCGTTTGCCCGCCTGATGGTTATCATTCGGGTACAGCACCTTGGTCAGGCTGGCGGCGTCAACGCCCTGTTGCTCCGCCAGCAGGAAGTCACCGTCGTTAAACGCGCCCAGATCAAACGGCTGCGCATGCGTGGCCTGCCACAGGCGCAGCGGCTGGCTGACGCCGTTGCGGTAGCCCACCACCGGCAGATCCCAGGCTTCGCCGCGCAGCACCTGCGCCGGTCGCCACAGTTCGCGGCCGTCCGCCAGGGTTTCCAGCTCACCGCCGATGCCGACATCCACCGCCAGCGCGGCATTGTGACGGAACCACGGGTAACTCTCGCGCTGCCAGTCGTCCGGCGCTTCCTGCTGTTGCCCGCCGCTGAACGACTGGCGGAACAGCCCGTACTGGTAGTTCAGCCCGTAGCCGGTCGCCGGCTGCCCTACCGTCGCCATCGAATCGAGGAAACAGGCGGCCAGCCGCCCCAGCCCGCCGTTGCCCAGCGCCGGATCGGTTTCCTGCTCCAGCACGTCCGCCAGTTGAATCCCCTGCTCCTCCAGCGCCGCCGCCACCGTGTCATACCAGCCCAGATTGATCAGGTTATTGGCCGTCAGGCGGCCAATCAGAAATTCCATCGAAATATAGTTCACATGGCGCTGCGCGCTGTCCTGCCGCACGGGGGCAGGCTGCGCCGCCAGCTGTTCGGCCAGCGCGCCGCTGACCGCCTGCCACCACTGGTGCGGCGTCATCTGCTGGGCGGAACGCAGTCCGAGGTGCTGCCACTGGCGGGTCAGTGCCGCCAGAAAAACGTCCTTTTTAAGCGTAGGCTGTGACATAGGAGGCTCTCTATCCGATAAGTAAGTCAATGTCGGCTATCCTGCCGGGCGGAGAAAAACGGAACATCATCCCGCCCGGGGATTAGCTGGGGAGGAGGATTGGGGCGTAGCTGAAAGTGTGATCTGCGGCACTGTGCCAGCCACCGGGCGCGATGAAAAACGCTGACGCCGAGATGTAAAAAAGTGTGATCGACTGCAACTTCCCGCCAAGCCAAAACGGAAGCTTGTTGCATTACGCTTAACGTTGGCAGAAGTTAAACAAGGTGATTAATTACGCGCTATAAAATAATTAATCGTCTCTCCAACCCCTGCGGGCAAAACGCGTTTCAACGACCCCTGCGGGCAGATTTCGGCGGCAGGAACCGCGCTTTATATCTGGACGACTATGCTGATCCCATCAAAACTGAGCCGCCCGGTACGGCTGCAAAATACCGTGGTACGCGATCGCCTGCTGGCGAAACTGGCCGGCGCGGCCAACTATCGCCTGACGCTGGTCAACAGCCCGGCCGGCTACGGGAAAACCACCCTGATCGCCCAGTGGGCGGCGGCCAAGGGCGAGCTGGGCTGGTATTCGCTGGATGAGAGCGATAACCAGCCGGAGCGCTTCGCCAGCTACCTGATCGCCGCGCTGCAGCAGGCGACCGGCGGGCAATGCGTCAAAAGCGAGGCACTCAGCCAAAAGCATCAGTACGCCAGCCTGTCCGCGCTGTTTGGCCAGCTGTTTATCGAACTGGCGGACTGGCATCAGCCGCTGTATCTGGTGATTGATGATTACCACCTGATCACCAACGACGTCATTCACGAAGCCATGCGCTTTTTCCTGCGCCATCAGCCTGAAAATCTGACCCTGATTCTGCTGTCCCGCACGCTGCCGCCGCTGGGGATCGCCAACCTGCGGGTGCGCGATCAGCTGCTGGAGCTGGGCAGCCAGCAACTGGCGTTTAACCATCTGGAAGCCAAACAGTTTTTCGACTGCCGGCTGCCCGCGCCGCTGGCGCAGCAGGACAGCAGCCGCCTGTGCGATGAGGTCGCCGGCTGGGCCACCGCACTGCAGCTGATTGCCCTGTCGGCCCGGCAGTCCAGCGCCTCGGCGCAGCAGTCGGCGAAACGACTGGCCGGGCTGAACGCCAGCCATCTGGCCGATTATCTGGTGGATGAGGTGCTGGATCACGTCGACGCCAGCGCGCGCGCCTTCCTGCTGCGCTGCTCGGTGCTGCGTTCGATGAACGACGCGCTGATTGTGCGCCTGACCGGCGAGGACAACGGTCAGCAGCGGCTGGAGGAGCTGGAGCGGCAGGGCATGTTTATCCACCGCATGGACGATACCGGCGAATGGTTTAACTTCCACCCGCTGTTTGCCTCCTTCCTGCGCCAACGCTGCCAGTGGGAGCTGGCACTGGAGCTGCCGGGGCTGCACCGCGCCGCCGCCGAAGGCTGGCTGGCGCTCGGCTACCCGGCCGAAGCCATTCACCATGCGCTGGCGGCCAACGACATCAGCATGCTGCGCGATATTCTGCTGCAGCACGCCTGGTCGCTGTTCCACCACAGCGAACTGGCGCTGCTGGAGGAGTGCCTGAACGCCCTGCCTTACGAGCGCCTGATCCAGAACCCCAAACTGGCGCTGCTGCAGGCCTGGCTGGCGCAGAGCCAGCACCGCTATATTGAGGTCAACACCCAGTTGGAGCGGGCCGAGCAGGCAATGCGCGAGCAGCAGATCGCCGTCGACGCGACGCTGCGTGCCGAATTCGACGCGCTGCGGGCGCAGGTGGCGATCAACGCCGGCAAACCGGACGAGGCGGAGCGGCTGGCGACGCAGGCGCTGAAGCACCTGCCGCTATCCAGTTACTACAGCCGCATCGTCGCCACTTCGGTCACCGGCGAGATTCACCACTGCAAAGGCGAGCTGACGCGCGCCCTGCCGATGATGCAGCAGACCGAGCAGATGGCCCGCCGCCATCAGACCTATCACTACGCGCTGTGGGCGCTGCTGCAGCAGAGCGAAATTCTTATCGCCCAGGGGTTCCTGCAGGCGGCATACGAAACTCAGGATAAAGCGTTCGAACTGATCCGCGAGCAGCATCTGGAACAGCTGCCGATGCATGAATTTCTGCTGCGCATCCGCGCGCAGATCCTGTGGTCATGGTCGCGGCTGGATGAGGCGGAGGACACCGCCCGGCTGGGCCTGACGGTGCTGGCCAACTACCAGCCCCAGCAACAGCTGCAGTGCCTTGCCATGCTGGCGAAATGCTCGCTGGCGCGCGGCGATCTGGATAACGCCCATGCCTATCTGCAGCGCTGCGAAACCCTGCAGCACGGTGCGCAGTATCACCGCGACTGGCTGACCAATGCCGATAAACCGCGCATCATCCACTGGCAGATGACCGGCGACACCGCCGCCGCCGCGCGCTGGCTGAGCCAGTGCGAAAAGCCCGCCATGGCGGACAACCATTTCACCCAGGGACAGTGGCGCAATATCGCCCGGGTGCAGATTCTGCTTGGCCGCTATCAGGAGGCCGAAGTGGTGCTGGACGAGCTGAACGATAACGCCCGCCGGCTGCGGCTGATCAGCGATCTCAACCGTAACCTGCTGCTGAGCAACCAGCTTTACTGGCAGACCGAGCGTAAAAGCGACGCCCAGCGCGCCCTGATCGAAGCGCTGACGCTGGCCAACCGCACCGGCTTTATCAGCCACTTTGTGATTGAGGGCGAAGCCATGGCGCAGCAGCTGCGCCAGCTGATCCAGCTCAATACGCTGCCGGAGCTGGAACAGCACCGCGCCCAGCGCATTCTGCGCGATATCAACCAGCATCACCGGCATAAATTCGCGCATTTTGACGAGAATTTCGTCGATAAGCTGCTGACGCACCCGCAGGTGCCTGAGCTTATCCGCACCAGCCCGCTCACCCAGCGCGAATGGCAGGTGCTCGGGCTGATTTATTCCGGTTACAGCAACGACCAAATCGCCGGCGAGCTGGCGGTGGCGGCCACCACCATCAAAACGCATATCCGCAATCTGTATCAGAAACTGGGGGTCGCCCACCGGCAGGAAGCGGTGCAGCAGGCGCAGCGGCTGCTGCAGATGATGGGATACGGCGCATAAAGGCACAGTGTTAGTCTGGTCTTTATGCGCGCGGAATTGGTTACAATGCCGGCGTCCCCTAATTACGAGGCAATTGGAAGTCATGGAACAGTTTGAAGCGATCAATGTTGAGCAGGCGCACGGCCGCTGGCAAGACGGCAGCGCGGCGTTGGTCGATATCCGCGATCCGCAGAGTTTCGCCGCCGGGCATACGCCGGGCGCATTTCATCTCACCAACGCCACGCTGCAAACCTTTATGCAGCAAAACGATTTCGATCGTCCGGTGATGGTGATGTGCTACCACGGCAACAGCAGCCGCGGCGCTGCGCAGTATCTGCTGAATCAGGGTTTTGATGCGGTGTACAGCATCGACGGCGGCTTTGAGGCCTGGCTGCGTCAATACCCGCAGGATGTGGAAACCTCCGCCGAATAATCATCAGGGCGCGCCAGCGCCCTGTTCTTTCCCCTGCCTGCACGATTTTCCACAGGTCGGTGCTGCGACATCGGGTTTCAACGTTATAATCAGCCATCGCCGGTATCTGCAACGGCCACAACGCATCGACGCAAGACGGAAACTCCCTACTTATGATTAGAGTGATCGCCGTATCCAATCCCCGCCTGGCACTGGCGTTTGTCGACTATATGGCGACGCAGGGCATTACGCTGGAACTGCGCCACGGCCAGGACAGCGCAGAGATCTGGCTGGCGGATGAACCGCGGCTGGAACAGGTACAACACGAACTGCAGCAGTTTATGCGCGACCCGCTCAACCGCCGCTATCAGGCCGCCAGCTGGCAAACCGGCGGCACCGCCGCCGAGCTGCACTATCCGCACGACTCCTACCTGCAGATTATCCGCAGCAAGGCCGGCCCGCTGACCCTGAGCGTGATGGCGCTGTGTATTCTGGTGTATGTGCTGATGCAGGTAGTGGGCGACGACAGCGTGATGTACTGGCTCTCCTGGCCGCAGAACAGCGAGCAATATACGCAGCTGTGGCGCTGGATCAGCCATGCGTTTCTTCACTTCTCACTGCTGCACATCGCCTTTAACCTGCTCTGGTGGTGGTACCTCGGCGGGCCGATGGAAAAACGCCTCGGCGCCGGTAAACTGTTTGTGCTGGCCGTGGTGTCGGCCTTCTTCAGCGGCTGGGCGCAATCGCTGTTCAGCGGGGCGCTGTTTGGCGGCCTGTCCGGCGTAGTCTATGCGCTGATGGGCTATAGCTGGCTCAGCGGCGAACGGGCGCCGGAGCGCGGGCTGATGCTGCCGCGCGGCCTGATGATATTTTCCGTACTGTGGCTGGTCGCCGGCTACTTCGATATTTTAGGAATGTCGATCGCCAACGCGGCACACGTGGCCGGTTTAGTGTTAGGGTTGCTGATGGCATTTTGGGACACGCGTCATCGCGCGCACAACGAACAATAACGCTCAATAACACTATACCTTTACCTATCAAAAGATTACGGGTAAAAAATTCGGCAAACTTCACCCGACGGGTATATCGGCGTATTAGGGGATTACCGTGAAACAAACACAGCGTCACGACGCAATTATCGAGCTGGTCCGTCTGCAAGGTTACGTCAGCACTGAAGAACTGGTGGAGCATTTTGACGTCAGCCCACAGACGATTCGCCGCGATCTGAACGACCTGGCCGATCAAAATAAAATTCAGCGCCACCACGGCGGCGCCGCACTGCCGTCCAGCTCCGTGAACACCGCCTACCATGACCGTAAGGTGATGTGGTCAGAGGAAAAAGACCGCATCGCCCAGCGCGTCGCCAGCCAGATCCCGGACGGCGCCACTCTGTTTATCGATATCGGCACCACGCCGGAAGCCGTGGCGCACGCGCTGATGAACCATAAGAACCTGCGCGTCGTCACCAACAACCTGAACGTCGCCACCCTGCTCACCGCCAAAGAGGATTTTCGCCTGATCCTGGCCGGCGGCGAAGTGCGTACCCGCGACGGCGGCATTATGGGTGAAGCGACGCTGGACTTTATCTCACAGTTCCGCCTCGATTACGGCATCCTCGGCATCAGCGGCATTGATATGGACGGCTCACTACTCGAATTCGACTACCATGAAGTGCGCACCAAGCGCGCCATTATTGAAAACTCGCGCTGCGTCATGCTGGTTACCGACCACTCCAAGTTCGGCCGCAACGCGATGGTCAACCTGGGCAATATGAATCTGATCGACTATCTGTTTACCGACCAGCTGCCGCCGCCCGGCGTCATGAAAATCATCGAGCAGTACGACGTACAGCTGGAACTGTGCTGAGTCTCCTCACTCAGCTCTGATTCCCCCTTCCGCCCGGAAGGGGGCTGAACAACGCCCTCCCGTTATCCTCCCGTCGCCCGTTTGCCGGCGCCTTATCCTGTGGGTTAAATCCACTCACTTTATGTGCCTATAGTCGCTAAACTGTTATCTTTATCACGCGTGAATGTTTTTGTTTGGTTAACTCTTGGCTTGTTTGTTGGTTTTTGATTACAATGATGAGCGAAAACGAACATAAAAGAGCTATTTCGAACATCTGGAGGAAGATGACGTGGAAACCAAAGACTTGATCGTTATCGGTGGCGGCATCAACGGTGCCGGCATCGCGGCGGATGCTGCCGGGCGCGGCCTGTCCGTACTGCTACTGGAAGCGCAAGACTTGGCCTGTGCTACGTCTTCCGCCAGTTCCAAACTGATCCACGGCGGCCTGCGCTACCTGGAACACTATGAATTCCGTCTGGTGAGCGAAGCGCTGGCTGAACGTGAGGTGCTGCTGAAACTGGCGCCGCATATCGCCTTCCCAATGCGCTTCCGCCTGCCGCACCAGCCACACCTGCGTCCGGCCTGGATGATCCGTACCGGCCTGTTCCTGTACGATCACCTGGGTAAACGCACCAGCCTGCCGGGCAGCAAGAGTTTGCGTTTTGGCCCAGAATCCGTACTGAAGCCGGAACTGAAGCGCGGTTTCGAATATTCCGACTGCTGGGTCGACGATGCGCGTCTGGTGGTATTGAACGCGCAGGAAGTGGTGGAACGCGGCGGCGAAGTGCGTACCCGCACCAAAGTGACCCGCGCATGGCGTGAGAACGGCATGTGGATGGTGGAAGCGACCGATATCGACAGCGGTAAAACCTTCACCTGGCGCGCCAAAGGCCTGGTTAACGCTACCGGCCCGTGGGTGAAAAACTTCTTCGACGACGGCCTCAAGCTGAAATCACCCTATGGCATCCGCCTGATCAAAGGCAGCCATATCGTGGTGCCGAAGGCGCATAACCAGCCGCAGTCCTACATTCTGCAGAACGAAGACAACCGTATCGTCTTTGTGATCCCGTGGATGGATGAGTTCTCGATTATCGGCACCACCGATGTGGAATATCACGGCGATCCGAAAGACGTGAAGATTGACGATAACGAAATCAACTACCTGCTGAAAGTGTATAACGACCACTTTAAGAAACAGTACGGCCGTGACGATATCGTCTGGACCTACTCCGGCGTACGTCCGCTGTGCGACGATGAGTCCGATTCACCGCAGGCCATCACCCGTGATTACACGCTGGACGTGCATGACGATAACGGCCAGGCGCCGCTGCTGTCGGTCTTCGGCGGTAAGCTGACCACCTATCGCAAGCTGGCAGAACACGCGATGGAAAAACTGGCGCACTATTATCCGGAAGCCGGCCCGGCCTGGACCAAGAACGGCACCCTGCCGGGTGGCGACATCGGCGGCGACCGCGACAGCTACGCAGCCAAACTGCGCCGTGAACACGGCTGGTTGCCGGAAGCGCTGGCGCGCCGCTATGCCCGTACCTACGGCAGCCACAGCGAACTGATTCTGTCCGGCGCCAACAGCCTGGCGGATCTGGGCGAAGACTTCGGCCACGGCCTGTACGAAGCGGAGCTGCGCTACCTGGTGGAGAAAGAGTGGGTGGTGGAGCTGAAAGACGCCATCTGGCGCCGCACCAAACTCGGCATGTGGCTGGACGAAGCGCAACAGGCGCGCGTCAGCGAGTGGCTGGCGGAACGCGCAAAAGCCAAAGCGCTGTCGCTGGCTTCCTAAGCCGGTAAAGGCCGGGGGCAAGATTGGCTGTGATACGCGGCCAATAGCCGTCTCGCTGATATCAACGGTGAATTAATCCGACTCGCGTTTGAGTTTGGTTATTTCACCGTTTTTGTTTAGGCGATAGGTTCCATTATCCCCTACAAATAACATATCGTTATTCCTGTCATTAGAAATGATGAACAACACATTTTTATCAATACAGTTTCTCTTTTCTTTCATATCTTCAAAACACATTCGGTCATACTTCCCCGCCTCTTTGTAACCCTCACCAAATTTCCAGATAACAATAGTAAAAAGTCCATAGGAAGCGGGGTTAGGGATGTCATATTTTTCTTTTAATTTATCTTTATTATCCAGCCACCAATTGACCTTTCCTTTATCTGTAAAGGGAAAATTATTCACCAGCACATCGCTGAAGTTGTTCCTTGGATGAACGGCAACGATCTCCACCGGTTGTAGAGAACGCCAGAATATATAGCTGACAAATAAAATAGATGCGCACAAAAATCTGTCCATAGCTGTACTGTTAATTAAACCACCATTAGACTTTAATATAAGTCAATCAAGATAATACCTTGTAATATCACCACTCTTTTTCATACGATACATACCACTACTTACAGTAAATAAAATATCGTGATACCTGTCATTTTCAACCGTTAATTCTTTGTTTTTATCTATGCAATTTGATTTTCCCTTCATGTCCTCAAAACACATTCGGTCATACTTCCCCGCCTCTTTGTAACCCTCACCAAAGTCCCAAAATATAATAGTAAAGAATCCATCCGAATCTGGTTTAGGAATGCCATATTTTTCTTTTAGGTTATTTTTATTATCTAACCACCAATTTATTTTTCCTTTATCTGTAAAAGGAAAATTTTTCACCAACACATCGCTATAGTTCTCCCTCTGGTGAATAGCAATAATCTCTACCGGCTGTAGATAGCACCAAAGAAAAAAACCACAAAGTGCCATGGCGGCATATATCATAACGCGTATAAAATGACTACCCCGCCCGAAATAAACCTTATCGCGAATATAAAACCAATCAATAAAAATATTTTTCATTACTTTATCAATCAACGCCGACTTTTATAATGTCACCATTACTCTTCATGTGATACTCATCACCATTAGTTATAAATGATGTATCACCATTTCTTTCATTTGACACAATAAATTCCTTGTTTTTTCTATACATTTTTTCTTGGTTGGCATATCGTCAAAGCAACGCCGATCATACTTTCCAGCTTCTTTATAACCATCACCAAAATCCCAAAAGGTAATAGAAAAGAAACCATCTGATGCAGGGTTAGGTATCTTATACTCATTCTTTAATCTATCTTTATTTTTTATCCACCAGTCTATTTTACCTTTATCCGTAATGGGGAAATGGTGAACTAAAACCGCACTAAATTCATTTTTATGATGAACAGCAACAATTTCTACCGAACGTAGGCTCCACCAAAAAGCTAACATTGACATTAAAAAAGCCAATAACATCAGTGGTAGAGATAATCTATTTACCCTCATAATATTTCCCTATCTCTTCTCTGATGATCCGTTCATTAATTTTCATTCACGCCTGAGCTTAACGATTTCACCATCTTTTCCCATACGGTAGCGTCCATCGCCAAAGGCAAATATAACATCACCGTTCCTATCATTTTTAACAGTGAATATCTTGTTTTTATCGATGCAGTTCGCTTTATCTTTCATATCATCAAAACACATTCTGTCATACTTCCCTGCTTCTTTATAACCATCACCAAAATCCCAAAAGATAATTGTGAAAAATCCATAGGATGCAGGCTGTGGAATATCATAATTTTCTTTCATTTTTTCTTTATTTTTTAGCCACCATTTTATTTTCCCTTTATCAGTAAAGGGGAAATTTTTCGTCAGTACGTCACTATAGTTACCTCTCTGATGAACAGCAACAATTTCCACTGGATTTAATGTTAGCCAGAATATATAACTTGATAGTATGGCACCCATCAATATCAGTGCATACAGAATATTTTTACCTTTTTTCATTACGTCTCCCCGAAATCTCTATCGTTGCTTCCATATTAGTCATAAATGGCCGAAAACCAAACTGGTTGTAGCGCTGGAGTACAAACCAGATACGGAAGAAACGAAACTGGTTAAACTTAACCTTCCTGATATCGTCATCATCCAGACCAAAATGATCCTGTACCCGATAGTGCACCAGTGCGCGGTAACTCTCGCTATCAACCTGCAGTGATTTTACCGTGATATGCGTAGACCAGGTATCATGTACAGTGATCCCCATACCATTAAAGTTATCCTGAAACCGATCAAATTTAGGAAGTTTACTACCAAGGATAGCTCCACCGAGTTCACTCTTATGTTTTAACGGATAACATTTATCTCTCCAATTTATATGTTGGTTAAACACATCCTCCAAGAGTAAACGCGTACTATTTTCTTTATCCTTATCCCCCAAAATCTGCTCCTTTAACGCGGTATTCAGATGTGGGCTGCTAAACGGCGTGCCGTTGCCGTGCTGCATATGGCTGATCATCTGTTCAATCAGGTGTTTATAGGGGCCATAGAGTGCAAAGAGACGGGATAACTGGCGGAATTCATCAAAGAGAATTCTGGCGCACTCCTGCCGGGTGAGCGTAGTCCCCTGCCCGCGCATGCCATAAAAGCGCGAATGCGGCTGGTTAAACGGCGTGAGCTGCGTCAGGGTATAGGGATTAACCCGCGTGGAGACATCGCCTAAATGAAAGTGTGTTTTTAATTGCGCTGCGGATAAATCTCCGCAGCGCATATCATATGCACCATAATCATCCATTATATTTTTGGTTTTAAATATAGTGCAGGGGAATTGTAATGCCGACATAGTGATACATTCCTTGTGCGATCGTCCATTATGATCTTTCCGCCGGCATAATAATCCCGTAGCGAATAAAATGTAAACACTGGCGTAGTATTATTTCCTATAAAAAAATAACGACTTATTTATTTAAATAACATGAGTGATTAATATAAACAGCTAAAATAAAAAAGCCCGCTAATTAGCGGGCTTAAATAATTACGCCATGAAATAGGGCGCTAACGTATTACAGCAGAATCCGCAGCATACGGCGCAGCGGCTCTGCGGCGCCCCACAGCAGCTGATCGCCGACGGTAAACGCGGACAGGTATTCCGGCCCCATGTTCAGCTTGCGCAGACGCCCGACCGGCGTATTCAGCGTGCCGGTCACCGCCGCCGGCGTCAGCTCGCGCATGGTCAGCTCGCGGTCGTTCGGGATCACCCGCACCCAGTCGTTGTGCGTCGCCAGCATCTGTTCGATCTCCGGCAGCGACACGTCTTTTTTCAGCTTCAGGGTAAACGCCTGGCTATGGCAACGCAGCGCGCCAACGCGCACGCACAGGCCGTCGACCGGAATCAGGCTGGAGCTGGCAAGAATCTTGTTGGTTTCCGCCTGGCCTTTCCACTCTTCACGGCTCTGGCCGTTATCAAGCTGCTTGTCAATCCACGGAATCAGGCTGCCGGCCAGCGGTACGCCAAAGTTATCGGTCGGCAGTTTGCCGGAGCGGGTCGCCTCGGTCACCTTGCGTTCAATATCCAGAATGGCGGACGCCGGGTCCTGCAGCTCTTTCGCCACATCGGCGTGCAGCATGCCCATCTGCGTCAGCAGTTCGCGCATATGCCGCGCGCCGCCACCGGAAGCAGCCTGATAGGTAGCCACAGACGCCCACTCCACCAGATCGTTGGCGAACAGGCCGCCCAGCGACATCAGCATCAGGCTGACGGTGCAGTTACCGCCGACAAAGGTTTTGATGCCTTTATCCAGACCCTGCTGAATGACCGCGCGGTTAACCGGATCCAGAATGATGATCGCCTCATCGTCCATCCGCAGGGAGGACGCGGCATCAATCCAGTAGCCCTGCCAGCCGCTGGCACGCAGCTTCGGGTAAACCTCATTGGTATAATCGCCGCCCTGACAGGTGATAATGATATCCAGCGCGCTCAGCGCGTCAATATCGTAGGCGTCCTGCAGCGTCCCCTGCTGCTGACCGCCGATAGCCGGCGCAGGCGCACCGTGCTGTGAGGTGGAGAAGAATACCGGACGAATGGCGTCGAAATCGCGCTCTTCCGTCATGCGTTGCATGAGCACCGAGCCGACCATACCGCGCCAACCGACTAAACCAACGTTTTTCATAAAACTGTCCTGCCTTGGAGGATACGACTTATTGAGTCATTGATGAGCAATTATCCTCACACCTTACAAAATGTCAGCGCGGGCGAAAAGTGAATTTATTCGATGCCAGCGCAATTGTTAGCAATCCTGCTTATAAAGGCGGATCACGCGGCGCTTGCTGCTGCCGGACGCGATAAAAAAAGGCGCCCGTAGGCGCCTTAATAAGCTCAGAATGATTACAGCAGCGTAAAGGCGATCATCCCCACCACCGCACCGGTGGTGCCGAGGATGGTTTCCATTATCGACCAGGTTTTCAGCGTCTGCGCTTCGGTGGCGCCGGTAAATTTACCGAACAGCCAGAAGCCGGAGTCGTTGACGTGGCTCAGTACGATGGAACCGCCGGCAATACATACCGACAGCGCCGCCATCTGCGCGCCGGAGTAGCCCAGCTCGCCAATCACCGGCATCACCAGGCCGACAGCGGTCAGACAGGCCACGGTCGCCGAACCCTGAATCACCCGCACCGCCGCCGACAGCACAAAACAGGCGACAGCAATCGGCAGGCCGGCGCCGATCAGCGCGTTGCCCAACGCCGGGCCAACGCCGGAATCGACCAGCACCTGCTTGAATACGCCGCCTGCGCCGGTTACCAGCAAGATAATCCCCGCCGGCTGGATCGCCGCCGAACAGACTTCCATCACCTTGTCTTTACTCATCCCACGGCGGATAGCCAGACCATAAATCGCCACCAGGCAGGCAATCAGAATCGCGGTGAACGGATGGCCGATAAACTGCAGCCACTGATACAGCGAGCTGCCTTCCTCGGTAAAGCGCGCGCCGATGGTTTTCAGCCCCACCAGCACTAACGGGAACAGCACCAGCGCCAGGCTAAAGCCGAACGAAGGCAGCTTGCTCTTATCGATGCTTGGCTCTTCGATATCTTTCGGCAGTTCCAGCGTGACGTGCTTGCTGATAAACGAACCGAACAGCGGGCCGGCCAGCAGCATGCCCGGAATCGCCGCCGCCAGGCCGATCAGGATCATCCAGCCAAAATCTGCATTCATCTGCGACGCCAGCAGCATCGGGGTCGGCCCCGGCAGCAGGAAGGCCGCCGCCGCGGCTACGCCGGCAAACAGCGGGATCACCTGCTTCACCAGATTACCGCCGGTGCGACGCGCCACGGCGAAGGCCACACCAATCAGCAGCACGATCGCCACATCGAAGAACAGCGGCAAGGCGCAAACCAGGCCGGCAATCCCCAGCGCGTAGTGCGCGCGCTTTTCGCCAAAGCCTTTCAGCATTTTGACGGCGATCTGATCCAGCGCGCCCGTTTCATGCAGAATTTTGCCGAACATCGCGCCCAGCGCCACCACGATCGCCAGGAAGCCCAGCGTGCCGCCCATGCCTTTTTGCATGGTATCGGTGATCTTCTCCAGCGACATACCGGAGAACAGGCCGGCGCCCATCGACACCAACATCAGGGCGATAAACGCGTGCATCCGCGCTTTCATCACCAGGAACAACAGCAGCAGTACCGAACCTACGGCGGTCAATACCAGCGTTAATGTATCCATTATCGTTTTACCCTTGGTTCGTTACGGATTGAATATAGGAGACGACGTCGGCCACCACGTTATCCAGCGGCTGGTCGATGTCAATCGCCTGCACGTCGGACTCATCCGCCTGCGGCACTTCCAACGCTTCAAATTGGGAAACCAGCATCTGCGGCTTGAAGAAATGCCCTTTACGCTGCTTCAGACGCGCTTCAATCACGTCTTTTTCACCTTCCAGATAGATAAAGTGCAGGTTGTTGTTGCCTGCGCGCAAGCGATCGCGATAGCGCTTTTTCAGCGCGGAACACACCAGCAGCGCAACGTCATTGGTACGCTGCATGGCAAAAATCGCGTCGTTCAGTGCCGCCAGCCACGGCGCCCGATCGTCATCGTTCAGCGCATCACCGCCGGCCATTTTATTGATGTTGCTGCGGGGGTGCAGATAATCGCCATCCAGCATGGCGGCATTGAGTTCATGCGCTACGGCGCTTGCTACGGCAGATTTCCCGCTGCCGGAGACGCCCATCAGGATGAAAACGTGGTGTTGTGAATTATTCATAATTTTTGTGCTCTCAAGGGTCCCAGGTGCCAAATGTTACTGGTAACAGGTTATCGGTAACATTGTCTTTGTCGCGCTGGAATTAAGCAACAAACCGGCGAAATGACATCCCGTAACTGTGAAGGCGGTCAAACTAACTGCGGTCAAATCTCAACCAGCAAGCAATTATAGTCAGCGTTTGAACCCAAGGGAGGAAAAAGGAGAGGATCGGTACGGCATCAAAAAACGGCACGACGCAATACCGCTTAAATACTACCGCCAGGAATAATAGTGAAACCAACGTCAACCATCGACGGGCTGACGGTTTCGCCACGCAGGCGCGCCAGTAACCGCTCCGCGCCGATCTGCCCCATGGTTTCACGCGGCGTCAGCACGCTGGCCAGTTTTGGCATCATCACCTGGCCAATATCATGGCCGTGGAAACCGGCAATTGCCATATCTTGCGGAATGGATAGCCCCTGACGCTGGCACTCAAAGGCAGCGCCGATCGCCAGGTCATCGTTGGTGCAAAATACGCTGTCGATTTGCGGGTAGTCACGCTGCGCCTGGCGCAGCATTTCACCACCGCCGGAGTAAGACGACGCACGGTTGGTCATAATGCTGCATGGCTGTAACCCGGCCTCGCGCATCGCCTGCTCATAGCCTTGCTGCTTAATCAGCGTACGCTCATCAAGACGCGCACCAAGGTACACCACATGACGATAACCCTGGGCGATAATCCGCTGCGTCATCTGGCGGGCAGCCTGATGGTTATCAAACCCTACTGCCATATCAATACAGGGCGATACGCAGTCCATCAGTTCCACCACCGGAATGCCGGCAACCTCAATCATTTTACGGGTACGGGCGGTGTGGGTGCGTTCGGACAGGATCAGGCCGTCAATATTGTACGAGAGCAACGAGGTCAGGCGCTCTTCTTCACGTTCCGGCAGATAACCATAGTGCGCCAGCATGGTTTGATAATTGTGCGCGTCGGTCACGCTTTCAATACCGCGCAACACTTCGGCAAACACCTGGTTGGTCAGCGATGGCAACAGTACGCCGATAGCGCGGCTGGTAGAGTTGGAAAGGATATCCGGCGCGCGGTTAGGAATGTAGCCCAGTTCATCCAGCGCGACCGCGATTTTCTGCCGCAGGGCGGCGGAAACCTGATCAGGATTGCGCAAATAGCGGCTCACCGTCATCTTGGTGACGCCAACCCTATCTGCAACATCTTGAAGTACCGGCCGCTTTTTCTTCATTATCAATGAGCTGACAAACCGTGAATGGGCGGTTATTTTAGCAAAAAAAACGGCAGGCTGATATCAAACGGGCGTAAAAAGGGCCCAATCGTCAGATTGAGCCCGATAACGCTGAGCAAATTAAACCGGTGGCAAATCAAACAGCAGAATTTCACTGTCTTCATCGGCGTGGAGTGACAGCGCCGTTTCATCCCAGATAGCGAGCGCATCGCTGGCGCCTGCCCGGTTGTCATTAATGGTAATGGAACCGCGCACCACCTGTACCCAAACGCGACGGCCGGCTTCGACCGTATACTCCGCCTGTTCGCCTTTATTCAGCGCCCAGCGCGACAGCGTCATATCCTGGAATACCTTCAGCGAACCTTCGCGGGCATCCGGCGACAACACCAGCTGACGCCCCTGCGGTGCATCAAACATACGCTGCTCATAACGCGGCGGCAGGCCGTTGGTATCCGGAATAATCCAGATCTGGTACAGATGCAGCAGCTTGTCGCTGTTAGCATTGTACTCGGAGTGGCGTACCCCGGTGCCGGCGCTCATAATCTGAAATTCCCCAGCCTGGATCTGCTCTTTATTACCCATGCTGTCCTGATGCTCTACGGTACCGTCCAGCACGTAGGTCAGAATTTCCATATCTTTATGCGGATGGGTACCGAACCCTTGCCCGCCGTCAATCCGGTCTTCATTGATGACCCGCAGCGCGGAGAACCCCATAAAGTTCGGATCGTAATAATTGGCAAAGGAGAAGGTATGCCAGCTGTCCAGCCAGCCATGGTTAGCGTGGCCGCGGTCTTTCGCTTTACGTAAATAAATCATGTTCAACTCTCCTCAATGTTTTTTACAGTCTAGACCTGACAGCAGAATAAGAAAGCGTAAAAAACTCACCCCTCTGTTCAAAAATTTCGATGAAATAAACAGAGGAGCCGCAGAAGATTTGTTGAGCGCAAAGGTAGATGATTGAGGGCAAAAAAAAAAGCCAGCACCCGAGCTGGCTAAATAAACACTGGAAGCAATGTGAGCAATGTCGTGCCTTCAAGTCAGAGCGGTGAGGCCACCGTCTGCCGAGAACGCATGACAATAATAATCATTATCATTCGCATCTGTAAAGCGTTTTTTTGACCAATCTTAAATATTGTTGACTAAAGAAGCAGACCCGATAACTTACAGAGTAATATTGCTAATAATCATAGGGATAAGAGAATGGGTGAAATCATCGTCCGCCACGTTGAAACCTCCGATGCACCAGCGCTGCAACGGCTGTATGCCCACCCAGAAGTCTACCGCGATACGCTGCAACTTCCGCTGCCCTCACTCACGCACTGGCAACAGCGCCTGGCTGATGCCAAGCCAGGGTTGCACAATCTGGTCGCCTGCATAGACGAACAAGTTGTTGGTCAGATTGTGATCAAACTTAATCAGTCGTTACGTCGGCGTCACGTCGCTACCTTTGGTATCGGCGTCGATCCTGCACAACAGGGAAAAGGCATCGGCGGAGCGCTGATGAGCGCCATGATGGAACTTTGCGATAACTGGGCGGCAATTCAGCGTATTGAATTGACGGTGTTCACCGACAATCAGGGCGCCATTGCGTTATACAAGAAGTTTGGTTTCGAGATAGAAGGCACCAGCCAACACTTTGCCATGCGCGACGGTAAGCTGGTCGATGCCTATCATATGGCGCGATTTCATGGCGTCTGAAAGCGCTGACGAAAAAAATTAACACTTCCCGCGGCACAGCCACGGGAAGTGATAGCCATTAAATACCGGCCGTCTCTTTGATATAGCGGCGCGCCTTAACCGCGTATTCGAAGGGGTTGGCAATGGCCGGATCCTGCTCAGCCTCTACCACCATCCATCCTTTGTAGCCATGCTCGTCCAGCAGTTTGAAGACCGGACGAAAATCAATGACGCCATCTCCCGGCACGGTAAACGTCCCCTTTTTCACCCCATCCAGGAAGCTTAAGCGGTTAGCCCGCACCTCGGCGACCACGTCATCGCGCACGTCTTTCAGATGGACATGATTAATGCGCGGCAGATATTTTTCCAAAATAGCCAGCATCGCCTGTTGGCTGCCTTCAGAGTAGTAGGCATGGCCGGTATCAAACAGCAGGTATACATCGTCGTTTACCATGCTCATATAGCGATCGATCTCCGCCGTGGTTTGAATCCCCGTCCCCATATGGTGATGGAGGCAAACCTGCATGCCTTTGCCAGCGGCGATTTTCGCCAGTTCGTTATAGCCGTCGGCGACGCGCTGCCACTCTTCATCGGTAAAGTAGGGTTTTTCTTCCAATACCGCCTTGTCGGTACCCTGAATGCTTTTGCTCTGCTCTGAGCAGCCAATCACCTTGGCGCCCATATCATGCAGAAAGTTCATATGGTTAACGAACTCATCGATGGTTTTTTCTTTCTGCCCGTCGGCAAAAAAGGTGCTGAACCAGGCGTTGCAGATCTGAATGCCGCGAATATCCAGCATGGGCTTTAAAACCTGCGGATCGCGCGGGTACTTACTGCCCACTTCGCTGCCGCTGAATCCCGCCAGCGCCATTTCGCTGACGCACTGTTGGAAGGTGTTCTCTTTGCCAAGTTCCGGCATGTCGTCATTGGTCCAGCCAATCGGGGCGATCGCCAGCTTCACATAGTCTTTATTCATTTTTTGGGCCTCAGTCATTAGATCGGCGCTTCACCCTGTTCCCATCCCGCATCACGCAACCCGCGCAGAAACGCGACAAGCCATGTCAGGGGCATCGCCGGCGGCGTTATTTACCTAACAGTTCTCTTTCGATGCGTTCCCGGGTTTCAACCGCCTGGGTCTTCATCTTTTCCGGATAACCGAACAGGGAGGTGCAAATAATCGATTCACCGCCAACCTTAAAGTTGCGGTTGGCGAATTCCATATCGCGCAGGGCCTGGAACAGCGCATCGAAGTCGATCTCTCCTTCGCCGATGCCGACGTGCTGATGCACCGCGGCGTCAACGCCGGGCGGGTTGACGATATAACGACAGTGGCGGGTATGATTCATGGTATCGGCGATCAGCACGTGGGAAAGGTCATCCCCGGCATATTTCAGCATATTCGCCACGTCGCCCTTGCCTTTGTCGTAGTAGAACGAGTGCGGCACGCTGTACAGATACTTCACATGATCGCTGCGCAGCGACTTCACCATATCGACGGTTTCATTATTCAACTCGCAGAAGTCCCAAGGGTGGGACTGAATTTCCATGCGTATGCCTTCACGCTCAATGATAGGCAGCAGTTCTTCCATGGATTTGTACCACAGCTCTTCACAGATCTCCGGTTCATTGGGATCGCCCGCCAGCTCGGTATTGATCACCTGCACGCCCATCTCCACCGCAATCTCGATCATCCGGCGCCAATTTTTCACCGCCGCCTGACGACGATCCTCACCCGGGCCGGACCAGCGATAAACCACGATAAACGAAGAGATCTCCACCCCGGTGGCCTTCAGCGCATTTTTGTATTCCGCCATGATTTCACGGCCGGCCTTCGGATGTTTATAGAATGGGTTAATCTGCGGATGCGGCGACTGTTCGATATATTTATATCCCCAGTCGGCCACCTGCTGCACCATCTGGGTGACGCCTAAATCTTTAATGACATCCACATCAAACGCGATCTTCATCGTTGTTCCCCGTTAAGCAGCTATACCCGGGCCGCCAGACCCACGGCCTCCTTGCCGACATGTTAACCGTCCTTTTTCACGCGTTGAGCAGACGCCGACGGCCCCGGATATATAAAAAGTGAATCAGGCGATCATTTGCCGTAGAAAGAAGGACGCGGCGGCAGTGATACCGGCACGACTTCACCGCTCAGCTGCGCGGCGACACAGGCATCAGCCGTAACCGCAGCGGCATAACCATCCCAGGCCGACGGCCCTTGCAGCTGCCCGGCCTGCACGTCATTGATAAAGCCTTGCAGTTCAACATCATAAGCGTCAATGAAACGTTCTTTCCAATCCATCAGGATCTCGTTGGACAGCCTGGCGTTACTGCGCATCTGCACAGACGACGGCTCCGGCAGCTTGGCGATGCCGGTTTCCCCGACGACTTCGCACTGAATGTCATAGCCGTACTGACAGTTAACGAAGATCTCCACGTCAATGCGCGTGCCCTTCGCCGTTTCAAACAGCACGATTTGCGGATCGCGCAGGTGAGAAAGCGCCTTGCTGCTCTTGCGCGGGAACACCACCTGCACCGACACATAATCGTCATCCAGCAGCCAGCGCAGCACGTCGATTTCATGAATCAGGGTGTCGGTAATCGCCATATCCGTGGTGTAGGCCTCGCCCACCGTCGGGTTACGGTGCGCGCAGTGCAGCATCAGCGGCTCGCCGATCTGGCCGCTGGTCAGCACCTGTTTCAGCGCGCGGTAGCCCTGGTCGTACGGACGCATAAAGCCAACCTGCACCAGGCGTTTGCCGTGTTTCGCCTCCGCCTCGACGATGTTTTTACAGCCCTGCGCGGTCACCGCCAGCGGCTTTTCACAAAATACCGGCTTGCCGGCGGCAACCGCAGCCAGCACAAATTCCTCGTGGCTTGGCCCCCAGGAGGTCACCAGCACCGCCTGCACGTCCGACGCCTTAATCAGCTCGTGCCCATCGTCATAAACGCGTGCATCCAGACGCAGCTGCTCCACTATGCCTGTCGCGTTATCGCGGTTGATATCGTTGACGGCAACCACCCTGGCCCCCTGCAACACCTGGCTGCAACGACGAATATGATCGCGACCAATCGCACCGGCACCGATAACCCCAATGTTTAATGTCATTTTCGCTATCCTCTGGATTTAAAACTGGATAAAAGCCGTAATCATCAGTAATCACGGGCCTTGTCGATGTTTTCCTGCAGCTGACGGGCCACCGCAACGATCTTGTCGCTGTCCGCCACCTGGGCTCCGCCCACGCGCCACCAGCTGAGATACTTATGCACCATGGTTTTCGGCAGCACCTTGATATCCAGCAGCGTGGAAACCGTCTGCTGGCGCGCATCGGCCAGCGCTTCAATCAGTTGCTGTTCGGTGGTAATGCTGTAGGTCTTGCAGCCGTAAGCCGCCGCCAGCATGGCGAAATTCACCGGCACCAGCCCGCCGTTAAGTTCCCCGTCCTGACGGAAACGGAACTCCGTGGTGTAGCTGTCCATGCCGTGCTCCATCTGCAGGTTGTTGATGCAGCCATTGGTCATGTTGTCGAACAGCACCACGTTGATTTTGCACCCTTCCTGAATGGAGGTGACCAGTTCGGAATGCAGCATCATAAATGCGCCGTCGCCCACCATGACGTACACTTCCCGCTGCGGCTCGGCCAGTTTGACGCCCAGCGCGGCGTTCACTTCATACCCCATGCAGGAGTAGCCATACTCCACGTGGTAGCCATGCTCACCGCGATTGCGCCACACCCGCTGCAAATCCCCCGGCAGGCTGCCGGCCGCCGCCACGATCACGCTGTCCTGCGGCAACTGCTGATTCAGCACCCCCAGCACGCGGCTTTGAGTCAGCGAGGAGCCCGTCTGGGCAATAAACTCGGCAAAGACCTGCTCACGGTTGAGATGATCGTCGATTTCCGGCACGAAATCGGCGCCGGTATAAGCAACGGAGTAAACCCGCTCGGTTTCTTTCTGCTGCGCCGCCTTGGCCTGTTCAACGGCATCGCCCCAATCGGCGCGATAATCCTGCTGCGTTGCCAGTTCGCCCAACGCCTGCAAGGCTTCACGCGCGTCGGCCAGCAGCTGCACGCCGTCCAGCTTGCCGGCATCAAACGCGCTGACGTTAATGTTCAGGAATTCGACGTCCGGGTTTTGGAACAGCCATTTGGAGGAGGTGGTGAAATCGGTATAACGGGTGCCAACGCCAATCACCAGATCGGCCTGCTTCGCCAGCGTATTGGCGGCCAGGCAGCCGGTCTCGCCGATACCGCCGACGTTATAAGGATGGTCGGAAACGACCGCCCCTTTGCCGGCCTGGGTTTCCGCAAAGGGAATGCGAAAACGCTCGGCAAACTGCTGCAGCGCCTTGCCCGCCTGGGAATACTTCACCCCGCCGCCGCATACCAGCAACGGCTTTTTCTTGCCGGCCAGCAGCGCCAGCGCATCGCCGAGCGCTCCGGCCGTCGCCGGCCGACGTTCCAGCCGATGCAGCCGTTTCTGAAAGAAGTACTCTGGATAGTCGTAAGCTTCGCCCTGCACATCCTGCGGCAGGCACAGCGTTACCGCACCGGTTTCCGCCGGATCGGTCAGTACGCGCATGGCGTTGATGCAGGCGCTCATCAGCTGCTCCGGACGCGTGATGCGATCCCAGTATTTGCTGACTGCGCGAAACGCGTCATTGGTGCTGATGCTCAGGTCATAGGATTGTTCGATCTGCTGCAGCACCGGGTCCGGCTGGCGCGAGGCGAAGACGTCGCCGGGCAGCAACAATAAAGGAATGCGGTTGGCGCTCGCCGTAGCGGCGGCGGTCACCATGTTGGCCGCGCCGGGGCCGACGGAAGAGGTGCAGGCGTAAATCTGCTGGCGCAGTTTCTGCTTGGCAAAGCCGGTCGCCGCATGGGCCATCCCCTGCTCATTGCGCCCCTGAAGCACGGTTAACTGCCCGCGATCCTGCTCCAGCGCCTGCCCAAGGCCCAGCACATTGCCATGGCCGAAAATCGCAAATATGCCCTTCACAAATTTGATTTCGACGCCATCCACCAGCAGATACTGGTTATCGAGGAACTTGACGAGCGCCTGCGCCATGGTCAATCTGATCTTACTCATTCTCTCCCCCTAATGATGGCCTGATGCCCGACTTAGCCCTGGTCGGCATCACCACTGAGATTACGGAACGGTTTTCCTGCCCTGAATTCGCTGATATCTTGGGCCGGGTTCAGACAGATTGCGCACACCTTCAGCAACCTGAAACATGCAGCGATTATAAACAAATATATTTTTCATAAAATCACACATCAGAAAAAACATTTCATTTTGCGATAAAGATCGCATTCTAATGAAAACCTTATTTCAACGCCGGCTCAAAGCGCATCTTCCCCATGCCGTCAACGCTTTCAGACTGATTAGCGCAACCTGTCGCCGCCTTCATCAAGCACAGCCCACGGCGATAAAAAGCCAACATTAATACGGCAAAACCTGCGCGCAAGCCCGCAATGCCGCCGCCTGATAGCGGCAGACGCGCGCCCCGACATCACAGCGTGTTGCGACTTGGGTGGTAAATTTCATTTAATATTGAAATTGGAATTTTTATTCCTCATACTCAACGCAATGATTCCTGCTAACCTCCGCTTATCGGGTCGCAGTCGGCTTTTGCTTAATACAGAAGGAAAGGGCTATGGTTTCACAACAAAAACAGCTTGATGTCATCTGTCTCGGCCGCATCGCCGTCGATTTCTACGCGCAGCAAATCGGCGCACGCCTGGAAGACGCCAGCACGTTTGCCAAATACCTCGGCGGATCTTCCGGCAACGTTGCCTACGGCACGGCGATTCAGGGGCTGAAGTCCGGCATGCTGGCCCGCGTCGGCGATGAACATATGGGGCGTTTCCTACGTGAAGAGCTTCAGCGTGTGGGGGCGGACACCCGCTGCCTGATCACCGACAAGCAGCGGCTGACCGGGCTGGTGATCCTCGGCATCAAGGATCAGGAAACCTTCCCGCTGATTTTCTACCGTGATAACTGCGCCGATATGGCGTTAACGCCTGACGACATTGATGAGTCCTACATCGCCTCGTCACGTGCGCTGGCAATTACCGGCACCCATCTGTCCCACCCCAACACGCGCGCCGCCGTGCTGCAGGCTCTGGAGTACGCGCATCGCCACGGGCTGCGCAAGGCGCTGGACATTGACTACCGTCCGGTGCTGTGGGGCCTGACGTCGCTGGGCGACGGCGAAACGCGCTTTGTCGAATCGGACAAGGTCACGCGCGAACTACAGGAGGTATTGCACCACTTTGACCTGATCGTCGGCACGGAAGAGGAATTTCATATTGCCGGCGGCAGCACCGATACGCTGACCGCGCTGGCCAACGTACGCAAAGTCAGCCAGGCGACGCTGGTATGTAAACGCGGCGCACAAGGGTGCTCGGTATTTGAAGGGGCTATCCCGAGCGATTGGCAGGCGGTAAAACTGCACTGCGGCGTGCGGGTTGAAGTGCTTAACGTGCTCGGCGCCGGCGACGCCTTTATGTCCGGCCTGCTGCGCGGCTATTTGAATGACGAGGGCTGGGATCAGGCGTGCCGCTACGCCAACGCCTGCGGTGCGCTGGTGGTATCGCGCCATGGCTGCGCCCCGGCGATGCCGACCAGGCGCGAACTGGACGATTACCTGGCACGCGAGCAGCAGGTGCCGCGCCCCGATCGCGATGCGCGCCTGAACCACCTGCACCGCGTCACCACGCGCAAGCAACAGTGGCCGGAACTGTGCGTCTTCGCCTTTGACCACCGCAAACAGCTGGCAGATATGGCGCGCGAAGCCGGCGTAGGTGAAGAACGCATTCCACAGTTGAAATCCCTGCTGCTGACCGCCGCCAAAGAGGCGGCAGACGAGGCGGGCCTGCAGGGCAACAGCGGTATTCTGGCCGACACCACTTACGGCCAGGCCGCGCTGAATGAAATCACCGGTGAGGGATGGTGGATTGGCCGTCCGATCGAGCAGCCCAGCTCACGTCCGCTGCGTCTGGAACATGGCAACATCGGCTCTCAGCTGGTCGACTGGCCGCTGGAACACGTGGTGAAATGCCTGGTGTTTTATCATCCCCACGATCCCGTCGAACTGCGCAACGAGCAGGATGCGCTGATTAATGACGTCTATCAGGGATGTTGCAAAACCGGCCATGAACTGCTGCTTGAAGTGATTTTACCCGAGGACAGCAGCGATAAAGATGAAAGTTACTACCTGGAAATCATGGCGCACTTCTATCAGTTAGGGATAAAACCCGACTGGTGGAAACTGCCGCCGCTGAGCGCAGCAAGCTGGCGCCAGGTCGGCGAGCTGATCGAAGCCGCCGATCCCGACTGCCGCGGCGTGGTCATTCTGGGCCTGGACGCGCCGGAAGACGCGCTGAAGGCCGGCTTTGCCGCCGCCGCCGATGAGCGCTGGGTGAAAGGGTTTGCGGTAGGCCGTACCATTTTCGGCCAGCCGTCACGCCTCTGGCTGCAGGGTGAGCTAGATGATTCTTCTTTAATTGCGCAGGTTAAACAGAAATATCTTACGCTGATCGGTTTCTGGCGGTTATATCGTCCACAACGCGATGGTGTAACCCACCACCCTTAAAACGACATCCTCCGGCCCCTTAAAGCATGTTTACGACTTTAGGGGGCTTTTTTTGCCCATTTTCTGTGAACTAACGCAACCTGCGTTGAAATAAATCGCTTTTTGATGAAATGAAACTTCCGCTCCGTCTGTTAGAATGACGAATAAATACTCCAGGCGCAGGCCTCTTAGCGCTTTAGCCAATATTGTGAGCCGAATGGATGAATAACCCAACTCAACTTTCGCTATTACAAGACGAAATCCGCCACCGTTACGAAACGCTCAGCAAACGTCTGAAACAGGTCGCGCGTTATATTCTGGATAACAGCAACAGCATTGCGTTCGACACCGTGGCCTCCATCGCCGCACAGGCCAGCGTTCCGCCGTCAACCCTGATCCGCTTTGCCAACGCCTTTGGCTTCAGCGGCTTCAATGAAATGAAACAGGTTTTTCGTCAGCACCTGATGGAAGAGACGGTTAACTATACCGAGCGAGCCCGCCTGTTCCGCCAGACCTCTACAGACGACAACGCCGCGCCGGAAAACCCGGCTGAAATTCTCAACGTGTTCACCATGGTGAATGCGCAGGCGTTGCAGCAACTGCCGGCGCAAATCGACGGCGCGCAGCTGGAGAAGGCGGTAGAACTGCTGAAAAATGCAGAGAATATTTACGTGATTGGCCTGCGCCGCTCGTTCAGCGTCGCCTCCTACCTGACCTATGCCCTGCGCCACCTGGAGCGCCGCGCCTTCCTGATTGACGGCCTAGGCGGCATGTTTACCGAGCAGCTCGGCATGGTGAAGCCAAAAGACGTGGTGATCGCCATCAGCTATTCGCCCTACGCCAGAGAAGCGCTGGAATTGGTGGAGCTGGGCGCCAAACAGGGCGCGCAGCAAATCGCCATTACCGACAGCCAGGTAAGCCCGCTGGCGGCCTTTAGCGACGTGTGTTTTGTGGTCCGGGAAGCGCAGGTGGATGGTTTCCGTTCGCAGGTCGCGTCAATGTGTCTGGCGCAGACGCTGGCCGTTTCGCTGGCGCTGAATAACGCTAAAGACGCATAAATGCGTAAAGGGCGAACACCTGGTTCGCCCCCTTTTGCCATCGTCGTCACCTTTGTGGCGATGCGGCTATTTCTGCGGGTAGTCATCACCGTTAATCCAGGCGTGATCTTTTTCCCAGGTAAATTTCCACAGGCGCTTTGGACCGGCCATCACGTTAAGGTAGTAGTTATCGTAACCGGCCAGGGTCGCCACCGGATGATAACCACGCGGCACCTTCACCACATCGCGGTTATACACCGGCATACACTCGTCCAGTGAGCGGTCGTCCGTGTACACGCGCTGCATGCAGAATCCCTGTTCCGGCTCAATGCGGTGGTAATAAGTCTCTTCCAGATAGGTTTCATCCGCAGAGTCTTCCTGATCGTGCTTATGGCTGGGGTAGGAGCTGGTATTGCCCTCGTCGGTGTATACCTCCACCACCAGCAGGCTGTCCGCCGGCTTATCGTCCGGCAAGATATTGTGCACCAGCCGCTGGTTGCGCCCTTTGCCACGCCGTTCAACACCCACGTCCGCCGGCGTAATCAGGCGCGAAGGCAAATGCCCGCTTCCCGGCGCGCTGCATACTGCCAGTTCCAGCTCGCTTTCGGCCCGCACGATAACCTGGTCGTGATGCGGCACATAAACCGCATAGGGCGGCGTCCGCTCAAACGGACTCATACGTTTGCCGATATGGGGATATTCGGCATGCTGCGTCGCAACGGAGGCAATGCCGGCCACCAATACCAGGCACAGCTCTTTATCGTCGCTGCTCAGCGTCAGCGTTTTCCCCGCCTCAAGGCGATAGACGTCAAAACCGACAAAACGCCAGTCGGCGTTTTCCGGCGTAACATGCTGAATACGCCCCTGGCTATCGGGCGGCTGGCATTTCGCAAGCAATGAAGACATGAAACCCTCCTGTTACCGTCAAGACAACCCGCCAGGTGCAATACCGTCGGCGCGTATGTCCGTTGCTTATCGCAACAGGCGCGGCTTTACTCTGCTTGAGCCGCGCCTGCATATGGTTGATCAGCCTAAGGTCGGCATACTGTATTCAGACACCGTCTGCTGGCCGGAAGGCCAGCGCGCCGTCGCCGTCTTCATACGCGTATAGAAACGCACGCCGTCGGCACCGTGTACATTGAGCGCGCCGAACACCGAACGCTTCCAGCCGCCAAAGCTATGGAATGCCATCGGCACCGGCACCGGTACGTTGACCCCGACCATACCGGCCTGCACCTCATGCACGAACTGGCGCGCATAGTGGCCGTTGCTGGTAAAGATGGCGCTGCCGTTGCCGAACTCATGGCCGTTCACCGTGTCGATCGCTTCCTGATAGCTGGCGACGCGCACAATCCCCAGCACCGGCCCGAAGATCTCTTCACGGTAGATGCGCATCTGCGGCGTAACGTGATCAAACAGCGTGCCTCCCACGTAATAACCGTCCGGATGCCCCGGCACGCTGTAGTTGCGGCCGTCCGCCACCAGCGTCGCGCCTTCCTCGACGCCCACATCAATATAGCCCAGAACTTTCTGCTGGTGCGCAGAAGAGACCAACGGCCCCATTTCGTTTTCTTCGCCGCCCTGCTGCAGGCCAGGCCCGACGCGCAGCTGAGCGATCAGCGGTTTCAATTTGGCAATCAGCTTATCCGCAGTGTCGTCACCGACCACCACCGCAATCGGCAGCGCCATACAGCGTTCGCCGGCGGAACCAAATGCCCCGCCCATCAGGGCATTCACCGTGGCGTCCAGATCGGCATCCGGCATGATAATCGCCTGATTTTTCGCGGCGCCGAAGGCCTGCACGCGCTTGCCGTGGGCGCTGGCAGTGGTGTAGATATGCTCGGCGACGGTGGAAGAGCCAACAAAGCTTACCGCCTGGATCTGCGGATCTGTGCACAGCTGCGCGGCATTTTCATTGCCGCAGTGCACCACGTTAAAGACGCCGTCCGGCAGGCCGGCCTCTTTCAGTAGCTCCGCCATACGCACCGATGCCGACGGCGCCAACGCCGGCGGCTTTAGCACGAAGGTGTTGCCGCAGGCCAGCGCAATCGGGAACATCCACATCGGCACCATCGCCGGGAAGTTGAACGGGGTAATGCCGGCCACCACGCCCAGCGGCTGCATCAGGGAAAAACTGTCGACGCCGGTGCCAACGTCGGCGGAATATTCCCCTTTCATCAGGTGCGGAATGCCGCAGGCGAACTCCACGACTTCCATGCCGCGCGTCAGTTCGCCCAGCGCGTCCGAATATACTTTGCCGTGCTCGCTGACGATCAGCTGTGCCAGCTCTTCCCGATGCTGTTCCAACAGCGCTTTGAAATTGAACATGATGCGTGCGCGGCGCAGCGGGGTGGTTCGCGACCAGCCGGCAAACGCCCGGTGCGCGACATCGATCGCCTGTTTAACCTCGGCGGCGGTGCTTTGCGTTACCTGACACTCAACCTGCCCGGTCGCCGGGTTATGCACGTCTACGCTTTGATTGCTGCTGCTCGGACAAACCTGCCCGTCGATAAAGTTACCCACGATTTTCATGTTCCACCCTCTTTTCAACATGCCGCGATGACCAGGAGAGCCTCCAGATAGCGCGATGTCTTACGGCACCCGCAGACAGGCTAAGCCCTGGTCGAATGAAGTAAACCTTATTCCATTGAAAAAAAAGTTTCAAATAAAACGTTTTGGAAATTTTATTTTTAGCGTGGCCGATCGCAATTTTTTAGGTAACGCTACGCCGCGATGTGCAACCGATGGGAAAGCGCCCTGTCCCGCCAGACGGCATAAAAACCCTTAACATCACCCGCTAATGCCCGCTGGAGCGGTCGGTTTTCTTGCCTTTCGCTTCGCAATAAATGGGTATGCGATTTTTCTTTTCTAACGATTTTTTTGAACTGCGTCTAAAAATCAATATTTCATTATTCCACAAATATGAAATAAATGTTCTTCTCAGACCTGAATTACCCGAATAAACACGCCTTGATGACAGGCACGGTTCACACCTTCCGCCCGCCTTCCCCCTACAACACGCATTGCGAGCGGAAATATGGATAAAAATCGGAGCAACATATGTCACATCAGCGAAAACATAATACAGGGTACGTACTGCGTATATGCGGCATTGCGGCGCTCGGCGGTATTTTGTTCGGCTATGACACCGCCGTGATCTCCGGCGCCATCGAGGCGCTGAAAGCCTATTTCCACCTCACCCCGGCAGAAACCGGCTGGGCGGTGTCCAACGTGGTACTCGGCTGCGTGCTGGGCGCATTCGGCGCCGGTCCGCTGGCCGGCCGCTACGGACGCAAGAAAGCGCTGGTGCTGGCGGCGCTGTTGTTCACTATTTCCGCCATCGGCGCCGCGCTGGCCGAGACTTTCACCTGGTTTGTCATCTACCGCATGATCGGCGGTCTGGCGGTAGGCATCGCCGCCACCGTATCCCCAATGTATATGTCGGAGGTCTCCCCCAAGGACATGCGCGGGCGGGCGCTGAGCATGCAGCAGTTTGCCATCGTGTTTGGCCAGATCCTGATCTTTTACGTCAACTTTAAAATCGCCAGTTATGCCTCGGAAGCCTGGCTGATCGATATGGGCTGGCGTTGGATGATTGGTTCGGAAGTGGTGCCCTGCATTCTGTTCTGCATTCTGGTGTTTATCATCCCTGAATCACCGCGCTGGAACGTGATGGCAGGCCAGGAAGACAAGGCACTGGCGACGCTGACTCTCGTCTCCAACGAAGCCCACGCGCGCAACGTGCTGAAAGAAATCAAGGAATCCCTGCGGCAAGACCTGCAACAGGCCAAGCAAAAGCTGAGTTACCGGGACAAACGCGTGCGTTTCATCCTGTTCGTCGGCTGCATGGTCGCCATGCTGCAGCAGGTCACCGGCGTCAACGTAATGATGTACTACGCCCCCGTAGTGCTGAAAACCGTCACCAGCAACGCGCAGGAAGCCCTGTTCCAGACCATCTGGATCGGCGTGCTGCAACTGGTCGGCTCGGCGATCGGCGCGCTGCTGATGGACCGCATCGGCCGCCTGCCGCTGATGCGCTTCGGCACTCTGGGCGCCATTATTGGTCTGTTGATCACCTCCTACGCACTCTATAGTGAAACCACCGGTTACTTCGCCCTGTTCGGCATGCTGTTCTTTATGTTGTTCTACGCGCTCTCCTGGGGTGTCGGCTGTTGGGTGCTGATCTCCGAAATATTCCCGAACCGGATGCGTTCAGAGGGCATGAGCATCGCCGTCGGCTGTATGTGGGTCGCCAACTTCGCCGTCTCGCAAACCTTCCCGATGATCAACGACAACCCTTACCTGTTCTCCACCTTCCACGGCGCCTTCCCGATGTGGGTATTCGCCGCCTGCTGTATGTTCAGCTACTGGTTTATCTGCCGTTTCGTACCGGAAACCAAAGGCGTATCGCTGGAAAAAATGGAGCAGGTGGTGATGGCCAAACGCTACCGCCAGCCTGTAGCCACGGCCGAATCCTTATCGTTACCCAATGAAAAACCCTAACCTTCACTTTTGGGAGTCAGACACCATGGCCATTGCGCTGGATCGCTTCTGTATCAATCGAAAAATAGCCCCGAATCTCGATCTGGAGCGTTTTTTCCAACTGGTAAAAAAATGCGGCCTTAACAAGGTTGAGTTGCGCAACGATATGCCCAGCGGCAAAGTGACCGATGATTTAAGCAATGAGCAGCTCAATGCGCTGGCGGCGAAATACGGCATTGAAATTATCACCATCAATGCGCTCGGCATGTTTAACCTGCTGGATGACCAAGAGACGCTGCTTGGCAATGCGCAAGCGCTGCTGGCGCAGGCGCAGGCCATTCACAGCAAGGCGCTGGTACTTTGTCCGCACTGCAGCAAAGACGATCGCCGCAGCGATGAGCAAAAGCAGCAGGATACGCTGGCTGCGCTGCAACTACTGGCGCCGCTGTTCCAGCGCTACGGCGTTGAGGGCTATGTGGAGCCGCTCGGCTTCGGCATCAGTTCCCTGCGTTCGTCCCTGCTGAGCCAGGCGATTATCCGCGATGCCGGCGCACCCTATAAGATCGTACTGGACACTTTCCACCATTACCTGAGCGCGCCTGCTCAGCAAGAATTCGATGCGCAGATCCAAATCGATCGGATCGGTCTGGTGCACCTTTCCGGCGTCGAGGATCCTCGCGCCAAAGAGACGCTGGGCGATGAGGAGCGCATTATGCTGAGCGAACGGGATCGTCTGGAGAGTAAAAAACAGGTGCAGAATCTGGAGCGCCTGGGCTACCGGGGCATTTACGCCTTCGAGCCATTCTCTTCGCAGCTGAACGGCTGGACGGAAGCGGATATCGAACGGGAAATTCGCCAAAGCATCGCGCTGCTGCAGGCGCCGTAGCCGATAAAATAACGGCCTCTTGCCAGAGGCCGTACGCGGTTTTACTTCAGCGTGGTCACCACCAGCTGGTGGCGCTGGTTATAAAACTTACGATATGCCAGATAGCAGGCGATAATGGTCGACAGACTGGCGGTAGACAGCAGCATAAACGTCACCATAATCTGGTATTTGATTGCCTTCACCGGATCGATACCGGCAAAGATCAAACCGGACATCATGCCCGGCAGGCTGACCAGCCCCACCGTTTTTGCCGAATCAATGGTCGGGATCAGCGATGCGCGAATGCTGTCGCGAATCAGCGCAGCGGACGCAAACTTCGGCGAGGCGCCCAGGCTGAGCATTTCCTGGATCTTCTGCTGCTCGCTTTTGAAACGCTGCCCCAGATTGTTGTAACACAGCCCGACCGCCACCATGGCGTTACCGGCGATCATGCCGGAAATCGGAATCACCTGCATCGGCGTAAATTCTATCGAGCCGGTCAACACCAGCACGATCAGCGTCAGCGCCGCGCCGGTGGTTATGGCGATAAACGAAGTGACAAAAGCATGCTCAATATACTTGCTGCGTTTTTTGGCGTTGTAAGCCGCATTGAAGCAGATAAACAGCACCATCAGCACCGTCAGTGCTTCGTTATTCAAGGAGAAAATATACTTCAGCACGTAGCCGACAATAATCAGCTGCACCACCGCCCGGCAGATGCTCCAGATAATATCCTTTTCCAACGCCAGCTTTTCTTTATGGCTGATTAAAATCGCCACCAGCACCAGAATCATCGACAACCCCAGTGATTCATTCGTGATGTTATGCTGGTTCATTGGCCGTCTCCCGTGCCCGATGCGCCTGTAGCTCGATAATATCGTCGGCATGCGCAATTTCATCCCGGTCGTGTGTTACCCACAGCACGGCCATATCCTGCTGCTCGACCAGCTGGCGGATTATTTCGTTAACGTTATGCTTATTTTCTTCATCCAGCGCGCTGGTGATTTCATCCAACAGCAGGACTTTAGGCACAAACTGCAGGTTGCGGATCAGCGAAATCCGCTGTTTCTCACCGCCGGACAGTTCGTTAATGCTCTTTTGCAGCAGGCTCTCCGGCAGCATAAAGCGCCGCAAATCCTGCTTCATTTTTTCCTCATCCGGTTTGACGCGGCGAATCTGGTAAGGCAGTGCCAGGTTGTCAAACACCGAGCTGCCAAACAGCGCCGGCGTTTGGAAGCAGTAGGAAACCTGCTGACGATAATGTTCGGGCGACAGTTCGTTAATATTCTTGCCGTCAAAGATAATAGCGCCGCGGGTTGGGCTAATCAGTGAAGAAACTATTTTCAACAGCGTACTTTTCCCGCAGCCGGAGGGGCCGGTGATCAGCTTGAACTCACCGGATTTGAGCGTCAAAGAGACCGAATCCAGAATGACCGAGTCATCTATTTGATAATAGATATCATCCAATATCAGTACGTTATTACCTTCCTTCATTATGACTCCATTCATTGCGCACGATGAATGGTCAGTATAGGGTGCCGGAAATCCGCCAGGCAAATCGCGATCAACAAACACAATGAGAGTTTGCGCCGAACGATAACCTGCACCAGCCGATGCTTCCTCCGGCGCAGGCGCAGTAACGGCTCGCCCCGTCAGCCTCCCCCGTTCTACGGCAGTTTGGCAATCACCTTGATTTCAAACTGGAAACCATAAAGCCAGGTAACGCCGACGGCGGTCAGGGTCGGGTGCGGCGCGCTGCCCCAATACTGCGGCACCACGTCCCACACGGTGCGAAAGGTGGATTCCGGATCCACCATAAAGACGGTGACGTCGATAACATCATCAAAAGAGCAACCGGCGGCCTGCAGCACCGCATTCAGATTGCCGAAAGCACGATGCACCTGCGCCGTCAGATCAGGTTCCGGTGAGCCGTCCTCGCGGCTGCCAACCTGGCCTGATACAAACAGCAGGCCATTGGCGCGAATCGCCGGGGAATAATGGTTACGTTCATACAGTGCCTGACGCCCTGCGGGGAATACCACATCTCGCTTCGCCATGATCGATCTCCTGTGCGGGTTTATTCACCAAAAGTTGAGTGAACAAAAACTTTAAAGTCCGCCGCCCGGCGAATAAACTGGCAAAATCCGCCATCACTGTTTGCAAAGCGCAAACAATCCGGAGGTCCTCAGGCAATATGGATCGATTCGATGCAATGCAGGCCTTTGTCCGCGTGGTGGACAGCGGCAGCTTTACCAAAGCCGCTGAAACCCTCCATATCAGCAGAACAACGGTGACCCAGCTGGTTCAGCAACTGGAAGCGCGGCTGCGCGTCAAATTGCTCAACCGCACCACCCGTCGGGTGCATCTCACCGCCGACGGCGCCGCCTATTATGAACGTGCGGTACGGCTGCTGGCCGACCTGGATGATGCAGAAACCAGCCTGTCCGGCGCAGCCGCCACGCCGCGCGGACGGCTGCGGATCGATGTGCCCAGCCCGCTGGCGCGGATGATTTTGGTGCCGGCGCTTCCCGACTTTCACGCACAATACCCGGATATTCAGATTGATATGGGCGTCAGCGATCGCATCGTGGATTTAATTGGCGAACAGGTAGACTGCGTAGTGCGCGGCGGGGAAATCAGCGACCAGTCCATGGTGGCCCGTCACGTGGCGGATCTGCAGCTTGGCGCCTATGCCACACCATCCTATCTGGCGCAGGCCGGCGTGCCCGCGCATCCGCGCGAACTGGAAGATAGCCATCACCGTATTGTGGGGTTTCTCTGGGCGCGCAGCGGCAAGCCGCTGCCCTACGCCATGCGCCGCGGTGAGGAACAGGTGAAGGTTCACGGGCGCTATATCCTCGCCGTTGATGACGGCAATGCCTATCTGACCGCCGGCCTGGCGGGGCTGGGCATCCTGTGGCTGCCCGATTATATGGCCGCCCCCTCGCTGGCCCGTGGCGAACTGACCCCGCTGTTTACCGACTGGCGGTTTGAACCGATGCCGCTCTATATCGCCTTTCGCCCCAACCGGCACGTCAGCGCCAAACTGCGCGTATTTATTGATTGGGTAGTGGCGCTGATGGCTCAACAGGCGTCGCCGGGACGCGCTTTGGCCGCACCGTGCTGAACGCCAATCAAAAATGGAGCCTGGTGGCTCCATCGTAAAGCATGTTCTGACCTGCAGAGCGCGGCTAAAAAATAAATGGAATAAAGCACTTCACTTTACGCTTATAGTCCAGCCAGGCTTCTCCATAGCGTTTCTCAGCCATTTTCTCGCTCTTGGGAATTGCATCGGCAAAGTATTGCACCAGGTTAGTCAGCGGCGCGATGATGCCAAACCAGTTGCCAGCCAGCAGCCCAAAACTGACGAAAATTAAAAAGTCACCAAAATAATTGGGATGGCGCGCTATCGACCAGAAGCCGACGTCGAGAATACGCCCTTTGTTCTTGGGATCCTGTTTGAAGCGCCGTTTTTGGTAGTCGCTGCCAAAGTGAAAACAGGTGCCGACCAGATAAAAACCAATGACCAGCCACTGCTGCAGCCCCCAAGGCCCCTGCAACTGGCTGCCCCAGTAAAAGGGCAGGCAATACAACCAGCCGAAAATATTAACCATCATCACCGCCAGCCAGGGCAGCTGCTGCGTTGGCATCACCTCTTTGAGTTTGGACGCGGCGGTATTGCCGTACCAACGCGTCAGCACAATGTTCATGCGCAGCAGATACAAACCAACCAGGATCAGAATCAATGCCTTGTGGGACACATCGCCCGCGCCGAAATAGCAATACACCAAAGCAACCGGTCCCATGGCATTGAATCCCCATAAAAACATCGGCCGGGTGTCCTGAGCGTTGCGGCTGGAGACAAAAGCCAGTACGGAGAGAATCAGTAATACAATCGCCAATGCAATCCAAACGTTCATTGCGTACTCCTTTCTGAGATAAGTTATAAAGTGTCGATCCCTGTCGGCGGTGCCGAACGTGACGCGGTTAAAATGTTTTGCCAACTGCGTCTTGGCGTCGCGCTGCCCGGCTGCTGCAGATGGCCGAAACGCGCAAAAAAGACCGGCTGTTCGTCAAGCGCCAATGCGGCGGCCAGCTCACGGCGCGGTGCAGCATGCTGCACCAGGACACTGAGCGGGTGCAGTCCCCATCCCCAGTCTTGCAGCACCAGCCACAGCCGGCCGAGGCGCATCCCGGTCATAAACAGCGCTTCGTTGCATTCCTCTTTCAGACCGATCGCCAGATATTGCGGTCCCTGCGCCACGAGATCGGCCAGCCCCTTCGCCATCCGCTCGGGCAGACGCAAACCGGTGGTGAAGCGATGCAGGCGCGGATGAAACGCCAGCCGAAAGGCGTATTTGAACGAGCCGGACACCGGCCCGAACAGATGATGCAGACAGAAACCGTCGTCGGCAGGACGCCGCTCATCAAACCGAATAAACTGGTAAGTTTCTTGCCAGGCGCGCCGGTCGGCAAAGTCGAGAGCGGCATGACGGGCGATCAACTGGGCGATATCAGCACGCAGCGACGCGTCTTGCTCAATGCTGAGGGTGGCCGCCGTACCGGCAAATAGCTCCTTCAACCGTATGTACTGTTCATCGTTGATGCGCGTTGGCTGATAGCACGAACGGGCCGTATGCCGCTGCGCTATCGCCTGCGTCAGCAGGCGATGCGCATCCGCGTCCGCCCTCCGTTCCGCCGCAGGGGAAAAAGCGATCAACACGTCCGAGGCGGTGCCGTGCCCATCCCCGACCCAGCGCCACTCGATCGGCCGACCGGCATAGCCCAGCAACGCACTGAGGTATTCAAAGAAAATCCCGCAGCTCATCAGCATTTCACGTTCCAGCGACGGCAGCCCGCACAACGCACGCCGCCGGTCAATTGCCAGCGTTCCGCAGCGCGTTACAACATCGTAATGAACCGACCAGGGCTGGCAGTTATGTGACGACGGCGCCAGGCGCGCAATATCCAGCGCGTGCTGCAGCGCCAGAACAAACGATTCATGCATCATCACGCACCTCCACCTCTACCCACGGCGTCAAAGCCGGCATTCCTGAGTAGCACAGCGCACAGACCCACTCTAGGCTGTACCACAGCCAAAAATGTCGGCGCGCCAGGCCACCGTCGACGCTCAACACCCGCTGATTGCGCCAGTCGATACGAATGTCGTTCAGCCGATGGGGTAAACCGCGGCCGTGGCTTTTTAAAAAAGCCTCGCGAATCGCCCAGGCGGCGCAGGACTGAACCAGCCCCAACCGGCGTTCGCCGGCAGTAAAAGCCTGACGACGCGCAGAGGCACCAAAGGAACGGTAGTGCTGCAGGTCGATGCCGATAGCGCCGTCGCCGGTGGTGCCGGCATACCACGACTGCGAATGGCTGAGCGATACGGCCCGCTGTCCCTGCTGCGGATGCTCGCCCACCGGCTGACCGCCGGGTCGCGAACGCAGCGTGAAACCACCGGCATAAACCGACGTCTTATCGCCGCACCACACCCGGTTCAGTAAAGCCACGGCCTGTTCACGCGCGCGGTTCCTCACCCGCTGCCGGTGCTGCAGTGCCGACTCGGCGGCGCGGCGCCCGGCGTTGCCAACCGTTACGACAATCCGCGTTTGCGCACGGTGATTATTGCTGGTAGCCATCGGCAATCCGTTCTCCTGCAATCTCTGCCACCACTTCCGCCATTTGATCGAAGCGAGCGACCAGGCTCTGAAACAGCGGAGTCTGCATCTCACGCTCAAAGGCATCCATCGCGCTTAAATGAATAATTTCAATAAAGTGAAACGGCGCATCCGCCTCCTGGCTGACCTCAACCACTTCAAAGGCGCGTACCGCATCCAGACGGCTGCAGGCCGGATAGTCGACGGTTTCCACCCACTCGCGAAATGCGGCGCGATGGGCAATATCTTTCAAACGAATTTTATGGATGATGGTATGCATGAAATCCTCTTACACCGATTGATTGAGCAGCAAATGGTAGTTAATACCGCCGGTGCCGAAGGCATTGATCGCCGCCCTGCGTCCTCCTTCCTCCGGCAGTGGCCAAGGGAGCGTGCATTGGGGAATTTCTGCGGGAATGGTTGCCAGCGGCAGCTCAAGATTTAACGCAGACACCGGCGTGGGCGGAATTTTCCCCTGCTCGAAGGCGCTTAACACTTTGCACAGGCTAAGCGCGGCCGCCCCGGCGAAACAGTGGCCGAAGTTATATTTCACCGAGCCGAGATACAGCGGAGTGTGCCCTGCCCGGGCATAGCTGTGCTGCAGCGATGACACCTCGGCCCGATCGCCAAGCACCGTCCCCGTACCGTGCGCTTCGATATACTGCACGCGCCGCGGGTCGATCGCCTGCAGGCCCAGCGTTTTTTCAATCGCCAACGCCTGTCCCGCAGGATCCGGTGCGGTCATGGAATAGCTATCGCAAGAGCCGGAAATTGCCTCAATGGAGGCCAGCGCCTGTTCGCTCGGATGACGACTCAGCATAAAAAATCCGCCGCCGTCGCCTGGTGTGAAGCCGTCCGCATTCTCGGCAAAGGGGCGAATACGCGTGGCGGAAAGCATCATCTGCGCGCTGCATAGCACAATATCGCGCTCCAGCGTCGCCGTCTCGATACCGCCGACGATCGCCGCATCATAACGCCCCGCCTGCAAGGCCCTGACCGCGTTATGCAGCGCGGCGAGCGAGCTGGCGCAGGCGGCCTCCACCGCATAGCAGTCCGCATCGATACCAAGATGCTCGGCCAGCAGTTGCGCGGTGCCAATGCCGCTGGCGCCGTACCAGCTCCAACGGTTGATCTCTGGCTGAGGCGGCTGCGGAACCGGCCCTGCCGTCTGAGGCAAGGCAGACCACAGCGCCGTCATCGCCTGCAACCGGTCAGCGCTCAGGGACAGGTTACTGGCGACGACGATCGCCACCCGTTTAAACGGACGCAGCTTTTCAGCCCATTCACCGCAAGCATTAAGCGCATAAAGCTGCGTCACATCCAGCCGCTTCTTTTTGGCCGGCATCATCGCTTTATTCAGGGGGATCTGTGCGGAATCGTGCGTAGGAAACCCCATCGCCCGACGGGTGTATGCGCTGAGCTTCTGCGGGGCTGGCCGGACAAACGCCCCCGGATGCAGCTGATCCACGCCGTGATCGCGTAATGCATCGTCTCCCTGAGACAGCGTCTGCCAAAAGCGCGCTTTGTCGCCTCCCTGGGCGGTAACCGGCTGATAGTCAACAATCGCGATGCGCTGCGCCGTCGGCTGATCACACCGCGTCGGCGCAGTGTCAATGTTCCAACGACGGCCGGTAAAAGAGTCGCCGCCGCACTCCCGGCGCTGGTGCAGCAGCATCTCGAGGAGTTGACAAAAAACCTGATTGGCACCGGAAAAATAAGCCGGACGCCGACCGGTGGCCTGCTGCTGACGTTCGAGTTTGTCACTGGTCAATGCGCCAAGCCGGGCCAGGATCGGCCAACCATGCTGCCGGGCTAGCGACGGCGGACACACCACCAGACTGATCGCTCCCTCCAGCCAGCAATGCGTTGCGCAGACGCTCTGCGCCAGCAGCATGGCCGCCTGCGGCCAATGGTGAAAACACTGCACGCTGGTCAGCACCGCCAGCTGGCTGTCCTGATGGCGGAAGCAGTCCTGAGCCAATTGCAGTAAACGAAAACCGCCCAAATCGGCGCCGTCAAGGGTCTGGCACTTGCCGCGCGTTTGTGCAAAATGCGCGATGCGCGCCGGAATGCTCGACGCCATTTCCCCCACCCGGTCGTGTGAGGTGCTCCCTAACGCCTGAGCCAGCGGCTGTTTATATTCATCAATCCGCCTCTGTACCTCCGCTGGCGCGTATCCCTGCTCACTGAGCCGCTCGGCCAGCGCCCGCAGCGCGCTCACTTTGGTCGCATTGCGATAGGCCGCATCGCTGCCCAAGTGCGTGGCACAGAATTGATCGCAGCGATCGCGCAGCGCCGCAGGCAGCGCCAAATCGCGCATGGCATCTTCGGCCGCCAACAGCGCCAGACGGGTTTCCCGGCTGACCGCCGTTTTGAACAACGGCGGAATAGAAAACTTCTTGAAATCAAACTCCGCATCGTCCACCCGCCGGCCACGAACCGCCACCGCCTCCTCATCATGCGTCATCAGCACCGGCGGCGCATCAAGCAACGCCTGCCAGTCCGCCGGGCTGTTCAGCCGGCTGAAACGTTCAATACCGGGCAGCACGCAACCAATGCCGACCACCGCCAGCGACTGTGTCTCTTGTTCCTGACTCATTAAACATTTACCTCGGCCAGTCGCTGCCGATCCACCTTGCCATTGGCATTCACCGGCAGGGTGTCGGCGATAATCAACCGGTTAGGGATCATGTAGGCAGGGAGCCTGGACTGTAAAAACTGTTTGAGTTCCAGCAAGGTCGGCGGCGTCACACCAGAGCGGAGGCTGATGACCGCCACCAGCTTCTGTTTGAGATCGCCCAATTCAGCGTACAGCGCAGCCTGATTCACCGCCGGATGGTGATGGATCGCCGATTCAATTTCCCCCAGCTCAACCCGGTAGCCATTAATCTTGACCATATCATCGAGACGGCCGCGGAAAACCAGACCGTCCGCCGTCATTTCCACCCAGTCGCCCGTTGCATGGAATTGTCGGGGATGCCATTCGCTCTGTCGGGAAACCGCCACGTTGCTATAGCCGGGCGTAACGCATGGCCCGCCGATCAGCAATTCGCCGCGTACTCCCAACGCCTGCTCCAGCGGGTGGCGTCGGCCCTGCTCATCAATCAGTTGCGCATCCACGCCCGTCAGCGGATAGCCGATCGGCACGTGCTCCAGTCGCTCCAGGCTTGCCCGCGCTACCGGATAAGCAGTGCACACGTTGGTTTCCGTCGGGCCATACCAGTTGCTGATGCGGCACTGCGCGGGCAGATGCGGCAACAGGCGCCGCAACGCGGCAACGGGGTACGGTTCGCCGGCGAAAATGACCTGGCGCAACGCTGCACAGCCGGGAGCGGTTAACTGCCCGCTTTTTTCCAGCATCGCCAGGATGGAGGGCACGCTGTACCACACGCTGACGCCGTGGGTTTGCAGCCCCTGCGCAATAGCGCGGCAGTCCTTCTGCTCGTCTTCACGGATAATCCATATCACGGCGCCAACGCTGACGCCGGCAAACAGATCGAACGTGCTCAGATCGAACGCAAAACTTGCGTGGTTCGCCAGGGTATCCTGCGCCGTCAGCTGCGTGTCGCCTATCGCCCAGCGAATAAAAAAGGCCAGCATGCCGTGGCTGATTTGCACCCCTTTCGGGGTGCCCGTCGAGCCGGAGGTATAGAGAATTGCAGCGATAGGATCGGTGAGAATGACCGGCTCCGCCGGCCATTCCGGGACGCCGTCCGCACGTTCGGCGAAACTGTGCAGCCAATCCTCATCAATAATCAGCGCCGGCTCGGCCGCAGCGATAATACGTTCCAGCCGCGCGGCCGGCTGGCTGTAATCGATAGGGATATAATGATTGCCGCTCAGCCAGGTGGCATAGATGGCGGCCACCGCCTCCGGGCTTTTCGGCAAATTGATTAGTACCGACTGATCGGCAACGCCGGCCTGCCGCAACGCGGCGGCCATCGCGCCGGCATGTTCAGCCAGCTGGCGGAAGCTCCACCGCCGTTCGCCGCACAGCAGCGCCGTTTTGTCCGGCGTCTGGCGCGCATGCCTGAACAGGCCGTCCAGAATAAACGAAGATAAGATCGCCATACGCTAGGCCTCCGCGACGTGCGGGCGCGCATCCCGAACAGACGAGGCGTTGACGGGAACGCCGACCTCCTGAGCCGCCGCCACCAGAATGGCGTAGGCCTCGTCCAAATCTTCCCGGGTATGTTCGCTGGTGATGCTGATCCGCAGGCGCGCATCCCCCACGCTGACGCCGGGGAACACCACAGTCTGGCAAAACAGGCCGCGCGCACGCACCGCACGCCCGAAAAGCAGCGTTTTCGCGTCATCCCCCACCACGATCGGCACGATGGCCGATGCCGAATGCTCAAGGTCAAAACCGGCGTTCAGCAACAGCGTTCGGAAGTAATAGATATTGTCCCAGAGCATCGTCAGGCGCTCCGGTTCCCGCAGCATGACGTCGATGGAGGCAATCACGCCGGCGGCGACCGGCGCGGGGATCGTGGCGGCGAATACATAGGAGTTGGAATAAAAACGAAGAAACTCAACCACTTCCCCGTCGGCGCAGACAAAGCCGCCCAGCCCTGACAGGGCTTTGCTCATGGTGCCCAGCTCCAGATCCACCCGGCCCTTCATATTAAAGTGCTCCGCCGTCCCCGAACCGGTCTTGCCCAATACGCCGGTCGAGTGCGCATCATCCACCAGCACCCGTGCGCCATAACGCTCCGCCAGATTCATCAGGCGTGGCAGGTCGACGATGTCACCGTGCATGCTAAAGACGCCGTCGGTCACAATCAGTTTACCGCCGGGATGGTCAGCGTATTTGGCCAGCGACTTTTCCAGGCTGGTCAGCGAATGGTCGTAAATTTTGCGCTGCGCGCCCGCCAGCTTACAGCCATCCTGGATACTCATATGGTTGATGGCGTCGGTGAATACCAGGTCATGGCGGCTGGTCAGGGCGGAGATACAGCCCAGGTTGGCCGAATAGCCGGAAGGATACACGATGCAGTCCTCGCGCCCTTTAAGTTTGGCCAGCTTACGCTCCAACTCCAGGTGGAGCACGTTGCTGCCGGCGATGATGCGGCAGCCGGTATTGGTCGCACCGTATAACCCCGCCGCATCCTGAATGGCCTGGATCACTTCCGGATGATTCGACAGTCCCAGATAGCTGTTGGAGCCAAACATCAGGAATTCGCGGCTTTTACCGGTGATATCGTCAAACATAACCGCCCGGTTTTTACACGGAGTTTCCAGAGGCATACCGTACCAATAAAGCTGGCGGTCTTTTTTGTCGCGATAAAAATCTCTGAACTCACGCGCCTTGTGGAACAAATCCGGGTGCTCAATGCCGACAAAGTCGCGCATGGTGCGCGCATCGCCAATCTCCGCAAGCCGGGATTCTGCACCGGCTGCCGCTGCGGTGGTCAGCGTCTCCGCATCATCAGACATCTCATCAGACGACGCGCCGGCCTCCTTCGTCGCCAGCTGGCGGAACCAGTCCTCGCCTTTTTCCTGCGTCAGGCGCGCTGTCAGGCATGCCTGCAGCTCCGCCAGCGTCGCGCAACGTTGCAGGGCGACGTCATCGCTGAGGCGCAGCGCCTTTAAGATCTCGCTTTGCGCGGTCACCACCGCGACCGAATCGATGCCCAGATCGCCTTCAATGGCGGCGTCCGGCGTCAGCGCTTCGGCGTCATAGCCGCTATGGGCGGCAAATACGCGGCGCAATAAAGCGCCCAGCCACTGCTGCGGCGTCGCTGCATCTGGCGCTGCCTTCTGCGCTTCGGGCAGCGTAGGCTCGCGCTGTAAAATACCGTCCAGCGCGTCCTGAATGGTTTTGATTTCCTGCACCTGCAGCGGGGTGTTCAGCTGAAACTGGCGATTCAGCGTCGCGGCAATCTCCGCCAGCGCAATGGAATCAACGCCCAAGTCATGCTCCAGATGGCTGTTCATCGCCAGCGCCGCGGGTTCATACTCGGTCAGCCGGGCAAAAGTCTGTACGACGGACTGGCGGATAAACGCCTGCCGTTCAGCGGCGGTCTCAACACCTTGCATGCTCATGCTTCACCTCCCAATGTCGACGGCGTCTGCAGCCGCTGCACCAATGCCACCATCGCCTGTACGGAGGCAAAATTAACCGGATGGATCTCTTGCATGCCGATCGTCACATCAGACTCCTGGCGTAAAAAATCCACCAGGTCGAAAATCGCGGCTGAGTCGACGACGTTTAGCTCAAACAACGGCGTTTGCGCGTTCAGACCATCCCGTTCGCCATCCAGGAATTGATCGGCAATATGATTTATCAGTTTGCTTTCTAGCATGATGAGCTCCCGTTACTCGCCAGCACGTTTTTCGCCGACGATCAGTGTGCGAGGACCGGATATCGTCACAATGCGGGCATTGCTGAATCCGGCGCGGTGAAATCTTTCCAGATACTCTTGCGGGCTGCTTTCAATACCGCCGTCGGTGGAAACCAACATGTTCAGCGACAGCAAGGCGGTAAACTCCGGCCCTGACTTGTCCGCATTCAACGGCGTTTCAGAAGCGATAAAGCGGCCGCCGACCGGCATCGCCTGATAGATATGGCGCAAAATGGCCAGTTGGGTTTCCGGCGCATAATCGTGCAGCATCCATCCCAGATGGATCAGATCGTAATCCTCAAGCGGCAGATCGCCGGCGATCACATCGCCCTCCACCACGTCGATCCTTTCGCCGTAGCCTTGCAGCGCCAGACGATCGCGCAAAAATGCCGACGCCTGCGGCAGTTCGCAGATCGCCAGCCGAACCTGCGGATACGCGTCAGCGACGGCCATCGGCAAACTGCCGATCCCGCTGCCGATATCGAGAAAGGCGCGATGCTGTGCAAAGTCATAGTCGCGGACAAAGCCTTCGATAAAGGGCATGGCGAATTTGCCCAAAAATTCCTGAAAATCAGCCACGTCGTTCGGGTTCTGGTACAAAATGTCGAACCAGCTGCGATCGTCGCCGAACACGGCGCGACGCTGATGGGTATCGGTTTGCACCGCGTGTTTCAAATCGCCCCACAGCGGATACAGGAAGGTATCGATATGGCGCCCCAGCCAGCCCAGCCACTGCGGCTCATCGCTCACCAGAAATTCACGGTGCTCAGGGGGTAAGTGATAGCGGCCGCCCCGCTTTTCGAGGTAACCCATCGCCTGCAGCGCAATCAGCAGCTGTTCGGTCGAGCGGCTGGGGCATTCAAGCCGCTCCGCCAGCTGCGCCGCGTCAAGATCTTCATCACGCAGGTAATCAAACAGATTCAGCGCCAGCGCGGCGGTCAGCGCCTTGGCCTGAAAAAAACCCATCATCTGATTGACTGCGTCTTGCTTGGTTAAAGACATCGCACAGGTTCCTATTTCAAAAAGGTGGATAATTCATCGCAAACCGCGGCGAAGGCGGTGACGAAGCGATCGATCTCCGCTTTGCTGATGATGAGCGGCGGCTGAATACGAATTACCGTCGAGCTGTTGGCGGTAATAAAGGTCAGGATTTTGTGGTCCTGGCACAGTTTGGTGACGAATTTCATGCAGAACATTTCGCCGAGCGACTGCTCCATGCGATCCATGGCGGCGCGCAGGTGGGCCTGCACCGGATCGGGCAGGAACTTCCAGGTCGTGTGCCAGTCGCCGGGCAAACGGGTGGCGAACTCACGGGCGGACGCGCTGACGGCGCCGGCAAAAGTTTGATCGAACTGGATCCCCAGCATCAGGCCGCAACCGCGGATCTCCGCCACAAAGGGATAGCGGGCGGCGATCTCGCTCAGCGCCTGTTTGAAATAGGCCCCCATCCTCTCGGCGTGCCCCGCGAGATCCTGAGCCAGGATCTCGCGTAACGCGCTGAGCGCCACGACCGACGCCACATTGCCGCCGCCATAGGTGGAGCTGTGCACCAGGAAACGATCCGCGGTGCCGTAGGCCTGCTGCCAGATATCGGCACGGCACAGCGTGGCGCCGATCGGGATCAGACCGCCGGACAGCGATTTCGACAGCATCAGTACATCCGGCTCGATCCCTTCCCATTCGCAGGCGAACAGTTTGCCGGTACGTCCGAGACCGGTCTGCACCTCGTCAACCATCAGCAGCACGTCATGCTGCCGGCAGAGTTGCTGCACCGCCTGCAGATAACCTTCAGGAGGAATATGCACCCCGCCTTCCCCTTGAATCGGTTCGATCATGACCGCCCCGATATCATCGCGCGTCAGCGCCTGCCGCAGCGCATCCAGATCGCCGAACGGCGCTTCAACCATGGATTCCAACAGGGGTTTGAAATAACGGCGGTGCTTGTCGCGTCCGGTAATCGACAACGCACCCAGCGTTTTGCCGTGGTAACTGTTTTGCAGATAGACGATGCCCGGTTTTCCAGTCGCCGCCTTGGCGATCTTCATCGCGGCTTCGACCGCTTCAGTCCCCGAGTTGCTGAAGAACACCCTGCCCATCTTGCCGGGCGCCAGACGGCAGAGCACCTCGGCCAGTTTAGCGGTCTGTTCGGGCACCGAAATATATTGGATAAAGTTGGGGCCCTGGGTATCGAGGTAATTTTTCAGCGCGTCGACGACCGGCTGCGGATTGTGGCCAAGGTTGAGGCAGCCGTAGCCGGCCACCATATCCAGGAAGGCTTCCCCTTCGCCAGTGAATAGTTGAGTGCCCGCCGCATGACGAAACACGTTGTCGCAATGCTGCAGTTTTAAAAAGTCCACCATCATCGGGTTGACGAACTGGTGGTAACGGTCGAGCGTATCTTCCCGCGCCGGCTCCTGGGCGATAATGGCGTCGACAAACGCCAGTCGGGATGAAGTCTGGGACATTTCGCCGCGTTCGCCGGCATAAATCTCATGGTGATAGTAGCGTTTAAGGTGGCTGACGCTCTGCCGGTCGATACGCTCGCCATACGAGGCCAGCGGATAGGCAAAGAAGCCATGCCGCTCGGCAATCTCGCCGATTTCCAACACTTTTTCCGGCGCCAGATAGCGCCCGAGCGAGAAATTCTCCCGGCGGTTTTCCAACGCCAGCACGATGGTTTCCGCCATGCAGCCGTTCATTTGCTGTTTGATGGTGACGTTCAGCGACTCTCCGCCCAGTTTGACCGCATCGCTCGCCGTGACGCAGCCGCCATCGATAATCAGAATATCGTCCCGCTCGGGACGGGTATCCGCCTGAATATCTCTGGGCAGCGCGACATCAATAAAAATAGAGCCGGCCTGCAGTCTGGCGGGGTCGATCACGCCCCCGGCCGATGTGGCGGCAATAAACAGTTTGCAGCGTGCATAGAGTTCGCTGGCGTCGCCGGTCAGCGTCACCTGCGAGTGATACTGCTCCGGTAGATGGCTGAGCAGCTCGTCGCGCTCATGCCCGGGCCGGTGTAACAGGTGGAGTGAAAACCCCTGGGCCAGCAGAAGGCGGCTGAGCGCCAGGCAGATCGAGCCCGGATAGCCGACGATAGCGACAGGCTCCCTATCGGCCTGAATATCCAGCCAAGACTGGATCTGCAGCACCGCTTTATAGCCGGCATAGGTGGTCAGCGAGTTACCGGAGGTGACGGGAACCGGCGATTTTTCGGCGGTGGCTTCGCCGCGGCGGCCGACGATAGAAGTAAAGCCGCCCAGGCCCACCAGTTCGGCGCCATCGGCCACCAATTCGTCAATGCCCTGCAGCACCCGCCCGGCGATCGTGCGGGCATCGGCCAGCATTTCGTCCGCCACCAACGGCATGTATTTAATCACCCCTTCGCAGGTGGCGCCGGTAGCCGAGGTAATTTTGGCGAAGTTCATAAACGGCACCAGGTTCTCCCGCTGCCACAGCTCGCGTGTGTAGCCGCTGTGCAGCTCGGTCGAGTTGCGCTGCAGCAGGTCTAGCATTTTAACGTAGCGTTTCAGCCCTACCGAGGTGGGATGTGCGATGAATCCGAACTTCATGATGTGGTTTCCTGTGTCTGATCTTGGTCAAAAGCAGTGCTGGTTGATTCAGGCTGCAACGCCGCCCAGGCTTTACGCTCTTGCAGTTCTTCCCAGTCGCAGGGATCGCGCTGCCATCCCTTGGCGGTGGCTAATGAGATGCCATCGCCTTCGTTGTTGTGTCCCAGCACCACGGAAAACAGATTGAGCCGCCGCCGCGCCGTAAGCGCCTGGCGGATCGCCTCTTCGTCAAAGTGCGTCAGCGTCTTACTCTGGATCTGGAAGTTATTGACCGTTTGCGTAAATTCGGGCTGATCCACATTCACCAGCCGCATCTGCCGCGAGGTGCGGTTAAAGAGAATGCGTTCCTGATAGGTATTGATGACGGACAGGCCGCCATTGCAGAAATAGAAGACCGAGATGCTTTTATCGAGTAACTGCGGATGCGTAAGGATGTTGTCGATAAAGGCGGGCAAAATATCCGGCACGATCCCTCTGGCGCCGTCGCCGATAAACGCCACCACGTGCCCCGGGCTGGTATACGCCAGATAGCCGGTGGCCAGCAGCGCATCGCCCATCAACGCGCGGCCGTACCAGCCGGAAAATCCCCGCCGCGTTTTCGCGACATTGCGCGCGGCGGAAATACCGCAGCGCCCCACATCGTAAATGCCGGTAAAATCGAAATTTTCCGTTTCTATCAGCTGTTCAATCACCCGGTTCAACTGACAAAAGAAGTAGTTGGCCGACATCGGCAAACTGGGCAATTGGCTGACCACATCAGACGGCGAGTCCAGATAGGCGGCGATCAGCGCCTTACGTTTGTCCCGCAGCGCCGGGTCGACATTAAGGTTGGCTTTAACGGCGCGTAAAAAGGCCAGGCAGTCCATATGCAGGTGGAGATCGGCATAAGGTGAGAGATGACGCTCATCGTGCGTGAGCTGCACCAAATGCACCTTACGCTCCAGCCGTCCATCGGAGAACGGCGTTGTAATCTGGGCAACCCGACTCTTAATCATGAACAGGCTCTGTTCACTCATCGGGTTCAGCTTGTCGTTGGTATGCAAGAAGTTGTAGACCCGTGGGCTGTAGCCGTAAATCGCCAACGTGCCTAAATAGTGGGGGTTGCGCCGGCCCTGATAATATTTCGGCGCCGAACCGGGATGCGCCAACGAGTCCACCAGCGCAATGCCGGCAGCATCGGCGATTTCATGGATCAGGGCGTATTCGTCGTCGCTGACCGGGCCAAGCTGCCACACCAGCTTTTCCGGGCCGTGGTTAATCAACGCCAGCGCCTGCGTCAGGCTGTCGCTCATCGGCGGCAGATCGTCCGCATCCAGCGCCGGCATCGGCGCTGGATCATCAATCTCATGCTCCAGCGCCAAAGTCGACTCCAGCACGTTTTGCGTCGCCAGAATGACCACCGGCCCCTGTTCCTGATGATAATAGCGGAACGCTTCCGCCAGACCGTCGGCAATGCCCTCGACCTCATCAATATAGACATAGGGGATACGGCGGGCGGCCAGCACTTCACGCATATCCTCCGTCGGCGTTTGCGTGCCCTGGAAGCTGTACCACTGTGCGTTGCGGTTCTCTGCGGCGATGATGATTCCCTGGGCCGCCGTTTCCTTCAGGTTAGCCAGCGTGCCTTTGAATTCGTCCATCATGCCGGACGTCACTACCCCTAAAAACGGCATACGGTACAGCTGCCAGTTCGCCATGGCGCCGCAGGCGATGGCATGCTCATTGGGACCGCGCAGAATCAGCGCGCCGCGCGCTTCCGCATGCCGATCCAGATAGCCGACCAGGTTGGAAATGATGGAGCCGGTATAGTAAGACACCAGCCAGCGGCTCGCGGTGGTGCGTTCGAAAAACCGGATCAGCTGTTCGCCCAGCGTATTATGCAGCGCCTGTGCCCCAATGGGTTTAACCCGGCGGTTGGTGTAGTTCATCTCAAAGAAGTCCATCCACAAACACAGCAGTTCGGTTTGGAAGATGGCGGGATCGTCGCTGCGGACGATCTCCCGGTATTGCTGGGGGAGATAGCGGATCGGCGAACGCAGTTCGCGGATAAAGGCAACGGTAGAAAACGTAGTGTAAAACGCCGGGATCCCGCTGCGCTGCAACGCGCTGTAAAAGGCGTCCAGATCGCGGTCGATCTGTTCAATACTGTCGTCGGTGCCGGCCGGCGAGCTCTGATCGTAAAACAGCATCCCCAGATGAAACTCGGGCCACTGCTCCAACGCATGGGTATAGATAATTTTGCCTGTCGCCTCGGCGAGGCTGGCGCACTGGATAATGCGGACATTGATGGTTTTATTCTGACGCTTCAGAAAATGCAGGGCTTTTTCACGCGCTTCCTGATAAAGCGGCGCATTCGCCAACCCAAGCAACTGCAGCGGTAATTCCGACTGGATATGGACGCGGTTGAACACATAATCGCGAATATCATTCAGCACGCTGAGTCCGGTCTGGAAAAACGTCGGGTTGCGCGTCACCACCACCACGCCGACCGTGATGGTGTCCGGTGCCTTTGACGCGTCAGCGTGCTGTTCTGCCTGCCACACCTGTTCATAGGAAGCACAGCTGGCGGGTCTTGCTTGTCCTGTCATGAGTGTCATGCTCGAATTCCTTAATGCGACAAAAGGGAGTTGCGGCGACGAGCCGTAGGCCAAACGCGGCGCGAGAGAACCCGCAACGGTTTACCTGCGGCCTTGGCCGTGTGCATCACCATCGTTAAGTCAGTTTTTGGTTGCCGCTCTACTACGTCAGCCGGATCCGGCCCAGAGCGTCTTACGCAGCAGCATCGGGAGGCTCCCCGGGCTGAATGATGACCGTCCCGCTGTCACCGTCGAGGATCAGAGTGTCACCGCTGTTGATCACCTGAGTCGCAACCTTCAGATTGACGACGGCGGGAATGCCAAACTCACGGGCGACAATACAGCTGTGAGACAGGGTTGAGCCGATATCGGTGACAATCCCGGCCGCCTGAGCGAACAACGGCGTCCAGCTGGCATCGGTAAAGCGCGCCACCAGGATCTCATTGGGTTGCACCTCTGCCACCTGGGCCTGCAAATCGGTGATCACCCGCGCTTTGGCCACCACTTTTCCCGGGCTGGCCGCCAGCCCGCTCAGGACGTCGGTCGCTGCATCACCCGACGCATGCGCCTTCATTTTCGGCGTGTAGGCGCCGATGATCGCCATCGGCGGCTCTTCCGCGTGCAGGTTCAGCAGATGTTGGTGACGATTACTGTCGATCAACGACGGCGAAAACGCCTCTTGCGCAGACATTTCCCCCGCCATAAAGGCGCGAAAACGCTCAAAATCCAGGTAAGGCAAATCGGCAGCGCTGGCCAGTCCCTGCCCCTCAAGACGCCGCAGAACCTCCACGATGATGCAGCGGTAGAACCAGGTTTCCGTAATAAAGGTCGGCCTGGTGGCCTCACGTCGTTCTGCCATCACGCCGTACAGTTTGGTCAGGGTTTTCAGTTTAAGCCGCCCCGCCCAAGGCATACCCCGCAACAGTTTTTCACTGTCCTGTTGGCGGAGCTGCTCCGTTTCCCGCAGCTTCTTCTGCAGATCGACCGGATGCTGGAGGTACATTTTTATCACCTGCAGCAGGTAACTGGGATCGTCTCGCCAGCGCGGAATGCTGAGTTCAAACTCCTGGCGGCCGCGGGCGCCGAACTCCAGCAGGAAGGCGCTAAAATCCTGCTGCCAAAAATCGCGTGCCAGCGTATGTTCCGGCAGAAGCGTCACCAGTTCAGCGGCGCTGTGACGTTCGAATAACGTTTTCAGCGCTGGCTGACGCTCAATCTTGTCCACCAGCCTGATAATGCCCAGCGTGACCTCAATGGTGCGCAGATTATTCATTGAGGCCTTGATGCGGTTCTGCAGTCCCTGTCCTTCGCCTTTGAGATAGCGCTCGCAGGTCAGCGCCAGCGCATCGTAGAGGGCGAATGACTGTAGAAAGAAGGGCATATAGGCCGCGCAACTTTCCAGGAAATACCCGTCGATGCGCTGTAGTTCGTCGTTCAGCTCCTGCAGCGACATTGCCGCTAAATCAAGATTCAGAAAGCGCCGGGTTTCGCGCTGACGCAGCGCGATCATCTGTTCGACAATGCTGGCGGCGTTACGCAAGTTATGCACCTGCTGCTTCAGCCAGTACCAGCTGCTCTTGATATATCCCCAGCCCTGAACGCCGGTACCATAAGGGTTACGGTACTGGCTAAAGTCGATATCATCGGTGGCGTAGCGGGTGGTGAACTTCATTTCATCCCGGGTCGGCGGACACTGCCGAAGCATATAAGCCGAACCGGAAATATTCAGGTAAACGTAACCCTGGATATACCCCATATAGATTTGCCAGTCGCTGATATCGGCCAGCCCCATAGTCTTGATCGCCGGGCCGTGAATGTGCTTTTGGTAGAACTGACAAAACGACAGCCCCAGCGGCGTCATCAGTCCGGTCACAATTTCGCCGGTATCCATCCGTGAGAAAAAGGCGCGATCCCTGACCGCCTGACTGTCTTCCCAAGGATTGGCGTAGACGCCCTGTGCCGGTTTGGCCAGCACCGTGACCGGGCGCGCCTGCAGCAACCATACCTGGCCGTCTTTAACCGCCCACTCAATATCCAGCTCGGTGCCGTAAATCAGCCGTGCCTGTCTGCCGAGGGTGACCAAACGCTGCAGTTGCTCCGCGTTCAGGCTGGGCGCGTCGCGTTGCGCTTCCGGGGTATGCAGCAGCACAATCTGCCCCTGCTCGTTACGCTGACAATAATGGGATTTATGACGGACCTGCTGTTCACGGAGCGCGCCGCTCGCCTTATCCAGAATAAAGCTGTCGGTGGTGACCTGACCGGACACTACGCCTTCGCCCAGACCCCAACAGCTGTCGATCACCACGCAATCCGTGTCGCCGGTTAACGGGTCCTGGGTAAACATCACGCCAGCCGCGTCGGCGTCGACCATCACCTGTAATACAACGGCGATGTCGCTTTGCGCGGCGTGCACCCGGCTGTATTGCGCCGCCCTCTCAGCCCACAGCGACGCCCAGCAGGAACGCACTTTGCGCAATACCTCGTCGGCGCCGTTAACGTGCAGATAGGTATCATATTGGCCGGCGAAGGATTGGCTCAGGCCGTCTTCTTCCAGCGCCGAGGAACGGACCGCGAGTGACACATCGCCGCCGAGCCGCCGGCAGGCATCCCGGATCGCCTGGCTGAGTGGTTCAGACATGCTGGCGTTTAAAATCATATCGCGCACGTTGCCTGATTCACCGGCGTTCAGCAGCGTTGCGGGCACCGCATCGTCGATAAATTGCCGGTAAGCCTGCGCGGTGACGCAGAAGGCGGGCGGTACCGGCAGACCGGCCTGAATCAGATGATTTAACGAGTAGGCCTTACCACCTAGGCGATGCTGTTCCAGCGCCTGATCGCCAGACAGTTCAACCACTAACGCGTTGCTCATCGCGCCACCTCCATTACAACATCCGTCAGCCGCTGAGCGGCGCCCAAACGCGCTTTCGCCGCTCCGGCCGCCAGTACGCCGGCCTGCACCGCGCTCTCGATATTGCCGATGCCGATGCTGTCCTGATTGGCGAAATGAATATTTTCAACCGGCTGGCTGGCGTCGCTGAACACGCCCTGCGCCTGTTGCCCAATCACGGAGGTCACCAAACCTGCCGGCCAGTACCAGATTTTGATGTCTTCAATCACGTCGGCCTCAATCCCCATATTGCGCAGCACACCGGCAATTTCGATATAGGTTTGCTGCTGCAGCCCCAGAAAGTCATGTTGCGCGCTGCGCCCTTGCCGCTCCCGCCGGGTGGTCGGCTTCAGCAGGGTCAGTACGCCCTTTTCCGCGCCGCTCTCGCTGTCCATCCAGTTAGCGACCAGGCACGTGCCGGCCTTACACCAGGCGTAGGGGGCGCGCGGGTTATCCGGCTCGATCAGATAGCCGCCGAACGAATGGCTGAGAATCGGCGCGGCCAGTTGCACATTCGCCAGGTAATAATCTTCGTGGCGGATGGCGTCCAGCGCGCTACGCTGCGCAGCCGGCAGGTTCGGTAAAAACTGCGTCAGATGCGTTTTGGGCGCCGCCCAGATCACCTGGCGCGCATTCACCTGGCGGATCTCACCGTTGATATTCACCTGAAGCCGCGTTGTCTCGCCCTGCGGCGTGACAGCCTCAACGCGGGCGCAGTTTTGCAGCCGCATGCCGCTTTGTCTGCTGAGGTAATCGCACAGCCCGGCGCCGATACTGCCGTTGCCGCCCGGTAACGTCACCAGCGTGCCGCGCAGGTAACCCACCAGAAAATGCAGCCCGACGTAGGCGGAAACCTCACGCACGTCCAAACATTCAACCCGCAACGTGGTGCTGACCGCATTTTCCACCAATTTGCCGAGCTTCTTCGGAGGCTGCAGATGCGCCGGCAACGCGTCCGCAGCGCCCGGAGAGAACAGATAGTCATGCAGCGACATCGTATCGAGCTGCGTCATCTCCTCCCGGCTCCAGCCGCTCTCCGGCGACCAGGGAACATAAGGATAGCGATCGCCGTCCGGAGAAAAGCGGTCAAGAAAGGTGTACAGCTCGGCGAAAATCGGATCGCCCAACTGTTTGGCGGCGATGACATAAGGCTTGCCTATCAACGCATGCAGGAAGAGCTGACCGGTCAATCCCCAAACCGCAGGCTTGAGCAGGTAGGACGGATATTTGAGGAAGCCGACGGTGACTTCCCCCAGACATCTGAGCAATAGAAAAGTGTCAAAAAACACCAGAGTGTCGTGCTCATTAGAGCGGTAGGCGTCCTCCAGCCCGATTTTTTCCAACACGCGCATCATGGTCGAGTTCGGCTGCGGCTGCTGAAAACAGACGCCGGCGATAGGAAATTTCAGCGTATCCAAGGTATTGAAACGGGCATTACCGCCAAAGGTGGCACTTTTTTCCAGCACCAAAACCCGGCGGCCGCTCAGTTCACTGGCGGCTGTCAGGCCGGACACGCCGCCGCCGATAATCACCACGTCGTAGTCATCCTCCAGCGGCGACGTTGTCTGGGGAACCGTGGCGGCGGGCGATGAGAATGAACGGGTAGGGAACGTGCGTGTCTGAGGCTTGCGCCGGTGCTGTACGCGCAGCATATACAGCGCAGCCAGCGCGAACAGCGCGTCCAGATAGATCACCTGCGGCTGTGCACGGTGCAGCAGGGTGACAAAGACCGCCATCATCAACAGCTGACCGTAAATCACCCGCACCGTCCAGCGCGGGTTAAGCACCAGCACCAAACCAGAGCCGAACAACAAGACGCCGACCAACAGATTGACCGCTGCGCCATGATCCGCCAGCCACTGCGTCGCGCCGGCATACCAGGCGCCCTGGTTGGCGATCGCCGCCTGATGCAAGATAGCAGGAACATTCTCCAGTGCGGGAAAAGCCTTGGCCAGGCCGGCAAGCATATACAGCAGGCCAAAGAGTCGTTGAATAATCACCCTCTTCCTCCTCGTAACCCCAGCTTGCGGGCCATGATTTCTTTTTGGATATCGTTGGTACCGGAAAAAATCCGGCTGGGGATAACGTTCAGCAGCTCGCGCACCAGCCCGAGCTCTTGATCCATCGCCGCGCCGCCGAAAGTTTGAATGGCGTCCAGCGCCGACTGCACGGCATATTCGGAAATCAGCAGTTTGCTCATGGCGATATCCAGCTCCGCATCCTGTCCCTGGTCGTGACGCCAGCAGCCCCGATAGAGCATCAGCCGGCACTGCTCCAGCCGCAGCTTCATCTCAATAATGCGGTTGGAAACGGACTGGAACTGGCCGATCGGTTTGCCGAACTGCTGGCGCTGTTTCGCATAGGTCAGGGAGGTGTCCAGCAGCCTTTCCATCACGCCGATGAACAGCGCCGACAGGCAGCCTTTTTCCCAAATCATCGAATCGTGAAAAATCGCCCCGCCGGCGCCGGGCATGCCGATGCGCTGCGTTTCCGGCACGAAGAGATCGTGAAACGTCAATTCGCCCCAAGGGCAGTTGGACAGACAGTCCTTCGGGATGGTCTCACTGACGCTCAGCCCTGGCGCGCCTTTCTCGATCAGAAAGGCTGAAACCCCCATAAAGCCATGGTCGGGATTGGTTTTGGCGTAGACGACAAACAGATCGGCGATTGGCGCATTGGTGATAAACACCTTTTTGCCATTGAGACGATAGCCGCCGTCGCAGGGCTGCGCCGTTGAGCGCATAGCGTATATATCCGAACCGGCCTCAGGTTCGGTGGCTGCATTGGCTGCGATCAGTTTGCCCGTAACCAGCGGTTCCAGATATTGCGCTTTCAGCGTATCGGAACCAAAACGGGACAGCGGGATCACACAGGCGCAAAGATGTGCACAGAGTGAAAACGACAGGCCCAGATCGCGGCTGCCTTTTCCCAGGGCCTCAATCATCAGCGCCGTATCCAACGCCCCCATCTCCTCACCGCCAAACTGGTCTGACAGCGGGCCCAGTGTAAAACCATGGGCGGCGGCTTGCCGCCATAGCTCGAGGTTTAGCCCCCGTTGCGTGATACGCGCCTGCGCATCCTGATCCAATACGTCCAGTGCAAAGCGATAGGCTGACTCATACCGCCGTTCCTGGGCATTCGAGAAATTGAAATTCATGAACACTCCGTTAACCGGGGTCATTAATTAGACCAGCTAATACTTCTAGTTTTCGACCGGAGATAATTCAATCAAGTCATGGCGCAGCAAATGTAAACAAATGTTTATTTGTGTAGTTTATTGTTGCATTTTTATGAAACTTAGTTGTTATTATCTTGTTTTTCATGAATTTTATTCACGCTCTGTGGGGAAATAAAAAATTACAAATAGAAAAAATACTAATGTGTGCCAGATCTAATAAATTAAAATTTCTATTGTTAGCTGACTTTTTTCCACAGAACGGAGGTTTGGATAGGAAGAGCACCCATGCTGAAACAACACCGGCAGGAGAGTGGTCATCGCAGCACTCTGCGAGGATGCCAAAGCGGCAAGAATATTAACTTTTTGATAAAATTTAAATATTTCGCAGGCGAATGGTTTACTGAATAAGATTAGACCGCATCACAGGCGGGTTACTCCGACTTAATATGGCACCTTAATAAGCGGTGCAACGGCCCGTGTCAATGCTCGCCACCCGGCGATAAAACGTACGCTCCCTTCCTAAAGGCGGCCGGGCGATCGGCGAGGAAAGCACGCCGAGAAGAAAATACAACACAATGATAAAAAAGGTGAAAAAGAGCATATAAGGCAATTTTTCACCGTTTATCACAGGTTAGTCCTCATACCAGTCATTTATCCCGTGCCAGCGCTTGCGCACAGGCCCAGGCGGAGCTCCATGCCCACTGGAAATTGTAACCGCCCAGCCACCCGGTCACGTCCACCACTTCGCCGATAAAGTACAGCCCTGGCACCTTACGCGCCTCCATGGTCTTGGACGACAGCTCGCGGGTATCGACACCGCCCAGCGTCACTTCTGCCGTGCGGTAACCTTCCGTGCCGTTGGGTTGCACCCGCCATTGCTGCAGGCTATCCACCAGCTCTGCCTGCTGAGCCGGGGTCAGTTGCTTCAGGGTCGCTTCCGGCAGCTGTCCCAGCGTTTGCAAAAACTCAACCAGACGTTTCGGCAGCTGCAGCGCCAGCGTATTTTTCAGGCTCTGGTTAGGGTGAGCCTGGCGCTGCTGATCCAGGAAGCCCGCCAGATCGAGGTCAGAAAGTAAGTTAACACTCACATACTCACCAGGCTGCCAGTAGCTGGAAATCTGCAGCACCGCCGGGCCGGACAGGCCGCGATGGGTAAACAGGATGGCTTCCCGGAACAGCGTACCGTCTGCCGCCGTCACGCTGGCCGGCACCGAGACGCCGGACAACGTCTGTGATTGCTCCAGCAGCGGTTTATGCAGGGTAAAAGGCACCAGCCCGGCGCGGGTAGGCAACACATTAAGACCAAACTGTTCAGCCAGCTTATAGCCGAACGGTGACGCGCCCAGCCCCGGCATGGAAAGTCCGCCGCTGGCCACCACAAGTGAGCGTGCGCTTACTTTCTCGCCATTCAGCGTCAGTTCAAAGCCGTCGTCGTGTTTTTCCACCTGCAGCACTTCACTGCGCAGGCGTAGCGTGACCTGGCCCAGCTCACACTCTTTCACCAGCAGATCGACCACCTGCTGCGCCGAGTCGTCGCAAAACAGCTGACCTAGCGTTTTCTCATGGTAAGCCACACCGTAGCGGTTAATCAGGTCGATAAAGTCCCACTGGGTGTAGCGCGCCAGCGCGGATTTGCAGAAATGGGGATTATTGGACAGGTAGGCCGCCGGTTCGGCGTACATATTGGTGAAGTTACAGCGTCCGCCGCCCGACATCAGAATTTTACGCCCTGGCTTTTTGCCGTTGTCGAGCAGCAGCACCCGGCAACCCTGCTGCCCTGCCTGCGCCGCACAAAACATTCCCGCCGCGCCCGCGCCGATAACGACTACATCAAACTGTTCCACCTGAGCCTCTCTGAGTTAAACCACAATCACGACAAAAGCGCGCCATTTTACGCTATTTCGCCGCCACTCACCGCTAAATTCATCGTAGTTATGTGTAAATTACGACCTGCGCCAGCGCCGTCGTAAGGAAATGTTATAATCAGTAAATCCATGTAACATCATGATATTTATTTGATTTGCACAGAGATAGTGCCTGTTCGGGCACAATGAAATCAAAAAAACGTCATATTTTTCTTTTCCCCGCCCCCTGTTGTCACGGATAATGCGCGGCGTTCATGTCCACAAACCTGGCGTAACGCTTATGTTGCATTTGTTCGCTGGCCTGGATTTCCATACCGGCCTGATGTTAATACTCGCACTGCTGTTCGTATTGATGTACGAAGCCATCAACGGCTTTCATGATACGGCCAATGCGGTTGCTACCGTGATCTATACCCGTGCTATGCGCTCGCAACTTGCGGTCGTAATGGCGGGCGTGTTTAACTTCCTTGGCGTAATACTCGGCGGTTTGAGTGTTGCCTACGCCATTGTCCACCTGCTGCCAACCGATCTGTTGCTGAACGTCAGTTCCGCGCACGGATTAGCCATGGTGTTCTCCATGCTATTGGCGGCAATCGTCTGGAACCTCGGCACCTGGTATTTCGGTCTGCCGGCCTCCAGCTCCCATACGTTGATTGGCGCCATTATCGGTGTCGGCCTGACCAACGCTCTGGTTACCAACACCTCCATGGTGGATGCGCTTAACGTCCCGAAAATGATCAGTATTTTCCTGTCATTGATCTTCTCCCCGCTGGTGGGGATGATGGTCGCCGGGCTGATGGTGTTTATGCTGCGCCGTTACTGGAGCGGAACCAAAAAACGCAAGCGTATTCATATGACGCCGGCCGAACGCGAAAAAGTTGACGGTAAGCGCAAGCCGCCGTTTTGGACGCGTATCGCGCTGATTCTGTCCGCCGTCGGCGTAAGCTTCTCACACGGCGCCAATGACGGTCAGAAAGGCATCGGTTTGATCATGCTGGTGCTGATCGGCGTAGCGCCGGCCGGCTTTGTGCTCAATATGAATGCAACCGGCTATGACATCACCCGTACCCGTGATGCCGTCAGCCATCTGCAGCAGTATTACCAGCAGCATCAGGCGTCGCTGGCGCATGTCGTCGCCATCACGCCGCTGGTGCCGACGCCGGAAGAAACGCCGGCCAGCAACGCGCCGCAAGAGTTCCACTGCGACACGTCACGCGCCATGCCGGCCATCAACCATGCGTCCGGCCTGCTGAAAGACCTGCAAAGTTATGACCAGCTGAACGTGGAGCAACGCAGCCAGCTGCGTCGCCTGCTGATGTGCGTGACGGATACCGCAGATAAGGTCGCCAAGCTGCCGGAAACCTCAGCGGAAGACAAACGCTTCCTGAACAACCTGCGTCAGGATCTGCTGCAGACCGTGGAATATGCGCCGCTGTGGATCATTGTCGCCGTTGCGCTGGCGCTGTCTCTCGGCACCATGGTGGGCTGGAAACGCGTCGCGACCACCATCGGCGAGAAAATCGGTAAGAAGGGCATGACCTACGCGCAAGGCGTATCGGCTCAGATGACCGCCGCGCTGTCGATCGGCGTCGCCAGCTACACCGGCATGCCGGTTTCCACCACCCACGTGCTCTCCTCGGCGGTAGCCGGGACCATGATCGTGGATGGCGGCGGCGTGCAGAGCAAAACCGTGAAGAGCATCGCTCTGGCCTGGGTGTTAACCCTGCCGATTTCGATTCTGCTGTCCGGTTCTCTGTACTGGCTGGCGCTGAAGCTGATCTGAGTCAGCGAACCCAGAATACAAGGCGGCCTCAGGGCCGCCTTTTTTATTGGCATCAGTACCAGATAGCCATGGCGATCAGGCTGATCACCACCAGCCCGCACAGGGCGGAGGTCAGCATAAACTGCCGGCGCACCCGCTCGCAGCGGCGGATAAACTCCGGGTCGTGATGATCGCTATAGCGCTGCGCATAGATATAGCGCACCAGGCGCAGCTGCTTGCTCGGCTGGCCATGGGCGGTAAAGAAACCGCCGCCGTCAACATACTGGTACAACAAGGGGTCGCAACCGCGCAGCACCACCAGCAGCGCGCGCAGGGAAGAGTAATAGCGCACCATGTTTACCACACATACCACACACAAAGCCCAGAACAGCGCGACGGTACTGATCATGATTCCCCCTCAAGGCGTTGCGATCCACGGCAACCCGCCGGAGCCAACGACCCTACTTCATATCCAATACGACTGATGACCGATAGTGATACCGCTCAGGCATCGCCCTCCATCGGCGACGCCCCATCGATACGCAAACGCATATTGAGACAAGGTACGGCGCACAGAGGAAGGGTGAGGCCTATAACATTATTGTAGGATAACGAAACGTAAACGTAGCCGGACAGACAGGGAAAATTTAGCGCGGCCGGCGCGTTACCCGCCACCGCCGGCCATGCTCGCCGACGCTCAAAACGCCATTCGGGACTATACTTGCTCTAAGAACGCTTATAATTCAAACGCTCAAGGGCGAAATACCCCCTGAATAAATAGGATTTTTAGCCCGATAGGTGTAAAACTAACAGGGTGAAAATAGCAAGACTGAGTGAAGCATTGCGCTGTGATCGGCCCGACATATCATTGCGTTAGCGTAATGATATGATGCAGGCAGACGCCAAACCATGGCGGAGAAAACAACGGCGCCAGGCTGGCGCGCGGAATGCCTGCTACCCTTTAATCGGCATTATATGGAAGGAGTATTCTCATGGCTTACAAACACATTCTTATCGCGGTAGACCTCTCCCCGGAAAGTAAAATTCTGGTCGAAAAAGCAGTTTCCATGGCGCGGCCGTACAATGCCAAAGTCTCCTTGATCCACGTCGATGTTAACTATTCCGATCTGTATACCGGCCTGATCGACGTTAATCTGGGCGATATGCAAAAGCGCATCTCCGAAGAAACCCACAATGCGCTGACCGAGCTGTCACAAAACGCCGGCTACCCCATCACCGAAACCCTGAGCGGCAGCGGCGATCTGGCGCAGGTGCTGGTGGACGCCATCAAGAAATACGATATGGATCTGGTGCTGTGCGGCCACCATCAGGACTTCTGGAGCAAGCTGATGTCTTCCGCCCGCCAGCTGATCAATACCGTACATATCGATATGCTGATTGTGCCGTTGCGCGATGAAGAGGATGAAGACGCCTAAGCTCAACGCCTCACACCGGTCAAAAAGCCCACAAATTGTGGGCTTTTTCGTTTCTGCAGGAATTAATCGCTTGATAAACAAGCGCCACCCGGTGATATAGTCAAGTCAGACACAACATCTTCCCCCATGACGTTAAATCAATAGCAATAACCGGGGGCATTAATTTAGAAGGAGCTATCTATGGAACAGGGCGCATCGCTCGAATCCTTTCTTGCCGCATTACAGCAGCAAAACCCTTATCAGGACGAATATCTGCAGGCGGTACGCGAAGTGTTTACTTCGCTGTGGCCGTTTATCGAACGCAACCCGCGTTATCGGGAATATGCACTGCTGGAACGCCTGGTCGAACCGGAACGCGTGATTCAGTTCCGCGTCAGCTGGATGGACGACGCCGGCCGCGTGCAGGTCAACCGCGCCTGGCGCGTGCAGTTCAACTCGGCCATCGGGCCGTACAAGGGCGGCATGCGTTTCCATCCGTCGGTGAACCTGTCGATTCTGAAGTTCCTCGGCTTTGAACAGACCTTCAAGAACGCACTGACCACGCTGCCGATGGGCGGCGGCAAAGGGGGATCGGACTTCGACCCCAAAGGCAAAAGTCAGGGCGAGATCATGCGTTTCTGCCAGGCACTGATGAGCGAGCTATACCGTCATCTGGGGCCGGATACCGACGTACCGGCCGGTGACATTGGCGTTGGCGGACGCGAAGTCGGCTTTATGACCGGCATGATGAAAAAGCTGTCCAACAACACCGCCTGCGTGTTTACCGGCAAGGGGCTTTCCTTCGGCGGCAGCCTGATCCGGCCGGAGGCCACCGGTTACGGTCTGGTGTACTTCACCGATGCAATGCTGAAACGCCACGGGCTGAGCTTTGAGGGGATGCGCGTTGCGGTATCCGGCTCCGGCAACGTGGCGCAGTACACCATCGAGAAGTCGCTGGCCTTCGGCGCCCGTGTAGTGACCGCCTCCGACTCCGGCGGCACCGTGGTGGACGACGCCGGCTTTACCACCGAGAAGCTGGCGCATCTGGCGGAAATCAAGAACCAGCGTTACGGCCGGGTGGAGGACTACGCCCGCGAACGCGGCCTGACCTATCTGCCCGGCGAGCAGCCGTGGAGCGTCCCGGTAGATATCGCGCTGCCGTGCGCCACCCAGAACGAACTGGACCTGAGCGCCGCCAAGATGCTGATCCATAACGGCGTGCAAGCGGTCGCCGAGGGCGCCAATATGCCGACCACCATTCAGGCCACCGACGCCTTCCTGGATGCCGGCGTGCTGTTCGCGCCGGGCAAGGCGGCCAATGCCGGCGGCGTCGCCACCTCCGGGCTGGAGATGGCGCAAAACGCCGCACGCCTCGGCTGGCGGGCGGAAAAAGTCGACATACGCCTGCAGCACATCATGGCGGATATTCATCACGCCTGCGTGGAGTATGGTGGCGAAGGCAAACAGACCCATTACGTGCGCGGCGCGAATATCGCCGGCTTTGTCAAAGTGGCGGAGGCGATGCTGGCGCAAGGGGTGCTGTAACGTAACATCCCGCTCATTGATGCCGGCGCTACCGCCGGCATTTTTTTACCCCGCGTCAGGCCTGATTCAGCGCGGCAATAATCACCAGCTGGTCCTGCAGCTGTTTTTGCAGCGCCGGATCGCCGGCCGTCTTCAGTTGCGCTTTCAGCTCGGCCTCTTTGCGTAAACGCGCCTGCGTGTCGCTGAACGTCAGCCCTTTCACGTTAATCGACGCCACATTGCTGTAACGCCCGTCCGCCGTGGTCGGCACGCTGATCCTGCCGTCATTCAGCAGTTTTTCGACGATTTTACGCTGCTTTTCGTAGCCATTCAGCCCAAGAAGCTGCCAGCGCTGCACCGCTTGCCCCTGATACCGCCCTTTTTTCACTTCGGTCAGATAGCGGATGGTGAGATTACGGATCGTCCCTGCCTCCTCGCCGTACTCCTGCTTGCTGTCCGACAGCACCGGGAAGCGCATGCCCTCCAGCGCACCGCCTTGCTGCGTCAGGTGCCCCATGCGGTAGCTGTTCATCCCCAGACGAATCGGCGTACTGTCGGTCACCGGCGTGCCGTCGGCCATTTTCAGGTCGACAATGCGCTGCCCCGCCGGCTGACGCAGATCTATCTTGTAGGTCACGCCGTCAAAGAAATCATTGGTGGAATACTTGGACGCCCGGCGCTGCGGGTTAAAGCTGTAGGTGACATCGCCGTTGTGCAGCTGGTTGAAATAGCCGGCGGACCATTCCATATATTTCTTCAGCTCTTTGCCGGTCATCTGGTAGACGGTGATTTCACCGCCGGCATATTGATAGTTGAAGGCGATATCTTTGGCGGCGATGGTGCCGACGTTCAGTTTCGGCCGGTCGTTATCAATCTGCAGCGCAATCACCTCAGCCTGCGGCGCATAGTAACGGCTGGCCTCCTGATACAGCTTGCTGATGCCGGTATCCTGCACGTGCACCTGCGGAATGCCCTTGACCGCGTCCGGCGGCACCAGATCCTGCCCCGTCAGCTGAGCTATCGGCCGGTTGGCGTTGGCGCGCAGGATCTTGTGGTACGGCTGATAGATATCTTCCAGCTGTTCGTCTGACGCCGTGCCCTGAATAGGATAGGTGTAGCTGTCTTTATTGATCAGCACAAACTTGCCGTTATGCCGTTCAAACTGCAGATCGATCCGCGACAGCGCGCGGCCATATTTATCCGGTTCGGTCACGATCACGCCGTTGATCACCGCCTTATCGACCTTCACATGCATATGCCCGGCGACGATCGCCGCCAGTTCCGGATTGGCGCGCGCAATATCACCCACGCCGGTGCCCGGCCGCTGGTTTTCATTATCGATGCCCATGTGCGCCACCAACACCATGGCGTCAACCTCACCCTGGATCTGTTGGATCACCTGTTTTACCGCCTGTACCGGATCGGTAAAATTCACCCCCTTAAGGCGATCGGTACCCTTAGCAAACTCGGCGGCCATCGGCGTATCCATGCCGATAATGCCGATCTTCACCCCCTGCCGCTCAACGATCTTGTAGGCCGGTAAATAGGGCTTGCCGCTGTCCCACAGGATATTGCCCGCCAGCGCCGTGCCTTTGAACTGGTTAAGCGAGGTGGACAGCGGCTGCAGGCCGAAATCAAATTCATGGTTGCCCATTACCCAGACGTCATAGTCCAGCGCGTTAAAACCCAGGATCATCGGGCTGGTTTTGTCGTTCTTAAACGTTTCGACAAAATTGCCCTGAATGGTGTCGCCTGCATCCACCAGAATCACGTTCGGCTGCTGCGCACGCACGTTGCGCACCTGGGTGGCGATTTGGCTCAGGCTGCCGGCCAGGTTTTCGCTGTCGGTGGCGTAGTCCCAGGGCACAAAGGTGCCGTGCAGATCGGAGGTGCCCAGAATGGTGATATTGACCGGCTCGGCGGCCATCGCGGTGCTGCCCAGGCAAAGCAACAGGGAAAGGAGCGTCTTTTTCATAATTCCATTTACTGCAAGTGGGATGACATTAGCTGGCAGCATGCGATCGGGTTTGTGCTTTTTCCAGCAGGTTTTCAGATTGATGCAAAGAAATGAGAGGTAGATCGAGTAGGAAAGGCCCGGTTCACCGGGCCGTTTACTGACGGCAAAAACCGCTACAGCGGCATATAGATATCGAAACGGTGGTTTTTAGTTACCGTCGCAGCATGCGCCGGCACCGCCGCCAGCGGCGGCGCGTAGTCGGGGCGTTTCACCACAATGCGTTTGGTCGCCAGACGCCGCGCCGGCTCCAGCAGGCCGTCAGCGTCATCATCGCTGCCCACCAGCGACTGAAACACCCGCATCTCTTTTTTCACCAACGCGCTCTTCTGCTTGTGCGGGTACATCGGATCGAGATACACCACTTCCGGCCGCGGGCTGAGATCGGACAACGCCGTCAGGCTGGAGGCATGCAGCAGCGTCAGCCGCTCCCGCAGCCACGGGCCGATTTCCGCATCCTGATAGCCGCGCTGCAGGCCATCATCCAGCAATGCCGCCACCACCGGATTGCGCTCCAGCATCCGCACCCGGCAGCCGAGCGCCGCCAGTACAAAGGCGTCGCGCCCCAGCCCGGCGGTGGCGTCCACCACGCTCGGCAGGTAGCTGCCCTTGATGCCGACCGCCTTGGCCACCGCCTCGCCGCGCCCGCCGCCAAAGCGGCGACGGTGCGCCATCGGGCCGGAGACAAAGTCCACGTAGATCGCCCCCAGTTTCGGCTCGTCGCGCTTGCGCAACTCCAGCCGTTCCGGAGTCAGCACCAGCGCCATCTGCGCCTCGTCGTCCGAGGTCAGCTGCCAACGCTCGGCCAAAACAGACAAGGCGCCGGGATCGGCGCCTGCTTCACACAATAAACACACGCTCACGTGTCTGGTTATCCTTTAATGCCGTAATGGCGCAGCATAGCATCCAGCTGCGGCTCGCGGCCACGGAAGCGCTTGAACAGTTCCATCGGCTCTTCCGAACCGCCGCGCGACAGGATGTTATCCAGGAAGGCGCTGCCGGTTTCGGCGTTGAAGATCCCCTCTTCCTCGAAGCGCGAATAGGCATCCGCCGACAGCACTTCCGCCCACAGATAGCTGTAGTAGCCCGCCGCATAGCCGCCGGCAAAGATATGGCTGAAGGCATGTGGGAAGCGGCCCCAGCTCGGCGACGGCACCACGGCGACCATTTTCTTCACTTCGGCCAGCAGCGGCAGGATCTGCGCGCCGGTTGCCGGGTCATATTCGTAGTGCATACGGAAGTCGAACAGGCCGAACTCCAGCTGGCGCAGGATAAACAGCGCCGCCTGGTAGTTTTTGGCTTCCAGCAGCTTGTCGAGCAGCGCTTTCGGCAGCGGCTCGCCGGTTTCATAGTGGCCGGAGATAAACGCCAGCGCTTCCGGCTCCCAGCACCAGTTTTCCATAAACTGGCTCGGCAGCTCGACCGCATCCCACGGCACCCCGTTGATGCCGGCGACGCCGGCGGTGTCGATCTCCGTCAGCATATGGTGCAGGCCGTGGCCGAACTCATGGAACAGCGTGGTCACTTCGTTATGGGTAAACAGCGCCGGCTTGTCGCCCAGCGGACGGTTGAAGTTACAGGTCAGGTAGGCGACCGGCTTTTGCAGCTCGCCGTCCGCCTTACGCAGTTTGCCGACGCAGTCATCCATCCAGGCGCCGCCGCGCTTGTGCTCGCGCGCATACAGATCCAGATAGAAGCTGCCGCGCAGCGAGCCGTCGGCGTCAAACAGGTCAAAGAAACGCACTTCCGGATGCCAGGTATCAACGCCCTGACGCTCTTTGGCGGTGATGCCGTAGATACGCTTCACCACCTCGAACAGCCCGTCCACCACGCGTTGCTCCGGGAAGTAAGGACGCAGCTGCTCATCGCTGATGGAGAACAGGTGCTGTTTCTGTTTTTCGCCGTAGTAGGTGATATCCCAGGCCTGCAGTTCATCGACGCCGTAGTGCTGCTTGGCGAAGGCGCGCAGCTGCGCCAGCTCCTGCTCCGCCTGCGGGCGGGCGCGCTTGGCAAGATCGCTCAGGAAGTCGATCACCTGCTGCGGGTTTTCCGCCATTTTGGTCGCCAGCGATTTATCGGCGTAGGTGTCAAAGCCCAGCAGCTGCGCCAGCTCATGGCGCAGCGCCAGCGTTTCCGCCATCACCGCGCTGTTGTCCCATTTACCGGCGTTCGGCCCCTGATCGGAGGCGCGGGTGGTAAAGGCGCGGTACATCTCTTCACGCAGCGCCTGGCTGTCGGCATAGGTCATTACCGGCAGGTAGCTCGGCATGTCCAGCGTCAGCAGCCAGCCCTGCTGCTCTTTGGCCTGCGCCATGGCCTGCGCCTGCGCCAGCGCGCTTTCCGGCAGGCCGCTTAATTCGGTTTCATCGGTAATCAGCTTGCTCCAGCCCATGGTGGCGTCGAGCACGTTGTTGCTGTAGGTCGAGCCCAGCTCGGACAGGCGCGCGACGATTTCACCGTAGCGCTGCTGTTTTTCCGCCGGCAGGCCGATGCCTGACAGCTCAAAGTCGCGCAGCGCGTTTTCCACCGCTTTACGCTGCGGTACGCTCAGCTGCGCAAAGCCGTCGCCCTCTTTCAGGTTGCGATAGGCCTGATACAGCCCTTCGTGCTGGCCAACCCAGGTGCCGTACTCAGACAGCAGCGGCAGCGCCTGTTCGTAAGCTTCACGCAGCTCCGGACTGTTTTTCACCGAGTTCAGATGGCCGATCGGCGACCAGATGCGCGACAGGCGATCGTCCACTTCCGCCAGCGGTTGCACCAGGTTGTCCCAGGTGAACGGCCCCGGCTGCGCCACCACCCGCTCAACTTCAGCGCGGCAATCGGCCAGTGCGGATTGCACCGCCGGCACAATATCTTCCGGACGGATAGCGGAGAACGGCGGCAGGGAAAACGGTGTCAGCAACGGATTTGTCATAGGGCAGTCCTGATTATCGTTGGGGCCGGCCACGCCTGGCCGGCCTGAAAATGCGTGTGTAAGGATTAACATGGTGCCAGACGGCAGGAAAATCAATGGCAGGGCCAATAGTGAGACGATTTATTCACCCATTTTTTAACTTTCATATGCCAATATCCTCTGCCACAGCTTGGTTCCCCCCTAACCGAGACTTCATCAGGTATTTTATACATTGCTCACCATGTTATGATTAGTTATGTTGCTCACAATGTTATAGAGGACCACTTAGGGAAAATTATGGATAATCCACTAGGTTTTAATCAAAGGCTCAATAGTTATTCACAAGTAATGGCACGCCAACACGGCCGTTCATTACTCGAATTATCTAATAGGGTGAGTCGTGACTTCATAAAAGATAATACGTTAGCAAATAAATTCAGACACGAAATATTATGCTTTGTGAATAATAAAATTGAAAAGTGTCAAGAATCAGGTAAAGCTTCAACTCTTGCCATACAAGAGTTGAAGCAAGAGTATCACGCGTTACAACAACAGGAAAACATGCTTAGGGCTAATAAAGTTACGCCCTACGCTGTGATGAAAAAGAAATTTGATGGCAATTCATCAAAATATGTCTTAGCAGGGATTGGTCTTCTATCAGGTATAGGGCAGATAATTCTAGGAATAGGACTAGATTGGACCGGCGTCGCCGTTGTTCCTGGCACATTATTGATGGTCAATGGTATCAACAATGTTTATGAAAATGCTCACATATTGTTTTTAGGAAAAAATGTCATAGGTCCTGCCCGAATAGCTTACCGGGCTTCCGCATCTTTCTTTGGGTATGATGAGGATAAAGCAGATATTGTATATGGTGGAGTAGATTTGCTCCTTTCTGGGTATGGAGCATTGAGAATGTCTCTGAAGCCGGAAGCTTGGCGTTTATTTAACTATATAAATACAGATTATGTTAGAGCATGGCGAAACATGGGAAAAGGTGCCATGGGTTTAGAAATCGCAGCTGATGGCGCCACAATAGAAACAATTTATCATAAAGGCTCAGGGGGTCATTAATGTGGTTTTACTACATTCTTTCAGCATTAGTCGCCTTGTTTTTTCTTAGCATAAAGCTGAAATACAGGCCCACGGACAACAAATTACCCGCGACAATACTCATGATAGTGGGCTGGGTATTGGCCACCTGGCAATTCATAATATTTGCCAATGGCAGAGCTTTATTTATTACAGATTCAACTCAATGGATCAGTGATAACTGGCTTCTGCGCTACTCCGCATTAGCATTTGCGATCATACATATCATCGCCACGTTTGAGTTTAAAGCGAAAAAACGCTAATACATTTGCCGTCGATAAGGCTGGCGACACATGTCAGCCTCGCGATGCACACGCCGCCCGAGTACAGCCTTGTTCATTCCCCCTCAAGAACCGCCACCCGATCAAACTCCTCAAACACCAGCCACATATCCGGCGCAAAGGTGCCTTCGCGGGTGAAAAACGCCTGATGCCCCTGGCGCCAGCAGGCCAGGCTTTTATCCCCTTCTCCCTCTTTTGCTGCCAGCTCGGCGCTGACGTCGCAGTAACGGATCAGCAAAAGCGAACGCGTGCGGATCACGCAGCGCGCCTCGCCCCTGCCGTCCAGAATCACGCTGTAGTCGCCGACCAGCGGCGCTTTCTCCTGCCGGTAGGCAACGTAAGAACTGCAGGTTGCCGTTTTCTCTCCCGCGATTACCAGCTGCAGCAGTTCATCCGCCAGCTGCGGGCTGTCGCCGAACGCCCAGCGCAATGCGTCGGGATATTGCTCCAATATGTTCTGTTTACTCGTCATTCCTGGCTTCCCTCATTGGCTGACAATGCATTTCACTTTTTCCCCTGCGAACAGTTTATACTGTGTGCAGATGACTGCCTTATCGAGCACGCTCCGCAGACGGAGCACAAGGAATTACCAAACGCCATGCTAAGTTACCGCCACAGTTTTCACGCCGGCAACCACGCCGACGTGCTGAAGCACACCGTTCAGAGCCTGATCATTGAGTCGCTGAAAGAAAAAGAGAAACCGTTCCTGTATTTGGATACCCACTCCGGCGCGGGGCGCTATCAGCTGAGCGGCGAACACGCCGAACGCACCGGTGAATATCTGGAAGGCATCGGCCTGCTGTGGCAACGCGACGATCTGCCGGCAGAGCTGGAGGCCTATATGGGCGTGGTGCAGCACCTGAACCGCAGCGGATCGCTGCGTTATTATCCGGGATCGCCGCTGATCGCCCGTCAGCTGCTGCGCCCGCAGGACAAGATCCACCTGACCGAGCTGCACCCGAGCGATTTCCCGCTGCTGCGCGGCGAATTCCAGAAAGACGAACGCGCCAAGGTGCAGCGCGCAGACGGCTATCAGCAGCTGAAATCGCAGCTGCCGCCGCCGTCGCGCCGTGGTCTGATCCTGATGGACCCACCGTATGAAATGAAAACCGACTATCAGGACGTGGTGAAAGGCATCCAGGAAGGCTATAAACGCTTCGCTACCGGCACCTATGCGCTGTGGTATCCGGTGGTGCTGCGCCAGCAGATCAAACGCCTGCTGAAAGAGTTGGAGGCCACCGGCATCCGCCGCATTCTGCAAATCGAGCTGGCGGTGAAACCGGACAGCGATCAGCGCGGCATGACCGCCTCCGGCATGATTGTGATCAACCCGCCGTGGAAGCTGGAGCAGCAGATGCAGAACGTACTGCCGTGGCTGCACAAAACGCTGGTGCCGTCCGGCATCGGCCACCATCTGGTCAATTGGGTGGTGCCGGAGTAACCGGTCGCCGCAGGCGCGCACGCCGCGCCTGCGTCCACGCCTATCACAGCCATCGACGCAATCTTTGCGACAAACCCACCTCAGGCGTTAAACTCTATCCTCTTCAATTTACACAACTCATGGAAAACCCAGATGACGAAACATTACGATTATCTAGCAATTGGCGGCGGCAGCGGCGGTATCGCATCGATCAACCGGGCAGCCATGTATGGCCAGAAATGTGCGCTGATTGAGGCCAAAGAACTTGGCGGCACCTGCGTCAACGTGGGTTGTGTACCGAAAAAAGTGATGTGGCATGCGGCGCAGATCGCCGAGGCGATTCACCAGTACGGCCCGGACTACGGCTTTGACACCACGGTCAACGCGTTTGACTGGAAAAAGCTGGTCGCCAACCGTACCGCCTATATCGACCGTATCCACAACTCGTACGACAACGTGCTGGGCAAAAACAAGGTCGACGTGATCAAGGGCTTCGCCCGCTTTATCGACGCGCATACCGTGGAAGTCAACGGCGAGCAAATCACCGCCGACCATATTCTGATCGCCACCGGCGGTCGCCCGAGCCACCCTGACATTCCGGGCGCGGAATACGGTATCGACTCCGACGGCTTCTTTGAACTCGACGAGATGCCAAAACGCGTCGCCGTGGTGGGCGCCGGCTATATCGCCGTTGAGATCGCCGGCGTGATGAACGCGTTGGGCGCGGAAACTCACCTGTTCGTGCGTAAGCACGCGCCGCTGCGCAGCTTCGATCCGCTGATCGTCGAGACGCTGGTGGAAGTGATGAACACCGAAGGGCCAAGCCTGCACACCGAATCGGTGCCAAAAGCGGTAGTGAAAAATGCCGACGGCAGCCTGACCCTGCAGCTGGAAAACGGCAGCGAATTTACCGTCGACAGCCTGGTCTGGGCGATCGGCCGCGAACCGGCGACCGATAACCTGAACCTGGCAGTGACCGGCGTGCAGACCAATGACCGGGGCTACATCAACGTCGACCAGTTCCAGAACACCAACGTACCGGGCATCTACGCCGTCGGCGACAACACCGGCGCGGTTGAACTGACGCCGGTCGCCGTGGCCGCCGGCCGCCGCCTGTCCGAGCGCCTGTTCAACAACAAGCCGAACGAGCACCTGGACTACAGCAATATCCCGACCGTGGTGTTCAGCCACCCGCCGATCGGCACCATCGGCCTGAGCGAGCCGGAAGCGAAGGAAAAATATGGCGAAGACAGCGTGAAGGTGTACAAATCCTCCTTTACCGCCATGTACAGCGCCGTGACCCAGCACCGCCAGCCTTGCCGTATGAAGCTGGTCTGCGTGGGCGAGAATGAGAAGATCGTCGGCGTGCACGGCATCGGCTTCGGTATGGACGAGATCCTGCAGGGCTTTGCGGTCGCCGTGAAGATGGGCGCCACCAAGCAGGACTTCGACAATACGGTGGCCATCCACCCAACGGCGGCGGAAGAGTTCGTCACCATGCGCTAAGCCCCTGCGGTTTAGCCCTGCATCAAGGCCGGTTGCCCATCGCAACCGGCTTTTTTTGTCCCGGCCGCCTGCCCGCCCGCGTGCGATACTTTCCAATGCGTAAAGTTTTCATACCGCGCAAACCGGCGGTAGCACAGCGATTCCGCCAGCGCTGCCGTCATTACAGCCGCCCGTCGTACCGCTGGCCTGCCAGACGTTCTGCGGCGTAATCCGCGCTAAACACCACGACTACGCATCGAAATGCCGGGAACATGTGATATTCTTGTCTCAATCGCCACGTGCTATTCCCGGTTAACGGGAAGATTTGCCGGCCCGGGCTGCCTCTGCATCAGCCGCCTGAATAATTCGCGGTTTTCTGTCACTGTTTAGCCTGCTAAATTTATCTCTTGGCCCCTTGCCTTTCATTGCGGAGAAATTCCCGATGCTGTCGACCCTGATCAGAACCCTTACCCTGGCGCTCTTCGCCCTGATCGCCACCCAAACCTCCGCGTTAAGTTTTACTCTGGAAGTTTCTGGCAATATCAGCCATTTCACCGATACGGCCAACAAACGCTATGTGTTTAGCGACCAGGATCTGTTCGCCATGCCGGTCAACTCGATTTCCACCTCCACCTCGTGGACGCCGCGGCGTAAATTCGACGGCGTAGCGGTTGCGGACATCCTGAAAAAAGTGGGCGCCAAGGGGCAGACGCTGTCGATGCATGCGCTGAACGACTATTACATCGATATTCCGCTGTCCGACGTGGAGAAATACAACATTATCCTGGCCTATAAAATGGACGGGGAAATGTTGAAGATCCGCAACTTCGGCCCGCTGTTTCTGGTTTATCCACGCGATGAAAGCGGCCCGGAGTTAAATTCGCCGCTGTATAACTCGCGCTTTATCTGGCAGGTCAACAGGATCGTGATTAAATGAAGCTGACCCAGTTCAAGAACGGCAGCCGGCTGGCGATTCCGGCCATTTTCGCCGCCCTGTTCATTGTGGCTTCCACCATCACCCTGTATTACTACAGCGCCACGCTGTCGAAAAAGGGGTTGTACGCCATCGCCGGTACGCAGGAAAACTACTCGTGGTCGATCGCGAAGTTCTCCATCAAGCTGGCGGAGTTCGAAACCTATGTGGAACAGCTGAAGAATGCGCCCAAGGTGGATATCGACGCGTTAAGGCTCAGGTTCGAAATTCTCTATTCGCGCTTTTACGTGCTGGAGACCGTATCGGAATCCACCCAGCCGCTGTACCGCGAAGCCGGCTATCCCGAGGTGATTAAGCAGATGGTGGCGCAAATGAATCAGCTCGACCATCTGATCAGCGCCTCTCCGCCGAACCTGCAGGAAATTACCCAGTCCATGCAGCAGATGAAGCCGTTTGCGGTCAAGATGGCCAACCTGGCCGACCATGCGGAAGTGAAGCAGCGCACCGTCGCCTACAACGACTATATTGAGAAGCGCCATATTATTTTCTACGGCCTGGTGATCATCATGTTCTCGGTGATTGCGCTGGTCGCCATTACGCTGATAGTCCTGCGCCAGCAGCGCATTACCATTCAGCAGCAGGCCAAGGCCATCGAGGCGGAAAAAGCCACGCACTCGAAAAACGCCTTCCTCGGCGCTATCGGCCATGAGCTGCGTACCTCGCTGCAGAGCATTATGTCCGCCATTGACGTATTGATGAATACCAATGTGTCCACCGAGCACGTTGATACCTTCCAGCGGCTGGAAACCGCCGCACAGCAGATTGAAACCCAGATGAAGGATTTGACCGACTACGCGCATCTGGACAGCGGCATGATGGAACTGCGCATTATGCCGTTCAATGCTGAGCAACTGATTCAGCAAACCACCGATGAAGTCGGCATGCTGATGAGCAAAGAGCAGATCACATTGTTGTGCGAGGTCGACTTCAGCCACGCGCAAATGTATTCCGATCCGCTGCGCATCCGCCAGATTCTGGTCAATCTGCTGACCAACGCCTTCAAATACACCGAAAGCGGCACCATCACCGTGCACGGCTGCCTGCGTCGCCAAACCGGCGGCAATGCGCTGATGTTGGAAGTGACCGATACCGGTATCGGGATGGAAGAGGAAAAGCTGGGGCAGATATTCCAGCCGTTTACCCAGTTGGATCAGTCGAATACCAAACAGTACGGCGGCGTCGGCATGGGGCTGGCGATCGTACGCGGCCTGGTCGCGCTGCTGCAGGGCACCGTTACCGTTTACAGCGAACAGGGAAAAGGCAGCACCTTTATCGTCAGCATTCCGGTGGAAGTCAGCGAAGATCAGACGGAAGAAGAGGCGCAGCCGCAGGCGCTGTCCGATATGGCGATGAAAGAACAGCAGGTGCTGGTAGTGGACGACAACAGATCGGTGGGAGAAGCCTTCGCCGCCCTGCTGGATAAACTGGGCTATCAGCACGAGCTGTGCGATTCATCAGAGCGCGCGCTGCAAAAGCTGCTGCGCCGGCCTTACGATGTGCTGTTGCTGGATTTACAAATGCCGGGTATCGACGGCGCGGCGCTGGCGAAAAAGCTGCGCGGCCAACGCGGCCCCAACCGCCATATTCCGATTATCGGCATCAGCGCCCAGACGCCGGAGCTGCTGACGCTGGAGCAACGCGCGCTGTTTGATGATTACCTGATAAAACCCGTGCGGCTGGAAGCGCTGTCCACCGCACTGTCCGCCCTGTTCCTTAAAGGTTAAAACAGCGCTGCAGCGCGGCTTCAATCACATGCAGCCGCACCGGTTTTTCATACGGGCCAAGCACGTCATAATCGCGCATTGCCTTGGCGATTTCTGACTCGCGCAGCCCGGTGCCCAGTTGGCCGGTCAATACCAATACCGGCGCATCCGGGTTATCGGAGGCGCGAATTGCTTCGATGCACTGCTCAGAGGTTTCCTGCCCGATCAGCCAGTCAACCACGTAACCGTCGAACAGGCTGCGGCTCAGCGCCTGTTTGAACGTCTGAACATCGTAAAAAGCAACGGCGTTAAAACCGCGGCTGTTCAGGTATTTGGCCAGTTCATCCGCCGCCTGATGCGAATCATCCAGCACCGCGATGCTTAACCGCTCATCGTCGACATTCGTCGGACGAATCTCGATCAGCTCCACGCAATAGCGGCTGCCGGCCGGCGCCTCATCGGCCCGGTAAATCACCCACTTTTCGTCTTCCTGCTGCGCGACATATTCAGAAAAACGCCCGCCGCTGACTTCGCTGCCGATGTATGCCACGCAAGGAATCGTCATCCCGGCCGGCGAAAAGATGGCATCTCGTGCAATAGTTTGCGCAGGAGGCTCATTCTCCACGTTGATATCCACAATGGCCGCCGGCGTTTCGTCCAGCGCCGCCGCGACGCTGTTGATCTGTTCCAGCGTCCAGGGGCTCTGCCCTTTCAGCTTGCGGTGGGCATGGGAAAAACTTAGCGCCAGAATACGGCTAAGCTCCTTTGCTTGCTGACGTTTACCGATCCCGTGATGAAGAAAGAGTTCTCTGACCCGGTTTGCAATCGACTGCGAATCGAATTTTTGATGATTGTTATCCATTTTTTCCTTCGATTTTTTCTAATTTTTCAGTCGCTTTGACATGTTATCGTGTTCGAACATCATTCAATATTAGCATCATATGCAAGATTAATCTCAAACATTGCTTGACACACCATGTTTTATAGTCAAACATGGTATCAAAAGCTACACACAGCAACACACTATAAAAATAAAACACCAGTACTTATAACCATAACGACACCAGGGAAACTCGTTCAGGTTGCCGGTTCTAAAATACAGTATGCATTAGGACAACGGCACACCGTTCAGAGTAAAAGCCTTTATCGCTAATAATAAAGATGTACCCCCCATTGAACCGGCTCCCATCAGGGGGCCGTTTTTTTATGGGATTTTACCGGTAGGAGAGGAGATTAGGGCAACTTTTCTGCGGAAAAAAACAGGATCGCCGTTGGCGACCCTGTTTTTAAGGATGGATATGCCTGGGATCAGAAGCGCCAGGTGAAACCGGCGTTGACGCTGTTGTCCTGATGACGGTCCGACAGCAACCCGCCGTAGCCCAGCGACAGCGACGCATTCTGGCTCACCGCCACGTCCGCGCTGGCCTTCAGCAGCAGGCCGTCGCGCGATACCGGCACGCTGTTGCTGACGAACGCCGCATCACCGCCGCGGAACTTCAGCCCGGTGCCGCGCTCCAGTTCACCATACTGATGCTGCCAGCCCGCCTCACCGCGCAGCGTCACCGCCGTTTCACGGCTCAGCTGCCACTGATGGTCCGCACGCAGGCCCAGCGTCGACACCGTGGCGTCCGTGTGCTGCTTGTCACCGTGCAGTGCCGCTGCGCCGCCGTCTTCGCTGATGCCGTTGTTCTGGAAGTTGATGTACGCCAGATTGGCGAACGGCTCCAGGTTCACCCATTCGCCCTGCACGCTATAGCCCGCTTCCGCGAACAGCTGCTCGGTGCGCGCGCTGTATTTCGCCGTCGCGCGGTCCGACTGCAGCCCGTAATTCACCGAGCGCGCCGTATCAAACCGGTGCCAGGTGTAAGACCCACCGGCACGCAGCGCCAAATCGCCGTACTGTTTGCTGCCGTATACCGCCAGGTGGTAGTTGTCGCTGTCCGCATTCGAGCCGTAGCCGCCGTCCAGCGAGGTGCGGGTATAGCCGGTCGCCACACCCAGACGCCAGTCGTCGTAGGCCGAATCCAGACCCAGCAGCACCCCGTAGGTCGAGGCCTGATAGCCAGTGGCGTTCACGTCGCCCGACGCATGGTCCCATGCCCCGACAAACTGCGCCCACGCGCCGCCGTCATCCGCCTTGATGTCCTGCGACGTCGCCAGCCCTTCCGCCTGACGCAGGCGGCTGTTCAGCGCATCACGCAGGTAACGGCTGTCGTTCACCTGCGCCGAGGCGATATCCGCGTGGATCTGCCCCGACAGCTGGCGGAACGCCTGCCGCGCCTGCCCGGCGCTGCCGGAGGCCAGAATGCTTTCATACACCGGGTTGCCCGCCGCCAGCGCATCCGCCGCCGTCGCCACCGCTCGCTCGTTCTGCGTGGCCGCCACGCTGGCGAACGCGGTGTCGTTACGCGCCACGTCCGCCGTCAGCCGGTTGCCCTGCGTGGACAGCGTGGCCGCCAGGAACGGCGAAGTGGTTGTCGCGCCGTCAAACTGGCCGCTGATCCCCTGCTGCGCCTGTAAAATGTCATACTGGCCGATGGCGCTGCCGCCGGCGTCGCCGTTCAGTACGTTCTGCTGATCCAGCAGCATCGCCACTTCGCCGCCGTCGATCTGCGCCGATCCGCCGCTGACGATCCGATCGCTGCTGCCGTCCGCCGCTGCTTCCACCGCGTAGCGCGAGCCGGCGGCAAAGGTCACGTCGTTGGTGACGTTCAGCGTGCCGATCGAGTTGCCCGGCGCCACGGTAGCGCCGGCGTTGGCGGTGAGTGAACCGATACGGCCCGAGCCGCCGAGCGCCCCGCCGTTCCCTACCGTCACGTCCGACACCAGCGTGCCGTTCACCGCCAGCAGCCCCTGATTGACCAGCGTCGGCCCGCTGTAGCTGTTATTACCGGTCAGGTATAACGAACCGGCGCCCTCTTTGGTCAGGCCGCCATGGCCGGAAATATCGTTCGAATAGACTTCCAGACCACAATGTACATCGTCGCAGATACGCTGATAGCGCGTGCCGCTATCCACTTCCGCCCCCACGCCCGGAATGTTGGCGACAAACTGCGTCGGGCCATAGGCCACGCCATCGGCATCGGGAATGCGGAACGCTTCCGGGATATCCTGCTCGGTGTAGAACATCCCCGGCCCGTTAATCGCCTTGCCGAGGTTAATCATCCCCCAGCCGTACAGCGCGTCAATACCGGGTGCTCCCATATCGGTGGCGGTGGTTTTCAACACATCGGCAATTTGCGCCGTCGACAGGTAAGGGAAACGCTGCAGCAATACGGCAACCGCGCCGGTCACGTGCGGCGTCGCCATCGAGGTACCGTTTTTATTGCCGTAGTCCGACGTCAGCTGCTGTGGATCGGAACCGTTGGCCACCGCGCTGTAAATTTTGCTGCCCGGAGACGCAACGCAGAAGCTGGCGGTGTAACCACAGCGGGATGAGAAGGAACTGAGGGTGTAAGGCACGCTATTGGCCGAGGCATCATCCTGCGCCACGCTGGCGACGGTCAGCCAGTTCGGCGCAATATCCGGCACAAAATAGCCCAACCCGCTGATGACGTCCGGCTGGTTGTAGTTACCGTCGTTGCCCGCGGCAAACAGCACCAGAATATTGTGGCGTGCGGCATCGATCGCCCCCTGATAGCCCGCGCCGGCCAGGCTGCCCAGCAGCGGCTTCACCTGATTGAACTGCTCTTGCGCATCATGGAATTCAAAATGCAGCGCATCCGGATCCTTACCGCCGTCGGACAAGAAATCCGGAATGCTGACGCCCCAGCTGTTATTAATCACCCGTACACCGCTTTCGATCATCGCCTGCCAGCCGGCGTTGGTTACCGCGCCGTCCAGCCCCAGAAACTCGCCGTAGGCCGGACCGTCATTGTCGTTGTCCACGCTGATAATCTGCGAATCAAACGCCACGCCGTGCATCCCCGCACCGTCGCGGTTGGCGGCAGCGATCCCCGCCACATGCACACCGTGATTGCTCAGCGTCTCGCCGTTGTAGAAATGGAAACTGCCGTCGAAATAGAACGGATCGCCGGCGTTAATACCCGGCCGGTGGGGATCGGTATAGGCGCGAATGCCCTGCGTTACCACATTGATCAACTTGCCGTCGCCGGCAAACTCGGGATGCTGGTTATACACTGGCGTATCCAGAATTCCCACTTTTTGTCCTTTGCCGGTGTAGCCGGCAGCGTAGGCCTGGTCGGCATGAATCGCCCCCAGCCCCCAGTCGGCGTTAAACTCGTCGCTGCGCCAGCTGGCCGGGTCTCCGACTTTCCCCTCGTTTGCCTGTACGCTGCCTGCAGCTAACAGTGAACACAGTAAGGCATTCAGTTTCCATGTCGGCTTTTTCTTTCCTGTAAATGCTTTCATTCCCGTTACCTTTGATATTTGTTCTGCACGTCACATGGGAAATCGGGCCGCCCGAACGGGCGGCCCTGAGTTTAAGGATGGATAGGCATGAGATCAGAAACGCCAGGTGAAGCCGGCGTTGACGCTGTTGTCCTGATGACGGTCCGACAGCAACCCGCCGTAGCCCAGCGACAGCGACGCGTTCTGGCTCACCGCCACGTCGGCGCTGGCCTTCAGCAGCAAGCCGTCGCGCGATACCGGCACGCTGTTGCTGACGAACGCCGCATTACCGCCGCGGAACTTCAGCCCGGTGCCGCGCTCCAGTTCACCATACTGATGCTGCCAGCCCGCCTCACCGCGCAGCGTCACCGCCGTTTCACGGCTCAGCTGCCACTGATGGTCCGCACGCAGGCCCAGCGTCGACACCGTGGCGTCCGTGTGCTGCTTGTCACCGTGCAGTGCCGCTGCGCCGCCGTCTTCGCTGATGCCGTTGTTCTGGAAGTTGATGTACGCCAGATTGGCGAACGGCTCCAGGTTCACCCATTCGCCCTGCACGCTGTAGCCCGCTTCCGCGAACAGCTGCTCGGTGCGCGCGCTGTATTTCGCCGTCGCGCGGTCCGACTGCAGCCCGTAGTTCACCGAGCGCGCCGTATCAAACCGGTGCCAGGTGTAAGACCCACCGGCACGCAGCGCCAAATCGCCGTACTGTTTGCTGCCGTATACCGCCAGGTGGTAGTTGTCGCTGTCCGCATTCGAGCCGTAGCCGCCGTCCAGCGAGGTGCGGGTATAGCCGGTCGCCACACCCAGACGCCAGTCGTCGTAGGCCGAATCCAGACCCAGCAGCACCCCGTAGGTCGAGGCCTGATAGCCGGTGGCGTTCACGTCGCCCGACGCATGGTCCCATGCCCCGACAAACTGCGCCCACGCACCGCCGTCATCCGCCTTGATGTCCTGCGACGTCGCCAGCCCTTCCGCCTGACGCAGGCGGCTGTTCAGCGCATCGCGCAGGTAACGGCTGTCGTTCACCTGCGCCGAGGCGATATCCGCGTGGATCTGCCCCGACAGCTGGCGGAACGCCTGCCGCGCCTGCCCGGCGCTGCCGGAGGCCAGAATGCTTTCATACACCGGGTTGCCCGCCGCCAGCGCATCCGCCGCCGTCGCCACCGCTCGCTCGTTCTGCGTGGCCGCCACGCTGGCGAACGCGGTGTCGTTACGCGCCACGTCCGCCGTCAGCCGGTTGCCCTGCGTGGACAGCGTGGCCGCCAGGAACGGCGAAGTGGTTGTCGCGCCGTCAAACTGGCCGCTGATACCCTGCTGCGCCTGTAAAATGTCATACTGGCCGATGGCGCTGCCGCCGGCGTCGCCGTTCAGTACGTTCTGCTGATCCAGCAGCATCGCCACTTCACCGCCGTCGATCTGCGCCGATCCGCCGCTGACGATCCGATCGCTGCTGCCGTCCGCCGCCGCTTCCACCGCGTAGCGCGAGCCGGCGGCAAAGGTCACGTCGTTGGTGACGTTCAGCGTGCCGATCGAGTTGCCCGGCGCCACGGTGGCGCCGGCGTTGGCGGTGAGTGAACCGATACGGCCCGAGCCGCCGAGCGCCCCGCCGTTCCCTACCGTCACGTCCGACACCAGCGTGCCGTTCACCGCCAGCAGCCCCTGATTGACCAGCGTCGGTCCGCTGTAGCTGTTGTCGCCGGTCAGCACCAGCGTGCCGATGCCCTGCTTGGTCAGGCCGCCGTGGCCAGAGATATCATTGCTCCAGATATCCAGGCCGCAATGGACGTCATCACACACCCGTTCAGTCGGTTTGCCCCGATCGAGCACCGCGCCGACGCCGGGCAGGTCGACGACGAACGGACCTGAACCATAGGCCACGCCTTTTTCATCCGGCACGCGAAATGCTTCCGGAATATCCTGCTCGGTGTAGAACATCCCCGGCCCGTTAATCGCCTTGCCGAGGTTAATCATCCCCCAGCCGTACAGCGCATCAATACCGGGATCGCCCATATCGGTGGCGGTGGTTTTCAGCACCGATGCCACCTGCGCGCCGGTCATATACGGGAAGCGCTCCATCAGCACCGCGATGCTGCCGGCAACGTGCGGCGCGGCCATTGAGGTGCCGCTGTACTTGGCGTAACCGGTGGTCAGATTGTCCGGGGTCGTACCCTCAATGACCGAACTGTATACCTTCGTCCCTGGTGCCGAAACGCAGAAACTGGCGGTGTAACCGCAGCGGGAAGAGAAGGTGCTGATAGCATAATCGCCCGTGCCGTCAGGATCCTGCAGGCTGGCGACCGACAGCCAGTTAGGCGCGATATCCGGCACAAAATAGGCCAGTCCGGCCATGGCATCGGGGTTATTCAGGTTATCGTCATTGCCGGCGGCAAAGATGGTGACGATACCGCTGCGCGCCGCGTCAATCGCCCCCTGATAGGCGCCGCCCGGTTTGGTGCCCAGAATCTGTTTGATCTGCTCGAACTGTTTACGCGCATCGTCGACGGTAAAGTGGGGATAGGCCGGATCGGATCCGCCCTCGGCAAACTTATCGGTGATGCCGATCCCCCAGCTGTTATTGATAATCCTTGCGCCGCTGGCGATCAACGCATCCCAGCCGGCCTTGTATACCGCCCCGTCATTGCCGAGAATAATGCCGTCTTCCGGGCCAGGGTCGCCGTTCTCCGCGCTGATGATTTGCGCATTGAAGGCCACGCCGTGCATTTCTCCGCCGTCACGGTTACCGGCGGCAATACCGCCGACGTGCGTACCGTGTGAACCTAACTCGCCGTCCGACCCTACGCTCGGCGTCCCGTCATAGCGGAAGTCGTCCCCTTTCTTGACCGGAATATAAGGGTCGGTATATTCGCGCACCCCTTGGGTCACCAGGTTGATCACTTTGTCCTGGCTGGCAAACTCCGGGTGCTGGGCATAAACCGGCTGATCGAATATTCCCAGCTTGACGCCTTTACCGGTGTAACCGGCGGCGTAAGCCTGGTCGGCATGAATCGCCCCCAGCCCCCATTCGGCATTAAATTCATTACTACGCCAGCTGGCCGCATCGCCTGGCCGACCATTTTCCACATAGGAGGCGGCCTGCGCCCCGCTGCCAATCACCGCTAAAAAACAGGCGATGGCGCTTAATTGCATACGCTGCTTCACCGGTGCGGTATACGCCGTCGGCGCCCGCACCGGTTTATTCTCTTTACGTTTACTGTCCATCCCAGATACCGTCCATTGTTGTTTGCAAATGTTTTATTGGTTTTATGTGTTACGTTTCTGTAACACCAAATAAATAAAGCACAACAATGGTCATTTCGCCCGGCAGGCAAAAACGACGGTAAACGCCATTGCGACAAAACATTCCGCTGGCCGGGGAAAGGAAAGGGAGGTGGAAAAGTGAAGGGGACTAATTATCGCATGGCATTAATCTTATTTGGCGAGGAGCGGCTATAAATATAATTACATGATTATTAGTGAGTTACCAAATGATTTGTGTGCAAACTATTTGCCTAAAATAAGATATAAACAGAATATGGCGTTAGTTATTATCAGTAAAAATTATAACTACATAGCCTATTCATTTAGTGAATAATTCTACATTCAACGCCGGCATCACGCTAAAAATGGATTATCCTGCTGGTTATTTTTTGCTGTTGCGCACATCTTCTTCGGCCTGACGAATAATCGCCTTCGCCATCCACTGAGTCACGTCCTGAATACCGCTCAGCTCCAGTCCCCAAATATCTTTCAATACCAGAAAAACTTCTGAACCGTAAATCAGTGAGAAAGCGTGGATCACGCGCTGCAGCGCCTCCGGAGGCAATTTATCCTGCAACGGCTCTACCGCCAATTTCAGCAGGCGTTTACGGTTACCACGCACGAATTTCTCCCCCGGCGTGGCATTGGCCCACTGTTGCAGGGAAAGTTGCAACGCCGCACGCAGCGCGCCTTCGTGCTGCTCCATTTGCGGGTAAGCAAACGCCAGCAACTGCTGAATGCGCAGCAGCGCATCGTCATCATTTGGCTCCCACTGCAAAATCGGCCCCAGACTTTCAGCCACCACGGCGGTAATCAGGGCGCTTTGCGTCGGGAAATAACGATAGGCGGTAGCGCGGGATACCTGCGCGTGAGCCGCCAGTTCGGTAATCGACGGGAACGCGCCGTCATCGTACAGCTCCATCGCGCTGGCAAGCAGCAATTTGCGCGTTCTGGCGCGCGTATGGGTTAGGGGTTCATCCCGCGGTGCGGGAAAAGCGGATAGCGACACATCGACCTCACACAAATCATGCCGGCTCACAGGCGGCATAATGAAAAACCTGACTGGCAGGATCCTGGCCCTTCCAGCGTCGCAAAAGCGAACTATAAATACAAAAAATGAGACCCTCGTCTCATTTATCGTCAAAAAAGGCTTGCATTAATGATACTGCCGTCTCATTATGTATATAAATTCATCGGCTGTATCTTATTGTATCAACACCAGGGTTCCAAATTAATATTATAAGTTATCATTAGAAACAACCAGTTCGGCCCTCATAGCCGACCTTTTTTCAGGAACAGACGATGAGAAATACCCCAACCTTTGTCTATATTGCTACCACAGCAGATACCAAAGGACAAGAGTTGGCGTATGTGCGTGGTTTGATTGACAGCCTCGGTTTACCCACCATCACCGTCGATCTTTCCACTCACAACATGCCCGCACGCTACCCGGCCGACATTTCGGCGGCCGACGTAGCCGCTTTTCATCCGGAAGGCGCAACCGCCGTCTTTTGTCATAATCGTGGTCAGGCGATCGCCGCCATGGCCATTGCTTTCGAACGCTTTATGCTGTCGCGCAACGACGTCGCCGCTCTGTTGGGCATGGGCGGCTCCGGTGGCACAGCCATGATCACGCCGGCAATGCAGCAGCTGCCTATCGGCCTGCCCAAGCTGATGGTCTCCAGTATGGCTGCCGGGGACGTTTCCGGCTACGTCGGCGCCAGCGATATCGCCATGCTGTATTCCGTGACCGACATTGCCGGCCTGAACCGTATTTCACGCAAGGTGCTGGGCAACGCCGCCCACCAGATCGCCGGCGCGGTGCGTTTCCATACCGATGAAGACGTGCTCAGCAAACCCGCCACCGGTTTGACCATGTTTGGCGTGACAACGCCGTGCATCCAGGCCGTGACCCGCGCCATTGAGGCGCAATGGGACTGCCTGGTGTTTCACGCCACCGGCAGCGGTGGACAGGCCATGGAAAAGCTGATCGACAGCCAGCTATTGAATGCGGTGCTGGATCTGACCACCACCGAGGTGAGCGATTATCTGTTCGACGGCGTGCTGGCCTGTAACGAAGACCGTTTTGGCGCTATTGCCCGCACCGGTATTCCCTGCGTGCTGTCCTGCGGTGCCATGGATATGATTAATTTCGGCCATCCCAAAACCATTCCGGCACGCTATGCCGACCGACATTTTTATAACCACAACACCCAGGTGACGCTGATGCGCACCACCGCTGAGGAAAATGCCCATATCGGGCGTTGGATTGGCGAAAAGCTGAACGCCTGCCCGGGGGAAATCCGTTTTGTGGTACCGGAAGGCGGGCTCTCGTCGCTGGATGCGCCCGGCCAACCTTTTTGGGATCCGCTGGCGCTGCGCGCCTTTACCGACGCGCTGGAACAAACTCTGGTGCAGACCACGCGACGCCGGCTGATTAAAACGCCCTATCACATCAACGACGCACGGTTTGCCGACATCGTGGTGGCGCAGTTTCATGACATCACCACGGTGAAAAAAAATCACTAAGGCCATTGTTCTCGCCAGGATGGCGCATGGCAAAAAAATATAAAAAAAGGCCAGAATAATCTGGCCTTGTTATTTTGCACATCACACTATTAATTACTCGGCAGCCTCGTGCTGCGCTTTCATTTTATTCATGTGCTCCATCATTTTCTTTTCGTGTTTCTGATAATTCTCATTGTATTGTTTTTTCTGCTCTGGCGTTAACAGGTTATACATTTTATTTTCGGCCTTGGCGCGCGCCAGCATGCGTTCGGACTGCGCTTTGCTGATAGTGTCAATTTGCGCTTTGGCTTTGGCTTCATCAAAGCTGTCGGAAGCCACTAACGTATGCAGCGCCTGACGCTGCTCTTTCATGCCATGACCGCGATTCTGGTGCGCTTCTTTCATAATGTCGCGCATTTGCTGGCGCTGCTGCTCGGTCAGGTTCAGCCCCGCGAACGGGCCGCCTTTCCCCTTGTGGTGCATCATTTTCATCGGCGCGCTATCTGCTGCCGCGGTGGTGGCGGTATCGGCCGCAAAAGCCATAGAAGCAGAACCCAGCGCCAGGGTAGAGGCAACAAATAAAGCAGTCAGTTTACGCATAATTATTTCCTTAAAATATTCTTTATCAGGAGCGCTGTACTTAACAGGCTCATCGTGTCGTCGGAGATAATAATAGGCTCAAGAATATAGATTAATGCGAAGGAGTGTAAACTTTTTAAAACCAAAAAAGGGTTTATTCATCAATTATGAGCAAATTATGGAGATAGCGTCTGCCCTTTGACAAGATGTATCCCATAACGAAAAAAAGCGGGATAAATAAGGTAACACGCGCTGATTAATTGCGCAGTCTAATTTACCTCAGCGTCTGGTTTTTATCACTTTTAATGTGCGCTACCGCACATGAAGCCCGCAAAAACGCCAATTCCCTTCGTCGGGGTCAAATCCATGGCCGGTTTGGCTATAATGGTGAAGGTTATAGGTTTTTATATAAGGAAAGCGTGACGTAATGCCTACAGGATCCGAGAACACTTCCCAACCGCGCCAAACGGAAGAATCAGCCAAGCCGCTGATCGACATCAAGACCGGGAACCACAAAATTGACAAGGGCATCTCCGGTTTTTCCCGTCTGGTTGAACATATCAAGGCCAGACCGGGCATTGCCCACCTGCTGCGCGCGGCCGAGCGCTTTAATGACCGGCTGGGCAGCCAGTTCGGCGCCGCCATTACCTACTTCTCTTTCCTGTCGCTGATCCCCATTCTGATGGTGTCGTTCGCCGCGGTAGGTTTTGTGCTGGCCTCCAATCAGGATCTGCTGACCGAACTTATCGACAAAATCGTCGGCAGCATCAGCGACCCGACGCTGGCCAATACGCTGAAAAACACCGTCAATACCGCCATCCAGCAGCGCACCACCGTTGGCCTGACCGGTCTGGCGCTGGCGCTCTACTCCGGTATCAGCTGGATGGGCAACCTGCGCGAAGCGATTCGCGCCCAGTCGCGCGACGTCTGGGAGCGTAATCCGCAGGATCAGGAAAAAATCTACTTTAAATACACCCGCGACTTTATCTCGCTGACCGGTCTGGTGGTGGCGCTGATCGTCACGCTGTCGCTGACCTCAATCGCCGGTTCGGCGCAGGCGGCCATCGTGCGCGCGCTGGGGCTGGACGGCATCGACTGGCTGCGCCCGGCGATGACGCTGATTGCGCTGTCCATCTCCATCTTCGCCAACTATCTGCTGTTCCTATGGATTTTCTGGATGCTGCCGCGCCACAAACCTAATAAGAAAGCGCTGTTCCGCGGCACGCTGATGGCCGCCATCGGCTTTGAAGTGATCAAGTTCGTGATGACCATGACGCTGCCGCAGGTGGCAAAATCTCCGTCCGGCGCGGCATTTGGATCGGTGATCGGCCTGATGGCCTTCTTCTACTTTTTTGCCCGCCTGACGCTGTTTTGCGCCGCCTGGATCGCCACCGCGCAGTATAAGGACGATAAATCACCATCGGCCAAGCCATAACGGCAGCCGGCCAATCGCATGAATATACCGGTCATCAGCCTATGACCGGTTTTTTATGCCAAAAATACGCGACAAAATCAGAATATAAATCTGATAAACAGCTTGCGGCTCAGCCAAAAGCAGCACAACACACTACTCATCTACTTTTCTTTCCGCCTTTTCCAGCCATTCCCACTGCTTTGCCTTATTTTTGTGACGTTAAACTCCACAGATAAACACAAAGGTAAAACTTTAATCTTATTAAGCGTTTATTTCCCGCATTGTACAAAGTTACGCCATTGAAAAGGGGTTTTGCTGTGGCATAAGATGGCCTTTTACATAATGAAAACATAAGAAATAACTATGCAAGCCACCATCACAACATCCGCCGACGCCAACGACGCGTCCGCACCAATCAATTCCCGGGGAAAAGTGCTGGTCGCTTCGCTGATCGGCACCGCTATCGAATTCTTCGACTTCTACATCTACGCCACCGCCGCGGTATTGGTGTTCCCGCATATCTTCTTCCCGCAGGGTGACCCGACCACCGCCACCCTGCAGTCGCTGGCGACTTTTGCCGTCGCCTTCGTCGCCCGTCCGATCGGCTCAGCGCTCTTCGGCCACTTTGGCGATCGCGTCGGGCGCAAGGCTACGTTGGTCGCCTCGCTGCTGACCATGGGCATTTCCACCGTGTTGATCGGGCTGCTGCCGAGCTATGAAACCATCGGCATCTTCGCCCCGCTGCTGCTGGCGCTGGCGCGTTTTGGCCAGGGTCTGGGGCTCGGCGGTGAATGGGGTGGCGCGGCGCTGCTGGCGACCGAAAACGCCCCGCCGCGCAAACGCGCACTGTATGGATCCTTCCCGCAGCTGGGCGCACCGATCGGCTTTTTCTTCGCCAACGGCACCTTCCTGCTGCTCTCCTGGCTGTTGACCGACCAACAGTTTATGGAGTGGGGCTGGCGCCTGCCGTTTATCCTTTCCGCGGTGCTGGTGTTGATCGGCCTGTACGTGCGCGTGTCCCTGCATGAAACGCCGGTGTTCGCCAAAGCGGTGAAGGCCGGCAAGCAGGTGAAGATCCCGCTCGGCACCCTGCTCAGCAAACATCTGAAGGTCACCATTCTGGGCACCTTCATTATGCTGGCGACCTATACGCTGTTCTATCTGATGACCGTCTACTCCATGACCTACGGCACCGCCGCACAGCCGCTGGGCCTCGGCTACTCACGGGAAAGTTTCCTGTGGATGCTGATGCTGGCGGTGATCGGTTTTGGCGTGATGGTGCCTATCGCCGGCCTGCTGGCGGACGCCTACGGCCGTCGTAAAACCATGGTGGTGATTACGCTGCTGATGATCGGTTTCGCCTTCCTGTTCCCGACCATGCTCGGCTCTGGCAATCAGGCGCTGGTGATGGCTTTCCTGCTGTGTGGTCTGAGCATTATGGGGCTGACCTTCGGCCCGATGGGCGCGCTGCTGCCGGAGCTGTTCCCGACCGAAGTGCGCTATACCGGGGCTTCTTTCTCCTACAACGTCGCCTCAATTCTTGGCGCGTCGGTCGCGCCCTATATCGCCACCTGGCTGAACGCCAACTACGGCCTGTTCTACGTCGGGATGTATCTGGCGGCAATGGCGACGCTGACGCTGCTTGCCCTGCTTTTGATGAAAGAAACCCGCCACCAGTCGCTGTAACCACCTCAGTGGCCCGCCTCCTGCGGGCCGCTGTTTTCTGTCATCAAAAGCGTTTATCCTGCCTTCTTTATTCCCAATTCGGATACCGATGATGACACTGCGCCGCCGGCTATTACTGCTGTTCATCCTATTGGCGCTGGTCATTCTTGCGCTCTATCTCTGGCTGAAGCCCGCGCATCCCGACGCACTGTGGCGCATCGTCAGCCAACAATGTCTGCCGAATCAGCAGCAGCACAACAACCCGGCGCCCTGCGCGCAGGTCGACCCGCAGCACGGCGCCGTGGTGTTTAAAGATCGTAATGGCCCGTTGCAGTACCTGCTGATGCCGACGGCAAAAATCACCGGCATTGAGAGCCCGGAGCTGCTGACACCGACGGCGCCCAACTTCTTTCTGCTGGCCTGGCAGGCACGCCGCTTTATGGCGGAAAAATACGGTAAACCTATCGACGATGCGGCCATTTCGCTGGCCATCAATTCCGAATATGGCCGCACGCAAAACCAGCTGCATATCCATATCTCCTGCCTGGCGCCGACGGTGAAAAAACGTCTGGCGCAGGCAGAACAAACCTTCACCCCACGCTGGCAGCCGCTGCCCGGCGGGTTGTTGCAACACGACTATCGGGTACGGCGGGTGACGCCAGGCGAGCTGGCACAGCAGGGGGCGTTTCGCCTGCTGGCGAGCGGCGTCGCCGGAGCCAGCCAACAGATGGGGCGCTACGGCCTGGCGATGACCGCCTTGCCAAACGGTGATTTTCTGCTGCTGGCCACCGAGCGCAATCTGCTGAGCCTCAACCTGGCCTCGGCGGAGGAGCTTCAGGACCACGACTGTACGCTGCTGCAGCCGCGTCCCTGAGGCGCAGTTACTTTTTCTTCTTCATCTGCTTGAGCACCTGCCCGCACTGATTGGCATCGGCGCCGTCGCTGGGCGACACCAGCGCCAACAGGGCGGCAGCCGGCGTCACCACCACGCCCAGCGCCACGGCCGCCGCTCCGCGCGCAATCAGCGGCCCGGCTTTCACGCCGGCGTCCGGATGCTTAAAGGTGCCTTTCACATACAGCGGCGAGCGCAGCGTCAGCACGCGCATGCCCTTACTCTCCGGATCGATGGACAGATCCAGCCGTTCGTTGGCGAAGTTGGCGTTGCCGGTAATATTGATGATGGCGTTCTCGGTATCGAATACAAACAGCCGCGGCGCAGCCACGCCGCTACGTATACCGACGTCCGCCGCCGCGCAGTTGATACCCACTTCGTCATCGCCGAAGATCTGCGCCACCAGATAATTACCAACGTTGAGGCCCAGAATCTCCATCAGGCTGCGACTGATCATACCGTCGTTAACCAGCAGACGCAGATCGCCGCTGCTGCTGCCCAACAGCGCCGCCACCGAGTTACCGCTGCCGGTTAACTTCGCGTCGCCGTTCAGTTCTCCCAGGCTGCGCTTCATCGATTCCACATTCGGCAGCAGTTTCTTCAACTGGAAATTGCGGGCGTGCATATCCATCCGCCCACGCATCGGCTGCTTGCTGCCGTCCAGCCGCACGGTTGAATTCAGGTTGCCGCCCGCCACGCCAAAGCGCAGCGGGTCCAGCAGAATCACGCCGTTCTCCAGCCGCAGATGGGTGTACAGATCGCTTAACGGCAAGGCATCGCCATGCTCAATACGTTTGGCGGTAAATTTGACGTCGGCGTTCATCACGCCCCAGCTTTGGGTGGCAAACGTTGCGACCGGCAGCGCCTTATCCGCCGGCTGCCGCGTTTTCTCGCCGCGGCCGGCCTTGGCTGCATTGCTGTCAGCGCCGATCAGCGGCGCCAGATCGGCGAAGCGCAGCTGTTTAGAGAGCACATTACCGCTCAGGCTCGGCCGTGGCCGGCTGGCGACATAGCGCAGATCGCCGTGGATATCGCTGTCGCCAATCTTGCCGCTGAAATTTTGATAGCGATAAACCGCGCCGCCCTTTTCATGCAAACGGGCCGTCAGATGTCCGTCGGTGGCATACGGCGGCGTATTGGGCAACAGCACGCCGGTCAGGCCATACAGATTGCCCAGACTGTCGCCGGAAAACTTCAGCTGTAGATCAAGCCCGCCGAGATTTAACGGGTCGGTCAAGGTGCCCGCTACCGCTACGCGGGTCGCGCCGGAGCGTATATCAGCCTGCAGCGGGAACGGCAGGCCGGCATTCTGTAACGACAGCATGCCGCCGATCTTACCGCTGCCGCTCAGCGGTTCGCCGTTGTATTTGCCTTTTACCTGCCAGCCGAATACATAGTCCGGCGTAATGACCTGGCCCTCCTCCTTCTTGCCGGTGACCTGGCTAAATGGCAGCGGCTTGCCCAGCGGGTCGATCGTCGCCTGGAAATCCGCCTTCAGCGTAGCGTCCTTAAACGCTATCTGGCCGCGATCGAACACGATATCGTGAATATTCACCGACCAGTCTGACGCCGCGCTCTGGTCATCCTGCCCACCGCTGGCAAGGTTGAATGTCCAGTTATTCTCGCCATTGGCCAGACGCTGTAACCGTGCGTCGGGCCGCTGCAGCCAGATGCGCGGGATCAGCACCTCTTTATGTAACAACGCCAGGGGAGCGATGCTGAGTTCGACACGTTGCAGGCTGACCATACGATCGCCGGGAATATTTTCCGGATTGCCCAGTACAATATCTTGCGCATGAATGTACGGCCACGGCACCCAGGCGCGCCAGCCGCCTTCTTCCTTTTTGCGCTGCCAATCCACGCCAAGATCGCCGCGGATGGCAAAGGGCCGCTGCAGCTCGGCAGAGACTTTTTCATTAATCGTCGGCTTAAGACGGTTCCAGTCGAAGGTGGTGATAAAGACCACCAGCGCCACAATCACCAGCAGCACAACGCCGCCGATCCCGCTGATTACTTTTCCCGTATTGCTCATTGTCAGTTCCCTAATATCCGTTGCGTACGGCCGGTTTGGCGGAGATTGATTGACGGCCGTTCTCCCTAAGCCTAGTTAAGGATGCGGCAGAGTTCACCCTTTCGGCCTGCGCCGTCCATGGCGCACATTAAGCAGCAATAACCGATCGTTTGGCGAACGGCGTAAAAAACAAATTAAAACACCATTTCATTTCTATTGACTCCGCGCCCCGCAGCCGTAAGACTGACATAAACCCGCACACCTTTATTCAGGGATTATCATGACTTGCAAAAATATTGCCGTTATCGGCGAATGCATGATTGAGCTGTCGCAAAACGGCACCGGACTCAGCCGTGGTTTTGGCGGCGATACGCTCAATACCGCCGTCTATATCGCCCGTCAGACAGAACGGCAGACGCTTAACGTCCACTATGTCACCGCACTCGGCAACGACAGTTTTAGTCAGGAAATGCTGCGCGCCTGGCGGCAGGAAGAGATCGACACCACGCTGGTACAGCAGCTGGAGAATAAACTGCCGGGGCTGTACGTGATAGAAACCGATGAAACCGGCGAGCGTACCTTCTACTACTGGCGCAACGACGCCGCCGCGCGTTATTGGCTCGACGGCCCGCAGGCCGACGCCATTTGCCGTCGGCTGGCGCAGTTTGATTATCTGTACCTCAGCGGCATCAGCCTGGCGATCCTCTCCTCTGAGGCACGCCGCAAACTGATGGCGCTGCTGCATCAATGCCGCGCCAACGGCGGCCAGGTCATTTTCGACAATAACTACCGCCCACGGCTGTGGCAAAACAGAGAAGAGGCGCAGCAGGCCTATCGCGAGATGCTGTCCTGCACCGATACGGCGTTCCTGACGTTGGACGATGAGGATGCATTATGGGGGCAAATGCCGATGGAGCAGGTGGTCAAACGCACCCGCGATTTCGGCGTGCAGGAGATCGTGATCAAACGCGGCGCCGATGCCTGTCTGGTCTATCTGAACGATGAGGCGCCGCTGGAGGTTGCGGCGGTGAAGCTGGCGCAGGAACAGGTGATTGATACCACCGCCGCCGGCGATTCATTCAGCGCCGGCTATCTCGCCTTACGGCTGAGCGGCGGTGCGCCGCAGCAGGCGGCGGAACGCGGCCACCTGACCGCCAGCACGGTGATTCAACACCGCGGCGCGATTATTCCACGGGCGGCGATGCCGGTCTGACCGGCCGATAAAGCGGGCATCCGCGTGCCCGCAGGTAAATTTCCCTGATGCTAATGGCGCTCATTTCCAGCATACGTGACTATTTTTATTGTGCTATAGCGCCAGAGTATAAATATTTTCCTGACCGCGATCCTAGCTAGACTAAAGTACAGGTTATGGGTCTTTACTTACGCGGGCGCGATTGCCAACGCCGTATTGAGGTGCGTCATGTCAGGAATATTAGCCGGTGCTGCCGCCGCTGAAGGGAAAATAAGAGACAGGCTGAAACGTGAGCTGCGCCATTTTCATGGCGTAAAATACGCCTACCTGCAGCTTGATAAGCTGCGCGCCGGGCAGTGGTTTCTGACCTCTGACTACCCGGAACCCTGGCTCGATCTCTACCAGAAACATCATTACCCGACATGCGATCCCGTCGTGCAGGCGAGCCGGCATCAGGTCGCGCCTTTTTCCTGGCAGGAAACCTGCGTCACCACACAAGCCCCGCATTATGAGCATATTTTCAGCCAGTCGCGGCGCTACGACATCATCAGCGGCTGTACCTTTGTCCTGCACGATCACACCGATCACCTCACGCTGCTGTCGCTCAGTACGCCGACGGATAACCGTCACGGCGTACAGCAACTGCTGCGCCATCACCGGCAGCGTCTGCAGATGCTGCTGGTCGATACCCACAGCGCAGCTCTCAACGCGGCGGCTGCCCCGCCGCCGGCGCCCTCAGTCATGTTGTCGCCGCGCGAGAATGAAATCCTATACTGGGCCAGCATGGGGAAAACCTATCAGGAAATTGGCCAGATACTGGGAATTAAAACCGGCACGGTGAAATTTCATGTCGGCAATGCCGTGAGAAAGTTCGGCGTACTGAATGCCAAACATGCAATACGGCTGGGGACTGAGCGGCGCTTAATTACGCCGCCGCAAAGCGTCAGCCCATAAAAAAGCCGGCAATCTCTGCCGGCCTGGTATGTGTGCTGCGACGCTTAGCCTGCGACGGCAATGCGCTTCATATCGGTCATATAACCGCGCAGTTTGCGACCCACAGCTTCGATCGGGTGGTTACGCACCGCTTCGTTCACGTCGCGCAGCTGCGCGTTGTCAACCGCGGTTCCCGCCACAGATTTGCCCAGATCGCCCGCCTGCAGCGTGGTCATAAACTCTTTCAGCAACGGCACGGCGGCGTTGGCGAACAGGTAGTTGCCGTACTCTGCGGTGTCGGAGATAACCACGTTCATTTCATACAGACGCTTACGGGCAATGGTATTGGCGATCAGCGGCAGTTCGTGCAGCGACTCATAGTACGCCGACTCTTCGATGATGCCGGAATCCACCATGGTTTCAAACGCCAGCTCAACGCCCGCTTTCACCATCGCCACCATCAGCACGCCGTTATCGAAGTACTCCTGCTCGCTGATTTTGCCTTCAAACTGCGGCGCGTTTTCAAACGCGGTTTTACCGGTCTCTTCACGCCAGGTCAGCAGCTTCACGTCGTCTTCCGCCCAGTCGGCCATCATGCCGCTGGAAAACGCGCCGGAGATGATGTCGTCCATGTGCTTCTGGAACAGCGGCGCCATGATGGTTTTCAGCTGCTCAGACAGCGCATAGGCACGCAGCTTGGCCGGGTTGGACAGGCGATCCATCATCAGAGTGATGCCGCCCTGCTTCAGGGCTTCGGTGATGGTTTCCCAGCCGTACTGAATCAGTTTCTCGGCGTAAGCCGGGTCGCTGCCTTCCGCCACCAGCTTATCGAAGCACAGCAGCGAGCCCGCCTGCAGCATACCGCACAGAATGGTCTGTTCGCCCATCAGGTCGGATTTTACTTCGGCCACGAAGGAAGACTCCAACACGCCGGCACGGTGGCCGCCGGTCGCCGCCGCCCATGCCTTGGCGATCGCCATGCCTTCACCTTTCGGATCGTTTTCCGGGTGTACGGCGATCAGCGTCGGCACGCCGAAACCGCGTTTGTACTCTTCACGCACTTCGGTGCCCGGGCACTTCGGCGCCACCATCACGACGGTGATGTCTTTACGCACCTGCTCACCTACTTCAACGATGTTGAAACCGTGCGAGTAGCCCAGCGCCGCGCCGTCTTTCATCAGCGGCTGCACCGCGCGCACCACGGCTGAGTGCTGTTTGTCCGGCGTCAGGTTAACCACCAGATCGGCCTGCGGGATCAGTTCTTCATAAGTACCCACTTTAAAGCCGTTCTCGGTCGCTTTACGCCATGACGCGCGCTTTTCGTCGATCGCTTCCTGACGCAGCGCATATGCCACGTCCAGGCCGGAGTCACGCATGTTCAGACCCTGATTCAGACCCTGAGCGCCACAGCCGACAATCACCACTTTTTTCCCTTTCAGGTAGCCCGCCTCATCGGCAAATTCGTCGCGCGCCATAAAACGACACTTACCCAATTGCGCCAGCTGCTGACGCAGGTTCAATGTGTTGAAATAGTTAGCCATGGTGCTACTCCAGTTAGATGTTGTGTATTACATGTTATTTTCATTCCCCGCCCTGTCTGTGCGGAGATTCGTTAAACTCAATGTATAACAGGATTTGCGTTGCTTAAATTGATATATTAAGAACATCACGTTGCAGTTTATGCAACGCCAGCGCTGCGAGCATACTGATATGGACTTACGCGATTTAAAGCTGTTTTTGCATCTGGCGGAGAGCCGCCATTTCGGCCGCACCGCCAAGGCGATGCACGTCAGCCCCTCTACCCTTTCCCGCCAGATACAGCGGCTGGAAGAGGGCATCGGCAAACCGCTGTTTCTGCGCGACAACCGCACCGTACAACTGACCGACGCCGGCGAATTGCTGAAGGTATTCGCCCAGCAGACGCTGCTGCAGTACCAGCAGCTTAAGCACGCGCTCGGCCAGCACGGTCCGTCGCTCAGCGGCGAGCTGCGCCTGTTTTGCTCGGTGACCGCCGCCTACAGCCATTTGCCGCCGATCCTTGACCGCTTTCGCGCCCAGCATCCGCTGGTTGAAATCAAACTCACTACCGGCGATGCCGCCGACGCGGTGGATAAAATCCAGTCCAATGAGGCAGACCTCGGCATTGCCGGTCGGCCGGAAAGCCTGCCGGGCAGCGTCGATTTCACCAAGATCGGCGAAATTCCGCTGGTGCTGATCGCGCCGGCGCTGCCGTGCGCGGTGCGCACTCAGGCCTTTGCCGAGCAGCCCGACTGGGCCAATATTCCCTTTATCCTGCCGGAACACGGCCCGTCGCGGAAACGCATCGAACTGTGGTTCCGTCGGCAGCGCATCAGCAACCCGCTGATTTACGCCACCGTCGGCGGCCACGAGGCCATCGTCTCGATGGTGGCGCTCGGCTGCGGCATCGCGCTGATCCCCAGCGTGGTGGTGGACAACAGCCCGGAGCCGGTGCGCAACCGTATCTCGCAGTTGGACAATGTCTCGATGGTGGAGCCGTTTGAACTGGGGGTCTGCGTACAGCGCAAACGCCTTGGCGATCCGCTGATCGAAGCGTTCTGGCGCCTGCTGTAGCGCCACGCGACGTTTATAAATCGGCCGGGTCGATCTGCTTCATCGCCTCGACTTTCATCAGCCAGTGGTAAAGCGGCTCCAGCTGCTGAAAAGCCTGCGTCAGCATCGGCGCCAAATCGGCGCTGAACAGCTTTTCCACCTGATGGTCCGAGGTCATCACCGCGAAGGATTTGCGCTGATACCAGTGGGCAATCTCCGCCGCCTGGCCTTTGACCAACGGACGCTTGTAACTCTCCCCCACCAGCTCGAACGGCGGCCGGCAGCAGGCAGCCGCCGCCAGAAACTGCTGCGGCTGCCGCTGCAGCGTATGGCGGAACAGATCCATCGTCGGCTTGTTGGCGCTGTAGTAACCCAACCCGTAGCGCAGCATGTCCGGCCCCAGCTCAAAGAAATATACCGGCGCGTCTTTCCAGTCTTTGCTCGGCCGTTTGAAGGTCAGCCACATGCGGCTGCGATAACGGGATTTATCGTGGGAAAAACGCGTATCGCGGTGAATGCGCGACAGCGTTTTGCCGATCGCCGGCCGGGTCTCAAATTGCGGGTCGATCGCCAGCATCGCCGGCGCCAGCTGCTCCACCAGCCGGCGGAACGGCGTTAACAGCGTTTGTTCGTACAGCACGCGGTGCGCCTCAAACCACGCCTTGTCGTTTTCAATCCGCACCTGTTGCAGAAAGTCCAATCCCTGCTGACTAAATCCGGCAAACGACTGCGTCATGGTTTCTCCTGTTGTTTGCACTATCTGCCGCGACGAATCTCCGCCATCTGCCAACGCCGTTTGACAAACACCCGGCGCCGACTGCGAAAGTAATCCACATACAGATAAAAAATTGTTCGATGACTGAAAATAAAACCGCCTGCGGTGCCCGCCAATAGCAACACCACGCTGAAGAAACCAGATACACCCATTCCCCAGGCAAACAACGCGGCCAGCAGCGCAACCGGCAGTAGCAGCAGATAATATTTCAGCAATAGCACGCCGCTGTTTTTACCCTGCGTCAGCTGCAGCAGGATTAACGTCATCCACACCGCCAATATGGCCCCGCTGCCCAACAGCGCCACCGCCGGCGACACGTTCGTGAAGGCAAACGCTACATCAGCCATCATGCCCATCACGCCCGCTACGCCGCATGTCAGGCCAATCATCATCCCCATGATATTGCCAGCGCCCGGCGGGGAAAGCCGTTGGCCGGGCGTCAGAAAATGCCGTTCCAGTTCAGGGGCAACACCGGTAAACACGGCAGGATCGCGCGCTGCGATCTGCCGCTCCATCTCGCGGCCCTGGGCAATCAGACGGGTAACGATCGCCCTAGCCCTGTAGGAAGAAACGAAACGCCGGGTTATCCGTTTCATCATGGCAGTCGTAGCCCAGCGCCGTCAGATGCTGTTCAAACTCCGGCTCGCTTTGCGCCAGCTCGAAGGCCGCCAACACGCGGCCGAAGTCGGTGCCGTGGCTGCGGTAATGGAACAGGGAAATATTCCAGTGGGTGCCGAGCGTATTCAGGAACTTCAGCAACGCGCCGGGAGATTCCGGGAACTCAAAGCTGTACAGTCGTTCGCGCAGCGGCTTGGAAGGGCGGCCGCCCACCATATAGCGCACGTGCAGCTTGGCCATTTCATCGTCGGACAGATCCACCACCTGATAGCCGCCGGCCGTCAGTTCGCTGATGATTTCCCGCCGTTCCGCATGGCCGCGCGTTAAGCGCACGCCGACGAAGATGCAGGCGTTGTCGGCATCGGCATAGCGATAGTTGAACTCGGTGACCGAGCGGCCGCCCAGCAGTTGGCAGAACTTGAGGAAGCTGCCCTGCTGTTCGGGGATCGTCACCGCCAGTAAGGCTTCGCGCTGTTCGCCCAGCTCACAGCGCTCAGACACGTAGCGCAGACCGTGGAAATTCAGGTTGGCGCCGGACAGCACGTGCGCCAGCCGTTCGCCCTGAATATCGTGCTGCTGCACGTATTTTTTCAGCCCCGCCAGCGCCAGCGCGCCCGACGGTTCGGCAATCGCACGCACGTCCTCAAACAGGTCTTTTACCGCGGCGCAGATGGCGTCGCTGTCGACGGTGATCACGTCGTCCAGGTATTCACGGCACAGGCGGAAGGTTTCATCGCCGATGCGTTTGACCGCCACGCCTTCGGCAAACAGCCCGACGCGGGTCAAATCCACCGGCTGACCGGCATCCAGCGCCGCCCGCAGGCAGGCCGAATCTTCCGCTTCCACGCCGATCACCTTGATTTGCGGCATCAGCTGTTTGATCAGCACCGCCACGCCGGCCGCCAGGCCGCCGCCGCCGACCGGAACAAACACCCGGTCCAGATGCGCGTCCTGCTGCAACAGCTCCATCGCCAGCGTGCCCTGACCGGCGATCACCGCCGGATGGTCGAACGGCGGCACAAAGGTCATGCCCTGCTGGCGGGACAACTCCACCGCTTTCGCCTTCGCTTCGTCAAAATTAGCGCCGTGCAGCAACACCTCGCCGCCGAAGCCGCGCACCGCATCCACCTTGATATCTGCGGTGGCGACCGGCATCACGATCAGGGTTTTAATCCCTAGACGGCTGCCGGACAGCGCCACGCCCTGTGCGTGGTTGCCGGCGGAGGCGGTGATCACACCGCGCGCCTTCTGCTCTTCGTTCAGGCCGGCAATCATCGCGTAAGCGCCGCGCAGCTTGAAGCTGTGTACCGGCTGGCGATCCTCACGCTTGACCAGCACTACGTTGCCCAGTCGCGAGGAGAGTTTCTCCATGGTTTGCAACGGGGTGACCTGCGCCACCTCGTAAACCGGCGAGCGAAGCACCGCCCGCAAATATTCCGCCCCGCAGGGGGCCTCTGATAGGGGTTGTGATACCGCCATGCCGCTTAGCCTCCCAGCTTGCTCTTATCGCGTACTGCGCCTTTGTCGGCGCTGGTGGCCAGCGTTGCGTAGGCACGCAGCGCATAAGACACCTGACGTTCACGGGACTTCGGCGTCCAGGCCGCATCGCCGCGCGCCAGTTCGGCTTCGCGCCGCGCCGCCAGTTCGCTGTCTGCCACGTCCAGTTTGATGCCGCGGTTCGGGATATCAATGGCGATCGTATCGCCATCCTGCACCAGCGCGATCAGGCCGCCGTTGGCCGCCTCCGGCGAGGCGTGACCGATGGATAAACCGGAGGTGCCGCCGGAGAAGCGCCCGTCGGTAATCAGCGCGCAGGCCTTGCCCAGCCCCATCGATTTCAGGTAGGTGGTCGGATAGAGCATTTCCTGCATGCCCGGCCCGCCTTTCGGCCCTTCGTAGCGGATGACCACCACGTCGCCGGCCTCGACTTTGCCGCCGAGGATTGCCTCCACCGCGTCCTCCTGGCTCTCATACACTTTGGCCGGGCCGCTGAATACCAGAATTTCCTTGTCGACGCCGGCGGTTTTAACGATACAGCCGTCTTCCGCCAGGTTGCCGTACAGCACCGCCAGCCCGCCGTCCTGACTGTAGGCATGCTCACGGGTGCGGATACAGCCCTCCTGGCGATCGGTGTCCAGCGAGTCCCAACGGCAATCCTGCGAGAATGCCTGCGTGGTGCGAATCCCCGCCGGCCCGGCGGCGTACATGTTCTTCACGTCCTCATCCTGGGTCAGCATCACATCATAGGCTTCCAGCGTTTGCGGCAGCGTCAGCCCCAGGACGTTGCTGACGTCGCGGTTCAGCAAACCGGCGCGATCCAGCTCGCCGAGGATGCCGATCACCCCGCCGGCACGGTGTACGTCTTCCATATGGTATTTCTGCGTGCTCGGCGCCACCTTGCACAGGTGCGGCACCTTGCGCGACAGGCGATCGATGTCCTCCATGGTGAAGTCCACCTCACCTTCCTGCGCCGCCGCCAGCAGGTGCAGGACGGTATTGGTCGAGCCGCCCATGGCGATATCCAGCGTCATGGCGTTCTCAAACGCCGCCTTATTGGCGATATTGCGCGGCAGCGCGCTTTCGTCATCCTGCTGATAGTAACGCTTGGTCAGCTCGACGATGCGTTTGCCCGCATTAAGGAACAGCTGCTTGCGATCGGCGTGCGTCGCCAGCAGTGAGCCGTTGCCCGGCTGCGACAGCCCCAGCGCTTCGGTCAGACAGTTCATCGAGTTGGCGGTGAACATGCCGGAGCAGGAGCCGCAGGTCGGGCAGGCGGAGCGTTCAATCTGCTCGCTCTCGGCGTCGCTGACGTTGGGGTTCGCCCCCTGAATCATCGCGTCCACCAGATCCAGTTTGATAATCTGGTCGGACAGTTTGGTTTTACCGGCCTCCATCGGCCCGCCGGAGACGAAGATCACCGGAATATTGAGGCGCAATGCCGCCATCATCATGCCCGGCGTGATTTTGTCGCAGTTGGAGATGCACACCATGGCGTCGGCGCAGTGAGCATTGACCATATACTCCACCGAGTCGGCGATCAGCTCGCGCGAAGGCAAAGAGTAAAGCATGCCGCCGTGCCCCATGGCGATGCCGTCGTCCACCGCAATGGTATTGAACTCTTTCGCCACGCCGCCGGAGGCTTCGATCTGTTCGGCAACCAGTTTACCCAGGTCGCGCAGATGCACGTGGCCCGGCACAAACTGGGTAAAGGAGTTGACCACCGCGATAATCGGCTTGCCGAAATCGGCCTCGGTCATCCCGGTTGCGCGCCACAGTGCGCGGGCGCCGGCCATATTGCGGCCGTGGGTGGTGGTGGCGGAACGTAACTTAGGCATGCTCTTTTCACTCCAATAAATACTGTTTTTATACGGGCGGCGAACGAACCGCCCGTTTATTCCCCGGATACAGCAAAGCGCGGGGCTGTGGTGTTGTCTGTCTGGCGTGGTTTGTTATGGGTTGATCGGATCCAGCCAGCCGTATTTGTCTTCGGTGGCGCCGGTAAACAGGCCGAAGAACGCCTGCTGAATCTGCTTGGTGACCGGGCCACACTTGCCGATGCCGACCTGAATGCCGTCAACGCTGCGCACCGGCGTAATTTCCGCCGCGGTGCCGGACATAAACACTTCGTCGGCCAGGTACAGCGATTCACGCGACAGCACCTGCTCACGCACCTCAATACCCAGATCTTTCGCCAGTTTGATAATGGCGTCGCGGGTAATGCCCGGCAGCGCCGAGGAGGTGAACGGCGGCGTGAACAGCACACCATCTTTTACTTCAAACAGGTTTTCACCGGCACCTTCCGAGATGTAGCCATGCACATCCAGCGCGATGCCTTCCTGATAACCGTGACGGCGCGCTTCGCTGCCCACCAGCAGGGAAGAGAGGTAGTTGCCGCCCGCTTTGGCCGCAGTCGGGATAGTATTTGGCGCCACGCGCTGCCAGGAAGAAACCATCGCATCGATACCTTGGTCCAGCGCCTCTTCACCCAGATACGCGCCCCAAGGAAACGCCGCGATAATCACGTCTGTCTTGTAGCCGTCCGGTGGGTTAACGCCCATCCCGACATCACCGACGAAGACCAGCGGACGGATATAGGCGCTGACCAGATTATTTTTACGCAGCGTGGCGCGGCAGGCTTCCATCAGCTCATCCACGCTCTGGGAAACCGGCATGCGGTAGATTTTTGCCGAGTCATGCAGGCGCTGCATATGCTCGCGGTGGCGGAACACCACCGGGCCTTTGTGGGAGTCATAGCAACGTACCCCTTCAAACACCGACGTGCCGTAATGCAAAGCGTGTGACATCACGTGTACTTTAGCCTCGGCCCAAGGAACCATCTCACCATTGAACCAGATATAATCGGCTTTCTTCGTCATTGTTCTTTCCTTCTCGCGTCTTAGGCGCGTATTTGTTGTGATGTGTTGTTGTGTTGCTGGATTTCTACGCAGGAGACATCCATCAATTTATTTAACTGGGATGACAGTAAATCTACCGAACGCTGGCTGGCAACGGTCAATTCGATATTGACCCGGTCGCTGTTCAGGCCCGACGCCATATTCATAGCACAAACCTGGAAGCCGCGATGACGCACGACACGCAATACGCGTTCTAACATTTCAGGGCGAAAACGGGCCTGGATCGAGAGTTGATGCTGCATCATGATACTTTCTCCAACATGGTTTCGTTGCCGGCGCCCGGCGGCACCAGCGGCCAGACGTTTTCGAGTTCATCAATCGCCACCTGCAGCAGATACGGCCCGTCGCTGTTTAACAGCGCGTCGAGCGCCTCCGCCACCTGGTCTTTACGGGTAATGCGCTGGCCGGGGATACCGAACGCGCTGGCCAGCGTCAGGAAGTCGGGGTTATCGGACAGGTTGGTCTCACTGTAACGGCCGTCAAAAAACAGCTGCTGCCACTGGCGCACCATGCCCAGACGCTGGTTATCCAGCAAAACGATCTTCACCGGCAGTTGCTTACGCTTAATAGTGCCCAGCTCCTGGACGTTCATCATGAAAGAGCCGTCGCCAGACACGCAGATCACCGTATCTTCCGGCCGGGCGATCTGTGCGCCGACCGCGGCAGGCACGCCAAAGCCCATGGTGCCCAGCCCGCTGGAGGTGATGAAGTTTTCCGGCCGGTTGAATGTCATGTGCTGGGCGCTCCACATCTGGTGCTGCCCGACATCGGTGGTCACCACCGCATCGGCCGGCATGCGCTCCGACAGCTGTTTCAGCAATAACGGCGCGTAAATCGGCTGGCCCGGGTGATCGTAGCGCCAGGCGTGCATCGCTTTCAGTTCGCCGACGCGCTGCTGCCACTCGCCGATCGTCAGCGGTTGCTGCAGCGCCGGCAGCAGCGCCTTCAGATCGCCCTGCAGCGCAACGTGCGCCTGACGCAGTTTGTTCAGCTCAACGGGGTCGATATCCATATGGATAACGTTGGCGTGCGGCGCAAAGGCGTTCAGCTTGCCGGTCACGCGATCGTCAAAACGTGCCCCGACCGCAATCAGCAAATCACACTCCTGCACCGCCAGGTTCGCCGCCTTGGTGCCGTGCATGCCCAGCATGCCGAGATAATACGGGTGTGCGGCGTCCGGCGCGCCCAGCCCTTTCAGGGTGGCGACCGTCGGCATCTGGGTGGCGGCGATAAATGCACGCAGCGCCGGCACCGCCTGCGCCATACCGACGCCGCCGCCGACGTACAGCACCGGCTTTTGCGCCTGCGCCAACAGGGCGCTGGCCTGTTCGATGCCATCCATCGGCTGGTCGAATTCGTCGTTAACCGGCATCAGGTGCGGCGGTAAATCCGCCTGCGCCAGTTGGATGTCTTTCGGGATATCAATCAGCACCGGGCCGGGCCGGCCGCTGGCGGCGATGGCAAACGCCTCGGCCATGATGCCCGGCAGCGCGTCCAGCGATTCCACCAGGAAGCTGTGCTTGGTGCAGGCCAGCGACAGGCCCAGAACATCGATCTCCTGAAAGGCATCGGTACCGATCAACGCAGAACCGACCTGCCCGGTGATAGCCACCACGGGCACGGAATCCAGCAAAGCATCCGCCAGGCCGGTGATCAGGTTGGTGGCGCCGGGGCCGGAGGTGGCGATGCAGACGCCGGTTTTACCGGTGGCGCGCGCATAGCCGATCGCCGCCATCGCCGCCCCTTGTTCATGACGGCACAGCAGGTGTTCCACCCCGCCGTCATACAACGCATCGTACACCGGCATGATTGCGCCGCCCGGATAGCCGAATACAGTATCAACCCCCTGTGCACGCAACGCTTGAACCACCCACTGAGCACCATTCATAGTTATTTCCCCGCCTTACTTCGAGAATTGCAGGATTTTGTTCTGTTGTTCACTCTCTGCCCCTCACTTCACTTTTCTCTTGCCAATAAAAAACCCCCGGACCTGACGGTGCGGGGGTTCTCTTGCGATTCCGGCTTGTTTTTTAAGCCATTCTTCGTCCAAGTGCAGCCCCGCACGGTGGGATAATAATCACCACCACGCTAATCACGACTAGGCTAATCACTTGGGCAAACGCTTTCATAATAGGTATGTTCACTGTGCTCGTTTCGAACTAATGTCTACAGAGTTACCATAGTCATACTCGATATGACAATACTTTTTTTGCGTTATTATTCTACGCAATCTGGTCATACCTCAAACAAAGTGCTGCCTTTTCAAACGTTAACATGCGCAGGCGGCGATTCGGCCGCGCCGGACAACGCCTTGCCGCGCGTGTCTTTACCAAACAGCACCAGCAGAGTAATCACGATGGCCACCGTACCGGCGATGATCGCCATCGCCAAACCGTAGTTATGGCCATGGCTTTCCGCGATGCTCGCCTGCAGCGTCGCATTCACCGAGGCAATCAAATTACCCAGTTGATAAACAAACCCCGGCAGTACCGCACGCGTGTTGGCAGGCACCAGCTCATTCAGGTAAGTCGGCACCACGCCCCAGGCGCCCTGCACCATAAACTGCATCAGAAACGCGCCGATGCCTAACATCAGCGAACCGCTGGCAAACGCCCACAGCGGGATCACCGGCAATGCCAGCAATGCAGCGATGACAATGGCTTTTTTACGGCCGATCTTTTCCGACAGCACGCCAAAAAATACGCCGCCGATAATTGAGGCGATATTGTAGCTAATTGCGATGATACTGACGGTTTTTGGATCGAAGCCGTGCTGAACTTTCAAGAACGCCGGGTACATATCCTGCGTGCCGTGAGAGAAGAAATTAAACGCCGCCATCAGCGCGACCAGATAAATACACAGTTTCCAATGCTGCTTCAGTACCGGCAGCAGCGCGGTGCTTTCTTTGCGCTGACGCGCTGCCAGCCACACCGGCGACTCCTGCACGCAATAGTAAATAAACGGCAGCAGCAAGATCGGCGCCGCGCCGATCACAAACATACCGCGCCAGCCCAGCAGCTCGAACAACGTGCCGTACACCACCGCCGCCAGCAAATAACCGAACGGGTAACCCGCCTGGAAAATACCGGACATCAGGCCGCGTGAACGGTCAGGAATGCTTTCCATCGCCAGCGAGGAGGCAACGCCCCAGATGCCGCCCATGGCAACGCCGTACAGCACGCGCAGCAGCAGGAAGATGGTCAGCGAAGGCGCGGCGGCAGACAGCAGCTCAAACACGGAGAAGAACACAATGTTCAGCATCAGGATTGGCTTGCGCCCATATTTTTCCGCCGCTCGGCCAAACAGCAGCGCACCGATCGGCCGTACGGCCAGCGTCAGCAGAATCGCCAGCGTGACCTCTTCCATACCGACGTGGAAAGCCTCGGCAATATCGCTGAGCAGAAAAACCAGAACAAAGAAATCAAAAGCATCTAGCGTCCAGCTGGCAAAGCTGGCGATGGCTGCATTGCGTTGCAACGACGTCCAACCAAACATAACGTTATTCCTACCATAGAGTACAAAGTGAATGGGATTCAACGGCAGTCGCCGCGGAGCGGGTGACGGTCGGGGATTGTGTTGATTAAGTGTTTTTTATTTTAATCAATTGTTAAATACACCCATTAACTCTCTGGTTGCAACTTGGTTAGCCTGCTAATTTGTTGCATCATTCATGGAATTGTTAACCAGTATTGCCGCACAACTCGCAAAAACCATGTATATCAATGAAATAATTAACATTAATCTGAATTAACGACGCAATTTCACCAATCATGCCCTGCATTCGCAGCCAGGGAAGCGCATGCTGCCAGCCTGAGTAAGGAGGCTCTATGTCATTGGCGGTTATTTTTACTCGGGCTACGCTGGGCGTTCAGGCACCGTCGGTGACGGTTGAAGTTCATATCAGCAACGGATTGCCCGGATTAACGTTGGTCGGCCTGCCGGAAACCACGGTCAAGGAAGCAAGAGATCGGGTACGCAGCGCGTTGCTCAACAACGGTTTTACCTTTCCTGCAAAACGCATTACCGTCAATCTGGCGCCGGCGGACTTGCCCAAGGAAGGCGGGCGCTACGATCTGCCAATCGCCCTGGCGATCCTTGCCGCTTCAGAACAGATCCCAACCGATCGGTTGGCAAAACACGAATTTCTCGGCGAGTTGGCGCTGTCTGGCGCACTGCGCGCCGTCAGCGGCGCCATTCCTGCGGCGATTGCAGCGCAGCAAGACGGCAGAGGGCTTATATTGCCCGAGGAAAACGAGGGCGAAGTTGGCCTGCTACCGGATGAGGGAACACGCGTTGCGGCACACCTGCTAGCCGTCTGCGCCTTTCTGCAGGGCCAAGGCGAGCTGGCGCTTGCCGAGCCACCTGCCGCTCTGTTCAACGCCTGCCAGGGCGACCTGCAGGATATTATTGGCCAGGAACAGGCCAAGCGGGCGCTGGAGATCGCCGCCGCCGGCGGGCATAACCTGCTGCTGCTCGGCCCACCGGGCACCGGCAAAACCATGCTGGCAAGCCGCCTGCCGGGGTTATTACCGCCGTTAACCGACCAGGAAGCGCTGGAGAGCGTTGCGGTGGCCAGTCTGCAGCATCAGTCTGCCGGCAAGCTGCCGTGGCGCCAGCGGCCATTCAGGGCACCGCATCACAGCGCATCCATGGCTGCGCTGGTCGGCGGCGGTTCTCTGCCGCGCCCAGGGGAAATATCCATGGCGCACAACGGCGTGCTGTTCCTTGACGAGCTGCCAGAGTTTGAACGGCGCACGCTGGACGCCCTGCGCGAACCTTTGGAGTCGGGAGAAATTGTCATCTCGCGCGCCAGCGCCAAAGTCTGCTTTCCGGCGCGAATTCAGCTGATAGCCGCCATGAATCCCAGCCCGACAGGCCACTATCAGGGCATGCATAACCGTACCCCGCCGCAGCAGATACTGCGCTACCTGGGGCGACTTTCCGGGCCGTTCCTCGACCGGTTCGACTTATCGATCGAAGTCCCCTTACTGCCACCCGGCACGCTGAGTAAACAACAACAGATAGGGGAAAGCAGCCAGCAGGTGCGCCAGCGGGTCATGGCGGCGCGGGAGCGGCAATTACAGCGTGCCGGCAAGATTAACGCCATTCTCGATAAGCCCGAGGTGGATCGCGATTGCTCACTGAGTGATGCAGACGCGCACTACCTGGAAACGACGCTGCTTAAGCTGGGGCTATCCGTGCGTGCCTGGCACCGCATTCTGAAGGTCGCACGCACGCTGGCCGATTTAGCGGGAGAAAAACAGATCGCCCGTCACCATCTCAGCGAAGCGTTAGGCTACCGGAGGATGGAGCGTCTGCTGATCCAGCTACATCGCAGCCTGGAATAAAAAAATGGGGCCGAAGCCCCATTCTTTTTAATCATCGCTGTCGGTGTAATCTTCCACCGCATCAGCCTGTGGCTTACCGCCGGACAGAGTATGGAATTTTTTCGGGCGACGCGTGCGTGCCAGATACTTGGTCCATACTTTTTCCTGCTCGGTAACCGGCTCACGTTCACCGCGGCACACTGCGACGAACAGCTGTTCTTCTTCAGTGGCTGGCTGGCGTTTCCCTGCATCCAACTCATTGAACGCATAGCCGAAACGCTCTAGCAATTGCGCTTCTTTAATGGTGAAATCGCCGTGACGGGAGAACCCGCGAGGGTAGTGTTTATTATCAAAAAAACGATTAGTCGTGGTGAAACTATCCGCCATCTGACACGCTCCTAATTCTCTTATGGCCGTGCTGTTTATGGCGCGGAGTATTAGATAGGCTTGACAGCGTGTAAAACAAAACATTTAAATCTTAACGACAAAAAAATTTTGGAGAAAGGCGTGGATACCGAATTACTGAAAACCTTTTTGGAGGTCAGTAGAACGCGTCACTTTGGCCGAGCCGCAGAATCTCTGTATTTAACGCAGTCGGCAGTCAGCTTTCGTATTCGTCAGTTGGAAAATCAATTAGGTGCGAATTTATTCACCCGCCACCGCAATAATATTCGTCTGACGCCGGCCGGAGAACGTCTGCTGCCCTACGCAGAAAGCCTGATGAACACCTGGCAGCTGGCCAAAAAAGAAGTTGTACGGTCGCCTCAGCATAGCGAACTATCGATCGGCGCTAGCGCATCATTATGGGAAGCCTATCTGACTCCGTGGCTGCAGTCGCTTTACCAACAGCGTGAGACATTACAGCTGGAAGCACGCATCGCATTACGGCATTCGTTGGTAAAACAGCTGCACGAAAGACAACTCGATTTACTGATTACCACCGAGCCGCCCAAAATGGATGAATTAACCAGCCAGCTACTGGGCAACTTTTCGTTACGACTCTTTTCCTCATCGCTACGCGATCGACAGGCGCCAATGCCCTATATCAAACTGGAATGGGGTGCGGATTTCCATCAGCAGGAAAGCCGAATGTTGGACGCGGAGACCGTACCGGTTCTGACTACCACATCTGCGCATCTGACGCGCCAGCTGCTGGAAACCACCGGCGGTTGCGCCTTTTTGCCAAGCCAATGGGAAAAGGAGTATCCGAACTTGATCGCCAACGCAGAAGCGCCAAGTATTACGCGCCCGCTATATGCTGTTTGGCTGCAAAACAGCGATCAACAGCCGCTTATCCGTCAACTGCTAAAAATACCTTTAAATACCGCAGCATGAGGCGCCACAGCCGTTTTAATTTTTCAATGGTAGGGGTAGAGTCTGCATCAATCAAAAAGGCCTCTATGGCCTTTTAAGCGGCAATAAAGCCACTCGCCAATTTATAGGCGCATCATCATCGCAAAAAGAGTTAACGTGAAGGAAAAAATGGCGGGAGTAAAAAGCAAAAAACCCTTCGCTTGCGCAAAGGGTTTTTAATATGGCAGGGGCGGAGAGACTCGAACTCGCGACACCCGGTTTTGGAGACCGGTGCTCTACCAACTGAGCTACGCCCCTAAATCGTGCTTACCATTATGCCCGCTTGTCAGCAGGCATAATCTAAATAAGTGGCGGAACGGACGGGGCTCGAACCCGCGACCCCCTGCGTGACAGGCAGGTATTCTAACCAACTGAACTACCGCTCCACCGATTCTGTTACGTTGCTTTTTTCAAAGCAGCAAGGCTTCTTCTGAGCCTTGCAATTATCAGGCGTCACTCTGATAACGTTTATTTGATGCCTGGCAGTGTCCTACTCTCGCATGGGGAGACCCCACACTACCATCGGCGCTACGGCGTTTCACTTCTGAGTTCGGCATGGGGTCAGGTGGGACCACCGCGCTATTGCCGCCAGGCAAATTCTGTTTCAATCAACCCGCAACGCTTCCACGTCGCCAGTCAATCCAATCTCGGAACTTCGCTGAAAATTATTCGTATCATCCTGATACTCACCCCTTCGGGGCCAACGCTCCGCGTTGTTCAAAATCGTTCCCGACGATTTTGTCATCCGTCTCTAAAACACCTTCGGTGTTGTAAGGTTAAGCCTCACGGTTCATTAGTACTGGTTAGCTCAATGCATCGCTGCACTTACACACCCAGCCTATCAACGTCTTAGTCTTAAACGTTCCTTCAGGGGCCTTAAAGGCCCAGGGAAGACTCATCTTGAGGCAAGTTTCGCGCTTAGATGCTTTCAGCGCTTATCTTTTCCGCACTTAGCTACCGGGCAATGCCATTGGCATGACAACCCGAACACCAGTGGTGCGTTCACTCCGGTCCTCTCGTACTAGGAGCAACCCCTCTCAATCTTCCAACGCCCACGGCAGATAGGGACCGAACTGTCTCACGACGTTCTAAACCCAGCTCGCGTACCACTTTAAATGGCGAACAGCCATACCCTTGGGACCTACTTCAGCCCCAGGATGTGATGAGCCGACATCGAGGTGCCAAACACCGCCGTCGATATGAACTCTTGGGCGGTATCAGCCTGTTATCCCCGGAGTACCTTTTATCCGTTGAGCGATGGCCCTTCCATTCAGAACCACCGGATCACTAAGACCTGCTTTCGCACCTGCTCGAGCCGTCACTCTCGCAGTCAAGCTAGCTTATGCCTTTGCACTAACCTCACGATGTCCGACCGTGATTAGCTAACCTTCGTGCTCCTCCGTTACTCTTTGGGAGGAGACCGCCCCAGTCAAACTACCCACCAGACACTGTCCTCACCCCCGATTAGGGGGCCGAGTTAGAACATCAAACATTAAAGGGTGGTATTTCAAGGTTGGCTCCATGCAGACTGGCGTCCACACTTCAAAGCCTCCCACCTATCCTACACATCAAGGCTCAATGTTCAGTGTCAAGCTATAGTAAAGGTTCACGGGGTCTTTCCGTCTTGCCGCGGGTACACTGCATCTTCACAGCGAGTTCAATTTCACTGAGTCTCGGGTGGAGACAGCCTGGCCATCATTACGCCATTCGTGCAGGTCGGAACTTACCCGACAAGGAATTTCGCTACCTTAGGACCGTTATAGTTACGGCCGCCGTTTACCGGGGCTTCGATCAAGAGCTTCTGGTTACCCATAACCCCATCAATTAACCTTCCGGCACCGGGCAGGCGTCACACCGTATACGTCCACTTTCGTGTTTGCACAGTGCTGTGTTTTTATTAAACAGTTGCAGCCAGCTGGTATCTGCGACTGGCTTCAGCTCCATCCGCAAGGGACTTCACCTACGCGCCAGCGTGCCTTCTCCCGAAGTTACGGCACCATTTTGCCTAGTTCCTTCACCCGAGTTCTCTCAAGCGCCTGGGTATTCTCTACCTGACCACCTGTGTCGGTTTGGGGTACGATTTCGTGTTACCTGGAGCTTAGAGGCTTTTCCTGGAAGCTTGGCATCAACTACTTCTGCACCGTAGTGCATCGTCATCACGCCTCAGGGTTAACAAGCAACCGGATTTACCAGGTCACTCCCCCTACACGCTTAAACCGAGACAACCGTCGCTCGGCTAGCCTAGCCTTCTCCGTCCCCCCTTCGCAGTAACACCAAGTACAGGAATATTAACCTGTTTCCCATCGACTACGCTTTTCAGCCTCGCCTTAGGGGTCGACTCACCCTGCCCCGATTAACGTTGGACAGGAACCCTTGGTCTTCCGGCGTGCGGGGTTTTTACCCGCATTATCGTTACTTATGTCAGCATTCGCACTTCTGATACCTCCAGCATGCCTCGCAGCACACCTTCAACGGCTTACAGAACGCTCCCCTACCCAACAACGCATAAGCGTCGCTGCCGCAGCTTCGGTGCATGGTTTAGCCCCGTTACATCTTCCGCGCAGGCCGACTCGACCAGTGAGCTATTACGCTTTCTTTAAATGATGGCTGCTTCTAAGCCAACATCCTGGCTGTCTGTGCCTTCCCACATCGTTTCCCACTTAACCATGACTTTGGGACCTTAGCTGGCGGTCTGGGTTGTTTCCCTCTTCACGACGGACGTTAGCACCCGCCGTGTGTCTCCCGTGATAACATTCTTCGGTATTCGGAGTTTGCATCGGTTTGGTAAGCCGGGATGGCCCCCTAGCCGAAACAGTGCTCTACCCCCGAAGATGAGTTCACGAGGCGCTACCTAAATAGCTTTCGGGGAGAACCAGCTATCTCCCGGTTTGATTGGCCTTTCACCCCCAGCCACAAGTCATCCGCTAATTTTTCAACATTAGTCGGTTCGGTCCTCCAGTTAGTGTTACCCAACCTTCAACCTGCCCATGGCTAGATCACCGGGTTTCGGGTCTATACCTTGCAACTAGACGCCCAGTTAAGACTCGGTTTCCCTACGGCTCCCCTATTCGGTTAACCTTGCTACAAAATATAAGTCGCTGACCCATTATACAAAAGGTACGCAGTCACACCACGAAGGTGCTCCCACTGCTTGTACGTACACGGTTTCAGGTTCTATTTCACTCCCCTCGCCGGGGTTCTTTTCGCCTTTCCCTCACGGTACTGGTTCACTATCGGTCAGTCAGGAGTATTTAGCCTTGGAGGATGGTCCCCCCATATTCAGACAGGATAACACGTGTCCCGCCCTACTCATCGAACTCACGACCTGTGCATCTTCGTGTACGGGACTATCACCCTTTACTGTGCGACTTTCCAGACGCTTCCACTGACACACAAGCCGATTCAGGTTCTGGGCTCTTCCCCGTTCGCTCGCCGCTACTGGGGGAATCTCGGTTGATTTCTTTTCCTCGGGGTACTTAGATGTTTCAGTTCCCCCGGTTCGCCTCATGCCACTATGTATTCATGACATGATAGTGTGTCGAAACACACTGGGTTTCCCCATTCGGGTATCGTCGGTTATAACGGTTCATATCACCTTACCGACGCTTTTCGCAGATTAGCACGCCCTTCATCGCCTCTGACTGCCTAGGCATCCACCGTGTACGCTTAGTCACTTAACCTCACAACCCGAAGGTGTCTTTCGACATCGTCGCGTTGCTACATTTGAGAGACTCTATGACAGGTTACTCCTCATCCCGAACGTCTACGGGGGACAAGTTTCAGCTGCCATGTTTCAATTTTCAGCTTGTTCCAGATTGTTAAAGAGCAAAATACTTCGCAGCATACTGTTGCCAATATACTCTGAAGTATTGATTTTCGGACTTATATGGTGGAGCTAAGCGGGATCGAACCGCTGACCTCCTGCGTGCAAGGCAGGCGCTCTCCCAGCTGAGCTATAGCCCCATATAATCGCGTGCAATACCTTTGTTATTACCAACTCGTAAAGAGTTAATTCTTTCTTAGGCAAGGCATGCGACCGGGAAGTTTACTTTGGTAAACGACCGAGAGCATAACGCAGCATAAGGAAGAATTTGGTAGGCCTGAGTGGACTTGAACCACCGACCTCACCCTTATCAGGGGTGCGCTCTAACCACCTGAGCTACAAGCCTATAAAGGTATTTCTGCTCGTTACTTTTTCATCAGACAATCTGTGTGGACACTGCACAGTCAGGATATCTTTAGGTAAGGAGGTGATCCAACCGCAGGTTCCCCTACGGTTACCTTGTTACGACTTCACCCCAGTCATGAATCACAAAGTGGTAAGCGCCCTCCCGAAGGTTAAGCTACCTACTTCTTTTGCAACCCACTCCCATGGTGTGACGGGCGGTGTGTACAAGGCCCGGGAACGTATTCACCGTAGCATTCTGATCTACGATTACTAGCGATTCCGACTTCATGGAGTCGAGTTGCAGACTCCAATCCGGACTACGACGTACTTTATGAGGTCCGCTTGCCTTCGCAGGTTCGCTTCTCTTTGTATACGCCATTGTAGCACGTGTGTAGCCCTACTCGTAAGGGCCATGATGACTTGACGTCATCCCCACCTTCCTCCAGTTTATCACTGGCAGTCTCCTTTGAGTTCCCGGCCGAACCGCTGGCAACAAAGGATAAGGGTTGCGCTCGTTGCGGGACTTAACCCAACATTTCACAACACGAGCTGACGACAGCCATGCAGCACCTGTCTCAGAGTTCCCGAAGGCACCAATCCATCTCTGGAAAGTTCTCTGGATGTCAAGAGTAGGTAAGGTTCTTCGCGTTGCATCGAATTAAACCACATGCTCCACCGCTTGTGCGGGCCCCCGTCAATTCATTTGAGTTTTAACCTTGCGGCCGTACTCCCCAGGCGGTCGATTTAACGCGTTAGCTCCGGAAGCCACGCCTCAAGGGCACAACCTCCAAATCGACATCGTTTACGGCGTGGACTACCAGGGTATCTAATCCTGTTTGCTCCCCACGCTTTCGCACCTGAGCGTCAGTCTTCGTCCAGGGGGCCGCCTTCGCCACCGGTATTCCTCCAGATCTCTACGCATTTCACCGCTACACCTGGAATTCTACCCCCCTCTACGAGACTCTAGTCTGCCAGTTTCAAATGCAGTTCCCAAGTTAAGCTCGGGGATTTCACATCTGACTTAACAAACCGCCTGCGTGCGCTTTACGCCCAGTAATTCCGATTAACGCTTGCACCCTCCGTATTACCGCGGCTGCTGGCACGGAGTTAGCCGGTGCTTCTTCTGCGAGTAACGTCAATGTAATGCCGTATTAAGACACTACCCTTCCTCCTCGCTGAAAGTGCTTTACAACCCGAAGGCCTTCTTCACACACGCGGCATGGCTGCATCAGGCTTGCGCCCATTGTGCAATATTCCCCACTGCTGCCTCCCGTAGGAGTCTGGACCGTGTCTCAGTTCCAGTGTGGCTGGTCATCCTCTCAGACCAGCTAGGGATCGTCGCCTAGGTGAGCCATTACCCCACCTACTAGCTAATCCCATCTGGGCACATCCGATGGTGTGAGGCCCGAAGGTCCCCCACTTTGGTCCGAAGACGTTATGCGGTATTAGCCACCGTTTCCAGTGGTTATCCCCCTCCATCGGGCAGTTTCCCAGACATTACTCACCCGTCCGCCGCTCGCCGGCAAAGTAGCAAGCTACTTTCCGCTGCCGCTCGACTTGCATGTGTTAGGCCTGCCGCCAGCGTTCAATCTGAGCCATGATCAAACTCTTCAATTAAAAGCTTGATTCGCTAAGTTAATAGCTGTTGCTCAAAGATTTACTGCATGAATTTTACTTCAGTTAGTCACTCTTCAAGACTTGATATTTTTTGCATCCGAGGATGCTGGATATCGTCTTGTGAGTGCCCACACAGATTGTCTGATAAATTGTTAAAGAGCATCGCCGGAGATAATTCTCATCGGCGCGGGCTGCGTATACTACGCTTTTCGCCCGGAGAGTCAAGCGTTTATTTCGCTTTCTTCTCGCTGACCCGGCGGCTTGTCAGTCGTTGTTCCCGGTCAGTGGAGGCGCATTATAGGGAGTTCTCAGAACGCCGCAACCCCTAATTTCAAAAAACTTTTCAACCGTTGAACATTTAATCAAAATGGCGTTAAAGCGGCAGTTTTTTCAGCGATTTGAGGCCGTAACCCTGTAAAACGGGCAATAAAGCATCAGTATCTTCATTTAACGCCAGACAGTAGGCAAGATTGTCATCCTGCGTCGATACCAAATCTTCCTGCGTTGAGATCAACCAGGCGGTACGACGGGCAATCGCCGCACCGGAATCCACCAGCCGCGTCCCTTCCGGCAGCACCTGCATCAACTCATCCGCTAATAGCGGGAAGTGGGTGCAGCCCAACACGACCGTGTCCGGCGGTTCGCGCATGCTCAGCCAAGGCTGCAGAATTTTCTTCAGCACCGGCAGCGGCACCTCTTCGCCATGCAGTTTCGCCTCCGCCAGCTCTACCAGCTCGGATGAGCCCAGCAACTCAATTTGGCAGTCGGTGGCAAAGCGGGCGATCAATTCACGGGTATAGGCGCGCTGCACGGTGCCGCGCGTTGCCAGCAGCCCGACGCTGCCATTAACCGTCAAACGGGCGGCGGGCTTGATAGCGGGAACAACGCCCACCACCGGAAACTCGAAGCGTTCACGTAAAGCGGGTAAGGAAACGGTACTGGCGGTGTTACAGGCAATAATCACAATCGCCAGAGGGTGTCGCTGCTGTACTGCGCCGACAATCTCCAGCACGCGTTCAACGATAAATTCCTCGGACTTCTCACCATAAGGAAAGGCCACATTATCGAAAGCGTATATATAGTGGAGATCCGGCAACAGCTGCCGAACCTCCTGATATACCGACAACCCGCCGACGCCGGAATCAAATACCAGCACCGTCGGGCGCGGCGCAGCGGTGGAATTAGAAGGTATAGCTTCCGGTGAGGTAGTACTCTCTCCCTGGAGTAGCGTAGCCATATGCCGTCTCATAATCTTTATCAAACAGGTTGGCAATTCTACCACGAACTGTCAGATGTGATGTGACCGGATACGACACCGCGAGATCCCACAGGCTGACGCCGCCGAGCTTCACGCTGCGCGCCGGGTAACCGCTGTAGTCTTTATCGTAACGTTGTCCCAGGTAATGATAGGTCACCGCCCAGTCCAAATCGTATATCTGCCAGTCCAGCTCATACTTTACCTGCTGTTTGGCGCGACGCGGCAGCAACTCATTGGTTTTGGCATTGCGCGCATCCACATAGTCATAACCCAACTGATGGGTTAACGGACCGGTATCAAACGATGCGGTAGCCTCAACGCCCTTAATTCTCGCCTTGCCGATGTTGTAATAACGGTAAGTCACCGGATCGCTGTCAATCAGGTTATCAACGTCATTACGGTAAGCAGATACATGCCAGCTCACCGGCCCGCTCACCCCTTCAAAGCCGCCTTCCCACTGTTTACTCTCTTCCGGCTTCAGGGAGCCGTTGCCATAAAAGTCGCTGTACAGCTGCCCCATATTCGGCGCTTTAAATGCGGTGCCGTAAGAGGCGATAAACCGGTAGCCTTCCACAAATTCCCACGCTGCACTGGTCTGCCAGGTAGCATGCCAGCCAAACTCGCTGTTGTCGTCGCCGCGTACCGCCGCTTCCAGCGTTACCGGGCCAAGCAGCTGCTGGCCGGTCAGGTACAGTCCGGTATTGCGCTGGCTTTTTTCTTCCGTCACCGAGGCGGTATTCGGTTTGATTTTTTGATTCTGCCAGTCAGCGCCGGCGCTCAGCGTCCCCTGCCCTAGCCGCCATGTATTTCCCCACTGCAGATTGTATTGCTCAACATCATCCAGCCGCGCTGAACTTGCATACTGCCCAAGGCGCGGATCGTAGTTGTAATCTTTGCTGTGGCTGTAACTACCTACCAGTTGGGTGGCGTAAATACCCTGCTGATAGCGCACACCGCTGTCCCAGGTCTGGCTGTACAATTTACGCGTGTCCACCAGCGCCGCGCCGGGTGAATAATAGCCGTCATACGCCGTGCGGTTGTCATAACCATAGCCACGGAAGAAGCCGCTGAGCCGTTCATTAAACTGGTGCTGAACCGAGCCATACAGCGACTTGCTCATAAAGCCATCGCGGTCCTGTTGGCTTTGCAGGCCGGTACTGCCGTAGGCGACAACGTCATACCCTTTGGTATAGGTATAGTTGCCGGCCAGGGTGGCGACGGTATTCTCCCCCAGTGGCTGCTGAGTCGCAGCGTCATAGGCCTGATAGCCGTTGCTGCCAACGCCGGCAGACAGCGTGGTGCCGTTCTTTTCACGGGTGGTGATAATGTTGACCACGCCGCCGATGGCGTCGGAACCGTACACCGCCGAACGCGGGCCACGAATATATTCCACCTTCTGCACCAGCGAGAGAGGAATTTGGCTCAGATCGGAAGAACCGCTGACGCCGGCCTGATTCAGGCGAATACCGTCGATCAGCAGCAGTACATGGCTGGAGTTGGTGCCGCGGATAAACAGTGAACTGTTCTGCCCCATACCGCCGTTCTGCGCGATATCTACCCCCGGCAGACGACGCATCACGTCGGTCAGGCTTTTGGCCTGCCAGCGATCGATATCATTGCGGGTGACCACCGAGGTCGGCGCCAATACGGAAGAAACAGGTTGCGGGAAGCGGTTGGCCGACACCACCAGATTCTCGCCGTTGTTATTGATTGCTGCGTTGTCTTGCGCCCAGACGGAAAAAGCCGTGACGGAGGAAGCCACCGCCAGCAGCGTATTTTTTATCGTTATCATGAGAAAAGCATCCAAACTTAATTGGCGGATGCCGCAGATCCCTGGCCGAGATTCGCGCCGTTCAGGGTAGTTGCGACGTAATACCGGCAGGTCTTCGGGCTTGGGATTTGCCGGTGGCAGAAAACCGCCGACACCGGGCGATGACTTCCCGTCCTGCAGATGGACAGTGTCTGCGTGAATACGCTATCGCCGTGACTTCCCCATACCGCTGCGCGCCAGCTCCGGATTCTCACCGGATTCCCTTTTAACTCGCTGCTTGAGGCCGGACGGCAATGCTACGATCAATGTAAATGGATGTCTAGACTGCCAATCTGGGCAACAACATGACAGCGGACAAAACTGGACTTCACAGCCCAATTCCCTACAATCCCCGCTGATCCAATTTGACTGACGAGAAGACCATGACCCCCGAGAATTTGCCGATTGAACGCTACGACGAGCAGCTGGCGGAAAAAACCAGCCGCCTGAAAACCATGATGTCGCCGTTCGGGGCGCCCGAGCCGGAAGTGTACCGCTCGCCAGTCCAGCACTACCGCATGCGCGCCGAGTTTCGCATCTGGCATGATGAAGACGAGATGTACCACATCATGTTCGATCAGCAGACCAAGCAGCGCATCCGCATCGATCGTTTCCCGGCCGCCAGCGAGCTGATTAACCGCCTGATGCAGGCGCTGATCGCCGCCATCAAACCGGAACCCATCCTGCGGCGTAAGCTGTTCCAGATTGATTATCTCTCCACCCAAAGCGGCAAAATCATCGCCTCACTGCTGTATCACCGCAAACTGGACGAAGAGTGGCGGCAGCATGCGGAGCAACTGCGTGACGCGCTGCGCGCGCAAGGCTTCGACCTGCACCTGATCGGCCGTGCGTCAAAAATGAAGATGATGCTGGATCAGGATTATGTCGATGAAGTGCTGCCGGTCGCCGGCCGCGACATGATCTACCGCCAGGTGGAAAACAGCTTTACCCAGCCCAACGCGGCGATGAATGTGCAAATGCTGGAGTGGGCGCTGGACGTGACCGCCGGCGCCAAAGGCGATCTGCTGGAGCTGTACTGCGGAAACGGCAATTTCTCGCTGGCGCTGGCGCGCAACTTCGAGCGCGTACTGGCCACCGAGATCGCCAAGCCTTCGGTTGCGGCGGCGCAATACAATATCGCCGCCAATCAGATCGATAACGTGCAGATCATTCGGATGTCGGCGGAAGAGTTTACTCAGGCAATGAACGGCGTGCGCAGCTTCAACCGTCTGCAGGGCATTGAATTAAGTGACTATAACTGCGAGACGATTTTTGTCGATCCGCCGCGCAGCGGGCTGGATGACGAGACGGTGAAGATGGTGCAGGCCTACCCGCGCATTCTGTATATTTCCTGCAATCCGGAAACGCTGTGCGCCAATCTGGCGACCCTACAGGAAACGCATCAGGTTACGCGTCTGGCGCTGTTCGATCAGTTCCCGTATACCCACCATATGGAGTGCGGCGTACTGTTGGAAAAACGCGCCTGATCGTTATATTGTCGGGCGCTCAGCGGCGCCCGACATCAGCCACGCTTATGACTGCGGGCCGTTCTCAACGTTAAGCGCTTTGCGCGCCTTCAACTTCACGCCCAGCCACAACACCAGCGCTACGCACAGAATCGACGGCAGGAAGTTGGAGCCGATCTGCGGATATTCCGCGCGCACAATGGCGCTATACAGCAGCAGCCCCAGTAAAAAGCAGCCCGCCGCCAGCTTTGGCATACCGTCCGGCATCGCATGGTTAAGATAACGCTGATGCAGGCAGTACACCGCCAGCACCAAAGCAATCAGCGGGAAGACCGAAAACGGCACGACCGAACTAAACAGTGCGGCAAAAGAACCATTAACAGAAAGGCCGGCAACCAATGCCAGCAGTAAGGTGCCATTCTCACGGCCTGGTTTTTCCATTACTTTTCACCTTCTTTTTTATACGTGGGACACAGACGTTTTTTCTTGCTCGCGGCGATACCAGTAGTAAGCGCCTTTAGAGATCATGCGTAGTTGCAGCACCAGCCGCTCTTCCAGCTGGCAGCGCTGCTCAATATCAATATCCAGCGCTTCGGCGCCGGCGCTGAACACGATGGTCACCATCGCCTCGGCCTGCGCTTCGGTAAAGCTGCGCGGCATATGGTTTTCCAGTTCGAGGTAATCCGCCAGTTCGGCAATAAAATGCTGGATTTCACGCGCCACCGCGGCGCGAAATGCCGCAGAGGTGCCGGAACGTTCACGCAGCAACAGGCGAAACGCATTAGGGTTATTGCCGATAAATTCCATAAAGGTGGACACCGACGTGCGGATCACGCTGCCGCCCTTGGCGATGCGCTGACGCGCCTGCCGCATCAGCTGGCGCAGCATCAGGCCGCTTTCATCGACCATCGTCAGCCCCAGCTCATCCACATCGCGGAAATGACGATAAAACGAGGTCGGCGCAATCCCTGCCTCGCGGGAAACTTCCCGCAGGCTCAGGCTGGCGAAACTGCGTTCGGCGCTGAGTTGGCTAAAAGCCGCCTCAATCAGGGAACGACGCGTCCGTTCTTTCTGTTGTGCTCTGACGCCCATATGCATATCCAGATAACTTCCATTCTCTCAGTCTAACGCCGTAAGGGTGGCAATATAGCAAATTTTATTGCAACAGCATTTATACAAACGCGCCCAGCGGCGATGATAGTCGCTCTCTGTCGCACTTTGCCTCAAAAAGCCTAATGGTGATTGGGTGTGCAGCGCTATGATGTTAAGATACCGTTGTAATTTTGTATAAGAATAGGTCCCTCCTACATGCAACAGCACTATCAATTTGACGCCATAATTATTGGCTCGGGCCCTGGCGGCGAAGGTGCCGCTATGGGGTTGGTGAAACAAGGCGCCCGTGTGGCCGTGATTGAGCGGTTCAATAACGTCGGCGGTGGTTGTACCCACTGGGGCACCATCCCCTCGAAAGCCCTCCGCCACGCCGTCAGCCGTATTATCGAATTCAACCAAAACCCGCTCTACAATAATTCCCGTACGCTCAGCGCCACTTTCCCTGACATCCTCCGCCACGCCGACAACGTTATCAATCAGCAAACGCGTATGCGCCAGGGGTTCTATGAGCGCAACCAGTGCAAACTGTTTGCCGGCGACGCCCACTTTATCGACGCCAATACCGTCAGCGTCACTTACCCGGACGGCACGCAGGACACGGTCAGCGCGACGCATATCGTCATCGCCTGCGGCTCGCGCCCTTATCATCCGGCCGGCGTCGACTTTAACCACTCGCGTATTTACGACAGCGATTCCATCCTTGAGCTGAACCACGAACCGCGCCACGTCATTATTTATGGCGCCGGGGTGATTGGCTGCGAATACGCCTCGATCTTCCGCGGCCTGAACGTCAAGGTCGATCTGATCAACACCCGCGATCGTCTGCTGGCGTTCCTCGATCAGGAAATGTCGGATTCACTCTCCTACCACTTCTGGAACAACGGCGTAGTGATCCGCCATAACGAAGAGTACGAGAAAATCGAAGGGGTGGATGACGGGGTTATCGTACACCTGAAGTCCGGCAAGAAAGTGAAAGCGGACTGCCTGCTGTACGCCAACGGCCGTACCGGTAACACCGACTCGCTGGGGCTGGAGAATGTCGGCCTGGATTCAGACAGCCGCGGGCTGCTGAAAGTCAACAGCATGTACCAAACCGCGGTGCCGCATATCTATGCCGTGGGCGACGTCATCGGCTACCCGAGCCTGGCTTCTGCCGCTTACGATCAAGGGCGCATCGCCGCGCAGGCGATCTCCAGCGGTGAAGTGGGCGGGCACCTGATCGACGATATCCCGACCGGGATTTACACCATTCCGGAAATCAGCTCCGTCGGTAAAACCGAGCAGGAACTGACGGCGATGAAAGTGCCGTATGAAGTGGGCCGCGCCCAGTTCAAACACCTGGCGCGGGCGCAGATTGCCGGCATGAACGTCGGCAGCCTGAAGATCCTGTTCCACCGCGATACGCTGGAGATCCTGGGGATCCACTGCTTTGGCGAGCGTGCCGCCGAGATCATTCACATCGGTCAGGCGATCATGGAACAGAAGAATGGAGGTAATACTATCGAGTATTTCGTTAATACTACCTTCAACTATCCAACCATGGCCGAAGCCTACCGGGTGGCGGCACTCAACGGCTTAAACCGCTTGTTTTAACGTCGAGCCGATGTAACTTTGCATATGCTCGCGAATCGCCTCGGCCAGCTGCTCATAACGACTGCGCAGCGGGGAGCCGGGGCGATATACCAGCGCAATGGTGCGTTTCGGCTCCGGTTTATAGCAATCCAGATAGCACACGCCGTCACGCTCGCGTTCCGACGGCACCGCCAGTGAAGGCAGCAGCGTAATCCCGCTGCCAGCGGCCACCATATTGCGCAGCGTCTCCAGACTGGTAGCGCGGAAATGGGTGTCCTCATCCGCACCGGCCTGGAAACAAAAGCCCATCGCCTGATCGCGCAGGCAGTGGCCGTCTTCCAGCATCAGCAGTTTTTCCCCTGACAGATCCGGCATCGCGACGCGCTCACGCTGCGCCCACGGATGATCGGAATAGACCGCCAGCTTCATCGGTTCGTCAAACAGCGGCACTTCAATAAAGGCTTCGGTCTCTTTGACCAACGCCAGAATCGCGCAATCCAGCTTGCCGCTGTCGAGCTGGGCCAACAGCTGCTGGGTTTGTGCTTCGTGCAGATACATTTCCAGCTTCGGGAAGGACTTATGCAGCGTCGGGATAATCTGCGGCAGCAGGTAAGGCCCCACCGTCGGGATCAGACCGATATGCAGCGGCCCGGACATGGTTTCCCCCTGCTGGCTGGCCATCTCCTTTAACACCTTGACTTCACGCAGTACGGTTCGCGCCTGTTCCACCAGCAGCAGACCTGCCTGAGTAAACAGCACTTTACGGCTGGTGCGTTCCAGCAGCATCACGCCCAGTTCATCTTCCAGTTTGCGGATCTGGCCGCTCAGCGTGGGCTGGCTGACATGGCATGAATCGGCAGCGCGCCGGAAGTGGCGGTGCTCGGCCAAGGCGACCAGGTACTCTAAATCACGAATATTCATTGTTTCCCTCCATGCCACGATAGACCGTGGCGATAGATAAGATAGCAATGAGTGATTAGAACTATCAAGCCCCGACGTGAATAATGTTCATCAACGAAGCGACATTACGTCAGCAAAGAAAAATTATTTTATCTTATGAAGGGGTTACTCTATGTTTACCAGCCAAGAAGGCAAAAAAGTCCCTCAGGTTACGTTCCACACCCGCCAAGGCGACCAATGGGTCGACGTCACCACCAGCGATCTGTTTAAAGACAAGACCGTGGTCGTGTTTTCCCTGCCGGGCGCCTTTACCCCGACCTGCTCTTCCAGCCATCTGCCACGCTATAACGAGCTGTTCAGCGTATTTAAGCAGCACGGCGTCGACAGCATCCTGTGCGTTTCCGTCAACGACACCTTCGTGATGAACGCCTGGAAGGCGGACCAGCACGCCGAAAATATTACCTTCGTGCCGGACGGCAACGGCGAATTCACCAAAGGCATGAATATGCTGGTTGAGAAAGCCGAGCTCGGCTTCGGCCCGCGTTCATGGCGCTACTCCATGCTGGTGCGCAACGGCGTGGTCGAAAAAATGTTCGTGGAGCCCAACAAACCGGGCGACCCGTTTGAAGTGTCTGACGCCGACACCATGCTGAAATACCTGGCGCCGGAGTTCAAAGTGCAGGAGTCCATCACCGTGTTCACCAAGCCGGGCTGTCCGTTCTGCGCCAAAGCCAAACAGATGCTGCAAGAGCGCGGCATGCAGTATGAAGAGATCGTTCTGGGCCAGGACGCGACCACCGTCAGCCTGCGCGCCGTCAGCGGCCGCGCCACCGTGCCGCAGGTATTTATCGGCGGCCGTCATATCGGCGGCAGCGACGATCTGGAAAAATTCCTGTCAGTCTGATTAACGATTAATAACAAACCCAGGGAAACATTGGGCGGGCCGGTAAAGTGGCCCGCCTTTTTTATTCTGCGGGGCCTGGACGCATTTGCGTCAGCCTGAATCGCTACCTGTGCGCCCGGCTCGCCGGCTGAAAAACGCAAAAGGCGCAGCATCATGCCGCGCCTTTACGTTGTTCACTAGCCCTGAGCGTTATGCCAGCCGCTGCTTGGCGGCGGCAATGGCGCTGGCGACCTGCTGCGGCGATACGCCGCCTTTCGCCGCGCGTTTATCAAGGCAGGACTGCAGCGACAGCACCGGATAGACGTCATCGCCGATCACGCTGCTGAACTGCTGCAAATCGGCCAGCGGCAACGCTTCCAGCGCCTTGCCCTGACGAATGGCCTCGACCACCGCCTCACCGACGATATGGTGCGCCTCACGGAAAGGCACGCCTTTGGCAACCAGGTAATCCGCCAGTTCGGTGGCATTGGCATAGCCCTGCTCCGCCGCTTCCTGACAGCGCGGACGTTTCACCTGAATACCGTCCAGCACCAGCGCCGCCATCTGCAGGCAGTCCATCCAGGTGTCGAGCGCGTCGAACAGCCCTTCTTTGTCTTCCTGCATGTCTTTGTTATACGCCAACGGCAGGCCTTTTAACGTCATCATCATGCCGGTCAATGCGCCCTGCACGCGGCCGCATTTACCGCGGATCAGCTCCAGCGCGTCCGGGTTTTTCTTCTGCGGCATCAGCGACGAGCCGGACGTCACACGGTCGGAAAGCTCAATAAAGTCCGCTTCGCCGCTGTTAAAGAAGATCAGGTCTTCGGCAAAGCGCGACAGGTGCACCATGCTGATTGAAGCGTTGGACAGCAGTTCCAGCACGTGGTCACGGTCGGAAACGCTGTCCAGACTGTTGCGGGTGGCGGAAGCAAAACCCAGCCAGCCGGCCAGCTGTTCGCGGTCAATAGGATAAGCGGTCCCCGCCAGTGCGCCGCAGCCAAGCGGGCTGACATCCAGCCGTTTCAGCGTATCCTGCAGGCGGCTTTCGTCACGGGCCAGCATTTCTACATACGCCAGGCACCAGTGAGCGAATGTCACCGGCTGTGCGCGCTGCAGGTGGGTATACCCCGGCATCACCGCATCCTGATTGGCTTCGGCAGTTTCCACCAGCGCCTGCTGCAGCTGGACGATCGCCGTCAGCAGATCGCCGACCTGCTGTTTGCACCATAGTTTCAGATCGGTCGCCACCTGATCGTTACGGCTCCGCCCGGTGTGCAGCTTTTTACCCAGATCGCCGACTTTCTCAATCAGCTTCTGCTCCACCCAACTGTGGATATCTTCCGCATCGCTCTGCACGATCGCCAGCGGATCGGCCTGCACTTCCGTCAACAAGGCGTTCAACGTCTGTTCCAGCTGCTGCTGCTCCTGCGCCGTCAGTACGTTGACGGTCGCCAGCGCTTTCGACCAGGCGACGGAGCCGACAATATCCTGCTCCGCCAGACGGTAATCGAAACGCAGTGAGTCGTTTAAGTGTTTGAACCGCTGATCCGCCGCCTGACTGAACCGCCCGCCCCAAAGTGCCATAATCTGCTCCTGAATTTTTTATGCATTCGCTCAGAACATCAGGGGCGCAGCATGCTGCGCCCCGACAAACTCACAACCGCTGACCTTACTTCTGTTCGTTCAACGCACGGATACGTGAAGACAGAGAGAACAGGCGGATAAAGCCGCCGGCATGGCTGTGGTCATAAACTTCGTCTTCGCCAAAGGTGGCGAACTCTTCTGAATACAGGCTGTTGGCCGATTTTTTCTGAACCGCCGTCACCTGGCCTTTATACAGCTGCAGCACCACTTCACCGTTCACCTCTTCCGCCAGCGCTTCAGCAGAAGCCTGAATCGAACGACGCAACGGCGCGAACCAGCGGCCGTCATAAACCACGTAGGACATTTCCAGCCCTAACTGCTCGCGCCATTTGAAGCTGTCGCGATCCAGCACCAGCTGCTCGACGCCGCGCAGCGCCGCAACCATGATGGTGCCTCCCGGGGTTTCATAGCAGCCGCGGGATTTGATGCCGACCAAACGGTTCTCGACGATATCGATCCGCCCCACGCCGTGCTTGGCGCCCAGTTCGTTCAGTTTTTCCAGGCACTGGTACGGCGTCAGTGTTTCACCGTTCACCGCCACCACCCGGCCTTTTTCTACGCGGATGGTGACCTGCTCCGGCCGATCCGGCGCTTCCAGCGGATCGACGGTCCATACCCAGCAATCTTTGTTCGGCGCATTCCACGGGCTTTCCAGCACGCCGCCTTCGGTGGAAATATGCCAGGCGTTTTCATCACGGCTGTAGATTTTTTCCAGCGACGCGGTAGTCGGAATATTACGCTCTTTCAGGTAGTCCAACAGCGCTTCACGGGAACGCAGGTTCCACTCACGCCAAGGCGCCACCACTTTCAGCTGCGGCGCCAGCGCCGTGTAAGTGGTTTCGAAACGCACCTGATCGTTACCTTTACCGGTTGCGCCGTGGCACAGCGCGTCGGCGCCAACCTTCAGCGCCAGCTCAACCTGCGCCTTGGCGATAATCGGACGCGCCATGGAGGTGCCGAGCAGGTAGGTGCCTTCATACAATGCGCCGGTCTGCAGCACCGGATAGACATAATCACGGATGAACTCTTCACGCAGGTCGACCACGTGACACTCGGAGGCGCCGGACTGCAGCGCCTTTTTCTCCACCCCTTCCAGATCGCTGCGATCCTGGCCGATATCCGCCACAAACGCCACCACTTCACAGCCGCCGTAGTTCTCTTTCAGCCACGGAATGATGGCAGAAGTATCCAGGCCGCCGGAGTAAGCCAGCACGATTTTTTTGATATTTTGGTTTTGCATTGTCTTATTCCTATTTCAAATCTGAAGTTAAGCAAGAATCCGGGTGCCGATTGATTCACCGTTGAACAGCGCCGGTAATTTTTCCGCATTGCGCCAGCTGGCAATATCGACCGGGCGGCCAAGGGTGCGGGCAGCGTCCAACGCCGCGTTAACCTTCACCACCATACCATCGGTGATGATGCCCTGTTCGATAAGCTGCTCCGCTTTTTGCGCCGTCATTTCGGCAATGCGCTGGCCCTTGCCGTCCAGAATGCCGCTGACGTCCGACAGCAGGATCAGGTCGGCGCCCAGCGTGGCGGCCAGCGCCGTCGCGGCCTGGTCGGCATTGACATTCATCAGCTCGCCGCCGGCGGTAATGCCGATGGAGCTGACAACCGGCAGATAACCCGCGCCCAGCAGGGTTTGCAGCAGTGCCGGCGACCCCGGCTGCGCGTTGCCCACGTGGCCCAGCTCCGGATCGAGCTGCGTAACCGCAACGCTGTTGCCGTCCGCCAGGCTCAGGCCGACCGCGTTGATTTGGTGCTTAACCGCCCAGGCCAGCAGGGTTTTATTGGCCGTGCCCGCCAGCGCGCCGGTAATAATGTCGATCTGTTCAGCGGGTGTGACCCGCAGGCCGTTTTTCTTCACCACCGGCAAAGACAGCTGCTTCATCAGCTCATCCACCACGCAGCCGCCGCCGTGCACGATCACCAGCGGACGCTGATACTGGGCGCGATAGCTGTCCAGCGCGGTAAACAGACGCTCCAGCGCTTCTTCACTGTCTAATAACACGCCACCTAACTTGATAATTAACGGATTCATCGTTATTTACTCACGCGGACTTAAAGTAATGATTGGGTTTCAGGGAACCCAAAGCGAATATTCAGGCACTGCACCGCCTGAGCGGCCGCGCCTTTTAACAGGTTATCTTCCACCGCTACGACGATCAGGTGCTCACCCTGCACGGCAAAGCCGATATCGCAGAATGGCAGCCCCACCACCGCCTTCAGCGCCGGCACGCCCTGTTCGTACAGCCGCACCAGCGGCTTGTCGTCATAGGCGGCATGATAGGCGGCGGCGATATCCGCAGCGCTCACGCCGGGCTGCAGTCGGCAGGTAATGGTTTCCAGAATGCCGCGCGGGAAGTTGCCCAAATGCGGGGTGAAGATCACCGGTGCGCCGAGATGTGCGGCGATTTCCGGCTGATGCCGGTGGGTGAAAATTCCATACGGCTGCAGGCTCACTTCGCAAAAGCTGGTGGTGACGCTGGCCTTGCGTCCGGCGCCGCTGACGCCGCTGGTGGCGTTAATCACCGGCCACTGCGTCAGGTTCAGCAACTGGCCGTCGATCAGCGGTTTTAGCGCCAGCTGAGCGGCGGTCGGGTAGCAGCCCGGCACCGCAATCAGCTGCGCCGTTTTGATTTTTTCGCTCTGCCACTCGGCCAGCCCGTACACCGCCTGTTCCAGCCAGCCGGCATGCTGATGCTCAAACCCGTAATATTGCTGATAAAACGCCGCATCCTGCACCCGGAAGGCGCCGGATAGATCAAACACCACACAGCCGGCAGCCAGAAACGCCGGCGCAATGTCATGGCTGACTTCATGGGCGGTGGCGAGGAACACCACATCAATGCCCTGCGCCGCTTGCGCCACGTCCGTCAGCGGCTGCAGCGGTAAATCAACGATGCCTTTCAACTGAGGATGCAGGTCGGAAAGCAATTTTCCTGCATCTGCACTTTGCGCTGAAACCGCTAAAGCGGTTATGTTCATATGTGGGTGGCGATTCAGGTACGCCGTGAGCTCCGCTCCGGCATAGCCGCTGGCACCAACGATCAGCGTGTTCAACATGTGGCCTTTCACCTTCTAAACTTGCCAAGTGGTCGCTTGCGACCCCGGTAACAGGGCTCGACCGCGTTGTTGCGTCGTTCACCCACGTGATTGAGCGTTGATGTTTTTATAAACATCCGGTCCTCGGGTTCCGTTACGCTTTAGTTTACTGTATTTTTATTCAAAATAAATGCATGAATATTGATACTACCCTAACCAAAGGCTGTCAACAGTGAAGATGAAATTACCTCCATTTATTGAGCTGTACCGGGCGCTGATCGCCACCCCGTCGATCAGCGCCACCGATGGCGCTCTCGATCAGAGTAATGAAGCGTTAATCAATTTGCTGGCCGGCTGGTTTAGCGATTTAGGCTTCCGCGTCGACGTACAACCGGTGCCGGACACCCGCAACAAATTCAACCTGCTGGCCAGCATCGGTGAAGGCAGCGGCGGCCTGCTGCTTGCCGGCCACACCGACACCGTACCTTATGATGAAGGACGCTGGACGCGCGATCCGTTCACTCTGACCGAACATGACAATAAGCTGTACGGTCTCGGCACGGCGGATATGAAAGGTTTCTTTGCTTTTATTCTGGATGCGGTGCGCGATATCGACGCCAGCAAACTGACCAAGCCGCTGTATATCCTGGCCACGGCGGATGAAGAAACGACGATGGCCGGCGCACGCTATTTTGCCGCCTCAACCGCCATCCGCCCGGATTTCGCCATCATCGGCGAACCGACGTCGTTACGCCCGGTGCGCGCGCATAAAGGCCACCTCTCCAACGCCATCCGCATCACCGGCCAGTCCGGCCACTCAAGCGATCCGGCGCGCGGTGTTAACGCCATTGATCTGATGCATGAATCGATCGGCCATCTGATGGAACTGCGTAACGCCCTGCAGGAACGCTATAACAATCCGGCGTTTGCCGTGCCGTATCCGACGATGAACTTCGGGCATATTCATGGCGGCGATGCGGCAAACCGTATTTGCGCCTGTTGTGAACTGCATCTGGATATCCGTCCGCTGCCGGGCATGACGCTGGAGAATATTAATGAGCTGATGCACAGCGCGCTGGCGCCGGTCAGCGAACGCTGGCCGGGCCGGCTGAGCATTGATGAACTGCATCCGCCGATCCCCGGCTACGAGTGCCCGACCGATCACCATCTGGTGGCAGTGATCGAGCAGCTGCTGGGCTCACGCACTGAGGTGGTTAACTACTGCACCGAAGCGCCGTTCGTCCAGGAAGTGTGCCCGACGCTGGTGCTGGGCCCCGGCTCCATCAACCAGGCGCACCAGCCGGATGAATACATTGATACCGCCTTTATTGAACCAACCCGCACGCTGATCGGCCAGCTGGTCGATCACTTCTGCCATCAATAAACCAACGAAATCATAGGGGCAATGACCTATCATGCCCCTTGCTGAAAGGCGTAAGCCCGTGCGTAATTAGCCAGACTGATAAGCCGCAGGCTGTAATTAAATTTCAGAAAAAACGATGATTTTGATGTTTTTTTGCTGAAAATAGTGTCAATTAACCATTGGACAGACACGTGGTGCGATAAAACAGGCTTCCTTTGCCTGACACGTGAAATTTACTTACAACAGATACCTAAATGCATCCGGGGTGGTATCCAGGCATCAGGGACAACAGCCAAAACAGATACATCCCGCACATGAAAGGTATGCAAATACGTACAGATTGGGTCAGGGGTTATATGAACGAACAATATTCGGCAATGCGAAGTAATGTCAGTATGCTCGGCAAATTGCTCGGCGAAACCATTAAAGAAGCGCTGGGCGAGCATATTCTCGATCGTGTTGAAACCATCCGTAAACTTTCCAAATCTTCACGCGCAGGCAATGAGGCGCATCGTCAGGAACTGCTCACTACGCTGCAAAACCTGTCCAACGATGAGCTGCTGCCCGTAGCGCGCGCTTTCAGCCAATTCCTCAATTTAACCAACGTGGCCGAGCAGTATCACAGCATTTCGCCGCACGGCGAGGCCGCCAGCAATCCGGAAGCAATGGCGCAGCTGTTCAGCCGCCTGAAAGGCAAAAAACTCAGTAACAAAGAGCTGTGCGATGCCGTGGATCAACTCTCCATCGAGCTGGTGCTCACCGCCCACCCGACGGAAATCACCCGCCGCACCCTGATCCACAAACTGGTCGAAGTGAATACCTGCCTCAGCCAGCTGGACCACAACGATCTGGCCGACTACGAGCGCAACAAAATCATGCGCCGTTTGCGTCAGCTGGTGGCGCAGTCATGGCACACCGATGAAATCCGTAAAAACCGCCCTTCGCCGATCGATGAAGCCAAGTGGGGTTTTGCGGTGGTGGAGAACAGCCTGTGGGAAGGCGTTCCGGCCTTCCTGCGCGAATTTAACGAACAGCTGGAAAATGCCATCGACTACCGTCTGCCGGTGGAGGCCGTACCGGTACGCTTTACCTCCTGGATGGGCGGCGACCGTGACGGCAACCCGAACGTCACCGCAGAAATCACCCGCCACGTGCTGCTGTTGAGCCGCTGGAAAGCCTGCGACCTGTTCACCCGCGATATTCAGGTGCTGGTCTCGGAACTGTCGATGACCGAATGTACGCCGGAACTGCGCGAGCTGGCCGGCGGCGAGTCGGTGCAGGAGCCATACCGTGAGATCATGAAGCGCCTGCGCAGCCAGTTGATCGGTTCGCAGACCTATCTGGAAGGCCGCCTGAAAGGCGAACGTATGCTGAAGCCACACGACCTGCTGGTAAGTAACGAGCAGCTGTGGGAACCGCTGTTCGCCTGCTATCAGTCGTTGGTCGCCTGCGGCATGGGCATCATCGCCAACGGCCAGCTGCTCGATACCCTGCGCCGCGTGCGCTGCTTCGGCGTGCCGCTGGTGCGCATCGACGTACGTCAGGAGAGCACCCGCCACACCGAAGCCATCGCCGAACTGACGCGCTATCTGGGCCTGGGCGATTATGAGAGCTGGTCAGAAGCGGATAAACAGGCGTTCCTGATCCGCGAGCTGAACTCCAAGCGTCCGCTGGTGCCGCTGCAGTGGCAACCGAGTGAAGATACGCAGGAAGTGCTGGAAACCTGCCGGGTGATCGCCGAAGCGCCGCAGGGATCCATCGCCGCCTATGTGATCTCCATGGCGCGTACGCCGTCTGACGTGCTGGCGGTGCACCTGCTGCTCAAAGAGGCCGGCTGCCCGTTCGCTCTGCCGGTGGCGCCGCTGTTCGAAACTCTGGACGATCTGAACAACGCCGACGACGTGATGACCCAGTTGCTGAATATCGACTGGTACCGCGGCTTTATCCAGGGCAAGCAGATGGTGATGATTGGCTATTCCGATTCGGCGAAAGACGCCGGCGTGATGGCCGCCTCCTGGGCGCAGTACCGTGCGCAGGACGCGCTGATCAAAACCTGCGAAAAAGCTGGCGTCGCGCTGACGCTGTTCCACGGCCGCGGCGGCTCAATCGGCCGCGGTGGTGCGCCGGCCCATGCGGCGCTGCTGTCACAGCCGCCCGGCAGCCTGAAAGGCGGGCTGCGCGTCACCGAACAGGGGGAGATGATCCGCTTCAAGTTCGGCTTGCCGGAAGTCACCATCAGCAGCCTGGCGTTGTATACCGGCGCCATTCTGGAAGCCAACCTGCTGCCGCCGCCGGAACCGAAGAAAGAGTGGCGCACCCTGATGGACGAGCTATCCGACACTTCATGCCAGATGTATCGCGGCTACGTGCGCGAAAACCCGGAGTTTGTGCCCTACTTCCGCGCTGCCACGCCGGAACTGGAGCTGGGTAAACTGCCGCTGGGCTCGCGCCCGGCCAAACGCCGGCCGAACGGCGGCGTGGAAAGCCTGCGCGCCATTCCGTGGATCTTCGCCTGGACGCAGAACCGCCTGATGCTGCCAGCCTGGCTGGGCGCCGGCGCCGGTCTGCAGGAAGCAGTGAAGGCCGGCAAGCAGGAGCAGTTGGCAACGATGTGCCGCGACTGGCCGTTCTTCTCCACCCGCATCGCCATGCTGGAAATGGTGTTCGCCAAGGCCGACCTGTGGCTGGCGGAATACTACGATCAGCGCCTGGTGGATGAGTCACTGTGGCCGCTGGGCAAACAGCTGCGCGAGCAGTTGGAAAGCGACATCAAAGTGGTATTGGCCATCGCCAACGATGACAACCTGATGGAAGACCTGCCGTGGATCGCCGAATCCATCGCACTGCGCAACGTCTATACCGATCCGCTGAACGTTCTGCAGGCGGAGCTGCTGCACCGCTCACGTCAGCAAGAGGAAAACGGCCAGCAAGACGCACGCGTCGAGCAGGCATTAATGGTCACCATCGCCGGCGTCGCCGCCGGGATGCGCAATACCGGCTAAGTCATAGGCCTGCCACGTCTCTGACCAATGCCCGCTATTGATATAGCGGGCATTTTTTGTCTGTAGTTATTCAGCCAGGCAGAGGATGCCGTAAAGACTGCAGCGATAAACCCGTGATAAAAAACCCGTTTAATTTATTAAGACATCTAACGGCCTGCTTTCTTCCTTATTCAGTTTAGTAAAAAAGGGCGATTAAATGCCTTCCCTATCAAACCACTATCTGGAGGCATAGTTTATCTAATCAGTGAGGGTTAAAGGGAAACCATGTAAAAAACATTTTCTGGTGTACCCACCACGGGGCATTAGGTTACTATTGCTGGAACAATGGGTTGGAACTATAAGAGGGATAATATGCCACGTAACATTGCCCCCGGTTATTGAATACGGGAAATCGGCCTTTAAAGAATATTCTAAATTTGGATTCAGTACTGCAGGTGGACTTGGAGGAAAGGCAATGATGGCAACCGCAGAAGGGGCCATTCGCATCGGTTTAGGAATAGTAACTGCACCTGCCGCCGGAGCTGGGGGGTTCGCGTGTGCTGCTGTAGGCTCGCTGGCAGGCGGATATCTCGGTAGCCAGTCCGGCGAAGCGTTTATTGATTACCTCCTTAAAGACTAAAATGATAACTGTAATTTCTTATCTTGGAATCGGCTCAGCATGGATATCTATCATCTCCATGGTGTATTTATTCTTTTATTTTTGTAAAATAAAAGGCAATTACTATACAATTATCAATGAATATCTATCCAAAAATTTTTCATTTGGTGCTGCGTACCATTTCCACTCGCTGATGGGGTTCTTTGGTTCGTTTGGGATGTCGTACTACTTTCATTGTTTAAAACACAAAAGAAAACCACTATTTATGCACGACGAAAACGACGCTATCTATAGCTTCCTTGAAGAAATAAACCCTAAAATATCAGCATGGATAGACACTTATTACAGAATCACTGCATTAGCTTTTTCCTTTATTTTACTTTCTTATTTTATGGCAATAATAAAATATATATTTTTGAATTTCATATTAAATAAATAATTCTCAATTTACCCTCCCCGTTACCACACCGCCTGGAGGGATCTGGCGGAATTTTCTACACCAAAATACCGGCTAAGTTGGCAAGCAGGAGGTGCGATGGCACCTCCTTTCCTCGTCTTTCCTACCGAGATAAAAAAGCGCTGTTTATACAGCGCTTTTTTGCATCGTTCATCTATCTATCAGGCCGCCGCTATTGGCCGCACGCCCAGCGTATGGCAAATCGCATAGCTCATCTCGGCGCGGTTCAGGGTATAGAAGTGGAAATCTTTTACTCCTTCGCGGCTGAGGATTTTCACCATATCCATCGCAATATTGGCCCCCACCATCTTGCGCGTTTCCGGATCGTCATCCAACCCGGCGAACATGCTGGTCATCCAGCTCGGCACCCGCACGTTGGTCATGGTGGCGAAGCGCTGCAGCTGCTTGAAGTTGGACACCGGCAGGATGCCCGGCACGATTTCAACGTCAATGCCGGTGGCGACGCAGCGGTCGCGAAAACGCAGGTAACTTTCCACGTCAAAGAAGAATTGGGTAATCGCACGGTTGGCGCCGGCGTCAATCTTACGCTTCAGGTTGATCAGGTCGGCCTGTGCGCTTTTCGCCTCCGGGTGCACTTCCGGATAAGCCGCCACCGAAATATCGAAATCGCCGACATCCTTCAGCAGCGCCACCAGATCGGTTGCGTACATCTCCGGCTTGCCGCTGCCCGGCGGCAGATCGCCGCGCAGCGCCACGATATGACGGATACCGTTGTTCCAGTAATCGCTGGCGATCGCGCTCAGCTGTTCACGTGAGGCGTCAATACAGGTCAGGTGTGGTGCGGCATCGAGGCCGGTGCGGTCCTTAATCCCCTTGATGATGCCGTGGGTGCGATCGCGTTCGCCAGAATTGGCGCCGTAGGTGACCGAGACGAATTTAGGTTTCAGGCTGCTCAGACGATCGATCGACTGCCACAGAGTCTCTTCCATTTCGCTGGTGCGCGGCGGAAAGAACTCAAACGATACGTTAATCTGACCGTTTAATTCGGCCAGGCTCTGGTTCAGCGCTTCCCGCTGGTTTGCGTGAAAAAAACTCATACCTGTCTGCCTCTTGTCGATCGCGGTGTTATCTTAATAAGCGTCTATACGTTTAGACGTCTAGATTGAAAATGCCGGATGTTGGTGAAAGAGTCAACAGAAAAGTGAGGGTAATACGATGATTAATCCTCATCGCCACCGGCGAGAATTTCATGTTAGCCGCGGCTAAAAAAACAAACGGGGCGCTGCAAGCAGCGCCCCGTCGGCATTCAGTAACCTGAAAAAATTACAGCAGCTGCGCCAGCCGGTTGAGATCGGACTGGATCGCACCGGCGGTCACATCGCGCCCTGCGCCCGGCCCGCGAATCACCAGCGGATTATCGCGGTACCAGCGGCTTTCAATCGCAAAGACGTTATCGCACGGCAGCAGCGCGGCCAGCGGATGCTCCGGACGCACGGCCTCCACGCCGACGCGCGCCTTACCGTTGGCATCGAAACGCGCCACGTGACGCAGCACCAGGCCCATCTCGCTGGCGGCCTCAAAGCGCTGCAGCATCTGCTGATTCAGCGCCTCGCCGTTCTCGAAGAACTGATCGACCGAGTCTTGCTCAGTGCCGCTCGGCACCAGCGACTCCACCCGCACCTGATTCGGCTCGAGATCGTAGCCGGCTTCGCGCGCCAGAATCACCAGCTTGCGCATCACATCCTGCCCGGACAGATCAACGCGCGGGTCCGGTTCGGTCAGCCCCTGCTGCCACGCCTGATCCACCAGCTCGGTGAAGGGAACGGTGCCGTCAAACTGCAGGAACAGCCACGACAACGTGCCGGAGAAGATACCGCTGATCGCCAGAATACCGTCGCCGCTGTCACGCAGATCGCGCACCGCATGGTTGACCGGCAGGCCGGCGCCGACGGTGGCGTTGTACAACCAGTGACGGCCGGTTTTGGCGAAGGCGTCGCGAATCTGGCGGTAATTACTGCCGCAGGAGGCACCCGCCAGTTTATTGGCGCTGATCACGTGGAAACCGTAGCTGGCGAAATCCAGATACTGCTGCGCCAGATCTTCGCTGGCGGTCACGTCCAGCACCACCAGATCGTCGAACGGATGCGCGCGCATCCACAGGAACAGCGATTCTTCATCCAGCTCCTGCGCCTCTTCTTCAAAGAAGGCCAGCGCCCGGCTGGCATCGAGGCCGTCGTAATTCAGCAGGCTGCGGCGGCTGTCCACCACTCCGGCCAACGTGAACTCGAAACCGCTACGGGCGGACAGGTTCTTCTGCTCGCGGGCGAACAGCTCCAGCCAGCGGGAGCCGATATTGCCTTTGCCGAACAGCACCAGGCCAATGCGCTTTTCCGCCCGGAACAGACTTTGGTGCAGCCCCTGGATCAGCGACGCGGTCGGCCCCTGACGCAGTACCGCCACCAGGCTGATGCCGTCTTCCGCCTGCCAGATAAACTCGACCGGCTGGTCCTTCAGCTGCTGGTAGAAACGGTGGCTGTGCAACGGATTCTTGCACACGCCGGCGCCGACCAGCGCCACCAGCGCCAGCCCCTGTCGCAACTGTACATCGCCCGGCAGACCGGCGTCCTGCAGCATGCGCAGCGCGCTGTCGGCCACCTCCGAGGTGTAACACAGCTGAATCAGGTTGCGATCCGGGTGCAGGCCGGTAGACAGCGGCTTGACCTGCGCGCGCTTCAGCACCAATTCCAGTTCTTTTTGCGCCAGCTTGAAATCATGCTGCGGTGCTACCGTCAGCTCAACCAGACAGACGTCATCATGGCTGGTGACAATCTTCGCACCGGTGCCGGAAGCCAACACCCGCTCAATCCGGGTCGACCCCTGCTCCGGCTGATAGCTGCAGCGCAATTGCAGGTCGATATCGCTGCCGGAAACCGGCTGCAAGGTGCGGGTATGCAGCACCGGCGCCGCCAGGCGCGCCAGCTCGCTGGCTTCGTCCAGCCGCAGCAGCGGCAGCAGGCAGGCGTCTTTCACCTTGCGCGGATCGGCGCTGTACACCCCGGCGACGTCGCTCCAGATGGTTACGCGCTCCGCGCCGGCCAAAGCGCCGATCTGCGTGGCCGAATAGTCACTGCCGTTACGCCCAAGCAGCACGGTTTCACCCGCGTCGTTGCGCGAAATAAAGCCGGTCACTACCAGCCGTTTGCCGGGATGCTGCGCCATCAGCTGCTGCAACAGCGGATAAGAGCGGCCTTCATCCACCTGCGGCTGCGCGGCGCGCTCGGCGCGCAGGAAATCGCGCGCGTCCAGCCAGGCCGCCTGAATATCCTGCTGATTAAGCACTGCAGCCATCAGACGCGCCGACCACACCTCGCCGTGGCCGACCACTTCGGCATAGGTAACGTCATCAACCTGACCGTCCAGCAATACCGCCAGCCGCTCCAGATCGCGCGTAAACTCGGCAATCAACGGGTCAGCAGCCGTAGGCGGCAGCAAACCGCCGATCAGCTCGCTGTGATAACGGCGCAGCGTTTGCTGTACCTGATGTGCAGAAAGTCGATCGCTCTGGCTGAGCTTCAGCCAGCTAATCAGTTGGTTGGTGGTACTGCCCGCCGCAGAAACCACCATCAGATCGCCCGGCTGACTGTACTCCGCCATAATCCCGGCCACCCGCAAATAACATTTCACATCGGCCAGGCTGCTGCCGCCGAATTTGTGCAGTTGACGTCCGCTGACCGGTCCTGCTACCGCAATTGCATTCATGCTTACCTCGTTGCCGCCGCCTGGAAGGCGTGTTCCAGATCGGCAATCAAATCGTCACTGTCTTCAATACCCACGGAAATACGCAGCAGACTGTCGGAAATCCCCGCAGCCGCCCGCGCCTCCGCCGCCATGCCGGCGTGGGTCATGGTCGCCGTATGCGAGATCAGGCTCTCCACCCCGCCCAGCGATTCCGCCAGCGTAAATAAACGCAGCGCCGACAGGAAACGACGCAGCGCCGCCTCATCGCCATCCAGCTCAAAACTGAGCATCGCGCCAAAGCCGCGTTGCTGCCGGCGCGCAATATCATGACCCGGGTTTTCCGGCAGGGAAGGATGATACAGCTTTTTCACCAAGGGTTGCTGCTGTAAATAACGAATTATGGCGGTGGCATTCTCCTGCGCCGCCCTGATACGCGGCGCCAGCGTGCGCATGCCGCGCAGCAGCAGGTAGCTGTCGAATGCGCCGCCGGTGACGCCGATATTGTTCGCCCACCATGCCAGCTCCACCGCCAGGTCGGCGTCTTTGGCGATCACCGCGCCGGCAACGACGTCCGAGTGGCCGTTGAGGTATTTGGTGCAGGAGTGCACCACCAGATCCGCCCCCAGGGCGATAGGCTGCTGCAATGCCGGGCTCAGGAAGGTGTTGTCCACCACCGTCAGCGCGCCGGCCGCATGCGCCGCGTCGCAGATGGCGGCAATATCCACCACGCGCAGCAACGGGTTGCTCGGCGTTTCGATCAGCACCAGCTTCGGCTTCTGCGCCAGCGCCTGCTGCAGCGCCGCTTCATCGCCCTGATCGACAAACAGCACCCGGTAGGCGCCGCGCTTGCTCAGGCTGTCGAACAACCGGTAGCTGCCGCCGTAGCAGTCATGCGGCGCCACCAGCAGGTCGCCGGGCTGCAGCAACACGGTGGTCACCAGATGGATCGCCGACATACCACTGCCGGTCATCACCGCACCGGCGCCACCTTCCAGTTCCGCCAGCGCGCGCTGTACCACATCACGCGTCGGGTTGCCGCGGCGGGAATAGTCATGCGCACGCGGCTGGTTGAAGTCGGTGAAGTTATAGGTGCTGGAAAGATGAATGGGCGGGACGACGCAGCCGTACTGCTCGTCATCGTTCAGGCCGCTACGCACGGCAATCGTGGCTGGTTTACGCGTCATAGGAGTCGCTCGGCTCTCAAAGGCGGATGAATGAGGCCTAAAGATTAATCGCATGACGAATAGACGTCAATACATCTGGACATCTAAACTTCTTTGCGTATAGATTAAGCAAAGGCATAATACCCGCTAACATTATGTCAGTTTGGTCGGGTAAGAGGCTGGCGCGATAAGCATAGCCCATCACGCTCACGCCGCATCCATCAGTGACTCTGGTCGCGTAATATTGACATTTATTTAGTGAGAACAGTGAAGATCGGGCATAATTGGCCGGTTTTTAGAATATTGTAATCTTTCTGACAATTTTAAGGTGTCCCATGGCTGAGTGGAACGGCGAGTATGTCAGCCCTTACGCTGAACACGGTAAAAAAAGCGAACAAGTAAAAAAAATCACGGTGTCGATTCCGTTGAAGGTCCTGAAAATCCTCACCGATGAACGCACCCGTCGCCAGGTCAATAACCTGCGTCACGCCACCAACAGTGAATTACTGTGTGAAGCGTTCCTGCACGCTTTTACCGGCCAGCCGCTGCCGAATGATGAAGACCTGCGCAAAGAGCGCAGCGATGAAATCCCGGAAGCCGCGAAGGTGTTGATGCGTGAGCTGGGCGTCGATCCCGATACCTGGGAATATTGATGCCATCGGCGGACGCCGGTGACAGAAACAAAAAAGGCGCCGAAGGCGCCTTTTTTATCGGTCGATAAGAAATCTTATTTCTTAACGCCTGGTACGCTGAAGCGCTTGTTGAAGCGGTCAACGCGGCCACCGGTAGCAACGTCACGCTGCTTGCCAGTGTAGAACGGGTGGCATGCGCCACAAACGTCCAGGTTCAGATCGTGGCCCACGGTGGAGCGGATCTTCATGACATTACCGCAAGAGCAGCTTGCAGTAACGAAATCGTATTTAGGGTGGATACCTTCTTTCATGGGGAAACCTCAGTTAAGGCCGTGTCGCTATCCAGCCCTGTTTCGCCAGACACCACACGTGGTTGATGATAATTTATTGGTATCGAATTATACCAAAGGCGGCAAATTATACAGAATAAAATACACCACGCAATCGGATCCGTACATTTGGCCGCCTGCCGTGTAAACTAGCCCCCTCTTTCTCATTTGGATGGACCCTATGCCCGTTGTTCACGTTGCTCTACCGGTTCCGCTGACCCGCACTTTCGATTACCTGCTGCCCCAGGGGCTGCAGCCGGTGGTTGGCGCGCGCGTTTGCGTACCCTGGGGAAAGCAGCGCGCCATCGGCATCGTCACCGGGTGTAGCGAAAGCAGCGAACTGCCGCTGGAAAAACTCAAACCGATAGACAGCATTATCGACGGTGATTCGCTGTTTCCCGCCGGCATGTGGCGCATCCTGCGCTGGGCCAGCGACTATTATCACTATCCGCTCGGCGAAGTGCTGTTTCATGCGCTACCGACCCTGCTGCGCCAGGGTAAACCGGCGGAAACTACGCCGCTGTGGCAGTGGTTCGCGACCGAAACGGGCCGTGCCACACCGCCGGAAAACCTGAAACGTGCGCCCAAACAGCAGCAGGCGCTCGCCGCCCTGCTGCAGCGCCCGGTGTATCGTCACCAGGTCAGTGAACTCGATCTGACCGACAATGCGCTGCAGGCGCTGCGTGCCAAAGGCCTCGCCGACCTGCGCGCGCAGACCGCAGCGCTGCAGGACTGGCGGCCCGGCTTCAGCGTGCAGGGCGAACGGCTGCGGCTCAATACCGAACAGGCCACCGCCGTCGGCGCCATCCGCAGTGAGGATGAACAGTTCGCCGCCTGGCTGCTGGCCGGGATCACCGGCTCCGGCAAGACCGAGGTCTACCTCAGCGTGCTGGAAAATATTTTGGCGAAAGGCAAACAGGCGCTGGTGCTGGTGCCGGAAATCGGCCTGACGCCGCAGACCATCGCCCGCTTTCGCGAGCGTTTCAACGCACCGGTGGATGTCCTGCACTCCGGCCTGAACGACAGCGAGCGTCTGGCCGTCTGGCTGCGCGCCCGCAGCGGCGAAGCGGCGATTGTCATCGGTACCCGCTCGGCGCTGTTTACCCCGTTCGCCCGCCTGGGCGTCATCATTATCGATGAAGAACACGACAGCTCGTATAAGCAGCAGGAAGGCTGGCGCTACCACGCGCGCGATCTGGCGGTGTTCCGCGCCCATGCGGAAAATATTCCGATGGTGATGGGCTCGGCCACGCCGGCTCTGGAGACGCTGCATAACGTACAGCTGGGCAAATACCGGCAGTTAAAACTGACGCAGCGCGCCGGCAACGCCAAACCGGCCGCCCAGCACCTGATTGATCTGAAAGGCCTGCCGCTGAAGGTCGGCCTGTCGCAGCCGCTGCTAAACAGCATGCGCCACCACCTGAAAAACGATAATCAGGTGATGCTGTTCCTCAACCGCCGCGGCTATGCGCCGGCGCTACTCTGTCACGAATGCGGCTGGATTGCCGAATGTCAGCGTTGCGATCGCTACTACACCCTGCACCAGAATTACCGCCAGCTGCGCTGCCACCACTGCGACAGCCAACGGCCGGTGCCGCACCAGTGCCCGCAATGCGGCTCCACGCATCTGGTATCGGTCGGCGTCGGTACCGAACAGCTGGAAAACGAGCTGGCGCCGCTGTTCCCGGACACGCCGATTACCCGCATCGATCGCGACACCACCAGCCGTAAAGGATCGCTGGAGCAGCACCTGAACGAGATCCACCGTGGCGGCGCACGTATCCTGATCGGCACGCAAATGCTGGCCAAAGGCCACCACTTCCCGGACGTGACGCTGGTGGCGCTGCTGGACGTTGACGGCGCGCTGTTTTCCGCCGACTTCCGCTCCGCCGAGCGCTTCGCCCAGCTGTATACCCAGGTGTCCGGCCGCGCCGGCCGCGCCGGCAAACAGGGGGAGGTGCTGCTGCAGACCCACCACCCGGAACACCCGCTGCTGCAAACGCTGCTACAGCAGGGTTACGACGCCTTCGCCAAACAGGCGTTGAGCGAGCGCAACAGCGTCTTCCTGCCCCCCTACACCAGCCATATCATGCTGCGCGCCGACGATCACGATAATCAGCAGGCGCCGATGTTCCTGCAGCAGCTGCGCAACCTGCTGGAAGCCAGCCCGCTGAAAGACGATTCCCTGTGGGTGATGGGGCCGGTACCGGCGCTGCAGTCCAAACGCGGGGGACGTTTTCGCTGGCAACTGCTGCTGCAACACCCGTCACGCCGCGTCCTGCAGGCGATCATGAAGAACACGCTGCCGCTGATCGGTACCCTGCCGCAGGCCCGTAAAGTCAAATGGACGCTGGACGTCGATCCTATCGACGGCTGAACACGGAAAAGTCTGATTTCTTTGGCGTTAAGCAAACGTTTACCCTTGAATTTGCGAGCGAACGCGAAAAACTCCCGCTTCATCACATTTTTTATGCAAATTAGGTAACAAAAGCGGTACGTAATCTGTTTAGAATATCGTGAAGATTTCCGCTGGCGGGCTGCACATCCGCAGGACCTGGCGTCAACGCGGAAATGCGCCCTGATACGGCGTCGTTGCCTGGGGTATGGCAGTAATCGCGTTGGCATTGGGCTGACGCAAGGAGAAAGGCGTTGGAACACAAGAAAGAGTTATCCATGGCAACCATGAAAGACGTTGCGGAAATGGCGGGCGTTTCAACGGCAACCGTATCACGTGCGCTGATGAATCCGGAGAAAGTCTCTGCGCCAACGCGTCAGAAAGTGGAACAGGCCGTACTGGCCGTGGGTTACTCTCCGCATGCGCTGTCGCGCAACGTTAAACGCAATGAATCCCGCACCATCCTGGTGATCGTCCCGGATATCTGCGATCCCTTCTTCGCCGATATTATTCAAGGGATCGAGCAGACTGCCGCGCAGCAAGGCTACCTGGTGCTGATCGGCGACTGCGCGCAGCAAAATCAGCAGGAGCGCACCTTCGTTAATCTGATTATCACCAAACAGATCGACGGCATGCTGCTGCTCGGCTCCAATCTGCCTTTTGACGCCAGCAAGGAAGAGCAGCGCAACCTGCCGCCGATGGTGATGGCCAATGAGTTTGCGCCGGAACTGGAACTGCCCACGGTGCACATCGACAACCTGACCGCCGCCTTTGAGGCCGTACATTATTTGCATCAGCTCGGACATACGCGAATCGCCTGTGTCGCCGGGCCGCAGCAGATGCCGCTCAGCGAATATCGCCTGCAGGGTTACATTCAGGCACTACGCCGTAATGGCATTACCGTCGAAAGCGGCTATATTACCCGGGGTGATTTCACTTATGAAGCGGGCGCAGCCGCGCTGAAAACCCTGATGACGCTGCCGAAACCGCCGACGGCGGTCTTCTGCCACAGCGATATCATGGCGATCGGCGTATTGTCGCAGGCGCGTAAAATGGGCCTGAGCGTCCCGGGCGATCTATCGATCGTCGGTTTTGACGATCTGAAAATGACGCAGTATTGCGATCCGCCGTTAACCACGGTGGCGCAACCGCGCTTTCAGATTGGTCAACAAGCCATGTTACTGTTACTGGAGCAGCTGCACGGGCAAAATGTCGCCAGCGGCTCCCGTTTATTGGACAGCGAACTGATCGTCAGAGGCAGCACCGCCGCCCCTAAACGCTAGTCAAATATTTTAGTGTTCAGTAACATGATGAACTTAATTTCTTATAAAGATACAGCGGAAGAATAGTGGCACAGAAAGACTATGTAAGCCGCGGGCGCTCTGGAGCGCGGCGCAAAACCCCCAGCCGTAAAAAAAGCAGTTCTCCGAAGGTGTCCAAAACCGTGGTAGCGCTTGCGGTCGCCTTGTTGGTGATCTTTGCCGGCGGTCTCTACTTTATTACCCATAACAAACCGGACGACGAACCGCTGTCGCCGGCCCACAGCAGCCGTCCTGGCAACGGCCTGCCGCCGAAGCCGGAAGAGCGCTGGCGCTATATTAAAGAGCTGGAAAACCGCCAGACCGGCGTACAAACCCCGACCGAACCGACGGCCGGCGGCGAGGTGAAGTCCAAAACCCAGCTGACGCAGGAACAGCGCCAGCTGCTGGAGCAAATGCAGGCCGATATGCAGCAGCGCCCGACCCAGCTCAATGAAGTGCCGTATAACGATGCAGCCCAGGCGGCACGTAACAACGCGCAGCAGCAAATGCAGCAGCAGCGTCAACAACAGCAGCAGCAACAGCAGGCGCAACAACAACAGCCGGCAAGCCAGCCGCGCAACCCGTTCAGCAACGGCGCCAGCCAGCCGGCGCAGCAGCCTAAACCGGCGACGCCGCCGGCAGCGAAGACGGAAAGCAAGCCGGAGCAGAAACAGCGCTGGATGGTGCAGTGCGGCTCGTTCCGCGCCGCCGATCAGGCCGAGTCTGTCCGCGCGCGCCTGGCGTTTGAAGGGATTGAAAGCCGCATCACCAACGGCGGCGGCTGGAACCGCGTGGTGCTTGGGCCGTTCAGCAGCCGCGCCGGCGCCGACAAAACCCTTTCCCGTCTGAAGGGCATCGGCATGTCAGGATGCATTCCCCTCTCCGTCAGGGGTTGAAAAGCCGTAATCCTCCCCCATCTATACTCTCAATATGCCCCGTAGCACCTGCGCAAGCAGGCGCTGCGGGGACTTCTTTCAGTCTGCAACGAGGGTCTGCTCGTGACAACAATTGTAAGCGTACGCCGCAACGGCCAAGTCGTCATCGGTGGCGATGGCCAGGCAACATTGGGAAATACGGTGATGAAAGGCAACGTCAAAAAAGTGCGTCGCCTGTACAACGATAAAGTGATCGCCGGTTTCGCCGGGGGCACCGCTGACGCCTTCACGCTGTTTGAGCTTTTCGAACGTAAACTGGAGATGCACCAGGGTCATCTGGTGAAAGCCGCCGTCGAACTGGCGAAAGACTGGCGTACCGACCGCATGCTGCGCAAGCTGGAAGCGTTGCTGGCCGTGGCCGATGAAAACGCCTCGCTGATCATCACCGGGAATGGTGACGTGGTTCAGCCTGAAAATGATTTGATCGCGATCGGCTCCGGCGGCCCGTACGCCCAGTCAGCCGCGCGCGCATTGTTGGAAAATACCGAATTGGGCGCCCGTGAAATCGTCGAGAAATCTCTCGGCATCGCCGGCGACATCTGTATTTACACCAACCACAATCTCACTATTGAAGAACTGCCTTCCAAAGCGTAAGGATCGAATACTATGTCTGAAATGACTCCGCGCGAGATCGTCAGCGAACTGGACGGTTATATCATCGGCCAAAGCAAAGCCAAACGCGCCGTTGCCATCGCCTTGCGTAACCGCTGGCGCCGTATGCAGCTCAACGAGATGCTGCGTCACGAAGTGACCCCGAAAAATATTCTGATGATCGGCCCGACCGGCGTCGGTAAAACCGAAATCGCCCGTCGTCTGGCAAAACTGGCCAACGCGCCGTTTATCAAAGTCGAAGCCACCAAATTCACCGAAGTGGGCTACGTCGGTAAAGAAGTGGATTCCATTATCCGCGACCTGACCGACGCCGCAGTGAAAATGGTGCGTCTGCAGTCAATCGAGAAAAACCGCACCCGCGCCGAAGAGATGGCGGAAGAGCGCATCCTTGACGTGCTGATCCCGCCGGCCAAGAACAACTGGGGCCAGGCTGAAGAGCAGCAGGAGCCGTCCGCCGCACGCCAGTCGTTCCGTAAAAAACTGCGCGAAGGCCAGTTGGACGACAAAGAGATTGAAATCGACCTGGCCGCCGCGCCGATGGGCGTCGAAATTATGGCGCCTCCGGGTATGGAAGAGATGACCAACCAGCTGCAGTCGATGTTCCAGAACCTCGGCGGCCAGAAGCAGAAACCACGCAAGCTGAAGATCAAAGAGGCCTTCAAACTGCTGGTGGAAGAAGAAGCAGCCAAGCTGGTTAACCCGGAAGAGCTGAAAGAGCAGGCGATTGAAGCCGTTGAACAGCACGGTATCGTGTTTATCGATGAGATCGACAAAATCTGTAAGCGCGGCGACTCCTCCGGCCCGGATGTCTCCCGCGAAGGCGTGCAGCGTGACCTGCTGCCGCTGGTGGAAGGCAGCACCATCTCGACCAAACACGGCATGGTGAAAACCGACCACATCCTGTTTATCGCCTCCGGCGCTTTCCAGGTTGCCAGCCCGTCCGATCTGATCCCGGAACTGCAGGGCCGTCTGCCGATCCGCGTTGAACTGCAGGCGCTGACAACCGAAGACTTCGAGCGCATTCTGACCGAACCGAACGCGTCGCTGACCGAGCAGTACAAGGCGCTGATGGCCACCGAAGGCGTGACCATCGACTTCACCGCCGACGGCATCAGCCGTATTGCCGAAGCCGCATGGCAGGTTAACGAAAGCACCGAGAACATCGGCGCGCGTCGTCTGCACACCGTGCTGGAGCGTCTGATGGAAGAAATTTCCTACGACGCGAGCGAGATTAATGGTCAATCCATTACAATTGATGCGGAATACGTGCGCAATCACCTGGATGAGCTGGTTGCGGATGAAGATTTGAGCCGTTTTATCCTATAATCGCTCTATCATTGTCCTGTCAGTCATTAAAATGGGGGGCGTTGCCCCCCATTTTTTTATCTGCAGACACAGCCACTTGACTTGCTGAAGCGAAAAATGAGCTCATCTACCTCCACGACCCCAGCCAGAGCCTGGCTGGAAAGTTTACGACCACGCACCCTGCCGCTGGCTTTCGCCTCCATCGTTGTCGGCTCCGCCATTGCCGCCTGGCAAGGCAGCCTGAAACCCGGCGTCGCGCTGTTGGCGCTGTTAACCGCCGGGCTGCTGCAAATTCTCTCTAATCTGGCCAACGATTACGGCGATGCCGTCAAAGGCAGCGATAAAGAAGACCGCATCGGGCCGCTGCGCGGTATGCAAAAAGGCCTGATTACCCAGGCGCAGATGAAACGCGCGCTGATCGTTACCGTGGTGCTGATCGCCATCGCCGGCTGTTCACTGATCGCGCTGGCCTGCAAAACGCCGAGTGACGTAGCCGGCTTCCTGGCGCTCGGCGCGCTGGCTATCGTCGCTGCCATCACCTACACCGTCGGCAATAAGCCTTACGGCTATCTGGGGCTGGGGGATATCTCGGTGCTGGCGTTCTTCGGCTGGCTGAGCGTGGCCGGCACCTATTACCTGCAGACGCTGCATTTCGACAGCATCGTCATGCTGCCGGCCACCGCCTGCGGCCTGCTGGCGGCGGCGGTGCTGAACATCAATAACCTGCGGGATATCGAAAGCGACCGCGACAACGGCAAAAATACCCTGGCGGTACGGCTGGGGCCGAAGAACGCCCGGCGCTACCATGCCTTGCTGCTGATTGGCGCGGTGCTGTGCTTTGCTCTGTTCACCCTGTTCAATCTGAGCGGTCCGTGGGGCTGGTTGTTTGTGCTGGCGGTGCCGCTGCTGTGGCGCCATGCGCTGCGCGTACTGCGCGATCCTTCACCGGCCGGCATGCGACCGATGTTGGAGCACATGGTCAAGGCCGCCCTGCTGGCGAACATTTTGTTTGCCGCCGGCGTAGCGCTCAGTTAGATAAAAACTGATGATTTTGCCAACAGGGCTCAGAAAGGGATATACTGGTTATTCCAGCGGCAAACAGACATAAAATCCTATGAAATACGATACTTCCGAACTTTGCGATATCTATCATGAAGAGGTCAACGTGGTTGAGCCTCTGTTCTCTAATTTTGGCGGGCGTACTTCATTTGGCGGACAGATCACCACGGTGAAGTGTTTCGAGGATAATGGCCTGCTTTTTGATCTGCTTGAAGAAAACGGCCGCGGCCGTGTACTGCTGGTCGACGGTGGCGGTTCGGTACGCCGGGCGCTGATCAACGCAGAACTGGCGCGTCTGGCGACCCAGAACGAGTGGGAAGGCATTGTGGTTTACGGCGCGGTGCGTCAGGTGGACGATCTGGAAGAGCTGGATATCGGCATTCAGGCCATGGCGGCCATCCCGGTCGGCGCCAGCAGCGAAGGCGTGGGCGAAAGCGATATCCGCGTCAACTTCGGCGGCGTCACCTTCTTCTCCGGCGATCATCTGTATGCCGATAATACCGGCATCATTCTCGCGGAAGACCCGCTCGATATTGAATAAGCCGTTACCATGAAAAAGGGCGCCGTCGGCGCCCTTTTCGTTACTGCGGCAAACGGAATCAGACCTCTTCCATTTTGCCCAGCAGCGCGCGCAGGCGATCTTGCCATACGTGCTGTTCTTCTTTCAGTTGCTGATTCTCACGCACCAGTGATTCATGGTTGCCGGCAGCATTCTGCACTTCCTGAGACAGCGTGTTGTTCTTCTCTTTCAGCTCTTCAATTTCCATCTGCAACAGAGTGATGGTATCAATCGCCTGCTGAACTTTTGCTTCCAGTTTTTCAAATACTTCAAATGACATTCTTCAGTCCCCTCATGATAGCAAGGCGTACATCTATTAAACAGCGGCCGCAACACAGGCTGCAGCCGCTGCGAATATGCATCGCGCCAAGTGACACGCGCTTTGGTTAAAAACGCGCCTGTCTCGATAAAACGCTCTTTCGATAAAAACGATTGTAAGTAGCCCGCCTCTTACTGTCTAGCAACATACCGGCTCAACGCGCAGTCTGTTGCAATTTTCCTGCCCCCGCCATCAGCCAAAACTGAAAATGCGCGTATAACAATAAACGCGCGTTAACAATTGTCAGACAAAACCCCGGCCAAATCCGTCGCGAGATGGCTCAGAAAGAACACCTGACAACGCGAATTCGCTCAATTTTATGACGAAGCACACACATTTTGATTTCGCTATTTCTCGTTTATGTTCGTTAACGATAAATTTACATCACGTCCTCAATTTAAAAGAGGATGAGATTAAAAAAACCTGTACCTTAAGGCCGGCAGGCTATCCGCCGAGCCTAAAACCTATAACCCTGCAGGACAACAACATTATGAGCCAAAACACCAGTCCGACATTAAAAGGCCAATGTATCGCAGAATTTCTCGGCACCGGCCTACTGATCTTCTTTGGCGCAGGTTGCGTTGCCGCACTAAAACTGGCCGGCGCCAGCTTCGGCCAATGGGAAATCAGCGTTATTTGGGGCTTCGGGGTCGCCATGGCGATCTATCTGACCGCCGGCATCTCCGGCGCCCACCTCAACCCGGCCGTAACCCTCGCGCTATGGCTGTTCGCCAACTTCAACGGCCGCCGCGTGGTTCCCTTTATCATTGCCCAGGTCGCCGGTGCCTTCTGCGCCGCCGCGCTGGTCTACGGCCTGTACTATAATCTGTTCTTTGATTACGAAACCGCCCACAACATGGTACGCGGCAGCACAGAGAGTCTGGATCTGGCCGGGATTTTCTCCACCTATCCAAACCCGCATATTTCCGTTGCGCAGGCGTTCCTGGTGGAAACCGTGATCACCGCCATTCTGATGTGCCTGATCCTAGCGCTGACCGACGATGGCAACGGCGTACCGCGCGGCCCGTTGGCGCCGCTATTGATCGGTATTCTGATTGCCGTTATCGGCGCCTCCATGGGACCCTTGACCGGCTTCGCCCTGAACCCGGCGCGTGATTTCGGGCCGAAAATGTTCGCCTACATCGCCGGCTGGGGTAATGTCGCCTTTACCGGCGCACGTGAAATCCCGTACTTCCTGGTACCGATCTTCGGGCCGATTCTCGGGGCCATCCTGGGCGCATTCGGCTACCGTACCTTGATTGGCCGTCACTTGCCTTGCGACGACTGCGTCGAAGAAGAGCAAGAGCAGCCAGCCGCCAAAACGCCGCAGCGTAAAGCGTAAAGCGTAATTGGCGCAGTTTAAAATGGTTAACAACAGCAGGACTCAACCATGACCACAGAAAAAAAATTTATTGTCGCTCTCGACCAGGGAACCACCAGCTCACGCGCCGTCGTCATGGATCACGATGCCAATATCGTTGCGGTATCGCAGCGCGAATTTGAACAAATTTATCCAAAGGCCGGCTGGGTAGAGCATGACCCGATGGAGATTTGGGCTTCCCAAAGCTCCACGCTGGTCGAAGTGCTGGCGAAAGCCGACATCAACTCCGATCAAATCGCCGGGATTGGCATCACCAACCAGCGTGAAACCACCATCGTGTGGGAAAAAGAGACCGGTAAGCCTATCTACAACGCCATCGTCTGGCAGTGCCGCCGCACCGCGGATATCTGCGAGCAGCTCAAGCGCGACGGTATGGAAGAGTACATCCGCCAGAATACCGGCCTGGTGGTCGATCCGTATTTCTCCGGCACCAAGGTGAAATGGATCCTGGATCACGTCGAGGGCGCCCGTGAACGCGCCAAGCGCGGCGAACTGCTGTTCGGCACCGTAGACACCTGGCTGGTGTGGAAAATGACGCAGGGGCGGGTTCACGTTACCGATTACACCAACGCCTCGCGCACCATGATGTTCAACATCCACCAGCTCGACTGGGATGAGCGTATGCTGCAGGCGCTGGATATCCCACGCGCCATGCTGCCGAAGGTGCGCCCATCTTCCGAAATTTACGGCCAGACCAACATCGGCGGCAAAGGCGGCACGCGTATCCCTATCGCCGGCATCGCCGGTGACCAGCAGGCGGCGCTGTTCGGCCAACTGTGCGTTCAGCCGGGAATGGCGAAAAACACCTACGGCACCGGCTGTTTCCTGCTGATGAATACCGGCGAAGAAGCGGTCAGCTCCAGCCACGGCCTGTTGACCACCATCGCCTGCGGCCCGCGCGGCGAAGTGAACTACGCGCTGGAAGGCGCGGTATTTATCGGCGGCGCGTCCATCCAGTGGCTGCGCGACGAACTGAAACTGATCAGCGATGCGGCCGACTCCGAATACTTCGCCAGCAAGGTGAAAGACAGCAACGGCGTCTACGTGGTGCCGGCCTTTACCGGCCTGGGTGCGCCATACTGGGATCCGTATGCACGCGGCGCCATCTTCGGCCTGACCCGCGGCGCGAACAGCAACCACATCATCCGTGCGACGCTGGAATCCATCGCCTACCAAACCCGCGACGTACTGGACGCCATGCAGGCCGATTCCAATACCCGTCTGCAGTCGCTGCGCGTTGACGGCGGCGCCGTCGCCAACAACTTCCTGATGCAGTTCCAGTCCGACATTCTGGGCACGCGCGTAGAGCGTCCTGAAGTGCGCGAATCCACCGCGCTGGGCGCGGCGTTCCTCGCCGGTCTGGCTATCGGCTACTGGAACGATCTGGATGAGGTGAAGAGCAAGGCGGTCATCGAGCGGGAATTCCGCCCGAGCATCGAAACCACCGAACGTAACTACCGTTACAGCGGCTGGAAAAAAGCGGTCGCCCGCGCGCAGGCGTGGGAAGATCACGAATAATTCCGCGCCGGAGTCACGTTATCAATGCGCTGCCGCAAGGCAGCGCTTTTTTTTGCTCCGCCGCGCGCCCCTGCCGCTGTGGTAAACTTATCCGCTCTTCCCCTCTACGCACTGACAGGTTTTGCCATGAAACGTGAATTAGCCATCGAATTTTCCCGCGTCACCGAAGCTGCGGCGTTAGCCGGCTACCAATGGCTGGGGCGCGGCGACAAAAATGCCGCCGACGGCGCCGCCGTGCACGCAATGCGGATTATGCTCAACAAGGTGGCGATCGATGGCCGCATCGTGATTGGCGAAGGCGAGATCGATGAAGCGCCGATGCTGTATATCGGCGAGCAGGTCGGCACCGGTCAGGGCGATGCGGTAGACATCGCCGTCGATCCGATTGAAGGCACGCGCATGACCGCCATGGGGCAGTCCAACGCGCTGGCGGTGCTGGCCGTCGGCGATCGCGGCACCTTCCTGCACGCGCCGGATATGTATATGGAAAAACTGGTGGTAGGCCCGGAAGCGCGCGGCGCTATTGACCTTAACCTGCCGCTTGCCGACAACCTGCAAAACGTCGCGGCACGGCTGAACAAGCCGCTGTCGCAGCTGACGGTGATTACGCTGGCCAAACCGCGTCACGACGCCGTTATCGCGCAAATGCAGCAGATGGGGGTCAAAGTCTTCGCCATTCCTGACGGTGACGTCGCCGCCTCCATCCTGACCTGTATGCCGGAGAGCGAAGTGGATGTGATGTACGGCATCGGCGGTGCGCCGGAAGGGGTGATTTCAGCCGCGGTGATTCGCGCACTGGACGGCGATATGCAGGCGCGTCTGTTGCCGCGCCATCAGGTGAAGGAAGACAGCGACGCCAACCGCCGCCTCGGCGAACAGGAACTGGCGCGCTGTAAAGAGATGGGCATAGAGGCGGGCAAGGTGCTGCTGCTGGGCGATATGGCGCGCAACGACAACGTCATCTTCGCCGCCACCGGCATCACCAAAGGCGACCTGCTGGAAGGCATCAGCCGCAAGGGCAATATGGCGACCACGGAAACGCTGCTGATCCGCGGTAAATCACGCACCATCCGCCGCATCCGCTCAACCCACTATCTGGATCGTAAGGACCCGGCGCTGCACCCGTTCCTGCTGTAATCCGTTATGCGGCCAGAGTCCTCTGGCCGCTCACGTTAAGCCGTATGCCCCGCCTGCTGCATACGGTTGGACAGCGGCCACCAGCACAGCAGAATCAGCAGCGCCATGGCGAACATCAGCAGACCCAGGCTGAACTGCCCGGTTTGCGGCAGCATGGACGACAACCAGGTGGCGAGGCCGGAGCCCATATTCTGCATCCCCCCCACCAGCGCGCCAGCAGCGCCGGCCAGATAAGGGAACGGCTCCATCGCCCCGGTGGTCGCCAGCGGGAACAACATCCCGGCGCCAAAGAAAAACAGCGCAGCGGGAACAATCAGCGTCCAGATATTCATCACGCCGAACCAGCCGGGGATCCACATCATCAGGCCCGCCAGCAGGCAGCTCAGCACCGAATGCCACATCAGCTGATGGAAGCTTTTGCCGTCACGGCCGGCATACCACGCGCCGAAAAAAGCCGCCGGGATCGGCAGAATAAACAGGATGCTGACGGTCAGTCCATTCAGTCCCAGCACTCCGCCCATCAGTACGCCGCAGCTGGCCTCAAACACCGCAATCCCCGCCAGACCGCCGATCAGCATCACCAGATAGCGGCTGAACGACCCGTCCGCCAGCAGCTGGCGGAAGCTGGCCAGCATGCGCCGTTTTTCAGTTTGCTCTGGACGGGTTTCCGGCAGCCAGCGAAACATGGCGAAAGCAACGCCCACGCACAGCGCCAGCAAAAACGCATAGCTGGCGCGCCAGCCGAAGACCATCGCCAGCGTACCGCCGATCACCGGCGCCAGCAGCGGGCTGACCAGAATACCCATATTCAGCAGGCTGTTGGCATAGCGCAGCGCGGTGCCGGCATACAGGTCGCGCGGCATGGTGCGCGCCATCACGCCGGCCACTCCGGTGCCCATGCCCTGAATGGCGCTGGCGGCCACCAGCATGGTCAGGCTGTCGGCCAGCAGCGCGCCGGCAGCGCCAACCATAAAAATCGCCATCCCGGCCAGAATCACCGGACGGCGGCCAACGCGATCCGACAGCGGGCCGTAGATCAGCTGTGAAAATCCGTAGGTCAACAGATAAGCCGCCATCACCTGCTGTACGGCGCCGGTGCGCACCGACAAGTCGTGGGCAATATCTGCAATCGTCGGGACATAAATGGTTTGCGCCATCTGACCGACGGCAACCAGCAGGATCAACATCACCAACAGGTGAAAATTCTCTAGTTTTCTCATTCTCTTTGTTAACGTCTTAACTCGCCAAAACCCTGCGCATGGCGGCAATTTTGGCCAGCGTTGCGCAGACATCCTCTTGTTGGCGCATAAACTAACAAATCTATTTTTTTTAGCGAGTCCCCGCCAAATATTGATCCCGATCACACTGGCAGCAAAGTCATCCATTCTCGTAAATTAAACGGTACGTCGCGCATGACGCGGCCGCGAGCAACGCGGGCAGGCAAGGCTTTAGCATTTAATCGATAATTGTTTGCATCAACTTGCCATAAGATAAATATCAGACAGCAATAACGACGCCGACCGCGCAGAGTGCTAATTTTATTTGATTTGATGATGGGAGCATGAAGTATGGCTGAATGGGTAAAAGGCAAGGTTACTCATCTGGAACAGTGGACCGATGGGCTGTTCAGTCTCACCGTCGATGCCGCCATCGACCCATTTACCGCCGGCCAGTTCGCCAAACTGGCGTTAGAGATTGACGGCGAGCGCGTGCAGCGCGCCTACTCTTACGTCAACGCGCCCTGCGACCCCAACCTGGAGTTTTATCTGGTTACGGTGCCGGAGGGCAAACTCAGCCCGCGCCTGAACCAGCTGCAGCCGGGAGCTGAAGTGATGGTGACCAAAGAGGCCGCCGGATTCTTCGTGCTGGATGAAGTGCCGGAGTGCGAAACCCTGTGGATGCTGGCGACCGGCACCGCCATTGGCCCTTACCTGTCGATTCTGCAAGAAGGCAAAGGCCTCGAGCGCTTCAAAAACCTGGTGCTGGTGCACGCCGCCCGCTTCGCCCGCGACCTGAGCTACCTGCCGCTGATGCAGCAGCTTCAGCAGCGCTACAACGGCAAACTGCGCATTCAGACGGTGGTCAGCCGCGAGGACGTCGCCGGCTCGCTGACCGGCCGGGTGCCGGCGCTGATTGAAGACGGACGGCTGGAGGCCGCCATTGGCCTGCCGCTGGATGCAGAAACCAGCCATGTGATGCTGTGCGGCAACCCGCAGATGGTGCGCGACACCCAGCAAACGCTGAAGGAACTGCACGGCATGCGCAAACACCTGCGCCGCAAGCCGGGTCATATCACCAGCGAACATTACTGGTGATTAACCGCGGAATTTGACCGGTTCAGCTTCAGGCCCGAAACGGTTGTCGCCGGGCGTACCGACAAAAGCGCCCAGATCGATGGCCATCATGACGATAATCAGCGTCGGGATAAAACGCCCGACGCCCCACTGCCAGATCGGCGCCAGCATCTGCCAATTCCCCGCCGCCAGCATCCACGCCAAAATCAACAGCAGCGCCCACCAGCCGGACTTATTGCGATCGTGCAGCCGCTTGACCAGCACCGCCGCCGTCGGCCACAGGAGCGCCACAATAAAAAACGCGATGCTCTGGATAGCGACCCACTGATAGTTGGCCAGCGTAAACGCCACGGCCATCAGCACCAGCCAGATGCCCATCCAGAGCCAGAAATCACGCCGCGTAATGCGCCCTTTAAACGAAAAACACCACTGCTGTATTGTCATGGAATCCTGCGTTGTTAATCTGCCCATATGCTGTGCGGCAGTGTAACATAGAGGCGGCAGAGACGGCGTTTGTGCCGCCGTGCCACACGCCATTTGGGGCAGCAAACAGATAATCCGGGCGGATCTTTGACAACCTCCCCCGATTACCGCTTTAATCGGAGTCCGATTTGCTATCAACATCGCGAGCTATGCTGAGAAAACTTCCTCTCGTCGCCTGTCTGCTCTCCGCCATGGGCCATGCCTGGGCTGAGCAAGCGCCGGCCGCCAACGATGCGCCTCCCACCGCGCCGTACCTGCTGGCCGGGGCGCCGACGTTCGATCTGACCGTGGCAAAATTTCGCGCCAAGTACAATCGCGACAACCCCAAGCTGCCGATTGGCGAGTTCCGCGCCATTGACAGCAGCGCCGACGACACGCCGTTGCTGACCCGCGCCGCCAGTAAACTCAATGAAAACCTGTATGCCTCCACCGCGCTGGAGAAAGGCACCGGTAAAATCAAAACGCTGCAAATCACCCACCTGCCGCTGCAGGGCAATGAAGAAAAGAGCGCACGCGCCGTCACCGTCAACTATATGGCAGCGTTGATGCGCCAGTTCGAACCGGCGTTGACGGTGGAGCAGAGCATCATCAAGGTGAGCGCATTATTGGAAAAAGGCAAAGGCTCGCGTTTTTACACCCAGCAGGTCGGCGCCATTCGCTATGTGGTCGCCGATAACGGCGAACAGGGCCTGACATTCGCCGTCGAGCCGGTGAAACTGACGCTGGCGGAGCCGTGAAACACGCGGCGATTAAATGACGAAAAGCAAAGCCATCCGATCCATTCATCTCTATACTGTTGGGCAGGTTGACTGCCGGTCCGGCAGTAGTTATTTATGCCCTTCCTGCCCGAGGCTGCAGCGCTGTAGGCTGCCGCTTCGCTGATGTCGGGCATCGATTCTCACGTTCCCTTGTTGGAGGAAAAATTATGCGTCATCCATTAGTGATGGGTAACTGGAAGCTGAACGGCAGCACGCACATGGTTAACGAGCTGATCGCCGGCCTGCGCAACGAACTGAGCAGCGTAGAAGGCTGCGGCGTAGCCATCGCGCCGCCGGTGATGTATCTGGACCAGGCCAAGCACCAGCTGGCCGGCAGCCGCATCGCGCTGGGCGCCCAGAACGTAGACGTGAACCTGGCCGGCGCCTTTACCGGTGAAGTTTCCGCCAACATGCTGAAAGACGTCGGCGCACAGTACATCATCATCGGCCACTCTGAGCGTCGCACCTATCACAAAGAGAGCGACGAAGTCATCGCCGAGAAATTCGCGGTACTGAAAGAAGCCGGCCTGACCCCGGTTCTGTGCATCGGTGAAACCGAAGCGGAAAACGAAGCGGGCCAGACCGAGGAAGTTTGCGCGCGTCAGATTGACGCCGTACTGAAAACCCTGGGCGCACCGGCAATGAAAGACACCGTAATTGCTTATGAGCCAGTTTGGGCCATCGGCACCGGCAAGTCCGCTACTCCTGCACAGGCTCAGGCGGTACACAAATTTATCCGCGATCATATCGCCAAGCACGACGCCGACGTTGCTGCCGGTATCATCATTCAGTACGGCGGTTCCGTGAATGATAAAAACGCCGCTGAACTGTTCGCACAGCCGGACATCGATGGTGCGCTGGTAGGCGGCGCATCGCTGAAGGCCGACGCCTTCGCCGTGATTGTGAAAGCCGCTGCCGCAGCGAAAAAAGCCTGATAGCGTACGGCTCAGCATAAAAAAACCCCGGCATGCCGGGGTTTTTTATTTTTTACGCCTCAGCGTCTGCTGATCTCGTCAAACTTGCCGCCGCTGGCGAAATGTTCTTTCTGCGCCTTGCTCCAGCCACCGAAGGTATCATCAACGGTAAACAGCTTCAGTTTCGGGAACTGCTCGGCAAATTTGGCCTCGACGGCGGCATCACGCGGACGATAGTAGTTCTTCGCCGCAATCGTCTGCCCTACCGGGGAGTAGAGATACTTCAGGTAAGCGTTCGCTACGTCCCGGGTGCCGCGCTTGTCGACCACGCGATCCACCACGGAGACGGTCGGCTCCGCCAGGATCGACTCGCTCGGAGTAACGATTTCAAAATTGTCCTTACCCAGCTCCTTTTTCGCCAGTAAGGCTTCATTTTCCCAGGCGATCAGCACGTCGCCAATACCACGCTCCACGAAGGTATTGGTCGCTCCGCGTGCACCGGAATCCAGCACCTCCACGTTCTTGTAGAGGCTCTTCACAAACGTCTGCGCCTTGGCCTGATCGTTATTATTATGATGCAGTGCATAACCCCAGGCCGCCAGATAGTTCCACCTTGCGCCGCCGGAGGTTTTCGGGTTAGGCGTGATCACGGAAACGCCCGGTTTAATCAGATCCGGCCAGTCGTGGATCTGTTTTGGGTTCCCTTTACGCACCAGGAACACAATGGTGGAAGCATAAGGCGCCGAGTTGTCCGGCAGGCGCTTGATCCAGTTCTTATCAATCCGTCCGCGCGCGGCGATCGCATCCACATCGTAAGCCAGCGCCAGCGTCACCACATCCGCCTCGATGCCGTTGATCACCGACGTGGCCTGCTTGCCGGAGCCGCCATGGGACTGACGCACGGTAACCTTATCGCCATGCTGTTGCTGCCAGTGCTGGCTGAAGGCGGCATTGTATTCCTGGTAGAACTCGCGCGTCGGGTCGTATGAAACGTTCAGCAATTGAATATCTTTTGCCAACGCTCCGGTTGTCAGCAACATTAATGTCAGGCCTACACCCCATTTACGCATCGCACGCTCTCCCAAGGTAAATAATCGCCAGCTCAAAACGGCTGATTTAGCGTCAAAGCCTGCCAGAAACTGAGCCGGCAATTAAAGAATAAAAAATTTGGGCCTAGACGATTCTGGAATATGGCAACGACAGCGCAAAAAAAAGCCCCCGCGTACGGAGGCTTGTCTGTCGGCGCTGCCGGGCAGAATCAGTACAGCTTTTTCGCCGTTTCCAGCCAGTCACGCTTGAATGGACGCTTCATGTTCTCAATGGCGTCGATAATGTCATGGTGCACCATCTTCTCATTCTGGATACCGACGCAGCGGCCGCCGTACCCTTTCAGCAGCAGTTCGATGGAGTAAGCCCCCATGCGCGAAGCCAGAATACGGTCATAGGCCACCGGCGAGCCGCCGCGCTGAATATGGCCCAGCACGGTAGCGCGGGTTTCACGCTTGGTTTCCTGCTCAATGTAGGCCGCCAGTTCGTCAATGTCGCAGATGTGCTCGGTAATCGCCACGATCGCGTGCTTTTTGCCTTTGGTGATACCGGCCTTGATTTCACACACCAGATCGTCACGGTTAAATTCGATCTCCGGCAGGACAATAAACTCACAGCCGCCGGCAATTGCCGCCGCCAGCGTCAGGTCGCCGCAATAGCGCCCCATCACTTCCACGATTGAAATACGCTGATGTGAGGTTGAGGTATCGCGCAGGCGGTCAATCGCTTCCACCACGGTTTCCAGCGCGGTGAAATAACCGATGGTGTAGTCGGTGCCGGCCACGTCGTTATCGATGGTGCCCGGCAGGCCGATGCATGGAAAACCTTCTTCCGTCAGGCGCTTCGCCCCCATATAGGAGCCGTCGCCGCCGATCACCACCAGCGCATCAATGCCGTGTTTCTTAAGGTTTTCAATCGCCTTGGCGCGTACGTTTTCATCTCTGAATTCCGGAAAGCGGGCCGACCCGAGGAAGGTGCCGCCACGGTTGATCATGTCGGACACGCTGTAACGGTCCAACTGCTCCATGCGATCTTCGTACAAGCCAAGGTAGCCGTCGTAAATACCAAAAACTTCCAGACCTTCCGTAAGCGCGGCGCGTACAACGCCACGGATCGCCGCGTTCATACCCGGCGCATCACCGCCACTCGTCAGTACACCGATTTTCTTGATCATGACTACCTCTGAACTTGTAGATGCAATTTCTTAAGAACTTTGTCGTCTTTGCCGATTGGCCTTTCGCGTTTCCGGTTGCAGCAACCCCGCCTACGAATTTTATTGCCGAATATTATAACAAAATCACCAAGCTGAATTGATTCAGGTCACGCTAAATTCAGGTAAAAAATTAACAACGCACACTGAGCTAATTTTACATTTTCCTCATGAGAGCCGACGCGATTGCGATACGTTAATTATAGCTCCCAACGCCCCTGCCGCCCCGCAGGCACCACGGAACACGGATCCTGGTGGATGATGACATCCGCGCCGGGAAAACGGTGCAATAACGCCTTTTCCACTTGTTCAGCCAAAATATGCGCCTGCATCAGCGGCAAATTATCTTCCATTTCCAGATGCAGCTGAATAAACCGGGTAGGCCCAGACTGACGGGTACGCAAGTCATGCGCCCCTTTAATACCCGGCCATGCGGAAACCACCTCGATAATGGCGCGCCGCTCATCATCCGGCAATGCGCGATCCAGCAGCGACTGTACCGCTTCGTAGCCCATACGTAGCGCGCTGTAAAGAATGTAGACGCCGATACCCAGCGCGAATAATGCATCCGCCCGCTGGAAACCGTACCAGCTTAGCCCAAGCGCTATAAGAATAGCACCATTCATCATGACATCTGACTGATAATGCAGCATATCTGCACGCACCGCCTGACTGCGGGTTTTGCGCACCACCCAGCGCTGGTAGGTAACCAGCAGCAAAGTGCTCAGCAAGGCGATGATCGTCACTACAATGCCGACGGCAGGCGCGCGCAGCGTTTCGGGCGCATAAAGATGCTGGAAGCCGGTCAGGAACAAAAACAGCGCGGAACCGGAAACGAACATGCTCTGCGCCAGCGCCGCCAGCGATTCGGCCTTGCCGTGACCAAAGGTATGTTCCTCATCCGCCGGCTGCAGCGCATAGCGCACCACCAGCAGGTTGGTCAGCGAAGCGGCAATATCGACCAGGGAATCCACCAGCGCCGCCAACAGGCTCACCGACCCGGTGATGTACCAAGCGACGATCTTTATCAGCAACAGGGTTGATGCCATCACGGTCGCGGCCACGGCAGCAGACTTCACCAGGCGCGCATATTGCTGTTCCATAACCTATCCCGATTCACTATCCAGTGGGGTGAGTATAACGGAATGTCGGGTAAAAAATCCCCGCCGTCAGGGTGGTGAACCTTACCGGACAACGAAAATGTTCCTGATATAACGCCTCGTGAATTCTGGGCAAAAAAAAACCCCTCATCATGAGGGGGGAAGACAGGGATGGTGTCTATGGCAAGGAAAAACAGGGTACTACTCAGTCGCACTCACTTCTGGGCAGAAGCTTGCTGCAAACCAGAAAGTTGTTGCTCCATCTGCTGCATACGCTGCTGATGCTTCTGGTCTAAAACACTTTTTTGCTGTGGCGTCAGTAAGTTATACATTTGGTTGCGCACCCGAGCCATTTCGACCTGGCGCTTCACTTGTTCCTGAGCTACCTTCTCCGCCTGTGCATACACGGCGGCTTCATCAAATTTGTTTGCCGTCACCAGCTTATGCATTGCTTCCATTTCAGCTACATTGACACCAGGCAGGTCGTGACGGGCCTGGCGCATTAAATCGCGCATTTGCTGACGTTGCTTTTCAGTCAACCTGACGCCATCAAACATATGATGCTGGCCGGGGTTGCTGGTTGCTGCATCATGCGTGGAAGGCGATATGGCGTCAGCGGCGATGGCGGAACCTGATGCCAACATGGATGCCATGACTAATGCGGTCACCTTACGCATTTTCACTCCTCGTTCATTCCGCTTTGCGAGTCAACGAGGAGCAGTGTATCGCTGCAGCTGCAAACATCCGTCAGGGCATGTAAAACTACGTAAAGTCATGGAATGCCAACAGTTGATGACGTATTTTGCGTCAGGAGGTAAATCATAATGAACAAGATTCTGTTAGTTGACGACGACCGCGAGCTGACCTCGCTGCTGAAAGAACTGCTTGAGATGGAAGGCTTTAACATCGTCGTGGCCCATGACGGCGAACAGGCGTTGTCGCTGCTGGACGGCTCCATCGATCTCTTGCTGCTGGACATCATGATGCCGAAGAAAAACGGCATCGATACGCTGAAAGAGCTGCGCCAGCACCATCAGACCCCGGTAATTATGCTGACCGCCCGCGGCAGCGAGCTGGATCGGGTGCTGGGCCTGGAGCTCGGCGCCGACGACTACCTGCCGAAACCGTTCAACGATCGCGAACTGGTTGCGCGCATCCGTGCCATTTTACGCCGCTCTAACTGGAGCGAGCAGCAGCAAAGCGTCGACAGCGGCGCGCCGACGCTGGACGTCGATGGCCTGCAGCTGAATCCGGGCCGTCAGGAGGCCAGTTTCGACGGCCAGGTGCTGGAGCTGACCGGCACCGAATTTACCCTGCTGTACCTGCTGGCGCAGCATCTCGGCCAGGTGGTCTCGCGCGAACTGCTGAGCCAGGAAGTGTTGGGCAAACGTCTGACGCCGTTCGACCGCGCTATCGATATGCATATCTCCAACCTGCGGCGCAAGCTGCCGGACCGTAAAGACGGCCATCCATGGTTCAAAACCCTGCGCGGCCGGGGCTATTTAATGGTATCTGCAACATGATCAACAGTTTGACGGCACGCATCTTCGCCATTTTCTGGTTCACATTGGCGCTGGTGCTGATGTTGGTGCTGATGGTGCCCAAGCTCGACTCCCGCCAAATGACCTCGCTGCTGGACAGCGAGCAGCGGCAGGGGTTGATGCTGGAGCAACACGTCGAGGCCGAGCTGCAGCAGGACCCGGCCAACGACCTGATGTGGTGGCGCCGCCTGTTCCGCGCCATCGACAAATGGGCGCCGCCGGGCCAGCGTCTGATTCTGGTGACCAGCGAGGGTCGGGTGATTGGCGCGCAGCGTAACGACATGCAAATCGTGCGTAACTTTATCGGCCAGTCTGACAATGCCGATCACCCCAAGAAGAAAAAATATGGTCGCGTCGAGCTGGTCGGCCCCTTCTCGGTGCGCGATGGCGAAGACAACTACCAGCTTTATCTGATCCGCCCGGCCAACAGCCCGCAGTCCGACTTTATCAACCTGATGTTTGACCGCCCGCTGCTGCTGCTGATCGTCACCATGCTGATCAGCGCCCCGCTGCTGCTGTGGCTGGCCTGGAGCCTGGCGAAGCCGGCGCGCAAGCTGAAAAATGCCGCCGATGACGTGGCGCGCGGCAATCTGAAACAGCACCCGGAGCTGGAATCAGGCCCGCAGGAGTTTCTGGCGACCGGCGCCAGCTTTAACCAGATGGTCAGCGCGCTGGAACGTATGATGACCGCGCAGCAGCGCCTGATTTCCGATATCTCTCACGAGCTGCGCACGCCGCTGACCCGTCTGCAGCTGGCGACCGCGCTGATGCGCCGCCGCCACGGCGAGGGGCACGAGCTGGCGCGCATTGAGACCGAAGCGCAGCGGCTGGATTCGATGATCAACGATCTGCTGGCGCTGTCACGCGGCCAACAGAAAACCGAGCTGGCGCACGAGTTGCTGAAGGCCAACGAACTGTGGGCCGATGCGCTGGACAATGCCGGCTTTGAAGCGGAACAGATGGGCAAGCAGCTGACGGTCACCTCGCCGCCTGGCCCCTGGACACTATTCGGCAATGCCGGCGCCCTGGACAGCGCGCTGGAGAACATCGTACGTAACGCCCTGCGCTATTCGCATACGCGCATTGAGGTGGCGTTCAGCGTCGATAATCAGGGCATCACCATTGTGGTTGACGATGACGGCCCCGGCGTCAGCGCGGAAGACCGTGAGCAAATCTTCCGTCCGTTCTATCGCACGGATGAAGCGCGCGACCGCGAATCCGGCGGTACCGGCCTGGGGCTGGCGATCGTCGAGGCGGCCATCGCCCAGCACCGCGGCTGGGTCAAGGCGGAAGACAGCCCGCTCGGCGGTCTGCGCCTGATCCTGTGGCTGCCGCTGCACCAGCGTAAACCTGCACGCGATCATTAACCACAGCGCACCCGCTAGCGACAGTACCCCGCAATGTTTGCTATTCTGCGCCCCTCGTCATGAGGGGCTTTTTACATGTTGAACATTGTCTTATTCGAACCCGAAATTCCGCCCAATACCGGCAATATCATTCGCCTGTGCGCCAACACCGGCTTTCAGCTGCACCTGATTGAACCTCTGGGCTTCCCGTGGGACGACAAACGCCTGCGCCGCGCCGGGCTGGATTACCATGAATTCACCAGCATTAAGCGCCATGCCGACTACGCGGCATTCGTCGCCAGCGAAAATCCTCAAAGGCTGTTTGCGTTGACCACCAAAGGCACACCGGCGCACAGCGCGGTCAGCTATCAGCCGGGCGACTATCTGCTGTTCGGCCCGGAAACCCGCGGCCTGCCGGCCGATATTCTGGATGCCCTGCCCGCCGGGCAAAAAATCCGCATTCCCATGCAGGCGCAAAGCCGCAGCATGAATTTATCCAATGCGGTGGCGGTGGTGGTGTATGAAGCCTGGCGACAGCTGGATTACGCCGGTGCACTGCTCAAGCAGTAACGCGGCGGACAATAAAAAGGCCGCACTGTCGGCGGCCTCTGGCGGGAATGGGTACGGCAGCGATCAGATGCCGTCGCCGTATTCAAAGCCGTGATTCGTACCGTTGAAATATTGATCCATATCCATTGACGGCTTGTCGCTTTCCGGGCGCCCCACGATACGGGCCGGCACGCCGGCAGCGGTCGTGTGCGGCGGCACCGGGCGCAGCACGACGGAGCCGGCGCCGATTTTCGCACCTTTGCCCACTTCGATGTTGCCAAGGATTTTCGCGCCGGCGCCAATCATCACCCCTTCACGGATTTTCGGGTGGCGATCGCCGCTGGTTTTGCCGGTACCGCCCAGCGTGACCGACTGCAGGATGGAGACGTCGTTTTCCACCACCGCCGTTTCACCGATCACGATGCCGGTGGCATGGTCGAGCATGATGCCGCAGCCAATTTTCGCCGCCGGGTGAATATCAACGCCGAACGCGACGGAGATCTGGTTTTGCAGATACACCGCCAGCGCCTGACGCCCTTCGTTCCACAGCCAGTGGCCGATACGGTAAGACTGCAGCGCATGGAAGCCTTTGAGATACAGCAGCGGCGTAGAATATTTGTCCACCGCCGCATCGCGCAGCCGCACCGCCAGAATATCACTCGCCGCCGAGGCGATCATCTGCGCGTCGGAACGGTAGGCGTCTTCCACCACTTCCCGCACGGCAATCGCCGGCATGATCGGATTCGCCAGTTTATTCGCCAGAATATAGCTGAGCGCGCTGCCCAGATTTTCATGTTTCAGCAACGTCGCATGGAAAAAGCTAGCCAGCATCGGTTCACAATCAGCCAGCGCTCGCGCTTCCGCTTTAATGTTGCTCCAAACCTGCTCTAACTCATCTGACGACATTGTTTTCCTCTCTGGCTCTGACTTGCAAAACAAACCGCCTCGCCGCATGCGGCAAGGTAATACGTGATAATACAGACGCCCCTTTCAGGGCGCGTCCTCTGGCCCAACGCCATGAGCCGTTAACATCAGGCGCTGTGCTTTTCGTCCTTGCGCGTACGCCCCAGCAGGCTTACCGCCGCTTCGCGGGCATTTTTATCGCAATACAGCACCTGGTAAATCTGTTCGGTAATCGGCATTTCCACGCCGTGACGCTGTGCCAGCGCCAGCACCTCTTTGGTATTGCGGTAGCCTTCGACCACCTGACCAATACTGTCCTGCGCGGCTTTCACGTCCATGCCCTGCCCCAGCATAATACCGAAGCGGCGATTGCGCGATTGATTATCCGTGCAGGTTAACACCAGATCGCCCAGCCCCGCCATGCCCATAAAGGTGGCCGGATCGGCGCCCAGCGCCGCACCCAGACGGCTCATCTCCGCCAGGCCGCGGGTAATCAGCGCGGTGCGCGCATTGGCGCCAAAGCCGATGCCGTCGGACATGCCGGCGCCGATGGCTATCACGTTTTTTACCGCTCCGCCCAGCTGCACGCCGATAAAGTCCGGGTTGCTGTAAACACGGAAGCTTTTGCCGCAGTGCAGTAGCTGCTGCAAATCATCGGCAAACTGTTCGTCGGTCGCCGCCAGGGCAATGGCCGTCGGCAGCCCCGCCGCCAGCTCTTTGGCGAATGTCGGTCCGGAAACCACCGCCAAAGGCACCGCATCGCCCAGCTCATCACGCGCTACGTCCTGCAGCAAGCGTCCGGTTTCCGCCTCCAGCCCCTTGGTGGCCCACACAATACGTGCGTCCACCCGCAACAGCGGTTTCAGCTGGCGCAGTACGTCGCCGAAGACGTGGCTCGGCACCACCACCAGCACATCGCGGCTGGCCGCCAGCGCGCGCGCCAGATCGGCCTCGAGCAGCAGATTATCAGGGAAAGGCACATCAGGGAGAAACGCCTGATTGCAACGCTCGCGCTGCATTTTGGCGATGGTGTCGGGGTTATGCCCCCACAGCACGACGGGGTGGCCGTTACGCGCCAGCGTAATGGCTAATGCGGTGCCGTACGAGCCGGCACCGATAACGGTCATTGAAGCATTGACTGTTTTCATCAGGCATCCTGATGTGGTTCGGCACCTTCGCCCTCTGCCTGCTGCTGCAGATAGTTCATGAACAGCGCATCGAAGTTGACCGGTGCCAGGTTCAGCTGCGGGAAAGTACCGCGGGATACCAGGCTGGTGATGCACTCGCGCGCATACGGGAACAGAATGTTCGGGCAGTACGCGCCCAGGCAGTGCGCCAGCTGAGTGCCGTCAATGCCGGCAACGGAGAAAATACCCGCCTGCTGAACTTCACACAGGAATGCGGTTTCTTCACCCAGAGATGCCGTCACGGTAACACGCAGCACGACTTCATACACGTCGTCCGCCAGTTGGCTGGATGCGGTATCAAGATCAAGTTTAACTTCCGGCTGCCATTCCTGCTGGAAAACCTGCGGTGCATTCGGTGCTTCAAAAGAGATGTCTTTGGTGTAGATACGTTGGATCTGGAAAGCCATCTCGGTGCTGTTTTGTTCTGACATGTCGATAATACCCTTGGTTAAACGTCCTTATTGATACTCAGCAATATTGATGTGAACTATGGCCGGTCGCTTAAAGCAGCGGATCCAGACCACCTTGCGCATCAAGTGCATATAAATCATCGCAGCCGCCGATATGCTGGCCGTCGATGAAAATTTGCGGCACGGTGGTTCGCCCACTGCGTGCAATCATCTCTTCACGTTTTACGTTATCGCCGTCGATGGCGATCTCGTTGAACGCGGCGCCTTTGCTGTTCAGCAGCGCCTTGGCGCGATGGCAGAACGGGCAGGTCGCCTTGGTGTAGATGTCGATATTAGCCATGGAAGCCACCTCTACGACGTTAAAACGTGATTATTTACCGCGCACCAGCGGCAGGTTATCGCCGCTCCAGCCGGCAACGCCGTCTTTTAGCGTGCTGACGTTGGCGAAACCGGCGGCGCTCAGGCTTTCCGCCGGCGCGCGCGACGTGGTGCCGTTGGCGCAGGTTACGATAATAGGCTGGGATTTGTGTTTTTCCAGCTCGCCCAGGCTGCCGCTTTTGATTTCGCTCGCCGTCAGGTTGATGGCGTTGGCAATGTGCCCCTTGCGGAAATCTTCACGGCTGCGGGTGTCGACCACCACGGCATTTTCTTTGTTAATCAGACGGGTAGCTTCGCCACGAGTGATATCTTTAACCTTGGAGAAACGGCTTTTGAAGGTCATCACAATCACCGCAACCAGCAGGGCGATCCAAGCCAGGCTCAGTATGGGATGCTTGCTAACGAATGGCATAATTTCTTGCAGCATGAGGCGTAACAACTCTCGTTAGTTAAGGGAAAAATAAGTCAAGGCTCCAGAGTATACCTGCCGAATGCGTCAATTACAGCCAATTAGCATGCGCGATTGCAGAAACTGCGGACGCCGCCGGGAAATTATCTCCCTCACGACAAAAAGTGGCCGGCTGTTCGCCGTAAGTTTGATCTCTTTGGGCTCTTTACGCGCAGCCATCCGCTACTATCACCCCCTTTTCAGGCTGACATATTTACAGCAACGAGGTTAATACAATGTCGAGCAACAAAAAGCCCATGGTGCTGGTGATTCTGGATGGTTACGGCCATCGTGAAGAGCAGCAGGACAACGCCATTCTCAACGCCCGCACGCCGGTGATGGACCAGCTGTGGCAACAGCGGCCGCATACGCTGATCGCCGCCTCCGGGCTGGACGTCGGCCTGCCTGACGGCCAGATGGGCAATTCGGAAGTAGGCCACGTCAACCTTGGCGCCGGCCGCATCGTCTACCAGGATCTGACCCGGCTGGACAAAGCGATCGCCGACGGCGAGTTCTACGCCAACCCGGTGCTGACCGCGGCGGTGGATAAAGCTGCGCAGGCCGGCAAAGCGGTGCATATTATGGGATTGCTGTCGCCGGGCGGCGTCCACAGCCATGAAGAGCATATTCTGGCGATGGTGAAGCTGGCCGCACAACGCGGCGCCAGCGCCGTGTACCTGCACGCATTCCTGGACGGCCGCGACACGCCGCCGCGCAGCGCCGATGCCTCCCTGCAGCGTTTTAGCGCGGCGTTCGAGCAATTGGGCGTCGGCCGTATCGCCTCCGTCATCGGTCGCTATTTCGCCATGGACCGCGACAACCGCTGGGACCGCGTGCAGCTGGCCTACGACCTGCTGACCGACGCCAAAGGCGAGTTTAACGCCGACAGCGCCGGCGCCGCGCTGCAGGCCGCCTACGCCCGCGATGAAAACGACGAGTTCGTCAAACCCACGGTCATTCAGGCCGCCGGCGAAGCCAGCGCCGCCATGCAGGACGGCGATGCGCTGATTTTCATGAACTTCCGCGCCGACCGCGCGCGCCAGATCGCCCGCGCCTTTGTCGACGCCGATTTTAACGGTTTCCCGCGCGCCAGAGTGGTGCAGTTCGCCGATTTCGTGATGCTGACCGAATACGCCGCCGATATCGACACCGCCTGCGCCTATCCGCCGACAGCGCTGACCAACACCTTTGGCGAATGGCTGATGAAGCACGACAAAACCCAGCTGCGCATCTCCGAAACCGAAAAATACGCCCACGTCACCTTCTTCTATAACGGCGGCGTGGAACAACCGTTCGCCGGTGAAGATCGCATTCTGATTAACTCGCCGCAGGTAGCGACCTATGACCTGCAGCCGGAAATGAGCTCGGCGGAGCTGACCGAGAAACTGCTGGGCGCCATTCACAGCGGGAAATATGACGCCATCATCTGCAACTACCCCAACGGCGATATGGTCGGCCACACCGGCGACTATGACGCCGCGGTCAAGGCGGTGGAAACCCTGGACAACTGCATCGCACAAATTGTCAAAGCGGTGGAAAGCGTCGACGGACAGCTGCTGATCACCGCCGACCACGGCAACGCCGAACAGATGCGCGACCCGCAGACCGGCCAGGCGCACACCGCGCATACCAGCCTGCCGGTGCCATTAATTTACGTCGGCAAACCGGCGCACGCGGTCAACGGCGGCAAGCTTTCCGACATTGCGCCAACCATGTTGGCGCTGATGGGAATGAAAATCCCGCAAGAGATGACTGGTAAGCCGCTGTTCATCGTGGAATAATCCTACTCCATGAGGGAGAAGGCGTATTTTGCACTATCAAGGGTAACCCGAGGCGCAAAAGCCGGCAGCCAGCTGCTGCCGCAACGCGTTGCACCACGGAAGTTGACCACACTGTGCGCCAGCGTGTTGTACGCTGGCGTCTTGCTGTTGCCGTTATCCGGCCATGCCGCCGACGACAACAAAAGCCAGCTTAAAGACATCCAGCAAAGCATCGCTGAGAAAGAAAAAGCGGTTAAACAACAGCAACAACAGCGCAGCAGCCTGCAGGACAAACTCAAGCAGCAGGAAAAAACCATTGCGCAGGCCAGCCGTTCCCTACGTAGCACCCAAAGTACGCTAAATTCTCTGGGCAAAGACATCTCCGGTCTTAACGCCTCTATCGCCAAGCTGCAAAAGCAGCAGACCCAACAGCAAAATATCCTGTCCAAACAGCTGGACGCCGCATTCCGTCAAGGGCAGCACAGCGCCGTACAGCTGATCCTGAGCGGTGAAGAGAGCCAGCGCAGCGAGCGCATCCTGGCTTACTTCGGCTATCTGAACGATGCGCGTCAGGAAAATATCGAAGAGCTGAAGCAAACCCGCGCGGAGCTGGCGCAGCAAAAAACCACGCTGGTCGCCAAGCAAAAGCAGCAAAAGTCCCTGCTGAGCGAACAGCAGGCCCAACAGCAGAAGCTGGAGCAGGCGCGCAGCGCGCGTAAGAAAACCCTGAGCGCACTGGAAAGCTCGCTGGAAAAAGATCAGCAGCGCCTGAGCGAACTGCGTCAGAACGAAAGCCGCCTGCGTGACAAGATCGCCCGCGCCGAACGCGAAGCCCGCGCCCGCGCCGAGCGTGAAGCGCGTGAGGCCGCCCGCGTACGCGAGAAAGTGCGCAAGAAAGAGCAGCAGGCGAAGAAAACCGGCACCCGCTATAAACCTAGCGAAAGCGAACGCTCCCTGATGGCGCGTACCGGCGGCCTGGGACGTCCGAACGGGCAGGCCTACTGGCCGGTGCGCGGCAGCACCCTGCATCGCTTCGGCGAACAGCTGCAGGGCGAGTTACGCTGGAAAGGGGTAGTCATCGCCGCGCCGGAAGGCAGTGAAGTCAAGGCGATCGCCGACGGTCGCGTACTGATGGCCGACTGGCTGCAAGGCTATGGCTTGGTAGTCGTGGTCGAGCACGGTAAGGGTGATATGAGCCTGTACGGCTATAACCAGAGCGCGTTGGTGAACGTGGGTGCGCAGGTGCGCGCCGGCCAGCCTATCGCCTTGGTGGGTACCAGCGGGGGTCAGGGAACGCCGTCGCTCTATTTCGAAATTCGTCGCCAGGGTCAGGCCGTTAACCCACTGCCGTGGTTGGGAAGATAGATTTGCGCTACCTCAAAACACGAAGCGCCGTACTGATTGGTTCCCTGTTGCTGGCCGCGGCCGCTCAGGCTGGCAAACTGGCGATTGTGATCGATGACGTCGGCTACCGGCCTCATGAAGAAAACGCCGTGTTGCAAATGCCGCTGCCAATCTCGGTGGCGGTACTGCCCAATGCCCCCCATGCCCATCTGATGGCGACCCGCGCCCATGCGCAGGGCCGCGAGGTGCTGATCCATATGCCGATGGAGCCGCTCAGCAAACAGCCGCTGGAGCGCGATACCCTGCGGCCGTCCATGAGCAACGACGAGGTGCAGCGCATCATCCGCAATGCGGTGAACAACGTGCCGTATGCGGTAGGGATGAACAACCATATGGGCAGCGCCATGACCTCCAGCCTGCCAGCCATGCAGAAGGTGATGCAGGCGCTGGAAAGCTATAACCTGTACTTCCTCGACAGCATGACCATCGGCAACAGCCAGGCCACCCGCGCCGCAGCGGGTACCGGGGTCAAGGTGATCAAGCGGCGGGTATTCCTCGACGACACCGCCAGCGAAAGCGATATCCGCCACCAGTTCAACCGCGCCATTGCGCTGGCGCGCCGTAACGGCTCCACCATCGCCATCGGCCACCCTCGACCGGCCACGGTAAAAGTGCTCAAACAAATGCTGGCGACGCTGCCCGCCGATATCGTGCTGGTCAGGCCGAGTTCACTGCTGAACGCACCGCAGGGCGGCAGTGCTATGCCGCCGAGCAAACCGCCGCGTCCGACGCAGCCGAAAAACCCGTTCAACAACGGTATCAAGCAGTGCAAGGTGAAAGCGCCGAAGGAGCAGGAAAAAGTACATGCCGGCACGGCGCTGGCCGTGATTGGCGAAAGCATCGCCCAGTCGCCGGTGGTGACCTTTATCAAACAGCACTGGCCAAGCTGGCCGCGCGCGTCAGAGAAGCAGTCATAATCCAGGGCGGAGCGTGCTCCGCCCTGTCGTCAGCACATCAATCCCAGCTCAGCACCACTTTCCCGGATTGCCCGGAACGCATGGCGTCGAAGCCCTGCTGGAATTCGTCAATCGAGAAACGGTGGGTAATGATCGGCGTCAAATCCAGCCCGGACTGGATCAGCGCGGCCATCTTATACCAGGTTTCAAACATTTCACGGCCATAAATACCTTTAATAAACAGCCCCTTGAAAATCACCTGATTCCAATCGATCGACATATCGGAAGGCGGAATCCCCAGCATGGCGATGCGACCGCCGTGATTCATGGCGTTCAGCAGCGTACGGAAGGCCGGCGGCGCGCCGGACATCTCCAGGCCGACGTCAAACCCTTCGGTCATACCCAGCTCGTTCATCACGTCGCTCAGGTTTTCCTGACTGACGTTCACCGCGCGGGTAACGCCCATCTTGCGCGCCAGCTCCAGGCGATATTCATTCACGTCGGTAATCACCACGTTGCGGGCGCCTACGTGCTTACATACTGCCGCCGCCATAATGCCGATCGGCCCGGCGCCGGACACCAGCACGTCCTCGCCCACCAGATCGAACGAGAGCGCGGTATGCACGGCATTGCCGAACGGGTCGAAAATTGACGCCAGCTCATCGGAGATATTGTCCGGGATCTTGAAGGCGTTAAACGCCGGGATCACCAGATATTCGGCAAACGAGCCGGGGCGGTTGACGCCCACGCCCACGGTGTTGCGGCACAGGTGCGTACGGCCGCCGCGGCAGTTGCGGCAGTGGCCGCAGGTGATGTGTCCTTCGCCGGATACGCGATCGCCGATATTAAAGCCTTTCACTTCCTGGCCAATCGCCACCACTTCGCCCACATATTCATGGCCAACCACCATCGGTACCGGAATGGTGTTCTGTGACCACTCATCCCAGTTATAGATATGCACATCGGTGCCGCAGATCGCGGTTTTGCGAATTTTGATCATGACGTCGTTATGCCCCAGCTCCGGCTGTGGCACATCGCTCATCCAAATCCCTTCTTCCGCTTTCAGTTTAGACAGTGCTTTCATGGTTTTACCTTATGCAATAACGCCAAGATCTTTGCCGATACGCGTAAATGCCTCAACGGCGCGTTCAATTTGCTCCGGTGAATGGTCGGCGGACATTTGGGTACGGATGCGCGCCTGATTTTTCGGCACCACCGGATAGAAGAAACCTGTTACGTAAATGCCTTCCTTGAGCAGCGCATTGGCAAAATCCTGCGCCAGTTTCGCATCTCCCAGCATCACCGGGATGATGGCGTGATCGGCGCCGGCCAGGGTAAAACCTGCGGCGGTCATTTTTTCGCGGAACAGACGGGCGTTGCTCCACAGGCGGTCGCGCAGCGCATCGCCCTCTTCCAGCAGTTCCAGCACTTTAATCGACGCGGCGACGATCGCCGGCGCCAGCGAGTTGGAGAACAGATACGGGCGCGAGCGCTGACGCAGCCACTCCACCAGCTCTTTTTTCCCCGCGGTGTAGCCGCCGGAAGCGCCGCCCAGCGCTTTACCCAGGGTGCCGGTGATAATGTCGACGCGCCCCATCACCTCGCAATACTCGTGCGTGCCGCGGCCATTGGCACCGACAAAGCCTACCGCGTGAGAGTCGTCCACCATTACCAGCGCCTGATATTCATCCGCCAGGTCGCACACGCCTTTCAGGTTGGCAATCACGCCGTCCATCGAGAACACGCCGTCGGTGGCGATCAGGATATGACGCGTGCCATCGGCCTTCGCCTGCTTCAGCTGCGCTTCCAGTTCGCTCATATCGTTGTTGGCATAGCGGTAGCGTTTGGCTTTACACAGGCGCACGCCGTCGATGATAGAAGCGTGGTTCAAGGCATCGGAAATAATGGCGTCTTCCGGCCCCAGCAGGGTTTCAAACAGGCCGCCGTTGGCGTCAAAGCAGGAAGAGTAAAGAATGGCATCTTCCATACCGAGGAAGTCAGCCAGCTTCTGTTCCAGCTGTTTATGGCTGTCTTGCGTGCCGCAGATAAAGCGCACCGACGCCATACCGAAGCCGTGGCTGTCCATGCCGGCTTTCGCGGCCTCGATCAACGCAGGATGGTTCGCCAAACCAAGGTAGTTGTTGGCGCAGAAATTGATAACGTGGCTACCGTCCGCCACGGCGATATCGGCCTGTTGCGCGGAGGTGATAATACGTTCCTGCTTAAACAAACCTTCGGCACGGGTGGCGGCAAGTTGTTGTTCCAACTGCTGATAAAACGACGCAGACATTCTGTTATCTCCAGGATTGGCTCATTTCCAACATATTTTACTGATTTGTAACCGGACTGACGATAATACGCCGGAGAGAATATGAAAAATGCAGCAGATATCACGGCAGCGCCCGGGCAACCGCCAGCGTGGTTCCTTCTAAGGATTATCGGAGCCCATCCGATGTTTGCAACGATATGAAATGCTATTATAGGCGTCATATAGCGTGGGGTATTGTGCCCCACCAGGCAGAATAAACAGGGGTAAGCCCAATGATTATCGTCACTGGCGGCGCCGGCATGATCGGCAGCAACATCGTTAAGGCACTGAATGACAAAGGGTATCGTGACATTCTGGTTATCGATAACCTGAAAGACGGCACCAAATTCGTCAATCTGGTCGATCTTGATATTGCCGACTATATGGATAAAGAAGATTTTATCGCCAGCATCGTCGCCGGCGACGACTTCGGCGATGTTGAGGCGGTGTTCCACGAGGGCGCCTGCTCCGCCACCACAGAGTGGGACGGCAAGTACATGATGGATAACAACTATCAGTACTCCAAAGATCTGCTGCACTATTGCCTGGATCGCCAGATTCCTTTCCTGTACGCCTCTTCCGCCGCCACCTACGGCGGTCGCAGTGAAAACTTTATCGAAGAGCGTCAGTACGAGCAGCCGCTGAACGTTTACGGCTACTCCAAATTCCTGTTCGACCAGTACGTGCGTGAAATTCTGCCGGAGGCCGACTCTCAAATCTGCGGCTTCCGCTATTTCAACGTTTACGGCCCGCGTGAAGGCCACAAAGGCAGCATGGCGAGCGTGGCCTTCCACCTCAACGGCCAGATCGGCCGCGGCGAGAACCCGAAACTGTTCGCCGGCAGTGAAAACTTCAAGCGCGACTTCATCTACGTCGGCGACGTGGCAGCGGTCAACCTGTGGTTCTGGCAGAACGGCGTCTCCGGCATCTTCAACTGCGGCACCGGCCGGGCGGAAACCTTCCAGGCGGTGGCCGACGCGGTGGTGGACTTCCACCAGAAAGGCGCGGTGGAATACATTGAGTTCCCGGAAAAGCTGAAAGGCCGCTATCAGGCTTATACCCAGGCCGATCTGACCAATCTGCGTGCTGCGGGTTATAACGCCCCGTTTAAAACCGTGGCCGAAGGCGTCAAAGAGTACATGGCCTGGCTCAACCGCACCGCTTAAGCTGAAGGGAATCTGCACGGTATGAAAATACTGGTTATCGGCCCTTCCTGGGTTGGCGATATGATGATGTCGCAAAGTCTTTACCGCACCCTGAAGGCCGAGTACCCGTCAGCAGAGATCGACGTCATGGCTCCGGCCTGGTGTCGCCCGCTGCTGGCGCGGATGCCGGAAGTCAATCAGGCGCTGGCGATGCCCCTCGGGCATGGCGCGCTGGCGATCGGCGAGCGTCGCCGCCTTGGCCACACGCTGCGCGCCAATCGTTACGATCGCGCCTATGTACTGCCGAATTCGTTTAAATCCGCCCTGGTGCCGTTCTTCGCCCAGGTGCCGCTACGTTGCGGCTGGCGCGGCGAGATGCGCTACGGCCTGCTGAACGATATCCGCGTATTGGATAAAGCCGCTTTCCCGTTAATGGTCCAACGCTATGTGGCGCTGGCCTATGATAAACAGCGTATTCACAGCGCCACAGATCTGCCGCAGCCGCTGTTATGGCCGCAGCTGCAGGTCAGCGATGAAGAGATAGCCGAGACTACCGCCTCCTTTAATCTGACCGACGCCCGTCCGTTGATTGGTTTCTGCCCCGGCGCGGAATTCGGCCCGGCCAAGCGCTGGCCGCATTATCATTACGCCCGGCTGGCGCAGATGCTGATCGACCAGGGCTATCAGATCGCCCTGTTCGGCTCGGCCAAAGACCACGAGGCCGGCGAGCAGATCCGCACGGCCCTGGCGGACGCGTCGCGCGGCCACTGTATCAACCTGGCCGGCGAAACCCAGCTGGAACAGGCGGTTATCCTGCTGGCCTCCTGTCAGGCGGTGGTCAGCAATGACTCCGGTTTAATGCACGTTGCAGCGGCGTTGAACAAACCGTTGATAGCCTTATACGGGCCGAGCAGCCCGGACTTCACGCCGCCGCTGTCGGACAAGGCCAAGGTGATCCGCCTGATTAGCGGCTATCACAAGGTGCGCAAAGGCGATGCCGACCAAGGCTATCATCAGAGCCTGATCGATATTCAGCCGCAACAGGTGTTAGACGCGTTAATGCCGCTACTGGCCGACAGCGAGGAATAACCATGCAGGTGTTGATCGTCAAGACCTCGTCCATGGGGGATGTACTGCATACGCTGCCGGCGCTGACGGATGCGATGAACGCCATCCCCGGCATTCGTTTCGACTGGGTGGTAGAAGAAGGTTTCCGCCAGATCCCCACCTGGCATCCGGCGGTGGATCGGGTGATTCCGGTCGCCATTCGCCGCTGGCGCAAAAACTGGTTCGGCAGTGAAACCCGTCAACAGCGCTGCGACTTTAAACGTCAGCTGCAAGAACGCGATTATGATGTGGTGATCGATGCGCAGGGTCTGATCAAAAGCGCCGCGCTGGTGACCCGCGTCGCCAAAGGCAGCAAGCACGGTCAAGACTGTAAAAGCGCGCGCGAACCGTTTGCCAGCTGGTTTTACAACCATCGTCATTACATTGATAAACAGCAGCACGCGGTAGAGCGTACCCGCGAGCTGTTCGCCAAAAGCCTCGGCTACGCCAGGCCCGAAACCTATGGCGACTATGCCATCGCCGCCCGTTTTCTCAGCCAGCCGCCGGCGGATGCCGGGCAATACCTGGTGTTTCTGCATGCCACCACCCGCGATGAGAAGCACTGGCCAGAAGAAAACTGGCGCGAGCTGATCTCGCTGGTTGCGCCAACCGGGCTGCGCATCAAGCTGCCATGGGGCGCCGAACACGAACACCAGCGCGCGCTGCGCCTGGCGGAAGGCTTCCCGCATGTCGAGGTGCTGCCGAAACTCAGCCTGGAGCAGGTTGCGCAGGTGCTGGCCGGCGCTAAAGGCGTGGTGTCGGTGGATACCGGCCTCAGCCATCTGGCCGCCGCGCTCGATCGGCCGAACATTACGCTGTTCGGCCCGACAGATCCGGGATTGATCGGCGGTTACGGGCAAAATCAGCAGTCGCTGATTTCCCCGGACAAGAAAATGTCCACCATCAATGCCGATCTGGTTTGGGCAACATTGCAAAAGGCTCTTTGATGAAGAAGCTGCACATTATTAATCTGGAAAAAATGGGTGGTGTCGAACGCCTGTTTTTACAGTACATCAACGATACAACCGACGGCAGCAATGCGGTTATCTGCATCAGCAATGAAATCGGCACGGAAATACGCCAAAAAATGCCGCAGCAAAAAGTAACTTTTGCCAATCGCCTGATCAACGCCTTATCCTTCCGCTGCCCGCAATTTCTGCGCAAATATTTGTTGAAGTGGAAAGTTGAACGGGCTGACGCCGATGTGATCATCGTCTGGGATTTAATCCCTGGATTGGCGGCAAAGCCCAAGCGTGGCAAACTGGTGTATTACGATCACGGCTGCTCCTGGCGTTATGCAAAGAACAACAAAACCCTGCGCTTTTTCTCCATGCTGGATGGCGTCATTTCCGCGTCTCAGGCTTCAAAGCGCGTCATGGAACTGCGTTTTAACCTCCCCTGCCCCAACCCGGTGGTGATCAACCGCATCAAAACGCCGGCAGGCATCAGTAACGAACCGAAAACGCTGAGTCAACCGGTCAGGATCGGCACGGCTTCACGTCTGGTGACATTAAAAGGCATCAGCGTCTCGCTGCTCATGCTGCAGGAACTGCTGCGCCGCGGCCATAATGTCACGCTGGAGATAGCCGGAAAAGGTCCTGACAGGCCAGCCTTTGAAGCGCTGGCGCAGCGCCTGCAGTTAGGCGATCGCGTCACATTCAGCGGTTTTCAGCACAATGTGGCCGATTTCTTCAACCGCACCCATATCTATATGAGCACACCGATCACCGAACCTTTCGGGCTGTCCTGCATGGAATCGCTTTATTTTGGCGTACCGGTAATATTCCCGATGGTGGACGGTCAGCCCGAGGCGGTAAAAGACGGTTATTGCGGCATTGGCTTAACGCCTTCCGTCACCATAGAAGAACACCGAAAACTGACGGGCATCGAGGTCGATTTCCCTCACGATGTTTACGACCCGCTCACTGACCGGCTAGTAACGCCCAAGCTGCTGTCACATATTGACTGCGCCGATGCTGTGGAAAAAATGTTGGTTCAATCTCATTACGAACAGCTAAGCAAAAATTCAAAACGTTATCCGACTGAGCATTTTAACTATGCCATGTTCAAATCAGATTTTGACAGCACCTTGCAGTCATTTGTTATGTAATACCCGAGTAGGAACCTAAAAATAATGTCAAAAGAAAAAATACCGCACCCTGCTTTTAGTTATCTTATCTATTTAGGATGCGCTATCGCTTTTTGTACCATACCTTTTGGTTCAACAACTGGGCGAAATATTTTCTATATTTCCAGCTACATAGCATTTATTGCCTTCTGCTTAAACTTCCGTTACCTCACCAGCAACAAAAAGAATCTGGTGCTGCCCGGCCTGTTTTTAGGCGTAGGTTTAGCCAGCGTGCTCTGGGTGGCAGCCTTTAAACAGCCTGGTGAATTTATTGATCTTTATCGTTCTTATACGTCAACCGGCAAGCTGCAGATCGCAACGGCGTTTATCCTGCTATACGCCTTGAACGAACCGCTATGCATGCAACGCGCGTTTATTGCCGTCGCGTTGATAACCGGGATTGTGGTCAATATTTACTCACTATACCAGGGGCTGTTTCTGGATATATCGCGCGTAGAGCTCAACTTTGACCGGGCCACCGTTGTCGCCTACCTGATCACTGCTATAAATCTGGTCATGCTGCAGGCGATCCTGATGCTGAAATGCCGCTATCGTCTCTGGTTATATATCCTGGCGTTTATGTTGACCTATTCTACCGTGATATTAACGGGAACTCGTGCAGCCATGTTGGTTTATCCTGTGGTGGTCGGCATTTCCATTCTGGCAACCAAGGACCTGCTCTCCCGTCGGAACAAACTTGCCCTTGTCACCGCCGTGCCGATATTGCTTATCGTTAGCGGATTGGTGTTTAAACCCCAGATAGAACAACGTATTGCTGATTTTAAAACCAACTTGCAGTTAATCGGTCAGCCGCAGATAGATAACTCGATCATTTCGCGCATTTCCATGCAAATTGTGAGCCTGAAAGCAGGGACCGCAGCGCCACTGGGTGAGTCGGCAGAAAAACGTGGGGATGCTATCCGCAATATCATCGCTCACGAACCGCAATTATACGGCGTCACGCCTTATATCAACGTCCATATGCATAATGAACTACTGGAAACCTATTCAATCAAAGGCGTGTGGGGCGTCTTGTTGTTGCTGTCACTCTATATCAGTCTATTTATCTCCGCCTTCAGACCCCACAGAAATGCGCTGTTGCTGGGAGTCACGGCCAGCCTGTTTATGTACGGATTGAGTGATGTGATTTTCTTCAGTACCGAATGCACCGTTATATTTTGTTTGGCGATCATTGCCAGTGTATTGTCAGGGAAGAAAAAGGCCGCTATAAAGGTTAAACCATGAGCGCTTATCCATACTTACTCAGCGTAATTGTTCCCTTTTATAATAACGCTGATTTTATCGTCGACAGCCTACGTTCTCTGTTGAACCAAGTGACTGATGACGTAGAAATCGTAATTATTGATGATGGTTCGACAGATGATTCCGTTCAGCGCGTCACACAGCTCCTTGAGGGGCAAACAGCCCACCATGCAACGCTGATTTGTCAACCAAACGGCGGGATAGCCCATGCGAGAAATGTTGGGCTGGCTAACGTCCGTGGCCGCTATGTGACGTTCCTTGACGGCGATGATTTACTCAGCAGCGACTACTGGCAGATATTGCGGCCGCTACTGCTGGCTGACCAGTACGATATTATTGATTTTAATTATCAGAAATTTTCAGAGACCGTCCCCACCCACCCGCAAGGGAAAAAGACTGAAATTTATGGTTATGATTTTAAAAATCAAGGGCTAGCATGCCTTATGCCGTTGTTTACCCGTTCAATGTGGCACCTGTGGAGCAGAGTCTACCGCCATACTCTGCTGGAAGGAGAGTCATTTGCGACCGGGCGACGCTATGAAGACGTTATCTTCACTCCTTTTTTATACTTCAAGACCCGCAAGATAGCGCATATTGAGCAGGTGCTTTATTTCTATCGTGACAACAATTTAGGGATTACCCGTAACCATAGCGAAAAAGATATTGCAGATTTGCAGTTCGCTATGAGTAAAATGACGGACTACGCTCTACAGCATCAACACAACTCGCAAATACGACCGCTCGCGGCTTTGATGATCGCTAACTGTTTCTGTGAAATAAAAAATATCACCAAAAAAATCCACGGTTGTTATCGTTACAGCCCGGAACTGCGAAATGCCCTCCAGCGTGCGGCTAAAGTGTGCCAGGGTACGAAGGTCCCCAGTAAAAAAGTCTGCCAAATGCGCTACCCATACATCGACGAGCTATTGTCAAAGGTGCGCATTGGGCTCAAGAAACACTAAGATCGGGCTTTATCAGCCAAGGGACAAATGTTCCACCACTTCTTGGTAGACGCGCGACGGCTGAATCACCCCCATCGGGCTTTCAGCCTCCAAAGGCAGGGTATAACCGGTTCGTGACGCATGCACGATACGGTGCAATTCAAGATCCTGAATCGGGCCGGTCGTGCGCGGATCGGCGGTAACAAACAGGCTGATGGTTCTCACCTTCAGAGCAATAGCTAAGTGCAGCGGCCCGGTATCCCCGGTAACCAGCAGATGGAAACCGCTCAGCAACGTCAGCAACTGCCGCAGCCCGGTTTTCCCAATGCAGTTATCCACGTGCGTACGCGTTTTATCCTGAACCTGCTGCAAAAACTGCTGTGCTTTTCCATCGTCAAAAGGTGCACCAATCAGCACAATCCGCACGTTATCATGCCGAGCGACCAGCTCATCCGCCAGCTTTACAAAATGAGAAACCGGCCAACAGCGTGATTCTGTTGAGGCGCCAAGTTGAAAACCGATAGTGCAGTATTCCGCGCTCTTTTCCTCTGCGGGAAACGGCGCCAAAACTTCCATCGTCGGCTCATCAGAGCGGCAGCCCAATACCGAAATCAACTCCAGCTTGCGCCGGATAAAGTGGCCGTAATAGTCGAAAACATAGTTAGTCAGCCACTCTTCCAGACCACAAATACCATTGCGGTAATTATCGCGGATAATGTACTTGGCGCCGGCCAGCACCGCACTGATAACATCATAAGGTTGGTGGGAATGCAGTATTAACGCCAGGTCAGGCGGATATTCACGCAGAGACGTTAACAGCGGCCCCATGCTTTTAAATTTGCTGTCCCAATATACCACGCGGTCAATATAGCGGCCGTTCTCCACCAGCTCCTGGTTCTTTTTATGCACCACCAGCGTAATATGGGCTTCAGGATACCGCTCTCGTACGGCGCGAATTGCCGGCGTATTAAACATGAAATCGCCGAGCGCAGTGGTAGAGTAAATCACGATCTGGGCAAACTGCATGTCGGGATCAAAAGTGGCCTTATCTTGAAAACGGCCGCGCTTTGCGACGTATTTTCGTAAAAACCAGTTAGCAGCCTTTATTTTCCATTTCTTAGACATTTCAATTCACTTTCAGTTGATAATACTCGGCCAACGTCATACCGACCGTATGTTGCTGCAACCAGGCAAAAAGCTGTTCCAAATCACGATACAGCGCCTCAATATCCTGCTCATTTTTGAACGTCGGGCTACCGCCGGGCATAAACTCCGAGGAGTGCAGCATAAACTCAACGTAATCATTGCCTTCCGCCAAAGAGAGTTCAGCAACCCGCTTCATCTGCGCCAGATTATTGCCGCTAGGACGCAGCCAGTGCACCGACGGTGAACGCCGCTTGCCGCGCAGGCGATCGTAGCCCTGTTTAATCGCGTTCATCGCCCCGGAATGCTTGTATTGAATGCTCATCGGCACTTCCAGCAGGCCGGACTGGCCCGGCCGCGCAATATTTTGCGGATCGATAAAGTAGGCGTGCGACGGAAACGCCCGATAGTCGGTGCCGCCGTTGCCCTGCGGGTTGCCCGGCGAATACTGCCAATTGACCCGCGGCGTGACCGAACAGTCGACCTGATAGCCATATTCCAGCAGCAGCTCGGCGTAATACTCGTTGAAAGCCCAGCGCCCGGCGCGGTGGCTCAGCATTTTAGTCTGGAAGGCATCTTCCAGCAGCTTGGTCATATGGTCGACCTTGGCGCGGATTTGGTCAGCCGGATACTCAATCAAATAAGGCTTATGCCGCCAGTCATCATCGGTCAGCGGCGTCAGCGGCGGGCTGTTCCAGGCGTGCAGATGCATACCCACTTCGCCGGTGCCGCGCGCAATCACATCACGGGCAAATTCGACGTATTGCGGGTCGACCGCCATTTCATAATTGGTGAGATAAACCGGTTTAAACGCATATTTCTCACACAGCGCCTGAAAGCGAGGTAAAAAGCGGGTATTGTCAGTCGTAATACGATCGTGGTTCTGCCACAGGTTGTCGCCTTCAGTATCTATCGTGATGAGAAATGCCGGTTTAGTCATAAATATCGCGCCTGATATCAATAATATACAAACATGTTACGCAGCCAGCCTGCCGTGAGCAAACGACTTCGCCGTCAGGTTTGGACAACGGCGCAACGGATTTGTCTCGTTTATCGTGCTATTTTTCCACGATTCGCAAGAAAAATCCGCAACAGTAGCCACATGCGAGAGGGTCATTTAGAATCATTCGCTGGTTTCCCATATAGCGAATCACGATGAACGACGCGTCAGCACCGATCCCAGCAACATCGATACAGCGTATTTTAGTTATTAAGCTGCGCCACCACGGCGATATGCTGCTGACCACGCCGGTCATCAATACGCTAAAAGCTAACTACCCGCAGGCGCAGATAGACGTGCTGCTGTACCAGGAAACGCAGGATATGTTAGCCAGCAACCCGGCAATATCACGGATATTCGCCATTGACCGCCAGTGGAAAAAACAGGGCGCCAAAGCTCATATGGGCCATGAATGGCGCCTGATCCGCCAGTTGCAGGCGCAACGTTACGATCTGGTGGTGAACCTGGCCGACCAATGGCGCAGCGCGCTGATTACGCGCCTGACGGGCGCACGCATCCGTTTGGGCTTTGCTTTCCCCAAACGCCGTGGTTTTCTCTGGCAGCATTGCCATACGCAACTCGTCTCCGTCGAAACCCATGGCACCTTGCATACGGTGGAGCAGAACCTTTCTTTGCTGCAGCCGCTTGGTCTGCCACTCAGCGATACGCAGGTCACCATGAGCTATGCCGAGCAGGATTGGCAGAGCAGCGAAACGCTGCTGCGGCAGCACGATGTACCGCATGACTATATCGTCGTGCAGCCCACCTCGCGTTGGTTCTTTAAATGCTGGAGCGAAGAGAAAATAGCAGCGGTCATCACGGCTCTGCAGGCCGATGGCCACACGGTGGTCATTACCTCCGGCCCCGATGAGAAAGAGCGTAAAATGGTGAACAACATTCTGGCGCACTGCCCCAAACAGGGCGTTGTGTCGCTGGCAGGACAGCTCACCCTGCGGCAACTGGCGGCAATCATCGATCACGCCAAGCTGTTTATTGGCGTAGACTCCGTGCCCATGCATATGGCCGCCGCGCTGAAAACGCCCTGCATCGCGCTGTTTGGCCCGTCCAAGCTGACGTTCTGGCGCCCATGGCAGGTTATCGGCCAGGTTATCTGGGCCGGCGACTACGGGCCATTGCCCGATCCGGACGCGGTTAACACCGGTACCGATGAGCGTTACCTTAACCTTATTCCTACAGACGCGGTGATTACTGCCGCGCGGAGCCAGCTTTCATGACCGCATTGCGTTTGGCGATTGTTCGTCAAAAATACCGCCCGGACGGCGGGGCTGAGCGTTTTGTCTCCCGTGCTTTAGAGGCGTTGGAACAGCAGGACCTCGAACTCAACGTCATCACCCGCGAATGGCAGGGCGACGCCAACCCAAACTGGCATATTCACCTGTGTGACCCGTTCAAACTCGGGCGCATCAGCCGGGAGCGCGGCTTTGCCGAAGCGGCGCGCGCGCTGTGGCAAAAAGAACGGTTCGATCTGGTGCAAAGTCATGAGCGCATCGCCGGCTGCGATATTTACCGGGCCGGCGACGGCGTGCACCGCCGCTGGCTGCTGCAGCGTGCGCGCCTGCTGCCGGAATGGCGCCGTAAATGGCTGTTCTCCAACCGTTACCACCGCTACGTGATGTGCGCCGAACGGGCGATGTACGCCGCGCCCGAACTGAAGGCGGTGATCTGCAACGCAGAAATGATCAAACAGGAAATCATCGACGATTTTGGCGTTCCCGCCGATAAGATCAAAGTGATTTACAATGCTATCGATAACCAGAAGTTCCTGCCCGCCGACGACGCACAGCGGCTGCTGCTGCGCCAGCAATACCAGATTCCGCAGCAGGCGCACTGCCTGATCTTCGTCGGCTCCGGTTTCGAACGCAAAGGCCTGGCGGCGGCAATCCGCGCCGTGGCGGCTACCGACAGTTATCTGTTGGTAGTGGGCAAAGACAAGGCGGAAAAACGCTACCGCGCGCTGGCTCAATCGCTAGGCTGCAGCGATCGCATCCGCTTTATGGGCGTGCAGAAACAGACGCTGCCTTTCTATCAGGCCGCCGATGGCCTGCTGCTGCCCACGCTGTATGACCCATTCCCCAACGTTATTCTGGAAGCTATGTCATGCGGCCTGCCGGTGATCACCAGCACCACATGCGGTGGAGCGGAGTTTATCACCGCCGGACAAAACGGTTTTGTGTGTGATGCGCTGGACGTCGCGGCGTTAACCGCCGCAGTACGCGATTTACCGCGGCAGGCGCTGGGGTCATCCATGGGCGAAGCAGCCCGGCAGCGCATTATGCCGGCAACGCCGGCGAGCCTGTCCGAACAGCTGATTTCGCTGTATAACCAAATTCTGGATTGATTATGCGTATTCTGATGATTATCGATGGCTTGCCCGGCGGCGGTGCAGAAAAAGTCGTGTTAACGCTGTGCCAGGGCATGCAGCAACTTGGTCATAGCGTCAGCCTGATTTCACTGCGGGACGTCTGTAACTATCCCATTCCTTCCGGCATCGACTATCAAGTCGTGCCGGACAACTGCCGTAAACCCTGGCGCAAGCTGACGGAACTATCCCGCCGTGCCGCACAGCTGGATCGCGCCGTTATCGCTAACGAGCAGCAGCATGGCGTCTATGACCTGATTTTCTCCAACCTGCATAAAACGGATCGTATCGTCAGCCGTAGCAAGAGACTTAACAACGAACGGTTATGGTTTTGTATTCACGGCATACTCTCCACCTCATACCTCGGCCACCGTACCGGGCTGGACCGCTGGCTCAAGCAGCGTAAGATCGCCAACGTCTACCAGCAGCGCAATATCGTCGCCGTTTCACGCGCAGTCGGCGACGATCTCCAAAACAATCTGCCGGTTCATCCGCAACGCCTGGCCGTCATCAACAATCCATTTGATATCGCCGCCATAGAATCGCTGGCGTCACAGCCGTGTGAGCTGGCTGGCCAGCAGTATTTGGTGCACGTCGGACGCATTCATCCGCACAAACGCCACGACCGGCTGCTGAAAGCCTATGCGCTTTCAGGTATCGAAGCACCATTGGCGTTAATCGGCACCGGTAATGAAAATGAAGTGGAAAAAATCAAACGGCTGGCGATTGAGTTAGGCATCGAGCAACGCGTTCTGTTCTTGGGATTTCAGGAGAACCCCTACCCGTTTATCAAACACGCGGCACAGTTAGTACTCAGTTCAGACAGCGAAGGGTTTGGTAATGTGCTGGTAGAAGCGCTGCTATGCGGTACCCCGGTCGTCAGTACCCGATGCCCTGGCGGCCCAACGGAAATCTTGGAAAACGCTGGAATGCCCCAGGCGCTGGCAGATTTAAATGAGCAATCTCTGGCTGAAAAAATGGTGCAGACCTATCGCCAACCGCCGGAGATCGATCACCAGCAGTTATTACGTTACGGCCTGCACCCCATTTGCGCACAGTATCTGGCTTTGGCGCAGTAAATTAAAGGGAGGGACCCGCACCTCCCTTCTCAACTACTGCAGCGCCCGAATCTGCTGCCACACCTCATCGACCGTCACGTCGGCGCACTCACCCGATTCCGTTTGCAAAATAGCGTATTTACCCGACCACGGGTGCCAGGAATCCTTGTCGGTATCGCCGAAGAATACCACCTGCGTGCTGTTTACCGCCGCCGCCAGATGCATCTGCCCGCCGTCGCTGCACAACACCAGGTCACAGCGCTCAAACGCGGCCAGCAGCTCACGTACCGACGCCGTCGGGTACAGCGCAACGCGCTGACTGTCGCACTGCGCCAGCAGTTGCTGAGCGCGCTGCTGGTCGCCGATATCATCCGGCGCCAGCGTACCCTGTGGCGACCAGAATATCAGCACCGAATTACGCGGGTCATCGGTCAAACGGCGAATAATCTCGGCATAGCGCTCCAGCGGCCAGCGCCGGTTGGCCATCCGGCTGCTGATATGCACCGCATAAATATGTTCCGCTTGCGGTAATAGCGCCTGTATACGCTGCTGCGCCTGCTGCTGCTCTTGGGCGCTTAAATAAGCCCGCACGGGTGGAATGGCTATTTGCCGTTCAGCGATCGCCGACAAATAGCTAAAGGTATGTTCCACCTGGTGTTTACCGTGGAAATCCGCCGGTTTGAACGGCCGGGTTATTTCCGGCGTACCGAGATCGGCGCCGATAATATGTTTAGCGCCCGCCATTTTCGCCAGGCGCAGGCTGTACTTGCAGGGGACGGGATTCGCCAGAATCACCGCATCAAATTTTATCTTCCGCAATTTCAGGAATATCAGCAGGCGCTCGAAATACACCCCCAGCGTCGTTTCATTCTTCGCTTTGTGCTTTGCCTTTTTATAGACAAAAACCTTCTCAATATGCGGGTTATTTTTTACAACGTCCTGGCTGATTTTGTTAATTAGCAAATAGAGCTTTGCATCTGGATACGCAATTTTTACGCCTTCAATCAAAGGGAGGGTGCAAACAAGATCGCCAATGTTATCGCGGCGAATAATTAAAATATTTTTCATATCAACCCTATCGACGAAACCACCCGTCTGTTGTCTGAAACTGGTGCCCGAAGCCACCAAATTAGCGCCTTTCCCTGCCGATTATGGTACTATTCCGAATAACCCATAAAAATGAAATTGATAGAATGTTGCTGCGTTTATATCAGGTACTCCTCTACCTCATTCAGCCCCTGATCTGGCTTCGCTTATTGCTGCGCAGCCGCAAAGCGCCGGCCTACCGCAAGCGCTGGGCCGAACGCTATGGTTTCTGCGCCGGGAAAGTGGTTCCCGACGGCATCATGCTGCATTCCGTTTCCGTCGGCGAAACGCTCGCCGCCATTCCTTTGGTGCGCGCCCTGCGCCACCGCTACCCCTCTTTACCGATTACTGTGACCACAATGACCCCAACAGGTTCAGAGCGTGTCCAGTCCGCCTTTGGCAAAGATGTACATCACGTCTACCTCCCCTACGATCTGCCCGGTTCCATGAACCGTTTCCTCGACCAGGTTAATCCGAAGCTGGTCATCATCATGGAAACCGAACTGTGGCCAAACATGATCAACGCGCTGCATCAGCGCCAGATCCCGCTGGTGATCGCCAATGCGCGCCTTTCTGCCCGTTCCGCCGCCGGCTATAAAAAGATCGGCGGTTTTATGCGCGATATGCTGCGCCGCATTACGCTTATCGCCGCACAGAATCAGGAAGACGGCGACCGCTTTATCGAACTGGGACTGAAGCGCTCTCAATTAACCGTCACCGGCAGCCTGAAGTTTGATATTTCCGTTACCCCGGAGCTGGCTGCCCGGGCCGTTACGCTGCGCCGCCAATGGGCGCCGCGGCGTCCGGTATGGATAGCCACCAGCACGCATGAAGGGGAAGAGACCATCTTGCTGGCGGCGCACCGTAAGCTGCTGGAAAAACATCCCGACCTGCTGCTGATTCTGGTGCCGCGCCACCCGGAACGCTTCCAGACCGCCAAAGATTTAACGCAAAAGGCCGGCTTCAGCTACACCACCCGCAGCAGCGGCGAAATTCCCTCCAGCAGCACCCAGGTGGTGATCGGCGATACCATGGGCGAACTGATGCTGCTGTACGGCATTGCCGATCTGGCCTTCGTCGGCGGCAGCCTGGTGGAGCGTGGCGGGCATAACCCGCTGGAAGCCGCAGCGCATGCCATTCCGGTGCTGATGGGCCCGCATACCTTTAACTTTAAGGATATTTGCGGCAAGCTCTCCCAGTCTGAAGGGTTGATTACCGTCACCGATACCGATTCTCTGGTTAAAGAAGTGGATACGCTGCTGACCGACGAGGATTATCGCCGCTACTACGGCCGTCACGCCGTTGAAGTGCTGTATCAGAACCAAGGCGCGCTGCAACGCCTGCTGCATCTGCTGGAGCCTTATCTGCCGCCCCGGAGCCACTGATGGAAAACCGCAAAAGCCTGTCGGTCGTGATGATCGCCAAAAATGAAGCCGCGCTGCTGCCGGATTGTCTGCAGTCGGTCAACTGGGCGGATGAGGTCATCGTACTGGACTCCGGCAGCCAGGATGATACGGCGGCCATTGCCGAAAGCCTTGGCGCCAAAGTCTTCATCAACCGTAACTGGCAAGGCTTCGGCAAACAGCGCCAGCTCGCGCAAAGCTACGCCAGCTGCGATTACGTGTTGATGATCGATGCCGACGAACGTGTTACGCCAGAATTGCGCCGCGCCATCGAACAGGTGCTGAACGCCGCGGATGACGACCAGATTTACAGCCTGGGACGGCGTAATCTGTTTCTTGGCCGTTTCATGCGCCATAGCGGCTGGTATCCAGACCGCGTCAATCGTCTGTATGCGCGTGAACGCTACCGCTATAACGACGACCTGGTGCACGAGTCGCTCGATACGCACGGCGCGCGCATCGTACCGTTACAGGGCGATTTATTGCATCTGACCTGCCGCGACTTCTTTACCTTCCAGCGCAAACAGCTGCACTACGCACAGGAGTGGGCCAACCAGCGCCACGCCGCCGGCAAACGTTGTGGTTACCTCTCCATACTCACCCATACGCTTGGCGCCTTCTGCAAGACCTGGCTGCTGCGCGCCGGCTTTCTTGACGGTAAACAGGGGTTGCTGTTAGCCGTGGTTAACGCGCAATATACCTTCAACAAGTACGCCGCACTGTGGGCGTTGGGCCGCAACTACTCAGAGAAGTAAATCATGACCCGTAAAGCCATCTACCCCGGAACTTTCGATCCCATGACCAACGGCCACCTGGATCTGGTGACCCGGGCGTCAATGATGTTCGATCGCGTGATTCTGGCCATTGCCGCCAGTCCGAGCAAAAAACCGTTGTTTACGCTGGATGAGCGCGTCGAACTGGCGACGCAGGTAACCGCGCATCTGGATAACGTGGAAGTCTTAGGCTTCAGCGAGCTGATGGCGCATTTTGCCGAACATCAAAACGCCAATATTCTGGTGCGCGGGCTGCGGGCGGTATCGGATTTCGAATATGAATTACAGCTGGCCAATATGAACCGCCACCTGATGCCCCAGTTGGAAAGCGTCTTCCTGATGCCGTCAGAAGAGTGGTCGTTTATCTCCTCTTCGCTGGTCAAAGAGGTGGCGCGCCACGGCGGCGACATCTCTCCATTCCTGCCGGATGTCGTCACCAAGGCACTGCTGGAAAAGCTGGCGTCCAACTAATCCTTAATGCTGGCAGCCGCGGCAAAAGAAGGTGCTGCGCTGCCCGTGCTTCGCGCTCTCAATCGGCGTACCGCACACGCGGCAAGGCTCGCCGGTGCGTCCGTAAACCTGTAATTCCTGTGCAAAATATCCCGGTTTCCCGTCCGATTGCAGAAAATCACGCAGCGTGGTTCCGCCCTGTTCAATCGAGCGCTGCAACACGGCCTTGATTGTTTTCGCCAGCAGTTCGGCCTCTGGCAAACTCAAAGATCCTGCGGGACGGTCAGGAAGGATCCCGGCGGTAAACAGCGACTCGCTGGCATAGATATTTCCAACGCCTACCACCAGCTTGTTGTCCATCAGCCAGGGTTTAATCAGCGTGCGCTTATTGCGTGACTTATCAAACAGGTATTGGCCGTCAAAGGCATCGCCAAGCGGTTCCGGCCCCAGGTGAGCCAACACGTTACTGGTTGCCAGGTCTTCACACCACAACCAGGCGCCAAAGCGACGCGGGTCGGTATAGCGCAGAATCATACCGTTGCTCATCACCAGATCGACGTGGTCATGCTTGCCGGCTTCGACCTCTTCCGCCAGCACACGCAGGCTGCCCGACATGCCGAGGTGCACAATAATCCAGCCGACATCCAGTTCAATCAGCAGGTATTTGGCGCGACGCTGGACGCTGCGCACCGGCCGATCGCTTAACGCCAGGATCTGCTCAGAGACCGGCCAGCGTAAACGCGCATTGCGCACCACCGCATACTGGATGCTGTGCCCGACAAGATACGGTTCAATACCGCGGCGACTGGTTTCAACTTCTGGTAATTCTGGCACGGCGCGCTCCTCTCGCATTCGGTTGCCCTACGACGTCCAGATTACTGCCTGGCGGCGGCTCTGTGAATCCCCGCAGCAGAACAGCGGCTGACGCACGGCCAAATACGGAGGGCAAAAAGCAAAAAACCCGGCCGAAGCCGGGTTTTACTTAATCCACTAAACTAAGAATTACTTAATTTTAGCTTCTTTGTAGACTACGTGCTGACGGACAACTGGATCGAATTTCTTCAGTTCCAGTTTTTCCGGCTTAGTACGCTTGTTCTTCGTGGTGGTATAGAAGTGACCAGTACCAGCAGAAGAAACCAGCTTGATCTTCTCGCGAACACCTTTAGCCATGATTCAGTTCCTTTCCTTAATACTTCTCACCACGGGCACGCAGATCGGCCAGAACCGTCTCAATACCCTTCTTATCAATAATACGCATACCTTTAGCAGATACACGCAGAGTTACAAAGCGCTTCTCAGCCTCAACCCAAAAACGGTGTGAGTGCAGGTTTGGCAGAAAACGGCGTTTGGTCGCGTTCATTGCGTGGGAACGGTTGTTACCGCTCACCGGGCGCTTGCCAGTAACTTGGCAGACTCGGGACATGTCTATTCTCCAAAAATCAAATCAGCTCGAGCTTCGTATAGGGTATGGCCGCCTCGTCAGGCTTTAGAGCCCATCTCAGCAAACTTCATACTGAGGAGACTCTCGTCATCAGGTCAGAAACCACACATCAGGTCAGAAACCTGCTGAGATAGGCTCTTAACGCCAAACCCAAGATTCTCAAAGGTGGCGTAGTATACGCTCTGAAGCGTAAGTGCTCAAGTCCCGAACAGCTAAAGATCCCTCAAGGATCGCGAAATTTTTTCCTAAAGCCAGCCGCGCTCGGCAAAAGAGACGCATTCGCCCCGGCCGATAACCAGATGATCGAGCACCCGGATCTCCAATAATTGGCAGGCATTGACGATTTGTTCGGTGATTTGGCGGTCGGCCAGGCTGGGTTCAGCCCGCCCCGAGGGGTGATTATGCGCCAAAATAATGGCGGCAGCATTCGCTTTTAAGGCTTCGCGCACGATTTCCCGCGGGTGAACCACCACGCTGCTGATGCTGCCCGCAAACATTTCCTGATGGCAGAGCACCCGGTGCTGGTTATCCAGCAACAACACTAAAAAAACCTCCCGTTCTCGATGCGTCAGCAGACTTTGCAGATAATTGCGGGTGACCTGCGGGTTCAGCAGCGCGTCCTCCTGCGTCAACCGGCTGGAAAAGCAGCGAAACGCCAGTTCCGACGTGGCGCTCAGCTGGCTGTATGTGGCATCCCCCACGCCCTTCTGAGCGCACAGCTGGGCATAATCCGCCGACACCAGCCGATGCAGCGAGCCAAACTGCCGCAGCAGCTGTTCCGCACGCGACATAACGTGTACGCCGGGAAAACCGGTACGCAAAAAAATCGCCAGCAGTTCAACATCCGAAAGTGCCGCCGCGCCGTCGCGCAGCAATTTTTCCCTTGGCGCCAGCTCACCCGGCCACGGCGCCAGACCGTGATTATTCATGATTCGTCCTCCCTGAGCTGGCTATCATGCCATGCGATGCCGGGGTTAACGACGGCTGCCGGATAAGCTTGCGATGCACCGCGCAAAGCTCAATGTAACGACCACCAGGTTATGCAGAAACGCTCATCCGCGCGGCGAGTATGCTAAAATGGCGCATCTTTCGGTTTTCAATCGGACAATGACGATGACGGGACTTTCCGGCAAACATATCGTACTGGGCATCAGCGGCGGCATCGCCGCGTATAAATGCCCGGAGCTGGTGCGCCGCCTGCGCGACAGGGGCGCCGAAGTACGCGTAGTGATGACCCAGGCTGCGCAGTCGTTCATTACCCCGCTGACGCTGCAGGCGGTTTCCGGCTATCCGGTGTCGGACGATCTGCTGGATCCCGCCGCAGAGGCCGCCATGGGCCATATCGAGCTGGGCAAGTGGGCCGATCTGGTGATTCTGGCGCCGGCAACGGCGGATTTGCTGGCGCGCGTCGCCGCCGGCATGGCCAACGACCTGCTCACCACCCTGTGCCTGGCGACCGCCGCCCCCATCGCCGCCGCACCGGCGATGAACCAACAGATGTACCGCGCCGCGGCGACGCAGGCTAACCTGCGCACCCTGCAGGCGCGCGGCATGCTGATGTGGGGGCCGGACAGCGGCAGCCAGGCCTGCGGCGACGTCGGTCCGGGACGCATGCTCGACCCGCTGGAGCTGGTCGACCTGGCGAACCGCCACTTCTCAACGCCGCAGGACCTCACGCACCTTAAGCTGATGGTCACCGCCGGCCCGACGCGCGAGGCGCTGGATCCGGTACGCTTTATCAGCAACCACAGCTCGGGCAAAATGGGCTTTGCCATTGCCGCCGCAGCCGCAGCGCGCGGCGCGCAGGTGACGCTGATCGCCGGGCCGGTGGATCAGCCGACCCCGCCGTCGGTAACGCGTATTGACGTCACCAGCGCGCTGGAGATGGAGCAGGCCGTGCAGCAGCGGGCGGCTCAGCAGGATATTTTCGTCTCCTGCGCCGCGGTGGCGGATTACCGCCCGGCACAGGTGGCCGATGAAAAAATTAAAAAACAGGGTGATGACATCACCATCAAGATGGTAAAAAACCCCGACATTGTCGCCGGCGTTGCCGCCATGAACAAAAACCGACCGTTTGTCGTTGGGTTTGCTGCCGAAACCCAGAATGTGGAAGAATACGCGCGACAAAAACTGGCGCGTAAGAAACTGGATGTAATCTGCGCCAACGATGTATCGCTTGCAGGGCAGGGTTTCAACAGTGACACCAATGCCTTACACCTTTTTTGGCAGGATGGGGAAAAGCGCCTGGCGCTTAGCGATAAAGCTCTCCTTGGCCAACGTTTAATAGACGAGATAGTCAGCCGTTATGATGAAAAAAATCGACGTTAAGATTCTCGACCCGCGTATCGGTCAAGATTTTCCATTACCGACCTACGCCACGCCGGGTTCTGCGGGCCTCGATCTGCGCGCCTGCCTGGACGCTGCGGTCGAGCTGGCGCCGGGGGAAACCACCCTGCTGCCGACCGGTCTGGCCATTCACATCGCTGACGCCAACCTGGCGGCGGTGATCCTGCCGCGCTCCGGCTTGGGCCATAAGCACGGCGTCGTGCTGGGCAATCTGGTCGGCCTGATCGACTCCGACTATCAGGGGCAACTGATGGTTTCCGTGTGGAACCGCGGGCAAAAGACGTTCACCATCGAGCCGGGCGAACGCATCGCGCAGATGGTCTTCGTACCGGTGGTGCAGGCGGAATTCAACCTGGTCGAAGAATTCGACAGCAGCGAACGCGGCGAGGGCGGCTTCGGCCACTCGGGTCGCCAATAAGCAATACCGCATTAGGATGGCCGGCAGGGAAGCCGCCTGAAACACCGTATTCCGGAGGCATGGAGACCTCAGCAACGGGTTTCCCGGCTGCCGACAAGGCTCTGCGCGTCATACCATGAGGCGCATAACCGCCGCAGGCCAGGCAATGCGAAGAAAACCGGTCGTAAAGACCGCTGACCCCACACCGTAAAAAAGCTATCACATAAGCCGCACAGAATAGCTTCTGGCGCGGCCGGTGCCGGGTTTCCAAAAGTCCAAGCCGTTTTAGCAAGGGTCTAATCAGACATGGCAGAAAAAGAAAATACCAAAAGGAATCGGCGCGAGGAGATACTGCAGGCGTTAGCCCAGATGCTGGAATCCAGCGACGGCAGCCAGCGCATCACCACGGCAAAACTGGCTGCGAATGTCGGTGTCTCTGAAGCCGCGCTGTACCGGCATTTTCCCAGCAAGACGCGGATGTTCGACAGCCTGATCGAGTTTATCGAAGACAGCCTGATCACGCGTATCAACCTGATCCTGCAGGATGAAAAAGAGACCTTCAGCCGCCTGCGGCTGATTCTGCTGCTCGTCCTCAGCTTTGCCGAGCGCAACCCGGGGTTAACGCGGATTATGACCGGCCATGCGCTGATGTTTGAACAGGATCGCCTGCAGGGTCGGATTAACCAGCTGTTTGAACGCATCGAAGCGCAACTGCGCCAGGTGTTGAAAGAGCGCAAGCTGCGGGAAGGGAAAGGTTTTATCGTGGATGAAACCATGCTGGCCAGCCAGCTGCTGGCATTCTGCGAAGGCATGCTGTCACGCTATGTGCGTTCCGAATTCCGCTACCGCCCAACGGAAGAGTTTGAAGGACGCTGGCCGCTGCTGGCGGCGCAGTTACAGTAAGATAACGCCGGGCATGCCCGGCGTTATTATATCGTCAGCCGCGCGATTAAATGCCGTACTGTTCGCGGTAAGCGCGCACCGCCGCCAGATGCTCCGCCATTTCCGGCTTTTCTGCCAAATAGGCGATCAGATCCTGCAACGTGACGATAGAGATGACCTTGCAGTGATAATCGCGCTCCACTTCCTGAATCGCTGACACTTCGCCACGGCCGCGCTCCTGGCGGTCGAGGGAAATCAGCACACCGGCCAGGCTGGCGCCGCTGGCGTTGATAATCTCCATAGACTCACGAATAGCGGTACCGGCGGTGATCACATCATCCACCAGCATCACGCGCCCCTGCAACGGGCTGCCGACCAACGAGCCGCCTTCGCCGTGGGTTTTCGCCTCTTTACGGTTGAAGCAGTAAGGCACGTCGCGATCGTGATGTTCGGCCAGCGCGACGGCGGTGGTGGTGGCGATCGGAATGCCTTTATACGCCGGGCCAAACAGCAAATCGAAATCAATGCCGGCATCCACCAGCGCCTCAGCATAAAAACGCCCTAACAGCGCAAGGTCGCGCCCGGTATTGAACAGGCCGGCGTTGAAGAAATACGGGCTGGTGCGGCCGGATTTCAGGGTGAATTCGCCGAACTTCAATACCTGCTTGTTAAGCGCAAACTCGATAAACCGGCGCTGATAGGCTTTCATGACTGCTTCTCCTCGTCTTGATACTGATTCATACTGCGCCCGATCGCCGGGCGTAAAAAAGGCGACTTTTCAGTCGCCTTAAAAATTATTCTGCCAGCGCCGCTTTCTGCGCCTGGAAAATAGTGTCGATGCCCCCTCGGGCCAGCGCCAGCAACGCCAGCAGCTCATCATGGCTGAACGGCTCGCCTTCTGCGGTGCCCTGCACCTCGATCATGCGGCCATCCTCCATCATCACCACGTTCATATCGGTTTCCGCTGCGGAATCTTCCACATATTCCAGATCGCAGACCGGCTCGCCGCCCACGATGCCGACAGAAACGGCGGCCACCATGCCTTTCATCGGGTTAGCCTTCAGCTTGCCGGCGGCAACCAGCGCATTGAGCGCGTCGGCCAGCGCCACGCAGGCGCCGGTAATCGAGGCGGTGCGGGTGCCGCCATCCGCCTGCAGCACGTCGCAGTCGAGCGTAATGGTGAACTCGCCCAGTTTTTTCAGATCGACCGCCGCACGCAGCGAACGGGCGATCAACCGCTGAATCTCCAGCGTGCGTCCGCCCTGCTTGCCTTTCGCCGCTTCACGGGCGTTGCGGCTGTGGGTCGAACGCGGCAGCATGCCGTATTCTGCAGTGATCCAGCCTTGCCCCTGGCCTTTCAGAAAGCGCGGTACGCCATCTTCAACCGTGGCGGTGCACAGAACTTTGGTATCGCCAAACTCAACCAGCACTGAACCTTCAGCGTGTTTCGTGTAGTGACGGGTGAGTGTCAGGGGGCGAACTTGTTGTGGTGCTCTGCCAGCTGGACGCATGGGGCTTTCTCCGACGTTAAATCATCATTGGCTGCGCATTATACCCAAAATATCGCCAGTTGCAGCAACGTGACGAGATAACCGCCCAAAGTGCCCGCCGCGCGGCGATCTTGTCGCATCGTGACGTTATGCCTATCTTGCCCGCGGCGGCAACGCTATAATCGAACCATCATTTCTTAATTCGGGTACGCATAATGATCCGCAGCATGACCGCCTACGCCCGGCGTGAAATCAAGGGTGAATGGGGCAGCGCAGCTTGGGAGCTGCGTTCCGTTAACCAACGTTACCTGGAAACCTATATCCGCCTGCCGGAGCAGTTCCGCAGCCTGGAGCCGGTGGTTCGCGAACGCATCCGCGGCCGCCTGACGCGCGGTAAAGTGGAGTGCAACCTGCGCTTTGAGCTGGATCCCAGCGCGCAAAGCTCGCTGATTCTGAACGAAAAGCTGGCCAAACAGCTGGTGGAAGCCGCCAACTGGGTGAAAATGCAAAGCGACGAAGGGGAAATCAACCCGATCGACGTGCTGCGCTGGCCGGGCGTGATGTCCGCACAGGAGCAGGATCTGGACGCCATCAGCGCACAGCTGCTGCAGGCATTGGACGGTGCGCTGGATGACTTTATCGCCGCGCGGGAAAGCGAAGGCACCGCGTTGAAAGCGCTGATCGAACAGCGCCTGGACGCCGTCGGCGAAGAAGTAGTCAAGGTGCGCGCGCAGATGCCGAATATTCTGCAATGGCAGCGGGAGCGCCTGGTCAGCAAGCTGGAAGAAGCGCAGGTGCAGCTGGAAAATACCCGTCTTGAGCAGGAACTGGTGCTGATGGCGCAGCGTATCGACGTGGCCGAAGAGCTGGACCGCCTGGAGGCGCACGTTAAAGAAACGCGCAACATCCTGAAGAAAAAAGAGGCCGTGGGCCGTCGCCTCGACTTTATGATGCAGGAGTTCAACCGCGAATCGAACACGCTGGCCTCTAAATCCATCAATGCCGACGTCACCACCTCCGCGATTGAGCTGAAGGTGCTGATCGAGCAAATGCGCGAGCAGATTCAGAATATCGAGTAATACCGCCAACCACCGGCATGGCTCCAGACATATGATTAACACGAAAACGGCTTCCGCTGGCGGAAGCCGTTTTTTTTATGTCGCTACGCGACGATCGGCCATGATTTTCACGGCGCTTACGGCGCCAGCATCAAGACCTTAAACTGGCTGGGCACAATACGCATCCCCACCGTATTGGTGGAGTTCTGCAAGGATACGCTGGTCAGGCGGGTGGCCGGCGTGCCCTTAAGCAGGACGGTAAACGAGCCGGTCAGGTGGCGCGACGGCCCCATCACCGTGCCGGACGCCACGCCGGTGGCGACGCCCGCATTATCGCCATTGGTCAGCGGCGTCACCGTCGCCATATTGTGGGCCGGCATGCCCATAAACAGAATATTCAGCGCGTTGGGGATCGCCGTCGGCCCCAGCGCGATATCCGGGTAAGGCACCGGCGTCGGTGCGGGCATCGGCGTCAGGCACACGTCCGGGAAGGCCAGATCGACGCCCATCATTTGACAGTTGGCAAACATCGCGGCTCCTTAGCCCATATGGATCTGTTCAGAATCGACTTTGGTGATCGCCTTGGAGGTAATCACCGTGTTGTGCGCGTGCAGACGCGCGTAATCATCGGCCCGGATATCCACCTGCCCGGCCCGCACCTGCTCGGTATTGCGGGTATGACGGAACAGGTTCTGACTGACCTGGGTCACCGTCTGCCATACCGATTCGGCGCGCTTGCCGACCATACGGGTCAGGCTGACCCAGGCGGAAAGCTTATCGCCGCTGTAGTTCATCTCGCCGATATGGCAGTCCCCTTGCTGCGCCTCCACCTTCAGGGTGACGCCGCTCAGGCTTAACTCTCCGGCGCTGCGGATATGCAGATCCCCCGGCAGCGACAGCTCGGCGCTGCCTTCATCGGCCCGCTCCAGCACCGCCAGCAGCCACGCCTTGTCCGCCGCGCCGGCGATCAGCACGCTGTCCCCGACCGCCGGGGCAATCAGACAGCTTGCCGCCCGGCGGCAGTGCCAGCCGCGGCCTTCGCACTCCACCATCAGGCTGCCGTCGGCAAAACAGTGGGTTACCCGGCCAGCGGCCTGCAGCGGCGGCAGCGCCGCCTGAGCCAGTTTATGATTGATATTGTTCATCACCTCTCCTTAACCTCAACCTCGGCTGTGGCGCTGGGCGCTCCAGGCTTCGGCGGCCAGTAATTCTTCATCGTATTCCAGCATCCCTCTGCGATTTGGGATGTGCGCGCCGTCCTGGCGGGCACGGTGAAAGCGGGTTCGGGAAAAACGGACGTCGGTAAAATCCGCCTGACGCAGATCGGCGCCGGAAAAGTCGCTATAGGTCAGATCGCAGAAGCGGAAACGGGTCCCCACGGCAATCGCCTGCTGCAAAATGCTCTGAAACAGCCGGCTCTGACTGAAATCGGCGCCGCTCAGCAGCGCATTGACCATAATCGCCTGATCGAACTGGCTGCCCTGACACTGAGCGCCGCTCAGGTCGGCCTCCATAAACAGCGCCTGACGGGCGTCGACCTGTCGCAGGTTCGCCCGCTGCAGCGAAGCGCCTTTAAAATTGCACTGGGTCAGCTGCGCGCCGCTGAAATCCGCCTCGTCAAGGCGGTTATCAGTAAACTGGCAGCCGGTAAACTGCTGGCGGGCATAGCTTTTATTCCGCTGGTCGCATTCAAAGAACACCACCCGCTCGAAGCTGGCGCCGCCGAAATCGACGCCGCGCAAATCGATACCGTAAAAGGTGGTCATCAGCAGCCGACACTGGGAAAACTGCGCCTTATCCAGCGGCGTTTCAAAGAAGGTGCTGCGATCCAGCGCGCTGCGGCTAAAACGGCTTTGCTGCAGCTCGCAGCGCATAAACTGGGTGGTATCAAACTGGCCGTCAGAAAAGTCGCCGGCCGTCAGCACACATTCGTTAAAGACGCACTCGCGCAGCGCCGTACTGGCTGCCCGGAGGTTTGCCATGCCGCACTGGTTAAACACCGTCTGCGCCAGCTGCGCCCCATCGGCCTGAACATCGTTCAGCTCGCACTCGGTAAACACCGCTTCATGCAGGTTGGCGCCGCGCAGATCGGCACCGTTTAGCGAGACTTCCTGAAAGATACCGCCAGACAGGTCGCAGTTGCGCAGATCGAGCCCATCCAGCACCAGCTCGCTAATTGCTTCGCCGCCTTTCACCCGCTGCTGTAAATCTGTTGCGCTAAGATGGCTCATACTGTCTCCCCGTCACGGCCCGGCAACGTTTTAACCCGTTTGGTCCAGGCGCCGTTCAGGCTGGTTTCACTGTCGGTAATGGCCTGCGAGAGATCGGCCCGGAACAGATTGGCGCCGTTAAAACAGGTACCGCCCAGCAGGCTTTTTTGCAAAATCGCCCCCATCAGGTTGGCGTCGCTGAAGTCGGCCTGGCGGAAATCGCTGCGCACAAACAAACTACCCACTAAATTAGCCCGGGTAAAGTCTGCGCCCTGGCAGCAGGCTTCGCTGAGATCGCTGTTTTCCAGCTTCGCCAGCGTGAAACGAGCGCCGCGCAGCGCCGTCTGGCGCAGGTTGCACTGCTTCAGGGTGGCGTTGCTAAAGTCTGCGCCGCTCAGCACGCTTTCCGATGCCGCCGCACAGGTCACCAGCGTCGCGCCGTCAAACCGCGCCTGCTCGGCGTGGCTCTCCACCCAGGAACAGCTTTCAAGGCTGGCGCCGCTGAAACAGGCCGCCTCCAGCGTGGTTTTCATAAAGGTGGTTTTATGCAGCCGGGCCGAACTGAAATCGGGCGCCGGCAGCGTCAGCTCCATAAAGACGCAGCCCTCCAGCCGCGCCCGTCGGAAACGGCAGCGGGTCAGCCAGGTTTCACGCAGCAGCAGGCCATCCAGAACGGCATCGTCAAAAATACAGTCGTCGAACAGCGTCTGCTGCAGCTGGGTTTCTTTAAAACGCGCGCCGCTGAAATCGCTGTGGCAACACTGGGCCAGCGCCAGGCTGGCACTCTCCAGATCGCATTCCCGCAGCGAGCTGTGATGCAGTTCGCAGCGCGCCAGCATCGCCTCGCGCAAGCAGGCGCCATCCAGCCGGCTGTGGCTGAGGTCGGCACACTCCAGCAACGCCCGACTGAAGTTGGCGCCGCGCAAATCCATACCGGAAAGGTCCGCGCCGGTCAGATCCATACCGCTGAAATCGCCCCCCTGTGCCAGGGTGCGCTGTACGCGGTCGCGAATGATCTGCGCCAGGTCGCCCTTCAGACGCCGGGCCGGCGGCTGGCTCTGTACCGACATCAGGTACATCTGGTGCAACGCCGCCTGACTCTGCGCCAGCTTCTTCTCGCTGATGGCATCCTTATTCTGGTGCAGCATATCCTGCATACGCTGCATCGATTCCGGCCCCCGGGGGCCGTTTTCATCCTCTGCAGCCTCGGGGAAGCGGGCCTCCATCTCGCGCTTGCGCTCTTCGGCTTCGAGACGCTGCGCTTCCGCCTGCTGTTCAAGCTTGTCGATAAACTCCGGCAGTTCGTCCAGCGGCGGGATCTCCGGCTCTTCGAACTCTGGCAGCAGGTCATCTACGCTGTCGCCCTGAGCCTCCAGCCGTGCCCGATGCTGTTCACGTAACAGGTTGGCGCGATTCTTCATATTGTCGCGCATCGGGCTGGGGCTCTGCTCCACTTCACTGTCGATCCAGGGGCCGATGGCGGCTTCCGGCACCAGGTCCTTTTCCCGGAAGGCAAACAGCGCGCCGCGCTCTTTATCCATTCGCTGGCTCAGCACCTTGCGATAGTGGCTGGCCGAACGGGCGGCGCCAACGTTCTCCAGAGCGGGCATCAGCTGCAGCACATCAGCGGCGTCATCTTCATTGATGCGGGTATTGCCCTGCCAAATAAGGATCATCTGCTGCAGATGCGGGAAGAACCAGACGGTGGTGGCGCGCAGCGCGATTTCTTCGAATAACGTCTCATCGCCGCGCTGGCGGTTGATAAAGCAACGGGCCTGCCACGGCGGCAGCGTGCCCTCCTGCAGCGGCTGTTCCGGATGCATATTCCAGATGCGCCAGCGCGCCTGAGGAGGCAGCGCATCACGCTCCTGCCACCACTGATCGGGCGAGGCGGCGTTAAACACCCGCCAGTCGATATCCCGGGCAAAGCCGGGGAAGTCCTGCTGCAGCCAACGGGCATCATATTTTTTACCCATGCGCTTAAAGCGTCGCGGCCACAGCAGATCCAGCGCGCCAAAACCCGCCGGTTCCGGCTGCTGACCGGCGGCGGTGATGCGCTCTTGCATTGATTCGATATTGGGCAACGGACGCAGCTGATAGCCACCGACTGCCACCGGATGCAGACCAACGCCGTGAGGGTTTTCATCATGGCCTTCACCGCCCCAGGCGCGGCTCCAGTCCAGCCGCATCTGTTCAAAGGGCTGCGGCGGCGTTGGCCGATCCCCGGCCCAGTAGCGATCGCCATATACCGCCAGGGTTTTGCTCAGACCTTCTATCTCGATACGCGCCGCAACGGCGGTTTTATCCGACTGGTGATGGCTGTAGGCATAACCCGTGGCCAGAAACTCCGCCCGGGCTTTGGGGATCGCCATATCAATCACCCCGCCGCTGGTCTGCAGCTCGCTGGCCGCCAGCTGCCACAGCTCCACTTCCGGCCGCAGCTGCGGCGCCTCCCCCATATCCGCCAGCGCCATCACCGAAACGCCAAGGTGGTTATGGCCCTGCCAGCGATAAGGGCGATTTAATACGCTAAGGCGCAGGGGTTTGATAATTTTCATAGGAGGAGTTCACCATGGCCAAAATAATCATCCGCTAATCGTTTGCATGGAGAATATCATTCTCAAGGTGATAAGTTAACAGAAAAACCATGCGCGACATTCCACTATATAAAAATAAAGTTACCGTCATATTAAACTTGGATTATCCATTAACGCGAACGACCAATATCTCATTACCCTTTCTAAAAAATCAGAGTAAAACCATTGATAAATAACATCAATGGCTAACAATAACGGGTTTTCCAGCGTTATCTTTAATAAAAACAAAATCATTTTTACCATTAGCCTTGGCCTGATATACCAATCCAAGTTGATAAGCCGAAAGCGCAATCAGCAACACGGTTTCCCGGTGTTTTTCCAACATCCACACTTCTTTTTTTCAGGATTCTCCAACTGCAAATCCATCTCAACAACAGGGTTATTATTTATGAATACGTCGCTTTGCTTTAGCGAAAGGATAGTCACGTAAACGTCTGCTCCCCGTTCAGTCATCACCTGTTCACGTTGGCGGTTTCTTTTGACGATCCGGTTGGCAAAATAATAGCACACCAAGATAATCACAAAGGTTAATATTACATTGGCGACTTCCAGTATGGATATCATTTAATCCCCGAGAATTAACGGCTTATCATACAACGCAATTTTATGCGGCTTTGCAGGATCATACTTTATCGTGGCTATATAGCCTTCCTTAAGAAATCCGATCTCTTTAAAAGTTAATGGCTTCATTATTGTGCTTTCAACGAGCTCATTGTCTTTTGTTTTAAATCGGAACGTAAGTTTATAAACAGGTTTACCACCATCCCAACTACTTGTTTGAACTGTATTAACAATTTCCGCATCTGTAGCCACACCATATTTTAAAACTGCATCCTGAGAAAAACCATCCTTTAAATATGGTAAAAAATTCGTATAGAGGAACCGTGCCATGGGGAAAACGCCGAAAACCAGCGCGATTATTACCATTGTTATAATAAACGCATTACTCATTCGCCCCCCTATTTTTATAACACATCACACTAGTGGTGAAATTTAAAAAACAATTAAAACATTAGACTAATTAATACCCCTACCTCAACTGGAGTAATACTCACTCGAAGATTCACCCCTAATTAAATTCTATTCCAACAACCGCTAATTTACCTTTACCACCTTTTTTTACCTTTATATTTAATCCTTTTTTAATCATATGTATCTGACTTGGTTGAATCAATGCTTTTGCTGTGTATAACTTAGTTTCACCATTAAGATAAAAACTGATATCATAAAAGAAATCATTGCCATACTTAGCATTCGTTTGCTGCCAAGATTCAATTCTTGAATCTAAAATATCGCCTTGCCAGCGGTCACTTGATAAATAAACCTTCAATTCACCAAGATCAGTCCTATCTTTTTTATCAAGAAAATAAAAAAAAGCAACTGCAGCAATAGATAAAGCAATCCCACCGTACATAAAATACTTTGAATAATCTTCCAGAGCCATTAAAACCCTCTATTTCTAAGTAATAATAAAAAAGAGAATACTCTGGCACAGAGTGGAATCATTATCACTCCATATCGCCAGGAACCAAGTAAATTTTTTTAGGATTTCCAGGTAGATAGTACAAAGTAACCGTGTTATTTCTCATGATTTTCACCATATCTTCTGGTGTGAAGAAACGTTTAGCATGAGTTATAACAATGCCATTATTAGTTGGAAACTCTAACTCTACATAGAACTTCATGTTCCCCGTCCCAGACGCTCCAATGTTTTTTTTATTAATAATTTTTGCTTCTACCTTTACACCTTCCTTCCTGTATTTTTTATCATCACTTCCAGATTTAAATATAATATATACAACCCACCCAATAAGCAAAATGCTAAAAATTGTAGCCCATAGCACTGAGTCAGTCATTTATAACTCCTATGGTATATATTTATCCCCACGACATTTAAATTTATTATTCTTCGTTACTCAACTTATTATTCAAACATCAGGATATTCATTATCTCTTTAAACTTGCGTGATAGTAATCGATTTTACTATATTTTGGATTGACACGATAATATACAATGGGTATTTCCTTACCAACATAATAATTATCAAGGTCCGTAGTGTCGATATTTAGCGTCTGATTATCTTTAGTATAATTAATATTGTTGGCAGAAAATGTGTAAGTCATAACTATATCCAATTTCCCAAGATCATTTGGTGCCCTAGGAAAATACTTTACGATATGCGCCACAGAATAAACAGGATCTTTTTTATCATCAAATGCAAAATATAACCTTGCAAAAAATAAATGATGAGAAATATTAATATCGCAAAAAACGCCCCCCATCCAAAAAATTCTGAAAATACCCCCATCATGTTCCTCACACTATTATATTAATTGTTTTTATAAAATATGTTAAGGGAGATAAAGTTTATAATAACATATACTATTGATAGATATAAGGCCAAATACTCACTTCACGTATTGATTAGTTATCACCTAATATTAGGGGCTTATCAAACAATGCTATTCTCTTCGGATTTTTTGGATCATACTTTATTGTTGTTCCATTACCGGGAGAAAACCGCTCTATCTCTTCAAAAGAAAGCGCTTTTGTTAGACTCGACTCAACTTCTACATTATCCATAGTTTTAAACCTAAACGTTAATTTATATATAGGCTTATTCCCCCCCCAATAACTTGTTTGGCTGGATGAAATAATATCGGCGTTAACTGCAAGGCCATTTTTTATAACATCGCTTTGCATTGCTCCATTTTTAAACTGGGGAATAACATCACAATATAAAAAACGCCCAATAGAAAATACAGCAACAACACCTAATAAAACCTTAAATATTGTGCTTACCATATCCCACATAGCCTATCCTATAAAATCAGAGTTAGTAAAATCTGACTTAGATTAATATTACTATGATAAATAAAATTTTAAGCCTAGTAGAATTCCCAGCAACTCCTCCAGTTCCACCAATAAGGTGATTATTACCCTGCCAGCGTTAATATGCCAAGATGCAGGGTTTGATAATTTTCAAGATATAGCCTTTCATTTACGATAAACTTGCGGCTATATGATTTTGTCTAACCTTTATTAGTAATAATATAAAAATTGAAATTTTTATTTCACTCAAAATCAATACCAATAACTGCTATTTTTTTTGGAGGAACCCCTTGATACTTTATTGTTAGATTCAATCCTTTCTTTAACTTACTTGCTTCTGACACCTTGACAACTGCCGCAGCATTATATTTTTTTGTACCACCATCTAAATCGCACTCAAAAGTAAACGAATAGAAATAATCAATATTGTGTTTTGCCTGTAACTGTTTCCACGAGACCAATTTAGCAGAGGCCACATCTCCATTCCATAAGTTTTGGCTACTCCAGTTTTTTATCTCCTCCTGTCCTTCTTTATTTACTTTAATCCCTTTAAAAGAGACAAACACAATAATTATTGCAACTATCCAAACAGCCATAGATGCATACTCTGAGATAAAACTCACATATCCTCCTTTCATATAAAAATATGTATTGCACTAAGAGCAACGTTCTGCAATGAATTTTCTATTCGACTAAGAGATCGTACATAATTCATAGGTTCAGTAACTACACTAGTTAGAGATGTCGATATAGTCAGGGGAGTCCAACTGATTGCAGATCCATTTAATGAGACACTAACCCCCGTTACAGCTGCATTTACCGATTTAAACGAAGTATGATCCTTTATAAACTCATTAACTTTGCTAGATTTTATTTCTTTATTTTTATCATTATGAACAAAGTCCGGTGTATCTATAAAAACTTTAGAAGTACTACTTATTTTTATTAGATTAGGACTAGAGATATGTATTTCACCATTAGTAACATCCTGCGTCCAGTCACCACCATTGACATTAACGGTTAACCCACCATCAGTAATGGTTTCCGTCTTGCCACCAGCTTTGATATTAGTGACCTGCCCACTATCAAAATCCTGCGTGATCTTGCCGGTTACATGATGTGTTTCATCGCCAGTAATGGTGGTATCACGCTTATCTTTAACCTTGACCAAATCACCGCCACTGGTGATTTCGAGATCGCGGCCATTGGTGATCGTCGTTTTTTCACCGTCTTTAAAGGTTTTCGTTTCCTTTTTATCCACCGTCGTGGTGCGGGTAGCGTGATAATTAAAGACCGCATCCCCCGTTACGTCATCCTTCTGCTCTTTAAGAATGGTGGTGGTGCGAGTACCATCGATCGTCACATCTTTATTATTCTCTACCGAAACCCGCATATCTTTTTCCGCATGCATCGACAGCATTTCGGCACCGGGTTTGTCTTCGAAATAGAGATGGCTGGAATTATCAAGATGCCCGTCTTTACTGCGGGTCATAAAGCCCATCTGGGTGGCCGCTGCCGGCAGCGCCCACGGCGGCATGCTGGCTTCGTTATATACCCTGCCCGTCACGATGGGGCGGTCCGGATCGCCGTTGATAAAATCGATCACCACTTCGTCGCCAACGCGCGGGATCTGCACGCCGCCAAACCCCTGACCAGCCCAGGCGCTGGAAACACGCACCCAGCCCGAACTGGTGTCATCGCCATTCGCCAGACGGTCCCAGTGGAACTTCACCTTCACCCGGCCGTATTTATCGGTCCAGATGGATTCGCCCTGCGGCCCTACCACCTTCGCGGTCTGCGGACCGTAGGTACGCGGCCAAGGCGTCGCCTGCTCCGGGCGGAATACGACGGAGGATGGGATCACCGAAAAGTCCAGCCGGTGAACGCTTCCCCCGTCGCTGCCGCTGGCGTAGCGGTTCTCTTCAAACTGGTAGTGCACCGCCGTGGTCAGATACTCGCCGTTATCGCTGAAAAACGGCGCGTTCAGCAGTGCAAAAGTATATCCCGGCGCCAGCCCAACGGCGGTGCCTGTTCCCTGTATCTGCTGGTGATCCACCTGCCAGCGCTCCTGACGGATGCGGGCATAGAACTCGCCGTGGCCGTGTTCCACGTAGCGCCCCGGCCAGTCGTAAACGTCGATGCTGCCCGGTGATGGCGAGGCCGGATTCTGGCGCGCCTGGAACAGCCAGGCGTTGGGCTTGCGGAAGTCGTAGTCGTCCAGGCTGTAGATGCCCGGTGTGACGCTGTCTTCCAGCGCCCACTGACTGATGCCTTCTTCGTCGGTACTGCCGCCGGAAGGCGTGACATGGTAGGGAATGCTCTCGTAACCGCTGAACGGCTGTTGCTGCTGCGGCGCATCCGTCAGCATCAGGGTGTGTTTGTCCGCCTCATGGCTGAAGTGATAGGTAATGCCCTCCAGCTCCATCAAACGGCTGATAAACGCCAGGCTGCTCTCCTGGTACTGCACGCAGTATTCCCAGGGGCGATAGCTGCCCGTCAGCCGATCTTCAACATTCACCTGGCTTTCGCCCAGCAGGCTCTTCACTATCTGCGGCACTGTCTGACCCTGGAAGATACGCAGGTTACGGTCACGCTTCATCGGCCACAGATCCGGTTCCATGGTCAGGCGATACTCCGCGTAGCGGGTACCGGACAGCTCCACCGCACTTACCGCCACTCGGGTTACTTTGCCGTTCAGGTAGCGTTTGCCCATCAGGGAACGCGTCGGGATGGTCACCGTAATCGGCTGCCCCAGCAGGCTGCTGCGATCGATGCGCGCATCCGTGCTCAGCAGCGTTACGCTCAGTTCGAACGGCTCCGATAACGCCTCGCGCCCGGAGAGTTTCCAGAAAAGCAGCCCGGGAACGGGTAGCTGGACGGTAATACGATCTAACATGACGGAAGTCCTTTGCCTGACAACGTTAATGCGATAGTGAAGAATCGTCTTTATATCAGGATAGGCCACGATAGTGAAATATAGAATCAGAATATGATGAATATCATCACGTTTATTTATAACATTATAAAGATCGGGTGTTTTGCTCCGCGTAGCTATCCATATCATAAGCCAATAACAGAGTCCTCCAGCACCGCTTCCCTTAAATGCAAGAGGGTGCAATGCGCTACGTTCTTTATCCTCACGCTATTTTAGCACTTGGCAAACAGCGTGCGATACGGCGACTCAACTTACTAAAATAAATTACATCCGGTATTAACACGTTATTGCTCAGTCAAAGTCTATACCAATAACGGCCATTTTCTTAGGCGGAACCCCTTGATGCTTTATCGTCACGACTTGCCCTTTCCGCAACTTTCCAGCCTCTGAGGCTTTAACCACTCCTGCAGCGCTGTACCGCTTTAAGTTACCGTCCAGCTCGCTTTCAACAGTAAACGAGTAGAAGTAATCAATATTGTGTGTTGCCTGCAGTTGTTTCCATGAGATGAGCCTGCCCGTGGAGATACTACCTTTCCATAAATCTCTACCAATCCAATTTTGAATTTCCTTAATATCGTCCTTTTGACCTCTAAGTCCCCTTATAGAAATAAAAACAAGAGTAAATATAACTGACCACGCAAAGATAAACGGATACTCTGAAATAAAACCCATAAAAACCTTCTTATGTGAGAAATTACTCACCCATAATCCACAGACATTACTGCAATTTTTTCTGGCGGAACCCCATCATATTTAATGATGATCGGCAACCCTGCTTTTAATTTATAAACCTCTGACACCCTGACGACTGCGGCAGCACTATACTGCTTATTTTCCCCACCAACACTTATCTCAAAGACAAATACAAAATAATAGTCAAAGTTATTCGTCGCGTTAGTCTGCCGCCAGCTAACAAGTAATGCTTCTTTTATCTCACCTTTCCATCGTTCTTTACTTAGCCAGTATTTTATTTTTATTAGGTCATCACCCTGCCCCTTCAACCCTCTTAGCCCTCCAATAATCATAAAAAACGTTAAGGCAAGTGATGCCATAATGATTAAACCTGAATGTTGACTAATAAAACTCACTCTACCCTCCAGTAAATGTAAGATATATACAGACACGTTCTATTAATTCTCGCTCCACCGGCTAATCACCTATGCCCATATAGAATAGCATGCTAGTTATTAGCATTCCCAACAACAACGATATTGTCCGGATTATTCCTTTGATATTTTATAGTAATTACTTTACCTGGCTTATATTCTTCAGAATAAAACACAGAAACATTAACATCTTTATTGGCAGCGATCTTTTCACCCCCAACGGTGAACTCGACTAATAAAGAAAGAAACAGACGCCCATCAGCAGTTTGGTTATCATGTGGCCTTGCACTAATTACTATGGCCTCCACTTCTTGAGCACTTTTCATAACAGACTCATTATTTTTATTAGCTCTTAATGTATTCCTCACGCCATAAAAGACAACGACGAGCACAGAACATGTAACAATTATATTAACCCAAAGAGCAACATCGGCTAATCCCATTAAAATCCCCACCGGCGCTTATAAATTGAAAAATCCTTTAATATTACAGGGTTTGGTACCGTTTTCCCTTAACATGTTCCATTCATAATTAATCTGATCGTAATACATTCAGGCATAACCTAAATCTTTCGTCACCGAGTGGCAATGGGACCACAGAGAATATCTTCTATTTCAGGATAGAATCGGCGGCGATCCCGGAACATTCTCTACCGGAACCGCCTAAGACTCCTCGCGGTATATCCGCTGTACCTGCTCAATCAACCGCAGCAACTCATCATCGGCGCCCGGCTTCCAGAGCGCAACCATCGGGTGCGTCAGGCCGCTCTGGCCCAGCTCGGTGTCGAGCCGACTTACCGCCGGCCATTGCTGGGCCTGAAAATGCGTCGGTAAAAATGCCCAACCCTGCCCGGCGCTCAGCGATGCCTGCAGCAGCGGCAATTCATTGATTACCCGGATACGGTCGGAGATCTGTAAGCGCTTGGCCATGGCATCCGGCAGGTCGCTGAACGGAATAAGCTGAGTGTGTGCAGCCAGCGCAATCAGCGGAATCGGGTCGGCATCAGGAAAAAACCCCTCGCGGGCATACACCGCCATCTCCAGCGCCCCTAACGCCCGCCATTTAAACCGATCGCTGATGCTGCGATTAAGCGCCTGATAGACGCCCAGGTGCGCCGCCCCGCCTGCCAGCAGCTCTTCCGCCTCCGTCCTTTCCATCATGCGCAGATCCAGCGCAATACCATGCTGATACAGCGCCGCCGACAGCGCACTCAAAAACGACCTTGGCGTAAACGCGTCATAGCACAGCACCACGCGCTGGCGAACCTGCTGCGGAATATGCTCCGCCAGTTGGCAAAAGGTTTCCGCTTCCTGCAGAAATAATCTCGCCTGGCGATACAGGCGCTGCCCGGCATCCGTTAACCGCAGCGGGCGCGTATGGCGATCGAACAGCGCATAGCCCAAGTCCAGCTCCAGGTACTCGACCAGTTCGCCGACGGTTGTGCGATCTTTCCCCAGGCGTTTGGCTGCCCGCGTTAAATTGCCGCTCTCACATACGCTGGCAAACGCTTCTATCTGGGCTAAAGAAAATCGAATCTTTCCCACTGATGATCCTGTCCGGTTTGGGGGATTTTCCCCCATTAAGTCACTCTTGGCCGCGCGACCCACGCCTTACCATCCCCGGGCACCCCTCGCATAATGGTAAGGAGATAACATGAAAAAATTTGCTTCCAGCGCATCAGCGCTGCTGGCCGGCGCGATACTCAGCGCCAGCCTGACCACCGGCGCACAGGCCTGCACCCGCGCGTTTATGAATATGTACCCCGGCTATATGGTCAGCGCCCGTAACCTGGATTTCTTCGGTCCGGTCGATCCCTCTTTGGTGATCACCCCGCGCGGCGTGGCGCATAACGGCGGCGACAGTAAGAATGCCGCCCACTGGCAAACCCGCTACGGCAGCGTGGTGGTCTATGCCGATGGCGTATTCCCGATGGATGGCATGAATGAAAAAGGGTTGGCGGGGCATACGCTGTTTTATATGAACGGCAGCCAGGTTCAGCAAGGCAACCAGGATAAACCGGTTCTCGAAAGCCGCGCCTGGCTCAGTTATATTCTGGACAATTACGCTACCGTCGATCAGGCAGTAAATGCTATCCGCAACGATGTGCGTCTGGTCGCCGCACGCCTGCCGATTGATTACGCCTCCGACACCAAACATATCGCCATTGAAGACGTTAGCGGTGATTCCGCGATTATTGAGATTGATAACGGCAAAGTTAATGTTTATCACGACAAAAACTACCGGGTGATGACCAATCCGCCGTCTTATGCGCAACAGCTGAAAAACCTGGCTAAATACCAGCACGCCAAACGCCGCGACATTCCCGGCGGGCTAGAAGCGGATGAGCGCCTGGTGCGCGCCAGCTACGATCTGCAAAACCTACCGCAGCCGGATAACAAAGATCAGGCTCAGGGATTTATTTTATCAGTCATCAACAACGTGGCTTACCCGATCGGTTCACCAGCAGAGCCTGACGAACAGAAAGTGTCCGATATGTATGAAAAATACAGTAAACGCCCGGAGCAAAATAAAGGCGTCGGCACCTACTGGACCGCAATTTCCGACCTGAGCCACGGCGAATATCACTTCAAATCGACCTTCGCGGCCTCACAGGTCTGGGTATCGCTACACGATATCAACTTTAGCCAAGGCCAACCGGTACGGCAAATCAAGCACCTGAATGACTACGCGCAGCAAGGATGGGAGGGCAATATTCTGGCGCAGGCGAAGTAACGCCAGGCCCGCGCCACACGGCGCGGGCTAGTGCACAAATAGTTTCACCAAGAAATCAGCACGAAATAATTTATGCCTGAGTTTTAATAAAAAACGGCAACAATGCTGTAAGCAGAGAAGAAACCACACTTTGACATTAGTTATAGTAATCCGAATTGATATCGGTGAGAAAAACTCAGTGGCGGCATAATAGGTTGATCATTACCCTTCAGTTAAAAGTTCCGTTCTAGCCGCACAGCGAATTCCCCCATGTTACTGAGTATCCTTTATATCATTGGCATCACCGCAGAAGCCATGACCGGCGCGCTGGCTGCCGGCCGCCGTCAGATGGATATGTTCGGCGTGCTGATCATCGCCTCCGCCACGGCGATCGGCGGCGGCTCGGTGCGCGATGTTCTGCTTGGCCATTACCCTCTTGGCTGGGTTAAACACCCCGAGTACATCGTGATTGTCGCCATTGCCGCCATCGTCACCACCTGGCTCGCCCCGCTGATGCGCCATCTGCGCCGGCTGTTTCTGGTGCTGGATGCCGTCGGCCTGATCGTGTTCTCCATTATCGGCGCACAGGTGGCGCTGGATATGGGCCACAGCCCGATCATCGCCGCCATTGCCGCGGTGATCACCGGCGTGTTCGGCGGAGTATTGCGCGATATGTTCTGCAACCGCATCCCGCTGGTCTTCCAAAAAGAGATTTACGGCGGTATCGCTTTCGCTGCGGCCTGGCTCTATATCGGCCTGCAGTACCTCGACCTGCCGCATAACGTCGTGGTGCTGATTACGCTGTTTGCCGGCCTGAGTGCGCGCCTGCTTGCCCTGCGCTTCCGGCTTGGGCTGCCCGTTTTCAATTATCAGCATCCGGATCACTAACCGCATCGCCGGCAAACCCGGCGATATGCTGCTGCCGCAGGATATTTGTCACGCGCAGTAGCGCCGGCTGTCGGAAGAATTCAACCAGCTGCGCCGCCCGTTTGTCCCCGATGCCGGCCTGCCGCTGCCATATGTGCGGCGGCAGCCTTTTGGCCTGTTGCCACCCCGTCACATCGGCAAGTTGATCGGACGACAGCGGCGCCCCCAGCGCCAGCAGCCAGCGGCTGAAAGGCTGCCGCCGCGCCAGCATAAATTGCTGATAGAGACGCCGTGCCTGCTTATCCCCCATCCCCGGCAGCGTCCGCAAACTCTCCGGCGTCAGCATCAGCCAGTCCGCCAGCTCTTTTACCTGCCCATGGTCAACCAACATCCGCCAACTGGCCTCACTGATGCCGTTCATCATCAGCCCCTGCGGGCCGCTCAGCCACACCAGCCGCGCGATAAACTGTTGCCGACAGCCTTCCTGCAGGGTAAAGCAACTGAGCGCGTGGTAGCGCGCGGCATCCGGCGCCGTCAGCACCGGCCGTTCCACGCTGCGCCATGCCACGCGGGTAACCAGAGGAATTCCTTGCCCCTTCAGGCTGACGGCAACCTGATCGCCAGGCACGATGTCCCAATACCGCCAGCGGGCAAGCGAACCGATATTGACGCGCCGTATCCACTTGTCATCCAGCCGCAGAGGGTCCAGCGCCAGCACCACCGTAATTTTACCGGTACGCCCGATGCGGAACATCACCTGCTCCACGCGCGTCACCTGCTCTGCCGGCGGATATTTCCACGCTACCGCCCACAACGCCGGCTTATTACGCCAGTAGCGCCCGGACGGCGAACTTGCCTGATGCAGCACCACGCCATCGGTCACAAAGGGCAAGGGGCTGGCAAACCAGGCGTCACGCCAACGGATAACGTCTTCAACCGAGTTCACCGGCTGCGTATAGTCGCGCGCCAGCGTAAACCCCCACGCCGCCAGCTGCGCCAGCCGCTGCGACATCGCGGGCGGGCCGTCGGGCCAGGCCCAGATGAAAATGCCCAGCTGCGTAAGCCGCTCAGAGGGCTGATTACGCATCAATGTACCGGCAACGCTGGCGCGTGCGTTGACGCCGCCATGCAGCTGCTGACGATGACCGGTCATCAGCAAAAACAGCTCTCCCTGCAGCACCAGAAGGTCCGGCGCGTTCGCCAACGTTAACGGCACGCCGGGGATTGCCCTGACCTTTTCCAGCCAGTCTTCGCCCAGCCTGCCGTTGCCGCGGCTGATCGCCTGCGCCAGTTTACCGTGCCGGTACACCAGCGTCACGGCGACGCCGTCAACCTTGGGCTGCAGCCACACGTCGCGGCGCTCCGCCAGCCATTGGGCAACCGCCCGGCGATCGGCCAGCTTACGCAGCCCGGTATGGGCGACCGGATGAGGCACCTTTCCCGCCGGTAACTGAGGCAGAGGAATTACCCCCGTCCGGCCGGCGCAAACTCGCCAAAATCGCTGTTTTTGCCGCAGGCTGTCGTAAAGTTCGTCGCTAATCAAACTTTTCCCGCGTTGATAATAGGCCGCGTCCCAGCGCACCAGCTGCTCTTCCAAAGCATTCAGTTCATTGCGCAGGCGCTCCGCCGGCCAGTGCGGGCAGGTTTCTGCCTGCGCGCCGACGGAGATGACCATCGCGAGAATAAAAAACACGGCGCCGTAAAAAAGGTGTCCTTTCATTCCTCCTCCCTGGTGCCATGCAGTAAATCCGCTTTTCAGCGCGGCGGCGACGCATAAAATCATCGGGCGCAAAACGCATCGCAAAATAAATTTTCGTTTGCGAAAAACCATCGAAATAACGCGATACGCAAGGCACTTTGTAATTTTCGCCGTGTTTTTCCGCCAAAGCCGCGGGCAAAATGCGCGCAAACGCTGCATCAGCGGCGTTAGCCGTGTATACTGTGCGGAGAAAATACACATCTGCTGTAATTGGCACATCAACCGCTATCAACGAACATCATCATGGCTCAAGGCACGCTTTATATTGTCTCTGCACCCAGCGGCGCAGGTAAATCAAGTCTGATTCAGGCTTTGTTAAAGACCCAACCGCTGTACGACACGCAGGTTTCGGTTTCACACACCACGCGCGACAGTCGCCCGGGTGAAAATCATGGCGAACACTATTTCTTTGTGTCGCACGACGAATTCCGCCGCATGATTGCGCAGGATGCCTTCCTTGAGCACGCCGAAGTGTTCGGCAACTACTACGGTACCTCGCGCGCGGCTATCGAGCAGGTGCTGGCGACCGGCGTGGATGTTTTCCTGGATATCGACTGGCAGGGCGCGCAGCAAATTCGCGCCAAGATGCCGCAGGCGCGCAGCATCTTTATCCTGCCGCCGTCGAAGGAAGAGCTGGGCCGCCGCCTGCGCGGTCGCGGGCAGGACTCCGATGAGGTGATCGCCAAGCGCATGGCGCAGGCGGTAGCGGAAATGACGCACTATGCGGAGTATGATTATTTAATCGTGAACGATGATTTCGATCTGGCGCTGTCCGATCTGAAAACCATTATTCGCGCCGAGCGCTTGCGTTTAGGTCGGCAAATGCTGCGACATGACGCTTTAATCAGCAAACTATTGGCAGACTGAAGACAGTTTCAGTATTATGCCCAGTCTTTTCGTCACCTGTGGAGTAGCACAAATATGGCACGCGTAACTGTTCAAGACGCTGTAGAGAAAATTGGTAACCGTTTTGACCTGGTGTTGGTCGCTGCTCGTCGGGCACGTCAAATCCAGGTCGGCGGCAAAGACGCGCTGGTTCCTGAAGAGAACGATAAGTACACCGTTATCGCTCTGCGCGAAATCGAAGAAGGCCTGATCAACAGCCAGATCCTCGATGTGCGTGAGCGCCAGGAACAGCAAGAGCAGGAAGCCGCAGAAATTCAGGCGGTTACCGCGATTGCTGAAGGCCGTCGTTAATTAAATAGCGAGTCTGCCTTGTACCTGTTTGAAAGCCTTAACCAGCTGATTCAACGTTACCTGCCTGAGGAGCAAATTAAGCGCCTCAAACAGGCATACCTCGTCGCGCGTGATGCTCACGAGGGTCAGACACGCTCCAGCGGTGAGCCTTATATTACTCACCCGGTCGCCGTGGCCTGCATCCTGGCGGAGATGCGTCTCGATTACGAGACGCTGATGGCCGCCCTGCTGCATGATGTCATTGAAGACACCCCGGCAACCTATCAGGATATGGAACAGCTGTTCGGCAAAAGCGTCGCCGAACTGGTTGAGGGCGTATCCAAGCTCGACAAGCTCAAATTCCAGGATAAAAAAGAAGCGCAGGCGGAAAACTTCCGCAAGATGATCATGGCGATGGTGCAGGATATCCGCGTCGTGCTGATCAAGCTGGCCGACCGTACGCACAATATGCGCACCCTCGGTTCGCTGCGCCCGGACAAACGCCGGCGCATCGCACGTGAAACCCTGGAAATCTACAGCCCGCTGGCGCACCGCCTGGGCATCCATCACCTGAAAACCGAGCTGGAAGAGCTGGGTTTTGAGGCGCTTTACCCTAACCGCTACCGCGTCATCAAGGAAGTGGTCAAGGCCGCGCGCGGCAACCGTAAGGAAATGATCCAAAAGATTCTTTCCGAGATCGAAGGACGGTTAACCGAAGCCGGCATCGCCTGCCGCGTCAGCGGACGGGAAAAACACCTCTACTCCATTTACTGCAAGATGCACCTGAAAGAACAGCGCTTCCATTCGATTATGGATATCTATGCGTTCCGGGTGATCGTCAAGGAAGTGGATACCTGCTACCGCGTGCTGGGCCAGGTGCATAGCCTGTACAAACCGCGCCCGGGGCGGGTTAAAGACTATATCGCCATTCCCAAGGCCAACGGCTACCAGTCGTTGCATACTTCGCTGATCGGGCCGCACGGCGTGCCGGTCGAAGTGCAGATCCGTACCGAAGATATGGATCAGATGGCGGAAATGGGGGTGGCGGCGCACTGGGCATACAAAGAACAGGGCGAGAGCGGCACTACCGCGCAAATCCGCGCCCAGCGCTGGATGCAAAGCCTGCTGGAGCTGCAGCAAAGCGCCGGCAGCTCCTTCGAATTTATTGAAAGCGTCAAATCCGATCTGTTCCCGGATGAGATTTACGTTTTCACCCCGGAAGGCCGCATCGTCGAACTGCCGGCCGGCGCCACGCCGGTCGACTTCGCTTACGCCGTGCATACCGATATCGGCCATGCCTGCGTCGGCGCCCGCGTCGACCGCCAGCCTTACCCGCTGTCGCAGGCGCTCACCAGCGGCCAGACGGTGGAAATCATCACCGCGCCGGGCGCACGGCCGAATGCCGCCTGGCTGAACTTTGTCGTCAGCTCAAAAGCGCGCGCCAAAATCCGCCAGATGCTGAAGAACCTTAAGCGCGACGACTCTGTCAACCTCGGCCGTCGTCTGCTGAACCATGCGCTGGGCGGCAGCCGCAAGCTGGCCGAAATCCCGCAGGAAAATATTCAGCACGAGCTGGAGCGCATGAAGCTGGCGACGCTGGACGATCTGCTGGCGGAAATCGGCCTCGGCAACGCCATGAGCGTGGTGGTGGCGAAAAACCTGCAGGGCGACCAATCCAGCCTCGGCGCCTCTTCCGGCGTGCGCAACCTGGCAATCAAAGGCGCCGACGGCGTATTGATCACCTTTGCCAAGTGCTGCCGGCCAATTCCTGGCGACCCGATTATCGCCCATGTCAGCCCGGGCAAAGGGCTGGTGATCCACCATGAATCCTGCCGCAACATCCGCGGTTACCAGAAAGAACCGGAAAAATTCATGGCGGTCGAGTGGGATAAGGAAACCGAGCAGGAATTCATCGCCGAAATCAAAGTGGATATGTTTAACCACCAGGGGGCGTTGGCCAACCTGACGGCGGCGATCAATGCAGCTGAGTCCAATATTCAAAGCCTGAATACCGAAGAGAAAGACGGCCGGGTCTACAGCGCCTTTATCCGCCTGACCACTCGCGATCGCATCCATCTGGCAAATATCATGCGTAAAATCCGTATCATGCCGGATGTAATCAAAGTTAACCGTAACCGAAACTAGCGCCTATGAGCCCCGAACGCTATGCGCGGATTTGTGAAATGCTCGCCACCCGTCAACCGGATCTGACGGTTTGTCTGGAACAGGTTCACAAACCGCATAACGTCTCCGCAATTATCCGCACCGCCGACGCCGTCGGCGTGCATCAGGTTCATGCCGTTTGGCCAACGACCCGCATGCGGACGCTGGTTTCTTCCGCCGCCGGCAGCAACAGCTGGGTCAACGTAAAAACGCACCCTACCATCGGCGATGCGGTCGGCCATATGAAGGGCCAGGGCATGCAAATTCTGGCGACGCACCTGTCTGACCGTGCAGTGGATTTTCGTGATATCGACTACACCCGCCCAACCTGTATTCTGCTCGGGCAGGAAAAAACCGGCATCACCGAAGAAGCGCTGCAGCTTGCCGACCAGGACATCATCATTCCGATGATCGGCATGGTGCAATCGCTCAACGTCTCCGTGGCTTCCGCCCTGATCCTGTACGAAGCGCAGCGACAGCGCCAAAATGCCGGCATGTACCGCCGCGATCGCAGCATGCTGGATGCTGAAGAGCAACAGCGCCTGCTGTTTGAGGGTGGCTACCCGGTACTGGCCAACGTCGCCAAGCGTAAAGGCCTGCCGCGCCCGCATATCGATGAAAACGGCGCAGTGATCGCCGAGGCCGAATGGTGGGCCGCCATGCAAGCAACGGTGCGCAGATGAAAGGCCGCCTGCTGGATGCGGTTCCGCTCACCACGTTGACCGGCGTTGGCGCCAGCCAGGCAGCCAAGCTGGCTAAAATCGGGTTGGAAACCATTCAGGATCTACTGCTGCACCTGCCGCTGCGTTACGAGGACCGCACCCGCCTGTACCCCATCAATGACCTGCTGCCGGGCATTTTCGCCACGGTAGAAGGCGAAGTCCTGCGCAGCGATATCAGTTTTGGCCGCCGCCGTATGCTCACCTGCCAAATCAGCGACGGCACCGGCATCCTCACCATGCGCTTTTTCAATTTCAACGCGGCGATGAAAAACAGCCTCGCGACCGGACGCCGCGTTACCGCCTACGGGGAAATCAAGCGCGGCAACCACGGTGCGGAAATCATTCATCCGGAATACCGCCTGCAGGGCGAACATGACGACGTCGAGCTGCAGGCCTCGCTGACGCCGGTCTACCCCACTACCGAAGGCGTCCGTCAGGCTACGCTGCGTAAGCTGACCGATCAGGCGCTGGAGCTGCTGGATACCTGCGCCATTACCGAACTGCTGCCGCCGGAACTGAGCGGCGGCCTGATGAGCCTGCCGCAGGCGCTGCATACGCTGCATCGTCCGCCGCCGGATATCCAGCTGGCCGATCTGGAATTGGGCAAACATCCGGCGCAGAAACGGCTGATTATGGAAGAGCTGCTGGCACACAACCTCAGCATGCTGGCGGTACGCGCCGGCGCGCAGAGTTATCACGCCCAGCCGCTTCTGCCGGACGACAGATTGAAAAAAGCGTTTCTGGCCCAGCTGCCGTTTGCCCCGACCGGTGCGCAACAGCGCGTGGTGGCGGATATCGAAGCGGATATGCAAAAAGATTTCCCGATGATGCGTCTGGTTCAGGGCGACGTCGGCTCCGGGAAAACGCTGGTGGCGGCGCTGGCCGCGCTGCGCGCCATTGCCCACGGTAAGCAGGTGGCGCTGATGGCGCCGACCGAGCTGCTGGCGGAACAGCATGCCAATAACTTCCGCCAATGGTTTGCGCCGTTGGGCATTGAAGTTGGCTGGCTGGCCGGGAAGCAGAAAGGCAAAGCGCGCATCGCGCAGCAGGAAGCGATCGCCAGCGGTCAGGTTTCGATGGTGGTCGGCACCCACGCCATTTTTCAGGAGCAGGTTCAGTTCAACGGGCTGGCGCTGGTTATCATTGATGAACAGCACCGCTTTGGCGTCCATCAGCGTCTGGCGCTGTGGGAAAAAGGTGAAGAGCAGGGTTTCCATGCCCACCAGCTGATCATGACCGCCACGCCAATCCCACGCACGCTGGCGATGACCGCCTATGCCGATCTGGACACCTCGGTCATCGACGAACTGCCGCCGGGCCGCACGCCGGTCACCACGGTGGCGATCCCGGATACCCGCCGGGCGGATATTATTGAACGCGTCAGAAACGCCTGCCAGCAGGAAGGCCGTCAGGCTTACTGGGTCTGCACGCTGATTGAAGAGTCCGAACTGCTGGAAGCGCAGGCGGCGGAAGCCACCTGGGAAGAGCTGAAAGCGGCGCTGCCGGAGCTGAAGGTGGCGCTGGTGCACGGCCGGATGAAGGCGCAGGAAAAACAGGCGGTGATGCAGGCCTTCAAGCAGGGGGAGCTGCAGCTGCTGGTTGCCACCACGGTGATCGAAGTCGGCGTCGATGTGCCGAACGCCAGCCTGATGATTATTGAAAACCCGGAGCGGCTGGGCCTGGCCCAGCTGCACCAGCTGCGTGGCCGCGTAGGTCGCGGCGCGGTCGCCTCACACTGCGTACTGCTGTACAAAACCCCGCTGAGTAAAACCGCGCAGAAGCGCCTGCAGGTGCTGCGCGACAGCAACGATGGCTTCGTGATCGCCCAGCGCGATCTGGAAATTCGCGGCCCCGGCGAGCTACTCGGCACCCGGCAAACCGGCAATGCCGAATTCAAAGTCGCCGATCTGCTGCGCGACCAGTCGATGATCCCGGAAGTACAGCGGGTCGCGCGCCATATCCACCAGCAATACCCCGAACACGCTCAGGCGCTGATTGAGCGCTGGCTGCCGGAAAAGGCACGCTATTCCAACGCATAAAAAAGGGCGCCGAGAAGGCGCCCTTTTGCTGTCCAGTGGTTACTCAGCCAACCGCCGGGAAGACCGGCAGCAGCAGGTACAGCTTGATAATGATGGCGTTGGCGATATCGATAAAGAACGCCCCCACCATCGGCACTACCAGGAACGCCAGGTGCGATGGGCCGAAACGATCGGTAATCGCCTGCATATTGGCAATCGCGGTCGGCGTAGCGCCCATCCCGAAGCCGCAGTGCCCGGCAGCCAGCACTGCCGCATCATAGTTTTTGCCCATCACCCGGTAGGTGACGAAAATCGCGTACAGCGCCATCACCAGCGTCTGCACCGCCAGGATCGCCAGCATCGGCAGCGCCAGTGACGCCAGCTCCCACAGGCGCAGGCTCATCAGCGCCATCGCCAGGAACAGCGACAGACTGACGTTACCCAGCACCGATACCGCACGCTCAAACACGGTATAAAAGCCGGTGAATGCCAGCGTATTGCTGAGGATCACCCCGACAAACAGCACGCAGACGAAGTTCGGCAGTTCAAATACCGTGCCGCTCAGCAGGCCGGCGATAAGCTGGCCCAGGCTGAGGCAGATGGCGATCATCGCAATGGTTTCAATCATCACCAGCGAGGTAATCAGACGACCGCTCTCCGGTTTTTCAAAGCCGCTCGGCTGGACGCTGTCATCCGGCGAACCTTCCGGCGAGGAAGAGTGCTTCACCAGATAGCGCGCCACCGGGCCGCCAATCAGGCCGCCCAGCACCAGGCCGAAGGTGGCGCAGGCCATCGCCACTTCGGTGGCGTTTTCAAAGCCGTAACGCTCAATAAACAGCTTACTCCAGGCGGCGCCGGTGCCGTGGCCGCCCGACAGGGTGATAGAACCGGCGATCAGGCCCATCAGCGGGTCCATCCCCAGCATCTTCGCCATACCGATGCCGATGGCGTTCTGCACCACCAACAGTCCCAGCACCACAAACAGGAAGATAACCAGTGCCTTACCACCGGCGCGCAACCGCGCCAGGTTGGCATTAAGGCCGATAGTGGCAAAGAAGGCCAGCATCAGCGGATCTTTCAGCGACATGTCGAAGCTGATTTCCCAGTTAACGGTCTTTTTTAAAATCAACAATAACAGCGCAACCAGCAAACCACCGGCGACGGGGGCAGGAATGGTGTATTTTTTCAGCAGAGGAATGCTTCTAACGCACTTGCCCCCAAGGAGCAAAACCAGAGTTGCGGCAACCAAAGTGCCATAAGTATCAAGATGAAACATCCAGGTACTCCATGTGAGGGGATAAATCCAATTATATTAATAAGTTATATAAAACCACTTAGTTTTTTAAACTCGATGAATGCTGGATTAGAAGGAAAAAGTGCTAAGAAGACAAGAAAAAATGCATGAAAATGCGACATAAATAAAAATAAGCGGGGAAGAAAAGTTAGGCGCAACCGTTTGCTTTTAGTGTCCAGACGATTAAAATGCCTGCTTTGCCGTTTCGGAAAAGTGCCACACCATGACCATGCAATCCGCCGAGCTTGAATCCGCGCAAAACGCCTCCGCCTCCCCGCCCAAAAGCGAACTGATCTACCGCCTGGAAGACCGCCCGCCGCTGCCGCAAACGCTGTTTGCCGCCGGCCAGCATCTGCTGGCGATGTTCGTGGCCGTGATTACGCCGGCGCTGCTGATTTGCCAGGCGCTGGGGCTGCCGGCGCAGGATACTCAGCACATTATCAGCATGTCGCTGTTCGCCTCCGGTCTGGCCTCTATTTTACAAATCAAAACCTGGGGTCCGGTCGGCTCCGGCCTGCTGTCGATTCAGGGCACCAGCTTTAACTTCGTATCACCGCTGATTATGGGCGGCATGGCGCTGAAAAACGGCGGCGCAGACGTGCCGACCATGATGGCGGCGCTGTTCGGCACCCTGATGGTCGCCTCCTGCACCGAGATTCTGCTGTCGCGCGTCCTGCACCTGGCGCGCCGCATTATTACGCCGCTGGTATCAGGCATTGTGGTGATGATTATCGGCCTGTCGCTGATTCAGGTCGGCCTGACCTCCATCGGCGGCGGCTACGCGGCAATGAACGACCACACCTTCGGCGCGCCAAAAAACCTGCTGCTGGCCGGCGCGGTGCTGGCGGTGATTATTTTGCTCAACCGTCAGCGTAATCCCTATCTGCGCGTTGCCTCGCTGGTAATCGCCATGGCGGTCGGCTATCTGCTGGCCTGGGCGCTCGATATGCTGCCCGCCAGCCAGCCCGTCAGCAACAGCGCGTCGATCACCATCCCTACCCCGCTGTATTACGGGCTGGGCTTTGACTGGAACCTGCTGCTGCCGCTGATGCTGATCTTTATGGTCACCTCGCTGGAAACCATCGGCGATATCACTGCCACCTCTGACGTATCCGAACAGCCGGTGCGCGGCCCGCTGTATATGAAACGCCTGAAGGGCGGCGTGCTGGCCAACGGTTTGAACTCCATGCTGTCGGCGGTCTTCAATACCTTCCCGAACTCCTGCTTCGGCCAGAACAACGGGGTGATCCAACTGACCGGCGTCGCCAGCCGCTACGTCGGCTTTGTGGTGGCGCTGATGCTGATCGCGCTGGGTCTGTTCCCGGCGGTCGCCGGCTTTGTGCAGCATATTCCTGAGCCGGTACTGGGCGGCGCCACCATTGTGATGTTCGGCACCATCGCCGCGTCCGGCGTACGTATCGTTTCACGCGAGAAGCTTAATCGCCGCGCCATCATGATTATGGCGCTGTCGCTGGCGGTCGGTATGGGCGTTTCTCAGCAGCCGCTGATTCTGCAGTTCGCGCCGGACTGGCTGAAAACCCTGCTCTCCTCCGGTATCGCCGCCGGCGGGATTACTGCCATCGTACTGAATCTGGTGTTTCCGCAGGAGAAAGAATAATTCCACTGCGGGGGCGTGTGACCCGGCTTTATCGTTGAAAACGGCCGCCTGCGGCCGTTTTTTTATTGTCAGTCAGACCATTACCCTTGAGATAGCCGGCCAATTGCGGCATAAACGGGGTATCTTTTTTGACCGCTAGGGTGTGCAGGCGATGAAATTTATCGGGAAACTGTTGCTATGGCTGCTGGTGGCAGCGGCAATCGTCATCGTATTACTGTATCTGGTCGGGCAGACCCGCTGGGCCGCCGGTCAGATCGGCAACTGGGTGAGTGGGCACAGCGACTACCGCCTCTCTCTCGGTAAAATCAGCCACTCCTGGGATGAACCGGCGCAGATCGGCCTGGAAGACGTCGCGCTGACGCGCACCAACCAGCCGCGGGCGTTAACGGCCAAGCGCGTCGTTCTGGGCCTCAGCCTGCGTCAGCTCACCAACCCGCGTTACTTCCACAGCGTGACGCTGCACGACGGTACGCTCAATGTGCAACCTGGCGCAGCGGCGTTACCGATCCAGGCCGACGTGCTGCAGCTGAGCAATATGGCATTGCACGCCGGCGACGCCGACTGGCAGCTTAATGCGCAGCGGGTTAACGCCGGGATTACGCCATGGCGGCCTCAGTCCGGGCACCTGCTGGGCGACAACAACCGCTTCCAATTCAGCGCCGGCTCGCTGACCCTGAACGGCATCCCCGCCTCTCAGGCGCTGGTGCAAGGGCAAATCAAAGATCATCAGCTGCTGCTGGAGGATTTCGGCGCCGATCTGGCCCAGGGCGACCTGACCGGTAAAGCGACACGTGCCGCCGACGGCAGCTGGCTGGTAGACCGTCTGCGCCTGAACAAGGTACGGCTGCAAACGCCGCTGTCGCTGGAACAATTCTGGCAGCGCTTTACCACTCTGCCGCCGATCACACTGCAACGCTTTGACCTGATCGATGCACGGCTGGAGGGCAAGGGGTGGGCGTTTAACGATCTTGACCTGTCCCTGCAAGACGTCACGTTTCAGCAGGGAGACTGGCGCAGCGAGAACGGCGTATTGCATGCCAACGCCAGCGATATTATCAATGGCCGCTTCCATCTGGTGGATCCGATTATCAGTACGCGGCTGTCGCCGGCCGGTATCGCCATTGAGCAATTCACCTCGCGCTGGGAAGGCGGTTTGCTGCGCGCCAACGGCAGTTGGCTGCGCGCCACCAAACGTTTGCAGCTGGACGACGTCACCGTCGCGGCGTTGGAGTATACGCTGCCGCAAAACTGGCGTGAGCTGTGGCTCAAACCGCTGCCGGCATGGCTGTCGCAGGTATACGTCAATAAGCTGACCACCAACCGTAACCTGATTATCGATATCAATCCGGCGTTCCCGTTCCAGCTGACATCGCTGAACGGTTACGGCAGCAATCTGCTGCTGGCGCACGATGGTCAGTGGGGAATCTGGTCCGGTTCGCTAAACCTGAGCGCCAGCGAAGCAACGTTCAATAAAATCGACGTCCGCCGGCCTTCGCTGGCGCTGACGGCGGACCAGCGGCAAATCGCCGTTACCGAGCTGAGCGCCTTTATGCCTAATGGCCTGCTGGATGCCAAGGCAACCGTCACGCAACTGCCGGGCAAGCCGTTTTCGCTGTCTTTATCCGGTCGTTCGGTGCCGCTCAATACCCTACAGCAATGGGGCTGGCAGCCGGTGCCGCTGGAGGGCGACGGCAACCTGCAGCTGCAGGTTCAGGGGCTGTTAAACAGCGACGGGCCGTTCCGGGATTCCGTACGGGGTAATCTGCAGGCCACGGCGAAGGACGGGCAAACGGTCAATCAGCAACAGCCGTAAACCAATAAGGGCGCATAGCGCCCTTATTGGTTATTCGGGAATGGCCTCGCAGCCGCCCTGATCCAGCGGGACTTCCGGCTCGGCCGGCAGCACCATGTAGATGCCCTCAAACACCGCCCCTTTATCATCATCGCCAAACAGCACCACTTCCGCCTGCACGCGGGCACGGCGGCCGCGCGCCAGTCGGTCAAGGTCGCCGCTCAGCGAGCTGAGATCGGCCACCGCGCGCGGGCGACCGGTGATAGGTTTACTGTAACGGATATGCGCATCCGCCAGAATGATGGTGCCGCCCAGATGGCGCTCGCGCAGCAGCAGCCAGATCAGCCCCCAGGCGGTCAGCGTCGCCAGCGAGAACAGGCTGCCGGCAAACAGCGTGTGGTGCGGATTCTGATTGCCGACCTCCGGCATGGTGGTGACAAAACGCTGGCCGGTATACTGGCTGATGCGCACCCCCATCTTTTCACTGAGCGGAATATGATCGTACCAGGCCTGCTGCAGCTGCCCGCACCAGTCGGGACGGTGCAGAATATCGTCCAGCGTCGCCACCGGCTTAATCATCAGGAAGTGGCGGATCGGCGAGGTTTGCGGCGCGCTGATCTCCCCCTGGCTTTCAAACCCCAGTTTGGCGAAGAACGCCACCGCGTCCTCACGCGCGCTGCACACCACGCGCTTCACGCCTTCCTGACGCGCCACCGACTCCAGCGTCATCGCCACCAGCGTACCCAGCCCTTTGTCCTGCACGCCGGGATCGACCGCTAAAAAACGAATCGCCGCTTCGTTATCCGCATTGATATACAGCCGGCCAACGGCGACGATTTTGCCATTCTCATCCACCACCATTTGGTGGTGCGCCATGGCGTCATAGGCATCCTTTTCCGAACCCACCGGCTGGTGCAATGGCTTGCGCAGCATTTCCCAGCGAAACTGGTAATAATCCTTCAGTTCTTGTTCTGTAACGGGTACTCGTAGGTGATACATAGACGCCTTCTCTCCAAATTTTTAAACCTGTAGCCAGAACGTCACCGGACCGTCGTTCACCAGCGCGACCTGCATATCCGCCGCGAACTCGCCGGTCTGTGTTTCCACGCCGCGTTCGCGGCATTGGCCAACAAAATACTGATATAGCCGATCGGCCTGCGCAGGCTCTGCGCCGCGCGAGAAACCGGGCCGCATGCCCTTTTGCGTGTCCGCGGCCAGCGTAAACTGGGAAACCACCAGCACGCTGCCGCCGGCCTGTTGAACGTTAAGGTTCATCTTGCCGTTATCATCACCAAAAATGCGGTAGCCCAGTACGCGTTCACACAAACGCTCGGCTTTCTGTTCGTTATCATCTTGCTCTACACCCAATAACACTAACAAACCTGGGCCAATTTTGCCTACCGTCTCGCCGTTTACCGTGACGCTGGCGTTTAATACTCGCTGAATCAATGCAATCATGACGGTTTATCCTGCTGTTGCTGCTCAATTTTTTGCTGTTTGTACGCGCGGTACTCCGCGAACGTGGCGGCGATCTCCGCGCCGAGCAATACGATACACCAGCTCCAGTAGACCCACAGAAATAAAATCGGGATCACCGCCAGCACGCCATATATCAGCTGATAAGAAGGAAACATGGTGACGTACAGCGCAAAGCCCTTCTTACCCAGTTCGAACAGCAGCCCGGCGACCAACGCGCCGACCAGCGCATCCTTCGGCGGTACCCGGACCGTCGGCACCACGCTGTACAGCAGCCAGAAAGAGACCCACGACAGCAGCAGCGGGAAAATACGCAGCAGCTGATCCACCAGGCTGTTCACGCCGGTTTGCGCCAGCCAGTTCAGCGACAGCAGGTAGGAGCTGATCGCCATACTGGCCCCGACCAGCAGCGGCCCCAGCGTCAGCACCATCCAGTACACTGCAAACGAGTAGACGATCGGCCGCTTGTTTTTACTGCGCCAGATGGTGTTGAGCACGCTGTCGACGGAGGAGATCAGCAGCAGCGCGGTAACGATCAGGCCGCAGGTGCCGACGGCGGTCATTTTGTTGGAATTGGCGACGAACTGCTCAAGGTAGCGCTGGATAACATTGCCGGCCGCCGGCACAAAATTGGAAAAAATAAAGCTCTTCAGCTGCTCGCTGATATCAGAAAACATCGGGAAGGCGGCAAACAGCGCGAACACCACGGTGATCAGCGGCACCAGCGACAACAGAGATACATACGCCAGATGGCCCGCCAACATGGTCAGGCCATCGCTGTCGATGCGCTTGAGCAGCAGCCGGCCGTAGGTGACGCCCGGTTTTACGGATGACGGCAGCTTCTTGCTACGGAAAAACGACATACTCACTCCTTGTCAGTTCGTATGTCTTAAGCTTAACCCGCCTGGCTTAACCGGCAAAATAGGCCGGCACCGTATCGCGATCGGTCACCCATACCGCCGTAATGCCCATGGCCCGCGCAGCCGCTATGTTGTCGGGATGATCGTCAAAGAATACCGCCTGTTCCGCCGGCGTGTTTTCCGCATCCAGCACCCGCTGATAAATGGCCGGCTCCGGTTTACGCAGGCCGAGATCCTGCGACAGGTAGAGATGGTCCGCCGCCGCCGCCACTTCCGGGTAATGCTGCGGCCAGTAATTACAGTGCAGGCGGTTGGTGTTCGACAGCACCACCACCCGGTGGCCCTCATTGCGCAGGCGCTGCATGATGGCGATCACCTCCGGGCGCAGCGCGACAAATACCGCCTGCCAGCCGGCGGCGAACTGCTCAAAGCTCAGCGCGATGCCCATTTCGTCGCACAGGCGGGCGGCAAACTCTTCATCGGTCACTTCCCCTCGCTCGTGGCGCTGAAACACCTCGCCCATGCTAAAACGTTCCGCCAGCGCCGCCAAAGGCGTGCCGCTCAGATTGCTCCATACGCCCAGCACACGTTTGAAATCGATATCGACGATCACGTTACCTAAATCAAAGATATACAGCATAGTCCTCTCCTGACGACCGGTGAGGTTTCACTGTAGCGGGAAAAGCAGAGACTGAACAGATAAGGCGGAGAAAAGCGCATAGCGCGCCGCAGAAAGGGGGGAAAGCAGAAGAAAAAACTCAGGGCGCCCGGCAGGCGCCCCAAGCAGTGCGTTCTAAATCAGCAATTACGCTTCTTTAGGACCGCGGCTTGCACGTTTGCGATCGTTTTCCGTCAGGTGACGTTTACGAATACGCACAGACGTCGGCGTGACTTCAACCAGTTCATCATCATCGATAAATTCCAGAGCCTGCTCCAGAGTCATCTTGATAGCCGGAACCAGCGTGGTCGCTTCGTCAGTACCGGAAGCACGCATGTTGGTCAGTTTCTTACCGGTCAGGCAGTTCACGGTCAGGTCGTTGGAACGTGAGTGAATACCGATGATCTGGCCTTCATACACTTCCGCACCGTGGCCCAGGAACAGCTTGCCGCGATCTTGCAGACCATACAGGGCGAACGCTACCGCTTTACCCTGGCCGTTGGAGATCAGCACGCCGTTCTGACGCTGGCCGACTTCGCCCGGACGCAGATCGTCGTAGTGGCTGAAGGTGGAGTACAGCAGGCCGGTACCGGAGGTCATGGTCATGAACTCGTTACGGAAGCCGATCAGGCCGCGGCTCGGGATCACATAGTCAAGACGCACACGGCCTTTACCATCCGGATCCATGTTTTTCATGTCGCCCTTACGCTCACCCATCGCCTGCATCACGGAACCCTGATGCTGCTCTTCGATATCCAGCGTGACGTTCTCGAACGGCTCTTGTTTACGGCCATCGATTTCACGGAAGATAACTTTCGGACGGGAAACGGCCAGCTCGAAGCCTTCACGACGCATGTTTTCGATCAGCACCGACAGGTGCAGTTCGCCACGGCCGGACACGCGGAACGCGTCGGCATCGTCGGTTTCTTCTACGCGCAGCGCCACGTTGTGCACCAATTCCTTGTTCAGACGCTCAAGGATCTGGCGAGACGTCACGAACTTGCCTTCTTTACCGCAGAATGGCGAGGTGTTGACGTTGAAGAACATGCTGACGGTCGGCTCATCAACGGACAGCGCAGGCAGCGCTTCCACGTTGGCCGGATCGCAGATGGTGTCGGAGATGTTCAGCTCGCCCAGACCGGTGATGGCGATGATGTCGCCCGCTTCCGCCAGGTCGCTGTCGATACGCTCCAGACCCAGGTGGCCCAGCACTTTGCCCACTTTACCGTTGCGCGTCTTGCCTTCGCTGTCGATAACGGTGACCTGCTGGTTCGGCTTCACTTTACCGCGCTTGATGCGGCCGATGCCGATAACGCCCAGGTAGTTGTTGTAGTCCAGCTGGGAGATCTGCATCTGCAGCGGGCCATCCAGATCAACTGCCGGCGCAGACACGTGGTCGACGATCGCCTGATACAGCGGCGTCATGTCGTCAGCCATATCGGTATGATCGGTGCCGGCGATGCCGTTCAGCGCAGATGCATAGATGATTGGGAAATCCAGTTGCTCATCGGTGGCATCCAGGTTTACGAACAGGTCGAACACCTGATCGACAACCCAGTCAGGACGCGCGCCCGGACGGTCAACCTTGTTAATGACCACGATCGGCTTCAGACCATTTGCAAACGCTTTCTTGGTCACGAAACGGGTTTGCGGCATCGGGCCATCCATTGCATCCACAACCAGCAGCACCGAGTCGACCATTGACATCACACGCTCTACCTCGCCGCCGAAGTCGGCGTGTCCCGGGGTATCCACGATGTTGATGCGGTAGTCATTCCAATTAATGGCGGTGTTTTTTGCGAGGATGGTAATCCCACGCTCTTTCTCCAAATCGTTGGAGTCCATTACGCGCTCGGCGGCTTCCGCACGCTCTCCGAAAGTACCGGATTGTTGCAGCAGCTTGTCGACCAGGGTGGTTTTACCATGGTCAACGTGGGCAATAATGGCGATATTACGCAAATTTTCGATCACAGCTTTGCCTCAGGCATTAGAAATAGCGCGCTATTGTACACGTATTAAGCGAGGGACTAAACAAGATCACAGCCATCTCTGATAAACAATGCTAATCAGGTTAGTTTGTGATCCCTTTCACGGTGCAACGCGTCATCTTTGGACGCATTTTGCACCATTATAGTGCCCTGCGCGGGGTTGTTTGCACACTTATGGTGCAATTCATTCCTATTGGTGCATACTCGGAATGGGTAAAAGCCGCCCAGAATGGCGCAAGGTTGCCATTTTTAAACTTGGCACGCTTTTCGCTTTAGTCTACACAAGGTGAAAAAAAGCCAGTAGTAAAGATTCGTTCCACGACGACGACAACGATAAATCCGGGAGAGTTAAGTATGTCCGCTGAACACGTTTTGACGATGCTGAATGAGCATGAAGTGAAATTCGTAGACCTGCGTTTCACTGACACCAAGGGTAAAGAACAACACGTCACCATTCCTGCACACCAGGTAAACGCTGATTTCTTCGAAGAAGGCAAAATGTTTGACGGTTCGTCGATCGGCGGTTGGAAAGGCATTAACGAATCTGACATGGTGCTGATGCCGGATGCCAGCAGCGCGGTACTGGATCCGTTCTACGAAGAACCTACGCTGATCATTCGCTGCGACATTCTCGAGCCGGGCACCATGCAAGGCTACGACCGCGACCCGCGCTCCATCTCCAAACGTGCGGAAGACTTCCTGCGCTCTTCCGGCATTGCCGACACCGTGCTGTTCGGGCCGGAACCTGAATTCTTCCTGTTCGACGACATCCGCTTCGGCAGCAGCATCAGCGGCTCCCACGTGGCTATCGACGATATCGAAGCCGCCTGGAACTCCGGCACCAAATACGAAGGCGGCAACAAGGGTCACCGTCCAGCGGTCAAAGGGGGTTATTTCCCGGTGCCGCCGGTCGACTCTTCCCAGGACCTGCGTTCAACCATGTGTCTGACCATGGAAGAAATGGGCCTGGTGGTTGAAGCTCACCACCACGAAGTAGCAACCGCCGGTCAGAATGAAGTGGCAACCCGCTTCAACACCATGACCAAGAAAGCCGATGAAATCCAGATCTACAAATACGTGGTTCACAACGTAGCGCACGCATTTGGCAAAACCGCGACCTTTATGCCAAAGCCGATGTTCGGCGATAACGGTTCCGGCATGCACTGCCACATGTCACTGTCCAAGAACGGCACCAACCTGTTCGCCGGCGACAAATACGGCGGCCTGTCTGAAACCGCACTGTTCTACATCGGCGGCGTCATCAAGCACGCTAAAGCCATCAACGCCCTGGCCAACCCGACCACCAACTCTTACAAGCGTCTGGTTCCGGGTTACGAAGCGCCGGTGATGCTGGCTTACTCTGCGCGTAACCGCTCCGCCTCCATCCGTATTCCTGTGGTTTCCAGCCCGAAAGCGCGCCGTATTGAAGCCCGCTTCCCGGATCCGGCGGCCAACCCGTACCTGTGCTTCGCTGCACTGCTGATGGCCGGCCTGGACGGCATCATCAACAAGATCCACCCGGGCGACGCCATGGATAAAAACCTGTACGACCTGCCGCCGGAAGAAGAAGCCGAGATTCCAAAAGTGGCCGGTTCTCTGGACGAAGCGCTGGCCGCGCTGGATGAAGACCGCGAGTTCCTGACCCGCGGCGGCGTCTTCACCGACGACGCGATCGACGCCTACATCGCGCTGCGCAAAGAAGAGCTGGACCGCGTGCGCATGACGCCGCACCCGGTTGAATTCGAACTGTACTACAGCGTTTAAGTTTGACCTGCGCCGCCGCGTGCGGCACCACCTATTTTAGTTGTCGTTTTTTTGTTGCCGTGGAAACTTTCAGCCCATCTTCGGATGGGTTTTTTTCTCCACACTCTTTTTCTGCAAATCCACGCCATTTAGCAATCATCACAGATGGAGTAGGATGGATGCACCAAAACAGTGCAAAGCGTCTGCGCTTAGTCTGCCGGCTGACCGGGTAAGCAAGCTCAGCCCGTGCGCCGCACCCTGGAAGATGAAGGGCATATATGACAACTGAACCACTGCCCGATGCGGGGCAGATCCTCAATTCTCTGATCAACAGCGTACTGCTGCTGGACGATCGGCTGGCGGTGCATTACGCCAACCCTGCTGCGCAACAGCTGTTGGCGCAAAGTTCCCGTAAACTGTTCGGCACGCCGCTGCCCGATTTACTCGGCTATTTTTCGCTGAACGTCGATCTGATGCGCGAAAGCCTGAATACCGGCCAGGGGTTTACCGATAACGAAGTGACGCTGGTGGTCGACGGCCGCGCGCATATTCTGTCGCTGACCGCTCAGGCGCTGCCGGAAGGCTATATCCTGCTGGAGCTGGCGCCGATGGACAATCAGCGCCGTCTGAGTCAGGAACAGCTGCAGCATGCCCAACAGGTCGCCGCACGCGATCTGGTGCGCGGGCTGGCGCACGAGATTAAAAACCCGCTCGGCGGACTGCGCGGCGCGGCGCAGCTGCTGGCCAAAGCGCTGCCCGACCCGGCCCTGACCGAATATACCAAGGTGATCATTGAGCAGGCCGATCGCCTGCGCAATCTGGTCGATCGCCTGCTGGGGCCGCAGCGGCCCGGTCAGCACATCACGCAAAGCATCCACCAGGTGGCGGAGCGGGTATGCCAGCTGGTATCGCTGGAAAAACCGGAAAACGTCACGCTGGTGCGCGATTACGACCCCAGCCTGCCTGAACTGGCGCACGACCCGGAACAAATTGAACAGGTGCTGCTGAATATTACCCGCAACGCGCTGCAGGCGCTGGGGGAGACCGGCGGCACCATCCGCCTGCGCACCCGCACCGCGTTTCAAATCACCCTGCACGGCACGCGCTACCGGCTGGCGGCGCGCATTGATATTGAAGACGACGGCCCCGGCGTGCCGGCGCAGCTGCAGGATACGCTGTTCTACCCGATGGTCAGCGGCCGCGAAGGCGGCACCGGCCTGGGATTATCCATCGCCCGCAGTCTGATCGATCAGCATTGCGGCAAAATTGAATTTAACAGTTGGCCTGGACATACCGAATTTTCGGTTTACCTGCCTATTCGTCAGTGAGGTTTGCTATGCAACGAGGGATTGTCTGGATCGTCGATGATGACAGCTCCATCCGCTGGGTGCTTGAGCGCGCCTTAACCGGCGTCGGCATGCGTTGCGCAACGTTCGACAGCGGTAACGCCGTACTGGAAGCGTTGGCCACGCAAACTCCCGACGTTTTACTGTCCGATATCCGCATGCCGGGCATGGACGGATTAGCGCTGCTCAAACAGATCAAACAGCGTCACCCGATGCTGCCGGTGATCATTATGACCGCCCACTCAGATTTGGACGCTGCGGTCAGCGCCTATCAGCAAGGGGCGTTCGACTATCTGCCGAAGCCGTTCGACATTGATGAGGCCGTCGCGCTGGTGGAGCGCGCCATCAGCCACTATCAGGAGCAGCAGCAGCCGGCGCGCAGCCAGCCCGCCAGCAGCCCGACCGCCGATATTATCGGCGAGGCACCGGCGATGCAGGACGTATTCCGCATTATCGGCCGCCTGTCGCGTTCATCCATCAGCGTGTTGATCAACGGCGAATCCGGCACCGGTAAAGAGCTGGTGGCGCATGCGCTGCATCGCCACAGCCCGCGCGCCAAATCGCCGTTCATCGCCTTGAATATGGCGGCGATCCCCAAAGACCTGATCGAATCCGAACTGTTCGGCCATGAAAAAGGCGCGTTTACCGGCGCCAATCAAATCCGTCAGGGGCGTTTTGAACAGGCCGACGGCGGCACGCTGTTCCTGGATGAAATTGGCGATATGCCTCTGGACGTGCAAACCCGTTTACTGCGCGTGTTGGCGGATGGCCAATTCTATCGGGTAGGCGGCTATGCGCCGGTGAAAGTGGACGTGCGCATTATTGCCGCCACGCACCAAAACCTGGAACAGCGGGTGCAGGAAGGCAAATTCCGCGAGGATTTGTTCCACCGCCTGAACGTGATTCGCGTTCACCTGCCGCCGCTGCGTGAGCGTCGTGAAGACATCCCGCGGCTGGCGCGCTATTTCCTGCAGGTGGCCGCCAAGGAACTGGGGGTTGAGGCGAAAAACCTGCACCCGGAAACCGAAACCGCGCTGACGCGCCTGCCGTGGCCCGGCAACGTCCGCCAGCTGGAAAATACCTGCCGCTGGCTGACGGTGATGGCCGCCGGTCAGGAAGTACTGATTCAAGATCTGCCTGCCGAGCTGTTTGAAGCCTCGCCGCCGGAGAGCGGCGCACCGGCAGGCGCCGGCAACTGGGCGTCGTTGCTGGCGCAGTGGGCCGAAAGCGCGCTGCGCTCCGGTCATCAAAACCTGCTCTCGGAAGCGCAGCCGGAAATGGAACGCACGCTGCTGACCACGGCGCTGCGCCACACGCAGGGCCATAAACAGGAGGCCGCGCGCCTGCTGGGCTGGGGCAGGAATACCCTGACGCGCAAGCTGAAAGAACTGGGGATGGAATAAACGCCGCGCCCAATGTTGAAAACATCGTTGGGCGCACAAAAAAACAGCAATTTTAGACTTTACAGTCAACGCACTCACAGTATGATCGGGGCGAAAAACCGGAGGTCGCCATGCTGGATTCTCTTATCGCTTTTATTTCACAAGGTGCGGACGTCAGCGCCGCTGCGGGCCATACGCCGCAGGCCGCCGTTGCCGCCGTGCTGTGCGCCGCCCTGATTAACTTCTTCAGTTAAGGCCACGGCCGCAAACAATGCGGTCGTGGCGGGCAACGCCGTCAGATCACCCGGGAGAACTGCTGCGCGCGCGCCTGCTTGCGCAAATAGATATCAAAACACATGCAGATATTGCGTATCAGCAAGCGTCCCTGCGGCGTCACGCGTATACCCTGCTCATCCCGCTCCACCAGCCCGTCGTGTTCGAATGGCGCCAGCAGCTGCAGATCCTCAGCAAAATAATCAACGAAGTTAATACCGTACTGCTGCTCAACCGACCGGTAGTTCAGCTGGAAGTTGCAGATCAGCGTTTTGATCACCTCGCGACGCAGGCAGTCGTCTTCGCTCATCGTCAGCCCGCGCCACAGCGCATTTCCCTGCTGTTCGACGCTGTGATAGTACGCTTTCAGCGCCTTCTGGTTCTGCGCGTAGCTGTCCCCAAGCATGCTGATGGCCGACACGCCCAGCCCCAGCAGGTCGCTGTCGCCCTGGGTGGTGTAGCCCTGAAAATTACGGTGCAGCTTCCCTTCGCGCTGCGCCACCGCCAGCTCATCGTCCGGACGGGCGAAATGATCCATGCCGATAAACTGATAGCCGGCGTCGGTCAGCAAGGCGATGGTCTGCTGCAGGATATCCAGCTTTTGCTGCGCGCTGGGCAGATCGGCCTCTTTGATCTTGCGCTGGGCGGCAAACAGGCTCGGCAAATGGGCGTAGTTAAACACGCTGAGCCGGTCCGGGTTCAGTTCGGCAACCCGCTCAAGGGTGAAGGCAAAGCTCTCCGGCGTCTGCTTCGGCAGGCCGTAAATCAGGTCGATATTGGTGGAGTGAAAGCCCAACGCTTTGGCGCGCTCAATCAACGCAAAAATGAACGCCTCATCCTGTTCACGGTTGACCAGCTGCTGCACTTCTTTGTTGAAGTCCTGCACCCCCATGCTCAGGCGGTTAAAACCTTCAGCGCGCAGGTGATCGAGCACGTCCAGCTCGATTTCACGCGGATCGACTTCGATCGACATTTCAGCCTGCGGCAGGAAATCAAAATGCTGGCGCAGCATAGCCACCAGCCGGCTAATCTGCGTTTTACTCAGGTAGGTCGGCGTACCGCCGCCCCAATGCATCTGGCTGACCTGACGCCCGGCAAACAGCGGCGCCCGGGCGGCGATTTCCTGCGCCAACACCGCCAGATAGTCATCCGCCTTATGCGTCTGACGCGTCACCTGCTTGTTGCAGCCGCAGAAGTAGCACAGCTTGTGGCAAAACGGGATATGGACATATAACGACAGCGGCCGCTCGGGATAGCGCCCGGCGGCACGTTGGAATGCTGCCTCATCGTAGCTTTGGTTGAACTCCAAAGCGGTTGGGTATGAGGTATAACGCGGGCCTGAATAGTTATATTTTTGGATCAGGGCCAAATCCCAGACGATAGCCTGTTCTGACATTGCTCACTCCTTCCGATCGCCCCAAGGTGTAGCAGGCGACGGACGCCACGGCTCAGAACCCCTTGGGTTTACGTTTTCTGCCGGGCCGGGAAATGGGCAATTGTCGTTGCTGTCTGGCCACGGAAGCGCTGCGAAGGCGCGCTTTGCGCCTCGACAGCCGCCATAGTTTACCGAATAACCACAGCAGATAACATGTTAACAGTAGGGCTATTAGCAGAATTGGCCACATAACCGGTTAGCGCGCGTTTTTCGGACCGCCGCTTTTCAGCAGTTTCAGGATATCTTCCTGCTTTTCCTCTTCTTCATCGATGTCATCGTCATCGTCGCCCAGCTCGATGCCCAGCTGCGCCATCAGCGCATCGATGCGGTCCAGCGTTTGATCGACATAAGCCTGCTCTTCGCCGGTCAGCTTGTCGCCATCGTCGATGCGATCCAACAGCGCATCCAGACGCTCATCATTTTCCAGCTTCGCCAGCTCTTCTTCCGGCGACAGACGCGGCTTCACTTCGGCCTTGGGCTTAGTCTGCGGTTTGACGTTGGCTTGCGCTTCCACCAGCAACGGCACCGGCGTTTTGCTGCCGATGCGCGGATCTTTCACATCCCCGGCTCCTGATTTCTTTTGCTTAGCATTTTCAACCTGGGTGCGTGAACCGGAAGCATGGCCACGGCGCTTTTTCAGGCGCTTACGCTCGCGAGCTTCCATATCAAGCTCAACACGACTTTTCTTTTTCGCTTTTGACGTCGCCGCTTTGCCGCGGGGCGCTTTTGATGACTGGTTCATGGCATATGCTCTTAGGTGTATGTAGATTCAGTATAGAATTGCGGCGGAATCTAGCAGAAAGCAGACAAATAAAAAAGGCGACAGGTTAAACCTGTCGCCTATTTCATACCTTCATACGAAGGATATTCCTGCTACGCACTCCATGCGCACACTCAACATCCCGGTTTTTCCTTCTGCTATCAGCGCATTCCCTGCAATTTAGCCTTTCATCCTGGAAAGAAAAATCATCCCTGTACGCAATCCTTTCGTATCCGCTCATCCTGAGCGCGCGTCCCGCGAGCATCCGACTGCTAATACTTCACCATCCTTGTGTCGTTCACTAATCCTAAGCGAACAAGCCAACGCCGTTTGAAGTCATCCTGTCACTCATCGCACTTCCTGTGCGCTCCCTGAGGTTTTTCGCTCATCCTGAACGTTCCCGATTCCTTCACATCCTGCGTTGGGCGCTACTTTACGCGGATTACGCCCGCGCTCAAGGTACTCACCGCGCATTAGGCGGACTATTTACACCCAGCAAAAAACAATTGTTTGTTTTTTAAGAAAATATAAGTTTATAGCCGATAAATAAAGCGACATATCCCCCTATTGGAATGGCAAATGTCTTACACGCCGATGCGGTTTTCCCAACGGAAAATTATCGCTCTGGGGCTGAAAATCGGAGAAAGCGCCCCTTTTTCACGCTGATGCAGTTATAATCGCCCACCAGAAAGCCCTTCTTCACTTGGAGACGAAACATTTTGACCAGCAAAAATTACAACTACCACATGACCCATTTCGTCACCAGTGCGCCCGACATCCGTCATCTGCCGCCGGATGCAGGGATCGAAGTGGCATTCGCCGGCCGCTCTAACGCCGGCAAGTCCAGCGCGCTGAATACGCTGACTAACCAGAAGGGCCTGGCGCGCACCAGTAAAACCCCGGGACGCACCCAGCTTATCAACCTGTTTGAAGTAGAAGACGGAATCCGTCTGGTCGACCTGCCGGGTTATGGTTACGCCGAGGTGCCGGAAGAGATGAAGCGCAAATGGCAGCGTGCGCTGGGTGAATACCTGCAAATGCGCAATAGCCTGAAAGGGCTGGTCGTGCTGATGGATATCCGCCATCCGCTCAAAGATCTCGACCAGCAAATGATTCAGTGGGCGGTGGATGTCGGTACACCGGTTCTGGTGCTGCTGACCAAAGCCGACAAGCTGGCTTCCGGCGCGCGCAAAGCACAGGTCAACATGGTGCGTGAGGCAGTACTGGCATTTATGGGCGATGTTCAGGTCGAGCCGTTCTCTTCACTGAAAAAACTGGGCGTCGATAAGCTGAGCCAGAAACTGAACACCTGGTTCAACGAAATCCCGCCGGAAGTTCTGCCGGAAGAAGACGATATCGGCGGCGAGTAACACCGCAGGCCACATGATAACAAGGGTCCGTCAGCGGGCCCTTTTTTGATCGCGTCAGAAGGTTTTGTTATCTAATTACAGATCTGACCAAAAATCATCAGAAAAAGTTATGACGATATGGCAGAAACATGGCGGCCAGTGAGAGGCAATAGTCGGGGAACTCCGCGGAGAGGCAACACCATAAATCGGTTAATATTCTGTTTTTACAATAAAAAACGCCCCAGTCAATACTGACTGGGGCGGCTAATATTCAGCCAAATCCGATTACGTGAAGTAAAAGGTCTGAAAGATAGAACATCTTACCTCTGTACCCTACGCCTGTAACTTTACATCATTTTTTCACGAGGCAAAAGAATTTTCTGTAGTTTAGTTACAGCAAGAAGGGGGGAATAACGGCGATGTTGCGGAAACAATCGCCGTATAATGTAGCTAAATTACGAAAATAGCTGGGTTTTTCGCCGTTTAGCGTAACGTTCGGACAGTTGCGTAATTAATGCGCTTCTTCCCAGTTATTCCCGGTGCCTACGTCCACTTTTAGCGGCACCGCCAGCGTCATGCTACTTTCCATCAGGTCGCGAATGCGCTGGCTGGCTTCTTCCAGCACCGACTCGTGTACTTCAAACACCAGTTCATCGTGCACCTGCATAATCATGCGCACCAGCGGTTCCTTCTGTTCCAGCAGCCAGCTATCCACGGCAATCATCGCGCGTTTGATGATATCGGCCGCAGTGCCCTGCATCGGCGCATTGATCGCCGCACGCTCCGCTGCCTTACGGCGCATACCGTTGCTGGAACGCACATCCGGCAGATAGAGCCGGCGGCCATCCAGCGTGCTGACGAACCCCTGCTCGGAAGCCTGCTGACGCGTACGCTCCATATAATCCAGCACGCCAGGATAGCGCTCAAAATAGAGATCCATATAGCGCTGCGCTTCATTACGCGGAATCCCCAGTTGGCGCGCCAGACCAAAGGCGCTCATGCCGTAGATCAGGCCGAAGTTGATCGCCTTGGCGCTGCGGCGCTGTTCACCGGTGACCTTATCCAACGGCACGCCAAAGACTTCAGCAGCCGTAGCCCGGTGAATGTCCTCACCGGCGGCAAAGGCTTTCAGCAGCCCCTCATCCTGCGACAGATGCGCCATAATGCGCAGCTCAATCTGTGAGTAGTCGGCAGCCAGAATGCGGTATCCCTTCGGCGCGATAAACGCCTGGCGAATACGCCGCCCTTCCTCATTACGCACCGGGATGTTCTGCAGGTTCGGATCGCTTGATGACAGCCGGCCGGTAGCGGTCACCGCCTGATGATATGACGTATGCACCCGGCCGCTGACCGGATTGATCATCTGCGGCAGCTTGTCGGTATAGGTGGACTTCAGCTTCGCCAGTCCGCGATATTCCAGAATCACTTTTGGCAGCGGGTAGTCCAGCGCCAGCTCGGCCAGCACTTCCTCATTGGTCGACGGCGCGCCCCCCGGCGTCTTTTTCAACACCGGCAGCTTTTGCTTCTCATACAAAATCGCCTGCAGCTGCTTGGTCGATGCCAGGTTAAACGGCTCTTCCGCCAGCTCGTGCGCCTGCGTTTCCAGCTCGGCCAGCCGCTTGGTCAGTTCCTGTGAATGGGTCGCCAGAATATGCTGATCGATCAGCACGCCGGTACGCTCGATACGGGAAAGCACCGGCAGTAGCGGCATCTCAATCTCGCTGAACACTTTGCGCTGGCCGTCACTCTCTTTCAGCTTCGGCCACATGGCCAAATGCAGCTGCAGGGTGACATCCGCATCTTCTGCCGCGTACGGTGCCGCCTGCTCCAATGCAATCTGATTGAATGTCAGCTGATTCTTGCCTTTGCCGGCAATCTCTTCAAAGGTGACGGTTTTATGGTCGAGATAGCGATCGGCCAGGCTGTCCATATCATGACGGCCGCCGACGCTGTCCAGTACGTAGGATTCCAGCATGGTGTCATAAGCGATACCGCGCAGATTGATGTCATACCGCGCCAGCAGGCTCTTGTCGAACTTCAGGTTCTGACCGACTTTCAGCGCTTTCTCATCTTCCAGCAGCGGCTTTAGCGTTTCCAGCACATAAGCGCGATCCAGCTGCTCCGGCGCATCCAGATAGTCATGTGCCACCGGCAGATAAGCGGCAATGCCGGGCTCAATCGCGAACGACAGGCCAATCAGGTTCGCACTCTGCGTATCCAGGCCATCGGTTTCGGTATCGAAGGCGAACAGCTCGGCTTTTTTCAGCCGTTCCAGCCATTCGGCAAACGTTTTTTCATCCAGGATGGTGACATAGCCATCCTGTGACAGTTTGGCTTCCACCGCGGCTTTTGGCGTCTCCGCCGCTGCGCCGGATGATTTTGCCGCGCTGGCTGCCTTGGCGCCGCCTTTTTTACCCTGCAGCCAGGTGCCGGACTCAACGTCCGCCAGCCAACGCTTAAACTCATACTGTTTGAACAGCTGATGCAGCTGATCGACATCCGGCGGCAAGACGTTCAGTTCGCTGCAGCCCACCTCCAGCTCAACATCGGTTTTGATGGTCGCCAGCTGATAGGAGAGGTAGGCCACCTCTTTGTTCTGTTCCAGCTTGGCGGCCATGGTTTTGGCGCCGCGGAAACTCAGGGCCGCAATGCTGTCCAGATTGGCATACAGCGTATCCAGCCCGCCCAGCCCTTGCAGCAGCGCCTGTGCTGTTTTCTCACCCACGCCCGGTACGCCGGGGATGTTATCGGAGGAATCGCCCATCAGCGCCAGGAAATCAATGATCAATTCCGGCGGAATGCCGTATTTATCACACACTTCCTGCGGCCCCAGAATAGTGTTGTTCATGGTGTTGATCAGCGTAACGTTTGGCGTCACCAGCTGCGCCATATCTTTATCGCCGGTGCTGATCAAAACGGCATGGCCGGCTTTTTCCGCCTGCAGCGCCAGCGTGCCTATGACATCATCAGCCTCAACGCCCGGCGTCACCAGCAGCGGCAGCCCCATCGCCTTGACCATGCGGTGTAAAGGTTCGATCTGCGCACGCAGATCGTCAGGCATTGGCGGACGGTGGGACTTGTACTCCGCGAACAATTCATCGCGGAAAGTTTTGCCTTTGGCATCGAACACTACCGCCACATGGGTTGGCGCGTACTGCTGCAGCAGGCTACGCAACATATTCAGCACGCCGTACATGGCGCCGGTCGGTTCACCGGCAGAGTTAGTCAGCGGCGGGAAGGCATGATAGGCACGATAGAGGTAAGAGGAACCATCTACCAGGATCAAAGGGTTTTCAGCAATCTGGGCCATAGCGTTTCTTTTTGATGATGGACTTACGGTAAGGATGCCATAGCTAGCCGTCGGAGACGATCCTTAGCGCGCATTACGATGAAAAATGATCGCCTCTTGCAAAGCGATCCGCAGGATCTTTCCTGTGGATAACTTTGTGCATAGAAAAGAGAATGAATTATAACAATGGGTTAGTTGTTATAATAACAAATAAAAAAGTCAATAAAATCATGGCGTTTTATGGTAAGCATCGCTTAGCCGCCATAATTTTCATTTTTTGAGATTTGTGGATATAAGTTACACGTGTAGTTTCGCACGCCGTTAATCAAATTCGGCGCCTCAATTACCCTAGCACAATCTGGAAAGGTTGCACGAAAATTCAGCAAATTGTGACCATAAAAAACGCAGCGAAGGCGAACCCCGCATGGCGCCAAAGAAAACAGTTACGCTTTGTGGGCGCTTTCCTCCCCCTGTTTCTGCTAAAATGCGCCCTTCACGCGCGGAAGCGTATGGTATGCCTGCAACGCTGTCTCCAACCAACCGTCAACCGATAACCATGCCAAGATTGTTAGCCCCTGTTATTTTTATTATTTCTACCTTATTGACCATCCTGTTGACGGTATTGTGTTCCATTCCCATCACGCTGGCCGGTATTGTAAAACTATTGGTTCCCGTACCGGCGATCTGGCGGGGCATTTCCGCCTTTGCAGATTTTATGATGTGGTGTTGGTGCCAGGGGCTGGCTCTGCTGCTACGCATCAACCCGCAGCTTAGCTGGGATATTGAAGGGTTAGAAGGATTAAGCCGCAAGAACTGGTATCTGCTGATCAGCAACCATGAAAGCTGGTCAGATATCGTCGTGCTGTGTGTGCTATTTCGCAATCATGCCCCGATGAATAAATACTTTCTTAAGCAGCAGCTCGCCTGGGTGCCTTTTGTCGGCCTGGCCTGCTGGGCGCTGGATATGCCATTTATGAAACGCTATTCACGCGCTTATTTACTTAAGCACCCGGAAAAACGCGGCCAGGATATCGAAACCACCCGCCGCTCTTGCGAAAAGTTTCGCCTGCGGCCGACTACCATCGTCAATTTCGTGGAAGGATCCCGCTTTACCGAAGCGAAAAAAATTAAAACCAATTCGCCCTATCGCAATTTACTGGCGCCAAAGGCCGCCGGCATCGCCTTTACCCTCAGCGCACTGGGCAGCCAGTTCGACAAAGTACTCAACGTTACGCTGCACTATCCGGATAACAGCGAACGTCCGTTTCTGGACATGCTCTGCGGACGTCTGAAGCGGATCGTGGTGCGCATTGAAACCTTGCCTATCGATGAAAGCCTGCATGGCGATTACTTCAACGATAAACAATATAAACGGCAATTCCAGCTCTGGCTAAATACGCTCTGGCAGGAAAAAGACCGCTTATTGGATAAGCTAAAACGCCAAACGAAAAACGCCGGTCAATGACCGGCGTTGCAACGTTCGGATTAAGGAAAGGTTATTTCTTTTCGCTCAGGAATTTAACCACGTCAGCAAACTGCTTCACGTATGCATCCATTGAGCTGGTATCCAGACCGTCGTTCTTAACCATGTATTTACCGTTAACAAATACCGCTGGCACACCGCGCAGCTGCAGATCTTCCGCAGCTTTTTCCTGCTGAACGACCAAAGACTTCACCACAAAGCTGTTCAGCGCCGCGTCATAGTCCTCTGCCTTCACGCCCGCCTTCACAAACACGTTGCGAATATCGTCCGGCGTCTGCACGGTTTGAGTTTTCTGTACCGCTTCAAACATTGGCTGGGTGATCTTGTCTTCCACGCCCAGCGCCATCGCCACGGCCCATGCCTGAGTCAGCTGTTTGCCCAGCGGGCCCAGGAACTCAACGTGGTACTTGGTCATTTTGGTGCCCGCCGGCAGCGCTTTTTTCACCGCGTCTGAAACATGGTAAACCTCTTCAAACTGGTAGCAGTGCGGGCAGTAGAACGAGAAGAACTCCAGCACCTGCGGCTCGCCGGTTACCGGCTTATCCAGGGTCACATACTGGGTACCATCGCTAAACTGCGCGGCGGAGGCGCTAAACGCCATAACCATACCAACGAGCGCCAACCAAATCTTTTTCATAAGACTAAACTCTCCATTGTGTTAAATCTTCAATACATCGGCATCAACTGCAGAGGAGGTTCCTGTAGCAGCTTAGCCTGTTCAGTAAATGTCGCGGTCTGAGACAACCAGAAATCAGACTCCGCCATCCACGGAAAACTTCTTGGGAATGCAGGATCCTGCCAGCGACGCGCCACCCATGCCAGGTAATACACCATGCGCATCGCACGTAGCGGCTCAATCAGCGCCAGTTCACGTCGATCGAACTCGGCAAACTCGCCATAGGCTTCTAACAATATATCCAACTGCAACAGCTGCTCGCTACGCTCACCGTGCAGCAGCATCCAAAGATCCTGCACCGCAGGACCATTGCGCGCATCGTCAAGATCGACGAACAGCGGGCCATCGCGCCACAGGATATTGCCCGGATGGCAATCACCGTGCAAACGCAGCGGTTGCCAGTCCAGGTGCCAACTCTGCTTAATAGCCTGAATCAACGTATCCGTCGCGCCAAGGAAGGCCTCTCGCTGTGCCGCCGGCACCAAATCACAGCTCGCCAGAATCTCTCTGGGGGCGGTGAGGTACTCCTCAATACCGATAGTCGGACGCTCGGCAAACAGCTTTTCTCGACCGGTTTGGTGGATGCGCCCCAAAAAGCGGCCTACCCATTCCAGCTGATCGAGATTATCTATCTCATACTGCCGTCCGCCGACGCTGGGGAAAACGGTAAAATAGAAGCCACCGAAGCTCTGTAACGTTTTCCCCTGCAGCCGTAACGGTGCAACCGCAGGCACTTCGGCATTGGCCAGGTCGAGCGAGAACTGATGCTCTTCCTCTATCTGCGCGGCGTTCCAGCGCTCGGGACGATAAAACTTCACCACATAGCGACGACGTTCTTCATCGGTAAACTGATAAACGCGGTTTTCATAACTGTTGAGCGCCGTCAGCCCGGAATCAACGCGCAGACCAACCCCTTCTAATGCGGCCATAATCAGATCGGGAGAAAGGGTATCAAAATTAAACGCAGAATCGTTCATAACAACATTCATTTTAGCCTGATGACAGCACGGGGGACGGGAATGAAAAATAGTAGCATCAGATGCCCCTGCACCGCAGCAAAGCTAGTCCTTAATCACGCCGCGAGCGCGCAATAATGCCGTTTTGAAATCTTCTTCGTAGTCTTTTTTCAGGCCGGGGATCTGTTCCGTCGCGGCGCTGCCGCGCATTTTCAGATGATAAATTAAAATATCATCGCTTAACTCGGCCAAATTGCCCTGGAAACCCGCTTCCTGCGCCAGTTTTTGCAGAAACTGCATCAGATTGAGGTCGGGCTGTTCCTGCCAGGCCGGATGCAATAGCTCAATCAATTCATCCACGCGATGCGTTTTCATACTCATTCGTCCAATGAAGTTAATAAACCCACAAAGTAGCAGGCTTGTCAGCACAGGGAAAGGAACAGCTTGTCAATAAAGGTAAATCCTGATGTCCGGGTGGCTTTAGCGCTACAATCAGGGCGCAGGCTTCAAGAAGGAATGGTGTTATGCACACAGATATAACTGGAGTAATTCTGGCAGGCGGCAGAGCCACACGTATGGGAGGGGAAGATAAGGGATTAATCTCGCTTGGCGGACTCCCGCTTTATCGCTATGCGCTCGCACGTCTGGCGCCACAGGTTGGTGCCGTTATCATCAGCGCTAATCGTAATCAGGCAGTTTACCAACAGAGCGGTTTGCCGGTGGTCGGCGATCTGACGACAGATTTCGCCGGGCCGCTGGCTGGCATGCTGGCCGGCTTACGGTCGGCAAAAACCGACTGGGTGGCCTTTGTCCCCTGCGACGTGCCCGATTTACCGCTCACGCTGGTTGAGACGTTATGGCAAGGCAAGCAACAGGCATTAGCGGCCTATGCCAGCGACGGTGAGCGCGCACACCCAACGCTGGCGTTGCTGCATGCAAGCCTGGCGCCGCATTTGGCCGAGTATTTAGCGCGGGGAGAACGTAAGCTGATGCTGTTCCTCAAAGAGGTTGCCGCCAAGCAGGTGGTATTCAACGATCGATCTCATGCCTTTCAGAACCTGAATACTCCCGATGACTGCCGGCGCTGGCAGCAGGAGAAGGGGCTCAGCAATGACTAAGTTCACCACGCCGCTGCTGGCGATTGCCGCTTATAGTGGCACCGGCAAGACCACGCTACTCAAGCAGCTAATCCCGCTGCTGCGAGAAAAACGCATCAGGGTCGGGCTGATAAAGCATACCCATCATGATATGGATATCGATACGCCAGGAAAGGACAGTTATGAACTCCGTAAGGCGGGGGCCGATCAAACCCTGGTTGCCAGCGATCGCCGCTGGGCGCTGATGACGGAAACGCCGGAACAACGACCGCTCGACCTTCACTATCTGGCAAGCCGCTTCGATCACAATAATGTCGATCTCATTTTGGTTGAAGGCTTTAAACATGAGCCAATAAGTAAAATCATCCTCTACCGTGACGAAATAGGTCAACCGTTCGAAGATATCCAGGATAACTATGTGATTGCAGTGGCCGGCGATCGTACGTTGGATTTTGCCGGCGCCCAACTTGATATCAACGATCCGGCGAGAATTGCCGATTTTATTGTTAGCTGGCTGAATAAATAAACCCGCAGGCAATGATTGCCTGCAGGTTTATTTTTTCTGACCAAACGCAAAAAGCCTCATGCTTTCGCATGAGGCTTCTTACTTTGTTTGATGCCTGGCAGTGTCCTACTCTCGCATGGGGAGACCCCACACTACCATCGGCGCTACGGCGTTTCACTTCTGAGTTCGGCATGGGGTCAGGTGGGACCACCGCGCTATTGCCGCCAGGCAAATTCTGTTTCAATCAACCCGCAACGCTTCCACGTCGCCAGTCAATCCAATCTCGGAACTTCGCTGAAAATTATTCGTATCATCCTGATACTCACCCCTTCGGGGCCAACGCTCCGCGTTGTTCAAAATCGTTCCCGACGATTTTGTCATCCGTCTCTAAAACACCTTCGGTGTTGTAAGGTTAAGCCTCACGGTTCATTAGTACTGGTTAGCTCAATGCATCGCTGCACTTACACACCCAGCCTATCAACGTCTTAGTCTTAAACGTTCCTTCAGGGGCCTTAAAGGCCCAGGGAAGACTCATCTTGAGGCAAGTTTCGCGCTTAGATGCTTTCAGCGCTTATCTTTTCCGCACTTAGCTACCGGGCAATGCCATTGGCATGACAACCCGAACACCAGTGGTGCGTTCACTCCGGTCCTCTCGTACTAGGAGCAACCCCTCTCAATCTTCCAACGCCCACGGCAGATAGGGACCGAACTGTCTCACGACGTTCTAAACCCAGCTCGCGTACCACTTTAAATGGCGAACAGCCATACCCTTGGGACCTACTTCAGCCCCAGGATGTGATGAGCCGACATCGAGGTGCCAAACACCGCCGTCGATATGAACTCTTGGGCGGTATCAGCCTGTTATCCCCGGAGTACCTTTTATCCGTTGAGCGATGGCCCTTCCATTCAGAACCACCGGATCACTAAGACCTGCTTTCGCACCTGCTCGAGCCGTCACTCTCGCAGTCAAGCTAGCTTATGCCTTTGCACTAACCTCACGATGTCCGACCGTGATTAGCTAACCTTCGTGCTCCTCCGTTACTCTTTGGGAGGAGACCGCCCCAGTCAAACTACCCACCAGACACTGTCCTCACCCCCGATTAGGGGGCCGAGTTAGAACATCAAACATTAAAGGGTGGTATTTCAAGGTTGGCTCCATGCAGACTGGCGTCCACACTTCAAAGCCTCCCACCTATCCTACACATCAAGGCTCAATGTTCAGTGTCAAGCTATAGTAAAGGTTCACGGGGTCTTTCCGTCTTGCCGCGGGTACACTGCATCTTCACAGCGAGTTCAATTTCACTGAGTCTCGGGTGGAGACAGCCTGGCCATCATTACGCCATTCGTGCAGGTCGGAACTTACCCGACAAGGAATTTCGCTACCTTAGGACCGTTATAGTTACGGCCGCCGTTTACCGGGGCTTCGATCAAGAGCTTCTGGTTACCCATAACCCCATCAATTAACCTTCCGGCACCGGGCAGGCGTCACACCGTATACGTCCACTTTCGTGTTTGCACAGTGCTGTGTTTTTATTAAACAGTTGCAGCCAGCTGGTATCTGCGACTGGCTTCAGCTCCATCCGCAAGGGACTTCACCTACGCGCCAGCGTGCCTTCTCCCGAAGTTACGGCACCATTTTGCCTAGTTCCTTCACCCGAGTTCTCTCAAGCGCCTGGGTATTCTCTACCTGACCACCTGTGTCGGTTTGGGGTACGATTTCGTGTTACCTGGAGCTTAGAGGCTTTTCCTGGAAGCTTGGCATCAACTACTTCTGCACCGTAGTGCATCGTCATCACGCCTCAGGGTTAACAAGCAACCGGATTTACCAGGTCACTCCCCCTACACGCTTAAACCGAGACAACCGTCGCTCGGCTAGCCTAGCCTTCTCCGTCCCCCCTTCGCAGTAACACCAAGTACAGGAATATTAACCTGTTTCCCATCGACTACGCTTTTCAGCCTCGCCTTAGGGGTCGACTCACCCTGCCCCGATTAACGTTGGACAGGAACCCTTGGTCTTCCGGCGTGCGGGTTTTTCACCCGCATTATCGTTACTTATGTCAGCATTCGCACTTCTGATACCTCCAGCATGCCTCGCAGCACACCTTCAACGGCTTACAGAACGCTCCCCTACCCAACAACGCATAAGCGTCGCTGCCGCAGCTTCGGTGCATGGTTTAGCCCCGTTACATCTTCCGCGCAGGCCGACTCGACCAGTGAGCTATTACGCTTTCTTTAAATGATGGCTGCTTCTAAGCCAACATCCTGGCTGTCTGTGCCTTCCCACATCGTTTCCCACTTAACCATGACTTTGGGACCTTAGCTGGCGGTCTGGGTTGTTTCCCTCTTCACGACGGACGTTAGCACCCGCCGTGTGTCTCCCGTGATAACATTCTTCGGTATTCGGAGTTTGCATCGGTTTGGTAAGCCGGGATGGCCCCCTAGCCGAAACAGTGCTCTACCCCCGAAGATGAGTTCACGAGGCGCTACCTAAATAGCTTTCGGGGAGAACCAGCTATCTCCCGGTTTGATTGGCCTTTCACCCCCAGCCACAAGTCATCCGCTAATTTTTCAACATTAGTCGGTTCGGTCCTCCAGTTAGTGTTACCCAACCTTCAACCTGCCCATGGCTAGATCACCGGGTTTCGGGTCTATACCTTGCAACTAGACGCCCAGTTAAGACTCGGTTTCCCTACGGCTCCCCTATTCGGTTAACCTTGCTACAAAATATAAGTCGCTGACCCATTATACAAAAGGTACGCAGTCACACCACGAAGGTGCTCCCACTGCTTGTACGTACACGGTTTCAGGTTCTATTTCACTCCCCTCGCCGGGGTTCTTTTCGCCTTTCCCTCACGGTACTGGTTCACTATCGGTCAGTCAGGAGTATTTAGCCTTGGAGGATGGTCCCCCCATATTCAGACAGGATAACACGTGTCCCGCCCTACTCATCGAACTCACGACCTGTGCATCTTCGTGTACGGGACTATCACCCTTTACTGTGCGACTTTCCAGACGCTTCCACTGACACACAAGCCGATTCAGGTTCTGGGCTCTTCCCCGTTCGCTCGCCGCTACTGGGGGAATCTCGGTTGATTTCTTTTCCTCGGGGTACTTAGATGTTTCAGTTCCCCCGGTTCGCCTCATGCCACTATGTATTCATGACATGATAGTGTGTCGAAACACACTGGGTTTCCCCATTCGGGTATCGTCGGGTGTAACGGTTCATATCACCTTACCGACGCTTTTCGCAGATTAGCACGCCCTTCATCGCCTCTGACTGCCTAGGCATCCACCGTGTACGCTTAGTCACTTAACCTCACAACCCGAAGGTGTCTTTCGACATCGTCGCGTTGCTACATTTGAGAGACTCTATGACAGGTTACTCCTCATCCCGAACATCTACGGGGGACAAGTTTCAGCTGCCATGTTTCAATTTTCAGCTTGTTCCAGATTGTTAAAGAGCAAATATCTCAAACATGACTCGCAAGCCAGTTTTGAGATATCGTTTGATACCGTCTTTCACCCGATATCAGCAAGTGGCGTCCCCTAGGGGATTCGAACCCCTGTTACCGCCGTGAAAGGGCGGTGTCCTAGGCCTCTAGACGAAGGGGACACGATATATGTCGGCTTCGCAGACGCTTTGCTCGTTCTTTTCATCAGACAATCTGTGTGGACACTGCACAGTCAGGATATCTTTAGGTAAGGAGGTGATCCAACCGCAGGTTCCCCTACGGTTACCTTGTTACGACTTCACCCCAGTCATGAATCACAAAGTGGTAAGCGCCCTCCCGAAGGTTAAGCTACCTACTTCTTTTGCAACCCACTCCCATGGTGTGACGGGCGGTGTGTACAAGGCCCGGGAACGTATTCACCGTAGCATTCTGATCTACGATTACTAGCGATTCCGACTTCATGGAGTCGAGTTGCAGACTCCAATCCGGACTACGACGTACTTTATGAGGTCCGCTTGCCTTCGCAGGTTCGCTTCTCTTTGTATACGCCATTGTAGCACGTGTGTAGCCCTACTCGTAAGGGCCATGATGACTTGACGTCATCCCCACCTTCCTCCAGTTTATCACTGGCAGTCTCCTTTGAGTTCCCGGCCGAACCGCTGGCAACAAAGGATAAGGGTTGCGCTCGTTGCGGGACTTAACCCAACATTTCACAACACGAGCTGACGACAGCCATGCAGCACCTGTCTCAGAGTTCCCGAAGGCACCAAAGCATCTCTGCTAAGTTCTCTGGATGTCAAGAGTAGGTAAGGTTCTTCGCGTTGCATCGAATTAAACCACATGCTCCACCGCTTGTGCGGGCCCCGTCAATTCATTTGAGTTTTAACCTTGCGGCCGTACTCCCCAGGCGGTCGATTTAACGCGTTAGCTCCGGAAGCCACGCCTCAAGGGCACAGCCTCCAAATCGACATCGTTTACGGCGTGGACTACCAGGGTATCTAATCCTGTTTGCTCCCCACGCTTTCGCACCTGAGCGTCAGTCTTCGTCCAGGGGGCCGCCTTCGCCACCGGTATTCCTCCAGATCTCTACGCATTTCACCGCTACACCTGGAATTCTACCCCCCTCTACGAGACTCTAGTCTGCCAGTTTCAAATGCAGTTCCCAAGTTAAGCTCGGGGATTTCACATCTGACTTAACAAACCGCCTGCGTGCGCTTTACGCCCAGTAATTCCGATTAACGCTTGCACCCTCCGTATTACCGCGGCTGCTGGCACGGAGTTAGCCGGTGCTTCTTCTGCGAGTAACGTCAATGTAGTGCCGTATTAAGACACTACCCTTCCTCCTCGCTGAAAGTGCTTTACAACCCGAAGGCCTTCTTCACACACGCGGCATGGCTGCATCAGGCTTGCGCCCATTGTGCAATATTCCCCACTGCTGCCTCCCGTAGGAGTCTGGACCGTGTCTCAGTTCCAGTGTGGCTGGTCATCCTCTCAGACCAGCTAGGGATCGTCGCCTAGGTGAGCCATTACCCCACCTACTAGCTAATCCCATCTGGGCACATCCGATGGTGTGAGGCCCGAAGGTCCCCCACTTTGGTCCGAAGACGTTATGCGGTATTAGCCACCGTTTCCAGTGGTTATCCCCTCCATCGGGCAGTTTCCCAGACATTACTCACCCGTCCGCCGCTCGCCGGCAAAGTAGCAAGCTACTTTCCGCTGCCGCTCGACTTGCATGTGTTAGGCCTGCCGCCAGCGTTCAATCTGAGCCATGATCAAACTCTTCAATTAAAAGCTTGATTCGCTAAGTTAATAGCTGTTGCTCAAAGATTTACTGCATGAATTTTACTTCAGTTAGTCACTCTTCAAGACTTGATATTTTTTGCATCCGAGGATGCTGGATATCGTCTTGTGAGTGCCCACACAGATTGTCTGATAAATTGTTAAAGAGCATCGCCGGAGATAATTCTCATCGGCGCGGGCTGCGTATACTACGCTTTTCGCCCGGAGAGTCAAGCGTTTATTTCGCTTTCTTCTCGCTGACCCGGCGGCTTGTCAGTCGTTGTTCCCGGTCAGTGGAGGCGCATTATAGGGAGTTCT